>CAWGZV010000003.1:0-744187 GCA_963827155.1 uncultured Chloroflexia bacterium | reverse complement strand
CTGAAATCGCACAGTGAATCCGGCGCATGTCGCACAGTAAGGGAGAGAAAACACTGGTCATGGATATTGTACATCAGGTGTGCGGCATGGAGCGGAATCCCAGCAATTTTCGTTGGGATTCACCAGCCAAAGTGATGCGATAAGCGTTGTGGATACACCGATCCAGAATAGCGTCCGCCAGGGTTGGGTCCGGGAAGCGGGCGTGCCAGTCTGCAACCGGCACCTGAGAAGCAATGATCGTGGCGGTTTTGCCAAAGCGGTCATCGAACACCTCTAATAAATCCTGAGCGGCGGGCAAAAGGATCGGATCACGCATCCAGTCGTCCAGAATAAGGACCTCCATTTTCATCAGAGACCGAAGCAAAGTGAGATAGGTACCATCCTGTCGAGCACGGGCGAGAGCGTGCAGAAAGCGGGGGATACGAATATAGCGGACTGAATACCCTAATCTGCATGCGGCCACCCCGAGAGAACAGGCGAGGAAGGATTTGCCTGTGCCGGTGGCCCCCAGGATCAGGACATTGAGCGCTTTTTCCACCCAATGGCATTGGGCCAATTCAAGGACCATGCGACGTTCCAGCCCGCGTTCTGGAGAATAATCCAGGTCTTCCACAGCTGCCTGGAGAGGAAATTCAGCCAGTTTCAGCCGTCGCTTCATGCGGTTGTCTGTGCGGCGGGTGCACTCCGCTTCTACCAGCAAGAGCAGACGTTCTTCGAAAGAGAGTTGGGCATATTGTGGATTGCCGAATTGTTCACGCAAGCCTTCCCGGAAGGCGGGTATGCGCAGCTGTTGTAGGTTGTCTAGGAGAGTTTGTGAAATCATGGGGTTTATCCTTATTGGTAATATTGGTTGCCGCGGATATTTTCATGCGGGGGAAGTGTTTCGGGGGTAGATGGATCTATCTGCTGGCTGAGCCAGTCCAATTCATCTTTCACAGCGCTGTAGGAGTACATCCTGTTTTCCAGGGCAGCCCGACAGGCTTGTTCTAGCGCTTGTTGGGGATACTTTTTTGCCAGGTTGAGAATACCCAGGCAGGAGCGATAGGCTTGTTCGGGAAATTTGCGAGACTTGAGGGTGGAGGCAACCAGTTGTGCTGTTTGCGGTCCGACCGAAGCAGCCCATTGCACCAATTGTTCCGCATTGATTTGAGCCACAAACTGATGATTGGGGGGCATGTGCTCATGCCGGGTGGTGAAACGGCCTTGACGGAAATTGCGCGGGTGGATTGCCACCACTTTGCCCTGGTGAAACACCTCCACCATGCGCTCCGTTGCCCGAATTTCTACTTCTTGATGAATGAGATAATGTGGTACTGAGTACAGGTGTTTGTCGAACTCCACATGGTAGTCGATGTGCACCCGGGCAGCTTTCCGCTCGAAATATTCATATGGCCTTTCAGGCAGCGGTCTCAGATTAGGCTGGTCGATTTCTTCAAACTCCGCAAGGCGCGATCGGCCGACCGCCTGCATGGTGCGGTTGTTGAACCATTCCAGTTGTTCCCGCAGCGCCTGGTTGGCTTCATGCAGGCTGAAAAAGATGCGTTTTCGCAGCGGGGCAATCACCCAGCGCTCCACATTTTGGACACCATTCTCCACCTTCCCCTTGTCTTTGGGCTTTCTCACCCGGGTGGGCAGGACGGCAAACTGATAATGCTCAGCCAGTGCCTGGTAAGCAGGGTTGATATCCGGCTCATAGTAGTTGGGCTTCCGTACTGCGCTTTTCAGGTTGTCCGGCGTCACAATCCGGACCACCCCACCCAGGTAGGAAAATGTGCGCACATGTCCCTGGATCCAGTTGCACTGGTTCTCGCTGGCCTGAGCTTCCGCATAGGTGTAATTGCTGGCAGGCAGAACGGCTACGAATACAGGCGCTTCCCATACTTCCCCGCTTTCTGGATTGGTGATCGGTATTTTTACCCCGGCATAGTCCACCTGCATCTGCTCGCCACCCACGTGTTCATGGCGCTTGCTTGGTTCTGCACGGCTCTTCTTCCAGCGCTGGTAGTGCTCGCAATACTGCGAGTATTGATATCCTTCCGGATGTTTTTCTTTGTACTCCATCCACAATAATCGCAATGTCACCCCCTTTTGGCGCAGCTCTTTCCTCGCTTCTTCCCAATCTGGCATCGGTCGGGATTTCTCGAGGACAGCCTGCCTTCGTTCTGGAAATAAGCAGCGATACAATTCATCTTCCCCCATTTCCGGAAGCGGCCAGCTCAGCCCGGATGCCTTTGCCCGGCGCAGGTATTCGCCAACAGTGCTGTTCGATACTTTGCAGGCTCCTGCGATGGCTCTGTTTGACAACCCTGCTTCAACCTTCAAGCGGATGATTTCTCTGATTTTCCTCACGGTTAATCGCTCCTGGGCCATATCTACCTCCTTCGGTTGGAAGGAGATAGCTTGCCACATTATTGGATTAACCAGTGTTTTCTCTTCGCCCCCATCAGGTAAAAAGTGTGCGCCTTACTCCGGATTCAGTGTGCGGCATGCCCCGGAATCGGTGTGCGTCTTACTCCGGAATCACTGTGCGCCTTGCTCCGGATTTTGCAAAATCTACGGAAGCCCATATTGTGTTTGACAATGCCGAACACCGTCTCCACATCGGTGGAACGGTTCGCTCGCAGACGTTGTCCTACCTGACTGGTGAGGTTTACTCTGGCTCGCCGGCGGTATTCCAGTAAGCGAAAGCTGATCCAATCTTGCGGTTGCCTTTGGCTTTGGTACACAGCGGTTTGAGCGGGCACAGGCTACACTGGTCACATTCGTAATTGCGTCGATCGCTCAGATATCCATTGTCAGTGGTATAGCGAGAAGTATACTGAAAGTGTAGCCGCTTTTGGGCTGGGCAGATGAACTCATCTTGGTCTGGATCATAGTCAAAGTTCTCGGCTCGGAACTGGTGTCTGCGAATGATTTCTGGCTTTCGGAAGTGATGGGTATCCTGGTAAAAAGTGTTGTACTTGACGAAATTGCCCAAGCTGTGCTGCTCCAGGTAAGCGTAGTTTTCTTCACTGCCATAGCCTGCGTCCGTCACAACGTTTTGTGGTAAGCGACCCAAATGGGTGCGCATGCCTTCCAAATGCGGGATCAGGCAAGCCGTATCACCCGCTCGACCATGAACACTAAATCCCACCACATACTGGCCTTCCGTGCCGATCTGTACGTTGTAGGCCGGTTTTGGCCACGGCTTTTCGGCACCCCGATCTTCCTTCATCCGCATGCTGCTGGCATCCGGATCGGTTTTGGAATAACTGCTGCGTCCAGCCAGCGTCTTTTCCTGCTGCTCATATTTCTCTAGTCGCACCAAGCAATCTTCGGCGAGTTTCTTCAAGACCTTGCGTGCTGGTCGAGTGTCTTTCTTGGGTTGGTTTCGATTGTGCAGCTTCTGGTTGAGCTCGTCAATCTTTTTCTTCAGCAGTTCGCTGTTTACCGCATCTTGCCCTTTGCCGCCCAATTCCTCCAGATCATCCCCCCCATATTCGGACTGCTCATCTTCATTGGCCTGCTCAATCTGTTTCAGCAGCTCTTTGATCTGTTCCTGCACCCGTTTATGATAATTCTCCCGTCGCTTCGCCCATACTACCTTGTGCTTGTTCGCATTTGCTTCAACCTTTGTCCCATCCAAGAAATAGTGCTCCAACTTCACCTGACCTG
This sequence comes from uncultured Chloroflexia bacterium, assembly GCA_963827155.1. Taxonomy (GTDB): domain Bacteria; phylum Chloroflexota; class Anaerolineae; order Anaerolineales; family UBA4823; genus UTCFX2. The sequence continues at coordinate 740,533 of CAWGZV010000003.1, read as the reverse complement.
ACGCCACCAAATATTCCAGTACCGCCGTGAATACCTCTTCGATCACTGCTTTCATCCGGCTACCCCGAAAGTCATTGATCGTGCGAAAGTCCGGCCGGCTCTCTCCGCTGATCCACATGAAGTGGATGTTTTCCCTTAAGGCCTTAGCTATCCGCCGTGACGAATAGATCCGTTCGGCATACGCGTAAACCAGTACCTTCAGCAGCATCTTCGGATGATAGCTCGATGTGCCTCCTCCCTTATACTGCGCTATCAGTGCACTCACATCGATCTTCTCTACTGCTTCATTCACTACTCGCACCAGGTGATCTGTTGGGATTAATTCTTCATAGCTCGGTGGCAGTAACGCTACCTGGTTCATTACGTATGGCTTGAATACTGGGGCAGTTGCTTTCCTTTTCATTCCCCCATTAAATCATGCTTCTCTTAAATTGGGAAGGGACTGCCCGTTTCTTTTTGGACAGCCCCTCTTCATATCCCTATATATGGGGGGTTTGTTCATAAATTCCCCCACCTGTAGGCGCCCCCGGCGAGATTCGAACTCACAACCGTCTGATCCGAAGTCAGGCGCTCTGTCCATTGAGCTACGGGGGCGACGCCCGCATTATACCTTAACTCTGTGGCAGGTTGTAGAAGTTATAAACTGCCTGGGAGAGCTGAGAGATCAGGGCTGAGGCCGAATCCCAGATCAGCTGTTGGGGATGGTAGAGGAATACTACAAGAATATAGTCTCCGCCTGGGGTATAGATGATCCCGGCATCACCAATAGTGTTGATAATCCCGTTTACGGTTACCCAACCGTGCTTGTGAGCTATCGATGTGGCTTCTGGCAGCCCTGCTGTAAGCAGCACCGGCAACCGATTCTTGATCAAATAGTCATTCATAGATTGGCATTCGGCCTGGGTAAATTCGCCAGGAAATGCCGCCATCAATGCCCCACCTCCGGTTGTGGCGCATTCGTAAATATCGTCCAACAGCATCCCAATATCGGAGGGGGTTGTCTGGCTGTATGGATCGGGATCTGTGAAAATATCTTGGCGGGTGTTAGCCGGTGTTTCGATTAATGCAAGCAGCGGAGAACCGAAGGAAAAGTATCCAGCCAGAAAAGTGTTCTTCAAACCCAGGGCTTGCATGTCTTCGGTTACTTCCAGGGGCGCTCGCTGGTCAGTGATCGCCCTGTCCATAAGCCAATCTGCAGCTTCATTTCCCGATTTGTCGATCATATCTCCCAGTAATTTCATCGTTTCCTGGTCAGTCTGATCTCCCATTCGCCGAAACACAGATACCATGATTGGGATTTTGATAATCGAGGAAGCTGTGAAGGCAATATCAGGTTCCACTGTGTAATCTTCGCCGTTCTGGCTTGCGAAGTGAATCTCCTGGCTCGTGCTTAGGTCCTTTAAATAAATCCCTGCCAGGCCGTCAAATCCATTCACCTGGAGGGTTTGTTTCAGCAGCACTTCCAGGTTTTGGAATGCTGGTCGAGCAGGCTCAAGCCTTTTCAAAGGAAGCTCAACTTCACGCGATTCGAGTGAATATAATGCAGCCTCAATCTGAGGCATCGCTGTTTCGATATCTAAAGCCTCGCCGGGTTGGCCAGGGTTGAAATTGGCAGATCCAGGCACCGGCATGGCAGGCTCAGAAGGCTGATCATATCGTGAAGCAACGTCCACCAGAAAAGCCCGCATCCTCTCTTGTGAGAATGTAGCCCGGAGCGGAATTTGGGTAGGAAATTCAGTGCGTCCCCAGAGATAGTCCCAAAAATCCTCCCAAAAGACTTTCTGTGTGCGTTCCAGATTCGCGAGCGCAAGCATGTTTTCAACATCTAATTTAAAATCGATGACCGACGGCTGAAGCAGAATACCTGCGCCGTTATACCTCAACATCACCGGGATAGAATAAAACTCCATCAGCCTCTCAGCTGCTTGCCCTCGATCCAACCCACCAACAGAAATCCCAGCTACATTCAAGCCTGCAGGTAGATAAGAACGGACTCGACTGAACCGAACCAGCTGAAGCGCACTGAGAATGATCGCAATTAGCAGGAATGCTAGAGAGATAAAACGTAAACCAGAAAAACCTCTACGAGAACTCACAAAAACTCCTCTATTGCGAGCAGATTGCCCACAATAGGAAGCTATCATACCATAACTTAAACGCAGGAATTTTTTATGCGGATTAGGGGATTTTAAACAAGCTTATCCCAAATTAACGCGAGACTACAAGCTTAACCAGATTGCCTTTCTCGTCCAAAGTCAGGCGCGCAATCTCAGGATGGGTCTCGCCGCGCTTCACCACCTGCTTGCTCAATGTAACAAGATTCCGGAACGGGGCGTTTGAAATCTTCGCGCGCGGCCACACACCAGCAGGATTGGTTTGGGCTGTTATAGGTGAACCAAGCTGTTGATCACGATCGTGGGGAGGATGTTCACAGACAAATGCTAATCTCGCATCCGACATTCCAGGCAAATACTTTGCAACAGCTCGGCGGACCCCATCCATTACCTCAGCCGGCACTTGACCGGAGTATTCCGGTGCATCAACCCGGTCACAAATTGTGAGTACTTCAGCCAAGGGTTTTTCCTGATAACGAATGCTCCTTGGGACTCTTGCTTTTTTCAGGGGTTCTGCAAGCGGATCTCCATACAAAACAAACGAGATCAACGTCTTTTGGTCTTCACCATCTAGATATCCCTGCCGGCGATTCATCTCACTCGCCAGATATATTTTTGCCTGGCGCAAGGCTTCTCCAACTGGCATCCCTTTCTTTAAAAATCTAAAGAAAGTGTAACCTAATAAATCACCTGCCACCATGTCAACCGCCGCAATAGAACCATAAGCCATACTCGTTGATCCAATATATGCCTGGCAGCCTGTCTCCAGAAATTTTAAACAGATTGCCTGATCCACAGACCGGTTGTGCAGATGAGCGCCAAAACATGCCTCGCTGAAAACAACCAATGGAACGCGGCCATGTTTCGGATTAGGACAGATATCTTGAGGCCGCAGTGCGACAGGATAATCAGGCTTATCAGAAACCACCTGAAGATCACGATGTCCGAACCATTCAGCAGCGTCAATGACTCCATGCAAATTGAAATATCCGAGCTTACCCGAGAGGAATGGAATCTCTCTCTTTTGCTTTCTTGTTTTTGAGCTTCCCAGCTCCCCATTTTTAGAAATCCCGCAAGGGGGGGAAACGAACATTGATGCCGGATTAGCGATGGCAGAAAATACATCACCCGCAGCCTGTCGCCAGACTTCTGCAGTATATCCAAAACAGCGCCGATACGCTGGCCATAAATTCTTCCAGGATTCGGAAATCTTCTCCCTGACACGCTCACTCCAGGGCAAGCTGCGGCGCTGAGCATAATGTTCAGCCTGGTAAACGCGCAGCATGTTGATAATTAGATGAGCGTCTCCGTTCGCGCCGCCAGGAATTCGACCGACTGGCCAATCTGGGATAAAGTAGTTTTTTCCTCTGGTGGCGTAGGGATTATCCGAAGGAATATCGGTATCAGGATCATCCATCGGATTTGGCAGAAAGTGGAACGGAACAATTTCCGGACCGCCAACGATCAATACAGCCCCAATTCGTTCGCCCTTCTGCTCAAGTGATTCATCAAGGTCGCTGAGGGTCAGTTTAATCCCCCATGGATCATCTGGTTTCGCTGGTTTCGAACCCATAGGGTTTGTGCAGGAAGGATCGTCGGCAAAAAATATCTGGGCTCCCCATCCTATTCTTCCGCGGATGCTGTCCGCGAGCTGGTTCATTTCATTTTCAATCAAATTCGCAACCTCGATCCCATAGACAGATCGAAGTCGGGAGCGAATGGAGAAAATTACATAGACCTGGAATAAACCATTCTGTAGGGTTATTCCAGATTGCTTTTCTTTTGCGGCGATCTTTTCAAATTCAAGCGCAACCATACCGATTTCAGCTTTCGAAGCGTGTCGTTTTGATAGCGTTGGAGAGGTTTTCGCAATTTCTGAAATCAGTAATGGATCTCCCAGGGATTCCGAGATGACCACCGAGTCCGATCCTGGTGCCATGACTTTTAACGGTTTATTATATTCACCTGGTGGCAATTCTTCTTCTGATGGCAATTCTTCTTCTGGTGGAAATTCTCCCTCTGCGAGCGGATTCGACGATGCTTCATCATTTTTTTGATTGAAGTTTAAATCCACTGGCTGAGACGGTAGAACTCCCTCAGTTAGACGGTTCCAACCCAGCCTGGCAAGGACTCCTGGTGGAACCATCTGAATTCATGGTTAATTCAAGTTTTTCTGGCCAGAGCGGTCGAAATGAATGGTCTTCTCCCCACAGCCGGCGAGCGACCTGACCATCGATATCTCGCGATGCAGCCTGATGGAGCAGCGCTACGGCAAAATCCGACTTCCCATCGAGCAATGAATACTCTGCAAGTCGAAGGATGAAGTACAGCGTGTCTGGCCATTGATGATGATAACGACGCGCTGCAGAGATCCATGCCTGGCGGTCAAAATCTTTAGCTTTTTCGATCAGTTGAAGATACGTAATACCAATGAGCGGGTGGGCTGGCGTACTCTCTAACATTTCATCCAACAAGCCTCGAGCCAGTTCTAAATCCCCATTTTTAAATGCTTGTTTTGCAAGCCAAAGAGGTCCTCCCCATGAGGCTGACCACTCCACATTCTGCGTGCCCCCATTTAAGGCAAACCAGTGAGCTTGGGCAGCGCCCTGGATGCTGGAAATAAAATCCTTGCCAGTCCCGGGGCGCGGAGAACTGAGGAGATTTCCATAATCTGTATCCTTCATCGTTGACAGAACCTCGAGAAGCGCATCGATTGATTCTGTATACTCTGGATCGATTTTGCACAAACCATTAAGAACATGAACAGCCGACGGCAGTCGATTTTCCCCAAACAGCGCCCTGGCATACAATAAACTCATCTGCAGGTCGCCCGGATATGCTGCCAACCAACTGAGAGAGGCCTGGCGGACAAATGTATATTGCCCGACGGAGAGACCCGCATGCATGATTTGCAGATATTCGCGGCGGGTTAGCGGTTTTTGCAAGGCGGGAAACTCTTTGATAGTCATAGGGAGGTCATCCAACTATTCTGCGCGAACTTCTGCTGGAGCCAGACGGTGTCCGTGCACGAGGTTCAGTGCAACCACCGCCCCAAGCAACCGATGAACGGATACTTCATTTGGCGCGAGCTGTGCCGCTTTGCGCAGCATCGCCTCGGAAGCCATATAATCCTTATTGTCTTTTAGGGCTAGTCCGGCATAATAATATGGACGATAATCCCCACCAGCCATATTGATTGCCTTCTGATAGACCTTCAGCGCCTGTTGATATTCGCGTCTTTCCTGATAAACGCGCCCAAGCTCCAAATAAGCGTCCAGATGATCTGAAGCCAGAGAAATTGCTTCACTCAAATGGTGAACCGCCTGATCCAATTGTCCGGCTTTTCGCAGATGCAGTCCTATCATCGTATGCAATTCAGCACGCTGTGCAAAAGTCAACCCTTCTAATCCCTCTTGCAAAGCGAGGCGCGCCGCTTGAATCGCGGCATCTTGTTTTCCAGCATCTTGCAGCCAGTTTGCCAGCAGAGCCAGATAAGCAGCCTGTTTTGGATTTTGGGCAACCAGTTCTTGAAGCGCCTTCAAGCCGGGTTCGAGACCTTCGGCGCGATGGATCAATTCGAGGCGCTGGAGCTGCAGTGAGAGTGGGTCTGCACTTCGCGGGATAGCTTTGTCAATCGCGGCAAGCGCTTCAGCAGGTCGGTTCAATCCGATTAGTGACTGCGCAAGCAGTGTTAATCCCTGTGGATGGTCTGGCTGAACGCGAAGCACGGCTTGAGCTCGGCTCAAAGCACCGCGGTAATTATTGGTCTTTATCGCGATTTCGGCTCTCAAAAGCAAGGCGTCAATTTGTTGATCTGACTGATCGATTGCGTGTTCGGCGCTCAATGCAGCCTGATCCAAATCACCGATAGAATTTTGAGCCTTTGCAAGCGCTAACCAGCCTTCTGCGCTCTTTGGCTCCAATCGAGTTGCCTGAGTCAATGATTTCACCGCTCGCTGATATTGACCGCTTTCAAAATAAACTTTTCCCAGTGCAAGCTGATGAGCGCTGTTCTCCGGCTCCTGATTCGTAGCTTTTTCTAAAGATTCGACTGCTTCTGCAAGCTGCTGTAAGCGGTTATCAGATGGCTCAGCGAGCCGGAGCTGTGCCGAGAAAGCTTGCCAGCGCGGTTCATCTGGCCATTCCGTGAGCGCTTTATGAAGCTCCTCTTTGGCCGAAGGATAATCTTTCAGCATAAAATATAACTTCGCAAGTAAGTAGCGCATCATTGGCACTTCCGGCCATGGCATCCCCTGTTGCAGAATGTTTTCGAGGCTGTCATTGATTACTTCGATCGCCTTTTGAGGATCGATTTCGGCCAGTGCGAGGTTTGCCACAATCTGCGGGTCGTCCCTAGGATCTTTCCCTTCGAAGACTGGATGCGAGCCAAGTTTGGCTGATCTGATGGCGCGATCTTTAACCCCACATTTTCGGTATACCATGACCAATGCCGATACATCGCTTACTTCAGGCGTCAGAGTTTGGAGCATATATTCGAGCGCCGCAGCATTTTCGATTGTTGGCTGGAAACAGGCTCTTCCACGCCGCCCACAAATCCCGATCGCTCGCTTAATTTCAACGTCCCAATCACCTGTGATTTCACCTGATTTCAAGATTTCGGAACTGCCAGTCTGTGAGGCCGCAGAATTCAAGTTTGCTTCAAATTGCTTGAACGCAGCGTCGAGCAGGCTATCCTTTGGTGGAGCATTCTGGATTACATCAAAATCCTCGGAAAGCGATTTGGCTTCTGCGATGATCACGAGCGCTTGAGCCAGTTTATAGTGAGCCTGAGGCTCCTCTGGGAACATTTCTACCATTTGCCGAAAAACAGAAAGAGCGTGATCCCATTGGCGGTTTTCGAGCGCTGCCATTCCAATTGTTGAGAGCTCGGCAATAAATTCGTCTTTTGTGGTCGCCGGCGTCTGACCAGGTTGGTTTAGCTGCTGTTTTGTCCAGGCTCGAACAGCTGAACGGCAGGTTCGCATGGCTTCATCCTTTTGACCTTTTCGGACTGCCACTCTGCTGGAAACAGCCAGCGCCGCGGCGGATTGTGCCGCCTGGCTCTCGAAAGTGGAAACAGCTTCGGATGCGATTTGTTCTTCTCCAGCTTCAATTGCAAGCTCGGCTCGTAATATTGCGTATTCAAATCGATTAAAATCTGCATCGGTTTCTGGGATGGCGGATTGAAAATATGCAAAAGCCCGGCGAGGTCGCAGACCCGCGAATGCTAGACGGGATGCCAATAAATAGATTTCACGCTGGTGCTGTTTATTTTTCGGATCACTCAAAAGGGTAATCCCTGTTTCAATCGATTTGAGTGCTTCCATTAAGCTGCCCTGAGCCCGAAGAACTTGAGCCATACGTTGATGCAGCAAGGCTTCTTCCGGCCAGCGCTGGATCGCCTCCATAAGTCCGTCTCTGGCACTGTCGAATTTGCCGATTTTGAACAAAAGGTCGGCTCGGACAATGTGGAGGATTATCCGAGCATTTTCCAGGTCTAAAGCCCGATTAATCGCCTCCAAGGCGCCGTCGAAATCTCCCAGATTTTCCAAGGCTTTTTCAAGTGCAAGGTACAGATCCGCCACACCGATGCTTTCAAAATCGGCAGGTCTTCCCGATCCATTGTTCTCCATTTGGCTGATTGATTTTTGCAGCAATGCAGCTGCCAATCGCGCATCTCCTGTATCAAGCACATCAAGACCTGCCTGATACAATGCCCGAATATCAATTTGCTGCTTCAGGGTATCGAGGTTTACCAGCTTTCGGAATACCTCAACCGCTTCTGCTCGTTTGCCAGCCAAGAAAAGGATCCCGCCTAGGCGAAGCAGAATATCAGCTCGATCGGGCGCTTTCGACAAGACTGCCTGCATAGCCTTTATCAGATCATCATGTATAGCATTCTGAGAAGAACCAGGAAGGGAGGCTATTCGCATTCCCTGATCGATGAACCAGATGAGCGTATCAATATCCGATGGGGCAATTTCGAGGGCAACTTTGGCCGCCTGAAAAGCGTCTTGAGCAAGTCCATTCGAGAGGTAAGCTTCGCTAAGATTACGCTGAACCTGCAGGTTTAGCGGCTCGGCATGCGCTGCATCCTGTAGCGCGGCTACCGCAATTTCTGGCAGCTCAAGCTTCAATGCGGTCAAGCCGAGGCCAATAGAGAGACGCGTTTGCATCTCTTTTTCCTGATTAGCAGGCTCTTCCATCGCCTGACGGAAAGCATCCATCGCCTTTCCCCAATCCCCGGTCGCGGCATAGGCTTCAGCCAGGAGCACCCGGCTTTCAGCGCGCAGCTTCGGCTGAGCCTCGAGTTGGGACGAATATCCATTAAGAGAACCATCTGGCACGATCCCAAGGAGTTTCTGAAGGAAAGGTAATGCTCGCTTAGCTCCAGATACACGATCACCGAGCTGCATCATCGCTTTCACCAAATCCAAGCAAGCGATCGGGTCTTCAGGTCGGTCTCTAACAACTTGGGTCAGTAATGGAACTGCTTTCTCCGGTTCCCCAAGTGCCAGAAGCGTTCGTGCATAAGTGAAGGCAATATCTGTATCTGGCTTCGAAGAATTCACAGTTTCAGCCATTGGTATACCAGTTTTTTGGTCGGCAGACTGGAGAATGACCTGTTCGAGAACTTCGCGGGATTCATCCAACCTGCCTAGCTGAAAGAGTGTCCTTCCTAACCTCTCTGCAACCAGGGTCATCATTTCCGGAGAGACGGCTGCCGATTGAGCCTTCCTAAGGTATGGCAGTGCCAGTGTGGGCGAACCCTGGGAAAGGTACACTTCACCTAATTCAAGCTGGATATCGGGATCATCTGACAGTGCCTGTCCAGCAGACCGGAGAGTTCTCAAATGCCCCGGTTTCATCGCCGTTGAGTTCTTTACACGGACCAGACCTTTCCAAAATGCTGCTTGATCTGGACTAAGCTGGATTGTGCGATTGAAGTGCTCAATAGCAGCGTCGAAATCTCCCAAAGCCTCGGAGGCATCAGCGATTTGCTGATGCGCGATTAAGTCATTCGGATTCAAGCGAAGTAATCGCTGACTGATTTCAATGACCGTTTCGAATTTCTTTGCCCCGGCGGCACAATGCGCCAGTGCTCTGAGATCTTCCGAATCAGGATCTTCCATAAGGTCTAATAAAGCCAACCTCTCCTGGTATGCGGGTTCCCAGGCGTTCAAAGCTTCAAGGCTGTCAACCAATAGCGTCTGGAGATTTCTTTTTTGCTCGTTGGAATTACCCAGGTTTGAATCCAGCACTTCGGCTGGTTCTGTCTCGGCAGCCAGCTCGCCAATGATTGCACGTCTATATGCGGCAGATGCCTGCGCCGCATATGCCAAACCAGCCGCTTCTTCTGGATTTCCAGAATTCAAATGAATTTTCGCCAATATCGCCAGCAGGTCACGGTTTGAAGGGTAGTCTTCCAATCCAATCAATGCAACCTGCTGAGCCTTGTCAAATGCACCATATTTTAGAAAGAAATCTGCCAATGCAATTGAATCTTGTTCAGATAATATTCGCGTTTCAATATAAAGTTGATGAGCCTGATCGGCGGCATTCTTTGCCTCCTCAACATCATTAACTTTATCCAGAACGAGAGCATAGGTGAGCATCAATTCGGGCGTCAGCGTTTTGGTTTCTTCTGCGAAATAATGCTTCAAAATTGAGAGAGCATCATCAAATTTACCGGCCTTGAAAAATGTCATCGCATATTGGGCGACAAAAAGCGGTTCGTCCGGTGCAAGCTGAACAGCTTGCTTCCAGGCTTCCAGACTGGCAGCTTGAGCAGTACTCCCCCATTCATCGGTGGTTAAATCTTTCGTGTGAGCAACTGATTGAGCAAGCTGCGCCGAGAGATGTCCTCGCACCTTACGAATCATTTTCAACCCATCGGCTACCACGGGAACTGCCAGATCTGCCTGCCCGGCAATCTGATGGACCTGGGCTGATCGTATTGTCATCAGCATTTGTTCAAGCTGACCTATCGCATCCACGCCTCTGGATGAATATTGGCTGCGGTTCCATGCCGCCGGTGGATTTTCAAGAAGCTGTTTCGCAAGCAATGCCGCCAGATTTGGACGGAAAGCTGATAATGTCTCGAGCATTGCTGAGAGCGATTGAGAATCAAGTTCCTCAGCCAAATTTTTCAACTCGACCAGTTGATTCTCGGGTGGCGTCGGATTTGAAAGCAGCACATGCACCCCCAATTTCGCCCACCCAGAATTCTTGGATTGGAGTAATTCCCGGATCATGATCATTGGGTGGGGGGTCATCCCAAATACACAGGCGAATGGGGTTTTTGAGGCTGAAGGCGTCAAACCCTCCAGGCGAAAAATTTCTCGCCAGGAACCGCTCACCCGAAATTGAGCGAGCAGGGTTAACGCAAGAAGCCCTGCGGTATCAAGGCGATCCGGATTGGAGGGTTTTCGGATCCAATCTTCATATACTTTGCTTGCGCGCCCAGACAGCACATCTTCCTGAGGTTGGATTTGTTTTAACCTTAACTCTTCCAGTGAGATGAGATTGTCTAACGAAAGGAGCGACAGAGCGGCTGGCGACCAGGCAGCACCGTTAGCAGGTATCGAATCAAGCGCACGCCTGCTAAATTCTTCGTCTTCCAAGGCACTCCAAACCACATCATCCTGACGCAGTGCCAGGAGCAGCCAGTGCCACTCAGATGCTGGGAAGCGGTTTTTTAATTCAATGGAAAAATAAGGTTTACTCATGGCTTCACCTGATAGATTTTGATTGCGAGCCAGCATGCCAAACCCATTAAGAACATACCGACGACTGTCAAGAATATCCCCACCCCTCGGGTTGTTCGTACCAGCTGATTCATAGCATCAACCAGATCTGTGGCATTTCCAACCAGACCTGTGATATCTTCGGCTATTCCTTTTTGGACAAGATGAGCAGTCTGAGCTACCAAGGCTTTTACATCATTCCCGGAAGCACGAAAAGCCATGATATAAATTCCGGCTGCAAATGTAACCATTCCAACCAGGAACATCATCCCAATCACAATTGCTGCAAGGGTGAATGATGTTAGCATTCTTCAGTTTGCCTCCTGAGTACATGTGGATCGACCGCTCATAATACTTTCTCGCAGATTAATTGCTCCCAGGTGAATTTCCTGCATCACTCCCAAAAGTAATTTCTGTTATTGTAGGAAATTCACAAAGGGGTCTGCCGCCCGGTTGGGAAAATTCAATTTGAGCCGCCTTCACCGTTTCGAGCTGAAAGTCTGAACGCATACGATGGGTAAGCAGACCCCAAAGAATCATAGGGTCAGCGTTGAGAACAAGACCTTGAGCTGAATGGCAGATCTCATTAGCGATTAAAGCCTGGGCTTCTAGCTTGCTCTCTGGTGAAGTTCCAGCCGCTAATATCTCCACGACGGCTCCGGATCCACTGACCTGCACCCCATTCCAAAGAACTCCGTCAGTAAGCGCTACCAGGTCTGCCAGAGCGGGTTCATCCATAAGGATAAAATGGTCCCACCAGATCTCCTTGGACCGCAGAAACGTCTGAAACTGATCGGAAGGTTGGCCGTTTTCACTAAGGCTGAATTCAGCCGCATACGCTCCCTGCTCGGTTTGGGACGGGGAAGGGTAGAGAGGCAGGAACACGATCTGCGGGATTGTTACAATCCGCCCGGCTAACCAAACCCCGTGCAATTCAGGATTTTCCTCAGCCAGTGAATCAACCAGGATGATGAGAAGATTCTGCTGCTCCAGACCATGCCTCGAAATCGAACCGGAGAAAGTTGTTCCCTCCGTAGCGGGTTGATTCTCAAATAAATTGTCGATTTCGCTGCCCTCGGGTTGATTTGCAGACAATACTGCATTCACAGTAAGCAAGGTTAGAAGTAGCACAAACAGCAAGCTGGCGAACAGACTGATTGTAAAGACTCGCCGATTTTTCATCAGCCCTATGGATATTTTCCAAAAGAAAATTTCTGCATTCTGCAGGTGCTTCATCCGTTTTCAACGCCTCAGCGCGACATGCTCATCTTTAGAATTTTGCCTTGAGAATTCACCACAACTCTGACTGAATATGGAATAGTGTGTTGGGTATGCGTCACACTCTTTGTCTGGAAAATGAGCAGATATTTTGGAACCGGATTGACCGCTTGTGATTTTTCCGAGCCGTAGGGCTGGATCTTTGGTCTTGTTCCATGCATTTCAGGGAAGCGCCGATAAACTTCCCGACAAACGTTGCTGATTAATCGCTCATTCATCATCATCGATTTCTGTTCCTGAAGAACGGCGGCAGCTCCCGATCGGAGAACTGGTTGACAGCCGGTTGTGAAAAGGCAGGAATCAGATCTTGCTGATTTAAGGGGATTGATTTTGGCTGCCGGATTCCCATCGCTTCCTCCAGCGTCGTCGAACCTATTCCCGTAATCATCAAAATTACCTGCAATCGATCCCTCATGGTTTCGTTTGTGATCACCCCAAAGACAATTTCGGCTTGGGCGCCGGTCTGTTCCTGCAGCCCCATCAGCGATTCCTGAATCTCGAATAGGGAGAGGTCGGATCCACCGGTAAAATTAACAATCACTCCGCGGGCATTCGTCAGCGAAACAGTGTCCATGAGCGGATGATGCAAGGCTTGATCAATAGCCTGCTTGACCTTCCCTTCACCTTGGCCCTGGCCTATTGCCATTAAAGCACCACCTCCTAACAGGATTAACCGGCGAATATGGGCAAAATCCACATTGACCAAACCTGGCTCAGTCACCAATTCAGTTATTCCTTGAACAGATTGGCGGAGGACATCATCTGCCAGGCGAAAGGCTGTTTCCATGGGGAGGTTTCGTGGGGCAACGTAAAGCAGACGATCATTCGGGATTGCGACCAGAGTATGGGTGAAATCGCGCAAACGACCCAACCCCTCATTAGCATTCTTCTGACGCTGACCCATTTCGAAAGTAAACGGCGTGGTGACAATCGCTATTGTCACAGCGCCTTGCGATCTCGCGATTTCCGCCGCAACTGGAATTGAACCTGTACCTGTGCCACCCCCCATTCCTGCAGTGAGAAATACCATATCTGCACCAGCCAGGACGGCTGCCAGCTCTTTTCGACTTTCTTCCGCAGCTGCTCTGCCTTTATTGGGGTCCCCACCAGCCCCAAGACCACGTGTGGTAGTGGGTCCGAGAAGGACCTTAGTAGGGGTTGAGGTTTTATTCAGTGCCTGTTGATCAGTATTTGCCGCGATGAATTCTATTCCGGTCAATCCGAGCTCCATCATTCGCTCTACTGCGTTGCAGCCAGCTCCGCCAAGCCCTATTACCTTCAGGATTGGACGATGGAACTCGATCTTTGAAGGACCATCCAAGTTTACTGACGGACCTGGATACTCTGAAACCGAATTTTGTATAAAGCTCTTGTCATTCCAACCAGTCATGGAGGGTGCCTCCCAATTAGTCAATATTCGTGATTTTGAAAATAAACCCCTGAATCTTATGGTGCAAATAATGTGCCATCGTCCCTGACTCGGTCAACCACACAGCCTGCCGATTTGAGCATCTCCAGCGCTTCGAAAGATATTGCCCCTTCGCCTCCGACCACGGTAACTCTCTCCGCATGGCGGGCCTCAGCCAGCGAAAAACCTACTGTCGGATGCGAATCGAACAGAAGCGGCTGGATAATGCTCATATCCCAATCAGAAGCGCCCCAGGCATAGAGCGGGAGCAGAACGTAATGAAAAATCGGTCGTTCTGCTTCTAATCCAGACTTCTGTTCACTCTGAGATTCTTCCAGGTTCGTCACGATCTGGATTTCAGCCACCGGCTCCACTTTTCTAGTTACATCGCCTTTTGAGTTTTCTGAACGGTTAGATAAGCCCTCATTGACCTCATCATGTCCTTGGATAGAGGGATCGAATTCAACGTCTGTTGTCTGCGGGCATTTGTAGTCAGTTCGCTCATCAGGGTTGAATAAATCTTTTTGGGCATGGTGTCGATAGAAACTACTGACGATCGGAAGACGCCCGTCAGCCTGGAACCAGGCCTGGCTTGCATACTCACTATTTTCGGGAGCTGAAACCAACCAGAAATTACACGCTACCACCTGGTCTAACCCAAATCGCTCTTCGCTAGAAGTAGATTCGTTCTGTTCGAGAACATTTACAGCAGACATGATGGAACCGGCATGGGCATTCCAATCTGGCTGATTCAGCTTCGAATTGAGGTGTTCAATTGGGATTGACCCGGCCCGAAGTAAAAGGATTGGTAGTGGTTTGCCAAGCCGGCGCATTGCAATTGACTCGTACCAATCGAAAATTCGAAAACCAAGCTGATCTTGGCTGCTCGGGGGAGTAAAATACGGCTGACTTTCAGGCCATTTTCCGGGACCTCCAATCCCCCAGGAAACCGGTTTTCGATTAATCCATGCGTATGCACCCAAAGCCATAAATTCTTGCAAGCGGGTCCGGCCGCGATCGTGCATGACCTTAAGCGCGCTCTCAAGAAAAGATAAATCCCAATAATCACCGCCGGGTTTTAAGGGGGGAAAGACCGGCACCAACCCCTCGTCCAGCGCAGTCTCTGCAATCGGAATGAACAGATCCATGAAACGTTCGACCAAGTCTGGCTGTGCCCAATCTGATGGACTCCAACTCGTCCGGCTGTTGGGTTGGTCGAAGAATGCCGCATACTTGACCCCCCAACGAGCGTAGCTGCTCAGCAGCAGCTGGGATATCTCGATGCGCTTTTGGTTTTGAGCAGGAATCTGAAAATGAAGTACAGGCTGTATGCTAGCTTCGATCAAACTGCGTATAAAAAACTCTGGGATCGCTCGCTCAACAGGCGCGATGAGGGTCAACCAAGCAATACCCATCTTTTTCAATTCCGGAAGCCATGTCTCAACATCTTTAACACGATAATGAATTGTGTCAGGGAAATAATGGAGACCTAGGCGATTTTGAACTTGGACAGAAGGTTTCAATTCCACAGGTGCCTCACTCATCTGGTTTGCTAATTTGGATGCAAGTACCATGCCCATTGAATTTGATTCATTTGCAGAATGTGTCAGTAATAAGGAGCATGAAACCTCAGCAGCAAAATATTCGTTATGTTTATAGAAATCTTATAGTTCCCTGGTAAAATCTCGATTTAGAAAACAGGTTGATTTAGAAACCAAAGGTATTGGATAAATGAAGAAGATAGTGGAGAAAAATTATGATGGCATCAGAATTTATCGTGAATGTCTCTGAAGCCGACTTCGAATACGAGGTTCTGGCATTTTCACAACAAACGCCAGTGGTGGTTGATTTTTGGGCAGAATGGTGCGGTCCCTGTAAGATGCTTGGACCAGTGTTGGAGCGTTTTGCACAAGAGGGCAAGGGAAGTTTTCGATTAGCCAAGGTCGATGTAGACGAGAGTCCAAACCTGGCTCTTCGATATGGGGTTCACAGCATACCTGCTGTGAAAGCATTCAGAAATGGGGCGATGATAGCGGAATTTGCGGGTGTTCAACCCGAGCCTCGATTGCGAGAATTCCTGAAATCGATCGCTCCAAGTCAGGGAGATCTTGCACTCGAAAGAGGCATGAGCCTTTTAGCGCTGAAGCAACCGGTGAAAGCTGAAAAAGCATTCCGAGAAGCGCTTTCGCTTTCAGCAGGCAGCCATTCAGCCTCTCTCGGATTGGCAAAAAGCCTTTTGCTGCAAGGCGAGATCGATGAGAGTTTCGCGGTCCTGACAAACTTCCCTGCTAGTCGAGAATACACAAGCGCTCAAACGCTTCTGCCGCTTGTCCAATCCTTGCGTCAATTAAGAGCGGGAAGCCTACCAGAAGATGATAAACCACTCGATCCAGCCTTCAATCGGGCTCTGAGATTGGTTGAACGCGGGAACCATGAAGCAGCTATGGATGGTTTGCTTGATATCTTAAGGGAGGACAAGCACTATCGAAACGATGTAGCCCGCTATGTCATGCTCTCCCTGCTGGAACTTCTCGGAGATCAGAATGATACTGCCCAAATGTACCGGCGAGAGCTGGCATCTGTGCTTTTCTAGATGATCTGACTTGGTTGAGCATTATTAGAAACACCAGTCTTTGAACAATACCCCTGTTTAAATGATGGTGCCTCCTACGGATGTAAGAGGCACCATTTTTCTCACCTGTATCCAGGCTCGAGAAACCCCACCATGTCGTGTGCTGCTGAGTTTTGAACCTGCCTTCGCAGGTTGGGCCTCGCCTCAAGAACTTCGCCTTGGCTAGTGCCTATCGCGTCACTCTTTGAAGATTGAGACCCCATCTAAAATTGTTGGCTCAAAACCGGTAATGCGGCATCACGTGCACGGTAGGGCAAATATTTTATACCATAAAAGAATCTTCGTGAGTAGATGATTTTGGATTAGAAAAGTCGTCCAGACAATTCGACCCAATATTTCCAAATTTATGGAAGCATAACGGGTTTTTCCGGCGGCAAATCAACGATCAGGTGCAGTTCCGAAAGCTGTTTTGGCTCCACAGGCGATGGCGCGTCCGCCATAACATCGCGAGCTGCCTGATTCTTTGGAAAAGCGATTACTTCCCGGATATTGGGTTCATCAGCAAGGATCATGCAGATTTCGATCGATCCCTGGGGCGATCCCACCGTGCGGAGGAGTTCCATACTCGAAGGCTTCCAACATATGCCCGAAGCGTTCTTGAGCCACTGCTGGATCTAATCCAATCAAGGAAAAGACCCGCTCCTGGAGCTGGCGGTTGTGGATTCGAATCGACCCGCCTCCGACCTCATAATTATTTAATACCAGGTCATACTGCTGCCCACGCGCTTTTCCGGGTTCGGTCTCAAGCAAAGGGATATCCTCGGGCATCGGCGAAGTAAAGAGATGATGACTTGGATCCCAACGGTGCTCATCTGCATTCCAATTTACAAAGGGAAAATCTATCACCCAACAAAATGCAAGCAAATTTGGGTCGGCAAGGTTCATCCGTTCCGCAAAGAGCACTCTCAAACGCGCCAACGACTTAAATACAATCGCTGGTTGGTCTGCAACAAAAAGCAAGAGATCGCCAGGTTGAGCTTCCATCCGGTCCATCAGCTTTTCAAGAAGCGGAGGTGGCAGGAATTTTGCAAAAGTCGAACGCATCTCACCTTCGAGCGGAATAGCGATATAAGCTAATCCTTTTGCACCAAAAGTTTTCACAAAGTCTGTGAGTTCGTCGATCTGTTTGCGAGTGTACTCTGCGCAGCCTTTCGCGTTTATCCCACGCACATCTCCACCCTGGGAAATCGTGGTTTCGAACACCTTAAAACCGCTGCTTACCACAAGATCGCTGACGTCCTTCAGCTCGAGACCGTAACGCAGATCCGGATTGTCTTTTCCAAATCGCTCCATCGCCTCTCGATATGTGAGACGAGGCCAGGGACTCATGAGCAGCTTTTTATGCGGTGTGACCTCTGCTACCAGTCTGGTGAATAAATCCTCAGCTATGCGCATAATATCGTCTCGCCTGACGAATGACATCTCCAGATCGAGCTGGGTAAATTCAGGCTGCCGGTCGCCGCGCTGGTCTTCATCACGGAAACACCTGGCAATTTGGAAGTACCGCTCAACACCTGCCACCATTAGCAATTGTTTTAGCTGTTGAGGCGACTGCGGAAGAGCATAGAATTCACCTGCGTGTACACGGGAAGGCACCAGATAATCGCGAGCACCCTCTGGAGTGGTCTTAAATAAGATCGGTGTTTCCACCTCGATAAAACCATTGGCATTCAAGAAGTCACGGATGAATTTCACAACCCGATGCCGGAGAATCAGATTTCGCGCCATTCGCTCGCGCCGAAGATCCAAATAACGGTAACGCAGGCGAGTGTTCTCGTCGACTTCCTCATCCTTATTAATCGCGAACGGCGGGGTTTTCGCAGGATTCAGTATTTCTACTTCACTCACCTCTACTTCGATTTCGCCTGTTGGCATGTTTGGATTCTCTGCCCCAGAAGGACGCCGTCGAACGCTTCCGGTCACCTTGATCACCCATTCATTTCGAACTTCCTCGAGTTTCTTATGCGCCTCAGGTGATCGAATAGGATCAGCGACGATTTGAACCAATCCAAATCGGTCTCTCAAATCAACAAACGTCAAGCCTCCGTGGTCTCTGCGCCGATGAACCCACCCGGCAAGCTGGACCTCCTGTCCCGCATGCGACGAGCGCAACTCGCCACAGGTGTGTGTCTTATCCATAAATGTCCTCCTGTTTATCCATAAAAAAATCGCCCTACGTATGGAGCGTGGGGCGATAGGATTAAAATGCCAATATCTATAACCTTGACACCTGATCTCAAACGCCCCGAGGGTCGAAGGATTATTCCTGTCTCAGGAATTTGGACCAGCTGGTTCTCTCCTAATGCCGAGACGCATCTCGCAACCTAATATAAAAAACAATTCGATCATCCAACAAATCCTTAAGTGGACCGGGATTGTGAGAACGGATTATAGCACTAGTACCAGCTTTTGCGAAAATAGTAGGGAGGTATGCTCTACTCTTGTGAAACCTCCTTTTTAACAGGTATTACGAATACCTTTAGTTGTGCCTTATTGTCTGTTGGCTGCATGAAATTCTGACGGCCGTTCTCCTGTTTCAAAACCCGATATAATAATAACTGCTTTTGCGGTGCTTTCACCTGCATTCGTCCAATGATGCTTGAGCTGTGCGGCGAAGATTAAACTGTCGCCTGCCTCCAGTAGAAATTTATGTTCCTCAACATAATAAATCAATTCTCCTTCGAGGCACAGCACCAGTTCAGCCCCGGTGTGGATCATCCCATCCATACCGCTGTTAGCATCTTTTTCCAGAGTGATCATGAATGCTTCAACTCTACCAGTAAATGACTCGCCGCCCAATCCTTCCCACACCCCTTTAGGGATTGCGACGCTCCTTCGTTCTTTCGATTTCCTAAAAACGATATCCTGTCGATCTGGTTCATTTCGGAAAAAAGCAGTAATAGGGACGCTTAACGCATCTGCCAGTTTATATAAGGTGCTGACTGATGGAGAAGTACGACCTCTCTCAATCATGCTCAATCCATTTGTAGACAGACCACTCGAACGGGCTAAAGCCCGAAGAGATTTTCCCCTCTCTGAACGTAGCTGCTTTAATCGGACACCCACATCCATGGTTAGTGAATCTTCATCAGGTGGCTGCATAGGTCCTGCCTTATCTCGGGGATCAAACTCGGAAATGAAATTATACCTGTACCGATCAGAGATAATCCATCTCATTTTCCAATCATCCATACTTGACAGTGTGATTACGTATATCCATCAATACCTGTGCCTTTCGTCTATTGCATTTTTAGTGCAGATATTTGTATACTCAGTCATAGAGATATCAATTGTTACACCTTTTTTTCAAGAAAATCGAGTGACCTGATATCCTTATTGGAGATTTGGCATTGGTCATCAGGATGGTCGCAGTCCCAATGCAGTTTCGCTGATCATTTGTTCAAGGGGTCGATAAACTGCAACCTTTAATAGAAACTCAGCCGACCAGAGTCAAATATAAGTTGGCATTTCCAATAACCCGAATATCGCTGTGTGTTGATAATCCAACAAGTTTGAAATACTCATTAAGCTCAAGGGAAATTTGAAGGAGAATCCTATGGCACTTAAACAAACCAATTTATACCAATGGCACGTGGATCATGGTGGCAGAATTGTGCCATTTGCTGGTTGGGAGATGCCAGTTCAATACCCAACTGGACCGATCCAAGAGCACCATTCCACTCGCCAGGTAGCTGGACTGTTCGATATCGACCACATGGGTCAGGTGCTGGTTCGCGGTCCAGAGGCAGAAATATTTGTAAACAAAATGGTCTCTTACGATGTGACAAAAATGGCGATGCTTGATGCGCACTACGCGATTTTTTGTTATAAAGATGGGACCTGTGTGGATGATTTATTTGTCTATAAGATGCCCGATCCAGATTATGGATTTCATTTCTTCTTGGCTGTCAATGCTTCCAACCGAGAGAAAGATGTTGCCTGGCTCAATGCGCATACAGGCAAATTCGATGTAAGTGTCAAGGATATCTCGGAAGAAACTTACATGATGGCTTTTCAAGGTCCGGGCGCGATTGAGATCCTGAACCGGATTGCAGATGTTGACCTGCAAAAGTCAAAACGGTTCTCCGCAATCCAGGTCAATCTGCTCGGTGATGTGCCCGCTCTACTTGGGCGCACTGGCTACACTGGCGAAGATGGTTTTGAGCTGTTCGTGCCGGCAAATCCGCCTTAAAAGTGTGGCTGGGGATTCTGAAAGCAGGCGAACCTGAGGGGGTAAAGCCGATCGGACTTGCAGCGCGCGACAGCCTGCGCTTCGAAGCATGCATGCCGCTCTATGGACATGAAATCAGCTCAGAGATCACTCCAATTGAAGCACGTCTGGGATTTGCGCTCAGTCTGGATAAACAATTCATAGGTAGGGATCCACTCCTAAAGCAAAAGCTGGAAGGTCCTCCCAGAGTTCTCGTTGGTTTTGAGATGGTAGAGCGAGGAGTTGCGCGTGAGCACTACCCGGTTCAGGTAGATGGAAAACAAATTGGCCATGTTACATCAGGGATGTTCTCGCCAACAACTGAACGTTATTTAGGGATGGCGCTACTGCAATCCGAATTTTCAGCCGTCGATGCAGAAATCGATATCGTAATCCGAAATAAATCCTTGAAGGCGAAGATTGTGAAGCGTCCGTTCTACCTCCCAGCCTATCGTCGATAATCCAGGCTGAATCTGCCTTTATTTTTAGGAACGACTCACACCTGTTCGATGTGAGTCGTTTTTATTAAGTTTAATGTCGTTAATTCAAACTGTCACTTCAGGATTTGGGGGACAACTATTCGATCAGGTCGCTGCAGTAGCACGATAGCTTGCTCTTGAAAGCGGTCGCTTTATCGTGGCAAGCAGCTCACCAGCAGACGCCCCCCTAGGAAGAACTGTGTCCACGCTCAAGTCTCTGGCTGCTCTTGATTGCTGAACATTATCCACCAGCGCAACACAACGAATACCTGGATATCGATCTTTGATAGATTGAAGACTGGCTGCATTTTCCCGGGTCAAACCATCCGGATCAGCGAGGACAAGGGTATCCAAACCAGGGGAAAGCACCTCTGTTTCATCCCGTTTAAGGCTGTTCAGCAGGAACAATTCCGATTGCGGAAGCGTCATTAAAACAGCAACCAGGCTTTCACGGAAGTGACCAGGTCTGGCAAAAACCAGGATGCGATTCGATTCGTTCATTGGAAAAACCACGAATAAAGTACCTTAAGAATTCAAGTTAAAGACTGTCTGATATGAGTTGATCCAGGCTTAGACGCAGCTCTTCCTCTGTGTTATCACCGAGACTGACCTGACGGATAACCCCACTCGCATCGATAATAAATGTCGTCGGAAAGAAGATCGCCCGGTAGGTATCGGCAAATTTTCGGTTCTCGTCTAATAAGACTGGAAAAGTCATGCTCAACTCATTAACGACCGACTTTACGTTATCCAGGTTATCTTGATCTATCGCATTTACAGACACAAAAACCACACCCTTTTGCGAGTATTCCTGGCTGAGTTTTTCAAGGATCGGAAGCTCTTTTTTACATGGAATACACCAGGTCGCCCAGTAATTGATCACCATAGGTTTTCCTAGAAGTTGAGCGAGCTGAAGAGATTGACCATCTAAAGAGTTGAGGCTGAAATCCGGAGCTCGAAAACCGACCTTAGGTTCAACCGCGATGGACAGATCCACATCGGCTTGTGGCTGGATCTGTTCAGCATCAGGTTGTGAAGCAACTTCAGCTTCGGGTAAGATTTTGAGTTGGTCTGCATCATTGGCGGGCAATGGCGGTATTGAAGGAAGTGGATTGGATTGAAGCTGAGTAGTAGTATCGCTTTTGGCGCTCACCAATTCCGAGATCACTGGCTCGATCGGCAAATTCGCTTCTACATTAGAACTCGGGTACCGCCTGTTTGGGGACACCAGCTGAGGGACGATTCGATGCCAGGCTGTTGACAATTGGTGCTGATTGAGCTGCATTCGTTTGCTCTACCTGACCAGCGCAGGATGTAATTAATATCATTGACATTCCGATAACCGATAAAAAGAGTGTTCTTTTAGTATTAAATTTATTTACAATCATTAATCCTCGTCCGTTAGCATTGGGATTTGGCAGAGATACTTTCAAGTTCTGAGTTTATTATAAACGAGGAGATCAGATGCACAATGAGATGGGCTGTTCTCACTGGAAATCCCGTCAAATGGTCAGCTTGTGAATTCTTATTGAGTGCGACAATTGACGTAAACTCATTCATGCAGCCTGCCGAGAGGCTGAGAGCAGGGCAGCAATATTTTCCTCGATGCTTCCGGAAGAATTAAAAATCGCTGAACCTGCTACGAGCACAGAGGCTCCAGCTTGAACGAGCCTCGCCGCATTTTCTGGATAAACCCCTCCATCCACTTCAATTTCTACATCTTGAATTCCTCGCACATCCAACATTGCTCGGAGGCGGCGAATCTTCTCCAGGCTGGTTAGGATGAATTCCTGACCGCCGAAACCAGGGTTGACAGACATGATCAGCACCAAATCGACAAAGGGCAAGATTTCATCGAGCAGTTGCAGCGGTGTCGCAGGGTTAAGTGTTACGCCAGCGCGGGCTCCATTCGACTTGATCATCAGTATGGTCCGATGCAGGTGCGGGCAAGTCTCGACATGGACAGTGATGATATCAGAGCCGGCTGCTATAAAATCCGGTATCAATCGCTCGGGGGCTTCTATCATCAAATGGGTATCGAGAATCAGACCGGCGTCATGCACTTGCTGGCTTAAGGCAGACACAACCAAAGGCCCAACGGTCAGGTTAGGAACAAAATGTCCATCCATAACATCGACATGGATATAATCTGCACCTGCGGCGATGCATTCTTGAACTTGCTCGCCCAACTTCGCGAAATCGGCGGATAGAATAGAGGGTGCAATTTTAGCTGCCATGGTCGCGTTCCATGAGATGGATTCCTTCATTACAAGCCGCTATCACCCTGGTAGTCATGTCTAGGAACAGGCCATGTTCAAGAATACCTGGTCGATTATTCAGTTTTTGATCCAGGTCGTAAGCGTTTGGGATCCCCTCATCAAACCACATCAGCGCCATAAGATTGCCGTTATCTGTGACGACCGGCGATCCATCCTCTTCCAGGCGAAGCTCGGCGCGGCAGCCTAGAGTATTCAACCAACGGATATGGCTCTGCGCTTCAAAAGCCAGGATCTCCACCGGAAGCGGGCAGGTAGTCCCCAACTTTTGAACAAGCTTGGTTTCATCTACCAAGATCAGCAGCTCCTGGGCGTGAACTTCGACAACTTTCTCGCGCAGTAGCGCTCGCCCCAGACCTTTGATCAAATTTAATGCTGGGTCCACTTCATCCGCTCCGTCAATCGCCAGATCCAGGGTGGGAATATCGCTCAAGCTGACTATTGGGATTCCATATTCTTTTAACATATTGGCACTGTTGATTGAGGTTGGTACGGTCTGGATATGATGAAGATCCCCTTGTTGAAATAGACCACCAAGCAATTCGATAAAATATCCAACCGTTTTGCCGGTTCCTATCCCAAGCATCATTCCACTGTGCACGAAGCGCATTGCATAAGCGCTTGCCTCACGGCGCAGATCCCTATTCTCTATCTCCATATTTGCAAATATATCACGAGATCGAATAACCAACTTAAATATCCTCACTGGAAGGCTAATGAGAAACTAAACTAATTCGATAAATTAAGGTTTAAACTCAATAGATCATTGATTTTTTCAAATATCTTAGATTTCACTGAGGCAAAATATGTCAGCTCACTCCCTTATGGCTTTATTCGCACATCCAGATGATGAGGCATTTGGCACAGGCGGCACAATATCACGGTATGCCCAGGAAAACGTGGATGTCTCGTTAGTTTGCGCTACCCGTGGTGAAGCAGGCGAAATCTCTGACCCAAGCTTTGCAACACCCGATAGTTTGGGGGAAGTACGTGAGAACGAACTGAGATGCGCTGCCGAAACGATGGGTATTAAGCAACTTATCTTCCTCAATTATCGCGATTCCGGTATGGCTGGCACACAAGAAAATCAGAATCCGCTGGCATTTATCAATATTCCTTCAGAAATTGTCATTCCAAAATTGGTAGGATTAATTCGCCGCCTTCAACCAGAAGTGGTCGTCACTTTTGAACCAAATGGGGGATACGGACATCCAGACCATATAGCAATTCATCGACACACGGTGGCAGCCTTCCAAGCCGCAGGAAATCCAGATCAATATCCAGAACTGGGAGATGCCTGGCAAGCAAAAAGGCTATTTTATACAGCAATCCCGCGCTCGTTTTTTGAGGCAATGCGCGCCCAGATGGAGGAATTAGGATTGGATACCGAGGAATTGGAATGGATGAACGATACCACCCTGGGTTGGCCTGATGAGAAGGTCCATGTGAATTTGGATGTTGCGCCAACCGTTGAATTGAAATGGGATGCGTTGAACTGTCATCGGACCCAGTTTGGACCCGGAAACCTTTTCAGACGGCTGCCCAAAGAAAAGGTGATGAAGCTGATGCAGACTGAGCATTTTTCATTAGCCTGGCCTGAGCCCCAACCTGATCAAAAAATGTCTGGATTATTTGACGGATTATAAAGAAATTGAATATCCTCCGTGGTAAGTTCGGAGTAACGCAATTCCTGAATAAATCCACGTTCAACAGAACATTCTCAAAATCCTTTGCTAAAATTCCTGCGCTCCTTTAGCGGATTCGGTCAGGGGAGTAATACTTCCGCCAATTTTCGAATAATCGAAGAAGCCAAAAATGGCGTCGAAGCGCTGGATAAATCCGGTCTGCTTAACCCTGATGTGCTTGTATTAGATCTCTCAATGCCGGAAAACACTATGTGATTATCCGTCTGGTGCGGCAGTTCGACCCCTATAAATGAAGATCTGGTCGAAGCCATTCGCCTGGCAGTTCAAAACCTAGTTCTCGCAAATTACAGCGGAAAATTATTATAATAATGGCATGGTATCTGCAGATCAAAAACCAATAATCAAAAAACTATTTATCCAACACATCGCATTGCCTCAAGACCATGGATCGTGGGTATTCCTATTAAGCCCACTTTTAATCGGTCTCTTCGCTGCAAACCAATGGTCTTTCGCCAGCTTAATGCTGATCATTTCCGCTTTGGCTGCATTCTTAGTTCGTCAGCCGGTCACTATTCTAGTGAAAGCTTACAGCGGCAGGCGATCCAAACGAGAGCTCGGTCCGGCCTGGTTCTGGGTAGGCATATACAGCGTGGTCGGATTGTTGGCGCTAGGCGGGTTGATCTTAATGGAATTTGGCTACCTGCTTTACCTGGCAATTCCAGGCGTGCCGGTTTTTATTTGGCACCTTGTCCTGGTCACCAGGCGAGCTGAACGCAAACAAATGGGGATAGAGCTTGTTGGAAGCGGCGTATTGGCGCTGAGCGCTCCAGCTGCTTATTGGGTTGGCGTTTCAAAACCAGATCCAACTGGGTGGCTTCTATTTATTCTCGTTTGGCTTCAATCGGCAGCATCGATTGTATATGCATATCTGCGCCTTGACCAGCGCAGCCTGGAAAAAATCCTACCGAAGCGCGAGCTGATTCGAATGGGTCGTAGAGCGATCCTATATACCTCCTTCAATCTTGGTTTGGTAATCTTACTTTCGACTGCCCAATTCGTTTCAGCTTGGCTTTTCTTACCTTATTTACTTCAGTGGTTAGAAACAATGTTTGGAACATTCAAGCCTGCTATCCATTGGAAACCAACAGCCATAGGGATTCGCCAGCTAATCATCAGCAGCCTTTTTACGCTGTTATTCATCATTACCTGGCATTTATAAACGATCTCAGCCGGTAGAGCAGCCGGAACAAGAATGGAAGCTCAGCATGAATTCGGATAAATTACATCTCCTCTGGCGCTCAATAAATCCCACCATTTTCCCCCAATTTTCAGATATAGATGTAAAATTCAGCGAGTACACAGCAATCAAGCGGTGAACAATCCTACCAATATCTAGAATCCGGAGGCAATTTTCCATGACAGACCAAGTTGAGCCAACAGGTTATACCAGCGACGATAAACTATGGGCTGCTTTAGGCTATGTATTCTCCCCAATAGTCCCCATCATCATGCTCTTGATGGAGGAAAAGAAGTCCCGACCTTTCATCAAATTTCATGCAGTACAAGCCCTCGCAGTTGGCATAGTTTTCATTATCCTTGTACCAATCATCGCCGTTTTCACACTTGGATGCGGCGCAATCATTTGGTTTATCATGTTCTATTGGGCGTATAAAGCATACCAGGGAGAGATGTTCAATATCCCCGTGGTCACCAACTTTATCAAAAGCCAGGGTTGGGTTTAGCAAGCGCTCACTGGAATTAATTTCTGACATTCCCAGTGTATTCCCCATTCATCGCGACATGTGAGATTCGCGATGGATACTATATACATTCTTCACTTGACTTTTCGAGGTATGCACCATAAAATCAAAATGATTGGTTGAATTAACCGATCATTTTGATGAATACCAATTGGAGCAGAGGAGAGACCTGTCTGTTCAGACAGGCACCGAAGGGGCAAATCAAACATAATTGATGACCAAATCTGGCATCATTTATGGCTGATGAAACTCTCAGGTAGAAGGACTCTGAACCTGGATGTCTCTGGAAAGTCCCGGACTGCACTGATCCAAAGATTTTTTGGTGTGGCGAAGGACACCGACGGGGCAAGCACCGGCATTGCCGGTGTAAATCTCTCAGGTCACCGACAGAGGCGCACACTGCCTGGGTGTGCGCCTTTTGGTTTTTATGCAAAAAATAAATGTATTCAAGTCTATCTTTAATAAGGAGAGTTAACATGAATATCCCATCCGATCTGAAATACACAAAAAATGACGAATGGATCCGTATCGATGGCAAAGTTGGGACCGTAGGGATCACAGATTTTGCCCAGAATCAGCTTTCAGACATCGTCTTCGTCGAAGTTGTCACATCTGAAGGTGAAATGATCAAGAAGGGCGAGGCTTGCGCAACGCTCGAATCGGTGAAGGCAGCTGCCGACGTGTATATGCCAGTTGGCGGCAAAATCGTTGCAATCAACGAAGAGCTGCCTGATAAACCAGAGACCGTAAACAGCGATCCATATGGAAATGCCTGGATGGTGAAAGTGGAGATCTCGGATCAGGCTGAATTGGACGCCTTGCTGGATGCCAAATCCTACGAGAAGCATATTGCCGAAAAAGGATAATCGGATTTAATCTTAGACCGGTCAGGAGAGAAAATGTTTATACCTCATACATCTGAAGACCGGGATGCTATGCTAAAAACGATTGGGATCGCGAATCTGGAGGAATTATTCGCGGATGTCCCAAAGAAGCATCGCTTCCCAGAGCTGAACTTACCTCCAGCGCTCACCGAAATGGAAGTCTTAGGAGAGCTCCGAAGCCTGGCAGATGCAAATGAAAGCACCGACGATCTGATCTGCTTCCTGGGCGCAGGTGCTTACAATCACTATACTCCCTCTGTCGTCGATTCGATTATCCGGCGGGGGGAATTTTCCACTGCTTACACCCCTTACCAACCTGAGGTTTCACAAGGCACCCTGCAATCGATATTTGATTATCAAAGCCTGATCGCTTCGCTTACTGGGATGGATGTATCGAATGCCTCGCATTATGATGGCGCAACTGCGGTGGCAGAAGCGATCAGTCTCGCGTCCGCTAATTTCCGCGGCAAAAGAAACAAATTCATCCTCTCACCTGCGCTCAACCCCCAATACCGCCAGACTGCCCGAACGTATCATCACAGCACGTTTTCAGAGATCATGGGAGATGCCGGCGAGGTCGGTTTGCAGGAAAGTCCTGAATCCCTGGCAAAACTGGTGGATGCAAATACTGCCCTCGTAGTCGTCCAATATCCAGATTTCCTTGGTCGAGTCTATGATTTAACCAGCCTTGCGGAACAAGTCCATGCCCAAGGTGCGCTATTGGCTGTTTCCGTAAATCCAATGGCGCTCGGGCTATTCACCCCACCGGGAGACTTTGGGGCAGATATCGTAACTGGCGAAGGACAGCCGTTAGGCATACCGCTTTCCTTTGGTGGTCCGTATCTGGGGATTTTTGCCACACGTCTCGATTATGTTCGAAAGATGGCTGGCAGACTGGTCGGCGAAACCATTGATAACCGCGGCCAGCGCGCTTACGTCCTCACGCTTACAGCCCGTGAGCAGCACATCCGGAGAGAAAAAGCCACATCAAACATCTGCACGAATCAGGGATTGATGGCGCTTGCTGCGACCGTGTATTTGAGCATGCTGGGCAAACAGGGTTTGCGCCAGGTGTCTGAGCTCTGCTACCACAAGGCTCATTATGCTGCCAAGAGTATTGCAGCCCTCTCAGGATATTCGTTATGGTCCGATGCGCCATTTTTCAATGAGTTCGTTATCCGATGCCCAACAGCTGTAAAAGAAATCAACGAGCTGCTGTTGGAGAATGGTATCCTTGGTGGTTATGATCTCAGCCAGGATTACCCGGAGCTGGAAAATCATATGTTGATTGCCGTTACTGAGATGAATGCACGAGAAGATATCGACTTGATGGTCGATGTGCTTTCTGAGGTGTCCAATGACTGAGCCGCTGCTTTGCGAACTATCAGTACCCGGAAGGACAGCCCTTCGTTTTCCCGAACCAGATGTTCCATTGACAAAATTGCCAGATTTACTGCGGAAAGAATTGCCGCTACCCGAGCTTTCAGAGGTGGATGTCGTCCGGCATTTCACCCGCCTGTCGAAGCTCAACTACTGCATAGACCAGGGCATGTATCCCCTGGGTTCGTGCACGATGAAATACAACCCAAAGATAAACGAAGATATCGCCAGATTAGCAGGATTTGCACTCACCCATCCCCTTCAACCATCTGAGACTATCCAGGGCAACCTGCTGTTAATGTTTGAGCTGCAAGAATGGTTGAAGGAAATCGCTGGATTCGCAGCAGTCACGCTGCAGCCGGCAGCAGGAGCACAAGGCGAGCTGACAGGGGTATTGATCATCCGTGCATATCATGAATCTCGAAAAGACCACAAACGCACGCGGATCTTGATCCCGGATTCTGCTCACGGCACTAACCCCGCCACCTCTGCAATGAGCGGGATGGACGTGGTTGAATTAAAATCTGATGGGCGTGGAAATGTCGACCTTGAGGCGCTGCGTCTCGAGTGTGACGATCGATTAGCAGGATTAATGCTCACAAATCCAAATACCCTGGGTTTGTTCGACGAAAATGTTGAAACCGTGGTGAAACTTGTCCATGAAGCCGGCGGGCTTGTTTATGGTGATGGTGCAAACATGAATGCCCTGCTTGGTATCATCCGACCGGGGGATTTGGGCATCGATGTGATGCATTTCAACCTGCATAAGACCTTTTCTACTCCCCATGGCGGCGGTGGGCCTGGTTCCGGCCCGGTAGGAGTGGCGGCTCACCTTGCGGATTATCTGCCTGGACCGCTGGTAGACATTGTCGAGCCAGGTGATGATGAAATCCCTCCGCTTTACGATTTTGTCACACCAAAGATGAGCATCGGTCGTGTTAAAGGATTTCACGGACAATTCGGGATGATGGTGCGGGCATATACCTACATCCGGATGCATGGTCCTAAAGGATTGAGAGATATTTCTGAATACGCTGTCTTGAATGCCAACTACTTGATGGCTCAACTGCGAAAAGTGTACAATCTGCCATACAATCGAACTTGCATGCATGAGTTCGTGCTTGAAGGCCAATGGTCTGATGCGCCAGATGTCCATGCGCTTGACATTGCAAAGAGAATGATGGATTATGGTCTTCATCCGCCGACAAATTATTTCCCGTTGATTGTCCACGAAGCTTTGATGATTGAGCCAACCGAGACCGAAAGCAAACAAACCCTGGATCAATTCGTAGAGATCATGCAGAAAATTGCGGAGGAGGCGCATGTCTCACCCGAATTGTTGAAAACAGCGCCTCATAATACCCCCGTAGGTCGTTTAGATGAGGTAAAAGCCGCTAAGGAATTGGTGCTTTGCTGTTCTGTTGAAAGCCTCCAAACCTAGCCAGACAAGGGTTTAGAATTTCCTTTAGATAGAGCCTTGTGCGAGAATAGGATCGCAACAAGGCTCTATTGTTTTCAAAGCTGTATAGTTTGCCTGAAGGAGAACACCGAAAGATTGGTGATAAAATAGCTATCCTTCAACCTCGATAGGATGAAAAGCGGGAATGTTCTTAACACCTGATCCTGATGTCTCAAGCTGTTCACCAAACCCTCGGGTCGAGGTCCATTTACCAGATGGGCGAGTCTTATGCGGTCCCAGAAATGCACCGATCGGACGGTTCTTCAGCTTACTCTCTAGAGAAGATTCCGCTCCTATCGTTGGGGCAATCATCAATGGAGAACTGCGGGAATTAACCTACCCGATCAAGATGGAGGCGGAAGTCAGACCTGTCACAATGGGGGAAGCAGACGGGATGCTCATTTATCGGCGTTCGCTAACTTTTCTGCTGGAAACAGCTTTCGAGCTGTGCTTCCCAGATGCGGAACTGCGCGTCGATCACTCGGTCTCCTCGGGGGGCTATTATTGCCAGGTATTTGCTCGAAGCCCTTTATCTGAGAAAGAACTATCTACGCTTGAATCATCTATGCAGCAGCTTGTCGATTCTGACCTTCCATACACACGGCAGCAAATTCCTTTGGTCAAAGCAATTGAGTATTTTCAGCAGCATGGCGAGATCGAAAAAGTCCGCCTTTTGGCTCACCGCACGAAAGACTACCTGACGGTCTATCAATTAGAAGATCATTTAGACTACCATCACGGTTATATGGTACCGTCAACTGGATATTTGCGCTGGTTCTCACTCACCAAGACCGGGGATGGATTTACGCTGAGATTTCCTCGCCGGCACGCTCCGACTGAGCTGCTGCCGATGCCGGAATATCCCAAATTGCTGAAAGCATTTCAACTTTATGGGGCGTGGCTCGACAGCCTTGGGATTTCGAGCGTAGGAGCGCTCAATGATGCTATCAAAGCCCAGCGGGGCGAAGAAGTGATCCTGGTCTCAGAAGCGCTCCACGAACAGCATGTTACTGAGATCGCGCGGCAGATTGTAAACCGAAGAGATTCTATCCGGGTCGTGCTGGTTGCAGGTCCCTCATCATCGGGAAAAACCACATTTTCGAAACGCCTGGCTGTGCAGCTGCTCGCAAGCGGCATTGCGCCATTCCCACTGGCAATGGACGATTATTTTATCGATCGGGATTTGACCCCACTGAATGAAGAAGGGCAACCTGATTTTGAATCAATCCGGGCATTAGATCGTGAGCAGATGGATCATGATTTACGACAGCTAATCTCAGGAAAAAAGATCAGGCTTCCTCATTACAATTTCCTGACCGGGAAAAGCGAAGCTGGAGATTACGTTGAGCTCCATTCCGGCGATTTAATTATTATGGAGGGCATCAATGGGCTCAACCCTGAGCTTTTCCCGCATTTGCCCGCAGACCAGACTTTCCGCATATATGTGTCAGCACTTACTCAACTTAACTTAGACAATCACAATCGAATATCCACCACCGACACTCGCCTCATCAGGCGGATAGTACGCGATGCTCGCGAGCGCGGCTATTCTGCCCAGCAAACCATCCAACGCTGGGAGTCTGTGCGGCGTGGAGAAAAAAGATACATATTCCCTTACCAGGAAAACTCCGACATCATGTTCAACTCCGCATTGGTGTATGAGCTCTCGGCTTTGAGACCATTTGCAGAACCGCTCTTGCGACAGGTACAGGTGGGCTCAGCTGAATATGTTGAAGCCAAACGCCTGCTCGCTTTGCTGGAGTGGTTCTTGCCGCTGGAAAGTGAAATGCTCCCCGATAATTCAATCCTTAGAGAATTTATTGGGGGGTCAATCTTAAAAGATTTCACCCTATGGCATAATCACCATTCGTTATCTGCAGAGAACCCACAAGTGCAATTCGAAATCAAGTGAAGCAAGCTGCCTATTTAATTTTAACTGTCCTTGTCATCCTGCTTAACCTCGATAATTCCAGACCAAGCGGTAATGCACTTTGGCAACTATCAACCGAACAGACTTCGGCAGCATATTCATTGAAGGCTCTATCGATTTCTGAAAATCAAATCGCTACACCTCGTGATGAGCAGCAATCCAAAATCCTTGTAGTGAGAGTTAATTATTACGATCCAATAGCTCTACAGGAAATTGCCTCATGGATCGAACCCTGGGAAGTGCATCCTGAGGAAAACTACCTGGTCGTTGGGGTTGATCCAAAACAGTATGAAAAGCTGCTCAAATCAAGCAATGAAATTGTGATCGATGAGGAGCAAACACTCGCGTTTAATCGACCTCATACCCCTCTTCCAGGTCAAATCAGCGGTATTCCAGGTTTTCCATGCTACCGGACGCTCGCCGAAACTTATCAAACTGCCAAGGCATTGGCTGCTGAGTATCCTTTTCTTGTGGATCGGATCGATATTGGCGACACCTGGGAGAAAACGGCTTCAGTCGGTGGAGAGGATCTAGAAATTCTGCGCCTGACGAACAAATTAAGAACCGAAGAGAAACCTATCCTTTTTCTGATGGCATCGATCCATGCCCGCGAATATTCTCCAGCCGAGCTTGCGCTGCGCTTTGCCGAGCATATATTAGCAGGCTATGGAATCGATCCGGATATCACCTGGATCTTAGATTATCAAGAAATTCACCTCCTTCTGCAGGCGAATCCGGATGGGCGAAAACTAGCCGAATCAGGTGTTTCATCGAATTATGGGTTGTGGAGGAAAAACACCAATCAGGTTTATTGTGAATACGACCCATATCACCAAGGCGCTGATCTCAACCGGAATTTCGAATTCCAATGGGGCTGCTGTGGAGGCTCCAGTCCTTTCGAATGCGATGATGTCTTCAGAGGGGAATTGGCGGCATCCGAACCTGAGACAGACGCGGTCCAGAATTATTTACGCGAAGCATTTGTCGATCGACGCGGCGAAAGTTTAAACGACCCAGCTCCGGATGAAACAAGCGGGATTTTTATAGATTTGCACAGTTATGGGAAACTAGTGCTTTGGCCTTGGGGATTTACACCCTCACCCTCTCCAAACGGCGCTGCGTTAAATCTGCTAGGGCAAAAACTCGCCTTTTATAATCACTACACGCCTATTCAATCTTATAATCTGTACCCTACTGACGGCAGTACCGATGATTTTACTTATGGAGATCTCGGGGTGCCTTCTTTTACGTTCGAACTGGGTACACAGTTTTTTGAGAGCTGCCAGGTATTCGAGCAGACAATTTTCTCCGATAATATCGCTTCGCTCGTATACGCAGCTAAGGTAGCCAAATTCCCGTATCTGCTGCCGATGGGTCCGGACGTCATTGAAGCCAGTCTTCAACCGGCTTCTTATCTCCCAGATGCTCCGCTTGAGATCACGGCGCGGGTCGATGCTGACCGAATAGCTCTTCAAAGTAAGGCGGCATCTACAATATTGTCATCGTTGGTAATTTCAGGCGCTGAATTTTCAATCGATCGCCCATTTTGGATCACAAGCTCTTTGCCAATCACATATCCGCTTACAGCCGTGGATGGGAGTTTCGACGAATTGGCCGAATGGGTTCATGGATTGATCCCTCGAGAGGATCTAAATGATGGACTCCATACCATATTTGTGCGAGGAACAAATTCAAATGCACAATGGGGACCTATTAGCGCCATTTTCTTCAATCCACGCCAGTACTTGAATTTCCTACCAGAGATGATGAAATGATCACCTCCGTGTAATCATCAGCACCGACACCAACCAGACCAGTAATACAATCCAAAGGGCGGCAATCAATAGGAGCGGCCAGAATTGTCCTAAGATGCTCAATAGATTTGAACCGCGCTTAGACAATTCTTGGGATTCTGAAGGTTGTTCCAGACGATTAAGCTCTGGCGTCAAAGAAAAAGTGGGAATATTAAGGGAAACTGTCGGATATGGGATCAGGGTAGTAGTGGATGTGCCCTCGATAGAAGTGCCTTCGGGCGTGGGGGTTAATGGTGCAGGGTTTGACGCAGTCGGTGAAATTGTTAAAGGTAGGCAAAGCTGGAGGTGGCGGCGGAAATGGCAAGCTAGGCCCCAAAGTTGCAGTCAATGATGGAGTTGCTTGACTTGTGGCTGTTGGAGAAGCTGTCGCGGTTGAAGGGGTAACAGAGGTGGTGGGAGTTGGCGTTCCGGTCGGAGGAGTGATAGTACCGGTCGGACTGATTGAGGGGGTTATTGTAGCGGTGATTGTACCGCTGGAGGTAATGGTGGGGGTAGGCGAATGAGTTGGTGTAATTTGTTGCAGAGAGACCGAATAATAAAAATACTTGCGTTTCAAACCTGATGGAATTCTGATTTGAAATCACGCTTTTATCCGTGGCATGTTTCATGCATGTTTCTGGAGAAGCAAAGGCAATTGAAGAAACTAATGCAAGAAGAAAACAGCGTGAGATTAAACTCCATTTTCCAAACAGCCCTGGCTGGCGTGCCATGGAAGAGATTATATCAATCTTGAGGAAGATATCATCCTCTAGGCTTGAAAGCGGTTGTCTTGAACAAGACAATCACATTTGTTAGGCGCAATTGCGTAATCCAGATGATTATTCTTGTAATCCATAAATTCGACGATTGTATGACTTCAATATCTTCATCTTATTGGCAAAATGATCCGCAGGAGCAGCCGGCATGAGGAGATTCTTTTCCGGTCATTCCATTCGATGGTTCGTCATCTTGATTGTGGGGATATTGGTAGTTTCGCTCTTAGGCGTCTTTGGACTTGCAACTTCCGCCTCTCCGCTTCCAACACCATTCAGTTTCCTCAATCCCGACATCGAAGAGATTGAAACCGCAATCGAAAATGAGCTCGCAGCCGAACAACCGCAGGCGCTTGCCATGCTGCTGTACGATACCCAGATCGACCAGATAGAAATTTCTCAGGACGGCGAATGGGCAACTGCCTGGCTCATTCCGCTCGACCCTGAGAACGGGCAAGTGGTCCCAATCGAACCGGGTTTGGCATTGGTGCGAAAAACCGAAGATGGCTGGAAGGCTTTTCTCCCATCGAACCCAATGTGGGCGCTTGTGGTCCAACAGGTCCCGGAAGACCTGATTTCGGCTGAAGAAAAGGCGGCATGGGGGCAAGTAACCGAATATCGGGTGTCATCTATTACCGCGCCAATTCACGGCTATAAACTCCCGTGGCCTGGAGGAGACACCATGGTGCTGACCCAAAGTGTCGGACATGACCGCTATACAGCAAGCGGCAGCGCGCACTTCGCGTTCGATTTTGCCAAACCGGGCTACCCAAGCGGGATGTTTAATGTCCATGCCGCTCGGGGAGGGAT
Organism: uncultured Chloroflexia bacterium; assembly: GCA_963827155.1. Taxonomy (GTDB): domain Bacteria; phylum Chloroflexota; class Anaerolineae; order Anaerolineales; family UBA4823; genus UTCFX2. Next base: position 704,954 of record CAWGZV010000003.1, on the reverse strand, counting down.
CGTCAAACGCGCGATCTGGTCACATCCCAATGGGGATGAATCCAATTCCAATTATCTTGTACTGGAAGATACATCCACTAATCCGACAACCTATCAGTTATACCTTCATTTGGCTAAGGATAGCATTCCCCCTGCCCTGAGGGTCGTTGGCGCTCCTGTGAGATCAGGGCAGATGATCGGAATCGCTGATGATACAGGGGTCAGCTCGGGCAACCATCTCCATTTTATGGTGCACACCTATGCCGCTTCATATTGGGGGACATCGATTGACATTACCTTCGATGACGTTTCAATCAACGGTGGAAGACCGAGGATCACATCGGATAAACCTTACTGCAAATCTTCCGATGTGTGCGACACGACCCAGACCAGCTATGTATCCAAGAATTTCATGAGCCCAGACTTTATCGCCCCGACAGGAGGAATAAACAGTCCCCCGCAAGGCGCATTAATTACCACACAGGTATTTCCGCTGCAGGGATGGGCAAAGGACGAGAACAGTGGAATCGCAAGCGTTCAATTTACCGCTTACTATGATGATGAATGGCACCTGATTGGTTCACCGTTTTCGAGTGAGAACTTCAGCCATAACTGGGATATGTGTGCTGAAAAAGTACCCGACGGACCAGTGAGCCTTGCCCTAGTAATTCGAGACAAAGCGCAGAACCAAGCCAGTAGTTTGCCTGGGTTGGTTCACTTCACAAAGAATTACGAATGCATTCCTCCACCCTCAGCCTGTCTACCAGCAATCAATCAGGTGGCATTGTTCGCAGGGGTCGATTATCAAGGAAAATGTGTTCTGCTCACCGCGGGAAGCTATACAACCGCAACACAGCTTGGGGAGTTGGGGGAAGATAACGCTGCCTCCATTATGGTCGGTCCGAATGTCCAGGCGACCTTATTTTCTAATCCCAATTTGTTGGGTCGAGCGGAAACCTTCCTCGTTGCAGACAGCAGCTTAATGGACAATAAAATTGGCACAGACACGGTTTCATCAATCATCGTGCAAGCTCGGAGCGCGCTGCCAACTGCTCCGATGTTGGTCTGGCCTGAGAATGAGATGCTTTTTAATTCAGAACTCCTCACTAAGCCTGAGCTGGGAAAATAAGAGTGGAGCAATCGAATATCAGCTCCAGCTTTCTAATGGATCTACCCAAATTTTGCTTTCGCCCTGGGATTCACGCTCGTATTACCATCTCAACTCGCTTTCGCCAGGCAGTTATACCTGGAAAGTAAAGGCAAAAAATCCAAATGGTGAAAGCGCCTGGAGTACAATCAGGACATTTAAAGTCAGTCCGCCAGCGGCCAACGTCACATCGACACCACAAGAAGTCTCAGTGCCTTATATTGATGCGATGGATTCTCCCTCGGATCTTTGGACCGGCGTGAATTGGACCTTATCAGAGACTGCCAACCATACAGAAAATGGCAGTTTCGGCTGGAAATACGATGTTGGATCATTAAATGGCTACGATAACAATAAGCCCAACCAGGGATACTTAACCTCCCCAGTAATCGCAATCCCGCAAACGGGTCTGTATTTTCTACGCTACTTTTACCGGGTTGAGACAGAGAGCCAACAATTGCACTGGGATCAGCGCTGGATGCAGATCTCAGTAAACGGAGGAGCATATCAGAATGTAGATCAGCTCTCAGAAGACCCGACCGGATATTGGCTGCAAAGCCGTGTTATCTCGCTCGCAGCATACTCTGGTCAGCAAATTCGCATACGGTTCTACTTTTCAACACTCGACTCCCAGCTCAATCAATTCGAAGGATGGGCAGTAGACGATTTTAGTATTTCCACCGATCCACCTCCCTCCTGTCAGGATGCAGACAACAGCCCAGCCGAATCTACGCTTATCCAAAATGGGCAGACCGTTGATAGTGCAATTTGTCCGGGTGGCGATGTCGATTATTATCAGTTCAATGGCGCCAGCGGAGACCAGGTTGGGATCAGGATCAAGGCGCAATCTCTTGGATCGCCGTTAGATACATTGATTTCGCTGTTTGACAGCGATGCGAGCTCGCCACTGGCAATAAATGATGATATCGTCCAATATGAGAGGACCGATTCTTATATCAGCTACCACCTTGCCCGCAGTGGAACCTATTACATCAAAGTGCAAGCCTGGGACCACCCGAATGCCGGCAGCGAGAATGCACGCTATGCCATTTCACTCTTTATTGATAATCAGGACCCAGATGCCAGCTTTATCACTCCACAAGATGGGAAGGTACTGCCGAATGGGCAGGTCATGCTGAACGTCGCCGGGCGCGATACTCAGAGCGGCATCAGCCTGGTGCGGTTCTACTGGCATTCTGGCGACTGGCTGAGCTCTGGCTGGAATTATGCAGGCGAGGACTGGGAAGAATCAGACGGTTGGAATTATCTCTTTGATACTCGGGTTATCTCAAGTCGGGAAGGGGCAGCTGTTTATGCTGTTGTATTTGATTGGGCTGGCAACTGGGTTGGAACTGGCGCGTGGAATCTCGGTCAGCCGATGTTATACTTGCCCTTAATCATCCGTTCCCAATGAGATAAGCTCGAGTGAAGCTGTTCATCCAGATACCGTCGTTTAACGAAGCAGAGACGCTCCCAGTCACACTTCAGGAATTGCCGCGCCAGCTCGCCGGGGTTGATCAGATAGAGGTTTTGGTAATTGATGACGGCAGCAGTGATCAAACCGCAAGGATCGCAAAAGAACACGGCGCTCAGCACGTCCTCCGTTTGAATCCGCATCAAGGCCTGGCTGCCAGCTTTACGAATGGACTAGACGCTTGCATCCGCCTGGGGGCAGACCTGATAGTCAACACCGATGCCGATAATCAATACAACGCAGAGGATATCCAAAACCTGATCGATCCGATCCTCGCAGGTAAAGCGGATATCGTTGTTGGGGATCGTGGAGTCGCGAATCTGGAAAGTTTTTCGGTTAGTAAACGGTTCTTACAGAGGGTGGGAAGCTGGGTTGTGGCGCGTGCTTCAGGGCTCCACACTCCAGATGCTACCAGTGGTTTCCGGGCTTTAAGCCGTGAAGCAGCCTTGCATACGCTTGTTTTGAGCGAGTATTCTTATACATTGGAAACTTTGATCCAGGCTGGAAACCGGCGTATGGCAGTTCATTACGTTCCAGTTCGCACAAATCCCCAAACCCGTCCTTCTCGGCTGATCCGGAGCATTCCCCATTATCTTGCCTATTCAGGTTCTACGATCGTGCGCTCATATGCAATGTATCGACCGCTGCGCATTTTCAGCATTCTCGCTTCGTTGATGATCCTTGGAGGACTTATCCTGGCATTTCGATATATTTATTTTGTTTCGATAGGGCAAGGGCAAGGGCATATCCAATCCGTGATCCTTGCCGCGGTTTTATTCATTGTCGGTTTTCAAACTCTGCTAATCGGATTACTAGCAGATTTGGTTGGTTTTAACCGCATCATCCTGGAAGAGACCCTTTACCGAATTAGGAAAATCGAAACAAGCCAGACTGTCCCTCCCCCAACATCTCCTGCTGAACGGGAGTAATGTTGGAAAAGCGTCCTCTTTATTGGGCTGTTGTCCTCATCATACTAAGCCTGGCAAGCTGTACAGCATCCACGAGTAAATTCGAACAGTCTTCAGCCGATCGAACGATCACCCTGCAATCTGAAAATTCCATAGGTCAGACCTTTACCGCGGATTACGATGGGTTAGAGGGGATTTTCGTTCGAATCCGGCCTAAAATCAAGGATCCCCAGGCTGTTGTACTTCATCTCAGCCAAAACACTTTGGACGAGAGCGACCTGCGAACCTCGCTGGTCGTGCCTGAAAAGTCCAGCTCACCAAAGGAGCAAAAATTCTCGTTCTCCCAAATCTTCAATTCAACTCGGCAAGATTATTTTTTCTGGCTTGAGTCAGAATCTAAAGGAGATTACCTTCTTGGAGCAGCAGGGGCTGAATCCTATCTTGACGGAGCCCTTTACAAAGAAGGGCAGCCAACAGACACCCAGATCCAATTTGGCCTGGTTTATTCAACCCCTCTTCTACTGTTGGGGCTGGGAAAGGAGTTCGTTGGTTGGGTATGGTGGTCAGTACTAATAATCTTTCTTTTCCTGCTGCCCGGATGGGCTCTGCTGAGCGCACTGTGGCCTGGGTTTGATGATCGGAATTGGATTGAACGGTTTGGGGTGAGCCTAGGAACGGGGCTTGCCTTGTATCCGGTGGTGCTAGAGCTAACAGATCTTATCGGCTATCAGCCAGGCGCATTTCTGGCATTATTGCCCGGATTATTAGCCGGATTATATTTTATTTGGCGAGGAAGGGGTTTTCTAAGACAATTATTCAACTACCGGAAAACCTTGACCACCCGATTTGAGAATACCAGGCTGCGATCTGATTTCCCCTGGGGTGCTTTTCTGCTTGGAATCACGGTCTTGCTAACCATTACAAGCCGGCTTTGGGCAATCCGTACCATTGACGTCCCCATGTGGGGAGACTCGGTCCAACACACAATAATCAGCCAGTTGATCCAGGATAATGGAGGGCTCTTCACGAGCTGGGCGCCTTATGCGCCTTACAGCAGTCTGACGGTCCATTTCGGTTTCCCGCTTCAGGCTGCCCTGTTTGCCTGGATTTCAGGTCTTCCTTCACACAGTGCTGTATTAATTTTCGCTCAACTCGTCAATGCACTTGCCGTGTTCTGCCTGCTGCCGTTGGCTTTCAGGGTCAGCAAAGGAAATTATTGGGCTGCGAGCGGAGTGGTTATTGCAGCAGGATTAATTTCATACACACCTGCTTTTTTCGTTAATTGGGGACGTTTTGCCCAATTGTCTGGTCAAGCAATTCTGCCAGTTGCGATCTGGTTGACCCTGGATTTTCTGGAAAAAAGAAATGGAGATTGGTATCGACCTGGTCGGTTAGAAAATTCATCCAGCGATGAAGAAAATCCTTCACCCGTTGCGAAGAAATCCAAATTGAGTGTGTTTTGGATTCCAGGTATGTTTTTGGGTCTAGTTTTAGCCGGGATGAGTTTAACCTACTACCGGATGCCTTTTTATTGGATCACTTTCCTGACTGGATTGCTCTTGATAGCCGTAATTGTTAAAGAAGAGAGGCGGCGAATAAACTGGTCGCAGCTTTTCGCTTCTTTGGTTTTGATTGGCATAAGCACACTGATATTTCTCGCTCCGTGGATATTTCATGTCAAAAGCAGCAGCTTAAGCCAGACCTTGGTCGGTGGCATAAGAGTAGCAAAAGAACTCCCATCAATACTTATTGGTTTTGAAAAATGGCGCGGTTTGAATGATTATCTTCCTCCAGGTCTTAGTGCGGCGGCGTGCCTGGCATTTATTCTGGCTTTTATCCGAAGAAGATGGGACGTAATCGTATATGGTGTTTGGGTGGTCTTGATCTTAGCTTTTTATGCCGGAAGTATCTACAGACTACCTGGTGCAAATATGCTGGAAATGTTTGCCATCTTGATTTGGCTCTATATTCCAGTCTCTCTCTTGGTTAGCTGGTTGATTGGAGAAATCTCGGAATTGAAGCTGCTTCAGAGCACTCGGTTCGGTTTGATCACCCTTTTCGGTTGTCTGATCCTTCTAGCATTCTATGGTTGGAACCGAGTGTATCTGATCGCCAATCCGCAGGTCTACAGTCTAGTTACCCGCGCGGACCTGCGGGTGATGGATTGGATTCAAAACAACACCTCCCCAGAATCGAAATTTCTTGTTGAGGGTTCGCTGATTTACGACGGAACAACTGCGGTTGGATCGGATGCAGGCTGGTGGATCCCGCTGTTGGGAAAGCGGCAGAACACCATGCCGCCCCAATACGCGCTCGGAAAAGAAGTTCCCGAACCCCCAGATTTGTCCGAGCGGTTTATAGAATTAGTAAGATTACTCACTGAGCAGCCAATGTCCTCGCCGGAGGTTATCAAGAGCCTTTGTAAGGAAGGTATTACACATGTTTATATCGGGCAAAGAGGAGGAGCGGTTGGATTCGGCTTTGAGCCGCTCTTCACTGCCGACGAAATGATCGGTCGCCCGCAATATAATCTTATTTACCATCAGGATCAGATCGACATTTTTTCATTCGACCGGAGAAGTTGTCCTCCTCAATAATCACAAAACTGGTTTGGCCGCTTCATAGCCTCAAATTCTGATTAAAACTTCCATTTTGGTTCAATTATCCAATCCGTGGTGAATATTCCAGCTCTGAATTATACTTGCCTCAACTCTAAAGAAATGAATCGAAACTAATCGACTTTGAAATTGACAATCGTTGGACCTGTTTATCCTTTTCGGGGTGGAATCGCACACTACACCACCATGCTGGCGCGTTCCCTGAAAGATTCTAGACACAGTGTTCAAACGGTCTCGTTTATCCGGCAATATCCTGCCTGGCTTTATCCGGGAAAGTCCGATAAAGATCCAAGCCTTAAGCCGCTGACCGTTGAGGCTGACTACTGGCTGGATTGGCTTTACCCATGGACCTGGTTTCAGACAGCGAAAAAGATCCGTGCATATCAGCCAGATGGGATCATCATCCAATGGTGGACTCCTTTTTGGGCATTGCCCTTTGCTGTTCTGGCGCGTTCCATATCGAAGTCAGGCATTCCGGTTATTTATTTGATCCACAATGTATTGCCCCACGAGCGGCAAATATGGGATCGTCAGCTGGCGCGATTAGCACTAAATCAAGCCAAAGCATATATCGTCCAAACCCAGCGAGAAAAAGACTGCCTGATAGAGCTCGTAGGTGAGAAAGAAACCTATCTCTGCAAACATCCCAACTATTCTTTCTTCAACACCGGTGAACTAAATAAACAGACAGCCAGAGAGAGCCTGGGGATCAATCCTGGCGAATTCCTTCTGCTTTTTTTTGGCCTGGTGCGTCCATATAAAGGTTTGAGCGAATTGTTCCAGGCGCTGGCGGCATTAAAATCAAACGAACGCCGGCCTTATTTGTTGATCGCCGGTGAAATATGGGGAGAGCCAGCGCTGTATTTTGAACAAATCAAAAGCCTTGGTCTGGAAGACCGAGTGAGGTTCGACAATCGGTATATCCCGGACGAAGAGGTAAAAACCTACTTTTCCGCTGCAGACTGTCTGGTTGCCCCTTATACGGGAGGCACACAAAGCGGCGCTGTGACGATCGCGATCAGTTTTGGGCTTCCGATGATCGTGACAGAGAGAGTTGCGGAGGGGATCGAGGATCAATACCAAAATGGGCTGGTTTCGGTTGTCCCATCTGGAGATATTGCGGCGCTTAAAGATTCAATATTTATCCATTTAGAAAAAACCTCAGATGTGAAAGAGACTTCTGTAAAATCTTTAGATAACTGGATAGATATTGTTCAGACTATAGATCGAGCATTTGGGAAATGGAAAAGTTAAAAATTGCTTTGTTAATGACCCAAAGCCTGGAGAGCCCAACCGGATTGGGGAGAATAGGCCCAATAGCTCGTGAGCTTGCAAAATTAGGTCATCTCGTGGAGATCGTCGCTTTAACTCCCGAATACCCTTCTCTGAATATTCGAAAATTTGAATCGAATGGTGTATCGATCCATTACGTTGCCCCAATGCACGTAAAGAAAGAAGGCAATCAAAAATCCTACTATTCAACTGGCAGATTATTGTATGTCACCTTTCTCGCAACATGGCATTTGACGCGTGCGGCAATACTAAGTGATGCGGATATTATCCACATCTCCAAACCGCACCCAATGAATAGCATTGCAGGCCTGGCAGCCCGTTACCTTATGCACAAGACACTTATTGTGGATTGTGATGATTATGAAGCCGGGTCAGGCCACTTTCAACACAATTGGGAAAGGTTGATTGTCGCCTTATTCGAGAAAAATGTTCCCAAGTACGCGGATGGAGTAACAACAAATACCGCATTCTTGGGGGAGATGCTCAAGAAATGGGGGGTAAAACAGCAAAAGGTGAAATACCTTCCTAATGGTGTTGAAGAGACCCGATTTCAGAATTCATCCCCAGAAGAGCAGAACCAACTTAGAACCAGTTTAGGCTTGCATGGAGAAAAAGTAGTATCTTACATTGGTAGTCTTAGTCTAGTCAGTCATCCAGTCAATCTCTTACTCGAAGCCTTTAGCAAGGTATACCGATTAGAACTCTACAATTCGATTGATAATCGTAGGTGGGGGTGAAGATTTTCCAGAATTGATAAATAAGGCCAATACTTTGGGTATCCAGGAAGTGGTCATTTTCACCGGACGTGTGTCTCCAGATGATATTTCATCATATTATTCGATAAGCCACGTCTCCGTTGACCCAATTTATGACGACTCTTCTGCCAGAGGGCGATCCCCATTAAAGATGTTTGAAAGTTGGCAATGCGCTGTACCATTTATAACTGCAGATGTTGGAGATAGAAGGATTTTTAATGGGAATGCCTCCTGCAGGGGTCCTTGTTGTGCCAGGAAGTCCTGATTCACTCGCTTCTGCGATTATGATGATTCTAACTAACCCCGACTTATCTGCTGAGCTTATCCAGCGCGGAATTAGCAGAGTAAAGGAATATTATTGGAGCAAACTCGTACAGATGCTCCTTTCTCATTACATGGAATTTCTAGGTAACGCTCCTACAATCCAAGAGAATTAAGCATTCAATTCTATGTAATGTGTACAAATAGCGTCGAAGCCTTCCAACCGAATAAAGAAAATCGCTGCTCTCCATTGATAGTATAGCGTAATTAACATTACTGATTCTTACAATCAAACTGACAACCCTTTGGACGAATTCATTTTCAACGCATTGGGGAATTTCAAAGTGATACAATGGATTGGGTTTTGAGAGTCTTATACATCGACACCTTATCAGGATCTGCTCATCAAAAAAATCAAAAAAATGTCTTAATTATTACTTAGATCAAATGCCTATTCGTAATTGTAGACAAATTTTACTCACCAATTTCCATTCCCTGAAAAATGCTGGCGATGCAGCGTTAACTTCAATAGCATTACACCAGTTGGAGGAAGCATTTCCTAAGGCTCAAATCAGCATATCAATGAATGAACCTCAGGAATGGAATGAACGATACATAATTCATGGATCGTTCTTTAGCTGGGTAAAATCAAATGGAAAGTGGAATTACAAGCGTTTGTTTTTTTTATTTCCTTCCGTATTTATTGCTCTCTTTACCTACCGGATATTTGGCTTCCCGATTAATAAACTTATTCCAAAACCTCTCAGGGGATTAATAAAAGCCTACTTCGATGCGGATATTATTGTTAGTATCCCTGGGGGGTTTTTTTACAGCTCTGGTCATGGAATCACCCTTGCTGTGACTGGATTGTCGCTCATTCTTGCAATTCTCGCCAAAAAGCCTTTGTATATTCTTCCCCAATCGATTGGACCTTTCCGCTTTACATGGGAGCAAAGTCTTGCTCGCTGGATTTTTAATCGCGCCAGGATTGTGATGGTTCGGGAAGAGATCTCAAGAGAGATATTGGTTAAATGTGGCATTTCAACCTCTCATATCATATTACTCCCCGACCTGGCATTTTCTTTCGAGGGAGCATCAAATGAACAAGCACTAAATTGGTATAAAGAAAACGACATAGATATCAAATCCAGACGTCCATTATTAGGTATAACTGTAATCGATTGGAATGCACAATCCAGAAAATTTTCCCAGCAGAATACATATGAAGAGAGTATTACTGCGGCGATCCGCGTTTTTATCGAGAAGTATCAAGGAACCGCTATCTTATTTCCCCAATGTTGGGGACCGACTGAATTTGAAGATGATAGAATTCCCACGAGAAGGATAGCCAACAAATTAGGAGATCTCTCACATTCCATTATTGTAGTTGAAAAACCAATCTCACCCCAGTTATTGAAAAGCGTTTTCGGTCAATTAGATATTTTCATTGGAACCCGAATGCATTCCAACATTTTTGCATTAAGCCTGGATGTTCCGGTTATTGCCATAGGATATTTGCACAAGACAGAAGGCATTGCTCAAATTGTAGGTGTTCAGGATTGGGTCATCGAAATTAGACAAATTGACCAGGAATTATTGGTTTCTAAATTGAATAAATTGTGGGAATTCCGTTTTTCCATTCGCAATGAATTACACCAAAAGATGCCTTCTATTAGAGAACAAAGCAGTCTCGGAGGATCAATCATTGCTAATAATTACTATTCCCAACCTCTACCTAAAGTCAGGCAAGAAAGCCCAAAGTAAAGATGACCAAGAAATCCGCATCCTTCAAATGGTCTACTCCTTTGATGTTGAAGCAGGAGGAGGAGGCATTACCCGATTTGTAACTGAGCTTTCTCCTCGATTAGACCCCAGACCAATTCGAAGTAATGATTTGCGCATTAGGACAATATGGAACAGAGTCTGAAAAAGAACGAATTAGAAAATTATATTCCCAAGGTATCAGAGCTTTTACAGGCGCAATTTGGGATGTCTCTAAACCATATTACAGCTTCTCAAGAGCACACACACATCTAAAATCAGAAGTAGAGAAATCATAAATTTGATATCATCCACAGTCATTCAGAGTTTTCCGATATCTCTGCGTTGATATTTAAGGTACAACAAAAAGCCCCGGTCATCTTTCGCACCCTTCACAACGGTCATTGGCTGGAGTGGCGGAAAAGACCCTTAAGGCAATTCTTGTTTTCAAATTTCTTATTTCCTTTTTGTTATAATGCAGAAATAGGTATCAGCATTCCAATTATGGACCGACTGGACCGGCGAAAAATAGCACGTTTGATTGGGAAGAAGGCTTATCAAATCAATAACGGCGTTGATATCAATCGATTTAGCCAGGCCAAATTCAACGCGCTGTTTTTCGAGAAAAGCTGGGGATGCCGACTTCAGCTTTTGTTATTGGATCTATCGGGAGGCTGACCGAAGAAAAAGGCTATAATACCCTCATCGATGCGTTTTCCAAAATAGCAAGAAAACATCCCGATGTATATCTTTTATTGATCGGAAGCGGAACATTGGAAGTCGAGTTAAGGTCGAAGCGAAATCAGCAGGAATTTCTTCTAAATGTATTTTTACCGGTTCGCGCACTGATATAGAAGCTATTCTCAGTATTATGGATCTTTTTGTTTGTTCTTCTTATTGGGAAGGAATGCCGACTGCGGTTTTGGAGGCGATGGCATCTGGGATACCAATAGTCGCGACCGATATTCCAGGAAATCGTGGATTGATTCAAAATAAAATGAATGGTATTTTGGTTCCCCCTGGGAATCCCGAACTACTTCAGAAAGCAATATCGGATTTACTGAACTCACAATTGTTGAGAAATGCTTTAGTAGAAAATTCATTAAATGTTGTAAAAAATTATTCATTCGACGAAGTTGTTAAACAACACAAATCTTTATATTTGAACTTGGCAAAATGAAATGTTAAAGGATCGCATCGATAGGCTTTATATAAACTCCTCCCGCGTCCACCTGGCAGAATTTGCCAGAGCAGCGGCTAAATCACTAGAACCCGGTTCTCTGGCACTGGATGCAGGAGCAGGCGAAAGTCCATATAAACAATTCTTCAATCACGTGAAATATAAGTCTACAGATTCGTGTCGACTACCAGATTTGGCTTATAGGGATATTAACTATGTGTGCGATATTACCTCGATCCCTGTGGAAGACAATCGGTTCGACCTGGTATTTTGCACCCAGGTAATTTTCGAACTCCCGGAACCAAAACTTGCTCTCCATGAGCTGAATCGAGTTCTTAAACCAGGAAAAATGTTGTGGATTACCTCCCCAATATTTTATGAACCAGTGGAAATCCAGAATGATTATTATCGATTTACTGAAAGCGGCATTCGACATATTCTGGAAATCACCGAATTTTGAGATAAAACAAGTAGATTGGTTAGAGGGTTATCTCGGTACGGTCTCCTATCAATTGAAAACCGCGGCAGCAAGATTGCCTGTCGAACCGGCAGCGTATGGAGGGGGCATTATAGGTTTGCTTGCGGGGATTTGTACTGCAATTTTAAAGCCAATTTTCTTTCTGTTAGCTATTACATATTCACATTTCGATATTGTAAATAAATATACAAATAGCGGATACCCTAAGAATTACGCGGTGATCGCGATGAAAAAAGCAAACAACGCGTAGAAATTGATTTTATTGCGGTTCCTCAGAGACGGATTTTCGTGCGCTTATCTTCCCCATGTCAAGGATTTTCCCCGATTCTGCATTCCATACTTTCGCAATTCCTGTGGAACCTTCCTCGATAATATCATATGCTTTGTAGTAGTCCCCAATGACTAATACGTATTCCATTGCGGGAATATTCTCTAGAATGAAATATCCGCTCTCATCAGTGCGAGTACCTGGACTAAACGCGATATCCAAGATATAGGTCGCCTTTATCTCCCTCTTTAAAAACTTCGGCAAGTCGGACGATCTCATTTGGCATTGGGTCTGCCAGTGTCTTTTGATAGAACATGCCCTATGACCGTAGCTTTTCCTTCTTCAGGTTGCGTTGGAGGGGTGACCTTGGGAGTGGTGGAGATCTCTGCTGACTGACAGGCATTTAGCAGAATAATCGAACACAGCAAGAGGAAAAATCCAATTCGCCTGATCATATCTCACTTTATTATCTGATTTGATTTCCTAAATATCTATACATATCATACTTCAAATATGAATTTCGATCAATGATCGGCGTGGGCTACCGGGTGAAGGACATTACGAAGTTTTGGACCGATATTAGTAAGACGCCATTGCAGGTATAAGCGACCAGGTAAATGGATCCCTGTCCTCGGCAAAGCGTATTGGGAAATTTCATCGGGTAAATGTCTTCTACGGAATTGCAGTTGTAAATGCGGCGAATATCCTGCACGTTTCACTTCTTTGCGATGTCAAGGTTCCAAAGCCCTTCAGGGTAAGCAAAAAGTCGGATTGGGCACCCTAGAATTTTCTCGAGGTTTTCTTTGTTCTCGAAGATCTCACGCCAGCGCGTCTCTTGCGATCTCATTGATTAATTTTACGTGACTTACCGTATGACCTCCAACAGTCACCAATCCTCGCTTACACTTTACATATGTGTTTGTATCCATCCCATCAAAAAGAATATGAAATTTATATCCGTCAGACTTACATCTGGGGCAGACAGATCTTCAAGGTTTTCCACAATTCGTTGAATATTCTCCTGAGCCAATTTTGTTTGATGTCGTCTTTTTGTCTTTTCTGCAATAGCGTATAAGCAAACAATCGCGAAAACCAGAGCCATTCTTTATTATCCAAATGGGCATCACAGATAAAGGCCAATATCGGGATTTCGTACAATTCGGTGATCGGTATAGCGTAATCTAGAATATTTTGGAAACCATCATCAAATGTAATAAGAATGCAATTTTTGGGAAATGGTTTTCTATTTTCCAATATCCCGATAAACTCATCCGGATGCAATATTTGATATCGTTTCTTTATCAGGGTAAGATGGTCAAAAAAAGCGCTCTGGGAGATTATTCCCAAACCTTTTACTTTAATTTTTAGGTCATCAGGAATGATCCCGTGATATACAAGCACTTTTGGAAAGCTTTGCATGGTGATCTAGAATTTAATTTTCAAATATGCACGAGAGGAAATTTCAATTGTTTACGAGATTACAAAGAATCGAAATGTGACCAATTGATCATTTGATAAATCACAAAAATCGATCGCTTACTGGTGAAAATAGTGTCAATCCTTTAGCTTTGTAATTTTCAGTGATTCGGTCGTATCGTCGGTGATAAATTTTCCATGAACCTCCCGCAAATATTCATCCGTTGCTTTCTTACATCCATCCCAATAATGATAATCGTCCACGATAATGCTTCCACCAACAACTAGATTAGGAAATACTCTAGTAAAGCATACTTTTACAGGCTCATACCAATCGACATCAATGTGGGCAAATGCAACCGGCTGATCAATTTTCATAGTATCTTGTACAAGACCTTTAATTAGAGATATCGATAATTCTTTATAAGATATTCCATTTCTTTCAAGATTTGCTATGACGACTTCGTAAAGGTCATCTGATATACCATAATATTTCTCACCGCCAATCCCATCTGCCTTACCTTCAGAAATGATCTTATAACGATTATGAATTATTTTTAAGTCTTCGGCTGTGGGTGGTGGGATTTGACCAAACACATCATATAGCCATAAAGGACGTTCGGTTTTTTTTATCGATGCCAGTAGAATAGCCGATCCACCAAGCGCACAACCTGCTTCAAGGAAGATACCGGGAAGATTGGTTTCTTCTATTGATCGACAAGTTTTTGCAAGGCTGGCAAGTCTGTTCTCGGATAAATACGTTAGGTTTTGAGAACGGATGCTAGAGATTAATTGCCGTTCGTCAGAACTTATTCCGGAAATAATCGATTTTCGATTTAGTGATTTACCGAAGAAATATAATTTGCGTCTAATCCGTCCAATCACTCTACCTCCAAATCGAAGCAAAATTGATAACAAGTAACAAACCTAATTATATCTATCCTCTACCCCAAAAAATGAAATTCCTACATGAAAAAATGAAGCTTTCTCGCCGAATTTCTACCTGAAAGGATAAATTATTCTAGCATAAATCAATATACATTCGCATCGAAGTCTAACGAACTATCAATCACTCGGGAATTGCCGTCATAAATTCCCTTGGAGAAATTGAAAGTCTTCAGTTTGATAAATCTACTCCCTTGGTATTACCTAATTCGGTTTTAATAATCCAAACGGGGTATTGATCCAATATAAGTGGGGTTATAGAATTGGCCTGTTAGCATGACTAGAAAAAGGAGATTGCACGCATGAACAAGAAACCGTTTTTATTCACATTCGTAATCTTTGCGATGTTAGCTGTGGCACTCTTCCCTGTGCCAGCGAGTGCAGGCGCTTATGAAACCAGTTTCCGTACTTCCATCACATATCAAAACATTGGCACAGCCGCAACCACATCCCTGTATATTTATTTCTACGAAACCCCTGGCGACACGACCCCGATCCCAATCCAGCGTCCGAATTTGAATAAATTTGCTGGAACTTCGGTCGCTTTGGGCAGCCTTGCTCTGCCTTCCTTGCAAGGGACGGCAGTCATGTCTTCAGATCAGCCGCTGGCCTCCACACTGGTTCAGCTTCCACAAAGCACTACGGTGAAAATTTATCCGATGTCGAACGGTTTTTCTCAAGGTACACCTCGATCAATGATTGCTACCGTTCTGAAGAATACTTTTGGTGTCAACACCAAGTTTTCCGTCCAAAACGCTGGTACAACGCCAACGACCGCGACGATTAATTTCTATAATACGAGTGCCGTCCTAGTCCATACAGTCAATCAGGAAATCCAACCTGGGGCAGGATTGCACGTTGACGCTGGTACTCTGGCAGCATTGGGTTCTTCCTTCAATGGTTCTGTGGCCATCGAAACTACCGGCGGTACGGGGAGTATCGTTTCGAGCGCAATGGAATTGGATTATGGATCAGGTGTTGGGGCAAAGGCATTTGAAGGCGTAGGACAAGGTAGCCTGGTTGTCTATATGCCCTCTGCGGTATGCCAGAACTCTGGGATGAACTCCGCCTTCGCTGTTCAGAACACCCACCTTTCGAACAGCACAAATATTACCGTAGAGTACCAACCAGGCGGATATATTCAGACTTTTAATGGCCTTGGCCCAGGCGCAAAAACCAGCTTCATCAGCTGCAACATATTACCTCCAGGCTTATCTTGGTTCGGCGAAAATCACCAGCTCTGCTACGAACATTATCGCGATGGGCAAGATATCTGGCAACGGCGCAGCGACTGCTTATGTCGGAGTGCCGCAAGGCGGAACCAAGTTCGCCTTCCCGTATGTCCGCTGGGCAACGCAAACCAACTTTAATAACGGAGCTATGCCCCGGACCAATCTGACCATCCAGAATACCGGTGGAGCGACAATCCCGGCTGGTTCCATCACGGTTACATATTACGATCGAGATGGGAATGTTGCGGGAGTCGCCGCATGTGTATAGTTCAGACCTCGCCGCTAACGCAAAATTCAATTCCAATCCTACCCTCGCAGGTCTTACTGAATTTGGCTGTTACAGCGGCTGCACACAATTCGGTGGTGGAGCCCTCATTACGGTAAATGGGGCCTATGAAGTTGCTGCGGTGGCTCGTGTTTCTTCGAAATTTGGCGTTCAATTCCCAAGTGAAGACTACAACGGGATCCCAGTTCAGTAACTCCTCCTATAGTATCACAACTACTTGATCGCGAGAGAAAACCCAACGCTTGTCACAGATGACCTGCGTTGGGTTTTTCATTGCATTCCTTCATACTCACCAGCGTTCTGGCGCTTTGAAATTCAGAATATTAATTGATTTCTTCCGAATTCGTCCTCGAATGCCTGTGCCTTGTGAATCCTGTTACAATTCGACGCGGCTGAGGAGGCTATTAGATCATCTTTCTTCTCACTTTTAAATTATAGAAAAAGTAGATAATCAAGCCGAGGAAATGCGTTAGATATACAATTACCCAGGAAATTTGGATGCCCACAGCGACAAGAGATTATAAAGGCTACATAAAAGAGCTTCTGTTATATCCTTACTGCCTGACCATCCATAAGAGGCATCCAATAAAGAAATTTCTTATATATGGATTCCCACGATCAGGCAGCACCCTGCTCGTTAGCTTGCTGGATGCACATCCGGATATCCACTGCGAGGGCGAATTGTTAATTCACCCACTTTTCGACCCACGCCGCTATATCGATTGCAACGCTTCGATTTGTCGAAAGGAGATTTTTGGTTTTAAATTATTGGTCGATCACTTTGAGACTCAAAATATTGAGTCTCCTGCGACCTTCTTATCATCTTTGGTACAGTCCGGCTACCTCATCATCAACCTGGTTCGGCGAAACCTGTTTCGAGCCGCGTTATCCTCACTTTACGCCAGTTTCATCGGAAAAACCCACATCAAGAAAACCGATGGGGAGATCCGTCGGATCCCGATGCATGTTGATCCCACTGTACTCCTGCGGAAAATTAAGCGTTTTGAGGACTTGGAATACAACCATTCAATATCTCTGAAAGACTTCACATATCAGACCATTTGTTATGAAGATGATTTATTAACAAAATCAAAACAACAAGCGACTGTTGATCGAATTTGTGAATATCTCCGAATTGCATCTGCACCGGTAGATACAAATATTTTGCGAACCACTTCCGATGACGTTGAGGATTTCGTCGAAAATTATGCGGAGATTTCGGCTAGCTTAGAGAATTCCGAATACGAAAGATTTCTAAGTGATTGACCTGTCGTGTACTCAGCTGAACTATGGGTTTATCATCAGCTAGATCTATTTTGCGAACGCAGGAAATAAAATTCTTGGATCAGCCTATTTTTGGATAATCGGAAAAGCCTGAGTATAAATCGCCTGGTAAGAAATATTTCTATCACTCACTCGGCCTTTTTCCCCTCCTCCAATGATATATATATAATTTCCTAATGAAGTAACTCCTGGCAATTCAGGGAATTCCTTCAACTGACCAAATTCCTGCCAAATCTGGTTGCTTGGAGCGAATAACAAAGAAAGTGGTGGAGTTGTAATATCCTGGAGACCCCCTACCACGACCATAAATTCAGCTATGCTGGATACTCCTAATCTGTAACGACCATTCGGGAGGGTCAACTCCTTATCGGCGGTTGCGATCCGAGAACTTGGCTCATAAACCAGCGTATCCTTAAAGACTTCTTCGCCGTTAATTCCCCCAACAATGTAAATCAAATTTCCAATAACCGCAGCACCCGAATAAGCCCTGGCTGCTGGGAGCTCAGCAATCAATTCCCATACATCATCGTTTAGATCATATCGATAGATCGACCTGTAATAATTGATATCGTCTTTTCCTCCAAATATGAAGAGCTGACCTTCATAAGCAGCAAGCGCGTAACCGCTTAAAGGTTGTGGCAATCTTTTTCCTTGGATCCAAACATTCTTCTCTGGATCATAAATATCTAATACGTCAGTCGACTCCCCTGATTCCAATCTTCCGCCTGGTATATAGACTCTCCCCCAATAACCACTCCTTGAATCTCGCTCACAGGAACTGGTTTTGGAGCTATTGGTTGCCATTCATTTTTTAATGGGTCATATCGTTCTGATATATCCGCAAGACCATCATCAGTCATTCCTCCGATTGCGTAAATAAAACCTCCAAAGGTTACTACCGCAAAGCTTGATCTGGAAGTCTGCATCGGGCTTAAAGCTTGCCAGTTATCTACCTTATTATTCTTTGAAACGGATAATGGGATTTGGGTTTCTTCTTGACGCGCGTTCCAAATCCAAATGTTGGCCAGAATTACCAATAATGTAGCTGAGAATATTAATGCGATTAAAGATTTCCGAGATAAAAGCGCTTTTTGTGCTTGAACATGTTCGTAAACCTCTACAGCGACAGACGCAGGCAGCGAGCCATCTATGGTGAGATCGGAAGCAGACGACCTTGGTACGTTAGACACCCATCCCTTTTCTAATGCAACTAATACTGCTTCTGTTCTGGTATTGACTTCAATTTTGGAAAAAATATTCCTTAAGTGGATTTTAACAGTGTTGCTGCTGATAAAAAGCTTTTGAGCAATTTCTTTGTTTGTGGCCCCTGTCGCCAGAAGCTGCAAAATTTCTACTTCACGATCGCTCAATGATTCATTTCTAAATTCCATTATTTGTGTCCAGGAATATCATCATCATTTGGCTATACAATAATTATAATATGCCAGGATATGTTTCGTCGTTTTTCAGTCAATTTCGCGCTGTTTTCGATGGTTTTAGACGGGCTGTGCGTCTGTCTAATGCTGGCAGTCGCAGTCGCTTTGCGCCCAAAGCTGGGATTTCTGCCCTTTGCCGAAGAATACCCCCAGATTGTCCCAATCCCTTGGATCGTCTATCTTATTTTCGCTTTCGAGTGGGTGGCAGTTTTTTCACTCTTTTCGGTCTACGACGGCAGGCGTAACCGCCGCTGGATCGATGAGTTTGCCAGTCTGACGCTCGGTTCGCTGCTTGCAGCTATGGCTCTGGCGGGCACCTTGTATGTTTCCTACAGGGAAGTATCAAGGCTCCTTTTTGCATCATTTGTCTTAATGACTTATTTATCCATGTTGGGCTGGCGGGGATTGTCGAGGGCTTTCATCGGTGTATTCGGCCCGTTCTCAGGTCAACAGCGCCGCGTGCTGATCCTCAGCGGGAGTCCGGCCGGATTGGAGCTGTACCATCAAATTCAAGCGGACAACCGCTCTGGGTTAAGAGTCGTCGAACTCATCGAAGTTCAACCAGGCGAAGGGAAGCAAGCTGCAGCCAATCTTTTAGAAATCCTGGGTCAAAAGATACGCGAGCATAAGCTCGAAGATATCGTGGTCGCGCTTCCTCAGGAAGATTACGAGCGCACAAATACAATCGTGGGCTACCTGCACCAATACCCGGTGAAGATCTGGCTGATCCCCGATTATTTCCGCCTTGCACTACATAAAGCCGCGGTTGAGGAGTTCGGGGGAATAGCCATGTTGGATCTGCGCGCTCCGGCTCTCAGCGACTCCCAGCGTTTAATCAAGCGTGCATTCGACCTTATCGTTGCCTTGCTCTCGGTTCCAGTGGGAATCCTCATTGGAGTACTGATCGGACTTGCCATTCGCCTGGAGACTCCGGGGCCGATTTTATTCAGCCAGATGCGAATTGGAGAAAATGGGCGGCTGTTTAAAATGTATAAATTTCGTTCGATGAAACACGATGCCGAGTCAGTTCGCAGAACCGTCGAGAAGGTCGACGAACAAGGCCGCTTGCTTCATAAAAACGCCGATGACCCGCGAGTCACTAGAATTGGCAAATTCTTACGCCGCACCAGCCTGGACGAGATTCCCCAGCTGTACAACGTAATCAAAGGCGAAATGAGCCTGGTTGGCCCGCGCCCGGAACTTCCCTATCTGGTCGATCGTTATGAAACCTGGCAGCGGAAGAGATTCGCAGCGCCTCAAGGGATCACCGGCTGGTGGCAGATCAATGGAAGGAGCGACCGACCGATGCACCTCCATACAGAGGACGACCTTTATTATATACAGCATTACTCTCTTCTGCTGGATATTTATATCCTGCTCAAGACTTTCGCGGTTGTGATCCAGGGAAAAGGCGCTTTCTAAGCACAAATTCAATGCCAAAAAGGTTCTGGACAAAAAACGAACCATCTAGTAAAATAGCAAGCCGTGGTTGTATTAGAAGTACCTGATCTGGAGGATTGAGTTGGCAAACATCAAGTCACAAATCAAACGCAACAAGCAGAACGAAAAACGTCGTCTGCGCAACCGAGTTTATGCTGGTCAAGCTCGCACGTATGTCCGGAAAGCTCGCCTGGCGATTTCCGATGGTGTCCAGGAAGATGCGCTCAAGGCGACCCTGACTGCGATCAGCGCTCTCGATAAAGCAGCTGAAAAAGGAATTATCCATAAAAACAATGCGGCTCGCCGCAAAAGCCGTTTGATGAAGCAGCTGAACGAGCTTCAAAAAGCGTGAGCCTGAGGGGAGTTTCTTTTAACTATTTAATCGATTTCGGGAGCGCTGATTTGCTCCCGTTTTTTTTTAGAATTTCTGCTCGAATAATTTCTTGGTCTGCCTGTCAATCCAAACAGGGTCAATAAGAGTGCTGGCATGTTCGACTCCGAACGAATACAACTTGAGGCTGTCATTCGGGCATACTGCAATGATAAAAACATTCCCGAACCGACCAACATCCAATGGCAGCCGATTCCATTTGCCGGCGAATGGGGCATGTCAACCTCTTTCTTTCAGCTTGCCGCGGCTGAAGCTCGCCTCGGAGTAGCCGTAAGAGAGCTCTCTGTTCCGCAGCGGGCTGCCCAGTTAGCAGAAGAAGTCTCTCAGAAAATTGGACATCTGCCCGGTTTCTCACGGATTGAAGCCGTCAAAGGCTACCTCAACTGCTATTATTCCACATCCGAATACAGCTCGGAAGCGGTTAGGACGATCCTTGCCCAGGGAGATAATTTTGGGCGCGGCGAAGCAAAATCCGAACGTGTGATGGTGGAGTACGCTCAACCAAACACCCACCATTCCTTCCACATGGGTCATTTTCGCAATGCGATCCTGGGAGAAACACTCTCACGCCTGCTGGAATTTGCCGGTTTACCCACCATTCGAGCCTCATATCCTGGAGATATGGGCCTTGGGGTTATCACTGTGCTTTGGATGTATCAGAAGTTCTACCTAGACCAAGAACCGCAAGGAATTCATGAACGAGGTCAATGGCTGTTGAAGCTCTATGTTGAGGCTTCTCAGCTTCTCGAGCAAAAAGAGGCTGAAAACCCCGAGCAGAAAACAATCCGTGAAGGCTACGAAACCGAACGGCGAGAGCTCTATCGCAAATGGAATGCCGGCGACCCCGAAGTTCACGCTCTCTGGCTTCGAACCCGCGAATGGAGCCTGGAAGAGCTGCGTGAAATCCTGCGATTGCTGGATATTAAGATCGATGTCTGGTTTTTTGAGAGCGAGGTCGATGAATCGGCAAAAGAGATCGTTGATGAGCTCATCCAACGGGGTATCGCCGATGACGAGCGTCCGGAAGGACCAGTTATTGTAAAAATTGACGAGAAACTGGGTCTGAAGAAAGCGAAATACCGCACAAATGTACTGCTTAGAAGTGATGGTACCACGCTATATCTGACAAAAGATCTTGCCCTCGCCAAGGTGAAATTTGAGAAATTTGGTGTAGATCGCTCAATTTATGTAATCGATGTCCGTCAAAGTTTTTATATGCAGCAGACTTTCAAAATTCTGGAGCTTTGGGGGTTCAAGCAAGCCGAAAAATGCTATCACCTGGGTTATGGTTTCGTTAGTCTTCCAGAGGGCGCCATGTCTGCTCGAAGAGGCCGATTAGCGCTCTTCAAGGATGTTTACGATGAGGCATGCCTGCGAGTTCTGGCAGAGATCGAAAAGAAGAATCCAGATCTGCCTCAAGAGGAACGCCAGAATGTTGCAGAACAAATCGGGCTTGGAGCTCTGGTCTATGCCATGCTTTCGGTCGATAATAACAAAGATATCGTATTTGATATTGATGACGCATTAAATTTCGATGGTCACACCGGACCCTATATCCAAAATGCTCACGTGCGCGCGAGCAGCATTTTGCGCAAGGCTGGTGGAATTCCACCCAAAGCGGATATAAGCTATCAACTTTCGAGCCACGAAATTCAGCTGGTGGATTTGATTTCAAGATTTCCGGCGGTCGTTCAGCAGGCAGCGGAGGAATACCGTCCTCTTATCATAGCGAGTTATGCGTATGATCTGGCAAATTCTTTTCACAGCTTCTACCACGCTGTCCCGGTGCTTCAAACCGAAACTGAGGAAATCCGCAACGCTCGCCTTCGATTGGTTGCAGCCGCACGCCAGACATTGGCAAATGCCCTGAGAGTATTAGATATCGCTGCGCCAGATGTGATGTGATTTTTGGAATGAGCAGCGAATTTTATTAACTTTGAGATTACATATCAATCATGGATAATACTGCTGGTTGCGAGAAAATTTGACTGCAGTAATTTCTCACGAATAAGGAGCAAAATTCAAATATGTCCCCAATTCGCACGATCATCATGGGCGCCGCAGGGCGCGATTTCCATAACTTCAATGTATTTTTCCGGAACAATCCAGATTACGAGGTGGTCGCTTTTACCGCCACACAAATCCCGGATATCGCCGGCCGTGTGTACCCAACCGAGCTGGCAGGAGCTCATTATCCAAAGGGAATCCCGATCTTCGCCGAAAGCGATCTGATCAAGTTGATCCGAGAAAAGGCAGCAACCCAGGTCGTTTTTGCTTACAGCGATGTCCCTCATGAGGTTGTCATGCATAAAGCCTCGCAGGTCCTGGCGGCGGGTGCGGATTTCCGCCTGATGGGGCCGACAAACACACAGGTGAAATCTAATCGTCCGGTAGTGTCTGTCTGCGCAGTGCGAACGGGATCTGGTAAAAGCCAAACTACCCGGCGCGTATCGCTTATCCTTCGAAGTATGGGCTTTAGGGTAGCCGCAATTCGCCATCCAATGCCATACGGCGACCTTGCAAAGCAGGCAGTTCAGCGTTATGCCGATTACAGTGATTTAGAGAAACACGAATGCACGATTGAAGAACGAGAGGAATACGAACCGCATCTTGACAACGGAGTAATCGTGTATGCAGGAGTGGATTACGAACGGATCTTAAGGCAGGCTGAGCAGGAAGTGGATATTATCTTGTGGGATGGCGGTAACAACGATTTCCCATTCTATGTTTCAGACTTGCAGATCGTGGTTGCAGATCCACATCGACCCGGCCATGAGGTCAGCTACCACCCTGGCGAAACGAACGCCAGGCTGGCAGATGTTTTTGTGATTAATAAAGTTGATACTGCAGACCCCGAAAGCGTATTGAAAGTTCGCGAGAACTTGAGAAGAGTAAATCCCGGCGCAACCATCATTGAGGCGGCTTCCCCACTGTTTGTCGATGACCCATCTGCGATCCTGGGCAAGCGCGTGCTGGTGATCGAAGATGGACCAACGCTTACACACGGTGAAATGGCTTATGGAGCGGGATGGGTAGCCGCGCAGCGCTTTGGAGCGGCTGAAATTATCGATCCGCGACCTTTTGCAGTTGGCTCAATTCGCGATACCTATGCGAAGTACCCAACCACCGGCGCGATCCTCCCCGCGATGGGTTACGGTGAAGTCCAAACGAAAGAGCTCGAAATGACGATCAATGCCATTGATGCCGATCTTGTGATCATCGGTACACCGATCGATCTCTCTCGGGTGGTAAAAATCAACAAACCCACTCAACGCGTGCGTTATGAATTGCAGGAAATCGGCGTGCCGACACTCGAGGATATCTTGCGTAAAAAATTCGGGAAGTAAGCCGCGCGATTTTTTGATATTTCCAGGATTAATAACTCACCCTTCGAATCATTCGATAGGGTGAGTTTTTTTCTTTTTCTCAGGAGCACATTTAGAAAAAATCGGTTTATGGAAATGTAGAAAAATAGCTGTCTTTGAAAAGCGTTCGATCTTGTTTCGATGGATATGGAACGCAGACCGTCCCGCGAATAAAATGGCGGCACCACGTATTAGATTTCGGCCCAATTAATGCCTCAATTTCATCTGCGGTTACGCTATCAACAAACACGAAAACATATCCATTGCCTTTGATGTGATTTAGCATTGTGGAAAATTTCTTCTCGCAGTCTACTGTAACGCGTGCCGTTCGAACAGTGTTAATAATCGTCGAGTTTTTTGCGGCTAAGAATTGCAACGATGATATCTCTAATGGTCCACTGCCACATCCAAAAGCTGGGTGAATGAATAATTCCTTTTTGCCACTAAGGAGTTGATCCCAGATCTTCGCTGGAAATAATTCAGCAGCTTGATCTTGCTGTTGGAAGAATTGATCAATTTTTGGCTTTGGGGAATCCACTATCTGGATAACCAGCATCATTATGACAAAAATAAGCCCCATTGAAGTCCGGCGTTTTAATATCCAATAAGCACACGAAAAGAGCACTATATACACAACCGGCCAAAAAAAACGATCGGCAGCGTGAAATATTTCTCCGAAAATGGTCAGGAGTCTGGAGATCGAATTGGGATATTTCAGAATCATCCTTTCTCCAAGGTAAATCTCATCTGATAAAGAGAAGATCGTAAAACATATCAATAAGACACTTAATGACCAATGTCTGGTTATCGTCCCGAAAATTCTTTTTCGATGGATAAAAACCCCACCTAGGATGATCCCAAGCGCCCCCAGGCCCAAATAATTTGCAGATTGGTAATATTGAATATCTAACGGAGGATAGATATCGGGCAATCGAATAATATTTCCTCCGGCGAATGGAGCTAAGAGATTCATGGAATAAAGTTGGTAACCACCCACCTTAAGATATTTATCTGAAAAGGAAAATCCCAATAATATTGTATAAACCGTTCCAATTACAATCATTGGGGCGATCAAAGCAGCAACAAGATATTTCCAATTACTCATTAACCTCGGTGACCGAATCAATGCTGCCCAGTATATCGGAACGATCATCGCTGTAAAGTATGGATGGATTAATAACGATATGAATATCAATATCAACCACACAAAAATCCATATCGGCTTAAGCAGAATACGGGAATCATCCTTAGTGCATAACAAATACAGCCCGAAACTGAAAAGTAGCAAGGACTGAGTGGTTAATGCAAAATGGGGTAAGCGCTGTACAAATGCCGGGTATGATAAAGCAAGGATTACAAAGATCACAGCCATCCACCATTCCTTCAAATCCAATTGTCTGGCGATGAAAACGGCAGCCAATGCCTGAAGCACATAGGAAAGTAAATACCAGATCTTGAAATAATGGAAATCGGATGGTAGAAACCTTGCAAAAGGTTTTACCATCATCGCCGCTAAAGGAATACTGTCGGTTAACGATATCGAGGTTCCTTCGGGTGCGTTCAACCGATTTGTTTGAAATAATGGGATATGCCACTTAGTATCACGGAAAGCATAATACCCGGAGATACTTTGGGCTGGATCGTTTGTCCTGATCTCATAACTATCGGAAGAAAAGAAATTTATTGGAAAATTCCGAACAAAGATTAACCCCGCCACCAAGAATGCAAGAATGTAGGTGAAGAAACCTGTAGATTTAATTTTTGTTATCCTTATAATGATCCGGACTCTTAAAGTGCTTTCTAAGTCAACTTTATCCAAAGAGACTTATGCATTATCGAAAATGATCCACCGGATATTGGATTGATCCCTGAACCGCCGCTGCATTACCTCGAAAGCTTGCGGATTATTATCAATCAGAATGAAGCGCCTGTTGGCGGCGAGGCAGCTCTCGCCCACTGTCCCGCTTCCCGCAAAGAAATCCAGCACAAGCTCTCCCGGGTTTGATGACGCCAGGATAATCCGGTTTATTACCCCAAGCGGCTTTTGAGTTGGATATCCGGTTTTTTCTTTGCCGTTGGTCGCGACGATCGTATGCCACCAGGAATCGGTTGGCAATTTTCCCCGAGCAGCCTTTTCCTTTCCAACAAGCCCTGGCGCCATATAAGGGATCCGATCCATGGTATCCAGATTGAAAGTGTAATGATTTGGGTTCTTGGCATACCACAAGATATTATCGTGTTTTGGAGGCCATTTTTTCTTTGTCCGGGCGCCATAGTCATAGGACCATATGATTTCATTTATGAAGCTTTCACGCCCGAAAATTTGATCAAGCAGCACTTTGCAATAGTGAACTTCGCGATAATCGATATGAAAATATAAGGAGCCGTTCTCTGAAAGGATTCGATACGCTTCAATCATACGGAGTTCCAGGAATTCCAGGTAGTCGTCGAATATATCGGTATATTCTTGGCTGCCAATATGAATCGTCTGGTAGCGATATCCGCTAAAGCCCTTCCGATCACCTTGTTCTGATCGAATCGTTTTGATCTGGGTGCGTTTTTGCTTCTTCCCAGTATTGAACGGCGGATCAATATAGATCAGATCAACACTGTTGGATGGCATTTCCTTGAGAATCTGAAGGTTATCGCCCAGGATAATTTTATTTTCCATACAACCTTTGCCTTGCTAAACGGAGTGAAAAAAGTGGGATATCCAGCAAATACCTTTTTATATATCGGCGAGGAGAAATGATCAGGCGCGCCAGCCATTCAAGATAATGATCCGTCATCCATCGAGGACCGCGCGGCAGATCGCCGCTGATATATTCAAACAATGCCCCACAGGTAATCGCGACGGGTGCGCCAAGGTTTGACCAATTCTCAAGCAGCCATTTTTCTTGAAGAGGCATTCCCAAACCAACCAGGATAATATCTGGTTTTTGAGAATTGATCCTGGCAATCAGCGTTTGGTTATCCGAGCTCTCAGGTGAAAGATCGATATAACCATGTTGGACTCCGCAAACCAACAAATCTGGATAAAGCGCGACCAGTCTTCTTGCGGCATCATCTGCCACTCCTGGTGGGTTCCCGAAGAAAAACAGCTTAAAACTGCGGTCCGCTGCAAGCAGTGCCAGATCCGATATCCAATCTGCCAATGTGAATCGCTCTGGGATATTAAAACCCGCCAGTCGAGCCCCGATCTTGATTCCAAACCCATCACAATAAACCAGCCCAGCATGATTATAAAAATCCTTCAACCAGGGCAGATTGTAGGCAAGGTTTAATCCATGAATATTCACATGCGCAATCAGCAACCGTTCTTGCGTCGATACCGATTTAGCAATTCGCTCGAGAATTTCATCCTGGCTGAGCGAATCGATTTCCACCCCAAAAAGAACTGCCTGGTCATTACCCATTATGTTGATTATTTTACAGGAAAAAATTAATCCCTGGTTGCGAATTCCCTCGACCTGGGGTATATTCCGATCGATGTTTACACCAAGAATAATTTCAGGAGTGCTGTTATGAACCTCTTTGTGCCAGGTCGCATCTGCCTGTTCGGTGAACATTCTGATTGGGCAGGTGGGTATCGGCGGATTAACGCTGATATCGAAAAGGGATACACTCTGATTACGGGCACCGACCAGGGCATCCATGCAGAAGTCAAACCGCATCCAACTTCGCTGATCATGACCTCCACAACTCCTGAAGGGGTAAAGCGCGGCCCATATGAAGTCCCAATGGAGCCAAAAGCCCTTATCGACGAAGCACAAAAGGGCGGTTTTTGGAGTTATATAGCCGGGGTCGCATACCAGGCTCTGACAAACTACCATGTTCGAGGATTGATCCTGAATAATTTTCAGACAGATCTGCCCATTAAAAGGGGCTTTCTTCCAGCGCGGCGATCTGCGTGCTCACAGCCCGAGCCTTCAATCGAATTTATGATCTGAAACTTACAGTGCGGGGTGAAATGGAGCTTGCATACCAGGGAGAGATCACCACCCCGTCAAGATGCGGGCGAATGGACCAGGGCTGCGCGTTCGGCAATCGACCGGTGTTGATGGTCTTTGATGGTGATAGGCTCGATACAACCGAGCTGCAGGTGAAGAAAGAAATCTATTTCGTGGTGGTTGATCTGCAAGCCCGAAAAGATACATTAGAAATTTTGAACCGGTTGAACCGATGCTATCCAGTTGCCGAAAACCAGGTGGAGCGTGGGGTGCAAGAGCTTCTCGGACCGATAAATAAAAGGATTGTTAATCAGGCTATCGATGCGCTTCAGAATGTAGACGGCGAACAGTTGGGAAGCTTAATGGTCGAAGCGCAGGCTTTCTTTGACCGTTATGCTGCCCCTGCCTGCCCTGAAGAGCTCCTAGCGCCAGAGCTGCATCGCGTCCTTGAATATGGACCCCTCAAACCGCACGTCTGGGGTGGAAAAGGTGTAGGATCGCAAGGAGACGGTACAGCGCAGTTTATCGCCCGAAGCCAGGAGGATCAGCAGGCGGTGATCGAGATATTGAGAAGAGATCTCGGTTTGACTGGCCTTGAGCTGACATTGCGACCAAGCGTTAAAGTCCGCAAAGCGGTGATTCCTGCTGCGGGTTTCGGCACACGTCTTTTTCCGGCGACAAAAGCTACTAAGAAAGAGCTCTTCCCGATCATTGATAAAGATGGAATCGCGAAACCTGCGATTTTACTCATCGTCGAAGAAGCGTTAGAAGCCGGTATCGAAGAGATCATTATTGTGGTTCAGGAAGACGACTTGAGCGATTTTAAATCGTTCTTCAAATCGCAAATTTCCATCGAAAATTACAATAAGCTTCCAGGACATTTTCAAGAATACTCTCGCAGGATTCTTGAAATCGGTCGCAGAGTGAAATTTGTTGTACAGACAACCCAAGAAGGATTTGGACATGCTATCTACTGCACCCGAGACGCGGTGGGAAATGAGCCTTTCCTTCTAATGTTAGGAGATCACTTATATCGCTCAAATCGAGAACAGTCCTGTTCAAAACAATTACTGGATGCGTATCAGCAGCATGGGGTCAATCTGGTTGGGCTGCGGCGAACGTCCGAAGACCAGATCGCCAATTTTGGAACTGTGGCAGGAGTTTGGATCGAGAGCGATCATTTGCTGAATGTCACGGAATTTTCAGAAAAACCAACTATCGATTATGCCAGGCTTAACCTTCGGGTTCCAGGTTTTCCACAAGACGAGTATCTTACGATCTTTGGACAATACATAATTACTCCGACGATCTTTGAATTTCTCGAAGAGCATATCCGGAACAATGTACGGGAGCGCGGTGAATTCCAGCTCACATCCGCCCTGGATCGCCTGCGTCAGGAACACGGCTTTTTTGGGTTGGTAATGGATGGAAAAAGATATGACATCGGTCTACCAGAATATTATCTGGATACCCTAAGAAGTTTTCGTGAGGGATGATCGGGGGGATTGAAGAGCTTTTTCAGGGTCAATCCAGTTATGCATCCAACCGGTAACCCACTCCGCGGATAGTTTTCAAAAAACGAGGCTTATGCGGATTTTCCTCTAAAGCTTGGCGCAGCCAACTGATGTGGACGTCCAGAGTTCGGGTGTCTTCAGTATATTCTGTATTCCAAATTCGGCGGAACAGAGCTTCTCGCTCCAATACTACCCGGGGGTGCTCCATAAAGATCTTCATTAACTGCGCCACCCGAGGGGTAAGGGATGCCTCTCGACCGTGACAATATAACCGCTTTCGATCGAAATCAAGTCGGATGGGTCCTTGATGTAGGAGGTTACCGCTATCTCCAGGCAATAATGGGCGAATCCGATTAAGAAGTTTTCGAGAAGTGAATGGTAGGTGTAAAACTACATCTGCACTTGGATCGGTAGAATTTGCAGGACTGGATTTCTGGCTGTTATGAATTACTAATATTGGAACATTTTGAGCTTCTGCTCTCAATCCGCGAGAAATCCGCTTGCCGCTGGAATTTAGGGAGGTTGCATTAATCACAATTAAATCCGGATCGAATTCAGGGAGGGAAGCCAGCGCTTCGGTCCCTGTGGGAACCATCTCAACAATGTACCCTTTCTTTCGTAAACCGGGTACAAAATGCGGGCTTTCAGCCCGCTTCCCTGCGATCCATAAAATTCTAGCTTTCATACCATTTCAAGCTGGCGCAGTGATGCGCAGACCATACCCCTTCTTTCAGCACCAGAACTCTCCTGTTATCGGATAGCCGCGATTATAACTATAATCTTTAAAAAATTGCAATAAAATATTTGGAGGATTTATTTAAGATTGTGGCAGTCTTGAATAAGACTTGCATCTCTGCCATCCCATGTTAGAATACTTATTGTTATACTGCATATGGCATGGGCAGTACGGAGGTCTTGAATGTCCGAAATGGTAGAGGTCACAATCGACAGCATCCGGGTGAGTTTAATGTCTCAACAGCGGATTGTGATCTTACGCGAGAAAGATAACGAGCGGTATCTGCCAATCTGGATCGGAGTCTACGAGGCAGAATCGATCACAATCGCACTGCAAGAAGTTGAAGTCGCCAGGCCTCTCACCCATGACTTACTAAAAAATGTTTTCCAGCAGCTGGAAGCCAGGATCATTCGAGTCGAAGTAACATCGCTGCGTGATGACACTTTCTTTGGAAATATTGTTGCAGAAAAAGAAGGAAAAATCCTGAACGTCGACGCAAGACCATCTGACGCCCTTGCGATTGCAGTGCGCACTCATGTACCGATATTGGTTGAACGAAGTGTGATGGATTCAGCAGGGATTATCCCTGAAGAAGATCTTCAAGAAGAAAGCGCTGTTCCGACCAAGCCCGAGGCTGAGGGAGAAGAGAGCGAAGATCGACTTTCAGTTTTCCAGGATTTTCTTGAAGGTTTAGACCTGGACGAAACGGACAGTGAAGACAGCGAAGACAAGGATCATTAAATTCACCTTTGCAGTCTTGCTGCCGGGGAACGCCAGGTTATGATCTGACGCCCCCGGTTTTTCATCTCGAAACCATGGACACCGACACCACTATTGCGTCAAGCCCCTCCCCACAGATCGTTCCCCACAGCCGAGAAGCTGAAGAAGCTGTACTAGGTTCCGTATTAATCAATCCCGAATCGTATTACGATGTGGCCAGCTTCTTAAGGGCTGATGATTTTTATATTCACCGCCACCGCTGGATTTGGGAAACTTTCGGCAGGCTTCACGATCGCCGGATTCCGATTGATTTCCTGACGGTTTCTGAAGAGCTTGAACAGCATGGACAGCTGTCTGAGGTTGGTGGACCGGCATATCTTTCTACATTAATCAATAATGTGCCATCTTCTTTACACGCTGAAGCTTATGGCAAGCTTGTCGAAGAGACCGCAATCCGCAGAAAGATGCTGGCGGCTGCAAACGATATCGCCAAGCTGGCTTATCAACAAGAATCCAGCGTCGACACCGTCATGGATGAAGCGGAGAAGGCTGTATTTGGGGTAAGCGAAAGGAGGACAACGCGCGACCTTCGTTCGATCAAGCAGGTATTAAGCGAGTATTACGACCGGATGGATCAGCTCTCCAGCCGTGATGAAGAGAATTACGGTGTGCCAACTGGGTTCCTCGATTTGGATCGCCTCTTGGGTGGCCTTCAGCCATCAGATTTCCTGATTATTGCCGGAAGACCTGGGTCAGGAAAGACTGCATTCATGCTTTCTGCAGCCAAGAACGCAGCTCAGAAATATAAAAAGCATGTGGCAATTTTTTCTCTAGAGATGTCCAGTGAGCAGCTAGTCCAACGCATGATTGCACAAGAAACCGGAATCGATTCCCAGCGACTTCGTACAGGTAAGCTAACAGAAGATGAGTGGCCCTTATTTACTCATGCGATCGAAGTCCTCGGCGATACTGTAATGTTTCTGGATGATACGCCTGCACTCACGCCGCTGCAGCTCAGAACAAAGGCTCGCCGACTGCACCTCGAATATCAACTGGATTTGATTCTGGTTGACTATTTGCAGTTGATGAGCAGCGGCACCAGGTCCGAGAACCGCGTTCAAGAAGTCTCATATATTTCGAGAAACATGAAAGTGCTTGCGCGCGAGCTGAACGTGCCCGTCCTAGCCGCAGCCCAACTCTCTCGGGCTATTGAGCAAAGAGCTGACAAAGAACCACAGCTTTCTGATTTGCGTGAGAGCGGAAGTCTTGAGCAGGACTCGGATATCGTCATGTTCATTCATCGTCCAGAGCTTTATGAGAAGGACTCGCTCAAGCAGAATATCGCCCAGATTAAAGTGGCAAAACACAGAAATGGACCGGTCGGTACGATCGAGCTGATCTTCAGGAACCAGATCGCAAAATTCGAAAATGCTGCAACGTATCAGGTTGATTTATCAAAGATAGGGTAGCATGGCTGAGTTCGAAGGTTTTCCTGAAGGTAAAATCCATCAAATCCCGATACCTTCTTCCTTCTTTTTTGAGCTGCTGCCGAAGATCGAGGACATCGGTGAGTTGAAGGTTGCATTATTCGTTTTTTGGCATCTGGATCGGATGGAAGGCTCATTCAGGTATCTGCGTTGGGCAGACTTTGTTGAAAATCCTTTGTTGTTATTATCTTGGGGTGAGAATCCGAATGATGCAGAAGCTTGCCTCAGGCAAAGTTTGAAGCTGGCGGTAAAACGAGGCTTCTTACTGCCAGTGGAAGTTACAAACACGAATAGTACCGAAACGATCTATTTGTTGAATTCTCCAAGAGGGCGCCTGGCAATCAAAGCAATTGAGAATGGCAAATGGAAACCCGAAATTTCAAGAACGGGAGTACAGTTTAATCCTGAAGAGCCCTCAAATATTTTCCGCCTTTACGAAGAAAATATCGGGATGATCACGCCGATGATCGCAGAAGCATTGAATGAAGCTGAACGTACTTATCCATCTTCGTGGATAGAAGAGGCGATCAGGATCGCAGTTGAGAACAATAAGCGGAGCTGGCGCTATGCGCAGACAATTCTAGAGCGATGGCAGCGAGAAGGAAAGCATGGCAGACAAGAAAAGCCGGAAGATCGATCCAATGCTGAAGAAGATCGCCGACGATACGTGGAAGGCGAGTTCTCAGACTATATCGAGCACTGATGTGACCGCCTCCAAGCGAGGGGATTTCTCGGGAGACCCAGATTGCCCTTTGTGCAAAGGTGTTGGGTATCTGCGTATGGAGGTACCGCTTGATCATCCTGATTTCGGAAAAATCCACATCTGCTCCTGCCGTCAGGAGCAAGTGAGCCAGCAGGTGCGGCAGCGCCTGTATGAGCTCAGCCAGTTGGATGAGCTTGGCAACTTAAAGTTCGAGAATTTTGAGCCTCGGGGAAGGATGGGGCTATTTCCGCGTCAGGCAGATTCGCTCGAATCCGCTTTCAACCAATCCAGGCTTTACTCCCAGCACTTGAACGGTTGGCTGGTGCTGCAAGGCGGATACGGCTGCGGTAAGACCCACCTCGCCGCTGCGATCGCAAATTTCGCCGTACAAGTTGGTGTTCCCACTCTATTCATTACAGTTCCCGATATGCTGGATGAGCTGAGATTTGCGTATAACGATCCCCTAAGCACCTTCGAAGAGAAATTCGAACGGATCCGCCAGGCGCCGCTCCTGGTTTTGGATGATTTTGGCACCCAGAATGCCACCGCCTGGGCTCAGGAGAAATTGTTCCAAATTATCAACTATCGATACACAAATCGGTTGCCGCTCGTAGTAACAACCAATCTGAGCGACAAGGACATCGAAGATCGGATCCAATCCCGACTAAATAATCCAGACCTGGTCTCAGTTGTAAAAATTCTTGCTCCTGATTACCGGAATCCGAAAGGGGATATCGGTTATCACGAGCTTTCTTCCTTAGATATGTTTCCGAATAAGACTTTCGAAACGTTTGACCTCAGACAGTCCGAAACCCTAAGCAGTGAAGATCATCGAAGCCTTGAGAAAGCATTACAAGCTTCAAAGAAGTTCGCGATGACACCAGTTGGTTGGCTGGTGCTGATCGGAGGATATGGTTCTGGAAAAACCCATCTGGCTGCTGCGATCGGAAATTATATTGCCTCACGCGCCGATCCACCTATGTTGATCTCAGTGCCAGATTTATTGGACCATTTGCGCGCCACGTTCAACCCAAACAGCAATGTCTCTTTGGACCGCAGATTTGAAGAAATCCGACACACCTCGCTATTGATCCTGGATGACCTGGGGACGCAATCATCGACAGCGTGGGTCAAAGAGAAGCTTTATCAGTTGTTCAACTTTCGATATCATTTGGAGCTTCCTACAGTAATCACTTCGGCAACAAGCCTGGAGGAGATGGATCCCCGCCTGCGCAGTCGGATGCTCGATCGTCGATTTTGCGAGATCTTTGCCATCACGGTTCCACCCTTCACAGGCAGTCCAAATCCAAAAAAGATCAGGTTTCCCGAAACAAAAAAACCCAGATCTTCCAGAATCGAAAAATCCAATACTTGACAATTCCTGTCTAGTTTGTAAAATAACTTAACCTTCCTATGTCCTGAAGGCGTAATTAGGGTGTTCCCAGCGCTTTTACCATGTAGGGAAAAACTTGATCATGGAGATGGATATGCTTCCTGCATTTCTGCTCGCATTAAGAGAAGGGGTCGAAATTGTTCTAATCATCAGTATTGTTTTGGGAACGCTGAGGAAGATAAATCGAGGCGTTTACAATCATGTTGTTTGGGTGGGTGTCATCGGTGCGGTGATTTCCAGCGCTCTCGTTGCGATCATTTTGCTGGGAATGGGTGCGTCTTTGAGTGGGAAATCTGAACAGATCTTTGAAGGATTTACCATGCTGTTGGCAGCTCTTCTCCTGACCTGGATGATCTTCTGGATGCAAACCCAGGCCCGATCCATATCAACAGATCTTGAGGTTGGTGTGAGACATTCTGTATTTCGCACAAATCGTTGGGCTCTTTTCTTCCTGGCATTCATTGCCGTCCTGCGCGAAGGCACAGAATTGGCGATTTTCTTTACTGCAACTGCGCTAGCCACCAATCCATCTTCAGCCCTTATCGGGACCGCGCTAGGACTGGTCGGAGCTGTCGCGATTGGGTTCGCCATCTTCTCTGCCTCCATTCGATTAGATATTCGGATGTTTTTCCAATTTACCGGTGCGCTGCTGGTCCTTTTCGCGGCAGGCCTGATTGGACACGGCGTACATGAGCTCAATGAAGCCGGAATCCTGCCTGCGATCGTAGAGCATGTTTGGGATCTCTCTCCCCTACTGGACGATCAATCTACATTGGGGACGATGTTGAAAGTCATGTTCGGGTATAATGCCAATCCTTCGCTGATGGAGATGCTTGCATATTTTCTCTATTTGGGCGGAGTCATTTACCTCCTTTGGAGAAATAAATCCAGCAGCCTGATTTCCCAAAATACCTGAACAAAGATAATTCCCACATCCATCCGGTGCTCGAGCTCCACGCGTTCTTGACAAACCGATTCAATAAACTTAGAATAATTTGACCTTCTTATACGGTTTCTTGAAAGGAATCGTAATTTCTAAAAAGGTAAGCATAAATTCGAGGCACTAATGTCATTTGGAAACCCACGAGTCCCCTTGCCCACTCCACCTCATTATGATCCCAGAAAGGTCGGAGAAGTATGGCGGGTTAAGTATCCAGAACGGGCAGCGGATGCCGCCGAATGGGCTCAAAAATTTGGGATTGCCCCCTCAAATTTGGATGAGCGCAAAATTGCTTTAATCGGAATCGATATTCAAAACACTTTTTGCATACCGGATTATGAACTGTTTGTTGCAGGCAGAAGTGGAAATGGCGCCGTGGTTGATAATCGCCGGCTTTGTGAATTCATTTATCGATATTTAGATCGGATCACCAAAATTACGGCAACGCTTGATACCCATACAGCCATGCAGATTTTCCACCCCATTTTCATTATCAACGTCGATGGACGCCATCCTGAGCCATTCAGTTCAATCACTTATCCTGAAGTTCGGGATGGAAAATGGATGTTTAATAGTGAAATTGCAGCAAGCCTGGGAATAACCCCCAAGTTCGGTCAGCAGCATTTACTCCATTACACGAAGGAGCTGCACGAGCGTGGAAAATTTGACCTTACGGTGTGGCCTTACCATTCTATGTTAGGAGGGATTGGGCATGCCTTAATATCTGCCTTTGAGGAGGCCGTATTTTTTCATACCATCGTGCGGAAGAACCAGGCAGATTTCGACATCAAAGGAAGCAATCCCCTGACCGAACATTATTCAGCTCTTGGTCCAGAAGTATTGGATGGTCCGCGCGGCAAAATAATCGGCTTAAAAAGCAAGAAGTTTCTGCAAACCCTGAATGAATATGATGCTGTCATAATTGCTGGGCAGGCTAAAAGTCATTGTGTTGCCTGGACAATCGATGATCTTTTAGGGGATATATTAGAAAGCAATCCTCGTCTAGTCCAAAAAGTCTATCTCTTGGAAGACTGTACCTCACCAGTGGTGGTATCTGGGATTATTGATTATACCGATGTCGCCAATAAGGCATTCGAGAAATTCGCTGACGCTGGTATGCACGTCGTAAGATCGACTGAGCCAATGGAGAGCTGGCTTAAGTAAGGTTGTGGACCTGGTAAATTCATTCTTAACTGGCAGGATTGACAGCCCCTGCCTTTTATGTGATACTTCTCTTGGCGATAAAGCCAACAGCCAATCATCGAATCTCCGCTATCCTACAGGAGAGGAGGTGTTGCCAAGATGAAAGATGGTAGTAGTACCTTAAGTAGCGCTGCGGCAACCCTCCTCACTGTTGAGAAATAGGGTGCCGCAGCGCTGCAAGAGGCCGCTTGTCAAAGCGGCCTCTTGTCATAAATCAGTAGAAATATTTATCTATAGAATTAAAACAAATGTCAAATGTTAATCCCGATTATCTCCATAACCGGTAAATCTAAAAGTGGAAAAACGACTCTATTGGAGAAAATTATCCCCGAGCTAAAGCGGCGCGGGTATCGAATTGCCACGGTTAAGCATCATTCACACCCTGGATTTGAGATCGATATCCCAGGAAAAGATACCTGGCGGCATGCCCACGCTGGCAGCGATCATGTCATCATTGCCGCTCCAGATCAAATCGCGTCGATCAGAAAGCTCGATCGAGAATTAAGCCTGGATGAAATCGCGGCCGAAATCTCGCAGGTGGATATTATCATCTCCGAAGGTTATAAAATGGCAGGCAAACCTGCAATTGAAGTCGTTCGTGCTGAACGCGGTAAGGAGTTGGTTGCAGATCAAGCTCAACTCATTGCAGTGGCGAGTGATACCCATCTCGAGATTGATAT
The DNA here is from genome assembly GCA_963827155.1 of uncultured Chloroflexia bacterium. GTDB lineage: Bacteria > Chloroflexota > Anaerolineae > Anaerolineales > UBA4823 > UTCFX2. The sequence goes on along the minus strand of CAWGZV010000003.1, from coordinate 667,711 downwards.
CCCCCAGTTTGATTTAAACGATTCTCAAGCGATCACTGACTTTATAGTGACCACTTTCCTCAAGCACTGAATTGGATCTAGACATTCGAAAGGATAATTTGAATCCCCAACTTGGTCAACTCGAGGCGGATTGATGCAGGCAAAGCCTCATCGGTGATCAGCCTGTCGACGACATTCAAGCTGGCGATCTGAATTGTGGATTTAAGCCCAAAAAAAGTGTGATCTGCGAGCAAGATCACTTCGCGGGCTGATCGGATCATAGCTTGTTTAATCGATACTTCAGAAATATTCGTATGTGATAATCCGAAGTCGAGGCTTATCCCAGAAACATTCAGGAAAAGTTTATCGGCGCGCAGCTCTCTGAGAGCACCTTCCGCGGTAGGTCCAACCAACATTTGACTGCTGAATCGGTAAGCCCCTCCAGTAAGAAGTAAGGTAATATCAGGATTCGCCCGCAGTATATCGAAAACCGGAATCGCATTCGTAATGACGGTGATTCCTTTCTTCCCGAGCAGCGCTTCTCCCAGGAAAACTGCATTCGGTCCGCCGTCGATTATGATTACTTCTCCGGGAATTACTAATTCTGCCGCCGACGCGGCAATCTCTCTTCGACTTAATTCCACTTCATCGCGCAAACTTTGATGCACATCTACGATCTCGAACTCGATCCGCATGCTTGCGGCATATTCTCTCATCGTTTTTTCAAGGCTTTGATACCATTCGTGTTCGCTGAACGGCACGATGAAGCCAATCCGATGTGGCATTTGATTGATTGATACTTCATCAGATTTGATTAAAATCGGCAGCTCAAAATCTGCTAGAGCTCTTTTCCAGCGAAGCGCCCACTCGCCTTCTTCACACCCGTAATAATCCATTAAAGTCTTTGTGGTTAAAACGGCGTGAGGGGTTACTAATTCTGGAGGTAGAGGTTGATGATTGAAAGCCGAAACCGCAGCATCGATGCACACCCGCCCAACAATTTCAGGGAACATGGCCAGACCGGCTTTACAGTAATCACCAGTCAGCAGCTCATTCCTAAGCGTCTCGCCTTCTAACCCGAATGGAAGCACAATCAGCCTATTTGGGTCAATCAGTAAATCTTTGCAGGCTTAAATCGCTCCCCATGCAATGATATCGTTGATCGCGAAAATCAAATTAATCTGCGGGTGTACGGTCAAAGCATCACGGGTAAGCTGGTAGGCTGTTTCGTAACGAGATTGGGCATCAAGGGATAAAACAACCTCGGCCTCGGGCAGCATTTCTTTAACACCGCCAATGAAGCCTCGGCTTCGAGTTTGGGTGTTCGCTAAATAATAAGTCAGGTCCAGAATAAAGGCTCTTCCTTGCCAATGCTCGATGGCGTAGCCCGCCGCCCATCTTCCCAACTCTTTTCCCGCAAGGTAATTATCTACCGCAACAACGGGTTCGCCTTTTTGGGTGGACAATGATTCGGCGATTATTGGAAGGGTGCCTCTGGCATCCAGGCTTTCGAGCAGCAGTCCATCATATTTCGGATTTAACGCAGTGGTGATTAATACATCAATACGTTCCCCTAAAGGTACATAATGGTTTTGCTCGATAAGATCGAGACCATCCCCCTCAAATCCTGCCTTTGAGAAGATTTTTTTTTGGTGAGGGACAGCGCCACCATAGGTTCGCTGCAAACGGTTTTCCATATCAAGCTGTTCAAGATCGCGGCGAATCGTCATCTCGGAAACGTTCAGGAGCTTGCTCAGTTCCGCAACTGAAAGGAATCCTGATTCGTCTACAAGCTCGGTAATTTGGTCTAATCGATCTCGTCTGGACATGATGTTCCCATTTTCGGATTAACCGCAGAATACCGATATTATAACCTCAATAATGTGCGAAGTCAATAAAATATCCTATTAATCGTTCGACTATTAACATATATTCCTTGACAAGGAATTCATATTATGCTAATATGAGAAAGCTCAAACATTTAATTCCATCGCATCAAGGGGCGATATCCTGTTTTTCGAGGAGGTGCTGAAAATCGAGACAATCTCTTGGTCGGTTCTGATAATGTGAATGATATATCCAATTCGTACCTGTCTTAAGGAGAAGCTAAAAGATGATTACTAAGAAACTCACCAGCATTTTGGGTCTGGTGCTCGCCCTCACAATGCTGCTCAGTGCATGTGCTCCTGCTGCTACACCTGCACCTCAAGTAACTCAGGCCCCAGCAGCCACCGAAGCCCCTGTAATGACAGAAGCTCCAGCTTCAACGGAAGCCCCTGTAATGACAGAGGCCCCAGCAGCCACCGAAGCCCCTGTATTGACAGAAGCTCCAGCAGCCACCGAAGCCCCTGCAGGCGCGAAACCCTATAAGATCGGCTTCCTGGCTGGCGTTCAGGATCCCTTCTACTTCACCATGCAGCGCGGCGCGGAGCAGGCGGCAGCTGATTTAGGCGTCGAGCTGGTGGTTCAAATCCCAGACAACTGGAATGCAACCGTCCAGACCCCCATGCTCGATGCCATGGTTGCCCGCGGCGATCTCAATTTCCTCTTCCTTGCCCCGGTTGACAAAGAAGCTATGATCGCACCGCTCCAGAAAGCGAATGACGCTGGTCTGCCTTTGCTCACCGTCGATACCTTCATCGGCGATGGCGACTACACCAACGGTCCTGTTACCTTCCCGCTTTCCTTCATCGCCTCTGACAACAAAGAAGGCGGCGTGATCGCTTGTAAAGCCCTCGTCGAAGCCATCGGCGGTAAGGGCAAGATCTACATCCAGAATGTCAAGCCCGGCATCAGCTCCACCGACGCCCGTGAAGAAGGCTGCAAAGAAGCGATTGCTGGCAATCCCGATGTTGTTCTAGTAGGCGTTGACTACAATGACGATGATCCTTCCAAAGCTCAGGCTCAGGTTGAAGCGATGCTTCAAAAAGAGCCCGACCTGGCCGGCATCTTCGGCACCAACGTCTTCTCAGCCCAGGGCGCTGGACAGGTTGTCGCCAATAAGGGCTTGAGCGGCAAAGTCAAAGTCGTCGCTTTCGATGCCACCGAGACCGCCGTCGAAATGCTCAAAGCCGGCACTGTCGACATGGTCATCGCTCAAAAACCCTCCGACATGGGCTACCTGGCCGTAGAAATGGCTGTCGCGTACCTGGATGGTGTGACCAGTGTTCCGAAGCACATCCCCACCGGCTACCAGATCATCACCCGCGACAATATGGATGATCCGGCTGTTCAAGCTTTCTTCTACACTGCCGATATCCCCGAGATCCAAAAATCGACTGCGGATTTGAAGATCGGCTTCCTGGCTGGCGTTCAGGATCCCTTCTACTTCACCATGCAGCGCGGCGCACAAGCTGCTATCGACCGCTTTGGGAGCGAATTAATCGCCCAGATCCCAGATAACTGGAATGCAACCGTCCAGACCCCCATGCTCGATGCCATGGTTGCCCGCGGCGATCTCAATTTCCTCTTCCTTGCCCCGGTTGACAAAGAAGCTATGATCGCACCGCTCCAGAAAGCGAATGACGCTGGTCTGCCTTTGCTCACCGTCGATACCTTCATCGGCGATGGCGACTACACCAACGGTCCTGTTACCTTCCCGCTTTCCTTCATCGCCTCTGACAACAAAGAAGGCGGCGTGATCGCTTGTAAAGCCCTCGTCGAAGCCATCGGCGGTAAGGGCAAGATCTACATCCAGAATGTCAAGCCCGGCATCAGCTCCACCGACGCCCGTGAAGAAGGCTGCAAAGAAGCGATTGCTGGCAATCCCGATGTTGTTCTAGTAGGCGTTGACTACAATGACGATGATCCCTCCAAAGCTCAGGCTCAGGTTGAAGCGATGCTTCAAAAAGAGCCCGACCTGGCCGGCATCTTCGGCACCAACGTCTTCTCAGCCCAGGGCGCTGGACAGGTTGTCGCCAATAAGGGCTTGAGCGGCAAAGTCAAAGTCGTCGCTTTCGATGCCACCGAGACCGCCGTCGAAATGCTCAAAGCCGGCACTGTCGACATGGTCATCGCTCAAAAGCCAGGAGATATGGGTTATTTGGCTGTTGAAATGGCCATGGCTTACCTTAATGGCGTGACAAGCGCCCCGAAGCACATCCCCACCGGCTACCAGATCATCACCCGCGACAATATGGATGATCCGGCTGTTCAGGCTTTCTTCTACACCAAGTAGTTTTTTAACAAACCATTGAACCAGGGAGGTAAATGCCTTCCTGGTTCAATGGTAGAATAATTACTCAAACGTCCCACAATCCGCACTTTCAACAACATCAATAATTCATATTCCATTCTTTACCGTGGGAACGGGAGTAAAAAATGGCAAATTCGACAAAAATTCAAAGCCCCGAAATCATCAAATCCCGAAGAATGTCAAGAAACCAGCGCGAAAATCTTGAAAAGGTCCGTCAAATCTGGCCCTGGGCGTTTTTCGTTATCCTGATCGCAGCTTTCAGTGTCGCTTCTAAGCAGATGAACGATGTCAACTTTCTCAGCTACCGGAGCGTGCAAGGGATTCTGGAATATGCGACTCAAATCCTGCTGATTGGATTAGCGGAAACCTTCATTATCATCACTGCAGGTATCGATCTGTCACTTGGCTGGACAATCGGCTTCTCATCTGTCATTGCAGCTCAGGTGATGCAGACCCTTCATGCGAACGGGCAAGATCCCTTTACAACTGTAGTCTTTGGCATGCTGGCAGGGATCCTGATTGCGATCTTCCCGGGTTGGATGAATGGATTATTAGTGGCGCGCGTAAAAGTCCCTTCTTTTATTGCTACCCTTGGGATGGGCATTTTAATTGAAGGAATCGCGCTGATCCGCAGTGGTGGTTATCCTGTGGCAAAACAGCCGCCATTTCTTGGTCAATTGGGCAATGGCTATGTTATCCGCTATTGGCCTGGTCATGGAATATTTTTCTTCAATGTCCCGCCTGAAGCCACGTTAGCGGATATGCAAAAAATCATCCCAATTCTCCCGAATATCGTCTTAGTCGCCATAATCGTTACGATCATCTGCTGGTTTATACTGGCGAAGACCCAATTTGGGCAGCATTTGTATGCAATCGGCGGCAATTTCGAAGCTTCTACACGCGCTGGCATCCCAGTATCTCGAACCTTGATCAAAGTCTATATCCTTGCGTCTGTTCTGGCAGGCGTTGCTGGAGTCCTTTGGACAACTCGTTTCACCAGCGGGGCATATAACGCGGGCGAGACCACCACTTTCACTGCGATTGCAGCGGTCGTAATTGGAGGTGCGAGTTTGTTCGGCGGTGAAGGCACGATTATCGGAACCCTGATCGGTTCCCTGATCATTGCAACGATCCAGTATGGTCTGGTTGTACTAGGGGTTGTGCCGTTCTGGCAATATGTCGCGGTGGGGATCGTCCTCATCCTGGCTGTGATTGTGGACCAATTCGGACGAAAGTTGGGCAAATGAGGAGCGATGACATGGAACCCTTGCTGAAAGCGGTCAACCTCACCAAGCATTTCGGCGGTCTAACCGCCGTGGATAATGTCAGTGTAGATATCTTCCCAGGTGAAGTCGTAGGTCTGGTTGGCGATAACGGCGCTGGAAAATCTACGTTTATCAAGATGATTTCCGGGGTTTACCAGCCAAACGATGGAGATGTGTTTTTTGAAGGCAAACGGGTAACATTTTTAGGTCCGCGTGAAGCACGCGATCTTGGGATTGAGACGATCTATCAAGATTTAGCGCTTGCTGAGAATTTGGATGCTTCATCCAATATATTTCTCGGCCGCGAGCTGAAAAATAGATATTTAGGTGGGCTGATCCATACGATCAACCGGCCAAAAATGGCGGATGAGTCGGTCATGATCCTCGACCGGTTGGACATCCAAATCCCTTCCCTCAATCAGCAGATCCGCAATCTCTCAGGTGGGCAGCGTCAGGCTGTGGCAATCGCGCGCACGATCTACTGGAATGCCAAGCTTGTCATCATGGATGAGCCAACTGCCGCACTTGGAGTTTCTGAACAGCGTAAAGTCCTCCGTTTGGTTCGGACCCTGGCTGAACAGGGAGTTCCGGTCATTATAATCAGTCACAACATGCAAGATGTATTCGCTGTTTCCGACCGCATCGTCGTGATGCGCCGAGGGAGAAATGTTGGGGAGCTACAGGCAAAGGAGACCACCCCGGATGAAGTCGTCAGCCTGATGGTCGGGGCTGAAGCTGTCCACGAGATGGGGATTCTACCTGAAGCGATTGCCGATGATCAGTAAATCTGAATTATAGGATGAGCCGCGATGAAACGATCTGAGATCAACACCATCATGCAGCGCGCCGATGAATTCATTCGCCAGCAAAATTTTTACCTTCCCCCATTCGCATATTGGAGCCCAGATGAATGGCGTCAGAAAGGTCCCGAAGCGCGCGAAATCGTCGACAATAAACTGGGTTGGGATATCACAGATTTCGGCAGCGGTGATTTTTCCCACAGCGGGCTTCTTTTATTCACAATCCGAAATGGTCACCCAGATGCCTGGAAGACCAAAAAGGGGAAGCTTTATGCTGAGAAAATCATGATCGTTGAAAAGGAACAGGTTACACCCCTTCATTTCCATTGGGATAAGATGGAAGATATCATCAATCGCGGCGGGGGTAGATTAGTCATCGAGCTCTACAACTCAACTCCGAATGAAGAAATTGACGAACAGGACGATGTGCATATCTCCACAGATGGTGTACAACAAATTCTGCCACCGGGAGGCCGGGTAGAACTGCGTCCTGGTGAAAGCATCACCCTGCCTCAATTCTGCTATCATAAATTCTGGGCTGAAGGAAACCGGACGTTGGTAGGGGAAGTATCGATGGTGAATGACGATAACAGCGACAACCGCTTTTTTCAGATCCTTCCCAGATTTCCAGAGATCGAAGAAGATGAGGCTCCGCTTCATTTACTTTGTATAGACTACCCAAGGTATTATCCCAGCTGATCAAATGGATGTTCGGAAGAAAGCCGTTGTCGCAGGACATATTTGCCTGGATATCATTCCCCAGTTTGACCTAAATGTGCCAATAGATTTAAAGTCTACTTTTTTACCGGGCAGTCTGACAAAAGTTGGACCGGCGATTTTCTCCACCGGAGGAGCAGTCTCAAATACTGGTCTGTTACTTTTCAAGCTGGGGATCGATACAAATTTAGTCGCAAAAACCGGCGACGATCTGTTTGGCCAAGAAATCCATCAAATCGTATCCCGGTATGGCGTTCATCTGGCGAACGGCATCAATGTGGACCCTTCTGTATCAACGTCGTACACCGTGATTCTCAGCCCGCCTGGGGTTGACCGGATATTCTTGCATTCACCTGGTGCAAACGAGCTCTTTAGTTCGGCAGACATCCCCCAAGAGTTGCTTTCCCTGGGGGACCTCTTCCACTTTGGCTATCCTCCAATGATGCGCCGCATATACTCCGAGGATGGCAAGGAATTAGTAAAGATCTTTAGAAAAGCAAAACAGGCAGGAATCACAACATCATTAGACTTATGCATGCCCGATCTGAAAGGCGAATCCGGAAGTGTCGATTGGGCGGGTATCCTTATTAGGACGCTGCCCTTCGTTGACATATTTGTCCCAAGTTTGGAAGAAATACTATTCATGCTCGATAAACCGAATTTTCAAGAGCTCGCGGATTCAAAGGATGTATCCGAATTTATTGATAAACATCCAGATATCCTCCCAAATCTTGGTAATCTGCTGATGGAGATGGGACCAAGAATTGTGCTTATCAAAAATGGGAGGTGCGGCGCATACCTTCGATCTTCAAATCCCTCGGTATTCGAAGATTTTGGTCGAGCCCGACCACAAGATCCCACCTCATGGTTTGATCGCGAACTTTGGGCGCCATGTTTTCAAGTGAATGTTGTTGGCACAACCGGCTCGGGGGACTCAACCATTGCAGGCTTCCTTAGTGCATTCCTACGCGGACTAGAACCCGAAGCCTCACTCAGAAGCGCGGTGGCGGTAGGCGCATTTAATGTCGAAGCGCAGGATGGACTAAGCGGCGTGCCATCCTGGGCAGATGTTCAGAACCGGATAAAAAATGGTTGGGATCGGCTGATCGTTTGCTCATTGCCAGAATATTGGCAGTGGTCGGAAATCGAAGGCATCTGGTTCGGCGCTTCGGATAAATCAATTATAGAAGATCCACAGGGATAAAAATGGATTCAAGAAAGCCACTATTTATCATAAACAGCGTCGCACCCATCCGGATTTGCGATAACGGCGGCTGGACGGATACATGGTTTGCCGGTCATGGAAAGATATTCAACATCGGCGTGTATCCGTACGCCGAAGTCCAAATTATGGTTTTCCCTGATGGGGATAAGGATAATCGCATCATCATCAACGCCGAGAATTACGGCGAGCGGTATGCGGTTGTTCCAGAGAAGCATTGGGACAAACATCCTTTATTGGAAGCATCCATTGAATATATGAGGGTACCTGAAGATCTCTCTTTCGAAGTAACCATCTATTCTGAGGCACCCGGAGGTGCTTCGACCGGCACCTCCGCTGCGGTTACCGTCGCATTGATCGGCGCATTGGACAGCCTTTCCCCAGGAAGATTGACGCCGCATGAAGTTGCTCTGGCAGCCCAGCGGATTGAAACTGAGATGTTGGGTCAGCAGTGCGGCATCCAGGATCAGATCTGCTGCGCCTATGGGGGGATCAACTATATAGAAATGCAGCAGTATCCCTTTGCTTCGGTTTCGCAGATCCAGGTACCCAATGCGACCTGGTGGGAGCTCGAGCGCAGGCTGGGATTGGTTTACCTTGGGAAATCTCACCGCTCTTCAGATGTTCACGAGATGGTTATTCGGGGTTTAGAAAATGCAGGACCAGACTGCCAGCAGCTTTCAGATCTCCGCAGGACCGCTCCCCAGGCACGTGACGCACTGTACGCCAATGACTTTTTCGCCTTAGGCAAATCGATGATTGAAAATACAGAAGCTCAAGAGAGACTGCACCCAGACCTGATCAATCCAGAGGCAAGGCGGATAATTGAGATCGCACGTGAGCATAACGCCCTGGGCTGGAAAGTGAACGGGGCCGGAGGAGATGGTGGCAGTGTGACAATCCTTTGCAACGATCTCTCTCAGCAGAAACGGGCGATGCTGCGAGAAATTGAGCAGGAGAACTCACTCTTCAAGAATATCCCCATTTACCTCTCTCGATACGGTCTTCGGGTTTGGAAACAAGAAATTATTTAGCTCAAGAACTCGATTATTGCTTTACTTTGGGTGTTGCGGATTATTCTGGGGGAGTTAAAGCGCGTAATATCGGTCGGATGATCAGCTCTGAAGCATATTTTCCCATTTGCTCGGGCGAATATGGCATATCGTGTTCCAACCACCAGCAAATCAGCATAACCAGAGAAGTAATCATATGGTCTGCAGCGAGTTCAAGAGGAATCGATTGCGGTGCAGATCCACCGAAGAGCAGCTTAATTTCCTGGACGCCGCTCTCTTGAACCGGTCTTAACAGCACCATCGTATCGGTGCTGTCCAGAAGCACCCGGCAGAGATCAACGTTTTCTTTAACATATTCGAATAACAATGTGCCCATGTGTTCCGGGGAGGTGATGATCGAATGCGGGGTTAACAAGGTTTGGAACTCGATGCTCATCGCTTCGAGTACATCTGCCAGGAGCGTTTCCTTGTCTGGGAAGTGGCGGAAGAAAGTCGTATACCCTACATCCGCCCTATCGGTGATGTCACGGATGGTGACGTCTTCATAACCTTTTTCAAGAGTTAGCGAAATGAGGGCGTTCTGCAGCAACCTTTGGGTTCGCTTCACGCGTCGATCGGTTTTTTCCATCCTCAGCTCCCGTAATGCCTACATTTAATAATATCTCATTTTCTCTAATCTAACAATTAAGATAAATCCTTCCTGATCAAAGCCAAATATGATAAACTCTTGTGCTGTCGAGTTATGATATACTGTGTATCATAACAAATAAAGTGTATCACATATTAAGTACAAATTAAAAGATGTCAAGAATGACTGATTTTCAGCTCCAAATTGCCGGATTGGAAGATTCGACGGTTGTAAATGAACCAGGCTCAACGACAGCTCCGATCCTTGAAATCCGAAACTTGAGGAAGAGCTACAAGACGCCTGCAGGTGAGATCCCAGCCTTGCGCGGAATTGATCTAATTGTTCATAAAAGTGAGTTTATTGTTGTTTATGGCAGGTCTGGAGCGGGCAAGTCAACTCTGGTGAACTTGATTACAGGGATCGACCGTGCGGATCAGGGAGATATCCTTATAAATGGGACCTCTATCCAGGAAATGAATGAGGATGGCCGTGCCCTTTGGCGGGGTCTCAATATGGGCGTGGTTTTTCAATTTTTTCAGCTTCTCCCCTCCATCAATCTGATCCGAAATGTGACGATTCCCATGGAATTTTGCGGTCTATATACAAGCACCGCGCGGAAAATGCGCGCCCACCAACTCTTAAGCCAGGTTGGGATTGGTGAACACGCCCATAAAAAACCTGCACACATTTCTGGAGGACAGCAACAGCGGGCAGCGATCGCACGTGCTTTGGCAAACGACCCCCCCATTATTGTAGCAGATGAGCCTACAGGAAATCTAAATTCACGCACGGCAGCGGAAATACTGGACCTGTTTGCAGAATTGACCGCTCAAGGGAAAACAATTCTTATTGTCTCTCATGATAAGAATGTCGCTAGGCGTGCCGACCGGATGATTGAAATTGCAGACGGGGTGATCCGGCAATGATGGATTTCGGCTCTCGGTGGAACAAAATTCTGCATGATATCTGGGACAATAAAGCTCGTTCCCTTTTGGTAATCATTACACTGACAATCGGAATTGCGGCTGTAGGAATGATCAATAATACAGTCAGAATGTTGAAACGCGACCTCTTTGGTGGTTTTGCCGCCACAAATCCCGCCAGTATTAATCTTTACGTCTCGCCGTTTCCAAAGGAGCTGGTGAGTTCGGTGGCTGCAATGCGGGAGGTCGACCAGGCTGAAGCCCGCAGGGTAGTGTCTGCTTATACGTACGATTTGAATGGCGATCGCCGCGATCTGCAGCTCGTGGCTGCCCCTGACTTCAAGAATATCCGGGTAAATAGGGTAGGTTCCAAGGAGGAGCCTCAGAAACCAGGCGTCAGGACGATCCTGCTAGAACGAAGCTCTGCACAAGGTTTGAAGCTGAATACAGGCGATACATTGACAGTGGAGACACTCGATGGAAATCGATTTGTCATCACCGTGGAAGGGATTATCCACGACATGTCAACCGAACAGTTTAGTATCAGCGGAGAAGCATTAGGTTATGTGAGCCTGGCAACCCTGGATTGGATGGGGGAACCGCCTTTCTATAATGTTATTAAACTAACTGTCGCAAATGACAGATCGAATCGAGAACACGTTCTTCAAGTAGGCGGTCTTGCACGCGACCGGGTAATTGAGCCAGCCGGATTTAAAGTTTATGGGATGGCAATCCCAAGCACGAATGGTATCCCAGGTGAATATTGGGCTAAACAGCAGGCGAACGGGGTCCTTTTAATCTTCCAGATCATGAGCATTCTAGCGATTCTGATTAAGTGCGGGTCTGGTTGTGAATACTATTTCAGCGGTGATTGTTCAGCAGACCCGGCAGATCGGGATCATGCGATCGGTTGGCGCTAGCAGAAAACAGATTATCCTAATTTACCTCGGCTACGTTTTTGTGCTCAGCGTAATTGGATTGATGATTGCGCTCCCCTTAGGATTAGTTGGTGCTGCCGCACTCTCAAATATCGCTGCAAGCTTCATGAATTATGATGTTGGGCCTATAAACCTGCCGCTGGATATCCTGCTTTTACAGGCGAGTTTAGGATTGCTCATGCCGCTCAGCGTGGCGCTTTTTCCTATACTTCGGGGAACGAAAGTATCTGTCTACGATGCGATTTATCAATATGGGCTGATCAATGGCGAAAACAAAAGAGGCTGGATAGAGAAACAGCTTGTCAAGATCCGAAACGTCCACCCGCCTATCATGCTTTCGCTCAGGAACACATTTCGCAACAAATCTAGATTGGCTTTCACAATCATTACATTGACTATTGCTGGCGCGATGTTCATGGCCGTCTTCAGCTCATATAATACCCTTCAGCACCAAATCAAGGAACTGGGCAGGTACACTCGATTTGACGCTTCAATTAACATCCCCGGAGGCGCAAACCGAACTACAGCAGAGCGCGAAGCGCTCCGGATCCCCGAAGTTAAATTTGCCGAAGGCTGGGCTCTATCGGAAGGTTTCATCATCCACTCGAATGGGACCGAAGGCGATCAGATTGAGTTCGTTGGGCTTCCTCAAAGTGCAAAAACAATCCAACCCCTGATGGTGGCAGGAAGGTGGCTTTCGCCTGAAGAATCAGATCGAGTGGTTATCAATGAAGATTTGCTGGCTAAAGAGCCAGATATTCGAGTTGGAGATTTTATTGAGGTAAAAATCAACGATGTCACGCGTCAGCTGGAAGTGGTTGGAATTGCTTCCAAACACATGATGGGATCGCGCATCTATATGAATGATCTCCAGCTTGCCAAGCTCACCGGTCGCTACAATCAGGTGGACACCATCCGCGTCATTGCGAACACTCCGAATTCTGACATCGATCAGGAACAGGCTCAAATCGGAAAGCTCCTAGAAAAAAGGTTCACCGATGCAAATTTAAGCGACTCGAGCAGTAAGACCCAGTCAGAAATTTTTTATGCATTATCAAATGCATTCAACATTCTCCTGGTCATCCTTTTCGTGGTAGCAATTTTGCTGGCAGTAATTGGTGGGCTTGGGTTAACGGGGACGATGGGATTAAACGTTTTGGAACGAACCCGCGAAATCGGCGTGCTGAGAGCCGTCGGAGCCTCTTATCATTCTGTGCGGCAGGTGGTCGTGGTCGAAGGCGTTGCGGTTGCGCTTATCAGCTGGAGTTTGAGCGCGATCGTTTCGTACCCGATCGGCATGGCATTTGCAGATGCGCTCATCCGCACCTCTTTTGGGACTCGCCCATCTTTCACATACTCAGCTGAGGGCTTGTTCATTTGGATGGGGATCGTCATCTTGATTGGGATCATTGCCAGCCTTGCCCCTGCACGAGACGCTGCCCGGTTGACGGTGCGTGAAGTTCTCAATTATGAGTGAAACCTACTCACCCTTGTTTCAAGATACTGGTTTATCCTTAATGTTTCAATCCACCCAAACCATTCAGACGCCTGAAGAGGGGCTGATCCAATTTCAAAACGTCCATAAAATCTATCAATCCAGCGCTGGAAAATTTGCAGCATTGAAAGGCATCAATCTCACCATCGAGAGGGGTGAATTTGCCGCGATCGTCGGGAAATCGGGAAGCGGCAAGACGACTTTATAAATATCTTAACCGGGATCGATCGCCCTACATCCGGAAAGATAATGGTTGCCGGCACTCCCGTACACCAGTTGAATGAAGACCAGCTTGCATCCTGGCGCGGCGAGAATCTTGGAATCGTCTTTCAATTCTTCCAGCTCCTGCCAACGCTGACCGTTCTGGAAAATGTCCGCTTGCCGATGGATTTCTGCAACCTGTATAAACCAGACGAAAGAATTGAACGGGCAATGCACTTGCTCAGGCTGGTGGATATTGAGCCCTTCGCACACAAACTCCCAAGCGAGCTTTCGGGAGGGCAGCAGCAAAGTGCAGCTATCGCACGTTCTCTCGCAAACGACCCAAAGATCGTGGTTACAGATGAGCCAACAGGGAATTTGGATTTACAATCATCAGAATGGATTTTTAAACTTCTGACTGATCTTGCCCTGGAGGGAAAAACTGTCATCATGGTGACGCATGATGATGAACTAGCACAACGAGCCACCCGTGTGATTACAATTAAAGACGGCGAAATTAGCGATTAGTTGGAGAATAGTGTCAAGAATCTTACAGGAATAGAATAATTAATTGCCAAAAGGATCGCCTAGTGGTTGGAGGCGATCCTTTTCTAGCGAACGCTCAGGGAGGCACTCCGTGCAAAGACCGAGCTGCCTAAGCGTCCGGAAACGCTATCCTGATCCAGCTATAATCCTGGACCGAAGCGGTTAAGCCACCTGCCCAGCCAGGTACTGCATAATCTCGTTGACCGTATTTAGACGCCCATAATCTTTTTCAGGGATATCGACGCCAAGCCGTTCGTGCAGTCCAACTAGAAAGTTGAGATGATCAAACGAATCGATATCGAGCGCCTCGCGGACATTTTCATCCAACCCCATGTTTTCAACGTCTGCTCCTGGTGCAACTTGAGCCAATGTGCTTAAGATGATCTCCTTCAGCTCATTCTGATTCATAGTTTTTCTACCTCCTGCAGATTTTTATTGAGTGCTTCTAAAAAGATGCCGCCTTTATGACCATCGGTGGCACGGTGATCACCGGCCAGGGTTGCAGTGACAACCGGGCGGACACCCAACATCCCGTTCTCAACCCACGGCTGGTCAGTGATCTTCCCCAGGCCAACCAGGGCTACCTGAGGTGGGTAGATCACACCAAAGACTTTTTCTGCTCCCCGGTCACCCAGACTGGTCAAGGTAATGGTCGAATCAGTCAGCTCAGAACTGCGCAGATGTCCCGCTCGTGTGCGGACGATCAGGTCATTTACTGCTTCCCGCAGTTCGTCGAAATCTTTCATATCCGCATTATGAATCGCCGGAGTGACCAGTCCACCCTGGCGGAGTGCAACTGCAAATCCGATATGAATCCCCTCGCTCACCTGGTGGCCTCCATCGATCCAGAAGCCATTCAGCTCAGGAACGACCGTCAGCGCTTTTGCGACCGCTTTCAGCATCACCACCACAATTAAAAGCCGGTCCTTGATAGTGCGCTTGGCATTCTCTTCCTCCAGCCAACGCAGGGCACGGCTCATATCGATCCTGGTCTCAAGATAATAATGAGGGATGTCTCGATTGGATTTCGACATCGCGGCTGCGATCGCCTGACGCATCGCCGTTGAGAAATCCGGGGCCGCACGTTTTGCTTCTGGCGCAGGCTCAGGAGCAGGCTCTGCCCGTTTCTCAGTTTGGGCGACCGGTGGAGCTGAGACGGCTGGGGGCTCCGGTGCTTTCACAGGTGCTGGTTCCGGCGCTTTCACGGATAGCGGTTCCACACTCTTGACCGCCTTGGCTGCTTTCTCAACATCCGACCGCTGAATAGCCCCACCCGGTCCGGTGCCTTGAACGGTCGCCAGGTCTACTTTAAGCTCTGCTGCAACTTTTCGCGCCAAAGGCGAAATGCGCATATGATCGGCAGCTCCTGCTCCTGCCGGTGTTGAAGCTGGTTTGACCTCTTCAATTCTTGCGGCTTCAACAACAGCAGGCGTCTCGACCTTTGGAGTCTCCGCGGGCTTTGGCGCTATCTCTGCAGGCTTTTCTTTCTGGAATTCTCCAGGAGCACAGATAAACGCCAGCACCTGACCTACGGGCACTTCCTGACCCGGCTCAAATAAGATTTTATCCAGGATACCTTCTTCAAATACCTCAATCTCAATGACGCCTTTTGCGGTTTCTATCGCGGCGATGATATCCCCCCGATGAACAGCATCTCCTGGTTTAAGCTTCCATTCCACCAGGGTGCCGGCATCCATATCGGCGCCCAGGCTTGGCATTTTAAATTCACCCATCACTGCACCATCTTTCTGGCTGCTGCCGCAATGGTCTCTGGTTGAGGTACAGCAGCCTCTTCCATATGTTTTGAATACGGCATAGGCACTTCAGAGCTGCAGAGCCGATCAACAGGTAGATCCAGCTCATAAAAAATGTTCTCTGTGATCCGAGCGCTGATCTCGGCTGAAAGGCTGCCGCTTCTCCAGCCTTCTTCAACAATCAAAGCACGGTGGGTTTTCGCAACCGATTCGAAGATCGTCTGGTTGTCCAATGGTCGAAGCGTCCTCAGATCGATCACCTCGACATCAATGCCTTCTTTTTCCAGAACCTCAGCAGCCTTCATGGTTTTAGGGAAGCACGAGCCGTAGGTGATAATTGTGAGAGCAGTACCTGTTTTGTGAACTTTGGCATGGTCAATATCAACCGGCTCAGGATTTACCGCCATCATTCCTTCCATGTTGTACATTACCTGCTGTTCAAAGATCAGCACCGGATCAGGATCCTCCAGCGCTGGCCAGATCATGCCGCGGGCGTCTTCGATTGTTGCTGGTGCAAGGATCTTGATCCCTGGGATGTGTGCATACCAGCCTTCCAGGCTGTGAGCGTGCTGCGCGCCGAGCTGTCTTCCAGCGCCGGTCGCCATGCGGATAACAACCGGCACATTGAATGTACCTCCAGACATATGGAGATAGGTTGCCGCAGTGTTTAGGATTTGATCGAGCGCCAGCAAGCTGAAGTTAACTGTCATAATTTCGATGATCGGACGCATCCCACCTAAAGCGGCGCCTAATCCTATGCCTGTGTACCCACCTTCGCTCAACGGGCAATCACGAATTCGCTCTTCGCCAAACTCCTGCAACATGCCCTTGCTTACAGCGAAACAGCCGCCATAACGACCAACATCCGCGCCCATTAAGAATACGCGCTCGTCTCGCTTCATTGCGTCGCGCATCCCTTCGCGGATCGCTTCTCGATAGTTCGTTTTCACCATATTTCCATTGGTGCTCATGGCTGGCTCCTTTCGGAATGCACGAAGAGAGTGAGGTCTTCAACTGCTTCCCAGTCGCTTGCCTCAGCAAAATCGACTGAATGCTGGACTACCACGTTGACCTCATTTTCGATCTCCTGGTAGCGAGCTTCGTCAAACATCCCTTTTTCTTTCATAAAGTCGATGTGAAGGTTAATTGGGTCGCGTTTCTTTGCTTCCTCAACTTCAGATTTTTCCCGGTATAGCTCAGCATCAAACATGGAGTGCGGTCGGAAGCGGTAGGTAATCGCTTCGATGAAATGAGGGCCTTTTCCTTCTTTAATCGCCTTCACCGCGGCTGCACCGGCTGCTTCTACAGCCCTGACATCATTGCCGTCCACTTGCGCGGCAGCAAGTTTGTAGCAGGCTGCTTTTTCTGCGATATTCGTGTTCGACTCGTGAAAGCGCAGAGCAGTCCCCATACAGTAGAGGTTATTTTCACACACAAACAATACTGGGACCTGCCAGAGCACGGCCAGGTTCAGCGCCTCGTGAAATTCGCCTTCTGCAACTGCTCCTTCGCCAAAGAAGCAGACCGTAACATTGTTGCGCTTCTGCATCTTATCCGCCAGAGCCAGGCCGACAGCAAGCGGCAGGTGGCTGCAAACAATCGCATTGCCACCAAAGAAGCGGGTAGGTCCGTCGAATAGATGCATCGAACCGCCGCGACCACGGGCGCAGCCTGTAACTTTACCGTACATCTCTGCCATAATCACATCTGCACTGACACCACGTGCCAGGGCATGTCCATGTTCCCGATAGGTCGCAACAATGGAATCCTCTGGTCCAAGTGCCTGCATGATGCCCACCGCGATCGCCTCTTCGCCGATGTAGAGGTGCAAAAATCCTCGGATCTTAGTAGCCTGATACAGCTCAGCGGCTTTTTCCTCATATCTTCGGATCAACACCATCTCTCGCAAGAGGTGGAACAAATGTTCACGTTCTTCAACCTTCTTGGTTTTTGGGGGTGCAATTTGTGTGGTCATCCGGATGTCTCCAATGTAGATACATCTCCTTCGGGTAAACCTAACTCCCGAGATTTGAGCAGGCGGCGCATGATTTTGCCGCTGCGCGTCTTGGGTAGATATTCAACGAACTCAATCTCTTTAGGGGCTACAGCTGAGCCCAATTTCTTGCGCCCAAATCCCAGCAATTCGACGCGCAGATTATCGCTCGGTTCATATCCCGGCTTGAGGGCAACAAATGCCTTGACCAGCTCGCCAATCACGGGGTCGGGTTTTCCTATTACGCCAGCTTCAGCGACCGATGGGTGCTCCAAAAGAGCGCTCTCGACCTCAAATGGACCCACCATATGTCCGGCGGTTTTGATGATGTCATCCGCTCGACCGATGAACCAAAAATACCCGTCATCGTCGCGTTCCGCCAGGTCTCCGGTGATATACCAACCATCGACAAAGCATTTCTGGTAGCGCGCCTCATCATGCAGGTAGCCGCGGAACATGGAAGGCCAACCCGGCTTTAAAGCCAGTTCCCCTTCAACATTCGATTTTGTCTCGATTTCGACAGTCCCGTCATCCCTGCGATGGACAATGGCAGCTACGATTCCTGGCAGCGGGCGGCCCATGGATCCTGGACGTACGTCTGCCACATTTAGATTGGAAATCATGATGCCGCCAGTTTCTGTTTGCCACCAGTTATCGTGGATAATCAGGTTGAGCACATCTCTTCCCCACACAACCGCCTCGGGATTGAGCGGCTCACCGACACTGGCAGAGAACCGCAGGTGGCTTAAGTCGTACATTTCACGCGGTTTGATTTCCAATCGCATCAATCTCCGGATCGCGGTCGGCGCCGTATACCAGACGCTCACTTTTTGATCCTGAAGAATCTGATACCACCGTTCAGCGTCAAACTCAGCCTCATCGACGATGTTTGTAACCCCGTGCAGCAGCGGCGCAATCACACCGTATGAAGTGCCAGTAACCCACCCTGGATCGGCTGTGCACCAGAATACATCGTCTGGATGCAGATCGAGAGCGTATTTTGCAGTCATATAGTGGACGAAGACTGCTTTATGGACGTGGATTGCCCCTTTTGGCATACCAGTGGTACCGCTTGTGAAGTGAAGGCACGACATATCCTCGAAATCAGTCGGTGGGATCGTGAATTGTGGAGAGGCTTTCGCCATTAATTTAGGGAGGGAAAGCACTCTCTCATCAAGATCATCTTCGATATCCGAGATCAAGACAACCTTCAGCTCAGGCAGCCGATCCCATATCTCGACGATCTTTTTCTTGTACTGCTGCTGCGTGGTGACGAGCACCTTCGCATCACCACGGAATAAGCGCTGGTAGATGGGCTCTGGCCCAAAAGCAGAGAACAGGGGACAGAAAACGCTAGCATTTTTCAACGCCCCCAGCGCTGCAATATACAAAGCGGGTATCCTACCGGCCAGGACAGCGACCCGATCCCCCTTCTCCACACCAAAACTTCTCAGGACATTGGCGAAGCGGTTGCTCTGGTACTTCAGGTCTCCGTAAGTAAAATCTTCCACTTCACCATCTTTGCCAAGCCATCGTAATGCCAGCTTGTCTCGATTTGGCCCATTGGCGTGCCGGTCTACTGCTTCGTGGGCGATGTTGATCCCCCCACCAGGAAGACCATCCAGCTCGCGAACTATCTGATCCCAATTGAATTCAGCGTAAGTTCGCTCGTAATCGGTGAGGTTGGGGGTCACAGACCAGGCACTTGGATCTTTCTTTATTAGTTTAAATTCCATGGCTGTCTCCCGTTTCTGTTGATTTTAAATTCTTTGTCGTTTCATTCGATTTCCGACAATCCATTCCTAATTCCCATGAAGTGTGATGTGATCGT
Organism: uncultured Chloroflexia bacterium; assembly: GCA_963827155.1. Taxonomy (GTDB): domain Bacteria; phylum Chloroflexota; class Anaerolineae; order Anaerolineales; family UBA4823; genus UTCFX2. Next base: position 648,211 of record CAWGZV010000003.1, on the reverse strand, counting down.
TTTGTGTTGGGGGTAATAATTCTCAAATTCTTCCTCCGTTTTTTTGATCAGCGATACGCGCCTGAAGGGGCATACTTTGCTGGGGCTTCGTGAAGCAAAACGCCACAAACATGATGTCTGCGGCGTCGATGAATTCCATGATGTACCTGGTTTTGCCAGGCTTGTTCCGCCTCGATGAGTTCCGCGATGAAGCTGTGATGGTTAGATTGTGGGTAAATTGCGATGATATTTTTCTGTTTTCACCGCTCCTTTTCTTGAAAAACCTTTTGATTGTGGATTCAGTTTAGTGACCGTAATCACTTCCGAGAATGTAATTTTCGAGCTGATTGATCCGCTCTTGCTTGAAGGAAATAATTGATTCCATCACATCCCGCATTGAAACCACCCCAACCAAGGTATCATCCTCCTTCACCGGAAGGTGGCGGATATGATACTTGGTCATTAATTCCATGCACTCTTCAAGACTTTGGGTCGGTTTAATGGTGATCATCTTTCTTGTCATAATTTCCTTGATCGGCGTATTTACTGAGGAACGACCCATCAAGATAATTTTTCGACAATAATCCCGCTCGGTAAAGATCCCGGCAATCCGGTTGTTGTCGCAAATAACGACAGCACCAACGTTGTTCTCCGCCATCAGCTGCAACGCACGATAAACCGTATCTGTAGGCAGTACACTGACCGCTGAACTGGTGCCTCTTCGTTTAAGAAGATCATTGACTGTTATCATAAGAACCTCACCTTTTTCTATAAGCCCTTTTTAGAAATTTCCGGTATCATTTGTAGCTGCCTGATCCAATCTCCCCGCTTCCACCCACCGGGAATAAGGTTCCCATGCAGGTTTCCCCGAAGCGAGCTCATGATAAACTCGGTGAACCGCATCTCTAACTCTGATTGACATTGGATACCCAAACGCGATCAGGTCTGGTTGTATTCCTAACAAATCTACCTCTGGGACAAAATCCCGAATCGCCTCAATCAGGAAAGTCAGAGGTAAAGTGTGTGTCGTGATAAAGAATGGATCAGCCAGCATATCGTCATTGATCAAGCAGGTTGTGCCGGGAGGCAGGTCCATATCTGAAGCATCAACTACCAGGACGCGCTGGGGGGAGCGATCTCGGATAAGATCCACCATGTTTTCTGGAACCAGCCCTCCTTCGATCACATCCCATCCCTGGATCGGTTTTTCCTTCATTAAACCAGCCAGCAGCGGTCCGGCGCCGTCATCACCCATAAGACTATTTCCCACCGCCAGCACCAATCCTTTCTTCATAGAGTCCTTTTCGCCATCAGATAAAATGCTGGCTCTTGCTTCATTGTCACCAGGCAATCGGACAGAATAGAAGTCCATTTCGTTTGTTCTGGAGGCGCTTTTTCAAAGAGCGGCAGTAAATCTGCTGAGTGAGACGAATTGATTTCAATTTCGCCCCATTTTAAAAGTCCTTCTAATTTGAGCCGTCCGCTGGATTCTGGCAAGGAGTGCAGAAAATTGACAAAATCATCTTGCGGAATCTCCAGCATGCAGGTAAAACAATCCAAAACACCGACATGATGCCCTACGGCAAGGGTGTAGTACATCACCTGGCGCGCATTGTCTGGAATGTTTTCGCGCTCGTTGACAAATTTCTTGCTCAAGCGGTAAAATTTTATGAGAGGGCTCATTTTTTTTATGGATTACTGGTAATCCTTATAAACCTCTTCCAGCTTACCCATGATCTCGCCCAGTCGAGGATCATCACGCTCGTCAAGGTATTTGGTTAATTTCGCATTCGTCTCTTGATGCGTCGCACCCAATATGTTGCTCATGAAAGCATCGGCGATTTGCTTTCCGTGCCAATAGCCAGACATTCTGCGGGCTTCACGCTCCAAGGCGATACGCAGATCTAACGGCACCTCCGGGTGGATCAGCGCAGATCGCTCGCCATCTTGCTCAATATGGTGAACTGCACTCATTTTTTGTTTGAGCAAACCCAGGGCAACCGCGAAGCCGTGAATTGTGGCAGACGGCGTTGGGGGGCACCCTGGAATATACATATCGATTGGAAGGATCTTATCGGCACCGCCCCACACGCTGTAAAGGTCATGGAAAATCCCACCTGAACATCCGCACGCGCCATAGGCAACGCAGATCTTTGGCTCAGGGGCAGCATGATAAGCCCGCAGGGCAGGGACGCGCATCGACCGTGTTACAGAACCGGTATAAACCAGAATATCTGCATGCCTCGGTGACGAAACGACTTTTATCCCAAAACGCTCCGCGTCAAAAATTGGGGTGATCGCAGCGAAAATCTCGATCTCACATCCATTGCATCCGCCGCAGTCCACCCGATATACAAACGCCGACCGCTGGATGTCTTTCAGCAGTGCGCCTTTGAGCTTATCCACCGCCTCATCTGGGTGGACTGCATATTGGCTGTCTGTTTTGATATTAAAGTCTGCCATCGAATGCCTCCACCACCAGGCTTTTCACTCTGGGAAGATCAATTTTTCTTCGGCATTCCGGACACCTGCGGAGCAGGCTGCGCCGGTCTTCAGCGTCTTCAACGGGGAGGCCCGCAAGGTCTAATAGCGCCAAAACATGTTCCTGCTCCTTTGCAGATGCGAAATATGCTCCGCAATCGACACAGGCTGCAAGCCGGAATTCAGCTCTAATGGTCAGGTCCTCCCGGCTGAAAGAAGCCAGCTCAAAATCCGAACCAAGCTTGATCGCACCGGTTGGGCATACTTCCTCGCAGCGGGCGCAAAAGATGCATCTTCCATAAAAAATGGACCAGGTCCGAACACCCATCTCGAGATCGGTTTCCATGTTTAATGCATTTGGAGGGCAGGCAATCGTGCAAGCCGCACAAGCAATGCACTGCTCAGGATCATATTCCGGTTTTCCGCGGAATCCAACCTGTACCTCGGCCGGCTGGAATGGGTAGACAATCGTAGCCTGTCCAACTTTGAGCACTTCTCGCAGTAATTTCAATACCATGGAACTCTCCTTCTAAGCCGCGTCCTGGCGAAAACCTATTTCAACGGCGAATGCTTTCGTTCGCGGCAGTAGCGTTCCATTTCCTTGTAAGGGATGATGGTCGCTTTTTTCTTTCGAACATCGATGACCGTGACCCGCTCAGTGCAGGAATAACAGGGATCGATGCTGGCTACAATCAGTGGTGCGTCTGAAATTGTGTTGCCCCGCAGCATATACCGCAGCGGCGGCCAGTTGTTATAGCTTGAAGCTCGGCATCGCCATCGATACAGCTTTTGATTGTCTCCCAGCATGCTCCAATGAATGTCCTCGCCCCGCGGCGCTTCAACATAGCCTAGTGCATAGCTGTATGGTTTATAACTGAAGCCTTCAGTTAAAATCGGACCCTCTGGCATCATATCCAGACAGCGCTCAACCATCGATAATGATTCGAAAAACTCTTCTGCCCGGATAAGCGTTCGGGCCAGCACATCGCAGCCGTCTTTATATGTGAGCTTCCAGGGCACACGATCATATGCACAGTAGGGGTGGATGGTTCGAATATCGCGTGCGAAACCTGATCCACGTAAGGTTGGCCCAACCGGGCTGTAATCCCGCGCGACTTTTTTCTCCAGCATGCCAATGCCTAAAGTACGCTGGACAATGAAAGGCGTTTCAAGGAGCATTCCCACCAGATCGGTGACCTCGCTTCGCAGCTCCTTAATCCACTGCAGGGTCTGCACTCGCTGCGCTTTCAGAATATCCCGGCGAACGCCCCCAATCAGGTTCATGCCATAGGTCTTACGCGTGCCGGTCAGGAGCTCTGCCATCTTCATGCTTTTTTCACGCACCCGGAAGAATTGCATAAAACCAGTGTCGAATCCTACAAAATGGCAGGCAAGACCCAGATTAAGCAGGTGGCTGTGCAAGCGCTCGACTTCCAATAAGATGGTTCGAATGTAGTGGGCTCTTTCAGGGATGGTAATTCCCAGGGCTCTTTCGATCGAGTTAGAATATGCAACGTTATGGGCGTAACCGCAAATTCCACAGATCCGGTCTGCTAAAAAGGTGACCTGGTCATAATTCATCCTGGTTTCGGCCAGTTTCTCCATCCCCCGGTGGACATAGAAAAGGCGGTAGTCTGCATCCACGATCTGTTCGCCATCGACAAACAATCGGAAATGACCTGGCTCATCTGAAGTCATATGCAAAGGTCCAAGTGGGATCTGGACTAATCCTTCACCCTCCACATCCAGGAAATCATAGGTTTCATCCTCAGTTGTTGGCTCAGGTCGAAACCGGTAGTCCATCGTGTCTTTTCGGAGCGGATATAAACCCTCTGGCCAGTCATCTGGTAAGACCAGCCGCCGTTCATCCGGCAGCCCGACTGGGTGAAGACCAAACATATCCCTGACCTCTCGCTCATACCAGACTGCGGCAGGAACCCGCGGCGTTACAGCTGGAAATTCTGGTTGGTGAGGGGGTATCACCGCCCGGACGAGCATATAGCATTTTTCTGGCTCTTCACCAGAATCAGACCCGTCGCCCTCCACCGAAAGTACATAATAAAGGGCAAAGTTGCCATTTAGCGGTCGTTCGTCGTTTGCAGCAACGACCGAGAGCCAGCCCCCGTGGCGGTAGTAAAGCTCCTCAACCACAGCCGGCAGGCTGTTGAGATCCACGGTTAAGGTCACCTGATCGGGCGCCTGCCAGGTTTCTTCTTGCACGATCCGGCCAAACTGGCTGCGTAAAGCTTCGACGTACCTCGTGCCGATTTTTGGTTTCTCATCTGTCAGCAGCATCGTTCAATCGTCTCCTTCACAGGTAAAGGCGCAGCACCAGTGTCTGCCAAACTCAAGGTGTGAATAAACTAACAAGTTGGCCAAATCCTACCGGAAACAGGGTATTGTAGACAAACAACCCACCCGGCGCTCCTGCAACCTGCTGACCCATTCCAGCAATCTGGGTTGCTTGATTCAGCAGTAAAGTGTATTGTGGGGGAAGATAAAAACCCAACATGAAGATCAAGATCACCAGCACAAAGATCGGGGCCAACATAGTCCACTTGACTTCACCTTTTTGAATATCTTGCGGCATCTCGCCAAAGACAGAAGAGCTGATAAAGCGCATGAAAGCTGCAAAAACAATGGCAAGAAACAACAAGATCAGAAGCATTAACCAGATATAACCGGTTGCAATGCCTGCGGTAAAAATTGAAAACTTACTGATGAAAATGTTGAATGGCGGCGAGCCGACCAAGGCCAGCGCTCCTATCATGATAAGAACGCTTGTAAATGGCGCGATCTGAATCATCCCTTTGATTTTTCCCAGGTCTCTGGAATGGTATTTCACAAGAACATTCCCGGAGGTGCAAAACATCAGGGATTTCACCAGGCTGTGGTTCACCGTGTGCAGTAAGGCTGCCAGGATCCCTCCTGGTCCACCTATACCAAGCGCCAAGACAATCAATCCGATATTCTCGACGCTGGAATAAGCGAGCAGCCGTTTAATGTCGCGCTGGACAAACATGAACAAGGCAGCCGCGACAACAGATAGTGAACCAAAAACAAGAAATATTGTTTGGGTGAACTCCGGCCCGATGCCATGATTTAGAATGATCGCAAAGCGAATGATGACTAACAGCGCGCAGTTCAGCAAGACTGCAGAAAGCATCGCACTGACTGGGCTGGGCGCCTCACTATGGGCATCGGGAAGCCAGGCATGCATGGGGAAAATACCGGCCTTCGTGCCAAATCCAATCAAGACAAAAATAAATGCCATCTTCAACAATGTGGGATCGAGCGATTGGGCGTTTTTGACAATCTCCGTCCACAGACTGGCCGCTTTGGGTTCTTGCAGGAAATTGACTGCATCAGAATAAACCAGAATGGTTCCGTACAGCCCAAATGCTACTCCTACCGTGCAGATAATCACATACTTCCAGGCTGCCTCTAAAGACGATCGATGCCCGTATATCCCAACCAGAAATGCCGAGCCCAGTGTTGTTGCCTCAACTGCAACCCACATCATGATGATGTTGTTAGAAGTAACCACCAGCAGCATCGTGAAGAGGAAAAGGTTCAAAAGCGCGTAATAGTTAGTGACCTGGTCTTCGCTTAGCTCATTCGTCGCCAAATCATTGCGAATATAACCGATCGAATAAAGTCCAACTAAGAAACCAACGACGACCACGATCCCCAGGAAAACCGCGGCCAGGGCATCCACATGAAACCATTCATTTACTGCAACAACATACCCCTGGAAAAATACACCCTGGATGACCAACAAACCAAGGACCAGGACAGCAGTGATGCTGATCAGGTGAATGGCTTCGACGAGTCGAACAGCCGATTTTCCAACCCAACGCATCGCAAAGATCAATAGAGATAAGACGAACGGAACAAGAAGTAACCAGACCAGGTAATTGGTGTACATCTCTATTATCCTTATCCTTTCAGCGAAGTCAGGCTGGCAGTGTCCAAAGTGTGCAGACTTCTGAAGATCTGCAGCGCGAGTACTGACATGATCAACACCCCAAATATGGCATCGGTCGCAATCCCGATTTCAACCAATTCAGGGGCGTTATACGCCAGCAGAGCCAGGGTCAGATGTGAGCCATTTTCCATCAAACAGAAACCCAAAACCTGTTTCAATAAATTTCGCTGAGTGAGAATGCAAAGCTGACCGAAGAAGAAGTGAGCGACTGAAACCGCCAGAGCGGGTTTAAAATCGCCTGCGATTTTGATGTCCAATTGACTGATCACCCAAAATGAGACGATCAAAGACAATGCCGCCAGGATAATGGACGCTGTGGTGCTCATCGCCGGTTTTGGTTGATCAGCTTCCTTGATCCCCAATTGGGAGCGATAGATGATGTAAGGAACTAGAAGGACTTTCGTGATAAATGCACTGGCAGCCCACCAGTAAAGCTGTTCAGCTCCGGTTGTAACAGCAAGGGCAAGGAAAATGATGACCAATACCAGAGACTGCACACCATAATGGATCGCCGAAAGCCGCAGTTTCTTAGTTTCTATGACCAATAAGGAGGTCAGGATCAGCAGACCGCTCAGTGAGTTAATCAAATCTGTATTTGACATTTCTCCTCCGCGTTCAAACCCTTCAACCAATCCAGGCAGCAGCGAAAAAGCCGGAGACCAAAGTGAAGGCCACCAGGGTTAAGAGCACAATTTGCATGGATGGCGCAAGCGGTGTTGCCAGGCTGACTTCCTCGGAGGGCTTTCCCCCTACTGAGGTGCTGAATATCCAGAGGATCCAGGCAAAACTGCCAATGGATTCAAGAATGGCGATGATAACCAGGATTAATAGAAATGGATGCTGTCTTGAAGCTTCGAACCCGCCCGCAAAAATACTAAATTTGCTGAAGAAGCAGTTGAACGGCGGGACGCCGGTTACAGCCAGGGCAGCAACAGCAAAAGAGATGCCTACAATTGGCATCTTGGATAAGACGCCGCGGATAGACGGCAGCATGCGAGTCCCAGTTGTGTAGCTTAATGCTCCTGCCACAAGAAAGAATAAACCTTTTGCAAATGCATGGTTGACCACATGGGCAATCGCTCCGCTTAATGCGAGCTTGGATCCAAAGATCGCGAATGAAATTGCAAGAAAGATATATGCCAGCTGGGTAATGGTGGAGTATGCCAGCAATTTTTTCATATCTCTCTGAGGGAAATACATCACAAAACCGTAGATCATTGTGAGGATCGCCATCACGCCCGTGATAACCCCGATAATTTGGGGGGCGCTCTCAGCCGAGACCAAACTCCGGGCAAGGATATAAACGCCAACTTTCACCATGGAAGCGGCATGTAGATAGGCGCTGATAGGGGTCGGGGCAACCATTGCGTCTGGAAGCCAGAAATGAAATGGTAGCTGTGCAGATTTTCCAAAGCCTGCGATCAAGACCCCCAAGAATATTACAGTTTTCGCATCATCGGTCAGCGTGCTCATTTTAGAGAGCGAAAATCCACCAGTCGCCGCAAAGTAGAAGGCGGTGGCAGCATACAATCCCAGCGACGCGACCTGGGTGACAATAATTGCTTTTAAAGCAGCCCGACGGGCTTTCTCGTTGTTGTAGTAACCAATCAAACCCCATGAGCAGACACCCGTCAGCTCGAAGAACACAAGCAACCCTAACATGGTTGAAGAATAGACAACACCAGCCATCGAACCGATAAAGGCTAGCAGGAAAAAGTAATAGCGACGCTCCACTTCCTCTTCCGGGTGTTCTCTATTCTGGGAGGTCAAATATCCCGTTGAATAGACCACAATCAAGAAACCAACAATACCTACCGCTGTGGCGATCAGTACACTCAGCTTATCGATAACCACTCCAAAGACGAGCACATTCCCCAGATATAAGAGATCAACCGAACCGGGATTTTTCCCCTGGCTCGTAAAGATGATCAGAACCGCCAAGCTGCAAAGTGCCGATGTCAGCGCTGTGACCTGACTGAAGATTTTGACCCAGGAGCGAGGGATGACGAGGACCATCACACCGCCCAAGAAAGGGAGCATAATACTGGCGAGAATTAATCCAGACATTTTTGATTCCTCCTAGACATTCGCCAGATAGAAAACGAAGGCCAGAACCGCTGCACCTAAAGCCAGCCACGTAGCGGCAGACACTTTTACGAAACGCATTCGCGCCATCACGTTTTCCAGCACTGCGATGATGAAAAAGAAAAGTGCAGCTTTGAGAATAAATGCGATGAATGCAAGCCCAATATTGACAGGAGAAAGGGTGACCATGCTGCCGAACGGCAGGAACAGCGCCAGGAACAGGGCAACTAAGATCAGCTGTTTTAGATAAATCCCCCATTTAAGAGTTGCGAGCGAACGCCCCGAATATTCAGCGAGCGGTCCTTCTTGAAGTTCCTGTTCAGCTTCTGCAAGGTCGAACGGCAACTTCCCCATTTCCACAAAACAAATAAATGCAAACGAGGCAAGGCTGAGCCAAAAAGCCATTGAGGGATGCAGCTCACCGGTCGCTACTTTGGAGCTGATCACTCCCAGATTCGTAGAGCCAGCAAGCAGCGCCATGACGAATACTATAAGGAGAAGCACCGGCTCGATCAATGCCGAGACCATTAAATTCTCGGCGTGAACCAATCCCCGCAAACGTACTGCCCGAATCCAGGCCCGCTACTGCGAAGAAGAAGCGCGGCAAAGCAAAGAGATAGATGACCAATATTAGATCGCCAACAGTCCCTAAAGGCGATTGAACGACCAGTATTGGTATGGTGATAGCCAGCAACAGCATCGATGCCATCGTCACATAAGGTGTGACTCTGAATACCCAGCCAGCCTGCTCGGAAACGACCTCTTGCCGTTTCATCAATTTTGCGATGTCGCGATAATTCTGAACCAATGGAGGGCCTTTACGGTTTTGAACTTTGGCTCGCAGGACCCTCACAAAGCCCGAATAAAGCGGCGCAGCCAGCAGGAGGAGCAGGGCCTGGAGGATGCCGATGATAAACAACCCAGCGGTGGTCATAATCCACTTCCTCCAAAAATCGCAATCAACAATAGAGCCAGAGTCGCAATGATATACAGGCAGTACACCCGGATGTCGCCCATCTGAAGAGTTTGGACCCACTGCCCGGCGGTCTCAACCAGCCAGGATGCTGGACGCGTAACGACCATTTCCAGAATTGGTTCCATCCGATTAATCTTTACCACAGCCGTGTGTCCAAATCTTGATAAGATCCCAAATGGTTTCACCATCAGCGTTCTGAGCAGATAGATCGGTTTGAATGATGATTTTACGGGCTGGTCAAAACTGCTCGCAAGCACAGACATATTTGGGGCGTATCCATATCCGCACGACCAGGGTTCGACGCCGCTTCGCCTTCCCGCCCGTTGACCCTTGAAGATGATGATCAAGATCACCGGAATAATTAATAAACCTAATAATAGAAGCGCCGTAAAGGGTAGAGAAACCGCCCCCTGAGCAGGATTTCCCGCGAACACCTGCCAGCCGCTCGCCACAGTCAATGGTTTTTCCCGGATGAAATCAGCAGCGATATTGGAAATCCACGGAGCAATGATCGGCGAACCCAACCCAAGAACAATACACCCAACCGCCAGGTAAATCATGCTGATGATCTTACCGGCTGCAGATTTGCTCGCCTCGGAAGCCTCTTTTGTGCGCGCCGGACCGCTGAATGCACCACTGTAAGCCTTGACATATACCGTAACTGCGAATCCACCGGCTAGCGCAAGCAGAACGGCGGATAATGGCGAGAAAACTCGAAAAGCAGAAAATTGGCTTTGGCTCGAAGTAAAGAAAGCCTGGTAGGTAAACCATTCGCTAACAAAACCATTGAAGGGAGGGATTGCTGTAACGGCCAATGCGCCGATAAGAAACCCAAATGCAGTCCAAGGCATGCGGCGTGCCAATCCACCCATTCGATTTAAGTTCCGGCTGCCAACCTGGGTGATCACAGATCCCGCTCCAAGGTATAGGAGCCCTTTGAAGAACGCGTGGTTCAACATATGGTATAGGGCAGCCAAGAACCCCAGCACACTGATCACCGGCTGTTGGATTGAAATTCCAATCATACCTACCCCGCAGCCCATCAAAATGATCCCAACATTTTCAACGCTCGAGTAGGCAAGCAGTCTTTTTAGATCTTTTTCGGTCAGCGTGTAGAAGGCACCAATAATTGCGGAGAGGACGCCAAAGACCAGGACCAAAAATCCCCACCCCCAGCCGATCGGACCAATAATATCGATACAAATTCGCAGAAAACCGTATATTGCAGTTTTCTTCATCACGCTCGCCATTAAGGCAGAGATATGGTCTGGGGCGGCGGCGTAAGCACCTGGCGCCCAGAAATGCAGTGGAACCATCCCAGCCTTCGCTCCAAAACCAACAAAAGCGAGCAGAAAGACCAAACCTTTAATGCCTGAAGGAAGCCAGGCTAGCCGCCAAAATCCAAAATCGAAACTTGAAGTCTTGTAATAAAGCGTCAGAAAGGCAACAAGGATCAGAGCTGCGCCGATATGGGCAACGAGCATGTATATATAACCAGTCCGCATGGTCTCTTCATTATCTGATTCCCAGATCACCAACAAATAGGTGACCAAGGTCATCATTTCCCAAAAAATCATAAAGAAGAATGCATTATTTACAGTCACCACGAGCAGCATCGTCGCTAGAAAAAGATTTGTAAGGAAACCCATAAAGCCGGTAACTTCTTTGGAAGACAGGGAATATATGCTCGCCCCAGCGCCAACTAGTGCTATTAAACCGACCAGGAATGCTGACAGCGCATCCAAGTGCAGTCCCAACCAGCCAAATGGCGGAATAGAAAAAAGATTGACGATATCTGGATTTTGAGAAACGAGGGCTTTCAGAGCAGCAAATACACCCAACCCTGCTGCAATCAAACCAAACCATCCAGACGTGAACCTCGCAACTTTCTTCGAGCCGCCGAGCAGAAGTGAAAGAATCCCACCGATGCCGTACAGCGACACTGAGAGCAGTAAGAGATCAATCGCGTTCATTCATTATTCTCCTGAGATCGTCACGATAGGCGATCTTTTAGAGCTCTCCTTCCTTCAAAGAAGCAACGTTTTTCATTTGAGCAAATATTGTGGTCTCATCGGCATCACCCTGATCCTCAACTAATGAGAGGGCTTTGTGGGGGCAGGCAGTGATGCATGCGGGACCATCTGGGCGGAAATAGCACAGATCACATTTCACGGCGACCGTCTTTTGACCAACATTCCATTTTAATAATGAGAGCTGCTCTTGATAACTCAATTCCCGTAAGAACATAGGATCTGGCTCGAAAGGGGTATTCACGTACGAGTATTGACCGACATTCAACTCCTGGCCAGGGACCGGCGTTCCGCCAGGGATAATCGCGCCAAACGGACAAGCAAGCGCACACATCTTGCATCCCACGCAAATACCTTCATTAATCAAGATCGAGGTCTCTTCTTGCGTGATTGCGTGAACCGGACAAACCATGGCGCACATCGCGTCCTCACAATGCCTGCATTGAATTGGCATCGCTCCGAAGGAGGTAATGGTCACATACAATCTCGGGAAAGCTTGCAAACCTGCCAACCGATGGCTCTCTGTGCAAGCTGCTACACAAGCAAAGCAGGCGACGCATTTTCGGTTATCGGCTATTACAAAATGATTCATGGCTGCACCGTCAGATTCCGATTAAATTGGCCTCAATGTTTATTTACATGAAAACAAGTTTTCTGTCATCGGATAGGCGTTGATTTTTCCGACTATCTCTTAGGAGGAGGACTAAATATTTGTTGCATCCAAATCTCCGCGATTGTCGTACACGCTCCCAACAAATCTTTTAAAAACCGATAGTTTTTCTGTGCTATACTTCAATTAACCTCTGTAAGTGATGAAAAATCCGATCAAACACGACCTGGTCCGGAAGCTGATTATTGCCCTCCTGACTGCCTTATTTGGAACTTTCCTTCTTATCGGAATCAATGCTTTATTTCCAGGGAAATTTCCCCCCCCCGTTGAAATTGGATTGGTGATTTTCGTCCTCTTAATCGTTGCTGCTGCAGGGATTACTATCGAGGAACGGCTGGGACGAAAGCAGCGATCAGAACCTTTTTTATATAATCCTGGCATACTCCCTCACGAATCAGAGATTTTTAAGCTAAACCAGGAGCTGTACTCACGCACCCAGGAGCACACAACCGAACTGGATCGGCTTAATGTTGAACTTCAGCTTCAAATGGCTATGGTTCAACAAGCCGTTGGCGTCGCTCAAACCAATGAAGAACGCTTCCGTAATTTGGCAGATAACATTCAGGAAGGCTTGACGATCATTGAAAATGGCGAACTGGTCTACGTGAATGAGCGCGCATGTGAGATCTTTGGAGATTGCCCTGATGGAGATCTTGATAACCGCATAAAGAATTTTGCGATTCCGGAAGAACAAACCAGACTCGCTTCGGCGATTTAGTCCTCAGAAAAATCTGGCGGTCTTCCACGTGAGCTTGAATATTGGATCGTGCGAAAGGATGGCGCCCGACGCTGTATCCGGGAAAGGTATTCTCAAAACACCGTTCACGATATTTCGAGAATATTTGTCGTAACCTCCGATACGACCGAAGCGGTCCAGGCACTCCAAATCCTCGAGACGGCAGTGAGTGATCGAACGCGTGAGCTTTCGACTGTGCTGGATGTCTCGCATCGAATTGCATCCACCTTAGAGCTGGAACCGCTCTTACATCTAATCCTTGACCAAATCCGATCGATCATCCCATACAGTGGGGCCGCGATCTTTACGCTGGAAGGCGAAGATTTGTTTGTCGCCGCTTATGATGTCCCCGGATTACCTTTTCAAACAAGCCATCTCTGGCTCCCGCTAAACCAGGCCGGACCATATCAGCATGTAATTTCGGCCAGGCAGGTCTTGGTGATCGACGATATTCACGGCGACACACCTCTCTTGCGAGCCTTTCAATCTTCTTCTGTTATTTCGAATACTTATACATTTGAGCATGCGCGTTCATGGATCGGAATTCCGCTTGTTGCCAGGGATCAGGTCACCGGGCTGCTAAGCCTGACAAATAGTACTCCAAATTACTACACGCAGCAGCATGTCCGGCTGGCGATGACAATAACCAATCAGGTGGCAGTAGCTATCGAGAATGCCCGGCTTTATGAACAGGCTCAAAACCTGGCTGTGCTTGAAGAAAGACACCGGATCGCCCGCGAGCTGCACGATTCGGTCACTCAACTGTTGTACGGGATAACTTTATACTGTACGGCTACCAGCCATACTATTCGAAGCGGTAATTATTCCCAAGTCGATGAAAGACTTATTGAAATAAAAGAAAACGCCATGCAAGCGCTGCAAGAAATGCGGCTGCTCATTCTGGAGCTTGATCCTCCAATGCTCCACAAAGAGGGATTGATTGCTGCATTAAAATCCAGTCTCGAACTCATAGAAAATCGCACCGGGCTTCAAACTGAATTGAACTCCGTCGATGCGCTCCTGCTCTCGCGGACTGTTGAGGTAGAACTTTATAGAATAGCAATTGAAGCCTTGAATAACCTGGTCCGTTATGCGCGCGCAAAAAAAATAACCGTGGATTTATATAACAGCAACGGCTGGGTCTTCATGGAAATTTGTGATAATGGGGTTGGATTTGATCTTCAGCAAGCCCGCAACAGCGGCGGAATGGGATTACAAAATATGGAGAAACGAGCACAGCAGATCGGGGGATGGCTTGAGATCATCAGCAATCCTGGTCAAGGTACTCGAATAAAAGTTGTCGCAAAGGAAGAAGTAAAAATTAGCCAGCCAGCTTAAGTTTGCAAGTTTTATTAAGCCAACCGAGGCTGGAAAGCGTGGTTGGATTACATAGTTGGGTTGGGAGATATTTATGGATAAACGAATACGCGTCTTGGTCGTTGATGACCATCCTGTCGTCCGCAGAGGAATCCGATCATTACTGGCTGAGGAAACTGATATTGAAGTTGTCGGCGAAGCCGTAAATGGCATTGACGCGGTTCAGCAAGTTGAAAAACTGAAACCCGATGTGATCCTGATGGATCTGGTCATGCCGGAGATGGGAGGAATTGAAGCAATCCAACTGATTACAGCTAGTGACCCCCATGCTCAAATTCTGGTAATGACCAGTTTTGCTGCAGATGACAAGGTTTTCCCTTCCATAAAAGCTGGGGCGCTGGGTTACCTTCTGAAAGACTTGGATCCAGAGGATCTGATCCGCATGATTTGCCAGGTTTCACGGGGAGAGCTGTCAATCCACCCTTCCATTGCTCGAAAAGTCATCCAGGAACTAAATCGTCCTGCAACCGAGCCGCTAACCCCAGAGCCATTAACCCCCCGGGAAGTTGAGATCTTGCATTTATTGGCTCAGGGTATCGAAAATAAAGAAATTTCTCGCCGACTGGTCCTTCGAGAAGCCACCGTCCGCACCCATGTGAGCAACATCTTGGGAAAGCTCCATCTTGCGAATCGTGTCCAGGCAACGCTTTACGCTCTTCGACGCGGGATTGCCGCACTGGATGACGAGCCGCCTGAAACCGATAATATGTAATGGATATTGGAATATCCAAATAACTGATCTCAGCTCCTCTGATAATATCTCAACATTAATCATTCTTTATTCACGACAAACGTGCAGATGACCGTCAACATTGGCGGTCGTTTTTGTTTACCGAATCACCTGGAAAAATAAGCGGCAATCCAATGACAGAAAGAGTTTTTTATTGTAAATAAAAATTGGAATGAGTTTGCGGTTATGAAAGCGCTCGTTTTAGTGAAATTTACCTCCTTGGAAACCAAAGATGCTTATTCGCATTTAAAAACCCTGAAGCCCGTTCTCGAGACGCATCTTCTTTACGGACGCTATGATGCAGTCGCGATTATTAAAGCCGGGAACCTGGATGAGATCAAACAAATCATTTTTTGTGATATCCAACCCATACCTGGCGTCGTAGAGACAATGCCATGCCTGATTGTTGAAGACGATACTCTCCATTCGGAATTTAAGCGCCCGCTGTTTACGCAGCAGGAAAATTCATGATTGAGGCAAATATGACACGGATAAGATCGATGAAAGAGTTGGTCAAGGCAAAGGAAAAGGCAGCCGAAAAAGAGCGAGACCGCGCCGAAAAGCACCCATTCTTGATTCGGATCGGAATGTCGAGCTGCGGCATCGCTGCCGGCGCAAATGATACCTATGCTGCGCTTCAAAAATTGATCTCTGGAAATGAGCTGCCAGGCATAAATTCTGAGGAAATCGCGATCAGTCCTATCGGCTGCATCGGTTTGTGTGCGGTGGAACCCATCATTCAGGTGAAGTCTCCAGGCCTCAATTGGGTGACGTACGGTAAGGTCTCTCCTGATGTTGCCCGCCGAATTCTCAAGGACCATATCGGAAATGGTATGGTCGTGAATCAATTTCAGGTAGAGAGCATTTAATAAAGACCCAAACATTGAAAATAAATCCTAGAATCCCATGGGAACCCTGAAGAGGAGAGGGATCATGAGTGGTGATGCTATTATGAAAATCGAATCCCAGGAGAAATCCATCAAACAAAACGACCACGATTTAAGCCAGGTACTTGATTCTGATTATCGAGGAAGCTGTCAGCATGCATGGCTCAGATCGAGCTGCCGTTATCCCAATTCTAAATGAAATAAACCAAAAGGTCGGATATATCCCTGGCGAAGCCTTCGGGAAAATTCGCAGGCGGATAAATTCCCCGGATGAAGGCTTTTTTCTTGCTGACAGCAACTTATTTGCAATTGCAAGTTTTTATCACATGTTCTCCCTGCATCCAAATGGTAAACATGTGATTTGCTTTTGCGAAAGCGCTCCTTGCCATGTCATGGGGGGACGGCACGTCTTTCAGAATCTTCAGGAGCAGTTAGGAATCCATCCTGGAGAGACTACCGCAGACCAAAAATGGACTTTACTCACGACCAGCTGCATGGGAATTTGCGGCGTTGGGCCTGCCTTCCTTATTGATGATGATTTATATGGAAATGTTACTCCAGAGCGCCTACCAATGATTTTGGCAAAATATTCCTGAATTTGAGGGCATCGAATTTTGGTTATAAACAAAAAAGGTTCGCGAGGTGAGCGATGACGTCAACCCGAGCTTTGGTCCTGGTCTCAAACGATCCTGCCAGTATTGAGCGCGGCGCTGAGGAAGTATTTCAAGCTTTGCAGGCAGAGTTAAACAGCCACGATCTGGGCGGTGAAATCAAGTTATCAACGATCAGCGAGGTGGGGATAAGAGACGACTTGCCGCTGGTCATCATCTATCCTGAGGCAGTCGTCTATGGTCCGGTGACTGCAGATGATATCCCATCACTGGTCGAAGAGCATCTGATCCAGGGTCATATCGTCATGAGATTGTTGGGTAAAGTCCACGAGCCGGTAGGAGAGATCGCCTGGCTGCGGACGCGGATGGGCGTACTGCCAGCCCAGCAACGGATCGTTTTGGGACGGGTGGGATTGGTAGACCCGTCAAATTTGGACGACTACCTGCTTCATGCTGGTTACGACGCTTTAGGGAAAGCGCTGACCGAGATGACGCCAGAACAGGTCATTGCAGAAATAGAAACCTCGGGTTTGCAGGGACGCGGTGGGGCTGGTTTTCCGACCGGACGTAAATGGAGTTTTGTCCGGGCTGCGCGCGGTACACCAAAGTATGTGATCTGCAATGCCGATGAAAGCGAGCCTGGCACGTTTAAAGACCGGCTAGTGCTCGAAGGCGATCCTTTCAGCATAATCGAAGCGATGAGCATTGCAGCTTATGCCGTTGGAGCATCTGAAGGATATATTTATGTCCGAGGAGAATATCAACTGGCATATGGACGGCTTGAGCATGCAATTGAGCAAGCCAGAGAACGAGGTTTGTTGGGTGAGGATATTCTTGGAAGTAAATTCAGTTTTGATATTCATGTCCATGCTGGCGCCGGGGCATATATCTGCGGCGAAGAGACCGCTTTGATTGAATCGATCGAAGGTAAGAAAGGTCAACCACGGGCTCGTCCACCTTACCCACCGACTTACGGTCTGTGGGGAAAACCTACCGTGGTCAATAATGTTGAAACGTTAGCGAATGTACCCCACATCATCCGCAACGGGGGCGAATGGTATCATCAGTTCGGAACGGAAAAAAGTCGGGGAACAAAAGTTTACACGATTCTCGGAAATGTAAATTTTACGGGTGTCATCGAAGTGCCGTTAGGGATTACTCTGCGGGAAGTGATTGAAATCTATGGGAAGGGGATGAAAAAAGGCGCGAAGCTCAAACTCGTTCAAACCGGAGGCTCGAGCGGCTCGATTATTCCCGCCAGCTTGCAAGATACACCAATGGATTTCGAGTCTTATCGAAAAGCCGGGGCTTCGCTAGGTTCTGGTGCGCTGTTGATCTGTGATGAGAACACTTGTGTTGTTGACCTGGCGAAAGTGCTGATGCAGTTCTTCCGGTTTGAGTGCTGCGCAAAATGCACCCCCTGCCGGATTGGCACTCAGCAGCTTTATCAGATTATCACCGAAATATCTGAAGGGCGCGGAACGATTGAAAGCCTGGATGAGCTGCTGGAAATGGGCCAGGATATGGAGCTGCTTTCAAATTGTGGTTTAGGACAGACTGCTTCTGTGGCAGTCAGAGATATCCTTAAACACTTTAGAATTGAAGTGGAAGAACATATCCTGGAGCGCAGATGCCGAGCAGGAGTGTGTAATATTCCTGAGCTTTCTCCAAGAGAGCGAATGTTAATCCCTGACAAGGAGCAAGCCCAATGATTAGCCTGACAATTAACGGCCAAAATCTGGAAGTTCCAGATAATACAACGGTTCTGCAGGCTGCCTCAGATGCCGGGATTGCGATCCCAACCCTTTGTTATCACAAAGACCTGAGCCCTTTCGGCGGATGTCGTGTCTGCGTTGTGGAGGTTCAGGGCGCGAGGTTGCCAATGACCTCCTGCATCCTTCCCGTCAGCCCGGGCTTAGTTGTACAGACCGATACGCCCGCTGTAATCAAATATCGTAAAGCAGTTCTGCGGATGCTCCTGAAAAATTATTATGATGCGGCTTACAAAAGGTACAACGGAAAAACCGATCTTGAAAGAGATAGCGAGCTGGTTCGCTTAGCCCAGATTTATGCTATCGATATCCGTTCGGAAATGTCTCGAAAACCATTGCAGCCCGTGGATTCTGATCCAAATCCATTTGTTTGGGTCGATATGAATAAGTGCATCCAATGCACCCGGTGCGTTCGGGCTTGCGCTGAGGTGCAGGGTCGCTTCGTCTGGTCTCAATCGTTTCGGGGTTATCGCGCTCGTATGATTGCTGGTGCAGACACGACCATGCTCCAAGCCCGATGTGAGTTGTGCGGTGCATGTGTGGCATATTGTCCGACTGGAGCACTGGACAATAAAATGTCGGTCACAGCTGGAGTCGCAGATAGACGGGTACAAACAACCTGTACCTACTGCAGCGTTGGCTGTCAGTTGGATCTTAATGTCGACGATAACGCGGCGGGCGGCAGGGTCATCAGGGTGACATCGAATATTGACAAAGCTTCAATCAACGGCCTTCACCTGTGTGTGAAAGGTCGGTATGGTTATGATTTTATCCATCAGCCTTCTCGAGCAACTCGACCACGCGTCCGTGAATATTTACTGGATCGAGAAATAAATTCTGAGCAGAAGCAAAATCCTCGCAACCACTCTCGATGGGTAGATGTAGATTGGAATACTGCTCTTCAAATAACAGCAGAACGACTGTTGACAGTTCGTAACGAGCTTGGCGGTGACCATCTCGCGGTGTTAGCATCTGGAAAATTGCTAAATGAAGAGAACTATCTCCTCAGCAAATTCGCTCGCCAAATCCTTGGAAGCGACAATATTGATCTTTGCTCGCATATCTATCATTCCGGCACTGTAGCCGGATTAGACGAATCGCTTGGAATTTCTGCTGCAACGAATCCGTTTGAAGATATGCTCAATCATTCCATGTCTCTGCTTGTGCTGGGTGCGAACCTGACAGAACAGCACCCTGTGCTCGGTGCAAAAATCCGTCAAGCCGTCTTGAGACGTCACGTCAAACTGGTCGTCGCAAACCCTGATTTCACAAATATGGCAGAGTTTTCCAAGCTGGCGCTGTACCAACATCCCAATACAGAAGCTGCTTTGCTGAACGGTTTAATGCACATCATCTTCGATAAAGGCTGGCATGACCGAAGCATCGCTGAAAAGTATCCGCAAGGATTCGCAGATTTCAAAGCCAACATCGATGAGTATCCGGCAAGCAAAGTTGCAGCGATTACCGGAGTACCCATAGAAGCGCTCTACCAGTCTGCCGAGATTCTGGCGAAAAACAGCCCCATGGCGGTGCTTTGGAGTAATGGGGTGGCAGACTTGGATCGAGGGCGGCGGGTCATTCAAAGCCTGGTAAACCTCCAGATGCTTCTTGGAAACCTGGATCAACCCGGCGGCGGAATCTATCCTCTTCGGACTCAAAACAACAGCCAGGGTGCCTGCGATATGGGCGCCTGTTCGGGTTTGCTTCCTGGTTACCAGAAATTGAGCGATGATTATGTCCGCCAGAGGTTCGAACAAGCATGGGGATGCCGGCTTCCGGCAAAATCTGGCTTGCGGGCTGCAGAAATTCTATCGGCAGCAGCCGAAGGTCATATCCAAGCGCTGTATATTCTTGGTGAAGATATACTCAATACCTCGTCTGCAGGTGGATCAGTCAGGAAGAGCCTGGAAAAATGTGATCTTATTATCCTCCAGGTCACTCAATCATCGGATGTGTCACGCTATGCGGATATCATCCTGCCGGCAGCGAGCTTTGCCGAAAAGACGGGCACGTTCACGAACGCTGAACGTCGGATCCAATTGGTCAATCAGGCAATCGAGCCCATAGGGAGTTCAAAACCAGATTGGCAAATCATCTCCGAGCTTGCGCATCGTTTTCCCACGGCATTGGAGCCCAACAAGGGAAGATCGCTGTATGCAAGTTGGGACTATATTGATACTGAGCAGATCATGCAGGAAATTGCCGCATTGACCCCTATTTACGCTGGCGTATCTCATGCTCGTCTTCGCAATGGTGAGAGATTGCTGTGGCCTGTGCCTTCATACGATCATCCGGGCACACAGCACCTTGCTCCTCGCTGGACTCGATGGTCACTCATTGAGCATGAAAGTGAGATTATTCAAGAACCCCAAGGGGGTTAATATCAGTCGTCACGCGTTCAGTGACGCGATATCGGTCTACATAAAAGAAACCGCTTCTCCGGGTTGGAAGCGGTTTCTTGTTTTTTGGAGCATTGCCGTCTAAAGTTTCGCTGCAGGAAATGTAACCACAAATCGACTTCCTTCCCCTAATTCGCTCTGGACGTCAACATGCCCTCCGAACAGCATGACCGTGTCTTTGACGATAGCCAGACCCAGCCCGGTCCCCTTGCCCTCGAATTCTTTGGCATTGGGCGCCCTGTAGAATTCGGTAAAGAGGTTTGGGATCGCTCCCTCCGGGATACCTATACCCGTATCTTCAACGGCTATCGCAACCTCCTCGCCGCTCGACCACATGCTGACATTTACTTTTCCGCCTTGAGGAGTGTACTTGACTGCGTTCGAAATCAAGTTGTTAAAGACACGATCTAAACCTTCCTGTGTGGCGATCACAATCATTTCCTTACAATCTTCAAAATCTATCCACTTAAGTTCGATGCCCTTTTCATGAGCGGGTACCTCATGCCTTTTCACAACTCTTGCCAGGATTGGATTGACAGATATTGGCTTCGCGGTTTCATCTGATTGAACCTGCATTTTTCCTGCAGAGAGATCGAGCAGGTCATCAATCAGTTCTTGCAAAAAGTCCGTTCGGCGAATAGCCCGTTCTAACAAATCCCGCTGGAGGAAGGTGATTTCTCCAGCATACCCATCCGTAATATTTCGCAGCAAGCTGTATATCACTCCCACCGGCGACCGGAGCTCGTGAGTAAATGTGCGCACAAAGGTGCTCTTGGTTGCTTCTAAACCTTCGATTGCCTGGTATGCCAGCGCGTTTTCAATTGCGATGGAACCCTGGGCTGCAATCGTAGCCAAGAAGCTTTCATCATTGGAAGTAAAGTGGTCCTTCTCTTCGGAGTAAGCCCTTAAGGTACCTAACGGCCTGTTCTTCCCTATCAATGGAGCCGAAAGCATCGAAGAAAAGCCTTCTTGAGCCGCCCATTCTGGGTATTGTAAGAGCGGTGTCTGACTCACATCCGGGATGTTCACGGTTGCACCTGCAAGCACTTTTCGGTCTAGGGCGCTGTTCTCCAATAAGATCGGCCCTTTATCGAGGTATTCCTGGCTCAATCCGTGGACTGCAACTGCATCGAGACGCTGCTCACTTTTATCCAAAAGGCGAATTGAACAGGCTCTCACACCCATGACTTCGGCGGTATTTTTCACCAGGAGATTGAGCACCTGAGATAGCTCAAGGGTAGAGCTGATTACCCGGGCGCTTTCATTTAGAACATGCAGCCGGTCAGTCAGCTGCCGCAGGCTGTCGCTCAATTCAATCACCTGGTTTACTCGATGGTGAAGGCGTTCGGAGATATTCGTGACCAAATAGGTAGTGAACAGCGCTGTACAGCCAAAAAACACAAGACTGCCAAGAAGGTAGAGCCCATTTTGGTAAAGCGGCTCAGACAGGTAGCCAACGATAGGGTAATGCGGAATCACACCGTAGTATTCAAGGACGGCAATCCCAAAGAGCAAGATCAAGGCGAAGCCGGCGAATACAAACGCCTGGTTTTGATTAAAAAAGATAGAGACGATCACAATATGGAACAGAAAGAAATAGATAACTGGGCTTTCGATTCCTCCGGAGTAATGGATTAAGAGAGTAATCGCGAGCCAGTCCAGGATCATTTGGATAATTGCTAATCGATGATAATGCGCAGATGCGGGATCGTTTCTCCGAATTCGACGTTCTACCAAAAAGAAAATTGAATTGTAAGAAAGTATGATCAGCGCAATCGCGGTGAGCTGTTCAACTGGAGCGGTGACATTAAAAATCGGCCCAACTGCATAGGTGATGACCAGGACCCCGATGGCGGCTAACCACCGCAATCGGATCAGCTGGTTCACACTATTTGGCAGCTCGGCATCCACATATGAACCAGATCCGTTTCCGGATTGGTTTGACGGGATTATCGCGGCGCGTGATGGTGGCAAGACCACAGCCTCATCGCCCTATTTATTCATACAAATATTTGTGGATAGTGGTCAAAAGCACACGAGAATCGACGGGTTTCTCCAGGAATGTTTGAACTGGAAGATATGTCTCATCCGGAGAAAATCGCAGGGGAGTTGTGCTGTGGATCGCAGTCAGCATGATGATAGGTGTTTTACCGAATTCCCTATATTCCGAATCTGGGTCGGGGCTGTGCAGGGTTAGTGCAAACTGAAAACCCGCCGTAGTTGTATCCATCATCACATCAAGGACTACGATATCAGGCCGGTGTTGCTTCACCGCCTGAAGCCCTTCATCATGGCTGGAAGCTTCGAGTACTTCATAACCGGCGGCTTCCAAAGGCAGCCGAATACTCAGCCGTTGATCTGCATCGTCGTCAACAAGAAGGATTTTTTTTGCTCATGCTGTTTTCTTCTCTAGGTTTTTTGATATCATTTTCACTACCGCCGGGAGGCTTGCACTGACTTCCGGACTTAATCCGATGCCGTTTGAAATTTGAGCAGGCTCGATCCCAAAAATGAGCAGGTTTTCTGGTAAGAGGCCCAAAGCCTGTGAAAGTGCCAGACCAGCCGCGAGCTCATTTTGGTGCAAAGAAAGCGTGTTATCTTCAAGAATTAATTGGAATTCATCGGGATGAAAACATTTAAAACTTCCTGGCGCTGCCCCCATTTTAACAGCATCCACAAGGATTACATTCGCTCGATTCTCGAACCAGCTAGCGAGCCCCCAACCTGGCAGACCAGCTTCCTCCACCGTGACATTCGATGGCAGTTTGGTCTCCTTCAACATTTCAACAGCCCGGATCCCAACCCCATCGTCACCCATGAGCGGGTTTCCTATACCAAGCACCAGAATTTCATCGGTTATCCTGCAATCATTCACAGCGTTTCAAGCCCGATTGATCCCTAAGACATGAACCGAACAAGATATGCATGGATCGTATGCTCGCACCAGCATTTCAAGATCAAGCTGCATTTTTTCAACAGGCTTGTCAAGAATTTGCGGGACAAAGCTTCGCATATCTGCCTCAAGATTGGCAATATTCTGATTTGTCGGAATAATACAATCCGCTCCGACGAGATTTCCATCTTTTCCAATCGTATAGCAGTGAATAAGCAGCCCCCGCGGAACTTCGCAGACACCAACACCTGAATTCTCTTTGGTAAGCTGAACTGAAGAAGGTTTTTCCGGTCTGATCCCGGTCAGGAGCAGCTGATCTATGATCGAAATCGAATCTTCAAGGCAGTGGACGATTTCCACAACCTGAGCCACTGTGTTAAGGAATGGATTGGTAACGACCGGTTTAATCCCAAGTTTTTCGGCGGCAGCTTTCGCCCGAGAATGAAGCTGATCGTAATTATTGTTGAACCGGGCAAGAGCTCCAACCATATAGGATTCGCGTAGGTGGCGGGTGAGTTTTGCACTGGAATGCGGCACCAGATATTCGTTCGTCACTTTTCTATACAGTTCAGCCGGGGTGTTTGGACCATCGCTGCTGGAGATTTCGCCATCGATGAAAGCATATTCATCGGGCTTATAAAGCGAAATATATTCCGTTCTACGTTGAAATTCTGGGAATTTGAGCTGCGTAAATAGATCTACAGTAGCATCAACATCAATCCTGGCATCTACAAGCCGCTGCCGTAAAGCTCTTAGATCGGAATTGCTCGGGAAATGGGTAAAACCTCCAACCGTCATTGCTATTGGATGGGTGTGTCGACCGGAAACCGCTGCACATAAATCGCCAGCCAGTTTTTTCATTCTGAGAGCTCGCAGGACAACTTCAGGGTGCGTAGTCGCCAGCGGGATCACACTGCCTACTCCAAGAAGATCTGGGGCTACCAGCATATATGCATGAAGGATATGACTATCCAGGATCTCTCCGTGGAAAACGAGCTTCCGCAGCAGCTGAACCTGCTCGCTGAGCTGTACTCCTAACGCGTTCTCGGATGCTCTCAATGAAGCGGTTGCATGACCGGTAGCACAAATCCCGCATATCCGGCTGGTTATGTGGGAAGCTTCCAAATACGGACGGCCGCGCAGCATAGCTTCAAAGAAGCGAGGTGTTTCAACCACGTCAAACCGGCACTCTTTCATAATGCCGTCTGAGACATCGACGACGATGTTGCCATGTCCTTCGACACGTGTAACATGATGGACATCAATCCGCTTACTCATGGCGTAACCTCATCTGCTTTCCTGCTTCAGTAATTTCTGCTTCACCTGATAGGCGGTAAACATGGTATATCGGGTAGCGATTTCATCAACGGTCAAACCGTGCTTTGCAAGCACTTCCTTCATTGATTTCTCATTCGGGTTCGAAATAAATCCACGGCATGCCTCGCATGACTGACCGTAAGTAGGACAGATTGCTTTACAACCAGCCCGGCTGATTGGACCAAGGCATACCTGATCTTTTGTAAACAAGCAAATATTTTCATTAAGCTTGCATTCAACACACACAGGATAATCCGGGATAGGAGGTTTCATTCCTAGAAGCAAGGCTTTCACACATGCCAAGAATTCATCCCGGTCAATCGGACATCCTGGTATCGCGAAATCAACCGGAATAACAGCCTCGATTGGACGAGCATCATAAGTGTCGTACCAATCTGCTTTGTCCCCGTAGACATACTGGCGCACTTCGGCCAGAGGATGGAGGCTTTTCAAAGCATTGACACCGCCGAGGTGAGCGCAAGTCCCTAACGCCACGACAATCGAGGCTTGCTCCCGGATCTGGATTAATCTTGCTTCATCGCCTGGTCGGCTGCATGAACCTTCGATAAAAGCGATCTGGTAATCTTCACCTTTTTCACTGATCGCTTCTCGGAATTGAACGATTTCGATTACATTGAGCAAATCGAGATGAGTCTGCAGCGAATCTACCACGGTCAGCTGACAGCCTTCGCAGCAGGTGAAGTCAAAAAACGCTATTTTTGGCTTGCCGTTGTCGCTCATAGCGCTTCCTCCAATCCCTTAATCTCTAAGTAAGGGAAGACTGGACCCGATTGGCAGGCATAAACATTATTAATCTGACAATGACCGCACTTGCCCACTCCGCACTTCATCCGCCGCTCCAGCGAGAGGTAGATATTTCCTTCGGAGAGCCCTTTCCCAAAAAACTCCATCAACACAAATCGATACATCACCGGCGGGCCGCAGGTAACCCCAATCGTGTTCCTTGGGTTAATTGAAATTTTCTTGAATAGGGTAGTGATAACTCCAACATTCCCGTTCCAATTGTCATCGCCTTTGTCGACAGTTACCAAGAGCTCCACATCGGAACGGTTGTTCCATTCTTGCAGCTCCTCTTTAAAGAGCATTTCAGACGGATTGCGAGCACCGTACAGGATGATGACACGGTCAAACATGGCTCTTTCATCGAGCACCTGGTTGATCAACGAGCGCAAAGGTGCCAGCCCCAGACCACCAGGGGCGAACAGAATATCCTTGCCGCGGAACTTCTCGACCGGAAAGCCGCGACCAAATGGACCACGAACCCCAACACAATCGCCCTCGTTCAGGCGGTGCAGCGCATTCGTCACATCGCCCGCCTTTCGCACGCAAATTTCAAAAGTACCGTTGCTGCGGCTGGGCGAGCTGCTGATACTGATCGGCGCCTCGCCGACCCCAAAGACGGAGACTTCAACGAATTGTCCCGGACGATGACCTAAAGAAAGGCCGTCTGGCAACTCTATCGAAAATACCCTTTCCAAGGCGGTCATAGGTTTGATCCGAGCGATCCGACCGATGATCGGCATGAAGAGCTGATTTTCCTCTGTCGAGATATTTTCCAAAACTGATTGACTTTGGAAGTTATTGCTAATCATGCATGACCTCCAAGCTCTTTTTGCCTGTAAAGTTCATTGAATACCGAAACCGGCGTGATATCTACCAGACAGGCGCGGGCGCAGCGACCGCACCCTACACAGCCTAAATACTTGTGAGCTTCCAGGATATACCTGCCTTTTCGCATAAACCTGTGGCGTTGGCGCAGCGCACGACTGCTACGGAAATTGTGACCTCCGGCGACTGTGGCGAATTCATCCAATTGGCACGAATCCCAGGTGCGGATTCGCCTGCCGCTTTTCATATTAAAATCAATTTCGTCCCGAACATCGAAGCAAAAACAGGTCGGACAGACATTCGTACAAGCAGCACAAGCCAGGCAGCGATCGCCTAACTCAGCCCACAAGGGGCTCTTCAAACTTATGTTGAGCAGAGAAGGCAGGTCACTGACATCGAAATCCAGCCGATAAGGAAAGCGCGGCCACTTTTCACTCAAAACAGCGTTCAGCTTTTGGATATCCGTCTCGGATGCAGGGACTACATCAGCCTTACTGAGCAACTCACGCCCTCCATCCGTCATAACGTCCACAGCGTAAGCATCACCGAGATCTACCAGATGCAGATCGTACCCTTCATCGGCAGATAAGGTCCCCATACTCTTACAAAATGAATGTCCATCACAGGGCGCAAGACATTCTATGCTAATGATCAACGTTTGCTTCCGCTGATTGACATATTTCTCATCCAAATGGCCTGAAGAAAACACTTGATCCAATAATTGGACCGCGTGCAAATCACAGGCATGCATCCCAAAGATTACCGTCGGGGATACAGGCTCGGGTTCTTTGATTTTTCCCAAGTTCGCATCTTCAAACTCAAAAAGGGTATCACGAATGGGCAGGAGGAACTTCTTTGGCGGAAGGATGGTGGTTGGATAATCCAAACGCAAATCCTCCGGATATGCAATCCGCTCGAATGCGAAGCTTCCATTTTTACTTACAGGTCCGCCGACCATGTAGTCTGGAAGAAGACGATCAACGAATTTATTCAGGTCGTTTTTCTTTAGTAAAACGAGGCTCACCTACTCCTCCTTCAATCAATAGTTGCAGAACCAGTCGCAGTCCCGCTTTTTTATTCGATTTTCATTATATCGATACCAAGAAAACTAAGTTAGTGATAAATGTCACAATTTAGTCATATACAAATTTCATTTCAGATAGATTGCCTTAATAAACTTCGCCTGGAAATCGGGATGTGTGGTCAATTCGATATAATTGGCTTCTTTCGCCAGCCGATCGGTGAAATGCAGCCGGCTCTTCGATATCAAAGCCTGTTTTGCCCCTATCCCCGCTGCGTTGCCTACCTGGGAGAACCTCTCCATAGGTAAATCTGGGAGCAGACCGATTTGAATCGCACTCTCCAGGCGTATATAAGTCCCAAACGCACCGGCAACGATTACCCTGGATAGTGCTTCTGCCTGGATTTTCGCTGTTTCCAGCAAGATATCGATTCCGGTGCGAATCGCAGCTTTCGCCAGCTGGATCTCATTAATATCCCGCCGGGAAATCGTAATTTCTTTGCCATGCCCGGTTTTATCGGCTGTCACCAGGATAAATTCACTGCCCTTATCATTCATCCGCAAGCTCGGGTGTCCGGCACGGAAGGCTCCGCGGCTGTCAAGGATCCCTGCGGTGAACAGCTCAGCAACGATATCCAAGATTCCTGAACCGCAGATCCCCACCGGTGGTTTGTTTCCGATCGTGAAGAGATAAGGCTGGTCATCGACCAATTGAAAAGATTCGATAGCCCCTTCTGCGGCTCGCATTCCATCCCGGATGTGAGCGCCTTCAAACGCGGGACCTGAAGCGCATGAACAACTGAAGATTTGGCCGTCCACTGCCAGACTGATTTCCGTGTTTGTGCCAATATCTATCACCATGACCGGGTCTTTCGATTTCCAGATTTCTGTGGCGAGCACCACCGCAACATGGTCAGCGCCTACATAACCAGCAATATTCGGAAGCAGCTGGATATAACAGCTCGGCGGTATTTTCAACCCGATTCGATCCGCATTGAAATCAATCGCCCCACTAATCGCTGGCACGTATGGAGCCAGCGCCAGCTGATTGACTGGAAGTCCGGCACAAAGGTGATGCATTGCGGTATTGCCGACAATCACTGCCTGGACCACCTGATCGGCAATAATCCCAGAAGCCGCACACATTTCTTCGAGCA
The DNA here is from genome assembly GCA_963827155.1 of uncultured Chloroflexia bacterium. Taxonomy (GTDB): domain Bacteria; phylum Chloroflexota; class Anaerolineae; order Anaerolineales; family UBA4823; genus UTCFX2. Next base: position 619,473 of record CAWGZV010000003.1, on the reverse strand, counting down.
GGCCGTTGATCGCTTCCACAACGCTAGATTGAAGAATATCTCTTGCAGCTTCATTGTTTTGGGTATAAGCGATGCGGCTGATCACATCCTCACCGTACGCAATTTGAGGGTTCATCCGGCCAGATTTTGCGATCGTATCCCCGGAATCCAAATCGACCAAATATCCAGCTAGTTTTGTCGTGCCGATATCAACTCCCAGACCGAACAGCCGAGTGCCAGTAGGTAAGATCAGGATGATTTCATTGGACCGAATCACCGCCCGGACTTTCCATTTCAAATTACGGATCGTGTCGGATAACGTTGCAAGCAGGGGAAATCGAATTTCCAGATTGTTATATCCCAGCTCTACCAGCACCTCAAGCAAACGCTCGGCATCTGCCCGCAAATCCCTAAGGCTTGGAGGCGACATTTCCAGGTCCACATAGGTAACGATCGGATCCAGCTCAATAACAGCTTCTCGACCCTCAATTTGAAGGCGCTGTGGGGCTGAGAGCGATTCGGGTGGGATATAGATCTTTACGTCGGTTTCAGGAATTGCCTGACATGCCAGGCGGTAACCTTCTTGAAGCATCTGCTGAGAAAAAACCAGGGCTTCTGATTCGGTGGGGGGTGTGCAGATCCCGTTTTCAATGCGGACTTTACAGCTTTCGCACCAAGCTTCTCCACCGCACAGCGACACGATTTCGACACCTGAATTACGCGCGGCATCTAGCAGGTTTTTCCCCTTTTTAATCTTTCGCGCCGACCAATGGGCTCCATGTCCACGGTCAATTCAGCCTGGTCATCGGGTATCGTTGCCATTTTTATTTCTCCTGAATTCTGCCAGTAAGCCTTTCACCTAGAAATCCAAAGTTGAACCGGAGACACAAATTGGAATGGACTCCGACTTATAATGAAATCATCCGGAGAACCATTTCATATGCTGTGTGAAAATAATCGTTTAGATCGAATGCGTTCGCATCCATAACGTATTGGAGTGAAGCCCCGTCCATGATCGAAGCCAGCAAAGCGGGCAAAACCAATTCTGCCTTCGGAGAAAATACACCTTGTTCGATTCCTTCATTAAAGACCAGTTGAATGTCCTCTCTCCATTTCGAGAACATTTTGGTCATTTTTTTCCGAATCTCCTGGTCAGCTGTGCCCTGAACCCAAAAATCAAAGAAGATCACAACTTCTTTTTGCCGACGGATGAGCTCGATTTCTTGATCGAAAAAGGTCCGCAATTTTTGCTGCGGGTTGATGGTTCGATCTTGCAAGATAAATTTTCGCTCTTCAACAAATATTTCCAAGAGATGATCCAATAGAGCCTTATAAAGCTCATCTTTTGTTGGGAAATAGTAGTGAATATTACCCTGGCTCATTCCCGCAGTACGGGCAATCTGGCGTAATCGTGCTCCGCTGATCTTATGTGTAAAAATCGTTTCTAATGCTGCGTCCAGAATTGTTACCGCCGGATCCATTTTGGTTTAATTCATGATTCGCTCACGATAGTAGGAATTGATTAATTGACCGAACAAGACGATAATACCTTATCCGTCTAATTAGGTCAATGTGGATAAATCAACCAGTCTATTCGTTTATAGGGTAACCGAAGTGAGATGAGTCTGGTCGCGCCAGGACACAATTTTCCCATCCCGAATGACAATTCGTTTCACGGGCTGCCTCCTTAATCCTTCCAACGCACTTCCAGCTTCAAGCAAGACGATATTTGCAGGATTTCCTACCTTAAAATCATATTCTGGGATCCTCAGGGCGCGAGCAGACAGATGGCGAGGCATATCGAACGCTGCTCGAATTTCATCTGGCCTCGTGAGATGGGCAGTTAGGGATGTCATCATCGCAATTTCAAGCATATCCATCCGGCCAAACGGAAAGAACAGGTTTCCAATATCATCCGAACCGCAGATCACATTTACCCCAGCGTTGATCAATTCTTTGACCCGCGTAATCCCCCTCCTGACCGGCTGCTTATCATGTCGCCCCTGGAGGTAAAGGTTCACCATAGGGTTGGTGATCACATTCATTTCTGCCAGGGCAACTTTTTCGATCACCCTCTTGGCGTAATCATCCGGATAAGCAGCAAGCGCGCAGCAGTGACTTGCGGTGACTCGGCCTTGGTATCTGTGCCGAATGGTCGCATCGGCGACTAGCTCGAGCGTTCTTGATCTCGGATCATCCGATTCATCGACATGCATATCGATATCAGCGTCAAATTTTTGGGCGATCGAAAACAAGATCTCGATGTGCTTCCAAGCATCGTCAGCCGATTTTTCAGCATGCGGCATCCCGCCGACGACATTTGCACCAATTCTCATCGCTTCCTCCATCAAATCCGCGCAACCTGGATCTGATATCAAACCCAGCTGAGGAAACGCCACAATCTGGAGATCAACCAGGCCCCGGTAGCGTTCTTTTACCTCAAGAATTGGGGGAAGCAGCTTTAATTTTGAGACGGAGTTGATATCGCCGTGATTTCTTATCCATCCAGTCCCATTTTGCAAAGCCAGGTTGAGAGCTTTGCAGGCTTTCTCAATCACATCACTTGCTGGTCTTTCTTTTTTTATTCGAGCATTGATCTCTATCGCCTCCTCTAGAGTGCCCAACTCATTAGGCGGATCGATCAGGAATGCACAATCCAGGTGGTGGTGAGGATCGATGAGTAATGGAGAAGCTAACAAACCAGCCGCGTCACAAATTCGACCGCCGGACAGTCTCAAATTCTCACCAATTGCCGCAATTCTCCCGTCATGGATCTCAATATCCATAATGTCCATCTTAGGCTCAACTCGAACATTATGAAGAATCCAGCGGTCGGAGGTATCAGGGAGAAATTCCATCGAATCGGAATGCTTCATTTTGAATCTCGGATTGAATCGATTGCTTTTAGGACTTGTTCTTCAGAAATTGGGATTTCGAATAAGGATACTCCAATGGCATCAACCACCGCATTTAAAATCGCAGGAGCCGTTGGGGTGAGCGGCGATTCACCCATGCCTTTTGCGCCGAAAGGACCGTAGGGTTCGGCAATTTCAATAATCTTCGTCCTGATGTTTGGAGCATCTTTAGAAGTTGGGATCAAGTAACCGCTCAATGAAGGGTTGAGCGTTTTTCCTTGCTCAACCACCAGTTTTTCCATCAACGCGTAACCAACTCCCATCAGACAGCCCCCTTCCAACTGACCCCTGGCGCTGTCTGGATTTATTACTCGCCCGGCATCATGGACCGCAGTAATCTCCTCAACAGTCACTTTTCCGGTCTCCAGGTCAACCAGAACTTTCGCGATCTGGGTGCCAAAGGTGAAAACCGCATGCGCATAAGGATAGCCTCCTGGCGGAATTTCTTCCGGGTATTCCATGCTGTAATAACCGTCTGAGTTCAAACTGCGGTTATTTTCCAGCGCTTTGCGAGCCAGGTCCGAGACTCTCAAGGAAAGCAGCTCCCCATCTGCGAACAATTGTCCTCCCCGGAGCTGTAAGATTTCTTTGGGTATCCCGGTTTCATCGCTGGCAGTCTCGAGTAAAGCCTCTCGAATTGGAGCTGCTGCATTAACGACCGCGTTGCCTGATATGAAAGTCTGCCGGCTTGCTACCGACGCCCCAGCGTCTGAAGTTATTTCTGTATCGGGAGCGACCACCCTGACCGCACTCAGCTCAATCCCTAAGGATTCAGCGGAGATTTGCGCCAGGGCTGTATGGATTCCCTGTCCCATATCAGCCGCGCCGGTAAACAGCAAGACGGACCCATCCGCCGCCATTTCCAGAGTTGCGCCAGCGCTGTCTGGGATATTGCGTCCAAGGCCAACGGTGAATAAGATCGTCGCCATTCCAATACCACGCCTCAAATGTGGGGCTGGTTGTCTATCCAGCGAATCGCGTTGATACCAACCAGCCATATCGGCTGCCTCAAGTAGGCAGGCTTTCATGCCTCTCCCCTCTCGAATGGATACCCCGGAGGGTAGGATCGTGCCTGTTTCCAAACCATTTCGAAGCCTGATTTCCATTGGATCCAGGTGAAGGGCTCTGGCAAGGGCATCCATTTGAGCTTCGCATGCAAAAGCCGCTTGTGGAATGCCGAAACCGCGCATCGCCCCGCAAGCAGGATTATTTGTAAAAATCGTGAAAGCTTCACTTCTGGTGTTTGGGATATCATACGGTCCGCAGGCAGTTTCGGTAACAAGCCCCATCACCTCACGCCCAGCGTTGACATATGGACCGGTATCGCCGACAGCCTTCACCTGGACGGCCGTTAACCGGCCGTCCTGTCTGGCGCCGCTTCGATATTCGATGATCACCGGATGGCGTTTTACATGGGTGAGGATCGATTCCTCCCTCGACCGGACCATCTTCACAGGCTTGCCGGTCTTCAAGGCAAGCAATGCAGCATGGATTTGGACATGCGCTTCGTCTTTTCCACCGAACGCGCCCCCAATTCGAGGAGTGATCACTCGTATCCGATCCTCTGGCATCCTTAATGCCCTGGCAATCTGCATTCGGTCTCGATGAGGAGATTGAGAGGCTGAATAAACGATTATTGTACCGTTCTCAACCAAAGCAACCGCCCCTTCAGTCTCGATGAATGCATGCTCGACAAGTTGAGTCCGGTAAATATTCTTGATAACAATATCTGCCTCTGCGAAACCTGATTTTATATCGCCGCGCTCTAATACCAGGTGATCGCAAATATTATCTTTATGAGACCAGACTCTACTCGACCCTGGGTCCATTGCCTCCAAGGGATCATAGACGCCGGGAAGTGGAGAATAATCTACGCAGATCGATTCCAGAGCCTGCTGCGCGCAGCGGTCATCCACAGCTGCGATGGCTGCGACAGCATCGCCCTGGAAACGGGCAATTTCCGATATCAACAGAGGCTGATCCGGTGGGTCGGCATAGAAATAATTGTTCTCGCCAGGAATGTCGAGATGAGTCAAAACAGCTACCACACCCGGAATACATCGCGCCGCCGACACATCGATCCGATTGATCCGTGCGCTTGGGTAGCGCGTATAGTACAAACGCCCAACCAGCATTTCCGGAAATTCTAGATCAGCAACATATCGAGCAGATCCACGCACGATCTCCTGGCTGGAAATCAATGCAGCCGGTTTTCCTACGACATCCATAATGTCATCCATTTTCACAGCCCGCTGTTATCTGGGTTGCAACCGCCTGAACGGCCTCAATCACACCCCGATAGCTGGTGCAGCGGCAGAGGTTGCCAGATATCGCCTCTCGGATCTCATCAGAGGTGGGATTGTCATTCTGAAGCAGTAAAGCGTAGCACGATAAAATCATCCCTGATGTGCAAAAGCCGCATTGGAATGCCCATTTCGCTATGAATTCCTGCTGCAGAGGATGGAGCTCTCCATTTTTCTGGCACAATCCTTCAACTGTAACCACCCGGCATCCATCAGCCTGCCCAGCCAGGACCAAGCAAGAATTCACCGCCAGATCATCCATAACGACCACGCAAGCCCCACAATCGCCTTCACTGCAGCCGTCTTTCACACTGGTGATGCCTAAATCATTTCGCAGGATTTCCAGAAGCGTTCGAGCCGGCTGGGTCCTCAGCGTGCGGTCGGTTCCGTTGATATTCAAATGAATTTCAATTTCATTCATTGGACAAATCCGGATTTAATTGACTTTTTGCTGCGTTGAGGGCTCTTCTTACCAGCACCTCGCTCGCCCTGCGGCGGTACTCAGCGCTCGCGCGGATATCCGAGATCGGTGAGATGGTCTCTCGAACAATCTCCGACGCAGTTCTAATCGCATCATCGTTCAGACCCTGCATGAGGACAGCTTCTGCGTCTGGGATTTGCAAAGGGAGCGGGGCTACCGAACCAAGCGCAATCCTGGCAGTTTTGATCCCACCCACTTCATCAAGCGAAATGCGCACTGAGGCACTAACCACAGAAATTGCCATCGCAGACCGGTTTCCGAGCTTCAAAAAAATGGAGGCGGTTTTTTCTCTGACCTGCGGAACGAATATTCCTCGAATGACCTCTCCTTTTTCGAGGCAGGTCCTCCCATGTCCGGTAAAGAAGCTACTGATCGGGATGTTTCTTACGCCGGAAATGCTTAAGGCAACAATCTCTCCATCGAAAACCAGGAGCGGCGGGGCAGTGTCTGCTGCGGGTGAAGCATTCGCCAGATTTCCGCCTAAAGTCCCTCGATTCCGAAGAGTTGGTCCCCCAATTTCTTTGCAAGCTTGAATTAACGCTGGAAAGCTCGCTCTCAGCCGTTCGGAATGGATGATTTGGGTAATGGACAGGCAAGCTCCGAGCAGACAACCTCCTTTGACCTCCTCAACCAGATCCCATCCAAGGCGGCGGAGGTCAAGCAGAAGCCTCGGAGCTGTCTTGTTGGAACGCATCCTGGGTATGAGGTCAGTCCCTCCAGCGATCAACTGGGATTCTTCCGAATGCTGCTCGAATAGTTCCAACAGTTCTTCAGCGGTTTGCGGCGCGAAATAATCGGGAGAATGCATTGAATGCCTCAATTGCTTATGATATAGGCAATCCCCAGCGGTTAGCCTGCTCCTTCACTTTTTCATACATCCCAAACCATTCCGGTCTCGGCTGTACTTTGATCGGATCATACACCTCATGAAATGGCTTCCCAATGGGTTTCTCTGACAAAAACGGCGAGTATTGAGCGACTGCTTTCCGAACAATCTCATCCGCTTGTTCTCTGCTCATTCCGGAAGCAGCTTGTGCCGCCTCGCCGTTCAAGCGAGCTTCCAACCCTGAACAGTGATTTTGAACGACTCCAACTGCTGAACGGACCCCTAAAACCCGAGCTGCCCCGCAGGAGGAAGCGACGACCGGCATTCCCAGACATTCGTAGAGCAAGGATTCAGTAAGCGGACCACTTACCGGCGAGGTCATGAACTCAGTCAGTAAATGTGAGTTTCGGGCAACAGCAGTGCTGGCTGCACTGACTGCCCTCAAAATATCTGGTGCGGTTGAATTAAAGCTGAAGGGATGCGTTGGACACGATTCTACCGATGCGGGCAGGTAAATCATATGCAAACCGATGAAACCAGCTACCAACAACACGGCAACTCCTTCTGCTGGACCGGCCATTCCTCCTAATATTGGGTTGTAAAATCCTAGAATAACTCCGTTCTGCTGGATGCTATGAGCAATCTTATTTAGAAGTTCGTTGTTGGTCTTCATTTCACCGATCAACGCCACAACATGAACGTCGCTCTGCTTAAAGCCGTTTGGACTGACTGCGGAGAGATGTCCAATATCGCTGATCGCCATCTCGACACACATTCGGGCGGTGCCCGGTCTTCCAGCCCGACGTGCGGCTTCAGATCCAAAGCTCGCTTCCTGCCAAGAAGAGAGAATTTCCAAAGGCGATCTGGACCTCACCTCGCGTCCATAGCAAGTCGCGAGGGTGCCTGGGACAACCAGATCGATGATCGGTTCCTGCCAATAAGACTGCATAATGGGAATCCACATTTCTTCAGACAGCGGGGTACCTATCGGACCGCCGCTTACCTGGGGTGGATGTGGATCTTCTATGCTTCTGTGAACTAAAAGTCGCGCATCGGATCCCTGTCCGATGGTGACCTCCTGCGGCGCCCATTTTAAGGCATCTTCGATTTCCCTTCTGGAAAACCGCAGGACCCTCCCGGTGCTGAGATTATAAATTCCACACTCAATAAATAAATCCATGCCGGCTTGCCAAACGCGATCAGCCAGATCGTCATCGAATTGGATAATATGGTCTTTGTTGAATTTGATGGCATATTTATTTAAGACATTTGCCACCCCTTTGGCTACAGTCTTGAGATCGAATTCCTTCTCTTCCAAGAAAGGTCCATCATAACAGCGGTCAATCACATCCAGAAATCTCGTCATATTTCTCATTGAAGCCTCGCCATAATTATTCACATAATTATTTTAATTGTAGTCTTAGACGAAATTTTCGATCCTCAACTAATTCCGGGTTTTCGATAGCGGCGGACAAGATCGAATTTCATCCGGTCACCAAAAAGGTATTCAATTTCTATGAGGATAGGCTGGTCGTCTTCGTTGTATCCAATCTCTTCAATGACCAAAACTGGGAGCAAAGGGTCTACCATCGGTATTTGTGAATCGAACCGAATGTCTCTGGCAATCGCAGGTCGAACCGAAGCAATGAAATTCTCGAGGACCTGGTTGCAGCGCTGTTCAAGGAACGCAAATAAGGGTTCTGTCGCATTTGGAGCGAGGATTTCTATAAAATCTACTTTTCCGTCAACCACCCAGCCAGGAATTGTGTTGATCGTATGAATCAACAGCTCATTTTCTGAAATGAAAGCCTTCACAACTTCTAGAACGGTCGCATCTTGTTCGATATTTAAAGCATCAGCAATCTTTTGGTTAGCTTCTTTAAACGATGAGCGAATGTGCTTGTATTCGAAATCGAAACCTTGCCCGGTGATCAGATCGTGATAATCGACAACCTCGTTCAATGAGTTGGAGACCCGGTTGTGGGGCCGGATAAAAGTCCCAACGCCATGGCGGCGTTTCACCCACCCATTCGCAGCCAAAGTAGAGAGAGCGCTTCGGACGGTGGCTCGGCTCACTTTGAATTCGTCTGCGAGCTCGCTCTCTGAAGGCAGGCGGCTGTTTGTCGGGTAGAACGCGCTTTCGATTCGCTCGATCAAAATGGCGGAAATTTGGTCGTCCAGCGGAGAATTGCGAATTGGGGCGCTTTTGGACATCATCCAAGTGGGAAATCAGATTGATAGGACAATGAAACGACAGTCGTCTGACATCTAGCTCTTCACTTCAATCATACTTGGATAGATAAGAACTGTAAAGTGGCAATCTTTCCAAAAACGACTTACCGGAAATTTTACACGAAATTGGAAATTCGCATAAAATGGTAATCGTCTTATTTACTAATCTCTAAAATAATTCCGGCATGGAAACGTATTGGGAGAAAATTATGTCTTTCGATTACCTGGAAATCCTCGATAGAGCTAATGGCAGCCCGAAAATAACCAAGAATGAGTGGGATTATGAACAAATCGCTCTCACCACCCGGGCGCTCGTTAAGAAATACGGAATAACCTGGGATAGAGACGTCATCATACCCGATAATCCCAACCTGGCTGACGCGGTGTTTCAAGCAGCCCTGGAGCTGGCTGAAAATGCTGGGATCTGTTTCTTCCCGTCTGGCTCGGTGCTGAAATTCAGTAAAACCGAGCTTGAAACCGCCATTCACGAAATGCCTTCAAGCCTGGAGATGGGGTCTGGCAAAGACGCCAGGACTCTGCATGCCCGCAGGATAATGGATGACCGCCTGCCGATCGTCTGGGCCGGCAATCCTGGAGTGCCAACACCGGAAGAGACTTTTCTGCCCAATGTGATGAGCTGGATGAAAGAGTCAATCGTAGACCTGGTCACCTGTGGATCGCTAACCCAGGTGGCCGGGCACGCAGTAAAGACCGGTGAGGCATCCGAGATACTGGCTGCCCGCAGAGAATTGACCTTATTGAGGGAAGGTCTCAGGCGGGTAGGGCGACCCAATATGGGAATGCTCGCAGGTCAAAGCAGTGTCACTGAAATTGGGGACTTGAGCATCGCCCATCCTGATTACCTGCGCCCTCACGACGCCCACCTTGTTCCTTTATTGAATGAACTGGCTTTCGACGAAAGGAATATTTTCCGAGTGGTCAATTCGCTGGATTACGGCATGCGGAACGCCTCCCTGGCTTGCGTGATGGTAGGCGGCCTGGCTGGAGACGCCCCTGGAGCAGCGGTTGTGCAGGCGGCCTCGTTCATATTGGCAAACATTATCTGTAAAGCAGATTATCATCTGCTTCACCCCATTCACATCAGGCATGTTTCCACGAGCACACGTGCGGTGATGTGGGTTCAATCTATGGTGGAGCAGGCATTCGCGCGCAATGCACCATGTATCATTGTGTCAGACATTTATCCCAAGAGCGGCGCCCTCACCAGTGAGCTGCTTTACGAAGTAGCGGCAAACGCAATTGCAATCACAATAAGTGGAGGGCACCTTGAGGGGGTTGGTGCGGCAGATGGCTCAGCTCCAAATGCTACAGGACTGGACACGCGCTGGATGGGAGAAGTCGGTCATGCGGTGGTCCGGCAGGGTATCGACCTGAAGGAAGCAAACCGCCTTATTCTTGAGCTTCTTGCAAGATATGAACATGTATTCTTGCTGGAAGGCGGAAATCCCGGGGTTAGTTTTTCTGAAGCCTACAACATAGATACGCTTGAGCCAATACCAGACTGGCAGCGTATTTATGAGGAGGTTAAGAAATATACAAACAAGCTAGGGCTGTCGCTCTTGAGCTGACAAACCCAGTAAACGGTCTGCCAATAATAAAAGCTCCCGAATATCAGGAGCTTTTATTATTTTTCCCACAACGACTTACTGCTTGCGCCTCAAGAGTGTTTACCAATCCATATCTTGACCTACGGTAAATATTATTCGAGATCGAAAGGGGGAGAGAATTCAGGTCTCACCCGGTGGTAAGTAACCGCGCCGCGGAGTATTGCCCTTCGATAATATGCCTCAAATTTCTGGCACCAAGCCCTGGCATTCGCTGTAATCTGCTCTTCATCCAGAAAAGTAAATTCTCCGGCTCTCCGAATCCATTCCCCGTCAATCATCACATCCGTTGCTTCCATCCCGGCGCCATTGAGCGCCAACATGGAAAATATATTCTCAGGGCAAAGAGGAAACATCCCGGTATTCTTTTCCAAATCGATGGTGATGATGTCAGCCTTTTTACCAGGCTCTAAAGTCCCAACCTGATCGCCAATCCCAAGGAGGTCTGCCCCACCGAGAGTCGCGAGCTGGAATATTTTGTATGGATCGACGCCCTCAGAGTACGCGGCATAATATTGTGATGCTGGAGAACTGAAAGCATGACGTCGAACAGATTGTGAGTGACACAGTCAGATCCCAAGCCTACGCGCAATCCAGCTTCGAGCATATATGGGAGATAGGCGCAGTAGCCGAACCAGGAATTTGTGGCTGGACAGTGCACTAAACCTGTTTCGGTTTCAGCCAGGAGGTCGATATAGCGTTCATTCAGCAGCGTCCCATGAAACAAGATCGTGTTCGGTCCCAATAATCCGATTTTGCGGATATGGGGTACCAAACCGCCATCCTGCCGCGTATACTTCGTCGGACCGAGTCTTATCGTCGGGCAACTCAGCGATATGGGTGGCAAAACGGATGCCATATTTGTTGGCTAATTCCATTCCTTTAATCAGCAATTTGTGAGAGGAATTAAAGATCCCATTCGGGTGGACGCCTATGCTGACCAGACCATTTTGAGATCCGTGGTATCGTTTGATGATCAACTCGGTGTTTGCCAAATAGGCATCCTCTCCGGTTGAGTCGGGAAGAATCACGCTGGAAATCATCTGGGGATGGATAAAGCTGCGAGCCTTTGTATCGATCGAGGCGCGCACCATCGCTTCCGGGAAAATCATCGCATCCGCGTGAGTGGTGGCGCCGTGCTTCAAGATATGCATCAATCCGAACAGCGTCAGGTCATATGCACTTTGATCTGTGAGCCAGGCATAAGCCGGCCAATAAATTCGCTCCATGGCATCCACAATCCCATTCACAGGGGGATCCAGCAGGGATGGGATCAGCAGCGTGTGGGCTTCACCGAGGTGATTGTGGGCATCCACCAACCCGGGCACCACGAGAAACTTGTCGGCTTCGAACACCTCGACCCTCTGGTCATCCTGTGCGATTGCTTCAACTTCCGAAGAGCTTCCGACAGCAAAGATATGCGATCCCTGGATCAAGATCGCCCCATCTTCAATAATGCCTTCCGGGCCGGTCAAGCCAGTGACAAGATAACGGCAGTGACGGAGGAGGGTATTCTGCATGAAACCTCAGATCTTGCGTTTAAGAACTTTGGTAAATTGAGATTACTCCCGGATATAAGGCACTCCCAGGCTGCTCGGGGCTTCAGAACGCGCCCGGCTGCCCATCATGGCGATAATCGCGAAGAGATAGGGCAGTGCGAGCAAGATTTGATAAGGAATCTGCACCCCAACTCCCTGAACGTGAAGCTGAAAAGCATCCAGGAATGCAAAAATCAGCGCTGCCAGGGTGATTCGCCAGGGGAGCCAGTTGCCGGCAATAACGATCACGATGGCTAACCAACCGCGCCCACCGGAAATTCCCGGCACAAATCGAGGGGTGGCAGCAAGCGTCAAGAAAGCGCCTCCCAGACCCGCCATTACGCCTCCAAAAATCGTCGCTAGGTACTGTAAACGGGCAACGTTGACACCTTTCGTATCCACAGCTTTAGGATTTTCACCAACCGATCGAATCTGGAGACCGTATTTGGTCCGGTAGAGAAAAAACCAAATGATAGGAACCATTAAGAATGCGAAATAGGTCAACCAGCGCTGGGAGAAAAGGATCTCTCCTATATATGGTAAGGAAGAGAGATAAGGGATTTGGATGGGTTTGAATAACTCAATGGTCATGTAATCCACTTTAGCAGTGGAGGACATCAGGCGAAGCCAGAACAATGAAATGCCTGCTCCCAGTAAATTCAAAGCCATCCCGGTGACAATTTGCTCCACCTTCAAAGTGACCGCCATGAATGCCATGAGCAGCGCCATTAAGCCTCCCGTGATCATGGCTGTCAGAATTCCCAGCCAGAGGGAGCCGGTGATGTAAGTAACCATAAAACTTGTAAAGGCGCTCAGCAACATCATTCCTTCAACCCCGAGGTTCATCACGCCGGCGCGTTCTGTAACCAGCTCTCCGAGAGCGGAAAGAAGCAGGGGTGTCGCCAAACGAATGGTAGATGCGAGAATACTAGCGATGATCGCTGCTTGAAAGATCTGAGTCGACATGATCTACTCTCCGGATCTGATATCGAGAAAGCACGAATGAGGCGAGAACACAGAGCAGCACAATCGCCTGGATAGCATCAACAAATGCTGAAGGAACCCCAGTAACCGTCTGCAGCCGGTATGCGCCGTTGATGAGGCCTCCAAACAACACGGCTGCAATCACCACTCCGATCGGATCCATCCCAGCCAGCATTGCAACGATGATCCCGGCATATCCAAGACCGTTTGATAGATCCATCACAAGCCTGTGCTGGATTCCGAACAACTCCCCAGTGCCCGCCAGTCCGGCCAATCCTCCACTCAGGATCATGATCACCATGATGAGCCTGGAAGTATTTGTCCCTTTAAACTTCAAAGCCGTTGGATTGAACCCGAGCGCCCGAATTTCAAACCCTAAAGGCGTGCGGTCTAAAAGGATTTTTACGATCACTGCGCTCGACAATGCCACGATTAAACCGAGATGGACTTCTGATTTTGGAAAGAGAATCGGAAATCTTAGGCTGGCTGAAATCATCATGGTCTGCTGGTAATATGAGCCCTGTTCTCTCCAGGGACCTTCTGCCGATAACATGAATGAGAGGAAGTAGATCACGAGGTAATTCATCATAACCGTGGAAATGATCTCATCAACATGAAAGCGAACCTTGAGATAACCAGCGATCAAGCCTAGGGCGGCTCCACCCAGGAAAGCGAACAATAGAACCACCACGATGAAGAGTGGTCTTGGCAGGCCGCTGAACATTGTAAATGCAAAAAAACCGCCCATTGCACCGCCAAAAAGCTGACCTTCACCTCCAATATTCCATATTTTGCCTCTGAAAGCCAGGGCGGCGGCAAGACCGGTCAGGATCAAAGGCGAGGAGCGGGCCAGCGTATCCATGAAGGCGCGCCAGCTCCCAAATGCACCGATGAATAATGCACTGAATGCGGTGATCAAGTTCACTCGAGCGGTGAGCAAAAGCAGAGAAGAAATCAGCATAGCGAAGACAAAAGCAAGGATGACCGTGAAGACTTTCCAAAATCGGCTGATTTCCTGGCGAGATTCGATTTTCCAGGTTTTTTTCGATGTTTTTTCATCCATCCCAATCATGCGATTTCTTCCCTCACACCAGCCATTAGCAAACCAATCTTTTCATAATCCGCTGACTTTGATTCAAGAATCCCCATAATTTGACCCTTGAAGACGATCGCAATCCGGTCTGAAAGATCGATGATCTCATCCAGGTCTTCAGATGCCAGCAAAATTCCCACTCCCTCCGCTCGCTTTTCCAACAGCCGGCGATGGACATATTCAATCACACCGACATCTAATCCGCGGGTGGGTTGGTTTGCCAGCAGACATTGCGGGCATTGGGTAAATTCACGAGCGAGGATCACTTTTTGGATATTCCCTCCCGAAAGAAATTTTGTAGGAAGTGAGAGGGAGGGAGTTTTTATCTCAAAAGTAGAAATGCACATCTTTGCGAATTTTCGAATTTGCTCGAGGTTGAGAAAAGGTCCGCGCCGGTACATGACAGAACGCTGCTGACCCAAAATAAGGTTTTCAGAAATACCAAAATCGGGGATTAAACCTTCGTGGAGTCGGTCTTCTGGTATATGCCCGACCCCCCGAACCATAATATAGCTACTTGACCGATTGGTTATGTCTTCTCCTTCGAGGAGTATTTGACCGGATTTTGCTCGCCGTACGCCTGCCAGGACTTCGAAAAGCTCGCGCTGTCCATTTCCAGAAATCGCTGCAATTCCAAGGATCTCTCCTCGGTGCAGTGTGAAAGAGATTCCCTGAATGACTTGCTGTCCTTTCTCACCCAATGCGTACAAATCTCGGACTTCGAGGACAGGTTCATTGCGCGTTGATTCGGCTTTGTGGACCCGAAAAATGACTTCACGCCCAATCATCATCTTGGCCAGCTCGGATTTGGTCGTTTCTGCGGTATTCACGGTCGCGACCAGCTTCCCCCTGCGAAGCACAGTGACCCGGTCGGATACCTGCATCACTTCGTTCAGCTTGTGAGTAATCAAGAGGATGGATAAACCATCTCGGGTCATCTGTTTCAGGGTTTCAAAAAACCGCTCGGTTTCCTGGGGCGTCAGGACTGCAGTTGGTTCATCCAATATCAGGAGCTCAGATCCGACGTAAAGCGCTTTAAGGATTTCAACCCACTGCTGCTCGCCTACCGAGAGCTGCCAAATTTTCGCCTGAAGGTCCAAATGAATCCCATAAGTTTCACAGATTTCTTCTAACTTGCGTTCCGCATTCTTCAAATCCAAAATAAAGCCAGTATCCTGGATGCCCACCACAACATTCTCTATGACTGTGAGCGGAGGGACCAGGACAAAATGCTGGTGAACCATGCCAATACCTAAATCAATTGCGTCGCTGGGAGAAGATAACTTTACCGGGACCCCTTTGAAGGTTATTGTCCCCGAATCAGGCTTATAAAAACCATAGAGGCATTCAGCGAGTGTGGACTTTCCGGCGCCATTTTCCCCTAAGAGGCAATGGATTTCACCTTTATGAAGATCCAACGAGATATTATCGTTTGCCAGTACTTGAGGGAAGCGTTTGGTTAATTGCTCGATTCTGATGAGTGTTTCCATGACACCTCAAAAAACCGGTCAAGGTATTCGGACAGTAGACTAAAGCTAAAGATGGAGAGCAGCCCCCAGATCCGATTCTCCGGGGGCAGCTCTTTTTGACCAGTAGGAGCTATTCCAATATTACTACATGTCCGATTTTGGTGTCTCGATATTCAGAGGCACCACAAATTTTCCGTCCAGGATTTCCTGGCGCTTGGCATCCACAAGGTCGATCAGGTCTTGTGGAATCGCCCCATCTAATGTATACCATTCTCCGATGTCTGATCCGCCTTCAGCCATCGTAAACCATCTTGGCTCCAAATTGCCGTTGTATGGTGTGCCTTCTGTCTTATGCTTCCACCACTCATCGATAATCCACCGAACGGATGGATCCCATTTGGCGATTGTGCTGTTAGGAACGTTGTTGGGCGCAAGCGGATTTTGATCCCCGTAGTTGCCAAAGCACATGATGTCTTTGGTGGTGCAGGCCTCCCAACCGTCCGCCATCTGGAGAATCCAATCTGCTCCAGCGGCAGCCTGGGCGGTCGTGGCTTCGTTGCCCTTCACCGGATCAAACCAGCTCTCGATGAACGATACGGTGGCCTTGACATCCGGATTGACATCTTTGGCCCCTTGGAAGTACGCGTTGGTCTCATCATTCACATCGTCATATGCAAATGTTGCTGCGGCTCCGACCTTATCGTTCGCTGTCAGGCTGCCTGCCATCATCCCAAGCAGGTAAGCTGCCTCATGCACTCGCATGTAGACCCAGTATTGGTTCTTTCCCAATCCGCGATTACCTGATCCGTGCACGACAAAGATCGTCTCAGGATAATCATCCATCATCTTTTCGACCTGGTCGGAGTAAGTGCTGGTCAGCCAGACGATGTCGCGCGGGGCGGTGTCCAGGTAGTTGCGAGCAACCTTGATTGCATCGTCGCCCCAGGTATTCTCGGTTACTTCGTAGGATACTGTAAGCCCATGCGGCTTTTCGGCAATAACCCGATCCAGAGATTTAATGAACGATGCGTCCCATTGGCTTTCCAGGCTGCAGCAGGTGATCACAACCGCGCTTAATTCTGTTGGTTCAGCCTGGGCTTCGGCTGCAGGCGGTTCGGTTGCAACCGGTTCTACGGGCTCTGCTGGCGCAGGCGGCTCTGTTGCCACAGGTTCTGGCGCCTGAACCTCGGTGGGCTGTGCCTGTACGGGTTCAGCGGTCGGCGTTGCTGGAGCTGCACAAGCAGTTGCCATCGAGAGGATTACCAGGATCATTACAATGTGCCATGCATATTTCTTGAACATTTCAGATTCTCCTTATTTGTTTTTCATATGCGAGACAAATTCCGTTTGGGATATTAATCGGAAATCAGGTCTTTATTCTGCCTCCTTTGCATCGTAGCACATATGTGGGCGATTTCCTGTTTCATTTCTGATCGGGCGTCGAAGCCAATTTTTCTGGTCATCCCACCTGTAAGCCCCAACTTTCCAGCTCTCTTGAGACTCCGTCATATACCTCAAGCCACGCCCGCACCGGTTTTATCGAATTCAAATCGTATACTTCTTGAAATGGTAATCCATAGGGCTTTTTGTCCAGGTCGTTCTCGTACTGCTGAACAATTTTTTGAACTAAAACCTCCGCTGGCTCGCGCTTCATCCCGGCGGATCGGCGCAGGATCTCGCCACTGAAGCGTGCTTCAAGCCCGCTAAAATGACCCGCCACAGCGCCGGTCGCAGAGCGAGGACCTAAAAGGCGGCTTATTCCAGAAACCGTGCTCATGATTGTAAATGCAGCAACTTCATAAAGAAGGGTCTTTGTCCCAGGTCCCCCAACCGGTGTGATGGTCAAATTTGTCATCAGGTGCGAATTTCGGGCGATCGCCTGAAACGCCAGGCTCGAAGCTTGCATCACTTCTCTCCCCGTATCATTGAAATGGAATGGATGTGTGGGAGATGAACCGCAGCAAGCAGCCATACATACTACGCTCAAAGCAATCATCGCGGCTGTAATCAGCACTGCCTGACCTTCTACACCACCTCCGAGACCGCCGTAGATCGGATTAGCATATGGATCGACGATCCCACCCATTCGGATGCTGTGAGTCAGTTTATTCAGGATCTCAAAATTGATTTTAAGTTCTGAAATAACCCCGAATGTATGCATATCGGAAGATTTTAATCCGGATGGATTAACAGCTGAAAGCTGACCGGCATCGCTCATGCTCAGCATCAATCCAGTCCAGGACATACCTGGACGCCCGGCGCGATTTAGAGCAATCCGCATCAGATCGACTTCTTCCCAGGCAGCCAGGATCTCCAGCGGAGAACCAACCCGAATTTCTTGTCCATGGACAGTCATCAAGCTTGCCGGGCAGGTCACATCCACCATCGGTTCTTGAATGTAGCTGATCATTAACGGCACAAACAACTCTTCCGAGATTGGAGAACCGATTGGGCTTCCCATGTTTAAAGGAACGATTTCATCTTCAATTTTTCGGGCTCGCTCCAACACAGCATCCGGCCCAGCGCCTAACCAGACCTGGTCTGGGGCATCGGCCAGTGCAGACAAGATCTCGTCCTGGGTGTGGGAAATCACCCGCCCAGAAGATTGGCAGTAAACGCCGCACTCCGCAAGGAAATCCAGAGCTGCGTTCCAAGTCCTATTGGCAAGGTCATCATCCTGATTGATGATCTGGTTTTTGGAGACATGGATATCGTATGCTTTGACCACCCGACGGATTCCAAGAGTTACCTGACGGTTGAACGCTTCCTCTTCCATCATAGGCCCTGAATTGCTGCGGTTGATAATATCCAAAAGCCTGCCCGTGTTTTTCATAGAGTCTTTTCCAGTTCCGAGACTGATCAAACCTCTAATAAATGGGAAGCTTCTTTAACAGCTTCAATGGCATCATCACCATAGCCGTCCGCCTGGGCTTTTTTCGCCCATTCACGGCTTAATGGTCCACCCCCAACCAGCAGCTTGAACCTTTTGCTGTAATCCTCATTTTGCTTGACCATTTCGATCGTATCTCTCACGTAGGGCAATGAAGGAAGCATTAACGCTGAGATGGCGATGATATCTGCATTGAAGTCCTTTGCTGCTTTCACGGCATCCATGGGATTGATATTCACCCCAAGGTCTTTGACTTCAAAGCCGTTGACCTCAAGCATTGCGCGCACGATATTCTTGCCAATATCGTGAAGATCACCTTGAATGGTGCAGATCACGATTTTGCCTTTGGACTTCAGAGCGGTTTCTTCGGTTTTTAGATATGGTTTCAAGGAATCCTGAACGGCTTTTACAACTTCCGCGGCTTCCATCATCTCAGGTAGAAAAATCTCAAGCCGGCTAAATTGATCTCCGATATCCTTTAAACATGGTTCAATACACTCACGAAAAATCACCACGGGAGATTCGCCGCCTTGGGTAATACGGATAGCCTCCTCGACGCCGCCTGGAACATCTCCGGTGCGAATCGCTTCCTCAAGCTTTACAAATTTATTATCCATGCCTGCTCCTGTAATCAGACCAATTTTTTACAAAGTTCAACGGCAGCTGCGGCATCTGCGGCATAACCATCTGCCTTGATCTCATTTGCCCAGGCTTGATCGATGCAGCCGCCGCCGACGATTATCTTGAATTTCGAGCGGGCACCTGTCTCAGAGAATAAATTGATTGTGCTGCGCGTCGCTGGGCGCGTAGTTGTCATCAAGGCTGACATCGCCACAATATCTGCGTTTTCCCGTTCGGCTGCTTCTAAAAATTTACTTGGAGAAGCATCACGCCCGATATCGATCACCTTAAAACCATGCGAGCTCAGAAGCGTGCTGACGATATTCTTCCCGATATCATGAATGTCATTTTGGACGGTGCCCAATACAACAGTACCTAATGAAGCAGTTTTTCGACCCGATGCTAACATCGTGCTTTCAAGGATCTTCGTCGCAGCTTGAGCCGCATCTCCTGCAGCCATCAGCTCTGGGAGAAAAATCTCAAAGGCCTGAAACTGCTGCCCTACCTGGGTCAGTGTGGGTACTAAAATATCCTGGATTATCACCAATGGGTCTGCCCCAGCTTCAAGTACAGCATGAGTTAACCTTTCGGATTCTTCAATCTCACCTTGTTGAAGTGCAGATATCAATTGATTTCTTAGTTGATCAGAGAGTGCTTGCGAGAATACGTGCATGATGAACTTTCCTCCAGCCAGTATCTAGATCTAAACCGATTTTCTTCATTTCAAATTTCACCTGGTCATATTTATCGAGCCATTCTCCTTTCGGCTCCAGCGTGTCGGTATCGTAAATTTCCGGGAACGGTTTCCCGATATTGGGATTATCTAAGGTGTGTTCGTAATGACTCAGACACTCGATCACACATTCGTTAACTTCCTTTCGGGTGAGCCCCAAAGCCGCGTGGGCGGTCTCAATTTGAAATCGCGCTTCCAATCCACTGGTGTGATCTTTTTCATTCCCTGCAGTCGCACCCACACCATGCTGGTTTAAGCCGCAAACCGCTCCAACCAGGGCACCTGCAGCCACCTCCCAAAAAACTTCATTTGTACCCAATCCCGAAATCGGGTAAATATCATTGACGCATACCAGGGGAGTATTCATTGCGAGAGCCTGACCCGCCATTGCCTCAATCCACAAAGCCATCCGGTCGGTATTATTGCTGCGCATCAAATGCATATGCCCCATGAAGTGATAGGAGGCGCTGTAGCACAGCACTCCCAAAATGTGACTGGCAACGGTGACGATGGCAGTGCCCTCTGCCCCGCCACCTAATCCACCAATCAGGGGAGTCATCAGGTCTACAATATGCATCCCAATGCTCTTGAGATAAGCAACCCGAGATAGCTGGTCGTAATTTGTCTTCATCTCCGGCATCTGGGCAATTAACAATCCATCCGAAGGGCGCAGACCAGAAAAGGGATCGAGGCTCGCCATCTTACCGGCGCAAGTCAAGGAAACCGCATTGTCCTCGATATGCATTCCAGGGCGCCCGGCTTTCCTAATGGCTTCTCGGGCAGAGGCAGCTTCTGCTCTGGCAGCCAAGATCTCCAGAGGCGATCCGGGTATGATCGGCTGTCCCATATAGCTGGCGATGGAGCCATGCCCGAGGCAGTCCACGAGAGG
Source organism: uncultured Chloroflexia bacterium (assembly GCA_963827155.1). Classification (GTDB taxonomy): domain Bacteria; phylum Chloroflexota; class Anaerolineae; order Anaerolineales; family UBA4823; genus UTCFX2. The sequence continues at coordinate 598,895 of CAWGZV010000003.1, read as the reverse complement.
TTCCTGGGCGCAAGATTGTAAAATCAAGGAGTGATAAAACTCGCTGCAAGGCGTTCCGGTAGGTCCGCTGTGCATCTTACATGGGAGCGTACTCTCAACATCGCGGTGTTGTTCAACGACCGCATCTTTCCCCTCACCTAACCGGATCGAACTTGGGGCGGAGGCTAATTTTTCTACTACCTCTTGTTTCGAGAATTGGATTATTCTCTCCGTCGTCTGGTTATACACGCCAACCTGGACGATGAGATCTACCCCAGCCTCGAAAAGGCGGTTGGTCATCTCATCATCATCCGGCACCAGCACTTTTGGATCAAATTTAAGCTGGTATTCTCGAACCAGCTCGCGGGTCCTTTTTGACAATATCCGGTCAAAGTCTGCCTCTTTGATATATCGTCCGGTTTCGGATTTTCGAACGATTTCTGGCAATCCGTTGCTTTGCATAAAGTTTCCTCCAATCGACTGCCGTGGTAATTTTCAACCGTTACTTTAAAACCGTCGGTCAATTGAACGATTGATAAAATCATGGTATAGTCGGTCAAGTTGAGAGTCAAGTGATCATTATCCTAAATTACCGGTAGAAATGTCAAAGTTAGTGATTATTTTCAACAAAATCTTGCGATTATGGGCTTCTGACTTTAATAACTTTGTTGATTGCCTGTTTAATAAGGCTGATGAACTGGGATTAATACCGAGCCATTCCAAGCTTGCCTGAAAGTAAAAAAATAAGAAGTTTCGTGATGCTGGTCGTTGTTTCAAGGCAAAATATTTTTATCGGAGCGATGAATATCTGCGATGTTATCTGATTCTTCAAGGGAAGAGACCTTCACCAGGGCGAGGATTATCCGCGCAGTAGAAGAAATTCTCGCCAGGAAGAAAGTAAGTGGGACACGCATGCGGGATATCGCGCATCAAGCAGGGATCAGCATGGGTACCCTTCATTACCATTTTCGTTCGAAGACTGCTCTTCTGCTAGCCGTCCTCGAAAAAATGGAGGTTTTTTTTGAGAAGAGGCAAGAGCAGCTTTTATTAACCGAAACAAGCGCAATCGATAAAATTAAACTATTCTCCGAACAACAAAAACAGCTCCTGCGCAATCACCCCGAGATAGAAGAAATATTTCTGGATTTTTGGGGTCATGGGATGGTGGATGAGGCTATCCACGAAAAAACTTTAGCAATGTATGATGCCTGGCGACGGGATATCCACCTGGCTGTTCAGGCAGGGATAAAAACCGGAGAGTTTAATCGAGATCAAACTGAACTGGCGCCAAATCTTTTGATTGCTTTGTTAGAAGGAATTGCACTGCAATACCTCTCGGACAAAGAAACCTACAAACTTGAGCAGGCTTTTGAGGCTGTGCACGAAATGATGATACTCTGGCTCCAAAATCGACATCTTGGACAGGTCTCGCCTGGTATCAGCACGAACGGTACTAATCCCTCAAAAGAGTATCCAAGTGATCTCACAGATCGCCAATGGGAATTGGTCGAACCTCTTATCCGGCAAGCCAGGGATGGAGGTCGGCCGAGAACAACTTCCATGCGGGAAGTTATCAACGCTTTACTCTACGCCCTATCCACAGGATGCTCATGGCGAATGCTGCCGCATGACTATCCAGGCTGGCAGACTGTTTATTCGTATCACCGGCAGTGGAAATTAGATGGAACATTGAAGAAAATGAGTGCTTCATTGAACATCGATTTTGACCTGATCGGAGCGTTGCATGAAAAAGAATAACATCAGAATGGAGAAATCGACGCCAGTAGGAAGCTCAGCAGTGCGCCAAGATGCCATCGATAAAGCAACCGGAAAAGCGATGTTTCCGGGGGACCTGAATTTAGAGAATCAGGTTTATATGGTCACGCTGTTTTCCAACCGCCCTCACGCGCGCATCATTTCCATCGAAATCTCCAAAGCCCTTGAAGTGCCTGGGGTGCTGGCAGTTCTGACCGCGAAGGACGTCCCGCACAATTGGTATGGGATCGAGATCGCAGATCAGCCCGTACTCTGTGGGAAGACAGTCCGAAATGTGGGGGATCGAGTCGCATTGGTTGTTGCCGAAAGTGAAAGGCAGGCTGTAAAAGGCTTGAAGCTGGTCGAGGTTGAGTACGAAGACCTGTCGATAGTAGACAATCCGGAAAGCGCGTTAGCTGCCAGCGCTCCGATCCTTCATCCCGGGAAAACAGATAACCTGCTCGTCGACTTCAAAATCGAACAAGGGGATATCGAGACAGGCTTTCGGTTTTCTGATGTGGTCATTGAAGAGACTTACCTAACGAGCTCACAAGAACATGCATATCTTCAACCCGATGCTGGATTGGCATGGATAGATGAGGCTGGCCGGGTTGTTGTCAAAAGCGCTGGGCAGGATGCCTATGACGACCGCAGGCAAATTGCCGGAAGTCTTGGGCTGCCTGAAGAACAAGTGAGGATCCTATATGCAGAGATTGGGGGTGCATTTGGGGGGCGTGAGGATCTCAACATCCAGATCTGCCTCGCCCTGGCAGCATATCAACTCCGCCGGCCGGTGAAATCAATCTGGAGCCGAGAGGAGACTACAATCGGGCATCCCAAACGCCATCCGATGCGCATCCGTCATAAATGGGGAGCAACCCGAGATGGCAAGCTGATTGCCCAACAGATTGAGATTACGGCAGACGCGGGTGCTTATGCTTCGACGACTTGCTCGGTGCTGAATACGGCGGCGATGGTTTGTTCGGGTCCCTATGAAGCCCCGAATATCGAAATCGTAGTTCGTGGGGTTTACACTAACAACCCAACCAGTGGGGCATTTCGGGGCTTTGGCGCGCCTCAGTCTGTATTCGCTGCCGAAGCACACATGACCCACCTTGCCAGCTTGCTTTCAATTGACCCAGTGGAAATTCGAATGCGCAATTTGATCCAAGGGGGCTCTCACCTGGCATCATTAGGCGAGGTTCCAGCTAAAGTGAGCGCCAGGGAGACGCTCGAAGCTGCTGCGCTCGCTGCAGGTTGGGAGAATTCAAACGGATCGTGGAGTTGCAGCACACCAAATACTGAATCCGGGGAGAAAAAGGGGTACGGTTGTGGGATTGCAGTTGGGTGGAAGCCCATCGGGTATTCCCTGGGATGGCAGGAGGAAGCAACCGTCCGGTTGGAGCTGCATGGAAAGGAAGAAATCGAGCGAGCCTACTTATCCACAACTTCGGCGGATGTCGGACAAGGCTCCCACACGGTCTTGCGCCAGATGGTTTCCCAAGCATTGAATATTCCCATCGAGCGGGTTGCGATCAGCCCGGTCGACACCACTGGAGCGCCGTCAGCCGGACCCACTGCGGCCTCCAGGATAACGCTGATGGCAGGAAATGCGGCAATCGGTGCAGCCGAAGCTGCGCTGAAGGCATGGATCAATGAAGAGCGCCCTGCAGTCGCGGTGTACACATACAACGCCCCTCAAACCTATGGCTTCGAAGCGCTTTCCCAATACAAAAGCGGTTCGATCGTTATGGGATATGCGGCTCAAGCCGTCGAAATCGAGGCCGATTTGGAAACTGGTCGGCTGGTCATCCATCGACTGGTATCTGCTCACGATGTCGGAAAAGCCGTGAATCCACTGGGTGTGATCGGTCAAGTTGAAGGTGGAGCCGTGCAGGGATTGGGTTGGACTGCCTTCGAAAACTTCATTGTAAAAGGAGGGCAGGTGCTCACCACAAAGATGAGCACCTACCTAATTCCAACGGCAATGGATATTCCAGCGTCCATTGAAACGATTATCCTGGAGAACCCATCTCCAATCGGCCCGTATGGAGCGATTGGGGTTGGCGAATTGCCTTTGCTGGCAGTCGCTCCTGCTATATTCGCCGCTCTACAAGATGCAGCGGGGATTTGGAAAAACGATCTTCCTATGACACCCGAGAAGGTTTGGAGATCGATCTATGGGGGTTAACCCTATTCAATTATTAAGGTACTGGCCTTTCGACATGATTGCATTGTCAGGGAGCGCCTTGTGAGCGCCAGATGTTTTTGGTTATTGGCGACGAATTGATTTCCAGGCATTCTTCACATCAAAACCAATCGCCTGCAGCCCATCGCTGACCTTCTCATACGGTTCCAGCCATTCAGAATTCGGCTCTAAAGTGTCCACATCATACAATTCAGAAAAAGGCTTGCCTGCCGGAAAATTCCGCATGTGCGTGTTTTCGTAACGGCTGAATATTTCAAGCACCAGCTCATTCGCCGCCTGGCGCGAGAGCCCCAAGCTGGCATGCGCCGCCTGGGCAAAGAAACGATTCTCCAGACCGCTGGTGTGGTCTATCGTGGAACCCCCCGTTGCGCCTACGCCGTTATGATGGAGCCCGCTAACCGTCGCGGCTATCGTCCCAGCCGCGATCTCCCAAAATACTTGCTCAGTTCCCAATCCTGATTGGGTATAGACTGCGCTCATCGACAGGATAGGTGTGTTGCGTGAGAGCGCCTGTCCACCCACAGCATATACCCATAAACCGATCCGGTCGGTATTGGTGCTCTCGAGCAGGTGCATATGACCGAAAATATGATATGAGGGGCTGTAGAGCATGAACTCCTAGAATATGGCAAGCAACCGCGATGACAGCCGTTCCGGGTGCGCCGCCTCCCAAACCACCAACGAGCGGGGTCATCAGATCGACGATGTGAAGCCCCGCAGATTGAAGCTGGGCTGCGCGTGAAAGCTGGTCGTAATCGGTCTTCAGCTCCACCATCTGAGATACGAGCAGACCATCCGAAGGTCGCAAGCCCCATTCCGGGTTAATCGCTGCCATTTTCCCAGCGCAGGTCAGCGGTACAGCGACGTCATTGATGTGCATGCCCGGGCGCCCGGCTTTTCGGACCGCTTCGCGAGCTGAAGCTGCATCTCGGTGCACCCCCAGGATCTCGAGCGGGGTTCCTGGGATGATTTGGGCGCCCATGTAGGTGGAAACTGAGCCGGCTCCCAGGCAGTCTACCAGCGGTTCCTGCGCACAGCTTTGCAAAATCAAGGGGTGATAACGCTCACTGCAGGGCGTACCGGTTGGGCCGCTGTGGACAATACATGGGATCGTGCTTTCGGGAGGACGGGCTCTCATCACGACTGCATCTTTTCCGACGCCCAGCGTCAGGCTGGAAGGAGCGTTCGCGATACCTGCCTCAATTTCTTGGCGGTTGAAGAGAATGCGCCGCTCGGTGCGGATGTTGTAGGCGCCCAGATCGAGGAACAGCTCGAGCCCGGCTTGATAAACCCGGTCTGCGAGGTCGTCGTCTGAAGGCACCAGGACTTTAGGATCGAACTTGATGTCATATCTGCGCACAATTTCCTGGACCCGACGAACGACCATTTTCTCAAAATCTGCTTCACGGATGTATGGACCCGTTTCGGACCGGCGGACAATATCAGCGAGTGGATGTGTATATGTCATTGCTATGCCTCTATAAGGTCCATGAGTGTTTGCAGCGACTTCTTGCTGTCTGCGAGGATCTCTTCTTCGTTCATGGTAAGCAGTTGTCTTTCTTCCATCACTACTTTGCCATCTATGATGCTGGTTCTAACGCTCTCCGATTGGTAGGAGGAAACCAGGCGTTTTACCAAATGGTCCTGCTCGAAATTTCTGATGGGGGCGGCATGAAGTCCGCCATCATCCAGAATGATCAGATCGGCTTTGCATCCGGGATCTAAAACTCCTAATTCATACGGCATCCCGAAGGTTTTTGCGCCATTGCGGGTCGCCATCTTCAGGATTGTCTCGGCAGGGAGGGCGTCGGCGCCGAGGCGCAACTTGTGAATCAAGGAAGCTACCCTCATTTCAACAAACATATCCAGGTTATTGTTCGATGGCGCGCCGTCAGAACCGAGGGATACATTGATCCCGCGCTCGAGCATTTCCGGCACTTTCGCGATGCCCGACCCCAGTTTGGAATTACAGCAGGGGCAGTGCATTGCATGCGTTCCGGTCTCAGCCATGATGCGATATTCATCATCATCCAGCCAGATCGAATGAGCCATCTGCACATTTGGGCCGACCACCCCAATGCTTTCCAGGAAAACAAGGTTCCGCATGCCGGTCAAGTCGATCATCGCCTGCCCTTCGTATTCGATCTCACCAGCATGCCCGTGGATATTCACCCCAGGATGGCTGTCAGCTTCCTGCTTGATCTCTCTGAGTAAATGCTCAGTGTTCCAAAGCTGCCAGCGAGGCGCAAAACCGTATCGAATCCGACCGTTCGCTTTACCATGCCAACGGTGCATCAGGTCGATGCTTTCACGAAGCGAAGCCTCTGTAGATTCGCGCAGCAGGGGGGGCAAGTTTTCGGTCAGATCCATCATCGCTTTACCAGCCTGGGCGCGGATGCCCGACTCCTCGATCGCCTTGAAGACGCTCTCTTCATGGTGAAGCGTGCCCATATCGATGACCGACGTCGCGCCAGACTTGATCATTTCAGCCAGCCCAAGGCGCGAGGAGGCGTATAACGTCTCTGGGGTATGCCGAAACTCAAGGCCGGTAATGGTATCCAGCCACTGCATCAACGGCTGATCGTCCGCCTGGCCTCTCAGAAGAGCCTGGCAAAGATGAATATGCGATTGAATGAAACCAGGCATAACCACTCTGCCGGCGGCATCAAGCACTTTGTCTGCGGTCTTCTCGATTTTCGGAGCAATCTCAGTAATCCGGTCTGCCTCGATGTAGACATCTCCGACGAATTGATCACTGAGGTCATTCATCGTCAAAAGGTAGCCGTTTTTAATCAAGATCGTTGACGCCATAGTATCTCCAACTTTTCGAAGTTTTCAAGATTGAGATCCAATCCTGAGCTATGATGGAATGCCCTTCTTCACTGCACTCGCCGGATCGTCTCAAAGCGGGAGGCGATCCCAAATAGATGTTCTAATGAATGGAAAACAGGCTGACCTTCTGCGGTAAATCCGATATCTTCGACCAGTAATAAGGGTTCGTCTGGAGAATGAGTTTCCAATTCGCTGGGAATGCTGCAATCTTTCACCAGGCTGGGGGTAATGACAGAGCTGAGGTGGGTAATCGTCTGGCGGCATTTGAGGCTGAAAAAGCGAAAGAAGGGCTCGGTTGCGCCTGGCTTAATAGCATCGTCGACCGAAAGATGTTTTCCCAGCACCCAGAGTGGGATGTGGTTGATAATGTAGACAATCACAAGATCGTCGGCGGTCCAGGCTTTTTTAATTTCAAGGCTCTGGCCCCCGGGTACAATATCGAGCTTGCGAGCAATATCCTCGCTGGTTTCGACGACGCGTGCGTCCAACTGGCGGAAACCGGGTTTATAGCCGAAGCTCGCGATCCGATCGTCATAATCGATGTATTGGTAAAGGGGGTTAGAAATGCTGAGGACTTTTGAGACGTAGGTCCCAACCCCGCGCCTGCGCTGCACCAGATTCCGCTCTTCGAGCATGGCATAAGCATGCCGGATGGTTGCCCTGCTGACCCCCAGCTCTTCAGCCAAAGAATTTTCTGGGGGGAGCTGGCTTCCAGAGGGGTAGATCCCTCGATTGATTCGGTCGATCAATATCCGAAGGATTTGGTCAGAAAGGGAGGGCTGCCGAATGATTTCTTGATCGCTCATCGAAAACGTAAGAAAGCAGCGGTATTGTTGATAGATGGCTGCCATCTGACAAGTCTATTATCACTTAGTTTTAAGGAATGTCAAGCACTATTTTTTTACGAGGAGGATTAGTCCTTGACAAGCGATTAGAATCTCACTATACTGAATTTCGTTCGGTCAGTTAATCAAATAATTCTATTACACCCCTTCTGAATTTTCTCTATTGGAGGTGGCACGGCGATTTATAGCAGATTTTTATCTTTTCCAAATGCTTGAAACCATCCGAAAAACCAAAACAGGTTGTGCGTGAAGAATAATAAGGAGTGTCTGAAAATGATCCCTCGCGAAATTGCAGATGCATTGAGCAAAGCCCTGGAGCAAGGCGACAAAGAGGCGGCAGTTGCGGCGACCTCGAATGCGATTGCCCAGGGAGTAGAACCGCTGGCTCTGGTTCAGGAAGTGATTGTTCCGGTTCTGACCAGGGTTGGCGAAAAATTCGAAAACCTGGATATCTTCCTGCCAGAGTTGATGGCAGCCGGTGAGGCCGGCAACGCCTGCACCGCTTTGATCGAAGAATTGATCGTGAAGAGCGGAAGCCTGATGAAATCGGAAGGCACGGTGGTGATTGGGACGGTGAAGGGCGATATTCACGATATCGGCAAGAATATCGTGATCAGCCTGCTGAAGGCACAGGGTTATAAGTGCGTGGATATGGGGAAGGATGTGTCAGCGGCGGCTTTCCTCGAGGCGGCAGAGACGAATAAAGCAGATGTAATCGCGGCTTCAGCGCTGATGAGCATCACGCGGGCAGGCTGTCGGGATGTGGCAGGTCTGCTGCGCGACCCGCGGGATGAGGGACAGCTATTTCTTCGTGGTCGGCGGGGGCTCGATCACCCAGGAATACGCGGATGAGATTGGGGCGGACGGCTTCTCGGAGACGGGGAGCGGCGCGGTGGAATTGATAAAAGCCTTGATGGCAAAGAAACGAGGAGCATAGCCATGTTTACAAATGACCGTTTGGTAGAGATCTTCCAGCGCTCGCGCTCCGGCGCTTTCATGAAAGAGGTGGAGTTTGACCTGATGCTCGCCCGGCGCACAAACGAGCTGCTGAAGGAATACAACATCACCTTCGACCCAAACAACGTGTGCCCGGCGGACGACGACCTGGCAGACCGGGTGTTCCAGGCAGGCTTGCAGCTCTTTGTGGACGTGGGCGCTTATCACCTGGACACGCAGCGGGTGATCAAATTCAGCAAGGCAGAGGTGCTGGAGGCATTGAGGCAGGCGCCGGATACCCTCTACCTGGGTGAAGGCAAGGATATGGTGATCGCCAGGCACCGCGGGATCGAGGACCCGAACCCGCCGTGGAACCTGACCGGGCCAGCAGGACAGCCGTGCAGCGAGACCTACTACCTGCCGCTGATGATCAGCTATGCGCAGGAGCCGTATGTGCACGCGATCGAGTCGGGGGCGACGCTGACCTATAACGGCTATGATATCGTGGCGGGGACGATGCTGGAGGTCAAAGCAGTGCAGCGGGACTGCGCGACGGCACGCGAGGCGATCCGGCGGGTGGGCAAGCCCGGGATGCACATCGGCGACTGCGCGACCGGCATGACGGCGATCGGCAAGATGGCGGCGAGCGAGCCGGTGAACGGGCTGCGACCCTGCGACGGGCGGCTGGTGGCACAGATGTGCGAGCTGAAAGTGGACGACGACCAGCTCATTCGGGTGCCGCACCTGCTGAACTACGGCTCGCAGATCATCAACCTGATGACCCCGCTTACCGGTGGAGTGGGCGGCGGACCGGCGGGGGTGGCGGTGGTGTCGGTGGCGGAGACGCTGCTGGGGGTGGTGTGCTATTTCGCGACCTATCACTACCTCAGCATCACCCACATCAAGTGGACCAACAACTCGGACCCGTGGGGGATGCACGTGCTGGCGATGACCGGGCAGGCGATGGCGCGCAACAGCCACATCGTCTGGACAAACGACCCGTTCAATGTGAATGGAGCCGGGACGGTGGAGAACTTGTATGAAACGGCCGGTCATGCTATCATCGGGGCAGTATGCGGCTACCAGCAGCACGGCGTGGGGAGCACCGGCGGGAATATGGTGGACCACCACACGGGGCTGGAGGCGGGCTTCCAGGGCGAGGTGGCGATCGCGGCGACCCGGAGCGGGATCACCCGGGAGAAGGCGAACGAGATCGCGCTCAAGCTGCTGCCGCTGTATCAGGATACGTTCAAGGCGCCGAAGCTGGGCAAGCCGTTCAACGAGCTCTACGACCTGAAGACGATCACGCCGACGCAGGAATGGCAGGACTGCTACCGCAGGGCGAAAGAGACGCTGACAAAGCTGGGGCTGAGCTTCACGGTTGGACCATACGATTAGGCGCCGACTAAAGGGCACCATCGGGCGATCGAATGACTCTACCAGGCGATCGAATGTAACAACCGGTCGGACGAAGAACGCAACCGGTCGGATGAAGAACGCAACCGGTCGGATGAAGAACGCAACCGGTCGGATGAAGAACGCAACCGGTCGGATGAAGAACGCAACCGGTCGGATGAAGAACGCAACCGGACGATGGTGAGAACCTAGACACTCACCGGTAATAGAACACCTGCCGTCGGTACAAGGAGTCAACCTGGCAGCAGGATATAACCTGACGGTGGAAGTGCAAAACCAGCAAACGTCAAGTCCCCGTCTGCTGATGCCAGGAGACGACCTGCCGGCGGCAATCCACAGGCAGGCGGTGGAAGAACGAAAACTGCCAGCAGCTGTGCAAAACCGGCAAGCTGACAAACAGGGTGTGTCGGATGAAGAACGCAACCGGTCGGATGAAGAACGCAACCGGTCGGATGAAGAACGCAGCCGGTCGGATGAAGAACGCAACCGGTCGGATGAAGAACACAGCCGGTCGGATGAAGAACACAGCCGGTCGGATGAAGAACACAGCCGGTCGGACGAAGAGCGCAGGCGGTCTGAAGGAGAACACGGCCGGTGGGACGATGAACGCAGCCGGGCAGCGTCTGCCGACAATAGACACCGGAAGGGAAGCGAGCCGAGGGTATAATCGTCGAGGCGAGCTGGATCAACACTTGTTAACATAGTAAGGAATTGGCCGTTCTGGACCTTGTGGGAGCTTTCAGTTTCCTCCTGGATCGGGCGGCCATCTTTCAATCTTCGTGGCTGGAGCAGATGAGCATGGAAACTAAACTTAAAAGTCAAACTAAAGAGCATATCATCTCGACCGAGGGACCGGTAACGATCATCGGCGAGAGCATCAACCCGACCAGGCGGAAGAAGCTGATCGCGGCGCTGATGAGCGAGGAGCTGGACTATGTCTTCGAGCTGGCGCAGTTGCAGATCGACTGCGGGGCGGACGTGCTGGACGTGAACGTGGGCGCGCCGGGGGTGGACGAGGTGAAGCTGCTGCCGAAGGTGGCGCTGGCGATCGCCGAGCGCTTTGAAACGCCGATCTGCCTGGATTCTTCGAACCGGGAGGCGCTGATCGCAGCGCTGAAGGTGATGCCGGGCAAGCCGCTGGTGAACTCGGTGAACGGGGAAGAGGCTTCGCTGAGCGCGGTGCTGCCGATCGTGAAGGAATTTGGGGCGGCGGTGATCGGGCTGACGATGGACGAGGGCGGGATCGCCAACGACCCGGAAGAGCGGCTGAGCATCGCCGGAAAGATCATCGAGCGGGCGGCCAAATTGGGGATCCCGAGCGAGGACGTGGTGATCGACCCGCTGGTGCTGACGGTGGGGGCGGACCAGAAGGCGGGGATCGTGACGCTGACGACGATCGAGATGGTGCGGCGGGAGTTCGGGGTGAACATCAACCTGGGGGCGAGCAATGTCTCGTTCGGGCTGCCAGACCGGCACACGGTGAACCAGGCTTTCCTGGCGCTGGGGGCGGGGGCGGGGGCGACCTGCATGATCACGAACCCCGAGAAGCTCTCGGCGACGATCCGGGCTGCGGACCTGCTGCTGGGGAAGGACGCCTACGCGGGCAGGTATATCACCCACTACCGGAAGCTGGTGAAGCTGGGCATTATCGATGATGGTAAATCTGGGAAAGCTTGAGCTGGCGTTCGACGCGGACGCGGTGATGCGCGGGCAGGGGGCGGACCCGACGATTTTGCGGGCACGCCGACCGGCACTGGCGCAGATCGCCGAGCAGGCGCTGGAAGAGGGCAGCCCGCTGGTGGAGCCGAGCGTGATCTGCCGGGCGTTCGAGGTGGAGGGGGTTCGGCACGAGCGGCTGATGCTGGAAGGGGGGGTAGAGCTGCGCGGCAAGCTGATCGCCGAGCACCTGGGTATGGCGAAGCGGTTGTACGTGCTGCTGTGCACGATCGGCCCGATGCTGGAGACATATGCCGGGGAGATGTGGTCTGAGAGCATCACGCTGAGCCTGGCGCTGGACGGGGTGGGGTCGGCGGCAGTGGAGGCGCTGGCGAACGCGGCGTGCCGGAGGCTGGAGGAGATGGCGGCGGCGGAGGGGTGGCAGACTTCGATCCCGATCAGCCCGGGGATGGTGGATTGGCCGGTGGGCGAGGGACAGCCGCAGATTTTTAACCTTCTGGCCGGGCGGAGCCTCGAAGGGCAGGCGCGATCCGCCCCTACGGCGGATTTGCGAGAAGTAGAAGACGAGAAGGAAACCACACTGCCGGTGACATTGACAGACAGCGCGATGATGACGCCGCGGAAGTCGCTGACGATGGTGGTGGGGACGGGACCGGAGATGATCACGGGGGGGAAGACCTGCGATTTCTGCAGCCTGCGGGAGGTCTGCCGGTATCAGGACCATTATGCGTCAGCATGATTGATATTTGACCGGATGCGGAGGGGGAGGCGAGGTGGATGAGCGGATGCCGGCGGGGCGGATGTGGATGGGCGGATGTGAGGTGAGATGGGCGGATGCGATCCGCCCCTACAATCGTGATCAATTTGCGGTACCTTTCTGGGCGGTCGCGGGATGAGGCGACCGTCTTTTTTCTGCTCTCCGACCGGGCTATTCGTTCCTCAAAAAAACGAAGAGGAACGAATAGCTTTCTCATTGGGTTTTGGAAGGTATTATAGCACAGATGTTCTGTTTTTGCAAGCCGGAAGGAGGCGGGCGAGGGGGAATGGTATTGGGGAGGGCGGTGCGTCTTACCGACGCAGCCTACGGATCTGCTGCCGGATGGAGGGAGCTTTTGGGGAGGGGGGCGTCTACCGACGCAGCCTACGGGTCGGCATGCCGGATGGGGGATGGAGGGAGGCGAAGGGGAATGGTATTGGGGAGGGCGGTGCGTCTTACCGACGCAGCCTACGGAGTCTGCGTGCCGGATGGGGGATGGAGGGAGGCGAAGGGGAATGGTATTGGGGAGGGCGGTGCGTCTTACCGACGCAGCCTACGGATCACGGATCTCAAGCCGGTTGGGGGATGGAGGGAGGCGAGGGGGAATGGTATTGGGGAGGGTGGTGCGTCTACCGACGCAGCCTACGGATCACGGATCTCAGGCCGATTGGGGGATGGAGGGAGGCGAAGGGGATTGGTATTGGGGAGGGTGGTGCGTGTTACCGACGCAGCCTACGGGTCTGCTGCCGGATGGGGGACGGAGGGAGGCGAAGGGGATTGGTATTGGGGAGGGCGGTGCGTCTTACCGACGCACCCTACGGAACCATGGATCTCAAGCCGGATGGGGGTTGGAGGGAGGCGAGGGTGAATGGTATTGGTGAGAACGGTGCGTCTACCGACGCACCCTACGGATCTACTACGGATCTACGGATCACGGGGATGAGGATGCAAGCGAGAAGTTGAAAGTTATAATGGTTGGTGAATTATGGAGGCAAAGATGCAGCCGAAGCAAAAACAAAGCCAAGCGTCGATCTCTTCCCGGATGTATGAGGGCGAGGGAGACCTGGTGCGGATGCAGGCGCTGCTGATGGAAGGGCGGAGGCAGTCCGACGACTGGCGCTACCCGCACGTGGGAGACCTGAACTGGTGGTTCTTCATGGTGGACTGCCACCTGGATCCAAAAGCGTTTATCCGGCTGTGGCACGAAGGGGAACGGCTGGTGGGGTATGCGATTTTGGGGGAAGACCCGTGGTTCGACTGGGAGACGCTGCCAGGGTTCGAAGGGCGGGGGATCCCGGAGGAGGCGATGAGGTGGGTCGAGGGGAGGCTTGAAGGGCTGCGAGGAGAGGACCCGGAGCGGTGGAAGCAGGCGCTCTCGACCGGGGCGAGGGCGGATAATGCCGACAGGATCGGCTTGCTGAAGCGAGGCGGCTTCGAGCACGGCGGGACTTTTGACGAGGTGAACTACCAGATGCGGCTCGGTGGAGGGGGGCAGGCTTATCAAGAGCCCCGCAGTCCACTGCCGGAGGGGTGGGAGGTGCGGTCGTTCGGGGGGGAGAAAGAGCTGAGCGAACGGGCAGAGGCGCACCGGAAAATCTGGCAGCCGTGGACAGACGGGAACGTGGAGGCAGAAGATTACGCCAGGCTGACCAGGCTGCCCGGGTACCTGCAGGAGCTGGATATCGTGGCGGCTAGTCTGGATGGGAAGATCGGGGCTTACGTGAACGGCTGGATCGACCCGGTGAACAAGATCGGCGACCTGGGACCGGTGGGCTGCGTGGAGGAATACCGCCGGAAAGGGCTGACGCGGGCGGTGATCTGCGAGTGCTTGAAGCGGATGGAGGGGATGGGGATGGAGCGGGCGTGCGTATCCACCCTGAGGACCAATGAGGCGGCACGGAAGCTGTATGAAAGCGCAGGATTCGTGGCAACGAACGCCTGGTGGGAGATGAGGCGGTGCGGACCCGACGGGAAAAGGCGAGAATGATCGGTGCACGAAGAAGGAATTGGATGAGATTTTCGATCTTCCTGACGGCAATTGCGGCTGCGGCGGCACCAATCCTATTCACAGCAAAAGGCAAGGCGATGGACGGCACGATGATCAAGTTGATAGCCCGGATGGAGGCCTCAGAGCACAGGGTTTTCCTGCCGATCATACTGGAGACGCCAAGCGTGGTGGTGCTTCACGACAGCTTTGCGGGGACGGGCGCGCTGGCGAACCACCTGCCGGAGATCCGGCCGGCTGGCTCCAGCTGGACGATCTTGAGCGGGAGCTTTGCGGACCTGGACGGGAGCGGGATCTTGAGCTATTCAGGCGGGGCCTCAGGCGAAACCATCAGCGGGGCCTCAGGCGAAGCCATCGGCGGGGCCTCAGGCGAAACCGGGCTCGGCGAAGCCTCGGCGGGAGCAGCGGGGCGGCGGCGATCGACACGAGCCTCAACGACATCGACCTGAGCGCAAGGATCAAGACCGGGAAAGGGGAGGAAGAAACCGGCGTGATCGTGAGGGGCGAGGCGGGATTGAACACGTACATCCGGGCAAGCCTGAACCCGGGCAGCGACCAGGCAAAGCTCACGGTCATCGGCAGCGGAGCGGGGGTGATTTCGGGTACGATCCCGCTGGACGAGGAGACCTTCTACACGATCCGGGCGCTGGGGTGGGGGAAGACGATCCGGCTGTATGTCAACGGGAGCTATGCCTGCGGGAGCGACGCGAACGCCAACGCGGGGACTCTGGCGGGAGTATCCACGCTGATGGGCAGCGCGGGACCGTTCTGGGACTGGATCGAGGCATCCACGATCAACAAACACGAGTGGCGGCGGATCACGCTGATCGGCGACAGCATCACGGCGGCGAACCCGGGCTGGGTGAGCCCGACGGCGCAGAGCTACCACGAGGGGATGACGAAGCCGTTCAACCACGCGTACCCGGGGGCGAGGGCGGGGGAGAGCGACTTCTCGAATGAAATCAACGACACGGTGACGCAGAACGACAACATGGATTTTACGATCATCCTGCTGGGGACAAACGATTCGACGGATTTCAGCCAAAACTATCAGTCGCAGCTCATCCACCTGTGGAGCCTGTGGCCGGGGAAGCCGATTTACGCGCTGGGGATTTTGAACCGCAGCCCGGACAAGGACCGCAATACGGTGAACGGGTGGATCGCAAGTGCGGTGACGCGGGCGCAGGCGGAGGGGGTGGATGTGACGTACTGGAACACGGACGGCTGGATCGACCCGGTCACGGATACGAGCGACGGGATCCACCCGAATGAGGGAGGGAACGCGAAGGTTGCCGCAGCGGTGTTGGCACGATTACCGTAAGGGGAAGGAGGAGAGGTAGGCAGTTCCGCAGCGTGCCGCAGAACTACACTGCGGGCGGCAGAGGTGTTGGCTAGGTTGCCTTAAGGGGATGGAGGAGAGGTGAGGCAGCTCCGCAGCGGGCGGCTGAGGTCTTGGCACGATTACCGTGAGCTAACGGTGGGAGAGGGGATGGAACGGGCGGGTGAACAAACCGGCGAGGAGGTTGTATGAGGATTTCGGATTCGAAATGGTGAATGAGTGGTTGGATATGATGAGAAGGGGAGAAAAAAGAGTTATTCAAAAATATCTATTGTTTAGATGAATGATATCCAATCCACCTCCTTGTCGATGTACTTCAAATCTAGGATCTTTTCTGAGATGATCCAACACCAAAGTGAAAAAAAATGGATACAAGCTCAGGCAAATTGATCAAGTCGTCAAAAGGTATCCCCTCTGATGGATGGGCAAAAGCGCACAAGTTAATATCCATTTCTGAAGATGTTCAGTCGAGGAGGAATACCGCTTAATTGAATTCGATATTTCTGTTTTTGATCTGTATTGGCAAGCGCGCCCCAATTGGTCAGTGAAGCGATAATTCGTTCTACAGATCGATCCAATCCACCGAGATGCCCGTATTCGCCAGCAATTCGATCCTTAATCATCTTGCGGGTAATCATTTCCTCAGTCCGACTGACCTGGCCAATAGCTGCCACACATTTTCTGAATATTGGGTAGGAAACCAATGTCATGCCATAATGAAGCCACAACCGCTCTTCGGATGATGACAGAGTTGGGAAATATCTCTCAAAGCTTCCTGCCGAATTTGAGGAGTACTCTTTTCTGTTTTTACCCAAATCGCAGACAAAACATCAATTGTTTTTCGTTGGGCATCTACGCCGTGAACAGTCCCCGAAATTGTTTCAGCTAATTGCTGTCTGATTTCAACCGGTTCAATATTCTGAACGCACAAAGATGCTGTCACATCCAACCAATCCAACATAAATCGTGCGGCTGAATCCAATACCTTTATCCATTAAGAACTCGCTTTCGTGATTTGAATGAAGGGAACAATCACTTCTTCGATTGAGATACCGCCATGGGTGACGACTACTTCCCCACTCGGAGCAAAGGCATCTCGACCCGAGGGCATTAAGGCTACCATCTGATCGGGTAAGATACCATCGTTATCCCATAGAATGGTATCTGGGAAAGCATTTTGAACCCGCAAAGCTGCCAGGCGATCTTGATATATTCGAGCTCGTTTTCCCCGTGTCTGCGCCAGTAACCCTTCAGAGGGCTGACCAAATCCGGTCGCCTCTACATGCCCGTGATCGCTGGCGATAAACACGGAATAGCCACGATCCAGATACGAATCAATCAGTTTTTCGATTGGAATTGAATTTTGATCATGGGCCGGGTCCAGCCATAGTCGGAGCGATGTCTGCTGATCGGCAGCACCGAGGGTGGCATTATGCGCCAATTTGTCGGGTGTATCTTCAATCAAACACCAGAATTTTATCTGTGGATCTTGCAACTCCGGAAGTTGATCAATTCCTCGGTCTAAAGAAAGCGATAACAGTTTACAGGCAGTTGTCGCTACTCCTTCTCTTGACCAGAACAATTCCCAAGCGCGAGCTTCGGAGGACAATGATCCAGATCATTTGCAAAATCTGCCGGACGCAAACCAGAAATCAAGCGCATATCTGGAGATGGATGTGATCGTGGGAACCTGGGCAAGCAAGGTTTCTGTTTTTATTTCCCAATTTGCATGTCGTTTTGTCCATACAGGTTTGATCACCTGCCAATCGGTCAACGATAATCCATCCAGGATCAACAAAACAATTCGTTCTATTTGCCCAAGATTGCGCAGATAAGCCAGATAGTGGGGAACATGATGGACATGATGCGGCTTGGGTAGGCGCTGTGCCCCGAGCGGAGTATAGTTGTTTTGCATCCAGGCCGAGAAAATCTTATCAAGCTCTACGAATCAGTTTTCGGAAAGTCTCTTTTTGGGTTTGGTTGAGTTCCAAATCAATTTGACAGTTAAACTGCACAATTCTGCCCAATCTCGGGCAAATCCATTCCATGCATTCCAACCCGTTTGGGTCTGCAGGCCAGATTCCATGGTCTTCAAACGATTTTCTAGATCCCCAAAAGAAATATGAAGCGGTGAAGACGTGTATCCGTCAGGGTAATACCGGGGTTAGCCCAAGCAGGCAAACCCTTTCTTATCGGGCATTTCTAAGGGTTGAAGGGCTCCCTGGCGAACCAACGCAGGCACCAGGTCCTGCAGTTGCGGGTCACAGTTAAAGGTCAGGTAGTATCCTGGTCCGGTTTCCGAATTGGTTTACCCGATTAGGTTTGCTCAACGGATATTTGCCATTGCTGCTGAATGAAGTCTGAGAATGCTTGAGATTTCACGGATGAGAGCATCAATCTCCCAGTCTCGATACACAGGATAGCGTTTCAAACGTTCAACCAAACTCGACCGGAGCAGCTCTGGTAGAGGTGATTGATTCTGGTGATAATCATTCAACCAGGCAATCAAAGAGTGCGGTTGGCTGAGGGCGGTGGATCGGCGTTAAAAACCTCCCGCAACAGGTAGTCAATGGTTTTTTGTCGGCTCAGGGTTTCAGTCGGCGGTGGACAGGATCCCAATTTCTCCACCTGATCCGGGTTGAGAGTTTGCAATACCGGGTAAGTCAGATTGGGGAAATACTGGTGCAGGGAAAGAGTCAGTCGATAAGCAGGCTGATATAGATCATAAGGCAAGTCTTCCAGAGCGACCGGTTGTGATGACCAAAACCGGATGCTCTGGTGTGAATGGTCGCGCTTCCTCTACGCGGTGACGTAAGAGCACTGGGTCATTTTCCTGCATACCTGGAATCCACCCTGCGTTAATTCCAACATCACTGCTTCACCAGCCAGCAGCCGATCCGGATCGCTAACCAGGGTAAGTGGGTGGGTATGGGGAGGAAATAAAGACAACACTTCTGCAATCATCGTCATCCTACCAATTGGGAGGTTTATTGAAGCTACCGTTTTGATCGTGCATTGAACTTGGGAATTGACTGGCAGCCAGCACCCTTTGACAAATCGGTTTTACAAAAGTCGCAACTCGTTTAACTCCTGACTTAGGAGTATCTTTGAATGGATTAAGAACGATTACGCCTTTCTTTAGTTCGTTTCGGACGATTTTAATGGCTTCAACCAAATCGGAATCATTGCTGATGACAATTGCAACACCGTAATCATTTTGGTAACCATCGTGTAAAAGATGAGTAGCCAGATTTAACATCTGAGCCTTTTTCTTCTGTCTTTATAACTTCGGCATATTGTTTTTGCCCAGGAGTAGGATTTGCCAATGGCATCCAGATAGGATGAGATAAAAAATGCCCCAAATAATCTCCAAATTTGGGGTTGTTTTTAAAGCTCTGAGATAGATTTGCTGCCGAAGAGGTCTGATCAGGATCTTGTGGCCGGGCATTTACAATGGCTGTAAAATATTTGATTTTGATCACTCATTGTTTTTTGGCAGAAGCAAATGGAATCATCTTGGAGTATATCCACCGTTTATAAGATGTACACTTGACCGCCCCATAATACAGGTTTGTGAAACCATCGACATATAGACTATTGAGGAGTTAAGTTCCGACTATTGTCATCAGCACTTTCCCCTTCGTTTAAGAAGGAGGCGGTTATCGCCGCCTCGCACCCTGCCCTCTTGAAAGAACAGGGGGGATGTGTCCATTTTATAGCACGAATCTACTGAAATTGTCAAACTCTTAATGACTTTTTTCTTTAGATCATCCTAATCACCTTCTTACTTTTATTTCTTTCTCAAAAGCGCACTATCATAATACATCAACAAATCCGGGTCTTCGCGCAATACATCTTCCGGCAGACGCTCGGCAACTTTGATAATGGTGCGTAATCCTGGCGTTTGAAGCAGTCCGCAAAGCCAGCGCGGACTAGCTTCGGTGCGGAACTGGCGAAGCCGACCAGCGCTGGTGGCATACTCGTTGAATTCTTTCAACAGCGAACGCTGGCGAACCTTTTCCAGGTCGCTGGCTTTGTTATGATTGGGAACATACCATTTGCCGTCCTCGTCCTGCAGGAAGTTTTGCTTCAGGATTTCGATCAACTCCAGCGCTTTTTCATGTTTGGCACGGTGCATGGTCTGGTTGAACTGTTGGTCAGGTCACCCCGGGTTTGCGGCTCGCCGCCGGAGCTGGGTCGAGCTGCAGCCGCAGCCAGGTAATGGCAGTTTTTTCATCAGTACAAATAGCGAAAGTTGGGTGGGTTTGCCGTAATCTAGCATGGCGCGGTCGTATTCCGCCACCTGGTGGGCAGGAAATACATGCCGTCTCGGCGGGTGAAACGCTGCTCCAGACCAGCGTAGAATTCAGGCGAGGAGATTGGCACCATCACCCCCGTTGGATGTGGAAGGCTACCATACGGTCAAAGAGCAGAAAAGCCTGGCGTTCAGCATTGACAATAGTGCTTCCATCCTTCTGCATTACAACTGGCAACTTTCCAAGATGATAACGCACAAATTCCCAGACGCCATCATCTGTACCTGCTCTTAAGACGGAATTTCTCTTCCAGGTTTCCATTAGGTTTATAGGCAGAGATAACCAAATCCTGTTTTACAGCTGAATCGAATGTTAGTTGTTTTGTAGTGGCTTTTTGCTTATCAAGAGTCCTTACATCAGCAACAATAAAACCTGCTTGGCCAAAGCTTCTTGAATGGAATTCCATATTGAATTTTGTGAATTATGAAATTCAACCGTAATCCATCTCCCCGATTTCAGAATTCTGTTAAATTCCCATAAACAGGTTCGCATTAGATCACTATAATCAGTAATCGCTTTTCCCTGAACCGAATTTACAACGGCTTCAGGTTTTTGGTTAGATTTTACTCCAAGCCAAGCCTCAATAAGAATATTTAACTCAGAATAATTTGCTGGCTCCGAAAGGTGGATCTGTAAAAATATAATCTATACTTTCGTTAGGGATGTTTCGCAGGTCCGTAACACTTTGTGTCGAAATACAAACATTATTTCTGTCCGTTTCAGGTTTAATCCGAATAAGTCATTTATTCGATCTTTAAGATCGCTTGTTATAGGGATTTCTGCAGTTATTTGTGACACGTACAATGTTCCAGATAGGGGACCAACATGTCGATCATGAACTGGCATATAACGATTTAATCTGCATACTCTTTGAATACAACCGGTAAAAACATATAAGGCAGCGTCACGCAGAATTGGATCTTCTTGACGATTTATTTAATTCCATATATCTGCCATCATTATCAAATTCCTTCTAGTAAAAAAATGATGGACATGTGTAAATCCATGTGACTTCTTAGGTTGTTTAGAATATAAAACCATCAGGCAATTCCACAATTGGAATTCTATTTGATAATCAATTTCATTATCCAATTTCGTTAACAAAGCGATATCACGATTATCGGGAAATTTCTGGAATTGTTTTTTCCCAACTGAATAATTGCCGAACCAAGACAGGGAACCTGTTTCGCTTGGTTTAAGGCTATTTCCTGATTACGAGAATAAATTTTAAAATCCAAGTTCTTTCTAAAGTTTTGTTTGTTAAAGCAACCCCCAGTTAGGACAAAATAATACCTTTAGGGGGAGGCATGCCAGGACCTTTAAAGACCAAATCCCAATATATGAGTTCTTGGTTGCATTCTGTACAATGGAAATACATCAGACCAAACCACATAAATTAATTGCACCCATTATAGATAATTGCGGTTTTTTGGCGTTGGCTCTCCTAGAAATATGTATTTCGCCTCTAGTCCGACCAACATGATTGGTGGTCTAACAGATCAGAGTGTGTTCTTTCAACACTCTCTGATTAAATTTTTCTATCGTTGCCAAATACCTTCTCCAAGAACGTATGGAGTTCGTGTTGGCTGCTATAAAAGTGGCTGCTGGGCTTAAGTCCACTAACACTGATTTTCGAACGCCATTATTTTCAAATTCTTTTCTTGCACATCATTGACTCGCAACACCAGTCATTCCCGTTCCACAAAACCCATCAAAAATAATGTCGCCTGGAGATGTGTAGTGAAGTATGA
The DNA here is from genome assembly GCA_963827155.1 of uncultured Chloroflexia bacterium. Taxonomy (GTDB): domain Bacteria; phylum Chloroflexota; class Anaerolineae; order Anaerolineales; family UBA4823; genus UTCFX2. The sequence goes on along the minus strand of CAWGZV010000003.1, from coordinate 577,078 downwards.
ATGGAACAATAGCATCAGGTGGTACTTTTGTAGAATAAGTTGTGCAAAATATAAGGGATCGTTTTTTCCTACTGATATATCTTTTACAAAAGGTCCTCTTGAAATATAACTTCCAGATGAAATTGAATTTTCTTGAATGAATGCGGCAATATACGGATTAGGACAAGCCGTATAATTTTTGGGAAGAGACAACCTTTAGTATGTCATCATTTGAAGCAATAGGCGACCCATCAATTTCCCGTTGTTGTGAAATCATCTGCCTAAAATCTTCCAGTAAGTCTTCGGATATATCATCCTTAGAAGGAATTCCAATATTCGAAAAAGACTCCTCTCCTGGGAAGAGATTATCTTCAATACCCGTTTTTAGTTTACCTTTTGTAATCACCTTTGACCTACCTCACTTAGGTATTGTGCGACTCAATGGTAACATCCTCTTCTGAAGGGTTCTAGTTCCTCCACCTCCTCCAAAGCGAGTTCCCCTCCTATAGAAGGCGGTACGATACCACGTAGAACGGCAAAATTATAGTTAGCCCCAGATTGCGTTGCATGATTGTTTTAAATTACTCCAACCAAGAGTCAAGAATAGATGGATTGATCTCATAGATTCTTTCATGTTCGATTTGTACCAATTCTGTGGCCAATATAGTAATATATTCATTATGTTCACTTAAAAAACCAACTATCCCATAAAAACTTTTGTTTAATAAGTCCAGGTAAGATTTTGACCGCTTGAATTATGGTATCTATCTGCTAATACTTCAGCACCAGATAATTCAAGATGATGGTCCAGCCAGTTGGCCAAAGGCAATATGAGAATATTCGTCTATTTGTCTGCCTTCTTCTGGTGCTTGACCATAGCCTAAGATTTCATCAAGAGACCTTTGTACATCTTGAAGGTCATCAGCACTATTGTCAGGTCTAAATACAAGAACCTATAGAATTGTCGGTTTATTTCTTTGGAATTCCACTCTCGGAAAATTTCAATTTCAATAAGATTCTTAATCTAGGAGTGAATTTTTCTTCTACAAAGTAACCGCGGACTGTGCTTCTTCGCCGACAAATTTCACAACCAATTCAAGGTTAGCTCTAAATCCACCATCAGAGAGATTTGCAGATTCCAATTAGGGCTAGTGAGTAATCAGCGGCATATACTTTAGCATGCAATCGATCAAGGTCGGCAGACTGGAAGTTTTGACCATTTTGATGTACTAAATCGGCGAGAGCTAATAAATCCTCTGGACTAGTAACACCTGCTGCCCAGGCACTCGGACTTAACCCTCGGGTCCAAAACTGAAATTGGTTTGCATTCCCAATAGAATCAAAAACTTTTCCTATACCAGATGAGGAATAATATGGCGTACAAATTGGCAACTTTCTTCTGCGGCTGTTGTCACTATTTCACTGAGATTTTCCCAAGAGGGCAGGCTGATTTGAGACATAATTCTCCTTTTAAGGAAACGAATTTAAAATCATATTTTATTTCTTTCTCAGACGCGCACTGTCTTAGTACATCAGCAGATCCGGATCATCTCGCAACACGTTTTCGGGAAAGCGCTCAGCGACCGTGCCATGATACCTACGTGAGTCGTGAATTATTCATCCAGCGTCAGACGTGTACTACTGGTGTCGTGGCCGCGCATTTGCTGATCCAAGAACTGCTTGAAGCGATTTTGCAGCTCTTCCCGAGTGCAGGGTAAACCGCCCGTCTTGAGAGCTTGGAGCAGTACGTCCACAGGGATTGTCACCGCTTGAATACCACGCAAGGCCCGGATAGCCGCCGGAACAAAGTTGGACGGTAAGCTTTCTGTATCTTCGCTTTGGTTTAAAAATTCTTCAATCGGCTTACGCTCCGCTGGTGACATGGCTTCCAGGCTGTGTTGGGCTATTTCGCTGTTCAGGTTGGTGCGCAGCGCTTTGCGCCAGTTCATTAGGAGAGCGCTCAACTTTTCATCCAGCTGGCGCACCATTGCATCCGAATTCGCATCTCCCCGGTGCTGCGCAGGGCGCAGGTGGCAGAATGGGCAGGTCGGCGAATCAGCGATCGCGCCTTCATGGAATTCACGGCAAGAAAGTAACCCGGTGAGCTGTCCTTTCCAGAATTCAAATTCACCGCTCCGCGTCAGCAAATCAATTCCAGATAGGGCGCGCAGCGATTTAAAGCGAGCATCGCGATACAATCGCTGCCGCAGGTCGTCGCCGCTGGCAGTCAGCACCAATTTTCGATGCAGATCGCTGTAAACCGAAATATATTCCTGCTTGAGGACAGTCAATTCTCGCAAAGCCAGCTTGTTGGTCAAAGCTTTTGTTTCCCTTGCCAAAACGCCGGATAGAATCCAGGGTTTGGATTTGGACCTGCCGGGCTCGATGCGTCCAGGCATGGCCTTCCGGGAGGTTCGCCTGGGCTTCCGCGAGATAAGTTGTGTACGGCTGAAGCTGGTTGATGACATCCAGAAGCTGGCGGGCGCGTTGACAATACTGCGGTATTCCAGGCCTCTTGAATTTGTCCGGGTGAATAACGCAGGTTACGCAGCTTTCCCACTGTGGTGTATTTGTTCAATTCTTCTAAAAACTGTTTATAACCGCGCAGGCCAGGAAGTAGTTCTGTACCGAGAGAGCAAAATCCGGCGCATCGCTACCTACAACAGTTCCCTGTTCCACAATAAAGGTTATCCGATCGGTAAATACCGGGAGTGTTCCAAAGTTGAGCACCCTGCTCCAACCGATTCTGGAGGAGCACCATCTGCTCCAACTCGGAATGCACCAAGCGCTGCAATTCTGCAATCGCGGTCTCGCGTGTATTCTCGTCTCGGACCAATCCGGGCTGCAAACCCAGGCCTTCAAAGATCATTGTCCACAGGTTGATTGGCAGGCTGCGCGGACGTTTGTAAAACCGGAAATTGATCAGATCGGTCATTGACCGGGTCAGGGCGCGTTCCAGCGTGCTGGCGTCCAGCTCCTCTCGCCCGTCCAGGCTGAGGACGATATCTCCGTTGTACACCAGCGCAAGCAGGATGACTGCTACCCATTCTGGCTCCAACTGGAACTTCAGATCTTTTTCAACCGGCGTCAATCCGCCAGCAACAATTTCGATAACCTCACCGCGGTTGATGACCTGTCCTTCGGGTTTGTCATTAGTGTTTTCAAGAAATGGCTCGTGTAAGGAGAAGCATAAGGGCGAATATTATTTTGGCTGTCGAGAATCCCAATCCCTCAGAACACCAGACCCAGGTTGGATCCACGACCGCATAACCGACGAATGGCTTCCATGGCGCTGTTTGCCCGGGCAATCTCAGTCACCGGCTGGCTCAAGCGTTGGAACCTTGGATAATCTGGATAACGATCCTCAAACTCCGGTGCGAACAAGTGAGACCCAACCAAACGAATCAATTCCTCCAGATTCTGGCTGGCGGTACTGCGCATACGGGTAAGAACGGTTTGAATAGGTTCGTCCACACCCTGATAAACAATGTGCAATTTCTCTATCATGTGTTCTTGCAGCCAGCGCATTAAAACGCGGAAATAGTTTCGGCTTTGTTGGCGTATTCCACCCGGTATTCAGTGGATTCGTTTGCCATTGCCGTCGCCCCTGCGTAAAGACGGATTTTTGTTTCAAAGTCATTATCCAAGCCGGTCAGGTAAAAGATGGTTTCGTCCGGCAGTTTTTCATCATTCCAGGAGCGATCCATAAAGGGCGGTAGGAAGTAAAGATAGAAATCACGCGGCGGTTGGGCAGTGGTGCGCTCATCCGGCGGACCGAAGAACAAATAACCAGGGCGGGTGACTTTATGGTCAGCCCATGGAAGCTCATAAAACCAGATACTATAACCAGTTAAGTAGGTGGTGTCGCTCAGGTTAAGCGCCTGCCGAAGCGCGTTGTAGAAGTAGATGTTCAAATCAGATTTATCCATGAAATCACCGCGTTCTTGGATTTTCTGATCAAAATCTACAGCCTTCTTCAAGTCCAAGTAATATTGGCCGTTTTCCGGGTTGTAGGACAGGAATTGACCCTGAACTGTCTTCATCATCTCTTTGAGCGCCACCTGAACCTGGTCGAGCAGAAAATCAGCCGTATTCATCTCGGCTGGCAGGCGATGGTAAAGACATAGACCATCTCGCAGGCCCTCTGCCGTCACGCCCAGGGGAATAAAGACATCACTGGTGGTCAAACGCTGCACGCTGAGGGCGCGAATGATGCGAATAGCCAGGTCCTTAAGGTTGGGACGGGTGTAAGCGTTCTGGATCAGTCCCTCCAGAATGTTGCTTTTTTCGATCACCCGGGCGATATCATCGATGCTGCGCAAGCTGGGGTCTTCTTGGATCAGCTTCCAGTATTGGTCATAGGAGATCAAACCAGGCTGGTCGAGAGGCACTTCCAGATCCAATACCGATCGAATTGCGGTGCTGAAGGTCTTCAAAACCTGACGCTTTTCCGCAATCGCCAGGTTTTCAAAGGTTTCCACATAAACCGGATGAATGGGAAACAGATCAACAAATTCATCCATGCGCTCGGCCATTGATTTATACAGGGGTGCAAATTTACGTAAATAATCAGTGATTTGTGCTTTTTGTGCGTCGGTTTTCTTTAGCAGACGTTGTGAAACAACAAAGGTGATATCTTCGCGTGCGATGTTGATTTGCTCAAAACGGTCTTTGACCCGGCGTAGCTGTTCTGCCACAAAACTGAAACGCGGATTTTCAAACAGGGTTTCCTGCAAGCCGCCCATAAAACGGAATGGGCAGGATGCTGCCACCTCACCCAATTCTCTCAGAAAGCCCAGATCCAGGATTAAGGCGCGTTGCTCGCGGGTGCGCAGATAATCGAGAAGCTCATCTACCACCAATAGGATGCCCATTCCCGGGAATTTTTCCTGGAAAGCTGCAACGGCCTGGATTATAAGGGTTTTATTGTTGTTAACCTGATCTGCAGGCGGAAAAACAATCGAGATTCCCCAGGAACTTAACTCTGCTTGCAGTTCATCTAATAAAATTTCCCGCAACCCGCGGGTCACACTTCCAATTTCGACACGCACTACTTTGAACTTACCTGCGAAGCTGCTGGCAGCATCTTCACTTTTTCATTGGTAAGCTGCTCCCTCAGTTCTGATCTTTCCGCCACAGCAGAAATCACAGACATCAGGTGGCTTTTACCAGTGCCGTAATTGCCAACGATCAAAATGCCTTTGTTATCCTCAGGTCGGTCAAATTGCAGCTGGGGAAAAGCCATATCGACCAACTTGTTCGCCATGGCATCGGAAATAACATAGGTCTGGACCAGGTTCTTTGCAGCAGCTTCTTTTCCAGCATCTCGCAGTTGAATAATTGTTTCGATCGGAGTGAATTGAACAAGGTCTTGATAATGCATTTCTTGAACTCCTTACTATGCCGGAATTCGCCGAATTGAAATAACCGGCTGTTGTAGCAACGCATTTGTTATTTTCCAGGTACGAAAATGATTGTGATGTGGAACAGCGTATGAGAGAGTACCTTGCGAAAATTCACCTGGCCAAAGCACTATCAATCTGTACAATTTTGCTCCTCGGCGAAATAATGCAAGTGGATCTAGTGTGAATGACGGATCAAATAACAAATCTGGGCAAGTACATAATAGTGGGCTATGATTGATTGAAGAAAGAGTATCCATAAACCATTTCGGAGAGGACTGACTGCGCTCACTAGCTGATACTGAGATCAAAGAGTTACTCAAACTCTTACTGATGTTGAAATTCCTCCACACCTTGGCCCCTGATTTCATCGATAATTTTTTCAAGTACATGTATTTGGGGATTGACAAGGAGAAGACAATCAATTTTTCCTCGAACAATAGATTGTAAGTCTTGATCGAGAAAATTCATCCACATTTCATCAAATCCAATCAAATCCTTGTCAACACTAACGATGACTTAAAAGTTGATACCGTATCAGAAATCGGTGCGAGTGATATTTGAATGTGAGATATCGTTATTAGAGATGTCTAATATTTGCATAGATGCCTTCTTGGTTTCGAGCTAATTTTACCCCTAATAAGTCCCGGTGGAACATTGAGGGAGAAAATAAATTTGGTTAGCGAAACTGGGAGGAGCGATTTCGTCTACAGAGGTTACGATCGCCAGTGGGAAACCCTTTATAAAACCTCTCGCGGTTACAAAGATCCAGCAGGAGGGAGCTCGTTTCTGTGTAAACTCCTAGCCCGATAAGGTGTAGCAGGCCTCTTCTGGGAGGAACCAATCTCCGCCCCGGGTTCAGTAGCGCTTTGAGGAAAACGCCTCCGGCTGGTGGCGCTCCGCTGCAGGTCGCAGAACTTCCTGGATACTGGGCACAAATCCTCGCCTCTCCGCCTGTTGGGATCTCTCAACCTCGAATTCCGCAAATCGTCCGGAAAACTGGACTGTTTCGCCTCTCTCTTAATCCTCTATATTAATTAATAAGATTAATTAATACGCGTTAAAGAGAGGGCGATTTGTTCAATTTTCCGGATTTCCGGATTATTGGACTCCGGAATTCCCAGGCTTTCATTCCTGATTCCTGGATTCGGGAATGACGGCGCACCTCCGGGAGGCGCTGGGGTAGCAGGGGTGGGGTCGGGGGCAGGGGAGCCGCCAGATGAATCCGCGGGGCCGAACATGACGACGATCACGCCGCCGCCGAGCGAGCGCCAGCGCAGGGCGCCGTCCGTGCGGAGGAAGGTCAGGTGGGCGTAGATGGCGGAAGGGCTCTTGCCGAGGAGGGAGGAGAGCTGGTCGATATGGAGGGGCGGGGTCTCGGAGCGCCCCCAGGCGAGGCCGCGCAGCTGGATCCAGGTCTGGAGGAGGGAGGCGGTGAGGCGGAGGCGGCCGTTTGGGCGGTCGTAGATGAGGGCGGTGGGGACGAAGACGCCGCGCGGGGGGAGGAGGGAGCGCTCCATGGTTGGAGGTATTATAATTAGAACATTTGTTTTAGTCAAGAAGGAAGAAGAGATCCACCACAGAGACAGGGAGTTAATAGAGGGGCACGGAGTTTATTCTAATGATTCTATGTAAAATTCAGGGTGGAATGCAGGGTCGAGCGGGAGGCGTAGATGGGGGGAAAACTCGATAATTATGCTGCTGGCTGCTGGAGGCGAAGGAGGTTAAGAGGGGTGAGCGCGGCTATAGAATGGAATAGGATTGAGCCAATGCTCGCTCTGCGGCTTGGGGAAGGTTAATGGGGACAAACATCGAATCGGGGTACAAGTAACCATCTTCGGAACCCTGCTCGCCGAAGGTCTCGTCGAGGATGCGAATCATGCCGGATTTGGAGGCCTCCTGGTCCGGCAGAGCGAGGTAAACCTTACCAATAATCAGCGATTTGGGATTCGTTCGATTATCCACACAGATCACAAATTTCATACCGATCAGCTCAAAATCCAATGTAACATCCCGGTTAAGATTTATGCTGATAAGATTGTCAAGTCAAGGCATTATTCAACATCGAAATCAGCAAATTTTCTATAATAAAGGAAAAAGATTTAACACAGCCATAAACAAACCTGGCGGTGTCAGCAAGTTGGTAAAATAAAGACACCCCAAACCCGGAAGGCGGGAACAAAACCCTGTTCACAACGGGGCGAGTTCTCGTCTTTCATTTTGGATCCCCACAAATCGAATTGGGAGCTGCCAGCTCAACTGATCTCGGATCAGCGCATTCAGGATTGTCAACAATTTGCGCATACATGCGACCAGAGCCACCTTCTTGAGTTTTCCATTCTTGAGTAAGCGTTGGTAGAACTCCCGGATCACTGGATTGAAACGAGTTGCTGAAACGGTTGCCATGTAGAGCACAGTCCGAATATCAGCACGCCCACCTTTGATGCGTCTTTTACCTCGAAAGAAGCCGCTATCAAAGTTCATCGGTGCAACACCCACCAGCGCCGCGATCTGCTTGCGGTCGCTATGTCCCAATTCAGGTAAAGCTGCAATCATGAGTGATGAGGTGACCTTCCCAATCCCCGGTACACTGCGCAGGATCTCGTTCTTGACCTTGAAGTTGGGATCATCCTGGATGAATTGATTGATCTGTCGATCCAGTTCAGCAATTTGCGCATCCAACCACTTCAGGTGGGCTTCTATGCTGCCTTGCATCGCCTTATGTGCGGTTAGCAAACGGTTCTTTTCTGCTGTGCGGTTCTCAATTAACTGCCGCCTTCGCAGGACCATTGCAGCCAATAACTGCTCTTTTTCATCTGGCAATCGCGTTGGTTGTGGCCTGACTGCTTGTCCGAAGCGAGCTAGCAGACGCGCATCCAGGCGATCTGTTTTTGCCAGCAAGCCTATCGACCTGGCGAATTCTCGCACTCGGTGGGGATTAATCAGCGCCACTGGAACCCCGTCGGCGTATAACTCGCCGACCAGGTTCTTTTCGATCCCTCCCGTTGACTCCACCACCACCAGCTGGGGACGCAATTCCAGACACCTTTTTACAATGGCATCAATCCCAGCCTTATCGTTTGCCACGCCCCAGATTTCCTTTTCAATATTGCTGGCAACATCCAATCTCTTTTTGGACACATCAATTCCAATAAATACTTCTTCGGATTCCTTCTTCATTCTGCCCTCGCTTGGTTATAATTGCATTGCCCGTTCTAGCAGAATTCGGACTACAGGTCCACACAACTGTTCGGGCATTGCGGTTAGATGGCGCAGCAACCTTTGCTCGGTGACGGTCTCTCGGACCAATTCGCAGACGGCCTGTTGCGCCATCTCGCATCATACCATTTGAGATGGCATGGCGAGCCTGCTCCGTGACGGTTTTCTCCACCAAGACACAGATCGGTCTGCCATGCCCAATTTTCATCATACTAGACACGGAGTTAATAGAGAGAGCACGGAGACTTTAGTTATTTGGAATCCGAGGGAGAATTTGGGGGGGGATAGAAGAGGCAGGTTTGAGGGGAGTATAAAGATTGAAACGCGAAGGGATTGAAGGTCGCAAAGCGCCGGACAGGAAGTCCGGACGCGAAGATATTTAGATGATTTTTTTTGAAGGGGAATTTGTCAGGTCAGTGGAGGAATCAGGTGTTTGAGGGGGAAGAGAGAGATTGCTTGCCGTCAAAGAACGACGGTCGCTTTGCTCCTCGCAATGACAGAGGGGGGCGCTCCTCGCATGCGAATTACAGGAGGGAGGTGGAGTGAGAATTGAGAGATTGCTTCGTCACTTCATTCCTCGCAATGACAGAGGGGGGAGCTCATCGCAATGACAGAGGGGGGCGCTCCGCGCAATGACAGAGGGGGCTCTCGCAATGACAGAGGGGGAGCGCATGCGACTCAAGTTATAATGATTTTCGAGATTTGAACGCTGAATTGGATGAAGACCTTTTATGAACGGTGCAGGACCGCTCCTTCCTGCAGGACAGCCGAAATGAACCAGAATCCAGAACCAAACCCCTCCGAACTGATCGCTGCCGCGCGAAAGCTGCTGGCGGAGGTCATGCTGGTGAAGCCGGGTGAGGAGGTGCTGACGACGATCGATACGAGCGGCGATTTGCGAGTCGCGAAGGCAATCTCTCAGGCGGCGGCGCAGCTGGAGGCGAAGCCGGCGCTGATGCTGTATGAAACTCAGCCCGCGCCGCAGATGGAGCCGCCCGGGATGGTCGCGGCGGCGGTGGCCAAAGCGGATGTCTGGATCGACCTGGCGCTGCAGTATATCTTGTACACGCGTGCCAGGGAGGCTGCGACCGCCAACGGATGCCGCCACGCCTGCCTTTCGGGGCTGGACGCCAATGCGCTGGTGAGCACGCTCGGGAAGGTGGACTACCCAAACATGCTGGCTTTCGGAGAAGAACTGGCGGCGATGATCAACCGGGCAAGCGAGATCCGGATCACCTGCAAGAACGGCACCGATCTGACCGGTCGATTGAAGGGGGATGCCTTTCAGGCCGGCGGGATCGCGGATAAGAAGGGGGCGCTGGTGATGCTGGGCGGTCAGGTGGGGCATTTACCGGTTGAAGAGAGCCTGGGCGGGAGGATCTTTGTGGACGGCGAAATCTGGCCTCCGGCAGAAATCGGGCTGTTGGGGGCGCCTGTGGTAATTTCAATCGAGAAGGGGATGATCCGAGAGGTGGGAGGGTCCGAGCAGGCGGCGGCCTACCGGGGCTGGCTCGAGGGCTTCAACGATCCCAATTTGATGTATATGGCTCACATTGCCTACGGATTCAACCCGGGGGTAAGCGGGCTGTCTGGGAATATCGTGCTGGACGAGCGGGTCTTTGGGGCGATTACGTTCGGCTTCGGGACATCCAGCGGGCGCAAAGCCGCCACGCATTCGGACTGCATCCTGCTCCGCCCGACGGTTAAGTTAGACGGAGTGGAAATCGAGCGAGACGGTAAGTTTACAGCTCCGTTATTGGTGGAGCGATGCAAGGCGATGCGGGCGCCGGGTTATTAGCGGTACGGGCGGCTGTGAGGATCGCGGGGGATCAGGCGGGAAGGTTCACTGTAGGATAATGGGGGAGGCTTGATTGCCGTACATTTTTATGATATTATGTACGGCATCTGGAGGTTGGAATGGAGACAAAATTAACGATCCGGGTGCCGCGCAGGCTGGTGGAAAACGCCAAAAGGTATGCGCGCAGCCACAATACAACCCTGACCGCGCTGGTCTCGGCTTACCTTGAGCAGATCGAATCGGAGGCAGGCGCGCTCGACGAGGCGCCGATCGTGCGCAGGTTGACGGGAGTGCTCTCGCCGGAGGGTTCGCGGGAGGATTATCACAGGCATCTGGATGAAAAGTATGGCAAACATTGAGCCGGTGATTCTGTTCGATCTCAATATCATCCTGGATGTGCTGCAGGAGCGGGCGGAGTTCTACGAGCTCTCGGCGCGATCGCTTGCCGCAGCAGAGACTGGGAGGGTGCAGGGGTGGTTGGCGGCACATTCGCTCACCACGCTTTTCTACTTGGTCGCCAAAGATCAATCCCCGGATCAAGCTCGCGTCACGATCACGAGCCTGCTCCAATTTCTGAAGATTGCCCCGGTGGACCAGGTCACGATCGAGCAGGCGCTAACGCTTCCGTATCCAGATTTTGAGGATGCGGTGCAGATGGCGGCGGCATTAAGGGTGCGGGCAAATTATCTGGTCACTCGGAATGTGAAGGATTTTCAACCTGCTCCGCTGAAGGTCCTTCAACCGGCAGAGCTGCTGGCGATTCTGTAAAGCGCAACAGGATTCGCCAGGCGAGGAGGGTGAGCCAGCGGGAGGGGGTTTTCTTCTGGGCGAACTCCCAGCCCGACCAGGCGGTCCAGACGGATTCGGGAGTGAATCGTCCGAGGGGATCGGCCTTGGAGCGGAGCAGGGCGAGCATGTCTTGCAGAGACGGGTTGGCGTGGAGCTGGGGGAAGCGGGTGAGCACGTCGAGCAGGTGGAGCAGGTCGTACCAGATGAAGGGGGTTTTGAGCTTGCGGAAGTCGGTGCCCATGTAGAACATGTAAGGGTGGCGTTCGTGGCTGGTGCTCCAGAGCGTGAGGAGGGTCTCGAGGGCGCGCAGGGCGGCGGGGTGGCGGCGCTGGTCTGGGAGCTCGGCGAGCAGCTTGAGCATGATCAGGTTGGCATAGGGGCAGGGGTCAGACTTGCGCCCCGGGCCGCGGAATGCGCCGAGCTCGGGAGAAACGGCGCAAGGCCAGCCGGGATCGATGGCAAGAGTCAGCAGGTGGTCGATGCCGCGCTGGAGGCGAGGGTCATCCGCCAGGCCGAATTTGACGAGGGCGTAAAGGAGCAGGGGGGCATCGCAGAGCGCCCAGGCGGTCTGGTCCGTGCCGGCGCCGCCGTAGGAGGGGGAGATGTTCATGGGGAGGGCGAAGGGCCCCTGGGCAGACTGCAGGGCGAGGATCTGGGGGACAATGCCGGCAATAGGGGGATCGGAAAGGGTTAACCCAAGGTCGGCAACAAAGGTGAGGCGGTGGAAAGGCTGGGAGGCGGATTTGTGCGAGGCGATCACTGCGCCGGGCCAGACGGAAAGATCGGCGAGCAGGCGCTGGAGGAGGGGATCCTGGAGCATGCGCCGGCGCGCCTCGGCAACCTGGGGATGGTCTTCGGGCTGGGAGAGCAGGTCGCGGCGCGCCCGGTATTCGATGTAAGGCTCACCTTCGAGCAGCCAATCGAGCGGCGGAGGGTTCATCGCACGTCTGATTTTAACACCTGGGCGACGAATTCCTCCATCTGGGCCTGTTTCATTTCACCGATGTAGATTTTCTGGATGACGCCGTCCCGGTCGATGAAAAAGGAATAGGGGATATTTACTACCAGGTAAGTCTCGGCGACTTTGCCGTCGGAATCGAGCAGGATGGGGAAGCTGAGCTTGAGGCGTTCGATGTAGGTCTGGGCGTCTGAGGCTTTGTCTTCTTCGTTGATGCCGAGGACGACCAATCCATCGTCCCCGTAGACATCCTGCATTTTCTGGATATTGGGCATTTCATAGCGGCAGTAAAGGCAGTTGATCCCCCAGAAGTTGAGAAAGACAGCAGAACCGCGCAGGTCTGAGAGCTTCTGCGAGCTGCCGTCTAAGCGCGGTGAGAGTGAAATCTGGGGCGAGGGCGCCGACTTTCGGGGCGGTTTCCTGGGTTTCGGCGGAAGATGAGGCGCCGGCGCAAGCGGCGAGCGCCAGGAGCAGGCTAATATGGGCGAGCAGAATCATTTTAGATGACATAAGACCCCCGGGAGCAAACTAAACGGCGGACCTGCGTGGATGTTAGAAGGTAGATGCAGCCCAGCGGTGAGCAGTGAGTGGGGCATTCAATGCCGGCGGCATAAATGCCAGCATTGAACGCCGAAGGAGAGAGAGCAGGTGGTTAAATCGGACGGAAGACGTGCAAATTAATTTCCGATGAGTAATGTGCTAAAAGTATACCACCTTTGTATACTATCTTTTGGGATTATTGAACTGCATGATATTGGCGTAGAGGAGGTGGCTGAATTGGAGGCAGCTAGATCAGGGTGGCGATTGCCTGGATGTCCAAAAGATCTTTAGGCCGATGAGCGACTGCCTTCAAGATGATCAAATCATCCGGTTGGGGGAGGCGGATGCTTAACGAGCTGATCTCAACCAGCTGGCTTCTGGCGACCATTTCATATTCGAAAGGCAGAATTCCCAGGGAAATATCCAGATTAGTCTCGGTTGGGAGGTATTGGAGAAGGAGAACTCGGGACTTGCGGGCGAATGCTTCTGCATCAGGGATGCGAGGCTTGATATCCAATGTGGAGGCTATCTGCAACAAATTTGGAACGTCATCGAGACCGAGAAGAACGACAGCATCAAGGTCAGCGGTATAGCGCGGCGCACCGATTTCAGGTCTTCTGGGATTAGCCCGCCAGTTTCTCTTTGAGGATTGCCCATCGTTCGTAGACCTCGGCTTCACTGGGATCTTCCTGAAGTAAACCCAGACCTCTGGCAAGGGCACAAGCCGCGCTCAACTGGCGCCATTTCTGCTCGATCGAAGCAAGGCGAAGCTCCTCAGCCTGGCGAGCCTCAACTATCTGCCAGCGGGCAGCCCAGGCCTGGATGTCCTCTTTCAGGGTCATGCCGCGATTATATCATCGGGGGGAGGTGGAAGGGATGAGGCGGCGGTTTAGGGAACATGCTCGAACCTCGATTAACGCCAAATATAATCGTACGGATTACGCAAACTGGTTTCTTCTGGACCACCAAGCAAGCTCTTTTCCTGATATCATTTGGATCAAACTGACTGCAAACTCAATCGTTGGATTTCTATCAAAAATATATTCAGGAAATGTGAGATGTTTAAATATCAAAGAGAAATTATTATTGACCGCCCAGTTGAAGAGGTGTTCCAGCTCATCAGCGATGTAGACCGCTACGATGAGTGGTCCGACCTGAAAGAGACCCAACTGATGACGAAAGGCGACCTGAGGCAGGGCTCGAAAATGAAAACGACGATCCAGAGGGGCCCGTTCAAGCAGCAACTGGTCTTTGAGCTGGCAGAGTTCGAACCGGGACGGACGGTGCGCTGGAAGACCAGCTCGAAATCGGCGCTGGAATGGGACGGTGGGTTCAGCGTGGAGGCTCAGCCTGACAATACCACCCGGGTGGTGAGCGCGGGAAAGATCAAACTGAGCGGGCTGATCAAGTACGTCGAACCATTTATGATGGAGGAGTTCCGCGGAGAGGCGAGGGAGTTGATCAAACTGAAGGAACTGATGGAGCTGGCGTAAGCGAGTTTGAGGGGATTCGCAAATCCAGATCGAATAGGATTTGGAAACCCACACCCTAATCGAGCACCATAATTGGGAGTGAACGGTTGAAGCTCGGGCTAACCCGAGCTTCTTTTATTCGTTGAGCGGCTCAGGGAACGGATTTACTCGCTATCATAGGCTTTCTGCAAGGCGGCGGTGTCGATCTTGCGCATCTGGAGCATCGCGTCGATGACGCGCTGAGCTTTGGTGCGGTCTGGATCGGACATAAGCTGGGTCAGCAGGCGTGGGACAATCTGCCAGGAGACCCCGAATTTATCGGTGAGCCAGGCGCACATCGATTCCTCGCCGCCGTCGGTGAGACGCTCCCAGAAATAGTCCACTTCTTCCTGGGTGGCGCAGTCGACATAGAAGGAGATCGCGGGGGTGAAATGGAAAACGGGTCCGCCGTTGAGTGCGACGAAGCGCTGCCCTTCTAACTCAAAAGTGACGGTCATCACCGCACCGGGTTCTCCAGGCGTGCCTTCACCGAAGCGGGAGATCTCGAGGATTTTTGAGTTTTTGAAAATGGAGGTATAGAACTCTGCGGCTTCTTCAGCGCGGTTCTCGAACCAGAGGAAGGGGGTAATTTTCTGTATCATGATGCTCCTTGTTTGGATATCTACACGAGGCGGACCTGGGGATTGGAATCCCAATAACCGCATCTCGCATAAATTATATCAATATTGGTTTATTTATAGTGGGCTGCTGACGCCGAAATTGATGTTATGGAGGTGTATCAGAACATCCCAAGCTGAGCTGGTTTTGGGGGAGCGGGCTTGCCGTGCTCCGAAAGCCAGAGGGGGAGGTTTGAGAAGGTCTCGGGAAAAGGGTAAGGGAAGGGAATGCCGCCACGTTCAAGCAGACGGCGGCTGCCTTCGGGCATGCGGGGATGGTCGAGGATGAAGACCGGCACCCAAGCGGCTTTGATCGCTTCGACAGCGCCTGCCCAGGTGCCACCCCGCTCTAGGTCGCTCGCAACGACGACGGCATAATCTGCCAGGCAGTAGATCAGGCGATTGCGGCCCATGGCAGCGCCCACCGAAAAGCCGGCATCGGGAGAATATGGAGTTGCCAGACAGAGGTCGCCTCGAAGGATAAAACCGCGCCGGTCTGGGTCACGCACCGCCCGCTCCAGGCTGTCGGCAAGGATGGAGACGGCAGAGCCGCGCACCTGGAGAGCGGCAGCCGTGCTGATGGTATCTACACCCCGGGCACCGCCGGAGTAAAGGACCATGCCGGACAGCCCACAGGCGCTGCCAATGAACGCAGCGCATTCCTCCCCGGTCTGGTCCAGATGGCGTGAGCCAACGACAGCAATTCCGGGCTGACCAAGGAGCGCCGGTTCACCGGCATAGAACAATACTATCGGAGCAGCATCCTTCAAACGCATGAGGTAGCGAGCCGGGTAATCTGGGTCGAGGCGGGTCACAACCCCGATTCCAAGAGCTCCCAGGCGGTCCAACTCGCTCGAAAGCCGGTCGCTTCGCTGAAGGAGGGCGGCGATGCGCTGAGCTTCTGTCGGGGAGATATCCAGGCGACGAGTCAGCTCGTCGGCGCTTTGTCCGACCAAGCCGAGGGGGGTTTCCAGGCTTGAAAGCCGGATCTTTTCTGAGAGCGGCTTCCAATCTCGGGTGGTGAAGGGCAGCAGGTCAGAATCCTTGGGCAAGCCAAGGCGGGAACAGAGCAGGAGCAGTACCTGTGAATCGAGGGTCAGCATCTCAATGGGCAATCGCTTATTTTTCCGAATGGATGGTGCGGGTTAAAGTCAGCACGTGGACGGCTGCGGCACCCGATCGATGAAGGAGGCGGTAGATCTCCTCGAGGGTTGCCCCCGAATCGAAGAGGTCATCGATCACCAGGAGGCGTTTACCGCGAATCGATGGCTGGGTCAGGATGAAGGCGTTTGCAACATTGAGACGCTTCTGGGCCAGAGTGTTCAGCTCCTTCTGCGGATCGGTCCTCCTGGATTTTACCAGCACCGGCTGCAAAGGGCGATTCAAGCGCAGCGCCAAGGCTGAAGCAAAGCTGCTCACCGGGTCTGAAGGGCGCGGGACGGAGGGCGGTACGGGGATTAGGGCATCTACTCGAAGGAGCTCGGGATGGTCGGCGATCACGGCGAGCGATTGGTCGAC
The DNA here is from genome assembly GCA_963827155.1 of uncultured Chloroflexia bacterium. Taxonomy (GTDB): domain Bacteria; phylum Chloroflexota; class Anaerolineae; order Anaerolineales; family UBA4823; genus UTCFX2. The sequence continues at coordinate 560,747 of CAWGZV010000003.1, read as the reverse complement.
CAGAGCCGGGATGACCGACATGTCGCCCTGGTATTTGAGGCGATATGTCAGGTCACCAGGCCCGCTGCGGGACCATTCCGCGCCGGAGAAAGCGCTGTGGAAGCCGAGCGCCCAGCCGGAATCCCATGGACCGGGGAGACGGCGAGGGTGAGGGCAAGCCAGGAAGTTTTCTATGGGGTCATCCGGCATCTTCGAATCAAGTTCTGGTTGGATTGCGACCAGGTTTCCATAATTGTCCTTGACCAATTGTCCATCCAGGATAAGCTGATCCACTAATGCCAAAATTTCCGAGCGATCGGATCCGGCCAACCTGTCGTAATACGGATTGCCGTGAAATTCAACGATCCGTTCCGCCTGTGAACCTACGAGCAGATTTGCCACACTGCTGCGATGAAATTTTCCGGGATGCAGCCGAACACACTCGATGATATTCTCCTTGATCGTTTTTTCGCTATGAATGGATCGTTTTGGGATTTTGATACCAAGAGTTGAAGCGTTGGATTTCTGTAATCTGATCGAATCGGGAGTATTTTGACGCTTCCAAGCCTCGACTACGCATCGAATCATGTTGTAATCGATCTCATCCGGAAGAAGCATTTTGATCGGATAGAGAATTTCTACAGAGCCGACCTGACAGATAGCTTTTTCGACGAGATGGCGCACATCGCCTGGCACGACTTTATCGATTGAGAGGCGCCCATCCGCGATCAGCTTTGAGGCATGGACGTAGATGGTGGTTAATGCAAGCCCACGTTTGGCTGCAATCTGCTGGACAGCGAGACCACTTGAAAAAAGTCGAAAAGTTTCCTCGACCGTCGAACCGACATTGGATCGATGAACCGACGGCGTTTGACGCCCAGCGAATTTGGAACCCTGCAACTTTACCGGGATCTCTGATTTATGACGAACGGCTGCTTCGCCGGAAGGAGTCAGACGCAAGACCGGGAATTTTCCGCCTACCACTTTAATGCAGCCTAACGCCAGAAGCTGATCGACGATCGACAGCAAAACAGAATTGGAATGACCGACGAGCTTGCCGTAACAAGCCTGCCGATCATAACCCATCTGGTGGATATCCTGGGCTTTTGAGCCTCGAAGGATCTGGACAAGCTTCACTTTTCCGACACCGTACGGCAGACTGTGGATGGCGTCCAGCATCACCAGGGCGGTCTGAGCTGGTTCAGATAAGGCGAGACGTTCGTCTTTGGAAGCAGGGAGGGCTTTACGGTTTTGGCAGTTATCACAGCAGATCGGCGCTTCGGCAGGACTGGGATCACCAAAGTGGCTCAAGATAATCTTCCGCCGGCAGTCACTGCTCTCGGCATAGCGGATCATTTTTTCGAGCCGGGTTTTGCGGGATATTTGATGATTTTTGAGATGGTCAGCGGCTTTTTGAGCGTCGGCATCGTTCCAGGGATTGAGATGAATGCTCATCTGGATCCCCACATCTCCCAGCCGCGACAAAACACCCGCCTGCTCGAGCGCCGCTAGCCCAATCCGGAGTTTGACCTCCTGAAAGCCGGTGAGGGAGGACAGACCTTCCACAGAGATCGTCTGATGCCGGTCGCTTACCGGACGGAGCGATTTATATAAGCGTTGAAGATCTTTAATTGAGACAGAGCTATTCATTATGAACCATTCCTGGAGCGCCCGGTCCTCAGGGGAATAGAACAATACCGCCCGGGCAGCGCCTCCATCTCGTCCAGCACGCCCAGCCTCCTGATAGTAGGCTTCCAGTGAGCCGGGAAGGGAGAAATGGATCACCTGACGGACGTCTGGACGATCGATTCCCATCCCGAAGGCATTGGTCGCGGCGACGATCGAAAGGCTGCGGCTGATAAAAGCGTCTTGAATGCTCTCACGCTCTTCGGGCAGAAGACCAGCATGATAATAGCGGGCTTTGATCCCCACCACGGTGGTAATAAACTCTGCCACTTCCTCGGCGTCCCGGCGTGTGCCTGTATAGACGATGGAAGCCTGGTCGGAATGGGTTCGAAGCTGGTTCCTGAGCGCTTGCAGCTTGGAAACCTGGTTCTGGACGTACACCACTTCAAGGGCAAGGTTCGGGCGATTAAACCCGGTAATGACCCGGCGTACCGGCGAGAGCGCCAACAGGCGGATGATGTCTTCCTGCACGTTAGGAGCAGCGGTGGCGGTTAAGGCAACGGTCAGGGGGCTACCCAAGGCTGATCGAAACTGGGCAATGTGCAAGTAATCCGGGCGAAAATCGTGACCCCATTCAGATATGCAGTGCGCTTCATCCACGACAAGGAGGGAAAGCGATTGACCCTGGAGAGCCTTCAGGAATTGATTGCTGCGCAAACGCTCAGGCGCGAGGTAGACGATCCGGTACTGGCTTGCGGTCAGAGCTTTCAGACGGCTGGACAGCTCGTGAGAAGTCAGGCTGCTGTTGATAAAAGCGGAGGGAATTCCGCAGCGCTTCAGGCTGTCCACTTGATCTTTCATCAAGGCAATCAAAGGAGAGATCACCAGGGTCAAGCCTGGCAAATGAAGCGCAGCCAACTGAAAGACCAAAGATTTTCCTGAACCGGTAGGCATGACGACCAGGGTGTGCTGTCCGTCGAGGAGGCCTTGGAGGGCTTCAAGCTGTCCGGGGCGAAAATCGGAAAATCCAAAATTAGACTGCAGGGAGGATACCAAGGAGGCGGTCATCTACCCAGCTTTCAGAACCGAGGATCAAAGGCAATGCAGGAAAGTCAATGTAATCATATTATGGGAAGAGGAAGAATAAGTCAAGAAGCAGGATGAAGGACCGGTATGTTTAAGTGTTGACTTAATTAAGTAATTGCTTTATAATAATGGCATGGAACTATTTGCTGCCCTTGCTGACCCTACCAGGCGAAAGATCATCGAGCACCTTGCCAAGCTCGGCCAGTTATCGGCCTCGCAGATCTCCGACCAATTTCCAACCAGCCCTCAAGCAATTTCGCAGCATCTCAAGGTCCTGCGTGAAGCAAAGCTGGTTTTGGTTGAAAAACGAGCGCAGCAGCGAATTTACCGGATCAATCCGGATGCGATGATCGAGCTGGAAGATTGGGCGAGGCAATTACGCCAACTTTGGAATCAGCGCTTTGACGCCCTGGACCAAGTATTGAAGATCGAAGCCAAGCGCAGGAAGGAAGAACCAAATGCGGATATAAATTGAAAAATAACCAGATCCCAATACTTTACCGTTCAATCTGCAAGCAAGCAATAGGAAACGAACGTTTCACTGATCAAAAGGAGAATTGAGATGAGCAAGAATAATTTAGTGGTAGACCGCGCGGAACGAGCTTTCAGTATGTCACGCATCTTTGACGCCCCGCGGGAGCTCGTGTGGAAGGTATATGCCGATCCAGAACTTGTGCCGCAGTGGTGGGGTCCACGCTATTTGACGACCGAAGTAGACAAGATGGAGGTCAAAGTCGGTGGTGTGTGGCGTTACATCCAGAAGGACGCGGAAGGGAATATATACGCCTTCAATGGAGTATACAAAGAGGTGATCGCCCCAGAAAGGCTGACCTACACTTTTGAATTCGAGCCAATGGCAAACCACATCTCCACCGAGACGATCACCTTCTTAGAACTGCCGGGCGGTAAAACGAAGATCGAGACCAGAACAACCTTTGAGACCCTGGAAGACCTGGAAGGGATGCTTCAATCTGGCATGGAAGACGGCGCTTACGAGACCTGGGATCGATTGGCAGAGCTGCTCGGTGCCAGACAAGTCAGCAGACGGTAAGAAAGCCGAAAGACAACTGTATGATGTTATCAGTGGAGCGGCTGCAAGAACGCTCCACTGATGTTTTTATTGGGGAAATCGTCGGAATCCCGCATTCGCCGGCACACTTCCACTCGGATCAAAATCGCACGGCGAGTGTCAGGCGACAAATGGGTACATTAAAGGTGATAAAAGCTCTCAACCCCTAATTCATCTCAGGCTACTTCAAGGCTTCAATCCATGCCATCAGCGATGGAACATGATCGAGATAATGACCATAAGATTCGCTTTTGAGAAGGTCGCAAGGCCTGAATTTATACGGCACGCCAGGGACGCTCTGCTCGGTAAAAAGGTAGATCTCCGCCCGGAGGCGGACCTCTGCCAAGATCTCACTCCATATATCTTGCGAATCCTGCAGAACCTGATCAAGAGGCAAATCCCGGTTCGCATCAAACAGGCGCCGGTTGAACTCATCCAAAGCGAGGTCTTCGATCCAGAAGTCGGGCGGCTTCTCGCCGCGCAAGGCTAAGGTTAACCCTAACCAGCGGTCGTAGGAGGCGAGGTGAGCCAGGATATCTTTGACCGACCATTCACCGGCTGCAATATTCAGGAGCATTTTAGAAGGCGGGATCTGGCTGACGAGCGAGTCGAGGAGAGCCCTGGCAGATTGCATAGCATCGATCAGCGCGGTTTTAGATGGCGGGTCAGACATTGTTCTGCTCCTCTTCGGATTCTGAAATACCTTTTTATGGTCGGCAGGCTCCGATCTAAAATTCCCGATCTGGAAGTGAAATCAAAATTCAGCGAATTCAAGGACGAGCATCTACAGTCATTATTTTACTGTCATTATGCCGCTGCCATTAATTCACACCTTTTGGGTTAATAAGGGATCAAGATTATATCCTTTTAATATCGCCACCCAACTGTTGGAAGAATTTCGATGATACCATTTTGGCTCGTGACAGGATGCCACTATTCGACTAGAAAATCAGTCTTAATTCCTGATGGTATACTTCCCTGATTGAAAATCCGTTTCAAGATTTTTCATTTGGGGTGAATCAAATGGCTGAGGCAAAAAAGCTAACTGGCTTTGCAGCAATTGACAAAGCTTTAATCTATTTTGAGACTGCCGGGATGGGGGACCCATTCATCATGATCCACGCAGGGGTGGCTGACAGCCGCCAATGGAACAATGAATTCGATTTTTTCAAGCAGCGCTACCACGTTATCCGCCATGACATGCGAGGTTATGGAAAGAGCGAACCGCTTGAAGGCGAGTTCAGCCATCTCCAGGATCTCATAGAGTTGCTGGATTACCTGAAAATCGATCGCCCGGTCATCATTATGGGATGCTCAATGGGCGGAGGCGTGGCGATGAATCTGGCGCTGTCAAGACCATCGATGGTAAAAGCACTGATCATGGTAGGTTCCGGTCCGCCTGGGTTGGAATTAGATGTCCCTACGCCCGAAAAATTCCGGGAAGCAGAAAAAGCCTTTGAGGCCGGAGATTTAGACCTGACAGCGGAGATCGAAACTCAAATCTGGTTTGATGGGATTGGCCGATCTCCCACGCAGGTAAATCGAGTGATGCGCGAACTGGCTTTCGAAATGGATCGAACTGCGCTCGCGCACGAAGTAAAAGGACTGGGGAAACGCCTGCCCGACACGCAAGACAAGGCAGCAGATCGATTGAACGAATTGAAAATTCCGGTGCTGGTCATTGTAGGAGCACACGATACCCCGTACATGCTGGCTGCCGCAGATATTATGGCCGAGAAAATCCCATCTGCCAGGAAAGCCGTCATCCGCGACGCAGCCCACCTTCCAAATTTGGATCACCCAGAAGAATTTCGACTGATCATCTCTAACTTTCTGAAAGAATTTACCAGCTAGTTTAATCCTCGATGTTCATCAAAATCGGGGAGATCGGATCCCGATAATTCTTAGATTAACGCAATGAACCACTCATCTAAGAGGATGAGCGATTCGAAGAGCTATTATCTTATTCCGAAGATCCGAGTCGAAAGAGGCGCCGGAGGGATATCGAGAATTCGAAAAATGGACAGGCGGCGCTGGAAAAAGCGGCAGGATCGAAATATGTGAAGCCCCTTCAGGACTTGCGCCTCTTCCACAAAAAGAGCGGCGGAAATCTGGATACTTGATTTCGTTTTCCTATAAAGTTCAGAAATGCGAGGGATTAATTGCGATGATTTTCTCAAACTGGAAGTCTAAACCTATTGATATTTCTTAAAATATCTCTATAATTTAGGTAAGGGGACCTCAACAATCGCAGGCGATCAACCTGCTGTCGGGCATGGATGACCACGGGAGGGAAATACCATGAATATCCGCTTGACGCTGCCTTTTGTGCTTGCCGGCTTTATGATGACCGGCTTGATCAGCTTTCTTTCCGAAACCCCCGTTCTACCCCTAATTATCCTTTCTCCAGAGGGCACCAAGACCTGGGACGGTGGGGCGACCGGCGATTGGAACGTCGCCGGATACTGGAACCCCGACGGAATACCGGGCTCTGGAGACGACGTGGTCATTGGGAGCGGGAGCATAGTGACCTTCAGCAGCGGTACGAGCACGGTCAACAGCATCACCGTGAGCAGCCCGGACGGGCAGCTGGCGGTCAATGGGGAAGCCTCACCGTAAACAGCGCATCCAGTATCAATGATTTAAAGATTATTGGTGGAACCGCGATATTTAATGGGAACACGAGCGTGGAACGTTTCGAGCTGTATGGGAGCAGCACCACGGAAGGCATTTTGGGAGGCAGCGGGACAGTGACGATCAACGACTTTTTCCGCTGGTATGGCCCGTACTATTATCCTTCCAACCTATCAAAAAAGTAGCCGGATGGTCGGACCCGGGAAAACTGTATTAATTGCAGCGGAACATGGTCGATTATTAGTGGATATAGCGACCCGACTGCTGCCACCCTTGGAGGAACTACAACTGGGTCTGGACGCACGCTAGAAATTCAGGGATATATTACTCAGTATTCGTGCCTGGAGATGACGAACGACTCGCTGATCGATATTAAGTCTGGGGGTGAACTCTGGCATCACGGATCCTGCGCAATCGGTTGGGGGCAATATACCTGGGGGAGGATCGTGAACGCCGGCACATTTGGCGTCTTCGAAGGACACGGCTCGGTCAATGTCCCGATGACCAATACCGGATTGATTGATGTCAATACCTACGGGCAAGTTAATTTCTATAGGCTTAATCAACACAGGACACTGAGTGGACGCGGAGACCCCAACAGCGAAATCCGGCTGATAAATACTCCTGGAAATGTACCGTACGATCTTTCCTCCGAGCTCGGTGATCACATCCAGCAACGGCATTATCACTGTTCAACTCAGGTTCGTGGACGATACAGGGTTCCTATAATGCAGGCACTACCAGATGTTCAAGGAGATACCACACTGACTTTCGCTCCCGGCGCCAGCCTACAGCTGGGTACCTCTGGATATCGCTTACGGCAGCCAGTCTGGAGCAATCATCGAATGTGTATTTGGGTCAAAACCTAATATTGAACCGGCTCAACCTCAGAGAATTCGGCCTGCTGAGTGGGAGCGGGAACCTGACCGCCAACCAGTACCTGTACTGGCTGGGCGGGACGATGGAAGGGCCAGGGAGCACGACGACGAACGGGATCACACCGATCTACACCGCAGCAATTAAAACCCTGGGCACAACCGGCAAGCCGCGCAACTTTTCTATGAACGGCTCGGGAGCCTGGTCGGATGGGAACATCGACGCGACCGCCGGCTCGATCTTCACTATCCAGCCCGGAAAAAGCTTTACCGCCAAAGGGACGCTGACCGGCAAGCTGACCAACAACGGCGCGCTGACCGTGGGCAGCTCGCCGGAAACGCTGAATGTAAATTCCTACGAGCAAGGTGCAACCGGGGGGCTAAAAATGGAGGTGGGCGGCATTAATCCGGGCGAATTTGACCTACTGAGCGTGGTGGGGACGACGACGCTGGCAGGGGTGCTGACCGTAACCGAGATCAGCCCATATTCGCTGATTGGAAACAACCTGGACATTATCACCTTCGGGAGCCGGTCCGGGATGTTTTCCAACCTGAGCCTGCCGCCAGGAGGGCAGGTTACCTATAAATCTAACGCAGTCAATGTGTCCGCAGGGGCAGCGCCCAGCAGCGTAACGATCGGCGGAGCCACGAGCGGCGAGATCAACCAGACCTACCCATTTACCGCAACGGCGAGCCCTGGCACGATCGTCCCTGCGCCGAGCTATACCTGGGAGCCGGCGCCCGGCAGTGGACAGGGCACGACGCAGGCGAGCTACCAGTGGGCGGGAATCGGGACGAAGACGATTACGGTGACGGTGAGCAACGCGATCGGCACGGTCCAAGATACGCACCAGATCCAGATCCTGGACCAGGCGGTGGACGGATTAGCGGCGGCAAACAGCAGCCCGCACCTGACAGGGGTAACCACCCATCTGACTGCCACGATCTCCTCCGGGACGAATGTTTCGTACGCCTGGGATTTCGGCGACGGCAGCTTGACCGGCAGCGGGGCGGAGATTTCGCACGATTATTCGGCGGTTGGGACCTACAATGCGGTGGTGACGGCGACCAATACGGCGGGCAGTGCGGTAACCTCCACTCAGGTCACACTGTGGGGCACAATCCCAGCAACGGGCGGAGAGATCAATCCAGCAAACGGGGTGACGGTGACCCTAGCGAGCGGGGCAATCTCCGAGACGGTCGTTCTGCAGTTCGAGCTGCAGCCGGACATGACCGTTCTGGGGATGAGCGACGTGGGCGTCTTCTACGAGCTATCGCCGGTCTACCTTGACGACGGTCAGCCAGCCGAGCTGCTGCCCGGATCGAGCTATACGATCACGGTCAGCTACGACGAAGCAAAGCTCCCAATCGGGACAGACGAAGCCAGCCTGGCGCTGTACTATTGGGATGGGAGCGCATGGATGAAGGAACCCAGCAGCGTGGTGGATACGATCGCAAACACGATTACGGCGTCGCCGAACCATTTCAGCCAATGGGGGATCATGACCGAGGGGCTGCGGTATATATACCTGCCGCTGGTGGGGAAGTAGGTTGGAGGATATCGTGAAGATTCCAAAAGAACTCAGAGAACTGATCGAGGCGGGGTGCCACGCCCACCTTGTGACCCTCAACCGCGACGGCAGCCCGCAGGTAACGCTGGTCTGGATTGGGCTGGAAGGGGATGAAGTGGTCTCGGGCCACTTACCCAGGAACCAGAAAGTCAGGAACATCCTGAGAGATCCCAGGGTGGCGATCTCGCTGGAGGCGAAGACCAAGAGCGAGATGGGCCTGACGGAATACGCGGTGCTCTACGGCGAGGCGCGGATCGAAGAAGGGGGCGCGGCCGAGCTCCTGCAGCGCCTGGCAGCGGTCTACATCGGTCCGGGGGTGAAGTTCCCACCGATGGAAAACCCTCCGGCTGGATATATCACCAGGATTCGGGTGGATCGGATCGAGGGGGTTGGTCCCTGGACGGGACGAAACGTCTGAAACTTGAGCGGCTTCAAAGTAAGGAATAAATCCAGCCAGCCGGTTACCGACTACATCGGCAGAACGATGCGCGTGTCGGAGCTCGCAACGCCTTTCAGACTGCGGATCTTGCCGGCGGCTTCCATCAAGGCATGCAGGTCTTGAGTTCTCGACGAACACGACCATATCGGTCGGTCCGGCGACAAAATGGACGGTTTTGACACCGGCGACGGCATGGATAGAATCGTGAAGCGCACGAGCGTCTGCTTCGCCGCCAGTCAAATTAAGCTGCAAGAACATGAATGCTGCGGTCATTTTTCCTCCTGTTGAAGACAAAATTGAAGCTTAGTGCCCGGTCTTATGGACACTCCAGCGAGTTCAGAAATCCAGCTACCCAAACGATGGATATTCCTAATATCAGATAGATTATATCTTTAATAACTCGAGGCGATCGCCGGTTTTTGAAGTTCAGGTGGATTTTCGTGGTTCGAATTTATTCATACGGCTGAGTTCGAGGATTCGAACAGCCGCTAAACGCGACCAACCATGAATTTGGAGGGAGCATCCGGAGGATCGAACCGGCACAGCCCACTTAATCCATGCGCTGTGCCGATATGCGGGGTAAGACCGCTAAAAATTCCTTGGGCTGTAATCTGAAACCCATCGCGATCAGGTGGTTTTGCCTTTGCCGAAGAAGCCGCCGTGGTAGGCGATCGCGCCGCCGGCGAGAACCAGACCAAGCAGCGAGGCGATATAACCCTGGATAAAGGGAACCAGGTTCTGCAGCCCGCGCACGGTCAGCAGGGCGCCGACGAGGGCGGCCAGGATGATCACCACCCAATGCTCGAAGCGCGAGAATAAACCGGCACAGACCAGCGCGCCCACGAATGCAAGGACCCAGGACAACAAGCCCAAGTCCAATCCGAACAGGTCGAGCACAGCCATGACGATGGCCGCGCCAGCCAGCGCTCCGATTACCAGGGTGATCAAGCTTACCACACCCTTTGCGATGCCGGATCCTATCGCGAAAAGGACCGCCAGCCCGATTGGGACCACCCATAGGAGAATGCCATCTTGAGCACCCGGCAAGATTCGAAGGATAACAATCCCCAGGAGGGCGCCAACCCCGGCGGCGAATATGACCATGCGGTTGCCAAAGAACAAAACGATGAGACCTAATGCAACGATCAAGATCCAGAAAGCTGTCATTTCTACACTCCTATGGGAAAGAAAGAAATGCGTGAAGGGCGTAATATAAGGCTGATTCCTAAGAAAACCCAATTATTTATTATATGGTAATTGAACCAAGAAACGAGAGATTTTAATAAATAATCTCGATAGTCAGCATCGCGATTTGTATGAAATCTTGACAGAGAGAACAAATAGACTATAATGAAAATACCCCCCCGGAGATAGCATCTCCGGCCCGCCGCCCGCAGCAATGCGGGTCGGCCCTTTCTACGGGACATTAGCAATGAAACGGGTAATCGTCTATATTGATGGATTCAATCTATATTATGGTTTACGTGAAAGAGGGTGGCGCTGGGCTTACTGGTTGAATTTAAAGGCTCTTTCGAGCAATCTTCTTTGGCCAGGACAAGAGCTGGCTCGAACGAAATATTTCACAAGCATCATTTCTACCCCAAAAGATAAACATGATCGCCAAAATGAGTTCATTGAAGCCCTAAAAACACTCCCAGATTTCGATATTTTCTATGGATATTATTTAGCTCATGCTGTTAGTTGTCCACGGTGTTCATATACCCATTTCGAGCCTGGAGAGAAAATGACGGATGTAAACATTGCGGTTGAAATGCTTACCGATGCATTTCAAAATAAACTCGACACCGCGATTCTGATCTCTGCAGACAGTGATCTGACCAAAGTCATCGAACAAGTACGCAATCTTTTCAGGAAATCAGTGATTATCGCATTTCCCCCGAAACGGACATCGAAATCTCTAAGTCAAGCAGCGAATGGGGTGATCCATATTGGCAGGACTGAATTAAGCAAGAGCTTATTCCCTGATGAAGTAATTAAAATGGATGGTTATATTTTAAGACGGCCTAATACCTGGAAATGAATAATCCTCATAATTTCATCAGTTTCTTTGTCTGCGCAACCTCCTGAGATTCTGAAGTTAAAGACCAAGAATTCTCCGTCCTCCCGGTAAAAAGCCTAAATCCAGCGTCTGTGCCAAGAAAATCTGATAAGTATGCGACATCTTATGCAGGGACAACGATTTCGATAGCCAGGTGGATGGCGAGGGCGGTGAAAGGAGTCAGGCCTTCGACTGCCGCCCGGAAGCGCTTGGCTTCCATATGAGTCGGGAATTTGAAGGAAGCCTGGATATAGGCAAGCTGACCTAATTTATTCTTATCCTCCCGGCTGGCGGCGTCTTTGGTGCTCACACCCGCATAGGCCCGCAGCATAAAGACTTTGTCGCCTATGCGAGCCAGGTCGACGCGGCGGCGTTTGGGGCTGGTGACGATCCGCTCTGCCGCTTTTTTAAGGTCGAGAGGCACCTTCAGGTCGTGAGCCATGGCGTTGCCGGTGCCGCCGGGCAGGATCGCCTGGGGGACGCCGCTGCCTAACAGACCGTTGGCGACTTCCATCTGGGTGCCGTCGCCGCCGTAGCCGGCGACCAGGTCCACCCCGGCGGCGACGGCTTCTTTTGTAAGCCGGGTTGCGTCGACAAATTTATGGGTAATGCTGATATCCCAATCCACGCCGGCGGGATGGAATACGTCGTTGAGCACGTTGAGGATGGGTTCGTCATGGTCGGAGGCCGGGATTGATGATCACCTGGAGGCGGAAGTAGGGTAAGGTCACGGCAGATTCTTTTCGAAGTTACGGCAATTCTATCTTGAGGGGACTCGACCTAAAGACACATCTTCTACTACATGTAACCGACTCTCTTAGCCATATAAAAAACCACAATCGCAAACCGAAACCTCGAACGACATCAAGAAAGTCCGACTATTCTTCTGTGACCTAAACAGCCGTTTTCATTTGCTTATAATGGGCAGAAATGTCGCCCAGCCTTTATAAGCATACCGCAAGCTATAATCTTCTTTATTATCATAGTAGCTGATATGAGGATGAAATTGAGAATCAAGCGCCAGCGATGAAATGTTATCCCACGGATCGCCATCATCATCGATGATCTGTTTTCGTATGCCGTAAGAATCCCAGGTCAGAAAATAAAGATCACCTGTAATTTGGTTGAAATAGCTCACTCTTGGCCAACAGAATTCACCGACCGCGACCGAAATGCCTACGGGCGAATCATGATCATAAACCGCAACACCCCAGCCGCTGTATAAACTCTTAGATGCAATCCTCAAGTCACCGCTGGAGACATATGCGATGTTCGCCAGCTCAGGAGAGTAGTTTCGGCATAAATCCATTGAAGCGTGTTTGCCCGTATAAGGAGAGGAATCCGGTGTTGAAATGGTCCAGGAAGAGCCATCATATACCGCGTATTTCACATCCTGGTAGGAATCATCGTAATAACTGACGAAGCGGTAGCTGGATCCAAGCTTCAGGGTGCTGAATCTCCCAACATCAGCATCGGAATTATGAATTGTTTGCCAATGCGGATTATTGCTTGAGTCTTTATATGTATATTCAAGATTGCCCGTTGAATAGTTGTAGTAGGTTATATGGGGCTTACCATTCAAAAGGGCAAGGGATGTATATCCGCCGGTATCATCGTCGCTCGGGTCTGCGAGTTGGGTATGCCAGCTGCCATCGTAATAGGCGTATTTTAAATCCTTGCAACGCAAGCAGCTGCTGGTGGTACATTGGCAGTAGCTGATGTGAGGGTTATCTGACCCATCCAGTGCAAGTGAAGGAAATCGACCGACAAAGCCACCGCTGTCTACGGTCTCTACGGTCCAACCTGATACGCCTCGTGAGGCGAATTTCAAGCGGTTGTTGGTAAAATCGAAATAAGCAATATGCGGGCGACCAAGCGAATCCAGTGCGATTGAACTGCCATTCCCCACCCCACCAGTTTCAATGGTCTCAATCAGCCAGCCGGGTGTATACCCGGGGTCCGCAAGGGTTGGTCCGGGTAATTCTGGTTGAAGCGAGGAATCTTGCGACAGAGGCTGTGGAAAAGCTGTGATCGGTCGGATTGCAGTAAAGCTGAACAAGACCAGCGCAGAAATAGAAGCGAAGGCCACAAATGAGCGATTGTTGAGCATTTTTCCCTCCCCACCAGACCTTAAGAGCAAATGCCAGGACAGCGCTGTTCGGTTATTGAAGCGCGAAATGTAAATCAAGATCTTCTGGAAAAGCGAGCACATGAATATTACCTTAATTTTTCGATTCATGTGATTTTTCTCACGATAAACGAAATCTACAATTCACTGTGATAATCCCCTGGAAATTTGATGGAGACGCTGCAAATGATTTTAGATTCAATTTGGCATTTTCTTGAGCTAAAGTTGCGAAAAGCGAATGTAAAAAGCCGCTCATAGCATAGCTTGACATTCTTTATGCACCCCATGAGATTATATGAACAAAAAACCGCTATTAATACAGCGTTTCTAGCAGATTATTGAACCCCCAATAATTTTCAACTTCAAAATATGTACTTATATCTTCCAGTTGGGGAATCGAGAGATAACGATAACGCATTTCGAAATAATCATGCACCGTCACTTTAATAAGCTCTTGATCAGTTGGGAGGATGGACTTCACTACGCCTGCTTGTGCACGATTTATCCCTATCCCCAGAACTGAAATAGCCACGATGAAGAAAATTTCGACCCAAACCTTACTGCGTTCAATCATTATATTCAACCTCATTCTTATATTGGTATATTTTCAGAATAATGCAAAGAGTTTTTTAGTTTCATAATGTTTATTCTGCTTATGGAGATGTGTGGAATGAATTGATCTTCCATTCGCCATTTTCCCGAATAAGCGTCATAAAAATTGTTTGCAGGGAACCGCTCGGTACCGAGCCAGACATTCTTCCCTCTCCCCATGCAATGATCTGAACATAAAATCGTGTAGTGGACCCCACTCTCTGATATTAGCATGATTGGATTTGAACCGGAAATTTTACCCTTATTATCTCGAGCAATTCATAGTAAATCGATCGAGATGCTTATGCAGTAGAGAATGTATCGATTCTCCATCCTCCACTCTCCCGTACCAGTGTAAGGAAAATTGTTTGCTGCATACCACTAACTCCAGCACCCGACAGCCTCTCCTCCCCCCGGGAGATGAAAGTCACTTTGAATTGCCTTTTGTCCATTGTGTCTGTTCTGTCGTATTGAGGCACAATAGAGATGATTTCGACCTTCTCATACCAACGCTTTCCATTCTTTTTATATTCTTCCAGGCTTACAGTCTGTTGCCGTTCATAAGAGCTCAATAATTGATAAGCTTCCTCATAAAGACCATGTCCCAGGAATGTAAAATACTGCGTGATAACGATCACTCCCTCAAAATAACCGATATCATCGGGGGCGGTGGTGGTAATATTAGGGTAGCTGTTTTGAGATACCAGGTCGCCGTCGGTGGTCTGGGCGTAACCGTCACCGGTCGGGGTGTCGCAGTAGCAGTTTTTGTATGAAGGATTGTTAGTGTGGCTGGGACAGTCTGCAATGGTCCACTGCTACAAGCGAAGAAAATGAGCGCCAGCGGCAGTAATAAGGCAGTATTCAATACCATCTTCTTCATCGGATTTCCCTCTATGATTACAATGCAATGGAGGGGGGTGGGAAGTCTAGTAGTTTTTATCCGTAGTTTGGATTACTTTCGTCACATCGATTGTGAGGGTTTCACAATTCCTGATTCCCCCAAGTGAATTGAGAACATTTTTTCAAACTGTCCCGATCCTCAAAGCGAATTAACGCGAAGAACTGCTCGACCGGCGGGTCAGGTGAATTAAATCTTCCATATTCCTCTGACGCTGACGTTTCTTCGAATAAAATCTACCTTCCCCCAGGTGGGTCAATCCAATTTCTCCTTGTATTGAACATCATCGAGGCCTTTAAAGTGCTCGTCCTGGGTCCATAGGGTGGCAGAATATTCTCGTGCGACAGCCAGGATCATACTATCTGCCATGGGGATTTTATGTTCGACAGACAGGACAGCCGCGCTCATGCACAGCGGCGCTGACAGGTCAATTACCTTTCCTTTTAACAGGTCTGCCATGCGGATTTCCGCCTCTGCCTGCCCATAGGCGAGCATGATTTTCTTGAAGACCTCGTAGACGCAAATCACTGGCACGAGCAGTTGATCCGTATCCTCGATGATCGGAGCGAAAAAGCCAGCCTGCTCACTGCCGCTAAAATATTCCAACCAGCCCGAATAATCAACCACGTTCATATTCGATCTTCTTCTCGATCAATCCTCGTATCGATGACCTTAAGCGAGCCACGCGCTTCCTGAATAGGTCGCTCAGGCAGGAGCACAATCCGGTTTTGATAAGCAAGTATCACCAATTTCTGCCCAGCTTGAATGCCGAGCATTTGCCGCGCAGCTTTGGGAATAACCACTTGATACTTGGGAGAGACTGTCACTGTTTTCATACGAGTTCTCCGATCGATCCATTAATATTCATACTATTCTACCTGGTTAATATGTCGATCATTACGTTTAAGAGGTAATATCCGAAACGCTCTTCTAAAATAAATGCTTATAATGCAGCACGTTCAACCAGTGCCGGTGTTCGAATGTCGGCATGGCGTGAAGTTTTTTGAGGTTGGACTGCCGGAGAGCTTCGGAGCGGATCGTTTTATCAGTTAAATGCGAAACAGCCGCTCAAATTACGGCTGTTTTATGGTGCCCCTAAGCGGATGTGACTCGAACTGTGTGACGTTAATTTAACTCTTGTAACTCCTTAACAGCTATGAATGGCTGCAATTTTTTGAGGCATTGTTATAAGCTCACTTCTGATGTTCAGCATCTATGATGCTCAATCACCTGTTGGGGTAATAATAGGAATAAACTGGAAATCTAATTTTGTTGCCTGATCAGAAGTAACCTGCCCATCCTTAACCATATAGGCGTTTCTTCTAGAAATTACAACCGTGTAATTTGCAGGAGAACTTTGATAGCCCGGAACTTCTACCGTTATTACATATCGTTCTCCTTCTCTTGCATTCGATATTACAGATTCCCATGGTCCATTTCCGCGCCATGTTCCTCTTTGACCGCCTAATCCTTTGATGTAAAATCTTATCAATTCATCACCTGTTAATCCCGAGAATTGCCCCTGGATAAGTGGCTCTTGCGGTTCAGGCTGTTTTTGGAAAGGTACGGTTTCTGTCGGTTCCTCATTCGAGTTATTGATCACAGTGTTCGTACAACCGATCGTTGAAAGTGTAAAAAGCACGATATAAAGTGCTGTTAGAATAGCGGCTTTAGTGATTCGGTCGATCGTTAATTTGTTCGTAGCCGAATATACGTCCTTCATTCCTTCAACTTCCTTAATCTTTCATCACCAAAGGTAAGAAGATCATCGGAGAATGAACGGTAAACTGGTTGAATTCTGAAATCATATCACAGCGATATGGATCACCAGCATTTTCACCTGCAACAACCGTATTGTATCTTGTGTCCCAAATTCTCCAGGTTCCGTTATCTAATAAATAACCCTCATCGAACTTTGATTGCGGCATTAGCGGGAGAACACCAATATTTTCCCAGAATTCCGCCCGGTTATACCCATTATCTGCAATTGCAAAACCAATATTTTCTTCACGCAAAACTGCCCAATACCCACCGCCCAGATGGTAAGTAGCTCTCCATTTGCCAACCGCAGTATTGTAATACACCCTTGTTTCTACTCCAGAACCGGGTGAAATCACATATTCATCAAAAATATTGAATTCAGGTAGATTCGAGTCCATTGTATAAATATATTGATGGTCGCCAAGCCATGAGGTTTCTGTCCAGCCTGCTTCCATCCAGTTACTACCATTGGCGGCGTAAACTCGCTCTGCAACAAACTGATCATACCCAACCCCTTGATTGAGCAAAGGATCCACCACATAATTTCGACCCCAGACGCCTTGATTGTCCTGTGTCGTTACTGGGCCAGCATAGTAATAGTTACCATAATCAGGCGAATCAGGATTCAACCGCAATTGTTCACCTACAATTGGACCGGAAATGTCTACAAGCCCTTCCGCCATACAGACATCTTGATTGACGTAAGGGATATCCCCTGGATCTGTTGAAGTGCCACTCTTATCTTCCTCGACAACAATTTCACGACACGCAGGCAGATTTGTTTCTTTTGAAGATACCAAATTGAAATGCAGAGGTTGATCGACGGCTTGATCGACGGTTTCTTTCTGAACGCGAATGATATATCCTTTGGGATTGCGGAAATATTCTGGTGAGCCTTGAATGATCAACTTGTAAACACCGATAGGTATATTTTCAGCATGGATTATATGATCTCCGTCACTAAGAGGAATGGAAGGGAGCACGGCTTCAATTGATTGCACCTGGGCTTTAAGACTTTCTGAAAAGGGAAACAAAGATACTTGTGCTTCATCTCCATTTTTCAAACCGTCGACTGAAATCGTTATCGAAATAGATGCTAATTCAGGTTCACTGGTAGGGATCGAACTCGGTGTTGTCTGAGTCTCTTGAGGACCCGGATAGGCAGTTTGTGGGGGTGGATATGGACCTAAGACCGCATCCAATGGTGGAGGAGGGTAAGCAGATTGAGCATTAGAAGTGTTGACCTCTTCAGGCGGAAACAAAGGCGTGGACCACCAAGTTACTAATAAACTGATAACAATAATCCCTATCTGAAAAACTCGTTTCATAGTTATGCCCTCCAAAAATAACCTCGAGCTTCAGATTGTCGTTGGTCAGTTTTGCTTCTCTAGTACTATAAACATACATGGGGGGGGGGGACACAATTGAATTCCATCTTACTTTCAAGTGACTTTTGTCACGATTCTGAAAAGGAAATAATCCATGTTCAACACACCTAAGAGGATTCGAACTCCTGATTTAATATAAATCAAAGTTTTAGCCCTAATTCCTCCAATTTTCCCTTGTTTTCGAACCGAATTGACAACAAAAACCGTTCTACCTCTTCAGTAGAACGGTTTTTGTGAGCTTGTGCCCCCAAGGGGATTCGAACCCCTGTTTTGGCCTTGAGAGGGCCACGTCCTGGGCCTCTAGACGATGGGGGCGTCGCAGTAGCGACAGCTTCACCTATGCCAGCGGGTCGCTCCGTTAAGCGACGGAATTCTACCATGCCGGTAGAACAAAGTCAACAAAAAAACCGGGCTGAGACGCTGAGGGAATACGTCTGCCCGATTTGAAAGCTGGCGGCGATCAGCGAATTGAGCCTGCCGGCGGTCTTAAGTTCCAGTTTACTTTTATCCTAAACTGTGGAATGAAATTCTTCTCGATGATATAATTACGGTGTAAGCACATGGAGGTGGAAATGCTGCGAAAAGTGTTTCGAACCGGGAACAGCATGGTGGTATCCCTGCCGCGCGAGGCCTTAGAATATCTAAGCCTTCGTGAAGGTACGGAAATTGAAATCAACCTGGACCGAGAGAACAGGCAGGTTGTGCTCAAACCGGTTGAGCTTGCGCTAGACGATAAGGGGATTGATCAGGAATTTACCCACCAGGTTGCCGAGTTTATCGAAAAGTACCGCCCAGCGCTGGAAGCGCTGGCAAAATAAGGGATGAAGTATCTTCGTGCAGAACAGGTGCTTTTTATCCATGCCCGAATAATCGCTGAGACGGGCGGCGAACACTGGGTGATCGACCTGGGTCTGCTCAAATCCGCAGTGGGGCGACCGCAAGGAATATTCGACGGCATAGAGCTTTATCCCGATTTATTTTTCAAAGCGGCTGCTTTACTCCAGAGCCTGGTAGGCAACCATGCATTTTTGGATGGGAATAAGCGCACAGCGATCACATCTGTGGGATTGTACTTAAGCTCCAATGGTTATGAGCTGACCGCAAGCAACAGAGAGCTGGAAAGCTTTGTGCTGCGCTGCGCACAGGGATCCGAGACGCTGCAAGAGATCACCAGATGGCTTAGAGACAACTCGGAAGTAAAAAAATAATGCGACCGGGAGGCATAACCCGGCCGCATGTTATTGCTGGGGAGAAATTGTCAGGCGGGCGCCTGCTCCTTGTGCTGGCGGACCAGCTCGCGGCGCAGGATCTTGCCTACGGTGGTCTTGGGCAGCTCGCTACGGAACTCGACCAGAGTGGGGATCTTGAATTTGGCGATGCGGTCTTTACACCATTCCTGGATCTCGGCCTCGGTGGCGGTCTCACCGGGTTTGAGCACGACCCAGGCTTTCACCGTCTCGCCGCGGTAAGCATCGGGGACACCGGCGACACCCACCTCAAGCACCTTGGGGTTCTGGATAATCACCTCTTCGACCTCGCGCGGCCAGACCTGGTAGCCGCCCGGTTTGATCAGCTCTTTCTTGCGGTCGACGATGTAGAAGAAGCCCTCTTCGTCCATGCGGGCAATATCGCCGGTGTACAGCCAGCCGTCGCGCAGGGCATTGGCGGTTTCGGTGGGCATGTTGTGATAGCCCTTCATGATGTTCGGACCCTTGACCACCAGCTCGCCGATCTCACCTGGCGGCAAAACGGTGACCTCATCGTCCAGGCTGATGATGCGCGCATCGACGTCGGAGAGCGGCAGCCCGATCGAGCCAGGAGGGTTCTTTCCTAAGAGCGGGTTGCAGTGGGTGGCGGTGGGCGTTTCGCTCATACCAAAGCCTTCTACAAGCTTGCCGCCAGTGAGGGCTTCGAAGCGCTCCTTGGTCTCACGCATCAAGGGGGCCGAGCCGGAGATGCAGGCTTTGATGGTGCCAAGCTGATATTTTCCAGCCAGGACATCGGGGTGGTTGTTGATGGCGTTGTACATGGTTGGGACGCCCGGGTAGATGGTGGTTTTGTATTTCTGGATGCTGTCGAGCACATCCTTGATGTCGCGCGGGTTGGGGATCATCACCATGGCTGCGCCGGTGCGGATGGCAAAGCACATCCCGGCGACCATGCCGTAGACATGGAAGAGCGGGATCGCCATCAGAACGGTCTCTTTACCGTCTTCGCAGTTGACCATCCAGTCGTGGATCATCAGCATGTTGGCGACCAGGGTCTTGTGACAGGAGACGGCGCCTTTTGAAATGCCGGTCGTGCCGCCGCTGTACTGGAACAAGGCGACATCATCCGGTCCGACATCCACCTTTGGGCGGTCGGACGGCTTATGATTTTTGATCAGGTCCGGCATCCAGACGTCGTCTGGCTCGAGCTGGACGTGGAAACCACCTTTCTTTTCCTTGGTCAACGAGAAAAGGAAGGCCAGGATTGGAGGCAAGGTCTCTTTAATATTCGTGACAATCACTTTGCGGATGTGGGTTTTTGGCTGGACTTCTTTGACGAGCTTATAAAAATTGCTCATCACAAACATGACCTCGATGCCGGCATCATTGACCTGATGCTCAATTTCACGAGCGCTGTACAGGGGATTCGTGGCAACAACGACCGCGCCAAGCTTGAGGATCGCAAAATAGGCCATCACAAACTGGGGGGTATTGGGGATAAATATGCCCACCCGATCGCCTTTCTTCACCCCGAGCTCTGTTAGTCCGGCTGCAAGGCGGTCGGTTATCTCATCCATTTCTTTGTAGGTGATTCGGGCGCCTTTGAAGATGGTGCAGGCAGATTCTGGGTGCTTGCGGGCATTCTCTTCCAGGTAGTAATGCAGGGTGACAGGGGGGTAGTCAATATGCACAGGCACACCCTTGTCATACTGCTTCAACCAGGGTCTCTCATCCATTTACTCCTCCTTTGAACAAACTCGAGACTATTCCGTTTGCTAATCGATCGCGAGGAAAAACTCACCTATTCAAGTATAGAGAAATTTAATCCGGTTGTCAAATAAATCCGGTGGAATCTGGGGGAATTCAGGTGGATTTTTTTTGATTATTCATTCCAGACATGCGGCCCTTCATGAAGGAACTGCCCGACGAGCTGCTGGATCGCCGGCAGCGGATCGGGAGATGCCTGAAACCAGTGGATCTCGGGATCATCGGGTTTAAACCAGTTAGCCTGGCGGCGAACGTAAGTGCGGGTGCGGCGCTGGATGAGTTTAACCGCCTCAGCGAGAGAAGTCTCCCCACCCAGATGGGCGGCGATCTCATGGTAGCCGATGGCAGAGAAAGCCGGCGATTCAGGCGATATCCCGCGCTCAAGCAGGCCGTGCACTTCAGCCACCAGCCCAGATTCGAGCATCCCGGCGATGCGGGCATCGATGCGGGCGTAAAGCTCGAGGCGTGGGCGGATCAGACCTAATTGGAGGAGCCGGTAAGGAGAGGGCGCTAAGATCCGCTGAGCAGAAAAAAGCTGACCGCTGGTGAAGATGACCTCGAGGGCGCGGACCGTGCGGCGCAGGTTGCGGGGGTCGATCTGGCGAGCAGCAGCGGGGTCCAGCACAGCCAGGCGCTGGTGCAGACCGTCCGGGCCGATCTGACCTGCCCAATTCTCCAGAGCGAGGCGCAGAGAGGGGTCTGGTTCAATCCGAGGGGGCTGCCAGCCCTGGGTGACAGCCCGCAAATATTGTCCGGTGCCTCCGACCAGCAGCGGGAGGCGGCCGCGAGCAAGGATGCCGCTGACGGCAGCGCGGGCTTGGGTTTGAAACACCGCCAGGCTCCAGACCTCGTCTGGGTTGGCGACATCGATGAGGTAATGCGGGACGCGCCGGCGGTCTTCTGCCGAAGGCTTGGCGGTGCCGATATCCATGCCGCGGTAGAAAAGGCGCGAATCTGCGGAAACAATCTCCGCATTCATGCTTTCCGCGAGTCTGATCGCGATCTCAGTTTTTCCGACTGCGGTCGGTCCAAGCAGGACGATCAGCGGCGGCAGATGCCGGGATGAGAATTGATCAGGGGGAGCCAGCGGAAGTGACGGCATTTTCAAAGTGACGGATCTCCGGCGAGGAGAGTGGATCGGGATGCAAGATGGCGATCACATCCACCCTCCAGTCGCCGTCCAGGTCGGGATGGAGGCGGAGGTATTCCCGAGCCGAAGCGAGCAAATGAACTTGCTTTGCGGGGGTAATCGAAGCCTCCGGGTAGCCGAATTCTGTGGAGGTGCGGGTTTTGACTTCAACAAAAACGACCAATGGCGAGGACCGGTCGGGGTTCGACTGGCAAGCCTGGGAACCGGCAGATTGGCTCGTCGAGCAGTCGGGAGATGGTCCGACGGTGAAGTTAGACGATCGACAAGCGACCAGATCGATCTCGCCGTAAGCGGTGCGTACGTTTCGCCCGAGGATTTCAAAGCCGCGCTCGCGCAGGAAATTGGCAGCGAGATCCTCCCCCCAGGACCCGAGGCGCTGCCGGCTAGTTTTCATGCGCGCACACCGTTCAGCCAATGAGAGAAGCGGCCGCGCAGGCTGCGGTCTTTGTCTCTTGCCTGTTCGATCACACGCTGGTAGCGCTCTTCCATCATCGCAGTGGTCTTTTCGATCGCGTAATCCTGCACCAGCTCCAAGGCGCGGGCGCCCAGATTTTTTCGAGATTCATTTTCTCCCACAAGGCGAACCATTTTTGCAGTAAACACTGCCAGGTCTTCTTGGGCAGCCAGGAAACCGTTTTCTCCATCCTGAACCAAGTCCCCCACGCCGGGAGATGATATGCCCAAAACCGGCAGACCGGCAGCCATCGCCTCAATCACTGTCAGCGGATGAACTTCAGTCACCGAGGCGGTTACGAAGGCATCTGACATGGCGAGATAATCGGGGATGTGGTCATAAGGCACAGACCCAATGAATCGGACCGAATCGCCAAGACCAATATGGCTTGCCAACTCCTCCAGGCTTTGGCGCTCTGGTCCGTCTCCGATGATGATCAGGCGAGCTTGCGGATAAGCCTGAACCGCTCCGCTGAACGATCGAAGCAGGAAGGGGAGGTTTTTCTCGGGGCCGAGGCGACCTAAGTAAGCCAGGACCACATCTGAAGCGGTCAAGCCATAGTCGGAACGGTTTGCTGGCTCGACGGGCGGACGGAAGGGGCGCAGATCGACTCCGTTCGGGACCACATCGATGAAGGCGGTCACACCGAAATTAATCAGAATATCCCTCAGCCCGGGCGAAGGGGCAACAACGAGGTTGCAGGATTTGCAGAAGGACGGAAGGTATGATTTAAGCGCCGTAATACCCAAGACATCGATCATCGGCGGCAGATAGACCTGCGAATAGAGGTCATAACGGGTATGGTTCGTGAAGACGACCGGAATATTTCGGCGCTGGCAGTAAAGCAAAGCCAGCGAGCCGCTTAGGAATGGATGGTGGACGTGGGCAATATCCATGGTTCGCAGCAGCTTGCGTGCTTCTGGAGAATAGCGCAAGCTGATGTAATATCCGGTATCCAAAAGCGGCAGCCCCGGTGAGCGAATGACATTTTCCTCATCGTCTCGGTATTCTTCTTCGCTGAAGGTGAAGATGAAAACTTCGTGACCTCTTGCTTCGAGATATTTTTTATTCAGCGAGAGGTAGGTGGTGATCCCACTGACGTGAGGCTTGTAGACATCAGCCATCATCCCTATGCGCATAAATACTCCTTGCCCTCCACTTTATGTTGATTGGGATTGGGTAGTGTTATCCTAAGCGAAACGAGGGAAAACGTCAAGCCAGCCAGACGCGCCAGCAGATTAAGCCAGCATATAGCCCAATAGCTCTGACTGGCAAGCTGAGAACAGCTTGGCAGAAGCCCTGCTGGCAGGTAGAATCGGCGGTATGGCTGAAGGCGGACGGCATACGCATTTACCGGGTGCAGAGCGAATGAGCACCGTGACGGCATTGATCCTGAGCTCTTATGCCCTGGCGCATTTCATCCAACTGCCAGGAGGCGAGCTTTCAGTGCAGCTTCCCGGTTTTTATATTGGATTTCGTTTCGGGGTGCAGGAGCTAACGGCTTTGGTAGTTGCAGGAATGACCGCAAGCGGGGCAGACTGGCTGCTGCGAGAACACCCACACCTGAAGACCTCAAAATTATTCGAACACTGGCTGCTGCCCGGGGTCACGGCATGGGCGATCGGTTTGCCGCTGCTTCAGCTCCCGATCAGCATAATCTGGTGGCTCGGTCTCAGCGTTGCCGGGTTGCTGATGCTGCTGGTGCTGATCGCCGAATATATCGTCGTCGATCCCAGCGACCTGCGCCAGCCTCCCGCAGCAGCCGGCTTGACCGCATTGGCGTTTGCACTATTTCTTATGCTCGCCACAGCCGTGCGCTACAGCGGGATGCGCCTGTTCTTCCTGCTACCTACCCTGGCAATTGCCGTTTTCCTGGTCAGCCTGAGGATCTTGCGCTTGCAGAGACCAACAAGTTGGGCATTCTTGGATGCGACGGTGGTCACGCTGATCACGGTGCAGATTGCATCGGCTTTGCATTATTCACCGCTCTCGCCGGTCTCATTCGGGCTGGCTTTGCTCGGACCGGCTTACGGCCTGACCCATTTCTTCAGCGATCTCAGCAAAGGGGAAGCACCACAAAAAGCGCTGGTTGAGCCAGTGATTATTCTGGCGATTGTGTGGATCGCGGCGCTGCTGATCAATTGAGGATTTCATGCTGGCTTCCCACGCTCCGAATTCCATCGTGATCCCCGTCTCTCTCCACCTGATGATGCTGGCTGAGATCGAAAAACTCCCCACGGAAGAGGCATGCGGGCTGCTGGCAGGCAGGATCTTTGGAGATCAATATGCCGCCGAGCGGGTCATTCCCACCACCAATATCCTGCACAACCCGTTTCGCTACCAGATGGATCCTAATGAACAGCTGAGGGCGTTCGTCGAAATCGAAAATCAAGCTCTGGAGCTGGTGGGGATTTACCACTCCCATCTCTCGCTCCCAATCGGACCGTCAGAGACGGATATCCGGGAGGCTTACTACCCGGAGGCGGCTTATCTGATCTGGTCGCGGCCAAACGGCAGATGGGAATGCAGGGGCTACGCGATTCGGGACGGGATTGCCCGCCAGATTGAGATTATCCTGGTGGACGAAAGCTGAGCAACGATTCCGGAGTAATAGTGTTATATTTGTTTGAAGACAGGCTCGGATTCGTAGCTGGATTGAGTTTGTTTCGAGGAGAACAGCAGTGAGTGGCGAATTGGTCTGGACAAGTCTGATAATTTTGGTACTCGGCTATGGTATTGGATCGATCCCAATGGGCTACCTGGTGATCAAAATCTTCAAGCGCCAGGATATCACTCAAATTGGAAGCGGCCGGACAGGCGGAACGAACGCAATGCGAGCCGGCGGCATTTGGTTGGGCGCCTTGACCGGGGTTTTAGATTTTTTGAAAGGTTTCACTGCCATCTACCTCGCCCGCGGTCTGATGCCGGACGCGGTCTGGCCTCAGGTGCTGGCTGGGGCGGCGGCTGTATTCGGGCACAACTGGTCGATCTGGCTTTACCTTATCACGAAGCGTTGGAATGCCGGGGCAGGCACCGGGCCGAACCTGGGAGCAGCAATGGCTTTCTGGCCTCCGGTAGCGCTCTTAGTAATCCCCATCATCCTGTTCTTTATTTTTATCGTTGGTTATGCTTCACTGGCATCTATCGCAGCCGCGGTAGCGATTGTGATCATCCTGTTCGTCCGGGCAGCATATGTGGGGACGCCCTGGCAATATGGATTTTACGGGCTGCTGACCCTGATTCTGGTAACCTGGGCTTTACGCCCGAATATCAAGCGCTTGATCCAGGGCACGGAGCGGCGGGTCGGGATTTTTGCAAGAAAATCTACACCAAGCTAAATTTAACTGCTCTGGTAAGATTGTAAATCGAACTCAATCATCCTCATCGAACTCTTCGCTGGGGTAATCTTCGTCTAAATCCTCGTCTTCGGACGGCAAAACAGGCATCTCTCCATACATCTGGCGGTATAAAGCGCGCAGATTTCGGCGATGCAGCTCACCGGCCAATCCGCCAATCAGGACGCGGCTTTTTCCGCACAATTCGATCACAGCCTCATCCAGGACTTCTTGGGGATATTTCCTGCGGGCGGCTTTACGAACTACCTTGCGGATATTCGAGAGATAAGCCAGGTTTTCTTTAATGTAGTTATCAATCTCACCGCGCAAGACGATATCGCCATGCCCCTGGACGATGTTTTCCAGGCCTAATTTTGCGATTCTCTTAAGCGAAGTGGATAAGTCCTCCAGGTTGCCATCGACAATGTAAGGAAGCGGCATGGCGGCATCCCCAGCAAAAAGGACGCGGTCTTCCTCCACCAGAATGCCGAGATTATCCAGGGTGTGACCAGGCAGAGGGAAGATCGTCAGGGTTTTCTTACCGACCCGCAGATTCATTTCCCCTTGATTAAATGTGATCTGAGGCAGAACGATCTTGACATTGCGGAAAACCTGGCTGGTGCGGCGGGATACTTCCAACGCCGCTCTGCCGGTCGTATCCAGGTATTCCCGGCAAAGCGGATGGCTGATCACGGTTGTTCCAGGGAAGAAACAGTTTCCCCAGGCATGGTCTGCATGGCTGTGGGTATCGACGATATAGCGAAGAGGGACGTTCAGCTCTTGCTCGACAAAATCACGGATGGAGAGCGATTCATCAGGAGTTGCCAGGGTGTCAATCAAGACAGCCCAGTTCGGGCCGACTACGACGCCGGCGGTGACTTGAGCATACACTTCACTCTGGAAAGAATAGACATTATCGGCGATCCGTTCTCGTTGAATCATTACCCCTCCAGCGCGCGGCGGAGAAAATTTTTTTCAAAGCTTTGGTTTGACAAGGGGACGTCTGATTGCCTTGCTTTCAAAAGCAGTGTGTGAGTAGGATAGCACAAACGAGGCTCAAAATCAAGCAAACTTAACCGAATATTAACCTTGCCGAGCGAAAACATCAAAGGTATAATTTAAGCTCTGAAGAGTCCTTTCGGTTTTTCAGTTCAGCCAATCGAATAGCAACACCTCCGGGAGGAGTAGGTTCGGGGGAGCCTGATCAGAGAAGGAGCGGTCAGCGGCTGGAAACCCCCACAGGCAGCCTGAACCGAAAGTCGCCCGGATGATTTGCCGAAGAAATCCACGATCTAATTTGGTTGAGCAGGCGATGTGGAAGATTAAGGTTCTGCTCCCCAAGAGCGGCTCGCCAAAACCAAAATAGAACGGGAGAGTAGACCGGCACGGGTAAGCCCGTTAGCGCGCAGCCTTGATCGGCATTGCATTCTTAAGCCTGCCAAGGATAAGAGCGCCAGCTAAGCGCTGGCGAATTGAGGTGGTACCGCGGAAGGGATGACCTTTCGTCCTCAACTGGGACGAAGGGTTTTTTTCTTAATTTACGGATTAAGCGGTTCCAGACCGCAGACGAGCGAGGAGAACATGAACCAGAAAACACTGCCAAAAGCCTATGATTTTCACGACACGGAAAAACGGATCTATGATTGGTGGGAAAAAAGCGGCTATTTCAAGCCGTCGAACGACCCACGGAAAGCTGGCTTCGACCCGGCAAAGCCTAATTTCGTGATCTCGATCCCACCTCCGAATGTAACCGGTGAGCTGCACCTCGGACACGCGATGTTCGTTTCAATGGAAGATCTGATGATCCGCTACCACCGCATGAAAGGGTTCTCTACGCTCTGGGTGCCAGGCTCGGATCACGCCGGTATTGCAACTCAGCTGCAGGTGGAGAAAGCGCTATCAAAAGAAGGCCTGACTCGCGAGCAGGTCGGACGCGATGAATTCCTGCGGCGAACCTGGGAATGGAAAGAGAAATACGGGGGGATCATCACGGGACAGATCCGGCGATTAGGGGCTTCATGCGATTGGGAGCGCGAGCGCTTTACGCTGGATGCTGGGCTGTCGCGAGCGGTAAGGGAAGCGTTTGTGCGGCTCTTCGACAAAGGGCTGATCTACCGCGGCCCGCGGCTGATCAACTGGTCTCCCGGGCTGCGCACGGCGGTCTCAGATTTAGAAGTGGAGTATTCCGAGGAACCGGGGACGCTGTATTTCTTCAAGTATGTGCTGGCAGACAACCCGCAGGAATACCTGCCGGTGGCAACCACCAGGCCCGAGACGATCCTGGGTGATGCGGCGGTGGCTGTGCACCCGGAGGACGAGCGCTATCAGAAATTCTTGGGGCGCGAGGTGATTGTGCCAATCCTGGGTCGAAGAATCCCGGTGATAGCAGACGAAGCGGTGGAGCGCGAGTTTGGCGGCGGAGCGCTCAAAGTGACGCCTGGGCACGATCCCACTGATTACCAGATCGGCGAGCGGCACAACCTGGCGGTGATCTCGGTGCTTGACGAAGCAGCGCGGATTAATCAGAACGGCGGTCCATATGCGGGTCTGGACAGGTTTGAAGCTCGCAAGCAGATCTGGGAAGACATGCGGGCGGCGGGGCTGGTGCTGAAAGAGGAGCCGTATACCCTCAATGTGCCTCGCTCCCAGCGCGGCGGAGAAGTGATCGAACCGATGGTCTCGACCCAGTGGTTTGTCAAGATCAAACCGCTGGCTGAGGCGGCGCTTGAGGCTGTGCGTAACGGGAGCATCCAGATTGTGCCAGAACGGTTTACCAAGGTGTATTTCAACTGGCTCGAGAACATCGAAGACTGGTGCATCTCCCGCCAACTGTGGTGGGGCCACCGGATTCCGGTCTGGTACTGTGGGAGCTGTGGAAAAATGACCTCACAGCGCGAAGACCCGAGCCGTTGCGCGCACTGCGGCAGCTCCGATATCACCCAAGATCCCGATGTGCTGGATACCTGGTTTTCCTCCGGATTGTGGCCTTTCTCGACGCTGGGATGGCCGGAGGAAACGCCGGACCTGGGCTACTTCTACCCAACCAGCTACATGGAAACGGGCTACGACATCCTGTTCTTCTGGGTGGCGCGAATGATCATGTTTGGGCTGGAGTTCACCGGGAAAGCGCCGTTCCACACCGTCTACCTGCATGGGCTGATCCGAGCTGAAAGCGGTAAAAAGATGAGCAAATCTCACGGAAATGTGATCGATCCGCTCGAGGTGATGGATGAATTGGGGACCGATGCGATGCGGTTCACCCTTTTGGTGGGCTCGACCCCTGGCAACGACATGAACCTGAGCCTGAAAAAAGTGGAGTCGAACCGCAATTTTGCAAACAAGATCTGGAACGCGGGACGGTTTGTGATCGCTGCGCTGGAGAACCTGCCTGCGGGGATTGCTCCAACGGCCTCCGAAAATCCCGACTGGACCCTGGCGGATTCCTGGATCTGGGCCAGACTGCAGCGGACGATCCGGGATGTAGAGAGGCTGTTCCAGGGATTCCAATATGGTGAAGCAGGCAGGCAGATCTACGAGTTCATCTGGGGAGAATTCGCGGATTGGTATGTAGAGATCGCGAAGCTGCAGCTGAACGAAGGCGGTTTGAGGGCAAAGCTCACCGCCGAGACATTGGTGCGGGTGCTGGATATCTCGCTGAGGCTGCTGCACCCTTTCACGCCATTCATCACGGAGGAGATCTGGGGGCATTTGAAAGAAGCCGCGCTGGCATCTCGGATCTCGGATAGGATGAAGCCATGGCCTGAAGCGCTGATCGTCGCCGATTGGCCAGAACCGCGCCCTGAGGAAGGCTGGGAAGCTCAGAAGATCAACGATTTCGAGCTGCTGCAGGAGGTGGTGCGCAGCATCCGCAATCTGCGCTCGGAGAAGAACCTAAAGCCAAGCCAGCGGATCGCGGCGACCCTGGTATCGGCGACGGCAGCCGGGATGCTGCACGAGCAAGCAGCCTCGATCTCTGCGCTGGCAGGGCTGGATCCTCGAAAGATCGAGATTCTCGAATCGATCGTCAGCAAGCCTGAAGGACACATTTCGCTGGTGGTAGGGAATGTGGAGATCTACCTGCCGTTGAGTGAGATGGTGAATGTTGAGGAAGAACGCCAGCGGCTTATGAAGGATCTGATGGACGCGTCCAGGCAAATTGAAAGACTCGAGAGCCTATTGGGAGGGGACTTCGCTGAGAAAGCCCCTAAAGCCGTGGTGGAGCGGGAGCGGGATAAGCTCGAGACTTACCAAGCGACGGCTGAAAAGATCCGCAGCCAATTGAACTTGCTGACCTAATAATTTCGTAGGCTGACTTCTCCGGCTCAATGGCGGACTTTGCTGGCTCACAAACAGACTTTGCTGGCTCACAAACAGACTTTGCTGGCTCACAAACAGACTTTGCTGGCTCACAAACAGACTTTGCTGGCTCACAGATTGTCAAAGACGGCTGTCCAGGTGAAACCCTGGGACAGCCGTCTTGCTATTTCAAATGGGAGACGAGAGGAATGGATAAGATTCAGGATGAGCCGATAAACCTGCCGTTCTTATAGAAGACCTCACCATCGGCTTCTATCTCACTCTCTGCCATATCGCAGAGCATGTCCCAATGAAGGGAGGATTCATTCTTGCCGCCGACCTCAGGGAAGCCAGCGCCGACGGCGAGGTGGATGGTGCCTCCAAGCTTCTCATCGAACAGCATATTTTTCGTAAAGCGAGGGATGGCATAATTCGTACCGATGCCTAGCTCGCCAAGATAACGAGAGCCCTGGTCCGAGTTCAGCATTTCGGTGAGAAAATCCCCCCCTTTGCTTGCTTTTTCACGGACGACCTTGCCGCCTTCGAACCACAGCTCAATGTCAATCACTTCTCGCCCGCCGATGATTGCCGGATAAGCAAAACGCACCCAACCTTCCACCGAACCTTCGACCGGAGAAGTATAGATCTCGCCGTCCGGGAAATTGAGCTTGCCGGCAGCGCCTTCAAAGGAGCGGTCGAGGATGGACATTCGCAGATCGATATCTTGCCCCTTGAAAATGAGCCGGTCCTTTCCAGCGAGCGAATCAATCCAGCGCTGCTGGCGCTGCGCCTCTTCGGTCCAGGCAGCGACCGGATCTGGGTGATCGAGCATCCCGGCTGTGTAGATAAAGTCCTGATATTCACGCAGGCTCATATCGGCTTCCAGCGCGCTGGCATAAGTCGGGAACACGGTCAAACACCACTTTAGCTCGCCAGCCGCCATGCGATCGATCATGGATTTAAAGATATGTGACCGAGAATTTCGGTAGCGCTTTATCCGGCTTGGGTCGGAATTGGTCAGCTCGCGGGTGTTATATTCAGCTTCGATGTGCATGATCGCACGGCAGTTCTCGTGCACCCACTGGTCAACCGGAAGGACCAACTCAAGGGTCTCGGCTGGGGCAAACTCATAAAAAATGTCCCACATACCGGGGACCTCGTTCATAAAGAATGGGTGGGCGCCTGCCAGAAGGGCTTCTTTATATAATGCCAGGTTTAGCTCGTCGGCAAAGGGGTTGGTTTTGATCGCCAACTGTTCACCGGGCTTCATATCCAGGGAATATTGGACCAGGACACGAGCCAATTTTTCTACACGAAGATCGGTCATCATCCTACCTCATCGAAAGTTTGTGGGGATAATTGTAATTGAGTTGATCCAGAGACGCCAGATTTCGCTTTTTGATATAATCACGGCGGATCCAAACCAAAGATGGAGAACCTCATGAAAGAAAAATTCCAGTTATTGAAAGAGAAATTAATCGAAGCAAACAACCTGAGCAAAGCCGCCTCGGTGCTGGCATGGGACCAATTCACGCAGATGCCGCCCGGCGGTGCGGAAGCGCGCGCCCGCCAGATATCGACACTGGAACAGCTGGCTCAAGAGAAATTCACAGACCCTGAAATCGGACGCCTGCTTGAGGACCTTCAGCCTTATGCGTTGAGCCTGCCTTACGAATCCGACGAAGCCAGCCTGATCCGGGTCACTCGCAGGGAATATGAGAAAATGACGCGGATACCGGCACAGTTTGTCGGGAAGCTTTCCAAGCACAGTGCGAGGGCATACCAGCTTTGGGCGGAAGCCCGACCTGAGAACAACTTTGCAAAGGTCCAGGCAAGCCTGGAAAAAACGCTCGAACTGAGCCAGGAAATGGCCAATTATTTCCCGGGATACGAACACATCATCGATCCGCTGATCGATTTCTCAGATTATGGGATGAAAGCATCCTCATCTGAAACCGCTTTTCAGCAAGCTCAGGAAAGAATTGGTTCCGATCGTCCAGGCGATCACGTCGCAGCCGCCGGCAGACGATGCCTGCCTGCGGAGGTTTTATCCTCAAGACGAACAGCTTAAAGTGTGCAGAGAAATTGTCACAAAGCTGGGATATGATTTTCAGCGCGGCCGGCTGGACCTGACTCACCATCCATTCGAGACGACCTTCTCGGTAGGGGATGTGCGCATCACGACGAGGGTGAAGGAAGACCTGCTGAGCGAGTGCCTGTACAGTGTGATCCATGAAAGCGGTCACGCAATGTACGAGCAGGGAGGGCGCCTGGAGCTAGATGGGACTCCGCTGGGCGGAGGGACTTCATCCGGTGTGCATGAAAGCCAATCAAGGCTGTGGGAGAACCTGGTTGGGCGCAGCCGCGAATTCTGCGAATGTTTTTATCCGGCGCTGCAAAAAGCGTTCCCAACTCAGCTGGGCGATGTGCCAATTGATACTTTCTACAGAGCAATCAATAAAGTAGAGCGATCGCTGATTCGGACGGATGCAGATGAAGTGACCTACAACCTGCATGTGATGCTGCGGTTTGACTTCGAGATGGACATGCTCGAAGGAAAGTTGGCAGTGAAAGACCTGCCTGAAGCCTGGAACGAACGCTTCAAACAAGACCTGGGGATCGCCCCGGCTGATGATAAAGACGGCTGCATGCAGGATGTTCACTGGTACGCCGGCAGGATCGGTGGGTCTTTCCAGGGATATACGCTTGGGAATATTCTTGGAGCACAGTTCTACAAAGCCGCGCTGAGCTCGAACCCGCGAATCCCCGAAGAAATCCGCAGTGGAGAGTTCGCGCCGCTGCACGGCTGGTTGAAGGAAAATATCTACCAGCACGGAAGCAAATTTACTGCCAGCGAGCTTGTCGAACGGATCAGCGGGGGACCGGTCCAGATTGAACCGTATATCGATTATCTCAAGAGAAAATACAGCGAGCTGTACCAACTTTAGCCGCCCGCGTCAAACTGCCAGCCGAACCAGAGAGGCAAATCATGAGAATAGGGGTGGTCTATCCACAAACGGAATTCAGCCCAGACCCGGAGGCGATCCGAGATTACGCCCAGACCGCCGAGGGTTTGGGGTTCACGCATATCCTGGCGTATGACCACGTTTTGGGCGCTAGCGCCGATCACCCCAATGCGGCTAACATGTCCTATACCATCGAAAATCCTTTCCACGAACCGCTAACGCTTTTCGGTTTCATGGCGGGGTTCACACAGAAACTCGAATTTGCTTCGGGCGTAATTATCCTACCGCAGCGTCAGACCGCCTTGTTTGCGAGGCAGGCAGCCACGCTGGACCGGCTGTGCGAAGGCAGGCTGAGGTTGGGGATTGGGATCGGTTGGAACGATGTTGAATACACGGCGCTGAACGAGAACTTCCACAATCGCGGCAAGCGGATTGAAGAGCAAGTTGAAGTGCTCAGGCTGCTCTGGACCCAGCCGCTGGTCAATTTTCGAGGCAGCTGGCATACGATCGAAAACGCCGGGCTTAACCCACCCCCTCTTCAGCAGCCTATCCCCTTATGGTTCGGTGGATCTGCCGAGCCAGCTTTAAGACGGGCAGCGCGCCTGGGGGACGGCTGGATCGCGAGCACACGCCAACCTGCCGCGCTTGCCGCGGCACTCGAGAGCCTCTATTCCGCACTGAACGAATTCCAACGTCCCATCGAGCAATTCGGGCTGGAAGTGAGAATCGGTTACGGAAACGGCGAACAGGAGCTGTGGAGCAGGCAGGTGGCGGAATGGAAAGCGAGAGGTGCGACCCATCTTTCGTTCAATACCATGGACGCCGGGCTCGACACGCCAGCAAAACACATGAGAGCTATCCGGGATTTTGCGCGATCGGCTGGCCTCACCGCGGCATGAGTCGCTGAACCGGTTTATCCGACAACGCGGTCCCTGGTCTCAGCGAGACTTGAATTTCAAAATCGGATTAGATTATCGCCGCAGACAGGCGAGGGCAATTGGGTATGCTGTTAAGGAGAGGCAGCAGCTCTGCCATGAGATTCATGCTGGTGGAGATTTTGCGAGGTGAAGGCAGGAGCCGGGGATGAAACTGCCCGATTAAAACCCAGGTATTCCAGGCTGGTCTGCAGATTGGAGTGGAAGGCTGGATATAGGTTGGTCCGGATCGGAGATCGCCGTCTGAAGCATGACGCGGTATGCAGAAGCCAGGAGGCCGACAGCCTGCATGTCAAATTTATTCGGCTTATATTCGAAGCGGAGGTGCATCTCAGGGGGTTGGTCGACAACGGTGAGGGACAAATCAAATTTGGAGGTAGGGGGATGAATTTCCATTCGTTCAACACTTGCACCCGGGATTACCAGCGAGGGGTTTGAGCGATCATCCAGATTGAACAGGATCTGAAAGAATGGATTTCGGTCGAGATCGCGTTTTGGATTGAGGACCTCGACGAGCTTTTCAAAAGGAATTTCCTGGTGTTCGAGCGCACCCAGAACCCTCTGCTCCACCTCTTCCAGGAATGTTCGAAAAGTGGTTTCCGGATTGAATTTCAGCCTGAGCACAAGGGTATTAACCAGGAAACCAAGCATTTTCTCAAGCTCAGGTCGGCTGCGATTTGACACCAGCATCCCCAAACCAAACTCGGGCTGCCCAGACAGGCGGTAGATCAGCACAGCAAATGCCGCGATCAAGGTGACGTAAATCGTCTTCGCGGAGGAACGGCTGAACTCCTTGATCCTGAGGCTCAGCTCGGATGGTAGGGAGTAAATTCTGTGCTCCCCCTGCAATGAGACCTGCGGATTTGGCTGGGAAGTCAGCGAGAACTCAAGCGACGAAAGCCCAGCAAGCTGCAGCTTCCAATAAGCGAGCTGCTTTTCCAGCCTTTGCCCGCTCATCCGGCAGCGCTGCCAGAGAGCAAAATCGATGTACTGTAGCTCGGGTTCGGGGAGCGCCAGCTCGATGCTTTCTGAAAGCTGGCGATAGACGAGTGACAGCTCCGTCAAGAGCTGGCGGGTGGAGAGCTGGTCGGAGGCAATGTGATGGGTGACGATAACCAAGGCGGCTTCATGAGCCGATAATCGAAAAAATGCTGCCCGGATCATTAAATCCCGGGAGAGGTCGAAGGATCTCCCAATTTCCAGAGCGGACAGGCGTTCGAAAGCAGCTTGAGGATCCGGCTCATGCTGAAGATCACCCACCGGCAGCGTGAACGCCCAATCCCTCGAGGGGATTTGACGCGGTCCATCTGGATGCCAGCTATAATTCGTGCGCAAAATCTCATGCCGCTCAATGATCGATTGGAACGAGCGCTCGAGCAGACAAATATCGATCTCCCCAGTGATTTTGAAGACCTTCGGCTCGTTATAGACTGCAGCCTGGGGGTCAAGCTGGTGAAGGATCCACATACGTTCTTGAGCGAATGACAGCGGGAAAGGACCTTCATCAACCTTACGCCGGACCAAAGGCGGTTCAAGCGCCTGGATATTAACCGGCTCGGAGACCGCATGCCAGCCAGAAATGCTCGAGGAGATAACTTCAGCCAGCCAGGCGACTGTCGGCGCCGCGAAAAATTCCCGGATTGAAATCTCTACCTGGAAAAGATCGTATATCCGAGCCAATATTTTCACGGCGCTGAGCGAATCGCCGCCGAGGAGCAGAAAATTGTCCGTAAGGGCTACCCTCTCGACCTGCAAGACTTCTTTCCAAATTTCTGCAAGTTTCTGCTCCAGGGGAGTGACTGGATGAACGAAAGGCGTTCCCTGCATCCGCCGATCCGCTACAGGGGCAGGGAGCGCTTTTCGGTCGATTTTACCGTTTGCGGTCAGCGGTAAAGCTTTCATGAATATGAAGTGGGATGGGATCATGTAATCCGGAAGCATTTGACCCAGCGCCTCGCGGAGGCGCTGGACAGGCTCTGTCAGTGACTGGTTGAGAACGATGCAAGCAACCAGCTTTTTCTCTTCCCCAGCTTTCTCGGATGCGACCACAGCCGCTCGCCGGACATATTCAATGGATTCCAATGCCCGTTCGACCGCCTGCATTTCCACCCGGTAGCCGCGGATTTTCGCAACAAAATCCTGCCTGCCGCGGAGCTCGAGCAGCCCATCCTGACGGATAAGCCCGTAATCTCCAGTGAGAACAATCGGCTGCCCGCTGCCTGGGTCCGATGCAAGCTTCTTCTCACTGAGATCGGGGCGCCGCCAATATCCGGGAAAGAGGAAGCGGCTGCGAACCGCGATCTCACCAACCTGACCCACCGGTAGGGGATTCCGTCGCTCATCCAGGACGAGCAGGTCGGTGCCTGGGACGGGAAATCCGGCTGGTAAAAGATCTTCAACGGTTGGGGCAGGATCGGAAGGCAAGATCACTGAAGTACGGGCGGAGTCCCGGTCCAGAAATATACTCGCGATGGTCCCGGCTTCTCCAGCCGAATAACGGTTCATGAACAGGGCATGATCGGGCAGATGGGCAAACAGCTTATTCAAATCGGTACGCCGAAAAACATCTCCACCGGCGATCACCAATCTGATCGAGGGAAAGAAAGCCTCGGGTTGAAGCGAATCCAGCACGGCGCGCAGCAGCGAAGCAACCATGCGAAGCACAGTAATCCCTTCTTTCTCGATCCAGATCTGGATTGAGCCTCCGTCCGCAGCTGTGATTAACCTGGGGTGGAGGGCTGCGCCGTTTAAGAGCGCATTAAAAGCATCGGAGATTGAGGCGGTGAAGCTGGTGGAAGAAAGATGGGTCAGATGGTCTTCGACGCATGGGAAATAGAGGTTGGACTGCACCCAGACCCGGTACAAGGCGTTTCGATGGGTTACCGGAATCCCTTTCGGTTCACCCGTCGAGCCAGAGGAATAGAAGACACCCAGGAGGTCGGTCGGACGAATTGGAACCTGGACAGGTGAATCAGAGTCAGAGGATTTGCTTTCGCTAATAACAAGGATGCGATCATTTTCGGAAGCAACCTGGCGGGCTAAGGCAAAATTGCGGCGGTCTGAAAGAATGATGCGCGAAGGGAGGTCTGTTTTTATCTGCAGCAGCCTGGCAACAGGATCGACAGGATTCAAATTCGTGAAAAATTTTCCCGATTTCACGGTCCCCAAGATCGCGATGAGCTGCGGTATGCCGTGTTCGGTCAATAAACATACAGGTTCTTTTTGCTTTCCGGCCTGCTTGAGCAGATCCCGGGCGATCCGATTGGATAACTGATCCAGCGCTTGATAGGTAATCTGAAACCCGTCCTGGCTGACGGCGGTGCGATCCGGAAAGCCTGCGGCAATTCTGGCAAACCTGGCCGGCAGCGAGCCTTCGACTTCTTCCAGCGAGAAATTATGAAATGCGCCGATCTCTCGAAGCCGGGCGATCTTTTCGAGATGAGAAGATAATCCTGCCGGAGGTCGATCGGCAAGCGGGCTCATCTACGGCATCGACTCCGGGAATCCGCCCATTTGAAGCTCTTCCAGGATGCTGAGATCAATCATGTCTTCAGGCTTGAAGCGTGCGGCAGCCGGGTTTTCCAATGCTGCTTCATCCAACACCACTTGAATCCCAGGCAGATTGGGGAGCGGGAGCTCAAGGAGATTATGGGCAATGAGAGCCTGATAGGTTTTCTCAAGAAGCGCTCGATCGCTGACCGGGTCGTAATCCAGATACTTCGCGATGACTTCGAGGGCGCCGGGCTGATCTTGCTTCATCGCCAGAATCGCGGCCCAAATCGCCTGGTTGAAACGCAAGACGGTATCGCGATGATCTTTGATGATGCTGCGGCGGGTCACCACCCCTGCTCCCTGGTAAGCCACATCTAAGGTAGAGAGGTCCAGCAGCACTTTATACCCGCGATCCTGGAGGGTGAAGCTGACCGGCGGATGGATGGTCACCCCAGCGACCTGCCCAGATTCCAAGGCGGCGATGCGCTCGCTCTCTTCTGCAAAGCCGACGATATCTACATCCTTGTCTGGTTCCAACCCCAGGCTTGCGATCCCGATCCGCGACATGGTGTTTTGAGCGCCGCCGGGAAGCCCGGTCCCAATTTTCTTGCCGATCAGATCTGCTGGGCTCCTGATATCTGGGGCGACGATGATGTAATATATATTGCGGTCATAAAAACCGGAAGTCAGGACCAGGTCTTCACCTGCGACGACCGCATTCACCACAGATGGGGAAGCCATTGTACAGAAATCCACATCCTGCGAGATCAATGCCGCGGCAGCTTTTGCCCCGCCGCCAATCGAAACTAAATCAACATCGAGGCCGTATTTTCGAAATATTCCCTTCTCAAGCGCATACCAGATCGAGGCTTGGGTGGCTGATTTTTGGCTGTAGCAGGCGCTGACAGAAGTCAACCCAGGCGTGCCGGTCGCGGCTGGCGCCGAAAGACCGGTTGGCGTAGAAACCATACCCGATGGAGGTGCGGCGCACGCTCCTAGAAAACCGATTAACACAATAATGCACCACAGCCGAGATCGCGGGATCATGATTGCCTCCTGTTTGGTCTCCAACTATCAAAATGATCTTCCACACGCTTCAATCCTTCAGTGGTGAGATAGCCGAAAAGAACTAGGATGAGGATGCCTACAAAGAGCTTGTCGGTCTGGAAAGTTGAGCCGGCGACATAGATCAAATGACCCAAACCAGCATTCGAGGCGACAAGCTCAGCAACGACCACGCCCACCAACGACCGCCCAACAGCCAGGCGCATACCAGCGATAATGAAGGGCAGACTGGAAGGGACGATTACGGTGAGAAAAATCTGCCGGTCTCCGGCTCCAAACGAACGGGCACAGTTCAGAAGGCCTTCGTCGACTGTTTTCACCCCTAACATGACATTCAAGATCAATGGGAAAAATGCACCCAAGAACACAAGGGCAACTTTGGATTCCATTCCAATTCCCAGCCAGAGGATGATCAACGGGATCAATGCAACCCGCGGCATCGCGTTTAAGGCGGTGACGAATGGATCAAACACGGCATTCAGGCGGGGATACCATCCGATGATTAATCCCAGGGGTACGGCAATCACACAAGCTGCCAGGAAGCCGACTGCGAATTCTGTGAAGCTGACCAGGATATCATTCCAAAGCCCGTGGGAGGAGAGCCAGAGGGCGGCTTTGAAGATGGCACTGGGAGAGCTGATGAAAATCGGCTTGATAAATCCCGACCAGGCCAGCAATTCCCAGAATACGAAAAATGCTAGGACTGCTGCAGCACCCAGGAGGTTTAATTCTCGATTTGACTTTTTGGGACCCAATTTCCTCGCCATAGGAACTCGCATTAACCTGGTTGAAGTTTTTCGATCAGTTGGGTTAACTCGACTCTTCGAAAGGTTGTACAACCGATCCCCAAGCTTCCTTTTGGGTTTGATTGCTGTCCTGGAGAAGGTTCCAAAGATGGTCTTCTAGGTCCCTGAAAAGAGGCTGGCGCCGGATGGTCAGCGGCCTCGGCCTGGGCAGATTTACCTCGATCAGCTCGCGCACGTGCCCGGGACGCTCGGTCAGGGTCATCACCTGGTCTCCCAGGAAGATCGCTTCGCTGATCATGTGGGTCACAAAAAGAGCCGTTGTGCCAGTTTTCATCCAAATCTGCTGGACCTCGTTTTGCATATTCTCGCGCAAGAGAGGATCGAGGGCGGCGAGCGGCTCGTCCAGCAGCAGAAGCTGCGGCTCGGTCGCGAGGGCGCGGGCCAGATTGACGCGCTGCTGCATCCCGCCAGAAAGCTCGTGGGGGTAGCTCTCTTCGAAGCCGCTCAGTCCAACCAGCTCGATGTACTTCATCGCGCGATCTCTAGCCTCACTGCGAGCAGCTCCCTGGATTTCCAGACCGTATGACACATTCCGAAGGACAGTCCGCCAGGGGAGTAAGGCTGGCGATTGAAAAACCATGGCCCGGTCTTGCCCGGCATCGGTAATCGGCTGGTTATTGAGGAAAATCTCACCCTCCTGGATCTCCAGCAAACCGGCAATGATATTCAGGAGGTGGATTTCCCGCAGCCGCTTGGTCCGAGGATGGTGAGGAGCTGACCAGCCTTTAAATTGAAGCTGAGCTTTTCCAGCGCCCGCACCTTTTGGTTCCGGCGAGCGGAAAGATATTCATAAGACAGACTGCTTACGCTGAGTTTTACTTCGAAATCTGGCATAACCAAACCACGGCTGGATGCTTAAACACCCTTATGAGAAGCTTTACCGGTCCCAAACGGTGAAGCCGGCAACTATCGCTCGTTTGCGCCCAATTTCTGATCGAACCGGACATTCCTGATAGAATTAACAGTATACCAAAGGAGGATAATTCATGAAGCTTATGGTCAATGGATTTTCAATGGCATTCAGTGAAGCGGGTGAGGGTGTACCGCTTGTGCTGGTGCATGGGTACCCGCTCAGCCAGAAAATGTGGGAGCCGCAGATGAAGACGCTTTCCAACCAGGCGCACGTGATCGCAGTAGATTTGCGCGGTCACGGGGAATTTGAGGCAGGTTCAGGCAATGCTTCGATGGAGCAATTTGCCGACGATATCGCCGAGCTGATCAAGGCGCTGAAGATCGATCGAAAGATCGTGATCTGCGGGCTATCGATGGGCGGCTACGTGGCGTTTGCATTTGTCCGAAAGTATGCGGCTCTTACTGGCGCCCTTGTGCTGGCCGCAACCCGAGCAGGGAATGATTCACCGGATGGGAAAGCAGGGCGCGACCAGGCTGCCGAGACTGCGCGCACCAAAGGGATCGAGGCAGTTGGCGAGGGGATGCTCCCGAAGATGCTGACCAGAGAGAACATCGAGAACAATCCCGAGCTGACAGCGAAAGTCCGTTCGATCATGTACTCGATCTCGCTGGAAGGGATGGTCGGCGACCTGATGGCCCTCAAGGGACGCCCCGATTCGCGCCCGATGTTAGAGTCGATCACGATCCCAACCCTTATCTTGCACGGCGCGGATGACCAGCTGATCCCACCGCAAGAAGCAAAGGACATGCACAGCGGGATCCGCGGGTCCCGGCTGGAGCTGATCCCGAACGCGGGGCATCTGCTGAACATGGAACAACCTGCCGCATTCAATGGGGCGATGGAAAGTTTCTTATCCAAGCTGAAAGCGGAGAGAGAAGCGTGAACAAAGGAGAGCTGATCGAGGCGCTGGGGAAGAGCCGGAATATCATAATGGCGGGGCTGGAAGGCTTAGACGATGAGATGCTGTCCAGGACCGGTGTGGTTGAACAATGGACGATCAAGGACCTGCTGTTTCACATGACCATGTGGGAGGCTGAGCTGGTTAAGCTGCTCTGGCAGGCGGCACAGGGTGAGAGGCCCAGCACGGTGCACCTGGCGGAGCTGCCGCTGGACGAGATCAACGCGAACTGGTGGGCAGAAGGCAAAGACCGCGCTTTGGAACAGATTTGGGTTGACTTTCATGGGGTTAGAAAACAAACCCTCCGGCGCCTGGATGCGTTTACAGATAGAGACCTCGGCGATGCGAAGCGCTTTGATTGGCAGAAGGGGATCCCTTTGTGGAAGTGGATCGGTGAAGATACCTTTCTACATGAAGAAGAACACGCCGAACAGATTAAGAAATGGCGGGCAGCGCAGGGGATTTAAGACCCGAGGGTCTCTACGCCGGTTAATATGAGGCGGAGATCAAAAAAGCAGGGCAGCCCTTCGACTGCCCTGCTTTGCGGTTTATTATTCAACTGCCGATGGTCGGTCAGCGAGTTTAGTTCTTGCTGATCGATGAGGCTTTGCCTTCGATCAACGCCTTATCTTCAATGCTGCGCACCTTGATCCGCTTTGGTCTGGCGTCTTCACTCTTCGGCAGGTGAAGGGTCAGGATTCCCGCTTGATAATTGGCTTCGATTTGATCGGCTTTAATTGAAGCCGGCAGGGACACGCTTCGGCTGAAAGTTCCGTAGCGGCGCTCGCGCAGGTGATAGCGCTCTTCGTCAACATCCTCTTCCTTCCTCACTTCGCCCTTGATCGTCAGCACGTTTGAGTCATAGGT
Organism: uncultured Chloroflexia bacterium; assembly: GCA_963827155.1. Classification (GTDB taxonomy): domain Bacteria; phylum Chloroflexota; class Anaerolineae; order Anaerolineales; family UBA4823; genus UTCFX2. The sequence continues at coordinate 518,491 of CAWGZV010000003.1, read as the reverse complement.
CACTTCCAGGTCTTCCGGGTTGATCCCGGGCAAGGAGGCTTTGACCATGAAGCCATCATCCGTCTCAGCAACATCCAGTGTAAGGGCCCAGCAGCCATTTTGACGCAACATATGGGGAACGTTCATTGAGTCATTCACAACTCGGTCAAGCGCAGTGCGCATGTTTGATATCTCTCGGTAAGGATCCCAACGTATTAGGTAAGTCATCATACACCTCCAATTGAAATTAATAATAGGTTCGCTTCTCATGTCCTTAGTTGTACTTGATACATCTTGAATGATAGCAAATCCGTATAAGAATCGCGTACGAAGGAGATCAGAATAACGTTGGAATTTCCGGCTGTGACAAGAAAGGTGAACTGAGGGTGAAGCCCATTGGGGAAGAAAATCAGGTTCTGGGGTTCAGCCTGAAGTGATCAGGGTGCCGCGCCGCTCACCGGAAAGTGCACCAGCCACTGCGCCAGGGGCTTCGCCAGAAAATATCATCACCTGAAGGCCGGGCAGGCGCTGCACAAGATCAAGGCTCTGGCGGACTTTACTTGCCATCCCGCCGGTGACATCGGCGGCAATCGAACCCCCCAGGTTTTTTGATAAGGTAAGCAGATCGGGAGGGGAGAGTTGCGATATCAAATCGGTCGATTCGGGAAAATTCCGCCAGACGCCCGCTTCTATCCCGGCGAGCAAGACCAAGCGAGGCTGCAGGTGCCCTGCCAGATAGCCGAATAAATCTTCAGTCGAAAGGATTGTGCCGCCGCGGGTCCGGTCGAAGACGACATCTCCAAAGACCACCGGCAGTAAGCCAGCCCTTAGGGCAAATTCAAGCGCGTTGAGGTCCCAAATTACAGGGACTCCATCCGCGGCGATCACCGCGGCAGATGGTGGGAAGGAAATTGCCGGCAAACCGGCGTTCTCCAGGGCATCCATCACGAGGCGGTTAAGCTGGGCGGCCTCGCGCCAGACTTCAATAAACCCACGCCAGCCTTCCTGACCCCGAACACCCTGGCGAGTACCATAGCGCTGGGCAGGGACATGACCAAAGGATCCAGATCCGTGACCGAGGAGCAGGTGAAAGCCTGCACTGGGGTTCCATGCCGCGGCGATTTCTTCCGCAAGGCGCTGGATCACGTCAAGGCGAGGGGTATGCGGGCGGTCCTTCTCCGTGATCAGGGATCCTCCCATCTTGAGGAAGATCACAGGCTGCTCGCTTGAACGCTGCAGAGATCGCTGGTCTGGCATTAGCTTTTTCCGGAAGCGCGGATCGTTGTGATGAAGGTTCGAGAGGCTCCGCTAGAGAGCAGGGCTGATTCAACAGATTCGGCGGCATTTTCAGCCACCAGTGCAATCATGTTGCCTCCCCTTCCGCCGCCGGAAAGCTTCGCCCCGAGGGCGCCGGATTCGCGCGCGGCAGCGACCAACCGGTCGAGCTCTGGAGAGGAGACCCCCATTTTCACAAGCAAGTCATGGTTCTGGTCCATCAGCTCGCCCAGCAGGTGCGGGCTGCCATTCTCGATCCAACGGCGGGCAGCGCTGGCTGCTTCGCCAACCTGGTCGAACAGGCGCTCATAATCGTCTGGAGCTTGCTGCCAGAGCTGGCGTAAATCGCCCACTGCAGTCAAGGTAGGGCTTTTAACCCCGGTATCCGCAATTACCAGGGTGAAAGGAGCCGGTACTTTTAATATTTCTGCCGGATGGCCGCGGACGAAAAATACCGGTAAGGAAAATGCGATCGTCGTATTGTCAATCCCTGACGGCGTCCCATGATGAAGCCGGTCAACTTCGTATGCCAGGTCGGATACGACCTGATCGGATAACCGCTTCCCCAAGAAGCCAGCAACTGCTCGGATCAGGGCAACCGAAACCGCCGCTCCAGATCCCATTCCTGCGGCGATCGGAATTGACGAGCTGATCCGGATGGTGCAAGCTGGGATGTGATCGATATGGAAGTGTTCTTGGATCAGTAAAAGGGTATGGGCGATCGGCTGATCGGTTGGTAAGTCTGTCAGCCATGATTCCCAACCGAGGTCCGGGGCCTGGATCAACACCTCGCCCTGAGCTCGGAGGGGTTCAGCACTCACCACCGCCCGGGCGCGCACCTGAAAGACCGGTGCAGCGATAGCAGGCCGACCATAGACAACGGCATGTTCGCCAAACAAGATGATTTTTCCGGGAGCGGTCGCGGTTACGGCTGGCATTGTTTTTTAGATGGGGATTTGAAATGGAACATTGGAGATAACATCAAAAAACGTAGAAAATGAGCAGGATGGCTGAGCCCCATAATAAAATTGCGGCCTGCAGAGGCCGGTCGGTGAAGAGCACGTCCTCAGGCGCTCCGCCGTATCCTTTGATCTGGATTAAATAGAGGTAGCGAAAAATCCCATAGAGCACAAACGGGATCGTCAGCATCATGGCGTGATTATCCGGCAGGTTGGGGGCAGAGAAAGTGTATAGGCTGTATGCGACGATCGTAGTAGCCGAGACGATGATCAGGTACTGATCGAGGAGCGCCAGCGAATACCCGCTGAATACTTTTCGATGATTATCGGCATTGCTCTCCAGCAGGCTCAGCTCGGCTCGGCGCTTCCCAAAGCCAACATAAAGAGCAGCCAGCGTGGTGACAACGTAGAGCCAGGGAGAAAAGCGAGCGACTTGGATCAGTGCAATCCCAGCCACTACTCGCAGGACAAATCCTAATGCGATCGTAAAAACATCGATGAGGGGAATATGCTTCAACCACTTGGAGTATGCCAGGTTGAGCAGAAAGAAAGCGAGGGCGACTGCTGCGAAGCCCGAGGAGAGCAGATATGCCAGCGGGAAAAGAACAATGAGGATTACGGCGCTTGCAGCCCGGGCAACGGGGATCGGAAGCAATCCGGAAGCGATTGGGCGGTTCTTTTTCTGAGGGTGGATTCGATCTGCCTCAACATCCGCAATATCATTGATCAAATAGACCACACCAGAAAGCAGGCAGAAGATCATAAATCCGGCGACCGTCCGAAGCACGGCGTTGAGATTATTCAGCCCAAGCTGGCGGTCAAAGACGAGGGCTGCGAAGATGACCAGATTCTTTGCCCACTGCTTCGGGCGCATCGTTTTGATCAACGCAGAGAGGATTGTCATCCAATTCCCCAGAAACATGGATTAATCATAGCATAATCCCCTGAAAAGAGATAGAAAGTCTGGCTGAGATATAATCACTCCATGGCGAAGCGGCGAATAGACCTGCTGATGGTTGAACAAGGACTGGTGGAGAGCCGGTCCCTGGCACAGCGCCTGGTGATGGGAGGAAATGTACGGTCAGCAGGCGAGCTGGTGTTGAAACCATCATCCATGGTGGAGGAAAACGCGAACATCGATATCGATTGGGGACCGGCATATGTCTCGCGGGGCGGCGAGAAGCTAGCGGCGGCAGTCGAGAGTTTTGAAATATCCGCGGCAGGGAAAGTGTGCGCGGATGTGGGGGCATCGACCGGAGGCTTTACGGACTGCCTGCTCCAACATGAGGCAAGGCGCGTTTATGCGATCGATGTCGGTCGAGGGATCTTGCATTGGAAGCTGCGCCAGGATCGGCGTGTGGTGGTGATGGAAGGGGTGAATGCGAGATACCTGCAGAAGCTGCCGGAACGGATCGATTTAGCGACTGTCGATGCAAGTTTTATCTCTCTAAAGATCTTGCTGCCGGTGATGGGAAAGTGGTTTTCCGGCGAGAGCAGCGGGGCAGAGGGATTTAACCGCAGAGATTTAATTGCGCTGGTGAAACCGCAGTTCGAAGCAGGAAGGCAGATCACCAGCCGGGGCGACGGGGTCATCCGCGACCAGGCAGTCCACCGGGAGGTGCTGAAAAGCTTAGTGGAATTCTGCGACCAGGCTGGATTTACGGCAGCTGGATTGATCCGCTCACCCCTGCTCGGTCCAAAAGGCAACGCCGAATTCCTGCTGTGGCTGCAGATCTTGGGAGAAAAAGAAGCTCCAGAGGCAGGGATGGATCGGGAGCAAAAATTTATCGAGCTTTTTGGCAGCGTTTAATCAGGCTATACGCAACAGGTTATTGCAATCATCGGAATCGACGGGGGATCGCGGGTTTGTTATCTTGGTCAACGCGGGATATCCCATAAAACTCAGGTCGTCTCGATAGTCGCAAGGTGAAGGGCAAGTGCAACTCTTGCCCGCTGGATAATCGCTTCCTGAAGATCGGCGGAAGGGGCTTCAGCCAGGAGCTCAGATGCGGTATGCGGCAGGTCGAAGTAAACCCGCGGACGGAGACTAAAATTACGCTTGAAGACCACCTGTTGGATGACCTGCAGGAACTCGGCGAGCTTAAGTCTTCGCCAGGGTTCATCAACCAGGCGGGTGAGTGGGCTGTGCAAGCAAGCCGGCGCCAGGACACCGCTGACGATCGAGACCAGCAGACGGGTTTGAGGCACCTGTCTCATTACCAGCTCCAGGCTGGACGACCATAATCCCAGGTTATCGCTGGCGCCGGGAAGCAGAGCTGGATCGGGGTCAACTCGACCGCTAGCAAAAATCAAGGCCGCGCCGCCGCTTTTCAAATGCCGGATCAGCGCTCGGATCGCAGCCATTCGAGATTGGATGGAGGCGGGGGTGTAGATCATATGGCTCGATATCGCCGGCAGGCTGCGGATGAAGGGCACATCGCTGACGACCAGCTTCAAATCCTGACGCATGATATTGGCAAGGATCGCGACCCCGTCATAGGCACCCGGGTGATTCGAGGCGATAAGCAGCGGCCCTTCCGGGGGGACGTTATCAATTCCGCTTACGAGCACATCATCCGTAAAGCGAGGGAGCAGCTCAGCCGCGGCTGCTTGCAGACCTTCCTCGCCGACAACACCGTCGATTTTCGCAATCATTCGGGCAAATGAATTGGATGGCAGCCAAAAAATGGGGGCAAGCGCGCCTCTCAACCAACTCTTCGACCGCACGCCAAATGCGGCGAGGATCTCGTCTGTAATGAGCCCTTGTAATCCCGTTATTTGCGAATCTGCAACCATGGTTAACTCTTCAGGGAAATCTTAGGGATTATAACCGAAGAGAATTTGGCATTTCTTTCATTTTTTGGCAAGAACCTTGCATCTAGAAGGGTGTGTGCCTAGGAATTCTCGAGCATCCCTTGCAAATCATGATGCAGTCGAAAACGGCTGGAAGAACCATTATTCGAAAAACACCAGGGACAAGATGAGTGAGATGAATAAGCTTTATCTGCGGGTGATTTTGGTCTTCATGATCCTGTTATTCGCTTCAATCGCTTGTATCAACAGCGGCGATGGCGGCAGTGCCGGCAACAACAACTCGGTTTCATCCGCGCTTGAGTCCACCGTGACCGGACCACAGGCTACAGCCACTTACGGAGCCCAACAGTTCCACCTGCAGCTGACGGCGGTCGCCCAACCTGCGCCTTAATCCTCTGATCAATTAATTCCCCGAATTTCCACGATTACGGTTCTATTTCCCAGATCTTCACACTACCGTCCAATCCACCACTCGCAAGCATGCTGCCATCTGGACTGAAAGCCAGCCCTGAAGCGCCCCTGGGATGGGCGATGACGGCAGCGATCTCATCTCCACTTTCAGGATCCCACAAGCGGATTTTTCCATCTCCGCCGGCTGCAGCCAGCCAACGACCATCGGCGCTGAACGAAACCTGCCATACCAGATCTCGAAACGTACCGGTGAGCTTTGAATTCGCGGGAAGGAGGAGCGGTTCAGGAAAATCTAAATGCCCTGTACGATAGGCTTCTTCGACCTTCCAGAGCCTGAGCATGCCGTCCACACCGGTGACCGCCAGCAAGCTTCCATCCGGGCTGTAATCCAGATTGAACAGGGGCGAGGCGGCCTGGAAGGTGCCGGTGATACGCTCCGATCCGACCTGGCGCAGGCGGACCAGGCCGCCGTTTACGACCCCGATCACCGCTCCATCGGGAGAGAAATCGAGGGAAGGGATGGCGAATGTCCCACCTACTGCCGTTTCGATCAGCTCCCCATTTTCTGGATTCCAAACGCGAGCGATGGCGTCATTCCCGCCGCTGGCAAGCAAGCTGCCATCTGGGCTGAAGCTGACGGTGTTGACTCCCTTGCGGTGCGCGGCGAGCTCGATGAAAGACGCCGAGGCGCCATCTTGCTGGAGCCGATCGAGCGACCAAATACGCAAATAACCATCCTGACTTCCGGCAGCCAGCAGACGACCATCCGGACTGAATGCCAACCCGCGGGTGAGCGCGCCAAGCTTCAGCGCGACGAGGGGCTTCCAGCTTTCTATCGGATACACAATCAGCTGATCCCCGGCAGCGACAGCCACGATTTCCCCGGACGGCGACCAGGAAACCGCCGTTACGATATCCCAAGGTCCCAGCTCCAAGGTCCTGATTAAGACCAGGGTATTTTTTTTAGTTTGACGAAGAGGTCCTGCGGCACGATTCTGCAGGGGGATTGCCATCCAGCCAAGGGCCAGGATGACGAACAAGAACGGAACCCGCTTTAAGGCCAGAGGCGGCATTGCTTAAGGCCGAACACCCCACAGGCGGAGCAGTCCATCGTGAGAAGCCGAGACGAGATATTTGCTGTCTGGGGAGAAGATGAGCGAAGATATCCCGCCGGATTGATTATCCAATGTGCGCAGGTTCGCCCCGGTGCCGGCTGCCCAGAGCTGAACCCGGCTGTTTTCAAAACTGCCGCCGGTGGCTATGATCAGACCGTCTGGGGAGAAGGTCAGGCTCTCAACGACCGCGCCGGTATCGAACTCCAAAAGAAGCTCACCTTTTAGAATGTCCCAAAGCCTCACCATTCCATCATAATGACCCGTGGCGAGGATTCCGCTGTCTGGAGAAAATTTCAGGGTATTCACCGCGCCCGTGAAAGAGGTGGGCATACGGTAAAGGATCTCATGCTGCTTGAGGTCCCAAATCTGGATGTCATATTGATCGGGTGAAGTGGCGAGATAACCGCCGTCCGCGGAAATCGCAACATTCAATATGGTGCCGGTATCCAACGAGGTATTGAGCGACCAGGTCCTGGCATCCCAGAAATCGACATGGCTGGCGCGGTATCCCGGGCTGGCATAGACGACCGCAAAGTAATCTCCGTCGGGAGTGAAGGCCATATCGTTCAAGCCTGTGGGCGCCCCATAAAGCGGTCCGAGCGGCTTCCAATTCGGACCAGACCAGAGCTCAAGGCTGGAGGCGTATCCGGCTTCCTCCCCACCCTGACGGGTTCCAACAACCAGCCAGGACCCTCCCGGGCTGAAAGCAATGTCAACCACGCCTTCCTTTGAAGGATACAGGCTGCGGATCAGCTGGCGGGTCTCGGGTTGGTAAAGGTTGATTTGAAATTCATTGGCAACTGCGAGAAGCTGCCCATCTGGGGTCCAGTCGAGGTCGGAGACAGAGGATTCGCGCCATTCTGCCAGGGCTGAAACCTGACCGGCATTCTCGGCAGTGATCGCCTCCAATTCGAGAGGAAGCGGGGTGTGTTCGCCGACAAACAAAATCGGTGTGGGGGTCGAGGTGGCGGTGGGCGTGGGGCTTGGGACAGGGGTAACCGTGGGTGTGTTGGTAGCAGTTGGCGTGAAGGTCCGGGTAAGCACAGCGGTAGGAGTGGGGGTCGGCAGCTTTGGAACCGGCTGTTCAATGCCAAGGATCGCCAGCCTGCAAGACAGCAGACCCGCACCGATCGCAACGACGGCCAACCGCTTGAATATGAATGATCGACTGCTACCCGCGTTATGCCTAATACCCATTGATCGTTTGCTAACCATTTGATCGCTTGCTAACCATTTGATCGCTTGCTAACCATTTGATCGCTTGCTAACCATTTGATCGCTTGCTACCCATTTGATCGCTTGCTAACCATTTGATCGCTTGCTACCCAGTGATCGCTTGCTACCCAGTGATCGCTTGCTACCCAGTGATCGCTTGCTACCCAGTGATCGCTTGCTGGCCATTGATGGCTTGACACTCACTGATCGTTTGTTCGCTATGGATCGCAAGATGCCAGCGTTTTGCCTGAGACCCACAGATCGCCGAACACCCACTTTTCGCAGCAAAATCCCTTTCATGCGTTTGATCATGCTCAGCCCAAGTTCACCAGCCGAAGCGCTTCAATTGTAGCATGCGTTTCGAACAGGCTGAGAAGCGAAACCCAGAGAACGCGCTGATTAATTCTTTCTAAGGTCGGAGAGCTTTCTCGAAGTCCTCAGAAGGGTATAATAAAGCTCCATAACTACGGAAGTCGCAGCGCGCATGTCTGGAGAAATAGAAATTTCCTGGATTTTATGACATTGACGAAGAGGAATATGGAAGACAACCTGACGCAGAACGATTCACCCAACCAAAACGAACCTTCGGTAGAAAACATCATCCCGCCGCAGAACGACCAAGCGGCTGAAAGGATGCAAGCCCCCGAGAGCGGAAAATCCGCCGGCAAAAGCTCGCCTGCAAAAACCAGCCAAAAAACAGGTTTCATCCTCCAGCAGGTCGGATTGAATATGCTGATGATTGGGGTTGTGATCCTGCTCGGCTTTGTGCTCTGGCAGAGATTTTGGGGAGGAAGCGATGTGGAAGCAGCCGCCCCAGAGAATACCCGGAGTGCAGAAGGAAGCGGAGACCAGGAAAAATCAGCAGCTCCTGAGCCGCTGCCCTTTGCACTTAGCCCGCTGGCAACGCCTGTCTATGTCAGCGAGGGGATTATCCGCGCCACCAACCCAAAAACGATCATCCCATCGCGGCCGCGGGTAGACGTGATCACTTATACCGTTCAAGCGGGGGATACCCTGTTCAGCATCGCACTGAATTTCAACCTGAAACCCGAAACGGTGCTGTGGGGGAATTATGAGGTGTTGAACGACAACCCACATTTTCTGAAACCGAATCAGGTATTGAATATCCTGCCGACGAACGGAACGTATTATCAGTGGAAAGAAGGCGATATCATTTCGGGAGTGGCGGATTTCTTTGGAGTGGACCAAAAGGACATTGTCGATTACCCTGGCAACTTTATTGACCTGGCCAGCACGGATCCAAGCGCAAGCATCGAACCGGGATCCTGGTTAATCGTTCCGGGCGGTAAGCGAGCGATCAAAGACTGGGGACCGCCGGCGATCACGCGCCAGAATGCTGCCGCCGCCCGATATTACGGGGAGGGCGCGTGCGGGAGCATCTATGAAGGCGCGGTCGGAACAGGCACTTTTGTTTGGCCGACAACCGAACACGGTGTGTCTGGGTACGCGTATGATCCTGGGGTTCATCCTGCCATCGACATCACCGGGCAGACAGGCAACTCGATTTTTGCGACCGACAGCGGGGTAGTAGTTTATGCCGGCTGGTCGGATTACGGGTACGGCAACCTGATCGTGGTCGACCATGGGAACGGCTGGCAATCAGCGTACGCCCACTTGAGCTCAATCGGTGTGGGCTGCGGTCAGAGCGTATACCAGGGCGGCTATATCGGCGCCCTCGGCAGCACCGGCAACTCGAGTGGAGCGCATCTGCACTTCGAGCTTTCGATCAACGGCGCCAAGGTAAACCCTCTCGACTACACCAGCTAGTAACCAATGACCCGATTTTTGCAACGGGCGCATTATTCTCCGATAAGCGCCCGTTTTTTATTATAGTAAAATCCCCTATGAAGCAAACCAAGTCCAGGAGGAAAGTATGAATCTGACCACAGTGACGATAGAGAAACCACTTGAGATGAATTTCATCCTCGGGCAGTCCCATTTCATCAAGACTGTCGAGGACATGCACGAGATGATGGTCAGCACAGTCCCGGGGATCAAATTTGGGCTGGCATTTTGTGAAGCTTCGGGAAAATGCCTGATCCGCAGCACAGGGACAGACCCGGCGCTGATAAACCTGGCAGAGCAAAACGCCCTGGCGATCGGTGCAGGCCACAGCTTCATCTTGTTCTTGGGCGAAGGTTTTTTCCCCATCAACATCCTGAACAATCTGAAGATGCTGCCAGAAGTATGCCGGATATTCTGCGCGACCGCGAACCCCACCGAAGTCATCGTAGCGGAATCGGAGCAAGGACGCGGGATCTTGGGTGTGATTGACGGCTTTCCGCCACAAGGAATCGAGGCGGATGAGGATATCGTCTGGCGCAAGGGTTTTCTGCGAATGATCGGATATAAAGCCTGATCGAATGCCACCAAACGACCTGCCTTTCGGAAAACTGCCTGCGCCGCTGCTGGAGGAGCTCATAAACCGGCTGCCTACCCAGGCAGAAGACATCGTCCAGGGTCCAGGGATTGGGCTGGACTGCGCCGTCATCCAGGTTGGGGAGCGCCTGCTGGTGATTAAATCCGATCCGATCACGTTTACATCAGAGGAGATCGGCTGGTATCTGGTGCAGGTGAATGTCAATGACATCGCCACTACCGGAGCGCTGCCCCGCTGGCTCATGGTCACAATTCTGCTTCCTTCTGCAGGCGCTAGAAAACAGGCAGTCGAAATTACGGCACAGCTCCAGAACGCCTGCGCATTGTTCGATCTCACAGTGATCGGAGGCCATACCGAGGTCACACGCGGGATCGACCGCCCAATATTGGTCGGGACAATGATCGGCGAAGTGGCGCCCGAAAAGCTGGTCTCTCCCAGGGGAGCTCTGCCTGGGGACAGGCTTTTGATCACAAAAGGCGTTCCGATCGAAGCGACGGCGATCCTTGGGAAGGAATTTGCCGGACGGCTGCTCGAGCCGGAGGTGGGTTTGAGCCAACCCGAACTTGAAGCAGCCCAGCAATTCCTTTATGAACCCGGGATCAGCGTATTACAGGATGCAAGGGCGGCTCTGGAAGCAGGGGGAGTGCACGCGATGCACGACCCCACCGAAGGTGGAATCTACGCGGCGGTGTGGGAAATGGCTGCGGCTTGCGGTCTTTCTATCCGAATAGAGCCCAAAAAAATACCGGTTTATCCATTATCAAGGCGAATTTGCGAAGGATTAGGTCTGGACCCGCTCGGGGCGATCGCGTCAGGGGCGCTCCTGATCGCGGCTGCGCCAGATCGCAGCCAAGCTGTGATCGATTCGCTAACCAGGGCGGGGATCGCCTGCACAGAAATCGGCTTTTTTGAGGATGAAGGCGGGGAACCGAGGGTATTGTCTGGCTTTTCAGCGGGGGCCACTCTTTTTCCGCGCCAGGAACAAGATGAGGTGACGCGATTATTCCAGCCTGCGCCGATTTAAAAGGCATGATGTAGAAATTGGATCGAGCTACAGACTTCCGAAATTAGCTCTATGCATGTGGAGGCCAGTTCTGAAATGGAATATCGAAATTTAGGAAAAAGCGGGATCAAGGTATCTGAGCTGTGTTTGGGCAGCATGCAGTTTGGCTGGACCGCAGACGAAAAAACAAGCTTCGAAGTGTTAGAAGCCAGCTTCGCAGCCGGGATCAATTTTATCGATACTGCGGATATCTATTCGGTTTGGGCTGAGGGCAATCCGGGAGGGATTGCTGAAACGATCATCGGGCGCTGGCTTATCGATTCCAAGATCCCGCGCGACCAGGTGGTGATCGCCACTAAAGTCCGCGGGCGATTGGGCAGCGGTCCGAACGCCGAAGGGTTATCGCGAAAACACATCTTCTCGTCCGTCGAGGGGTCGCTCCGCAGATTGAAAATCGACTATATCGACCTGTACCAATCGCATTGGTTCGATGCCGAGACGCCTATCGAAGAAACGCTGCAGGCGTTCGACGATCTGGTGCATTTGGGAAAAGTGCGGTATATCGGCGCATCGAATCACCCGGCCTGGCGGCTGACTGAAGCGATCTGGGTTTCCAGGCTGCATGAGCTGCAGGCTTACTGCTGCCTTCAGCCGCACTACAGTCTGGTCAACCGAGCCGAATTCGAACGAGAGCTCTCCGCGGTTTGCGAGAATTACGGGCTCGGAGTAATCCCTTACAGCCCACTTGGAGGCGGCTTCCTGACCGGGAAATACCGGCCTGGGATGAATCCCAAGAGCGCAAGGCAGACGCGGGCGGAACGTTATTCAAAGGCTCAGAACTGGAGCCTGCTGGAGGAATTGGAGAAGATTGGGCTAGAAAGGGGAGGATATTCAATCTCTCAGATCGCGCTTGCCTGGCTGCTGACTAATCCGCTGATCACAAGCCCGATCATCGGCCCACGCAACCTGGATCAATTGAACGACAATCTTGGCGCGGCCGGTTTGAGGTTGACCAGCGAGGAGATGAAGATTCTTAATGAGCGATCGAGCTGGCAGGAATAAGGTCCCGGTATGGACCGAAACCGCCAGGCGGCTCATTTTTGATAGATCACATGATGAAATGCAGCGACCACTCTTGGATCATAGCGAGCGCCGCTGTTCTGCAAGATCTCTTCGATAGCTTGATCGCTGGTGCTTTCAGCGTGGTAAACCCGAGCGGTGGTCATCGCATCGTACGCGTCCGCAACGGCGACGATCCTGGCTTCCAAAGGGATTGCGTCGCCAACCAATCCTTCCGGGTAGCCCTTACCATCCCAGCGCTCATGGTGGTAATGGACGATCGGGATTGCGGAAGTCAGGTAAGGGATCTTTTCGAGCAGATCGGCTCCAATTTCGGCGTGGCGCTTCATCTCTTCCCATTCATCGTGATCTAGAGGGCCGGCTTTTCGCAGAACGCCTTCACGGATATAGATCTTGCCGATGTCGTGTAAAATCGCGCCGAAACGGAGGACGTAGATCTGCGAGTCGCTGAGCCCGAGCTGCTCGGCAATCTGGACGGAAAGGTCGCGAACCCGCTCAACGTGCCCGCGGGTATATTTATCGCGAAGCTCGATGGCATTCGCAAGCATGATCAAGCTTGCTTCATAGGCTTGCTGAAGCTGAGCGAACATCAGCTGCTGATTGCGCTCAAGCCGGGATCGAATGGTGGTGATCAATTCCTGGCGCTCAACCGGTTTGACCAGATAATCTTCGGCGCCCAGCTTCTTGCTGGTGAATATATCGTCACGATCGCCGCGGGCTGTTAGAAAAATGAATGGGATTGCGACCCATTCCGAGCGAGACCGAACGGCTTCGTAGAACTCAAAACCATTCATGACGGGCATGGAAATATCCGAAAGGATCAGATCTGGGACCAGATTTTCCATTTGCTGGAGAGCATCTTTGCCGTGCATCGCGGTCGTGACGCGGTATCCTTCGGTCTCCAGGAGGATCTGAAGTCCCTCACGCAGAATATCATGATCTTCAACAATCAAAATTGACATTATAAAATGATCCTGAACAATTCCACTCCGCCTGGCAGAAAATGACGCGGAGGATAGGGTTAATTCTAGCACATCGGCCGCGCGATCTTGCAAAAATATTTTACTTTCCTTTTCCTAAATGTGAAGAAAAGCTGACAATATTGTTCGGGAGCGATTACAATAATCTCCCAAAGAAGACCGTGGAGAATGATCGATGAGACCCTCACCAAATCGAACCGGTGAAGTGAAAACCCTGGATTTGAATTTCCTGGGCATCCCCAGGACGATTGCCGCCGTATCTGGTTCCCCACAAACACGGCGGCGTACTGATTGAATGCGGCCCGGGGTCCACAACCCCGAATCTGGCAGCTCGATTGGGCGAGGAAGGAATTCAACCAGAAGAGATCACAGATATCTTGCTCACGCATATCCATTTGGACCACGGCGGCTCAGCAGGATGGTGGGCGCGCCAGGGAGCTCGGATCCACGTCCATCCAGTCGGCGCGCCTCACCTGACTGATCCGGAGCGGCTGCTCGCCAGTGCCGAGCGGATCTACGGCGACCAGATGGGCCGATTATGGGGAGAGTTTCTTCCCGTTCCAGAAGACAAGATAGTGATCCACAGCGACGGAGAGACCTTCGAGATCGAAGGAATGCCCTTTAAAGTCATCGATACCCCCGGGCACGCCTATCACCATTATGCCATCGTCTTCAGCGAGATCTGCTTCACTGGCGATATCGGGGCTGTGAGAGTCGGGAAGACCCCGCATCTACGGCTGCCGATGCCGCCGCCTGAATTCAACCTGGAGCTTTGGAAAGAAAGCGCGAAAAAGCTCCAGGTTTTATACGAACGGGGCGATTTCAACCAGATCGCACCAACCCATTTCGGAATTTTTCAGGATGCGGATTGGCACCTCAACAATCTCATCCGGCAGTTGGACCAGATTGAAACCTGGATCGAAAAAGTCATGAAAAAAAGCCCTTCGCTGGAAGCGTTCAACGAAGAGTTCCTGAGGTGGGCAGAAACCCAAGCGCAAGAAAGCGGTTTAACGCCGGATGATATCCAGGCATTCGAAGCCGCCAATCCATCCTGGATGTCTGGTCCAGGTATTTACCGCTATTATCAAAAGAAGCTTAACAAACAGCGAGCCAGCCAGTAATCATTTGGCGATGGTCCTGCTCGGGGTTATCCAATCCATGGAAGCAAAGGGCGCGCCCAAGGCATTCCGAGCAGGATCATGAACACCGCAAGAGTGAACCAAATTGCGGCGCGGCGGAATTTGGAAGTTGATTGATCCACCCGGCGCGGCAGGATGCTGCCCAGATGGGCAAAGACCAAGGCCAGAATCATATAGAACGGGTGCTCCAAGACAAAGTAGCGCAGGTTTGCGACGCTCATCGCAGTGCCAAAATCCTGAAGGGCAGTGCGGGTAAGCGGGCTGAAGAAAAAGAACAGCAGAAGCCCGAGCAGAAGCTGGATATCGACCGACATCGCGAAATAACTGCCGAGCTTGCGATCGGACGGATGCCAGTCTCGCTTCCTGAGCCATCCAACCCAGGCCAGAACGGCTGCGGCAATCCCAAATCCCAGGGCAACCCAGCGGATGAGGTTATGAAGCGCAAGAACAACTCCGTACATATTTTCCCTCCGTTTTTGGTGAATGAAAAAACTAATCGCGAGCAGCCCGCCACTGGAATAAGGCAGGGAGAAGGCGCGCTGACGCTAGACACTCACAGGATCGGCCTTTACCGGAGCCGCTAGCGGCTTGAAAAGATCCAGATAGGCCAAGATCCCGATGACAACATAAGCCACCGTTTTTGGGATCATCAGCATCCCGATGCCAGGGAAGCGCTGGACGAATAAAATCACCGGCAGATAACAGGCGTAGGAAACGAGGATACTAACCCCAATCCATTTGAAAGTGCGATCATGAAACCGCGCCGCATCTCGAAGGATTAGATATGCGAGACCTAAGCCCTGAATTACCAGAGGGAGGTTGCGGACGAGCGACCAGGGTTGAGGCGGCACAACGCTATCCCAGGCGTTGACTGGCGGGACCATTAGCACGAAACGGACTGCAGCGGATGCCAACAGCAGGATCTCAAACCAGCCGTAGCGCTGGTGAAAGCGAACGCGCCAGAGTTCAAGCATGAGCACATAAAAAAGGGTGACCGTAACGGCAGTCATCAGGGCTCCGACCCCAACCAGGCTGATCTCCCACGAGAGGACTTGGATCCTGCTCTGCAGACCACCAAGGGCGTAAGCCCAGACCCTGAATCCGACGTGACCGGTATCGCCCAGGGCAAGCAGGGCAAAAGCCGCGATCAGCAAATCTGCCTGGCGGCGTTTTTCAGCTTTCAGCTCATGCCGACGCGCCGCCATCGAGATCACCAGCACCCAAATAACGATCAAATACGAAATATTGAACAGTATTTCTACCCACATGCGCATTTCTTCGGACATTGCATGCTCCAATGGAATTTCTGAGGTTAGAAAACCGCAGCAATCTTATCAGGTGGCAAGTCTTTCGTAAAGGCCGCCTGAATAGCGGCAATTTTCGAACTGTGATACCATTCAGAAAATTAAATCCCAGCATCTCTCGAGGAAATATGATCGATATTCCGGATTCTGAAATCCTTCCCCTCTCCATGGAGCACACATTTTGGACATGGTCTGCCCAGGGCAACGTTTCACCGATCCCGATCAAGAAAGCAAAGGGAGTGTACTTTTGGGATGTGAGCGGAAAACGCTATCTGGATTTGAATTCGATGGTGATGTGCGTCAATATCGGGCATGGCGACGAACGCGTGATCGAGGCGATCGTCAATCAAGCCCGTGAGCTGCCCTTCGCGGGACCGCCGATGGCCAGCAAACCGCGCGCCATCCTGGGAAAGCTCCTGACTGAAATCACCCCCGGCGATATGGACCATTTCCTCTTCACGCTGGGAGGGGCGGAGGCGAATGAGAACGCAATCAAACTGGCACGAGCTTTCACCGGCAAACATAAGATCCTGGCACGCTACCGCTCTTATCACGGAGCGTCTGCCGGCGCAATGGCAGCGACTGGAGACCCCCGGCGAACAGCCTGGGAGCCAAATACCATGCCAGGTGTCGTGCATTTCCTCGATCCATACCGCTACCGATCCACTTTTCACCGGACAAACCCTGAGATCGCTGAGGTGGAATTCTCCCTGGATTACCTCAACCATCTGGAAGAGATCATCCAATACGAGGGCAGCGACAGCATCGCAGCGGTGCTGGTTGAGAGCGTCACCGGCACGAACGGGGTAATCATCCCACCCGAAGGATATCTCCAGGGGGTGCGGAGGCTGTGCGACAAATACGGGATCCTGATGATTGCCGATGAGGTGATGAGCGGATTCGGTCGAACGGGAAGATGGTTTGCGGTCGACCACTGGGGTGTTGTACCTGATCTCTTGACGATGGCAAAGGGGCTGACTTCTGCATACGCCCCGCTAGGCGCCGTAGGGATGCGCCCAGATATCGCAGCGTTCTTTAAGGAGCGGGTTTACCAGAGCGGTTTGACCTACAACTCCCATCCCATATCGCTGGCGGCGGCAATCGCAAATATCCAGGTGCTGCAGGATGATCACCTGGTCGAACATGCGGCAAAGATGGGCCTGGTGCTCCACCGCATGCTGACCGACTTGGGGGAGAACCATCCTTCGGTTGGGGAGGTGCGCTCAATCGGATTATTCGGAATCCTCGAGCTGGTTCGCGACCGGCGCACCAAAGAACCGCTTGCGCCCTTCAACAGCAGCAGCTCTGAGATGAACGCCTTCCGGAAATTTATGCTCGATCATGGAGTATATCTATACACACACTGGCATACCGTCTTGATCATCCCGCCGTTAATCATCACGGAGCAAGAGCTGGCAGAGGGCTTTGAGATCTTGAACCAGGCGCTTTCAATCACAGATCAATCGCTCAAAACCTGACCTGATTAAGATTCTGGCCTGTTTTCTCACTCAGATGTAAGCGCTCCATGGACCTGAGTTTGGTGAATTTTGCCAGATCTAACAGCATCCGTCCACGGGGATCCGGGGGGACACCTTGAAGTTCGCACATGAGGCGGAGGGGGGCGCAACCGGAGCCGGCAGCCTGAGACGCCCCAAGTCTCAAACAGCGGATCTGGCGTGTGGTTCACGCCTTCTTACTCTCTGGCGATGGCGGAAAAGCAGTGGAAGGAAGGTCAAGAATGCTTAGAGGCGCGGACTGCGCAGGTTCTGAATGCGGGCGGTTTCCAGGGTAATGATACGGCGCAAGATCGCAAGGGAAACTGCATAGGCAGGATCCATCCCAAAATATGAGAGGCTGCCGGCGCCCAGGTTCTTACCCTTCCCCAAAGGAGTATCTGAGGCGTAATGGAGCATCCCGATATCGAAGTGCAGTCCATGCAGGTTTATGATCTCATTCACCGGATGACGGGTAGGACGATACATCTCATAGACCGCTGAAAGATATGGTCCGGCTTCCATCTCAATGACCGTGTAGCCTTCTCGGTAGAATACATCCATATAATCGGCAGTTTGCAGGAATGTACCCTGGACGGTCACCAGCTTCTGGTTGTCCAAGACTGCGCCGTAGACCAGGTCGGGAGTCACATCTGCCGCCGAAAAGCAGTTCGGGAAAAGGTAGGTATTGCTGGAATGCTCGTCGTGCACGACGCTAGAGATCATCACATCGCCGATCACACCGTTTAAAGTCGCCGCCTTACCCATCACATAAACCCCCAGAACGCTGCCCACATGGGTAGAGACTTCGGCGAGAATATCATAAGCCGCCAAACCCAGTGGGTAATCGATATTCAAGATAAGGGCATCCGATCCGGCCAGCTTCCTGGAACCGGAACTCAACCTGAGACGGGGATCCATCTTGTGGAGTACTAGCTTTTTGATATCGATCACCTGCGCTTCGACATCCAAGGAGTGTTTGCTCGGAATCCGCCGGATGCCGTGCAGATTTTCATACTCAAACTGCTCTTGAAGCAGGAATTGTCCATTGGGGTGCTGCTGGGATTTGCGCAGCAGATAGTAAAGGAAGTTTTCACGGCTGCTGGGGGTGCTGCCCGCCTGGATGTCGTTCCATTCGTTTAGAAGCCCGGCATTGCCTGGGAGCTGGAGAAAACGGAGCAGGCGCTTCTGGCGGATCAATGCGTAACCAGAAAGGCTGTTAGCCAGGCTGTGGGTGTTGCTTGAGACGAAATAGACAGGCCTCTCGGAAATATCCGGAACCGCCTGGCGGATGTTTTCCCACCAACCGCTGCGAGCGCGGCGGTACTCGCTCAATGAGCCGCTGAGCAGGCGCACACGCAGATCGCAGTGGTCTTCAGCAATCCGCTGCAGGTTGGCGCCCAGTTCGTGGTCCCAAATTGCATAGAGGCGCTCGAAATCTTCTTCTGAAATTTCCAGAAGCTCAGCCAGGCGAGAAACGTTCGTGATCCGATCGCTGATTTCGGGCAGGGAAAATGCGTTAGGAAAACGAGCCAGGCGGTGATGGAGCTTGTTCCACTCAATCTGATAAGCTGTGAGCATCGGAATGAGGTCGTCGATATCCGAACGGCTGGCGATGAAACAAGCCAGCGTATTCTTCCCATCGAACATACAGCGGCGGCGGCGTGCGGCGGCGAAGACTTCTTCCCAATCACGGATATCCCCCCAGCCGGCAGAAGCGAAGGTCTCCGGATTTTGACCGAGGATGATCAGCCGGACCTCTGGCATGCACACCGGCAGCCGGAGCAAAGTGTAAATAAATGCGGACATATCCGGTTTCGGATCACGCGCGGCGGGGTGGAGGAGCGAGTTCATGCCAGCGTGAACTTCTTCCAGCGTGCGAATTTTTACTTCGGCAGTTGAACGCAGAAGCGAGTAATAGGTGCGAGTGTAAAGCTCCACCTCTTCTGATTCGGTCGTGGGTACTGTTCGTTCCATCGCTGTCTATGCGGATCGATTGTGTAGTAGGCAGAATTTCAGCGGCTTCGGCGGGTTTTTTTGTGAATAGGTGGAGCATCGAGGGGACCGTAACGTCTCGGTCCCATTACGGAATAGATCAAGGCATATACTACCATGATCACCGCAAATCCGAACAGAAGCAGCAAGGCGGTCACCATCAGGTTCCCGAAGAAATGCCGGAGGCTGAGGCTCAGGGGGCTAAAATAGAAAGCCCGAGTGAGCTCGAAAGGAAATGGGTACCAACCCCGGTCGATGTTCATCTGCACGAGGAGATCGGCGGCTGCGAAGGCAAGGAAGGGGAAGATCACCACCAGGATACAGCCTATCCCACGCCAGATAGGATGCACTTTCCAGGGTCTGGGTGGGGGAGGTGTCGACCTGCTTATACGGTTGTACTTGCCCATGACATCCCTCCTTCAAACTCGTTCAATTTAACTCGTTCAGTCTAACTTGTTAAATCAGATTTGATCGATCGAACCAGCCCGATCATATCGGTCCGATCAAACCGATTCTTTCAAACTTGCACTCTCCACCGCCTCAATAATCTTGTAGTAGCCGGTGCAGCGGCACAAATTCCCGGTGATCGAGGTCATAATATCCTGGCGAGAAGGGTGCGGTCGCTCTTCAAGCAGCTTTACGGCAGACATGATCAACCCCGGGGTGCAGTAGCCGCACTGGACTGCGCCTTGATCAATGAAAGCTTGCTGGACAGGGTGGAGCTGATCGCCCTGAGCCACCCCTTCAATCGTCACGATCTCAGCCGCATGGGCGTGGGCTGCCGGGACCAGGCAGCTCATCACAGCCTTTCCATCCAAAAATACGGTGCAGGCGCCGCATTCGCCCTCGGCGCACCCTTCTTTTGTCCCAGTGAGTAAAGCCTCTTCACGCAGAAGCCGGAGCAGGGTTTTATCCTGACCAGAAGGGAACGTGTACTCCTTGCCATTGATCCTGGTTACGATAGGCGAATCGGCATTATGATGGAAAAGCGCCGGGATTTGGGCAACGGCGCTATTTTTTTCATCGCCCCACAACAGGACAGGCTGGTCTGGGAAGCCATTCCGCTCATCCTGGCGCGCCAGGGCGTTGAGGCAGCGGCTAACAACCACGCGCACCATCTCGTGTCGGAATTCTGCCGAACCGCGAATATCGTCGATTGGGTGGGCGCTCTGCATCGCAAGCTCGCCAGCCTTTGCCGCAGCTTCCGAACTGAGCAGCTTGCCAACCAGGAACTCTTCTGCCTCACGGGCATGACAGATCGTTGGGGCTACCGCGCCGAGGGTTATCGAAGCACGCTCGACTACCAAGCCTGTTCCATTGCTACCAGGTGCGATGCTGATCACTGCGGCGGCATTCACAATCGAGATCGCCTGAGCACGACGCAGACCGAGCTTGATGAATGTGCCGCGCTGGTTCTTCTTGAGCGCAGGGACAATGATCTCGATGAGGATCTCATCAGGCGCCATGACCGTACGCCGGACCCCTTGAAAGAATTCGCCCAATGGGACGGTGCGCTCACCCCTGACAGAAACCAGCTTGACACTGGCCCCCAGCGCCATCAGCGGGGTGATCGTGTCATTGGCGGGAGAGGCGGTGATCAAATTCCCTGCTACCGTGCCCCGGTTGCGAATTTGCGGGGCGCCGACCTCCCAGGCTGCCTGGGCGAGCGGGAACAGCCGTTCGACGACAAGCTTGGACGCAACACAATGATTGTGGGTGACGAGCGGACCAAGATGAATATTATCGTCCTCATCCATCAGGATTTCATCCAGGCAAGGGATGCGGGTGATGTCGATCAGGGTTTCAATTCCTTTTCGCACACCGCGCTCCAACTCCAAGATCAGATCGGTGGCGCCTGCCACGATACGGGTCTGGGTGGGATTCTTTGCGAGGAGCTGCAGCGCCTCATCGATGCTGGTTACAGTGTAATAGTGCTTCCACATAGAATTCTCCATCCATTATGATAAAGCCATTATGATTTCGAGGCTGATTTTTTATGCTTTGCCGACATCACGCTTCCGTCGCCGCCTTCGCGCAACATGATAATTTCAGCCATGATGCTGACCGCAATTTCTTCAGGGGTCTCGGCATTCAACTCCAGACCTATCGGCGAGCGGACACGCTGCAACTTTTCAGCCGGTACACCGCGTTCAAGCATCTGTTTCTGGGCAGATGCCCAGCGACGAGATGATCCGATCACTCCGATGGAGGCGGCAGGTTGATCGAGAAGAGCGGGCAAGCCTTCGATATCGACATTTACGCCGCGGGTGGTAAGGACAATGTAGGTCCAAGGTGTAATTTCGAAATGCTCGGGGATTTCCGCCATCGGGGTGGGGATATAGACATCCGCATCGGGCATGATCTCTGGGGTGCAGAAACCAGGGCGGTCATCATTGACGACCACAAAATAGCCCAACCAGTGTGCGAGATGAACAACCGCTTTGCCGACATGACCGGCTCCAATCAAGAGAACAATGGGTTTGGGTCGAATCGGTTCCACATATACCTCCACCTGCCCGCCGCAGACCCCCGGGTCTCCTCGTTTTGGATCAGCCATTTGATATTCCAACATCCGGGCGCGTCCGTCGGAAATTGCTTCGAGGGCTTCATGGATGACGCGATTTTCCAGCTCCCCGCCGCCAACCGTGCCGGTTATTTTCCCATTCGGATAGACCAGCATTTTACTGCCGGTATGGCGGGGAGTGGAACCTTTACTGCGCACCACCATGCATAAGGCGCCGGCCTTATTTTCTTTTTCCAAATCTGCCAATAAATCATAGATCGACAAGTCTCATTCCTCCAAAATACTTAAGATCACCGGCAAGAGCTGCTTCTTGCGGGAAACCACGCCCTGAGCCAGAAAGGTGCCATCAGGAAGGCGCGGGTAGGGAAGATCCTCCAGAATCGGAGGGGGATTGACAATGATGAGTCGGCTGGTGTTATCCACGACATCGGTTACCATCAGCATGGAAAAATCCACCTGGCGCTCCGAGCGAAGCTGGTTCAGGGCATTCTTTAGGCTTTCCAGATGTTCATCGAGCTGCTGCAGGGTGGTTACTTCCGCTTGAGCGATGGCAAATGTAAACCCGCCAGTCTCATAGGTTTTCAGGTCGGTAGAAACAATCTCGTAAGGCTCACGGGAGGACAACCCGGCCCCTGCCTGGATGACCTGCTGACCGTAGGCGTTCAGACTTTCCCCATGGAGGGGTCCGTTCCGGACAAACGCCCAGCGCGCCAGCCGATCGGCAGCAGCATGGTCTCGATCTGTGGTCGTGGGCGAGGTGAGGATCAAGGTGTCCGAGAGCAAGCCGGCCAAAAGAAGCCCGGCGATCTCTGGCGGAGAACTGAGCCCGGCTTCTTCGATCCGCTCAGAAACGAGGGTGCTGGTGCTGCCGACAATATCCACCGAGAAGCGGATTGGGGCGCGGGTAGGCATGTTTCCCAGGCGGTGGTGATCCAGGATCTCCAACAGCTCGGCTTCTTCCAGAGCGCCCAACGCCTGACCCGGCTCATTATGATCGACCAGGATAATTCGCAGGCGGGGCGGATTGAGCACGTCACGCTGGCGAGTGACGCCGAGGTAGAGCCCCTTGTCATCCACAACCAGGAAATCATTTTGCTCTTCGCGCAGGATGCGGCTGAGCATATCCCGAATGCGGATGCTTGCCAGAAAGCGCGGGGCATCTCCATCACAGGCTTCTCTGCAAGGTAAATCGAGGATCTCCGAAATCCGCATTTCCTGGCGGCGCGGATGCGCGCCGACGTGCCGGGCGATTAGATTATAGAGGCTGAGACCGGTGATCATGCCAACCGGCTTGCCGTCGTCGAGGTTGACCAATGGGGCAATCCCACCGGTGCGGTTCAAGATCGGCCAGGCTTCACGCAGCGGCGCATCCGGAGAGGCCGTATCCAGACGGCGCGTGATGGAATCGAAGCGCGGCGACGCATCGGTGAGCAGGATCGGAGGATCCATCCCCAGCCGTTTTAATACCCAGGTTGTCTGAGGATTGGTTGGACCGGCGCGCGCTGCGATCACATCCGCGGTGTCGCGCTCACGCAGCAGCCAGGCATAGCCAACTGCCGAAGCGATTGAATCGGTATCTGGATTCACGTGCCCGATCACGTACGTTCTGGTCATGCCCTGGCAGGCTCCTTCAAGGCGCGCCAGACCCGCTCGGGTGTCACCGGGGCAACGGCTACCTGGGCACCGCAAGCATCCAAAACGGCATTCGCCACCGCCGGGGCGACACAATCCATGGTGATTTCGGCAACAGCCTTCACCCCAAATGGGTGGGAAGGCTCAAATGTCTCTACGAAAATGGTCTCCAACCCTGGCATTTCATGAGCCTGGAAGATATGGTAGTCGCGAAAATCCTTCTCGCGAGCTTTTCCGTGCTGATCATACCGCATTTCCTCGCAGACCGCATAACCAAGGGCCTGGGTCATCCCCCCCTCTACCTGTCCAGAGGCGGTGAGAGGATTTACGATCACCCCCGCGTCGATCGCCATCACAAGGCGGTCGACGACGACCTGTCCAGTTTCGACATCCACGGTGACCTCGGCAAACTGAGCGCCGAAAGGTGGGGGGGATACCGGTGAGACGAAAGAAGCGGCACCCATGATCTGCTCCTGGTCTTCTTGATGAAATGCGTGAAAAGCCACATCGCGGAGGGTGACAAAACGGCCATCTGGAGCAATGGCTTTTCGATCGGTCAGGCGGATATCTGCTGCGCTGAAATCTTGCCGATCGCCGGACTCGGCACGATCTTTGAGCATTTTCGCGGCCCGGATGCGGATGCGCTCGGCAGCCTGCTGGGCAGCCTTCGTCACTGCACCGCCGGAGACATAGGTCGTGCTGGAGGCATAGGCGCCAACGTCGAAAGGCGTGAAGTCGGTGTCGGAAGAGTAGACCAGGATATCTTCTAGCGGAGCTCCCAATACCTCTGCTGCCATCTGGGCCAGGACGGTGTCCGAGCCGGTGCCAAGGTCGGTAGCGCCGATGAGCAAGTTGAATGAACCGTCGTCGTTCATTTTTATCGAGGCGCCACCCATATCCAGATATGGGATCGCAGTTCCCTGCATTGCCAGGGCTGTCCCGATCCCGCGTCGCAGGTGAGGTTTGCCCGGCACCGCATGCCAGTCTGGATTCATAAATTTTTGGTCCCAGCCTGCGACAGCCTTGGCTTGCCGGGCGCATTCTTCCAGCGCGCAGGTCTCAATCACCTCGGGGCGCGGCTCACGGCCTTCGCTCCAGGCGGTGCTGAAAGGATGGAGCTCGCCGGCTCGCACCGCGTTTTTCAGTCTGAACTCGATCGGGTCCATTTCCAGCAGGCGAGCGATTTTCTCCATGTGGCAGTCCAGCGCCCAATATCCCTGTGGGACGCCGTAGCCCCGAAATGCACCCGCGGGAGGGTGGTTGGTATAGACGATATCCGCTTCAAAACGGATATTCGGCGATTTCCGGTAAGGTCCATCGCCTACATAGAGGGCCATAGATTTGTGCCCGGTGTTGCCTGTTACGGTCAGCGCATGACAGCCATAAGCGCCCGTATCGGTCAGGATTTTCATCGAATTGGCGGTGACTGTGCCGTCTTTCTTGACGCCGGTCTTCATCCAGATACGCATTGGGTGGCGCGAGCGCGAGGCGGTAAATTCCTCATCACGGCTGTATTCGCAAATCACAGGCCGACCAGTGGCAATGGTCAGGTGGGCGGCGACATCCTCAATCAGGATTTCCTGCTTCCCGCCAAAACCTCCCCCGATGCGTGGTTTGATCACTCGAATCCGCTTCACCGGCAAACCGAGAACAGGCGCCAGGACGCGCCTGGCATGAAACGGCACCTGAGTGCTGGTTCGGATCACCAGCCGGTCATCTTCATCCCAATAGGTGACCACGACATGCGGCTCAATATGGGCCTGCTGGACCTTTGGGACTTCATATTCGCCTTCGATAATCTGATCAGCTTCTGAGAAACCCTTCTCGACATCGCCGATATCGATATGAATGTGGGCAGCCAGGTTTCGGGAGGGGTCTGATTCAGCAAAATTCACGTATTCTGGCTCTTCGTGCAGGATCGGAGCGCCCGGCGCCATCGCCTGGGACGGATCCAGAAGCTCAGGCAATGGCTCGTAGGTCACATCGATCAGCTTTAATGCCTGTTCGGCAATCGCTTCTGTCTCAGCAGCGACGAATGCTACTCTATCGCCTACAAAGCGGACTTTTTTATCCAGAGAGAACGAATTGAGCGGACCGGGAATTGGATCGGACTGACCGGCTGTCGAATAAGCCACGCGGGGGATGTCTTTATAGGTCAGGACTGCAGCAACCCCGGGAAGGCTGAGCGCCTTCGTGACATCGATTTCTTTGATCCAGGCGTGAGCCACCGGGCTGTGAAGCACTTTTGCGACCAGCATGTTTCGCAGCTCGATATCGGCGGTGAAGGCTGGCTTGCCCTGAACGAGCTTGATGGAATCAACTTTTTGCTCGGGCTTGCCGATGCTGCTCCAGCTCTGGGCTTCAGATGCAACCGTGATGCGAGGCATCAGGCGCGTTTCAGTTGCAAGATGCCTGGGTGAAAGAGCAGGTTCTGCGTCCATCGAACCCGGCTCGAGACCCTGATCGCGGATTTCTCCAGAGATCCAGCCTTCGGGCAGAGGAATGGGAGCATCCGGTGAATGCTCATCGTTTAACGGCGCTAATTTTTCACCGCGCAATACGGCGGCGGCGCGCATCACAGCCTGGACGGGCTTGAGGTATCCGGTGCAGCGGCATAGGACGCCTGAAAGGGCATCTCGCACCTCAGATTCAGTGGGATCCGGGTTGCGTTCCAGCAGCTCTTTAGCTGCCAGGATCTGGGCAGGAGTGCAGTAGCCGCACTGGATGGCGCCGCTTTCCACAAAAGCCTTTTGGAGAGGATGAAGCCCGGCGGTGGTCCTCCATCCCTGCTCGGGGTGTTCGCCAAGCGATTTAATGGTCTGGATTGTGTGACCTACAGCCTGCGCGGCAAGCATCACACATGAGTTCGCTGGCTTTCCGTCGAGAAGAACCGCACAAGCTCCGCATTCTCCGGTTTCGCAGCCGTGCTTAACTCCCAAGAATCCTGACCTGCGCAGAACCGACAGCAGACTTTCTCCGGCTGATGCATCCGTCTCGTAGAGGGTATTGTTGACGTTGAGAGAAATTTTCATGGGCTCACTTTTACCATTTTATTTTATAAGACGTTTTGGATTTGAAGCCAGGCGCCACGTTCTGAATTCGCCCTGGTGATCGACTCTTTGGAACCCAATACAACTACCAGACCCGTATCGTTAAGGAGAGACAGCGTCTCACCAAAATCACGGAAATCCTGAAGGGTGGTGGTAAGAATTTGATCACGGCGAGCCTGCCTGTCGGCGATGGTATCCCCAACCAGGTAGCGCTGCATGGATGTAAAACCCTTCGCATCTGGGAGCTGGTAGGCATCCCGCTCACCGATCGATCCGATGATGCTGCGGGTCAATTCACCAGGGTCAAGCTCCAGACGGCGGAGGAAGGCGGCAGTTTGATCGTAGTTCTCAAGGGTTTCGAGCAGGTTCGGATCTCGATATGATATATAGGTAAAAACACCGGAGCGGTGGTTGAACTGGCACAACCCACCATAAGCTCCCCCTTGAATCCGAACTTTCTCCCAAAGCCAGGTGGTCGCCAGGTACCTCGTGATCACCTCGATCGAACCGTCCGATCGATACCCAAGCCGGTAGAGATCCGCCCCTTTGGCGACATAATTCACCTGAGCCGGGATAATCAATCCTTCTGAGCGAGGGGCATCCATTCTCTTCCAGTCGGCTACAGATGAGGCAGCGGTCGGGAGTTTTTCAACAAATTCACGCAGTTGGGGGAGAAAAACCGACCAGTTCTGGGCGTCGAGGGTCGCATTGAAAACCATCGTCCGGCGGTTTAAGAGGATGCGGCGGAGCGCTTCAAGCTGGTCCTTAACCTGAGGCCAATTTTCATCGATCGATTGGATCAGCGAGCGAACAAAAAACAGCTGTTCAATCCCGCGCATGCGTTCTGCAGCCCAATCCGCCTCATTGAAGCAGGCTCGCAAGCGGGTATTGACGACCTGGTGACCAGCGGGAACCAACATCGCTTCGAGATCGGCTTTCTCTTCCAGCACGATCTGGCGGAATCGATCCTGGTTTTCCAGATTTCCGGTCAGGAGAATATCTTCGAGAATGGACATCAGCTCGGGAGCATGGACCATGGTGGCTTTCGAGCGGAGGAAGAGGCGCGCTGCGCCTTGATTTATCCCGCTGACCATCGATGTGAACGAAGTGGAGTGGATCCCACCGGTCGATCTGCCAATGCGTTGTGACAGCCTGACATAGTCTTCCTTATCGGTTCCCATCTCAAGCAGGGCGCGTCCAAATAGCGGGACGTAAGGCAGCAAATCCCCAGGGAGGGTATGAAGATCGAACCCGAGATCAAGATAAATAATCCCATTCGTAAAAAGATCGTGATAGAGAAGCCTGGCCTCAGCGGCTTCCAAGATTTCCAATGGAATTTGCTTCTCTTCTTTATCCAGGTCCTGCAGGGTCAGGGTGGGAATGAGGTCAAGGAGCTCTGGTGGATCAGGGCGCCCCTGAAGCTCTTTCAATGTGCGGGTTTGATCGATAATCGCCTGCAGGTCTTGCTGATTCATTTTTTCACGGATTTCGGCAAGTCGCTCTCTTTCCTGCTCATCTCTCCTGGCTTGCAGACCGGGTTCCGGTTTTAAGGTCACAGTGGTTTGATGAGGGTTGTTCAAGAAATAACGGGCGATCAGGTTTTCAAAATACGGGCGACCAGATCCCAGATCCGCTTTGATCTGATTGAGCGGCTGCTCGAACGCGAGAGGCAAAATTGGATCCAGCCCATGCAGCCAGGTGGTGAGAGCCCGGAGCATGATCAGCAGACCGCGCGGGAAGGAGCCTGTGTTGTTCTCGCGCAGACGGAACTCAACCGTATTCATGGAAGCAGCGACCATCTCGGGGTCGATCCCTTGTTCGGCGAGGGACTTCAAGACCTCAAAGATCAGGGCTTCGATTTGAGCGCCAGAAGGCAAGCTGCCATCCGGCTCAGCCTTCACGCCTTTCAACCCGGTGGAGAAAAAGGCCTGGCGTAATTCTGCCTCGAGGCCAACTCCAGCCAGATCTTCCCCCAGACCCGAGTCAATCAGAGCTTTGCGCAGGGGAGAAGCTGGGGTTCCTATCAGAATGTGGGCCAGGATCGACAATCCCAGCAGCTCTGTCGGATCACCTGCTTCGGTGAGCTGCCAGTTGAGGACCAGCATGCCTTTCAGGGCATCGGTGTTTTCGCCTGGATCGTAGGTGAGATCGACCCGGCGCGGTTCCCTGAATGCAGGCTGGAGCGGGATGGTTGAATTGATGGATAGGGCCTCAAATCCATCCAGATATGCGTTCATCCTTCGGAGGCGTTCGTCCGGGTCATCATCCCCGTAAAAGTAGATCCAGGCATTTGAAGGATGGTAATAGCGGTCGTGAAAGTCCTTGAACTTTTCGTAGGTCAGGTTGGGGATATCCCGGGGGTCGCCGCCAGAATTCACCCCATAAGCGTTATCTGGAAAGAGCGAGATGCGAGCGCCGTCGTTAAGGACATCGTCCGGATCCGAAGCGGCGCCTTTCATCTCGTTAAAGACAACGCCTTTATATACCAGCGGCGCGTCCAAATTGTCCAGCTCATAATGCCAACCCTCCTGGAAGAGGGTGTTCTTTACGATCAAAGGATGGAGGACGGCATCCATGTAAACATCGATCAGGTTATAGAAATCCTTCTGATTCTGGCTGGCGACCGGGTAGCAGGTTTTATCTGGATAGGTGAAGGCGTTGAGGAAGGTATAAAGCGAACCCTGGACGAGCTGAATGAAAGGCTCCTTGAGCGGGTATTTTTCTGATCCGCAGAGCACGGAATGCTCCATGATGTGGGCGACGCCGCTAGAATCCTCAGGCGGGGTGCGAAATGTGATCCCGAAAACCTTGTTTTCATCCTGATTGTGGAGGGAAAGCAGCCTGGCGCCGGTTTTTATATGCTGAAACACCCGGGCATGGGTGTTCAGCTCGGGGATTTCCTGCTCTTTGAGCAACTCAAAGCCAAATTTTCCGATCATAAAATCCTCTCTCGCTAGATTTACCTTTAAGAATTTTCATCCCCAGCCCCAGATTGGGCCAATCATCGAGGCTGAGTAAGGGTCAAAGACTGCAGCACCCGGCGGGTAAGCGTCCCGGCGATCTCCTGGCGATATTCGGCAGAACCCCACTGATCGCCTGCCCCTTCATAAGCGCTGCGCGCCGCGGCTTCAGCGCCTTCGGCATCGCTGCCATCCATGGCCAGGACTGGCGCTTCACCAAATCCGCCCAAGACGACCCTGGTGCGACCCGATGGCCAAAGCCCTACGGCTGCGCAGACGATCGGCAGGTCGGTTGGCGAACGGGCAACATAATCGAAGCCCAGTCGGACATTCGTCGGAATCCGGAACCTGGTGATCAGGCGCCTGGACAGGCGCTCTTTTCGCAAAGGAAGCAGCTCGCCCAGCCCAACCAGCTCTGATCCCGGCTCTAATACCAGGAAGGCATCGAGGGCAAGCATCGCGGCCACAAAGGGCGAACGTCCATCGCAGGACACGAGCGTCCCAGCAATGGTGCCCACCTGACGCAGGTTGTATGAAGCCTCGTACAATAATACTTGTTTCAGAACAGCCAGCCCCGGCAAGCTGCTTATTGCGATCTCATCTGCCAGGGTCTGTAGGCGAAGCGAGGCACCCAGCTCGAGCTCACTGCCTCTGGACTCGATCCCGGAGAGAGGCAGCGACTGCAAATCAACGATCGCGACCGGACGGTCGATCAGACGATTAAGGGCGGATCCGCCGCCGATTGGCACCGTTTCTGGTTGGGTTCGGGAAAGCAGAGCGAGCGCCTCTTCAACCGTTGTCGGGCGGTGATATTCAATGATCATGCTTTTGACTCCATGTTTCGTCCATGATTGGCTTTTGTCTAAACCCAAAAATACCTGGGATTCCCCTGGGAACTTATTCTTCCGGATAGATCTTCCAACCTAATCGTTCAAGGTCTGTGCCTTCGACCAGGTCTTGCGGGACGTTGATCAGGATCGCATTGGCTTCAGCCAAAAGCGTCCCATCTTGGTCGTAGATCGCGCTCGATGCTGCAGCTGTCCGGCCGCGGGTTTCACCAGCTTTTCCAACCAGCTTGATTCTCTCCAGCACAGGGACATTCTTGCGGTAGCGGATGTCCAGTTTGGCGGTAAACATAAACCGGGGATTATCGCTCGTGCCCATCTGGGAGCGCCCTGCAGCTTCATCCAACATGGCGGCAACCACACCGCCATGGATGATTCCTGGATAACCCTGGTAAATTTCGGGGAGAATGCAATCTGCCGCTACCTCCCCAGGATTGGTTTCATAAAACCTGAGATGAAGACCGGCTGGATTTTCGACACCACACACAAAACAGCACAAGGAATTGGGTTGCGGCGATCTCATTAACAATGGGTTCCTTCCTCGCTGAATTATACTATCCCCGAACATCTTCTTTCGATGAGTGTCATATTCATTGCGGGTCAGCTTCTTTGCGGGTCATCATCGATGAGTGACATCTTCGATGCGGATCAGCTTACAAGGATTGTTAGCTTTCGCGAGCGCCATTTTTCGTGATCATCATTTTCAATGGATGTTAATCGAGAGAACCTCCCACCCGCGATTGATTTCCTTTTATTGCAACCTGCTCCTCTATGGCTTAATCTGAAATCAGTCTGCTGTTAAACAGTATGAAACATCCCTTAGGGTATAATGACGCGGCAAAATCCCCACCACAGCCGGGCACCGATCGGGTTCGATGAAAATTGACAGCGTGATTGGGGGGTCAATTGATCTATAAGGAGGTGATCGAAACAGGATTACGACGGGAAAGTGAGCGCATGGACCACCTGGGTTGGGGGTAAACCAAGTGGTTGACGAGGATGAAGGTTCCTGCCCTCAAAAGCAGGTTAACTGGGGAAGTAAAACGCTTTCCCCGGGAAAATCGAGTGATCAGCGGAAGCCTTCCGGGCATGCTAAAGCCCGCCTTCTTTCCCTCCAAATAAGAATCGCTGCGACAATACGGTCAGGGCAACCTGGCGGGCAAAGCGCGGCAAACGGCAGATTGAACTCCTTGGCGGCTGCAGCTCAACCTGCCGGCATCCATGGATATCTCTTGAGCTGGAGGGCACCTCATGTGTGGAATAGTCGGTTATATTGGACAGCGCGACGCAACCCCGATCATTCTTGGCGGTTTGAAGCGGTTGGAATACCGCGGTTACGATTTTGCCGGGCTGGCGGTATTAGAGGATGGAGTCATTCAGGTCAGGCGAGATGCGGGTAAGCTCGCGCGGCTGGAGACCCTGGTGCGCGACGCCCCGCTGCGAGGGCAGGTGGGAATTGGTCATACCCGCTGGGCGACCCACGGCGAGCCAAACGCACGCAATGCCCACCCTCACCTTGGGATGACCGGGAATGTGGTCGTTGTCCACAACGGGATCGTCGAGAATTTTCTTGAGCTGCGCGAAGATTTGATCGCTGAAGGCGACCGCTTTAATTCAGATACCGACAGCGAAGTGATCGTCCACCTGATTGAAAAATACCTCTCAGACCAAAACGACCTCGCTGAAGCTACCCGCAAGGCGCTCTCTCATCTCAAAGGAGCGCATGGAGTTGTGGTGCTGTCGAGCAAAGAGCCGGATAAGATCATTGCGGCCCGGATCGGCAATGCAGGCGGGGTGGTGATCGGATATGGGGATGACGAGATGTTCATCGCCTCCGACCTCCCTGCGATCCTGGAACACACGCGCAGGGTGGTATTTCTTGAGTCGTGCCAGCTGGCAATTGTCCATCCAGGATCGACTGTTTTCCAGACTCTGGATGGGGAAATCCTCAACCCCCCGATCCAGACTGTAGCCTGGGATCCGGTCACAGCGGAAAAAGGCGAATACCGCCACTTTATGGAAAAAGAGATCCACGAACAGGTACGCTCGCTCACTGAGACGATCGCCGGAAGGGTGGATTTTGAGAATGGAGACGGCGTGCGCCTGCCAGAGCTCAACCTCACCCCTGAACTGGCAAACCGAATCCGGAAGATCTTCATCACAGCCTGCGGCACAGCCGGGCATGCCGGAATGGTGGGTAAAGTACTGATCGAGCACATCGCGCGCATCCCGGTAGAGGTGGATATTGCCTCGGAATTTCGCTACCGCGATCCAATCGTGGATAAAGACACGGTGGTTTTATCGATCAGCCAATCCGGCGAGACCGCCGACACGCTGGCGGCGATGGAGGAGGGACGCCGAAAAGGAGCGGTCTTATGGTCGATTGTCAACGCGATCGGCTCTCAGGCAATGAGATTGGCTGACGGGTATATCTCGATGCAGAGCGGGCCCGAGATCGGCGTCGCTTCGACAAAGGCGTATACCGCGCCTCTAGTAGATCTGTATATGCTGGCAATCCGGCTGGGCGAGCTGCGCGGGGTGCTGGACAAACCCAAACGCCATAAATTAATCGCAGACCTGCGGCTGGTGCCCGACCTGGTTGGGCGCTGCCTGGACCGTGAAGCGGAAGTAGAGGTGGCGGCGCGCGCTCTGATGAATACCCAGCACTGCCTCTATCTAGGGCGGGGGATCAACATGCCGACGGCTTATGAAGGCGCATTAAAGCTGAAGGAGATCTCCTATATTCATGCCGAAGGCTACCCGGCGGGAGAGATGAAACACGGACCGATCGCTTTGATCGACCGCGAGATGCCGGTGATCGTGATCGCGCCGCGGGATCCGTGGTACGAAAAGATGTTCAGCCAGATCGAGCAAGCCCGGGCACGGGGCGGGGTGGTGATCGGGGTGGCGACGGAGGGTGACGAACGCGTTGCTGAGGCAGCCAGCCAGGTGCTCTGGGTGCCAGAGACACCCTGGATGCTCAGCCCGGTGACGACGATCATCCCTCTCCAGCTGCTGGCGTATCATATCGCGGCGCTGCGCGGGCTGGACGTCGACCAGCCGAGGAACCTGGCAAAGAGCGTGACAGTGGAATAAATGGATTTCTTGAAGCTCAGGGGATGAGCAGCACTTTCCCTTTAGTCTCACGCCGCTCGATATAATCGTGTGCTGCAGAGGCTGCCTGTAATGGGAAGAGCTGATCGATTTTGAGCTTCAGCTCGCCTGAGGTGAGCCAGCGGAAAAGATCTTCAGAGCGGTTTACAACTTCCTCGCGCCTGAGAAGATAATGGCCCAGATTTGGCCGGGTCAGAAATAAAGAACCCTTTTGATTCAGCAGCTGCGGATTGATAGGCTCGACCGGTCCGCTTGCCTGACCATACAGGACCATCATCCCGCGGGGCTTAATACAATTCAGACCTTTTTGAAAAGTTGCCTGACCCACCCCGTCATACACGACATCCACCCCCTGCCCGTCGGTAAGCCGACCGGTCTCGGCTTCAAAGTCTGCCTTGGTGTATAGAATCACATCATCGGCGCCAAGCTGGCGGGCTATTTCAGCTTTTTCTTCGGTCGATACGGTGGCGATGACTCGCGCCCCGCGCATCTTCGCAATCTGCACCAGAAGCTGTCCGACACCACCGGCGGCGGCGTGCACCAAAGCTGTGTCTCCGGGATTCAGCGCAAATGTGGACAGAGCCAGGTAGTGGGCGGTCATGCCCTGCAGCAAGACAGCCGCCGCTGTTTCGAAAGAAATCTCAGGGGGCAGGCTGACCGTTCGGGCGACCGGGGCAATCGTGTAAGAAGCGTAGGCGCCCGATCCACTGGCGGTGCCTACTCGATCACCGACGCGAAATTCGGTCACGCCTTCCCCGACTGTGTCGACAGTGCCAGCAAATTCGCCGCCCGGGGTAAATGGGAGCGGGTTCGGATACAGTCCTTTCCGCTGATATACCTCGATAAAATTCAATCCAATTGCCGCAATCTTGACGCGCACCTCGCCAGCTTTTGGTTCCGGTACGAATGCATCTTCGAAGACAAGCTTATCTGAAGAACCGTATTCACGAATTCGGATCGTGTACATCTTTCCTCCCAGGGATTTATTGGGGTTGTTTAATTGAGAATGATGGGACTAGAGGATTATATCATCGCCAGACCATCGAACGGCGTCTCAGCTTTCCTCCGAGAACCAACATTGGATTGAACTTGATCTCACGATTTTATCTACGATGGTAGATTCTGATTACTGCTGAGCCGGGAAGAGATCGAGCGGATTCAGGTTAATGCCAATAGATTTATCGCGGACATTGATATGGGTGTGGTAGCCGCAATCCCGCCCCCGGCAGGAAACCCCGGCAGCATCGATCGTGTTTCCCTGGTTGCTCTCCAAACCGACCGGCTGCCCCCGCCGCACTTGATCTCCGATCTTGACCGAATAAACGCCGTGCAGCAGCTCAATCTGGTAGCGATCATTCTCCAGGACGAGGGTGGGATTGCCCCATTCGTCGATGAAGAGGTTTTCCACCCAGCCATCGATTGGAGAAAGGATCGGCTCACCTTTACCTGCGGAGATATCGATCGCATTGTGACCATAATCAATCCCATGCGGACCCTGGGTCAAGTAATAGTGGGCGTAAGGGGGGGTGATCGCATTCGGATCGGGATCGGTTCTTAAAGGACTGATGGTTCCGGTTAGCATATTCGGGCCGGATTGTCCAAGATCTCCATTTTTAGAGCCGCCGACGATATAAATTGCTGCCGTCCTGACCTTGAGCCGAAGCCGCCCGAGCTCCCTGTTTTGAACCAGGATCAAGCAATCCCCAATCCTTAACAACGTTGAAAGCCAAAAACAGAAGAAATGCCAGGCCGAAAAACGCAAGCCCGTCAATCCGACCATGATAATTCATGCGTCACTTCCCCGAGCCAATATAGAATATATGTTCTATTCTAACACATTTTCAACGGGGGGTGCATCAGAATAAGCAAGGTCGAGGATTTCCACGGTATGATAAACAGGCAGCGGCGTGCCGGCTTCTTTCAAGCTGGTGCGAAGCTGGATCATGCAGCCGATGTTTCCGGTAATGACCGCCTGGGCGCCGCTCTTAAGAATATTCTCGGCTTTTCGCCGCCCAATTTCGGCAGCAAGCACAGGCTGCTCCACATTGTATGATCCTGCCGAACCGCAGCACATGGCTGAATTTGGGACCTCCAAAAGGGTGAGGTTTGGGATCGCCCCCAGCAGTCGGCGCGGTTCCAGGGTAATGCCCTGGGCATGGGCGAGGTGGCAGGCATCGTGATAAGCAGCTTTCATGGGCTGGCTCAGATTGCTTGCCGGTCGGAGCTCGAGTGATTGGAGATACTGGCTGATGTCCTGGACTTTGCTGCTGAAGGCGACAGCCTGAGCCTCTTCAGGGAAACCCTTGAAGAGCAGCGGGTATTCGTGCAGACCGGAGCCACAGCCGGCAGCATTGGTCAGGATTACATCGACATCATCAGAGAAAGCAGCCAGGTTCTGGCGGGCAAATCGGCGGGCGTGGTCCTGCTGCCCGGTATGGAGCGATAGAGCGCCGCAGCAGGTCTGTTTTTTGGGGATCACCACCTCGACGCCGTTGTTGGTCAGCACGCGAATGGTTGCCCAGTTGATCTCGGGGTCGAGCACCTGCTGGACGCAGCCGATCAGCAGCGCTGCCCTGAGGCGGCGCTCTCCTCTGGCAGGGATAATTTCCGGAAGCGCACGGAACTCGGGCAGGCGGTCTGGAAGCAGATCGAGCATCGACTTCATGAACCCAGGCGCGATGCCATGCAGCGGTTTCACGAAATTCCCGACCCTGGCAGCCGCCCGAAAACGCTTCGGGTGAGGCAGCGACTGTTCCAGAAGGGTGCGCTGAAGGCGCCGGTCCAGCCGACGAGAGACCTGGCCGCGCGCATATGCCCGAAATGGGGTGATTAATTCGCCGTAGCGCACACCCGAAGGGCAGACGGTAACACATGCCTGGCAGCCCAAACAACGATCCAGATATTCGATCGCTTCATCGAGAGCCAGCTCGCCTTCTAAAACCGATTTCATTAAGATGATTCGCCCACGCGGCGAATCCATTTCCTCTCCCATCACCTGGTAAGTGGGGCAAGCTGCCAGACAGAAACCGCAGTGCACGCAAGCCTCCACCGCTTCTGCCATCTCGTGCAGCTGGGGGCCGACTTGTTTTTCCATCTCAGAGAGCTTAATCGTATGCTGCATCTATGCCTCCCCAAAGATATGTTTGGGATCAAGGACGGATTTGAGGCGCTGGTGAAACAGGGACCCTTTTTTCTCACCCAACCGCACTGCGCCAGTTTGACCCCACAGCACAAGACCGTTAAGTCCGTGCGAACAGACCAGCTCATCCAGCAAGGATGGGATCTCATCAAAAGAAACCCAGGCAAGCTGCCCCCCAGCACTGTAGCGGCGACGGCCTCCCAGCGCTGCAAGCTGCACGTCGAGCGCCAGGAGCCTGCCCGGGGTCACTGCAATCTTAATCAGGGAGGCTTCCTCGGGTACCCATTCAAATTCGACTGCCTGACGCCAATAAACCGCCTCTTCCGGCCCAGATAAGATCTCGCCCTCGCCAACCAGCGCTTCCAGGCGGGCGAGCCTGGCAGGCAAAGTAGCTTCCAGCCCGCTCAGACGGACACAGACCAGGGAATGGTTCTCACCCGGCACAACATCGATGGCTTCCAGATCCAAACGAGCAGTGGAGGCGAGGCTCATTTTATTGAGTGCGGCACCCAGGTCGGGGCATGTCAGCAGTAAGGTTTGAAAGACTGCAGGGCGCGGCAGGACTTTGAAGGCGAGCTCTACCATTACGCCATAGGTCCCCAGGCTGCCTACCATCAGCTTAGGAAGGTCGAATCCGGCGGCATTCTTGACCACTTTTCCTCCCCCCGAGACGGATTGGCCAAATCCGTCGACAAAGCGGACTCCGAGCAGGAAATCCCGAATCCCACCGTGGTGGAACCTGTTCGGTCCGCTGAGTCCGGCTGCCACTGTCCCACCAAGCGTCGCGCCCTTCTGGACGAGGGGTGGATCGAAGGGCAGGTATTGACCTTTCTCGGCTATCGCCGATTCAACCAGGCCGATGGAGGTGCCGGCAAGCGCAGTAAAGGTATACTCTTCAGGCTGGTATTCCAGGATCCCGCTGAGGGCACTCATATCCAGGATTTCAACCCCAGGCGCAGAAGCGGACAATGCCGGTTTCGTGGCGTGCCCGCGGACGAGGAGGGGTTTTCCTTCCCGCACAATCGCCTGGATCTCTTCGATGGATTTCGGTTGTAGGCTCATAGACAGATCCTTTGGAGCGGCGTTGAGAAGCCGTGTCAGCGTCTAATAAACAAGCATTTTGCCGCGGTTAGCAATCAAATTCGGGTCAACAGCCTGGTGGAGATCGCGCATAACCTGCATATCGGTTGAGCCGAACATTTCCGGCAGGAACGCGAGCTTCTCCACACCTACTCCGTGCTCTCCGGTGATCGAGCCGCCCATGCGGACGCACATCCGCAAGATCTCTCCCGCCAATTCCTCAGCCTTGGCTAACGCTCCTGGCTCGCGACCATTGTAAAGAATTCAGCGGGTGCAGGTTTCCATCGCCGGCGTGGAAGACATTCGCAACCTGCAATCCATAGTGCTTGCTCAGGGCCTCGATCTCGGTGAGGGCAGGTCCAAGGCGGCTGCGAGGGACGACGCCATCCTGCACCACATAATCTGGGCTCAGGCGTCCAACTGCTGAGAACGCGCTTTCCGGCCCTTCCATATGCGCATCCGGTCGCTGTCGTCTTTAGCGATGCAAACCTCGTCCGGCTCGGTAGATTGGATCACGTCCAACAGCATGTTAAATTCTTCATCCACCTGCTCGCGGTTGCCATCCAGCTCGACGATCAGGACAACTTCAGCGTCTTGGGGATAGCTGGCGTGGACCGAAGATTCCGCCGCCTGGATCGCAAGGCGGTCCATGATTTCGATGGCGCCAGGAAGCAGTCCAGAAGCTACCACCCGGGCGACGGCATTCCCAGCCGAGGTGAGGTCGCTGTACGAAACGAGCAGGGTCTTGAAGACCTCTGGTTTTGGGAGCAAGCGCAGCGTGATTTCAAGCGCTATTCCGAACAAGCCCTCAGATCCTACGAACATACCCACCAGGTCGAGCCCGCAGTCCTCAAGGCTCTCGCCACCCAGCTCAACCAATTCCCCATCGGGCAGGACTGCTTTAACCCCCAAAACGTGGTTGCTGGTCATCCCGTATTTCAGACAATGGGCGCCGCCTGCATTGAAAGCCAGGTTTCCGCCGATCGTGCAGATCGACTGGCTTGAGGGGTCTGGCGCATAATACAGCCCATATTGAGCTGCTGCTTTGCTGACTTCTATGTTCACCACCCCGGGCTCTACAACGGCAATTTTCTCAGCTGGGTCAAGGCGCAGAATATAATTCATCCGGTTCAAGGCGATCACGATCCCACCTTCAACCGGCAAGGAGCCGCCTGATAGGCTGGTGCCACTGCCGCGGGCTACGAATGGGATCTGGTAGTGGGCGCAAACGCGGACCACATCGATCACTTCTTGTGCTGTTTCGGGGAGAACCACCGCAAGTGGGCGCGCTCGATAGGCGGTGAGGGCGTCAGATTCATAGGCAATCATCTGGGGGCGCGCCGTGAGCAGCCGCTGTTTTGGGATCGCCTTAGACAGCTCCATCAGGAACTCAGCTTCCATCATGTCTCGACCCTCCACCTAAATATTATCGGTTTCAATATTTTAAAGTTTAGCATCAAATCTTCTGGGAAACAATGGAAGCAAGGCACCGCTGCCGATGGACGTATGTCATTGAACGGCGGAAAAACTTAACGCCACTTTGCGTTCACCTCTGTTTTGAGGAAAACAGGTCGGGGAATAATCAATCCCGGGCTGTGTAATCACCTACAACCACCCATTTATAGGTGGTTAATTCAGGCAAACCCATCGGTCCGCGGGCGTGCAGGCGTTGGGTGCTCACAGCGACCTCCGCCCCAAGACCTAACTGCGCCCCATCGGTGAAGCGAGTGCTGGCATTTACGTAGACCGCAGCCGAATCAACTTCATGGATGAAGCGCTCGGCGTGGTCCTGGCTGCCGGTCAGGATACCATCAGAGTGGTGGGTGCTGTGGAGGCGAATATGGTCGATCGCTGCCGCCATGTCCGGCACAACTTTTAACCCAAGCACCAAAGACAGCCACTCCGTATTAAAATCATCGGCGGCGGCAGGCTGAACGGAGCCAGATTTCAGCAGAGAAAAAGCAGCCGGATCGGCACGGAACGCTACCCCGGCAGAGCCAAGAGCATCCACCACTCGCGGCAAGAATTCGGCAGCGATCGATTGGTGCACCAGCAGGGTATCCAAAGCGTTGCACACGCTCGGACGCTGAATCTTGGCGTTGAAGATGACCGGTAAGGCGCGTTCCAGGTCGGCGTCGGCGTCTACAAAAAGATGGCAGATTCCTATTCCGCCGGTGATCACCGGTATGGTGGCATGCTGGCGGCAGAATTGGTGCAAACTGTTGCCGCCGCGCGGGATGATCACATCGATGTATTCGTTCAGCCGAAGCATCTCTTCCACGAGTTTGCGGTCTTGATCGGTGACGAGCTGCACACTGGCTTCCGGCAGATCGCAGGCGCCCAACGCGGTCTGGACTACCTGGATCAAAGCCAGATTGCTGTTCAAGGTCTCCTTGCCGCCTCGCAAGATGGCTGTATTTCCGGTTTTCACGGCGAGCCCGGCAACATCGATGGTGACATTTGGGCGTGATTCATAAATCACACCCAAGACACCCAGCGGAACACGCTGCCGCCAGACGATAAGACCATTTGGCAGGGTGCGCTCATCATATTTGGTCCCGATCGGGTCTGGTAATTCTGCCAGCAAGCGCAGGTCGGACAGCATGCCGGCAAGGCGCGCCTCGTTCAAAGTCAGCCGGTCTACCAGAGCCGGGCTCAGCCCTGCAGACAGAGCAAGTCGGATATCCTCCTGGTTCGCTTCGAGAACCGAATGGGAAGAGCGCTCGAGCTCGGTCGCGATCGTCAAGACCGCCCTCTTCCGCAGTTCCGAATCGGCGCCGCTAATTTGTTCGAATGCCCTGCGGGCAAGCCGTCCCATTTCAACCAGGTCCATTGCCAACCTCTTCGGATAGGATTTGGATCAACATCATATTGCTGCGGTGGATGATCTCGTCACCGTAATAATATCCCAATCGCGCTTCAATTTCGGCGCTCTGGCAGCCGCATAATTTTATGCAATCGTGATGATTGTAGTTGACCAGCCCTCTGGCAATCTCACGTCCCCCAGGATCGCATACACTGAGAATCTCGCCGCGGCTGAACTCGCCATTAACTTCGACCAGACCGGCTGGCAGCAGACTCCCGCCGTGCTGCAGCGCCTTGACTGCGCCGCGATCGACCGTCAGCTTGCCAGCTTTTCCGCCGGTAAGGATATAACGCTTGCGGCTTTCAACTGCGCTGATCGTAGGCGAGAAGCGCGTCCCGACTTCTTCGCCCTGCATAATCTGCAAGATAATGTCTGGAGCGCTGCCCCGGGCGATGACGACCTCAGCTCCAGACCGGCGCGCCAGGTCTGCTGATTGGAGCTTAGTTATCATGCCCCCAGTGCCCATTTTTCCGCTCCCGCCAGCAGCCTCCCACAGGGCTGGATCAATCTCGGGAGAATCGATCCGATTCACAAGACGAGCTCCAGGAACCTTGCGAGGGTCTGCATCATACAGCCCATCCTGATCGGTCAGCAGGATCAGCAAATCGGCGTCGATCAGATTAGCGACCAAGGCAGAGAGGTTGTCGTTATCGCCCAACCGGATCTCCTCGGTGGCTACCGTGTCATTTTCGTTAATTATCGGGATCAGCCCCTGGTCCAGCAGGGCAAAAAGTGTATTGCGGGCATTCAGGTAGCGAGAGCGGAAGCGCAGGTCCTCTCGGGTGAGCAAGACCTGAGCAATTGTCTGGCTGTAAACCGCAAACAGCTTGCCCCATAAATCCATCAGGCGCGGCTGCCCAACGGCGGCGAGCATCTGTTTGGCAGGGATATCCTTTGGCAAGTCGGGGAAATGAAGCGTTTCGCGTCCGACGGCGATGGCGCCGGATGAAACCAACACAATTTCAACATGCGCCCGATGGAGTGCGCTGATCTGCCGGACGAGGTCAATCATCCTCGGCTGTGAAAGCGAGGATCCTCCATCCGTCAGCGTGCTGGTCCCCAGCTTGACGACAATCCGTCTGCGGCTGGATTGAATTTGCAGCGAATCAGCCATTTATTCCCTCGTGAAATATTGGAATAAGATCGCTAAGTATACCAAATTCTCGGAACCGGATCACCGTACTCAATTCATCCACTTTCTGACGAGGCTCTGGATATAATTGGGAATATGAGCGTTAAAAGCACATCGATTAACTTCAGCACGCGCGGGAGTGCGGATATCCTCGACATCACTCAAGAGGTCGAGGAAGTCATCGATAAATCTGGCATGAAGGATGGAATCGCAACGCTGTTCTGTCCTTCATCCACCAGCGGAATCACGACGATCGAATATGAATCCGGTGCAGTCAGCGACTTGAAACGACTTTTTGACGAAATCGTCCCAACAAACCGGGCATACCAGCATGATGCGCATTGGGGCGACGGCAACGGATTCAGCCATGTCCGGGCGGCACTGCAAAAAGCTTCACTTACAATCCCATTTATCTCGGGAAGGCTGACGTTAGGGACCTGGCAGCAGATCGTTTACCTGGATTTCGATAACCGCCCGCGCCGCCGTGAGCTGATCATCCAGCTGATCGGGGAATAAGGGTACCGGATCACTCCTGCGGCACTTGCCACAACCGAATCGTGCCGTCGTCAGAACCAGAGACGACCAGGTTCTGAGTGGGTGAAAAGTCCACACTGGTGACAGGTCCGGTGTGCCCTTGAAAAACAACCACGGGCACCGCCAGGAATGTTCCTTCTGTAAAACTCCAAAGACGAAGTGAGGCATCAGAAGAAGCCGAGACCAACCAGGCGCCATCCGGTGAGAAAGCGAGATCACTGACGAGCTGGGCATGCCCACGCAGCGATTGGATCTGACTGTTATCTTTCATACTCCAGATCCCGATCGTCCCATCTTCGGTGCCGGTAGCAAGGATTTCTCCATTCGGAGAAAAGGCGAGGCTGGTAATGGACTGGCTGGAAGCCTGCCAGGTCTGAAGCCAGACACCGCTGATGGTGCGGATGCGGACAATCCCGCTGGTCTCCCCCCAGGCAACAGCATAGGCGTCTGGCGTGAATGTCACACTGTTTGCTCCAGCCATACCCTCGTCGATGATCTGAACGGGAGAACCTGCCGGCATGCGCCACAGACGCACGGTAGCATCTTCTGCCGACGAAGCCAACCATTTGCCATCTTTCGCGATATCCAGACCAGTGATCCAGTCTACGTGTCCTTCTAGGGTTTTCAAAAGTCGTCCGGTTGAGACCTGCCAGATCCGCAAGGCGCCATCTGTAGAACCAGTCAGAAGCTCCACACCGTTTGGAGTAAATTCCACTTTGAGAACAGGGAAGGGGTGTCCTTCGATGGTGCGGATCAACCGCGGCGGTTCGACAGCCCACAAGCGTAGGGTGTCATCCACCGAGCCAGATGCGATCGTGCGCCCATCGGGAGAAAATTTAACATCCCAGACCTTAGCATCATGACCTTCCAGGACGGCGGTTGATTCCAGGGATTTAATTATGGGCGTTGCCGTTGCAATGCATTCTGGGATGGGAGTCGGGAGGCCCAACCGCTGGAATACCTGATTATTGCTTTCGTCTCGCTCCACCACCATAGAGGTCACATCCACAATCGCGCGAGAATTGGGCAGCAATTCCGGAAAAATCAGGTCCACAGACTGCCCGGGCAAGAGCTGGGTGTTTACAAGCTGCTGGTCCAGATTCAGCTGGACAAAGAAAGGTCCTGAGCGAGAATTTCCCTGGTTTCTTACCCGGATCCGGACTTTGTACTCTTGATCCGGCGAGGGGCAGACATTCCCCGATTCACTGTAAATGCTGACAGATTGAATGACGAGATCTGGGAGAGCAACATCCGTGTCGGTAGGCTGCTGAGTGGGAGCTGCAGTTGGGGATGGAGAGAAAAAATTTCCTCCAATACTGCAGCTTGCCGCAACCATGGATCCAGCGAGCAGCATGACGACGATCAAATATCGCATCCGGATCGAGGGCTTTTCCACCATGCTGCTCAATTTCTTTATTCAAGTTAACCGGACAGGTAAAAAAACAGCCATTTTCAAACCGCGACTTCAAACTCCTTGGCTTTCATGGCATTAAAAGCAGCGATCGAAACTTCCAGCATTTCCATCGAGGGCTCGCGCGTCGTCAGCCGCTGTAAAGCCATGTTAGGTTTGATCAGCTGGCGCACCCAGCCCCATTCAAGATGGCGGGCAGTCCAGCGGATATACTCATACGCTACACCCGCCAATACCGGGAGAAGCAAGATACGGCTGAGCAGGCGTACTCCCATGGGAAGTGGACCCAGCAGACTGAAAAAAATTATCGAGAGCAGGACCAGGGTCAGCAGGAAGGAGGTGCCGCAGCGAGGATGTTCGAGTGAGAAATGGGAGACATTTTCCGGCGTCAGATCTGCA
This sequence comes from uncultured Chloroflexia bacterium, assembly GCA_963827155.1. Taxonomy (GTDB): domain Bacteria; phylum Chloroflexota; class Anaerolineae; order Anaerolineales; family UBA4823; genus UTCFX2. The sequence continues at coordinate 474,642 of CAWGZV010000003.1, read as the reverse complement.
CCTGCTTCAAAGGCGTTGATCGTCTTGTGTTCGGCGCCGTGATATGCAAACACCCGGCGGATTTCCGAAATATTCCCCATCGCCCAGATGTAGCCGATCAGCAGGGCGAGCCGAAGCAGCCCCTCGATCAGATTTCCCCACCAGGCGTTGATCCTTAAGTAATGCTCGCTCAGCTGACCAGCCACTGCAGGGGCGAGGAAGAAAATCCCGATTCCCAACGTGAGTGAAATTCCGATCGTCAGATAGAGCGCCGGACCTTCGATCTTTTCATCTTCACCGGTCTGGGTGTTTGCAGAAATCGTCAGGGCGCGCATCCCTAAACCCAGGGCATCCCATAGACCAATCAGGCCGCGCAGAAACGGGGTTTTTGTCAGCTTACTGCGGTACACCGCGGACAGCGGTTCTGTGTGCAGGACGATTTGATTATCAGGGGCTCGCATGGCAATGGCCACATTCTGCGAACCGCGCATCATCACACCTTCAATAACTGCCTGTCCACCATATGTCGGTAATCTTTCGTTCATAAGCTCCTACCATTAGAAACACAAATAAAGGACGGTCGCCAATCGCGCCACCAATGAATTCAGCGACCCACGTAACTTAGAAAACGCGCCATCGTCAGCACCCCCCGCTCGAAAGTGGGCAAGTGGAGCCTCTCATTCGGCGCGTGCAAGTTGTCCTCAGGAAGGCTAAAACCAGTAAGCACCGATTCGATCCCAAGGTGGTGCTGGAGCTGAGCAACGACCGGGATGCTGCCTCCCTCACGGCGATAAAGCGGGCGCTTGCCCCAGGTTTCCTCAAGGGCTTTGCTCATGGCGAGAACTGCCGGGTGGCGGCGGTCGGTGATCGATGGGTAGCCGGTCGAATGCAGGACAAGCTCCCAACGAATGGTAGCTGGCACTCGCTCTTCCAGGTAAGCCATAAGCTGCTGGCGCACTTCAAATGGATCCTGGTCTGGTACCAGGCGAGTGGAAATCTTTGCCATCGCCTTTGACGGCAGCACAGTCTTAGAGCCTTCGCCAGTAAAACCGGAGAGTAAACCGTTTACTTCCAGGGTTGGGCGGGCGGTCACTCGCTCGAGCGGAGTATAGCCTTCTTCACCATATAAATCCGGGCAGCCTGTCTGGCTTAAGTAGAATTCCGCATTCATGGGGAGCCTGGCGAGCTCCTTGCGTTCATCTTCGTCGAGATCGCGGACTTTATCGTAAAATCCCGGCAGCGTTACTTTGCCTTTGCTGTCATGCATCCCGGAGATCAACTCGGTCAGAACCTGGGCTGGGTTGTGCACAGTCCCCCCGAACAATCCGGAGTGCAGGTCGTGATCCGGCCCAGTCAGACGGATCTCAAAATAAGAGAGCCCGCGCAGACCAAATGTAATGGTTGGATACCGCTCACCGATCATGCCTGCGTCTGGATTTAGGGCAAAATCGCTGGTGAGGCGGTTCTGGTGCTCAAGGATAAATTTCTCCAGGTTTGGAGAGCCGATTTCCTCTTCGCCTTCTACAATGAACTTGAGATTAACCGGCAAGGATTCACCCGTTTGTTTGAAGGCTTCAACGGCTGCCAGAACGGTTATCAGCTGGCCTTTCATATCTGAAGCGCCTCGCCCAAATAGATGCTCTCCGCGCACTTCAGGCTCGAAAGGCATGCTTTCCCAAAGCTCGAGCGGTTCAACCGGTTGGACATCGTAATGCCCGTAAACCAACACAGTTGGTCGATTCGGCCCGGCTTTGAGGGATTCCCCAACCACAATTGGCGCTCCAGGTGTCGGGAAGATTTCCACTCGCTCAAAATTTAATGATTTCAGCTTTGATTCCAGCCATTCGGCAGCGCGAACCATATCTGGTTTCGCTTTCGAATCGGTTGAAATGGATGGAATTGCCACAAATGATTTTAGCTCATCCAGCGTCTGGCTTTGCGTTTTTTGGATATATGCCAGCGCTTCGTCCAACTGCGTTGCACCCATAGATCGAAATCTCCCTTTGTATGATGTAATAATGACTTGAATTTCTTTAGGTCGGCCGGATCGGGTCGCCAGTTTGAATGGCACCTGAGGTCAAAATTTCAGCTCGCAATCCACCACGATGGATCAACGCTGGAAGCACGCCTGCTTCGGTCATATTGGCAAGATTCTGGCAGGGCTCGCAGAGCAGCAGCCCACGAAAGGTCACCTGCCCAACTATAAAGGTCTTCCCCACCAGGTGGTTGAGGGGAACCCCCTGCGTTACCAGGTTCCGCCTGGTTGAACCAGGTTCGAGAGAAATAGACACCTCGGATTGTAAAGCCTGAACCGCCTCAATTTCAATAAATGTGACCTGCCTTAAACCGTCTTGTTTCTGCGAATATGAGCCAGTCCCGGCAAAATAGCGATCGCCTTCTAAACCTTTGCCAGCGACAGCATTAACATGCTCAACGGATCGCATTTGCGCTCCTGCTTCATCCGTTACGTTGATGGATACCAACTTTCCTTCCCACATGATTCCTTCTCCATTTACAAGAATATGCAATTATAAACCCAGTCCATCATAATCAGATTGGTTGAAGCTGAGAGCCGGGGGATCGGTAGTCAGTACCTGGAGATGGGATGAATGTTTAATTGACAAGCTTCAATCCGTGTTAAAATAACGGAAGTTGGATCGGTGGTCGTCGCAAGGTTTTCCTGCGCCGGCGTCGGGCAGTGCACCCCACCTGGACAGCCGCCCGTCGAAAAGCGCCTCCGTCCGAATCTCCGTGAAAGGTAAAGCGCCGATCCATGACAAGCTGGAATCATTACCACATTGCCCATTCAGTCAGGGACGCTCTTGCCGTGCTTGCTGACACACCCGGCGAGGCCCGTCCTGTAGCTGGCGGAACTGATCTCTTGCTAGATCTTCAGCAAGGCCGCCATCCACCCATCGATACGCTGGTAGATGTCACTGAAATTCCTGAGATGCGCCTGATCGAAGAGCGGTCTGAGGCTTTATTTATCGGCGCGGGTTTGCCGTTGAATCAAGTCGTCGCCTCCTCACTGGTGCTTAAGCATGCCCAGGCGCTGTTGGATGCGGGCAGTCTGATCGGCGGTCCGCAGGTGCGCAATACCGCAACCCTGGGCGGGAATGTCGGTCATGCCCTGCCGGCAGCAGATGGAACGATCTCTTTGCTGGCGCTCGGTGCAAAAGCTGAGGTAGCCAGCCTGGAGAATGAGTTCGAGAACCGAACTCGAGAACCGCCCCGAGAACCGCCTCGAGAACCGCTGTATGCTCCCACTCACAGATCTTTTCCGCGGTCCGGGTAAATCCGCGCTGGATCCACGGCGGGAGCTCCTGGTCGGTTTCCATATCCCTCTTTGGAGCGCCAATCAGGGTTCGGCGTTCCGCCGGATTATGCGCCCACAAGGGGTAGCGATCGCGATCCTGAATATGGCTGTCTGGTTGGAGCTCGACGGAGAATCCATCCAGGATATCAGGATCTCGATCGGCCCTGCCGGACCAATCCCGATGCGAGCCAAACAAACAGAAGCCGCGCTGCGCGGATCAGCGCTTGAACCAGCAGCCATCGACAAGGCGCTGCTATCCCTGCTCGCTGAGACTCATTTTCGCACCAGTCCTCACCGCTCGACGGCCGAATACCGGGTAAAAATGGCGGGCGTGCTGTTGGAAGAGACAACCCAAACCGCGTATCAGCGGGCGCATGAAAAGATCAACGGGTGATTGAGATGATCGAATTTATTGTTAACGGGAAATCGATATCTGCTGAGCCAAAACCCGGTGAAATGCTCGCCGATTTTCTGCGCGAGCGCTTGAACCTTACCGGCACGAAGATTGGATGCAATGAAGCCGAATGCGGCGCCTGCACGGTGCTTGTAAATATGGAACCAGTATTATCGTGTACTTACCCTTCTGCGAAAGTGAATGGGAAGAATGTCATCACCGTTGAAGGGCTCGCAGAACAGGCCGGTCAATTAAGGACGAGCCAGGATGAAGAAGAATTCCAGAAAGCACTGTCGGGGCTTCATCCGCTTCAGCAGGCTTTCGTGCTCTACGGGGCTGTTCAATGCGGCTTCTGCATACCCGGTCAATTAATGACGGCTTTTGCGCTGCTCCAGCGCAATCCAAAGCCAAGCGATGACGAGATTCGCCACGCATTGAAAGATACCCTATGCCGCTGTGCAGGTTATCCTACAATCGTCAATGCAATCCAGGCAGCGGCGGAGTCGATTGAAACCGGAAAACCGGTTGAAGGACCGGATTACATCCCGACCAGCGGCAATCAAAAAGTGATCGGCCAGCTCCAACCCCGCCCCGACTCGATCGGCAAAGTCACCGGTGAGGCAGTCTACACGGATGATATAAAATTCGATGGGATGCTGCATGCCCGGGTTAAACGAGCCGGTGTGCCGCATGCGTTTGTAAAAAGGATCGATATCTCGCGCGCAAAGACCCTCCACGGCGTTGCTGCCGTCCTGACCGCTGAAGACATCCCCGCAGAACACTATCACGGGCTGGTGATCAATGACTGGCCGGTGATGGTTGGAGTGGGTGAGCGCGTCCGCTACGTGGGCGATGCAGTAGCAATTGTCGCCGCTGAGACACGCCAGATCGCCAGCGACGCCCTGGATCTCATCGAAGTGGATTACGATCTCCAACCGGTCGTGAGCAGCGCGGTCCAGTCCCGGCAGCCGGAATCCCCTGTGCTCCACCCAAATGGAAACCTGCTTAAGCATATCAAAGTCCGAAAAGGGGATATCGAGCAAGGCTTCCAAGAAGCCGATATTATCCTTGAGCACACTTTCCATACCGCGCCAACCGACCATGCGTTCATGGAACCGGAATGCTGCGTCACCCGGTTGACGGATGACGGCCGATTGGAGATTTTCGTGGGTTCGCAAATCCCTTACTCCGACCGCCGGCAGGTTGCGGCATCGCTAGGCTGGCCGGACGAACGCGTGCGGGTCATCGGCCAACTGGTTGGTGGTGGATTTGGCGGCAAAGAAGATATTGCTGGGCAAACCCACGCAGCGATGCTGACCCTGGTCACCGGAAAACCGGTGAAGCTGCTCTTCGATCGTCACGAGAGCCTGCTGGTGCATCCCAAGCGGCATGCCACCCAAATCCGGGTGAAGATCGGAGCGAAGAAGGACGGCCGCCTGACAGCTGCTGAAACTGAGCTGTACGGCGATACAGGCGCCTACGCTTCACTGGGCGAAAAGGTTCTTACCCGTGCAACCACCCATTCCTCCGGACCGTACGAAATCGCGAATTCAAAAGCAGACTGCTATGCGATGTATACAAACAATCCTCCAGCAGGCGCTTTTCGCGGTTTTGGGGTGCTGCAATCTACTTTTGCAATTGAAAGCATGATGGATATGCTTGCAGAGCAGCTCCATTTAGATCGGATCGAGCTCCGCAAGCTGAACGCTTTGAGGGTGGGAAGCGTGACCGCCACCGGACAGGTGCTGCGAGACAGCGTCGGTTTGCTGGAAAGCATCGAACGGGTTGAACATACGCTCAAGGAAGCTGCTGGACCCAATCCATTCGCAGCCAAGCCGGTTGAAGGACAACATCACCTGGTGCGGGCCTGGGGGTTTGCGGCAGCCTATAAGAACACCGGGCTCGGAGGCGGCGCTCCAGACAAAGCCGGGGCAGAGGTCGAGCTCTATGAAAATGGAACACTGGAGGTGCGAACCTCTTCGGCAGAGCTTGGGCAAGGTCTGGTCACGGTGCTGCAGATGATCGTCGCAGAAGAGTTCAACCTGCCGTCTTCGCAGGTGCGAGTGCTGGTCATGGACACCGATCTGACCCCAGACGGCGGACCAACCACAGCATCCAGACAGACCTATGTCACCGGGAACGCGGCGCTGCATGCGGCACGCACGCTGCGGGAGGCGATTGCATCCACTTTGGCCGAAAAGTATGACCAGCCTCCCCAGAACATCCGTTTTGTGGAAGGCCTGGCGCAAGTCAATGGACATAAGATCCCGCTGGGTGAAGTCGTGGGGACGATGCGGGCTGAAGGTCGGGAGCCCAGGGCACTCTATGAATATTGGGCGCCGGAGACGAAACCGCTTGGAGAGGGCGGTGACATGCATTTTGCCTTCTCATTTGGCGCTCAAGCCGCCGAAATTGAGGTTAATAAACGAACCGGTGAAGTTCGGGTGCTGCGGATCATCACAGCAAACGATGTAGGTCGAGCGCTAAATCCGCTGGGATTACAAGGACAAATCGAAGGCGGCGCGATGATGGGCATCGGGCATGCGCTGACCGAAGAGTTTATCGTTGAAGAGGGGAAGGTCTTTACGGATCACCTTGCGCGCTACAGGATGCCGAACATCATGATGACCCCCGAAATCATCCCGATTGTTGTGGAACATCCCTCCGAGGCTGGCCCACACGGCGCCAAAGGGGTGGGTGAGCTGGTAAGCATCCCGACCACACCGGCGATCACGAATGCGATCTACAACGCCATCGGTGTGCGCGTCGATCGAATGCCGGTTGATCAGGCAGAGCTTGTTCGTTTGATGAAAGACCCTGAGAGCAATTAAGGGAACGGGTTTGAATCACACCGGCACAGATGTAAAAGCTGCTCGCTGGTTGGAATGGGCCCGCGAAATTCAGGCGCTTTCCCAGACCGGCAAGCATTATGCAGAAAATCCTTACGCTGTCGGTCGGTATGAGCGGCTGACCGAAATCGCAGCAGAAATCATCGCTGAATACACTTGTTTGGACAAAGATGTCGCCGTTCGGATATTCAGCGTGCAAACCGGGTATGCCACGCCGCGTGTGGACGTGCGCGGAGCTGTTTTTCAGAATGATAGGCTGCTGCTTGTGCGTGAACGCCAGGATGGGGGCTGGACGATGCCTGGAGGCTGGGCGGATGTTGGGGATGTCCCGTCCGAAGCCGCAGTTCGAGAAATTTGGGAAGAATTTGGTTTTCGGGTCAAAGCTGTAAAGTTGATCGGGGTCTACGACGCCAACCGGATCGAACCCTTAGAGCTCTTCCACGCCTATAAGCTGGTCTTTCTATGTGAAATTATCGAAGGAAGCGCCAAAACTAGCAGCGAAACCAGTGAGGTCAGCTTCTTTGGGATCGATGAAATTCCCAAACAGCTCTCGGGAGAGCGGACCCATCTGCGGCATATTCGAGATGCATTCCAGGCAGCTAATCAACCAGGCATGCAGACAATCTTTGATTGAAAAAAGCAAACCATCAAATATAGGAGATCCAATGCCCACAGCACAAAAACCAACGATCGCTATCCTTGGAGGCACCGGAAAAGAAGGTCCAGGGCTGGCGCTTCGCTGGGCAAGCGCAGGTTATCGAATTCATCATTGGCTCGCGCCAGGAAGAAAAAGCCCAGATAACTGCCGTCGAATTAAATACGAAGTTGAATCATGCAGAAATCCGCGGGATGGAGAATCGCGAAGCCGCGAAGCAGGCAGATATCAGCGTGCTGACCGTCGTACAGGAAGCCCACCAGGCTGCGCTGGAGAGCTTGAAAGACGCCCTGAGGGGAAAAATCCTGGTAGACGCCACCGCCCGGGTTGACTTTCGCGATCCCCGACCGCCTTCCCCACCTGCCGCAGCACAGGTTGCGCAGGAAATCCTGGGAAGTGAGGTAAAAGTGGTCGCTGCTTTTCAAAATGTGCCTGCTCATGCGCTGAAAAAGAACCTGGGGGAGCGAATTGCAGCAGACGTATTGGTCTGTGCAAATGACGTGGAAGCTGCCGAAAAGGTGATGGCTCTGGCAGAAGCCGGCGGAATGAACGCTTTCTACGCGGGTGGTCTGGACAATGCAGTCATCGTCGAAGGGCTGACTTCAATCCTTATCAGTCTCAACCGTTATTACGGTGTTAAGACCGCCAGCATCCATATTACTGGATTAGATCCTCAGAGTTGAAGGCTGCATGACCCTGGAGCTGACTGCCCTCCCCAATATCCCGATCATCCAACCAGGAGACGACCTGGCTGCGATCATTTTCGATTCTCTAAGAACGATCGACCTATCTCTGCAGGGCGGAGATATCCTGGTGGTAGCGCAGAAGATCGTATCGAAAGCCGAGGGTCGGCTGGTGAACCTGGAAACCGTGGCGCCTTCTGATGAGGCTCTAAGGCTGTCAGGCGTTACAGGGAAAGATGCTCGGATCGTCGAGCTGATCCTGCGGGAGAGCAACAGTGTGCTCCGAACGCGTCCAGGGGCGATCATTGTGCAGCACCGACTGGGATTTGTCTGCGCGAGCGCCGGGATCGACCATTCAAACGTCCTGGGACCGCACGGCAGACCGGAGGAATGGGTGCTGCTCCTGCCGGAGAATCCAGAACAATCGGCGGCAAAGCTCCGGGCTCAGCTAGAGGCCGCAGCTGGCGTGAGGCTGGGCGTGGCAATCATCGATTTGCACGGGCGGGCATGGCGGATGGGCACAGTCGGTGCAGCGATTGGGATTTCTGGCCTGCCTGGAATCGTGGATATGCGCGGCTGGGAAGATATGTTTGGGTATCAGCTGCAGATCACCCAGGTTGGTGTGGCAGATGAGCTGGCAGCCGCGGCATCCCTGCTGATGGGTCAGGCTGCCGAAGCCACTCCGGTCGTCCATGTCCGCGGTTTCCCCTTCCCGTTAAGGGAGGGTTCGATATCCGAGTTGATTCGCCCGGAGGACCAAGACCTGTTTCGATAAGTCTTAAAATACCAGGATACTAATCAATTTGATATCTAATATTGATCGATAGCCATTAAAATAGGACTGATTGTGGATCTTCCTGGCAGCCAGACGATTGGGACGAACATCGGGGAACTTGATTCCCAAAATTTTTGGGATTTACTCGACCGCCTGGTGGAGAAATGCGAGCTGGTGATCGACCGGCCGCGCAGCACCGCTCACCCGCACTACCCTAACCTGATCTACCCACTCGATTACGGCTACCTGGCAGATACTCGAACGATCGATGGGGGCGGAATTGATGTCTGGCTGGGATCGCTCGGTGACCGCAGCCTGAACGCGCTGGCAATCACGGTTGATTTAGACAAGCGAGATGCAGAAATCAAGATCATGCTCGGATGCACGCCTGCCGAGCAGCATATCATCATGGATTTCCTAAATGGTTACAGTATCCGCGCCGCGCTGCTCCAGCGCCATCACGAGTTGGGCTGGCTGCGAACGCGCCGGTCGGTGCGCAGGTTCCTTGACGATCCTGTGCCTGAATCGGTCATCCGTCAAATCCTAGAGACAGCCTGTTGGGCGCCTTCGGCTCACAACCGCCAACCCTGGCGCTTTGCAGTCTTGAGCAGCCTGGAAAAGCGAAAGACCCTGGCGGAGGCGATGGGAGAGACATTCCGGCGAGACCTGACAAAGGACGGCCTCAGCCCAGCAGAAACCGTAAAGCAGGTAGCCCGCTCAACCAGCCGGATCTTGAACGCCCCCACGGCGGTGGTGCTCTGTCTCGATCCGACCATAGGCGACGAATATCCGGATCCAACCCGAATGCAAGTGGAATACCTGATGGGTGTCCAGGGAGTGGCTTTGGCAGGCGCATACCTTCTGCTGGCCGCACATGCCTCCGGATTAGCAGGCGTGTGGATGTGCGCACCGCTGTTTGCAGAATTTGAGGTGAGACTGGCGCTCGGTCTTCCCGCAACGTGGAAGCCTCAAGCGCTGATCCTGCTGGGATACCCGAAGGTCTCACCAGAACCGCCCGCCCGCATTCCTCTTGATGAAATTGCGATATTCGAATGAGTTGAGGGGAGCGAGAGTCCAACCTGGTTGTGGCAGCCCTGGCGGGTGGGGTCGGTGGGGCAAGGATGGCCGATGGATTAGCAAAAGCCCTCCCGCCGGACCAGCTCACCGTGATCGTGAATACTGGGGATGATTTCCAACATCTCGGGTTGTCGATATGTCCTGATATCGATACGGTGATGTACACCCTCGCGGGGATAGGCAACCGTGTCACTGGCTGGGGAAGGGCAGATGAGAGCTGGCGCGCTTTGGAAACGGTGGGGGAATTGGGAGGTCCTACCTGGTTCCACCTCGGCGATCGCGATTTTAGGGTTAAACCTGGAACGAACCCGCCGCATACGAAATGGACAGACCCTGAGCGAGATTACGCGCCATTTCTGCCAGGCATACGGCGTGCATATTCGACTGCTGCCGATGAGCGACCAAACGATCGCCACACAGGTCCATACCGAAGAGGGCATCCTCGCATTTCAAGAATATTTCGTCCGGCGCCAGTGCCAGCCGCAAGTTACAGGGTTTCATTTCGAAGGAATTGAGCAGGCGAAACCCGCCCCAGGAGTTCCTGCAAGCGATTGAATCAGCAGACCTGGTGCTCATTTGTCCATCGAATCCCTGGGTCAGCATCGATCCCATCCTGGCGCTGCCCGGGGTGCGCGAGGCAGTCTCGAAACGGGTGACTATCGCCGTGACACCGATCATCGGCTCGCAGACGATCAAAGGCCCGGCAGCCAAAATGTTTGCAGAGCTGGGCTTTGAACCCAGCGCCGAGGCGGTCGCAAATCACTATGCCGGGCTGCTCGCTGGATTTGTTTTGGACCAGGTGGACGCTCACCTGAGCCCGACTGTTCGCAATCTGGGGATGGAAGTTACATGCACGGACACGATTATGAAGACCCCCCACAAGCGCCTCAGGCTTGCAAAAGAGACCCTGGAATTTGGCGCCTCTGTTATTGAAGACAGCCAAATTAAAATCAACCACTGCGATGACCTGAACTGAAAGCATTGCACACAATAACCATCTCGATCAGAACCTAATCCATTATGAAGGAGATGCTTCATGACCTTGTGGGCGATCGTCCCCGTGAAACCCCTCAGCCGCGGTAAATCGCGGCTGGCGGGAGTGTTGACGCAGGATGAACGCGCAGATCTAAACCGCCGCTTGCTGGCTCACACGCTGAGCACACTTACGGCGATGCCGGAAATAGAACATGTGCTTGTGATCAGCCGGGACCAGGGTGCGTTGGCGCTGGCGCGCGATTTTGGGGCGCGCACCGTTCAAGAGCACGGAGCACCACAGCTGAATACGGCTCTAACGCGCGCAACCATCCTGGCTCAAAATTATGCGACGCGCGGGGTCCTGATTATCCCAGCAGACCTGCCGCTAATCACGCAGGAGGATGTGAGGTCAATTCTTGAAAAAGCGGTAGATCCGCCCGTCGTGGTTGTAGCACCCGACCGCCATCGAGAAGGGACAAATGCCTTGCTGATTTGTCCCACGGGGCTGATTGAGTATGAATATGGACCAGGTTCTTTTCAGCGCCACTGTGAGGGGGCAATCCAGGCTGGGGCGCGCCTTGAAATCTGCGAGCAGCCTAGCCTTGCACTCGATATGGACCTTCCCGAAGATCTTGAGCTGGTAAGCGAGACGATAGAAAAACTGCAAAGCTTTGAGCACACCAGTTATTTGTGAGGTTTGGTAAGTTTTATCCTTTTCAAGAGCCAACCATCATTCTAATCCAAGCCGGCAGAATATGCCTGAGCTTCATAGTTATGATGGGATGATCGCCAAAGGAGACAAAATGGCAGAAAGAGTAGCGCTGTATCTTCAAGACGCGCACGACCTATGTGATGGTCTGGATTACGTTCGCTATGCCGAATCGCGGGGCTTCGAAGCAGTCTGGCAAGCCGAATCGCGCCTGGTTCGCGACGCAATCGTGCCTATGGCAGCGTATGCTGCGGTCACCGATATCATCAAAGTCGGTTCGGGGGTAGTCAACAACTGGACCCGCAATATCGGCTTGCTCGCAACTACTTATTTGACGCTGGATGACCTGGCGCCCAACCGGATCATCTGCGGGCTTGGCGCCTGGTGGGATCCATTGGCGCGGAATGTGGGGATCAACCGGCGCAAACCCCTGGTTGCGATGCGCGAGACCGTGGTTGTACTGCGGAAACTGCTGAATATGGAACGGGTCACTTTTCACGGCGAATTTGTGCATGTCAACGAGATTGAGCTGGATGTGGTCCATGGCAGGCGCGAGCCGCGCAATGTACCGATCATGATCGGTGCGACCGGCGAGAACATGATGGAGATGACCGGTGAGATCGCAGATGGCGCCGTGCTCAACTACTGTGTTCCACCGGAATATAACGATCGGGCATTGGAGCTGTTAGCGAGCGGCGCTGAAAAAGCCGGTCGGAAACTGGACGACCTGGACCGACCCCAACTGGTGGTCTGTTCGGTAGACCACGACCACGATCGGGCAATCGATACGACCCGCGAGCTGCTGATCCAATACATGGCTCAACAGCCCCATATCGCCAAGGCTTCCGGGGTTTCTCAATCGGTCGTGACGGAGATCCAATCCATTCTGGGGTGGCCTGCGACCAAAGAGCAGATCCAGCTCGCCAAGCATCTGGTGCCTGAAGAATTAATATTGCGGATCACCGCTTCGGGGACTCCGGAAGAGGCGCGCACAAAAGTGAAGCAGTATCGCGAACACGGAGCTACCTGTCCAATCCTTTACCCGGTCGGCGGCGACGTCAAGCTGCTGATCGATACATTTGCTCAGGTTTGATTTCTAATCGCCGCAGGCTGCCGCTGCAAGATCTTCGATTAAAACATTGAGGTTCCGCCGATGAAATCCACAGACAGCTTCTTCCAAATCTGGCGTGTGAATATGGGCGACCGTACGCTGAGGCGTGAAAATGTTCCAGCCAGCTGGGAGAGGCTGGGTGGGCGAGGCTTATCCGCCCGCATTCTGATGGATGAAGTGGCTCCAAAATGCGACCCCTTGGGACCTGAAAACAAGCTCGTCTTCGCTCCTGGTCTGCTGGTGGGGCATATGCTGTCCAGCCTGCGATCGCATCTCCATTGGCGCAAAAAGCCCTTTGACTCACGGCATCAAGGAAGCGAATGCGGGAGGGCGCACGGGATTACAGCTCAGCCGACTTGGGATCAAGGCATTGATTATCGAAGGGGGCACTGAAAAGCGGGCAGAGGAAGAGGCCGACCGCCTGGTGCTGGTCTTGAATTCGGAAGGCGTAAGGTTCGAGGAAGCGAAAGACCTGACAGGACAAGGCGTTTATCAGAGCTCGAAGATTTTGCAGGAGCGGTATGGGAACAAATCTGCCATCGCCTTGATCGGTCCAGCTGGGGAAATGAGGCTGCCGGGCGCTGGCATCCTGAATATCGATAAAGACGGCATTCCATCCCGGATCGCGGCGCGCGGCGGTTTGGGAGCGGTAATGGCTTCGAAAAGCCTCAAAGCGATCGTGATCGATGGATCGAGCGGAATCAAGCCGCCTATTCGCGACCTTAAGGCATATCAAGCCGCCCAAAAAGAGTTTACAAAAGTTTTGATGGCCCATCCGCAAACGAAGGTCTATCATGACTTCGGCACAGTGGGGGTGCTAATGCTCTGCCAGCAGTTCGGCGCCCTCCCGACCCGGAACTTCACAAGCGGGCAGTTTGAAAGCGCCGAGCTGCTTTCTGCCGATGCATTTCGTGAAACGCTGATTGGGCGGGGCGGCGACAGCCAGGTTTCACATGCCTGCATGGCAGGCTGCACAATCCAGTGTTCGAATATCTTCGGAGGAGAAGACGGTGAGACCATCGTATCTCCTCTTGAATTCGAAACCATCGGCTTGATGGGGACCAACCTGGGTATTGATCAACTTGACGAGATCGCACGCCTGAACTGGGAAGTCAATGATCTGGGCCTGGATTCGATTGAGGTGGGGGCAGCATTAGGCGTTGCGGTTGAGGCAGGACTGCTCAGCTTCGGCGATCCAAAGCGGGCTTTGGCGCTGATCCATGAAATCCGGCAAGGGACCCCCACCGGCAGGCTGATCGGAAGTGGGCCGGCTGTGCTGGGTAAGGCTTACGGCATCCAGCGGATTCCCGCAGTGAAAGGTCAGGCGCTGTCGGCATACGACCCGCGTGCAATAAAAGGCACCGGGATCACCTACGCGACTTCTCCACAAGGCGGGGATCATACCAGCGGGCTGACGATCCGCGCTAAGGTCGACCATCTGAATCCAAAAGGTCAGGTCGAGGTATCCCGCAACGCCCAGCTCAATATGGCGGGCTATGACACCCTCGGCGCCTGCATTTTCGCCGGATTTGGTTTCTCAACTGCCCCCCAGCTCATCTCAGCACTGCTGAACGCACGCTACGGCTGGCAGACCGACGTAAACATCTTACAGGAGCTCGGTCGCCAGACGCTTACACTTGAACGAGAGTTCAACCGGCTGGCCGGCTTCACCCGAGAGGACGATCGACTGCCCGAATGGCTGACGAAAGAACCGCTGCCGCCCACCCAGGCGGTGTTTGACGTGCCCGAAGAAGACCTGGACAGCGTGTTTAACTGGTAATTTTCTTACTCCATCGGTCAAAGACAGGTTAGAATCAAACCTCTGTGGAGGCCGCATGACGGTTAAGCTAATTTTGCGTGGTAAAGAGCATGAAGTCAAGCCAGGGATGGCGCTGCGAGATTCGCTTCGGAAAATCGACGTGCTGCCTGAATTGGTGCTGGCGACGCGAGATGGTGTGATGCTCACCGATGATGAAATCCTCAAAGATGGGGAGACCATCCGTCTGATAGCAGTCATCTCAGGCGGGTGAAGCTCCACTGGACGAATCAGGATTTATCGGTGCGGCTTAAAGGTATAAAGCGAGCAAGCTATGAAGTGTTATAAATGCGGAGAAAAAGCGAATATCCAGATGCGCCATCACAAACTGGCGCTTTGTAAAGAACACTTTCTGGAATGGATCCCGGCTCAAACTGAGCGTTTTATAGAAAAATACCAGATGTTCAGTCAGCAAGAACGCCTGCTGGTGGCGGTCTCGGGAGGCAAAGATTCGCTCTCGCTCTGGGATATTCTCTCGCGGTTGGGATACAACGCGGATGGGCTTTACATCGGTTTGGGGATCGATGGGGGAATTGACTACTCGACTGAATTGCTTCGAAAAACAGAGAGATTTGCCGCCGAGCGCAATCTTCGTCTGAATGTCATCAATGTCTCAGAAGAATATGGTCGGACGATCCCAGAGCTTGCGGCAGAAACCCATCGCGGGGAGAAGAAGCCGTGCGCGGTCTGCGGGCTGACGAAACGCCACATCATGAACCAGGCTGCTCGTGACGGAGGGTATCACGTGCTGGTCACCGGTCACAATTTAGACGACGAAGCCGCAGCGCTGTTTGGCAACACCCTTAACTGGATGCCAGGTTACCTGGCGCGGCAGTGGCCGGTGCTTGAGGCTAGCCAGACCGGATTGGTGCGCAAAGCCAAGCCGCTGTGCCGGATCTACGAGCGAGATATGGCAGCTTATGCCCTGCTCAGTGGAATTGATTACATTTACGAAGAATGCCCTCACTCTGAGGGCTCGAACACGATTTTCTACAAAGATCTCTTAAACCAGCTTGAAGAAAAACGCCCTGGCGCCAAACTCAGCTTCTATGTGACTTTCCTGCAGGCAAAACAAAACGGGCTGTTCTCGCCCCAGGCAGACCCAGAACTTGAGAAACTGCACCCGTGCCCTTCCTGCGGACAGCCAACGACTGCCCCGGAAAATTGCGCTTTCTGCCTGATGATCCGGCGTTAAGCCGATGGGGTGACGCCGTCAAGCCAACTCCAGGTAACGCTCGATTTCCCAATCTGTGACGCGCATGCGAGATTCTTCAATCTCTGCCCACTTTGCACGGACAAAAGCCTCGTAGAGCACGGGTCCCAGGGCAGTTTTGAGCACATTATCGGCGCTCAGCTCTCGCAGCGCTTCTGACAGCGACCCGGGAAGCTCTGCGATCTGCAGCTCCTGGCGCTCTTCTGCAGTGAGGTGATATACGTTGACATTATTAAGCGGTTTTGGAGGAGGCAGCTGCTGGTCGATGCCGTCCAAAGCCGCCGCGATCATCACCACAAAAGCCAGGTATGGGTTTGTTGAAGGATCCGGGCAGCGCAGCTCGGCGCGCACGGATTGCTCGTGACCTTCCATCGCAAAGGGGATTCGGATGAGTGCTGAACGATTGATCCTGGCCCAGCCGACATACACCGGGGCTTCGTAGCCGGGGACCAATCTTTTATAAGAATTTACGGTTGGGGCAACCACCGCGGCCAGGGCGCGGGCATGCTGAAGCTGCCCGGCGATAAAGCCGTAAGCCAGACTTGAGAGCTGGTATTCGTCCTGGGCATCGTAAAAGAGATTCTTGCCGGAGCCGTCTGAAAGCGATTGGTGACAGTGCATCCCCGAACCGTTGATCCCGTAGATCGGCTTGGGCATGAATGACGCAATCAGCTCGTGCTTTGCGGCGATGGCTTTGACTGTGTATTTCAGGGTGAGGACATTGTCGGCTGTTTGAAGGGCGTCGGTGTATTGGAAGTCGATCTCATGCTGGGCAAGCGCAACTTCATGGTGCCCCATTTCGATCTGCAATCCCATCGTACCGAGCGCATCCATGAGCTCAGTGCGCACCCGCACGGCTTCGTCGTTTGCGGAGAAATCGAAATATCCGCCGACATCGTGAGGCACCGGGTGGATGGTCATCGGTCCGTTGCGTTTGAACAGGAAAAATTCCGGCTCTGGGCCGACGTTATAAGTCCAGCCGCGCCGCTCGATCTCAGCGAGGGCGCGCTTCAATGCACCGCGTGGATCTCCAGGAAAAGGCGAGCCGTCTGGAGAATAGATATCGCAGATAATCCGGCCGCGGCGGGCTTCGACCGGCGTCCACGGCAAGACCGAATAGGTTGCCGGATCCAGCACCAGCCGCATATCGCTCTCCTGGATGCGAGCGAACCCCTCAACGGATGAGCCATCAAACCATACCCCGTTCTCCAGCGCGGTCTGAAGACGGTTGACAGGGATGTCTACGCTTTTTACCGCGCCGGTCACATCGGTGCACTGCAGTGACACGAACTTGACGCCGTCTTCTTTCACCCGAGACAATAATTCACGCTGCTCCATCATCCGCCTCCATAGAAAATTAATAGAGGGATTTTAGCAGTCGATCGGATGCATGTCAACGGGCAGTCTATGTAAAGGCGATGCGGCGGTAGAGACAGCCCGAGTTAATCTTGCAATAAGCCGATATAGAATAATCCAGGGCGCTCGTCAGGCTATGGTAAGATTTGGCAATCAGCTTGACCTGTATATCGTTCATCTAACCCACATATTAATTCTGATCCTGGAGTCAAAAGCTGATGCAGATCACCATCCTGCATACGAACGACATGCACAGCGAGCTGGAGGCAATGAGCCGCCTGAGCAGTCTGGCGCGCCGGCTGCAGGGCGAGCTGTCTGATGAAGGCCGAAAGGTGTTCTTCTTCGATGCAGGCGATGCAGCCGACCGCAGAATGCGTTTCACCAGCGTCACCAAGGGCGTCGCTTTCCCGCAAATCCTGGCAGCAATGGGTGAGCACGGCTACGATCTGCAGACACTGGGGAACGCGATCAGCATCACCTATGGACCGGATTCTGCGGCGAAGATGGCTCAGCGTGCGTCATTTCCAATCCTTGCAGCCAACTTCTTCAAGGAGGGTCATTCGCTACTCAAAGGATTCCAGGCGACTGCCAGCTTTTCGATCAGCAAGGAATTTCGGCTGGGTGTGATTGGGCTGACGGTGCATCACCCCGAGATTTACCTGCTTTTCGGATTAGAGACACCAGAATTCATTGGTTCAGCCAGGGAATGGTTAGGAAAGCTGAAGGACAACGGACGCGGTCCGGTCGTGGTCCTGTCACACCTGGGGCTGCGCGAAGACCGACTGCTGGCTCAAGCGCTGCCAGAAATCGATGTCATCATCGGCGGTCATTCGCATTCTCTGCTTGAGAGCGGGGAAAATGTAAATGGGGTATTGATCGCCCAGGCTGGAGAATACGCCAGATACCTGGGGCGAGTGGATCTGCTGGTCGATGAAAATTCGGGAAAGGTGCTGGAGAAAAACGCCAGCGTTATCGAAGTGCCAGGAACAACACCGCTCGACCCGCTGGTCCAGACGGCAATCCAACAGGCCGAGAATGAAGCGCGGCAGTTCATGTCCCAGCCGGTTGGGAGGCTGGACGAAGCGCTGGATCATCATTTCTTCGTGGAGTGTGGGATCGCGGACCTTGCAGCAGATGCGATCCGCGAGCGAATGGGCGCCGAAATGGGACTGCTGACAGGCGGTCTGTTCCAACAGGGCTTGCCTGAAGGTATTGTTACTCTGCTGGACCTCGACACTGCCTGCTTCACGACCGCGAACCCAAATTTCTCCAGGGTGAGAGGGCAACAAATTCGAGATGCGCTGGAACGGGCATTGGACCCAGAATTCATGCATACTTATGAGAAAGGATTACGCGGGGCACCGGTGGGACTGCCGGCAATCAGCGGGATGGAGGTGAACTTCGATCCCAATGGTCCGGATGGCGGGCGAATAAAACAGATCATCATCCAGGGAATGCCGCTCGAGGCGGATCGGAATTATTCTCTCGCCCACACTGACGCTGAGGTGATGCATTTGATAAACCCATTCGGGATCCTCGAGCTTGAAGATGGGCAGCTGATCCATGAGGAGGTGCCGACTATTTTGCGAGAGGCGATCGCGGATTACCTGCAAGCTCATTCCCCAACCCCCAGACCTGTGGGGGACCGGTGGCGGCTGAGCAGCGCTCCCGTACCGGGCATGCCCACTGGCTGAGGCGCCGTGATTTGAAAATGGACCATGATCTGAGCTTAGACTGCACACGGATCACCCGCAGGCTGCATGCCTGGGAAATCCAAGAAGCCAGGCGCATTTTTGGAACCCGGCTGGACTATGAGGCCGTCCGCATCCATGAATGCGCTGGCTGGCCTGATGCCCTGGATCGAGCTGGACGGCGCTTGAAGCGGATGCCGCCTCCCAGCGTACCGAATGCAGTGACGCTGGGAAATTCCTGCTATTTTCCAGTGCACCTGCCTGAAGTGCTGCTCCTGCCGGCGCATGTGGAGTTTTTCAAGATCCCGTGGCTGATGCACGAGCTCGCTCATACCTGGCAGTATCAGCGGTATGGGTGGATCTACCTGGCGAAGGCGATCGCCGCCCAAGTCCGAGGCGGATCAAAGGCGTATGAATTTGGCGGAGAAGAAGGACTGCGCAAAGCGCTGGAGCAGGGCTGCAAATTTTCCGATTTTGGCTTTGAACAGCAAGGCGAGTTCTGCCGCGCTTATTACTACCGCCTCGCCCATAAGAAAGATATCACCGCCTGGCAGCCGTTTGTGGAAGAAATCCAACGGGATCGAAATAATGTCGCTTGATCGGCGGAAAGTTGCAAAGGCCTCACAACCAGTCACAATTCGGGATGAGCGAATCTTAACTTGTGAATTTATCTGGCTTGCGGTATGCTTAGCGCTTGGGAGTGGTTGGGTCCCGGTGGGCTCCCCGGTCTTCAAAACCGGTGACGGGTCGCGTTGCGGGCCGTGGTGGGTTCGACTCCCATCCACTCCCGCCTTGATAATTAGAACCCTGGTGGAATGATCGAAAAAAACCCGACTGACTTATGGGTGGATAGATTTCGAAACTTTGATTGTAGTTGGTGGAGCAGAAAATCCCGATGCCTGAAATTGAGACTTTGACCCAAACGGTCGCACGTGTGATGCGCATCGAAGATATCACTACGGGCGATCCGGCAAAGAACTACCTGGTGCGGTATCGCGGTCAGATCCTTGGAGACAGTGCTGAGGCCTATGAAAAACTGGCTAGTTTCCTCAAGGCTGATCAAATTACCCCGATGTTCCGCAAGGATGAGAACCGGCATACTATCCTGCTGGTAGAGGGGATCATCGCTCCAAAAGCTTCCAATCCGTGGGTGAACCTGGTGATGTTTGCGATCACACTGTTGAGCGTGATTTTCGCAGGGGCGCTGTATTCCTATGACGGACCTGTTCCGCAAAGCACAAGCGGTTTTCTGCTGGATATTCTGCGCAGTCTACCCAGCGGCATCCCTTTTGCAATCAGCCTGCTGGGAATCCTCCTGGCGCATGAATTCGGGCACTATTTAGCTGGAAGATACCACCGCACCCATGTAACCCTGCCGTATTTTATCCCGTTCCCGCTCAGCCCATTCGGCACGATGGGCGCATTCATCCAGCTGAAGGAACCTCCGCGAGATAAACGCATCTTGCTCGATATCGGGATTGCCGGACCGATTGCCGGTTTGATCGTGGCAATTCCCGTGCTGATCTATGGGCTATCGCTCTCAACTGTGGAGCCCATCGCGCTGGCTCCAGGACAAGGATTCACGCTTGAAGGCAACTCGCTGGTTTACTTGCTCTCAAAGTTCGTCGTTTTCGGGAAACTGCTTCCCTCTCCAGAAACCTACGGTGGTCTCTCGCCGCTGGTTTATTGGTTAAAATACTTCTTCACTAGCAAACCGCTGCCGATAGGCGGTTTGGACGTCATCATCCACCCGATTGCCTGGGCGGGATGGGCGGGTCTGCTGGTGACAGCTTTGAATTTGATCCCGGCTGGCCAGCTGGATGGCGGTCATTTGATCTATGTGCTGCTCGGCAAACGCGCCCGGCTGCTTTGGCCTTTCATCCTCGGAGCGCTGGTGCTGTTGGGTTTCGTATGGTCAGGCTGGTGGCTTTGGGCCGGGTTGATATTCTTGCTTGGAAGAATATATGCAGAACCTCTGGACCAGATCACCCAGCTCGATCCAAAACGCAGAGTCCTTGCAGTCGTTGGGGTGATCCTTTTCTTCCTTGTTTTTACACCAGTTCCTCTGGTGCAGACTTTCGGCGGATAACTGCCGGGGATGAAGGGGCTGATATTTTTGTAATGATCGCCTGAAATCATCTGTGCTACACTTCACAGCGAAAATCCATGCCTGAAGATGTGATGCTCAATGAGGCGATCACCGCCATCCGCCTGGGTCAATATTCCAGAGCTCGTGACCTGCTGACCCGCTTGCTGCGCGCAAACTCGAACAACGCCAGCTATTGGATCTGGATGAGCACGGTCGTCGAGACCGAGCGAGAGCAAATTTACTGCCTGAAAACTGCGGCTCGCCTCGATCCAAAGAACACAGCAGCCCGAAAGGGGTTAATCCTGCTCGGGGCAGTTCCTGTAGAGGGGGAAGTGAAGCCAGCTCCTTTGGTGAAACGTGAGTGGCAAGTTGAGCTGCAAGATGTGAGCAGCAGCGGCGTGCTGGGCAGGATATGGGCGAATCCATTGATCCGTCTGGGAGTGATATCGGCCAGCGCACTGGTAATCGTTGTGCTGCTAGGATTGGGGCTCTATTATCGTTCTCCTCAGCACAAGATGACAGCAGTTGTGATCCCAACCCGCACTTCTGGCCCCAGCCCGACCTACACGCTGACACCAACGGCTATCAATGAAACCCGGGTAACCCCAACCATTCGCCCGACATTTGAAGGGATTCAGCCATTGTGGGCGCGTCTGGAAGCAACCTACACCCCAACCCCCATTTACGTCAATACCCCGCACCCATCCAACGAATCTTTCCAGCTTGCCCAGCGGGCATTCAACAAAGGCGATCTGCCGACAGCGATAACGCTCCTGCTGCAGGCAGAACAGGTGGACCCGAACGCGCCGGACATCCCCTTCTTTTTGGGGGAGATCATGCGCCAGCAAGGCGACGATCTTGGGGCAGCCGCAGCTTATGAGAAAGCACTGCGAGCAGACGGCGGTTTCGCCCCGGCGCTGGTCGGGTTAGCCCACGTCAAGCGGTCGCTCAATCCTCAAGCCAATGTTCGGTCTCTGCTGGAAGAGGCGATTCGCAGCAATCCAGAGTGGTCTGAGAGTTATCTGGAGCTCGCCGATTTGCTGATCGATAAGGGAGAGAACCAACGCGCTATTGAGCTGCTGGACCAGGCAGAAGCGCTTGCCAGCCAATCCGCCCGATACTATTTACTGCGCTCAGACGCTAACCTGGCGCTGGGTAATACCGAATCAGCCCTGGAGGAAGCGCGCAAGGCAAACCAAATGGATTTGACCTCCCTGGAATCTTACCGGCTGCTGGCATACACGGCTGCGATCGAAGGAGATTATGAGACTGCCAGGCAGGCCGTGAGCGTTTATCTCGAATTCGAGACGCGGGATCCGACCGCCTGGATGATCATGGGAAGGGCGCTTTATGGGGAAGGAGATTACGAGCGGGCATTGGATTCGCTCGAGCAGGCGCTAAAGCTGGATAAAAAGCTTAACGAAGCCAGGCTTTATCGCGGGCTGACGCTGTTGGAGCTGGGCGAGGGAGAGCAAGCAGTCAATGATATTTATGCCGTCCAGCAAACCGATACCCGTTCTTTCATGCTCAACCTGGCGTTAGGGCGAGCGCTGCTCTCAGCCGGCAGGTTGGGAGACGCGCTGGCATTGATGAACCGGGCTTATGATCTGGCAAAAAACGACTCGCAGGTAGGCGAGGCGCGCTTCTGGCGAGCACAGACTTACGAGAAGATCGGCAACCTTTTTTCGGCAGTGAGGGATTGGAAGGCGCTGATCGCTTTGCCGGAAGGCAGCGTAACAGATGAATGGCTGGAGATCGCCAGGGCGCATATCGAAACGACCAGCACACCAGTTCCCACCGAGACCAGAACCCCAACCCTGACAAAGACGCCCACTCTGACAAGAACCCCGACGATCACGCGGACTCCCACGATCACACGGACGCCTACACCCACCCAAACCGTAATGCCTTCAGCCTCGCCGGAGAATTCCAACTCATCTGCAACGCTGACCCCAAACTGAGAACCGGTTTTTGCTGGTCTGATTTCTATTAGAAGTTCGTCAGAAAGGTTTGCCGATCCCTTGCCAGCCCCTACCAGTAGGGCTATAATATTTTGTTGCTAAAAGCGGGAAATCCGTTTTGGCGAGGTGAGCTATGCCGGTATATACCTATCGTTGTAAAAATTGTGGATTTGTATTCGATCAACAGCAGAAGTTCAGCGATTCTGCGCTGACCAAATGCCCCGAATGCGGGAAGAAGACCCTGAATAAAGTATTTCAGCCGGTTGGGATTGTGTTTAAGGGCTCCGGTTTTTACGCCACGGACCACCGCTCCCCTTCAGGGCAAGGTCGAACTTCAAGCGCGTCCAAGAGCGGAGAGGGCGGCGAAAAAACCAGCGGAGAAGATAAATCCGGCGGGAGCGAGAAATCCAGCGCTGGCGAAAAGGGCGCCCAATCCAGCAAGCCAAGCACCTCAAGTGAGGACTAGTCTGGATCAGGCGGCTAATCTTAATGATTAGACAGACGCTTGCTATATACCTACTATCAGAAACCAAGAATCAGAATGCCCTGTCTCAGGGCATTCTGATTTTAACGCGGCATTAGCGAACATTCAGGCGAGTGTAAACCTCGTTCGCATTCCCATCCAGGTCGTTCACAATAAATCCGACAACATATTCACCGGCTGCGGCGTCCAGCTCAACCCAGCGGAAGGTCTGGTTTCCAAAGGTGAGCGTCCCGCCCTGCTGCTCGGCGACCTGGCTGACCTGTCCATTTTGATCGAGGTCCAGCCAGCGCTCAGTGAGGGTAAACTGGTCACCTACTGAAGGGATGATCTCCCTCGGTGCGCTGGTCTGGTCGTCGCCGGTGAAACCAATCACCTGGCGGAGAACACCGTTGGAGAAGACCAGTCGGGCGGTGCGGGTATCTCCGCCGTCCGCATAGGTGTAGACGCCGTCCACTACATAGGTGGCTTCTTCCCAGGTTGCGCCGTAGGTCTGCGGCTTGAAGAGGGCTGTAAGCCGCTGCTCTCCGTCGTCAATGGCGAAGACAACCGGCTCCCATTCGAATTCAAGGCGAAAATCGCTTTCATCCCCCCAATCCGGATAGTAAACCCCGCTGACTTCACGCGTGTCGCCGCTCTCCAGGTAGTCCATATCTGCGACAAAAATCGATGAGCCGGTGCGGTCGAAATATCCTACAAAGAGATAAGCATAGCCAATGTTCTCGCCGCTGATATCGGTGCCCAGAAGGACAGACTGCCCAGGAGCGACCGTTGTGCGAGAAGCGGTAACCGGAGAGAGGGTAATTTCGCCCGAGCCAGGTCCGCGCACATCAGCACTCGCTTCAGGGACTACCGCCGAACGAGTCTGCGGTTCAAAGAGGCGGCCGGTATAGTGAAAAGCCAGGAAGTCGTCCCAGAGGCTCTCGGCGGAAAAGCGGTCGGCAATCGCCGTATATGACTGTGCACCGGCTTCGGCGGTGCGGTAAAGGTCCGAGTTCGGGAAGTAGATCGCGATCCCGCTGGCGCCGGCTTTCTTCGAGCCGTGCTTCTCGGCGATGACGGTCTGGGAGAGCGCCTGGAGCAGCCGTTCGGCGGCTTGAGAGATTTCGGCATCATTGGTCTCTTGCTGGAGCAGTTGGAGGAAATTGCCAAGGTCGATGTATGAGGGTGGGACGCGGCTGCCGAAGATGCTGGTGAATGAGCGAGCATAAGCCCGGGCACGAGCAACCTCCGGCTGGCTGGTGCTTTGCAAGGTATATGAAAACTGGTTAAACTCGTCCACCAAAGCAGGCACAGCGCTCAGGTCGACGGATGCCAGGGTGCTGTCCTGGCCCATCTGGCGGGCGAGCGCTTCGGAGCTTACCTCGCCAAAAACGCCGAAGAGGCCGCTCATCCCCCCACCCTGGCGGAGCATGTCACTGCGGGCCTGGTCATCCACGATCCGCTCGTCTTCGGTAATGTAACTCTCGACGATATAACGGGAGAGCTCAACACCATCCATCGAGGGGTTTTGGGCAAGGCTTTCGAGGAAGCTGGCGTAAGCCCAACCAAGCGCAGGCTCGACTTCCTCGGATGCGACTGCGACTAAGGCATGGGGCTGAAGGGCTTCATAGACTTCGAGCTGGGACATGAGGCAGGCGTCCAGCCCGATCAGATCGAATTTTTCAATTCCGGTGCGTGAGCGAGCTTCGGTTAATGCGGCGTCAAGCTCGTTCAGGTAAATATTATCGCCAAGGCGAGCCGCGAGCGGGATGCGCGAACCGCCAGAACCGCTGGAGGAGGCATCGCTCCACCCACCTGGCCAGCCCATGCCGTGATCAGAAAGGATGAGGGCGTAGCGGTCGGCGGGGTAATTGACGACTGCCCACTCGACAAAATCGACGAGAGCGCCTGCGTCAGCCATGTTAAGCTCGCCAAGATCGGCAACCTGTTGAGAACGGACACGGTTCAAATCGTCATCCTGCACTACATAGTATCGCCTGGCAGAGGTCCAATCGCCGTCCCCTTGAAAGCCCGCCCGGTAGCGGTCGAATTGAGCAAGAATGGACAAATTCTCGCTTGAACCCACGCGTTCTGCCTCGTTCAAGTCGATATAGATATCCTGCTCGAGAATCTTATCGTCGGCGTCCTGGTAAAGCATCACCGTCCAGGATTTTCCGGAAGTAAGCGCAGAGCCTGCAGGCGCAGAGCAGAAGGAGTAGTCGCAGTTGGACGCGGCCGCTGGGTGGGGGTATCGAGCGGAAGGATCTCGTACTGCTCGGTAGGTTCAAGTCCAACGGCGGGTTGATCGTAAGTGGGGCTCTCTGTCCCACCGCCTCCGAAGAGCTGCGTGCCGCCGAAAATGCAGACGACCACAAGCACGAGCACAAAGACCAGGATCATCTGCTTTCCGCCAAGCGGCCTTCCAGAGCCTCCACCAGAGGGGAAGAGACTCTGCAAGCCCCCGCCGGACGAAGGCGGAGTGCCGCCAGAAGGTGGGGAGCTGTACGACGGCGGGGAACCGGCTTCTTCGCTGTCCCTGCGCTGGGGCGTTTCGGCGCGCTCGCGACCGGAGGCGGGCGGTTCAGCCCGGCGGCGCCTTTCGACGCGCACCACTTTCTTTGGGCTTCCGGAGCTTGAAGACCACATATAAGGGCTCTCCTCGACTGGGACGAGCTCGAGGCTTCTGATTCCAATGAAGGGGGAAATTGAAGCAATTAGTGGTTTTAAATTCATCGCCACACCTGTGAACTTATGGTTAGATGGAATAAAGTGAGTATACCAAATATGGGGTAGCCCCAGTAAAGCAAGCCCAACCCTATTCATGAGAAACCAAATCCAATCGGAGCGATCCAGAAGAGCGTCACCCAGAGATTTTCCTTTGTGTACCCTTTGATTGAACCTGTTTATTTTGGAATTCAAGGTTACATCCTTTGACTAAGGATTCCTTGCCCATTCGAGGGTTGGATTGATCCATTCATCGTAGGGGGCATAGAGCATGCCGTGTCCTTTGCCCATTTCTATCACCAGCTCATCATAATTTGAAATGCCTTTCCCAACTGATTTCGCGAACAATTCCTGGCAAGAGCCAGCAAGAACATCGCTCGAGTCGTAAATCGAGAGAAAATTTCCATGCATGATGGTGCCGGATTTGATAAATTCTTCGACGGAAACCGGGTCACAGCTGCCCAACAATACAAAATTCACATCATTATTTTCGAGCAAGCTGGAGACCAGGATCGCGATGCCGGCCCCTTTCGAGGCGCCAACAACCGTGATTCTGCTTGCAGGAATCCATGAGTCCAACAGAGTCTTCACCTGGTGAGCAATCTTGCCGGCATAATCCATCGGTTCCGTGTTTTTGCTGCGCTGTTCGCTTATCACAATTGCGCCGGAGCTGCTCAAGCGTTCCAAAATCGCGGCATATTGATATTCGCCGAAATCTGGGCTTATCGCCGGGATCCCTTGATCTTCGATGATCTTGCCGTGCAGATAGAAGAGATACGTCTGGTCGGGATCGATCGAGTTTGGAAATGCGAAAGCAGATCGGATGCCAGGAGTGGAGGAATTAGGCAGCGGAAGATTGGTATTGGTGGGCTGAACGATTGAAAATGGACATAATATTACTCCGAGGAGATTTTCTTCGCAGGATCATTTTCATAAGGCGGTTTTTTTTAAATTCATTTCTTCCGATTCTGGATCGTTTATTGTAGCATTTGGAATGTTTTTCACAAGGGAGATCCAATTGACTCCGTCACCGCATTTCTCTATAATGGTTATACACAGTGCTTGACATCGCTGGCGGAAATCCTTGTTTCCCAGATTGAGGCACAGCATCGCGCCGCTGAAAATATTCGGCGGTTTTTTTACGGATCGGGGGTCCTGATGGCAGAGAATTCTGGGAAGACTCGGTCTCGAAAAAGCGAATCGAAGCGGAGAGGCAGAATGTGGATTCTGTGGGCTGCTTTTTTGATCGTAATTCTGGCGCTGGTTGGTTGGCTGTCAGTCGGCGCCGCGGCAGCAGATCGGCTGACCGTGCCAGAGGTTGTATTCGATGAAAGCCGCACTCCAGAGAGCTATGGGATGACCTATCAGGATATCGAGTTTCTATCGCAGGATGGAAAAACGAAGCTGGCGGGTTGGTTTATCCCTTCGGCATCCAACGAGCAGGCGGTCATTTTCGTTCACGGACGCAACGCCAGCCGGACGGCAGCTTACGGTGATGCGCCCGATGAACAAGGGAATCAGGCGGTTCCCGGCAGGCTGTTAGAGTTTACTGCCGCGCTCCATCGGGCTGGTTTTTCGGTTTTACTCTTCGACCTGCGCGGGCATGGAAAAAGCGGAGAAGGTCGCTTCTCGTTTGGGGTGAACGAGCGCCAAGACGTCCTCGCCGCGATCGACTGGCTGCTGGCGCACGGGTACCAACCAGGCAAAATCGGGATGATGGGCCTGTCCCTTGGAGCTGCATCAAGCGTAGGGGCGGCAGCAGAGGAACCAGCGGTGGGGGCATTGGTTATCGATAGCTGCTTCGCAGACCTATCGCAGATGGTGAAGGCGCATTGGGTTGAAGAGAGTGGTCTCCCGCTGATCTTTGTGACCCCAACTCGCTGGATGGTCAGGCTGAGATTCGGCTGGGATATGAACGCGGTCAGGCCGGTGGACGAGCTGGCGAAAGTGCCGCCGCGCCCGGTGATGATCATCGGCTGCAAAGATGATGAAATGATCGCGGTGAGCCATTTCGAGCAGCTGAGCGAGGCTGCTCCTGAAGCACAGACCTGGCTGCTGGAGCACTGCACCCACGGACGAACATACAACGCAGAGCCTGCGCTCTTTGAAGAAAAGGTGATTGGTTTTTTTAAGGATAACCTGAAGTAAATCTTGGACGGGTGGCGGCAGAAGTTCACTCGCCTTTTTCAATCGCAACAATACGGTCGAGGCGGAACGATCGCTCCGCCTGGCGCAGATGGCAATAAGCAACCAGATAGACCAACCCATTCTCAAAGCGGACGTGGCGCGGGGTGATCGTGCGGGTGGTCTCCACCCCAGATCGGTCGAGATAGATGATCTCCAGCGGAGAGCTCGCTTCCAGTGCATCCTGGAGCGAGGCTGGGAGATCGAGCCTGAGCCCTCGATCCTGTGCGGATATGACTGGCTCTCCCCTAGATATATCCTGACCAGAGTCCTGTTCGTTCACCGAATTTGAAATCGCATTGAAGACATATAAGGTGGTGAGCGCATCCCCCAGGGCGCGGTGCGACGCCGGTGTCTCGACCCCAAAGCGGTACGCAAGCGAGGCGAGGCTGTTAGAGGAAAAGCGGAAATAACGCCGGGCGAGGACCAGGGTATCGATCACACCTGCCGGTTGAAATGCCAACCCCAGGCGGGAAAATTCCGATTTCATGAAACCCAGGTCAAAGGGGGCGTTATGGCAGAGCAGCAAAGCTCCATCCAGCAGGTCAAGAACTTGATGCGCAATTTCAGCAAAGCATGGCGCCTGAGAGACTTGCTCGTCGCTCAAACCATTGACACGCGCTGCTCCAGGTGAGATTGGGCGCTCGGGATTGACCAGGGTCTGGTAGGTACTCTGCACCTGGCTGCCTCTAGCCTGGACGATCCCCACCTCACAAACCCGATCTCCGGCAAAAGGGGACAGACCGGTCGTCTCGACATCGAGGACAACCAGATCTGATCTTATCAAATCTTGGGATCTCACCATATTCCAGGAAGAAGGCGGTCAGGCACCTGGCGGGCATAATCCATGTAACCATCCAGCTCTTTTTGCAGCACCCGATCTTCAAGCGCGGTGCGTATTATGAGCAGGAAGGCGTTCAGCAGGCTGGGGATCAGCGCCCACCAGGACGCCAGCAGGACCGGCACTGCCAGCTCATAGAGGATTGCCCCGAGGTAAGCCGGGTGGCGGATGCGATGGTACGGTCCGTTCGACACGACGGTTTGGGAGCGTTCGGTCTGGATGCGCACCACCTGCGAAAAAAAAGCGTTGGCTGCGGTCGCCCAGGTGACCAGCGCGTAGCCCATGATGCAGACGATCCAGGCGGCGAACTGGGCTGCGATGGGAAAATCTCCGGTCCAGCTGTAGCGCTGATCAAGACCTGCGACGATGTAGCGAATCAGCTGGCTGATCCCAAGCAGGCTGAGCAGGAGCGTATCCCAGGACTTGGCGCCCTTGCGCGGACCCAGGCGCTCGGCAAGCAGGCTCGGGTTGGTCCGCAAGATGACTACCGCGGTCGAGATTGTCCAGGCGATGATTACTGACAGGCAAGCCCAGCCAGCCCACCAATCCAGGCGGCCGGCAGACCAGAAGAGAGCCGCGCCCATTATAAGGACCCCTATCGTCTCTCGAACTGCGTAGCGAGCAATGATCTTTGGATTCATTTTGTTTTCTTCAACAATCTACGATTTGTTTATTGGCTAACGCTTCAAATTAGAAACCCAGACAATGGGGCTTATTTACTGTGTCTCGGGAATTTGTCTGCCGCGCACGAAATCCAACGATGTAATAGCAATCACCAGAATCGCAAAAAGGATGTACGACTATACGCATATAACTTGTCGGCTGCGACCGAAATTCCGATTATCAGAATCTTCTGTTATTCGAGGTCCTGATCAAATTCAATAAGATTTTTCATCAGGTTCTGCGCAAGTGTCAGAAATGAGGATTTGATATCCTTTGGATGGACTTGTTGGAGCATTTTCACCGGCCATCGGTCAATTTCATCTGGAAAATTTTCAACCCTCTGTAATGCAACTGAAAACCAGTAGAAATCAAAGCCAGGATCTTTTTGCTTCGCGAGCTTGAGGATTTCGTTGATCGAAGCATTTTGAAAAATAAAAAATAGATCCACTGCATCGCGGGGTTCTGCTCTGCCGTAGAATGCTAACAGCTTATCTACTTGCAGATCCTGCAGATCACTCACCAAAACCCCCGAATCTGAATCAACTGGAGGGGCAAAACGAAAAGGAGAATCAAGCGCAAGGTCCACCTTTAGATTTTCTTCGCCCCGCTGTACGTCAAATTCAATGTAACTGCTAAACCGCCTGATAACATTTATACGGAGATCAATATTCTTGCTAATTTCTTGAAGATAAAATGATACCGGGAGAATCAATTCCGGATCGGATGTGAACAAGTCGAGATCAAATGAAAGCCGATGCCCCAGGTAATATTCCGCCAATGCCGTTCCACCCGATAAATAAAACCGATTTTGATCTGGAAGGCGGCAGAATGTCTTAAGAAAATCCTGCTGGAGAGGAGTAAGTAAGCCTTTACCGAGCAGCATTGTGAACCTTAAAAAAAGCTTTCCATAGAGAATACACGTCACCTGGCAAGTCAAGGTCATCCAGCTCGCGCCGAACCTCCTCCAGATCAAGCTTGCGGATATCCTCCGCTAATCCATGGATAAGCACCTGGCGCAGGTACCAGCGGCGCTGGAATGGGTCGCTTAGATCAATCCGGTCTGTGCTCCAGACGATGTGAGGCGGAGGGTGGATGATAGTCATTTTTCAATTTTATCATTATGATTATTACAGTGCAGCTAAAGTCATTTAGTTAAACTGGAAAATCACGCTTGAATTGTTTAAACTCAGGTCTTAATCTAAGTTCCGCATGAAAAAAATCGCGGTCTCATCGTTCGGCGAACCATCATGCTCATCCAAGGATAAATCGAGACCGCACCATTGAAACCCGGCTCGACGATAGAATTGAACGGCGTCGTAGTTCACATCCTGGGTCTCGAGCCAAACACAGCGCAAGCCTTCTTGCCCGGCACGCGCAATCACGGCATCCAACAAAGCGCCTCCGACACCCTGGCGGCGGAACGCCCGGTCGACATACAGGTGCTGCACGATTGCCCTACGGTCTAAACGGTCGAAGGACAGCGCAGCTAAACCAACCACTCGAGAATCCACCTCTGCGATCCAAACTTCATCCATCGCAGGGATTTGGTCCACCTCGCCGGTTAGATCAAAAGCCCTATCCAGCGGGGGTGAAATCGACCCTTCATTCATCACAAATCCATTGGGAGTGGCAGCGACCCGATTGATGCGCCCTGTAGAAAAGGATGTGTCGAGAGCGAGCAGTGCGAGGCGGTCCTCAGGCCAGCGTAATTTGCGCAAATCAACCATCGAAATCTCCATCATGAAGTGAAATCAATATCATTGATCTGGTCGCGGGTTTCCCTAACTGGGCAATCATCTATCATACCCCCTGATTATGGAATTTGCTGAACTCAAAATATCCAGCAACCTGTGCTTAATAGGTCTCAACACGAATATGATAGAATTTATCCGATAACGAGTTGGGCGAAATCAGAATTTCGAAGGAATAGAATATCGTTATGAGGTCTCTATCGGTGGGTTCTGTCCGCCCAAAGAAAATCCGGTAGATACTTTGTCAAAGAGAAAATGGATCCCCGCTCCGGGATTATTTTCAGGATTTGCATTTCTTAAGGATCAAGGATCAGCCAAAATGACCAGAGTGATCACGAGCCAGGACTGCGGCAACTCGCCGAAGAACATTTTTGCCCAGGAGCTTTCGATTGCCTTAGCCAGGGGAGAAAACCAATTTCTCCTGGATCGAGCAACCGAGGATATCCTTTGGGATCAAGTCGGAAAGGGATCCTATCAAGGCAAGCCGGCATTTGGAAGAGCGCTTGAAGCCACGCTTGAGAAAATGGCCGATGAGCTCGTGATCCACCACGTGGTCACCCACGGGAAAGCCGGAGCAGTAAACTGCACGCTCCGCATGGAGAACGGGGAAATCCACGAGCTGTGCCATGTTTTCGAGTTCAGCAGTGCAAAGGGGACGCTTGTGCGCGGAATCAGATCTTATGATATTCGGACGAGATGATAGGAAATTTTTCGCGGAGTTTAACAGGGTTAAAGCCTGCCCAGGAATTCGCCCAAGAGGTGAGCCGGTACAGCGAGAGAAAAGGATTCGAGCCCTTTTTTGCAGATCAGGCCTAATTGGGCTAATGGAACGGAGATCTGGGGATCAGTCTGGGTTCCTGAGGATATGCGCAGCTCGTAGGGTGGGTCGCTGACCCACCCTACATGCTTAAGATTCTCAATAGAAAGATAACCTATTTCTTCTTGCTGCCAGCAATATTGTTAGCTACCGCCTCACGAATAAGATCTTTCAAATCAGATTCTTTTAGAACATCACCTTCTTTAAAATCAATTGAGCGCATCGCTTTTGCGTCTTGCCCGGCGTTGATCAGACCCTTTGGATCTGTCAATGAAGCGCCTTTGAAGAAGGTGAGCTTTACGTGATCCTTAAAAGCGGTTGTACTGCAAACCATGCCGTTTTGGGAGAAGACCGCAGTACCCCATTTCCACTCTTCGATAATGTCCGGAGAAGCTTCGTGAATCAGCCTCCTCAGATGTTCGAGCATTTTCCCACGCCAGTCGGGAAATTCTGCGATCTGTTTGTCAATAAGTTGAGACGGCGTCATGCCATCCGCTGAATCATTCTCCTTCATGGTGGCTCCAATCACTTACAGGTTAGATGGAATGGCTCACTTACTTTTAGAGCGATCTCCTTGCTGGTCAAAAAAATTTGTGCCCATTTACTGGTATTTGCAAAGAATCCACATAATCAGATGAAATAGGTAATTATACTGGATATTGAATTTCCTGAATATCCGAGCGATGATCGAAACATTTTTAGGAATATAATTACGCTAGTCTTTATAGGGAGATTTCGCTGTGTTTTTCTTTCGGGGGATTGCAGACCGTTATGCTTGCGGTTGGTCTGTCTGAAGCTCTGAGGAGAACCAAGAGCATAACGGAGAGGGGAAAACGGGTGTCCGTTATGCTTGAGGTGATGAAAAGCTCCTCGACCAGGACTTCGAACCTGGAACCTAGCGGTTAACAGCCGCCCGCTCTGCCTATTGAGCTATCGAGGAATGCTGCCTTGCGGTAAGCGAAGGGGATTATATACGCGAGCATATCTCGTGTCAATAGGTCGGGGAAATCGGGGGAGAATCCGCCCCTTTCAAGCGTTCTTACTAGTACGCTGATACTAACCATATTGTAGGGTGAGCTTGCAGCAAGGTTAATTGACGCCTGCCTGCCTTGCATGTATAATCTCCGATGCAATTCATTTTACCTGATTGGCACAATTCAAAATATAAATGTGATTAGAGCGTTATGGCACTCAAGGGCAACCTGCGGGATTTCACAATCACCCAACTGCTCAACCTGATCAACCTGGCTCACAAAACAGGTACGCTGATCGTGGAAGCGTCCAACGAGCGGGTGTTGGTAAGCTTTCGTGAAGGGAAGCTCGCCTACGCCCAGATCGGTCAGCAAGACAACAGTCTGGTGGCCGTGCTGCAGCACGCCCGCAAACTCTCACCAGCCCAGTCGCGGGCTTTGAAAGCGCGCACAGCAGGGATGAGCGACAAGGAGCTGGGTCTGCTGCTGATGAACGCCAACTATCTCACCCAACAAGACATCCTGAACAGCCTGCAGACCTATTTTGTGGAGATCGTCAACCGGCTATTTACCTGGGTGGACGGAATATTCCGCTTCGAAGTCGACATGCTGCCGCCGGAAGGCAAGATCACGGTGCGGGTGAACCTCGAAGGCATCATTATCGAAGGCTCTCGCAAGCTGCGGGAATGGGACCAGCTCCAGGATGAAATTCCAAACCTGGATATGGCGTTGAAATTCGCCGAACGCCCGGGGACAAACATCCGGAATTTTAATCTGAGCGCGCAAGAGTGGCAGGTGGTCTCCTACATTAATCCGAAGAACTCGATCCGGCAAATTGCCCGAACGACCAAGATGAGCGATATGGAGATCCGGCAGATCGCCTATGGGCTGCTGCAAGCCGGGCTGGTGGAGATCGTGCGCCCGACCGGTGCAGTCTACCCGCCGCACCCGCAGCCGATCGTGAAACCTGGCGGGGGAACACCGAACGTCCAAGAGCAGAAATCCCTGATCAACCGGCTTATCCACCGGATCCGCTCGATCTAGACAGGCACAGGCAGCGATACATCGATGACAAAGGGCAAGAAAACCATCCAAACGGTAAAAATGGTGGTGACAGGGCCTTTCAACGCCGGCAAAACCGCCTTCATCCGCTCAGTGAGCGAGATCGATGTGGTGTCTACAGAACGAAAGATCAGCTCGGATGCTCAGCGGGTGAAGGATACGACTACGGTCGCGATGGATTTTGGGCGGATCACGGTGGATGATGATCTGATGCTGTACCTGTTTGGAACCCCAGGACAGAAGCGCTTTGATTTCATGTGGGAGATCCTCTCGGAAGGGATGCTTGGTTTTGTGGTGATGGTGGACAGCACACGGCCCGAGACATTTCGTGAAGCCCGCGCGATCCTGGAGACCTTCCGAGCTTACGCGCCTACGCCGTACGTGGTGACCGCGAACAAGCAAGACCGTCCGGACGCCTGGGACATTGAAGATATGCGCATCGCACTCCGGTTGAATCCCAATGTCAAGTTGCTGCCTTGCGTGGCAACCAAGAAGAATTCGGTAAAGGATGTGCTGCTCGAGCTGCTTTACTCCATCCTCGAAGGGATGGATACCGTGGAGAGCAGCCAGGTTTAGCTGCGATGACCTCGTTTACAACCGAACAAGGGATCGTCCATTATGAAGTGCTTGGGAGAGGTCAACCGGTCATCCTGCTCCACGGCTGGTTGGGTTCCTGGGGATTGTGGCAAGAGACCATGACCGCGCTGTCGGCGCGCTACCGCACCTACGCCCTCGATTTTTGGGGATTCGGAGAATCAGACAACCAGCGTGGCACCTATCAGGTCGATGATTTCATCAGGCTGGTCGAACAATTCATGGAACAGCTTGGGATTGAAGCGGCGCCGCTGGTGGGGCACAGCATGGGCGGGACGGTAAGCCTTTCGCTGGCAATCCACAAGCCGGAGCGGGTTGAAAGCGTAGTAGTGATTGGCTCGCCGATTGCAGGATCATCGCTTTCGTGGCTGCTGAAGCTGTTCGGACAGCCAGCCATCGCATGGATTGTGTATCACAACTTGTGGGCGTTGAAGCTGGGCTTTCGAATGCTCTCACGCTGGTATTCGCGCGATCCGCGCTGGTATGAGATGATGAAGCGAGATATCTCCCGGGTTTCCCTCGAGTCATTCTTGTGGAGCATCGCGTCTCTGCGCAAGACAGACCTCAGGCCGTCGTTGGAGAAGGTAAGGATTCCGGTGATGGGGATGTACGGCGATCGCGATATCGTGGTTGATCCAAAACAGTGGCAGCCGCTGCAGGCAGGGGTCGGGGCGCGCGCATCGAGCGCTTCCCGGAATCCGGCCATTTCATCATGCTCGACGAGCCGCGCCATTTTATTTCTGTGCTAATGGACTTCCTGGAATGCCCCGAGCGCCCGGCAGCCCGCCCGTGATAGAACCCAATGTTAAAAATCATCCTTCAAGACCACCGCTTTATCCAGCCATTCAACGAGCCTGCCCGAGACCTGCGGGTGATGAACAAGCCGCTCTGGCTCAATCAGCGCGATGTCCTGGCGCCATACATCCATCGCGAGCTGGAGCTCAAACCCTGGGACACTTTGATCGAAACCCGCGAACCGTGCATCGTCCACCGAGACAACCTCTATTTCGACCCCGAATACATGCGCGCCTTTCTTTCCGAGGCGCAAAAGCGAAAAACTGCCTGCCGGGCGGCTTTTTCGGGGCAGGATCCGGCTTTCCGCGAGCACGCACTGCCGCTTTCCACTTCCTACACACCTTACGATGACCTGTATCTGGCCGACCTGTGGTATTTTCCCGAAGGCGTGAAGCGCGAACACACCGATTGGAAAGGGATGCACGCAATCGAGCCGGTCGTCATAGATCTGCAGCCCACCGAAGCGGGATACTACCATGTCCCCACTTATATGGCGTACGAGCAGGGCGACCTGATATTCCAGGTTCCGCGCCGCAGCCTGATTGCGATCGATTTATGGGTGCATATTTTTATCGCAGATGTGGTCTTTGGTCTCTTCACCCGTGCGGCTCGATACGAAGACAGGCTCAAAAGCGATCTGCCTTTTAAGCTCAGCATCGTGGCGAGCGCAATGTACGAAGGGAAGCAGGTGCTTGAATGCTCGAAGCTGGTGAGCGTTGGGCAGGGATGTGTGATCGATCCGCGGGCGGTCATCCACGGACCGACGACGATCGGCAACCACGTCACCATTAACGCCGGCGCGATCATCGAAAACTGTGTCATCGGCGATAATGTCAATGTATCTCAGGATTGCCAGCTGATGCTCTCCGTTATCGGGGATGGGGCATTCCTCCCTTTTCGAACTTCGATGTTTATGACCACTCTGATGGACAACAGCATGGTGGCGCAGAATACCTGCCTGCAGATGTGCGTGATCGGGCGAAATACTTTCATCGGCGCCGGCTCAACTTTTACCGACTTCAACCTTCTGCCGACTCCGCTGCGAGCATTGGACGGCGAAGGAAAATTAAACGCCGCCAACCGCCCGGTGCTTGGCGGCTGCGTTGGGCATAACTGCCGGTTGGGATCAGGAATGATATTCTTCCCGGCTCGCACTGTAGAATTGGATGTGGTTCTGTTTGCATCCTCAGAGCGGCGCGTTATCGACCGTGACGTTTATTATGAAGACAGCGACCACCATAAACTCTCGTTCGCCGAATTGCATCCCCGTCTTTATCCGCGGAAGGGTGAGAAGACGGCTGACAGCTGGTAATTGACCAATAACCGGTGGCTGGCGAAAACTGGACAGCAGCAAATGGATGCAATGAATGGGCATTTAACGGTTGATGCAGAACAAAGGGGGATTGTTTTAGAAGCGGTATTGCCAGGGTCAACAGAATTCCTAATGTTTATTCTTAGATTCTTCATTATTACTAGAGATTTGTATGGCTAAAGCCAGGCTGCTGATCGTGGAAGACGATGCCAATGTCTCCAATATGCTGAAGGTCTATTTCAGCGGTTTGAATTTCGACGTGGACACAGCCAGGTACGGATCGGAGGCGCTCGAGAAATCCCGGATCAATGTGCCAAACCTGGTGCTGCTAGACATCATCCTGCCGGATATTGACGGATTTGATGTCTGCCGGGTGCTTCGCACCCACACCCGC
This sequence comes from uncultured Chloroflexia bacterium, assembly GCA_963827155.1. Taxonomy (GTDB): domain Bacteria; phylum Chloroflexota; class Anaerolineae; order Anaerolineales; family UBA4823; genus UTCFX2. The sequence continues at coordinate 437,422 of CAWGZV010000003.1, read as the reverse complement.
ACCAGCCATATCCCGATCATTTTTCTAACCCAAAGGGATCAACGCGCCGATAAACTGCAAGGATTGGAGCTCGGCGCAGACGACTATATCACCAAACCATTCGATATCGATGAGCTCAGGCTGCGGGTGCAGCGGGCGATCTCACGGGCCGAGCAGCAAAGCCTGATTGACCCACGCTCCGGACTGCCCTCAGGGCTACTGATTGAAGAACAGCTGCGGCGCATCATCCGGATCGATTTATGGTCATATATAGACATCCGTATTCAGAATTTTGATGCGTTTCGAGATATTTACGGGTTCGTTGCGGCAGATAACGTCCTGCGGTTCACTGCGATGCTGCTGAGCGAAGCGATCGACACCTTGGGATCTCCAAACGATTTTATCGGTCATACCGGAGGAGACAATTTCGTCCTGATCACAAGCGAGAAAGCCGCTAATGCCATCCAGCGGCAGATATGCCAGCGATTTGCAAACGAAGTCAAGGCGCACTATTCGTATAAAGATCGAGAACGAGGCTATTTATTGGCTGAAGGTTCAGAGAATGGGGATCGGATTGGCTTGATGACGTTGTCGGTTGGTCAAGTCTCGGCGGCAGACCGCCAATTCACGGACATTCGCGAGATCACTGAGCTGGCTTCAGAAGTCAGGCGCCAGAATGGTTGAAAGCGGGATGCGGGATTGATCCGATGAGCGTTCTGATTCTGCAGAATGAGATCGTACACTACCAGGTGCTGGGGCGCGGCAAGCCCCTTCTGTTTCTGCACGGTTGGATCGGCTCTTGGCGGTATTGGATGCCTACTATGCAGATGGCTTCAATAGCATACCGCACCTTCGCGCTAGACCTGTGGGGTTATGGTGACACCGCAAAAACACCAAAATACTACTCGCTTGAGAAGCAAATCCAGCTGATTGAAGCATTCATGCGCGAGGTAGGGATCACAAAGGTAGCAATGATCGGGCACGGGCTTGGAGCCCTGATTGCGGCAAAATATGCCATTGGCCAACCGCGCACAGTAGACCGTTTGATGGTGGTGAGCATGCCCGAAACGATCGATTTCATCAATCCGAAAGTATTCACCAGCCAGCCAATTGAGCTGGCGGGCTGGGTGCCCGTCCACTCAGCGAATCCTGAAGCAGTCCGCAACGAAGCGCCAAAAACCGATGTGCGAGCAATCCAGGTTTCAAAAAATTGGCTGAAAGAAACCGACCTGCCCGCGCTAAAAAAGAACCTTCGCACACCCTGCCTGTTTGTTTATGGTCAGAACGACACGGTGGTATCGGCGCCAGCTTCAGTCAATCCGGACGGCAAATTGCCGGATCACTTCCACCAGATTGTTTTTGAAGAATCAGGGTATTTTCCGATGCTGGAAGAGCCAAGCAAATTCAACCGCCTGCTGATCGACTTCCTGGCGTTAAGATCTGGCTCGAGCCCACGCCAGCTCCAGCTGAAAGAAGAATGGAAGCGTCGGGTAAGGTAGCTTCTTGCGGCTCTCGCCTTGACAACATGTGTTCGCATGACTATACTTGTTTAAGACATCGACAGAGCACAGCAGCAGAATTATTAAGCAAACACGGGGAGCTTGGTTTCCAGGCTGAGAGGAGAGCATCCCAGCTCTCGACCCGCAGAACCTGATCCGGGTAATACCGGCGGAGGAAGGGCAAAAAAGCTCAGCCCAGGGCTTGCGATGCTGAAGGGGGATTGGAACAGCATCCCTGGGTTATAGGAAAAGCGCCTCCTCCGGTGGAACGTAGAACTGGGTGGAGGTTTTCTTTGCAGAAATCCATGAAACAGGAACTTGCGAAAGAACGAGGGCTGCGAGCGATCATCTTCGCAAACGGAGAGCTTAAACCACCCGTTCAGACTGAAAAAGCCGATATTATCATCGCGGCGGACGGCGGAGCGAAACACTGCCTCGAACTAGGCATCCAGCCAAATTATGTGATCGGAGATTTTGATTCGCTCGAAGCAGAAACCCTTGCGGCGCTCAAAGCCAAAGGCGCTGAGCTGATCGAGTTTCCAGCGAAGAAAGACTTCACCGATCTGGAGCTGGCAATCCAGCACGCCGCTTCGCTAAAACCCAGAGATATTTTGATTTACGGGGCGCTTGGCGCCCGCTGGGACCAGACGATCGCCAATATCCTGCTGGCAGGCGCTTATCCCCACCTGAACATCCATTTGCTCGATCAGAAACAGGAAATCCGTTATTTGGTCCCCGGAGAAAGGCTGGTAGTACGCGGTCATTCCGGAGATACCGTCTCACTCATCCCAATCGGCGGTTCTGCGAGGGGTATCACCACCCAGAACCTGGAATATCCATTGATCGGAGAGACCCTCCATGTTGGGAGCACCCGCGGAATAAGCAATACCCTGCTGGAGGATTGGGGTGCGGTCGAGCTGGAAGAAGGCATGCTGCTGTGTATTGTCATCCGTAATTGAGCAACGTTCGATCGGATGTGTCTGAAAGGAGAAAGCGATGGACACAATAAAATGGAAATCGGTCGGCTTAAGGCTGCTTGGCACAGCCGCGATAATCGTTCTGGCTGGCTGCACCCCGGTGAGTACCCCCGCTCCAACGCCTATAAATAACCCATCTACAGCTCCCGGCGAGCTGCGGGTGATGACCCACGACTCTTTTGCTATTTCTGAGGAGGCGCTTGCAGTTTTCGAAAAGGAGAACGGGGTAAAGGTGCAGTTCCTCAAGAGCGGAGACACCGGCACAGCGCTCAATAAGGCGATCCTTGCCAAAGACAACCCGCTTGCAGATGTTTTCTACGGTGTGGACAACACTTTTTTGAGCCGGGCGCTGGACGAAGGGATTTTCGCCTCTTATCGCTCGGCGCTGCTGCAAGACATCCCAGACAGCTTCAAGCTTGACCCAAACTTTGGGGCGCTGCCGGCTGACTACGGCGACGTATGCCTGAATTACGACCGGGCATTCCTGCAGGACCACGGTCTCAAACCTCCTGAAACCCTGGATGATCTGACCAACCCTGAATACAAGAGCCTGCTGGTGGTTGAAAATCCAGCGACATCCTCACCAGGTCTGGCTTTCATGCTGACGACCATCGCCCAATACGGCGAGAACGGCTACCTGGATTACTGGAAGAAGCTTGTGGAAAATGACGTGCTTGTGGTAGACGGCTGGGAGACCGCTTACTACACCGAATTCAGCGGTTCGTCGGGCAAAGGACCGCGTCCGATCGTCGTATCCTACAATTCCAGCCCCGTATTTGAGTTAATCTACGCTGAAACCGAGCTGAGCGAACCGCCGACCGAGGCCGTGATAACGCCCGGGACCTGCTTTCGGCAGATCGAATTTGTCGGGATTCTGCAAGGCGCCCCAAACCGCTCCATGGCAGAGAAATGGGTCGATTTTATGCTTTCCACAACCTTTCAGGAAGATCTGCCGATGCAAATGTTTGTCTTTCCGGTCAACCGGCAGGCAAGCCTGGGAGAAACCTTTGAAAAATTCCTGGCAGTTCCTGCCGAGACGGCTTATGTCAGCCCGCAGGACATTGCTGCAAACCGCGAGAAATGGCTCAACGAGTGGACGCAAGCCGTTCTTCGCTGAAACCGACCTCGCGATTGAAGATCGCCTGGGGTGAATTCCTGCCCTGGATAGCCCCATTGGGTTTCTTGACGCTGTTTTATTTCTACCCGATGGCAAGCATCCTGAAGGAAAGCTTCGCCCGGTTGGAGGGCAGCCTGGCGGCGCCGTTCCTGCAGATCGCCCGGTCGGATGTGCTGCGAGGCTTGCTGTGGTTCACCATCTGGCAGGCGGCTCTCTCCACGCTGCTGACCTTGCTTTTTGGGCTGCCTGGCGCCTACCTGCTCGCCCGATACCAGATCAGGGGTAAAAGCCTGATCCTGGCGGCGACTGGGATCTCGTTTGTACTTCCGACTCTGGTTGTAGCTGCAGCGTTCAGCGCCCTGCTTGGGCCGCGCGGCTGGATCAACCTGCTGCTGATGGCAGCCCTGGATCTTAATCAGCCGCCGATCCAGTTTGTCCATTCATTCACGGCGATCCTGATCGCCCATATTTTCTACAATACAACAATCGTGCTTCGGATCGTGGGGGATTTTTGGTCGCATCTCGATCCTCGGATCACCCAGGCAGCAAGGGTTTTAGGCGCGAACGGCTGGCAAACACTGCGCCGTGTGCTTCTCCCGCTGCTGATTTCAGCGATTGCCTCGGCAGCATTGCTGATCTTTATTTTCGATTTCACCTCCTTCGGCGTGATCCTGGTGCTCGGCGGTCCGCGATTTGCGACGCTTGAGGTGGAAATCTACACCCAAACCATCAGCTTGTTCAACCTCCCGCTCGCTGCCGTGCTTTCGATCATCCAGCTTGGGTTTACGCTTGGGTTAACAGTCCTTTACACGCGCCTGACCGCAGGACTTCACTCGTCCGATTTCTCTGCGCCCCAGGTCTTTCCAGGCACGCAGATTGGTCAGCCCTAGAAGCCGAATCCTGGCGGGACTGTACCTGGCGGCGCTTTTCAGTCTGCTCACACTCCCACTGATTGCCCTGGTCACCCGCTCATTTGTCCGGATTGATTTGATAAGCGGGGGAGGCTATGATGTTACGATCCAGCCAACACTCGCTTATTACAAACTTCTGAGTGAGGAAGCAAACCAATCCTACTTCTACGCTCCCCCATCGACCGCGATTGCCGTCTCCATCGTTTATGCCGCCGCGACAGTCGTGCTGGCGCTTGCCTTAGGTTTACCGGCCTCGTGGGCGCTGAGCCGTCGGCGTGATTCAATCCAGAGCCGATTGTTCGAGCCGCTCTTGATGCTGCCGCTCGGGACCTCGGCGGTGACGCTGGGGTTGGGATTTATCGTCGCCCTCGATACCCCTCCGTTCGACCTGCGCGCATCACCAATCCTGGTGCCGCTCGCCCACACCCTGGTGGCATTCCCTTTTGTGGTGCGAAGCCTGATCCCTTCTCTCAGCAGCATTAAACCCCGCCTGAGGCAAGCCGCGGCAGTGATGGGGGCTGCCCCATCTCAGGTCGCGCGCTTTATTGACATGCCGCTGATCGGACGGGCGCTGCTGGTTGCGGCAACGTTCGCCTTTACCATCTCGCTTGGGGAATTTGGGGCGACCGCCCTGATTTCGCGGCCGGAATATCCTACTATCCCGGTAATGATCTTCCGGTTTCTCTCGCAGCCCGGTGCGCTCAACTTGGGGAAGGCGCTTGCGCTCAGCTCCATTCTCTGTGTGGTTACGGGGCTGAGCATATTGGCGATCGAACGCTTCCGCATCGCCGATGTCGGAGAGTTTTAGTTGGACATTAGAACAGGCTTTCCCGGATCAGAAGAGGGCCGCGGGTTGGAGCTCCGAAATATCCACAAATCCTTCGGTGAGCAAACCGCGCTTCAAGGAATCAGCTTTCAGGTTGCCGAGCGTGAAATTGTGGCAGTCCTGGGGCCAAGCGGCTGCGGAAAATCCACGCTGCTGACCATTATCGCCGGTCTGGAGGAGCCAGATCAAGGGGCATTGTTCTGGAATTCGGATCCGCTCGAGGGGAGCGCGACCCATCAGCGCGGTTTTGGGTTAATGTTTCAAGATTTTGCGCTCTTTCCGCACCTGGATGTGCAATCAAATGTGGCATTTGGTTTGAGGATGAAAGGCGCTTCCAAGGAAGAAATCCAATCCAGGGTGCAAGAGGTGCTTGCGCTGGTAGGGCTTCCGAATTTTGGGAAGCGAGACGTGAACACGCTCTCTGGCGGAGAAGCTCAGCGGGTGGCACTCGCGCGTTCGCTGGCGCCTAATCCCAAGCTGCTGATGCTCGACGAACCGCTTGGTTCGATGGATCGGACGCTGCGCGAGCGCTTAATGGTCGATCTTCGAGAAATCTTACGGGCAAGCCGGCAGACAGCGATCTATGTGACCCACGACCAGGAGGAGGCTTTCTCAGTTGCAGACCGCATAATTCTAATGAATTTGGGAAAGATCGTGCAGATCGGGACCCCGAGCCAAATCTACCGCCAGCCTAAAACTGCCTTTGCAGCCAGATTTCTCGGTCTGGAAAACCTGATGGCGGGTGAAATTATGCTGGAAGGGGAAGAGATCGGCGTGGCGACGACCTTGGGAGAGATCCCACTTTCTTCATTGCCAACAGGGGTAAGGAACGCGGATAGGGTTCTGGTCTTGCTGCGCCCAGACACCGCATTTGCGGACGACAATGGCTCGTTCCGCGCTGCTGGTAAGGTTGCCCAGGTCATTTTTCGGGGAGAAACCAACCGGGTATTTCTCTCTATTGGCGAGATAACCTTCCGATTCGATTTTCCTTCGCACCTGCCGCTTCCTGCACCAGGCGAAGAGCTCAGCATAAGCTTCAATCCAGACGAAGCTGTTCAAATTCTGCTCGAGTAGCCCCCGTTTCCAATACCGCGGCATATCGGCTCCGCTGCTGGGAATGCAAAATCGAATAATACCCCTAATGGAATTGGCGGTTTATTTATCGAGAAAATGATATTAAAGCCAGCAAGCGTGCGATCATTCGATGCGCTCGCACGCTTGCTGGCTGATTTAAATTGTCTGCGGATCAGACGATTGAAAGAAGCTGTGGGAGCCAGGTTATCCCAAAAAGCTGGTCGCCGTACTGCCACATGCCCGCGACCGCAGCGGCCAAAAGCACACAGCAGCAGCAGAGCAGTACAAGCACAACAATGATGATGATCAGGGTCGTATTGCTTTTCTTGGGGGGCTGATCTTCGAGGGGCGGAATAGGTGTTCCGAAATCTTGATCCATATCTATTTCCTCCAGGCTGAATGATGATGAATATGAACGTCTAGACTTGGAGGCGCACTTTATTCGCGCTGCGCCATAAATGCCAAACTACCCAGGAAGTGAACAAGATAATGACCATTGCGATCAAGACCGGGATCACAATCGAAAGGATTGATAAGATGGTCGAGATCATATCTTCCAGGATGCTGACCGGCACATTACCGGCGCCGGCGGTTGTTGCCGTGACAGCCGGGCGGACCGCGGCAGATTTTACGGCATGAACCCCGCCTGCAACCAGCAATCCAGAAGCCATGGCAAGCACCGGGTGGATTTCAGTGAATACTTTGGCGCTGGCCGCGAAAACCACGGCGCCTGCCACAGGTCGGACAAATGTTTGGAGGAGGTCGTTAACGTGGTTGACAGCAGGGACTTTGTCTGCAAAGAATTCGATGCTCAGGAGCAGGACCAACAGCCCAATGACCCAGGGATTAGTCAGCGTGTCCCATGGAGAGGCGAGCCGAACCAGGTTTGTATAACGGGCGAGCAGCGCGATTGTCAGCAGGGGGATATAGGCATTAAGCCCGGCGCTGGCAGAAAGACCAAAAGCAGAAAAAATTCCGGTTAAAAGCTCCATCTTTACCTCCTCTAACCGAGGTGAAAACCATCCCAAGAGCCGGTCAAAAAATAGCGAAGCAGATCAAACACAGCGATCTGCACCAATGCAGTGCCAAAACCTAACCAGAGCGGCGTGATGAGCCCCGAGAATTTCACAAGGCGGTTGTCCAGTTTCAAGATCATCATCCAAAAAACGCCGTAAACCATTGTCAGCAGCAGCAGCACACCGAAAGCGCTCACCAGAGCAAAAACATAAAGGAGCAGCGAATTATCCAACCACACCAGCCAATCGATCAAGAGGGTCAAAATGATCGCGGCTGCCAATGGAACAAAGCCGCTCAAAGCAGGCTCCATATCCAGGGATTTCCAGGCAGTCTGGTTGAAAGCGGGGTAAATCACAAACGCGATCACCAGACCCATACCGCTTCCGGTAAGCAGCCTGCCCAGGTTGCTGGGCTCATAGAGCGATGGGGCCCCAGGGAATAGATGAAGGTAAGAGTTGATCCCATCGATCGCGAAGGCAGCTACGAAAAAAGCAAACACAATCCAGAGCCGCCAATGCGGCATGCCGGCCCGGCGTCGAGAGACAAAGGCCTGAAGGACCAAACCGGTGACTGCACCCAGATACATCCCTGAACAGCGTGCGCACAGCGGAAGCTGCCGATCTCCCATAAAAAAAGAGCGAGCGTCGATCCGGTGACAAACAGCATATCCGACCGCATCCGCTTTGCCCAATAAACCGCCAGGGGTGAGGATCAACCAACCAAATAATAAAAGACCCACCAGGACCATTGCGGCGCCTTTACCTAGAGCCGGAAGAGTCCTGCCCATCGGCTTGATATTGATCATTCTCACAAATTATATCAAAAATGGGGAGGGAATTGGCAAAGTCCTTCTTCTGAGGTATGATAATCCCCCGTAGTTCATCTACAAGCGATTGAAAGGAATTAAAAGAACCAAAATGATGAAAAGATTGGCTATCTTTGCACTTCTCGGGATCATGCTGGTGTCTTGTACAGTGAATCAGGCGACACCTGACTTAGCGCCTACAGACCCAACCGCTGCGCCAACCGCAAGTGATACGCCGACAACAGCCCCCCCAACAGAAATCCCAACTGCTGAGCCTACTGCAAACCCCGAGCCTGCCCCAGAGCCGGTTGCCTATGGACCGCAAAATTTTCCAGAGAACATCAGTCCATTAAGCGGACAGCCGGTCCAGGATAACGCGCTGCTCGAGCGCAGACCCGTCGCAGTGAAAGTTCAGCTTTTCCCGCGCGGTCAGCGGCCTCCCTCTGGCGTTTCGGCAGCTGATATCGTTTATGACTATTACCAAAACTTCGGTTTAACCCGCCTGCACGCCATCTTTTTGGGCCGGAATGCCGAAACAGTCGGACCGGTGCGGTCGGCGCGACTGCTGGATCAATCCCTGGTCTCGATGTATCAATCGATCTTTGCATTCGGCAGCGCAGAGCAGCGCACTTACAGCCGGCTCTTTGGATCAGATATTGGCAACCGCCTGGTCGTGGAAGGGCAGGCGAACTGCCCGCCAATGTGCCGCGTCGATCCGAATGGTAAGAACGAGCTGGTAGCAAACACGAGTGAATTAAGCAAATATGCCAGTGAAAGAGGGGTGGATAACACCCGCCAGAATCTCGGTGGGATGTATTTTAGTGAGACAACCCCGCCGGGCGGTCAGGCAGGAACTCAGGCATCGATCAGATATTCGATCAGCGCCTATCTATTATGGGATTACAACCCGCAGACCGGGCGTTATTTGCGCTACCAGGATACGCAGGAAGCTCAAGACGCAGCGTTGGAAAATGTAGCTGCGCTGGTTGACGGGCTGACAAATGAGCAGATCGCGGCGGATAACGTCGTCGTGGTATTTGCGCCTCACCAGTACGCCTTCGATACAAAGCCGGGGGTCAGCGAAGTGGTTGAGATCAACCTCTCGGGAAGCGGTCCGGCTTATGCTTTTCGGGATGGGCAGGTTTTCCAGGTGGTTTGGAACAGACCCGCAAAAAACTCGGTCCTATTCCTGACATTCCAGGATGGTTCATCTTACCCCTTCAAGCCTGGGAACACCTGGTATGAAGTGGTGGGGACAACCACCAAAGTCGAAAATCCCTCTGCAGGCTTATGGCGGTTTATCCATCAAATGCCGTAACCTGATCCATTCGGACCAATCGTGGTTTCCAACCTGACCAACATCCGCCGACCTGCGAACAAGCCAGGCCGGCGGATGTTATCATGTTTCGGCGAATCCCATAGATCAGTAAATCATTCCTTGAATTAAGAAATGGAAGAGAAATGATGCGCAGCGAACAGGAGATGCTCGATCTTATCTTAAATATCGCCAAAGAGGACGACCGCATCCGGGCGGTGATCATGAATGGATCCCGCGCAAATCCTAATGCACCCCGTGATATTTTTCAAGATTTTGATATTGTCTATATTGTTACAGATCCTGCACCGTTCAAACACAATTTCGAATGGATCAAGCGCTTTGGGGAACTCATGATTTTACAGCTGCCTGATGACATGAACGATCCCCCTCCTGCTGCTGATGAGGAATTTGGTTATTTAATGCAGTTCATGGATGGCAACCGGATAGATTTAGGGATTTATCCATTGGCGAAACTTGATAAGCTAAAGAAAGACAGCCAAAGCCTGCTGCTGCTGGATAAAGATGGGATCATCGGTTCGCTCGCACCGGCGAGCGACAGCGATTACCTGCCACAACCGCCAACAGCAAAGTCTTTTGCCGATTGCTGCAATGAATTCTGGTGGGTCTGTCCTTATGTCGCCAAAGGGCTCTGGAGAGCAGAAATCTTGTACGCCAGGCACATGCTCGATCAGATCGTCCGGGAACAGCTCATGAAAATGGTCGTATGGCATATCGGGCAAAAGACCCAGTTTTCAAGCAACCCAGGAAAGTTTGGGAAATATTTCCAACATCATCTGGAACCGGAAATTTGGACCAGGCTGCTGGCTACATATCGCGATGCCAGCTACGAAGCCACCTGGGAGGCGCTGTTCAATATGGGCGACCTCTTCAGGGAAATTGCTTTGCCAATTGCAGAACTGAATGGTTTTGCGTATCCGCTGGATGACGACCGGAGAGTTACAGCCCACCTGAAGCGTGTCAGGAGCTTGCCGAAGGATGCCAAGGAGGTTTATTAATTTAAAGAAATCCACTCATTACTGGATACCTTGATGAAAGTGGGTCACAATATGATTCCACATCCATCACGCACTTCAATGTATAGTAAAATTTTGAGAGAAAATAGAATCTAGATCAATAAAGGGAGGAAGGGTCTCATGACAGTCATTCGAAGAATGATCGGAATTCTGCTTATCCTCGCGGCGATCATCGGGCTGGTATTCAGCATCGGAGGGATCATCGTTTTCAGACAGGTAGAGCCAAACCTCACGGCTGGCATCCAAAACACGATTGACCTGCTCAGCTCGACTCTTGAGACTACCGCACAAGGGCTCGTGGTCACGAACGCGGCGCTGGAAAGCACCGTCCAAACGATCAGTGCGCTGGAACAAACGGTTCAGACCATTGCGACCACAGTCAAGTCCAGCACGCCCATGGTAGGAGAGATCAGCAAGCTGTTGGAAAATGAGCTGCCAAGCACCATCAACGCGACCGAGACTTCACTGCGCTCGGCGCAGGAAAGCGCTCAGGTAATCGATTCGCTGCTCGGAACTCTCAGCAGCCTTCCTTTGATTGGTGCGAGCTTGAACTATGACCCAAACTTGCCGCTGTCTGATGCGCTGGGAAATGTTGCATCATCGCTCGAGGACCTACCCGAATCGCTTGCCGGGATGCAGACGAGCCTTGCCGATACAACCAGTAATTTAGAGACCTTCGAGGCCGATCTTTCCGTGATGGCAAGCTCCATAGGTGAGATCGAAAACAGCGTCAGCCAGTACACCGCGGTTCTGGAGGGATACCTGACATCGATCAAAGGCCTTCAGATCCAAATGAAAGCCCTGAAAACCAATATCCCCACCTACATCCATTATATGGTGCTTGGAATTACCGTCTTTTTCGTCTGGATGGCGATCGCCCAATTGGGTTTGATGACACAGGGTTGGGAGCTGCTGACCGAAAATCGAGCGAAAAGGAAGGAATTGGAGGACACAGCAGAAGCCCCCAAAGCCCAGGAAACAGAGGAAATGCAAGCGGGCGCTTAAGTTCACCCTGGATGAACCAAGCAGGAAAATTCGCAGATTAACCGGAATATTGAAAGGGCGAAGGTTTTTCCAGAACCGCCGGGTCCTTTAGAAAACCTTCGCCTTTCTTTATAAAAAAGACTGGAACTCCTAGAGCAAGCTCCGCAGGACGGTGTGCAGTATTCCCCCGTTGCGGTAGTATTCTAGTTCGATCTCGGTCTCCAGCCGTACCAGAACCTCAAAACTGAAGCTCGAACCATCTTCGACCTCAGCGGTGATGTTCATTGTTCCATGCGGTTTGAGGTTTTCTGCGATCTCAGGGATGGAATAAAGCTCGTGCCCGGTCAGACCAAGACTTTCAATGCTTTCGCCGGGGCGGAATTGGAGCGGCAGAACACCCATCCCAACCAGATTCGAGCGGTGGATGCGCTCGAATGATTCGGCGATGACCGCCCGGACCCCTAACAGCAGCGGTCCTTTAGCAGCCCAATCCCGGCTGGAGCCTGAGCCGTATTCCTTCCCGGCAAATATGACCAGCGGTACTCCTTCGTGTCGGTATTTCATCGCGGCGTCGAAGATTGACATCTGTTCCCCGTCAGGCAGGTGAATGGTAAAGCTGCCCTCCATCCCCGGGATCAGGCGGTTCTTAAGGCGGATGTTCGCAAATGTGCCGCGGGTCATCACCCGGTCGTTGCCGCGCCGCGATCCATACGAGTTGAAATCGCGAATCGCTACCCCTTTCTCAACGAGATATTTCCCAGCCGGGCTGTCTGGAGAACAAACCCCAGCGGGAGAGATATGATCTGTGGTGATCGAATCTCCCAGAAAAGCAAGGGCGCGCGCCCTGCTGATCGGTCGGAGTGCTGGCTTATCTCGTGAAAAATCCTCGAAGAAAGGCGGTTCCTGGATGTAGGTGGACTCGGGATTCCAATGGTAAAGGGCGCTGTCGCCAGACTGGATCTCATTCCAGGTCTGGTTGCCGGTGAAGACATTCGCATAGCGCTTCTTGAACATCTCTGGGCTGACGGTTTTAAGTACGGCTTCATGGATCTCGGTCTGAGAGGGCCAAATCTCGCTCAAGTATACCGGGCTGCCAGATGGGTCGTATCCAACTGGTTGGTGGATCAGGTCAACGTCCACGCGGCCCGTCAAGGCGTAAGCCACAACCAGGGGAGGTGACGCAAGGTAATTCGCACGCACATACGGATGAATGCGGCCTTCAAAGTTCCGGTTGCCGGATAATACCGCAGCCGCCACCAGGTCTGCACTGACGATGGCTTTGACCACCTCCCCGGAGAGCGGTCCGGAATTACCGATGCAGGTTGTACAGCCATAACCGACAATATTGAAGCCCAGCTCGGTCAGCGGCTCGAGCAAGCCCGCCTTAGCCAGATAATCGGAAACAACGCGAGAACCCGGCGCCAGGCTCGTCTTCACATACGGCTTGACCTTCAAGCCCCGTTCAACCGCCTTTTTTGCGAGCAAACCGGCCGCGAGCATCACCGAAGGATTTGAAGTATTGGTGCAGGATGTGATCGCAGCAATGACGACCGCCCCGTGACCCATCTCAATCGCTTGACCGTTCACACCAAAGCTGGCTTTTTGAGCGATCTGCTCTTTCGAGAGTCCATAACCGCGGTCATTAATCGGGGCTGACAGCGCAATCCGGAACGAATCCTTCATCTCACGCAGGGATACCCGGTCCTGCGGGCGTTTGGGTCCAGCCAGGCTGGTTTCCACCAGACCAAGATCCAGCTCGAGATAATCACTGAAGATCGGGTCTGGGGTGTCGGTCGTGCGAAATAAGCCCTGCTCTTTGCAGTAGCGCTCCACTCGCTCGATCAGTTCGGGGGGGCGGCTGGTCAGCCGAAGATAGCGAAGGGTCTCATCATCCACCGGGAAGAAGCCAACGGTTGCACCGTACTCAGGCGCCATATTCGCGATCGTCGCCCGGTCTGGAAGGGACATCGTGTCGAGACCTGGACCGTAAAACTCGACAAACTTCTCCACCACGCCTTTTCTGCGAAGCATCTGGGTGACAGTGAGGGTGAGGTCCGTCGCAGTTACTCCCTCCCGCAGCTCACCGAAGAGCTTGAATCCGATCACGTCTGGTGCAATCATGTCAATTGGCTGCCCTAACATGGCAGCCTCAGCCTCAATCCCTCCGACCCCCCAACCCAATACGCCCAACCCATTGATCATGGTGGTATGCGAATCTGTGCCCACCAAAGTATCTGGATACAACAAGGTTTCACTTTCGTTCTCTTTCAAAAAAACCACCTGGGCAAGATATTCCAGGTTCACCTGATGGACGATTCCGGTTGCGGGGGGAACAACACGAAACTGCTTAAAAGCTTTTTGACCCCAACGAAGGAACTCGTAGCGCTCTCGATTGCGCTGAAACTCGATCTCCGCATTCCGAACAAGCGCATCGGCAGTGGCAAAAAAATCGACCTGGACCGAGTGATCGATCACCAGATCCACAGGCACCAGCGGATTGATCTTAAGCGGATCGCCGCCTAAACGAGCCACAGCCGAGCGCATTGCTGCCAGATCGACCACGGCTGGCACGCCGGTGAAATCTTGCATGATCACCCGCGCCGGGGCAAATGGGAGCGACGCTCGGACCTTTTGATCGGCAGACCAGCCAGACAGGTTGATCACATCCTGGCGGGTGAACTCACGGTCGTTGCACTGGCGGAGCACCGATTCGAGCAGGATCCTGATCGAAAACGGCAAACGTTCGAGATTGAGCAGCCCTGCTTTTTCGAGGCGGTCCAACCGGTAAATCACAAAATCCCCTTTAGAGGTCTTCAGATAATCACGTGCTTGAAAAAAATCATTAAGCATCAATCCAATCACTCCTTTGACTTGGGAATCCTACGAACGATTGCGTCGGTCATACGCACTACTCGCATCATCGCCTGGACATCATGCACCCGAACCAGGTCTGCTCCACGAGCAATCCCAACTGCCACCGCAGCAGCGGTACCCTCGAGGCGTTGGTCGGGGGGTAAATCCAGGGTGTAACCTATAAAGGACTTGCGGGATGGTCCCAACAGCACGGGATATCCAAGGGCGCGAATTTCAGGCAGGCGATCGATCAGCTCAAGGTTCTGTTCGACTGTTTTTCCAAAGCCGATTCCGGGGTCGAGGAAAATCTTCTGATCTGGAACTCCGGCAAGTCGAGCCAGCTCGACGCTTTCAAGCAGCTCCCGGCAGATGTCACCCAAGAGGTCTTGATATTCCATCCCGATGTACCGCCCGCCCAGCATTTCTTTGATCTCAGCATTGGCCCAGGAGCTGCGGTTGTGCATTAAGATCAGCGGCACACGATTTTCGGCTGCGACAGCCGCGAGCTCTGGATCGGCGCGCAGCCCCCAGACGTCATTGATCATCTGCGCGCCAGAATGCAGCGCAGCTCGGGCGACTGGAGCCTTGTAGGTATCGATTGAAATGACTTGATCGAGCTCGGCAGAAAGCCTCTTGATCACCGGGATGACGCGTTCCAGCTCTTCGTCCACAGTCACGGGCAGCGAGCCCGGACGGGTGCTTTCCCCGCCAACATCCAAGATATCCACTCCGGCGGCTGCGAAAAGGTGAGCCTGCTGCACGGCGGCTTCCACAAAATCCGGATTGCCGGTGCCGGTTATCAAGCCATCACCAGAAAAGCTGTCGGTGGTGACGTTCAGGATGCCCATCACGATCGTGCGGCTGCCCCAATCCCAGCGTCGGCCTGCTACGGATAATGAGCCTGACAGAAGGCTTTTTACACCAGGAGGGTTAAAGGGCGGTTCAACCAAGCTTCGGCTTCCTCGATTGAAGTAAAGATTTTCATTTCCACACCGTACCCAGCCGAGAGAGCGTCGATCTCCTGAAGCGACTGCCGAACCCGCTCGCTGGCGACAACTACTGCCAGGCGAATATTTCGGACCGAGGGATCGCTGTTGACTTCCAGGGCGAATTCAAGGGCTTCGGGTGGGATCAGGTCGATCTGGCGCAAATCGTAAAGGTTCGTGGTAAGGCGATCAGAATTTTCCAGATGGGCGAGCGAGAACTCACGCCACTCTGCAATGGTTTGATGAGACACATTCTGGAAGATGATCTGCATACCACCATCCGGGCGGCGGGCGGCGGAAAATCCGGCATCGGGTCCGGGTGCATCCTTCAACGGTTTAAGTTCTGTAGGGGCCATCTGGATTTCTCCTTCGAGATAATTTTACCCGCAACATCCCCGGTTAGGCTTAAGGACCATTAAATTTTTTGGCTGCCTGCACCCATCCGGAGAAAACAGGGAGATCCCTTCACGGTCGACCTGATCCAACATCTCCCGGACAGTGCGCCCATTAACCGGATGGCGCTGATCTGGCGCAAGATCCGCGAGAGGCACGAGCACAAAAGCCCGATCCTCGATCCGTGGGTGAGGAATATCCAATCCCGACTGGCTGAGCACCAGGCTGTCATAGAAAAGGATGTCTATGTCGATCAGGCGCGGGCCGTTGCGAAAATTGGGCTGGCGTCCCAGCTTC
The DNA here is from genome assembly GCA_963827155.1 of uncultured Chloroflexia bacterium. Lineage (GTDB taxonomy): Bacteria > Chloroflexota > Anaerolineae > Anaerolineales > UBA4823 > UTCFX2. Next base: position 421,352 of record CAWGZV010000003.1, on the reverse strand, counting down.
TCTTCCAGCCGCTTAAGGGTCTTCAGAAGATCCGATGGGGAAAGCCCGGTCTCGACTTCGAGCGCTTGATTGAGAAAGCTGGGCTGGTCGGTGAAACCCCAGGGTGGGGTTTCGTAAATCGGGGAGCAGCGCAAGACATGGACTTCGGGTTCCAGGGCAATCTGCGCTGCCCGGAGATTGGCAATCCGGTCGCCAAGGTTCGTGCCGAGGGCGAGATAGGCGATATGCTTCACAGCCGCTCCAGGATGGTGGCTGTAGCCATCCCATGCCCAATGCACATGGTCTGCAGACCGTAGCGCCCGCCTGTTCGCTCTAACTCATAGAGCAATTTCGTCATCAGGATTGCGCCGGTCGCGCCAAGCGGGTGCCCGTGAGCGATCGCGCCGCCATTCGGATTGACACGGGTCAAATCGTCCATTCCCAGCTCCTTTGCCCATGACAGGACGACAGAGGCGAAGGCTTCGTTGATCTCAATCACATCTATGTCATCCAGCTTGAGACCGGCTCGCTGGAGCGCCAGGCGAGATGCTGAAATAGGGCCATCCAGCATGAGGACTGGATCTGAGCCCACCACGATCCGAGAGACGATGCGGGCGCGCGGGTTAAGGTTGTAACGCCCAACTGCGGCTGGAGAGGCAAGCAGGAGGGCTGCTGCACCATCGCTGACCTGGCTTGAGTTCCCAGCAGTGATCACGCCATCGGGTTTGAAAACCGGTCTGAGCGAGCGCATTTTCTCACGATCAGGCGGCATGCGTACGCCTTCATCTGCACTGATCCTTCTGCCATCCTGGCGGTCGAGCGGCAGAATCTGGCTCTCGAAGCGACCGGATTGGATCGCCTGCATGGCTCGCAGGTGGCTTTGATAGGCATAATCATCGAGCGCTTCGCGCTCCAAACCCCACTTCTCTGCCATCATTTCGGCACTGATCCCCTGATGGACGAGGGCGAAAGGGAAATCCGCAGGCCATTCGGCTGGATAATCCGCGCCAAGCGGTTGGTGAGACATCATCTCAGTGCCGCCGGCGATCACGAGATCCATATCACCAGCCAGGATCGCCTGGGCTGCAAAATGGACAGCCTGCTGGCTTGAGCCGCACATCCGATTCAGGCTGACAGCCGGGACATGAACGGGAAATCCGGCTTTCAGAGCTGCCAGGCGCGCCAGGTTGGCGCCCTGGTCGGCGATGGGAGTGACTACTCCCCAGACAACATCATCGATGCGACCGGGCTTCAAGTTTGCTCGCCGAACTGCTTCGTTCATTACCAGGCTGGCCAGGTCTACGGGTGCGAAAGGATTCAGCGCTCCTTGCGGTTTTCCCACCCCAACCGGCGTGCGCACCGCCGAAACCACAAAAACTTCGCTCACGTTTCCCTCCTTATTCCGCAATCCATGCGGTTGTGTACAGGCAAGTTAACTTATAATCAGGAGGATACCACAATTCTTATCACGAGGATCTTTCATGGCGACTGCTACATACCACTTCCCGCGCGGTTTTCTCTGGGGTACAGCAACTTCATCGCATCAGATGGAAGGTTACAATCCGAATAACCAATGGTGGGCATGGGAGCAGCAGGAAGGAAAAATCCACAACGAAGAGAAATCAGGGGCGGCTTGCGATTGGTGGGGGGGACGCTGGCGAGAGGATTTTGACCGGGCAAAAGAAAGCAGCCAGAATGCCCACCGGTTCTCGATCGAATGGAGCCGGGTGCAGCCCGTGCCAGATCAGTGGGACGAGAATGCCATCGACCGCTACCGGGAAATGGCACGCGGGCTTCAGCAGCGAGAGATGACGCCCCTCGTGACGCTGCACCATTTCAGCGACCCAATCTGGCTGGCGGAGAAGGGCGGCTGGGAAAATCCAGCGGTAATCGATCAGTTCGCAGCTTATGCTCGCAAAGTGGTGGAGGCGCTTCAAGAATATGTAAACCTGTGGGTTACGATCAATGAACCGAATGTCTATACATTTTACTCATATGTTTACGGCTTGTTCCCCCCAGGGGAACACGACCTCAAGCAAGCGATGACGGTTTACGCCCATATGGTCGAAGCGCACGCAGCAGCTTACCGGGCAATCAAAGAGATCCAGCCGACCGCCCGCGTGGGAATTGCCCAGCACTACCGCGGTTTTCGACCCTCTCAGGGCAGATCTCCGCTCGATCGCTGGATGGCAAAATTCCTGCACAATATTTTCAACGACTATTTCCCCGCGCCCTGGCGACCGGTTGGTTGAACCTACCCTTGAAGAGGAAGTACCTGGAAGCCGCCAAAGGGACACAGGATTTCCTCGGCTTAAATTACTATACCGAGGAAATGGTGAAATTAAAACCAACCCATTTCAACCCCCGGAAGCCAGTCCAAATCATGGATGACTGCTATTACTCCCCTGAAGCAGAAGTAAGCGACGACGGTTTTATTGCCAACGTCCCGGAGGGTTTTTATCGGGCGCTGCGGTGGAGCAAGGGGTTTGATCTTCCGATCATCGTCACCGAAAATGGGATCAATGACAGCACCGACAAACTCCGCCCGCGCTACCTGGTGGAGCACCTGCACCAGCTTTGGAAAGCGGTAAACTTCAGCTTCCCGATAAAGGGCTATTTCCATTGGTCGCTGGTGGATAACTTCGAGTGGGAGCGAGGCTGGGGGCAGAGGTTTGGATTGTGGGAGCTGGATCTGCAGACTCAAGCGAGACGCAAACGACCCAGCGCTGATTTGTATGCAGAAATTTGCAGAACAAACGGGATCTCCTCGGAGACAGTGGCGCGCTTCGCGCCAGAGCTGACGGCAAAGCTCTTTCCAGACTGAGGCTGAAAGTTTTGTAGTATAATCCTGTCCGCCTACGGGCGGACAAGTAAATAGTACGATCCACAGTGGAGAGGTTGCGTAGTCTGGCCTGACGCGCACGCCTGGAGAGCGTGTTTCCCGAAAGGGAACGCGGGTTCGAATCCCGCCCTCTCCGCCAGCTATTTAAGGGGAAATTGAGAAGCAGATTACTAAAATCGGCATAGCGATATAATATCTTTGCTGACCATTCCAAAGGCAAGTGGTTTATTGCATTATGTTCTTCAATGTCTGTACGGTTTACCTATTCGCAGCCTAGAATAAAAATTCGTACCCATTATTTCAAATTGATCAGGAGAAATGATGTATAAAAAACTATTTATCCCCGGTCCAACCCATGTGCGCGAGGAAATCCTGAATGCCCAGGCAGTCCCGATGATCGGGCATCGCGCCAAGGAGTACTCGGAATTACAGGCAGATGTCACCCCCAAGCTGCAGCAGATGCTGTATACCAACCAGCGCGTCTACCTTTTTGCAAGCTCTTCCACCGGAGTGATGGAGGGCTCGATCCGCCAATCCAGCCTGAAACGCACGCTGACCACCGTCTGCGGCGCATTCTCAAAACGCTGGCATGAAATTGTCGCAGATAATGGGGTTCCTTGCGACAAACTCGAGGTCCCAGCCGGGCAGGCAATCACTACTGACCTAGTGGATGCAGCACTCGGCAAGGGCGATTATGACGCGATTTGTCTAACGATGAACGAGACCGCCACCGGCGTGATGAACCCCATCGAGGAGATCGCGGCGATGATCCACAAGAAATACCCGGACGTGATCATCCAGGTCGACGCCGTGAGCTGTATGGCGGGCGTCAAAATCGAGTTTGACGAATGGGGTTTGGATGTGTGTTTCGCCGGGACGCAGAAGTGCTTCGCGCTGCCGCCTGGATTGACGGTATGCGCGGTCAGCGATCGGGCGCGCGAGAAAGCCTTGAAGATCCCGAACCGCGGACACTACTTTGCCTGGAGCATGATGGATAAGCATTACGAAAAGTCCCAGACCCCCGCCACACCAGCGATCAGCCTGATCCAGGCGCTCAACGTCCAGATGGACAGCATCTTAGCAGAAGGACTGGATAATCGCTGGAAACGCCATCTCGAAATGGCGGAATATACGCGCTCCTGGGCGCGCAAGAACTTCCGACTTTACGGCGACGAAAGATACCTGTCCAATACAGTCACGAATGTGGAAAACACCCGCAGCATCAATGTGGGCGACCTGAACAAAGAGCTGGGGCTGCGCGGGGCGATGATATCCAACGGCTACGGCGACTTAAAAGACAAGTGTTTCCGGATTGCCCATATGGGAGACCTGACCCTAGCGGACATGAAGTGGCTGACCGCTCAAATCGACGATATTTTAGGACTGTAAAACCATGAAAATCCTCATTTGCGACCCAATGGAAGCTTCTGCAGTCGAACGCATGCGCTCCGCAGGACTGACGGTGGATGTGCGCGATGACATCACCCCCGAAGAGCTGAACAGCGTGTTGAAAGATTACGAAGGCATGGTGGTGCGCAGCCGCACGAAAGTGCGCGCCCCGCTGATCGACCTGGCTCCGAACTTAAAGGTTATCTTGCGAGGCGGAGTCGGGCTGGATACCATCGATGCGGATTATGCCCGGTCCAAAGGGATCACCGTCATGAATACCCCTCTTTCCAGCTCCGCATCTGTGGCAGAGCTGGCGATCGGCTATATGCTTGCACTCGCTCGCTCCATAACGGCGACCACCGAATCGATGCGCGCTGGAAAATGGGAGAAAAAGAAATTTGAGGGGGATGAGATTGGGGGTAAGACAGTCGGGATCGTCGGTATCGGGAATATCGGAAAAGAAGTCGGCAAGCGTGCTCTGGCATTGGGGATGAAGGTCGTGGTCTACGATCCCTACGCGACCGCTCCAGAGAATATGCAGCAGGTCACTTTGGACGAGCTGCTGAAAGAGGCGGATTACATCACCTTCCACCTCCCTTTGACCGAAGAAACCCGAAACATGATCGGCGCAGAAGCTTTTGCCAAGATGAAGACCGGGGTTCGGATCATAAACTGCGCCCGCGGCGGGATTGTCGATGAAGATGCGCTCTACGAGGCGCTGCTGAGCGGTAAAGCAGCCGGCGCCGCCCTGGATGTTTTTGCCCAGGAGCCCTGCCAGGGGCATAAACTCTTCACGCTCGAGCAGGTGATCGGCTCACCTCATATCGGGGCAGCGACTTATGAGGCTCAGATGCGCATCGGAGCAGAGGTGGCAGAAAAACTGATCGATTTTTATCAAGGGAGGGGTTGATGCAATCTGAGCCTGGCGCGAAGCGGACCTACGCAAAAATCGGGGTGCAGATCCCTACAAGTCTTTCTTCCTGCTCCCGGGATCGACCTGATGAAGTGGGCGGTTGTCGCCTGCGACCAATACACCTCAGAGCCGGAATACTGGGAGCGGGTCGAGCAGATCGTTGGAGACAGCCCTTCCACGCTGCGGATGGTCCTGCCGGAATTCTACCTGGGGAGCCCACAGGTGGAGGAAAGGACGCGCTCGATAAACCTGCGCATGATCGAATACATGGAGCAAGGTCTGCTGATCTCTCATGAAGGCATAATCTATGTTGAGAGGCAGTTTGGAGACCGATGCCGCAGGGGAATTATGCTCTGCCTGGATCTGGAAAAATACGACTTTCGCAAAGGCTCGCAAAGCCTGATTCGGGCGACCGAAGGAACGATCATCGAGAGACTGCCCCCGCGCGTAAAGATCCGCGAACACGCAGCCCTGGAAGTGCCGCATATCATTGTTTTAATCGACGACACGGAACGCTGCGTGATCGAACCGCTCGCAGCGATGGCAGAAAAGAGAACCGGTCAGCTGATCGAATGCTATGATTTCGACCTGATGCTGAATGGCGGGCATCTGACGGGTTATCGGGTCGTCGACCCGCAGTTGGAAAGACAGGTGATCTGGGCGCTCGAAGCGTTAGCCGAGCCGGGGCGATTCAGGCAGAAATTCGGCGTCGGCGAAGATGAAAATGTCTTTCTGTTCGCCATGGGAGACGGCAATCACTCTTTAGCAACAGCCAAATCCATCTGGGAAAAGATCAAACCTGAGGTCGGGCTGGACCACCCAGCCCGCTATGCTCTGGTGGAGGTCGAGAATATCCACGACGAAGGCCTGGAATTCGAACCGATCCACCGGGTTTTGTTCAATTTAAAGCGAGACATCCTGGCGGCGCTGCAGGACTATTTTGGCGAAGGATTTCGTTTTTCGACTACACCTGATATTCGCTCGATGACCCAGGAGGTCGACCGGAGGAGTGAAAGCGGGCAAGTATTTGGGATCGTCACGGAGTCGATGACCGGGGTCGTTGAGATCCTTAATCCAAGCTCGAACCTGGCGGTGGGGAGCCTTCAGGATTTCCTGGATGTTTTCTTAAACGAGGGCGGAGCGGTGAAGATTGACTATGTACACGGCCTGACTGCTTTCGCCCGCCTGGGACGCCAAGCCGGAAACAGCGGCTTCTACCTGCCTTGCATGGATAAGAATGACTTGTTCAAGACTGTAATTTTGGACGGCGCCCTGCCCCGAAAAACCTTCTCGATGGGCGAGGCACATGAGAAGCGCTTTTATATGGAGAGCCGCCAGATCATTCCATGATGAAGTGAACTCAACAAGCATGAATCTTCGCCGCGGTCATTTAATCATGACAAGGACCTTAGATGAAACTTGGGGAAATTAATTTCCTTTTTTCCTTCAACTACTGGGCGAGGGACCTCATCCTGGAGCAAGCAGCCAGGTTGAGCACCAGGCAGTTACTTGAGCCGCACACCTACGGCCACGGCAGCCTCCGCAATGAGTTGGTCCACATCCTGGGGGCGGAATGGATCTGGCGAGTGCGCTGTCAGGAGCAGCGCTCACCAACAACGCTGCTTCAATTCGAAGATTTCCCTACTGTGGAACACCTTCAAACTCAGTGGCAGCGTGAAGAAAAGAATATGCTTGCCTATCTGGGCAGCCTTACAGAAAAGGCGCTCGAGGAGCCGGTGACTTATCGAAGGACCGGGGGTGAAACGAGGAAAAACGTCTTGTGGCATCTGCTCCTTCATATCGTTAATCACGGAACCGAGCACCGAAGTCAGGCTGCCGCAGAGCTGACCGCCTTCGGTTATTCACCTGGAGACCTTGATCTCATTCACTTTCTCCGTGCTGTCGAAGGATAAGCTCAGAGCGTGAGAATGGACGCAAATATCTGAGGCTTTCATTATCAGAGCAGGGAACAATCCAAATAATTGGCGGAGATCCTTAATGATGGCTGCCGAAGAACAAAAGGAAATTGAAGCACTGCTTTCCGGATTTGATGCCGAAATCCGGAATCTGTGCTTTGGATTACGCGAGGTTCTGCTGCATGCGTTCCCTGAAGCGGTAGAGACAGTAGATGACGAGAACATCGGCTTGGGCTACACCAAAGGATATAAAGGGCTGGTCTTTGTGATCACGCCTCGCCGGGAATATGTCATGCTTGGGATTGCGGGTGGAGCGAAATTGAGCGATCCGGCTGGGCTGATGCAAGGGAGGGGCAAGGTTCACCGGCATGTGAAGCTGTATTCGCGATCTGAGATGGAAAACCCGGAAATCACCAAATTGATCCAGGCAGCAGTCCAGGCAGCCAGCTCTATGTGACCTATCTGATCAGGATTTCAGGTGAACGATCTTTCCCTGATAAGCAAGCGCGCCTGATGTGGTTTCACAATTCCCGATCAGTTTGAGCAGCTCGATAGGCAGCCCATGTTGAGCGGCCGAATTCCGAATAACGACTGCATGCGGGTGCAGATTGAAATTCAACCTCAACGGCAAGCTGACCTCCGCAAAGGGCGAAGCGATGCGGACGTTTTTCCCGGAATGGAGCCCCAGAATCAAGGCGGAGAGGGGATGGATCTCGGCGCAAGCCGTGAGGTGTGCGCCGGTCTGGTCAGGGGGGAGGATTTGGAGCCTGAATGCGGCAGCACTCAACTCGGCGATTGCTACCGGCAGCGAACCGGGCCTATTCTCCGAATCCATTTGCGAAAGCCGAGCATTGATCTCTAATGGTCGGCAGAAGGCAACAGGCGGAAACCGGACCGGGCGCGTTCGCTGCCAGCCTCGCTGGTGGAGCCAGAGGCGATAGAACTCATCGGGGTCGCGGCGATTAAATTCCCCTCCGCGGTCGATCAGCTGGTCGATAGAATGGCGCAAAAAATCCTGAAAATCATGGAAAGGCAACGCCGCTCCCAAACCGGTCTTCTCCAGGGCAGCGATCAAGAATTCCCCACTGGCGCAGCAGCCTGGAGGCGGCAATTCATCTGGAATGAGCGGCATAACCAGGCTCCGGTCTGAGCTGGAGAGGGGGAGATGATATCCAAAGGAGGATGCTTCAGGCTGGTCTGGCACAACCAGGTCGGCATATGAGGCGGTGGAGTCGTTTACAGGCGAAAGCGAGATCAGGTGGTCCAGTGCATGGAAGGCTTTAGCGAATAAGCTAACATCAGGCAGGGCGGCAAGCGGGTCGACTCCATGGACGACCAGGACCTTGATCTGACCGGAAAGGATGCGCCCTGCCAATGCGCTCAGCTCTGCGGCAGTGGCAGGGCGGGTTGGCAGCTCCGGATACAGGGGCGGCTCGGGCGGCAGGAAAAAGCCTGGGGAATCGAGCGGAGCGGTATGCATCAGGTTCAAAGCCATGATCCAGGAAGCCGCGGCGGTCGAGTCCATAGCGCCGAGGGCATAAACGCCAGGAACCGCGAGCGGGCGGTTGGATTTTTCTATCCGCCGGGCGAGGCGAACAAGCTCTCGCCGCGCAACGCCGGATTTGGAAGACACTGCCCGCTCATAGATTGAATTATAATTCGAATCACCAGAGACTAATCCAACCAGGAGGCGGGCTACTAATCCCTCGCTGCCCGGGAGGATGGGAATCCACTCGTCGAACAGGTGATTGGAAGGTCGCCGGGCGCCCAACGCCAACCAATGTGCACTCGGGGACTTCACCAAGCGGTCATAATTCCGCTCGCCAGCCTGGGAAAGCGGGGGTACGACCCAGGGCTCTCGAAAATCTCCGCCGAAAGAGAGTGCCAGGTCTGCGCCGGAGGGATCGAATAACGGGATGCGCGCCAGTCCGAAAAGACGTTGGGCGGCATCTCGTAAAGCGACGCGACCATCCAGATCAGCCGCGGGGTCGTATCGCAGGACGGTTGCATCCCCCAATTGACGTGCAATCAGCTGGACGAGATGGTTGAGATGATCGGGGAAGAGCCCGAGCAGAAAGGCGATCTGATAGGGGGGATAGGCTCCCAGGAATTCAGCCAGTCGGTCGCTGGCCTGATCCGGATCGATCTGGCGTGAATCGGCAGAGCCAGGCCGCGCCCGTATGTAGGGACCCTGTTGTGAAATTTGACCATCATCTTCCCGGCCTGAGGGGTGGAGCTGAGAATGGAGGAGGCCGCGGTCGACCGATCCGCAGCCCTGAAGCGCGGAGGAAGCGAAGGCTGCCGCGGAAGAGGCGCTGAGAAGCTTGATGAATTCTCGTCGGGTGAGCGCTGGGCGCATGTTCTTGGGAGAGATCCTTCAGAAATTGAAGACTTTATGCAATTAAAGGAATAAACTCATCCAGCGGTGGAAAGGCTGCGAAGCAAAATCCCTACGAGGAAGAGAAAGCCAGCACTGTAAGCCAGCATCGGTCGGCGGCCTTCGTCGCCATGGGTGAAGGCAAAGATGGACGGGATGACCAGGACGCTCACGACGCCGTACAAGATATGGATCATATGCCCGGTCAGGTTCCCGATCCCGCTGAAGTACAGGTAAGCTCCCAACAGCCCCTGGATCAGATAGAGCACCACTGCTATCAGCGCCGCGCCCCAATAGCTGCTTTCCACTCCTTTTTTGCGGTAGAAGCGCCAGAAACCCCAGAGAGCCATGATGATGGTGTAGAACAGCGCAGTGTTGCCCAGGCGTCCATGGATTTCAACCAGCGACATCGAAGCCTCCCCGTCCTCAGATTTTGTCAAAAATTATACCCTGAGATGACTCGAAGTAGCCAGAACGGGTGATAAACGAATCACCCACGCTGCGGACGACTAATGACTCTTTCATGTCTTGTTCGGGCATTTTCGATATGCTATAATGCCGCGGACTAATTAGGGAATTATTATCTGAATTGAATAAAATGGAGGAGTGAATGGCCAAGGAGACGCCGCCAATTCAAATCGAACAGAAAAAGGTGAACCGCCGAGAGTTCCTGAACTTCGCCTGGCTGGTTTCGTTGGGATTTCTCACCCTTAACGTGGCGGGTTTGACCTACCTGTTCGCCATGCCGCGCTTCAAAGAGGGCGAATTTGGCGGCGTGATCACTATCGGGACTGTGAGCGACCTGCCAGAAACTCAGGCTGGCCCAGAAAACCTGCCCAAGGTGAAAATCTGGATCTCGAACACCGAAGCGGGGGTGCTGGCATTATACAAAGTGTGCACGCATCTGGGCTGCCTGTACAACTGGGTGGACCAGGAAGACAAATTCGTCTGCCCGTGCCACGGCTCGCAGTTCACTAAGGAGCGGCGATTACATCCATGGACCGGCGCCGCGCTCGCTAGACCGCTTTGTGATGGAGGTCGTTGACCCGGCCAGCGGAGAAATCCTCGCCCAGACCCCTGATTCTGGCGAGGCGATGCCGCTGCCAGCAGACCCCGATGCTGTGATCCGCGTCGACACCGGCAAGCGGATCATCGGCCAGGCTCACGGCTAGATCGGGTCTTTATCGAACCCCCAGGCACTCAAACTCCCAGGGAGAACTCGTTATGCTGAAATCCCTGAATTTTCATGATATGCGGCAAAAAACGCTCCAGGCCGTAGACAACCGGGTGCGGGCGATCACCGCCGGGCTGGGGCTGAATGAGCTGCGCGCCGTGATGCGCGGCGACCCGCCGACCGAGAAGCCCAACCCGCGCTATAAAGTCCACACCACCAGCTTCCTGTTTCACATCCGCCCGCGCTACTACGAAGCCGGCAGCACCATCCTCACCCACACCTTGCGGCTGGGCTTCTTCACCGCTTTCTTCTTCTTCGTCGAGCTGTTCACCGGCCTGATCCTGATGATTTACTACACGCCCTCGCCGGAGAAGGCCTACTCCTCGATCCTCGACCTGCTGAACAACGTGCCCTACGGGCAGATGCTGCGCGATATCCACCGCCTGGGAGCAGAGGCGATGGTGATTTTCACCGTGCTGCATATGCTGCGCACGTACTTCACCGGCTCTTACAAGAAAGAGCGCTCCTTTACCTGGCTGACCGGGTTGGTCTTGCTGGGCATCACCATGTTCCTGAGCTTCAGCGGCTACCTGCTGCCCTGGGACCAGCTGGCGTACTGGGCGGTGACGGTGGGCACCAGCATGGCCGAAGCCGCGCCGCTGTTCGGCAACCAGGTCAACCTGCTGCTACGCGGATCGCCGGATATCGCCGCGAACGGCCTGCTGCGCTTTTACCTGCTGCACGTCGTGCTGCTGCCGCTGGCTGCCATCCTGGTGATCAGCATCCACTACTACAAAGTCTCGCGCGAGCACGGCATCTCGCTGCCGGCAAGCTCGAAGAAGGCGACGTCTCGCCAGAAGTAAGAAAGCCGCCAAACAGCGCATCGATTTCATCCCCGACCTGCTTCACCATCGAAGTTTTTCTGGTCAGCCTGGGGCTGCTGATCCTGGTGCTGGGGGTCACGGTGTTCAGCTACCATGCCCCGCTGGAAATGATCGCCAACCCGCAAGCCACCCCGCTGGATACGGAAGCGCCCTGGTATTTCTGGTGGCTGCAGGGCATGCTCAAGCTGGGGGACAAGATCCTGATGGGGATCATCATCCCCACCATCCTGGTGGTTGTGCTGGTAGCCCTGCCGTATATCGACCGCAACCCGTACCGCAGCCTGTCAAGCGCCCCTGGGCGGTCGCGATCGGCGTGCTTTGCGCTGCTGGTGCTGGTGGTGCTGAGCTATATGGGGCTGCCGCAATACGGGATTGAGATGGATGCCGGCGCACGCGCATCATCCAGGATATGGCGCCGGAGGAAGGGGTAGGTCCGCTGAGAGAAGTGTCCTTTGAACAGCTGCAAGCCGGCAGCTACGAGGTCGGCGTCACACCCACGGAGGATATGTGCCCGCAGCTGGATTACGGCTGCCCGGAGTTCGAGCGGGTGTTCAAATTCTACGGCACCTCGTGGATGAGATGGTGAAGCAAGGGCGGTTATCTGCCGACAACCAGGCGCTGATCGTGATCGAGGACTGGCAGCAAGACCTGAAGAAAATCACGATGCGGATCGTCTGGACCGATCCAGGCGAGAAGGCGAAGTCCTATGAACGCAAAATCTTCCTGCACAGAAACCGGGGGAGCGAGTAAACCATGAGATCGCATCAACCTGCAAATCATCCTGGGGACGTTCGTCATTTTTGTCACCAGCGCAATCGTGCTGGTCTACGGACTGAACGAGGAAGAACGCATGGCGGCATATGGAGAAGCCCAATCCGCCCGAGCGATCGAGGGAGGGGCGGCGCTGTTCGATGCGCAGTGCAGCCGCTGCCACGGCACGCAGGGCAAGGGCATCCCGGGGCTTTGCCCGCCGCTGAACGACCGCTATTTCTTCGACAGCCGGCTGAAGGATGTCGGCTGGAGCGGCACGCATGGAAGATTATATCGTGGCCACCGCTTCCAGCGGACGGCTGGCTCCACCCGCCCGCAGCTCTTCCCCGGCCAGGGCATGCCGGCCATGCCATCCTTCTCCGATCAATACGGCGGGCCGCTGCGCCAGGACCAGATCCGCACGATCGCGGCTTTATCATGAACTGGGAGCAAACCGCCGAAGTGGTCGAACTGCCCACTGCACCCACCGGACCGATCAGTCGGGACGGACATCACCAAGGCGCTGCCAGAAGGGAACGCCCAGGCAGGCGAGCAGCTTGCCACCACCCTGGGCTGCACGGCCTGCCACATCCTGGCGCCCACCGGACCGGCCTGGCTGGCAACCGCAGACCAGCCTGGGATCGGGACGCGGGCCGAAACCCGCCCGAGCGAAGCAGATTACACCGGGAAGGCCAAGTCTCCCGAAGCAGTATCTGTTCGAGTCGATCGTCGATCCGAATGTCTTCGTCACGCCCGGCTTCAGCCAGGGTTTGATGCCGTGGTGTATGCGACCACGCTGACCGACCAGAATATGGCGGATTTGATCGCCTACCTGCTGACTCTGAAATAGGGAGAGCTGCGCATGCCCCCCATTCGAACGATCCGGCTTATTGGAATGATCCTGATCTTGCCAGCCTGCCTGCTGGCGCTCAGCCTGCCACGGACGATCCGGGAGGCGCACGCCCAGACGGCTGAACCTGACCCGCAGGAGCTGGGGGCGCAGCTCTATGCGGAAAACTGCGCCGTCTGCCATGGATCGGACGGCCAGGGACGCGTCGGCGCGACGCTGGCAAAAGACTGGCCCTCGATCCGCCCGGACCTGACCGTGAAATCGATCATCGAGACGGGTGTGCCCGGCTCGGTGCATGCCGGCCTGGAGCGAGGCCAAAGGCGGTCCATTCGACCAGGCAGAAATCGAAGCGCTGGTCGCGTACATCCTGAGCTGGCAGACCGGCGGGGCGGTCCCAATCACCCCGGCGCCGACCGTCACGCTGCTCCCGCCCTACACCCCGATCCCAAATTTGACGGGCGACCCGAACCGGGGCGCACAGCTCTATGCCGAGAACTGCAAGGTCTGCCACGGCGAGCAGGGAGAGGGCCGGATCGGGGCGACACTGGCGCAGGCTTTTCCAGGAATCCGCCCGGATTTGAACATGCGCAACACGATCGCCAGCGGGATCTCAGGCTCGGTGATGCCAGCCTGGAGCCGGGCGAACGGCGGGCCGCTGAGCGAAGAAGAGATCGACGACCTGGTGGCGTTCATTTTCTTTCTGCAGGAGGAAAACCCGGTGACGGTGGTCTCGCCGCCGCCGCCCGTTTTCGTCCCGTCGGGGGAATCCCCGCTGGCAGGCTGGCTGGGGGTAGCCCTCTTTATCGGGCTGCTGGCGGTGATCCTGGGGGCGGTGCTGCTGCTGCAGCGCAGAAAAAGCTAGCTCGATCGCGAGCAGAGAATTTGGTGGTTAATCAGTCAATGACTGGCAAGGGGAGAAGCCTGTCATTGACAATGGGGGAGGCATGAGGTATGCTACGCACCGTCCGGGTGGGTCCGGCGCGGCGGAACCCTTCGAACCCCGTCAGGTCCGAGAGGAAGCAGCGGTAAGGAGGAAATTCTGGGTGCCGCCGGGTAGCCTGCCCGGATCGCTTTAATTGATCTAAACATAAAATCAGACATCCGGTGCAGAAGAGCACCGGATGTCTGATCGTTAAACAACCAATAAAAACACCGGCTCAGCGGAAAAGGTTCACATTCCCGGGATTGTGTCCATTTACGGCGTCATCGTAGTAGACCGAGGTGCCGCTGGTGCCGCCAGCGTTCACATTCCAGCCGATCACCTGCGAGTTGAACATAAACGAGGCAGCGGTGCCTTCGATCGAGACATCCGAGCAGGGCGCCAGGATGGTGCCGGTGAAGGTGTTGTTCGAGTTGCCGTTGATCTTGAGCTCCTGAGTTACATTTCCGCAGCCCGAGCCATCCAGCGCCCCGTAATGAGCGAACGGCAGGTAGAAAAGGATGCCGGGCATGGCGGTGCCTTCGTAACCGAGCCCCGGCGCGGTCAGCGAGATAATTGCATTGCTGTTGATGGTCACTTTGCCGCCCAGCATCACGAAGGTCACATCCGTCCCGACCATCGTATCGCAGGTGCCGGTGCATTTAAGGTCCAGGTCGCCTGTCACGCAGTACAACCCTTTGAGATTGGTCTTGTTGACCAGCGTACCGGCGGCGACGGTATGACCGGTGCAGTCCGGGATGGGGGGATTGAACATTTTGGTTTGGAGCTGCTCATCCAGCTCTTCAAAGTCGCCATTGTTCAGGACAAAGGCCGATTCGTCGACATTTAAGCCCGTGCCGTAGTACACCCCGCCGTCATCGACGGTCACATTAATCGAGGGGTCTTTTGCGACCACACAGCCGTTCGAAAGGATCCCACCGCCGCTGACATAGACATCGGGACCGCCGAAAAACAAGACGCCATTCGAAAGCGAAGAGCAGGAATGCGAAGGATTTAGGGCGATGATCGCCTCGCCGAAACCGAAGGGCTCGGCCGGGTAGACCCGGCTGACAGAGGTAGTGGTGTTGCGGGCTGCGCCCTGAAATACAAGGTGGGCGAAGGAGGTGGGGGTATCCTGGGTGGTCTTGACATAGACATCCATGAACTGGCGCTCGAAGTCGAACGGCGTGACGATTTCCTCGCCGCACTCGGTCCAGACCGCATTTTCGGCCGCTTCAAACTCGGTCTCATAAATCACCGGTGTGATGGTGAAATCGTTCTGCTGAGCACGGTCCACGGCAGCTTCTTTGGCACGCTGGGCGGCTGGGGCAGCGTTGCCGTTTCGACAGGTGCTCGGCACAGTAGTGCTCCAGGTCTCAGTGGTGACGACATAGCCCAGGGCACGCGCCCCGGCCCCGGCACCGGCAAGCGAGGCGGCATCGGCGCCGTTCTGCGCAAAGCGCCGGTCGGCGTAGACCATGCTGCCGTCCAGCGCCAGGGCGGTGAAGCCGAGCAGCACGACCATACCCAGGGCGATGAGCACGAGCGCCTGGCCGCTTTCGGACGAATGGGATTTCCTGTCCATAATCACCTCACTTCCCGGCATGCGGAAGCTGGAATGGAGACCGCACGGGGTTCTCTTGAGAGGATTATAAGGTCAGGGAAGCCCGGAGGACTTTACAGATTCAATAGGTGTGGATAGGAATTAAGTACCAGCAATAAGTATTGCATGGGGTTTGGGGAAGGATACATGAATAAATGACCGGAATCAAAAGACCTGCCGGCAATTCCGTCCGGCAGGTCGATATTAAGGTATTGAAAGGATGTTAATGCTATTCCAACGCTCCAGTAAATTATTCATCGAAGAGAGCGTCGCGAAACACCAAGGTCAGCGATAGAGATTGAGATTTCCAGGATTAAAGCCGTTAAGGCTGTCATCATAAACGACGGATGTGGTACCTCCACCAGCCACATTAACATTCCACCCGATCACCTGGCTGTTGAAAATCGATGTCGTAGCCGAGCCTTCCAAGGATACATCCGAACACGGCGCCAGGATCGTGCCGATGATCGTGGTGGAAGCGCCACCATTAATCTTTACCTCTTGATTTGGATCTCCACATCCCGATCCATCCATTGCTCCATAATAAGAAATCGGAAGATAAAACAAGATCCCAGGCATTGCCGGCCCGGTATATAATTGTGGAGGAGCTGTTAAGGTAATTGTTAGATTGTCATTAATTTCTAACTCAACATCGTTCAAGACAAAAGTCACATCATGTCCGACAACAGCATTACAGTTCTGACCAGTACTACATCCAAAATCCAATTTTTTATTATGGTCAGTGGTCACACAATATAAACCCGGATCAATTACTGGCAAATTTTCGAAATAGTCTGTGCTTACAGTATGATTGGTACAATCTGGAATTGGTGGATTGAACTGTGAAAGCGGGAGCGTGGTGGTTATGGGATAGAAACCTCCACCACCGAGAAAATTCCATGAGGTCGGATTGGCATTCAAACCGGTCCCATAAAAAACACTTGCCCCGCCTGATACGGTAACCGTGAGCGCTGAGGAATTTCCATTTATACAGCCATTCGAAAGAATTCCCCCACCTTCGACATAGACATTTGGCCCACCAGAGAACCCTGCCCCTTGATTTCCACCTGGCGGACAGTGATCCGATGGATTCAAAGCGATGATGGCTTCGCCGAAACCGTACGGCTCCGCCGGATAGATACGCGTGACCGCGGTCGTGGTATTGCGCACGATGCCCTTAAAAACAAAATGGGCGAAGGCGGTCGGGGTGTCGTGGGTGATCTTCACAAAGACATCCATGAATTTACGATGAAAATCAAATGGCATGATGACTTCCTCGCCGCACTGGGTGTAGACCGCGTTGTCATTCGCATCGAATTCGGCTTCGGTCAATACTGGTGCAATCGAGAAATCATTATCGGCAGCGCGAGCCTGGGCAGCCTCTTTGGCTCTCCGGGCTGCCGGTTCGGCATTTCCGTTGCGGCAGTCGACATTGCTTGTCGTCCAGTTTGGACTGGTGACCACGAATCCCAAGGCTTTGCCAGCGGCGCCGCCGCCCGCCAACGAGGAAGCGTCAGCGCCATTTTGGGCATAGCGCCGGTCGGAATAGAGCATGCTGCCGTCGACCGCCAGGGCGGTGAAGCCGAGCAGTACGACAATGCCTAACACGATCAAGACGAACGCCTGACCGCGCTCGGAATTCCGTTGGTTCTCGTTCATAGGATTTCCTCCTGATACCTGATTATATACGATCTTAGTAGATGAAAGTCAGTAATGCGGGGCAGCAGATGATGAGCAGTCCCCAATGTCAAGATTGCTTCACCCGGCCAGGTACGCCGGGTTCGCAAGGACATTTAATTTGAAATGAAGCAGAAAGGTGTTAAGGGCACTTCGGGGAGAGGATCGTGTCGGTGACCTCGGTGTGGATGGGCACCCACTGCCGCCCGATGAAGGTGGCGACAAAAGGCATCGCGAGCGGGAACTGCGGGTAATCGATCGCGACCGTAATGCCGTTGGCGGCCCCGGTTTCAGCGGTCTCCATGCACGCGCCAGTACCCGTGAGCGTGGGGTAAGGAATCGAGAGGCTGCCGCAGTTTGCGGGATCAGACCCAGTGCAGGTTGAAGTATCGCCGCAGAGACCGTCCATCATGTTTGAAGCCTCGCAAGCCCGGCGAATAATCCCGGCGGTATCGGCAGGCTGGTAGGAAGCATAAGCGGCGGCCTCCTGGGCGGCATCACGCATCGAGAGGTAGGTGAAGAGCGCCCGAGCGCCGTCCGCGATCACTACGACCAGGTAGAGCAGGATGACCAGGGCAACCGCGAACTCGACCAGGCTTTGACCCCCTTCGCTTTTCTTCTCACTGATCCTCATCCCTGCCTCCATCTCAAGCTGTCATCTTCTTATAAGCGATAGGTAAAGCGGGTAGCCGCCTGTGTACGGGGCAACTTGCTGACCGGTAAGACCGGAAATAACATAATAGTTCCCGGTGGGATCTGTTTTGAAAGACAGCGCCTGTGGGGTCAATAACGCCCCAGTCGGATCCAGGGCGGCATAGTAGAGATCATCCTGTTCGGTTCTATTCATCGCGGTCAGGATAAAATTCCCAGCCGTGTCGATGGTGAGCGAGGGGCTGTCCATCGCCCGATCAGACAGATTGTAGACCGCCTGAGCGCTCTGGCTGAGGTTGAAGGCGCTGTCCAGCATCAAATAGCCCAGCGACTTATCCTGCTTATCGCTCCAGGCGACCAGGATTTCGCCGAACTTGTTCTGGACGAGGCGCCCCTGCACGGCGCCGCTGGTTACCAGGGTCGTGTATCCAACGACCGGAGCGCCGTCGCTGTCGTCCACTACAAGGTAAGCAAGGCTCTCGACCGCTCCCAACTCTGGTTCCAGCATCAACGAAGACCGCTTTCCAGATGCCGAGGAACTATCCCAGGATTCGCGCTCGCTTATGGACCGCAGACTGCTACCGGTCTCGACGGAGAGCAGCACCTGGGCCTGATCGCCGTTGACCGGCGCTACGCTGAGATTATTAAATGTCGCCCCGTAATCCTGCGAATCCGCCAGCTCCTGACGGGCGGTAGCGGTCGCCCCTCCGCCGGCGTCGAGGATGCTGTAAACCAGCTTCTGGAAGTAACTACCGGACAGCTCATATTCCTCGAGCCAGAAAACCAGGAAACGGTTGTTCTCGGATGCCGCGATCGTCGGGATGGAAATAGCGCGGCTCGTCAGCCCAGACGCTGTCCTGGGTGACCGTGACCGGGCTGGAAATCAGCAGATCCCCGGACGAATCGATCAGGCTGAATTCGATGTTGCTGTTGAATTTTTGTGGCGGGGTCTCATCCTGTACAAAATGGCGCCAGACGGCAGCGGTGCGCCCGTTGGGCGTCGAGGCGAGCAGCGGGTCAAAAACATATGAACTGTAGGTTGGGTTCGCAGCCCAGATCCCGCTGTCTGAAACCAAAGTAGAGGTCAATATCTGCGGCAATCCGCCATTCACGAGACCTATGGAAATATCGAAATTCGCATTTGTCGATCCGGGGCAGCCGCCGGTATTGCATGGTTTTGACCAGGCAGCCGCATACTGCCCTGCAGACGTGCGCCCAATCGATGGGCTGCTGCCGCTCGAAATATCGCTGGACACCTGGCTGGCGAACGAGCCTTCCTTCCAGAAGCCCTCCACCATCACCCCGCCCGGGGGTTGGAGATAAATCTGGGTAAATGGCAGGGGGACGGCGCTCTGAAGGGTGGGTGTGACCACCTTGCTTTCATCCAGCAGGGCAGTGCGCAGCTCAAGCTGCAGGTAACTTCCGGCGGTCAGAGGGTAGGGCGGCGTCAGCCTGACTTCAAATTCAAGCGAGCCGCCTTTGGCTATGGGACCGGTTTCAAATTTACCGTCATTGCCCGCATCTGGCAGCGGGATGCCATCGGCGGTGAACAGCTCGGCGCTCCAGGAAAGATCGGATGGGAGCGGCCGGATGGTGTAGGAGCTGGTCGGCAGAACGCTGTTTCCATTGTTCGTAAGGGTGTAGTGGAAAGAAGCCCCCTGCCTGGGGGTGAACCCACCCTGGATCATCGGATCGACACTCACCCGTTCGGCGGGCACGGGATACTCGAAGTACAGCGCTCGCTCAGCGGGCGCGCCCCAGGGCGTACTGCCGTCCCAGTACATCAATCCATCGCTGCCGCTCTGGTTCTCGATCCCAATCACGCAGTTAACCAGATTTGAGGGCAGGTCCAGGTAGTGGTAGCGGATGTCGCCATCTGGGTAGAGCACCAGCTCGAAGGTCATCGCCAGATCGGTGTAGGCCGGGTAGACGCCTTTCCACTCGATCACGAAATATTCGTCAGCCGGATCAGCTGCATCATAAAAATAGGTGTAAACGCTTCCCGCTGTATAGGTGATCGGATGGGCAGAAATTATTGATAAGTCCCCCCAGAGCGGGGCGAGCAAGGTATTGGGCTCGGTCGGGAGCGGGAGAGGATGATTGTTGAAATGCGAGCCATTCTGGGGCGTGAAATAGACTGCGCCGTTGGTGTCTATGTAGAGAGAAGCGTAAGAAGAATCATAAAACGGAAAGGGGAAACCGATCGAGATCATACTCGAAAGCCCATCGTCGAGGTTGATAAAGCCGACTGAAGAACCGGCCCCCCCCGGTGGGGCGATATCGATAAAGGACGGAAGCGGCGAGAGCTCAAACATCTGGTAGCCGTAGGCATCCTCCGCCAGCCAGGTGTCTTGAGGTAATTCGGCTTCAAATCGGTTAGGGAATGCTGGACTGATTGCTGACAGGATTGGAAATGCCAACAAAACAACCCATATTAATGATCTGTGCAGTCTGCCGACGAAATTCAACTTGTCTCAAAACTCTAGTTCGTATAGATGGCTGAAAATTTTGTTTCGCAACCGCGGTAATAAGCCTCAAATGTGATCGGCTTATTATTCTGGGGCTCATTCGAGAATATGAAAATCAGATTCATCTTTCCTGTCCAGGAATATTCCAAGGGAATGTTCTGGATTCCGATCTGCGGGCTGACCGTGGTCGTACCGCTGTAGAATACAGTCGAGGCGCCTTCCCACATAATCGTTTCCAAAGTACCACCTAGCCAGGAAACCTTCACGCTTTCGAGCACCGCGGTAACGCCCCCGGTTCCTCCAATAGTCATGCCCCAGGAATACTTGGCTTTAATCGGCGCCTGACCTATCGTCTCCACGACGAACGTGTCCGGATTTGGGCAGACTAACTGCTTGACGACGAAGGATTTGGTGGCAAAGCCAACATTCCCAGACTGGTCGGTTACGGTGGCGGTGATGGTATGCGTGCCGGCGACGAGACTCGAGGTGGTGAAGGATGCGCCCGTGCCGATGTTGCTCGCCATCAAGCTGGATTTCCAGACCAACGCGCCGCTCAGGTCCCCCTGAGGGACATCGGTGGCGGTGCCGGCGAAAGTGACTGCGTCTCCGAGGTAGGACTGCGTGGCGGTCGGCAAAGTGATCGTCACAACTGGGGCTGGGTCGTCTTTGATGGTCAGTGTAATCTCATCCCAGTTTGTCACGCCCAGGTCATCCTCTATGGTCGCCCGGATGATATGCGTCCCCACCGGCAACTTAGGAGATGGGAAGTTCCGATGTGCGAACCGGTAAAGAGATCTTCTGCCGTCGATGGTCCATACAATCTTGTTCTGACACTTCTTTCCAGCTACCGTCCGAAGAGTTCCAGGTCTGAGCCCAGCCTGAAAATGTGACCGGTTGGCTGTAACCTATAAGTACAGCTTGGTGGGCTGGCGAATTTCGATCATCCGGAGTTTGGTGCTCGGTGACAAAGACTACGATCGAATCAGAACCAGTCAGCGGAGTAAGCAGGATCTTTATCGGTTGCTTGGGCAGTAATTACATGTGTGCCGATCTAAGCTCAGCTTTGACTAAAGGATGGCGCCAATAAAGAGCTGACCATCCCTGTTTGAAGTCCAGATGATACTCGAGGATAGATCCCCATCCAGGGCGTCGACTGCCGTGGCGCTAAACGAGATTGGATTTTCGGGCTGCATATTCAGCCCATCCGCTGGGCTGGTGATGTTCACTACCGGAGGCAAATTCGGGATCGACCACAAAGGTTACTGTAGCGCTGCCTTTCAGCCCGCTGGTATCGGTCACTTCGGCGGTGATGGTATGCGAGCCAGTGCTAAATGTGCTGTCAGTGAATGACCCTCCCCCGGGGCCAAACGGCACCCCCATCTCCTTCCAGACCAAATCGGCGGTGATATCACCATCCTCTACATCAATGGCTGTGCCGTTGAAAGTGATCGGAAGTCCGAACTGATAATGGTGACCGCTGACAGGCGAGATGATGGTGACATCGGGGATGCCGCGCATGCTGAAAACGATCTGAGCCTGGGCGGTGGCGCCGTCCGAATCAGCTACCCGAACCGTGATCACATGGGTGGCGATGGTCAGGCTGTTGGTGTTGAAGGATTGGGTTGTGCCAATCTGTCCGTCCTTATCCGAGGTCCAGATCCAATTTGAATAAGTTCGGCGATCCCCCGGAGCCTACCGCATTGAAGGGAACAGTCGATCCTTCATCGTAATATGTAGAAGGCGACGGTTCGGTGATCTGCACCCGCAGGACCGGGCTGCCCCCGCCGCCGGCGGGATTGCCGTAAATCGAGATCTCCTTGAGGATGGTGCGGGAGGTCGTCGATACGATGGGGAATGACTGCAGGGCGGTAAGCCCAAGGAGCGGATCATATTGTCCAGACACGGTAACGTTTACACGGTCGCCCAAAGAAATGTCACCGCAAGCCGCAGGAAATATCTCTGTAGGGCTGCCGCCCGCAACCGGGCCTTCATCATATGTGATCGCGCTGACCGTCGCGCCGGAAAGACCAGCAATCCGTTCGGCAGCCGCGGTGATCCCGGCGGTGTCCAGGTAGTAGCATGGCTGCCCGTCGGGGGTTT
This sequence comes from uncultured Chloroflexia bacterium, assembly GCA_963827155.1. GTDB lineage: Bacteria > Chloroflexota > Anaerolineae > Anaerolineales > UBA4823 > UTCFX2. Next base: position 398,860 of record CAWGZV010000003.1, on the reverse strand, counting down.
CCCCCGAGGCAGCCGCGTAGCGGGCGGCCTCGCGGCTGGCAGCGTGGACCGACGTGTAGATAAAGAGCATCCGGCCGAGCTCGATGATCCCAAAGGTGACCAACAGCAGGAGCGGCAGGATCAGGGCAAATTCAACCATCCCCTGGCCGGAGGCCTGCGGTTTGAGCCTGCGATATTTGAGGTTCATGGGTTCCATCTCCTTAAACGCTCACGAGCCGTGCAGACAGCCCTTACGATTGAGGATACCATTAATTAATTGAAAATCAAGCTTACCTTGCAGAGTTGATATCCAAACTCCCCTTATCCCAGCACCATTTTCGGGGCTTTTCGGGCTTACAGTTCTGCAAGGACCGCGTTTTAAAGGCAATTTCAGCCGCCGTCCCAACGAAGGACCTCCTCCAACCCCGCAAGCCCCTCCTGCGAGACGCTCAGCAGCAGGCGGAACTGGCCGCTGCCCGGCTCGGGGCTCACCTGGGCGAGCAAGCCCACCAGGGCAGCCTGCCCGTTGAGGGTTTGCTCGAGCTGGGCGGCGAGCTCGGCGCCCAGGGCGGGATTACCGTCGGCGGCAAGGCGGACCTCCTGCACGGCGCGGGCGACATGCTCCGAAAAGTCCGCCACAGTGGCAGGGAGCTGATCGAAATTCCCCTCGAGGGCGAGCGCCTGGGCTTCCAGCATGCGCCGCTCGGCGTATTGGATGTGCAGGCTGGCGCGGCGGGCCGGGCTGGCGGTGAGATCCAGCGCCAGGGCTTCCTGGGCGGTCTTCAGCCCGTACAGGCGGTCGCCCGGGAGCCAGGTCTGGGAAGCGTTGACCAGGCTGTTTGCCGCCAGGAAGCCGGCGGCAAACAAAGCCAGCGCCATCAGCAGTTGAGCGGCAAGCTGGCTGGGTGAGTATGCCGGACGATAGCGGAGCAGCCGTCCGGTGTTGAAGCGGCAGACGAAAAAGCAGATTTTGCCCCGCGGCGGCGAGCGATTTTCGATCCGCTTCGAAGGCAGCAGCGGCGCTGGCGCAGCCAATCGGCGGCGCTCAAGAGCGGCTCGAGCGGATCAGCCTCCAATGGCGGAATACCATTTCCGGGATCGGAGTCGGGCGCCTGGTCGAGCCGTCCCAAAGGATCCAGGTGGCGGTTCTCAGGGCGGCTCTCGAGGCGGCTTTCGGGGCATTCTCGAAGTTCAGGTCTTCGAGTCGGTCTTCGAGTCGGTCTTCAATTTTATTCATATGGGGATCTGCTTCGGGGTTCAATCTTCTTGGGAAGCGGCAAGCCGCTCACGAAGCGCCTTGAGGGCGCGGTGCTGGAGGACGCGCACCGCCCCGTCGGATTTGCCCATGGCGGCGGCAGTCTCTGCGGATGAAAGCCCCACCAGAAAGCGCAGGATCAATACGGAGCGCTGGTCTTCTTTGAGCTGGTTCAGCAGGCGGCGGACCTCCTGGCGCTCCAGCTCGAGCCCGATTTCATCCGGCTGGATCGAGGCATGCTCCGCCCTTCGCGTCTCATCCAGCGGCTGATAGCGGCGCTGAGAGGAGGCGGCGAAAATGATCGTAAAGGGCATTGCGCGCCACCCGGAAGAGAAAGCCGAGAAACGGGGCTTCCGTTTCACGAAATCCGGGAAGGGCCTGCCAGACCCGCAGGAAGACTTCAGCAGTCAGGTCTTCCGCATCCAGGCGCTCATCGAGATGAGCATAGAGATAGCGGAAAACCGGTGGGGCAAAGCGCTCGTAGAGCGAGCCAAACGCCTCGGCGTCTCCCTGGCGGGCAGCCCGCAGGAGCCGGAGGTTTTCTTCATCCAATCCGGCGGGAAACCCGGCGGGCATGCTCTATCCTAAGATAACGCATCGAAAGCGAAAATGTTACAGAAATCCCCAAGATCAAGACCCACCTGACCCTGCCCGGACGAGCCGTTTTGCGCGGTACGCGGCGGTGCGATTAAGCCGGGTGATATAATCCCTCACGGCTTTTTAGATTATACAGCCTTCGGCCCCAATTTTCGACCTGCTGGATCATTCTCATCCCCATGAAAAAACACCCAAGCCTCAAGACAATCCCATCAAACCACGCCAGCGCAGAAGATTACACGTACCAGACGGATGCAAGCGCCCTAGCTGAGGTCCGCCGGATGCTCGAGCGCCACGGTCTGCGCCCGCGCAAGAGCCTGGGGCAGAATTTCCTGGTGGAGCCGAGCGCCCTCCGGAGAGTGGTTGAGGCTGCCGAGCTCACCAAGGATACGGCGGTGCTGGAGGTGGGACCTGGGCTGGGCCACCTGACCCGCCTGCTGGCAGAAGCGGCAAAGCAGGTGGTCTGCGTCGAGCTGGACCAGAATCTGATCCCCGTCTTGCGCGAGAACCTCGCAGGCTATCCCAACGTCGAGATCGTGCAGGGCGACATCCTGGGATTCGATCCAAACCGGTTGATGAGCGCCGAAAGCGGGTATATGGTGGCGGCGAACATCCCCTACTACATTACCTCGGCGCTGATGCGCCACCTGCTTGAGGCGCGGCGACCGCCTGAGCGGCTGGTGCTGACCGTCCAGCGGGAGGTGGCCGAGCGGATCTGCGCCGAGGCGGGCGAGCTGAGCTTGCTGGCGCTGAGCGTGCAGGTCTACGGAATCCCGCAGATCGCCGGCAGGATCCCGGCGGGAGCGTTTTACCCGGCGCCGAAAGTCGACTCGGCGGTTATCCGAGTGAGCCTGCGCCCGGATCCGCTTATCCCCCGCACGCAGCTCGGCTTGTTTTTCAGGTTAGCCAAAGCGGGTTTTTCTCAGAAGCGCAAGACGCTGCGGAACTCGCTTGCCGGCGGGATGCGCTGGTCCACCACCGAGGCGGAAGACAGGCTCGAAGCGGCAGGCATCGACCCGATGCGCCGGGCAGAGAGCTTGAGCCTGGAGGAGTGGAAGCGCCTGGTAGCTGATCTGGAGCCGCCGCTGGAGCCATCGCTCGATCCATCATCCCCAGAACACGATTAAGACGCCCGCCAGAAAGCGCAGAGCTGAGGAAGCCAGCAGCCCACCCCGGATTCCGAATAAATCTCCGAGCAGCGGTCCGAGCAGCGAGCCGGCCAGGATGCCGAGGTTGAGCGCCAGGTTGTGATAAGCCATGCCGCTGGCGCGCTCCTGCTCGGGGACGACCTCCATCAAGCGGTTGAGCAGGCTGGCGCTCACCACCCCGTAAATAATCCCGCCGAGAAAAGAGGCCAGCCAATAGAGCACGGGACCATACGCCAGCCCGATCAGCAGCGGATAGGTGGCGAAAGCCATTGCGCTGGCCGCCAGCAGGCGGTGGTGGCCAAATCGGGCCGCGAGGTGCTTCAAGCGCAGCGAGATCAGGAACATGGTCGTGTAAAACAGCCCGCTCCCCAGGCTGATCCAGCCATCGGAGAGGTGCAGGACGTCCACATAGCCAAGCGGGAAAAGCGGGACACAGACAAATTGAAAAGTATAAAAGATCAGGTACGAAGCCATGAAAAGACCCAGCCGGCCGCGGAGCAGATCCAAACGCGCCAGCGATCCGATCCCTATCCGGAGCGGAACCAATTCCAGATTTCTGAGGCGGCGTCCAAAAGCTGCCAATCCGTTTGAAAAGCCGCCTTCAGCCGGAACCGGCGCCTGGGGGTCAGCAAGGTGCAGCTTGCCGAGGTGATAGCTGCTCATCATTGCCCCAAACAGGCCGATCCCAAAGACGACCTGGTAGTTTATTGGGAAAGCGATCCGATCCAGCAGAAGACCGCTCAGCAGGGTGGAAATAGTGGTGCTGACAGCCAGCACGGCATTCCGCTTGCCGACCACCTCCGCCCGCCAGTCTGCCGGGACGATCGCCGGAAAGCCAGCGTTGAAGCTGATGGCGTACAAGGCGCCCGGCAGCGACATCAAGACCGTAATCGCGATCATGGCGCTGATCTGGCGGCTGGCGCTGAAATAAGACGGCATCAGAATCAGAAGCAGGTAGCCGAATCGCTGGAAGATCGAGGCGATAAAGGCTGTTCGAGTGAGCGAGCGCCGCTCCAGATAGCGTCCGGCGGGAAGCGAGACCAGCAAATTCACCACCGCCGGGCCAGCAGTCAGAAGGCCAATTTGAAGAACAGTCGCGCCCAATCGAGCCGTGTAAATCGAGAGGAACGCCAGCACGCTGCCGGTCATCACCCCATAAAATAGAATTTCCAGATAAAGGTGGCGGAAATTCTTCTGAAGTGTGGATGGAGAGGTCAAAGCATGCTACTCACTAGCCGCGCCCAACCGAGGCTGAAAACGCCAGGTTGCAAGCGTGGTCTTGGCTCAGGTCCGGGGCGAAAGCCCGACCGGTGGGTGTAAATCGCGGTACTGCCAGCGCATCGCCCAGACGCGGCAAGGCCGCCTCGCGCTGGATGCGGAACGACATTTTTGAATGACCCCACTGACGATCGGCAAAGTAGATCGGGGTTTCGGCAAAGCGGAAGCCGAGGCGGGAGGCCACGAAAGCCATCTCGACTTGAAAAGCGTAGCCGTTGGAGCGGATGCGATCGAGCGGCATTCGGAGCAGAGTCTCTCCGCCAGATTCGGAAGCCCCCGGTGACATCCCGAATTGAGAGGCCAAGGATCAGGCGAGCATAGAGATTTCCAAATGAGGAAAGCGATTTGCGCCAGAACGGCCAGCGCTCATCGACGCTGCCGCCGGGGACATAGCGCGAGCCAATCACGAGGTCGGCATTTTCAAGCGCGGCCAGCATGGGCAGCAGCTTATCCACCGGATGAGAGAAATCCGCGTCCATCTGCGCCACCGCCTGAGCGCCTTGCTGCAGGGCGAATTTATAGCCGCCGATGTAGGCGGTGCCAAGCCCGAGCTTGCCGGAGCGGTGGGTCACCGACATGCGATTTGGATGGTCGGCTGACAGCCGGTCGGCGAGCTGGCCGGTGCCGTCCGGGCTGTTATCATCTACGATCAGCAGCCGCAGGTCTGGAAGGGGGAGGCTGAACAGGGATGAGACAATCCCAGGGAGATTTTCCGCTTCGTTGAAAGTTGGAATGATGACTGTAAGTTGCACAGGAGCTTGCCTGAAAGGCGGGTTAGAGTTCGTGGGAGTCGAGCCGATCGGCATTTTCTGGATGACGAAATCGCAGACCTCATCGCCCATCGCAACGCATTTCGATTCGTTGATCCTGAATTCGTTCCCGCCGGAGACCCACTTGAGCCCTTCCTGGAGCAGGCCGACTGCGATGAAGCATACCGGCTTGTCCGAGTTCATGCCTCCCCCAGCACACCGGACAGCGGTGGATGGTGTAGACGAAGACATCGTCAAACTCCTGGACGGTAGAATACTGATCGCTGATTTGCGAGAAAATCTTTGCCATGGCTGGAATGCCGATGCGCAGCTTTGCTTGCAAAGGCAGGACCCGGAATGCCAGATCGCCTGCGCCGGCCAGGGCGCCAAAGGTCCGCAGCGAATTGGCGAAGGCAGCTCGTCCGGCGCGCAGCGCCAGGCCGCGCCCGCCGCGCGGGCCATACATCTCCTCCAGCGCAAGGTTGAGGGCGGAGAAATCCGCGAAGTTGAACTCGCGGTTGAGGTTATCCGGGGGGTAGTTGCCGATCAGATGCGGGAGGTGAGCCAGGTTCAGGATCGCGTTCAAACCATTACGGCCCATAACGTCTTCCAGCGCAAAGATCGAGATGCGGGCAATTTTATTGGCGTAGTTGTATTCGCTTTTCGGGATCGGTTCCATAATCCTGCGCCTAAATGAGTTTATTCAGCGCCTCGGCAGTTCGGCGCATGTCGAGGAAGATCAATCCCAACTTTGCCTGCTCGCGAGCCAGGGCGGTGAGCACGGCTTCTTCGCCAATCGACATCAAAATCACATATCCCTGCTCGCCTTTGATATAGACCTGTTCAAGCGTCCCGCGCCCTAACTCAGAAGCAATCCGCTCCCCCAGTGAAAGCATCGCTGCAGACATTGCGGAGACCCGATCCTCTTCCACGCTCTGAGGCAGGGCTGAGGCGATGCTTAAGCCGTCCACACTCACAACCGCAGAAGCCTCGATTTCCGGCGAGGAGGCCTGCAAATCTCGAAGACGTTCTACCATGAGTTGAGACCGTGATTTCGTCAAATCCCGCCACTCCTAAGCGCCTGTCAGCCCGATGGGTTTAAGTGGATATTTAATAACGCCACCTAAGGATAGTAGATGAGGGCTGAATGCAAGCGTTGGAGATTCTAACAGAACTCTATTAGGTTTTGAAGGGCGCATGCTATAATCTTACGATTCTGAGATCTGCACCCTGCGAACAATCCTGCTGAGACCCTGATTTGAATAACCGGACGTGAAAGAAGCCGAAAATCTTTAAGCGCGGGGTTTGCGGAGCGAGCAAACAGGACTTTAGCAGAATCCAGCAGATGAGCGGTGTTTGAGGCAATGCTTAAGTCCAGAAACAAAAATAATCCGATTCCTGGGTAATCACATCATTTAATCGAGGTTCAGGCATGCGAATATTAAACAGACAGGTTGGCACAATCGTCGGCTTAATGATCGGGGCGGCGATCCTGGGAGCCTGCAGCCCGGCAGGCACTGCGGCTGTAAATCCTCCCACGGATGAACAGGCGAGCGAAACCACCCCGGCTGAAGCAGCTCCAGAGGGTGCCAGTCTGCGGATGGCTGTACTGCCAGTGTTGGACACGCTTCCGATGTATGTCGCCGAAGAAGAAGGTCTGTTTCAGAAGAACGGCGTACAGGTAGAGCTGATCCCGGTTGCATCGGCGCCGGAACGCGATGCACTGATTGCGGCAGGACAGGCGGACGGGATGGTCAACGAGGCGCTTTCGACAGCCTTTTTCAACAAAGAGAAGATCCGGGCTCAGGTGGTGCGCTATGCCCGCCGCGCCAGCCCAGAAGCTGCACTGTTCAGCATCCTGGCCTCAAAAGAGAACGATATCCAGACCCCCGCCGAGCTGAAGGGCGTGGAGATTGGGATCTCGCAGGGGACTGTGATCGCATACCTTACCGACCGACTGCTGCAGGCAGAAGGTCTACAGCCTGAGGAAATCAAAACTGCCGCTGTCCCAAAGATCGATGATCGGATGAACCTGCTGGGCAGCGGGGCATTGGACGCGGCCATGCTTCCCGAGCCGCTGACTACCCTGGCGAAGCTCAATGGGGCGCGCCTGATCCTGGACGATACCAGCCACCCCGAATACAGCTTCAGCACGATTACCTTCCGCAAGCCAGTGATCGATGAGAACCCAGAGGCGGTCCGCCGCTTCCTGGCAGCGATCGAGGAAGCAATCGTCTTGATCAACAACGATCCCGAAAAATTCCAGGACTTGATGGCGGCAAAGAAAGTTGTCCCCCCGGCGCTGACAGGTCAGTTCAAGACCCCCCCGTTTGTAGGCAGCGGCGTACCCACCCAGGCTCAATGGGATGACATGATCGCCTGGGCGATGGAAAAAGGGCTGCTCGATATTGCTGTGCCTTATGATACATCAGTGAACGACAGCCTGCTCCCAAAATGAGAACTCATTTCATGATCGAAGTCGAAATCGCTCTGCTATGCGCATGCCCATGGGGTGAATATTTTCGAAGATTTCACCTGGCGCGGCGAAGCAGGGCGATTCCTGGGCGGTGCTCGGTCCTTCGGGCTGCGGGAAAACAACCCTGCTCTACCTGCTGGCAGGCCTCAGGCTGCCGCAGAGCGGTGTAGTCCGGATTGGCGGAGAGAGGCTCTACAGGCCGCGACCGCACAGCGGTCTGATCCTGCAGGATTACGGGCTGCTGCCCTGGGCAACAGTGGCGGAGAACGCGGCCCTGGGCCTGCGCATGCGAAAGTTCTACGGTCCAGACGGCAAACACGCTCCCCAGGATCTTAAACCCATGCAAGATGTGGATCCGTGGTTGGAACGGCTCGGTTTGATGCCGCATCGGGACAAATACCCGGGTCAGCTCTCCGGCGGGCAGCGGCAGCGAACCGCGATCGCCCGCACATTAGCCCTCAACCCCGATCTGCTGCTGATGGATGAGCCATTTGCATCGCTCGACGCCCCGACCCGGCAGGACCTGCAAAAATTGACGCTGGAGCTGTGGGCAGAGCAAAAACTCACGATTGTCACCGTGACACATACCATCGAAGAGGCTGCGATCCTCGGACGAAGGATCCTGCTGCTGGGACATCCCCCCCATTCGATTCCGCAGGTGATCGAAAATCCAGCTGGTGCAGACCCGGCATTCTACGATTCTCCAGGGTATTCCAAACTGGTCAAAGATCTCAGAGGAAAATTGGAACAGCTGGAATGAAGCGGGGCGAACTGCTGCTGACCGTCATAGGGCTGCTGGTGATCTGGCAGGCCGCTGCGATGGCGCTGGATCAGCCGATCCTGCCTACACCGCTCGCGGTCGCTCAAGCGTTCTTCGAGGAGCTGATCAACGGCAATATGGTAGAACACCTGTTGGCGAGCTTCTGGCGCGTCCTTGCAAGCACGGTCCTGGCGATCTTGCTGGCGGTGCCGGCGGGCCTGGTGCTCGGGCAATCCAGGCGGCTTAACCGCCTCTTCGCGCCATCGATCTACCTGCTTTACCCGATCCCCAAGGTTGTGCTGGTTCCGATCGTGCTGCTGATATTCGGGATCGGCGATTTTCCAAAGATCATCCTGATCACCCTGATCCTGTTTTTTCAGATCTTGGTGCTGGTGCGCGACCAGGCAGCCGGAATCCGCCCGGAGCTGGTGCAGAGCGTACAGAGCCTGGGCGCAGGCAGGAGGGGGCTGTTCCGATTTGTATACCTGCCCGCCAGCATTCCGGCGATCCTGACGGCGCTGCGCCAGTCCGTGAGCACGGCAGTGGCGGTGCTCTACATCGCCGAGCTGATCGCGACCACGCGCGGTCTGGGTTATTATATTTATTTGAACGGCAGCACGCTGTTCAACTATCCCGCGATGTATGCCGGGATCGTGGCGATGAGCCTGATGGGTTTGGGACTCTACTTCGGAGTGGATTGGCTGGAACGCCGATTGTGCCGCTGGCAGTTCGTGGGGTAAAAAGCCTGCCGATCGCGTTATTACCGCAGTATCCAACAAGCCAAGTGAGATGATCAGCCAGCAAATGCTGCGATCACCAGACCCAGTGAGAATAAAACTGCATAAAGCAGGGTGAGCTGACCCATTGAAGCGAGCGAGCGGTTGAGCGGGCGGCCTTCAACTCGCCATACTTCTCTATTCAGCCTGATCGCCAAGGGGAGAGAAAGCCAGGTCAGCATTACCCAGGTTGGGCTGATATCTATCAGGAACATGAGCGGTGGGACGAGGTATGCGGCAGCGAGACAGAGGCTGAACTCAATCCTCGCTCCATGAGGTCCAATTCGGACCGCGAAAGTGCGCTTACCGGCGGCAGCGTCGCTCCCGATATCACGCAGGTTGTTAACGACCAATATCGCGGTGATGAGCAGTCCCATTGGGATCGAAGACCAAAGCACGAGCTGATCGATCGATTTTGCCTGGATAAAATAGGTTCCACAGACTGCCACCGGACCGAAGAAAATGAATACTGCCAGATCCCCCAGTCCGTAGTAGCCGAAGGGAAGGGGGCCGCCGGAGTATGCGATCGCCGCGAGGATGCTGGCAAGCCCAATCAGCAGCACCGGCCAACCCGCAGTGTAGACGAGATACCCTCCCAGCACGGCAGAAAGCCCAAACACAAGCCACATCCCAGCCAGCACCTGCTCAGGGCGGAGCAATCCAGCCTGCGTGACTCGCAGCGGACCAAGGCGGGCTGAAGCATCCGCGCCGCGATGGTAATCATATACATCGTTAGCGAGGTTTGCACCAATTTGAAGCAGAAGCGCAGCGAGCAGGCAGGCGAGGGCAGGGAAAAATTGAAATTTCCCAGCATAAAACGCAACTGCTGACCCGGTGATGACCGTCGCAGCCGCTGCTGGCAGGGTCCTGGGGCGGGCAGCCAGTGTCCATATTTGCAGTCGGGTGAGGTCTGAGGAGGGAGCAGGAGAAGTCAGGCATTATTCGTATGCTAATCCGGGATGATATGGAAGTCAAGTAAAATGGGGTGCTGGCGCGTTTTGCATCTACGCTATAATTCGATTTTGCGATTTTATTGATGAGGAAATGTTGATGAAAATTGCCTATCGTATCTTACTGGCAGCGGGGATTATGGGGGGATTCTTCCGGTCCGGTGAACCGGCCGCGGTCCGAGCCTCTGCAGGCGCGGGAAGCGGTTCAGTGCTGTGCATGCCGGGGATTTACCTTTATGAACCAGGCGACTGTCTTGCTGCGGGTCCTTCGGACTACCTGACCCAGATGGCAGAAAAAGGGATTACGTTCCCGATCCCGCCGCTGGCTTACACTCCCGTCGACCAATCCCTCGGCCAGGTGGATATTTCTTACGGGGAAGTGGTGAACATGCCTGCACCTGTTTTCGCCTCCATCGACGATGCCGTCCAGGGGAGCAAGAAGGGAGCGGCTGATCGACTAAATGGTAATTTTGTGTTTGTTTCCTACCAGAACGAACAGCAGGTCAGCGGGAAGAAAATATACGAGATCGGTCCAAGCGCATATCTGACAGGCAACTACATCTCAAGGCTGGGGGCTCTCCCTCCAGGGCGCGGGATTGCATTCAACAGCACGCCAACCACACCTTTTGGGTGGGTGCTGACGTTTGCTTCCCAGACTCCACAGATCGAAGTGAAGCAAACGCCTAACGGGGCTCCAACCGGAAGGTTGCTGAACCTATACGACATCGTGCAGGTCTTTGGAACTGAAGGAAGCGGCGAAGACTCCTGGTACTTGATCGGTCCGGACGAGTGGGTGCAGGCAAAGTTTATCGCCCGGGTGCTGCCGAATACAACTCCTCCAGAAGGTGTTCCAGGAGACCGCTGGATTGAGGTCAACCTTTATGAGCAGACCCTGGCTGTTTACGACAAGCGCCAGATGGTATTTGCGACAATCATCGCCAGCGGGGCTGAGCCATTCTGGACGCGCCCGGGTGTCTTCCAGATCTACGAAAAGCATGAGAGCTCGCCGATGAGGGGTTCATTTGAAGCAGACAGCTCTGATGCCTATTACCTGGAAGATGTGCCCTTTACAATGTACTATGACGGGGCGCGCGCCCTGCATGGAGCCTACTGGCGGGCAAAAATGGGCTTTCGCCAATCGCACGGCTGTGTCAACCTGACCGTAGCAGATGCGCATTGGCTCTTCAACTGGGCCCAGAATGGGGATTGGGTCTATGTGTGGGATCCTTCTGGAGAGACGCCAACGGACCCAGAGCTATATAAAGGCGGCGGCTATTAATGAAGCGATGGATAATTGCAATCTGCGGCTTGCTTGTGGTGGTCTCTCTGGCTTGTTCGACAGTAGGTCAGTTTGTTGCACCAAAGCTGGAAACTGCCCTCGCCCTCACGCAGACACCGACTTCTGAATTACAGGCTGCAACTGAAATCCCCGCAACCCCACCTGCCACCGACACGCCTACCCCAACGTTCACTCCGGCGCCTCCAACCCCCACCTTCACCGCGACTATTTTCCCAACCGCCACCGGTCCCAGGCCGAGCCCTTCACCGCTGCATTACCAGGTATTCGACCAGCTCTGGCAGACCATCAACGAGAATTATCTTTACCGAGATTTCAACGGTCTGGATTGGAATGCGGTACGGGAGGAGATGCTTCAAAAGATCGGAGCGGGGATGACCGATGATGAGTTTTATGCGGCAATGTTTGAGATTGTTCACAGATTAGGAGACGAACACTCAACCTATTTCAGCCCAGAGCGAGCCCGCCAGCTGGACACCGAGTTTGCGGGAGATTTCGAATATGTGGGGATCGGGGTATATCACATTCCAGTGACTGACCAGAAAAAGTTCACCATCGTCCTGGTCTTTCCAGGAAGTCCGGCAGAAGAAGCCGGGCTTAAGCCGCACGACAGCATCCTGGCGGTCGATGGGCAGCCGGTTTTTGACGAACAGGGCAACCGCCTCAATGTGCTGCGCGGCCCACCCGGCAGCACGGTCACGCTGACCGTACAGACCCCCGGCGAAGCTCCTCGCGAAGTCCAAGTCACGCGACGTGAGGTCTCCAGTGAAATGCCGATTCCACACCAGGTGGTGACAACCCCCGCCGGAAAGCGGATCGGATATTTGCTGATCCCGACCTTCAACGAAGAAAATATCGATCAGCGTATCGGTCAGGCGATCCAGGACCTGGCTGACCAAGGAGCGCTGGATGGGTTGATCGTAGACAACCGCCACAACGGCGGCGGTCGAGATCAGGTTATGTTAAACACACTTGCCTATTTCACAAATGGCGATGTGGGGTATTTCGTCCAACGGGATGGCGAGCAGATGATAAAGGTGAACGGCGTAAATGTCGCCGGATCGCAAAGCCTTCCGCTGGCAGTCCTCGTTGGAGAAGGAACTGCTTCATTTGGAGAGGTCTTCTCTGGAGTGCTGCAGAACCTGGGGAGGGCAACGATCATCGGCAAACCGACGATGGGGAATGTCGAGCTGCTACGGGTATACGATTTTCTGGATGCATCGCGCGCCTGGATTGCAACGGGGACCTTTCGCCCGCTCAATGGGGTTGTGGAGAACTGGGAGAAAAGCGGCATCCTCCCAGATATCTCCGTAAACAGCCAATGGGATGAGACGACATTCGAGAATGACCCGGCGATCCAGGAAGCGCTGCGTTTTCTTGGGGGCTAATCGGCTGTGGTAGACTTGGGAAGAGCGATCCCTTTGACCTAACGGTTGACCAAGGAGGCTGAGTCAGGAGCGCATGCTCACTTGGGCTGAAAAAATCCTGTTTGTGCTGGCGGCGGCAGCATCCTTCACAGCGGTGTACCTGGTCAGCGTGCGCATCGGATCAGTGATCGGGCGCGGGCATGGAAAGCCAAACTGGTCTTTAGGCTTCAGACGGCTGGGCAAGGTGATCCTCCAGGTTGGGACGCTGCTCCCAACTTTCAAAATCAGGATGGGGACAAGCATCTTCCACGCATTTATTGCCTGGGGATTCATCTATTATCTGCTGGTCAATGCAGGGGACATCCTGCGAGGTTTTTTCCCAGAATTCCAATTATTAGGGGTGGGCATCCCAGGCGGAATCTACCGGCTGCTTGGAGATCTGCTGAGCATAGCCGCTCTGCTTGGGATGGCGGTCCTGCTGGTCAGGCGATTCGTCCTGCGGACGAATGAGCTAACCACGCGGGAGGATATTCTTGTGCATCCCGAAGCACGCCGAGGCATCCAGCGCGATTCAGCTATAGTCGGGGGTTTCATCCTGCTGCACGTCGGTTCACGTTTCATTGGGCAGTCATTTCAGATCGCCCTGCTCGGCAGCGACCCCTGGCAGCCCTTTGCCAGCAAGGCTGCCGGATTGTGGAGCGACCTCAGCACCCCAGCCCTGATTATCGGCGAACATATCGCTTTCTGGCTGGCGCTGGGAACAATCCTCCTGTTCATGCCGTATTTCTTGATTTCAAAACACATCCACATTTTCTTCGCCCCTCTAAATTTTCTGCTGAAACCCGAAAGGCGCTCAATCGGCGAGCTGTCCAGACTCGATTTTGATGATGAAACGGTCGAACAATTCGGCGTATCAAAGCTTGAGGACCTGGGCTGGGAGCAACTCGTGGATGCGTACGCCTGCATCATGTGCTATCGCTGCCAGCAGGTCTGCCCGGCTTACAATACCGGTAAGGTGCTCTCGCCCGCCGCCCTGGAGATCAATAAACGCTACTTCCTCAATTCGGAGGGCGGTCGGCTGGCTAAGGGAGAGGCAAGCAGCCAACGCCTGCTGGATTTCGCGATTTCTGAGGAAGCGGTTTGGGCTTGCACTGCCTGCGGAGCCTGTATCGACATCTGCCCGGTGAATAACGAACCGATGCGCGATATCCTGGATATTCGTCGATCGCTGGTGCTGATGGAAAACAACTTCCCAGACACGCTCCAATCGGCTTTCAAGGGTATGGAGCGCAGCCTCAATCCCTGGAATATCCCCCAGACCGAGAGGTTGAAATGGGCAGAGGGGTTAAATGTGCCAACCATCGAACAGGAACCCGATCCCGAGATTCTCTGGTGGGTAGGGTGCGCGCCAGCGACAGACGATCGTGCAAGAAAAACGGCGCGCGCCTTCGCGGAAATCCTGATCTCCGCCGGGGTTAAGTTTGCTGTCTTAGGAAGGAACGAGCAGTGTACGGGAGATGCCGCCAGGCGCTCTGGTAACGAATACCTGTTCAATGAGCTGGCGAGCGCAAACGTTGAAATACTGAATGAAATCTCCCCATATCGGATTGTAACAACATGCCCGCACTGTCTGCATACCCTCAAAAACGAATATCCGGCTTTCGGCGGGAACTACATCGTGATCCACCACTCCCAACTGATCAATGAGCTTGTGGACGCCAGACGTCTGGAGCTAACGCCTTCTGACCTGAATGAAGGTCTGCCGCATATTACCTTCCACGATCCATGCTACCTGGGGCGTCATAATGGGATCACAGCCGCGCCGCGACAGGCGCTGGAGATTGCCGGCGGAAATTTGGTCGAGATGGAAAACCATGGCATGAATTCCTTCTGCTGCGGTGCTGGCGGCGGACAGATGTGGAAAGAAGAAGAGGCGGGGTCTGAGCGGGTGAGCGCATCCCGCTTTCGAGAAGCTCAGGCGACCGGAGCTAAAATTCTGGCAGTCGGCTGTCCTTTCTGTCTGAGAATGCTGAGCGATGCCAAAAACGATGCAAACAGTGAACTCGAAATAAAGGATATCGCCGAGATCGTCGCGAGTCGGCTAAGGACCAGAGAGAAAATATTATAGTAATCGCGTTTTACTAAAAATTACTGCTCTTGTCGATAACGACATCCTTCAGCGCTATATATTATCCTGACGTTTATGATAAAATTTGGCAGCATACACACAGCGTTCAGGGTCGTGATAGGTGAGGAACTAGTGGAAGCACACGACCGTTTTCACACCATCTACAGGAGATCTCGATGCCAGGAAAGCCCAATATATTAGAAAGACTTGGACAGGGCGTAGTGCTGGGTGCGGAAGGATATGTTTTCGAACTGGAACGACGCGGCTACATAAAAGCAGGCCCGTTTGTTCCTGAAGTCGTGCTGGATTATCCAGAGGCGGTGAAGGAGCTGCATCGTGAATTCCTGCGAGCGGGCGCAGAAGTCATGGTCGCTCTAACATATTACGGCGACCGTGAGAAGTTGAAGACTATCGGTCGGGAGGGCGACCTGGAGATGCTAAACCGGCAGGCAGTCCGGCTGGCAAAAGAAGTAGCTTCTGAAGGGAACGCGCTGGTGGCTGGAAATATTGCCAATACCTGGGTTTACAATCACAACGACCATGAAGCGACCGCCAGGAAAGTCCGCCAGATTTATACCGAACAGGTGCAGTGGGCGGTGGATGAAGGTGCAGACTTTGTGATTGCCGAGACTCTGGATTATCTTGGTGAAGGTCTGATAGCCTTAGAGGTGATCAAGCGCTTCGGGCTGCCGGCAATGATCACCTTCGGGTCGGCGCAGGATACGCTGCGTGAAGGCACCAGCCATGTCGAAGCCTGTCGGATCCTGGCAATGGAAGGGGCTGATGTGGTCGGTCTGAACTGCTCGCGCGGCCCGGCAACAATGCTGCCTATGCTGCGAGAGATCCGGGATACGGTGAATGGCTTTGTCGCCGCTCAGCCGGTTCCATACCATACAACCCCGGAGCAATATGCTTTTCAATCTTTGAAAGTCCCCGGGCACGAGCGCGCTTTTCCGATCGCGCTGGAGCCATTTTTATGCAACCGGTTCGAGATGGCGGAATTCGCCTCTCAGGCTCGAGAGATCGGGATCAACTATATTGGGATTTGCTGCGGCGGCGCGCCGCATCACGTCCGAGCGATGGCAGAAGCGCTTGAACGCACCCCACCAGCCAGCCGCTATACACCTGACCTGAGCCTGCATCCCATGATCGGTAAAAAGGTCCAGGAAAAAGACCAGCAGTTTCTGGAATTCTGGAAAGATTGATCTTATCCCGTCCTGGCAGCCAACAACACGGATCTGATTGATATGCTCAGCAGGGATGCGGTATGAAAAAGAGCTATAATTTTATCGTATTGGGGCTTGGCGGGATTGGCAGCGCCGCGCTTTACTGGCTGATCCGCCGAAACCAAGGTTCCGTTCTCGGCATTGAGCAGTTTCAGCTTGGGCATGATTATGGAGCCTCTCAGGACCATTCCCGCATCATCCGCCTGTCATACGACGATCCTCATTACACCCTGCTGACCCCACACACATTCACCCACTGGCGCGAAATCGAAGCCGAATCAGGGATCCAGCTCGTACAGCGCACCGGAAGCCTGGTCTTCAGTCCGGGTGAGCATGGGAGCGAGCATGCCATCGAGCGGTACACCGATGCAATGCGGATGACTGGAATCCCTTTCGAGCGCCTATCCTCTCGCGAAGCGATGAATTTGTTCCCTCAATTCAGGCTGGTGGATAACGATGAGATCATCTACTGCGCGAATGATGGCTTTGTGGACCCCAGGAAAGCAAATGCCGCCCATGCAAGCCTGGGCGTGGGCGTGGAGCGGAGATCCTGGAAAACACCACGGTTCGAAAAATCTTAAGCCACGGCGGGGTTATAACGCTTGAAACGGATGGGGGCAGCTTCGAAACCCAAAAGCTCGTAATCACAGCCAGCGGGTGGACGAATAATCTGTTAAAGATCTTGGCATCCGGCTTCCGCTGACCGTAACCGAGGAACAGGTCACTTATTTTGCGACCCCAAAGCTGAAATTGTTCTCCCCTGAACGGTTCCCGGTTTGGATTTATCATGGAGATGATTGTTTTTATGGTTTTCCGGTCTATGGGGAGGTTGGGACAAAAGCTGGGCAAGATGTCGGTGGGGACGAGGTGACGATGGAGACCCGCAGGATGAAGCTGAATCCGCGGCCGCTTGAACGACTGACCCGCTTTTTGGAACAGCGCATCCCAGATTCGCTCGGCCCGATTATCTATACGAAGCCGTGCATCTATACCATGCCCCCCGACCGCAACTTCATCCTTGATCTCCTTCCCGGGCACCCTCAAATCGCCATTGCAGTCGGCGCAGGACACGGATATAAATTTGCCAGCCTGCTTGGACGAATATTAAGCGACCTGGCAGCCGAAGGGAAGACCGTTTTTCCGATAGGCCATTTCAGCCTGCAACGACCTGCAATCACCGATCCAAATTTTGAGCCGGTATTCCGACCGCTCGGATAAAGAGCTGCCAATTAAAGATCGGATTGAAAGGGAATTTAGCGTGTTTTGAGAAGGAGATCGCGATCGGGAAAGAAAATCTGTGGATATACTAAACGGATTCTAGGACAAGGGAGGCTGGCGCATGATCGTGTTGAAAAGGGCGTATGAGCCGCCTAGCGAAGATGATGGATTTCGAATTTTGGTCGAACGGTTGTGGCCGCGTGGCCTCACAAAAGAAGCGGCAAAGCTGGATGCCTGGCTCAAGGAGATCGCACCAAGCCAGGACCTGCGAAAGTGGTTCGCCCATGATTATGATAAATGGGAAGAGTTCAAGCGCCGCTATAATATTGAGCTTGATCAAAATCCGACCGGAATTCAGACCTTGCGCAGCTGGCTCACGCAGCATCCAAAAGTAACCTTTGTCTATGCCGCGAAAGATGAGCTCCACAACAGCGCTATGATATTGAAAGCATTTTTGGAAGCGGGTGATTAATCCGTTCTTGGACGAATTGACATCAAGATCATTTAAATCTAAAATTGTCGCAATTAGGAGATTTTGGGGCGGGCAGAGCAATTAATAAACCCGCAGTGTCGCGGTTTGATTGAGCAAGCGAATTGATGATCCTGGTTTCGATCCATGTTACAGCCTCGCAGGCGGCCAATGAGTTGATCCATACCAGGATTTCAACGCCAATGGAGTAAAACCAGTGCCACAAGAATTGAAAACACGTTTAGTAGTCATCCAGGGGGAAGATGCCGGGCATATTTTTGAGATCCAAGAAAGCGAGACGACCATCGGGCGCGCCGCCGATGCCCAGATCTCGCTGAACAGCTCGGAAGTCTCGCGCTACCACGCCAGGATCAGTCGAAGAGAGGATTCTTATTTCCTTGAGGACAATAACAGCGCCAATGGGACAACCGTAAACGGCGAACGGTTGAGCGAACCTCGGCTCCTTCAGGATAAAGACCTGATCACCCTAGGGGAAAATGTTATCCTGGAATTCCAGATTTTGCCTTTCATAGAAAAACCTAGAGAAACCATCGTCCTCCGAGACCTTGATGTGGAGATCGATCAGACCGCCCCATCCATGCAGAAACCGGTTATCGAAGCAAGCGCTGTCGGTTACCAGGCAGCAGCCACGCGCGCCTATACCGATTCAGGAGCCGGAGGTTTCGCTGATGGCGGGACCTCGCCTCGGCTCATCGTCACGATTGCCGGTCAAAATCCGGTGACTTATTCCCTCAGCGCCCCTCAGATTCTGATTGGGCGAGAGGAAGACAATGAGATCGTCATTCCTTCGAAGATCATCTCTCGCCATCATGCCAGCCTAGAGCAGTCCATAGGAGGCTATCGGCTGGTGCTCTCTTCTGATAACACCAACGAGACTTATGTAAACGGAGAGCTGGTGCGCGGCGCCATCGATCTGCCAGGAACCAGCGTGATCCGAGTGGGGAGTGCCGAGGCAGGCGAGCTTGTCACGATGCAGTACCAGCAATCATATCAAAGTGAGGTCTCGCTGGCGCGTAATATCCAATTAGGGAAGCAAACAAAGCTGCTGATCGGGCGGGATCCAAACAACGATATCGTGCTGGATGCCCCGCCGGTCTCGCGATTTCATGCTGAAATCGAGCACGTAGGGCAGCGCTACCGTGTTAAAGATCTGCAAAGTGTGAATAAGACCTTTGTAAATGACCAACCTGTCATGGGTGAGATTTGGGCTAAGCCGCAAGACCGGGTGAGGATCGGACCATATCTCTTTGTTTTGGGTGAAGAAGAGTTAGCGCAGATCGACCAAACCGGTGGAATGCGGGTAGACGCAGTTGGTCTGCAAAAATGGGTGCGCAAAGACCTGAACCTGCTCCAGAATATCTCGTTGGTACTCAAGCCGCGCGAATTCCTGGTCGTCGTAGGGCAAAGCGGTGGGGGGAAAACAACCCTGGTAGATGCTTTGGCGGGCTACCGACCTGCAACTCATGGGCATGTCTATGTCAACGACACCGATATCTACCGGCATTTTGACGCAGTTCGCAGCAGTATTGGCTATGTGCCGCAGCGCGATATCATTCACATGGAGCTCACCGTATTCGAATCGCTCAACTATGCCGCACAGCTCAGGATGCCGCCAGATACGAGTTCTGAAGAGCGTCACCGGCGAATCGCGGAGGTCATGGAAGATCTGGACCTGACCCACCGTCGGGATGTACAGATCAGCGGATTGAGCGGTGGGCAGCAGAAGCGGGTTTCCATCGGGGTCGAGCTGCTGACAAAACCCGGATTGTTTTTCCTGGATGAGCCAACTTCCGGATTGGACCCAGGGACCGAGACCTCCCTGATGCAGCTCATGCGCCGGCTGGCTGACCAGGGACGCACGATTATACTGATCACACATGCCACAAAGAACGTCATGCTGGCGGATAAAGTGATCTTTCTGGCGCGGGGCGGTTATTTGGCATGGTTCGGCCCACCCGATGAAGCGCTCAGCTATTTCGCCCAATTCCAATCGGATCGTGAGCGCCGTTATTCTGGGATGGATTTCGACCAAATATATGCAATCCTCGAGGACCCGAGCAAGGGTTCGCCCAAAGAATGGCAGCAGCGGTACCTTCAACATTCTGCATATCAAAAATACGTCCTTGACCCGCTGAGAATCAAAGGGATGACGCCAGAGCTGCCGCAGCAGGCGGCACGCGGAAATCGTGATCAAAATCGTTCTGCGCCCAGCGCCAAGCGGAGCTCGATCGCTTTCAATCCGATTCGATCCATTCGCCAGTTCGTGATCCTCTCTAAGCGGAATTTAAAGATCCTCAGCCGAGATCGAATAAGCCTGATCTTGATGTTGGCGGCGGCGCCGCTTGTTGGAATGCTGGATTTCATCCTTGCCAACGGTATGGGCAGAAACTCTTTTGACTATGTTATAGGCGATTTCCCGCCGCTGGCAATATCCTTGTTTTTGTTTGCGATCTATGGGGTTCTGGTTGGCGGGTTGTCCCAGATGCGAGAGATCGTCAAGGAAAGGGCGGTTTACCGCAGGGAGCGGTTGGTAAATCTGCAAATCCTGCCGTATACCCTTTCTAAGATGTGGGTGGCGGCTCTGCTGGCGCTCTACCATGCGCTTGCTTATACGACCCTGCATTACCTGGCATTCGATATGCCCGGCGGTGCGCTCGGATTCGGATTAATTTACATTTCGGTTGCCCTGGCAACATTTGCCGGGATGATGATGGGGCTTTTTGCATCTTCATTAGCCCCAAATTCGAACACCGCGCCCATGATTGTGATCTTGATCATGCTGCCGCAGATCGTGCTCGGAGGAGCATTGATCCCGCTCCCGAGCGGCGTGACGGCAATCACTTCCACCAGGTGGGCGTTCCAATCCTTCATAGGGATCACTGGTCTTGGCTCGGATTTGGCTGCCGATGCCTGCTGGGACATGCCAGAAGCACAGCGCCAAAACATGACGCTGGCGGAGAAGGAGAACCTGGGCTGCTTATGCCTGGGGACGAATACTCTTCGGAGAAAATCCTGTGAATTTCCAGGGTTGGGCGGGTACTACAACGAAGCAATCGATGCGCCGCAACCAATTGGACCATCGCCAATCGGTGAACCACCAGAAAAACCCCAAATCCCAGAAGCGCCGCCAGAACCTACCGATCCCAATGACCTGGTCGCGATGAACGCATACCTGCAGGCGTTAAAAGAACACCAGGCATCAGTCGCCGCGATCCAATCTGAATACGAAGCTAACGTAGAAGCCTATCAAACCCAGGTCAAACAATATCAAGAGAGCCAGCTGAAATACCAGCAGGATCTGGCGGATTGGGAGATCAAAAGGACTGAGGCGGTGGGACAGGCGGAAGGGGTTTTGGGGCGATTTCACCGGCTGTTCGGCTGGGCAACCACTGATCAAAAAGATGCCGCAGAGTTCACCGGCATGCTCATAAGAACGTGGCTTGCGCAGTTGACGATTATTTCAGTTCTATTCATCTTGATCGTGATTATGATGAAAACAAAAGACCGGGCGAAGTAGACCCACTGAATCTCAAGCACATTTGAAGTTGAGGACCGATGAGACCAAATGACCAGAATGCTGAGAGCATCAGCAATTCGACGCGCTGTATTACCTTGGTGACGACACCAGATGAGAGCCGGTTCGCCAGATTGATGATCAAAAGCCTGCGAAAGTTTGGCGGGGATCTGGCTAACTGCCGGGTCACTGTTTATATTCCCCATGCGATGCACGACTGCCGCATCGCCTCCGATCTGGAAAATGTGGATGTCACCACAATTGCAAATTCTGCAGCAGATGAAGCCTTACCTGCTGCAGCAGATTACCCTTTCCAGCAAAAAGTAAGCGCCTGCGCGGAGGCAGAACGAACCTGCGGTGCAGGAACGAGGACTTTGATCTGGTTCAACCCGGATTGCTTTATTGTAAAACCTCCGCATCAGCTTCTGATCAGCGATCCCATCAAGGCTGCCTTTCGACCCGTTCACATCCGGAATGTGGGTTCGCTCGCAAATGAGCCTGCGGACGGCTACTGGAGCGGGATCATGAATCAAGTCAAGCTCGATGATCCAGATTTCGAAGTCGAGACATTCGTCGATGCCCAGCGGCTGCGCCCGTATTTTAATACCCACCTTTTTGCAATCGACCCTTCCGCAGGCATCCTTAAATCCTGGTTAAATGTATTTCAAGAGCTAGCAGTTGATGAGGCTTTTCAGCAAGCAAGCTGCCAGGATCCGCTCCATCAGACTTTTCTGCATCAGGCGATATTATCGGCGCTTCTCGCAAAAATGCTTAACCAGAACCAAATCCGCATCCTTCTACCGGAGTACAGCTATCCGCTGCACCTGCACGAAAGAGTGCCCTCCGCACGGCGGATTAAGTCCCTGGATGAATTGGTCGTTGCTGTCTATGAAGATGAAGATACAAACCCCTTAAAAATTAGCGGATTAGCGATTACGCCCGAACTTCGACTATGGATCGAGGAGGAAACCTTACCGAGGTAGGTCGATTGGAGATTTGGTCTGATTTTGCTTAGCAACCCGATGAAGTATAAACTCTCGGGCTGATAGATACCTGCAGAACTTCTTATTGGCAAGCTAATCCATCCTTGTCGCTGTCAAGATTGAAGATATCCTCCAAGCCAAGCAGCTTGCAAGCATCGAAACACGTCTGCGCTTCTTCAAGGGAAGCGAAAGATGAGCAGGTCAGCGCCGGACCCTGACAATCGCAAAGGACGCGAGGCGTACCAGAAGGTTCCGGAGTAGGTGAGGGAGGGATATCTTCCCATAATCCAAGCCGGCTGTCGATTGCCAGCTGTTGGGTCATAAGAAATTGATGATCACATGCGAAATTCGGAGGGCTGGATTCAGCTCGAGCTAACCCGCGGCTGAGCATCTCGTCATTGACAAAGGTATCTCCGACAAGAACATACCGGAGAAAGTACTTCTTAGAGTCATCTACATCCTGAAAATCGCTTACCATCGAAACGAACTTATTCTCCACGAGAGAACAATTCGCAACCATGGCTTCAATCCCATACTTTTCTGATTTCAATCCCACGGCTGGCGACTGAATTCCCAGGTATTTTACAAGCCAGGTTTGCTCTCTTACAACGACCCGAATGGTATCTCCGCTAACCACCTCGGTCACATAACCACGGTCGCGCTTTCCATCAGGCACACATAGGGCATTTTGGGGAAGAGCCAGGGTTGGTGAAGGAGACGGGGTAAAAGGGTAAAAGGTTAGCGCTGGTCGGCGGAGGCGAAATGGTTGGGGTGTGCCAAATTTATTTACCAGAAACGTCCCAAGTGGAAAAGGAAAGCCCCCAGAAGAGCCTGATTGCTCAAGGGTTGCGAACATTCCCGTTGCCAGTTTCGGCGCCTGGCTTTCAGCTACTCCCCCTACAATCAGCGATCCTACCCAACAAAGCAAACACAAGCCAATCACTACACCCATCACGATCAGCACAATTCTCAGTGTATTCGGGCGCGATTGGGGTACCTCATCAACCATATAAGATTCCTTTTTTCTTAATATCCCGCAGACAGGGAGCTGCCTCACTCCCCTGCTTCAGCCCAGATAGAAAAGATTGATTTCCGAAAGACAGTTAGATTATACCAAGATGAATTAATGATTAATCCTATCGGATTTGAAAAGCTCACCATTGATTGATAATTCGACCTCCTTTGGATGAAATCAATTATGAAGGAGTGGGGTCGATTTCCAATCCAAGCAGCACTTATGAGCTGATCGTTTCTATTGGCAATTCCAAAAACAGGCGGTTTGTGCCAAATCCAATATTGGATTTGAAACCTTCGGGCAGACTGAATATTTCGCTTCAAAGGAATTTCGGGCGTTGTTGCTGGCGAGATCGTCTGCGCCATATTTAATAATCATCTCTCACCCTTTATTTCTCACAATAAAGGGAGATATAATCTGGTTGCCTGAAGATTTTTCTATCGATAACCAGGAAATGATCAACCGTGAGGGATGTGAATGAGCACGTTGAAATCTAATGGTAATGAGAGAAATGCAGCATTGACTGCACGTCTTGGAATAACTCGTGAAATGATCCTTAAGGATTATCGCATCGTATGCGAGAGCCGTAAAGCAAGTATCGTTGGACATCGAGAGGTAATGAGCGGGAAGGCAAAATTTGGGATTTTTGGAGATGGTAAGGAGCTGCCCCAGGTCGCAATGGCTCATTTCTTCAAACCCGGCGACTGGCGTTCGGGATACTATCGCGATCAGACATTAATGTTTGCAACCGAGATGTGCACATTGGACCAATTCTTTGCCCAGCTATACGCCCATGCCGATGTTGTCTCGGAGCCGATGAGCGGCGGACGGACGATGAACGCTAATTTTGCCACGCGGAGCATTGCTGCTGATGGGACCTGGGTAGACCTGACCGCACAAAGAAATTCTTCCGCAGATGTCTCCCCGACAGGCTCGCAAATGCCGCGGTCGGTAGGTCTGGCATACGCCTCGAAGCTGTTCCGCCAGCTTGACGAGCTAAAATCCTTTGAGCGCCTCTCTCACAATGGTGACGAAATCACATTTATCACCATCGGGAATGCCTCTACTGCGGAAGGTCTGTTCTGGGAGAGCTTGAACGCAATAGGTGTGCTCCGCTGTCCGGCTGTCATCACGGTTTATGATGATGGTTACGGGATATCAGTTAGGAATGAAAGCCAGATCGCTAAAGAAAATATCTCCGAGCTGGTGGATGGCTTTCGGCGTCCAGAAGGGGAGTGCTGTGATGGGTATGATATCTACCGCGTAAAAGGTTGGGACTATCCAACGCTGATCGATGCTTACCGGAAAGCAGCGGATACTGCCAGGACGGAACATATGCCGTCATTCATCCATGTCGATGAGCTGACCCAACCGCAAGGTCATTCAACTTCGGGGAGCCACGAGCGTTACAAATCCAAAGAGCGGTTAGCCTGGGAAGATGCCTGGGACGGGATCAAAAAATTCCGAGAGTGGATTTTATCCGAAGACCTGGCTGATGGCGGCGAGCTCGATGAGATCGAAGAAAACGCTCGCCGAACGGTAGAAAATGCTCGCAAGCGAGCCTGGGAAGCCTATCTCTCGCCGAATTTCCAAGAGCGCCAGGAGGTGGAGACAATCCTTGGACGACTTTATAAACACTCTAACCAGGCAGAGAAGTTACAAGAGATAAAGACAAAGCTCGCTGGGCTTCCTGCGCCGCTGCTTAGGGATTTAAGCCAGGCTGCTCATAAAATCCAGAATATCACTCGGGGTGAGAAGACCGATCAGAACATCCAAAAGGCTCGCGAGGATCTAAAAGCCTGGCAGGACAAAATTGAGGCCATTGCCAATGAGCGATATCATTCTGACCTATACATTGAAGGGAGCGCTTCGGCGCGAAGCATTGGCGAAATCAAGCCAATTTATTCGGATAATTCACCCGAACTGTACGGTTTCGAGGTGCTGAATGCGGCTTTCGAGGCCGCTTTTCGCCGAGAACCGAGGTTTATCGCTTTCGGCGAGGATGTCGGCGTGATGGGTGATGTAAACCAGGGTATGCGCGGCATGCAAGATAAGTTTGGCCCGCTGCGAGTGTCCGATACCGGGATCCGAGAGGCAACCATCATTGGTCAGGGGATCGGGATGGCGCTGCGCGGTCTCCGCCCATTGGCGGAGGTGCAGTATCTCGACTACCTGCTCTATGGGCTGCAGATCATCTCAGACGACCTGGCAACGCTGAATTGGCGCACAAAAGGTGGGCAGCGAGCGCCTTTAATCGTGCGGACACGCGGCCATCGTTTGGAAGGGATCTGGCATTCGGGTTCCCCCATGGCTGGAATTATCCATCTTTCCCGGGGAGTATATTTGCTCACGCCAAGAGATATGACCCGGGCAGCAGGTTTTTACAACACCTTGCTGCTAGCTGAAGAGCCTGCAATCGTGGTCGAGGCATTGAACGGTTATCGGTTAAAAGAACGCCTGCCTGACAACATCGGTGAAATGCGGTTGGCGGTTGGCGTTCCAGAGGTGTTGAGAGAAGGCAGGGATATCAGCCTGATAACCTATGGTTCTTGCTGCCGAATTGTAATGGAGGCAGCTCAATCGCTCAGCCATGACGGGATCGATGCAGAGGTGATCGATGTGCAGACGCTTCTTCCATTCGACATCGAAGGAAGGGTAGTCGAAATCGCTCAAAAAGACCAGCCGGATCCTATTCATCGACGAAGATGTGCCAGGCGGGGCGACTGCCTACCTGATGCAAGAGGTCCTCGAAAAACAAGGGGGCTATTCCTGGCTC
Organism: uncultured Chloroflexia bacterium; assembly: GCA_963827155.1. Lineage (GTDB taxonomy): Bacteria > Chloroflexota > Anaerolineae > Anaerolineales > UBA4823 > UTCFX2. The sequence continues at coordinate 372,878 of CAWGZV010000003.1, read as the reverse complement.
GATTCGGCGCCGCGCACCCTGACTGCCAAAGAACATCGCCCTGCTTACGGTTCGGACGGCGATTACTGGTCCAAGCCAAACGTTGAGGCAGTCTATGACGCCGTTTATGAAATTATGCACGAAGTAGATCCGAAAGCATTTCCTACGGACTGATCATATTCTCACAGAGACTGAACTCGGAGGGAAAATGGCGATTCAGGTTTTGATGCCGCAGCTAGGCGAATCGGTGGTGGAGGGAACCCTTACGAAATGGTTGAAGTCCCCAGGCGATAAAGTCGAGGAATATGAAGCTCTGGTTGAAGTGAACACAGATAAGGTCGACACGGAGGTTCCAAGCCCGGCCGCAGGCGTGCTGCTGCAAGTGCTGGTGCCAGAAGGCACCCTTGTTCAAGCAGGCACGCTCTTGGCCTTGATCGGGGAACCGGGCGAAAAAACAGTGGATTTTGATTCGCAAAGCGGCATGCCGTTAGAATCCACTCGAAGCACGATCAGTGCGGCTGCGGTAGAACCTCGCCCTCGCCCGGAAGAATTCGCCCCGAAGCAGGCACAAAACCCCAGCCCCGGGCGCGACCATGAGTTGGGATTTATCTCGCCAGTGGTGGCGCGCATGGCTAGCGAACACGCTATTGATCTGTATCAGGTCACCGGCACCGGTCAGAGCGGGCGCATCACCAAGAAAGACATCGAGCTTTTTATCGCTCAAAAGCAAACCGCAGGTCAAACTGGCCCGGACCCAGCGCAAACTCCTGGTGCAAGCATCGCATCTCCAGCACCAGGATCTGCAGTTGTAGAACCGGCAGCTTCGTCTCCTGGAAAATTCGGCGAAGCCGGGGAAGTCCTGCCGCTCAGCACTTTGCGCAAGCAAATTGCCGAGCACATGCTGCGCAGCAAGCACACCTCCCCACATGTGACCACTATCATGGAAGTCGACCTCGGACGGGTTTCAGCACACCGCCAGGCAAATAAAGAGGCATTTGCCAGAGATAACGCCAACCTGACGTTCACAGCCTATTTCGTCGCCGCTGCCGTGGCTGCACTTAAAGCTTTTCCATTAGTCAACTCTTCATGGACCGACGCGGGCATCCAGCTGCACCAGGAGATCAATATCGGCGTGGCAACCTCATTGGGCGAGGCGGGGCTCATCGTACCTGTAATCAAGCGTACTGACAGCCTCTCTCTGCTCGGGATCGCCCGGGCAGTGAACGACCTGGCAAACCGCGCCCGCCTCAGACAGCTTATCCCCGATGAAGTACACGGAGGCACGTTTACGATTACGAACCATGGGATAAGCGGCTCGCTGTTTGCGACCCCGATCATCAACCAGCCGCAATGCGCGATCCTTGGCGTCGGAGCAATTCAGAAACGCCCGGTCGTCATCAGCGATAAGACTTTGGGAGATGTGATCGCCATCCGGACGATGGTCTATCTCGGACTGACTTTTGATCACCGGATTCTGGATGGGGCAAGCGCCGATCAATTCCTGTCAAAGGTTGTTGAAACCCTGCGAGATTGGTCTTAAGCCGCATTCAGCCTTATAAGATTACATTCTCCATCCGTTTGGAGAGCAGTACCCAAGAAGTGCATCACGCTATAAGAGTGTGCTGCACTTCTTGGGCTTATGTTATACTAATTTAAACAAAAGCATCAAACGGATGAGTGGTGGAACAGGTCCCTTGGCTTACCTGAAACATCGCCTGGCCGGCTTTTCGATCTGCGCGCGGATCGCGATCGGCAACGCAGCTATCATCGTCATTGGAGCCACGACTTGGACGATCCTCACGCGTTCAATTCCACTTTCAGAATTAAACCTGGCGGCGTCGGTACTGCTCGTGTTAGCAGGGGTCGGACTTTGCATTGCTTTCAGCTACCTGATCACCTGGTTAGCCCTGCAGCCTCTATCAGAGCTGCGCAAATTCTCCACCGAAGTAGGGGAAGATCCAGATCTGGTCGATAAGCGCTTCGCCCCTCAAAATCCTGACCCTGAAACAGAAAAAGTTGCTGCTACCCTCCAGAAGCTGATCAGCCGTTTGGAGGCGAGCAACCGACAATTAAAAGCGATCACCAGCCAGACAATCGGTGCCCAAGAAGAGGAGCGCAAACGCATTTCACGCTGGCTCCACGACGACACCGGCCAGGCTCTCGCGATCCTGATCCTCCAACTTGAGCGTCTGGAAAAAAAGGTCCCAGATTTCGAGGTGGAAATCACTTCCGAGGTAAAAACAGCCCGCCAGCTGGCTGCAAGAACACTCGGAGAGCTGCGCAAAATCATCCACGGTCTCCGTCCTACGATTCTGGATGACCTGGGGCTTATCCCTGCTATTCGCTGGTATGCTCGCTCGACGCTGGAAGAAGTGGGCGTTCAGGTGATTGTCGATGCAAGCGAAGAACCGCTCGACTTCGCACCTGAGCTGATGATCACCCTCTTCAGGATCGCCCAGGAAGCGGTCAATAATATTGCTCGACATGCAGATGCAAAACACGCCACCGTAACGCTGCGGCGAAAGAAGGATGAAATTTATCTCGCGATTGAGGATGATGGACGCGGATTCCAGGTCGCAGGGGATACCGATGAAGCTATCCGCAATCGTCATTGGGGGCTAATCGGAATCCAGGAACGGTTGGATCGAGTTGGTGGGACGATGAATCTGAGCTCGGAACCAGGCTCAGGAACCTTGCTGGAAGTCACCGTACCTGCACCAAAGAGCTCGAAGGAAATCATCGATGAGCAAAAAAACACGCATCTTGCTGGCTGACGACCACACGATCTTGCGAGCAGGGATTCGGGCTCTGATCGACGCAGAACCGGATATGGTTGTGATTGGCGAAGCAGAAGATGGACACAGTGCAGTACACCTGACCGGGACGCTGTCACCGGACGTCGTGTTGATGGATATCGCCATGCCGCTGCTAAATGGGCTGGAAGCCACTCGCCAAATTCACCGCAGTTTTCCATGTGTGAAGGTTCTGATCCTCAGTATGCATGAAAACGAAGAATATATTCGCCAGGTGCTGGCAAACGGCGCGATGGGTTATATTTTAAAGGATGCGGCGGCGCACGATCTAATTGAGGCAATTCGTGCCGTTCAGCGCGGAGAAGCAGTTCTCTCGCCAGCAGTCACCCGGTTGGTAATCGAAGATTATCTGCGTTGGGGCGACCTGAGCGCCAGTCAGGCTTCTAATGGAATCAGCCCGCGCGAACATGAAGTCCTCCAGCTGATAGCAGAAGGCTACACAAATAAGCAAATAGCAGAAATCCTGTGCATCTCGATAAAGACTGTCCAGGCGCATAGAGGAAGCATCATGACCAAGCTGGATCTGCACGATCGAAGCGATCTGGTGAAATACGCAATCCGAAAGAAGATCATAGAGGTGTAATTTAGCTCCCAATGGGGACACCCAATAATGAGGAAAATCAACCCTTCGGAGCTCCCGAAAACAGGGGGAATTCGACCGATGAGGTTTTGAGCCTAAGGTGGCTGCGGCAATAAAATAGGGCGCGCGCCCGATAAAGAATCGGCTCCCAGGATGATACCTTCAACCCTGGAATTTGCTATTTTATTATCAGAGGCGAACACGATCGATCGTTCCATACGGTGAGGTGGACTTATCGGGGGCAAGAAGATTCATTGCACCTCAAATCCAGAAGGGAGATCTCAAAAAAAGGAGGAATTGATGCGATTCCAGCGAGTGGAAACAAAAAAACTGCTGGGAATTATCTGCATACTGTTCGGAGCGGCAATGCTGATCCCTTCTTTCGTACAGGCAGGCGGCAGCATGCCGGCCGAAAGCAAGAACCAAAATCTCACGCTGCTTCAAATCCAGGATATGTGGCAGCCTGAGATCCTTCAAATTGGGGCGGAGGGGATCAGCGTCCCACCGCCAAAAAGAGATCCATGCCTGCACTGCCACATCACCGGCGAAGAAAAGGGATTATGGACTCCGCTGGCGCGTTGGGTGCTTTTTGGAACGATGGGATTAATTTTCGGATTGGGAGTATACCGCAGCGCAAACGCCTGGACCACTCGCAAACCCTGGAAGCCGCTTGGTGAGCGCTCATTCGAGTGGTTTGACGAGCGCTACGAAGTCTCTCCGATGCTGAGCAAGGCGCTTAATAAACCAGTTCCTAAATACGCCCTGCGCTGGTGGTACTGCCTTGGGGGGATCACCGCATTCCTTTTTGTCACACAGGCTCTCACCGGGATTATGCTGGCTTTTTATTACAAACCCACACCTGAAGCGGCGTATTCCAGCATCCTGTTCATCGAAAGCCAGGTAAGATTTGGCTCTGCAATTCGATCTGTCCATCACTGGGCAGCGAACGGCATGATTGTGCTCTGCATCGCCCACATGCTGCGGGTTTTTATTATGGGGGCTTATAAGAAACCCCGCGAGCTGAACTGGGTAAGCGGGATGGTGCTGCTGATTGTCACCCTGGCTTTCGGTTTCACGGGATACCTGCTCCCCTGGGACCAACGCGCTTTCTGGGCGACAACGGTTGGGACCGAAATTGCCGGAGCAGTTCCCGTCATTGGCAACCTGGCCCTGGTTTTCCTGCGAGTTGGATGGGATGTGGCAGGTGAAACGCTCAGCCGCTTCTACGCGCTGCATGCAATTGTTCTTCCCATTGCGACGCTGGCTATGATGGGTGCCCACTTCCTGATGGTGCGCCGGTTGGGTATCGCAAAGCCGCTATAAGAAGGGATGATCAAGATGACCGACGCTTCACTCGACAAAAGTCATTCTTCGGACGAGAGCATTCCGTTCTATCCAGATCATGTGCGGTCTGAGGCGAAAGTAGTGATCGGGATCACAGTCATCGTGATATTGATCGGTCTGGTTGGTCTTCTATCCCCCATCGGTCAGGGCGAGCCAGCCGATCCTTTAAATACCCCTGCTCATGTCAAACCAGAGTGGTATTTCCTGGCGTTATATCAGATGCTGAAATTCATCCCCAAGACTACGGGAGTCATGCTGCCGATATTGGGGGTGCTGCTGATCACAATTTGGCCTTTTCTGGATAGAAAAGAGGAATTTACATTAAAAGCTACTCGAATCCGTTTCGTCGTTGTGGCCCTTGGATTATTAATCCTGACCGCGCTGACGATCTGGGGGGAGGCGAGCTGATATGAACGCAATTAACCGGAGAGAATTTCTGAATCTGCTTCAGAAAGGCCTGGCGTTGGCTGGATTGGCGGTAATTGCCACCCCAATCGTGGCATATTTCTATCCCAACAATCTGCAGGAAATGCCTTCTGAGCCGGTGCTGGTGGGTTCAGAAGGCGACCTTCCTCCCAACACCGCAAAAACCGTTCGATTTGGGCGTTATCCAGCGCTTGTGCTGAATACACCTGAGGGGCTGCGTGGATATTCTGCAGTATGCACCCATTTCGGCTGCCTGGTCAAATGGGATCCAGACAACAACCGGATTGCCTGTCCATGCCACCAGGGATATTTCGATCCCTTGGATGGAAGCGTGATCTTTGGACCGCCGCCAGAAGGGCTAATGGTTCTGCCTGTGAAAGTAGTGAATGGGGAAATCTACGTTGGAGGTGAAGGATGAGCGCGACTTCACAGGCAGCCTCAAGCGCAACTTTTAAATCGCGCCTGACTCATCTCTCGGAGTCCTTGATGAAAGCTGGTCCAAGGCTGGGAGATTTCGGGTTGAACGCCCTAGCGCAGGTGCGGATCTATGACAAAGCTTATGCGGGGGTGATGCATGGGCTGATATTCTGGGGTGTAACAATCCAGGTGCTTGGCACAGCGATCAACCTGATGCAGATGACGCTTTTTGTACCGTTCGTTGAGCTCACGTTTCCGCGCGAGGGACTCTATCTGGGCTTTGAGCTGGTAATGGACCTTGCAGGGATAGCGATTCTTCTCGGTGTGCTGCTGGCGGCATTCCGGCGGTTCGGACTGCGACCAAAAGCGCTGGAGACTCGCTGGGATGACGTCTATGCCCTGGTACTGCTGGCGTTGATCCCGCTCGTCGGGTTCACGCTGGAAGGCTCGCGCTTGGTTGCGGCTGCGCCGACCTGGGCAAACTGGTCGCCGGCGGGATTCCTGGCAGCCAGCGGAATGCTCGGTTTAGGGATGACGCCTGCTGGAGCTGCCAACCTGCACAAAACCCTGTTTTGGGTGCATGCTGCATTGGGACTGGGACTTCTTGCCAGCATCCCGTACACAAAACTGCGTCACCTGATCAATACTCCCCTGAACATTTTGGTCCGCAAGCGCGGTTCTGCAGGCATACCCACCAAAATTGATAACATCGAAGAAGCGGAGGTTTTGGGGGTAGGCGACATACGCGAATTCACCCCGCAGCAGCTGTTATCCTTCGACGCCTGCGTGCGATGTGGACGGTGCGAGGAAGCTTGCCCGGTTTCACAAAGCGGAACAGATTACTCACCGCGCAAGTTCATCCAATCTCTGCGCCAGGTGATGGTCGATACATTGGTGTATCCTGACCGTGCGAACGGCTCGGCGAAAGCTACCGGCATTCCGCTACCTGAAGCGCTGGGCAGCCAAACAGCCTGGTCTTGCACCACCTGTGGGGCATGCCTGGAACGCTGCCCGGCATTCGTCAGCCCAGTGGATGAGATTATCGACCTGCGGCGATACCTGGCATTGACATCCGGCAAGATCCCAAAGACGGCTGCCGATACGCTTCGAAACATGGAACGCCAGGGAAATCCATGGGGGCTGCCACCCGATGAGAGGATCGCCTGGACGGAAGGACATAATATTCACGAGCTCGCCCCAGGAGATGAGACCGATGTTCTGCTCTACCTGGGCTGTGCCTTTGCTTATGATGCCCGCAATAGGAAGGCAGCCGGCTCATTTGTCCGCCTGCTACAAAAAGCCGGGGTCGATTTTGCGATCCTGGGTTTGGACGAGACATGCTGTGGGGATATGGCGCGCCGGATGGGAAATGAATACCTCTTCCAGGTGTTTGCGGAGCAGCTCAACGAGACTTTGAAATCGGTCAAATTCAACCGAATTGTGACCGCATGCCCGCACTGCTTCAACTCCTTGAAAAACGAGCACGCTCAGCTCGGTTACCTTTACCCAATCCAGCACTCGACTGAATTCCTGTCTGAATTGACCGGAGGCAGCAGCTGGGAGCAAAACCTGGGTTCGGCAAATGGACACGGCATTCAAGGTCTGGTCGCCTACCATGATTCTTGCTACCTTGGGCGCTACAACAAGATCTACGAAGCGCCTCGATCGCTGCTGAGCGATGCTCACTTAGATCTGGTGGAGTTCAAAAGGAAGCGCGAGACCAGTTTCTGCTGCGGCGGAGGCGGAGGTCAAATGTGGATGGAGAGTGAATTGGAAACCCGCATCAACCACTTGAGGCTGCAAGAAGCGCTTGACAGCCAGGCGAGCGTGATAGCTACCGGCTGCCCATTTTGCTTGCTGATGTTCGACGATGCGATCCGCACAAAAGGGCTGGGCGAGCGGGTCCAGGTGCTTGATCTTGCCGAAATCCTTGAGCGGCAGTACGCCTGATTTTATTTGCGGAGGTGAGTAATGCAAGATTATTGGATAATTGAGACGCACGGCGATCCCATCGGGGCAGTCCGTCGATTGCTACGGACTGTATGGAATCAGGTACAGCTTGAAGGGCTGCTCGTTTCAGAGAATGGCGGATCAGGCGCGCATTGGATCAATAGCCCTGATGGCTTAGATTCGATCAATCCTTTTCGCCCGGTTATGCGTGAAAACCTGGCACGCCGGGTCCCAAAAGCCATCCGCGATCACCCTCAATCCCGTCTTGGGGTCCTGCTCAGGCCATGTGAGATGCGGGCTCTCCTGGAGATCGGCAAGCGAATAGATTTATCAGATCCGAACCTGATTACATTAAGCGTCGATTGTTTGGGCACCTATCCCGAAGAGGAGTTCGAATGGCGGGCAGCAAGGAAAGGATCCGCCGATGATTTTGGCGGAGAGACCCTGAAATTTGCTCGCCAGGGAGGCATCCTGGCATATCGCCACCGTCCTGCTTGCCAGATGTGCGCCAGTCCGGGGGCTCATTCTGCAGACCTTAATCTTCATGTGCTCGGGCTGCCTGTCCGCGAAAAAATGCTCCTTCAGTTTGGAGGGGAGAATAAAGCTGAATGGTTGCACCTGGGGGAGCTGTGTGATGGAAAAGCAGATGAATCGCTCACCTTGATGCATGAGCACGTGCTCAGCCGGCAAGCTGCTTTCCACCATCAGACGATGGAGCGCGTCATGCAGGCGCTTGAAGATCTGCTGCCGAAGGACCTGGACGCAGTGATCGCTCAACTGGAAGGGTGCGGCGACTGCCAGAAATGCATGGCGGTTTGCCCGATCTGTTCGGTTGAATTTCCCAGGCGCGATGCGGATGGACATTACCCACGTGAGGCCGTGAGAGATTGGTTGTTTTCATGTGCGGGCTGCGGGATGTGCGAACAAGCATGCAAGAATAATCTACCGCTGGCAGTGATTTTCGGCTCGATCCGCGAAAGATTAAAATCCGAGCCAGTTGAGCCGATTTGGAAGGAATGGGTGCAGTAAAAATGGATTCCCTGGAATCTTTCGTTCACTTATCCTCAGCGCTTTTCTTGTGCTGACAATACTGGAAGCGGGATAATCCTCTGCTTACTTGACCCGGCATCTCGCCACAATTATAATGACCTCAGGACATCCGAAGCATCAATCCCCTGGCACGGGGAAAACAAAATTCGCAGCCAACAAAAAACAGGAGAAATCATGGATCAATACGATGTTGTGGTGATCGGCGCAGGCCCCGGTGGTTATGTGGCCGCGATCCGCGCTGCTCAGCTTGGACTGAAGACCGCCATCGTAGACAAACAATGGCTTGGTGGCGTCTGCCTGAATGTGGGGTGTATCCCATCGAAGGCATTGCTCAAGAACGCCGATCTGGCGCACACGTTGCGGGAACGCAGCAAGGAGTTCGGCTTTTCATTCGATAACCTGAACCTGGATTACAGCGCAGCCGTGAAGCGAAGCCGCCAGACATCCGACCGCCTGGTAAAGGGTGTCGGATTTTTGATGAAAAAGAATAATATCGAAGTCCATATGGGGAATGCCAAAGTGACCGCCAGAGATGTTGTGACGGTCACAGATAATGTCGGGGCTAAAAAAGACCTAAAAACCAAAAACATCATTGTCTCAACCGGAGCGAGTGTAACGATCCCGCCGGGATGGAAGGTTGATGGTGAAAAGATCGTCACCTACCTTGAAGCGATCCTGCAGGAAAAGCTCCCGAAGTCAGTGGTGATCATTGGGGCAGGCGCGATCGGAGTGGAATTTGCGACTGTATGGAGTTCTTACGGTGTGGATGTGACCGTGGTTGAGATGCTGCCGCGTCTGGTGCCCCTGGAAGATTCAGAAGTCAGCGACGAGCTTGCTAGAGCCTTTAAGAAGCGGAAAATTAACGTGTTGACTGGTCATCGGGTGCTGGAGATCAAGACGACCGAGCAAGGAGTGCAGTTAAAAGTCGCTAGCGAGCAAGGCGAGAAGACCCTGGATGCAGAACAGGCGCTCGTCGCGATTGGCTTTCGACCAAATGGAAGTGGATTAGGCCTGGAGGAGTTGGGGGTGAAACTCAGCGAGCGCGGTGCAATTGAGATCGATGATCGCATGGCAACAAATGTACCCGGTATTTATGCCATTGGTGACGTGACATCCAAGCTCATGCTTGCGCATGTCGCCTCGGCCCAAGGGATCATCGCCGCCGAGACAATTGCCGGGGTGGAAACCGTCCATTTAAACTATGAAATGATGCCGCGGGCAACTTACAGCCAGCCTCAAGTCGCATCTTTTGGGATGACCGAAGCCCAGGCGCACGAGCGCGGGTATGAAGTAAAAATCGGGAAGTTCCCATTCCAGGCAAATGGGAAGGCATTAGGTCTCGGAGAAGCGGTTGGATGGGTAAAGCTGGTCTCGGACGCGAAATACGGGGAAATATTGGGCGCGCATATGATTGGACCGGAAGTCACCGAGCTGCTACCAGAGTTGACCCTCGCACAAATGATGGAGATCACCGCCCACGAGCTGAGCCGAAACGTGCATGCCCATCCTACCTTGAGCGAAGCACTGATGGAAGCTGCAGAGGCAGCCTCAGGGCAGTCAATCAATATCTGAAATGGCAGAGAGCTCGCTGGAGGCAAAGTTAATCAAAGCCGAAAATGCCTATCAAAAAGGGGACAGACAAAAAGGGGCGCGGCTCGTCGAAGACATCCTCCGGCACGATTTTAATCACCTGGGCGCCTGGGAACTCCTCCACCGAACATACGGCAGCGGAGCCACATATGAGGAGTTCCGGCGCTCATTCACCGAGCGCTACTTTCCAGAGCGGTTGGGTGAGCTGAATGGGTATTCAGACCAGCCTATTATCAGATCGGCTGGAAAACCCTCTATTCTAGACCAGTTCTTCGGAAGCCTCCGGCGTTCTCGTTTTCAGAATGCCCCAATACCTCAACCTGGGATTCTAAACAAAACGGGTAATTCGGACTTCACCCATAATGATGGCAATTTCGTTCCAGGCCCAAACCCCACTTTCAAGAAACAGCTCAATCCCCAATCGCATAAGGAAAAAGCTCTCTCAGTCGAACCGGATGCGCTCAAGGCTGAAAACGTATTTCGAAAAGAACTCCAGAGACCTCCTAAGGAAACTAGTGAATCTAAAGTACCTCAACCGAGAGACGAGGATCAATTCCTTGTGCAAACCAATCACCCTATGGAGAAGATCCGGGTTGTACTGGCTGATGACATCTCCGAAACGCGTGAGATCGTTTTTCGATCGTTAAAATTTCAAGAAGGGATTGAAGTAGTCGGGACAGCCATGAATGGGCTCCAGGCGATCCAGCTGGTGCGCGAGCTAAAACCAGATGTCGTCTTAATGGACGTGAATATGCCAGACATGGATGGGATTGCTGCTACTGCTACCATAAAACGAGACCAGCCGGTTACAGAAGTCGTAATCCTCACTGTTCAGGACGATCTGGATTATATGCGTCGAGCAATGCTGGCGGGGCGCGCGATTTTTAACTAAGCCGCCAAAAATTGATGAGCTCATCAAAGCAATATTAAGGGCAGGTTCACAAGCACGTCAAAACAGGATGCGACAACCGCCGCTTCCATTCCAAACTGATACTTTTATTCCTGCGCCTGGCGGAAAGATCATCACGATTTACAGCCCGCGCGGCGGTTCGGGTTGTACGCTTCTCTCCGCAAACCTCGCATTGGGCTTACAGCGAGATGATTCCAGTGTAGTCCTGATCGATGGCGATCTGCATTATGGAGATTTGCCAGTACTAATGAATACTCAAAGCAAGAGCTCGATCCTGGATCTGGCACCCAGGGTCAATTCACTAGATCCCGATATTGTGAACGATGTCCTCGTAACGCATCCTTCAGGGGTCAAAGTCCTGCACGCCCCTCGCCTCGAAAGATCTCAGCTGGTCACCGGTCCCCATTTCTTTCAGCTGTTAAATTACCTGAGCAATATGTATAGATATGTGATCGTGGACACCTCGCATCGCCTGAACGAGACCACTCTGGCCGCGTTGGATGCCAGCATGTTGATTGTCCTGGTTTCAACTCTGGATATCCCTTCCATCTCCAGAATCCAGAAATTCCTGGAGCTGGCTCCATTGATGCATATGGACCTGGATCGCATCAGCCTGGTAATCAACCAATTCGACACGCGGCTCGGGATTTCACCTGAGCGACTTTCACAGGCATTTGGGAGGGAGCCGGCTGCGATCATCCCCCTGGATTTCGCAACTGCGATCGAATCAATTAATCGAAGCCTCCCGATCCTGTCAAAGCGAGAGACAGCTCAGGAATCGGTCGGGCTGGCGTTGGTCAAATTCGCGGCTAATATCCGAACACGGGTGGAAGAACTTGCATCGATTGCCCAACAGACTCAGTAAATACAAGCAGGCGCATGCCAGTTTATATTTCGCAGATGAATGCCATCGATTAAACCCCGGCAATTCTTGCATAAAAATCCAAGGCTTGCTGCATAACCGTGGAGTAATCTGCACGGGCTGCGATCAACCCGGCGTTAACTCTTTCGCCCCCTCAGAAGCAGCTCGTCGTCCCGAAATGCATTGATGATCGCCTTGGCAATGGCGGATGGAGAATTCGAATCTACTAGAAGGCCATTTTGACCGGAGGTAATCCATTCGCGCAGCGATTCCAGATCTCCGGCGACAGGCAGACAGCCGCAGGCCATCGCCTCCAACAATGTATTGGGCGTGCCGTCGTGTATGCTTGGAGACACAGCGACCCTTGCCTGGCGGAATAATTCAGCCATTTGAGGTCGGGTTTGGACCGGCAGCAGCCCCACAGATTGAGAAATTCCAAACTCGTTTACCCAATGTTGGATCTGAGGGGTTTCTGCCATTGCAGGGCAGACAAAGCGCGCTTCCGGGACTTGCTCGAGGATAAGCGGGATCGCTTGAAAAAAGGCGGCATTGTTCACATATGTCCTTATGCCGCGAGGGTTGATAGCCAGCGGCGCAACCACGGGCTCTTTTCCAGGGTAGAAAATCTCAGGCTGCACCCCGCCAGCCCCTGGAAGCACGATCGTTGGATTTTCAGCTTTAAAATCCCATTCTCGTGCAAGCCGCACATCGCGCTGGCAGTCTGCATGGAGGGCGTCAGCTTTCAGCAGGGTCTCACGTGTGAAATGCCGCATCAATGGAGTGGAGGGGGCATGAAGGGTGAAATCATTTCCCCAGACCGAGATCAGCAGCGGCGGTGGAGTCCCTCTAAAATTCGAAAATTGAAGCGCCCTGGCAGCAAGCATGCCCTCGTATGGTATCCGCATGGCATGGATAAGCTCTGGTTGAATTCTCTCTAGAATTTTCCTTAATTTCTGCGATGCTCGAGGCAGGGTCAGCGGTCCCAGCCATTGGCGCAAGCGATTAGCGAACCAAGGAGCTGTTTTGGGGATGGGATGAGGACGGGTTGGCGCCCCTGAGATTGATCGTTTTAATTCGCTGAATGCGACTGGAACAAAAGTGAATGAAGCCAGGCGCGGATCCGGCACGCATGGGAAGCTCGAAACTAGGTGAATCTCAGCCTCCCGTTCAAGAAAATAATTAATCCAGTTCACTGCGATCGGAGACCGCCCATCGGCTACAAAAAGAATGCGTGGCATAGAGCTATTTTACTTGATCTGCACCGTTCGACTCCCAAAAACCGCTCTGAATAAGCGGACATCCTGGAAAATGAATCCTCGGCATCCCTGCCAATATTGCGAGTATAATTATCCTATATATCCAACTAAGGCATTCCAGTATAAATAACCCGACTGATGCGATTTTATTAAAAACGAAAGCCGACAAATGGTTTGTCCGCACTGTCAGAACTCTCAATTCCGAAGGCTCCCGATTCTGCATGAATTGTGGGAGGCCATTCTTCACTCCCTGCTCAAACTGCGGTACTTCGCTGCCTGCCGCAGCTCGTTTCTGCTTCAACTGCGGTCAAGCTGTTGAAGCAGAGCTAGTGCAATCGAAGGAGGGTGGGAAAGTTTCTTCATCACGCACTCCTGTTCCACGATTTGCTTCTCAAAATCCAGCGATCATCCCACGGAGCGCCCAAAGTGAGCGCAGGGTGCTGACGGTCTTGTTCTGCGATGTCAAAGATTCGACCGCGGCTGCCGAAATGCTGGACCCCGAGGAATGGACTGAGCTCATCCAGCAGATTTTCGAACAGCTCATAAGCGCAGTTCACCAATTTGGCGGGAATGTCGCAAGATTAATGGGAGACGCCATACTTGCGTTTTTTGGCGCTCCAATTGCGCATGAAGACGATCCGCAGAGAGCAGTGCTGGCAGGTTTGGAAATTGTCGAAAAAATGTCGGTGCTTCAAGAAAATGTGTTAATCCCGCGCGGTTTGAACCTGAATGTGAGAGTGGGGATCAATACCGGTTTGGCGGTAGTTGGCGAGGTAGGGAACTCATTGCGCACCGAATACACCGCAATGGGAGATGCCGTCAACCTCGCTGCCCGGATGGAGCAGACGGCTATGCCGGGGACTGTCCAAATCTCCCAGGATACCTACCAGCTTGTCGCCCATCTTTTCGAGGTGGAAGCCCTCGGTGCGATCGAAGTCAAGGGGCGAATGAATTCAATCTCGGCGTATCGGGTCATCGGTCATAAGGATCAAAACGAGAAACAGCATAGGTCAGGCAGCTGGAGCACAACGCTGGTCGGGCGTCAAAACGAAATGAAAGCATTAAACCAGGCTCTTCAGGATTTGCTTGGGGGGCGAGGTCAGATCGTATGCATCACTGGCGAGGCGGGGATTGGAAAGAGCAGGCTGCTGGCCGAAATGCGGTTGCTTTGGGAAGATAATGCAGCGAGAACGCAACATAATTCGTTGGACGTATTGAATTGGATTGAATGTCGAAGCCCTTCGTTTTCAAACAACAGCCCTTACGCAACTTTTCGAACTTTTATTCGGACTTTCTGTGGAATTAACGATCAAGATCCTGTCCAGATTGTCGAACAAAAAATTTCCAAAAAGTGTCTCGAGCCCGGCATCGTTGGAGAAGAACGCAAGCGGATTCTACAATCTTTTCAGATCTTGCTGGGCTCGCACGGGAGAATCGGAATGGTCAGCCAACCTTTCCGGCGAGGCTTTCAAAAGCGATTTGTACGCCTCGATGCTATCCGTTTGGAAGGCAATTTCTCTGGCTGGACCTGTAGCTCTAATTTTTGATGACCTTCACTGGGCAGATGAGGCTTCGATCGATTTGCTCAACTATTTATTTCAGCTAACCGACCAGGTGAAGTTGATGGTGCTGTGCACATTTCGGCCCGAACGCGGCGCGCCGGTCTGGCGGATTAAAAACGAAGCGGAACGGAGCTACCCCCATCGTTATCTATCGATCGAGCTGCATCCACTCCTGGAATCCGAAAGCTCGGCACTGCTGCGTGGGCTGTTGAATTCGCCTGAATTCCCAGAAAAGCTTCAAGCAGCCGTCTTGCAAAAAACCGAAGGAAATCCATTCTTTATCGAAGAATTGATCCATTCATTTATTGAAAATGGGACTTTGGTAAAAATTAACAGTAATGAAGGTCAATCGGAGTGGTATGCGGGTGAAAATCCTGGCGAGATCGAAATACCTGACAGCATCCAATCACTTATCCTCGCCAGAGTCGACCGGCTGGACGAGGAATCGCGGCAGGTGCTGCAGATCGCGGCCGTACTGGGTCGAACCTTCAGCATTGCAGCTTTGAAGCTGATTTTTCCGGAGTCCGAACTGCTTATGAGCTGCCTGAATACATTGGAACGAGCTGAATTGATCCGAGAAACTGCCCGACAGCCGAAACCGGAATATGCATTTCGCCACACTTTGACCCAAGAGACGGTCTACAATGCGATTTTATTAAAGCAGCGCCGGAAATATCACCTTTTAGCAGGAGAAGCGCTCGAAATTCAAGAACAAGCCTCCTGTGAAGCCACGGAGGCGTGCGCGATGCTGGCATACCACTTTGACCAGGCTGGCGATGATCGCGCTCTACGTTATTATCAGCTCGCCGGAGACCACGCTTTTCAGCTTTACGCAAATCGTGAAGCCATTAAAGCATATACTCGGGCGATCGAACTCGCAAATAATAAAACCGAATCCGACAGATTGGAACAGCTCTTCACGAAGCGCGGTCGGGCATATGAGCTTTCTTCAGCTTACCAGGAAGCGCTTGAGAACTATGCTGATATGAAGAAAATTGCTGAACAGCGGCATGACGAGGCGCTGGTTCTAGCGGCATTGATTGCACAAGCGACCTTGATGGCGACGCCATCCTCTGTTCAAGATTTTCCAAATGCTCGCGAGATCAGCAGCAAAGCATTGGAAATTGCCCAGAAATTGGAAAACAAACCTGCTGAGGCTAAAATCTTGTGGATCATGCTATTGATGTATGATCGAATCGGATTGTCGGATGAAGCGATCCATTATGGCGAACGCGCCCTGAAGCTCGCCCTCGAGCTGGACCTGCAGGAACTGGTTGCTTATATCTTGAACGACCTTGGTCAATGCTACTACAACGTCGGACAATTTCAGCTTGGGCGCGAGGTCACTGAACAGGCAGTGCAGATCTGGGCATCACTCGACAATAAAGCCATGCATGCCGACAGCCTGTCCACAGCCGTACTTGCCTATTTTCTCACCGGTGACTACAAAAAGGCGATCCAAACCGCGGAGGAAGCGCTGAAGATCAGTATCGAAATCAAAAATTTGTGGGGGCAAGCATACAGCCGGATGTACGTAGGAATGGTTTATGTGGAGATGGGCGAGTTCTCAAGAGCGATCGAATCGATGAAAAGCTGTCTGTATTATGCCGAAAAAGCAGGTTTCGCGGCTCCAAAGGTGACCACCCAAATTGACCTGGCACGATTATTCGCCGAACTGGGAGATTACCAGCAGGCTTTGGAGCTAGTAGAAGACGCCAAACAGCAAAAAAACGAGTATATGGGCCTTTGGAAAGAATTTGTGCGCATCGGAAATGCCCATATCCTGGCTATAGCAGGAAGGATTGAAGAGGCGCGAACCCTGATCCACGATCTGGAAGCAACCCACCCTGCGTTTCAGCCAGGCGGCATATTCTCGCTTTATATTCTGTTATTGATGAGTGATTTTGCATTAGCAGAGAGGGATTGGGACCAGCTGATGGATACAGCCGAGAATTTGCTCAGTTTTCCAAAAGAGACTTTCCGCGGGATCATCCCTCTTGGATTGCTTTGGAGAGGAAAAGCCCTGCTTGAGACCGGGAGATTTGAGGAGGCTTTGACGGTCTTAGAAACTGCCAGCAGCGAATGCGAAGCGCTCGGAGCGAAGTGGATTCACTGCAAAGTCCTGGTCGAGCTGATATCGACAAAAAAGGGGTTAGGAACTCACGAAGAGGCAGAACAACTAACGAGCAAAGCTTCAATCCTGCTGACAAATATCCTTGAGGGAATTGATAGCCCTGAGTTGAGGGATTCATTCTTGAGAACCAATGTTACCGCCAGGATTTTAACAATCGGGACCTCTTCACCCATTCAGTAATCCGTACTTACTGTCTAATTCATAAGGAATAATATTAGGAACATCTATTAAACCCATAGAGGTATAATTTATCTATAATATCTCACAATAAGCGAATGATCCTTTTTTTTGGAAAATAGTCATGAACGCGGGCCACAGCTTGGAGAAGGAGGACTCTGCCTTGGTAAATCGTCTTTGGATGGGGATTTCTTCGTTGATACTTGGGATGCTTGCCTGCAGTTTTCTCCCCAGCACAAGCCTTCCGCCAGACGATACCGCCATTGAGACCTTTACAGCCGCAACGCTGAACGCCCAAGCCACCCTCTTGCCCACAGAGACGCCTGCTCCTTCTGCAGCGGAAACCAAAGACGATTTATTCCCGATCGTTACACTCACCCCATTAATTCATCCTCCTTCATCTCCATCCGAGACGCTGATCTTCCGCGATGATTTCGATGGTGCCCTAAAGAATGACTGGACATGGGTGCGGGAGGATAATCAACTTTGGTCGCTCACTGAGAGATCGGGTTCGCTGCGGATATACCTCGACCCGGCAAACTGCAGCGAGGTCCCTGCGAATATCCCACTCATCCTTCCTCCACAAGAAGATTATCTGGTTGAAACGCTGGTAAATTTCACCCCAACCAGCAATTTCCAGATGGCGGGATTAATCGTGTACCAGGATGATTTGAACTACCTTAAGTTAGGAAGGGCATATTGCGACCTTGAGGGGAACTGCGTGGGAGACGGGATTTATTTCGACAAGTTGGTCGGCGACAATTTCAGCAGTCCGAACTTTGCCACCAAAGTCGCTGGTCCGCCACGCGCCTATCTTCGGCTCCAGTTCCAAAAAGGCAGCTTTACAGGTTATTTCAGCGATAACGGAGAGAACTGGTCAAAGATTGGTGAACACTCCAGTGAGATTGTTCCAAAAGGGATTGGTCTTTACACCGGACAATCCTGTGATAACAGCCCACCGGCAGATTTTGAGTATTTCACGGTTAGCCGGACGCCGTAGTTTCCGCGCCGATTTTTCCTGAGCTTGACATAGTTTCGTTCAAAGCATCAACGAAAACTTCCGCCATTCGCTCCACATTCACGTCTTCTGCAACAATTCGATAGGAACTCCTCCCCCATCGCACGCAGTCGAGCCGGGTCGCTGAATGCATCGGCAATCGCCTCAGTAAGTCCAGAGAGGTCTCCTGATTGAATTTGCCAACCATTCCCCGGACGGACCAGGTCCTCTTGAGTGCCGTCTCCTTCTGCGACAACTACCGGCAGGCCATACGACATGGCTTGCTGAACCGCCAGCCCACCTGTTCCAGGGAGAACAAAAAGATCAGCACTGCTGAAAAGAGCTTCTAGATCCGATCCAAAGTGCGGACCGAGGAATTCTGCTTCAGGATAAGTTTTCTTGGCAAGCGCCTCGAACTCGGTGCGTGCCGGTCCTTCGCCTACAATCCAAAGCCTGGGCTGTAACTGAGTTGGAATAGCCGCGCAGGCGCGCAGCAACAGGTCGATGCGCTTGCGAGATTGCAAACGACCGACGAAGATCAGCACCGGTCGGTCTTGATATCCCAGCGCTCGTTCAGGAGGGGGTGAAGCAGGCCTCCGGGTGACTGCATTCGGTGCGGTAAAAACCCGGTCTGGCGGAAAGCCCAACTGGCGATATTCTTGTGCGCCTCGCTGGCTGTAAGCTATCAAGCCATCCAACGATAGCAAGAAGCTGTCACGTCCGCGCCGGCGGAATGCAGACAGATATCCTTGGATTGCCGGCGCGCCCAAGCCCCAACCTAATACCGGCCTGCCGTGCGCCTGCATCCATCTGACTGCTTTTCGATTGCTGGGATAACGCGGATTAGCTTCGACGATCAGCGCATCAGGATCGGTCTCTTCCAGCCAATCGATGATGCCAGGCTGCCAGCACTGGTAGTAAGGAGAGCTTATTTTGAACAGGTGCCGATTAACCGCATGATGCAGTTTTGCTTTTTCAAGATCGCTGGATAGAGGAATTTGCTCTTCTGGTTGTGGATCACCTGCAAACAGGCTCAAGCCGTTGGCACAGAAATCCGTAAGTGTATCAAAAAACAACCCTCGATAGGCGGGCAGCACTCGCTGCTGTACTCCAAGACAACCCTGAAAAATCCGTTTATTCGATGATCCAACCATTATCCCGATCCTGATATTAGCGTAGTCGAATTTGGGTTGGGGGTTGATACATTTGGAAAAGGCCGGGCTGGGAATGCAACGATATAGGACTTCCAATCGAGCGAATCCAGCGCTTGAACTTGCGGGTAGTTCTTTTCCATCTTAGACAGGCTGTAGCCGTGTTCAGTTAAGATTTTCCATGCCGCTTGAGCTGCCTGACGTCCATGAAGCTCCAGGAAGATCAAAGGATGCGCCTCTCGAAGCAAACGGACCATTCCTGGCAGCGCCATCACTTCCCCACCTTCGATATCCATCTTTACCACAGCGGGCGCGGGGTTACCCTGAGCGTAGACAAAGTCATCGAGAGAAATGCCTTGAGTTTCAATCGCATCCGAATATTCTATCTCTTGCCTGCCTGCAGAACCTTCAGCCTTCCCCATTCCACCGGATGGACCTACCAAAAAGCGAACTTTACGATTTTGATCAACAACTGCTACCGGAACGATCTCAACCTGTGCCTTGCTGCCATTTAATGCCAGATTCTTCGACAGGCGTTCCAGATTTTGCGGCAATGCTTCGAACGAAAATACTTTTCCACCAGCGCCGGTACAGCGGGCGAGCAGCAGGCTGACATAACCGATATTCGCGCCAATATCATAGATGATTGAACCCGGTTGAACGAACTGTATGGCTGCATCCTGGAGGTCCGGCTCATAGGTCCCTAGCCAGTAATCTTTTTCGGTCTGCAGATCAAGGTAAAGTTGAGCTCCCTTGAGCCTGCCCGCAGCAACTGTGGTGAGGGTTAATCCGGCGGGGGCGGCTCGGTTCAGCGTATCGCGCAGCTTGCTCGCAAGCCACGGCTGGCGATAAATTTGGCGCTTAATCGATAAGGGGAGCACTCTGGCTGTCCAGGCTGCCAGGGAAAGTACTGCGTCTCTCATCTTCTCATATTCCTTCAACACGTTATTGGCTGGCGGACGTGCAACCCTTCGCTTGAACCGATTTCGGTGATAAGCAGTTCAGTCATTAATAATGTAATCAAGATAAGCATCCACCATAGGATCGAGTCCGAATTCCCGTTCAGCATGCCGGCGTGCTGCGCTGCGCATGCTCTCTCTCCCCTCCAAGATTTCGATCGCAGCGGATACCAGGGCAGGGATATCTGGTTGATCCAGCTTCCAGGGATCGCCGCCATAGGGAACGATCCTGCCTGCCGATTCCGGTACGAGCTCAGTCAGTGCTCCGGTATTGAATGAAAGCACTGGCAGTCCGCAGGCGAGGGCTTCAATAACCGAGTTTGGGCAAGCAGGGTGGATATCGGAAGAATACAGCATATGAGCGGAGCGGTCTAGCTCAGGGATTCGCTCTGGCGGCACCTGACCGACCCAATTGATTTGGATCTGGGAGGCCAGGCGCGAAGCAGCAATGTAAGCATCCCAATTCTGGCGTACACCTGGAGTTGTTCGTCCAACGACCATCAGCTCGATCAATCTGCGTTGAGACGAAAAAAGGCGTTCTGGTAACTTGTTCGCGAGCATTTCAATCAGCTGCACCGCCACCGATAAACCTTGCTCGTAGCCTCCCATCAAGCTCCCTTCCACCATCAAAATCCGCCAGCGGTCCTTTGTTGTTTCGACCTCTGTAGACGGGCGATAAACCGCCAGGTCAACTCCGTTGTGAATAATCCTGGCTTCAACCGGGGTTCGACCGTGCATCCTCTCCCACCACTGCTTTGAAAACATGCTCTGGTAGACAACCCGGGTAGCAAAGCGCCGGCGGATCAATGCAAGCAGCAAATTGCCGTATTCCGAGCGGAAATAACGGCGAAATCCCGCTTTACCAATCCCTTCAAGGCGGTGAAGCCAGTTCATCCCATCCAGCCGCTGGACAATCGGGATGTGAAGACGCTTCGCGCGCCACAAGCCTGGAAGATCGCGGGTCCCGCCAATTACCAGTACGGCGCCGAAGGGCAGGTCGCCCAGGTCGCGAGCGGTTTGAATGCCGCGCTTATGCAATCCAGATAGCAGTTTGTGTTGAAAAGAGACCATTCCCCCCACTCCCTCAACCTGAGGGACCAGGCATATCCGGTTAGATCGAATCGAATCAGCGCTCACGCTTACCCACACACCTGGCTGGCACACCAGCCCAGATTTCATCTTCTCCGGTCAACTCGAGGAGGACTGCATTCGCCCCAATAATCGTCCCACGCTTCACAACCAACACACCCTGCTTGCAGAGCACCTTGGAGCCCGGTGCTAAGATCACATCATCCTCGATCACAATACCTTCAAAAAAGGATTGTGACATTGGCACATGGATGTCCGCACGACCGAGCGTCACGCCTGGATAAATTTTTACGCGATCGCCGATCGTAGTTCGCGGGTGTACGACCAGTCCTACTGCGCCGTGCGCCAGTTCGAAATCCTGACCTATAGCCACCCCCACCGGTATTTCGACGCCCAGAATTTTGAGGGCATAGTATGCTATGCGACCGATAAGACGCCTGTTTCGCAGATATACCAGTTTTGTTGGAAGATCGCGTGGCATGGTCTTCTAATAAGACTCCCATACCGTATAAGTCGCCCAGCCAAGATTGAATACTCGATTGCGCTGCATATCGTTGGATTATGCCATAAAAACTCGAAAACTTGACATCTTGACACAGAACGGATGTTCGTGTTATTATATTATTAGCACAAATAATCGAGTAATTTTCGGCGTACGAGCCAGTCGCCATTAATTGGAGAAACACTATTATGTCTCTAAAGACGATCAGATCCCTGTGTGAGAACATCGGCTTGAAGCAGCCTGAGACCGGAGGAAAGTGATGATGGCTAGAAGACGAAGGAAGGAATTAAGCGAACGGCAAATTCGCATCCTGGATGTGTTGGATGATTTTCAGAAGAAATTTGGCTATCCGCCATCTATCCGCGATCTTTGTGAAAAAGCCAACATCTCATCTACATCTGTAGTGAACTACTACCTCGATCAGTTAGAGGAGATGGGCTACATTGAGCGAGACCAAGGTGTTTCGCGCGGCATCCGGCTGATCAAGACCGCCAGTGAGCCAAGCGGGGTATTGGAAAGCGCTGTTCGATCAGCTGCTGGAGGGATCCAGAATGTTGGGCATGCAATTGGCGAAATGCTTCAAATTCCGGTCATGGGTCGAATCGTAGCGGGCGCTCCTATCCCGATGCCCTCCTCAGATTTCTCATACTTCGATGCGGAAAGCATGGTGGATGTTGCCAGCAGCCTGCTTCCAGGAAGTGATAAAGGGAGCAACCTATTTGCGCTGGAAGTCCAGGGCGAATCGATGATTGATGCGATGGTCTATGATGGCGATATCGTCATAATGAAGCCTGCAAATGAGGCTCGCAACGGGGAGATGGTCGCTGTCTGGCTGAAAGATCGGGACGAGACCACTTTGAAATATTTCTACCTGGAAAAAGGCCGGGTGCGGCTTCAACCTGCCAACCATACCATGCAGCCTATTTACATCGATGATCCCAACACTGTCGAGGTGCAGGGGAAAGTTGTGATGGTTATCCGCCAGGTCAAAGGAATGGTCGTATAAAGCAGTCGCTCGCAACGTTGTTTTTTCAACCATAAGTAAAGAAGATCTTTCTGAATGCTAAATTCGGAAGATCTTCTTTTTATCTTCGCTAACGATTCACAATCGGCAAATAGTTAGAAGTAAGAATGGGGATGAAATCTGCAACCACAGGGTCATGATCCGAGCTGCGGTGAGAGGAGTAAATTTCACCCATAAAAGAATATGGGAAGTCAGAATTGATATGCACCGCCTCGACTGCACCTGGGGCAAGCAACTCCTGGGGGATAAACAAAATATCGTCAAGCACTTGTGAGATCCCCCGATAATTGTACGTATAGCGTTCGAACCTTTCAACGCCGCTCATCGCGCTCAGTAGTCCAGTATTCTTGAGGGTTATCAAGGCTGGCGAAGTTGGATAATCATTGAAATCACCCAACACTACCAGGTTCGCGAATGGGTGGGATTCACGCAGTGAAGCCACCAATTGGGCGACAAAATGCGCCTGCTCCAGACGGCGTGGAAGCGTATACGCAGCCGTACTTGTATCGCCTACTTTTGATTTGAAATGAATGACCACCACATAGAAATCGAAGAAAGTCTGAAGAGCATTCGCCGATGCGGGAGAATTTTGGATCCCTGCAGGTCGTGCCCAAAGGTGGACCACCAGCGGCGGTCGTGAAAACAGACGGTTGCCGTCAAGCTCTCCATCTCCATTCTGATCGCAAGTAAGCTCGTTCTGGGGATTTTGAGGATCATTGTTGCCGTCGGGCTCAAACCCGTCGACCAGTGCAGTACATCCTTGCACAGACCTCGAATCCAGAATACTCACCAGATCGGGGCGGTAAATTAAAGCGACATCGAGCCCACGCACATCCAGACCTTCTTGGATCACGAAGTCATAATGGGCCTGAAGTTCAGCTCTATCAACCAGTTCCTGCACGACCGCAGTATTCTCAGCCTCTTGTACAGCAAGCACGGCAGGGTGGCCTAATTCATCCGCAATTGCCAGGGCACGCTTCTGCAGACGGCGGTGGTATTCAGTTTCCGAAAGAACCGCATCCTCGGTGAGTGGATCATCATATGGATCAAAGAGCTCTTCCAGATTGAAGGTTGCGATTCGAAAAAAGTCCGCAGCTGTTAAGGTTGAAGGTGTTTGATCGATAAGTAAATCCTTTGGCTTTAATTCAGGTTGAGAGATCAGTTGCATACAGTAAATCCCTAAGCGGTAGTTCAGCACACCAACAAGCAACTCAACCCTATCTCCGACGCGGGCTTCAGGCACGATTTCGAACAAGCCGCCATCATCGGCACAGACAACCTCACCGGTCCCTTGAGGATCATCGTGAAATACACGCTCGTATCCTGATCCAGCAGTCACCAACCAGGTGCGGTCATCTGAATCGGTGGGACCAACAACAAGAGCAAATCGATTTTTAAGAGCATTGCCTCCAGGGATTCATTGTACAGGCGGGAGGAATAATCCTCTGCTGGCGGGTCCAGATCATGGGGAACTGGAAGGTTGTTCCCTTCAGAGATCATTTCCACATCCTCTGGAGCAGAAATGATCTCGGTCATCCCGTAGTATTCTTGCACCAATCCTTTGACCTGAACGCGATCTCCTACCGAGACAACATCGGTCCTCACAGCAATATACACAAATATCCCGTCTGATGACAATGTGCTGCTGTCGCAATTTGGAGCAATTAGGTAGAAGCCGCGTGCACCTGATTCGTCGAAATCCGCGGTCACAATCCCCTAAGTCTAAATCGTGATTCCTTGAAAAGGTGAGCTGAAATCCGTTGCCCTGGATGCGGCAGATGGAGAGCGAGATTGGGTTTGAAGGAAAGGATTGGGATGGAGCAAACCGGCGTGCCTGGTAGGATTGGATGGTGTTCGAGATCCACGGGGAAAATCCGATCAGCAACAAGAACCTGATCGACTGCAGCCACCAACTTCGGTTGTGCGATCTGGGCACTCGAGCCGCCTCCAATGAAACCATGAAGAGTCAACTGAAATGATACTTAAACGATTGCGGCAATCGATAGAAAAATTATATGAGATCGCTATCCAACTCGCAAGGGTAATATCTTCTGATTTTGTGTATAAAAGAGCGGAGATTTATCATCAAGCCCCGCTTATTTAATTTATCCAAAAAGGCTGCAGATCACGTCTGCCTTGTTTAGTGACCTCAACCGCATTTATCGCGGCGATTAATTACCGGACCCCGGAAATTAAACCGTGTCGCAGTCGGGAAGAGCTGCATTAATGACATAGTGGGGGTAACGGTGGTTTGTTTAGATTGGAGGGAAAGCCCTGTAGTTGTCGGTTGAGTAGTTGAGGTTAATGTCGGGGTCAGTGTGGCAGTAGCACTGAGCTCTGGCGTAACAACGAGAGGATCGGCTGGAGCTTCTTTGGTTTTTTGGATTGGTGTCAAATGAGCAGTCGTGGTCATGGTGGCAGTTGGATTAAAGGACCCATCAACCGGCTGGTTGCCAAACATGGTCATTGAAGCCTGGGGCCGCACTGTAGAGACCGTTTCCCGGGAAGTGCAAGCGGTGGAGAATTGAAATATCAAAACAATACTCAGCAGCATAATTGAATTTCGCATTTGGTGGGTTGCCTTAAGACTAAATTCGGCTCAGTATGGAAGATCTCAATCATTCTACAAACAAACTGGTAAACAGTCAAGACAAGCTCCACCATAGATACCGTATCCGATTTTTGGAAATTCGTTTATACTTCCAAAATATTGGACAAACCATGGCTGAATTGAACCTTACTCTACTCCAGTCTCGATTAAATGAATTATCAACACAAGGTCAGGCGGGATTGCTGCCTGCCTTGCAGGCAGCCCAGGCGATCTTTGGGTATATCCCTCAGGCAGCCGCCGAAGAAGTGGGACGGAGCCTGGGAGTGCCGCTAGCCGAAGTGCATGGTGTGATTGAATTCTACACAATGTTCTATCCCCAGCCGGTTGGCAGGACAGTGCTGCAAATTTGCACCGATCCACCCTGCCAGTTAGCCGGTGGTGAGGGCGTAGTGAAATCAGTCTGCCATCATTTAGGGATCGAACCCGGCGAGACATCTGCGGATGGCGCTATTACCATAGAACGAGCAACTTGCTTGGGATTATGCGCCCACTCACCGGCAGCGATATTAAATACATTGGCTGGCGAGGGTGGAGGGTCGCAGACTGCGATCGGCAATGCCAATACCCTGGCGCCAGCCCAATTGATCCAATATCCGGGACCTATGCCTGCTACGCCGGTATGTGGTGAAAAACGGCTGACTGATTCGATGCGGCACGGGAAGAAGCGCCAAGCTCTCGGAATTTGAAGAAAGCGGCGGGTATCAGGGTCTGCGCAAAGCCCTTCAATTGGCGCCATCGGCGGTAATCGCAGAAATCAAATCCTCCGGATTGGTGGGGCGAGGCGGGGCTGCGTTTCCAACCGGTTTGAAATTGGAAGGCGCAGCGCAGGCGACTGGCGAGATCAAATATGTGGTGTGCAACGCGGATAAATCTGAACCGGGAACTTTCAAGGACCGGGTGTTGATGGAAGACGATCCGCACCAGGTGATTGAAGGGCTGATCATCGCCGGATGGGCTATCGGTGCTCCGATTGGGTATATTTATGTGCGCGGTGAATATCAAAACGCCCTCTCTTCGCTCCAGAATGCTGTCCAGGAAGCTCGTGAGGGCGGCTATTTGGGCAATGACATTCTTGGCTCGGGATTTAACTTTGAGATCCAGCTGCGCCTGGGGGCTGGAGCTTATATTTGCGGTGAAGAAACCGCCTTATTTGAATCGATTGAAGGCAAACGTGGTTTTCCCCGACTGAAACCTCCCTTCCCCACAACCCACGGTTTGTTTGGGCAGCCCACTGTGATCAATAACGTCGAAACGCTCTGCAATATCCCATTCATCCTGGCTCATGGTGTGGCGAAATACCGCCGATTGGGGACTGAAAAATCCCCAGGGACCAAGCTTTTCTGCCTCTCCGGCGATATTGCCAGACCGGGTTTGTATGAAGCGCCGTTTGGCATCAGCCTTCGTCAACTGTTGATGGTGCTAGGAGGGGGTGTCAGTGGCGGAAAGGGCTTGCTGGCAGTGCTGGTCGGGGGGGCTGCAGGCGCTTTTGCAACCCCAGAGCAGCTTGATCTGGAAATGTCGTTCGAGTCGCTGCGCAGTGCCGGCTTGCCGCTCGGTTCTGGGGTTGTCATGCCGATCGCCGAAGGGCGGGATTTAAAAGCGATCTTGCTCGGGTTGGCGCGTTTCTTCGCGCACGAATCATGCGGCAAATGCTATCCCTGCCAGATTGGCACGCGGCGTCAGTACGAGATTTTGGAGCGTCTTGTTTCAGGCAAGCCTTTGCCTGGCGACTTTGAGCGTCTGGACGACATCGGCTGGACAATGTCCGACGCTTCGATCTGCGGGTTAGGTCAGACCGCAGCAAGCGCGGTGCTCAGCGCAATGAAAATCTGGCCAAATCTCTTCAGGTGATGCAATGGTCAAGCTTCAATCAATCAACGATTACCAACTTCAATCCCGCAAGACCTGGAACCTGATCCATGTGGACCATCCAATTGTTTATCCAACTCTAGGACTGACGAACGAGGCTGGCGAAGTTGCCGGGAAGGTTAAAAAAATCTTCCGAGATAAACAAGGCATCATCAGTGAAGAGGACCGCCAGGCATTGAAGAGCGAGTTAGGCGATGTGCTCTGGTACCTTGCTCAAATCTGCACCGAATTGGACCTCACACTCGAGGAGGTTGCCGAATCGAACCTGGAAAAGCTGTTCTCCAGATTGGAGAGAGACCAGATTCGCGGCGAAGGAGATCATCGCTAGCATGACTGACGAAATTACATTCACCATCGATGGTCGGGAGCTGACTGTTCCAATCGGAACTACGATCCTGCAAGCTGCCCGGGAAGTGGGGATTGATATCCCCGTGATCTGCTATCATGAGGCTACAACCTCGAATGGGTTGTGCCGAACCTGCACCGTAGAGGTGGAAGGTTGGCGAGTGCTGGCTGCATCTTGTGTGGCTGAAGCCTCATCGGGTATGGTCGTACACACGCATTCTGAGCGTGTGCTGCGCAGCCGCAAGACGATCTTGGAGCTGCTCCATTCAGCGGTCGATCTCTCGGAAGCCCCCGAGATTCAACAGATAATGGTCGATGTTGAAGCCGACCCTAAGCGATTCCCAAACACCGAGCGGCGCGAGGTCCCGCTGCTCGACGACAATCCCATGTACATCCGAGATTACTCCAAGTGCGTGCTATGCTGGCGCTGTGTGCAGGTTTGCGCTGAAGACGCTCAATACACTTATGCGCTGGATTTTTCCGGACGAGGTTTTGAGACCCAAATCTCCACATTCTTCGATCAACCGATGCCGCTGACAACTTGCGTGTTTTGCGGTCAATGCGTTGGAGTGTGTCCTTCGAATGCCCTCAAACCCAAGCGGGAATGGCTGCTGGAGACCGGTCATCTCCCTGAGGAAGTTGTTGCTGCCAGCCCGCGCGGGGGCAGGAGGCGCAGGGATTGAGCTCCAACACGATCGGGACAGTATCCATGGGTCTGGCAGCTGCCGCATCTTGGGGCGGCGCTGACTTTATTGGCGGTGTGGCTTCTAAACGCGCCAGCGCATACGCCGTGGTCATTGGCGCTGAGAGCATCGGGCTGCTGATTCTGCTCCCGCTGGCGCTGTTTACCAAAGAGCCTTTCCCACCAATGCAGGTCTGGCTTTTGGGTGGTTTAGCTGGATTATGCGGCGGATTCGGTCTGGTGCTGCTTTACAAGGCGCTGGCAGAAGGCAAGATGAGTATTGCTGCCCCGGTTTCAGCTTTGATCGGAGCGATCATCCCCGTTTTTGTCGGGATCTATTGGGAAGGCTTTCCAGATCCAGCCACGATCGGAGGGATCTTTTTGGGATTGATCGCCATCCTGCTGATCGCGAGCCAAAGTGAAGAAGGAAAAGCGATCTATTTCAATTGGAAGCAGTTAAGCCTGCCAGTGATTGCTGGCGTCGTTTTCGGTTTTTTCTTCGTTCTGCTGAACATGGCAAGCCAAAACGCCAGATTCTGGCCGATCATTTCAACGCGTATCACTTCAGTAGTTTTTTTGATCCTGATCGCCACGTTCCTGGGTAAAAAACGAATCCCAGAGCGCGGGATCTTACCGCTTGTGGCGCTCAGTGGTGTGTTAGATACAGGCGGGAACACATTCTTTGTGCTCGCCGGCCAGATCGGACGCATGGATATCGCCGCGGTGTTGAGCTCCCTCTATCCGGCGGGGACGGTTCTGCTCGCCTGGTTCATTCTGAAAGAACGCGCCGCCCCAATCCAGATCGTCGGTATTGTTACCGCACTTTTTGCCATAATGCTTATCGTGATATAGGTAGGTAACATGAACAAATGCTTCGGATGCATCTACAATCGGAGGCCTATGTGATTACTCCGGATAAGACTGTATCGACTACGTGCCCATACTGCGGCGTCGGCTGCAATCTAAATCTCCATTTGAAAGACGAATATATTTATAAGGTGACCGCGCCGTTCGACAGCGTTGTCAATCATGGGAATCTTTGTGTCAAAGGCCGTTTTGGCTACGATTTTATCTACCATCCGAAACGCGTTACCAGTCCAATGGTTCGAAAAACCCCTCAGCTCGCAGGAGCGCGAGAACAAGCCTTCGACCTCGATGAATGGCACCCGGTGTCTTGGGACGCTGCCCTGGATTTAGTCGCCGATCGCCTGGTAGCAATCCACCATCGTGATGGATGGCAGGCGGTTGCGGCATATCTTTGCGCAAAAGCCACAAACGAAGACAATTATCTGATGCAGAAGTTATTCCGATCTTTGTTTCGGACCAATAACATCGATCACTGCACTCGGCTGTGCCACGCCGGTTCAGTGGTGGCTTTACAGCAAGCGGTTGGGTCTTCGGCGATGAGCAATACGGCTGCTGAGGTGATCAAGAATGACGTATTTATCGTCACCGGCTCCAACACAACCGAAAATCACCCGATTATCGCGCTGCAGATGAAAGCCGCCGTTCAAAAATACGGCGCGAAAATGATCGTCATCGATCCTCGCCGGTTGGAGCTGGTCGATTTTGCTGAGCTGTGGCTGCCGCTGAAACCAGGGAGCAATGTACCGCTCTTCAGTGCAATGGCTCACGTAATCGTTTCAGAAGGGCTGGTGAACCAAGCGTTCATTGAGACGCGTACCGAAGGATACGATGATTTTGTTCAATCCGTCGAGAAGTTCACCCCAGAATATGCCGAAATGGTATCGGGTGTGGATCGCGAGCTGATCCGAGAGGCGGCAAGGCTCTATGCCAGAGCAGATCGGGCTGCCATATATTGGGGGATGGGCATCTCTCAGCTTTCTCATGGCACCTCCAGCGCATTAGCCCTCATCCACCTGGCGTTCCTCACCGGGCATATCGGACGGGAAGGCACCGGCTTGAATCCGCTGCGCGGTCAAAATAACGTCCAAGGCGCCTCGGATATGGGCGCAATGCCATTTCATTATCCGGGTTATATGCGGGTGGATGACCCACAAAATGCGGAGAGGTGGGAAAAAGCCTGGAACATCGAGGCGGGTGGTTTAAACCGGCAGCTTGGATTAACAACTACCGAGATCCTCAGCCATGCTCACCCAGGAGGCGTGAGGGCGCTCTATATCATGGGGGAAAATCCGATGATGAGTGAGCCAAATTTGAATCTCACCCGCGAGCACATGAAACAATTAGAGTTCCTTGTGGCGCAGGACCTTTTCATAAACGAATCTGGGGCTTTTGCAGACGTCTTCTTGCCGGCAGTATCCTGGGCAGAAAAAGACGGCACATTTACAAACACCGACCGCCGGGTTCAGCGGGTGCGTAAAGCGATGGAGCCCCGCGGCGAAGCACGCCCGGATTGGGAGATCATCTGTGACCTGGCTCGGAGGATCGAAGCTCGACTTGGGCGACCAAATACAGCAGGCTGGGTTTACAACCACCCAGCAGAAGTAATGGCAGAGCTGAGCCAAAATGTCCCCGAATTTAAAGGCGTGAGCTATGACCGGCTTAACGACCGCGGTTTGCAGGTCCCCGTCTGGGATGAGAATCACCCAGGCACCCCTTACCTGTTTTCCGAGAGCTTCCCGCGTGGGAGAGGTAAATTCCACCCACTTGATTTTGTCCCGGTGGTCGAGCAGCCTGATGATGAGTATCCCTTTATCCTCACCACCGGTCGGGTTTTGGAACACTGGCATGGCGGGACAATGACCCGCCACTCGCAGTTGAATGCCCTCTATCCTGAAGCCCTCGCCCAGATCCATCCGGTGGATGCGGAAATGCTCGGGATATTAGACCAGCAGCCAGTCCGGCTTGTGACCCGAAGGGGCGAGATCGTCTTGCGTGCCGAGGTCAGTGAAAAAATCAGCGCCGGCGTGGTTTTTATTCCTTTCCACTTTGTTGAAGCCGCTGCGAATTTGCTTACGATAGACGCCCTCGATCCTGAAGCTCGCATCCCAGAATATAAAGCCTGTGCTGTGCAGGTGATCCCTGCCAGGGAGACCGACCTTGCCGATCCACATCTGGAGACCCGGCGCGGTCGATATTGATGCAAACCTTTTTACTGCAAATGGTCTTATGCAGCGCTCGAAAATTGAGCGCTGCTTTTTCATCCGTGTCAATTAAGCTGTCAACAGAGTTAATGAACAAGCTTATGATATAATATCCATAAATATGGAATAACGTTTCACATTGTGAAACTATCTTATTGCAATCGATCAAACCCCTCCACATAGTGCAAGTCTGTGATCCACTCTATTACGAAAGCTCTCGATATCCTCAGCCTGTTCAGCGCCCAAAAACCGCGCCTCTCGCTGACCGAGATCAGCCATACCCTCGCGATCCCGAAGAGCACTGCCCACCACATCCTGGCAACCCTGGTTAGCTCCGGCTATATAGAACGGGTAGAGAATGACGAATATGCATTAGGAACCAGGGTCATTGTCCTGACCCAAAACGCCCGCGTCAATATTGAAATCCGAGATCGTGCCGCGCCGCTCCTCCGCCAGCTTGCCGATTTATCCAAAGAATCGACCTATCTCACGATATGGGAAAATGAGAACGTACTTTATATATATGCACTTAAATCCCCGCGCCGCCTGCTCGCTCGAACTGCGGTTGGAGAGCGCGTCCCGATGTACTGCACATCGGTCGGCAAGGCCATTCTCTCTTGCCTCAGGCAAGATGAAGTCATCGAGATCATGAAGCGACTGAAAATGACTCCTTTCACAGAGAACACTCTCACAACCCTTGACAGCCTTTTGGCGGATTTGGCGCTCACCCGGCAGCGGGGTTATGCGCTCGACCATGCTGAGCACGAGTCCAATGTATTTTGTATCGGAGCACCCATATTTAGTGGGGATTCAAAAGTTGTTGGTGCTTGCTCAGTATCTGGCGTCGATCCCGAGATTGTCGGAGCCCGTCTTGGGGAGCTCTCGAACCAGGTGGTGCTTACAGCCCAGGAGATTTCTCGGCGGATGGGATATGTCCCCCAGAAATTTTCCTATGTTCTTTCACTACCAGAATGAAAACAATTCTTGATGAAATGGAGCAATTTCGTTAATGAATCCTGCTGAACCTTTTCATGGATTGATCTGTCCAATCCTGACACCTTTTGATGAACTGGGAAAGATTTTTGAGAAATCACTCGATCAGTTGATAGATTTTTTAATCGCGAACGGGGTGGATGCGATCCTGCCTGGCGGAACGACTGGAGAAGGATTTTTGCTGACCTTTGAGGAGCGAAAATATCTGGCGGAACGGGTCGTGCAGCACACCGCGAATCGGATCCCCGTACTGGTGCATACCGGGAGTATTTCTACCGCCGAAACGATCGCGCTCACCGAGCACGCTGCCCA
Organism: uncultured Chloroflexia bacterium; assembly: GCA_963827155.1. Lineage (GTDB taxonomy): Bacteria > Chloroflexota > Anaerolineae > Anaerolineales > UBA4823 > UTCFX2. The sequence continues at coordinate 340,226 of CAWGZV010000003.1, read as the reverse complement.
TATCGGAGCTTCGGGAGCTTCCATTATCACGCCGTTTTTCTACACCCTGGACGAACAATCTCTTTTCGATCATTATCTGGCAATTGCGAAGGCTGTGCCTGGATTTCCCCTGGCACTCTACAGCTTCCCTGGAAACGCCAAACACGAGATCACCCCTCAACTTCTGATGCGGCTTCGTTCCGCCGCACCGCAGTATGCCGCGATCAAACTCAGCAGCATCGACTTGATCCGCTTCCAGGAGTATGTTCAGGTGGGTGGGAGCAATTTCAACCCTCTCTGCGGCACCGACGCCCTCGCCCTGCCGGCTCTGTCGATAGGTTCGCACGGGCAGATTTCTGGAAACTCGAATGTCTTTCCGCAGGTCTTCCGGCGCTTGCTCGATGCATTTCACGCAGGAGATCTTGAGCAAGCCAGGGCTGAGCAGGCGCTGATCAACCAGATTCGGGCGGTTTAAAAGATGATCTCGCCCATTTCAAAGCCGCACTGGAGCTGCAAGGGATGAAAATGGGAAAGACCCGGCTGCCTATTCGACAGCTGACTGCTGAAGAAGAAAAACATCTCGAAATCGGGCTCAACCAGCTCGGTAAAATCTAACAACCTAAAAGAGAGGTCCACTATGTTGTTCGTCTCAGATCCGGGGAGTGCAGTCCAGGAATATTTCGATGCCCTCCCGCCGGATACCCAAGAACTACTGGATGAAGGGCTAAAGCGCTTGATCCAGGTCAAGAAAAATGGCGGAAAAGTTGTTGTCATCACCGGCAGCGGCCCAAATCTGCATGAAGGCGTCACTACCCTGATCGCTGAGCTGATCGAGAAAGGGATTGTCGACGGCGTCTCAACCAGCTCAGCCGTCATTGCCCATGAACTGGCGGGAACGCTGGACAGGGTGCACCGCGTAAATGGAATCAATCTGGGAATTGATCCTGAATTATTGCCGATGGGGGATATCTTCGAAATTACCGAGATGGATGATGAGTTGCTGGAAGCTGTGCGCCGAGAAATGGAATTGGATGAAGATCTCATCCGGCGCGGTCTTGAGGCTGAAGGCAGCACCATAATAAAAGCTGCTGGCAATATGGCTTATCCGATGGGACTGCGGACGGAGCGTCTCAGCCGTGAGATCTTGGGAGTCGCCAAATCTGCAGGCCTGCCTTTCGAGACAGTGGCGGGTTGGGGAGCAGCTCCAAAGACGATGATCGGTGCAGCGGCACGGAAAGGGGTGCCTGCGCTTGTCAGCGTGCCGCAGCTGATTGGTGGAGGCGGCGTGGGTCTTGCGATAGGCGACAGCATCTCGATAACCGAAAGGTGCATGCGCATGGCATCCATGCTCGATTCTGCTGATATTATCGTTGAATCAGCCATCGCATTGACGCAGGAGATCCACGATGGTCCTTTTGAGACCTTCACAGGACACGGAATTTGGGCTGGTTGGGATGGTTATCCTACCACACGACTGCAGAACAAGTCGCTGATCCGGATTGATCTGGATCCGAATCTCAAACGCGCCTGGGATATGCAGCGAGAGAGCTCAACCGTCCAAGCCGCGATTGATAAAGGACTGCCGAAAACCAAACTGACGGGCATCCCATTCCGGATGGAGATGTCAGGATTTGCCCGTCTAGAGAACAGCTTGCCGCTGGTGGGCGACATCGGGATGCTTTGGCCTATCCTCGCCTGGAAAACCGCTTCAGCCTTAAACATTAAGCTCGAATATCTCAGCCATCCTCAACAGACACCCGCTGGTCAGCAAATGCGCGAGTGGATCGTAGGAAATATCCACGCATTTGATCGCCAGATGATGATGGAAACAAGTCGAAAATACAGGAGGTTCTCATGAAGATCGCAGGAATAATCCCTGCTCGTTACGGCTCTACCCGCCTGGAAGGTAAACCGCTTAAGGAAATTCTGGGAAAGCCGATGATCCAATATGTGGTTCAGACCGTCCAGCAAGCTAAGTTATTGGACCGAGTGATCGTTGCCACGGATGACAACCGAATCGTCGAAGCCGTCCGTAAATTCGGTGGAGAGGCGGAGATGACCTCGCCAAACCACTCTACCGGGACGGATCGGATCGCGGAAGTGGCAAAAGACCTGGATGCCGACATCGTCGTCAATATCCAGGGCGATGAACCGCTGCTTGATCCGCGCGATGATCGATGAGGCCATCCAGCCGATGATCGACGATCCTTCGATCAAAGCTTGCACCTTATGCCGACCAATCCTGAGTGAGGAAGAGCTCAACAGCCCTCATGTAGTAAAAACTGTCTGCGATCTTAAAGGGAACGCGCTCTACTTTTCGAGGTCGCTTATCCCTTATCCAAGAAAAGTGGAAGGTCACCAGGCATACGAACACATCGGAATTTATGTTTACCGCAAAGACTTCCTGATGGAATATGTTCAGATGCCGCAGACACCACTGGAAAAAACCGAATCGCTTGAACAATTGCGAATATTGGAAAACGGCGTCAGGCTCAAAGTTGTCGTCACCCAGTACGAATACAACGGTTTGAGCGTAGACACACCCGAAGATCTTGAGAAGGTGCGCCAAATAATATCAAATCGGGAAAAACACCTATGATCGTAACAACCCTTGAAAATATCCACAACCAGGCGCAGCATAATCCCGACATAATGAAGGGCATCGAATTTCTAAAAACCCTGGAGCCGAGCAAGTGGGAAGAAGGCCGATTTTCCATTGATGGCGAACGGGTCTTCGCCTATGTAACCTCTTACACCACAAAAGCTGTCGGAGATCAGGTGGAGCTGGAAGGACATCGCAAATATATTGATCTTCAATTTCTAGTCGATGGTGAAGAAACAATCGGTTGGACGATGACCGAGGGCACAGCTGTGAATACGCCTTACAACCCAGAAACTGACGCCTGGACAGGAAATGCCGCCGCGGACCAATTAAATTGGGTCAAGCTACGCCCAGGCTGGTTGGCGATCCTTTTTCCAGAGGACGCGCACGCGCCTCAATGCGCCTCAGGCCAACCGATGGAAGTCAAAAAGGTGGTTGTGAAAGTCTTAGTACCTTAATAACTAATTACATTACTCACCTAACACTTGGATGACATAAGTGCGTTCCTGGGGGCCGTCTAGCTCAACGAAGTAGACTGTCTGACGAGCTCCCCGGACCACTTTGTGATCTTGGATGGGGAAGAAGACCTGAAATCCGAGCAAGGCGCCGCGCAGATGGGAAGGCGCGTTAACTGCCATTTGCCCGTCCGATTCCAGGTAGCGTGCATGCCGGTAGACCTGCTCTTCTGGAACAAGGCGCTGGATTGTGTTGGCAATATCGAACTCTAAATCTGGCAGACCTTCGTTGACAGTAATCGCGGTGGTGGTATGCAGGCTCAACACAAACACCGTTCCGTTGCTCACACCCGATTCTTGCACAATCTGGTGGATCTGGTCGGTGATGTCGATCAATTCGGTCTCTTTATGAGTTTGAATTTTGAACCGATGCAGCTGAGATTTCATGGTCTTCTCTCCATCCCAAGCAGTCGCATTGCATTCCCTCTTATGAATTTTTCCATAGTCTCAGGGCTCAAACCCATCGCGCCAGCCCCCCGAGAAAAGCGGCGCATATCCACCCGAGGGTAATTCGTCCCGAAAACCAGCTTGCCTGCCAGACTTCTTTCGATCGTATCCAGCCCGATGTGATCCACCAGGCAGCGTTTGAGTGCATCCCGCGGCGTGCCCGAATAAAGGATTGCTGTGTCTGCGAAGACATTCGGGTATTTCACTGCCAGCATCAAGGTCTCGTCGAGCCATGGCCATCCGAAATTGCCGATAATAAAGTTCACTTGTGGAAATGCCTGAATGGCGTCTTCGAGAAGATGCGGCCTCGCCAGGCGGGAAAGACCACTCGGCGTCCAACTCATGCCCGCATGGACCATTACTGGCACTTGATGCTCGAGGCATTTTTGCAGCACCGGGTAGAGCGCCTTTTGGTCTTGCAAATCGAACCGCTGAAACGCTGGGTCGAGATTAAGCCCCTTCAAACCCAATCCAGCAAGAGCATGCTCCAAAATCTTAGGGGCATCCTGCAAGCTTGGATCGACAGACGCAAAACCGATGAAGCGCGGTTCTTTCGAAACCAGATCGGCAATTTGCTCATTTGTGCAGATATGGCAAGCATGCGCCGTGCTGACATCTACTGGAAGAAGCACCGCCTTATCGACGCCAGCGGCATCCATCTCCAACAGGAAACCCTCAAGCGGCTGCGCCGGGAAGTGAAAACCAAAGACTTCGTGGATATTCCTGTCCAAATCTGGGTCGCTCTGGACAAGCTCTCGAATCATTACCGGGTGTGTGTGAAAATCTATCATGATTACCCCTTCGTTTATTGGTCCATGGATGGAGCCGGGACAAACGGGAAGGATGACCGAGCAGTCGCCATTACATCGGATAGCCTGGGAAACCGGTCCGCTGCCCTGGAAATATAGAGGGATGAGGCTGAGTTGCCAACCGCCAGGCAGGCTGGGATCGACCAGCCCTGGCGCAAACCGTACATAAAACCAGCATTAAAAACATCACCTGCGCCCACGGCATCGAACACATCTACAGAGATCGCCGGGACCTGATAAGTTTGGGCGCCCCAACGAGCATAGCTCCCTTCCGCCCCGCATTTGATCACAACCAGCTCAGGACCTAGCTTTTGCAGCGCCTCAGCAGCCTTTTCCAGGTTATCATGAGATGTGATGGCGCGAGCTTCATCGAAATTTGGCAAATAGAGCCGTGTAGAGCGGAGCATCGCCCGCATCCCTGCCAGGGTGGCTTCCGGCCAATCTTGAGGATCCCAGCCAGTATCCAGCATGGTAACCTTTCCTTCCCCTTTGGCTTTTTCTAACAAGCGAGAGCAAGCATACAGGTCAAGGTTTGCCAGCATGAATATCCCCACCAGACAGACAAATCCGGCAGGTTTCACTTTGTGCCAATGGTCAAGAACATCCTTTTCGCGGTATTCGACCAGGCAGCCTTGCTCCGAAACGAAAGCCCTTTCGCCATCGGCGCGCACCATCGCTACGGTGATGCCAGATCGCCCACCTTTGGTCACAATTACACCATCGATATCAACCTCTGTTCGGCGCAGGTCCGCTTTTATCTGATCGCCGTATATATCTTCGCCAACGTTTCCGATCACTGCCACTGGCACTTCAAGGCCGCGAAGTGCAAATGCCAGGTATCCCACCTGACCCGAAGAGACCAACACATAACTTTTTCCATATACCTCCTGCCCCCAAACAGGCATGCGCGGGACATTCCGGATGATCAAATCTACATTCAAATTTCCGATGACTGTGACTGGCTTACTGATCAGCTTCTCGGATTCAAACGGTGACATATAATCCATAAGACCTCCAGGCGATCTGTTATTCAACTGGGTTCGGAAGCAGCCATGAACCAGGCGGATCGCAATATCCGCTTAATCGTTCCAATCCGTGGATCAAATCCGCTTCTTCAGACTCGGTCAACCAGCGCTGCGGCGGGCGCATCCCACCCACATCTTGACCGCGGTATCTGAGCGAAGCCTTGAAATACGCCAGTCCTATCCCTTCTCCAATATCTAAAAGTCCTCCTAAAAGTCGGTTCAAGTTAGACTGCAGCACCCTTGCAGCCGGCAGGTCGCCGCGCTTGAAAGTCTGGTAAATTGCAACAAGCATTTCTGGGAAAGCCGAGGATTTTCCTGTCACGCATCCATCTGCTCCCAACGCCAATGCTGCGAGTGCGACCGAATCATCTCCACTAAGCAGTGTAAATCCTTCCCCGCCAGCGTGGCGATATTCCTGAAGGCGAACCTGGTCAGAATCAGAGTGTTTTAAACCGATCACATTCGGGCAGACAGACCGGATCTCTGAAATCAACTGAGGAGGAATGTCATTGTGCGCCATCGACGGGAGGTAATACAAAAAAACCGGCAGGTCTGAGGCGGCATTTGCCACAGCCTGGAAATGGCGGAACATCGCTAACTTATCATATGAGAAAAAATACGGTGTGATTACCCCGACGCCATCGGCATGGATAGACCTGGCGTGTTTTGTGAGCTCAACGGATTCGGCAGTGGAATTACACCCGACATGCACCAAAACTGGCACCTGCTTCGCCACGATGCTTACTGCCCGCTCGGCGACTGCTTTGCGGTCTGAAAGCGGCATCAGCATGCCCTCTCCAGTTGTCCCGCAAACAAACAATCCATTTATTCGACGATCCAGCAGGAATCGGTAATATTTTTCGAAAGTGCCAGGATCCGCCAATGCGTTTCCATCCGAAGTCATTGGTGTAATCCCAGCCGTGATGATCCCATTTATTTTCATATATATTCCTCGAATTCATTAGAGTTTATCAAAGCTACGGGACCGGGTCGTGAGGCGGTTCTCCGCGAAGGACACGCAGGATTTCTTCGGCAGGTCTGGTGCGATCCTCAAAATCCGATTCCAGCGAATACCATGCAGCGTGCGGTGTAAGAATTACATTTGAGAGAGAAAGAAGCTCCGGCGGCGGAACTGGCTCGGTCTCCAAAACATCCAGACCGGCGCCTGTTATCGATCCATCTTTCAAACCCTCGATGAGAGCCTGGGTATCAATCAAACCCCCACGGCTTACATTAATTATAATGGGTTTGCGGGTCATTTTCTTGATGACCTCTGCTGAGATAATATGGTGGGTCTTCGGAGTGAGAGGGCTGTGCAGGCTGATGATATCGGACTGGTTAAGGACTTCATCCAATCCAACGGGCTCTACCCCCAACTTGTGAAAGACTTCATTCCGAACATATGGGTCATAGGCGATGATATGCGGGATGATCGCGCGCATCTTTTCAGCAAACCTGCGTCCGATCAATCCGAACCCAATCATACCCAGATTAACCATCCGCAGCCGCCGCATAGGACCAGCCAATGTATCCACCCACTTTCCAGCTACCACATTCTGATGGTGCTGCAGCAAGCGCCGCTGCACAGCCATTAACAGCGCAACTGCATGATCCGATACTTCCTCTGTGCAGTAGTCCGGCAGATTAGTGACTTCGATGCCATGTTCGCGGCAGGCTTTCACATCGATCATGTCATATCCAACACCTGCCCTGGCGATAATTTTACATTTTTTCAGGCTTTTCGCAACTCTCTCACTGATCGGCGCATATATGTTGATGATCCCCAATGCTTCCTCAGCAAATTGGATCACTTCATCCTCATTCGAACATTGTGCAGATTCAAATTGATACCCCGCTTCAGTAATAATCCGGCGTTCGATGACCGGCTCATAATCGGGGTTTATGATCACAATCTTGCCTTTGCTTAATGGAATTTGATTCATTTAATGCCTCCTATTGTCAGCCCAGTGACGATATAGCGCGATGATAAGACATATAGGATCACGATCGGGATGGAAGAAAGAATCGCTCCTGCCATGATCACATTCCAGGGAGGGATGTCGCCAATGATCAAGCCTGAAAGCCCCAGCGGTAAAGTCTGGCTTGTCCCACTTAGGATGACAAGCGCGTAGATGTATTCGCTCCAGCACAGAGTGAAGGCGAAAATGAAAGTCGATATGATCCCCGGGCTTGCCAATGGGAGTGTGATGAACCGCATGACTTGCAGCCGGGAACAACCGTCAATTTGACCGGCTTCCTCAATTTCCACCGGCAAGGTTCGAAAATAGCTCGTCAGCACCCAGGTTGCATATGGGATTACGATTGAAGGGTAGACGACGAGCAAACCGCCGATTTTTTGAGAGAGCCCGATCCTGGACATTAGGATGTAGATTGGGATAAAAAGCAAAGCTTCGGGCAGCAAGTAAGCGACGAAAATCAACACGCCAATGAACCCGCGACCGCTGAATTGAAAACGGGAGATGCCGTATGCTGCGAGAGCGCTCAATACGATCGAGAAAAAAGACACAATCAAGGCAACGCCGGCGCTGTTTGTGATCCATTTCAGAAAATCGGTGTCAAACAGCAGAATCGAATAACCCTTTAATGAAGGTTTCGCAGGCCAAAAACGAGGATTGATGGTATAGATTTCCGGGAGGGTTTTTAGCGAGGTGACCAGAATCCAATACAGCGGAAATAGTGTAATCACAAGCATTATCACCAGGAGGGTGTAGGTCAAAATTTTGGTGTAAAGCTTTTCCGATCGCAAAATAGACCTCGCCTTAACCTTTTATGATTCTCTGCGAAGCACGGTTTGGGTCGTCCAGGCTACGAGAATCAATAGCAGGGGGACGGTGATAACAGAGATAGCGACCGCTTTCCCCAAGTCAAGATTCAGGAACGCGGTGGAATAGGTAAGGGTCGAAAGGACCTGGGTCGAATTGGCTGGCCCGCCGCGGGTTAACACCCAGATAATTTGGAAATCATTTAATGTCCATATCGTGGAGACCATTGTCACCAGCAAGATGACATCTCTCACACCCGGTAAAGTCACAAAACGGAACCGCTGAACAAAGCTGGCTCCATCAATTTTCGCTGCTTCATAGAGCTCGTTCGGGATCGATTGCAACCCCCCGAGGATGCTGATCCCAAAGAAAGGGGTCCCTCTCCAAACATTCACCAGGATTACTGAGAAGAGAGCGATGGTCGGTGTGCCCAACCAGTTCACCGGTCGGTTGACCAGCCCAGACCGCAGCAGAATAAAATTCAACACACCGCCTGTCGAGCTGTACATCCATCCAAAGTTTAAGATCGTCACAATAGTCGGGATCGTCCAGGGGAGAAAAAGCACTGCCCGCCAGAGATTTTTAAAGATCAAATCTTGGTTCAACACGAGCGCCATGACCATCCCGAACACAAGCTTCAATGTTACCGAGATCAGGGTAATCACCAGGGTGTTTCGAAAAGCCAGCCGAAACACCGGTTCTTTGATCAAATCCAGGTAATTTTGGAATCCAACGAACTCTCCGGGAACTCCGATTTGCTTATCTGTCAGGCTGGTGAAAATCGCTGAGACAAAGGGGTATCCCTGGATCACAAAAAGGTAGATCAGCACCGGCGCTACCAGCGCTAAACCAAACAAGGTGTTTTTATTGCGGATAGGAAACCGGCCTTTCCTGGGACATCCTAATATCGTGGGGGCAGTAAAAGGGAGGAATAATCTCTTACTGCCCTTCCACAATCTAGAGAGATCTGCAGGCAAACATCACTTGCTTGATGCGATCACCTTATTAATTTCTTCGCTCAAACCCTTGAGCACATCATCCAGGGGTTGATTATTCACCACGAAGTTCTCCATGGCGGCAGTCAGCAGGCGGTTGGTGGCTACTTCGCCAGCCGCAGGGGTGTAAAGTGAAGGATAACCAAGGAACGCGAAATATTGGGGAGTTGATCCAAATACTTTCCCGATATCGGTCTGCCAGTATTCATCCTCGATCAGGTCGTTGTACGGTGGGATCAGCAGGTATCCACCCGTCTTCATCCACTCACGCTGCCAGTCTTTATCGCTAAGGAACGCGATCAACTGTTTTCCGAGCTCGGGGTTCTTCGCGCCGGTGAACATGCAGAGGTGATTGGAGATACCGGTGACGAACCGACCTTCGGGTCCAGCTGGGACGAGGGCAAAGCCAGACTTCTCAAGCATCTCAGGCATTTCATCTCGCATCTTGCGGTAGACGCTTCCGGTGTTGATGATCATCGCCACCTGCCCAGCAAGGTATGCAGCATTGTTTCCGCCATCATCCCAACCGATCACGCCTTCAGGATTGACGCCGGCGGTAGTCCAGAAGTCTTTCAGCCACTGGAATGCAACCCTGGCCTCAGGGGAATCAATCGCGGCCGATTTACCGTCTTCTGCAAAAAGCGCGCCGCCGTTGCCCCAGATGACATCTCGCATCCACCATTCTGAGTCTGAGTTATCTCGCCCAAGTCCAAATCCGGCGCCGTATACCCCAGCCGCCGGGTCGGTGAGCTTCTTTGCATCTTCCAAGAATTCATCCCAGTTCTCTGGCGGAGCAGCAATACCCGCAGCTTCGAAAAGGTCCGTCCGATAATACAGGACGGTCGGCTCAGCCCACATCGGCACGGCAAACTGCTTGCCTTCGAATGTTCCGGCATTTACCACGGCATCATTCATATCGCCGTTATCCTTCTCGATTTGTGCGACGACATCCGATAGTTCTGTCAAAATACCCTGATTGTAGAAATTACCCGCATCTTCATAGCCGCAGTAGGTAACATCAGGGACATCGCCAGATTTAATCGCAGCAGCCCATTGTGGGTAGAGGTCGTCGATTGCAATCATGCGCAAATCGACTTCAGCATTGTTCTGCGCCGCGAATTCCTTGACCCGGGCTTCGATCCCTTCATTCGCCGCATCCACGAAAGTTTTCATCATCCAAACGGTGAGTTTTTGGGGGGCCGGGGGTTCAGTTGGAGGCACTTCTGTTGGCGCCGGTTCGGGGGGAGGCGCTTCGGTAGGAGGTACTGCGGTTGGCACGACTTCTGTTGCAGCGACTGGGGCCGCAGTCTCAGGTGCAGGAGCGGGAGTTGGTTGAGCGCAAGAGGTGAGCAATGCTGCAGCCAAGAGCACAAAAATAAGCCAGCGAATCTTCATTTTCTTCATCTCCTTATATGATTGGTTGTGGAAATATCCAATTCAAGATCGTCCAGATGGGGAGTTTTTCTTCTAGTTTTTTCCCAACAAAAGCTACCTCCATTTTCTATTGGGTTTTAACACCCATGCTGATAGAATGGTATGATCAGTTCGTATATCTTTTCGAGATAAACAGCAAATCGGCTGGTTCCTTATTCGAGAAGGGGATAAGCATAAGGGAGTTGAGTTTATTAACAGCAATATTCTCTTGACTTTCAATAAAGATATTTTATAATAAAAGCAAATGAATGTCAATGAAATTTGTTCGTTTATGTACAAATAGGTGCGTTTTATGTTGCGTGCAGAGCGTCAGGCCAAGATCATCCAATTAATCCGGGAAAAGGGGTATATCGAAAACGATAACCTCTCCCAATTGTTCGATGTCACTCCCGCAACCATCCGGCGAGATATGAAAGCCCTGGCCGAGCAGCGCTTGATCCGACTTGACCATGGTGGAGCTTATGATATCGATGCCCTGGATGGATCAACCGAGCCGCTGTACGAAACCAAAGTGTACGTCAACCGGGAGGCTGAAACGGTTTATCGGCAGCGCAGCCGCGGAGCTGATCTGTGACAATGACACCATCTTCCTTGATTCTGGAACAACCAATACCGAGATCGCCCAATCTCTGCGAAGCAAATCGCTGCACAATTTAACTGTAATTACCTGCGATATCATCACTGCAAAAGTGCTTTGCCCGGTGCCAAATATCAACGTCCTGGTGCTTGGCGGCATCCTGCGGAAATCTTTCTACACTGCCTACGGACCCTACACCGAATCAATCCTCAATAATATCCGTGCGAACAAATTTTTCCTGGGTGTTGACGCAGCTAGCGCCGAACATGGCATCTCCAATATCGTGCTTGAGGAGATCCCCATCAAGCAGCTAATGATCCAGAACAGCGAAAAAGTGATCATGGTGGCTGATGGTTCGAAATTCGGCAAAAACGCTGCCTATAAAGTATGTTCGTGGGAAGCGGTGGACCAGGTGATCACTGACTACTGCATCTCTAGGGAATACCTGGATTTCTTTGAAGGGCAGCAAGTCAATATTCTTCAAGTGGGAACCACCATTTCACCCTGTGAATAATTCATCTGTCATCGGTAAACCCATTTTCAATGCGTGTCTTTAGGAGAAAAGCGTGATGCAGACTTTTCGATCCTTTCTACCCACCCGGGTGATTTTCGGTAATTATCAATATAAAATCCTTGGTGAAGAAGCCCGCTCGCTAGGCAAGCGCGCCTTAATCGTTACCTATCCGGTGCAAGCATTGTCGGACATCGTACAGGAAGCGGTCGATCTGCTGAAGAAAAGCGGGGTAGAATCGCGGATTTTCGATGAGGTTGAAAGCAATCCTAGCTATCATATCGTCAACCGCGGCGGTATGATGGCGCGAGAACAGGACTGCGATTTTGTAATCGGCCTGGGCGGTGGCTCTGCGATGGACACAGCTAAGGGGATCGCAGTTGTCGCAACCGAAAACGTTGACATTTGGAAAATCTACGAAGGTGCTCCGATCACCAAACCGACGCTACCGATGGTAGCAGTTCCAACCACCGCAGGCACCGGTTCAGAGGCTACATTTTTCACGGTAATCAGCCACCCCGAGCTGCAGCGCAAAGAAGGGTTCGCCCGTACTGAGTTCTATCCAACGCTCTCGATTGTGGATCCAACGCTGACGCTGGAGCTGCCTCCACGCATCACGGCTGAGACCGGGATGGATGCGCTCTCCCATGCGATCGAAGCCTACTACTGCAGAATGTCTACTCCGGTTGTCGATGCCCTCGCGATGGAAGCCATCCGATTGGTGGCTCAAAACCTGCGCCGGGCGGTTTATGATGGCAAAGATCTGCAGGCTCGCTATAATATGCTGCTTGCCAACACACTGGCTGGAATGGCAATCACACAAAGCGACAGCTGCCTGGCGCATGTGATTGGAGAGGCAGTTGGGGCGGTATTCAATACCGGACACGGGCTCACGATCGCAATTTGTCTGCCGGCAACCATGGAATACAACTGCATGGCAGTACCAGAGAAATTTGCAGCGATCTCTGCATTGATGGGCGAAAGCACCGCCGGGCTTACTACCAGGGAGCTTGCTCGCAAAGCACCCGGTGCGGTACGCAGCCTGCTTCTTGATATTGGTCTGCCGGCTGGAATGCAGGCAATTGGAGCGACGGAATCCGATAAAGTCCAGGAGCTTGTCAATCGTCCAGGGATGGACGCCTCCAGCCCGCGACCGGTCGACCGGAATGCATTCGAGCTTCTCTACAAGTCTTGCCTCGATTTAAGCATGTCGTTCTGGGCAATGGGCGGTGTGTAAACCTGCTGATTTCACACGGACAGATGAAACATCAAAAAACTCGATTGATCCAAAACAGGAGCTAAACATCTATGAGAGCAGCAGTGATCTACAATCCAAGAGATATTCGTATTCAAGATATCCCAATCCCAGCGCCAAAATCAGAAGAAGTGCAGATCCGGATTCATGCGTGCGGGGTTTGCGGTACCGACCACTCCCTGTTTGTCGGAGGTTTTCCCGCTAACTTCCCGGTAATCATCGGACATGAGTTTTCTGGTGAGATTACCGCGGTTGGTGAAGGAGTAAAAAATCTCAAAGTAGGCGATCGGGTCACTGTGGATCCTAACCGCGTGTGCCGGCGCTGTGAATACTGCCGGATGGGGAAAGAGCACCTCTGCCAGAACCTGTCTTCGATGGGCGTCCACATTGACGGCGCGGATGCCGAATACTGTGTGATGCTGGAAAGCAATGTCTATGTGCTTCCCGATTTGGTCAGCTACGAGCAGGCAGCTTTTACCGAACCGCTGGCCTGCGCTATTCGCGGGTTAGAAATGGCTAAGGTTCACCAGGGCGACACTGTGCTTATCTTAGGCGCAGGCGGGATGGGCAATTTGATCACCCAGCTTTGCGCACTGGCAGGCGCGGCGCAGGTGATCGTCAGCGAGCCAATCAAACGGCGGAGAGATGTGGCGCTCGAAAATGGCGCCACCCATGTCATCGATCCCTTTAACCAGGATGTGGATAAGGTGCTCCGATCGATCCGTCCAATCGGTGCGGATGTCGTCTTTGAAGTGGCCGGGAACTTGGGTGTACAATCTGCTTCAGTGTATTTTGCCCGAAAAGGCGGGACTGTAGTCTGGTTCGGCTGCGCACCGGTTGATGGAAAGATTGAAGTAAATCCGTATTACATCAACGACAGCGAACTGACGATCGTTGGTTCATTTAACAATCCATTCGCATCAGCACGCGCCGTCAGGCTGCTGGGCAGCGGAAAAGTGCGGGTCGACAACCTGATCTCGCACCATATACCCCTTAAGGAATACCTGGATGTCTTCCGGCTGTTTGGAGGCCCAGATACTCTCAAACTGATGGTCAACACGGACTGAAACTCCTCATTGATGCCGACCAAAATTCTGAACGTATTTTCATTAATCAATTAGAAGGAGGTTGAAACGTACCATTCTAATAATCAAAGGCACGAGAACCAGATTTATTTTGTGACAACTCTAATGGTCACCAACCCCTAAGGAGGTTAACGTGAGTACTCGCAAGTATAGAATTTACCTTTTGACTTCACTAATCATTGCAGCCGCAATGCTTCTTGGCGCCTGCGCGCCAGCAGCCACGCCGGCGCCGGCTCAACCCGCCGCTACAGAAGAACCCGCTGCACCTGCAGCAACCGAAGCCCCTGCGGAGCCTGCCGCTACCGAAGCGCCCGCAGAGCCCGTGGCTACCGAAGCCCCGGCAGCAACTGAAGCGCCGGCAGCATGCACCCCAATCACCATCCAATACTGGAGCGGATTGGGCTCGCCTGACAACGTGCCGATGGCGAATATGGTGAAAGAGTTCAACGAAACCAACGAAGACTGCATCACCATCGAGCTTACCGAGCTCGACTGGGGGACTCTGTACAGCAAGATCATTCTGGATTTTGCCACTGGCAGCGCTCCCGATGTCATGACCATGCACCAGACGAACATTCTGCAGAACGTTGATCTGGGAATCCTGCAGCCAGTTGATGAGCTGGCCGCGAAATACGGGATCGTCGAAGATGATTTTGTAAAGACTGCCTGGGAAGGCACTCAGATTGACGGCAAACGCTACGCCGTTCCAAACGACCTGCACCCACTTGGGCTCTACTACAACGTAAAGATGTTCGAGGAAGCCGGGCTTGATCCTGCCAAACCACCAACGAATAAGGAAGAGTTGCTTGATTACGCAAAGAAGCTGACTGTCGACAAAGATGGTGACGGGACTCCCGATCAATACGGCCTGGGGATGGGTTACAGCGGCGGCGTCCCGTTCCGAACCTGGATGTCGCTTCTCTGGCAGAATAAAGGCCAGGATGTCCTCAATGCAGATCGGACCGCGGCGGCTTTCAATACACCGGAAGGGATCGAAGCGCTTCAATTCCTGCACGACCTGGTCTATGTCGAGAAGGTCACACCAGAAGCTGAATCCGACCCGGATGATGACTTCATGAAGGGTATCGTGGCAATGAACATCACCGGTCCGTGGGCAATGGGCGACTACAACAAAATCGAGGGTCTGAATTATAAGACCGCTATGATCCCAGTGCTCTATGATCAAGCCGCTGCGTGGGGAAATTCGCACACCTACGTATTCCCAGACAACAAAAAACCGGAAGGGACAGAAGCTGGGTTTAAATTCGCCAAGTGGATGTCTGACCACAACTTCGAATGGAGCCGTGACTCAGGCCATATGCCGGTCCGCAAGAGCGTCCTGGAATCGCCTGAATTTCAGGCTTTGGAGAACTGGCAAGCATTTGCAAAAAGCCTGCCTGGAGCGCATTACTATCCATCAATCGTGAAGCAGGCAGAAGTGTTCGGGCGTGAGCCAACTTCTCCATTCGTGATCATGATGGAATTGGTCATGCTCGACCAGGCGACAGTGCCAGACGCCATCGCTCTGGCTGAACAGATGGTAAACGACATTCTCGCTGCCCCGTAAATTCTTCGAATAGAAGCAAGGGCTCACGAGTTTCAGCTAAATTCCCTCTCCTGCAAGTAAATCATCCAGCAGGAGAGGGAATGACCTGCGAGGCGAATTATGAAGAATGAAACCAAATCAAATTCGAGCGGCGCGTATTGGTTCCTCGCCCCATATTTCCTGCTCTTCACTTTATTCTTCTTAATCCCGGCTTTGACGATTATTCCGATGAGCTTCACTCGCTGGAGCCTGCTGGATAAACCAGTTTTTGTAGGCTTTGGAAATTACACCCGGCTGTTCAATGATCGCTTTTTTTGGAAAGCTGTCGGGAACACATTCCAATACACAATTATGGTCACCATCCTGCTGACTGTCTTGGGTTTGCTGCTTGCCATGCTGCTGAACCAGCCCTTACGCGGCCGAACACTCGGCCGAATCACTGTGATCATGCCTTATGTAATTTCAAGTGCAGTTGCTGGAGTTGTCTGGAAATGGATGTACAACCCAAATTTTGGAATTATCAACAGTTATCTTCGCCAGCTTGGTTTTGAAGGGTTTCGATTTTTAACAGATGTTCATCAAGCAATGCCCTCACTTGTGTTGATGAATGCCTGGTGGTCGGTGGGATTTAACACGATAATTTTCCTGGCAGCACTCCAGGGAATCCCCAGGAGCTCTACCAGGCTGCAATGGTGGACGGAGCGAATGCTTTACAGGTGTTCAGGCATATCACCGTCCCACTGTTAAGACCAATTATCCTGTATGTCACGGTATTATGCGCTGCCAATTCATTCCAGATGTTCGATGAAGCCTATATGATGACCCAGGGTGGGCCGGTTGGCTCAACCGTTACATTAGTCTATAAGACCTATATCACCGCTTTTGAAGCGTTCAAGTTCGGAGACGCTGCAACTTATTCGGTGATCACAATGTCCATCATCCTCTTGATGACTTTCATCCAATTCCGGTTCTCCAGGCAAGGAGAATTCGAATGAAAATCAAACCGACACGACTGTTTCTGTATTTCATCCTTGGATTGGTGATTATCTGCTACGCAGTTCCGCTTGGGGTGATCATTAGCACTTCTTTGAAAACCGACACCCAGGCAATGACCAAGGAATTCGAGTGGATTCCAGATCCGGTGACAACCGAACAATACCAGATTGTCCTAGACCGCTTTCCATTTGAGCGCTGGATCCGCAACAGTATCGTTGTCACTGTTGGGTCGGTGCTCCTGGTTATGATCGTCAGCCTGCCTGCGGGATACGCCTTCGCTCGATTAAATTTCAGGCATAAAAACCTGCTTTTCAACATGACCCTGCTGACGATCATGCTGCCTTTCTTTGCCTACATTCCACAGCTTTATTTGCTCTTTCACTACTTAAAATTAATTAACACCTACATCGCATTAATTATCCCGCTTGCCACGAGCGGGATCAGCATATTTCTGTTTCGCCAGTTCATCACCCAAATTCCTACCGAGCTGGACGACGCCGCCCGAATTGATGGCTGCAGCAACTTCCAGATCTTCACCCGAATCATCCTGCCTTTAACCCAACCGGCAGTTGTAAGTGTAATCATCTTTACCTCAATCCGAAGCTGGAACGCATTGATGTGGCCGCTCATTGCCGCGAGTAAAGATACTGTCAAAACCCTCCCAGTCGGACTTGCAGTGAATATCTTTGCTGCTACCACCGGGGTGGTTCGGCCTCAACCTTATGGTGTCATCATGGCTGCTGCATTATTATCCATTGCACTACCGGTTCTCCTTTTCCTCCTCCTGCAGCGCTATTTTGTCCAGGGCATTGCGACAACCGGGCTTAAATAGAGACGTTTATCAAAATCATGCGGACAGAATTTATCTTCGAACCATCGGCGCGTTTTCCGACTTGTCATGCCGGCACGATCTGCGAGCTGCCAAACGGCGATCTGCTGGCAGCCTGGTACACTGGAATGCATGAAGGCTCGCCAAACTCCGTTATCTGCGGCAGCCGCCTGAAATCTGGCGAAACTAGCTGGGGCAGCCCCGAGGTCTGGGTAGACGTAGCCAACCATGCTGCCGGAAACCCGCGGATATTTATCGGTCCGGACCAATCTGTCTGGCTGATCTCGCCAGTTAACTACGGGGCCTGGTGCGACGGTGGGACTCGCATGTTCTACAAACGAAGCTACGATCTCGGAAGTACCTGGACCGACCTGGAAATATTGACCCGCCGCAGGCGCATCCTGGGTAAGAATAAAGCACTGTGCATTTCTCCAGAACTCCTGATTCTGCCCGTTGAGTATGAAGGATTGGGCGATGTGGCGTTCATGCGCACTACGAATGCTGGCAGGACATGGTCGATAATCGATTGCCCTGGCAGCGGAGCTTACCTGGACCAACCGGCAATCGTTCAGCTCACCAATGGAGATTTAATGGCTTATATGCGTTCCTGGGAAGGCGTTATCTATGAAACGCATTCGCACGACCTTGGTTTGACCTGGAGCAGGCCAGCCTCTACATCTTTACCAAACAATAACAGCGGGATTGACATGGTACGGTTGACCTCAGGACGGCTGGTGCTGGCATACAACCCAACTGCGCTTGGCTCCGCCGGAAATCAGAGCTCCGAGGCCGTCTACGGTGTAGGCGTGGCTTCGCGTTTTGCGCATAGAGCTTTGCGCAACGCCGGAAACGAGGAGCTTCAGCGAATGATCCATAAATCTGAAGGGCGGGGGGATTTCCACCCCACCGGTCTGCTTTCCTGGGGACCGCGCACCCCCCTGTGCCTGGCTCTCTCTGAAGATGACGGCAAATCCTGGAAAAACCGCCTGACACTTGAAGACGAGCCAGGTGAATTCAGCTATCCAGCAATCATCCAGGCTGCCGACGGCACCATACACGTAATCTATACCCATAATCGGACCAGGATGAGATATGTCCGGCTTGATGAATCGGAAATCCTTGTTCATTAAATTCAAAGACAATGAACAATAAAAGGTAAAGAAATGAATGGAGGCATAACATGGAGAAAGTTACTGAAGCAATTGTCGAAAAAGCAATCCAAAGTCAGCTGTTTTCATCGCCAATATTGGCAGCTGATTTGGAACGCTTTTTAAAGGATGAAGGGGCGCGCATTCGAGCGCTTGCGAAACGTGCGCTGGATGAGAAAGTGGAGCATATATTCTTTGTTGGCAGCGGCAACTCCTGGGTAAATCTCGCGAACGGGAAATACCTCCTGGATCGGTTTACGAATCTGACCAGCGATGTATTTGTGTCTTACGAATTTGTCTGGCGCAATCCTAAGCGGTTGAACCAGAAATCCTGGGTGTTCACTTCGTCCTACTCCGGAGCGACTGAAGACACTGTGACAGCTCTGCGGCACGCCAATGCTGCCGGCGCAACAACAATCGCATTTATTAACAGAGCCGACAGCCTGATGGGACGTGAGGCAAAAGAAGTCTTTGCATATAATTCGAAGGGTTTATATATCCTGCCGATGGCCGCGATCTACATTTTTGCATTAGAGATCGCCCGCCTGCAGGGCTCCAGTGAAGCCGGATCGATTATTGCTGAAATTGAAGGACTGCCAGCCCTTTTCAGCCGCCAGTTTGTCGAAGAGCGCGAACCCGCTCGGATATTAGCTGAAGAATTTGTCGATGAAAGATTGATCTATACCCTGGCAAGCGGACCGCTCTACCAGCTTGGCTATAAATACGGTCTGACGGTGTTCATGGAGAATATGCGCGTCAACGGCTCATTCATGGACGCGCAAGAATTCCGGCACGGTCCGGTTGAAATGTTCGACCGGGAAAAACCCGCGTTTGTAATCTTGCAAGGCACCGACGAATCACGCTCGCTGGTTGGGCGTGTGAGCGAGATCTGCAAGGATAACGGCGCCCATGTAGTTGTATTCGATGCCGCAAAATATGGAAATTTCCACCCTCTGCTTAGCCCGTTCGTTCTGATGATCCCTCTCCAGTGGTTTGCAGTCTGGTCCACGCTAATGCGCGGGATCTTTGATTTGGATGAGAGAGTCTTGATGGGGCGCGGACTGCTCGGTAAAGGCAAAGGAATCACCTGGCCGTAATCCCAATAATCCATTCATCGTGCAGCGCATGCGGTAAGTGCGCTGCACGATGAACGCAGTACCCTCCCCGCAGCTCTACTTCCTCAAATCACCGCACTTTTTGGCGCCTGATGATCCCCCGAACTCTGATAAAGCCAGCACTTGACTTGATGTTGTTCTTTCAAAGCGATCAAATCCGGATCAGTTTGATTGCAAATCATCAGCTGAAATTTTTCTCTCATCGTACATCGCGGTGAGAAACGACATCCAGCGGGCAGATTAATCAGGTTAGGCACGTTCCCTGGGATGGTTTCAAGCCGCTCTGTGACTTTTCCCAATACTGGGATGGATGAGATCAGTCCAACTGTATAAGGGTGGAGTGGATTTGAGAAAAGAGCTCCAACTTCTGCCTGCTCAACGATCTGACCGGCGTACATCACCGCCACCCGGTCTGCCATCTCTGCGATAATCCCAAGGTCGTGCGTGATCAAGATAATTGCCGTATCTCGGTCCGCTCGCAGTGCTCGCATCAAATCTAATATCTGGGCTTGAATGGTGACATCCAGTGCTGTTGTTGGCTCATCGGCGATAAGCAGCTTCGGGTTGAGCGCCAAAGCCATCGCGATCATCACGCGCTGCGCCTGCCCACCGGAGAGCTCATGGGGGTAGGCATGCACTTTTTTCTCAGCATCTGGGATGCCCACCCGCCGCAGTAATTCAACTGCCATTTTCCAGGCAGCTTGTTTATTCATTTTTTGGTGGATCTCATAAACCTCCACCAATAAATCCCCAACCTTCATGACCGGGTTAAGGCTTGATTGCGGCTGCTGGAAAATCATTGAAATCTTATTCCCGCGCACCGCCTCCATTTCCTTATCGGGAATTTCGATCAAATTTCTGCCGTCGAACCACACTTCGCCGGCGATGATTTTCCCGGGGTCGTTAATTAGCCGCATAATCGAAAAGGACGTTATGCTTTTTCCGCAGCCCGATTTTCCCACAAGGCCCAAGATTTCACCTTTCCCGACATGAAAACTGACCCCATCAACTGCCTTCACCACCCCATCTTCAGTGTAAAAATAGGTCTTTAGATTTTTTACTTCCAGGAGACTCGATTGAACTGTCCCATTCATAACGCTTATCACCGGAATCTCTGAAGATGAATTTCTCAATAAGCCTTGTCACACAAATTATTCCGCGTACGCGTGGACGGCTGCTTCGACAATTAATCCAAGCGAATACGCGGATCCAAGAAAGCATAAAGGATATCTGCCACCAGATTCGATAACGTTACGACTAATGCGGAGAGCAGCACGGTGCCCATCAAAACCGGCATATCCATATCTCGGATAGCCTTCCAGGCGGTCTGTCCTATTCCAGGCCAGCCAAATACCGTCTCCACGACAACCACTCCGCCAAAAAATATCCCAATATCCAGGGCAAACATGCTTACTACCGACGTCAGGCTGTTGGGTATGATGTGACGCCAGACAATTTTCCAGTGAGTTTGTCCTTTTGCGCGCGCTGCGCGAACATAATCAGATTCCATCGCATCGAGAATGCTCGATCGGAAGATGCGGGCATACCAGGCGCCGCCCATCAGACCAATCGTGATCGCAGGCAGGATTAAATGCTGAGGGGTACCGTACCCTCCAACCGGGAACAAATTCATTTTTAATGCAAATACATACAATAAAATCGGCCCAACCCAAAACGGAGGGGCGGAGATGGATCCGATAGTCAGCATCATCACCATGCGATCGATGCAGCTTCCTCGATAAAGCGCCGAAATTAAACCGGCAGGCAAACCAAAGAGCAGCTCGAAGAAGATCCCTGCAAAAGCAAGCATCGCGGTATAGGGAAGACGCTGCCCCAAGACTTGGGTCACTTTTTGGCGATATATCCAGGAATTCCCGAGATCTCCACGCAGTAATTTGCCCATGTAGATCGCGTACTGCACGTAGAGAGGTTTGTCCAACCCAAGGTTGCGCGTGATCTCGGCTCGCACCTCTGGGCTCGCGCGCGGTCCCGCAATAGTCAAACCAGGGTCATTCGGGACAATATAGACGATGGAAAAAGTGACCATGGATACACCGATCAGAACAACGATGGTCCACAGAAGACGCCGGATGATGTGGGAAGTCATATCTAGATCCTGGTCGTCTTTGACTCGAGTGCGTCTCTCAAACCATCACCGAGAAGATTAAAACCTAGCACGGTCAGCATCACCGTCAAGCCTGGCCAAAGCACAAGCCAGGGTGAAGTGCGAAAATAAGCTTGCCCCTCAGCCACCATTCCTCCCCAGGATGGCGTGGGAGCCGGGATGCCCAAACCCAGATAGCTGAGCGAGGCCTCCAGCATGACTGTGGTGGCGACGCCTAATGTGAGATAGACGATTGTGATCCCAATCAGTTGAGGCAGAATATGCGAAAAAAGGATATGACTGGATGATCCGCCTAAAGCCCGGGAAGCTTCTACGAAAGTAAATTCTCTGATGTGCAGCACCTCTCCGTGAATCACGCGCGCCAGCGCGGTCCAAAAAGAGATCGCGATGACGACGATCACGACGAAAAGGCTTGGTTTCCAAATTACCACCAACGTCATCGCCAAAAGCAGCATCGGGATGCTAAGCATGACATCTGTGATGCGCATTAAGAGCGTCTCAACATGCCCGCGCATAAAGCCAGCGATGCCGCCAATCAGCACGCCGATAACCATTGCCGTCCCATTTGCCAGAATTCCGACCGTGAGTGAAATTCGTGTGCCAAACACAAGCCTGCTGAATACATCTCTACCGTATCGATCGGTTCCAAGGATATATTTCGAACTAGCCGGAAGCGGTTGACCAACATCTCCCAACCCATCTGGGTATTGGTATATCGGATCGAAAGGGGCGATCTGATCCGCGAAGACTGCCACCAGGATAAGAAACAGAACAATAACGCCGCCAAGTAAAGCCAATCGGTTGCGTCGGAAGCGGCGCCAGACAATCATCCAGCTCAAATCAGTCATATACCAGTCGCTCCTGAAGCGGACTGTAGGGATTATATTGGATTTTTTCAGAGTGGTCAGTAACTGATTTCTCAGCTACTGACCACTCGTTTTCTCGACCCACTATAGAAGTTGATCGAACTGTAGGAGTTGGGTACTTATTCGACTGGATCAAGCCAGACAAAAGGATTACACGGCGGGGTAAGGATATGCGCCGAATAATTCTTGACCCGCGGATTCACGAGCACAAAGTAGCTCATGTTCATCAACGGGATCATCGGAGCATCTTCCATCAAAATATTTTCCATCTCCCGGAAAATCTGCGAGCGTTTTTCCATATCGAAAGTTTGTTGGGTCTCGGCGAACATCTCATCGATCGTCGGATTGCAGTAGCTCGGATATCCGGTAGGCTGATCCTTCATCGAACACAGGAAGATCGAGGTGTACCATTCGGCCGAATTGACGATGGCGGGGCCCCAACCACCAATGAACATCGGCATTTCCTTGTTGGCAGCCATTTCATTCTTTGCTGGTACAGATACCTTGATCAATTCGGCTTTGATCCCAACCTCAGCCAGCATTTGCTGGACGGGCACCGGAAAGATCGTCCAGGAGGCGACTTCATCATGCCAGTAGAATTGGGTCTCAAATCCATCCGGGAAGCCTGCCTCTGTGAGCAGCTGCTTTGCTTTTTCCGGATTGTAAGGAAAAGGATCGAAGTTCGGGTCATACCCCGGCGCTTGCGGACCGGCGTAAAGGCCATAGGTAGGCGTGCCTACACCGGTCATGATTTTGCGCAGCTTTTCATGATCAATGGCATATAGAACAGCCTGCCGGACCTTCTGGTTATCAAAAGGTGGATTCTCAAAATTCATCCAGGTGAAAACAGGGCTGAATCCGGTGCGGGAATAAATATAGGGCGCCCAATTTGGATCTGCCGAGACCTGCTGTACGACGGAAGACGGCATCAGGTCAGCAGTCATGTCGGCTTCGCCGGCCTCGATCTGCAGGAGGGTTGTCTGTTCGTCGATGTTCATGTTGAATTCGAACTGATCAATATATGGGCGTTTCGGCAGCTCATAATAGTAAGGATTCTTCTCCAACACCAGCTTAGAGCCTGCGATCCACTCTTTGATCATATAAGGTCCAGTACCGACCGCATGCATGGGATATTCATCGCCCCATTTCTCAACCTCTTCTTTGGGATTGATAAACTGCGGGCTGGCAGCCAGGAACATCACGAAAGTCGACTGCGGTACGATCAGATGGAATTTGATGGTGTAATCATCGATGATCTCGATACCGCTGATCTCCTCAGCTTTGCCGGCAATCACGTCCGGCGCTCCCACTATGTTGGCGGTCATCTGCTGACCCCATGATCCCGTTTTTGGGTTTGCAGTGCGGCTGAGGCTGTATTTGATATCTGCTGCGACAAGCTCTCGACCATTGCTGAATTTTCGGCCTTTGTTCAGCTTGAAAGTGAACTCGGTGCCATCCTGGTTCATCTCATACGATTCAGCCAGATCGGGCTTCAGTTGGTCGTCCAGGTCGTATTTCATCAGGCCATTGTGAGTGAATAATGTAACCAGGAACCATTCCTGGAAAGAGATCGCAACCTGCGGATCGAGCTTGTCAATCGTGGCGAAAAGAACGCTTCGAAGCGTGCCCCCGTATTTTGGATCTGTGGAAACATTGTTAACCGGGATACCTCCCTCTTGCGGCGGGGCTTCTGCTGCCGGCGGCGCTTCTGTCACCACAGGCGGTTGAGGAGCTTCGGTTGTTGCAGGCTCCTGGACTGCAGGAGCTGGCGTAGCCGCCGGCGCACAGGCAGCCACAACCAGGCTCAGCAGCATGAGCGTGGAGAGAATGATGATCAGTTTGCTTTGGACTTTCTTGTTGCTGGACATTTTTTCTCCTATTACCTTGGCTTTATTTGAATGCCAGAAAGACCATATCTCGCTTACCACAATCTACCTCAACTCATTCGGTCGAAGGCATCTCTTGGCCGATCAGCAGTATGATAATGATTGCGTTTTTTCCATCCTTTCTTTCTGTGTGCGTGCCGTCGAGAAATTCACCTTGCACCGCAGACTTCCTCCAATTTTTTCCGCTGCTCTTCAAGCAGAGGACGCTGATCACCTTACAGCCTTGTTGTTTGAAGAATTCCAAATAGCTTAATTCCGCTCTATCATCCGTCAGAATACATTGAATATCTTCCCAATCACATAAGCGGTACGGTGTGCAAATTCCAAATTTGGACGAATTGACAACAGCAACGACTTCGCTGCTGGCCTTCATGGATGCGCGTTTTAATGGGATCTCATCTAAAGTTGCGCAGGTAATACCCGCAATCAGGCTGATCGCATCTATCCCCAAGAAGAATTTATCTGCAATCAGGTTATCCAATATATTTGAAGCAATGAAGCCATAAGAATAACAATAATTCTTTCGAAGCATCCCCCCCAACAAGATGACGGTAAAAGTTTCTTGTGAACAAAGTAAACGAGCGATTTGAATGTCGCATGTAATGACCGTTAATTTCAAGAGCCGTCTTTCGCATAATAATCGAGCGATTTGGAAATTTGTTGTGCCCGAGTTCAAGAATGATGGTTTGATCATTGTCAATACGGCTGACAGCCTCTGCAGCAATCGCCTTTTTTTGCTGAATATTTAAATGATATTTCGTTTCATAACGCGGTTCGATAAAGTTATTAAGAGATCCAAGCTCGCAGTTCCCCCATGTTCGACTCGGATCTGGTTTTGACCGGCAAGCGTCTTGATATCCCGACGGATAGTCCCCTGGGTGACAGAAAACAAACGAGAGAGCTCTTCGTTTTCAACAAACCCTCTCTGGCTGATCAATTTAAGGATTTTTGCTTGCCGCTCGTATCGCTTCATTGATAATAAGAGGATTGAATACGATCATAAACGAACGGATTATATGCAAATTTATTGCTTTTTATTTGCGTTTATTATACATATTTCGAAAGGCAATGTCAACTAGTTAATTTTCTGTCCTTCGGCTCGAGATGGATTAGGATTGAATCAACACCATCTTCGGCCCCCCAAGCACCACCAGTAGATCTCAATCCTTTGGAGGCGGTTATAATCTTGAAGACAGGAAAAATCGAATCGGAGCACTCATGTTGAAGAAATTGACCCTTTGGGTTTTCCAGGCCGCCCTGATCATACTGCTGGTTGGCTGTGAGCGGTCTGAGTTCATCTCCGCCAGCCCCTTCGCTGCACAGCCTGAGGGAACATCCCAAGCAAAGCCGGTGCTGATCGATCAGACTTACTGCATGACCACCGATGGAGTGGCGCTGACCCTGGACCTGTATACCCCTGAGGGATTGGAAGGGTTGGCGCCATTGGTAGTCTATATTCATGGTGGAGGCTGGACGAGCGGCGACAAGAGCGATGGGGTCGGTCTGATATTCAAAGATGAATTAATCCGGCGAGGGTTCATATTCGCAGCTTTGAATTACCGCCTGGCTCCGAAATATGCTTTCCCGGCGCCCATTGAAGATGTGAAATGTGCAATCCGTTTCTTGCGCGCTCATTCCGACCGGTTCAGGATAAACCCTCAGAGGATTGGGGTGTTAGGCGGGAGTGCTGGCGGACATTTGGCTGCTCTTTTGGCAGCCTCGACCGTGGAGCAGGGTTGGGATGTCGGTGAATATCTCGATCAATCCAGCCGGGTGCAGGCTGTTGTGGATATGTACGGTCCTTCGGATTTGCCGACGATGTTTGCGCAATCCGGACGGATGGAGACCTTCAATATCTTTAATGCAACCAACCCACAAGACCTGACCCTAAAAACATACAGCCCAACCACGTATATATCCCCTGATGACCCACCTTTTTTCATCCTGCATGGAGATCAAGACCAGTCTGTGCCAATCCAACAATCCGAGATCCTCTTTGAAAAGCTGAAATCTGCTGGCGTACCAGTGGAGTATTTGGTCGTAAAGAATGCCGGACACAGCTTTCAACCTGCTGGCGGTGAGATCTCCCCCGGGCTGGGCGAGCTGGCAGAGAAAGTTGCAGACTTCTTTCAGCGATATTTGGCTCAGTGACTGGTGCTGCCTGGCAGCATGGCATAGAGCAGGATCCCCGTCGCAACCGATAGATTCAGCGAAGACCCATGACCACACATCGGCAAGCCGACGACCAATTCACATACCTGACGCTGTTCCGGCGACAAACCTTCTCGTTCGCTTCCAAGCAGTAATATCCGCGGCAAGAGATAAGGGCTGGCTTCAAGATAATCGCATTCTGCCCGAGCCGAGCTGCCGTACAGATGGTAGCCGTTGTGCTTCACCCATTGATGGAATTCAACAAAACCGACCTGAACAATCTGCAGCCAGAAAATGGCACCCATGCTGGCGCGCACTGCGCTGGGATGAAACGGATCTGCGCTGTTTCCGAGCAGGATCATCCCGCTTGCGCCGACGGCGTCTATCGTCCGCAGAATCGTCCCCAGGTTGCCAGGATCCTGTGGTGAATCCAGCGCTACCCCCCAGGGGAAGTTTGTTGGGTTCAGGTCTTTCAGGTTGATTTGCGGCTCGTGGACGACCGCCAGGATTCCCTGCGGATTTTCTTTTTCTGCCACGCTCCCGAACACATCGCTTGCCAGCTGATAACAGGGCACTCCTGCGCCGGATTGTCTTTCAATCAGCTCGAGAGCATACGGGCTGCGCAAACGCTGAGGGTCAAAATATATCGATTCGATCTTCGCTTTCGAGTCGGCTGCTTCCCCAACATGTCGGATCCCTTCAACCAGGAAAAGTCTGGCTTCCTGTCTGGCTCTCCGCTCGCGAAGAGCCCGCAACAGTTTAATTTTTGGATTGCTGCGGCTGGAAATCTGTTCCATTAGAAGTGTAGAAATTATCCGCTGCGGCGCGGAACCCAGGCAAGCACCGTTGTTCCACCATCGATGGACGATGTAATCTCCACATCCCCACCTACTTTTCGCGCCCTGGACTGCATATTCATGAGACCATGGCCCAACGTGGCGGTCATCTTGCGCATGTCAAATCCACGCCCATCGTCCCAAACTTCAAGCAGGGCGCGGTCGCGCGTCGTCCAGAGATGGACTTCGGCCTGCTTGGCGCGAGCGTGTTTAGCAATATTCGCCAGAGATTCTTGGCAGATGTGGAACAGCGCAGTGGCATTCTGGGCGGGGAAATCAACAAGTCCGTCTTCAGGCGCCACCAGGACAATATTGGTCGTGCAGTTGGCATGGAATTCATCTACCAGGCGCTGTAGACCCTGTTTAAGGTTCTCGCCATGGAACTGGCGGGGACGTAGGTCAAGAATGTACGAACGAATATCGCGAATAGTGCCGTTCAGAGAAGTGATCGATTCTTCGATTTTCTTCAGAGCAGCGCTAGGGTCGTCCTCTAATGAAATTCGAGCGAAATCCAATGCCAGCCCGACCCCGTAGATCGATTGGATAATTCCGTCATGCAGATCCATCCCGATCCGCTCGCGCTCTTCGAGCACCGCAAGTCGGCGCGATTGGCGGTTAAGGCGTGCATTTTCGATCGTAATCCCTGCCCAGGAACCGATCGCATGGATCATATTCAGCTCGCGTTCGTCCAGATCGCGATCCATCCGCGAGGCCGCGCTCATTACACCGACCACTTTTCCACCCGCAGTAAGTGGGATGCACACCACAAATTTGAAACCCGCCTCCAACACTGCCGGGCGAAGGTAGCGCATATCCTGGCGGAGGTTGCGGCTGACCAGCATCTTGCCTGTAGCGGCAACCATTCCGATGAAGCCCTGACCTATGCGGAACCGATCGAGATGTGAAAACGCTTCGTCGAAATCACCCCGGTGAAGCGCCAGATAAAGCTCTTGTTCGTCATCTTCACGCAGGAAGATCTCTCCCACCTCGACGCACAGGTATTCCAGAACCAGCTTCAAGGTTTTTTCCAGGATCTCGTCGATGTCTAGGGAGCTGGTCAGCGTGGCAGCAACTTCATTCAGCAGCTTAAGATCTTCGTTTCGGTAGAGCAGCTCTTGATCACGCCGGATGAGCTTATCGTAAAGGCGCGCATTTGAAATAGCGACAGCTGCGTAAGCTGCCAGCGTTTCTAGCACTCGCTCATCTTGATCGGTGAACTCAGGATAACCTATCTTGTCCGTCAGATAGATCTGACCAAGCAGTTTTTCACCTTGCAATATTGGCACGCCAAGAAATGAAATCATGATAGGGTGATTGGCTGGAAAACCGACGCTGCGGGTATCCTCGCTGATAACCGGAATTCGAACAGCGACTCGCTCCTTGGGCATCGCGCTTAACAGACCACGACCGATCGGGGTATGATCAATTCTCTCGATCTGTTCACGAGACATACCTATGGGAATAAACTGGACCAGGTCGCCGTCATCATCCATGACCCCCAGCGCAGCATAGCGCGCTCCGGCTTGCTCGCAAGCCATCTGAGCTATTCGCTCCAATACCGTTTCTAGGGATAAATCACTTACCAGCTCCAGACTGGCTTGGTGCAGCGCCGCTAATCGCTCCTCTAATTGTTCAATCGTTAAAACTACCATCCATTGTTCCTCGGGCAGTAATTTTACCCCTTTTTTTCTGAGATTGATAGTTTTTGCCAGGACGCCACAGATATAACTAAACTTAAACTGGATAGGCTGCGGAAATCGACCCGGGCATACTTTCTGGTTTCGGAGGATTAATGGACGAGGAACTGCGTGGATCGCGGATATCGGGTTTTTACAAGCTCGCGATTGAAGAACGATTATTAGAGCTAAACCGCCGGGTGGCTTTTTCAACAGAAGAATTCTCGGCTTTAAATGGAACCGCAGGTTTAACCCTCGAACAAGCCAACCACATGATCGAGAATGTGATTGGGCTTCACAGCCTTCCGCTCGGCGTTGCATTAAATTTTCAAATAAACGGTCGAGATGTGCTCGTACCCATGGCAATTGAAGAACCGTCAGTGGTGGCTGGAGCTTCATTCATGGCTAAACTCGCCAGATCGGGGGGAGGCTTTATCGCTCACACCACCCCTGCAGAGATGATCGCTCAAATCCAGATTCTAGAAGTGGTGAATCCACCCGCTGCCAGGCTCGCCATTTTGGAAGCCAGGCAATCGCTGCTTGAAGAAGCGATGGATATTGATCCCGTTTTGAGAAAAATCGGCGGTGGACCTCGTGACCTCACCGTGAGGATCATCGAAGATTCACCGATCGGCCCATTTCTTGTTGTCCATCTTGTTTTTGATGTTCGCGATGCTATGGGCGCAAATGTGCTCAACACCGCAGCAGAACATATGGCTCCACGGTTGGCTACTTTGAGCGGTGGCCGCGTCCATTTGAGAATCATCACCAACCTGGCGGACCGGCGGCTGGCGAGAGCCCGCTGTACCATCCCCCTGGAACAGCTTGCATTTAATGATTTCAGCGCAGAAGAAGTGCGTGATGGGATCATCGCAGCCTGGGCATTTGCCGCGGTTGATCCATACCGGGCGGCAACTCACAACAAAGGAATTATGAACGGAGTTGATGCGGTGGTAATCGCGACTGGGAACGACTGGCGCGCCGTCGAAGCCGGCGCTCATGCTTATGCCGCCCGCCAGGGAGCCTACTCTTCGCTCAGCACCTGGGGCAAAGATGCCCATGGAAACCTGGTTGGGACGCTTGAGATGCCAATGGCAGTCGGGACCATCGGCGGCGCAACTCGCGTCCATCCAGTCGCCAAGGCAGCGCTAAAATTGATGGAAGTTAAGTCGGCCGAACAGCTGGCCGAGATCATCGTTTCGGTGGGATTAGCCCAAAATTTAGCTGCGCTGCGCGCACTTGCCACGGAGGGGATTCAACGCGGGCATATGGATTTGCACGCTCGCCAGGTTGCGATTGCAGCAGGCGCCAAAGGGGATCAGATTGAACGTCTCGCAGAGGAGCTAATCGAATCTAAAGTGATCCGAATTGACCGGGCGCAGGAGATCTTGAATTCCTGGAAATATAATCGTCCAAACAAATAAATATGGATTATATAATTTCAATATATAAACATTATCTTGACGCATCAACTTGGTTGATGGGAGATAGATTTTGACAGAGAAGTTAAATAGGTGCCGCACATGGATCCAGACAAAGCAGAAAATCTATTACTAAAACCAGCCAGACCAGTGGGTATTGCAGGTTACGGGGCATACGTCCCGCGCTACCGCCTCCCAGCCTCCGAAGTGGCGCGCATTTGGACGGCCGGTCAGGGGGCGCTCCCAATCAAGGAAAAATCGGTCCCCGGGCTGGATGAAGATGTCGCAACAATGTCGATCGAAGCTGCCCGTAATGCCCTGCAGCGCGCCAGGATCTCGCCAACGGAGATCCGCGCCGTCTGGGTCGGGTCCGAATCCCACCCCTATGCCGTTAAGCCCACTTCGACCATCGTAGCTGAATCAATTGGCGCGGTGCCCAACGTCCAGGCCGCGGATTGGCAGTTTGCCTGCAAAGCCGGAACCGAGGCAATGGTCGCAGCAGTTGGCTTCGTTGGTTCTGGGATGGCAGACTACGCTCTGGCGATTGGTATGGACACCGCCCAGGGGCGTCCGGGAGATGCGCTGGAATATACTGCGGGCGCCGGCGGGGCTGCATTTATCCTCGGTCCAGCCGAAAATTCACTGGCAACAATAGAAGCAACGTATTCATACGTCACCGACACGCCCGATTTTTGGCGGCGCCCTTACTCGAAATATCCAGAGCATGGTCAGCGCTTCACCGGCGAGCCTGCTTATTTTACCCACATCACCGAGGCCGGACGCACCTTGATGGACGCCATGCAGACGACCCCATCTGATTATCAATATGCGGTCTTTCACCAACCCAATTCCAAATTCCCGCAGCGCGCTGGCGAGATGCTTGGTTTCAGCAAAGATCAGATCAAGACCGGTCTGCTCGTGCCGGTGATCGGGAACACCTATGCCGGAGCAGCAATCATCGGATTGACCGCGATCCTGGATATTGCTCAACCTGGCGACCGGATATTGATGGTTTCTTTTGGATCAGGTGCAGGCTCGGATGCATTCTCATTACTGGTCGGAGAGTTAATTCTCGAGCGCCGCGACCGCGCCCCGCATACCCAGGATTACATCGCCCGCCGGACGCTGATCGATTACGCCGAATATGCCCGAATGCGCGGTAAGCTGGTGATGAAATGACCCAGGTTGTCATAGCTGGCATTGGGCAAACGCCGGTCGAAGAGCATTGGAAAGCCTCTTTACGCGAGCTGGCGCTTGCCGCGTTAAAGGCTTCTCAGGCGGATGCCGGCGGTCTTCAACCGCAAGCGCTTTTTATTGGGAACATGCTGGCGCCTCAGCTCTCGCGCCAGGCTCACCTGGGATCATTAATCGCTGACTACGCAGGACTTACCGGGATTGAAGCCTTCACCCTGGAGGCGGCAGGGGCATCCGGCGGAGCGGCGCTTCGGGCTGCATTCATGGCGGTCGCTTCAGAGCAGGTGGATGTCGCTGCAGTGATTGGAGTGGAAAAATTTTCAGATACTGTGGGGTTTGAGGTAAATTCGGCGCTTTCGACCAGCGGCGACAGCGATTATGAAAGCGTCCAGGGGTTAACCCCAGCCGGACAGGCAGCCTTGCTCATGCGCCGCTATATGCATGAGTATCAGGTGGAGCGAAGCGCATTTAGCGGTTTTCCGCTCGTAGCGCACGCCAACGGTGCGGGAAATCCCAATGCGATGTTCCGCAAAGCAATCCGACCGGAGCTCTATCAAAATGCAGGGGTGGTTTGCGATCCTCTGAATATATTCGATGTGGCGCCAAACGCAGACGGCGCTGCTGCCTTGATCCTGACTCGTCCCGAGCTGCTGCCGCCGTCATTCCCGCACCCACTCGTGCGCATTTCTGGCTCGAGCATGGCGACAGATACCCTCGCAATTCATGACCGTGCGAACCCAATCGATTTCGAGGCAGCCCGAATTTCCGTTCAACAAGCCTGCCAGAAGGCGCGCATCACACCGCTGCAGGTGGATTTTTTCGAGCTGTACGACGCATTTTCGATTTATGCCGTTTTGTCTCTGGAGTCGGCAGGTTATGCCGAACCAGGTGAAGGGTGGAAGTTAGCCCTAAACAGCGAAAATCCTGCCAGCATCAGCCTGCTGGGTTCCATGCCAATCGGCACGATGGGTGGTTTAAAAGCCCACGGGAATCCCGGCGGCGCTACAGGAGTCTATCAAGCTGTTGAGGCAACTTTGCAGCTGCGCGGTGAAGCGGGCAAGAACCAGCTGACGACGCCTCGCCGGGCAATGATTCAATGCCTGGGGGGTCCAGCATCGAGTGCTGTCACCCACATTCTAGAGCTGCAAGCTTAAACCACACGCCGCTATTTTAAGTAATTCGATCTCAGTGGTGGCGTGAAGCGGTGAAAAGGCTATCAAATCCGATCATCCCGATAAATTGATAGTTCTTGATAGCTGCCATCGCCTAAACTACCCTTGTTCGAAGTTCATGAGCAATCTTACAGTCCTTATTGTGAAGGAGACGTAGAAATGGAAATATCACGGCACTGGCGATTACGTAAACAACGCTACTCACTTACAGGAGAGGTTTGTCCGCACTGCGATGCCAAGCTGTTCCCGCCGCGCGATATCTGCCCGGAATGCGGTCAGGAAGCCCGCAATGTCTTCCAGTTCAGCGGTCGCGGCCAGGTTTATTCTTATACGACGATTTACGAACCGCCTGCCGGCTACGAAGATAACGCTCCTTATACAGTTGCGCTGGTCAAACTGGAAGAAGGACCGATTGTCACTGCTCAGCTCACAGACCTGGGCGAGGAACAGGTGCAAATCGGCACCCCTGTCGAGATGGTCACTCGCCGCCTGCGTCAAGATGGCGATGAGCGCGGGATGATTGTGTACGGGTATAAGTTCCGCCCAGCTTTCACGCAGTCGGCAGCGGCCGCAGATTAAATCTGTAAACAAAATCCCCGAATATTCATAAAGCGCTCTCCAGATGGAGGGCGCTTTTTTTCTCCCACACCTGGCTTTAGCATGGGCACAGAAAGGGAGCCTTTCGAAGCAATCTCCTGGGGATAAATTGAGATTGCTTCGTCGCTAGAAAAGTCCCTCGCAAACCACCTCGGAGTCCTTCGAGAATAACAAAAAAATGGATTTTAAGATAAGGCAGCACCTTAGGTTATCTAATATTGCTCAGAAAACCCATTAACAATTTAACAAAAGCATCTGGCTGCTCGTAGCTGGGAACATGCCCAGTTGATGCAATAATGGTTTTTTGGGCATTGGGAATTCGCCTGACCATTTCATCAGCAGCGCGTAGTACTTCAGGGTGGTCAAGCGCTCCAGCAATAACTAATGTTTGACAGTTTACCGATTCCAATTGAGTAATTGCAGGTGGGTTAAGCGGATTGATCGGCTGTGTATCGGCGATGAAAAATGTACTTTGCGAGACGGGAATGCAATTCATTTCCAAAGCCTTTCTACGCAATATTAAGTCAACCTGTTCTGGATCCCGAGTTTCGCCATCCAACCAAATTCGGATTTGAAGTTCGTTCGAGTGATTGATATCACCTTTTTGCATCGCATCGAACATTTCAAGCATGTAGCGGGGAGGCTCTCCGTGTAATTCAAAGCCGCTCGGGGTGGAGCCAACCAAGGTCAAAGATTTGAAGCGTTGAGGCTGTTCAAGTGCCAAGTCGAGGCTGATCTGTCCGCCATTGGAACATCCAACCAAATGCGCTTCTGTTACTTCGAGATGCTTGAGTAGTTGATCCAGATCGTCGCGGCGGCAAAGCGGACCCGTCACAGGGCTGGATTGCCCAAAGCCACGCATATCGTATCGAATCACGCAGAAATGTTTTGCCAGTGGCTCCCAGACCGCATCGAACATTCTGCTGTCGAGGAATGCCGCGTGCGACAGTACAAGTGGCATTCCTTTGCCTGCCATCTCGTAGTACAACTGCCCGTCCCCCAAATTCAAGTGACCTTTCTTTGTCTGTATCATTTCGTTTCTCCTTTTATTTTCTGATATATACTGATGATACATTCCATTGGGTGACATCTTGTGTCACCCAAAATTGAGGAAAACGATGCGAGCAGACCGACTATTATCGATCATTCTATTATTGCAAACACGCGGCAAGATGACTGCCAAAACGCTGGCGGAAGAATTGGAGGTCTCGCGCCGAACGATTTTGCGCGACATCACTGCACTATCGTTTTCAGGCGTGCCTGTTTATAGTGAAGGCGGGCATGGAGGTGGGATTGCGCTCGTGGAGGAATATCGCACTACGTTAACAGGTTTGAATAAATTCGAAGTGCAAAGTCTGTTTGTCGCCAATAATAATGACGCCTTGCGTGATGTCGGTCTGGGCGACGCAGGGGAACGCCTCTTACTTAAGTTGTTGGCTGCTTTGCCGAATACACATCATTCCACCGCCGATCATATTCGACAACGCTTGATGATCGACCCGACATGGTGGTGGCATGATGCTTCCATCTCACCCTTCTGGGATGATATTCAGAAAGCTGTTTATGAAGACAGGCTCATCGAAGTGGAGTATGAGAATTTTGACGGAAAAATAACCCAGCGTCTTTTAGCCCCGTATAGTTTGGTATGTAAATCGAGTGTGTGGTATTTACTGGCTGAACGGGATAAGGAACTGCGTACCTATCGCGTTACCCGCATACATTCGGTGCGCCTGCTCGATAAGTCGTTTTCACGCCGTCCCGATTTTGACCTGCCAACATATTGGCGCGCACAGGCGCAAAGCCTTGAAAATTTACCGTCCGAGTATAGCTGTGTACTACGGATTCATCCTGAGCGGATATCGTTCATTAAATGGCTGATGCCTGGGCGTTGGGAACTTATTAAAGATGCAAACGATAAAGGATGGATGACAATATCTCTGACAATGGATTCTGACCTCCTGGCAAAAATGCTCGTTTTCGGTCTGGCTGGGTTTGTTGAAGTCGTGGAGCCGACGGAATTGAAAGACGCAGTTGTGGCAAAGGCACGCGACGTGCTGGAGCATCTCGCTTCGTAAGGCATTCATCCACGCTTGAAGAAGTTATTTCAAAAGTAGGGGGAGATGATTCCAGGATGGGTTACTAAACCTAGATAGTTACCACTCAAAACTACGAAGAAGCGATACGATAATAACTAATGATACGTTTGCAAACGGGAAAGATAATTGATGATAAAAACTGCCCAACACAGCGTGCACTGGACGCTGGGGATTTTGCCGCGTTTTCAAACATTTTCTGGCTTCGAGTTTTTTCTGCTCCCGAACAGAATCCACGCCCGCCCACCCACGGGTAACGCAATCCGTTAGATCAACACTTTCACACCCATCGCGCGGACCAAACCGTATGTACAGGTATAAGTTCCGCCCAGCTTTCACACAATCGGCGGCGGCCGCAGATTGAACCTGTAAACAAAATCTCTGAATATTCATAGCGCGCTCTCCAGATGGAGGGCGCTTTTGTTCGTTAATGTGTGTCATAATAAGGACTCTCAAATGTCCTTGATTTTCGCTGAAATAAAAAGGGACCGATCCAATGCAAGAGAAATAATGAGGGAGTTGAAGAATCGGATCAACGATTTCAAAACATCCGATCCGCGCTGGTGCTGGCTCTACAAGGTCGGCGGAATGGCAGCTCTCCTGGCAGGTTATCTTGAAATCAGCGCCCTGGTGAACCGTTCGAAAGAAAACTTTGACAATGCCGCACGAATAAACATCTCCCACCGAAATACAAACGCTGCCCAGAATCATTGGATCAGGTTTTCTCTTGTCAGGTTGAAGAGTATGTGAGCATGGTATTGGTCCGTTCTTACGTGAAAATCAATTTGAGTTTTAGGAGGCGATAGGATGGATTCGATTTACCAACGATGCCTTCCTTACTTGCGAAAACTATGCGTGGAGATCCCTGACCGCAGTGTTGGCAGCGAAGGCAACCGCACCGCGGCACGCTTCTTTGAGGATACGATTTCCGGGTTTGGCTGGCTCACAGAAATCCAGAAGTTCGAGGCGGTGGATTGGAAGGACGGTGGAGCGAGCCTTGAAGCAAACGGAGAATCCTTTGAGGTCTTTGTCAGCCCGTATTCGCAGGGTTGTGACCTCGAAGCTGAGCTCCTGGCGATCTCGAATGTGGAAGAGCTGGCACAGGCAGAGTTAAATGGCAAGATCGCCCTGCTGCACGGCGAAATCGCCATAGAGCAGCTTATGCCGAAGAACTTCGTGTTTTACAATCCGGAAGAGCACCGACAGATCGTCTCTCTGCTCGAAGCCAAGTCGCCTTCAGCGATTATCTGCGCCACCGGCAGGAATCCCTCGCTTGCCGGTGGGGTATATCCGTTTCCACTGATCGAAGATGGGGATTTCGAGATCCCATCCGTCTATATGACCGAGGAGCAGGGCGCAAGGCTGCTGCTGCACGGGGGAGAACGAGTCAAACTAATTTCCACATCCAGACGTATTCCTGGGAGCGGATGGAATGTGATCGCCAGAAAAGGACCTCTACGCCACGATCGGATAGTGGTTACCGCCCATATCGATGCCAAGAAAGGCACCGCTGGCGCACTCGATAACGCCAGCGGTGTGGTTGTGCTTTTACTGCTAGCAGATCTTATGAGCGACTATGCCGGTGAAGTTGGACTCGAGATTGTGGCGCTGAATGGGGAGGATTATTACGCTGCTTCCGGTCAAATGGCATATATCGCTTCGGTTCAGGATCTATGGGACAAGGTTCTCCTCAACATTAATATCGACGGCGCCGGATACCAGGAAGGGTTATCAGCATTTTCATTCTATGGGTTGTCGAGAGAAGTGGAGGCGGATATTCGAAATGTCATCTCCCATTTCAAAGGGATTACCGTAGGGGCACAGTGGGTTCAAGGGGACCACAGCATATTTATCCAGGCTGGCCGTCCCGCATTGGCAGTATCCTCACAGTGGTTCACAGACAATATCGACACTCAGCAAATCACACACACTCCAAAGGATCGGGTCGAAATCGTCGATTGCAGCAAACTGGTGGAAATTGCCCAGGCGCTCAATCTGATTCTCAAAAAAATCGGATAAAGCCGGCTCCTCTCTTAATATTGATTCATCCCATTACCCTTGACAAGAGTTTGTTTATGATTATAATATCAAACATTGAATATTTTGATATTGAAAGGTTAATTAAATGCCCACCCACTTTCAGGGTAAACCTGAAGAAGTTCTCGCTTTAGATACCTGGATCAAGCTAGTCCGCGTGGTCAATTCGTTTACAAAACGGGTTGAACCAGGCACCATGGGAGATCTCACTCCTACCCAATTCGGGGCGATGGAGTCGCTTTATCACCTTGGGCCGATGCCGCAGTGCATCCTGGCGGAGAAATTGCTGAAAAGCTCGGGGAATATCACCCTGGTGATCGATAACCTCGAGAAACGCAGCCTGGTCAAGCGGGTTGCAGACCTTAAGGATCGCCGGATAACCCAGGTAACGCTCACCGAGCAAGGCCGCGAGTTAATCGAGCAAATCTTTCCCGGGCATGTCCAGGCGGTTGCCAGGGAGATGAGCGTGCTTAGTCCGAAAGAACAGTCCCAGTTGGGCGCGCTTTGCCGAAAATTAGGCAAGACATCAGGTTAGTCAGCCTCTTTTTTAACACATTAGTTTGATATCATATATTCTGTTATTATAACATTCTAAACCAAACAACTTAACATAGAAGGAGTTACCTACAATGTCCTGGAAGATCGACCCATCCCATTCCGAGATTAATTTCACTGTTCGCCATATGATGATCTCAAACGTACGCGGCCGATTTGAGCGCTTCACCGGCGTTATCGCTTTCAATCCCGATGCTCCTGAGAATTCATCGGTGGAAATTCAGATAGAAGCTGCGAGCATCAATACCCGCGATCCGCAGCGAGATGCACACCTGCGATCCACTGACTTCCTCAATACAGATGAGTTCCCTTACCTGACCTATAAGAGCAAAAGCCTCTTCGTAATGGATGAAAATCGTGGACGTATCATTGGCGATCTGACCATTCGCGGCGTTTCTCGAGAGGTTGCGCTCGATGTTGATTATAACGGTATTGTGAAAAGCCCCTGGGGAGCGAACTCCGCCGGATTTACTGCTAAAGTCGCAATTAATCGAAAGGATTGGGGGCTGGTTTGGAATGCTGCGCTTGAATCCGGTGGCGTCCTGGTCTCTGATGAAATCCTGATCAATATCGATCTGGAAATCGTTGCCGAGCCAGAATTGGTTCTGGCTTAAACATTGACTCCGAATTGGAACTTATGGACGGGTGGATCGATTCTTTTCACCCGTCCTTTGTTATTTAGAGGTCGGTCTGATCTTGACCGAAGCTCGTGTTGCCACTGAAGAACGCGCCGGATTAAACGCAGGGTGGGTTTCCATACTGCTGGCTTTGAAAGCAGCTGTCGAATACCGCCCATCCTTCGCCTCCACGACCCAGATCGCTGTTGTGATACTGGTTTTATTATTAATTGGAGAAATCGCCGCATCTGCCTCTGCCGCAAGTCCCGATTGTGATGACCAGGGTAATTGCATTTAATCCGACCGGTATTCTGAAGTATAGGGATTGATGCCAGCCCTCGCGCATCCGCAGACTGGTTTTCTTCATCGGCAATTATTCCCATTTTTGGCTAGAAATTTTATTTATCAACCACAACCTGTAGCTGTTCCCTTGAAAGCCCTAAGGATTTTCGGAAGGGCATTTCTGACTTAATCCCAGCTCCAGATGTTTCGATCTAACGATTTTGACCCGAACCGTTTTGAATCCGCAAACCGGACAGTTGCGCCGCCGCGCCTGTAAGCACGGCGAGACTCTTTTGAAGGCGATGCAAACAATGATTTCCTTGACAAATTCTAATATTTATATTATTCTAATTTTAGAATTATTCTAATTATTTTAGGCTGCATTGAATTGAACACACCTAACGATTTATTTATCAAAGAACTGGTGGCTAAGGGAATCCGCCCTTCTTACCAGCGCGTTAGAGTGCTGAAGTATCTCCACCGAAAAGACAGCCACCCGACGGTCGATGATATATTCAACGCCCTCGCTCCCGAAATCCCCTCGCTATCGAGGGCGACCATCTACAACACTTTGCACACTTACGTCGATGCCGGACTGACGCGCATCATTAATATTGACGATAATGAGTTGCGCTATGACCTGACTGTGTCTGACCACGGTCATTTCAAATGCGACACCTGCGGTGAAATCACAAACTTCTCGATTGATCTCGATCGAATTTCTGTCGGAGAATTACTCACATTCAATATCAAAGAAAGAAATGTCTATTTTAGAGGGCTTTGCCCGAATTGTCTCAACAATCAATCATGAAAGGAATAGGAGAACATGAGTAAGAAAAATAAATTGACCACAGCCGCCGGGGCACCCGTACCCGACAATCAGAACGCAATGACAGCCGGACCGCGCGGCCCCATGCTGCTGCAGGATGTCTGGTACCTTGAGAAGCTAGCCCATTTTGATCGTGAAGTGATCCCAGAGCGGAGAATGCACGCCAAAGGCTCAGGCGCGTTTGGTAAATTCACTGTCACACACGACATTACCCGCTTCACAAAGGCCAAAATCTTTTCGAAGATCGGCAAGGAAACGGAGGCTTTTGTTCGCTTCTCGACTGTTGCTGGGGAGCGCGGCGCCGCCGACGCCGAGCGCGATATTCGCGGTTTTGCGATGAGATACTACACCGAAGAAGGTAATTGGGATCTGGTTGGGAACAACACCCCGGTTTTCTTCCTGCGCGATCCGCATAAATTCCCGGATCTCAACCGGGCGGTCAAGCGCGATCCGCATACGAACATGCGCTCTGCAACCAATAACTGGGACTTCTGGACCTCGTTGCCTGAGGCGCTTCACCAGGTGACGATTACCATGAGCGAACGTGGAATCCCTCAGTCTTACCGCAATATGCACGGCTTTGGCAGCCACACCTTCAGCATGATCAACGATAAGAACGAGCGCGTCTGGGTTAAGTTCCATCTCCAAACACAACAGGGGATCAAAAACTGGACAGATGAAGAAGCCGCGGCGGTTGTCGCCAATGATCGCGAGAGCCACCAGCGCGATCTGCTGGAAAACATCGATCAAGGCAATTTCCCTCGCTGGACAATGTACATCCAGGTCATGACTGAAGAACTAGCCAGGCGCATGCCTTATAACCCATTCGACCTCACCAAAGTTTGGTATAAGAAGGATTTTCCCTTGGTCGAAGTAGGCGTGCTCGAGTTAAACCGCAATCCAGAAAACTACTTCCAGGATGTTGAGCAGGCTGCATTCAATCCGGCGGCTGTTGTACCGGGCATCAGCTTTTCCCCCGATAAAATGCTCCAAGGGCGCCTTTTCTCTTACGGCGATGCCCAGCGCTACCGGCTGGGGATCAACCATCATCAAATACCAGTCAACCATCCAAAAGCCGCCAATGCGAATCCCTCGCACCGGGATGGGCTGATGCGAGTGGATGGCAATGCCGGCGCAACCATCGGCTACGAACCTAACAGCTTCGGCGCCTGGCAGGAGCAGCCCGAGTTCAAGGACCCGCCTCTGGATTTGTTTGGCGCAGCCGACAGCTGGAATTTCCGTGATGACGACTGCGATTATTACACCCAGCCAGGCAAGCTTTTCCGACTGATGAACAAAGCCCAGCAGCAAGCATTGTTCGAGAACACTGCTCGGGCTATGGGCGACGCCCCTGAGTTCATCAAAATCCGCCACATCGGCAACTGCCTGAAGGCCGATCCTGCGTACGGTCAAGGGGTTGCCGCAGCGCTTGGGATACCTTTAGAAAAAGTGAAGTAAGAAGCACCCGGCAGCGGGGCAGCATTAGCTGCCCCGCTATTCATTTAAAAAGCTTACCAACATATAGTTTATTAAGATGAAACATGAAGTTTGATCTGTGATTGGGAAATCAACCAACGCCAGGACAGACCCTCGCGCCCAATACTTTAGGCGTGATATGATATTCGGGTTGGCGCAAGTTCTACCATCCCCATTGCTGTGAGGCAAATTTGGAAAACCTGGTTTCACGCCGCACCAAGCTGATCTATGGATTTGGGGATACCGGTTTCAGCCTTACGCTGACCATCATTGCGGCTTATTTCGCCATATTTCTCACCGATGTAGTAGGGATCGCGCCTGGAATCGCCGCCATCGCAATTTTCATTGGACGCAGCTCAGATTATCTCAATGATCCGTTGGTCGGGTATCTGTCCGACCGCACCCGCACACGTTGGGGGCGGCGGCGCCCCTTCCTGCTTTTCGGCACGCTGCCTTTCGCTTTAACATTTCTGTTGATGTGGATCTACATCCCAGTTCAAAACCAGACCTCTCTGGTAATTTATTACGCCATTGCGTATGTGTTATTCGATTGCGCCGCCTCGTTTGTATATATGCCGTATTACGCCCTCACCCCCGAGCTCACTTCGAATTATGACGAGCGCACTTCTTTAACCACGGTTCGAATGTTCTTTTCGATTCTGGGCAGTTTGGTTGCCTTCACCGTCCCCTTGATGATCATCGGGTCATTTCGACCGGAAAACAGCGAAAAGGTTTTTTTGATGGCTGCTATTTTTGCTGTCGCAAGCGCCATCCCGCTGCTTATCGTCTTTTTTGGAACTCGAGAGCGTAAAGAGTTCTCCATGCTCGATCAGCCCGGGTTGAAAGATTCGCTCAGAGCGGCTGCTAAAAACCGCCCCTTCGTCTTTGGACTGATCATGTTTCTGCTGACCTGGGCGTCGATTGATATTCTGCAGACTACCCTGCTGTATTTCATCAAGTACGTCGTCCAACGCGAAAGCGAGAGCGATACGATCATGGCGGTCATTTTCGTCACTGCGATGTTGGCGCTGCCGTTTTGGGAGTGGACTTCACGGCGGTGGAACAAACGTCTGGCTTTTGTTGTCGGCATTGCTTTTTGGGCGGTGGTGCAGCTGATCATGATCACTCTTAACCCTGGGACTCCCCTGCCGCTCATCTACAGCCTTTGCATTCTCGCCGGGATTGGGGTCAGTTCGGCGCATGTCCTTCCCTGGTCGATCATCCCAGATGCAGTCGAATGGGATGAATGGCAGACCGGCGAACGCCATGAAGGGATGTTCTACAGCCTGGTCACCCTCGCTCAAAAAATTGCTTCTTCGATATCGATCCCCCTGATTCTTCTGATCCTCGAAGTAACTGGCTACACCCCTAATTCCGCAGCTCAACCAGAAAGCGCCTTGTTGGGCATTCGACTGGTTATCGGTCCGATCCCTGCCCTGATGCTTTGCGGTGGGATCCTCTTTGCGATCTTGTATCCGCTTAGCCGTGAAAAGCATCATGCAATCGTCCAGGAGCTGGAGGCCCGGCGATTGGCGTTCCCAAAAGGGCCGTAAGGAGTCGCGTAGACGTTGCGCCTGTACGAACCCAACGAGACTGGGATCTCATTCTCACATTCCCGTGGCAGGTGTTTGCTGGAGATCCTTTATGGGTGCCGCCGCGGCTCCCTGAATTGAAAGCGCGCACCGATCCGCAGCGCAGGGCTTTCTTTAAATAAGCGAGGCGGAATTTTTCACTGCCTGGCGGGATGGCAAGCCTGTCGGCACAATCTGCGCGGCAGTGGATCGTCAGTCAAACGCCGAGGGTAATGGGCGCGAGTGCGTATTCGGCTTTTTGTACATCATTCGGGATTTCGCTGCCGTGCTACAGTCTCTTTATGCCAGGGCGCGAAATCGCAGTTGAAACCTGCTCACTCCTAAATATTTATCTTGATTATAAAGGCAGCAATGGGAGCTTTGATTTTCAACCTGCACGCGGAGATAATATCTCCCTGGCTTTCGACTTTAAAATGGATCTCCCTGCTTTTCAAGAGCTCCGCCAGATTGCAGATCGGGTGAGGCTGCTTAAGGACTACCGAATCCGCTCTGCTGATATGGACCACCAAATGGATAGCTGGAACGCATAAAAATTTTGCTCAATAAGCCGCTGAGCCGCCTGCCAGACGATCGTTCCTGGCCTCGCGAGGTGGTATTCAGCACACTGACTCCATTCTAGATGATCGCCTGATCAACCCCATGCCTGCCTCTGCTATAATCATCCTATCGCCGTCAAAGTCGATATTATGGAAGCAACTGAAATCTTCGTGATTATCCTGGCATCGATCGCTGCAGGCATCGTGAATGCGCTGGCTGGAGGCGGCACTTTGATCACCTTTCCGACCCTGGTTGCACTGGGGCTTTCACCCATCTCTGCTAATGTGACCAACACGGTAGCCCTCGTCCCGGGTTATTTGGGGGCAACC
The DNA here is from genome assembly GCA_963827155.1 of uncultured Chloroflexia bacterium. GTDB lineage: Bacteria > Chloroflexota > Anaerolineae > Anaerolineales > UBA4823 > UTCFX2. Next base: position 296,304 of record CAWGZV010000003.1, on the reverse strand, counting down.
CTCGCCCAACGAGACGAGCTGGTCGGGCAAAAACGAAAACTGTTCCTTTATCTGCCTGCCGGCGCGCTTGGCGGACTGATCGGCGGTCTGCTCCTGCTGAACTCAGGCGAACGATTTTTTCGGGCGCTTATCCCTTTCCTGATCCTTCTTGCTTCCGGATTACTGGCAATTCAAGAGCCAGTTCGGAAATGGGTGCAAAAACGAGCAATCCAACCGGCTTCGCAAAACAAGACGGATAGCTGGACTGCTTTACCGGTCGGCGTGGCTGGGATTTACGGCGGTTATTTCGGAGCTGGGTTGAGTGTCATTGTCCTGGCGGTTTTAGGGCTCTCCAGCGATGAATCGCTCACCCGTTTGAATGCCTTGAAACAGGCAATCGCCTTATCGATCAATATCGCGGCCGCGATCCTGTTCATTTTTTCGGGAAAAGTGGTCTGGGCAACCGCATTGGTGATGGCTGGAGGGCGCGCTGATCGGAGGCGCGCTTGGCGGGAAGCTTGCTGAACGGATACAACCCTCCGTCTTACGCTGGGTTGTGGTTACAATCGGTCTGGTAATCGGCACAGCCTACTTGATTCGTGGATGACGATAATTAGGGATTGAAAAATCATGTCTGGTAAAGGACATATCTTATTGGAAGGCGGCTCAGAATTCTATGGTGGTATGTCTGAGCCTGATTTAGCCGCGATCTCGTTAGCAGGGGGGGTGGATGTATCCATCTCGATAATTCCAACCGCCGCCGCGCCAGACCGCAACGACCGCCGTGCTGGTCAAAACGGCGTTCGCTGGTTTAATGCTCTGGGCGCCAGCAGTGTAAATTCGCTGCCTATTGTCGATCGGGCTTCCGCCGCTGAACCGGAGGTGACCGCCCGGTTGAAGCGCTCTCATCTGATCTACCTGCTGGGCGGATTTCCGGGTTACCTGTATGCGACGCTTGTAAGCAGCCCAAGTTGGCTGGCAGTTCTGGAAGCCTATCACACCGGAGCGGTGATCGCTGGCAGCAGCGCCGGCGCAATGATCTTATGCGAAGATTTCTTTGACCCCGAATCGCAAAGAGTTTCCCCAGGCTTGAACCTGATCCCAGGCGCCTGCTTATTGCCTCATCACAATACCTTTGGAAAAACTTGGGCAGACCGGTTGAAAGCCTTTCTGCCGAACCACAAACTGATCGGCATCGATGAAGAAACCGGGATAATCGATGATTTTGATAACCGGGCCTGGACCGTTTACGGCAAAGGCAGTGTCACAATTTATAAAAGCGGTAAAGTGGAGACCTACAAACGCCTCGAGACCTTCAGACTTTGATCGCAGATGCCAGAGACCTGCCGAAGTAAAAGGCTACGTTTCCATATATCCGCAAAGCGCAATCGCATTAGGCCCGGTATTGATCCCCAAAACAGGCCCAGTAATATTTATCAAAAGTTCGGCTGGCTCGTATTCTCGCCAAATTCGCTCAGCTAGCAGCTCGGCTTCGTCGAGCGCATTCCCATGCAGAACGGCGATATGAAGCCGCCCTGCTCGCTTCATCTTCTCGAAGAACTTTTGGTAGACCATCTCGACCATTTTTGAATGGGTGCGCGCCAGGCCGGCTGGTTCGACGAGGCCGGTAGAATGGTTAATCGCTACCACCGGCCGTACCTGGAGCAGTGAGCCTACCCATTTTGCCGCCCCACCGATCCGCCCGCCCCTCTGCAGGTAATCAATCGTATCCATCCCCACGATCTGAGCCAGAGTCCCGCGAACAATGTTGGTCGCTGAAACCATGTCTTCCAGGTCTCCTCCGGCTTCGCGGCATTGCGCCGCAGCCAGCACCTGCCAACCCAGGCTCATGGTCGGACCGCGCAAATCCACGGCCTGCGCTTTCAGCGAGGTTCTCTCGAGAGCGCTCAGCGCATTCTGGTAAGTTCCACTCATCGCGGCGCTGACCGTCAGCACGAGCGCTTCAACTGCCCCATTTTGGAGCGCTTCTTGATAAGCAAACTCAAAATCCTGGATGGTAGCTGCCGCAGAAGTTGGGCGAACAGGCTCCTTCTGCAGTTTTTCGTAAAACTCCTGTGGTTGAAGAGAGACGCGATCTCGGAATTCTTGATCCCCCCAGATCACGATTTGCGGTACGACCTGGATGGCATACCTGGCAATCAATTCCGGAGGAATATCACAGGTGCTGTCGGTGATGATCGCGATATCGGCTCGCGCCATGAATTTGCTCCCGGCTAATGAAAGTAATATCCTGCTCGCGCCTGTTCAAAATAGATTTCCGCAGGGTTCAGATCATCTGTGAGCACCTGTCCATCCCTGGGAACAGGTGGAGCATTCTGATCCTGCAGCGCGGTCTGTGATGCAATGAGTAAGATATTTACGAGTTTTTCAGAGGTATCATCTACGATCAGCGCGCGCATCCGAAAAAACACTGGATATTGTCGCGGATATCGCCCGATAGGAGTTCGAGCCCTTCCCATGCGGCACTCCGATGAAATTGTAGATCAGCCGTCCACCGGGTTTCAGCACCCGGCTGACATTTTGAAAGAATTCACGCGTGATTAGCTGGGGTGGAACAGCAGCGAGGCTGTCAAATGCGTCCACAAACACATAATCGTATTCACTGGCAGGCGCCTGCGCCAGGTAAGCACGACCGTCGGCGACAACCACCGGACCGCGAATCGCTCCAAAAAACTGGTCGGAAAGCTTAACGACAAAGGGGTCAATCTCCACCTCGGTTACATCAGCCCCACGTTTCTCTAAAGCCCGCGCCTGGGTATGACCGGCGCCGCCAATAATCAGAATCCGCTTCCCTTCGACATCGCCAGCCAGCCGCACCATCCTGGCTGCGTAACCAAATACCGGCTCCTTGTCGCTCAGGCGCATCTGGGTGTGAAACGTAGGTCCAAGATTCATCTGGATAAAGGTATTGTCATCTGTGAGAACCCGGATGGTCTGATAATAACCTTCTTGTTGGGCAAGCAGCCTTAATCCAAGATCCTCGCCCCAGCGGTAAACCGGCTCGGGAACGATTAAGCCGACCACCAGGAAAACCGCTCCAATTACTCGTAGACGCGGGGAAAGAAAAACCAGAGCAAAGAGCAAAGCCCCAAGAGCGAAAAGCTTCAACGAAGTCGATAGTCCAACATATGGGATTAATATAAAAGCTGCCGCCAGCGCGCCGATCACGCTGCCTAATGTACCGAGGCCATAGATGTTTCCTACTTCCTTCGATATATCTTCTTTTGGACGGTCCACCGCAATCAGGCTGATCGCCAGCGGCGAGATCATGCTGAACAATACGGCTGGAGGGAAGAAGGAAACCAATGCGGTGATCGCGATGGCAATATAACCTACCGAGGCGAATCCAGCCGGTACTCTCCAGATGAGCCAGCTTAACCCGACCAACCAGGCAGCGTTCAAGATCAGGATCCAGGGCAGCACCCGCAAGACCCGGTCTTGCGGCACCCTGCCGCCGATCAGATATCCTACCGACATCCCGATCAGCGTGACTGAGATGATGATTGCCCAGATAATGGTGGTGCTGCCAAAAAGGGACGCGACCAACCGGGGTCCGATAATCTCTGTCGCCAGATTGGCAAAGCCGCAGAAGAAAACGAGAGAGTAGATCAGGATTTTAGAAGATAACGATTTTGAGTTCATTTCTAGCAGGAGGGTTCCCGGGATTTTGGGAGGATTATACTACATGCCAAATTTTCATTTTGATGGCATACCTGATCGATCGATTTTTATGAATAGGTCTTTTTTTTGGTTGCATATTCGGATAACTTGTCGTATAAATGGTAAATTTTATCTTGGGAAACCCCAATAATTCGTTGGAGAAATAATCGTGAACTTTGTATACCTCTCGCCCCATTTTCCCCCTAACTATTTTGCTTTTTGCGTTCATCTCCACAACCTTGGTGTGAATGTGCTTGGATTGGCGGATGAGCCTTATGACCAGCTCCGCCCAGAGCTCAAACATGCCCTGCGGGAATATTACCGCGTCAATGAAATGAACCATTACGATGAGCTTTTACGAGCGCTGGGATATTTCACACACCGATATGGAAAAATCGATCGGATCGACTCGCTGAATGAATATTGGCTGGAAACCGAAGCGGCTCTGCGCACAGACTTCAACATCCCTGGGTTGAAAATGGACGAAATCGCCCGGGTGAAACGTAAATCTCTGATGAAGAAAGTATTCATCCAGGCAGGGGTCAGGGCAGCACATGGCAGGGTTGCCCATACACTCGCCCAGGCCAGACGTCTGGTTGAGGAGACCGGCTTCCCTATTGTTGCAAAACCGGATATCGGCGTGGGAGCGGCAAAAACCTATAAAATTAACGGCTTGGAAGAGCTGAAACAGTTCTTTGAAATAAAACCCCCTATCGATTACATATTAGAGGAATTCATTGATGGGGGGATCTGTTCATTCGATGGGTTAACCGATCGAGATGGCAAGCTGGTCTTTTATACAGCCCATGAATACAGCGCCGGGATCATGGAAGCGGTGAATGATGACCTCAACGTTTATTATTATTCCCTGCGTAAAATTCCGACAGATTTGGAGGAAGCCGGACGGAAAGCGCTGAAGGCGTATAACGTGCGAGAGCGATTCTTCCATTTTGAATTCTTTCGGACCACCAAAGACAAACAAATCGTCGCCCTTGAAGTCAACATGCGTCCACCTGGAGGAATGACTACGGATATGTTCAATTTTGCTAACGATATCGACATTTACCGCGAGTGGGCGCACGTAATTGTTCACAACCGCTTCACTGCAGATTATTCTCGCAAATACCACGCGGCCTATGTTGGGCGAAAAAATAACCGCCATTATGCCCATTCACATGAATCAGTGCTGGCTGAATTCGAAGGCCAAATTGAGCACCATGCCGAGATCAGCGGGATCTTCAGTGCAGCGCTTGGTGATTACGGCTATCTGCTGCGCTCGCCCGACCTGAATGAAATCCATCAGATGGCTGAATATATCCACGCGATGGAGGCGTAGCTCTCATGAATGTTGAATATCACCGCTGGTGGAGCCCCAGACTTGAACAGGATATGGAGCTGAAGGTCTACGGGCATTTTGGCAAACCGCTGGTTGTCTTTCCTGCCCAAAGCGGGCGTTTTTTTGATTACGAAAACTTCGGAATGGTCGATGCGGTGCGTGGATCGATCGATGCAGGCAAGGTCAAGCTCTTTGCCGTCGACAGCCTGGACAGCCAGACCTGGGCGAACTGGGATGCACACCCTGCCGATCGGGCCAGACGCCACGAGCAGTACGACCACTATCTGACTGAAGAGGTCGCCCCTTTTATTCGACAGCATTGCGGTGATTATCAAGGTAAATCTTTGACTACCGGCTGCAGCATGGGCGCCTATCACGCAGTGAATTTCTTTCTTCGCCATCCGGATATATTTAATGGGGTAATTGCCTTGAGCGGACTTTACAAGCTGAATATGTTCGTAGGGGATTACATGGATGAGCGTGTGTATTTCAACTCACCCCTGGCTTACCTGCCTGAGCTCAATGACCGCTGGTATCTGGATCAATATTGCCAGAGCAAAATCATTGTTTCTTGCGGGCAGGGCGCCTGGGAAGATGATATGCTGGCGGATACTCGCCAAATTAAGTCTCTATTTGAAGCTAAAAACATCCCTGCCTGGATTGACATCTGGGGGCAGGACGTCAACCACGATTGGCCCTGGTGGCAAAAAATGATGCCGTATTATCTTCAATCGCTGGACCTTTAGATTAATGGGAAATTTCAAAAAATAAAACCAGCCCCATCGGCGAGATGAGGCTGGTTTTATTCCTTATTCAGTGGTGGGTCTAATACCGATCCGAACCACCACGCCGGTCCCGGCGGGGGCCCGCTCCGGCGGCGATCAAACCCCTGGTTCGATCGAGAGCCACCATAACCACCGCGCCCCAATTCTTCACGCGGACGGGCAGGATTGACTTTAATCTCTCGATTTCCGAGGCTGTATCCGTTGTACATGCTGATCGCCTTCTCCGCCTCGGTCTGAGAACCCATAGTTACGAAGGCAAAACCCTTTGAGTTACCTGTGTCACGATCCTTGATTAGATCCACAGCCGCCACCTGCCCCGCCTGCTCAAACAGGGCGCGAATTTCTTCCTCGGTCGTCGAAAAAGGAAGATTCCCAACGTATAATTTTACATCCATCCTCTTTATCCTGTCCTATTCCAATTCCCGGATTGGGAACTAGTAAGAAAAAGACCGCTGTCCGAATATGGATCTGGCGGCTATGACACATTACCCCATTTATGGGTGAACGAGATTATATCATAGCCAAAAGATTTTTCTTTATGCGGAGTGGCTCTCTGAGTAGCAGCCTCATCCATAAGCCAGGAGCTGGACAGCCGAAGCAAGGTGGTCCAATACTCACCCAGAGGTTAGACTCTGATCGATCTCAGTCATCTTCATTCACAGACCTGGCTGAGGCTTCGATCAAGCTCAGCTTAACTGCTCGCGATTCTGGAAGTGCAAGCGATTTTTTGATAAAGCTTCGGATCTCTTGCTCTAATACATCGGCGGCGGATTGCATCACGAAATAGCGCACCTGTTTACCCTGCCCAATAAGCAGCCTGGCAGGATCACGCAGCAAGACACCGTACTCGAATGCAAGCTGAATACGATCTTCCAGCGGGAAAATTGCGCAAAAGTATCCGGATTTCGGATGGGTGTATCCAATCGCATGCCATCCCGGGTATGCTTTCTCCACTGCCTCTGGCGCTTCGTCCAAGATCAGCCTTCGCAGCATCTCAGTGAGCAGCTTGACCTCAGGAGTGTGGGCGGAGAGAATTTCCTCCGGGAACATTTTCGGTGTTTTCATGTTTTCCCTTTCTCCTCGTGTATTGCTGTGAGCAGCATCCTTTGGTTCACAACACTAAAAGGGCGCGGATCGCCAGATAAGCAAAGCGAATCCCAAAACCAAAAAGTACCAATCCTGCAACAATCGATATGATCCTGGCGCTTTTTTCATTCACATATCGTTTCCCCCAATTTGTAAGGATGGACATGCTTGTGTGCCACGCCAGGATGCCCGCAAGGATGCTCAGACCCCGCAAAAGGTCCGGTATGCCGGACGCCGGTTCCTGTCCAGGAGATACCGATGGAGCGGTGATCAGCGAGCCGAAAATCCCCAGCCAAAAAACGACTGCAATCGGGTTAGAGATATTCACAAGGTAGCCCACCAGGAAAGGTTTTCGCTGGTCTTGAGCCATCCCCCCATTGAAATCGAGGTTTTTTCCGCCTAATTGCACGCTCTTGTAACCCAGGTAGAAAAGCACGAGCGCACCCATGAACCAGATCATGATCTTGACCAAAGGGATGCCGATAAAACTCGCCAGCCCAAAATAGACGATGAGCATGTAAGTCAGATCGGCGCTCGTGATCCCAAGACCAGTGAGAAACGCCACCCGGAATCCCCAACGCAGCCCGCTCTGGATTACTGCCACTCCAGCCGGACCAATTGGCGCGGCAAGCATGATCCCTAGCAGAACATTTTGAAAAATCTCAACCATCTAATAATCCCATCAATAAAGGTTGCGCTTACGAGGAAATCATCTGCAAATCCGTCTCAGACATCAATAAATGGAGTCCTCAAATTTGCTCAACCGGGAAATCGCGAGCGCCTGGGATTAGCCAAGCCCAACCGCCTTTTCGAAAGTTTCCAGAGCGGTTGCGATCTGTCCTTCATTGACAATCAGCGGGGGGATCCAGCGGATGACCTGGTGGTATGTCCCGCACTGCAGTAAGAGCAATCCATCTTCCATGCAGCGCATCTTCACCGCGTCGCTCATCTGAGAGCCTGGAGACCCATCGGGATTGGTAAATTCGACCCCAATCATCAATCCCAATCCGCGCACATCGCCAATGATCGGATATTTCTGCTGAATTTTCTTCAATCCTGCCATCAAAATTGCCCCCATCCGAGCCGAATTCTCGACCAAACCATCCTTCAGGACCTCGATTGTGGCAACCGCGGCTGCGCACGAGACTGCATTCCCGCCAAAAGTGCCCCCATGGCTGCCAGGAACCCATTTCTCCATCAATTCTCGCCGTGCCATGACTCCCGAGAGCGGGAAACCCGAGGCGATCCCTTTGGCGACCGTAATAATATCCGGCACGATCTCAAAATGCTCAACCGCAAAGAATTTTCCTGTCCTGCCAAATCCAGATTGGACTTCATCCAGGATCAGGAGCAGTCCAAATTCATCGCAAATCGCCCGCAGCCCTTGCATAAACGAGACCGGTGGGACAACGTAGCCGCCCTCCCCCAGCACCGGCTCAATTAAGATCCCAGCCGTTTCAGACGGCGCGGTCTGGCTGTAGAGCATATGTCTCAGCTCGTTCAAACAAAATTGGCTGGTCGTTTCCGAATCCCAGCCATAACGGTAGGAATAAGGATATGGCGCGACGAAAATCCCTGAAGCGAGCGGGGCATACCCTGCCCGGTAGATCGTGCTGCCGGTATCAGCCGCCATGGTTTGGTTTGTTCGTCCATGGAATGCCCCCTGGAAGGTGATCAAGTTGGGTTTTTTAGTCGCATGGCGAGCCAGCTTCATCGCGCTCTCGATCGCTTCTGCGCCAGAATTAGTGAAAAAGAAGCAGTCAAAGGAAGGATCAGGGACGATCGTCAGCATTGCGTCGGTGAGAGAAAGAAGAGGGAGATGGTAATAATTATTGACCTGGGCATGGATCACTTTACCGATCTGCTCTCTCGCCGCGGCGACCACCGTTGGGTGGCAATGCCCGGTGTTGGTCACACCAATCCCAGATGTGAAATCCAGGTACTTCTTTCCATCGGTATCGTAGATGTAGCAACCCTCGCCGTAAGCGATGGTCAGGGGAAAAGTTCGGCTCCAAACCGGAGAAACATTGATTGATGACATCATACCCTCTTCATTTTTTGTGATTATTAATTTCGCTTCTTCAGGTTAGCCTTGCAGTATGGGCAGTCAGCAGTATTCGGGCTGCTCCAATGAACGGAGGCTACACTCAGCGGACCGCCACAGTTCGGACAGACATCCGGAAGCCATTCGCCGCGCTCCCGGGCAAGCTCCTGATCCTGGATTTCGTGCTTGCCGGCTTCAGCCTGCCTCGATATATACATTTGGATTCCGGCCTGGGTCAGACCGCTGATTGCGGCCAAAACCAGGATTCCCGGCCACCACCAATCTTGCCAGGCGATCAGCGCCAATCCAAGCAGCCACACTGCGCCCTGGATCTGCTTCCATTGTACCGGCAGTTCCTCTTCATCTTTATTGTCGGAAGGTTTTCTTTCGGGATCCATATCATCCTTCCTTTCGCAATGCAGGTCGAATTTAATTAAAATAAGCTTATTTGTGAAAATCTGAGGTCAAACAGGCGAATTATATCACCCGGGTTCATGACGGCTATTCGCCGACAGCATGGGTGACGGCTCGATGGAGCGGTTGTGAACCGCCTTCCGCTAATGTTGCTGTTGGAAGTGAAGCTTCATCTGGCTTATCCGAAAGCCCAAAGAGCAGCGCGCCGCGCTCGCGCCAAATTTCAGCCATCCGTCTCACCTCTTGGGTGATCACGATTTCCTGATTTAGCATCTCTGCCACTGGCGCCGAATCATCTAGGCAGCCAAACCTTTTCACAGTGAGAATATATTCATTCCTTCGGAATGCTTTGAACGGTGTTGGATCGCCGCTGCGAACTCGCTCGATGATCTCTTGGTGGATTTGCCGCAGCTCCAGGCTCAGCTCACCTTTTCTATTTTCCACCTCATCGATGAATTCCACAAAGGACTCCATTTCCCCCATACGCACTCGCCTTACAAGTTCACCGAACTCGAACAATCCGCAACCCAGGATCAGACAAACATAAGCCAGGTTATCCTGGTTATCTGCAGTGAAAGGATGAAATTCGGGTTGGTTCAGCGGCTGGTAGACAGCCGTAAATCTTTGCTTATCGAAGCCGGATCCCAACAACCCCGAGACGGTCTCCTCCACCGCCTGCATCCTCGCCTCATCGATCACCTGTCCGTTGCGGCCGCGTGCCCCGATTGTAGTTTTATCCAGGTCGATCACTACCGCCGTTCCTTCCTCAATTGGCATCCTTTGCAAGCGGCAGTGCTCATCAAAGGTTTCCAGCGCAGCCCAGCGGTTTGAAAGCAAAACAGCCAGACCTTTTTCACCCTGTTCCTGAATGAGCGAAGCCGGCTGATCATCTTCAGCGCCGATGAATGCCTGCCCAGACCACCCGCTAACCCGGCAAAGATTGGCGTATGCAGTCCCATCCAGCAAACGCGTATCTCCGACGAAAACGAGCCGTTCGAGCTGCCCCCCAGGAGAATCCTGCTTGCGGCATTCTTTGAGCAGCTCAGCAATCACCCGGGCATATCCCGCTTCATTCTTGCGTGGGAGATTCTCGCCTGGCATATTCAGCTCCAGACGTAATTGGTCGAACCCCGGCAGGCTGCGATCATAGGGCTGTAAATTACGATAGACGATCCGGTCTCCCAGAAAATCGGAGACTGCTGCCCGTCCATAAGATTTCAAAAGATTTCCCATCTGTCTTCACCTTATTGAGGCACTATCAGGTTGTGCAGGGTTCGAATAGCCTCGTCGGCATCCTGCGCGTCGACAACCAGGCTGATCGATACTTCTGAGGAGCCCTGGGCGATCGCAATCACATTCAGACCGGCATTTCCAAGAGCACTAAAAACGCGCCCGGCAATCCCAGGCGTGTGGATCATCCCTACACCCACGACAGTCACAATCACGACTTCCTGGGAGGCCCAGATGCGATCAATATCTCTACGGACGAGCTCGAGAGAAAAAGCATCATTCAATGCATCGATCACCTTGTCCCCGGCGCTGATGGGCACCGCAAAGCAGATCGACTGCTCCGAAGAAGCCTGGGTGATCAGCGGTACGCTTGTGCCGGTCGATGCTACCGCTGCGAAGGCACGAGCTGCCACACCCGGCACACCTAGCATTCCTCTTCCTTCGATCGTGATCAAACGCTGGTCTCGGATTGCGGTCACTGCCTTCACGTCGCCATTCCGAACGCGCGGGCCATCGCTCACCAGCCAGGTCCCCGGATTGGATGGGTTGAAGGTATTGCAGATCCGCAGACCGATGCCAGCCTCAATCACCGGGCGGATCGTGCGGGGATGGAGCACCTTGGCGCCATAATACGCCAGCTCGGCAATCTCGCGGTATGTCAGCGTAGGGATCGTGCGCGCGTTTGGCACCGCCCGCGGATCAGCGCTCATTACCCCATCGACATCCGTCCAGATCCAGACCTCGTCCGCGGGCAGCACTGCTCCAAGCACGCCTGCCGAAAAATCGCTTCCTCCTCGCCCAAGCGTTGTTGTAGCTCCTTGTGGGGTAGAGGCGATAAAGCCAGTCACAACCGGGATAATCTCTTCGTCCAGGATGGGATCAAGCACCAGCCGGGTTTGAATTTGGGTAGCTCGTAAATCAGGATGAGCGTATTGAAAGCAATCATCCGTCAAGATCAATTGAGTAGCCTCGACTGGCGCAGCGGGTATACCCGAGCTCTGAAGCACGGCTGCTAAAAGGCGTACACTCATCTTTTCCCCAAGCGAAGCAACCGCATCGAGGGCGCGTGGGGTTGCCTCCCCCAGTACGCTAATCGCCCGGCACAGGCTGGCGAACTCTGCCAGCAGAATTTCCACCTCATCCATCACTTGCTTTCTAACGAGAGGTTCACCTACCAGACTTTCCAGGATCGTTTTGTGCTCATCCCGCATCCAGGTCAGCGCCGAATCAGCCGGCGAGATGTCCCCCCCTTCTGCCTTCACGGCGCTTTCGAGCAGCCGGTTTGTGACACCCGAGAGCGCCGAAATCACTACCACCAGGCGCGGCCACTCATGCTGTGCTGCGCTCACAATCTTCACAACCTGCTTCACTGCCTCGCTGCTGCCCACTGAGGTTCCCCCAAATTTCATCACCAGTGTCCGGCGAGAGCCCGCTTCATTTTCGTTATTCTGGTCAGAATCTATTCCCATAAAAACCTCCCGGATTCTTCCTGAATTCCCTTCAAGAAAAACGCCCCGATAGTTTCGGGGCGCTGGCATGTATCTCTCGATCTGATCCTGGATCAGCCGCGGCAGCGCCCTACCTGTTTGATAGGAGTGGTAGTCAACGCGAATGCGATTGTGTGGATCAGCTTTTCCTGGAACATAGGCGAAACTATATCAGCCTCATGGATAGTCGTCAAGGTTGGGATTCCGCTATCCAAAAAGAAGGTCTTCCAAGGCTCTGACTTCAGCCGGAAGTACTCTAGGTGGGCTCATCTGCCTGGTGATTGCATCCGGGTCTTTCAGCCCATGCCCGGTGCAAACTGCCACCACTCGCTTGCCTTGAAGCTCAACCTGCCGGGATTGGATTTGTTCCGCAAGGCCTGCCATTCCAGCCGCAGAAGCCGGCTCGACCCAGATTCCCTCTGACGCCAGCATTTTCTGCATCTTCAGGATATCACGATCTTCGACAGCGATAATCCTTCCGCCTAATTCCTCCGCCGCCTGAAGCGCCTGCTCACCGCGGGCAGGTCGACCAATTCGGATTGCAGTCGCAACCGTTTCCGGATGTTCGACAGGGCGGCCTAATACCAGCGGAGCCGAACCTGCAGCCTGGACTCCCAGAATATGCGGCACTCCTGTGGATTTCAGCGCCTGATATTGCTGAAACCCCATCCAGTAGGAAGTGATGTTTCCGGCATTGCCTACGGGCAGGCACAGCCAATCAGGCGCCCTCCCAAGCCGATCACAAATCTCAAAGGCGGCAGTCTTCTGCCCCTCCAGACGATAAGGATTTAGTGAATTGACCAGCGCGATCGGCCGCGACCCGGTGATCTCCACAACCATCCCCAGGGCGTCATCGAATGAACCCTCCACCTGGATCACTTGAGCGCCGTATGCCGCTGCACCGGCAAGCTTCCCTGCCGCCACTTTACCCTGAGGGATCAGGACGATGCACTCCATCCCGGCGCGTGACGCGTATGCTGCGGCAGAGGCGGCTGTATTCCCGGTGGAAGCGCAAATTGCTGTTCTCGCTCCTCGTCCTGATGCCTCGCTGATCGCCACTGTCATGCCGCGGTCCTTAAATGAGCCGGTTGGGTTTACTCCTTCAAACTTGATCCAGAGCTCAAAACCTCCTCCAAGCTCTTCCACCAGCTTTGGGGCCGGGATCAGCGGCGTATTTCCTTCATAGAGGGTTACATTACCGGTGTGGGCAGGTATATTTTAATAGTTTGCGATAATGGTCAAGCACGCCTCGATCGGTCATATTGCCTCATCTACTCTTCGATTTCGCCCAGTTATACCAGATTACGCCTTACAAAAACATTATTCTGCCTCAAATAACCTTGATTTTCCATGCATGCGGTAGTAATGTATAACCATGCAAGACTTGGACGAAATGATGCGCTATACGATCCAGGGATTATCCCAGGATATTGGGGGGAGAGGAAGCTGCACGCAAGAAGAACGCAAAGCTGGGGAGTGGATTGCCGAACGGATGCGGTTGTTGGGGGTCCTCGACGTGCAAATGGAAAAGTTCTTGGCAGTCCCTTCGACCTACTGGCCTTTTGGATTGGCTTTCGGATTAGCGCTGACCGGCTCCATATCCAGCCTGTTATTCCCCGGGGTAGGCGCAACCTTTCTCGCCGCGCTGCTTTAACGCGCTGGGATTTGGAGGCATGCTGGTCGAAACCAATCTTAAGTCGAGCTGGCTGCAACGCCTCCTGCCGCGATCGGGAAGTCAAAACGTCAGCGGACTTATCCCAGCTTCAGGGGAGCCCCAAGGGCGGGTAGTGCTGTGTGCCCATCTCGATTCACACCGGACCCCAATTTTTTATTCCTCAGATAAATGGCAGAAAGCCTTCAGTCTGCTGATCGGACTGACTTTGTTCAGCATGGGACTAGGGGCGCTAGGCTATACCTTGGGATTGGCGCTGAATTGGGGAACGGTCCGATGGCTTGGTATCCTTTTGGTTCCGATCCAGGTTTTTGCTTTGGCAATGTGCCTGCACGCAGATTTCACACCTTACTCGCCTGGCGCAAATGATAATGCTTCTGGGACCGCGGTCTTGCTGGCGGTGGCGAGGATGCTGAATAAATCTCCATTGCCGAATCTCGAAGTGCATTTTGCCTTTACCGGCTGTGAGGAAGTGTGGGCTTATGGGATGCGGGCATATCTGGATGCGCATGAAGCGGATTTGGGGGACAAGACATTTTATATTATCCTTGACCAGGTAGGCTCTGGCAGGCTGAAATTTCTGACCTCAGATGGACTGATGATCAAGCACAAAACCCACATGCGCGCCTTGGACATCGCCCGGCAGGTCGCGGTTGCCTCCCAGAGCTGGAAGTCTTTTCAGGAGCCGGTCTGGCTTACACCGATGCACTCGTCGCTACCCAGCGCGGATTAGCAGCGCTGACCCTCTGCGCCGTGCCCGCGAATGGGTCTTATAGCGCTTCCACTCCAGGCGCCAACTCCCCAAGCGCCCACTGGCACCAGATGTCAGATACCCTCGAGCATATTAGCCCAGAAGCTCTCGAGAATGCAGCTCGTTACACCTGGGCAATTTTGCAGGAGCTCAGCTCGAGTTCTCCGTAGTAAAAAATCTTTTTTTGGCTCAACGAACAACAATCGAGGTGCGAGGCCCAACTGGGCTAGCGACGACTTGCTGACCATCTTTCTCCATCCCCCCCTGATAATTCTTTTCACTGGCGAACGCCTGCCATCCGCTTAAATCAAATGGCAACGGTCCCTAAATCGCAATCCATTCTCCATTGAATTTTCGGGCAACATGCACATGCGATCCGGTGCTCGTTCCGCCTTCACAGGAAGGATGCCCAAGTTTTGTGTCAAGATTCACCTGCATGCCTGCCGGAACCCGATCGCGGTCTGCCACATGCATAAATACGATCACCCAGCCGGTCTGCTCCTTCCCATCTCCGTCGAGGTCGAGGGCAACCACGTTTCTTTCAGAGCGCGCCACAACACCAGAAGCAGGCGCCAAAATCCATGTATACGAAACTGAGCAGCTTGGCTCACCGGTGACCGGTGCAAAATCCAACGCTCCGCGCGGGCTGCCAGTCTTCCAGGATGGATGGGGACCTCCGGTCAGACTCCAGCGCTCTCCTAGAGTAAAAGGAAGCTCGAGCGCAGGCTGAAACGAATCCGTTGGATATATCTCGCCAGCCTGGGCTGCCAATTTCCACGGATCTCCAAATAGCTGGTGGTAGACATCCAGAAATCCTCCCGGACCATAAAGCGCTGCATACCATTGGTCTTTCCGATAGAGTTTGGTATACATATTCTGTAGAGCGGCGGTGCCAGCATTCAAGCGCGGATCCAGACGCGCCGTGGTCCCATCCAGAAACTGGATCTGGACTTTCGAGCCATCGCGCCAGCCGTAATAACCGGCATTCAGATGCGTCGCGGCGATCAAAAGCTCTCGATACAGTCCTTCCGAGCCGCTGACATGAAATCCCAGAGGATATTTTTCATCCCCGCGCTCGTTGATCTTCCCCGTCACCCACCCCGACTGCTGTTCGATCAACGCCAGTAAGAGCCTCGGGTTGATTGAAGATTCGATCGCAACCCGCTGGATGATCTGTGCAGCCAGAAGCTTCTCGCGCTGCGATATATCCACAAAAGTACTGAGACGACCTGCATGTTTGTTGATTTCTGCAGTCACATCAAAGTTTTCAGCCGAAATTGAGTTGATCACCTCCACGTCAGGTATCAGGGCTTCAGGAAATGGGGGACTTCCCACCCGGTTTGGGATCCACAGCTCCAGATCTCGAGGGATGAGACTTTCTGAAGGCAAGACGGTTGAAGACTGAATCGCATTCGGCGGTATATCGAAGCGCCGCGCCAGCGCTGGAAGCGTATCCCCTGGTTGAGAGATATATTGAATCCTCTCGAGACCGGCAAGCGGCGCGCCTCCGGGCATGGGAGCAGTATACTCAGCATGACTTGGGGTTGCTTGCAGTGGGACTGTCGCAAGTGGATTACTTTCGGGCGGGGAATCTGTCGGAGCATCCGATATCGAGATCGCGTCTAAGGTCTGCCGGATTTCATCAACTGACTGGTTTGAGGAAGTCATCGAGAACCCCGGATAATTGCACGACGACACCATTACCACCGCCAAAATCAAGACCAGCTTCTGAAATCTGATGAAATCCCAAAGTACATACATTAATTACCCCTGCGCCTTGTTAAGACCGCCTCTGATTGAGCAATCAGCATCCCCGCCAGCATGATCCCGCAGCCTACCATTTGTATTGGAGAAAGTGTTTCTTGCAGAATAAACCAGCCAGCCAGCGCCGCAAACACTGCCTCCATGCTTAAGATGATCGCTGCGTCTGCTGGAGGCGCACGGCGCTGACCAAATGCCTGCAGGGTATACCCCAGCCCGACAGAAAAAACACCTGTATAAAGGATGACCCAGCCGTAATCTAACAGTGATTTCATAGAATGGTTTTCGATGAGCAGCCCCAAACTGAGTGAGATAATCCCACAGATCAGGTATTGTCCTGCCGCAAAGCTGAGGATATCCATACGCTGGACCATCCATTCGATGAGGATAACATGCAGCGCCCAAAAAACTGCACTGATCAGCACCAACCCATCTCCTTGGTGAAATTGCATCGATCCATTTGTGCTCAGCAAGAACAAGCCCATCGCAGCCATAAGAGCTGCCAGCCAGATCACTGGTCTGGGTTTGCGCCTCCAGAAGACCGCCAGGAACAGGGGGATGAGAACAACGTATAATCCCGTGATAAAACCGGCATTCCCTGCATTTGTATATTTAAGCCCTGCCTGTTGAAAGCCGGAGCCTAGGACAAGCAAGCAACCGGCAAGAATCAGACCTGCAGTGGTATGGAGCTTAAGCTGCGGCGCGTCCGCTGGCTGCTTGTCTCGCTTTGGGGAAAATTTTATTAGAGGAAATACCACAGCCGCACCGATCAAGAAACGCAGCCCATTGAAAATAAAGACACCTACCTCCTGGGCGGCTATCCTCTGGGCTACAAATGCGCCTCCCCAGATCAGCGCTACGAGCAGAAAACTCGCATCTGCGGTCACCCTCTCGCGGCGGATCTTGACTTGAGCAGTTGTGTTTTGGGCTTCTTCTGAAGGCGACGCCATTAGGAAAGTGGGTTAATGGATAAATGGAATGTACGCTTCCCGGAGATGAATCTTGCACATTGTCTGATTTTTAACTCTATAATGCTGTCAGCTTAGAAATTCTTAGCGAATCCGAATAAATCATTTATCGACAGGAGCCGTATGTCTATTCAATACAACTTCGATGAAATCATAGACCGCCAGGACAGCGACTGCTTGAAATGGCACGCCTACTCGGAAGAGGTGCTTCCGATGTGGGTAGCCGATATGGATTTTCGGTCGCCAGAACCGGTAATCCAGGCGCTTCACTGCCGCGTCGACCACGGCGTGTTCGGTTATCCCGAGATCACGACCCAACATACTGACCTAATGTCAGAACTAACCCTTACCCTGGTTGAGCGCATACGAGATCGCTACAAATGGGTCATTCAACCAGAGGACATCCTGTTTCTGCCCGGAGTTGTGACTGGTTTCAACCTTGCCTGCCATGCCTTCGCGTCTCCAAACGGTGGCGTATTCTTCCAAACCCCTGTTTACCACCCAATCTTGCACGCCCCCAGCGAGACTGGCTGCCTGAGCCAGGAAATGGAGCTCACCCATTTTTCGGATGGATCCTACGGCGTCGATTGGGATCTCTTCGAAAAGGGCATGGATCTTCATACCAAACTCTTCATCTTATGCAACCCACATAATCCGGTAGGTAAAGTCTTCAGCGCCCAGGAGCTGGAACGAACCGCCGAAATCTGTCTCCGCAAAGGGGTTTTGATTTGCTCTGATGAAATTCATTGTGATTTGATCTATAATGGGAACTCGCATACCCCAATCGCTGCCTTGGATCCTGAGATTTCCATGCACGCCGTCACATTGATGGCGCCCAGCAAGACCTATAATTTAGCTGGGTTGCAGTGCTCATTTGCTATCATCCAAAACCGTGAGCTGCGCGAGCGTTTTATTAAAGCCAGGAAAGGGCTGGTTCCGTGGGTCAACCTGATGGGCCTTCAAGCGGCCCTGGCCGCCTACCAGGAAGGAGGAGAATGGCTCGAACAGCTCCTGACCTATCTGGAGCAGAATCGCGATTTCTTGGTCGATTATATCCAAAAGGAAATTCCTCAAATCAAGGTCTGGGCCCCCCAAGGAACCTATCTCGCCTGGCTGGACTGCCGCCAAAGCGGTATCGTGGGCAGCTATAGCGAATTCTTCCTTAAGAAATCTCGTGTAGCATTTAATGACGGGAGTATCTTCGGAAATGGCGGGCAGGGATTTGTACGTCTAAATTTCGGATGCCCTCGTCAATTGCTCGAGGAAGGCTTGAGAAGAATCCAAGGAGCATTGGCAAATCTCGTATAAATCTACAGGATCAAACTCTCACAGCATGGTATGAGAATTGCATCTTCCTGATTTGACACATACAGCCTGAATGTATTAAGCGTAGGTTTAAATAACAATGGCTGCATCTGAATGACAATCCATCACAGAATTTCGACCGGCGACGCCAATACCGATTATCGCCTGATCTGGTGGCATGGGACATTCAATAACTTGACGCAATACCTGGTTTATGCTAGTATCAATGCAATGAGATTTGCGAACCTTGAATTACCTGCATGAAGCGAGACACAAAGCCCGGAAGAACTTGGCGGGAATGATCGAAACAAGGAGCAAAATAATGAAAATCCTTCGCTTGATTGCAATTCTGCTTGCAGCACTGATCATCACCAGCCTGGTTGGGTGTAAGCGGTCAATCCCTGGAAGCACTGCCGGACCGGAGTCGACCGCTGAAGGGGACGTCTCTGAGCCAATCGGAGGCCCAACAGACGTTCTCGAACAAATTTATCTATTTGCCACACAGACCGCAGTGGCAACTCAAGGGCTTACTACACCAGTGCCGTCTTCCTTAGAAACATCCAATCCGGCAGCTCCCGGCGCAGCCACAACCGCAGAAGCACCCTCCTCGACTGATCAGGGTGCGGTCCAACCTCCAATAGCTGCTACGCCGCTTCCAAACCTAACCTTCAACCCTACTCCAGGGATTCCCTCATCCTATTCGCTGCATACCGGTGAATTTCCGTATTGCATCGCACGCCGGTTCAATGTCAATCCCGGTGCGCTTTTGAATACCAACGGACTCACTTCCTACTCTGTTTATTACAACGGCATGGTTCTGACCATCCCCCAGAACACGGGTGGCTTCCCTGGCAGCCGGGCGCTTCGACCGCATCCAGCCACCTATACTGTACGCTCCGACGATACGATTTATACCATCGCCTGCGCATACGGTGATGTTGATCCAAACGCGATAATATTTGTCAATGGGCTGGATGAAGATGGATCAATTACTGCCGGTCAGGTTCTTCAAATACCCTAAAATATCCGGTGAGATTGATACGATTAACTAAAAAGAGAGCAGCCTCTTCGCAAGCTGCTCTCTTTTTTGACGCTTACCGACGGTCTGTGGCTGCTTCATTCAAGAAAGAAACCCTGGTACAATTTATTATTGCCCTTTCTTTGTCAGCATATTGACGGGTGAATCAGAACGAGAATAAGCGTATTTTTCGAAGGCGCTGCACAGTCCCTCATTCTGATCTACAACAATCATTATTGAACCATCGATAAAAAGGATTTAGCTATGGCATTACAACATTCACGCAATCTGGGAATCCCCCTGGATAAGGGATGGATTGCTCAGGCTCGTGTGAACCGCAGCGCGGTGGAGCGCCGCACCTCAACGCTTTCAGGACGGCGGTCAATTAAGAAGGATTGGCAGGCTGCCTGGATGCTTCGGGCGATTTCCTGTATCGATCTGACCACCCTCTCTGGTGATGATACCCCTGGAAGGATCGGGCGTTTATGCGCAAAAGCACGCCAGCCAATTCGTCCGGATATGCGAACAGCATTCGGCTTTGCTAGTCAGGAGCTCACTGTTGCGGCCGTTTGCGTTTACCCCTCCCGGGTTCGAGATGCTGTTGAGGCATTAAAGGGCACGAAAATCCCGGTCGCTTCTGTTGCTACAGGTTTCCCTGCCGGGCAGACCCCACTGCCTCAACGGATCGGTGAAATCGAACAGGCGATCGAAGCAGGTGCAGCCGAGATCGATGTCGTCATTCACCGCGGTTACGTCTTGACCGGGCATTGGGATGCTTTATATGAAGAGCTGAGCCAATTTCGAAAAACATGCGGCGACTCTGTCCATATGAAGACAATCCTGGCAACCGGCGAGCTCGCGACACTCAAGCAGATTTACCAGGCAAGCCTCGTCGCGATGATGGCAGGATCGGATTTTATTAAGACATCCACCGGAAAAGAAAGCACGAACGCTACGTTGGAGGTCAGCCTCGTAATGGCCCGCGCCATCCGGGATTTCAGGGAGCGCACCGGTTATAAGGTCGGCTTCAAACCCGCCGGCGGGATCAGTAAGGCGAAGCAGGCGCTGCAGTGGCAGTCGCTCATGAAGGAAGAGCTGGGGGAAGATTGGCTGATGCCCAATCTATTCCGCTTCGGCGCGAGCAGCCTGCTCACTGACCTGGAGCGCCAGCTTTCTCATTTCCTCACCGGTCATTACGCTGCCCGCCACCACATGCCAATTGGATAATGGACATTCTGCGAATGGACATTCTGCGAATGGACATTCTGCGAATGGCCATCTTTTGAGCGAACGGAGTAAACCATGAGCGTGTTAGAGATTTTTAAATCCATGGATTACGGTCCTGCACCCGAATCCCCTGCCGCCGCCTTCGCCTGGCTGGAGGATCATGGGCGAAAATTCGGACTGTTCATCAACAACCGGTGGGTCATGCCTGCCAATCCCGATTTCTACCCGAGCTACAATCCCGCCTCCGGTGAAGTCCTGGCTGAGACAGCTCAGGCAGGTGAAGCTGAAGTGAACCTGGCGGTCCAGGCTGCACGTGAAGCCTTTCAAACCTGGAGCACAACCCCAGGCCATGTGCGCGCCCGCTATCTTTATGCCATTGCCCGGAATATCCAGAAGCACAGCCGCCTGTTGGCAGTTCTTGAAGCAATGGATAACGGAAAGCCGCTCCGTGAAGCGCGCGATATCGATGTTCCTCTGCTCGCCCGGCATTTTTTCTACCACGCCGGATGGGCTCAGTTGATGCAAACCGAGCTCAGCGATTACCAATCCGTCGGGGTGATCGGGCAAATCATCCCCTGGAATTTTCCCCTGCTGATGCTCGCCTGGAAGATCGCGCCGGCGATCGCGATGGGCAATACGGTCGTGCTCAAACCAGCTTCTTATACCCGCCTCAGCGCCCTCCTGTTTGCCGAGATTGTCGCAGAAGCCGGATTGCCTCCAGGTGTGATCAATGTGATCACCGGCAGCAGCAAAGCTGGGACGATGATCGTCACCCACCCGGATATCGACAAAATCGCGTTCACCGGCTCAACAGATGTTGGCCGAATCCTGCGCCGTCAAACTGCAGGATCGGGGAAGAAGCTTTCACTCGAGCTTGGTGGAAAATCTCCATTTATCGTTTTTGATGACGCCGATCAGGATGGGGCTGTCGAAGGGGTCGTTGATGCGATCTGGTTCAACCAGGGTCAGGTTTGCTGTGCAGGGTCGCGATTGCTGGTGCAGGAAAACATTGCCGAGACGTTCATCCAAAAGCTGAAGACCCGCATGGGAAACATGCGAGTCGGAGACCCGCTTGACAAATGTATCGATATGGGGGCGATCGTTGACAAAACCCAATGGGATACGATCGACAACTGGGTGAAAACGGGTGTCAGAGAAGGAGGCAGCCTCTTTCAGCCGGATATCCTCCTGCCAGATCGCGGGCTCTTCTACCCACCTACACTGATCACCAATCTGGATCCAGCAGCAGAAGTTGTACAGGAAGAGATTTTCGGACCGGTGCTCGTCTCCCTCACATTTCGAAGTCCGGCTGAAGCCATCGAGCTTGCAAACAATACCCGCTATGGCCTTGCAGCGAGCATCTGGAGCGAGAACATCAACCTTGCCTTGGACGTTGCCAGCAAAGTCAAAGCCGGTTCGGTGTGGGTGAACTGCACAAACCTTTTTGACGCGGCCTCCGGATTTGGCGGCTACCGTGAGAGCGGATTCGGCCGGGAGGGCGGCCGGGAGGGCTTGTTCGAATACCTGCGTCCTGCCTGGCAAAATCGCCCTCACCCCAGCTTTACGCCGCCAGCAGACCGCACTTCCAAGTCTAAATTTGGCGAGCATACCCCCACCCGACCAAGCCTTCCCGGGACCGTTCGAGCAAATGGGAAAGAAATCCCGCACATTGACCGAACACCCAAGATGTACATTGGCGGAAAACAAGTTCGTCCAGATGGGAACTACACCTGCGCAGTCCTCAACCCGCACGGCGAAATTATCGGACAGGTGGGAGATGGGAACCGCAAAGATATCCGGGATGCGGTCGAAGCAGCTCACGCCGCGCATACCGCCCACCCAGGTTGGGCGATGCGCCATGGCTACAACCGTTCTCAAATCATTTACTTCATCGCAGAAAACCTCTCTGCGCGTAAAAACGAATTCGCCAGGACAATCAAGGCGATGACCGCACGTTCGATAAATTCCTCTGAAAATGAAGTCGAAATCGCGATCGAGCGGCTGTTCAGCTATGCTGCCTGGGCGGACAAATACGGCGGCACGGTGCAGGAGACTACTTTGCGCGGTGTAACGCTGGGGATCAATGAGCCAATTGGTGTGATCGGAATTTCCTGCCCGGATGAATTCCCGCTGCTTTCGTTTGTCTCGCTCATGGCGCCCGCCATCGCCCGTGGGAATACCGTGATCATGATCCCAAGCCAGGCGCACCCACTCTCCGCAACCGACTTCTATCAGGTGCTGGATACTTCGGATGTCCCGCCAGGTGTGGTCAATATTGTCACCGGAGACCGGGACCACCTGACCAAGACTTTAATTGAGCACGAAGATGTAGACTCAGTGTGGTACTTCGGGTTGAGCGAAGGCTGCTATCATGTGGAATTTGAATCAGCTGCGAATATGAAGCGCACCTGGGTCGGTTACGGCCTCCCAAGAGATTGGACCAGCCAGGGCGAAGGTGAAGGCCATGAATTCCTGCATCATGCCACCCAGGTAAAGAATATCTGGGTGCCTACTGGCGAATAATCGCAAACACTTTTCAAGGATTCAACCATGACCATAGAATGGCTGCAAAGAGAAATTGTTTATCAGGGTCCAGTATTCACAGTGAGAAAGGATACTCTCCGACTTCCGGATGGAAAACAGGTCATCGTTGATGTGATCGATCACCTTGATTCGGTCACAATTCTACCTATTGACGAGGAAGGAAATATCCTTTTCGTTCGCCAGTATCGCCAGCCAATTGAAGATTACCTTCTGGAGCTTCCGGCTGGTGTAGCCAAACCCGGTGAAGATCCGCTGCAGTGCGCCCAACGTGAGCTCCGCGAGGAAACCGGGATGGGGGCAAATCTATTCACGAAACTAGGGACATTTTACCTGGCGCCAGGATATTCGAGCGAGTTTATGCATGTCTACCTGGCTCGAGACCTATACCCGTCGCCGCTCCCCCAGGATGAAGATGAAGTGTTGGAATTAGAAAAAATCCCTGCCCGCGAAGCTTTGAAGCTGGCAGAGAATGGGGGGTTGCAGGACTCAAAATCGCTGATCGGCTTGTTTTGGGCGAAGTCAACTCTGGATTGATCCTCAGCAGTCGGATTTTAAGCTCACGGAATTGGCCGGTCTCCCCGTGCGGCGCTGGATTGGGCGCTGCCGCGCTTCACTCTCCTGCGCCGCCCTTCTGAGCTGAGCAGCGTATTCAGCCGCATGATTGCCCGCTCGTCATAATCCCGTCTTCCGCAAACGTCGCATACCCAGGCTGGGAAATTTGGCACCGTAATCAGCTCATCATTCAGCCAGGTGTAATACGTCAGGTATTCTTGTCTCAGGATACCTGTCTGGCATTCCGAACACAGATTGTGGTACCGAACAGTTGATTCTTCTTCTTGCTTACTTTGCATAGCCAAACCTCCTTCCAGCCGAAAACTGATGGAGGCGCCGATTAATTCTGAAGCTGATGAGCAGCATATATCTACCAGTTAAAAGCACATTCCCCGCAACCGATCTATTTCTCATGGCGCAGCGCTCACAGAAAGCGGGTCCTGGATCAATCCCCACTCGGTTGGAGGCCAATAAACGAACAACGCTTTGCCCACCACATTTTCCATTGGAACTGGTCCCCAATTGTGCGAGTCGGAAGAATTGTTGCGGTTGTCTCCCAAAACAAATAACGAGCTTTCTGGCACCGACCACTCGCTGTCATAGCGCGGTGCAGCAGCAATATAGGGCTCTGTGATTGCCTGACCATTTACCATTACCTGGCCGTTTGAGATTTTTACCTGGTCGCCGGACAGTCCGATGACGCGTTTGATGTATTCCTGCGCAGGATCGCGCGGGTAATGGAATACGATCACATCGCCTATCGAAGGTTCGCCAAAGCGGTAAGCTAGCTTATTCACAATCACAAATTCGCCGTTCCGCAAGGTTGGTTCCATGCTGAAACCGTCAACCCGAATCCTGGCAGAAATGGCATTGATAGCCAGGAACAAAATCCCGGATAGCACGAGGGTCTCGAGGATATCCAGCAAAAACCTCCAGATTCCAGGTCCCTGTTTCTGAATTGTATCTTGTTCGGATACAATCTCGGTTAATGAGGAATTATCTGAATATTCGTTTTCCATTGATTAAGGATTATAAAACCGCTCTTATCTCGTTTCAAGGTTTTAAGATGAGAGTACATTCATCCTTACCGAAATGATGTGATCAGCGCCTGGGTCGGAAAACCAGGCGGATTGGGGTGCCGGCAAAAGCATATTCCTCGCGAATCCGGTTTTCTAGATAACGCACATAGCTGAAATGGGCAAGCTCGGGATCATTAACATGGATCAGGAATGTCGGTGGATCGTTGCGAACTTGTGCGCCGTAATAAATTTTGAACTGCCGCCCTCCGGGTGATGGAGCCGGGTGTTCATCCTGAGCTCGGTGCAAGATCTGATTCAGTTGGGAGGTCGACAGGCGCACCAACCGTTCTTCTTGAACTCGCAGCGCCAATGGTAGCACCCGCTCCACCCGCTGTCCAGTTTGCGCCGAAATGAAAAGAACCGGCACGTAATCCATGAAATTGAGCTCTTGCCGGATTCGTTCGGTGTATTCATTCATGGTATAGGTAGTTTTTTCTATCAGATCCCATTTATTGACCAGTACCACCGCGCTCTTCCAGGCATCCAGGATAAAACCCGCAATATGCGTATCCTGAGAGGTTATTCCGCTCTCTGCGTCAACGATTAAGAGCGAGACATCTGCCCGTTCGATTGCCTGGAGAGATCGGATCACTGAGTATTTTTCTACCCCAGGTTCGATTTTCCCTCTGCGGCGGATCCCTGCGGTATCGATCAGGGTAATCGATAACCCTTCATACTCCAATTGCGTGTCCACGGCATCTCTGGTTGTACCAGGGATTGGGCTGACAATCGCCCGCTCTACCCCCACCAGCCGGTTGAGCACGCTGGATTTTCCGGCGTTGGGTTTTCCCACAATTGCGATTTTTACGCTGTCGGTTTCTTCCTGCTCCTCGCTATCCGGGAGCAGGTTCGTGATCGCATCCAGCAGGTCGCCCGTTCCGGTTCCATGGATCGCCGAGATTGGATATGGGTCACCCATTCCCAATTCATAGAACTCGTAAGCCATATCTCGTCTGTTAGCGCTGTCAGCCTTATTGACAACCAGCAGCACAGGCGGCCAGGGCTGGCCGTTTACCTGCTTCTGATGACGGCGCAATAGCTGGGCAATCTCTTGATCTGCAGGAGTGACCCCATTTTCTGCTTCGGTCATTAGCAAGACAACATCCGCATTTTCAATCGCCATTTCAGCCTGCAGGCGGATCGATTCAATAAAATCGGCAGATCCAATGGATAATGGCTGCCTGCCTCCGCTAGCAGCCACAGGATCTATCCCCCCGGTATCCACAATATCAAAAAACTTCCCATTCCAATCAGATTCAGCCATCAAGCGATCGCGGGTGGTCCCTGGGGTTGCATCCACCACTGCCAGGCGCTCTCCTGCCAGGCGGTTGAACAGGGTACTTTTCCCAACATTAGGACGACCGACAAGTGCAACGAGAGGTTTTTTCATTGAATTTCCTTAAGGACGGGTCGTGGCTGTGGCGTTTGGAACTTGGGAGCTGGAGATTGGCGTCGGTGTGAGGGTTGATTGGGCGGGTGCCTGGGGAGTCGTTGGGACGGTTGAAGTAGCAGCCGCAGACTGGATCGACACTTCCACCGTCTCTGGCAGGGTGGTCTGTATTCGGACTTGTTCTGGCGCCACCTGGATGATTGGTGTGCGCTGGTATACCCCAGGAGGCAAACCGCTGAGATCAACGACAACGCGGAAATCGTCTGATGACAGCTGTTCCAGTACAAATAACGGTCCGGCAATGATCACATCGATTGTTAGAGGCGAGACTTCAGCCTGCAAATCTGGTGCTAAATTAACGATCTCAACCGGCAGATTGAGGGTGAAACTCCCCTCAATGGCTGCCACGCTTACGTGCACGATCACATTGGGCTCTCTTACCGTCGAAATATCGTCTGAAAGGTTCAGGTCAACCGAAACAGAGGCATCGTCTGTCAAACCATCCAGGTCCACTGGTTGGGTTTCAATAAATCCTGGCAAGTCATTGATCAGCTCAGGGTTCTCCGAAAAAACCGTAAAGGTGGGCGGTGCAAGCGAGATGTTGGTTAAACGGTAGCCGTTAGCTACCTGACCAGTAGTTACTACCTTGACTGCAACATTCTTAAATCTCCCCATGATGTTAATCGGTAGGACTACCGCAGCCTCGTTCGAGGATGCATCCATCCCAGACACCTGCCGTCCGGCGCTGTCTAAAAATTTGACCGGGAACAGGCTGTTGATTGTCTCGACTGCTCCGGATTGATTAACTTCCACTTGTGCTGATTCGATTCGATCAAGGGATGATTTTGGTCCGGAGACCATCACAGTCTCAGGTTCGACGGTTGGATCGCCGCTTCGATACCCTAGAGGAAGCTCTCCAGAAATCTTTAGCTGGATGGGGATCTGTCGCTTCACCAGCGGTTCGAGATGGACATTGAGCGTCTGAGGCTCAACATTTTCAAACCGGAAAGGGCTTATATCTACCTTAGTTTTGACAGGGATGATGTGGTCACCAGCTTCCTGCCCCGTTAGATCGATCCACGCGGTCGCAAGCGATGGATCGTTATTAAGTTTTGTCCAGATCGATTTTGGGGCATTCAAAGTCAATCTAACCTGATCTGGAATTTCTTCAACGATCACAAGATCGGTATTCAATCCTGTCACCTGAAGCGGGATTGGTCGGAGGGTGTGCTCCTCATTTGGATCTGCAGAGACTACAGCAGAAATCCAGACGACCACCGCCAGCACGAAAGCCAGAAGCAGTGTCCCAATGTGCTCACGCAGCCAGTGAAAGATCGACCGTCTCAATAGGGTTCGTTCTCCTGTTTTTGCCCAAAATATACCAAGACTTTCTGGACCATTCCGATGAGTTCCACCGCGTTCCTCTCGATCGAAAAAGGCGTGCAGGATGTTGTCGAGCCGGTCCTTATCCAGACGCCGGATCATTTTTCCAGCCTGGACGATGGAAATCTGCCCGGTTTCTTCAGACACCACCACAGCAACGGCATCGCTGGCTTCTGAGATCCCGAGGGCAGCACGGTGCCGCAAACCCATCTGCCTTTCAGGAGTTGGATTGAGAACTCCGCTGGCAGAAAGCGGCATGACACATGCCGCCCCAAGGATGCGCTTATTCGAGATGACAACTGCACCGTCATGCAGGGGCGTGTTGGGGTAGAAAATTTGGAGCAGAAGCTCAGGGGTCACGCGTGCATCCAGCCGCACACCGGTCTGGACGTATTCGCTCAGGCTGTCGCGCCGTTGGAGCACGATCAAAGCACCATGTTGGCGGTCTGCTAACCGCATGGTTGCGGAGACAATATCCTCCACCGTGTCTTGCATGTGAGCAGAAGTAAGCCCGTTCGGTCTGCTGACCCCGGCACGACCCAATCGTTCCAGTCCGTGGCGGATCTCGGGGGCAAAGATCACCGGGATCGAAAACAGCAGGGCAGGGAGGGCTGTGCGCATCAACCAGGAGAATGCCGGCAGCACGTCAAGCGAAGTCAACAATCCGACCAGGACGACCAGAAAAAAATTCCTCTCAGCAGCAATACAGCCTGGGTGCCGCGCACAGACAAGAGAACGGCGAAGAAAACCGCAGCAACCAGCAAAATATCCAGAGCGCTCAACCAGTTCAAGCGCTCGAATATGAAAGCCAGGTTTGCTACCAGATTATCCAGAAATTCAAACACGGCTTATTTCTCCCCTGCGGACCTCAGACCGGGCGCAGGACGCGATCTTTCCGCAGCTGTTTGAAAAGCATGGTCGAGCCAGTCGGCATCAATTCTTGCGCGGCTTCTTCCCAGGCGCGTACCCCCAGATCTTTGCTTTTCTTGGGTTGATATCCCAACACCAATAACGCCGCCGCCTGGTCTTCCAATTCGCCGGGAAGAAATACCAATGAGACCTCGCACTGCAGCTCACGTGAATATCGTTCCACTGCGCCCATCATCACCCGCATCGCATCGGGAAAATTCAAGCTGCTGTCTATATAGATATCGTCTATCCGAGCCACCAGGTTCTCAACCTTCCAGCCAACCATCCCCAATACCTGCCCATCCATCTTCAGCAGGAGGAACGCTTTTTCTCCAAAGGCAGCCATAATGTCGTCGCGGGAGGGAGTGCGCTGACCGTCGCTGAAATAGGAAATCAAACCCGCAATCTCTGCTGCCTCGCGTGGACGGGCGCGCTTGACGCTCATTGCACCAGTCGGGGCTGCAATTTCCGCCCTGGCTTCATCCTCTTCTTTTGTAGGGATTAGAAGGTACCAGCCTGCCACTACCTGATTCCAGGTGTCTTCGAATGAGCCTTCATTGCGGATCACTACATCGGCCTTGGCGATCTTATCCTCCTGGGGCGATTGGGCACACATGCGCTGTTGAGCGTTGGATTCGCTCATCTCGCGCTTCTGTGTAAGGCGCTTGATCTGTTGGTCTTGTGGAGCATATGTTACCCAGACCGAGTCGCACAGACCTGCAAGACCCAATTCGATCAATTTGATCGCCTCGATCACAACCACATTCTGCTGAGACCGCCTTACCAAAATATCGATCGCTTCTCTTACCAGCGGATGGATAACCGCCTCGAGCTGCACCAGCGCTTCCTCATCTGAAAACACCAACCGGCCTAATTTAAGTCGATCGATCTGACCATCAGGGGTTAGAATCCATCTTCCAAAGATCTCCACGACCGGC
The DNA here is from genome assembly GCA_963827155.1 of uncultured Chloroflexia bacterium. Lineage (GTDB taxonomy): Bacteria > Chloroflexota > Anaerolineae > Anaerolineales > UBA4823 > UTCFX2. The sequence goes on along the minus strand of CAWGZV010000003.1, from coordinate 266,765 downwards.
CCAAAACCTGGCGATCCCTTTGCTATCGCTCGATTTGCCAGCGAATCCGCGTCTATTCCGTAAGCGCCAAGGTGCTCCAACATCTTGCGCACCACGCTTTTGCCAGTGGCAATATTGCCGGTTAGACCAATGATGAGTTTTCCAGGCCAGGCGCTCATTCGGTTTCTACGAAGTAATCAAACATTCTGCCATCCATTGTATTCGGTGCAGGGCAGAATGTCAAAGGCATCCCCCAAAGACGGATTAATTTAAAGGAGCGTTTAAGAAATTCCCCCAGAAACTCTTGAAGTAAGCAAAAGTACCGGTGCGACCTTTATGCAAAGGATCGGCGGCATCCCATTGAGCAATCATCGAAACAGCGACATCGTTCGCATCTAAAATCGAACCGTCATGGAAGCTCACGCCTTGCCGAAGGCTGCATGTCCAGCTTGTCAATTCAGGGTTGGGTTCGCAAGACTCCGCCAATGCAGGCTCTACTATCGACGAACCCATTTGAAATCGATAAAGGGGTTCAATTACCTGCGAGCATGCTCTAAGCGAACCTGTATCAGTCTCATCTGCGCAGTACAGCGAAAGGGGCTCATAACGCTGCATAAACGTCATTGCAGGCTGGCCGTCCAGCGCAAATTCGGCGAACCGCTCGAATCCAAATGGATCCGCATAAGCCTTTTCCACCTTCTGGCGGAATGCCAGCGCCAACGAATTTGGCTTCACCCAGCCTCCGTGGGTAAGTGGAATCACTGGCAGATGCTGGCGAATGGCGTTGTTGGCAGTCTCATAATACGGTCGCCTCGCTTCATCTCCCGCCACGCTGTTCCCCTGGTCCAATGGGACAAGGATATCATCAAAGGGATTTCCAAACATTTTTGTTAACTCGGCGCCAAAGTGGGTGTCCAGGAAATTCGTGACATCCGGGTAATCCGCTCCCCAACCCATCAAGAACAGGCCAGGCAGCAGTCCATCTTCCGCTGCCTGCAGGAATTGAGGGGAATCGATTGCAATGGGTTTTGCCGTAATGTTCAGATTCTTCTGAAGCTGAGCCCGTATTGATTCAGCCACAAGGGCAGGTTCTGGCAAATATCCGCGCACAACGCTGCGGTATGAGATCTGCGTCTCAAATCCATCTGGAATTCCTGCTTCTGTCAGCAGCTCCCGGGCTTTTACCGGGTCATATTCATACCAGGGCTCTCCAACGCATCCGTTGGGGATTACGCAGGGAGTAAAGAAATCGGCACGCTGGAAACCAATCGGGAATAATGTTTCCAAAATCTCCTGGCGGTCCAGTGCCATTGAGATCGCCTGGCGAACAAGCTGATTATCAAATGGGGGATAGGTGTTGTTCATTCCAATGAAGGAAACACTCAGCGGAGCGCGGGATACCCAAACCAGGTTGGAATCCGCTTTTATCGACTCGAAATCCATGGGGTTAGGCTCATCGATCCCATCAACGGTACCAGTTTGAAGCTCCAACAGGCGTTGGGAATCGTCCAAATTCCAACGAAAGATCAGTTTTTGGACAGAATCCGCATCTAAATCCCAATATCCAGGGTATGCCGATAATGATAATTCTTGCCCAGGGGTCCAGCTCTCGACCTGATAGGGACCGCTGCCAACAGGTGCAGTAAGCAGCAGGCTGTCCTTTCCGCCTCCGCCAGTGCTTTCAAGGAACTCGGAGGGTAAGATCCCAAAGGAGGGAAAAGCGATCTTGGATAAGAAAGCTACGTCTGGATAACAAAGCTCGAAGCGGACGGTTTTCTCATTCAGTGCCTGGATGGATTTAAATTCCCCACCATAAGCGCAATCCACTGCATTTCTGGAGATAGGTACGAAGGCTTTTGTAGGCTCAGTCTGGCTTCCCTCAGTGACTGGCGTTGGGTCTTCTGAAATTAAAGGAGTGGCTGATATTGATGCAGCTGGTTGGCTGGAAGGGGTCGATGCAGATGGCTCGTGACCCGGCCCGCGCCCGCTGCAGCCTGCGATCAGCGCCCCTGTTGCAATCAGGGTGACCAGGTTTAAGAAAACAATCCGCTTGCTCATTTCATTTTCTTGGTTCGAAGCATTCAGGCGGTCTGGGTGTCTCCGGATCCGGTCAATACTCATCCACGTGAACTAAGGAAATCTTCCGCAAAGTGGCAGGCAACATAATGGTCGGCTTTAAATTCCCGATATTCAGGCTCATCCTTGAAGCACACCTCTTTTGCGAAAGGACAGCGAGTATTGAAATTGCATCCCACTGGTGGGTTTGCAGGACTGGGAATATCTCCCTGAAGGATGATCCGCTTCCGCTTCCGGGCAATATCTGGGTCTGGAACCGGAACTGCCGACATCAGCGCCTGGGTGTATGGATGGAGCGGGTGCTGGTAAATCTCATTTCGATCGGCAAGCTCGACGATTTTCCCAAGATACATGACCGCCATCCGGTCGCTGATATGGCGCACCATGCTGAGATCGTGAGCGATAAAAAGGTATGTCAGACCAAGTTTATTCTGCAGCGCCTCGAGCAGGTTGACAACCTGAGCCTGAATCGAGACATCCAGGGATGAGATCGGCTCATCACATACCACCAGGTCTGGGCTCAAAGCAAGCGCCCGGGCGATGCAGATCCGCTGCCGCTGACCTCCCGAAAATTCGTGCGGATACCGGTTGACAAAATCTGGATTGAGCCCCACCATTTGCAGAAGCTGGTCCACCCGATCGCGTTTCTGGTTTCCTTTCCAAATTCCGTGCACTTCGAGAGGCGAGGACAGTATCGAGCCCACGGTCATACGCGGGTTGAGAGATGCATAAGGATCTTGAAAGATCATCTGCATCCGGGCTCGGATCTTGCGCAGCTCGGTCCCTTCCATCTTCGATAAATCTGAAGTTCCAAAGAGGATGCTCCCGCTCGTAGGCTCATAAAGCCGAAGCATGGTTCGCCCAACAGTGGTTTTCCCGCTGCCTGTCTCCCCTACCAATCCAAGCGTTTCGCCTTGGATAATATCAAAACTGACATCGTCCACCGCTTTGATATCGCCGGTATGTTTTTGAATGATTGCTCCCTGGTGAATTGGGAAATATTTCTTCAAATTCCGGACGCGCACAAGCCATTTTTGCTCTTCGCTCATTCTGCAGCCCTCCCTGCCAGGAGCTCCCAGCGCCAGCATGCCGCCAAGTGTTCTACGCCATCCGTTTCTTCAAGCGGCGGCATTTCAAGCAGGCAGCGATCGATCTTATAAGTACAGCGCGCCGCAAAAGGGCAGCCCGTCGGCAGAGATACCAAATCTGGCGGCAGCCCTGGGATTGAAACCAGTTTCGTACCAGGAGCTTCATCAATGCGCGGCAGGGATCCAAGCAAACCGAGGGTGTATGGATGGCGGGTCTGCTTATAGATATCATGAGCAAGCCCGCGCTCGATGATGTACCCGGCGTACATTACATTGATTTTCCGTGCCATCTCCGCCACAATCCCGAGATCGTGGGTAATCCACATCACCGCCATTCCCAACTCTTCTTGCAAGCGCATCACAAGGTCAACGATCTGTGCCTGGATCGTTACGTCGAGAGCAGTCGTCGGTTCATCAGCGATAAGCAGCCTCGGCTCGCACGAAAGCGCCATGGCGATCATCGCACGCTGTCGCATTCCGCCAGAAAACTGGTGAGGGTAATCATCCAGGCGCTGGCGCGCCCCCGGGATGCCCACCAAATCCAGCAGCTCCGCTGCCCGATCGCGAGCTTGCTTCTTATCCAATCTCCTATGAAGCATTAAAGCTTCCATTATCTGGAATCCCACCGTATAAACCGGGTTTAGTGAGCTCATTGGATCCTGAAAAACCATCGAGATATCACGCCCCCGGACCTGACGCATCTCCGATTCGGTCAATTGGAGCAGGTTGCGCTGATCAAATATGACTTCGCCGCTTTCTATCTGACCGGGCGGGATCTGGATCAGACGCATGATCGCTAGGGCGTGTACAGATTTACCGCATCCGCTCTCCCCTACAACGCCAACGATTTCCCCAGGTTCCAATGTGTAGGAAACCCCATTTACCGCCTTCACCATACCGTCTTCTGTGTGAAAGCGCACACGCAGGTTTTTTACTTCCATCAAAAATTCTGCCATGATTTCCCTGTGATACTTAAAGCGTGTTTTGTTTTATTAATTAAATGCGCATTTTTGGATCCAGGGCGTCGCGTAGCCCATCACCAAGCAGGTTGAAACCCAGCACGCTGAACATGATCATTAGACCTGGGAAGAGTACAACCCACCAGGAGCCGCTCGACATATATTTATAACTATCGCCCAGCATTGCCCCCCATTCAGGCTCAGGCGGGATCGCCCCCAGCCCAAGAAAACCCAATGCTGCCGCGGCGAGGATCGCAGCTGCAAGGCCCATCGTGCTCTGGACAATAATGGGTGAAAGGATATTTGGGAATATGTGCCGGAAGATGATTCGTCCGTGACCTTCGCCAACTGAAGTCGCTGCCAGGATATATTCCTTTTGGGCAACCGATAATACCGCTGAGCGCGCCAGCCGGGCATAAATGGGGATGCCCACAAGCCCAATGGCGATCATCCCTTTTTCCAGACCAGGTCCAAGAAAGGCAACGATCGCAATTGCGAGCAGGTAGCTTGGAAAAGCCAGGACGATATCCATCGCGCGCATCACCAGATCCGAGAAAAACTTGCCGTTCGATGGCGTGGCAAGAAACGCGCCGATCCCAAGCCCCAGGATTCCACAAACCAGACCCACCAGCGGCGCAGTCATATAACCCAAACCGCCTCCGATCAACAATCCTAATATTCCAAAAAGCGCGATCCTTTTCGGGCTGCCGCTCCAAAAGCGCCAGAAATAAACCGATGCCACGCCAAGTATCCCGAAGAGCACTGCCATCCACCACTGTGCCGCGATCCAGGCTGGCAGAAGTCCCATGCCTAACCCAACCAGCCCCTGGAGAAAAATGCGCTCAGATTGGGTGATCTCCATACTCTCATAGAATCCTGCCAACAGGCCAAGCAAAACCCCTGTGAACATTGAGATCGCTACCGCTACCAGACCAACCCGCAGCGAGTTCCAGCCGCCATGAACCACTCTGGTAAACACGTCGCGTCCTAACTTGTCGGTCCCAAAAATATGGACCGAAGGTACCTCCTCGGTTGGCAGCAAATTAGGTGGTTTTAACTTCAAGGTATAGTCCAGGTCGGTCTTTGGATTGTATTCCCAAAAGAAATGAGCATAAGTGGCCGAAAGCACAAATAACGCCACAATAAACATCCCAAGCCGGGCAGTATTGCTGGAGATCAGTCTGCGCCAGGCGTCCACCCATAAGGAGCGGTGAGCCCTTACTGCAAAATCGACCACCTCAATATCTACCGGAGTTGCCTCAACCATAATAAGCCTCAATCATAATGAATACGCGGATCGAGAAGGGCGTAAGAAATATCGACCAGAAGATTGAAAAATACAAAAATAATCGCGATTAAAAGGGTGCCGCCCTGGACAATTGGGTAATCTCGAGCCAGGATCGAGTTGTAAACCCATTTACCGATCCCGGGCCAGGCAAAGATCGTCTCGGTGAGCACTGCACCAGCCATCAATGTCCCTGCCTGAATACCGATGATTGTGATCACTGGCAGGAAAGCGTTCTTGAGCGTGTGGCGGTAAAGCACGACCCTCTCATCCAGACCCTTCGCGGTTGCGGTCCGGATGTAATCTTCCTGAAGGACATCCAACATGCTCGAGCGGGTCATGCGGGCGATGATAGCCATCGGTATGGTCGCCAGGGCTATCGCCGGCAAGAGGATATGCTGGAATGTATCGATAAAACCGGGGATATTCCAGGTGAGGAGGCTGTCCAGCAGATAAAGGTTTGTAATCGACTTGATCTCGATCCCGGTGCTTATCCGTCCTCCGGCAGGCAGCCACTTCAAGATCACAGCAAACAGCATAATCTCCATGATCCCGAGCCAGAAGATGGGCATCGATACCCCGATCAGCGAGCCGACCATGGTAGCGCCGTCCAGCTTCGAATTGCGACGAGCCGCAGAGATGATCCCAACCGGCAGACCGACACATACCGCGATCAGCAGCGAGAGTAGCGCCAGCTCGACTGTAGCCGGGAAGCGGGTTGCCAGGGTTTCTGCCACCGGGACGCGCCGGTGGATTGATTCTCCCATATCCAGTCGCACAAGCCGACTCATATAGCGAAGGTACTGGCTGTCAAAAAACTTTTTAAAGTCACCCTGAACGAGGGCTTCCCGATCCAAGAACATGGGTCGGTTCAGACCGAGCTGTTCTCGGATTCGTTCCACGTTTTCTTTTGCAGCATGTTCTCCCAGCATTGCGACCGCTGGATCGCCCGGGATCAAACGCTGAAACATGAAGATCACCAGCGTAACCCCTATAAGAGTAGGGATTACAGAAATCAACCGGCGAATGATATATCGGGTCAAGTGCTCCTCCTGATTAGAATCTGGATTACTTCGTCGTAATCATGAAGGTTTTAACTTACAGACCAAAATATCCAAAAAGCTGGAGGATGGGAATACCCATCCCCCAGCAGATTCTGTAATGAATGGGGCATCAGTTTCCACTCACGACAGGCGAGCATCCTGCTACTTATTCAAAACCACCAGGTTGTAGTTATCGGCGTCGACCGCTTGTGGCTGGTATCCGCTGACATACGCCGCCAGGAGGATCGGGGTCGCCTGGTGTGCGAAGAAGATCCGAGCGACGTCATCGTGCAGCATCTGCTCCGCTTCTTTATACATCGGCTCACGAACATCCTGTCCGGGGGTCACCAGCGCCTTGTTGAGCAGCTCGGCGAGGGCGGGATTCTGATACCAGCCTTCACGAGTGATCGGCTCGGCACCGCCGCTGAAGAAATAGCCGGTGAAGTTGTCCGGATCGCCGTTGTCGCCGCCCCAGCCAAGGAAGTAAAGTCCAGCCAGTCTGCCTTCACGGCGGGCGCCGAGGTAGGTTGGCCAGTCGCCTTCAAGGTAGAGCTCAACATTGATCCCGGCTTTTGCCAGGTCAGCAGCAACTGCTTCGGCGACCTCTTTCCCAGATGGGAAGTAGAAGCGTGCGATCGGCAGGTAGTAAAGCCGCAGCGGCATCTTGTCGCCAGCTTTGAACACTACCGCCCCGCTCGCATCCGGAATATCTTCGGCGATTGTGACCTCGCTCAGACCATCCGGGAAGCCTGCTTCACTCAGCAGCTGCTTGGAGAGCTCTGGATCATAGCTCCAAGGTTCGATCGCATCATTGAAACCCCACATCGAAGGTGGGATTAAAGTCTTGCCGACAATCCCAGACTTACCCCAGAAGGTTTCAACAACTGCCTGCCAGTTGACGGCATGCGCAACGGCTTCCCGGACTTTCTTGTCCTGCAGTTCCTTGACCCTGTAGTTGAACGCAAGATAGGCAGTATTCAAGGGGGCGTCAAAAATTACTTGCAGTTCGGGATCCGATTCAGCCGCTGTGACATCCTCGGCTGTCGCCTGTTCAAGCCCATCGATGTCTCCGGATTTGAGCGCCAGGTAGCGGGCTGAGTCATCCGGGATCACGCGCCATACAATCTCGTCGATAGTCGCGCGCCCACCCCAATAATCTTCATTAGCTTCAACCGTGATCGAATCGCCTTCCACCCACTCCTTGAAGACAAACGGTCCGGTGCCAACTGCGCCAACTGCTGGAGTGCCGTATTTCTCCCCATTGTCCGAGATCGCCTTGGGACTCGAGATGGCGAAGAAGTCCATCGCCAGGTTTGCGAGGAATGGAGCGAGAGGTGCGCTCAAGACAAACTTGACCGTGAAATCGTCCACTTTCTCGACGGAAGTGATGATGCTGGCATCATCGAAGCCGCCCCACATCGCCTCGTAGTATTCGAAGACCTGCGACTCGAAGTGATTGGGGTTGGTAGTGAAGCGCCAGCGGTCGAAGTTGAAGATCACGGCATCGGCGTTGAAATCTGTCCCGTCGTGGAACTTAACACCCTGGCGCAGCTTGCAGGTCCATTCCGTCGCGGTTTCGTTCGGTACGCATTCTTCCGCAAGGGCTGGGACTGGAGAAGTTGTGCCGGGAGCGAAGGTGTAAAGTGATTCAAGGATCTGTCCACCAACCCGCGTCGATTCACCGTCTGTGACGATCGCCAGGTCCAAACCAACCGAATCGCCCCCGCGGCCAAAGATAAAGGTTTTCTTCTCAGGTGCGGGCGCTTCGGTCATAACCGGCGCTTCGGTCGCTGCAGGCGCCTCAGTCATTACAGGCGCTTCAGTTGCAGCGGGTTCAGCAGGTGCTTCGGTCGCGGCTGGGGCAGGCGCCTCAGTCGCTGGTGCAGGGGTGGCTGCCGGCGCGCAGGCGCCCAGAACCATGCTGAATAACAGTACGAACACCCCCACAAGATAGAACTTATTATTTTTCATCGTTCTCCTCCAAAAAGATTGTATGGTAGATCATCATCCAGATACCCATGGGATTGGACCCATTGGTAACTCCACGCTGTTTCAAGCGGCGTGACCACCTCCTTTCGGCGTAACTTCCAATTCTATCTAAAAATTTTTCGATATAAGAATTGAAAGGTATCTTAGATTATACGTGAGGAAAGCCGCATGTCAAGCTTAGGTTCGCCTATTTTTCTAGTCCATCTATCTTACAAGATGTAAATTGTCCACTTTTTCTGTGACACCTGACACTATGATCGGTCTTTTCTCAATTGTATAATCTTAACAATGCATGCTGCGGAGGTTTCTATGTCTGTAACAACCTGGGATGTCCTGAAGACCTGTTACTGCCATCATGTGAACCAGCAAGTAAGCCTGGAAGCTCAGGTAGTGTACCCATCCGACTTAATCCCCGATACTATGGGGCGGGTGCTCTCCCACCGGTGTTCTCAAGGGACGAACTGCAACCTGGACGGACGACCAAGCTGCACGTGGGCTGGCACTAACCCAACCATCGATCCCTTCCAAGAGACCCCCTGACCTCAATAAAAACTAAATCTAACCTGAAGCCCGACATTCTGCCGGGCTTCTTTTCTTATGCAATCACTCCTAGAGATTTGCCGACTATTCGGAAGGCATCCAGTCCTTGATCCAAATCGTCCTTCGTGTGGGATGCCGAAATCATCACCCGGATGCGCGCTTTTCCGCGCGGCACGGTTGGGAAACCGATTGCCATGCCGAAAACACCGCGTTCAAAAAGATCTCGGCTGAACTGCTGCGCCAGTGGGGCTTCGCCTAACATAACGGGAGTGATTGGAGTGGCGCTGTTTCCGGTATCGAATCCCATCGTTTTCATCTCTGCCTTAAAATAACGGGCGTTCTCCCAGAGCTTATCCACCAGTTGGGTCGATTCTTCGAGCAGGTCAATCGCAGCCAGGCAGGCGGCAACGTCTGGCACGGTCATCGCAGAAGAGAAGAGGAAGGGACGACCGCGCTGCCTCAGCCATTCCACCACCAGCGAATTGCCAGCGACCACCCCGCCAACTACTCCGAACGCCTTCGACATGGTGCCAACCTCGATGTCAACTTTTCCGTGTAGGTTGAAGTGATCGACAATGCCGCGACCGCCTCTGCCTAAAACCCCTTCACCGTGAGCATCGTCTACCATCAAGATCGCTTCATATTCCTGGGTAACCTCATAAATCTTATCCAGCGGGGCGATATCGCCATCCATGCTGAAAACCCCATCGGTAATCACCAGGGCGCGTGGGAAGCTGAGGCGGTTTTCAGAAAGGACCCGTTTTAAATCTTCAGGACTGCAGTGGGCATAACGAATGATCTGCGCCCCTGAGAGTCTGGATCCGTCGATGATGCTGGCATGGTTCAGCTCATCCGAGAATATTGCATCCTCTTTTCCAACTAATGCTGGGATCGTGCCGCCATTGGCACTAAATCCTGATTGAAACGTGATCGCCGCCTCCACCCGTTTGAAAGCCGCCAGCCTTTGCTCTAATTCGAGGTGCAGATCCATGGTCCCGGCGATCGAGCGCACGGCGGCAGGTCCGAGCCCGTATTTCTCCATCGCATTTCGGGCGGCTTCCAGGATCTTTGGATGGTTAGCTAATCCGAGGTAGTTGTTTGAACAGAAATTCAGGACGCGGATCCCATCGACTACCAGCCAGGCGCCCTGCGGAGAACCCAGGGTGCGGATTTGGTTGTATAAACCAGCTTCTTTGAGGTTCTTGATCTCTTCTTCAATCCACTGCAGTTTTGGTTTCATTTTCTACCCTTCTCCAGGCGATTGGTGATCTCATTCTGATGGATGATATTATTTCTTTTGCTTGCTGCCCAGTCCAATTAACCGGCTCATCAGTCCTGGGTTCTCTGGGATTTCTACTCTCGAAGCCGAATTGTATGCCCATTCGCTCCGCAGCCGCTCACCCCACCAGGTCCTTCTGTTGATGCGGGCGCGTTCAAGCAATTCCAGCAGCCCATCCCGATTCGATTCCTCAATTGATCCGCGAAACTCGTACAGCGAGGCAATCAAATTATCAATCACCCGCAGGAGGTTATCACGGTTCAGGATGACCGCTTCTCCGACCGCGGCTGCATCACTGTAAAGCGCAGCCGGCTCGCTGGCTTTGGTGAACATCCTCCCAGTAACTTTCCGGGCTTCCATCCAACCCGGTTGATCAATGGTCATATTCAAGAGTGCAGCAGCCATGACTTGCGGGAGTAAGTGGGTGGATGACATCAAGCCGTCAATCTCCGCCGGATCCGCAAAAAGCGGGTAAGCCTCCACCAGGCGGGTCAGGTCCACCGCCAGCTTGATCGCACCTGAATGGGTTGTCGCAGGCGCCGTGATCCCCATCAAACCGTTCTTAAAAAGGTCTGCTCGCGCTGCATCAATACCCGTGCCTGTCTCATTCAAGAATGCCGGGTTGAGCACCGGGGTGAGACCGACGAAATATCGATCTGGCGGCAGGAATTCTCTGGCCCATGCTGCTGCGGCTTCTTTGGCAAGCCCGGTTTCCATCACAACTGCTCCCTCTTTCAAGTTTGGGGCAATAATTTCGATCGTCCCCCGAATCTGGTCCATCGGTATGCTCAGCAAGACCAGCTCTGCTTCCCGAACGGATCTGGGGAGATTTGATTCAACTCGATCCACGGCGCCAAGCTTCTCAGCTTTTTGAGCAATTTTCGTTTCCTTGTCGTGACCTACCCGCACCAGCGATTCTTTCTTACCTGCCAGAGCTAATCCGAAGGAAGCTCCAATCTGTCCAGTACCAATGATCGCTACTTGAATTGTCATTTCAGACCCTCAGCTTTCGTTATCAATCTGTTGAAGGCATCTCAACAGAATATCTTCTGGTGTTTCAATATTCGGGCAGGCCTCTTGATGCCGAATAATCAAGCGAACAGTTAGTTCGGAGGCCCCAGCCTGTTGAGCCATTTCTGCTCCCCATGCTGGATGCTGAGCTGCCACCACAAATGGGCGCTTCCAGCTTCGCACATTCCCTTTGCCCCACCGCTCGAGCCAGGTCGGACTCATTCTCTCTACGATAACGATCAGGACCCGCTCCCAGGCGTGCAGCGGGTGCCTGCTTTTCCCAAGATCGTGGAGCAGAGCCGCGACAAGCAGATCTTTTGATTCCTGACCGTTTTCAATTAACCGCGAGCACACCTGGATGCTGTGAGCCTGCTCGCTCGGCTGCAACTTTTAAAAAAGGTCCATCAATTTTGGGGGCAGCAGCCCTTTTGCAATACCCAGATCTGTCTCAGTAGGCACTGCAGCCAGAGCTTTCCAAAATTGGCTTGCGCGATAACTTATTGACAAGCTCATCTCACCAATAAACCGAGCATCGCCCGCAGCGGTGGCATAATGATCCAGCTGATGATATCAAAACCGATCATAGGGGCAACGAGCACCAGCACCAGCAAAATAATTGGGCCGTAAGGACGAATGTTATCCATCACCCGGGTCATATTAGGCGGCAAGAAATAATCCAGTACCTTCTCGCCGTCCAGCGGGGCAAGTGGGATCAGGTTGAACAGCATTAACAGCAGGTTGATGGCAATGAACTCGATCAGCACTTTTCCCGGCGTGGGCAGAAACCCACTGTTCGGGGCATAGGCATCTGCCAGCGTGACCAGGCCAAGCTGAAATGGGATAGAAGCGGCGACCGCCATCAGCATATTTGACATCGGTCCGGCAAGCGATACCCACATAACTGCGGCAGACGAGCGGCGGTTTAGAACATAGGGGTTAATCGGCACGGGTTTTGCCCAGCCAAAACCGGCAAAAAGGAGCAGCAATGAGCCCATCGGATCCAGATGGGCCAGGGGATTAAGGGTTAACCGGCCGTTCATCCTTGGCGTTTCGTCGCCAAAGTAAGTCGCAACCATCGCATGCGCCAGCTCGTGGATTGTAAAGGCGACAATCAGCACGATCAGACGGGCGATCAGGGTTGGTGGATCTAGATTGAACATAAAGGTGTGTTCTCCGGCAGGAATTATACCATCCAGGTTTTTTTGCCCCCCAGCTTGATTTACTGGCGGTTTATGGAGCATAATTAGCGATCGGCCCCAGGAAAGCGGAGTGTTTTGCCGTGATATAATGCCGTCTGTGCTTCCAGAAATGGATATCGAAGACGTAGTACGCCTTCGCAAAGCCCATCCATGCGGCAGCTTCGATTGGAGGATATATCGGATGGGCGCGGATATAGGGCTTGAATGCCTCCGCTGCGGACGCCGCTGTCCGTTGCCTCGCCGAGTCCTGGCACGGCGGTTGAAGATCAAACTACCCAAAGAGGAACCTAAATGAAGAGGACCACTCTTTATTTGACATTAATGATGCTGCCGGTCTTGATCATGTCCGCCAGCTGCAACATGCCTGGAAGACAAGCTGAAGGATCACCGACGCCAGATGTTACCCAGGCATATCAGACCGTTCAGGCTCGCCTGACCGAAGCTGCGCTTCAAACCCCTCTTGCTTCCCCAACAATCGCGCCATCGAATACACCTGCTGAGGCAAGCCCAACCAATACGGTCCAGGCATCTAACACCGCAGTTCCTCCCACGAAACCTCCCACGACGATTGTAAAACAGTGCGATCAGGCTGAAGCCGGCGTCCCGATTGACGTCACCATCCCTGATGACACCCAGTTTGCCCCAGGGCAATCTTTTACAAAAGTCTGGCGTTTGCGGAATTCCGGCACCTGCACCTGGTCCAAGAATTATTCCATTGCAGTTTTCTCCGGTGAACCGATGAGCGCTCCAAACAGCGTGCCGCTCCCAAAGCCGGTCGAACCGGGGCAGACCGTGGATATCTCGGTCGATTTGGTGGCGCCAAACGGCTCTGGCACCTATCAGGGTAACTGGAAGCTTAAAAATGAAGCCGGAACATGGTTCGGCATTGGTCCAGGCGGGAGCTCTCCTTTTTGGGTTCGGATTGTGGTCACGGGCGGCACGATCACAGTGACAGTAACCGGTACGCCTGGAACGCCAACATATACCGCTACCACCCAGGCAAATCCGCCCTTGCTCGTCAGCGGCTCGAACACGATGGTGAGCAACGACCGCCTCAACCTGGACTCGAACACCCTGAACAGCGGCGGCGGCGATGACATCAGCCTCCAGCCGAACGCCCAGGATCGCCTGATCGTCACCACCATCGGCAATGCAGGAATGGCAGGTTTCGGGACCAGCGCCCCTTCTTTTTCTCAATGCCAGACTGTTGGTGTTGGAGCTGCATCTGTTACGGCGCGTAATATCCCACAGGGCTTCTACATATGCTACCGCACGGATCAGGGCTTGTACGGTTGGCTGCGTATGATGAGCTTTAACGAGGAATTTGGCACACTGAACCTGCAGTTAAATACCTGGACTCTTCCCTGAAAAGGTGGGTACGCTTTATCTGGTCGCAACGCCGATCGGAAACCTGCAGGATATCAGCGCCCGCGCCCTGCAGGTGCTGAATTATGTTGCCCTTATCGCCGCAGAGGATACTCGCCAGACGCGTAAACTGCTCAGTCACTACCAGATTTATACCCCGCTGATCAGCTACCACGAGCACAACAAGATTACCCGCCTCGGAGAAATTCTGTCGGCGCTGTCCAGCCGCGATGTGGCGGTCGTGTCGGATGCAGGCACTCCCGCCTTGAACGATCCCGGTTATGAACTGGTTCGCGCTGCTTTGGAGGCAGGTTTCCCGGTAAGTCCAATTCCTGGACCAAGCGCCCCCATTTCAGCCCTGGTCGCCTCTGGTCTGCCAACCGACGCGTTTCTTTATCTGGGTTATTTGCCGCGGAAATCTTCCGAACGGAAATCTCTGCTTAGAACTGTCTCCGGATTACCCTATACATTGATCTTCCTTAAATCGCCGCACCGGTTGATCCATGCTCTAACGGACATTCAAGCGGAGTTGGGGGATCGAAGGATCGCAGTGGCACGCGAGCTTACGAAACTTTATGAGGAAATTTTCCGCGGCGATATTCGGGATGCCATTTCTCATTTCTCCGGCGGTCCCGTTCAAGGCGAGGTTACACTCGTGGTTTCCGGGAACACGGAAAAGATATCCTGGAGTGAAAGGCAGGTTCGAGAAGCGCTCTCTGCCGCTATTTCCTCCGGGATGAGCTCATCCCAGGCTGCCAGTGCGGTGTCAGCCCAATCAGGCTGGCCTCGCCGCAGCCTCTACCGCCTGATTGCGGAGCAGAAAGCAAACGAAGAAGGTTAACTCAAGGCTGCGTGTCTTTTACCTCTTCGTAAAATCATTTAAAAATATCCCGGGAGAATGAGTATGAACCTAGACGATCATGCCGCAATCGATCAGATCGACCAGCAGCACATGCTTTCACAAATTGACTCGCTTCCATCCCAGCTGGAAGAAGCCTGGGATTTAGGATCCAGACTCACGCTGCCCGATTGGCAAGGAATTCAGCAGGTGGTAATTGCTGGGATGGGTGGTTCTGCGATCGGGGGAGACCTGGTGGCTGCCTACGCTGCTTCTTTCGGGGAAGTCTCCATTACGGTTCAGCGCGACTATGGGCTCCCCGCATGGGCAAAAGGAACCGGTACGCTGGTAATCGCTGTATCGCATTCGGGCAATACAGAAGAGACTCTGGAAGCATTTCGTGCCGCCCATGAGAGCGGCTGCATTCGAATGGCAATTTCCACCGGCGGCGAGCTGGAACGCCTGGCGTTGGCTTCTGCTGTACCCCATTGGAAGTTCAGCCACTCAGGACAACCGCGGGCAGCGGTTGGATTTTCATTTGGATTGCTGCTCGCTGTTCTCACTCGCTTGAAGCTGCTGCCAGACCCGGCAGATGAATTAAGCTCGGCGGTTGCCGCTATGCGGCTTCAGCAAGAGCAGTTTTTTGCACAAGTCCCCGCCGCCCTCAATCCAGCCAAGCGCTACGCCGGGCAATTAATGGGTCGCTGGGTAACAGTCTTCGGCTCCGGCATCCTGGCGCCGGTTGCCCGCCGCTGGAAGACCCAGATCAATGAGCTTTCGAAAACCTGGGCACAATTCGAGATTCTTCCAGAAGCCGATCACAACACCCTGGCAGGCATCATTGAGCCGGAGGGTACGCTTCCCCGCCTGATGGCGCTCTTCCTGCGCTGCCCTTCCGATCACCCCCGCAATCGCCTGCGTGCCGACCTCACTCGCCAGGTCTTTATGCAGCAAGGTTTGAATACCGATACGATTGATGCCTATGGCGACAATCCACTCGCACAGATGTGGACCTGCCTGCACATGGGCGACTATGTGGCTTACTATTTAGCAATGGGATATCAGCAGGATCCTACCCCGGTGGAAGCCCTTGAATTTTTCAAAAAAGCGATGAAAACTGCGGGATAAGCCACCAGAAACAAAAGCCGATCATGATCCCCAGCAGCGCTCCAGCCAGGACATCGGTCAGATAGTGGACGCCCATCGCGACCCGGGCCAGCATCACCAGCGGCGCCCATATCAGCAGCAGCCACAGGAGCCACTCCGGGCCGACGATACCTGCCACAACAGCCAGCATCGCGGCGCGTGCGGCATGCCCTGATGGGAAGCTGTGTGGATCTGTCCGTCGGTAAATTCCACCCCAATCTCCCTCCGGGCGACCTCTGTTAACCAGCAGCTTGATCGAAAAAACCAGGAGCGCAGTGACCAGGATTCCTGCCAGCATCCAGGCGGCGCGGTATTTCCATTCAGGAGAACCAAACAGCCAGATCAGCACCAGGCCGATGCCCCAGAACCAGGAATCGCCTGAATGCGCCAGGAGCACTGCCAGTGTACGCAGCGCTCCTTGACGTTCTGCCACCCGCATCTGTTGCGAAATTTTGAAATCCAGGCTGAGGATTTTTTCGATTTGTGATTTTGGCTGCATCAGCCTTCCTGCACGCCTCCGCACAAGGCGCTTCGCATCAGTTCCAGCTGGTGTGGTTTATCAACATCCATAGCGATCTCAGCGTACGGACAAATCAACGCTTTCCCACTCATGTGAACTCGTTTGGTGACTCGCTTGATTGCCGATTCCAGATCGAGCCGGCGCAAAAGCAGGAGGAGAAGCGTGCCGTAACCGATCATGGATGCTTGCTTCAGGGCATTCTTGCGCGAGGCAATGACCTTTTCCCAGAAAGCGCTATCTTTCGTTACAATGCTTGCCCGAAGGACGTTTAAATCACCCCCGCAGACATCCATATCTTTGAGATGAACATAGGACCGATTTCGAGCCTGGGAAGCGTGCTTCCATCACGGGTTGTTGAACCACGTTATAGTACACATCCAGATCTGTCTGCATCGCCGTCTCGATTACCCAATCCACATGTTCCGGCTTAACCGCTGGGATATCCGATGAAACGACTGCGATGTGTCGGTCAACAGGGTTTAAATCCAGGTATTTTTGAACCCCGGTGCGCACATTTTCAAGAATACTTCCCTGATCAGGCAGATAGCGATCCAGCTTCTCGGAGTGCAAGACTTCCTGCGGCGGCATGCCGATGATAATAATCCGGTCCACCTTTTTCGCCTGGTCAAGCGCATCCAGCACCCACTGGACCATCGGCTTTCCACAGATACCCAGCATCGCCTTTGGCTTGCCTTGGGTGAAGGGATAAAGTGGATCTTCCGGTTGAGATATCCCACCCGCAATGACTAGTGCGTCCATTGTTTCTCTCCACGCTTGTTTTTTTCTTTGGATGAAAACCCTTGTAGATTTCCTTCTGAAAGATTTAAATGAGGAATTAATTAATTCAAAGTCTGCAGTTGCGGCCCATAACCAAGCCGGTCCAGAAGCTCGTTGAGCTCTTCATAAGTCAGCTTTCGGCCTTTACCAGAGACGGCGACCAGGGCCGCTTCCATCATATTCGTGCCAAAGGAGCGCCCTTCCAATACCGGCGTGCTGGTCACCAGATATTTAATCCCGGTTGAACGGAACATCTCCACGTCGGCAGCAGTTGTGGTATTCGTGGCGATCACTTTACCTTCAAGCTGAAAAGGCAGATGGCGCTTGACATACAGGCAGTCGCCTGCGATGACCGTCCCCCACTCATAATACCGCTCCCATTTCGGAATGCGTTTTTCCTGTTTCTCTCCAGTAGGGTACACCCATTCGAATGGCACCCTGCCAACAACCGGCAGCAGCAGCCTGGCCAGCCGTTTCAGGCTCTGTTTGGATTTGACAGAGAATGGCAATCCCAGCCCAAACATCAGATCGCCAAAGACGCACTCATAACCGTGATCCAGAAACGAAGTCGACATCCCCCAGCGATCGGCACCGCTGACGATAAACGCTTTCTTGCCGCGCTCAGAGACGTAGCCGCCGATCTGTGCGTCGATAAAGCCAGCTAATTTATTTTCCAATGTATTTTTTAACCCGGCGCCATCAACCACTGGAGTTTTCTTAATGAACCGGACCATCGGCTGAACCGAGTAGAGTGGGTACCAGTGATCCTCAACTTGCAAACCCAGATCTGCGCCCCCTACCCCAAAAGCATCGACTTTGCCATCCATCTCCTCGTAAAGCCGGGCGGCTTTTTCCATGTCCCCGTCTGTTCCGATCCTTTCAATGGATATCTTCTCTCCCAAGAGGTCCACTTCCACTGCTTTGTTCCTCTTCGACGACCCGATGCTGATGCTGACTGCACGCTTCATAGTGAATGACATCTCCATCCAAAAAAGATATCCGGCGGCGCACTTTATGAAAGAAAAAGGGTCGCGATCGGAAAATCAGCAGTGAGTATACTCTTAACCGTTCGATTATGAAACCCTTCAAGATTTTATCGGGAATCCCGGGAGGTCCTCTCATAAAGACAGGATGTTATAATCGATCAGGACATTGTTGAATTGCCATTTCATTGCCCGAATTTACCTACCAAGAACCCAATGAGAGGTCAGAATGGATCTTCCCAGATATGCGTATTTTCGCGGCAAGATAGTGCCTTATTCTGAAGCAAAAATAGGGGTCTTAACCCATGGATTTAATTACGGTACTGCTGCATTCGGTGGGCTGCGGGCTTATTGGAATTCAGAAAGGGAACAGCTCTACCTATTTCGGGCAGCCGATCATTTTCGCCGGTTCCTGAATTCAGCCCGCTTGATGTTAATGGAATTCGACCAGAGCCCAGATGACTTGATCCAGGTCACATTAGAATTGGTCAGGAAAGAAGATTATCGATGCAACACTTATATCCGACCCCTGGCTTATAAATGCGATGAAGTCATCGGGGTGAGGCTCCATGACTTGCACGCTGAGCTCTCCATTGTCTCGATCCCATTCGAGCGCTACATCACCAACGATACAAACGCCCATGTGACCATCTCATCCTGGCGGCGGGTGGACGATAACATGATCCCAGCCCGCGGTAAGATCAGCGGCGCCTACGCCAATTCCGCTTTGATCAAAACGGACGCGGTCCGCGCCGGTTTTGACGAAGCCCTGGTGCTGACCCAGGAAGGACATGTCTCCGAAGGCTCAGCGATGAATATCTTCATGGTTCGAAACGGGGCAGTCATTACACCACCCATTACCGAAAACATTCTGGAAGGAATTACCCGCCGAACAGCCATAGACCTGTTAGCTAAAGAGCTTGGGATCGAGGTTGTCGAACGCCCAATAGACCGGACAGAGGTCTACCTGTGTGAAGAATTGTTCATGACCGGCACTGCCGCCCAGATTACCGCCGTCACCCGTATCGATTATCGTCCCGTTGGAAGTGGGCTGATGGGTCCGATCACTACCCGGCTTCGCCAGCTGTTCGATGATGCGGTTTGCGGTCGCCTGCCTGCCTACCGCTCATGGAATACCCCGGTGTATGCCGAAGCAACAGAATCCATCCGTTGATCAATAAGGTAAAAAAACGATCTCCCCATCCACTTCACCGTTTTCTCGAATATGCAGGAAGCCGAGGCTGGGTGTAATATTTTTCTTGGTTGGGAAATGAGGCGATCCAGGATTGAAGTAGAGCTGATCATCCTTCCATTTGACTAGTGAAAGATGTCCATGCCCAAAAACGATCACCCGGGCGGACGGAAATCGGGCTTTGAGACGTGGCAAGAGCCGGGAGTGGTAGTAGCCGCGAACCATAAACACCGGGCGATCGAGCACGTAATTCAGCCACCCTCCATGACCATGCGCCATACCGATCTTCACGCCTCCAAATACCAGGTTTTGTTCAGCGGGTAAATTCCGCAGCCAGATCCAATCGCGGTTTCCTTTGACAGCATAAACAGGAGCTACCTTCCTCAATTCTTCCAGCACCGCAGGGACAGAAACATCTCCGGCGTGAAGGATTGCTTTTACGCCGCGCTCACGGAATAGCGGCAGGATGCGCCCATCGAGCGCCGGTCGCCGGTCGGGAATGTGCGTGTCAGCGATTACCCCCAGGGTGATCGCTTCCGCACTGGTCGCGGATCCAATAGTCACTCCGCACCTTCTAAACTGTAGCGAAATACCGGTCGCTTGCTGCCGCTCGGGCTCACTTCTTTGAAGCCTGCTTTCTCAAATGTAGAGGCGAATCCCATAAAGCGGTAGCTGACTTGATAGTCAGGTCCTCCATCCTCTTTAACCCCCGGGATCGCCGGATAGGCTTCTACGTACAACGCCCGCTTTGATTTGGCATAATCCAGTGCGGCGCAGATCAGATCAAGCATCAGTCCTTTTCGTCGGGCGCTGCGCAGCACAAAGAAGCAGGTGATTGCCCAGGTGCGCGGCACCGCACTCGCTGGGATCGTCTTCGATCGCTCCAGCCTGGCATAAGTCTCCCTGGGGGCAATAGAGCACCAACCCACAGGGTCGCCATCCATATAAGCCAGGATCCCTGCGGGAACCCCAAAATCAACCGTTTCCTTGAGAACTTGCTTTCGCCCTGGGCTGTCCAGCCGGCTGTATTCGCTGGCAGGGATTCGCCAGTAGGTGCACCAGCAGTAGCCCGGCGCGCCGTGCCCTTGAAACAGCTTCTCCAGGTCCTTCCAGCGGTCGGGTGTCACAGGGTGGAATTCCATAATCCGGTAATTTTACACCTGAGCAATCCCAATGGATTTAAGAAATCTCATTAAACTCTTGCCTAATAATAATTTGGATTGTCCAGCTTAATTGGAATGATAAAATGGCGAAAGAAATTCCCATTCCGAATAGAAAATTGACAATCCGTCTTGTGAGTTTACGAAGGGATTTGATGATGGAAATCCTCGACCGGCTGCTTGCATCAGATGACCCGGTTATCCGATTTAAAACGCTGAAACTCCAGCCTGGAGCTGAGAATGAACAGATCCGCCGGGCCCGCGAACGCATCCCTGAATTGTATTTCGTTCGGACACTGCTCTCCCAACGCGGACAGGATGGCAGGATTCCGCACCACGCTTACGCCAAATGGCAAGGCGCCCATTGGGTGCTGGCGCTGCTGGCTGAGCTAGGGTATCCTGCTGGCGACCTCAGCTTGATCCCTCTTCGCGAACAGGTGCTTGGCTGGCTGTTGAGTGAAAGTCATTACCAGCAGATAAAGACCATATCCGGAAGAGTGCGGCGCTGCGCTTCACAGGAGGCGAATGCGCTGTACTCCCTGCTCTCTCTCGGATTAGCAGATGAGCGCTGTGATGAGCTGGCTCGCCGCCTGGCAGCCTGGCAGTGGCCTGACAGGGGTTGGAACTGCGACAGACATCCCGAAGCAGCCAACTCCTCTTATAACGAGAGTCTTCTACCATTCCGAGCTCTCTCCCTGCATGCCCGGATTTCTGGAAGCGAGGTCTCTTTGAAGGCAGCCCAACACGCTGCTGAGGTGTTTCTAAAGCGCAGACTTTTCAAACGCCTGCGCGATGGCGAGGTAATGGATGCATCGTTCGTGCGGCTTCATTACCCAAGCTACTGGCATTATGATATTCTTTCGGCTTTAAAGGTCATGGCAGAAACGGGTTTTATCCATGAGGGCGCGCTGTACCGATGCCTTGGATCTGCTGGAATCGCGTCGGCTGCCGGATGGCGGTTTTCCAGCCGACGCAAAATTTTACCGGGTCTCGGAGCAAACCGGGCGCGGCTGCACCCCCGTCGATTGGGGCGGGACGAGCAAGCTGCACATGCACCCATTCGTCACCCTGGACGCATTGTTCGTCCTTCAGGCGGCTGGGCGGATGGAATTCATCACATAGCCGGAGCCTGTCCATCAACTTCCTTAACCGCCTCGCCTCTCCGCCGGATGGCGTACTCATAGAGCGCCAGGGCCGGCGTCAGGATGAAGCTCGAGGCAAGCAGTGCTGCCCGGACAGAGACCAGGCTGCCGATCAACCCCAAGACCGGTCCCCCCGCAATTTGCCCGATTGCGTCTACCTGGTTGCTCATCGAGATCACTGTCGCCCGGACCCGCGAATCAAGCCCCTGGTTGACCCAGGCAGTATAGATCGGCCCGATGATATTCCGGGTAGCATATATGAGGATATAAGCCGCTGCTGCAACAAGAAAACCAGGCGCGATCGCAAACACGAATAGTCCCCCAATTATAAATACAGTGATTATTTTCAACATCCTCGCAATGCTGAGAAAACTGGCTGTATCCACCTTGCGAAGCAGGAGCTCCGTTGCCCCAGTAGCCAACAGCAGACCAGCCGCTCGGATCAGACCCAACCAAAAGACTGGCTGCAATATTCCAGCAAGCGGCAGGCTAAACTGGTCTAAGATGTGCTTGGTCCACAGCCGATCAAAACCTTCGCTGTATAATCCATAGATCAATCCAATGCTTAGAATCGTCAGCAGTTCTGGACTTCGTCTCACAATCCCAAGCCCATTCGTGAAAGTACTCCGCATTTCTTTCCACCCCCTGTGACCTGGCTGGGCGATCGGCTTGAAACCCATCTCAGGCATTTTCCAGGCCAGGAAAATCCCTAGAAACACCATACATGCACCGCCAATCTGGATGGGCAGATTGATCGCCAGGCTTCCAATCAATATTCCAACTCCGATCCCCACCAGCGCCATCAAGTTGCCGACCTGATTGGCACGTAGGAACGCCTTTCCGGCTTCCACCTCGCCGATCTCATCGCTGATCCAGGCCTGGGTTGCCCCACTGGTAAAGGTGTATCCCAATCCCCATAAGACCTGTGCGCCAAGAATTAGCCAGAAGGATGGAAAAGTGCCTTCAATAATAAAACCGAAACCAATCAGCAGCATCCCAATGATCACCGAAAGCCGGCGGCTGTATACGTCGGCGACCACCCCGGTCGGCACCTCGAACAAGAATGCAGCCAACTCCAAAGTCGTCCCAACCAGGACAAGCTGTAAGGGCGTCAGTCCTACAATTGTTACCTGGTAGATCGCGCTGGCGGTGAAAATCATTGACATCAACAGCGAAGTCGCCCCCTCCTGGATCAGGTAGACCTGGTAAGCATCCATTCGCCTCATACTTCAGGTTCCAACCTGTGCCATTCAGTTGCTGATTCATAAGCAAAAGCCGCTTGAAGCAGCCTGGCCTCTTGCCATGGCGGGGCGATCATCTGAAGACCTGCAGGTAAACCCTCGCTCGTGAAACCGCAAGGGATAGAAATTGCCGGCAGACCGGTAAGATTGAACGGAGCGGTGTAGCGTGTCAGTACCCCCGCCATCTCGATCGCGTCAGGTCCTGAGATTGGAGGCGCGGCGACAGGTGTCGTAGGCGTAAGCAGGATGTCAAAATGATCAAAAAACTCCTCAAACTGCCGTCTGAGGAGGACCTGGCTGCGACGCGCCCGGATATAATCGCTGATACTCAGGTCAGCACCCATGTTTAAGCGCTGGCGCACATCTTCACCCAGGTCGTCTGGTTGACCCTTCAAGCGATCGGAGTAGTAGACTGCCGCGTCTGCTGTTGTCATCATCCCGTTCGCCAGCGCCGCCTGATACGCGCCTGGGAAGCCGGTGAGATCTACCGATGCCCCGAGGGTATCGAACACAGCCGCCGCCTGGTTGACAAGCAGCCGGACTGCTTCCTCCGTCTTCTGAAAAAAGGAGTCATCAACCAGCCCAATTCGCCAGTCTTTAACGCCACCCCGAAGACCATCCAGATAGTTAGGAACCGAGACATCGATCGAGGCTGGGTCTTCCCGGTCGTAACCGGCGATTACCTGCAGCAGCAGCGCCAGGTCTTCAATGTTTCGCGCCATAGGACCGACATGGTCCAGATTCCAGCTCAAGGGGATAACTCCCCTCAAGCTCACCCGGCCTTTTGTCGGCTTGAGCCCTGCAATCCCGCACAGCGCGGACGGCACACGAATGGAGCCTCCGGTATCCGTTCCAAGCGATCCAGCGCACAATCTGGCTGCCAGCGCGGCGCCTGAACCGCCAGACGAGCCTCCAGCAATCCGCTCTGTGTACCAGGGGTTCCTCACCGCTCCATAATGGGGATTTACGCTGGTGAGACCCAATGCGATTTCATGCAGGTTGGTTTTCCCAAGCAGGATCGCTCCGGCGCTGCGCAGTTTCTGGTAAGCCGCTGAATCTCGCTCTGGAATATTCTCATTATGGAAAATTGCACCGGCTGTTGTTCGTACACCCGCGGTCTCAAAGAGATCTTTCAGCGCCAGCGGCGCCCCATAGATCAAACCCAGTGATGGACCGCTGCCGGTCTCAGCCCGCATCAAATCCACCTCTGCCTGGCGAGCCTGTTCTAGCGCCAATTCTGCCGTGACGGTGATGAAGCAGTTCAAATTCGGATTCAGCGCTTCAATCCGGCTGAGATAGGCGTTGGTAAGCTCGACCGGGGACAGCTTCTTTACCTTGATCAGACGGACTGCCTCGCCCAGGCTCAAAGATGTCAGACTAGAATTGCTCACGACAGCCTCCCATTCAGCATATTATCAAGGTCTTCAAGCGCCTGAGTTCGGCTCTGAAATTGGATGGCGTGCATCCCCGCTGCTCGAGCCCCCTGGACATTCTCTAGCATGTCATCGATAAAGACCGCTTCGCCAGGTTGCACATCCAATCGATTGATTGCCAGTCGATAAATCCGCTCATCTGGTTTCATTAATCGAACTTCCGCCGAAATCACCATTTGATCAAATGCATCCGCAATTTTCCATTCCATGCTCACATATTCACGTAAGTCCGAGAATGCGTTGCTCAACAGCCCGGTCGTGTAGGAAAGGCGCTTCAAGCCACGGATATGATCGATAAGCTCGTAGTCCACCACATCGCCTCCCCAGAACTCCTCCTGAAAAGCTTTCACTTCATTGACCTGAATGCCAAACACCTTGCGGATGTTCTCCCAATGCTGAGTGCTGGTAATCTCCCCTTTTTGCGCCTGCTTCCCCGATGCCCCTCCGAAGACAATCTGCTCCAATTCCGTCCGCGAGATCTTCAATCGCTCTGCCAGCTGCTGCCGCGGCAAACCGTCTTCCGTCCGCACCAGAACGCCTCCCAAATCCCAGATCACCGCCTTAATTTTCATATCTCCTTATTCCTCCAATGATTGCCGGCTTATCTCGATTCCAGGTCGCAGCTCTTTTTCAAAAATGCGCCATTCCCAATTCGGATCAGAATGCATCCCGGCACGCTCATAGAGTCGCGTCGCACCGGTAAGGTTCTCAGCATCCACACCAAGGCCTACCCGCCGCTGCCCGCGCAGTTGGATAGCCCGGAAAGAATGCCGGAGCAGCGCCAATCCAACGCCCTTACGGCGCCAGGGTCTTCGAACCCCCAGGCTTGCAACCCAACCCATCAGGGGATCTTCCTCGATTTTACTGTAACACATGCTGACTCCCGCGATCTGTTCATCGTCTACCGCCAGGAAATATAGCGAAGGATCGAATACTTCATCCGTCGCCCAGAAATGGCGGTAGCGCTTCAGTGTCAGCTCAAAAGATTGCTCCACCGCCCCCCAGTGATCGGCAAATGCCTCTTTCAAGGTCTGGATAATCGCTTCGTCGTCCTGTCCAAGCACGAACTCCCGCACTGTGATCCCAGGAGGCCATTCAGCTTCAGGGATGATGCCATCCAGCTCAATGACCATCCTGAGGCTTCGCCGTACTTGTTTGAATCCGCAGTGCTCCAGCACTCGGATCGCTTTTTGGTTGATCGCGTGGGTGCTTATATTGAGCGATACCCTAGTGCCTGGTGGAGCCATTAATACTGAGGCGCGCGAGCGCATTTCACACCAGGCTAAGAGCGCCGATGCAAGACCCATCCCTGTGAAATTCGGATGCACCTGACCCCAGCAGTTCATCTGGACATGGGCCTCGGTGATATCGTATACATCAAAATAAGCCGCTATGATGCCGTCCGGCGCCACTGCAACCTGCGAATCCGTTTTCAGATTAAAGCCCGGCCGCTCCCAATCCCCAGCAATTTCCGCGATTGAGAATGAATCAATCCCATGCAAATCGTGTGAAGCTGAATTGAGTAAACCCACAACCTGTTCGAGGTCATCAGACCTGGCCTCGCGCAGTTGGAAACCTGCGGGCAGCATTGCAGCAAAATCGAAATAGTCTTGGTGCTCCTTTAGGAACTCATTCATTTCACCAATCCTTCCTCCAAATCGGGTTTGTACAGAGCGGCCCACTCATCTTTAAGGATCCCCATAAAAAGAAAATCCCAACGCTTGCCCTCTTTGTTCAGCACACTTCGCACACGACCCTCGCTCACAAAACCTGCTTTTTCATAAGAGCGGATTGCGCGGGGGTTGTATTCAAAAACATCCAGTGAAATTCGGTGCAGATTGAGCTCCGTGAAGGCGAAACGCAGGATAATTCGCATCGCATCCGTCCCATAACCTTTGCCCCACATCTCTCGCTCTCCAATGCTGATCCCGACAAAGCAGGTACCGTGGTTCCATTTTATTCCGTCTAAACCAATTTCACCGATCAGTCGGTCATCTTCGAGACGCCGGATCATGAAAAGAAGGAACTCCGGCGGGTTCTTCTCTCTTTGTTTTTCTATCCACTCCTTGACCGATTTCTTCGATCGGGGGTAAGTCACACCGCTGAACAGCAGGCGCGTATATTCCGAGTCATTCGACCAGCGGCTGAATGACTCGGCTATCGTTTCCGGATCTTCTGCCACCAGGTGCACAAGTTCACCGCGAAATAGATCCTCCATTCTGCAACCTCCTTACTTTCGAAATATCAGCCAACCCAATCATCCACCAGAAGCCCAAATATCAGCAGATCCCATCGGCGACCATAGCGGAGGATTGCCTGCCGGGAGCGAGCTTCCTCCTGAAATCTATTTTTTTTGAAGAGCCTGATTGCGGGTTGGTTGTAGCCCGCTATTAATGCTGTCAGACGGTAAAGATTCAACTCGTGGAAAGCAAATTTCTGCAGCAGCTTCATGATTTCGCTCCCATATCCTTTCCGGCGGTCGGTCTGGTTTCCAATTCCCAGACGGATAAATCCGGCTGCATTGGACCATTCAATCCCGTAGATTTCACCAAATCCAATTAGTTTCTGCTCGCCGTTCAGCCTGACCTGAAAATAGTAGCTGTCGGCATCGTCTGCCTGAGATTTCTCGATACCCTCATATCGCTTCCTGACCTGGCCGGGAGACATAGGCATTGCCATGTCCAGGCTCAGCATGCGCATAAAATCTGCGTCGTGTGTCCAGCCAGAACTCGACAAGGGGGTCTTGTTCGAAGTCGAATGCGCTAAGGGTAATCTTTTCTCCAACGAAAAGCGGTTCGCTGATTGTCATAATTCTCAATTCTCCTATTCACTTTCTAGCGTAAGAGCTTCCACCGGTTTTGTCTGGATCTGAGCAGAAAGGGGCAGCTGGATATCCAAAACTTCGGGAGCATCTAATCCGCCGATGCCGCCATCCTGAATACTTATGATCCGATCACAAATCAGGGACATTTCCTGGAGCCGCCTTCCAGTAATAATTACCGTCCCTCCAGTTTCAGCTCGCCATCCATGGATCAACTTCATCATCCGAGCCCCAGAATCGGCATCCAAGCCGTAGGCCGGGTCGTCCAACAGCAGCAGTCGCGGGCGTGAAATTATCGCCCGGGTGAAAGTCACCAGCTGAAGCATAGCTTCGCTCAGCTGTTCCATTGGTATCAGCATCGCAGACTGATCCATCCCTAATTTCTTCAAAAGGTTCTCTGCCCGGAGAAGTGCATCGCCCGTCGATATACCTGCCATCCTGGCTGCCTGTATGAGATTTTCAATTGTAGAAAGCTGCTTGAGAAAGCTGGCGCCTATGGAGAAGCGGTTTATCCAGTGCTGCACCTGATTTGGCTGGCGGATTGTGTTGAAGCCAAACACACGCACATCGCCTTCATCAGGTTGAAGAAGCGCTGCAGCAAGGCGAATCAGTGTCGATTTTCCTGTGCCTGACTGTCCCACTACTCCAAAAATCTCAGCTTCATGAACCGTGAAGGTTAGATGGTCGATCGCCAGCTTTTCTTCCATCAGTCCTTGCGTCCCTAATCCAGAAAATTTCCCTTTAGTCGAGACACCAGCTCCTGGGATCCTTTCGCTTATGCGGGTGGACCAACCACGACGTGAGGGGCCTGGTTTCAGGAATTGCTTAGTTACATTGTTGAACGAAACCGCCGCTGTCATCTCATGCTCCATCTTTTCCAAAACAACTCGAAAAACAAAACCAGCCACTAAGCGGACCCATGGCTGGCGATGGCAGAGGAAATGATAAAAACAAAACAGCCACGGGCTTTGGAGAGCACCGTGGCTGTTACCAGTTCAGCAGTTCGATCTAACGATCGATAGGCGCACTCCGAGAAGGCATATCAACATCACCGCTGAAAACGGCGAGGCTGCTGCAGAATGTGTAGCTCTTCATGCTCTCCATTGAGTGCGTCTCCTTTCGTTAAGGTTTGGTTAAGCGGATAGAGTTTATCATAGATTTACGGCGCTTGTCAAGATAGGAATTCCGACATTTTCAGGGGTTTTTGGTGACCTGGTAGCTGTCAATCAAAGTACCATCCCGATTATAGAATTCGAAGGACATCTGCTGCGAATCAGCGGTCGCGAGCAACGCCCCATAATCATCGTTGTAGCGAAATTGGCTGCCTTCCGAGTTCCCCAGAAAAGCATAGATTGGACCGCCTCCCAAACCATTGATGAAATAGGGGATCCCATCGATCATCAGCCGTTCATACACGTGATCGTGCCCACTGAAGATGACCGATGCGCCCCATTCGGCGAACGGCCAGCGCATCCAATCCGTTGGGCCGTGATAACCCGATGAATACGGGGCATGATGAAAATAGACCACATTCCAGGCTGCTTTCGATTCTGCCAGGCGGGCCTGCGCCCATTGAGCCTGAATAGAGACTTGCGAGACTCCATCTGGCGTTCGCGAAATCGCTGTCTAATGCGAGAAGATATACTGGACCCCAAGTGAAATCATAATACCGCTCGTTCCCCGGCAGCTCGAAGTAGTCCAGGTAGGGCTGTGCCAGGAAGCTGTCGTAATCATGATTGCCTGGGGAAGGGAAGAAGCGGTTGCGATCGGCGCCTGCCCCATAGCTGCCGCGATAGGGGTAGATAAACTCGTGATAATACTCGCCCACTCGCTGATCGATCGTTTCAGCCGATCCGATTGGGTAGTTATTGTCTCCAACCGTGATAACAAAATCTGGCGTCCAGCTCTTTACCAGGTTTGAGACCTCAAGCTCACCCTAATTCCCCTCACCGTAATCCCCAATTACTGCAAAGCGGATCTCTTCGAGTGCTGTCGGGCTCGGTTGCAATTGAGTGAATGCCGGCAAGACCACAGGATCAGCCGTGCCTGCCTCAGTCGCGCGAATCGGTTCAGATGTGACTGCAGGCGATGGCAGCCCGGCGGTTGATGTTGGCTCTGGCAGAGCAGAGCGCAGTACCCCACAGCTCGTCAGGACCAGGAGGACAAGAATTTTCGAAAAGAAATTGATCGCGGATTTTATAGTTTTCATTTCAGGGTTTCAGTTTCAACCACTCCTGGTAAAAATCATCCAAAGGTCGCCCGGCTGCTTGCTCAAACGCGTCCAGCAGGTCGTCGGTTCGGGCAATGTTGAAGAACTCTGTTTGATAATAATCCTGCATCCCCTTAAAAAAAGCCTCGTCACCAATCTCTTCACGCAACGCCTGGAAAAACAGCGCGCCTTTGGTGTAAACGACCGCTCCGTAGACTGCCGGGCGGTTGAGGGATTCGAAATGGGGGAGGCTCGCGGTAATCGAATCGTCCCCTCCTTCGCTTAGTATCCTGTCGTATCGGTCCTGCCAGTACTGGCGCAAACCCTGCGCATATTCCGGACCTAGCGCGTACTCATAGTAAAGGCTGGAGCTGTAAGTTGTGGGCGCTTCATCAAGCCAGGGCTCATCAAAGACATCGTTCCCCACCACACCATACCACCATTGATGAGCGACTTCATGGGCGATCGAGACGCTGAATTCAGGCTTTTCTGGTGCATCATAAAGATTTGCTCCGATTAAGACAATACCCGGGAACTCAACACCCAACGCATTTCGCATCGGTGCGGCAACAACATCCAGCTCCCGATAGGGATACTCGCCAAACTTCTCATTGAAAATTTTAAGCGATTCAACCGCAACCGAAAGCGCTTGCTCACCAGCGGCTTCGCTCCCTGGTTGAAAATACGAATTCACCTGAACGCTGCCTACCTGTTCGCTGAGGTCGTTCAGAGTTCGGCTGATGACCAGGAAGAAATCTCGCACAGGTCCACCTTCGAAGCGAATTTTAACGCGACCTGCATCTTCCTGGCGGTCTACCTCCACCCCACTGGCTGCTGAAAGCGTCCCAGCCGGCATTTCAAGTTTCACCTGATATATACCGGTCTCGCTGTAAACCGAATCCCCGAGATCTGAAGGTAGGTCGAGGTTCCAGCCCTGATCATCATATACTGCCAATATCGGATACCATCCTGAAAGAGCAAGCACGCCGTCAGAGTAGTTGTAAATCCCGTAGCCTGCCGGGGTCTGACCTCCGCCGAAATCTACGGGAACCTCACCAATGAATTGAAAACCTACCCGAACCATTTCCAGGGGCTCAAGCCCATCCGGCAGGGTAATATTAAGCACGGTGTCTTCTGCAGAAAGCTCGGTCTCTGCAGGCATACCGTTAATGCTGGTCTGGAGCACTTTCAGCCCACCATTTCCATAGCTGCTGTCACCGTTTGGGAGCAGGCGGAAATACAGCTCCGAGAGCGCTGCCCCAGTTCGATTAGTCACCTCTACTTCGGCCTTTCCTTGAAAGGAAACCAGGTCATCTGAAAGGTTGAGGGAAATTTGGTATCTCGGAGCGCCGTCCAGAACCGGCAGTTCGAGCTGCTTTGGGTCTATCAGCGCAGCCTGAGGGGTCATTTCGGCTGGACCTGCTGCCGTTTGCGTTGGTTCAGCCTTTGGAGCGGATGAGGTCGGGGTTGGAGGCAGCGGCATCGGATCAAACGATTGCCTTGTGACCGGTGTGCACGATTCCAGGTATATATCCCCGGCCTCGCGCAGCAGGCACTTCACTTGATCACCCTGGCTGTCCTCTGCAATCACGATCACAGCAGTTCCGCGCTGTCCGATGATTCCGTAATTTAGGGATTTTTGATCTAATAGCTCAAAGGTTTCCTTCGGTGGAGGGGAGATCCCTTCTTCCAACTTAAGATGACAGCTCTCCACAGAGCCGTTCTTGATAAGGCAGGCGAGCTTGTTACAGATAGCGCTCCGAGCTTATATGACAAACCATAGGCTGGACGCCAATCGCGGCGCACATCCCCCAATCTCCTGAAAAATTGATATAGATGGTCAATTCGTCGAGCGTTTCAGGATCATAAGTGCCCAGGATAATCCGATATGGATTGGTGAGAAAACCTTGAAAAGGAGTCAATTTTCTCACCCCCATTTGGCGCTGCTGTTCCTTGGGAATGTTTTCTGTCCGGGCCTGCAATCCTATCTGGACCAAGTCGTCAACTCCCAGGACCGGATTTCTTAATGAGCTGTTGATCAAGTTGTCCACTGCCAGCCCGATTGGGATGAAAATGATCAGGCAGCTTGCCAGCTTGATGAACCGGCTGAAATGACTTTCCGCGCTGGTCGCTGCTTCGACGAAGAATACCTCAAAAGCTCCGCCAATTGCGGTGATGGCGCCCACGACGACATAAAGCAAGCTCATCCAAATCCGGGCGCTCTCAACAAATGGGTAGATTTCCAGCCCGGCGAAGTTGTGGTCGAGCACTCCGATCGCCCAGGAAAGCCCTTCAAACGGCATGTGGCTGGCGATCCATACAATCCCAACCGAAGCCAGCAGCCAGAACAGGACACCAAGCGCTGCCCGATCGAAGAAAGCCGTCAGCCAGCCGGCTAAAGCCCCGATGATCATCAGGAGTGGGGTTCCAATCAAGAATTTCAACCAGGGTAGATCGCCATGCGCTGAGGCAAGCGAGATCGCATCCATCCCCCAAATTCCTACCCCCAACCAAAATCCGGCGATCAGGCCGAAAAACATGCCGTTCAGCCGCTTTTCCCGATCGAACGCTGTGAGGTGTTTTTTTGGTTTTAATTCCATTTTTCTTACTGGCTTTGTTGATTAGACAGCTTTGATATTATTCCATCCTGATCCACCAGGTAGACCTCGCCTGTTTCGTCTTGACCAAAGGATGTGACTCGACCCGCGTTTTTATACAGCAGCTTTTGTCCCCAGGTTCCATCTGCAAACTTCTTAAGTCCCCACACATTACCGCTGCAGTAATCCCCATATAGATAGACACCCTGCCAGCTCGGCAGTTCGCTGCCTCGGTAAACAACTCCCCCGGTAATTGAACAGCCGAGCTCATGCCCGTATTCGGCAATCGGAGCGATCAGCTCCATCGTCGGAGGCGCTTGTCCATTGTAAGGGTGATTGCCCTCAAAGAAGCTCCAACCAAAGTTGAAAGCCGCACCAGGGATTGTTTGCTGCATCTGTTCTGTTGAGAGGGTATCGATCTCTTCCCAGGCGTTTTGACCGACATCCCCAATGAAGAGATCGCCTGTCAAAGGGTCAAATGTGAACCTCCAGGGGTTTCGCAACCCATAAGCAAAAATCTCCGGGCGTCCGCCTCCCAGCGCATACGGATTGGTAGGGGGGATCCTGTATGATTCACTGCCGGTCACATCAATCCGCAGAATTTTCCCAAGCAGAGAGTTTAGAGATTGGGCGTTATTCTGCGGGTCTCCTGCAGAGCCACCGTCGCCGAGACCCAGATATAAATAGCCATCCAGACCAAAGGCTACCTCGCCCCCATTGTGATTTCGCGAAAGGCTGATCTACCTGCAGAAGCCTGACTTCACTATTTCTCTCTGCCTGGTTGGGATCCTGAGAAGATACCTGGTAGCGTGCAATTACTGTATCCCCATTCAGATTAGTGTAGTTCACATAGAAGAAGCCGGTTTGGGCGTAATCGGGATGAAAAGCCAGACCAAGCAGTCCTTGTTCAAAACCAGCGCTTGTGATTCGATCGCTGAGGTCGAGAAAAGGCTGCGGCTCCAAAAGACCATCCCGCAAGATCCGGATCCGACCAGTCTGCTCGAGGATAAATAACCTCCCCGATCCATCCCGTGGGCTTGCAAGTCCGTTCGGTTTCTCCAGCCCTGCCGCGATCGGCGTCCAAACAGCCGTCGTTGGATCGGGGAACTCGTCCGGCGCAAGCGCAGGCGGTGACAGCGCAGTCAATGAAGGCTGCAAGAGCGTCGCAGCCGCTACCGGGGTGGAATTAGACGGCTGGTTTGTCATGGTTGGTAGAAATGGACCCGGTGGCTCGCTTGGTAGGATCTGTTCTGCCGGAGGTTTGGCAGTCGGAGGCTCAACCGTCAATCCCTGCACAACCTGCGCGGTAGGATATGGTGTCGCTGTGCCAGGTGATGCCCCTCGGTCCAGGCTGCTGCACGAGACCAGGATAAAGACCAGGAATATGCTGCCGGCTTTCACATTAAATGATACCTTAGCGTGGAGCAAAACGTTCACTGGATGTGCGCTTTGGGAATTGCTAATCTTTTTTCTCCCAAAATTCCCCCTCGATGACCTCATCGCCAGGTGTATCAGGTTCCCGCCGTTCGCCGCCCAATTCCAGTCTTAGCGCATCTGTGTGCTCTTTCACTACATCGGGTGGACAAAGCTCGACAAACAAGTAGCTTCCCAACCAGATCACCGCAACATCATCAATCGGTCCTATCACAAAGTCTGGGATAATTAGATAAAGAAGCGCCCCAATTGGGAGGAGCTTTAAAGAGGATTTACCCGAGGGTCTCCAATCAGCCGCATGATTAGTTTTATGCGGAGGGCAAGATCATTAAATACGCCGCCTCGCGCCGGTATCAAATTGTGATTCTTTTCACTGGGCATGCCTGCCTCCACTTTCGGAGAAATTATACTATACCGAAAATGGCGATCAGACTCTGGAGCCCTGGAAATGAAAACGGGATGGCGCCTGCTTCCAGGAAATGCCATCCCGTTGGTTCCAATCCTGACGAATTACTTGGTCTGGGCTGAATTTGCCAGTGATACCACGGCAGAAAATGCTTTAGGATCGCGCACAGCCAGATCCGAGAGCATCTTGCGGTTTAGTGCAATATTTGCAACTTTCATATCGTGCATCAGCCGGCTGTAAGTGGTTTGGTTCTGCCTTGCCGCTGCATTGATACGGGCAATCCACAATCTGCGCAGGTCACGCTTGCGCGCTCTGCGGTCGCGATAGGCATACCACAGGCTTTTTAACATCGCCTCATTGGCTCGCCGGAACAAGCGGTGGCGGGTGCCAAACTGGCCTTTAGTGATCTTGAGGACCTTTTTATGGTGTTGGCGACGATACGGTCCAGTCTTTACACGAGCCATTTCATTCCTCCTGCGATCCCCTGGGCGCCGGCAGTCTAGCTACCTGTTATTACACCCAGCAGTCGCAACTTTCTAAATTTGGTGAATATCGGGTATGTCCTCCACGAGTCCACACCCACCAGTCAACGCAATCAGGCAGCTAATCGTTCTTGCTCATATAGGGCGCCAGACGGTGAACCGTCTTGACGATCCCGCGTCCCTTCACCGGCAGCATTTCGCTGAACAGGCGCTTGGTCCGCTTGGAGCTGCGTCGGCGCAGGTGGCTTTTGCCAATTTTTGTCCGCATCAGCTTCCCCGAGCCCGTAACCCTGAAACGCTTCGAAGTAGCCTTATGCGTTTTGATCTTATACTTCCCATCCGTTTGCTTACGAGGCACAGTAATTCTCCTTTCACACAAAATTCCGCGGGTCTTGCGCACATCCGCGGATGTTGAAAAATGAGTTTGTCGGAACAGCTCAGCGCAGGAGTTTTATTTCTTTTTGATAACTTTACCGGGCGCCAGCACCATCAGCATCGTTCGGCCTTCCAAAGCGGGAGCCTGCTCGACGATGGCGATATCCGAAAGATCTTCCGCCACCTCTTTCAGGTCCGTCAGGGCAATTTCAGGATAGCTGATCTCACGTCCCCTGAAGCGAATTCGCACCTTGACCTTCATCCCACCTTCCAACCATCGGCGCGCATCGCGCACTTTTAAATCCCGGTGGTGTTCGTTTGTCTTGGGTCTTAGTCGAATTTCTTTAACCTCGATTTTCGTTTGTGCTTTTCTGGCTTCGCGCTCTTTCTTCGCCCGCTCGTAGATGAATTTCCCGAAATCCATAATTCTGCAGACCGGTGGATCGGCGGTTGGTGCCACCTCGACCAGGTCGAGCTCGGCATCCCGAGCCATTTGCTGGGCTTCGTCGATCGAAACAACCCCAACATTCTCACCATTCGCTCCGATCAGGCGGACTTGTGGAACGCGAACTGCTTCATTGACCCGATAATTTATTGCGCTGATAACTTGCTCCTTTCAGGCTTCCTGCTAACATTCGATTTTTACACGCCGAGGGATGATACCAAATAATATGCAAATCGTCAACAAAACGCTCATCCAACCTTCAAATTGAAGCGGCAGACGAAGGCAAAAACCGCTGTCCGCCGCTTCATCGGTTCTTTCAAACCTTCTCGCGAATATCCTGGGCAGCTTTCTCAAGGAAGGCTTCGATCGAGATCGCTCCCGGGTTCTCGCCCGAACGCATGCGCAATGCAACCTGCCCCTGGTTCACTTCCTGATCGCCTACCACCAGCATGTAAGGCACTTTCATCTTCTGGGCATCCCGGATCTTAGCATTCATCCGTTCTGAACGGTCGTCGACCTCCACCCTCAGCCCGGCAGCTTTCAGCTGATCTGCCACTTGATGGATATATTCCAGATGCCGGTCTGCGATCGGAATCAGGACTGCCTGCACTGGTGCCAGCCAGACTGGAAAAGCCCCGGCATAATGCTCGATCAAAACACCCATAAAACGCTCCATCGACCCTAACAGAGCTCGGTGGATCATATAGGGGCGATGTTCGAGACCATCCTCGCCAATATAAGCCAACTCAAAACGCTCCGGCAGATTGAAATCGAATTGGATCGTGCTCAGCTGCCACTCCCGACCCAATGCGTCCTTCATCTTAATGTCAATCTTCGGACCGTAGAAAGTGGCTTCACCTTCATCAATCTGGTACGGGACCCCTTCGCGTATCAGAGATGCTCTGAGAGCTTCTGTCGGCGCCTCCCACATCTCGGGGGATCCGGCTGCTTTTTCAGGATTCCTGGTCGAAAGATACGCTTGGAACTCCTTGAACCCGAAGGCTCGCAAGATATTCAAGCTGAATTCCAAAACGCGATCAATCTCTTCCGCCATCTGGTCTGGACGGCAGAAAAGATGGGCGTCATCCTGGGTGAAGCCGCGCACCCTCAGCAAGCCGTGCAGCACTCCAGAGCGCTCATAGCGGTAGACCGTCCCCCACTCTGCAAACCGCAGAGGCAGATCGCGATAAGATCGAATCCGGCTCTTGAAGATCTCGATGTGGAATGGGCAGTTCATCGGCTTGAGATAATAAGCTTGCCCGTCGATCTCAAGGGGTGCATACATGTTCTCTTGATACCATCCCAGGTGCCCGCTGATTTCCCAGAGGTTGGCCTTGCCGATATGCGGCGAGTAGACGAAATCGTATCCGCCCTTCTCGTGTTCGAGCCGGCAGTAGTCCTCAGCAATCTTCCTCACCATCCCGCCTTTTGGATGCCACAAAATCAATCCCGAGCCTACATCATCAGAGACGCTGAACAAATCCAGCTCTCGCCCTAATCGGCGGTGGTCTCGGCGCTTGGCCTCTTCCAGCTTCCAGAGGTAGTTTTCTAACTCGTCCGGGTTATGCCAGGCCGTGCCGTAAATTCTCTGCAGCATCGGATTGTGCTCGTCACCGCGCCAATATGCTCCGGCAATACTCATCAGCTTCACAGCATCAGGGTTGATCATCTGTGTGCTGTCCACATGAGGTCCGCGGCATAAGTCCACGAAATCGGAGTGCTTGTATATTGAGATTTCCACCTTTTGTTCCAGCGGATTCCCGTATTCATCCATTCCGCCCTGCTCGAGACCATCGATCAGCTCCAGCTTGTAGGGTTGGTTTTTGAAGATCTGGCGAGCTTCATCGGCTGAGACCACAACGCGTTTAAATTCATAGGATCCAGATATAATCGATCGCATCCGTTTTTCAATATCGGTTAAGTCTTCTGGGGTCAGGTTGCGAGGCAGATCAAAATCATAGTAAAAACCATCTTCCACTGGCGGACCGATGGTGTATTTGGCTTCTGGGAATATCTCAAGCACCGCTTGTGCCATCACATGTGCAGTGGAATGGCGGATGCGGTAAAGATCGCTTTCTTCATATTTGGGATTCCTCTGTTCGGCCATCTCTTTCACCTCTTTCATAAAAAAAACTCTCACCCATCCTGGGGCGAGAGATGCTCACTCACGCGGTTCCACCCAGATTACCCCCGCAGGGGTATCTCTGAAGGACTGATAACGGGGTCAACCGTTCGCCTTACTCAAGAATTGGCTCGCCGCCAATTACCTTTTCTGGGTCACGCTCACGGGGGGTTTTCGCCAGTCATAAACCGATGGAGGCTCTCAATCTCAGGTCTCCATTCCCTGTTGGAAATGGCTCTGGCTACTCGTCCCGATCTTCGCGTTTGGGTCTAGAGTGGGCGGAATAGGGCTCGAACCTACGACCTCTGCGATGTCAACGCAGTGCTCTAACCAACTGAGCTATCCGCCCGAACGTCCAAAGAATATACCACGACAGAATAGATTCGACAAGAGATCCAGTCAATGATACTGGATCCCCGTTAAGAACTCCAGGATCTTGCTGGCGACGGTTTCCGGCTGCTCCAGCTGGACCATATGCCCAGCCCCACTGATTCGTTCGAGTTTCGCGTCCGGGAGCTTCTCAGCTAAATATTCGGAATTGCGGATGGGGGTCATGCGGTCCTCAGCGCCGCACAATATCAGCGTGGGTGTTTTAACCTGGTCAATTTGCTCGGTGAAATCAAACGCGGAACAGGCTTGAAGGTCACCAAGCAGCACGCTTGCGCGACCTTCTTCCATGCGTTTCTCGGCAAGCTCTTTCAACCGCACCGGCGCTTGCGCGCTGAAAGACCAATCAACAATCAAATGGACAGCATTCCTCCAGGTAGTCGGGCTCTCGGCAAATTCAAGCAGTTTCGGAGCAACTTTCAATCGTGCCCCACCGCCGATCAAAATCTGACCTTCCAGACGTTCAGGATATTTCAAAGCAATCATCAGAGCAATTGCGCTGCCCATCGAATGCCCTACCACCACAATCCGGTAAATCCCAAGCTCATCCAGCCAACCAACCAGAGGCTCAACATAGTTTTCAACCGATTGAAAGCCTCTCCCGCCTGATTTTCCATGTCCAGGCAGGTCTGGTGCAAAGACTCTGAATCCAGGCAGGCGCCGGATCTCGGCCGGCCAATAAAGATGGTTTCCGCTTGCCCCGTGGATCAATACGACTGGTGGTCGATACCCGGGCTTGCTGCCTTCATAATAATGGTAATAAATATTCGCGCTGATTGGCATTATACTTTTCGCTTTATTGATTATTTTCGAATCACAACCATGAGAGGATCAGCCCCTTCGATGAATGCGGTCTGCGGCTTCATCGTTTAAGGGGATTAGTACCTTCACTGACGTCCCGCGACCAACCGTTAAATCGATATTCAGAATGCCGTTGATCAGACCGGTCCTTTCTTTCAGATTGATCATGCCCAAGCTCCCGCGACTATCATAACCGGCGTCTACAAGGCGGCTGTCGAAACCAATCCCATCGTCTTCAATTTCCAGAAAGCAGACGCCATCGTGAAGTAATTTCAGACGCACCCAGATATGCTTCGCAGAGGCATGTTTCCTGGCATTAGCGACTGCCTCTTCTATGATGTAAAAGATAACTCCGGCTTTCCCGGCTCCAAGCTGTTCAACCACTTGCGGATCTGCTCTGACGACCACGTTTTGGTCATAAGTCTCCTGCATTTTTTGAGCCATCAATTCAAGAGCGGCTATCAGCCCTTTGGATTCCAGCACCAGCGGTCGCAGGGTAAAAAGCATGTGCCGGATTTCTTTTGTCGTTTTTCGAGCCAGGTCCTCAATTTTGAAGAGCTCGTCCGCGGCTAATTTCGCATCTCGATCCATCAAACGCCTTGTGAAGTTGATCCGCATTGCTATCGCCGAAATTGACTGGGTAGGTCCATCATGAAGGTCGCGCGCCAGCTTTTTGCGCGATTCCTCCTGGATTTCCATCATCCGGTTCTTCTCTTTCTCCAGCTCTTGGTAAAGGCGCGCATTTTGGATTGCGATTGTGGATTGGTTGCAGATAATTCCGAGCACTTCACATCTTTCTGGCAGGAAGAAATCTGAATCCGGATGGGCAAAAAGCAGCACCCCATAGGTATCCAATCCAGTGCGCAGCGGCAGGGCATAGGCTGAACGCGTTGCATGCAGCGCGATCAGCCGGCCTAGCTCAGGATCGTTCTTCGGCTCTTTTATCTCACAAGCAGCTCCATTTTCAATCACCTGCGCCAAGAGTCCGCGTACTCCTGCCAGCATGATCGTCCGATCCGAGTTTAGCAGATGACGCGCCGTTGCAATCCGCATCTCTGGAGGCTTCGAGGGCTCATCGATAAATAGCAGCACAGCACTGGCCAGCTTTTCAACCGGAGCGCCGATCTCTGCCAGTGCAATCGAGCCCAAGTCCAGTGAAGTCTCCAGAACTTTTTGATAATTCAGCGTGGAGCTTAATTGCGAGATCAAGTCGTAGAGTGTTTGGCGGCGTTCTAAACTCCTCTTTCCTGCAGGTGTGAGCTGTTTTTTTTCGACCCTTCTTCTAGATCGGTCCGGATACATACTCTTTAAGCTGAAATACGCCAAACCGCATCCAACCACCAAATACAAAAAAATGTTTGACCCCATTGTCAAAAAACGCTGCTCGAGCCGGTACGTGGATACTAAAAGAGTGATTTGAACTGCCAGGTTCGCCAGAATAACGCTGATCACGCCGATCCATTGATAATACAATGCCGCTGTGATTAATGGCAGGAGCTCCCAGCCAGATCATTTCCTTGCTGGCATCCATAGAAATATTAAACAAGACAAGGGCAATGATAAAATCACCCAAAGTCGAAAGCAGCCGCAGCTCAGGAAAAAAGCATCGAGTAAGAAGAAT
The DNA here is from genome assembly GCA_963827155.1 of uncultured Chloroflexia bacterium. GTDB lineage: Bacteria > Chloroflexota > Anaerolineae > Anaerolineales > UBA4823 > UTCFX2. Next base: position 226,820 of record CAWGZV010000003.1, on the reverse strand, counting down.
TCCCATTACAGCGAGATTCCCAATTCCGGTTAGGGCTAAAATCAACACCGCTGCTCGATTCGAATCCCCATCTAATATCATCCAAAAACTCACTGCTAGGATGAAAACCCAGCGAGCGCTGATGACGATCCAATCCAGCGGAGCGGAATACCCATTTCTGCTCATCCTTTAGATGATATCTGATTCCCCCGGAGATGCAAGCATTCCTTAACGATTTGCTAGGTATTCCTTCAGCAGGGGGACTACTGCAAGTGCCGCTCTGGCTCGGTGGCTCAACTTGTTCTTCTCCGCCATACTCAGCTCAGACATCGTCTTTCCTATACCAGGAAGCTGGAAAATTGGGTCATAGCCGAACCCATTCTGACCCCGCTCCACCGCGATGATTTCTCCTTCACACGTCCCCTCTCGATATTGCCGATAAGAATGTGGTCCTATCAGCGAGATGACGCAGCGGAATTTGGCAGTCCATGGCTGAGGCTTATCCTGCAGCAAATCCAGAAGTCTCTGCCGGCGATCGAAATCGCTTGCCCCCGGTTTCAGGCTGAAGCGCGCCGAATACAAGCCGGGCTGACCGTCAAGTGCATCCACTTCCAACCCCGAATCATCCGCGAGTGTCAGCAGCCCTGAAGCATCCGCAAATGCCCTGGCTTTCATCTCCGCATTTTCCAGGTATGTGCTGCCTGTCTCTGGAACATCGAGGATTAAACCAATCTCCGCCGGGCTTACCAGCTCAAGCAAAGGGATTTTTAAAAGAGAACGTAATTCCTTCAGTTTTCCAGCGTTGTTGGTAGCGATCAACAATCTCAACATACCTTCTCCAATAAGTATACTTATAGTTAAATACTCAGTTGGTTATGATATAATATTTCTTCTGTTCTTTGAAATTTGCTAGAAAAATCCGCTGCTTGAAGCCTTCCTGGAAGCATGTGAATACAGTCGAAATGCTTCAAGTCGAAGAAATCCACGGCAGAAATTGTCCAACTCAAACAATCCCTTCCTGCTTAATGTTGGTTTTATCGTCCATCAAACGGTCGGGTACATCCGTGATTTTCCTTTTGATTTTCAAGAGGTTTTCCTTCCACCTGACACCAAATTAAACAATCTAACCGGAACGGTGCGAGTTACCAGGACACCGCAGGGATTATTGGTTCAAGCAAAAATGACTGCAGAAACCTCAATTGAATGCGTTCGCTGTCTCACGGAATTTCCTCAAACGCTGGAAGCAGATTTTACAGATCTTTACGCATTCAACCCTAACTCGATGACTGATTCGGGTCTGATCTTACCAGAAAATGGGAAGATCAACCTGTCGCCAATCCTGCGAGATGAAATGTTGGTCTCCGTTCCAATTAATCCTGTTTGCAAGCCAGACTGCAAAGGATTATGCCCGGTATGTGGGGAAGATCTGAATTCCGGTGCCTGCCATCATCAGGAGGAAAATAGCGATCCTCAGTTTGATCAGCTAAAATCCTTTCTTGAATAAAGTCGAGAACAACGACAAATGACCCTGCTTGAACTTTGATCTACCGGCATCAAGACCTAGTTCTGGATTAGATTGAATGGATTCTCCTGAAGAGAAAACCAGGCTGGTGCAAACCATAAGGTTATTAATCGAGCGAGCCGAGGCGCAAGGATACCTGGCTCGGCAGGATATCCTTGAATTTTTCCCCTCTGCTCTAGCCGAAGAAGATTGGATTTCTCGCATTACTCGCCGCGCTTTCATCCGAAGGGATCGAAATCCTGGAGGACGATAGCCTTTTCCTTCCTGCTGCGTCCAAAATAGATTACCCGGCTTCATATTCTTCCAAGAGCGAGGTTATTGTTAATGAAGATGCAATCAGCCTCTATTTGAACGATATGTCAGGGACCGCTTTGCTGACTTCAGATGAGGAACGCAGCCTTGCAATCCGGATTGATCGGTCTGAGCAAGCCAGGCAAGAGCTGGCGCTCCCAAACAGGCATGAACCATCGAAAAGACAGGAGCTTGAAATCCAGATCCAGGATGGTAGATTGGCACGGGAAGCATTGATCAAAGCCAATACCCGCCTGGTGGTCAGCATTGCGCGTCGTTATGTTGGTCACGGCGTCCCTTTTTTGGACTTGATTCAGGAAGGCAACCTGGGATTGATGAAAGCCGTTGAGAAATTCGAATACCGGCGCGGTTTTCGCTTCTCGACCTATGCCACCTGGTGGGTGCGGCAGGGAATATTCCGGGCAATTGCCGATCAAGGCCGCACTATCCGCGTCCCGGTCCATATCGTCGATCGTCTGCGCCAGATTTCTCGAGCTTCTCAATCGATGGAGCAGCAGCTAGGCCGCCCTCCCACCTCTAATGAGCTTGCCAATCACCTGGACCTTGAAGGCGCAAAGCTTCGTTGGATCATGCAAATTTCCCAACCTACCCTTTCATTGGAAACGCCGGTAGGAGAGGGAGAAGATGGCGAGTTAGGGTTATATGTTGAGGATGACCGCACTCCCAGTCCGGCGCAGGTTGCCTATGAAAATATGCTGCGGGAGCGCGTGGATGAAGTTCTTTCCACCCTGACGCCTCGTGAGGCGCGCGTGATCCGGCTGCGTTTTGGACTTGGTCAGGATCGGCCTTATACGCTGGAGGAAGTTGGCAAGAAATTTGGTTTGACCCGCGAGCGGATTCGCCAGATCGAAGGGAAGGCGCTTCGTCGTCTTCGCCAGCCATCCCGCGCCCGCCTGCTGCGCGAGCTCCCTTGATATGGGCTTGACAAAAAAACCAGAAAATAATACACTCCCTCCGCGAACCAGTGCAGAAAAGGCAGTTCCAAAATGGCATTGAGCTTTTCAGTTACGATTTTTTCAAGCTACTCGATGGCATTGATGTGCAGCGCGGCAGTGGCTCGCCGCGCCTGATAACGGGCAGTCCTTTCTGGAGGCATTCCTCGATCTGGTTCCGAAGAATCCAATAACCCGGCAGGCTGTCCAAATGGACAGCCTGCTTTGATCTATCCCTGTTTTCCGGAGGTTCAAAATGAAGGACCACATTCTTGTTGCAGTTGCCTGGCCTTATGCCAACTCACAAATCCATGTCGGAAATATCACCGGCTCTTACCTTCCAGCCGATATATTCGCCCGCTACCATCGTCTGGCAGGCAATCAGGTGATCATGGTCTCCGGAACAGACGCTCACGGCACCCCTGTCGCCGTTCGAGCGGACGCAGAAGGGATCACACCCTCCCAGGTCTATCAAAAATACCACGCCGGATTCTTGGAGCTCTTCCAAAAGCTGGGTTTATCCTACGACCTTTTCACCAGCACCCACACCGAGAATCACTTCAAGGTCTCACAAGATATCTTTCTGGCGCTTCAAAATAACGGCTACCTGTATTCCGAGCGCCAGAAGCAGTGGTTTGCCCCGACCCAAGGACGGTTCTTGCCGGATCGATATGTAGAAGGTACCTGCTACATTTGTGGATACGATAACGCCCGCGGCGACCAGTGCGATAACTGCGGCAGCCTGCTGGACGCCACCCAGCTTCTCAACCCACGCTCCAAGATCGACGGCTCAAGCCCCGAGCTCCGCGAAACCGAGCATTTCTTTCTGGATCTGGGCGCCCTCGAGCCAGCCGTGGTCGAGTTTCTGCGCCAGCGTGAGGACCGGTGGCGGTCGAACGTCCTCCGCCAGTCACTCGGTCAGATCCTTGCAGATGGCCTGCGCGGTCGTGCTATCACTCGTGATCTGGATTGGGGCATCCCGGTCCCAGTCTCCGGCTGGGAGGGGAAATGCCTTTATGTCTGGTTTGAAGCGGTAATCGGTTATCTGTCCGCCGCCATCGAATGGGCTCAGATCGAAGGTCAACCGGACGTCTGGCAGGATTGGTGGTTAGATCCTAAGGCGCGCGCCTACTATTTCATCGGGAAAGACAATATCCCATTCCATGCAGTGATCTGGCCAGCCCAGCTCTACGGGGCGGGCGAGTGGTTCGGCAAGCTTTTTGCCGGAATAGACGGCAAGCGCCTCACCCTGCCGCATGACATCCCGGCAAATGAATTTTTGAACCTGGAAGGGAAGAAGATTTCAGGCAGCCGCAACTGGGCCGTTTGGGGACTGGACTTCCTCAGCCGCTATGATCCAGATCCTCTGCGCTACTACCTCACCGCCAATATGCCCGAAATCAAAAGATACCGATTGGGATTGGGGCGATTTCGTCAGAAGAAACAACGATGAGCTAGTCGCAACCTGGGGCAACCTTGCAAACCGGGTGCTGGCTTTCGCTTACAGGAATTGGGAAGGTCTCGTCCCTGATCCAGGCGACCTGCGCCCCGATGACCTGCAGCTTCTCGAGACTGTCGAGTCAGGGTTTACGAGTGTTGCTGCAGAAATGGAAGCGGTCCACCTGCGCTCTGCGCTGGGCGAGGCGCTGCGCCTGTCTGCCGAAGTTAACAAATACCTGGATAAGACCGCGCCCTGGTTCGAGATCAAACAGGACCGGGCTGCAGCCGCAAAATCGGTCTACACCGCCCTGCGGGCGATCGACTCGCTTAAGACGCTCTTCGCCCCCTTTATCCCATTCTCGAGCGAGCGCCTCAACCTCTTCCTCGGCTACACGGAGCCGCTTTTCGGATTACAAACCATCGAGAACCGCCATGACCGTCTAGGCGAGCATACCGTTCTGCGCTACCAGCCCGGTCCTGTTGAATTCCAGTGGCAGCCGAGCCAGTTAAAGCCCGGACAGAACCTGCGCCAGCCCGAGCCGCTCTTTAAAAAGCTCGAGCCCTCCGTTGCCGAAGAAGAGCGGGCCCGGCTGGGATAACCTAAAACCAAAAAGTGCGCCGCTGAGCGGCGCACTTTTCTTAATATCCAAATTATCCAACTGTTTATCTATACGGTCGCCATCGATGTTGGAGTGGATTCAGCAACATTGTAGGCCTGACCCCAGAGGTGTGCCTGGATAACCATTGCATAGGCGTAGGTAAAGAGCATCCCGATCACGCATAGGATAATGCCAAGCCCCCCTACGATCCCAGCGACGATACTGCCCAGCAAAACGATCAGATAGGCCGAGGGGGCTTTTCTAACCATCCCAAAAACCTCTCCAAAGCGGAAAGCCGATCCAAGCTGCCCGGTGAAAGCGTATTTGCCATACGCTGCAGGTAGGGTGAAGCCCAGGAAAATACTGTAAATGAATGTCACGCAAGAAAAGCAGAATGAAAGTGCTGTCACTGCTGTCGCCAGTGTATCATCATCTTGGTTCTGCAGTGCCAGGACAACCCCTTGCTGGCATCCCGAGATCAAGATGATCGGTAATGCATACACAAAACCAATCACCCAGACCATCAGTCCTTTCATAAGCAAATCGCCAAAATTTGACCATTCCGGGAGTGGATTTGGATCACGGGCGATCACCCGCTTGGTGAGCTCGATCCCCCAGCCGGCAACCGCCAACCAGCCAATAATCGGGATGATCAGCAATAGACCTGCAATACCCAACTTCTTGATCCAATCTTTATCTTCAAACGCAAACGTGAAAGCCTTTCCGAATTCCATCATTATCCTCCTTGACGATCGAACAGGATATACTAGGACGAACTGAATTGAATTGGATAAAAGAAAACGCTTTGATTTTACCAGTATTGATCTAAGAAGATAAGACCTTATTGTTGAGAAGTTGGGTCTTATTTAAAATACCAGCGCTTCTCGGTCGGTCTGAATACCAGCTCAAACACGCGAGCCGTGTGGTCCAACACCAGCACGTGCCATCCATCCGCATCTTCCCACCGCCGACCGATCGATCCAATCGGGTAAGCTATTCCCTCCCAAATAAACTTCAGAGGGCGAATTTCACCCTGCTGGTCAAACCAGGTTAGAACCTCTATCGCGTCCATTTCAAAGCAGGGCTCTCTCGAACGCTAGGAAAGGATGCTGTCATCTTCTGTTTCCCCCAACCCGAGGCGCTCCACCACAAGCTTCAATGCCTGCTCAGCAGCCTGTTCTTTCACCTCCCTCCGCTCTCCGGGAAAAATAAAAGACCAGGCTTGTTCCTGCCCCGGCATGCTCAGTCCTATCCAGGTCAAGCCGACTGGCTTATTCGGCATCCCGCCTCCCGGTCCTGCGATCCCGCTCACTGCTAGGCCGATGTCAGATTCCAGCGCGAGGCGTACGCCAACTGCCATTTCCAATACCGTCTCTCGGCTGACAGCTCCAAATAGCTGGAGCGTCTCCCACTTGACCCCCAGCAAGCGTACTTTCGCTTCATATGCATAAGACACCACCCCTCCCAGGAAATAGTCCGAAGACCCTGCGATATTGGTGATCTTGTGCCCGATCAAGCCCCCGGTACACGATTCGGCTGTCGCAATCTTGAGGCCGGTCTGCCTTAGCAGGACTCCCAGCCTTACTTCCACAGGTTCAGCGTTCATGCGCCATATTATAATGGCGAAACCTGTAAACGATCACTGCACAGCTCTGTCCATCTTCCATTGGCAGCCGGGAAAATTGAGCAATCAGCAAATATCACAAGATGGCAGTTCATATGATCCCGGTCCTGCCCATTCAACCAGCGTTCTCGTACGCATCGCGGATCCAACCGATTAATTCCTCATCTACTTCTTAACATCCGAAATTCGCACCTGGTACGGGCACATACTGCCAGCTGGCATGGCCAGGAGCCGGTCGGTGGGTTCAACTTCTTTTATGTTAATACCAATATCTACCCGTGATTTTGTCCCCGGACCGATCATGGCAAACTGTTTTTTTCGCCGCAGACTTAGATAGCCTTTTTTGGGCGCGATCTCAAATTCACCGAAGGATTGGATGGATGACATCAGCCGGTCATGAATCGGGCGTAGGATTGCTTTGGGACCCGAATAAATCTCATCAACCACATATGCTGTCGAAGAGCCGCGTGCCTGAGCAGCCCTTTCACCATCGGATTGGAATACATAATGCACCAGTGCATTCGCATCGCCATATCCCAGACCGGTTTCGCGCTGGAGCATTGCTCTGACCTCGCTGTGTTTGGTCAATCCGCTTTTCTGAACCAGTACGGTTAATTCATCCAACGATTTCCCTGATTTCAATTGGATATTCTTGAGCTGTGTTTCAACAGCCTGATTGACATCCGCCATCAAACCCTCTCCTTCCTTTCCCTATCCTGACAAATGTAGAACTGATCGTTGAAAAATCAAATATTGATGATGGGGAAAAAACATCATACAATAAAACAATAAATACCTACTTCATCACTATACAAACGGGAAACCGCTAATAGGTCTCGGTCACTTTTTGGATGACTCTCGGGGTTTCGGTATCATATCCTTTTGCCCGCGTCAGATGGTAAGCGAACAGCTGTGCTGGGACGATCGCTACAAGTGGTGAAAGCCATTCCGGGATGCCCGCGGGAAGTTTCAGAGGAGTTTGAGCAATCCGCAGCGCCTCTTCCCGCTCCGAGATCACGAGAAGTTCTGCCCGCATCTCGAGGCGCAGTCGCTCTAATAATGATAGTACATCCTCATAAACCATACCACCCGGGGCGATCGCCAATACCGGAAAGCCTCGGTCTACCACCGCGATCGGTCCGTGCAAAAAATCTGCAGATGAATATGGCTCTGCGATCAGATAAGCAAGCTCTTTAAGCTTCAACGACCATTCAAAAGCGGTGGCGTAGTTGTAGCCGCGTCCGATCACCACGCACCGGCTCATATAGCGGTAGCGCTCGGCGATCTGGGCGATCCTTTCGTCCAGCTCGAGCGCTTCTACCACCCACCCGGGAACCAATTCCAGCTCCTGCTCGCTTTGCGCCGCCTCTTCCATTGCTGTGGAAAGCATCGCTATCGCCATCAGCTGAGCCGTAAAGGTTTTCGTGGCAGCCACAGCTTTTTCCTCTCCTGCCAGGATATCGACCATAAAATCGGCAGAGTTTGCCAGGGGGGATTCTGGAGCATTGGTGATCGCCAGCGTCGGGCAGCCCTGACGGCGGCCTTCCTCCAGCACACTGACGATGTCCGGCGACTGCCCGCTCTGTGAGATGCCGACCACCAGGGCGCCGTGCAGATTGGGCGGCGTCTGGTAGATTGTGAACAGCGAAGGTGTTGCCAGTGCGACCGGCAGTCCGTTCCGCGATCCCCACAGGTAATTGGCATAACGCCCGGCGTTATCGGAAGTCCCGCGCGCTGCCAGGAACACATATGCCGGCTTGATCTGCTCAATTTGACGCGCGATTTTGTGGATTTCCCCCATCTGGGCGGAATACAGGCGTGCCAGAACGTCCACCTGCTCAAAAATCTCCTGATGGAGTGTCATCCGGCGCCTCCAGGGTTCTCGAAAAGGATTATTTCTAGATAGAAATTATACCCTCGGGTCCTCTGTCAATCCCCACTGATCCAAATCTGCTTTGCAAGCCCGTTCTCCAAAGCAATTTCGGTGTGTTCCACCTGTACGACTACGACCGGCCAATCCTGCAGCACCCGAACCCACCGCCCGGGGACCAGCCCATATGCCTGAAGCTGAGTCCTGCGCTCCAGTGCCAGCTCCGGTGCGAAGTTTTTCAGCAGCGCTTGCTCCCCCGGGGGGACGCTCGCCAGGGTCGTCTGGGAGATATTTCCTCCAGAATAATTCCTCCCCTTACCTTGCATCCGCCTTCTTCGAAAAGCGTGCCCAAACCGGCTCATGCCTCGCCCCTATCCAGGCGGTTCGCCTCGGCGGCATTAGTGGGTATATTCTTCTTCGTGAAAAATCGCATCGCAAACCGGGCTGCACCTGACCGTTCTGTTGCTACGGTCTGATAACCGCAGCTCGGACAGCAAACCAGCTGGCAGCCCTTTTGCATTGGGCAGCTCGGGCATCCAGAGCTCGCCGACGGATCGAAAACGAAACCGCACAAGGGACAAATCATCTCATGGACGACTGCCGACATCGATCATCCATTCCAGCCCACCAGCAGCAGCAAACGGTTCAGCAGCCCACCAATCAGCAGTGCAAGAGGAAAGATCAGCACCATCATCGCCAGAGCGGTCCGCAGGTTTCGCTCTTTAGCGATCATCATTACGCTTGCAATGCAGGGGATGAACAAGGTGATCGTCACCATCGAAACTACCACCTGGTTTGGATTGAGCATCCCGTGGGTCTGCATCAGGAACAAACCGGTCGCCCCAAAATCCCGCCGCAGGAACCCCATCAGGAAGGCCGCGCTTGCTTCGGGAGGCAAACCCAACCAGCCAGTGACCAGGGGTTCTCCTGCGCTCTGCAGCCAGCCTAATATCCCGCTCCGAGCCATTAGAAACATCAAGAAGGACCCGATCAAGAACAGCGGCAGCACCTCACGGGCGTACCACTCCAGCCGAGCAAGGGTCTTGACGACCACGTTCGAAAAATGCGGCATCCGCATCGGAGGCAGCTCAACGAGCAGCATCGTTCGTTCTCCCGGAATCAGGCGTGCTGCCAGCCAGCCTACGACCAGCATCACCACCACGATTACCATCCCCCAGATCAGGGTCGCCGAGAAAGACACCCCTGCCAGCATCCCCATTACCACCCCAAGCTGCGCAGAACAGGGGACCGCCAGAGCCAGCAGCAGTATCGCCAGCAGGCGCTCCCGGCGGCTTTCCAGCAGGCGGGTCGTCAGAGTTGCCATTGTGACACACCCAAGCCCAAGCACCATCGGCAAGACCGCCTTCCCGTTCAATCCCAGTTTCTGGAAAAGCCGGTTGCTCAGCGCCGCCAGCCGCGGCAGGTAGCCCGAATCCTCCATGACGCCAAATGCCAGAAAAAAAGTGGTCACGATCGGCAAAATCAAAGCCACCGCATACGTCATCCCCATCGTCCACAAACCATATGGCCCTACCAGGAGATCAGCCAGCCAGTCCCAGGGCAGGAGGTTGTGAGCGATCAATGTGACCCATGGATTGAGCCAGTGACCGAACACGTTTTCTTCCAAATAGCCCACCAGAATGCCTGCTCCAAACACTCCCACAAACCAGTAAATGGCGTAAAGAACCAGCATTAAGATGCCCCAACCCCAAATCGGGTGGGTGGTCAGGCGGCCCAGCACCGCAGCTGCGCCCCGCTGGTTTTCTCCACGTTCCAAAATCACATTCTTAGCAACCTGATCGATCATCTCCAACCGCTCAAACTGGATCCGAGCATTGAAAGGCTCACCCAGAGTCGATCCCAGTTCCGAACGCCCTTCGACTAATTTCTTCTGCAGATCAGGGGAAACCTGTGCGGCCAGCCAGTCCTCCGCTACTGGATCGCCGCCCAGCCACAGCAGGGCGAGAGAGCGCGGGCTGATCGGTGCATTTCGCAGGGCGGCGATGCCGGCGCATTCGACAAACCATTCGATCGCCGATTCGATTTCCTGCGAATACGACCAGTGCGGGGAGGTTGGGTTAGCCTGGTTCAATGCCATAAGCAGCTCAGCGACACCCCGGTTGTAGACCGCTGCTGTAGGTACGATTTTAAGTCCGAAAAACGCGCTCAGTTTTGGGATATCCAGCTTGATCCCTCGTCTTTGAGCTTCATCGGACATGTTAAGCGCTAGTACAAGAGGCAAACCCATCTCCGCGAGCTGGCATGTAAGCAGGAGCGTACGGCGCAGATTCTTCGCATCGCCTACCTGGATGATCGCCTTGAGCGGCTCGTGGAGCAGCACTCGTTCGGTCACTTTTTCGTCGTCTGAATTGGCGGGTAGAGCTATGATCCCTGGAGTATCCACCAGCGCCACGCCCGGCATCGCTTGAGCAGCTCCTCGGGCGACTTCGACGGTCGTCCCCGGATAATTGGATACCACCACCCGCTGACCGGTCAGCCGATGGAAAAGCGCAGACTTACCGACATTGGGATGCCCGATCAGCGCGATGCTTCCAACGCCAGCCCCCAACTGCAGCTCAGAGGCGCTATGACATTCCACAGCTGCCTCCCTGGTCGTTATTGTGCATCTGGCACTCGTGGCAAATCCCGCTGAGAACCACCGAAATCGAATGGACCTCGACAGCATGGTTACGCTCAAAGCGCGCTTAATCCCTGCTGCATCCAAATCGTCGAACTCAATCACACGCTTGCAAACGGAGCAAATAAAATGGTGGTGCTCAACCGGCAGGGCTGCATCGAACCGGTCACCTCGCCCGCTCTCGTCAAAACGCCTGGCGCTGATCAGTCCTTCTTGTTCCAGCCAGCGCAGGGTGCGATACACGGTAGAGAGATTTAGGCTTTCATCTCGCTTGCCGGCGAGTTCGAATATTTGTTCAGCCGTGGGATGATCGTGAAGCCCGGCAAGCACCTCCAGCACGAGCCTGCGCTGGGCAGTCATCCGCCCGCCTTGGTCCTTGAGCCTTAAAGTCACATCTGCGATTAGATCGGTCATTGTTGTTCGTTATTGCAAATCGTTTGCAATAACGATTATATAGACTCCGCCTTGAAGTCACAGTGACAAATGTCACTGAATCTTGAGACGGATGACCTCACCTGTTTCGAAAGAAAACCAGCTTGGGGGTAAATTGGGGATGCGTGAAATGGGATGGACCAGACAGCGCGTTCTTACTTTTTTTCAATTTCCGCGATCGCTGCTCGGTCGAGAAGCACGATCTTGCCGCGGCCTGTGAGCAGCCATCCAGCCCGCCGCCAGCGCCCAAGCGATTTTGCGACTGTCTGGCGGGTCAGTCCGGTATGCCGGGCAAGCTCTTCCTGAGAGATCGTCAAAAAGCCCACATCGCAGGAGTGAGCCTCTTGCTCAAGCAGGACCTTCGCCAGGCGCGCCTCGGCATCCATGAATGCCAGCGCGCCCTCCCGCCCGCTGCTCGCAGACAGCCGTTGGGCAGTCAATTCCAGCAGCCGCTGCGCGACCTTCGGTTCATTCTCGATAACCGACATAAAGACCTGGCGCGGGACCAGTAAGACCTCAGCTTCAGTTGTTGCCAACGCCCCCGACGAGCGCGGCTGCCCGGTGAGGATCGCCAGCTCGCCGAAAAGGTCCCCATCCCGCATCTCGTTTATCACAAGCTCGCGGCCATCACTGCTCGTTAGCACGATCGCCACCGTGCCTTTATGTACAAGGTACAGGGCTTCAGCAGGATCTTCCTGGAAAAAGATCGTCGAGCCTTTTGGATACCGGAGCACCCGGGAGGCGGAAGCCAGCGCGGATATCGACGATTCAGAGATTCCCGCAAATAATTTCAACCCTCTCAGGAATTTTCCTTTGTCTAAAGGGAGATAACCGGTTCTTTTCATTATATAAGTTTCATGCAAAGCAAAGTGAAATCATCCTGCAGACCTGCTGGGTAATTTCATTCTACCACGGCTTATAACCAGCCCAATTTTGGCGTTGGTATGCACAAAGTCAGAAGTCGATTAAATTATAACCATTTCAGGGATGCGAGTCCATAAATCTCTTCCGATTCCGCTCACCAATCTGGTTGAAAACTTGTTGGAAAGGCGATATTCTATTAACCTACCATAATCGGATGAACTGCCTGCCCTTCAATCAAGTCTCTCTTACATTGCGTAACAAAGGCTTGTCATATGACGATATCGGCAAATGACTCTCCAGGCCTACGCCCCGTAGCATGTGGATCGAAGAAATGTTCGGTGATCTGAAGAGCCACGGCTTTGACCTGCAGCTCACTATGCCGCGTCATGCTGATAGACTTTCGCAATTGACACTGGCTGTTGCTTTATTGTATGTCAGTCAATTTCCACTGGCACGAAATCGATCCGAGATAACCAGAGAGTAAAGTAGATCGGAAGGATAGGCGTGAGATGAGCATCTGCCAAATTGACTTGCGTTTCATTGATCGTCTGCTGATCAATTCATTTCCATGTCCAATTATCCTTTGTGCATATCGATGAACTATCATTCTGTCGGGTGGCTAGTTGTCGCGCGAATGATTAAATCATTCCGCGAGCGATACCAGCTATCGAAGTATCAGCTAAAGGGCTTTTTGGGAATCCGCAGGTTATTTGATATTGGTCAATATTCCGATATCAGAATTAAGCAGAAAGGCTTGTCGATGGAAAGTTTTTTATACATCAGCTATCATTCAAATTAGCCCTGAGTGTCTCTGCTCTCTTTTTCGATTACATGACAAAAAGAACACCATTATGGCAACTACCTTCCTCGATATATCGAGGAAGGTAGTTGTTCTGATCTGCTGATTACCGCCTGGGTGTTGTTGCGGCAACGATGTTCGAGTAGGACGAGACGCCTGCGGCGTTGTACGCGGCAATGCGGTAGCGGTAGGTCGTATTTGCTGTGAGTTTCGTGTTCGAATAAGATGTCACGTTAACCCCCACCGTGGCGATCCGGGAGAAGTTGGTGCAGGTGGAACCCTTGCATCGCTCGATGTAAAAGCCTGTCTCGTTGGTGGCGTTGTCTGTCCACGCGAGGTTGATCTGGCTCTTCGATATCACAGATGCCTTCAGGTCGGTTGGTGTAGCGGGAATACCTGGGGCTGCCACGCTGACATTCTGATTTGCAGTACTGGAAGCGCCATCATCGTCGGTCACCGTCAGGCTGACCGAAAAGGTGCCGCCATTTGAATAGGTATGCGAAGGATTTTTTTCAGTGCTTGTGATGCTGTCGCCAAAGTTCCAGCTCCAGGAAACAATGCTGCCATCACTATCTGTGCTTGTATCATTGAAGCCAACAGTGAGGCCTGATACATTGTAGGTGAAACCGGCAACCGGCGGTTGGTTCGGTCCGGCGCCGCCTGGCACTAGTACTGGATTATAGATGGCGGTGTTGCTCACGTCCAGAAGCGGCTCCTGGATCCCGTCGCCCGAATCGTCTGACCAGTTGTAATTGCCGGTGGTTTTAACCTGATTATACAAAGCATAGACTTCGGTGGCGTTTGACGGGTTGTTGACACTGGCAAGCAGCGCCAGGGCGCCTGCCGCATGCGGGCTTGCCATGGATGTCCCGCTGATCGTTCCATACGAACCCTGTTCGATCGGGTAAGTAGACAGGATGCACACTCCCGGCGCTGTGATATCAACTTCTGGCCCCCAGTTGCTGAAATCCGCCAGTGTATCGTCAACGTCGCTGCGGCATGTGGAAGCAGCTCCGCCGCCGGGCAGCCCATTGAAGTCAGCCAGCGCGCTGACCGACAGCACGTTGTCGAAGCCGCCTGGGCTGTAGTTGTTGGCGTCATCGTCATCGTTGCCAGCCGCTACTGCAAAAGCCACACCCTTATTGACCGCGCCCTGGATGGCATCGTACTCCGCCTGGCTGAAGCCGCTGCCGCCCAAACTCATGTTCGCCACTTCTATGGTGGCGGCATTTGCAGCGACCCAATCGATTCCAGCCACGATCTGGGAGCTGTAGCCGCTTCCGCTGGAGCTCAGGACTTTGACCGCCCAGATGCGCGCCCCAGGCGCCACACCGACCACACCGATGCCGTTGTCTAGCGCACCGATGGTGCCAGCCACGTGCGTGCCGTGAAAATGGTCGTCATCGCCACCAACTGAGCAGGTGGTGCTGAAAGGAAACCAGCTGTAGCAATTTACACCACCAACCACGTTCAGATCGGGTTGTTGGAAATCCACGCCGGTATCGATCACAGCTACGTCCACATCCACCCGGTAATCATCGATGCCGTCAATATCAATTTCCGGGTTGGTGTCCGCTAAGATGCGCTGGATGCCGGTGGGCATGGTTTGGACATTAATACTGCGCTCCAGATCTTCCACTACATAAGCCACTCGCGGATCGTGCTGCAGGGCTATCAGGCGCCCCTCAGGCACTAACCCCGACATACCCTTCAGGGCATGCTGGTAGATGAAGCCGGGCTGCAGACCATAGGCATTTGCCAGTCCTGGCGCGGCAGCTACCGGGTCTATCACATCTTTAAATACAATGATGTACGGTGCTGCTTCTGGATTAGCCGCCTGGGCCGACCCGGTTGTCCCGCCTGCGAGTGTCGCTATAAGAACGAAAATCATCAGCAAATTCAACTTTGTTTTCATGATTTTCTCCATATGATTGGGCTGTGAATTTTATCTATGTGCTGCCTTAGGCATAAATATTGGAGCTGGAAAGACCAGCAGTAGGTAAAGCCGCTTGCGCGGCAGCGATCCATCCAGGTCTAATGCTTATCATCGCTTCAGTGTCGTTGCTGCAGAAATATTCGAGTAGTCAGATATCCCGCTCGAATTGAATGCGACCACCCGAAAGCGATAGGTAGTACCTTTACTTAGCCCTGTGTTAGCAAAGTTGGTCACATTCGCACCCAACGTGGCAATGCGGGTGAAGTTAGTGCAGGAGGAACCCTTGCAGCGCTCAAGGTAGAAGCCGGTTTCATTGTCCGCGTTGTCGATCCAGGTCAGGTTGATCTGGCTCTTGGAGATGGTTGTGGCGATGAGATTCGAAGGAGCATTAGGCACTGCCGGGGCCGTTTGGGTCACTGCGCTTGCCGTGTTGGAAAAAGCCGAATCGCCGGCTGCATTGTAGGCGCGCACGCGGAAGCTGTAGCTTGTGGAAGCAGTAAGCCCGGTGTTCGAATAGCTTGTGACATTTGCTCCAACTGTTGCGATTTGCGAAAAATCGCTGCAGCCAACGTTCGTGCAGCGCTCGATCTTAAAGCCCTGCTCGCTGGCATCGCCATCTATCCAGGTCAGGTTGATCTGGCTGCTCGAGGCAGCTTCAGCAGTAAGGTTGGCCGGGGCAGCCGGAGGCGTGCTGCTGCAATACTGCCCCTCTTTGCCGATTACCTTGTAAGGGCAGTCAGCCTGCTGAATGATGTAGCGGACAGCTGCATCGTTGCGGCTGGTCTGAGCGGCAATCGCCGATCCGGGTGGGTAAAAACCCGGGCTGGAGGTTGTAGGATACATTTCGAATGTAAAATTGAAGATTTTATGGACACCATATGCCCAGTCTTCATACGATCCATCGGTAATATAAAGGTCACTTGACTGTTGTGCAGTGTAGCCATTGGTGCCTGCCATGTATTGGCCCATTGCAACAAAAACATCGTGATCATCTTGGGTCTGATCACTGGGCACATCTGTGTAGGTATAGCCATAGGGCCAAAGGATCAGCTCGGCATATGTGTGAAAAGATATGGAGGTCTTAATCTGCTGGACTCCGTTGACAACACGGCTGTTTATGAAGTCGCGAACCCGCGTCGTTTCCGGCGCAGAAAATGCAGCCGAGCCGCGGTAGGTATCGCTGTAAGGTAAACCGCTGGATCCGCCGCAGCATCCCCACTTGTAGCCGTAGTTGCGGTTCAGGTCGGTGCCGATGTAAGAGGATCCTGGATTAGGCTGCCAATTCTTTCGCCAGGAACGATAGCTCCCGGTTGCTATGTCATATTCACCGCCGTCTGGGTTTAAGGCAAAGACGATGAATATTTCTCGATTATTGACCAGGTCAGTGATTTGTGTGTCATTTCCGTACTTGCCGGCCAACAAATTCAATATGTACAGGGTCATTTCTACAGTGAGGTGCTCGCGAGCATGGTGTAGGCCAAGGAACAAGACCTCCGGTTCTGCCTCATCTACGGCAACGTTATCACTGATCTTCGCCGCCCAGATCTCACGTCCCTCGTACGATTGGCCGATGCTGAAGTAGCTCACGATATCAGGATGCGCGGAGGTCACTTGTTAAATCTCTGACGTCATTTCCGTGTAATTGTGGTAGGCGGCATCGGCTGTGGGGAAATCCAGGGCTTGTGCCATCTGAACGATTGGGTAGCCGAGCTTGGCTATCTGGTCTGCTTCTTGTGAAGTAGCCCGGACGAGTACGAAATCCGCACCAATTTCTACGATGTCAGCCCCCGTCTGCACAATTGCTGTGCGATCTTCCTTCGTGAAGACGTTTCCAACTTGATAGGTGTAGATTTCGTAGCTTTCGGCTTGTTTGCCTTGCTGCTCATTCGGTCTGGGTGTAGGCTGCTGACCTGCAGCATTGGACGGCATTACTGATATAACAAGGGTGATCACCAATAAGATGATAAGCAAAGGATATCTAGATAGTGGTTTCATAATTCCCTCCCGTCAGGTTGTGAAAATGGATGATTTGGATACTTTCTTTCAGACCGACCAGGCTGAGTGCCATGGTCAGTTGTGAACCATCTATGAAAACCAGCTTTATAGAAATAAGGATAACCTTCAGAGCGATCAGGTTGCAGCGGTTCAGCCATCGTCCAGGAGAGGCATATTCCAGGGTGAAGCACATACCAGCAATTCATTGCTGGTATGTGCAGCGTTAAATGGAACTTGTACCTGTCGATTTTCTCGCCATGAATTACAGTGGCTTCTGCAAGGGCAATCCCTGGCATGAATAGACAATTGACTATAGAGATGTGACATATAATCGCTTAATGCAGGGCATTTTGCTGCGCCGCCAGCTTTTTAATCCCATAATTTCCTTACTGACCACGGCAAAGAGTGACAGCCAGATATCAGAGGAGTATGTGAAGGTCCCGGTCAAGAATGATCCCCTTGGATCAAGGATGAACGTCAAGAATGACCATTCGACACAAGTACTTCACACTCTTGAGATCTCGCCGCTAATGCGGTTGAAGTCTGATAAGACAATCTGATTGTATATAAATATCTGGGCTGAGTCAATCATTATATTCAGAGTCTTAATAGCATAAGCGGTTGGCAGGTTTGTGAATTTGCATAATAGCGAATTTATTCACAGATGATTCCAGTTCGATCAGGCCAGGATTCTTCTAGATTTCATTTACGAGGTCAAACCGGATCCGGTCAGGAGTATTGCCGACTGCATCCCTGCCCAGGATTTGTTTCCAGCGCTCAAACAGGCCGCGACTACCTTCCGGGGGTAGTTCATCCAGCGAGGTCTTGACTTCGTCGAGGACTCCCAAACTGGCTAAGTCGTCGGTGACGATGGCGCTTACTCCCAGGCGCTTCACCAGTGGTTCCAAGAAGCGGCGTACAGCCTGTGGGTTGCTCTCGTCTGTTTGTGCAAGAGCCGCAGGTAATCCATTTGCAAGGTCAACTGCGATCAGAACAGGTTGCTTTTTACCCCAACCCGGCGGATAGGCGCCATCCAGGCCCAACCCCCGATCTTTCTGCCATCTGCGTTGCTTCTCAAGCAATTTGGTTTGTTCTTGCAAATCCCGCCAGACCGTTATATGGCTCTGGCTCACTCCAAACACATTTAGCACCAGTGCCACATTCCTCAAACTCATACCTTGAACCCGGCATATGGCGGCCAGCCTGCGCAAATGCTGGGTTTGATCATGAGCGATCTACGCCCTCTGGATAGTGTCGGAAGGTCCGGTGGCATCTCCGACATCGATATCGATAAGCCTCACAGAGCGAAATCGTTGACCTTTCACCGGTTTGTTTAACTGCCCCCAGCGTTGAATTATTTCACCATCGCAATATAGGCAACGATGAGATCGCTTTTCCGTTTTTCGTTTGACTACTGGAAGATGAAGGATAACAAATGACACGGCAAGCTCCTTCGATGGTTGTTTTGACAATTTCCATCACGCAAGGAGCTTGCCATTTTGTCCCGATTACCCACCGTCTGTCTTTCAGACACGGAAATTACCTTAGACGAAAAATCGTAGTTGTAATTCTTGTTAGAAAAAAATGAATCAAAGCTTCATTCTTTTAATACAAAAATCTGCGGCAGTCTTTCGACCGCCGCAGCCCTGTGAGTGCGGAGAGGCTCGAACTCTCAACCAATGGCTTAAAAGGCCACTGCTCTACCATTGAGCTACGCACCCTTATCAATTGCGCCTCGCATTCTATCACGCCCCTACCCTTCCGTCAACCGAACCAGCCTCGCCCTCATTTTTCACTTGACTTTTCATCCTAGCCTTGTTACCATGTGTTCAGGCTCCTGAAGTCCTCATTTCCCCCAAAGGCAGGCAGTATCATGGCTGATATCCCCAAAACAAGCGCATCAAGTTTCCAGCAGGAAGTCCTGGATGATACCTTACCGGTGCTGGTCGATTTCACTGCAGTCTGGTGCCAGCCATGCAAGATGCTCGATCCCATTGTCAGGCAGCTCGCCGATGACTGGACTGGCAAAGTGAAGGTCTTCAAGCTGGACGTAGACGATAACCAGGACCTCGCTTTCCAGTATCAGGTGATGGGCGTGCCCACCTTGATGCTGTTCAAAGACGGCGAGCCAGTCGAGCGTGTCACCGGCTACCAGCCCAAAGATCGCATCCTAAATAAATTCAAACCTTTTCTGAGCTGATCTCCCGTTTTATGTTTCATTTTGCGCCGGGTGGAGCGGTTTTCACCCGGTTACAGTTTAAATCCTCCGGTTCACCTGCCATTTATCCAACTTTAACCTAAAGAACCCTTTAACCAGATAAAATTATTATCTGCAACTAGTTGCACCAAGGACTTTTCTATTATGGACAATTCTCAGCTAAACCTGAAGCCCCACGCCTTTCGCATGACTCCCCAGCGTATGGTTATTCTGCGCATCCTGAGCGAAGCAGACACCCACCTCTCCCCGCTCGAGATTTACCATCGCGCCCAGGCTCAGCTTCCGGGTCTCACCGAAGCAACCGTCTACCGCACTCTCGGCTTTTTAGCCTCCCAGAGGCTGGCGATGGCGGCTCATGTCGGAAACGGACAGCTTGTTTATGAGATCGCAGTACACAATCACCACCATCTCATCTGCCGGAGCTGCGGCGATACCTGTGAGGTCAGTCACGACCTGCTCGCCAGCCTATATGACCAGCTGAAAGAGAAAACTGGATTCCAGGTTGATGGCATGCATGTCACCTTCTTTGGATTATGCCCTTCCTGCAAGTCCGGTGCTCCCAACGCTGCAATCAATTACACCATCTAAGGATCTGCTGTGATATTTGGAAAATCCATGACTTTCACCGGTTTGTTTGCCCCTCAACCCATGCATATCCCAGACGGGTTCCTGTCAGTCCTGGTATCTATCGTGCTTTGGGTCCTTTCCGCTCTGATGATCGCGATCGCCTTGAGACGTGTTAATCAGGTGATGGGTGAACGCCAGGCGCCTCTCATGGGCGTTCTCGCCGCGGCAATCTTTGCCGGGCAAATGCTCAACTTCACCGTCGCCGGGGGCACTTCCGGGCACCTGATGGGCGCCGCCATCGCAACGATCCTGCTTGGTCCGTGGGCGGCGGTCTTGGTGATGACAACCGTCGTCGGCGTCCAGGCTCTGATCTTCCAGGATGGAGGGCTGCTTGTCCTCGGCGCCAATATCTTCAACATGGGCATCGTCGGTGTGGCCGTTGCATTCTTTGTCTACCGCACTTTCCACAAGCTTGCCGGTGGTCGCCGTTGGGGAGTCTTTCTCGGCGGCTTCCTGGCAGCCTGGACTTCGATCGTAATTGCGGCGCTCGCCACTGCGTTGGAGCTTGCCTTCTCAGGCACTTCCCCCGCCAACATCGCCATCCCGACGATGGGGGGCATACACGCCTTGATCGGCATCGGAGAAGGGCTGATCACCCTTGGCGCCCTGACGTTGATCCATGCTTCCCGACCCGATCTGCTGCAAGCGGGTCAGGCAGTCGGCGCTCCTGGCAGCCGCATGGTCTGGATCGCCGGATTGCTGATTGCCCTTGCCCTGGCGCTTGCATCCCCGTTCGCATCCACCCATCCCGACGGCCTGGAATGGGTCGCTGAGCAGCAAGGATTTCTGCAGCAGGCTCAGGGTCCCCTATATAAACTCATCCCAGGTTACCTCCTTCCGGGTGTTTCAAATGAAACCGCTGCAACCGTTATAGCTGGCGTGATCGGCGTTTTCATCGTGCTCGGGGTAACAGCGGGACTTGCATACGCCCGCCGCCTCAGAACGTAGAAATTAATATCAATTTACATCTGAAATATGCACGTACACTTCCTCGATCCCTACATCGAACGCCAAAGCGCCATTCATCGGCTCGATCCGCGACTGAAGCTCGTCCTGGCGCTGGCTTTTATCTTCACCTGCGCTCTCATTCCCCCAGGCGCCTGGCCAGCTTATATTCTGCTTTTCTCTGTGATCCTGGCCGTTGAGCTGCTTTCAGAGCTTGGGGTCGGGTATATTCTCAAACGGGCGCTGATTGCCTTCCCGTTTGTGCTGGCTGCCCTCCCGCTGATTTTCACCGTTCCTGGACCAACCCTATTCAGCTTCACGATTGGACCCTGGACCTTTACTGCCTCGCTGCCCGGAATGGAGCGCTTCCTCAGCATCACCATAAAATCCTGGATTTCGGTACAAGCTGCTATACTGCTCGCCTCCACCACCCCTTTCCCTGACTTACTCCTGGCAATGCGTGCTATCCGCATCCCTCCTATCCTGATCTCGATCTTCAGCCTGATGTGGCGCTACCTTTTTGTGCTGGTCGATGAGGCTGTTCGCCTTATCCGGGCGCGCCGATCACGATCCGGGGAATCCGACCTTCCCGGTATCAAATCGGGCGGCAGCCTGGTTTGGCGAGCGCGCACGACCGGCGGCATGGCGGGGAGTCTTTTCTTAAGAGCGTTCGAACGCAGCGACCGGATCTACCAGGCAATGCTCTCGCGCGGCTATGACGGGGAGGTCCGCAGCCATCCGTTGGCATCTTTAACCCCAATCAATTGGTTGATATTGTTTCTCAGCCTGCTGGGTTTGCTCCTGCTGTTGTTATTTGCGCTTCTTTTCTGGACATAGACCAGGATACCGCCATGCATCACTCCATTGAAATCGACAACCTTTCCTTCAGCTATCCAGATGGGCACAAAGCTCTGAACCAGGTTTCCTTGAGCATCAAACCAGGCGAAAAGGTAGCCTTGGTTGGCCCAAACGGCGCCGGGAAATCCACATTGATCTTGCATCTGAACGGCATCTTAACCGGGGATGGCAGCCTATGTGTAGCTGGATTGCCGGTGATCAAAGAGAATCTGGGGAAAATTCGCGCTAGGGTAGGCCTGGTCTTTCAGAATCCAGACGACCAGTTGTTTTCACCGACAGTGTTTGACGATGTCGCTTTCGGTCCGCTCTACCAGGGGCTTCCTTCGACAGAGGTTCGCAGCAGGGTGGAGCAAGCCCTGACCGTCGTCAATATGCGGGATTACAGCGGTCGTGTCTCTCACCATCTCAGCACGGGTGAGAAAAAACGTATCGCGATCGCGACTGTTTTATCCATGAATCCCGAAGTGCTGGTTTTGGATGAGCCCACCGCCGGCCTTGATCCGCGCGCTCGCCGCTCGTTCATTCACCTGCTGGATGAGCTGCCTATGACTATGCTCGTCTCCACCCACGACCTGCACCTGGTCGCCGAGATCCTACCGCGCATGATCATCATGGATGAAGGCAGGATCGTCGCCGACGGCTCGACGGACGAGCTCATGGAGGATGAAGCCCTTCTCCATGCGCATGGGTTGGAAAAGCTCACAATGGATAAAGTCGTTAAAGCCAGAGCGTAAAAACAAAACGGGGCTGATCTGTAATAGATGTCAGCCCCGCTCTCACAATCATTTGATGGAAATAGATATTAATCGACAGCAGCTGAAGTTTCTAAGGCGATGCCAGCCGCCTCACGAAGCTGCTCGGCTTTCGTGGTGCGCTCCCAGGGCAGGTCGAGGTCGTCCCGCCCAAAATGTCCGTATGCCGCAACCTGGCGGTAAATGGGCTTGCGCAAGCCTAAATCGCGGATGATCGCGCCTGGGCGCAGGTCGAAGTTCGCTGAGATCAGCTGGGCGATCTCATCATCTGGGAGCAAGCCTGTGCCAAATGTCTCCACATTCACGCTCAAGGGGTGCGCCACTCCGATCGCATAAGCGACCTGGATTTCGCAGCGCTGCGCCAGACCAGCCGCGACCACATTCTTCGCTGCAAACCTCGCTGCATAGGCTGCGGAGCGGTCCACTTTGGTCGGGTCCTTGCCGCTGAATGCTCCACCGCCGTGCCGACCCATCCCCCCATATGAATCGACGATGATCTTACGCCCGGTCACACCAGCATCTCCTTGAGGCCCGCCTATCACGAACCGCCCGGTCGGGTTCACGTAGATCTTTAGCTGATCGTCTATCATCTCCACTGGCAAGACCGGCATGATCACATGCTTGATCACCGCCGCCCTTATCTCCTCCTGTGATATTTCCGGAGTGTGCTGCGTGCTGACCAGGACTGTATCGATCCGCTTCGGCCGTCCATAGCTGTACTCCACAGTGACCTGCGTCTTGCCATCCGGTCGAAGCCAGGGCAGCTTGCCGTTCTTGCGCACTTCACTCAACCGGCGCGCCATCCTGTGCGCCAGATAGATCGGCATCGGCATAAGCGTCTC
Organism: uncultured Chloroflexia bacterium; assembly: GCA_963827155.1. GTDB lineage: Bacteria > Chloroflexota > Anaerolineae > Anaerolineales > UBA4823 > UTCFX2. The sequence continues at coordinate 203,636 of CAWGZV010000003.1, read as the reverse complement.
GGTCTCATCACAGGCGTAACCGAACATCATTCCCTGGTCGCCCGCACCAATCGCTTCTACCTCTGCATCGCTCATCTCTCCTTTTTTTGCTTCCAGCGCCTTATTAACACCAAGTGCGATATCGCCAGACTGTTTGGTCAGCGCAGTCAGCACCCCACAGGTGTTCCCATCCAGACCCTTATCGCTGGCATCGTAGCCAATCTCCAGGATCACTTTGCGTGCCACCTCATCGAAGTTTACTTGCGCCCGAGTCGTGATCTCGCCGATCAGCAGTACAAAACCGGTCTTTGCCGCCACCTCGCAGGCAACTCGCGAGGTAGGATCCTGCTCGAGGCAGGCGTCCAGCACAGCGTCGCTGATCTGATCGCAGAGCTTATCCGGATGGCCTTCGGTGACCGATTCGGACGTAAACAGCAGGCTGGGTGAATTCATGAAAGATGTACTCATGGAATTGTATTGATCCTCCTTATAAAATATATTGCCCCTTCTGGTACAGAAAGGGCAATATCCAAGGATTCAGCGCGGTCGCCCTCTCATCTTCCAGAACCTCCGTCTGCCGGAATTGGCACCGATAGTTCTCTGATGGTTCGCTCGTGTCATGGATTGGTTGCGTTCACCGCTCGATCGACATCTGCCTTCTCATCATCCACTCGGTTGCCGAGGTTTCGCAGGGCCGGTCCCTCCACCTCTCTGGATAAGAGTGCCGTTTAGGGGCTTATTCTATTGTTGCGCCGGATAATACCATCAAAAAACTTGCTTGTCAATCCAAACGATATCAGACCGTTTTGCTCTTATTAGATTCTTAGAATTCTCAGTCCAGGAAGAACAGGCGGATGATATAGTATCCTATCACTCCAGCCCAAAGCCATGAGTCGATCCGGTCAAAGACGCCTCCGTGACCAGGCAGCAAGTGGCTGGAATCCTTGACGCCAACCTGGCGCTTAATCATACTTTCGCCCAGGTCTCCCAGGATGCTGAATGTCCCTATCACCGCTCCCAAAATCGCCCCGCGGAGCGGCGTAACCGCTGGACCAGCTCCCAACCTTTGATAAAGCAGCACCAGCGCTGCCGTCCCAATAATCGCAAACGGGATCCCCGCCAGGTATCCTTCCCAAGATTTTTTCGGGCTGAGCCGCGGGGTCATTTTATGCCGGCCAAAACGCACGCCCACAAAATAAGCCCCCGAATCCGCCAACCAGACTGCTGGTAGCGCGGTCAAGACCCACCACATCCCATCTGGGAGGGTTCGCAGCGATATCATATATGCGCCAAGCCACCCAATATAGATGATAGCAGTTACCGTCGCAGCGAAATCGCTCCCGGCTTGATCGCGTCCGCGCTCGAAGGCGATCAGATGGTAGGTCATCCCAGCCAGCAGGCAGATCGAGAGAATCCCCGCTGAAATCTCAACCCCATAAACCAGTCGACCGGCAGCAATCAGCAGCGTTGAGCCGATCACTATCCATCCGGAAGCTAGGAAGTCGCTTACTTTGAATAACCCAACATACTCATCCGCGGCAAGCGCCAGGATTAGAGCAATCAGCGCACCGTAGATCCAGCCGCCAAAATAGACCGCCGCTAAACCGATCGGCAGCAGGATCAGGGTTACAAGGGTCCGATTCGCCAGGGTATCAGAGCTTGCGTTTTTTTGCGGCTGAGACTTTACCATATCTTCTTTCGCGGTGACCGAATTCTTCCAATGCCAACCGCAGCTGCTCTTTATCGAAGTCCGGCCAATAGACCGGTGGGAAATACCACTCCGAGTATGCCCCCTGCCAGATAAGAAAATTGCTGCCGCGCAGCTCGCCTGAAGTGCGGATAATCAGGTCTGGGTCCGGTACACCCGCCGTGAATAAATACTTGTTTACCAGATCGTTATCCACATCCTCTGCCGGCACCCCGTCCCGAATCATCCCCTGGATTGCGTTGACGATTTCGTCCCGTCCCCCGTAATTAAAGGCTACATTTAATATCAATCGGTCATTATGACGGGTAAATTCGATCGCGTTGATCACTTTCTGGCGGAAGACTGGGGTAAGTCGGTCCAACCGCCCGATGTGTCGAATTTGGACCCCCTGATCGTGAAGTTCTTGCAGTTCGCGATCGATCACATCCTCAAAGATCTTCATTAACCCTTGCACTTCTTCCCTTGGCCTGCCCCAGTTTTCGGTTGAAAACGCATAGATCGTCAGGTAGCGAATTCCGAACTCAATACAAGATTCGATCACCCGGCGCAGGTTTTCAGTGCCGGCACGATGCCCGGCAAGCCGCGGCAAGCCGCGCGCCAGTGCCCACCGACCATTCCCATCCATAATGATTGCGATGTGGGTTGGGATGACTTGAGGGATTTCAGAACTCCTTTTGAAGCGCCATTCTTGTTCCAGGGAGGTCTCTCAGACCTCCATGATCTCCTTCTCTTTCTTCTCACCCACCGCGTTCGTCTCATGGATATAATTATCGGTGATTTTTTGAACTTCTTCCTCACCGCGTTTCAAATCATCCTCAGAGATCATCTTTTCCTGCTCAAAGTCACGCAGGTCCTTGATCATATCACGCCGCACGTTCCGGATTGCAACCCGCGCTTCTTCAACCCGGTTGTGCACCAGCTTCACCAGGTCGCGCCGCCTCTCCTCCGTCAGCGGCGGCAGGTTCAGGCGAATCTGTTTTCCATCGTTATTGGGGGTAAGCCCAAGGTCTGAAGCCAGAATCGCCCGCTCTACGGTCTTCAAGGTGCTTGGGTCGAAGGGGCGAATCAAAATCGACCGCGGCTCTGGGATGCTGATTGAAGCGAGCTGCATCAGAGGCGTTGCGGTCCCATAATAGTCCACCGCAAGCTTTTCTACCAGCGCAGGGTGGGCTCGCCCAGTCCTGATCCCAGATAAATCCTCTTCAAGCGATTGGATGGCGCCCTTCATGCGATCTTCAGTCTCTTTATAAACTTCTTTCAGCATCGATGCCTCCAATAGGTGACGAAAATCGACCTGTTTCCCTTAATAGGATACTCGAAAATGCGAAGAGAGAAAAGGGGTTAAATCAGTTGCTAACCAGAGTTCCCACCTGCTCACCAAAAAGCGCTTGCCGCAAGACATCGGGATCCCAAAGGTTGAGCACCAGAATTGGGAGGTTGTTGTCCATGCACAGCGAGATCGCGGTGCTGTCCATCACCGTCAATCGTCGGTTCAAAAAATCGATATAAGTAAGCCGTTCAAATCGGACCGCGTTCGGATTGGTCATCGGGTCAGAGTCATACACCCCATCGACCTTGGTCTCCTTGATCAGAACATCGGCGCCAATCTCCATCGCTCTCAGCGCTGCCGCCGTATCGGTGGAGAAATAAGGGTTGCCGGTTCCGCCTCCCAGGATGACCACCCGCCCTTTTTCCAGGTGTCGGATCGCCCGCCGCCGAATATAGGGTTCTGCCACCGCATGCATCTCAACTGCAGACTGAACCCGGGTGTACAGCCCAATCCGCTCCATCGCATCCATCAATGCCAGGGCATTCATGACTGTCGCCAGCATACCCATATAATCCGCGGTTGCTCGGTCCATCCCGCGGTCAAGCCCGCTCCGACCGCGCCATAGATTGCCGCCGCCTATCACTATCGCCACATCTACCCCAAAATCATGGACTTCCTTAACCCGGTAAGCAATGTCCTCGGCGCGATCCGGATCGATCCCAATCCCTCCTTCATCCGAAAGCGCCTCACCGCTCAGCTTGAGCAAGATCCTGCGATATTTCAACTCACTACCCATCGCTTTTGCCTCCTGTCAAAAAAAAGCCAACCGTTCGGTTGGCTTTTTTCCAGATTATTGATCGATACTCTCGCCCAATTCCCAGCGTTGGAACCGCCGGATGACGACATTTTCTCCAATCGCGGCTACATTCTGCATCAGCAGCTGCTCGATCGTGATAGATTCATCGCGAATATAAGCCTGGCGAAGCAGGGCGACTTCGTCGATGAATTTCTCGATCCGTCCCGCCACGATCTTGTCCAAGATAGCCTCGGGTTTGCCCTCTTCACGCGCCCGGTTGCGAGCGATCTCACGCTCGTGTTCAAATTCCTGCTCTGGAATGTGTTCTACCTTGACATATCGGGGAGCAGCGGCGGCAATTTGGAGGGCTATCTCGTGTGCGAATGTGCGGAATGCCTCGGAGCGAGCCACAAAATCCGTTTCGCAGTTCACTTCCACCATCACGCCTACCCGCCCATTGCCGTGGGAATACAGCTCAACTACGCCTTCTGAGGCTTCTCGATCAGCCCGTTTGGCGGCAGTTGCCAGACCTTTTTCACGCAGGAAATCGACCGCTTTATCAAAATCCCCGTCTGCTTGTTCGAGCGCTTTTCGACAATCAAGAACTCCGGCGCCTGTCGCCTCCCTCAGCTCTTTAATCTGTGCAGTCGTGATCGCCATCTTTACTTTGCCTCTTCTTCGTCTTCTTTATCCAGAGCTTTGACTTCGTCTTCTGCCTTGCTTTCAGCTTCATCGACCTTACCGGCTTCTTCATCTGCGCCTGATTCAATTTCATCTACCTCAAGCACAGCTTCGGGTTCTTCTGATTCAAATACTTCAACTTCAAGGATTTCATCGGTCGCTTCTAGATCGACAAATTCATCCGCCGCCAGTTCGATCTCCTCATCCAAACCCGGAAGTGGGAGACGAGCAGAGATCTTTGCAAGGGTAGCCGCCCCAAGCAGATCTTCATCTGAAAGCTCGGGCTCTTCAGCCCCAGCCATCACCACCTGGCTCGGTGCCTGTTCTTCTTCGGGCAAATCCTTCCGCAGCGCCTTACCCTCAATTACGGCGTCTGCCATCTTCGATACCAGCAGCTTAATCGCACGGATCGCATCATCATTTGAGGGGATCACGTAATCGATGTTGCTCGGGTCGCAGTTTGTGTCCACCAGCGCGATCACAGGGATATTCAGCAAATTTGCCTCATGGATCGCGGTGACTTCACGGCGCACATCGACCACAAAAAGGAGCTCGGGGAGTTCGGTCATGTGTCGAATCCCACCTAGCAACAGCTCAAGCCGTTCGATAATGCGCGATAAAATCAGCGCTTCTTTCTTTGTAATTCGACCGAAATCGCCGCGCTCACGCATCCGCTCCAGACGATCTAATTCATTAATCCGGGCTCGGATCGTCCGCCAGTTGGTCAGCATGCCGCCCAGCCAGCGAACTGTGACATATGGCATCCCAGCTCGGATCGCTTCTTCCTGGATCGTTTCTTGCGCCTGACGCTTGGTGCCAACAAAAAGCACAGTCCCGCCTTCTGAGGCAGTGTCACGCACGATGTTGTACGCCTGCGTTAGCGACTTGACAGTTTTTTGGAGATCGATAATGTGGATGCTGTTGCGTTCGGTGAAAATATACGGCTTCATCGCGGGGTGCCATTTATGTGTCCGGTGCCCAAAGTGCACGCCGCTTTCCAGAAGCGCCTTCATGGAAATGATCGTCATACTATTCTCCTTTGTGTTTGACCTCCGCTTCCTTCATCCCAGACCGGCACCGGGGACCGGCACGCCCGATCTGGTCGGGAAGCGTGTGTGATATGCGCCCATGTGCCTGGGCATTGAGATTTGCACAATTTCTCCCGCCAGGGGCGGGAGCGGACGCAAGTATATCATATGGATGCCTTATCCGTCCAGACCTGTAGATCACTAACTTCTCAACTCTCCTTTATCAATCCGGTTATAATCTCTCAGAAGGTTTTCATCATTAACTTTATCAGCATCAAACCGGTGATTTGTGAGAAATAAACGCTCGAAAACCAGCAGTTTTGGCACCCCAACCCGCCTGAGCCACGATTCATCACAATATTACAGTTCCAGGTTGTATTCTGACCTGCCCGGCGAGGATGGATTTGCCCCTTCACCCGATAATCCATTCCCCGCATCGCTCGAAAACACGATCATCCCTGCCAGCTCTGCGGATATGCACGAAATCCCATCGAGCTCGATCCAGCTTATGATTACCTCACCTCCTTACAACGTCACGAAGGATTACGATCAAAACCTGTCCTTGAATGATTATCTGCTCTTGCTGAAGGCGGTATTCAGTGAAACTTACCGGGTGCTGGTAGATGGCGGTCGAGCTTGTATTAATGTTGCAAACCTGGGACGCAAGCCCTATATCCCGTTATCAGACTATATCTCACGGATGCTGATAGAGATCGGATTCTTAATGCGGGGCGAGGTGATCTGGTCGAAAGGCGCCGGCGCAGGCGTATCGATGGCATGGGGAAGCTGGAAGTCTGCGGCCAACCCGGTTCTCCGCGACACCCATGAATATATCCTCATCTTTTCCAAAGGGTCGTTTGCGCGTGCTCGCACGGGAGCCAGACAGAACACCATCACCAGGGAGCAGTTCATGGAGTGGACCAAATCTGTTTGGACGATGAGCCCAGAGTCGGCGCGTAAGGTCGGACATCCAGCCCCATTTCCGATCGAGCTGCCCTTCCGCTTGATTCAGCTCTACAGCTTTACCGGCGACATTGTCATGGATCCTTTTATGGGCAGCGGTTCAACCGCCCTGGCCGCCCTTAAGTCCGATCGAAAATTCGTCGGATATGAAGTGGATCCTCAATTCGTAGAGCTTTCACAATCACGAATTTCCTCTTTCTGCGCTCAAAAAAGCGCCAGCCATTGAGGTTTATTACGGGTGATATTTCATTAAATCTAGGTTTGCGATGGATGAACTCGCCCTTTCTCCCCTGCTTAAAGACCTGAAGATCGGCCCGATCCGGTCCTTTCTCCAGATCGACTCTACGAATGATGAAGCCGCTCGTTGGGTCGATCAAGGCGCTCCGGATTTATCCCTGGTCTTTGCAGATGAGCAAACTGCCGGAAAAGGCCGCCTGGGACGTCAGTGGTTCACCCCGTCCAAAGCTGCCCTGGCTTTTAGTCTGGTTCTTGACATGAAAAGCACAGATATTCCGGAATCTGCTCAATTTCGCTTGCGGGAGGAACCTCGTGAGCCGGCTTGGATGATGATGCGCCTGACCGCTCTAGGAGCGGTAGCGGTATGCGAGACGCTTCAGAAAAAATACTCGCTCCATGCCCAGATCAAATGGCCAAATGACATCTTGCTCAACCGGCGGAAAACGTCAGGCATCCTGGTAGAAGCTCATTGGCATGCAGATCAGCTTATGGCTGCCCAGCTACTGACAACCATCATCGGGATCGGCATTAATATTGCATCTCCATCAGTGCCGCCGGCAGAGACTGTGATTTACCCGGCTACCTGCATAGAATATGAGCTTGGGCATCCAATTGACCGCTTTGATTTGCTTCACGGTGTGCTTGAATCCATGGTTGGTTGGCGAGGAAGGATCCATGAGCCGGCGTTTATTCAAACCTGGAACGATCGGTTGGCTTTCAAAGGTGAATGGGTGGGCTTAAGTCAGCAACCTCGAGGTGCTGAATCGACGGTCTCCCCGGTGTTCTTGATCGGTTTGGCAGATGACGGTCGTTTGAGGTTGCGAGATAAAGCAGGTAAAGAGACCTCTCTCATTTCTGGCGAGCTTAGTCTTCGGCCTGCCGATCATGATCCCGAATAATATCTGGAGGTTATATTATGCTAGACGAACTTCGCCAACAGGCGGAAACAAGCTTCGAAGACGATGAGGACAATTACCGCCCGACCACCCGTCCACCTACTCGCTTCCTTGGGATGACGCCTTTCCAAACCTTCGTGATTGCTCTTCTTTTACTGCTGATGACCTGCCTGCTGAGCACAGCTTGCCTGCTGGTTACCGGGAGTGTGGTGCCGCCACTGGTCTATTAGTTCAGGCTCCGTTATCGGATTGCGGCTTGCCAAGCTCCGCATTTGCCATACGTGCCATCGAAGCCACCGTATCTCCACTTTGAATATGCATCAGCAGCACGCCCCGTGCTCCCCTCCCTTTTTGGGCAATATCCTTCACATTCATCCGAAGCACAACCCCATTCGAGGAGATGATCGTCAAGTCATCTTCCTGCTGCACAACCCTCGCCGAGACAATCGTCCCAATCTTACCAATCGCTTTTTGATCGATCGTCCGCATCCCTTTCGTCGCCCGACCTTTCGGAGCGTATTCCGCAAGCGGTGTACGTTTGCCAAAACCTGCCCTCGTGATCACCATTAAATCCCCGTCCGGTTCGACAACTTCCATACTTGTCAAATGATCATTTTTTCCAAGCTTGATCCCTGCGACGCCGCCAGCGTTTCGACCCATTGCACGCACTTCTTTTTCAGAATATCGCAGTGCCAGCCCCTGTTCAGTCACCAGTATGACTTCGTCATCGCCTCCAGTCAGACGCACCCAACCCAGCTCATCCCCTTCATCGAGATTGAGCGCAATTAAACCTGAAGGTCTAACCGAGGCAAACTCATCCAGCGTAATCCTTTTTACCCTGCCGTTGCGGGTCGCCATGATGCAGAAATGGGTACGATCAAACTCAGGCACCGCAACTGCCGCTGTAATTGTCTCTCCTGCGTCCATTGAGAGGATGTTGTTGATCGAGATGCCTTTGCTTGCTCGATCTGTGTCCGGGATCTGATAAGCCTTTTCCGAATAGACCTTGCCGCGGTCCGAGAAGAATAATACCGTGTTCAGCGTCCGCGTCGGCACCACCATCATCACTTCATCCTCTTCCTTAGTCGCGTGACCGCTTACCCCTCTACCTCCGCGGTTCTGCGCCCGGAACGCCTTCATCGCGGTTCTTTTGACGTAGCCAAGCTGCGTGATACTGATCAGCGCGGCCTCGTCTGCCACCAGGTCTTCCTCGTCGAAGCTTTCTCGAGCGTCCCGGGCGATGCGGGTCTTGCGCTCATCGCCAAATTTCTCCACCAGCTCAGCAGTCTCTTCCTGAATCACCTGCAAGATCTTTTTGGGATCTGCGAGCAGCGCTTCAAGAGTTGCGATCCGTTCCAGGGTGGCTTTCTGTTCATCCTCAATTTTTTGGCGTTCCAAGGCAGCCAGCCGCCTGAGCTGCATATCAAGGATCGCCTGGGCTTGACGCTCGCTCAGGGAAAACCGCTCGATCAGGCGCTCTTTTGCAGCGTCGGCATCCGGCGCATTCCGGATCGTCGTGATCACTTCATCCAGGTTTTGGAGGGCAATCAGCAGCCCTGCCAGGATGTGGGAGCGCTCACGCGCCTTTGCCAGCTCAAATTCCGATCTTCGCCGGATCACCACGATGCGATGGTCGATGAAGATGTGCAGGGCGCGTTTTATTGAGATCAGGCGCGGCTCGTTATCCACCAGTGCCAGAAGCTGCACCCCAAATGTAGATTGGAGGGGGGTGTACTTATACAGCTGGTTGAGCACCTTTTTCGGCTGCGCTCCACGCTTGAGCTCAATCACAATACTCATCCCGCGCCGGTCGGATTCGTCCCGCAGGTCTGAAATGTCATCCAGTTTGCCGGAACGTGCCAGGTCGGCAATCCGCTCGATCAGGCTGGTTTTGTTCAGCTGGTATGGGATTTCGGTGATCACAATTCTATGCCGGGTTGCGCCCATTTCCTCGATGTGTGCCAAACCGCGTACCACAATTCGGCCTCGTCCCGTGCTGTAAGCCTGGAAGATGCCTTCGTCCCCGACGATAATCCCTCCGGTCGGGAAATCTGGACCAGGGATGCGCCTGGTTATTTCTTCAGCCGAGATTTCATCGATTTTGTCATAATTTTCGATCAGGAAATTTATCCCAGCCGCGACCTCGCGCAGGTTGTGTGGGGGGATATTTGTAGCCATCCCGACTGCAATCCCTGCGGAGCCGTTGAGCAGCAGGTTGGGGAGTCTGGCGGGCAGAACGGCTGGTTCCTGCAGCGTCCCATCAAAATTATCGGTGAAATCAACCGTGCCACGGTCGATATCCGCCAACATCTCTTCGGCTGGGCTTGCCAGGCGCGCCTCCGTGTATCGCATAGCTGCAGGCGTGTCCCCATCTATCGAGCCAAAGTTGCCCTGCCCATCCACCAGCATGTATCGCATTGAAAAATCTTGCGCCAATCGCACCATCGATTCATATACTGCCGCGTCACCATGTGGATGATATTTCCCAAGCACCTCGCCCACGATTCGGGCGGATTTCTTATATGCGGAGTTTGGCCTCAGCCCCATATCATGCATGGCATAGAGAATCCGCCGGTGAACAGGTTTCAATCCGTCGCGAGCATCCGGCAAGGCGCGGGCTACGATCACGCTCATCGCGTAATCGAGGTAGGCCGCGCGCATTTGTTCATCGATATCCACTAGCTGGACAGCGCCAATTTCCATAGAGGTATCCCTTAATGAGCCATCGGGTGGCGAATGTTATCTAAATTAAAAGGTCGTGCGTGGCAAACGCACGACCTTCAATTATAACCTACCAGCGCTCAGTTCACAGAATCCGCAGATATTGGTCCATCGCGGCAGCTGCTTTTCTTCCGGCGGTCATCGCTGTGACTACCAGGTCAGGTCCGCTGACGTCGTCGCCGCCGGCAAATACACCGGGTCGTGATGTCGCCCCCGTCTCAGGATCGACCTCGATCAGCCCATACTTATGGGTCTTTAGTTCTGGCGTCGAATCACCAATCGTGGTGTCTGGCCAATAGCCAAGCGCTAAAACTGCACTGTCGGCTTCTACAATGAAGTTCGAGCCTTCCACCGGGACCGGCTTTCGCCTGCCCTTTGCATCTGGCTCGCCCAGCACCATTCGAATGCATTCGATCCTGGCTAGGCGCCCATCTTCCCCAGAAATAAACTGCACCGGTTGGGTCAAGAACTGATATTCAGCGCCCTCTTCACGGGCTAATTCACGGTCATGGCGCCCGCCAGGCATCTCCTTCTCCGTCCGGCGGTAAAGACAAACGACCTCATCCGCACCCATCCGCAGCGCGGTCCGCAAACAGTCCGATGCAGTATCCCCACCTCCGATCACCGCCACTTTCTTACCCACCTGGGGTTTCGAGCGCAGCTCAACCGGCAGCATGTCTGATTCGACATTGCAGCGCATTAAGAATTCGGTGGCTTTATAGACTCCCGGCAGGTCTTCACCCGGCACTTCCATCGGCGCGTCGATTTCCGCTCCTACGCCAATGAACACTGCCTGAAACCCTTCTGCGAAAAGTTCGTCAATCGTTTTCTCTTTGCCAATCATAACTTCATTGACAAATATCACACCTGCATCTTTTAGATCCTCGATTCGTGCGAAAACCACTTCGTTAGGCAGCTTGAAACTCGGGATACCATAGGTTAAAAGTCCACCTGAGGACGGTTTTGACTCGAATATCACAACCTGATTGCCCATCTTGACAAGCTGTTCCGCACAAGCCAGCCCGGCTGGACCGGCGCCAATAATCGCAGCCCGCTTCCCGCTGGATTTACCAACCTGGATCTCCACATGCCCAAATTGGCGTTCATAATCCGCCACGAAAGCTTCGAGCGGACCGGTTAATACCGCCGAAGTGGATTTGTTGCGCGAACATGAGCCCTGACAGAGCTGTTCCTGTGGGCAAACTCGCCCGCAGATCTCCGGCATCGAACTGGTCTGGCGGTAGATTTGAGCCGCCTCCAGGAATTTCCCTTGCTCAATCAGCCACATAGCTGAAGGGATGTCGTTATGCGCCGGGCACGCCTGAACACACGGCGCTGGATCCGGACACTGCACACAGCGCGATGCTTCGAAAATCGCCTGTTCAGGCGATAATGGAATGACAACATCTTCAAAATCACAAATCCGCTCAGCTGCCGGGCGAGTAAGCACATCCAGGGATAGCGTACGGGCGCGAGATTTTCGATCGATTGCCAGGAAATCACCAGAAATAGCTCTCATTAAGCAAAACCTCCAAATAACGTCGATGCCGTGGATAACAGATAAATCATACCCACTAGACCTGCTTTGTTTCAGTCTCAGATGTCATGTTTTTTTGTGACGGTTGTCACTGATTGAATGATCTATATACATATTCATCTGTTTCTTCACATCTACTTCTTCTGATCTCAGGCTTCTTTAGCGAAACTGGAGTAGAATCCTCCGCTGGTATACCGGGGCATCATAGAGGAAAAATGAAAAAAATAATCATCCTTGTTATTCTTATCGCTGTGATCGCAGGGGCAGTCTTCGGCTTTTTGCAGTGGAGGAAATCGCAGCAGGTTAATGCTTTGAGCGACCTGCAGACAATCCCAGCTTCAAAAGGCAGTCTGGTCGCCACCATTGGGGCAACCGGTCAGGTGCGCTCCAGGCAATCTGCTTCTCTGGATTGGAAAACTACCGGTACAGTCGGAAGCGTTAATTATGCTGTTGGCGATCGAGTAAAATCCGGTGATAAACTCGCCGAGCTGGCCCAAACTTCCCTACCGCAGACCGTCATTCTGGCGCGAGCAGATCTTGAATCCACCCAGAAAGCATTGGATGACCTTTATACAAACGCTGAAAACGCCCGGATCCAGTCGCTGCAGTCCATTTCAAAATATGCCAAAGATGTAAAAAACGCCCAGTATCAGCTGGATAATTTCAACGTTCCCGATGAACAGGCTAAGCTTTCACCGATCGATGCCTATGATCGGATGAAAACCAGGCTCGATGAAACCCGCCTCGCTTTCGAACCTTACAAATACTATCCCTCCGGAGATTCCACCCGTGACGACCTGAAAGAGAAGTTGGATAATGCCCAGGCAGATTTCAACGTCGCTGTCAAACGGTTGGAATACGATTATGCCTTGCAAATTGCCGCAGCAAACTTAGTAAAAGCGCGCCATGATTACGATTTTTGGAAAAACGGACCTCAATCCGATGATATTGCTGCCGCAGAAGCCCGCATCGCCGCCGCTCAAGCAACTTTGAACCAGGCATGGATCGAAGCGCCTTTCGATGGGGAAATCGCCCTGGCTGAACCTCAGGTGGGCGATCAGGTGGGTCCAAATACACCTGCCTTCCGCCTGGATGATCTGAGCACATTGTTCGTTGACCTCGCTGTCTCAGAAGTCGATATCAACCAAATTGAAGTAGGTCAAGAAGCCTTCATGACTTTTGATGCCATTCGCGCCAAGGAATATCATGGGATTGTCTCAACTGTAGACCGGGTGGGTACAAGCAACCAAGGTGTGGTCGATTTTAACGTCACAGTTCGCCTTACCGACGCGGATGAACAGGTAAAACCAGGAATGACCGCGGCTGTGAACATCATTGTCAACCAGCTGGATTATGTCCTGCTTGTTCCAAACCGTGCAGTCCGTTTCAAAGATGGGCAGCAGGTGATCTATCTCCTTCGTGGCGACAAGATCGTCGCCACCAATATCAAGCTGGGCGCCAATTCGGATACTAACAGCGAAGTGATTGAAGGCGATCTGAATGTCGGGGATGTAATCATCCTCAACCCGCCGGTTGAATTCGAATTGAACGGACCGCCTCCATTTGTAAGGAACAGCGGACAATGAGCGACCTGGTCATTCAGGCAGTAGAATTAAAAAAAGTCTATCAGATGGGCGATGTCGAGGTTCACGCTTTACGAGGGGTGTCTGCCCAAATCGAACGCGGTGAGATCGTCGCGATCATGGGTCCTTCCGGTTCCGGGAAATCCACGCTGATGAATATTATCGGTTGTCTGGACCGTCCAACAGGTGGACAATATATCCTGGACGGCGAAGAAACCTCTCACATGAAAGACGATCAGCTCGCATCAATCCGCAATCGAAAAGTGGGATTTATCTTTCAGAGTTTTAATCTTCTCGCTCGTACGTCTGCCCTGGTTAATGTTGAGCTGCCGATGCGCTATGCAGGGATTCGTCAGGAACGTCGAGAGCGCGCCAGAGCTGCCCTGGATGCTGTTGGGCTCGGAGATCGCATCCATCACCGCCCTAATGAGCTCTCTGGAGGGCAGCAACAGCGCGTCGCAATCGCCCGCGCTTTGGTGAACAACCCCGCAATTATCTTGGCGGATGAACCCACAGGCAATCTCGATTCGCGTTCTGGTGAAGAAATCATGCACCTCCTGCTGAAGTTGAACCAGAACATCGGCACTACCCTGGTGATCGTTACCCACGATCCAGATGTCGCCTCTCGAACCCGCAGGGTGATCCATCTGCGGGATGGGTTGGTAGAAAATGATGTAGATCATCCCATCGCCTCTACTGCTGGAGAACAGGTATGATCATTCTTCAATCGATCCTCGAAGCGCTCGAGAGCCTTTCCAGCAACAAGCTCCGCTCTGGTTTGACGATCATTGGGATCGTGATCGGGGTCGCAGCAGTTATCTCGATCATCTCCATTGGTCGTGGCGCCCAAAACACGATTACTGGCTCGATCCAGGGCATCGGGACCAACCTGCTCTTCGTGTTCCGAGGCGGGTCAGAGGATGTGCGCAACCCAGAACCTATCACCTTGGGCGACGCCTCAGCGATCGCTGATCCATTTCAGGCTCCCTCGGTTGCTGATGCTGCTCCGCTCCTCCAGGGGCAGGCTGTTGTGACCGCCGGCGGAGAATCCACCTCCACCACAGTCGAAGGCGTGACCCCCGAGTATGGACCCGTCCGAAATGCAAAGGTCAGTGAAGGCGAGTTCATCAGCGAGGAACATATTCTTGGGCGGGCATCGGTCGTCCTGCTAGGAACAGAAGTTGCCAAGAAGCTGTTTGATCGAACCGAAGGATTGGTCGGCGAAACCGTGCGGATCGAGGGTCAGCCGTTCCGGGTGATTGGGATTCTGGAATCAAAAGGCGGCTCAGGCTTTGGGAACCAGGATGATCGCGTGGTAGTACCGCTGACTACAGCTCAGACACGCCTCCTTCGCCGCGCCACTCGCGATCGGGTGGATATGCTCATGGTTCAGGCGGTAAACGCCCGCTCAGTCCCACAGGCGGCAGAAGAGATTGCCCAGGTTCTGCGCGCCCGCCACCGCACTGAGATTGGTAAAGACGATTTCACTATACTCACCCAACAAGATTTCTTGAATACCGCTCAGACGATCACAAATGTTCTGACCATTTTCTTGGGTGGGATCGCAGCAATCTCACTTTTGGTCGGCGGGATCGGGATTATGAACATCATGCTCGTCTCGGTGACTGAGCGCACGCGCGAGATCGGTTTACGAAAAGCGCTTGGCGCCCGGCGGGTCGATATTCTTGTCCAGTTTTTGACCGAATCCGCTTTGCTCAGCCTGTTTGGCGGTTTGATCGGAATCGGTCTGGGTGTTGCCATTGCCCTGATCGTCAAACGCATCGCCGAAGCCCAGGGAACTATGATTAATCCAGCTATCGGATTGGATACCATCTTGCTAGCCACCCTCTTCTCAGCTGCAGTCGGTTTGTTCTTTGGCTTGTATCCCGCCAATCGGGCTGCCGCTCTGGAGCCGGTCGAAGCCTTGCGTTATGAATGAATGGGCGGGTTGATCCATCGAGCTTACAATTTCCTTTCAAGGTTCAAGTTTTATTGATTTTTCGAGGATTTCTTTATATACTAATGTGAAATCATAACCTTCCTTTCAACCTGGGACTAGCGATTAGCCATCGAAAAATTATCTTCGACTCTCGTCAACCTGGTTGAGTTAGTTTACATCCAGTTGTGACATGGGGAGAGATGAAACAAGACTTCATTCTGGTCGTTGACGATAACGAACAACTAGGAAGTTTTATCACTGAGACCTTACTGCCGAGTTTTGGTTACCGCTGCAGACAGGTCTTCGATGGGTCCAGTGCTTTAATCGCAATCCATGAGCTCAAACCTTCACTGCTTCTGCTCGACCTCGACTTGCCGGATATCAGCGGATTGGATCTCCTCCGTCGCCTTAAGAATGAAGGTACTTCTGTCCCAGCCATTCTATTTACGGCGCACGGTTCAGAGCAAATCGTGGTCGAAGCATTTCAGTTGGGAGTCGAAGATTATCTGATCAAACCTGTTGAGCCTGACCAGCTGGCCGCCTCGATTGGGCGTGCATTAGAAGAGACTCGCCTTCGCCGAGAAAAAACCCTTTTGGTATCTGAGCTTAATGAGCAGGTTAACTGGCTGAGCTCCCTTTCGAAAATTGGGCAGAGCGTTACATCCACCCTTGATCTGGACGAGGTCCTTCGCCGAATAGTCGAAGCCGCCGTCCAGCTTACTCAGGCTGACGAAGGATTCCTGGCACTGCTTGACCATTCAACCGGCACCCTCTATCTGCGCGCCTCCAAGAACATCGATGGTCACATCAGCAGCTCTTTGCGCCTGCCAATCGCAGATTCGCTCTTGGGCGAAACGCTGACTACCGGCAAACCGATGCGCAAGATCACCCAGCTGGTCGATAAGCCGATTAAGATCGGTACTGGTTTGCTGGTGAACAGCCTGATGAACGTCCCGATCCTATCCAAAGGCCGGCCTCTCGGCGTTCTCTCGGTGGATAACCGCAAAAATCCACAGGGTTTCACCCAGCGGGAAGAAATCATCTTGACCTCCCTTGCCGACTACGCCGCGATCGCGCTGGAAAACGCCTCGCTTTACCAGCAAGCCCGCCACGAAATCGTCGAGCGGAAGCGAATAGAATCAGCCCTGCGCGAGAGTGAAGAGCGATACGCCCTGGCCGCCCGCGGCGCTAATGACGGCATCTGGGATTTAGATCTCAAGAAGAATCGGCTCTATTATTCCCCGCGATGGAAAGAGATGCTCGGTTTTCAAGAGCACGAAATTGGAGATAGTCCCAATGAGTGGTTCAATCGCGTCCATCAAGATGATATCGAAGCCCTGAAGTCTGCATTAACTGCCCTGATTAATGGGCGCGCCCCTCATCTCGAAGCAGAATACCGTATCAGGCATAAAGATAACACCTTACGCTGGATGTTGAGCCGAGGAGTGGCTGTCCAGGGTTCGGATGGCGGGATCTGCCGCATCGCTGGATCGCAAACCGATATCAGCGAGCGAAAAAGCGTCGAAGCCAGGCTGCTCCATGATGCCTTTCATGATAAGTTGACCAGCCTTCCAAACCGGGCTTTGTTCATCGAGCACCTCCAAAAGGCAATCCGTCGCGCAGAACAAGAACCCGAATACTGCTTTGCTGTTCTGTTCCTCGATTTGGACCAGTTCAAATTCGTCAACGACAGTCTGGGGCATCCCTCTGGCGATCAGCTTCTGATCGCCATCGCCCAGGTGCTTAAAACTCTCTGAGACGTGCGGATACGGTAGCCCGCCTGAGCGGAGACGAGTTTGTCATCCTGCTGGATGGAATCCATGATGAGACCGATGCCAGGGAAAAATCAACGGAGATCATGGCTGCGCTCGAGAAACCAATCAAGCTCGGGTCTCACGAATGTTACATCAGCACCAGCATCGGTGTAGTCCTCAGTTCGCTCGGCTACAGCCGTCCAGAGGATGTGCTTAGAGATGCCGACATTGCCATGTACGTCGCTAAGAGCAAAGGTAAATCGAGATACCAGCTTTTTGACCCTGAGATGCGCCGCGAAATCATCTACCGCTTATCTCTCGAAGTAGATATCCAGCACGCATTGGCAGAAAACCAATTCGAGGTCAGCTATCAACCCATCGTCTCTTTACAGAATGGTGAGCTGATTGGCTTCGAGGCCCTCGTTCATTGGATGCACCCCAGGCTTGGTCTGATTCCTGCCAGCGATTTCTTACCCATCGCCCAAGAAACCGGTCAAATTCTTCAAATCGACTGGTGGGTTTTCAAAGAAGCTTGCACCCAAATTCAAAACTGGCATAAGCTCTATTTATTAAAACCACCTTTGATTATCAGCATAAACCTCGCCAACAGCATATTAACCCATACCGATCTGATCGAGTCGATCCAGGCAAGTCTCAAAAAAACCGGTCTTCCAGCAAAATACCTGGTCCTGGAGATCGCCGAAAGTGTAATATCGGTAAATGTCGATTCTCTTCGCCAAATCATCACTGATTTAAAGGCTTTGGGTATGGGTGTACAGATCGATGATTTTGGAAAAGGGCAGTCTTCGCTTCTTTACTTGAACGATTTACAGGTTGATGCCCTTAAGATCGACCGAGCTTTCATGAACCGCATTAGCAAAAACGGCGGGTTTACAGAAATCCCACGAATGATCATCTCGTTGGCGCACTCCCTTGAGATCAAGACCATCGCAGAAGGAATTGAGGAACCGGATCAACTCAATCGGTTGCGTGAATTAAACTGCGATTATGGACAAGGACTCTTAATCTGCAGCCCCCTTGAAAAAATTGCCGCACAGCAGCTCCTCGAGGCATATCAGCATCTGGGAACTGCCGCGCTCCCATGGAAGCACTATTGGCAGGAAGTGTTCGCCTGAAACGGGTCTGCAAATGAGGTCGAAATTCTGAGGTAAAATCGTTCAGGATGAATTGGGCAGCCCGGTTTCCACAGGACCGGGCATTCTATTTTAGAGCGAAGCTGTCTCGGTGGAAGATAATTGTCCGCGGCGGGTTGGAACAGCATCTCAATCCACTCCATCGCGGCCCCGCCCAACAATTCTTTATAGAATGACCGGAGGATCTCGGTCTTCAGATCTCGACCTTCAACCACTTCGCTCCCCCCAATATTGGCGCCCAAATCATCAAGTCTTCCTATCATGGCGCCGCAAAATCTCGCTGGAGAAATGGTTTCGCCGTGCGGTAATTTGCCAAAAACTGAAATTCTAAAAAAGAACTTATCTGGAGATATCATGGAAAAAGAACTCGCGGAGCTCCGCTTGCTGCTTGCAGAAATCACCGACCTTTACAACACCGCTTCGCTTCTCGGTTGGGATCAACAGACCCTGATGCCTGCTGGTGCTGCTGAAGAGCGCGGCTTTCAGATTGGCACCGTAAGAAAGAATGCCCACACCCTTTTAACCTCTCCGCAAATTGGCAATCTGCTGGATAAGCTCCAGCCGCTAGCCGAGTCGCTTGATCCCGATTCGGATGATGCCAGGCTGATTAAAAAAACCCGTCGGGATTTTGAGAAGGCTGCCCGGGTCCCTCCGGAGATGGTAGCCGAGCTTGCGCAACTAACCAGTGTCGCCCACCAGGCCTGGGTTATCGCCCGCCAAAAGAACGAATTTGACCGTTTTCGCCCCTTCCTTGAATCCGTTATCGATCAGCGGCGCCGGTATGCCGAGCTTTTCGCGCCTTATGAGCATGTTTACGACCCCCTCCTGGATATTTATGAGCCGGAACTCAAGACCCGGGAAGTGCGCCAGATATTTGGTGAGCTTCGCCAACCTCAGACCAACCTGGTGCGGGAAATCACAGCTCGTCCTCAGGTCGAATCCTCATTCTTGACCCGCAGGTATGACGAGCAGAAGCAGTGGGATTTTGGCGTCTCGATCATCAGCCAGATTGGATACGATTGGAATCGTGGTCGTCAGGATAAGTCCGCCCATCCTTTCACCGAGAATATGGGGATCAATGATGTGCGCATCACGACCCGGATTAATCCTGATTATCTGAGCACCGCCCTGTTTGGCACCTTGCATGAAGCAGGTCATGCGCTGTATGAGATGGGAGTTGACCCGGCTCTAAAACGTTCGCCGCTTGCAGGGGGAAATTCGCTTGGGGTTCATGAGTTTCAATCGCGGCTGTGGGAAAACCTGGTGGGGCGCTCCTTCCCATTTTGGGAATATTTCTACCCACATTTGCAGCAGGTCTTCCCTGCTCAGCTGCAAGAAGTCGCTCTGAATCAGTTCTACCGCGGCATCAATCGCGTCCAGCCGTCCTTCATACGGGTCGAAGCCGATGAAGCATCCTATAACCTCCACATCATGCTCCGGTTGGAGATTGAGATCGCAATGATGGAAGGCAGCCTGGAAGTGAAAGATCTCCCTGAGAAATGGAATGCCCGGATGCAGGATTATCTCGGGATTGTTCCTTCCAGCGACACCGTAGGCGTTCTGCAAGACGTCCACTGGTCCAGTGGACTGATCGGCTACTTTTCCACTTATGCCCTTGGCAACCTGATTTCAGTCCAGCTCTGGGAGTGCATTCAGCGAGATATCCCCGATTTATCCAGCCAAATCCGATCAGGAGAGTTTTCCTCTCTCCTGAGCTGGCTGCGCGAAAAAATCCATCGGCACGGAGCAAAATTTGAGCCCCAGGAGCTGGTCGAGCGAGCCACCGGCTCCAGGATCAGCCCAGCCCCTTACATTCGCTACCTGAGAGCAAAATATGGGGATTTGTATGGGTTATGAATCCGGACAATAAATATTCCGAGAAAATTTGAAACGAAAAGTCATCGAAATGCTGCCTATTCATTCAAACCCCGAAAACCTGAGCTCAAAAACCGGTCTGCCCTTCCGAAAAAGGGTGTTTGGACCGCGATTGTATCGCAGGAAGTACATAGTTTGCTTTGCCATTGTTACGTTGGTTCTTAGTGCATGCACAGGACTGATGCCTCCAAGCATCTCCACCCCCCTCCCTTCTGAATTCCTTCCAACAGCTGTCGCCCTTACCCTGGCAGCCAGTGGAGCATCCATGCGCACTCCTGCCGTTCTCGCGCCGTCGGCGAATCAAGCATCGTCGCCGGTGGGACTGGCAGCCTCCTCAGTACCATCGCAATCCTTAATGGTCACCCCAACTTTCACCCAGTTTCCTGCCAGCAATCCAGAACAGCCGGCTTTATCCTCAACACTGGTCTCGGACCTGGAGCTGACAGCTTCGAAATCTGCACCGACCGCTACACACGCCCCTTCACCCACAGAGACCCCCGTCCCGGCGGATTTAAACCCACTCGTCTTGACAAGCACTCCTACCCCAGCCCCCCCTATCCCAGACGCCCGCATCCAAATCTACCGCCTCGGTGCTCTTTCGAAAATCATCACCCCCCTGGATGTCTCTCTCCGTTTAACATGTGATGAGGGAAAAGTCATACGTATCGATCTTTATGGTGAGGACGGACGTCTGCTTGCTCGTTCCCTGCGCACCTTCGAGAACGTCCCCTGGGGTGCAGCCCGGATCGGCCTTCGCCTCGATTTCGAGATAACCTCCGCAGCCGAGCTCGCCAGGCTGGTGGTCAGCGCCGAAGACGTCTACGGCAGGCTGATCGAGGTCAATTCGATGGACCTGGTGCTGCTCTCGCAGGGCATGACCGAGCTGAATCCACCAAGCGGATTGCAGCAGCGCATTATCATCCAGGACCCCGTGGAAAAAGCGCTCATCCAAAACGGCAGCTTGATTGTCTCGGGACGTGCCCGTCCAGAATCGGACCAACCCCTTCGAGTGACACTGGTCGGTGAAGACGGTCACGTTTTGGGTCAGCGCCTTGCCGGTATTTCAGTCCCTGTCCCGGGAGATTATGGGCATTTTATCGCCGAAGTCCCATACAAGGTCGACCAAATCACCCCTGCATTGCTGGTTGTGTCCGAAGAAGGAGGTACACTTTCCGATTACACATTCCTCACCAGCATCCCGGTGACCCTGGCGCCATAGATCTGGTTTATTGGAAAATCGAGTTTGGAAGGACTGCCAGGATAGCTGCCTCCGGATAACCGCTGGTTCCTCGCCGGATTGCCGCCGGGATTTGACCCGTGGCGGCTTTTCATTTACAATCTATGTATGGATTGGCTTGCCCCGTATCTTATCAGCGGTTTCTTCCGCAGCGATCACGACCCGCCATCTTGCGCTCAGCTGCTAAGAGCTGGTTCTTAGATTGAATCCTCCCTGCTTCCGATAATACCTGGCACCCCTACCCCATAAACGATTGCCGGGGAAACATTTGATGACCAGGACAATGAGAGAACCATCTGCAAAAATCCTGCGAATCGTTCTCTCTCCACTCGTTTTATTGGTATCACATGCTAGCTGGAGAATAATCCATGGATCAAAACCCATTTCCTTCCAAACGTGCGTCCGTCTATGCAGATGTCCCCGATGAGCAGTGGGGAAACTGGCGCTGGCAGCTGAGCAACCGCATCAATACGGTCGAAGAGTTTGAAAAAGTCATCCCCTTGAGTGAGAGTGAGCGCAAGGCTCTTTCGGCCGCCAATCTTTTCCGGGTCGATATCACACCATACTTCATCTCACTCATCGATCCAAACGATCCCGCTGATCCCGTGCGCATGCAAGTCGTCCCCACAGCTGCCGAGCTCGTCCCTTTTACGGCGATGATGGAGGATTCGCTGGCAGAAGATCGGCATTCCCCCGTCCCGGGATTGGTGCATCGCTACCCCGATCGGGTCCTGATGCTCGTCACCACCCAATGTGCTTCCTACTGCCGATACTGCACCCGCTCGCGAATTGTCGGCGACCCCTCCGCTACCTTCTCGCGGGCTGAATTTGAGTTGCAGCTAGAATATTTGCGCCGTACTCCCCAGGTTCGCGACGTGCTGCTCTCCGGCGGCGACCCGCTGGTGCTAGCCCCTAAGATCCTTGAAGAAATCCTCAGCCAGCTGAAAGCGATCCCGCATATCGAGATCGTTCGGATCGGCTCGCGTGTCCCAGTTTTCCTGCCGATGCGTGTCACCCAGGAGCTGACGGATATGCTACAGAAATACCACCCCCTCTGGATGAACATCCATGTCAATCACCCAAACGAGATCACTGCCGAGCTGGCAGAAGCAGCTGACCGCCTCACCCGCGCCGGCATCCCGCTCGGCAACCAGGCTGTGCTGCTGCGCGGCGTGAATGATAACGTGGACATCCAGCGCGAGCTGGTGCAGAAGCTGGTTCGCATTCGTGTCCGCCCCTATTACCTGTATCAATGCGACCTTGTCGAAGGCGCTGGTCACTTCCGCACACCGGTCGGCAAGGGGATCGAGATCATGGAGGGTCTGCGCGGGCATACCTCAGGTTATGCCGTACCGCAATATATCGTCGACGCCCCAGGCGGTGGCGGCAAGATCCCGGTTTCGCCCAACTATCTGCTCAGCTACTCAGATCACAAAGTTGTGCTGCGGAACTACGAAGGCTACATCACCACCTACGAAGAGCCGACCGATTACCTGCCCAGCGAATCGGCCAAATTCAAGGGCATCAAACGACCCGAGCCAGGCCAAGCCGGCGTTCACGGCCTGCTTTCCGGCGAGCAGATGTTTCTCAAGCCCGAAAATTTCGATGAAATCCACGACCGGCAGGGCATCCAGCACCGCTTGAAAGATCCCAGCAAATGGGTGCCTTTAGGGATCGGTCCAGGAGAATCAGAGACGGGTGAATGAATGCCAACGCGCTTCGGTCAAGCACAAATTCTCGTGATCTTACCCTTGACAGGTTTGATTCTCATAGTACAATTATTATGAACTTTGTCATAATAATCCTTTCAGGAGATATTTAATGGTATTTGATTGCATGTGTCTGGGGCGGGGTTCGTAGCTGCCGCCTCGTCACCAAAAGCCAATTAAATCATCGGCATTTCTAACGGCTGTTCGACAAGCCAGCTGAGACGAAGGGTAGTTGCGACCCCGCTTGCGAAGGTTTCTTCGCAAAGCGTCTCCTATTACGATAGGGCGCAAATACCCTTTTTGGTTTGTCAGGCCGTTTTTTTTGTTAATATATTTGGAGTTATAAGATGGACTTGATAACATTACCAGAGCTGAATATTTCTTCCTCACAGGTTAGCAGCCTCGAAGATCAGGTCGGCTGCACGCCCCTCATCCCCCTCCGTCGGGTTTCTGCTCATCTTTCAGCCTCCGTCAGGATTTTGGCAAAAGCAGAGTGGTTCAATCCAAGCGGTTCGATTAAAGATCGTCCTGCCCTCAGCATTCTTCGCACCGCCATCGCTGATGGTTCCTTCACCGGAGGGAAACGACTGCTGGATTCAACTTCCGGCAACATGGGTATTGCCTACGCCACCTTCGGAGCTGCTCTGGGCTTAGGTGTGACCCTGGCCCTGCCTTCCAATGCCAGCCCGGAACGTGTTAAGATCCTGCGTCTCCTTGGCGCCGAGCTGATCCTGACCGATCCACTCGAAGGATCGGATGGCGCAATCCGGGTTGCGAGGGAGCTTGCACGCCAGGAGCCAGGTCGCTTTTTCTACGCAAACCAGTATGACAACCCCGCGAACTGGAAGGCGCACTACGAAACCACCGGTCCAGAGATCCTTCAACAAACCGGCGGCGAGATCACCCACTTTATCGCCGGGTTAGGCACCACCGGCACGCTCACCGGCGTTGGGCGATTTTTGTCCGAGAATAATCCGGCAATCCAGATAATCGCAGTCCAGCCCGATTCCCCTTTCCACGGTCTCGAGGGACTGAAACATATCCCCAGCGCTATCACGCCTGGGATCTATGATTCCAACCTGCCCGATCAAATCCTCGAGATCCCCACGGAAGATGCTTATGAAATGGTGCGCCGTTTGGCGCGCGAAGAAGGCCTCTTCGTCGGAATCTCGTCCGGTGCAGCAGCCGCCGCTGCCATCCGTGTCGCTGAGCAAATCGACCGAGGTGTGGTCGTGACCGTTTTTCCGGACGCCGGATATAAATACCTCAGCGACGACTCGCTGTGGGGCGCGCCATGAGCCAGCTGGCTGGTGAAGAATTATGACCCTATCCATTTTACCCGAGCTGCTCGACCAGATTCACGCTTTTGGTGAGTCTTCCTACCCCGAAGAAGGGGCAGGATTGGTCCTTGGCACTTCCAAGAACAATGAGAAAAAAGCTGTCAGGTTGCTGACCTTCGATAACGCTCGCGAACCAGGCGCTCGCCATAACCGCTACCTGCTCACCCCACAGGATTTCCTGCACGGGGAACAGCAGGCTGCTGCTCTCGGCTTGGATGTAATTGGGGTTTTTCATTCTCATCCAGATCATCCCAATCAACCGTCTGAATTTGACCGTGAATGGGCAATCCCATGGCTGTCTTACATCATTACCGGCGTTGAAGCCGGAAAAGCCGTGGGTAGCCGTTCCTGGCTTCTCCGCGAAGACCGTACCCAGTTCGACCAGGAACCGCTTCTCACAAGCGATCTATGATCAGCAGCCGGATATCATCTTGATCAGATGATTAAATAATTCGATCTTTTATAGGAATGAGACATATGCAAGAGGTAAATATGCAGCCCCTTAAGAAAATCGACCATGCTGCCCTGAAAGCCAATCAGCTTACGATCATCATCCTGTGCATCCTCGCATTCGTGCTGGACTACCCCTGGCTTGTCGCAGCGATCGCGCTGGTCATGCTCATCGGGACTCTTTTCGGCTTCCCTGGTTTTCTCCCCGTCTACCGCTACCTTCTTAAACCTGCTGGGATATTGAAGCCAGATATCCTTCTGGATAATCCCGAGCCGCACCGATTTGCCCAGGGATTGGGCGCTCTTTTTCTGACTTTCGGCAGCCTGGCGCTGTTCTTTGGACAATCCATTCTTGGATGGGGGCTGGTCTGGTTGGTCGTCGGGCTGGCAGCGCTGAATGCCTTCGCCGGTTTTTGCGCCGGCTGCATGGTTTATTATTGGCTCAGTCGAATGCACATCCCCGGCTTCGATAAGACCCCGCCCGGGGATACATTCCCCGGCTTGCGCCCGAATACTCGCATGGGTCCCAAAAGTTAAACTTGGAGGTTCAAATGTTTCCCGATCTTGGTGACCCCACTTTGCTTCGCTTGATCGCCGCCCTGGCAATCATCGCGATCAGCTTGCTGATGTTTCGATTAATCAATCATCTTCTGCTGAACCGAGCACACCCGCAATCAATGCACCTCCAACTGTCTACGCACGATAAGCCGGTTCTGCTATACTTCACGACGCCTACCTGCGCACCTTGTAAGACCGTCCAGCGACCGGCGATTCAGCGATTGCTGGAGTTGGTCGGAGGCCAGCTCGAGGTGATCGAGATCGATGCTTCAGCTCAACCCGAGCTTGCTAACCAGTGGGGGGTCTGGAGCGTTCCAACAACATTTATCATCGATCCCAGCGGAAAACCGCGCCACATAAATCATGGCCTCACCAGTGCCGAAAAGCTGCTGAACCAGTTTAAGAAAATTACCTAGGAGATTTTATGCCGACACTG
Source organism: uncultured Chloroflexia bacterium (assembly GCA_963827155.1). GTDB lineage: Bacteria > Chloroflexota > Anaerolineae > Anaerolineales > UBA4823 > UTCFX2. The sequence goes on along the minus strand of CAWGZV010000003.1, from coordinate 177,785 downwards.
CGTATTCCAACCCCGCTTCGGAGCTATACCAACGGCCTGAGCGAGATAAACGTTCAGGGTTCCACTGTAGCTGAAGCGATGCAGTTTTTGATGAGCGAGTATCCATCTCTGAAACCTCATTTATACAATGGAGAGGGCAGCCTGCGACCCTTCGTAAACCTGTTCCTGGGCGAAGACAACATCAAAGACCTTCAGGGATTAGAGACCCCCATTGGTGCTGAGGACCGCATCCTCTTGATCCCGAGCATCGCCGGAGGGAGCAGCGCACCTCTCCTGCCCGAGCTGACCCGCGAGGAAATTCTGCGTTATTCTCGCCACCTGCTCATCCCTGAAGTTGGGCTGGAAGGTCAGCGCAAGCTGAAGGCTTCTTCCGTCCTGGTGATCGGCACTGGCGGGCTTGGGTCTCCCGTTTCCCTCTATCTCGCTGCCGCGGGCGTCGGCCGCATCGGGCTCGTTGATTATGATGTAGTCGATGCTTCAAACCTCCAGCGCCAGGTAATCCACGGAACCTCTGGCATCGGGACGCTGAAAGTCGAATCCGCCCGCAGTCGCATGCTCGATATAAACCCCGATATCCAGGTTGACATCTTCAATGAGCCTTTTACCTCGCAAAATGCCAGACGAATTGCCGGGCAGTATGAGCTGATCATCGACGGTACCGACAACTTCCCCACCCGCTACCTGACCAACGATCTGTGTGTGCTGACGGAAAAGCCGAACGTCTATGGGTCGATCTTCCGTTTTGATGGGCAGGTGAGCGTATTCGACGCTCGCCGCGGCCCCTGCTACCGCTGCCTCTTCCCAGAGCCGCCCCCGCCGGGGTTGGTGCCGTCCTGCGCCGAAGGCGGAGTCCTAGGCGTTCTTCCCGGTACGATTGGCACTCTCCAGGCTACCGAGGCGATCAAACTACTGCTCAACATCGGCGAACCGCTGATCGGCAAGCTGCTGCTGTTCAACGCCTTGGATATGTCCTTCGAATTTGTCCGGCTTCGCAAGAATCCGAGCTGCAAAGTCTGCGGCCCAAATCCAGAGGTCACAGATCTGATCGATTACGAAGCATTCTGCGGGGTCCCTGGTCACGACCGCGATTCGGGTGAAGTCGGCGGTGAGTGGGATATCACCGCCCCTGAGCTGGCGCTGCGCCTGGAGCAGGACCCATCGATTGTCCTGTTGGATGTTCGCGAACCGCATGAGCTGCAGATTTCGCAAATTCCTGGCGCCAGACTGATCCCGTTGGGGCAGCTTGCCGCCAGGCTCCCCGAGCTCGACAGCGCCGATGAGATGATTGTCTTCTGCAAGGGTGGAACTCGTTCGGCGCGCGCCTTAGAGCTCCTGGTCAGCGCCGGTTTTCGCAAGGTAAGAAATCTTAAAGGTGGAATTAACGCCTGGGCGGAGACGGTCGATACCAGCCAGCCAGTTTATTAAAACCCCCATCCATTGAATGAGCCACCGAACTAATCGGCTTACACGCAACGGCAAAACGGGAGGAGAGATCGGATATCACCGATCTGGACCTGCAGCCTGGAGTCTTAAGCCATTTTAGGCCCTCACAGCATCTCATAATGCTTAGTCCCTTGGTTCGATTATAATAAGGATCGAAACAGGGGTCTTTTTTACTTTCAACATTCACATTGCTCGAACCCCGGAAAGAAGGGACGATGCTCGACAAATTGGATCTCGACCAGATCGTCGACAAACAGACCTACAAGCAGACCATTCCTGTCCTCTCCGATCGTCTTTACAGTCTGCAGAAAGCATCGTGGGATGCCAAAATCCCGGTCATCATTCTCTTTGAAGGCTGGGATGCTGCCGGGAAAGGCACATCAATCCAGAAGCTTACCAGTTCGCTTGATCCGCGTGGTTATAAACTTTATCCGCTTCGCGCCGCCCGCACCTACGAAAAAAAACACCCCTGGCTTTGGCGATTTTGGCTTAAGCTTCCGGCGCGCGGCGAGTGGGCGATATTCGACCGCTCTTGGTATGGACGGGTCTTGGTGGAGCGGATCGAATCGCTCATCCCTGAGCGCGAATGGCAGCGCGCCTATCGGGATATCGTCGATTTCGAGCGCGCCCTTGCCGATGATGGTCACCTGATTATAAAATTCTTCCTCCATATCAGTAAAAATGAACAGAAACGCCGCTTTAAAGAGCTTGTTAAAGATCCATTGAACGCCTGGCACGTAACTCCTGAAGACTGGGATCATCATGCCCATTATGACGACTGGTACTTTGCCTATGAACAAGCATTCGAACGCACCGACACCGAATGGGGACCCTGGACGATCGTCGAAGCCACCGACCGCCGCTTCACCTGGTTGAAAATCTATCGCACCATCATAAGCGCACTTGAAGACAGGCTCAACTGGCCGCGGCTCACCCTGCCTGTTACAGCCGTCTCTCCTGATTCGATCGGAAGCGCCGATGATACCGGAGAAGGCGAGAATGACGACCTCGAATTTGAAAGCGTCACAATCCATACGCTCGCTGATGAGGATTAGGAAGGAGCCCGACCATGTTAAGCACCATCGATCTTTCCTTGACCCTGAGTGACGAAGAATATGAAGCCTCGCTCATCCGATATCAAGTAGCACTCTTTAAGCTCGCCTACCAGGTTTACATCCAACAGCGTCCGGTAATGATCGTCTTCGAAGGCTGGGATGCTGCCGGAAAAGGTGGCGTGATCCGTCGCCTGACGGAGAAGCTGGATCCGCGCGGCTTTGTAGTGTACTCGATCGCCGCTCCGAAAGGCGATGAAGCCACTCATCACTACTTGTGGCGCTTCTGGTCTCGCCTCCCCGAGACCGGTCAGATTGCCATATTTGACCGAAGCTGGTATGGACGTGTAATGGTCGAAAGGATCGAGGGATTTTGCACCGAAGCAGAATGGAAGCGCGCCTACCGCGAAATCAATGATTTCGAGCGCCAGCTGGTGGATTTTGGGGTGGTTCTATTCAAATTTTGGCTGCATATTGACAAAGATGAGCAGCTCAGCCGGTTCGAATCGCGCGCAAATGATAAGCTGCGTTCCTGGAAGCTGACAGATGAAGATTGGCGCAATCGCGAGAAGTGGGATGTTTATCAAGAAGCCGTAAACGAGATGTTGCTTAAGACCAGCACCATATCCGCCCCCTGGACCATCGTCGAAGGCAACTCCAAACCTTATGCGCGTATAAAAATTCTGCGAACTGTCGTCGATAAGCTCAGCGATACGCTCTCTTATGACCCATTCGTAGCAGCGCCAGAAACCGAGAAGAAAACCTCGGGGAAGAAAAAGAAAGAGAAAAACTAGTATTCCCAACCATCGGGAGCCTCAACGCATGACCGACCTGATCAGACCAACCGAGCTCACCGCAGACGAGTTCAGAAACCAAAGCCGACCTTCATGATCCAAAGCTTTATATCAATCGTGAATTAAGCTTGCTGGAATTCCATCGCCGTGTCCTTGAAGAAGCCCAGGATTTTTCGAATCCACTCCTTGAACGGGTAAAATTCCTGGCGATCGTCGGTTCTAACCTGGATGAATTCTTCATGGTACGGGTGGTTGGTCTGAAAAAGCAGGTTGTCGCCGGAGTAGTGGAGCTTCCTGCCGATGGCACGCCTCCTACTGCAGCATTGGCAGAAATTCGCAAAATTGCTTCTCAGCTGATGATTTAATCCCGAAGCATTTTCCGTGATGAGATCCATCCCCTGCTCCATAAGGCTGGCATTCACATTCTGGATTACAGCGAGCTCAATTCGAAACAGAAGGAGAGCGCCGACAGCTACTTTGATGAGACTGTCTCGAAAGTGGTCACCCCGCTCGCGGTCGACCCGGGTCATCCCTTTCCGCATATCTCCAACCTTAGCCTTAACCTGGCTGTCGCCCTGCAAGACCAGAATGGGATCGATCGTTTTGCGCGCATCAAAGTACCTACCAACAAGCTCCCCCGGCTCGTACCCATCAAACGTTCATCCGGAGGCATTCGAAAGGACGGCACCCCGCCTCAGCACCATTACTTTGTCTGGCTGGAGCAGCTAACTGCTGCCAACCTCGAAAAACTCTTTCCTGGCATGCAGATCATCTCCGCAAATCCTTTCCGGGTCACCCGAGATGCCGATATGGTGATCCAGGAGCTCGAAGCTGATGACCTTCTGGAGACGATGGAACTAAGCGTCCGCCAGCGGCAGTTTGGATCTGTCACCCGCCTTTCAGTCGACGATCAGATGCCTCCCCAGATGCGCGAGATCCTGATCGAAAATCTCGAAGTCGATCCGCGCGATGTTTATACGCCAACCCACCCGCTCGGGCTTTCGGACTTGATGGACATCTTCCAAATCGACCGCCCAGATCTGAAAGATCCTCCGCTGCGCCCCGCTATCCCGGTCCCGCTCAAAATCGACATGCGCGACGAGAACGTCTTTGCCGCGATCCGTAAAGAAGATATCCTCATTCATCATCCTTACGATTCCTTCAAACCGGTCGTAGATTTCTTGCAGCAAGCTGCAACAGATCCGGATGTGCTGGCCATAAAGCAGACCCTCTACCGTGTCGGGCGCAATTCCCCAGTGGTCCAAACCCTGCTCGAAGCCCGTCAAAACGGAAAAGAAGTGGCGGTGCTCGTGGAGCTCAAGGCTCGCTTCGATGAGGAAAGCAATATCGGCTGGGCAAAGATGCTGGAAAAAGAGGGTGTGCATGTGATCTATGGGCTGCTCGGATTGAAAACCCATTCCAAGGTCGCCCTGGTCGTTCGAAAAGAGGGCGACCATATCCGCCGCTACCTCCATCTTGCAACCGGAAACTACAACGCCGTCACCGCCCTGATGTATGAGGATATCGGCATGTTCACCTGCGATGAGGAGATTGGCGCAGATGTCACCGATATGTTCAACTATTTGACCGGTTATTCGGCTAAACGGGAATACCGCCGACTGCTGGTCGCACCGGTAAACCTGCGCTCTGGGATGGAGCGACTGATTGAGCGTGAAATCCATCACCAAAAAAAGAACGGCTCAGGACATTTGATCTTTAAAATGAACGCTCTGGTCGATCCGCGCATGATCCGGCGCCTCTATGCGGCATCGCAAGCAGGGGTGAAGGTCGACCTGATCGTGCGCGGTATCTGCTGTCTGCGCCCGGGCGTGCCTGGCATTAGTGAAAACATCCGTGTGATCAGCATCGTTGGGCGCTTCCTGGAGCACAGCCGCATCTATTACTTCTCTAACGGTGGAGAAGAGCAAATCTACCTTGGTAGCGCAGATTTGATGCCTCGGAATATTAACTGGCGGGTTGAAGTCCTTTTCCCAGTCCAGGATAAGCGAATCATCCATTACCTTAGAAACGATGTTCTCGAAACCTACCTGCGTGCCAATAACAAAGTTCGCATACTCCAGCCAGATGGCGCCTACCGTTTCCTGCAGCCTGGACCTGAAGCCCCACTGCTGAATCCACAAGAATGGATGATCCAGAATCACCAAAGGATGAAGTTCCAATGACTATTTCCGCCGTACCACAGCAGGATCCGCCAGGACAAGCCAGCGCTTCAGTGGAAGCTGGGCAAGCCGGCGTCTTACCTGAAGAAATAAATCAGACACAGCCTATAGGAGTTGTGCAAGACCGCTTCGCTCCCGTGAAAAACCTAGCGCTCACCCTCTTTCACAGCACTCAGACTCTCCACGGATATGGCGCAGAAGAACAGGATATCCTTGAGCAGGCTCTTCGCTTAAGGAGCGCTAGAATCCCTCGCTCCAAGAAAAAGCCTTACCCTGCGCTGGTGGAATTCGTCCGCTCACAGCCAGACCAGGATTTGAGTGTCGAAGGTCAGCGCTGTTTAGCTGCTCTGATCGCGTTTCAGCGCAAGCTCATTAATCCAGAGGATTTTCCGCTGCAGGGTTTATCCTCTACTCAGACCCGGATGATCTTGACGCTTGCCGCCATCTTGGAAATTTCCCAGAATCTTGATCATACCGCAAGTGGCAGCACAGTTATCCAAAGCGTTGCGCCTTCTTTTGAAGGGATGTGGATCATCGTATCCGGTCCAAACGCCGCGGCAGATGCAGCCTACGCCCTCCGTCGGACCCGTCTGTGGCGGGATATCGGGTATCCAAATATCAACATCCTGCTTCCCGAAGAAGCTGCTTTACGCAGCCAGCCTTTTCCGCCACCGCAGGAGAAGATCGGTATCCTCCCAGGGGACTCGCTTTCGGAAGCCGGGCGGAAAGTCATGTGCTTTCAATTTGCCCAAATGCTTCGCCACGAAGCTGGAACCCGTCTGGGAACAGATATCGAAGCCCTGCATGATATGCGGGTTGCCACTCGCCGCTTGAGGGCAGCCTTCGAAGTGTTCGACCAGGCATTCGAGCCGGGTGCATTGAAGCCCTTGCTGAAACGCCTTCGTACCACCGGGCGCCTCCTCGGAGCTGTTCGCGACCTGGATGTTTTCATGGAAAAAGCCCAGCATTATATCGATAAACTCCCCGAAGAGCGGCAGTCTGGTTTAAACCCCCTCCTTTCCCGCTGGGCTGAGCAGCGCGATACCGCCAGGGAGTTAATGCTCGAATACCTGGATAGTCCAGAGTATGCAAGTTTTAAACTCGATTTCAATGTTTTCCTGCACACCCCATTCGCTGGAGCACGAACTTATCCAGATAATCCTGCAGCACCGACTCTGTCCGCCAAATCGCCCCTGTGTTGATCTACCAGCGCATGGCATCCGTGCGGGCTTACGAGACAATCCTCCAGGACGCGCCGATCGAACGCCTCCACATGCTCCGGATCGAATTCAAGAAATTTCGCTACACCATCGAATATTTCCGCGAAGTTTTGGGCAAGCGCGGATTCAACATCATCGAATCCGTCAAGACCCTCCAGGACCATCTTGGCGACATGAACGATGCCCAGATCGCCAGCCAGATCCTGCGCGAGTTCATCGATTCCTGGGAAATCGACGCTTCAGCGGCTTCCGGTTATGAGCGCGAATCCATCGCCGAAGTTGCCAACTATCTGGCAGCCCGCCTCGCCGAACGCCGCCAGCTTCTAGATGACTTCCCGCTCACCTGGGAAACCAATTTCCACAACCGGCAATTTCGCCGAAACCTGGCTCAGGCAGTGTCTATTCTCTGAGCATCCGTAATCCATTGAAAAGCGCCTGCCTGAGCATCTGCTCTGGACAGGCGCTTTTGAACCCTTACCCAAAATTCTCGAATTAACCAAGAGGTCGATCGGGCAGCAGCATCCGGTCGGGTCCTCGGTCGATCTCCCATGGGTATACGATGTGAGCGTCAGTGATCGCCGAATAGTAATCCGGTCGGCTTGCGCCAAATAGATTGCGGTATGGATTAAAATGCAGCACGCACGTCCTGGGAAATCCTCCCGCCGCTGAGACACGTATTTTTACTGAAGTAATCGTCCTTCCAGATCCCCAGACGTCATCGACCACCAATGTCCGCCTACCTCTCAGTAAGCTGTCATCCGGGAATTGGATGAACTGCGGCCAAGCCATCAGCTTGGTTTTCTCCATCTTCATCTGCGTCGGAAAATCCACCGCTGCAGTCAGGATATGGGTAATGCCCATCGCTTCAGCCAGCAGCCCTCCTGGGATGATCCCACCGCGTGTGATCACCACCATCGCTTCAAACTCCTCATCAAATTGCGGGACGAGGTGGTCTATCAGGCGGTCAACTTCTTCCCAGGTTAACACTTCATTGCGTTGCGGCTGCATATTGGGCTCCTGAATTTCTAATTCAGATCTAATTTTACCCTATTGGCATTACAGCAGGCTAGGCGGATTCAGCTCAACTTTCCAGTCTGCAATCGACTGGCCGCGCAGCATTGAAGCCGGTTCAGGTCCGCATAATACGATCTGCCAGCGGTAATATCCGCTTATCCGCCCAAAAAAGCAGGGCGCTGGACCAATCATCCGCGTCGCCCTTCGTGCTCCTTCAGCCATCCATTGTCTTACCTTCACAGCCAGCTCTTGTGCAGCGTGTTCCGCCTTTTCTGGGTCGAGATGCCGGTATTCCAGCCGAACCAGCTGGCCAAACGGCGGATAGCCTTGCTGGCGTCTGAAAGCAAGTTCATGATCGTAAAAGGATTGAAAATTGTGCCCCGACGCGGTCTGGATTACGTAGTGCTCTGGTTGAAAGGTTTGCAGGATCACTTCACCTCCCAGTGGGCTCCGACCTGCCCGTCCGGCTACCTGGGTTAATACCTGGAAAGTGCGCTCATTCGCCCGGTAGTCTGGCAAATTGAGCCCGACGTCAGCCAGCACGACTCCAACAAGCGTCACCAGCGGCAGGTCCATCCCTTTCGCCAGCATCTGGGTTCCGATCAGCACATTTGCTTGTTGGGTGGCGAACTGGCGCAGGATGGCTTCGTGCGCTCCTTTCCGGCGGGTGGTCTCGTGGTCCCATCGCAGCGTGCGTGCCTGCGGAAAGATCTCCTTGAGATCGCTCTCTACCTTCTGTGTTCCAGTGCCGTACTGCCGGATTTGCTCGCTGCCGCAGTTCGGGCAGGTTCTAGGCATCCTCCGCCGGTAGCCGCAGTAGTGGCACACCAGTGCCTGGTCAATCTCATGGTAGGTGAGCGGGGTCTCGCATCTGGGGCAGCGCATTGTATAGCCGCAGTCCCGGCAGAACACGTACGTCGCCGTCCCACGCCGATTGAGGAACAGGATCACCTGCTCACCGCGATCCAAAACATCCCCTATCCCTTTTTGAAGCGCTCCGCTGAAGATTGAACGGTTGCCGCCTTTCAATTCCTCGCGCATATCTATAATCTGCACTGGTGGTAGCTCGATCGTCTCAGCCTGCCCCTCCAGCTCCCGGTAATGCGATCTGCCCGCTGACCCATCCGACCGTATGCTTTGTATGCGCTCAAGCTGCGCCTGAACCGCCGATCGGTGCGCCAGGATCCGTTCCGGCAGCCGCAGCCGCAGCCATTCTCCCCGCTCAACCTTAAAGACGCTGGTTACATCTGGCGTCGCCGAGCCCATCAGGCAAACCGCCCCTGCAATCCGGGCATAAGCCGCTGCTACCTCTCGGGCGTGATAATACGGCGCTCCCTCAGATTGGTAGAACGAATCATCGTGGCATTCGTCCACCACAATCAAACCCAATCTGGAAAACGGCGTGAAGAGCGCGCTGCGCGGGCCAACCACCAAATTCAGCTCCCCTTTCCCGCGCCCTGCGCCAGGTATCATAGCGTTCTCCCTGCGAAAGCCCCGAATGAGCCAGACCGACTTGCCCCGGGAACCGGCCTGCAAAACGCTGGATGGTTTGTGGGGTAAGCGCGATCTCCGGCACCAGCACGATCGCCTGCCTCCCCTGGCTCAAGGTCTCGCTGACCGCCCGAAGATATATCTCGGTTTTACCTGAACCGGTGACACCGTGAAGCAAGATGACCGCCCCCTCACCATGCCCACCTGCTGAAATTTTCTGCACCACCTCATCCCAAACGGTCTGCTGGTCTTTTGTCAGCGGGGGAGCCTCATACAAAGGGTAATCGGAATGCACAAGCGGGTCTCGCCAGGTTTCTACCTCCCCAAATGTCACAATCCCGCGCTTCTCAAGCGCATGCAGATCGCTCAAATTACCGCCACTCGCCGCATACAGCCAGGCAGCCTCTGCTTCACCGCCCTCTTCCACCAGGAACTGCACCATCGCTGTCCGCCGACGTTCTGCCTCCGTCCCAGCTTTACCCAACGCTGGAAGTCTCCCATCCACGACTTCAAGCGGTTTGGTCAGCCTCACCGTTCGCACAAATTTTGGGTGTACTTTAACCTCCGGCGCGGCCGCCTCTGAATCCACCAATCCTCTCCGGATCAGGGTTCGGACCGAGCTGCGCCAGTTCATACGCGGCAGCGCCCGGTCTATTTGCTGTCCGCGCAGCGGTCCGCGCTGGTAGAGCAGCTTCATCAGGCGCTCCTGTGCCTTCGTCAGATCCTCCGACGGCCTCCCCTTCGCCTTATAGATCAAATCCGCTTGCTGTTCCACTCCAGGTGGAAGCATCACACCGATACAGGCTGCCAGGGGTGCAAGCCAATCTCGGCTCATCGCCTGCGCCAGAGCGATCTGTTGGGATGTCAGGGCTACATCTGGATCTACGACTTCGATGACCGCCCTGGTTTCGGCCACTTCGGGTTGGTCAACGAAATTCAATGCCACGCCCTGAACCGTCTGCCGTCCAAACGGAACCAGGAGCAGTTGACCTGTTTTCACCACGCCTTCCAGCTCTGGCGGCAGATGATAATGAAATACCCCCGACACCTGGGGGACATTCACCGCGATCTCCAGATATTTCGTCATCCTATAAGGACCACCTGTTGAAAAATAACTTACCGGAGCGTCTATTCACCTATTTGCCGTTTTGCTGCGGAACCAGCCTCCCCCGGCAGTATCAGCGAGACCCGCGCTACTCGCAAACCATCCATCTCCACCACCTTGAAGCGCACGTCTTCTCCATCAATGACATCATTCAGCCGTGGGATCTTTCCCAACCTTCCCATCACATAGCCTGCGATCGTGTCATAATACGGCTCGTTCAGGTTTAGACCCAGCTGGGCGTTCACATCCTCGACCAGGGTCAATCCATCGACCAGGATCGATCCGTCCGGCAGGGTCTGGAAGCCAGGCATCCCCCGATCAAACAGGTCGCTCACCTCGCCAACGATCTCCTCCAAAAGGTCTTCAAGCGTCGCCACTCCGGCTGTCCCTCCGAATTCATCCATCACAATCGCGATATGCTGGCGTTTATCGCGGAAGAGGCTCAGCAGCCCGCTAACTGACATCGTTTCTGGCACATAGAGCGGTTCGCGGATGAAATCGCGCGCCGTACAGTTTTTACAGTCCGGCGATTGCATCGCTGTCAGCAAGTCCCTCACATGGACGATCCCGATCACCTGATCCAGACTCTCTTCAAACACCGGGAACTTGGTGAATGTCGACTGGGTCACCAAAGTGATGATTTCCTCAAGAGGTGTGCGTGCCTCCACCCCCACCACCTCGGTCCGCGGAACCATCACCTGCCGCACCACCAGGTCTCCGAAATCGAAGACCGCGTTCAGCATCTCGCGCTCATCTTCCTCAACCACGCCGCCATCGGTGCTTGCCGAGACGATCATCTTCAGCTCTGCCACCGAATGCACCAGCTCATGCCCGCTCGCCGGATGCACCCGGATCAGCTTCAGCAGCACGTTCCCTGCCCCATTCAGCGCCCATATCGCAGGTTTAAAGATCCGCTCAGTCATCAGCGTCGGCTTCGCCACAAACATTGAGGTGCGCTCCGGGTTCTGCAGCGCGATCGATTTCGGCATCAGTTCACCTACCACCACATGCAGGAAAGTGATCAGCGCAAATGCAATCACAGCCGAAATACTGTGCGATAGCTCGGTTTGAATGACCTCTGGTGCCAGCGCCACCACAGGTTGGATAAAATGGCTCAGCGCCGGTTCCCCTACCCATCCGAGCGCCAGGCTGGATAGCGTGATCCCAAGCTGGGTCGCCGCGATCACCCGGTCAGGGTTTTCGATCGCTTGCTGAACCGCCTGCGCACCCGCCTCGCCCCGGGCTGCCAGCTCTGCGATCCGCGTCCGTCTGACGCTCACCAGGGAAAATTCCGCTGCCACAAAAAAACCGTTCGAAAGCACAAAGACCGCGATCGTAGCAAGCCCTAATAAATCAAACCAGTTTTGACTGTCCATCATCCGTTCTTTCGCCCTGCAGTATCTCTGGTGATCACTGCCGCTCCATAGCCCACCACCCGGCTGTAATCTCCAGTCACATCTCCTGAAGTCGCATGCTTCAGCACCTGCGCCCGCTCGGCTCCCAACTCCTTCGCAGCGAAAAGGACCGCCGCCAGCGCCCCCCGTCCACAAGCAAACCCCTTCTCTTCCTCTTCGACTCGGATCACCCCTTCCGGGTCGAATTCGCTTACCGCATGCAGCACCGCTGCGTCCAGCATCTCTGCCGCCCTCTGCGGGAAAAAGTGAGAGAGATCGGTGCTTGCCACCAATATAACCTCTTTGCCTTCAAGTGCAGGACTCTCCTGGATAAGCCAGGCTAATGCTTCCCCTAACCCGCGGGCGGTCCGCAGGCTTTGGTCGCGTACCATGATTGGGATGAGTGAAAATGGCTTGACAAGCGCCCGCTGCAGAAATGGCAGCTCGATCTCGAGCGAGTGTTCCTCATCATGTCTGACCCATTTCAGTCCAAATCCTAGCTGCTCCAGCAATCTTTTTTCAAGCTCCCTTAAAGCTCCGCGTCCACCGGGATCTTTCCCAGCGGGGTCTCATATGCATCGTGGGCGCTCGTGATCAACGGCTCGTAGTAAGGGTAGTGCATCGGCGAGACTACCACCACAACTTCCGGTGCCCTCCCCTTCAGCGCTGCAAAGGCATACCCCGCCACAGGTCCTGAGTAAAGGTGACCGGCATGCGGAGCAACCACTGCAGTTACCTCTCCCTCCAATTCAGGCAGCTTCGCCTGCTCGATATACCGGTCGACCGACTCTCGCAGCCGTCTTTCATCGCCCGGATACCACTGCCCCGCAATCGGCGATGGCCTCACATCCGCAATTCCGCCCATCTTGACGCTCCTTCCAGTCCCCGGTTTCCATTAGGAACTGGTTCAATCAAGAATTCTAGCATATTCTGAATGTCAATTTTATTGGAATGATTTTGGAATAATTCAGTACCCCAGATCTGGAATATTACCTGGTAAAAAAGGTTCTTATTCCCATTCGATCAGTTTAAAGTCCCTTTCAAACGGATTAACAAACCTCACCCCTTCCAGCACCTGACCATGCGTGAAATCTTCGCTGAAAACCGTTATAACGCCATTCAGCCTCGCTGACGCCCAGATCTGAGCGTCATAATATGCCATCATGTAGTCCCTAGCCCCTCGCCCAGCTTCTAATACGATTAATTGCGTGAGCTGGAAGACCGGAAAAGTCTGGATCAGCCGGTCCACTTGAACCAGTGCTTCCTGCCGGGTGAAAAATGGCTTTCGAGAATGTGTGGTCACATGATAAAACTCTGCGAGGTTTTGAACAGATAACCGTCCCTCTCGATTTATATCGAGGAGTCTAAGAACCTGAATCGCGTGATCCTGCCGTTCTCGATCCATTGGGTCGACGGCATAAATCAGCACATTCGTGTCGATCAGAATTCCCGGCATGATTTAAGTCTCTTCCTGATCCTTTACCCAATGAGATGACCTGGACGAATAGACATCATCTCAATTCCAGCGATAAGGCTCGCTGATACCAAGATCCTCACGTTTCGCTAAAGCTAACTGGATGAAGTCCTCCAAGGAATTCGCTCCTTTCGGTTGCAAAACATCGCCCTGGTATTCTCGCTCTATAGCCTGGCGAATAATTTCCGCTTCGCTGATCCCGCGTGCTTTAGCTAGTCGTTTGAGAAGAACATCCTGCTTTTTTTGGATATAAAATTGCTTGCGCACCAGTTGGCTTGCCATTATGCCTCCAGCAAAATTATACATCACTTTATACATTATGATCATTTTCTTCTGCATGTGGGTTGATGATTAGCCCAAACTCTTCTCCTCTCTTCCTGTGATATACTATCGCCACAACCTGACAATCAAAGCTGTGAAGAGGAATAGTAAGCGCCGCAGCGCCAGCCCAGAGATCGGGAGCCGATGAGAACCCCGTCTGTGCAGCGGCGACGAATGGCCCTCAGAGCTGCAAAGGCGAAAGGCATCATTTCCCAACTAGCCCGCGCCGGAATTGCCCCCGTTACCCAGGCAGGTGGTTCATCCTTTTCCGTCGGATTTTCGCCGGCAGCGGGTCGATCTCCTCAATGTGTGAAGCTGGCTCACCCTCCCCGTCGCATCACCGGCGGGGTTTTACTTTAATACCATCAAATTTCAAGATTTATGGAGGTTCTCATGAAAGTCAAAATCGAAGTCGTCTACTGTGCGGTCTGACACTACACAAACCGCGCCGCCAGTCTGGCGGCTGAACTGCTCGAAAAGTATGAACCTGAGATCGAAGTCGCTTACCCTCGTCCCCTCCGAAGGAGGCCGCTACGAGATCAGCGTTAATGGCAAGCTGCTGTATTCCAAGCTCAAAACCGGCCGTCACGCCGAGCCTGGCGAAGTGACCGCGCTGATTGGAAAATTCTTGAAGGAGGGCTTATGAACCCTGTCAAAAAAGGCCGCGTGTTCTCCGGCGCCCGCCCCACTGGGCGCCAGCACCTCGGCAACTACCTCGGCGCAATCAAGAACTACATAGCCCTGCAGGATGAATACGACTGTGTCTACTGCATTGTCGATGTCCACGCCCTGACAACCGTAGATACCACTGCAGAACTGCGTCAGAATACCTATGAAATGGCGCTCGATTGGCTCGCCCTCGGCATTCGTCCCGTCGAGACGATCCTCTTTGTCCAGTCTCAAGTACCCGAAGTGATGGAGCTGCACACTTATTTATCGATGGTCACGCCGTTGGGCAAGCTCACCGATCTGCCCACGTTCAAGGAAAAGGCTCGCCAGCAGCCCCATAATGTCAACTACGGTCTGGTGGGATATCCGGTGCTTATGACTTCGGACATCGTGCTCTACAAAACCGATCTGGTGCCGGTGGGCGTCGACCAGCAGCCCCATCTCGAATTTCGCGCGAGACCGTGCGCTCGTTCAACTACCGCTATAACACCAGCGTGCTCATCGAACCGCAGATGAAAGCTACCGAAGTCCCAAAGGTGCTCGGGATCGACGGCCAGCAGAAGATGAGCAAGAGCCTGAACAACCATATCGAGCTGGCAGGAACACCTGAGGAGACTACCCAGCGCGTGATGCAGATGGTCACCGACCCTGCCCGCATCCGGCGCACAGATCCAGGCAATCCAGATGTGTGCAACGTATTCAGCATGCACAAGATCTTCTCCGCGCCGGAGGAAATTGAAATGGTTAATATCGAATGCCGGCGGGCAGGCATCGGATGTGTGGACTGCAAGAAGATCTTTGCGAAAAACCTCAACGAGCATCTTGCCCCATACCGGTTCCGCCGCCAGGAGCTGGACCAGAAACCGGACCAGGTCTATGATGTGCTCGAAGATGGCCGCCGGCGAGCCAGCCAGATCGCCCACCAGACCATGCAAGAGGTCAGGGAAGCTCTTGGCCTACCCATGCCTAAGCTGCCGTGAGAGTTGTGCTGCAGCGCGTCTCGCACGCCCGAGTCTGGGTTGTGTCAGACCACACTGCTGAAAACCAATCCGGCGATCCTAAGATCGCCGGCTGTCTCACTGCAGAGATTGGCAGCGGCGTGGTGATCTTGCTTGGCATCGGTCCTACCGATCATGAAGAATCAGCCGCTTACCTGACCGAAAAAATCGCCAATCTCCGCATTTTCGAGGATGAGCAGGGCAAGATCAATCGGTCGCTGCTGGAAATTGGCGGCGCAGCCGTCGTCGTCTCACAGTTCACGCTTTATGCCGACACGCGCAAAGGGCGCCGACCGTCTTTTACGGACGCCGCCCCTCCCGAGCACGCCCGCCCGCTGGTTGAGCGTTTTGCCGCCTTGCTCGGCTGCACAAGGGGTTCCCACTCAAACGGGGGAATTTGGCGCTCACATGCTCGTCGAGATCGAAAACGATGGTCCTGTTACCCTTTGGCTGGAGCGATAAAAGCAACTTTCCTCATGCCTTTGCCTGACTCCCATTTCTCCTCGGCGATTTAGCCCCCACCTATTTCAGGTTATAATCCTCCCGAAGTTTGCTATTAACCAAACGAATGGAGACTGCTCCATGAATATTACCATCTTACTTGACGCCCTTGTCTCTATGCTGTGGCTAATCACCATCGGCATGATCGTTCTCGCCATAGTGCGAGCCTCGCGCGGCAATAAAGTTCGTTCGCTGTCAATCACCATCCTGGTTACTTCAGTTCTGGCTGTGATCCTCACCGCGATCAGCGCTGGTCTGGTCTTTATCCAGCCCGAGGAGCGCGGCGTTGTGATCTCCGCCATTGCCCCGAAAGGTTACCGTGAAAATACTTTGCAGCCTGGCTTGAACTGGATCATCCCCTTTATGGAGAGCGTCCGGGTTTACCCGATCTCGCGCCAGACCTACACCATGTCGATCGCTCCAAACGAGGGACAGGTCCAGGGGGACGACTCGATCGCCGCCCGCACAGCAGATGGGCAGGAAGTCGTGATCAATTCGTCGGTGATTTATTCGGTCGACCCAGCCCAGATCATCCAGCTCCACATCGATTGGCAGGATCGCTATTCTGACGACCTGGTGCGTCCGCTCGCCCGCGGTGTGATCCGCGACACGGTCTCCCAGTTTGGCATAGAAGAAGTCTACAGCTCCAAACGCAACGAACTGAAAAAGCTGATCAACGATGAAATGGGCGAAAAAATGGCAGCCAACGGATTGATTTTGGTCGATTTCGTCCTGCGCAACATCACTTTCTCGCCTGAGTACGCCGCGTCGGTAGAGCAAAAGCAGATCGCCGAACAGCTCGCCCAGCAAGCGCGCTTCGTCGTCGAGCAGCGCAAGCAGGAGGCCGAGCAGGCTCGCCAGGTCGCCCAAGGAATGGCAAACTCTTCTGTGATCAAGGCAAAAGGCGAAGCCGAGGCCCGCCTGATCCAGGCAGAGGCAGAAGCGAAATCCCTTGATTTCATCGCTGGCGCGCTTAAAGATAACCCCTCCCTCCTCAACTATACCTTTATACAGAAGCTCAGCCCGGGCGTCCAGTCTATCTTTCTCCCATCCGACGTCCCCTACCTGCTGCCCCTCCCGACACCAAACAGCTCAAGCCTCCCATCCCTTCAGGAATTAATCCCGACGCCGCTCCCTACCCTACTGCCGAGCGTGCTTCCAACAGCAACCCCGTAGTTCAAACCTGCATCCTGAAAAAATTAGTTTGAAAGGAAGTCACCCAGAAGATATCGATGGAAATGCCATCTCCAACAGGTCGCCAGATTCGCCTGACCAGCCTCTCCAGCTGTGCTGGCTGAGCTTCGAAGCTGAGCGCCTCAGCGCTGGCGCAGGTCCTGCGCCCGATCCAGAATTTATTCAAATCTGCGGATTATCCCGACTTGCTGATTGGGCTGGGTGATCCTGACGACGCAGCGGTTTGGCGGTTGGATGACGACCGCGCCCTGGTCGTCACTACCGATTTCTTCACCCCGGTTGTGGACGACCCCTATGACTACGGTTCCATAGCTGCAGCAAATGCCCTCTCCGATGTCTACGCCATGGGAGGGCGGCCTTTCCTGGCGTTGAATATCGCTGCCCTGCCCCCCGATCTTCCGGCTGAAATCAGCGCCGAGATCCTGCGCGGCGGAGCCGAGAAAGCGCTCGAAGCAGGGGTTGCCCTGGCGGGAGGTCATACCGTCCAGGACAAGGAACCCAAATATGGGTTGGTTGTGCTTGGATTTGTTCATCCCAAGAATATCATCAGTAAAGCCGGCGCAAAGGTCGGAGATCGGCTCGTGATCACCAAACCGCTTGGTTTTGGCGTGGTTGCCACTGCTCTAAAACGCGATCTGGCTGAAGCCGACCAGATTGCTGAAGTAGTGAGCTGGATGAAGCGTTTGAACAGAGCAGCCTCCGAGATCGCCATCGCCTGCAAAGTGCGTGGCGGAACCGATATAACCGGGTTCTCTCTTCTTGGACACGGTCTGGAGCTGGCCGATGCTTCTGGTGTCGGGCTGCGGTTCCATTTCGACGGCATACCATTCACCCGCGGCGCCAAAGCCTTTGCATCAGAGTGGGTCTTCCCAGGCGGCTCTTTCGATAACCGGGATTACTACGGTGAGCGGATTCGCTTCGCCCACGAGATCGACGAGCCCAGCCAGCTTCTGCTCTTCGATGCCCAGACCAGCGGCGGTTTGCTCCTTGCGGTACCCGCCGATAAACTCCAGAATTTCTTGAATATGGCGGCTGAAGCGAACCAACCCGCCTGGGAGATTGGCGAGGTTGTGCCCGGACGGGGAATCGAAGTTCTCCGCTGAACAAAGCAGCCTTTTTTCCATAATGGATTACCCCGAACGCCATCTATCTCTCCCTCGAATATTGTGGACGGATTATCCGGCATTCTATGCCTCTTTGGTTCCCGTCGTTGCCTGGATCGTGTACGGCGCATGGACCCCTGATTGGCGCGGCCAGGGTCCGGTGATCCGACCCGAGGCGCGACCGTTCTTCCTCACCCTTGCCATCCTGGCAAGTCTGGGCGGATTGATCGTCCTTGCCTACCGCCTCTGGCTTCTCTTCAGAGTATTCCACAACGGAGCACTGATCAAAGGAAAGATCTCCGGTATCGAGCTCAGGCGCGATCACGGTCGGATCGAGTGTGTCTATATCTATGACCATCAGGAATATTTCTCTGCAGCCCAGGTCCACCGGAATGCCCAGACCAGGGAGCTGAGAAAAGGCGAGACAGTGACCCTGATAGTCGACCGATCAAAACCAAGCCGGGCTTTTATTCGCGACCTTTACACGCGCCAATAAATGGGACCTTTTTTTAATTCTCGCCGCTCGCCTGTCTATTCCACTCGAGGCATGGTCGCAGCCTCACAGCCCCTCGCAGTTGCAGCGGGCATTGAAATATTAAACCTGGGCGGCAACGCTGCCGATACCGCGATTGCAGCCGCTGCTGCGCTTGCAGTCTGCGAGCCGGTATCCACCGGGCTTGGAGGCGATTGTTTCGCACTTTATTATGATGCCCAATCGGGAGCCATCAGCGCTCTAAACGGTTCAGGTCGCCTCCCAGCCAGCCTGTCCCTTGAAAGGTTGGCCAAAGAAGGTTTTCGTGACACGAATTCCATTTTTCCATCCCTACACGATCACCGTTCCAGGTACGTGCGCTGGCTGGAGTGATTTGATCGAGCGCCATGGGCGGCTCAGCCTGCAGCAGGTGCTCGCCCCCGCAATCCGCCTCGCCCAGGCAGGTTTCCCGGTTGCCCCGCTCACAGCCCGGCTTTGGGAGCTTCTCTTTGAAGAACAGCTGACCAAATCACTCGGCGGGCTATCTTTGACCATTGCTGGGCGACCTCCGCGCCCAGGAGAAATATTTCGCAACCCCCATCTGGCAAATTCACTGATCCAAATCGCCGAAGGTGGGAAATCGGCATTCTACGAAGGCGAGATCGCCCAACACATTGTCCGCACCGTTCGCCAGGCTGGAGGCTGCTTGGAAATGGATGATCTCGCCGCCCATCGAAGCACCTGGGATACCCCCATCAGCATTTCTTATCGAGGGATTCGAATATGGGAATGCCCGCCAAATAGCCAGGGTTTAGCAGTCCTGCTGGCTCTCAACATCCTCGAGGGATTCAACCTCGCTGATACCCAACCGGTCTCTGCCCAGCGTTTACATCTGCAGATCGAGGCCATGCGCCTGGCATTCGCGGATACTCGCTGGTACGTCAGCGATCCAGAATGGAGCCCTATTCCCCTTGTCGAGTTGCTTTCGAAAGACTACGCTCGTCAGCGCCAGGCATTGATCAATCCGGGGTTCGCCACCATGGATCAGGTGTATGGAGCTCCAAACTCAAGCTCCGATACAGTCTACCTTTGTGTTGTCGACGAACAGGGCAGCGCCTGCTCATTCGTCAACAGCAATTACCACGGTTTTGGCACCGGGATCGTTCCAGACGGTTGCGGCTTCTCGCTCCAAAATCGCGGCGCCGGTTTCAGCCTTGATCCGCATCACCCGAATGCGCTTGCACCCAGCAAGCGCCCGTACCACACCATCATCCCGGGTCTTGCCACCATTCCTTCCCAAGCAGGCTTGAACTCCCAATTCTCCGAAACACAAACTCTACGCATGTTTTGGAGTTATGGGCGGATTTATGCAGCCCCAGGGTCACGTCCAAGTCGTATCCGCCCTGGTCGACGATGCTCTCGACCCGCAAACAGCTCTGGACCAGCCTCGCTTCTGCATCCAGGACGGAATTGCCAGTGGGATCGTTGCCCTCGAAGAAGGGATCCCAATTTCCGAGATGTCAAAGCTCGCCGAAATGGGTCATGCCATCAAGCCTGTCAGCGAAAACCGCGGCACGGTCTTTGGACGAGGCCAAATGATTGTACGCGATCCGCTCAGCGGTGTCTTCTGCGGCGGCAGCGATCCGCGCGCCGATGGTTGTGTGATGACAGGTTGAAATTCAACCTTCTTGGGCAGACCTCAAGTTTTTGATGCAGTTAAAAAAAACTGCCCTGCTATCAGCAGGACAGCTTAACTCAACGAGCGCTGAGATGAAAATCAGGCTTCGCTTTCAACCACTTCCAATTCCGGAAAAAACTGCCTGACGGTCCCAGCCACCCAACCGTGCAGTGTGGTGGGAGAAAGCGGGCAGCCCAGGCAGGCGCCCCCTAAACGCACTTTGAGCTGGTTTCCTTCCAAACCTACCATTTCAACCGAACCGCCGTGGTACTGCTCGATATACGCATTGATCCGCTCTATGAGCGCAGCTACCCGCTCCTCTTTTGAAAATGACGCCTCAAAATCAGCCATCCTGCTCTCCTCTCTTTGACCTCGCAGGTCCTAACTCAAAAATTTTACACGGCTGGCGCTAACTTATCAAGCCTGATCGACATCCCTTGTTCCAAAAGGGCCATCAATTGGGGATGATTGCTGCGCAAGCGCCTCTCAATCATCGTCGCCAGCCGTTCCAGGAACATCCCGCCAGTGCCCGGATGGGTTTGGTAAAATTCGCGCAGCTTCTCGCCTTGAACCCGCAAGATTTTACACTCGGAGGTACAAACTGCCGACGACGTATATAGCGGGCTCCCGATTGCGGCGGACCAGCCGATCACAGCTTCTGGGTGGACGCGCGTGACAACCAATAATGGCCCATCATCGGGTTTATACCGGATCGCCACCTCACCTTCAACCAGAATATAGAAAAATTCAGCCATCTCACCTTGATCGAAAACCACGCTGTCAGCGGGCATATAGAAATAAGTGAATAACGGCCTGAGCATTTCTAATTGCTCAGCGTTGAAATCCTGAAATAGCATTAATTGCGCCAGATCTTCGTTAAACATCTTTACGATTAATCCTTGTTATAAAATCTACCGTAACAAACCAGCTTATCCTAGTGGCAAATGTCATAAAACTTTCAATAATAAATAATGCTCAAATGGTCGTCTCATCTAAAGGTAGCCATGGAATCGAAAAGGCCTGGAGCGGCAAACTGCTTCCAGACCTTAAATGGATAACCCTGGCTAATTCATTTACTTACCAAATTTTCGCCGAAATGCCTCCGTAAGTGCAGGGATGATTTTATAAAGATCTCCCGCGACGCCATAGCGTGCCAGCTTAAAAATCGGCGCCTCAGCGTCCTTGTTGATCGCCACAATCACCTTGCTGTTCCGCATTCCAGCCTGGTGCTGAATTGCACCTGAGATACCGCAAGCGATGTATAAATCTGGCGAAACGATCTTACCGGTCTGGCCAACCTGGTGTTCATAGGACACATATCCAGCATCTACTGCCGCCCGGCTTGCCCCAACAGCAGCCCCTAATACCGAAGCCAGCTCATCGATGAGTTTAAAACCTTGCTGCGCCTTCCAAATTTCCGCTGCCTTGTCATCCATCCCTGCCGGCGGCGTCAGTTCCGGGTTGTTCGAAAGCCCACGACCCCCCGAGACGATCACATTCGCGTCGGTCAGGCTTACCCCTGCTTCGGATTTTGAATATCCAAGCACTTTGATCCTGATATCTTCTTCCGGTACAACCGCCTCAACCTTCACTGCCGTTCCGCTTTGTGCCGGGTTGGCTGCTGGCTTCTTGAAGGCTCGGGTTCGGGTCGTAATTACGGCAGGTTTTACATCGCAGACAGCTTTTGCCAGAAGCTTCCCGGCATATACCGGGCGCGTCGCTGTGATCTTGCCGTCGCTGATTTCCAGATCGGTGACATCTGGGAGCACTCCCCCGCCCAATTCGACTGCGCTCATTGCGGCCAGCTCCCGCCCTCTTACCGTAGTGGGGAACAGCAAAGCTTCCGCTCCTAGCTCCCTGGCAACTTTGGCCACTACTCCCAGATAGGGATAAGGCCGGTAGTCAGTCAGGGTTGCGTCGTCGCAGTAGAATGCCTCCGCCGCCCCGAATTGGAATGCCAGTTCTGCCACACGCTTGGACTCTTCACCCAATGCCAGCGCCGAAACAGAGGCTCCCATTGCCTCCGCCAGGAAAGCTGCAGCTCCTAGCGTTTCCCAGGAAGCCTGCAGCGCTTCTCCTTTAAATTGATCGATGGTGACCAAGATTTTGCCGCTCATCACAGCACCTTCTCTCCCAGGATCTTTTCTGCCAGAAGCTCAGCAATCTGTTGAGGGCTGTCTCCAGTGATTAATTCGGTTTTGACCTCGCGGGTCGGAGGGCTGATCAGCTCTGACCAGCGCACAACCGGTATTGGCGCCGAAATGCCAATGTCGTTAAGGCTCCAGGTCGGGATCGCCGCCCTCGAAGCCTTACGAATTCCCATAAATGAAGGGTAGCGCGGCTCGCCGATGTCCTTCGAAACGCTGATTACCGCTGGCAGCCCGCATTCCAAATCCTGCCGACCTTCTTCAAAGGACCGCTCAAGATGCAGAGTGTTTCCTTCGATCTTCAAACTGGAGACCAGTCCAAGCATAGGCCATTCCAGCAAGTGCGCGGTTTGCGCTGCAGTCACTCCCATGTCCCCATCGATTGCCTGCCGGCCGAAAAACACCGCATCCACTTCGCCCACCTTGCGGATTGCTGCAGCCAACACGGATGCAACCGCCTGGCTGTCTGCATTCGCCAGTCCTGGATCAGAAATGAGCACTGCCTCACTACAGCCCATTGCCAGCGCGGTCTTCAGCGCTTCTTTTGCGCTTTCGCCACCTACGCTGACCACCATCACATCTCCGCCCGCCGCCTCCTGGAGCTGAAGTGCAGCTTCGATGGCATATTCGTCCCAGGGATTAAGCACCAGCGGTGCATCTCCCCAGGTTACCTGTCCACCTTCGACCGCCACCTTCGCGGCGCTGTCAGGCACTTGCTTTACGCAGACAACGATTTTCAAGTTAGCCTCCTTTTTGTCAGGATTCCGGATAAATCCTTCAGTTATTGAAGAACCTGTGGATTCCGTTTCAACAGGATTGAATTGGTTTCGGGAGCCTGTTCGAACGTTTGTTGGATTCCGTCGTTCATTTTTGGACTTTGGAGTGCTGCGTTATTTACTTTCGATCTGCTGCTGATTAGGCTCAACCATCTTGCCAGGCGCTTTCATCGTAGCGCGGCAATTCACACCGCAGAGGGGTGTCTTTGCGGAAATCTAACGCATATCCAGCCTGGATTAATTGATGGATTTCGCTGGTGCCTTCGTAAATGACCGCACCCTTCGAATTACGCAGATAGCGCTCTACGTCATATTCATCGCTGTAGCCGTATGCTCCATGCACCTGGATCGCCTCCGACGCTGCCTGGAAAGAGGCATCTGTGGCAAACCACTTTGCCAGAGAAGTCTCACGGGTATTGCGATAGCCCTGGTTTTTCATCCACCCGGCCCGCAGGTAGAAAAGACGCGCTGCGTCATACGATTCTACCATAGTAGCAATCTTCT
Organism: uncultured Chloroflexia bacterium; assembly: GCA_963827155.1. Classification (GTDB taxonomy): domain Bacteria; phylum Chloroflexota; class Anaerolineae; order Anaerolineales; family UBA4823; genus UTCFX2. The sequence continues at coordinate 154,255 of CAWGZV010000003.1, read as the reverse complement.
GTTGAACGAGTTGGAATTGGGCGATCTCGCGCCCAAACGCCTCCCGCTGCTTCGCATAGCGCACGCTTGCTTCCAGGCAAGCCCGGATCAGGCCTGTTGCCCCCGCCGCTACCGTGTATCGACCATTGTCCAGGCAGGACATTGCGATCTTAAAGCCCTCGCCCTCTTCTCCGATCCTGTTCTCTACCGGTACGCGCACATCCTGGAACGAGATCCATCCCGTCGATCCCGCCCGGACGCCCAGTTTTCCATGCAGGTCGCCGACCTGAACTCCAGGTCGATTCAATTCCACCAGGAATGCGGTCAGCAGGTTGTGAGGGTCTGGGTCTTGCTTGTCGGTCCGGCCAAACCACAGGCAATGGTCGGCTTTCGTCGCCAGCGATATCCAGGTCTTCTCACCATTTAAGGTATACCCATCTCCTTCACGCCGTGCCCTGGATTGGATATTGGCAGCATCTGAGCCTGCTCCGGGTTCGGTCAATCCAAAGCAGCCGATCTTCTCCCCCTTTCCTTGGGGCGTTAGCCAGCGCTGCTTCTGCTCCTCGTCTGCCCACTGCAGCAAACCCAGACTGTTCAGCCCGGCGTGCACCGACATGACCACCCGCAGAGAGGTGTCAACCGCCTCGAGTTCCTCACAGGCCAATCCAAGAGAAATATAATCCATTCCCTGCCCGCCGTAGCGCATCGGCAGACAAATCCCCAGAATACCCAGTTCTGCCATTCGCCGCAGTACGAAGGGCGCCATTTCTCCTTGGCGGTCAGATTCTTTGATTATCGGCGCGACCTCTTTAACCGCAAAATCGCGCACCATTTGCTGCACCATGCGTTGTTCTTCTGAAAGCGAAAAATCCATCTCATCCTTCTCTTCTATATAAATGTCTTTTTTAAATCTTTTGTTTGATCTTCACAGGGAAGCGTTGCCAACTCATTTCGTCTTGCAATTATAGCTTCCATTGGATCGGCAGCTCTGCGAATTCATTGAAGATATAATCAACCTTATGAAGCGCGGTCCTCAGCCTGGCTTACTGATTCCTACCCTGATCTTGTGTATCCTCATGATAGCATCTGCTTCGGCGGCCTCTCACATGACCTCCTCAGAATGCCGCGCCGCACTGGACCTGCCAGGATCATTCAACGACCCGCGTATCCAATCTAACCCGGTTGCATCTGCTGCTTTCTGTCTGCCCTGGCGAGCCGATCTTTGGGAAAAAGCTGCCCATCAATCTTTGTTGACCGGCGATCCTTCGTTTGCCGTCCTCCTTTTACAGCGCCTCCGCAAGGAAGCCGGACGCTTTTCACCGGCTTCCCCCGACCCTCTCACACTCCAGGGGCTTACCGACCTTGCCGAAGCGGCTCAAAAAACCGGCGATCTCTCACTCGCTCTTCAAACCTGGGATACCATCACTGCAGCCGCCGGTCTAAATCTTGATTCTGCCGCCAAAATCGCCAGTCTGAATTGGGCCCGCGGCGATGTCGCTGCTGCCGCCGAAATCTGGGGAAAGCTCGCTCAGCTTGAACCCGCGAATTCCCAGGCGCGGTTTGAATATGGACGTCATCTCGCCACTCAGAACCCCGAAGCTGGCTTGATCGAGCTGGAAAAAGCCGCTTCCCTCGACTCTCAGCTCGAGCCGCGAATTTCTGCGCTGCGCCAGGCGATCATGAGCTCCCGACTTGTGGGAGACCCCTCTTATTCCTTGCTGAACCTGGGGCGAGCATTTGCTGCTGCTGAGGATTGGCCTTTTGCTGCAGAGGCCTTCCGCCTGTCGATAATCAAACGCCCAGATTATGCTGAAGCCTGGGCTTTCCTTGGGGAAGCCCGCCAGCACCTGCCGCTGCCGGACCCACCGCTCGCCAACCAAACGACCGGCCGTTCGGCTGGACTTTTCGAGCTCCAAACCGCAGTCGAATTGGATCCAAAATCAATTTCTGCCCAGACCCTTTTGGCGCTCTACTGGATGCGCCAGTCCCGCAGCGACCTTGCTCTGGATGCGATCCACGCGGCAGTTGCCCAATCTCCAGAAAACCCAGCCTTGATCGCAGAGCGAGCGAGGCTTGAGGCTGCCTCTGGAGACCTCGATGCCGCCTATCAATCTTTTAAGCAAGCAGCCAGGATGGCGCCTCTGGACCCTGAATATCCACGCCAGCTCATCCGCTTTTCAATAGATTACAACTACAAGCTCCAGCAGATTGCCTTACCTGAAGTTCGCCGCTTGGTCGTAGACGAACCAAATAACGTTATCAATCTGGATCTAATGGCTCAAGTTCTCATCAGCCAGGGTGACCTGGATAACGCCGAGCGTTTTGTTACCCGACTTCTCCAGGTCGATCCAAATTCAGCCTCTGCCTATCTCCACCTCGGTCTGATCTACCTGCTGCGCGGCGAACGGAATTCCGCACAAAGCTACCTCCAGCATGCCAGCGCCCTCGATCCCGGCGGGGTGATCGGCCTCCACGCTCAACGCCTCCTCACCAGCCCCTCCCCCTGACCTCCCTCCGGACGGCATGCCTGGAAGTTATGCTACAATTAATCGCTTGAGGGCACCCGACACGATGAAAACTCTGCACCTCCATTGGACCATCCCATGCTTTATGCTGCTCTTCGCCTCGCTGTCTTGCGCTGTGCTGGGTGATCAAAATCCAGACCCAGACAGACCGCTGAAAATCCTGTTTAAGGATGATTTCAGCGATCCAGAAAGCGGCTGGAATCGGATCACCACTACCCAGGGGCAGACCGAATATGCCGATGGCGTCTATCGCATTTTTGTAAACGAACCCGACCTCGATATCTGGAGCACCCCCGGACAATCCTTCAAAGATATGCGCGTCGAGGTGGATGCACTGAAAGTAGGCGGTGAGCGAGATAACCGCTTCGGCATCATCTGCCGCGCTGCTGACCTTAACAGCTTCTACACTTTTATCATCAGCAGTGATGGTTATTACGGCATTGGAAAAATCCAGCGCCAGGAATACCAGCTGATTGGGATGCAGGCGCTCCAGCCAAGTGCCGCAATCCTAAAGGGATCGGCGCTCAACCATTTACGGGCAGACTGCATCGGAGATACCCTCAGCTTATATGTGAACGGACAAAAGCTGGCTGAGGTGCGTGATTCTGACTTTACTTCCGGCGACGCCGGGCTGATCGCTGGCAGCTATGACACTGCCGGTGTTGATATCCGCTTCGATAACTTCTTCGTCTACCAGCCATGAAGGTCTACCTCGATACAATCGGGTGCCGGCTGAACCAGGCCGAAATCGAGCAGTACGCTCGCCAGCTCGAAACAGCTGGGCATTGTCTGGTCGCCCATCCTTCAGAAGCCGATCTCGCAATCGTCAATACTTGTGCGGTCACCAGCGCGGCTGTCTCAGATTTCGCGTCAGAAGATCCGCCTGATCGCCCGGTCCGGCGGTGCTGAGATCCTCGCCACAGGCTGTCTGGCGACACTTGATCCAGAGGAGACAGCTGCCCTCCCAGGCGTTCGGCAGGTGATTGCAAATCCCATAAAGGACCATCTGGTTGCCGATCTGCTCCAGCGCCCGCTTGCGGATTTCGATCTAGAGCCGGTCGAGCGTCATCCGATTCCCGGTCTGCGTCAGCGGACGCGTCTCTTTGTTAAAGTCCAGGACGGCTGCGATAACCGCTGCACATTCTGCATCACCACCATCGCCCGCGGTGAAAGCCGCAGCCGTTCTATCCCCGAGATAATTTCCGAAATACATGCTGCGGCTGGAGTGAAGGAGATCGTGCTCACCGGGGTACATCTGGGCGCCTGGAGGCGGGATTTTCCATCTCATCTTCGCCTCCGAGACCTCGTCCTGGCAGTCCTTGCCGAAACGGATATTCCGCGCTTGCGTCTCTCCTCGCTCGAGCCCTGGGACCTGGATCCCGCGTTCTTTGAGCTTTGGGAAAACCCGCGTCTCTGCCCGCATCTCCACCTGCCGCTCCAATCCGGATCCCTCGCCGCATTGAAACGGATGGCGCGCAAGACGACTCCTCGTGATTTTGCTACCCTGGTCGAATCTGCCCGCCGGTCTATACCAGACCTCGCAATTACCACCGACCTGATCGTCGGCTTCCCCGGTGAAACCGAGGCTGAGTTCCAGGAAAGTCTGGATTATGTCAGCAACATCCGCTTTGCCGGCGGTCATGTGTTCAATTACTCGCTTCGCCCTGGCACCGCTGCTGCCCGCATGCCTGGTCAGGTTTCTGTCGGTCTCCGGAAAGAGCGCAGCGCCCGAATGCGCACGGTATTATTAGAGACGGCTGTGCGTTACCAGCGCCAATTCATCGATAGGGTCATGCCTGTACTCTGGGAGAGCGCCTCAGTCCTCGGTCAGCAGGGTTGGGAGATGAGCGGCCTCACCGGAAATTATCTGCGCGTCCGCGCCACCTCTTCTCAAGGTCTTTGGAACCAGATCACTCCCGTCCGTCTCGCAAAACTGGGTTCCGATGGTCTGGTCGGTCAAATTTACTCCTGAAACAGGGTCTCTTATTGATAACAAAGTTTACTGTTATCTTCTAGGCCGATTGAGAACCTTATCATCATTTGGAGTCGATATGTCAGAATGCAGCTTCTGTAAAATTATTTCAGGAGAGCGGCCTTCCGACCGGATTTTTCAGGACGAACTGGTTACAGCTTTTTGGGATATTCACCCTACTGCCCCAATTCACATTTTAATTGTGCCGAATCAACATATCGACTCTGCCAATGACCTTACCGTCGAACACGAAAGCCTGGTAGGGCACATGTTTGTGGTTGCCAGGCAGCTTGCCGAAAAAGAAGGTATAGCTGACAAAGGCTACCGCCTGCTGATCAACTGCGGTCGCGACGGCGGTCAGGTCATTTATCATCTCCACCTGCATCTTCTTGGTGGAAAACCCATTCGCCATACGGTAGGATAAGAATCCTCTATTCAGCATCACCGCACATAAAATGATAACATCTGCCCAAAATCCTAAGATCAAATGGCTTCGCCAGCTTCAAAGCTCACCGTCTCAGCGCCGACTCGAGCAGCTTTTTATCGTGGAGGGTGTTCGCTTGGCTGAGGAAGCCTTAAACAGCGGTTGGCAGGCGCCTCAGGTCTTTTACACTGACGATCTGAGCGAGCGCGGCGGAATCGTCGTACAGAGTTATGCCGCCCAGGGAGCCCAGCTTGAGCTCGTCGCCGAAGCAGTCATGCGATCAGCCAGCGATACCCAGGCGCCTCAAGGAATCCTTGCCGTTTTAAAGATTGCGTCAGCTCCCCCTACCCAAGAACCCCGACTTTATCCTGGTCTGCGACCAGCTTCGTGATCCAGGCAATTTGGGTACCGTCCTGCGCACTGCCGATGCGGCCGGTGTTCAGGCAGTGCTCCTGCCGCCTGAGACAGTCGATGCTTTTGCCCCAAAAGTACTGCGCGCCGGGATGGGAGCCCATTTCCGCATTCCGATCCACAGCATGGATTTCGAGGAAATCATCTCGTACCTCAAGGGTTTGCAGGTCTACCTTGCAGCGTCTGGCGGTGATGTGAATTATTCCACCGCCGATTTCAAGGCTCCGCTTGCGCTGGTTGTCGGCAGCGAGGCCAAGGGATTGAGCTCGCAGGCTCGCCGCCTGTCAGGTATCGGTGTCAATATCCCGATGCCCGGAGGCAGCGAATCGATTAAATGCTGCCGTCGCAGCTGGCATCTTGATTTTCGAAGTCCTCCGCCAGCGCGGCCGATCTTAAGACCTACCCTTGATTGAAATACGCTGACTTGTTCATCACAAGTTCGTACCACTGCGGTTTTGAAAGGAAAAAATGAGAATTCGATCCATCACTACTTTGATCAATCCTGGCTGGCCTCTCGACCAACTCATCCTGGAGCGCGCAGGCTCGCTCATCTCCGCTGCCCGTCCAGTTTTTGAAACTGCCGGTTACCAGGTTCAAACAGCCCGGCTTGCCACCGTTCCATTTCCCAGCTTCTTACCAGAACCTGACCAGGACCAGCTTACTCAGCTTGCCAGCAGCTTGCAGGAAGCAGCCGGCAGCCTTGGGATCGACTATGTATCGCTTGGCCCTGCTTCCCCGATCAGTATCGCCCACTATCACCTGATTCCAGCCGCTTTGGAGGCTGCCTCAAATGTCTTCTTTTCTGGTTTGATGACCACTGCCGACGGTGGAATTTCTCTGCCCGCAGTCCGCTCCTGCGCCGAGGTAATCCACACCGCAGCAAAAATTTCTCCAGATGGTTTTACCAACCTTCGGTTCGCCGCCCTGGCGAACGTTCCCCCTGGGGGTCCATTCTTCCCAGCAGCTTACGCTAAACCAGGAAGTCCGGCTTTTACCCTCGGATTGGAGGCTGCTGGTCTCGCGGTCCAGGCTGCCGCGACCTCCTCATCACTCGCCGAGCTGCGCTCTAAACTGGTCGGGGATGTCGAGTCCCATGCTGCCCGCCTGACTGAGATCTGCCGGGTTTTGGCTGAAAATCACGAATTCGATTTTACCGGTTTCGATTTTTCGCTTGCCCCTTTCCCAACCGAAGATCTTTCACTTGGCGCCGCGCTCGAGAAGATCGGCGTGCCCGCCGTAGGTCTGCACGGTTCATTGACCGCCTCTGCTATCCTGACGGACGCCCTTGACTCCGCCAATTTCACCCGTGCTGGCTTCAACGGCCTCTTCTTGCCGGTGCTCGAAGACGAAACCCTTGCCAGGCGCGCAGCAGAAGGTTCCCTCACCGTAAAAGACCTGCTGCTTTTCTCAACGGTTTGCGGCACAGGCTTGGATACAGTCCCACTCCCCGGTGACCTGACCGTAGATCAGATTTTTGCCATGCTTCTCGATCTCGCCGTATTGGCCTCGCGCTTGCGAAAGCCGCTGACCGCCCGCCTCATGCCGATCCCTGGCAAGCAGGCCTCGGATCCGGTAGCTTTCGATTTCGCCTTCTTCGCCTCAAGCGGGGTGATGCCTGTCCAGGCTCAGTCACTGGAGGGGCTTCTTAAAGCTGATGAGGTCATTTATATCAAACCCAGACCTTGAATTTTTCCGAATGAATACTAATGAATACTTCTGATCGCTGGCTCTTGCTGGAAGTCTCACCGGGCTAGGAGCTTCAGGCTTGATTGTGAAGCTTTAAGCTCCAATTCCGAAATCGAAATGATAGCCTTGTGTGTGTAAAAAGAATAACCTTATATATTGGCTCGGGAATGGATTTGACAGATGGACGAAACCAACCTGAAGCTCCGCAAATTTTTCAAATTGTTCAACCGGTTTATGCTCGGGATGTGGCGAATCGGATTAAGACGCTGGGTGAACGCCATGCCATCCGTATCGGGCCAAATCCTGGTGATCACCCACACAGGACGGCGAAGCGGGATCAAGCATCGCACCCCGCTGAATTATGCCATCGTGGACGACGAGCTCTATTGCACAGCCGGGTATGGCTCCAAATCCGATTGGTACCGGAATATCCTGGTAAATCCGCAGGTCGAAGTCTGGCTTCCAGACAGCCGCTGGGAGGCGACAGTTGAAGACATCAGCAGCTCCTCCCGCCGGATCGAGCTCCTCCGCCAGGTTGTAATCGCCAGTGGGATTGTCGGACCCCTCTTGGGGGTGGATGGATCTCGAATGAGCGATGAGGATTTCAGCAATGCCACCCGCGATTACTGCTTGCTTCACATCCATCGCATCGCACCTCAGATTGGATCGGGCGGTCCAGGGGATTTAGCCTGGGTCTGGATCCCGATCTTCCTCAGCCTGGTGTTCGTCTTGCGGTGGAGGCGAGCTCGTTGGATCAGCTGAATTATATCGATATCGGATCGGGCAACCCGGTCGTCTTGCTGCACGGGCTGGCAGCCTCGCTGCACGATTGGGACGCGATTACCCCCGCTCTCATCCGCTCCGATTTTCGGGTGCTCGCTCCCGATCTGCCTGGGCATGGAGACAGCCCCAAACCGGTGGATCCATCTGCGTACACCATCCCGGCTTTATTTAAACAGCTCGAGTTGTGGCTAAATGGAATGGATCTGGATCAACCAATCCACCTTGTCGGTCATTCGCTCGGCGGCTGCCTCTCGATTATGCTGGCGCGTTCCCATCCTGATTGGATAAAAAGCCTGACATTGATCGATCCCCTCTACCGCAGAGCTCAGCTTGCTGCCCCGCTGCGCTTCTTTGTCCGCCAGCCAGGTGTTGCAGCACGGCTTCTCCATCATCTCCCCTTCAAATTGCTGTTTTGGGCTGTGGAGCGCACGCCTGTTGGTCTCAACGGCTTCAGTCTGAATGCCCGCCGACAATCTGTGCTCGATCTGCAGCGTGCTTCGCCTCTCCTCGCCAATGTCTCGCTCGAGATCCCAGATCTCACAGAAGACCTCCAGCAGGTTGCCGCCTCAATCATGCTCATCTGGGGCGAGTCCGACTTGACACTCGCCCCAGATTCATTCCACCAGTTGGCTGCTCTCCTGCCCTCGGCTCAAATCCATCAGATCTCGCGCTGCGGGCACCAACCTCACATCTCTCATGCTCTCCAGGTATGCGGCTGGCTCCTCGATTTCTTATTCAGCGCTCCTCGCTAGGATCAAGCAGCACGATCAATCCCAACGCCCCCATATTTGCAAACAGCAGAGGTGCGAGAATGGGTGCACCGCGGATGAACCTTTCTGGGATCAAGGCGCCCTGCCCCGTCTGGTTGTAATTCGTGTGCAGCAAGGCTCCGATCAATCCCGTTAGGATCATCAGCGCCATCGCCCCAATAAAGGTCCAAATATCTGCCTTGTTCGGTCGCCGGATCGCTCCAATCGAAGTTGCCGCAAGCGTGGCAAACAACCCCACACTGGTCGGCAGCCAAAGCCAGGGATTCTCGAAATTTGCGCGGGCATGGTCGAGCACGCTGCTGATCAGTGTCGCCAGGATAAATATCGCGATAAGGAAAAAATACCCTCGCGTTTTCGAAAGTGGCATTCGAATTTTCCATCTCCCCAGCAGCCTCAAGATCCCGCTGTCCGTTGGGATTTCTTGCCAGGCAGCGCTAATCCCGAGCACTGCTACGAGTATGAACGTCAGCGGTCCAAGCAGAGGCGGCGCATACACCAGCAGCCAGGCGCCTGCCTGCCCGGGGAGCGCATCCGGCAGCAGCATTCGATGCAGGTGATAATAGGAGCCCAATACCCCCACCACGATGCTCGCCAGGAACACGAGGCTCGCCAGAATGTTTGCGGCTGTACGCTTTCGCAGCGCAATCAAGCCCGCAACCAGCAATATTCCTCCGGCGATCGGACCGAATAAGATTGGCACCCATTCACCGCCGCGGATTGTCCCGCTGATATTATGCGCCAGGTAGGTATCAACCCCCAGCATGACCTCATTCATCGCTACCATCAGCAGCATGAGCTGATCGCGCGTCACTGGAATTCTCAAGCGCCTCACTTGCGGAATGACTTCAGCCAGCAGATACATGGCTCACTTCCCGGCTTCTGACAGCTTTTGCTTTGCCATATCTTCCAGCTCAGCCAGCGCCTTGATGACCTCATAGGCGCCGTGCCACTGCGTATAATCAGGACCCTGCATCCACATTCCAAACTTCGCCGTCCGTCCCCAATGATGCCACAGCTCGTACTCCTCGTATTGGATCGGCTCCACAAACGGTTCGCTGCTGATCAGCCCCTGTTCGTACAGCGGTTTAAGCAGGTCTTTGCTTTCCTGTACCAGCGCGTTGATGGCCTCAGTCCCTTTGTCAGCATCCGCGTAGAAAGTATCGATGAAGGTCTTATTATGGCATTCCAGGCAGACCGAATGCATCCGCACCATATTGTCTTGCCAGCTTGGTCTGCGCACGCTGATATCCGAGAATAAATACCAGGTGAGCCGGTCGCCTACATCATGGGTTGTCCCAGATCCGCCAAATCCGCTAATATGGCAGATCGCGCAGGTAGCCGCAGTGAAATCTTTTACAGTCAGCGTACCTGGATCGGCATCCCAGTTGTAATGCTCGCCGATCGTGTGATAGGCAATTCCATGCGGTGATTCTTCATAGATTTCCCACTGCGGGTGGTCAGGTCCGATGTGGCAGGCATTGCAGGTCTCCGGCTTGCGAGCCTGTACCAGACTGAATTCATGCCTGAGATGGCACTTCTGGCACTGTCCAACCGAATCATCTGCGGCTGGCTTGCCAATAGCATGGCAAACATTGCAAGCGAACCGGGTGATATCTTCTCCCTCGATTGCCGCAATTTGGTTGCGTTGCTTATTCGGCGAATACATCCCCTCTGGAATCGACTCGTACATCGCCATTAAGGTCGGGGTAAGATCCGAGGTCCCTTCCACCGCCACCCAGGCAGGCAGACCATGGCGCGATTGGTTGTATTGTGCCGTCTCGACCTGGTGGCATTTCTGGCACATCGCCGAAGTCGGCGAAGCCAGGATGTAGACCCCTTCATGCTCGATTGCTCCGGGATAATCCTGCTGGACCGTGTGGCAGTCATTGCAGATCACCTTGGCTGCCGCCATCGTGCTGCTGCCAAATTGCTCCACAATCCCCGGGCTTGCTTGACGGTGGCACTCCACGCACGCGTCAGTCGAATTTGCCAGAGCGTTCGGTCGCTCTGCAGGCATTGAAATATTCGGCTGGCTTGTCACCCGAAAGATCAGGATCAATCCCAGCACAACAATCAGCCCAAAAAATGCAATGATCAGGAACTCGCGGCAGGCTCGAGCAATTCTGAGTTCGATTTTCGGAGTCATTTTCTGGGTGAAATTCCTCGTTAACATCAGAGGGATTGTTTGCAGGTTCATCTCCCATAACAGGTCTCCTTGCATTTTTTGAATAATTCGATAATGGATTCTCATGTGCGAGTATATATGAAAGCGAGATTAATGTCAATTAAAATTACCCCGCAGGGATCACACCGTTGTGGTTATTAACGGAAGAGCTCGCAAAATCCTCTCTTTCGCTGACCTTATTGGCGCCAAATGATCATCCCATCCAGCATGATTTGTCGTTTACAATACCGACATCTTTTCTTAGCTACAATCCGTTAACCTTCTCTATCAGGATTTCCTATGACAGAGCCTGCTTACAAAATCTATCGCTACCGGTGGGTCGTCCTTGCTGTCTTTATGTTCATTAACCTGACCATCCAGATGCTCTGGATCAGCTATGCCCCGATCAGCGGTCCAGCGGCCTCCTATTACCATGTCAGCGACCTCCAGATTGGCTATTTCGCCATGGTGTTCATGCTCGCATTTATTCCACTTTCGATCCCAGTCTCCTGGCTGATCGACACCTGGGGTTTCAAACGCTCCGTCTCGATCGGAGCATTGTTAATGGCTGTTTTTGGGATCGCCCGCGGTCTCGCAGGCGCGGATTACCGCCTGGCGATGATCTGCAGCATCGGTCTTGCCGCTGCTCAGCCGTTCCTGCTCAATGCCTGGACCAAGATGCCCGCGAACTGGTTTGCAATTAACGAGCGCGCCACTGCGGTAGGCCTGGTAACCATCGCCAACCTGGTGGGGACAGGGATCGGGCTGGCGGTAACCCCGCTGCTTTTCGAGTCGATCACAATCCCATCCATTCAACTGATCTACGGCGGGATAGCAGCTTTCTCCTCGTTGCTCTTCATCCTGCTTGCTCACGATAAGCCGCCCACACCGCCGTGTCCGCCCGAGTTAGCGGCTCGAGCCTTGATGGTCGACGGGCTCAAGCACGCCCTCCGAATCCGCCCATTCTGGTACTACCTCATCATCTCTTTTATTGGTTTAGGGATCTTTAACGGAGTCACGACCTGGGTGGAAACGATCATTCGCCCTCGCGGCTTTACGCCTGCTGACGCCGGGCTCCTCGGTGCGTTGATGCTCGTGGGGGGCTTGCTTGGCGCGCTGATCATCCCTTCTCTATCGGATCGCCAGCACAAACGTCAGCGATACCTTTTCATCGGGATAGGTATGGCAATCCCAGGACTGCTTGGCCTCGCTTACGCCTCGTCAACCTGGACCCTCTTTGGCTCGGCGTTTTTCCTGGGTTTCTTTCTGGTAAGCGCCAACCCGGTTGGCATGCAGTACGCCGCTGAGATCACTTATCCAACCCCAGAAGGCACCTCGAACGGATTGATCCAGCTGTTTGGACAGGCATCCGTTGTTTTTGTATACGTCATGGAAGCCCTGAAGACGCCTGCTGGATCATTCACGCCTTCCCTCTGGCTGGCTGTCTTGCTCTTGTTGATTAGCCTGGCATTGATCACCCAGATGAAAGACCCTCCCGCCATTAAGGTCCAGTAAACGAGAAGAAGATAATCACATCATAATGCTGCCCTCACCAGCTTCAAACCATCTCGTAGCCAATAAAATTTGCCTGGTAACCGGAGCTACTGCTGGTATCGGACTCGCTGTTGCTGAGGCTCTCGCCTCCCTAGGCGCCGAGGTAATAATCCACGGAAGAAATCCCACAAAGACCAGAGCTGTAGCTTCCCAGGTCCAAACCAAAACTGGAAATCCGCGCGTCGGTTTCCTGCTTTCAGATTTCGAAGATCTCAAGCAGGTGAGGCGCATGGCGGATGAATATAAAGAGCATTACGCTCACCTTGACCTACTGGTGAATAATGCCGGTGCATTCTACATGTCCCACCGTCAGTCCGTCGATGGGATTGAGATGACCTTCCTCGTCAACCACCTCGCCCCGTTTCTCCTCACCAATCTATTGCTGGAGTCGATCGTGAGGAAGCCTCCTGCAAGGATCATTAATGTGTCCTCAGGCAGTCACTGGTATAGTGATGGCGACTTCGAAACGATTCACCCCCACCGGGAGTTTTTCGGGATGAAGACCTATGGACGCTCCAAGCTGGCGAATATCCTTTTCACCCGAGAGCTTGCCAGGCGCTTGAACGGAACGGGCGTTACAGTCAATGCTGTCCATCCAGGGCAGGTTGCTACGGAGATCTGGAATAAAAGCATTCCCGTCGTCGGTCCGCTTATCCAGTGGGTGATGAAGCGCCGCCTCCTTACGCCTGTTCAAGGTGCAGACACGATCGTATACCTCGCCGTTTCACCGGAAGTCGAAGGTGTAACTGGAAAGTATTTCGTTAATCGCACGGAAGCTCCTTCCTCTCAACAGTCACAAGACGGTCTCCTCGCTGCACAGCTTTGGAGCTTGAGTGAAGCCCTCACTGGACTCGGTCAATGATGCCCATCCTTCCTGTAAGCAATGGCTCTGGTTGCCTGTTTAATTCGTTTCCGGCTTTATTACTGATGATATCAAGGAGGTAGCAAAATGAAAATCAAGGGTCTCGTCTGGTTTGGCACCCGTACGCCCTATTTCGATGAAATGAAAGCCTTTTTCCAGCAAATCAGCGGATTAGATCCCGCCTATCAGACAGAAGATTTCGCCATGTTTACATTGCCGAACGGCGATCGTCTGGAAGTATTCGGCGCTAGTTCGCCTGACAGCGCCTTCATGACCCACCCGGTCGCCGGTTTTCTGGTTGAAGATATCGTTGCAGCACGGGCAGAGTTAGAAATGATGGGGATCGAGCTTGTCGGACCGATCGAGCACGCCCCAAAAGGCTATTCCTGGACCCATTTTCGCGCCCCAGATGGTTTTGTTTATGAGCTCACCGAGAATCCGCGCCACCCCTTAAATCAGTCCTGAGCCCTCGCTACCACCGATCCCGGACCAGCAGGTAGCCGCTGAACAGCAGGCTCACCAAAATCATCGGCATGACCAGCCGGAATGCCTGGATGAAACTGATCACTGCCAGCGGCAGCGTACTGAGCAGTACCGGCAGGATTAAAAGGGAATACTGCCATCGTCCTGTCCTTATTGCGGCGATGCCGATTGCAAATATCAGCAAATACATCCAAAATGGGTTGCGCCAAAAAAACCAGTTCAATTTGTTGAAAAACAACCAGTTGGTCGCCCGATAAAGTAAATCCCCAAGCCAATTCGGGGTAATGGGGACGCCTGGGTTGTTTATTGCTGCCGGTGTATTATCCTCATTCAAATTCAATGGGCTGGCTTCGTATGTGCTGTAATGATTGCCAGACCTCGGCGGTAATACTCTGAAGATAAATGCGCCATTACAGATAAGATGTTTCGCTGTTTCTGAGGGATTGCGCTGGCTCAATTGATATGCGAGCCTGATCAAGTCTGGCGTGCTTTTCCTAAGATTGGCGAGATCTATTTTCCCGTCGAACGCCATCAGGTTGTTGCTATAACAGTTGTACGGCCATTTTCCATTGTCCTCTCGGATAGATGCCAGCAATTTACGCTCCGCGGGCAGCATGGGTGTCTCTGCTCTTGTGTGTCGGGCGATCAAATGGGAGAGTGCCAGCTGCAGTCCGGGGTTCGTCGAACCCCTTTCTATTCCAGCGAGCTGATATATTGGACCGCGCACTCCAATAACCAGCAGGACTGTGACTGAGGTGGCTCTGAGCATCATTTTCCGATATTTTGGATAAGCCAAAACCAGGGCTCCAAGTGAAATCATGACCCCTGGGGCGCCGTTATGTCGGAAAAGAGCTGCCAGAGTACCGGTCAACCCTAAACTCAACCAACCAACGGGATTTTGAATCCATTTACCCTCGCTCTCAATGATCAGCAAGATGCAGGTTGTGAAACCAAGGAATGCGATGCTGAAGGGGATATCTTTCCACAGGGAGACAACCGCAAGTCCAAACGGCGGCAGGCAGAGCATGACCAGAATAAACGCGATCATCCAGAATGGCGTGTTTCGTTCGCGATGCCTTCCCAGGATCCATCCAACCAGGAGGGCGAGGCTCAGGATCTGGATGATCACGATCATCGCCGGAGAATTCCAGACCCGTGTGAAAAACCACAGGGTAAGCGTGTGAAACGCGGGGTGCCAATCGTTGAACCATCCAGTCGCTGCCTGGCTCAATTGATCCTGAGCATCCGGACCAACGATCCCCGGCCAGAACGCGATCAGATAGATTCCCCATACCAGGCTAAGAATCAGGCTGTAGACCCACCACGAATTGGGAGCCTTTTCATTTGGATTCGCAGTCGGACGCTGGATCAAGAACAAACCCGCTGTAAACAACAGCCAGCCGATCCACAACCCCCAGAAAATTTTGATCATGGCTGATAGCGATGCCTGCTCACGGCTGGTTTGTAAATCGAGCAGGATTTCGACTGCCCCTTTGCTGGCGGCATACAAATCCTTTTTCATCGTTGGTTGTTGATCCGCGGCAACCAGCACAACGCCAGAATGATCTTCCCCCAGCAACTCGATTTTCATCCGATCAATTGCCAGGAATTTGCACACCAGCTTATTTGATTGGCTGGCATCCGTTACCCAGGTTTCATCTTCGAATCTCCAGTCGCCGCTGCAAATCCTGCTGAGATCCAGCTTTGCTTTTTTTCCGTCCGTGCGGATTGCTTGCAATCGAATTTCACTTCCCAGAGATTCCGGGTTCTTCTCCCCCGTCGCCGCCAACTGTAGTGAATGTTCCGCCAGGACCACCGATCTGAGAATCGGTATCACGAAGGACAGAAATATCCCCCCAAGCACGCAAACGACAAGCCCTGCAAAGACATAATTCCTGGGAAATGGACTGCTCCACCGCATGGCAAGATTAGCCGTTTGCTGAAATAACCATGTACCAAAAATTACAAGGCTGAAGATGATTACACTTTGAAACCCACTTGATATCCCCCAGAGTTGTTCTTGGAATATCGTTATTCCAATGATCGCTGCAAACATTAATCCCCCTCCAACTGAGATTCCTCCCCTGGCAATTCTCGTCTGCATAGAAAGATTATGCCACAGAATTGTTGACCCCAAAGCTGCTGGACAGTCTTGAATAGAATACCGTGGAATGCCTGCGAGGAAATTCCGCTCACTAGATGGTTGGCAAATAACCGTGTTGTTCGGATCCGGCGAAATTCTCGATCAATCGCGAAAAAGGTTCTACCCTTTGCAAATAAATGGACGCAGGTGCTGACCGGTGTAGGAAGCATCGTGCGCGCACACCTCTTCCGGAGTCCCTTCCACGACGATCTCCCCACCACGGTCCCCGCCTTCTGGACCAAGGTCGATGATGTAATCCGCGACTTTAATGATGTCAAGATTGTGCTCGATGATCAATACGCTGTTCCCCGCATCCACCAACCGTTGAAGCACTTCGATCAGCTTATGCACATCCGCAGCGTGCAGACCAACAGAGGGTTCATCCAGCACGTAGAGCGTCCGCCCTGTCGCTCGCTTCGAAAGCTCGCGTGCCAGCTTAACACGCTGGGCTTCGCCGCCGGAAAGCGTAGGCGCCGGCTGTCCGATTCGAACGTAACCCAGGCCGACATCCTGCAGCGTCTGCAAGCGGCTTAGCATGGCGGGGAACGCCGCGAATACCTCCAGCGCCCCGTCCACGGTCAGGTCGAGCACCTCGGCGATATTCAACCCTTTGAAACGCACCTGCAAGGTCTCGCGGTTGAAGCGAGCCCCATGGCACACATCACAAGGAACGTAGACATCGGGCAGGAACTGCATCTCGATCCGTAACTGTCCCTGCCCCTGGCATGCCTCGCAGCGCCCGCCGTGGACATTGAATGAGAACCGCCCAGGCTTATATCCGCGCACTTTGCTCTCCTGCAGCTCAGCAAACAGATTCCGGATTTGGTCAAACAAGCCGGTGTATGTGCCAGGGTTGGAGCGCGGCGTGCGGCCGATCGGGGATTGGTCGATGTTGATAATCTTGTCCAGATATTCCAGCCCATCGATCCGGTCGTGGTCGCCAGGGCTCATGTGCGCTCCATTCAGCGTCCTTGCCAGCGACTTGTACAGGATCTCTACCATCAACGTAGATTTGCCGGAACCCGAAACGCCGGTGATGCATACGAAGCGTCCCAGCGGGATGCGCGCATCGATCCCTTTTAAATTATTTTCACGTGCACCAACAATAGTCAGGCTCTTTCCATTTCCATTGCGCCTTGTTTCCGGGATCGGCACCTTCAGCCTGCCGGTAAGATATGCGCCGGTGAGCGATTCGGGCGATTTTAATATGTCCTCCACCGTCCCTTCTGCCACCACCCACCCACCGTGTTCGCCTGCCAGCGGTCCAAGATCAACAATCCAATCTGCAGAACGGATTGTCTCGGTATCATGTTCGACGACCAGCACCGTGTTCCCCAGATCGCGTAGTCCCATCAGCGTGTTCAGCAGCCGGGCGTTGTCGCGCGGGTGCAGTCCAATCGATGGCTCATCCAATACATATAAAACTCCCATCAGGCGCGAGCCGATCTGGGTAGCCAGGCGGATGCGCTGGGCTTCTCCGCCGGAAAGCGATGCCGCAGATCGCTGAAGTGTCAGATAATCCAGCCCAACATCCACCAGAAAGCCGAGCCGCGCCAGGATCTCTTTCAAAATCCTTTCGGAAATTGCCTGCTGGCGTGAGCTCAAGGGCGTTTCCGGGTTGGAAAGACGTTTCGCCCATTCAAGTGTCCGCATCACCGGCCAGCCTGTCGCCTCAACGATATTTACGCCGTCCACCGTAACCGCCAGGGCTTCCTTCCGAAGCCGTGCACCTCCGCAGGTCGGGCAGATCTGCTCGCTCATCAGCTCGGAAATCCGTTCACGCATGTACTCCGATGAGGTGTCGTTATAGCGCCGCTGCAGGTTGCCGATCACGCCTTCGAATGCCATCTTCCACGTGCCAGTCCGCCCATCTTTATTGTGATATTGGATCGTGACCTCTTCTCCCCTGGTCCCATAAAGGATCAGCTCCAATTTCTCCTTCGCAAGCGAGCTTACCGGCGCGTCCAGGTTGATCTTATAGTGTTTTGCCACCGCCTCCAGCGCCTGCCAGTAATACCCGCCTTCTTCGCGCGGACCTCGCCATTCCGATGCAGTGATCGCTCCCTCATTCAAGGAAATGCTAGGATCCGGGATCAGAAGATCGGGATCGATCTCCAGCTTCCCGCCTAATCCCTGGCAGTCTGGACAGGCGCCATGGGGTGTATTGAATGAAAAAGTGCGTGGTTCGATTTCCGGTAGCACCGATCCATGTTCCGGACATGCCAGGTGCTCTGAGAAATGCAGGTCGCGCCCTTCACTCGGCTTGATCCTTTCTTCTTCCCCGCTTCCTTCGTCATAAAATTGTACAGATTCAGCTTCTTCCGGCGGATTGAGCCATTGAAGCGTGAGATACCCTTCCCCAAATTTTAGCGCGGTCTCAACCGAATCCGTCAGCCGCGAGCGTGCAGAGCTGGCTTCCTGCGAGTCATCATAGGGTTGGATGATCAACCGGTCGACGACCGCTTCGATCGTGTGGATTTTGTAGCGGTCCATCTGGACGGTTTCTTCCAGTTCATAAACCTTCCCATCCACCCGGGCGCGCACGAAACCCGCTTTGCGAATCTCATCGAGAACTGCCTGGTGAGTACCTTTCCTCCCGCGCACTAGTGGAGATAGGATCAACAGCCTTGAGCCCTCTGGGAGATGCTCGATTTGATCCACAATCTCCTGTGCCGATTGCTTCGCAACCTCCCGACCGCATATCGGGCAGTGCGGGATCCCGGCTCGGGCGTACAGCAGGCGCAGGTAGTCATAGACCTCGGTAACGGTGCCCACCGTCGAGCGCGGGTTGTGAGAGGTGCCTTTCTGGTCGATCGAGACTGCCGGAGAAAGTCCCTCAATGTAATCTACGTCCGGCTTCTCCATTTGACCCAAAAACTGCCGGGCGTATGCTGAAAGCGATTCGACATACCTCCGCTGACCTTCAGCAAAAATAGTGTCAAACGCCAGTGAAGATTTTCCCGATCCAGAAAGACCGGTGATCACCACCAGCTTGTCGCGCGGGATCTCGACCGTGATATTTTTGAGATTGTGCTCGCGCGCTCCAACTACGCGAATCATATTCTGGGACATTTATGCTCCCGTATTTGATGAAATGGATGAATTAGGCGAATGGGCTTGAGAAAAATTGGGAATTCGGTGCGCCAACCCAATCCTAATTATAGCACATATGTTTTAGAAATTGCGTTCGAAATATCCCAACTAATGAGATATCAACCTCCCGAGTTCGATCAAAAAGCGAAATTTTATTATACCAATTCAAGTCCAAGTGAATAGCGGCTTTTTTTTATAGATGCCACGAATTGCCGTCCCCCTTGTGTAATCCGAAATTATTCCTTTGTTCAAACCCGCTGTTTGAATATCGGAAAAACGTCAAGCAAGACATAAGCCTGCAGCTTCTCTGGCAACTGGATTCCCTTTGGAATGCTCAAGCTCACCGACCGCAAATCGCCAGCCGAATCACCCCTGCTCGTCGTCAGGCGCTGGTAATCAAGCTTTACCGGTTCGAGTGTCGCTGCATCCACCAGGAGCAGCCCAGCATGATGCCCTTCCAGCGGATAGGTCGAATTTGCATCCAAATGGAAAAACGCCTGCAGGATGCCTGCGGCGTCTCTACTTGGGGGGTGGTATTCCAACCTATGAACTGCAATCCCAAACGGCCGCTTGTTTGCCGAGCCTTCATCCGGGTAAGGTTTCGTGATGTAAGTACCTGAGACCAGCAGCCTCTCCCACCAGTTGTTCGCCAACCCGGCGAGCATCATATAAAACCCAAAATTAGGGATTGCTCTAATGTGGGCGTCTGCAAAAACCGCTCCGCCAGGTTCGACGATCAGGTCCTCTCCAAGTCGGCCGCGCATCTCCAGCAAATTGAACGGGATCGGTATGCCGGTGATCGCCATGTTGAAGCTGTGATTTGCCAGAATAAAATCGTTGCCCTGGTAGCTTCCTGCAAGAGGGAAGGCAAAATCCGAGCCAGGATCTACAATCACTTCCCCAGATTTATTTATTTTCGCCCCAATTGTCCAAAACAGCGCTCGACCGTACAGGTCTTCATCGGGTAAGGTCTGATCAACCAACCCCACCAACCAGAAGATATAATCAAACCCCAACTGATTTAGGCTAGGAAGCATCGTTGGGAGAGGCGCAGCCAGCCTTGTCACAATTATCGCCGATGTCTCCTGGGAGCTGACCAGCACCGGTAGCTGATGGAGGTCGAGCGCCGCGGTCCGGAAACGAAAACGTTCTCTAAACCGGCCGCGGAATTGCCCTCCAAGTGTGAGGTTGCCAATGCGCAGACCGCCGCTGTAATACCTTCCCGAAACCTCAAGCTCATACTCCCCTCCAGGCATCAGGAAATCGGTTGGGCGGATATGAATATAACGCCCGTCAGCCGAATGTTCCACTTCGAACGCAGCATCCGGATGGATTTTGACCAGGAGCGCATCCTTCGGCTGACCAATCGGATTGTTATAAAGCCTGGCAGGGATCGTCTCATTTCCCTCTCGTACGATTAGCCGGAGGGTAATCGGGTCTGCGGATTTGAAACTCGATGGAAACTCCTCTGAAATATTGCCTCCAGGGCTGACGAATTTTAACCCGCAGAACTCAGCAGGAAGCTCGCCGGCCCGCCCCAGGCAGTGCGGATCTTCTGGATGGTAGAGCGGGTAATCGTATGGGACGTATTGCAGGAAGCCGTGTTCTCCGCCGATATACACCCCCGTCTCGCCGAGCGCCGGCGACCCGTTCAAATCGTTGCGGTCTCGCAGTTCGGGGTCATCGGGCGTGGTATCGTAAGTCCAGCGCAGGGTCCCCTCCGCGCCGTTAAGCGCATAAAGCCTTCCATTCCCGCAGCCGAAATACACGATCTCCAGCCCATCCGGTGATAATCCTACCGCCGGTGAAGATCGGATCGGTGCGCCGGTATCATATTTCCAGACCATCTTTCCAGTTGGATCCAGCGCATACAGGCTCCCATCGGTCGATCCGAAATAAATCCGGTTGGTGTTTCCTTCCTGGTCCTCACCTAATCCAGCCGAGCTGTAAATATGGTCCAAGCAGGGAAATTTCCACTTAACCCGTCCAGATACGGGGTCAAGCGCATAAAACCTGCTGTCAAACGAGCCAATATAGACCGTGCCGTCAGATCCAACTGCGGCTGAAGCAGCAATAAACCCCAGTGTTCGCCTGCGCCACAGCTCTCTGCCTGCCGGCGAGACTGCTCGAATAAACGTGTCCAGCGATCCCCAAAATATCGTCCCATCTTCCCCGAATGCAGCTTGCGACCAGTTGTTCGAGCCTGTGCTGAAAGTCCATTTAAAGCGGCCATCTGATGTGACCGCATAATAATTAAAATTTGTGTTACCGGCATAAATTGTCCCATCAGCTCCGATGGCGACATTCCCCTCGAACCATCGGTTGTAGCTCACTTCTGTCCGCAGCTCTGCCTCGAATTTCCAGACCAGCCTGTCTTCGAGCTGAATATTTTCCCCCACTCGGAGCTGGTACATAAAACCGTCGCCCGATATCAACGTGATGAAGTCCTCACCCCTACCCGAATCATGACTCAGCGCTGCCGCCGAATCGATGATCTCGCCGGTCTGAAATTTCCATCTCAGCAAGCCATCTCGGCCGATCGCGTAAAAAAAGTGGTCGCCCGAACCGACATAGATGGTTCCCTCCACATCGATCACCGGTGTGGAGAAAATACCTTTGGCCGTCTGGAAAGTCCAAGGCTGGTCTCCATTGTATTCTGCCCGGTGCGGACTGCGCCCACTATTGCGCCGGTCTCTACGAAAAACCGGCCATGGCGAGTTGTTCGGAATATCTGTCAGGCTGGGTTCGCTCATTTTAGGGATCCTATTGGGAAGTATTCTGCACCTCTAGAGTATAACATCCGGGATTCTGCTTTTGGTTAACCCTCGGCATGATGGTGAAAGCAGCTAGAATCCACATCGGCAATTGTTAAAGAAAAATCCGCCTAAATTCCGGCGGATTTTTCGGGGGATGATGGGAGAATGAAATCATAAAGGTACGTACATGCGCTCAGCGTTGCTAAAATCGAACTCATTTAGATTAAGGATCTCTATTTCTTGCTGCGCCAGCACTCGTTTGAGCCAGATCTCAATTTCATGCAGCTCGCTCTTTTGGATGATCCCCAACATTGCAATTGTGGATGAATCCAGACATATCGAAAAAGAAAGCCCAAGCCCTTTACAACCATTGTTCGCGGTGGAACGGCAAATTTTGTAGTTCGTCTCCGGGTTGAGTAGCCTTCGTTGAGATAATTCCTCCATAAGTTTTTGACCTTCACGCCAGACTGTCATCCGGTTGATGTTCACTCCCAAACCCTCGAAGATCTCTTCAACCTCCCTGGTGCTGATATCCATCAACCACAAGAGCGCCGCCAAGCGGCGGATCCGACGTGATAATTGGGATCGATCCATCCCATTCGGGTAGTATCGAAATGTCCGGGTGCAGTCGACGCAGTAATATCGAAGTACCACCGTGTTGATTGGTTTTGTGTCATAGACATTGCGAGTGCCAGTGCCCCATCGCCGAACGCTTTCACTCCTGCAGTACGGGCAGATTACCAAATGACCATTACGCGTTTTCTCAACATCGTTCAAACACAACACAATTCCGCTCATGAACCGGATTATAAGAGCGGTTTTTCACGACTCACTTTACATATCTATTAGGTCTGAGAGGGTTTGCATTTCTATCAGCCCCCCCGAACGGTTTCAATGGGCTGCCGAATCAAACGGGGCTGCCGGAATGTTCGGACAGCCCCGTGAAAATTGACTTAGTTTGCTGCGTCGACCTGCCCCAGCTTCTCGGCAGGGATCCCTTGACCAACTTGTCTGAAAACCAGCTTGTCGGTTTCCGCATCGACGTCCACAATAATCGTATCGCCTTCTGAAAATTCCCCTCCGAGCAGATTCACCGAAAGTGGGCTCTCTACATGTTTCTGCAAAGCCCTTCGCAGTGGTCGGGCCCCGAAAGCCGGATCAAATCCTTCTTTCGCCAGCCATTCGCGAGCGGGGGGAGTCAGTTCCACCTGCAGACCGCGCTCTTTCATCCGATCTTGCACCTCTTTCATCTGCAGATCAACGATCCTCCCCATTTCTTCAATGGAGAGCGGCGAGAAGGTGATCACCTCGTCAATTCGGTTCAGGAACTCCGGTCGGAAGGTGCCTTTCAACGCCTTCTCGATCTTCTCGTGTTCTAACCGTTCCTCTTGATCCTGGCGGTTCTGCAGGAACCCCAGGCTGCCGGAATGATGCACGTATTCCGTCCCCAGGTTGCTGGTCATTATCAGCACACTGTTGCGGAAATCCACCGTCCGCCCTTGACCGTCAGTAAGGCGGCCGTCATCCAAGATTTGCAGCAGCGCATTCCACACTTCGGGGTGAGCTTTCTCAATCTCATCGAACAAAATCACCCGGTAAGGCCGGCGACGAACGGCTTCGGTCAGCTGCCCGCCTTCTTCGTAGCCCACATATCCTGGCGGTGCTCCAAACAAACGGGAGACAGTGTGCTGCTCTCGATATTCACTCATATCCACCCGCAGCAAGGCATCTTCATCATCGAACATGAACCAGGCCAGCGCTTTCGCCAGCTCGGTCTTCCCAACTCCGGATGGGCCGATGAAGATAAACGAGCCAATAGGTCTTTTGGGGTCTTTCAGCCCGGACCGTGCGCGCCGGATAGCGTCGGAAATTGCATGGATGGCTTCATCCTGACCGATGATCCGTTCGTGGATCCGCTCTTCCATTTGCAGCAGCTTGGCAGACTCGGTCTCCATCATCTGGTTGACCGGGATGCCTGTCCACTGTTCAACCACCTCAGCAATATCCCGCGAAATCAACCAATTCATCAAGCTGGTGCTCAAACTCCCAGCGGTCGCGCAGTTCGTTGAATTCGCCTTCTTGGCGCAGTCTCTCGGATTTTTTCTGCGCAGCCCGCTCATAATCCCGTTCTTGCCCGGCTTGCTCTTCCTCAGCCGCCATCCGATCGATCTCGGTCTTCATTGACTTCAGATCTGGCGGTAATGAATAGAGAGCAACTCGCAGCTTTGCGGCCGCTTCGTCAATAAGGTCGATCGCTTTATCCGGCAGCCGTCGTTCGGTGACATACCTGGATGAAAGACGAGCCGCATCGACCAGTGCCTGATCCGAAAACCGTACTTTATGATGCGCCTCATAGCGATCGCGCAGCCCATGTAGCATCTGGATCGTCTCATCTACGCTTGGCTCTTCAACATAAACCGGAGCAAAACGTCGCTCCAGTGCTGCGTCCTTTTCGATATGTCTATGGTATTCGTCCAGTGTGGTAGCGCCAACACACTGCAGCTCGCCGCGCGCCAGCGCTGGCTTAAGCATATTGGAAGCATCCATAGCTCCCTGCGCAGCTCCAGCCCCAATCACAGTATGCAGCTCATCGATAAAAAGGATTACCTCGCCCTCGGCTCGCGTGATTTCTTCAAGTGCTGCTTTGAGCCGTTCTTCAAATTCACCTCGGAAGCGCGAGCCCGCAATCATCGCCCCTAAATCCAGCGCCAGCACCCGTTTGCCAGTCAGGATCTCTGGCACATCGTTCGTCGCGATCTTCTGCGCCAGCCCTTCCACGATTGCGGTTTTGCCCACCCCCGCCTCGCCGATCAACACCGGGTTGTTCTTCGTGCGCCGGCATAAGATCTGGATCACGCGCAGGATTTCTGTATCCCGCCCAATCACCGGATCAAGTTTTCCTTCACGTGCCAGCTGAGTCAGATCGCGCGAGAATCGTTCCAGCGTCCGGTAACGTGTCTCGGCTTGTGGGTCTGTAACACGCTGACCGCCACGGATTTGCTGAACAGCATCATAAACCCGCTCTCTTGTTACGCCTGCTCCCTCTAACAATCGAGCTGCTGGCGTGCTTCTCTCGCTCAAGATCGCCAGGAAAATGTGCTCGGTAGAGATATATTCGTCTTTTAGACGATTCGCTTCTTCATTTGCCAGGTCGATGATCCTCTTCACGCGCGGGGTAATGAATATCTGACCTGCCCCCCCGCCAAAGATATTCGCTTTTGGGCTGGTGCGCAGAATGTAATCCAGCCGTTCTGTCAAGGCGTTGGTGTCCACCTTGAGCATCTCAAGAATCTGGCTGATAACGCCTTGCGGCTGTTCGATGAGAGCAAGCAAAATATGCTCCGTATCGATCTGATTGTGACCATAGCGCTGGATGATCTCTGCAGCTCGCTGAGCAGCCTCCTGGGCCCGCTCAGTAAATCGATCAAATCGCATCATAATATTGGCCTTCCTTTTATCAACAATTCAAACCAGATCAGCGATCAGCGCGCTTGCCCCCTACTTAAAAATCAACCGCGCCTCAGTTCGCACGCTGTTTGCTGTCGATGCTGACTATTTTTGACATTCGTCTTCAAGAAAATTATAACACTGCTGTGTTTATGATCCTATCCTGGGCGTGTTAGAAATGTATATAAAATCAGATTATTGTGATCTTATTTTTACTTTTTAGATCCTTTTCTGCAGCCGGCGGGAACCGATTGTCATGCCCTCACGTCTAAAGACCTGAGGATTGAACCTTTATTCATGGTGAGACGCCCATCCATCCCCAATCGGGCTAGTAAAAGAGAGGAGAACGGAATGAAGAAAAAAACCACCTTGATTGTAACCGTCCTTGCCGCAGCATCTCTGCTGGCAGGCTGCGCTGGCGCCGCCTTCGCACAATCAGCCACACCATCCGCGGAGGGCGATTCGTCAGACACGCCGCTCCGCACAATGACCGTCAGCGGCAGCGGAAAAGTCTATCTGACTCCGGATATTGCCTATGTCACCATCGGCGTCCACACGGAAGGCTACGACGCCAAGAAAGCCGTCAGCGAGAATAACGCGAATACCCAGGAAGTGATCAGCGCCTTGAAAGCCCTGGGGATCGACAGCAAGGACATGCAGACCACCAATTTCAGCATCTATCCTCAGCAGGAGTATGATTCTGAAGGTAAACCCACCGGCGAGATTAAGTATGTTGTCGACAATTCGGTCTTTGTTACCGTGCGGGACTTGGAGATGATTGGCGATGTGCTTAATCAGGCTGTCCAATCTGGTGCGAACTCGATCAGCGGAATCCAGTTTGATGTGGCAGACCGCACCTCGGCGCAATCTGCAGCCCGGAAATCAGCCGTGGAAAACGCCGAAGTGAAAGCGAATGAGCTCGCCGAGGCTGCTGGCGTTCAGCTCGGTCCCGTACAGTCAATCAGCGAGTACACCAGCAGCGGTCCGCTGCCCAAATACGATATGCGCGCCGCAGCACCCATGGCCGAAAGCTCGGTACCGATCGAAGCCGGTCAGATGGTGCTCACCATCGAAGTGAGTATTGTTTACCAGATCCAGTGATCGCCTACCAGTGATCGCCTACCAGTGATCGCCTACCAGTGATCGCCTCTTCCAGTGCTCGCCTTCCAGTGCTTGCAAATCTCAGACACAGTTCGCTGATCGTAGATCGCTGAAACCCGAGCTCTCAATTCCATCGAGCTCGTTTAGATCGTGCAGCAAATGATGTGAGCATCGGCTGCCAGATCCAATAATAGTGGTATAAATCACCCCATGCAGGACGAGCTTGCCTTCAGGCCAGAACGCCGCATGGGGTTCATTTTTCACCTGTTTGGGTTGGGTGTGCTCGCCCTGATCGTGATCGCCAGCCTTTGGCAGGCCAGTCAAGCCAGCATCAGCCCGGCATTAATCCTTTACCTGCTGCCCGCCTTAGCCGCCGCCGCCGTAGCGCCTTTGCTGGCTTATCGCCTCTATGCCTTGCATACAGCCGTCTATATCCTGGAGCGTGAGGGTCTCCGCCTGCGCTGGGGACTGCGCAGTGAAGTGATCCCCATCCATGCTGTGCTTTGGATTCATCCAGCGGACCAGCTGAGCGCCTCACTCCCACACCCCAGGATCTACCTGCCAGGCGCGATGTTGGGAAAACGGCGCATCCCCGGCGATGGCGTTGTCGAATATCTGGCTTCTGGATCCAGAAACCTTATTTTTGTAGCAACCGATAGCGGAGGTTTTGCCATCTCCCCAGAGGCTCCCGAGCAGTTTATCCTGGCTTATCAGCGCTTTACAGAATTAGGATCGCTATCCCCGCTTCCATCCCGGTCGGTTTATCCAGGGTTCTTGTTAGGGAAAGTTTGGAGCTCAACCCCAGCCCGTTTCTTATTGATTGCTTGTTTTGTGCTCAGCCTGGTGCTCTTGATCTGGGTCAGCCTCTCGATCCCAGGGCTTCACCAGGTCCACCTTGGCTTTTATCCCGATGGCGCCCCGGGAGATCTTGTACCCGCAGCTCGGTTGCTGCTGCTGCCTTGCCTTAATTTCCTGTTCTTGATCATTGCGGTATTTTTGGGTTTGTTTTTCTTCCGTCGAGATGATGGTCAGCCAATCGCCCTCATCTTGTGGACCAGCAGTGTCGTCGCTGCCAGCTTCTTTCTTTTCGCAGTCTATTTTATCCTCCAAAATAGCTGATCTCCACTGCTCTTCCAAACCGCCGGTTGCACGGATATAATTGTCAAGTTTCCATCAGTCCGCAAAATTTACAACACAGTTTTCTATAAATCCGAAAAAAATAGCTAAGCTGCCTTGAATCTCACCCAACTAATCCTAGGTTTTCTTGCCGGCGCCTTGATCGCCGCGCTCGCCTTTCGGGCTGGCGCGTTGAGCCGCAGCGGGGCATACGCCGCAGCAGCGAGCGGTGGCTTGATTTTCGCATTTGGGGGTTTTGCCTGGGCTGCGCTGCTGCTTACATTCTTTATTTCTTCCAGCGCATTATCGCGCCTCTTCCCAGCCCGCAAGCGCTTATTAAGTGAAAAGTTTTCGAAAGGCAGCAGGCGTGATTGGGCGCAGGTCCTGGCGAACGGTGGGCTTGGCGCTGCATTGGTGATGATCCACACCGCAATCCCAGATGCTGCCTGGTCCTGGGTTGCTTACGCTAGCGCGATGGCCGCGGTCAACGCCGACACCTGGGCCACTGAGTTAGGCGTATTAAGCCCAGTCCCACCCCGATTGATCACTTCATTCAAAAGTGTTGAGCGCGGCGCCTCGGGGGCGATCAGCCTCTGGGGCAGCTTGGCTGCTCTGGCTGGAGCAGCGGTGGTGGCGTTGATCGCAATATTTTTTCCTCAAGATTCAGATCTCCCCCTTTTGTTCTTCTCGGTCGTGATTGGAGGTCTGAGCGGTTCGTTTTTTGATTCCTTGCTTGGAGCAACCGTGCAGGCAATTTTCTGGTGCCCGACCTGCCAGAAGGAGACTGAGCGCTCGCCTCGCCATTTGTGCGGCACGCCAACTGCTCACCTGCGCGGCTGGCTGTGGTTAGACAACGATTGGGTAAATTTTCTCGCTTCGATTACTGGAGCATTGGTGGGTCTTTTGCTCTATATCCTGTTAATCTAATTATCCCCCGATCTCGCTCATCACCCGGTTTAGCGGGATCAGACCCTCCGCCAGACCGTGTCCCCAGGGCTTGTTCCAAATTCCATCCAGGATGATCTGCCGCAGCTCATCGATTGTTGCGCCAGCCCGGAGCGGTTTCAGAAGATCTACCTCGCCCTCTCTCAGCAAGCAAAGCCGCAGCCTTCCGTCTGCCGTCAATCGGGCGCGTGTGCAGGCAGCACAGAATGGCTGCGTAACAGATGAGATAAATCCTACCTCACCGCGGGCTCCCGGTAATTTGAAGATCCTGGCTTCACCGTCTAGCTTGCCGTCGTTTGCCGCTTCGAGGGTGCCCAATTCCGATTCGATCCGCGCCTGGATCTCCGCCGCTGTCACTGCCTGGTTGATCTGTAAATCGGTGGCGCCTGCAAACGGCATCATTTCAATAAACCGCACCTGCCAGCCGTGTTCCAGCGACAATCGCGCAAGGTCTACGACATCGTTTTCATTATAGCCGCGCACCACCACAGCGTTGATCTTGATTGGGGTAAGCCCGGCGTCTTCTGCCGCCAGAATTCCCTCCATTACCTCACCCAGATTTCCCCATCGCGTCAGCCGCTTGAAACGCTTGGGTTCCAGGGTATCCAGGCTGATATTCACTCGGTCCAATCCGGCTTCTGCCAGTGGGCGCGCCAACCGCTTCAGAAGCAGTCCATTGGTAGTCATCGTGATCGACCGGATTCCCTCCGTCTCACGAATCTGTCGAACTAGCTCGACGAGGCGCGGCCTGACTGTTGGCTCACCTCCTGTCAGGCGGTATTTATCAAAACCAAGCCGCCCAAACAACTTCACCAACATCAGCAGCTCGTCATCCTGCATCAGCTCCGGATTTGGCCTGAAGGTCATATCTTCCGGCATGCAGTAGACGCATCTGAGGTTGCAGTGGTCAGTGAGGCTGATCCGTAAATAGTGGATATCGCGGCCGAAGCGGTCAATTGCCATAATTACACCGGTAAAGAATTCATCCTTTGTTTCTCACTTGTAGACGCTCTTTTACGTCCGAATACTTGCGCCCGGATACATGCGACGCTCATTCACAAAATCATTATTCGGCACCGATCAGAATTCAATTATACCCGAATCAGTCCAATTTCGCGGGTTCTCCAGCTCCATTTGCGGGGCATTTAGAGGCATTCAACCCAATCAGTTAATCCCTGGGCTTTATTTAATCTTTACAATCGCACCATTCGAAATTTTCCTCAGCTCGGCAGGCGATAACTTGAAAACTGCGTGCGGCGTCCCGGCTGCAGCCCACAATTCCTGATATTGGAGCAGATCCTCATCGATAAATGTCAGGATCGGATTCAGATGACCTACCGGTGGCACACCACCGATGACAAATCCGGTCTGCTCTCGGACAAAATCAGCATCTGCTTTCCCGAGAGGTTCCCCGATCAGAGCTTCAATCCGCTTCTCATCCACCCGATTTGCCCCACTGGCAATGATCAGGATTGGGCGGTTTGTGCGTTTAGACTTAAAAACCAGCGATTTGATGATTTGACCTACTTCACAGCCCACAGCTTCAGCCGCTTCTGGCGCCGTTCTGGTTGATGCAGGCAGCTCGACAACTTCAACCAACAATCCTAGCAGTTTCAGGGCTTTCTGGACGCGCTGCGCGCTGCTGCTCAAATTTGAACTCACGACTAGTTTCCTTTCTTTTTCTCTACGTCAGGGCAGAGCTCCTCACATCCAACGCCGCCGTCTCATCCATTGATACATCACAGTTGGGGTAATCAAGATCACCAGAAGTGTGATCCAGAATGCCGGTAGTCCGGTCCAAATATTCAATGGAGTAGCAGGTTGGAAGAAATTCATCCCAAAAAAGCCGGTAATAAACGTCAGCGGCATGAACAAGGTTGTGATGATGGTCAGTGTCTTCATCACGTCATTCAGGCGGTTGTTCGTCACCGAGAGATAGGTGTCCAGCGTCCCGCTGACCAGGTCTCTCACCCCCTCTGTAATGTCATAAAGCCGAACGAGATGATCGTATACATCCCGAAAATAGACCCTGTCTGTTGTGTCAATCACCTCATACTCGTCCCTTGCAAGCTTGTTTAGCACCTCGCGTCGGTGCGCCAGGATTCGGCGTAAGTAAAGCACCGAGCGCTTGATTGTGAAGATTTTTTCCAAAGTTGCCCCGTCATGTTGATCGAATATGGCATCCTCCAGCCCATCGATCCCCTGGTCTAACTTCTCCACAACTGGCATAAAGCTCGAAGCGATCTCGTCCACCAACCGGTATAACACATGGTCTGGACCGCCTTTCATGACACGCTCGTCGCGCTGGGCTGATGTCCATACTCTTTCGAGTGATTCGTCCGGCTGGTCGTGATGAGTGACGATGTAATTCTTGCCCAGGAAAATGTCTAGCTCATGGGTATCCACATCGCCTTCCGCTTCGTCGAAAACCACGGTATGCAGCACAATATAAAGAAACGTCCCCCAATCGTCCAGCTTGGGGACGTGGGTCTCAATCAGCGCATCATCGATGGCCAGCGGATGAAAGCCGAATGTCTTTTCCAGGATTGGTTCCGCCTCCTCATCCGGCGCATTCTGAAAATCCACCCAGGTCAATCCACCTTGATCTTGCAGCGCGAAAGCCAGGTCGATTTTTTCAATATTTACTTGGAGCTTGTTTCCCGCTGTCAAATATTGTGATCGGATCATCCCAATACCTCACTCGTTATTTCCAAACTCGCTCAATCCATTCCCGGTTCTCAAAAATCCACCCCTCAACCGGATCTGAGCCGTCTCGTTTCAGCCGGATTTGCCACCATCTTAATCCATTCGCTTCTCTCGGTCCACCCACGATCTCAAAAATATCTCCCTCCCCAGCGATGAAGATGGACTGAGCATCACGGTGAGGCTCTGCCAGCAGTTTGAGATTTCCGGTTGGCGCCAGCACCCGGTATGTATCGCCAATCCTATAAGCCAGGACATCGATCGCAATTCCTTCATTGAGGAACAAATCAGCCGACCAACCCGGTTTGGCAGGTGGGTCGTTTGCCAACCGCCAGCGCCAGGCTTGTTCATCCAGAGCCCGGTCTTTCATCAGGGAAAACTCGTAATATGAGAAAATCCCGCCCTGGGCAATCGAAATTTCTCCATTCAATGGTACCAGCATATAGATCCGGTCCGCATAACCATTCCCGAAATGCAGTAGGCGATCGCTGTATTCAATCGCGCCGATCCCGGTGAGCGGAGGGATATCCAGGTTCTCAGATTGGCTATCCAGTTTGAGCTGCGCCATCAAGCGCTTCTCCTCAGGTCCAAGCGGCGACTGGATCAGTACAAAATCGTCTTTGTTCAATTGCTCGCCTTCCAGCTCCCGTTTCGCGATATCCCCAAGCCGCTGCAGCCGGTCAGATAGGTCAAACAGTTCAACGATGAGAGGATTTAATCCCCCTGGCTCGGGATTCGTACTGAAGACCCCGGTTAAATCGCGCTGTCTCAATCCTTCGGCAAATGTATACCCCAGCCGGGATAGCGAATAAAAAACTTGTGGGTTTGGTTCCACAAACCCTGGCACAGGTGGAGATCCAGCCTGGACCTGGGGGCGCTCTTCCTGAACCTCAGGAACAAATTCAGTAGTGTCATATCGCTGTTCAGCCCAGCTGCCCAGCGCGCTGTTTAGTTCTTTCACATCCCACCGATGGCTCGAGCTAAAACCAGGAAGATTACTGCGATTATCCAGCTCGATTTCCCCAAGCCGGTTTCGGTAGCTCTCCAGCCATAAATTTCGCGCCGTTAGAGACCACTGTTCGTCGGTCATATTTCGCACAGATGCTTTCAATCCATCAAGCAAGTCAAAATCGGCTTGGGTATTCCCACTTCCTTTCAACATCTCATAAGCTGTCTGCGATCCTAATACGCTCATCAGCTCCAAACCCCCTGGCAGCCAGCGCAAGGCCTTTGGGTCGGCTGGTTGTTTGCCTCCTGCCTTTTCAAGCACCAGATCGTCCAGCTCAGCGCGGCGTCCAAGTAAACTCCAGCTCTTTTCTACCTCAGGTGCCCCCAGGTCAGGCACCAGCGCCTCGCCGGGTTGCGGGAAAGGAAGGTCCCGAAGCAGCGATCGCATCGTTTCTTGGTTTGGATCGTCCCTCAGGCTGAGGATCGTTGCCCTTCGCCCGTAGGATTGGTCCATGATCAGCGCATATTCGATCGGACTTCCACCGGACCGTTTTCCTCGAAGGAAATCCAAGGTCTCTGCTAGCTCAACCCACTCAGCTCCCGCAGAACCTGATTCAGTCTCTGCCTGTCGCAAGGCCATCGTCACGATCAGCGGCACGTGATAAGAGTATGATCGAGGACCAGTCTCAGAAGCAGGAAATTTTGCCCGCTCGAACCAGGTGAACCCGCGGTAGTAATTTGCCAAATTTGACTCGTTGGCAAAATTCGGAGGTGGATTGTAAACTCGAAAATCCTCAAGAAAACCTGGGAGCAGCACAGCTTCTTCAATTCCTCTTCCCGCGAGCACCTGTCGTACTTGCGGCTCCACGATTGCCTCAATATCTGGCGCCAGCGCCGCCTGCGGGTCTAGCAGACGCAGTCCCACCCCCAGGTATGCTGCTGCCAGACGTGATTCTGGCTCCAAAGTTGAGCCCGCCACCAGTGGGATATAGCTGATCACTTGTTGAAAAGTGGGCTGGACAATTTCAGTAAGTTTGCGGTGCAGCTCCTCTCTCTCGAGCGCCCGAATAACTTCGTCCATCGTAATTTTCAACGCATGGTAAGCCGAATTTGTTGTCAGCAAATATGGCTGCCCATTTATCAGCGCAATCCGCTGGTGCTGAGTGAAGAACTGGGGCTCCCGGCTGTGAACGACCACAAACCCATCATTAAGCAGTTGATTGCGCTGCCTCAGGGTAAGACCATCGACAACATCCATGTTGCCCACATCCTCCTGCCGAACTGGCAGGGTGAAAGGCCAGGCAAGTTTTTCCCCTTTCGCCTCCCAGCCGCCCATCTGGAAAACGGCGAAGGGGGAGGAACTGTTATTCGGCAGCTCCGCCAGCTCCCCGGGTAATGGGAGATTAGTCGGCGCAGTCGGAACGGCTGAGGTTGGACTCTCTAGAAGAGCTTCTGGCGCCTTAGTGACCGGAGCTCGGGTTGGCGTTTCAACTTTCCTCGGGGTCGAGCGCAAGACCGGCGGTGTGGGAACAACCTGGCAAGCCAGGATGGTGAATAAGATAGCCACCAGAATGGCAGCACGGATATTTAGCATTCTAATCTGAAATCCTTGATGCTTATCAAAAGGTTCAATCACCCGCCAAAAATAATCGCAGCAGCGCGCCGACAGTCACCTCAAGCGTAAAATCAGCGTTGGCGCCGGTAGAGACTGCTTGGATCATCTATTCCTGTGTCCTGGCAGGATCCCGGTCCAGCTTGTTTGAGCCTTTTTCGAACGCGCCAGTGGGCTGCCATCCTCCATGCATTTAATGGTTAGGAATATATATGCTTCCCGATTAGTTGATCTTCGTCGCAATTGTCTGTCAGGCGTTTGCTTTCAGCAAGGTGTAGTTGACTTCGCCGCTGTTCGGGTAGCCCGGCAACCCTCGGGATGGATCGAGGAGTGGATTTAATTCATGCATGAAGCTGGTCTGCCGGTCAGCAAAAACTTGAGCTTCCTATACCTCCGCCTTCACCGTGACTAGGTCTCCAGCCGCAGTTTTGTCGCGATCCCTGCCAGTTGTTGAGCGACGATTGTCTGCTTAACCGCCTGCCCAGATCCTTTTTCACATGGCTGGTCCTCCAAGGATAGCAAACCCGCCAAAGACTGGGCCATTATCTGCCCTCAAAGTCTTGTGAAGTGACTCAGGCAGCCCTGGCAGCTGCAGTAAGCGCCAGCACTAAGATCCCTAGCGCCAGGTTCAGCCCCATTAATCGCCTTTCTTGCTGGGCTAAACCCCCTCCATCAATTTTCGAGGTAGGTTTGCCCTGCGCTTCCAGGCTCTGCTGCATGGCGGCTCGCCTCAGCCCGGGAAGCAGTCCCCAGGTCAGGTATGCAGAGAGGATCGTCATCCCAATGAACAGCACATGCTTGATTAAGATCGCCGCCGCCCAGGCATCATTTACTCTCAGAAATCCCTGGTATTTCGGGTTGGCGCTCATCTGGAAAAGACCTGTTCCCGCCAGCAGCAGCAGGCTAAACCACGCCAGCGGGTCAAACTTGCGCTGCAGATCGACCAAAAAGGCGGTGTAGCTCTTGGCATCCAGCGATCGGCGTGCCGCCGGGAGCACAAATAACGAAAGCGCTGCCAGCCCGCCGATCCAGACCACGGTCGCGAGCATATGCAGCCAATAAGCCGCGGTTAGAGCCCAGTTCATCTCATTCATGGGACTGGAGTGGATTTCTTGTTCTTGCCTGGCTTCTGCGTACCAGCGGGTGCTTGCTCTCCTTCCGAGCAGCCTTTATCCGCCAGCTCTCCGGCCTGCTGCACACTGGCATCTGGGGCGATTGCCAGAGAATCCTTGTACGCTTTTACAGCTTTACAGTATTGCCCTGCGGCTGCCAGGGTATTGCCGTATTCGAACAGCGCTAATCTCAAGCGTTCGGTGGCAGTCATCTTTGAGCCATCCATCAGGTTTGGCAGCTGTGGGGCCACCTGGGAAAAATAATTTACTGCCTGCTCCCAATCGATCCCCCAGAAGCTGGCCCCGGTGATGTAAATGCTGCTCCAGTTAAGCAGACCCTGAGCTTCGGCGTCCAGCGGACCGAATTTGCTTGCCAGCGTTAAATCGTAGATCCCGCTTTCCAGGTCCGATTCCTTCAAAATCTGGTCGCGGCCGCGATTGCGCAGTGCCAGGAAAAGCATCCCGTCGATATCAATCGTCCGAAATGCCGGATCAACTTTCCGCAGCGCCAGCATCTCATCGATTGCCGTTGACCAGTCGTTAGCAGCCAGCGCTTGCTGCGCTTTGTCGAATAATTGCTGAGCATCGCGCACATCTGCAGTTGGAGTTAATGAAGCGGTCGGCAGCAGCGTTGGTGTCGCGGTCGTGCTGAGCTCTAACAGAACTTCCGCCAGCTTTTCTGAAGCTCCCGGGTAGCCCGGATCAAGCTGGATCACATATTCAAAACGCTGTCGAGCGTGTGCGTAGGCACCCTGACCCATATCCTGCAAACCTAATTGGAACTGCTCCGCCGCTGCAAATGCAACCCCAGTCCGCTCCGCTTGCTTCCGCTGACCGATCCCTGCTTCATAGCCTCCAAAAGCGCTGAACAGCAGCACAAAAAGCAGGATCGCTGCACCCAGAATCGGAAAGAAAAACCAGGGCAGACCCTTCCGGGCACTTCGTTTGACCTTTTTTGCAGGTGTTTTGGGCGGGCCCTGGACAGCTCTCGCTTTTGTAAGCGTCCTGGATCCAGTACCGCTTGCACCCGCCGTATTTGGCGAGACCTGGGTCGGTTGGGTAGCCGAAAATTCCATTACACCTGTCTCGGTCGTCACCGGGATCGCCGTGGTGTCCTCATAGCCTTTTTCTAAATCTGGTTCCACCTCCTCAGCTTCTTCCGCCGCCTGAGACAGCCCGGCGGGCTGCGGTGCTGCGAGTGGTTCGATCTGCGTCACAATCTGCGCCGGAACCGTTTCGCCTGATTCAATATTGGCTTTTTCGCTTTCAGAGAGCGGACGCCACGGACGCGTCTCCTCAATACTTTGGTTTTCGTTGGGATCAGCTTGCTGATCCTTTGGGCGATCTTCTTCGTGGTTCAGATTTTCCATGCGGCCCATTATACCCCAGCGGTTATAATCATCTCGTGTCTGACTTTCGCTTCTACCACCCGATCGAAGTCCGATATGGCGACCTGGATCCGCAGGGACACGTGAACAATGCCCGCTATCTGACTTATTTTGAGCAGGCTCGGGTAAATTACATTCGCAACCTTGGACTCTGGAATGAGAGCTCATTTTTGGATATTGGCTTCATCCTCGCCGAAGCGAAGCTCACCTTCCTGGCCCCGGTTCATTTCACCACACCCCTGAGAGTTGGCGCGCGGGTCTCACGCCTTGGCAATAAAAGCCTCACCATGGAGTATCAGCTCGAGGACCCAAGAGACCATAAATCGCTCTGCACCTCCACCGCCGTTCTTGTGGCGTATAATTACCGCACAGTCGAAACCATCCCGCTCCCTCAAAACTGGCGTGAAGCGATCCTGGCTTTTGAAGACCTGCCTGTCTCCGAATAAATTACCCAGGAAAGCCCTCCTTCAGAGGAACAAATGCCTCTTCCAACTATCAACGAAGTTTATTTGATCGATTTCTTGTCTGGCTTGCTCAACACCCCAAGCCCAACCGGCTTCACTGAACGCGCAGTTGAATTCACCCGTCAAGCCTTGAACGCTTTCCCACAGCTATCTTTGAATGTCAACCGAAAAGGCGCGCTGATCGCCTCCTGGCCTGGGGAGCTTTCCGAATCGCCGCGTGCTTTAACCGCCCACGTCGATACGCTCGGTGCGATGGTGAAGGAGATTAAAACCAGCGGGCGATTAAACTCACTCGCCTCGGGAGCTTGATGTGGAATGCAGTCGAAACTGAGGGCTGCACGATTTTTACGCGCTCGGGAGCCAGCCTGCGCGGCTCGCTCCTGATCGAGAAGGCCTCCGGGCACGTCTACGGAAAAGAATCGGTTGAGCAGAGTTGCGATGAAGATAACATGGAAGTTCGCCTGGATTCCCGTACCAGTTCAGATTTTGATACCCAAGACCTGGGAATTGCTGTTGGCGATTTCGTCGCATTCGATCCGCGGCTTGAGATCAACAATGGCTTTGTCCGCTCGCGCTTCCTGGACGATAAAGCCTGCGTTGCCTGCATCCTGGCTGCAGTGAAGGCCCTTTCCGACCTCGGCCTCCAGCCGAAGCAGAAAACATATCTGCATTTCAGCAATTATGAAGAAGTAGGGCACGGCGCTTCTGCCGGGATCCCTCCAGAAGTTACCGAGCTTGTGACTGTCGATATGGCTGCTGTAGGTGAAGGCCAGACCTCTGATGAATATCACGCCACCTTGTGTGTCAAAGATTCAGGCGGTCCGTATTCCTTTGGGCTCAATCAGCGCCTGCGTCAGCTTGCAGATGAACATCAGATCCCTTACAAGGTCGATATCTATCCCTACTACGGGTCTGATGGCGAAGCCTTCTGGCGTGCTGGCGGCGACGTCGCCGTTGCACTGATTGGCCCGGGTGTGGACGCCTCGCATAACTACGAGCGCACGCACACCGAAGCGCTTATAGCCACGGCGCGCTGGCTGGTCGCCTACTTGCTTTCTTGACCCG
Source organism: uncultured Chloroflexia bacterium (assembly GCA_963827155.1). Lineage (GTDB taxonomy): Bacteria > Chloroflexota > Anaerolineae > Anaerolineales > UBA4823 > UTCFX2. Next base: position 116,749 of record CAWGZV010000003.1, on the reverse strand, counting down.
TTATGAAGCTGGATGTTTCGCTGCCCCCCGTTCCATTAAAATCGGTCCCCGAGATCGCCCGTGAAGCCGAGGCGATCGGTTTCGATGCCTTATGGTCATCCGAGACGATGCACGACCCCTTCCTCCCTGGCGCCCTGATCGCCGAGCATACCCGCAGCCTCCGTTTCGGCACCGCCATTGCGGTTGCCTTTGGGCGCAGCCCGGCAACTCTGGCGTACACCTCCTGGGATTTAGCGCAGTCCTCAAGCGGGCGTTTCATGCTTGGATTGGGCACCCAGGTTAAAGCTCATGTCGAAAAGCGGTTTGGGATGCCCTGGCCCGAATCGGTGGTTGGCATGCTGCGCGAGCAGATCCAGGCGGTTAGGGCATTCTGGCATACCTGGCAAACTGGTGAGCCCCTGAACTTCCGCGGGAGTTATTACAAGCTGACCCTGATGACCCCCTTCTTCAACCCAGGTCCGATCCCGAATCCAAATATCCCGATTTATGTCGCCGGCGTCAACACGGGTTTGGCGCAGCTGGCAGGCGAGGCTGCGGATGGATTCCTCGTGCATCCTTTCCACACAACCGAGTACTTGACCCAGGTCCTTATGCCTGCAATCCACCTCGGTCTTAAAAATCGGGGCGATCTCGTTCGGATCTTGCCGTCTCGGCAACCGTCTTTGCGGTTACATCCCCTGAAGAAGACCTGCTCACCCGCGCCCAGATCGGATTCTACGCCTCTACTCCTTCTTATCGAGCCGTCATGGCGCTCCACGGCTGGGACCAGTCCGCCGATACTCTGTCTGCTCTTGTCCGTCAGGGTAAGTGGGCTGAGCTTCCCTCTCAGGTCAGCGATGAAATGCTTCAGGCTTTTGCGGTCGTTTGTTCTCCCGGAGAGCTGGGAGCTCACCTGTACGAACGATACCGCGGCGTTGTAGACCGTCTGGGGCTCTACCTGCCTTTCGTCCCCGCTCAGCGGGATGATTTCTGGCAGAAATTGGTTTCGGAATTCCATGGATGATGATCTTCGTTTCGAGACCCAGCGCGCCCGCATGGTTGATACGCAGCTCATCAGCCGGGGGATCTACAGCCTCCGGGTTCTCGATGCCATGCGCAGCGTGCCGCGCCACGCCTTTATCCCCCGCGAATATCACTTTGCTGCGTACGCCGACGGTCCCCTCCCTATCGGTAGGGATCAGACCATCTCCCAACCTTACATTGTTGCATTAATGACTGAGCTGCTGGAGCTGAAAGGCAGCGAGCGAGTGCTGGAGATAGGCACGGGTTCGGGCTACCAGGCCGCGGTGCTCGCCGAGATGGCAAAAGAAATTCATACAATCGAGCGCCATCCAAGCCTTGCCCGTTCAGCCCGTTATACTCTGGATAAGCTGGGTTATGACAATATAATTGTCCATGTCGGCGATGGCTCAAAAGGATTGGTCGAATTCGCCCCTTATGACGACATCCTGGTCACGGCTGCAGCTCCCGTCGTACCGCAATCCCTGCTTTCTCAGCTTAAGGATAGTGGAACCCTGGTCATACCGGTCGGCGGACACGGCAGCCAATCCCTCGAGCGCTGGCGGAAAAATGGCCAGAACCAGGAATGTGAAACAATCCTTTCAGTTGCTTTCGTCCCGCTGATTGGGGAAGAAGGCTGGCGCGAACCTTGATTATGCGCGGCTGATCGTCACGAAAACCATCGGTCTCCGGCGAGTGCGGTTGAAGAGAAAAGTCTTCATCGCTTCCTGAAGATCTTTCTGTAAATTGCCGTTCCCATTCTTCACGGCCTCGCGGATCATCACTCGAGCATCATCCAGCAGATCGTCGCCGTATCGGCTCTGGATGAACCCGCGGCTGATAATCTCCGGTTCTTCGATCAGCTTTCGGCTGCTTAAATCCAGGTTCAGGTTGATCAGCACAATCCCATCTTTCGCCAGGGCTTCTCTTTCGCGCACTTCCGTCAGGCCGATATCTCCGACCCCTGCTCCATCCACAAATACATAACCACCAGGTGCTCTATCACAGATAATCATTTCGCCGTCGTCGAATTCAACCTGTCGGCCGTTTTCAATCACTGCGATATTTTCATCTCCGATCCCCACCTGGCGAGCCAGGTTGGCATGCTGGTGCAGATGTCGAAGCTCGCCGTGTATCGGGATAAAATATTTCGGCTTGACCAGGTGCAGCAGCAGCTTCATCTCTTCCTGGCTGGCATGGCCCGATACGTGTACCGGGGCAATGTTTTCGTAAATTACTTTGGCGCCGCGCCGGAAAAGGCGGTTGATCGTGCGGTATACGCTCTCTTCGTTCCCTGGGATCGGGTGAGAAGAAAGCACGATCGTATCATCAGGAAGCAGATCGAACTGGCTGTTGGTGCCCATCGAGAGCCGCCCAACAATCGAAGTGGGCTCACCCTGGGTTCCGGTGGACATCAGCACAACCTCTCGCGGCTCCAATTTCAAAGACTGTTCCAGGCTGATCACCAGGTCTTCGGGGAAGTCCAGGTAGCCCAGCTTGCGAGCGATCCGGGCGTTTTCCACCATACTGGTGCCCACAAACGCCATCTTGCGGCCGTGTTCGATTGCTGCGTTTCCCACCTGCTGCATGCGAGAGATCAGTGAAGCAAAACTCGCCACGATGATTCGGCCTGTAGCCTTACGGAAAACGTCCCTGAATGCCCCATCGATGACCTTTTCGGAAGGGGTCCAGCCTGGCCGGTCCGCATTCGTCGAATCGGAAAGCAGCGCCAAAACGCCGCGGTTAGATAGTTCCGCCAGTTTTGCATAATCCGTCGGCCAGCCGTCAACCGGCGTGTGATCGAATTTATAATCACCAGTGTGAATCACCAATCCTGCTGGGGTCGTGATTCCCAAACCAACTCCATCTGGGATCGAGTGGCAGACATGGAAAAACTCCACCTGGAATGGGCCAATCCAGGCGGTATCGCCTGGCTGAACCGTGTTCAGCTTCACTTTGTTGATCAACCCCCCGCGCGAGAGCTTGGCTTCCACCAGGCCGCGCGTCAGCGGTGTGGCATAAACGGGCACATTGAACTTTTCAAGCACGTGAGCGATCGCCCCGGTGTGGTCCTCATGCCCGTGGGTGATCACGATTCCGCGGATCAGATCTGCCTTATCTTCTAAATAGCGAAAGTCAGGGATAATATAATCGATCCCCAGCATATCGTTTTCGGGGAACATCAGACCCGTATCTACGATCAGGATGTTCTGACCGTATTCGTAAACCATCATGTTCTTGCCGATTTCCCCAAGTCCCCCCAATGGGACAATGCGTAATTTCTTATTGCTCATCTTTCTACCTTACTAACACTACCAGTTCTGGTATGCCTGAGAAGCCGCACACCTTTCCGGTGGATTATCGAATATATATAAAATGCCCCGCCAGGAGTTCGCTGGCCGGGGCCTGGGAATGAACTTCTCAATAACCGTCTGTTGCAATTCAGGGAAAAATCCCTTCTACAAACTTGCCGTTGCTCCCGCTGCATTCTAGCATAGAAGATAAGTTCTGTCAAAGAAAGACCGTTAACCTTATATTTGAATTATTACCTTTTTCCTCCGGCCAGCTTCTTCGATTTCTGGCATCCTGTGCAGCGATCCCATCGACCATACTCCAACGATCGGACCCAGCACCAGGATTACGAATGCCCACTGCCATCCAAGCCAGCCTTGCAGTGTTGGGATCAGCCGGATTGTGATTAGCGTCAGCATGAAACCAAGGCAGGTTTGGAGCGTCAATGCAGTGCCCATATACTCCCGCTGACATAATTCGCTGATCGCCGCGCTGAACTGGGCGGAGTTGGCTGCCACGGTAAAACCCCATACCAGGCAAATCGCGGTGAGCATAAGCGGGTTGGCACCAAATAAGAACCCTACAAAGAGCGAGCATGCACCGCTGATCGTCAGAGCTGCTATCGTGATTGTCGTCCGGCCTAACCTATCCGCGAATTTCCCGGCTAACAAGCTGCCAGGACCACCTGCCGCAACAGTTGCAAAAGTTGCCAGCCCAGCCCAAAAAGGCTTAAGACCCGATTCTTGGAAGCTGGCAAGTAGAAATACTCCTACCCAGGTCCACATTGCGAAAAGTTCCCACATGTGGCCCAGGTATCCCAGATTCGCCAGGCGCAGCTCGCGAATTCGAGCAATTTCTAGGGCATATTTCCAATTAAAAGGTGCCGTTGGAATGGCATAAGGACCTTCCTTGATAAAAAACCACGCCACGATACCGCCAACGACCGCCAGTCCAGCTGCCAGGTATAGGAGAATACGCCAATCATGACCACTTATAAGAATATTTAATAAGTGCGGCGAAGCCGTCCCGACCGCTATCGCCCCCGTCAATAAGCCAATTCCTAATCCCCTGTCAGATTTCGTCCAGGTCGCCGTGATCCTCATACCTACGGGATAAACCCCAACCATGCTCAATCCGGTTATAAAGCGTAGGACCAATGCCAGCCAGAGTCCGGTCGCGAAAGCAGCAATCGATGCCGTAGCCACTGCTGCGATTAAAGCTGAAATTGTGAATAACAGCCGTGTGGGGATTCGATCGGCCAGGTTAAAAAGCACCAAGCCTACCGAGCCGGCAACAAATCCCGCTTGAACAGACATTGTCAGCCATGCTCGGCCAGAATCGTCTAAACCCCAGACCTTGGTCAAAACCGGTAGCACAGCAGATGCCGAAAACCATGTCCCCATGGCTAAAAGCACAGCCAGAGCGAGCAGGCTCAAGACACCCCACTTCCTGATGATCTGATCGCTTCCCACCTTTTCTGCCTGTGTTCCCGCTTCAGTCAGCTTTATATTAGACAAATTAGGTCTATTATAACAAATAACCCCGGCCTCTTTTGGGAAGCCGGGGGATTCTTTGATATTTGCCGGATCGATCTTCCAGCGCTTCTTTTTCTAATACTCCGGCATCTGCGGAGGCATGGGTTTTTCCTTCTCCGGGATATCCGTGATCAGGGCTTCCGTGGTCAGGATCATCGCTGCGATCGAGGCCGCGTTCTCTAATGCGCCGCGGGTCACTTTCGCAGGATCGATCACGCCAGCCTCGACCATATCGAGGTATTCTTCGCGAATAACGTCGTAACCGATCTTCGAGTTCTTCTTCTCTTTCTGAGCTCGGCGCACGCCTTCCAGGATCACCGAACCGTCTTTACCGGCGTTCTCGGCGATCTTGCGCATCGGGACTTCAAGCGCCTTGCGGACGATGTTGACGCCGATCTGCGCGTCATCCGTGTCCATCTTCAAATCCTTGAGTGCGGAGATTGAATTGATCAGGGCTACACCACCACCCGGCACAATCCCTTCCTCCACTGCTGCACGTGTGGCAGAAAGGGCATCTTCAACTCGGTGCTTCTTCTCTTTCAGTTCGGTCTCGGTGGCTGCACCAACCCGGATGATCGCTACGCCGCCAGAGAGCTTCGCCAGGCGTTCTTGCAGCTTCTCTTTGTCGTAATCGCTGGTGCTTTTATCGATCTCAACCCGGATCTGCTCGATCCGGCCTTTGATCTGGGGAGCATCGCCTTTGCCGCCAATCACGGTCGTGTCATCTTTGGTAACGACAATCTTTTCAGCGCGTCCAAGGTCAGAAATGGTGGCGCTTTCGAGCTTCCGACCCGTCTCTTCTGAGATCACCTGGGCGTTGGTCAGCACAGAAATATCCTGAAGCATTGCTTTGCGGCGGTCGCCAAATCCGGGGGCTTTTACCGCAACAACATTCAGCATGCCGCGCAGCTTGTTCAGCACCAGCGTAGCCAGCGCTTCACCGTCAATATCCTCAGCAATAATCACCAGATCGCGCTTGCCGATCTGAACCAGCTTCTCCAAAATCGGGACGATGTCCGCAGCTGCCGAGATCTTCTTGTCGTGGATCAGGATATAGGGCTCTTCGATCGAAGATTCCATATGCTCTGCATCGGTGATGAAATAGGGCGAAATGTAGCCGCGGTCAAACTGCATACCTTCTACATACTCGGTCTCGAATTCCAAACCCTTGGATTCTTCAACCGTGATCACGCCGTCTTTACCAACTTTGTCCATCACCTCAGCGATCAGCTCGCCGATTGTCCGGTCCTGCGCGGAGATGGATGCGACGTTCGCGATCTCTGCCTTGGTCGTCAGCTCGATCGATTGTTTATTGATATTCTCAGCAACAGCCTTGGTAGCCGATTCAATTCCGCGCTTGAGCAGCATCGGATTGAAACCTGCAGCCAAATTCTTCATACCCTCGATCACGATCGAATGAGCCAGGACGGTGGATGTCGTGGTGCCGTCGCCGGCAATGTCGTTCGTCTTTGTGGCAGCTTCTTTGAGCAACTGAGCGCCCATATTTTCAAATGGGTCCTGCAGCTCAATTTCCTTGGCGACGGTTACACCGTCGTGAGTGATGGTTGGGGAACCAAATTTCTTATCCAGGGCAACATTTCGTCCCTTAGGACCCAGAGTCGTCGCCACTGCAGTGGCAAGGGTTTCCATGCCCTTAGAAAGTTTGTGACGTGCATCTTCCGAGAAGATTAACTGCTTAGCCATATCTCGTTACTCCTTAAGAATGTTGAATTACTCTAGAACAATTGCTAACAGATCGCTTTCGCGAAGGATGAGCAGCTTCTTGCCATCCACTTTGATCTCAGTGCCGGAGTACTTGGCGAACAGGACCATATCACCTGCTTTTACGTCCATCGGGATATAATCCCCATCCTCATCCCGTTCGCCAGGTCCCACTGAAAGGACTTTCCCCTTTTGTGGCTTTTCTTTTGCGGTTTCAGGGAGTACGATTCCACCAGCAGTCACTTCTTCCTGCTCTGTGGGTTCCACAACAACACGATTGCCGAGTGGTTTGAGCTTAAGAGACATTCGAACCTCCAGATGAAATTGAGTTGATCGTTACTAGGTCATACCCTTGCATATTAGCACTCTCGCGTGTTGAGTGCTAACGTGCGAGCCGTATCATACTCATTTTCTTTCCAGAAGTCAAGGGGAAACCGGCAGAATCGATTTCGATTCTTACACAACGCTAACAAGATTTCATCAAAATTCCCCACCCAAAAATTGGCTCCCCTAGGGTAGAATTCCTCCCTCGGGGATTTCAGTCGGCATCGGTGTAATCGTCGGCACAGGGGCTTGCCCCGCTTCCAGCCTTCTGCAGATCCCTTCGCTGTCCTCAACAATCCCCATCAATGTCGGGTCATCCGGATAAGCCTCGCGCACATGCGAAAGCACTTCCAGAGCTTCCGGGCAGTAGTTCTCGTTCGGTCGGCTCAGGAATGCCAGGTTTGTTCCGTATTCCACATAAAAATATGCCACGCTGATATTAGTAAGAGGCAAGCCCTGCACTTCAATCTTGCCCATTTCATTTTCTTCTGCAGTGCAGCCCACTACCGCGCATTTCAGCAAATACATCGCCCCTTCGTAGTTGCGGGCGCGTCTAAAAATGATCCCCAGCTGCCCATAAGTCTGCGCGCTCGTCGGGTCCAGGTCAAGCGCTTTTTCGGCGTTGATCGAGGCTGCAAAAAACTGCCCAATCTGGGTGTAGGTCCGGGCGATCTCGATATATGGCAGCGAATTTTGAATACCTAATGCCTGGTTGATTTTTGCAGCCCGGTCGAAATATTCCAGCGCCCGGTCTGGATTCCGGATTCCTTCTCGAAAGTTCTGGCCAATCCGTACATACAAAAAGGTCAAATTGGGATTTATCCGTGCAGCTTCCTGGTACTGCTGGATCGCGCTGTTGTATTTTCCGAGCGTCTCCAGCACATAACCGTACACGCGGTGGGTGTCCATCAGCGAAGGGTCCAGCGCCACCGCCTGCGCCGCGTATTTCTCGGCCTGCGTCCATTTCTGCTCGTCTGCCAGGATTTCGGCATAATATGCCAGCGCGAGCGCGTTTTCGGGATCCAGCTGGAAGGCGCGAGAAGCTTCGCGTTCCGCTTCTACCAACAGATCCTCCCGCTGGCTCACTCCGACCAAAGGACTGTACGCATACCAATCCAGCACAAATGCCCTGATTGCCCGGATCGTGCTGTCGTCTGTTGAAATTTCAATCGCTCTATCAGCCGATGCCTTGGCTTCCTCCAGGCGTTTTAATTCTTCAGCATCAGTTTGCAGCATGCTTGATGAATAAGCCTGGATTCGGGCTAACTCTGCCCAGGCTCGCGCATTATTCGGGTCTCCCTTCAGAGCGGCTTGATAGGCATCGATCGCATCGTTGATCACCAGGCTCTCCTGCTGTCCAACGATTGGAGTTGGTGTTACCGGGTTATCCAGCACGCCCGCGTCAAAATATGCCTGTGCTTCCAGGAAAAACGACTTGGAAATGCGCGTAGGAGTGGGTGTCGGTTCAAAAGGCGAGATGATTTCATGCCGTCGGACCATCGTCAGCACCCAAACACTCGCGACAATCAGCGCCAAAAGAGTCATCACCCGATAGAAGCTGGTGCTTTTCTCCTGGCGGTGAAACGAAGGCTTTTTCCCGGTCAGATCGCGGTCCATGATTTTTCTACTCAGGAGACGGAGTCGCGTCTACCGATGGCGTTTCTACTGGCGGTGCAGGTTCGGTTGCAGTCTCACTGACCTGTGGAGGCCCTTCAAGCGCCTGCTGGCACATCGCCAGCCCTTCGGTCGCATTATAGATGGCAATATCGTCGTTTGGCACACCGTTGAGCAGTGCCTGGAAGATCGGCACAGCCTCTGAACAGCGATTCTGCCTTGCCAGCGCAAATCCGTAATACCAGTAGTACTCTTCAATTCGTCCATAATCAAGCGGAAGACCTTCCACGACCGACCCTTCTTCCAATGTCCCGCCGTGTACAGCCATGCTTAAACTATCGACTGCTTTGCCAAGATCTTCTTGCTTGTAGTAGATAATCCCCAAATTTCCGTGCAGGCGGGCGTCCGCAGGATCGACCTTCACAGCCTCTTCAGCATACTGCGCTGCCTGCGGATAACGACCGTCGCCAAAGAAGGCTCTTGAAAGCTCGGTTAAAGCCACCGTGTCGGTCGGGTTTAGTGCATAAGCTGCCAGCAGGGCTTCTTGAGCCTGATCGTATTCACCCAGCGCCTTATAAGTAATCCCCAGATACAAGTTGAGATCCGGGATATTCTTATTGATCGTCATCGCAGTTTGGAATTCCTGCAGCGCTTCCTCCAGGTTCTGCGTGTTGAGCAGCACAATCCCGCGTGCCCGGTGGGTCTCCATTAATTCCGGCCCAAGCTGAAGCGCCGTTTTGGATGCCTCCGAAGCCCGATCATACAGGGTGTAGTCGTTCTGGACAGTCAGGATTTCGGCTAAGAATGCATAAGCGAGCGCGTTGCTCGGATCGAGATCGATTGCCTTCTTAATCTCAATTTCCCCTTCGCTGTATTTTTCTTGAAATCCCAGCGCCCAGCCCATCACAGCATGCGCGAGCGGATTATTGGGGTTTTTCAACAGCGCGTTCTGGCTGTTCTTAATCGCCTCATCGTAATCCCCCGCCATCACCTGCAGCCGAGCCAGCGCAACATAATTCGCCGGGTTTGTCGGGTCCGATAAAATCGCTTCATCGTACGCCGTGATCGCCTGGTTGATCTTCCCCGAGAGATACAATTCCTCAGCCTGATTGATGATCGACTCGGAGCTGCGCGTCACCGTCGCCGTTGGAATGAAAAGCGGCGGGGTTGCCGGGACAACCACCTGGTTGATATACAAAAAAACGCCGATCAGAATCACAAGGAACGCCAGCCTCCAGATTGATGGACGCCGCGTTCGCTTATTCATCGACCATTTGTTCCCGCGCAGATACATATCGTGTATTAATACCTTGTGAGGCACCAGAAGTCAAGCAAAAGAGATTAACTCCTGGTGAACTTCATGTTAGCTGGTTCGACCTTTATGATGCACAGCTCTCGCGGTAGAATGGACCAATGAATTCCGCTTTCATCCGTTTTGATGTATTCACCCTTTTCCCCGAAGTATTCGAACCCTATCTCGAAACCAGTATATTGCAGCGTGCCCGCCAGCGCGGTCTCGTTGAGGTGCAGATCCACAACATCCGCGACTGGACAACAGATCGCCACCACATCACCGATGACGAGCCTTATGGAGGCGGCGGGGGGATGGTCATGAAACCCGAACCGCTCTTCGCCGCCGTAGAAGCTGTGCTCGGTTCCCCGCCGACCTGTCCGGTGGTGCTCCTCTCCCCTCAAGGAACACTTTTTACCCAGGAGCTTGCCCGCAGGATAGCATTTGGAGAATCGCCTCATTCAGAAGCGACCGTACCGGATGCGCCTCGTCAGCTCGGCTTGATCTGTGGGCGCTACGAAGGTGTTGACGAGCGCGTCCGCGAACACCTGGCGACCCTTGAGCTCTCAATCGGCGATTATGTGATTACCGGCGGGGAGCTCGCCGCCCTCGTTGTTATCGATGCCGTGACCCGTTGGATCCCCGGGGTGCTTGGCGATCCCGATGGTACCCTGGACGACTTGCACGCCTCTGGTTTGCTTGAATATCCCCATTACACCCGCCCGCCTGAATTCCGCGGCTGGGGCGTGCCGGAGGTGCTGGTTTCTGGCGACCACGCCCGCATCGCTCGTTGGCGCAGGGAGCAGTCCCTGCAGCGCACCTGGGCGCGCCGTCGCGATATGCTGGATCGTGCCGAACTCTCCCAGGCGGATCTAAAATATATTGAAATCCTCAAAAAAACCAATCCCGACTTCCAAGAATAAAAATCAAGGATGTGCGATGAAACGCAGCTCTGCACTGCCGGCATCCTTCCTCAACCTCGATTGGTCTGTACTTCGCGAAGTCTTTTCTTGACATTGGGTAGTAATTGACAGAGCTTCAGATGGAAGACCTCCTGCTTTTCCTCGACGAGCATCTTCTCGTCGCCAACAAGCCTGCCGGACTCCCTACCCTGGTCGATGGCTACAATTCGGAGGCGCCTTACCTGCTCGGGACCTTAATCCAGCAGTTCGGTAAGCTGTGGGTCGTCCACCGCCTGGATCGCGACACCAGCGGGGTCATCGCATTTGCTCGGACCGCAGAAGCCCACCGCCATCTGAATGCCCAGTTCGAAGTCCATTCAACCGTAAAGATCTATCATGCGATTGTGTGCGGGGTTCCTGAATGGCACGAGAAAATTATCCGCCAGCCGCTCCGACCAGATGGCGACCGCCGTCACCGCACCGTGATCGATCACCGCCGCGGCAAGCAAGCCCTCACCGAGCTTCTCGTCCTGGACCGGTTCCACCGCCACACCCTTATCCAGGCAGTGCCGCGGACCGGTCGTCCCCACCAGATCCGCGCTCACCTCGCCGCCATCGGCTTCCCCATTGCAGGTGACGTCCTCTACGGCGGATCCCCCCTCCCCAGAATTGAGCGGGTCGCACTTCATGCCCTTACCCTGCGTTTGACCCATCCATTTAGCGATGCTCCTCAAGATTTCTCCGCCCCCTACCCATTAGATTTCCTAGAGTCAATCAAAAAGCTCCAATCTTCCATAGATTAGAAATGGGCACCCTCATGATCGAGGATGCCCACCCCATTTATCAATCTGTTTCGTCCAGATGCTTCAGTGAGTAATAACTTCAATCACAGCGCTTGAAGCCGCTTCCACATCTCCGGCGCGACCTCGCGCGAGCGGGCTGCGATCCGTGCCTCATCCATGCTCAAGATCTGCTTGCCTTTCATCAAGATCTTCCCCTTGCAGACCGTTGTATCGACCGTCGCGTCCACCAGCCCAAAGATCAGGTGCCCAAGGAAATTCGCCTCGCTCAGCGGCGTTGGAGGCTCGTAATCGATGATTGCCAGGTCAGCCGGCAGCCCTTCACCGATCTCACCCAGCTTCACGCCAAATTGCCTTTCGGCAATTGCCGGATTGTTCCACAAGAGCAGGGTCGGCGCTTCGACAAAAGCCACCCTTGGATCTCGGTTTGCCAGCCGGTGCAGCAGGTAGGCGCAGCGCATCTGCACCAGCATATCCGAGCCCATCCCATCGGTTCCTAAGCCCACCAGCACGCCCTTCTTGAGCAGCTTCAGCAGCGGTGTCACACCAACCGCGTTGTTCATATTCGATTCCGGATTATGGACCACCGTGGTTCCTGTTTCGACCAGAGTGTCCATTTCCCCCTCGTCAATATGGACGCAGTGTACGAAGATTGACTTCTTCCCGGTTGCGCCCAGCTTACCGAGCCGCTCAACGGTCGGCACCTTGTATTTCGCCAGCGAATCTTCGCGGTCCGCAGCATCCTCCGCCACGTGGATGTGGCAGCCAACTCCGGCATCTCGGGCGATCCCAACACATTCCTCGATTGTCGCATCAGACATCGTAAACGAGGCATGCATCCCCATCATCGCTGCGATCTGACCGTCTCCTTTTCCTACCTTTTGGATAAAACGCTTGTTTTCTGCGACTCCGCCCCCCATAACATTTCGGTCAGAGACTTCATAGCAGAGCGAGGCGCGCAATCCAGCCTGCCGGACTGCATTCTCAATCAAGTCGAGCGATCCGTCACGCAGCGACGGCGAGGCATGGTGGTCGATCACTGTAGTCGTGCCGTTGCGAATGCAGTCGATCAGCGGCAGTTGGGCTGAGAGGGTGATGTCCTCCTCGTCCAATGCCATATCCACCTTCCACCACAGCCGTTCCAGGGTCTCCACAAAATTCGATGCGGGTTCGCCTGGGATGCTCATGCCGCGCGCCATGGTTGAATAAAAGTGGTGGTGCGTGCAGATAAACCCGGGCAGCACCACCTTTCCGGAGCAGTCCACTGATTCCGCCTCTGGGAAGCGGCGCTTCATCTCAGCCGCATCTCCTACCGCCGCGATCCGTTCGCCTTCGACGACGACCGCCGCGTTCCACATCACCCGGTTTTTCTCCCCTAACGTGACAACGATTCCATTCTCAAAGCGTGTGGTCATAATATCCCTTTCGTTTTAGTTTTCTTTCAGCACAGCATGTTCTTCTGGTGTTCTTATGCGCATGGTGATCGCCCCGACAAAGCATTTCTTCGCGCAGATCGAGCAGCCGATGCAAAGTGCCGGATCGGTATGCGGCATACCCTTATCATCCAGGCTGATCGCAAGGTATGGGCAGCGCGCGCAGTTGCCGCAGGAGACGCACAGCTCGAAGTTTGCGTCCGAAATCTTTTTGACAGGAGTCAGCGCCATGAAATCCGTGATCGGATTAGGCTGCGTGATCCCAATCAGCTCTTTCATCGAATGGATCCCGCGCTCCTGCATTAAGAAGGACGTACCCGACTCAAGATCATGGATGATCCCATAGCCCTGTTTCATCACGATCGTGCAGAACTGCACCGTCTTTACCCCTAAAGCGAGGAAATCCATTGCGGCTTTATAGTTCATCGGTCCGCCGTTTCCAGAAATTTCGATCCCCTCCGGCACAGCCTGTGCCAGGGTCAGGTAGGAAATCGGCGTCACTCCCTCCCCGCTCATCCCAACGACCACCCCTTCTTCCCATCGATGCCCTGCTGCCGGGCGAAAACCCAGGGTTGGGAAGGAGTTCGCCAGCGTGATGCCGGCTTTGGACTTGGGATATTTCTGCAGCACCCCCCTGATCGCCCGCAAGATCGGGACGATCGAAGTCACCGCTGCAGACAATTTAAACAGCTTCGGGATATCCGGGTCTCCGACTTCCAAGATCCAGTCGATAATCTTTGCAGTCAGCGCTGCGTTCTGGGATACGATCGCGCCTTCAGTTCCATCGCCGCCTTGTGGGCACGAAAGTGAATACTCGATCCCCATCAACCCGGCAGATTCAAGTTTTTTGGTATTCGACTGCCAGCCGGTAGCATCGCATTCGTCCTCTCCCGACACCGGCCCGCCGGTTGATGCAAGCGTCAGCCGGTCTGGCCATTTCTTAATCAGTTCCTCTGCTTCTCTGCAGACGCGATCCAGCGGGTGCCCTGAGACGTTGTCGCTGTTGGCGTAGGTATAAGGGCTGAAAGCGAACATATATTCTCCCGGAATGTGGATTGGGACATTATCGAATGCCGTCTTCATCACACCCCCTGCCCATCCTGCCTCGTACGCCTTGGTCATCTGCTCCAACCCGTCCGTCGATGGGCTGGCTGAAATTAGGTATGGAGAGCGGATCGTTCGCCCAAAGAAATCGCTTTCCAAGGATACTGGAACCGGGTTGTATCCTGGCAGTTTATAGGTAGATTTGGTCGCTTTTATGAATTCTGGCTTCTGGGTCTTCTTCAGATAGGCATCAATCTCAAGCGCCGCGTTTTTTCCAGAAGCAGTCGCCTCGACCACCGTCTTCGGACCAGTCAGCATGTCCCCGGCGATAAACACTCCTTCCGACTGCTCGCGCGGCAGCGTGGATCGCATCCCGATTGCCATCACAACCGCCTCAAACCCATCCCGCGAGCCTTGTGTTCCATGGACATCGACCATGTTCGCCGGGCTGAAGGATTTACCTTCCGGCAACTCCACCTTCATCGTTTCAAGACCAGCAACATTTCCATTCTTCTTTAGGATCTTGCTCACCCGGATTCGCCCGTTCACTTCGATGTCAAAATCAATCAGCTCTGTGCGTTCTTTTGCGGTCAGCGGCATCTCTGCGAGCTTTTCCAGCATGAACAGTTCCACATGCTCGGCTCCGCATTTGCGAGCTGTGATAGCACAGTCGATCGCCGTCGCCCCGCCGCCAATCACCGCCACTCTCCCCCCAAATTGATGCGAAGACGGCTTAGACAGCAGGTCCACCATCTTGACCGCCAGGTCTTCATTCTCCACACCGAGTTCGATCGGTTTCCACAACCCCACCGTCACGCACACCGCCTCAAAACCCGCCTTGAGCAGCGATTTTGGATCATCGATGGTAATCCCTGTCTTCACCTGGATGTCGCCAAGCGAAAGCAGGAATTGAATGTCAGATTGGACAACCTTTTTGTCAAGCCGGTGGTCTGGGATTAAATTCATCATCCCGCCCAGGCGTTCTCTGCTCTCGAAAATTTCCACCGAATAGCCCATCTGCGCCAGCGCACCTGCGGCACCCAGACCCGCCGGTCCACCGCCAACCACTGCCACTTTTCTCCCGTTTGGCTTGACCTTGGAAAACTCCGGGATCCCTCCAAGCCGCTTAGCCATTTCAACGATTGTCGCCTGGACGAATGGGATATTGATCGACCCGTCAAACTTCTTCCGCGTGCAGGCTGCCATACACAGTGTATCCGGGCATACCATCCCGCAAACGCCGCCAAGCGGATTCGCATGCATGATCTCCCCTGCAGACCGTTGAATATCGGACGCATTCCCTACCCGCGCTGCCATGATGAAATCCGCCGGAGAGCAATCCACCGGACAGGCCTGCTTGCATGGTTTCTCCTCGCAGTATTCGCACCGCCATAATTCGATCTCCAGTTGGGCAAGGGTCATGATTAATTTCTCGTTGTTTGCATTCTCCATGCTGCACCTCGTATCTTTTAATAATGAATTTTTCTGGCAATTTGGTCGTATTATACTATCTCTCAATTTTATGCCCCCAGATGCATCTCCATCCTGACTCAAGCATGAAGGAGCCCATCTTTCATTCGGTCAAATCCACAGCCCGCAGATTCGATCGCCTCTTTTGTTAACTTCGTATAAGAAACCTCCATCCCCGCCGACCGCTTTCTTGACGATTGTTCCCCTGCATGGTATGATCATACCGTTGGATTTAGCACTCTCATACCGAGAGTGCTAAAAATTAGCGGACAAATATGATCGAATTAAGCGAAAGACAGCGATTCATCCTCGCCCTAGTCATCAGGGATTACATCGAGACTGCCCAACCGGTGGGCTCGAATACCCTGGTCGAACGGTATAAGCTCGATTACAGCTCCGCAACGGTGCGCAATGAGCTGCAAGCCCTGACGGAGGGCGGCTATTTGCGCATGCCGCACACCTCCGCTGGACGTGTCCCAACCGAGGAAGGCTATCGCTACTTCGTTCGCCAGCTGATGGGTAATATTGACCTTCCCACCCCGACAAAACGCACCATCATCCACCAGTTCTACCAGGCTGGCACCGATGTAGACCGCTGGATGCGTCTCGCCGCTTCTGTTCTGGCTCATCAGGCACAAGCTGCCTCCATCGTCACCGCCCCTCATCCCGACCGGGCGTTCTTCAAGCATCTCGAGCTCATCGGCACGCACGGTCGCCAGGTGCTCATGGTCGTCGTCCTCTCAGGAGGCGACGTCAGCCAGCAGATGCTCAGCCTGGCGGAGCCGGTCACTCAGGAACAGCTCAGTGCGGTGGCGCAGACCGTTAACAGTCTGTGCGTCGGACGGACAAGCGAAGAGATCGCTGCCCTCAGCATGCCCTTCTCCGCCTTGGAGCAGGATATCTTGAAGCTGGTGAGCGCCGAATTAAAGCGCTCCGGCGCGGTCGTTGCCGGGGAGCTCTATCGCGATGGTCTCACCCACGTCCTCGCCGAGCCCGAATTTGGCGAAGGCGATCTGGCCCGCCGGGCTTTTCGCCTGCTGGAAGAGCGCCCTTTGCTCGAAGACTTGCTCACCCGCACCGTTCTCTCCAGCGAGCTTGGCGGTGTACAGGTCTTGATCGACGGCGAGGGCACCTGGGAAGAGCTTCGAGATTGTTCCGTGGTGCTGGCTCGCTATGGCGCTCCAGGTTTGGCGACCGGGACCCTTGGGGTATTAGGACCGATGCGGATGCCTTACGGCCGCACCATCTCCACCGTTCGCTTTATGGCTGGCTTGCTGAGCAGTCTTGTTGAGGACCTGTTAACTGAAGAATAAGGGTCAGTAAAAAATATTCTGTTTTTATGAGTAAATCGGCGCAGTTGAAGGAGCATAACAGGCTATGATGTCTGATCAAAACGAAAAGGAAATGAACGAACCACAAATAAACAGCGGCGAAATCGGCGAGGCGCTTGAGCAGTCCGAGCAGGTCACCGAGGCCAGCCAGGCTTCCCTCAGCGGTCAGGAAATCATCGAAGCCCTCCAGCAGGAGCTTTCTGAAGCTCGCTCTAAGGCGGATGAATACCTGGATGGCTGGCAGCGTTCGCGTGCCGATTTTACAAACTACAAAAAGCGCATCGAAAGGGATCAATCACAAACCTACCAGGTTGCCGCCGGATCGGTAATCCGCCGCTTTCTGACTGTGGTTGACGACCTGGAGCGCGCCTTGAAAAATCGCCCTCAAAAAGGCGCCGGCGCTTCCTGGGCAGACGGCATTGAGCTGATCTATCGGAAGCTGATCAATACCCTGGAAAGCGAAGGGGTGACCATCATCCAGGCTCAAGGTCAGGTCTTCGATCCCAATTTTCACGAGGCTGTAGTATCCGAGGACAACCTCGAGTATGAAAGCGGAGTAATCATCGAAGTTTTACAGCAAGGATATATGCTGGGAGAAAAAGTCCTGCGCCCCGCGATGGTCCGGGTCGCTCGTTGAACTTGTACAGTGAAGTGTCACAATCTTACAATCGCAATTGTCGAAATCAAATTTCAGATAACAGCACCGGAGGCATATTATGGGAAAAATAATCGGCATCGACCTGGGGACCACAAATTCGGTTATCGCAGTGATGGAGGGCGGCGAGCCTACTGTGATCCCTTCCGCAGAGGGGGAGCGCTTGGTGCCTTCTGTCGTCGCCGTCAACAAGAATCACGAGCGATTGACCGGGCGTGTAGCTCGCAATCAGTCCGTGGTAAACCCCGAAAACACCATCTTTTCTATCAAGCGCTTTATGGGACGCAAGTTCAAAGACCCCGAAGTTGTGAAAGCACTATCGCGCGTCCCTTATAAAGTTGCCGAAGCACCAAATGGAGATGTGCGCGTTTTCCTCGACGGGAAAGAATATTCCCCGCCAGAGGTATCCGCCATGATCCTCAGCAAGCTGAAAGCCGATGCCGAAGCCTACCTTGGCGAATCGATCACCCAGGCAGTCATCACCGTCCCCGCCTATTTCAACGACGCCCAGCGTAATGCTACTAAAGACGCCGGAAAAATTGCAGGTCTGGAAGTCCTGCGGATCATCAACGAGCCTACCGCTTCGTCCCTGGCTTATGGTCTCGATAAAAAGAAAGACGAAGTCATCGCGGTCTACGATCTGGGCGGCGGTACCTTCGATATTTCTATCCTCGACGTTGGCGACGGCGTTTTCCAGGTTCGCTCCACCAGCGGGGACACCTTCCTCGGCGGCGATGATTTTGACATGCGCATTATCGACTTTATCGCAGATGAATTTCAGCGCGAAAATGGCATCGACCTGCGCAAGGACCGCCAATCTCTCCAGCGCCTGAAAGAAGCAGCCGAAAAAGCCAAAATCGAGCTTTCTTCTCTAATGCAGACCGAGATTAACCTGCCTTATATCACCGCCGATGCCTCCGGCCCGCGCCACCTGGTGATGCCTTTCACCCGTGCCAAATTAGAGCAGCTCACTGGCGATTTGATCGAACGCTCGCTCAAACCGGTCCGCGATGCGATGAAAGACGCCAACGTCGAGGCAGCTCAGGTGAACGAGATCGTCATGGTCGGTGGGATGACCCGAATGCCCGCTGTCCAGGAAGCCGTTCGCAAGCTCTTCAACAAAGAGCCTCACAAGGGTGTGAATCCGGATGAAGTTGTCGCAATTGGTGCCGCCATTCAAGCCGGTGTGCTCGGTGGAGAAGTCAAAGATATTCTCCTGCTCGACGTGACCCCTCTCACCCTTTCGGTTGAGACCCTGGGCGGTGTCGCGACCCCGCTGATCGAGCGCAATACCACCATCCCGACCCGAAAGAGCCAGGTCTTTTCAACCGCCAGCGACATGCAGTCACAGGTTGAGATCCATGTTCTCCAGGGTGAGCGCCCTCTGGCTGCCGACAATAAATCTCTCGGTCGCTTCAACCTCGATGGCATCCCGCCTGCTCCGCGCGGCATTCCTCAGATTGAGGTCACCTTCGATATCGACGCGAACGGCATCATCAACGTTACTGCCCAGGATAAAGCTACCTCCCGCAGTCAGCACATCACCATCACGGCTTCCTCCGGTCTCTCTGAAAGTGAAGTCGAAAAAATGCGCCGTGACGCCGAGCAGCATGCCGATGAAGACCGCCGCAAAAAAGAGCTGATCGAGGCGCGCAACACTGCCGACAGCACCATCTATACTGCCGAAAAACTTCTCAAAGACATGGGTGACAAGATTCCAGCTGAGATGAAGACCCAGGTAGAAGACAAAGTCGCCCGCCTCCGTTCCGCTGTGAACGACAGCGATCCCGAGCCGATCCAAAAAGCAGTTGAAGAGCTTAACCAGGTCATTCAGCAGGTTGGAGCATCAGCTTACCAGCAGACCCCGCCGGAGCCGGAGCCACAGCCCGGACCTGCAGGCGATCAAAGCGGTCCAGGGCCGTCAGCCTCTGGAGAAGATGTTGTGGATGGCGAGTTTCACAGCGCCTGATCGAAATTTCCAATTACTGCACAGAATCAGATTGACGTTCGGGTGTGAGAGCACCCGAACGTCCAACCGTTAATCCTATGACACAGCGCGATTATTATGAAATCCTGGGTGTGCCTCGCACCGCCTCCAGCGAGGATCTGAAAGCTGCCTTCCGGAAGCTCGCTCGCCAGTACCATCCCGACGTCAATAAATCTCATGACGCCGAAGAGCGGTTTAAAGAAATCAATGAAGCTTATGCCGTGCTCTCCGACCAGGAGAAGCGCAGCGTTTATGACCGCTTTGGGCACGCCGGCTTGCGCGGCATGGGTGGTTCTCCCGATTTTACGGTAGATTTCGATTTTGGCGATATCCTCGGCGATCTTTTCGGTTTTGGAGGATTCGGCCGTTCGTCCACGCGGGCGCGCAATGCCCCCCGCCGCGGCGCCGACCTGCAGTATCGCATCGACCTCACCTTCGAAGAAGCCGTCTTTGGGATCAATAAAGAGATCGAGATTACGCGTGACGAACTTTGCTCCACCTGCTCCGGCAGCGGGGCAAAGCCAGGGACTTCACCCACTCGCTGCTCGAGCTGCAACGGCACAGGCGAGGTCCGCCAGGTGCGCCAGACCATCCTGGGTTCGATGGTGCAGGTTACCACCTGCCCGGTGTGCCGCGGCGAAGGCGAGACCGTCAGCAGCCCTTGCCCGGCTTGCCAGGGTCGCGGCTTGGAGCGCCACACCCGCCGTAAGGTCGTCGAAATCCCGGCTGGCGTCGATACTGGAACTCAGATCCGGCTTGCCGGCGAAGGCCAGCCCGGAGAGAACGGCGGACCGAATGGTCATCTCTATATCGCCATCCAGGTCAAGCCCCACAAATACTACCGCCGCCGCGATTACGACATCCTGCTCGACCTGAATATCAACATCGCCCAGGCTGCGCTTGGAGCGGATGTTGAAGTCCCCACCGTCGACGGACCCTCAACCCTCCGCATCCCCCCCGGCATCCAGCCCGGAAAGATCCTGACCTTGAAAGGGAAAGGCATCCCCCGCCTGCGAGGCAGCGGACGCGGCGATCAGATGATCGTGATCAACGTCGAAATCCCCACTCGATTGAACACCGACCAGCGTAAGCTTCTCGAACAGCTTGCGGAGAGCTTAGGAAGCGATGTCCGCCCCACCGAGCGAGGCTTCCTCGATTGGTTGAAGGACGCCCTGAGCGGGTAAATGAATAATCAATTATTAGAAATTTCACTGATCGTCGAAGACGAGCTTGTCGAGCCAGTTTCGGAAGTTTTGGCCCGTTTTGTCAGAGGAGGGGTCGCGATCGAAAGCACTGCCATCGCTTCATCCCCTGAAAAAGAAGGCGGGCATCCTGTTGGCCCGCTGCGAGTTTATGGCTATATCCCCGTCGATGAGCAGCTCGAAGACACCCGCCAAAAACTGGTCGAATCGCTCTGGTATCTCGGGCGAATCCGACCGCTCCCCGAGCCTCAATTTCGTACCCTCGCTGAAAACGATTGGGCCGAATCCTGGAAGCAGCACTACCATCCTATCCCAATCGGCAGGCGCTTGATGATCGTCCCTGCCTGGCTGCAAACCTCCGATCCAGGCCGTATCTCCATCCGCATCGATCCCGGATTGGCATTTGGCACCGGTACCCACCCAACTACCCAGCTCTGTCTGGAATTGATCGATGAACTGCTTGGTGATCCGGCTGTTTTCTCCGAACCTCCCTTGATAATTGACATCGGCGCCGGCACAGCCATCCTTTCAATCGCCGCTCTCAAGCTGGGCGCCAGCCGGGCGCTGGGTGTTGACATCGATCCGGTCGCCGTGCGCGCCGCCCAGGAAAATGCCCGCGCCAACCAGGTTGAAGACCGGCTGGAGCTTGCCGCCGGGTCGCTCGCCCAGATACAAAACGGGGACTTCGCCATCGCCAGGGCGCACCTTGTTCTCGCCAATATTCTAGCCCCGATCTGCATCCGCCTTCTTGAGGAAGGGCTCTCTGGTTTGCTACTCGATGGTGGTCGTCTTGTGCTTTCCGGCATCCTCGACACGCAATCGCTGGATGTAATCACCGCAGCCCACGATCGTGGGCTGCATCTTGAAGAAATCCGCCAGAGCGGAGATTGGGTCGCCCTCAGCTTCTCTAATCAGAATTAGGGATTAGCCGGTAGTGTCCAGACGCTAAAATCCTCATACGAGGTAAGCTTGCCGGTTATTTCCGTCCCCTCGTAGAACCCGATCCCGATCATGATTCCACCAGAGTAATGCTGGGAGAAATCAAATTCGGCGATATATTCATCGTTGAAGAACAAATAGCCGGTGTCTTCAATACCGTAAATCCAAATCTTGTTTGTTTCGCCATCCCCAACTTTCATTAAATTGATTGTTCCCTCGGCTATCGTTTTGCCTTCCGGATTGCCAGTTTGGCTCGTCAGCAGCCAGCTCTTATCAGACAAGAATATCAGCCGGTATTGGATATCCTCTCCGCCATGCCTCAGCAGCATCCCAAAATCCCAATCATGATCCGCAGCGTCATACGGTGCGGTAAATGAGACCTCAGTGATGAAGTTGCGTACACCTACCGAAGCCGAGATGGTCTCGATCAAACCGTTCTCTGCCTTGTGAAGTAGCCTTCCGCTTTTCGGGCCGTATACCAGGGTTGCAATCTCATCCATTTTTGCCAGATCCGATCGTATGCCCTGTTCGGTCGCATCTGCAGTCTTTGACGAGGGAGCGGTCGATGTTGTCTGAGATGCAGCCTCCGTTGGCGATTCCGCCGACCTGGTTGCACTGGGCTCCACCGTCCGGGTCGCTTTTGTCCCCTCCTCAGATTTTGTCGCCTCGACTCCGGCGCTGTCTGTAGCCAGATGTGCAGTCAGGGTCGCCCCCACTGGGCCGACCAGTTCGGCGTGGGCCGTCAAGGTTTGTTCAACCGGATCTGCTTGCTTATTACCAAACAGCCAGGCGCCCAGCGAACCCCCAAGCACCACGCAAAGCAGCACCACCGCTGCTCCGATCCCGCCGATGACCAATATTTTCTTGCGGTTGGCGTTTGGCAGGCTTGCGCCTGTTTCGCCTGCCGGTCTTTCTGAATATCCCCTTTGTTTATTTGGTTGCACAGCTCCCTGTGATGCGATCGAAGCCGGCGGTGCGGCAGCCCGCACGACCGGCGGATTTGTTGTTTGCGCTCCCTCGGGTTTTTCTATTTGCAATTCCGCCAGCTTTGCCATTCCAACAATGGTCGCTTCTGAAGAAGCGTCCGGGACGCTCGCCGCCCCAACCTCATTCGTACCCGCACCTCCACCCCTAAGTTTGGCTCCGCTTACCCCTTTCAATCCTGCCGCGACAATCGTTGCATCGCCAATTCCGGCATCCGGTTTTTCATGGTCTTCAGCTGTTACTGCAATTGTCGCATAAGGTTCGCCTAGGCGCTTCCCGATCATGGTTGGTTGGGTATTGCTCCCCACCAGTCGGAGAGCATCACGGAAATCAGCAGCTTTGCCATACCGGCTGTCAGGATCCAGCGACATGCTCCGTGCAATCACGTCGCTCAGCTCGCGTGCTACTCCAGGATTAAGCTCAGCCGCGCTAGGCTGGCGCTCGCCAGCCATCCGCCTCACGCTCTCCACCGGTTCATGACCAGTCACCAATGCGAAAAGTGTCGCTCCCAACCCGTAGATATCTGTGCGAGCGTCTGTTCCACCCCGTCCGTACTGCTCCGGTGGGGCGTAGCCGGGCGAGACCGCCCGAGCTGCCTGCGTGGTGATAAGGCTTGAGTCAAAAATCTTCACCAAACCAAAATCAACCAGCATGGCTTTCCCGGCTGGCGTCACCCGGATGTTTGCCGGCTTCACATCTCGGTGGAAAATTGGCGGCTTCTGGCGGTGCAGGTAATCGAGCGCTTCAGCCACCTGCAGCACCCATCCGATCGCCTCCGCAGCCGGGATGACCTCTCTCTTTTTTATCAGGCTTTCAAGATCATCTCCTTCCACAAAGTCCATTACCAGATACTGGCCCTGGTTGGGGATAATGAAATGATCGATCACTCGCGGCAGGTTTGGGTGTGAGAGGTTCGCCAGCACCATTGCCTCACGTTTAAACTGGCTCTGTCCTTGTCCTGTGGTCGCTAAGTTTTCCTTGATCGCACAGCGCCGGTTCAGGTTGATATCCCATGCCTTATAAACCGAGCCAAATCCCCCCTGCCCCAGTTCCTCCTCAATCCGGTAGCGGTTCTGCAGGATCTTTGGCGCTTCCTGCTCTCTCGCCTCGATCGGTTTTGTCAACAGCGGTTCAGGCGGTTTTTTTTCTGCCTCAGGTTCAGGTGTTTTTTGGGGTGCTTCCTGCTGCGAGGTTTTTTCCGGCGCTCCTTCCTCCGATAAAACCTTGCCTTGTGCTGATGTTACATCTGGGGGACGCCTCTCCAAACCCCCCAGCAGCGGAGTTCCGCACTCTGAACAAAATTGAGCCGTACCCCTGTTTGGGGTCTTGCATTGAGGACAGATGATCTCCGCCATATACCTTTACCCTACTTTCCTGAATCAATCATAGCAGAATTCGTCTACCAGCCTTCCGTTGGCATCCTTAAGATAAGCACAGTCCCCGGTATTATCCCATATTGGGGATGGGCGGTAATAGGAAAAACCACAATTCTGCGGTCGGTATTCATTAGTTGTCACCCTGCAGTACTCTCCGGGTTTCAGCACAAAATTTGGGAACACAAAAATATGGTTTTGGATATCGCTCACCGACCAGCCTGCGAGCTGCACCGCCTCGACACCGGAGTTGAAGATCTCCACGTATTCCTCAGGTTCCTGCCAGATCGTGCCTCGGGATTCTACTTTCACCACCACCACCGCCCCAATTGGGGAAGCGGTTGCTGTGGGTGGGCGCAGCGTCCGGGTCGATGTGGGCTCTGGCGCCCATAAGCCCCGCCCCGCCAGGATTGCCTCTGTCTCAGCTTCCTCGAAGACCGCATCGCAGCTCGTATGGGGCGGAGTGCTTTTCGCAACCGCATAGCCGCTCTCCACCATCTCGAGATTAATAAAAGTATTTTCTGCGATCACATAGCGAAGCAGCGGTCCATCCTCCGCCTCGATATCTCCCCCAGTTGCACCTTCAATCAACAAAAGCTGCTTGCCTTCCACCAGGCTGCGGTTCTTCTCGGTCATCGCTGACCACACCGAAGCATCATCTCCAAATGCCAGCAGATCGATCCCAATATAACGGATTTGCTGGACTTCCCCATCCACGCGCACCTCAATCGTCACACCGTCGATCACTTCCAGCACATCCGCCTTTTTGGTCGGCGAGTTCCACGGGATGCACCATGCGTCCAGCATCACCGCCATCGGGCTCGCGCTCGCACCCGAAGCCTCAGTTGCGGCTGGGGCAGGGACAGCCGTAGATGGGGGCGCTGTCTGGCTATCTTCTAGCTGCTGAGTAGCCCCTGCCGTCGCAGCCTCCGGCGCCATTGTGATCGTCCCAAAAGGTGTCTGATATTGCGTTTCGGAAGCATCCGGAGATGGTCTCTCCGTTTCGCTGAATTCCGGCGAAGCAGTTGCTTCATAATTCATGTTCAGCGTAGCGGTGCTCTCTGTGCTCCCCTCTGTCCTCTGCAGATCGATCGCTTGCCTGACCGCCAACACCCCCGCTGGGACCCCTCCTGCGAGACACATCCCTCCCACGCAAAGCACCCCCACCACGGCAATACCTATGATCAGCCCGCGATTTCCATTTTGGGTGTTCATCATCGAATCGAAAGAAAAAATTCAGCGTAATTCGAAGCCGTTTTCTTTAATCGATTAAGATTATACCCCCTCGAAACTCTGCAAATCATCCTCCCGCTTCAGCCCAAAATTCGGCGGTTTAATTCCCCTCCTCGAACGTCACCTCAACGCTCATGCCCGCCCTCAATCCTTCAGGGATTTCCTCCAATTCGATCGTCGTTTGGTAAACCACGTCGCCGCCGAGTACGTCTGCCAACGGAGCAATCTCCGTCACCCGACCTTTTACAGTCTCCCCGAGCGCCTTAATAAATACATCCGCCTTCTGGCCAATCTGGATCTGCGGGATGTCCCGCTCGCTCAGGTCGGTCGTCTGGACCCGCAGCTGATTGAGATCTGCCAGTGTCATCACCGTTTGTCCGGGGGTCACCCACTCTCCACTGTGGCTGTTTATCTCGCTCACCGTTCCACTGAAAGGCGCGGTCAGTTTCAGGCGGCCTACCGCCGCTTGCGCTGCATATAGCTGCGTCTGGGCGTTCGCCACCCTCCGCTCTGCCAGCCTGACCTTCTCCGGATCCGGTCCTTCTTTGAGCATGGTATAGTCTCGCTGCGCCTCCGCCAGCTGCGCCTCCGCCACCTCCAGGTCATACTCGTACTGCAGCCGTTTCACCGCCGAGTTGTAATCCGCCTGGGCTTGATCCAATAATTCCTTGTAATCTTCGCGGGTGTTATCGGTCGAAGGTCGGTATTTGTAGGGCTCGAACGCCGCCCTTGCTGCATCCAGGCGCTCTTTCATTTTCTGCAGCGCTTCCACTGTGTCCATATTTGCCTGGTTGGAGGGTGTTGTAAAATTATCCAGCGCGTACTGCGCGTCTCGCAGCGTGCGTTCGTAGGTGATGATTTGCTTCATCGCTTCCACCCGGGCGCTTTCAGCTTCTTTCCTTAAATCTTCCAGCGCTTGCTCTGCCTGCAGCAGCTCGTATTCCGCTTTGCTCACTGCCGCCTGCAACTCTTCCTCACCCTCCAGCTTCGCCAGGATCTGTCCCGCCTGCACTTCATCGCCGACCATCACTTCGAGCTCCTGGATTTTGCCGCCCAATGGAAAGACCAATCGAGCTTCCTGTGCGGGTGCGATCACTCCTGAGGCTGTGATCCCTCCCCCGCCGCCCCCCACGCTTGTGCCCTCACCCACAGGTTGCTGGGATTCTCCGCCGCGGTCTAGTTCGACGGTTGGCAGCGCAGTTGGCGCACCTGGATTAATAACCCCACACCCCGCTAGTCCTGTCGAAATTACGATTACCAGCAGAACTGCAAGCTTTTCAGGTAAACCCAGGCTTGCATCCTTATTACGCCGCATCGGCCT
The DNA here is from genome assembly GCA_963827155.1 of uncultured Chloroflexia bacterium. Lineage (GTDB taxonomy): Bacteria > Chloroflexota > Anaerolineae > Anaerolineales > UBA4823 > UTCFX2. Next base: position 90,298 of record CAWGZV010000003.1, on the reverse strand, counting down.
CTCCGATCTGGCCTGTTGGATCGCCGTGATTCTCGACCACAAGACCATCCTCCAGGGTTACTACCCTCCGTGCATAATGGATCACGCGTGGGTCGTGGGTGGCGAACACAAAGGTAACCCCGGTCTGTTGGTTGAGGCGGGTCATGATTTCCATCACCTGCCTGCCGTTAGCCGTGTCGAGGTTAGCGGTCGGCTCGTCTGCCAGGATGAGCGTGGGTTTGGGTGCGAGAGCACGGGCGATCGCCACTCGCTGCTGTTCCCCGCCGCTCAGCTGGTCGGGACGGTGGTTGGCGCGTTCGCTGAGATCCACTGCTGCCAGCAGCTCCGTGATGCGCTCACGGCGTGCGCTGGGATTGTGACCGTTGAGCAGCAGGGGCATCTCAATATTTTCATAGGCGCTGAGGGTGGGGATCAGTGCAAAAAATTGAAAGATAAAACCGATCGTGCCGCGGCGCATATCGGCGCGTTGGTTGCGATTGAGCCTGCTGACATCCTTGCCGTTGATAAACACGCTGCCGCTGGTGGGCAGGTCAAGGCAGCCAATCATCTGCAGCAGGGTCGTCTTTCCAGAGCCAGATGGACCGACCAGGGCGGTGAACTCTCCGCTCTCGATAGAGAGGCTGACTTCCGCGCAGTGCTCGGGTTTCGACTTTCCCAATAACAAAGGTGCGGGTGACGTTTTCAATCTTCACGACTTCCATGTCAATCTCCTTATTTCTCCGCTCTCAGGGCTTCGACGGGCTCCATGCGGGCAGCCAAAACTGCCGGGTAAAGCCCGGACAGCAGTGTAATTACAAAAGCCATGATGGTCAGGCTCAAGGTGCGGTTCAGGTCAAATTGGGGATAGACCGTATCCCGGATGAGAAAACCCCCTCCCCCAACTGCCATATTTCCTACATAAAAACCCGATCGCGCAACCATCGCTACCACCAACCATCCAAGCACCAGTCCAAGCAGGATGCCGCCGACCGCTAAGATGGACGATTCCGCCAGGAACATCGCCATGATCCTTCTGCCTTTCATACCAATTGCGGCAAATATACCGATCTCACGCGTCCGCTCGAACACCGCCATGATCAGCGTATTGATGATGACCGTTGCCGTAACTGCCAGCACAATCAGGTAAAACAAGGAAATGTAAGAGTTCGCCATGTTCTCGGTCTGGATGATGATCTCGTTCATTTTCGTCCAGACCAGGATCTTGAATTGTGAGGATTTCAGGGCTTCAACGACCGCATCAGTCTGATCTTTATTTTTCAGCATGACGAATATTGTGCTGGCGTGGTTCTCGGTCCGGGTCATCGCCTGGGCTTTTTCCAGCGGCAGGAATACGATTGCGCTGTCAAAAACACGTGTTTCTGTTGAATAAATTCCCCGGATTGTGAAAAGCTGCTCGCTCACATCGCCGTTTGACGTGTTGGCTGTCAGGTCGATCTGGTCGCCCACCTTAAGCCCCATCTTCTCAGCCAGCGGGCGGCCGATCAGGATGCCTTCTCGGTCGTCAGGGCTGAGCCACTCACCGCTGACCAGGCCCTCCCGGTAAGGATCGTTCGTTGCTGCCTGTGGGTCGATTCCGATGATTTGGACGCCTGCGGTTTGATTTCGTGTTGTCGCAAACCCGCTCGCCAGCAGCCTTGGTGAGGCGCTGATCACTGGCTCAAGCGTGGCGATTTGTTTAGCCACTTGTGTGGGATTTTCGATCAGGTCATCCCACTTCAGGCTGGCTTTCCTTTCGTCGTAATTCTGGGCGCGGACCTGGATGTGACCGCTCTGCAGCTCGATGGTGGTGTCCATGGCGATATCCATCTCCCCCTTGATAAAAGACGCCATCAGGATCAGCAATGCCAGGCCCATCGCCAATGCCAGGATCGAGAAAAAAGTCCGGCGTCGGTTCCGTCCGAGGTCGCGAAATGCCATTCGATAGAGTTGGATCATTAGTTGCCTCAATCAGTTATTCGCCAACGTGAATTAAACGTGATGCAGCGCTGCAGCCGGCTCGCGGCGGGAAGCTTCGCTTGCCGGGATCACTGCAGCCAGCGCTGAGATGATTGCCACTGTCAGAGCCCGCATGAGCAGTTTTTCAAGACCCCAGCTGGGATAAACCCGCCCACTGATCAGCGCCATATATTCGGTCGCAGTCGACATGGCGCTGAAATCCAAACCTACTCGCCGAAGCAGCCCATTGATCAGCAGCCCAAAGGCAATCCCTGCAGCTACACCGACCAGCCCCATCATCGTTCCTTCCAGGATAAAGAGCAGCGAGATCTGGCGCGGTTTCAATCCCATAGCCCCTAAAAGACCGATCTCGCGCGTGCGTTCATATACAGCCATCAGTAGCAAGTTCAGGATCCCGATCCCGGCAATCAGTAAAATGATCACGCCAAAGATGTTCATCACCCCGTTTTTAGTAGAAATCGCGGCCAGCAGCTCTGGGTAATTATTCCTCCAGGTATCGATCTCGTAGCCGGGCAGCGATGGTTCGATTGCAGCGATGACTTTTGGCTCCTGGCCTAGCTGCTTCAGCACAATCGCTACCTCGGTGGACTTACCAGCCAGGTCGAACAGATCCTGGGCTTCACCTAAAGAAATGTAAGCAGCAGTTTTCTCAAATTCAGGCATACCCAGGTCGTAGATCCCAACCACGGTCATAGTGCGGCGGCGGGTTTGCTCGTGGGTTGAGCTCCCAACCATCGTGATTCGGTCGCCAACCTTGACATCCATCGCATCCGCAAGCCCTTTACCAATAAAAATCATGTCCTTATCGTCCGAATTTAAATACCGTCCGGCAATGATATGCTGAGCGGCCAGGCTCACCTCCTGCTCTTTTTCCGGCTCGAGGCCGGTAATATTGATGCCGAAGGCGCCTTCGCTGCTGGTGACCAGCCCGCCCGTGTTGATCCTTCGCGTGGCGGTTTGCACCAGGGGTTGCGCAAGTGCAGCTTTCACGACCGCCTGGTCATCCGCCAGTGGCAGGAGAGGGTTCTCGCCCATCTCCGTGCGGTAGCCTTGCGCATGGATCTGGATGTTGCCGCCCAGCACTTTGATGGCATTGCCGTAGATTGCCTGGTCGAAACCAGCCATCAGGCCGTCGTAAAACATCATCAATCCCAAACCTAGCGCCATTGCCACTGCGACGATCACTGTCCGGCGGCGGTGCCGCCAGATATTCCGCCATGCCAATCTTAGGTATAATCGCATATTCAGCGCTCCTTTTTCCAATCTTGAAAAGCCATCGCGCCCCGTCTTTTCTCAGTTCTTTACCCGATCGAACCCAAACCAGGCCTCCATCGTCTCATCATCCACCACCGTGAGCGAGCCCTCAGGCGCTCCCAGAACTCGCTCTAATGCTTCCTGATAGGTATTTATGGTGCAGCGAATCGCCTCCAGGTTGCTTGTCGTCCCATCCATCGTGAGCAGGTACCTCGCAAAGGTCTCTCCCAGCCCCTCCACCAGGCACATCACCACTTCTCCCACCTGTGCTGGATGCCCTGTGGTCATCGTGCCTTCCTCCAGCCCCTGCCGAAATATGGTCGTAAGCAGCGGAGTCACCCGCCGGATACCTTCAAGGAAGATCTTCTCGCGCACGATCGCGTTCTCGTCCAGGTACCAGACCCGCATCAGCTCCATCAGAAAATCTTTCTGAGCGGTTTTCCAGCGCCCGGCGCTCACAAAATAACGCTGGAGTTTTTCCAGTGCGTTGAGACTGGAATCTTCCACAATAGGGATGAGCAGTCTCTCCCCTGCGTCCAGCATCCGGTCAATCAGCGCCTCAAGCAGGTCCTGCTTCGAATCGAAGTAGTGGTAAAAAGCTCCTTTCGAGATCCTCGCTTCGTCCAGGATCCCCTGGATCGTCATCTGCTCGTCAGCCTCGTGTATAAATCAGCTTTTGAGCCGCGTCCAGGATCTCGTTCCTTCTGACCGCATAATCTTCTTCTTGAACCGTTCGAGCCATGTCCCAGTCCTTTTATAAACCGACCGTCGGTTTAATTATAGCCTTAGTATATCTCTGATTGCCCTGGGCTGTCAATCCCCCTGTGTATCTAACAACCATCTGGTAAAATTTAATTCTTATGCCAGAACCCATTAAATCTTACTCCAACCAGGAGCTCGCCCAGATCTTCACCCGCATCGCCGATATGCTCGAGATCAAGGGTGAGGTAATCTACAAGATCCTCGCCTACCGCAAAGCCGCTGATAGTCTCGTCAACCTCGGCCACCCGGCTCTGGAATACTGGCGCGAAGACCGCCTCACTGAAATACCTGGCGTCGGGAAAGCCATTGCCGAGAAGATCGACGAGCTTTACTCCACTGGCAAGTTGGGCTTCCTCGAGCGTCTCGAGGAAGAAGTCCCTCCCTCCCTGCCCGACCTTCTCCAGGTGCCCGACCTCGGCCCAAAGAAAGTCGCCCTCTTCTGGAAGACCCTCGGGATCACGAATCTTCAAGAGCTTGAAGCCGCCGCCAGGGCTGGAAAACTGCGCGATCTGCCAGGCATGGGCGAGAAATCCGAAGCCCGCCTCATTCTCGGGTTGGAAGCCCTCTCCCGTCGGTCTGACCGCATCCCGCTTGGTCGAGCCTGGCCATTTGCCCAGCACATGCTTGCCTTCCTTCGTTCTCTCCCCGGTGTGGCACACGCCGAGGCTGCCGGCAGCCTGCGCCGTATGCGCTCAACGGTCGGCGACCTCGACCTGCTTGCCGCCGCGTCGGATTCAGCCCCCGTGATGCATGCTTTCACCACTCACTCAGAGGTCGCACGTGTTCTCGCCATGGGAGAGACGAAAGCCAGTGTCGAGTTCCAGGGCGGGCTGCGTGCCCAGCTCTGGGTCCACCCACCCGAGCGCTTCGGCACCGCCCTCCAGTATGCTACCGGCTCAAAAGACCACAATGTCCGCCTGCGAGAGTTAGCCCTTAAGCGCGGTCTCTCGCTTTCAGACCAGGCATTCCTGAAAAAGGACGGCTCTGAGATCCTCTGTGCTGACGAAGAGCTGGTCTATTCAACCCTTGACCTGCCCTGGATTCCACCCGAATTCCGCGAAGATCGCGGCGAGATCCAGGCCGCCCTGAGCGGCAAGCTTCCAACCCTTATCCAGATCAGTGACATCCAGTCCGAGCTTCACGCTCACACCACCTGGTCTGATGGGCGCCTCTCCATTCGCCAAATGGCAGACGCCGCCCTGCAGCGAAATTTGAAGGTCCTCGCGATCACCGACCACTCCGCCAGCCTGGGCGTCGCCGGCGGCCTCTCGATCGACGAAATCAAAGCTCAGTGGACAGAGATCCAGGCGGTGCAGGCAGAGCTTGGGGATTCGCTCCGCCTGCTCCAGGGCACCGAGGTTGAGATCCGCGCCGACGGAAACCTCGACTTCCCTGATGAAATCCTCGCCGAATTGGACATTGTCATCGCTGCTTTGCACAGCAGCCTGCGCCAGCCGCGCGAGCAGGTCACCGCTCGCGCCCTGAACGCCCTGCGCAATCCGCATGTCGACATCCTCGCCCATCCCACCGGGCGCATGATCCCCGATCGCGAAGGCGCCGACCTGGATATGGAGGCTGTGCTTGCCGCCGCCGCCGAGACCCGGACGATCCTCGAGATTAATGCCCATCCAGCCCGTCTCGACCTGGACGACATCCACGCCCGCCGCGCCGTTGAATCAAATATCCTGCTCTCAATCGATACCGACGCCCACAGCCAGACAGACCTCGATCTCCTCCAGTTTGGGATCGCCACCGCCCGGCGCGGTTGGGTCCCTCCTGCCTCTGTGATCAACACCTGGCCGACCGACCGCCTGTTGGAATGGCTTGCCTTCCGAGGACGCTGATCTCCAAAACCGATGTTCCCCCAATCGAAAATTCGCCAGCTTATTAAGGCCCACTTCTTCAATTCGTCTGTTAATCTCTTTCGGCAGCTCTACAGGACGATCCTGGTTGTGTCGCTCACCATCCCGCTTTTGGGGATAGGCGCCTCGCCCATTCAGGCCAAAGCCACCAAAACCCCAAAAGCTGGCATCACCGCAGGCAATGCCTATGATGTGATCGCCCTGGTCAATCAGCTCCGTGCCTCCAACGGGCTTGCTCCTTTCCAAACTAACGCTGCCCTGATGGCCTCTGCCCAATCTCATTCGCAGTATCAGGCCAATATCGGTTCAACCACCCACACAGGCAGCGGCGGCTCCGATGTAAAGTCCCGCGCCCTTGCGGCTGGCTACGGAGCCGGTGCAAATGTATCGGTGATTGAAAATATCTACGGCGGCATGGGAGCAACCCCCCAGCGGGCAGTGACCTGGTGGCAGGGCGACGGCCCGCACCTGAACACCATGCTCTCGACCCGCCACACCGATGCCGGCGCCGGGATTGCGGTTTCCTCCAGCGGTGTCGTATTCATCACCCTCGATGTCGGCTCGGTCGTAGGTGGGTCTGCCCCTCCGGTCAGCCAGACCACACCTGTCGTCGGAAGCACTCCAGGCGCCCTACCTGCTGCCTCGACTGGCGTGGTTTTCAATCCGGTCCTGATAGCTTCCCCAAATCCAGACGGCTCAATCATCCATCTGGTGCAAGCCGGTCAGACATTATGGACCATCGCTGCGACCTACAAAATCGCCCTTCCAGACCTGCTTCGGTTGAACGGCTTCACAGAAAACTCGTTAATTTACCCCGGCGATAAGCTCCTGATCAAACCAGCCGGTCTGGTCACCCCCACCCTGCGGGCCACCGGGACTCCGGAACCCGAAACCACAGTCCCCAAGAATGATCTTGATAAAGCCGCGAATTTTGGCAGCGGATATGAAATTACACCCTCTCCTTCAGCGCTCCCAGCTCAAGGATCAAATCCCCCCGCCGCCGCCGTCTCGGTTCAAAAAAGCGCCCTACAAGCCGAGGGCTCACGCACCACAATTCTGCTTATTATTGTGATTGCCTTCCTATTGGTTGGCGGCGCTGCGCTGGTTCTGACCGGGAATGTGATCAGGCGGCTCGATTGAGCGCGTGACAACGTCACCGATCAACGCTGCCGATAGTCCATGCTGCCTCAATCCCCGCTGCTTCCTTCTGCCTCCCCCAGCTCGCGATCGAGGTACCAGCCCCCTTTTCTCTGTTCGATATCTTTAGGCGCCCGGTCATAATAGATTTCAAAGAATCGACCTTTAACCGTCTTCACTCTGTAATAATCTCGTCCAACCCCCCAGGATCCCTTTACCTCTGCTCGGGAAGCATGTTCGGTCGCCATGTTGCGTGCCATCCTGCCCCGCCGTCGGTAGTCGTGCCACTCGCTGATCACCTCCGCGATCTCGTATTCCTCCCCTTTCCATCTAAATCCCGACGGCGCCCCAGGCTTTTTCTCCAGGGCTGGCGGGCGATAAAACCGGACTTCGATCGCCTCATTGATGAACTGGATCGGTCGCAGAGATTCCATCTCGCCAATTCTACCCCGAACCCCCACCCTTTATGCGATAATTCAATGCATGCCAATTCAGGTCTCACAAATCCAGGCTCTTTGCTTCGACGTTGATGGCACCCTGCGCGACACCGACGACCAGTTTGTCTTCAAGCTGTCCGCATTTCTCCGCCAGGTCCGAATACTCCTGCCGCGTCGAAACGAGCAAGATTTTGCTCGCAAACTGGTAATGGCGATGGAGAATCCCGGAACCTATCTCCAGGGTTTGACCGACCGGCTGAACATCGATCCATATCTGGTCAGGCTGTTGGAGTGGTTATTAAGACCTCAAATCCGCCGCGGTACCCCACCCGCTGCTTTAATCAACGGTGTCGACGAAATGCTCGCCGTCCTTTCCACCATTTATCCGCTGGCTGTCATCAGCGCCCGGAGTGAACGCACCACCCTGGATTTTCTGGACGCCCATGACCTTACCCGCCGCTTCAAAATCATCGTCACCGGACAGACCTGCCGCCACACCAAACCCTATCCTGATCCTGTGCTCTTTGCCGCCGCCCATATGGGCGTAATGCCGCAGGCTTGCTTGATGATTGGTGACACCACAGTGGATATTCACGCCGGTCGGCAGGCTGGAGCTCAGACTGTTGGTGTGCTTTGCGGATTTGGCGAGCAAGCAGAGCTCGAGCGCGCCGGCGCCGATTTAATCCTCCCCTCAACCCATCTGTTGCTTGACTATCTTTTGCCCTGAACAATGCCTCTCGAGGGCAACGATCACCCGTCACAAAATTGCTAGTTTCACAGAATAAAGCTAAATTATAATCAGAGAGTGATTGCCCGCCGGCTTTTATCGATCCTTCTGCTGATGTCATTCCTCATTACTATCGGCTTCCTGAAAGCAAAAGCTCAGGTATCGCCACCTTCTCCAAATATCCGCTCTTCGGATGAGCTCATTTTGCCTGCAACTCCCACAAAGGATATCCCGACCTTAAAAGTGCGTGCCTATCCGCTCCAGGCTGTTACCTCAAGGAGCGGACAGCAGACCATTAATATCCTCGTTACAGACCGCACCCTTGTGCCGGTTGAAGGAGCACAGGTCACCCTTGCTCTTCGTATGCCCTCCGGTGAGCGGCGCCTCTATATGGTCAAGGATTTAACCGATTCTAACGGTATCACCAAAATTTCTTTTTCTTTCTCCACCGAAATGGTTGGGTTGGTAGAGATCGAAGTTGAAGCCCTCCGCAGCCGGCTTGAAGGCGGAACTACCACCTCATTCCTTATCTGGTGGTAAGCGCTCCATCTCGGATTATTTCATCCCCTCTCGGCGCATCTGATCAAGCAGCAGAATATAGTCGGACTTATTCGGCGGCGACAGTGCGATGATTGCCTCGATGGTCTGCATCGCGCCGGCGCGATCCCCCGATTGCAGCAGCATCTCACCAATCGCATCCAGCTGGCTCACCGCTTCGCCGATTGCTCCAGCCGTGGCGTGAGCATCTGCAAGACGCCTTCGCAGGGGAATACTTTCTGGATAATCCGCCAGGAGACCATCGATAAATGCTGTAAGCTCCTTGTGCCTGTGGCTGCTGATAAGGTAAGCGCTGAAGTTATCCAGCTCTGAGAGCGCCTGTTGTTCCTGGCCTAATCGGAAGTTCAGGCGGATGATCTGGGAGCGGGTCTCACCGTCTTCCGGCTGAAGAGTCCGGATCTGCTCGAGGAGTCGCATTGCCTGGCGCCACTCGAGGCTCTGCATGTCGATATCTGCGGCTCGCTTTAACAACCGGATCTTCACTGCCGGGTCAAGGCTCCCCTGCTGGGCAACCTTAAAAGCTTCCATGTAAGTCTTCCGGGCCATCCCCAGGTCTGCCAGGCTGTAATAGACTTCTGCCAGCTGAATATATTCTTCTATGGACTCTTCCAGCTCGCCCGCGTTTCGCAGCAGCTCGATAAGCTTTGACCGCGCCCCGATATCCACCGGAGAGATCTGCACCACTTTGCGCCCAAACCGGATCGCTTGCTGGCTTTCACCTCGCGCCGCATAAGTGCGGGTCACTACTTCAAGCTTTGCCACAGCCCGATCGAGATCGCCTTCTTTCACAAGCAGATCTCCCATCAACGAGTGCATTGGCAGGTAAGTTGGCGCCAGGCTCAGGGTAAAATAAGCTTCTTCCATCGCAGTCTGGAGCTGGCCTTTATTCATTAAATCGTAAATCGATGCTGCCGATTCGATTACCTGGCTGCTGCTTGCCTCCGTCAACACCTCAGCGAGCGGGATCATGGGGCCTTCTTCTCGATATCCCGGCATCTGCTGTCGCGCTCGTCGGATCTGGGTCTGCCAGTCCGCTCGCATCAGCATATCATGGATATTCGCACACAGCCTCTCTTGCACCTGTGCATTGCTCTGCTGGCGGTGTGATTCGATCAGCAGCTCGTATAGCTGCCGGAGCTCATCAGATTGAGCAGAATTTTCGGATTCAGCGATCCGAACATCGGCAAGTTTCAGGGCTTGAAGATATTCCAGGGAAGCTTCGCCGAGCTGCCCTTTTCGATCCAGCAACTCGCCTAAAAGCAGCCGTGACCCGAATGCGAAATCTGCATTGTTCACCGAATGCTGCAGGTTTCGGATCGCACTCTCAAGCCTCCCTGCCTTCGCGAGCAAAAAACCCAGATCGAAATAAGCCGCTGGATGCTCCAATCCAATATCGATCGCTTTCTGAAGCTCTTCAGCTGCCGGTCCAAACTCGCTCCGTGTCTGCAGGTCTACCACTTGAGAAAGGTGGAGCATCACCCGATTACGATCCTGCGGTTGCACCAGCCCACCCGATCTGCCTGTCATAATCGCCTGAAAATCCTTCCGGTCTATGGACGCCTGGCTGCCGTCATCGACCTCAAATAGCATCCCGGCTAGGATCGTCAAGGCATTTTGGGCAGACTGAGAAATTGGATCTTGATCCGATTGATCCGCTTGCGGTGTTCGCAGCTGGCGCACCTGCGACATCCTCAACGGTGCAGTTCCGCCATGCGGCCTTGTGGGTCTCGGCAGCGGTTTATAGTCCTTCAGCATATTCAGGTATTGCTGGGCATCCTGGTTTCCCGGCATGGTCTTTAATGCCATCTCAATCGCCTGCCGGGCTTTCTCGGCATTTCCACTCGCCTGGAGCGCTGCCGCCGACGCCAGGTATTCATTCACCGCCCTCGATTTCTCTCCCATCCTGTCAAATACCAGGGCAAGCCTGGAATGGGCCTGCACGTTCTCAGGATCAAGCCGTGTTACCCGCTCCCAATTCTCAATCGCTTTGAGGGCATCCTTCTTTTGGAAATAGAGCTCGGCAGCCCGCAAAGCAGCCTGTGCCGCCAGTTCCAGGTTGCCCATCCGCTCGCATAACTGCGCAATCTTTTCCATCGGAAGCGGGTCATCAGGGAGCGCCTTTGCCGCTTTCTGATAGCAGTAAAGTGCTTCTTCAAATTGCTGAAGCTCGACAAGTGCCAGACCCAGGCTGGTCAACGCTTGTGGATTTTCTGGAGATTCTGCCAGCGCTGCCCGATAGTATGCCGCCGCGCGTTCCCAGTTTTGATCCCAGGCTGCGGAATGGCCGTTATTCATTGCTTGTTGAAAAGTGTCCTTTTGGTCAGCCATCGTTCATCGCCTGCTGATATGTGTCCGTTTGATCAGCCATCTTATTCTCCATGCGTGCGATCCAGGCAGCAGTTAAAGCTTTAATTTCTCCATTTGACCCCAGTTACGTCCATAGCGTGCTTCCGTGGTCAGCGGCACACTCAAAACATAAGCCGATTCCATCACTCCCTGCACAACCGCTGCTGTCTTTTCCAATTCCTCTTGCGGGCATTCCAAAACCAGCTCATCATGCACCTGGAGGATCAGCCGCGCCGATAACCCTGCATCTCGCAGTACTTGCTCCAGGTGGAGCATCGCGATTTTCATGATATCCGCCGCCGTCCCCTGGATCGGGGCATTGATCGCTTCGCGCTCCTCTCGGCTGCGCTGGTTGAAATTCGTTCCTCCGCTCAATCCGGGGAAATATCGTCGCCTCCCAAGCAGTGTTTCCACGTAGCCCTGCTCCGTCGCCAGCTTACGGATGCCATCCAGGTAGCGTTTAACCCCTGGGAATTGTTTGAAATAGGCGTTCACAAAATCTTCAGCCTCGGCAAGTGTGAGCTCTGAATAGCGCGTCAAGCCAAATGCACTCATGCCGTAGATCAGCCCGAAGTTCACTGCCTTTGCTCGCCGGCGCATGTCCTCATCCACCTTCTCAAGCGGCATTCCATAGATTGCTGCAGCCGTCGCCGAATGGATGTCTTTCCCGGAACGAAAAGCCTCCAGCATTGCCTCGTCCTCAGCCATGTGGGCCACAATCCGCAGCTCAATTTGTGAGTAATCGACCCCCAGCAGGTAGTGACCTTCCGATGCAACAAAAGCATTCCGCACTCTGCGCCCGATTTCGGTCCGAATCGGGATATTCTGCAAATTCGGGTCCGATGATGCCAGTCTGCCTGTCACCGAGCCTGTTTGGTTGAATGAAGTGTGCACTCTGCCTGTCTCAGGATTGACCTGTTCAGGGAGTGCATCCAGATAAGTGGATTTGAGCTTTGCCAGCTCGCGGTATTCCAGCACCCAATCCACAGCCGGATGCGCCCCGCGCAAGCCTTCCAGGATGTCAGCCGAAGTCGAATAAAAACCGCTCGAGGTCTTCTGCGTGCGGTCCGGCGGTGGGATCTTCAAGCGGTCGAAAAGTGCCGTAGAAAGCTGCTGCGGCGAGTTCAAGTTGAATGGTTCTCCTACTGCTTGATATACCTGGTCCTCGATCTCTCGCAGCCTCGTGTTCAGCTCTCCCGACATTGTGCGCAGGTAGCCAGCATCCAGCGCCACTCCCTCCATCTCCATCTCTGCCAGCACCTTCACCAGGGGCATCTCGAGCGTTTCAAACAGCGGCATCGCTTGCTTCTGTTCCATCTCGGCCCGGAGCTCAGGGATCAGCATCAGCACCACCCGCGCATCCATCGCCGCATATTCTGCCGCTGCCTGTATCGGCGTTTGGTCCATACTGATCTGGTTTCGACCCTTCCCGATCAGCTCCTCGATATTCGTCATCCCGATCCCCTGCCTTACCCACGCCAGATTCTTCAGCCCAAGGTTGCGAGAAGCTGGATCCGTCAGCCATTCAGCGATCATCGTGTCAAAATGCAGAGGTGTTGCATTCAATCCATATCGCCGGAGCATCACATAATCGTACTTTAGGTTGTGCCCCACCTTTGGGAGGTGCGGGTCGGTAAACGCCTCACGAAGAGCATCGACCACGCCTTCCACCCTCAGCTGCGGTTCGTCTCCTGTCGCGTGACCAACCGGGATGTAATATCCCCGCTCGGGTTCGATTGCCAGCGATATTCCGACTAATCGGGCGCGCATCGGATCAGTCGAGGTCGTTTCGGTGTCAAACGAGAGCAGTTTCGCTTCAGATAACCGCCTTGTCAGTCCTTCGAGCTTCTCTGCGGTATCTACGATGACCGCCCCCTCACCAGCCGCCCGGTCTGCCCTCACCTTTGGCTTTTCCACCGCAGGTGATTTTGCTGGGGACTCAAACATATTCAGCTGCTGGCCTTTATTCGGCGCCTGCTTCCCATACGACTTCGCAAGCTCAGTCAGGCGCGCCATCAGCGTGCGAAATTCAAGCTCACGGAACAAGGCTTCGACCTTATTCAAGTCAAATGCTGAAGGGCGCGCCTGTTCCAGGTCGAGTGGGACCTCTAGATCCACCACGATACGAGCCAGCTCGCGAGAAAGGTAGGCATTTTCTCGCCCGCTTTCCAGCTTCTTCTTCACTCCTGGTGCCAGTTCATCCAAATGATCATAAACCCCGTCTAGCGTCTGGTGATCCTTCAATAAGCCAACTGCCGTCTTTTCTCCGATCCCTGCTACTCCGGGGATATTGTCTGATTTATCCCCCACCAGCGCTTTATAATCCACAACCTGGTCTGGCCGAACCCCCAGGAATTCGACCACGTCTTCGGGCATATATTCCTTCGAATCCGACAGGCTCTTCCCTGGCAGGCTGACGACGATCCGTTCATCCACTAATTGCAGCAGATCCCTGTCGCCGGTGATGATTTTCACCCCCAAACCCCGCCGCACCGTGGCTTTCGCCACAGATCCCAGCACATCGTCTGCTTCGTAGCGCTCTAATTCCAACCGCGGGATATTGAATACATCCACCAGTTGGCGGATTCGCTCCATCTGCACGCGCAAATCATCCGGCATTTTCTCGCGCGTCCCTTTATATTCTGCAAAAAGATCGTCCCGAAAAGTTCGACCAGTATCGAAAGCAACTGCTAAGTATTCTGGGCGTTCCTGCTCCAGGATCCTCAGCAGGACGCTCGTGAAGCCGTAGACCCCCGCGGTGGGTTCCCCGCTGTGCGTTCGGAAGCCCGTTCCCGAACCGCTTGTTAGCGCAAAATAGGTCCGGTAAGCCAGGGCATGACCATCTATTAAATATAATATGGACGGCATTTGCCACACTCCCTTATCCAGGTAGGATACAGTTTATCATGCCCCTCGCGCGCCTGCAAGATTGTAGGTTCGTGCCCCAGAGTGTTTACTTTTCATGGTGTACATGTTATAAATGCGTTAAGATGCAGGCGACCACGCGGGTCATCCTCGCTCTCTGCTTGTTTGGGGCATTACTCTCAACCCAAACAAGCCGGCGAAGCATTGCCCTCGCCCAGGAATCCACGCGTCACACGACGATAATCGTCCCTTTTACCGAATATGAATGGTGGTTGATCAACTGGTATGACAACAGCATGCTTTGTCGCGTCTTGATCGATCACGAAGGCATGCCCGCAATCGATGACGTCGCCACCGATTGCGGCGCTGACCTGGCAAACGCCTGGTTTGGCACGCCCCCTTGCAACCTGGATCGCATCGAAGAGTGCCGTGGGATCTATGTCTTTCTTGCAGCCGTCACACCCAAAGAGCGGGAAGTGGTGATCGACCTGCCAACTTCGGTTGTTTGGATAAGCCTCGTAGGATGCTCCCCCACCCCGCCGACCAATTTCTGCCCAACCCTGCCCGCGGTTCTCCTGACCGCTGAAGAACCGCTTCCCGAGCACCGAATTCTGTCGATCCAGGGTACTTATGACAACGAGCCGTTCTTCTGCGAGGGCGAGTTTTGCCAAATTCCGCTGCATGCCTCGCCGATCCTCGGCTCTCCAATTGTGTTCTGGGCTAACTCCACCTATGGAGACGAGAGCGAGCACTTCACTGCCCAGGTTCGGGTCGTCGATACAGGCGTATCCGAGCAGCCGGGCGGCTCTGGCTGGTATGTAGATGTGATCAGCTCCCAGTGGAATGGCACCCCGTTGGCGAGCTGCGCCGGGATTTGGGAGGCTTCCCCCCTGTCGGCGAACCGCCCAGCTGGCTGGCAACCCCCGATCATTTCGAGCTGCTCGCTTCCGAAGAACCCTATTACTATCTCGCCGGCCGATTAATCGTCCAGGGTCTCGTCGATGTCGCCAATTGCCCTGGCGGAGGGTTGCTGCCGAACGGCTATGCCGATGTGTGCGGTCTGGAGAAATCCCGCCCGGTCCTGGCTGAATGGCAAAACCAGTTCGATCAGCGCATTATCGATGTCGGCGTTCAAACTGGGATTCCTGCCCAGCTAATGAAGAATCTCTTCGCAGAGGAAAGCCAGTTTTGGCCCGGGGTATTTAGAGTCCCGTTCGAATTTGGTTTAGGTCAGATTACCGAGCGAGGCGCCGATACCGTCCTGATCTGGAACGAAGAGTTCTTCTCTCAGTTCTGCCCGCTCGTTCTCTCAAAAGATGCCTGCGATCAAGGGTATCTCGGGCTCACGGTTCCCGATCAAGCTATCCTGCGTGGCGCCCTCGCCCTGCAGGCAAAAACCGACTGTTCAGACTGCCCCACAGGCATTGACCTCAGCAGCACCCACTTTACTGTCTCCCTCTTTGCAAACACCCTGATCGCAAACTGTTCCCAGGTTGCTCGCCATATTTACACCGCAACGAATTATATGGCTGGTCGCGTGGCTTCCTACGAAGACCTCTGGCGCCTTACCATCGCCAATTATCACGCCGGGCCCGGATGCACTTCATATGCAATCCATCAAGCCTGGGTTTCCACCAACAGTCTCGCCTGGCAGAATGTCGCCCCCTTATTCACTGAACCGTGCCAGGGTGTCGTTCCATACGTCAATCAAATTACCCAATGATTTAAACCAAAAAGAGACCAGGGCTTGATCGCCTCCTGGTCCCCGAAAGAATAAGCTCTTTGCTTTTACTATTTAATCAGCAGCTTCACCAGCTGCAGGAACTCGTCCCATTCCTCCTGAAAGAAGTGCAGGGTCACGTTGTTTAATTCCAGGTGGAAAGTGGTTTCGCCGTCTGGCTCTTCGGCTTTCCACGCCAGGTAATTATCCGTCTCAGCCGTCACATCCGTTTTGGGTTCCATCTCATCCTTCGCCATCGCATGCCTCCTGTTTAAATTACCTGGTCTATTCGTCCGTCAGAGTCTCCAAAAATTCAAGATTGCTTGGTGTGCGCTGAAGACGCTGCAAAATTGCTTCGGTTGCGGTCGATGGATCGAGCCCCGCGCCATGCGGTGGGGCGGTCACCATCTGGTCATACATCCGCCGCATCAGCCAGACCCTTGGCGTGATGTCTGGTCCTAACAGCAGCTCCTCACGCCGGGTTGAAGATCGCTCGATATCGATCGCAGGGAAGACTCGCCTCTCCTGTAATCTCCGCGAGAGGTGCAGCTCCATATTGCCCGTACCTTTGAATTCCTCATACACCACGTCATCCATCCGAGAGCCGGTGTCGATCAAGCACGTCGCTATGATTGTCAGCGAGCCGCCCTCCTCAATATTCCGTGCTGCGCCGAAGAACCGCTTCGGTGGGTACAGCGCCGAGGGATCGATGCCGCCTGAGAGGGTCCTGCCGGAAGGCGTGACAACCAGGTTGTACGCCCTTGCCAGCCGCGTGATCGAGTCCATCAAGATCACAACATCTCTCCCGATCTCCACCAGTCGCTTCGCACGCTCCAATGCCATCTCCGCTACTCGCACATGTGAAGTCACCGGCTCGTCAAAGGTCGAAGAGATCACCTCCGCCTCTACCGAACGGTCCATGTCAGTCACTTCTTCCGGTCTTTCGCCGATCAGCGCCACCATGAGATGCACTTCGGGGTGCTTTGTTGAGATAGAGTTGGCAATCTGCTTCAATATGGTCGTCTTGCCTGCCTTAGGCGGTGAGACGATCAAGCCGCGCTGCCCGCGCCCAACTGGCGTCACCAGGTTGATCAGCCGGGTTGCCAGGGTGTGTCGGTCTGTTTCCAGATCGAAACGCTTGTCAGGGAAAATCGGCGTCAGCGATTCGAACGTCGCCCGGTATTTCAATTCCTCGGCATTGATCCCGTTAACCGATTCAACCTTCAGCAGCCCGTAATGCCGCTCCGATTCGCGGGGTGGGCGCACCTGTCCGATCACCAGGTCACCGTTCCGTAAGTTGTAGCGCCGGATTTGGGATTGGGATACATACACGTCGTAAGGACCAGGTTGGTAGTGACCAGACCGCAGGAATCCGATCCCTTCGTTCATGATTTCCAGGATCCCGCCGCGCAGCTCCAGTCCCTGCCGTTCGGCCTCCGCCTGTTGGATTTTCAGGATGAGGTCTTCTTTCTTCATCCGATTGGCATTCTGGACGTCTAAATCACGTGCCATTTGGCGCAATGCGGCGAGAGAGGCATTTTCCAATTCGAGAACTTTCATATTAACCTGTTATTCTATTCAAAGGGATTTATCGGTTTTTCTAACCTTGAGACAATTGATCTTTCTGTGATGACAATCCATTCTGGATCTCGTCAAACATCAGACAAGCGCCGAAATGGACCCATTCGATAAATCAAATATTGGGCACCAACAAAGGGAAATCGGATGACTTGGAAAAAGGAACCCCGAACTTGTGTACGGTAAAAGCTCAAACCAAACAGGAGCTTCCCCAATTGAGCGCATTATACCACATTCGCAGGTTTAATCATCCTCCCGCCGCAGCCAGCGTTCCAGCCCTTCTGGTTGCCGGTATCCTGCAAGCGCATCCAACAATGCCTCTGGTTCCGCTTCACAGTTGAATAATGCCCGGTGCTCGTCGTAAATAAAACCTTCCTGCCGGGCATGCTCGACCATCGCCATCAGCGGATCGTAATAGTTCAGGACATTCAACAGCCCCACTGGCTTTTGATGCAGCCCAATTTGAGCCCAGGTCAGGATCTCAAAAAATTCTTCAAAGGTCCCGTAGCCGCCAGGAAGCGCGATGAAAGCCTCCGCCTGATCGGCCAGACGATCTTTGCGCGCGTGCATCGATTCGACCACCTCGAGCCGCGTGAGCTTTGCGTGTGCAAGCTGCGGGGTATTGAACAATTCCGGGATTACTCCGATAACCTCGCCTCCGGTCTCAAGTGCCGCATTCGCGACCGCGCCCATCAATCCGGTCGAGCCAGCCCCATACCAGAGCTGCAGCCCGCGCCGGGCTATCGCCCTGCCCATCTCAACCGCTGCATCAAGATATGCCGGGTTGATCTCGTCTGATGAACCGCAGTAGACACAAATGGATTTCATTACTTTTACGCCTGAGAGTAGTAGGCGGAAAATATTATAAACCACATCCTCTTGTTGGGGGATTTTTACTAAAGGAGTTCAAGCATTTGAAGCGATCAAGTATTTAAAGCGATCAAGCATTTAAAGCGATCAATCAATATAGGCGTTCATCCCCTTCAGCCCCACAATTGCTTGTGGCAGTAATTCCCTTCATCCCTCATTCTCTTGTGGCCCTATTTCCATTGTAGCCCCGTTTTCCCTCAGGCATTCATACGCCTGAGCCAGTCATCCCTTCCTCGAAGCCAACTGGTGAGCGATCCGCGTCGGCTCAGCAATTCGATACTTGCGCGTGCATTCCATAACCAGCTCGATCGCTTTATTCAGGCTCACGAGATGCCCTATCGAGACGAAAATTGGCTTTGCCCCCGCTCGGGTGCGCAGTGCAGCTCCCACCGTTTCACCCTCATGGGTTAATATCTCCCAATCCCCGCGTTCATTCCCCGGCTTGACATATTCTCCGATCAATCTTGATTTTGCAGCGCCGATCGCCGGTAGCCCGCTCAAGATACCCAGGTGGCAGGCCAACCCAAACCGCCGTGGATGCGCCAATCCCTGCCCATCACAGATCAAAAGGTCTGGCTTCAACTCCACCTGGTCCAGTGCATCCAGGATCACCGGCGCTTCTCGGAATGAAAGCAGGCCTGGGATGTAGGGAAAGTGCGTTGACCGGCGAGCCTGTCTCGTTTCCAGCACCTCCATCATCGGGAAGCTGAGTACGACAACCGCAGCCCTTGCAACCTTACCGCCCTCTTCAAAGCCCTCTTCAAAGCCCTCTTCGAATCCGACGTCGATCCCCGCCACGCGATGTATTTCACCCAGCCGGTCCTCCCGAACGACGGTTGGGCTCAGCGCCATCTGGATTGCAATCGCTTCCTTGGGCGTCACCTCCCAGTTAACCCTTAAATCGACCATCTGGATGTCCCGCTTATCGCCTACCGTTTCCCCATCGCCTTTAGCAGCAGCTCATGCGGCAGAGCGTAAGCGGTGTGTCCATCGACGCCTGTCATGGTTTCGGCTGCCACCAGCGCGTTCAAGATGGCCTCCTCCACTGCCTCGACCGCCGCGATCAGGAGGTTGTCCATTTCGAAGAAAGGCACCATCTCGAGCTGATGCATCTTTCCGCCTTCATTCCGCAGCAGGTGATTGCCGGTCGAGAAAGCCAGAAAGAGGTCGCCAGAACCGTCCAACCCAAAGCCGCCGGTCCGCGCCAGCCCTACTGTAGCTCTCTCTGCCAGCCTTTTGCAGGCCCGCGGCATCAGCGGCGCATCCGTGGCCAGGATGACCAGGATCGAATTGAAGACCTTTTTTTGTCCCCACGGAAAAGGCACGCTCGCTTCCCCGATCGCCTTTCCAACCTTGACCCCATCGACCATCAAATGCCGTCGCTCGCCGTGGTTCGCCTGCACCAGCGCCCCAACCGTATAGGTCCGGTCCACCGCTGCAGCCAGTCGTGAGGCCGTACCGGTGCCAGCCTTGAACTCGTAAGCGATGTTCCCTGTACCGCCCCCAGTGTTGCCTTCAGCCACGCTGCCGTCGTTTGCACATTCCAGTGCCGCCAGGACATGTTCTTCCAGCAACGGAAACGCCTTCGCCTGGTTCAGCCAGCCGTCGAACGTTTCACCGATCACCGGCAGGGAGAAGGTGAATCCACCGTGCCTGCGCGCCCCATAACGCACCAGCAACTCGTAAGCCAGCCCTACCTGATAGGTGCAGGTCAACAAGATCGGCGAAGTCAGCATACCGGTCTCCTGGATGAAGTGTTGTCCGGTCATCTCGCCGATCCCGTTGAACGAGTGAAAACCGGCGAAAACCGCATCCTCGTGGATATCCGGTCGCGGCATGATCGCGGTCACACCGGTCCGGGCAGTGGACGGTTCATCCACAATCAATGTCGTCATCCCAACCAGCACGCCAGGGACATCGGTGATGGCATTCTTAGCTCCTGGGCGCATTTCACCAATGCTGATACCCAAATCGCGCAGCCTTGCTTTTTCTGGCATCCCATTATCTCCTCTTTACGATCGATTGCAGGCGCTGTAAACTGCTCGCCATTATCTGCCGTTCAATTCCCTTTATTACTTCCTTGCGCTTCGTTTCTGTCTGACATAATCTGAAACGTGACCCTCATAGCGCTCAACAAATGGCTCGAGGGAATCCGTCCCGCGGATCACCTTCCGGCACCCAGGCGCCTCGCATCTGCACGCGAATTCGGGCATCAGTTCGTTGCGAAAAGTCGCGTAATCCAGCGTGATCTCCTCCCCCTCTTCAATGGATCGGCGCGCAGTAACATCCAGCCCTTGCCACCATGCGTTCGGATCGCAAGAATGGGCGATCGGCGTCCACTCAGCCGGGTTGCTGCTCAGCGACACCCATACCTCGTCCGTCAATGGATATCCGTGGCGCAAGAAGAGCTGCTGCTCTTCAGGCTTCCAGTTTTTTTGGACATAACTTCGGCTGACAAGCGTATGCGGGCGTTTTTCACGGGGTAAGATGACCTCGCCGGCGTCAATCGCTCGGCGCGCATACAGCCCATATCCTCGCTCCGGGTGGTGGCGTACGGCATATCTGGTCTTAATCCGTTTCTGGCGGGCCAACGCAGCTTTGAAGATCCTGTCCAAAAAGCCGCTGTGCCCTTCTGGGTCGTTCAGCAGCACGAAATCGGCGCTGCCTGGCTCGTCCAATCCATAAAAAATGCCGCAGTTAGGGTTGATCTCTAATAGGTAGACCTCCCCCTCGGGGTTCACCCGAATATCGCAGCGCCCGTAGCTCACCCCGTTCAACCCAATGAACAATTTCCGGGCAAACTCCATCAGTCGTTCTGCCAGGACAGGATCTCTGCACGGCTCTGCCCGTAATAGCTCATAGTCCTTCCACTTCAAATCAAAGTGCTTGAAGGACTCGCCCGGCGGGAATACAAACTCGATTGGATTGTACGCTTTTGGCTCAAACGGATCCTCAGGGTTCTCTGCCACCAGGACTGTAAATTCACGCCCCTCAATAAATTCCTCGATCAGCGCCCCTCCGAAATCGTGGATCACTTGCCTGGCCTGAGAATGCAGCGCCTCAATCGTCTCCACCCGCGATGTCCGCTCGATTCCCGTGCTGCCAAAACTGTTCGGGATTTTAACAAACAAGGGGAAACGAAGACCCTCTACCGCCTGATCGATATCTGCCTCGCAGCTCACCTCAACCCCTCCGGGAGTGAGAATCCCATAATGCCTGCAGATCCTCTTCATATCCTCCCGCGAAGGATCATAAAAATGTGAATCCCCTCCGGTGAAAGCGACCTCCGCGTTTTCCAGGGCTTTTATGACTTCTGGGCCAGGGTAGCGCTCGGTCCAGCTTGCATCGCACATATTAAGGAAAATATCGAAATCACGTTTCACCAGTTCCTGAACAACTGCTGTAGAATTCAGCAAGTTGACGAAATATATTTCCCATGAATAGTCTTTCAAGAATACGGCTGGATTGTAAGCATAATAATCTTCGTCCACGATCACACAAATTTTCAACGCCCCCGGCAAACTCTTGCTGGCGAAAGTGGCTTCAATCATCTTCTTCAACCATCATTTCTTCCCAGCTCGATCCGTTTAACCCTCACATAGTCAGAGATATGTCCGTCGTACCGCTCTATAAATGGCGCCAGGTAATCCGTCCCTCGGATGGTTTTCCGGCAGTCCGGCGCATCGCAGGAGCACCTGAACTCTGGCATCAGCTCGTTGTGAAAAGTGCCGTATTCCATTGTGATCTCTTCTCCCTCCGCAATCGGTCGGCGCGCCGCTACATCCAGCCCTTCCCACCAGGCGTTTGGATCGCAGCCGTGGTTGATCGGTGTCCATTCGGCTGGATTGTCGCTTAACCCCACCCACACCTCCTCCGACAGCGGATAACCATGCCGCACAAAAAGCTCCTGTTCTTCCAGTTTCCAGGATTGCTGCACAAGACTCCACCTTACCAGGCTGTGTGGTCGCTTCTCAAACGGAAGAATGATCTCGCCAGCCGCGATCGCCTGGCGGGCATAGAGACCGTATCCTCGAGCCGAGTGGTAGCGTACATACCACTTGGGGAGGACGCGTTTTTGGCGAGCTTGTGCTGCCTTATAGATCCGATTGAGAAAACCGCGGTGCCCTTCTGGATGCATGAGCAGTATCCGGTCGGAGCTGTCTGTGATTTCATTGCGGGGATACAAGATCGCACAGTTGGGATTGATCTCCAATACAAAAATATCTCCTTCCCTATTCACGCGTATGTCGCAGCGGCCGTATCCGACCCCATTCAATCCCGTGAATAGCTTTCCAGCTACTTCAACCAACCTCTTTTCCAAGGCTGGATCCTGGCATGGGACGCATCGCTTGAATTTGTCTAAAACCCATTTTGCTTCATAATGGTCGAATGTCTCTTCACCCGGAAAGATATATTGGATGGGGGGATAGACGAAAGGATCAGCCGGGTCGTCAGCGTTTTCCACTACCAGGATCGTGTATTCGTCTCCATCAATGAACTCTTCGATCAGTGCCCCATCGTATTCGCGTATGATTCGGTCTGCCTGCTCCCTCAGCGCCTCAAACGATTCAACTCGAGATTCGCGCTGGATCCCCACGCTGGCAAAGCTTTGGATGGATTTTACGATCAGGGGAAAGTGCAGGGTGCCGGCGGCTTTTTTGATATCCTCATCGTTGCAGGCTTCTAAGCCTTCGGGCGTGCAAATTCCAAAATACCGGCACACCCTTTTGATGTCTTCCCGGCTGGGATCGTAGAAAGCGGAGTCTGCGCCGGTGAAAGCAGCCTCGGCGTTTTCCAGCGCCTTTATTACTTCAGGTCCAGGATACGGTTCGTTCCAGGATGCGTCGCATAGGTTTAAAAAAATGTCGAAATCACGCTTAACCAGCTCCTGAACGATGGGCACAGAATTCAGCCGGTTCAAGAGATATAGCTCCCAATCGTACTCTTGAAGGTATTCAGAAGGGTTCCAGGGATGATATTCCTCATCGCTGAGAACACAAATTTTCAATGAATCTGGAGGACCCGTGCCTGAAAATACTGCCTCGAGCATAAATTGCCTCCATGATTGACCGACCGGGGGAGGGGATTAGAATCGATTTTATCAGATAGTGACATAACCGGCATAAAGATTGTGGGAGTATAATCTTGGTTTCAATGTCTGGAATCTGGTGGTCAGTACATCCTCACTCGCTGGCTGACCAGCTTTCTTGAACCAGCCTGAAGAACCGTTTTTGAATAGATCGACCGCGCCTGGTTTCCCAACAATGGATAAGCTTAGCCGTTTCACGTCATAAATGAAATCCACTCAATGAGGAATGTATGAATATCCACAAACAGCTATTTGTGGGGCCAAATATCAGCCTTGGGCCAATCGACCACGAGAACGATCCTCCTGTCATTTCCCGGTGGAGCCACGACCCAGAATACCTGAGTTTGGTGGAAATCAAACCAATCTACCCGGTCTCTGTTGGTCAGGTGAAAAAAAAGCTCGAAGCTCTTGAAAAGGAACAGGACGAGAAGAATGACCTCTTCTATTTCACGGTCCGTTTCAAGCAGGACAACTGCCTGATTGGATTGGCATCGATCCGCTGGATCGAATGGAATAATGGCGCGGGCTGGATCCGTCTGGCGATCGGAGAACCCCAATATCGGCAAAGGGGTTTTGGAACAGAAATTCTGGACTTGCTTCTGGAATATGCGTTCGGCGAAGCTTAACCTTTACCGCCTGGGAGCAGAGATTGCAGATTACAACCTGGGGGCGAAGCGCCTGTTCGAGAAAGCCGGTTTTATCGAGGAGGTCAGGCGCCGCCAGGCTCTCGTTCGTGCTGGACGGCGGTGGGATTTGCTGCTGTATGGCCTCTTGTGCCCTGATTGGGAGGCGCCTCATGCAGATTGAAACCATCCAGGTAGGGCAGCTAAACAATGAATAAGGATATATTTCAAGGTAAACTGGTCCGCCTCAAGGCAATCGATCCTGAGACCATGGCTGAAGCTTTTTCGAGATGGTCGCAGAATTCGGAGTATTGGCGTTTGATGGCTTCGGAACCTTCTCGCCCAATGTCGGTTCAATCTACCAGAGAATGGCTGGAAGGGGAGTTGTTCAAAGACCCGCCAGGTTTTATTATGTTCGCAATCCACACCTTGGAGGACGACCGGCTGATCGGCGAGATCGGATTTGAGGATGTCGAACTGCCGTTCAACGAGAATTTTCTCGAAATTGGTTTGGGCGAGCGGGAGAGTTGGGGAAAAGGCTACGGCTCAGACGCTATTCGCCTCATTCTGCGCTACGCTTTTACCGAGCTCAACCTGCAGCGGGTCTCTCTGGCAGTGTCCGAATACAATCCGCGGGCTGTTCACGTTTATACTAAAGCCGGATTTATCGAAGAAGGCCGTTTGCGCAGTAGCGAGAACCGTGGCGGACGCCGCACCGATCTGATATATATGGGGATCCTGCGTGAAGAATGGGAGCGTAATCAAGCTCGAGATACTCACAGCTCGGCTTAAGCGTCCAGATCCATCGAGGCTTCGCTGAGCAGCGTTTACCAGGCAGTTGGCTGACCTCAACCGCGCTATAGCTCCTTCATAAGCCGCAGTACTGTCTCAGTCAAGATCGTCGTCCCAACCGGGAGGCAGGCTTCGTCAAGGTCAAATCGCGGGTTGTGGATCTGTCTTTGGTCGCCTTCAATCATACAACCAAGCGAGAACATTGCCCCTGGCGAGATTTCCGAAAAGCAGCCGAAGTCTTCCGCTCCAAGTCCATTCAGCGGCGCCAGCAGGCTCCCAGCCCCAAGCATATCTGCAGTTGTCTCCTTGATCAACGCCACCACCTTCGGATCGTTGATCATCGGCGGCGTCCCGGCCTGAATGACAAGCTCGTAATCTCCGCCCAGCGTTCGGGCGATCTCGAACGCTCTCTCCAGCTCAGTATGGATTTTCTTTTGGATCGCTGGCTCCATGTAGCGAATTGTCCCATTCATCTCGACCAATCCCGGGATGACATTTTCTGCCTGTCCAGAATGGATCGCGCCGATACTGACTACTGCCGGTTCAAATGGATCCAGCCGCCGCGAGACGATCCCATTGATCGCTAGGATGACATGGCCTGCGATGTAGATCGGGTCGATCCCATGGTGCGGGCTCGCCCCATGCCCGCCTACTCCTATAATCTTGGCAAACCAGGAATCGACTCCGCCTGAAAATGGACCCGCTTCAATTCGGATTGCGCCGACCGGTGTCGCAGGTTCTACGTGGAGCGCAATCACCGCATCGACTCCCTCCATCGCTCCGTCTGAGATCATCCGCATCGCCCCGCTCAATCCCTCCGCATCGTTCATTTCCTCTGACGGCTGGAATAAGAACCTTACGCTCCCTTTCAGGTTTTCTTTTGAAAGCAGCGTGGCTGCGCCTAATGCCATGGCCGTGTGGGAATCGTGCCCGCAAGCGTGCATCAGTCCTGCCCGCTCAGATGCATAGGGCTCTTGGTTGGCTTCCTGGATCGGAAGCGCGTCCATATCAGCCCGAACCGCAATCATTGGCTTCCCTGTCCCCAGGTCGGCTACCACGCCTGTCTTGCCGACTCCTGTCCGCACCCGGTATCCCAAATTATTCAATACTTCCGCCACTTTTGCCGAAGTGCGATGCTCCTGATATCCCAGCTCTGGGTAGCGGTGAAACGTTCTCCGCCAGTTTGAGATCTGGGCTTCCATTTCCTTGGCTTTTGCTAAAGACATAATCATTCTCCTGGTTCGTCTACTTTCTTACCAACAAACTTGCTGCTTCCGCCATGATTGCCTCCAGCGCCTGATCTTGCTCGGCGCTCAAAGGCTCTACCTGGTGGATATTCAGGATTCGGTCTGCCTCCGCCTGTGCACGTTCAGCCATGCCTGCCCTGCCATCACGCTCCCATGTCTCCCAGGTCCTGCGTTCTGCCAGGGGGGGTGTCAGCATCTCGCCTCCCCGCAGGTACCGGCTCGTGTGCCGCTGGCCCAGAAAATTATGGCTGCCGTTCATCACCGCCGCGATGACCTCCACCGCCAGCGAATCCTCGTTTACTGCGATACCCTGCCTCAATCGCCTCACGCTCGCCGCGATCTCGCTGTCGACCACCATCTGAGCGTGCGAGCCCATCACCCCGGCTTCTAATTCCCCAATCCCCGAAAGCTCATCCGCCCCTGCCAGTGCCGGGATCGCTGCGTTGAGCGCCCGCTCAAATCCACACTGGATATCCAGCATATGCGAGTTGGTCGAGAACCCGTATACGTTCACCGGCAGCCCATACCGGTGGCCGATCGCCACTGTCCCCGCCGAAGCCAGCCCGAGCTCAACCCCACCCCACACAGAAATCCCGCTACGCGGCTCCATCATCGCCAGCCTCCCGCAGTAGACCGTTGGCAGCCCCGGATGGACTGCTTGTGCCAGCACGATGCTCGCCAGCACCTCGGCATTCTGCTGCGCAAGCGCCCCGGCGATCGAAAGCGGCGCGGTCGTGCCTGCTGTTGGGCAAGGCAGCGGCGCAAAAGGGATTCCGTTTCGTGCGATCTCTAGGATCGCGCCCACACCCTCATCCGGAAACGTCAGCGGGCTTACCGGCGATACGCTCAGGCTCAAATACTCCTGTGCCGGTCCTAGCGTCTCTGCCATTTGAATTGCCAGCCGCGCTTCCAATCCGGTTTGCACCCCAGGTCCTTGCAGCGGCTTGACTGTGTTCGGCAGCGCATGTCGATACATCGCCAGCGACATCAATTCCCCGGGAGTATCCTGCGGGGTGTAAAAGGGGGTGATCGTTGTTGCCCCATCCAGCGCATCCAGGATTCGGACGCTCTCACAAACATCCTGGATCAGTGCGCCGCGTCGCTTGCCGGTGCGTGCGTCGTAAATGTCCCTCGCTCCGCCCAGGTTGTGCCAGTGCAGGCTCCCATCACCCAAAGTTTTCTGCGTCCCGCCTCGGCCTCGCAGATGTACGACCCGCGGGCACCGTCCAACCAGGCGTTCCACCAGCTCCGGCGGCATCTTTACATGCTTCCCATCCAGGGTTGCACCCTCCGCCTCCAGGATCTGTCTTCCTTCTTCTTGGGTGAGGATCACCCCGCTCTCCGACAAGATGCGTAAGGTTGCCTGGTGGATTGCTTCAACTTCTTCCAAATCAATCGCGGTAAGCTTCAGCATCGTTCGCGTTATCCTTGATCTTCTTCCAGATATTTTCTCAGGAATTCCACGCGTTTCAATTCATGGTCGACGACATTTTCCACTTTTAGAAAAGTATGGCCCTCATCCGGGTAAAGCAGCAGCTCGACCACTTTTCCCAACCTTAAGAGTTCATCCCGCGCCGCCGTCGATTCGCTCGCCGGGCAGCGGGGATCATTAGCCCCGCTGATCATCTGAACCGGTGCCTGAATCCGATCAAGGTAGAAAAATGGTGACCGTTCGCGCCACATCCTCTCATCGACGACTGGATCTCCCATATTCTCGGTTTCCCAGTGCTGCAGATCGTTGCGTATGGCCGTATGGGAGCTGAACCAGTTCAGGAACGGCACCACTGCCGAGCCTGCTGCCCACCGCTCTGGGTAAGTAGTCAGGCACGACATTGTGAGATATCCCCCGTGGCTCCTTCCGGTGATCGCGATCCTCCCCGGGTCTGCCAGGTCTTCCCCAAGAAGGTAGTCCACCCCTGCCGCCACATCCATCGTATCGATCTTGCCCAGCTCGAAGCGGTTTGCAAGCTGCCATTCACGTCCGTACCCGGTCGATCCGCGGTAGTTCGGCGCTAGCACCACCCACCCTCTGCTTGCCATGTGCGCCATAATTGGATACCAGAGGAACGCGAAGAGCCATGTCGGCCCTCCGTGCACCAGGACCACTGCCGGCGGCTTCCTGCTGCTTCCTTCGCTCGCCCCTTCCGGCAGAAACAGCAGCGCCGGCACGCTGCGCCCGTCGTGGCTCGGGTAGTAGACATGCCGTGGCATGATGAAATCTTCTGGCTTCAGGTCCTCCGGAAGTGAGTGCGTCAGCTGGCGAGGCTCTTGGGTCTTGAGCTTGAAGCGCCATAGGTCCTCGGGTCTGCGCGGGCTGTCAAAAGTGAACAGCACCGCCTCACCGTCCGGTGTAAATCGAGGCCGGAAATGCTGCCCCGGTTCGATCTGAAACTTGTCTACCGACCCCGAATCCAGTTCTTTGACCGCCAGCCAGCTGTCTGGACCTTCACTGTGGACATAGCAGATCCTTTTGCCGTCTCTTGACCAATCGGGCTCGACTTTGTCCCCATCCCCAGCGGTAAGCCAGGTCACTTGTTTTGAAATGGGATCAATTTCACCGACATTGAAGCTGCCCAAAAAATCTGATGAGAATGCTAGCTTATTTCCATCGGGCGACCAGCGCCTCAATTTGGCATTGAGCTCCTTCCCATCGATCGCGATCGGAAATGCCTCGCTGATAAATTCAGAAATCTTTAATACTTACGATAAAAGTAGCATAATCCTGCCCTTGGCTTTCTGCAGTCACCGCCAGGTACTGTCCATCCGGGCTCCATTCGACTTCCATATTCGGTCCAGATCTGTCAAAAACCAGTTTAGCCTCGCCTGCAAGCTTGCCGCCCTCTCGTTCAATCCCGTGGATGTAGGTGCTGAACCTCCCAGAAATGTCGGAGATATATGCGATCTCATCCCCATCCGGAGACCATGCCAGGTCCGGCAAGATCGTTTCTGAGGTTCCAGGGGTCAGGTTTGTTTGCGCTCCGCTCTCCAGGTTGCACAAGCAGATATCGTAGCATTCGCCTCCATTCAGGTCGAGCGCATACAGCAGCCACTTTCCGTCAGGAGAAAAGCGCGGTCCCAGCTTTGCGCCTTCGCCGCCGGTCACCTGACTGGCATACCCTGGGGAATCCAGCTCCATTACATAGATTTCCCACTGCCCGGTCTTATTCCATGCAAAAGCAGCCCTTTTCCCGTCCGCCGATAGATCAAATCCATTCTCTGAATGAACACTTGGAATCCGCAGTAATCTTTCGTAATCTAAGAATTTCGTTCTCATACCTAAAACTCACCTCATTTTTCTTTCGTCCTGGTTTTTGCGGTCGATTCAGCTCTTCTAACGATTTCTGCCAGCCTCAAGCTCGCCTCTTTCGAAAGCGGTTCAGGCTGGTGATCGCCGAGCGCCCTCTCAACCTGTAAAGCTGCCCTTTCTCCCAACGACAATCCTCCTCTGGCGGCCCAATCGGCGTAGGTCCCCCTTTCGAAGATAACTGGATACCAATGATCGCGAATATGGCGGCGGGTATGTGCATCTCTTAAATAGTGTCCGCCTCCAGCATCCTTTTCGATAATATCCAGTGCCAGGGTCTCCTCCGAGACATTAATCGGCTTCAGAAAAGCCTTGATCCAGCTGACGATCTCGTTGCAGATCGCCAGCTGCGCAAAGGAAAAGCACAGCCCCAATTCTAGATACCCCAAATCATGGATCAGATTTCCCCCCATCAAAGTGTCCCCTAGCAGTGTCAAAGCTGCCTCGGCTGCTGCTTGTTGGTCCACCAGTTTTGAATCCGACCTCCTGCCAGCGAAAAAGTTGGCAGCCCATCGCGCTTCCCCATCGCCTGGATGATCCCCCGTTCTGGGTACGCGTAAGGTGAGACCATAGTGCGCATGTCCAGCGCGGCTGGGTCCATTCCAGAGATGATATAAGGGCTGCCCTCTTGTTCGAGCTGAGCCAGCACCAGCCCTGCAAGCCCGCCCGCCAGGTCGAGCGCCACTGCCCCCGCCATCGTCATCGGGCTGGTCACACCTGCATTCGAGCCAGGGATATACAAAATCGGCAGCCCTTTCTTTGCCAGATAAATCAGCTTCTGCAGCCCGGTTTCATTATGGGTCGCACCTGAAACGACGTTAATATAGCAGGTCAGGATCGGCTTCATTCGCAAAGCCAAGTCTCCCCCCATCACCGCCTCAGCCATTTCAACTGCCGCCTTGAGACCCTCCGTTTCATAGGACACATAGACAATGGGTTTGATTGTGTTTGCCAGCATCACTTCCATCTGGTAAACATCCGCCAGTGTTTGGTCGACATCCGTTGGCAGTACCATCGACATCACAAAATCGATGTGTTCAAGTGCGTCGCACAGCCTCGTCCCTTCCGCTACATCCGCCAGGATTGGTTTTCGCTTAAAGCCGTCCCGATGGTCGATGATATTCAGGCAGTCCGAACCCGGTCCGTAGTAGCACTGCCCCTCTCTCAGGACGATCGCCTCTTTGCCTCTTCGATTGAACAAACTGACCTGCTTTGGCGCAGTATGAATTGCCCATCGCACCCGCTCAGCCGGAATGTGCACCCGGTTGCCTTCCTCCACCCTGGCGCCAGCTTTTCGCAGTAGCTCAACCGCCTCCGGCAGGTGCATCCTCACCCCGATCCGCTCCAAAATCTCCAGACTTGCATTGTAAATCTGCTCTGCTTGATCCGGTGAAAGCTGGCTGAAGCGTCCATATTCTCGTGAATTCTTTTCTTCCATACCTTTGGTCAGTGCTCCTGTCTTTTCACAGTCGTAGCTGAGATTATTGGTTCGCCGAACGCTGATTGCATGCCGCTGGACCGCAGCCTCATTCCGCCAAAATATGGGCTTCCTTTGAAGCCCAGCTTACTCGGATAAAGTCACCCTTATTTAAGTTGCCCAGTTCTGCGCCAGAACAGTTTTGGGCGCGCACCACCAGCGTTCGCCCGGATTCAAGCTTGATCAGGTAGCGCGTATCCGTGCCGATGTAAATCGCCTCCAGGATAATCCCGCTGAGCGCTCCGGGTGCCATTTCAGTTTTTTTTGCGATCTGCAGTTTCTCTGGGCGAACCGTAAACACCACTTCCTGACCTCGCTCAAGGTTCTGTGACGCTGCAAATGCCTCCACCAGCGCTCCTTCGGAATGGATGCGTACCCTCATCCCATCCGCGCTTTCCACTGTACCCTTGAAAAAATTGCTCTCTCCGATGAAATCTGCCACAAACTGGTTCGCAGGTCGCTCATATAGTGACACCGGGTCGCCTAGCTGCAAGATCTGACCTTTGTTCATCACCGCGATCCGGTCAGACATCGTCAGCGCCTCCTCCTGGTCATGCGTCACATACACAAAAGTGATCCCCACCTGCGCCTGGATTTGTTTTAGCTCTATCTGCATCGCTTTACGCAGCTTGAGGTCCAACGCCCCC
The DNA here is from genome assembly GCA_963827155.1 of uncultured Chloroflexia bacterium. Taxonomy (GTDB): domain Bacteria; phylum Chloroflexota; class Anaerolineae; order Anaerolineales; family UBA4823; genus UTCFX2. The sequence goes on along the minus strand of CAWGZV010000003.1, from coordinate 59,047 downwards.
AGTGGTTCATCCAACAGCAGCACTGCAGGCTTGTTGACCAGTGCTCGCGCCAGTGCAACCCGCTGCTGCTGCCCTCCAGAGAGCTGCGAAGGCTTGCGAGTTCCCATCCCACCTAGCTGCACCAGCTTAAGCGCTTCTTCCACCTGCGCCTCGCGTGCTTCGCGTGGTACCTTCTTGATTTCAAGCCCAAAGCCAACATTCCGTCCCACCGTCAGGTGTGGAAACGAGCGCGTAATTTTGGAAAACCGTGTTCACCGGACGCTTGTTCGGCGGGGTTTTGCCTACCGGCGTCCCCTGGATGAAGACCTCGCCTTGGGTCGGCGTCTCGAATCCTGCGATCAGGCGCAAGGTGGTTGTCTTCCCGCATCCGCTTGGCCCAAGGAGTGTAAAGAATTCCCCTGCTGCGATCTCGAGATTTAAGTTCCTGACAGCATAGATATCGTCGACCTTAATCTCTTGAGAGGAACTGAAGACTTTAGTGACGTTCCGAAGCGTGACCGCTGGTTCGCTCATAGGTTTCCCATTTTATTATTGCTTTGTGACTGCTGACCAATCCGGCGCAGCCACTCCGAGAAAAATACCACGATCATTGAGAGCATCATCAAAATCGCCGCCATCGACACTACCAGCGGCAGTCTCGTCGGAAAACGCAGTTGGGAATATAGATATACGGGCAGGGTGGGCTGAGTGCCCACAAGAAACGACGCAATCGCAAATTCGTCAAATGAGATCGTAAAGCAGATCAAGAACGCTGCCATCAGCGCCGGGAACATGATCGGCAGTGTGACTCGCCTCAGCGCCTCCCAGTAGGTTGCACCCAGGTCCATCGCTGCTTCCTCCAGGTTTTGCGGGAAACCCACCAGCCTGGCGGTGATGACCAATAGCGCGTACGGCAGGCTGATTACCACATGCGCCAATCCCGCTGTCCATGCCGAAAGCGGCACGCCCAGCGTGTGCAGCATGATCAGCAGTGAGACCCCCAAAATGACATAGGGGATGACCAAAGGCAGCGCCGCCGCTGCAATGAATGCATTACGCCCTCGAAACCGAAAGCGGACGATCGCCAGCGAGCCCATCATCCCCAGCACTGTTGCCAGAAAAGACGATGCAAAACCCAATATCACGCTCGTTTTCACAGCTCCAAGCAGCTCTGGATTCCTGGAAAGCTCGCCGAACCACTGCAGGGTGAATCCGCGCAGCGGGAAAACCAGCCTGGTTGAATTGTTGAACGAAAAGAGGATCAGCAGCCCAATCGGCAGGAACAGGATCCCCAACATGATCCAGTAGTAAACCGCGCCCCATGAGATTTTCCGCCTGGCGTTCATCTCATAGCTCCAGCAGTTTCGACACTGAACCAAACCGGCTAAAAACCCCAAGCAATGCCAGCACCCCGATCAGCATCGCCAGGCTCATCACAGATCCCATCGACCAGTTCAGCGCTCGCACAAACTGGTCCTGGATCAGGTTCCCATACATCGCCCCTTTCCCTCCTCCGACGAGCAGCGGTGTGACATATTCGCCCAACGTCGGAATCAGGCAGAAGAAAATCCCGCCACCACACCTGGCAGGCTCAGAGGCAGCGTCACCCGCAAGAAAGCCTCAAAAGGCGGGCATCCCAAATCCATAGCCGCTTCCAGCAGGCTCTTATCGATCCGCCCCAGTGCCGCAAAGATTGGCATCGCCACAAACGGCACCCAAACATACACCAGGGTGATCATCACCGCCGTCCGGCTGTAGAGCAAAATCGGGCTCGCCTGATCGATCACCCCTGCCCAGAGCAGCAGGCTGTTTAACAGACCATTAGAGCCAAGGATCAATTTCCAGGCGAAGATCCGCAGAAGGTAGCTCGTCCATGTTGGGATGATCATCAAAGTCAGCAGCATCACTCGTTTTTCACCGGCTTGAAAAGCCAGGTAGTAAGCCAGTGGGTATGCCAACACGGTTGAAATCGATGCAACCACCAGAGCGATCAACCCCGAACGGAAGAGCAGCCGGATGAAGGATGGGGTGCCAAGGAAAAGCTGGTAGTTCTTTAAGGAGAGCTCTCCCTGTTCTGAGCCCAGTGTGCCGGCCTTGAAGCTGAAGAGTGTCATGATCCCGAGCGGCAGAATGAAGAAAAGCACCAGGTAGATTGCTGGAGGTCCAACCAGAGTAAGTAGACGACTGCGGTTTTCCATCCCATTTCACCTTGATAGAGCCTGGCTCATGGGATCAGGTGTCTCCCATGAGCCAGGCATTACTCCATTATTGTGAGGTCTTGACCTCAGACCAGGTGTTGGTCCACAATTGGCGCTGTTCGTCGGTGATGTACTTGTAGAAGATCGTTCGGCTGATCATCTCCTCGTCATCTAACGAGAGCAGCTTGATCACTTCCTCATCGATCAAGGCAAGCGCCTCCTGGTTCGCCACCCCATAGCCGTATTCGTTAGCCAGGTAAGCCTGCGATTCCGGTGCCAGGTAGGCGTCGATCATTTCGTGCGCCAGCTCCACGTTCTTCGAAGTCGTGGGGATGCCAAAGCCGCACAGGTATCCGGTGCGCCCTTCCTTCGGGTCGATATAAACGACATCATAGTTTTCTTTCAGCAGCCCGACATAGGAAGCGTTCCATGCCCCAACGCCCAGCCAGGCGTCGCCTGATGCCAGCATCTGGTCCAGGTCGGTTTGTCCCGTCCAATAAGCCAGCACGTTAGGCGCCAGATCCAGCAGTTTCTGGTGCACCTGCTCATATTCCTCAGCAGTCTGGTTCCAGGGATCTAGCCCCAAAGCCAGCGATGTCCAAATATGCGCCGCCTCGCCCGAGTCATTGATCGATATTTTGCCCTTGTACTGCGGGTCCCAGATATCTGCCCACGCTTCGGGTACCTTCTCTACCAGGTCCTTGCGCACAAGAATCGATTCGAAACCCCAATCCCACGGGATCCAATATTGCTTCCCATCGAATTCGCCTTGTTTTGCCAGCGATTCGGTGACTCCAGGCCAGTTTTTCAGCTTGCTGGTATCGATCGGCTGTACCATTCCCTCATCTGCCAGCAGCTTCCAGTAATTCGAGCATGGATGTACCAGGTCTGCCTCGAAACCGCTCTGAAGTTTCGAGAAAACCTCCGCGCTCTCCGTCAAAAAGCTGAAATCCACCTGGACGTCCGGATGGTTGGTTTTGAACTCCCCCCAGAATTCCGGGATCTCATAGCCAGCCCAATCGAGCATGACCAATTTTCCACCCTCGCTGCTTGGCGGTTGGGTGGGTTCAGCAGGCGCCTCGGTCGCTGCCGGTTCGGCAGGTGCTTCTGTCGCTGCCGGTTCTGTTGCTTCCAGTTCTTCCGCCGCCGGCTCTTCCACTGCTGGCTCAACCGCCTCCGGCTGGGGTGTCGGTGTCGGGCTTGCGCAAGCTGCCGCGATCAGGCCAAATATCACCAGGATTGAAAAAGTGATCCAGAAATATCTCTTAGCCATGCTGCTCTCCTCACAAAAGCTCCATGTTCCTTCTTGATCATCTTTCGCTTCACTTGATCAACTCGCTTCAATCGATACCGGGCAATCAATCCGACATCATCTGCAGGTTGACCGGATTTCCCGGCATCCAGACCTCTTGCTTCACGGTCTTCTTCACCTCCTTCCAGCCCGTTCAACAGTTTTCTAAATTCAGAATGCTTCTGGCCCTCCTGCTTCAGGCTTCAATCGGCTGCACCATTCCTGCGCCTGAAGCCAATCGCTTCACCATTTGGTTGAGCTCTGCCCGCTGGTCCTGGAATCCCTCCGGCTCACGATATTCTCCCAGCAGCGCCTGAACTCGGTCTTTTGCGCGCCCATACGTGTCTTTCCCTCCGTCTTCCTTCCAGCCTCTCACCGAGGCTCGGTCGATCACCGCCGACGGCAGCTGCTGCTCTATTGCAAATAATTGGCGGGTGACTTTTTGTTTAAGGAATTCGCCTTTGAAATTAATCCCTTCGAACATTGCCGTCGCAAGCGTTTCGGTATGGACCTCCACGCCGCGCAGCAGCCGCATCGTCATCGCGATCGCTTCGGCATCCACCACCAGCTTTTCCAGGCTGAAGCATGCCAGGAAGTCCAGCATCCCTGCCCCAGAGATCATGTTGATCCCCGCCAGCCCTCCCACCAGAGCGCTCATCCCGCTCTCCATTCCCGCCTGCGCATCCACCAGTTTGGAATCGCTTGCGCCCAGGTAGGTGTGCGTCGGAAGATGGAGCGACTTTCCGACCTGCGTGTAAGAGGCGTCGATCATCGCCGTCTCAATCGCCCCCATCGGCGTCGTCCCCTTGCGCATATCAAAGACCGCCGGAGCTCCTCCCCACACGATTGGTGCTCCAGGTTGCGCGAGCTGGTGGATCACAATCCCGCTCAGGCATTCCGCCGCGTGCTGCACAACTGCCCCAAGCAGCGTTACCGGCGCCGCAGCCCCTGGCAGCGGCATTGAGACCATCTGCGCCGGGATTCCCGCCCGCGCCAGCTCCATCAAGTTTTGCGCCCCGAATTCACTCCAGATCAACGGCGGCGATGGGCATACATCGAACACAGCCTGCGGTCTTGTCTTCAGACCCTCCCGCCCACCTGCGAAGATTGCCAGCATGTCGATCATCGTCTGCAGCGTCTGAATCGAGAATGCTCCCGGTCACAATCGGTTTGTCCGAATACCGCAGCACGAGAAAGAGCCGGTACAGGTCGCCGATCGCTTTCGGTACCTCGTTGCAGACAACCGCCGTCGATTGGGCGGCATACTGCGGCAGCATTTCCGTAAGTTTGACAATCTTTACCAGGTCTGCTGCAGAAGAAGGGCGGTGCTCCAATGTCTCGCTGTCCAGGATATGCACACCCGAAGAACCCGGGTCAAAGTGGACATCGTCCCCGCCGTAGTTCACCGCAGTATTCCCGCTTCGATCGTACAGCGAAAACTGCGCCGGCGCCGTCTTCAGCGCTTCACGCGCCATCCGCTCCGGGATTCGCGCCACCTCCTCGTTTTCATCCACTTCTGCCCCGCTGGCTCTAAGCAGCTGGCGTGCTTCCGCCGACTGCACCCGGATCCCTGGGCGCATCATCAATTCAAAAGCTTCCTCCAGCACCCGCTGGACCATTTCTTCTGTAAGTAATCTAATTTTTGGCTGCATCGATGTCCGCTTTCTATTTCACCAGGTCTTTTTCCGCTGCTGCAAGGATCCTGTCAAGCTCTGCAGATAGTCCCGCTTCAAGTTTTTCCGGCTGGTGCGTCGCTAAGATCTGGCGCGCCTTCTCTAATGCCCAATCCGCCGGACCATCGCCTTTCTCTTGCCATTCGTTATATGGTCTGCGATCCATAAATTGCGGCAGGAAAACCTCGCGCATGTGCTTGATCGTGTGCTTCTGCTTCAGGAAATTGCCTCCCGGTCCGACCGCTTTAATCACATCCAGCGCCAGCGTTTCATCGTTGACCACGATCCCTTGCAGGGTCTTATGGATGATGTTGTAAATCTCGGTGTCCAGCAGCATCTGCGCGTAAGACCAGATCCGGCTGCCATGCAGGAACCCAACCCCAAGCAGCATGTCTGACATCACAATACACGCCATCAGCGTGGATAAGCTGTTGTCCACGCCAGCCTGCCAGTTTGGCTGCTTTGCGCCAGTCGCAAACGAGCCCATGGAGAGCGGGATATTGTAAAAATCCGCCAGGACGTTCGTAGCCGCTCCAAACAGATAATCTTCCGGACCTCCGCCGGTATAAGCCCCGCTCCTCAAATCAGACGCGGTCTGCGCCGCCGCATAGAAGACTGGCGCCCCCGGATACGCCAGCTGGATCAGCGCTGTCCCGGCGATCACCTCGGCGTTCCCCACCACCAGCGTCCCGGCTGTCGTCGCTGGACCGGTCGTCAGGCAGGCAGCCATTGTCATAAACCCGACCGGCAGTCCGGCCTCCGCCCCGATTAACGCTGCATCCAGGCTCCCGCCGTCATGTCCCAGCGGCGGCGCGGTGCACTGCATCATCGATAGCACTGGCCGCTTTTTCAGCGCCTCTTTTCCTCCGGCTATCGCCGCCGCCATCTCCACCGCTGCATAGGCTTCCGGCACAGAATAGATGCTCTCGGTCTGGGCGTGCTTGGTTGAGTTATCCCAGATCGCCTTCAGCTCGTGCAGCCCGCGCGTCTCTGCGGGTTTGTCTTGTGCTGAAACTGCAACCCAGTGAAAAGCTACTTCTTCCAGGTAGTCTGCCACCCGAGCGATTTCTTCCACATCCTGCAGGCGAGACCGCCGCCGCTCACCGTTGTGAATATCCAGCACCTCCACCCCACAGCCGTCCGTTCCTAGAAAGACATGGTTCCCGTCCATCGGCAGGTCTTGTTCCGGGTCGCGTGCCGCTAAGGTGTAAGCCGGCGGTGCGCTTTTCAAGGCTTCTTCAATCAATTCGCCTTCCACCTTAACCACCGAGGTCTCGCGATTGACATCCGCTCCATGCGCTTCCCAGATCTCTAATGCCCTCGCCGACGGAAAGCGCACACCCACGTTTTCAATTACGTCCAGCGTGGCGGTGTGAATTCGCTGCACTTCCTCGCGCGTAAACAGGTTCAGGCTGAGCTTTGGATCGGTGATCGATTTGATTTTGCGTCCCATCGCCCGCTCCACCTATTTCCCAACCAGCTTGCGCGCCACCGCAACTGCCCCGATCGCGTCCTCGCTGTAGCCGTCTGCCCCTATTTCTTTCACCCATTCGCCCGTCACAGGCGCGCCGCCAACCATCACTTTCACTTTTGGACGCATCCCCATGTCATCCAGCGCTTCCACAACGTCTCGCTGCCGCACCATCGTCGTGGTTAGAAGCGCGCTCACCCCCACGATGTCCGCATCCACCTCGCGCGCCTTCTGCACCAGCGTGGCAACTGGCACATCCACGCCCATATCGTAAACCTGAAAGCCAGCCGCGGAGAGCATAGTCCCAACCAGTGTCTTCCCGATATCATGGATATCACCGTGGATCGTCGCCAGTACCACCTTTCCAAGCACCTGCCGCTCGGTCCCGCGCCGCGCCATTTCAGGTTCAAGCGTGCTCACTGCTGTCTTCATCGCCTCGCCTGCCATCACCAGCTCTGGCAGGAACGCGTTCCCGCAGCTGAATTCTTCGCCTACGTGGTTCACACCAAGCACAAAACCCTTGTTGATTGCATCCAGTGGGTCCAGCCCAAGATCAATCGATTTTTTTGCCAGTTTCTCTGCTTCATCCGCGTCGCCGTCAATGATGCTCTGCGCCATGGCCTTGAATAATTCTTCAGACATTTCGATCTCCTTATATGTGGGTTAGTTAAAAAATTTCGGGCTGATCGCCTCAATTAGCCGGTTGTATGCTCTTAGCGGTCAGGTAAGGCTCCACCTGCCGTTCTTTTTCATCGATCAATTTTTTCGAGATCCCCAGGTATTCCACCAGCTCCGGTCCCAGGTTCCGGATATGGATAATCGTTTGTGCTGCCGCCTGGTCTGGATCACGTTGGGTGATTGCTTCCACAATCGCACAGTGCTCTTGATATTCTCGCCTCAAGCTGGCATCCAGCAGCTCAGGGTGGCGGAACATGTACTCGTAAAGCCGCCAGTCTGGAAACAGGTTGGAGGCCATTTCATACAGCTTCTGCATGAGAAAATTTCCGCTCGCCTCAGCGATCCCCAGGTGAAACCGCTTGTTCAGTCTGCGCAGCGTGGACATATCGTCCAATGTGACCAGCCCGTGGGTCTCATCGACCATTTTTCCAAGTTGGCCTAGCTTCTCTGCAGAGATGTTCAGGGCTGCCATCCGCGCCGCTGCGCTTTCCAGGATCAGACGCAGGATGTACGCGTCGACGATTTCCTCCGAGCTCCATTCTGGCACCCTTACGCCGCGATAAGGCACGCGCTCCGCAAGCCCCACCGAAACCAGCAAATCGAGCGCTTCGCGTACCGGCGTCTGGCTCACTCCAAGCTGAGAGGAGATATCCTCCTGCCGGAGCCATTCACCTGTTAAATATTTCCCTGCCACAATCCTTTGGTGCAGCAGCTCAAACACTTCTTCCTTCAGCGAACGCTTTCGGAGCCACTCCCCCTGGGTGCCCTGGCTGACTTCAAAGTCGGCCATCCACCACCTCGCCTTTCCAATAATTGTATATCTGAGCGAATGAACCGCGTGTATTATGTATTATATATAATGTTTCAAAAGATGTAAAGCGCTTGATTTAGAAATTGGTCGGGTTTTTTCGAAGGATGATCGCTGAACCCGCCAATCAATCCGTCTTAGAAAAGTAGGTGGCTTTTATTTCGCTCAGATCCTCAGAAGTCTGCTCCTCCATCGCTTCCCAAAATCCGCTGCCCTCCCCAAATCCATAAGCCGACCTTTTTATATAAGCCCTTAACCCCGCATAAAAAGCCTCATCCCCCATGATCCCGCGCAGCTCCTCCAAAAATAAAGCCCCCCGCAGATACACCGGATCCCGGTACTCCCGATATTGTCCCACCGCCTGTGGCGCATCGTAGATCGTCATATCCACCCAGCCTTCGGGCTCGTAGTAGTTCACTCGGTATGCCCACCACCAATCCAACGATCCCGGGTACAGGTTTTCGTAATATATTCGCTCGCTGTAGGTGCAGAGTGCCTCATCTAACCATGGCTCCAGCGCCTGGTCGTTCCCCACAATTCCGTACCACCACTGGTGGGCGGTCTCGTGTGCCGATAGTGCTGCCAGGAAGTCGGCTTCTCCGCCCTGATGCCAGTTGTAGAAATCGGTGCTTAGGAAGAACAGCCCGTCGTATTCCATCCCATCCATGAAATCCGCCTGCACGGCTGTCAGCCTCATCTGTGGAAACGCCCCAAATACCCTGGAGTACACCTCCATCGCCTCCATCATCGTCTTGAGCAGGTCTCCCCCCGCTTCGGCGTGGAATGGGAAATAATAGCTGGATATCACCGTACTCTCGCCGGTCGCAAGCTTCAAAGTTTCAGTCATTACCTCATAGTGCGGGCTGACCGACCAGGCAAAGCTCCGTCCCCCCTCCAACTTGAACCGCCTCCATTCTCCATCTAATTCTTGGGGAGACGATGCGGCAAAAACCAGTCCAGGGTCAGCGCCAATCACCCGGATCGCTGCCTCAAAATCTGCCAGGTCGTACACAAGATGCTCGCCGTAATACGCTGGTGGGTGCACAAGCCATCCCACCCCGCGCTTGTAAGGCGGGATAAACGGGTACCAGTCCCCGAAATTAGTCTGCAGGCTGGTGTACCCTAGCGGGTATGGGCGCAATTGCGGGAGTTTGCTCACCTCAAGCAGCTTGAGAGTATACTCCAGCGAAAATTTATCCGTGTCTCCTGGGGCCATTTCTTCAGGTAGCCGGATTGTTAGCGTTGTTTCCTTCAGTTGGTACTGGAAAATCCGTCCTCCTTGGCTGTCGGTAATCGTCTTCAGCCGGAATGTCCCCGGGTAGCGTTTCGCCTCGACCACCATTTCGACATACGAGATTCGTTCTCCGGTCGTGTTGCGGTATTCAACCGCCTCTTTGACCTCCAGGGTATGCCCTTCATAGTCCAGTGCCGCCTCCAGGTGGTATTTCGTCCTTTCCCGATCTGGCGCCGTCGCTTGGACCCCCTCGCCTGATGGCACCGCTGTTTTTGTTGGCACTGCCGTGTTTGTTGGCGCCGCCGCGCTCGGTGGAGCTGGTTCTGTTGTTGGGACTTTTTCGGTTGCCCCACTTGCAATTAACCTTTGTGGGGCTTGTGTCGTGGTCTCCACGTTCGTTATGACAGCTTGAGAGCCCTGGAGTTCTCCTTTACTTACCTCCAGCTCCGCGGTTCTCGAGGATACCAAAATATTTCCCTCAGCGTTGTTGCATCCACCCGTTCCAGCAAGCAAACCGGACGCCAGGATGACAGTAAATACAATCGACCTGACCGACATCCCCATCACCCTTGATTTAATCATTCCCATGGATTGGTTATCCGGACGCCGCAGTTTTGGAAGTCGGTGATATTTCGCGTCACCAAGACCAGATCATATTCCAGCGCAGTTGCTGCGATCAAGTTGTCTTCCTCGACGCTGCAAACTCCTTCACCATCCTGGCTGTGCGGCTGACCTTTGCGAATGCCCCGCTCCTCAGCGATTTGTCAAGGATATCCACGATCTCATCCGCCATCCTCTGGTCTGTCGTCAGCGGTGGGAAAATCCGGAAATCGTCGAGCGAGATCAGCAAGCCTCGATCGGCAGCGTCCATCAGCAAATTCAACCTCTCCTCGAAGCCGACTGGTTCCTTTGTTTTTCTGTTTTTCACCAGCTCAAGCTGCATCATCATGCCTTTTCCGCGCACCTCGCCAATCACCTCGTGGTTTTCCGCCAGCCTCTCGAGCCCGGCTTTCAGCCTCGCCCCAATCCCGGCCGCGTTTTCCGCTAAGTTCTCCCGCAAGATGATCTCGATCGCCGCCAGCGCCACCGCCGCTCCCACCGGGTGCCCGCTGTTCGTCGATCCATGCAGAAAATAGTGTTCGCTCCCCAAGAACCTTTCGAAGATCGCTTCGCTAGCCAGCGTAGCCCCCACCGGGAAGTAGCCGCCGCTCATCAGCTTTCCCACGCACAAGATATCCGGTTGAATAGCCCAATCTTTGCTGAAAAACAGCTTTCCTGCCCGCCCAAACCCGGTTGTCACCTCATCTGCGATCAGCAGCACCCCATACTTCCTGCAGATTTCGCCGATTTTCCCGTGAAACTCTTCCGGCGGCACGATCACGCCTCGTTCTCCCATGATCGGCTCGTATAAAAAAGCAGCCACGGTTTCCGGCCCTTCTTCCAGGATCGCCTCTTCCAATCCTTTAGCGCACAAAAGCCCGCACTCTGGATATTTTTCATGTCCGTATGGGCAGCGGTAGCAGTACCCGGGCTCGATCTGTCGAAAACCCTGCAGCAGCGGTCCATATTTTTGCTCGTATTCCGGGTTCCCTGCTGCGCTGTAGGCCGCAAATGAATAGCCGTGATAGCATCCTCGGATCGTGATGATCTTATATCTGCCCCGCTCTCCTGGATCGTCGCTCTGGCGGTGAAATTGGCGCGCCATCTTAATCGCTGCTTCAACCGCCTCGGTGCCGTCCGATGTCAGGTAAACGTGTTGGAAATTCCCGGAGCTGATCTGAACCAGCTTCTCTGCCAGCGCGATCGCTTTCGGATGAGCCATCCCCCAGGAGGAGCTGAACCCCAGCTCGCGCATTTGGCTGCATGCCGCCTCGATGATTTCTTCCCGACCGTATCCCAATCCGAAATTCCACGCCCCTGAGTTCCCCAGGATATAGCGCTTTCCGCGGCTGTTGTAAACATAGTTCCCCTCGCCGCGTGTCAGGATTGTCGGTCCAAAACCAAAATATTGATCGTACGTGTCCATCGGGGTAAATGGGAGCCATTGGTGAAATACCATCCCCTCGAACTTTTTTTCAGACATTCTGACCTCCTTATGGCTGAAATGCCCTTTCCCAATCGACCGGTAAATTCATTATATAGAATTATTCCGCTGAATGAAATTAAGGTTCTCGGGATGTCCCTGCAGTTCTCCGCCCATTCCTCGAATCTCAGGTAAAATTGTTCCGGCATTTTGGTAGCGCAGAGTCGCTTCAAGTCAGGAAGATCAGATCAAGCGCCGAGCCTTAACAGATTGCCATAAAAATATATCGTAATAAAATCTAACTCCCGAGGAATCTTCAATGGTTGATAAACTCTCACTCATCAACGAAATGGCCGTCGATAATGGCTCAAAAATCGTCCTGCTCGTCATGGACGGACTGGGCGGCTTGCCCCTCACACCCGGTGGACCTACCGAGCTCGAAGCTGCCCGTACCCCCAACATGGACCGCCTCACCGCTCGTTCTGCCCTTGGTTTGAGCGATGTGGTCGCTCCAGCTTTCAGTCCAGGCAGCGGTCCTGGGCACATGGCCCTCTTCGGCTATGATCCCCTCGAGAGCCTCATCGGTCGGGGTGTCCTCGAAGCCATGGGAATTGGATTCCACCTCCAGCCAGACGATGTGGCTGTTCGCGCCAACTTCTGCACCGTCGATGACGCATTCAATATCACCGACCGTCGCGCCGGGCGCATCCCCACCTCCGAATGCGAAAAGCGCGTTCAGGTCCTGCGCCAGATTCAGGTCCCCGGCGTTGAAATCTTCGTCGAGCCTGTGAAAGAATACCGTTTCGTCATCGTCCTGCGCGGTGCCGGGCTCGGCGCCGAGATCCCCGACAACGATCCTCAGCTCACCGGTGTGCCCGCCCTCCCCATCCAGGCTCAGAACCCCGCCTCCGAGAAGACCGCCGCAATCCTTCGCCAGTGGTGGGCTGAAGCCAATAAGCTCCTCGCCGCCTACCCGCCCGCCAATTCCTGCCTCCTGCGCGGCATCTCCAAAGACCCCGGCGTTCCGCGCTTCCCCGAAGTCTTCAAGATCCGCTCCGCCGCCGTCGCCGTCTATCCCATGTATAAAGGCGTCGCCCGTTTGGTCGGCATGGACGTGATCGAGCATGAAGCTGAAACCCCAGAGCAGGAGTTCGAAGTTGTCAAGAAGCTCTGGAACGATTATGACTTCTTCTTTGTTCACATCAAGAAGACCGACAGCTACGGCGAAGACGGCAAATTCGATGAGCGTGTCCACGTCATCGAGACCGTCGATGAAGCCCTCCCCATCCTCCTCGATCTCAAACCCGACGTCCTGGTCATCACCGGCGACCATTCCACCCCCGCCAAGCTCAAACGCCATTCCTGGCACACCGTCCCGGTCCTGCTTGCCGCCGATTCCGCCCGCTTCGGCAAGCCCTCTAAATTCGGCGAAACCGCCTGCCTCACCGGCACCCTCGGCGCCATCCGCCATGTCGATATCCTCCCCCTCGCCCTCGCCCACGCCGAGCGCCTGGGCAAATACGGCGCCTGATCGAATAAAATTATGAAGGGAGCCCCTAACAGGCTCCCTTCATCTGCTGATCGATTTTCTCCCCCCTACTTGGTTTATACCGGATGGGATCCCGGAGTGGTTCTATTTCCTCTCCTTCTCCGGTAATCCGCTCAAACCTATTGCTCCAAATCTTAAACAAATCTATAATACGATTTGTTCTGTTCCGCTAATTTTATTATGGTCACTCCAGAAGCTCGGGCACGTGAAAATATCGATTCCCAGCTGGCAAACTGCGGTTGGATTCTGCAGAACCGTTCATCGCTCAATCTTCGCGCCAACTGCGGCATTGCCGTTCGTGAGTTCCCCCTGGAAACCGGCGTCGCTGATTATCTGCTCTTTGTAAATGAAAAAGCCGTCGGTGTCATCGAAGCAAAATCAGAGGGAATGCCGCTTGCCGGTGTCGCTGAACAAGCCGGCTTGTACGCAGTGGGACTCCCCGAGAACATCCCTCATGTGAGCCTACCTCTTCCATACGTCTACGAAAGCACCGGTGTCGAGACCTTTTTCCGCGATAACCGTGATCCTGAACCGCGCTCTCGGCACCTTTTTACTTTCCACCGCCCCGAAACACTGGCAGATTGGATCGCCCAGGCTGATACGCTGCGGTCTCGCTTGCGTGATATGCCAGAAAGACGCCCACTGATCGCCAATAACCTCTGGTTGGCGCAGGTCGAAGCCATTACAAAACTGGAGCGCTCATTTGCCGCCGATCACCCGCGAGCCTTGATCCAGATGGCAACCGGAAGCGGGAAAACTTTTACCACAGTGAACTTTGTTTACCGGTTGGTTAAACACGCCAAAGCTCGTCGTGTGCTATTCCTGGTAGACCGCAACAACCTGGGACGTCAGGCTTTCAAAGAATTCGATCAGTTTGTTACCCCCGACGATGGGCGAAAATTCACTGAGCTCTACAACGTCCAGCACCTTCAGTCCAATGTCCTCGATGATGTCAGCAAAGTTCACATCACCACCATCCAGCGCCTGTATTCCATGCTGAGCGGCGAGGCGGAATTCGATCCGGCGAATGAAGAAGGTTCGCTCTGGGAGGTCGAGGCAGCATTATCAGGGCAGCCCGAAAAACTGGTTCGCTACAACCCTCGCATCCCGATCGAGTATTACGATTTCATCATCACGGACGAGTGCCACCGCTCCATTTACAACCTTTGGCGCCAGGTGTTCGAATACTTCGACGCTTCAATTATTGGTTTAACTGCCACCCCCAGCAAGCAAACCTTTGGTTTTTTCAATCAAAACCTGGTCATGGAATATCCGCGCCAGCGGGCAGTGGCGGACGGGGTGAATGTCGATGGGGAGGTCTACCGAATCCGCACCCGCATCACTGAGCAAGGCAGCACTATCGAGAAGGGCTGGTGGGTCGGTCGGCGTAATAAGCGCACTCGTCGTGAGCGTTGGGAGCAGCTTGACGAAGATCTCAGCTACGACCCGCAGGACTTGGATCGCCAGGTCACTTCCAAGAGCCAGATCCGCACCATTCTCCAAGCTTATCAGGATAGCCTGCCTGAGCTCTTCCCTGGGCGGAATGAAGTCCCCAAGACCCTCGTCTTCGCCAAGGACGACAACCACGCTGAGGAGATTGTTCGCATCGCCCGTGAAGTCTTCGGCAAAGGCGACGATTTCTGCCAGAAGATCACCTACCGCACCACCGGGGAGCCGGAAAACCTCATCTCCGCCTTTCGCACCTCTTATTACCCGCGCATCGCCGTTACGGTAGATATGATTGCCACTGGCACCGATATCAAGCCGCTGGAGGCCCTGGTTTTCATGCGCCCTGTTCGTTCGCGGGTCCTGTTCGAGCAGATGTTAGGTCGTGGGACCCGCGTCATCTCGGATACCGATTTCCAATCGGTCACCACTGCAGCGAGCGCCCGTAAGACCCGCTTTGTGATTGTAGATGCAGTCGGCGTCACCGAACAAGAGTTGATTGAAACCGGGACGGTCGAGCGCAAGCGCACCTTGCCCCTTAAAAGCCTCCTCGAATCAATTGCTCTCGGGGTGGTGGATGATGACCTTATGGCCTCCCTCGCCCGTCGGTTGGGATTGATGGAGAAACGCCTGAATTCCTCCCAGCGCCAGGAAGTCGCCGTTCTGCTCGGCAAAAAGCCCGCCCCTGAGCCGTTCTCAAGCCTCGGTCAGCTTGCCAACGCATTCCTTGACGCCATTGACCCAGACCTGATCCTCGAAAATGCCCGCTCCGTCTGGGCGGATGGTATCCCCCCATACTCCCTCCACCTATCCGTAGGGGCGGACGGTGTCCGCCCATGGCCGCCCCGGTGGCATCCGCCCCTGTCATTCGTCCCGATATGTCCATCCCGATGGCATCCGCCCAGACGATATCCGCCCAGATGGTCTCCCGATGGATGCCGCCCCGATCCCTCACGTGAGGATCAAATCGAATCCGCCCGCCGGCAGCTGGTCCAGCGCGCCGTTGTTCCGCTCGCCGCCAACCCGGAGCCGCGCGACTTCTTGCTTCAGCGGGAGATCCTGATCGACGAAACCAGCATAGACGAGCTGGTCTCCAATGAATTCGATCCCACCGCGACCGTTCACGCCCGCCAGTTGATCAGGTCGTTCGAAAAGTTCATCCAGGATAACAAAGACGAAATCACCGCCCTGCAGATCCTATTCGGCCGGCCGTATGGACAGCGTCATTTGGAATTCCCCCAGGTGCGCGAGCTTGCCGAGCGCTTGAATGCCGCCCTCCAGCAGAATGACCCACTCTACCTGACCGAAGCGCTCTGGCAGGCTTACGCCCGGTTGGAAAAAGACCGGGTGCACGGCGCCGGCGAGCGGCGCATCCTTGCCGACCTGGTCTCGTTGGTGCGCCATGCCGCCCTGGACGAGGAGCTGGAGCCCTACCCCGAACGCGTCCAGCGCCGCTACCGGGAATGGCTTGCCGCCCAGGAATCACAAGGCATCCAATTTTCACTCCTCAGCAGCGCTGGTGGCTGGACGAGATCGCCCGTCACATCGGCATCAATGTTTCGATAGCCTCGAGGACCTGAATTCTTTCGGTTTCCAGGCGCGGGGTGGGCAGGTGGCAGCCATGAAATTGTTTGGGATCAAACTTCCAAAAATTTTGGAAGAATTCAATGAGACATTGGCAATGTAGGCTACGGGTAATTGATGGAAATACCAGATAATTGGGCATACTCTAAGATTGGTGAAATTGCAGACGTTAGTAAACGTGCAATCGACATAAGCGATTTGCCGGATGATTTGCCCGTCACTTTTATACCCATGGCTTCTGTTGATGCCGAAAGCGGTACTGTGAAAAAACCAGAAATCAGGTCATTAGGGGAAGTCAAAAAGGTTATGCCCAATTTACCAATGGTGATGTTATTTTCGCAAAAATCACACCTACATGGAGAATGGAAAGGCAGCGGCTCTTGATTTGAAAAACAATATTGGATTCAGATTGCTCTACTGAATTTTCATGTTTTCGACCAAAACCATGGATTCTTTCAAATTTATCTTTTATTTCGTTCGTCAGGATACTTCCGTCAAGATGCAAAAACGCATTATAAGGGAACAGCCAGTCATTAAAAGTTCGCGAAAAGTTTCATGAAGATTACAAAATTCCTCTTCCTCCCCTTCCTGAACAAGAGCACATCGTCGCCAAGATCGAGAGCCTTTTCACCCAGCTCGATGCCGGCGTGGCTGGCTTGAAGCGCGCCCAGGCCGCCCTAAAGCGCTACCGCGCCAGCGTGCTCAAAGCCGCCTGCGAAGGGCGACTGGTGCCGCAGGATCCAAATGACGAACCGGCAGAGGAGCTGCTCAAACGCCTTCTGGCGAAAAAAGGCGATAAGTCATACAAATTGCCCGCTCTGAGCAGAGATCTTCCCGAGCTGCCAAAGGGCTGGGTATGGACGAAGATTGGAGATATATCCATCCATATAACAAGTGGTTCGCGTGGATGGGCTAAATATTATTCTGATGAAGGGAGCTTGTTTATTCGTGTCGGGAATTTTAATCGTTTATCAAAATCAATTGATTTGGGTAAAGTTGTTCTCGTAAAAGCACCTAATGGTCCTGAAGCAGATAGGACGCGTGCCAGGTTTAAAGATTTATTAATCACCATTACTGCCGATGTCGGAATGGTTGGTGTTGTAGACGAACAAGTAATGCGATACGATGAGATTTTTATCAACCAACATGTGAGTTTAATCCGGTTCATAAATCCTGAGATTGTTGATTTCTTAGCCTATTCAATCGCATCCGAAAGAATTCAAAATCAAATAAAGCTCAGGCAATATGGTGCCACAAAGTTAGGATTGAACCTAGATGATATTAAAACTATTACTGTTCCCCTCCCACCCATTAGGGAACAATATCAAATTGTGTCGGAGATCGAACATCGGTTATCAGTAGTACAGGAGCTAGAGCAAGCGGTTTCTCACAACCTGAAGCGCGCCGCCCGTCTGCGCCAGGCAATCCTCAAGCGGGCATTCGAAGGCAGGCTGGTGTGAGCTCCCTTCACCATAATCACCACCGCCGCTCCATCCGCCTCCCGGATTTCGATTACACCCAACCCGGCGCCTACTTCGTCACCATTTGCACCTACAATCGTGAAACCCTCTTTAGCGAAATCCAAAATGGCGAAACCCTCTTGACCCCTCTTGGTGCAATCGTCAACAACGAATGGTTTCATTCCGCTCAATTGCGTAACGAAATCGCCCTGCACCCCGCCGAATTCGTCATCATGCCCAACCACCTTCACGGCATCGTCTGGTTCCTCCCCAATCCATCTGTAGGGGCGGATGGCATCCGCCCGATGATGGCATTCGTCATATGAGGGGCGGATGGCATCCGCCCCGATGACCGCATCCGCCCCGATGATCGCATGCACCCCGGCGATGACATCCGCCATTTTGTAGGGGCGGACGGTGTCCGCCCCGAGGATTTCATCCCTCCCTCCGGTATCCTCCCCGGTGATCGCAACCTCCCCGATGATGTCATCTCTCCCGATGGCATCCTCCCCGGTGATCGCAACCTCCCCGGTGATCGCATCCCTCCCTCTGCCACCCCTCCCTCTGGCATCCGACCAGATAATTCTCTTTCGGATGCAATTCACCCATCTTACCCTCGCCCCAACCCCCTCAACCCATCCAACATTCCTCCCAATAACCTGGCCGCAAACCTTGCGCCCCTACATCGCGATGGCAAATCGTTGGGTTCCTTCATCGCCGGATTTAAGGCAGCGGTGACCTCTCGTTCCCGTCGCGAATTAGATACATATCCCGTCTGGCAGCGTAACTATTTCGATCACATCATCCGAAACGATACCGAATTGATGAAAATCCGTGAATATATTCGCGCCAATCCTTCCCATTGGGAGAGCGATCAGCTTCATCCCGCAGTTACCTCAAACCGCTTCATCCAGGATTAAATATGCCAAACGAATCATCAACCATCGTCCAACGAGTTTGGAATTACTGCAATGTCTTGCGCGACGATGGCATGTCTTATGGCGACTACCTCGAGCAGCTAACCTACCTGCTCTTCCTCAAAATGGATGACGAGAACCTCCAAAAACTAGGTAAGCCAAGTGCCATCCCCGTTGAGTTCAATTGGGCCAGCCTGCGCGACCTCTCCGGGGACGAGCTCGAGACCCACTATCGGCAGATCCTCACATCTCTAGGACAAGGGTCCGGCTTGATCCCGGTCATCTTCCGTAAAGCCCAGAACAAGATCCAGGACCCCGCCAAGCTCGAGCGCCTGGTCGAGCTCATCGACGGCGAGACCTGGATCGGGCTGGACATTAACGTCAAGGGTGAGATTTACGAAGGCTTGCTAGAGAAGAATGCCCAGGATACCAAGAGCGGCGCCGGTCAGTATTTCACCCCCCGTCCGCTCATCAAAGCCATTGTCGACGCGATGCGCCCCGCCCCCGGGCAAACCATCTGCGATCCGGCTTGCGGCACCGGCGGCTTCCTCCTCGCTGCCCACGATTACATTTCCCATCACTACCCACTCGATCGTGACCAGTGGCATCACCTGGACCACGACTCCCTCCACGGTTGGGAGATCGTTGACAACGCCGCCCGCCTCTGTGTGATGAACCTCTACCTCCACGGCATCGGCGCCAACTCCACCAACCTCCCTCCCATCGGGGCGGATGGTATCCGCCCCGCTGATGACATCCACCCTATTGATGGCGTCCCCCCCGTTGACATCCCACCCGTTGGCATCGGCGACAACTCCCCCAACCTCCCTCCCGTAGGGGCGGACGGTGTCCGCCCCAGTGACGGTGTCCGCCCCAGTGCCATCCGCCCTGACGGCATTCATCCCAATTTCGGATCCTCCCCCATCCGCGTGGCAGACAGCCTCGCCTCCCATCCCGGCCAGTACTTCGACCTGGTGCTGACCAACCCACCTTTTGGGAAAAAGAGCAGTGTCACTTTCGTCACGGACGAGGGGGATATCCGCCGCGAGACCCAGAATATCGTTCGGGATGATTTCTGGACCTCCACCAGCAACAAGCAGCTCAACTTCGTCCAGCATGTCCGCAGCATCCTCCAGCAGCATGGCCGCGCTGCTGTGGTTGTCCCCGATAACGTTCTCTTCGAGGGCGGTGCCGGCGAGGTGGTCCGTCGCCGGCTCCTCAATGAATGCGATGTTCATACCCTCCTGCGCCTTCCGACTGGCCTCTTCTACGCCCAGGGGGTCAAAGCCAATGTGCTGTTCTTCGACCGCAAGCCTGCCAGCGAGAACTCCTGGACGAAGACCCTCTGGATTTACGACCTGCGCACCAACATGAATTTCACCTTGAAGACCAACCAGCTCACTCGAACTGACCTGGACGAATTCGTCGCCTGTTACAACCCTGATAATCGGCATGACCGTCAACCCACCTGGTCCGAAGAGAGCCCGGACGGGCGTTGGCGCTCGTTTAGCTATGACGAGCTGGTGGCGCGGGATAAAGTCAACCTGGACATCTTCTGGCTCCGCGACGAATTGCTGGAAGATTTGGCTAATCTTCTAGATCCGGATGTTCTCGCTCGCGAGATTGTTGAAGAGCTGAAAGCTGCCCTCGAACAATTCTCAGGGATCGTCGAAGAATTGGGAGGCGAAGAATAGGTTTATCCTTATAAGGGGGCAATATCTTGCTGGTCCATTAATCCTCTAAAACTCATTCCTCCCTTCCCAAATCAGAACATTTGTGCTATAATAATCTCCATGCCAACCTCCTCCCCCTCCCCTCGCCGCCGAGGCGCCCAGCTCGGCAATCTCAACGCCCTCAAGCACGGCTTCTACACCCGCCGCCTCCGCAAGCGCGACCTCACCGACCTTCAGTCCTACGACTTCAAAGGTCTCTCCGAAGAGATCGCCGCCTTGCGCATTTTCACCCGCCGCCTGATTGAGCGCTGTGAGCCCTCTGCCGATTTCTACGACACCATGATCGTCCTGCGCACCCTCTGCCTGACCTCCTCCTGCCTGAACCGACTGGTCCGCACCCAGCAGTTCCTCCTCTCCCAGGAAGACCCCATCGGCGAAGCCCTTGAGGAAGCCCTCTCCCAGATTTACACCGAGTGGGGTCTCGACGAAGCCGGGTCCACACCTGCCTCCCCTTCTCGTATTCCAGATGCCTCTTGAACACTTGCCCCTCATCTATATCGCCCGCACCTCCATCCTTTCAACTACCCTCGTCTCCTATTCGTTCCTCTTCGTTTTTTTCGCGGAACGAATACCCTTCCATCGACAGCTCGGCGCCGCTCTGCGCTGTCACGCTCTGCCCGTCTTATTCAAGAATGCCCGTCTGTTTATCAGGTCCTCCGCCTTTCGCATAAATGCGAATCCCCCATCCATCCGGCGGTATAATTACTTTCTTGCCTCGCCTCAATGTTGCCTGTGAGGTCAGCGTATGAATGCAATCGAAATCCAAAACCTGCGCCGCGTATTTCGCCCCACCATCGGCGTATTACGCCGCACCCATAAAGAGATCGTCGCCGTCGAAGATATCTCCTTCGAGATCCAATCCGGTGAGCTCTTCGGTTTGCTCGGGCCTAACGGTGCCGGCAAGACCACAACCGTCAAGATGCTCACCACCCTCCTGCTCCCCACTGCCGGCAGCGCCCGCGTTCTTGGCCTCGATATCGTCCGCCAGGCCCGCCATGTACAGCAGCGCATCGGCTTCATTTTTGGCGGCGAGCGCGGCCTCTACTGGCGCCTCTCGGGCTACGATAACCTGCGCTATTTCGCCAGCCTCTACCATGTCGATCCAGAGCTCTCCAAAAAGCGCATCCCCTACCTGCTCGAGCTCGTCGGGCTGAAAGACCGCGGCAGCGAGCGCGTCGAGGGCTATTCACGCGGCATGAAGCAGCGTCTTCACGTCGCCCGCACCCTCCTCCACGACCCCGAGGTCCTCTTCCTGGATGAGCCCACCATCGGTCTCGACCCCGTCGGCGCCCGCGAGTTCCGCCAGGTCATCCGCGACCTCCAATCCGAGCGCAAGACCATCCTGCTCACCACCCATTACATGTTCGAAGCCGATTCCCTCTGCGACCGCGTCGGCGTCATCAACCAGGGTCGTCTGGTCGCCCTCGATTCCCCCGCCTGCCTCAAAGAGCTCGTCAGCGATTTATCGGTCGTCGAGGTTGAGGTCTACGGCATCCCGCCCGCCCTCTACGAGCACCTCAAGACCCGTCCTTACGTTGATTCTATCGCCATCTCCAGTCACGACCAGGTTCAGACCCTCCTGGTCAACTCCCTCCACGGCGCCGAGGTCGTCCCCCAGCTCCTCGCTGACCTCTACGGGCAACGGGTCGGGCGCGTCCTCGTCCGCGAGCCCACTCTCGAAGACGCTTACGTTCGTCTGGTCGGAGGCGAGGCATGATCCCGGCATCGCTCCGATATAACTTACGTGCCATCTTCGTCGGAGGCAAGGCATGATTCCGGCATCGCTCCG
The DNA here is from genome assembly GCA_963827155.1 of uncultured Chloroflexia bacterium. GTDB lineage: Bacteria > Chloroflexota > Anaerolineae > Anaerolineales > UBA4823 > UTCFX2. Next base: position 37,214 of record CAWGZV010000003.1, on the reverse strand, counting down.
TTATAATCTCCGTTCCATCTTTGCCGTCGCCGAGATGACCTTCCGCAATAACGTCGTCGATCCTTTTATTATTTTTACCGTCATTGTCCAGCCGCTCCTCATCGCATTCCTCGCCCTTGCCATGCTCGGAGATAAGGGGGAGGATGTCGCCATCTTTGTCGTCGTCGGTTCCGGCATGACCGGTCTGTGGTCTGGGCTGCTCTTCATCAGCGGCAACAGCATCAATGTCGAGCGCTGGTCTGGCACCCTCGAGACCCTCGTCGGCGTGCCCACCCCACTCTCGGTCATCGTGCTTGGCAAGAATGTCGCCAATGTTATCCAATCGCTCATTTCAATGATCCTGAGCTATGTCCTCGTCAGCCTGCTCCTGGGGTATAACCTTACCATCGCGTATCCTTACCTCTTTGCAATATCCCTCGTCTTTACCGTCCTTGCTTTCATCAGCTTCGCTATGATCATCGCGCCCGTCTTCGTCATGAATCCAGGTGTTCAGAGCTTCCAAAACGCGATGGAGTTTCCAATTTATTTGCTCTGCGGCTTCCTCTTTCCGATTGCCCTCCTCCCCGGCTGGACAACCCCCATCAGCTACCTGCTCCCGCCCTATTGGGCTGCCCGTGCCCTCCACCTAACCTCCAGCGGCTCCGGCAATCTTCAAGAGCTCTTCCTTTGCTGGGTGATGATGATTGTGTTCAGCCTCATCTACATCCTCGCCTCAAGCTGGCTCTTCGAGCGTATGCTAGACAAAGCCCGCCGCGATGCTACCCTGGATATGGAATAGCCCGCCGATGCGCTCCCTTACTGTAAATCTCCGTCTCTTCTGGCAGGGCACCATCCTTTCTTATAAAGCCCTTTTTCACTGGCTGCGCCCAACCACCTATATTGCCTCCAAGATCCTCATGCCGCTCTCCCAGATCCTGTTCTTCACTTTTCTAGGGGTCTATGCCACCGGTCCTTCCAATTCCGACTTCTATGTGATTGGCAACGCCGTCCAGATCGCTGCGGTCAGTGGGATCTACGGCGTCACCATGAGCATCGGCGGCGATCGCTGGAACGGCACCCTCCCTTACCTCTTTGGCACACCCGCCAACCGCCTCTTCATGTTTCTCGGTCGCTCATTCGTCCATATTCTTGACGGCATGCTTGGCGTCGTCATCGGTCTTCTTTGGGGCGTCACTCTGTTAGGTGTCGACCTCTCGCATACCAATCTGCTCGCCCTCGGTCTCACCATCCTGATCACCACCTTCAGCACTTCTGGCCTCGGGCTGTTAATGGGCTGCATCAGTCTGATCACAACCAATGTCATGTTCGTCAACAATTCGGTCTACTTCCTCCTGCTGATCTTCTCCGGCGCCAACATCCCCCTCGCTCAAATGCCCGCCTGGATGCAGGCAGTTGCTTGGTGCCTGCCGCTGACCCGCGGCATCGCCTCCGCCCGCCTGTTGATCGAAGGCGCCAGCTTTCAGGAAGTTGCGCCCCTCCTCCTGGGCGAGTTCCTGATTGGGCTGACCTATGTTGCCCTTGGATATTGGCTCTTCCGCTGGTTCGAGATCCAGGCAAAAGCCCGCGGCACCCTGGAAACAGTATGACATTCAGAGGGAATAAAAAAAAACATGAACCGCATCAGCTCTCTCACCAGCTTCTGGCAGAATATCAGCGAAACCGACCTGCGCCCTATCCGAGATCAGGCTATGCGTGGAATGCAGATTTCCATCGTCGCCTCATCGATCGCCGATGCCGCCGCTCTCGCCGATCAGCTCCGCCGCGACCCCCACCGTCCGCAGCTCACTACCGACGCCCCAATCCGTCTCCTCGACCTTGAAGCCGCCAAACCGGCTCTTTCAGCCGACCTCATCATCCTGCTCATCACCGTCTCCCAACCGGATTTCTCGCGCTATCAAGACCTCGTCCGCGCATGGCAAGAATTAGCTCGTCGCGTAGTCATATTGATCGACTTTCCCGAACCGCCTGCTGATCCCCAATCCATCACTCCTTGGCCGAATCACGACCGGCGCCGTGTACTGTTCGGGTCTATTGGCGATCCCAATTTTATCTTAGAGAAATTTGCGCCTGCCGTTGTCGAGCTCCTCCCCGACCATCACCTCGCCCTGGGGCGAAATTACCCCCTTTTTCGAATCGCGATTGCCCACCACCTCATCAACGATACCTCTTTCTCAAACGCTGCCTATGCCATGAGCACCGGCATCGCCAGCATCGTTCCCGTCTTCGATATCCCCCTCACCATCGCCGACACCATCGTCCTCACCAAGGCTCAAGCCTTCCTGGTTTACAGGCTTGGCCTGGCGCTGGGATACTCCACCCGCTGGCAGGATTATATCGGTGAGTTCGGCAGTGTCATCGGCGGCGGCTTTGTTTTGCGCCAGCTGGCGCGCTCCCTCGTTGGGCTCATCCCGTTCTGGGGGATAGTTCCCAAAACCGCCATCGCCTATTCGGGCACCTACGTCGTCGGCAATGCAATTCTCCAGTGGTATCTCACCGGCCGGCATATAAGCAAAAACCAGATGCGCCTGCTTTACCAGCAGGCTACCGAGCGCGGCAAGATCTTGGCTCGCAGCCTCCTCTCCCGCTTGCCTCATCCCCATCTGCGCCTGCCCCCACTTCTGCCCTCTCCTCGAAAAAAGGCCAGGCAAGCCAGCTTAGAAAGTGTTTCTTCATCAAAACCGCTTCCGCCTGCCAAAAAACGCCGGGGGGTCTGTCCTAATTGCGCTCGCAGGAATGCTAAAAATGCCAAATTTTGCCAGTATTGTGGGAATTCCCTCGATCCGACAATCTAACGATTACACTTGTGGCGGAGATTGCCCAATCCCAGAATCCGGTTTCTTCCCCATTCCCCGGATTCCCCATGGAATTTGCCCTGCCTCCCAATTTCAAACTCCGCGAGAATTGGAATAAACCTGTGTCGAATTTTTTCCGTACTTCAATTGGATCGACTGCTCTTCTGATGTTTTAATGAAGCTTTGCCCGCAATGATTATTGGCGATATTTATTGACAATGTATGTTGGTCAAAATTAATTGCCCAATTTTTATTGCCCAAAAATTATTGGATTTCAACGATAATTACGCTGATATTATCTTCGCCGCCGCCTTGATTTGCTGCTTTTACCAGCTCATCACAAGCCGTTTGCGGGTCATTTGCCCCCTCGATGATTTCCGCCATCCTGCTGTCGCTTCGGATCATTTCCCACAATCCGTCCGAACACAACATCACCCGATCGCCGCTCTCCAGCTTCTGGCGGAAGATATCCACCTGCACCTCCCCCTTCTGACCGACAAAGCGATAAATGATGTTCCTGCGCGGGTGCGTGAAGATCTCGTCCGGCATGATCTGACCTTCTTCCACCAGTGTCGCAACCAGGGAATGATCCCTCGAAATTTGGGTCATCTTGTGATTGCGCAGCAGGTATACTCTGCTGTCGCCAACATTCGCAATCACTGCCTCTTCCGCTCGACATGCCATCATCGTGACCGTGGTGCCGGCGTTAGCTGCAGTCTTCGGTTTATGCCTGGAATAATCAAATACAACTTTGTTCGCCCTCTGAATCGCTGTCTCGGTAAGCACTGCCAGGTCTGTCTCTCCTGGGGGTGGCGAGGTATAAGTGCCTTCATGAACTGCCTTTACATCTTCTGGAGTAAGTACCACCGTGGCGCGTGGGTCTTTGGATGCCATCAGATCGGCGAACTCCGATTTGATCGATTCGACCGCCCAATAGCTCGCAAACTTGCCACCCATGTGTCCCCCCATTCCATCGCAAACAACAAAAAGCCCAATTGGGGGTTTGCTTGAGGGCGCAAGCACCTCCATCCAGACCGAATCCTCATTTTCCCTCCGGGCTCTGCCCTTGTCACTCATCATCCCAGCGCTAAGCTTGATCATAGACTACCCTCATCCGAATTGGTTATATTGACAGATTTTATCATGCCTTATTAATCACCCAATCCACTAAATATCCGTTTCCAGGTTTGCAGACCGGTCTATTTCCCCATCTCCTCAGCGTTGAAGACCACTTCTTCCTTCCCCATCAGTTTTTCCTCTATCTTGCAGACCACCAGGTCGAGATGAGCTGGAATTGCCACATAATCTAAATCGTCCGCTGGCACAGCCAGCACCGGGCACAGCCGGAAATGCGAAATCCAGCGCTCATACAGATCATTCAGCTGCGCAAGATAATCCGGGGTTATCTCGCGCTCATAATCTCGCCCGCGTAGATGAATCCTTCCGACCAGGGTTGGCATCGAGGCTCGCAAATAAACCACAAGGTCGGGCGGCGGAAGAAATTCAATCAAGACCTGGTATAGATCGCAGTATGACTGGTAATCCCGGTCACCGATCAAGCCCTGGCGGTGAAGATTATAGGCAAAAACCTCGGCATCCTCGTAAACACTCCGATCTTGGATGGCCGAATTATCGTGTTCAATTAACTGCCGGTGGATCCTCAACCGGCGTGTCAGAAAGTAAATCTGAGAGTGAAATGCCCAAGATCGCATATCATGGTAAAAATCTGCAAGATATGGATTTTCCTCGAAAGGCTCAAAAAACGCTTTCCACCCCAGCCGCTCAGATAGTAGCGTCACTAGCGTAGATTTTCCCACACCGATATTCCCTGCCACTGCGATGAATTTCTTCATTCGTCTGCCACCAGATATGCTGCCGCTTTCCCTGCCTTGTCATCCATCACCAATTCCAGGTGATGGTTCGGCCGAAAGCTCGCCACTCCAATCACCCGCAAGCAGTTCTCCAGCCTGGCAAGACCAGGTAGGAATTTGACCAGCTGATTAGGAGTTGAATAAAAGAATTCCCGATCAAAGACCGCATCCTCATCATTGAGATCCACTGCAAGAGGATAAATATTCGATTCGACCAGGTCTTGGAAGAAATGCGTCCCGAAGGAAGGCGCAGGTGCCGGACCAATAAACTCGCCGGTCAGCTCAACCAGCGCCCGCGTGTGATAGATATCCCCATACCCGATCTTGACTCCGAGGTCTGGTGTGGATGTTCCCCATCGACCCGGACCCACACAGATAAAAGACTCTTCTTTCAGAGCGTCATTCAGCTGGCTGATCGCCTGCCCGAGCTTTGCCCTTTCAGAAGTCGTCGGCAGAGAGAAATATCCTTCGGGCGTCACAAAAACAACATATCGAATCCCTTCAACCCGACCTTCTGGAGCCATCCTCGAAGTGGAAAAGACCACATCATTGATCGGGAGATGCTTGGGCAAACGAGCTTCGCTTTCCTTCAGGTGGCTTTGTGGGCGGCATTGAAGCAGCGTGATTTCCACCTCTGGTGATGCACTCTTAGGATCAACAATCCGAATGGTGAATTCAGTGTCTACAGGCGAGCCGTATTCATTCTCCAAAATTTGCAGCATCCGGCGCATTCTTCTCGCCAGAGGAGTCCTTCGCATCAGCTCATCGAAGGTGATCACAAGATTATGCGGATCACCTTCATGAAGCATGATCCTCAGTGGTGACAAATAGTCTCCCTGATCCACCATCACCAAATATCGCAGCGGTGGATATTGTGGATCAATCACTTGCTCGATGCCGAGGGTCTTGAATCAATTCTCCTCGAGGTCAATCAGGTCAACAAATTGTTGGGAATACCTGCGAATTGACTTAACCGAAAGATTCCGGATGAAGCATCGGATGGCTCAGCGCAACAAGTCGAGGATAATCATTCCCAACCCGGTCGACGGCTCTCGTCCCCAACCCCCAAACAATCCGCATAAATCCATCCTCGCGCCTGATCTGAGGAGACCACCGATAGGTGTTGCGGCTGAATGCAACCCCAGCAGCATGCGGCAGCAAATACTTCCCAAACCGCTCCCCTTGCACAACCTGGATTAATACTGCCATCCTTTCATCATAATCCTGCAGCCCTTTTGCCCTTCGATAGAGCAGTGCATCCGGATTCAACATACTTGCATAAATTTGAATGATCGAGCGAGAAAAATCACTCAGATTTTGTTCAAACGTTCCCTGGTTTGGGCAAAAGTAGCTGTCATATTTTCCTGCAAAGGAGGTTCCAAAGTTATCCTCTAGCAGGCTTGATGAGCGGACGATCAGAGCATTCTCCCGCACCTGTTCTAATAGATTTCGGAACTTGTCCAGAATGTCTTCGGGAAACTCCCCTTTCAGGAATTCCTGGCGAATGCGAGGAAAATCGGATCGAATTTCACTTTCCAGTTTATATTTCTGGTCCGCCCACGGCATAAGACCATTCAGTGCCATAAACGTATATGTCAGGTCAGCTCCCAGGTAATACGATTCTGGAAGCCGAAGTGAAGATCGAACGTCATCATCCCCAACTTCACGCAGAATCCTCGCCGCGAGCAGCATTCCAGCAGATTTCCCTCCAATTTTCCCCTGCCCGATCTTATGTGATCGGATATCGTTTAGATCGGCAATCGTAAACCAATCCTTCGCGATTTTTACATAAGCAAGTTGATCGCTGATAAGCGTTCGAATTAAGACTACTTTGATTTCCTGAAGGCGCGCCTCGTGTTTTGCCCTTTCCAGCATTGGCATCTTTTCAATCATAGCGGCCTGCTCAAAAAGCAAATTTTGTGGAGCCAGTTCGGGATTGAACGAAAATTGGAGATCGCTTACCCCCGCCCCTCTCTCATCCAGCGATTCACGAACAATCTTCTCAAATAAATCATACGGAAGGTTATAAGCAAAATAGAAATCGGTAAGATGCTCTCGAATTCGCATCAACCGCATTTCCCATATTTCGGCTGGTTCCTCAGAGAAGGGATCGTGAAGACCTTCTAAGCCTTGTGAACGGATCGCCTTCTCACGCGCTTCCGCCTCAAACGCCTGAGGTGTCATCACCCCGCGTGAAAAGATCTCGCGCCTCATTCGAGCCCGTATCTGGGTGCTTAGGATTGGATATTGTGCAAGGGATAAGTAAATATGAAGTGTTCGATCTGAAGGCGCCGGGGGCAGAGTCATTTTGAAAATCGGATTTTAGAAGTTCTCGCTCTGCATCTCCTCAGCTTGCCAGATGCATAGGCATGATCACGTGCAGGAATTCGTTTTGTAAGTCCCCTGTGCCAACCGGTCGAATCACGCCCGGTAAAGTATCGGCGGAAGTTTCCAGGGCGACATTCGGGGTTCTGATCACATCCAGCACTTCACGCAGAAACCGAACATTGAAGGCAATGAGCAGTGCTGGTCCTTCAATACTTGCATCCACAATATTCTGGTTGGAACCGGTTTCCTCCGATTGACCAGAAATCTCAACAGTTCCAGGTTGAAGTTCCCCTCCCGGATTGATGCTTAAGCGTGCAATGTGCGAGCCTTCTCTCGCGAAGATTTCAGCCTGTTTGCAGGCTTTAAGGAATGCAGAAGTTGAAAGTATTGCTCGAGTTTCACATCGCCTGGGAATGATCTGTTCATAATCAGGAAAGTTGCCCTCGATAAGTTGAGAGACAACCTCGACATCGCTCATCCTGAAAATGACCTGCCCTCTGCCTGGAGGCAAGACCATTTTTAGCGTCTTATCGCCGTCTGAGGCAATCCTGGCTAATTCCCCCAGAGCTCTGGCTGGGATGACCGCATTCACCCCACGGGATAGTGTTTCCGAGAGCGCTCCTTTTCTCACCGATAGCCGGAAACCATCTGCTGCAGCGAGTGTTATTCGTTCTCCTTGCAGATTCATGAGCACGCCAGTCAGGATTGGGCGAGCATCGTCTGTTGATGCAGCAAAAACCACCTGTTGGACCATCTCTTTCAAATCAGCGACATTGATCTCGAGCCCCTGCGAGAAATCAGCCACCGGCATCGGAGGAAACTCTTGGGCATCGATGCACTTCAAATCAGTATTCGAAGCCCCGCTCCTTAAATTCAGCGTCTGCGTGCGTACTGTCAAGGACATGTCCACTTGGGAATCTGATAGAGTGCTCACCAGATCAGAGAATGCCCGCGCTGGAACCGTAGTGGACCCTTCTTCTTGGATCTTTGCGCCGATCCAGCAAGTGATGCCGAGCTCAAGATTTGTTGCGGAAAGTCTCAACCTGCCTTCATCGGTGGCAATCAAGATATTTGCCAGCACTGGTAAAGTGCTGCGTGGAGAAACAGCACGCGAAACGATATTGAGACCACGGGCGAGATTCTCTTGCAACACAGTTACTTTCATAGTGGCGTCCTCTTATAGGGCTTTACTGTTGAACAAGATTGAGCTTGTTGAGATTATAAACGAAAACAGGGCGATTTCCATCAACCGCATGGAAATACACCCTGTTTAATAACGATTAATATGCTATATCCAGCCGCGTAGCTCCATGGCAGTGACCACCCGTTTGATTGCCACCATATAAGCCGCATCTCGCATATAAACGCCTTCCCCTTCCGACATCTCAAGCACGCTCTTGAATGCCTGAGTCATCTTTGTATCAAGGCGCTCCAAAGCTTCCTCGCGCGTCCAATAATAATTCATATCGTTCTGAACGCTCTCGAAGTAAGAGACGGTTACACCACCCGCATTGCACAGAAAATCTGGGATCACAAAGATTTTGTTCTTTTTGAAGACCTCATCTGCCTCTGGTGTAGTTGGACCATTGGCGCCTTCGGCTATAATTTTCACCCGGCTGCTGACATGCTTGACGCTTTCAGCGTTCACCTGACCTTCCAACGCGCCAGGGATCAATACATCCACATCTTTCTTGATCCAGGCTTCGGCATCCTCGATGATGTATCCAGCCAGGCGGGCTTTATCCTTATCGATGCTACCATATTGATCGGTGATCGATTGCAGGAACCGTGGTTGAATCCCATCTGGATGCGATACCGAATATGATACCTTATCGCTGCGGTCCCAATAGGAAACACAGGCAACTTTACCACCCAAGTGCTCAATGTAGCCGATTGCAGCATATTGCGAAACATTGCCAAATCCTTGAACTGACGCGACAGATTTCTTCGGGTCCAGTTTTAGATGTTTCATCGCCTCTCTTACTGTATAGATCACTCCAAAACCGGTTGCCTCTGTTCTACCAAGCGATCCACCGCCGCCGACTGGTTTACCGGTTATGACCCCAGGGGTATATTGTCCAACCAACTTGGAATACTCGTCCATCATCCAACCCATCATCTGAGGGGTGGTACCGACGTCAGGAGCGGGTACATCCTGTCGAGGTCCGATATTCCGCCACATTTGTTAAATCCAACCTCGGCACAGTCGCTCTTTTTCACTAATCGTCAATGAAGCTAAATCAACCGGCACGCCGCCTTTCCCCCCACCCAAGGGGATATCCGCCACTGCCGTCTTCCAGGTCATCCACATCGCCAGTGCACGAACGGTGTCCAATGTCTCAGAGGGATGGAAGCGTATCCCACCTTTACTGGGGCCACGAGCATCACTGTGTTGAACACGATAGCCGAAGAAAAGCCGAATAGAGCCATCATCCATTCGGACTGGGATTTCAAATTTAAATTCACGAGACGGCCATCTTAGTATCTCGGCTACCTGAGGATCGAGATTCAGCTGCTCTGCCACATGATCAAACTGGCGTTGAGCCATTTGAAATGCGTTTATTAATTCTGTCATTCATATTCTCCTTTTGTATTTTGAACTCTTGGGCTCAAAGCAATGACGGGGAAGAAGCTGCGGTATTTTGCCCTTTGTTAATTTTCCGGTATTTATATAATCAAAGAATTCTCAGGGTTTCCCTACATTTCCATCATGAGGGTAGCAGAGGCATCAGGAAGAGTCAAGGGAAAAGCAGCACGTCCGTAACGTGATATTTTTCACATTTAATATTCGTCCCTCGGTCATTCGTTATTGATAGATTTGAGCTTCTTCTCCAGAATTTCCCGAGCTACAGCCGGATTTGCGCGTCCCCCGGTCATCCTCATCACCTGACCCAACAACCATTGACTGATTGCCTGCTTACCTTGAAAATATTCCTCCACCTGATCGGCGTTCGCAGCAATGACTCGATCCACCACCTCTTGGATTTCTTTCTCATCAGAAATCTGTTCAAGGCCGCGAGCAGCAACAATTTCTTTGGCGGTCATCCCAGTTCTGAACATCTCTTCCAGCGTCGATTTACCGGAGAATTGGTTGATCTTACCTTCAAAAACCATTTTGACGAGACCCGCAAAGTTTTCTGGAGTGATCTTTACCATTTCAATTTGTTCATCAAACTGGTTGAGAAGGCTAAATAAATCGCCAACGATCCAATGAGCGATCGAGGTCGGAGGAATCTTAGGAGCAAAGCTTACTGCTTCTTCAAAATATCCGGCAGTTTCTCGATCCTCAGCCAGGATCTTGGCTTCATGATAGCCTAAATGGTATCGATTGATCAAACGGTCGCATTTCGCCTTGGGCAGTTCTGGTAAATCAGATCAAATCACATCTATCCAGGAATTGTCAATCACCAGAGGAGGGATATCGGGTTCTGGAAAATATCGATAATCATCAGCTTCTTCCTTGATCCGCTGGGAGACTGTTGCTCCTTTGGTTTCATCCCAGCCGCGGGTCTCTTGAAGGACCTCTCCTCCCGCCAAAACGATCTCTCTTTGTCGCTCAATTTCATATGCCACCGAGCGTTCGAGGGCGCGTAAACTGTTGAGATTCTTGATTTCTGTCCTCGTTCCAAGTTCATTGCTCCCCTGCCGGCGGATGGATACATTAGGCTCGATTCTCAAAACCCCTTTCTGCATATCTCCTGTATTTACACCTATGCCACGAAGCAGTGATCGGAGCCCAGACGCATAAGCCCGCACTTCCTCCACGGAGTGCATATCTGGCTCGCTGACGATTTCCATTAATGCAACCCCTGCTCGATTCAAATCAACCAATGAAAAAGATTTCCCACTCTCGATGACGTGTGTCAGTTTACCGGTGTCTTCCTCCAAATGGACCCGGCGTATGCGCACCTCTCTTGGACCGCGATTTGTCTCAATTTCAAGCCGCCCAGATACTGCGAGAGGCTGTTCATATTGTGAAATCTGATATCCTTTTGGAAGGTCAGGATAAAAATAGTTTTTTCGCGCAAATATGCTCGTTGGTGCAATAATACACTCTAAAGCAATTGCAGCCCGTAAAGCATATTCCACTGCCCGGCGATTGACGACTGGCAGGGTCCCGGGAAATCCTGCGCAGACCGGACATACAGCACTGTTCGGCGGCGCCTCAGTCACATCCAATACAAGACATCCGCAGAACATTTTCGTTTTGGTCTTAAGCTCTGCATGTATTTCCAGACCGATCACTGCTTCAAATACTGGACCTATATCAACCATGACGCCGCATAAACTTCTCCATCCGATTTAGCGCCTCTTCGATCTTTTCATAAGCGGTCGCATACGAGCATCGAACAAATCCATCCCCTCCCGATCCAAAAGCTGTGCCGGGGACAACCGCAACCCGCTCTTCTTCAAGTAAGAGATTGGCGAATAACTCGTCATCCATACCTGTTACTGATACTTGCGGAAAAGCATAAAAAGCGCCGCGCGGCTCAAAAGTGGGCAGCCCTAGCTGGTTTAGCCCGTTCACGATCAAGTTGCGTCGGCGATCATATTCCGCTATCATTTGCTGAACATGGCTCTCTCCGTGCATCAGCGCTGCCAATGCAGCCACCTGGGCAGTTGTAGGCGCAGACATAATCGTGTATTGATGAATTCGAAGCAGCCCTTTAATAATTTCTGCCGGACCAGCAGCATAACCTATCCGCCAACCGGTCATCGCGTAATCCTTGGAAAATCCGCCTAACGTGATCGTTCGCTCACGGGCTCCCGGTAGCGAAGCAAAATTAACATGGACTATCCCATATACAAGGCGGTCGTAAATTTCGTCTGAGATCACGATCAAATCGTGTTTCTCCGCGATCCGCAGAACTTCGGTTAAAGTTGCTCGAGAAGCGACTGCTCCAGTGGGATTATTCGGATAACCAATAAGAATTGCTCTCGTTCGAGAAGTAACGGCATCTTCCAACGCTGAAAGATTCGGTTGGAAGTTATCTTCCAACTTGCTTGGAACTTCTACCGGTGTTCCCCCTGCTAGAATGACTTCGGGTTGATAAGCCACAAAACATGGGGTGGGGATGAGGACCTCTTGTCCAGGGTCTAGAATCGCGGTCAGAGCAAGGTAAAGTGCTTCAGATACTCCGACTGTGATCACAATTTCATTGATTGGGTCGTATGAAATTCCGTATAAGTCCATCAAGTGCTTCGAGAGCCCACTTCGCAGCTCAAGCAGCCCGGCATTGGATGTGTAGTGTGTTTCCCCGCGTTTGAGTGACTCAAAGCCGGCTTCCAGGATCGGGGCAGGGGTGGCAAAGTCGGGTTCCCCGATCCCCAAAGAGATCACATCTTTCATCGTTGCGACGATATCAAAGAACTTCCGGATACCGGATGGTTTAAGGCTGGCGACTCTTTGAGCCAGATAGGGTTTTGTCATTTCCGCTCCTTCAAAACTTCCTGACACATTTTTTGTTTTTATTTTTCTTCCAGATCCCATCGATCTTCGTTTTCAAGATATTGCGCCTGAAACACCAATTCGTCTTCTGTAATTACACGATAACATTTCCCCTCTGGAGAGCGCCAGGTTGATAATACATCTCGGATAATCCGCCTTTCTCCCTTCCAATAAATCGAAAGCGGTCTCCCAGCATAATCCCCATCAGACCAGCATGTTACAGTCTCATTCATTGGCGTTCCTAATGGAACATTTTCAGAAAGTAATTTCGGTATTATCTCCGACATTAATACAACCAGCCCGGCGTTTAAATTGACGCGTCTGCCAAGAAGTGATTTTTCAAGGATCACGCCTACGGTCTCCGCTTCTTCTTCCAGGATAGAATCGCGAATGATAGATTGTTCTACCGTGCATCCAGATCCTATCGAGACGTCCGGTCCAATTATCGAGCCCTTTACCACAGCAGTCGGATGGATATAAACAGGAGGAAGAATTACAAGCCCTTCCCGCCGGGTAGCTTCTTCGGAATTATCCTGGCCGTTCTCGAGCAAATAGCGGTTAGTCTCCAACAAAGCATCTGGTGTGCCAGCATCTAGCCACACGGATACCTTTTGAGTGCGCATCTTCAACCCGTTTTCAAGCATAATATTCACAGCATCGGCGAGGAAAAATTCACCTCTGAGTTGCATCCCTCGCGATATCTGCTCGTCAATCGCGGATAAGAGTATTTTTGAATTCTTAAATAATAAAATCCTACCATCGCCAGGTTATTCGACATGTCTTCTGGTTTTTCGATCAATTTTTTAACCCAACCGTCTTCAGATATCACCGCCACCCCAAATCGCCTTGGATCAGGAACCGGCTTGACCCAAACGACAGCATCGATAGTCTCATCCTCAATAATAGACAGGTTCGTCTCAATCAGCGTATCGGCGAAAACAACCAGCATTGGTCCATCCAGATACTCTTCTGCAAGTTTTATCGCATGAGATTGACCGCTTGGATTCTCCTGGAAAACAAAATGGGATTTGATTTTGGGGTAATTTTTCCGCACATGCTCTTCAATCTGATCACCCAGGTATCCCACAATATTGACCAGTTCAATATTTTCCGGATCTGGGAGAGTCGAAAGCGTGCCAAGTACATGATCCAACACCGTTTTTCCGGCTACGCTGACCAATTGCTTGGGCTTGCTCCAGGTTTGCGGTCTGAGGCGCGTTCCCAAACCCGCCATCGGGATGACCACCTTCAGCGCCGGTTTCTTCATCAATCATCTCCTTGATGCTTCATTGAGGGTGCAGTCCATTATTATCAACTCGGTTGGTTTTATTTTCCTGTATTTTCATTTTAATATAAAATGAAAAATTGAAATTCCTCGCTCATCTCAGACGCAATACCCCCAAGTGAGTTCCTGATTTAATCGAGCTCGTCGCTTGAAAGTTAGAAAGCCTCATTGTGAGCGGGTAAAGCCAATTGTAGAGGCTTTCGATAACTAAGTCAAGCGACGGACGTCACAGCTTACGGCATGCTAAAAATCCTTTGTCGATCGGGACAACAAGTTCATCCACGAGCTCATCCAGTCTTGTTTCATGGGGGAATTCTCCCAGATTTGCCTCGTGGCTTATGACCATACCCGCAATCAAAAAACCACCCGAAACTAGGCTTGGAACCACCATCCTTTAGCCATCCGTAGAACATCTTTATTGGCATCCAGAAAGTAAAAAGCGATAATATCGAATTTGGGGTTTTGGCTTAGCCCATTATCCTACACCAGCAAGATCGACAAGGACGGAGTATCCTGGGCTGGTCCTGAACTTTGTCAACTCTACTTAGAGTGTAGAAACAGCCATGATAGCCAGAATTTTTCCGGTCTCAACCGAAATTTGTCTCGGATGTTGATCTTAGGGAATGGCTTTTTTTCAATCTTGAGCACCGATTTCTTTCAAGAATGCCATTCTTTCCAAGATCTCGTCTGGGATTTCGTGAATTATTATTCGTGACCTCTAACGTCATGCGGTTGATAATCATCTTCTAAGGTTTTGATCTCATCCTCCGACAGATGCAGCTCTTCCGACGCCACTGCATCCTCCAAGTGGTTCATTCTTGTTGCTCCAACAATCGGAGCTGTAATACCTGGTTTATGAAGAAGCCAGGCAAATGCAATTTGTGCCGGGGATACGCCTCTTTGTTTGGCGATCTCTGTCACCTTTGTTATGATCGGAAAATCACTATTATCATGATACATACTTTTCGCAAATTCATCTGAGTTCGAACGAACAGTCTCACCAGAATAGTTAGAGTTCCTGGTTCCTGCTAGCAGCCCGCGGGCTAAAGGACTCCAAGGGACAATCCCGATTCCTTCCTGTATGCACAGAGGAACCATCTCTCGTTCTTCCTCCCTGTACAGGAGGTTGTAATGGTTCTGCATCGAAATAAACCTTGTCCAGCCATGCATATCACATAAATATAAAGCTTTCGTAAATTGCCAGGCAAACATGCTGGACGCCCCGATATATCGGGCTTTGCCAGATCGAACGACATCATTCAGCGCATCCAGTGTTTCCTCAAGAGGTGCTTTGTAATCGTAGCGGTGAATTTGATAGAGATCAATGTACTCTACTCCTAACCTCCGAAGGGATCGATCTATGGAATGGAGAATATGGGCTCTTGAAAGGCCGCGCTGGTTAGGACCTACCCCAACCGGATAGTAAACTTTAGTTGCAATAACTACTTCATCGCGTTTCGCAAAATCTCTCAGCGCCCTTCCTGTAATCTCCTCGCTCAATCCATTCGAATACATATCTGCTGTATCAAAAAAGTTGATCCCCAATTCAAGTGCCTGTCTAAAAAATGGTCTGCTGTTATCTTCGTCTAACACCCAATCTCGCCATTTTGGTGTCCCGTAACTCATTGCACCAAGACATATTCTCGAGACTTTCAATCCACTTCGTCCAAGATTTATATAATCCATAAATTTCCTCGCAAGGTCATCTTAGATTTCTTCGATAGTCCATCAGGCATCATCCAAACTAATTTTCTTATTGGGATATTTTTTTAGTTGTTTTTCCATCCTCTGCGCTAAAGTCGAGTATTTCCGCTGCGAGGATCGGTTAAAAAAATTAGTTTTAATAGGTTTTGCTGGCTTGAGGAATTTATGTCTTTCACAAAAATATTCTGGCCTTGATCTTATTTTTCATCAGCCTTCAAATAATCAAATTTGGGGGTCGCGCAGTGCCAGTCAGTTGATTGTTGTAAAGCGTGCGTAATTTGGAAAAGCAAATTTTCACGAAAGTGCGAACCCATTAATTGCATTCCAACCGGCATACCGTCATCATCAAATCCAACCGGGAAGGCAATTGCAGGAATACCTGCCAGATTTGCCGGCAGTGTGAAGACATCTTCAAGATACATGGCTAACGGATCATTGAGATGTTCGCCGAAGCGGAAAGCTGTGCTAGGAGCGACTGGCGAAGCGATAACATCAACAATATCAAACGCGGACTCAAAATCGCTTTTGATTAATGTCCTTACTCTTTGGGCTTGCGCATAATAGGCATCGTAATATCCGGCAGAAAGAGCGTAAGATCCAAGCATTATTCTTCTTTTTACTTCTGCCCCGAACATCTCCCCTCTCGTTTTATCCATTATTTCCCATACTTTTTCACCAGGGCTTCTCACCCCAAAGCGCATCCCATCATATCTGGCAAGATTCGCTGATGCCTCTGCTGGTGCAATGAGATAATAAACAGGAACTGCATACTCAGTGTGAGGGAGGCTGATTGGATACACTTCCGCCCCCATTTTTTCCATAAAATCAATCGCATGTCGGATTACGTGCTCTACTTCGGGCTGAATGCCATTGATAAAATACTCCTTCGGAACACCTATTTTTAAACCCGAAAAAACTATCTTGGGAGACAACGAAGAATCAAACTCGGAATATTGGAATTTCTGCGATGTTGAATCCAAAGGATCGTGACCCACAATTACAGAAAAAATCTTCGAAATCTCTTGTGCATTTCTACCCAGGACTCCAATCGTATCTAAAGAAGATCCATAAGCGATCAAACCATATCGTGAAACTGAACCATAGGTCGGTTTGATCCCTGTAACTCCACAGAATGAAGCCGGTTGTCGAACGCTACCGCCGGTATCGGTTCCTAAAGCAAAAGGCGACATGCCTGCAGCCACAGCAGCAGCGCTCCCGCCGCTGGAGCCACCTGGGACTCGCCGAAGATCCCATGGATTGTGCGTTGGACCAAAGGCGGAATTCTCAGTCGATGATCCCATAGCAAATTCATCTGTATTTGTTTTCCCTAATACAACCATCCCAGCATCCAATATTCGGTCAACGACGGTTGCATTAAAAACCGGTGTATAGTTATCCAAAATCAACGATCCACAAGTGCAGCGCACATCTTTTAAGCATAAAACATCTTTTATTGCAATGGGAATCCCCAGGAGAGGCGGAAGAATATCCTGCGATCCATTCCGCCAGGCTCTAAATCGTCTATCAGCTTGATCAGCCTGGTTAAAAGCTAGTTCCGGGGTTTTTGTGATCCATACATGGAGGAATGGTTCGTGTTGATGGATAAGGTCAAGATAATATTGAACCAATTCTCAACTCGAGAATTCGCCTTCTCTCAGTGAGAGCATAAGCTGCTCGAGTCCTAATTTTCCGAATTCGCTCACATGACCCTCAGATTACGAATCAAAAACAAGAGGAACTCTAAACTGCAATCCCTCCAGATCGGGTGCATTGCGAAATAATTCTTCTTTAGTCAGGCCAGGATGAGGCTCGTCTTCGCGTAAGATGCTGTGTAGCGGTAACACGCTTGAGGTTGGTGATATTGTAGATGTATCGATATCGCTCAAATGTGATGCATAGCTCAAAATCAAGGAGAGCTGTTCGCGAAATTGTTGAATCTCAATATCATTCAGCTCCAAGCGAGCAAGCTTAGCAATATGTTGAACCTCTTCAAGGGTTAGAAGCATGGCTGCGATTATATCACCCCCATCATTCACCATCCCTTGGTGTACCAACGCAGATATTGCGGCATGTGTGCAGTCCAATAACTCTCATTATGATATCCAGAGAAAAGATGCCATTCGTGTGGCACATCCTTTTCATCCAACAATCCCTCATACCAAATCGCAGCGCGCAGAATTTCTGGTCGATCTCGCATCCCAATATCAAGATATATTTCTGGATAAGAATCCTCTGGAAATCTTGTCGATAAAACTGCGCATTTGTTCGGCATCGGAGTAAAAAACAGCAGGGCTATGTCCTCCGACTTTACCGAAAAACCTCCAGTACACCATTCCAAGGTGAATAGACCAGCCCCCGCCTCGGGATAATCCTCCTACCGCGCGAAACTCTCGATCCCTTTTTGTTCTGAAGTTTTTATCGATCATTAGAACTAAATCATGAGCCATGGCTTTCCCAAAATTGCTCTCAGTCGGCTGAAGACCTCCTGATCTGTCATACGGCATCACGATAATCAGCGGTGGGATTTCGCCTGATTTAATCATCTGATCGGCTGTCTCATCAGCGCCAATCCGATCCCATTGATCATCGGTAAAACTCTGTCCATGGATCAGGTAAAGAACTGGAAAACTCAGGGCAGCTTCCTGTTCATAACATGGTGGAAGATAAACTCGATAAGACAATGGAGAGGTTAATAGCTTTGTTGGCACCTCACCGAAAACGATATTACCCTTCAACTCATTGCAAATTGAGCTGATGGTCCGAGTGGTAGTCAGCAATTTTCCGTTAAAGACAAGTGTAGGTGTGAGGAACTTGGGTATAACCGGCGAAAGCGATGTTTCTGGAGTCAGTGTTCTTGATCGAAATTCTGGTGTTGTCGTAGATCCTACCTGGTTGTGACTATTTATGGACTCAACCGATGAATTCCATCCTGCATCCGAAGCCTTTAAGATTGGAGTGTAATTAGAATTCGGCTGATTTACACGTATTTCGGTGCATCCGCTTAGTCCAGCAGATACCATGGAAATAAAAAGCATCATGAAAATGGCTATATTACTCATCACAGATACTTCTTCATTCAAAGGAGTAGACGAAAGAAAGCGTCGTTGGAAATCCAATTCCTCCGACGCAGATAAACCCGGTAATACCGGCAATATTCTATTAGATATTATCGGGCCATTAGCCAAAATCGATTAACGCGACTCCACTATAAACTTAATTGCAGTGCGGATTTTACCATCGATATCCACATCTACGAACTCTGGTGTAAAAATAATATCAAATCCATCTTCCTTCAAATACCCCTTCGCCAGAGCAAGCGCTTTGATTGCTTGATTGACCGCTATCGCGCCGATCGCCTGTACTTCTGCCCTCTTGTTCTCGCGAAATACGCCGGCAATGGCACCTGCAACAGCAGATGTCCGCGAAGTCCCAGAGACTTTAATGACGCTCATAGTGTTTTCCCCTTGAAGGCTGTTACCGGTCCTATGGTCGTTAGGCGAGATTAATACCAAAATTGTATTAATTATTGTACTCAATTTTAGATTTCAAAGCAAGCAGTATTTTCTAAGATTTATTAATGAATTCGTGATCCATATTGATGTACGCTATAATCACTATTATTCCTCGTTATCTCCTAAGCAAGTCCACAAGGAATTAATCTGGCGGTGCGCTAACATCTTTCCGGATCAACACCTGTGAATAAAGTCCTGAACAATAAATTATCCTTTATGAGATTCATTCCCGGATACGCACAATCTTGAAATTTACATTGAACTGGATGACAAATCTAAGAATAATGCCAAGGATTACCTCACCCGAAAGGCAAAAAATGGATATTGATAAGGGGAATGGAAGCAATCATAATTAGTAATTGATCCTTAAGTTACCGGGTTTCTTCTTTAAAATATTCAAAACCTTAAATTGCTCTAAACATGTCTCGTTGGATTCGGTTTTTCTTCTCAATATTGCTTGGGATTGGGCTAGGGCTTGCATATGGCTGGATTCTTAATCCCCCTGATGATCACAGCTCTACCCCCGAAACCCTCCGTATCGACTATAAGACGGATTTCGTCTTGATGGTTGCTGAGTTCGTACCAATCGAATTCTGACATTCAGCTTGCATCACACCGTTTATCCTTAATTAGTATTACTCAGCCTTATCAGCAAATTGAAGAGGCGCTCAATTTTGCGAATAAAGTCGGTTATAACGAAAAAGATATTAGCAGCATACAAATCTTGCTTAACACATTTGCAGCCCAAATTCCACCCGAGGAGGGGAATTCACCATGAACCACGAGGATTCACGTGGTCCTTGGTACTTGCTGACAGGGCTGGTCATTGGTCTTTCTTTGGGTATTCTGTATACCCGTTTATTCCAACCCGTAAGATATGTTGATACTTCACCATCCACCCTCCGAGATGAATTTAAAGATCAATATCGAAGTCTAATCGCTGCCGCTTATTTATCCACTGGTGACATCATACGGGCGAATGCACGCCTCGATCTTCTGCAAGATCCAGATAAATTTCGAGCGATAACCGAACAAGCCCAACGCACTTTAGCCCAAGACGGGGATTCAGCTGAAGCCCGCGCTTTGGGGTTGTTGGCAATAGCTGTTGGACAAGAACCACCAGGACCGGCTCAGGCAATTACAAATCAGCCTGACAATCCAACCCCGACCTCTGCTTTTTCAACTCCAGCAGATTTGATTATTTCTCCTTCTCAAGCTGTTGAAGAAGTTCAATCCTCACCGAATATTAGCAATCCACCTGCCGAAAATTCAGGATCGCCTGAGGTGGCTCCATCGAGCGCAATTGTCCCAGACACATTTGTGTTGACAAGCAGAACTGAGCTCTGTGACCAAGTAAAGACAGAGCCGCTGATTGCGCTTGAAATTGTTGACCGTGCAGGAGCCGCATTACCAGGTGAATTAGTTATCGTCACTTGGGCAGGCGGCGAAGAAAGGTTCTATACAGGTTTAAAGCCAGAGAAAGGCTTAGGTTACGCGGATTACGCACTAACTCCCGGATTTGTTTACAGTTTACGGATTGGAGAAAACGGCGTTCCATTGGGAAATATTGAACCGGTTTCCTGCACAAATAATGATGGACAGACCTATTGGGGTGTGACCTCTTTAAAGTTTGCTCAACCTTGATCGACCCAATTTCACCATCAAGAAAATTCCATGAACTGCGAGTTCATCGCGTGAAATTGCATTATCTCAAAAATATCGCAATCCATATGGCATAGCTTGGAACCCATCCCACAATCCCCATCTGCAGGTCTTCCTCATCCGGCTGCAATTCGAGCAACGATCGCCTATTCTGCAGCATTTATAGCTCTGGGTTTAGCAACATCGATAATAGGTCCTGCGCTCCCTTCATTGGCGAAAAATACCCAAACGGGTCTGGCAGAGGTTGGATTCCTATTTACAGGAGCTTCATTCGGATATATGATGGGGTCCCTGGGGGTAGGAAAAATTCTAGATCGCGCTCCCGGACATTTGATGCTCGCGTTGATCCTGACGATCATGGCCTTTACTCTGGCGATTGTTCCCATGATCAGTTCTCTCTGGTTGTTGACGGTCATCATAATAGTTTTGGGGATGGCAGAAGGAGGATTGGATGTAAGTGCCAACCTGCTGATAGTATGGGCTCATCAAGAACGGGCGAATCCCTATATGAACGCCATGCACTTCTTTTTCGGTGTGGGCGCTCTACTTGCGCCTGTCCTCCTGGCCAGGGCAATTCTGGTCCATGCGAATGTCAACTGGGCGTTTTGGATCCTGGCGATTTATCCTCTCCCCTGGGCGATCTGGCTTCTTCGTTTACCAGCACCGAGTTCTCCCGTAAATTCTCTTTTTGTAGAAAATCATCAATATCGCTGGCCGCTGGTAGCCTTGATTTCCTTGGTGTTCGTCTTCTACATAGGTGCCGAAATTGGTTTTGGCGGTTGGATATACACTTATGCGGTTAGCCTCGATTTGCTTAATCCTGCAGGTGCGGCTTTACTGACCTCCTTCTTTTGGGGCGCATTAACTTTCGGTCGTTTATTAGGCATCGCAATCGCATCCCGTTTTAATTCTGTTGTCATCTTAATAGGTGATTTTATTGGATGTATGATCTGTCTAAGCATAATTTATTGGGCCCCAGAAGTCACAACATTTGTGTGGGTTGGGACTCTGGGGTTGGGATTATGCATGGCATCAATTTTCCCAACACTTCTCTTGTTTGCAGATCGTAACATGACCTTGAGTGGCAGCGTAACTCGTTGGTTTTTTGTTGCAACTGGATTGGGTGGGATGATCCTGCCTTATTATCTGGGAGTATTAATGGAAAAATTCGGTCCCGTCTCGATAATCTCTGCCCTCTGGGTTGACATTTCGCTTGCTTTCATCATTTTCATAGCCAGTGTTGTTTATTCTAGAAAACTTGGACAAAGGGTAGCTGTGATTTAGTTGATGTGAAACTAAATGTTTGTTGATTTCTAACGATTATCAAGGCATTTTGGAGATTTCCACTCTTTTCGCCAGCCGCCTGGGGGCGGTGAAGACAGTAATGAACCGCAATGCTGGTTTTCACAAAGAGACGAATTGTCAGTATTGCTTACTTACTATGCCAATATTTACCGACAAGGCATGACACAGAGCCGTACCATGTATACGATCATGGATTTGGATATGTTCAAACAAGAATATTCTTGGTGTTTATGGTAATTTCCCCGACTGAGCCCAATCATCCCCCAAAATGATTTCGATATCTGCCGCCTTGGTAGGATCGAATAAATGGCGGATGCGGAATGGATTGATCGCCATTATATCTACCAGGAATTTCAATGTGTAGGGTTTTCCCGAAAAATATGTTATCTCTGTTGTAGGTGAGAACTCTGCAGCATTGCCGGTCTCGACTACATTGATCCCCTGGGTTTTTAGATAATCAGCCGTGCTCGCTGCAAGACCAGAGACAGAACTTGCGTTCAAAATGGAAACTCGCGCATTTTCATCTCTTACAAGTTCTGGCAAATTCGACAGATCCGATAGCGGATTTGCGGGACCGGATTGCGAAAATATTTCATCTCTCAACGCCCGGACCTTTTCAGTCAAAGGTTTGAGCACCTGTTGAGTCCCATCAGGGGATTGTGCGAATGCAACTTGATCTGCGCTGATAGCGCCTTTCTTGATGTTTTCCTCCGGGATCTGGAGTGCCAGCCAGGAAAGTTTGATCGCATCATCCAGGTTTAAATTTGTATGAACCCCGGAAGAAAGCTCTCCGTAAAGAACAGGAGCCTTCGAGATAAGAAGCGGAAGCATATCGTATTCAGTGATTCGATTCCTAATGCTCATGATCACTTGTTGCTGACGTTGTGAACGGTCGAAGTCACCACCTTCCGTTTTACGTAACCGCACATATGCCAATGCGAGGTCCCCTGGAAGTGTATAATGTCCGGGTTTAATCCTCTTGATATTTCCATCTCCAAGGGGATCGAGTTTGAGATCCTCGGTAATATCAACCTCGACGCCTCCAATCTCGTTAATAAAACGTTCAAACGCACCAAAGTCCACCTGGGCATAATAATCCACCTTGATACCCAATAGCTCCTCGACTGTATCTGCAGCGAGCTGTGGACCGCCGCCAGGTACTTTATATGCCTCTCCCAATTGGTATGCAGTGTTGATCCGACCATAATCAAATCCGGGTATGTTGACCCACAAGTCTCGCGGGATCGAGAGCATCCCTGCAGTTCGATTGACAGGATCTACTGTGAGCAAGATCATCGTATCCGTTCTTGGGGGGCCTTCTCCTGCTTCCCAATCACGATAATCCAATCCCATCACAAGCATTGTTACTCGATTTGCACCATCCCATGCGGGTGGCGTCGGACCAGCCGCAGGATCTGACGAAGCGATGCCTTCAATCGGTTCAGATGCTGTCCCGTCTGCTGGTGTTGGAGTTGCATCTCGCACGGTGATGCCGGGTAAATTGGTGATCTCCCAGGTTGCGACAAAATCGCGTACAGTTACGAAAGTCAAAAATGCCGCCAGCAGCGCGACAAAGAAAAAACCGACCATTAGTGCAATTCGTAAACTTGCTATAGCACCAGTCCGGTTCGAATTTACTTTTTTGTTTTTTCTAACGGTTGGCATTTTCAATTCCGATTAATTTCCCGAGCTTACCCGGCTCGAGAGCAGAGCGATTATATCACGGTATAATCAGACGGTAATTTTGTGGAGCTTACCTCCTCTCCTTAGAAATCAAACGGACAATTCTCATTCTTATTAGCGCGTGCAGGCATGTCTTTACTTACAGCAGTTGAGCTGGCAAAATCCTATGGTCCTAATGAGATTTTCAGGGGAGTTTCGATCAACATCCCCAATGCTGCGCGTATTGCTATTGTTGGACCGAATGGAATTGGTAAAACGACTCTGCTCCGTATTCTTGTGGGAATTGAAGAACCATCCTCTGGAACAATTCAAAAAGCGAAAGGGGTCACTTTTGGGTATCTCCCACAAGAGGCCCTTCTTTCAGACTCATGTTCCCTCTGGGAGGAATGCCTGAAGGCGCTTTCCGAACTTGTTGCCCTAGAAGCCGATCTGTCAAAATTAGAGCACGAAATGGCCGATCCAGAGAGGGCAGAAGCAGCCCTGGAGCGGTATGCCAAACTTCAACCCGAATTCGAGCGACGTGGAGGATATACCTACGAAACTCGAATACGCCAGACTCTTTCAGGGCTTGGCTTTAAATCTTCTGATTATGACCGGCCGCTCATCCAACTTTCCGGTGGGCAGCGTACCCGTGCAGCCCTAGCGCGCCTTTTATTATCTGAGCCAGATTTGCTTGTTCTCGATGAACCTACAAATCACTTGGACATGCATGCAGTAGAATGGTTGGAAGGCTATTTAAATCAATGGTCTGGTGCGACCTTGATCGTCTCGCATGATCGTTATTTTCTCGACCGTGTCGTTGATCATGTGTGGGAAATTCGAGCGAATGGTATTGAAACTTACCGGGGAAATTATTCAGCCTATCTTCAACAGCGCCAGGAGCGATGGGATTTTCATCTACAAATTTTCGAAACCGAGAAGAATCGGCTTGAGAAAGAGCTGGAATACATCAAGCGCAACATATCAGGTCAGAATGTTCAGCAAGCAAAAGGCAAGTTGCGAAGGTTATCCAGGGAAATCCAGGCAATTGAAGCGCTTGGTATTGAGGCATTGCAGAGTCAAAGTTGGCTGGAAATCAGTAAACAAATAGAAATCTCCGGTCATCCTCTCGGTGTCGATGAGCTTGAACGGCGAATTCGATCCCTCCGGGGGCCTTCCAACCGTCCTCCCCATTTACACCTTCATTTGAAATCAAACCAGCGCTCAGGTGATCTGGTCCTGCGGACGAAGAACTTGGCAATTGGATTTCAGAATGAGGGTAAACCACTCTTTTATTCTCCAGATTTGCTATTAAAAAGGGGAGATTGCGCGGCTGTAATTGGCCCAAATGGGGCTGGAAAAACAACATTCCTGAAAACAATTCTTGAGAAAATGGTCCCCTACTACGGAGAGGTCCTTCTTGGCGCTAGCCTCAATATCGGTTACTTCGCACAAGCTCATGAGGACCTTCGTCCTGAACGTACTTTAGTCCAGGAAATCGAAGCTGTCTCACCAAATATGTTAATCGGACCAATTCGCGATTATCTGGCAAAATTCCTTTTCACCGGCGATGAGGTCTTCAAGAAAGTGGCTACCCTCTCAGGCGGAGAACGCGGTCGACTGGCGCTGGCAAAACTTTCATTAACCCAAGCCAATCTCCTCCTTCTGGACGAGCCCACAAACCATCTTGATATACCCTCGCAGGAAATCCTCCAGGAAGTACTTGCAAATTATCAAGGAACAATCATATTAGTCTCTCATGACCGCTACTTGATCGACTCGTTAGGCACGCAGATTTGGGAAATAATCCCAGGCTCATCAATGCTCCAGGTTTTCGAAGGCACGTATACTGAGTATAAGGAAAGCCAGCTGATTAATTCAGATATTTCTAAGGTAGCTCTGGTCAGAGAAACCTCATTTCGTAAAGAACGCGCTTATTCGCCTTCCACAGATGAAAAGAAGCGATCCCAAAAGATTAGAGAAGTTGAAACAAAAATCGCCGCACTCGAAAGTGAAATTGCGCAAATTTCTAGTCAGCTGGAAAATCCTCCCGCTGACATAGCAAGAGTTCAAAAGTTAGGTACTTCTTATACCCTAAACCAAGCGGCGCTTGAACAGCTTATGACAGAATGGGAATCTCTTCAAAAGGAGAAACTGGCCTCTTCATTTGCTTATCGTGAATAAGAGATACTCGTAATCTTTCTGTGGATTCTGTTCCTGACAGCGTCTGCTTATCTCCAAATTCTGCAGTTGAAATATTAATTAGTTTGTGCACCCGCCCGTATGGGTTCTTCACCAGAAAAACTCGTGATCGCTGGCCACTTTCGAACTACCCAAATCACCGCTAGAATACATCCAATCCCACCACTAATTACAGCAATTGGCGCGCTAAATAGTTGTGCAACGAGACCTGCTTCAACTTCACCAAGCTGAGGACCACCCATAAAAAAGACTTGATTGATCCCTACCATCCTACCTCGAATATAATCGGGGGTCTGGAGTTGGCGAATCGTGTTGCGGATGATGGTGCTAACGGCATCGGCAGCTCCCATTATGATCAACGCCAACATCGCCATCCAATACATTGTAGAAATTCCGAACAATATCGTTGCTAGTCCAAACAGAACCACCGACCACAAGAAAATTGGCCCTTGTCTCCGGATTTGATCCAATTGGGATAGCACTAAAGCTGCACCCACCGCACCTATGGATTGAGCCGCAGCAAGCCATCCGTAACCTACCGCATCGACATGCAGGATATCGCGTGCAAATATCGGCATCAGCGTGTTAGCCGAAGAGAAGAATGTAGCAAAGAAATCCAACAGCATTGTTGATAAGATAATTGGTTGGCCAATAATGAAATCGATTCCCTCTCGAATTGATGTCATACTGACAGCAGCATGTTCCATCACATGAATTTCTTGCTCAACGTTGCCCATCAATAAAAGCGCGAAAATTACCGCGAGATAAGATATCGCATTAAGAAAATAAGTATACGACAGTCCTAAGTAAGCGATCACCAATCCACTGAGTGCAGGCCCAACAATCGATCCGATGTGCATCGCTAAAGAGCTCATGCTGAAAGCATTCGGCAGGTCCCGCGCCGGGACAAGGTTCGGGACTAGAGATTGCCGCGATGGTGTATCGAAAGCCACAGCCACTGCCTGAATGGCGGTAAGTAGATAGATATGCCAGAGAGATATTCTTCCGCTAAAAGTCAAAATTGCAAGCCCTAGTGCGCTCAATGCCATGACACTTTGCGTGATCAACAGGATTTTCCGTCGGTTCGTGGCATCTGCCAGTGCGCCTCCGATCAAAGAGAATAAGAAGATCGGCAGAATTCGCGCCAATCCAATTCCACCCAAGGCGATAGGTTGGTCGGTTAGTGTGCGGATGTGCCAAAATAGAGCCCAAATTTGCATCTGGGTACCCGCAATAGAGATTAGCAGTCCAATCCAAAGAAGTCGATAACGCCGGTGGCGCAGCGAGGGAGGAAGGCGGAATGCCATTGTTGGTTAGGTGCCTTTTTCCAAAAAGGGATTGGATGTTCCAATAATTGAGATATTTGGGAAATTTTAAAAATCAATATCCTGATTGAAAATACTTCATCGGTTGCCTGGCGAATTCAGCTCGTCCGATAAATTCAATCCTCGGTCCCAATCAAGTACCCCAATCTCGCAGATACAGGAAATCATATCCGATAGTTCGGTTGCTTAATTTCGCGATTGGTGGCATAACCCTTTTATAATGGTAATGCTGGATTCGTTCGACTACCACTTTTACAAAATCACCATTAAAGCCTGCAGCCACACACTCTTCTGGACTGTAGCGCTGGTCCACGAGTAAATAGAGCAGTTCATCTACCTCTGCATAAGTGAACCCCAACTCACCTTCGTCCGTTTGACCCATCCAAAGATCGGCCGATGGTGGTTTCGTAATAATTACTTCAGGTACTCCAACATCCAGGGCAAGCTGGCGAACCTGGGTTTTATAAAGATCACCTAATGGATTCAGGGCACAGGCAGAATCTCCAAATAGGGTCGTGTAGCCCAATAAAATTTCGGTTTTATTACCCGTCCCTAAGACTAGGGCTTTCGTGTGTTCGGATTGGTCATACAAGATGATCATCCGCTGGCGTGCCATCACATTCCCTCGTCTCACCTGATTCATATCGGGGTATCGCTCGAATAATGGTTCAACCATTTCCGATATTAAAATTGTGATGGCTTCAATACCCAGTTTTTCAATCACCAGCTTGGCATGGTCGAGTGATTGAGGTGATGAATCTTTATAGGGCATGCAAACTGCCAGTATGTTATTAGCGCCCAAAGCTTCAACAGCCAGGAAGCATGAAAGTGCCGAATCCACTCCACCCGATAATCCAATGACGGCACGTTGGTAGCCGACCCGGGTAATTTCACTTCGGATAAAACCAGTTAAGATCGCTCGAGCAAGTTCAGTATTGATACTCAGATCGATCATTCTTTTTTCCTCTTCAATATTTCTCCCTTTAAGTCTTATCTTCCAACTGAACGTCCATCTGAGACGATCCGGTTTAATTCTCGCAGGACTAAATTTGTCCGCTCATCACGGAGAAGTGGAAGCCGAGCACGTGTGCGGTGGAGCTGATTGAGATCGATTTCACAGATCGTCATCGTTTCCTCCTGATATGGGGCATTAGCGATCAGTTCGCCGCTTGGATCAAAAACTGTCGATCCGCCCCAAAAATGAAGGCCATCTTCGTAGCCTACTCGATTAACATGAACCACAAAGTTGGTAAACATGCTGGCATACGCTCGATTTATATGTTCCACCCACCGGGCAGACTCCAATTGCGGCTGGTTTTTCAAACCCCGTCCTGGTGAAGCCGAATGAAAAAGTAAAATCTCAGCTCCATCCAACCATAATAAATAAGGTGGTGATGCGTGCCAAAAATCCTCACAAATAAGCATCCCTATCCGACCAAAACGAGTAAAAAAGGCTCTCACAAAATCGCCCCATGCAAAGAAACGTCCTTCATCGAATAAACCATAAGTCGGCAAATAGACTTTATGATGCACATGGACTACTTCTCCCCCAGATAGGTATGCAGAGGCAATGAAAAACCGATGACGGTTATCTTCTTCAACAAATCCAACCATCAAATCCAGGTCACGGCTGGCTTTTATCAACTCCCTAAAAAACTTATCTTCAGTGGTTGGGCGTAGAGCTGAGCTATCTACTAGGTCCTGGAGGACATAACCAGTCAATGAAAGTTCGGGGAATATAAGTAAATCAGCTTTCTCTCGATGCGCTTCATCGATGTAGAGAAGATGTTTCTCCAGATTTAACTTTACGTTCCCCAAATTTGTGTTAATCTGAGCCAGAGCAAGCTTTAGTCTCATAGATCTTATGCTGAATCGAAGTGATTTTTAAAGTGTTCTATCAAGAAACGAGCCGAAAGTATTATTCATGCACTCTAAAGAAGTATAATCGAAATATGAGTAGCCTGAAAGTCGTCTAAATGATTGGATCAAAATGGAATTCCTACAAAATCCTAATGTGATTTATCTCCTTCTGGCAGGTGGGCTTATGTTTGCCGTATTGGCGCTAGCGGCTCCAGGGACTGGTGTATTGGAAATCGGGGCTATATTCATCCTGATCATAGCAGGATGGTCAGCAATCGCCAATGATATGCCGGTGAATTGGTGGGCCTTTGTCCTGCTCGGGATTGGATTAGTGTTATTTTTATTCGCTGTCCTTCGAGCTAAGGTTTGGCCTTTTCTTGTACTATCCATTGTTGCCGTCGTAATTGGCTCTGCGTATCTCTTTAGGAGCGAGGTGTGGTATGTTCCCGCAGTCAATCCATTGCTCACTACCGTGGTCTCAATTTTGAGTGGTGGATTTTTCTGGATTGTTGGTAGAAAATCTATACAGGCATCCTCAGCCAGACCAACCCACGACCCAGAAAATTTGATCGGCAAAATCGGAGAAGCAAAAACGGACATCCACGAGGAAGGTTCGGTTCTGGTAGCCAGTGAGCTGTGGAGCGCCCGCAGCGAAAAATTAATCCAATCCGGGGAGCGAGTCAGGGTAATCCAGCGAGAGGGATTTACTCTTTTTGTCGAGCCAGTGGGACCTGAATCTTGAGGGAATTTAGTAAGTCTAGTGAATTGATTTTGAGGAGGCAAGAATAATATGGAAAACACAGCATTATACGCTCTTTGTCTGGTTGGAGGGATCCTCTTCATCGTGATTCTCTTCGTTGCCAATGCGATCCGAATCGTGCCTGAATATCAACGCCTTGTAGTGTTTCGACTGGGTCGTTGTGTAGGAGCCAAAGGTCCTGGGATCGTATTCCTCATACCGATTATCGATCGTGCCGTCAAGACAGATCTTCGCGAGCAGGTTCGTGAGATACCTCATCAGACTTCAATCACCAAGGATAACGCCCCAATATCAATCGATTTTCTTTGGTATTACAAGGTTCTCGATCCAACAGAAAGTGTTTTGCAGGTTGGAAACTTCGAATCCGCGGCGCAAGGGATGGCTACGACCACATTACGGTCGGTGATCGGTGGGATATTGCTGGATGAGGTGCTTTCCGAGCGTGAGCATATTAATAATATGCTGCGCAGCCGGTTGGATGAGGTTACGGAGAGATGGGGGGTGAAAGTGACGAATGTGGAGATCCGGGAGATTATTCCGCCGAGGGAGGTGCAGGATGCGATGAACCGCCAAATGTCGGCGGA
The DNA here is from genome assembly GCA_963827155.1 of uncultured Chloroflexia bacterium. Lineage (GTDB taxonomy): Bacteria > Chloroflexota > Anaerolineae > Anaerolineales > UBA4823 > UTCFX2. The sequence goes on along the minus strand of CAWGZV010000003.1, from coordinate 6,913 downwards.
GCGGATTCGGCGAGCGGTGGTGACGGAATCGAACGGGGCGCGGGAAGCAGCTGTGAATGTGGCTGAAGGGGATAAGCAGGCATCGATCTTAAGGGCAGAAGGCGAGAAGCAGTCGAATATTTTGAGGGCTGAAGGTGAGAAGCAAGCACAGCTATTGAGGGCAGAGGGCTTCTCCTCAGCGCTGACGAAAATCTATGAGTCGGCACAGGAGGTGGACCCGAAGACGATGACGCTGCAGTATTTCGAGACGTTAAAATCGATCGGAACTTCGCCATCGACGAAATATATCTTCCCACTGGAGTTCACCAGTATGCTAGAGAGTTTTATCCAGAGCAAGAAAGGTTAGCTCTTGGATTTCAGGATTAGATGTGCGAGCTCGCGGCGAAGAAGGTTGATTATGCGGAGGAGACAGGCTGCCAGACGGTGATCTTGCCGGGGGCGGGCGTGATTTGAACGAGATGCGGAGTCGGGAGCAAGGAGGTTTTCCGGACGATGCTCGGCGGAAGATGGAGTCGGTGGATGGATTGACGGCATCGCCGCAATTCGATTTTGCAGGGGCTTGCTGGCGGAGATGTGTTTTGGAGATGCGGAGGAGCCAGGCTGCTCAGACGGTGATCTTGCCGGGGGCGGGCGTGATTTGAACGGGATGCGGTATCCGGAGCAGTGATGTTTTCCAGAGGAAGCCCGGCGGAAGATGGAGTTGGTGGATGGATTGACGGCATCGCCGCAATTCGATTTTGCAGGGGCTTGCTGGCGGAGATGAGTTTTGGAGATGCGGAGGAGACAGGCTGCTCAGACGGTGATCTTGCCGGGGGCGGGCGTGATTTGAACGGGATGCGGTATCCGGAGCAGTGATGTTTTCCAGAGGAAGCCCGGCGGAAGATGGAGTTGGTGGATGGATTGACGGCATCGCCGCAATTCGATTCTGCAGGGGCTTGCTGGCGGAGATGAGTTTTGGAGATGAGGAGGAGCCAGCCACCCAGGCGGTGATCTTGCCGGGGGCGGGCGTGATTTGAACGGGATACGGTATCCGGAGCAGTGATGTTTTCCAGAGGAAGCCCGGCGGAAGATGGAGTTGGTGGATGGATTGACGGCATCGCCGCAATTCGATTTTGCAGGGGCTTGCTGGCGGAGATGAGTTTTGGAGATGAGGTGGAGCCAGCCACTCAGACGGAGATCTTGCCGGGGGCGGGCGTGATTTGAACGGGATGCGGAGTCGGGAGCAGGGATGTTTTCCAGAGGAAGCCCGGCGGAAGATGGAGTCGGTGGATGGATTGACGGCATCGCCGCAATTCGATTCTGCAGGGGCTTGCTGGCGGAGATGTGTTTTGGAGATGCGGAGGAGACAGGCTGCCAGACGGTGATCTTGCTGGGGGCGGGCGTGATTTGAACGGGATGCGGTATCCGGAGCAGTGATGTTTTCCAGAGGAAGCCCGGCGGAAGATGGAGTTGGTGGATGGATCGACGGCATCGCCGCAATTCGATTCTGCAGGGGCTTGCTGGCGGAGATGAGTTTTGGAGATGAGGAGGAGCCAGGCTACTCAGACGGAGATCTTGCCGGGGGCGGGCGTGATTTGAACGGGATGCGGAGTTGGGAGCAAGGAGGTTTTCCGGACGATGCTCGGCGGAAGATGGAGTCGGAGGATGGATCGACGGCATCGCCGCAAATCGATTCTGCAGGGGCGTGCTGGTAGAGATGAGTTTTGGAGATGAGGCGGCGCCAGGCAGCCAGGCTGTGATTATGCCGGCTTCCTGGCGCGATTTGAACGGGCTGCGTTATCTGGAGCAGGTGTGCTTTCCAAAGGATTCGTGGCCGCTGCTAGACCTGGTGGGGGTGCTGACGCTTCCGCAAGTGATTTGGCTGAAGGCAACCATTGGGGAGAAGCTGGTAGGATTCGTTGCGGGGGATCAGAAGCCGCATCAGCATGTTTCCTGGATCGCGACGATTGCGGTGCTGCCCGAATATCGCGGGAAAGGGATTGGGGGGGATCTGCTTGGAGCTTGCGAGGAGCGGTTGGAAACACCAAGAGTAAAGTTGTGCGTCAGAGCTTCGAACGCTGAGGCTATCCGGCTGTATGAGCACAGGGGGTATCTGCGGGTAGATTTGTGGACGAAGTATTATCAGGACGGAGAGGACGCGCTGGTTATGGAGAAGCTGCTCTGAAGCAGAGAAATGGTCTGGAACAGGCGTGGAGTCTGAAGAGGGAAGTAATGTTTGGAACCGGGGATCCCGCTGGTGCAGCCGGTATGATCCATCGTCAAGGGGGGCGGAACAACAGGAAGTCCGACTATGATACGGGTGGCTACGATGCGGATTGGGGTGGATCAGGCAAATTCAGGATTGTTGATCAGGGCGGATTGGGCTAATTGAGGATTCGAGAACAGGCTGAGGGCGGAAATCGGCAAACATCATTGAGTAAGTGAAAAATGGGGGCTGAGATGAGAATCGCAAGAAGGGGTTGACTGGCAAGCGATCCATATCGGGACAGCGATATCATCCAACAGGTAGACGCGGGTAATTGGCCGAAGCAGATGTGAATTATGGCGGAGCGCGCTTAGAAGCAGGATTGTGCCTTCGGAAATTGGGTAGGGGGTCTGGATGGGATTATTCGACTATAATACTTTTCAATGGATAACTTGGAGCTGAAGCCCGCTGAACTGATCATAAGGGAGAGCGAGGCGGGTGCGATGTGCGCGAAGCTTGCTCAGAGCGACCAGGTTGCTGTGGATACCGAGTTCGAACAGCCTCTTCGCCTACCAGGAACAGGTGTGCTTGATCCAGTTTTCAACACGGGCTGAGGATTTTTTGGTGGACCCGATCGCGCTGACAGACTTGAGCAGCCTGCAACCGCTCTTCGCGAATGAGAGGATCGAGAAGATCTTCCATGCGGCGGAATATGACCTGATCTGCCTGAGGCGGGACTTCAATTTCGAAGTCCGCAACCTGTTCGACACGATGACGGCGGCAAGGATCCTCGGGCGAAGCGAGATTGGATTGGGGGCGCTGCTGGAGGCTGAGTTTGGGGTCAAGCTGGAGAAGCGATACCAGCGGGCTGACTGGGGTCAGCGGCCACTGCCGGCGGCGCTCTTGGACTACGCCAGGCTGGACACGCATTATCTAATCAACCTGCGGGAGCGTTTGGGGGAGGAGCTGAGGCAGCGGGGACTGATGGAGCTGGCTGAGGAAGATTTCCGGCGGCTGGAGGCGATCACGCTGGGACAGAATGAGAACGGGAACCACGGCGAGAAGACGGTGGATTGCTGGCGGATCAGCGGGGCTTATGACCTGAGCCCAAGACAGGCCGCGGTGCTGTTGGAGCTGTGCCGCTGGCGGGATGAGGCAGCGCGGCTGGCAAATCGACCGCTCTTTAAAGTGATAAGCAACCAGTCGCTGTTGGCGATTGCGACGGAAGAGCCGAGGAGCCTGGAGGATTTGAGCAAGCTGCCAGGGATGAGCCCCGGGCAGGTGCGGCGCTATGGAAATGGGCTGCTGAAGGCGGTCCAGCTGGGGATGAAGGCGCCAGAAGCGCACCCTCCAAGATCAAAACGGCCAGACCAGGCTTTCTCAGAGCGCCTGGACAATCTGCGGGTCTGGCGGAAGAAGGCGGCGGAGGCGATGGGAGTGCCGTCGGACGTGGTGCTGCCGCGCGATCTGATGCAGTGTTTGGCGCAGTCGAATCCGCGCAGCCAGGAGGAGCTGGAGGCGGCGATGGAGAGCGTGCCGTGGCGGTTCGAGCGGTTTGGGGAGGAGATTCTGGAGATAATGTCTAGGGGGAAGGGATAGTAAAGATATAATCACAAAAAGCCGGACAGGAAGTCCGGACGCCAAGACCGCAAAGATCGCGAAGGTTTTTTGGGGGGAAGTCAAAAAAGATTTAACCGCTAAGGAAGCGAAGATCGCGAAGATTTTTAAAGAAAAGATGGGATTGCTTCGTCGCTTCCCTCCTCGCAATGACAGGAGAGGAGGAGTTCCTCGCAATGACATGTTGGCAGGGAGGCGGGGCGAATGGTTATTCACCCAGATCGAATAAAAGCGATTTGGCAGAGATCTGAGGGGGCGATAAGTACAGTCAACGGATTTGAAACGGGTAAACGGATGAAGAAGGGTTTTGGGGACACTCGCTGAAGATTTGTGATAGGATTCTGATCGAACGGACCGATTTGCAGAGCGTCGTAAGAAGTTTTGTTTATGAATTATGGGGTGTAAATGATGAATGCTGAGGCTGAGGGACGGGCAAGCCAGGGTGAAGAGGAAACGATTGACGAGCTGATAAGCCAGGTTAAACGGCTGGCGAAGAAGTATTACCGGCTGACAGGTCGACCGCTAGGGGTGACGGGGGAAAATGCCGAATACAAGGCAGTGTGCAAAATCCGGAGCAAGGCGCACAGTGATTCCGGAGTAAGGCGCACACCGATTCCGGGGCATGCCGCACACTGAATCCGGAGTAAGGCGCACACTTTTTACCTGATGGGGGCGAAGAGAAAACACTGGTTAATCCAATAATGTGGCAAGCTATCTCCTTCCAACCGAAGGAGGTAGATATGGCCCAGGAGCGATTAACCGTGAGGAAAATCAGAGAAATCATCCGCTTGAAGGTTGAAGCAGGGTTGTCAAACAGAGCCATCGCAGGAGCCTGCAAAGTATCGAACAGCACTGTTGGCGAATACCTGCGCCGGGCAAAGGCATCCGGGCTGAGCTGGCCGCTTCCGGAAATGGGGGAAGATGAATTGTATCGCTGCTTATTTCCAGAACGAAGGCAGGCTGTCCTCGAGAAATCCCGACCGATGCCAGATTGGGAAGAAGCGAGGAAAGAGCTGCGCCAAAAGGGGGTGACATTGCGATTATTGTGGATGGAGTACAAAGAAAAACATCCGGAAGGATATCAATACTCGCAGTATTGCGAGCACTACCAGCGCTGGAAGAAGAGCCGTGCAGAACCAAGCAAGCGCCATGAACACGTGGGTGGCGAGCAGATGCAGGTGGACTATGCCGGGGTAAAAATACCGATCACCAATCCAGAAAGCGGGGAAGTATGGGAAGCGCCTGTATTCGTAGCCGTTCTGCCTGCCAGCAATTACACCTATGCGGAAGCTCAGGCCAGCGAGAACCAGTGCAACTGGATCCAGGGACATGTGCGCACATTTGCCTACCTGGGTGGGGTGGTCCGGATTGTGACGCCGGACAACCTGAAAAGCGCAGTACGGAAGCCCAACTACTATGAGCCGGATATCAACCCTGCTTACCAGGCGCTGGCTGAGCATTATCAGTTTGCCGTCCTGCCCACCCGGGTGAGAAAGCCCAAAGACAAGGGGAAGGTGGAGAATGGTGTCCAAAATGTGGAGCGCTGGGTGATTGCCCCGCTGCGAAAACGCATCTTTTTCAGCCTGCATGAAGCCAACCAGGCGCTGCGGGAACAACTGGAATGGTTCAACAACCGCACCATGCAGGCGGTCGGCCGATCGCGCCTTGCGGAGTTTGAAGAAATCGACCAGCCTAATCTGAGACCGCTGCCTGAAAGGCCATATGAATATTTCGAGCGGAAAGCTGCCCGGGTGCACATCGACTACCATGTGGAGTTCGACAAACACCTGTACTCAGTGCCACATTATCTCATCCATCAAGAAGTAGAAATTCGGGCAACGGAGCGCATGGTGGAGGTGTTTCACCAGGGCAAAGTGGTGGCAATCCACCCGCGCAATTTCCGTCAAGGCCGTTTCACCACCCGGCATGAGCACATGCCCCCCAATCATCAGTTTGTGGCTCAAATCAATGCGGAACAATTGGTGCAATGGGCTGCTTCGGTCGGACCGCAAACAGCACAACTGGTTGCCTCCACCCTCAAGTCTCGCAAATTTCCCGAACAAGCCTATCGCTCCTGCCTGGGTATTCTAAACCTGGCTAAAAAGTATCCCCAACAAGCGCTAGAACAAGCCTGTCGGGCTGCCCTGGAAAACAGGATGTACTCCTACAGCGCTGTGAAAGATGAATTGGACTGGCTCAGCCAGCAGATAGATCCATCTACCCCCGAAACACTTCCCCCGCATGAAAATATCCGCGGCAACCAATATTACCAATAAGGATACTTCCCATGATTTCACAAACTCTCCTAGACAACCTACAACAGCTGCGCATACCCGCCTTCCGGGAAGGCTTGCGTGAACAATTCGGCAATCCACAATATGCCCAACTCTCTTTCGAAGAACGCCTGCTCTTGCTGGTAGAAGCGGAGTGCACCCGCCGCACAGACAACCGCATGAAGCGACGGCTGAAACTGGCTGAATTTCCTCTCCAGGCAGCTGTGGAAGACCTGGATTATTCTCCAGAACGCGGGCTGGAACGTCGCATGGTCCTTGAATTGGCCCAATGCCATTGGGTGGAAAAAGCGCTCAATGTCCTGATCCTGGGGGCCACCGGCACAGGTAAATCCTTCCTCGCCTGTTCTCTCGGGGTGGCCGCATGCAAATTAGGGTATTCAGTCCGCTATATTCGTATCCCCCGCTTTCTGCACGCTCTCGCCCGTGCTCGACAGGATGGTACCTATCTCACTTTGCTTCGGTCTCTGATGAAAATGGAGGTCCTTATTCTGGACGACTGGATGCGTGATCCGATCCTTTTGCCCGCCGCTCAGGATTTATTAGAGGTGTTCGATGACCGCTTTGGCAAAACCGCCACGATCATTGCTTCTCAGGTGCCGGTTGCAGACTGGCACGCCCGCTTCCCGGACCCAACCCTGGCGGACGCTATTCTGGATCGGTGTATCCACAACGCTTATCGCATCACTTTGGCTGGTGAATCCCAACGAAAATTGCTGGGATTCCGCTCCATGCCGCACACCTGATGTACAATATCCATGACCAGTGTTTTCTCTCCCTTACTGTGCGACATGCGCCGGATTCACTGTGCGATTTCAGC
>CAWGZV010000002.1:5000-3680685 GCA_963827155.1 uncultured Chloroflexia bacterium | reverse complement strand
AAGTGATAAGCAACCAGTCGCTGTTGGCGATTGCGACGGAAGAGCCGAGGAGCCTGAAAGATTTGAGCAGCTGCCGGATGAGCCCCGGGCGGGTGCGGCGCTATGGAAATCGGCTGCTGAAGGCGGTCCAGCCCGAGATTGAAGGCGCCAGGAGCGCGCCCTCCAAGATGAAACGGCAGCCCAGGCTTTTGAGCGCCTGGACAATCTGCGGGTCTGGCGGGAGGAGGCGGCGGAGGCGATGGGGGTGATGTCGGACGTGGTGCTGCCCGCGATCTGATGCAGTGCCTGGCGCAGTGAATCCGCGCAGCCGGGAGGAGCTGGGGGCGGCGATGGAGGGCGTGCGGTCGCGGTTGGAGCAGTTTGCGGGGAGGAGATTATTGGAGGATAATGTAGGAGGGAAGGGATGGTAAAAATATAATCACAAAGCCGGACGGGAAGTCCAGACGCCGAGCCCGCAAAGATCGCGAAGTTTTTTGGGGGAAATTCAAAAAAGATTGAATCGCTAAGGACGGAAGATCGCGAAGTTTTCAGGAAAGATGGGATTGCTCGTCGCATCCCTCCTCGCAATGACAGGAGAAGAGGAGTTCGCTGGCGATGACATGTGGCAGGGAGGCGGGGCGAATAGCTATTAGCCAGATGGAATAAAAGCGGTTTGGGAGAGATCTGAGGGGCGATCAAGTGCATGAACGGATTAATGAAACAGGTAAACGGATGAAGAAGGGTTTTGGGGACGCTCGCTGAAATTTATGATAGATTCTGATCAACGGTCCATTTGCAGAGCATCGTAAGGAGTTTTGTTTATGAATTTTCAGGGTGCAAAAGATGAATGCTGAGGCTGAGGGATGGGCAAGCCAGGGTGAAGAGGAAACGATTGACGAGCTGATAACCCGGTGAAACGGCTGGCGAAGAAGTATTACCGGCTGACCGGTGGACCGCTAGGGGTGACCGGGAAATTGCCGAATACGAGGCGGGAGAATATTTGGGCTAACACGTCGCAGAAGTGAGACAGGAGGGGTATGACGCCAGCTTTTGAGACGATGGAAACCTGATAGCGACCCGAATCAAAGGCGGGACCGTGTGATGATGGACGGCAAACCCGGACAGCGGGTGGGAGAGATCAAACTGGATCACGATTGGGATGCGGTGATGCTGGTTCTGCTGAACAAGGTTCACAGAGGCGACGCAGATTTATGGGGCCGGAAGGGAAGAAGTGGAGGCGGCGCTGAAGGCGCCTGGTTGGAGGGCGAGAAATGAAAGGAGGGGGCACTCGGGGTGAGGAAGTTAAGAGGTTTGGAAGGCAGTTTGGGAAAGCAGCAAAATTAAAAGAAAATAGGAAATAAATTTCTTAATGATAGTTTATAACTGCTAACCAGGGACAGAAGCACCTAGGAGATAAATTTAGCTATTAAAATTGCTCTAGGACCTATTATTTACGATATCCATCGCAACCGTGAAAACCACGAACAATGGGAGCGGGAGGCATCCCAGCATCAGCAGAATGTCTTATTTTGACAACCGCTGGTTTCGATCCGCGCCTCCCATGCGGGAGGCGACCCGGCTTTCCGCTGCACTGCCACGTCCTGACGAGTTTCCATGCCACGGCCTCCCATGCGGGAGGCGGCGCTAATTTGTGCATTGCCTGGTCGGTATACCTGTTTCAATCCACGCCTCCCATGCGGGAGGCGACCATGTTGCCACCAGTCTTCTTTGTACGCTGTCTTTGTGTTTCAATCCACGCCTCCCATGCGGGAGGCGACCTTCTGCAGGTCGATTCAGCGGCTTCCGATGTTTCAATCCACGCCTCCCATGCGGGAGGCGACTATGATGAGCCGTCCGGCATCCACTGCTAGGTTTCAATCCACGCCTCCCATGCGGGAGGCGACTACATGGAGCTGCTATCTACTCAAGCCAGCTGCAAGTTTCAATCCACGCCTCCCATGCGGGAGGCGACTCGTCGCGAGATGTGCTCGACATCGCTTACGGTGTTTCAATCCACGCCTCCCATGCGGGAGGCGACCAGTTTCGCCAGGGTGCAGACGTATGCGCCATCAGATCTGTTTCAATCCACGCCTCCCATGCGGGAGGCGACCAGCCCGGCTGGATAGGCTTGCGGCCATGCATGTTTCAATCCACGCCTCCCATGCGGGAGGCGACATCCAGTCGTTCCTCAAGATCCTATGCCACGCGGTTTCAATCCACGCCTCCCATGCGGGAGGCGACTCGTGGGCACTGGATCGCTTGCCCGATTTTGATAGTTTCAATCCACGCCTCCCATGCGGGAGGCGACATCAATTCGTCTCGACTGTTGATCTGTAGTCGTTTCAATCCACGCCTCCCATGCGGGAGGCGACGATGGGTTGTGGATTTACAAGATCGCGGATCTTGTTTCAATCCACGCCTCCCATGCGGGAGGCGACATGATTTATTGCGAGCGACCAAGCAGGCCAATGTTTCAATCCACGCCTCCCATGCGGGAGGCGACGAGGCTATATACGAGATTCGGAACGATTGCGGTTTCAATCCACGCCTCCCATGCGGGAGGCGACTAAGTTTGGTATGTAAGTGTGACCGTAGCCATAGAGTTTCAATCCACGCCTCCCATGCGGGAGGCGACTAGTATATGCCGTTCATACGCGTCATGCGCATCGGTTTCAATCCACGCCTCCCATGCGGGAGGCGACCGAAAGCCGCAACCTCAAGCCGATGATTCAGGACGTTTCAATCCACGCCTCCCATGCGGGAGGCGACCGGTGACAGTGCAACTCGGAATGGCTGCATGTGAAGTTTCAATCCACGCCTCCCATGCGGGAGGCGACCCTAGTGCGAAATGGTCTAATGCCTGACGATACTGTAGGTTTCAATCCACGCCTCCCATGCGGGAGGCGACAGCGCGAGGTTAGACTGAGGGGATAGTCAGGTTTCAATCCACGCCTCCCATGCGGGAGGCGACATGCGTGTGCTCGGTCTGATGTATATAGTTTCAATCCACGCCTCCCATGCGGGAGGCGACCATGGATGATTAACACATGGCAATATTGCTGCGATCACATTGTTTCAATCCACGCCTCCCATGCGGGAGGCGACTGCAACCAGCGGAGGTATTTGACGACCTAGCATCAGTTTCAATCCACGCCTCCCATGCGGGAGGCGACTCGGCTAGTTCGAGCGTAATCAGATATCGGTCTATCAGTGTTTCAATCCACGCCTCCCATGCGGGAGGCGACCATCTTTTCGGCGGTTGCTATCGCTTAGGTGGTTTCAATCCACGCCTCCCATGCGGGAGGCGACATCGGTCGTTCAGTACGGACATATCGAGTGATTTCAATCCACGCCTCCCATGCGGGAGGCGACCTTTGTGCATGTCGCATATGTTTCGTCATCAGCATTTCAATCCACGCCTCCCATGCGGGAGGCGACGTGCATATCGGTATGATCACTGAGTTGGCACTATGTTTCAATCCACGCCTCCCATGCGGGAGGCGACCGCAACATATGGCGTCTCTCATCCCAGGTACGCCATATGTTGGACTTCTTCCTTTCGATTGTAATTGCCACCAAGAATTAACACCCGGTTTTTTAGAAATATGCGGTTGTTAACGTGCTTTTTCTCTGCGAACCCAGGCGTGAATCTATGTTCGCTTCAGGTTCGCAAGTCCATAATCAGGAGATAATCGTGCCTTCTAAATCGATAGATGGCTTGGCACCAATATGTTCGACCCTGTTTCTCCACTCATCTCCCAAGTAATAATATCTCAGACTGTCTTTATCCTTATCGATCAGCTTCTCAAGAGCAGCTTTTAGCTGTTTGAGACGAGCAGTGTCTATGAGGCACTCAAAAACTGAATTTTGGACTCGCTGTCCGTAGTTCTGGCACTGCTTCGCCACCTTGCGCAGACGTTTTTTTCCACCCTCGCTCTCTGTGTTCACATCATAGGTAATTAAGACCATCATATGTTTAATTCTCCTAACTCCAGAAGAAGGGCGGATAAGCGTCCAAATCGCCGCGAAGGTAACGCGCTAACAACATGGCCTGGACATGCGGGATCAAGCCAAACGGGATGCGCTCTTTGAGATACGGATGCACGATCTCCTCTTTTTTCGGTCTTGCCAGGCAGTCAGCACAGCTTTTCTGGTTTCGTCATCCATCAATATCCCGCCGCTTTCCTTTTGAGTAAATCCTTTGCCCGTCACCTGTTTGCGATTGACCAAAGAAAGCGCCAATCGATCGGCGAAGACCGGACGAAGCTCCTCCATCAGATCCAAAGCCAAAGAAGGACGACCGGGTCGATCCTGATGCAGGAACCCACATAGGGGTCTAGCCCCACCGTCTCCAAGGCCGAAGATACCTCATTCGTTAGCAGGGTGTAAAGAAATGAAAGCAGGGAATTCATATTATCCAGCGGCGGACGCCGATTGCGTCCTTCGAATTTAAAATCGTCCTTCTGCTGCAAGATCAATTGATCGAACACGCCGAAGTAGATTTTCGCGGCGCTGCCCTCAAACCCCATTAATTCGCCGATTGATTTACATTCATGAATTATGGTGAGAATTCCCTTCAGAGCGGCGGATGCCTGGTTTAATGCATCAACATCCACCAACATGGCGTGGTCGCGCATCGCGCGCTCCAGCACTTTGCGGCAATTGGAAATTTTTCCGATCAGAAAAGACGACGCGATGCGGACGCTTTCTTCTTCCTTTTCTGAAACCGCATATTGCTTCTTCCTCAGCAGTACATTTCCCTTGACCTTGCCTGTGACCCGCGCCTGAAAACGTCCGTTGGGGGTGAGAAAGCACAACCCGATATTTCGTTCGGCGCACGCGCCCATCAGCGCGGGACTTGCTCCCTGCAAGAAAAGCAGACGATGTTCTCCAGATTGTGCAGCGGCAGGCGCATGCGAGGTGTTTTCATCTTTCTTGACGACGATGTTTTCGCCATCCAGGGAGAGGTATGCTATCGGGCGTGGTGATATAAAGAACATTGGCGAGTTTCTTCATAGGCTATGCCTTCGTCGATCTGCTGCTGGATATATTTCGAGGCGGCGATGACTTTTTCCTGCAAGACGGGAGACAGATATCCGCGAGCGAACAGGATCGGCAGGCTTTGGAGGTCTTGACCTCGGGGTGTATAGCCTCTGCTGAAAATAGTTGTGCATTTCCTGCCGACACTTCGCCCACCAGCCTTCGCAATTCGGTGGTGAACTTGACATCCACGCGGTGGCGAGTTTCACCATAATACAAATATCCAGCGGGTATGATACCGAGAGCATTTCTTCCAGGCACATTGCCTGGGCGCACATCTGCGCTTCATCGCTGGGCTCTGGCTTTTCCTTGCCGCGTTTGTATTCGACGGGCGCGGGCAGGTAAAGCCCTTCACGGTCTGGCAATTTGACTCCATCAGGTGATTCGGTGAATTCGACCACGTCACATACGCCCGAAAGTCCCAGACGATAGGAGGCAACTGGCACGGACGCGCGTGATGACCAGTTTCATTCGCGTTTCGGTGAAGAAGGGGTCATCCACTCGCTTGTGCATGATCTTGCCTTCGGCAGTGAGCACATTTTCCTGCCATTGTCGTTCAATATGGATCAACGCCCACTGCCGGCGGCAAAACAGGAAGTGCTGGATGCCTGAGAGGGGGAGCAGGTCTTCGGGCTGGTATTCGGATTTCACAACTTTTCGATCATGTTCACCCCACCGGCGTTTTCTCCGTTTCAATACTTACAGTGTAATCGCCGAACTTGCGCGGCGGATTAGCTTCAGCGTTTCTTCTCACCTTTACCATGTCAAAGAATTGGTGGGAAGGCGCATTGCCCAGTTCGCTCTCATGCTTGAAAACGAAGAGTTTGCGGGCTGCCATCTTGCCGCGCGCGGCAGAGTGGTCATGCTCAAACATGTTGACCAGCGCGTCCCAGAAGAGATTCCAGGTCTTCTTCGGAAAAGCCTGTGCCTTTGGTTTCATCGTTGGCTAGTTTGGCTGAAATATAGCCTTCGACCCGATACAAGCCATAGGGGACGATGTGCTTGCGCCCCATCGTGCGTTCTTTTTCGGCATCTTCGATCCGCGTCACAGTCTGGCGGGTGATGGTCACTTCTTGCTGGACGATTGGGTCAATGCTGCGCGAAAAATTGATCTGCACCGGACCGCGCACCTGTCCGCAGTTGTCGCCTGTGCTCATCACCGCGCCGAAAGTTCGAACATCGAAGAAGTTGACGCACATCCATTGGCGCGCTTCATTCACCTTCTCGAACTTTGCTTTATCCCCGGTTTTGAGATCCGATTGCTATATAGGCTTCAACATGATTTTGATTGAGTGGGATGCCTTCTTTGACGTAAATCCGATAATCCCGCCTGATCTCCCTTAACCAATTCGACATAGTTGCGGATTTTGCGCTTCAGGCAGACATCGGTCACGATGCCATAACCTGTTTCGGGATCGATCCGCGGCATATTGCCCGGCGTCGGGGTCGCCGTTGGGATTGCCGTTTTCCACATCATAGAGCAGGACAAATTCATAGCGGTTGTTGATTGGGGCAGTCATGATTTATTCTCCTTTAGTCAATCAATAGATTTTGGTGATTGGATTTCACTTGGTTTTGGGACGTGGGGTTTGAAGAAGTCGGCGCGCTGATGGTAATAACCCAAGACGAAGATGCCCTGTTCATCCAACGTCAGGCGGGCGGGGATGGGGTTCTTTTCCACATCAAGCAGGTTCAAGATATTCTGAATTTCGCCTGTCATAGGTTTTGCCGTTTTTAGCTTTGGAAATGTGGTGCTGCGAAAGCCGCAGTAAGATTGGAAACACACTGGCAGGCGAAGCGCAAGCCGATGTGAAATAGCGGTCTTTGATGCTTGCATTCACATCGCCAATCGCATCTTGCTGGGCTTTCTCCAGCACGGCAAACAAGCGTCCCAGCAAGTATGCCGGAATTGTAGATTGTTCATTGAGAGACATAACTAGTACCTCCTGAAAAGATATTATTGGGTTGATGGCGATATTTGCGAAGGAGAAAGGCCTTGATGACCGCGGCACGCATGTAATTTACTTTGCAAATCCCTGCTTTTTAATCATCCATATCTGCGCGAATGCGATTAATGATTGCATAGTACAAGGCAGACGGATAAGGGGCTCCGCTGAGGATAGCGCGGATTACGGACCCAGCTAGGAGCGGGGCAGCATCCTGGTCTCTGGATTTCTTAGAGACAGTTTCTTTCAAAATCAATCCGATGGGGATGTAGCTGGGCTGATTGTCGAACTCTTTCTCGATTTTCATGTCATCGTAATGGCTCATTATCCGATCCACAAATTTACTGAAGGGATCGGTGAGGAAAAAGCGCACGGCGATACGCGCCGCATTGGGAGCCAGCCCGAGTACATAAAAGCGGGTTTCCTTATCCAGTCCTTCCGTCAGGCGAGAGACATCTAATGCCTGGGTGTGTCGCACTTTTTCAGCGACTTCTTTCATCCGTACCTCGGCATCTTTACGCCCTTCCTGTTTGTCGGTCAATTCGCCCACATATTCTGGATTAATCAGAGTGGTAAAAGCGTTTGCGTATTCTCTTTTGTCACTCTCTGCCCAATAGACTACGGTGGTGTCGCCCAAAAATAATTTCTTGTTTGGATTGGCGCGGGAAAGCAAATAATTTAACGCTTTTGAATATGCGATCGCTGCTTTTTCACTTACTGGAGAATTTAACCCTTGGGCATCAACTCTGTTGTATGACTCATACGCAGATGCATTGAAGCTAACCAATGCTGCTCCTGTAGAGTTGCGCGTTTCCTCACCCCTTGCAAAGGTGGATGCAATCGTGCTATTGGTGCAATCTCCCCTGTAATGAGGCATTGTCCGGTTACCATATCACGTCCGGCAATGTGGGCTTCCCAAATGCGCTTAATTATTCTGTCATTATGAACATAATCCCCATTAACATGAATACTAATCGTCCACCCTTCAAGAGAGCATCCCAATTTCTATCTATCTCCGGGTGCTCCCTTGCATTCTAGGTTCGTATTCATTAAGGAAATTGATAACAGCAGAAGCTTGGTCACATTTTGCTTTATCAAGCAGTTCGATATTATATTTACGAAACGCATCAAAGCGCTTACTACCATATTCCTCCTCCCTCTGTGAAATTCCCAATACGTAGGTGCTGTTATCGCATAGGAAGAATGCTGATATTTGGTTTGAATGTTTGAATTGCTCTGGCACAATAAGTCGTTTCGGCTTTTCATCAAATTTTTTACCGCGAGGAACTAGCTCATAGAGTGGGATCACATTAAGCAAATTACCCCGAGCGGAAAGTTCAAGTGCAAAACTGACATCAACGGTGCTATACCCTGGCGGGGCAATATCGCTTTCTGGATCTTGGGCGAGGATGCCGTAATATCGGTAGAGTGCCTGTAAGATCATCGTTTCACCTCCACTTGCCGAAGATCAAGCACACCGTCGTGCATTTCAGCCCTGAAAAATTTGGGTTGAATGTTATTTGGATTTGAGAAATCGAGATCAAATAACATCCATCCCAGGTTGCGTATACCGGTAGAGGGCTTTTGGGAATATCCCCATCTTACGATCTGCACTTTTGCGCCGAATTCCGCGTCCCCCAAACATGGGGCATGGAAGTGTTGTCCATTGCGCAGGCGACGCAAGATGATGTTATAGTGTTTTTCCACCGTGTCTTCAGGTCCAGCTTTATCGGTCATTACGAAATGGGCCTCGATGATGTAGTCCACATTTTTCAATACCATCGCGGCACGTTGCTGTCGATAATCGATGGTCGAGAGGTAAACGACTTGTTTGCCCCATTCATCCTTCGTCGGCTTTCTTTCCGAAATCTTCTCGCTCACCTCATTGCGACGAATGTTAGTGAACTCGATCTCTTTCAGCACGTGGATTTTGTCTATCTTCCAGCGGATGGCGGGCTTCCAGTACACCGCTTCGATGATGCCACGCGCCGCCGATGGGGTGATGATGTCATAACTGACGCGTTCCACCTTCATTTCAGGGCGGGTGAACAGGGCGTAATCGCCGCTTACTCGAATTTTCACGATTCCGTATCCCATAGAATGAACCTCCTTTATAAATTTATCAAAAATATGGCGTCGCCGCCCGCATCCTCGGCAGGTCTAGCCCTGTTTCTCGTTATAAAACTCATGTCACTTAGCACCGCATACGTGTCTCGATCGTTTCAATTACTCCTTTGCTTTGACTTTTGGAATTCGTTCTCGTAAATATTGACTGTGTACGTTTGAACTGTCCGGAAGGCTAAATGGGTAGGGTGTGTATTTGCCTGTTCTCAATCAGCTTATCGCTTCATTGTTGTAAGGGATGACAACTGCTACGGTGATTGTTTTCAATCATCCTGAAATTTTCGGCAGCTGTTTTGAAATCGAACTTTCTTCGTCAGCAAAGTGAGATAAGATATCCTTTGACGTCGAAAGCATCTCTGCCATTTGAACGATATAAAGCCGATTGAAATATGCGTTTATCGCCTGCCATCGAATGCGATATCATCTGCAAACTCACGCAGGATGCTCCCTGCAACCGCCGCGCCTTGTTTGATGAATTTGGGCGACTTTTTGATATATTCGAGTTTCTGGATCAAAACATACATTTAGCCAATAGCTTGATTTCCTTCACGGTTCACACGTCCGGCCGCCTGGATGATGGAATCTAAACCCGCCAGTGCGCGGAAGCCAACGGGAAATCCACATCAATGCCTGCTTCCATCACCTGGGTCGAGATCACACGGCAAGGTTCCCCTTTTTAATTTCCATCTGTCAGAGCAGGTAGCTTTGCGATGGATGGGGCACATCAGCGTGGAAAGGTGGAAACTGCCCTCGTCCTCTTTCAGCTCGTCAAACAAGCCTTTGGCATGTCTGCGTGTGTTGACAATGCACAGCGCCTGCGGATATGCTTTTATTCTTTCGATCAATTCCGCGTCGGGTGTTTTGCCAATATTGTTAAACCGCACCCGCTTGTAAAAATCGAACAGGGCCTGCGGGTCAGGGGCAAGCTCAGTGAAATTGACATTGGGCAGGCGTCTATCCAATGCGGGTTGCGTTGCGGTGCAAAATACAGCACTCACATCGTAGTTCGTGACCAATTCCTTGACGGCAAGCATGGAGGGATCCAGATATTCACGCGGCAGCATTTGTGCTTCGTCAAAAATAATCACGCTTTTTGCCATGTTATGAAGTTTCCGGCAGCGGGATGATTTGTTTGCAAACAGCGATTCGAAGAACTGTACGTTGGTTGTCACGACGATCGGAATATCCCAGTTTTCAGCAGCGAGCTTCAACTTGTCCAGTGCATCCTTGGTTTCGTCATCGGCTTCTGCAGAGTCCTGCTTATTGCCTTTCTTCCAATCGAAGTTGGAGTGGTGCTCCAGTACATTCTTGTCTCCAAGAAATTCCTTGAAGATCGCCGCGTTCTGCTCGATAATGCTCGTAAAGGGGATGACATATATCACCCTCTTCAAGCCGTGCCTGGCTGCGTGGTTGAGGGCAAATGCCATCGAAGCCAGTGTTTTCCCGCCGCCGGTGGGAATGGTGAGAGTAAAGAAGCCTTGTTTCGATTGCGCCTTCTCAGTGCAGACTTTCAACGTTTCCGTTCGCTTCCTGTTGATTTCACCCTGTGGATTATCGAATTTCTCATAGCGGCATTGAATATTCTGCAAAGTTCTTCCATGCTGGCATATCCACCGCGTGGCTTTTCCCCTTTGTTGACATAGGTTTCCGTTTCCTGGAAATCAGCGTCCACAAGAGCCGAAAAGATCATGCGCGTCATGAATGCCAGCGAGAAGCTCTGGTTGGATGTTTTTATCGGCGGGATCGCTAGGAGTTCTGGAAATTTTGAAGTTCGGTTTAGTTTCTGTTTTGTAGGCGCTGAAATCTTCAAGGTTGGCTTTCAAACGAGCCTTCAGTGTCCCTGTCTCGCTAAGATCGATGAGACTGCCACCATCTGGTAATCCTGCATGGTGTCCGGCAATACAATATGCGAGCAGCCCTGCGAGTGGACTTTGCGGTGTCTCTTGAAATAATTGGATAATCTCCTGTGCTCCAGCTGTGGAGTGATCTACAAATCGTTTACTCCCCTCCAATTTCCCCTGGAATGCCAGTGAATACTTGCCGATATCATGGAATAGACCAGCAATGTAAGCAAGATCAGCGACGCCCGCATCTCGACCTAATTGGAGTGCCAGGGTGCTAGTGTTGATAAGGTGATCTTTCAGTCTTTGCCAGTGTTTTTGATCCAATCCCTCTTTTGAATGCGCATAATAAATCCTAGCGGGTTCAATATTCAGTCCAATTGAATAAAGGCTCTCCAATTCCTGCACTTCCTTTTTGAGAGCTTTTCTCATTTCTAACGGTAACAGCACTTCCACATCTGCCCCCCAGCCGCGCACCCAAGGGATCATCTCGTGCCATTCGGCAACCTGGGCTTCCCAGATGAGCGACCCATCTTCCTGCTCTGTTACTTCTTCGGTGGGGTGCCATTTGCTCTCTCGGAGACGGCGAGTGGCTGCACCAGGGAAGAACTTCAAACGGACGTTTTCCGGCTCGCCCTCGCTGCTCCAGATGCCCCAGGCATATCGGAGCAGCTCTTGCTCGTCGAAGTCTGTGGGCAAATCAAAGCGCTCAAGCTTGAGTTCGGCGGCTTCAATCCGCTCGATTTTGAAAGTAGTCACGCGCCTGGGTGTTTCGCTGTAAGCGATCAGATAGCTACCATCGGTCCAAAGGGAGGGCTCGATAAGGTAAGGGTGGAGGAGATGGCTGTTGGGACGAGGGGAATGGAGGGCGCGATAAGAGATACGAACTTTGCGGCTTTCGGCCCAACCCTGTGTGACTGCTTCGAGAATATTGATGCGCTGTGGATCTGCTTGCTGGGCAAGGATGGTGGAGGGCAGAATGAGTAAGACGCTCCGTCATAGGCTGTTTGAGAGCAACGGCTAACTTTTCTAAGGCGCTAGCGGTATGGGGCTGGGCGATGCGGGTCTGGCGAGAAGCGCGGCGGGCAGCGAGGTAGAGAGCGAGGGCTTCATGCAGGTTGACTTTAATGTTAGGCATATACTGCATACGGTCCAGCCGGTAACGACCATCAATTTCGTGGATAAAGATATGCTCGGTTTCCAACTCCAGGCGGTCACGGTAGACGGTAGTGCGATCAACACCAAGCCTTTCGGCCATTTCAATATCCGTATAGCCACGCTGTAGATAAAGCCAGATCATCTGCTGAAGGCGTTCAGCTTTTGTCAATCCACGTCCCATTGATCGCGCCCTCCCAGAGCGCTGGATTGCGATCGATTTCAATAGATCCCCCTTTTGAACTGGAATATTCTGACATTATACTAAAAAAGAACATGCCATAATGGTTGGGATGGGCGCTCTCCCCACAGCGCCCCCATCCCCCGATTGTCACAAAGATCAGATCAATGCAGAGAGGTACGATGAGGATGTTGCAAGTAATGCAACAAGAGGGAAAGTGGCGAGATTGCTTCGTCACTCCGTTCCTCGCAATGACAGAGGAGAGGGAGATTCATTAATAAGTTTAGGGAAGATGTCATGGAGGGATTGTCATATGAATCCAGATGCAATTTTCCCCGTTGAGGAAAAGACGGTGCGTCGCCGACGCACCCTACAGGCTTAGATTGCTTCGTCTCGTCGCGGCGCAAATGTGCTTGTCGCAAGGACGGGGGAGGCGTTCCTCGCAATGACAGGAGGGGGCAATCGGTGGTGGAGGCTGAGATTGCTTCGTCGCGTCGCGGCGCAAATGCGCTTGTCGCAATGACAGGGGAGTAGCGCTCCTCGCAATGACATGGGGAGGAGGAATCTGAGGTTTAGGGAAGATGTCATGGAGGTATTGTCATATGAATCCAGATGCAATTTTCCCGGGTGAGGAAAAGACGGTGCGTCGCCGACGCACCCTACAGGCTGAGATTGCTTCGTCTCGTCGCGGCGCAAATGCGCTTGTCGCAAGGACAGAGGAGAGGCGTTCCTCGCAATGACAGGAGAGGGTAATCGGTGGTGGAGGCTCGAGATTGCTTCGTCGCGTCGCGGCGCAAATGCGCTTGTCGCAATGACAGAGGAGAGGCGCTCCTCGCAATGACATGGGGAGGGAATTTATTAAAGAAGTTTAGGGAAGATGTCATGGAGGTATTGTCATATGAATCCAGATGCAATTTTCCCCGTTGAGGAAAAGACGGTGCGTCGCCGACGCACCCTACAGGCTGAGATTGCTTCGTCACTGCGTTCCTCGCAATGACACCAAGAGAAAGTAAGGGTAGAATCAGGGATATTGTGTGGTTGAAGGAATTCTGCGCAGTTCCTTAACCTTTATGGTTAGGCGAGGAGGAGAATGAAATGAAGGTGACTTTTCACGGCGCGGCACAGACGGTGACGGGGAGCCAGCACCTGGTTGAAGTGAATGGGAAGCGGATCTTGCTGGACTGCGGTTTTTTCCAGGGGAAGCGGACGGAGATCGTACGAGCGGAACCGCAACTTTCCATTCGACCCGCGCACGCTGGATGCGGTGGTGCTCTCGCACGCCCATATCGACCACAGCGGGAATCTTCCCAACCTGGTGAAGAGCGGGTATCACGGACCGATCTATACGACGCCGGCAACCGCAGCCCTCGACAACGTCATGCTGCTTGACTCCGGGCACATCCAGGAGCTGGACGCGGAGTATGTCAGCCGGAAGAACCTGGAAAAGGGCTGGAGCCGGTCGAGCCGATCTATACGATGATGGACGCGGCGGAGGTGGCGCCGCATTTTGTAGGGACGCCATACGACAAATCGGTGGAGATCACAGACGGAGTGAGGCTGAGGCTGGTGGACGCGGGCCACATCCTGGGGTCGGCGGCGGTGGTGCTGGATATCGAGGAGAGCAGCGGCGCCACAGGAAGTGGCGGTTTCAGCAAAAGCAAAAAGCGGTTGTGGTTTTCAGGGGATATTGGGCGGCGAGGGCTGCCGTTGATCCGCGACCCCATTCTGCCGGAAAGGGCAGACTGGCTGATCATGGAGTGCACCTATGGGGACAAGCTGCACAACGACCCGAAGATGGCTTACGACGAGCTGCGGGAGGTGGTGAAACGGACGATTGCCCGGCGAGGGAAGCTGATCATCCCGGCATTCGCGGTGGGGCAGGACACAGGACCTGGTTTACAACCTACACTTGATGATGGAAGGCGGCGAGATCCCGCAGACGCCGGTGATCGTGGACAGCCCGCTGGCAGTGAATGCGTCAGATATCTATAAGGCGCACCCGGAATGCTTCGATGAAGAGACCCGGGCTTTCATTGCGGCGGACAAACACCGCACGGTGCTGGGGTTCGATAAGCTGGTGTACACCCGCTCGGTGGAGGAATTGAAGGCGCTGAACACCCGGAAGGACCCGATGATTATCATTTCGGCTTCTGGGATGGCGGAGAATGGGCGGATCCTGCATCATCTGAAGAACAATATCGAGAACCCGCTCAATACGGTGCTGATCGTCTCCTGGCAGGCGCCGAACACGTTGGGGAGGCGGCTGGCGGACCGGGAGAAGCGGGTAAATATCTTCGGCGAAAGCTACGATGTGCGGGCGGAGGTATCGACGATTGGGGGGTATTCGGCGCACGCGGGACAATCGATGCTGGTGGAATATGCGCTGCACACCCAAGGGACGGTGAGAGGGATCTTTCTGGTGCACGGGGAGGAGAAGGGGGCGACGGCACTGATGGGCAAGCTGGGGGAGGCGGGGATGAGGGAGGTCTGGCACCCGAGGCTGCACGAGGTCGTGGAGATGTAGCGAATTAACCGCAAAGGGCGCGAAGGACGCGAAGATTTTGAGAGAGGAGAAAGATTTAATGACGGACGAAGTGTGGCGGACAGGAAGTTCCGGTGGCGGACAGGAAGTCCGGTGGCGGACGGGAGTCCGGTGGCGGACAGGAAGTCCGGGCGGGAAGATCTCAAAGATCACGAAGCGTTTTTGAGGGGAAGTTAGGATATATGGGTTGGCTGAAAGTTGTGAATGGATTTTGGGAATTCTTATTTTATAATAGGGTTTCGATCGGAGAGGTGCCAGAGCGGCCGAATGGGACGGTCTCGAAAACCGTTGTGGGTTCTGCCCACCGTGGGTTCGAATCCCCACCCTCTCCGCTAAGGGTAAGGTCTTTGCCAAGTACCACTAGCCTGCTGGCTCTCGATCTGTCGAAAAACGGAGGTTAGAGAACGGGATTTTACGCTTAAGTATGGGGCATATAGATACGCTATCCACACCCAAGATCGCTCTGTTCAAACTGGGCGATCTTGCTTTAAAATCCATGCCATTCATTATCCATACTCCTCGACACTTCTCAAGAGGTTGGGAGATACCGAGAAGGGAATTTTGGCTTACACGATGCGCTTATTATTGAAATAGATTATGGAAGTGTATATCTTATAATTGAACCATGGGGACGTCAATTATAGCCACTAAACTATATATCCCGCGCACACGACCAGAACTCGTCCCTCGTCCGCGTTTGATTGAGCGATTGAATGAGGGCATTCACCGCAAAATAACGCTCATCACTGCCCCGGCGGGTTACGGGAAAACGACTATGCTGAGCGAATGGATCCCGCAGAGCCAGCGCAGAGTCACCTGGATCTCCTTAGACGATGGGGATAATGACCCTGTGCGTTTTTGGGCATACTTTATTGCTGCTCTACAAATGTTAGATGCAGAGATCGGCAAGAATGCCCTGGCACTTATGGGAACTCCTTTGCTTCCGCCTAGTGAAGAGATCCTGACTATCTTGCTCAATGAGATTGCCGCATTCCCGGACAGCTTCGCACTTGTCCTGGACGATTACCACTTTATTGAATCAAAAACGGTAAACAAGGCTCTCACCTTTCTGCTCGAGCATCTGCCACCCCAGATGCACCTGATCATCACCACCCGTGAGGATCCAAATCTACCGCTGGCGCGGTTACGCGCCCGGGACCAACTGACCGAGCTGCGCGCCGCCGACCTCCGCTTTACTCCCCACGAAGCGGCAGCATTTCTTAACCAGGTGATGGGACTGAACCTCTCGGCCGAGGAAGTTGGCTCACTTGAGACCCGAACAGAAGGCTGGATAGCGGGCCTCCAGCTGGCTTCACTATCGATGCGGGGGCGAGAGGATATTCACGAGTTTATTAAGGCTTTCTCTGGAGACGACCGGTACATCGTGGACTATCTGGTTGAAGAGGTCTTGCAGCGTCAGTCCGAAAAGGTCCGCGGCTTCTTACTCCAGACCTCGATTCTCGAATGGTTGAGCGGCCCGCTGTGCGATGCCGTCACCGACCATGAGGGAGGCAGTGTGCTGTTGGAGACCCTGGAGAGAAGCCACCTTTTTGTCTCTCCGCTTGATGAAAAGCGCCATTGGTTTCGCTACCACCAACTTTTTGCAGACGTTCTCCAAGCATACTTGATGGAGGAGCAGCCCGATAAAATTCCTACTTTGCATCAACGGGCGAGCGAGTGGTACGAGCACAATGGTCTGGAGATTGAAGCTTTTCAACATGCGGCTGCCGCCAATGATATCGAACGCGCCGAGCACCTGATTGAGGGAGAGGGGATGCCCCTGCAATTTCGTGGCGCCGGGGCGCCTGTATTAAACTGGCTAAAGTCTCTGCCTAAGGCAACATTGGATGCCAGACCCTCGTTGTGGGTGACGTACGCCTCGACGTTACTGCTTGGGGGGCAACATACCGCCGTCGAACAAAAGCTACAATCGGCGGAAAACGCCTTAGAGGGCATGCTGAAGGATATCGAGCCAGACGCTAGAACCAGAGACCTGGTAGGCAGGATTGCCTCCATGCGGGCTACGTTGGCAGTCATTCAGCAAGATGTAGAAACGATCATTAACCAGTCGCGCCGAGCCCTGGAGCATCTGCACCCCGATAACTTGCCTGTTCGCACTGCCACTACCTGGACGCTTGGGTATGCTTATCAGCTTCAGGGAAACCGGGTCGCGGCCTGCCAGGCCTATAACGAAGTTATCGCTATCGGTAAGTCGTGTGGGGACTCGATCTACACCACAGCGGCTACAATAAATCTCGGTCAATTACAGGAAGCAGACAATCAGCTGTCTCTGGCGGCAGAAACCTACAGAGGCGTACTGATATTGGCTGGTGATCCGCCGCAACGGATGGCCAGTGAAGCGTATCTCGGTTTGGCCCGGATTTACTACGAATGGAATGACCTGGATGCCGCCCAACGGCATGGGCAGCAATGTGTTCAACTGACGCGGCAGATGGAAAGCGTCAGCACCACCGCTTCGTATGGAGTGTTTCTTGCCCGCCTTAGGCTGGCACAGAGAGATGCATCCGGAGCGTACGTTGCATTGGATGAGGCTGAAAAGTTCGTGCATCGGCAAAACTTCATGTTTAAGATGCCTGAGGTTGCTGCCGCACAGGTGGTTACGCTGCTCACCCAGGGAAATCTGACGGCAGCCGCGTATCTGGCAGAGAAGCACGAACTCCCCATCAGCCTGGCCCGGGTACATCTGGCCGAGGGAGCCCCAGCCACAGCATTGGGGGTGCTGGAACCATTACGCCAGCAGGTAGAGAAAAAGGGTTTGATGGATGAACTCCTGAAGATACTGATTCTTCAGTCGATTTCTTTCCATGCCCATGGGGAAAAGCAAAAAGCTGTGCAAGTGCTGGGTGACGTGCTGGCGCTGGCAGAGCCGGGCGGCTTTATCCGGATCTTTGTCGACGAAGGTTTCCCGATGGCACAGCTATTGTCCGAAGCGGCTGTTCATGGAATTATGCCGGAGTATACAGGCAAGCTGCTGGCAGCATTTAAAGCTGAGGAGCAGAAACGCGAAGACAAGCCTAATCTACCCGTTACCCAGACCCTTGGTGAACCACTCAGCCCACGCGAGTTAGAAGTACTCCGACTCATCGCCCTGGGACTTTCGAATGGTGAGATAAGCAAGCGGCTTTTCCTCGCCTTGAATACTGTTAAAGGGCACAATCGGAAAATCTTTGACAAACTCCAAGTCCAAAGTCGCACCGAAGCGGCAGCACGCGCCCGTGAGTTGGATCTGCTGTAAACAAAACTTTAATTTGCCAAATCACTTGGTCTCATAGACTGCATGCACACATAAGGGGGTTTAGTCAGCACTGTCTTAAGCCACGGCTTTAGATCTTCTTTCCTCTCGGTACCTAAAAAAAACAACACCTCCAGACAACACTTAAGTGTCTATCCATTAATACTATATGTTGGGTAAACTATATCTATATTAGAAAGCGGCATAGATTGTTTTAGCCCTCCGCTTCAGGTGCAGGATTATGTCAAACGAACTCATCCAAAAAAGTGATCCGGACCAACCTCTGAGCTATGAAATACGGATCAAGGGTCATCTAAGTCCCCATTGGACAGGCTGGTTTGAGGGCTTTACCATCAAATTGGAAGACAACGGCGAATCGCTTTTAACCGGCACGGTATCCGATCAGGCGGCATTGTATGGATTGCTCAAAAAAGTTAGGGATTTGGGAATGCCCCTGCTCTCGGTCGCGCGTGTGAAATTCGACAACTCGACTGCGTTCGGGACAGACCTGGCATAAAGTCAGATTTGACGCAGTAAGGTGAAACTCAGCACTATCGTTCAATCAAGGAGATAAGCAATGAACATCAGTAGAAAGACCACAATCAGTGAAGGAGACAAACATATGAACACCAACCACCAGACCACGATCAAGGGGAGCAAAATGAAGATAACAACCCCGAAACTCATCCGTTGGGCAGGTTTATCCGCTATGGCAGCAGGGATCATTTTCGCGGGCATTCAGCCGATCCACCCGCCAGACGTTCTTTCCTCAGTCAGCACCAGTTTTTGGGTAATCATCACCTCCTTTAAGACGGTCATGTCCATCTTTGGGCTGTTCGGCATTTTGGGGCTCTACGCCAGGCAAGTGGAAGAGACCGGTTGGATGGGTCTGTCCGGCTATCTCATGATCAGCATCTTCTATACAGTCCAAATGTGCTATTCGTTCGCCGAAGCAATGATTTTACCGCTGTTGACAACCGTAGCACCGAAATTTGTTGAGAGCACCTTGGGGATGGCGAGTGGGGCAGGCAGCGAGATGAACCTCGGAGCTTTCGCAACTGTATATTCGGTACTAACGGTATTGTATTTGCTCGGCCTCCTGCTGTTTGGGATCGCTATGTTCCGCGCCCGCATCCTGCCGCGCTTGGCTGCAGGCCTGCTTGCCCTTTCGGGGCCTTTGGCACTCATCATGGTTGCGCTGCTTCCGCACCAGCTCGAGAGGTTGGCGGCAATGCCGATGGGGATCGCGCTGGCCTGGTTGGGATTTGCGCTCTTTACTGAGCGGCGAGAGAAAGTCTCGGAACCCGTACCTGGGATCGAAAGGCCCCAGCTAAACCAAGCCGGAGCCGTGTAAGTTCGCTGGAGACTGCAAGAAATGCTAAAAAAAAGTGCGTGATTTAGGCACGTCATTTATCTCGGTGACGGCTATTGAATCCGACCTTCGACTATGCTCGGGACAGGCTTGATTGATGGGCCAGATGTCAAACCGTAATTTGAGGCAATCTACTAAGGTTTTTTTTATTACTGTACAACCAAGGAGAAAATGTGATGATTACCAAGGAAAGAATAGATCCAAAAGTACTGCTTTCG
The DNA here is from genome assembly GCA_963827155.1 of uncultured Chloroflexia bacterium. Classification (GTDB taxonomy): domain Bacteria; phylum Chloroflexota; class Anaerolineae; order Anaerolineales; family UBA4823; genus UTCFX2. Next base: position 3,661,034 of record CAWGZV010000002.1, on the reverse strand, counting down.
ACACTATGGCTATTTGCCATGCTCACATATACCTACGGTGATGTTGTTACATTGATGGATCCTGTTAAACACGGGACCATGGAATTGACCGAAGGATTCTTGTTGTTCGGTTCCATCTTAATGATGATTCCGATTTCGATGGTTCTTCTATCTCGCATATTGAAGTATCGGGCAAATCGTTGGGCGAGCATCATCGCAGGTTCATTCATGACTGTCTTTCTGACTTTGACGCTGTTTGTTGCAGTACCAACCATGTACTACGCGTTTTTCTCGGCGATAGAAATTGCCTGTACTTTGTTCATCGTCGGGTATGCATGGAAATGGCGCAACCCTGAGGGCAGTCTTATAAAGAATGCGCTCGCTCAAGGCGCAACGATATAGCACTCATAAAAGCGATTGCATGCATCCATGCAATCGCTTTTTGGTCTGCCATAACCGATTTCGATCATAGTTTATTAAGCACATTCATTATATGAATGGAGACCCAAATGAAAGCGATTGTATATGAAGAATATGGCTCCCCCGATGTTCTTGAGTTAACGGATGTCGAAAGACCTACGCCCAAGGACGATGAAGTTCTGGTAGAAGTTTATGCTGCATCCGTAAATGCCGCTGATCTTCATCTCATGAGGGCTGATCCGTTCTTGATCCGCCTGAGCGCAGGACTTTTAAAACCTAAGAACACAATACTCGGAGCGGACATCGCGGGGCGGGTTGAAGCTGTTGGCAGAAACGTAACGCTGTTCAAGCCTGGTGATGAGGTTTTCGGAGACATATCCGCGTGTGGTTTCGGCGGTTTTGCCGAGTATGTTTCTGTGCCTGAAAATGCAATCGCGCATAAACCGACTAATAGTACATTCGAGCAGGCAGCGGCTGTGCCAATGGCGGCTGTGACTGCCCTGCAGGGTCTCCGCGATAAAGGTCAGATCCAGGCGAAGCAAAAGGTTTTGATTAATGGCGCGTCGGGTGGCGTGGGCACATTTGCAGTGCAGATTGCAAAAGCCTTCGGGGCTGAAGTGACCGGCGTGAGCAGCACAAAGAAAACGGAAATGGTGCGCTCGATTGGGGCTGACCATGTGATTGATTACAATCACGAGGATTTTACTAAAAATGGGAAGCAGTATGACCTGATCCTGGCTGCGAACGGAGATCGATCGATTTCAGATTACAGGCGTGCATTGGCTCCAACGGGTACGTATGTCATGAGCGGTGGATCAATGTCTCAAATGACCCAGGCGATGATCATCGGACCGTGGTATACAAAGGCCGGTGGTCAGAAAATGGGGAATATGCTGGCGAAGCCAAACCGCATGGACTTAACTTTTATCAAAGAGCTTGTTGAAGACGGCAAAGTCGTCCCTGTGATTGATCGATGTTACCCACTTAGTGAAACAGCCGACGCAATCCGGTATCTTGAGGATGGCCACGCCCTGGGAAAAGTCATCATTACGATCGAACACAATCACAAAGCCTGACTAGCAGCGAAGCATAGTGGAATGCAGGTAATATGCTGCATCCTGGTTTGGTGCGCACCGGTTTCGCAAGAAAGCTGAGTACAGTTTCATCCGGTCGCGCAGCCTATGACGGAGCCACCTGGACACGGCTGTGGGAAATCAGTGATAAGATGGTCACGGCTAGAGTGACAGCAGGCTAAGGCTGAAATTTGATCGATATGAGTCGACCTAAATTGAGGTTGCATCATGAACAATCAAGATCAATTACAAGAGTTACACCCAACCAAAAAGCGCTGGCGAAGGTTTTTCATCTGGCTGGGCAGGATAGTGACTGGGCTTGTGATTTTATCCCTGATCGGTGCTGTTTTCGAGTCGGTATCAGAAGCTTCTGATTCACGGGCTAATCCGCCTCCCGGTGCAATGGTGGATGTGGGTGGTTACCGCCTGCACCTCAACTGCAGCGGCTCCGTCAGCCCCACCGTGGTGATCGATACCGGCTGGGGGGATTCGTCTGCCGGATGGGGTTGGGTACAGCCCGAAGTCGCCAAAACCACCCGTATCTGCACCTACGATCGGGCAGGGATGGGATGGAGCGAGGTGAGCTCACAGCCGCGGACTGCCCGGGAATTTGCCAAAGAGCTGCACACCCTTCTGGCAAACGCCAATGAAGCCGGCCCCTTTGTGCTGGTGGGGCATTCACTGGCCGGGTATACCATGCGCGTGTACGCTCATGACTATCCAGAGGAAGTCGCCGGGTTGGTGTTGATTGACCCACAAAACCTGTCCACTTCGGGTGTCGCCACTCCTCAGCCAGCTCCGAAACCCGGCAAGACCTCGCTGCCAGCGTTGATCGCCCGCGCTGGCCTGGTGCGCCTGCTGTCCGGCATCGATCAAAACCTGCCGCCGCAGGATCAGCAAGCCTACAAAGCTCTCTCGGTGACCCCGCGTTGGATCCAAACCGCCCTGGACGAAAGCCGGGGGATGACGGAGGGCGGGGCGCAAGCCAGGGCCGTCACAACGTTGGGCGATTTGCCCTTAATCCTTCTATCGCGCGGCAAAGATATGGATGCGGACTCAACCGCATCGCAGGCACGCTACCTCCAGTTATCGACCGACAGCGAGCACCTCATTGCGGGCAATAGCGGCCACAACATTCAGATTGAACAGCCTGATGCCGCGATCTCAGCCATCATCCAGATGGTCCGCCGGGTCCGTGAGTTAGCAACGAGGTAGGCTTCATGCTTAGCAAAATCACATTAAGCAATGCACTCCTCGGGAATGAGGCCGCTGGCAGTGAACTCTTGTGGTAAGCAGTCATTGATAAAACGGGCTTCAAAGCCACAAGTGCGGTAAACGCGATCAGTTATGTCTTGTGGTCTGTCTGGCTGATTGCCTTTGGAATTGCATTGCTGCTCCTGTAGGGGTTGCGTTTATCAGTATATGGAAGGAATACCTTGAAAGCGATTGTATACACAAAATACGGGCCACCTGACGTTCTTGAACTAAAAGAGGTTGAAAAACCTGTTCCCAAGGATGATGAAGCCCTGGTAAAAGTTCATGCGGCATCCATCAATGCGGCCGATTTAGAAATCCTGAGGGGGAATTGGAGTGCCCGTTTCGGGGGGCCTCTGAAACCAAAGTACAAGATCCTCGGATCTGACATCGCCGGGCGGATTGAAGCATTAGGCAGAAACGTAAAGCAATTTCAACCTGGGGATGCGATCTGGGCAGATTTATCCTTGTTGGGTTATGGTGCTTTTGCGGAGTATGTATGTGTTCCTGAAAAAGCATTAAGGCTGAAACCGGCCAGGATGACATTTGAGGAAGCTGCCGCCATGCCTTCAGCAGGAGCCAATGCCCTACAAAATCTTCGGGGAGTAGGATCATCTTCGCCCAGTTTTCTTCTATCGGATAAAGGAGAGATTCAGCCAGGACAAAAGGTTTTAATCAATGGTGCAGGTGGTGGTGTGGGTACTTTTGCGGTGCAGATTGCCAAATCGCTCGGGGCCGAAGTGACTGGCGTGGACAGCCCGAGTAAATTGGACATGCTGCGCTCGATTGGTGCGGACCATGTCATTGATTACACTCAAGAGGATTTCACCAAAAATGGGCAAAGGTATGACTTTATTCTTGATGTTGTGGCATCTCGCTCGATTTTCGATTACAAGAGGGCTTTGAGTCCCGAGGGAATATTTGTAATGGTCGGAGGTTCCGGGGCTGCAATTCTTCAAGCTTTTATCCTTGGACCATTGATTTCAATGACTGGGAGTAAGAAAACGGGAATCGTGATGTGGAAACCCAACAATAAAGAAGATTTGGCGATTTTGGAAGAGCTTTTTTCAACCGGCAAAGTAAAGCCTGTTATCGATAGACTTTACCCGTTAAGTGAGGTTCCTGAAGCGATGCGGTATCTTGAAGGTGGATACTCAAAAGGAAAAGTAGTCATAACTGTGGAGCCAGGTCAATAATATGAAAGCTATTATTTGGACAAAATACGGACCACCGGAGGTCCTTCAGCTTAGAGAGGTGGCTAAACCCGCCCCAAAAGAGACTGAAGTATTGATAAGAATACATGCGACAACCGTAACCGCAGGGGATTGCGAGATGCGAAGTCTCAAATTCCCTGTCTGGTTATTGCTTCCCATATGGCTCTATGTGGGTATCAAAAAACCCCAAAGAGTTACCATACTTGGGCAGGAGCTGGCCGGGGAAATTGAATCCGTCGGCAAGGATGTTAAGCTATTCAAGAAAGGTGACCAGGTATTTGCAACCACCGGTTTTGGTTTTGGAGCTTATGCCGAATACAAATGCCTGCCTGAAGTTCCCAAAATGGGGGGATTAGCTCTTAAACCGGTCAATATGACATATGAGGAAGCCGCCGCCGTTCCGACCGCGGGACTAGAGGCCTTGCATTTTGTTAGAAGAGGAAATATCCAAAGCGGACAAAAGGTTTTGATTATCGGCGCAGGTGGGAGTATCGGTACTTTTGCGGTACAGCTTGCAAGGTACTATGCGGCGGAAGTAACCGGAGTGGACAGTTCGAATAAACTGGAAATGCTGCGCTCGATTGGTGCAGACCATGTCATTGATTACACTCGAGAGGATTATCTCAAACGCGCGGAGACATATGATGTTATTTTTGATGTGATGGGCAAGTGTTCGTTTTCGGATTGTGTAAGATCTTTAAAACAAAATGGACGATATCTTATAGGCAATCCTGGGTTAGCGCAAATGATAAGGGGGAGCTGGACGTCGAGGAGAAGCAGCAAGAAAGTAATCATTGGGGCAGCCAACCAAAGAAGTGAAGATTTATTATTCCTCTCAGAGCTTATTGAAGCGGGGAAATTAATATCGGTGGTGGATAGAGACTATCCGTTGGAACAAACTGCAGAGGCTCATAGATATGTTGATACAGGACAAAAAAAGGGGAATGTAGTCATCACGGTGGAACATAATATCACAACCTGATATGGCGCTGCACCTGACCGCGATTGGGTTGGGCTTCAACCCAGCTGGTGAGCCCGGTCGTTAGACCGGTTTATAGATTTTCGAACTGAACTATTCATGGTTGCCTGATTCATTCTAAGTCAAATCTTCTCAAGAATTAAAATCAGCATCATTTCAATTGCTTTCAATAGACCGTCTTCGTTTTTTTAATAGCCTCTCTGATAAGAAAAGCCTGGGCTCGGATAGCTTCACTTTCGAGAGCCTGTTGTATGGTGGACGCCACCTGATCGACAGTCAGAGTACACGGATCGAGCGGAGGCGGGCTGGCGGTTAATGTGCAAATCCGCCTGGCCCAGTAAGGCTGATCAACTACCAGTGGAAATACTCGTTCCGTTAGAAGTCTTTCAGCGCTTGAATCTAATAACTTTGAAAACTGCGTATTGGAAATCCTCGCGGGAAAGAAAATCGGGTTTTTCGACCACTAGCTTCTTTTCAGCCAGGTATCATCTATCGATCTTCTGATTAATTGGCCGTATCCGGGTGTGCCAACCAGTTTCCCTTCACGAATTACATACTCGCCGCGACACAGGACGCTCCGGACGTTCCCGATAACCTCCATACCCTCGAAAGGTGAGAAATCGGTATTCATATGATGAGTTGAAGCCGAAATGCGCCAGCTCGGATTCGGGTCGAATAGAACAATATCTGCATCGGCACCAATCCCTAAGTGACCTTTTCGAGGATATAGGCCGAACAGCTTCGCGGGATTGGTCGAGGTAAGAGCGACCAGTCTTGGCAGATTAATTCGGCCATTAACGACACCCTGCGAATAGAGGACCACCAACCGAGGTTCAATCCCTGGCATCCCATTTGGAACTTTATCGAACCTCCCCTGCCCAAATTTGATCCGGTCTAATGTCGGTACCCCAGCATCATCGGTCGATACAACCTCGAGAGGTCCATTGGTTGCTGCTCTCCACAAAGCATCGTTATCTTCCTTTGTTCTTAATGGGGGGCTGCAAATAAATTGAAATCCATCTTCTTCCTTCAATTTATCTTCGGTTAGAACCAGATAATGGGTACAAGTTTCGCAATGAATGGGCAGACCCATATTGATCGCATTTTGAATGATCCCCATACCCTCGCGGGTGGAGGTGTGCACAATATACACGGGTGCAACTTCTTCCCTCATTAAATCAATGATTCTTGTTATTTCTACGTTCTCAGCAGATGATGGCCGTGATTTTGCATGATTGATCCATGCATTCTTCATAGATAATACTTTATTGAGGTTGTGTTCCAGGATCGCATCATTTTCGCAATGGACCATCAGCATGGCAGGGTTGCGGGCGGTGATCTCGAGCAGAGAAAGAATATCCGCATCATCCACCATCCGATTCGAATGCCGATAGGTGGTGAAACATTTATATGTAGGATATCCAGCGTTTATAAGATGGGGTAACTCGGATAAAGTATCTTGTTTTGCGTCTAATACGATCCCATGAAATCCCCAATCTATAAACGATTGCTTTTCGGCATTTCTATTTTGACTCTCAATATTCTGGATAATTGATTCGCCCTTACCCTGTGTGCTAAAACTGATGACGGTGGTGATTCCCCCATATGCAGCCGCAATTGATCCGGTTCGAAAATCGTGAACAGTTTTACTCCCCATAAACGGGGAATCAAAATGAACGTGCGGATCGATTAATCCTGGAAGAACGAACAGTCCTGAAGCATCAATCTCTTCAGTAAAATGTTCTTTGTTGAAACTACCAGGAGACCCTTGAGCGATTACCCGACCTGATTGAACAATGAGATCGATTTGAGAAGCACTCGAGTCACTAACAACTGTACCGCCACGAATCAGCAGGCTTTTATTCTCCATACCTTTGCTCCATATTGATCTACGAGCCGGTTTTAAGTTATTGGGCGAGGTCAATATTATAACCATCTGATTGTTATTTTCAAGTAGGATTTACGAACCCTTGAATTTGTTGGCGAAGCGATAGGTGACGGACCAGAAAATTAATATTTGGCTATTGAAATATGTAAATGATAATATTATACTTATGCCGATCGTCAGACTATTCTTGCCTTGTTTCTTATTGAATTAATTCACTTGAATGTCCCGGAGCTAAAAAGGTTGCCAAAACCGCCAGATATGTCAAGGACGCCTCATTGGTGTTCAGGCATGGAGGTATAGTTGATGTCGTCGCGAAATCACACGCGATCCTCCTCTGCTCCGAGTGACAGGGCCTACTTTCAACAATTCGCCCCTAGTGGATTTATTGGGAGGATAGCAGAGAATCTCTGGACTGGAAGGCTTTATCCATGAGGTTTGAACTGAGCTGCGACATGACGAATACTCACAGGAATCTTGATCAAAGAGAGAAAGGAGGACTCCGCATCAAACCCAAGCCTGAAGAGTAAAAGTGGAACGAATCACTCCGAGAATTTCAAAATCTGCATATTAACGAGGAGAAAAGAGATATGAAGAAGCTACAACTGATCATTGGGATTTTGCTCATTTCAGTATTCGTTTTGGGTGCATGTGCGCAAGCCCCTGAAGCGACGACCAGTACAGAAGAACCGGCAGCGAAGCAGAAGGTCGCGATGGTGCTGCCCGGTTTGAAAACCGATGAAGCCTTCAACCAGTATACCTATGAAGGCATGATGAGGGCTGCGACGGAGTTCAACCTCGAAACTGCCTACAAAGAAGAAGTAAAACAGGACGAGCAAGTCGAGGTGATCCGCCAGTTTGCCCAACAGGGTTACAACATCATCATTGGGCAAGGCGGTCAATTCGGTGAAGCGCTCATGACAGTGGCGAAAGAGTATCCGGACCAAAACTTCATCTTTAGTGTTGCGACTGATACCGGAGGCGTGCCAAATCTGACGGCGGCAACTGTTAGCTACAGCCACGCCGGGTACATCGCCGGGGTGATGGCGTGCAGTGTGACTAAAACCAACAAGATCGCCATGATCCTGGGTGAGTGGTACGATCCCCACCGGCAAATGTTTGAGAGTTTCACGAAGGGCGCTCAGACTTGCGGTAAAGAGGTCGAAGTCAAATCTGTGGCCACTGGATCCTGGTCAGATGTCAACAAGGCACGTGAAGCAGCCCTGGCTCTCGTAGCCGAAGGGGTCGATGTACTCATGCCCTGCCTGGATGCAGCCTACGTCGGCGTGCTGACTGCCGCGCAGGACTCAGAGGGCGTCCTGATCGTTGGTTCCGTTGTGGATGCGGCCCAAGTGGCGCCTGACGTCACGGTTGGCAGTGCTACGTTTAACTGGGATGAACTGGGCTATCAGGAGGCTGCCGGGAAACTGCTTGACGGCAAGTCTCATGTCTTGGGGATGGCCGAAAACGGCATCGGTGTTGTGGTGAACGATTTGATGCCCCCAGAAGGCAAGGCGGCAGTGGAGAAGGCTGTTGCTGACCTGAAGGCGGGTAATGTAGATATCGCCCCGTAGATTTTTTGTCCAGTGAATGGATTTAGCGGCGTAGTGGGTGGTGCTTCCGCACCACCCACTACGCATGAAGACTAAAGGGATGTTTATGGCACAGGATAATGAATTCGCGCTGCGCATGGAGGGGATAACCAAACGTTTCCCGGGGGTCCTGGCTAACGACCGGATCAGTCTCGAATGCAGGAAAGGCGAGGTGCTCGGATTGCTTGGCGAGAACGGCGCCGGCAAGACAACCTTGATGAACATCCTTTATGGGCTTTACCAACCGGACAGCGGTCAGATCTTCATCAACGGCGAGAAAGTAAAGATCGAGACTCCCGCCAAAGCAATTCACCTCGGAATTGGCATGGTCCACCAGCATTTCAAGCTGGTAGAGGCGCTTACCGCGTTAGAGAATGTGATCCTCGGTATCCCTTCGGAACATGCCCCGGCTCTGGATCTCGAGCCTGCTCGCAAGCGCTTATTGACTCTCTGCGAAGAGTATGGCTTGATTGTAGATCCCTCGACAGAGGTATGGAGGATGTCGGTGGGGAAACAGCAATGGCTGGAAATCCTGAAAGCCTTGTACCGGGATGCGAAATTGCTGGTGCTCGACGAACCGACTGCCGTGCTCACACCGGATGAGGGGGAGCAGCTCTTCAAAGCCATCCGAAAGATGATCCAGGAAGGACGCTCGATCATTTTCATCAGTCACAAATTGGGCGAGGTGCTTGAAATTACCGATCGCATTGCGGTCATCCGGGATGGCCACGTGGTGGGTACGGTGCCAACTAAAGAGGCAACGCAGCTTGAACTGGCGCGGATGATGGTTGGCCGGCCGGTCATGATGGAACGGAAACCCAGGCAAACCATGACGAAGAGGGAACCCGTCCTGGTGATGGAAAATGTCAACGCCAACGATGATCGCGGTCTCCCTGCGCTCAGGAATTTTAACCTTACCGTCCACTCTGGTGAGATCGTTGGAGTAGCCGGAGTTGATGGCAATGGCCAGCGCGAGCTGGCTGAATGTATTGTCGGGCTGCGAAAGAGGACAGGCGGATCGATCCATATTCAAGGGCGCAGCGTTGATCAGGTGATGGATGATCCTTCCTTCGTCGGATTTATCCCCGAAGACAGGCGGAAAACGGGTCTGCTCCTGGATCTTACGGTCGCGGAGAATCTGGTCATCAAGGATTTCTGGCGCCCAACCTACTCGAAGAGAGGCGTGCTCAACTATGGCACCATCAGGGAGAACGCCAGAAAGCTGATCAAAGCTTACGATGTGCGAACACCTTCTGAGGAAGTCCAGGTGAGGAATTTGTCAGGAGGCAACCAGCAGAAGGTCGTCGTGGCGAGGGAGCTAAACGCAGAACCGGTCCTTGACATCGCCTCTCAGGCGACCCGCGGGCTCGACTTAGGGGCAGTTGAAGGTGTGCACGAGACTCTGCTGAGTGAACGCAACCGCGGCGCGGCGGTGCTGTTCATTTCAACGGAGCTGCAGGAGGTCATGTCGCTCAGCGACCGCATCATCGTCCTGTTTCGTGGGGAGGTGATGGGAGAGGTAGAAGGGGATGAGGCGGATGTTTCAACCATTGGCCAGATGATGCTCGGGAAAGCATCGGAGGTAGTGGCATGACGACGACGAAGAAACGGCCGGAATTCATCGCTTTGCCAGGTCTCGGAAAGTTAGCCCTCTCCGGGGCACGGCCGCTGGTCGGCATTCTTTTGGGCTTGATCGCTGGCGCAGGACTGATTGCACTCTCGGGGGTGAATCCACTGGTTGCATATGCGGCGATGCTGAAAGGAGCGATTGGCAGCCCGCAGGCAATTGCCAATGTGCTTGTTCGGGCCTCCCCCCTGCTGCTAGCTGGTGTGGGAGTTGCGATCGGCATCAAAGCTGGATTGTGGAACGTTGGGGCAGAAGGGTATATGTATATGGGGGCAATTGGCGCCGGTGCGGTTGGCATAACTCCTCTACCTGTGCCGCCCATCGTCCATATTACCCTGGCGCTTCTGGCGGGAGCGGTAGTCGGTGGGTTCTGGGGGCTGCTGCCGGCATACTTGCGAGCCTACCGGGGCGTAAACGAAGTCGTTACACTGATCATGATGAATTATGTTGCTCAATTTTTTACCAACTGGATTGTGCATGAGCCGCAGCCAATGGCGGAACCAGGTGCCTTCTTTCCTATGTCGCGAATACTTGCTGTAACGGCGAGACTGCCGATCCTGATGAAAGGCACAAGCCTGCACCCCGGCTTCATCCTCGGAATATCTGCCTGTGTTTTTTTCTATCTGGCTATTCGCTTCACACCTTTTGGATTTCGAACCCGCATGATTGGGGCGAACCCCGAAGCGGCGCGTTATGCCGGTGTCAATGTGAGGCGGCAGATCCTTGTCGTACTCCTGATTGGGGCTGTGATGGGAGGCCTGGCAGGCGCAGTCGAGGTCATGGGATTGAAACAGCGAGTGTATCAGGATTTCGTGGCGGGGGTGGGATTTGAAAGCGTGGCTGTGGCGCTCCTTGCAGCTGGTAATCCCTTAGGTGTCCTGGTCAGCGCGTTGTTCTTCGCGGCTTTGAAGGCGGGCGGCTCGGCGATGTCGGTTTCAACGGGCGTCGGAGGACCAATGACAGTTGTCATCGAAGCGTTGTGTGTCATCTTCGTGATCGCGGTAGGATACAGCGAACGTAAGCGCCTGGAGCGGACAGACAAAGCGGGAAAAGAAGTCGAGGAGGTAATCCAAAATGTCGGGTGACCAGATCATCAGTTGGCTGCAGGCAAGCTTGCGGTGGGGAGGACCGCTGATCCTGGTCTCCGTCGGCGAAGTGTTCGCCGAGCGATCAGGCGTGATCAATGTCGGGATCGAGGGGATTATGCTTTTTGGAGCCCTCGCGGGGGTAGCTATCAGCTATTTTACAGGGAATGTCGTTTTAGCGGTAATCGGCACGATGGTCCTCGGCTCCGTGTTCGGAATGGCGTTCGCCTACTTTACGGTAACGCGCAGGACCAATCAAGTCGTCACCGGTCTCATGTTCAATCTCGCAGCTCTCGGTGGGACCAATCTTCTGTTCGCCCTGCTCTCCGAGACCCGCTCTGTGCGGGTATCGACCTTCCCGCTGCTGTTCCCCGCCAGCCTGGGGGAAATCCCGATCATCGGTCCGGTACTCTTCCAGCAGCCGGTGATTATATGGATCGCATTAATCCTGCCCTTCATTGCAAGTTGGGTCCTCTATCGCACGGATTGGGGTTTGAACGTGCGCGCCGTAGGTGATAACCCACAAGCAACCGCGACGGCGGGTCTACCGGTGATCAGATTGAAGTACCAGGCGGTAATCCTGAGCGGGGTCTTTGCCGCCTTAGGAGGGTGTGCACTGACCCTCAGCGAGGTGGGGTACTTTGCTTCTGGAGGGATGACGGCCGGGCGTGGGTTTGTCGTCCTTGCTGCGGTGGTTGTGGGAGGTTGGGATCCGTTGAAGATTGCGTTAGCCTGTCTGGTATTCGGGGCAGCCGATGCAGCCCAACTGAGGCTGCAGGCTACGGATTCAGCCATCCCATACCAGTTCCTGCAGATGCTCCCTTATCTTCTTACCCTGGCTGCGCTGGCAGGTTTAGTAGGGCGAACGAAGCCGCCAAAAACCTGGGGGGCGCCTTACGATCCAGCGGATGTCTAGACTGCGCGAGGGCGAGTTCGGCCCCTGAGGTTGCCTCCGGTATTTTTACGGCTACCTCCGGCTTGAAAGGGAACGGCAGCTTGGAATTGACAAACGGTCGGCGGGAGGAAATCATCCGCTTCACCCAGGAACTGGTACGATGTCCTGGTTTTTCAGGGGATGAGGCGGAAACAGCCGCCGCTGTTGCCCGGCAGATGAAAGATCTGGGTTACGACCAGGTTGATGTGGATCGGTGGGGGAACGTCATCGGTACAATCCGAGGCGCCAGACCTGGCCCGACGATCGTCTTCGACGGACATATGGATGTTGTGCCGATCGGTATGCCCGAACTTTGGGAACATGAACCCTACGGAGGCGAGATCTCCGGTGGAAAGATATGGGGGAGGGGCACGGCAGACATGAAGGGCGGGCTTGCCGCCTGCCTCTGCGCAGCTGCCTTCGTCGACCGGGCCAATATCGCCGGGACGATATTGGTAACTGGGACGGTTGCTGAGGAACTCATAATCGGGCGAGGGCTGGGCATGATCCTGGAAGGACGCCAGGTGGATGCGGTTATCACCTGCGAGCCGACCGGTGTGAACCAACTCGCCGTGGCGGGGGTCGGTCGCACAACGGTAGAAATGACCGTGCATGGAATGGTGGCGCACAGCTCCCAGCCCCAACTGGGTGACAATGCCGTCTATCGTGCGATGGAAGCAAGCGAGCGCATTCGTAAGATGCCCCGAAGAACGGACCCAATCTTCGGCACCGATGTGATCGAACTTGTGGAAATCAAGTCGAAGCCATCTCCTGGCAATGGATGTGTACCGGATACCTGTTGGTTGCTTTGGGAATGCCGCTTGTTCCCCGGAGAAACCCGGGAGACCTTCTTGAATCGTTTCCACACTGCTCTTGAGAAATTCGATGGTGTAGAGAAAGTGACGTTGAAAATCGGCCGGGTTGCAGTTGATTGCTACACCGGCGAGCGTCTCGACTACGAGGATTTTCTCGACGCCTGGGCTACGCAACCTGAAGAACCCTTCCGGAAGCTCGTCGAGCAAGCTCTGATCCAAACTGGGATCAGGTTCGATCCTATCATTTTCAGAGGCTGCACCAACGCCAACATCAGCGCAGGCGCCATGGGCATCCCGTCACTCATATACGGACCTGGCGACCTCGCTCTTGCCCACAAGCCGAACGAGCATCTTGACATCGAAGATTTACTGCTCAGCGCCAAAGCCTACGGGAGGATGATTGAGCTCACCGGCCAGTATGGATTAGACAGGTCTGCATCTGAAGGGAGAGGTTCTGTTTAATATTAAACAGGGAGGCAAGAAATGGGCAGAGATTGGACCGATTTGCGAATCAATGAGCAGCGCTTCAAAACAGATTTTGAGGCGCTCAGCGGGATTGGTAAAACCAGCGCTGGAGGGATCACCCGACCTGCTTTGAGCCTCGCCCACTTCTCCGCCCGGGAATGGCTGCGGGGAAGAATTGAACAGGCGGGTCTTGAGTTCCGCCAAGATGGCGCTGGCAACCAGATCGCCTTGCTGCGCTGCGGCCCGGCAGGCGCTCCCTCGTTGATCCTGGGATCTCATTTAGATTCTGTACCGAACGGCGGCAGGTTTGACGGCGCGCTTGGTGTTATGGCAGGATTAGAAGTAGTGCGGACAATCCAGGAGGCTGGACTTCATCTCCCTTTCAACCTGGAATCCATCGATTTTACCGATGAGGAAGGCATACTGGCAAGCTTTTTGGGCAGCTTCGCATTTGCTGGTCTTCTAACTAAGGAAGATTTGGCTAACCCGCGGGGAGGCCGCCAGGCGTTGGAGGAGGGGCTTAAAGCAGCCGGACTCAGCGAGGCAGGCGTAGTATCAGCTCGTCGAGATCCAAGTTCAGTCGCCAGCTATTTGGAGCTGCATATCGAGCAAGGCCCGCGGCTGTATCATGCTGGGATACCGGCCGGCATCGTGACGCATATCGCCGGGATTGCCTTTTACCGGCTAACCTTCACCGGTCGGGCTGATCATTCCGGAACAATCCCGATGGAAGAACGGCTCGACGCCGGACTCGGCGCCAGCGCTTTCAATCTATCTCTTCGCCAATTGATCCTGGAACAATTTCCGGATTGTTTTGCCAATGTAGGAGATGTCCGCTATATACCAGGCAAGTTCAATATCGTTCCGGAGAAAACCATCGTTTCGTTAGAATTCCGGGCGGAAGAGGAAGAGAAGTTTCAAAGATTAAAATCATCCGTACTGGATCTGGCTGCCCGGGAGGCTCAAAAATACGGCTTAAAGCTGGATCTTGAATTTCTGGGAAAGCGCAGCCCAGTTGAAACAAGCCCGGCTGCCCGAACTGCCATACAGCAGGCTGCTGAGCTGCTTGGGTTGGAGTCGATGCTCCTGATTTCACGCGCCGGGCATGACGCCCAGGCCCTGGCCTCGCTGTGCCCAGTAGGCATGATCTTTGTCCCTTCGGTCGGTGGGACCAGCCATTCACCTGATGAGTTCACACCCTGGCAGGATTGTGTGAATGGGGCTAATCTTCTCCTGCAAACCGTCTTGAGATTAGCGGCTTAGGTGCGACCGAGGCGTCGGTCTCGTAACCCATTGTGGGCTCTACCAACCGTGGTTTCGAATCCCACCCTCTCCGCAGAGCGTAAAGTCCGAGCGAAATCGGCTGATTTCGCCGCCTACCGGCTCTCGATCTGTTGAAAAACGGATGTGAAAGAACGGGGTTTTACGCCTTGGTGTGGTCTCCACACCGGAGATCGCTCAGTTACAACTGGGCGATCTCGACTTTTATGCGGTTACCCTTCATTTTACGTACTCATCGAAGATTGTCAAAGTATTATGGGACACCGGGAAGGCAATTTTGACTTCCGTTACCTTCTGTCTCAAATCTTCCCTTATGTCACAATCATCCTCTTTCGCCTCAGGATAAGCGATCCAGAAGCGCCGTTGCCCATCCACGCGCAGGTTGTTCACAAGCTGTCAATATACGCATAAAACACCGATCAATTCCAAAGTCACAGGAATGCACTAACTAAATTGAGAGAAATCTTGCCCAATTGGTAGCTGTTGTAGGTGTTATGCTGATCTATTCAACCCGGTGGGTTTTTCAAATGAGAAATTGAATAAATCAGACAACCATTGTATAATTATGTCCTAGTAGGAAGTAGTGTCATGATTTTTAACTTCGAGGAAAAACCATCCGATTCGCCCTATGTTGAGGTGGTTTGGCGTAACCACAGTGAGAGTGGAGGCCAGTTTATTTCTATGGCATCAAGCCATTGGCAGATGGTAATTACGAAGCACAATGGCAAAACAAAACTCACTGTACGTGGGCCAGAGACAAAAGCCACACCAGCGTATTGCCCTGCAGGTGCCGAGCATTTTGGCATTTATTTTAAACATGGTGTGGTAATGCCGAATCTACCCGCAATCCATCTCCGTGATGGAATGCTGGATCTGCCTGAAGCGAGAAACGATTCCTTCTGGTTGAATGGCTCAACCTGGCAAATTCCCGATTATGAAAATGCTGACGTATTTGTAGACCGTCTGGTGCGCGACGAGCTGCTGACGCGTGAACCTGCTGTCGATGTTGCCTCCCGAATCGATCTACCAGTACTGTCGGTGCGCTCCGTCCAACGCCGTTTTCTGAAAGCGACCGGTTTGACTCGAGGTACGCTCAGCCAGATTGATCGCGCCCGATATGCTACAAGCCTTTTGCAGCAAGGTGTTTCAATCCTGGATACCGTGGATCTGGCTGGGTATTCCGACCAACCACACCTGACTCGATCCTTGAAGTATTTCGTCGGGCAAACACCCGCCCAACTCATCCGAAAAGACGAGACTTCGCAATTATCGTTCTTGTCGAGAATGTACAAAATCCCGGAGGGTTGATTTTAAATCTTAATAAGCACTCCGTCACAGCACCTGACGTTGATCGGACGCTCATCTGCCTGACTTTATCTCGAGATAAAGTCAGGCAGATGTCGTTTTTGTTCAAGACAATACCCCTCCATTTAGTCTAATATATCAACGTATAGGATTATCCTGTATCGGTTGACATGAGCGCCTCGTTGCGCGAACCGAATCTTTTAACCAAAGGAGAACAACCATGAGAAAAGTAGTTGCAGGTCTTTATATATCATTGGATGGAGTCGTAGAATCCCCCGACAGGTGGCAGTTCGACCACTTCGATGATGAAATCATGTCCAGCATGGGTTCACAACTCGAAGCGGAGGATGGCGTCCTGCTGGGTAGAGTTACCTATCAAGAGTGGGCAGCTTACTGGCCAACGTCTACGGATGAGCCATTCGCGAGCTTCATCAACAATATTCCAAAATACGTTGTCTCAACCACCCTGGATAAGGTAGATTGGAATAACTCGAAACTGGTCAAGGGTACCCTGAAGGAAGAAATCACCCGGCTCAAGGAACAACCCGGAAAGAATATCGGAGTCGCTGGCAGCCCAACACTCGTCCATTCCCTGTTGGTCAACGATCTCCTGGATGAGCTAACCCTGATGATCCATCCGGTTGTTGTCGGCAGCGGAAAGCGTTTGTTCAAAGGCGGCAGAGGACTGAAAAGGCTAAGGCTGGTTGGCTCACAGGTCAGCTCATCGGGCGTAGCAATCCTCACTTATCAGCCGAGAGGGTAGGATAAATGTTATTCAAGATGCTCACGGGATTGGGAAGTGTTATCGCATTGCTAATCATGGGCGGATTGGTGTACCGCAGAGAACGGCAGCGCCTGACCGCCAAAATGCTGGCGATTAATACCCCCAACGGTATCGTTGAGGAACGCTTTGTACGCGTTGGTGGGATCGACCAGTGGATCCAAATTCGGGGTGAAAACCGCAACAACCCTGTGATGCTCATCTTGCACGGCGGACCGGGCTGGTCTAACTCTATTTTTACCCTTCCCTTGCGATCTTGGGAGAAGCACTTCACGGTGGTCCAATGGGACCACCGCGGGACGGGCAAGACCCTACGGCGCAACGGCAAACCTGGCAGTGGAGAAATGAGCTTCCACGGCCGGGTTTCCGACGCCATCGAGCTCACCGAATTCCTTCACCGGTACCTTAGCAAAGACAAGGTGATCTTGCTGTCCGAGTCGATGGGCACACTCACGGGTTTACCTCTCGCCATGCTTCGACCAGACATGTTTTCTGCTCTGGTAGTGACAGACTTGTACGTAGACATGATGCGCAACGAGGCGCTGAAGCACCAATTGACCCTTGGGCGGGTGCATTCAGTGGGCAATATAAAAGGCATGACCGCTCTGCAAAAAATTGGCGGCGATCCAACCGAGTGGGATTTGCATGCCTGGAATGTAAACATGGCCTGGGCTTTTAAGACGAACAAGCCCACCCCTAACCTCGACCGGTCGCTGCTATTGCCCTTGGTGCTGTTCTCACCGATCTACAGCTTACAGGATGTATATAACCTTTTTACAGGATTTAAGCACTCAAGTGCTGAGTTGTTCGATGAATTCAGAACTTTCGATGCCCGGAGGTTGGGCACCTACTTTGAAGTACCGTTCTTCTTGTTTCAGGGCGAGTGTGATGTGATTACCTTGACGAGCCTGGCTGAAGAGTACTTCGCCGAAGTCGAGGCGCCTGTGAAAGAGCTGTCGCTGATCAAAAAAGCAGGTCACTTCGCTGCGTTCACTCAACCAGAGCAGTTCCTTGCAGCGCTTCTAAAACATGTACTACCAGCGGTGCACGCGCCCGGCTTAGACACCATTCCCTCGCCAAGCCAACCTGCCAAACTCAATCAGAGGTGAAAAAGATGAGGAAAATAACTTCACGAGACGGCATTTCGATCGCATTCGACCGGTTGGGCAACGGACCAGCAATTATTCTGGTGGGTGGCGCTTCCACGGACCGGTCGGAGAATTCTCCACTGGCAGCTCTCCTGGCGAAGAACTTCACTGTGTTCAACTACGATCGCCGGGGACGAGGTGATAGCGGAGATACAGCCCCATATGCCGTCACACGTGAAATCGAAGATATCGAAGCCCTCATCGACGAAGCCGGAGGGGACGCCTTTGTTGTTGGCTTCTCCTCCGGCGCAGCCCTGGCTTTGCAGGCAGCGGCTAGGGGTCTCCCGATCAAAAAGCTGGCGTTGTTTGAGCCGCCATTCATTGTCGATGACAGCCAGCCTCGACCACCGGCAGATCTGACGTCGCGCTACAACGAGATGATCGCCGCAGGCAGGCGAGGCGACGCGGTGGAGTACTTTATGACACAAGTGGTCGGCCTTCCTGTGGAATTTGCCTCACAAGCGCGCAATTCTCCCTGGTGGCCCGCCCAGGAAGCCATGGCACACACACTGGTATATGACGCTGCCATTATGGGTGATTTTTCACTACCGATTGAGCAGGCAGCTTCCGTCATAGCGCCAACGCTCGTGATCGCCGGCGAGTCAAGTTTCCCGTTTATGCGCTTCACGGCCCAAGCGCTGGCTGGAGCACTTCCCGACGGGCATGCGCTCATCTTAGAAGGTCAGACTCATGATGTAGAACCGCAAGTGCTCGCACCTGTGCTAGAGGACTTCTTCCTCGGAAGATTTACGCATGGAATTTCCAGACGTTCACAAATTTAGGATCGGAATTGGAGGTAAACGCTAATGGACACATCTGTATTGATCGACGAACGAATTGCAGAACTGGAGAGCTGGCGCGGCCAATTATTCACCCAATTGCGCAATCTGATCCTGGAGGTCGCTCCAGACCTTCGGGAAGAGTGGAAGTGGAACAATCCGGCCTGGTCTAAGAATGGATTGGTCTTGGGATTGGTTGCTGAGACAACCAAAGCCAGGGGATGGGTACAGCTTACCTTCTTCCAGGGAGCTTCCCTGGAAGACCCGCATCATCTCTTTAACGCCGGCCTCGAAAGCAAGGCCATGCGTTACATCAAGTTTCGCGAAGGCGACGTTATCGACGAGTCCGCTTTAAAAGAGCTGATAAGCGCCGCAGCTGCTTATAACTCTTCTGAATAGTTAGGTGTACGGTGTGGTAGTTCGATCTATGCGCTCCACCTGCCACCTCAATCCAACGAACCTTTTAATCGGTAAAGGAGAAAATCATGGAAAAAGCTGTTGCCCCAACTTCTACTACCAGGTCAGCGCCATCGCTTACGGCAGCGCGCCTGTCCTTTGCATCCGGCGCTGCGACGTTGATCTTACTTACCGCTCTGCACTTACTCAGCCCGGAGTTTGATCCTTCCTGGCGAATGGTGAGCGAATACGCCCTCGGTGATTATGGATGGGTCTTAAGTTTGATGTTCCTGACCTGGGCGTTGAGCTGCGTCATGCTGTTCTTCGCTGTCAAGTCGCACATCCACACGATTGGCGGCAAGATCGGGCTGGGTTTCCTGCTCGTATCTGCTGTTGGTACGGGTATGGCAGCCTTTTTCGACATCAGCCACAGTTTGCATGGCCTGGCGTTTATGATCGGAATCCCGAGTCTCCCAATTGCCGCTATTCTCATCAGCATCAGCCTGGTCCGCAACCAGGACTGGGCATCAGCACGACGATCTCTTCTGTGGTTGGCAAACCTGCCATGGGTGAGCATTGTGTTGATGGTCATAATGATGTTCATTGGTCTCTCACAGAGCGGTGGGGAATTCGGCCCAGGTGTGCTGATTGGATGGCCTAACCGGCTCGTTGTACTGGCTTATTGTGGCTGGCTGATGGTAGTCGCGCGGGGGGTGATCCTGGTGGAAAGGCAATGATCCGGATCAGCGAATGAATTTATAGGAGGCGCCTTGACGAGATAACAACGCTCCCAACTGGCTATCTATGCGCCAGGTTTGAACCCTGGCGCATAGATAGCCCTCACATGAACAGAAAGATGACAGCATGAAAATTACCAAGCAATTGCTGATAAGTCTTATGCTCGTGATGTCCGCCTGTACGCCTGCAACAGCAGAAAGACCAGCTAAGACGACGACAGCTCCTGAGACCACAGCGACGGCTCTACAAAATTCGTCTGAAGTTACAACAACACCGACGACCAGGGAGCAACCGGACGAATCTGGCGAACGCGTGGAATTCGAGCCCGGCATCGCGACCACCACGCGTAGCGGCGTTTTAGCAGAAGGTGGATACAAGAAATATGTGCTCGCCGCCTCTGCCGGTCAGAGAATCCAGATCCAGACAGTCGGTTATGATGCCCCAATCCATTTCACCCTGCGCAATTACGGCGGTGATACCTGGTCTGGCGAACCGCAAGCCAGTGGTGTCTACCTCTATGCGGTCCGGGTTGTGCTGCCCGAAGACGGCGACTATTTGGTGATGCTATCCACCCCACTCGATATGGCAGGCACTCGCTACGATATCACTTTTACCTTAGAGGACATCTGGCAGCCTTCAGAACCGCCCGAGCGAGTTGAATTCACTAACGAAACCGACTCGGCACAAATCAGCGGTTTGCTGCCAAGTGGTCTAACAGTAAAGCAATATGTGTTGGCTGCTAAAGAAGGTCAGATATTGACAGTCAATTTCGTCAGTGATGATGTGCCTATCAGCCTCACCCTTACAAGCCCAAGCGGCATGCTGCTTTTTTCCGAAATCTTACAGGCAAATGGCAGTTCTAGCGGTGGCAATGTGCATAAATTGGTTGAGACTGGCGACTATCTCATTACTCTGACCAAAGCCGATCATACCCCCAGTACCCACTACACGATGGATTTCACCATCCAATTTGGGAGCATACCAGCTCATGAGAAAATGGACAACGTGGTTGATCCGCCAATCAGGCATTAATGAGCTTCCCGAAGGCGGAAACTTGACCCTTTGGAAAGCTAATATAAAGAGTCACATCTCTAAGAGATACACAATAAACCGGAAAATGACATGTTCAATGATGCCTGAGCAAGCAATAGTTCAAATTCACGGCATCTCTACAAAGCTTGTGATTAATAGTGAATTATATCTACACCGTGGATAGGGAATCCGCATTCCCCACATTTGCTGGGCATTAGGGGGAGATGCGTGGAAGGCGATTTTTATGGCAAGGGTGGTAAGGAAGGGGCGGAATTTAAAATTATCCGGAGAATGACATAGGCAGGACCTCTATTTCCAACCTGCTGCCGAGGGCATCAGCAGCCACATCTAGGTCATAATCGTTTTGCAACCCCATCCAAAACTGAGGAGAGGTTCCAAAGTAGCGCGTCAACCGCAGGGCGGTATCGGCGGTGATGCACCGCTTGCCGAGCACGATCTCGTTGATACCCCGGGGATGTACACCGATTCCCAGCGATAACCGGTTCTAGCTCAAGCCCATTGGTTTGAGGAACTCTTCTAATAATACTTCCCCAGGATGTACGGGATTTAGCTTCTCATTCAACATACCTGCTCCTAAAGATAATCCACGATTTCTACGTTATAGGCATCACCATCGCTCCATTCGAAGCATATTCGTCATTGATCGTTAATCCGGATGCTGTACTGCCCTGCCCGGTCGCTGCTGAGCTTCTCCAGCCGATTTACTGGAGGTACGCGGATATTGTCCAGTATGACAGCGTTGTTAAGCATACGGAGCCTGCGATAGCTGATCTGTTGGATGTCTTGGGGCAGCCTAGTCGAGCGCAAGCGAATGAATCAGGTGCAAGACTACAAAACAAGCCTGTACCATTCCATAGTATTTGGACGGATACAGGCTTGTGTACATCGGTTTAACTCACCGTGGAGAGGGGGCTTACCCTTTCCGAAGGACGTATAACTTCCTGAGCATCTTCGCCAGCAGCAACGCTTGGTGAACGACTGTCAAGGTGCTGAAGATATTCGCTGGAAATCGCTCAGTACCAGCTGGTCGATCTCACTTTTAAAGTGAATACTCCTCGGCTCTCGTCAATGAATTGTGGGACATCTGCAGAACGATTTCGACAACGGTACTCCTATGTCAAAATAATGCATATGAGGATTGACTCTATATCGACTAGTCATTATAATCCGCCAAGTTTAAATTCCTAGAGGAGTATCTAATGCCGAGTACCCGCGACCTAATTATTCAGGCTGCCTGCACCTTGCTCGAAAAACAAGGTTATCCGGCAACTTCCTTAGACGAGATTGTAAAAGAGAGTGGTGCGCCCAAGGGTTCTCTTTACTATTATTTTCCGGATGGCAAAGAGCAGATTGTCAGTGAGGCTGTATCGTATGCGGGCAAAATCTTGATTGAACGGATGCGTGGCGAGTTAGCCAGGTACGATAACCCGGTGCAGGCGCTTTATGAATACATCATGCGCCTGGCAGGCAAGTTGGAGGAAAAGCAATTCACCGCTGGCAATCCGTTGACGATTGTTGCGGTGGAAGCTGCCGGGGCAAGCGAGCGCATCAGCCAGGCCTGCCAGGAGGTGTATGCTCAGATCGAAGCTGTATTGCAGGAAAAGCTGCTGTGTTGCGGCCTGTCCGACTCTCAAGCAGCCGAACGGGCTCGCTTGACCCTGGCAAGCCTGGAAGGCGGGATTATTCTAAGCAGGGTTCACCGCACCACAAACCCGTTGCGCTCAGTTGCCAACCACTTGAACAGTACCTTACAGGAAACCGCGGGTATGGAGGCTGACTGAGCCTGTGGGGTTTATGATGGAACGAAAGATGATGCTCGGTATCTGACAACGGACTGAGCGATATCTTTAAACCACTCGTTAAAAAATATTTGAAAGAAATGCAAGTAACTAAAGCAAAGCCCTCGAACTTTGGAGTCGAATTATGAACCAGACTGTCGTATCAGCAATTCAACACATTTTTACCGTTCGCTGGAACCCCGGCAAGGATCTACTGGCAGTGGCTGTTTCCTGGCTGCTGGTCACAGGCGCGCTCTATACAGCGACCGTGATCATAGGTCCTTCGGAATGGGGTGGCTTTGCTTATTTCTTGCTCTATGCCCTCCTGTGCGCCACGATCTTCGGAGTCGGTTTCCCCCTGTACTGGACGGTGGTCAAACGCCAACGCTCGATCGCAGACCTGGGATTAACAACGCAGAAGCTCATCCCCAGCCTGGCGCTCCAGGCTGTGTTCAGCGTGCTGCTGTATTCGGTCACCCTGGCCAGAGTCCCGCTCCCTTCGACCAATGAACTGATTCCTCTTATTGGACTGGCGCTGGCGATCGGCTTCTTTGAAGCGATCTTCTGGCGCGGCTGGGTGCTTCTGCGGCTGGAGGATGCGTTTGGGATCATCCCCGCCATCCTGCTCGGTTCTGCTCTGTACGCCGTATATCACATCGGATATGCCATGCCCGCCAGTGAGATCACTTTCTTGTTCTTTATCGGCATCCTTTTTTCAGTCGTTTTCCGCCTGACGAAGAATATCTTCATCCTTTGGCCGGTCTTCCAGCCGATGGGACAACTGGTCACCTTGATCGAAGATGGCTTGGCTCTGCCATTGCTTGCCGCATTGGGGTTTGCCGAGGTATTACTCGTGATGCTTTCGCTGGTCTGGTCTGCGCAGCGTTACTATCTCAAACAATCATCCCATCGGAACCAAACCATTCAATCAACTAATCCAGGAGTTATTTAAGTTGATATTAACCCCTTCCAAAATTATCGTTTACCTTTCCGTCGTCATTGTCGGGCAGGCGCTGATCGCTTCAGAGGGGGGCTGCTGCTCGAAGACCTGTACCGCGATATTGCCGAAGTGACCACAACCTGGCTAGGCAATGATGCGATCACCCTGTTCCGAGCAATCCCCTTCCTGGCTGCTGCAATGCTGTTTTCACGGCGCGGCTCGCTTAGGGCCCAGCTCATCTGGCTGGGGCATTAGACTACATGCTGTACAACTACGCCTTCTACCTGTTCGGGCAGCTTTCAACGCCTTCTTTCTGATCTATGCTTCCTTATTTGGGCTGTCGATCTTTGCCCTGATCTTCGGGCTGGTCAATCTTGACGTGGAAGAAATTCATCAACAATTCAGTGCTCGCACGCCGATCAAACGGATTTGCGGTTACTTCCTGCTCGTGGCAGCCGGGTTGAGCCTGATCTACGTGGCGCAATCGATGGCGTTCATCGCCACTGGGCAACTGCCCGCGATTATCACAATCAACGAACATCCCACCAACGTGGTCT
Organism: uncultured Chloroflexia bacterium; assembly: GCA_963827155.1. Lineage (GTDB taxonomy): Bacteria > Chloroflexota > Anaerolineae > Anaerolineales > UBA4823 > UTCFX2. The sequence continues at coordinate 3,636,956 of CAWGZV010000002.1, read as the reverse complement.
TTGCCCTGGATTTGACACTGCTCATCCCCTGGTTGGTGGTGGGGGCAGGATGGCTGATCAAGCGTAAACCATGGGGCTACGTCATCGCCGACATTCTCAGCGTCAAAAGCCCGCTGTACACGCTTGTCTTAGGTGTGAACAGTGTTCTAATCATGAGCGCAGGGCTTACAGAGACATCCGAGCTGCCCTTATGGGGAACTTTAATCGTGCTTGGCCTTGTGGCTGGCGCGCTACTGTTTGGAAAAATGAAATCCACTGTAAACGAACCGTTAGAAAAGAGAGAACTATGATAGCCAAAGATCATTCCCTGGCAGGCGCTGAATTTCCGACTAAGACTTCAAATCGGGTTGGTTTGTATTCCTCTGTCTTGACTGCGCTTATTACCATTGTTACTTTCGGTTTTGCCATCACGGCGATCCCTATCTCCGGCGCTAACTGCCGAGACGGGTGCATTGAGTATCCATACTTGAATACGGTCGCGCAGTTCCCGAAAGATTATTTATGGATGATTCCTGCAATCGTCTTGATGCTGCTTTACGTAATCTGGGTGGTTTCCATTCATGTTTACGCTGCCCCATCTAAGAAGATATTCGGTCAAATCGGGCTGTCCTTTGCCCTCATGTCAGCGCTGATCTTAATCGGTGACTATTTCATCCAGTTTTCTGTAGTCCCGGTCAGCCTGATGAACGGGGAAACGGAAGGGATCACGCTGCTTACTCAGTACAATGCCCATGGAATATTCATTGTCCTGGAAGAGCTGGGGTACCTGCTAATGAGTCTCTCGTTTGTGTTCATCGCCCCAGTGTTTTCCAACAGTAACCGCCTAGAAAATTCCGTGCGGTGGATATTTATCGGTGGCTTTGTGCTGGCATTCGTTGCCCTGGCTATATTTTCTGCCATTTACGGGTTGGACCGCCAGGATCGTTTTGAGGTCACAATCATCTCGATTGACTGGCTGGTATTGATCGTCAACGGCATCCTTTTGGGTGTCGTATTTAAAAAGCAGTTAGAGGCAAAAAACAAATGAGCGACAAAATTCTTGTCACCTATGCCAGCCGTTTCGGTTCAACCGCCGGGGTGGCAGAAGCGATCGGAAAAACATTGACTGAACTCGGTGCACAAGTAGACGTCCTGGCGATGAAGGATGTCAATGACCTTTCAGATTACCAGGCTGTCGTAGCTGGCAGCGCCATCAACGCCGGGGCATGGCTGTCGGAAGCAATGCAGTTCGTGCAGGCGCACCAGGATGAGCTGAGGTGCAAGCCCTTCGCGGCTTTCCAGGTATGCATGACCCTGAGCATGAAAAACGGCGAGCAGTATCGCAACCACGTTGCCACATGGATGAACCCGGTACAGGCGCTGGTCAAGCCGGTCAGCGAGGGGCTGTTCGCCGGGGCGCTGAATACCGGTAAAATCCCATCATTCAGCGACCGTCTGAAGCTTCGCATGAGTGTGCTCTTTGGCGCATGGAAAGAGGGGAATCATCGTGATTGGAACGCCATCCGTGCCTGGGCGGCAGCGCTGTCGCCGCTCCTGAGCGCCTGATACGCTCAAACTCCCCTTAGAAGAGAGACCTGCATGAATCCGATACTTGTTGTTTTTTCTATCATGATCCTCCTGTTCGTCATCGTCTGGCTGGGATTGCGGGTAATACCCAAACCCTTTGCTCTGGCAACACTGCCGCAAGCGGTAATCAAAACCGTTCCGCTGCCACAGGGACTGCCAGCGCCGGTGGAGCGTTTCTACCGGGCGATCTACGGCGATCAGATTCCGGTGATCGAAACGGTGGTCATCACAGGGCATGGCAAGATTCGCCCGTTTGGCATCTGGCTGCCGGCGCGCTTTGTTTTCATCCATAACGCAGGGAAAGATTACCGTCATTACATCGAAGCTACTTTCTTTGGTATGCCTTTCCTGAAAGTCAATGAAGGCATCCTGGATGGCAAGAGCTTTTTCGAGAGCCCGATGGGCAACTACCACGACGATCCCAACACCAATCAGGGCGCAAACCTGGCTTTATGGGCTGAGGGCGGCTGGTTCCCGGCGCTGTGGATCACCGACCCGCGTGTGCGCTGGCAGCCGGTGGACGCGCACACCGCCTGCCTGACCGTTCCTTTCGAAGACGGTGAGGAAAGCTTCGTGGTGCGCTTCAACCCACAAATCGGATTTGTAGACATGCTGGAGGCCATGCGTTATCGGGAAGCTGGCGAGGGAAAATCAAAAATCCTTTGGATCACGCGCAACGAACCGGGCGTTTTCATCCCAGGGACAAAGATCGGCGCAGTCGGTTCCGCAACCTGGCTGGACCAGGGAAAACCGTGGGCGTTCTTTGCGGTGGAAGAGCTAGCATACAACCTGGATGTGAGTGCCTACATCCGGGGGCGTGGCGAATGAGGCTGGGATAAGCCATGAAAAATAACCGCTTTCAAGCCTTTGCTCCCTCCATCCTGCAGGTCTATCACCGCGACAAAGAGGCTTTTTGGGCAGCGGTAATGGCTCCATTTATGTCGGAGACGACTTTCCTGAGTTTGTGGCAGCACCGCAAAGTGACCGCTGACTTGTTCTTTGCCTTTCAAGGGCTGGACGAGGAAGCCCGCCAGGTGCTGAAGGATTTCAGCATACCGCTGGGCATCGATGTCCCCGGCTGGAAAAGTAACCGTACGCAGTACTTTAAGGATGCCTACCCAATCTTCGCGTTCCTGGCGGTGTGGATGGACGAATCGGGTCTGACGGACTTTTTGACCCAGTTTGATGATATCCTGCGCTCCGCCGTTTACGGCGTGGCTGGTTATGGCATTCTGGATATGAACGTAGATGGCAGCGCCAGTTCCCCGGTCGAAATCTTGACTTCTCAGGCGTTGATCGCCGAGTACGAGACGCTGATCCTGGAGGTCTTTGGCGTCTCGCCGATCAATCTGGAGGTGCTGCACCGCATGCGCAGCCTGTTTCTAGCCGCCGAGATCAAGGAGAAATCCCAACGCGGCAAAGCCAGCCCTTACAGCCTGGAGAAACCCGAAGACTGCGGCGCCAAAGGCGCACACGTGGTCACGCCCTTTATGCTCAGCCTGGAGCGGCTGGGCAAGGCGCACCTGATCGATGATTACTGGCGGGTATTCCTGCTGTTTGGCGCCGTCATTCAAATGATCGACGATTGGACCGACCTGGAAGGCGACCTGGCAGTGGGGCACTATTCTTATGTCACCCTGGGAGCGAAAGATCTACACGACACCAGGCAAGCGCGCCAGGTGGCGAAAGCACTGCGCAGCGAACCGAGACGCGTCGCCCAAACCTACGAATGCAGCATGGAGATGCTCTCTGAAGCGCGGGCCATATTGGAGAGATTGAATGATCCCTTCCTGATCCGCCTGGTGGACGTGACCGATTTACGGTTGCAAACCTATTTCCGAAAAGAATTACAGTATCAAAAATCATGAACAAATTATCGAAACGAAAGAGAATAACGATGCCCTACTTAATCCTGGTATTTCTGGTGGTATTTACCATCGTGTTTGTATATTTGCCTTACCGCAGAGACATTGCGGCTTCGTACCAACATCTGGAAGCTATCCAGCGGCAAACGTTTCAGACAGCCTGCGGACCGATCGAAGCTGCCATCCGCGGCCAAGGCGAGCCAGTGCTGATCAGCCATGGCATCGCCGGTGGTTTTGACCAGGGCCTGGGGCTGGCTGAGGCGCATCTGAGCGAGGGGATGCAAGCGATTGCTGTTTCCCGCTTTGGTTACCTGGGCACGCCGCTGCCAGAAAATGCCTCGCCAGCTGCTCAGGCAGATGCTTATCGTTGCCTGCTGGATGCGCTCAACCTGGACAAGGTGACGGTGCTGGCGAACTCCGCCGGAGGCGCCTCCGCGATCCAGATGGCGCTGCGCCATCCGGATAAAGTCAAAGCCCTGGTGCTGGTTTCCTCGGTTGCTCCTGCGACGGTTGTGAAGACCATCGCCCTGCCCCCCAAACCCGTGATCCAGACCGTTTTCGGTTCGGATTTCCTGATGTGGCTGATCACCACGAAATTCCAGTCCATGATGCATGCGACGGTAGGCGTGCCAGAAGGCTACTCGCTCAACGAAGCAGATGAAGTGTTGGTGAGCGATCTGATCCGATCCATTTTGCCCATCCAACCGAGACAGGCAGGTTTTGTCTTCGATATGTTCAATTCCAACCTGGATATGGACCGGCACCCGCAGGCTTATCCACTGGAAGAGCAAGGCGTGCCAACGTTGATCATTTCCGCGGTTGATGATCCTCTGACAAAGTACGAGAATGCCAGGGCTATGGCAGAGCGCATGCCGAACGCGCAGTTTTTTACATTACCGAGCGGCGGGCACTTGCTGCTGGGCGGTGGGGATAATGCGAGAGTAGAGATAGCTAAGTTTCTGGAGGCGCTAGCTTCACCCCAATCGAACGAATAGATGAATTTCGCCTTATCACCCAGGCGAGATGTCCTTTCCATAAGTTCCGCCCTCGCTCCGGCTGAGCGAGGGTGGCTTCGGGCGATAGTCCTTCACTGCAGAAGGGTACCTTATGGGGTTTGTTCTAGTTCAGATCAATCCGCATCCGCGTACAAATATGGTCCTAACCGACCGAGGGTACAAGAGATGTGCTTTTTACTTCCGAGATCGCTCAGTGACAGCTGGGCGATCTCGCTTATCACATGCAGAACTCTCATCATATACTCCTTCGCGTAATCAGGCATTCTGTGAAATTGACATTGTGATACCTATAAAGGTGCTTGCTCTCCATTACGATCTTCGTACCTTAGGCCATTCCTCGGCTCTATCCAAAACCGCCTGTCAGTATCCTGGCGCTGGGCTTGCCGGCGGAAGATTTTCCCAAAACTGAAGATTTTACGACCCGCTATGGGCGCATTGTCGGGGGGGGGCGCTGGCGCTTGTGCTGACTGCCAGCCTGGTCTGGTCGGCGCGCCGTCTGGTCCGAGACCAGGGCTGGGGGAAAAAAGACCCACAGCGCCGGAAGTGTTCATGAATTAAGTCCGCTGCCCATCCCCACGAGGCTCTTTGGGCAGCTTGCGAATTATTCGAGAGCCAAATCCATCCTCAACATGGCTAGCCCAGGTCATGGCTCTGGGCAGAAGGATGCCGACAGCCAACTCACAGCCCTGTGTTTACGATTGCCTCACATTCGCCGGCTGGCAAATAAAAAACCGCACCCTTTTGGGGTGCGGTTTTTCTTTACCTTAGCGGCTTGAAGGTCTTATTTCCCGGAGGCGTGCATGCCCATCTCGCCGGTCTTGGCAAGGCCCTTCACAACTTCTCCGAAGAGTCTGCCGGTGCCATCTTCGATACCCAGTAGTGCAAAATGCGCTCGCCAAACCCCAGGGCTTTCGTCAACAAGAGTGCCCCAGGACCGGCCATTGGGTTCCGGCTGTTCAGGCGCCGCAGAGGCACCGCTAAAATTCACACCGACAAAGAGAGCCAGGACTAAAGCGGATAACAGTAAAACGTGAAGTTTCATTTCAAATTCCTCCATTCAATAGTTGTTCTAGGGTTGGTCAATATCGTTCTAAGTTCAATAATACTATCATGTATATATATTGTCAAGGTAATATTTATTAATTGTTCATGAGAGTTACAACAACCGGTTCGTTAATGGGCGGTTCAGATACCAGGCGAGGAGTAATTCCTGGTCTTCGGGGGAATTGTGATGCGTTATTCGGCGAAGCGTTCGATTATTTCGAGAGTTTTATGAAGACCGTCCTCACTCTTAACAGCCTCTCCGATGAGGGAGGCCCGCTGATGGATTGCTTCACTTTCGAGAGCCTGACTTAGAGCCGCGGCAACCTGACTGGAAGTCAGGGCATGCGGGTCGAGAGGGGGAGGGCTGGCGCCAAACAAATGAATGCGCCTCGCCCAGAAAGGCTGATCGACTGCTAACGGGAGAACCAAATTCGGTTTGCCAGAGCGGAGGGCGGCTGCGGCAGTCCCTGCCCCGCCATGATGGATGACTGCCGAACAGCGAGGAAAAAGCCAGCGATGCGGAGCATCCTCCAGGAACAGGCGGTCTGGACCGGGCTCGGCGGCTGCCCACCCGTCCCAACCGGTGAGGACCACGGCACGCTGGTCTACCTGGCGCAATCCATCTAACAGCAGGCGCTGAAGCCGAGGCGAATCCGGGTGGATCATGCTTCCAAAACCCACACAAACCGGCGGCGGACCAGAAGCGAGGAACTCATCCAGCTCGGTAGAAGGCTGAAAATCAGACGATTGATCAAGAAACCAGAAACCGGTGGTGTGGATATTGGCCCCCTGATCCGGATCAGGGGGTACAAGTGTCGGGCTGTAGGCAAGCAAGAGAGGAGCAGCGGAGCGCCCAGCTGAAGCCTTGAAAGGAGAAGGCAAGCGCGGCGGGAAGTAGGGTGCGGCTTTACGGATGCGCGGGTACATGAGTTGTTGGGATGCGAAGAAAACCGCGCTGGCGATGCGATGAGTCAGGTAGTTATAGAACGAGCCCAGAGGCAGGTTGGGGAAAGCTAATTGAGGATAGTCTCTGCTGGTAACGAACATCGGGAAGAACTGAACCGAAATGTCTGGTATGCCCAACTGGCGGGCAAAGGCATGCGCGCCGAGGGTAAATAGAAAGGTGTGGACAATCAAATCGGCTCCCTGGCAAGCCTGGAAGGCGAGGCGCGCAACATCGATAGCGATTGGTTCGATATTTCGCTGCAGAGTGCGAATCATCGCAAGCGGATTTTTTCCGGCTCTAGAAAAACCTTGAGAGAGCCGAGCGATGTCACCAGGAAGCGGGAGGACCGGAATCCCCAGATTATCAGCCTGGCCGCGCAGGAATTCGGGCAGCGCAAGGAGGGGTTTGTGCCCAGCCTGCCGCAAGGCAAAGGCCAATGCCAGGCAAGGCTGCACATCGCCGCGCGAGCCGTAGGTGAGGATGGTGATGCGCATTGGGTGATTATATCCTCGGGCAAAATTAATATTTGAGATTCGGCTGCCGAAACACTGGCATGCCTACAGCGATAAGACTGGATGCCGCGCATGTGGCGGCGGGTCTTTTTTGAAATACGCATGCAGCACAATCGGCGGAGGCTGTCACTTTTTTGGTGGTAAAAAGAAGAATGAAATGAACCTGGGAAATTTTGAGGGCGGCAGATGCAAAACCAGACCTGGATTAGAATTAGCAGACATGATTATCATGAAGCTTAACGGTGCGACTTAAGGAGAGCAAGATGAAGGCATATGCAGCCTTGCTGCGCGGAATCAATGTTGGCGGGAATAATCTTATCAAGATGAAGGACCTGGCAGCTTGTTTTGAGCGAACAGGATTCAGCCGCGTGCGCACATATATTCAAAGCGGCAATGTCGTTTTCTGTACAGAAGAGGCAGACAAATCCAGACTGACAGGCCTGATCGAAGGCGCATTGTATCAGCAGCTCCAGATGGAGCTGCTGGTGGTTCTCCGGTCGGTCGAGGAGTTCAGAGATATTGTCCGGCTCGCACCGAATGGCTTCGGCAGCGATCCGGCAAGCTACCGTTACGATGTCTTATTTCTGAGAGCGCCATTGACCTCAGAGGAGATCATAAACAGCATTTTCCTCAAAGAAGGCGTGGACCAGGCATTTGGTGGGAACGAGGTGCTCTATTTTTCAAGGCTGATCGCAAGAGCAAGCCAGAGCCGTCTGACGAAGATTGTGAGCTCGCGGTTCTATCGCAGCTTGACAATCCGCAATTGGAACACAACGCTGAAGCTGCTGGAGTTGCTGGAGGCAAAGCAAGACTGAACTTAGACACTGGACAGAGCCTTGATAGGGACCGCCTGGTGTGAGGTGGATCAATAGAATTGGGAGAGGCTGATGGAAGAAAATAGACGAAGACTGCAGTTTTTTCTCAAGGGATAGAAGGGAAAAATTGGAGATGAAGCGATATATCACAGTGAGCCTGATCAGTGGGGTGTTGTTTGGGATCATGGACGGGTTGATCAACGGGAATTCGATGGCAGTCCAATTGCTTGAGGTATACAGACCGATTGCCAGGACATCGGTCAATTTTGCGGCAGGAATAATGATCGACCTGGCTTATGGTTTTCTGCTGGCGGGATTGTTCTTGCTGCTTTATGAAAGCTTGCCAGGAAAAACCAGGGTCTTGAAGGGCGTCAGTTTTGGATTGATCTTATGGTTTCTGCGGGTAGTGATGAGCACCGCTTCGCAATGGATGATGTTCGAAGTGCCAGGCAGTCTGTTAGCCTATTCTGCAGCGGCGGGAATGGTGGAGATGGTGGTCCTTGGGGTGCTTTACGGGCTCACATTGAAGCCCAGAAAATTGTCGGGGGAAGGATGATGGGTTTAAGACAGCCGCCAGAGCATGTGCGATGGAAGGGCAGACCTTCAGGTCCGATCCATGGTTCGCGATGGACGGCTTTGTGAACATCCTGGCACCCGCACTAATCAACAGGCGCCCTCTCTTTCAGGAGGGCGCCTGGCGAATCTTACTAAGAAAATCCCAAATCAGGGTATAAGGATTAAGGGTGCGGGTCAGATATCAGCCGCGACCCTCATGTCGTTTTTGGCGCTGTGATATTCACCATCCAACCCACGCCAAACTTATCCGTGAACATTCCAAAGGTATCACCCCAGTTTGCTTTGGTGAGGGGCATTGTGACCGAACCGCCGGCAGAAAGTTTTTGAAAGTAGGCGGTCAGCTCAGGCTCGTTCTCCCCGCTGAGCGACATGCTGAAGTTTGTACCCGGGCGGTATTCCATCCGGTTCGGGGTGTCAGACGCCATGATGGTCATACCGTTCCCAGTCTCCAGCTGTGCGTGCATGATCAAGTTATCTTCATCCGGCGATTGAGAAGCGTGGAACTCTTTGAAGGTGCTCATTTTGAGCTCGCCGCCGAAAACCGTGTGATAAAACTTCATCGCGGCCTCGGTATTCCCCTTAAAGTTGATGTACGGGTTGAGTTTTGTCTGCATACTTCCTCCTAGTCTGTTGCTGAACATTCAGTTTATGATCGATATCAGAAAGCCACGTGCGGTCATCGAACCACGCCGATTTCTGGAAACCGTTCGCTCGGATATGACCGTCAGGTGACGATCCTCATGCAATTTTATATCGGGAACGCATTATACACCAATAAGACTGTTTTGGTATTAATTAGTGGGCTGTCGCTTTATGAGCCGGAGGTCAGCTCAACGGGCGAGACTCAATCCAACGAAAATTACGAGGGGATATGAAAGGGGAAATTCAGATGGTGTCAGAGGACTTATTCTTCAACGCTATCAGACGGTCTCTGGTAGTGCTTTCGATGGCGAGGCGCACCGCAGGGTTGCCTGCGAGCATGTTCAAAAAGAGCTTCCGATCAAGAGAGATGCACAGGCTTGACAGAACTGCTCGTACGTTCGCCGTGCGTGGGCTGCCCTCCAGGAGGGCGATCTCACCGAAATAATCGCCATCTTGCAGAGTGGCAAGCTGGACAGGGACCTGATCGGAGCCTGTGACGGCGACAGATAATTTTCCGCGCACGATGACATAAAACTTATCTCCCGGCTCGCCTTCTCGGATCACCATTTGCCCCGCTTCGAATCTTTCGGAGATAAACTGAGAGGCGAACAGCGCCAGAGAGGCGCTGTCAAGCTGGGCAAATAGAGGGATACTGCGAAGGCGATCTGGGGTCACTTCGGCATATAACCCGTCAGGGCTGATGGTGAATCCGTTCTGCTGGGTGAAAAGCTGGTAGTAAAGCCCGCCTTCATTGATCAGCGCTTCATGCGTCCCGCTCTCAACCACTTTGCCCTGGTCCATCACCACGATGAGATCGCTGTCGACAACAGGGGCGAGGCGGTGGGTGACGGATAAAATAGTACAGGAGTGCTTCAACGCCCCCAAGGTTTCATAGATCAGCATTTCTGTCTCTGGATCGAGGGCTGAAGTGGCTTCATCCAGGAGCAAGATTGCCGGGCGGCGGATTATGGCGCGGGCAAGAGCAATCCGCTGACGCTGCCCACCCGAAAGGCCTTTACCCTGCTCGCCTGCCAGAGTATCGTAGCCAGCGGGAAGTCCTATGATGGTGTCGTGAACACCTGCATCCCTGGCGGCTGCTTCGACCTCTTCATCGGTGGCGCCAATTTTGCCCAGGCGGATATTCTCACGGAGGGAGATGTTGAACAGGAATGTATCTTGAAAGACCACGCCCATTTGCGATCGGAGGGAAGCCAGGCTGACCTGCTGGATATTCTGACTATCTACCAGGATGTGCCCGGATTGGGGATCGTAGAAGCGCATCAGTAAGTTGAGGATCGTGCTTTTACCTGACCCGCTTCGACCGATAATCGCCACAGATTTACGAGAGGGGACGTAGAGAGTCACACGATCGAGGATTGGCTTTCCACCTTCCCCGGCGTAGCTAAAGCTAACATCCTTAAAATAGATAAACTTTGTAAACCTTGCCAGGGGCACATCCGGGTTATCTTTAACCAGGATTTTTTCATTCAATAGGCTGTCGAACTCGTTTTAAGCTGGTCACCGCAGGAATTAAACCAGCCCAGGCAACCGATACCAACGCAACAGCATAACCCACGTTGATCAGCACACCCGTAAATCCAACCCAGGCCCCAACCGACAGCTTGCCAATGAAGACCAGGTAGCCTCCGGCGATGATGACGAGCATCTGGATCAGGTATTGTCCCATGTTTGTGACCCGATTCACCTGCCAATCGGTGTAGGCGGAGCGGGTAGCAATTTTGGCAAAGCGCTTGAGCTGGCTTGAAAAGGCGGCAATTGCCAGGTCTCGCAAGCCAAATACCCGATTAACAGCGTTTGCCTGGAGATTATCCTGGACCGTGCTGGTAATATCCGATTCCTGGATGCGACGCTCGGCCATGAGGTCAGAAGCCCGATCGACCAGCCGCTTCGGAAACACCACGGTCAAGGATAAAACGATGATTGTCGCGATCCCCAGCGGGACATTCAGCATAATGAGCACAATAACGCTCATGATAAGCTGGACAATACTCTGAATGCCGGCGATCACAGAGTAAGCCAAAGCATATTCGATCGCGGCCAGATCGGTATTGAAGCGAATAATGACGTCCCCATATTGAAGGTGGGTATAATAGCTGGCCGGCAAGGACTGCAAATGAGAGAACATCTGCATTCGCATATCGTTGGTGATGCGCGCCTGCAACCACGCGGTCAGGTAATCGGCGCCTAAAGATCCAAATGAAGACACAACAAATAGACCTATCAAAATAACTGCAATCAACACAAGCATTTGGAAATTATGGGGGGTGATAGCCCGGTCAATCAAGAAAGTCGTGCCCAGCGGGAAAAGGGTGTCAAAGACGATCAAGGTCCCGATGCACAGGAACATCAGCAAGGCTTGCTTGCGGTAGGGTTTAAAATAATCGAAGATGATACGGCGCAAGAAATGGGTCATGTGATTATTTTCAAGAGATTAGAACGTCTGGCGAGTGGAATAGTCAATTATTATTCTTACAGAGGTCTGCCCGATCGAGTGCAGCGCAGCATGGCGCTTTCAAGAATTTTCTGAACTGTCGTCGAGTAATCCATGCCGGCGACCTGACTGGAGACGATAAAACCGGCGATCTCGGGGTAGAGGCAAGGGTTCGGATTAACCTCCAAAACGTAGGGTATATCACCGTCCAGCCGAAAATCAACCCGGGCGTAATCCCAACAACCCAACGCATTATAACTGGTACGTGCGATCTCGATCAGCAAATCCCACATTTGATCGGTCAGCGTGCAAGGGCAGACAGCCTTATGATTGATATAGGCATTCGAACCTTCCACCCAGGAAGCCTCATATGTTTGGATCTTTGGTCCTGAAAAACCCTCGAAGAATACGATTTCGGATAAGGGCAGCACTTGAAGGGCGGCTCCATTGCCGAGCAGGGCGGCGCTGATATCACGCCCTTCAATATATTCTTCAACCAGGGCGGGCTGCTTATAAAGGCGATGAATTTCTGAGACCTTCGCTTTTAATTTGGCAGGGGTCCAGACCACTGAGTTGCTTGAAACGCCGATATGGCTTTCCAACTCAACCGGCTTAACAAACAACGGGAAATCTAAACCGGTTTCAAAAGTTGCCCCAGGTTTTATCACAGCAAATGCGGGTGTCAAAAGCCCATGATCCAGCAGGATATCCTTAGTTTTGGCCTTATCCTGGCACGTCCGGAGGGTCTCGGCATTCGAGCCAGTGAAGCACAACCCTAGACCTTCCATCTTCGAGGCAATTTGATAGAGCAGGTCGTCGTACCCGACAATGCTTTCCACAAGATTATAGATGAAAGCATATTCCTGCAGCTGCTCCAACCGATCTGGGCGAACAGTCAGGATGTCAGCCTCGAAGCCTTGAGATTTAAGGGCAGCCTTCAGGGCCACAGAAATTTCGGCCTCTTCACTGTCCGGGATAATTTCCAACCCATCTTCAATAGGAAAATCATCCAGAGAGCAATAAATAATGGCAATCCTGCCGTTTCGTATATTCTTGAGGTTTGTGATGTCCGTGCCCATCCTGGTAATTACTGGAGGTCCTGGCTGATCGAGGTGTTGTATCAAGAGAATCATACCAGCAAATCGAGGCGATTACTGTCTTATCAACGGAAGAAAGGGCGCTGCCGCAGCCTCATCTGCGCCGATATTGACCGTCGTCGCGATGACACGCGGCTGACCGGCAAGACCGGTGAGTGGTGCAGCCTGCAAGGAATCCAGAGAGCTGCTGACATCTTACCGGGTCATCCGCAAGATTTGCCTGCCTGGTAAATCCCGAAAATGGATATGTTCTCCACAGGTGTGGTTAGTAAATTAACTTGTCTAATGAAAGTTTTTAGTCTACAATAATTGAAAGACCCTACCATCACCCTCTCGCTATCATGAATAATTAATCCTTCTTTCGGCTTGAATCACAAACCTAAAAGGCTGCCTGCATTTTCTGCCACTGCGCTCCTCTCGTGATTTTTCGACGACATGAATCAGCCTGATCCGATCATCCGCACAAAGCTGCGCTTGCCTTTCACCCGAGGAGAGTTGGTGCCGCGACCCGAGACTCAGGGAGCGGATTGCGGATGGGATGCGCGGCCCGCTTGCACTGATCACCGCACCGGCTGGTTTTGGCAAGACCACCCTGGCAGCATCGTACGCGGAAACATGCGGAATGCCTGCGGCCTGGCTGTCGCTGGATAAGGACGACAACCAGCCGAGCCGTTTTCTGAGCTACCTGGCTGCTGCCTTGCAGGAGAAAGAATGTAAGATTGGGAACACGGCGGCCCAACTCATGGCGGGGATGGAACAGCCGGCAAATGAAGCGGTGCTGATCAGTGTGATCAACGACCTGGATGCCGCCGAGGGGGAGATGCTGCTGGTGCTTGACGACTACCATTTCATCAGCAACCCGGCGGTGCATGAAGCGGTAATTTTCTTGCTCGAGCACTGCCCAACCAGATTCCACCTCACGATTGTTTCCCGATCGGATCCTCCACTTCCAATCGCCCGGCTGCGCGCCCGAGGCCAGATCATTGAGCTCCGAGCAGCCGATCTTCGCTTTACAGAGGCCGAGGCGGCTCAGTTCCTGAACGAAGTCATGGGGCTGAAGCTGGACAGCGGATCGGTCTCAGCACTCGAAACGCGTACAGAAGGTTGGATCGCCGGGCTGCAGATGGCAGCACTAACGATGCGCGACCGGGAAGATGTGCAAGGCTTTATCAAAGGGTTTTCGGGAACGAACCGCTACATCCTGGATTACCTGCTTGAGGAAGTCTTGAGAGGCCAACCGCCAGAAATCGAAGCGTTCCTGCTGCACACCTCGATTTTAGAGCGCCTGACCGCGCCTCTGTGCGAAGCAGTACTTGCAAACGGCAAAGAGCTTGAGGGGGACGGCGAGCTTAGTTCGACCAAATTGGAACCGCCTCTCCCCGGGCAATCCGCCGCGATCCTCGAGTACCTGGAACGGGCCAATCTCTTCTTGACGCCGCTCGATGATGAGCGGACCTGGTTCCGATATCATCATCTCTTCGCCGACCTGCTGCGCGCCCGTCTGCAGCAAGCCCAGCCCTATCTGGCAAATCCGCTCCGATTGCGAGCCTCGACCTGGTTGGAGCGCAACGGATACATCCCCGAAGCGATCAACCAGCTCTTGGCGGCGGAAGAGATCGATAAAGCTGCGGATCTGATTGAGCGCTGCGGACCTGCACGTTTGGTGGATGGCGATCCCTCGGTAATGTGGATGGCGGATTCTCTTCCAGCACAATTGCTGATTGAACGCCCCATGATTGGTCTTTACCAGGCCTGGATTCTCATCATCCACAGCCGGATAGGGCAAGCGCTGCCGCTGCTGAAAAATATTAAACAGCAGCTTACAAGTGGGGAAACCAACTCTGAGGACCAGTGGATGCTGACGATCATCCATCTGGCTCTGGCCTTTCTCGCGCCTGTGGGAAGTTCTTCGGAATCTGTTCCGCTCCCCGACCACAAGGAACTGGAGAAAATCCCAGCCGAAGAGCTGATCCTGCGCAACACGGCGGATTTCCTATACGGGATGAGCATGGCGAGACGGGGATATATCGACGAGGCGGTGGCGGTCTCGCTCAAGTCTATCCAAAGGGAGAAAGAATCTCAAGGGAGGCTGGCGATCCCGACCCTTGCACCTTTCCTTACCCGAATCTATTTGATGCAGGGACGTTTGCATGAAGCCGCGGCGCTTTGCCGCGAATACCTTGACCCCATCAAAGAGAAAAGCGTCCGGTTCATCTTCACTAACGGCAGTATGAAGATCGACCTGGGCGAGGTGCTGTACGAATGGAATAATCTGGATGAAGCCGAGCAGTACATCCGAGAGGGCCTTAAGGCGAACGAACCCTGGCGGAATATTATGACGGACGGTTTCGGGCTGTTAGCTCTGACCCGGGTGCTCAGCGCTAAGGGGGACTATCCGGGGGCGATGCAAATCGTCGATAGTTTCGAATCAAAGCTGCGAGAGAATGCAAGGCCGCGTGAATTTGACGAGGATTTCCGCACATTGAGAGTGCGAGTGCAGCTCGCCAGCGGGGATTTGCGAAATCCCGCCGAATGGGCGGATCGGATCGTACTCAGCGAGGATTTCGATCTTTATCCAGAATACTACCGTCTCATCCTGGCGCGCATCCACCTGGCGCATGACCGATTTCAGGAAGCCGAAAAATTGCTTTCCAAGACAACGCCCCTGCCAGCTCCCGGCAGCCGAACAAGCAAACAACTGGAATTCATATACTTACCGCGGCTGCTATCGCCGGGCAGCGGCGCCAACCCGAAGCTAATGAAATCATCGAAGAAGCACTTGCCCTGGCCAAAGCGGAGGGATATATCCGGGTCTTTTTGGGGGCAGGAGAAGCAGGGCGAGAGCTACTTTCAGCCTACCTGCGGTCTGATAAGCGGCTTCATCGCGAATACGCCCAAAAAATTCTTGAGGCATTCTCATTAACCAAAGAAAATGCAAGTCTCCGTTCTCTGCCAGCCGGGGCGATTGAGGCGCTGTCCGGGCGTGAGCTGGAAATCCTTCAGCTCATGGCGATGGGCAGGACGAACCAGGAGATTGCCGCTCAGCTGATTATCTCACCAGGGACGGTGAAAGCTCATACAGCCAGCATTTACCGCAAGCTGGATGCCGCCAACCGGACTGAGGCGGCGGCACGTGCCCGGCAGCTCGGCATCCTTTCTTAAATCCTAAAATAACCTTATCCGAAAAACAATTCCATCTTTCTCTAACGATTGGATTCCGATTATCCAATCGAATAGACGCGAAGATCGACAAATTCTCCTAAACCTGATAAATAAACCGCGAATATCCCTTTTGGCAGATGCGTGATTTTCCAGGCGGCGCTAAACTAAAGACAGTATTCAGAGCAAGGCGTAATCTGAAAGGAGTAGAAAGATGAAGAAAGTAACCGCTTTTGTTGGAAGCGCCCATAAGAGGAACACCTACAATGCAGCAGCGCAGTACCTGAATGATCTACAAGCGCTCGGTGAGGTGGAGACCGAGATTGTCACCTTGAGCGACTATACGATCAAGACCTGCCGTGGCTGCCGGGTATGCTTCGATAAGGGCAAGGAGTTTTGCCCGTTGAAGGACGACCGAGACATCATGATGGAGAAGATCACAGAATCGGACGGGGTCATCTTCGCTTCCCCCAACTACTGCTATCAATTGTCTGGGATCATGAAGACGTTTATCGACCGGTTCGGTTATGCCATTCACCGGCCTTGCTACTTCGGGAAGACCTTCACCAGCATTGTGACTCAGGCGAATGCTGGCGGCACAAAGATCGTCGAATATCTCGATTTTGTCGCTTTTGGCCTGGGATTCGACACGATGAAGGGGATCTGCATCACGTCTTTCGATCCGAGACCGGAGAAGGTCCAACAGAAGATCGACCGGTCAATAGCAGAGCACAGCAAACGGTTCTACGCTAAACTCGCATCGCCGTCCTACCCCCCACCCAAGCTGTTCAATCTCATGTATTTCAGGATAGGACGAACCTTGATAAACCGGAGGCTGGACGAAAGGAATATCGATTACCGCTATTATGCGGAAAAAGGCTGGTTCGAATCCGACTACTTCTACCCCACTCACCTTGGCCTGCTGAAGAAGGCGGCCGGTAATCTCTTCGACGCAATGACACCAACACTGCAAAAAATGTTTGTTTAAGGAGTACAAGTTATGCCGGAACACTACGAAATCAAAATCAAAGGGCGCCTGGACCCACGCTGGTCGGATTGGTTTAGTGGCTTGAAGGTGACGGAGCTGGAAGCGGACGAAACGTTGATTTCCGGCTCGCTGCCCGACCAGGCCGCGCTGCACGGACTGCTCGAACGCATCCGCGATCTTAACCTTAAACTGGTCTCAGTAACCTGCAGCGATCTACCCATGCAGGACAGCAATTTGAAAGGAGAAAAATAAGATGGCGAAGAAAGTACTCAGCGAAAGATTTTTGGAGCCACTAACCGGCATCACAAGTGCCAAGGTTGACATCCACGCTGGCGATGGCAACCTGAGGATCGACCGGCTTAATGGCGAGCAAGCACTCGCCAGCGGCACGCTTCAGTACCTGGAAAACCAGGAGCCCCCCTGGCGAACGCTTGTATCGAACAGCGACCAGGCGAGCCTCTCGCTGCGAGGGAGCCGTGCCGAACAACGCTGGATTCATTTTCCCTGGTCGGCCTGCAACGGTGCAACCGAATGGCAAATCCACCTCAATCCAACGGTCTGCACCGAAATAATGGCCCAAAGCAATGGAGGCAACCTTACGCTGAACCTGATTGGTATGACCGTCACCTACGTCTCGGCCGATACCGGTGGTGGCAATGTGGAGGTGGTCCTGCCTGAAAACGCCGCGAACCTGAGCATCTCTGCCAGGACGGGCGGGGGGAATGTCACCGTCGAGCTCAACCGCGGCATCACAGGCAGCAGTCTCATCGAGGCCAGCAGTGGGGCGGGCAACGTAGTCGTGCGAATCCCCGACGGAACGGCGGCTCGGGTTCAAACTTCCACCGGGCTGGGAAAAACGATAATCGATCCGAGGCTCAGTAAAATCGGCAGCAGCCTGTACCAGTCGCCCGATTTCGAGCAGGCAGCCGACAAAGTTGAGATCACGATCAAGAGCGGCGCAGGCAATGTGATCGTCGAAACCCGGTAGGGATTGGGCGATCCCCTGCCTCGATTAAGCAGGGAGACCGCCAGGAAAATGCAGATTTTGTAATTCAACTAGCTAACAGGTTTCTATAACTGGAGGAATCGAATGAACAAGAGACACCAAACCAAGTACCTGCTTACTGCCTTTCTCGTCCTGCTCCCGGTCAGCATGGCTTTAGGCTGCAATTTCGGTTTACCAATCACCCAAATCAAGACCGGGCCAACCCAGACAGTCGACATCCAGATCCCCATGCCCGAAGGACCGGAAGATGTAGTGGAGCTAAACCTGGAGTTCGCGGCTGGAGAATTGAAGCTGGCTCCGGGAGCGAGCGGGGTGCTTGCCTCAGGGACTGCCATCTTCAACACAGACGAGCTCGAGCCAACAGTCGAAACCAGTGGGTCATCAGCCACTTTGAGATCGGGCAGTGGGGAGATTGAAGGGATCCCAGTGAATCGAGACGATATCAAGAATGAATGGGATTTGAAGCTCGCCGATTTACCGATGAGCTTGAATATCAAAGCAGGCGCATACAGCGGCGATTTTGAGCTGGGCGGGCTTGCTCTGGAAAAACTCGTGATTGAGGAGGGTGGCTCTGATGTTACCTGTGCCTTCTCGTCCCCAAACCAGGTTGTAATGAGCGCCTTAACTTACTCCACCGGCGGTTCTTCGATGAGATTGAAAGGCCTGGCAAACGCGAATTTCGAGCAGATGAACTTCAATGCCGGCGCGGGCGACTACACCTTGAGCTTCGACGGCGATTTACAGCGCGATGCAGACGTGATAGTGGACGCTGGCGTCAGCGCGGTGAAAATCATCGTTCCAAAGGGCGTGAATGCCCGGGTGAGCTTTGAGGGCGGATTGTCTAATGTCAAGGCAGATAGTGGCTGGGAACAGAATGGAGACATTTATTCCCACCCAGGCAGCGGAGCCACTCTCAACATAACCGTAAAAATGGGAGTGGGGACTCTTAACTTGGTGACAGAGTAATTGATATTCGGATTTCCATCACCATCCATTCAAACCCGCGAGTGAGCGGGAAGGAGAAAAAAAATGAAAAGCAACCATTCTCAATCCACTGAAAAGACTTTCGCCTGCGAAACCTGCCAGATGAGGAAAAAGGCTGAAGCGAATCCCAAGACCCTGACGGCCCGGCTGTGGCGGTGGCACACCGGCTGGTGCCCCGGCTGGAAAGCATACCAGGCCCACCTGGCCGAACAGGGGAAATCCTGACCTGCGAATCCTCAGAAGAATTCAGAAAGAGGCTGAAATGTCCAACCCAATCCCAGCTCTCTCTACCTGGCTCCACACGATGGCAACGATCGTAATGATCGGGTACTATGTATTCACAAGCCTGATCTACCTGCCGATTTTCTCACGCCAGATGGATGCTGAGGACTTGCGCGAGCTTCTTGAGCAGATCTCTGCCCGCCTCCGTCCCTTTTTCGGCGGATCGCTGCTCATTTTTCTGGTCACAGGCACTCACCTCATGCTGATCAACGAGGATTACCTGGGTCTAGGCAGCTTCTTCGGCAATCCATGGAGCATCCTGATCGTGATCAAGCACGTGTTGGTACTTGCATTCCTGGGGCTCGCCATTTACTCTGAACGAGCTTTCATGGGACAAATCAGCAGAGAGAAGCCGGAGGCATTGAAGCAATTCCGGTGGGCGGTAAACCTTAATACGATCCTTGGTGCGATCATCCTCTTGCTGACTTCGATCGCACAGGCTGGTTGAGCATAACGAGGTAATTGAAGGATCCAGCCATGGTGCTTAAGAAGCTTACTACTGTGTGGGGAAGCTTCCTCATCATTGCATCAATCGTGATGCTAACACTGCTGCTCGCGCCAGAGGCTTACACCGCCATAGGCCTGGCGTTTGCCTTGATGCTCCTGGCGGCTCTGGTTGCTTCAGCCGCCTACCGCTACGGCACAGCGAGCGGAGCTGAACACCAGCTGATAACGCCTACCCGTTAGGGAAAGCCGCGAACAGCCGGCGGGCGCCAGGACACCGGCATCCGGACTTGCGGTATGGAACCTGAAGATCATGAACTTGGTTTTGACCGGCTAGATTACCAATACAGGATAATCGAGGCCGCTGCGAATCACGCCTTCGACAGGAAGGCTTATCATGCACACGCTACCGACCAGAAAAATTAAAAAGAAAGAGGCTGAAATGTCCGAAACACCCACAATCCCTCCGTTCGTCAACCAGACGATGAAGTTTGTCTTGCGGTCACCGCTGCACGGAATGGTCAGTAAATCCATTTTACTGATCACCTTCACAGGGCGAAAAAGCGGGAAAACCTATACGACCCCGGTGAGCTACTCCCAGACAGATCACCAGGTGATTATTTTTACGCATGCCAATTGGTGGAAAAACCTGAGCAGCGAGGCAAAGGTCAGCCTGCAGATTCGGGGACGGTCGGTGCAAGGAGCGGCCGAAGTGGTTGTGGATAAGCAAGCCGTCGCAAGGGGGCTGTTGGAGCATCTGCAGATTGTGCGGAGCGACGCCAGGTTTTACGGTGTGAGCTTCGACGATCAAGGAAAACCAAGAGCACAGGAAGTGGAGAAAGCTGCTCAGAATGTGGTGATGATCCGCGTCTGGCCGTGCTGATTTCCGATGAACGGCGCAGGTTCTAAGGTCTTTATGGGTCTTCATGCCGGAAATCGCTCTGATATATCGATGCAGCTGAGGATTATGGTTCTTCCAGCCCACCGGCTTGATCCCCTTATGGGCAGCAGCCAGGAATAAAAGCTCTTGCTGAGCGGCTAAGCACCGTCCAGGTGCCCTTAATCGTATTCCCTCTGAAGCTGACAGAGCTCAAAAATTGGGAAACCGTAGATAATCAAGTGGTAAATATCGGGAAGCTGAAATACTCCGAGTATGGGGATCCGCAATTGCAAGCCCCAACATTTATTTCATGGCTATCCTGGCTCGAATTTGGAGTTATGCGGGCTGAATGGTGATGCGCCCCTCCATGATGCGATTATTTTCTCCCAGGTCGGCCTTAGCCTTGATATACATAAAGGCTACCTTATGACTTCGTCCACGATTTCCAGGATGACCCGCTCCACTTCTGAGGCGACGGCTTCGATATTAGCGTGAGGATAGAACTCTGCGATCAGGCGCGGTTTGAGGGCACTGATATAGGTAATTCCCTGTTCTTCATACACGCTGATGGGACAGGGCAGCATAAGCGATATTTTCTTATCGGCTGCTAGCACCTCACTGGCGTATCTGGCATTACAGAGCTCAACGATCTTGAGAGGCTCAATCTCAAAGCCTTTGGCGGCGAGGGTTGCCTTCACATCGTGAACATGTAAAACCCGAAAACCTTTTTCAGCGGCTTTGGTCTCGATAGCAGCCACGGCTGCGTCAACGCCTTTGGTGGTCTCCACTGTGTAGTCAAATTTTTCCATTTTTTTATCCCTGATGATTGATTGAGGTGCATTTTACCACCCGACGCAACCCGAATTGACGAGGGGATTTAATGGTGAGCCATTTTTGGCCTGAGGCGCTGGGAGATTGCTTCGTCGCTTTGCTCCTCGCAATGACAGGGAGAGGCTGATGGACGAGGCAGTAGAGCAAGAGAGGTTGCTTCGTCGCTTTGCTCCTCGCAATGACAGGGAGAGGCTGGATGGACGAGGCGGCGGAGCAAGGGAAGTCGCTTCGCCGCTGCGGTGTTCGCAATGACAGGGAGAGGCTGATGGAAGGGGCGGAATTAGCTTGAGATTGCTTCGCCAAGGCTCGAGGGGTACACCTACCTGATCCTGCGAGATGCAACTCTCGAGGAAATCTCTAACCGCGAGATTTTGTAGCGCCTTCATATCTTCAAAGGGACCTTCAGCCACACACGCCGCTCCGCCGTCCGGACGCAGGCACGGTCATTGGGGGAGATGGAAAAATCAAGCTGAAATTAAGAAAACTAAATGCTGGATTTTCTCTTCAGAAATTATTAATTTCAAAAATAGGCGTCTTTTGACAGTTAAAGCTCTGGTTTTGACAGTTCTATTTGGGGAGACTTTAAAAGATGACTCTGCGTATAGTCCCAGCGTGGTACTAGTGCACTGTGCGGAAGCTTTACCTGAACGTTCGCTATCAGAGCAGCGTCGAAGCCATGTTCAGGCGGTAAATCATCTTTCACAAGATTGTTAAATAAGGGAGGCTGCAAATGAATCCATTCTACGAATTATTAATCCTGATCATCGTCGCTTTGCAAACGATGAGCCCCGTTTTGGATGGCTTGATGAAGTTATTCAGTATGCTTGGGCGGGTCGAATTTTACATACTCCTGATCCCTATTATCTACTGGTTGGTCGACGCACCAATCGGCATCCGCCTCCTGCTTCTGCTGATCAGCACGAATTATCTGACAGATTTATCCAAAATAATTTTCCGCCAGCCTCGACCATATTGGATTGGCAATGTCAAGCTGTTAGCAGAGGAGACGTCCTACGGCTTGCCCTCCAGCCACGCCAGCGTCTCTCTGGCCGTATGGGGCTACCTGGCTTACCGCCTGAAAAAAAACTGGCTGTGGGCTCTGGCGGCTGTCGTTGTGGTGATGATCGGAATAAGCCGCATGTACCTGGCTGTCCACTTCCCCACAGATGTCCTTGCTGGCTGGCTGATCGGCCTGTTCATGATCGTGGTTTTTGTTCGGGGAGAGCGCTGGGCTGTCCCCAGGCTTGAAAAACTCTCTCTTGGCGGGCAAATCGGAGCAGGATTTGCCGCCTCAATCTTGATGATCCTGATCGGCTGGATCATCAACTTTCTGGTTGCACCATTTCCTGACCCGCCGGAGTGGGCCCAGTATTCGCTGCAGGCACGCGGCATTTCGAGATATTTCACCTTTTCTGGGGCGCTCTTCGGCGCGGCGGCCGGCTACGCACTGATGCGGTCGCATGCATGTTTCCAGACTCGCGGCTCCTGGTGGCAGCTCGCCGTCCGATACCTGCTGGGAATTGCTGGGGTGCTCCTGCTTTACGTGGGTCTGGATATGCTCTTCGGCCTGCTGGCAGCAGATGAATCCAGCATCGGATTAGTTTTGCGCTATATCCGCTACGGAGCGGTCACCTTTTGGACGATATTCATCGCACCGTGGATTTTCTTGAAGCTGAAGCTGGCAGCATCAGCCGAAATAACTGGCTGAAGCTTACGGCGGTACCGGAAATGGCAAGCCGACAAGATTAAGGAGATAAGAATGAGCGCGCTCCCAGCCGAGCTCAGTTTTCAAAACCCGCGCGGCTACCAGGTGCAGGGTGAGCTGCTCCAGGAGTTCGAGCGCGGCCTGATGATGGGTTTAAAGTTTGCGGACCCACGCGGCGGTCCTTGGATGACCGCCGCGGGTTTTCAATCTGGCATACTCACGATTTTCGCCAACAACGACCCATCCGTCATCCAAATCCTGCCGCCATTAATCATTGAAAGGGATGAGGCCCAGCAGGTCCTGAACTTGCTGGATGGGATGATCTCGGGATTGGAGCTTGCTATGCCGTGAAACCCGTCGATGAATAGATCCATTGTGGAAAATTCGTATATAAGGAGACATGAGATGAAACCACAAACCTGGATATTTGCGGCTGTGCTTATCTTCCTTTTGGCTGGATGCAGCGCCGCGCCTGAGGTGCAGGCAAGCTACAACCCGGCGGATCTGCGGTTCGAAGGGCAAAGAGCTTATGACCTGGAAGAGGAATTCGTGACACAGTTCCCTTACCGCTCCAGCGGGATGCCCAACAACAAGCTGGCTGCGGATTGGCTGAAGGAAAAATTCACCGGCTACGGCTGGGACTGCAAGATCGATGAGTGGCAGGTCATCAATTACAGCAAACCGACTCCGCTGCGCAACGTGGTCTGCAGGCTGCCGGGTGAGTTGCCCAGGGAGATTGTGGTGGTCGCCCACCACGACCAGGCCCCAACCACGGTCGAGGGCGCCGACAACAACGGCTCGGGGATCAGCATCTTGCTGCAGCTGGCAGAGATATTTGGCTCGGAGAATAAGCCGCGCTACACCCTGGTATTTATCGCCACCGATGGGGAGGAGTTGGGGATGCTCGGCTCGCGGCGCTTCGTCCAAACTCACCCCAACAAACAGAATATCATTGCAGCTTTCTCGGTGGATAATGCCGGAAAATATGTCCGCAAAGGCATGGACATGGAAGCCATCGGGCAGTTCCGCAAGGTGGGAGCGCTGTGGTTGCAGCTGCTTGCCGGTGAATCCGCCCGGAATGCCGGCGATCTCTGGATCCCGAAAGTGAGATCCGTCATGGACCAGGTGACCGACCAGGCAGTGCCGCTGTCGTTCATGGACCAGGGTCCTTTCGTGGCAGCAGGAGTGCCAGCAGTGGGATTTGCACCGATTGTTCCACCAGAATCAAGCGACATCCACTGGTTGACCTACCACTCTCCGGAAGACCTGATGAAATACCAATCGGCTGATGTGCTCTACCAAAGCGGGCGCATTCTTGAGGCACTCATCCGCCAGTTACAATCAATGGAGAGCTTCCCAAGTGAAACCGGCCCATACCTTTATTTTGATAACAGCCTCCAGGTGCTTCGGGGTCCTGCCCTGTGGGCCATATTGATCGGTTTCGTGGTCTTGTTCTTCCTGGGCAGCTATTTTCTCGGCAGCAGAGACCTGAAAGTGAAGCTTCGAGGCTGGGAGAATGCGCTGCCGCACTTCCTCGGGATTTGGCTGCCCTTATCGGCCTCAATTCTTCTGCTTTATTTTTTTGTTTCGGTCGGATGGATGGACCAATATGAACTCTACCCGGCGACTACCCGGGCTCCGGAAACACTCAACCCACGGTGGCCAGCGGTAATCCTCTTCCTTGCTGGCATTGGGGCATTCCTTTCCCTCGGGCGCTGGCTTGTTCACCGTTCGGCTGTCTACCCGCCCTCCCCGGAAGGCAGCACGATCAAGAGCTTTGCCTTCTTCGTGATCGGCCTGGCGGGTGTCTATGTTCTGGCGCTAAACCCTTTCTCGCTGCTCTTCTTCCTCCCGCTCCTGTTTTGGTTCTTCATTGGAGTGCGTAAGGGCAGGGGGCGCATCCTTGATATCTTGTTCTTCCTTCTGGGTGGGGTGGTGGTTTACTTCCTGTTTTACTTTTTTGGTTTTATTATCCAGCGGATGGGATTTGCGGTGCTGTGGTACATGATGATGATGTTCTCGATCCAGGAGGTTAGCTTCATCACCAGCCTGGTGATCACGGCGATTATCGCGGCGGGTTTGACGATGATCGTCAACCCACCGCTTAAGCCAGCAAAGGAAATTGCAGCAGCTGGGTCTCTGGCAGAGGTGCAGGGAAAATTATAGACAATTCAGGAAATTTGTCTCAGGCAGGTTTTTAGGCGGGCTTGACGAGTATTCGCTTCGTCACCCGCTCACCAAGTACAATTGTGGAGGTCTGCCCACGGACTTGGAGCTGAAGGTTGCCGTCCACCGGTGAGGCAGATAGGACTGTCACGCTCCGGTTTAGGGTTAAGCCGATGGACGAAAGATATCGCAGCAGCGGCGGATCAGAATCGATAATCCGCTGGATTGTGGCCCTGTCCCCAGGATGCAGCTCGCTCATGCGGAAATTCGAGCGGCCTGGCATTTGAAACTCGCGAGTGGGGATCGGATCGCCGTGGGGATCGTAGGATGGATCGCCAAGCGCCAGGCTGATGCGCTCTTCCAGATCTTCGGAGATCACATGCTCCAATCGGTCGGCTTCGCTATGCACCTCGTCCCAGGCATACCCCAGTTTTTCGTTCAGGAAGGCTTCGAGAAGACGGTGGTGGCGGATGACCTCCAGCGCAATTTGCTCTCCTTCAACCGTCAGCGATACGCCGTGGTGCTTTTGATAATCGACCAAGGGGGGATCGCATACCGCCAGCCGCTGGATCATCCCGGTGGCCGAAGCGGGTGTTACGCCCATCAGCTCAGCGATTTCATTCGTGGAAGCGCGCTCTTGATCTGCGGGTCAGTCCGTAAATTGTCTTTAGATAATCTTCGACCGAAGCAGACAAATGATCCCTCATCCGGATTTCCTTTCCTTATGGCTTTCCTAACAAAGTCAAGCTATTCATGAAAGAGAATAAATCTAGCTAAACATAAAAGCTACTTGACCAACATGCCTGTTACCCAAAGCAGCAGCATACCGGCCAGGATGCCAGAGAAAACGGTCATGGGCATGGGCTGGCGAGCCGTGTCTTTCTGGATCAGCTTTGGCGATCTCGTAAACCACTTCGAAGACTGCCCCGGTTCCGATAGCCAGGAAAAGGACGGCAAGGATCGGTGAAGGCGTGAAAGCGCCAATCCAGGAGCCGAGAATCGCCGGGGCGCCGCCGATCACTCCTAACAATGCCAACTGCTTCCAGGACGGCCGGTCGCGCAGGACCGGTGCGATGATCCCCAGGCCTTCGGTGATGTTCTGGATGATGAAACCGATCACCAGGAACCCACCCAGGGCGATCTCTCCGAGGCTGTAGGCCGCCCCGATGGCCAGGCCTTCCCCCAGGTTGTGCAACCCAATCCCTACGGCAATCATGGTAGCCAGCGCCATCCGCTGCGAGGCTTCGGATTGCGGCTGATGGCAACCTGGCGTTTGGATATGGCGTCAAGCAGGAAGAACGTCCCCACCACGCCGATCCCGACCAGTCCTATCCCCTGGAATGGTCCCGGCACCTGGCTGGCTTGTTCCAGAGCTTCCGCCAGGGTATCCAAGCCTAAGAAGACCAGCAGCCCGGCAGTGATGGCCATCAGGAAGATCATCGATTTGCGCCCAAGCTGCCGCAAGAGCAGGAAACCAAAACAAGCCCAGAAAGACCGGAATCACACCGACATAGAAGCCAATCAAGGTGAAGCTTAAGAAAGTGTAGCTGTCTGGCTGGGGCGTTTCAAAAGCGACCGGGATCTCGAGGTCGAATGGAATGGCATTGGAGGTGAATAAGCGGATAAAGTACGTTTCGCCGTAAGACCAGGGATAGTTGAATGCTGATCCAGGCTTTTTGGAGTCGCGGAATGGTTGCTCCGGGCGAGATGGTGAAAGGCCAGACGGCATCGTTGACGACCGCCTGGGCAATCGTAAGGTCATCCGGACTCGAGTTGCGGACGTAGACTTCGATCTTACCAGGTTTGAGGACTGTCCTTTCGATGCTCAGGGCTTCGACCGGCGCAGGTGAAGAAAGATTGAGACCACCACCCGTTTGCAGGAAGAGCAAAATAACGCCTGCCAGAGCTACCAGTGGCATTACGAAAAGAGGATTTGTGGTTGGATTGAAGCGCTTCTCTTTTACGGAAGGTAAACTGCTTTCAGTCATCATTCTGCTCCCTGTGTGACGACTTCGAAGTTGCCGGTCCAGCCCAGCTCAGCAAACTCCGTATTGTGGGCGTGGAACATATACAGCCCAGGATACTTGTAAGAAAACTCAAGGATGCCGCGCTGCGCCTGGGTCTGCATGATGTTGTCCGTGAATTCGCTCGGAGTCAGGCTGGTGCCGGTGGGGTAGTAGTTGAAAAAATTGGCATGCAAATGGAAGGAGTTGATCAGATCGTATTCCAGGATGTTGACCAGATAAACGCGCACTTTCTCCCCGATGAAGATCTTGATTGGATTGATTTGGTAATGGAAAGGGATCGCATTCACAGCATAGAAGTCATTCTGGTTGTCGTAATCGATGTCAAAACCGCTCATGACCATCACAAATTCCTGATCCGCATGCGGTCTGCCCCCTTTCGGATCTACGATGAACGCCCCATATAAGCCTTTCGCGATATGCCTGGCTAATGGGAGCAACATGGCAGTGGTACAAATGAAGACCAAACGGCTCAGCATCAAATTCATAGATGAAACTCTCCCCAGGTTGCACCACCCCGGGTGTACCCGGGACGCCATCCATCTCCGCCGGGTGGAAACCATGAAAATGCAAGGAGTGAGGGTGGTTGGAACCGTTTCTTAAAGTAATCCGAATCCGGTCCCCTTCGGTGCAGCGGATCGTTGGACCAGGGATGCGTCCGTTGTAGGTCCAGGCAGAATAGACGATGCCTGGGGCAATCTCGATTTCCTTATTGATGACGTAGATGTCAAATTCTCGTAAAGTCTGCCCATTCTCAAGGGCGGATACCTTGCCGTAATCAAAATCCGTCAAGATATCCGATGGATTGAACCCATTGCGGTTGTGATCCACTTCTCCCACCATCATGGGCATCGCGTCAGCGCCGGCGTGGTGCATCGAGATTTCTTCTTGTGATGGAGGGGCTGCGCTGGTTTTTTGCGCCATTTGGGTGAGTAATGCCGCGCTGCCTGTGCCCAGTAAGGTCAATGCGCCAGCCTTGATAAAATCACGTCGGGAGATGCTCTTGCTCATTTTATTCCCTAATTCCATTCGATATAGAAATACCGGTTGGCTAAATAGATATTTAACACTGCCTAAATTATAACATATTAGACTGGATTAGTCCAGTATATATCTTTACCCATTATTACATTGGGATGGTTGGGACTGAAGCAGATGGTGATATGGGGCAGGACGGGGCAGACGGAGTGAGATATCCGCAACGCGACTCTTGCAGGTTATTCGTAGGCGAGCACTTCGCGGATGGTTAATCGGGCAGCGCTGCGGGCTGGCAGCACACTGGCTACCGCCGAGAGAACGATGACCACCACCAGCCAGATGAAGACTCCCTGTAGGGTAAAGGTCAGCGGGATTGGCTCGCTGAGCATTGCGGAGGAAATGATGCGCAGCATCAAGACGCTGATCGGGTAAGACAAGACCCAGGCGCAAACCCAGCTGATCAGCCCGATGAAAACCCCCTCGATGACAACCGTCTTCATGATCGCCAGGTCTACCGCTCCTATGGCGCGCATCACCCCGATTTCACGCGTGCGCTCCAGGACATTCATCCCCATCGTGCCGGTCAGCCCAATGCTGCCCACTAAGGCAGTCATCAACGCCATAGTCAGGAGGAATATCATTAAAATAGTAACAGCCTGTCCAGACTGCTTGCGGGTGACCATCCCGGCCTCCACATCACTGACCTTGTAATCCAGGCTGCGCAGGTGATGGTCAAGTGCCAGGCTGATCGCCTGCTGAATTTCTAGGGTATGGGCATTTGTTATCACCCGATAAGATGCAGACTGTCCGGGTGTGCCGAGCAAGCCGGAGATGTAGCTATATTCGGCATAAGCCAGCGGATCGCCAAACATGGTCGAGAAGCGGAAAATCCCAACCACCGGCCAGTCCTCAGCACGGCCATCCGTCAAACGCAGGCGCAGCGTGTCCCCGGGTCTTAAGTACGGGAATATCTCGTAGATCGCATCTGAGATCACCAACGCCCGCTGATCGCCAGGTTGGAGCCAACGCCCAGCAATCATTTCCGGCTGAAGCAGCTTTGTATCCGCAGGCGGGGCGACGATATTCAGGTTTTCCAGCAGATCCCCCTGGGAATCCAGGATTTCAGCCGAGGCACCCGACCATGCTTCTACAGCCTGAACACCGGGCACCTGCATCGCGGCTTGGTCGATGCGTTCGGTGCGGTAGGGCCGCTCGAAAGTCAGGGTTACATCGGCCATAAAATGCTGCATCAGGCGATCCAGGTATGCTTCCATTGAGTCTCGAACATTAAACACTGCGATGAAGATCGCTCCGGCCATGGTCAATGTGAACAGAGTGAGCAGCAATCGCCCTTTACGGCGGAATGTGTTCCGCAGGGAGAAGAGTACAGGCCGGGAGAGCAATCCTGCGCCGCGGAGGTTGACGCCGGATAACACTCCAGGGCGGTTGAGCTGATCGCCGGGGCGGTCGCTGCTGATGGCGCGGTGTACGCTGATCTTCGAGCCGCTGCGCACCGGCAGGAAGCCAGATGCAAGGGGCACGCAAACGGCAATGACCACCTGGATTGCGACCGCAGAGGAAACCACGCGAAATCCGCCCAGGGTAGCGTTGAACATGTCGGCCATCATAGCTGCCAGACCATAGCCAGCCCAGGCGCCCAATGGGACAGCAATCAGCAAGGCGAGTAAGGAATAAGCCAGGATCATCACCAGGTACATGATCAGCACCTGCCTGCCGCGTGCTCCGACCAGTTTCATCACACCAATCTGGCGCAAGTGCTGAGTAAAGAGAGCGTTGAGTGTGTTCACGATCAGTGAGGTGCTGAGCAGCATCACCAAAACGCCCAGCGCGCCCAACACGCTCATCACGGCCAAAGCCATATCAGCCATGGGGTAGTCGTTAGATTTGAATACCGAGGATCGGTATACAGAGCCGCCATCTTTTTCGATTTTGGCTTTTACGGCATCCGCAACGCTTTGGATGAATTTTTCGTCTTCCCCATGATTACTCACTGTAACCAGCATTCGGTTGTAATCCCGGGGTTGGCCCAGCCAATCAAGCGTGTCTTCGGTGACATATCCCCGGTGTGCACTCATCGGATCGTGGGCGCGAGTCTGGTCGCCAACCTCACCTGCAACGCGCATCTGGCGCACAGTGCCGTCTGGGAGCTGGATTTTCAGCAATTCGCCAGTGCGAAAACCGGTATCAAACATCTTCTCATAACCGACCAGCAGTTCATGCTTTCCAGGAATGGTTCCACCCGCCACCGGCCTGAGCTGATTGATTTGAGTGGCGCCCGCATCTTTTGCAGCAAATAGATTAAGGGTGAGCCAGGATTGGCCGTCCATACTGGCGCGAACATCCAGAACTCGGCGACCTTCGGCATGCGCCACACCAGGGATGCGCTCAATGGAGCTCACAAAATCATCCTTGAATGGTGTTGTGACCATCTCGATATTTGCTGGATGGATTGCGGCGTAGCTGGCGTCCAGGTCTTCAGACAAGATCGCATAGCAAGCAGCGATACCGCCGATGGCAAACACACCCACAGCAATCGAAGAAACAACCAAGAGGGTGCGCATCTTGCCTTCCCACAGATCTGCCAGCACTTTACGCCAGCGCGGTTTTAATAATTTATGTTTCATTTTCATCATTATTGGCATTCTTCGATTGCCTGAGATCGGTGCTCCTGGAGGCGCTCCTTTGCCACAGAAGCCAGTCCAGCCTGCATGTCTGGAGCGTCATTAATCAGACGAAGAAATTCTTCACGATCCAATAAAGCCAGCTCTACCGGTCCAGCCTGGGCGGCGCGCACGCTGGCAATCGACCTGCCGCCGTCCAGCAGCTCTATTTCACCGAAAAACTGCCCCACACCAAGGCGAGCCAGGTTCAGCTCAATGCAACCTGGTTTGTTAAGGACTACATCCACTTCACCAGAGGCCACCATAAAGAAATTCGCCACATGCTCGCCCTGCTTAAGGATCAGCTGACCGGGCTGGTAGAGGCGCATCTTAGCCTGGCGGGTTACGGCGAGCATCTGTGGGTGATTGAGCAGCGGCAGGGCACGCGCCACGCCGCTATCGATAATTTCACCATCCGAAAGGATCACGGTCTGGTCGGTGCGGCGGGTGATGGAGGGGTCGTGCGTGACGATCAAAATGGTCTTGCCCTGCGCGGCCAGATCCTGGAAGAGGCGAATAATCGCGGCTGCCGATCGCAAATCCAGGTTGCCGGTTGGCTCATCTGCGACGATAATCGGCGGGTCGGTAGCCAGGGCGCGGGCGATAGCTGCACTTTGCTGCTGCCCGCTGGAGACCATGGAAGGCAGCTTGTAAGCTTGCTCTTCCAGCCCAACCGATTCGAGAAGCTCGAATGCACGCTGCGGCCGATCGCCGACCGGGAATACACTACAGTAATCCATCGGCAGCATGGTATTTTCCAGCAGCGTGAGGGTGGGTAGGAGCTGGAAGAACTGGAACACGATTCCAATGTTTCGGCCACGCCAGCGCGCTCGATTACTCTCAGACATTTTATAGAGGTCCTGCCCGCCTATTATCACGCTGCCGGAAGTCGGATGGTCGATGCCGGTTAGCATATTGAGCAGGGTGGATTTGCCGCTGCCTGACTTACCGACGATAGAGACGAACTGACCGTAGTTCATCTGCAGGTTAATATTTTTCAGGGCGGTGAACGATCCTGCGGCATTCACATAGGTTTTGTAAACATCGCTTAAGACAATGGCGGGCGGCGCCAGCATCCCAGTCGGCGCCGGGTTTCCGGTCAAGACCAGGTTTCCGGATGGGTCAGCTTTGCCGCTGCTGCTGCCTGACTGCTGCGGCGATGTGGCAACCAGCCTGGCAGACTCCATGGCAGCCTGGATTTTCAGAGGGGCGACGCTGAGGCCGCTTCCATTGCCGTTTCCATTGTTATTTCCATTGCTATTTCCATTGCTATTTCCATTCGGCGCGGAATTGACGATCTCACCATCCGAAATCTGAATGGTACGTGTGAAGCGCGCGGCGAGATTAGTATCATGAGTGACCACCAGGATGGTCTTCCCAGCCTGGACAAGGCGCTGGAAGAGTTGAAAAATGGTCTCGGCAGTGGCGGTGTCCAGGTTGCCTGTCGGCTCATCGGCTAAAATGAACGGTGGATCGTTCACCAGGGCGCGAGCGATGGCGACCCGTTGTTTCTGCCCGCCAGAGACATGGGCAGGCAGCTTATAAGCATGATCGCTCAGCTCTACCATGTCGAGCAGCTCCAAGGCTCGCTGGTGGCTGACTGCCGGGCGATATCGGTCGGCGAAATCCTGCGGGATCATGATGTTATCCACCAGGTCGAGTTGAGGCAGAAGCTCAAAGGATTGATAAACGATACCCACATTGCTCCCACGCCAGATGGCGATCTGATCCTCATCCAACGAGCTGAGCGATATGCAGTGCCCTGTCCCATTTCCATTTTCACCATTGGGGGAATTAAACAGCACTTCGCCTGAGGTGATCTTACTGACCCCGCATAGCAAATTGAGCAGGGTGGTTTTGCCTGCCCCAGACTTGCCGATGACTGCCAGGAATTCGCCCTGGGAAATGGTCAGATTGACATCCTTGATCGCGGTAAAGCCGCCTGCGCCGGTCTGGTAAACCTTCGTCAGATTACGCGCTTCGATCAGCGGCGGGAGAGCCTGGGCGGCGGAGTCAGAAGCACCGGAAGGGCTGGCAGCATACATGCTGGCAGCAAGAGAAGCGCCAGCCGGCACAGAACCAGATAGGTCCGCCAGGCTGCTCTTTTCCAAGCGCTTTGGACCTAAACCGATTATTTTCCTCATTCGTGAGCCTCGACCAGTGAAGCGAACACGCCAGACAATTGATCTGCCAAACGTTTGCACTGCCCGGTGCTCAGCTGTATGACCAAATCCATATACCCACGCAGGTGCTCGCGTAGTTTTTCCAACCACTCTTGATCGGCCGTGCACTGCGAAGCCAACAGACCATATACAAAACCAGCTAGAAGACACAGGTTCGACCTATCCGAGCCAGGATCGCCGGGCAGAAACTCCGACAGGTGATCCGCGAGCATCTGTCTACCGGGGTCTTGCTCAAGTCGCAGAGCAGCGATGGTCATCACTTCGACACAATAGCGCTCCTCCCCTTGGGCATTGGGGAGAAGGCGCGCCATCATCTGATCGGCCAGCTCCTGATAGGGCATCTGATTTTCGCGAAGCTGTTCCAATACGAACGCTTTCAACGCCTCACTGTCGAGCGGATCGCCTCCAGCCTGTTCTACAACATGACGATGACGAGCGTGAGCCTTCTCTGAGGGGAAGAAAACACGTTCGGCGCGCCCCGGGCCGCTCTTGTCCGCGGGAAGCTGATAGACTGATGTGATAAAACCCTTCTCCTCTAGCAAGCAGAGCATGTCGTAAGCGGTGAATGGGCTGACTCCCAGGCGTTCTGCCAGGACAGAGTAATGGATCGGGCCGACAAACTCGGTCTTGAGCTCGATCATCTTTTGAATGAATACTTCTTGTCTGCGGGTCAATTTCATTTAAAATTCCAAAATTACCAAAATATCGAATGCAATTCTACCCCCATGTCGAAAGAAGTCAAGCATGAGAACGCATATTTAACGAAAGTGAAAGAAGTCTAATTTTATTTATCAGTCTTCTACACAAGGAAATCGAAATCCGGCTCGTGAAAAGCGAATTATGATTCAAAGTGCCTGGAGGGATGTGTTTGGATGCTTCAGCTTGCAGTGGAGATTAAACCTTGACAAGGATCAGACCTGCAGGGCGACCTAACATAAGGACAGTGGTTTTTATTATTAAAATAAAACGGGATCATGAGTTGCCCGCGGATTGAAGAAGGTTGGGAGAAAGGTGGATTTTTGGCAAGCGGATATCCCCGGGATGGACAATTGGTAAAATCAGCCTTAGAATGGATTAATGTCTGCCTCAGACAGATGAAGCCATCATGATGCCGAGTCGGAGATAACATGGCAGCAGAACATTTCAAGGGAAACACCCAAGCACCATCGAGCCCGAACGGCGATCCATTCGATGGGGGGAAGGGTAACAGCAAGGTTCAGGACAATCAATGTAAGGATCGATTGAATTCAGGAGGATTCCATGCCCGGACGGATTAACTTATCCCGCAAGCTCGCATTTTCACTGCTCATCTTCGTGTTATCAGCAAGTTTGCTTCAGGCGTTCCCCTCGATGCTTGCGAAGGCGCAAGAGGCCGCGCCGGTGCAGGAAATCCAGGGCAAGATCAATCCAGGTGAAATCGATGTTTTCGTAATCTCGGGGATGAAGAAAGGGCAGAGGCTGTTTGCGCTGCTAGAGACCACTGCAGGCGACCTCGATCCGGCTTTATCGCTAGTGCAGGGTTCAGTGGACCTGCCGGTGCTGATCGGCACTTACCGAAGTGAAGTACAGTCGATCGCTCAGACTGCTGAGCTTCCTCTTGCGGAATTGCCAGCATTAAACGACAAAACATTCCTGGCATGGGATGATGACAGCGGTCCTGGATACAGCGCCGCTCTAGATTTTCTGATCCCTGAAGACGGCGATTACATCCTGGGAGCTTCAGGCGCGCTTTCAGCTGCCGGTCGGGTCACTTCTGGCGAATACCGGTTGCTGTTGGGGGTAGACGCCTCGGAGGTGCTGGAAGGTACGGCTCTGCCGAATGGGGCAATGATCGCAGTCCAGGACGAGACCCGCCTGGGATCAACCGGTCGGGTCCAGGAGTATAAAAGCAGCCTTGACGCAAACCGGACTACGATCACGGTGCCGCTCTATGATTTCGATCCGGGAGAGAATTTATCGGTTTTTATCGAAGCGACGAGCGGAGACCTGAAGCCCATCCTTGTGCTGCGAGACTACGGGGGAAAACCGGTGAGCCTCGGAAACCTGCAAGGTACAGACAGCCAGACCTCACTGGAATATGCGTTCCCTGAAGGCGGCAAGTCCTACAGCCTGGAGATCTTCTCCAGCCCCAAAGGGGCGCCGCCCACCAGCGGGGAATTCCTCCTGCTGGCTGGAGTGGATGCCCCTGAAGTGACAAGCGGATCTTCAGAAGCCAACAGCCAGGATGTGATGCGGCTGCCGACTGAGGTGCAAACCGGGATCAAGCTGCAGCAGATTGTAATGATCGACCAATCGAATGAGATCATGACGGCGGTGGGAACGATTAAGCTCGCCTGGAAGGACGCCAAGCTCGCCTTCAGCCCAGATTCATGCAATTGCCAGGTGAAAGAGTACACAGAGACCAATTTCAACCAGTTTCTGACGGACACCAAAGGCGATTGGCCGGATTTCACATTCTTCAACCAGCAGGGCAACCGCTGGGCGCTCAGCCGGATTGTGGATGTGGAGCCAGACGGCAGCGTGACCTACCTGGAGCGCTTTTCCACCAACTTCCAGCTCAATTTCGATTTCAGCCAGTATCCATTCGATACGGAGGATTTTTACATCCACGCCGACATGCTCTACCCGGAAGACCGCTATGTAATGGTGCCGATGGAGGGCTTCAGCGAGATCGACCCCGAGAACGGCGAGGATGAGTTCATACTGACGGATTTCGATACCTCTGTCAGCAGTGTGGTTTCAAGCCGCGCCTACCCAACCTCACGCTTCACCTTCCACTTCAGTGCTCCGCGCTATCGGATCTACTATCTATTTCGCATCTTCATCCCAATCTTGCTGATCATCAGCATCTCTTATATCACCTTCTTCTTAAAGGACTATGCAAAGCGGATTGAAGTCGCCACAGGCAACCTGCTTCTTTTCATCGCCTTCAGCTGGAGCCTAGCAGAAGACTACCCCCGGATGGGCTACCTGACATTCGTAGACGTGATCATGGCAATTACTTTTGTGGTCAACGCACTGGTGGTGTGCTACAACGTGTACCTGAAATGGATGGAGGTCCACAATCAGCTTGAGAAAGCTGATCGCATCGACCGCGTTATGGATTGGATCTATCCAATCGGTTATATTGTTTTGTTTGGAGCTACGATTTTTTACTTTTTCTCTTAGGCGGTATGAGAAATCCCGTAAGGGTTATTCGATGAGATCCGCGAAAAATCCAGGAATAAATTAGAGATATTCCGCTTGCCTTTGTGGTCATGAGCAAAGCATTGGCAAGCGGATTTAATGGGAGAATTTGCTATTGAATCCGATAGGGTCAAAGGCGGACACCGGGGGATTATAATCGTTTAAAAGCGAGCCTTTAAATCTAAAAGGGAAAATAATGGACGAAGATTGGATCATTCAGGCGAGCGGGGTACAGAAGATCTACCACACCGGGTTTGTGAGCGTGCCGGCGCTTCGAGGAATTGACCTGCGCGTGCAGAGGGGCGAGATGCTGGCGGTTATGGGACCGTCGGGCTGCGGGAAAACGACCCTGCTGAACTGTCTCTCTGGATTGGATACAGCCGATGAAGGCCAGATCGCGATCGAGGGGGTGACACTTTCGGGGATGTCGGATCACGAACGGACCGACTACCGTGCCCGGCGGATGGGCTTTGTGTTCCAGTTCTACAACCTGCTGCCAGTGCTGAGCGCAGTGGAAAACGTGGAGCTGCCGCTGCTGGTCTCGGGGGTCAGGCTTCGGGAAGCGCGCAAGCGGGCGCTTGAGGCCCTGGATCAGGTGAAATTGGCGGAACGGGCGAATCACCGCCCGGCGGAGCTTTCCGGTGGGGAGCGGCAGCGGACAACGATTGCGCGAGCGCTGGTGAACCGGCCGGCTCTGGTATGGGCGGACGAACCGACAGGCGATTTGGACTCGGAGACGGCAAACGAAATCATGGACGTGCTGGTGGATCTCAACCGGGAACAGGGGCTGACTTTCATTTTGGTGACGCACGACCGGGGGATCGGGGGACGGTGCCGGCGGATCATGTGGATGCGCGACGGCCGGGTTGAAAACGAACAGGCGATACATGTCCAGGAGGGCTGACCGCAAGATGTTTCGGCGATTGATTTACAGATTGATAAACGGATTGATAAACGGCGGTTGGGGAGGCTTAAATTGATCGGAAGCAGCGCAGGCGCCTCAGGGCTTTCAATTTCTGGGAGGCGGTGAGGATATGCAGCGGCTTTTTGGGCTTGAAATCGCGACGATTGCCGGCGGCTTGAGCGCAGCCCTTGTGCTGGTGATCGCCTGTTTGGGGTTCATCGCGCTGCGCCAGCCGGTATTTTTCAAACTAGGACTGCGCCCGATCCCACGCCGAAGGGCGCAATCCACGCTCATCGTGCTGGGACTGATGCTCGCGACTCTGATCATTACTGCGGCCTTCATCACCGGTGATACACTTTCGTACACGATTCGAAGTCAGGCGATCGAGGGGATGGGGGAAATGGATGAAGTGATTCGGATGGGAGGTGGGAAACAGTCTTTTGGGGAAAGCAGCTCGGTTTCTTCCTATTTCAAAATGGGCCAGTATGAGGCCTTGAAGGAGTCGGTTAGCGGATATGGGCTGATCGATCGTCTGGTCCCAGAGATCAGTGAAACGGCGCCTGTAGTAAATATCACCCGAAAGCGCAGCCTGCGCAGTATCACGATCATGGGTCTGCGCAGTGAGGACAGCGCGGTGCTGGCACAAGCAGAGATCCGAGACGCGGCGGGGAAGACCCTCCTGCTGGAGGAACTGGGGGAGCATGAAGTTTACCTCAACAAAGCGGCAGCCGAAGCGCTCGAAGCCGCCTCAGGCGACGAGCTGGAGATTTATGTTAGCAACCGTCCGAAAGTCTACACTGTGAAAGGAATTGCAGCAGAGGGGGATGACGCCCGCCTGCTGATCAACCTGCGCCAGGCCCAGGTGCTGTTCAACCAGCGGGGCAAGATCAATATGATCGTTGTATCGAACGAGGGGGACGCGCTGGCTGGGGTAGAACACAGCGAGGCGGTAACTGCCTACCTGCGCGGGCTGCTGAGCGACGCGACCGTCACCGCACAGGTCTTCTCATTTCTACGGCGAGACCCGGCGGTGATCCAGGCGCTGCTGGCGGCGGCTCAGCGGGAAAAAGGGATCACAAAAGAGGACCTGACAAAGCTGGCAATTGGGCTGCAAACCAATGAGCTTAATACAGAGACGCGCAGCCTGCTGGCAGACAGCGATCTGGCGGGACGGGTGCAGTCGATCCTGGCTGACATGGACTGGGGAAGCCAGGCGCTGCGCGACCGCCTGGAGGAACTGCTCAGTGATCAATCCGAGCTGGGAGTAGACGACTACAAGCGCGAAGCACTGGACACCAGTGAGACGGCTGCGAACGCGTTTACCACGATTTTTATTGTGGCGGGTTTGTTTGGGATCACCGCAGGGTTGGTGCTGATTTTCCTGATCTTCGTGATGCTGGCATCCGAGCGGAAATCTGAGATGGGGATGACCCGGGCTGTGGGGGCGCAGCGAGGTCACCTGGTGGAGATGTTCGTTTTCGAAGGGACGGCCTACGACCTGATGGCAGCCGCGGTTGGGGTGGCGCTTGGGGTGCTGATCGGGCTGGTTATCGCGGCCACCCTCGGAAGGGCGTTTGCGGGATCGGGATTAAAAATCCGACCATACCTCACCTTGAACAGCCTGCTGGTATCTTACGCGCTTGGGATGCTGGTGACCTTCGCGACGGTGCTCTTCTCGGCTAACCGGGTCAGCCACCTGAACATCGTGTCGGCGATCCGCGATCTGCCTGAACCTGCGCGCTCTCCGAAATACTTGAGGGAGCGGCTGAGCGTGCCATTTCGATATATTCGAGCTGGATTTATGGCTCTGCTCGGGCTGAGACCTTTTCAAGCACTGAAAGCCTGGCTGATCCAGGTGCCGTTGAGCTTGATCCGGCTGATCTGGTTGGGGTTTTCGAGCGGTCCGTTCACCTTGATATTTGGGGTTCTGCTGACACAGTTGGGGATCCAGGAAGCCAACGGGGCCGCGTACAGCCTGGGTGTGTCGCTGGTGATCATCGGCGGCGGATTGATCTTGAGGGGGATTCTGCGCTATTCGTTCCGGAGGTTAGGCGAGCGGAGCTGGAACACACCCGACCTTCCTGACCGGATCGCGTACACGATCTTAGGGCTGACGCTGACGTGTTTTTGGGCGCTCCCGAGTCGAGCTGTTGGAAGATAAACTCGGGCTGCCGGAGATGAGCATGGGGCCGGAGATGCTTTTCATCTCTGGGATTTTGCTTGTCGGCGGGGCAGTACTGGTGATCATGTTCAACGCAGACCTGCTGCTGCGTTTGATCTTGACTGCGGTGGGCGGAGCGCCTCGGTTTGCGCCTGTGATGCGGATGGCGATTGCCTATCCATTATCAAACCGCTTCCGGACCGGGATGACGATTGCAATATTCGCGGTGGTCATGTTCAGCGTGATTTTTATGGCGACCTTGTTCAAAGTAAACGATCTTATTTTGAAGAACACGGAGCAATTTACAGGTGGCTTCGATCTGCGGGTGAACTCAAGCGCCAGCAATCCCGTTCGAGACCTTGCGAGGGCCATCAGCGTGGAGCCGGGGCTTCAGCGGGAAGATTTTCAAGTTATCGCATCGCAGATCAGCCTGCCAGTGGAGCTGCGGCAGGGGGAGAGCGGGCGTTGGTCCAGCTACCTGATCCAGGCGGCTGACGAGGCGTACCTCGAGAACATCGATTACGAAATCGCGGTGAAAGCGGAAGGATACGAAACTGCCGCTGAGATCTGGCAGGCTGTGAGGCAGCACCGCGGTTATGCAGTGATCGACCGAATGGCGGTGCCAACCCGAAATACGACCAGCATTATGATCGGCGGGCCGGATTTCAAGCTGAATGGTGTGTATTTGGAAGATGAAACGATGAAACCGATCCATCTGCAAGTACGTGAGCCGAACAGCGAAGCAACTTTCGAGCTGACGGTCATCGGTGTGTTGGAACAGATGGTGATGTCGGGGTACGGGTTGGTGGCTTCACAAGATACGTTGGAGAAGGCGCTGCCTTTTGAGCTGGCATCGCCGACCTATTACGTGATGCTGGAAGAGGGGAAAGATGCGGGGAAGGTCAGCGGAGCGCTTGAAGAGGCCTTCATCAATAATGGGCTGGAGAGCGTCGATCAAATCCAGGAGCTGCGCGATGCAATGGCCACCCAATACGTATTCCAGTACCTGCTCATGGGTTTTCTTACGATTGGGCTGGTTGTGGGTGTGGCAGCGCTGGGGGTGATCAGCACACGGGCGGTAGTGGAGCGGCGCCAGCAGATCGGGATGCTTCGGGCGCTTGGATTCCAGCGCAAGATGGTAAGCTGGATCTTCCTGATCGAATCTTCATTCGTGTCGCTGCTGGGGATCGGGTTGGGGGCTGCCCTGGCGCTGATCCCCGCCTCGCAGATGATCACGGATATGGCTGCCGATATCCCAGGGATGGTGTTCCAGGTGCCCTGGACGGAGATCTGGGTGGTATCGGGGCTGGCCTATGGGATGACTCTGCTGACCACCTGGCTTCCTGCGCTGCAGGCTTCGCAGGTGCTGCCAGCGGAGGCGCTTCGGTACGAGTAGCGGTATTTTTTTTATTAAATTTCATTAAGGTTTGATTGCGCCTGTTGAGGACGGTAATGTATAATCTTGATGGGATTTCTTGAGAAAAGCTGTACAAACATTTCTGTCTGAGGGAGCGCCATGGCAGATCAAACATCTAAAAAGGAAAAGCGGATACCCAATTTTGCGATTTGGTATGCAATCCTTGGCTTTCTATTCGGGATCATCGCGGTGGTCTTCGCGACTGTCGTTGCATTGCTCGATGCGCAGCTCCCGATCACCCTCGAGAACGCCGTAAGGCAGCATTTAACTAACCCGCTACTCTGGTTTTTCGATATCACTCCAATTGTATTTGCCTTGCTGCTCGGATTGGTGGGGCGCAATGAAAGCAGGGTGCGGCGGGAGCGCCAAAAATCGCTGCAGAACAGCGAGAAACTGGCAGCCGAGAATGTTAACTTTAAAAATCAAATCGGCAACCACAAAAACCAAATTGCATTTCTGGAAAAATGGAATCATGACCTGGAGACCTCCTTGAAAACCCAGCAAGATTCCAACCAGGCGCTGCAAACATCCATGACCAGTGAGCAAGAAGCCAGCAAATCGGCTGAGGCGATAATCAGCCGCGCCAAACAGCAGTGGGAAGCTGTTTTTGATGCGGTTCAAGACATGATTGTGCTTACCAATACCGACGGTGTGATAGTGCGCTGCAACCGGGCTGCTGCTGAAGCCTTCAACATGGAATTCACCCAGATCGTGGGTATACCGATCGCCAGCCTGATCGGCGGCGAAGCCGACAGCCAAACCTGGCCAATATCTCCCGGAAAAAAAGCGGCAATCAAGATCCCTGTGTTGGAAAGATGGTTCGAAGTATCGACCAGCTCGCTCAACCTGGAAGACAATCAACCGGGGATCGTATCCATCTTTCGAGACATCACCGAACGCAGGCAGGCGACAGCGAACTTACAGCTCCAGAAGCAGTACTACGAATCGGTTATTAAGAACAACCCGATTGCGATCGTGACTCTGCAGATGGATCACACCATCGTAGAATGCAATCCGGCTTTTGAGAAGCTTTTCGGCTTTTCGGCTGGGGAGGTTTTCGGGAAGGATCCGGAGGACCTGATCATGCCGGAGGGTTTTGAAGACGAAATGCGCGGCTTCGCGGAAGCTGCCCGGCTTGGCGAGCCGGTGCACGCATTGACTTACGGCAAGCGGAAGGATAACCGCCTGGTGGAGGTGGAGTATTTCCAGACGCCGATGATCAGCCAGGGACGCCTGGTCGGCACCCTTGCCTTTTATCACGACATCAGCGAGCTGGCGCACAGCCGGCAAGAAATCGCAGCCGCAGATAATGCTGGCGCTGAAGTTGATGAACGCGGCATCAATCCAGCCGAAGCTGCAGCTGCGGCGCTCGCGGTTGAAGGGGAAGGGGTAGAGAAAAAAGCAGGACCAGCCGAATTGAAAAGCGGGAAGGCCGGCTATAAGATCGAAAAAATCGAGGGAATTGGTCCGGCATATGCCATGAAGCTCTCCACGGTGGGAGTCACGACCACCGACGATCTGCTGCGGTTGGGAGCCACCCGCAGAGGCCGCGAGGAGCTCACTGAGCAGACCGGGCTGTCGCATAAGCTGATCCTGGCGTGGGTCAACCGCGCCGACCTGATGCGCGTCCCTGGAGTGGGCGAAGAGTACAGCGACCTGCTTGAAATGGCTGGGGTGGATACCGTGAAAGAGCTGCGCAGGAGGTCGCCTGAGAACCTGCACAAAAAGATGCTCGCAAAAAACGAGGAGCGCAAGGTGGTGAGGCGAGTTCCCACATTGAACGAGGTCACTGCCTGGATTGAAGCTGCTAAAGAGATCGAGGCGATCCTGACCTATTAACGATAAGGAACGGACAAACCGAGGAGCCTGGACGCGCTCCCTAAAATCCATTTGAGCAGTTCCCGCTTTTTTATAATCCCTTCACCTGAATAATCATAAACCGTTATAATAAAGATATATTTGATCTCATATATCACCTATAAGTATTGAGATAACATGGGGGTAATCACGACGGCTATTGGTCAAACAATGAGCCACAGGAGGGACACAATAACATGCGCGTATTCCGATTTCTACTGCTAATCGGCTCCTCATTCGGATTGATGATTGCACTGCTGGTCTTCATCTGGCCTGCGCCTTTACCAACGCATGCAGCGGCGACTTTCACTGTCAACAGTCCAGCAGATGTGGTGGACAATAATCCCGGCAACGGCTTTTGCGATACCGGCGGAGGCGTTTGCACCTTGCGAGCGGCGATCATGGAAGCCAACCATACACCCGGCGGCGGGGCGGCAATCCATTTTGGCCTACCTGGCGAAGTAACCTACTTGCTCAGCATACCCAAATCCGGTTCAGATGGTGAAGCGACCGGCGATTTGAATATCACCAGGACCATGTCTCTACTTGGCAACGGGGCAGGGATCACAATTATCGATGGAAACGGCGCGGCGTTAAACGATAAAGTGTTCCGGATCACCGAGACGGTATTCATCTCTGGGGTCACAATCCAACATGGAAGTTCGCCCAACTATGGCGGCGGGATCTTAAATTTTGGTACACTGACGCTCAACAACAGTGCGGTCATCAGCAATACTACAGCTAACAGTATTAACGCCTTTGGCGGCGGGATCTACAGCTCCGGTCAACTCACGCTCACAAACAGCATTGTCCGGGGAAATTCGACCGGGACCTCCAACGCCTACGGCGGCGGTATTTTCAGCCAGGGCGTTCTGAGGATTGACAACAGCACCATCAGCGGCAACACAACATCTGGCACCTCCGGTCTTGGCGGCGGGATTCTTAGCTTTGGACCGACTCCAATAATCAGGAACAGTATAATCCGCGGAAACCGGGCTCGAATCGGCGGCGGCATATACAATGGAAGCAATCCGCTGGTCATTATTAACAGCACGATCAGCTCCAACTACAGCGACGAATCAGGTGGAGGAATTTACAATAACAACGGAACAACGAGCCTGTTTAATGTCACCATCCATGATAATGTCGCTAATTACGATGCAATCGCGGGCGGGTCAGGTGGAGGCGTCGCCAATGGGAGCGGAACGATTAACTTTCAGAACAGCATCATCGCCGTGAATTACAAAGTTGTCGTGATCAACGATTTTGAGATCCTCGACCCCGGGGACTGTTTGGGGACGATCACTTCGGGAGGGAACAATATCCTTTACAACACCAGCAGCTGCACGGTGAACGGTGCTGCCACGATCGCAGACCCAATGCTCAACCCGCTGGCATACAACAGCGGTCCAACGCTCAATCACACCCCGCTCCCCGGGAGTCCAGCGATTGACGCAGGCAACCCAGGCGGCTGCACCAATAATCTCGGTGCGATCCTCACCAGCGATCAACGCGGCGTGACGCGCCCGGTCAATGGAGGCTCAGCAGTGCGCTGCGACATAGGGGCAATCGAGTTTTACCCCGATTTTAACTTCCTACCGCTCATCGCACGCTGATCGTGCAGGTTTTCCATCATTCTATGCCATTGCCTCAACAAGGCTGAATTAATTAAGCGTGCTCGGTTTTCCGTTTAATGGTTGACTGCAGTAATCAGAGCGTATAATCCATGATAGAAATCCAGGAGATAAATGATGACATTTCGCGAAGGGATGATTGAGGAAGGATTGTGAGGGCGGAATTACCGCTAAAGGAATCATGCCGTATCCAGGAGGGATGGGATGTATGGTCTGATTGGTAAGCTGATCGCCCTTCCGGGGAAGCGAGATGAGCTGATCTCAATCCTTATGGAGGGATCGGAAAATATGCCGGGGTGCCTGAGCTATATCCTGGCGAAGGATGCGGCAGATGCGGAGGCGATCTGGATCACGGAAGTTTGGACAGACCAGGAAAGCCACCAGGCTTCACTGAGCCTTCCGACGGTGCAATCCGCGATTGCACGCGGTAGAAGGTTGATTGCGGGTTTTGGGGAGCGTGTCGAGACGATCCCGTTGGGCGGGCGAGGGCTCGGCGAACAGAGGATGCCGATATGAAGACGATCGGTTTGATCGGCGGGATGAGCTGGGAATCCTCGCTGGAGTACTACCGGATGAT
This sequence comes from uncultured Chloroflexia bacterium, assembly GCA_963827155.1. GTDB lineage: Bacteria > Chloroflexota > Anaerolineae > Anaerolineales > UBA4823 > UTCFX2. The sequence continues at coordinate 3,592,378 of CAWGZV010000002.1, read as the reverse complement.
CAACGAAGCTGTGAAGAAAAAACTCGGCGGGTTTCATTCGGCGAAGAGCTTGATGATCTCGGTCGATTTTGCAGAGATCGAGATCTTACAGCAGCAGGCGAGATGGGTTGAAGCAGGGGAGCTGCTGGCGGAGGCGGCGGCAAATCTGGAGCGGGGCGGGGCGGATTTCATTGTGCTGTGCACGAACACGATGCACAAAGTCGTTGGGGAGATCGAGGCCAGGATCCAGATTCCGCTTCTGCATATCGCGGATGCGGCAGGCATGAAGATTTGAGAGGGCGGGCATCCAGCAGGTGGGGCTGCTGGGGACGCGCTTCACGATGGAGCAGGATTTCTATGCCAGCCGGCTAAGCGAGCGGTTCGGGCTCAGGGTCAAAGTGCCAAATGGGCGCGACCCGCGAGATCGTGGACCGGGTGATATACGAGGAACTGGTGAAGGGAGAAATCCGTTCTAAATCAAAAGCGCAGTACGTGGAGATCATGGAGCGGATGGTGAAAGATGGGTGCGAGGGGATTATATTAGGATGTACGGAAATCGGCCTGCTGGTTGGCGAAAGGGACTGCCAGAAACCGCTGTTTGACACAGCCAGGATCCACGCTGAAGCGGCAGTAGAATATGCCTTCAGGAGGTGAGGAAGAGGTCCACGATAATTGGATAAGCTTATCGAATTGGTTTTCGGACTTGCAGTGTGCCTGGACAGCATCTAAGCCCGCTATGCTTGATTCTTATCAGGATGAATGTCACCTTATAATGAGAAATTTCGTACTAACGGCTCAACTCTCTTTTGAATATACTCGAGAAAATTTACCGTCCAAATTATTGTCCCAAAAAAAGATAGGAGATTTTATGGCTAAGATCGATCCTCTGGTGCAAGACTTTCTATCTCAGAAAAAAATCGCAGTTGTCGGTGTTTCGGACAAACGCGAGACAGGCTGCAATGCCGCTTATAAAAAATTCAAGCAATCGGGGTATTCGGTCAGCGCGGTCAACCCACGCCTGACCAGCTTCGAAGGCGACCCGTGCTATTCAGACCTGAAATCGATCCCCGATAAGCCGGATGCCGTATTTATCCTTACCAACCCAAAAATCTGTGAGGAAATTGTCCAGCAGTGCGTCGATCTCGGGATTTAGCGGGTATGGATGCACTGCCTGATGGGGACAAAACCAGGGTTGGCGGCGGGCATGAGCAGCGTCTCTCAGGACGCAGTGACCATGTGCCGCGAGAACGGCATCACCGTCATCCCGGGCAGCTGTCCAAACCAGTTTTTGAAGCCTGATTTCGGTCACAAAATGATGCGGGTTATGTTTCGCACCTTAGGATTCTTGAACGCGAGCTAGAGAGAAAATTTTCCGACCATAACCCTGCACCGACTTTCTTCCCGACTGGAAACCGACATGAAAAAGATCCTGGTCACCTATGCCACGATGGCTGGTTCGACTGGTGAAGCCGCCCAAGAGATAAAAGCGGAAATCGCCAAGAGCGGAATCGAGGTGGACGTCCTGCCGATTCATGAGGTCAAGGACCTCCAGCCATATGACGGCATCGTGGTCGGCGGGCCGATGATCATGGGCTGGCACCGCCAGGCAGTGCGATTCCTCAAGCGCAATCGGCAGATGCTCCAACGGAGACCATTTGCGGTTTTTGTTTTGGCGATGAGCCTGACCAGAACAAACGAGATGAGCGCCGGCGAGATCCCAGTGTATGTTGATGATCAGCTCCCCAAACCTCCGGCGAACGAAGCGAAGCTGAATTTCAGAGAACGCTATTCAAGCCTAACGAACTACCTGAAACCCATCCTCAAGGCTGCCCGGCCAGCCAGACCGGCAAGCATCGGTTTTTTTGGCGGCCGGCTGGAATACGGTCGATTGAAGTGGTGGGCGGTGTTATTTGCGATGCTGATCATCCAGGCGCCGGCCGGAGAGCGGAGAAATTGGGGCGCAATCCGGTCCTGGGCGGCGGGGCTCCCGGCGGCGATGAAGCTGGAGGGGCTAAAAACCGAAACACCCTGAAGGGCTGTTCAATAAAACAGGCAACCGCTGTCTCCCGTGGAAAGCGCTAACATCCGGTTTTTCAAGTAATCCACTTCAATAATAATCAAAAAATAAAATAAAGCCAACAGAAGGCGGATCAGGATGGAGGCGAAGCGGTTTTGCTGGTGGATAGCAGGGGTTGTTGTATCCCTCGCGCTTTCCGGGCAGCCAGGCTTCAGCAGCAAAGTCGGCACCGAACACCAGATCTTTCTCCCGAAGAATATCCCTGTTGCGAACCCTGTGCTAGTGTGGCAAGGGATGAGCATCCTGGATGCGCCGTCGGCACGGTTCGGTCCTGACTCGGTCTGGACGGGCACGGAGATGATCGTTTGGGGTGGGGCGACGCCTTTTACCTCGCTGAACAGCGGGGTGCGCTTCGATCCGCACAGCGACAGCTGGACAGCGCTGCCCGCAGCAGGCGCCCTACCGGGTTTATATGGTCCCGCGGCAGTGTGGAGCGGCTCTGAGATGCTGGTGTGGGGTGGGAACGACTCGGGGTGGGTTGTTGGCGACAATCTTCCGATCCAGGGCGGCCGATATGATCCAAGTGAAGATCACTGGATACCGATCACCGCCACTGGAGCACTCGCGGGACGAGTTTCGGCTGCTGCGGTGTGGTCGGGCGATGAGATGATCGTATGGGGAGGGCACAACGGCTACGAGCTGTTCAACGATGGAATGCGCTACAACCCTCAAACGAAGAGCTGGTCTCCAATTTCCACAACCGGATAACCCTCTGGTCGGGTTGTGCATGAAGCAACATGGACCGGTGATCGGATGATCGTGTGGAGCGGATCCGGAAATGTCACCGGCTGGGGGGACTACCTGAACGATGGGGCAAGCTACGATCCTCAGACGGACAGCTGGGCGCCGCTGCCCGCTATCGGCGCGCCAGCAGCCCGGATGATCGCGACGGCCCAATGGACCGGCAGCGAGTGGATCGTCTGGGGAGGCTGGAGCGGAGCTAATCCAGGCGACTCTGGGGAATTGAGCAGCGGAGGGCGGTTGGGAGAATACCACCTGATCTTTTTCCCATTCCTGGTTGAAGCTGATATACTTCATTGAAGAACACCAATTTCCCGAGGCTGTTATGAAAAAAAAGAGCTGGATTATCATCCTGGTTATTTGCCTGACCATCATCCTGGCAGCAGCGTGGATCACGGGCACGCGCCCAGGATCAAAACCAATCGGCCAGGGAGAGCCAGTCGATCCTCCGCCGATCTCAGCGCCGATGATGAGCGGGCCAATCCAGGCTGGCTCTGAAGCAGAAGAACCTGCCGGGCAAAGCCTCACCCCCGAAGCCCAGAGCAGCGAGGGAGGTGTGATCACCGGTTTTTCGGCGAAGCACGATACCTCTCCGCCGCTGCGCTCGATCAAGCCGCTCCCGCCTATACCGTGGACAGTAGTACGCCCCATGGGCGAGGGCGAGGAAGTGGAAGAACTGGCGAAGCGAGAACCGCGCCCCCAGATCCAAGATCCGGTGCTGCAGTCTGAGTTCTCGCCGGGCAGGCCCGGTGCGCCGAGCGCACCGATGCCTTCTACACTGCAGAATTTCGAGGGCATAAACAACCTGGACGGCGTCTACCCGCCAGACACGAATATCGATGTCGGTCCGAACCATGTCGTGGAGATGGTCAACCTGCATTTCCAGATTTTCAATAAATCGGGGACATCGTTATATGGACCTGCACTTAACAATACCCTCTGGACCGGCTTTGGGGCGCCTTGCGAGACCCGCAATGACGGCGATCCAGTGGTGTTGTACGACCCGATCGCCGACCGCTGGATCCTGTCCCAGTTCGCATATAAAAATCCTAACTACGGTGAGTGCATCGCGGTCTCAACCTCCCCCGACCCGACTGGAAGTTATTATCGTTATTTCTTCCTGCTCGGCACCAACGTCGGATATGATTATCCCAAACTGGGGGTCTGGCCAGACGCCTATTACCTGACCGCGAACCGCTTTGGACCATTCTATGAAGGCGCGAGCGCAATTGCCCTGGATCGAGCCGCAATGCTGGGCGGGCTTACAGCGGCGTTCCAGCAATTTGATACCAGCACGAGTTATGGGCCTTTGCTTCCTTCAGATTTGGACGGCCCAACGCTGCCGCCAGCAGGCTCACCCAATTACATCCTGGAGATCGGCGCTAACGTGCTGCATCTCTGGAAGTTCCACGTGGATTGGGCGACCCCGGCAAACTCGACCTTCAGCGGGCCGACCAGCCTGACGACAGCCAGCTTCAACCAGCTGTGCCCGCTCACCCGCAACTGCATCCCGCAGCCTTCCACCACCCAGGGGCTGGACGGGCTCGCCGACCGCCTGATGCACCGGCTGATCTACCGGAATTTCGGCGATCACGAGACTCTGGCTGTCAGCCATACCGTGAACGCGGCAAGCAGCGGCGCCCAGGCTGGGGTGCGCTGGTACGAAATCCGCAATCCGAACGGCTCGCCGTCGATCTACCAGCAAGGCACCTATGCGCCGGACGCCAACCACCGCTGGATGAGCAGCCTGGCGATGGATAAGCAGGGCAACCTGGCAGTCGGCTACAGCGTTTCGAGCAGCAGCGTCTACCCGAGCATCCGCTACGCCGGTAGGCTCGTCTCGGACCCGCTTGGGACGCTCCCGCAGACCGAAACCGCCCTGATCAATGGGACCGGCTCGCAAACCGGGACAGGGGCGCGTTGGGGCGACTATTCCAGCATGTCGATCGATCCAGCAGATGACTGCACTTTCTGGTACACGAACGAATACCTCTCCACTACCGGCGCGGCGCCCTGGCGGACCCGGATCGGCTCCTTCCGGTTCGCGGGCTGCCCAGGTCCAACCGCGGTGACTTTCGCGGGAGCACCGTGGGCGCTCTCGCAGCTTGGGAGGGTCGTGCTGAGCTGGGAAACAGCCCAAGAGCTGGAGCTGGTAGGCTTCAATGTGTGGCGGTCCGAAGCGCCTGACGACCACGGCGCAAAGCTCAACCTCAGCCTGATCGAAGCCCAGGCAGCAGGTGGACTCGGCGGGGCAAACTATTTCTACACAGATGATATGCCTTTGGCTGGAAAAATCAGCTATTACTGGCTCGAGGTCATCGATAAGACCGGCAGCAGCTTTCTCAAGGATCCAATCCTGGTGAACCCGCCGAATTTCCTGACGCTTCCGCTCATCCTTGGGGAGTGATCATCCCAGCACGGGCTTATTGGGCACAAGCCCGGGATAGCGCTTCCAGAAGGCGGCGGCGAGCTCGCGCGAGCGGCTCTTGATGCGCTCTTCGTCGATCCCCACGAACTCGCGATCCCTCATCAGCAATTTGCCTCCCACGATCGTGGTGGTAATCATCGATTCGTCGAATCCAAACACAAGATGACCAGACAGGTTTTCGACCGTTAGGGGCGCCGCCGGGTGATAGTCCAGGAAGATCAGGTCGGCATATGCCCCGGGCTCGATCACCCCCAAAGGCGCTTCAGAGAAGTAAGCTGAGGCCAGGGCAGCGTTGTTATGAACCGCAATCTTCAACAGCTGATCGCCGGACAGGCGCCGGGCGTCGCGATGGTGGATCTTCTGGAGGAAATAAGCCGATTCTGCTTCACGCCACATTGTATTGCTCAGACCATCTGTGCCCAGGCAGACATTGACGCCGAGGCGCAGGTAAGATTCGATTTCGGCAACCCCGTCGGCGGCGTTCTGGTTGTTGCGCGGCTGGTGGCTTACCCGTGCTCCAGAGGCTGCGATCAGCCCAACCTCGCGGGCATCCAAATGGATGGCATGGGCTAATATTGTGCGCTCATTCAGGATTTGGTGATTGGCGAGACGGTCGACCGAGCGCGTCCCGGCCATCGCCAGGCTGCGGAACTGGCAGTATTCGTGCTCTGCGGCATGCAAGTGGAAGCCAACATCTGGCGAGGCGGCATCGCGGCAGGCTGCCAGTGTAGCCTCACCCACCGTCATTGGGGCGTGGATCCCAAAACTGGCTTTTACCCTTCCCTCAGCGACATTCTCCTGCTGGCAGCGCCGGATAAAGCGGGCATTCTCTCGGATGCCAGCAGCGGCGCGCTCTGGACCGTCGCGGTCAGTGACCTCGAAACACAAGACGGAGCGCAATCCTGCCTGATCCACCACTTCAGAGATAATATCCAACACACCCTCGATGCAGTTCGGTGAGGAGTGGTGATCGAATATGGTGGTGGTCCCATGACGGATCGCGTCGATTACACCATTCCAGACCGAGAAGCGCACATCTTCGGCAGTCAAAGCCCGGTCGAAAGGCCACCACAGCCGCTCCAGAATTGTAGGGAGCGTGATCGGCGCATCACCCGGGACAGAGATACCGACCGCGAAGGCGCTGTAATAATGCCCGTGGGCATTGATATTGCCGGGCAGCACATACTGGCCGCGGGCGTCCAGCTTTTCGGCCTCAGGATGCCGGGCGATGAGTTCCTGGGAGGTCCCGACCTCGGTGATTTTTCCAGCATGGATATACAGCCCGTGGTCCTCGAGGATCTGGTTGGGGCTGTCCCAGGTGATCAGGTGAGCGTTGGTAATCAACATATTCGGCTCCGGAATGGATGGGAGGCGCTAAGGCTTAAACGTTCCCAGCGCTTCAGCCAGCGCCATAAAGCCATGCACCGCCCGAACGAGCTCTGCGACATCGGCATGCTCGTCAGAAACGTGGGCCAGATGCACCGAGCAAGGACCGAAAACAATGGTGGGAAGGCCGCGCTCTCCGGCGCAGACAGAGCCGTTCGTGCAGTATGGGGTGCCGTAAATCTCGGGGGGAATGCCGGCGGTTCTCAGCCCCTGGGCAGCAAGCTGAACCCAGCTCGAATCTGGCTCTACTGTCCAGGCGGGGTGGAAATCCTGCCGCACGATTTGCACACCGGTATAGCTTGCGATTTCAACTTGCGGGAAATCCATCGTCGAGCCGTCCAAACCCTCCAGGGTGCCCCGGTGCAGGTCGAGGACCGTCTCGCGGGTCTCGCCGCGCACCATCCGGCGATCGAAGACCACCTGGCAGGCAAAGGGGATGGTGGAGGCGCTGGGATAGGGGCTGGAAATGATCTCGATCGGTTCCATGACGCTGTTCCCCAGCAGGGGGTCACCGATCGGAGGTATCCGACGGACGCGGTGAACCAGCTCCACAGCTTTGTCGATCGCATTGTCGCCTACTTCGGGCGAAGAGCTGTGAGCGGCTTTCCCGTGGAGTGAAAAGACCAGCCGGGCGCGGCCTTTATGGCCGATCCCAAGCCGGCAGTCGGTCGGCTCGCCGATGATCACCCCGTCGGGCTGGATCGAGTCCAGGACGGCTTCAAGGGCTGCGCCCTCCAATAATTCCTCACCGAGGGAGCCAACCGCGTACACCTCCCCGTGGATGTCGTCTTTCGCAAGCCGAGCCAGAGCGACTGTGAAAGCCGCCAGGCTGCCCTTATCGTCGACCGCTCCGCGCCCCCAGACCTTCCCCTGGCTGAGCTCACCACCGAAGGGATCGTGCTGCCAGGCGGCTGCCTCTCCTACCTCAACCGTGTCCATATGGGCGTCAAAGACCAGCCTTGGTCCCGGCTGGCTGCCTCGGCGCATACCGATCACATTCCCCACGTCGTCCTGCCAGACCTCGTCGAAGGCTAAACGCCGCATGCGCCTGGCGGCAACCTCTGCCACAGCCGAGAGGTCCCCTCCGATTCCAGGGGCACGCACCAGCTCCTGTAAAAAGTCTACTGCTTCTCGTTCAATATCATCCAATGTTAACTCTCCTGGCGATCCTGAGACGATATCTGAAAGGCGTCAACCACCTCGCGGATATTGCCCATCAGGGGGTATAGGATCGGGCAGGTCACGCCTGCTTCAAGGTATTCGCTTACTTTCGCCCGGCATTCAGCCGCGGTGCCGACAGCCATGATGTTACGAACGAGCTCTTCCGGGATGACCGCGCTGGCGCGTTCGTAATCCGCCTGCGTGGCGGGCCAGCCCATCATCGACCTGGCCTGCTCGGCAATCTCTTCGCTGACCCCACTGGCTTTCATGATATGCGGCTCGGTGGCGAAATAGTAGGCGGCGAGCTTCTTTCCCGCATGCACCGCTGCCTGGGGATCATTATCTGAAAGGGATACGACGATCAATTCGGGCAGATCCAGATCTTTTAAAGTCTTCCCCGCTTTCTGGGCGCCTTTTTCCACCAGGCCAATCGCCCTCCGGATGTAATCCACCGAAACACCGTAATTCAGGCAGACGCCATCGCAGATCTCGCCAGCAAGCTCGAGCATCTTATCTCCGGTAGCGCCGATGTAGATGGGGATATCGCGCTGCGAGCGGTCGCCGTACACAACGTCCAGAGAGACGTTATCCAGATGGACAAATTCTCCATGAAAGGTGACTGTCTCCATTGCCAGCAAGCGGCGGATAACTTCGATGTTCTCGCGCATGGCAGTGAGGGGTTTGCTCATATGAACGCCGACCCGACTGGCAATCGGCTCCCACCAGGCTCCCAGCCCGAGCATCACCCTCCCGCGCCCATCCACCTTGCCGCCCAGCTCCCACAGCGAGCTGAAGCTGGCGGCGATCACGGCTGGATTCCGGGTCCAGATTGGCAGCACGCCAGAGCCCACCCGCAGACGATTGGTGCGCGCCAGGAAGGCGCTCATCAATACGATGCAATCTCTGGCGAGGCGATTATCCCCCTGCCAGATCTCACTGAAGCCTTGCGCCTCCATGTAAGCTGCAAGCTCCAGCTCCTCGGCGATATCGACCACATCTTGCATGTAGATTGCCATTCGAGGAGTAATGTCGGCCTCCTTATCTCAATAAACCATTTTACCAAGCAGGGACGTTTGACTGGCTCCGATTAATTCGGAATCCTGGGAGAGAAAACCCGCATCCGATTCGATTCGACGAGGACCTCGCCGCGGCGGATGACGTACAATCGCTCCGGCTGGCGGCAGATTGCTTCAGTGGGGGTGTGGGCGTCAAGCAGGATCAGGCTGGCCTCTGCCCCTACCTCCAGGCCGTAGCTTTGGAGGTGCAGCAGCCGAGCGGCGTTATAGCGCGGCATGTCGAAGGCTGCCTGGATTTGGGCGGGGGAGCTGAGCTGGGCAGCGTGAGCGGCGAAATTCGCTACCTCCAGCATGTCCAGGCGGCCGAATGGATAAAACATATTCTGCACATCATCCTGCCCCAAGGCGACGTTCACGCCTGCCTCCACCAGGTCACGCAGGCGCGGAATGCCGCGGTGGACAGGATGAGAATCGGAGCGGCTTTCCAGGTAGAGATTAACCGGGATATTTCCAATAATGGTAATACCTGCCTGCCTCACCTTCTCGATGATTCGCTCCGCCATACGATCATCCCACGAGCCCATTGCGCAGCAGTGTCCGGCTGCGACGCGCCCCTGGTAGCCTTCGTCGATCGTCTTTTCGGCCAACAGCTCGAGCGAATGCCAATAGGGATCGTCAGTCTCATCGACGTGCATGTCAATATCGGCGTTATATTTCTTAGCGATCTCAAAGGCGATCTCGATCTGCCTGGCAGCGTCGTCCATGTCCTTCTCGCCGTGCGGCATACCGCCGACGATATCCGCGCCGGTTTCCATCGCCTGCCACATCACATCAACCGCCTCCGGATTCCTGGCCAATCCCCACTGAGGGAAGGCGATGATCTTGACATCGAAGAAATCCTTGACGGCTTCGCGCCCCTCTACCACACCTTCAAGCAGGTGCAGCCTGGCGATATGATCGATATCGACGTGAGACCGCATCCAGAGCGTGCCGTTAACGACTGCCTCGCGCGCCGTCCGGATCGTTCGCCGCACAATATCCGGCGTTTCCAGTTTCTTTTTTATATCTGCATAAAGCTCGATCGCTTCGCGCAGGGTGCCGCTCTGGTTTGGGACCTGGTTGAGGAAGGCGTTTTCCAGGTGAAAATGAGCATCGATCAAGGGAGGCGAGACCATCGCTCCGTTGGCTTCGATGCTCCGGGTTCCGGGTGGGATTTCAGCGGAAGAAATCACGGCGATCTTGCCGCCATCGATCCCAACGTGGACGGGTTGGAGGGTCGTGTCGAGGATGGCGTGATGAATGGTCAGATCCATGTTCTACCTCTTAATAGAATTCGGAATAATACCAACGGAGCAACTTTACAGGCTTTCTGGCGGAATGTCAAGCTGGGGGAGCGCAAAAGGTCCCTGCAAGTTGAGTTATAATTCACTATCAATTCACAGAAATTGAAATGAATATCGAAAGCGATTGCTGCCTATCATTTCTTCAAACTCCTAGACGGGTCAACTTTTCAAAACAGCGGAAAGGAGGCGGCTTATTCAACTTTTTTCCCATAACCAAGCCTGCATTACAGCTTCAGTCTTGACTTAAATCAAGTAAAGGAGAGAGAAAATGTTTATTCAGAAGAAATGGATGGTATGGATCACCCTGGCAGCTCTGATTGGGATGCTGATGGCTTCCTGCGCTCCACAAGCGACTCAATTGCCTGCGATGCCGGAGGAGCCAGAAGTCGAATTACCGATCGCTACCGAACCACCCGAAGTCTCATTGCCGATCGCTACCCCACCGGAGGTTCAAGTTGAGGTGCCTGCAATTACCCAACCGCCTGTCGAAGTGCCGGTCGTGCCGCCTGCAGTCACCGCCCCTACCAAGGTCAATATCGGGTTCATTTACTGCGGACCGATGGATGAGCCCTGGTCTCAGGCGATGATCCAGGCAGTCGAGCGCGTTATGGTTGACAATCCCCCTCAAGGGCTGGAGATTTCCTACAAATACTTCGAGAAGATCTCGGTGGACGAATATGAGAAGTTCACCCGGAATGTGATCGAATCGGGCGAGTATGATATCGTCTGGCTGCACGATGGCTGTGCAGGCACCGACCCGATCGACAACATCCGGAAGGATTATCCGGACGAGATCTTCCCGGTCACCGCCTCGAACTACTATCCGGTGGGCGGCAACACCTACTGGATCCAGCCTTACGCCCATGAGCCTGCCTATCTGTGCGGCGTGATTGCCGGTATGATGTCCAAGACAAATACCCTCGGCATGGTCTCCGCTTTCCCCTACGCCAGCGTGAACCATCTGCTGAACGGTTTCATCTATGGAGCCAAGTCGGTAAACCCCGATGTAAAGGTGAAGAACAGCTATATCGAATCCTGGTGGGATCCGGTAAAGGCGAAAGAGACCGCCCTGGCTCAGATTGAAGCAGGTGCTGACCTGATCTACTCCGAGCGCTACGGCGGGCATGAAGCCGCACGCGAGAAGGGCTTATATGCATTCGGCTCCCAGGCCGATATCCACGAGCTGGCCCCTGAGACGGTGATCACGAGCGCGTTGTTCTTCTGGGATCCGTCAATCCGCTACATGATCGAGCTGTGGTACGACCACGTGGTGAACGGTACGCCTTACAACGCCCCAGCGGACAAGCCGGTATCCTTCCTGATGAAGGACGGCGGTTCGGGGCTGGCCCCACTCTACGAGTTCGAACAGACGCTGCCCAAGGAAGTACTGGACAAGCTGAACTCCGAAACACAGAAGATCATGGACGGCACCCTGGTCGTCCCATTGAACCTCGAGCCGGTCGAATCTGAATAAAATAATCCTGATCGTCAGGACTGCCTGGGCTGGCACCAAGACAGGCAGTCCCTTTCTATCTGGGATGCAATCCTTCAAATATGCGGTCAATCCGGCGTAATGCGTCCTCCGAATCTATCCGTGAGGCTGCATAGCTGGCAGAGCGCCTCTTCTGAGGAGTCCGCCTGCCAGCTGGATATTGTCCCAAATGAAATTAACATCCGACTACGGATCCAAGCTTAAACATGTCTATCCGTAATCCGCTGAGGTACGATAAATCTTGAAGATCCACCTCCGATATTAATCGTTGACCACCTGACCAAGAGTTTTGGCGCACTAATCGCCAACGACCACGTCTCTTTTGAGGTTCGTAAAGGCCATATCCACTGCTTGCTGGGCGAAAACGGGGCTGGTAAATCCACCCTGGCAAAATCCATTTACGGCGCTTCCAGACCCGATTCGGGCAAAATTGTCTTCAAAGGGCAGGAAGTCAAATTCTCGTCTCCTCGTGACGCGATCCGGATGGGGATCGGCATGGTGCACCAGCATTTTGTGTTGGCCGAACCGATGAACGCAGTCGAGAACATTATTGTCGCCGAAGAATCCACCGGAGCATTGCTCAACCTGCAGGAGGAGAAAAAGCGCATCCAGGCTTTATGCGATCGATATGGCATCAGTCTGGACCTGGATACTCCGGTCGGACAGCTTTCGGTCGGCAAGCAGCAGTGGGTGGAGATCCTTAAAGCCCTGTATGTGGGGGTGGATCTGCTGCTGCTGGATGAGCCAACCGCAGTTCTCACCCCGCAGGAGGTGGAAACCCTGTTTGCCATCATCGGCAAGATGGCGGAAAGCGGAATAACGATCATCCTGATCACTCACAAGCTGAACGAGGTGATGCATATCTCGCAACGGGTATCGGTGCTGCGGCGCGGCAAAATGATCGCCACTGTGGACACCGCAGACAGCAGCCGGGCTTCGCTTGCCAAGCTGCTGGTAGGGCGCGAGTTCGACTTCAAGGTCCACAAAGAAGCGATCACACCAGGCGATGCAGTCCTGGAAATCCGAAGTGTGTCGGCGCTGCGCGATAACGGTTCGCAGGCGCTCCACAATGTTTCGTTGACTGTGCGCGGCGGCGAGATCCTGGGGTTGGCAGGCGTGAGCGGCAACGGTCAGCCGGAGCTGTTTGACGCCCTGGTAGGTGTGCGCCAGGTGGAAAGCGGGGACATCCTGCTGAGCGGCGAATCGATCCTCCATCTCTCCCCTGCTGAGATATCTCGGAGAGAGCTGGCCAGTGTACCCCAGGACCGCTTGAAGCAAGGGCTGATCAACAAATTTTCAATCCAGGAGAACTTGATCCTGGGGGCGCATGGAAACCCGCCATTTTGTTCGCGTTTATCGGTATTAAACTCCAAAGCCATTTTAAATTTCGCCCAAGAAGCCATTCAGAACTTTGACATCGCCACGCTGGGGCCGGAACAGAAGGTAAGCCAGCTCTCCGGCGGCAATTTACAAAAAGTCATCCTGGCGCGCGAGCTCTCTCACGCTATCAAAATCGTCATTGCCAGCTCGCCGACCCGCGGTCTGGACATCAACGCCACTTATTACGTCTACCAGCGATTCCTCGAACTGCTCAAAACCGGGGCAGGAGTGCTGCTCATCTCTGAAGATCTGGATGAAATCTTCAACCTGTCCGACCGGATCGCGGTGATTTATAACGGCCGCATTATGGGGATTTTCGACATTGGCGAAGTCGACCAAGAAACGGTCGGACTTCTCATGGCAGGCATCGAGGAAGAAAACTGATGGCGAAGCGAAAAATCTATCGAATCGAAAAACGAGAGGACCTCGGGCTGCTCGGTACGGTCCTGTCGATCGTCGTCGCTCTGGTTATCTCGCTGTTGATTGCCTCCGGCATTATCCTCTTCGCCGGCGAAACCCCCAAAACGGTGTTTATGGCGATCGCAAAAGGGGCATTCGGAAGCCCGAGGGCGGTGGTCGACACCCTCGTAAAAAGCACGCCTATCCTGTTCACCGGATTGGCGACAATTTTCGCATTCCGGGCAAGAGTGTGGAACGTCGGGCAGGAGGGGCAGCTTTACGCCGGGGCGATGGGGGTGACTTTTATCATCCTGACCTTCCCACCGCTGGCTTCGGTTGTTTACATCCCGCTGCTCCTGGCGATCGCGATTGTCGCTGGGGCGTTCTGGGCGAGCATTGCAGGCGTGCTTAAAGCCCGCTACGGCGTAAATGAGATCATCACCACGGTGATGCTGAATTATGTAATTCTATATATCTGCACCTTCTTGTTGAATGGACCCTGGCAGGAGCCGGCCAGCTATTACTACAACACGATTAAGTTCCCTGAATCCTCAAACCTGCCGCTCTTGTTCGGCACGAGGCTGCACGGAGGTTTTTTCCTGGCAGTGCTGTTGGCTTTCGCATCTTACTTTGTCTTATATAAAATGAAGCTTGGTTTCGAGATCCGCGCCATGGGCAGCAATCCGACAGCGGCAAGCTACAAAGGAATTGACCCAAAAAAAATGACCCTGACCGTGATGTTGATCAGCGGTGCGATTTCGGGGCTCGCCGGAGGTGTGGAGGTGTTGGGACTGCATCACAAGCTGATCTACGGATTTTCGAGCGGCTTCGGCTTTACCGGAATCCTGATCGCTCTGCTGGCGCGGCTGCACCCGTTAGGTGTAATCCTGGCGGCGATCTTCTTCGGTGCGCTGCGCAATGGATCGGTGGCAATGCAGATCTATTCGGACGTCTCAAGTGAACTGGTTACGCTGATCATGGGGATGATTATTATCGTGCTCTTATTCACTGAAGCGGTGTTCAAATACCGGTTAAGGAGGTCGAGGATGGAGCTTGAGTTTCTTCGCATCGGCTTTCTGATCAGCATATTCGCAGGCGCAGTCCGGATGGGGACAATCATCCTGTTTGGGGCATTAGGCGAGCTGGTAGCAGAGCGCTCGGGGGTGTTGAACCTGAGCGTGGAAGGAATGATGCTGACCGGCGCGCTGGCTGGCTTTTTGGTGGCATATTTCTCCGGCTCATTATGGCTGGGGGTGGTTTTTGCAGCGCTGGCTGGGATGATCATCAGCATGATCTTTGGGCTGATGGCGGTGGTGTTCCAGATCGATCAGACCGTGAGCGGACTGTCGGTGAATATCTTTGCGGGTGGGCTGACGTTCTATCTCTACCGGACCCTGTTCCCCAACGTGGGGACGGAGAACATCCCCAACCTGGTGCCGTTCACTCAGGTGAAAATCCCGCTGCTCTCTGACATCCCGATCCTTGGTGATGTGCTCTTCAATCATTATGCGCTCTCCTACTTCGCCTTGATCATGGTTGGCGTGATCTCTTTTTATCTCTACCGCACAAAGAGCGGTCTGATCCTCCGCACGATGGGAGAGAATCCGCGTGCCGTCGATATGAAAGGCGTCAATGTGACGCTGGTACGCTTTTTGGCAGTGCTGTTTGGCGGTCTGATGGCGGGGCTGGGGGGGAGCTTTATCACCCTGTGCTCGTCCGGGCTGTTTGTAGCGGATATCACCGCCGGGCGCGGCTGGCTGGCGATCGCAATTGTGATCTTCGGCAACTGGAAGCCGGGAAGGATCCTGCTGGCGAGCATTTTCTTCGGTTTCATCGACGCCCTGCAGATGCAGGTACAGGCGCTTGGCGTGCAGCTCCCATTCCAGATATTTCTGGCGATGCCGTATATCCTGACGCTGATCGCAGTATTCATAGGGCGAAGGCGCTCGGGTGAGCCGATGTCGCTGGGCACACCTTATGTAAGAGAGTAAAAATGCAGCAATTGGCGGTGTAGGAGCCGGGATGAGCAACTGGCGGTTACAACCCGCTTGACGGACGCTGAGGACAACCGCTGAGGACAACCGCTGAGGACAACCGCTGAGGACAACCGCTGAGGACAACCGCTGAAAGAGAACATTTGAACTTCGTTGAACGCCCGGCGGCGAGAATTTGGGCACGGTCGCTTGCGATCTTGAGCGGCTGACGGCTGGAAATTGGAGTGGGTTAATCCTTGAAGGGATGGCTCATGAGCGTGATAGGCTGCATATCGCGGTTGAGACAAGCATTTATGCCCCTCTCAGGATAATCCATGTACGCGTGTAATTTGTTCCATCAGGCACAGGAGCGGGATTGATCGCCTGGACCGAGAAGCAATTCGATTGGGTTGGCAACTTTGCTGGACCAATCAAGCGAATGAAATATAAGATTGGAGAGATCTCCAGGAGAGTGCTATGTCCACTTCGATTTTGGTCGGTTATGCCACACGCTATGGTTCAACCCAGGAGGTGGCGCAAGCGATTGCTGAAACGCTGCAAGAAGGGGGATACGAAGTGACACTCCAGCCGCTGCGAGAAGTGAAAAGCCTGGAAGGCTGCCGGGCGGTGGTGATGGGGGCGCCGCTGTTCATGTTCCACTGGCACAAGGAGGCGCTGTCCTTTCTTTCAAAGCACCGGAAGGCGCTGTTGGAACGCCGCACCGCGGTCTTCGCACTGGGACCGGTGCACGAGCCGTACGATGAGGCCGAATGGAAAGATTCGCAGGTTCAGCTGGAGAAAGAACTGGGGAAGCACCCGTGGTTCAACCCGATCGAAGTGAAGATGTTTGGGGGGAAGTACGATCCGGCAAAGTTGGGTTTTCCGATCAAGCTGTTCGCAGGCGAAGCACCCGCGAGCGACATTCGAGACTGGCAGTCGATCCGAGCCTGGGCGCAAAGTCTGGGGAAGATTTTGGGGGTGGATATTTCCCCCCCTGACCCCTCTCCGGCTGGTTCAACAACGGGAGAGGGGTAAAAAGAGGGGAGATCAGACCGCGAGGCGGCGCTCTTTCATGAGCTCGAGGGCGCGCTTCCAGCTCTTGATAAACATGCTGCGGAAGAGCAAAACCGGGCCAAAGTGCTCGAACTCTTCCACTTCGAGGCCGTCTTCCAGGTAGCCGCGCTTGAAGTCGGGGAGCTTCTCCATCAATTCGTCGATGACTTTCTGGGGGACGGGGTTGAAGAGGCGGTAGATGACCGGCGGGTTCTGCTCGATGAGCTGATCGGCGGTGCCGTCCCAATTGATGGTGCAGCAGACCTTGCCGCCGACCATCTCGGTGAAGTGCTGCAGGCCGCGGGCCCCGCCGGCGATGAAGGTGCAGGGGTATTTGCGCTCGATCATCATGTCGTAAACTTTACGGGCTACGGCGAGGCCTGCCTGATAGAGCACATCGGGGGAGATATCGACCTTATTCTCGCGCACGTAATTTCCGAGGTAATCATCGTAGATGCCGGCGATGTGCGACATGTAGAACATCGGCCTGTGCCCGCTGCGTTGGCTGATCTTCTGATAGGTCTCACAGATGTGGACGAACTGGCTGACGCCGAATATCTCGGTGGCGTTGATGGGGATATCCTCCTCGATCATGCGTTCGATCGCGATCAGCCCGGAGGTAGTGGTGGGGATTTTGCAGCAGATGTTAGGGGAAAGCTTGCGGTTAGCAAGGGCATCGCGAATGACGATATTGGGATCGTCCTCGTTGATCGGATCGCCCTGGATGCTGACATAGCCGTGCTGCCCCCCGCTTTTCAGGTAGAGGGGCATAAATTTATCGGCAATCGGCTTGACCATCTTGCGCTGGAAGACCTCGGCGGCTTCCCATTCATCATTGGTCTCATGGATGGCGGCTTCAAGCAGGGCTTCGGCGTATTCTTTTTCTTCCGGGTGGTCGAGCATTTTTTGGGTGTAAGAAGGGTTGTTGGTGCAGCCAAGGGCGCCATGCTCGATCGCCATATCTGCCTGGCGGCGGGTGGGGTTGTTGATCCAGAACATGGTGGGGGTTTGCTCAGTCACTCGATGGAAGTAGGGTTTCATATTGGCTCCTTTGCTATTTGACAACCGGTCGTTCTACGGGTTGAGACCTCATTGGTTGCTGAACCGGGTGAGGTTTTCGAACAACAGCGGGATCCGAAAGACTTGGATAAATATGGATAGGTCAGTTATGATATCTAAGAAAACAAAACCTCGCTCAAGCGCTGGACAGCGAGGCGGGGGCTGGACAGGACCGGCACGCGCCGGTCTTCGGGAGGGATGAGGTCTGCGACGCGAGCCATAGATGCTTGTGCAAGAATGACCACATCCACCCGCTGCATCAGGTTGCGCAGGACATTGATGACAACCTGGTCATGGGCGGCGAGCTCACCAGACTGGAGGAGCGCGAAAGCTCCTTCGCAGAGGGCGGATTCGACCTGGACGTCCTTTTCAAGGACGGCTGCGCGGGAGATTACCAGGTCTGTGGTCGGCTTGAGGGTGGTGGGGACAGTAGCGGCGACGCCGATCCGTGAGCCGGATTGGAGAGCCAGGTCGACCATCGGTTCGTCGATTTTGAGGACTGGGATCCCAACCAGCGGGCGGGAGGCATCGACACAGGGGGAGATCGATGAACAGGTGCATTGGACCGCATCTGCGCCCAGCCGCTCGGCGGCGATGACATGGTCGGCAACGCGCTGGAAGATGAACGGGGAGAGGCCCCCCTGGGCAAGGACGACCTTGAGCAGCATCTCATCCGCAATGTGAAAGATCTCCACATTGGGGAGTAGATCTTTGGAGAGGTCGTTGAATGTGCCTACGAGCGAAGCGACGGTGTGAATGTAGACGATTTTTTGGCTCATGATTTCTATCCTGTGACCAATGATAGCTCAAAATAACGCCAGACCTGGGGTTTCGACCAGCTCTGCCAGGTCGCTCAGGAAGCGAGCGGCAAGCCCACCATCCAGGACGCGATGGTCGACGGAGAGGCTGAGGGTAAGCATGGAGGCAGGGATCACCTGACCATTCTCGACCAAAGGGCGCTCAGCGATCCGCCCGACTGCCAGGATCGCAGCCTGGGGCGGATTGAGGATAGCCTCGAAGGCATCGATGCGGTAGACCCCGAGGTTGGAGATGGTGAAGACGCCCTCCTCGAACTCGTGAGGAAGGAGCTTGCCGAGACGGGCGCGCTCTGCCAGGTCGAAGCGCTTCTGGGCGATTGCGGCAAGATCCAGCCTGTCTGAATCCCGCAGGACCGGGACGAGCAGACCATTATCTGTATCTACAGCGATGCCAATATGGGGGCGGGTGAATTTCTGATAGCCTGCATCAGTGTACTGGGCCATGACGAGAGGGTGGCGGGGGAGCAAGCGGGCGCAGAAGAAGACCAGCAGATCGGTATAGGTGAGGCGGACCCCGGCAGATTGTTCCATGCGGGGGATGAGCTTCTGGCGCAGTCTGACTAAGGCGCGGGCATCGCAGTCGACATGCAGGTAAAAATGCGGCGAGGTAGAAAAGCTGCGGGTCATGCGGTCGGCGACCAGGCGCTGGATGCGGGTCAGGGGCTCGATCTCCGGCTTTGCAGAAGCCGATGAAATCGGAGCAGGCACTGGAGCTTCTTCAGCCCGGTTTAAAGCAGCCTGCTCGACATCCTGGCGGGTGACCATGCTGCCTATGCCGGTGCCGCGCAGGGTGGAGAGATCGACATTCAGGTCAGCGGCGAGACGCCTTGCGACCGGCGAAACGCGACCGGAATGCTGGACAGAGGGGGTGGCGGCAGCCTGCACGTTCCAGGCGACTATCCGGCCACCCGGACCGCTGCCCTGAATCTGGGCGAGCTCGATTTCAAGTCGGGACGCCAGGCGCCGGGCGGCGGGGCTGGCTTTGACTTTTTGTGAGATTGCGGGAGCCGGAGATGGGTTTTTACCAGCAAGTTCAGGGATCTGTGCACCGGAAGCGTGGACGGGTGAAGGCACTGGGGTTTGGTATGAAGGCAGTGGTGGGACCAAACCGCCATGATCCAGCGCCGCATCGGGCGGGTAGAGGTAGGCGATCACCTCGCCAACCAGCCGCTCCTCGCCGGGGAGGGCGGTGATCGGACCCAGCACACCGCTGTCCATGGCTTCAATCTCGACCGTAGATTTATCCGTCTCGATCTCGAGCAGCGGCTCGCCAGCCTGGACCAGATCGCCGACCTGCTTGAGCCAGTGGACGATAACGCCGCTCTCCATGGTGAGACCCATGCGCGGCATAACGATCTCGATCGGGACGGCCTTCGAGGAGGCGCTCATGCGGGCTTTCTCCCATCGAGCACCCGATGGACGGCCGCGATAATGCGTTCTTCGTCCG
Organism: uncultured Chloroflexia bacterium; assembly: GCA_963827155.1. Lineage (GTDB taxonomy): Bacteria > Chloroflexota > Anaerolineae > Anaerolineales > UBA4823 > UTCFX2. Next base: position 3,572,626 of record CAWGZV010000002.1, on the reverse strand, counting down.
GGATGGTTGCAAATTCCAGGACGGGGCTGAAAGGAATGGGTACATCCATCGCGCCCAATCGTTCGATAGGGGCATCCAGATAATCGAAGGCGCCCTGGGCAATGACCGCGGCAAGCTCGGCGGTGACGCCGAAGCGGTTGTAGCCCTCGTCGACGATCACCGCGCCGCCGGTCTTGGCGACAGAAGCGATGAGAGTCTGCTCGTCGAGAGGGGTGAGCGTGCGGGGATCTACAACCTCCGCCTGGATGCCCTCGGCAGCGAGCTTCTCGGCGGCAGCCAGCGTCGGATGGATCATGCGGGAGAGGGCGATCAGGGTGACGTCGGAGCCTTCCCGCTTGATATCGGCCTGGCCGAATGGGATGAGATATTCTTCCTCGGGGACCAGACCTTTGATTTTGTGGTACATGACCTTATCTTCGAAGAAGACGACCGGGTTGGGATCGCGTAAAGCGGTCTTGAGCAGACCTTTGGCATCATAAGGGGTGGACGGCACAACGACTTTAACGCCAGGGACATGCGCGAACCAGGCGTGCCAGCTCTGGGAATGCTGGGCGCCGGATGAACGCCCGCCGCCCATGGTGGCGCGCACGGTCATCGGCACCTCTACCTGCCCACCAGTCATATAACGCATCTTGGCGGCTTGATTGACGATCTGGTCCATGACGAGTGTGATGAAATCGCCGAACATGATCTCCGGGACGGGGTGAAGGCCGGTCATGGCAGCGCCGACCGCCAGGCCGACAAAGCCTGCTTCGCTGAGCGGGGTGTCGATGACCCGATCGGCGCCGTATTTCTGGAAGAGTCCTTCGGTGGTGCGGAAAACACCGCCCCAGGCGCCGACGTCTTCACCCATGATGAAGATGCGCTCGTCGCGGGCCAGCTCCTCATCCAGAGCTTCACGAATGGCCTGCGCAAATGTAAGCTCACGCGTAGACATGTTGATTTACCTCGCTTACCTCGGGGAATGGGTCGTTGCGGGCGGTCTCAACGGAAGCCTGGACCTGTTTTTCAATCTGGTCGCGGAGCGCTTCAATCTCCTGGGGGGCTAGCGTTTTCGTAGACATCAGGTTTTTTTCGAACCGTAGGATTGGATCGCGCTTTTTCCAGGTTTCCAGCTCTTCTTTGGTGCGGTAGCCGGTGCCGGGTTCGCCAACGTGATGGCCTCCATAGCGGATCGTGTTGCAGACCAGGGTGGCAGGGCCTTCGCCTCGGCGGGCGGCTTCGATGAGCTCGCTTGCAGCCCGGTAGACTTCGACGACATCGTTTCCGTCGACCTCCACGCCGCGCATCCCCATCGCCTGAGCACGGACCGCGAGGCCTTCACCGGAAACGAGTTTCTTATAGTGGGTGAACTGGGTGTACTGGTTGTTCTCGCAGACATAAATGAGGGGGAGCTTCCAAAGCACGGCGAGATTGGCAGTCTCGTACCAGATTCCCTGGTTTACTGCGCCATCGCCGAAAAAGGCGGCGCTGACACGGCCTTTACCCTCGCGCTTGGCTGTGAAGGCGCTACCGGCAGCGATGCCCAGGCCGCCGCCGACGATCCCGTTTGCGCCCAGGATCCCCAGCGAGACATCCGCGATATGCATCTCGCCGCCTTTGCCGCGGCAGTAGCCGGTGACTTTGCCCATCACCTCGGCCATCATCGGCTCGACCCGACCGCCTTTGGCGATGATATGGCCGTGGCCACGGTGAGTGCTTGTGATCGTGTCGTCTGATCGAAGCGCCATACAGACGCCGACAGGCGTGGCTTCCTGTCCGTCGGAAAGATGGGCAAGACCGGGCATCCAGCCTTTGCGGTAAACCTCGAAGACCGTCTCTTCGAAGGAGCGAATGGTGAGCATGCGCCGGTACATTTCGAGCAGCAGCTCGGGTTCCAGCTCAGCCTCGGATTTTGTTCGAGAAGGATTCATAAACAGTCACTCCATACCCAATTTTTGATAATTATGTTTTCTGGATTGATCAAGAATTCCTGCCAGATCTTGCGGATGAATGAAGCCGCTTTCGCAACCCCTTCCCTGCCCTGGTTAGAGGCTTCTTCCATGCATATCCAGCCATCCCAGCCTTGCCGCTTGAGGCTGGCGAAAAGCTCTCGGAAGGGGGTGATTCCAGTGCCGAGCAGCACGTGGATGAGGGCTCCGGAGGCGGCGGTGTCGGAGGCGTGGACGCTGGTGACCCGGTCAAGGACTGCCTCCAGCATGCCAACGGGACCGGCGATTTTGGCAGTATCAGGAGCTGCACTGGTGGGGATTAGAAGTGGTTTTTCCAGCAATGGCTGGCACACTGCCGGCGTTATGGATTTTGTGGGCAACATCAGAAGCGGCGCCTGAAAATAAGGCGGCGCCTGAAGAAAAGGCGGCGGCGTTCCCCGTATCAAAATTGACCCGCAGTCTGCACTCTGCGGTGCGGTGGACAATCTCCAGGAAGATCTCAGGCGGTTGGGAGAAATCGGTAAACTCCCAGGCGCCGGGCTTGGCATGGTTCTCATAAACAGGGGTCACGGCGAGTCCTTGGGTCCTCTCGACGAGTCCGGTCAACCCTTCAACCGCCCAGCAAATCCCTTCGGCTCGCCCGGTCTGAGGATGAGCCTGACCCGCAGTGACACGCACCAGCTCGGCGCCCAGATCCGCTGCGACCTGGCAGACTTCGACCGCGAGCTCTAACTCCTTGAAACGCTGGGCGGAATCGGGGTGGGTGAAATCTGGGTAGCTCGTGACCATGGCGACGCGCATCCCGGCGGATTCGATCTCACGTCGGACGGCTGAAACGCAGGCGGGGGTGCGCTCGGGGACAAAAAGGATGCTGAGGTCGACAGCATCCAGCCCCAGCTCGGCACCCAGGCGCGCCCACGCCCCGACGCTCATCCTGCCAGAGAGGATGTCTGCAAAAAAAGAAACAGGCAGGCAGCTTAATTTCAAGGTAAAGCCTTTATCCAGGGGCGAACCATGCTGGCAGCCTGTTCGGCAGCTGTGTCGGGATCGGGAATCCCGAGCAGCTCGGCTGAGAGCCAGCCATCGTACCCAGACTGCTGGAGGGCATTCAGGATGGCAGGGAAGTCGATCAGTCCCTGCCCTGGCGGGAGGCGGTTGTTATCGCCAATGTGTACATAGAAAAGCTTTCCGGCTTCCATCACGATGCGGAACGGCTCAGTCCAGGAGGATTCCTCAATGTTGACGTGGTAGGTGTCAAGAAGCAAACCGACGGCGGGATGATCGACCTGGCGAAGAAACTCCAATCCCTGGGCGGCGTTGTGGATCAGGTCAGCTTCGTAGCGGTTGAGCGGCTCGAGAGCCAGGCGCACGTTTTGGGAGGCGGCGCGTTCGCCGGCTGAGCGCAGCACAGCTGCCAGCTCGTAGAGGGAAGCAGTTTTGTCTCCGCCTGAGCGGCCTCGGAAAGATCCGACCGTGACCACCCCCGCTCCCAGGCGACCGGCGAAGTCTATCAGCTCGTCCAGGCGCTGACGGGCGAGGGCGGCGATCTCGGGATCAGGGCTGAGCAGCGTGAGGCGGACCGCGAAAGCCATCCCACCGCTGGCGACTGCTGAGACTTTCAAATTGCAAGCCCGCAGGCGCTGGTGCAGGTCGGCAGCATCCAGATCGGCGGGGGAAGTGGTGATCAGCTCGACGCCATCAAAACCCAATGCGGCGGCTTTCGCCAGCTTATCGTCCAGCTCGCCAGAAAGCAGGGCAATGGGGAGGAGGGCGGGGACTTCGGGGGTCTGGATGGCGAGGGCAAGCTTCATATCAAAGGATCCCGAATTTCGGCTCGATCTCGGTCAGCGTTTCATCGATGATCGCGAGGATTTCGTTGATCTGGGATTCGGTCGTGATGAGTGGCGGGGCGAGCAGCATCATATCGCCGAGCGTGCCGTCTACCGCGCCGGTGCAGGGGTAAGTGACCAGCCCGCGGCGCAGGGCAGCCTCTTCGAATGTCAGGCTGAGGCGCTGGCTGGGCTCAAAGGGCTGTCTGGTCTCCTGGTTCTTGACCAGCTCAAAGCCGAACATCAGACCTTTGCCGCGCACATCCCCAATGATCGGATGGCGCTCCATCAGGTCGCCCAGACCTTCGAGAGCCTGCTCGCCGCGCCGGCGGGAGTTCTCTACCAGGCCGTGCTCTAAAATGTAGCGGATGACCACGATGGCGCCGGCGCAGGAGACCGCGTTGGCATTAAGCGTATGCCCGGCTTTGAAGGGGGAGTGGTTTTTCTCGAGGACATCCCAGATGCGGTCGCGGGCGATGATGGCGGAGAGGGGAGTGTAGCCGGCGGTCATACCTTTTGCCGTGGCGATGATGTCTGGGGTGACACCCCAATGCTCGATGCCCCATAATTTGCCGGTGCGGCCCCAGCCAGTCATGACCTCGTCGGCGATAAAGAGGACATCATAGCGATCGCAGATCTCACGAACGCGCTGGAAGTAGCCCTCGGGGGCAGGTGTGCACGCCAGGGCGGCTCCGACAACCGGCTCGGCGATGAAGGCAGCCACATTTTCTGGTCCCTGCTGGCGGATCATCGTTTCAAGGGAGCGAGCGCAGAGCAGGTCGCATTCTGGAAAAGTCTGCTCAAAGGGGCAGCGGTAGCAGAAAGCCGGTGCAATGTGAGGCATGTCCACATACATCGGCTGAAAGGTGCGGCGGCGACCGGTGATGCCTGAAAAGCCAGCGACGGAAATGGTATTGCCGTGGAAAGCCTGCCAGCGTGTGATGACCTGGTATTTTGAGGGTTTGCCGCTCTCGACCCAATATTGGCGGGCGAGGCGGACGGCGTCATCGGTGGCGTCGGTGCCGGTGCAGGTGACCCAGACCCGGCTGTTATCTTTGAGCTCGCCGGGTGCAAGGCTGACGATCAGGTCGCAGAGCTCGAGGAATTTTTCATTGCTGAAGGCATGGGCAGGGTAGAAGGAGAACTGCTGAGCCTGCTCGAACATTGCCTGCGCCACCTCTTTGACGCCGTGCCCGATGGTGGTGACCACGGATGAACCGCCGGAGCCATCAATGTACCTGCGGCCGTCCTGGTCGTAGTAATAGATCCCATCGGCGCGCTGGATCACAGGGAAGGGGCGATCCCAATCTCGGTGGACGGCGCGGATATTGGGTCTGGTCATATAGAGCTCCTTGAGGGTAAAAAAATCAGCAATTTCTTTCAGGTTGGTTTGCGGCAGGAGATCGATCTAGGTCAATGTGTTAACGTTTACACATCTCAGGATACCACAATTAAAGGTGCTCGTCAATATTATGAGGTCTGAGTAAGGGCGCAACATCCCAAGCGAAGCCATCTAACGAACCGCGTTCTGGAAAGCATAATGATAGCGGCAAAGAAAACCGGCGGGAGCCTGGAATCTGCGAGCTTCTACGGAGATCGGCTGCAGCTTGACAGCCGGTTCGAGGCTATGCTATGATGGAAATCGATCCGTAATCGTTTACACACTAACCCACACGGGAGGCGCAATGCGATGAACCTGTATGCACTGGACCGCCTGAGCGATATCTGCAAGCACCACAACCTGGCTGGCGCGCTGCTCAGCAACCCGGCGACGATCACCTGGCTGACAGGTTATGCCGCCCCAATCCAGACCGGTCCCAGCCCTTTCGAAGGCGCGCCTGCGCTGGGTTGGTTTTCGGATGGCAGCCTGAGGTTAGCGGTCTCAGACATGGAATCTGGGGCGGCTCAGGCTCAGGGGGCAGACACGATCGACTACGTCGCGTACACGATAGAAGCCCCAATCGATGGTTTTGGCAATCAAGCCCAAGCATTGAAGCGCCTCCTCTCAGGAGCTAAAGGCTTGAAGGGTGAGGTAGGGGTCGAGCTGAATTATCTGCCGGCTGTCTTGCTCGATCAAATCCACGAGTTGCTCCCAGGGGCAAAGCTCTCGAAGCTTGATGGACAGTTCGAGCTGCTCCGGGCTGTGAAGGCGCCCGATGAAGTGAGCCGAATTCGAAAGGCGCTGAAGCTTTGCGACCTGGCGCAGGCGGAGACCAAACGACTGATCCAACCCGGTATGAGCGAAATCGAAGTGTGGGGACTGCTGAAGCAGCGCCTCGAGGTGGAAGCTGGCGGAAGGCTGGCGATGCTGGCGGATTTTGTGGCAGGCGAACGGACAGGCGAGATCGGCGGGCTGCCGGGAGAGACTATCATGAAGCCCGGGGATGCGGTGATCGCAGATATTGTGCCGCGCCTGGACGGCTATTGGGGCGACAACGCCGGGACGCATTTCGTCGGCGAGCCCGCCTCGGAGTTGCGGCGCTACTACCAGGTTGTGCTGGATGCGCTGAGGAAGGGGATCGAGGCGGTGAAACCAGGGGTCCGCTGCTGCGACCTGGATGAAATGCTGAGGAACCAGATCCGAGCTAAGGGCTTTGAAGCCTACCCGCACCACTCCGGTCACGGGTTGGGGACCACATTCCACGAGGAGCCGCGAATCGTTCCCTATAATACCCTGAAGCTGGAGGCGGGGATGGTGGTGGCGATCGAGCCCGGGATTTACACGACGGGGATTGGCGGCGTGCGGCTGGAGGACGTGGTGCTTGTGACTGCGGATGGTTGCGAGGTTTTGACGAAGCATTTGGGTAATTGAGCCAGATAGCGATCTTTATGGTTGGTTCATTTGGTGGGTGAAAGTTGAGATTGCTTCGTCGCTGCTCTCCTCGCAAGGACGGGCGTGATATGAAAACACAGATCTTGACCGGATTGTGAGATTGCTTCGTCGCTGCTCTCCTCGCAATGACATGGAGAATGGGAGCGCAGCTTTTGACCAAAGATTTTGAGTGCACCGTCGCCACGCTCAGCGCAGCGACAAAAACTTGAATGGGAGTTGAATATGTCTGAACGCAAGAAAGTGGTTGTCACCGGCGCTTCTTCTGGGATCGGTTTTGCAACTGCCCAACGCTTTGCGAAAGAAGGGTGGGATGTCTGTGTGACGGCGCGCCGGGCCAAAAGCCTCCAAGACCTGGTCGCCAGCTTTCCAGCTGGAGATCACCTCGTCTGCCCGGGGGACTACAGCGATCCTGCGACCGTCGAGACAATCAACAATGCAATCGAGACACACTGGGGACGGCTGGACTGCCTGGCGAACGTGGCTGGAGTGTATATGGCAGCCAAAGTGATCGATTCGCCGCTGGATGAGTGGCGGAAGCCGTTTGACATTATGATTAATGGAGCAGTCTACATGACCCGGATGGTCGTCCCGTGGATGAAAGACGGAGGACGGATCATCCACTGCACCTCGATCCACAGCGGGAGAGCTGAAATCGGCTCGAGCTCGTATGCCATGGCAAAGGCGGCAATCGACCAGTACGTGCGCGGTCTGGCGATGGAGCTGGCGGAGCAGAACATCCTGGTGAATGCCGTGGCGCCGGGATTCATCCGAACCGAGATGAGCATCGTCAACGGGGTGAGCGAGCTGGACGGAGAGTGGTTCCGGGTGAACTATGTGGAAAACAACCACCTGGCGATGCGCCGCCCAGGTTTGCCAGACGAGGTTGCGGGCGTATTCTTCTTCCTGGCGGGGCCGGACGCAAGCTATATCACCGGACAGGTGCTCCTGGTGGACGGCGGGCTGACGATCACATTCTAACAAGATCATGCTGACCTTGGGAACCGTCCAGCAGCATCCAGCGATCTGGCTGGAAAACGAAGCCTTGCGAATCGGGGTGCTGCCCGAAAAAGGGGCGGATATTTTCGAATTCTGCCAGCGAGCAACTGCGGTGCAGTTCTTGATGGAAACCCCCTGGGGGCTAAAACCGTCGCCCGGAGCAGCTGCCGCCGATTTCCTGGATAACTACGAAGGCGGATGGCAGGTGCTTTTTCCCAACGCAAACGACGCATGCGAATATCGCGGGCGGAAGATCCCCTTCCATGGGGAAGCAGCCCTGCTGCCCTGGGAGTGGCAGGTGGTGCGGGATGACGCAGTGGAAACCGCGATCTTGCTCAGCGTGGAATGCCGGTTAACCCCATTCAAGCTGGAACGCACCATCAGGCTGCGGAGCGGCGAGAGCCGCTTGATGGTGGAAGAGACCATCATCAATGTAGGAAGCGAACCGTTCGAATTCGTTTGGGGACAGCACCTGACCCTGGGAGGCGATTTCCTGGAGGAAGGCTGTCTGTTCGAGTGCCCCGCCAGGCGGATCACTACTCCACCGACCTTGTTCGAGCCGAAGACGGCGCGGTTAGAGGCTGGACAGGATGAACGCTGGCCGCTGGCGCTGGGTCGAAAAGGGGAGCGGATCGACCTCCAACACATTCCCGGTCCGCAGGCGCATACCCATGACGATGCCATGTTGGGCGGGCTGGAAAGCGGCTGGTACAGCGTGATGAATCCGCGCCTGAGACTGCGGTTCAGGCTGGAATGGGAGGTCGAAGTCTTCCCATGGCTGATGTACTGGCAGCCTTACGGCGGAGCGGACCTGCCGCCGCTCACCGGGATTTACGGGGCGGGCCTGGAGCCGTGGAGTGCACCAATGCCTCTGGCAGAGGCTGCCAAAGCAGGACTTGCGCGGACACTGAAGCCTGGTGAGAGATTGGATACAACCATAATCGCCTCAGTTGATAACCTCGGCTGAGCGCCTCGATTGAGCATCAGGCTTGAACGCCTTGATGGAGCGCTCCGGCTGAATCCGACCGCTGTGCGCCTGAGATGAGCGCCTGCATGCCTCGCAGGCAGGTTTGATACCCAAGGATATAAAATGAGACCCAGACTCACTCACCTATTGGAATACCTGACGACCGAACAGGTCGCCGCGATCCACCAGGCTGTGCTTCAAGTGCTGTGGGAGGTGGGGGTGAGAGTGGAATGGCGCCCGGCGCTGGAAGTATATGCGGCGAATGGGTGTAAGGTGGATTTCGAGCGCAGGATTGTGCACATCCCGGAAGATGTTTTGATGAAGGCGCTGAGATCTGCACCGGCGGAGTTTAAGCTGCACGGCTTGAGGTCGGAGCATGATGTGAAGGTGACGCTGGAGGATGTCTACACTGTGGCGGGATCTTCAGCAATAAACGTGCTCGACCTGGATGGGCGGCACAGACCAGCGGCATTACAGGACCTGGTGGATTTCACCCGGCTGATCGACTCATTGGAAATGGCGGACATCATGCACGCCATGGTGGTGCCGCAGGAAATCCCGCAAGTGGGTTTTGACCGGATCCTGTTCGCGACCATCTTCCAGAACAGCGCCAAGCACTACTATTCACAGGGGCAGGGCGGGCAGAGCGTGAGCGACCAGGTCGAGCTGGCGAGCCTGATCCAGGGGGGGAGGCAGGCGGTCGCGCGAACGCCCGTGCTTCAGCTTTGTAGTCTGCCTGACATCGCCGCTGGTGCACACCTCCGAGCGGGTAGCCGAGATGATCGCCTGCGCCGAAAACGGGATCCCGCTGTGGCTGGAAGCGACGAATATGATGGGGGCTACCGGACCGATCACGATCGCGGGAGCGCTGGTGGAGCACACTGCGAACATTCTGGCGAGTGTGGTGATAGTGCAGCTGGTGAACCCGGGGAACGCCTGCATCTTCGGAGTCGCCTCGGGAGGGTTCAACATGCGCTCGGCGACCTATGTGGCAGCTTCGCCCGAAGCAGTGATGCTGCACTGTGCTACTGCGCAGATGGCGCGTTTTTACCGGCTGCCTTTTGAAGGCAGCTCTGGGATTGACAGCTGCCTGCCAGACGCGCAGGCAGGCAGCGAGCGAGCCATGCAAGCCCTAAGCTTTGGGCTGGCGGGGATGAATTTCATCCACCTGGCGTTTGGGATGCTGGACCAGCTGCTCACATCGAGCTACGAGGAAGCCGTGATCGCGAATGAGATCTTTGCAGCCGCTTTCCAGATGGTGCGGGGTTTTGAGGTGAACGCAGAGACGATCGCGCTGGATCAGATCAGGGCGGCGGGACCCGGGGGTCAATTCCTGGACCAGGAGTACACCCTGTTCCGCTACCGGGAGCACCAGTGGCAGCCGCGGCTGACCAGCCGGCTGGAATGGCGGGAATTCCAGCGCCAGAAAGGGGGGAAGGACATGCGCCAGAGGGCGAATGACAGGGCGCGAGAACTGCTGGCAAATCCTCTCCCGCAGATCCTGGATGAGAAGCTGGCGAAGGAGCTGGAAAGGCTAGCCCGCGCCCAGCAGAAGCGACATATGCGTGGGGAGCCAAAAAACGAATAGACCGATCACCATTTATTTGATCATCGAAGGTTAGAAGTACCTGCGGCTGAGATGGGAAATCTGGATTAATTACAATAGACGCAGGAGGTTTACAGCCTATGAGGGCCGTTCAGGTTAAAAAAAAAGGCAGATCAGGCTTGCTCGGTCAGAATTTTTTCAAGGCTGATCAAATCGTGTTCCAGCTGGACTTTGTAATAGGCGGAGGCGACCGACCCCATCATTCTGAGAAAGCCCTTGTTTTCCCCCACCACAACGACTGTCACCTTGGTGTCTTCACCTTCCGGAGAAAAAAAGTAAACCATTTCGAATGGGACCGGGCCAAGAATCGGTCCTGTAGCCGAAGACCTTATCGAGGTCAAAGCGGGTGACTTCGATCTTCAGATCTAGGCGCTTGTTCATAAACTCTCCGATCTGGTCGAAGGTGGAACCGACCCCAAAATCGCCGGATGAGGTGAGTTTATTTTCGACTGCGCCGGTGACCCACAGGTTGAAACGATCGATATCTGTAACAAAGCGAAAAACTTCGGAAACTGGCTTATGAATCACTGCGCTCTGTCTGACCTTGATCATAGCGGCTCCCTTTCTTTGGCGATCGATCTGCAGGATGCCTGGAATTATAATCCAACGGAGGAGCTGGTTGGGTGGAACCCGCGGGAAAAGCAGTCCAGAGGTAAAAATCAGGGTTTGCAGGGCGGGAGTGATTAAGGAAAGCGAGGCCGATAATTCTGCTTGACAATGGATTAATTCCATGCTAATATCTTTCTGTAAACGTTCTCATATTGGCCCTTCCGTTTCCACCCAATAATTGAGGAGAAAAAAGATGAAAAGCATTGTTCGTATCCTGGTAGCTCTGGTAGTCGCTGCTTTGGTGATCTCGAGCTGCGCACCTGCGGCTACGCCTGCTCCGACGGTGCCAGCGACCGAAGCGCCCGAAGCCCCCCCTGCCGAACCCGTAAAGCTGGTGGTGTGGTGGTGGGGAGAGCAAGAAGCCCCCGGCGCGCAGCAGTTCATGGACGAGACCATCGCCTTGTATCAGAAGGAGAACCCCAATGTGACGATCGAAGCAGTGCTTCAATCGACCGATACATTGATCCCATCTTTCCAATCGGCTGCGGCTGCGAAAGAAGGTCCAGATATCCAATATTTCTGGGGCGGGGTTTGGACCCTTGAAAACGCCTGGTCTGGAGCGATCATCCCGCTGGACGACCTGATCCCGGCGGATGAGATGAACCACTACATCAACAATTTCGAGCGGGCTTATGACGGCAAACAGTGGGGGATCGGCTGGTACCTGTCTGGCAATCCGATGGTTTTCAACCCCAAGCTGTTCGAGCAGGCAGGGTTGGATCCGAAAAACCCGCCCAAGACCTGGGATGAACTGAAGGCTGCCTGCGGTAAGCTGAAAGATACCGGCGTCGTGCCAATTGCCGGCGGCTTGAAAGACGGCTGGTTCGGCGGGTGGCTGTTCTCGATCCTGGCACGCCAGACCCACGACAGCGAGAAGGAATTCATGGATGCCTCGGTTGGCAAAGCTAACTTCACCGATCCGGCCTTTGCGGAATGGTGGTCGCGGCTGAACGAGCTGAAGGAAGCCGGCTGCTGGAATGAAGACATCAACTCGCTGGACTACCAGCAAGGTCAGGACCTGTTCGTTCAAGGCAAAGCCGCGATGATCTTCGGCAACGACACCTTCCTTAAAGGCTGGGCAGACACGATCGGCTGGGAAAACATGGCCGTGATGATGGTGCCGAAGTATGCCGACAAGAAGCTCGCCAACACCTACGTCACCACCGCACAGGGATGGGGGATCACCTCCTGGTCCAAGTACCCAAAAGAAGCGGCTGATTTCCTGATGTTCATGCATACCACCGACCGGCTGAATGCCTGGTTCAAGTATACCGGCGTTCTGCCTGCTGATAACCGCCTGGACGTGAGCCTGATCGACCAACCCATCCTGAAGCAGATTTTCGAATGGGACACCACCGTCTCTGGCCCGAACCTGGAGAACTTCATCCCCAGCATGCTGGACGAACAGTCCAACTTCGCCGGCACCCAGTTGTTGTTCTCGGGCGACAAGACACCCGAAGAGCTGGCGCAACAGGCTGAAGATGTGGCCGCCAAATGGCGAGAGCAGAACCCAGAGCAGGCGAAGAATTTCGAAGCCTGGGCCAAGTAACCCAAATCTCAATTTCTGAGTGGCCTGCGAGGCAGGTGCCGAACCTCTAAGCGCTTGCTTTGAAAGCCAGTGATCCTAGCGCTTTCTTAGCAGGCCACTCATTTTCCCAATCGATGCGCCTTCGCAAACTTGAACCGTACCTATTTCTTGCCCCGGCTCTGGCGGCTTTGATCCTGGTCTTTGCCTATCCGATCGTGCGGCTGACCATATTGAGCTTCCAGCGTCCCAGCTCGGGGGAAATGGTCTTTGTCGGGCTGGCAAACTACCGCTCGATCCTCAAAGACGATGTGTTTTTGATGGCAGTGAAGAACAACCTGACCCTGTTGCTGTGCGTGCCGGTGATGGTAGTGGTCGCGCTGGTGCTGGCCGTGTTTTTGTTCGAACGCGTCCGCGGCTGGAGGTTCTACCGCACCACCTTGTTCCTGCCGTACCTGCTTCCGATTACAGTGGTTGGATTGGTGTTTTCATATATATTCCAGCTCAGTGGGGTGCTGAATGAATTCCTGATCTCCATTGGTTTGGATCGTTTAGCGCTGGATTGGCTGGGCAGCACGAAACTGGCGCTGCCGACCCTGATGTTTGTCATCATCTGGAAAGAGGTCGGGTTTGGGATCGTGCTCTTCCTGGCGAGGCTGATGTCGGTGGAGGAAGAGCTGTTTGATGCGGCTAAGATCGATGGGGCAAACTGGTGGCAGCTGCAGTGGAACATCACCGTGCCGCAGCTTGCGGGGGTGATCGAGTTCTTCACTGTGGTCTCGGTGATCACGATGCTTTCGTGGGTGTTCAACTATGTTTACGTCATGACCGGCGGGGGACCGGGCAATTCAACTATGGTCACCGAGCTTTACATCTATTTAAGCGGCTTCCGCTATAACCAGATGAACATCGCCTCGGCGGTATCGGTGCTGCTGCTGATGATCACCGGCGTGTTTATCTTCCTCGAGCTTCGCCTGCGCGAACGGTCGGCTGTGATGGAGGTGAACTGATGAAATCACAGTATGGCTTCAAGTACTGGCTCGGGATGTCGGGACGCCAGATCTCGCTGCTGTTAGCCACCCTGCTTTCGCTCTTCCCGATCTACTTTATGACCGTCACTGCCTTCAAGACTCGCTCTGAGTATATCCGGGATAAATTTGGTCTGCCCGAATCGCTGATCCTGTCGAATTTCAACACCGCCCTGGCTGGCGAAAAGTTCTTCATCCGGTTTGCTAACAGTACAATCCTGACGGTTGGGGCAGTTGCGGTATCGCTGATCATCGCCTGCCTGGCAGCCTATGCCTTTGCGCGCATGGAGTTCCCGGGAAAGCGCACGCTGTTCAATATCATCCTTTCGTTGATGGTGGTGCCTCCGGTTGTGATGCTGGTGCCGCTATTTGTCTCGATGGTGCGTTGGCATCTGGTGAATACCTATCAGGGCACAATCCTGATCTATACCGGACTGCTGCTTCCATTTTCGATTTATTTAATGACAAACTTCTTTCGGGCAATCCCCCATGAGATCATCGAAGCGGCGCGGATCGACGGCTGCTCCAGCCTCGGGGTATTCTGGCGGATCATGATGCCGCTCTCCATGCCGGCGGTGATCACGCTGATAGTGGTCAACGCCCTGTGGGTTTGGAACGAGCTGCTGATTGCGCTGGTGTTCATGCAGAAGGACGAGCTGAAGACCCTGATGGTTGGGATATCGGCGCTGCGCTCACGCAACTATGTCGACATCCCGGCGACGATGGCAGGTTTATTGATCGCGACGATCCCGATCGTGCTGGTATATATGTTCGGGCAGCGCTATTTCATCCGCGGTCTAACCGGCGGAGCCGTCAAATAAGATGGTGCTTGAGATGGGGATGAGAGAGCGGGCGCTGAGGGCGATGGACGCAAGGAACTACACCTTGCGTGGCGCAAACAGTAGCTTGCGTGGCGCAAACAGTAGCTTGCGTGGCGCAAACAGTAGCTTGCGTGGCGCAAACAGTAGCTTGCGTGGCGCCAGGAGCACCGGGATTCCGGTCCACCTGGCAGGAGGACCTTCGGTCGACCTGGCAGGAGCGCCAATTATGCCGTTGCCGTTTATCACCCGATTAGAAACCTGGTACAAAGCTCATTTGAGGCGGGGCACGCTGCCAGAGCAATTCCGCGGGCTGTCGCTGGACGAGGTGCACAAAGCAACAGGGGTAGGGCGGTTGAAATTTACGGCAGCATACGCCCTGAAGCTGCATGGAGTGGATTTGCGGGTGTCTTTCAACGGCGAGCCGCGCTTACAGCTCTGCGAGCCCGTCGTTGAAAACTTCCCAGGAATGTGGGATTTCGTCTCGACCGAAGAGCCCGGGGTGACCGAGACTGAGATCCATACGAAGAACGGGAAGCTGAAGCTTGAGCATGTGCTTTTGGAGGAGAACGTGCTCTCGGGTACGGACCCATACCTGAAGAGGCACTTGATCAGCGGACCTGAGGATTATGCCGTGGTGGAGCACATCCTGGAGCGGGCTGAGCTGGTGCCGCTGAGCGAGAAAGTAAAAATAGAAGAGGCGCAGATCGGTGAAGATGGACTGGTCGTGCCGCTGCTCCAGCGCATCCCCTTTCAGCAGGTGCTGCTGGAATATCTGGGGGAAACCGCTCTGTTCTACGCCCTTCACGACGAACCGGAGCAGGTGCAGCGGCTGATCGAGGTCCTGGACGCACAGCTGGTCGACAATTTATCCAGGCTGGACAGGCTGGAGGCGCCTTACGTCGAGTTCCCAGACAACTTGCACGGGCTGATGACCAACCGGCGGTTGTTCGCCGAATTTTGTCTGCCGTCATACCAGCAATATACCGAAATCCTGCACGCACAAGGCAAATTCGTGGGGAGCCACATGGACGGGGACGTGCGCTCTCTGCTGGATCTGATCCCAGAGAGCGGGCTGGACGTCTGCGAGTTGTTTTCGCCGGCGCCGCTCACCTCCTGCAGCTTCGATGAAGCCTGGCAGGCATGGGAGGCTGGGCCGATGATATGGGGCGGAATCCCATCTCCGATCCTGGAGGCAGAAACCAGCCAGGAAGAATTTGAGGCGCACATTGACCGGCTTTTTGAGCGAATTGACCGCCCGATGATCCTGGGAGTGGTGGACCTCTTTATGGTGCATAACTCGATCGAGCGGGTAGAAGCGATTGCACGGAGGGTGGCTCAAGCAGCCCAATCCTATGAGGACGCATTAGAGCTGGGAATTGGCGATGAACGCTGAAATCCCGACCCGCGCCAGCTTGAAAGACATCGCGAAGCTCGCCCAGACCTCGGTCGCAACCGTGTCGCGGGTGTTGAACAACAGCGGCTACTTCTCTGATGAAATCCGGCTGCGGGTACTGGAAGCCGCCGAAGAGCTGAACTACCAGCCCAACTTGCGAGCGCGCGGGCTGCGGCAACAACGCAGCCACACCGTTGGACTGCTGATCCCGAATTTGCTGAATGCATACTACACCGCCCTGGCAGACGACATCAGCCAGCAGTTGAATGCCTGCGGCTGCCAGCTGCTGCTCTCGTCCACAAGAGACGATCCCCAAATCGAGCAGGCTGTGTTCCGCCAGATGGTGGGTCACGATGTCGATGGGCTGATCTGGGTGCCCACCCAAGGGGAGAAGAAGCTGATCGATACGCTCATCAACCGGCGGATCCCGGCAATATCGATCGTCCGGCAGGTGGAGGATAACCGGCTGGATACGATCGTGTTCGAGGATTTTGCTGGGGCGCAGGCTGCCACGCAGCATTTCCTGCAGCTCGGGCACACCCGGATCGGTTTTATCGGAGGAGATGTGGCTTACAGCAGCAATCACGACCGCTGGTTAGGTTATTTGAAAGCGGTTGAAGATGCCGGGCTGCAAATTGACCAGGAGCTCGTAAAGCTGGACAGGATGCGGAGCGCCTGGGGCTCGATCGCAAGCGATGAGCTGCTGAGACTTGGCTGCCCTCCTTCAGCGCTGTTCGTGGCGAGCAACGCGATCATGCCTGGGGTAATGAAGACCCTGCGGCAGCACGAGCTTTCGATCCCGGAAGATATCTCCCTGATCTGTTTTGACGACCTGGACTGGTTCAGCTTCTCAAAACCGCCGATTTCGGCTGTTTCAACCAGCCATACCCGCCTGGCTGAGACGGCGGTAAACCTGCTGTTGGAGCGGATTAAGACCCCCTCAGAGCTGGATCATCCCCCCGTGTTTATGCAGCTGGACTTTGAAGTAATCCTGCGGGCTTCAACCGCTGCACCAAAAATATTGGCGGCGCCTTCAGGACAGATTTCGCCTAAATAGAGGGCAGGCCTTAATAAAATCATATTAAGAATTTTCTTGGGGATACAGCCTAAAGCAACAAAATCAATCGCAAAAGAAGGAGTAATGAACCCATGAAACCAGGCGCACGCAGCGGCAGTTTTACGGTGATCTCTGACGAAGCCGTAGATAAAATTTACCAGGCTTCGCTCGATCTATTAACGGAGCCAGGGTTGTACAGCGAATCCGACCTGTTCCTGGATATCTTTGCGAAAGGCGGCGCCAAAGTTGACCGGAGCGAACGGAGCATCCGCCTGCCGAAGGAGATGGTGGAATGGGCGATCTCAACCGCACCGAAGTCGTTCACGCTGTTTGGACGGAACGACCCGGCAATGGACCTGCAGGTCGAGCACGGGCGGACGTATTACGGGATGGGCGGGACCTCGGAGCCGATGGTCTGGGATTTCGAAAAGAGGCAGTCGCGCCAGCCGACGAAGCAGGATATGGTGAACAACACCCGCATTGGCCATGCGCTGAAGCACATCGATTTCGTGCAAACCCTGTGCATGTCTGGCGACCAGCCAACGAATGCGATATTCTTTCACGATTTCGACGCGATCTTCCGGAACACGAGCAAACCGACGGTGATCAACATCCTCGAAAGGCCGTTCACGCAGGCGCTGCTGGGGATGGCTGCGGCAGTCTCGGGTGGGGAGCAGGGACTGCGGCAGAAGCCGAGCATGCTGGGGATCGTCACCCCGGTCAGCCCGCTCAAGATCGCAATCATGAACGAAGGGCTTTACGATGCGGTGCTGGCGGGAGTGCCAATCCTCTATTCTCCCGGACCGCTGATGGGCGCAACCAGCCCGGCGACCGTGGCAGGGACGGTGGCGCTCACCAACGCCGAAGTCCTGTTCGGGGTGGTCCTGACTCAGCTGATCCAGCCCGGAGCGCCAGTGGTGCTGAAACCGGATACGGACGTTTTCGACATGCGCACCACGCAGGTGACCTACGGCAGCCCTGAGCAGGACCTGGGCAAAGTGGCAATGGTGCAGCTGGCAAGGAAATACAACCTGCCGATTTACGGGTTGGGAGGCGGGGTAGAAGGCAAAATACCAGACGCGGAAGCGGCAGCTGAAGCCATGCATACGATGCTGCTGGTAGGGCTGGCGGGGATGACGCTCTGTCAGGCTCTGGGGAGCATGGCATTTGGGATGTATGGCTCGCCAGAAATGGCGGTGATCTGCGACGAGATGGTGCATATCATCAAGCGGATCCTGAGCGGCTTTGAAGTGAACGAAGACACGCTGGCTGTGGAGCTGATCCGTAAAGTGGGGTACGGCGGCAGCTATCTGGACCAGGATCACACCGTGGCTCATTTTCGGAAGGAGCTTTTCTTCCCAGCCCTGTTCGCACGGCAGACGAGCGAAGAGTGGGTGGCTGCCGGGAGCAAGCCGATCGATCAGGTAGCTCACGAGAAGGTAGAGCGGATTCTGGCATCCGCGGGAGAGGTTGAGCTGGAACCCTGCGCCGATGCGGAGCTGGAGAGAGCGCTGCAGCGAGCGATCGAGGGCAGGACGGATTAGAGGTTCTGAAGTGCAGAGCAAGCCTCTCGCGGGTGCGGACTTGCGGGAGGCTTTTTTATTGGAAAAGAGGCGAGGGGAGGGCATTTATAGGTGCAAACGCTGTGACTGAGAGGAGGTGGTGAGGGGAATGAGATTGCTTCGTCGCTGCGCTCCTCGCAATGACAGGGGGAGGCTTGTGAGGTGATCAAGTTTGGCAAATGCGCTCGTCATGAAAGGAGATATTAGAAGATGGAATTGATTTGCAAGGTGCTTTCGTATTGACAGGTGGAGGCTGGAGAGGGAATCAGGTTCGCCAGGTAAACTAATCGTGACAGGGGGGAGGGGGTGAAAATGGATAAAAGGGTTGATATAATAGAACTTATGTGCTAAATTAACGGGTGGAGAAATCTGAGATATGGGTGCTGAAGAAAAAGCACCGTGGCTGCTTGTATCTTTGTTTGGGGAAACGGCGGACAGGGCAGGACGCGGAGCTTCAAAACGACTACTGCGCTGGAGCCAGGGATTCGAGCTGTGGCTGGAGGAACGGAGAGTGAATTTCCGCCCTGGGGTGGAAATAAAAGCGAGACAGGGCTGGCGCCGGCTGCTGATGGACCAAGGGAAAATGCCCTGGGAGCTGCAGGAGGCTGATCTTGAGGCGCACATCCGGTGGATGGGTGGGAAAGGGTACGCAAATTCGACGATTGCCAACGATTTGGGGGTTATCGCTGCGTTCTACGATTGGTGCGTAGTCCGGAGGATCGACCCAGAATGCGAGGATGGGTTCAACCCAGCCAGGGGTATCAAGAGACCCAAGGTACCGCGCTATGCAGAAGCGACGCTGCTTACCGAGGGGGAGGAACGGAGGCTGCTGGGCATCCTGGAAAATGATGCATCAATACTAGGAAGGCGTGAACTGGCGTTTTTCCTGGTAAGGCTAAGTATGGGAGTACCGCTGGAATCTCTGCGACAGCTGCGTTGGGGACAAATAGAGCGGAGGAAAAAGGAAGCCTGGGTGCGTTGGCGAATTGGGGAAGATCCGGTGAAGCTAAAGCCCGAGGTCTGGGAGGCGATGCTGAACTGGTTATCGGTGAGTGGGCGGCTAAAGATAATGAAAGAAGAAAGCTACATCTTTTCCCCACTGCAGGATCCCATCCTGATGAAATCGTACACAGAAAAGACGGCGTGGGTGGAGGATAGGCCGTTATCGAGCGCTCGAATCCTTGGCAACCTGAAGATATACGGACGGAAAGCGGGGATAGCGGAAGCGAAGCTGAACTTGAACGCGCTGCGACGGACAGCAATCAGGATTAAACTTGATGAAGGGGGAGGAATGAAGGAGATGAAGCGATTTCTGGACAGCCGAGAGGATAAACGATTTACGAAGTACCGATTGGGAAAGCTGCCGGTCCAACCAGGAGAAGACGAGAGGATATTTAGCGGTTCGCTGGAAGCTCCGAGGCGCAGACCAAAGCCCTTCGTCGAAGGAGAAGGACTGAAACACGGGATGTACGCTCGCAGCCAACAGGACGAGGAACTGGAGGCAGTGATGCAGGAAGACCTGGAGGGAATCGACGAAGAAATTTTAGGGATGCGGCGATTGGCTGAAACGCTTTGGAAACAGATCGGGGAAGTGAATTTGATTAAAGAGACGTCGCAGTTGACGAACGCCTACACACTGACAACTTACCGGCTGGGAGAAATCATCAAGGCGGAAAAAGGACTAAGCAAGCGGGAGGAATCAGACCAGTTGGCGGAGGAATTTCTGGAGAGATTAGATACGATGTTGATAGAAAGCGGAAAAGAACCGGTGAGCGCCGAAGCGCGTCGGGATGCGGCAAGATGGCAGGGAGGAAGGGAGGGGCGAGATCGGGAGCTGACCAAAGAACTGGCAAAAATGCGGGTGGTGCTCCGAAAAACGCTGAAGCTGGCAGAGGAGGCAGGTGAAAATGGAGATGTGGGTGAGCTGATCAAGCTGACAGAGATCTACAGCATGGGCTGCAACCGATTGGTGCGGCTGCTACGTCTCAGCCCGGCGAAGAATCTGGCGGAATACCTTAGGGCACAGATCGATCAGGCGATCTCTGAGGTAATCAAGGAATTGGGCCTGACGGATGAAGATTAAGCGGGATTTGGAAGTCAGACGCTGGAAGCCAGCGGGGTTGGGTTCACCGAATCAGGCAGTTACCTTGATCCAGGAATGATGCGATAACTTGAATTTTTCTGGTTCAGATCTGGGGCTGAGAAAAAGTTTGAAACAATAAGAGAGCCGGAAAAGCCGGCTCTCTTATCCCAATCATGAGGGAAGAAACAACAGTAAATGGGAATTACTCCGGTAAAAGAACTGCATCAATCACATGAATAACACCGTTTAAGGTCTCGATGTCAGTGATGATGACCTGGGCTGTTTCGTTGAGGTATACCATGCCATCCTTAATGGTGATCAATATCTGCTCACCTTCGAGGGCGGTATCGACCATCTGACCATCGAGCTGAACAACATCGGCAGCCATGACCTTGCCCGGGACCACGTGGTAGAGCAGGATACTCTTCAAGGTCTCCTGGTTCTCGGGCTTGAGCAGGTCCTCAACCGTACCGGCTGGCAGCTTGGCAAAGGCCTCATCGGTAGGGGCAAAGAGGGTGAAAGGACCTTCGCCCTTAAGGGTATCCACCAGACCTGCAGCTTCAACAGCGGCGACCAAGGTGGTGAAGCGACCATCGGCTACAGCAGTATCTACAATATCTGCGAGCTCGGTGGGAGGCAGGAGCACGGCGTCAATCACATGGATAACGCCATTTGCAGTCTCGATATCTGTAATAATCACCTGGGTGGTCTCATTCAAGTAAACATTCCCATCCTTGACGCTGACCGCGATCTGAGCGTCTTCAAGGGCAGTATCGACCATCTGACCATCGAGCTGAACAACATCGGCAGCCATGACCTTACCCGGGACCACGTGGTACAACAGGATGTTCTCCAGGGTCTCGCTGTTCTCAGGCTTGAGCAGGTCCTCAACCGTACCGGCAGGCAGCTTGGCAAAAGCCTCATCGGTAGGGGCAAAGAGGGTATATGGACCCTCGCCCTTGAGGGTATCCACCAGACCTGCGGCTTCAACGGCGGCAACAAGGGTGGTGAAGCGACCATCTGCTACAGCAGTATCCACGATGTCGGCGACCTCAGCCGGAGGCAGAAGGACAGTGTCGATCACATGGATCACTCCATTAGCGGTCTCGATGTCGGTGATGGTGACCAGGGAGTCGTTAATGTAGACCTTGTCCATGTCAAGTTTGACATTAACTGGATCGCCTGCGACGGTCTCGGCGCTTTCAAGTTTGGCGACATCCGAAGCCATGACTTTGCCAGAAACGACATGGTAAAGCAGGATGTTCTTGAGGGTCTCCAGATTCTCGGGCTTGAGCAAATCTTCAACGGTCCCGGCAGGGAGCTTGGCGAAAGCCTCATCGGTGGGAGCGAAGACGGTGAAGGGGCCTTCCCCCTTGAGGGTATCTACAAGACCGGCAGCGGTAAGGGCGGCGGCGAGAGTGGTAAAGCGACCATCTGCAACGGCGGTATCAACGATATCTTTCGGAGCAGGAAGCTCAGTTGGTGGAACCTTGGTAGGGGCGGGGGCTGGCGGCTGGGTGGGAGCTGGCGCCGGGGTTGCAGCCGGGGCGCAGGCCGCCAGAATAAGAGAAGTAATCACCAGCAAGAAAAGGGGTACGATCTGTAAACGTTTCATTCTTAGTCTCCTTTGAAAAACTATTGTCTAAGTATTGTCGATATAAGTATGTTTATTATATGTAATATTTAGGATTTGTCAAGGTTATGGTAAGGTATTAATGGATTTATTATCTTCTGAAGATGTCTTTTGATTTTCTGTAGATGTGGGGACCGGTGAAGCTGTTGATCAGGCAGCGAGGTCAAGAAATCGATATCTGCCGCTCCCAGCTCTGGTGTAATGTTCTTACACTCAATTGGACGTTGTGAGCGCAGAAGGCTTGGAGAATACTGTATAAATCTGCGTCAATGATCTTCGGGGGGTTGGGGATTGACTCTATGCCGGCAATTGTGCGGATCAATCGGGTGGGTGAGGTTCGAAGCAGTTCTGAAGGGACAACTTGGAACCTGGCAGCCGAATCAGAAAAAATCTTTGGCGATACAAACAACGCAGAAGTCTTCAAACTTGAGGGACTGTCAAAACCTTGTAAACAGACAGCCCCTCAATCAGGGTAAACTCGGGACGAAGACATACAAGCCATAAGGGGCAGGTCAGCCGAGAATATCCTTGCCTCAGTTATTTTCAATCTCCATTGCTGGCACGACGTGGGCATCCAGTCCGTCGCCAGATATGGTTCGCTAGTAGAATGTTGGTAAGAAACGTACCAGCCTACTTGCACGTTTTCAATTGTTCCTTGATTGCCCGGATGACAATCGGATCATCGTCCCACGCGCCCAGGTTTACCATCTCCACGTTTTCCGGCAGCCCTGTCTCGATCACCGCCTCGGGGATGTCATATAAGCTGTGTAGTGAGGAGGCGCTGATCGACGTGGCAAATACAAACAACTTCTCAACGCCTCTATCCGCCAGTTCCTGAACCACCTCGCGGATCTCTGGTTTCTTGAACTCCATCCAGGCCAGCGAGATGTTCTCTTCCGCGTACCCATCCGCAACCAGATGAGTGATGATGGACTGGCGGAAAAGAGTCTCCTGTTCAGTTTGGGTAGGGTAAATCTTGTCCCAGTCTTCTGGTTGCCCGTGACCTACTAGAAGTATCCCGACTTTCGACTTATCCATCCCATTAAGGTTCTCGTTTGCACGAGTGACGAACAATTCCTTTAAGGTTTCGGAATTCCACAACGGCTCTGAGAAGCAAATGGGCACACCATATTTTTCCAGATCAAGCTTCTTGACCATATCCTGCCCAGCCTTGGTGTGGCTAGAAATGGTCACAAATACAGTAGCAAAAATCACCCTGCTAGCACCTTCGTTCAGAGCGCGGATCACTGCCTCATCAGGTCGCGGATTTGAGTCAAGGAAGGCTATGTAAAAACGCGTCCTATCATCCCCTTCGGCTCTGAATACCTCTTTCAGACTGCGCGCCATATCCTGGTGAATATAGTTATGCGGGCTTCCACCGACCTTCAGGTATTCTTTGCGCAGTTTCAGGAAGAAAAATGGACGGAACGGCATTGGGATAAATGAGACTTTGTCCGCATCCAGTTCTTTGAAGGTTTCGATCCACGGCATTGGACTGTAAGCTGGTGGTTCGCCGTGGGTGAAGTAAATCACCGCAGCATGGTCTCGCTGTTCCGCCGGTGGAAGGCTCAGCTCAGGCAGGTGTCGCTCCTCTTCCTGGTTCAGGAATACTCTTGTAGCTGCCAGGTATCCCGCCACAAAGCCTGCCAGGATAATTCCAACCGCGAGAACCCGCGCCAATCCGCTCAGTCCTATGAACACGGTCAGCCCCAATCCAACTACCAGGAACACGCACAGCACCAGGCTAGTCGCCATGGATAACGGTGGGGCAACTAAGTACCGCATCAGGCTAATGCCCAACACAATTGACAACACAACAATGACTAGCTGTAAGGCATCCATACTCTGTTCCTCATTGAACGTTTCAGGTGAGCATGATCAACATACAACGCGACTGTGCGCTTGACGCCCTTTAGATTAATGATTTATGGAGTGATGTTGAAGCCAGAACCTACAACACAATCCAGTGCATTGCCCCGGTACCATAGATTGTATCGAATTTATCCCCCAATGGTCAAATGCCATTTGTCACAATGTTTGTCCTGGAATTGGTGGGTGAATTTCTCTGTAGTACGTTCTGCGCGTCAACCCACTCCATCTGGGCTAGTTTAGACGCCAATTAATCCGCCAATATCATTTCCATCTGTACCGGAATTAGTCTTGAAAAACTCGCCTGTTATATTTACAATGAATTTTCTGGTTGTAGAAGCATTATTGAGCACATTTTCCTACTGGAAGCTGAAAATGCTTTCATTCACAGCCCAAACTGCGGATTTGTAAAGTGACCAGGAAAACGGATGAATTACCGCACCCGCTTTATTCCCTACCACCCGAAGAGCATCCTAAACAAGGCCAAACGCGCCGACCACTGGTTCTGGACGCGCTACAGCGCCTATCCTTATATCGGCTGCCAGCACGGCTGCGAGTTCTGCTACTGCCGCGAGCGAAAATACTCGCCTTACGAAGATCCGGCGGATTTTGCCTATAAGATCAAGGTCAAAGAAAACGCGGCTGCCCTGCTGAAGACCGCCCTCCAACGGACGCCGATTGACCTGATCTTCACCGGCGACTACCAGCCCGCCGAGCGAAAATATCAAATCTCCCGCCAGATGCTTGAAGTGTGCTGCGATCTGGGCTTTCCCGTCTTCATATTGGAGCGCAATCCGCTGGTCACCCGAGACCTGGACCTGATCCAGGCGATCCACCGGCGCAGCCCGTCGGTCGTGGCTTTCAGCATCATCAGCACACCCGAGTTGCCTCATTATGAACGGATCCAGCAGATGGAGCATCTCGCTCCTCCGCCCGAAAAGCGATTTGCTGCAATGGAAGCTTTTGCCAGGGCGGGAATCATGACCGGGATCTGCTTCATGCCGGTTCTGCCGGGGTTATGCGACGATGCCGCGAATATCAAGGCAGTCGTGCGCTGGACAGCCGAGCACGGCGGAAAGTTCGTGCTGGCAGGCGGCTTGACCCTAGCAGACCAGCTGAAGGACTATTTCTTCAATGTGCTTAGAGGCTCCTTCCCCTACCTGGCGGACGAATACCAGCGCATCTACCCTACGGGGAGCTACGCCGCAGTGGGCGAAGGCGAACGGGCGCTCGCTCTGCGTGTGCGTGAAGCTGCCCAAAAACATGGGATCCTGGACCGCATCCCCCGCCCGATCATCCCGGGCGATAAGCGGCAGTTGAACAAGCGGGTTGTCGAGCTGCTGGCGAACCAGGTCTACGAGATGATGTTGAACAACGAGCCTGAAGCCCGGATTTGGGCGCAGCGAAAAGCCGCCTGGTCGATCGAGGATTTGGAGCAAGACATCGGGCTGATCTACCGTACGATGGGAGCGAAAGGGCTTGAGAGCATTCCGAACGTGGGAGCAGGGTTTGCGAAGATGATCCAGGATCTGATTAAGAACAATTTATTTTAATCAAAGAATATTGTGTCTTAATATCATGATGGATTGATAAAGAAATCCAAACGCGAAGTCGCAAAGAACGCAAAGGGGGCTCTAATCCTCCCCCAAATGGCGATATCGGCATCAGGGGGAGGGGATTCGGTCAAAGGATCAGCCGCCGGACATCGCGCCGACGACCCGAAGCGGCTGCGAGCCGTCGGCAATTGCGGAGGGAAGAGGCCGGTCCAGCGGGTCTAAGGAAATATCTTCTCCCAATGCGAAGAACCGGATATAGGCGCGGCGCTGCCTGGTGAGGTGGTCGCGCAGCGTGCCCTGGAGCATGGGATATTCAGCTTCGAGGGCATCCAGCACTGCCTGCATATTGGGAATGCCCTCGATCTGAAGCTGAACCTCACGCTCCACGCCTGCCATGCGGCAGAGGTGGGAGGGCAGGGCAAGCCGGATCATGGCAAGGTCTGGGCCTCGACCGAGAGAACGGCTGGGAAGTCGTGAACGATAGCTGTCCAGCTATCCCCTTCATCGGCGGAAGCATAAACCTGACCGCCGGTGGTGCCAAAGTAAACCCCGCATGGATCCAGCGAATTGACCGAAAGGGCGCTGCGCAGGATGTTGACATAGCAGTTGGATTGCGGGAGGCCTTTGGTGAGGGGCTGCCAGTCATTCCCGCCGGTCCGGCTGCGGTAGACCCGCAGCTTGCCTTCGGGAGGGTAGTGCTCGCCGTCGCTCTTGATCGGTACGACGTAGACAGTCTCTGGCTCGTGGGCGTGAACAGCGATGGGGAAGCCAAAATCGGAGGGGAGGTTGCCGCTGACTTCATGCCACATATTACCGGCGTTATCGCTGCGCATCACATCCCAATGCTTCTGCATGTAAAGGATATCTGGGCGAGCAGGGTGCATCGCGAGCCCGTGGACACAGTGACCTACCTCGGCATCCGAAACAGGAAGCTCGTAGTTCGATTTTAGACCTTTGTTAATCGGGAACCAGGTCTGCCCGCCATCATCGGTGCGGAAGGCGCCAGCGGCAGAGATGGCGACGTAGATGCGGTCCGGATTGCGAGGGTCCAGCAAGATGGTATGGAGGCACATTCCCCCGGCTCCAGGTCCCCATAAGTGACCATCGACACTGCGGAGAGCGGGCAGCTCAGCCCAGGTCTGGCCTCCGTCAGTGGAACGGAAGAGGGCGGCGTCTTCGGCGCCGGCATAGACGGTGTCGGGATCGTTGTAAGAAGGCTGGAACTGCCAGATGCGCTTGAACTCCCAGGGTTTCTGGGTGCCGTCATAGAACTGGTGGGTGCCGGGGTCGCCATCGTAGAGGAATTTATTGCCGACTGTCTCCCAGGTGAGGCCGCCGTCATTGGAGCGGTGGACGATCTGACCGAACCAGAGGGTTGCCTGGGAGGCGTAAATCCGATCGGGATTGGATGGGGCGCCTTTGAGATGGTACATCTCCAGACCGGAAAAATGGGGGCCGTTGATTTCCCAGGTCTTGCGGCCTGCATCTGAGGTGAGGATAAATGCGCCCTTGCGGGTGCCAACGAGAAGACGGACTTTGCTCATATCTGATTCCTTTCAAGATTGGTTCGAGTACTCCACAGCAGGCAATGTTGTGGACAAGCGATTGTGGAAGAAGGTTTGAATATTATTCCTAAGTTTATCGAAAAGACAAACATATGTTCTATGAATAATGCGTGCGGTTCATCGCCCGGTATTCATCGCCCTGGTTAATTGCTGACGACAGGGGATTGGTGGAGATACTCGGTGGATTCCACCTGCTTCAGGATGAATGCTGCCAGGTCTTGCCGCGAGAGACGCATGCCAATATCATCACCAAGCATACCGACCCGAAGGTTACCTGAAGCCGGCTGATCAGTGAGCATAGGGGCGCGTATGACGGTCCAGTCCAGGCCTGAAGCGCGCACGATGTCGACCGTGCTTTGCATATCGCGGTAGACGTTTCTGGCGGCCGCTTTGAGGATATAGCCGATCGCAAAATCGATGGCGGTTGGGGAATCGCCCGCTGTGGATACCCCTGCGCCAGCGGTGAGCACAATCCGGCGCAGTCCGCGAGCAGCCATCACGTCTAAGATGACCTGGGTGCCGCGGCAGACCTCAAAAGTGGGGCGGTTGTTAGTGGGTCCGAGCAGGCTGATGACCGCATCCGCAGCCTGGATGGTTTTCGCTACTGCGGTTGGATCTGTGACGCTGCCCTTAACGAGAGCCAGTCCATCTGGCGAGGCGGCCAGAGGACCGGTAAGTTTTTCGGGGCTGCGGGCAAGGGCGGTCACCTGGAAGCCAGATTCCAAAGCCTGACGGACCAAATGCTGCCCGGTGCGACCGGAGCCCCCGAAGACGGCGAGATGTGTGGACATAATAGAGTAATTTTACCCGAAATTCTATTATTTCGAATGGGATAATCAAAGTCAAGCGAAACATCCGGCTGGAGTCCTGCCGCCGCGGATCTACACCCGAGATGAGCTGCTCGGCTATCTGGCGCACTGCCGAAATAAGTGCCAGGAGACCATAAATGCACTGTCGGACGAACGGGCTTACAAACTGTGCCGGTTCTCGTGGGGTGAGATCCCATTCGCGGGATTGCTGCTCGATAATCTGCGCCACATTCAAGAACACGGTGCCCAGCTTCGGATGTTCCTTGGGCAGAAAACGGGGAGGTCGGCTCGCTGGGTGGCGCAAGTTGAATTGGGATGACGAATTGCCCTCATCCCTTATGATAAAATTCTCGGCAGGCTGATCTGGATTTTTCGATAAGAAATGGGACAATGATAAGTTACAACCGCCATACTTGAAATCGGCGCTCGGGCGCAGGGCTGCGCTCGACAGCACTGCAGCGCATTTCGGCGCGTGGCGGAAGCTGGTTAGTGTCTTAAGCCTTGGACAAGCCTTCTACGCCGCTGCAGCGATGCGCCTGCGGCGGTTTTTTTTATTATATTGCCTCCCTCAGCAGAGATAAATCCACAATCCTTCTATTGAAAGGCAAATCCAAAAACAGGAGGCTGTATGTCAATACCCGATTCTGACACTGTTCTGCTGATCACACGCAACGGCATGGGGGATGCCGAGCCCGAGTTGCAGCGCAAGCTAATTACTACCTATTTCCAATTGTTAAATGATGAGGATATCCGCCCGGCGGCGATCTGCTTTTATACTAACGGTGTAAGGCTGGCGGTGGACGGCTCGCCGGTGATTGATTCACTCAAGTCGCTGGAAGCCAAGGGGGTACGCCTGGTATTGTGCAGTACCTGCTTGAACTACTACAACCTTAACGACAAGGTGCGGGTTGGGATCGTGGGTGGGATGGGCGATATCCTGGAAGCCCAGCGGCGGGCGGTGAAGGTTATATCGATTTGAGTTTGAGACGTGAGTGAAAACCTTCAGAGCAGCCTGTCCTGGAAGATTTCAAAACGCTCATCAGGCGCCAGAAGAAGCATTCGATTCCAGGCGGATCAGGTTTTGGAAGGGGTCATGCACCAGGGCGAAGGAATCCTGGCGCTCCACAGGGACGCCGGAATCCACCAGCAGCTTAACCAGGCGTTCCAGTTCGGATTGGAAGGGGAGAGCGATGGTGAACTCGAGCAGCCCGGCTGTTGGTCCGATTGGCGGCTTTCCACCGCGGCTCTCCCAGGTATTCACGCCGAGGTGATGGTGGTAGCCACCGGCTGAAAGAAAGAGGGCATCCGGCATGCTGGCAGTCACATCAAAGCCCAGCAGACCGTGGTAGAACCCTTCGGCGAGGGCGATATCGGCCACACGAAGGTGGATGTGACCGAGGCGGGTATTTGGAGGAGCATACGGACTGCTGGAAGCCGAGTTGCTTGGATCGATCTCGGAAAAGAAATCGTCGAAATCGATCGGGTCAACTGCCATCCGAACTGCGTCCGACTGCCATTCCCACTCGGAGCGTGGCCGGTCGCGGTACAGCTCCAATCCATTGCCGTCTGGGTCGGAAAGATAGAAAGCTTCACTGACCAGGTGGTCGGACTGGCCGAAACGGACCTGGAGGTCGATCAGCTGGGCAATCTTGACCGCGAGTGATCGGCGGTCAGGCCAGAGGATAGCGGCATGGTAGAGACCCGTAGTGTTGGGCGGCTGGCGGCGAGCATCTCGAACCTCCACCAGCCTCAAAATGGGCTGCCCGCCAGCTCCAAGCAAGGCCTGGCTGTCGGTCTTATGGATGACCGTCATCCCAATAATCTCGGTATAGAAATGGATGGATCGCGGCAGATCGGCGACTTTGAGGGCGAGAGAGGCGATGCGAGTATCAGGATGGATGGGCGAAGGCTCCCCGGTGGGGGTCTCACCCGAAAAAGATGCAAGGTCCTGAACGGTAGTCATGAGAGTCATCTCTCCGAATTCATACGGCTAAGGGTGTACTGATTTAATTTCAGAACATTGTCATGTCAAGTATTCAATAAATTATTATCCATTATATCCAATTAAACCAATAATTGACTTAAGAATAAGCGGATTAAAAAAATTCGAAAATGACCAGACACATAACACCTGTCATAGCAGCAATGGTTTCACCCAGGCTTAATCGCGAATCTGCTCGGCGGTGAGACCGACCGGTACGAACAAGGCGGTTCTCCCACCTGTAAGCTTCGGCAGGCTGTTCCTGTGCCCCACCGATGGTTTTGTGAAGCAGTCCAGGGAATCCCATCCTCAAAAAGGACTCTCATACATTGAAATTCAGGGGTAGTCAGATCATGGTCAGGAAAAGCCTCTAGAAGTTTTGAAATCAAGGATATTAAAGCAGAGGATTGGATCACGGGAGGAAAAAAGGACAGCCGGCTGAGTGAGGGGGGCACCCAACCGACTGTCAATTCTATTATCGCATAGAAATTTAGAGAGTCAAGCAAAGGCGAGCAATATCATCTTTTATTAACCATTTTCTGAGCAGACGAACGCTGCCCTACCGGCTGGATCACCTCTTTCGTTAAAGCGTTTATTAGACGTTTGAGATTTGCTCAGACGTATGGTCGGGCGGGTTGAGTGAAGCGATAATTAATCGAATGTGGCATGCTCGGCAGACTGAACGGCTCGTTGATTTCTGGATTTATTCGGCGCTCGAGGCTTGCTCGGTCGGCATAATCAGCGCGTCAATCACCTGTTTAAAGTTGGAGAAGACCGGAGGACCAATAAGTGGATTTCCGTTAATCACAAAAGTGGGGATGCGCTGGTACCCCGATTGGCTTGCTTCCTGGAGATCCTGCTGCACGGCTGGATGGAGGCTGGATGCATCCAGGCAGAGGATGAACGCATCCAGGTCCAGGCTGGCATCGCTCGCCAGGTCCAGCAGGAGCTGGCGGTCGGTCAGCCCACTTTCCGCAGCGGCTGCCGAAGGACCCTGCGGTTGAGCACTGCCGTCTTGCTGGGCTGAGAGATCATAATAGAACAGCAGGTTGTGGTATTCCCAGAAGCGATTTGCTCATAGGCGCACTGAGCAGCCTGAGCAGCCTGCCGCGACAGATCGGAATCAGCGGGAAGATCGCGCCAAATTAGATGTAGATCATCGCCATATTCAAGCAGGAGCTGTTCTTTTATCCCCCCTAAGAAGAATGACCGGCACTCGCGGCAGGTGAAATTGCCATATTCGATGATCTCCACCCTGGCAGCGGGCAGGCCGAAGGTGGGATCCTCGGGTGGGGCTTCGGATGTTACAGCAGTTGCCCGAAATTCAGGAGGGGTGGGAGAGGCCCGGAAACCACAGGCTGTTGAGACGAGTGTGAAGGCAAGCAGCATAAAGAAGGCGGTGAAACCCTTCCGGGCGCCCCGAAACAGTAAAGCGACCGGACGGTTTCGGTGGAACGATCGAGTGGGTAAAGACCGGGCAAGCAAACGATGCGGCATATGAGTTCTCCAGGGGGTTATCGAATTGAATTTGTACAGGTGGATGACTTTCTGGCAGGAATCCTCATCTATGATCCAGCAACTGGCCATATTCGCTCGAGGCCAACAAACGGCTCACCGCGCTCAGCATCCAGCTCCATCTGACCTTCGAGGATATACGGACCGGCGGTCGAGAAAACCGAGCGGAATTCGGCGGTAGAGGTCTTCGGAGATGATCACATCCAGAAGACCTTCCAAATCTTCGAGCGCCATAAAGTACACATAGGAGGTTCCGGCTGCAGTACGGCTCCGGCGCCAGGTCTGGCGCATGCCTGCGACGCGTACAAGTTCACCGAGGTGGGAAGCTGCGTCTATCGTTGAGAGGGCGCCGCTCTGCGAGATGGCGTCTGCGTAAAGCTCGAGGCGGTGAGCGATCACACTGACGCCCAGGACGGCCTCCTGAGCAGCCGCCTTGGCTTCGAGCGTCCAGTCCTCAGGGTCATTCGATGGAGACAGGTCGAAGAGGGAAAGCTGGCCTCCGCGCCAGCCCCCACTCTCGAGCTGGCGGAGGATCGAGGGAATACTGCCGAAGCTCTCCAGGGATCCGCAGCGGGCAAGGTTCTCGGCCTCCTGCGGGCGCGGATCGGCGCGGACGAGGAAATCCATAAGAGAGATAAACGGGCGGTTCTTGAGGATCCGAGCCTGGGTTCGGTGGGTGAGCTCTCGGACCTGGTTCATCCCCATGAAGAGCACCGGCTCGCCCCGAATATAGCTGACGCTGAATTCGGAGCCGGCATAATTGACATCCGGCGGGCGGATCACCAAACCTGATCGCCGGGCTTCCGTAAGATAGACACCTTGCCCATAATAACCGCCCCAATTAGCCAGGACGGCAGCGAGAAAGAGGGCGGGGTGGTGAGCCTTGCACCAGGCTGACTGCCAGGCAACCCGAGCATAGGAGGCGGCATGCGCCTTGGGGAAGCCATAACCGGCAAAAGCTGCCATCAGCGCCCAGATTTCGAGCGCCGGTCTCAGCCGGGACGCCGCTGCGCTCGCCGAGGCGGATAATGAAGCTCTCCTGTAGGGCTTGCATCTGCTTGCCTGGGTCAAAATGGCTCATGGCCCGCCGCAGCAGGTCGGCTTCGGCCAGGTTAAAACCAGCAAGCTCATAGGCGATCCGCAAGACCTGCTCCTGGTAGAGAATGACGCCGTAGGTATCCGCGAGCAGCGGCTGCAAGGCCGGATGGAGGTAAGCCGTGGGCTGCTGGCCGCGAAAACGGGCGACGAAGGCGTTCTTCAACCCGCCGGTGAGAGGTCCGGGACGATAAAGAGCCAGGGCAACCATGAGGTCGTCCACCGAGCGAGCGTGGATCTCCTTGAGGGTCGCCCGCATTCCGGGGCTTTCGATCTGGAAACAGCCGATCGTGCGGCCGTGCTCGACGAGGTCGGCGACAAGCAGGTCATCGGAGGGGATGGCGGAAAGCAATTCAGTGCCCCTACGGGCCTGGTTGTGGGTCGCATTTTTTGGGAGGCGGAGATCAGCAGTCTGGGCCTCATTCGGTGGGGCCTTATTCGGCGGGGCCTCATTCGGCGGGGCCTCATTCGGTGGGGCCTTATTCGGCGGGGCCATCATTCGGCGGGGCATCATTCGGCGGGGCATCATTCGGCGGGGCATCATTCGGCGGGGCATCATTCGGCGGGGCATCATTCGGCGGGGCCTCATTCGGCGGGGCATCATTCGGTGAGACTTCATTCGGCGGGGCCTCATTCGGCGGGGCATCATTCGGTGGGGCTTCATTCGGCGGGGCCTCATTCGGCGGGGCTTCATTCGGCGGGGCCTCATTCGGTGAGACTTCATTCGGCGGGGCCTCATTCGGCGGGACTTCATTCGGCGGGGCCTCATTCGGCGGGGCCTCATTCGGCGGGACTTCATTTTTAGATATCTGCTCGGATTCGGCAATCGCCTGGGCAACATCTCCGAGGACGGTGAGACCGCGGATCCCGAGCAGGTCGATTTTCACCAGGCCGATCTTTTCGATCGAATCGAGGTCGAATTGGGTGATAACGATGCCCTTGGCAGCCAGCTGGGTGGGAACAAGATCGGCAATCGGACCGGGCGCGATGACCACGCCGCCCGGGTGGATGGAGAGATGACGAGGCAGTCCGATCAGGTCGGAGGCGTGGGAGAAAATCGCCTGGTGGAGCGGGTCGTTCAGGCGAGCAGCAAGCTCGGCGAAAGGCTGTTCGGGAGAACGGAAGCGGTCGGGTGGTCCATACCAGCGGTCTGGGAGGCTCTCGGCCAGCTCACTCACCTGGGCAGGTGGAAGCCCAAAGGCTTTAGCGGTCTCGCGGAGGGCTGAGCGGCGCCGAAAGCGGTTCACTGTGCAGACCATCGCAACCCGGTCCTCGCCGAAGCGGCGGTAGACGAACTGGATCACTTCGTCCCTGCGGCGTGAACACAGGTCGGTATCGATATCGGGGAGGGTCGCCCGAGCCGGGTTCAAAAAGCGCTCAAAGTAGAGGTTCAGGCGGACAGGGTCGGGGGAGGTGATGCCGAGGCAGTGGGCGACTAATGAAGAAGAGGCTGAGCCGCGCGAGGCGATCGGGATGCCGGAATCGTGAGCAAATTCGACAATCTCCTGCATCACAAGGAAGAGGGCTTCATAGCCGCACTCATGGATCACACCGAGCTCATGATCAAGCCGTCGCTGGATTGAAGGGTCGGCGCCGTACAATCGGGCAGCCCCTTGCTCGGCTTTGCGTCGGAGCATTTCCTGCAGGGTAATTCCGGGTGGGAGATCTACCGCCGGGAATTGAGGGACGCCGAGCGGCGGCTCAAAACGGCAACGGGAAGCAATTTCCGCGATGGACGCAAGCGATTGGGGGTATGGGGCATACTGGCGGGCAAGCTCTTCTGGGGAGATCAGATGGGAAGCAGAAGGGCCCGCCGCATCATCTCCGAGATCGCTGATTGGCCGGTTGAGCCGGATTGCAGTCAGGGTGCGGTGCAGGCTTGCCTGCTCGGGGGAAAGGGTGTAGATGCTCTGAGCAGCGACGACCGGGAGGCCGGCTTCTCGGGCGATGCTGGCCAGCTTATCCACCTGTGAGGCGTAGGCGGCGGATTGAAGCTGGAGCTGGACATACAACCGGTCGGGGAAGATCTGCCGCAGGCGATCAAGAGTCTGGAAGAGCAGGCGGGGATCGGACTGAAGCGCAAGGGGATCGAGAGGCCCTCGGCTTCCGCCGGTGAGGCAGATCAAACCTCGGTTGTGGCGGGCGAGCAGGTCGATCGATACGGGAAGCGTCCCGGAAGGATCGGATTGCGCTGCGCTTGCCAGGCGGCAGAGCGATGACCAGCCCCGCAGGTCTTGAGCGAGCAGGACAAGCGATCCCGCCTGAGGTGGGGCGGCTGGCTGTGGTGGAAATACCACATCGAGCTCTATCCCCAGGATAGGCTGGATGCCCAAATCCCGGCAGGAGAGGGTGAACTCTACCGCACCGGTCAGGCGACCATGATCGGTGAGGGCCAATGCGGGGATCTCCAGCATTGCGGCAGCCTGAGCAAGCTCGTGAGGGGAGGCAAGCCCTTCAAGCAGTGAAAAATTGGAGTGGAGATGGAGGTGAGTGACCATCATAAAACCGGATTAAACAATCCATTGTAAACTGAAAAACAGGGTTGTGGCGCAAGCTGGTAGCCTATCGGCGGAAATGAAAAGCGGACCTCTGACCGAAGCCCGCTTTCATAATGCCAAACATTTATTAGGATGTTATCCGATGTATTCCGGGATGCCTTTCATGCCTTCGAGGATCTTTTCCAGCGCCATGGTATGACTGCACCGCCCCCGGCTCTGGAAGAAATCACAATCGCATTGCCAGACCCCGTCTACGATGTGGACGGTATGGTCATTATTTTCCCCTTCGAAGGTCACTGAAAGTGAATCAATGCGAATGCGGTCTCGTTGTGAGGCGTATCTTTTGGCTTTCTCAATCTTACCGATCATCCCGTAGTCCATTTGCGAGTGGTCTCCTTTCGGTTTTAAAATAAACAATACGGCACGCGTGGGCGTGCCGTATTAGAAATCTATCGACGCAAGTCGTATTTTACAGAAACGGGCAAGGCGTACTCTCCATTTGCTCTAGTATAAGCGGAGTCCATCTGAAAGTCAACCGAGGCGACAAGACCTGAGAGTCTCTTAACCGAATTGATAGACAATCTAGGAGCATGGAAGATCGTTGGGAAAGACTTTGTACTGCAATTTCAAATGTAGAATACCCATGTATCTCAACAAGATTTTAATTTTCTGGTGCAGGCATTTCAGATTGTGTTAGAATCAGATTAATGACCGGCGCCCAGGCCCCCTGAGCTCTGGGATCCGCTTGTCTGAACTGGCATGAGCCCAATCAGGAAGCACGGGCTGGAGGAGTGACTGTGATAAAACAGCTGATATTTGCCTGCATTTTCATCTCCTTGTGCGCAACTGCCTGTATGCCTCCTCCACTGGAGCTGACGCCGCCCGAAACGCTGGCAGCCCAGACCCTGGCGGCAATCCCGAAGACCAATACCCCCCTACCCAGCTCCACGGACCCACCAACCGCAACTGCAACCCAACCCAGCGGCCCGGCGACGCCCACGCTTGATCTGAATATCCCTGGCGCCTACTGCCTGCCCCCAAACGGCGCGCGCCTCCAAGGGCTGGTCACCCGGGTGCTCGGCGGGGACACGATTGAGGTGCTGATCACCAACCAGACCTACCGGGTGCGCTATATCGGGGTCGACTCGCCAAATATCGAAGCGCCGTCAGAGTGGCAGAGCGGGCAGTCTATGAGCTTCAACCAGAGCCTGGTGGAGGGCAAATTTGTCACGCTGATCCAGGATGTCACCGACCAGGACCCAACCGGCTACTTCCCTCGCTATGTGCTGATCAACGAGGTCTTCGTCAACTACGAAGTGTTAAAGCAGGGTTTTGGCAAAATGACAAGCACTCCGCCGGATGTGACCTGCGACAATTCGCTCCTGTCTGCTCAGGTCGAGGCCCAGGCTAACATCCGCGGGATCTGGCAGTCGACGCCGGTGCCGACCTACACCATCACGCCCACTCCCACCATCACACCAACCCCGACTCAGACGAGGGTGGCGACAAAAACCCAACAGGCGGTCTGCAACTGCCTGGGACGAAGACTGACCTGCAACAGCTTCCCAAGCCAGAGGCGGGCACAGCTTTGTTTTGAGTACTGCCGAAGCCAGGGCTACGGAGATATTTTCGGGCTGGACAAGAACGGCAACGGCCGGGTCTGTGAAGGGTCGACAAGCAATTCGCTCTTTCCTTAATAAATTCATTTGGGCTTCCGGTCTAAACAACGGGAGCCCAGGAGAGATCAACGATGAAGGCGATTGTGTTGATCAAGCTGGAAACCGGCGAGCTGAAAAGCGCGGTTCGCGATTTGAGGAGCATCCACGGCGTCGACGAAGCCCACCTGACCTTTGGCCCATTCGATGCGGTGGCAAGGATTGAAGCAGAGGATCTCAATCATATCGGCCGGATCGTCGAACATGAAATCCAGCCGATCCCCGGGGTCATAAAGACCCTGACCTGCCTGATGGTGGAAGGCGAGTTGCCAATCCCGGACGGGCAGGGCGAAGCAGGATCAGAAGGCGAGATCGATTTGGTGGATGCCGCTGAGCGAATCCAGTATTTTGGGGTGAATTAACCAGGCGCTTTCAGGCGGAGGGGGAAAGCACAAGGTAAAGTCTCACATTCCTATTTAAGTTAAAGGGGTCTTATTAAAGGTTCCGCGAGAGGACCTACCCAAACGGCTGGTTGATCTCTGCCAGGCGCTGGTCGAGATCGGTCTTCAGCTCCTGGGATGCCGGGTGATCTGGATATTGGTTTTGGAGCTCTTCGGGGTCGTTGGCGAGGTCGTAGAATTCGTAATTATCGGGGTAATATTTGTAGCCCAAATAGTGAACAAGCTTATACGGGCCGCGCAAAAGCGCCAGAGAGGCTTTACGGAGCGGGCCGTAGGCAGGGTTTGCTTTGGCTTCTAGGACAAAAACATCACGTTCAGAAACCTCAGCCCCATTGATACCGGGTAGAGGTTGGCCTTCACACCAGTCGGGGAGCGGCACACCGGCGATGGATGCAAGCGTTGGGAGCAGGTCAACGTTGCTGGTGAGGGCGGAAATATCCTGGCGGATAGACTGGCGAGGGGCATGGATGACCAGCGGCACCTGGATTCCTGGCTCGAAGAGCAGCGGGGTAGAATGGCCCGAGACGCCGCGTCGAAATATTCACCGTGGTCGGAGGTAAAGATCACATAGCTGTCCTCCATCCGCCCGCTGCGCTCCAAATAGTCCGTTAGGCGGCCAAACTCAGCATCCAGATTCGCAACGAATTCGTCATAGGAAGTGCGCAGGTCCTCCAGGCGTTCTTGCGAGACACCCGGGGCGAGGCGGTGCTTTTTCTTGGGAGGCGGAGCCCAGCCGTCATCGAAAAGTCCGGTAAACTCGCGGGCGGGGACGTAAGGCATATGGGGCGGCATGAAATGAAGATAGCTAAATGAAGGTACAGGAAGCCTGTCCAGCAGGGACATCACGCCGGTCATCACTTCGCTGAGCTCAAAATAGACGTCCGTATTTGCCAGTCGGGGAGGTCCGCTGGGGTAGATCTCCTTAAGCCGGGCGGTCTGGAGCTTGTAGCCGATCTGAGTTGCCAGGTCGTTGAAGATCGAGAAGAAAAGGGAGCCGTGAGCCTCCTCGCGTTTGAAAAGGAACTGGTCCATGCTCTTCATGCCCATGATCGCGTCGCTGCCGGGTGAGGTGGTCGTAGAAAGTCCGCCCGGCAAGGCTGAAGCGGTCGACCGATTTATGCAGGTCGAGGCTGTCCTGGAATTGATAAAGGAGCATATCGGCGAAAGTGTTCTGGGCAAAGGCAGCCTGGAAATAGGCATCTCCGAGCAGGTCGAAGATGTTGTGAGGCTGGACCCAGGGACTGATCAATCCGCTAAGGTTGTAGGCGTGATGAGTCCAGGGGTAGACGCCGGTGAAGAGCGAGGCAGTAGACGGTGTGGTGTAGTTGCCGGCAGCGTGGTGGTTGTGGTAGACCGTGGAGGAGGATGCAAATCGCTCCAGGTTGGGGCTGGTGAGGCGGGGGTAGCCGTAGAGCGAGAGGTTGCGGGCTGAGAGGGCATCGAAGAGCACAAATATGATGTTAGGGGGGGCTGAAGATTGGAGCGGAGTGTGACCGGCGGCGAGGTCCAGGCGGGGGAGCATGCCAGCCAGGGTGACCGACAGGGAGGCTTTGAGAAAATCGCGGCGGGAAAAAGGGGATGCGGAGTTCGCAGACATGGATATGGATTAGCTCCCGATCAGGTTGCGCAGGATCACAACGACCAGACCGATCAGGCTTAGAGGGACATAGAAATAGGTGAAAATGGTTAAACGGTCGAGGACGGCGAGGGTGAAGCGTGCCAGGGAGGGGAAGCGCCGGAAGAGCAAACCCAGGAGCAGGACCGCGACCGCCAGCAGCAGCAGGAACGCAAGCGGATAGGCGATCAGCTGCCAGAGCTCCTGGCGGTAAACCAGGTTGATCTTGCGCTGGAGCAGGACCGCCGCGATTCCGAGCAAAGCCGCCAGGCTGCTGCCCATGAGGGCGAATTTTTCTTTGAAAAGGCGAGGTGGAAAGAAGAGCGAGAAAAAGACCACCCCGGCTGTGAGGAGCAGGCTTTCGATCAAGGCGAAAGCCATGACGTAAGCGAGGATGGTGAGGATCTTGGAAACATTCAGGTACTCGAGCCAGCTCGGGATGTACCAGAACAGGCGGTAGAGCGCCCAGCTGAACCCAAAGAAGACAAAAACCGCGAAGACCGGCAGGGTTTCCTGGCGGGTGGGGAGACGAGAGCGGATCAAATCTACAGCGGGTTTCATTGCGGGGCAGTCCGGTATTTTACCATGGCTGGTAAGGAGGAATGTGAGCGGGGCTTAAGGAAGCGGAACAGAGAACCTGCATCCTGTGAGTGGAGATTGTGCCGAGGAAATACGGCAGGAGGAAGATAGCGCTGCGTAAAACGGCAGTTGGAGGCTGCAAAGTCAATCAGCTGCAGGTGGAAATTGGAGCGCGTAAAACTGCAGTTAGAGCTACACCAACAGCTGCGAAGCCTGCCTGCTCAGTCTGGAGATGGGGGGACAGGGAAAGAATAGAGTCCGAGAGGATGCTCTTAAAACCCCTCAGGGAGAGGCTGGACCGTAGTACATCCCCGGGGCGTCGCTGGGGCGAGCCAGAAAGCCGCGCTTTTCGTAGAAGGGGCGCTTGCCGCGGGCGCAGAATAGCTGGATATCGTGGATGCCAGCTTCACGGCAGCGGGCGACCAGGCGGTCGAGGATGCCACCGCCGATGCCCTGGTTCTGGTAATCGGGGTGGACGATCAGCTCATAGATCATGGCGTGGAGGACCTGGTCGGTGAGGACTCGCCCAAAACCGACCAGTCGGCTGCCGTCGTAGGCGGTGAGAACGCACCAGCTGTTCGAGGCGGCGCGGATCAGGTCGTCGGGGGACGCATGGTAGATCTCGTTCCAGCCGGTGGTCTCGAAGAGGGCGCC
Source organism: uncultured Chloroflexia bacterium (assembly GCA_963827155.1). GTDB lineage: Bacteria > Chloroflexota > Anaerolineae > Anaerolineales > UBA4823 > UTCFX2. The sequence goes on along the minus strand of CAWGZV010000002.1, from coordinate 3,532,901 downwards.
GTAATCCGCAGGGGTCGGGATTTTTTCGGTGAATTCGATCATCAGATTTACTTCGGCGGCAGCGAGGCGGCGAAGTCAACCCCCCAGCGCAGCCATTCTCGGAAAGCCTGATCGTCCTCGATCGCGTCTGGAGATACGGTGACCCAGCCGGTCATGGGTTTGCCGGTCATGTCGAATGCCCGGACGCCTGGATAGGCGAGCACCTCAGCGTGACGCTGCGGACCGATGCGCACGATCATATCCTTGCCATGAACGCCGCAGGCCATGTTGCCGTTGAGCAGAAACCCGACCCCACCGAACATCTTTTTCTCGGTGAGACCTGTCAACCCGCCCAGCTCGAGGCGGATGCGCCTCGTCAGATTTTCGTCATAGGCCATTTTATCCTCCTTAAAATCTAACGCGAAACCGCAAAGGGCGCAAAGCATATAATTAATTTGAGAACTTGGTAGTCTTCGTTGCTACGCGCTTAGAATAATTGAACCCTTTCAGGTGAAACAGAGCCGATATTATCGAAATGGGGCGAATTTAGCTAATTAAAGCGGCCTATACAGTGGGTTGAATTTTTGCCGGAAGGCGAGTTTAATCCAGAGAACGAGTGGGGGCAGGCACATCAAGACGAGCATGATCGCCCAGGCTGTGAGGTAGCCCCTGGCGTAGACCAGCCCGTTTGCGGGCGCGCTCATCCAATCCTCCCGGCGGCCATGCCAAAAGGTAGCCGAGCCATAGCCCGCCGCCAGCCAGCAGAGGCTGAAGCAAACCACAAGGGCAGTGAAGCGCCCCCTTTGGGACCGCAGCAGGACGTAGAGCGCCGAGCCGGTCATTGCGATGAAGGTGGACAGCAGCAGGTAAGGGGCGCCGTAGGTCGAGCGAATATCGCTGAAGAGGCCGTGGATGACCAGGATCAGCAGGCTGTAGACGGCAAAAGAGATCAGGGTCCAATCCCGGCGGACCGCCTCCACGAGCCGGCGCAGCGGAAAGCGCCGGCGGTTGAAATACCAGAAGATCAGGAAGACCAGCATCACCGGACCGAGCATCGTGATCTTCCACCCCAGGTTCTCCCAGAAAGTCATATCGGAATCGCTGCCGATCCATAAAGCCAGAAAGATGCCGAAGACGACCGAGAGGTAGGGGAAACACCAGGCGGGGAAGCCGCGCATCCAGCCCACGAATACCAGCGCCAGGAAAGCCGCAATCGTGAACATCTGAATGCGCTCAGTGATGACGTATTCCAGGTTGAGGTAGCGGTAGGTGGCGATGCTGGCTGCGACAGGGAGGTAGGGCAGGACGGCGAGGAGGGCGCTCCAGAAAGGATTTTGATCGTTATCTGGCTTTTTGGATTCGAGTTTCACGGCCGGTACACCAGAGGTAAGTAGAAGGGGCGGACCATTGGCGCCGCATCGATCATGATTGTATCACTCACGGACTGGCCTGCCTGCACCGCCCATACGGTGACGGACTGCAAGCCGCCTCGCTCGAAAGCAAAGACCGCCGGGGAAGAGCCTTGCCCGGAGATCGGGACCGGCAGCCAGATGTAGGAAACATTGGGCGTGGCGTCGTCCGGCTGGATGGCGGTGGAAAGGGTGACCGGCAGGGTAGCGGTGATTGGGCTGGGCGGGGGGAGAATCTCAACCCCGGTGAGCGGAATAAGGCTCCCAGACTTCATCCGCGCCGATGTCAGGCAGGTTTGTATCGGGGTTAGGGCGCGGCTGGTCGTCCAGGTCGAAGGGCAGTCCGGATTCGATCCCGGCGTCGACGGCGGGTGAGGCGGTCGAAAGATGAAAATCGAGCAGAGATGGATTGAGGAAGAGCGGGTCGGCGTGCAGGTTGAGGGCGCCGGTAATCAAAGAACCGGCGGCGATATAGTCCTGGGTGTTAGCCCAGGCGCCTGCACCCCAGAGGGTGGATTCCATCCTGACGCTGGCGCTTGAGGCAACATATACACCCGTGTGCTGGGCGGCGATGACCGTGTTGGTGAGCGAGAGGGTAGAGGTTATTGCATAAATTCCGCTGCCGTAGAGCGGATCGTTGGAGGCGAGGGTAAGGTGGCGGAGGGAGGCCTGGAGGCCGGCGAAGTAGAGCCCGGAGCCGAAGCGGTCCAGAGGGACGTGGTTGTCGGCGACGATCAAGTTATCCAGAAATATATCGCTCCCGGAGGCATACAGCCCACCGCCGTCGAGGCCGCTGATATTCTCAAACAGCCTGAGGTTCTTTAGCTGAGTTGGAGGCTGACCGGGCTCGAGAGCACGGAGGTAGATGCCGCCGCCGAGGCCCCCTTCCTAGCGCGGTTGCCTTCAACCAGGCTGTTTGAGAGGGTAAAGGTTGCCTTCGTTTGCCAGCCCGCCGCCGCTGCCGGCAGGCTCGTTATCACTGTAGCCGAGACCCGTTGTGTTATCTTGAATTTCAAGATAGGCTGCGGTCAGGGTGCCCTGGTTGAATATCCCTCCGCCGCTGCCGCCTGCACCATTTTCACTGGACCCAGGAGCAATCATTCGATTATCCCCTCCTCTGCCAGTTATAGTTGTTTAATGAGCGATTGAATAAGCTCCATATCTCCAGAATTGTAAATCCCCCCACCTCCGCCGCCATCGCCACCATCTGAAGGCGGGAGCATCATAGTAGTACACGGACAACCTTTTCCACCATCACCTGTCTGATTCTCAGAAATTTGGATATCAGCAAGCCTGGCTATTCCGGTATTGAATATTCCTCCTCCATGAGGGCTCTCGCCATCGACAGCTGGAGCTGCACCAGGGCTTCGATGGCTGACTAGTTGCCAGCCATCATATCCCGGACCCGTTGAATTGGCAGATATAAACGACCGATCAATTTTAAGAGTTCCACTGTTGAACACACCGCCAGCACCCTTCATTCCGCTGTTCTGGGAAATATTCCCCTCATCCGCCTGTATAGAACCATTGTTAAATATGCCACCACCAAGACCAGTTGCCAGGTTACCACTTAAAATATACTCCTTCAAGTAGAGGTCTGCATGAGATGAATTATAAATCCCGCCTCCGTCACCTGCAGAATATCCACCATCATCCAAAATAACCTGCTTTGTTTGATTATGCGAAACTCTGCTGTTTAATAATACTGCGGAGGTTTCATTGTAAAGCCCTCCACCTTTCCCTGGCGTCCCTGAATAAACCCAATAATCATTAATTCCCCACCATGTCTCACCAGCTGTCCCAGATTGGTTGTAATCCAAGTTCAAATTTTCAGCAAAAAAAACTCCGCTGTTAAAAAGCCCCCCCCATTACCGCCATCACCACCTGCCCCGCCGTACCATGTTCCTTGCCCTCCATTTAATCCTGACCCGGATCTATTATTATTCAAAGATCCGCCAATCCAGGAAATTGAACCCCAGTTTGCGATCCCACCACCATGTCCACCGCTTCCCGCATTGCCACCAGATCCGTAGTCACATTCAAATAGTTCACGACAATCTCCCAGCCCTATTCCGCCATCCCCGGCAAAGTTCTGTTCAATATTCGAATTTAAAATTTCTACAGCGCCGGAATTCATAATCCCACCACCATCGCCGCCATCTCCAGCGGTTTTCCCGCCGGTCTCTATCCCCGAAGCCCCACCTTCTCCAGCAGAATTTTCACTTATCAAGCTTCCTGCTTCGAGAATTAGATATCCAGCGTTGTATAATCCCCCGCCATTTCCACCATTTCCCGCTTTAATATCATCTGGCCCTACTGGCAGGCCATCTCCAGCATGGTTGCCGGTCACGCGTGAGTTCACCAATCTCAACTCCCCATGATTGTATATACCTCCACCACTGAGTGATGGTGCTGATAAGCCCCCAGTAATTGTGAGATCACGCAGCTCTACATTGGATTTAGGCATCACCTGGAGCACTCGGTCGAGCTGATTAGCATTAATAGTGGTCAGCGAGACCCCCTGACCAACCAGCTCCAGGTTTCCAGAGATGTCCAGATCGCCCATCTCGTTTTCGTCATCGTAGCCCGGGATGGTAAGGAAGTAGGTGGCGGGTTCGAGGATTATTTTAAATTGCTGATTGGGGTGGTCGTTGGCGTGAGTGATGGCGCCGCGCAGCGAGCAGTCGTTCGGGGTAAAATCTTGGCAGAGCTGATAGCTACTGGCGTTAGTATCGATGGTGGTGTCGACGTTAAGGACGATGACCTCATCGCCGGCAGATATGGGCAAGCCGGCACGGGCGAATAGGGGATTGAGCAGAAGCAGGCTGGCTATAAAGAGTGCAGTGAGTGAGCGGTAGCCCGGCATGGGGCCTCCTTGCGGTATTGATACATATATTTTATTGACCCCCCGGCGTTTTGGAGAGCGATGGGTGTTAGTTTTTTTCTTTTTTTTCGTAGAGAAGCGGCTCAATTCAAGCCAATATTTATATGGACTGACCCATGCTTAACAGCTATTTTAGTTCAATCGGTCTATCTGTGGTTTTAGAATTTTGCGTTTTTAAATAGGACATCCTCACCTGGATACGCGCCCGGAGGCGTCGCCGGCGATGAGCTTCTCGACCTCAGATACGCCAACCTGGTTGAAATCACCGAATATCGTGTGCTTCAAGCAGGAAGCCCCGATCGCAAAGTCCAGGACGCGCTGAGGGTCTTCCGGGAAGCGGCGAAGCCCGTAGATCAAGCCACCCATGAACGCATCCCCGCCGCCAACCCGGTCGACAATATGGGTGATATCGAAGGACTGCCCGACATAGCAGCGGTCATGATCCAGCATGACCGCCGACCAGGTATTATGGCTGGCAGAGATCGATTTCCGCAGTGTGATGGCGGCGGTCTTCAGGCGAGGGAAGCGCTCTTTTAATGCGGTCAGGACGGAGAAGTATGCCTCTGCCTCCAGCTGTCCTGCCGTCACGTTTGCCCCGGGCGCTTGAATGCCGAAAACCTTCTCGGCGTCCTCTTCGTTGCCGATCGCGACATCGCAGAAGCTGACGAGCTCCGGCATCACTTCGCCGGCTTTCTTTCCCCACTTCCAAAGCTTGGCGCGGTAGTTGAGATCGCAGGAAATTACCAGACCTTTCTCCCTGGCGAACTTGACCGCTTCGAGACAGACCTCGGCGGTGCCTTTGGAAATCGCCGGGGTGATCCCGGTCCAGTGGAACCAATCTGCATCCTCGAACGCGGCGGACCAATCGATCATGCCTGGTTCGATCGCCGCTATCGACGAAGCAGCCCGATCGTAAACCACGAGGCTGCCGCGCTGGACCGCCCCCATTTCCAGGAAATAAATCCCCAACCGCTCGCCGCCGCGCAGGATCTTTGCCGTGCCGATGCCGTTCTGGCGCAAAAACTGGATGCAGGCCTCACCGATCGGATTATCGGGGATGCGGGAGATAAAATCCACCGCCTCGCCGAAATTGGCGAGCGAAGCGGCGACATTGGCTTCACCACCGCCGTAAATTACATCAAAACTCCTCGCCTGGGTTAAACGCTGAAACCCGGGCGGAGAGAGGCGCATCATGATCTCGCCGAAAGTGACGACTTTTTTATCTGCCAAATCAGGCTCCAATTTCTATTCGACATCCAGCTTTTTCATGGTCTCTACCAGGGTGTCGACGTATGCAGAAGCTTTCTCCGGCTCCCACAATGGGTAAATCTCACGGGTGGTGTAGGGATAGATCGGGTTGCCGGACACCAGCACGGCGAGCTCTTCGTTGGACTCGACATCAAACATGACCACCCCGCCAGGATTCCCTGCCAAGACGTAATGTTCCGCCTTGCCCATCCGCTCCAATTTCTTGAGATATTCGAACATTGCCGGCGCAATCTTCTCCAGCACCTCCCTCGTCAGGGATTCGCGATGTCTTTCAATCACCAGGAATTTCATTTCAACCTCCAGAATTTGATTAGACTTTCAGACATTGTTCCGCAGCATCAGCACGACCCTCCACCCATCGGGATCTTCGAAGGTGATCCCGTCCTGGTCCCAGTGGGGATTTGCGGCGGGTTGGGCCGGGTAGCCGAGCTCACCCATATGGCGTCCAAGCTCCTCCAGATCGATGGGCGTTTTCAAGTAGAAGACGATCAGGTTATCCCGGGTCGGCGGGCGGCAAGTTTGGAAACCCTGGCGGTGGGTGCAGAATTCCAGGTGCAGAGGGTGCCCGGGATACGCCAGGACCGCGCCCGCGTAGCCGGCGGCATCTTCGGGGAATGTGAAGACCTGGGAGAGACCTAACCCATCGCAGTAAAAATGGAGCAGGCGATCCAGCTGGTTCGTCGGGCGGCTCAGCCTGACATTATCGATCTCGAACGGACGATTTCGATCAGCATTCATTTGAGCTTAGTCCACTGAAAACTGATTCGATTGCTAATTCACCTCGATTGGATAGACACCCAACCGCTGCACATTCTGAAAAAGCGCCAGGATATTCTCTGGCGGTACATCCGCCTGGATATTGGGTGAGACCGCAACGATGTATCCGCCGCCGGGAGCCAGCTCGCAAACGCGAGTTTGCACCTCCTGCAGCACATCCTGTGGGGTGCCGTGCGGCAGCGTGTTTTGCTGATCGACTGCGCCGTGCAGGACCAGCTCCGAGCCGTACTGTCGTTTGATCTGCGCCAGGTCCATCCCTTTGGCAGAGGGCTGGAGCGGGTTGAGGATATCGACGCCGATCTCAACAAGATCTGGAATAATGGTTGCGATCGCGCCGCAGGAGTGGTGCTGGTAGCGGAGGTTCGGGTAGCTCTTGATCTTTTGGACGAGGCGCGCAAGGCGGGGCTTGATCATTTTTTTCCAGAGCGCGGGCGAAATCGTCATCCCATTCTGCATGCCGTAGTCGTCTCCAAAAAAAACGATGTCAATCCATTCACCGGCCGCGTTCAGCGCTTCATCGTAGAACGCGACGAAGAAATCGGTGACGGCATCCAGAATCCGTTCGGCAAGCTCTGGATTGATCGCCATATCCATATAGAAGTTAGAATGGCCGCGCATGGACGCAGCCATTTCCAGAATCCCACCAGCGAGCGGGTCGAGGGTCACCGCGAAACCATTCTCGCGGGCGATCCGGGCGCGTTCCGCCAGCCCGCGCACCCTGCCGGGATCGCGCGGGTCTGGTATCCGGTAGTTTTCCAAATCCTCGAGGGAAGCCGCATCTTTGAGCGGGAAACCGACCATATCGTAGTAATAGGCTGCCCGCCGCCAGACAACCCCCCATTCATCCCTCCAGGTATGCCGCACCCCTTCCCCGCTGGCGTAGGCCTCAAATGGGTCATCGAAGCTTCCTTCAAGGGTCTTTGAAAGGATGACATCTGGAGGACCCGCCGAAATATGGGCAAAATCTGAACCCAAGTATGCCAGCATCTCTGGACTGGGCTTCACGACCTGGGTAAGCATCCCCCCGATAACGATTTCCTCCTGCCAGCCTAAATGCTCCAGGAGCCGCCGGTATGCAAATTGAGAAATCGAGCACAGCCCGCCGCCGATATCGATCGGGACGCGATCTGGCTCTTGATGGGCTAAGGTCGTTAGAACGCGGCTCGCGTGAAGAAAGGTTTGTCAATTCAATCCCTCGTGGGTTAAGGCTTCGTCCAACGGCACCGGGAAAAGCGGCGGGCGGGTAGACAGGCGGCTGGCATGCTCCAGGCTGAGTCCCGTTTGCTGAGCGATTATCTGGCTGACGAGCGCCGCGCACGTTGTCCCGCGGCACCATCCCATCCCTGCCCGGGAATGATATTTAACCGCCTGGACTGAGCTGGCGCCGTCTGAGATTGCCTCCCGGACCTGCTGGTAGGTGACGCATTCGCACCGGCAGATGATCGTATCGGCCTCCGCCAGGAACGCGGGATCTTTAGGGAGGCTGAATATCTCACCCAGCGCTTGAGCGAACCGCCTTTCACGACCGAGCTTTTGTTGGAGCGGCGCTGAAAGCTCCTTCGCAGCGGCTTCGTCCAGCCTGCCCATCTGGCAAGCAGCCGCAAGGGCCGCGATCCGCCCTTCCAGAACTGCGGCGGTCTTCCCGCAAATATCCGCCGCGTCTCCGACTGCAAAAACGCCGGGCAGCGAAGTCTGCAACCATTCGTCCCGGACGGGGACCCATGCCGGCAGCTGCGGATGCAGGATATGGGTGCATTCCAGCAGCCGGGTGAGCTGCGTGTCTGGTAAGAGCCCGTGCCCCAGGCAGATGCAGTCGAGATCGATAGTTTTTTCCGTACCGGGCACAGGCTTCCCGGCAGCATCGATTTGAGCGATGACCGCCCCCCGGACTTGATCACCGCCCAAAGCGCGGACGACAGACCAGCCGAATAAATATGGAATCCTTTTCGACCCGAGCTCCAGCAAATACCTCAGCCCTTCCATAATCCGGGGAAATTGGGCAGCAAACGGTCCCGGGGAGCGAAAGGCGCCCATAATCTCACTTTTAAGTTTCAGCTCCAGCAAACCGGCAATATCCGCATGGTGAGATGCGAGCAGAGCTGCAAGCGAGAGCTGGAGCGGTCCGGTCCCGCTGATGAGGACCCTGCGGCCGGGCAGGATCCCCTGGCTTTTCATAAGGGTGAGGGCGCCGCCAGCCGTGACCACCCCCGGGAGCGTCCAGCCGGGGAAAGGCCAGACACGCTCAACCGCGCCAGGGGCGAGGATGAGCGATCGAGCCCGGATTTCTTTCAAATGATTCCCAGAGATGCAGATCCGGAACGGGTCTTCCGGATAGATACCCCAAACTTGCGCACCGCTCAGAATTTCTGCGCCAGCCTGTTTTGCCTGCTCGATGAGGGATTTTCCTTCAGTGAGATCACTCCCGGGTTTGCCTGGCTGGAGCTCATCGGGTGGGAGATTGAAATAATGCCCACCCGTCTGGGCATGCAGATCAAGCACGACGGTATCGACCCCAAGCTTAGCTGCATGGGCTGCGGCGGAAAGACCAGCCGGTCCGCCGCCCACTACCGCCAGAGAGACCTGCCGACTGCTCATTCCGGGAGCGCTTCTTTCCATCCTGTCTCAATCCGCATCCCGGGCTGGGCGAGCGTCTGGCAGGCGCGCAGGTTGGATATACCGTCGATCCTCACCAGGCAGCAGAAGCAGCGTCCGACCCCGCAAGAATAGCCGCGCGGGGAACCATCTGCCGCATAATTAAAGATGCGTTTCCCGCTTGCCATCAAAACCGCGGCGACAGTCTCGCCCGGGTAGGCAGCCGCAATCTGACCGTCCACCTCAACCAGAAAGGAGGCGCCTCGCTGGACATCCCGTAGGCGGAGCGGTTTTTCTGCGGCGAGTGGTGAGCCGTTCAAAGCGCCCTCCCTGCAAACCGGATCGGGTCAAAGATTTTTGCCTCATCCGGGAGCCTTTCGCCGGCTGCCAGGGTAGAGATGCATTCGCCCCCCCAGTGACAGCCGGTGATTGCGCTTTGGAAACCAGAAGCAATGAAGACATTTTCGTAAGGCATCACCTGTCCGATCAAGGGGAGGTGGTCGGGCGTGAAAGGAGCCGGGCTGCGCCAGGAGGAGATAATCCGAGCTTTTTTGAGCTGGGGAAAGAGCCTGAGCCCTTCAAAGGCCGAATGATGAATCACGGCATGGCTCACCTGGGAGCGGATCGGCGGGGTGAAATAGCTCATCTGACCCAGTAAGATGTTCCCACGCCGGGTCTGGACCGTGCCAAAATCATAGGAAGCAAAAAGATCCCATCTCCAAGAGATTCCCAGCCATCCGTTAATGCCTGGTTCGCGATCTCCGCTTCGGCAGGGATCCGCAGGACATTTCCCCAATAGGCGAAACCGTTGAGCAGAGGCGGGAGCGGTTCAGTCACCACAGCTTCCGCCAGGATGTAATATTCCGGAAAGTTGACATGCAGCAAGGAGCCTAATGTGCGTGTCCAGGCGCCCCCTGTCAGCGCGACCCGACCGACCGAAATCGCACCGTCTGGAGTGATTATCCCGGTTACTTTATCCCCAGAAATTTGAAAATCGATCACCGGCGAATAGCACAGCAGGTCTGCGCCGCGGCGCAGGGCGGCGCGCCACAACCCGTGCACCAACCGGAGCGGATTCAACACCGCTTCATCGGTCTGCAGCACGGCGAGGATTTCCGGTCCAATAAACAGATGCGGCTCTTCGCGCTTAAGCTCCTGCGGGGTAATAAATCTTTCGGGGAGACCTTTGGCGACGAAATGGTCGCGATGGGTGCTGAACATCGCGATTTCTTCCTCGCTGACCAGCAAGCAGTAGCCGTGGGCAGGGCGGTATTCGATATCGAAATCCAGCTCAGCGGTAAGCCCGGCAATCCGCCTGGCGCCTTCTTTTTCAAATGCCAGGTTTCCGGCAACGTCAAACCTGCCCGTTGTCGGCAGGACCAGGCCAAAATTGCCGCCAGAACCGCCCCCAGCCAGGTGCTTTCGCTCGACCAGGAGGGTGCTTAATCCCCGCCGGGCGCAGTGGTAGGCTGCCGCTGCGCCGACCATTCCTCCTCCTATGACCGCAATGTCGTAGGATTTTTTCTGCGTTAATCTGCATGACCATTATTGCTCAAAAGAAATAACAGCTATTTCGTCAAGAATAGACGCTGATAAAGTGGAATCCACCAACGCCGTAGAAAATTCGCAGGTAAATAAACACGAGGGTCCCTATGATGACCAATCCCCCGATCAGCCAATCTGTTGGCTGCATGTTAATCTCGTTTAGGAAAGTACGGTCGTTGCTGCCCGAGAATGCCTTCGCTTGCAGCGCGATTTCCAGGTTTGTGGATTTCATCATCGTTCCCAGGACAAGCGGCACCACCATCGCGGCAGCCACCTTTACCCTTTTGAACAAGCTCATCTTTTTGGTATCAAGCCCCCGTAAGCGCTGAGCGTCCTGGATGGCGCGGAACTCCTCCAGCAAGAGCGGCGCGAAGCGTAATGCCATCGTAAAGACAAAGGTGATCTTGTAGGGTACCCGAAAATCGATCAATCCAAGCACCAGCTTATTCATGTCCGTTGTCGAGATCACCATCGGGACAGCCAGCATGAGGGCAAATGTGCGAAATGCCATACCTACCCCGAACAAGGTCCCCTCAAGATAGAGGGTAAAACGACCGCCCAGGATGGGCATCCATTCTGGAAAAGGACCGAGGAGCGGGGTGGTGCCGAACCAGGTGTTTAGAAAACCGTGGATGAGGACAAGGATCAACCCAAATGGGAGACCGATTAAGATCGAGCTTCCAGAGATAGGACCACGGAATCCCTCCCAACAGGGAGAGGACAATGATGGTGAGCACCAGAAAACCCAGATAAATTGGATTGTTCCAGACAAAGACCAGAATCAATACGCTCAATATCATCACCAGCTTGACGCGCGCATCAATCCTTGCGATAAACGAATTCGATTGGAAACGTGTAATATACCCAGATGTGAACATTCTTCACTCTATTCTTTTTGATCGCTATAAGATATTTCGGTTTCGGGGAGAAGGTCTTCTTGGAACAAGCGCAGCGCTTCCTCCACGGTCAACACATTCGTTTGAACACCCTCGATACGATCAACCTCATGCATGAATTCGACGATCTGCGGGGGAGCGAGATAAGTTTCCCGCAAGACATCGACGTCATTAAAAACCTCACGCAGGGGGGCATCCCGCAGAATTTTTCCGTCACCCATGAGCACCACCCGGTCGACATACCCGGGAAGCAGGTAGAGGTGGTGAGTGATGATCACAATCGTGCGCCCCTGCTTGTGCAGGCGGTCGATGGTTTGGATGATATTCTGAGCGCCCAGCTTATCTTGCCCGGTAGTGGGCTCGTCAAAAATGATGACCTCCGGCTCCATCGCCAAGATAGCGGCTACAGCCACACGTTCTCGATCCCCTTTGCTGAGCGCAAGCGGATGCTCTTCTTTGAATTCCTCAAGATCCATGTCTGCCAGGGCAGTCTTCACCCGTCGGCTGACTTCATCGAGATCATCGAGCTGGTTGATCGGTCCAAAAGCAACTTCTTCTTCAACCGATTTGCAGAATATCTGTGCATCTGGATTTTGGTATATGAATCCGATCCTCTGGGCCAGCTCACTGATGGAGTAGCCATCTGCATCGCGTCCGAAAATTTTCAGCTCGCCTGAGGTTTGCTTCAGCAGCCGGACAAAATGCTTCACCAGTGTGCTTTTTCCACCGCCATTTTGGCCGATGATCGCGACGCATTCACCCGCATGGATGTCCAGCGATACACCTGAAAGCGCTTCGGTGCCATCTGGGTAGGTGAATTGGATGTTTTTCGCAGATATCAGCAGCTCGGCATCATTATCTTTCTCATAGGTTTCCGTTTCATAGTTGATTGGAGAGAGCTTATACTCTTTCCAGTCCTGCTCCATCTCGGCAACGGCATCGCCCAGCGTGACAGGGAGCTGGGGCAATGGGTGAATGTTCTTTTTAAGGCCGGCAAATAACTCGGTCACCTGTGGAAGCCGGATTCCGGTCGCTTCTCTTAACACAGCGCCCTGGAAGAACTCCTTGGGCTGGCAATCACTGACAATCTGGCCATCGTCCAGCAGGAGAACACGGTCGGCATATTCGGCGACGCGCTCGCTATCATGCGTCACCAGGACCACGGTAATCTGGTAGCGTTGGTTGAGCTCCCGGATCACACTGAAAACCTCTTCCATCCCAATAGGATCAAGCTGGGAGGTTGGCTCATCTAAGACCATGACTTTTGGCCGCAAGGCCAGGGCAGCCGCAATCGCCAGGCGCTGTTTTTGGCCTCCTGAAAGAGTAGCCGGGTGCTTCGCCTCATATCCGGTAAGACGCACGATCTCCAGCGCTTGATCAATTCGGCTGCGCATCTCATCGCGCGGCACCTTGATATTTTCCAGGCCGAACGCAACTTCATCCTCGACAGAATTTGTCACCAGCTGCATCTCGGGATCTTGCAGGACCATGCCGATGTTTTGGGCGAGCTGAGTGACAGACATTTCAATCGTGTCGCTGCCGAAGACTGTTACCCGACCGAAAAAATTTCCCCCAAAAAAGTTGGGGATGATTCCGTTTAAAGCCAGGCACAGGGTCGTCTTCCCTGCGCCGGATGGCCCCATAATCGCAACAAATTCCCCAGCTTCCACCTCAAAACAAATGTCCTTGAGAACGAACGGTCCTGATGGACTATAACGATACGATAAATCCTTAACTGAAATTATGCTGGTCAAGTTTGGATCCTTTTAAGAATATATGAGCACGCGCTGCGCTGTGTGCAACTGCCTGCCTTCCCGATAAAGTGACAAACCGCGAAATGAAATCGGTGAGATTTTGCTTTGCAAGACCGATTTATTTTGGTTAGAACGCTCGTGGTGCAAATGCTCCTGGCTGGCCCGTTAATTTACACCACGAGCTTTGAATGCCGAATTGACCCGAGACTAATCTGGGTACCAGGCGCCGAGCGTCGGACGAACCAGGCGCAATCGGCGCAGACCGGCGATGATAGCAACGCCGAGGATGGTTCCAACGAACGTGATAATCAGGCGCTCGCCAGTAACGATCGGTGGGAAAATCTTCCAAATATCGTTCGGAACCTCATGCAGCCAGATCCCAATCCCGTTCATGATCATCATGGCAATACTGGTCCCCATGAAGGTGGCAAAAGCCAGACCAACCGTTACCCAGCCCAGGTTAGGGCTGCGCAGCCAGTTCGAGATGGTGAACGTGAAGGGCGTGACTGATATGATGAGGGTAATCCAGGCAACGATCACCGACAGGAACAGCCAGATCATTGGATCGACCTGGTTGATGAAAACACCTTTGATATGGAAAATCGCCAGGGCGACACAGAGAATAAGCACACCCCACCACTTGGTTTTATTGCGCTGCATCAGAAAGCCAATTGCCATGGCAGCAAACGCCGGGATCAACGGTGAAAGGATGCCATTGGATGCGGAATAGGGGGCAATTGCCAGACCGATCGCTCCTCCGACAAGCCCCGCTACAAAACCGCCGATCGGCCCCAATACAATCCCCGTAAGCGGGATGAGCATTTCGCTCATCGCAATGGCTTTTCCGGTGGTCATCATGGTAAAGGGGATAATGGACGCGATTCCCAATGCGGCTGCAAAGAGGGCGACATATGAAATTGGAGCGCCGCCAATCGTAACGCGGGTGCTGGCTGAGACTTCACGCTCCGCACCTTTTGGTTGCTGTGCTGTTTGAGTCATTTAGATTTCTCCTTTCAGAATAATTGATGGATATCAGGATTGAAACCGCAGGATGGAGAGGTTTATTTTATCCGTGCGCCTCCTTTCAAGCCCTTGCGGACATGTGATTCAATACCGATGTCGCAAAAAGAGCTCATGCATTCACCGTTCTGGCTTCTCGGCCGGCTTTTGCGAAGTCCACCGATGAGGGGAAATATTCCAGCGGCAGGCGGCTGCCCAGTTGAGAAATCCCGGATTTGACCTGGCCCGCTAACCGGACGGAATTGAGCAGCAGGGGTTCGAGATCGGTCGCTGCGGGGTTAACGAATGGCGAAGATCGAGCGGCGGCAGGACCGGCGCTGGTCTCGAAATTGCCGCCCGTCGAGCCCGGCACCAGGAGGTGCTGATAGAGCAGGCTGATGTGCTGCAGGTAAAGCAGGGTGGAATTTAATTGATGAGAAGATGGATCGAAAACGACCGGCGCTGAAACTTTCAAATAACGGGGCATCTGGCTGTAACCGGAGGCGAAGTGGGTCTCGAAGCGGACCTGGTTCATCCGGTCGACCGCAGCCCGGATCAGGGTGATAGCGTTTTGGCGGCTCTGACCTACCAGCCAAAATATTCCATCCGCTGCTTGCCATTCACGCCGAAAATCCTGCATGCCGTCATGGAAAATGCATTCCTGATCCCGGGCGCAATATTGGGTGCAGCCGAGGCAGGGCGCGATTTGATGGTCGTTGAAATTGAAATTGCGCCACTCGATCGAGATATCCTGACGTTCGATCGTTGAGGCTAATTCATTGATAGCTTGAAAAAATGGACCAGAATCGCGGTCTTCGCCGGTATTCGCGATTAAATAGCGCAGCGAGCATGGAACTTGGTTTTTCCCGGCAGCCAAAATCTCGCTGACCTCTGCGACGCGCAGAGCCAATCGCCGAACCCCTGCTGAAAGGCGTTCCGGAATTTCTCCCTTATCCGTAATTTGACCTATCACTCCCTGGCTGAAACCTGGCATATCGCCTGAAATAGGGACACAGCCTACCTGGAGGCACAAAGAAAGCAGGGATTGAGCGCAAACTTCAGCGCCGCCATATTCGCTGCCTCCTTGAGCGATAATCCCAACCGGCTGCGGCCAATTGGGGGATCGATATAAATCTGGATTCGTATGTTGAAGGGCACTTAAGCGCTCGAAGAATGCGTAAACCGGCGCTGGCGGCCCAAATGTATATACGGGGGTAGCGATGAGGATGCAATTGGCGCTCAGCCAGTGCTCGGCAAGTCGAGCGAAATCATCTTCCTGCCAGCAGCGGCCTTCTTGCTCGCAGCGATCTAAACAATTTTGGCAAGGGTGGATTTGCTTACCGGCGAAAGAATCAAATTCAATATTCAGGTTGGGGATTTCCGCAAGCGCATTCCCGGCTTTATCAATGAGCCGGAAAGTATGGGCGTATTCTTGCGGGCTGCAGTTTAATAAAAAGAAGGTCTTAGAACCGGTGAAGGTCGGGTCAACTTTTTTTTGACTTGCGCCAGACAGTCTAGCCATCACGATATCGCAGCCTGTACAAACAGCCTAAGATCTTTGGATGCTACTTTTAATATATCTTGTGATTTATTTAATTTTTGTACCTAATAATGTAGCATATTTATGATTTGAAGTCAATATTGTTCATACCTCTTATTGATTACGGAACGTGCGTTTCACTTTATTAAATAGCGTTTCACAAATTACGGATGGTGATGCATTCATCTACCGGACAGACCTGCGGGCAGAAACCGCATCCCACGCATTTTTGCTTGTCCACATACGGCTGGCGGCTTTCATTCCAAATAATAGCCTGATGAGCGCCGTCCCGGCAGGCGACATAACAGAGGCCGCATCCGATGCAGCGATTCAGGTCGATATTTGCCCTTACCTCGATGTGATGCGGCAGAGCCTCGTGATCGACCAGCCTGGGGAAAGTCAGTCCGACTAACTCCGGGATGCTGGCATACCCTTTCCGCTCCATCCAGCGGCTCATCCCGTCGACCAGCTCAGCCGCGAGGCCAAAACCACGCTCCATTACAGCGGTGCAGACCTGGACAGTGGTCGCACCGAGCAGGATGAACTCTAAGGCGTCGCGCCAATCGTAAACGCCCCCCACGCCTGAAATTGGCAGGTCGCATGCCCCCGCCGCGTCTGCCACACAGCGCAGGGCAATCGGTTTGATCGCTCTGCCGCTGTAGCCTCCATGCGAGCTGAACCCCTGAACGGATGGTAGCGGCTCGAGGGTCTCCAAATCTACCCCCAGGATGCCCTCCACCGAATCGATCAGGCAGACCCCATCCGCACCGCTGGCTTTTACAGCGCGCACAATTCCTAAAAGGTCTGTGACCCCGCTGGTGAGCTTGATGTAGACCGGCGTATCGGGCACGGCGGCTTTGATCCATTCGGACACTTTTGTTGTCAGGCGCGGGTCCTGGCTGACCATTGAACCCAGCGGTTTTATTTCATCGTCGATCATGGATCCTTGCGGGCAGGAGAGGCTGCATTCAAGCAGATCGGCGCCCGCACCTGCGAGACGGCGGGCAAGGTACTGCCATTCTTCCTTCGTGCTGCCGACGATGCTGCCAATCACAATATGATCGGGATAAGATTTCTTCAGAAAGCGGACATCTTCAGCGACAATCTCCACATGCCGCTCGGAGATCAGATCGATATTGTGCAAACCGATCATTTTCCCATCTCGCCTCAGGCTGCTCATGATCGGGTATGCGATGCTGACTTCAGTTTCCTTAGTAGATGTCGTCTTGAGCACCGCACCCGCCCAGCCGTTCTCAAAACCTCGCATCACCATTTCGGCCGAATCCGTCGTGGGAGCCGCAGCCAGGATGAATGGGTTGAGGAAATGCACCCCGCAAAAATCTACCGAAAGGTCAACGCTCATGATTGAAGATCTCCATTCAAATAGCGATGAATCGCCTCTGCAGCCTGCCGCCCATCGGCAACTGCCTGCACGACATAAGTCCCACCGTTTACAGCGTCGCCGCCGGCGAATACCTTCGGATGGCTGGTTTGATATGTAGCTGGATTCACTTGCACCAATCTCTCTTCGCTCGTATCAATCCCCAGCTCTGACAGACCGTCAAAATCGAGCGCCTGACCTACCGCCATAATGACCGCATCACATTCCAAGAGCTCTATCAACCCGTCGATCGATTCAACTTTCTGTCTGCCTGAGGCGTCCAAATCATTCATGAGCCGCATTTTTTGAAGCCGGAGAAAGGTGATCTTTCCACTATCCCCAAGAATCTGATTCAAACCAGTCAGCCAGTGAAATTCAATCCCGAGTGCGAGGGCATCTTGATATTCGCTCTCCCAGGCAGGCATCTGCTCGCACGTCCGACGATAAAGCACGCTGACCCGTTCGGCGCCCCCCCGGGCTGCCACACAAGCTGCATCCAATGCGACATTTCCGCCGCCAATTACCGCAACCTTCCCCTTGAGCGCCGGACGCTCGCATTCACCCCGCTCGGCGCGGCGCATTTTCTCCAGGTAGTCGAGCGCCGAGTACACCCCCTCCAATTCGCTGCTCTGAGGGTTAAGGTCTTTGGCGCTGCTCAGTCCTATTCCTAAGAAAACGGCTTGATACTTAGAGATTATTTCTCGCAGACTTTCGGTGTCAACCAACTCACCCAAGCGAAAATGGATGCCCGAATCCTTCAGCCTGGCGAGCTCTGCTGCGACGGCTTGGTCGGGCAGCCGATAATTCGGGATCGAATACATCATTAAACCGCCTGGCAGCTCGTGCCCGTCGAATAAATCGACTGGGTAGCCATTTTGGCGCAGGCTGAGCGCACAGGCAATCCCTGCAGGTCCAGCACCGATCACAGCGAGCCTCTCATTCCGGGTTGTAGGCCAGATTTCATCGACCTGAGCCTGGGTGCATACGAAATACTGCAAGGCTGCGATCTCTACCGGTTTACCAGAAAGCGCTTTGACCACACATTTTTCCTCGCATAAATACTCGGTGGGGCAGACAAGGCCACAAACAGCCGGGAGGGGATTTTGTTGGATCAGGGTCTGGTAAGCTCCAGCAAGGTTCGCGGTGCGAATGCGTCCAATAAATTCTGGGATATTGATCCGGGTTGGGCAGCCCGAGATGCAGGGCGCATCGTAGCACCCCAGGCAGCGTTCAGCCTCTTGTTTCGCCCGCCAAGGCTCGACCAGGCTTGCCGAATTTCGACCCGCCGCAGCAGGTTTCTCTAAAAGACTCATCGCTAAAACTCCTCATTCATAAACGTTCCCATAAGCTGGAAGCAGCCGCTCGAGAACGGCGCCGAACCGCTGAAACATCCAGGTTTGGGAAATCGCCATCTTCCAGGCGAAGGATACCGCCAACGATAACATGGCTGGGTCCGCTTAGCAGAGCTGATAGTAAATGACTGCTGAAATTATGGGCGTTCACTGGCGTCTCCGGATCATATGGAATGACCAGGCAATCGGCTGCGCAGCCTGGCTCCAACCTGCCGAACGGCAAACCGAAGGTCTGTTGGGCAAGCCTGGCGTTATTCCCGTACACCATTTTCAGGGTATCCGCGGATCCAAACGCGCTTGGATTGCCCTGATGAAGATTCTGGAGCAAGGCCGCGATTTCCATCTGGCGGGGCAGATCATAGAAACCATCGGAACCCAGGCAGGCTGGCACCCCTTCTCGAAGCAAGGCGCTGACTGGAGAAACGCCTACCCCGTTGCCCATATTGGACTTCGGGTTATGGACCGTCCAGGTTTCCTGTTTCGCGAGCGTGCGAATATCCTTTGCATCCACATGAACGACATGAGCAGCGATAGACGATGGTCCTAAGATCCCCAACTCGGCCAGAAATGGGACAACCCCCTTCCCACCGTGTTCGCGGGTAAACTTCTCCAGCTCGGTTTTGTGTTCCAAAACGTGGAGATGAAATCCCACCCCGAGATGCTTCCCCAGTTCCGCGCAAGTCTGGATGGTGGCATCTGAGAGGGAAAAGACGGCATGCAGTCCAAAATGGGCTTTGCGCAAGGGGTCAGAATCGGTCCGGCATTTTTGAATAAAACGGAGGTTTTCGGCGATGCCCGCATCACGAGAAGCCGGTCCATCTCGATCAGATACCTCATAAGCGAACGAGGCTCGAAGACCCACTTCCTGGACGGCGTTCGAAAGGAGATCAAGACTGCCTGCCGGACAGGTTGGGCTGGCATGGTGGTCAAAAATCGTCGTGACACCGGCTTTCAAGGAAGACATCGCACCAAGCATCCCAGATATGACGATGTCTTCTGATGTGAGAGCTTTATCTAAACGCCACCAGACCCGCTCCAAGACCTGCGGAAAGTTTTGCGGGGGCTCTTTCGGACCGGGCATGCCGTTTGCCAGGGCGCCGTACAGGTGGGTATGCGCATCGATCAGACCTGGCACGACCCAACCCCCTTTTGCGTCGATCTCGGCAGTCTCTTCGGCTCGCGGCGCCTTCCCCACCTGGCTGATCACCCCATCTTTGAGGAGCAGGTCACCGGAAAATCCAGCACTGCCTAAGGGATCTGCGACCAAGAAACCATTGCGGATGATGAGCGAAGGCATTGACTGTTTCCTCAACTCTAAACGACCGGTTGGCGGTCACGGCTTCGGGTCAGGACTTCGCCGCGAGGGGCGCCTACCGGCTCGCCATCCTGGACGACCACCTCTCCCCGCAGAATTGCAGTCAGCGGAAAGCCCGATACCTCGAAGCCTTCGTACGCTGTGTGATCTGTGTTCATGTGAAGTTTTTCGATCGCGAGGGCGCTGGTTCGATCTGGATTTACGATGATCAAGTCGGCGTCAGCTCCGACCGCAATCGAGCCTTTGCGCGGGAAAAGACCAAACCTCCTTGCGGGGTTAGCCGCCCACACAGCGGCAAGTCGTTCGAGGGAGAGACGCCCATGCTGATAGCTTTCAGTAAACAACAAAGGCCAACGGGTTTCTACACCGGCGGACCCACCGGGAACCCGGGTAAAATCATCGATCCCTGCCGATTTCTGCGCCAGGGTGTAGGGGCAGTGATCGGTTGCGACCATGGCGAGGTCTCCGGCGGCTAAGGCTTTCCAGAGTTTTTCCTGGTCGCCAGCTTTTCGCAGAGGAGGCGCGATGACCAGATAGGTTGAGGGCAGCCCCTGAGCTTGATAAACATCATCGTTAAAAAACAGGTATTGGGGGCAGGTCTCTCCGGTGACGTCAATCCCTTTGCGCCGGGCTTCTCGAATTAGACGCGCCCCGACGCCAGAGCTGACATGGTGAATATGAAGCGGAGTTCTGGTCGCTTCGGCAAAGGTCAGGATGCGCTGAACCGCGTCTTCCTCGCAGTAGACCGGCCGGCTTTGTGGATAATATTTAACCGCAATGCACCCGTCCTTCACCAGCATGCTTGTCGCCCGGTCTGCAAGCATGCCGTTTTCGGCATGGACAGTGACGATGCCGCCAGCCTCATTCACAGCAGCCATTACCCGCAGGATATCCCGGTCTTCCAGCTGAAACCCTTGATAAGCCATAAAGATTTTATAGCTGACAAAGCCCTGCTGCACCAGCGCCGGGATTTGGGAGAGGTTCTTTTCGCTCGCTTCGCGGATGCAGATATGGGCGCTGTAATCGGAATAGATGCCTCGTTGGACTTCGTCTAGCTTCCGCTCGACCGCCTCCGCAATGGATTCCCCAGGCTCTGGGATGATGAAATCGACCACGGTGGTCACTCCACCGCAAACCGCCGCTCGCGTCCCACTTAAGACATCATCGCCAGAGAGGACATCTTTTGAGGGCCAGGGGAGATGACAATGAACATCGATCCCCCCGGCAAACACCCAGGATTTTCCCGCATCGATTACTTTTTCACTGGAGACGGAGAGGTCGCTGGATATGCATACGATCCGACCGTCTTCAATCCCAATATCCGCCTGATAGATCCCAGAGGGTGTGACAATTGTGCCCCCTTTGATTGCAGTATCCATTTCTCCCTTCCTTGTGCATTTTAGAAATTTTGGCAAACCCTCATTTGAAAATTCAAATTGAGGTCTGTGTGCTTTGCATCGTCAATGAAGGGTCAGCAAGTTGATGCTTCTTATTCAATAATATACTCACCGTTTTAGAATCTGTCAACCATGTTTCACTTTTAACTGGGATTGATAAAAAAATGATATTCGTATACAATTTAATTAGATTTTTCTTGGAGAGATAAGCAATGTCCATTTTGTTCACACCCCTCAAAATCCGGGATCTCACTGTGCGCAATAGAATCGTGATGGCCCCGATGTGTCTATACGCCTCCGATGAGAGCGGACTGGCGAGTGAAATTCATCTGGTCCACTACGGAGCGCGCGCCCTCGGAGGGATTGGCTTGATCATCGTTGAAGCCACTTCGATCTCTCCGGAGGGGCGAGTAACCCTGAACGATTTAGGGATCTGGGATGACCGCCAGATAGGGCCATTAGCTCGGGTAGTCGAATTCTGTCAGAGCTATGGATCGGCGGTCTGCATCCAGCTTGCCCACCACGGGCGCAAAGCGTTTGGCGATGTCGCCGATGAGGTGCCTTATACAGTTATCGGACCCAGCGCTGTGCCTCATGCGGAGGGATGGCGAATACCTTATGAGCTGACCCTTTCCGATATCCAGGACCTTGTGGTTCGATATCAAGATGCTGCCAGGCGCATATTAAAAACCGGAGCGGACTGCATCGAAATCCATGCCGCCCACGGGTACCTTATCCACGAATTCCTCTCGCCGATCTCGAATTTCCGAAAAGACAGCTACGGCGGATCGCTCACCAACCGGATGCAGTTTTTGATGGATGTCACGGACGGCGTGCGAGAAGTGATTCCAGCGGACAGCCCTTTGTTGGTGCGATTATCTGTGGTGGATTGGGCTGAAGGCAGCCTGACGGTGGATGATTCGGTGGAAATAGCCAAAGCGCTGCATTCCAGAGGCATCGACCTGATCGATTGTTCTTCAGGCGGCATCCTGACCGACAAACCCCCAAGATTAGGACCCGGCTACCAGATCCCACTTGCTGAAGCGATTAAAACCCGAGCAGGTATGTCGGTCATGGCTGTGGGAAGTATTTCCTCTCCTGAATTGGCCGAGGAAATTTTATTGAACGGTCGCGCCGACATGGTGGCGCTTGGTCGTGAGCTGCTGCATAATCCAAATTGGGCTTTCGATGCCGCCCACGCGTTGGGCGAAGAGTTTACCTGGCCGAAAGTTTATTCGGCAGGCAAGTCCTCGATGGGCTGCCATTAGCCACTCCCAAAATCTCTATCCATAACATAAAAACCGCCGGCGGTGACAGCAGACCATCACACCCGGCGGTTTTTCTGCCAAGTGGGAGAATCGCACCTTACCAGAGATTTGTTCCTGTGTCTGGGATGTAGCCAAAGTGCTGCGAAATAGTGCGGGCGGTCTCCAGCACTCTGTCTCGAAGCTCATCGGTTCGATCGTTATATGTAGCCAGGGCAGGATAGGAGATCGATACGGCTGCAATCACAACGCGTTTGTAATTGATCAGCGGGGCTGCGATGCAGTTGATCCCCTCTTCATTTTCCTCACGATCATCTGCCCAACCCTTTTTTGCGACTCTTTCAAGCTCCTGGTGCAGCTTGTCAGGATCCGTGATCGTATTTGATGTCCGCTGGGGTAATCCGGCGCCAGCAATGATCTCCTCCACGTGTTCGCGGGGCAGATTGGCGAGCAGGACTTTGCCAGCAGCGGTAGAATGCAGATAGGTGCGCGCTCCGACGGTAGAGCGCGTGCGAATCGCATGGGTGCTTTCGATTTTATCGATGTAGACGCCGCGCGACCAATCTCGGATGATCAGGTGAACGGTCTCACCGGTCTCCCGATTGAGGGTTTCAAGGCTGGGGTGGGCGATATATTTCAAATCCAGGCGGTCCAGGATCATGCTGGACAGCTCGCAAATTTTAAAGCTCAGCTGAAAAGTCCCCGAGGAATTGTCACGATAAACATAGCCGTTCGCAGTCAGCGAGTTTAATGTGCGGTACATCGAAGCCTTATTGATCTTCAAAGCATTGCTGATTTGTGCGAGGGAAATGGGCGAGGAATTTTTGGATAAGAACTCCAGAACGGTAAGCGCCCGATCAACCGATTGAGATGACTTTGCGTTATCCATCTTCACACTCCTTTGTCATCGCGCCCTCGGAATCGACGCGGATACAAATTCGTATCGCTCAGAACTGACGATCGGCGGCTCGTTAAGTTGGATTGACATAATGATTGCAGACCTTGCTTGACAATAATATTTAATTAATGATATTATTGTAATAGATAGTTCACAATTTTGCAATACCGTTTCACTTTTAATGCTTTTCGTTGAATATTTGGTCTCGAATCAGCACCTTGAAAAAAGATCTCGGTTCGACCTGCAATTCGAGATCCGCGTATATTGGTAAATTATTGCTCTTCACCCCCCATTTTGGTGTCAATCCAATCTTAGGGAGAATGGATTGAATAAATGTAAGCTGCGGCGTGCTGGATTGTGGTTGGAGAAATTTTCTCCAATCTGGAGCTTAGTGTTCCAAAGCCTGAATGACTTTGGAGGTTATTGTTGAGAAAAACAGTAAAAAATCTTTTCCTGAACCACCAGAAAATTCCTGGTGCAGGGAAATGGATTACAAAGCCGTGATTGAAGCAGAGGATCAGGCATTGTGCGTGCTGGTTTCTGGTTATGCCGAGACTCCAAATGCTTCAAAAACCTTATCAAAATTCTTTCAGATAAATCCGATCTTCATACTGCAAGTTTCTGCTTCGTTCGATAGTAGGAAAGTGAGAAACTTGATTTGTTCGATTCGGCTCTTATCTGGACCCTCCTACGTTTGGAGATCTAATCCGAAAAGACCGCGAACCAGATCATCAGGCTTTGCGGGCAATATTCCCAAGGATTTCTTCAATCTAGGCTCTCGGTATTCATCTCAAATCATGTAGGAACCAGGGACTGCTGATATGCCCCTCTATCGATGGATTGGCGGAGCGTTACCCCGAATTGACGGGAAAACAAAAGTCAGCGGTGAGCTGGCATTTCCGTCCGATATCCAGGCAGAAGGTTTGCTGCACTGCAAGCCCGTACTGGCGCCGCATCCGCATGCGCTTCTTCTGGATATCGATTATGCCGAAGCTCTGGAAGTCCCGGGGGTTGTCAGAGTGCTCACCCACCGAGATGTGCCGGGATCTAAGCGGTATGGTTATCGCCAGGACCACCCGGTTTTGTGCGACGATAAAACCCGCTACATCGGCGATATGGTCGCTGTGGTGGTTGCGGAAAGCGAGCGCGCTGCAGAGATCGGCGCGGCCAAAGTTCAGATTAAATTTGAGCCGCTTGAGATCGTCAGTGATCCAGAAAAGGCTCTTATTGGCAGCGGATCACCCATCCACCCAAATGGGAACATCCTTCACGAAATCCACCATACCGCCGGGGACTCAGCGGCAGTATTCTCTGATCCATCTGCCGTCATCGTCGAGCAGACCTTCGAGACTCAGCTGATGGACCACGCGTTCCTCGAAACGGAAGCCGGCATCGCATTTCCGGAAGCGGGCGGTGTTCGGGTGATCTCCGGCGGGCAGAACGCGTATTACGATCAGCAGCAGGTTGCTTCATGCCTTGGGCTTCCCATGGAGAAGGTTCGGATGGTGGAGCCATATACCGGTGGGGCATTTGGCGGCAAGGGCGATATCACTGTGCAGATCGTCGCTGCCCTTGCCGCCATGCTAACCGGAAGACCTTGCCGGATGGTATGGACCCGCAAGGAACACTTCTTAGCCGGGGTAAAAAGGCACCCGGCAAAGATCTGGCTTCGGACTGCCGCCGACCGAACGGGGAAAATCCTTGCGCAGGATGCGCGCATCCTGGCGGATACGGGCGCCTATGCCGTATTTGGAGATGCCATCCTGGAGTTGATGGCAGAGAACATCACCGGTCCCTATCGAATCCCGAATGTAAAAATTGACGCCTGGTCGATATATACCAATAATGCTGTTTGTGGGGCGTTCAGAGGATTTGGCGCAACCCAGGCTTGCCTGGCGCTCGAGGGGCAAATCTCAGAACTGGCGCGGCGGTTGAACATCGACGAAATCCAGTTCCGCCTCCAAAATCTGCTCAATCAAGGAGAAATCTCTGGTTTCGGTCATGAAATCAGCCTCCCCCTGGGAGTATCCGCAGCCCTGCGCGCTGCCGCCGAGCATCCGCTCTGGCGGAACCGCAGCATGCTCAGCGTAAACACCCCTGATCTGCGAGGTGGGATTGGCATCGCCGTGAGCATGAAAGGATACAGCCTGGGCGCAAATGACGCCCAGGATTTCAGCGCTGCCGAAATTACATTGAAAACTGACGGCCGCTTTTTGCTGCAGACCGGGATTGTTGAGCTCGGTCAGGGCAGTTTTACCGCTATGGTCCAGATCGCGGCGGAAGAGCTGGGATGTTCGCCCGACCTGTTCGATTTCTCTTCGGCAGACACCTTCCTGGATCCAGATGCGGGAACGACCGCTGCTTCGCGGGTCACTTATTCTGTCGGTCGGGTTGTACTTTCAGCAGCTCATGAGCTGGCGGGCAAAATCAAGCATCTCGCCGCCTGGCATTGGGAAATTTTAGAAGCTCAAGTGGAAATCGCCGATGACCGGGTCATCGATCGCTCGTCTGGCCAGACCATCAGCCTGGCTCACATCGCTCAACTCATCTCGGAACCGCTTAAGGTTTCCCTTAGACAGCGGATTCCCTATTCGGAGCTTCCAACCAGGGGTCCTCTGGCACACCCCCACCTGCTTTACAGCAGCCATGTGCAGCTGGTCCAATTAAGCGTGGATGTTGAGACCTGTGAAGCAACCGTCGAAAGAGTGGTATGTTTTCCTGAAGTCGGGCAGGTCATCAACCGGCTTGGTTTAGAAGGACAGTGCGAGGGAGGCGTCGCCCAGGGGATCGGATACGCCTTGATGGAGCAGGTCATCTCCAGCGAGGGTTTGATCATTCAAGATGATCTCACCCGCTACCCAATCCCCACGGTGGCAGATGTTCCCCCGATCGAAGTCCTCCCGATTGAATTGCCTGAGGAAACCGGTCCATTCGGAGCAAAGGGTGCAGCCGAGAACGCCACGATCCCGACCGCGCCGGCAATCCTGGACGCCTTAGCGGAAGCGATCGATGTCCGATTCACTTCGATACCGGTTACGCCAGAACGGATTTATCAGGTGTTAGCCGAGAAACGCATGACACAGAATGAAGGTGTAGATAAATGAAAAAATTGGGAATGGAGGAAGGAATGTCTTTACCGAAGGTTGTGCTTAACGAGGTGCCGGTAAAAATCTTATTTATCAATGCCAGCCCCAGAGGGCGGAGCAATTCTCAGTGGATGATTGATCGAGCCGTCGAAGGCGCCCAATCGGTTGGAAATATCGAAGTCGAGCTTTTCAATTTCAGGGCTAAGAAAATGGCGCCCTGCGCAGGCTGCGTAGAATACTGCCATCAGTGGAAGCACTGCATCCACGAAGATGATTTCGAGAAGCTTTCAGAAATGTGGCTGCGCGCCGATGGAATTATTTGGGCGACCCCTGTCTATACTTTTGGTCCGCCTTCGCAAGTCTGCTCATGGATGGAGCGATTTGGCGAAGTCTATTCGCAAATTATGAGCGAAAAAAGCGGACCACCCCTCCGCTTCCTCAAACCGACCGGGATTATCGTTCAAGGCAGCAGCCGTTTTGGCGGGCAGGAGCTGACTGCCCAGGCAATGCTGGAGCATGTTATGCGGATGGACTGCCTGCCAGTATCTGGCGATATGCCTCATTCGGATCAAGGGGTCATCGGGCAGGTGATCGATAAGACTACACCCGAAAAAGACTTCGACTTGCTTAGAGACGCTTACCGGATGGGTGTCCGGGTGGCTGAGATGACCAAGTTATTAAAGCTCAGCAAGCTCGCGGTTGCCAGCAGCCTCCCTGATGTCTACTGGTACTCCAAGACAGAATTGGGTGAAGTGGAGCGCCCAACATCCTCGAATTTGAGCACGGAAGACGCCCGGTACCTGGATCTGATCCGGATGGATGATTTGAAAGTCAGCCTCCTCACAGTCAACGGCAGCCCGCGGCCGCCCAAGGGGAGCAGCTCGCAAATTTTATTGGATGCAAGTAAATCCGGTGCGCAGCAAATCTCTGGGGTTGAATTCGTTGAGCACAGCTTCTATCAGCAAGACATCGATCCCTGCCGCATGTGCATCACATACTGCTCCAAACATGAAGAATGCGTCATGGTCGATGATTTCCAAGAGTTCCGCGGCAAGTGGCTGGCTTCAGACGGAGTTTTATGGAGCCTGCCTTCGTACCGGATGGGACCGCCGTCCATTGTTCGGGCGGCGCTGGATCGGATGAATGAACTGAGGTTCCAGACCAGCCGAGCCCACCAGCAAACCCAGTACCCTCGCCTGAATAAACCGGTTGGTGTGATGGTCCAAGGCAGCGGGCGCTTTGGAGGACAGGAAATCACCCAGCAATTTTTCCTTCACCATTCCATGCTGCTGCAGTGCCTGCCCGTAGCGCCTGAATTGCCAGATGCATTCCTTGGGGTCACAGCTCAGGTTCGAGATCGCGATTCCCTGCTTGGGGATGAGGACACCCTCAAACAATGCGAGAGCCAGGGTTTGCGCGTCGCTGAATTGACAAAGATCGTCAAAGCTGGATTATTATTGACCCAAAATTCGCTAGGCGACGAATATTTTCCATCTAAGGAGAAGATGGGGTTAATAGAAAGGAGGCCTGTGACCGCCTGACCTGATTTTTAAATGAAAGTAAACCAATAACCAATATTCAAGATACTCAGTTAACCTCGAGGAAAAGAGGAAATAGTCAATGTCCAAACGTTTGATGACCATTTTGCAGATTGCAACAGTATTGATCCTTTTGATGAGCGCTTGTGCGCCGGCGGCAACTCAAACCGTTGCGCCTGAGCAGCCGACCGCCCCAGCCGTTGAGGAGCCAACTGCTGCGCCTGCTGAGACTGCTGCGCCGGCTGAAGCCACGATGAAAGTTGCGATGATTATCCCAGGCTCGATCGACGATCAGAGCTGGAACACCGGCGGCTACAACGCCCTGATGAAGCTGAAAGAAGATTTGGGGATTGAAGTTGCCTACACCGAGCGGGTTGGTGTGGCCAACGTCGAGCAAGCCCTCCGTGACTATGCCGGTCAGGGTTACAGCATGGTGATCGGCCATTCCTTCAACTACGGCGACGCCATCAAGAAGGTCGCACCAGACTTCCCAGATGTGAGCTTCATCTGGTCGCAAGGCTTCCCCCCCATGCCGGAGAATGTCGCGACATACAGCGCACCCCTCGAACAAAGCGCTTACCTGTCTGGCATGATCGGCGGGCTGATGACCAAGTCCAACAAGCTGGGTTATGTCGGCGGCGCTCAGACGCCTCCCATGGTGGCTGCCCTCGGCGGCTACATGGCTGGCGCCAAGCTCGTGAACCCGGACTCTGAAGTGATCTACACCTTCCCTGGGGTTTGGGACGATGTTGAGAAAGGCAAAGAAAGCGCCAAAGCGCAGTTCGCAGCCGGAGCCGATTTCATGATGGCGCGCGGTGACGGGATTGCCGAAGGCGGGCTCGAGGCTTCGAAAGAAGCAAATGTCTTCTGCGTTGGAGACGTGATCGACCAGAACGAGCTCGCGCCGGATCTGCTGGTGACGAGCACTGTCTGGGACCTTTCGGTGGTCTTCAAGCAGATGCTATCCGATAAAACTGCCGGGACCTTCAAAGGCGGCATGTACAACCTGGGAATGGCAGAAGGGGCAACCGATATCGCTCCGTTCCACGGCCTGGTTCCCGATGACATTGCTGCACAGGTCATGTCCGTCCGTCAGCAGATTATCGACGGCACCTTTGTAGTCCCAGTCTTCAAGGAAGTACCGACAGCCGAGCAGCTTGATGCCGCTGCGAAACCAACCTTACAGGTGGCGCCAGAGCCTTCTGCCGATCTCTCCGGTTTCAAAGTTGCGATGATTATCCCGGGTTCGATCGACGACCAGAGCTGGAACACCGGCGGCTACAACGCCCTGATGAAGCTGAAAGAAGATTTGGGGATTGAAGTTGCCTACACCGAGCGGGTTGGTGTGGCCAACGTCGAGCAAGCCCTCCGCGACTATGCCGGTCAGGGTTACAGCATGGTGATCGGCCATTCCTTCAACTACGGCGACGCCATCAAGAAGGTCGCACCAGACTTCCCAGATGTGAGTTTCATCTGGTCGCAAGGCTTCCCCCCCATGCCGGAGAATGTCGCGACATACAGCGCACCCCTCGAACAAAGCGCTTACCTGTCTGGCATGATCGGCGGGCTGATGACCAAGTCCAACAAGCTGGGCTACATCGGCGGCGCTCAGACGCCTCCCATGGTGGCTGCCCTCGGCGGCTATATGGCTGGCGCCAAGCTCGTGAACCCGGACTCTGAAGTGATCTACACCTTCCCTGGGGTTTGGGACGATGTTGAGAAAGGCAAAGAAAGCGCCAAAGCGCAGTTCGCAGCCGGAGCCGATTTCATGATGGCGCGCGGTGACGGGATTGCCGAAGGCGGGCTCGAGGCTTCGAAAGAAGCAAATGTCTTCTGCGTTGGAGACGTGATCGACCAGAACGAGCTGGCGCCGGATCTGCTGGTGACGAGCACTGTCTGGGATCTTTCGGTGGTCTTCAAACAGATGCTGACTGAAATGGCAGCCGGGACTTTCAAAGGCGGCATGTTCAACTTAGGAATGGCAGAAGGGGCGACCGATATCGCTCCGTTCCACGGCCTGGTTCCCGAAGATATCGCTGCGCAGGTCATGTTCGTCCGGCAGCAGATTATCGACGGTACCTTTGTAGTCCCAGTCTTCAAGGAAGTGCCGACAGCCGAGCAGCTTGATGCCGCTGCGAAACCAACCCTTCAGTAGAGCTGGTTTGTAGACCGGTTTACTAAAATCCAATATCAACTCCGCCGGGGTGAATAATCCCGGCGGAGGACCAGAAAAACTTTTTCGATGAATTGAACGCTCGATGAGCCCATTAAAATAAAACAAGGAGACCTTCGTGCCCGTTCTATTAGAGTTATGCAATATCACAAAAATGTTTCCAGGTGTTCTTGCGAACAACAATATCTGCCTGGAAATCGAGGACGGGAGTATTCACGCGATCCTGGGCGAGAACGGTGCTGGAAAATCCACCTTGATGAACTGCCTGTGCGGGCTGTATCAGCCTCAATCAGGGGAGATCGTTCTAAATGGCAAAAAGGTGGAGATCAAGAATACCACCGATTCTGTAAACCTCGGAATTGGCATGATCCACCAGCATTTCATGTTGATTCCCCAGCTGACGGTGGTCGAGAATATCGCCGCCATGCTGCGCTCGCAGAACCGCTTTCTCTTGAATACAAAACCGGTGCGCCAGCAAATCATAGACCTTTCAGAGGAGCACCAGCTCCAAGTAGATCCAGATGTATATATCTGGCAGCTTTCGGTTGGCGCCCAGCAGCGCGTAGAGATCATCCGGGCCCTGATGGCCGGCGCCGAAATCCTGATTCTCGATGAGCCGACCGCGGTGCTCACCCCACAAGAAGTCATCCAGCTCTTCAATATCCTGCGAAAGCTCGTCGCTTCAGGAAAAACCATCATTTTTATCAGCCACAAGCTGGATGAAGTGCTGGAGATCAGCGATAAAGTGACGGTCTTAAGAGACGGCAGTGTCGTCGGAAGTGTCGATACAAAAAATACCAGTAAAGAAGAGCTGGCGCATCTGATGGTAGGCAGGGATGTTGTCTTTCGCCTGGACCGCGAATCGATCCCATGCGGTGACTGTGTTTTGGAATTGAAAAACATCCGTGCAAACAACTCACGAAAACTCCCTGCACTGGAGGATGTCTCTTTGCAGGTTTGCTGCGGCGAAATCTTGGGCGTAGCTGGTGTGGATGGAAATGGGCAGCAGGAATTGGCAGACGTCATCACCGGGCTCATCCCGGCAATTTCAGGACAGGTGATCCTCCACAACCAGGATATCACGAACCAATCGCCAAGCTCAATCCGGGAGCGTGGGCTCGGCTACATCCCCGCCGAACGCAAGGTGATGGGCACGATCGGCCAGCTCTCGGTCGCCAACAACCTGGTCCTGGCATCCTACAACAAGGAGCCGTTCGCTAAGAAGGGCTGGCTGAATAAACAGGAAATTAACGATTTTGCGCTTTCCAGCATCGAGGATTTTGATATCCGCACTCCAGGGCCAGCGACCGATGCGGAATTGCTCTCTGGTGGGAACCTCCAAAAAGTCGTGCTGGCACGCGAGCTGTCGAAGTCCCCAGATATCCTGATCTGCGCACAGCCGACGCGTGGTTTGGACGTCGGCGCGATTGAATATGTGCACACAAGATTGTTAAAAGAACGCGAGCGCGGGGCGGCAATTTTACTTATTTCAACCGAATTGGAAGAGATCTTTGCGCTGAGCGACCGCATCGCCGTGCTGTGCCGGGGCAAGATCATGGGCATAGTCCCCAATCATGATGTGGATATCAGCCAAATTGGCCTGATGATGGCTGGGACCCTTCAGCTGCCTATATAAAAGGGACTGGTGTTGACTCGATGATGGCTGGGATCCTTAAGCTACCTATATAAAAGGGACTGGTGCTTCGATTGATGGCTGGGACCCTTCAGCTGCCTATATAAAAGAAACTGGTGCTGACTCGATGATGGCTGGGATCCTTCAACTGCCTACATAAAAGGAACTGGTGTTGACTCGATGATGGCTGGGACCCTTCAACTGCTACTGTGAGCGACAAGGTATATTGGACATGCACCTAAATCAAATCGAATTCAAGGATGAATCCTAAGTGAAGCAAAATTCTGCAATCCGGGGAATAGTCTCGAGCCTGATCATCCCGCTGGCGGCGATCATCGTTGCTTTTGCAATCGGCGCCGTTTTGATCGCGATGGTCGGCGTGAATCCGATCGAAGCATATAAGGCTTTCTTTTTTGGAATTTTCGGCAACCGGGTGAATATCGGAAATGTCTTATCCGTTGCGACTCCTTTAATCCTCACCGGCTTAGGGATTGCTTTCGCCGCCAAGTGCTCCACATTCAATATTGGGGCTGAAGGTCAGCTTTATATTGGGGCGATATTCGCAACCTGGATTGGACTGCGGTTCGGCAGCCTGCCGATCGGGATTTTGCTCGCCCTGGTGATCCTGGCTGGTTTCGTCGGAGGGGGTCTGTGGGGTTTTATTCCGGGATATCTCAAAGCCAGGTATTCAGTGAACGAAATCGTACTTACGGTAATGATGACCGAGATCGCAATCCAGCTGGTGAGCTGGCTCACCCGCGGACCGATGCTCGACCCGCTGAGTTTCGGCTTACCCCAGTCTGCCCAGCTTGGTGAGGCTGCAAGGCTGCCTCTATTGATGAAAGGTACACGCCTGCACAGCGGGTTTCTGATTGCACTGCTGTGTGTGTTTATCGTTCAAATTATCCTGACGCGAACTTCTTTTGGGTTTCGGGTGAAAGCGGTGGGGTACAACAAAAGATCGGCCCAATACGCCGGGATGAATGTCGTCTCGAGCATCACGATGGCGATGTTGATTTCAGGAGGGTTGGCGGGAATTGCTGGTGCCATTGAAGTTGCCGGAGTGCACTACCGCCTGATGGACGGGATTTCCCCCGGATATGGATATACCGGGATCGTCGTGTCACTGCTTGGCAAAGGAAACCCGTTTGGCGTGGCGGTATCGGCGATTTTGTTCTCCTCTCTGCAAGCTGGGGCGGATGCCATGCAGCGCAGAGTGGCGGTGCCGATCCATCTGGCGCAGGTCATCCAGGGTTTGACGATCATGCTCGTGATCGTCTTTGAATACTTGAACACCTACCAGATGCACCGGGTGGTCAATTTTGTGAAGCAGAAATTTGGACGAGCCGAAAAAATCGAATCGACTTCGCGTGTGAATGCATCATGAACTACTCAGATTTTCTAACCCAAGCAGTAATTATTTCGATCCTGGCTGCTGGAGTGCGCCTGGCAACCCCCATCTTGCTTGCCAGCCTGGGAGAGCTGCTGTCAGAACGCTCTGGCGTGCTGAACCTTGGTTTGGAAGGCGTGATGATGTTTGGCACGCTTTTTGGTTTTGTCGTCTCCCAGCAAACCGGCAGTCCATGGTTAGGCGCACTGGCAGGAGCAGCCGCAGGAGGGATCGCCGGCTTGATCATCGGGTTCCTCTGCATCACCATCTACGGGAACCAGGCGATTGTCGGCGTGGTATTCAATATCCTGGCTGTTGGATTGACGGGCTTTATTTTTAGAGCAATCTATGGCGTTCGCACGACCGAAACCCCGCCGCGGGCACAGGGGTTTGCTCCGCTGGAGATTCCGATCTTGAAAGATATCCCAATCCTGGGAGACATCTTCTTCAAGCATCCGCCTCTCGTTTACATCGCCATCTTAATGGTGCCTGTAATGGCATTCTTGCTGTGGCGAACGCGGTACGGTTTGAATGTTCGCTCGGTCGGTGGTTTTGCCAAAGCCGCAGACACGATGGGGATCAACGTGTTCAAGACCCGCTATCTCGCTTTAATTCTGGGGGAGCTCTCGCGGGTCTTGGGGGCGCATTCCTGAGCGTTCAGCTTGGGGTTTACCGAGACGGCATGACCCAGGGTCGAGGCTGGATCGCAATCGCGATTGTGACCTTCGCACGCTGGAATCCCTGGGCTGCCCTCGCCGGTTCTTTATTGTTCGGTGTCGCAGACAGCCTTCAGCTTTATTTACAGGCTTTCGGATTTAAAATCCCCTATCAATTCCTGTTGATGCTTCCGTATGTCATGACCGTCATTGTCCTGGTCATTTCAAGCTCAAGAGCGATTTCACCCAGCGTTCTGGGAGTACCTTATATCCGAGATCGAAAAACATAATTTCCTGGAAGGGTAAAAAAATGACAAGTCTATTTGATCTAAAAGGAAAAACCGCTTTGATCGCCGGCTCTGGAGGCCTGGGTCGAGGCGCAGCTGTGGGACTGGCATCCGCTGGCGCAGATGTTGTGTTTGCGGATATCGATCCAACCCACTGTGAAGCTGGAACCGAAGCAGTGAGCCAATTCGGAGCTAGAACCAAAGAGCTGACTTTCGATATCTTCGACTATAAACAAACCGAAAAAATGATCGATGACGCGATCGCCTTCAAAGGCCGCCTGGATATCCTGGTCAATGGCGTCGGCATCTCTCGCATGGGGCATGCTGAAGAGATCTCTTTTGATGATTGGATGGCGGTCCAGACCGCCTTTTTGAACAATGTCTTCTTTGTCTGCCAGACGGTTGCAATTAAAGCGATGATCCCGCAGAAATACGGAAAGATCATCAACATTTCTTCAATGTCTGGGGTTGTGGTGACCGGCAATATGGCTTCTCCATACTGCACCGCCAAGGCAGGTTTGATCCAGATGTCAAAAGCGCTTGCAATCGAATGGGTAAAATACGGCATCAGCGTCAACTCGATCAGCCCAGGATACATGATTACCCCGCTCACCGAAGGATTTTTAAGCAATCCAGAGGTATCCATGGGCGTCCTTGCCAGCATCCCCAAAGGTCGTTTTGGCAAGCCTGAAGATATGGCAGGGATCTCTGTTTTTCTCGCCTCCGACAGCTCAGACTACCTGGTCGGTCAAAACCTGCTTTTAGACGGCGGATATACGGTGATATAAGATGGAACGCATCAGCGCAGATGAACTGGTCAAACGGTACAAGAATCTGTACACCGGAGCGGTGTCGGATACCTTAGACGAGCTGGGACAGCGCGATCAGGCGCTGCCGCACTACATCATCCCACTCAAATTCGACACGGTTGTAGCCGGACCGGCTTTTACCGGTCAAGGATATCCGGTAGGCGACACCACCAACAACGATTTAACGACTGGATCCGAATGCTTGAGTCGATCAAGCCGGGCACCGTCTCTGTCTGGAGCTCAGCGGGACATTTTTCCTCCGCACATTGGGGCGAGATTATGAGCAATGCCGCCCGCGAGCGAGGCTGCACGGGCGCGGTCGTCGACGGCGGCTTACGCGATACCAACTTCGTTTTGAAGATGGATTTTCCGGTGTTCTATCGCTTTCGCTGCTCGGCGAGCTCGATCGGTCGTTGGGAGATCCGGGAGTGGATGGTGCCAATTAAGGTTGGTGAAACTACGATCTATCCTGACGATTTTATCTTCGGCGACGTCGATGGTGTCGTGGTCATTCCGAAAGACCTGACCGAGGAAGTCCTGCTCAAGACCGAAGAGATTGTCCAGCGCGAAAATAAAATGCGGGTTGAGCTCTCAAAAGGGGTTACCGTTTCTGAGGTTTACCGCAAATATGGCAAGTTCTAATCCAGGCTTGCAACGCCGGAAAGCTGGAATAATCCTTGCGTTTGCCGTTGTCCTGGTGCTCCTGGTTGGCTTAACCCTGTTTATCCGGCAGATGAAAGCCTCCAATGGAGAGCTGTCGATCGGACCAAATACCGTCGCCTACCGCTACCGCTTTGGCGGTGAGATCTTCACCCACTATCTCGATGATGTGGCCGCGATTACCGAATATCACCATAAAGAGGCTGGCGGTAAAGAGGTTGTCGATGAGGTGGTCTTTAACTTGAAAGATGGGAATGACTATGTTGTCAACGCTCCGCTCATCGTGGATTATACGTTCTCGACCGAAACCTCCATCGAGCAGCGCCGGATTTACGATAAGGTCTATTATCGCTACGATCCTTATCTGCAGGGCGAGAAGCAGCAGTGGCATCAGGAATGGGTAAACGAGCAGTATCTTAAATACGCCGGGCGCTTGCCTACCGAGGCGGAATGGCTGGAAGCCCTCAACGAGCTGAACTCGGGGAGTTGAACATTTCCAAATGGAACGCTGGATCCAATACTCCCCGCCAGCCGTCCGCTACTTCATAGCAGCTCAGTTTGAAAGCCATGCCGGACGGACGCCAACGGAAGCGGAGACAAAATTGTTCTTTGAACGCCTGGCGGCAGGTGAGAGCTACGAGGCAGTGGGTAAAGCCATCCAGGATACCCTCCAGTGAACATGGTGATAGGAAATGACTGATCTTTGGAAGCTTCAATTTCGGGTAAATGGGGCGCTGCACCAGCTTGAGGTGCCGCCGCTCACATCGTTGGCTCAGATCTTGCGAGACTACCTTGGATTGGTAGGCACAAAAATCAGCTGTAATGAAGGCGAATGCGGCAGCTGCACCGTTCTCATGAACGGAAAACCGGTCAATTCATGCCTTGTCATGGCGCCGCAAGCAGAAAATGCAGATATCTGGACGATTGAAGGATTTGGCAGCTCAGACCTCCTCAATCCCCTCCAAAAAGCTTTTCTTGCCGAGGGCGCCGTGCAGTGTGGATACTGCTCACCCGGATTTGTGATCTCAGGTATTGCTCTCCTGCGAGAAAATCCAAATCCAACCGAAATGGAAATTCGAGAAGCGATTGAAGGCAATCTTTGCCGCTGCACTGGCTATCAAAAAATCGTTCAGGCGATCAGTAGCTGCGCCCAAGAGCTTCAAGCCAGCGGGGAGACCCTATGAACGCCCCTGCCTACCTCCGGCCGTCAAGCCTGAACGAAGCCCTGCGGCGCCTGGCAGAGGCAGGGAATGGCGCTCGCCTCCTTGCCGGCGGCACCGACCTAGTGATCGCGATGCGGAAAGGGTTGGTTCATCCTGATACAATCCTGGATATCACCCGGCTCAATGAGCTGCGCCACATCGAAAAGAAGGGTGATTTTATTCACCTCGGCGCATTGACCACTCACAGCGAGCTGCGCAGCAGCCAGGCCCTGACCGAATGGGCGCCGATGTTCATCGACGCTTGCCGTGACATCGGCTCGGTCCAAATCCGTAATCTCGGTACTTTGGGAGGCAATCTGGGAAACGCTTCGCCTGCCGGCGATACTATCCCGGTGCTGTATGTCCTGGGAGCCGAGGTCCAGCTGCTGTCTCTATCGGGGGAGCGGTGGGTACCCATTGAGCTGTTTTTCAGCGGACCCGGGAAGAGCGTCCGGCTTCCAGAAGAGCTCATTGCCGGGATCCGGTTTCCCTTCTTCGATCACCACTGGAAAGGCTTCTTTCTGAAGATAGGCCAAAGGAAAGCGGTGCGGATCGCGAAGGTTTCGGCAGCCGGTTGGCTACGGCTCGAAAACGGCCTGGTTGCAGACTGCCGCCTTGCCCTTGGTGCGGTTGCGCCAACTGTCATTCGGCTGGAGAGCGCCGAAAACCAGCTGGTTGGGAAGGCCCTTACCTCCGAAACGATCGAATCGGCTGCCGTTGAAGCAAGCTATATTTGCTCGCCGATCACCGATATCCGCTCGACTATTGAATACCGCTGCGCGATGACGCGCGTCCTTGTTCGACGAGGACTAGAAAAAATCATGAATGAGGTGAAAAATGGCTGACAGCTCAAAAAATCCGGGAAGTAAATTGAAAGGGTGGGAGCTTGGTTTGTTTGCGCCTTCCGTTTCCCAATTGACACCTGCGGAAACAATCGCTTTGCTTTCAAAGATGGGCTACAAGTGGGTCGAATGGCGAGTCCAGACCAACGAGCAGATCGAGTCCAGCCCCTGGGGAAAAGCTTACAACACCCTCGTCCTGGAGCATTTGGTCCAAGACGCCCGCGAGATCGCCGGTCTGCTGAAAGGTACTGACTTAAAGGTCGCTGCGTTGCAGCTGGATGCCCCGGATGAGTTCCCTGATCTGCGCAGTATTGTCCGGGAGGCTGCCGAAATCATGGGCTGCTCCAGGTTCCTGCTTTTTTCCCCCAGCTTGGATCTCTGCGCCGGCTACCACGCCCAGAAGCAAATGCTTCAAGAACAAATTGGCCGCTGGTTAGCCGAATTCGCCAATACCAAGATCCGTTTATGCCTGGAGACCCATTTCAGCTCGATCACCCCGAGCACGGCCCTCGCCATGGGCATTCTCGAGCCGTTCAGCGCCAAAGAATGCGGCGTGGTTTGGGATCCTGCTAACATGGTCTTTGAAGGTTCAGAGATTCCCGCCCTGGCGTTGGAGCTGATGGGATCATACCTTGCAGAAGTCCATCTTAAAAACGGCGAATGGAAGCGGGAAGAAGACGGGAAGTGGAATTTCAATTTTTGCGACCTGAGCGACGGGATTGTCCAGTGGCCGGCAGTCCTGAAGCAGCTCGACGAGCTTCCCTACCTGGGACCTTTGATTGTTGAAGATTACCGCTGGACCGACCCACAGGCAAAATTAGCTCAGGCGCGCCTGGAATACGAAAAAGTGCTCGCCTCCGCAGAAGAAATTGATTAGGAATCCCTATGTTTGAGACCGCCCTTTGGATGCCGACCGATGTGCCTGTCAGCAAGCTGGCAGAAGTTGCCAAGCTGGCCGACGAGGAAGGTTATGATTATTTCCTGGTTCCGGACGAAGGTCTTACCCGCGATGTATTCGTCGCTCTGACAGCCGTCGCTCTCACCACCAGGCGCATAAAATTTGGGCCGGCGATCATCAATCCCTATACCCGCCACCCGATTACATCCGCGGTGGCTATGGCGTCCCTGGACGAGCTTTCGGGGGGCCGGGCATTTATGGGATATGGGATCGGAGGCTCGCTGGTCCTCGGTCCCTTGGGATATACCATCGAGCGGCCGCTGCGGATCTGCCGTGAAGCGATCGAAATCACCCGGATGTTATATTCAGGAGAACCGGTGAATTATGCGGGCGAGTTTTTCACCTGCAATGATGTCCGCCTGAGATTTGACGTGCGACCGATCCCGATCTACTTCGCTGCTCGCGGCAGCCAGATGCTGCGCCTGGGCGGCGAGCTGACCGACGGGCAGTTTCTCTCTGGCAAAGCCAAGTTTGACCTGCAGCGCACCATGGACGATATCCTGTGCGGCGCCCAAAAATCTGGGCGAAAACCCAAGATATTCTACGCTGTTCACCTCGCTTATAATCCGCAGATCATCCAAGATATTAAAGCCAATTACACCTACATGATTGTCGACTCGCCTGAGCATGTCCAGCGCCAGCTTGGGCTGACCGAGGGAGAGATCGAACAGATCCGCACGGTGATGATTCGGGATGGGATTCGCAAAGCGGGAGAGCTGATCTCAGACGACTTGCTCAAGCAATTTATTGTGATGGGAGACGACGAAGCCTGCGCCCAGGAGATTGTCAGGTTGATGCGTGAATACAGCTTCGATGTATTTACGCTGCCAGTGCCAAATATCTCAGGACTTAAAGATATGATCCTCCACATCGGGCGGATCATTCACCGGGCTAAGGAACTGTGGGCGGCGTGATCCCAACCGGCGGCTCTGGTTTCGTCTTGCGCAGGGCGCGCCTGCTCGAGCAGGATTCGCTGGTCGATTTTGGAATCCTGGAAGGAAAGATCGCGCTTGCGGACAAATGCGCCGGGTGCCCGGAGTTCGACCTTGGCGGAAATCTCGTGATTCCGGGGTTTGTCGATGCCCACATGCACCTGGACAAATCCTACGCGTTGGAAAGTGGATTGAAACCTTCCGGGTCGCTGGCAGAAGCGATCGAAAATTTTTACCGCTGGCGTTCTGAAATCACGCCAGCTCAAATCTATCAAAACGCTCGAAGGGCAGCCGAACAAGCCTTGATCAACGGAACATTAGCTTTGCGCACCCACACCACTGCAGACTGCGCCACCGGTTTGACCTGGATAGAGAGTCTGCTGCAGGTGAAGAGCGACCTTTCCCGGCTGCTCACGATCCAGATTGCTGCTTTCCCAGACACCCTGGAACTTCTGGAAGGCAAGGCAAAGGATTTGCTCAATCAAGCCCTGGCAATGGGCGCAGACCTGGTCGGCGGATCTCCGTCGCATTGCCCGGATCCAAGGCGGGCGATCGACCTGTTCTTCGAAATTGCCGGTAATGCCGGCTGTGACTTAGATCTACACATCGACGAGTCTGACGACCCAAGCGCTAACACGCTGGAATACCTGGCCGAACGAAAGCAGGCGTTTGGCTTTCCGGGAAGGGTGTTGGCAGGTCACTGCACCTCTCTCGCCGCCATGGAGGAATTGGACGCCCGACGCATCATCGAGAAGGTCGCACAAGCCGGTCTCAATATCGTCACGCTGCCTTCCTGCAACCTGTATTTGATGGGCAGGAATGACCGCGGACTGGTGCGGCGCGGGCTCACCCGAGTGGTAGAGCTCTTGAAAGCGGGAGTCTCCGTCTCATTTGCCTCGGACAACATCCGCGATGCCTTCAATCCCTTCGGGAACGCGGATATGCTCCAGCAAGCCCTGATCTGCGCCCATGCGCTCCAATTTGGCTCAGACGTCGAGCTCCAACTGCTCTTGAAAATGGGGACCGAACACCCTGCAAAAGCGTTGGGGCTTGAACCCGGCCGCCTGAAGATTGGAGACCCTGCCTCCTTTGTGGTGCTGGATGCTCCGGACTGGGGCAGCGCCCTGGCGAAGCTCTCTCCCCGCCGATTCGTCTTTCAGCGCGGCGTGCTGGCGGCTGAATCGTCCATAAAAACACAGCTGTTTGCCTCAGCTCAATAAAACGGAAATATCTTGAAATTTTGGAGGATTTCATGAGCGAACAAAACGAAAATGTACCTCCCTTTCTGATGCCGCTGTTTCAAAGCGACCCAAGCCTGTACGAACTGGTGATGAAGGGCATGCAAGAATGCCATCCCCAAGAAGGTGCCATCCCGCTGAAATACCGGCTGCTTTTTTCAATGGTGGCTGACGGTGTGTTGTTTCATCCAGAAGGGGTGACCGCCATGGCAAATGCCGCACGTCAGGCGGGCGCCAGCGAAGCTGAGATAAACGAGGCTGTGAGGATTATTTATCTCTCCGGCGGCATGGTGGCGCTGATCAATAGCCTGGGCGCTTACAGGAAATGAGCTGCGATGACTCTATCTGTGAATGAAATTGCGAGAAACGATCCACGGCTGCTTCAGCCGCTGGAGAAGTTCGCCGCAGGGAAGATCAACTGCGTACAAGCCGCAATCATGCCGTTTATTCAAGCTGAATCCCCGGAGCTGCTTGCGCCCGCGCTGAGTTTAACGAAGTATCTTGGAGGTGGTATCGCTGGTATGGGCTATGTCTGCGGGGCGCTGCTCGGGGCAATCATGGTGTTGAGCCGCCATCTCGAAGAAAAAGGTTTCACGGATGAGGAAAGCGAGCAGCGCATTCGAGAGTTCAGCCGCCAGTTTGGGCAGCAGTACGGCACGGTCTTCTGCAGCGGGATTAAAGCCCAATCCGGCAAGGAAACCGAATACCAGGCCTGCCAGGTTTTGGTCGTCAGCACAATCGATTCGATTGACCGCTCGCTGGCAAATTTAGATGGTTCGAAAGACCAAGCTTAAAGAAAACCAGTCACTATGGATAAAAGGACGATAACCCTAAACGTTAACGGAAAGCAAGTCGCCGCAGAAGTAGATGATAACAAAACTCTGCTGCGTTTCTTGCGAGATGAGCTTAATCTTACCGGTGTAAAAAACGGCTGCTCAAACGGTCACTGCGGCGCCTGCAGCGTGCTGATCGACGGCAAAGCGAAGCGCTCCTGTCTGGTGCGCATGAAGAAGCTCGATGGGGCTCAGATAGTCACGATCGAGGGTCTTGCCCAAAACGGCGAGCTCCATCCACTGCAGCAAGCTTTCGCAGAGAAAGGCGCCACGCAGTGCGGTTTCTGCACGCCGGGGATGATTATGACCGCTAAAGCGCTTCTGGATGTCAATCCGCATCCCACCGTCGGCGAGATAAAAAGCGCTCTGGCAGTAAACCGCAATATCTGCCGCTGCACCGGCTATGTGAAGATCATCGAAGCGGTCCAGCTCGCGGCCGAACGGATCTCGCCCAGTGCAATCGGTGCGTCCCATGAGCATACTGGCAGCCGAATCCTGGTACCTTCCTCCGAGGCCATTCAAAAAGTTCGCGGCGAAATCCGATACGGCGATGATATCGAGCTCCCTGGAATGCTCTACGGCAAAATCCTCTGGTCGAGCTACCCGCGCGCCGATATCTTGAGCATCGATACATCCCATGCGGAAAAGTTCCCCGGGGTGGTGGCAGTCATCACTGCTAAAGATATCCCTGGGAAGAATCAAGCCGGCATTATCATCCGCGACCAGCCAGCGATTGCAGCGGATAAAGTCAACTACATCGGTGACGGCCTCGCCGCTGTGTTCGCCGAAAGCCTTGAGCTCGCTGAAAAAGCAGTCGAAGCGATCCAGGTTGAATACCGGCCCCTCCCAGGAGTCTTTTCTCCTGAAGAGGCCGCTCTGCCTGGAGCGCCTCTGGTTCAGGCGAAAGGCAATCTCCTCCATCATGCCGAGATCGTCCGGGGCGATGTTGAAGCAGCATTCCAGGACTGCGCCGTAATTGCGGAAGACACCTTTACCACCCCGATGATCGAGCACGGCTTCCTGGAGCCTGAAATCGGGCCTGGGAATTCCGAATGATGACGGCGGGGTGACGATCCAGATTGGGAGCCAATCCGTTTTTGACGACCGGAAGCAGCTTTCAGAGATCCTGGCGATGCCGGAAGAGATGATCCGGGTCATTCAGCTTCCGTTGGGCGGAGCGTTCGGAGGCAAAGAAGACCTGCTTCTGCACCAGTACCTGGCGTTGGGAGCTTTGAAAAGCGGACGACCGGTGAAGATCGTCTTGTGCCGGGATGAGTCGCTGCGGGTTCACGTCAAGCGCCATCCTGCAAAGATGCATTTCAAGTTAGGCGTCGATTCTCGCGGAAAATTCCTGGCCCTCGAAGCGGATATCATTGTAGACAGCGGCGCCTATGCCTCGTTAACGCCGGATGTTTTGGAAAATATGGTTGTGTTTGCCGCCGGCCCTTATTTCGTCCCTCATTTGAAAATTGAAGGCCGGGCTTATTCGACTAACAACGTCTTGTGCGGGGCGATGCGCGGATTTGGCGTAAACCAGGTGGCGATCGCCCTGGAGTCGCTCGTGGACGAAGCCGGCAGGTCGCTGAACCTGGATCCGTTCGAGATCCGCCTTCTCAACGGGTTGGAAACCGGCCTGCCAACCGCCGCCGACCATGTGCTGGAAGATGGGATCGCGGCGATCAAAGAAACCGTGCTCGCAGCCCAAAAATCCTTCCTAGGTGAGAGCCTTCCTGAGCCAAAACCAGGCAAGCGGATTGGCGTGGGTGTCGCTTGCGCGGTCAAGAATGTCGGCTACGGTCACGGGATCCCGGAAGATGCCGGTGCAATCCTGGAGCTCTCGGCTTCAGGGAAGGTAAATCTAAAGACCAGCCAGCATGAATATGGGCAGGGCTCCCGGGAAGGATTGACCGAGCTGGTTCGGCTTGAGCTGGGAATCGAACCAGAAAACGTCCATGTGACGCTTCCTGACACCGCTGTGACCCCACCGACTGGACCTACAACTGCATCACGGCAGACCTTCTTGACCGGAAATGCGGTCGTGGCTGCCTGCCGCAAGCTGAAGGGCGAAGTCTCAGCCAGGGCGGCAGAACTGTTAAATGTCGAGCCAGAATTGATCCAGATCCAAGGCGACCAGGTGGTGGATAAGAGTACGGGGAACTCGCTGCCGCTTTCGGCAATGGGTGAGAAATTTGTCATCCAGGA
This sequence comes from uncultured Chloroflexia bacterium, assembly GCA_963827155.1. GTDB lineage: Bacteria > Chloroflexota > Anaerolineae > Anaerolineales > UBA4823 > UTCFX2. The sequence goes on along the minus strand of CAWGZV010000002.1, from coordinate 3,489,210 downwards.
GCGGTATATCGCTCCCAAAACCGCAGCATTGTTGGAGAAAGGAAAAAGCGCATACGGGACGGACGATTTTGAATCCAGAAGGACGCACTGGTGCTATATCTACAGCACTCAAGCGGCTGTGGTGGAGGTTGACCTGACCAGCGGCAATGTCGATGTGCTCAAAGTAATCGCCGCAGTGGATGTCGGCAAGGCGCTTAATGTCATGGGAATAGAAGGCCAGATCCAGGGCGGCGTGATGATGGGATTAGGATACGCCCTCTCGGAAGAATTTATTGTCGAGCAAGGCTTCAACAAGACCACCTCTCTGCACCAGATCCGCCTGCCTGGTGCAGACAAGACGCCAGAAATTGTCCCGGTCATCGTCGAAGTTCCCCATCCATACGGGCCAAACGGCGTGAAAGGATTCGCCGAAGGTCCTTCCATGGCGACTGCTCCCGCGATCCTCAATGCCATATACGATGCGATCGGCGTCAGGATCAACTCCCTCCCTGCCGACAAGGAAGCCGTGAAAGCTGCCATTCAATCAAATCCCTCGTTGATAAACTGATTAATCATCAGAAAAATATCTTCAAAAAGGAGAAAGTAAATTATGAAAACTACCACCTTAAAAGGACGCGATTTCTTAGCCGAGACCGATTTTACCCGCGAGGAAATAGAAACCGTCCTCCAGGTTGCCGAACAGCTCAAAGCCGATCGGGCGATGAATAGATACCACGACCAGCTCCTGCGTTCGAAGACCTTGTTCATGATTTTCTACAACCAGTCCTTGCGGACCCGCAACTCGTTCGAAGCCGGAATGACCCAGTTGGGCGGTCACGCTCACTATCTCGACCCTTCCAAGATCTACACCCCTGCAATGGAAGGGCGCGAGGTGGCTTACAGCACGGAGCGCGTGTCGGATGTCGCCCGGGTGCTGGACCGGATGGGCGATGCGATCGCGATCCGCTGCTACGGCGACCCGGTCGATTGGGAGTACGGCGGCGCGCACGCCATGCTGCGCGAGTTTGCCCGCTGGGCAGACATCCCGGTGCTGAATATGGAAGATGACGTCTACCATCCATTCCAGGGGCTGGCAGATGTGTTGACGGTGAAGGAAAAGTTCGGCGGTTTCAAGGGTGTAAATTTCACCATGTCCTGGGCATATTCTCCCAGCGTTCATAAGCCGCGCGCCGTCCCCCAGTCGGCGATCCTCTACGCCACCATGTTGGGCATGAACGTCACCCTGGCGCACCCCGAAGGGATGGAGCTGGCGCCGGATATCCTCAAACAATGCGAAGATTATGCCAAAGCAGCCGACGGCTCCTTCCGAATCACCCATGACTTCAAGGACGGGGTCGAGGGCGCCCATGTCGTTTACCCCAAAGCCTGGTGTGCCACGCCTATCTTCCAACCGCCTGTCGGGCAATCTGACCAGAAGAAAACTCAGGAGATCTTTGACCGGAATAAAAGCTGGATCTGCAACAGCGAGATCATGGACCTGGCAGCCAGGAATGCGATTTACCTCCACTGCTTGCCGTGCGACCGCGGCTACGAGGTCACCAACGATGTGATCGACAAGACCAGCGGCACAGGATGGCTCTCCGCAGCTTTCGACGAGGCGGAAAACCGGCTGCACGTCCAAAAGGCAGTTATGAGCCTGGTGATGTAGCAGAAAATTAAGAAAGACCTGGCAGTGCTTCAGCCAGGTCTTTCTTTTCAGGCGAGGATATTGGATGCCGCTCGAAGACGCCGTCCGTTGGAATGCCCGCTACTCCACGCGAAGCGGAACGGACAAGGATTACGCACCTCGTCCGTTTCTGATCGAACACCGGGAATACCTGCCGCATGAGGGATTTGCGCTCGATATCGCGGCCGGATTGGGCGGGAGCGCCAATTTTCTCATCTCAGCCGGCCTGGGCGTGATCGGTGTCGATATTTCGGAGGTAAGCATCAGGCGCTGCAAGGCGAGGTTTCCAGCATTCCAGGGCGTCGTCGCAGATCTGACGACCTTCTACCTGCCGGAAAACAAGTTCGATGTTATTTTAAACTTTTACTATCTCCAGCGAGAGATGTGGCCGGCAGTCGAACGGTCTCTGCGACCCGGCGGGGTCCTGTTTTTCGAGACGATGACCGACCGGATGCTTGCTGCGAACCCCCATATCAATCCAGACCACCTGCTAGGTCATGGTGAGCTGGTCAGCGCCTTTCCGTCCCTTGAAACCTTATTATATGAAGAATTCAATACTGAAGAAGAAGGTCGGATTACTTATTCGGTTGCCCGGCTGATCGCTCGGAAATCCTGAGCAGCCTCGCAAAATCCTTAACAGGAAAGGCGAGCATGGCATGACACCGGCCGTGCTCGCCTTTGGTTTACCAGATCCGCTGATTTTCCAGACCGGCTTTATTCAGGTAAGAACGGATGACAGATTGCGTCTCCTTGATCAATGCCTGCTCGTCCACTCTGGTCAATTTGCGGTCGCGTACCACAATCTCTCCGTCGACGAGGACATGGACTACGTCGCTGCCGCTTGAGCGGTAGATCAAAGTCCAGAGCGGGTCCAGGACCGGCTGGTTGTTGATTGAAGACAGATCGACACAGACGATATCCGCCCGGCTTCCAGGGGTTAACCTGCCCAGATCGCTCCCCATCCCGAGCGCCCGAGCCCCATTCACGCAGGCCATCCGGATGGCGCGATCCGGAGAGATCACTGCTGGGTTCAAATGAGTCACACTTTGGAGCAGCAGCTCTTGGAGGACTTCCCGGAACAGATCAACCCCCGTGTCGATACCCAGGCAGACATTTACTCCGGCTTCAAGCAACCGGGGGACAGGAGTGACTCCCTTGGCAAGCTTCATATGGTTGACCGGGCAGTGTACGACATGCGTGCCGGTTTCTGCAAGGAGATCGATCTCTTCTTCTGACAGCAGGACGCAGTGGACGAATACACTTCGTTCGCCAGTAAAGCCTAACTGGTGCAGGAACGCTACCGGGCGAGCGCCGTACTGGTTCTGGATCGTTTCAACTTCTTGGGCAGTCTCGGCGATGTGGGTGTATAGACCGATGCCCAGCTCCCGGGCAAATTCGACTGCGGCGGTGTAATCATCGGGATCGGACTGGCGAAATGACACCGGTGCGATGAAGAGGCGCTCCTTCGGGACGAGTCCGCCAGCCAGCTCACGGATCGCCGCCAGGGCATTGCTGCGGGTTTCGCAGATTGGATCATATCCCTTGGTCATCAACCCGCGCGCCATAAACCAGCGGATGCCAGACTGTGAGTATCCCTCAATGGAGGCTTCGGCCAGGCGAGGCTGATGAAATGGATAGATGTGGTCGACCACAGAGGTCACACCCGCTTTTAGCAGCTTGGCAGTGCTGAAGGCCGCCAGGGTTCTATATTCTGTCTCACCGGCAGCTTCGTTCAAGCGCCAGTAAAACCTGAGGATGTCGTCCAGCTTCAGGCCCTCCCCCGCTTTCAAGCCGGGAGTCATGTCTCGAAGGTGATCGTGCAGATTGTGCATACCTGGGATCAGAACCATACCGGATGCATCGAGCTCCTGAGCGGCCGGTCGCACAGGACCACCGATGGACGCGATCCTGCCGTCCTTGATAGACACATCTCCTTCGATGACCGTGTTTTGCTCATCGAGGGTTATGACGATGCCGTTCTTGATTCTTAAATCATCCATTTCATCACCTTTTGACAGGCTGATCCTATCGCTTTACCACCAGCCTTGATCGACTGCGTTATTCAATCCTTCCCGCCCTTTTCCGTCAAGCCCCCAGGTTTTCAGAGTGCGGCCTTCCTTCCAAAAATCGGTCTCGGAGGCTGCAGATGCCAACGAAACCAGGCTGTCGATAACTGGGGTGCCGACCCCCAACTCATCGCCAATTGAAGAAGCGAGAACCAGCGCAAAAGGCACATCCTCGGTGATGTAGCGGTGCTTCAGGACGTCGGGACCGCATTGAAAGTCGGCGTAGATAATACTGCTGTTCCTCAGCGTCTCATAGATGGTCGGATAGGTCTTGGGAGCGATCCCCTGCTCGACGCTGTAATCCTTATATTGCTTGGGGACCGGCAAACCCAGCCCTCGCCGAATTGCGGCAAGCTCATTATCGACGCCTTCGATGATCCGTCCCACCCCAGGCGACAGACCTTCTCCCCAGAATTTCATCACATCCCGGCGGTTTTCTACCTGGCCCAGATTTGTCATGAATGTGGCCACGTGATCGATTGCGTTGAAATTGACCAACAGGGTTTCCCAGACGTTCGCGGACGGCTTAATAATCGGCCAGATTTGGAGGGCAAGCTCATGCACCTGATTGGTAGCATTGGTCGGGATCGCGGCGATGTAGGTGCCGCCCTTCTTTTGGACGCTTTTCACGACGCCGGGGCTCTGAACCCTTGCCGGACCATAGGGAAGCGAGTTTGTGTCGGCGACGGTTACCTTTGGAGAGCGGCCGACCTTACGGAGCTCGGCGATTGTTGTAAACGCGCCCCCACCTTCGCCTGTCCAAATGACGGTTTGCCCATCCTGAAGGATTGGGGCAAGCAGGCTCGCAAACGGCTGATGCCCAAAACAGGGCACCGATATGATGATCAAATCGGCATTTTTCGCTGCGTTTTGTGGATTGTAGGACACCTCATGAACAGGAACCAATTTCGGGCTGGCATCGTTCAGCGTAATCTCGATCCCACCGAGGCGTTCAACCGCCTTTAAATTATCTTCAAACGCTTTGATATCGGATAATGTGACTTTGGTTCCGAGTGTTTCGAGCTCGGCTGCAATTGTCAGGGATCCGCCGCCTGTGCCTAATACGACGGCTTTCTCAGGGAGTGCTTTCATTTACTGACCTCCTCAATGATGGGTTGAATATAGTGGAGCTGTTCGACTTTTTGCTGCAGCGTACCCGCCAGGCTGAGGACAACCCTGCGCAGTCCATTCTCACGCAAGCGGATGAGCTCCTGTTTTAGTTTATCCCGTGAGCCCGCGATCCCAAAAGTCCTGACCATGTCATCTGTGATCAAATGATTGACATCCGGTACACCCGCCGAGACGGCGGCTTTGAGCCGGGCGACCGACTCGGGCTCCAGCTTGTATACGGGGATCAAAGAATCGGACCACGACCCTCCAGCCATCACCCGCATCCTTGGGCGCAGGCGCTCGAACGCAGCCGCCTCATCTTGATCATCGATGTCTACATCGATAATCGGACCGATCTCACACGCTTCAGGGGAGCGGTTCGCTCGCTGCGCGCCAATTTGAATTTGATCCTTAACAAACTCGATATATTCCTGGTTGAGGCCGTGGATCAACACGCCGTCAGCGATCTCGCCCGCCAGCTCTTTCATTTTCGGGCCTCTTGCAGAGAGGTGGATGGGGATCTGACGTGCCGGGAAGCCAAGCTTCGAGCCGTGGGCGGTAAAATACTTGCCGCGCACCTCGCAGTCACCGGCAAACACCCCCCGGATGATTTTGACGGCTTCGCTTAACAAGGTCAGAGGTGAGCTTGCGTGCATATCAAACTGAGCCGGGAACTCGAATCCACCGGGACCAATGCCGATGATCGCGCGCCCGTTCGAAAGCTCATCGACCGTCATTGCCGAGCTGGCAATCAGGGTTGGATGGCGCAGCTGAACCGCCGCGACAGCCGTCCCCAGGCAAACTTTTTCGGTGCGCTGTGCGATGGATGCCATGGTGATATATACGTCTCGCAGGAAATAATGATCCGGGAACCAGAGCTCTCGGATGCCGGCTTTTTCCGCTTCAACGGCAAAATCGACCAGCGTGGGGACGGGTTGATCGATCCAGACCATCAGACCGATATCGAAAGGGGTTTTACTCATAGCTATCTGGATGCTCCTCAAGGATTGATCAAATAAAATTCCAGTTTATATATATAAATTCAAAGCGGCGAACTTACAAGTGCCATTCATCATATTAATTATGGTGCCCTTATCGCTTTTCCTTCCGATAGGAGCTTCGAACAGTCAAAGGACTGCCCTGGCAGCAATCGTCCAATGAGCGAATAAAAGAAGTTAGCTAAATGCAACTCCTAAACTGGATCGCCTCACCAACCCTAAACCGCAAAAGGGAATAATTTTGCAGAAAATCGACGTCCCCTCTGCCATTTTTTTGGGCGAAGGAAATTGGGCTACTGGATGATTAATGCTGATCTAAGGGCAGCTCCATCCACACCAGGGTCTGCTGCTCGTGGAATCCGGCAGATCGGATGGCGGTGTCGAGCTGGCGGGCGGGGTAATCCAGGGCAACGGCTCGGCGAGTGGGGGAATGGTGGCGGATGTGCTCGAGCAAGGCGCTGACGGCGAGCGGATTCGCGTTTTCAGGTGCAGCCAGCCATAGCAGGTTTGCATGCGCGCCCGTTGCCTGCCAGGCAGCCGCAGCAGCCAATCGGTTCTCCTGAAGCACCCCCCACTGCCGAATATTAGAATTGACCATAAAGCGCAAAAATGCGCCAATCAATCCGGGACGAAGCGTATTAAGGTGAAAGGGCATGTGCCAGGAGAGCTGAGGTGGATAGGTGCGCAGAAGCCAGGCGCTGATCATCGGCCAGCTGGCCCCAATGGGCTCAAAGAAACGCACACCGGGCGGCTTTTCGATTGATGAGTAGTCCGGATCGGTCAGCCAGGTAGTCCGTACGGCGCGCTCGATAAAATTGAGCGAATGGTAAAGATCCAGGGCGGCCTGGTTTTCCTCCCGCACGTGCAGCCAGACGGAGGCGACACGGTGCTCGCGGACGTATGCAACTGCCTGTTCGGTCATCCGGCGGGCGATCCCGAGACGGCGGTATTTTGGATGAACGGCGACGTTGGCGACCAGGTAGTGGCGTTGGGTCTGGATGAAATACGGGATCAGGCTTACGTTGCCTACGATCTGCCCATCCTCGACCCAGACATAACCGGTCATGGGAGAGGAAGCCCAACCCTGGGCGCTGCGCAAGATGGAAGCTGTGCTGCCGTCCGAATCTCTACCTCCCGCGGACCTCATGCGCCGGAGGTAATCGCGGCCATCGGGATCAAGCGTATCGGCGAAGCATAGCTCGACCAGGTCCGCGACGGCGCTTAAATCGCGGCGCATGTCAAAAGGGCGCAGGTGCTGCTTGAGGATCGATGGGGAAATGGCTTCAGAGATTGCTGCCATGGAATTCTCGCTTCGATAATTGTACCTCAACTCCCTTGCACTCGATCGACTGTAGTTATACAATAGGTCAAATGTTCTGTTAAATCAGGAGGCGGATGGCAATCGACTTTCAGCAGGTGCAGAGCCAGGTGAAGCAGATGGGCGAAACCGCCGTTCAGCGGTCCGGAGAGCTGAAAGGACGGCGAGAGATGGCGCTGGGAATGCTGAGCAAGCATGCGGAGGATCCAGAGCGGCTGGTGGAGCGCGTCGAGCGGATTTGGCGGGAAGCTGATCCCAACCTGCGCTGCGGGGTCCCGGCGATGAAGCTGGAGCGGCCGTCGGAGCCGCTCAATTATCGCTCACCGCTCCCAGAGCTGCCACCATCTGCCAGCCTGTTGGCGGCGGATGGATCGCAGATCAACCCGGACCGCCACGCTCAGGCGAATTTCTGCATGATCAATGTCGGTGCAATCCAAATGCGGCTGGGATTGGCAGACGCGCCGCAGGTCACGATCGAGAGCCGGCTGGTCTTCGATGAGGAGCTGTTCACGCCCAGAGGGGTGATCAGCGAAGCCCAGGTAGCATTAAGGCGCGACTTGAGCGAGCGCAAACGGCTGAGCGAGCTGGCAAGCCAGGCACAGCCCCCTGTGATCACATTGACCGACGGACCAATGGAGCTGTGGGGCGGCGGGGACTCCCAGGATCGCGATGATTTCGCGAAGAGCCTGGACGCCTACCAGGAGGCTCTCCGGAGCTTATGTGAGATTGGCGCAACGACTGCCGGCTATGTCGATAAGCCCTCCGCAAACCTGGTCGTCCGGCTGCTCGAGACCGCCATGCTGCCGGAAGAAGATTTGCGGGAGATCAAGAATTTCTACCCGCTGCGGGGTGTGAGCGACCGCTGGATCTTCCAGGGGCTGCTTGCACCGGGAGAGCGCTCGGCGGTGTTCGCGATCCAATCTCGGTCGGCAGCCCAGTATTCGGGAGATCTGGGGCTCCATTTCTTCTATTTAAACGTTGGGCTGCCGGGGAACCCATGGTTGGCGCGGGTGGAAACACCATTGTGGGTGGCGCGCGACCAGAAGCGGCTGGATGACCTTCAGGCGGTGCTCTTCCAGCAGTGCCAGATATTGGGCAGCCGACCCTATCCTTACTTGATCCACCGGGCGCACGAAGCCGCGGTGGTCTCGTTCGAGGAGAAGGAGCAGATTTCCGAGATGATCGTCAGGGAGCTGCTGAGCCGGGGCGTGGAGCTGGACAGCTACTCGGCAAAGCAATATATCAAGAACCTGGATAAACGGACGCGTTTATAGTTGGACAGACGTATTCTAAATGCTCCTTCGCTGAAGCTCGAATGGAGCCAGGGTTCTAAATAATGAATATGCAAAGCATCCAGATCGCTTGTCTGGTGCTTTACCAAATCGGTTTTGAGATTGATGAGCCCTGCCCTGACCTATGAGAATGGGAAATTTTGCGGGCAGCAAAGAGAGAGGTGATTTATGAGCCAGGCGATCGAGATCGGGAGGCTGCTGCGGGCTGGCACAAGTGGCTTCGTGGTGGGCTGCCGGGTCAGCCAGCTGGAAAGCCCGTCTTTTGGGGCGCTGGTAAAAGCCCCTCTCAGTGAAGATTATGGGATCTTCGGGCTGATCCACGATATCCACATCGACGACGATGGGCTTGTGCGCCAGCTCGTCAGCGCCGTTGGTGTGGAGGCCAGCGTGATCAACGACAACCGGATGAACCGCAACGTACCGCTTGAAATGAGCGTGCTGGCAGTGGGCTACCGCCAGGCAGGTCGGATTTCTCATATGCTACCACCGCGTCCAGCCCTCAGCCTGAGCGAGATCTACCTGTGCGATGCGGGTGAGCTGGCAGAGTTTACCATTTCGGGGCATTTCGGCTACTTCCGCCATGTGCTCCAGGCGGAAGAACTGCCGCGAGGGGAGCTGCTGGCGGCGCACCTGCAGATGGCACAGCAGGCGCAGGTGCAGCGCGGAAACCCAGACTGGCTGAACCAGGCCACCCAGGAGCTGATCGTACTGCTGCGCGATGACTATGCCGTATTAATGAACGTGCTCAGCGCCGTGAGCGAAGTGTATCCGAGGGAGGTGGAGCCGTGAGCCCTGCAAATTTTGCTGACGACCCGAGTCAGGTGATCGGCTACCTGGTTGGAGGCGGGCTGAAGGAAAACCTGAAGGTGCGCCTGACAGTGCCTTCCCACCAGGTGCAGGAGGGCGGATTCGTGGTAATCGAGAGCCGCGAATGGCTATTCTACGGGCTGGTGACCGACTTGCAGCTTGGGGCAACCGACCCGCGCTTCGCTGACGAGCAGAGTGAGCAGCGCCTGCCGCCCGGGCTGGCAAAGCTACTGCACGGACAGACCCTGTTCACCAACCTGGAAATCCTGCCGGCGCTGATGCTGGATCGTGGACCTTCACCCGACTCGCCCGAGTATGCCCGCTGGTGGGAAGAGATTGACCTGAAGCTGCGCGAACAGCCGCGCCCCCTTCCTGTGAAAACCATCCCTCCGCACCACGCCTTGGTGCGCATGGCCTCGCCGGGCGACATCGCCGAGATCTTCGGTGATCCAAAGGAAAAGCAGAATTTTGTGATTGGGTATACCAGAGAGCAGGGTCACCCGGTTTGCCTCGACATGGATCGCTTTGTGCAGCGCTCTTCGGGGATCTTTGGAGCGACTGGAACGGGCAAATCCTTCCTGACCCGCATCATCCTGGCAGGACTCATCAAACACGACCATAACTCCCTGCTGGTGTTCGACATGCACAATGAATACGGTTACGACGATATCGCCTCAGACACCCAGGCCAGGGTGGTCGGGCTGCGCACCAAATTCCCAGCGAAGGTGCGAGTGGTTGGGCTTGGACCTGGGGCAGTGATCCGCGGTCAGCCGCCGGATTTCAACCTGGAGATCGCAATGGGCGACATCCAACCGGCGGACATCGAGCTGCTGACTCGCGAGCTGAACCTGAAAGAGACCACGCCCACCACACTGGACGCGCTGGTGAGCACCTTTGGCGCGGAGAGTTGGTTTCGAGAATTCAAAGAGATGAAGGTCGGGGCGACTTTCACAGATGAGAACGGAAAGAAATACCCCGCCCCAGACAGCGTGGCAGAATGGGCAAACAGGACCGGAGTGAACGTGATGGCCGCGGAGGGGCTGCGGTCTAAGCTCAGCCGGGTGTATGAACGCCGCTATATCGTGGAGAAGCCGGCTGCCGACACGCTGGGCGAGATCCTCAAGGCGCTGGAGGCTGGCCAGCATATCGTGCTCTCCTTCGGGGAGTTTGACAGCGACCTGGACTACCTGCTGGTCTGCAACCTGCTGACCCGCCGGATCCAGGGAGCCTGGGAGCAGCGCACCAACCGCTTCCGCACAAAGGGCGAGCAGGAACCACGGCCTCTGGTTATCGTGCTGGAAGAGGCCCACAAGCTTTTGAACCGAGAGATGGCATCCCAGACGACCTTCAGCCAGATCGCCCGCGAGCTGCGCAAATATTATGTCACCCTGCTGGTGATCGACCAGCGTCCATCGCAGATCTACGACGAGGTCATGTCGCAGTTAGGGACGCGGGTCTCGGGCTGGCTGGGGGACGAGGACGACATCCATGCTGTGCTTTCCGGGTTGGCGGGCAGAGAAACGCTGCGCGGGATGCTGGCGCGGCTGCAGCCAAAGGAGGAAGCCCTGCTGCTGGGTTGGGGGATGCCGATGCCGCTGCCGGTGCGGACGAGGCGGTATGACGAAAAGTTCTGGGAAGATGTGCTGGGAAGCGGGAGGAAGACCGAGGAAGAGCTGATGAAGGGGATGGGTTTTTAAACCTTGAGTGCTCTTCCTATTTCCTTACCCGAAATGCTCCGTCCATTGTTCTGGGATCAGGATTTCATCGATCTGGATTGGGAGGGCGACCGCGATTTCATCGTGCGGCGCATCCTGCAGTCCGGCGATTGGTCGGCCATCTGTTGGCTGCGTGCTTCATGGGGAGATGAAGCGCTGCGCCTCTGGCTGTTGGCGCATTCCAGCAGCCAATTGAACCCCCGCCAGCTTCGGTTCTGGGAATTGATTCTCGATCTGCCTGGTCAAGATGTCGATCGTTGGATCGCCCAGGTGAAGAATAGCCCGTGGGAAAGCAGAGTGCAGCCATGAATTTCTATCCGGATAGTCTGACCGCGCCGCAGCTTGAAGTTCTGCGGGGTCTCGCGCCAGTCGCCCTCGAACGCCATTTTTACCTGGGCGGCGGGACAACACTATCCATTTATCTCCGCCACCGGCGCTCTATTGAAGATGAGTGGTTGGTAAGCGCTCATTGAATCATCGACGCACGACCCATGCTCGACACCTCCGGCTTATTTGTGGACTGCAAGCTTGAATTATTATTTGGTGAAGTGCCGAAGCAGGGGCTGCAGCTGCTGGGTTGGGGGATTCCGATGCCGCTGCAGGTATGGACAAAGAGATATGACGAAAAGGTCTGGCAAGCGGGAGGAAGTGCTGATGAGAAGGCTATGGTTTTAAGATTTTTCAACTAATGGAAGGCTTAGTATAATTGAATTCATACACTTAAACAAAAATTAAATCTTTATCGGAAAGAATAATCCATCTTTGGGCAGCAAATCTTTCTGATCTATCAGTCGAATAGGAGAAATTAATGGAACAAGTACCTATGTTTGAAAACAACAAGCAGTTAAGAAATCTTCGAGAGGCTAGTAACTGGGCTAGTAATTATGTAAATAAAAAGGTCACTATTTCTAATATTTCCTACTTGCTTCAATATGGACGAATCAAGAGATTTGGAAGTGACGGGAATCCATTAGTAGACATCAATGAACTTCAAAAATATTATGATTCATTAGATAAAGAAAAACAGTGGAAAAAGAAATTGGGAATGGATTTAAACTGGCGCCTTTCCTTCGAGGAATATAAAAAGTTAGAAAGAACTAAACATGTACACAGATTGCATCCGTACAAAGGAAAATTCATTCCCCAATTAGTCGAATACTTTTTGGATACACATATTGACGACCATAAGAAAAAAATATTCTTCAATAAAGGCGATATCGTTCTTGACCCTTTTTGCGGTAGCGGAACAACTTTGGTGCAAGCGAATGAGCTAGGTATTCATGCTATCGGTATTGATATCTCAGCATTCAATGCAATGATAAGCAATGTAAAAATCAATCTACATGACTTGAATAAAATACAGGAAAATATTACCAAAATTACACATGACCTTAATGTATATCAGAAGAGTAACAGGAATGTCGCATTCGAAGAAGAACTTCTTGCAGATTTATCGATTTTTAATAACAATAATTTCCCAACTCCAGAATACAGAAGAAAAGTAGCTTTAGGGGAAATCAATGAAAGCCAATATTCCAGAAAAAAGGAACAGGAATTTTTGACCAATTATTGGGGGCTAGTAAATAAGTATGATCTCATAATCAATCAGGATCATAACGGTAATTTTCTTGGGAAGTGGTTTTTACTCCCAGTTCGTAAGGAAATTGATTTCCTATTCAATGAAATATCAAAAATTGATGATAAGGAGGTCAAGAAGTTATTAGCAATTATCCTGAGCAGAGCCGTCCGATCCTGCAGAGCAACCACCCACGCTGATCTCGGTACTCAAAGGAACCAATAACAACAACATACTACTGTAAAAAGCATGGAAAGATATGCAAACCCATATTCTCCATTTCTGGATGGTGGCAAAGATACTCCATTGACACACTAACTCGAATAAGAGAATTCGACCGTTTGAGAACTCATACACATCAAATTTGTTTGACCGGTGATAGTAGGACGATTAACATATTTGAAGAAATCAAGAAAAGGAATTTGAGATTTTCAGAATTATTATCAAAGCAGAAGATAAAAGGTATCTTTAGCAGTCCACCATATGTGGGATTGATTGATTACCACGACCAACATGCCTATGCATATGAGATTTTCGGTTTCGACAGGAAAGATGAGTTAGAAATTGGTCCTCTTTCAAAAGGTCAGGGTAAAGACGCAAGGGATTCTTATGTAAAGGGTATTGCTAATGTACTAGTAAACAATCGAAAACATCTCGATAATGATTACGAGATTTTTTTAGTTGCAAATGACAAATTCAATCTTTATCCAGAAATTGCTAAGTTTGCACATATGAGAATTGTAGATCGTTTTGTTCGGCCGGTATTAAACCGGATGAAAAAGATCGTTCAAGGGCTTTCTCAGAGACAATTTTTTATCTTAAGGAGGAATAGATGCCATTGACAGATGCTCAATGTAATCAGGTCGAAGCAACAATAAAAACAACCCTTAGGCAAAAATTTAAAAACTACAAACCAGAAACGAAGAGCATGCCATTTCACTATAGATTGTTAGGTAGAGATCGAATGGCTCTGTACTCTTTTATTCAATCGCTTAACACAACTTTTGGAAAATCTGTCTTTGAACCTATTGCTGAAATATTGGCAAATTTGCATTATCAATTAGCAGAAAAACAATTCAAAGTGGGGAACCAAATTAGCGAATCAGCTCAAAATGAAATACAACATATTCTTAACGAACTAAGCACTGGGAAAAATCCCGACAAAGAGGAAGAAATTAACAGGATTAGAAATGTATGTTCTCTAAAACCGATGAATTCACTTAAAACAGTTAAAAGTCGACTTATTTTTACAAGATTTAGATGGGAAAATCCACCTTTTTGATATAAAAACTGCCAAGCCTAATATCAGTAATTTTAAAGATTACAAACGGACATTATTAGAATGGGTAGCAATGTACCTTGCAAGAGAGCCAGATGCTGATATTAATTCGTACTTAGCAATCCCTTATAATCCATATGATCCTTTGCCGTATGAAAGATGGACAATGAAAGGCATGTTGGATTTGGAAAACGAATTGAAAGTTGCTGAGGAGTTTTGGGACTTTTTGGGGAAGGATGAGACTTTTGAAGATTTGTTAAGCTGTTTTGAAAGAGTAGGAATTTTAATGAAACCAGAAATTGACGATTATTTCTCAAAATTCTGAATCAACCATCACCGGCTATTCTTAAACTATGTCAAATAACGGTTTAAGATTTAATTACTTGAGGTAGAAATATTGCCAATCCATTCATCGAGATTATATTCTTGAACTCCTGAATTATCCAGCATCCCTTTATTGATCCAGGATTAATCCTTCGCTGGTAAAATATAGGTCATTCTCAAACCTACACAACCAAATCAATCATCCTTGGAGGGATTTGAAATATGAACGAGACACTGGTGAAAGCGATAAACGAGCAGATCAAGAACGAGCTGTATTCCGCCTATCTCTACCTGGCGATGTCGGCGCACTTTGAAGCGGCGAGCCTGCCGGGCTTCGCCAAATGGACCCGCATGCAGGCAAATGAAGAGACCGAGCATGGCATGAAGTTCTTCGATTTCCTTGTCGACCGTGGGGCTCGCGTCGAGCTGCTGGCGATCGACAAACCGCAGAAGGAATTCGGGACTCCGCTGGAAGTCTTCAAGATGGTCCTGGAGCACGAGAAGAAAGTTACTGCGATGATCTACGCCCTGTACGAGACCGCGCTGCAGGTGAAGGATTACCCGGCGCAGACCATGCTGCAGTGGTTTATCAACGAGCAGGTGGAAGAAGAAAAGAATGCCGGCCTGATCGTCGACCAGCTTCAAATGGTTGAAGACCGGATGGGGACGCTGATCAATATCGACCACCACGTCGGCAAGCGCGGCGAGTGACCGGCTGCGGGAGGTTCGCCTCCGATAGATTAGAATGAAGCTAAGCTGGCGAGCGCGATGCGCTCGCCGGTTGTTCATAACGGGAGGTTACTATGAGCTTGACTTTCCTTGACTTGAAAGACATCGCCGAACGCTCGATGGAGCTTATCAACCCGACCAGCCCTGAGAAGATCGTGGAGATCGGGCGGAGGGCGGGGATGCGGGCTGGAAAGCGCCTGATCGAGTTTGGCTGCGGTTACGGCGAGCCGCTCGTCCTTTGGGCGGATGCGTTCGGTATCGATGGCGTTGGGATCGAGCTGCGACCGAAGGCGGTTCAGCGGGCCAGAGCCAAGATTGCCCAGAGGGGGCTGGAAGACCGGATTTCGATCATCGAAGGCAAGGGGGCAGAGTACGCCTTCGAGGCCGGTTCTTTCGATTTTGCAGCCTGCATTGGAGCCTCATTCGTCTGGGAAAACATTGAAGAAGCGCTGCGCGAGCTGAAGCGGGCGATCAAGCCCGGTGGGAAGATCCTGCTCGGTGAGGCCTACTGGCTGAAGGACGCCGTCCCGCCGGACCTGGCTCAGGAGCAGACCGCCCTCCAGAGCGAGGCAAAGCTCCTGCAGTTCTGCCGCAAGGCAGGATTAGAGGTGACCTACATCCTGCACTCCAGCCTGGACGAATGGGACCACTACGAGACCGCCAACTGGCACGGGCTGATGGGCTGGATTGAGGAGAACCCGGGGCACCCTGACCTGCCGGATGTTGTCCAGCACCTCCACGAGAGCCAGGACGAATATATGCGCTTCGGTCGGGAGTATTTCGGATGGGCGCTCTACCTGCTGTGCCCGTTTGAATTCAAGGCCTGATATGGGTCCAACCCCCACGGCCCAATCTACCTGTTCCGAGTTATCCATCCAGGCTGGCGAGCCTCTGATCGGGAGCGCAACCCCCACAAGCCGCTACCTGCTGCTTGAATATGGGGCGGCGTGGGGCGGAAAAGCACTCGAGGAAAGCGATCTGCCCGAGGCGATCAAGACGCATATCCAAAGCTGGGTCAAAAGCGACAAGCAGCACAAGGCGCTGCTGATCCACCGCCCGAATCGCGCCGGACACGAACGGGACCCTGGGGACCAGGTCCGGCTGTTCCTGTGCTCCGTCGGGGAAGCCCGGCCCGAGATTTTTTTATTCAATTTGGAAACATATGATCGCCTGCTGGAGCTGGATTTCGCCATGGTCTTCAACGCGCCGGACGAATTTCAGGCGTTCCGGCGCTGGGAGCCTATCATCCTGGTCTGCACAAACGGTCGGCGCGACCGCTGCTGCGCGCTGCACGGCATCCCCCTCTTCAACGCCCTGGAAGCAGCCTCGAATGACCAGCCGACCCCGCTGGTCTGGCAGAGCACCCACCAGGGTGGGCATCGCTTTGCCGCCAACGTGATCGCCTTGCCGCATGGATTGGTATATGGGCGTGTCGAGCCGGCAGAAGCCGGGGAGCTCTTGAAGCATTTATTAGCGGGGAAGGCCTACCTGCCCAAACTCCGCGGGCGGGCGGCATATCCACCGGCGGCGCAGGCTGCAGATGAATTTCTGCGGATCCAAACCGGAGAGACTGCAGTGGAGGCATACCGTCTGGAGAGTGTCGAAGAAGCAGGGGCGGATACCTGGCGGGTGGTTTTTCGCGGGCTGGCTAGCGGAAAGTTCTTCCGCCTGAATGTTGAGATGGGGCGGAGGGCTGAAGAAGTGTACGAAAGCTGCCAGCTCGATAAAAAAACTCATCTGACCCGCTATTTCGTAAAATTTGATTGACAGGAGCAACCATGGAGCGAGATGTTAATCTGAAGGGGAAAACCGCGATTGTAACCGGCGGAGGGAGCGGGATCGGGCGGGCGATCGCACTGAGGCTGGCTGGCGAGGGGGTGAGAATCGCGGTCTGCGGGCGCCGACCGGAGAGGCTGGAGGGCACATTAAAAGAAATTCGGCAGTCGGGCGGCGAAGGGTTTGGGCTGCCGGCGGATCTCGCGATACCAGAGGAAGCCGAACGGCTGGTCCAGAAGGTTTTAGAGCGCTTCGGCAAGATCGATATCCTGGTCAACAACGCGGGGGTGTATGAAGCCGCCCCGGCGCACGAGCTGAGCCCCGAGGGCTGGGACACGTTGATGGACCTGAACCTGCGGGCAGCAGCCCTGCTGATGCGAGCGGTCCTGCCAGGGATGCGAGCCCAGAAAAGCGGGCATATCATTAATATCAGCTCCGATTCCGGGGAATACGTAGAGAAAGGTGAAGCTGTCTATGGGGTTTCGAAGCACGCTCTGAACTACTTCGGGGAATACGTGCAGAAGGAGAATCATGAATTCAATATCCGGGTGAACGCAATCAGCCCGGGATTTGTGATCACCGAGATGACAGAGGGCTTCGAAGGGCTTCATCCAGAAAAATGTCTGGTGCCAGAAGATATCGCCGATCTTGCGGTCTGGCTTTTGACCCGCCACCCAAACGTCCTGATCAGCCCGGCAATCCTGATCCGCCCAATGCTGAATCCCCTGGAATAAGGCGTGAATCGAGGCAGAGGGTGAAGCTCGCGACGCTTTGCTATGTGCGAGATGGGGGAAAGACCTTGATGGTCCACCGCGTCAAGAAGCAAAACGACATCCATGAAGGGAAGTGGAATGGGCTGGGCGGTAAGCTAGAGCCTGGGGAGACCCCGGAGGAATGTGCACGGCGGGAGATCTTTGAAGAATCTGGCTTGAGTGTGGGAAATCTAAAGCTGAAAGGATTCCTCAGCTTTCCGGAATTCGCCCGCGGCGAGGACTGGTACACGTTCGTTTTCGTGGGTGAAGACCCGAGCGGGACGCTGATCGACTCCCCGGAAGGTTTGCTGGATTGGGTGGATACAGACAGCCTAACGGAGCTTAACCTGTGGGAAGGGGATCGCTATTTCTTGCCCTGGTTAGACCGCCCGGGGTTTTTCTCCGCCAAATTCGCTTACCGGGAAGGGGCGCTGGTGGACTATTCGGTCGATTTTTACGAGTGAAATGCGGCTGCCGGCTGATCACGAATGGGGGCCAGTATCAGGATCTGCCGCTTCTGCACTTCCACCTGATCAGCGAAGATTGGAGGCCTGAGCGGCGCTGAGTTCCAGGCGGTCAATTCCCCAGGCGCTGGTAGATCCCCAGGACTTTATCGGCGTAGGTGTAGCCGACATCCTCGGGACCGTAGGAGCGCAGGGCTTCACGCAGGTCGCCATGCCTGCCTAGCAGCGAGGCGAGCATCCTGGTGCCGTAGGCGATGTTGTAATCGGGGTCTTCAAGCTCCTGAGCAGACGGTCGGTTGGCAAAGCAAGGACCGTTGACGCACATGAAGGAGGCAGCAGGACCATCACTTGGCATGACCTGCATCAGCCCAACTGCGCCACTGGCGGAGAAGGCGGATGGGTTGCCTCCGCTTTCCTGAAGGATGAGAGCCGCGATCAGATCGGGAGGCAGATCGCGCTTGCGGGCATACTGCGTGATCGATTCGCACCAGCGCAGGATTCCAGGTGGGAAGCGCTCGCTGAGGGAGCATTCATCTGAAGCCTGATCGGTCTGGGTGGTGGCTGGGAGCGAGCTGGATGATCCGCCAAATTCCTGTGAGCTGGCAGCCAGCTGAAGGTTCTGCTCGCCGGTTTGGATTCCGGCTGGCGATTGGATGAGGCTCAGCGGGAACGAAGACTGGGCAGTCAGCCTCCATAGACCCGCCGCGACCAGGAATCCGGCTGATAAAGCCGCGGTGAGCAGGATCCTCTGCCAACCGCCGAATGTAAGCCGGAAAATATTGGCTTCACTGCCATCATCTCCGAAACCGTCGTCCATGAAGGTTTGAGAAGAGAACAGCTCAGGATCGATCGAATCCAGGTCGAAGTTTTCGAGATCAAATTCAGCGTCTGTGGGTGCGCTCTCTTCGTAAAGCAGGATCTCCTCATCACAGATTGGATCGGAGAAATGGGCCGGATCGGGGTTAGATTCCCATTTCCAGTCGGATTGCTGCAGTTCGTATGGGGTGTTGTTTTTCGAACTCATGATGTATAATAGAATTTGTGTTCTAATTTACTCTTGACAAATCGCTCATTCTGATCTATGATTGTACTAGAACGTATGTTCTATATTATAAACGGACCTGGAAATTCTGTCAATCGATAAAGTCCCCGGCACCATCCAGATCCACTTTCTAGCAATAAGTCAGGAGGCAGAAATGAGCGCTAATATTTCCGTAAGCCGGCAGTACATCCCCCAGATTTCGCATTCGGCGCGGCCTGATCTTCGGCATGATCATCATCACTGCTTTATTTGCATTCGAAATGTTCAACTACAGCACGACTGAGTTCGCTCTTACCGACTTGCTTGGGGATCTCAGGTTCGCCGGGATCCGCTGGGCGACGATCCTCGCCATCGCATTCTGCGGTATCGATTTTGCCGGGATCGCCCGTCTGTTCACACCTCAGGACGAAAACGAAAGCGGTCCTGCGGTGCACTACGGCACCTGGTACCTGTTTGGCGCATGGCTGCTGGCAGCAACCATGAACGCTATGCTGACCTGGTGGGGGGTATCGCTGGCGATCCTGGGTCACGAAACCCTGGGCAGCGCCGTGATGGAGCGGACAACGCTTCTGCGGGTGGTTCCAATCTTTGTCGCTTTGCTGGTTTGGCTGATCAGGGTGCTGATCATCGGCACCTTTTCAGCGGCAGGCAGCAGCGTGTTCGGCAAAGACGACCTTCGGCTGGTGAAGCGCGCCAGGCCGCAAACCCGGCCATCCTCGATCCCTGCAGCGCCCACGGTGATTTCCGCCGGAGCAGGCGCTAAGAGCCCAACCGCGAGCGCTCCTGCAGCCTTTGCGAGCCGCCCCCCGCTTGTGCGGCCAAAGCCGCAGAGCTCCACCTTCAGCCGCTTGCCGAGGCAATCGGATTCCCCACAGGGCGAGATGGGCGGCTCGGGACATCCAGAACCGACTTACCATCCGATGAGCGCCAGCGGGCTGGCACAGCCCAAGAGCCAACCGAGCATCGATCCAGAGAAGTCGAATTCGACCTATCGGCATTGATGGGTAAAGGTACCGGCAGGCGTACTGTTCGACACTGCCCTGCATCATGTGCACGCAAGGACAATCGAAACGGTGCGCTGTGACCGTAAAAGCCCTGAGGTTTCAAAAATCCTCAGGGCTTTTTATATCGAATCGGAAATATCAGGGCTGGAGCATGTCGACCCGCTGGCAGCCTTCTTTTACCAGCGGAAGCCAGACGCAAAAGGTCGTGCCTGTCTCGCTCGAAGAGACCTCGATCTGACCGTCGTGATTTCGGACGATCCAGTAAGCGATCGAGAGTCCCAGGCCGAACCCCTTTCCGTCTTTCTGGCGGGTTCGCGACTTCTCGCCGCGGTAGAAGCGCTCGAAAATATGCGGAAGATCTTCCTTGGGGATGCCGGGACCATTATCAGTGACCGTGAGGCGGGCGCGTTCGTTGACTTTACCGATCCCAACCACCACTTCACCTCCGGTGGGGGTGTAGGTGATGGCATTGCCCACAAGGTTTACCAAAACTTGCTTGAGCCGATCTTTATCGCCGCAGACCAGCACCTGGTCGATTTCACCCAGGCGCAGCGTCAGCCGTCCTTTGGCGAGCACATTCAGCTGGTTGAGGGCCTCCAGCACAAGCGAATCCATCTCGACGACCGATTTTACAAGCGGCAGCTTGCCCGATTCTGCCTGGGCAAGCAAGAGCAGATCCCCAACCAGGCGGCTGAGACGGCCCACCTCGCTCTCGATGCTTTCGATGCTTTCAAGCATCTCCGGATCGACTGGCTTCATCCGGCGCATCAAATCAACATTCCCGCGGATCACGGTGAGCGGCGTACGGAGCTCGTGACCGACATCTGCGACGAACCGGCGTTGGGTGTCAAAGAGGTTTTCCAACCGGCTGAGAGTCTGGTTGAAGGCATGAATAAGCTGCCCGATCTCGTCGTTCGGAGGACCCTTATAGGGGATCCGTCGTGAAAGGTCGTCGGCGCGGGTGATCTGTAAGGCAGTTTCAGTCACAGTTTCCAGCGCCGACAAAGCCTGCTTTGTGCTGATCCAACCCGCCAGACCGGCGATAATCATCGAGATACCGGCGCCGATCAGCAGAACCACGAGGAGTGTTTTCTGGGTCGTTTCAACGGTGTCGAGCCTGGTTCCAACCTGCAGAGTTCCGATCCGGCGCTTGCCAATCGAGGCAACAACCGGTACGGTCAGCACCCTCAGGCTGCTTTGACCGACCCGGACATCGCGATAGACGGGAGTGATAGAGCGGATTCCGACCTCATCGAGCGGAAGAAAATAACGCTGAATATTCTGAGAGCGCGCTTCTAGTTGGCCCTGGTTGCCCCAAACCTGGATATAAATATCGGTGAAAAGGTCCAGATCCGGCATTTGAATATCCCCCAGGGCGCCGGCGCGCATCGTTTCAATGACATTGTTCGCGGTAAAAACGAGCTTATCGTCGATCTGTCTGGTTATCGACGTGCTGACAGAAATATAGACCGCCATGCCAAAAAGCAGCAAAATCCCCCCTACGATCGTGGTGTACAGCAGCGCCAGTCTTGCGCGTAAGGTCATTAAGACCTGCTACGAGGCTTCGCGCAAGACGTATCCCATTCCCCGAACGGTGTGGATGAGGCGCGCCTCTTCTTCTGCTTCCAGCTTCTGGCGCAGATATCGGATGTAGACTTCGATAATGTTGCTTTCGCCGCCGAAATCATAGCCCCAAACACGATCAAAGATCATGTCACGGGTTAGTACCTGGCGAGGGTGGCGCAGGAATAACTCCAACAGTTCATATTCCTTGGCAGTGAGCGAGATCACCCGCTCTCCGCGGGCTGCCTGGCGCGTACCGGTATCCAGGGAGAGATCGGCAAAGCGCAGCACCTGCGGTCGGCTTGGTTGAGCGCGTCTAAGCAAGGCGCGGATCCGGGCAAGCAGCTCATCCAGATTGAAGGGCTTGACCATGTAGTCATCGGCGCCCATATCCAACCCCTGGATTCGGTCGTTAACGGCATCCTTGGCGGTCAGGATTAAAGATCGGCACCGGTCCGCCAGCTCTTAAGCGGCGGCAAACTTCCAGACCGTCGATGCCAGGAAGCATCAGGTCCAGCACGACAAGGTCGGGCGGGTTGTCGCGCGCCAGGCCCAATCCGGAAGTACCGTCAGTGGCTGTGTCCACCTGGTAGCCTTCATATGCCAGGCCACGGCGTAAGAATTTCAGGATTGCTTCGTCGTCTTCGATAATTAATATTCTCGCGCTCATAAGCCCTCCATTTACGTTTTAATATACCATAAGCTACGAAAAGAAAAAAGACCACCGTTGGTGGTCTTTCTTTGGAAAGGGGCTGCCGGGTGAACTGAAATAGACAGCCCCCTTTCGATGGTAGGGCAAGCAAATTCTTAAAGAACTTCGACGACTGCGCCAGCTGCCTCGAGCTTGGACTTTGCGTCCTGAGCGGCTTCTTTGCTCACAGCCTCGAGAATTTTGCTTCCGGCAGTCTCGGCGACGTCCTTGGCTTCCTTTAAGCCCAGGTTGGTGAGCTGACGGATGGTCTTAATGACCTCGATCTTCTTGGGGCCGGCATCTTTGATGACGACGTCGAATTCAGTCTTCTCTTCTACTGCCTCAGCGGCGGCAGCGGGAGCACCGCCGCCAGCAGCAGCAACGGCAACCGGAGCGGCTGCAGAAACGCCCCACTTCTCTTCGAGCTGCTTGACCAGGTCGGCAGCTTCTAACACAGAGAGCTTGCTCAGCTCTTCAACTAACTTCTCAATATTAGCCATTTCTAACTCCTTGTTCCTTACAATCAGTTTTCTATTGTTCGAATATTCCAATCATTCAACAAAGCGGTCAGGATCCTTGATTTCAGCATCCCGCTCAGGCAGGTGAGGCAGCAGCCTCTTGATCGGCATAAGCTTTGATCACAGCCGCGACCTGACGAGCAGGTTCGGCGAGCGTGCGGGCAAGCTTGCTGGCAGGCGCCATGATGACACCTAGAAGCTGGGCGCGCATCACAGGCAGCGGCGGCAGCTCGGCAAGCGCAGAGACTTCCGCAGCGCTGATGGGATTCTTTTCGAAGAATCCACCTTTGATCTTTACAAAATCCGATGTGCGAGCATAGTCATTGAGGGTTTTAGCTAGCTCTGGGACGTGGTCGAAAGCGAAAACGATCGCAGTGCTTCCTTCTAGCAATTTCTCTGCCGCGGGCAGCCCGGCCTCTTTAAAAGCCACTTTCCCGAGCGTATTCTTCACGATGTGAAATTCTCCACCAGATTCGCGCACTTTCGCACGCAGATCGTCGATCTGCTTCATGGAAAGACCCAGATATTCGGTCACATACATCGCCTTGCTCTGATTAGCCCAGTCGATGTAGGTCTTGACCAGCTCGTCTTTTCGTTTCTTTGAAATCGCCAATGTAGATTCACCTCCTTCCATAAAAAAGTCTTTGCCTCGCTGTCTGCTGGCAAAGACTCTCTGCCTCACCGGTCACCCGGATATGGCATCCACGCTGCAGCGTCGGCGCAAGCCAGGCGCACACATTGCGGATCAGAATAATTCTGAGTGGTCTTCACCTCGGCAGGGGATTAAGCCGCCTGGCGGCGGCGCCTGCTGTCTCTGGCGAAGCGGTATTATTGGGTTAGTCTTCTACGTCCATCGCCTGTGCCTGGATCGGGTCCAGCTTGATACCGGGCCCCATCGTGGTCGTCAGGGTAATACGCTTGATAAATGTTCCTTTGGTGGATGCCGGGCGGGCTTTCTTAATCGCTTCCATCAGGGCAGCCAGGTTTTCGAAGAGCTTCTGCTCTTCGAAGGACACTTTTCCAATCGGGACGTGCAGGTTGGCAGTTTTGTCCACCCGGAATTCAACCCGACCAGCTTTCAATTCGTTGACCACCCGTCCAATATCTTCCGCCGGGACAACCGTGCCAGCCTTGGGGTTCGGCATCAAGCCGCGTGGACCAAGCACCCGGCCTAATTTACCGACCTTGCCCATCATGTCGGGGGTCGAGATAGCAACATCAAAATCGGTCCAGCCGTTCTGGATCTTCGTCAGCGTTTCATCGTCGTCGGCTACGAAATCTGCCCCTGCTTCGCGTGCATTTACGGCCCCGTCACCCTGGGCGAAGACGAGCACGCGGACAGTTTTTCCCAGACCATGCGGCAAGACGACTACATCCCGAACTTGCTGATCGGCATGGCGCGGATCAACTCCCAGGCGGAGATGTATTTCTACAGTTGCGTCAAATTTGGTAGTCGAGGTCTCGCGTGCAAGGGCAACAGCTTCTTTCGGGTTATAGTTCTGGTCGCTGTCCACTTTCGCCGCGGCCTGCATATATTTCTTTCCGTGTTTCGGCATCTTTTCTCCTTCGTGGTCCAGACGGGTGAGCGTAACAGGCGGTCACCCTCCCACCGGGAATCAGTCTACGACCTCCAGCCCCATATTGCGAGCTGTGCCTTCGATCTGGTGCATGGCGCCTTCGATATCGATGGCATTCAGGTCCTTCATTTTCAGTTCGGCAATTTCGCGCACCTGGGCGCGGGTCACTTTACCGACTCGGGTGCGCGGCGGGGTCGCGGAACCTTTGTCCACCCCCGCAGCTTTCTTCAGCAAAACCGCAGCGGGTGGTGTCTTCAGAATAAAGGTGAAGGACCCATCCGTGTAGATGCTGATCTCGGCCGGGAGAATCTCTCCAACCCGGTTCGAGGTGCGCGCGTTGTATTCCTTGCAGAAAGCCATCAGGTTGATGCCGTGTCCGGCGAGGGCCGGGCCGATCGGCGGAGCTGGGTTAGCCTTGCCGGCTTGGATCTGCAGACGTACGATTGCCTTTAATTTCTTTGCCACAATTCATCTCCTTCGTGGTTTTAGCGGGCGATTGGGGAACACCCTCCCACCATTTACAGGCGGCGGCAGCCAGCCGGGCGCCTACGCTTTCTCAACTTGTAAGAAATCCAGCTCGACCGGAGTTTCCCGGCCGAAGAAGTTGACCATCACGCGCACTTTGGCGCGCTCCATATCAATCTCAGAGACGGTCCCGCGAAAATCGTTAAACGGTCCGTCCACAATCCGGACCCGCTCGCCAGACTTGAAGGTGACCTTGATGCGCGGCGCTTCGGCTTCCATCCGCTTGATGATCTGGGCCACTTCCTCCGGGCGAAGCGGGGTTGGCGAGTTGCCCATCCCAACAAAACCGGTCACACCTGGGGTGTTGCGGACTACATACCAGGATTCCTCCGAGAGGATCATATTCACCAGAATGTATCCAGGGAAAACCCTGCGCTCAACCGTCCGGCGTTTGCCCTCTTTGACCTCAATCTCCTCTTCGGTGGGGACGACGACATCAAAGATTTTATCTTTCATCCCCATACTTTCGATTCGCTGTTCCAGGTTATGGCGTACTTTATTCTCATAACCCGAATAACAGTGCACGACATACCAGGCGCGCCCATCTTCATGCTCGCTATCGATGAAACCTGTCTCAACCGCGCTTAAATCGAAATCTTCCGGTAAAGCTTCTGCTTCAACCGGCTCGAAGAACTCCTCCTGGGTTTCGGGCAGATCAATCATCTGCTCTGCCTGATCATCCATTTCGGAGATTGACTCCTCGTCGCGCTTGTCCTCATCATCTACCAGGTCCATACGGCTCACTTCCCAAGAGATACCAGCGATCCATTGCGCTTGGTCTTCATACCTGCGGCGTTTATTTCAACGCTTAAGCAAATAACAGGGCGAAGAAGCGGGAGAAAACATAATCCAGCACACCGAGATACATCCCAACTACAAAAGTCACAACCAGGACGATAATGGTTAGGTTGGTGGCTTCTTTACGCGTAGGCCAGGTGACTTTTCGAAGTTCACCGACCGTTTCGTGAAAATAACGCTGTATAGCATTTGGTCGCTTTACTGCGACGCTCTTTTCGTCATGCTTCGGCACCTTACACTCCTTCTGGAGCTGGCAGCTCGTTTTTTTCTTTTTCCTACGGTCAAAACGCCGCCCTTCAAGACGGCGTTGACTAAAATCTCAGGCAGGCCAGGCAGGAATCGAACCCACAACCCCCGCTTTTGGAGAGCGGTGCTCTGCCAAATTGAGCTACTGGCCTGTATTCTGATGTACAGTGTCGGGTGTCATGCACCGGGAAAATGCTGCGACGCATGACACAGGACACGGAAGGTTTGTTACTTGGTCTCGCGGTGCAGGGTGTGCTTGCGGCAGCGCGAGCAGTATTTCTGCATTTCAAGTCTACCCGGGTCATTGCGGCGGTTCTTTTCCGAGACGTAATTTCGTTCTTTACACTCGGTACACGCCAGCGTAATTACCGGACGAACATCTTTCTTGGAAGCCATTCTAATCTAAATTGCCGCAAGCTGCGGCACTCCTTGCATTAATCCAGGATTTTAGTAATCACACCAGCGCCGACGGTCAGACCGCCTTCGCGGATCGCAAACTTCGAGCCCTGCTCCAACGCCACCGGTACGATCAGCTCCACTTCCAGGTTCACGTTATCGCCAGGCATCACCATCTCCACCCCCTCGGGCAGCTTGATGTTCCCGGTCACATCCATCGTCCGGATGTAGAACTGCGGCCGGTACCCCGTGAAGAATGCCTTGTGCCTCCCACCCTCTTCCTTCTTCAGCACGTACACTTCGCTCATGAATTTCTTGTGCGGCGTGATGCTCTTCGGCTTCGCCACCACCATCCCCCGCTCTACGTCCGTCCGCTCAATTCCCCTCAGCAGCAGCCCGGCGTTGTCTCCCGCCATGCCCTCGTCCAGCGACTTGTGGAACATCTCCACTCCCGTCACCACCGATGCCATGCTCTCGTCTCTCAATCCCACGATCTCCACCGGCTCCCCCACTTTCACTTTCCCCCGCTCGATCCGCCCGGTCACCACCGTCCCTCGCCCCTTGATCGAGAACACGTCCTCCACAGGCATCATGAACGGCCGGTCGACGTCTCTCACCGGTTCCGGAATGTATTCGTCCACCACCCGCAGCAGCTCTTTGATGCTCTCATACTCCGGAGCATTCATGTCCTTGCTCGTGCTCTCCAGCGCCTGCAGCGCACTCCCTCTCACGATCGGCGTCGTGTCTCCAGGAAATTCGTATTCGTTCAATAATTCCCGCAGCTCTAGCTCTACCAATTCCAATAATTCCGGATCGTCCATCATGTCGACCTTGTTCAGGTACACCACGATCGCCGGCACTTCCACCTGCCGCGCTAACAGTACGTGCTCACGCGTCTGCGGCATCGGCCCGTCCGGCGCTGCTACCACCAGGATCGCCCCATCCACCTGCGCCGCCCCTGTGATCATGTTCTTGATATAGTCACGGTGCCCTGGCATGTCTACATGCGCATAATGCCGCTTCGTCGTCTCATACTCCACGTGGGCAATGTTGATCGTGATCCCGCGCGCTTTCTCTTCCGGCGCATTATCGATCGAATCAAACGCTCGGAACTCGCCAAAGCCCTGCAGTGCACAGTATTTTGTGATCGCTGCCGTCAATGTCGTCTTCCCGTGGTCGATGTGCCCCATCGTTCCCACGTTCATGTGCGGCTTCGTCCGGTCAAATTTTTGCTTTCCCATTCGATTTCTTCTCCTTCCAGAACGTCATCTAGCGTTGGCACCGAGAGCCCTCAATGGGATTTGAACCCATGACCCCGTTCTTACCAAGAACGTGCTCTACCAACTGAGCTATGAGGGCCTTTGCCATCCATCTACGCGCTGACAGGTGCTTCCACACCTGTCAGATCGCAAACCTGGTGGGCGGTGAAGGATTCGAACCTCCGAAGGCGTCTGCCAACTGATTTACAGTCAGTCCCCGTTGGCCACTTGGGTAACCGCCCAAACATAAATTGCGCTGCCGTCGCCGGCTCGAGACCAGAGTTGATCCCAATCGAATTTTGATCGTAATCGACCCTGATCGCCAGCCATCCACGGAAGCCGACGACGGGAATCGAACCCGTAACCTACCACTTACAAGGCGGTTGCTCTGCCGTTTGAGCTACGTCGGCGTGATAATATTAAGGTACACCCCTTGCAAAGCGAAAGGCATTATACCAGAGGGCATGCTTCACTGCAAGGTATACCACCATCTGAATCTGGTTTGTGCGCGCCTGACCTGCCCCATCGCTCCCAGTTCCGCGGTGTAGGCTGCGAGTTTATCAGGATTCCGATGGATCGTCAATGATTGAACGTACTGTTTATACATTAAGCAGAATTATCCATGTGAGAGAAGCGAGCCATGGTACTGTCTGCCATGATGACTTTCGATGCTGGATGTTATAAAGACGATATATGCACATCAAGCTATCGAAATAGATTTTCCTTAATTGAATTATCAGATTTGAGAATGGTTCAATAGAGAAATTTATTATTTAAGAAACGAGACCGACATACCACGAAGCATTCAACCATGCAAGTAATTGCCCATAGGTATCGCCTGGACCTACAACCTAACGATACGGTTTCTTGTCGCACTCAAACTTATCAGGCTCGACTGGCTACCCTGGAAGAAATCCGTCAGGAATATCACGGATGGAAAAACGATGCTGAACCAGGATTTCAGAGAGTTTATTCAATTATTAAACGAGGGTAGTGTTCGTTATCTGGTGGTGGGGGGATATGCAGTTGCAGAACACGGTTATCCTCGTTAGATCGCACCTTTCCCTGCCTCCGAATATCCTCTAGATTGCCAGACCAGATAGAGTGCTACCGAGCCAGCTACGGCCGCATTCAGCGACTCTACCCGCCCACGCATCGGCAGCTTCATTAAGATATCGCATGAATCGCGCACCAGGGCGCGCATCCCCTGACCTTCGCTTCCAACAACCAATGCGATCGCCCCATCCAGCCGGACCTGATCGGGGCGTTGGGCTTCTTGATTCCCTTCCAGGCCAATGACCCAGATGCCGGCGTCTTTCAGCTCGCCGATAGCTTGTGCAAGGTTGATCTGGGCAATCAGCAGGTGTTCGGACGCGCCGGAAGAGGCGCCGACCACAGCAGGAGTGACCATGACGGTGTGGCGAAATGGGAGCAGCACCCCATGCACACCCACAACTTCTGCAGTGCGCAGCAGCGAGCCCAGGTTTTGTGGATCCTGCAGGGCATCGAGGATCAGCACAAAAGCAGGTTCTTTGTGCCGCTCAGCCAGGACCAGGATTTCCTGCAGGCTGCTGTAGGGGTATCCGCTGACCTCCAGGGCAACCCCTTGGTGATCCTCCGCCAGGTTTTGGAGGCGGGCCTTGGGCAGGCGTTCAATCGGCAGGCGGCGCTTTTCGCAGAGCTTCAAGATTTCAGCAAGCCGGCCTTTCTCCTGGGCAGTGTCAGAGACAGCCAGCTGAAAAGGCTGCCGGCGCCGCGCGACCAGCGCCTCGTAAACCGGGTTGCGCCCCCCAATCCACTCACGCATCTGCCATATCCATTTTCAGAGGTTCAAAGGAAAGGCGGCTCAGCGGTCCTCGCTCTCAATCCGAGCGAAGATCATTCTGCCTGCCGCGGTTTGCAGGACCTTGGTCACATTCACATTCGAACGCGTATTGATGCGGTCGCGCCCGTCCTCAACCACCACCATCGTCCCGTCATCCAGATAGGCAATCCCTTGACCGGATTCGCGGCCTTCCTGGATAATATTCACAGAAATCGTCTCGCCGGGCAGAAAGACAGATTTAACAGCGTTGGCTAGCTCGTTCACATTCAGCACGGCAACCCCCTGGAGCTCGGCGACCCGGTTGAGGTTGTAGTCATTAGTAAGGATGGGGCAGCGAAGCTGGCGGGCAAGCACAACCAGCTTGTCATCCACTTCTCGCACCCCTTCCACATCGATATCGCTGATTCGGACCGGAACCGAAGATTCTTTCTGAAGCTGTCCAAGCACTTCCATCCCGCGCCGACCGCGCTGGCGGCGGAGAGAATCTGGCGAATCAGCAATATATTGAAGCTCATTGAGAACAAAGCGCGGGATAAGCAGCGTGCCCGCCAGGAAGCCGGTGCGGGCGATATCCGCGATCCGGCCATCGATCACCACACTGGTATCCAGAAGGATATTCCTTCCCACCCCAGCAGACGGAAGATTCCCGATCCCGGTCGCCCCGTCCTCCGTGTTCTCATGCGAGCGCGATTGCCATTTGGAAAAGAACAGGCTGAATATTTCCTTCTGGCGGGTCACAAAGAGCACCACTCCCAGATAACCGAAAATGACCATCCCAATGAAAGGCAGAATTTGGCTGAACGGGCGCGGCAGCAGCGACAGAGGTAAAGCAAGCAGCGCTGCGATCAGCAGTCCAACTACCAGGCCCATCAACCCAGAAGCCAGGGTTTGGAGGGACAGCTTGCTGAGCGCCGAAACGAGGTAGCGCGCCGGGCGGGTTGTGAAAAATGGGGTCAGCACCAAACCTGCCAGCGCTCCGACCAGGCCTAAGACCACTGCATAAAGGTCTTGAGGCTGACGAAGAGCAGAACCCAGGTCTTGCCCAACGTAAAAACCTATCACCCCCAGGACGATCATCCCAACGATGCGAAGTGCAAATTCAACTCCAAGCATTATGATTCCTCCAGGAATAAAAAAGAGCGCAAAATATCGCGCTCCCGGTTGAGACGCCTGCATGCCGCCGTGTGGGTTAGCACCTGGCGATTCTCGATCAGCCCGAAAGAATGAAGGAAACAGATAATTGCGCTAGATTAATCGGCGGCGAGCAACGTACAAAACAGGGAGCAAATAACAGCTTGGTGACCGAGAACCGGTTCTTCAGTTGTAATAAATCCATATTTATTATATTACGAAACGCTGAGAACCGATATTGGAGGTTTCTCAGAAATCTTCTCGCTGCTTTATAGTTAGAATTACGAGCGCTGAATTTGTTTACAATTATTCGGCTTCAGCTATGCACCGCTGGAAAAGGGGCTTCAAGAAACAGCCCCGGGAACGATGGCATGCAATATAATGGGTCCATCCAGCCCGCATTTCTTGCTTGAAAAAGCTGAAGGAGCGATCATGACCACCGTCGCAGACTCTTCATTCTTCCCGACCGATGCCAAGGAATACCAGCGCCGCATTTGGGCCTGGACCATGTACGATTGGGCAAACTCCGCTTTTGCCACCACGATTCTGGCTGCCGTGCTGCCGGTTTATTTCAGCCAGGTCGCCGGATCAACTTTGCCCAGTCCAACCGTTGCGACCTCGTACTGGAGCATCGGCCTGTTCATCTCCCTTTTGATTGTAGCCATCATCTCGCCTGTCCTGGGCACGATCTCGGATATCACCCGCGGCAAGAAGCGGTTTTTGGCGATCTTTGCCGGCATCGGAATCACCAGCACCGCCCTGCTGGTGCTGGTGAGCACAGGAGACTGGATTCTGGCGGCAATTCTCGGTGTAATCGGGCGGGTGGGCTTCAGCGGATCGATCACCTTCTACGACGCCCTGCTGCCACACGTGGCGCGCGACGAAGATCGTGACGCGGTCTCAACGAAAGGCTATGCCATGGGTTACTTAGGCGGCGGGCTGCTCCTGGCAATCAATGTTGTCATGATTTTTGTCCTGCCCGGAACCTGGGGACCGCGCCTCTCCTTCTTGAGTGTGGCAATCTGGTGGCTGGTTTTCTCGATCCCGCTTTTCCGGCGCGTCCCAGAGCCGCCGGCTGAATCTAAGGCGCTCAGCTCGTCAAAGGCGATCGTTTCCGAATCTTTCAGCCGTCTCGCTGCAACCTTCCGGGATGTAAAACGATATCGAGAGCTCTTTAAGTTTTTGCTCGCTTTCCTGGTCTACAACGATGGG
This sequence comes from uncultured Chloroflexia bacterium, assembly GCA_963827155.1. Taxonomy (GTDB): domain Bacteria; phylum Chloroflexota; class Anaerolineae; order Anaerolineales; family UBA4823; genus UTCFX2. The sequence continues at coordinate 3,457,551 of CAWGZV010000002.1, read as the reverse complement.
ATTGGTACGATTATCGGCATTGCCGCGATCTACGGCGCCGAGCTCGGGTTTGGCTCAGTGGAGCTGATCCTGGCGCTGCTGCTCGTCCAGTTCGTAGGGATCCCTTACAGCCTGATTTTCGGCCGGCTCCCCAACCCGGCGGAGAAGCGGCGCGCTTTTTTCCTGGCTTTTATTTTGCTCAACCTGGTGTTCCTGCCGCTCGTGGGAATTCTGGGCGCCCGCTTGCTTCCTGTTGATCTCACCGGCGCACAACCTTTGGCGCTCCAGGCAGAGCGCCAGAGCAACCTGGGGGTGATCATCGGATTAATTTTTGGCTTGGAGCTTTTTCTCCTGGCGATCTCCTACCTGGTTGGATCGCGCTTGCTTTCCCGAACAGTCAGATTTTTCAATACGAAGACCTGCATCATGCTGGCGCTCGTGGTGTATTCGGTGGTTGCAGTCTGGGGATTTTTCCTGGACAGCGTGATCGAGTTCTGGTTCCTGGCCTGGATGGTAGCGATTGTGCAGGGTGGGAGCCAGGCGCTCAGCCGCAGCCTGTATGCCTCCCTTTCACCTGCAGCCAAGAGCGGCGAATTCTTTGGGCTTTTTGGGATCATGGAAAAGGTTTCCACATTTATTGGGCCGCTCCTGTTTGCCGCCGCTGGGCTGATGTTCGGCAGCAGCCGCCCTGCCGTTTTGAGCCTGATCGTGATATTTATCCTTGGGGGTCTGCTGCTTAGCCGGGTGGATGTCTTTGAAGGGAAGCAGGTGGCGATGATGGAAGACGCCGAGCTGTTCAAGCTCAAACAAAGCTCCTGACCGAAGACCAAGGCATCAGCTTGCGGAATAATATGGGAAAACTGGAAGGCGTTGAACGAGCCAGGAATGTGCAGGAGATGTTCGGGCGGATTGCGCCGCGGTACGACCTGATGAACCGGATCATGACCGGCGGGCAGGATGTGCGCTGGCGCAGCGAGGTAATCCTGCGGTCGGAGCTGCCTGAAAGCGGTCGGGTGCTGGACCTGGGAGCAGGCACAGGCGATCTGTCTCGCCTCGTGCAGGCGGAAAGACCTTGTCTGAAAACGGTCGCCGCAGATTTCACCCTCGAGATGATGCAAATCGGTCGATCACGGTCGCCAGACCTGCCTCCCGAGAATAATGCTCTTAGCTGGATCGGCGCCGACGGTACCCGCCTCCCTTTCGCCGAAGCCAGCTTCGACCGGGTGATCTCCGGCTTCCTGCTGCGCAATGTCACCGACCTGGAAGGATGCCTGCGCGAGCAGTTGAGGATATTAAAATCAGGTGGCAGGCTGGTGGCGCTCGACACCACCCCACCGGCGAAATCCAGGCTCCGTCCGCTGATCGAGTTTCATATGCACACCATTGTGCCGCTGTTGGGACGCCTGATCGCGGGGCAGCCGGACGCCTACCGCTACCTGCCTGAATCCACCGAAGGGTTCGTCGCCGCCGAAGCATTGGCCGAGATGTTGAAGACGGTTGGTTTTGAACAGGTCGGCTTCAAACGCAGGATGCTCGGAGTTGTTGCGATCCATTGGGCGGTTAAACCTTGATCGAGAGGAAAACAGGATGGTTGAAAAAAAAGGCGGCTGGTCGTTGGGATAAGCGGCGCTTCGGGGGCAATCCTTGGAATCCGGCTGCTGGAAAGCTTGCGCGAGACGGATGTGGAGACGCACCTGGTCATCTCAGGATCTGCACAAACGACGATCCGCCAGGAGACGGATTGGAGTGTGCGCGACGTCCTGGCGCTCGCCGACCGGCATTATAAGGTGTCAGATATCGGGGCCGCGATCGCCTCTGGGTCGTTTACGACCATGGGAATGATCGTGATTCCTTGTTCAATTAAAACCCTTTCGGCGATCGCGGATTCATACGCTTCTGACCTGCTCGTTCGGGCCGCCGATGTGACCCTGAAGGAAGGGCGCCCGCTTATTTTAGCGGTGCGCGAGGCCCCGCTGCATCTGGGTCACATTCAGCTTATGGAGGCGGCAGCCAGCGCAGGCGCGATCATTTACCCACCCATCCCCAGCTTCTACGCCAGACCTGCCGACCTGGCCTCATTGATCGATCAAACTGTTGGTCGCATGCTGCTGCGGTTGGGCATCGAGAATGGCCTGTATGCACCCTGGCCGCTCTGACCAGAAGCCGCAGGATTTTGAGAAGGCCGCTCTGCGCGGCGAGCCCTCTTATGTCTGGCGTGCCGGGCAGGAGCGGCGGCTGGAGATGATCCTTCAGGCTGGAGGCGAGCGAAGCCGGGGTGCGCTGCTGGAAAACGGCTGCGGCGTGGGGATGTATGCCTGGAAGCTTGCCTCACACGCCCGGGTCGTGATCGGCCTGGAATACGACCAGGATCGGGCTCGTCAGGCCCACCAGCTGACCCAAGATCAGCCTAACTGCTCGATCCTATGCGCGGCTGGTGAGAGCCTGCCTTTCCCGGAAGAGAGCTTCGACCTGATTCTAAGCCACGAAGTGCTGGAGCATGTGCAGGACGACCGGGAAGCCGCACGGGAGATGGCCCGCAGCTTGAAATCCGGTGGGCGAATCGCCCTGTTCGTTCCAAACCGCGGTTACCCCTTCGAAACCCACGGGATCTATTGGCAAGGGGAATATCATTTTGGCAACATCCCGCTGGTGAACTACCTGCCGCGCCGGATTCGCGACCGGCTGGCTCCACACGTCCGGGTCTATACGCCTCGCGACCTGGAGGCGCTTTTCCGCGGTCTGCCGCTGAAAGTGGTGGAGAGGCGCGTGATCTTCGGGGCATACGACAACCTCATCGCCCGCTGGCCGCGGATCGGCAGGGTGCTGCGGGCTTGCCTGCAGTTCCTCGAGAAAACCCCCCTGCAGGTCTTTGGTTTATCCCATTTTTGGGTGATCGAGCGTGTGCCCGAACCAGTTAAGCCTTAATCGACCGGCTGGCGGAAATCATAGATCCCCCCTTCAAAGCTGTAGCGGCGCGCGCAGGAACGGCAGATCAGCAGCGAAGCTGCCTTCTCCAGGTCTGAAACGCCGCATTCGGGGCAGCGGAAAAAGCCCGTTTGATGATCGGCAGCCTCCCCTTGCACGGCGAGGAGCCGCATAAAAACGCTGGGGGTGAGCTGCCAGAGCCCGCCCGTCCATTGGGCGAGCGAGTCCATCCAGACCAGCAATCTAAGGGGAAGTGTGCGCTTTAACAGATCCATCCGAAAGTGAGAGACGGTCAGCTGGCATTGGATCTGAAATCCGCTGCGCTCCACCCAGGTTCGGATCGCGCCCGGGTGAAAATCGAAGTTCAGGTGGGTGAACTCGACCGGCTCGGTGCTGAATGGGCTCCATTTCTGGCGGCGAAACAGATAGCGGAAGATGGCTTTGAAGTTCTGCTTGTTGGCATATTCCAGCACAAACACCCCTCCGGGCTGAAGACAGCCGCGGACCTGTTTGAGGGCTAGCTCCGGTTCAGCCATATGGTGGAGGGTGCGGATCATCGTGGCGGTGTCGAAGAGCGCCGGAACGAACGGCAGGCGGTAAATGTCGGCGGCAACATAGAGAAAGCGGTCGCCCAAGCCCAGGCGTTCCTGTGCCTGCAGAAGCTGGGTGCGCGAGTAATCCAGCAGCACGATCCGCTCGAACCCTCCGTAGCGGGGGGTGTTGCGCCCCGCCCCAGCCCCCAGCTCCAGAAGGAGCTTGCCTTTCGGCGGCAGCAGGCGGCGCAGGGCGATCTCCTCAACCTGATCTTCATAGCGGCGCCCACCTTGCTCCCAGAATGAGGATTGGTAGTCGGAGCCCTCGTAATCACAGATGGCAGGGCGCGGCTCTGGCGTAGGGTGATCCGAGCTGGACAGGACGCTCACCTTTCGGTTGCGGCGAATTTATCCCCGTTGTAGCCGCGTCCAAGCCCGCGATAATGAAAGCCCAGCCGCTTCATCGTTTCGGGATCATAAATATTGCGCCCGTCGAAGATCACAGGCTGGCGCATGATCCCGCTCAGGCGCTCCAGGTCCAGGTTCTTGAACTCATTCCATTCCGAGACCACCATCAGCGCGTCAGCGCCTTCGGCCATCGCATAAGGGTCGGAACACATGTCTACATCAGGAAGCAGCTGGCTGGCCACCTCCATCGCGACCGGGTCGTATGCCCGCACGCGCCCACCGCTCGCGATCAGCGCCTGGGCGATATCAATCGAAGGGGCATCGCGCATATCATCGGTGTTGGGTTTGAACGACAATCCGAGTAATCCGATCACCTTGCCATTCAGGTCGCCGAGCATCTCGCGCAGCCGCCCGACAGCCATCGGTCGCCGGTCATCGTTTATCTCCATCACAGCATAGAGCAGCTGCGGATGGCGCCCTTTCTCGGCAGCCATATAAGCCAGGGCTTTGACATCTTTAGGGAAGCACGAACCGCCGTAGCCCAATCCCGCATCGAGGAACATCGGACCGATGCGCTTGTCGTAGCCCATTCCCACCGCGACTTCCTTGACATCCGCACCGAGGGCCTCGCAGATATTCGCGATTTCGTTGATGAAGGAAATCTTGGTTGCGAGAAAGGCGTTCGAAGCATACTTGATCATCTCCGCAGTGCGCAGATCGGTGATCACGATCGGGGCGCGCAGTGGCAGATGAAGCTGGGCGACCTTCTCAGCTGCTTCGGGATCAAGCGAGCCCAGCACTGTGCGGTGCGGCTGCATGAAATCGCCGATGGCAGAGCCTTCCCGCAGGAACTCTGGGCACGATACCACTGAGAAGGGGATCGGTTGGGGCTGGTGTCGGCGCATAATATCCGCAACCCAATCGCCGGTGCCGACCGGGACGGTGGATTTGTTGATAATGATCAAGGGATGGCGCATTGTCTTGGCAATCGTCTCCGCGACCGTCTCCACGTAGCGCAGATCCGCTTCGCCGTCCACTCCCGAAGGTGTGCCGACCGCTGTAAAGACAAACTCGGTCCCATCCAGGCCTTCCTGATAGGAGGTAGTGAAAGATAACCTTCCGGATAGCAGATTGCGTTCGACCAGCTCTTTTAACCCCGGCTCGTAGATCGGCATCTCACCGCGTTTCAGACCTTCGATTTTCTCCTCAGCGATGTCCAGGGCGATCACCCGGTTGCCAAGGTCGGCAAAACACGCCGCCGTCACCAGGCCCACGTAGCCCACACCAATCACACAAATTTGTTTCATATATTTCTCCTGAAGAGGGTGTTCCACCGATAATTTCTGACCCGAATGCCAATGTTACCATAACTTAGACGGGGGATTAATAAGAACAAAGCGTAATATCAATAACGATGACCGTCATCCCAGAGGCATGACCTCTGTCACTTGTGAATTGGCTAAAAACAGTCTAAAATACAGAAAATCACGGAATTACATTGATTAAGAATTAGTTAATGGAGATATAAAATGCAAATTACCCGCCAGGCCGATTACGCAGTTAGAGCTGTCCTTTTCCTCTCAAAAATTGAGCCAGATACACGAGCCGCCACCAGCCAGATTGCTCAAGAGCAGCAGATCCCACCTTCTTTCCTTGCAAAAATCGTCTCGCAGCTATCTGTCGCCGGCTTACTCCAGACTTCGCGCGGGGCGCGCGGCGGTGTTTCGTTAGCGCGGCCAGCTGAGGCGATCTCTTTATTGGATGTTGTCGAAGCGATTGATGGACCTATCCTGCTGAACGAATGTGTCGCCGGTAATGGTGCATGCTCCTTTGGCGACGACTGCCCCATGCAGCCGGTATGGTGCGACGCTCAGCTTGAGCTCGTGCAGCGCTTGAAGGGCACCACTTTTGACCAGTTTGTAAAGAACGGGCATAAGCACGAACACGAGCTCGTGGCTGTCTGATCCAGTCAAAGCCGCAATATATAGACCTGATCTACCATAACCGATAGGACCGATTTCTTGCCCAGGCAAAAACCCGGTTTTATCGGTTTGCATTTAACCACCAAAACCTTCCGCATTTTCGGATTCCGGCAGTCCTTTGCACGCCAGCTTAATATTTATGCCCATCCCGCCGCTTGGCGTATAATCGCCTCACCGAGATTCCCATCCATCAGGAGGCTGTCATGTCTGAACCACGCACCGTACGCGCCCCGCGCGGCGCTCAATTGACCTGCAAATCCTGGCTGAGCGAAGCCGCCTACCGCATGATCCAGAATAATCTCGATCCGGAGGTCGCCGAACGTCCGCAGGACCTGGTGGTCTACGGAGGTCGCGGCCAGGCGGCGCGCAGCTGGGAGGCCTTTGACGCGATCCTCGCTGCGCTGCGCGAGCTGGAAAATGACGAGACCCTTCTGGTGCAGTCAGGCAAGCCTGTGGTCGTGTTCAAGTCGCATGCCGACGCGCCGCGAGTGTTGATTGCTAACTGCAACCTGGTCCCGCACTGGGCAACCCAGGAGCATTTCGACGCCCTGGCAGCCCAGGGGCTGATCATGTACGGTCAGATGACCGCCGGGTCGTGGATTTACATCGGCACCCAGGGTATCTTGCAGGGCACCTATGAGACCCTCAGCTCCCTGGCGCGGCTTCGTGGCTGGGACTCGCTCAAAGGCAAGTTCGTACTCACCGCCGGCCTCGGGGGGATGGGCGGCGCTCAACCGCTGGCGGTGACGATGAACCAGGGGGTGGGACTGATCGTCGAGGTGGACGCGCAGCGAGCGCGCCGCCGTCAGGAGATCGGCTACGTGGATGAGGTCGTCGACACTCTGGAAGAGGCGATGACCCTCGTGGAAGAGTACAAGGAGCGAAAAATCCCGCGTTCGATCGGGCTGATCGGGAATGCCGCCGATATCTACCCGGAGATGGTGCTCCGCGGCGTGATCCCCGATGTGGTCACCGATCAGACCCCCGCCCACGACGTTTTGATGTACGTGCCTTCCGGGCTGAGCGTGACCGCAGCCGACGCCCTCCGCAAGCAGGACCCTGCGGAATACGAGCGGCGCTCGATGGAATCGATGGCACGCCATGTGGAGGCGATGCTGGCGTTCAAGCATATGGGTGCTGAAGTTTTCGATTACGGCAACAACCTGCGCCAGCGGGCTTTCGATTACGGCGTCACGGATGCATTCGAGTTTCCCGGCTTTGTGCCAGCTTATATCCGCCCGCTCTTCTGTGAAGGGAAGGGGCCTTTCCGCTGGGTGGCGCTCTCCGGTGACCCGGAGGATATCTACCGTACCGATGAAGCCGTGATGGCGCTCTTCCCGCAGGATGAACACCTGCACCGCTGGCTGAAGATGGCGCGCGAGAAGGTGCCTTTCCAGGGGCTGCCGGCCCGCATCTGCTGGCTGGGTTACGGCGAGCGGGCAAAAGCCGGCTTGAAGTTCAACGAGCTGGTGCGAGATGGGATCGTTAAGGCGCCGATCGTGATCGGGCGCGACCACCTGGACGCCGGCTCGGTGGCCTCACCCAACCGCGAGACCGAAGGGATGAAGGACGGGACGGACGCGGTGAGCGACTGGCCGATCTTGAACGCCCTGATCAACGCCGTAAACGGTGCGACCTGGGTCTCCTTCCATCACGGCGGCGGTGTAGGGATCGGCTTCAGCCAGCACGCCGGTCAGGTGATCGTGGCAGACGGGACGGAGGCGGCTGCGAAGCGGCTGGAGCGGGTGCTGACCAGCGACCCAGGGATGGGGGTTGTCCGCCACGCGGACGCCGGGTATGAAGAAGCGATCGAGGCGGCGAAGAGGCATGGAATCAAGATGCCGATGTTGAAGTGAGAAACAAGAAAACCTGATTTATAAATCAGGTTTTCTTTTATTATAATCGTTTCATGAAGATCGATAACCTGCCGCAAAATATGAGCGAAGTGCTGCTGCGAGATGCAGCCGAACGCGATCTCACCACGAAGCGCAGAGCGCTGTTGTGCAGGATCCTGTACCACGAGCGCTATCTGACCCGTGACCAATTAATCGTCCGGGTAGAGAGTTGGGTTGGCAAAGGTTGTTTTGGCAGCCGGGCATGGGAAGATACCTTTTTCCGGGACATGCGGTTGGTGAGGCAGGCTCTGAAAGCCGAAGGATACCTTCTAAGATACAGCCGCAAACAAGGATTGGAAGGATACTATCTGGCGGGAGAGCCGCGAATTTCCGAAACCCTCCAGCGGATCTTTGCCGGTGCGGCAGCAGAGATCGATCCCAGGCAGATGGAAGTGGTGCACAGACTGACGACTGCCGAAAGGTTCCAGATAGGCTGCTCGATGACGGATGCAGTACTGGATGCCAGGGCATACCGTCTGAGGGAGAAGAATCCGGAGCTGGACGAGGCGGAATCCCATCGGTTGGCGTTGATCCTGGACAGCAATCATGGCGGATAAAGGGCTGGATTTCGGCGGATTTATTCACGCCGTGGTCGAGGCGCTGGATTCCGCTCGAATCAATTATATGATCGGTGGTGCCGTAGCAGTGCTGGGATGGGGGATCCCCCGTGCCACAATGGATCTGGATATCGTTATAGAAATTGGCGCCGAGGATATTTTCCCCCTTTCTGAAGAGCTGAGAAAACGGGACATGCTCGTCCCGGCGGATATCATTTTAGATGCTGTTGATTGAAGATCGCACTGACTTACCCATCAACGCAATCCATATGTTCAGCGGATTTAAAGCCGACCTGTATCTGGTCAAGCCGGAGGATGACCTTCGAAATACCGCTTTTAAACGGCGCAAGCTTGTCGACCTGGGGGGAAAAATCGGGGAGGTTTATCTTCACTCCCCTGAAGATTTGATCATCTATAAATTGATATATTACAGCCTCAGCTTTCAGACCAAGCATTTGCGCGATATCAGTGCCATCCTCCACGAATTGGATGAAGAGTTAGATCGAGATTATCTGGACGAATGGACGGCTCGAAAAGGCGTCGGATCCTTGTGGGAAGGAATTTCAAACCAAACGTCCTATAATGAGGAAATTATCTAGCCACCATACACTTTTAGGAGAAAGGATTGATCGGCACGATAAATGTACTCCTGTAATTGCCAAATCAAGAACAGGAGCAAACCATGCCGATCAACCATCTCTATCATACTTGGAACATGCGAATTCGACAATTGCAACCGACTGGAAAGAAAATCACGCATTCAATAACCTTACCTGGCTGTCGTCGGCATTCATCAAAGCCGTTCGGTAAGCCTTGAGCCGGATTGCGGGCAAGATCCCTGGCGAAGCGAAGCTGCTTAGCTTGATCCAGCGTCTGAGCCGATTTCTGGCTAACCCAATGGTAAATGTACGAAACATGGTATGAGCCAATTGCGCGCAGTTGGTTGGAAATGCAAGCCAGAACATCTTCAACAAGTACGGCTGATTGTGGATGGGACCAAAGTTGGTTTTGCACATCAATTGCTGATCGTCAGTCTGGCTTATCGGAAACGCGCCATCCCGATTGCCTGGACATGGGTCAAGCATACTAAAGGGCATAGCACACCGGATGCCCAATTGGCTTTGTTGGCGTATGTCAGAAGCCTTTTGCCCAGAGGAATCGCCATTTTGTTGGTTGGCGACTGCGAATTTGGGGCGGTGGAAGTGCTGAAACAGTTGGAAAGTTGGCATTGGGACTATGTTTTGCGCCAAAAAGGTCGTACGCATGTTTGTCTTTTTGGGCAAACGGACGTGGCGATGATTTTGGGAGCTGGGTGGAAAAGCCTGGCCAGAGTATGTGGCTGGGGAAAGGTTGGCTGACACAATCCAAGATCTATCCGGTGAACTTGTTGGTGCACTGGAAAGTTGGGGAAGATGAACCTTGGTGCCTGGCCACGAACCTTCCTGATCGGCAAATGACTCTTGCAGGCTTACGCCCACAGAATGTGGATCGAAGAAATGTTTGGTGACTTGAAAAGTCATGGCTTTGACCTTGAAACTACGATGCTGCGGCATGCAGAGAAACTTTCCCGATTGACCCTGGCAGTTGCTTTATTGTATGTCTGGTCAATTTCCATCGGCACAAAAACCATTCGGAATAGCCAAAGAGAATAAGTGGACCGAAAAGATACGCGTGACCTTTCTGTTTTCCAAATAGGGTTGCGTTTTATTGAACGTCAATTGATAAATTCCAAACCTTGCCAGGTTAACCTTTGTGTCTACCGATGAATCACCAAACTGTCAGGTGGCTAGATTTATTTCGTAATCTCGATTATCGGTTTCCCAGTTTAGATGTTATTTGGTTATCGCTCACACCGTGCCCATTAATATGAATTGTATTTGCTGCGAATATATGGGGATCTAATTCTAAATCACATCCCATAATATGTCATCATTGATCCCAAAATAATCATGCGCCAGCATATCGCGCATTCCAGTTACTTTCCTCCATTCAACTTCAGGATATCGATCGCGCATCTCATCCGGGATGTTCTTGGCAGCTTCACCGATGATTTCAAGATTGCGAACAACCGCATCATATGTTCTATCGTCTTTTAGGAACTGATCCATTGTCATTCCGCCAACATAACGCAAAATCTTCTCACAGCTCGAGAGAATATCCTCTAAATAATAGCGGTAATCACGGGACATAGATCAGATCCTTACGAATGGAAGGCGCAATGCTTGGTCGAATCGCCTGCGGCGTAACCAGGTCCACTTTTCTATGCAGCAAATCTTCTAAATAGAAACGGACATCCATATACGCGTCAAAGGTAGCCGGACGGACAAAGTCGACCAGAATATCCACGTCGCTCTCCAGGTCGCCTTCATTTCGAGCAATCGATCCGAATAATGCCAGAGACTTTACCCCCAATCTGCGAAGTTCAGGTTGGTGAAGGCGCAGCAGCTCCAAGGTTTCATCACGGTCCATATTTCAAATTATAACCTCTCTCTTTATACCAACAGCCAGATAGCATATATAATAAAGGCAAGACCAAGAGATGTTGCCGGAGAACAGCCTGGCAAGCTTCGGTTATCCACATTCTGAGAGCGGGACATTTCTCTTGACCTCAACATTCATCGGACGATACCGGCTCGAGACCAGGCTCGGCGCAGGGCAGTGGAGCGAAACCTACCAGGCTTACGACCTGGTGAACAGGCGCCCGGTAGCCCTCAAGCTGCTCAAGCCCGATCTGCTGAGCAGCGAGCGGACCTGGCGCGGGCTGCTGGCTGAGATCCAGCGTGCCGCGGAGCTGGTCCATCCGCACATCGCCTGGATCTGGGAGACCGGCGAGGAAGAAGGTCGGCGCTTCCTGACAGAGCGCTTCATCGCCGGTGTACCGCTCGAGAAGCGGCTTGCTGAGGGCGGGCCGCTGCCCTGGGGTCAGGCCCTGCCGCTTCTGGAACAGCTTGCCCAGGCACTGGAGTTCGGCAGCGAGCGCGGTTGGCTTCACGGGCGGATCACCCCGCACAATCTGCTGGTCAGTGCAGAGATGGGTTCGGTGCTGAGTGATTACGGGCTGGCAAACGCCCTGCGGTTGTTCTTGCCAGAGCAGCCCCCCACCCTTTACAACGCTCGATTTCTCGCGCCCGAAGCGCTGCAAGGCGAGCCCTTGTCGAAAAATTCAGACGGTTACGCCCTGGCCTGCCTGGCGGTGACGATGCTGAGAGGCAGCCCACCGTTTGCTGCAGAGACGCTGGATGAGATGCTCGAGCGCAAGCGGCGGATCAGCGCCGGGATTCTGCTGCCGGCGTCTGGCTTTTTACCGATCGAAAGCACCCCCATCCCGGTCGGAGAGGTGATTGCCCGCGGCCTGGACCCCAAACCATCCCTCCGCTACTCCGGCGCGGCTGCTTTTGTGGAAGACCTTGCCGAGGCGATCCGCCTCGGGCTGACAGACGAGAACCTGCGTTTGCAGCACGAGGAACAGCTTCTGCGCTGGCGTGAAAATGAAGAAAAGACCCGGCTGGAGGCAGAGGAAGTCGCCCGGCTTGCTGCAGTGGCAGAAGCCCGTAAAGAGATCCACGAGCGCGCCCGCCTGGAGGCGGAGCAGATCATCGAGCTCGAAGACCAGCTCCCCGTGCTGCAAGAGCTTTCGGAAGCGCCGCCTCAGCAAGGCGGCTCGCGTAAAACCGTCCAGCCCAGCCGGCAGAAGCGCATCAAGCCGGTATACCTCGCCGCCCTGGGGCTGTTGGCGCTCGCCATCCTTTGGCTGGGTGGATCATGGTTGGGTGGAGCATGGCTGGACGAGCGCCGCTCTGGCGGCTTTCCACCGGTGGAGAGCCCATCCTCTACCGCGGCAGAGATCAAAGCGATAGAGCCCACCCTCTCAGCTCCCAGCCTTACCCCAAATACCCAACCTTCCAGCACTTCGTCGAGCACTGAACCCCCTACCCCAACCCAAACGATTCATCCGGCCTCTACAAATACCCCCGGTGCGACCCCCAGCCCCAGCTCGACCTTCACAAACACACCGCCCACCCCAACCCCAACGGCAGCCCGGCCCGAATCAGACCGCGAGCGCCCCGGCGATTCAGTCCCTTGAACCGCTGAATAGGCGGGAGGGAGTCGTTTTGCGGTACAATGGTGGGCTGTGAGCAAGTCTCCGCTCTTCTGGCTGATCATCCTGATCGTCCCCTTTATCCTGCTGGCAGCATCCGGTCCAGCTGAAAAATCTCTCGGAATGAATGTCCGGGTGGTCTATCTGCACGGGGTTTGGGTCTGGGCTGCGCTTGCGGCGCTTTTCGCTGCAGGTGCGGCAGGCGCCGCCGGCATCATTACCCAGAAAACACAGCTGCACGCCTGGTCGCGGGCCTTAGGCAGGACCGGGATGCTGTTGTGGATCACCTACCTGCCCATCTCAATGTGGGCAATGCAGTCCAATTGGAACGGGCTCTATCTGGCTGAGCCGCGCTGGCGCTTGGCGCTGATCTTCGCCGTGACCGGGCTGCTCCTGCAGGTCGGGCTGTTGCTTATCGGGCGGCCTCTCTGGACCTCGGCAGCCAACCTGGGGTTCATCGCCGCCCTCCTGACCGCCCTCGCCAGGACACAGGAGGTGATGCACCCGCCCTCACCCATCTTGAGCTCGGACTCTCGCCTGATCCAGGCGTATTTTGGCGGGCTGCTCCTTTTTTCACTGCTGATCACCTGGCAGCTCTCACGTCTCTGGCTGAAGCTTGATCCGGCAAACGCCTCGGATGACAGCGGGTAGCGCCTGGCATTCGTATTCCCTTTGCAGTATTTCCATAGAACTCGTACGAATCTGAAGCGGTAGTGAAAGTGGGCATGGATTAATGAAAGCCTTGAAACGCAATCCGCTCTTCGTCCAGCTGCCGGCTTTTGTGGGTGTGCGAACGGTGATCAACGCCATGGTGCGTATGGTCTACCCATTTCTGCCGATCTTCGGACGCGGGATGGGGGTTGACCTGCGGATGCTGTCTTTCGCGATCACGATCCGTTCTGCCTCTGGCTTGCTGGGTCCTTTCCTGGCCTCGGTCGGAGACCTGCGCGGCCGGAAGACCGGAATGCTGTTTGGGGTGGGCCTGTTCACCGCTGGGGCAGGGGTGATGGCGCTGCGCCCCGGCTACCCGGCTTTTGTGGCAATGCTTGTGCTCGGGATCATGGCGAATTTTGTGTTCGTCCCTTCAATGCAGGCATTTATCGGCGATCGAGTGCCATACGAGCGCCGCGGGCTGGTGCTGGGGATCTCCGAGATGGGCTGGTCGCTGAGCTTTATCATCGGCGTGCCGCTGATTGGTCTCGTGATTTACCGGGCTGGTTGGCAGGCGCCGTTCCCCTGGCTGGCTGGTATGGGATTCGCCTCCGCCCTTCTGATCTGGCTGATCGTGCCCCCCGATTCCTCCGTCCCCAGGCAGGACCCCGGCTTGTTAAAGAACCTCCGGCAGGTGATCACCTTCCCGCCGGCACTCGCCGGGATCGGTTTTGCGCTGGCACTGACTGCTGCGAACGAGCTGGTTAACCTGACCTTTGGAACCTGGTTGGAGGGGGCTTTCCAGGTTAAGATCGCCGCCCTGGCAGTAGCTTCGGCGATCATCGGGATCTCTGAGCTGACCAGCGAAGCGCTCGCGAGCGGCGTTGTCGATTGGATTGGCAAGCGCCGGTCGGTGCTGATCGGGCTGGTGCTGAATGGGCTGGCCGCGCTTGCTCTGGTGTTGCTTGGAAGCAGCCTGACCGGCGCGTTGGTGGGTCTCTTTCTCATATACTTTACCTTTGAATTTGTGGTGGTAAGCAGCATCCCGATGATGACCGAAGTGGTGCCGGCTGCCCGTGCGACCTTTATGTCCACCTACATCGCCGCGATGGCAATCGGTCGCGCTCTGGGAGCCCTGATCATGCCTTTCCTTTTCAAACTCGATTCTGGGCCCGCCAGCCGCTTGAGCATCCTGCCGATAATGCTTATGGCGTGTTTTCTAAGCGGTTTGGCTTTCTTCTCCTTGACGCGCATCCCCAGAGGCGACCACGAAAGCCTCAAGCCAAAGCGGAATTGAAAGCCCAATCGCATCAGGCAGCCTGCGTCTATCGATCCTGTCTGAGATGCTGATCTCCGGTATAATCTTGATTGGAATGAGAAGACTGATTCATCGAACTGCGCCTGATACTGCCTATTTTGCCTGGATTCTGCTTGCCTTGCTCGTCGGCGGGATGGCTGGCTTCGGTCTCCTTCGAACTCCCGATCGCGCCCAGGCAGCCCCCCCTGCCCAGGTGCCGATCTACACCCCAACCCCAGGACCGGATGGGCGGATCATCTATATCGTGAAGGCAAACGATACCTTGTTGGGGATCTCTCTCTTAACCGGCGTTCCGCTGGATAAGCTCCGCGGGTTGAACAACCTGACCAATGACACGATCTTCGAAGGGCAGGAGCTCCTTCTCGGTCTTGGGGGACCGGCAGAAGTGACCCCGACAGCCGGCCCAACCCCGACCTCAACCCCGATCCTTCCGACCCCCTCGCCAAAACCCGGAAGCGGGACGATATGCATCCTGCTGTTCAACGATCTGAACGGCGATTCGATCCGCCAGGAGAGCGAAGTCTCGATACCAGATGGCGCGATCAGCTTTGGAAACAGCGCCGGCTCGGTCTCCGAATCGACCGCGACCGTGATGGGCAGCGATCCGCAGTGCTTCGAGCAGCTGCCCGAGGGAAACTATACAATCAGCGTGGCGGCGCCGGAGGGATACAACCCCACCACCCAGAACAGCTACGACCTCGAGCTGAATGCTGGGGACATAACCTATGTCAATTTTGGGGCGCAGGCGAACTCCCAGACCCTCGCTGAAGCGCCTTCCATCCCTGCGCCGGAAGGCGGGCGCTCGCCCCTGCTGGGGATCATCGGTGGGTTGTTCCTGCTTGCGGGGATCGGAGTCGCAATTTTCGCTGCGCGGACGCTGCGCGGAAAATAGCTTTCATTTCGAATTCTCGAGGATTTCTCCATAAGCTTCACCCAGCGCATAGGTGAAGCTTTTTTGATTATGGTTTGGTCCTCTTTTCTGGGCTTTCTGGATCAGCGCCTCCGCGATCGATGGTTCAACGATGATCGAGATAAGCGCCGCTCCGAGCGCCCGGCTGACCTGCTCCGCAGACCCCGTCTGAGAGACCAGATAGGCAGCCGGTCCCGCCAGGCTGTCGCTCCATGGGCTATCCAGCCCCACAAACGGTTTAGCGCAAGCCAGCGCATTGCGCAAAGAGTTGCTCCACGGGGAGATTGCGCCTGGGTGAAACACGGCGCTGCAGAGCCGGTAAAGCGCCGCGAGCTGCTCGATAGTCAGCGGGCCCAGACCGATAACGCTTTCCTGCTCGCCTAGCTGGCGGGCAGTCACCTCGAAATCCAGCTTCCCTTTTGAATCTAAACCAGCTGCCACCAGAGGGGTATCAGCCCCAATCGCCGCGGCTGCCCAGCTCCAGGACGAGAGTAAGGCGTGAAGCTCCCTGTGATCCCCCGTGTGGTGGCTGAAGATAAAGGTCTCGGGGAGCCGGAGAGCGGAGATGGGTGAATCTTCCCCCTTAGGCGAATGAGCGCTGAACACTGGATGGACGACCGCCGGCAGCAGTCGGAGCGATCTGCCGGGTGCATCTGCAGGGAGGACGGCGGCAAGGTCATGCGGCCAGAAGTTCATCCAGAGACGCCTCAGGCCTCCAGCCCCAAGCGATTCTCGCAGCCGGTTGGAAAAATCGGGTCGGCGTGGGCGAGCGTACGCCGGGACTGAAGCGGGGATGGGCAAGACCTGGCTGCGAACAGAACTGCATTGCGCGAACAATGCCGGCCAGCTGAAGGTATGGATCACATCAGCTTTCTGCTCATGGCAAACCCTCGGCAGGATGCGCTGCTCCCAAACCAGCCGGGATTTTGGTTCGTCCCGCAGTGGAATCCGCACCTGCTCTGTGAAAGCCGGAAGAGGGTGGAATGAATCGGCTGGCAGCCCAACCAGCGCTTGGATTTCAGGCGGATGGCATTCCAGCAAGGTGAGGAGATGGACCGCCGCCGGGCTGTTGGGATGGTAAGCCAGGTCCCACCCATCGTAAAGCACGCGTAGGTTCAAGGCTTCACAGCCGGTCGCTTGCTTTCCACGCGTTCCAGGAAACGAGCGACATCGATCACATAGCGGACATGCCGCCCTTCACCGATCTTTTCGACCTCGTCCCAGGCTTCCACCGCGAATTCCACCCGGCGGCCTTCGATCCCGGTGATTGCACAAGCGACCCGCACCGAGCTGCCAATCGGCGTCGCAGCAAGGTGCCGGACATCGACGTGTACGCCCACGCTCGATTTACCCTCGGAGAGCTGCCTTTCCATCAAATCACGGGCAACCCGCTCCATAAAGCCGATCATGCTGGGAGTCGCAAGGACCCGCAGCGATCCGCTGCCGACGTGCTCGGCCGAATGCTCCCCTTTCACCACAAAAACCTGCTCGGCTTCCATTCCAGGCTTTAACGAATTTTCAGTTTTCAAATGGTCCTCCTCGATAATGAATTAAACAAATCAATTCAATCTTTGAACGATGAAATCTAACCAGAAATGTCCACTCTATATATTTTAGTAGATTAGTCATCTTTCATTGATGACAAAATACACATTGCATTCCAAATGTTGAGGTCTATACTTTAATTGTGATTTAATTCACTTTTTTGGGTATGTTTTACGGTTGAGGTTTGCCCTTTGCCCACTTAGCGGTTATCCTCCATCCGGAACACCCCAGGGAGAAGAACTATGCTGAATTTGCTGCTTGTTATCGCAGCGCTTTACTGCGCCTTCCAGGTGATGAATTCCCCTCGCTTGCTGAATGCTGCCATCTGGTTGGCGTTTACCAGCGCATTGGTGTCTGTGCTGCTGTATACCCTCGGTGCGGCGGAGGTGGCGGTCATCGAGCTCAGCGTCGGCGCGGGGCTGGTCACCGTCTTGTTTGTCTTCGCCTTCAGTATTGTCGGCGAGGCAACCTTGGATGAGATGACCATCATCCCAAGGCCGCTCGTCTGGCTGCTGATCTTGACCGTCGCCTTTGTGCTGGGCTGGTTTGTCTTCCCTCTCCCTTCACAAGGCACGAGCCTGCTCCAGATTCCCTTCGGGCGGATGCTCTGGGCCCAGCGTGGATTCGACGTGGTCGCCCAGATCGTGCTGATCTTCTCGGGTGTCATGGGGTTGATCGGCCTCCTTTCCGAGACAAAGCCTGCTCCCCACCGGTTAGCTGCGGCTGCCAAAGCATCGGTTGCTGCGCCTGATCCAGCCTCTATCGGTCTCGAAGAGATGCCGGGGAATGGGGCTTCTCCATCGAATACCCCTGATCGAGCCCCGAACCTCATTCCGGAGGTGAAGCCATGACCATTTTTTCACCTTATAACATCGCCATGATTGGGATCATCGGCTTGCTGGTGATCGGCATTTATGGGCTGTTGGTGACCCGCAATCTTATCAAGATGGTTGCGGTGCTCCAGGTGTTGGTAAAAGCAGCCGTCATAGGGCTTGTGCTGGGCGGAAAAATCAGCGGGCACCCCGAGCTTGGCCAAAGCGTGGCAGCGACTGTGATCGTGGCAGACACCGTCGTCGCAGTCATTGGGCTGGCGCTTGCAGTTCGGGTGCGGCAGCGGTTGGGCTCGCTCGACCTGCGCGATCTCTCCACTTTGAAAGGCTAGCCATGGCAGCAACTCTCATCCTGTTTACAATCGGTTTACCCTGGCTGGGGGCGCTGGTCGTCTGGTCCGTCGGATTTCGAAGCCGATCGGGTTCGGATCCCAGCCGGGCTCAGCATGCCCTGGCGGTCGTCTTTTCGGCGGCTGCGGGGTTCGCAGCGCTGGCGCTGCTGGCGTTCAGCGGCGATCAGGTCGTCATCAGCATTCCAATGGGCGCATATTTCGGCGACCTGACTTTCATCCCAGATGGTCTCGGATGCGTCCTGGCAGCGATCGCCACCGTGATCGGCTGCCTGGCGGTCATCTTCTCGATCGATTACATGCACGGTGACAGCCAGCTTGGGCGTTACTATTTCCTGGTGCTGTTCTTCATCGGGGGGATGGCAGGGCTGGTCCTCACCGGGAGCCTGCTGTTCCTGTTTGTGTTCTGGGAGATCACGGCGTTGTGTTCCTACGCCCTGATCTCGTACTACAACGACGACCCGAAAGCGGTCGCTGGCGGCATCAAAGCGCTGATCATCACCCAGATCGGCGGGGTGGGGCTGCTGGTCGGGGCGCTGGTCGCTTATACCCAAACGGGCAGCTTCCAGATCAATGATTTCCTGGGCGGGGCTGCCATGTTTCCGGCCGCCCTGTTGGGTTTGGTAGCTTTTGGCTTTCTGATCGCCGCCGCCGCAAAATCTGCTCAGGTGCCTTTCCAGACCTGGCTGCCAGACGCGATGGAAGCGCCGACCCCGATCAGCGCCTTGATCCATGCCGCAACCATGGTCAACGCAGGTGTCTACCTGCTCGCCCGCTTTTACCCGGCATTCGAAGCCGTGCCCTATTGGCGGACCGCGGTGATCGCGGTCGGCGTAATCTCTGCCTTCCTGGCAGCCCTGATGGCGATGGTGGCGACCGACCTCAAGCGCGTGCTTGCGTATTCAACGGTCAGCCAGCTTGGCTACATGGTCTACGCCATCGGCGCTGGCGGGATTTTTGCCAGCCAATTCCATCTGCTCAGCCACGCTGTCTTCAAAGCCCTGCTCTTCCTTGGAGCCGGCGCAGTGATCCACGCCGTGGGGACCCGAGATATGCGCGAGATGGGTCGCCAGAAGGTCCAGATGCCTTTCGTGCGGCTGGTCTTTATTTTTGGCGCTCTCGCCCTCGCAGGGATCCCAATCTTGAACGGCTTTTGGAGCAAAGAGCTTGTGCTCGAGGCCGGTTTGGCTGGCGGACCAACCTGGGCTTACCTCCTGGCGCTGCTTACCGCTGGGTTGACCGCCTTCTATACCTACCGAATGGTGTGGAGCGTGTTTTATGCCGGCTCGCCTGATGGGATTGAAAGGCACGCCCATGACGCCCCGCTGGCAATGCGGGTGGCGCTGGCGCCGCTGGCCTTGGGCGTCTGGCTCACCTGGCTGCTGGCTGGGCCCTTTGCAGAGCTGCTGGAGCGGACTTTGCCCTACCACGATATTGAAGCTGAGAGCACCGCAGCTTACGTGATGGAGGTGCTCCGTGCGCCTGCTACCTGGCTGGCATTGTTGGTGATCCTGATCGGCCTGGCTGCCTGGCAGTACCGAAGCAGGTTAGGCTGGATAGCACGCTGGTTTGGTGGGCTTGGGCGCCTGGCCGCTAACAGCTTTGGCTTCGAGAGCCTTAACAACTGGTTTGTCACCATTACCCTCAACACAGCCTCATCCCTGCGCCTGCTGCAGACCGGTCAGCTCAACTGGAACCTTGTTGCCATCATCGGCGGCCTGATTGCGGTCCTGGTATGGCTGGCTTGGGCGTTGTAAATGATCCAAGATTACAGGTGACCCTGATGAATACACTTCCTTTTCCCTGGCTGATCGCGATCCCTCTCCTGGCCGCTCCGCTGGTTTACCTGATCGGGCGGTTGGTCTGCATGCCGCGATTTCACTCGCTGCGCAGCCTGCCAGCCTGGCTGGCTTTCATCGCATTGGCGCTGACCTGGATCCCATTCGGGTTCACCGCCCGAGATTTCCTGAACAGCGGACCGCTGACGATGCAGGTCGAGTTGATTGCCCTGCGCTTCGACGGTCTGAGCCTCCTGCTGACTGCGATCGTTTTAACCCTCAGCACCCTCGTCGTGCTTTTCTCCGGTCCTTATCTGCACGGCGAAGATGGTGAAGAGAAGTACCATGCCATGCTGTTGACCATGACGGGTGTGATGATCAGCCTGGGCTGCACCGGCGACCTGTTCAATCTGTGGGTCTGGTTTGAAGCGATGGCGGTTTCTTCTTACCTGTTAGTTACTTTCTACCGGGACCAGCCTGCTTCGCTGGAAGCAGGCGTCAAGTACGTGGTCCAGAGCGCAACCGGCTCGGTTTTTGTCCTCTTGGGGATCGGGCTGGTGTTGATGCAGACCGGCACACTCGACCTGGTTCAAATCCAGCAGGCTGCCGTGAGCCAGCCGATCTTGCTGGTTGCCGGGGGGTTGATGCTGGTCGGATTTGGGGTAAAGACTGCCCTCGTTCCCCTCCACACCTGGCTGCCGGACGCGCACACCCAAGCCCCGAGCGGGATCAGCGCCATGCTTTCTGGGGTTGTGATCGAGGCCGGGTTGATCGCGATGATCCGGGCGGTCAGCCCGCTGACCGGTGTTGGCTCTCAGGCATTTCCAGCCTCGATCTGGGCTGTGGTATTCCTCACCGCCGGCGCGCTGAATATGGTCGTCGGAAATTTGATGGCGCTGCGTCAGGTACAGGTCAAGCGGCTGCTCGCATATTCCAGCCTCAGCCACATGGGCTACATTGTATTCGGTATTGGGATCGCCATCTACAGCGGGCAGGTCGCCGGGGCGCAGGGCGGTATGTTCCACCTGTTCAACCACGGTCTGATGAAAGGTCTCGCCTTTTTGGCCGTTGGAACGCTGCTCTATGCGGTCGAGCACGCCCAAAAAACTCCGGGGAGCGGCGCCGAGCCAGCCCATAGCACTTTGACGGTCGGCGATCTGAACGGCGCTTCGCAGCGCTTTCCGTTGATGGCGCTTGCATTGAGCCTGGCGGTGCTCGCTTTAGGGGGCTTGCCGCCGCTGGCGGGATTTATGTCGAAATGGCAAATTTTTGTGGCCGGTTTTGGTGCACAGGATATTGTCATAAGCCTGCTGGTGATCTTCATGGCATTGAACAGTGTGCTCTCGCTGGCATATTATGCCCCGCTGGTGAACGCGGTTTACCGCAAGCAGCCGTCGACCGCGGTGATCAACGCGGGGAAAGTCCCGCTGCAAATGAGCCTCCCACTGGTCGCCCTGAGCCTGGGTGTGATCGTGATTGGACTCTGGCCGAGCCTGCTTGAGTGGCTGACTGCCCCAGCCGGCGCGGCGCTGCTTGCCGCTTTTGGGCTGCACTAAACCACTATGAGGTATCTGCGATGAACGATTTACTCTTAACCCCACCAATCGCCTTCCTGATTTTCGTCCTGCTGGCCGGAATCCTCAACCGGATTGGTAAAGCGCTTGCCGGACCCGAAACGCCCTCAGAGCTGAAATCCAGCCTTTATGCTGGTGGAGAAGCCGACCACACCGTCGGCGGCGCACCCGGCTACCAGCCGTTCTTTATCATTGCGCTTTTCTTCGCCATCCTGCACCTCGGTGTGCTGATGCTGGGCACCGGCTACCTCAGTTGGATGTCTGGGATTTATTTGATTGGTTTAATCTTAGCCCTGGTTGCCCTGATATTGGGCTGATGAATAGTGAGGAGCGAACGAATGGCCATCTCTGTTGAAGAATCGATCAACAATGCCTTAGCCGGAATCAAGACCTGGGCGCGGATCAACTCGCCCTGGGCGATCCATTTCAACAGCGGCTCGTGCAACGGCTGCGATATCGAAATCCTGGCGACTCTCACTCCGCGCTACGATTTGGAGCGCTTTGGCGTCAAGCTCCAGGGCAGCCCGCGCCATGCAGATGTGCTGATCTGCACCGGACCGGTAACACGCCAGGCCCGCGAGCGCCTGCTCCGCGTTTATGAGCAAATGCCCACCCCAAAATTCGTCGTCGCAGTCGGGTCCTGCGGAATTTCGGGAGGCGTTTTCCAGGGCTGCTACAACGTTGTCGGGCATATCGACGAGATCCTGCCGGTAGACGCTTACATCCCCGGCTGCCCGCCGCGCCCTGAAGCAATCATCGATGGCGTGGTCAAGCTGCTTCAGAGCCTGAAACCGAAGGAGGACGCATGAACACCGAAAACAGACTGCAGGCTGCGGCTGAACTGCTCGCACCCTGGACCCAGGAAACCACCACCCCCGAGGCGAACCGTATGGATTTAATCATCCAGGCCTCAGACCTGCCCGCTGCCAGCCGCGCTTAATCGATAACCGTTGGGGCTACCTCTCCGCGATCACCGGTTTGGATTTGGGTGTGGAAGCCGGCTTGATAGAAGCGCTCTATCATTTCTGCTCCGGCGCCGCGATCGCCAGCCTGCGGGTGCGCATGCCGCGAGACCATCCGGTCGTGCCGAGCGTTTGCCCGGTCGTGCCCTCCGCCAGCCTGTACGAGCGCGAGCTGATGGAGATGTTCGGGATTGTGGTAGAAGGCACGCCAAACACCACCCGCCTGTTCCTTCCAGATGACTGGCCGGATGGGGTCTACCCGCTTCGAAAAGACGCGGTATTGGAGCGCTTATCCGACGCCCAAAACCGGGCAGTCTCGCCTGCCAAAAACGAGCAGCTTGCGCCGGGCGGAGAGAAGTTCGTCGTCCCGATTGGACCGCAGCACCCAGCATTGAAAGAGCCCGGCCATTTTGAGTTCACCGTCGACGGTGAGATCGTAACCGACGCCCATATCCGCCTTGGATACGTTCACCGTGGCATCGAAAAAGCCTGCGAAGAGCGGAACTGGATCCAAAACCTGTACCTCTTCGAGCGCATCTGTGGGATCTGCTCTCACACCCATGCTTACGCCTACTCCCTGGGTGTGGAGAAGCTGGCCGGCGTCGAAGCCCCGCCGCGCGCCCAGGCAATCCGCGAGCTTATGGCAGGATTGGAGCGGCTGCACAGCCACCTCCTCTGGATTGGGGTCGCAGCTCATGAAGCGGGTTTCGAGACCCTCTTTATGTATTCCTGGCGAGATCGCGAGACGGTGATGGACATGCTCGAGCAGCTCACCGGCAACCGGGTGAACTACTCCGTGAACCTGCTCGGCGGTGTGAAATACGACCTCGACGGCGCTATGATCGAATCATTCCGCAAAGGGATCGACTTCATCGAGAACCGCCTCTTCCACTACCTGGATGTCGTCACCAGCGATGCAGCCTTCCTGCAGCGGACCCGCGGTGTGGGAATCATGACCGCCGAAGAAGTGGAGCGCCTGGGGGTGGTTGGACCGACGGCTCGCGCCTCAGGCGTCGTACGAGATATTCGCGTCGAAGCCCCTTACGGCTCCTACGTCAATTTCCCCGTCAGCACCGTGCGCGAAACCGCCGGTGATCTGGAGGCCAAATTTGAGGTGCGGATCAAAGAGCTCCTGATCAGCTGTAAGACCATCCTCGCAATCCTGGACCACCTCCCCGAAGGCGACCTCACCGTGCGCATGCCGCGCAAGATCCCTGCCGGCGAAACCATCAGCCGGGTAGAAGCGCCGCGCGGCGAGCTGCTGTATTTCATCAAGAGCAACGGCGGTGAAAAACCTGAGCGGATAAAAGTCCGCACGCCCAGCATCTGCAACTTTGCTTCGGTGGCATTCCTTGTCATCGGGCACCAGCTTGCTGACGTGCCGATGATCCTGGCTGGGATCGACCCATGCTTTTCATGCAATGACCGCCTCGTCGTGCTGCGCACCGCCCAGGGAGATAAGCAGGTGGTGCCCTGGGAAGCGCTGAGGCGGGATCGAAAGGAAAGCGCCGACAGATGAGCACATTATCAAACCTGGCAGCGATCTTATTTTTCCCCAGCGGATTGTTCGTCCTGGTCTCTGGGCTTGGATACGAATGGGTCGAGCGAAAACTTGTAGCAAGGCTGCAAAACCGGATTGGACCGCGCTGGTTCCAACCCCTGGCAGATGTGGTCAAGCTGCTCAGCAAAGAAGAAGTGGTGCCCACTGGCGTCGATCGAGCCTTATTCGTCGGGCTGCCGATCTTTGCGCTGGCGGGTGCTCTGACCGCCGCCCTGTACGTGCCGATCCTGGGGTTCAACCCTGGATTCAGCTTCGCCGGCGATCTGATCGTAACAATCTACCTGCTCAGCCTACCAACGCTGTGCATTGGGCTGGCTGGCGCAAATGCTGGCGGTCGCTTCTCGATGGTCGGCGCAACCCGCACGCTGACCCAGGTGTTTTCCTACGAGGCGCCTTTCCTGCTGGCAATGCTGGGTCCCGCGATCGTCGCCGGCAGCTGGCAGATCAGCGAGATCAATTATTACACCAGCAATCACTGGCTGCTTCTCACCCAACCGCTCGGGCTGGTAGTCGCGATCGTCGGTTTGATGGGGAAGCTCGAGCTGCCTCCCTTCGATGCTCCTGAGGCTGAGACGGAGATTGTAGCCGGCGCCCTGACTGAATACAGCGGGCGTGGGTTGGCGCTCTTCAAGCTGGCGAAAGCGGTCGAGCTGGTCGTCGGGCTCACCCTGGTAGCGGCTTTCTTCCTCCACGGCGTTGCCAACCCGCTCGACTTCCTGATCAAGACCCTCCTCTTGCTGCTGGTGATCGCCATCCTGCAGGTGGTGCTGACCCGCTTCCGCATCGACCAGGTGGTCCGCTGGTGGCGGATTGGGGCCTTGCTCGCCCTCGTCCAGCTCCTGATCATGATCAGCTGGAATATATGGAAAGGGATTTGACCATGAGAATTGGAACCATGCTCCGAGACGTGATCGGCGCCCTTTTTAAGAAGCCGGCCACCCAGAAGTATCCTTTCGAAGTCACAATCCCGGCAGATCGTCTGCGCGGCAAACTGGTCTGGGATTCAGAGAAATGCACCGGCTGCTGCTTGTGCGCCAAAGACTGCCCGTCGGATGCCATCGAGATGGTGGTGAACGACAAGCAGAACAAGCGCTTTGTGCTGCGATATCACATGGACCGCTGCACCTTCTGCTCGCAGTGCGTGACCAACTGCCGCTTTAAATGCTTGAACATGTCTGACGAGGATTGGGAGTTGGCTGCCCTGGACAAAAAGCCGTTCGAGATCTATTACGGCAAAGACGAGGATGTTGCCGCGTTTCTGGATTGCTTAAACAATCCGGATGAGAAGTTAGATGAGAATTTAGATGAGAAGCTAATCGCAACTGATGGTGAAGCGCAATCAGCTGCGTCAATGAATCCAGCCGCAGAAGGAGCAAAAACTGCCCATGAGCAGGCAGCCGGCTAAATGAAAACGCATCCCGCAAACCGGATCGCGGTCGTGGGAATCGGCAACGAGCTGCGCGGCGATGACGCGGCCGGGCTGGAGGTCGTCCGCCGGTTGAAGAAGCGCTTGAAAGGTCATCCGGAGCAGCTACTGCTGATCGAAGCCGGTCCGGTGCCGGAGAATTTCACCGGCCCCCTGCGCCGTTTCCAGCCGGAGATGGTCCTGCTGGTCGATGCAGCCCTGATGGGTGAAGAGCCAGGAGCTCTTCGCCATCTGGACTGGAAGGAAGCCGCAGGTTTCCCGTCATCTTCGCATACCCTGCCGCTCGAGACCTTTGCCGCTTACCTGGTCGGAGAGCTGGGCTGCGAAGTCCGGCTGCTGGGTCTGCAGCCCGGCGGCGACGAGCTGGGCGCCCCAATTTCAGAAGCGATGGATGCGGCCGTTAATCGGGCTGTGGCGTGGATAGATGCAGCCCGGATCTTGCCGCTCCCTTGGGAAAAATCGAAACTGCCCCACATCTAGCGGGGCAGTTTCTTCATTACCATCCGTGTTCGGCTGTTCGAGGAGCCTTAAGGGGGATGTAAGAAAGCGAGTGCGTTATAGTTCGGTGCTGTTCTGGTGGGCTTCGAAGAGCTTTAAATCTCCCATTCCGGCATAGGATCCTGAGCTTGAGGACAGAGCAGATTGCTGAGCCTCGAGCAAGCGCAGATCTCCAAATCCAGCAGATCCGCCGCTCGCTGCGCCGCCCGCCAATCCAGTGCTGGCTTCGTAGAAACGCAGGTCGCCAAATCCGGCTCCTGACAGATCCGCCCTTCACTGCGCCGCCCGCCAATCCAGTGCTGGCCTCGTAGAAACGCAGGTCTCCAAACCCAGCCCTCGCCGATATCCTTCCTTGACTGGATTC
The DNA here is from genome assembly GCA_963827155.1 of uncultured Chloroflexia bacterium. Lineage (GTDB taxonomy): Bacteria > Chloroflexota > Anaerolineae > Anaerolineales > UBA4823 > UTCFX2. The sequence goes on along the minus strand of CAWGZV010000002.1, from coordinate 3,431,406 downwards.
ATAAGAACGGAGCTCACCGATCCCTACCGGAGCCATATTGGTGTTTACTGCCGCCGCCTGAGGACCCATAGCCTTCAGGACCAGAACTGCTGCCACGATCAAGATCGCGCCGACCAAAATGCGGGTAATCCGAGTTGTAGACATTTCAACCTCCTTGGGTTAGATGAACAAATTGATTGGCTTCCATTGAAATTCTCTGTTGTCGAAAAAAACTCTTTCATCATCGTGTTCTTCGATCAAATTCCTGGTTCTCATCGGTTTGGAGAAGATATTTTTTCAACTTATCTCATCTCCTTTATCCTAAATCTATGGGACATTCTAAAAGGGCCTCGTCCCGGAACGTGAGCAGGCGCGTGTTTTTTTCATGGTTTTTTCTGTGTCAAAATTTATATGTGTGACGAAGTTTCGATGCTATAATCGGACAATTGTCACTGGCTTTAGTCTATTAATCAATTGAAATCAGGTGCTGGCATGCTGGAAGTGAGCTTATTGGGGCAGTTCGAACTGGTCCGCGACGGCGAGCGCCTTGCCGTCCCCACTCGCAACGCCCAATCCCTCTTCGCTTTCCTCGTCCTCAATCCTGGCATCCCCCAGCGCCGCGAGCGCCTCGCCGCAATGCTCTGGCCCGATTCTGCCGAAGAAAACGCCCGCTCCAACCTCCGCCACGAGCTCTGGCGCCTCCGCAAAGTCCTCGAAGCCCCAAACTCCTCTTTCCTCCTCATCGACGACCTCTCCATTTCCTTCAACTCCCATGCTCCTTTCTCCCTCGACGTCCTCTCCCTCGAACGCTCTCCCTCCAACCCCTCCTCCCCCGATGACCTCTTCATGCCTCTCTCCCTCTACCGCGGCGAGCTCCTCCCTGGCTTCTACGACGAGTGGGTCTTCCCAGAGCGCCAGCGCATCCAATCCATCTTCGAAGCCCGCTTCTCCACCCTCCTCGACCTCCTGATCGGCCAGGCCCGCTGGTCCGACACAATCGATTGGGCCAACCGCTGGATCGCCTTCGGCGGATGGCCCGAGCCTGCCTTCCGGGCGCTGATCACCGCCCTGGCCAGCTCAGGCAACTCCTCTAAAGCCGTCGCCACTTACGAACACTACGCTCAGGCTCTGCAGAGGGACCCTCGGCGTCAAGCCTTCCGAGCAAACCCAGGCTATCTACAAGCGCCTTAAGGCCGGCTGGAAGACCGACTCCAGGCCGGATATCCCTTCCCCTCTGCCCGCCTTGCCCTTGATTCGCCGCTCCAACCTCCCCAGGCCCCTCACCTCTTTCATCGGCCGCGAAAAAGAGATCCAGCAGGTCCTCAGCCTGGTTTCCCAATCCAGGCTCGTAACCATCACTGGTCCAGGTGGGGTGGGCAAGACCCGCCTCGCCATCCAGGCTGCCGAAGCCCTCAAGCCCGATTTCCCTGACGGTGTCTGGTGGGTTGAGCTGGCGGCCCTTTCTGAGCTTGTCTCATCCAGGCAGAAAGAGCTGGCTCCTGCAGGCCTACCATCTCAGCCGCTAGGATTGACCGGGCCGCAAGCGGTGGCTGGCGAACAATTAGGCGTCGATCTGGTCGCCCAGGCGGCGGCAAAAGCGCTGAGAATTCCCGGTTCGCCTGGCCAGCCGATACTGGACACGATCAAGGAGCATCTGCATGAGAAAAAAGCCGTGCTGGTGCTGGATAACTGCGAACACCTGATCGATGCCTGCGCTGCGCTGGTGGAGCCTCTGTTGAGCGAATGCCCTCAGGTTTCGATCCTTTCAACCAGTCGAGAGGGTCTGGGTGTGCCCGGTGAAAGGGCCTGGATCCTGCCTTCTCTTTCGCTCCCCGAGCAGGGAATTTCGGATTTCAGTAAGATCATTCGATCTGAAGCGATCAGCTTATTCATCGAGCGCACAGCCGACGTCCTGCCTGGCTACCATCCGAATGAAGTCGATGCACCGATCATTGCCCAAATTTGCACCCGGCTTGATGGCATCCCATTAGCTATCGAGCTGGCGGCGGCTCGCATGCACCTTCTTACGGCTTCAGAGATTGCCTCTCGGCTGGACAGCCGGTTCAGCCTGCTGACCAGCGGGCGCCGGACCGCTTTGCACCGCCATCAAACCCTCCGGGCGGCGATCGAATGGAGCTACGATTTACTCAGTCCCCCAGAGCAGGTGTTGTTTCGAAGGCTTTCTGTTTTCGCAGGCAGCTTTTCGCTGGAGGCAGCGGAATTCGTCTGCGCAGGGGGTGAAATTAGGAGCGATGAAACCCTCACCTTGCTCGGACGGCTGGTGGATAAATCCCTTCTTCAAGTCGAAGCGAACCCTGACGATAGAGAGCAGCCAACCCGCTACCGATTCCTGGACACGATCCAGAGCTATGCAAGGTTGATGTTGGAGGAAGTTGGAGAAACCCGGTCTCTGCGTGACCGCCATGCCGCTTTTTTTGTTGATCTGGTCGAAGCGGCCGAGCCTGAGCTGCTCTCCTATAACCAGATCCGCTGGTATAAGCTTCTCAGGTCAGAAAACGACAACTTGCGCGCCGTCATCGAATGGAGTGCGGAAAGCGACCAGGCCGAACACGCCCTTCGCGTGGCTGGCGCTTTGCTCTGGTTCTGGTTTCGATCAGGCTCTAACCGTGAAGCCAGCAACCTAGCTCTCAGAGCTCTGACTTCGCCATCAAGCTACCAGTTCACTACCCAGCGCGGCCGAGCGCTCAATACTGCCGGATTTTTCCTGTGCCTGCTTGGGGAGACGGGATTAGCGCAGCATTACCTTGAAGAAGCAATTACACTCCTTCGGACAACCGATGACCAGGCCAGCCTTTCCTGGTCGCTGCAGTTTTTAGGGCTGGTTCTGGCTAACGAGAAGAAATACGATCTGGCAGACGCCTCCTTCCAGGAAGGATTGGCGATTTCAAGGCAATTGGTGAATACAAAACCTAACAGCTTTGCGCATTTCCTGGGAGATGTAGAGCTGTTTCGGGGAGATCGCGCTCGAGCCAAAAATATCTATGAAGAGAGCGCCGCTATTTTTCGCTCGATCGGAAATTTAAGTTTTTTGGCATATCCGCTGCGGCGGCTGGGCTATCTTGCTTTGGAGCAAAATGAGATCCAAAAAGCATGGGCTTACTTCCAGGAGAGCCTGGCCTTCAACCATCTAACCCGAGATTATCCTGGTCTGACTGCCAGTATTACCAGCTTCGCAGTTCTGGCAATGCGGCTGGATAAACCAGTCATTGCTGCCCGTCTCTATGGGACCGTCGAACACCGCCTGGAATCCCTTTCCATAACAATGCTCCAAACAGACCAGGCGGAGCTAGGTAAGCTCCGCAGCCACCTGCAGGCTGGTCAAGACCCTGAGGCTTTTGACGCTTTCTCTGAAGGCTGGGAGATGAGCGACGAGCAGGCGATTGAGCTAGCCCAAACAGTCTATCGTTCCGACAAGTAGCAGGTGAATTTAATGCTTGAAGTGAGCTAATTGGAGCAGTTCGAACTGGTCCACGACGGCGAGCGCCTCGCCTAAATTCGCTTACAATTGAATTCTACTTTGACTGGTTCCTGGAGCAGCCCATGCGCGATCTCTTGATGAATGCCGCCGATCGGTCCATCCGCTACCTGACTGGGCTGGACCGGCGGAGTGTCTTTCCCACCCTTGCAGCGCTCGCCCGGCTTGGTGAGCTTGATCAGCCGCTTCCCGATAATCCCACTCCACCTGAAGCCGTATTGCGTAAGCTTGACGAAATCGGTTCGCCCGCGACCGTCGCTTCGACCGGCGGGCGCTACTTCGGCTTTGTGACCGGCGGGACGCTGCCCGCCGCGCTGGCGGCTAACTGGCTGGCAGGCGCCTGGGACCAGCCGGCGGATATGTGGGTGGCTTCCCCGATCGCCGTAAAGCTGGAAGAAGTCGCAATCCGCTGGCTGTTGGATCTGTTGGGGCTGCCTTCTCAAGCCGGGGTTGGTCTGGTCACCGGAGCGACGATGGCCAATTTCTGCGGCCTCGCAGCCGCCCGCCATGCCGTCCTGGCGAGACACGGCTGGGATGTGGAAGCGGATGGGCTGTTTGGAGCCCCGCCTATCACGGTAATCGTCAGCGAAGAGGTGCATGTCAGCTTGCTTAAGGCGCTCAGCATGTTGGGGTTGGGCCGAGAGCGCCTTTTGCGCGTTCCGGTAGACAGCCAGGGACGTTTGATTCCAGTCCGGATGCCCGAGGTCGATGATCGTACGATTATCTGCTTGCAGGCTGGCAATGTGAACACCGGAGCATTCGACCCGGCAGCTGATGTCTGCCCAATTGCCAGGCAGGCAGGGGCATGGGTGCATATCGATGGTGCATTCGGGCTCTGGGCTGCCGCCGCGCCGGAAAGGGCCCATCTCGCCAGTGGGGTCGAGCAGGCGGATTCGTGGGCGCTGGATGCCCATAAATGGCTGAATGTACCCTACGATAGTGGGATCGTGATCTGCAGAGAAGAAGCCCACCTGCGAAAGGCATTGAGCTATGAGGCCGCCTATCTCATCCAGGGCGACCGGCGCGAGCCAGGGAACTACACCCCCGAGATGTCGCGCCGGGCGCGCGGTGTGGAAATCTGGGCGGCACTGCTTTCGCTTGGGAGAACTGGTCTGGCCGAATTGGTCGAGCGTTCATGCCACTATGCCGCCCGCTTTGCGTCTGAGCTTTCTGCGGCAGGATACCGGGTGCTCAACGAGGTCTGCCTGAACCAGGTGCTGGTCTCGTTCGGTGACCCCGAAGCCACCCGGCGGGTGATCCAGGCGGTGCAGGATGAAGGTGTTTGCTGGTGCTCAGGCACAACCTGGCAGGGTCAAACCGCCATGCGGATCAGCGTATCTTCCTGGGCAACGACTGAGCAGGATGTGACGAAGAGTCTGGAGGCGATATTGAGGGCGGCGAGGCTGGTTGTTCAGTGATCCTGGCCGTTCGTTTTCTCACTAAGCAATCTTCTGCTAGCGGCACTGAAGCTGTTTTCTCATCCAGGCGTAATAACCTCACGGAGAACACTCTTTGCGCGCTTCCTCTGGTCTTGATCAAAAGTCGCCAACGGAAGGTTTAAATAGGCTGCGGTGGCAACATAAAAAGCATCCGCCTCGCGCAGCCCCAATTTAACAGCAAGGTCAACAGCAATATTGACGAGCAAATCGTTTGTCCGCAACAGGGTCAGTCCTGGAAAACTCTTGATCGTTTCGACTGCCTTCTGAGCACGTTTTATATCCCCGGTTTGCCGGCTGATCACACCTCCGAGTTCGACCAAAACGAACACCGGTGCTAGGAATTCAATCCCTTGCAGGCGCTGCTGCTCCAACCAAAGAATGCTTTGACGGTGGAACACATCCTTTGAGACAAGGCTCGATATCCAGACGCTTGCGTCCACGACCACCCCAAGGGTCATGACCTGTATTCCTCGATAGCTTCAACCGCGGACACACTTTCAGGCCAGGAGCGACCAATTTCGACCGCTAACTGTTCCAGGGTTTGCCAGGAGGCCTCATTTTCCTCGGCGAGAGGCGGCTTCACAGGGGAGATTCTTGCTACCACCTTTCCATGATACGTGATCTGAATTTCACGCCCCTCTTCACGCACCATCCGGATCAGCTCACTTGCCCGCTGTTTCAACTCTCGGATCCCGACATCCATCGCATTTTTCCTTTTCGGTATATATCCACAATTGTAGAGCGATTATTTGATCTATTGCTGAATTTGTATACCCCTGGTTTGTAGATGGGCACTTAAAGGGGATTTTAGCGTTTCCGGCTTGACTGCAGGTGAGGCAGGAAGTATATTGAATCCAAATCTCAACGAGAATCATATTCGTTTCAATTCGTTTTTTTGAGGAACGAATAGGCTTTAAGCGGGATTTTCACCAAAGTGTTTTTGTAAACCTCTAGCGGACTGTCCTGAAGCATAGAACCAGAAAATGAGAGAGCTGCAGCATGGAGCAAAGAGCAGGCGCCCAAATCAGTACCAAGTCCTTCCTGCAGTCCGTAATTATCCTGCTGGTGATGATGATCGCGGCCGGAATCCTGACCAGGGTTGTGCGCCCGGGTCATTTCCTGCGCACTGAAATCGACGGCCGAGAGGTGATCGTGCCGGGCTCATTCAGCTACGAAATGGTGCCTGGAGAGGATTACCCCGTCTGGCGCTGGTTCACGGCCCCGATCGAAGTGTTGTTCGGCCCAGATTCGCTGATCATCATCACGATCATCATTTTTCTTTAATGGTTGGGGTGGGTTTTGCGGTGCTGGAGAAGAGCGGGCTGCTGAGCGCGGTGGTCAGCCGGATCGTGGGGGCCTTCGCGGGCCGCAAGTATCTGCTGCTGGGGACCATTTCGCTGTTTTTTATGGCGTTGGGGGCGTTTTTTGGGATCTTCGAAGAGGTTGTACCGCTTGTACCGTTGATGCTGGCATTATCCTATTTCCTGGGGTGGGACGCCCTGGTTGGATTAGGGATGAGCGTCTTAGCCGTGAATATGGGCTTTTCGGCGGCAATCACCAACCCGTTCACCATCGGCGTTGCCCAGAAGCTGGCCGGCCTGCCGCTCTTTTCGGGTGCGCTGGTTCGCCTGGTGATCTTCGCAACGGTCTATGCAATTTTCATCCTTTTCCTCACGCGCTACGCCCGGCGAATTGAGCACGAGCCGCATCGGTCCCCGGTGTTTATCGAAGACCAGTTGAGCCGGGAGCGTTATGCCCATTTTCAGCTTGGTCAGCAATCTGCCAGCCTCAGGATTACCAGAGCAGTGCGGCTGTTCGCCGGATTCCTTGTGATTATTCTGTTGGTCCTGGTGGTTTCACCGTTTATCCCGGCTGTAGCGGCATATTCGATGCCGATCATCGGGCTGCTCTTCCTGCTGGCATCGATCACCGCCGCCCTTGTGAGCGGCGCTTCAGGACGAGAAGTGATCCGGGCCGCCTGGGAAGGGATTATCGGGATCGCGCCAGCGATCCCGCTGATCCTGATGGCTGCCAGCATCAAGTTCATAATTACCCAGGGCGGCATCCTGGATACCATCCTTTATGAGATATCGATCGCCCTCGCGAATTTCAGCCCTTACACCGCGATCCTGCTCATGTATTTTGCCACCCTGCTGGTTGAATTTTTAATCACCTCTGGATCTGCGAAAGCTTTTCTGCTGATCCCGCTGCTTATCCCGCTTGCCGATATGCTCGGGATCACCCGTCAGACGGTCGTCACAGCCTACGCCTTTGGAGACGGTTTTTCTAACATGGCATATCCGACCAACCCGGTGCTGCTGATCTGCTTGGGCTTGAGTGCGGTCAGCTATTCAAAATGGCTGCGCTGGTCGGTGCGGCTCTGGTTCTGGATCGTCCTGACGACAGCAGCATTCCTGCTGATCGGCGTGGCGGTCGGGTACGGGCCGTTTTGATCCCACTTCTAGAAGGAGATTCCGATGAGCTGTAAAGTAACCTGGCTTGGTCACGCCGCCCTGGCAATTGAGTCCGAGGGCTATCGCATCCTGGTCGATCCATTCCTGACCGAGAACCCTTCCGCAAGCGCCTCCCCAGACCGGTTGGAAGCGGATTTTATCCTACTCTCTCACGGCCATTTCGATCACATCGGCGATACCGTCGCCATCGCAAAACGGACTGGGGCGCTTGTGGTCGCCAACGTCGAGATCGCCAATTGGCTCAGGAACCATGAGAATCTCGAGACCCACGGTCAGCAGCCGGGTGGAGGCCACATGCATCCATTCGGCTACCTTAAGCTGACCCCTGCAGTGCATGGCTCCGTCCTCCCAGATGGATCGTACGGGGGGCTGGCATGTGGTTTCTTGCTCACCAATCATGAAGGCAAGAAGGTCTATTTGGCTTGCGACACCGGGTTGTTCGGCGACATGCGCTTGATCGGCGAAGAAGGCCTGCACCTCGCTTTCCTCCCGATTGGCGACAACTTCACCATGGGTCCCGCCGACGCCTTGCGGGCAGTGAGGCTCCTTGAGGCGAAAACCGTGGTGCCCTATCACTTTGATACCTGGGGATTGATCGCCCAGGACCCTCTGGCATGGGCAAAGCAGGTCCAGGCTGAGACCGGTCACACGGTCCAGGTGCTCAAACCGGGAGAGAGCCTCACGATCTGAGGTGCAAGCTGAACATCATTACCAGCTTCGCAGGTATTCTCCCAATCGTGTGCCAAGCGCAAGGATGGTAGTGACCGGCGGACGGCCCCAAGATTCAGGGATGACCGAGCAGTCGCAAACGAAGAGATTGTCGTACCTGGTCTTCAGGTTTGCGTCGACCACCTCCCCGATCTTCGCCGTGCCGCCAGGATGTGTGGCGGTATACCAGGTTGAGAAAATGTCATGCGCTCCGGCATGGGTCAGGATATTCCTGGCGATTTCACCGCCCTGCACAAATTTCCTGCGGTCCGCATCATTCAGGCGCTTGTGGACGCCGCCTCGTCTGCTGAGATGCCCTCCTAGATCGTCCTTGATTTTGATCATGATCGGCAGCGTCCGAGAGTGCTTATTAAGATGAGCCAGGGCCAAGACCTCAGCCGTAAAGATGGAGTAGACCCATCTCGGCCAAACCAGGTCTGCGAGCATGAAACCTTCGCTCCGCTCCTGGAGACCCGCAGCCATTGGAAACTCGCGGCCGTCCTGCAGGTCGTCTACCACGCCGTTGACAATCATCAGCGGGTCGAAGAAGAAACGATCGCCTGCCTCGGGAATCCCCGAGAGGCGCAGGATGAGCGGTGTACCAATCCCGCCTGCGGAAAGGATCACCAGCGGAGCAGAAGCCTTGAATTCCTGGCCGCCCCTCCGTCCAAGGACAGTTTCTACCCGATTATGCTCGATTTCCAGTTTTTGGACCTGCGTCCTCGTCATCAGGACCGAACCCTGGGCGCAGGCTTCATCCAGGAATTCTCGCGCCGTCCACTTAGCCCCGTATGGGCATCCCATGGTGCATTTATCGCATTCCGGGCGGCAGAGCTCCTGGTGGACGATCTTCGGCAGTTTCTGCCAGGGATATCCAAGATCTTGGGCGCTGGCGCTGATCCGCTTCGCGGCGGGGCCGATGAGATCATCCGAGAGAGGAGCTATCGGCAGCTCAGCGTTCACCCGCTTAACATAAGGCGCGAGATCGACGCCGCAGCTTTCAAACATCTCGTAAGGCGGCTCGAAGACAGTGGCATAGAAATTTATCGAGCTGCCCCCAGCGACGATCGCGGACCAGCGAAAGCATCTGTGGAGTGAAAAGCAGGCTCTGCCCGGGGATGAGAGAATAGCCGAACGACTGCCGGATGGTCCCCCAAATCGGATTGCCGTGGCCGCGTTCAAGGATGAGCACTCGCTTGCCCTGCCGGGTCAAATCGCGGGCGATTGTCGCGCCGCCGGGTCCTGAACCGATGACGATGGCATCATAGTGATCTTTAGTTAAATCATCCATTAGGCTCCTCCAATTATCCCAAATCCTCTCATATGCTGCTTAGTGAAATACAATGCATAGATGGTTCATAGGCAAAAGGGCAACTGCTGGAATTTTCTGATTAAGATGAAGCGACTTAATTCCATGTTGATTTTCGCGCCTATTTCGAGGCAAGTCAATTCACATCAGGGGAAAATCTATTGAGCCAGGAGTATTTGGGGTTGCGGATCTTAACCTACAAACCGGGGGTTTATCCGCAAGATTATATATGCCGTTAATAATTTTGACCGAACTGCTCTGATATAATCGCAGCTTATTCAGGAGGCAGCTATGTTCAGTGATTTTAAGCGCCGGAGAGAAGATGAAGAGCGGCTGGAGCGCGAAGGTCGGGTTCCACCCGGACAGTCGCTCACCCAGAAATTCCCTGTGCTGCATTACGGTCCGGTGCCACGCTTCAATCCGGCAGCCTGGGAGCTACGGATATGGGGCGAGGTTGAGAAAGAAATCCGCTGGAGCTGGGATGAGTTCAACCAGCTGCCCCGAACAAAAACTGAGATGGACCTGCACTGCGTGACCCGCTGGAGCAAATTCGACACCACCTGGGAAGGGGTCTCGGTGCGAACGCTGGTGGATCAGGGGTTGGTAAAGCCGAAACCCGACCGCGAAATTTGTGATGCAGGTGGCGGAGTACGGCTTCACGGTCAATTTGCCTATCGATGTTGTGCTGCAGGAGAACTTCCTGCTCGCAACTCATTTCAACGGCGAGCCGATCTCACCCGATCATGGCTACCCGTTGCGCGGCGTAGTTGGCGCAATCCCCAACCGGAAGGAATTGATAACGCCGTATTTGTGGAAAGGCGCAAAGTGGCTGCGGGGGCTGGAATTCATGTCCCAGGACCGGCTGGGATTCTGGGAGCAAGCCGGATATCATAATGAAGCGGATGTCTGGAAAGAAGAGCGATTTCGCTGAGCTTTCCAGGACCAGCGATTCTCGGTCAGCCAATCTGTTTCGTCCATAGTATAAAACTGGAGCGTTTGATTTAGCGGCTCAGCCTTCATCCTGAAACGGCAGCGAAGGCGGACCGCTTTTTTCATTCACTTTAACCATTTCCCCTTTTCGGATCTGGAAATGGTCAAAATCTCGGGCGACCACCGCGGCAGGGTAAACGAGGCGCGCTTCTGCGAGCACATCGCGCTCACGGTAGCGGCGCGAGAGGTGGGTAAGGAAGAGCGCCCCAACGCCGCAGCGGACGGCGAGTTCGGCGGCGCGGCGGGCTGTAAGGTGAGCGAATTCTGCAGCCATTTGGGCTTCTTCCTCAAGGTAAGTGGCTTCGATCACCAGGGCATCCGCGCCCTGGCAGACCTGCTCGAGATCTGCGGTTCGACCGACATCGCCCACATGGACCAGGCTTGTGCCAGGGCGCACCTCGCCCAAAACCTGGTCGGGGGTGATCAGGCGCCCGTCCGGTAGCTGGACGGGTTTTCCCGCCACCAGGTCGCCGCGCCATGGACCGGATGGAATCCCGAGCGCATTAGCCTGCTCGGGGAGAAATGGTCGGCGGGGTTTTTCTGCAAATAAGAAGCCATATGAATCGGAGCCCCGGTGAAAGACTGGAAAAGCAGATACCTGAAAGTCCTTCTCGTCAATGATCAAGCCGGCTTCGATCGGGCGCAGCTGGATCTCCATCGGCGGGCGGGCGCCGCGCAGCACTACCCCGAAGAGCAGGTCGTGGATCCGCTCCAGGGCGGTGGCGCCGGCATAAATCTCGAGCAATTCGATCGTCTCCCAGCGGGTAAAAGTAGAGAGCAGTCCAGCCAGACCGAGGATGTGGTCGAGATGCCCATGGGTGATCAGAATTCGGTTCAAGCGCTTGAAACCCAGACCCGACTGCATGATCTGGCGTTGGGTGCCTTCGCCGCAATCGACCAGGAAGCGGAACTCATCGTGCATCACAATCTGCGCCGAGAGGCCGCGTCGGGCGGAAGGCGCTGAGGCCGAGGTCCCAAGAAACATGATTTCAAACAAATAGCGATCCTTTTCGGAAAAATTTTGGGAAGAAACCGACTGCAGCCCAATTTTACCCTATGTTGATGAGCGAGATGGACCAGGGGGCTCTGAGGTTTAATTGCATCAAAGGTTGCTGGTGGGGCACCCGAAGTATATTAAACATTTTCTTGAAAAAATTGCAGGTGTTAAAATGGTCTTATGGTTCCGGCTGCGAGTATCGAAGTGACTGATGAAATCTTACTCAACGAGAACGAATTGGAGTTCCACTATATGCGCGCCCTCCGGACCAGGTGGTCAAAATGTAAATAAGGTGGATTCTGCCACTCAACTGCGCTTCGATGCAGCCAATTCGCCTTCACTGCCAGATGACGTGCGAAGCCGATTATTCAATCTTGCTCGAAATCGGATTACAACGGAAGGCGTCCTGGTCATTGAAGCCAAACGGTTTCGCACCCAGGAGAAGAACCGCCAGGATGCCGTGGACCGCCTGCTTCAGTTGATCCGGCGCGCCGCCGAGAAGCCGAAGATTCGCAAGAGATCGAAGCCGTCGATGGCATCGAAACGTAAGCGGCTGGAACATAAGCGGAGGCGGGGGGAGATCAAACGCCTAAGAAGCAAAGAGGAGTTCTAACTAAGCAGCGATTAAAGGCTCCGCGAGCAAGAAGACCACCAGCTCCCCGGGACCGTGGACCCCGATCGTGAGGGTCATTTCGATGTCTGCAGTGCGGGATGGGCCGGTTACGATAGAGACTGAGGAAAATTGGGGTATCTCAGGCAAGGCAAGGGCGTCCGCAAGCCTGGGGAGCAAGCGTTCGGATGGCAGGACCGCCATGTGAATCTCGGGCAGGAGGGAAGCGCTGGGAGGGCATCCCAGAGCGGCTGGGATCACCAGGGAGCCCGTTTCGGCGATGCCGGCCAGCGCTCCGGTCAGCCCGATACGGATCGATGGATCGGCGGTATGCGTGATGGATATCCCTTGAGAGTTCAGCACATCTAATAGACCAGGCGGGAGGAAAGCAGGCTCCCATGCCTGGATTCGGCTTTCTTGACGCACCTGGAGAGCTGCTAATACGCGATCGGAGAGATCGTCCAGGCGGCAGCGGATTACTTCGCCGCCCAAAGCCTTCAGCTCATCGCTGAAGCGGGTCAGTGGATTCTCATCATCAACGCCGGGGATCGGTTGGGCTGCGACGATCGGAGCAGCCGAAATAGGCTTGCCAACGGGCGCTTTCCGATTGAGCTGCAAAGGCGGGCTGCCTGGCTTGTGCAAGGCTAGCTGGCGTGCTAATGGAGAGGCGCTGAAGGGACGGAGGGCGAAGCGCGGGAAATCTCGCCGTAGCCCCCAGCCGGTAAAGGCGGGCATGTGCATCCACCCATCTGATCCGGGTACCAGCCGGGTGAACACTCCGGCGAATCGCTGGGCTAACTGGTACCTTGCGGGCGAACGGGCGAAAATGGAAAAGAAAAAAAGCCCAATTCGCAAAGCGATCGGGATATGAGCGCCGCTCGGCGGTTTTTGGGTGAGATTTTTGGATTTCTCGGACAGACCGGTTTGGACATGGGGATCGGAGGTGGGCGGAAGATAGGCAGTCTCGTTGATGCCGGCTGGTTTCGCAGTATCGACCGCATTCTCCAAGTTTGCAGCACGGGGACGATCAGCCGCGCCAGCTTGAGCGCCAGCGCCGGCGCGAACACGCAGGAGCAGCCCAGGCAAATCGATATCGACCGGGCAGGCGTCCTTGCAAGCCCCGCAAAGGCTGGTGGCTCGGGCCAGATTTCCGAATTTGGCGATTCCAAATAAACCAGGGGATACGAGCGAGCCGATTGGTCCTGGATAAGTTGTCGGCTGCCCAGCCGGACCGACATAGGCATGTCCGCCGATCTCCCGAAAGACCGGGCAGGCATTCAGGCAGGCGCCGCAGCGGATGCAGTATAGCGCCTCTGACAGCGGAGAGAAACGCATAGACTGACGTCCGTTATCAAGCAAAATGAGGTGGCGCTGGCTAGGTCCTTCACCTTCTTCTGGAGATCGTGGGCTGTGGATCAAACTGGTATAAACGCTTAGCTTCTGACCGGTGGCGGAGCGCGGGAGCAGGTTGAGCATAACTGCCAAATCGGCGAAGGAGGGAACCAGACGCTCGATGCCCATTAATGCGATGTGGATGTCCGGGAGGGAGGTGCACATCCGCCCGTTGCCCTCATTGGTGACCAGGACAAGCGTGCCGGTCTCAGCAACGCCAAAATTTACGCCAGATATCCCGATATCTGCCTGCAGGAAGGTTGCACGCAGCACTCTTCGAGCTGCAGCAGTGAGGGCGGGGATATCGGTGGTGAATGGCAGACCGATCTTCTCCTCGAAAGTCTTGGCGACCTGGGCTCGCGTCAGATGGACGGCAGGGGTGATGATGTGAGCAGGCGGTTCGCCGCGCAGCTGAATGATATACTCGCCAAGATCGGTTTCGACCACTCGAAAGCCCTTGGCTTCCAGGTGTTCGTTGAGGTGAATCTCCTCACCGACCATGGTCTTCGATTTGGCAATCAGGCTTGCGCCTGCATCCTGCGCAATTCTAAGCACGGTCTCTACTGCCTCGCCAGCATCGGAGGCATAGTGTATAGTCATTCCATTCGCAGCAGCCTTTTTTGCGAACTGCTCAAGGTAGCGGTCCAGGTCTGCGACCACAGCCTGGCGGATATCATGGGCGCGCTGACGAAAGGCCTGGCGGCCTTCAGGAAGCGATTCAAAAGCAGCGGTGAAGGCACCCTGCCGGCGTTCCGCGTTGTTATCCAACGCAGACTGGAGCTGACTGTCGGCGAGGGCGAGGTGGATTTTCTGGCGAAATCTGTCTGGCATCGGTTTAATCTGCAGATCTGGCGAGAATATCGGCGATGTGAGCAACGCGCTGCGGTCGACCTGCGCGCCGGAGCCCACCCTGGATATTGGTGATGCAGCCGGCATCGCAAGCAACCACCACAGGGGCGCCGGCAGCTTCAATATTTTCGATTTTTCGAGCCAGCATCGCTGATGATAACTCGGGATGCTCGGCGGAAAAGACACCGCCAAACCCACAGCAGTCGTAGGCACCAGGCAGGTTGACCAGCTCCGCATCCCGCACGGCATTCAACAGCAGTCGGGGCTGGCGATCAACCCCAAGCTCGCGTAAAAGATGGCAGGATGCATGGTAAGCGAGTTTGCCCGGCCAACGAGCGCCCAGATCGGTCACATCAAGGACATCGACTATAAACTCGCTGAGCTCGAAGGTGCGCTCCGCCAGCTTGTGGGCGCGCGGCAGCCAGATCGGATCTTCGGCGAAGAGCTCGAGATAACCGATGCGAATCATGGCAGCGCATGATCCGGATGGGACAACCACTGGACCTTCGGCGCGCTCGAAAACTTGAATGGTGTGCCTGGCGATGGGTTCAGCCTGCGCACGCATCCCGGCATTGAATGCAGGCTGACCGCAGCAGGTCTGTCCAGGCGGAATCTCAACTCGCATACCGAGGCGCTGGAGAATCTTGATGACCGATTCGGCTGTAGATGGATATAAGCTGTCGATCAGGCAGGTGATGAAAAGGTTGATTGTCTCTGTCATGAATCACTATTTTATCGCCAGCCTGGGTTCGATGCAAGCGGGACAGCAAGCTGCCGACGACTGGAAAAGGTCTGGGCATGTGGTATGATTGTTTTCCATGTTAATTGTCCCAGGGATGAATACCTGAATTTATCGGAAAAGATTGGATTTCTTATGTTGAGGTTTCGCGCCCAAGTACCTAATTCATTTAGTCTGCCACGCCGGATCTATGCTCTGGCCGATCTTTCGTACAACCTGTGGTGGACCTGGAATCCTGACGCACAGCGCCTTTTTTCTCGGATCGACCCGGACTTATGGGAGACAAGCTGCCACAACCCGGTGAAATTCCTGCGCCAGGTTCAGCGCCCGCGCCTGAACGCAGCGATGAACAACCGCTACTACCTGGATTTCTACGACCGGACCATGCGAGCATTTGAGCAGTATATGCTCGCTGACGAGACCTATTTCTCTAAGACGCATCCTGAACTAAAAGACCGTCTGATCGCCTATTTCTCCATGGAGTTCGGGATGCATGAAACGCTGCCGATCTACGCCGGCGGGTTAGGAATTCTATCTGGCGACCACACAAAAGAAGCCAGCGATCTCGGACTGCCATTTGTGGCGACAGGATTTTTCTATACCGAAGGCTATTTTACTCAGCGGATCAGCGAAGACGGCTGGCAAGAAGCGCAGTACAACGTTCAAAGGTTCGAAGATTTACCCGTGATCCCGCTGGTAGAAGAAAGCGGCGAGCCCCTGACGGTCTCCGTAGAGCTGCCAGGTCGTGAAGTTAGGGTTCGGATGTGGGAAGTACGGGTGGGCAGAGTTCCGCTATATCTGCTGGATGCTGACCTGGATTCGAACTCACCTTCCGACCGATCGCTGACAGCCCGGCTTTACAGCAGCGATCTGGACCTGCGGATATCCCAAGAGATCTTGTTGGGAATAGGAGGGGTGCGCGCCCTGCGAAAACTAGGATACCAGCCGAATGTATGGCATATGAATGAAGGTCATTCCGCCTTTATGACCCTTGAACGGATTCGAGAATATATTGGATCTGGCCTTTCCTTTGCTGAAGCTGCCGAAACTGTGACCCGCAGCAATATTTTCACGACCCATACACCCGTACCGGCTGGTAACGATGAATTTCCATTGTGGCTTGTGGATAAGTATTTTGCGAACTTATGGCCGCAGCTGGGGCTCAACCGAGAGCAGTTCGTCGACCTTGGACGCCACACCGTGAGCTGGGGAGACATGTTCAGCATGCCCGCGTTTGCATTGAAGCACTCGGCTGCCCGGAATGCGGTTTCTGAGCTGCACGGACAGGTTGCAAGGAAAATGTGGGCGTATCTGTGGCCAACTCGGAGCACTGATGAGGTCCCAATCACGCATATCACAAACGGCGTTCACGTCGGGACGTGGCTGGCTCGCCGACTGCGGCATCTTTATGAGCGCTACTTGGGGATGGATTGGTTGGAGAACGCGGATGATCCGGACGTATGGGAGCTGGTAAACAATATCCCAGATGACCAACTCTGGAGCGTGCGGCTGCATCTCAAACGCAAGCTCAGTGCCAATATCCGGGAGCGCGCCAGGCAGCGCTGGCTGAAGGGCGGCTGGCACCCGGTGCAGGTAGTCGCCTCGGGCGTGCTGCTCAACCCGTATTCACTCACAATCGGTTTCGCACGCCGGTTTGCGCCCTATAAGCGGGCGAACTTGATATTGTCGGACCCAGACCGGCTTTTGACCATCATCAACGATGTCGACCGACCGGTGCAGATTATTTTTGCAGGGAAATCGCACCCCGATCACGAAGGCGGGAAGATGCTGATCCAGGAAGTCTATCGGATGGTAAAAAAGTCGGAAAGCGGGGGACGGTTGGTATTCCTCGAAGATTACGACATGAACCTGGCGCGCTACCTGGTCCAAGGGGTCGACGTGTGGATGAACACGCCGAGACGTCCGAATGAAGCCTCGGGCACCTCCGGGCAGAAAGCCGGGATGAACGGCGTGCTTAATTTCTCGGTGCTGGATGGCTGGTGGCGAGAGGGCTTCAATGGACGAAATGGTTGGGCGATTGGCGAGGATCGCGATTATGACGATCCGGACCGGCAAGATACCGAAGACGCGAAAAGCCTATACGATTTATTGGAAAATGAGATCGTACCGCTGTACTACCAGACCCGGTCGTCGGATGGATTACCCGGGGAGTGGATATCCAGGGTCAAAGAATCTATCCGGACAATTGGACCGCAGTTCAGCATGCGCAGGATGGTTAAGGAATACCTGGAAAGACTATATTTGCCTGAATTGAAAAACCAGCAGACCGAAGCAGAACAGCTGGTCAGCGCCAGTGAAGGCAGCCTGCAGGTGCATTAGCCTTGTTAGATATCAATAATATTTGAAAGTGGTTGGATATGGAAAACCTGCTGTCTCTCTCGCCGTGGTTTTCGGCGGTTTTGATCTTCTTCTTGCGCGTCACCGATATGGCTCTCGATACGCTTCGCGTGTTGGTGGTCATCCGCGGCCGGAAAGGGATCGCCTGGGTGCTGGGGTTTTTCCAGTCCAGCATCTTCGTGCTGGCAATTGGATCGGTGCTAAGCAACCTGGATAATCCCCTGAACGTGCTCGGCTACGCTGCCGGGTTTGCAACTGGAAATGTGGTTGGAATGCTGATCGAGGAACGGCTTGCAATCGGGCATGTGCAGCTTAGCATCGTGAGTTCGCGGCTGGGTTCCGCAATTGCGGATCGGATGCGAGCTGAGGGATATGCAATCACTGAGATCCCGGCAAGGGGGAAAGACGGAGTGGTATCCCTGTTAAGCTGCAGTGTGCTGCGCAAGAACATCGACCGGGTGCAAAAGATCGTCAATGAGGTGGATGAAGTCAGCATTCATCACTGTCGAAGATGTCCGCCCGGTCAGGCACGGTTTCTGGCACGCATAAGTTTTCCCGATCACCCTTAAAGAGAATCTAACTGTGATTTCTGTCACATAAAGGGGTGACAAAAGGTTGTTGACGCCGCGCCTGCAAATTCTTTACGATTCTATAAATCGTTTACAAATCAGGTAAAGGATATGGGCGGCTATGTTCAAAATCAACCGACGCACAGATTATGCAGTACGGGTGATGTTGTGTCTAGCCAGGCATGAGTCAGGGCGGCGCATGCCCACTCAGATGGTTCAAAGGGAAATGCAAATTCCAAGCCCTTTTCTGCGGAGAATTATCGCAGATTTAGGGAGGGTTGGATTGATCCGAACCTATAAAGGACCAAACGGTGGCGTAGAGCTGGGGTTGCCAGCCGAGTCCGTGCAGTTGAGACACATCTGGGAAGCGATCGAAGGCCCATTATTGATCTCTGATTGTGTAAATGGGGAAAAAGCTTGCCCTCAGGCACCACACTGCCCGGTAAACCGTTGCTGGAACCGTTTGCAGCGGTCAGTCTTGAAGGAATTAGAGGCGACAAGCCTGGCGGAACTTGCCAAAGAAACAGGATGCCTGCCGTCAGAGAATTCGATCCCTGCGTTGACCAAGCAGCTATCTTGCCCTACTGCCTCCAATTGAAGCTCAGATTTACAAGCATGAAGGGAATTTGAAACGACGAAGCATTTTTGAATATAGGATAATACATGGAATGAGAGCCTTTTTCCTTGCTTGGATTGAATTGTTGGAAAGAGCAATAAGATCGGAATAATCGAGGAGCTGATAATATGGATGCTGTCCTATTGGGAAGACTTCAATTTGGAATCACCACGGTCTACCATTTCTTCTTCGTCCCGCTGACTTTGGGGTTATCGGTCATCGTAGCGCTAATGGAGACGCTCTACGTTCGATCAGGAAATGAGATGTACCTGCGGATGACAAAGTTTTGGGGGAAGCTTTTCTTGATCAATTTCGCGATGGGGGTAGTTACAGGGATTGTGCAGGAATTTCAATTCGGGATGAATTGGTCGGAATATTCCCGCTTTGTAGGAGATATTTTTGGAGCGCCGTTGGCGATTGAAGCGCTCATGGCTTTCTTCCTGGAGTCGACGTTCATCGGGGTATGGATTTTTGGTTGGGAAAAGCTCTCGAAGGGTGCACATGCGCTGGCGATGTGGTTGGTGGCAATCGCAGCCAATGTCTCTGCCATATGGATCCTGATTGCTAACTCCTTTATGCAGGAACCGGTTGGTTATGTCATCCGGAACGGGCGGGCAGAAATGATAGATTTCTTCGAGGTGGTCCTGAACCCGAATGTTTGGGTGATGGCGCCTCATACCATCTCCGCCGGATTTGTAACTGCCGCCTTCTTTGTGATGGGGATCAGCGCATATCACCTGATCCGCAACAACCAGCCGTCTCTGTTCAGGAGATCCTTTGAAATTGCGGCAATTATTGGGGTTGGCGCGACGATGCTGGTAGCGATCAACGGGCACAGCCAGTCGCAGCATATCGTCGAGACCCAACCGATGAAAATGGCTGCAGCAGAGGCCCTTTGGCGGACTAAATCGCCGGCTTCCTTTTCACTACTCACGATTGGCGATCTTGCGCAGCGCGAGGAAGTCTTCTCGATCCGTCTGCCGCGCATACTCTGCCTGCTGTCTTATAATCGGCTCGACTGCACTGTGGAGGGCATTTACGATCTGCAAGCCGAATACGAGCAAAAATTCGGCTCAGGGAATTACATCCCGCCTGTAGCGGTAATTTACTGGAGCTTCAGGTTAATGGTGGGGCTCGGATTTTTAATGATAGGGCTGGCGTTATGGGGGCTTTTCCTGGCTATGGGCGAGCTGCTGGAACGTCATCCAAAATCGCTCCACTTTTTCTTCTGGGCACTGCCCCTACCGTACCTGGCAAATATGTTTGGATGGCTGATGACCGAGATTGGGCGCTTCCCATGGGTGGTATATGGGTTGATGAAGATCCAAGACGGGATATCCAATGTTGTCCCTGCCGGGCATGTAGCGTTTACACTCATTGCCTACACGCTCGTATACGCCGCGCTTATCCTGGCGACTGTTTACCTGTTCGTCAAATACGCCCGGATTATCCCTGGAGATGAGACTCCTGTCTCCGATGGGGAAATGACCCCGTCGTTAGTTGGCGCACAGGATTAGCAGAGGAGGCCCACATGTCGCTCAATTCGATATGGTTTATTTTGATTGCAGTTCTTTACATCGGATTCTTTGTTCTGGAAGGATTTGATTTTGGGGTTGGAATCCTGCTTCCTTTTTTGAGCAAAGACAAAGATCCTGACAAGGTCGACCACAAAAGGCGGATGATGATTAACACGATCGGCCCGCATTGGGACGGCAACGAGGTCTGGCTGCTAACCGCAGGCGGAGCCACATTTGCAGCTTTTCCGCATTGGTATGCAACACTTTTCAGCGGATTCTATCTAGCATTGTTCCTTCTGCTGGTTTCCCTGATCGCCAGAGGGGTGGCATTCGAGTTCCGCAGCAAGGACAAGAACCCACGTTGGCGCAGGCTGTGGGACTGGTGCCTCTTCTTTGGAAGTGCGATCCCTGCTCTGCTGCTCGGGGTTGCCTTTGCAAACCTGATTCGAGGGGTGCCGATCGATGCTGATATGAATTACGTGGGCGGCTTTTTAACCTTATTGAACCCGTATGCACTGCTGGCAGGGGTCAGCACACTGGTAACCTTTACGTTATATGGGGCGATTTTCATCAGCATGAAGACCGAAGGAGAGCTTAGAGAAAAAGCTCACGCCGTAGAAGGAAAACTCTGGGTTGCGACCGCTATCTTGCTTTTAGGTTTGCTGGCTGCAACCTATATTTCCACAGATGTACTGAATCGACTTGGGGTCAATCCAGGCGTGGTTCCCCTGAGTGGGATGGCAGCTACACTTCTAGCAGGATACTTCATTCGAAAACGGCGTGAAGGCTGGGCTTTCACGATGATCTTGCTAGCAATCGCATTCGCTCTGGTAACCCTGTTCATGATCCTGTTCCCGCGGGTCATGGTCTCAAGCATCAACCCCGTCTACAGCCTGACGATCTTCAATGCGTCGTCATCGCCTTATACACTTAGGGTTATGACGATTGTGGCCTTGTTCTTCGTACCGATTGTCCTGGCCTATCAGGGCTGGAGTTATTGGGTATTTCGGAAGCGACTTAACGCCGATACAAAACTGGTTTATTGACGATTTAACTCCAATCCAATATTCATGCATCCGGAAAGGCGCTTGCTGCAGCTCGCTTGGCGAGGACGACTGGCAATGCTGGTCATCTCATTACTAAGCGTGGCAGCTGGCGTCTTCGCTTTTATTCAGGCTAAAATCCTCAGCCAGGTCATCAGCCAGGTTTTTTTGGATAAGGTGACCCTGATGGGCACTTCCAACCTGCTTTTCTTTCTCCTCCTAATTTTCATTTTACGGGCAATCTGCGGGGTTCTGAGCGATTTTTCAGCCCAGGCAAATGCCAGACGGGTAAAATCCATTACCCACCGGCGCTTGCTGGATAAGATCCAGGTGCTGGGACCGGTCTATGTCAGCGGCGAGAGGACTGGCGAGATCAACCATGTACTGGACGAAGGTATTGAACAGCTAGACCCTTATTTTAGCCAGTTCCTGCCGAGCGCCGTGCAAGCGCTGCTCATTCCATTGACCGTGCTGGCATTTGTGCTCAATATCGACCTGTTAACAGGGATCATATTCCTGGTCACTGCCCCGCTGATCCCGTTTTTTTTGAGCCTGATTGGGAACAAGACTCAGGTGCTCACACGCCAACAGCGGACCGTCTTGAGCCGGGTGAGTGCCTATTTCCTCGATGTGCTGCAGGGACTTGCGACACTCAAAATTCTGGGGCAAAGCAAGCGGCAGGTAAAAATGATCCGCCGGGCAAGCGAACAGTTCCGAGAGGCTACGATGCGTGTGCTGCGGGTCACATTCCTCTCTTCTCTGACTCTCGAATTCGTAACCACGCTCAGCACGGCGGTGGCGGCGGTTCAGATCGGTTTGCGGCTGCTCTATGGCGAGGTGAGCTACGAGCAGGCGTTAACCATTCTTCTGCTTGCGCCAGAATTCTATCTGCCGCTCAGGGCTCTGGGTGGGCGGTTTCATGCCAGAGCGGCTGGTGTGGAAGCGATAACGAGGATCTCAGAGATCCTGGAGACTCCAGATCACTTGGATGAAAAGCCCAAGAATGATGGGAACTTCGCCCCATTCGGCCAACCAACGATTCGATTTTGCGAAGTTTCAGCCGCTTTCGAAGAAGGGCGCCCATCTTTAAACGATATTACCTTCGAGATCCCGGCAGGCCGAAAGGTAGCTCTGGTGGGTCCCAGCGGCGCAGGGAAAAGCACGATTGCAATGCTGCTGTTGAGATTTGTCCAGCCCAAAACGGGAAAGATTTTCATTGACAGCACACCGCTAGAAGCCATATCGGCGGATGATTGGCGAAAGCGGCTTTCATGGGTGCCCCAACGCCCATATTTACTGAATGAATCCATAGAAGATAATATCCGTCTGGCGCGGCCGGACGCCAGCCACGAAATGGTCGTACGGGCAGCCAGGCTGGCAGAAGCAGAGGATTTTATCGAGAATCTGCCGCAGGGATACCAAACTCGGATTGGCGAACGCGGGAGCCGACTGAGCGCCGGTGAAGCCCAACGCATCGCGCTGGCCCGCGCCTTCTTACGGGAGGCGGACATTATCATCCTGGATGAGGCAACTGCGAGCCTGGATGCAGAAAACGAAGCCAGTATATTGAGAGCGCTCCATCGTCTGCTGGAGGGACGAACCGCACTTGTGATTGCCCACCGCCTGAATACCATCCGTGATGCAGATCAAATCATCGTGATGAGCGATGGGATGATAAGGGAGACCGGCACGCATGAGATGCTGATGACCCAGGAGGGGCTCTACCGGCAGATGTGGGGTGCCGGTAGGATTTCTGCAGCACTTGGGTCAGAAGGCGATGAAATACGGCAGCGATCACAAGGATGGACGGCCTCGCTATCACAGCCGACGTTCCTTAAAAACGATGGCGACTTTTCCATGCCCAGCTTAGTGCACCCTCGACTCAGCCGGCTGGCTGTTTTTAGCAGGCTGATCCGGCTGGCAGGCGGAATGTGGGGTTGGGCTGTGGTTTCGGTGCTAGCTGGCGCCGCAACGGTATTAAGTGGGGTTGGATTGATGGGCGCCTCGGCTTACATCATCACGATGGCCGCGCTGCAACCTTCAATTGCACTGCTGCAGGTGCCTATCGTAGCCGTTCGGTTCTTTGGGATCAGCCGCGGGATTTTTCGCTACCTGGAGCGTATTTCTTCCCACCAGGCGACATTCAAACTGCTTGCAGAGCTGCGCGTCTACTTTTATCAGGCTCTTGAACCTCACATCCCTGCCCGAAGCCTGAGCTACCGGAGCGGAGACCTGCTCAACCGCATCGTCGGAGATGTCCAGAGCCTGGAGAATTTTTATGTGAGAGCCCTGGCTCCTCCTCTTTCGGCAGCGCTCGCATTGGCGGCAGTATTCGCACTGCTCGGAGGTTTCGATTCTGGGATTGCGGCGTCGCTGGCAGTAATTTGGGCGGCTGCGGGAGTCTTGTTACCGCTGGCAGCCAGAGGCGCCGGAAAAAAGCTGGGGACAAGTGCTGTCAGGATGCAAGCAGACCTCAATGCGGAACGGATTGACAGTTTGCAAGGCCTCGCTGACCTGCTGGCGTTCGGTCAGAACCAGAACAAAGCCGCTGAGCTCAATGACCGGCAGTCTAAACTGCTGTCAGTACGGCAAAAATTCGCCGCCCTCGGAAGCTTGCAGAGTGGGGCAGCAGGGCTGCTGGCAAACCTGGGGATGTGGGTGGTGCTCGGGGTGGCGATCCCGATGGTAAACAGCGGCGAGTTGAATGGAGTCTTTCTTGCTGCTGTCACCCTCGTCGCCCTGACGAGCTTTGAAGCACTGACCCCATTCCCTGCTGCAGCGCAGTATCTGGAAAGCAATCTCGAATCTGGGCAACGGTTGTTCGAGATTGCGGACTCAAAACCCGAGATTCTCGATCCCCCACTGCCCGTACATATCACAGGGCGTATGGATATCGAAGTCTGCGATCTAAAGTTTCGATATCCCAATGGCGAGCTGACTCTGGACCAGATCAGCTTCCGACTGGAAGCCGGCAAGCGGATGGCGATTGTCGGCGAAAGCGGATCAGGAAAATCCACGCTGCTCAACCTGCTCATGCGGTTGTGGGAGGTCGATAAGGGCAGCATTCGGATCAACGGCAGTGATATCCAGCGCTTTAATCAAGATGAAGTGCGAGCAATGATCAGCTCGGTGCAGCAGCAGCCCTATTTGTTCGGCTCGAGCATCTTGGACAACCTGCGAATTGCCAATCCTGAGTCAAGCAACGCGGAAATTTTCCAGGCGGCAGAAATAGCCGATATCCATGAATTTATCCTGAGACTGCCGCAAGGTTATGATACCTGGGTCGGCGAGCAAGGGCTGCGTCTGAGCAGCGGGGAACGCCAGAGGCTTGCGATCGCACGCTCCTTCATAAAACCGGGCTTGGTGGTGTTGATGGATGAAGTCACCTCAAACCTTGATCCGATCAGCGAGCGCAAGGTAATCGATCGGATCTTTCAAGAAACCAGAGAACGCAGCTTGCTTATGGTCAGCCACCGGTTAGTAGGGATGGAAGCGATGGATGAGATACTGGTGCTGAAAGACGGTAAAATTCGCGAGCGGGGAAAGCACGCCGAATTACTTGCGGCAGGCGGAATATACCAGAGGATGTGGCTTCTACAAAAAGGATCGGTATCTTAGAAAAGGAAGCGCCCGTTTTTATAAACCAACTCGTGGTCCACCAGGATTTCCGAATCACCCCGAAGGTCGCAGATCATGTCCCAATGCACGGCAGATTTATTCTTACTGCCAGTCTCGGGGTAGCCTGCACCCATGGCAACATGGAAGCTGCCGCCAATTTTTTCGTCAAGCAGGATATTCTTGGAAAAATGGTCGATCTGGTAGTTCAAACCAACTGCAAATTCACCGAGGTAGCGGGCGCCAGGATCTGAATCAAGCATCTGTAGGAGGAAGTCCTGGTTTTTCTCGGCGGTCGCCTTGACAATCTTTCCATCCTGAAAATGAAGCTCAACGCCTTCCACCATAATCCCCAGGTGGACTGCTGGAAATGTGAACCGGACCCAGCCATTTACAGATTCCTCAACGGGACCGGTGAAGACCTCCCCATCCGGCAGGTTTGTTTTACCGCAAGCGTTCATAAACTTGCGTCCCTTGATTGAGAGCTTTAGGTCAACATCTGCTCCGCGCACCTCGACCAGATCATGACCTGCCAGATAATCTACATAACGCTGCTGTGCTTTTTCAACTTTTTGCCAGGCCGCGACAGGGTCTGGCGTATCTGGATCAGCGTGACTGGCGCGGAAGAAGAAATCTTTGAAAGCTTCATAACCCATCTCCGCTTCGACGGCATGAGCATGGGTGGGGAAGATCGTGCTCATCCAGCGCAAGGAGCGATCTGCGCCGCGTTTGAATTGTGCCTCCAGGAGCGGAGCAAGCGCCTTATAATAGCGCCCCAGCCGCTGAGGGTCTACATGGGTCAAGAAGCGGGTGTTTTCTTCGGCAGGCAGCTTCAGTAGAACATCAAATTCCTCATAAGCTGTACGGTAGAATGAGGATAGAAATTCAAGGTTTTCCTCGACGGCGTGGGTTAAGAAAAGCTCTTCGTGGTCGGGGAGCTCCATGAGGAGATGAGGGTAAGCGCCGCGTTGAAGGATCTGGCGGCAAAGCTCCCGGATCATATCAACCGCGATGGTGTTGGAACGGATCGCGACTCGATCTCCAGGTTTAATCTCAGCGGAATAGTCAACAAGAATACGAGCAAAGTTTTGATAACGAATATCCATCGGCGGTCCAGTTTAGAAGATCAGGGATGTGTTAGGGAGCGATTAGCGAAGGCATTATAACATAGCCGATTTTTATGGACTATAATCGCCATTGCGAAATCTAAAAAGCGAGAAGAGAATGAAACAGCTGCTGCAAGACATGAAGAGCGGTGAGACCTTGGTGGCTGAAGTGCCCATCCCAAGCCCGCAAGAAGGCGAGGCGCTTGTGATGAATGCTGCATCTCTGGTCTCAGCTGGGACGGAGCGGATGCTGGTCGCCTTCGCCGAGAAATCGATGGTCGGGAAGGCAAAGGCGCGCCCAGACCTGGTGCACCAGGTGGTAGACAAGGCACGGCGTGAGGGCGTGCTGACGACGATCGAAGCGGCTAGAAGCCGGTTGAGCCAGCCGATGGCATTGGGGTATTCATCAGCTGGGAGGATTGTTGGGTTGGGAAGAGGCATGGAAGGCTTCCGGATCGGGCAGCGAGTAGCCTGTGCGGGAGGCGGCTACGCGGTGCATGCAGAGTATGTTTGCGTGCCGAAAAACCTGCTTGTAACACTGCCAGAAGAGGTGGACTTTGATTCGGCAGCCTTCACCACGCTCGGGGCGATCGCGATGCACGGTTTTCGCCTTGCTGAAATTCAGCTTGGTGAGCGGGTTGCGGTGATTGGTCTTGGTTTGCTTGGACTGCTGGCGGTTGAGATCGTCCGCGCCGCGGGATGCCAGGTTTTTGGTGTGGATCTGGATGAAAGCAGGGTGAGACTGGCGGAGGAGCTAGGGGCGACAGCAGTGCTGCGTGAGCAGGCATTCGATGCAGCCCAAAATTTCTCCCGCGGGATGGGCTGCGATGCGGTCTTGATCTGCGCGGACACACCTTCGGCAGACCCGGTTGAGCTGGCAGGAGGGATCGCCCGCGACCGTGGACGAGTCGTCGCGGTGGGAGCGGTAGGGCTGCAGCTGCCGCGCAAGGTTTATTACGAGAAGGAGCTAACTTTCCTAAACTCGCGGTCCTATGGACCGGGGCGCTACGATCCGGTTTATGAGGAAAAAGGGGTGGATTATCCACCCGGCTACGTGCGCTGGACTGAAGGGCGGAATCTGGAAGCGTTTGTCGATCTGCTTGCTCAGGGAAAGGTGGCGGTCAAACCGCTGATCACCCACAGCTTTCCAATCGACGATGCCCAGCGGGCCTACTCTTTAATCACCGGGAAAGATAAAGAACCGTTTCTTGGGGTATTGCTTACTTATCCACAATTTTCATACGCAGATAACCCACCCCCGTCAGAAAGCAGCTATGTGAGGTGGAAGGATGCTGTTGCGGAGGTCGGAACCGCAGAAGAAAAGCCGATGGGGTTGAAAGTGGGCGTGCTGGGGGCTGGGAATTTTGCTATCGCAGCATTGCTGCCGGCGCTGAAAAAGGTCCCGGGGCTTGAGCTGATAGGGATCGCCTCTGCTTCAGGCACCAATGCCGCCTACGCAGGCAAACGGTTTGGGTTCGAATACGCGACCAGTGATGAGGAGCAGGTAATCCAGGATAGGCGGGTAAACACGGTGGCAGTGCTTACCCGGCACAATCTGCATGCCCGCCAGATAATAGCCGCGCTAGCGGCTGGAAAGAATGTATTCTGCGAAAAACCTCTGGCGATTAACGAAGCTGAGGTTAAATCAATTATCGCTGCACTGGCAAAGCTGGAAAATGCTGGCGGCGCTCCGCTGCTGACGGCAGGTTTCAACCGCCGCTTCGCCCCGTTAGCTGTGAGAATGAAGTCTTTCCTTGATGAACGCAGCGAACCGCTGGCAGCCCATTACCGGATAAACGCCGGGATGATTCCCCTCAATCACTGGACTCAAGACCCAGAGCAGGGTGGAGGGCGGATCATAGGAGAGGCTTGCCATTTTATCGACTTTTTGGCATACCTGGTTGGCGAATCGCCATCGAATGTGAGTGGGCGTGGGCTTCCAGATGGAGGCCGTTATCGAGAGGACAATGTAATCCTTACATTCGGCTTCCCAGATGGATCGGTTGGTGTGGTCAGCTACCTGGCAAACGGGAACAAAGCGTTTCCGAAGGAGCGGGTGGAAGGATTCAGCTCGGGGCGAGCAGCCGCGCTGGATGATTTCCGCACGCTCGAGCTTGTGGAAAATGGAAGGCGAAGTAAATCCACTTCCAGGCTTCGGCAGGACAAGGGGCATCTTGGAGAGTGGCTGGCATTTTCAAAGGCAATTCAGGCGGGAGGACCGCCGCCAATCCCGTACCAGCAGCTCTGGGGAGTCGCTGCTGCAAGCTTTGCCGCAGTGGAGGCGCTGAGGTCCGGTGAAACGATTACCATTCGTTTCTAGCGTGTTTCAATAGACAAATTTAACCGGACCGGCGAAAAAACCGGTCCGGTCGGTATGCGGATTGGGGGAGATATCTCAGTGGATTAGGCGGGTAACCCAATATTTCTGATATAGAATTGCGTTTATTTTATTGGGGTAGGGAATATATTTTCGCATGGAAGGCTCGCCGACCTGTTTGGGGCTCA
Source organism: uncultured Chloroflexia bacterium (assembly GCA_963827155.1). Taxonomy (GTDB): domain Bacteria; phylum Chloroflexota; class Anaerolineae; order Anaerolineales; family UBA4823; genus UTCFX2. The sequence goes on along the minus strand of CAWGZV010000002.1, from coordinate 3,403,095 downwards.
TCGTGAAATCACATGGCAAGACGACCAGACGGATATTGCGCTGAGCGATGAGGGCATTCGGGGTTGGGGTCACACATTTAAAGCCGTAAACCGGATCATACGTCTCGAGATAAAAGAGCTGCATGCCGTAGATGTCCTTTTGAATATCAAAGGCTTTCACCGCCGGGACATTTTGGTCGCCCTCCAGCATGGACAAATAATAAAACTCCCCGCGAATGACATCTTTTGAGGTTGCGCATTCCTGATCCTGCGAACGAAGCTGGATGGCGATCTCCATGCCCGACTTGTTGATGATTGTCAATCGGATGGTATCGACCGGTCGATCCGCTCCGATGAGCAGTAAGGTCAATAGAGATAATATCGTGAGAAACTTCTTCATTGGGATGGTCCTCATAACCGGTGTTGGTTCTATCTCTCACATTCTAACCGTTAAATATATCATGATTCCAGCGGGATAGGAAAGGGAGGCGCGCCTTAGAAAATTATGCTATCATGGGCAGGTGTTTGGAGAAAAACAGCACGGCTTCAGGCAGCGCGGAAAAGTTAAAATTTTGCTGACTGCTCTGCGCGAGCTGGGGTTCTCTTCGGTAATTAATTTTGGATTATACAGACTTGGTCTGTTGAGCGGGCATTACTTTCGGCTCACACGCACCGTTAAGAAGGAGCGGGGGCATGTTGCTTCGAGTAATGCCTCTTTCGTGCTAAAAAAGTATATTGAAATCCCCGACCAAAAAAGACTGCAAGAGTACCTGGATGGCATCACTGGCAAGTCAAGCATGGGAAGCCTTCTGGATGAAGCGGAGGAGGTGGTCAACGGCCATATGCGGCTTTTTGGACGTGAGCTTACACCAATTTTCCAACATGATGCCGGCGAGCTGCGGCATTGGACAGAATACGAGTGCGGACGAGTAAAGATCGAAAAAGGGGACATCAAATTTATCTGGGAGCCTGCCAGGTTAGGGTGGATTTTCACGATCGCGCGAGCCTACGCATGTTGCGGAGATGAGCGTTTTGCCATCGCGTTCTGGGACCACCTAAAGGTTTTCCTCGATTCAAACCCCCCTTACCTCGGACCAAATTGGATTTCTTCCCAAGAGGCGGCGCTGCGCGTGATTGCGATGGCGTTTGGCTGGCAGGTCTTTTCGGGCTCACCACAATCCACTCTCGAGCGAACCAGGCTGCTTACAGAGGCGGTTGCGGCGCACGCAATACGGATTCCTCCGACGATCTGCTATGCACGAGCCCAGAACAACAATCACCTGCTGAGCGAAGCGGTTGGGCTGTATACGGCAGGCGTCTTGGCGCCCGATCATCCAAGGGCTGCAGACTGGCGCAAAAAGGGGTGGCGAATCTTCCATCAGGGGCTAAGGAAACAGATCGATCCATCTGGCGCTTACATCCAGCACAGCACGAATTATCAACGGCTGATGCTGCAGCTAGGATTGTGGATGCAGTTTAACTGCAAATGCTCAAGGGGAAGATTTCCCTGAAGAGAGCTTCCGGCTGCTGGCCAGCGCGACCCGCTGGTTGAGAAAGATGGTGGACGAACGGAGCGGTAACGTTCCAAACCTTGGACCAAACGATGGAGCCTTGATCCTGCCGCTGTCCAGCACACCATTCCAGGATTATCGACCAGTGATCCAGGCGGCATCACGGGCATTCCTGAGAGAAAAATGGCTGGAAGCCGGTCCATGGGACGAAATGGGCGACTGGCTGGTTAAGGAGGCCCCTGATGCACGGGGTGAAGTTATCCAAGATGAGCAAAAGCGGGCAAGGATAAAGGAGGATTTGCAAGAGAAGACTCCACACCGCCTGAATTCACCAGGAGGGGATTCGTGGGCGTATTTCCGGGCGGCGCACTTCACCAGCAGACCAGGGCATGCCGATCAGCTCCACCTGGATTTATGGAGAGACGGGCTGAATATCGCCTGTGACGCGGGAAGCTATCTTTACAGCGCCCCAAACCCCTGGGACAACGCTCTGACAGGGAGCGATGTGCATAATACGGTCACCATTGATGGTGCTGACCAAATGCAGAAAGTTGGACGCTTCTTATATTTGGATAGAGCCCAGGCCAAAATAGTTGGATATCATTTTAATGAAGGTGAAGACATTCAGATAAGTGCGGAACATGACGGATACCGGCGAGATGGCGTGATTCTCCGGCGAACGGTGACAGCGAAAGTGGATGGAAGCTGGCTTATCGAAGATACAGCCTTCCCAGCCAGGCGAGCTGATCAAGAGGCGCACCTGGCTTGCCTAAACTGGCTTGTACCGGATTGCAACTGGGCGGTGAATACCGGAGAAGATGAGGCAACAGTCCAATTTGATATGAGGGGCGGACACATCGAGCTTCAGCTTTCTACGAAGCTCACCCCGGGTGGAGATGCGGGCACCATGCTGCAGATTGTGCGCTCTGGGGAACTGGTTTATGGAGTTGGTGAGGTAAAACCGACCTGGGGCTGGATTTCACCGACCTATGGCATTAAATATCCAGCGCTGGCATTGCGGTTGAGCGTCAGCAGCAAGCTACCGCTGATGATAAAGAGTGAATGGAGATTTGGATAAACCTGGATGCATATCCTCCTCATTCACCAGGCATTTGTGGCCTTAGATGAGCCGGGTGGGACACGGCATTATGAGCTGGCGCGCTTCCTTGCAGACCGGGGGCATCAGATAACCGTCATTACCAGCCCGGTCAGCTACCTCACTGGAAAATCTGAGGTCGCAAGGCAGGAAAAGAAAACCCAGGAAAGTCAAAAGGAACATGAACCAAAGATCGCCATCCTGCGCACCTACACCTATTCAGCTTTGCACCGGAGCTTCGTGCATCGGGTATTCAGCTTTCTTAGCTTCATGCTGTCCTCCTTCTTTGCTGGTTTACGGGTTCGGGATGTGGACATGGTCTGGGGCACGTCGCCGCCAATTTTCCAGGGAGCGACTGCCTGGGCGCTGGCTAGGCTGAAGGGCAGACCATTTTTGTTTGAGGTACGAGATCTGTGGCCGGCTTTTGCGATTGATGTGGGGGTGCTTCGAAACCCGCTGCTGATCCGGATGTCGCTGTGGTTGGAGCGCTTCCTATACCGACATGCAGACCAGGTGGTGGTCAACTCGCCGGGTTTTCTGGAGCATGTCAACAGCCGGGGCGCCAAATCAGTAATTGTCACGCCAAATGGGGTCGACAATCAGATGTTTGATCCATATGCAACCGGGCTGGAATTCAGAAGAGACCACGGCTTACAAGGGAAATTCATCGTGATGTACGCGGGAGCACACGGGATGTCAAACGACCTGGACATCGTACTGGACGCAGCACTCCTGTTGATCGATTACCCGCAAATTGCGATCGTCCTGGTAGGGGATGGCAAGGAAAAAACCGCTTTACAGGACCATGCGGACGAGATGAATCTGAACAATGTGCATTTTGTACCTCCGGTCCCGAAGGCAGAGATGGCCTATACACTGGCAGCAGCGGATGCCTGCCTGGCGATCCTAAAACCAATTCGATTGTACGCGACGGTTTACCCAAACAAGGTCTTTGACTATATGTCAGCCGGAAGAGCCGTTCTTCTGGCAATCGATGGGGTTATTCGCGAGGTTGTGGAGAAGGCGGGCTGCGGCATTTTTGTCCAACCAGGTGACTCTACGGCACTGAGTGAGGCGATACTCCGCTTATCTCAAGACCCGGAAGGTGCTCATATCATGGGGCTGCGAGGGCGGGCTTATGTTGAAGCGCATTTCGACCGGGCAAAGCTGGCAGAGGGGCTGGCGGAGGTAATCGAGAGGATGTCTAGCTGAGAAGACTGATTATTCATATAATTAGTTCATTCTGAAATCTGCAGTATTTATCTCATGCCTAAGACTTCACTCAACGGCCAATTGGGGAGGACATCGAAGCTCAGGGGATCTCGCTGGCCGTGCACAAAGCGGTAATAACCCGCGCTGGCGATCATAGCAGCATTGTCTGTGCAGAGCGGAAGGGGTGGAATATGGACCGGGCAAGGAGAGCGAGCCTGGATGGCTTCACGCAAAGCCCGATTAGCCGAAACGCCGCCTGCGATAACGACCTCGGCTGCCTCAAGCTCTTCAGCGGCTCGGACGGTCTTGGAAACGAGGACATCGACGACAGCAGACTGAAAGCTGGCAGCCAGGTCTGCGACCGGGAGGGGAGAATGCAGCTCTTGCAGCCGGCGAACTTCTCGCATCACGGCGGTTTTTAAGCCGCTGAAGGAGAAGTTCCAGGTATCTTGCAGCCATGCACGTGGGAACGGGAAACGGCGGGGATCCCCACCCTCGGCTGCCTTTTGGATCGCGGGACCACCCGGGTAGCTCAGACCAATGAGGCGCGCGACTTTATCAAAAGCTTCTCCAGCGGCATCATCGAGGGTCGCACCCAGGCGCTGGTATGTAAGGTGATTGCGCATCAGGACCAGCTCGGTATGCCCGCCTGAAACGATCAGCACAACCAGCGGGAAGATGGGCTCCGCCGGCAGCGGTTCAGCTTGCTCACTCCCAGCCGTAAGGGGAGGCCACTGCAGCCATGAAGCGTAGATATGGGCTTCCAGGTGATTGACCGCGATAAGCGGCAGCCCGCTGCCCAACGCAAGCCCTTTGGCGAGATTAATACCAATAACCAGAGAGCCGGGGAGACCTGGGCCGCGCGTGACTGCAATCCCATCCAGTTCATTCAAGCTAATATGTGCCTGCTGGAGGGCGCTATCGACAATGGGGTAGATGGTTCGAATGTGCTGGCGCGAGGCGACTTCGGGGAAAACCCCGCCAAATTGAGCATGTAGATCAACCTGGGATGCCACGAGGTTCGAATATATCAATCGACCGTCCTCAACAATCGAGGCGGCGGTCTCATCACAGGAAGTCTCGATCCCAAGAATCCGAGCGGGTGGGAATGCTGGAGCGGCACCAGGCATCTGGCTCATCCTTTCAAACTCGCCTATCCACCATTTTTCATGGGAAGAACCAGATCGAGCGGGTATTCGGCGAGGGTTTCAAAAACTCCATCCGGACGAGCCCAGAGGGTGTCTTCCAGGCGGACGCCCATTCCGCGCTCAGGATAGTAGAGTCCTGGCTCGACGGTGAATACAGCGCCAGGTTTGATCCGATCATTTTCGGGAGCGCTGGACCGGAAGGTGGGCAGCTCATGGATATTTAATCCCACGCCATGTCCCAGGCTATGAACATAGCCGCTGGTGGTGTTGGCATCGGTTCGCAAGGTTGGGTGACCGCGGGCTTCAAAGAGGTCGCAGGCGAGTTCCTGGTAATCACGGCAGGAAGAACCAAGCCGGTAAGCTCCTTTGCAAGCCTGAAAAACATGAAGAACGTCTTCATACAGGGAATAAGCTTCATCAGTGGCATAACCCAAGCACCAGGTGCGGGTGATGTCATAGAAATAACCGCCGCCAGCCTCCCGCGGGAAAAAGTCAAAGATGATGGTCTGCCCAAGACGGAGCGGATTTCCTGCCGTGCCAGTACTGTGAGGCACACCTGCGTCGTAACCTGCGGCAAATATTGCGCCTCTTGGGTTTTCACCACTGCGCTCCGCTAACCAAAGATCGATACGGCGCTTGACATCCAGGATGGTGAGGGGATTGCCATCCTGCTTGATAAGAATTTGGTTGGAAACCCGGTGAGAAGTAAGAAAATCGGCAACCTGTGCGATCACATTAACGGCGACGCGGCCAATTCCACGGATGCGATCGACTTCGGCTTGATCCTTGGTCTCCAAAGCCGTGAGAAGCATGGATCGACCAGCTTCCCCGACAATCACGAGCTCTGGCATCACCTTGCTTAATTCCGAAAAAATTCCATAGAAGCGGCCGACATCGGTCTGCCCATACACAGCAACCCGACCTCGTTGTATGCCCAGTTCTGCAAACATTTTTTGGTAGAGGAGGCTGTAGGCGTGCGGCACATCCGAAGGATACTGGCGAATCAAGCTTTCAAACAACGCAGCATCCAGGACGGATGTTTTCAGACCAGTCTTAGCAGCTTCGTCCCGTTCCATCGGCATGTGAAAAAGGACCGGCGGCTCGCCGCGCTTCTTAATTAAGTCGGCGTTAGGCATATGAACCGCAGTGGTGAAGTAGCCCATCGGAGGGTTGTGTTGAGTTGGGCCAACGATAAGGATGGCATCCAGGTTTTCCTCAGCCATCAACGAGTCAATATCAGATTTCATAATTAAAGTATATCCTTTGTGGCTTCATCGTCGGTTTTTCGCGGCGGAGAAGAATTAATTTCGAGCAAACGCAGAGAGTTATTTTACCCTAGAACCAGGCTCAGGTTTGCTAGCAGGATCTGCTCCTGATCTGGGAGGACGGTGCGAGGATCGAGCACAACTTGATCATTCTCAAGGCGGGCGACGATTGGAGGCTGGAGGCGGCGGAGACGATCGAGAAGCCGGTTAGGATTCGGCAAAGAAAATGCCAGCAGGAAGGTAGGGAGGGTCTCATCTGGGAGGCTGCCTCCGCCGATAGTCGATTCGCCGGGGATGACCTGACCGTTCATCAACTGCTGCTGCCACTGCTCAGCACGCCAGCGGATATTCTCAGTCGAGGCAGCGATCATTTTCCAGATGGGGATTTCGCTTTCAGCTTCATTTTTAAGGTAGTGCAGGAGAGTTGCGGCCAGAGCCGCCAGGCACAGTTTATCGGCGCGGACAGCCCGTGCAAGCGGATGCCGCTTTAGCTTTGAAATCAAGTCACCGCGCCCGACGATAATACCAGCCTGCGGACCACCTAAAAGTTTATCGCCCGAGAAACAAACCAGGTCTGCAGAAGCAGCGAGCGACTCGTGAACAGTCGGCTCATGGGCCAACCCAAAGCGAGCAGTATCCAGGAGCGCCCCGGAACCCAGATCATCCACAACCGGGACTCCGGCTTCATGCGCAAGTGCTGAAATCTCACTCAGCTCAGGTTCACTGGTGAAACCAACGATCCGGAAGTTACTGCGATGAGCGCGCAAAATGAGGGCTGGAGCTTCTTGAAGGGCAGCTTCAAAGTCGGACAGATGAACACGGTTGGTGGTGCCGACCTCGATCAGACGAGCTCCGGACTGTTTCATGATATCTGGAACACGAAATCCGCCCCCGATCTCGACCAGCTGCGAGCGCGCCACAACCACCGAGCGGCGCTTCGCAAGAGCAGTAAGGGTGAGCAAGACCGCAGCGGCATTATTATTAGTCACCAGAGCGGCTTCGGCTCCTGTAATGCGTTGGAGGAGCGTTTCAGCATGGTCCAGACGGGAGCCGCGCCTGCCATTTTCCAGATCAAACTCCAGGTTTGAATAACCCAATCCAACACTTTGAACAGCCTGGAGAGCTGCAGTGCTTAGAGGGGCGCGCCCAAGGTTTGTATGGAGCACCACACCTGAAGCATTGATCACTGGTAGGAGAGTAGGAGCAGTCCAGGATCTAAGGGTTCGAATGATCGAATCATCAATCTCAGCCCGATCCGGAAGGGCGCCAGTTTTGGAGAAATCCTGACGGATGTTTTCAAGACAAAAACGGATCGCTTCCAGGGTGAGCGGGCGTCCAAAAGATCCTGCCCACACCTGGGCAGAGCTGGATTGAAGGACAGAGTCGACAGATGGAAGATTTCTCAGAGAAGCCATATCTTGAGAAGACAAAGCATAATCAGCCCGGTTAACCGGGCTGATCCGGCTTCCACTGGCTGCGCTCACGCAGCCGGATCAACCATTCGATGAGGATCAATCCAGCCGCAAGCAAAAGTGCCAGCGAGATATTGAGCACTCGCCCAATCCGCAGCCAGGCCAAAACCGGGAAATAAATGCCGAACCAGGCTGCCTGTCGAACGATGACAAAGTGAGAGGGCAGCGGGGTTGATGGGAATCTTCTATTCAGAAAAGCGACGAATGGCAAGGCTAACCCCGTGAGAGCGAGCACTGCAAAGAAGAAGAAAGCCCAACGTGTTCCTCCATTTGGCTCGGTGAAATTGACAATTGAATAAAATCCGCCCCATCCCAAGAGCATCAAGATCAGCGAGGCAGGAATAAATGCACGGACAGGAGGTGGAGAGGTCTTTTTTTCAAGAGAAGGAGAAGTCATTGCTGGTATCACACCCACTGTATAGTTGCAATATCTGAGCCGATTATACCCAATCCTCCGTCAGAAAATGGAAATGACCAGGTGGCAGTAATCACCTGGTCATGGGCTGGCTTGCAGCGATTCTATCCTGGCGGTTAAGCCTGCTGAAATTCACCTTCAATGACTTCGTCTTCCGGGTTTCCAGATGAGCTCTTCCCATTTCCATTTCCACCGGTGCGAGCCTCGGGTTGAGTCTGCTGGGCGTTTAGCTGCTGGTTCAGAGCATAAACTGCATTCTGCAGCTCACTGCTCAATTGCTGGATCCGAGCGAGATCTTCGGATTTGAGCGATTCGCGCAGTTCATCCACTTTTTGCTCGATATTCTGACGATCGCGAGCAGATAGTTTTTCACCAAGCTCACGGATGGTTTTCTCCGATTGATACGCGAGGTTGTCGGCATTGTTTCGGGTTTCTACCCATTCTCGTTTCACCCGGTCCTGAGAATCGTTCTGGCGAGCTTCCTCGACCATACGTTCAATATCGCGTTTTTCCAGGTTGGTCGAAGCGGTTATGGTTACTTTCTGCTCCTTGCCTGTGGCCCGATCGCGAGCAGCGACATTGAGGATGCCATTGGCATCGATGTCGAATGTAACCTCAACCTGAGGGGCACCGCGCGGCGCAGGTGGGATGCCTTCCAATCGAAATCGACCGAGGCTCATGTTATCCGAAGCCATCGGGCGCTCGCCCTGCAGAACGTGAATATCCACTGCGGATTGGTTATCTTCCGCGGTTGAGAATACTTCGGATTTCTTGACAGGAATGGTGGTATTGCGCTCGATGAGAGCCGTCATCACACCGCCAAGTGTCTCAAGACCCAGAGAGAGGGGTGTTACATCGAGCAGGAGAACATCTTTCACTTCTCCACTCAGTACACCCGCTTGAATTGCTGCGCCGATGGCTACAACCTCATCTGGATTTACGCCTTTATGAGGCTCTTTCTTGGTCAAGGAGCGAATCATTTCGACGACCATAGGCATACGAGTCGAGCCGCCGACCAGGACAATTTCGTCAATATCGGTTGTAGACAGCGAAGCGTCCTGCAGTGCAGCCTCAAATGGGACGCGCAAGCGATCTACGAGGCTCTCTGAAAGCTGCTCAAATTTTGAGCGAGTGAGCTTTATCTGCAGATGTTTGGGACCAGACGCGTCGGCAGTGATATAAGGCAGATTGATCTCTGTCTCCATGACACTGGATAGCTCAATCTTTGCCTTTTCAGCAGCTTCACGCAGGCGTTGAAGCGCTTGGCGATCGCTTCGTAAGTCAATGCCCTGATCGCGTTGAAATTCATCGGCGATGTGATTTACGATGGTTTGATCCCAGTCGTCGCCACCTAAGTGCGTATCCCCGTTGGTGGATTTGACTTCGACGATCCCATCCCCTACTTCGAGGACGCTAACATCAAAGGTGCCACCGCCCAGATCGAAAACCAGGATGGTCTCATTTTCCTGCTTGTCAAGTCCATATGCCAGAGCCGCAGCAGTCGGTTCATTGATGATCCGAAGGACTTCCAACCCTGCGATGCGGCCTGCGTCTTTAGTCGCCTGGCGTTGACTGTCGTTGAAATAGGCAGGAACTGTGATGACTGCTTTTGTGACCGGACTGCCTAAAAAAGCCTCAGCATCTGATTTTAGCTTTGAAAGGACCATCGCCGAGATTTCCTGAGGCGCATATTCGCGCCCTGTCTGAGGTGATTTAACACGCACATCTTCTGAAGGACCCCGAACAACCTGAAAGGAGACCATTTTGCGCTCTGTCTCGACTTCATCATAGTGGCGACCAATGAAGCGTTTGATGGAGTAAAATGTATTTTCTGGGTTTACGACTGCCTGGCGTTTGGCAGGATACCCAATCTGCCTCTCCCCATTCTTATTGAAAGCAACAACAGATGGCAGAAGACGCGATCCTTCTGAGGTGGGGACCACAGTGGGTTCGCCGCCTTCCATTACTGCCACGACACTGTTGGTAGTGCCAAGGTCAATACCGATAATTTTTGTCATAGGACTTCATCTCCTTTTTTTCGTGCGGGAAAGTTTGAGGAAACCGAATCTCTCGAATTTTCACCAGCATCAAATTCTGCATAATTTCTATGCACCAAGGATATCCGGCTAATACAAGAAACACGTTAACAGTTTGTTGGAGAAATATCAAAAATATCCGACTAAGCTCGATTTTGGAGAAGAACGCTGTTATTTAGGCGAATCTCCTCAACGACTTGAGTCGAGGTAAGAATGGAATGGATAACCAGAAACCCGGCTCATTCAGCGCAGACAATCCTTTAAGATTCGCAGCAGCAACTGTGTTGTGCCGGTGCTTTGCATCGGGATTTGATCCTACATATAGCGGTATAGGCCTGTTTCAACCTGACCCATAGGGCTGTGAATTAATTCAGCTATGCGTATCATTGGACGAGAAGCGACTACGGTTTCTTTAAACTTTCTTAACCTTAAAGTATTGGGTTTTTTTAAAGTCGCGTAGGGTATATGTATTGCAACAAGCAAGGGTTATCTGCTAGAATACTGCTAGCTGGGCCAGCATGAGGGGTTAAGCTTTTCAGCAGAAATAAGATTAAAACTGGCTAAGGTTTATTAACACCCTGCCATCAGCATTGGCAGGTTGGTCTTATTATCGTTGTTTGTCGTTAGTCGTTCGATATTATCGTGTTGGGTGGAGGAGGGAAGAAAATATGAATGCTCAGCAAGCATGGCAAGCTGTGCGCGGACAGCTTCAAACTGAGATGCCTAAGGCGGCTTACGATACCTGGGTCAGAGATGCCGAGTTCATCAGCTTCGAAGATGGGAGCCTGATCATCGGGGTACCGAACGCCTATGCTCGAGATTGGCTGCACAGCCGGCTTTCGAGCACGGTAACCCGACTGCTTGCTGGCATGCTGAACCGAACGGTCGAAGTACGCTTCATCGTTTGGCAGAACGATCATAGTCAGATAATCGAGCAATCATCAATAGAGCCATTCCTCGAAGAATCCACGCCGACGTTAAATCCAAGTATCAATTCACGCTATACATTTCACAATTTTGTTGTCGGCGCCAGCAATCGATTGGCGCATGCAGCCTCACTAGCTGTTGCGGAGAAACCCGCCCAAGCCTATAACCCGCTTTTTCTTTACGGGGGAGTTGGATTGGGAAAAACACACTTGCTGCACGCCATCGGGAATCACTCCCATAATAATGGATTGGAAGTTTTGTATGTATCTTCCGAGGTCTTCACAAATGATCTGATCAATGCGATCCGAGGCCATTCTACCCAAGCCTTTCGGGACAAATACCGCAATACAGATGTGCTGCTTGTGGATGACATCCAATTTATCGCTGGAAAAGAATCGACGCAGGAAGAGTTCTTTCACACATTCAACACTCTGCACGGTCAGGATAAACAAATCGTGATCTCCTCGGATCGCCCTCCTAAGGCGCTGGTCACATTGGAGGAGAGGCTTTGCTCGCGGTTTGAGTGGGGATTAGCAGCCGATATTCAGCCTCCCGATCTGGAGACCAGGTTGGCGATCTTGCGATCGAAGGCAGATCGCCTGGGATGCAGCGTGCCCAGTGAATTGATGGAGCTTATTGCCAGGCGGGTACAATCCAATATTCGGGAGCTGGAAGGGGCGCTGACCCGCGTGGCAGCATTCGCCAATCTAAGTGGGCTGACGTTATCGGCGCAGTTGGTCGAGACCGCCCTCGGCGACATGCTCCCGCGCAAGACCGAGGTCGAACCTCAAGAAGTCATTCGAAAGGTTGCCGATTCTTTTGGGACCACAGTGGAAGGGATATTAGGGAGAAATCGATCTCAACAGGTTGCGCTGCCGCGCCAGGTAGCTATGTACCTGCTGCGCGAAGAAGCGAATGTCTCACTGCCTAGAATTGGAAAGTTTTTAGGCGGGCGTGACCACACAACTGTGATCTATGGCTGTGAGAAGATCGCAAGCCTGCTTCAAGAAGATGATCGCTTGCGTAAACAAGTCCTTGAGATCAGAGAAAAACTCTACGGTCCAGGCGTTTTGAACGGGTCCAGAATCGTTTAGCAAAAATCCTCAAGCCCTGTAAACGGGTCAGGACCGTTTTTTTAAGGAACGCCAGAGCGAGCCTAGCTTAATGGCGAAACGCGTCCAGGGCATTTGGGGAGGATTTATTTCTCGCTCCTGTTCAGGAGGCCAGGGGGGTAAATCGAACATCTTCCTCCCAATGTAGCGCCCACCAAGCATGATCGTAGCTAATACGGGGGCGGCCAGCACAAGCCCGATCAGACCAATCAAGCGTGCCGCAATCAAGGCAGCGATGAGGACACCGGCAGGATGGAGGCCGAGCGTCCGACCGATCACGCGTGGAACGACGAGATTATCATAGACCTGGTCGAGCAAGACACAGCAGCCAAGTACTAAGATGGTATAGGTAACCGACTCCAGGCCAAAATAATTTCCAACCTGCAAGAATGCCACGATGCCAGTCACTGTCCAGGTGATCAGCGGACCAATATAGGGTAAAAACCTCGCCAGACCAGCCATTAGCGCGATCACAAGGGTAAGCCGGGTGCCAAGCATGGTGAGCATCAGATAATATGATGCAATAACCATCAAGGAGATCAGAAGCTGGCCCCGCAGAAAGGCGTCCCAAGTTGCGCTTAGCTTTTGAATAAGGATCTGAACATCGGCGTTATAACCAGGGATCTCGAAGTAGATGAGGGATTCACGCCACTGACCGCTCTCTGAAAGCAGAAAATAAGAAATGACCAGCGAGAAGAGGACCCATGCCAGGCTCGTTGCAGCACTCGCGGCAAATTTTCCCAGAAGGGTGCCGGCTTGCCCGATGAGAGGCCGTACGGTTCCTAGCAACTGGTTGGTCAGCGATTCGAGATCGGCCTTTGAAAAAGTGAATGTATACGGCCCTAGGCTGTAAGTTCGAGTAGCAAGGTCTCTCACCAGCTCGGGAAGGGTCTGGATAAAATTATCAACTGAATTGACCAGGCTCTGGGCTTGTTGAATAATCGCGAATCCGCTGAGGGCGATCAGGGAAATTAGGATCAATATCAGAACGAGGTAAATGATATTGACCGACATCCGCCAGCTCAGCTTAAAAGTCTTATGTAAGCCGCCGCAAAGTGGGTGCAGGAGGAACGCGATAATAAAAGCCAGCAGAAGCGGCCCAACAATATTTCGGAAGTAGACAACCAAAGCCGCGATCATGGCTATAACAGCCAGACCGACTACAGTTTTGGTGGTCGAGCCCCACTTAGGCGACTCGGGTTGGTTGGGAGTGAGAAGGGTCATCGCTAGGGTTCTGCCTCAGACGACCTCACTTACCAAACGAATTACACAATCTCATTAAACCACATGGTAAAGGGATTCCAGAAACATATAGGGAGGAACCCCTATGAAATTCCCCGGATCAGCGCAGAAAGAATGAGATGATTATCAGAATGGTGAAAAAGGTCCCAGCCAGGATACCAATCCGCTTTAGATCTTTTATGGTCTGACTGTAGTCGGGATTGAAATCCGAACCCGACAAGCGGCTGGTCACGCTCGCATTCGCATTCTGCTGGAAGTTGACATTCGCTTCCACCGTTGAGCTAACTCCGGATACTTTACGGGTCTGTTTCTTGTTCTTTTTTGCCATATTTATATCTCCTTAATTCAACTATTCCTAACCGCCGGTTTGCAAGCGGGCAATTACCACGATCCGTTTATTATCCTTCAAGTATGGATAACACGAGATCAGCGTCACGGTGGGTTGGGTGGTCTGATCCATCACTTCCACGGCGGTCGGCTCGACTATTTGGGTGTCGACAACGATGTAGGTGTATGAGCGCTGATTGGTAAACACATGCACCAGATCACCAGGATTGAGGCGATCGAGATCTCGGAAGATCTCTCCAAAAATATCATTATGGGCCGAGAGGACAATATTACCTCTTTCGCCCGGATTAACCGAACCGACATGCTGGCCGACGCCTTTCTTCAACTGTTCCCAGCCATCACCCTGGACAATAGGTGCATCGATGTCAATCGCCGGCAGTTGAAGACGGACAGCCTGCTCAGGCGAAGGGGTAGGGATCGGGGCATTGTAGAGCGTCTGTACCAATGGGCGCAGATGCTCTGGGATCTCCTCTTCATTAAAGCGCGATCCTCCTGGCGTATCGGGCGGGGTATGCCCAGAAGGCAGAACGACGGCGGCGATCAATGGGGTAGGCGTCAGCGTTGGCTGCTCAATCACTGAGACGACTTCTCGATTAAGTTCTTGCAGCACGTTAATCCCATTGAAAAGTATGTATACGAAGCCAATGACTGCGCTGATTTCAATCAGAAGCAGAAACCCATCCAGGATGCGCTTGCCAATCGAAGGCCCGCGTGAGACCACCGGCACTTCACCCAATTCAGCGCTGCGCCAGCTTTCAAGAGCAGGGCTGTCAAGATCTGAAGCGAGGGTAACCATCCGCCCACTGCGCCGGTAGCGTTCAAGCCGAGCCTGGCGGATCGAACGCCTTTTTTCTACCAGCAGCCAGCGCAGCTCGTCGATACTCAGGTCTTGCGGTGTCTTCTGTTTTGGCACGGGGATGAATTATACCCTAAATTTATCCCGAGGCGGCGCTGGGAGGAACATTGGAACCGCCTGCTGATAACGGCGGTAGCTCTCTCCGAACTCGCTCAAGAGTTTTCGTTCCTCGTAATATGCGCCGATTACCAGGTAAAGACTGAGCCCGATGTAAAAAGCCATAATATTTACTGTCATAACCGGCGCCGCCCAAAGAAACACAAACCCTGCAGTATAAAGGGGATGACGAACCCAGCGATACAGTCCTTTAACGATCAATTCTTGTGATTGAGCAGGCGTCTTTTCGACCATCTGGCGCAATCCGACAAATTCTAATAAATCCCGCTGAAGCAAACCGATGACTAAAAATCCAATCGCAGCTAACTGAAGAGCGATCGATACCAGCGACCAAGGAAAAGGGATGATATAAAGCTTTTGATCGGGAAGGAGGGCCACCAACGCCATGACTGGAAGCAGACTGACAAAAGCGAATAGGTTGTAGAACAGGCGGTAATAATGGTCGTAAATATGTGCACCCATGAGGCGGCGGGCGCCTTGCTTGAACTGGAAGGACGCCAGCCACGAATGTACCCATCCGTATATGACGGTCGCCGAGAAGATAATCCAGGGAGAAATTTGAGAGGAAATTGAAGGTAGCGGCATAGGAACTGATTATTGAATCTCGTTTTGGTATTCTGGAGAATTGTACGTGTTCATTCTTTCTGGTTCAATTATCTCCACAACGATAAACGAAAGATAGCCTGACGGACACGCTCTGTTCACTTGCGATGTGGTTAAGAATTTTTGAAAACAAGTTCAAACAATCTACTAATGCGGCTGCGGCCACACGCTCAATGCTTCGATTCTTTGGGACGCCAGATATTTTTCAGACGCGCTTGCATACCAAAAGAGATATCGCGCCAATGTTCAATGGAAAGCTCGGCTTGTGCCAGCGCGGCGGTTGGAAAAGGCTGATATTCTCCGGTGAGTTCGGTCAGCAGCTCTTCGAGCGCCGGATTGTGACCTACCAACATAATACGCTTAAATCGATCATCAAGCCGGGTAAGTGCATTTAAGTAGGCACCGGGCTCAAAGGCGTAGAGATCGTCGCGGGCCTGGATGTCGCCTTTGAAATGGGCTGCTTCCAGTACTAACCTGGCAGTCTCTTGAGCGCGGACGGCAGTGGATGTAAGGACAAGTTCAGGCAGCAAGTCGTGATCCTTAATCAGCCTGCCAACAATCGGGGCGTCACCGAGACCGCGCTTGTTTAGCGGCCGTTCATGATCCGGAAGTGAGGAGTTCCTTCCAGCTTGATTTTGCATGCCGTAAAATGAGCAAAGTCTTCAATGTAAGCACCGTCCTGATTAAGGATTAAAAAGCCCTGCGGACTTCAGCAGCAATTAGTAACAGTCGGAAGCATAAACCGTGATCATGATGCGCTGAACGCAGGCAGCTCGACAACCTGCCCGCCAGATTCGAGTTGATAATAAGGGAACCAGGCGACACCGAAAAGCTCTACCTGAACATCTTTCTTGAGTGGTGTGATCGTCAGCTCCTGGATTTGGGCTGCAATGTCCCCCCACCGGTTTTCTACTGCCGCAATTGCTTTGTCTCTTTCTTTCTCCAGCTCGGCGACTTGCTGGGTAAGATCTTCAATGGTTTGTTGCGATTTAACGACGCTGGCTTTCGCTTCTGCTGCCATTCGGCGCTTCGAAAGCGAGCTGGAAATTCTTCTGCTGCTCTTTCTCTTAGCAAAGAGGCTGAGCAAGGTTTCGGCATGAGTCCCGAGCTCCTCTAATTTTCTCTGCGAGAGCTTGGTCTCGTCCTGATCGAGCTCGCGCTGCTTGCGCTTGATCTTTTCCTGCAGGGCATTTACCTTGCGGTCATAACCCTGGCTGAGAGTCTCTATCTCTGCATCTCGGGCTTTTCGGGCGGCATCAGAGCATAACTGGCGGAAGTCTGCTTGTGAAACATCCGGACCAGCAAATACTTTCAATTCCTCATTCGCCCGGATGGTCACCTTAGCACTGCGAAATGCCCAATCTGCAAAGTCGCGCTGCAACGAAGCCAGGATTTTCGGATCGCCGAGCGGTCCATCGAGAGAGGAGAATTGGACCTGAGGATCTGGCTGATCAGCCAGGGACCGTGGATCGATTGGGTCTGCGGAGAAATTTTCCCAACGCACGACTCCGCGGCGGTCCGGACTGGAAACGATCACCGCCTGAGCAAGCTCGAAATCCAGGTTGTACTTGCGGTTCAAGAAGAGCGTACGAGCCTGAGCCACTAATACTGGATGGCAAACGATCGATTTTTGAGGGTGTGATTGATCCACTGCTGCGGAGGTCGCTTCCAGCGCTTCAGACAACGTTTGGTTGAAGGGAAGGAAGTATTCATCAATCCCGTTTGGAACAGACGGGCGGGTGGTCGAAAGCAAGCCAGCAGCCTGGAGTGCTTGCTTGGGGCGCTCTGCCCTTTGCACTGGGGCTGTTGGCGCTTGAGGGGAAGGCTGGTCTGCGACAGTGCTGGATGCGCTTGAAATTGCAGCCAACCGGTTGAGATCTGGGATCTGAGATCGGGTGAGCGGTCCAGTGAGGTAATTCATCGCCCAGCGAGTTTGCATCAAGAGCGGCTCTTTGTTGTGAACATTGTGCATCAAAAAGACGCGCTTACCAAGGCCTGAAATCATCCGGTCGTATGCGCTGCGGTTGAGCCCACCTGAGACAGCTCCTTGCAAACCATCCAAGAGACGCTGTTTATCCTGGTCGGTCTGCAGCTTTCCAATGAACCAGGTACCCGTATTGGATAAGCCTTTGTAGTCCACATCCACCGGATTTTGGGTAACAAGGACCAAACCGACCCCGAAGGCGCGCGCTTGCTTCAGCATTCGGAGCATCGGCTCTTTGGAAGGAGGATTGCTTACAGGAGGCAGATACCCAAAGATTTCATCGAAATAGATCAAAGCGCGCAGAGAGGAAGTGCCGCTTTGGGCGCGCATCCAGGAATTCGACAGCAGAGAAAAGCAGCGTGACAAAGAACATCCGCTCGGCATCGGGTAGATGGGCGATATAAAAGATGCTGTGGCGCGGCTTCCCGTCCGGTGTATAGAGAAGGCTGGCTACATCGAGCGGCTCACCTTCGATCCATGCCTGGAATGCTGGAGCGGCAAGGATGTTGTTCAAGAGCATTGCAAGCTCAAAACGTTCCTTCTGCGGGAAGAAAGTATTTATATCGAAAACACCTAGTTTCTGGAAGGGGGGATTTTGGGTCTGCAAGATCAATTCGCTAAGGTCCAGATCTTTCTTCTTGCTCCAGGCGTTTTCGAAAATATTCGAAAGGAGGATGTGCTCACGCGAGCGGACCGGATCTAGGTCCTTGAGCCCAACCAGGCTGAGCAGTGCGGTGACCGTGCTTGAGATCCTTTCTCGAAGGGATTCGCGGTTGGATTCCCAGGGGATAGGAGGGGCTTTCAGGGAAGCCAGGATGCTGACCTGCACGCCCGAATCGGAGCCAGGAGTGAATATGGCAAACTGAACCGATGATTTCAGAGCTTTGAGGCGATCAGAACCTATTTCCCATTCAGCCAGACCTTTTTTCCACGATGCCGCTGCTTGTTCGGCTGCTTGGGTTAATGTCAACCCGTCACGTCGAGCCTGGTCAGGATTAACCCAGGGTTGGAAATCATCAGGGAGCAGGTCCGGAAAGTGAAGCAGCAAGTTGGTAATATCACCCTTCGGATCGACCATCAGCGACGGGATCCCATTCAAGGCTGCTTCTTCCAATAAATCCACGCAGAGACCAGTTTTACCGGAGCCGGTCATCCCAACTACAAACGCATGTGTAGTCAGGTCAGCCGGGTCATAGAGCAGGGGTTTGGCAGTTACTTTGCCGTTTGTCGGATCGACAATGCGGCCTAAATAGAATTCACCTTTTGTCTCGATCATTCCAGCGTCCTCCGGTGGATATTTATCTGATTCTACCTTATTATTATTTTTTTTTTGGCAGAGCAATTACAAATACCGGCTTAAGTTGTGATCTTATGAGAAAGTCAAGAGCGTGATCTCTTCGCATGAACATAAGCATCAGCTGTAATGCACGATACCACACTGCAAGCACTAATCAACAGGACCCTATCGGGCGGAGTCAAATATGCGCTCAAATTCAGCCAGGTACAGCACTGCGATTGCCGGATTTTCGATCAGAAGCAGGTTTTCATCGTTGCGGGCAGCCGCGGAGTAGGTAAAGTTGAAGGAGCCGACTGAAATAGTTTGCCCGTCGATAACAAAGACTTTTTCGTGCATTTGGTTCGGATTGGCATCCAGGCGAATATTTATCCCGGCTGAAAGCATCCGCTCATAATCGCCGCCTATATTGGATTCAACCTGGGAGGCTTCCATGACCCCTTCAACGACGATCCCCTGGCTTCGGCGTTCGATCAGCGCGTCGGCGAGCTCATCGGAGGTGAATGAGTATGCCAGGAATACAATCCGATCCCGCGCTGGCTGAGATAGCAGAAGTCAGGAGGGGGATGCAGCCATCGTCTGGCGAGAAGCAGTTTTGGATTGAGGAGCCATCAATGTTTAAGTTTGGATGGGGAGTATTAGCCGGCGAGCCAGGTCCAAACTGGCCATCCAGGAACATTTCTTCAAACTCGGTTGTGTAGTTCTGGGCGAGCTGGGTGGAGCGGATTCGCATCAAGGTATTGTTATTGCGGTAGGTCTCGGAAACCGTAAAATTCATCGAGCCTGTCCAGACCTCGAACTGGTCGATGACGATGAACTTGTTATGCATGAGCCCTTCCCGCCGATCACCAACAACCGGAATCCCAGCTTCGGCGAGCGCCTGGACTTCCTGCTGATCGAAATAATCGCTGTCGGTGACCATCCGGACGCGGACTCCGCGGCGGTGTGCATTGATAAGGGCATCGCGCACGCTCCACAAGTTGAGCTGGAGGACCGCCACATCGACACTGGCGCGAGCGCGGCGGATTGCAGCGGCAAGATCCTGGTCGGGACCGCCGCGATAGGATTTGCTGGCAGGGTCGGAAGGATCTGTAAAATAGACAGAATACCAGGAATTGGTGGGTGAAGATGTCAAACTGCGTGGTCGATCTTCAGAAGCTCCGTTTGATGATCCGGTTGGGATAACAGCTTGCGACACAGATGTGCTACCTGCTGGCGGTCTGACGCTTGAAGGTTGGCAGGCAGAAAGACAAAACAGGAGGATGACCAGAGGAACGCGGAAGTAAGTGATGGTTTTATAACAAAGCGGCAAACCGATCACGGCAAAATCCACAAAACGGGCGAAGAAAGATCCAGGTTGAACTCCAGGTGCTTGAGCTTGTCCTTACGCCCGGCTTCGACCGCCATGATGACAAATTCAACAGCAGGTCGAACATCATCAAGCTGAAGTGTGACCGGTTCAAAAGGCATAGATTGACCTTCAACAAGCTCAGGTGGATTGAGCAGATAATGCTGAGCGCTGTTCAACAGATTCTCCAAGGTTGAAGTGAAAGCCGGAACAAAGAAAAGACGCAGCTGGCTCCAGAAAATCTCGGCTTCGCGGGCAGATCTGTCTGCCGAGCCATAGGAATATCGGCCTAGTTTGACCGCACCTTCAGCAATCCAATACGGCTTACCGAGCCCATTGGGTTGGAGGAGGCGGCTGAATTTGAAAGGCAGGGGCAGAAGCCCATTATTCGGGTCAAGAAGCATCCCCTGCCCGCACTGCGAACAAAGCCAGGCAGCTTCATCTGGCTCGGCGGGGACCGGGGAGCTGCAGCGCAGACAGTTCAGCGGGATTAACTCAACTGGTCGATCCATTTTTCCAGTTCCTTGATCGAGCGGATGGCTTCTAACGGATTATTTAATCCGGCAAGCTCTGGGAGAGGATTCAGGCGGAATTCATAATGCTCGCCACGGCGGAATTTTCGATACGACGCAAACATGGTAACCAACCCTGCAGCGAAAAGGACCAGCGCAAACCAGAATGAATCCCCATTATCTGCACTTGAAAGGACGAATGCTGGCACATCGATTGCGAGAAATGCGCCGAAAGCCATTCCCAATACCAGGAGCCCAGCCCGATAAATTAAATTGCCCGGGGCTTTCCCGTAGAGGACTTTACCAGATACCCCGTCTACAACCACCTGAAAGGATCGGCCGCGGAACAGGTAGCGATGGACCCAAAGCGGGTGATAGACCAGCGCAAAACGCTGGCTGAAGGTGCGCAAGAAGACCTGGCTGACTCGATCCAAACCAGCCTGGCGCTCGGTGAAATTCTCAAAATGGCTCGTTGCAGCCTGACGGGCCTCGCTGAAGGATCCAGCTGGCTCAAAGACCATCCCCAACTGGTGAAGGATCTCGGAGTTGAACGGCTCTAGATTGGGTTCGATTGGTGGGATTTGCTTCACTCCAAATTCACCAACCTCGGCCGCAGCCCGATTCCAGGTTAGCTGCTGGACAAAGCGAACTTCCCGAGGTTCGTAGTGAGAATCGTTTCCGCTGCCGACTTTTTTCTCACCAAATACCCAGGCGACAAGACGAGTCCAGGTGGTCCAAAAAGGGAGGAAAATCAACAGCGATTTAACCAATCTGGATTGGCTTCTGGCAGATGGGGCAATCGCGAAATTCCCAGTTAAGAACCCAGAAAGGAGGCGCTGCGCCTGAGCTTTATCTACCCGCAGCGGCGCCTGATAGCGCAGCAGACCACGCTCGCCGCGCACGAATGAACGCTGGCTGCAGTAGGGGCATTTGACAATCAACTGACCTTCTGGGAGCGGGACAACACCCCCACATTTCGGGCATGTCAAACCAAACAGCTTCTCAGGCTCTAAAGCAGCGCTCATATCTTTGCAGCTACCCACACCGCCAGCCCAAACAGAATAATCCCAGCTACAAGGCCGATGCCGCTGCATAGCAGCAAGCCAATTCCAAGCCCCTGACTGCCACGCGTTGCCCAGCCCATGATGGGGAATAAAGCCAGGCACAGATAGACCACTGCTGATATCCCACCAGCCAGCAGGAACGGTGCTTCAGATTTGGCTGGGAAGAGGCTGGCGAACACCTCACCGGTAGCGGCTTCAACCAGCGCGGTATAAATCTTACCTTGAAAGGTGTATTTAAATGTATAGAGGGGGATATGAACTAGCGACTGCTCAACAACGGAGAGGTTCGAGCCGCCTGAATTGCCCACCCAGGCGAGAGCGGTTTGTAGCGGAACGCTTGGCAATGTGGATTGAGACAGGACATCTTGAGTGATGCGGCGAAGGTCGCCAGCAGGAAGGTTGAGGCTGCTGATCTCGCCAACAGATGTCGCAGCAGCTGGCTTAAGGACGATCTGGTCGTTTCCACCCGGTGACTTGAGCTTGAATAACCAGAGCGGGAAGTATGTGAATGCAGCCTCCGTTATGGAGGATTTGCGGTCGAGGTCTTTGACCGTCTGGGAGCCTGACATCCAGCGTGCAAGCGAACTTCGTGCTTTTGTTTCGTCAAGCGTTGGGGCAACATACCAATGAAAAACAAGGCGGGATTTATCGAGGTAAATTGTTGAGCTGCAGTATGGGCAGGTCAGGAAGATCTGACCTTCGTCTGGGTGAAGCTCTCCACCACATTGGGTGCAGGTGATTACGGTTTCGGGAAGGCTCGAATCCACGCGCAAGATTATAGCAGGTTTGAAGGGACTGAAACGCGAAGGTGAAAGCCGAATCTCAAAGCGAGGCGAGGCAGATCACAGCGACAGGCATATCGCGAAGCTGGGTAAGGAAAACGATGCGCTCCCCAGGGAGGCTGCCTCTGCCGGGCTTCATCCCCAGCCGTCGGATAAGCGATTTAGGTGGGATAGGAGAGCCGCGCTTCTTGACAACGATAGATTCCACCCCTCGCTGGCGGAGAGCTAGTCGTAACTTTTTCAAGTTGAATGGGAGCCACGCATCCACCGGGTAGGCCCGGGCAAACGGTGTTTGGATAAGTCGATCAGACGTCAGAAAGGCTATGTCCGCATCGATCTGCGATGCGTCAAGCTCTTCGGCAAGACGCCGAACGAGACCGGCGCGCAAGATGGCAGGGTCTGGCTCATAAAGATATGCCCTTGGATCACTCAGCTGGAGCTGTAGATCAGAATCGGAGAGTGGATCGGGGCGAGGTGTGTTTTGGATCGCAGCGGCAAGGGTATAAGGACCAGGAAGGACCGTGGCGCGGCGAGAGGCAGTTTGGAGAGGTCCGAACCAGAGAACCGCTTCTTTAAGCTCACCATCCAGGGAAATGAATTCAATCTCCGCACGGTATGTTGCCAGCTCGACCGCTTTGACCCCCGGGGATATCTTGACGCCAATTGCGGGGATGTCAGGAAGCCAATCGCGGACAATTTCGAGTGGAGGAAGATAATCCCGCACGGAATGGAGGCGCCGACCAGCGACGCGGCGGGCAGGGTCAAAGAAGATGGCCTCATCGGAAGTGAGGTTAAAGGGCAGCGAGTGAACCAGGTTCGCCTGGATGAAGCTGGCATTGGCATCAGGCGCCTGAGCGCTGAGATTGGCAGCTGCCATCGCCAGGCGGAGCGGGTCAAGATCTACGCCAATCGATGGAACCATACCGGCAAGAGCCAGAGTGTCCGCACCGATCGAACAACCCAGATCGAAAACCCGCTCAAAAGCAGCGAAGCGGCGAAGGCGGTAGGCTGAAATTGCGGGATGGGAGGATTGTTCGAGAGCAGGACGGGTAAAAAACATTGACTGGGCGCCAGGAAACCTGGAAGAAGCCTCAAGGCGAAGGATGGCCATTTCGAGGGCATGACGAGCCAGATCGGGAGGATAGCGGCGGGAAAGTTCGGTGAAATGAACCAGGTAATCCGACTCGCGAGGAAAAAGGGAAGCCGCGTCGGCTAGAGCCTCTCTGCCTAGAGGTGTCATCAAAGTTTGAAATTCGCTCAAATCCACGCGTGGATTCTATCAGCCAATCTCAGAAAGGTAAGAGAGAATATCGAACTCTTGCCGCAATTTTTAAAACCGGTTTAAACAACCATTTCCATCGTTATTCTCCGATAAAGAGGGCAAATTAGCACATTTTTGCAGCAGGAATTTACAATCCAAAATGGAAAGGGTGAATAGCACTGTGAAGAGAGGCGACCAGAATTCACTGCTGCTGATCGCGTAATTCAGCTTAAGTTGATTCGGCAGGTTCGGCCGCAGCAAGCACCTGGCTGCGGTTACGAGTCACTATCTCGATTGTCATGGCTCCGACTCAGGTGAGACCAGTTTTGTCGACGATCCAATGCTCATCCGGGTTGTTGTGGATATCCTGACAAAAGGGGAGATCCGGAATAGATGGAATATTTCGATCAATCGGTCCCAGCAAAAGCGGTGGGAATCCGGTGGTCCAGTGATCCAATAAAATCTAAAGTAGTTCGATCAAACCCTGTTGCTCATCAAACGAGCAGCTCGACGTCCGATCTCTACCGCGAAATTCGTGCCGCGGTCCCAGGGATAAACCTGGCTCATACCGGCGAAGAAGAGCCCGGGTACAGGCGTCTCAATTGAAGGGATATTCTTTGAATGGTTGACCAGAGGTACTGGCTGGGCATAATTCGTGCGGTAAAGCCAGGTCTTGCGGACCCAATCTGGCGAGAAATCGGGATTGATGCGGCTCAGAGCCGGCAGAAAGCGAAGCAGCAGCTCTTCCTGGGTCAGGCGGAAGTATTCGTGGTCTGTTTCCAGATAATCCCCAAGATAAATAATATGGTCGCCTCCAAAATATTCGGGGGAGAGGAAGTTGGTATGCTCAACCAATGCCAGGAATGGGAAACCCGCAGACTTGGGGAGGTTGTACCAGTAGTATCCTTGCAGCGAAAGGGGGTGCTTCAAGGCGAGGGTCATAACCACCGCGCCCATGCTTTTCAGCTCGAGGAGACCTTTAAGGTAATTCTGAGGCAGATCTGGGGACAAACGAGCCAGTAAGGCAGGTGAAGCGGTCATAAGGACCTGGTCGAAGCGTTCATGGCCGGAAGCGGTATGAAGCTCCAGACCACCGCCCGGCAAAGGGGATATTCTGCCGATTGGGGCTGAGAGGTTGATTTGGACGCCAAGCGAACGAATTCGCTCGGCAAAATGGTCGGAAAAAGCTTGAAATCCGCCCTGGTAAGTCCCGAGGCGTGTAGTGCGAGCCTTTAAACGCGCCCACATCCAAGACATATTCACCTCGGAGGCATAGCGCTCGCCAAATTTCCCGACCATGAGAGGCTGCCACATCAGTTCATAAACCTTATCACCAGCCCATTTTCGCATCCATTCATCAACCGTGAATTTCTCGAGGAGGCGCCAATTGCTAGAAAGCTTCAGATACAGCCCAACCAAACCAAAACGAATTTTTCGGAAACCCCAACCCAGACCTGGAAAAAGGATGGCTTTTAAGATGGAATTGAAGGGGTAAAAGCTGCCTTTATGATACATCACTGTGAAAGGTCGGCGAAATACGACGCGATCGCCCCAGCCCAGCTCATCGATCAAGCCCAACATATGGCGGTCGCTGGCAAACCAGTGGTGGTAGAACTGTTCGACGCTCCAGTCCCAGTGTGGTTCTTTAAAACCAGCTGCCAAGCCCCCAACAAAATCCGCGGCTTCATAGATCACCACCGAATTTCCGCTTCGAACAAGGTCAAAGGCGGCGGACATGCCACCGATCCCGGCGCCAATGATGGCTATTCGCTTTGACACTCAGACCTCCACCTGCGCAGTTTTAAGGTCTTCGCTGCTGTACCGAATTCCCTTTTTTAACATGTAATAACCGCCCAGGAGGGTGATCGGCAGCCACAGTGCTGCATGGAGAGCAAGGGTGTAAGCCACTGCGGTGGCTTTCGCGACCCCGTAAGCCTGGAGAACAGCAATCCCTGGTGCATCGAAGGTGCCGACGTAGCCTGGCGCGGATGGAATTGTGGTTGCCAGATTGACTATCCCATTCATCAGCATCAGCGCGAAGAAGCTGACCCGGAAAGGAAACGCGTGCATTAAAAACCAATATTTTCCTGTCTCCAGGAGCCAGATGACCAGAGATGTTAGGAATACCATCATAGCACCGCGCGGTGACCGCAAGGCAGCCAACCCCCCAAGAAAGCGACTGGAAACGCTGACCGCGCGCGTTCGGTATCGCTCTGGAAGCAGACGATTGACCAGTGAGGTAAAAATGGTCTGGGATCGCTCGGGAAACATTGCCGCGATCAGGAAGATGAGTAAGGCGCCGCTGAAGATCAATGTGCCAGCTATCGCGAGGCTGCGGATATCGCCGACGAAGCCTGAGCTGGAGGTCAGTTTTGCCAGCTCGGGTAAGTTAACAAAGACAAATGCCAGCATGATAACCCCATCAAAGACACGCTCGACAATTATCGTAGCTAAGGAAGCGGATATCGGAATTTGCTCATCCTGCTTCAAAACGACGGCGCGCAGGATCTCTCCGGCACGGGCGGGGAAGACATTGTTGCCAAAATAGCCAATCGTTACGGTAGGGAAGAGTTCTTTTGTTGGGATTTGCTTCAGCGGTTTTAGCAGATAGTGCCAGCGCCAGGCTCGAGCCCAGACTGCAACAAAATAAATCGCGACGCCCGGGATAAGCCACCAATAATTTGCTTGTTGGAATGCCCGGCTTAATTCGTCCAGATGCAGCCCGCGCAGCGAAAGATAGAGGAATATCAGGCTGATGACCATGCCAAGCCAAAACTGCCAGCGTTTCACGCTGATCATTCTACCACGGCGAATATGGCTCTTGCGGGATAATGGCTTGAAAGCCTTAGAGACTATTAGGGGCTCGCATTCATCCCCGCTGACGATATGCAGCTGGACTGTCAGTTATAATCATCATATGCATCACCGGCTGCGAATAGTTCTCCTGATCGGGATTATGGCAGGGGTTGGTCTTCTTCTCGCGATCTGGTGGTTACTTCCCAGGTTGAACCGCGGTTTGGATTCGGATAATTCAACTTTAGAGGCGACCAGCTCCCAGAATAGGCTTTCACAGCTGCTGTTGCTCTACCCTACCAATGGGCCGGCAAACCTGTACTTGATTGAGCCAGCCAGCGGCATTAGCCAAACCCTCACCACAGCTAATCAAGGCGTGTTGGATTACACCGTGCAAAGCGATGGGCAGGCGGTTTTCTTCACCCAGCGTCATGGGAACTCGGGGAGCACAATCTATAAACTGAGACTGGATGACATTCAAACCCGCCTCAAAGGATCGGATGCAGTTCAACCTTCTGCCATTCCTTCACCAGAGGTCGTATACGAATGCGAGCAAGCAATTTGCCAATCGCTGTCCATTGACCCTCAAAATTCCCACCTCGCCTTCGAACGGAGCAGTTTGCCCGGGAGTGGGAGGAATGAGAATCCGCAGATTTGGGTTCTCCCATTAATAAACGGAAATGAGGGCAACGCTTTTTCTGCTGGCAACCCTGAACACCAAACCGAACAGCCCAGCTGGTCAAGCAAGGGGCTGCTTGGATTTTATGATGTCAGCGATGCAGCCTATGTTTTCTCCGACAGTGCGGGGAAAGAAGTAGGGCGTTTTCCTAACCAGGTCGGAGAAGGAGGGATCTGGCATCCTGATGGGAATGCCTTCCTGGCTCCTGAGATCAGCTACGTGTTGGGTAGCCAGAACTCCCCAGAGCTTTCCAACCTTGTTTCTCTTGCAGACAGCCACCTGATTTTACATCACCTGGATACAAAGCGCAGCGAGGACCTCACCCCTGGACATGGCGTCGAAGATGCTTCTCCGGCATTTTCTCGACGGGGTGATTTCCTGGTTTTTGGTCGGAAATATTTGGACGCGAAGCAGTGGACACCAGGACGGCAAATTTGGATCGCCAATACAGAAAGCCGCGAGGCGAGAGCGCTCACTGAGGAACCACTGTACAATCATTTTGATTTCAGTTGGAGCCCGTATGGAGACCAGCTCGCATATATGAGATTTGACCAAAGCGCAATGACCGAACCACCGGAAATCTGGATCTATGACCTGCTTTCAGGAGAAAGCAGACAGCTTCTGGTGGGAGGATATCAGCCACAATGGCTCCCATAGACCTTCGGCTTTGGTCTACTTATGTCAACCTGTCCAGAATGAAAGACTTCACTAGGATAGAAAATCCGTGCAAGATTGCTGAATGCGAACAGTGGGTTGGTGTTCTGTTCAAGCCCCCCAAAGAGGCAAAAAATGGGGTAGAATCACGCCGATGTATCCTGGAAGAGGAAGGGACCGAATAAAACGACCCAAATTGGAAGGAAAAGGCTTGAAGACAGCATGACCGAAAAAGATAGTGCCCAAAATGTGATAGAGGCCTACCGCAAGAAACAGCTGGCAGCCAGGAAGGCTCCAGTGCTGTTTGGCATTATGGCCGTATTGCTCATTGCGGGTGCGGCTTTCTTGATCTTCTGGTTATTGGGATCCGGAGGTCCGGGCATCCAGATTAGTTTGTTTGCGAGTGATACTCCAACCCCAACTCAAACTGCAACTGCGACCCCAACCTTCACTGCCAGCCCAACGGCCAGCCCAACTTCTGCTCCATCTGAGACTCCAACTTCTACAACCGCTCCGACCCAATCTGGACCGTTTGTCTACCAGGTTGAAGATGGGGATAATTTATGGTCTATTTCCCAAGAATTTGGTGTTGACCTGCTGGTGCTGATCACTGTGAACAACCTGGACCCTGCAAACCCAACGATTCGTGTTGGAGATAAGCTGATCATCCCGTCGGCAGATACGCAACTGCCAACTTCAACCCCTTTGCCAGAGAACATCGGACGTGGGACAAAAATTGATTACCGTGTGCAGCTTGGCGACTCGCTTGGCGCAATCGCAACACAGTTCAACAGCACAGTAGATGCGATCAAAGAAGAAAATAATATTGAGAATGAGAACGAGATCTACCCAGGACAGCTGCTGGTCATCCCGGTAAATATAGCCACACCGGTACCAACAGCAACAATCACTCCAACGGTCGTGTTCCAGGTGAACGGAACGATTGTCCCAACGGCAGTCACGCCGGCGGTACAAACCAGCGCAACCAGCACGCAATAGCAAGGTAAATCCATTTAAAATTTAGAGGCAGGGTGCAGGTGGACGTGATGTAAAGCGTCTACTGGCACCCTGCAGTTGTGTATCCCTTATAAAAAAAATTTCATCGTAATGTGCTGCTCGACTGCTCGAAGGAATTTAAAATTTCCTCAGCTTCGAGCGGGTCTGCAAGGTGGACGCGCCCATCGGCATCCGTATGGGTTGGGAAGAGCTCATAACCAATATAGTGGGTGCCAAGGAATTTAACCATCAGAATGAGACCTTGCCGGTGATCGCGCAAGCCTTGGTCGAAGATAAAATTCCCAAGCCCGTAAAATACCTGAATACCATCAATCATCTGAGCAGCCTGAACGACGTGGGTATGGTTGCCTATTATTAGATCTGCTCCGGCGGAGACAAATTGGAGCGCCTGTTCGCGTTGGAGCCAGTTTGGGATTGCGATATCCTCCGAACCCCAATGCGGTAAGGCGATCACGACATCCGAGACCTCGCGGGCTGCGGAAACTGAGCGTTGGATGTTTTCAGGATTGAGCAGAGCGATCCCGGGATGGCGCTCGGCTGCAAAGACGACCGGATCCATTTTGCTGTCGCCTAATGAGACAAAACCAAAGCGGACACCGTTCAAGGTGATTACGACTGGCTGAAGAGCTTCACTTAGATCGGCGCCACCGCCAACGGTTTGGATTCCGACCCGCTTAAGGTTTTGAAGCGTATCAAAAAAAGTGTAGTCGCACCAGGATTTCATAAGCCCGCAATCTTTGATGTGATTGGTGGCGACGCTCATCAGGTCGAAGCCGGCGCGGGCAGCCGCGTCGGCATTGTCCGGACTGCCAACAAGCTGCCAGGTAGTGAGACAGCCGGTATGCTCGACTCTGTTCGACATGGTGGCATTGAAGACGCCAACAGCCAGATCCGCGCTGGAGATGATTTTTCGCACCTCTTCATAAGGATAGTCTGGGTTGCCAAGCAAATCCAATTTTGCCTGGACGCAGCGGGCAGGGACAATCACTCCGGTAAACAGGATCGTAATGGTGAGCGGCTCGATAGTACTGAGCGGCTCGATAGTACTGAGCGGCTCAACAGTACCTAGCGGCTCGGTGGGAATCGGCGAAAGGGTTGGGCGTTGGGTAGAGGCTGCCTTCGCTGAAGGAATTGGCAATGCATTTCCGAGAGATGGGTTTGTAGAGGGGGTAAAAGGGGCAAATGATGGATCGACAGTAAGGGTAGATCGGGGCATCGTCACCGGTGGTGTAGGAGATATGGAAGTATCAATGTCATATCGAAATCCTGGTTGGCAAGCTCCCAGGATAATTAATAAGGCTATGAAGCAGCCAAGCGCGTTAGAACGTCTATAAGCAAGGTATAAACAATAGTGAATAGGATGCATGTGGAATCGGCGGAATTAGTTATCGTCTACGGGTGGTGCAGCCGGGCCGTAATCGAGGATCTCACGGGTGCCAGTGCCAGGGTCTGGTGGTCCGATAATGCCGCGTTCTTCCATCGTTTCGATCAGCCGGGCAGCCCGGGTATAGCCAATCCGCATTCTGCGCTGAAGCATGGAGATGGAAGCCCGACCCTGGCGCCTTGAAAGGTCAATTGCTTCCTTAAGTAGTGGATCAGCATCTTGCTCTTCCATCTCTTCCCAGAGTGGGATCTGCTTCAATGGGATGCCCGCAGGAAGGGCATCGACAATCCCGCCTGCAGCCGTCGGGGTGGTCTGGTACAGCCCAACAAACTCCTGCCAGTAGCCGACTAATCGCTGAATCTCCGATTCCGACACAAAAACACCTTGAAGGCGGACCGGTGCAGGGGCGTCTGGTGCTTGAAACAGCATATCTCCTCGACCGAGCAAACGCTCGGCGCCGGGCTGATCCAGGATAACCCGGCTGTCCACACCAGAAGCAACGGCAAACGCGATCCGGGCTGGGAAGTTGGCTTTGATAAGACCGGTGACGACATCTACCGAGGGGCGCTGGGTTGCGATCACCAGATGAATTCCGGTAGCGCGAGCAAGCTGTGCCAAGCGCGTGACGGTGCGCTCGGTTTCATCTGGGGCGAGCATCATCAGGTCTGCAAGCTCGTCGATGATCACAACGAGAAAAGGCAGCTTTTTCTCGCCGTTGAGGACAACTTTCTGGTTGTACTCCTGGATATTCCGGCAACCGGCTTCTGCGAACTTGTGGTAGCGCATATCCATCTCACGGGTGACCCACTGCAGGACCGTCACAACGCGCTCGAGGTCTACCACCACTGGGGCGAGCAAATGAGGGACACCATTATAACCAGTGAGCTCAACCCGCTTTGGATCAATCATCACCATTCTGAGATCATCCGGGGTGTTGTTGCTGAGCAAGCAGCAGATCAGCGAGTTGACACATACAGATTTACCCGAACCGGTTGCCCCGGCGATCAGCAGGTGAGGCATGCTACTCAAGTCGGCAGCGACTGCATTACCAGAGACATTCAATCCCAGCGCAAATCGCAAGGGGGATTTGAGGCGCTTGAAAGCTCCACTTTCGATCAAGTCGCGCAGAGCAACCAGCGAGATCTCTTCATTTGGAACTTCGACACCGACAAAACCCTTGCCAGGCACCGGCGCCTGGACCCGAATGGTGCGGGCAGATAACGCCAGGGCAAGGTCATCTGCAAGGGCCGTGATCTTCCCAACCCGAACCCGCATGCGTCCGCCCCGGGATTCGATGAAATCAGGCTCCACCCCAAACTGGGTGATGGTTGGCCCCCGATTGATCTCTACCACGCGAGATGGAGCTCCAAATGATGCCAGGGTTTCCTCAATAAGTCTTGCTCGCTGTAGGTCCACCTCAGCGTTGTAGTCAATTTTCTCTCCCTGGTCTAGGATTTGCTCGATCGGGGGCAGCACCCATTGAACTGGGGGAGGGGTCCTACTCGCCGAAGTCTGTTGGGGCAGAAAGGAGTTCTGGATTGGTTTCCATCAAACCCGACTGAGTGGCAGAAGGCGGGGTCGAAATACGGGCAGTGGGTTTGTAATCCTGCAACCCTTGTGTGGAAACCGAAGGATGGTTTTCTGGATGTCGGCGAGCGAAGATAGTGTCGGTGAACCAATCTGAGAGGCGCTCGAAGGCTGATGTGACAGATTTGAACATTTCTGCAACGGTGATATCCAGCGAAAGGGCAAGGGCAATCACCATCCAGGCGGCAAGCGCAATTGCGGCACCTGCTGGACCCAAAGCAGCGAGCAAGAATCCAACCACCACTCCCCCAGAATAACCTCCACCCAGTGACTCGCTGGCTAGGTCGAGAGCTTCCTGACCAGTAGACAGCACCAAGAAAAAGTGGACGACTGCCAATAAATTAAAATAGAGGAGCACGAACCCTATCAGGCGCTCAACGGCGAGCTGAGGGATCCGCTCGAAATTGCGGAGAACCAGCCACAACCCTAAACCGATCAAGAGCAGAGGGAAAAGGTAAGCTCCCCATCCGAAGGCTAGCAGAAGGGCTGAAACCCAACTTCCCATCAAGGTGCCCTGTATCGGCGAAATCATGCTGAGGAACGTCAGCAGCCCAGCCAGTGCCATGACAATCCCGATGATATCAAGCTTGCGGTCCAGCGAAAGGCCGTTCCTGATCTGCACCGGTTGTGATTTTTTTATTGAGGCGGGAGGCGTCTTGTGGGACAATGTCCCGCCAGGCTTCCCCGGAAATCCAGGCGAAGCCTGAGATTTCGGCCGACTGTTTACACGGATGCCAGAATTTGACCCCGTTTGAGTGGCAGCTTTTGAACCGGGAGCAGTTATTTTTGGTTGTGATTTTCCAGACTTCGCTGAGGGCTGAGAGTCTCGTCGGGGTGTAATTTTCTTGGAGGCCATATCAAGCCAAAATTATAGCACAAATGGTCTGTGCAGCATTCCGGTGGAAAGGAGGAGAAGGAATTGAAGATACAATAGCCCCCCGCAATATGAGGCCGGGGGGCAGGTGGGTTTTCAAATAGAGAATTGATTAATCTCTGATTGGATTATATTTAATGAAATGCGGTCGTGAGTGAAGGTTCAGCCAGCAATCCCCAGCAGCTTGTTTAGTTTTTCAACATCAAAGTTTACGACAACCGTGCCTTGCACGTTGAATGTAGGCGTGGTTTCATAGCCGCCTGTCCATTGGCGCACATCGGCGGCGGCGGCACGATCGCGGGAAATATTGATTTCACGGAATGGAATTTCGTTAATCTTGAAATAAGCACGAGCCCGACGGCAGGCGGGGCACCAATCTGTGCAGTACATCGTCACCAATGCTTCAGCTTCTGAAGCGGCGGCTTGTGGTGCTGAATCTGCCGCCTCATTTGCGGAAATTGCTGCGGTTGGAGCCGGCGACCTCGTGATGATCTCTTGGGGAAACGGTACACCCTCGATCTCGGCGAGCTCATGAAACAGAATATCATTATCTGGCTGTTCGTCAATGTCGTGAACATCGACATAGCGAATAGTGCCAGTCCGATCAATTATGAAGATGGCGCGCTCACTATAACCCTCTGAGCGCAGCACGCCAAATTTCTGAGCAATGGCACCATGCGGCCAGAAGTCTGAAAGGAGTGGAAATGTAATCCCACCAAGGTTTTCAGCCCAGGCATGCAAACAATCTTTGCTGTCAACACTGATACCCAAGACCTGGGTATTTACCCGCTCAAACCGGTCCGATGCGACCTGGTACGAGGGGATTTGGGCTGTTCAGATTGGCGTCCAGGCGAGCGGGAAGAATGCAAGCACCACGTTTTTCTTCCCGAGGAAGTCACTCAGCCTGGTTTTTTCGCCTAAATGGTTTCCCAAAATAAAATCTGGAGCGTACTGACCAACTTTTAATGCCATTATTTTTATTCTCCAATCAGTGATTGTTTGACAGGGATAATTTCAAAAAGGATATCAGAGAATCACAAACCATACAAGGAGGTCTGATTTATTCAATTTTCCATTAAAGCCGGAAGAACCTATAAATCCTTCAATAGCTCGGTTACTCGGTCCATGATGATCTCAGCCGCTTCAATTTTTGACATAAGCGGCAGCGATTCGGGCTGATTCTTTCGACCAAGCAAGGTGATGCGGTTTGAGTCGCTGGCGAAACCGGCATCGGAGGCGCTGATATCGTTGGCGGCGATCAGATCGAGGCGCTTAGATTCAAGCTTTTGGCGGGCATTTTCCAACAGCGACTGGCTCTCCGCCGCAAATCCCACTGTGACTTTAGGCCACCCTTGCACCGCTTTGAATTCTGCAACCTTTTTCAAGATATCTGGAGTGTGCTCCAGATCCAGAACTGGGATATCCTTACCTTTCTTTAATTTTTGATTGACCACATTTGTTGAGCGAAAGTCGGCGACAGCCGCAGCCATCAGCAGCGCTGATGAGCCAGGGAGGGAATCCATCACCGCCGCGAGCATTTCGTCAGCAGTGCGCACATCCACCCGCCTGGCACCGGCAGGAGTCTCGAGGGCAGTCGGTGCGCTGATCAAAATTACCTCAGCACCCAGGTCAAGAGCAGCCTGTGCCAGGGCAAATCCTTGTTTTCCAGAGGAGCGGTTGGCGATCACGCGCACCGGATCGATTGGCTCTTGAGTGCCTCCAGCGGTGACGACAACCTTCTCGCCAGATAATGGCCCAGTCCGAGAGAGCTGATAACGCACCAGCCCCAGGAGATCTACCGGTTCGACCATCCTGCCTTTCCCTGTCAGCCCTGAAGCCAGATGACCTTCAACTGGACCAACGATCACGGCGCCGCGCTGGTGGAGCGTATTCAAATTCTGCTGCGTGGCGGGGTGTTCAAACATCCCACCATCCATCGCCGGCGCCAGCATCATCGGACACGAAGCCGCCAAAGCTGTAAGAGTCAGCAAATTATCCGCCAATCCATGAGCCAGCCTGGCGATTGTGTTGGCAGATACCGGCGCGATCAGCAGGAGGTCGGCGCCGCGAGCCAGCCCAATATGCTGGATATGTCCTTCTGCGCCCCACAGATCGGCATCAACATAGGACCGCCGACCGGAAACCGATTGAAATGTGAGCGGTGTAATAAACTGCAACGCTGCAGGGGTGAGGACAGCATCTACCCACGCCCCAGCCTGAGTTAGCCTTGAGGCCAGCTCTGCAGCTTTATATGCAGCGATCGATCCGGTTACTCCTAAAATAATACGCTTATCGCGAATCGGTTTCATCCTGTCCAACCTCTCAGCCCGTATACTAAAAGGCCGATGTATTCTTTGAGCATTTTGGTCGTCAGGCTGAGATTATTCACAGTGGGGAAGAGATCAAGAAGTAATGCCCGCCAATCACCCTGAAACATCTGTTCCCAGCCGGTTTGAGTGACATTATAATCGGTTGGAACGGGGACGACAGTAAGACCCTGCGCCTGGAATAATTTGAGCGCCCGCGGCATGTGCCAGGCGGAGGTCACCAGGATAATATTCTGGATCCCTCTTGCTTTCAGGATTTGGGTGGAGTAGACAGCGTCTTCGTAGGTATTTTTCGACTCACCTTGCTGCCAGATTGATTCTACGGGGACACCCATCCACTGGAGCAGGTCAGACATATCTTGGGCGGGTGTAGATTGAGCGCGGCTCCCAATCAAGCAGTCCACCGCTCACCAGGATGCGGCGAACTTTTCCCTCACGATAGAGAGAGGCCGCCTCGAGCAGCCGGTCTCCTGCGCTGTTGACATCGACCATTTTTCTAGGCAACTCGGCGGTTTCAGTGCCGCCTCCCAGCACAACCGCCACTTCTGCCTGGGGAATGGGCTCAGGAGCAGGAAACTGCTGCTCCAGCGAGCGCGCCAGACCAAGAGCGACCCAACGGTTTCCACCGATCCAAAGCAAGACCAACGCAAGCACCAGCACGGCGCGCTGCAAACCTGGGCGGCGGGTCAGGAACAATCCAAGCAGGATCAATAAACTGGCTAACCCCAACGGGTAAACCAGGGTTGGCACCAGTTTTGAAAAGAACACAAACAAGCGGACCTGCTTTCAATGAATAACTAGAGAAGAAGACCTTCACTCCGGTCGGGCGATAAACTCCAATTTCA
The DNA here is from genome assembly GCA_963827155.1 of uncultured Chloroflexia bacterium. Taxonomy (GTDB): domain Bacteria; phylum Chloroflexota; class Anaerolineae; order Anaerolineales; family UBA4823; genus UTCFX2. The sequence continues at coordinate 3,367,351 of CAWGZV010000002.1, read as the reverse complement.
GCTTCGCCTGATCTTCGGTCTCGAGCATCCCGCCGATCGAGATTGGACCGACACCAAACTGGCTCAGCAAGATCGTAGCAGCGGCAGTACCGGTCAAAGTATCGTTCTCAAGCTTCGCAGTCACATCAAAGGTAACGGGGAGAGTGGTCTGTTTTACAGTCAAATCTCCATTCACTTTAAAGGAAATTTCCTGTCCTTCTGAGGCTGTCTCAGGCAGCCCTTCAATGGAAGTCGGCTTAAACACAGCCATCGGATAAGTGCTGCTTTCAAGCCAGCGCCCCCGGATGGCATTATCACGGCGACCAGAATCCGACTGGAACTGGCTGATGTCAACCTGGATCTCTCCTAGCTCAGCCTTGCGGGGATCGGACATATCGATCCGGACCTCACCGCTGACCTGCGGGGTTATACCAACCGCAAGGTTGAAGCGATTGTTCTGGTTGAAGAAAGTCTCGCCAACCTCGTAAATAGCCTTGGACTCGCCGGGAACAATTTTGTAAACCACCCATTGGGAGGAGATTTCTGTAATAGCAGGATCAGCAGTGGCTGCGAGTTGAGCTGGGGTTTCGGCAAGCTCGACAGGAAGAGGTGTTCCACTGACCACCGGAGCCGTTTCTACGGGCTCTTCGGTATCATTTACCACGATCGGTGCAAAAGTCCTGGTCTCTGCTGGTGCAGTCACGCCTGGGGCGCAAGCCGTCAGAATTGCAATCAGCAACAACAAGATTACTGGTAAGAACAAAGTCTTTCTCATAAATGTCTCCTTCGACGTTCTAAGAATATGCAAAATATTCTCGGTTCAGGTTATAAACAAGATATTTAGCATACGGAAAATCAATTCATTTGGATCTTAACCACACGATCATTTCCAGCAAGATCTTGTAATACGGAAATTTTTGCAAGCGGGAAATTCGACCTGGCGAGCAACTCCACCTGTGCAGCCTGACCGGACTCAATCTCAAGCAAGATCAAACCAGCCGGAGCTACTTTTAAAGGAGCAAGCGCCAGAAAGCGGCGAATCAAATCCAGACCGTCCCATCCGCCATCCAGTGCAAGCAGAGGCTCCCGACGTGCAACCGGCAGACCTTCAAGCGCGGCTGTGGGAATATAAGGCAGATTGGCGCAAACCAGATCGAATGAAGGCTGGCAGGGGTATTCCGACGAGGCGGGGAACAAGTCTCCCAAGACGAACGTTATGCGGTCATCCACGGCATGGCGACGAGCATTGGCACTGGCTAGCATAAGCGCCTGGGATGAGCAATCGACTGCAATTAGGCGGAGGTCTGGAATCACTGCGGCAAGAGCTGCTGAGATGCAGCCAGAACCAGTGCCGATATCAGCCGCGAATCTCCGGGTGGGGTTGGCTTTTAGCCAGCCGATCCCAACTTCCACAAGCTGCTCTGTTTCAGGCCGCGGGATCATGACTGCAGGAGAAACAGCAAAACGCATGCCGAAGAACTCCCATTCTCCCAGCACATAAGGGAGTGGCTCGCCTTTCTCAAGCCGCTTCAAGTTTAGCTCTAAATCGGCATCCTGCAACTCTGTGAGAATAAGCTCGGGGTGGGCGACAACCCACGAACGCGGCTGCTGAATTGTATGCGCAAGCAGGACCTGTGCATCCAGGGAGGCGGTCTCACTCAGCCCAGCAAGGCGGTTTGTGATGATCTCGAGCCGGTTGGAATGTGCGGGAGGAGGTGCGGACCTGCCAGCGATAGAATTTCTACTCCGCTACCGCAGACAGCCGCTCGGATTCATCGCGCATGGAGAGCTCTTCAATAAATTCGTCGATCCCGCCTTCCATGACAGCTGGTAAGTTGAAGACCGACAGGTTAATGCGGTGATCGGTGACACGCGCCTGGGGGTAGTTATAGGTGCGGATTTTCTCGGCGCGCTCTCCGCTGCCAACTTGAGAGCGGCGATCCTGTTCGCGCTCCTGGCGCGCTTTCTCCTGCTCCATTTCATAAAGCCGGGCGCGCAAGATGCTCATCGCGCGAATACGGTTTTGAAGCTGAGATCGCTCGTCCTGACAAGCGACCACCATGCCGGTTGGGAGATGGGTAATTCGCACTGCGGTGGCGTTCTTCTGAACGTTCTGACCGCCGGCGCCAGCAGATTTATAGACATCCGCACGAATATCCGTGTCTGGAATGGCTACTTCGACCTCATTGACTTCTGCAAGGACGGCAACTGTGGCGGTGGAGGTGTGGATGCGACCCGAAGATTCGGTGAGCGGGACCCGCTGGACACGGTGGACACCCGATTCGTATTTCAGGCGTGAATAAGCGGCGTGACCCTTTAACCATGAAAATCACTTCTTTATAGCCGCCAATTCCGATCTCGTTTTCTGATAGCAGCTCGACTTCCCAACCCTGGCGTTCAGCATAGCGACTGTACATGCGGATAAAGGTCGGCAGCAAAGAGGGCTGCTTCGTCCCCGCCCGTTCCGGCGCGAATTTCTACGATGACATTTCTCTGGTCACGTGGATCTTTGGGAATGAGCAATGACTTAATATCCATTTCCAATTTATCCAGCATCGGTGTCAGCTCTTCGATCTCGGCCGCGGCGAGCTGGCGCATATCTTCATCCGGACCTTCGAGCAGCAGCTGAGCTTCGTCGAGGCGTGCGAGCGAGCTGCGATATTGCCGGGCGGTTTCGACGATCGGCTCAAGCTCTGAGCGCTCGATTCCTAATGAGGCGGCACGCTGATAATCAGCGCCTACTTCCATCAGCTCGGCGTTGATCTCTTCATAGCGTTTTTCAATTGCTTCAAGTTTTTCTAACATAAACCCTGCACAGTTTTAAACCTGCCAGGACTAGATGCGCCTGGCAGGCAAAAGAATATTGAACGGAAAGATTATACCAAAAAACGAGGCCCTGCTTTCGCAGGGCCTCGAGGTCCTTACTCAACAAATTAGGTTTAGTACTGGTAGTGGAACCAGCAGCCACGAGGAGTGTACCAGCTGCGGATGCGATAGTACCAAGTGAAGCAGCCGAAGTTCCAGTAGCCGGTGTACAGGTAGGAATTGATCCAGGAAGGGTAACCTGCCGACAGGTACTTGAAGTAAGTGACCTTTTCCATCCGAGGCTCGCCCTGATTGTGGTAGTACGAGCGAGCGACATAATAGGGACTAGCTTCGAAGATTGGTTTCCCGTTTGCGTCAAAGCCAACGCATTTGTATGGACCCATCTGGAGGTAGTAGAGCGTGCAGAGAGTGACGCGCTTCCCGCAGGGGGTGAAGGTCAGGCGCAGGTTGCCATCGACTACGAGGGTGCCGGAGCTCTTGACGCCGTTGCACTGCCAGGTCTCACGAGCATAGACATCTTCCATAACCGTGAAGACTTTGACAACGGGGGCATCTGTATCGCCAGCGGGGATGGTGAGGTAGTAGTACGCCTCGGTTACTGCGGAGCCGGTCAGCTTCATATAAACATCGTAACCGGATTTGTTGATGATGGTCAGACGAACGATATTGGTCGGGATCGCCGCCATCAGGAGGGTGGAGGCCAGGATGGCCAGCAGTACGAGCAAGGAAACTTTCTTCATTATTCATTCTCCTTTTTCTTCGGATTTGAGAATTCACTCCATTGCGTAGAGTGACCAGATTATAGCATAACCCTTAATTGAAGTCAATACTTTTCGTAACAAAGTTTAACCTAAACACTTAACATATTCTTAACTTAGGGGGTTGTTTTACCCGTTTTCAAGGTTTATTTTGCCCGCAGACAGAAAAACTGGCTTTTGGAAGGTTAAAAAAGGGATTTTGGATCCATTTCTGATCCAGAATCCGTCCTGCCGCAGTAAAAAACTGCGGTTTGTTAAGGAGTTGGTGTGGTCTTGGTAATCTCTGCTAAGATATCTTGAGCGGTCTTCTTAAGCTCTTCATCCGTTGAAATCTCCAGAACCTTGTTCGCATCCGCGATCGCCTTGTCGTTCTGACCCAGTTCGACATAGCTGATGGCGCGGTTCAGATAGGCGTTCGGCAGATTTTGGTCAATCTCGAGGGCTTTGGTGAAGTCTTGTTCCGCGAGCGCAAATTCATTCTTGTTCATCTGGACCTGACCGCGCAGAACATAGGCGTTCGCCTGGTCGGGGGCGATGGCGATCGCCTGGTTCAAGTCGCCTATCGCTTCTTCCAATTCGCCAACCAGGTAATGGGCCTGCCCGCGGTTGAAATAGCCTTCGGGGTCATCGGGCGCCATCTCGATCGCCTTGTCGAAATCGACAAAAGCCTGTTTAAGCCTTCTTCATCGGTGCTGAGGCTCATTTTCGCGATAGCACGATTGGTATAAGCCTGGCGGTAGTCGGGGTTCAATTCGATGGTTTTGTCGAAATCCCGGATAGCCTGCTCGAACTGCTGTTTCTGGACCCACATGATGCCGCGCGAGTTGTACGCTTCGGCATAGGTTGGGTCGTAGGTTAGGGCGAAGTTGAACTCGGTGATAGCCTCGTCATATTTCTGCTGGGCATCGTACACCCGGCCGCGGTGATAGTAGCCAATGGGGTTGTTGGGATCCATCTTGACCGCCTCATTGAACTGGGCCATAGCTCCCTCAAAATCCTCGCCCGTTAACAGCTCAGCGCCTTTCGCAATGAGGGCACTGTAGGGATCGAGCGTATTGGTCGGAGTCAGCAGAGAAGCCGGATCGGGAGTGAGCGTTGGGGGCTGCGGAGTAGGGGTAGGGCGCAGGGTTGCAGTCGGCTCAGGGGTGCTCATCTCGGAATCGATGACGATCTCTTTCTCGGTCGGCTTCGCTCCTACGCTGCCAGAACAAGCGGAGAGGAGAAGGCTGATCAAGATCAAGCTCATCACCCAAAAAGTCTTCGTGTTTTTAAACATTCGTCCATGCTCCTGTCGTATTTCAATTTATCCAGACGCCAAAGCTAATCCATTTCCTTCAGGCTCGGCGCCGTGTCTTTCGAATAGGCGTATTATTATGCCACTATCTTTGACCCTTCGCAAGGGCGCACCAATCCTTTTCAATTTTAGGATTTGATGAGAAAAAATCCCCTCAAAAAAAGCTCGAGGTCGAGGGGAAACCTAACTGAAGGAGGCGAGCGCGAATTTGTATCAGAAGAGCTGGAGCACCGCCCGAACGGCTAAATCGAGCAAAGGGGCAGCAAAAAAGCTGAGCAGAACAACCCCGAGCGCGCTGGCGTATGCGGTGAGGTTCAACCAGGGCTCACGGCGCGGCTGCGGCTCGCCCTCTTTCATGTACATGATGACAACCACGCGCAAGTAGTAGTATGCCGAGACCAATGAAGTCAGCACGCCGATCAGGGCAAGACCGACGAAGCCGCCTTCCATGACCGTGCGGAAGAGGTAAAATTTTCCGATGAATCCCAGAGTTGGAGGGACGCCGGTGAAAGAAAGCATGGCAATTGCCATCACCGCTGCAAGGGCGGGGTGACTTCGGCCAAGACCGGCATAGTCGCTTAATTCCAACCCGGCCTCGCCGCTGCGCTCGAGGGCGATGACGACTGCCCAGGCTGCAAAACTGGTGAAGGCGTAAGCCACCAGATAAAACAAAGCTGAGGCGACGGAATCCTGAGAGACAGTGGGATTACCGTACGGGACGAGCGCCATTAAGATATAGCCGGCATGGGCGATACTGGAATAAGCAAGCAGGCGCTTGATATTATGTTGGGCGATGGCGACGAAATTCCCCAGGATCATCGTCAGGGCTGACAATCCCCAGAGGATGGGGGTAAGGTCAGCCGAGAAGGTGGGAAATGCGAGCACAAACACGCGCATCAGAGCTGCAAACCCGGCAGTTTTTGCGCCGACTGCCATGAAAGCAGTAATTGAGCTGGGAGAACCTTGATAGACATCCGGGGTCCACATGTGGAATGGGACGATCGCGACCTTAAAGCCCAACCCAACCAGGATCAGCGCGGCGCCGATGACCATGAGCAAGGGATCATATCGATTTGATTGGATGGAAGCGACGATCTCCTGGATTGAGGTCGAGCCATTCGCTCCATAAATCAAAGCGGTGCCATAGACAAAGAAGCCAGAGGCAAAAGCGCCGAGCAGGAAATACTTGATGCCTGCTTCCTCCGAAGAAAGACGCGGTAGCGCCAGCGCTGCCAGCACATAGAGGGGGATTGAAAGCAGCTCAAGAGCAAGAAAGACCATAATCAAATCCGAAGACATGCCCATCAGCATCATGCCGCTGATCGAAAACATCATGAGGACATAATACTCTCCGCGCTCGGCCTCAATCCGCTTTAAGTAGTCGTAAGACAGTGCGATCCCCATCACACCGCTCATCAGCAAAAGCAGGCTGATAAAATTCGAAAAATCGTCAACTACCACCATACCGCCGAAGGCTGACGCCGGCTCTCCAAACTGGGCGATCACAAACCCAGCGCTGACCAGCAAACCGACCGCAGCCAGAAGGGCGGTGATCCCTTTTCGCCCGGTTGGGATCGTCAGATCAATCAGCAAGAGCACACACGCCCAGACTACGACGATAATTACCGGGGCAATGAGGCCGGATTGAATCCAGAAAATTCGTCATGACCAAGCTCCCTACTTTATGGAACGAGCGCCAGGGTCGAGGCAGCCTGGATCCCGGCAACGAGCTTATCCACGGCTGGCGCCATCAGCTCGAAAAAAGGCTTAGGGTAGAGCCCGATCCAGAAGATAAGAATGAGAATTGGCAGCAGGGCGACTACTTCGCGCCAGTTTAAATCGGGCAGTTTACGGTTTTCTTCTTTCGTAACCGGACCGAGGAAAAGCTTCTGAAACATGAGCAGAATATAAATCGCTGCAAGGATGACACCAACGGCAGCCAGAGCTGCAAACCAGGGTGTCCCGAGGGCGCCTTCGGGCTGCCCGGCGCCCCATGCGCCGAGCAAGATCGTGAACTCACCCACAAATCCGTTCAACCCGGGCAGGCCCATCGAGGAAAGCGCCACAATCAGGGTAAGGGCGCCATAAACCGGCATAACTTTCCACAGACCGCCAAATGCGTCCATCTCTCGGGTATGGCGGCGCTCGTAGATCATCCCGACCAAGAGGAACAAAGCCCCGGTGCTCAGACCATGATTCACCATTTGGAGGATACCGCCTTCGATGCCCTGGGGGTTGAGCGCGAAAAGGCCCAGCATCACAAATCCCAAGTGGCTGACGGATGAATATGCAACTAGCTTTTTTACATCTTTTTGAGCATAAGAAACCATCGCGCCGTAAATGATTCCGATCACAGCCAGCGCTGCCATCCAGGGCGCGAGCTGGAGGGCGGCTTGAGGAAAAAGAGAAAGATTGAAGCGCAGGAAACCATAGGTGCCCATCTTTAGGAGCACACCGGCAAGGATGACCGAGCCTGCAGTCGGGGCTTCGACATGCGCATCTGGAAGCCAGGAATGGAGCGGCCACATCGGCACCTTGATTGCGAAGGCTGCAGCAAAAGCCAGGAAAAGCCAGAACTGGATATCGGCAGGGATGCCGCCCTTCGCGACCAAATCGGGGACCTGGAAACTGCCCTGATAAATTCCCAGCCAAAGGATGGCTAGGAGCATGAGGATCGAGCCTGCCATAGTATAGAGGAAGAACTTGACGGCGGCATACATCCGGTTCGAACCGCCCCAGATGCCGATCAAGAAATACATCGGGACGAGCGTGAACTCCCAGAAGACATAAAAAAGAAAGAGGTCTTGGGCGAGGAATACGCCGACCATGCCGACTTCAAGGAGGAGGAAGAAGAGCATGAACTCTTTGACTCGGTCTTCAACGGCGGTCCAGGTGGAGAGGATTGAGATGGGGGCAAGTAAAGTCGTCAGCAAGACGAGCAGGATGCTCAAGCCATCAACTCCCAGGAAATAGCGGATTTCCCAGCTTGCGATCGGGATCCACGGCAGGTTCACCACAAGCTGGAGATCTGGATTGGAAGGATCGAACTGCGCCAAGACTGCCAGAGAAATCCCGAAAGTCACCAACGAGGTGGCAAGCGCCACCCAACGGGCGGCGTCCTTCTGCTCGGCACGCAAGAAGAGGAGCACAAGCACGCCCACCAGCGGGAAGAATGTGACCAGGGTCAAAGGATTAAACAAAACGTTCATGACAATTTCCCTCCGAAGTCCAGTCCCCGACCCGCTCCCAGCCTCCTGCGATGGAGGCGCCTGGGAGGAAGGACGAGGGTTCGGGATGAAGTTACCTTAAGAGCAAATATCCCAGAATAATGACCACGCCCAGGAAGATCGAGAGGGCGTAATTTCGAACATAGCCGGTCTGGATGCGGCGCATGGAAGCTGCGGTCCGCTTGATAAGCTCACCCAGTGCGTTTGCCAGCCAATCGATAACGCCGAGATCGATGCGGATCGCGAGCAAGCGGGTCAGCAAATTAAAACCGGCAAGCAAAACCCTATCGTGAAAAGTATCGTGCCAGAAGCGCCAATCAATTACATCCGCCAAAAAGCGCGAGAGGGCTATGTAAGGGTTGAGGATCACTGCCCAATAGAGCTCATCGACCCAATATTTGTTCTTGAAGACGTCAAAAACCGGGCCGATGTAGCTTCGCAGAGGATCTTCTGGACGCCTTGCGGCTGGCTCTGCCCAAAAGGCCTCGAAACGGCGAGGGTTGTAAAGCCACCAGCCTGCCAAAATGGACAGCACCGCAAGCAGCGTACTCAGGGCAGCAATTCCGATAAGGAACTCGCCTTCGTGTACAAAACCTTCAAGTGTGTGCTCAACCCAAAGCGTGAAGGAATGAATGGATGGGAGGTTGAGCGCCCCACCAAATAGCGAACAAACTGCCAGGATAAGGAGCGGCACCGTAACAATCGGAGGGCTTTCTTTGGCATTCGCAGCTGCAAGGCTGCGAGGTTTCCCAAAGAAGACCATCAGGATTTGACGGGTCATGTAAAAGGCGGTGAAGATCGCGGCCACGACGAGGAAGATAAAGGAAATCGTATTCGATTGACTTGCTTCCGCCAGGATCTCATCTTTTGACCAGAATCCAGCCAAAGGCGGCACGCCAGCAAGTGCCACTGCTCCAATCAGGTAGACCCAGAAGGTCAGCTTCATACGAGACCGCATTCCTCCCATATTCCGCATATCTTGCGGGTCAAATCCATGGCTCTGGTCTTTGGCATGTTTCTTTAGTTTAAAGTCGTGCTCCACATGGTGCTCTCCACGTTCGACCCCCTGGATAACCGAGCCAGCCGAGAGGAAGAGCAGCGCTTTAAAGAAGGCATGGGTCACCAGGTGGAACATCCCAGCTACGTAAGCGCCCATCCCAACCGCCGCCACCATAAATCCCAACTGGCTGATCGTGGAGTAGGCAAGGACCTTCTTGATGTCAAACTGGCCGACAGCGATGGTGGCAGCAAAAAGGGCGGTGGCGGCGCCAACCAGATTGACGACCGATTGAGCTTGCGGGACAAGTGAATAGAATGCCGCAGACCGGGTAATCAGATAAATCCCAGCGGTAACCATGGTGGCGGCGTGGATCAAAGCTGAAACGGGGGTAGGTCCTGCCATCGCATCGGGGAGCCAGACGTAAAGTGGAAGCTGAGCGGATTTTCCAGTGACGCCGATAAACATGAAGAGCGTGATCATAAGCATTATGGCCGGGGAAGCAGCCGCCACTTCAGGAGCTTTTTCAAAGACCGCATGAAAATCTAGAGAGCCGAATGTCCAGAATATCGTAAAGATTGCCAGAAGCAATCCAAAATCACCGATCCGGTTGACGACCATGGCTTTTTTGGCTGCTACAGCATTACCGATGCCATCTTTGCCTTTTTCGTACCAAAACCCAATCAAGAGGTATGAACAAAGGCCGACGCCCTCCCAACCCACAAAAAGCATGAGGTAGTTATCTGCGCTGACCAGGACCATCATTGCGGCGATGAACAGGTTCAAATAGACAAAGAAGCGGCGGAAGCGACCTGGATCGCCGTTGTGGCGTACATCTTCGTGCATGTAACCAATGGCATAGATATGGATGAGGGTTCCTACGCCTGATACCACCAACATCATGACCACCGAGAGGGTGTCCACCTGGAACGCCCAGCGCACGTTCAGGCTGCCGATGTTGATCCAATCCGCGAGAATAATGATAGCCCCCTCATGGTGACCGTTCAGTGAGATGAGCAGCAAGACCGCAACAACAAACGCCAGCCCTGAAGCGATGCTTGCGATCCACCCGACCGCTTTCTCGCCCACAGTACCGCGCCTCTGGAGAAAACCGCCGATAACTACATTGATCAGCAGCCCTATCAGCGGAAAAAAGACGATCCACGGCGCCAAGTTGAAGAATTGAGGGGCTTGTGAAATGGGTTCTTCGAAGAACATATCAATCCTCTTTCGCCTTCAAGGCTCAGCCGCTAACCCTGCATGGAGTTCAACTGATCGATATTAATGTTGTGCTTGGAGTGGAAAATCGCCACAATCAAACTCAGACCAACGGCGACCTCTGCGGCAGCAACAGCCATAACGAAGAAGACAAAAATCTGTCCATTCATCGCTTCATATGAGCGGGCAAAAGCTACAAATGCCAGATTGGCAGCGTTCAACATCAATTCAATAGACATAAATACAATAATGGCATTCCGGCGGATCAAAACACCCAACGCCCCTAAAGTGAAAAGGATGATGGACAGTCCGGTGTAATAATGGACAGGTAGCATGACTACTCCTCTAATCAAGTGCGAACCGGCGGCTGAAGGTAAGCTGCCACGAGAGCAAGCCAAGCATACATTCGCCGGTCGTTTGACAGATCATTTGGTTTTCTGAGCCCTTTGCTTTGTTAGGACGATCGCTCCAACCATTGCAGCCAGCAGCAAGACTGAGATCACCTCAAAAGGCAGCAGGTAAGTGCTGAAGAGCTGTGCACCAATGGCAGCTGGGGCGCCATAATTTGCTGGAGGCGCGCCTGCTCCTTTTCCAATGCCAAGCTTGCCAAGTAACATGTAAGCCGCTTCAACGATCAACAAAACGCCCAGGACAATCGCGAGCGGCCGCTGCCACGGCAGGGCACTACTTCCGCCCAGACGATCAGCCCCCAGCAACATGACCACGAACAAGAAAAGGACCATAATTGCACCCGCGTAGACGGCGATTTGGGTCAGAGCGATGAAAGGGGCTCCCAGAAGCAGATAGAAAATTGCGATCGCGGTGAAATTGATAATTAAATTCAGGGCGGCATATATCGCACTCTTGCTCAGCAGGACGCCGAGGCCCGAAGCTACCGCGACGATCGCCAGTACGAAGAACATGATCAGTTCAGAATTCATAGGCATTCTCCATCGCAAGCATCCGACCTGATACTCCTCTTAGGTTCAATCGGTCGGGTCCATCATCTCGGGCACCGAACGGTTGTATTTTCCCGGCTCGACCTTCTGTGGGGTGGTTTTGCCGCCCTCAGCGACTGGCTCGATAAGCATAGATTTGTCATAGATAGAGGACCGCCGGTCGTAGAAAGAAAGCTCATAGTTGTCGCCCAGGACAATAGCTTCAGTGGGGCAAGCGTCTTCGCAGTAGCCGCAGAAGATGCAGCGAAGCATATTAATCTCATAAACCCGGGCATAACGCTCGCCGGGAGAATAACGCTCTTCATCGGTATTCATGGCTGCTTCAACGAAAATTGCATCCGCAGGGCAGGCGGCGGAACAAAGCGAGCAGCCGATGCATTTCTCCATTCCGTTCTCGTAGCGCTTAAGCACATGACGTCCTTTAAATTGCTGACTTACAGGGCGCTTTTCCTCAGGATATTGGATCGTCACAGGTTTTGCAAACAATTCCCGAAGGGTTGTCGCCATACCTCGGACTATTTCTTTCGCAAACATGGATACCCTCCAAATGTCGTTCTGTTTCCAGGCAAGATTACCGTTAAGAGACCATATTCAATAAGAACATAATAACCGCGGTCAAGAAGACGTTAAACAGCGCGAGCGGCAGCATAATTTTCCAGCCGAGCTGCATAAGCTGGTCGTAGCGCACGCGCGGCAGAGTGGCGCGAACCCAAATTATCCCAAACAGCAGAATGAAGACCTTAACAAAGAGGACAATCGGACCCATCCAAGGCCAATGATCGGTGATGTAAGGAAATTGATAACCACCTAAAAAGAGAGTGGCAGCAATGACGCTGACTACAATCATCTTTGTATATTCGGTCAGCATGAAGAGGGCAAATTTCATCCCAGAATATTCGACATGATAACCTGCAGTCAGCTCCTGTTCGGCTTCGGGCATATCGAAAGGCGAGCGGTTGATCTCTGCCAGGGCGGCGATCAGAAAGATCACAAAACCGATCGGCTGAAAAAGGGCAAACCAGCCGATCTCGGCTTGTTTGGAGACGATCGCCGACAAGCTGAGCGAACCTGCCATCATGATCGGTCCAACGAAGCAGAGCCCCAATGAAAGCTCGTAGCTGATCATCTGCGCAGACGAGCGAATGCCGCCCATGGTGGCATATTTGTTATTTGAAGACCAACCCGCCAGGACAATTCCGTAGACCGAGATCGAGGTGATCGCGGCGATGTAGAGGATTCCGACATTAAGATCAGGGGCAAGCGCCATTTCATAGGTATGACCGAAGAGCGTGATTGTACCGAGTGGGATGACCGCCAGGATCACCCAGGCAGGGACAGCAGTCATGATCGGCGCGACGGTGAAAATGAGTTTATCCGCTTGGGCTGGGATCAATTCTTCTTTGAAAATCAACTTGACCGCATCGGCGATTGGCTGGAGCAATCCAAAAGGGCCTGCTCGATTTGGGCCATAACGATTCTGGAAGCGGCCAAGCAGCTTGCGTTCCATGTAGGTGAGATACGCAAAGCCGGTCAGCAAAACCAGAATTAAGCCTATTGATTTTATGATCCACTCAATCCACAAAGCAAGGTCCATGACAAACCTCTGGATAAGATATGTTCGGCAAAGTCATCACACCGCGAGCTGTTCGAGCTGAGCCAAGATTCAGCTGGCAGGCTTGACTTCCACAGCAACCGGAGCGCTGATAGGCAGGCCAAAGCTGCGCGGTAAAAGCACCACGCGCTCAGGCAGACTTGGGTCCAGGCGCGCCTGGATGATCGTGGACTGACCGGAATCGGTGAAAGTCAGCCGCACCTTCGAATAGTCTGCGATTTTCAGTCGATAGGCATCTTCGCGATTCAATAACAGGTAGGGATCACCTATGCGGTCATGAAGCATTGAAGAAGGGATCAGCGTTGTTCCAAGATCATAGAGGCGTGTGATCGGGAAAGCCATCATGCCCAGAACAGGCAGCTTGAAATCGGCGACCTGAGGCCAGGTTAACAAAAAATCCTCACCGCTGGAGGGGTGAGCTGCATCCAGCTGGATGCCAAGCCCTTGGGTATTTTCATAAGAGGCGCCGCCAAAGTACAGATCCGAACGCCCGACAACCGGCCACTGCGGTGTTACCTGCGCAAGCGCCTGATAAGTCAGGTCTTTAAAGACCGGGAACTCTGAGCCGATGGAGGCAAAGACCAACGAAGCGCTGCCGCGCTGCAGGGTAGGCAATTCGAGCTTTTCCGCGATCAAAGCCGGAATGGCGAAGTCCGTCTGCGGCCCAACGAGGGAAGGCGCAACCGCAGAAAGCACACTGGCCTGGCGAGTGCCGACAGCACCCACTTTAGGCGGCAGGGCAACAGAGGCTGGCAAGGCTGGGAAGAAGCGCTGCACGCGGCGCTCGCCGGAGGTGAAGGAGCCTTCACGTTCAGTCCAGGGTACAGCAGGGAGGACAACATCTGCAAGTCTGGCGGTCTGGGTGAGGAACATATCCTGTACAACCACAAATTTATCGCTGCCAAAAGCTGCTTGAAAAGCGGGGTCGTCGCTAACCGGATCCGCAGCAATAATATAGAGAGCCTGGGCTGCGCTCAGGCTGGTCAAAAGGTCAGGGGCAGGGCGCCACCCAAGCTCCCAGGCGCCCTGGTCGTTCGCTCTCGGCCAAACCCCCAGCAGACCATTATTTGGCCGGCCGATGTGGTTAGTAACCAGAAGCAAGTTCGAACAAGCCTCGGCCAGCGCGGCGGTCTCAGATAGACCCATGCTGTCACTGCCAAAGAGGATCACTGCATCACCGGCTTCGGCGAATGACCTTGCAGCCGTGTGGAGGAGGTCGCTTCTACTCAGCGCTTGAATCGCTTCAGGAAGATCCGGGCGTTTGGGGGAGATGGCATTCAGCAACGCCAGCACGGCCGCAGCCGAATAACCGAATGGATAGCGAATCATACTCTGCGCGTACCGATCCAGTTTGGTTGGCCGCGAGTTCATGACAATGAGGTTAGCGCCGCGCTCGGCGGCTTGTTTAATGCGCAGCCACCACAATGGTGCTTCTTCTTCCAAATCAGAGCCAACCACCAGAATGGCGCTTGCTTTCCCCATTTCGCCGAAATTTGTACCTTGAGTGAAACCGATCTGGGTGGTCAGGTCTCCACCAGCCATGGAAGTATAGAGTGCCGTTTTACCGCCGATGGATATCGTGAGGTTTTGCAGGTTATAAAGGTCTTCATTCGCCAGGCGACCCGAAGCCAGGGTCAGCAGCCCATTTGCCTGGCTGCTGAAGCGTTCTGCAACAAGGGAAAGCGCATCTTCCCACGACACCGGCTCGAGCTCACCGCCACGGCGAGCTAGTGGTCTCTGCAGGCGCTCAACACCCTGCGCGGCGAAGTGATAGCCGAAGCGCCCCTTGTCGCAGATCCAGATCTCATTCACACTTTCATTCTGGCGCGGCAGCACACGCTTGATCGCCCAGCCTCCACCCGAAACTGCTTCCCGTCTGACATTCAAAGTGAGATTGCAGCCGACCGGGCAGTGACTGCAGATGGAAGCCGCATAGCGAAGCTCCCAGGGTCGGGCGCGGAATCGGAAATCGACAGTGGTTAGGGCTCCCACCGGGCAGATATCGGTAGTATTGCCCGACCAGTAAGAATTGAAGCCAGGCTCTGAGGTGGAAATGATCTCCATGGACCGGCCTCGTTGGGAAAAGCCGATCACCGGATCGCCCGCAATTAAATCCTGAAAGCGGACGCAGCGACCGCATTGGATGCAGCGCTCTCGATCGAGCATGATCAGGTCGCCGAGCGGCTTGTTTTTTGCGAGATGTTTTTTCTCGTCATATAAATAGCGGCTTTGCCCAGGACCAAAATCCATGGTGAGATTCTGGAGCGGACACTCACCCCCTTTATCGCAGATCGGACAATCCAGAGGATGGGAGGTTAGCAGGAATTCAAGGATGTCTTCCCTTCCGGCTTTAACTTTGTCAGAGTAGTTGAGAACTACCATTCCCTGAGAGACCGGCGTCGTGCAGGATGTCTCCAACTTGGGTGAGAACTGGATCTTGGGTGAGCCATCTGGTTCGAGGGCAGGCTCACCGGTCGCCCGATCGATAACAGGGCGACCTATCTCCACAAGGCACATACGGCACATTCCAGCTGGTTCCATCTTCGGGTGATAGCAAAACACCGGGATGTCGATCCCAGCCATTTTTGCCGCCTCCACAACGAGCGTCTCTTCGGGGACCTGCACCTGGATGCCATCAATCGTCAAAGTGACTAACTTTGCCATGTTCGTCCTTCGCCTATTCGTTATGCGCTATTCTGCTGCGGCGGTCTGAACCTCGGCAACCGCTGCGTCAAAATCCTGTTGAAACCGATCGATCCCAGTTAGGACTGCTTCTATGGAAAACTCGCCCAAAGCGCACAGGCACTTGGTGCGAATCTGGCTGGCAACGTCATAAAGCAAAGCAACATCTTGTGGTTTCGCGGTACCGCGACTGATCCGCTCGGTCAGGTAAGACATCCAAAAAGTGCCCTCCCGGCATGGCGTACATTTCCCGCAAGATTCATGACGAAAGAAATGGACCGTTTTGTTAATCAGCCAGGGGATGCTGACCGAATCATCAATGACGATCACCGAAGCGCTTCCCAACTGACCGCCGACGTTCGGGACGGATTCATAGTCCATGGGGGTATCTAGCGCTTGTTCGTTCGCCACAATCAGTGCGGAGCTGGCGCCTGCAGACATAATGGCTTTAATCGATCGGCCTTCTGGGATGCCGCCTCCGTGAGTAAAGATCAGCTCGCGGTAGGTCGTCCCCAGCGGGAGTTCGTAATTGCCTGGGCGTTCGATGCAGCCCGAAAGCGAAAACACCTTGACACCCGGGCTTTTCTCGGTCCCGAAGCTGCGATACCAGTCTGCCCCCCGCTCAAGGATTAATGGCAAGTTGGTGAGGGTTTCAACATTGTTAACGACAGTCGGCTTTCCATAAAGCCCGTAGGAGGGCGGGAATGGTGGGCGGAGGCGAGGCTGACCAAGCTTACCTTCAAGCGATTCAAGCATTGCGGTCTCTTCACCGCAGATATACGCGCCCGCCCCAAGGTGAGTGAAGATGTGGAGAGAATAATCCGTTCCAAAGAGCTTATCACCAAGCAGACCTGCGGCTTCCATGGCGGCAAGCTGCTGATCGAGGTGGGAAGCTAGCTGCCAAAACTCCCCGCGTAAGTAGACATAAGCGCTGTTTGCTTGGACAGCATAAGCACAAATGGCAACCCCTTCGAGAAATTGGAAAGGATTCCCTTCCATGATCTCACGATCTTTAAAAGTGCCTGGCTCGGACTCATCTGCATTCGCGACGACGTAATGAGGCCAGCTGCGGTTGTCAACGAACGACCATTTCAACCCCGTGGGGAAGCCGGCGCCGCCGCGCCCGCGCAATCCGGAAGCTTTGACCTGATCGGTTACCTCTGCAGGTCTCAAAGAGGTGACAACTTTTTCGAATGCCTTAAAACCGCCGTGCTTACGGTAGACATCCAGGTTGTCCAGATCGGCGATCTGGCGGTGGCGCAGCAGGATGAGCTCTTTTTCAGCCATGACCATTTCTCCCGTGCCTCCGAGCGGCATCTGCGCGGAGCTGATCGATCAGTGCCAGTGCGTTCTCCACGGTCTGATTCTCATAATAGTCAATTCCTGCTCCAGATTGAAGCTGGAACATTGGCGCTTTATCGCAGGCTGCCAGGCACATAACCGCCTCAATCGTGATCAACCCGTCGGCGGTTGTCTCACCAGGTTCAATCCCCAGGCGGCTGCAAAGCTCTTGCAGGAATTTCTCCGCCCCACGCAAAGCACACGGCAGGTCTGTGCAAACCTGGATGCGGTACTTGCCCATGGGCTGATCGTAATAAAGGGAATAGAAACCGACAATGGAAGCCACTTCGGTAGTGGTGAGCCCCAGAATAGAGCCGATGTCAGTCATATCCTCCCGGCTGATGAACATCTTGTCGCGCTGGGCAAGATATAACAGCGGCATCACAGCAGAACGGCGCTGCTCAGCGGGGTATTTTGCCAGAATGGATTGAACCTCTTGTGGATATTTTTCTGAAAGCATAAGCGCCTCTAGCGGTCCACATCTCCCAGGACAATGTCAACCGTTCCAATCAGCAGGACGAGGTCGGCGACCAGGTGACCTTTCGCCAAAATCGGCAGGATTTGCATATTGGTAAACGATGGTGTGCGCCAATGAACGCGATAGGGTTTCGGCCCGCCATCGCTCTCAAGGAAAACTCCCAGCTCGCCGCGCGGCGATTCGGTCGCGACATAGACCGATCCCTTCGGGGGGTTGAAACCTTCCGTCCAGAGTTTAAAGTGGTGGATGAGTGCTTCCATGCTGGTGCCAATCTCGCTGCGAGGAGGAGGCACATATTTTCGATTGGCGCTGATAACTGGACCCAAGGGGAGCTTTTCCAGTGCCTGTTCCACTATGCGTAGCGACTGGCGCATTTCTTCCATCCTGATCAGGTAGCGAGCATAGGTGTCGCCGCTGGTTTCTGTGGGTACATCAAAGGAGTAAAGTTCATAGCCCGAATAGGGCTGAGCTTTTCGCAAGTCGTGCGCTACTCCAGAAGCGCGGAGCATCGGACCTGTCACACCATATTGAAGGGCAACATCAGGTTTTAGAAACCCAATTTCTTTTGTGCGGCGGAGGAAGATCGGGTTTTTGGTGAGCAGACGGTTATATTCTTCAATACGCTCAGGGAAGTAGGAGATAAAACTTCGTACCGCCGCTTCAAATTCGACCGGCGCTTCGCGCCACAGCCCACCTGGGCGAAAATAGGTAGTCATCATGCGCTGCCCAGATACGAGCTCGAAGATATCAAGGATTTTTTCGCGCTCGCGAAAGCAGTACAGAAAGACCGACATTGCAGCAGCATCCAGAGCGTGTGTGCCTAGCCAGACCAGGTGCGAGGAAATGCGTTGGAGCTCGGTGAGCAGGACTCGAATAGCCTGGGCACGCGGCGGGACATCCAGATCGGCTAGCTTCTCGATCGCCATGCAGTAAGTAAGGTTGTTGCCGAGATTGTTCAGATAATCGAGGCGGTCGGTCATCACTGCTGCTTTGACATAAGTCTTGGCTTCCATGTTCTTTTCGATGCCAGTATGGAGGAAACCGACATCGGGGATGCAGTTGACAACCTCTTCTCCGTCCAATTCCAATAAGAGCCGGAGCACACCATGCGTGCTGGGGTGCTGTGGGCCCATATTTAAAAGCACCGTCTCTCCCTGGATAGCACGATCGGAAATCAAGTGCTTGATCTCCTCCAGAGATACCGGTGTCAGTGTTACATCAAGGTTATTATCCATAAGGCGTCACCTTCTCAATTCCCAGGCTGGAATAGACTGTTAATCCTGGGCATAAGGCTTGCGCAGGTCGATCTCATCGAAATTGAATGTAAACTGAACCTCTTCATACCCGAGGGGATAATCCTTTCGAAGCGGGTGCCCCTCCCAATCAGCTGGCATGATAACCCGGCGTAAATCTGGGTGACCTTCAAATCGAATGCCAAACATATCCCATAACTCGCGCTCGAACCAGTTGGCATTTTGATAGACAGGTGTCAAAGAAGGCATCACTGGGGCATTACCATTAAGGGGGACAACCAATCCGATGATTTGATTGTGTCTCAAAGAACGCAGCCGATAAACAACATGAAATCGCGGATTTTGTTCGGGCCAATAATCGACGGCAGTCTGCTCGGATAGGAGTTCGAAGTCGAAATCATCGCGCAGCGAGGTGCAAACTGGGACGATATCTGCAGGATCAAGGACCAGGCTGGTTTCACCCCGGAATTCATAAAGACCCGCAGTAAAACGGGTTTTTAGCTGGCTCAAAATGGATTGAATGTCTTCACTCATTTTCACCACTCACATGATCGAACAAACCAGTGGATAATCATAATCAAAGCCGGCTCGCCACTAATTTCTAACAGCATCATGCCCAATCTTTGATTTTCTCCTGCTTGACCTTTTCATACAGAGTCACGATCCCATGGATCAACGCCTCTGGACGAGGGGGACAGCCTGCGACATACACATCCACGGGAACGACTTCATCCACTCCTTGAACAATGGCGTAGTTGTTGAATACACCACCACAAGAGGCGCAGTCACCCATCGAGATCACCCACTTTGGATCCGGCATCTGGTCGTACAACCGACGAAGTACGGGTGCCATTTTACGTGATACCCGCCCGGCAACAATCATCAAATCGGACTGGCGAGGGCTTGCACGCATCAGCTCCATCCCAAAGCGGCTCATATCATAGTTCGAAGCCTGAGTCGACATCATTTCGATCGCGCAGCAAGCCAGTCCAAACAACATCGGCCACATGGCATTGGTGCGCGACCAGTTGATTGCATCTTCAAGGCGCAAGGTCGCAATGCCCATATTACCGAGTTTTTGTTCTATTCCCATTCCAGGGCTCCTTTCTTCCACGCGTAAACATAACCAACCATTAAAATCACGATAAAGATCAGCATCTCAATCAAGCCAAAGAGTCCCAGCTTATTGAAGACAACCGCCCAAGGCAGAAAGAAGACAATTTCGATATCGAAAAGGATGAAAAGGACAGCGATCAGGTAGAAGCGGACGGGCATCCGGCGAGTGCCTGGACCGATTGGACGCATGCCGGATTCATAAGGCTGCGACTTGCGCAGAGTAGGACGGCGCGGACCAAACAAATGCCCAAGCGAGATGGCAAGCCCGGCAATACCCGTGGCGATGATTATCACAACAGCAAGTGGGAGATAATCCTGCAGCATAAAAGCCTCACCTATTTAATTTAACAAAATTCACTGAAAACTTGAAGACGGGTTTTTCGCTCATCAGGCTATTTTCAGAGATAGTTTATCATACTCGTCCGAGCGTGTCAAATTTCACAAATCCAGCTCAGCGCAGGAAGTCGCGCAGATGGCGGCTTCGGGTTGGATGGCGGAGCTTGCGCAGCGCCTTGGATTCAATCTGGCGGATGCGCTCGCGAGTTACATTGAAGTACTGACCAACCTCCTCAAGCGTATGATCCTTTCCATCCACCAGACCAAAGCGCAGTTCTAAAACCTCACGCTCGCGATCTGAAAGCACTGCCAGCGCAATTTTTACTGATTCACGCAGCATTTCACGTGCTGCAGCATCCATTGGCTCCTGGGCTTCTTCGTCCTCGATAAAATCCCCGAGCTGGCTGCTGTCTTCAGGACCGATGGGGCTGTCCAGCGACATTGGCTCTTCCATGGCGCGCATAATCCGGTTGACCTTTGCAGAAGCGCGATTCCATCTCCGGCGGACATCGGCTTCCACCGGGGTAGAATCCTGGATGGCGCGGAGTATCGCCTGGCGATCTTTTGGCTCCAAGTAGCCTGCTTCAAGAGCGATATCATCGATGGTTGGTTCGCGGCCAAGCTTCTGGATGAGCTCCCGTTGGATCCGCAATAACCGGTTGAGTGATTCAAAGATATGCACGGGAATTCGAATTGTTCGAGCCTGGTCAGCAATTGATCTGCTGATCGATTGACGAATCCACCAGGTCGCATACGTGCTAAATTTGAAGCCGCGGGTAGGATCGAATTTCGAGACAGCTCTCAACAGACCGATATTCCCTTCCTGGATCAGGTCTAGGAAAGAGGAGCCGCGGCCGGTGTATCTTTTTGCAACGCTCACCACCAGGCGCAAGTTGGCGCGGATGATGGCGATATTTGCCTCTTCGCAGCGGCTGTGAATCTGTTCGATCTCAGACTGGAGCACGTATTTGTCGGGGAGGTAATGCGTAAAGGTGGCTTCACTGGGAAGCTCACCGTGGTGTTCTACATACTTTTGGAATGGGGCATCCATAATCTTAGGGATGGTGTAGAGGTAAAGGAAAACCATAAACGCAATTTTTGCGAAGCCATTCCATAAAGGATCATTGCCCCACAGGCCATTATCCAGGTAGGCGCGAAGATAGGATGGAACATTGCTCTGCCAGGTAGAGCGAAGCATCTGCGCCTCTGAAAGCAGTAGCTGCAGGTCTGGTTGCTGGAAATCTAGACGGCGAGCATCCACCAAGACTCTCGACCAATGCGTGGTCAAGTCTTCGTATAAAGCACGATATGTGCGTCGGGCAGATTCGGCATCTTTAAGATCACTCTGTTTTTCGCCAGCGGCCGCGTCAGGCGACTTGTTTTCCCGAGCAAGAGGGTGCTGACGGGCAAGCACCTCCAGCCTGCGATCCGCTTCCAATCGGGTAGCTAACCAGAATTCCTGATCCTGTGTGAGGAGATCGATATTTCCGATTTCTTTGAGATAAAGTTTAACCGGATCTTCATTGATCTCGGTCAACCCTCTCTGGTCGCGAAAAAACTCTAACGGCTCCGCTTTTACTAGAGCTTCGATTTCATCGGCTTCCAGAGAGATACTCTCCTCATCGATATCCTCAACCGCGAAGAGGGGTTCTTGTTCCACAAGCTCATCACCATTGAGCAGGTCATCATTTTCATCCACCAGGTCTTCTAAGTCCTCGATGGGAGATTCTTCTTCGCCTGCCGGATTTTGTTCGGATGGGAAGTCGGCGGCGAGGGGCCCTGGTGACTGTTGATCAACATGTTTTTGGGCTGGATCCGGGGATTCTGGGAGTGTTTTCTGGGTCCTGGAGATCATGCCGCCATCCGTTGCAGCTTGAATGTACAGCGGTCCAATGCACGCATTTTTCAATCTTATCATGAACTAGTGAGTGGACGGCAGCCGGCTGGTATATTTTTTCATGGCCCGATCGATTCGCCGTTTCGCATCTGCCAGCTGGACCATATTTTGGATCATTAATGATGCCCGGAGATCGGCCGGATCGGGGGCTTCTTCGATTATGAAACGCTGATATTCAATCTCGTGATGCAACTTTCGGCGGCGTAGATCTAAAAGCCCACGCATTAAATCCTCCAGGACGCGATCCTTATTGGGATCCAGCTCAGTCGTCCGCGCAAGAAGATCATCGGCAACCTCCATCATTTCAAGAGAGAGGTTGTTCATGACATAATTGAGCGGCTCTGCGAGATCCTGATCGATCGATTCTTGGAAAAGCCGGAAGATCGCCTGATGATCGGCATGCTCAAAATCATCGGATGAAAGCCTGGCGAGCCCTTCTTGCTGCAGCCCGCGATCCACCTGGTAAAGCAGCCCTGGGCTGCGGAGCAAGATGCCAAGACAATGGACCTCGAGACCATAGCTGCTCATAGCCCTGGTTTTTGGAGATTGAACGGGTTTCTCAGGAGCGGAGGTAGTCATACCGCGGCGAGCGCCGGAAATTACACGGTGGGTGCGCGGGCTGATCTCGAGCAAGACCTGTTCATTCACCCGCAGCAGACGGGCAAGCCGCTGGCGGTAAGTATCGCGTTCGATTGGGCTTGGGATATCTTCGATGAGAGGGATAACCTGAGCGGCTATTTCATTTTTCGCTTTCGGATCTTCCAGATCAAGGTCTGAGGCGAGTGTCTCCATAACATGAAGCACAACCGGGCGAGCATTGTCAATGATCCGCTGCCATTCCTGTGGATCGCGGTTGACTAGATCGTCAGGATCCAGCCCTGACGGCAATGTAGTGACCCGAATATCGGCTTGAAGGCGGGCTTCATGGCGCAGCAAACCACGGGCATCAAAGCGAGTATCCTCTTCACGATCCATTGTCTGGCGAGCAATCTGCAGGCCCCGTAAAGTCGCCTTTGCACCTGCCGCGTCGGAATCAAGCGCCAGGATGATACGGCGACTGTAGCGTTTCAGGATGGAAAGTTGGTGCTCGGTCAGTGCAGTCCCCATTGGGGAGACGGCGTTATCAAAACCAGCCTGATGCAGGGCAATGACATCCAGATACCCTTCAACAATCACTGCCTGGTCACGGAGACGGATCGTTTTACCGGCGCGGTCTAATCCATAAAGCAGATGACCTTTATCGAAGATAGGGGATTGGGGAGAATTGAGAAATTTTGGGATATCGTCGGGATCGAGGATGCGTGCGCCAAATCCAGCCATGCGGCCACGCCCATCACGGATGGGGAACATGATGCGGTGGCGGAAGCGGTCGAAGACTTCGTTCGAATTAAGTCCCTGTGGATTAATTGAACCAATCCCAGGCTCACGCTCGCTAAGAAGGCCTGCGGCGAGCAGGTTCGAAATATTATAGCCTTTCGCGGTGAGATGGACCTTCAAGGTATCCCAAGAGCGCGGAGCATAGCCGATGCCAAATGTCTCAATCGTCTCCTCTTGTAAGCCTCGTTTTTCGACCAGGTACTGGTGGGCATTTTTCCCTTGGGAGGTGTTAATGAGTTGCCCACGAAAGAATGAGACGGCCTGCTCCAGGATCTGCCGCAGTTCATCATGGGCATCATCTTCCAACTGCTGCTGTTCAGTTTGTGGTTTTAGCTGGATTCCAGCTCGATCTGCCAGATAGCGGAGAGCTTCTGGAAAATCCCAGCCCTCCTTCTTCATAATGAAGCGAAAAATATCCCCGCCTTCGTTGCACTGACCAAAACAACGCCATGTGCCAGTATCCGAGAAAACAACGAATGCTGGCGTGCGTTGGTTCGGATGAAACGGGCAAAAACCAGAGTAGTTTTTACCCGAACGACGCAGCTGCACGGATTCGGCGACCAGATCGATGATATCGATCCTATTTTTAATTTCGTCAACAACCGACATGGAAAAGAGGCTCCAATCTCAGGTCAGTCCGGATTATACCTGATGGATGAAAGTGAGCGCAGTAAGCAGGCTGCCTGATCGTTTGGAACCAAACGGGAAACAGTTATAACTGGGTCATGGGGAGCCAGGCCTGGAAGCAAGAACCGACCCCCGGAACGCTGTTGACTTCGATGGTGCCTCCATGGAAATCGACGATCTCCTTGACGATTGCCAATCCAAGTCCGGTGCCGTGCATTTCCGATTGGCGCACATTGCTTCCGCGGAAAAACCGCTCAAAGATGTGCGGAATATCGTGCGGGTCGATGCCAATCCCGGTGTCTTCAACTTTTATAGAAACCCATCCCAGATCCTGGGTAGTACTGACGAAGACCTGCCCCTTGGGCGAGTAACGGACCGCATTCGTTACCAGGTTCGTGATCAGGCGGGCGATTTGATTTTGTTCGACTTGGACGACCGGTAGATCGGGATCGGGTTGGAAGACCAGATTTACCCCTGAAGCCTCGGCTAGCGGCAAATAAGCTGTAACGACCTGTTCGGCGAGTTTATTCAGCTGGATGGGTGAAAAAACAGCAGGTCTGGTCTTCGATGCAGTAAGCCGCGAGAGGTCCAGGATATCTTCAACCAATTTGGTTAGGAGCGAACTCTGTTCCTTAACGATTTCAAGGTAGCGAGAGTGACGATCAACCGGTGCAGATTTCAAGAGTTCAATATAAAGGCTGATGTTGGTAATTGGAGTGCGAAGCTCATGAGAGACATCTGAAATAAAGGCATCCTTCATTTTATCGAGCTCTTTTTGACGGCTGATATCTGTTTGGCTTCCAACATAACCGACTGGCTGACCCTGGCGATCGTGAATAGGGGCTATGGTGAACTGGATATTGTATTGGCTGTTATCAATGCGCCGCCCAACCAGCTCATCACTCCAAATATCTCCATTCAGAAGAGTATCCCTCATTGCAGAAATGCGCGCAACGCCGTTTTCAGAGGACAAGATATCGAAAAGATTTTGTCCGCGTATCTCAACAGACGAGAAGCCAGAGAGCCTCTCGAAAGCCAGATTGACTGTCAAGATCTGGCCCTCGAGGTCGGTTACGACTACTCCATCTCCTACGCTTGCCAGGATTGCTTCCACTCGCTCTTTCGCATCATAGAGCTCGGCGGTACGCTCCTCAACCCGTTTTTCCAATTCGGAGGCGTGCTGTTTAAGGTCGGTAAGCAGATGAATGTTTTCGATAATCGGGCTCAGTTGCTGAACGACCACGCGCAGGATGTCTAGGTCCTCGCCGCTAAATACGTCTCCTCCGATCTTTGGTCCCAAGGCAAGCAAGCCCTGAATTTGCTGATGACCAATCACGGGCACCCAAAGGTGGATCTGTTCGGTTTTGAGAAGTTGGACTTCTTCGGGGGTGAGGGTTATCTGACTGAGCGATTGAAGCAGAGCAGTACGTTCGGCCGCGCCGATTTTTAGGAGATAAGTTAGGCTGGAGCGCGGCAGGACCGGGAATTCCCGGCGCTCGTGTTCTTTAATTCCTCCACTAAATGAAGCCTCGACCACTGCAAAGTCGCCATTCTGATCCCGGAAGAAAACGACAGCCTCCTCGAGCCTGAGCGTATTTTTAAGCCGCTCGCTTACCGTTTGGGCAAGGCTCTGCAAATCTGTCAATTGCGAGATGTTCTCGGTGATTTGACGAACGCCGATGCGATAATCGTACCAACCCCCATAAAAAATGCGGTCCACCATACGCTGAACCCAGCGATGAAGAGGGATGAAAATGGTGGCGAGCACCAGCACCAGGAAGGTATTGATCAGTGGGATGGTGCGAAAGCTGGTGGGAAGGTAACGGTTAAGCAGCGCATAAAGCACCAGGTAAAATCCTCCGAGGATCGAATAGACCAGGATCAAGGTCGCACCGCGGTTGACTTTTTGGTCGATCTCGATCAGATGGAGGCGAAAAATAGCATATGCATAGGTAAGCGGGAGAAGCCCAAGCAAGAGGAAGGCAATTGAATATGGGATCAGCGGCTGGTCCAACAATGCTGTCGGAAGGATCGTGAGGCTGATAAACGGCATAACCACCAGAATGCCGCCTAATAAAACCAGCCGGATTTTTCCGCGCACGCCAGGTGTATCTGCGCTCCGATAGCTAAAAATCAACAAAGCCACTACGAAAAAGAGGCTGATGGATAAGACGATCTGGCTCGCCCCTAAAAACTGTGGGTACCAGCTGAAAGCCCTAAACTTGACAGTTCCAAAAATGATGAGGGGCGCAATCCCTAAGAAACTGATGAAATAAAGGATCGAGAGAAATACATATTTCAGGCGCCAGCGGATCAGCTGGGGAAAATGCATATGGAAGTGAACCGAGACCGCCCCAATCATCCAGAGACAGATGTAAAATAACGCAGTAGAAAAACCAATCCGCATGGTCGATGCCGCACCTGCAGTCAAAGTAAGGGCGCAGGTGTAGAACCAGATTGAATAGATCATGTTGCCAGAGCCGGATGGTTTAAATGCGTCGATGCCTATACCGGTCAGCAAAAACATTAGCGCAATCAGGATAGCCGCCATCCGGCTCATGACCAGGTCGCGGGATGGTGCATCCAGGCGAACAGTGACTGTCGTCAATATTCCCTGGCGCAAGACCTTAAACTCCACTTCAGAACCACCCTTTTTATCAAGGGCGCTGTAATTTGTAGCGCCGCTGCTGAAGGGGACCCCTTCCACAGAAATGATAATATCTCCTTCTTGAAGCTTTCCGAAAGCTGGGCCAGCTGGGGCGAGCGACTGAACCTCGCCGGACGAATTTACACTATCGATGCCATCATCTGGGAAGGAAATGAGTTTTACTGTTGTGCCAAGGATAAAAGCGAACACCAAGACAGCATAAATGAGCGGCAGAAATGCCACCCAGCGCAGGAGCGTGTTGGAGCGTGTCACACGCGCTGTTTCCATATCATTTCGATTCTAGCACAAAGGGTGTCTTTTAGACCGGAGTCGGCTTCAGCGAAAAGAATCTAAAAATAGATTAACCCCCATTTGGGTCAAGGCTGCAAAGCTGATTAAGAAGCGCATGCAGAGGGCTGATATGAGGATTTTTAATACCCGCCTGCGCCAGACCATCTTCAGCCATCTGGCGGCTTCCTTCCAATTCGGCAAGCAGGTAGAGCGTTCCCCCTTTGCCTTCGATAAGCTCATGGATCTCAATTTCATGCTCTGATGTAAGTTGAGGTTCTATGAACAACGAGATAAGACGATTTTTTTCACTCTCTGGCAAGACATCCAAGACATAGATGACCGGGAGGGAGCGAAGAAGCCTGGCAGCACGGTTGGCGATTGGGATGATCCTCAACTCTCGCAGGTCTTTCAAATCGTCCAGCATCTGGATAATCAACCCGATTTGAAGGCCGAACTGGCGCAGTCCAGCCAGCACCTCAAATTGGTCCGATGCCAGACGCCCCCCAGCCCAACAGGCAACCGCAAAGAATTCCCCTGATTTGGCGGAAGCAATCTTATAGTATTGTTCAATCGTTGGATTCGGCTGGATCAAATCCAAATGTTGACCGCAGCACATCACCAAAAAACGGCTCAGGAACTCAGCCCTGATCTGTTGGGCCGCTGCCGGGTAAGCAAGCCTGGCATCAAGGTCATGCAGGATCAAGTTGGCTGTGAAATACAAACCAGTTGCAGCGCTTATAGCGGTGGCATAGGTTGCGCCCGTGGCACTGCTATTCTTGTAGCCGGTAGCAGTCTTTGCATCTGAATTTGTGTGGGCTTCGGGAAGAGATTCGATAGACCAAGAATTCAGCTCATCGCGATCTTCGACGCTATCCATAATGTGGGCTGCTTTGTTGAACAGGATCCAGGCAGCCGCGACCGGATCCGCCTGATGCGGATCCCCTCCGAGTGCCTGACAGCACATACCCGGTAGGCGCAGCCAGGGTAATTTTTCTGCTTCGTTCTGCTGCAAATTTAAAACATGAAGCATCGTCCGACGAAAATCGGGCCATGCTCCATAATCATGCCAGACTTGCTCGATATAAGATTGAAGATAAATTGATAATTACTCCAGGACAGGATCGATCTAGACGCCCCAATCCCGAGCCTTGTAGAGCAGGTCAGACAGTCGTACCTGATCGGCGGTGCGGCGCTTCAAACCCTTTTTGAGGAAAGCCAACTCTTCATTCGTCAGGCGCAAGCCCTGTTTGGCTAAAGTGCCTTCTGGGTCAACTTTCCATTGTGATGCAAAATCGTTGTCGGTTGATAATTGGTATACCACTTTTGCTAACGACATTTTATGCCTCCTGTGTTTTTTATTCCCTAAATTTTTCTGATATAATCACCTTACATTCTTGAAAGGTTACCTTGCAGAATTGTTAGGTAATTTTCAATAAAATAACATGCTTTTTAGCATAAGTCAAGGGAGAACGCGTAAAAACCGCGGTAAGATTAAAGGTTTAACCTCTATAGGTGGGGTTTGGGGCGCAAATATTGGTGTAATGGCTACAGATGGGGGTTAATAAAGAGTGCTGCACATATATGTGCAGCACGAGGAAAATTGAAAAAAAATAGAGACTAAAAACCTTCGAGACGAGAGAGGTCAGCAACCCTTTCTGCCAATAATGCAATCCGCTGCAGCAAACCCAGGCGGTTTTGACGCATCTGGTGGTCTTCGGACATTACCAGCACCTGCTCAAAAAAACGATCAATCGCTGGAATTATGGGCAGAAAAGTGTTAAGAAATTGATCCACAGAAGCAGATGATGGATTTAGCTGCTCAGCCTGGACCAAATCATGGTAGAGATCACGCTCGGCTTGCTCTGCAAATAGGCTGCTTTCAATTTCAAATTGCTCCTCAAGATCCCGGGTAATGCGCACACAACGGGCATAAGCTGGCAAGATCCGGTGCCAATCCGGGCGGGAGGTCCATATCTGAAGCTGTGCAACCCCCCGTGATGCTGCCGCCGGATTATGGCCCTGAACCGCCAGGACAGCATCGACAATATCATAGCGACGTCCCTGATCCAACAGGATATTTCGAAAGCGCTCTACCACAAAGTTCGAGCAGGCAGATAGTATTTCGGTGCTGCTAGAGATAGGAAGATGCGAGGCAGCCAGACACAGTCCTTCATCGATATTAAAATCGATATCCCACGAGACCAGGATTTGGACGAGACCGAGGGCATGGCGCCTCAAGGCGAATGGATCTTTATTGCCTGAAGGGATTAATCCAGCAGAAAACAACCCGGCGAGTGTATCCAGGCGATCGGCCAGACCGATTACAAGACCCGGACGGCTGGCGGGCAGCTGGTCGCCTGCATGCCGGGGCAAATAATGATCTAATATCGCCTGGGCGACTTCCCTCATTTCGCCTGAGCGCAGCGCATAGTAACGGCCAATCTGACCTTGTAAGGATGTCATCTCAACTACCATCCTTGTGCCCAGATCGGCTTTAGAGAGCAGCGCAGCGCGGCGTGCCGTGCGAAGCTGGTCATTATCCAGCCCAACTTGTTGACTCAGGTCTTCAACCAGAGCCTGGATCCGAGTGACCTTGTCTCTCATAGTCCCCAACCGCGCTTGAAAAGTAAGCGTGGACAGGCGTGGGAGGTAGTCTTCAAGCGGTTTC
Source organism: uncultured Chloroflexia bacterium (assembly GCA_963827155.1). Taxonomy (GTDB): domain Bacteria; phylum Chloroflexota; class Anaerolineae; order Anaerolineales; family UBA4823; genus UTCFX2. The sequence goes on along the minus strand of CAWGZV010000002.1, from coordinate 3,337,768 downwards.
TTAAGATCTTCACGCACGAAGAAATTCGCATCCGCAAACCTGGCGCGAATCACATGTTGATTCCCTTCCACTACAGTATCTAGACCTTCATTGTCGCCATTTCTGACGGCGATGAAACAAGGCAGCGGCACTTCCTCGGCAGAAACTTTCTTACCAGAAAGCACCGGGAAATAGCGCTGGTGCTTTTTCATAACCGAGATGAGTACTTCAGGCGGAAGCTTGAGGTAGTCGGGATTGAACGAGCCGAGCAGAGCTGTTGGCGCTTCGACCAAATTTGTCACTTCCGCAAACAGCTCTGGATCGTTGGATACCACTCCCCCAGCAGAGTTTGCAAGCGCGGCAACTTGTTCTCTCACCGTAGCCTGCCTGGAGTTTGAGTCCAGCACGATGCCTTGAGATGATAGAAAATCGAAATATTCAAGAGGCGAATGAACGCAATATTCCAAAGGCATTCTAAAACGCAGCCCCTTGGTCACACATCCGGAAAGCAAACCGGCGAATTCAAAAGGGATTATTGTACAGTCTTCACCGTGAGAGAAGATCGCCACCAGCCAACGAATCGGCCGCGAGAAAAGGACATTGCTCGGGTTCCAGCGCATAGGCTTTTCAAAGCGGATTGAGGCAATCAGCTTCGGGAGAGCCTCGGCAAAGACTTCTACTATCGATTTCCCTGATTGGTGCACCAGGGCACCGACATACCGCCCACCTTCAACTTCACGGATTTCCAAATCTGCAATTGAAATACCTTTGCTGCGAGCGAAACCCTCGACTGCTTTGGTCGGCGAGCCATCAGGTGCAAAAGCTTTGTCGGCAGGAGGTCCCTTAATCCACTGTTCCAGGTCTGCCTGACGAGAGGCAAGCTCTTCAACTACGACCACCAAACGACGGGGCGTACCCATCACTTGCAGAACCTGATATGCAAGCCGCAGTTCTGCCAATAGAGCCGGAACAGAGACTCCAAGCTGATAAAGGGCAGAATCGAGATCGCCAGCAGGGAGCTCCTCGACTCCAATTTCAAGCAAGAATGCACCTTTCTCAGGGAGATCAGTAATAGGTCCAGGGGAAATCTGGGGGGTTAGAGAAACATCGTCCATTTGTGGATGCAAGAGCTGAGCCTTGTCGAGGAGCGGAAACTCAAGTCGCTGGCGCTGATCCAAATAAGCCTGGGCGACGCCTTTCGCCACATCGCGCATCCGAGCGAACAAACCCTGACGCTCGGTGACACCCACTGCTCCACGAGTATCCAGTATATTGAAAGTATGCGAGCACTTTAGAAGATAATCATGGGCAGGCAGTACTAAACCTTTCTCCAGACAGGCTTGTGCTTCTTGTTCGTAGAGGTCATACATTTGGCGAAGGCGGACGACATCGGCAATTTCAAAATAATATCGGCTGTGCTCTTCTTCAGCCTGCAGATTCACGTCTCCATCGGTAAGGGTTTCATTCCACTGAATATCCTGAAAACCTTCTACACCCTGAAGCGCAATCGCGATCCGCTCCAAGCCATATGTGATCTCGACAGAGACCGGATCAAGCTGGATTCCGCCGGCTTGCTGAAAATAGGTGAATTGGGTAATCTCTTGCCCATCGCACCACACCTCCCAACCAAGCCCCCAGGCACCCAGGGCGGGCGATTCCCAGTTATCTTCGACGAAGCGGATGTCATGCTGAAGAGGGTCGATCCCGATCGCCTGGAGTGACTCGAGGTAGATCTCCTGCGGGTTGCCAGGATCGGGCTTGAGAATGACCTGGAACTGATAATGCATTTGCATACGATTTGGGTTTTCACCATATCGCCCATCGTCCGGACGGATGGAGGGCTCTACATAGGCGACGTTCCATGGTTCGGGGCCTAAGACCCGCAGAAACGTGGCAGGGTTGTATGTGCCTGCACCAACCTGAGCGTAATAAGGCTGCCAGATAAGACTGCCCCGGCTTGCCCAAAAATCTTGGAGTTTCAAGATAATGGATTGAAAATTCAACGGATTGCTCATAAGATTAGGCCTTCTGCTTTCTAATTCGATGATTTTATCAGACGAAGGCAGGCAAAACGGGCAAATTCCTCGCCCAGGAAAACTGCTGGCTGGCTGAGAATGGTCATTACCTCAGGCTGCTAAGCAGGAGGTAAACCATAAATATCGCCAGGAGCAAAAGACCAACGCTCATAAGCGAAAAAAGAATCTTTATCGAATCTCGCGGCTTTTCACCAACAACTTTTCCGGTCTGACCATTGACGAGAAGCGGATATTGTTTACCCCGAAAGCGAAATTCACCGACCCACAAGGGGATCAAAATGTGCTTAAAAGTCATTCCGCTCCAGGAGGGACTGCCCGTCACAAGGTTTCTTTTCTCGCGCCCGGGTTCGATCAAGGCATTAAGCGAGGGTCGGACAATCTTGACGACCTGCTCGCGTGCCAGCAGCGAGGAGTCAGAAAGAGAACGATCATAAAACACAGTTGGCCATCCTGCCAATACGGCTGGATCGAAGGGTTTTAATTCCTGCAAATTGAACGGTTCAAGCGACTTGATACGAGAAAGGGGTAAAGATTTGACCCCTGGAATCAGAACATCGTTGAAAAAGCGGGTCTCAACCCCACTGTGTGCAGCCCATGCTGCCGCTTGAGAGCGATTTTCGAGAACCTCACAAGACCAGGGAATCTCGATCGACCCATCAAAGGTCCAGAACGAATAATAGCCGGGACGAAGCGAGATTAAAACGCTGGATGCCATCAGGTTATCCGGCGAGAAAAACCCTCTTCCCAACCATAGTTTGGCAAAAGCTAGAGCTTGGGTTTCGTTCACTTTCATGATCCCAACCAAATGGGGTTCGATCAGGTCTGCTTGCGGGTTAGCTCGAAGCACCTGGCTGGATCCGCAGTACGGGCATTGGATAGACCGTTCACCTCGGGAAAGCATTGTCTGTGCGCCACAGCGCTCGCAGTGGATGAGCTGCTGCTGGTTCAGCCAACGATGGGCGGAGGAAGTAGGGATGATAAAATCAAGCACCTGCTCGGACTGATCAGAAATCGATGTATACTGACCCACTGGGTTTTCTTCGAGACGCCGATTCGAGCTAACTAGAGAGCGGACATCGGAGCAGGTCTTCGGAGCGGTCTTCGGAGGGCCCCCAATTAGAATCCAAGGCTTCCGACTCGGAGGAAGAGAAACCGCAATAATCGCAGACCAGCTGTTCGCGCAGTATCGAGAAGACCATGCCACCGCCACATTGCGGGCATTGGAATGAATCAATCTCGGCTTGATCTTCAGTCCCGTCAGGAAGATCATCACGCTCTCTATTTTCCTGGATGAGCCTGCTTTCGTCGATTCTTCCTCTAAGCAAAGCCAGACCGCGCCGGGCAGAGATATTGGTCGGATCGATGCCTACCGCTTTTTCCAGCAGGTCGATCTGTTTCTGGGGATCTTTAGTTGTCTGGGAAAGCCAAAGGAAAGGTCGGGAGTCTGAAGCGTTGATGTAGACAGCCCGGTTGAACAAAGATTCAGCCAGCCTGGTCTGCCCGCTTTTTACCGCAGTGATCCCGTCACGCAAGTATTCCTCAAACTGGCGCTGACGGTCGTCATGAAAGGTCATCGCAGGCGAAGTGTAATCGTCTCATTTCAATCTGTCAATTAACTTGAAATAAAAGCGTCGATCAGCGTATAGTGCGCCCCCGTTCACTATACGCTGATCGCAGTCCAGTTATTTGGATCGGCGCACGGCCGATGTGATTTACAGCCCTCAGGTGCTGCCGGTACTGCACAAAGCAGAGGGGCTCAGGCGGATTGAGCCACCCGATGAGGTAATTTTTGAGGCGAACGTTGAGACTTTCTTGACGATCTCTGTGCTGCCGCATGACGGGCATGCTAGCCCTTCCCAGCCAGACGAGCTTCGCACCAGTTCTTCAAATGGTTGATGACATTGATTGCAGGAGAACTCAAAAAGCGGCATAAACGGCTCCTCAACAGGTTAGTAATATTATCCAGATTTTAGATGACAAATGCAATGAAAGGTTACATCGACCGATTCCCCAATGGTAGGCGAAGGAAATATTGGAGAAGCTTACCGAGAGAATGATCTCCATAGAGAAATGATGGTGAGACTCAACCTGCAAATTGCAGTTTTGGCGGATAGTTATAGCCCCAATCCGATTGGTGCACGGCTCTCCGCGAGATCCATACGATGGTATCCAACCAGACAAAGACCTTGCCATCCTTGACCAGGACTTGGAGCGGGTAAACAAGCCTGTGCTGATCTGCGGACACACACATACACCTTAGATCCGGCACAGGAAGGGCAAGCTGGTACTGTGTCCTGGCTCGGTAGCGTGTCCGCTGAACGGGGAAGTTGAAGCACAATATGCCTTTCTTACCTTCGAGGATGGCTGTTGGGAGGCAGAACTAAGGTGCATAGATTATGATCATGCGGCTGAGACCTTTCTCTGGTCAGAAAATCCCTCAAAAAGGCTTGACACCCTTTTAATTTGGGCTATAATTAGAACATTAGTTCTTATTATGGTTAGTTGGATGGATGGAGGCTTGCCATGAATATCGGGATGCTTTGGTTTGATAACGATCCAAAATCCAGCCTGGATCTCAAGATTGAAAGAGCCGCACGTTATTATCAGGTTAAATACGGCAAGAGCCCGACGCTGTGTTTCGTCCATCCGAGCATGTTGAAAAACGGAAGTTTCCACAAGAGCTCACCAGAAAATGGTGAGGATGGGTCGGATGCGGAAAAGAATTTCGCGGCTTGCGGGATCGAGATTCGATTAAACCAATCCGTACTTCCAAACCATTTTTGGATTGGGATCAATGGGGTGTCACAAGGCAGAATTATCTTTCGCGAAGAAAGCGGTGATGTGGGGATAAACCCATTGATCAGCGCAAAGCCAGAGCCGTTACGAAAGTTTGCATAGCGAGGTCTCTGCTAATCTGGCTCTTCTTCACCTGCTCGTCGATCTCTAACAAGCGGTGGTAAATCCGATCCAGGTCGGCAGTTGAAAAACGGCGAAGCTGTTCGAACAGTCGATCAACGACAAAATCTGCAACTTTTAGATGCTTCGTGATTTCTGCTCTGCTACGTCCCATATCTAACATCGCCCGAGTAAGGATCAACAAGCGAAACTGGCGAACAATCATCCCAAATATTGCCTGGTCATCCTGATTTTCCATCAGCCGTCGGAGCATACTCAAAGCCTGGCGTCCATTGCGGTCGCCCAGCGCTTCAACCAGTGCAAAGATGCTCCCCTGCCCGACATCCTCGGTAACTGCCTGGATATCCTCAACTTCTATCTGGCGTTGATAATTGACGTACGCCAGGAGTTTCTGGATTTCCTGGTCGGCGAGCCGGACATCCCCATTCAGCAAACTATAAAGCAATTGGGCGGCAGCCGGCGAGATCTGTCCGCCCGAGCTGCGGGCCATTGCTTGGAGGCGGCGCGTCCAATCCACGCCTTTAGGGAGATCAAACGATTCGATTTTGATCGCGATAGATCGTTTTTCAGTTTCCTTCTTAAACCAACCAAGATCAAACTTTTTTTGTTCAGTCTTGGTTAGATGGGGCGGCAAAATTTCAATTAAGAGCAGCGTTGTGGTTGACGGAATTTTACTTATCAGATCTACGAATTTCCTCTGGGCTGCAGTTAATTTCTCTTTATCAATCTGTTCTCTGGCGACCTTCTTCACATCTGCAGTCTTATCTCGGTTAGACGCATCACCTGACACCTGCACTTCTACCGGTTTTCCTTCAACCGGTGCTTCAATTACTGCCTCTTGGGTGGGTACCCTGGTCAGGCGGGATAGCACCCCCGTGACGATCACCAGACGGCGGCTGGCTAGAAAGGGCATCGCTGCCGCAACGGATAGGAGCTGGTCCGGTTGGAACGAATCTCCGTTCAGGCGGGTGATATTCAAAGCTGCATTCGCTGGGTCGCCGAGGCTTGATTCGAATTCCGCCAGCCTCAAGGCAATTCCATATTCATCTTCACCGTGCAGCAGGAATATTGACCGAGATGATTCGGGCATTATCACCCCTGAGTTTTTATCCTGTGAGCGATCAAAGTACCCGAAGTGCGGCTTATGCGGCGCGACTCCAATGCCAACACGTGCAGATCTCCGGGCACGCCTGAGGTGGTGAAGCGTTCCTGGAGCAGCAAGCCAAGCGGTTGGGCGGCGATCAATGCCAGTGTAGCAAGGGCAATTGCAGTTGGGAGGCGCTCAAGGTTGTTACGCAGCTTCCGCCCGGCGCCGTACATCGCCAGTCCGGCTGCCAGGCCAGCCAAAACGCCAGCAGTGGCAATGTTAGTACCGCAGTTTGGGTGAACAGCCAGCTTTGCTTCGCCGGCACGCAGACGGCTAAGAGCTTCCTGGACAGCGCTTGCGACCTGGTCTTCAGAAAGCTCGGAAATAATCCAGAAACCGGAGGCGTCTGAATGACCCGCCATTGGCTTGCCGGGATGACGTTCGGCGAGGATGTGTAAAGTGGCATGCTCGAGCCCATGGTTGCGGCGAATTCGGGAGAGGGGGGCGAATTCTGGCATGTTCTGGCTGCTGGCTGATTTTTCGATCATCTTTGCTCCTGATAGATGCGGGTAGTGTGTGGAATCCGGCATTCATTCTACCCCGACAGAGTGAAAAGGAGAGGGGACTGTCTCCCTCTCCGTCAATTTGATCCACTCATACGATCTGATGCGGGGGTTCCACTCAATCAGCAGCTACCGAGGTGGTTTGCACAGCCGGGCGAGTGGAGACAGCTAACAGAAAACCGGAATACATCAAAACTACGCCAACCAATTCACTTAAATACAAAATATCCACAAGTCCGGCTTTCAATAACGAGCCTGCCATAGCGGGCATTAACGCGCCAGCCGCGATCAGGATATTCCCGAGCATCCGGTTGATCAGGATTTTCTTTCGCCAGAAAAGAAACGCGGAGTAAAGCGCCCCACCGACCAAAGCCAGCGTGCCGTAAATGTTCAACAAGATGGTCAGGAAAAGAATCGGTCCGCTGCGGACAATGATTTCTTTATATTGTTCGGAAGCCGGGTGATTTATATGGTAAACGGCTCCGGGGATGACAGAAGCGGACGCCAGTAAGATGACCGAAGCAATTGTGGCCAGAAGAAGCAGGACCATCAGGCTGTTAGCAATCATCCTCCGGCGAACCAGCAGGTACACAGTACCCTGCCCAAGCCAGGCGGCGGTCAGCATCGCGCCGCTGAGATACCAGAGCTTCAGGATAAAAGGACTAAATGTGAAGGATAGGAGGACCTCGGAGAGAGGTCCCAAGCCCGTACCAAATCAAGCCTGCACCCCAGAAAAGCAGGTGATTAGGTTTTTTATATCGCCATCGGTTTAAGACCGAAACTGCGAAGCCAAACGTGATTAATGTCGAGATGACCGGAATAATGTTCATAATAAGCACTCCAACAGATTAATGTGAAACCATCAGAATTGTCCTCTGCGAAGCAGACTTCAAAATCCCGGGGTGAGCCCCAGCTCGGAAAGCCCGACAATGACCAGGGTAAGCAAAAGGACCAGGAAAAGCGCTGTCAGGAGCAGAGGCGCCAGGCGAGCAGCCCAGGTATCCGGTGAGAATCGCTTGCTCTTAGGTCTCATCGATTTGCCCGGTCATAAGCTTCATAAGTTTCGAGCAGAGTGATCAGAATCGTATCGGTGAAATCGTTGATCTTGCGGAACATGCTGCTCCAGGCGTGTGGAGATCGCACCGCGGCTGATTTCATATACACTCAGCATGGCATCGAGCAGGGTGTTGCGAAAAAAAAGGAAGGCGTGAGTGGCATCGACGCTGCCAAGGTTGTAGCGCCGTCCGCGGGAGGCGTATTCATACCCCAGCGCTTCAGCCTCCGCCTCGGCTTTGGCGCCCTGATAATTTAGATAGTTAATAAGCCCATGGAGCAAGGCGCGGCCGCTGATTCGGTACTGGTCACGAGCCTCGTCATCCAATTTTTGATACCAGGCTTGCTGCTCCAGGCGCCCAAGGCTGATTTGGAAGCGCGTAGCCCGCAAAGCGTTCTGGACGATTAAGTTGGCATCATCAACTCCGCCCTGGCGCTGAGACTGGATCCACAATTCGATCTCGCTGCGCAGGTAGCGGCGGTGACCGCCGTGCGTGCGGTGAACAGGGAGCAGCCCGCTGTCGGACCAGCTTCGAACTGTGCTCGGATGAATACCCAGAAGCTGCGCGACATCACCCAGACTTAACCATTCATTCTGCATACTCGCGCCCATAGATCTATTCGTTCATAAAAAAAGGGTAATAACCGGCTTTGTTCGTGTTTACCTGAAACGCGCCCAGTCCATTACCCAGGCTCACCAGCCAAAGCGGCTCTCTCAACCAAAGATGCTGTCTCACCTGCTTCATTACGGAAGGCCTGGACATCCACCTTGCGCAGCATGAAAAGCGAAAGAAGCATAATGATTGCCATCAACGCAAATACTATGACATAACCAAGCAGCAGGTCCCCGCTGAGGCGAGTGATCACATCTCGGACTGCACCAGCCATCAGTGAACCGATCAGGCGCGAAAATGCGTTCGCCATACCCCAGGCGCCGATAAAAAGCCCGACATGCTCGGCTGTGGTCATATCGAGCATCAAAGAGAGGTTCGAAACGGTCGACAGGCCTGTTCCAAGCCCCAACAAGACCACACCAGTGTAGAAAACCGACCCATTCTGCAGATATCCGCTTGCGGTAATGAGCCCAAAACCGGCAAATGCCCCCCAACCGCCGATCGTTGCAATTTTTCGTTTGGAAATGCGTCCCTCCATTGCTCCAGCAGCGAGCAGAGCCGCAAGGACGCAGGTGCCCCAGATAGAGGTGATGCGGGTGGTTTGCTGGACGGTCAAACCAAAAGCCTGGGCGCCGAAGGGTTCAAGCAGGATATCCTGACCCAGCAATGCAACCAAAAGAATTACCAGGTAAATAAAGAAATGTTTTGCCTGGCGGTTGCCCAGGATAAAGCGCAGCAAGACAGCCCATGGATAATTTTCACCGTGCTGGACTGGCTCGGCGAAGGGTTTTTCTAATCCAATCACCCCCACTAAGCCGATTACCAGGGCGGCAAGACCGATTACCCAAAATGAGAACACAATCGCCTGAGGTGTGTATGGATCGACCATCTGGCTCAAGCTGATGGCGGTTATGATGATGCTGGCAATCATCATGAAGAACATGACGGCGATCGTTCGGCTGCGCCCGCGCTCACCCGAAATCTCCGACGCCAGGGAAAGGTAGGATACCGTGGCAAGGTTGAAACCCATCCCCCAGGCGCCAAAGGCAATCAACCCAAAAAGGATCCCCAGCGGTGGATTTTCGGCAAGCTGGAAAGCAACCTGCGGTGACGATATCAGTCCCGCCACACAAAGCCCAAGCCCAATCACAATATAAGGGGTGCGGCGGTAACCAAACCAGGGATGTCGATCTGAAACGCGCCAATCGCAACCTGGATTGGAGAGAAGAGGTAGGGCAGAGAAGCAAGAACTGCCACCAGTGCAGCCGAAATCGCAAGCTCATTGATCATGATGCGGTTAAGGGTGCTGTTGATCGGAACAAGGGTCATCGCGACCGCGACATGGATCAACCCGAGCTGGATGCGTTTTCTGAGCATAAACTCACAACCTCTATTAAAATTATTAGAAACGTAACCCAATTTACCAGGATTCTAACCCTGGTCAATGTAGATTCACGTAGATTTTCAAGAGAGTTTGATGAGTTAGAGATGAAGAAAATCGAGGGCAAGCCGGAAATCTGCAGGATGCGTAACAGTGAGGATCTCACGACGCTGCTCGGGTGAGAGGCTGTGCAAGTCCAGGTAGCGGCTGGCGTGCTTCCGGAAGAGCTGCAGGCCGAGGGATTCGCCGTAAAACGAGACCATTTGATCTAGGTGGCGGAGCATGGTAGTTTGGACAACCTCCTCCGGGACGTCATGACGATCAAGGCGGGAGAAGATCCATGGATTACCTACCGCAGCCCGGCCGATCATGACAGCATCACAGGCGGTGTAAGCCCGGATGCGCTGAATATCGGCGACGGTGACTACGTCGCCGTTGGCGATAACCGGGATGGAGAGGTTCTGCTTGAGCTCGGCGATGGCTTCCCAATTGGCGCGGGTAGAATAACCCTGTGAGCGAGTGCGGCCGTGGACCGCAACCAGCGCACCGCCGCTCTCCTCGATCGCCCGCCCCACAACCTGGTAATTGAGCTGGTCATCATCCCAACCCAGGCGGATTTTGGCAGTCACCGGAATATCCAGGCGCCGGGTAAAAGTCGAGATTACTTTAGAGATCTTATTCGGGTCACGCAGCAAACCAGCGCCGGCACCCCGCCCAGACACGCTGCGGACTGAGCACCCCATATTGATATCGATTATATCCGGGTTGCGCTGCCGAAGGAGCAAAGCAGCCTGCAGCAAGCGTTCTGGATCACTGTCGAAGAGTTGGTAAACGACGGGTCGTTCGGATGGGAGGAACGCAAGCTTACGCGGCAGGCGCGGGTGACCATTGAGCACATCCAGGGCGTTAATAAACTCGGTATAACTCAGCGCTGAACCCAGCTCACGGCAGAGCGATCGAAAAGGTTGGTCGGAGAAGCCGTCCATAGGTGCCAGGACCAGGTCTCCATGAACCGGTATATGCTTGATCCAGAAGGAGGGAATTTGAGACATTGAGGTTGCTGGTGGATATGGCGGATTATCGCTCCTGGTTCTGCTCCAGGAGGACGGCTTCAAGCGCCTGGCGCAGCGAGCGCGCTTCGATCACCTGGATTTCCTCAGACCAGGGTTCCAACGGTCGAAGGCGGCGCGGGACGACGGCTGTCTTGAAGCCAAGCTTGGCAGCCTCGCGTAGGCGAGCCGGCATTTGAGCGACCATGCGCAGCTCGCCTGAGAGCCCAATCTCCCCAATTAAAGCGGTGTCAGCCCGGATCGGCAGACCGCGCAGCGATGAAGCAATCGCAGCAGCCACAGCCAGATCGGCGGCGGGCTCGCTGACCGCGATGCCGCCAACCACATTGACGAAGACGTCCTGCTCTCCAAGGTGAAGTCCAAGCCGGCGGGTCAGTACGGCGATCGTGAGCAGAAGTCGATTGAAATCGACTCCATTGGGGGTGCGGCGAGGGTTTCCAAAAGCGGTCGGGCTGGTCAGCCCCTGTATCTCGACCAGAAGCGGGCGAGTGCCTTCCATGGTGACGACAATCGCAGACCCCGGAGCGTTGACCATCCGCTCTGCCAGGAAAGCCTCAGATGGATTCACGACCTCTACCATGCCGCGCTCGTGCATCTCGAACACCCCCACTTCCGATGTCGCCCCAAACCGGTTCTTAACCGAACGGAGCAGGCGATAAGATTGAAAGCGGTCACCTTCAAGGTAGAGCACGGTATCGACGATATGTTCAAGAACCCGCGGGCCAGCGATGGCGCCTTCTTTGGTGACATGACCAATCAAAAAGACTGCCAGCCCGCTGGTCTTGGCAAGCTCGCGCAGGCGAGAGGCAGTTTCGCGGACCTGGCTTACCGAGCCCGCAGAGGAATCGAGCTCGGACATGTAGGTGGTTTGAACCGAATCAAGGATCAAGACCTGCGGCTTTACCTCGGCAATGTGATCGAGGATCACAGACAGACTGGTTTCGGTCACCAGGAATAGACCTTCCGGAATTGGACCGGAACCATTTTCGTTGGAAGAACCGTTCTGTGCGAAACGGAGCAGTCGAGCGGCGCGCATTTTGATCTGGCGCTCGGACTCTTCACCGGAAACATAGAGGACCGTTAAATGATTGCGCCATCTCCAGGGCCACCTGGAGAAGCAGAGTGGATTTCCCGATCCCGGGATCCCCGCCGATTAAGACCACCGACCCCGGCACTACCCCGCCGCCAAGCACTCGTGCAAACTCTCCGATGGACAGCGGCAGGCGCTCATCCACATCGCCGCCGATATCTACCAGGCGGCGCGGAGTTCAACGCGACCCAAGCCCGGGTGGATGGCGAGACGCGGCAGGTGTGGGCTCGGCGACCATTTCTTCGACCATGCTGTTCCAAGCGCCGCAGCGCGGGCAGCGCCCCATCTCTCGTGCGCTGGTGCGGCCGCACTGCTGGCAGACAAATTGCGTGTAAATCTTCGCCATGGGCGGTATTATAATTCAGCTTCGAATACCAGGGGATCCGCCGCCCATGGGGTTGAGTGGCCAGGCGAGTATTCATTTTGTTTGATTTGGAGGTGCATGATTTGACAGGCTCTATTATTAAGGTGTATGGTGCGCACTGGTGCCCGGACTGCCATCGGTCCAAGAAATTCTTGAGCGAGCAGTTTGTTCAATTTGAGTGGGTGGATATCGAGCAAGCGCCTGAGACCGAACAATATATCGTCCAGCTCAACCACGGCAAGCGGATCATCCCCACGATTGTCTTCCCGGATGGCTCAATATTGGTTGAGCCGACCAATGCCGAGCTGGCGCGTAAACTGGGGTTGAATACGGAGACAAAATCCAGTTTTTATGACCTGATTATCATTGGAGGCGGACCAGCCGGTCTTACCGCGGCGATTTACGCGGCACGCGAAGGGGTGGAGACGCTGCTGATAGAGCGCTCTGGACTTGGGGGACAGGCCGCGATCAGCGGTGGGATCGATAATTTCCCGGGCTTTCCAGAAGGGATCAGTGGTCAGGAATTTGCGGAACAAATCGTCCAGCAGGCAAAGCGCTTTGGGGTAGAGATATTACAAGCACAGGAGGCCGTCGGCATCCAGCACGAAGCCTCCTGCTTCTGCGTGAAAGATGAGAGCGGGAAACATCTGCATGCAAATGCATTCCTGGTTTCGACCGGGGCGACATATCGGCGACTTGGTGTGCCGGGGGAAGATGACTTTGTCGGGGCGGGGATCCATTTTTGCGCAACTTGCGATGGACCATTCTACAAAGGCGCGAAAGAGATCGCGGTAATCGGCGGCGGCAACTCGGCTGCTGAGGAAAGCCTGCACCTGACCCGTTTTGCTGATCAAGTGACGATGCTGGTGCGCGGAGACCACTTGACCGCAAGTCAGATCGCGATCGATAAAATCAGCGAGCCAAGTTCACGGATCCAGGTCCAATTCAATACGACAGTTGAAGGATTCGAGGGCAGTGGATCCAAACTGACTGCTATCCGGCTGCGAGATGCGATCAGAGGGGAGGAAAGCCTGATCCACCCGTCAGCGGTTTTTATTTTTATCGGCCAGAAACCAAACAGCCACTTCGTGAAAGATCTGGCTGCGCTGGATGAATTCGGTTATATCCTCACCGGTCACGATCTCTTCGATCATATGAATGAAATTGGCAGCAATTACAAATTGGAGCGCATCCCGTTGGCTTTCGAAACAAGCCTGCCAGGGCTGTTCGCAGCTGGAGATGTGCGGCACGGTAGCACAAACCAGGTGGCTTCTGCTGTTGGAGAAGGCGCAGCCGCAGCGCTCAGCATCCGCGACTTTTTAAAGACAGTGTGATCTTCACCGCAATGATCGACTGAAACCAGAGATCTACTGGAGATTAATATGGCAAAACTCAGCCAATTTCTTGAAGCAGGGCAGTCTATCTGGCTGGACGATATCCGCAGAGATTATTTTTCAAGCGGCGAGCTGGCAAGACTGGTCCAACTTGGGCTTCGCGGACTGACTTCCAATCCAAGCATTTTCGAAAAAGCGATTCGCGGTAGCCAGGAGTACGATGAAGAACTGCGGGAACTGGTGCGGCAGCGGAAGACCCTGCCGGAGACTTACGAAGCGCTGGTCATCGCGGATATCCGTCAGGCGGCAGATATTTTGCTCCCGGTTTATGAAAGCAGCGGCGGCAGAGATGGGTTTGTGAGTTTAGAGGTCAGCCCCAGGCTGGCATATGATTCCGAAAAGACCGCATCTGATGCCATTCGACTGTTCAAGATGGTAGATCGAGCAAACCTGATGGTTAAGATCCCGGCGACAAACGAAGGACTCCCTGCGATCCAGGAGGCGCTCAGAAGCGGGGTAAACATCAATGTGACTCTGATTTTCTCGATCAAGCAGTACGAAGCCGTAATTGAGGCACATATGCGCGGGTTGGAAGAGCGGTTGAAGGCTGGCGGCGAGATCGGAAGGATCGCCTCGGTAGCATCTTTCTTTGTGAGCCGGGTCGATACGATGCTGGATCCGCTGCTTAAAGCTGCAGGAGCTGGCGCGCTTGAAGGAAAAATTGCGATCGCGAATTCCAGGGCAGCTTATTCTCGCTTTTGTGAGATGTACGGAAGCGAGCGTTGGATGCAGTTGGCTGCGAGAGGCGCTCAGGTCCAGCGACCACTTTGGGCAAGCACCAGCACCAAGAATCCAGCGTATCCGGACACATATTATGTCGAGGCGCTGGTTGGAACGCAGACCGTGAACACTCTCCCCCCTATCACGCTCGAAGCGATTTTGGATCACGGAAAGGCGAGATCATCACTCGAGTCTGGTATCCCCGAATCTCTCCACCAGCTCAACCAGCTGCATGAGATAGGGATCGATCTCGATGGAGTAACACAGAAGCTGGAAGATGAGGGTGTCGCGGCATTTGCAAAATCATTCAACTCGCTGATGGATGGGTTGGAACGAAAATATGAGTTCATGCGAGCAGAAGAGCTGAGTTTATCCGTTCGGCTTGGAAAAACCCAGGCAAAAGTGAACCGCGCCCTGGCTGAAATCGACCAAGATGAAATAATCTCACGGATCTGGAAAGGGGACCACACAGTGTGGAATCCCGATCCGAGCGAAATCACAAACCGGTTGGGCTGGTTACAAACCGCCGAAGTCATGCTGGATCAGGTGACACGGATTGAGCAGCTTGTATCCGATGTGCGGGGAGCAGGTTACACGCATGCCCTGCTTCTTGGGATGGGAGGCTCCAGCCTGGCGCCAGAGGTATTTCGGAAATGCTTCGGGGTAAAACCCGGATATCTCGATCTGTCTGTGCTCGACAGCACTGACCCTGCAGCTGTGCTCGAGGCGGCGCGAAGGCTGAACCCGGCAAAGACGCTATATCTCGTCTCCACGAAATCGGGCGGGACTGTTGAAACGGCATCTTTTATGGAATTTTTCTACAACCTAGCTGCTGAGAGCCTGGGTGTGGAGCAAGTCGGCGCCCATTTCGTCGCAATCACTGACCCTGGTAGTGAGATTGCGAAGATCGCAGAGAGCTTCAAATTCCGGACGATATTATTAAATGATCCTAACATTGGTGGGCGGTTTTCGGGGCTTTCGCTTTTTGGATTGGCGCCTGCCGGGCTGATAGGCATTGACCTGCGCAAACTGCTCTTGCGGGCGGTCGGAATGGCAGCAGTCTGCGCCAAAACGCCGGCGGTAGAAAATATCGGCGTATATCTGGGTGCGATCATAGGTGAGCTGGCACGTCAGGGACGGGATAAACTGACCCTGATCAGCTCCACTGAACTGCGTACATTCGGCGATTGGCTGGAACAGCTCATCGCAGAAAGCAGCGGGAAATCTGGCATAGGGATCCTGCCGGTAGTAGGCGAAGTCACCGGTAATCCAAATTCATATGCAGCTGACCGGGCTTTTGTTTATCTAAGGCTGGCAGGCGACCACGATCAAGATAATTTGGTGAAGGCGTTGGAGCAGGCTGAATTTCCAGTAATCGGTATAACAATAGAAGATACTTATGATCTGGGCGGGCAAATCTTTCTTTGGGAATTCGCCACGGCGGTTGCATGTCAGCGCCTGGGGGTGCAGCCATTCGACCAGCCAGATGTGGAATCTGCAAAAATACTCGCCCGAAAAATGGTCGCTTCGTTTCAGGAGTCAGGGCAGCTGCCAGAACCTGCGGCTAATCTTCGGAAAAACGGCATCCAAGTTTTTGGTCCAATGCAGAGCAAAGACCTGCCCGGATGCTGGGATGAGTTCCTCTCCCAGGCACAGCCTGGTGGATACCTGGCTGTGCTGTCTTATATTCCACCATCAACCGCCAACGACGCGTCGCTCCTGGCGCTGCGGACCGAGCTGCGAGAGCGGACGAAGCTTGCAGTGACAACCGGATACGGGCCGCGGTTCCTGCATTCAACCGGCCAGCTCCACAAGGGCGATGCAGGTCGTGGATTGTTCATCCAGATCACTTGCGAAGCGCTGGAGGATGCTGCGATCCCAGAGAAGCTAGGAGAGGCGGAATCTCGGATCAGTTTTGGGGTGCTCGAAAGAGCCCAGGCGCTTGGTGATAGCCAGGCGCTGCTGGATCGCGGTCGAAAGGTGATCCGTTTCCATATCGAAGACGATTTGCAGATCGGGCTGCGCCGGTTGATCCAATCGGTGTGAACCAGCCATTACGCTTCTCAAGGATCGGCTCGACAGGCAGACACTAAAAGAGGTCCTGCAAAATCTAAATAAATTGCTTTTGAGACCTCAGCTACGCTTCCTCTCCACTGGAATATATACGAAGATGGGCGAGTCGGGGTCTTGCGGATCAAATTGTTCGTCGTAGAGCTCGAAATCGATGCCCTGGGTATACACAAAGGACGACTGTGGGATCCAGGTTTCGAAGGCATATTGATAGGTTTCCCCAACACGGGGTAGTGTGCTGGGAAAGACGATGTAATCCTGTGCTGGCACTTCCCAGACAGTCATCCCATCCGGAATCAAGGAGGAATCGGAAACCTCCATTGCAGCCAGGTACCGGAATGCTCCTGTTTTATCCACCGGACTGCACAGACCAAACGCACCATCGATGCATTTGACGATCTCAGAGATGCGAGGATTAAACTGCTGCCAGAGCTCTGCGATCTCCTGATTCTGATTCGTTCCATAATATTCCAGGCCTACAGCAGTGAATTGGAGTTTACTGACGAGTTTTGGTTCCATATCAACATTCTCCTTAGGATTAGGATTAAATATTGGTTTGGGCAGACTTTCCACAGGAACCTGTACTTCCACGATCAGGTCATCTGAAAAATCCGTTGGAAGAGCGCTCTGCAAATAAATCTCCCGAGCCGGACCGGAGATGCGGTAGCCATTTGCGGAAATCCAGGCTAACAGGTTCTGAGTGGCATCCGGAAGGTCGATAATGCTGCCCTGGTAAATAGTGGAGGCCATGCTCGAAACGGCAGGCAGATCGTGTATTAATCAACTCAAATCTAGAACACTATTGGTCTTGATGAGGCGAGCAGCTTCAACGTCAATATTAAGATCGCGGTATTCGGTATCGTAATAGACCGCCAGATACGAACCCCAAATCGGCAAGTCTAGTAGCCGAGGGGGGAGATTGCGATCCAGCTCGGCAAACAGCACAAGCAGTACATCCATTTGCGAGACGCAGTCCCTCAGACCAGCCACTTTAAAGGGGGAGTCTGCTTAAGACGACATCGTAGGCAGGAAGCGAACCTTCACGGTCAATCTGGCGCAATCTGGCTTCGATGCGATTGAGGCGCGCCTGTTCGTTTTTGACCTGGCGTTCCAGATCAAGCTGTTGGGTGCGCATCATCAAGCGGAGCTTTTCGGGAGGCAGATCCTGCACCAACAAGGTCTGGATCTGAGCCAGAGAGAAACCCAGATCCTTGAGAGCCAGGATGCGGTTCAGACGGGAAAGCTGATCTAGCGAATAGTAACGGTAACCCGTGAAGCGGTCTACCCATGCCGGCTCGAAAAGCTTGAGGCGGTCATAATGACGCAGGGTTTTGACTGAGATCTGGGCAAGCTTTGAGAAATCACCAATCTTGAACATGGCAAATGACCTAAGCGCGGCTCCTGTTCGAAAGCTTTTGGGATTGTATACCCTCCCGCGACGGGAAAGTCAAGGGGGATTAAGTAAAGGAAATCGCTAAAATCGATACAAAGAAGGAAATTCCGGATCGTGTTGACCGAAATTTCGGCGAGAACGATCGAAGCTGCTGGTGGCATAGCAGTACCGACAGCCAAACAGGCAGGAATCGTACATTCCAATATCTCGGCTTTGAACACATCCGCAGGCGAGGCGCTGTGATGGATCCTTGATGTGCGTGACATCCAAGCCAAAAAGGCGGGAGATAAGCTCGTCATCGATACATTTCCCTGGACGGACTCCGAAGGGAAGGAGATCATAAGGCTCGGCGCACGACACAATATCCATCCCATGCTGATAGGCGATTTGGGCGAGGTCACAAGTTTAACGAGCCAATCTGCTCCGGAACGGCTGGTCCAACAGGCTGCTGTTGCTCTACAACAGGCAGCAAAGGGGCGCCTTGGACTGACATTTCAGTCAGGCGAGGGCGAATTTTCGCGTAAATATCCAGGAAGCTGATTACGCAGCGCCTGGTACTGCCTTTAAGCGCTTGAGCAATAGTAGCGAAATTGCGGAGATGATATTCGGGAGGAGTTATTGAAGTGAGAACGATCGGGTCATAGCGCCAGATAACGCGCTCGGCTCCGATAAAGTCCGCTAGCGCTCGGAAGGTTTCAAGCTGAAGAGAAATTGGAGGATGATGCGGATCGATAATCGATGGATTATCCATCAGGGTGAATTGAAAGTAGTAGCGGTAGCCCCGACCATTCAGCTCATCCAGGTAAGGGAGGAGAGGCCGCGGGCTGCGCGTCCAAAATACAATTGCGGCGACATCTTCTGGCGCCAATGAAATCTTTGATACCTGACGGCTGTTGAAGGGATTCGGAACAAGGCACCAGCCAAGGCGCATTCGATTGATCATCCAGCGCGGGTAGAAGGCAGGGATATCGGTGCGGCGACTTGCACTGATAATCATAATCGCTATTTTACATCGAACCCTCTTGACAAGGATGGGTTGTTTGTGTACAATTCACTCAATAATACAATAATACAATAAGACAATCATACAATATGGAGAGAACCTATAGGATTATCGAAAAATGGAAATAGCGATCGATTTTCGCAGCGGGCAACCCATTTATCTGCAGATTGTCGAGCAGGTTCGAAAGCAGATCATGTCAGGCGAGCTGGTGCCCGGTGACCAGCTCCCAACCGTTCGCCAGCTTGCTGCTGATTTGCGGGTGAATTTCAACACAGTAGCGCGCGCTTACCGGTTGCTGGACGAGGCAGGGTTGATCTCGACCCAACTCGGCAGAGGTACCTATGTCTGGGAAAAACCTTCACAAGAAGCTGTGGAAAAGCTCCGCAGCAAGACGCTTCATGAACAGGTAATGACTTTTTTAGATGGATTGAGCCGCCAGGGCTACAGCCTCCAAGAGATTGAAGCGGAATTCGTTAGACCCTTGAGAAACTGGAAGGAGAATGGTAATGAAAGGCAATCGTGAAAACTCACAGCAGGTGAGCCGCACTAAAAAAACCGACAACGTGCATATCAGCAGCATCGCGATCACAATCTTCATCATTTTGATGGTGATCATCGTGATATTAGCTTTGATGATGGAAAATGCAGGGGTCTCAGACATCGTAATTGCCATTGTGACCGGGGCAATTTTGCTGGTCGGCCTTACCCTTCTGTATTCAATAAAAGTAGCTCAACAATGGGAAAAGGCAGTGCTGCTGAGGCTCGGAAAATTCAGAGGGCTGCGCGGCCCCGGGCTGTTTTGGATCATGCCGATCCTTGACTCTACACCGAATTGGATCGATCACCGTGTGATGGTGACGAGCTTCAACGCCGAGAAGACGCTGACAAAGGATACCGTGCCAGTGGATGTGGATGCGGTGTTGTTCTGGATGGTATGGGATGCCGAAAAAGCAGCGCTGGAAGTCGCCGACTACTGGGGAGCGATTTCATGGGCGGCACAAACTGCGCTGCGCGAAATTATCGGGCAGATGACCTTAGCAGATATCCTGATTGGCAGGGAGAAGATGGACGCCGATCTGCAGCGGATCATCGATGAACGAACCACGCCGTGGGGAATTTCGGTCCAATCCGTGGAAATTCGAGACGTGGTGATCCCGCAGGACCTCGAGGATGCAATGAGCCGGCAAGCGCAAGCCGAACGCGAGCGCCAGGCGCGGGTGATCCTGGGAGAATCCGAGAAACAGATCGCGAAATCTTTTTCGGAAGCATCGGAAGCCTACATCAACAATCCAACTGCTCTTCACCTCCGAGCTATGAATATGTTATTTGAAGGCTTGAAGGAGAAGGGGGCGCTGGTGATTGTGCCAAGCAGCGCGGTGGAAACGATGAACCTGGGAGGGTTGGCTGGATTGACTTCGCTCACCCATGCTGCCCAAGCCAGCTCTGGAGAAGAATAAGCCATGGCTGAGACCAGACGCTGGGAATATTACGTAGAGACCTTAGGTTCGACTTTGAAAAGCCTAAAGGATGAAGAGCTCGGCGGGCTGCTGAAGGAGCTCGGCGAAGCAGGTTGGGAAGTATTCAGCATCGAGAATTCACATGGCAGCAATAAGGTCCGCGTTGCGGCGAAACGCCCCGTGGGCACGACGAACCAAAAACCGCGCGGCTGGCCGTAAAATAATGGTGATATTGTTCGCAATTCCCTGCCGGGGATACCTCGGCAGGGAAGAATTGAGAAAGAACAAGGAAAATCAAATGATAATCAAAAAATTCAAACAAAAAAATATGGTCTGGTATTTAATCATTTCCTTTGGATTGGGGTGGCTGTTGTTTGTTCTGCCCCTGGCTTCAGGTCCTGCTGGCAGCAGCACCCGACAGACTGTGTCGCTGATCACCTGGTCGATTGCGATGTGGGCGCCTGGATTAGCTGCGATCGTCTGTACGAGGCGTGTAGATCGAAAGCCTTTTGCCAGCCTGAATCTACAGCGGCTGGGAAACTGGCGGGTTTATCTCTGGGCTTGGCTGACCCCATTCTTCTTGACGATTGCGGCAGGTCTGCTGACCTGGCTGCTGGGCGTGGGAAAGCTTGACCTGGAATTTTCATCCATACAAAAAGCGATGGAGGCTGCCACGGGGCCTAGAATTCCACCAGCAATGATCGTCTTGCTGCAGATCGCAATGGCATTGACCATCGGACCGATCTTCAACACTTTGTTTGCGTTAGGGGAAGAGCTGGGCTGGCGAGGATATCTGCTGCCCCAGCTGGAAGGGCTTGGACAATGGAAGGCGATTGTGCTTAGCGGGGTGATTTGGGGGCTCTGGCATATGCCCGTGATCCTGCAGGGGCACAATTATCCGCAGCACCCGGTTGCAGGTGTGTTCCTGATGATCGTATTTTGCGTGCTTTTTGGAGCTTTTTTGAGCTGGCTGTACCTGCAAACGCGCAGCCCTTGGGCGCCGGCGCTGGGACACGGCAGTTTAAACGCTGTCGCCGGCTTACCGATTCTTTTTATGCCGACAGTCGATCTGGCTTTTGGCGGTCCAATCAGCAGCATCGTCGGCTGGATCCCGATGGTGGTGTTTTTAGCCTGGCTGGTCTGGCGAGGTAAGCTGCCGGTTAAGGATTCGCCAGGTGAAACAAATGCTTCAATGCCGGAGGATCAAGCCGCATTATCCATTTGATGTAAAGATATGTTTCACGTGAAACTTTTTTGGGGAAATTTGGGAAGATTCAGACGAGCCCGATTTTTTCAAAGAGTTGTTTCACGTGAAACATTATTGATCTGCTTCCCAAACGCCATTGTTCTGAGCCCAACTCTCAATCGTCTCCTCAACCATATCCAGGTAAGCGTCAAGGGCAAGAATGCGTTCATTCAGGGCTGGTCCGAGTAACTCCAGGCTGGCGGCAGCCTGCTGCCAGGCATGGATGTGCGGCGAGTCGGCTGGCAAAGCGACAATCAGCGCTGTCCATGTGGTCAGGAGCGGCCAGAGCAAGGTGAACGGTCGTTCGCTGTTAGAGATCGCCTTGAATGACTCGAGGTAGTACTTCAAGCGATCCGGATGCAGGCGAGTTGGCTTTTTAAATTCGGGTAATGCCCTGAAGGCAGCCTCCCAGGCGCTGAGCCAACCTTCTAGCTGAAGCGGATCAAATTTCGGCGCTCCCAACAGTCCAAGCAGACCATGATAGAAGCCAGGATGGTTTTGGCTTTCGGCCCTCTGAAGAAACTCCAGAAGCATACGCCGCGGCGTGAGAGGAGGTCCACTCAAACTGGCGATGGCATTCGCCGCCATTCCGACCGCCTGCAAGTAATTCTGGATGGCTGCGGCTTCGGATTCGGGTTGTTCGGACTGCAGGTGAAACCAGGTCTCGCGTGCCTGCGCCGCGAGCGGACGGACGCGCTGATAGATATAATCTGTGCGGTCGAATTGGCCTCGGATGCTGGCCTGGACAAAATCCATGAAATGCTGGTTGTCATATAAAATCTTACATGTATTCAGAGATGGACCGATCCAGGGATCGATGCGCAGCCGGCGTGTATCTCGGAAATCCTGCTGGCTGAAATGGGCGATATCGAGATGGATATCTTCGGTGATGCGAACAATTTCACGGTTAAGTGAGGGCGTATCCAGGTGGATCATGAAGAGATCGACATCGCCGGCCCCGCCGAGCAGGTAATTTTCTCTTAGAAAAGAACCGCACATGCAAACAGCTATGAGATCATGTCTGGTAAATACCCGGCGCTCAATAAATTCATGGGTATATTTTTGAATAAAATCCCGGGTAATGCGCATAACTGTCTGTGAGATCCGTTTCTCTCTGTAAAATAATTCTCAAACGCTAGAAATCATTCATCCGACTTGATCAGAAAGCGGGAGCGGCAGCTCGGTCTGAAAAGGCGGCAGCCGGAGCGTCTGGCGGATGCGCGTCTCCACCCAGGCTAAGTCTTCTTGGCTGTGGACGAAATCCAGGTAATTGGTATCCACTACCAAAACAGGGGAGCGCCGAGATTTTTGGTCTGTAAAAAATTCATCATAACCCTTGCGGAGTTGTTCGATATAGGAGCGCTCCATATTGCGTTCGTACGGGCGATCTCGAAAGGCAATTCGACCCAATAAAACTTCTGTATCGGCGCGCAGATAGACGATCAGGTCAGGTGGGACAATTTTTTCGGCAAGAGCTTCATGAACGCGGTAGTACATATCGAGCTCGTCGCCCGCCAGGTTGATCTCTGCAAAGAGAGCGTCCTTTTCGAAGGTGTAGTCTGCGATTAGATGGGAGTGCTGGCTTAAGAGCGTGGTTACTGTCCGACGCTGTTGGTGATAGCGGCTGAGCAAGAAAAAAATTTGGGTTTGGAAAGCGTATCGAGTGCGGTCAGAATAAAAATCGGAGAGGAAGGGATTTTCCTCGAAAACCTCGAGCAAAAGGCCTGCACCAAATGCAGGCTGAAGCATGCGAGCCAGAGTTGTCTTGCCTACTCCAATCACACCTTCGATCGCAATATACATATCCACGCCCTGTAATTATTGTTGCTGGATTGCTAAAATATACAATATGTATTGCTGTGCCTCGGCAGGCTTTCTAGCCAGACTGCCTCAAGCATACCAGCGTTTCAATAAGATTGCAACACTGCAAGGATCGGATTTGGACGCTTGACAATCTTATAACTCGCGCTAAACTAAAATAGCTGTGTATATTCATCTTCGATAACCCTGATGCATAAAGGAGGAAGAATGCCCGCTCTCAATCGAGTTCAGTTGATTGGCAATCTGGGCAGAGACCCAGAGACCCGTTTTACACCTAGCGGGAAGAAGGTATGCAAGTTCAGCGTGGCCGTTAACCGGCGATGGATCAGCTCTGAAGGTGAAGCAAAAGAAGCCACCGATTGGTTCAATGTGGAGGCTTGGGGTCGGCTGGGTGAGGTTTGCCAGGAGCATCTTAAAAAAGGGAGCCTGATCTTTGTTGAGGGCCGCCTGCAAACTGACCAATACGAGCATGAAGGAGAGAAGCGCACGTCCACTAAAGTTGTGGCGGCGCAGATGCAGATGCTGGATCGCAAAGCGGACGAAAACGAACCACCCGCTCCTCCCCCGACCGACGAAGAAGAATTTCCCTTTTAAAAGCAGTCCTCATGCAGCCGGAGAACAGCCTCCAGGGTTGACCGCTTTTCTAGATCAGTGGAGCTGTTCCAGCTGATCTACCAGCTGGGCAATAACATCAAAGCCGCCCTGCCAGAACGCTGGATCATACACATCAATTCCAGCAGCCAATAGGATTTGCACTGGCGAATCTGATCCACCCGCCGAGAGGATATCCAGGTAGCGAGGCTTAAACGGGTCACCTTCAGTTTTATACTGCTCGTAGAGAGAAAGCACAAGCAGCTGACCAAAAGCATAAGCGTATACATAGAATGGGACATGATAGATGTGAGGAATCGATACCCATTCCCATCGAAATTCGGGAGCGACCCAGATCGAATCACCAAATTGATCCAGTAAATTCTTTAGGTAGGCTTCGGCAAGATCGTCCACGGATGCGCCGTGTTGAACCATCCCATGCGCTTCTCGTTCGAAAAGGGCGAAGTAGGTCTGGCGCATGATGGTTGCATAAGAATCCTCCACCTGTCGGAAGAGCAGATCTCGATGGACAGATTCATCGCTTTCTTGTTCAAGCAGCCGGTCGATTAACATCATCTCGCCAAAGGTTGAAGCGGTTTCAGCCAGCGGGAGGGAAGACTGCTGAGTGAAAAGATTGTGATGCTCTGCGAGCATTGAATGGACGGCGTGCCCAAGCTCATGAGCAAGCGTGGCGACATCTTCTGCTCGCATCTGGTAGTTCACCAGCACCCAGGGTGTCAGTTCTGGGGATACGGTATAGCAGAAGGCGCCGTTGCGTTTGCCCTTTCGCACCGAGCTGTCCAGCCGGCGCTCATCAAAAACCCGCCTGGCCAGCTTATCTAGGCGGGGATCAAAACGCGCAAACGATTCAAGAACCAACTCGGCGGCTTGCTCAAAGAGATATGTTTTTTCTGATGCAACTACCGGTGCATAAATATCATAACGCCTAAGCTTATCCATCCCCATGAGGCGTGCTTTCAGGCGGAAGAAACGCTGGAATATTTGAGTATTCTTCTGGCTGACATCGAGGAGCGTGTCGACAACCGAGTCCGGGATGTCATTCGTCAAATTCCTTGCTGAGAGCGGAGAAGCAAAACCGCGCATTTCCTGCTGCTCGTTATGCCAATCTCGCACCAGGGTCTGGTAGATCTGCCCTAAAATTGGTCCATCCTGACCGAACACGCGATAGAGCTCTTGATAGGCAGCCGCTCTCAGATTAGGATCGTTCCTGCGTACATGGACCATCAATTCGCCGCGGGTGAGCTCTTTTGCTTCCCCTTCAATCTTTAGATTAAAAGCATAGCGATTGGTAAGAGAATTGTAGAGCGTGGTCAATGCGCTGAAGCCGGTTGTATTCTTTACATTAATTATGGATTCTTCAGGTTCGCTCAGCGTATAAGGCTTGAAGAGGCGCATCTGCTCCAACCAGGCATGATAGTCGCCTGATGCCTCCATCAAGTGTTGGGCGGACGCATCACCTAGCGCTTTCCACCACAGACTGAAGAAGAGTGTCCGGTTTTCTACCCCTGCCAGAACTTGCTGAATTTGGGCCAGGAAAGTCTGCGCAGTTTGATCCTGAGTATCGGCGGAAAAATTCAAGCTAGCAAAGGCATTAATCCGCGAAGCCAGCCGGCTGATTTCTTCGAACTGACGCAGGATTTCTAGAAATCTCTCAGGCTGGATATCTTCGATCAATTCAACGCGTCGTTCGGCAAACCCATCGGCAGTGGATTGCAGGGTTTCAAGACCTTGCTTCATCTCTGGGCTGTCAAAGCCTGGGAAAAGATCTGTCAAGCTCCAAGTCGAGACTGTGTAAGGAGACATTTGTTCCTCGCTTTCAGAGCTACAAAGTCACAAATTGAAACGGACGTGCATGATCTCCCCGTCCTGAATAGAATAATCTTTCCCTTCCAGCCGCAAACGACCTTTGGCGCGGGCTTCAGCGATTCCTCCGAGCGAGAGGAGCGTGTGGTATTCGATGACTTCGGCGCGAATAAAACCTTTCTGCAGATCGGTATGGATTGCACCGGCAGCCTCAAGAGCGGAAGCGCCTCGCCTTACCGTCCAGGCTCGCACCTCATCTTCGCCGACTGTGAAGAAAGACATCTGACCGAGCAGCTCATACGATTGGTGAATCACTTTTTGGAGTCCGAGTTCTTCAACGCCAAACTCTTCCATAAAGAGGGCGGCCTCATCAGCCGGGAGCTGGGCCAGATCCATTTCCAGTCGGCCTTGAAGCGCCAAGATCGCACTTCGCTTATGCGAGTATGTCAAAAAAGGTGGAATTTCTCCGTCACCAACATTGCAAACGATAAGGACGGGTTTGAGAGTAAGCAGCCCAAAACCAGAAACTAATCGTTCCCCTTCTGAACCAAGGTCTAGATCGCGGAGTGGAGCGCCTGTCGAAAGAACCCCATGAAACTGTTCAAAAAGCTCAAGCTCTCGATCTATTTGAGCCTTATCCCGACCGCTGCTTTTCTTCTTTTCCTCCACCAGCCGCTCGAGCTTACGCTCGACTGCGATCAAATCATTAAGCGACAGCTCGGCATCCATTACAGTGATATCCCGCTGCGGATCAAGGCTCCCCGCCGGGTGAGGGACGCTGGCGTTTTCAAAGCTGCGAACCACATGGACAAAGCCATCCATCTGGCTGAGCTGATTTAGGAGCTGGCCAGAAATTCCGGATTTGCTGACCTGTCCGGAACCCGTCTCAAGGCCGTTGATATCGGCATAGGTGACTTTGGCATAAGTCGTTTTTTGCGGATGAAACATCTCAGCAAGATGATCCACACGCGGATCCGGAACATCCACGACTGCTGTGCGGATTTCGATCCGGCCTCCGCTCATCGAAACAGGCGCATCTCCGCGGGTAAGGGCATTAAAGATGGTGGTCTTCCCAGATTGCGGTAGACCAATGATACCTAAGCGCATGGGGAATCAATCGTTCCTATCTATTCGTTTTGCGTCATTGAACTATTACAGGATTGCGGCGCTGAACAGTAGCAGGCTATTGGCGAGAAGCAATTTCTCCAGGCAGCTTCTTAATCCAAGCGATCATTATAACCGAAACAGAAATTTTGAGAATTCGGACCGCAAGCGAAAAATTTCGCGGGGAAGAAGGATCTTTCCAGTTTTCAGATATCAAAATATCGAAATAAATAAAACCGGGGCGTCTTGACCTCCGTCACAGATTTCGATATACTATCCCTGCGAATTAGCCGGAGTGGCGGAACTGGCAGACGCGCACGACTCAAAATCGTGTTCCCTCGGGAGTGTGGGTTCGATTCCCACCTTCGGCACTGAGGAAGATGCAGCGGATAATGATTATCCGCTGCCTTTCTTAACGATTGGTTTCAGCGTATTCTTGAGAGATAGTCATGAGTGCGTCAGCTCTGCTGTGCGCGTGAAAATCTCAAATTGAGGCGGCTGTTCAAGGTGTTTTTTAACTGCACAGAGTTCAGCGCTTTTAACAAGGGCCGGAAGGTATTTCTCTGGGAATGTAGGAGGAACCTGAATCTCCAGGTCAATTTTTCCTACTAATCCATTCGACGGGTCAGTATGCATGTGCTGAATAATTCGAATGCCTTCGGAAGGCAGCCCGCGCTGTTGACAGAAACCCAACACATAAATCCCCGCACAGGTGCCGATGGAAGCAAGAAATGTAGCAAACGGGCTTGGCGCACTCGCAACTGGTGGTTGATCCGTTTGCACTGTAAAATTTCCAAAGTGAGCATCGACTCGGGATCCACCGGGGAAGTCAATCATCATTTCCATGAAGTTCTATCTCCTTTTACAAATATATAATGCAAACCTTAGATGCAGCGAATTTATGAGGGTTACAAAACGGGAGATGGTTAGCAAATTGCTGCTGGCGATTTCGTTTTTATTGCAAATAATCCACAGAAGGACCTATGAGATCCTGGAACACCTGATGAAAAACTGTGGATAACTCGGGAAAATCTGTGGATAAAACCCAAAAATTGGGGAAAACTCGCAATTTTGTTCGAATTAAGACGGGAAAAATCCGCCGTTTATTGGATTAACATCTTTATTTTCAGCCATTCCTGAGATTGGATTTTACTTTTAGCTTCTGTCCTTTTTTGAGGCTGTTTCTATCCACAGCTGTTCGATGGAGATTTAATTTAATCGATCCCAGGAATGGGGGGACTGCAGCGAACGACCAGCACCGAAGAGGATAACAATCGATTGCGTTCAATTCTATCCACATATCCACAACACCTACTACGACTACTAAGAATCAATATATTCAATATATTGGGATATTCCAGGAGGAACAGAAAAATAGTTTAGGAAAAAAACTGTGAAAACTCAAGAGCCCATCTCTTCGCGGACTTTCTGGTAAAGAACTTCGGCTTTCAAATCGCTCAGAGTGTAACACGCTGCTTTAAGATGATCGGCAAGATTTTTTGCCAGCCCCTGGTCAAATGCTGCATGTTCCATGTTGATGACGACAGAGCGGATTTCATCGGAGGCTATGCGGTCTGCCAGCCGGTTCGATTCCTCCTGAGGCGGCAGGCTGGTCATTGATACATTGCCGGCGCCATCGGTTAGCAGAATGATCAACGGATTGACATCGGGATGGATAATGCGCTCTTTTTCGACGACTTCATGTGCCATGTACAAACCTGCCGAGAGTGGAGTCTTTCCTCCGACAGGGATGTCTGCCAGGGCATGTTGGGCGAGCTGGACAGAATTGGTGGGCGGCAGGATAAGCGTTGCGCGGTTCTTTTGGAATACGACCAAACCAACCCGGTCTCGCCGCTGGTAGGCATCGGTGAGCAGTGATAGAATGGCGCCTTTCGTGGCAGCCATGCGTTCAGCCACTGCCATTGACCAGGATGCGTCAACCACAAAAAGGATAAGGTTGGCGGCTTTTTTGATCCGCACTTTGCGCTGAAGATCACTTTTTTGAATAGCGAAGGCAACTTGCTTGCGCTGGGAGATTCGGTTTTTCTGATATGGGGCAGCGGCGCGTAAAGTTGCATCGAAAGCAAGATCGTCCGTCTTCCCTTTGGCTGGGCGAGACTGGATGTAGCGGCCGCGTTTTCGTTCGGTGTGCGTCCGCGATCGGCGACCGCCGTAACGCCGGTTTATCCGGTCTAGAGGATTTTGAATTTTTCGTGGGAGAAAAGTCTGCCCGATCTTTACTTTTTCGCCGCCCTCCCACCAGTTTGCGCTGAGCTGATCAAAAACATTCTGGCGGGATGGATCGGATGGGGGAGATTGGCTGGATTCTTCTTCGGAAATTTCAGCCGTCACCGGATCTTTTTTTTTCGCCGGTGGATTCCTCATCTGGGACTGGCTCCATTTCAGGCTGGTTAGGAGTAGCGCCCTGGAGCTGTTCGATCCGCTCCTGGAGGTCTTCCATGGTCATCTCAGCCTGGTGGAAAGGACCGCGCTTAATTCGGTGAGGAAGCGCCAGTTCGGCGGCAAGCGCAATATCGCGCTCGGAGATCTCAGTGCGCCCCTCAAATGCCGCGTGAGCACGGGCTGTCTTGAGAATGACAAGATCTGCGCGATGACCGTCAACATTCAAAGAAGAAGTCAGTGAGGCAATCGCAATCAGGTCCCTGTTGGAATATGTGACCTTATCCAGAATGAGACGCGCCTGCTCGATCTGACGGGAAACTTCCTGCTCGCGCGGCTGCCACTGCTGATAGAAATTCTCAGGATCATCTTCAAATGCCAGGTTGCGCTGCATGATCAGAACTCTCTCTCGGGCTTCACGGATGCCGTGGATCTCCACTGAAAGGGCAAACCGGTCGAGCAGTTGGGGACGGAGATCGCCTTCCTCGGGATTCATCGTTCCAACCAGGATGAAACGAGATGGATGAGAGAAAGAAATTCCTTCACGCTCAACGATGTTCATGCCCATTGCTGCAGAGTCGAGAAGCAAGTCGACCACATGATCATCGAGGAGATTGACCTCATCAATATACAAAAGACCTCGGTTCGCAGCTGCAAGCACGCCTGGCTCAAAATGGCGCTCGCCTTTCTGGATTGCTTTTTCAATATCTAGCGTCCCGACCACCCGATCTTCAGTAGCGCTAACGGGAAGGTCAACGAAGCGGATTTGACGGTAGGAGATATCCAGCGACACGGCATCCTTATAATGATCTTTCGCCCAGTCAGACCAGGTGTTCGGTTCATTCGGGTTATCATTGAAAGGTGAATCTGAAAACACCTCAATTTTAGGGAGAAGAGCAGCCATCGCGCGCGCTGCGGTAGACTTGGCGGTTCCGCGTTCGCCGCGAATCAAGACGCCACCGATACGCGGGTTGACTGCATTTAAAACGAGAGCGCGTTTCATGCGCTCTTGACCAACTACTGCAGTAAATGGATAAATGTGTGGCATGTAATCCTTGCAGCATGGCAGCGGTATGGTGCCATGCGGGTTAAGATTGCGATCATATGAATTCTATCCATATTATTAAGGTTGTCAAGTTGCCTTTTCACCTTTATAATACACCCCTAAATTGTGATCAACCGGAGCTAGAGAAATCATATGGAGCAAGACGGAGCCCTTTTTGGGCAAGAAGGAGGGGCTGATGATAAGGAAAAAATTTCCATGCAGTCTCTCCTCGAAGAAGGC
The DNA here is from genome assembly GCA_963827155.1 of uncultured Chloroflexia bacterium. Lineage (GTDB taxonomy): Bacteria > Chloroflexota > Anaerolineae > Anaerolineales > UBA4823 > UTCFX2. The sequence continues at coordinate 3,307,307 of CAWGZV010000002.1, read as the reverse complement.
CTCAGCCTGGACCTGCCGAACCAGGGTGAGATACGACGGGGAACCATCGCAACGATCCGAGAAAACGAGATCCTGGTCAGTATAGGCACGAAATCGGAGGGTGTGATCTCCGGGCGCGAGTTGGAGCAAATCCCGGATGAGGAGCGGGAAACTCTGCAGGTGGGGCAGGAAATACCGGTTTTTGTGATCGCACCGGAAGATCCGAATGGGAACGTCGTATTGTCATATGTCCGTGCGAGAGAAGAAAGCGATTGGGCGGACGTCGAGGCTTTGCTTGAAATTGGGCGAAGAGTTTGACAGCAAGGTCATCGGATTCAACAAGGGAGGGTTGATCGTACCAATCGGAGGCTTGCGAGGGTTTGTCCCCGCTTCTCAAATCAGCCTTACCCGCCGACCTGGCGGAGGAGAAACCCCCGAACTGCGATATGGGAAAATGGTTGGTGATGAAATTGCGGTCCGGGTGATCGAAGTTGACCGAAACCGGCGGCGATTGATCCTATCAGAGCGTTTGGCGCTTCAAGAAACACGCGAAATGTTGAAAGACCGGCTGCTCGATGAACTCCACGAAGGAGATGTGCGCACCGGGCGGGTTACCAGCCTGGCTGAATTTGGCGCATTCGTGAACATCGATGGCGCAGATGGGTTGGTGCATCTATCCGAGATATCCTGGGATAGGATTCAGCATCCGAATGAAGTCCTCAAAATTGGCGATGAGGTCAAGGTAAGTGTGATCAGTGTTGACCGTGATCGAAAACGCATTGGGCTTTCGATCCGTCAGCTCCAGCGCGATCCATGGATGGAGAAGGTCGGAGAGCTTCATGAAGGGATGTTGATCGAGGGAACGATCACCCATCTGACTAAGTTTGGCGCATTTGCCAGAATTGGGGACGACCTGGAAGGACTGATCCATGTTTCAGAACTGAGCGATCAGCGCGTGAACCATCCGAAGGAAGTGGTGAAAGAAGGGGATATCCTCACCTTGAGGATCATCAAGATCGACGAAGAACGACATCGAATTGGGTTAAGCCGGCGTAAGGTGGATTCGGCGGCATTTACAGATCTCGACTGGAAGATGGGTTTATCGGATGAGGTCGGCATGTCGCTTCCTGAAGAAGATGGAGTTTATTCAAGCGAAGCGGCTTCGACAGAAGAATCTGAGCCAAAAGACCAGGATGATTTGAGTGCGGATGTAGATGGAGTAGCCAGCGAGTAAGAGTTGGTGGTTCCACCAATTGCACAGATCTTTGAGACGAGACCATCAGATGAGCGTGCCCGTCGCAGGGTGCGCTCATTGTATTTCTAAGAGTTTTGTTAACTTAACCGGCGGTAAGTGCATCACACGATCCGGCGTAGGTAAACTCTGGTAGAATCCAATTGGACAATGTGTCTCAACATCGTGAAGATGATTGGTATAAAGTAAGGATAATGGTTAGGTATTAGGAGGAATGCCGTGTCTGGCATGGAACGCTTTACACAGAGGGCGCGACGGGTTCTCAGCCTTGCACATCAAGAGGCTGAACGCATGCGCCATAACTATATCGGGACAGAACACCTTTTACTGGGTTTAATCAGGGAAGAAGGTGGAGTTGCCGGACGCGTTTTGAGAGAGCTGGGTCTGGAGGCAGATCGCGTTCAGGAATTAGTCGAGCGCCTGACCGGTCCAGGTGAATACCGCGGCGGTAAGCTGGACCTTTCTCCAGGAACGCAGCAGGTGCTTGAATTTGCAGTAGATGAAGCTCGCCGAATGGGTCATCATTATATCGGGACAGAACATCTCCTGCTGGGACTGGTGCGGCACGGAGAAGGGATTGCGATGGATGTTCTGCGTAAGCTTGGGGTTACAGCAGAGCAGATCCGCAGGCAGACGCGGCGGGTGCTGCAAGAAAGCAGCGCATCTCAAAAGACCGGTGCGGCGCCGGCTGCTTCCGAGAAAAAACAAAGCCGCCAGGAGCAGAACAAAGCCAAGACGCCAATGGTTGACCAGCTGGCAACCGACCTCACACAGCTTGCCGAAGAGGGCAAGCTTGACCCGGTGATCGGACGTCAGATGGAGATCGAGCGCGTGATCCAGATCCTGGCGCGGCGGACTAAAAACAACCCGGCGCTTATCGGCGAACCTGGGGTTGGGAAAACAGCCATTGTCGAAGGACTTGCTCAGCGGATCATCGAAGGAGATGTGCCCGCCCCGCTGCTCGACAAGCGAGTACTGCAGTTGGATGTTGGTTCGTTGGTTGCCGGGACAATGTACCGTGGTCAATTTGAGGAAAGGCTCAAGCGAGTGATCGATGAGCTCAAAGCCTCAATGTCAATCCTGTTTATCGATGAAGTCCATATGCTCGTAGGGGCTGGGGCTGCAGGCTCTTCGGTGGACGCAGCAAATATCTTAAAACCTGCGCTCTCGCGCGGCGAGCTTCAGGTAATTGGCGCGACCACACTAGATGAATACCGAAAACATATTGAGAGCGATGCAGCTCTTGAGCGGCGCTTCCAGCCTGTGATTGTGGAAGAGCCAAGCGTCGATGAGACCATCGAGATCCTGAAAGGTGTCCGAGGGGCTTATGAAGAGCACCACCGGCTGAAAATTTCGGATGAAGCATTGGACGCAGCGGTGCAGTTATCGGCGCGCTACGTCACCGAGCGTTTCCTGCCGGATAAAGCAATTGACCTGATCGATGAATCTTCATCCAGAGTAAGGATGTACAAGAGCCCCTCGGCAAAAGAAGCGAAGGACTTGATGTCCCAACTGCGTGAGCTTCGCCAGAATTTTGCCTTGGCTCAGGAAGATGGGCGAAATGATGACGCTCAAGATTTTCTGACCCGCCAGGAGACGATTGAGGTGCAGCTTGACCGGCTGCGCTCAGGGTGGGATCGGGCGAACAGCCCGACCGTTACCGCAGATGATATCGCTGAGGTGGTATCCATGTGGACAGGTGTACCTGTGATGCAGATTGCCCAAGAAGAATCACAGAGGCTGCTGCAGATGGAATCCGATCTTGAAAAGCACATTATCGGTCAGGAAGAAGCGATAAAAGCGATCGCGAAAGCCGTCCGCCGAGCAAGGGCAGGATTGAAAGACCCGCGCCGCCCGATTGGTTCGTTTATGTTCCTCGGTCCAACAGGCGTGGGCAAGACAGAGCTTACCAAAGCCCTGGCACGGTTTATGTTTGGCAGCGAGGATGCGCTGATCCAGCTGGATATGTCGGAATTTATGGAACGGCATACCGTCAGCAGGCTGGTTGGGGCCCCACCTGGGTATGTAGGTTATGAGGAAGCGGGACAGCTGACAGAGGCGCTGCGCCGGAGACCTTATTCGATTGTCGTGTTCGACGAAATCGAGAAAGCTCACCCCGAAGCTCACAACATGCTCCTTCAAATCATGGAGGAAGGTCATCTCTCGGACGCAAAAGGCCGAAAAGTAGATTTCAGGAATGCGATCGTCGTGATGACCTCGAATGTTGGTGCAGACATGATCAAACGCCAGTCGTCTCTTGGTTTTGCGCTTAAACATGACGAAGAGACAGAAGAGCGCATGGCCTATGACGAAATGCGTAAGAAATTGATGGACTTGCTCAAACGGGTTTTCCGCCCGGAGTTCATCAACCGCCTGGATTCGATGATTGTCTTCCGATCACTGAGCAAGGAAGATATCAAGTCGATCGTACAGCTGGAGCTGGATAAAGTTGCACTAAGGCTGAAGGAGTATGAAATCACGCTCAAGGCAAGACCGGAAGCGCTTGAAAAACTTGCAGAGCTGGGATACGACCCAGACATGGGTGCCCGACCACTCCGCAGGGTGATCCAGCAAAAAGTGGAAGATCCGCTTTCCGATTCGCTTCTTTCTGGTGAATTCCAGGGGTGTGGAGAGATCTTTGTTGATCTGGAAGGAGACGAAGTTGTGCTTCGGCGGGGCGATGGGGAGACCGGTGAAACGGAAGTTAAACCGGAAGCGGTACCAACCGCTTAGCTGCCGATTTCAAGCGAAACATACGAATTATGCGGCCTCCGGCGGCGATTGCCAATGGAGGTCGTTTATTTTGGAACAAAATTGCGCCCTTGATTTATAAGGGTTAAATGATTATTAGAATGCCATAGAAGTAAATCCGGTGTGAGAGGCATGGATTGCAATGAAAACATGCGCATGGTAGAATGATTTAGGGTTCATTACTCACGATCCATCGGTAAATTGATTTCCTGCTGACGGTTAGTCGGCATTATGTTGGAGGTTTTTGAAAATGGAGAAAGAAGTTGGCACCTTTACTGTAAAAAAGGGCTTGGCACAGATGCTCAAGGGCGGGGTCATCATGGATGTTGTCACGCCGGAACATGCCAAAATTGCAGAGGATGCCGGCGCAGTAGCCGTAATGGCACTCGAACGTGTTCCGGCAGATATTCGCGCACATGGCGGTGTGGCGCGTATGAGCGACCCGGAGTTGATTTTAAAAATCATGGACACCGTATCCATCCCTGTGATGGCGAAGTGCCGGATCGGGCATTTTGTAGAAGCGCAGATTCTGGAAGCGATCGGGGTAGATTACATCGACGAATTTGAGGTGCTCACACCTGCAGATGAACAGCATCACATAAACAAACACAGCTTCAAAGTGCCATTTGTCTGCGGATGCAGAAATCTGGGGGAAGCATTGAGGCGCATCGGGGAAGGTGCGGCAATGATCCGAACCAAAGGCGAGGCTGGCACCGGAGATGTGGTCGAAGCGGTACGGCACGCCAGGTCGGTGTTGGGAGAAATCCGCCGTATCCAAAATTTACCGGAAGAGGAAGTGATGGCGTACTCGAAAGAGATCGGCGCACCATTTGAACTGATGATGGAGACCCGCGAGTTAGGCCGGCTGTCAGTAGTCAATTTTGCCGCTGGTGGAGTGGCAACTCCGGCGGACGCGGCGCTGATGATGCAGCTTGGTGTGGACGGCGTATTTGTTGGATCCGGTATATTTAAATCTGGCGATCCGGCCCGGCGTGCGGCTGCGATTGTCAAGGCGGTGACGCATTTCAGCGACCCTTATATTCTGGCGGAAGTAAGCCGGAATTTGGGCGAGCCGATGGTCGGTCGGCAGATTTCGGCTATACCCGAAGCTGAGCTGATCGCGCAAAGAGGCTGGTAAGGGTGCGCTGAAACGCGGCTGGATGGTCAGCCAGGATATTCAAGTTCTATGAAAATTGGAGTTCTTGCCCTGCAGGGTGATTTTATTGAGCATATTCACATCCTGCGCGAGATTGGTGTGGATGCATCGGAGGTCCGTCTACCAGGTCAACTAAATGAACTGGATGGGTTGATCATCCCTGGCGGAGAGTCAACGACAATTGGAAAACTGGCGGTGGCGTACGGTCTGATGGAACCGCTGAGCCAGTTCGGCCAAAAGAAGGCGATTTGGGGGACTTGCGCCGGCGCGATTTTCCTTTCGAAGGACGCCCGTCGGCAGCAACCACTGCTTGGTTTGATGAATATCCAGGTTGAACGGAACGCGTTCGGCAGACAGATCGAAAGCTTTGAAAGCGATATCGATGTGCCGGCTCTGCAGAGTGTAAGTTCTAAAGGAAGCTCTTACCATGCAATTTTCATCCGCGCCCCGCTCATTGAATCAGTCAGTGGAAATGCCCAAATTCTGGCGACCCTGCCGGAAGGGCAAATCGTTGCGGCTCAGCAGGACCATCTTCTCGCAACATCATTCCACCCGGAGCTGACCCGTGATGATCGCTTCCACCGTTATTTCATGACTCTGGTCGATTGAACGCCAAAAAGGATAAGGTCAATTAGCGCCAGGCAGGATGTAATCTCATGAGCGTGCGCTTGTTCGGTTGGCGTGATCTCCGTTGCTTACAAAGATACAGAAACTCCAGCGTTTACCTGGACAGCGCGTTGGTACTTACCCGCGGAGAGCTGATGGTCCCTGGCGCCCTGCTCTCATCTATTGCGCCAAATATGGGAGTGTTCACCTTTGTCTCTGATGGATACGGAGACAATGACACATGTGTGCTGGGTCAGTTTATCCATTCAACAGGAAGCCCGCTCTCTCACTTGACATTTCTTACACCAGGCGAAGCGCTGGAAGGCGATGCAATTGGGTCGTTGGTGGAATTCATGATGGCGGTTTCCGGGGAGCGCGGCGCACTCAGGCTGCTGGCAGATGTGGATGAACGGTCTTTAGCGTTTGAAGCGTTGAGGAGAACCGGATTTGCGATTTTCACACGCCAGCGGATCTGGCAGCTGGCAAGCCTGAAAACCCCGAGCGATCAAATTTCAGGTGAGAAATCCGAAAAACCAGGGGCTTTTGGTTGGCATACAGCCGTCGACCGAGATATGATCGCAGTTAGAACGTTATACAATAACCTTGTGCCTGGATTGGTGCAGCAATTTGAGCCCATAGCCATTCAGAAGTCGCACGGGCTTGTATATTATCAGGACGGTGAGCTTGCGGCTTGGGTCGACCTGATCGTTGGTCACCGCGGGATCTGGGCGCAACCGCTTATCCATCCAGATACCGAAAACGTGCAGGATTATCTTTTGGAATTGTTGGCAAAGATTACGAAACGGCGCAAAACTCCTGTGTATATTTGCGTAAGATCTTACCAGGCCTGGTTAGAGCCAGCGATTGAGGCGCTTGGCGCGGAAGTGGGACCTCGACAGGCAGTAATGGCGCGGCAGCTTGTCGTTCAGCAGAAAGCCGCTCGAACCTTTGCACTTCCGGCGCTTGAAGGCGGTCAGGCTGAAGTCACCGCCCCAATCGCACGTGTGGAGAATACATAACAATCATGTATCAGAAGAAAATTACCGATGATCTGCAAGCCCTGATGTCTGTGTTGCCCAAGCCGATTGCAGAGGCAGTGAAAGAAGCCAACGATAGCGACAATCTGCTTGAGGTCATTATGGATTTGGGGAGAATTCCAACGGCGCGGTTTGTCCTTCGAGAAGTGCCGCTGCGGGAAATTGATGTCGCGGACGAAGATATCGACTTCGTAGTCGAGCGGATTGGGGAATTTGACGCGGACAACCGGGCTGGATTAGAGCGAACCCTTCACAGGATCTCAGCCATCCGCAACCGACGCGGCTATATTGTAGGGCTGACATGCCGGGTTGGGCGGGCGGTTTATGGAACTACGGATATCATCAAGGACCTGATCGAGAGTGGGAAAAGTTTGCTGATCTTAGGGAGGCCAGGGGTTGGAAAAACAACCATGCTGCGCGAAGCCGCACGCATCCTGGCTGAGACAAAGCGAGTGGTGATTGTTGACACCTCGAACGAGATAGGTGGCGATGGCGATGTCCCTCACCCCGCAGTAGGACGCGCCCGGCGAATGCAGGTTGCCAAACCTTCACTTCAACATGAGGTGATGATCGAAGCTGTCGAAAATCACAATCCAGAAGCGATTGTGATCGACGAGATTGGCCGCGAGCTGGAAGCAGCGGCTGCACGCACGATTGCCGAGCGGGGAGTTCAATTAATTGGAACTGCGCATGGTAATAATCTGGAGAATCTGCTGCTGAACCCAACTCTTTCTGACCTGGTTGGAGGGATTGAATCCGTCACCCTATCGGATGAGGAAGCGCGCAGACGCGGCACCCAAAAGACTGTACTCGAGCGGAGAGCTCCGCCAACATTCGATGTATTGATCGAGATTCAGAATCGAGAACGAGTTGCAGTCCACCCGGATGTTGCTGCGGCAGTGGACTCCTTGCTGCGAGGATATCCGCTGCCTCCAGAGATCCGCGAGAGGATCGATGGGGAGATACGAATTGAACGAGCGCCGGCGCCAAACCGGCCTCTTTCAACCGGACAGCAGGGTTTCCGACGCCAGGGGAATGAACCCTCATCAGAGCGCTACGCTCAGCAAGCCCCTCCCTTCGAAAATGAACCCATGAGGCGTTATCCTGAGCCGGCAATGCCGGGGCGAGGTCGGAATGGGTTGCAGCCCATGAAGATTTATCCTTATGGCGTGGCGCGGAACCGGTTGGTCCAGGCGGCGCGGCGGCTGGCTGTACCTGCGACAATTGTTGACCAGCCAGGTGAAGCGGATGTGCTTGTGACGCTGCGCTCATATTACCGCAAACGTCAACGCACGATCTCAGACGCCGAGAACAGAAGCATCCCGATCTATGTGCTGCGCTCAAATACAGTGAACCAGATGCAGCAGTTCCTCGGCGACCTTTTCAATCTTTATACGGACGAACAGGGCAACGTTGCGATCGATGCCGTGGTAGAAGAGACGCGCGGCGCAATTGACGCTGTCATGAATGGGGAGCGGTGGGTGGAGCTTCACCCGGCGGCATCTTCAATCCGAAGGCTTCAGCACCAAATGGCAAGAGAGGCGAACCTGGTCTCACATTCCTATGGGAAAGAGCCGAACCGGAGGGTGCGAATTTTCCGTGAAGGATAACGGGGTGTTCATCACGGTTGAAGGACCGGAGGGCAGCGGTAAGACAACACATGTCGCCGCGCTGGCCGAATACTTACGTGAACAGGGATACCAGGTATATTCAACCCGCGAACCAGGCGGAACGCCGATCGGAGATGAGATTCGCTCCGTGCTGATGGGTTTGAAGAACACAGAAATGCGCCCGCGCACCGAGATCCTGCTCTTCCAGGCATCGAGGTCGCAGCTGGTAGAGCAAGTGATCAAACCTCGCCTTTCGGAGGGATATCTCGTGGTCTCGGATCGATACGCGGACTCAACTCTGGCCTATCAAGGGTTTGGGCACCAGCAGTTCTCGATTGATGAACTTAAGCCGCTAATCGCATTTGCAACAGGCGGCTTGACTCCAGATTTGACCCTACTCCTTGATGTCGATATAGATAAAGGGTTAGAGCGGCGGATGAATCAGGGTGGGTGGAACCGCATGGATGCTTATGACTGTGCCTTCCACCAGCGTGTGCGTGAGGGGTTCCTCAAACTGGCGCAAGCTGGTCCAGACCGCTGGGTAGTTGTAGATGCTGGTCGGACATTGGAGGAAGTACAGGCAGAGATCCGCCAGGTTGTATTGAACCGACTGAAGGGGAAAACCCCGGCTTAATAATCATCCATACCGCCAGGTGCGCCTAAATCACCGCCTAAATCCGGCAAAGCTGATTCGATCTCTTCGGGGCTTTGCCCTGCTTCGAGACGATCGATGACTTCGTCGAATTCGGGACCGACATCTTCTCCCATTTCCCGCCCCATTTTACGCATCATCTTCCCCAGGGCGCGTGGATCATCTTCGAGGCCGTCCAGGTCATCGAGACCATCCATACTTGAAAGACCATCCAGCCGGCTTTCTTCCGAGCGGGCAATGCGGATGCGGCTGATCCGGCGCTCGAGTTTCTGACTTCCACAGTTTGGACACGAGACTGGTTTTACACCATATTCGCCGTATGTAAGAAAAACATCAAATCGTTTCTTGCAGTCCAGGCAGCGATAAGGATAGTTGGGCATATTACCTCCCATGAGTTTTGTTGTTCGAAAGTACTTTGAAATTATAATCAACCCAATCCAAAATATGCAACGAGGTTAGCGTGTCTTCTGAAAACGAATTTTATCCATTAACCCCCGAGCCGCTCCTGATTGTGATCTCCGGACCTTCTGGGGCGGGAAAGGACACTGTTATCGAGGGACTGCGCGAGAGAGGGCTGCCTTTTCACTTTGTAATTACCGCAACTACCCGGGCGCGACGATCAACAGAGAAGCATGGGGAACATTATTTCTTCCTCAGTAAGGATGAATTTGCCGAGATGATCGAGCAGGGTGAGCTGCTCGAGTACGCAATCGTTTACGAGGATTATAAAGGTGTACCCAAACAGCAGGTGCGGGAAGCGCTTACGACAGGCAAAGATGTAGTGATGCGGGTGGATGTGCAGGGGGCTGACACGGTACGCAAGCTGGTGCCCGAAGCCTTGCTGATCTTCCTGGCACCGAAAGACGAGGACGAGCTGGTTCGAAGGCTTACAGTCCGCCGAAGCGAAGATGCCGAAGGATTGAAGTTAAGGATCGCGATGGCGCGGCAAGAACTCAAGCAAATCGGGTTGTTTGACTATGTAGTTATCAACCAGGATGATCACCTGGAAGACACTCTGGATTTGATTGAAGCGATCATCGCAGCAGAACATCACCGGGTACGCCACAGAAAGGTAGCGCTATGACGAACATCGAACAAGATAGTCCCCCGACTGCGCCAGATGGAGGTGCGATCGGAATGAATAAAAGCTGGAAGCCGGTTGTTACCTATTCACTCATGGCGATTACGATCGCGGTTTATGGGCTTCAGTTCGCTTCGCAGTATCTATTGGGAACTGATCTGCCGGCAGCTTTTGGAATGAAGGTGAACGAGCTGATCATCCAGGGGCAGATCTGGCGCCTGTTCACACCGATGTTCCTGCATGCCTCCGTTTTGCATATCGGTTTTAATATGTACGCCCTTTTTGTGATCGGAACAGGGTTGGAGCGGTTCTATGGGCGGGGGCGGTACCTGACACTCTATTTGCTGAGCGGATTTACTGGAAATGTAGCCTCGTTTCTGTTTTCGGTTGAGCCATCGCTGGGAGCATCTACTGCAATCTTTGGGCTGTTGGGAGCGGAAGGGGTATTCTTCTACCAGAACCGGAAATTATTTGGACCTATGGCGCGGCGCTCGCTAACCAATGTGGTGACCATTGCTGTGATCAACCTGGTGATCGGATTAAGACCTGGGATCGACAACTGGGGGCACCTGGGAGGTCTGGTTGGGGGAACAACATTTGCCTGGTTAGCCGGTCCGCTCTACCAAAGGCAGGATCCTTATTCTCCGGTCACTGATCTACGCGGGTCGGGAGAGACGCTGCGTGCCGGTTTGCTCGTTGGAGGCGTTTTTGCATTTCTAGCAGCCCTGAAGATCTTTATGGCATGAGCTGAGGCGATTTGGCAGCGGTCAGCAGGGTGGTTTTTCTGGGAGATTTCCTACGACTTGAATGCTGGAGGGCGTTTTTCCAGGAACGCTGCCACTCCCTCGACATGCTCCTCGGTTTTTGAAGCAATTTCCTGCAGTTGGGATTTATGATCAAGCACCTGTTCGAGGTTCGGGAGCACAGCTTTATTGAAAAGGCGCTTGGTTAGTCCCATCGATATGACCGGACCAGCAGCAAGCTGGGCCGCCAGAGCAAAAGCCCGCTGATAAAACTGGTCAGCTGGCACAATCTCGTTCACCATTCCCCACTCCAGCGCTTGTGAGGCACTGATCGGCGCATTGGTGAATGTGAACTCGGATGCCCGACCGAGACCGATCAGCACAGGGAGCAGGAGAGAGACAGCAGAATTGGGAACAAGCCCGATGGTATTGAACCCGACGATAAAACGAGCATTTTCCGATCCAATGCGCAGGTCGCAAGCCAGGGCGAGTCCAAGGGCGGCGCCAGACACAGAACCATTGATCGCCGCGATGACAGGTTTTGGCAGGCGCCGGATCTGCAGGACAAGCGGATTGTAAGTACCCTGGAGATGACGGCTGAAGGATTCCCCAGACGCTTTCTGGATCTCGAAGATATCTTGCCCGGCACTGAATGTATTACCTACCCCAGTGAGAAGAACAGCACGGATATCCACCTCGCGTTCAGCGAGCTGGAATGCATTTTGGAGCTGGAGGACCAGATCCAGGTTTAGGGCATTGACCTTAGGACGGTCGATCGATAAGACCAAAACCGATTGGTCCCGCTTGATTTTCAAGGTTTCCGGATCAGACATCGCCCTCCCTCCCTGGCTTGAGTAGGCAATCAAGGGGCTCAAAGATCGGATGGATTAGGATAAGACTTAGCGATCGGGGAAGTTTAGATCGTCACCGAAATCTTCGTTGTCAAAATCGTCATCCCCCAGATCGTCGCTGTCTGGATCGATTTCCTCAAGATTAATCTCCATCTGGACCCACATCAGGAGCATTTGACCTTCATCAACAGTGATGGTGCGAGCCGCCAAGATTGGGGCTTCGAAATCAAGCCCGTTTTCATCGCGATATTCAAGATGGATTGTGCTATGGTGCCGCCAGGCGCGGTGGCATCGTTCGAGCAGCGCCGGTCCGTTGAATGTGCGTACCCGAGTTAAGCTGACTGTAAAGAGCAGCGGGCTTTCGATCAAGCCGAGCGCCCATCCATCGCTTACCACTTCAAAAGTAGGGGGAGGTCCTTCAATAATTGTGATCTTTTCTTCCATCCCGGTATGCTCCAGCACCAATATTATCGCGTCCCAAATCATACCATAATCCGAAAAGCGAGCAGATTTGAATTTGAAGACCCGCGAGTATAATGGGCGAAGGAAGGAGCGAAATGCATAAGCTGATGATTCTGATTGAACAACAGGAAGATTGGCAGGTTTTTGAATCGGGCTGGCCGGAATTCCTCCATCTGGTGGAAACGATGCCTGGTCTCCAGCGCGAGGCAACAAGCCGGATCGACCGTTTTCTCTATGGGGACTGTAGGGTTGGGCAGGTGCATGAGCTTTTCTTCAACACACTGGCAGACGCCGAGAAGGCATTAGCGTCGCCTCAAGGTCAGGCCGCAGGGAAGCTGATCCAAAATATGACAGGCGGAAGGATGATCCTCTTCCTGGCAGATCACAAGGAAGACGACCTCACCCATATCCTTGCTTACAAAACTGCGGACAGCATGTGACGAAAAAGTCGAGCTGGCAGCGCATGGGAACTGGCTTGCTGGTGGTGATCCCGATAGTGATCCTGATTGGAACCGCGGCCTGGGTATACCGGAGCCGGTCCGGCGCGAGCAGGCGAACGGATTGGGTACTGACTTGGTTAAGGGAAGCGCAGAAACATGATGTTTGGGCGGTTCGGGCTGGAGCGATCTGCGGTGACGCCCCATTTCAGATGCCCACGCGCGGCTTGATTGGATTTCTGTGGGACGACTTATTTCGAGCCGGTCATCGGCACCAGGGAATTGACATTTTCGGCGGTGGAGAGGTAAACGAGACTCCGGTTTACGCCGCATATGCTGGCTACCTGACCCGCCTGCCGGACTGGAAGTCATCGGTGATCGTCCGAATCCCAGAAGACCCGCTTCACCCCGGTAGACAGATCTGGGCCTACTACACCCATATGGCTGATCCCGATGGCGAATTGACGATTAGTGATGAATTTCCTCCGGGAACTCGAGAGGTGCCGATTGAAGCGGGAAAGCTGCTCGGATTCCAGGGCAACTATTCAGGGCAAGCTGGCAACCCGGTCGGCGTCCATTTACATTTTTCGATTGTGCGAGATGATGGGGAGGGGCAATTCTTAAACGAACTTGAAATTCAAAATACGCTGGATCCATCCCCCTATCTGGGACTGGCGTTGAATGCCAAAACCAACCCGGACCAGATTCCGACCTGCTTGGAGGATTGACGCGCCATTTGGTGGATGACTCGATGGATTTCGAACGCAAAGTGGTCTTAATCACCGGTGCAGGACGAGGGCTTGGAAGAGCAGCCGCTTTGGCTTTCGCCGCTAATGGAGCGATCATTGCGGCGAATGATATTACCCCAATAAATCTGGATAAGACCCTGGAAATGATCCTAGAGCAGGGGGGTAAGGCGAAGGAATATATCAGCGACATCTCTAAGATGATGCCTGCTCAAATCCTGGTGAACCAGGTGCTAGATGATTTTGGGAAGATCGATGTGCTGATAAACCATGCGAGAGTTCACCTTCAGCGTTCGGTTTTTGAAACCGATGAATGGGATTGGCGGAGAACTCAGGATGTTAAACTTGAACGGACCCTTCTTCTTGACCCAGCTTGTAGGCAGAGCTATGCGAGAACATGAAGGAGGCGTGATCCTCTACTGCCTTGATAATGGCGGGTTCTTGGATGAACACGATATGGATGCGAATGGAAGCGCTGCGTCCCTGGCAAGCAAGATGGGCTTGCTCGGGCTGGCAAGAGCAGCTGCCAAGGAGTTGGGAGAATACCGCATCAGGGTGCACGTGGTCGGTGACTGTGAGCCTTCCTGCGTGGGAGAGTGGGGAAATAACGAGCAAGTCGGCGCGTTGATGCTATATTTATGCAGCCCAATGGCGGAGGATTTGAACGGCCTGGTTTTCAAAAGGGGTAAGCGGTTTGAAGTGACAGGAAAGGGTTATCGCAAGAGCGACCAGGAAAAGCAAAGGAGGAAAAATGGGCGCAGAGAACCTGGTTCTGGCTGAAGTCAGGGGGCGGGTGGGGTTGGCGACGCTTAATCGGCCGCAAGTTTTGAACGCGCTCAGCAATCCGTTGGTGATCGAACTGATGGATGCGCTGGAGAAATTCGATGAGGACGCCCAAGTTGGGGCGATGGTGATCACCGGGAACGAAAAGGCTTTCGCAGCTGGAGCGGACATCAAAGGGATGGCAGAATCTTCGACCGTCCAGATGCTGGCCGAGGACACAATCTCCCAATTTGACCGCATTCGCAAAATCCGGAAACCGGTGATTGCGGCAGTTTCAGGGTGGTGCCTTGGGGGTGGGAACGAGCTGGCGCTGTCGTGCGATATGATTGTTGCCTCCGAAACCGCCCGGTTTGGACAACCGGAGATCACTATTGGGGTAATTCCTGGCGCAGGTGGCACCCAGCGGCTGACAAGGGCGGTCGGCAAAGCGATCGCAATGGAAATGGTGTTGAATAACCGAACTATCGATGCGCAGGAGGCGCTTCATTACGGGCTGGTCAACCGCGTGGTGCCGGTTGAGCGATTCCTGGAGGCAGCCTTAAGCCTGGCTGATGAAATCGCGAATCGGGCGCCGATTGCGCTCCGCTTAGCAAAGGAAGCGGTGAACAACGCCTTCGAGACCCCTCTCTCCAACGGGATCTCCGCCGAGCGAAGATCCTTCTACTTGCTTTTTAACACGCAAGATCAAAAGGAAGGGATGAAAGCCTTCATTGAAAAGAGAAAACCAACCTGGAAAGGTGAATGATCGAAAGCGCTGAGCTTCAGGCAGCTCTGAATACGCTTGAGATCCCGAAAGGCGTCCCAATCATCGCGCATGCATCCCTCTCCTCGTTTGGTTATCTGAAGGGAGGCGCCGAAGGGCTGGTGCGGGCGTTGGTGGACCGCTGTGGAAAGGTCTTAATGCCTAGCTTTACCTATAAGACGATGGTAACCCCGGAGTGCGGTCCGGCGAATAACGGGATGACTTATGGGCAGCACAGGGATGCGAACCAGATGGCGCAGATTTTTGACCCCCTGATGGGCGTCGACCGATTAATGGGAGCTGTTCCTGAGGCGATGCGCCGGCATGAAAGAGCGAGACGCTCGGTGCATCCGATCCTATCCTTTGTTGGGATTGGAGCGGATGCGATTTTGGATAGCCAGACGCTCCAGGAGCCGCTAAAACCGATCCGGCTGATGCTGGAGGAACGCGGCTGGGTGATGCTGCTGGGAGTGGACCACGATGTGAATACAAGCATTCATTATGCAGAAGGTCTGAGTGGGCGCAAGCAGTTCGTGCGCTGGGCGCTGACTGTCGATGGTGTGGTCGAATGTTCGAAGTTCCCCGGATGTTCGGATGGATTCCCGGCTCTCGCTCCAAGCCTGGAAGCGATCACCTGCCAGGTCCGTCTGGGCCTTGGACGAATTCAGGCAATTCCACTGGAAGGCCTGGTAGTAGCAGCAGAAAGAAAGATTCGAGAAGATTCGTTGGCGCTGCTGTGCGATCGTTCATACTGTGAGCGGTGTGAGGCGGTGCGTAAATCTTTGGCTGACGCTCACGGCGAGATGTGTGTTTGAGCTCAAGGTTAGTTATTTTGATTCCCTGGGAGAAAACTTATGACGACCCTTAACCCATACCAGATTCTTGATTTATTAAACCGGCCGAGACCGCTTTACCTGGTCAAGATTGATCTAAGCGGCGCATCCCTGTATTGGGTTGACTTCAGCGAATGCAAGCTGGGGATGGCGAATTTCAGCCGCGCAGACTTAAATTGGGCGACCTTTGCGGGGGCTGACCTACGCCGGGCTGATATGAACATGGCAAATCTATTCGAAGCCCACCTTCAGCGAGCAAATATGAATGAGGCGAATCTAACCCGCTGCAACTTGACTCGGGCCGACCTCGGGAAGGTGGAGCTGGTAGATGCAACGATTGTGGAAGCAAACCTGAGCCGGGCAAATGTGAGCAAAGCCACCCTGATCCGGGCGAATCTGAATAACAGCAACCTATCCAGAGCAGACTTGAGCAAATCAAACTTTTCTGGAGCAAATTTAAGCGGGGCAGATCTGTCGATGGCGAATATGTTCGAGACCAACCTGAGCGGCGCAAATCTTGTAGGCGCCAATCTATCGAAAGCCGACCTCACCGCAGCCAACTTAAGCGGGGCAGATTTGCGCGAAGCAATTTTAACCGGGGCAGAGATGCAGGATACCAACCTGGAAGGCGCTAAGATGACAGATGCGATCTTGCCAGATGGTTCAACCTATGTTCCGCCTAAATCAGACAGTGGGTAGATCGGCCCAAAAGGTAGTGCCGTTTCCAATCTGGCTGCTAACCCCAATTTCACCCCCATGGTTCTCGACGATCGATTTAACGATCGCGAGTCCAAGCCCGCTGCCACGCGCAAGCCCTGGACGGGGCTGGGTGGTCTCAGCGCGGTAGAAGCGCTCAAAGACGTGAACAAGATGCTCAGGGGAGATTCCCGGTCCGGTATCGCGGACAAGAAAGCGGATCGATTTGGGGTTTGGACCCGCCCGCAGTAAAAGCTCAACCTGCCCGTCACTGGGGGTATATCGGATTGCATTCTCGAGTAAATTGTAGAACACGCGACGAAGCTGGTCTTCATAGCCCATTACCGGGGGAAGGTTGGGCTCTACCTCCAATTTAAGATCCACTTCTGCACGTTTCGCCCTGATCTTGAAGGTCTCATAAACCTCATGGGCAATCGCATTGAGGTTGACCGGGACTGGCTTGCCAGCATCCATCCCGGCTTCCATTCGGGAGAGGTCAAGCAAATCGTTAACCATCCGCACCAGGCGATCGATCTCCGTATCAATCTCTTGCAAGAATTTCTCGGCGAC
This sequence comes from uncultured Chloroflexia bacterium, assembly GCA_963827155.1. Taxonomy (GTDB): domain Bacteria; phylum Chloroflexota; class Anaerolineae; order Anaerolineales; family UBA4823; genus UTCFX2. The sequence goes on along the minus strand of CAWGZV010000002.1, from coordinate 3,290,320 downwards.
ATCTGGGTCGTCCAGGGCGCCTTCGCGGAGAGCCTCGGCGCGCAGCTTTACGACGGTGAGCGGGGTGCGCAGCTCGTGACTGGCGTTGGCAACGAAAGCTCGAAGCTCGTTCACATTGGACTGCAGACGGCTTGCCATGCTGTTGAAAGCTTCGGCAAGGCGGTGCAGCTCTCTAGGACCAGAGGGCTTAACGCGCACCCCCAGATCGCCATGCTCCATGTGTTCTGCGGCATTTGTCAGAACCTGGATAGGACGGGCAAGGTTTTTAGCAAGGATCCAACCGACCAGGCTGACGCCCGAGGCAATAATCAGCGCAACCAGCATCATGATCAGGAATGATTGGCGGGCTGCCTCGCGAGTTGGAGTCATTGGCACAGCCAGGCGAAGGATCGCAATGACTTCTATCTCGCGCTGAACGAGGACAGCCATATACATATACGGTTCGCCACGGTAGCCACGGACGCTGACGCCGCGGCCAATATCGCTCTCGAGTGCATCGATGACCTCTGGTGCGTTCGCCCGAGACGCGTTTGGCGGGACATTGACATCGCTGGATATTAGCGGACGCCCATCGGGATAATACACAGAGAACGCCATCGCTTCATTGTCTGCAAACATACGGGTAAGAAGATCGCGAATATAGGAAGGCTGAGCGCGACCTTCCTGGACCTCCTGGATTGGAAGCTCAATGGCATTGGCAGCTGTGAAAGCCAGGTCTTGCAGATTGTGCTCTAACTCAAAATTGGCAGCTTGAAAGATATAACGTCCCGTGAAAGCCGCCATAAGGACAATGCTGACAAGGGAGACCGCCAGGTGAGAGAGCACCAGGCGGGAATTTAAGGAATTGCTCAGTTTTTGGTAAAGGCTGGCAAAACGTTTTTTTTTATCTTCAGATGAGTTCTTCTGGTCCTGCAAAACGATACCCATAACCTCGAACAGTTTGAATATATTGAGGGCTGGCGGGATCTTCTTCGATCTTCAGGCGCAGCCATCGGACATGGACATCCAGGGTTCGCGGATCACCGACCCAATCGTCGCCCCACACCAGTTTGATCAACTCGTCGCGGCTCATCGCCCGACCAGCATTTTTCATCAAAACTGTGAGCAAATCGAATTCGCGCGCCGAAAGCTGGAGCTCCTGATCGCCTCTCCAGGTGCGCCTGGCGACCGGGTCAAGGCTCAGCTGATGGGTGGAGATCGGCTGAGGTTGGGAGACCTGGCGGTCGAGCTGAACTCTTCTGAGCATCGCCTGGATGCGTGCCAGAAGCTCGCGAAAGGAAAATGGTTTTGCCAGGTAATCATCGGCGCCTACTTCCAAACCGAGGACTCGATCGATCTCTTCTCCACGCGCCGTGAGCATGATGACCGGCGTGGCGGTGAAGGTGCGCAGTCGACGGCAGACCTCGAATCCGCTGATATCGGGGAGCATGAGATCAAGCACGATCAGATCTGGATTGAGCTCTTCGACAGCTTTGATCGCGGAAATTCCATCTGCCACATTGGCAACATCAAAGCCCTCTCGCTTCAGGCTGTAGGTAAGCGAGTTGGTGATCAGTTGTTCATCGTCTACTAGCAGAATGAGCGCCACAGCTCTCCTCCCGAGATGTCAGGTTTATCCAGTGTGGATCAAGCAGCCGCCCCCAGTATTCCCGTTTAATCGCCGCACAAACCACCCGAATTCCATCCCATAGTATAGCCAATTAAAGTAGGAATGTTAAGACCTTAAGCATGTTCTCATTCATAAGCCCAAAATAAAAACGAGTCGTTCAAGCTGGCAGAGAGCACAAGGCTGTTCGTAGATGAAATTCCGGAATTATAATAACAATCATGCCGCTGATGTGGCTGAGCGGAGCGTTCCTGTTTGGCATCGCTACAACCTGGTGGATCGGGGGATCTTTTCCAACCTGGATCGTAGCTGGATCGGGGTGTTCCTTCTTAGTCCTGTTCGCAGCGCATTTGAAAGCGAGAAACCGAGCGGCAGCAGGTGGATTGATGGGATGGCTTTCCAAGCGCTGGCCGGAGGATTCAGAGGCGCTGCTGCCCGGATTGGTTATCCCCTGCCTGCCGCTCGTCTTCCTGCTGGGCGGATTCCGACTTCAAGCTGCAACACCGGAAATTGATCCGAGACACCTTGCCTGGTACAACGACCAGGTGGGGCGTATCGTGGTGGAGGGGGTGATCGACACCGACCCCGAATTTCGGGATGCATACACACTGTTCGAAGTGGAATCGGATAGACTTCATGCAATAGAGACTGGGATGTCGATCTCGGTTTACGGCAGGCTGTTGATGCGCACTCCCCCAGGACGAGATTGGCGCTACGGGGATCGGATAAGATTGGAAGGACACCTGGCAACACCCGGAGAGAGTGAAGAATTCTCCTACCGCACTTATTTAGAGCATCTTGGAATCTACTCGACCATGACCTGCCCCAAGGCTAAAGCCGCAGAATGCGTTCAGCTGCTTGGGGTTGGGGAAGGAAGCAGGTTGAAGGGTGCAATCTTTTCCGTGAGACGGAAGGCGCTCGAGGTGGTCCACAGAATCCTGCCCGATCCTGAAGCGGCGCTGCTGGCTGGGATCCTGTTAGGGATTGAGACGGGCATTCCTGAACCGGTGTTAGAAGATTTTCGCCAGACGGGCACCGCCCACATCATTGCTATCTCTGGATTTAACTTTGCGATTATCTCAGGGCTGTTTGTCTTTGTGTTTGGAAAACTGTTCGGACTTTGGAAGAGCCTGCCGCTGGCATTATTGGGGATTGCGGGCTATGCGGTGTTGGCAGGTGCGAGTGGAGGGGTGGTGCGGGCTGCGATCATGGGAAGCCTGGGGGTCTTTGCGCTGAGGATTGGTCGACGGTCGAGTGGGATAAATTCACTCATTGCGGCAGCAGGTTTGATGGCGCTCTTCAGCCCGCATGTGCTGTGGGATGTTAGCTTTCAGCTTTCATTCATGGCAACCCTTGGATTGATCTTATATGCTGAACCGCTGTCTGAAGGATTTATCCGACTGGTCTCACCTTGGATCTCAGAACAGGGGGCGAAGAAACTGGCTGTTCCTGTAGGCAGCTACCTCCTTTTTACCCTTGCAGCCCAAGTTACCACGCTTCCGCTGATCCTTTACTACTTTCGGCAGGCATCGTTGATTTCGCTGGTGGCAAACCCGCTGGTCCTGCCGCCACAGCCAGCGCTGATGGTCTTAGGTGGAATAGCGGTAGTGTTGGGATTTATTCGGCTGGCGGTCGGAAAGGCCATCGCGATCTTGGTCTGGCCGCTGCTTGCATACACGATTCGGATAGTAGAAATGCTAGGGGGAATTAGTAAGGCGGGGCTGAAGATCGATGAGACAAGCGTATGGGCGGTGCTGGGTACATATGCGCTGATCTTCGGCTGGACACTGGGAGGAAGCAGACTGCGGGATGCCATACGCCGGCTGAACTGGGGACGCACTGACCGGTTGGGTTGGGGCCTCTGCCTGGTGACCGGGCTGATTGGCTTAGTGATCTGGCAGTGTGCGTTCACTCAACCGGATGGCAGGCTGCGGTTGACATTGCTGGATGTTGGAGACGGGGAAGGACTGCTGATCCGAACCCAGGAGGGACGCAAGCATTCTGATTAACGGCGGATCAAGTCCGAACCTGTTAACTGACGGGGTCAGCAGGCGCCTGGCATTCGGGAGAGGCGAGATCGATTACCTGGTCGTGGCTAGTACAGATGAAGACCAGCTGGCGGCTCTCCCTGGAGCGGTGGATCGGTTCAGGATCCGGAAGGTGCTGTGGGCTGGACAGCCAGCAGCAAGCTATAGTGCGGGCATACTTTTGGAGAAACTCAACGAGCGTGGAATCCCGGTGGTCCAGGCAGAGCGGGGGCAAAAGCTGGACCTGGGCTCTGGTGCGAAGTTGGAGGTTGCCGCCGTCAGCCGGGGAGGGGCTGTGCTGCTGCTGGAATGGGATCGTTTCCGGGCATTGCTGCCGGTTGGGCTGGATTTCGACACACAGGCAGCGTTGATGGGCGAAGGGGGCGGGGAACCAGTCACGGCGCTTTTGCTGGCGGATGGCGGGCACGCCGCTCTAAATCCGCCGGGATGGATCGATCAATGGCGACCGCAAGTGGCGCTGCTCAGCGTGGGGGAGAGGAATCTGGATGGATTACCGCACGAAGAAACCTTGGCGGCGCTGGGTGGGATCCAGTTGTTGAGGACAGACGTAAACGGCTGGATCGAAATCAGCACGGATGGGGAACAAATGTGGGTGGAAGCGGCACGGTAGTGCCGGTTGGAGAGGAAGTAATTAGGGGACATATTCATTGTTCTTCAGGGGTCGCCCGGGGGATTTGGTTTGGCTTGCCTGCCAACCATCTCCTCAAAGGGCGACCCCTATTGTGTGTTGCCAGCCGGTTACTCTAAGCCGTCCAGGTCATAATTTCAGTTCAGGGTGTGTCCTTGAGCATCGTGAGCCCGCCGTACACCGTGCCGTACAGGGCGCCGTTTGGTCCGGGGCCTGCCGCCGCCCAAAAGTTGTCGAACATATCGCCGGTGCCCACCAATTTCTCCCAGACCACCTTACCGGTGTAGAAGTCGAGCGCGGTCCAGTAATAAGCATTTAAATTATTCTCGGCATCCCATTTCCGGGATTGGACATAGATCAGCCCGGTCCTTGTGGAAAGCTTTGGTGTATTGGTCGAGGCGACTTCCGTGTTGACCCAGACCTTGGTGCAGCCCTTCCCGTTTGGATCGATGTCGATGCGTTCGAGGCCCGGCGCGCCTCCTTGCACTAGCTCCGCCGTCAGGTCTGGGGGATCAGAGTGGATATCCGGAAAGTCGAACAAGTAGCCGAAGGTGTTCTGTACAATGATCGAATTACGTAAACCAACAAGCGAATTGGATTGGGCACCTTTGCCGCCTCCTAGGAATTCGAACACCGGCATCTTGCAGACCACCTGATCGTTCGGGTCCTTCTGAAGTTTGGTCCGGTACACGACTACGTTCATCTGCTCAGCGTTGTCGGTGATGGCGACGTATTTGCCTTCACCAAGGATGGTCGGGGTGGTGCCGGAACCGTACTCGTACTGCCCCGACCTTACACCATTACGTACTCATCATTATTGGTGTTATCGGGCACATTGTCGTACAGTGCCTCCACACGATGCGCGGCTGGTCATCGGCGCCGGCATCGACCCTGTACATGGCTTGCGTGGTTACGATGTAGGCGGCGCCTTCTTTCGTGAGTGCCAGGCCGTTTCTGGTAAATTCACCTTCACCAAGATTGACCGACTTCAGATCCCTAATGTCCTTGTAAGTCGCGGGGTTGAGCAGGTAGATGCTCGCCGAAGTTCCTCATATTGATCCAGTAGCGTCCTTGAAAGTCCATAATCGCACCACTGATGCCATCACCTCGAGGAAGTTCGTCGGTGGGCTCTGTAATCTCCTCCAGGTTGTAACCATCGCCGACTTGCACAAACTCAGGGCCGGATGGCGTGTCGGTTATCTTCAGAATGGTGATCTTTTTGTTTCCGGTAACGATGTGTAGTTGATCGCGGTCATCGAGGGCGGCGTAGATGGAGAACAACGACTGTAGCATCCTCTGTTCCCCCTGTCCAAATGGATCGCCTGTGACCACTTCGAGGGGATAGCGGGCCAGGATCTCCAATGTATCCGGGTCCACCATGACGATGCTGAGCCTCGTCCACGCCATAGGTATTCAAGATCGAGACGGCCGCGGCTGTCGAAGGAAAATGAGCCGGTTGGAATGAGCCACGAGTTATTGTGCATACCTGGCAGGGTTGTCGATAAGGTGAGTGGATTGCGGCCAAGTGGCCCGGCGAAGTTGGTAGTGTCGCTCATCCAGATATCCGAGTGGGAGTGGGCAATTCCGTTTGGCGCGGCGAATGGGTTCTGCGGAACCCCGTTGTTTGCCGTTGGATGCGCCTTAGTCGGCGCCCCGATGTAGTCTGGCAGCGAGGTCAGGCCTGCCCACGGGATCTCCTCCACCGGACTGGAGGCGATCACTCCACCAGCGAACACCAGCATGATCAATACGACCAGCACAATTACTGTGAACAGTTTGCCTTTCATAGTTTCAACTCCTTGTGAAATGGGATTTATTTATTCTCAGGCTCAGGATTGCATGCGTCTTTCGACGCTCTACGAACTTACAGACGGGTATAGAAATCCTCTCTGCTGCAGGTTGTTTGCGAGTTGCTGGCAATCTTTGTTTTGTGCATTGGACTACTTTCTTAGGAAACAGGGAACGTTGAACCGTCAACTGCTATCTGAGAGCTGCTCAGCATGTCTGCGGATGACCTGGGTGAGATCCCCAATCGTTCGAACGACGGATGCCTGAATGGAGAGTACCAGCAGCCGGTCGCTCTCGGGATCCAGCGCCAGCAAGGCCAGATGCGGAGCTTCCTTAAAAAACGCACAGCATCAGCTCGGGAGAAGCTTCGTGGACGTCAAAGGCAAGCAGGCTGACGTCCATCACTTCACGTAGCAGGCGTTCGTCCGCTGCGTCGGGTTGTATATGGACTATCTCCAGCCCTGGCTCGGCTCTCAGGCTTCCCTCGATGCCAATCAGAAACAGGGAACTGCCGTACAGGACTACCCGGATTTGCTTCTCCACCATGCACCTCGCTCTTCTCAATCTATATCTATCGTATAAAAATATCGCTCACGAGTGAATATCCGGGAGAATAGTTTGGGCGAAAAAAAAGTATAGTCTCCCAGGTAGAGAGACTATACTTTAGCCGGACTTGAAAGTGTTTTTTTGTTTTAAAAAACGTCGGAGCCGTTCTCAAAAACAAAAACTTTCATGTTTTTGGTGACCGCAGGTCATGAGGTATGTTCTTCCCCCGTCTTCTGCCGCGTCAAACCATGTTGGGTTGCGTAAGCGATCACCTGAGTGTGGTTCTCCAGGTGCAAGCGGTCAAGAATCTCCCGCATGTGATATTTGACGGTCGGCTCGCTGAGGCCCAGCGTCTCTGCGACCTCCCGGTAGATGTATCCTTGGGCTACCAGAGTGAGGATCTGCATCTGTCGAGGTGATAACAGCGCAAACTCCTGGTCGCTGCTCGGACCTGCTTTGGAAGGAGGAGAGGTGGTGGATGTCGATAGGCGGGTGAACTCCTGCAGGAGCCTGGCGCCCAATCCCGGTGAGAAGGGCAATAACCCGGCCTGAAGGTCAGAGAGCAAAGCGAAAAATGGAGCGGGTTTCATCTTCTTGAGTAAGTATCCCGAGGCGCCGCTCTTGACCGCTTCGAATAGATCGTGATCGTCTTCCGACATGGTCAGCATCACGATCTTGATCTCAGGCAGCTCAGCTTTGATCAATCGGGTGGCGGCCAGGCCGTCGCATCGCGGCATCTGGACATCCATCAGGATCACGTCCGGGCGCAAGCTGCGGGCTTTTTCGAGAGCCTCCAGCCCATCACCAGCAGTGCCGACCACTTTGATGTTCTCTAATGCCAGCAGGTTGCGTAAGCCCTCCAGGAACAGGGCGTGATCATCCACAAGCAGGAGGCGGAGATGGGAAAGTGTGGATTTTTGGGGTAACGCAGGATCAGGCATCGCTTTCCTTCAGCGGAATGACCAGCAGAACTTCGGTCCCTTTCCCAGGAGCTGAACGCAGCTCAAGACTTCCCCCGATGGCTTCCGCCCGCTCGCGCATGAACTGCAGGCCAAAGCCATGGCGCTGGTCACCATGGAACAGCCCCGGCTCAAACCCTTTGCCATCATCCTGCATGACGATCTGGATCCGCCCATCGTGGGAAGCAAGAGCTATCCATACGCAGTGCGCACTGGCGTGTTTCCTGGCGTTCGTCAGCCCTTCCTGGAGAATGCGCAGGATCTGCACTTCGGCTACCGGCTCAAAGGCGTTCTCCAGCCCGATATCCGGAAGGAGCAGCTCGACGTGCAGACCATAGCGCTCTTCGTAACGGTGCAGGTAGTCCTGGAGAGCCGGGATCAATCCCTGGAGGTGGAAGGGAGCCCGCAAGCTCATGATTGACTCGCGGATATCAATATCGACCTCGTCGGCCGCCTGGATCAGCCTGGCGACGTAGGAGACAGCCGTGGAAACATCGCCCCGCACCAGCAATTGCTGGATCACATGTCCCTGTGTGCTGATAAACGCCAGCACCTGGGCCAGGTCGTCATGCAGCTCACGCGCCAGCAGCTCTCTTTCGGTCAGGATAGCCAGGGCGCGCTGCTGCTCGAGGAGCTGGGCCTGGGCCTGCTTTTGATCAGTCACATCGTGTAGCAGGAATAGGTGTCCAACTTCCAAACCACGCCAGTCGTTCAAAGAACAGGCTTCCGCTCGATAAAAGCGGGGTTCCGGCCCGCTTCCCAGGCTGATTTCGCCTCTGCCTTCCCCACCGACCGGATGATCACCGATTAGGTCAGCGCTAGCGGGGAGCAGGTCCTGGATCGAGTGTCCGAGCAGGCATTTTTGCGGAGATCCAAAGATAGCGCATGCAGCCGGGTTCAGGCTGACAATCCCTCCCTGTGGATCGAGCACCAGCATGCCGGAAGGAAGCTGCTCGATGGCCGTCTGGCGGGCGAGAGGGATCGGATCGAAAATGCGGAAGCCGAACAAGGCGATGGCATACATCAGGTACTCCAACGTAAACGGGGGCACCTCAGATTGTATTATCTTGGCTGTTTCCAGCGGGAGGAGGCACGCGCCCCGCAAGAATGCCGGTCACCATGATCACCACCGGCCAGCGATGCTGCGGGGAGCGCACGAACAACCAGACTAAGACGATCAGATTGACGATGGTCAGGCAGTAGGCATAGACAAAAAATGCCCAATTGGCGGGGCCACGGATTGGAAAAATGTTTCCATGATACTCAAACCCACGCCATACCAGGTGATGGAGATTGTCCGTCAGTGCCAAACCCAAGGCCAGCAGGCAGGGAATGGACAGGAGAATCAGGTTGCGGCGGGTGAGCCAGCGCCCTGGCCAGGCATATTCCAGAATAGAGCAGGTGATGGCGGTGACGGCGGGAATCTGGCACACGCCCTGGAACTTGAACCAGAAAATCTTGGTTTCCATATCCGTAGCAACAGCTTCCATTATCAAGCCGGCTACCCACAAAGCGCCAAACAAGCTGCCGATGGCAAACGGCAGGGCGCCCGGCACGTTGCGCCGGCGCTCACTGTAGACCGCCAGCGCGATCAACAGGAGGGTTGTGAAGATAGATGGCCAGATGGAGGGAGTGTAGTCGTAGCTCACAGTCATAAATGAGGTCTTAGACTAAGGACGGTTGACCATGCGAGGAATTATGTTCTGTGATGTAAGCGATTCAATTTGATTGTACTGCATTTTGTGACAGAACCGATCAGGTTGAGAATTAATTTAACGAGCCTGTCTGTTGGAAAACCACGTAAATATTGGTTCTACATTCGTGGATTTAATTTTGGGATCATTTCTGGGCTGTTTGTGGTAGTGTTTGGGAAGCTGTTCGGTCGTTGGAAGAGCCTGCCGCTGGCATTATTGGGGATCGCAGGCTATGCGGTGTTGGCAGGTGCGAGTGGAGGGGTTGTGCGGGCAGACATCATGGGTGGGCTGGGGGTGTTCGCCACGCAGATCGGGCGCGGGCAGGTCGGGTTGAACAGCCTGGCTTTTGCAGCTGCCATGATCGCCCTGGCGGACCTTCATGTTCTGCAGTCGTTGGAAAGGTGTACCCTGCTGCGGACCGCTCGCAACAGCTGGATCGAGGTAGCTATGGATGGGGAGCAGATGATGGGTGGAGGTAGAACGGGGGAAATGAAGCAGGTTATTGCCCATAATTCGAGGGTAGAATTAACCCAGATCCATTGGTGAATGGCTGGATAGCCACAGTCATTGATCCCGTGTAGGCTGTAAGTCTGAAGGAGTGCTTATGGTAAATCAGCCAGGGGCAGATGTTAGTCATGGAACAAGGACCATCTCCAGGCGCCAAGTTTACTCTCACTCAGTGGCCGGTAGTTATCGGCCGGGCGAAGAGTGCCACTATTGTCATTGACGATCCGCGAATTTCCCGGCAGCATGCCCGCATCAGCCAGGGGCAGGAAGGATTTTTTATTGAAGATATCAACAGCATCAACGGTGTTTATCTCAACGGCCAACGGATAACCACGGTACAACCGATACGCAGCGATGATCAGGTGGGCCTGGGGCAGAGCATCCGCTTACGTTTTCAATTGCTTGAGGCAGAGGTTGTCAACCAGCCGCGTCTGGTTATCTCGTTGGCAGATGGCGCAACAGCCACCTACACACTTGCTGAACCGCAGATCAGCATCGGTCGAGCCAGCGACAACGATATCGTAATCCGCTCCCCGATCGTTTCGTGTTACCATTGGCAACTGTTACGGCAAGGGAGTGATTACTTGATTCATGTATTGCCTTCGGCAGCCAACCCTACTTTTTTGGCTGGTTCGCATTTGAATGACCGGCAGCCCCTCAAGGACAAAGATGAATTGGTGATTGGCCGGAACGATATTGAACATTCGGTAATTTTGCGATATGAATTGGCAACGACAGCGCCCCGAGAATTCTTCAACTGGGAGCGCAGCCGAGACCCCAGCGAAAATCGTTGACAGTAGTGACATCGCCCGCCTGACAAAAGCCGACATTGACGCTATTGTCGCGCAGCAAAACCTGCTGGTTCGGAATCTGCAAATAACCCAGGGCTACCATGAGGTTGCCCTCATGTTAGGCCACTTTTTCGGGTTTGATAACCTCAACTGGTTTGCATTTGGCACATACGCCTCAAAAACTGCCGGGCGCGCCATTCGTCATGAAAGTTTGCCCCGCATGTTAAAATCGGCGCTTATTCGTTCCGCTGGATATGAAAACACCTATCTCTATCTCGACCAAGTATTGGCCAGCACCAACCGGCCGACACACACTGACAATATGGTTTCCAGAATGCTGGAACAGGTTAGCTTGTTGTTATCGCATGGGAATATGCTCATTTTTGGCGAATTAGCTTGGCCGTTTGTCCATATGGTTTACGGTTTCGGGCGAGAACTGCAGCCCAATCAAGCGCAGTTTACTCAATTATTAGACGAACATTTCACGCCCGGCTCATTTGACACAGGCGGACAGGATTGGCTGCGAGAGGCAATGAACGCCTTTTACCAGGCCCGTTTTGCTGCAGACAATAAGGCCAGGGCGGAATTAATCCTTCTAGGCAATATCCTGCTGGCACTCCACGAACAAAGCCGCCTTCAGCCGGTGATAGAAAAAGCCCTGGCTGTTCCCTTTGATGTGTTTGTGGAAGGCCTGATCCCAGGGACCGATAAAGAAGCGAGGGGACTCAGAAAGAAGCTCATGAATGGCACTGTGGGCATCTCGCGGGAAATTGTGGAGCGCTCTGTAACCCGTATGTGGATGTCCTACACACTGCCCCATCGGAAAATGAAGGTGGGGGAAAATGTTGTCGCCCCCACCGGCTTGATAAATTTCCCCCATGAATTGATCGATATCGAGGATGTCCGCTGTCGGGAATTGTTAAATAGGTTCGATGTTGGCATGGAGACCCTTTCTGGCAGCGCTGCAAGAAATTGGGGAAACTTAGAAGACAGAATGCAGTTCATTATTGCTTTCTTTCGCAGCTATCAAAGAGAAAAGCGCCTGTTTTTACCGCCGTTCTTAGAGCATCAAGCCTCTGCTATCACAGCGGGGCATTTTCCGGGTGGGAAATTGTGAATCGTTTCGGGCTGTCTGGCGTCGGAAAGGCTGTCAATCAGCAGCGGACTATGGTGCTGGATGGGCATCCGCTGCTGCGCAAGGACCGGTAAAGCTGGATCGAACTGAGCACGGATGGGGTGCAAATGTGGGTGGAGGCGGAGAATAAATAGAGGCTTGCCCACATTTGAGGTGAACATTTCAGACATGCTGATCGAAAAGGACCGGATTTCCGTCAGGGTCCACGACCATAAAGCTGGCTGGTCCCGCACTATTCTCGTCTGCCTCGCTCATCAAATCCACGCCCTGGGCCTTCAATTGGCGTTGCAGCTCGCGGACATCGGTGTACGGTTCTACCGGCTGGGCGTTACTATCCCAACCAGGATTGAAGGTTAAGATATTTCTCTCAAACATGCCTTGAAAGAGGCCGATAACGAGATCGCCGTTCTTCATGATTAACCAATTCTGGGTGATATCGCCGTGAAAGGCTTCAAATCCGAGTTTCTCGTAAAAAGCCTTTGAAGCCTCGATCTCCTTCACTGTCAGACTGATAGAAAATGCGCCTAAGTTCATGCTTTGCTCCTTGTGTGTGAAGAATAATTGTCGATCCCATTGATCTCATAATATTTTGGCGGAAAGTGTACCGCCCCGTTCGCTCGGATCGACGTCCTGAACGGTTTGAGAGAAAATCCAACGATGACCACATGGATCCTCTACAGTGTATTGTCTTTCGCCGTAGGGGTAGTCGGTTGGCGGACTCAGGATGCGAGCGCCTGTTGTGCAGCGCGGGCGTGGTGATTGTTCACATCGCTAACCCGTACCATAATACTGTGGCTATTGATCACACCAGGTCCCTGCTCGGTGAAGATGATGGAACCCTGTCCAAAGGAAAGCTGGGAGCGGCCCACCAATCCGCAGCCGTTCGATAAAACCGAAGCAGCGGCAAAGCCATCCAACCGCCTGGCGCACGTCGTCGTAACGCAGCTCCGGAATAATCGCACTCCGCGGTATAGATCGATTATTTAACATCGCCATGGTTTCATCTTTCCTGTAATCCGTCCAATCAGCAACCAGGCAGAACGAGCAGTTTGATCTTTTAGGGTACCGAATTGTGGCTGGCTAAGAAGGTCTCCATTGCGATTTCACCAGCCCGTTTGACAGCCTCCATCCGTTCAGCTGTCATGTTGAATTCCATTGTTCCAATGCCTTTTGCCGGCAAATGGCAGATTAAACTTTGGTATGCCGAGAGCATGGCTTTATCATGGGCAGATAGAACAGTCTCTGCCAACCCATGAATCCGCAGCATCATCGCTTCCAACAAGTCGATTTTATTGAGGAAACCTGGCGCATCTTGAGCTGTGGAGGGAGGCTCCCCCAGCACCTGGAACTTCAAGCGATTCGTCGATCAAGAGACCGATCACATTTTCCGACTGCATGCCTTCCCCCATGATTTCGTCGATATTTTCATCAAATGCGACAAATAGACTGATGGGAAAATTGGAGAGCAACCCGCCATCAACCACCTTGTGTCCTATCAGGCTGCGGCCTCGATAATCGCCCCATTCCTGCCTCCAGATCACTTCCTGCCAGGCAAAAGGGCATCCCATCGACATGCGGACTGCCCAGACGGTCGGTAATAACGGTGCGGTGCGATGATTGAGCACCAGCATTTCTTTGCCGGTAAGGTCAGATGCTACCACGGATAAATCTCGACCGGTCTTGTTATTGAACTCTTCGAGGGTTGAATCGGCCAAATTCAGATTGTCTGCGTTCAGCTTTTCCTGCAGCCAACGGATCACTTCATCGCCCGCATACCAGCCTCCCCACAAGAAAAGCGAGACGAGATGACGGATCACATCTTGCTTCACCAAATTCTCGATCAAACTGTCTACGAAGGGTTCGATAATATCCGGAATGACCGGGTTGTTCAGCTCGGTGCGCAGCCAGAAGCCTAACTGGTCTTTGATAATCCCGTCTTCATAAAGCGTCGGGGTATCCATGAAGCCCTCAAATCTGGATCGACCGTCTGAGGACCTTTCGTTGAGTGCTTCGAGATTTTTCTGCAAGTTGTACCCAGCCGCTATTAAACAGGCAGTGATAGCACCGGCAGAAGCCCCAATTAACCGGCGAGGCTTATGCCCGTGACGCTCAAACGCTTGCAGCGCCCCTACAAACGCTACCCCTTTTGCTCCGCCGCCTTCAAAGACCAGGTCGTATTCCATAATTCTTCCTCCCGCAAGCGAATTTGGTCATATTTTACCTTGTATATAGAAATTAACCCGTAGATTCTTATCGGCATGCTCCCAGTTTTTCTTTATTCATTCTTCCTACTTGCATACTCCTGTTCAAGCTTCCTGATATAATCGATCTAATTTATTAGATTACAAGCCTCAGGAGAAGAAGTTGTTGATGGTCCGATCTGAAGCCAACTCCGAGCACCCTCCCGTAAGCCAACACGTTCTCCCACCCACCCCAAAAGGGAATTTACGCGACCTCGTTCGCGACCCGCTCAATTATTTTCTCTCGATCACGCGCCAATACGGCGACATCGTTTGTTATCGACCTGCTCCAGACACGGCTTATCTAATTAACCACCCTGATTACATCCACCATGTCCTGGTTGATAATCACCAAAATTACAGCAAGGACACCTATTCAAATCAGGCTTTTAAGAAGGCGATCGGTCCGGGATTGATCAATTTCGAAGGAAGCGAATGGCTGAATCAGCGGCGCCTGAGTCAACCGGCTTTCCATCACACCCAACTGGAACCGCTTGATGAGATGATCGTCCAGGCTGCGAATGACATGCTGGATCAATGGCAGACGCACTATCAAAATAATCAGCCAGTAGATATTGCCCGAGAGATGGCTGCGCTCACGATGAAGATTACCTGCAAGGCGCTATTTGGAGTTGACCTGGGCTCTGAAGTTAGGGAAATCGCTGAGCTGATCAACGGCGTGGCAACGCTGCTCCAAAAGCCTAACCATCCCCACCTCAAGGGGGCTGCCAGGGAATTTTCCAAAGTTGCCGAGCGCATTATCGAGCGGCGTCGCCAGGATCATTCCCCTCGCGGGGATTTGCTGGGAATGCTGATTAAGGCAGGCGTTGAAAACAGGGGCACAATGATGGACGAAAATCGATTGCGCAGCGAGGTCATGGGGCTGCTGCTCGCCGGCTACGAAACAACAGCAAATGCACTCACCTGGACATACTACCTGCTCTCCCAAAACCTCTGGGCATCCCAAAGACTTCGCAACGAAGTGCGGCAGGTTTTGAATGGGAGGAGACCAACAACAGCCGATTTATTGAGCCTGCCGTACCTGCGCCTCGTCCTGGACGAAAGCTTGCGCCTTTTTCCCCCAGCCTGGATTATTGGAAGGCGCGCGATTTCCGATGATGTGATTGGCGGATATCCAGTCCCCGCCGGCACAGTGATTGCCATTTGCATATACACTCTGCACCGCCATCCCGCATACTGGGAGCAACCCGACCAGTTCGATCCGGAGCGATTTACCCCTGAACGGTCGAAAAACCGAAAGCGAACCGTTTACATCCCCTTCAGCACGGGTCCGCGCCAGTGCATCGGCTCTCCGTTCGCCCTGTTGGAATCCAGCCTGATCCTGGCTTGCATCGCCCAGCGTTTTGAGCTGCGACTGCTGGCTGGTACAGAAGTATCCCCTCAGGCTTTATTTGTGCTCCGTCCAAACCGGGACTTATTGATGACGCTGCATCCCTGAGTGGGATTGTTTCATCGAACTAATCGTTATGACCTGAGCGGGGTTAACGAAGCGCAAGATTCAATATCGGATCGAAGAGTTCAGGTTTTAATATCCAACTTGATGGAAAATGAAAGAGGGTTCTATTTGCTTATCGCCAAGGCTGTTCAGGCTGCCGGATCCAGAAACGTGCGATGTGACATGAGGTCTCCCGTAATAACTGACCGAGCCGCTTCCGCTGATGTCCGCATCCAGGGATTCGGACACCCATAAGGTGACATTAGCTGAGCCGCTCGACTGCAAGTCAGCCTCCTGGCTCTTCAGGTCTCCGGCATTATAGCTGCCGCTGCCCGAGATATCGATTTGTTGGGAGATCACCTGACCCATCAGGTCGGCCTGCCCCGATCCACTCATGTCGAAGATAAAAACCGCGGCTTCGAGCTGGTTGATGCGAACGGTGCTGGAGCCGCTAATGTCGAATGAGAGACGGTCGGATTTCAATGCTTCTGCCGAGATATCCCCGGATCCGGATACTGAAACAGCGTGCAGATCTTTAAGAACCAAGATGAAACGGATAGGCTTTCTAGGTCGGAAAACTGTGCCCCAATCCTCCCGGTTATATTTATTTCTAAGACTCCATTTCGGACTTCGGTCAGAATATGGGGCAAGATATTATCGTCTGTGCAATCGTCAGCGATTCGCTATCGCCCTGGGTGATGGTCAGCTCACCATTTCCGCTGAAGTCGATCGCATCGAACCCTCTCACGTCGCGAGACTCGGTCTCGATTATGCCGGAGCCTTTCATAACTCTCAAACCGCAAGCCTGAAATAATGAAAGCAACATTAAAGTCAGGACGTAGTTAAGGGCCAGCCGTAATAGTCTTTTCAATGCAGCTCTCTTTTTCTCTAAATCATTTTCTCTCTCACGAATAGTTCGAAAAGAATGGAGAATCCTTACTCCATTGGAGAGATATCTGGTTTAGGATCTTGCTGGATATCCACGGGATTAGCTTGCCTTCGTACAGCCTGACCCGCGTGCCATGCAACGACAATGGTGGATATCAAGAGGATAGCCGAGGTAAAACTCTGTCCTATTGGCAAAAGGAAGTTGCTGAGTGCATAACCGACCATCGAAATTGCGAATGCCCACCCCGTCCACCTTGGAAAATGTCCGCTGACGGTTAAAGCGATGCCCATAAAAACGCCACCTGCCATGAACAGTAATAGAGCCACCAAAGCTGTGCCGAAGAGCGGAAGGGCATAGACCTGGTTGTAAAACTCGATCGAATTCTGTTCTCCTGAAAGGAAAAGCCTTCCCATGGCAGGTTGGGCGAAGGCAGCGATGCCAAATATCGAAGAGAGCAGGGTATTCCCCGCGACGGCGGCAATCATCCCGGTTATCGACATCCGCGCTCCCTTTGAGTCCTGCAGGGTGAGCATCAATCCAATCATACCGATCGAGCCGATAGCGGCTCCCGCAATACTGGCCCCCAAATGAGACCAAAGGAACTGTTTGGTTGTAACGTATGCAGAAAAGCCGGCGAAGTCATTTATGGGGTCTGGCTGATGTGTGATTGTGCCCAAGAACAGCATAGCCGCCCAAATTGGGAGCAACCAAAGGGCTCTGCGCGCAAAAACCTGTAGTTGAGGGGTCATAGAATGCTCCTTTCGCGGACAGATCTGAATTGTGACTTAACTGAATAAGCCAACTGTAGTTTTGTGTTTCTATCGACTACAACACACTGCAAAATAATCAGACTGGAGCCTATTTTATTCTAATAAATAGGATATTAATTACCCCATTATTACTTAATTTATCATATCATGTGTTTTTTTTCAATGGCAGAACATCCCAAATCGAGATGTAGTGGGAATGTTCTTGATTTGAGTTTAAGAATATGCTACACTGATTTATCTAACCGGGTTGGGATGAAAGCGAGCGAGCATGGCTGAGAAAATTCTGATTGTCGACGACGATCCAGAAACGGTGAAGTTTATCAGCGTCTTCTTAAAACGCCAGGGCTACGAGGCGATCGAGGCAATGGATGGCATGCAGGCGCTCCAGATTGCCGATCAACAAGCCCCAGATTTGATCGTTTTGGATGTGATGATGCCAGGTCTCGATGGTTATGAGGTGGCAAGGAGCCTGCGCAGAAAACCTGAAACGGCGCTGATCCCAATCTTGATGTTCACAGCCAAGACGCTCACCGAAGATAAGCTCACTGGCTACGAAGCCGGGGTGGATATTTACCTGACTAAGCCTATCCACCCGGTGGAGCTGCAGGCGAATATCAAGGCGCTGCTTACGCAGCGTAAAGCGCGAGCCCAAACACTGGCGAATAAGGGCTACGTGGTGGGGGTGGTAGCTGCGAAAGGCGGGCTGGGGGTTTCTGCCGTTGCACTGAACATGGCATTGGCGTACAAACACAACCAGAAGGGCAAAGTGATCGCGGCAGAGATGCGCCCCGGGCAGGGCTCATGGGCGGATGAGCTTGGGATCCCGGATTCGTCTGGGCTCGCTAACCTGCTGCAGATGAACCGCCCCGAGATCACTGCTGCAGTGGTTGAAAGCTTATTGATCCCAAATACATTCGGCGTCCCGCTGCTTCTGGCGACGAACGCGTCCGGAAATTTTAACGCAATCATCGCAGTGGCGCAGTATGAATGCTTAATCGAGGAATTGAGCATGCTGGCGAATTTGCTCGTCCTGGATATCGGTACCAGTTTTCACCCCGCTTTCGATATCCTGACCGGGCTGAGCGATGAGATCATCCTTGTGACTGAGCCCCAGCCGATCACAGTCAAGCGCACTCGGGCATTGATCTCAGAGCTGAAGGCGCGTGACTTTGGGAGTGCCAAAGCGCTGACGCTGATCACGGTAAACCGGACGCGCTCCGAGATGACCATGCCTGCCAGCCAGATCCAGGAAGCGCTTGGGCAATCAGTGGCGTTGGGTTTCCCACCGGCGCCAGAACTGGCTTATCAGGCGGCGACGCGTTCTACACCCCTGTACGCCCTCCAGGCAGAGTCGATCATCGCTAGGCAGTTCGATAATCTGGCAGCGCTGATCCATCAACACCAGAGCGATGCTACTTCCGGTTGACCTGTTTGAATATTTAGCTGCTTCCACGGGAAGAAATTTGCGCGGCTAGCTCGCCTCCAGGTCGCCAACCTCTTTCACGTCCACCACGACACCATCGATCTCCGAAGGGATCACATCCTGCGGCGCAAGCATTTCAATGGGCAGCTTGCGGCTCACCATCACCACCAGGCTGACTTCATCGGTGCGCCGCCCTGCTTTATGGCGCAGCCCGATCCCGACCCCGACGACATTAGGTTTTGACATCAAAACATCCTGGTAAACCTGTTTGACCGCCTGGGCTTTTTCAAGCGTGGTCTGGCGATCATTTAAAGATTTAGCAACCGGGAATTGAAATTTGACATTCAAGGTCTTGAGGACGGCTTGAATGGGATTGAAAAGGGTCGCCTGGCTGGATCCTGCAAAGAGCAGACCAATTGCATGCTTGCTTTCGGCTGCGAGGAGCAGTGAGCCCGAGTCGCCACCCTGGGACATCGGGGAGGATACGAGCTGATGGTCGAAGGTGGCAGTCCGGTCGCCGCCATAGTTTACCGTGACGGTGGATTCCAGGACATTAATCGTACCGGTGGTCAAGGCAGTGGTCCGTCCAGATTTCATCACCGGCATTCCAAGAGCTGCTTCGGAGACGCCTTCGACTTCGCCTACATCCAGAATCTCCTCCAATAGGTCGTTTTCTAAAATAGGTCGGGCAAGGGCAGCATCGACAAGGTTGGTGGTAAAGGGACGAAACTGGTATGCCTGCAGGCGGTGGTGAGAACCCAACCAGCGCGCCATGGTATTGCCGAACCTCACATAAGCGTTGGCGATATTGCATGCGGGGGGCTCTTGATTGTAGTGAATAGGCTCGAATCGCTCAAGATAGGCAATGACATCTCTATCCGCTGCTCCACCGTCGGCAGGACCGGGCTGCAGAATTGGATCGCCTGCCACAGCGTCGTTGCGGTTGGCAAGGACGTGATTGTTCGAAAGGATCATGCGGGCGCCGGTCCCACCATCTCTCACAACACAACCGAGCGTGCCGGCGGTGATTTGATAATGACCGATGCTCACACCGCCCGGCGCTGGGCGGATTCGGTCGGTTCGGATGTCCAACGGACGCAGCTCTCCGACTTCGATCACATCGGTGCGAACACCTGCGACCTCCTGCGGGATCATCTCATCAGCGGAGAGGCTGACAGGCGGCAGCTTCTGGCGCACCATGACCACCACGCTCAACTCATCGGTCTCTTGCCTGCCGACGGTCCGGTAGCCTACCCCAAGACCGACCACATTCGGGCGAGCAAGGATCTCGGCCTGCAGTATCGATTTTGCCATCCTGGCTTCTTCAAATGACATGGGCTTCCTCCAAGGCGGCGGATGCAGAATGAAAGGATAATCGCTTCAGCCGATCCATATGATGCAGGAAATATACCAGTCCAGGTCAGATTATGGTCTCGCCTGGAAAAGTGGAGCGATTTTCTGCGGTGAAGCGCTTCAGTGCAGGATCCAGGGCAAGAAGCAGCTATTCGCTTTATATGCCGCCAGGGCAACGAGCTGAGGTGGGCTCTTCGTCTCGTCCCACAACGCCCCAAGCGACTGCCCGTCGACCCCGCCGGTCTTACGCAGGAAATCGATGTACTCCTTGGAGGATGTCTGGTAGTACAGGGTTGCGAGGAATCGATCGGCGGAGGGCGGCAGCAGATAGGAGCTATCATCCGAGTGCTTCAGACTGCCGCTAAGCGGATCGAGGTAGTCCGCTCCTACCGGGCGCAGACCAGGGCGGTCATATTCAGCCTGGGTGACTCCTGCCGGCGGAATGCGGTTGTCTTTTATTACCGTGTTGTTCAGCACGAAGTGGAAGCTTTCGCCAGGGGGAAGCTTGAGAACCTCTGCCAGCTCGGGGGTGATGCCCTGCTTGGCCTCAAATACTTTGATATCCGAATCGATGGTCAGCATCCCTGTGGCGGAATCATATGCGCCTGATTCATACACCAGAACCCCAGAGGAATCGAATGCCTTCAAATTGATCCACATTCTGCGACCTTCGGGGTAGCCGGTGGGGAGCTTATGTCCGGTATTGTTGGTCACGCGGACGAGGGCGAATTTTTCTGTACCGCTGTAGGTGAGGGTGACGGAGAGGGTGGCAGCCCGGGTGAGCATCTCTTCGGCAGAGAGAATATTCGCCTGCAGATAAGTTGCTTCGCTCGCAGCATTCAGCCGCCAATCGGGATTGACAAGCAATTTGGGGACCCAGGTATTGGCGCCGACGAAGGAATGCTCGGGCAGGCAGTTCCCAGGCGAGCAGTCCCGGTTCGTCGGATTGAAGGCGAGGTCGGCTGCCACGCCGGTTCGGCGCGGCATATGGCAGTCCTGGCAGGTTTCCACGATCCCACCTTGCTTCAATTCAGCAAAATCCGGCATATAGACGCCACCTTCGGCAAATTTGCTGTACAGCCATTCATCATAGGTGGTCTCGACCGGGAAGAGCTTTTCTTTGTCAAAATCCGGGGCCGGGGCATCCATCGTGTTTGGCCAGAACTGACCGCGCCCCTGGCTCCAGGAGAGGACCGGGTTGTGGACGTTGTGACAGGAACCGCACAGGCTGGCGCGGGTCTCGGCGCTGCTGGTTTGTTGAAAAAAATTGGTTTGGTAAGCGGTGTGGTAAAGCAGGGATTGCCCAAAGGAAAACGGACCGCGGCGGTTGTCGGCGGGATCGACAATCACCGCCGCACTGCCGATAAATCCCGCAGGCGGTGGATCAGTGAGCCCGCCGCGAATGGCATTATCCAGCGAAGCCGCTTCTCCGCCGGAGGGCAGCGGGTCAACCATGCGGTGGCACAGGGCGCAGGCAACGCCGTCTTTCACATCAATAGGGAAGAGGGCGGAACCATCGGCGGGGTGGCTGCGTCCGCCCAGCCAGGCGCGGGTGGTGTGGCAGCGCAGGCAGAAATCGCCGGCATTCGGAGCGTCGATGTTGGCGACGTGGAGCGCAGACCACAGCAGCGGATCGCGGGCAGCCTGGCTCATCATGCTGCCGCGCCAGCGGTCGTAGATCGGGGCGCTGTGGCAGGTGTCGCAGTCGGCGGATGGGCGCAGCTCTGCGGTGAGTGCGCCGGGTTGGCTGCCGGGGAAGAAGAAATCATTGACCGTGGTGGTGAGCACCGTGCGCGGCACCGAGAGCGACTGGGCGAGGGGCAGTGAGACGCCAGGAGGCGAGGCGAGCTGGGCGCGGTTGACAATGCTGCCAGTGACCTGCCCGGTAACACTGACCTGATAGGTGATGGTAAAGGTATGGCTGGTATTCAGATCGGCGCTCCAGGTCAAGGTCGGGCTGTTCGCATCGCTCCAATTGCCGCTGCTGGCGGTGAGGGAACCCGGGATATAGGAAAGCCCGGTGGGGATGGTATCCGTGAGCACAATCGGCTGATTGGAGAGGGCGCCGGTGTTGGCGATTTGAATAGTATAGGTGACCACCTCGTTTGGATCCGCGCTGGGGCTGGAAACCAGCTTGCGGGAAGTCCCCAGGCTGGGCGCGGGACCGTTGACATCGGCAAGCCGCCGGATTTTACCGCTGTAATCGACGACGTAAAGCTCGCCGTTTTCATCCTCGCCAAAAGCGCTGATGTTGAAGCCGGTATCCAGCTCGAGCTCGGGAGCAGACCAGGTGACGGGGCTGGGGTTGGTCTTGTACATGCTCCAGATCTTGCCGAAAGAATAATCGGCGTAGAAGTAGCGGTCCTGGAGGGCGGGGAAATCCTGGCCACGGTAGACGAAGCCGCCGGTCACCGATTGTCCTTGAGTATGGCTGTATTCGGCGATGGGATCGGTGAGCGTGAGGCTCGGACAATCGCCGGTGAAGTTGTAATCGTGAGCGCCCTCTTTACAGCGCCAACCGAAATTAACCCCACCTGAGGTGTTAGCAGCCTGGAAATCGATCTCTTCAAACTGGTTTTGTCCGACATCGCCGATGTACAGGTCGCCGTTCTCCCGGTCGAAGCTGAAGCGCCAGGGATTGCGAAGACCTAGAGCCCAAATCTCGTCGCGGCCTGGTTTGCTAACATAGGGATTACCGGCGGGGATGGCATAGGGTGAACCAGAAGTCCACATTGATGCGCAGCAGCTTTCCAAGCAGGCTGTCGATGTTCTGGGCATAATTATTGGGATCGCCGCCGCTGCCGCCGTCTCCCATCCCGATGTAAAAGTAGCCGTCCGGCCCGAACATCACCTGACCGCCGTTGTGGTTGGAATAGGGCTGGGCGATTGTCAGCAAGATGAACGCGCTGCCCGGATTGGCTATATCGGAATTGGGTGAGGAAACGGAATAACGAGCAATCACGGTCGCTCCATCGCCGGCGCGTGTGTAGTCCACGTAAAAATATGGGGTAGTGGGGAAGTTTGGATGGAAGGCGAGCCCGAGCAGGCCGCGCTCCCCGCAGCAGGCAACCAGGGATGTCAGGTCAAGGAAGGCAGCAGGGAGAACCTGACCGTTCTTAATCAGGCGGATCTTTCCGGTCTGCTCGACGACGAATAAGCGTCCGGAGCCGTCGCCGGCGTTGGTCACCTGGACGGGCACGCTTAATCCAGAGGCGATGACCTGGTCAACAGTGATTTGGATATCGGGGAGTAGCGGGTCGCTAAGACGGGTGAGTGCAGCGGCTGTATCGGCCTGGAGAGGAAAAACTACCAGCAGAAGCGCCAGACCGGCGGCCAGTGCGAATATTGAGAGGCTTATACGGTAGGCCATTTTTATCTCCGATCGTTTTCTCGATTATAAGCGATCTCAAAAGCGGGGTTCGGAGAGCGGTGAGGATCTATCAGGGTTGTGTTTGAGGTGAGCGGTTTCTCGAAGTCACATTGACCCGAGGCAGCTATTCACGCTCCCACACACTGACGCTTTCGATGTGGGCTGTCTGCGGGAACTGGTCGAAGAGGGTGATTTCTGAAAGGCGGTAGCCGCCCTGAGCAAGGCGTTTGGCGTCGCGGCCAAGGGTAGCGGGATCACAGGAGACATAGACGATCAGGGGGGCAGAAAGTTGAAGCAAGGCGTCGATTGCCCTTCGATCCAGCCCTTCGCGCGGCGGATCTATAAGGATGAAATCGGGCTGCAGATCGAGTGCGGGTAGTGCCTGCTCGACGGGGGCTTCGTAGATTTCGACATGATCGAACTCGTCCAGGTTTGCGGTAAAATCCTCGACTGCGCTGAGGGAGGAATTCGACCGCGACCAGCCGTCCGAAATGAGGCGCGAGGAAAGAGCTGAAAAGGCCGACGCCGCAGTACAAATCGAGCGCGAGGGCGCCGGGATGGAGCAAACCGCGCCTTTCAAGAACGGCGAGCACGTGGTTGACGAGCGCTTCGGCGATGGGGGTATTTGTCTGGAAGAAGGAAGAGGCCGAAACCTGGAAGCGGCGCCCGAGCACATCCAGGGCGATGGCGGGGCTGCCGGCAAGGACGAAGGCCCCGTTGGGCGAGAG
The DNA here is from genome assembly GCA_963827155.1 of uncultured Chloroflexia bacterium. Classification (GTDB taxonomy): domain Bacteria; phylum Chloroflexota; class Anaerolineae; order Anaerolineales; family UBA4823; genus UTCFX2. Next base: position 3,266,389 of record CAWGZV010000002.1, on the reverse strand, counting down.
ATGGACAACAGATATTGGGAGGTCCTCGACACTCAACTCGGGCGGCTCGGGGCTGCTGCTTTCCAGAACAACCTGAATATCGTCATCCAGTCCGAGGCGCAGCGAACGCGCTCCATCCCGGAACCCTGCTCGAAGTGAAGCAAGGGCCAAAGGGCGCTGATCGGCGGCTCGGGCAGATGGCACTCGCGGATCGGGAGCACCTCATTCGAGCGGGGGCGATGGTAACCGAGGGCGCCGTCTGAGGTGAGGTGGAGCTGGATATGGTTGCGGTATTGGTATTCACGCTGCGAAGAGACCACGCTGCTGATCTGCGGATCGGGGATTCCGCCGATGCGCCGGAGCTGATCCTTGAGGATCTCGGACTTAGCCGCAATCTGAGCAGGATAAGAGATATGCTGGTACTGACAGCCGCCGCACTCGCCGAAATGTGGGCAGGGCAGGCGCAATCCGCTGTGAAGACGGCTCCAGGACCTCTATCAGGCGGGCGCGAGCGAAACCGGGTTTGCTATCCACCAGCTCGATGCGCACCCGCTCGTTGGGGATGCAAAAGGGGATGAATACAGCGCGGCCATCCGGCAGATGAGCGATTGTCTCGCCGCCGAAGGCATACACCGAGGGGATCAGGTCGAAAGTTTCGGTCATAGGAGGTTATTTGTAGTTTTTCCGCCGGAGGATTTCTTCAACTTCGGCTTATTCGCGAGTGAAGATCGGCGATCTCGCTTCACCAGGACATTCAATTGGCTTAGCCTGGAAATATTTTACCAGCCTGGATGAGGGGAGGGCTATAATGACGGTATGCGTGTGAAGACTATTCGGCTGTCTCTTCTGACCATTCTAATCTTGACAATTCCCGGCTGCGAACGGACAGGAGAAGCCGGCTGGAAGCCTAAGCTGCTTGAAAAGAATTCCGAGATTGTGCAGGCTACGGTCACAATTGCGCCAGCTGACAAGCCCCCAAGATCTATTCGTGGCCCACAAACCAGCGCCCCAACTGCCAGCCCAACCCTGGAAAATGCGCTGCAAGCCGCCGAGGAGTTTCGCTGGCTGGAAGAAGCCACGAGCGCTGAACCTTCCGAATTTACAGTGCGCTTTCATCCGGACGGAGGGCTGTACGTGGGTGACCATGTGAGCATTGAGGTCATTCCCCCCAAGGGCTTTGAAGCGGAAGGACGAACGGTATTGGTGAAGATGGGGACAGAGGCGCAGAGCCGAATATTGGGGAAAGTGAGTTTCGAGGTTGGGGGATTGGATGGGAGTATTCGGGCGACTTTTGGGATGATCTGGCAGCCAGGCGCGGCGGAGAGCGGGCAACAAACCCTTGTCTTCGAGGTCCAGCCGGAGAATGTGGTCTGGAGTACGACCGTATTTATCCAGCCACGCGGCCAAATTCCGCGACGGGAGAAGAACGCCCATTGGGCTACAGCAGAGAGCGACTGCTGTGTGGTGTATTACGTGACGGGAACTGCAGCCGAACGCGATCTGGCAGCGCTGCTGGATATTATTGATGATCAGGCTGAAGCTGCCAGCAAACAGCTGGAGATAGGTTTCCTGAAGCCGATTGAGGTGATGTTGCTGCCGCGACTGATCGGTCAAGGCGGTTTTGCTGGGGATGGGGTTATGGTCTCGTACCTGGATCGAAATTATGCTGGAGGCGAGTTCGATACCATCTTTCACCATGAGCTGATCCACATCCTGGATATGAGGCTTGGAGGTAATGTCAAGCCTGCCCTGTTTCAAGAAGGTTTTGCAGTATATCACTCCGATGGACACTACAAACCAGAACGATTGACGGCGCGAGCGGCTGCGCTTTTAGAGCCAGAACCTGGCTGCCTGCCGGCAGCCTTGGGGAGTGGGATACCGGTAGCAACCCTGGAGCCAGAAGCCACGCCTTCCTATCAAGAAAGGGAGGCTTGCGGGCTGGATCTCTATATCCCACTTTCTGACCTGATCGATGCTTTTTATCAACAGCAGCACGAGATAGCCTACCTGGAAGGAGGAGCGCTGATCGCGTACATGATCCAATCCTGGGGGGAGCAGGCCTTCAACAGTTTCTACCGCGATATCCGCCTGGGAGACGGCAAGGTTTCGAGCGAGACCCCAGGATCCTCGACCAAAGAGGCTGTCGAGTCTGCCCTAAGGCGCCATTTCAGTGTGGATTTGGCGCAGCTCGAAAGCGGATTCCTAAAATCTTTGCAGGAGGTCCAGTTGGAGGCGGTTTGGGTAGAGGACCTGAAACTTGGGCTTACCCTCTCAGATCGAGGCAGGGCGTACCAGCGGAAATTTGATCCTTCGGCTTATTATCTGCATGCCTGGCTTCCAGATGGAAAAATGATGCGCAAGCTTGGGATTGTCGCTGACATCCTGCGCGGTCCGTCGGAGCCGACTAACCTTGCTTTCGAATCTATGCTGACCAGCGCCAAGCAAGCGTACCTTACCGGCGACTATGTTAAAGCAGAAGCACTCTTGCAGGCGGTCACTGCGGCGATGCACAGCGGACCAGGAGAGGGTGCGCAGATATTTAAACCGAACCGCCTGGCAACAGATTTCTATGTGCTGACGTCTATTGTGACTGCGCGCAACCTTGAACCGCAGTGGATGTCGGTGAACGAATTTGGAGCGGCAGTATGGGCGAGTGAGGCGAGCCCGGCGTTGGTCAAGCTGGAGTTTGCGCGTCGGGAGCAGGGCTGGATACCGTTGACATCGCAGGGCGAATAAAAAAAGCCGGATTTCAACCCGGCTACCGATGATAAAGCTGACGGCGCTCTCAAGACTTAGGGGCAAGAGAAGATAATATTAAAGGGAGCAGTGCAGTAGAGGTCGAGATAATCGAAAATAAAAGCGCCTGCGACTACACAGCAGAGCATGACGAGCAGAACGCCGCAGCCGACATAAAGCCAGGTGCGTGAGCGCTGGGGAGCTTCGGGTTCCATTTCATATGCTTCGGCGGGAGCTCCATAAACATCCGCCGGGCCTGGGGGGACATTGCCGCTGTACACAGGCGCTGGAGCCGGCGGCGGATATGGCTGTTGAGCCTGGGATTCATAATAACCGGGCAGCTGAGGCTCTGGAGGCTGGTAGCCGTAATTGTCAGGCTCGACGCGATATGTTTCGAGCGAGGGAGCAGAAGGCTTTGCTGGTTGGCGGGAGCTGCTGATCAATGTCGCGTTTGGATCGAAACCCAGGACCTCATATTCGAGTGCGATCTTCTCGCCGAACATGATCGTCTCACCCGGGCGGAGGACATGTGGGCCAATCAAGCGCTGACCATCCACGAATGTTCCATTGGTTGAGCCCAAATCTTCAACCACATAAGCGCCGGATTGGAGCGACAGGCGAGCATGTTTGCGTGACATCTCGGGGTCGTTGATTACGACCCGGTTGGTGATATCGCGCCCTATTGTGAGCTCATCCTGGACCAGCTCAAAGATTTTTCCAGGATTGGGTCCCTTCTGCATGACCAGCTGGTATGTTTGCGAAGCCATGATCTGCCTCCTGTGTTTGAATGTCGTATAGTGTAATTACTTTTAAGCCAACTGTCAAACTGAAATTGATAAAAATGGGATTTTTAGACCCGATCAATCGAAGCCTTTAGCCCCTTTAAGGGGAACGCAGGGTCAGCGGCAAGTAGGTTATCGACATATCAACAAATACAGCCATACCGAGAGTCTGGGGAACCCCGCATGGATTGCTGGCAGTCAGCTGCACCCAATAACTGCCCGGAGCCGAGTAAGCATGAGAGACCGAAGCGCCGCCAGCCTGCTGTCCATCGCCAAAATTCCAGGAATAGGTGACAGGCGTTTCGCCGGCATTGACCGAAGCGCCAAAGCTCACTAATTCGCCTACCCCAGGCATGATCGTAGAAGCCGTCAACGGATTGAGGCGGACAAACGCACACGGGGATAAGAGCGGGCTTAAAGGTGTGGTCTGGCCGTTGGAGATGACGAGATTAGAGAACGAGGCCGTCAAATGGTCTGGAGCAAAAGTCTGGATATTATAGGTTCCTGGCTGTAAGGACAGCTGATAGGCGCCGTTGCTCAGGGTGGAGGTGGAGCGAACGACCGTACCGTTCTGGCTGGCTTCGACCTTCGCCGCGGAAATGCCCAGCTTCGAGACGCTGTCGCGTACAGTACCTGAGAGCTGACCCTTAAGTAGGCAGCCCATATGGGCGAAGGTTGCCAGGGCGGCTTTGGTAAATTCGGAGTAGTACGTCTGGTTCAAGGTTTCGAGCTGGTCGCCGGTCTTATGGTAATAGGGGGTGTGATCATTCCAATCCTCGATCGCCAGGACAGCGGGGTAGTTGTAATCCCAGAAGGAAGAATGGTCGCTGAAGGTCTTGCCATCTGGGAGGATTAACGGGTAGAGCTGGATCCCATAGGCTGTAACGGCATCCCGGAAAAGGTTAGCAATAGCCAGGTCGCCCGAATTGGAATACCGAGTGTGGAGCTCGAAGTAGGGTGGGCTGCCCGGGGTGCTGTAGCCCAGCATATCAATGTTAAGCACCCCCAGCAGTTTTTCTTGCATGGCGTAAACATCAGCAGCGTAAGCCTGGCTGCCGAATATGCCCTGTTCCTCGCCAGTAAAAAGGGCGTAGCGCAGGGTGCAGCCGAAGTCATAGCCCGAAAGGATATCGGCAATGTGCATCAGGGCAGCAGATCCGCTGGCATTGTCATCCGCCCCTGGGGCGAAAGTTGCCGGAGATCCGTTGACATAAGAAGTTGAGTCAAGGTGGGCTGTGAGCATGACGATTTTTTCGGGTTGGGTCAATCCCGTCTGCTGGGCGATGACATTGCGCCGCTCACCGTTGAGCTGGTAATAATCGTACCAGGTCAGCAGCCCGAGCGATTCCAGGAATTCGTAGGCATAACGGGTGGCTTTTTTGATCGGTATTTCGGTGTAAGTATAACGAGTGCTGATGGTGTAAGGAGCGCCATCTATTGTGACCGGCCATTCGCCGCTCAGCCCGCCAACAGATGTATATAAGTCGAGCGATCTGACCTGCGAGACCATCTCCTGAACCAGCGGTTCGGGGGCGATGGCGCTGGGGAGGTCGGCAGACGGCAGCTCGGGAGGAATAGGAGCAGCTGAGGCTGCGATGAGCGGACGGGGGACGAGCGGAGCGGCATCCAACCCGAGCTCCAACATTTCGGAGATCTGTTCGGGCTGAAGCAGGGCTACTGCAATGCTGGATTCGATCAAAAGCACCGGCAGCCGATCGGACAGGCTTTCTAAAGCCTCTGGGTCGCCGTACAGGAGGGTGTACTGCGATCCAGCGGCGTTGGGGTCGAGGATCTTGAAGCCGATGCCGCGGTCGGTAAGCGCCTGCTGAACAGCCGGAGAGGCGGAAGCTACCAGGATCAGCTCGCCCTGCTGGGAATAAAGGCGTTCGAAGAAGGTCAGATCCAGCTCTGCCACCTCATCCACGCGGGCTTCGCTGCCGATGTCAATGCGCAGCAACGCGACAGGATCATCTCCGGCGCGAACCTTTTTTGTGGATAAGGATGGAGGAAGGATCAGGACCAGGATCGCGGTCAATAATATGAAGTTTCGGGCTAATTTGTTCATTTTTTTTCAGCTCTCCAACAATAAATTCGCCGATTCCTCATTCTGCATATCAAATTCAAATACCTCACCAAATACTTCGACCAGCGCGGTCTCGACCTGGCGCTGCGATGGGAAAGGGTGCAACAACTGCGCCAGACTGGCAGCGGGATGTTCGGCAAGCCCGCACGCAATGATCCCGTCCCAATAAGCCATGTCTGGATCGAGGTTGAGGGCGAAGCCGTGACGCGTTACACCGCGAGCATCTACTTTGACGCCGATTGAGGCGATCTTAGCGGGCGGGTTAACCTCCGATCCGGGTAGATTCACAAATACCCCGGTTTTTCCAGCCAGCCTGAAGCTAAAAACGTTGAAGCGGGCAAGGGTCAGGATGATGACTTCTTCCAGTCTCCGCAAATAGCCAATGGTATCGGCTTTTGGCAGGCGGCTCACTGATGACGTAATTTCTGCAGCCTCAGTTCCCGATAAATAGCTTTCTGCGGTAGAGGACTCGGCGAAAAAACCACCTGGAGCGAGAGGGATGAGCGGGTAGCCAACCAGCTGACCAGGACCATGGTAAGTCACATCGCCGCCGCGGTCGACCCAGATTACCTCCACCTGGCGCCTGGTAAGTTCGACCTCATCCCAGAGCAGATTGGCGATTTGCCCTCGTCGACCAAAGGTGAAGACATGCGGGTGCTGGAGTAAAAGGAAAGTGGGCGGGTGTCCAGCAACCCCGATTTGGGATGCAAGTGTTTCCTGAAGGCGCCAGGCTGTTCGGTAAGGGATCAAACCCAGGCGGTAAACCAGGCATTGGGAGGGCATGCGAGCAAGTATACCGCGGGCATACAGACAGGTATTTGAATGAATAGGGTACATGCAAACAAACATGATCACAACGACACATGTGTGAGTAGGTGTGTAATTGTTCGGGGAGAAAGATTATGCAAGATCGATTGTACCGAGCCCAGATCCTGCTTTTTTTCCATCCAGCTGATTGCATACCTGTTTCATATGCATTGCATACGTTTTTCCAATAATCCAATTCTATAATTTAACCGAATACCAGCAGACAGGTTTGCATGCCAGTTAATCAGGTCAATACCTAAGAGAACGCATCTTGATCTGCAAATGGAATTATCGGGTATGGAGAGGATGACATGAACCTGGAAAAATTTACCCAAAAAAGCCAAGAAGCAATATTGAGCTCTCAGCAGATCACGGAAGGGCTTAATCATCAGGCCATCGAGCCGGCGCACATCCTGTTGGCGCTGCTGAACCAGGAGGATGGAGTTGTACCGGCGCTGGTCACTAAAGTGGCGGGCAGCGCGGCGGCACTGAGAGAAGAGCTGCGGCAGGAGCTTGAGAAGCGCCCAAAAGTGTATGGAACGGCGACACAGGTGGGGCTTTCACGACCGGCCTCCGAAGTGCTGGATGGGGCGGCGCGGGTTGCTAAGGGGATGCAAGATGAATATGTCTCCACGGAACACATTCTGCTTGCGCTGACGGACAGCACAGAAGCCAAGCGCCTGAGCCAGTATGGGCTTACGAAAGAAGCCATATTGAAGGCGCTGGTGAGTGTGCGCGGGGCCCAGCGGGTGAGCTCCGCGACGCCGGAAGATACCTACCAGGCGTTGGAGAAGTACGGCCGCGACCTGACTGCGCTGGCGCGTCAGGGCAAGATGGACCCGGTGATTGGGCGGGACGAGGAAATCCGCAGAACAGTGCAGATTCTTTCAAGGCGCACCAAGAACAACCCGGCGCTGATCGGGGACCCTGGGGTGGGGAAGACCGCGATAGTTGAAGGTCTTGGCCCAGCGGATTGTCAATGGGGATGTGCCGGAAGGGCTGAAGCATAAGCGCCTGGTGCAGCTCGATATGGGGGCGCTGGTTGCGGGTGCCAAGTATCGCGGCGAGTTCGAGGAGCGGCTGAAAGCAGTGCTGAAAGAGATCACGGATGCAGCGGGAGAGATCATCCTGTTCGTCGACGAGATGCACACCGTGGTGGGAGCAGGGGCGGCAGAGGGAGCCATGGATGCCGGGAATATGCTCAAACCGATGCTGGCGCGCGGCGAGCTGCATATGATCGGGGCAACGACGCTGGACGAATACCGCAAGCATGTGGAGAAAGACCCGGCGCTTGAGCGGCGATTCCAGCCAATACTGGTGGATGAGCCTAGCGTGGAAGAGACTATCTCAATTCTGCGGGGGCTGAAGGAGCGCTACGAGGTCCACCATGGGGTGCGGATCACCGACCCGGCAGTGATTGCGGCGGCGACGCTTTCCAGCCGCTACATCGCCGACCGGCACCTGCCGGACAAGGCGATTGACCTGATCGACGAAGCCGCGGCGCGGCTGCGGACGGAGATCGACTCCAAACCGCAGGCGCTGGACGAAACCGACCGTCAGATCATGCAGCTCGAGATCGAGCGTGAGGCGTTGAAGAAGGAGCACGACAAGGCGTCACGCGAGCGCCTGGAGCGGATCGAAAAAGAGCTGGCGGATTTCAAAGAGCGCTCCGCTCAACTGCACGCTCGCTGGCAGACCGAGAAAGAGGCGATCTCCTCGTTGCGCGAGACAAAAGAGAAGATCGAGCAGGCGCGGCTGGAGATGGAGCGCGCCGAGCGGCAGAACAACTATGAATTTGCAGCTAAACTGCGCTACGGTACATTGAACGAGCTGGAGAAGAAAATGGCAGCTGACGAATCGCACCTGAAGTCGATCCAGGCGGAGGGTGGGCTGCTGAAAGAAGAGGTGGATTCGGAGGAGATCGCCAGCGTGGTGGGGCGCTGGACGGGCATACCGGTGAGCCGCCTGCTGGAAGGCGAAACCGAGAAGCTGGTGCAGATGGAATCGCGCCTGCGGCAGCGGGTGGTCGGGCAGGAGGAGGCACTGCAGGCGGTCTCGAACGCGGTTCGGCGCTCGAGAGCCGGTCTGCAGGACCCGGATAAACCGATTGGGTCGTTCATATTCCTGGGGCCGACCGGGGTGGGCAAGACCGAGCTGGCGCGGGCCCTGGCGGAGTTCCTTTTCGATGACGAGCGGGCGATGGTGCGGATCGACATGAGCGAGTATCAGGAGAAGCACACCGTCTCACGGCTGGTCGGTGCGCCGCCAGGATATGTAGGCTACGAAGAGGGCGGGCAGCTCACCGAAGCGGTAAGGCGAAGGCAGTACAGCGTTGTTTTGTTCGACGAGATCGAGAAGGCGCACCATGAGGTGTTCAACGTGCTGCTGCAATTGCTCGACGACGGGCGGCTGACCGACGGGCAGGGCCGGACGGTGGATTTCCGCAACACGGTGGTGATCATGACCTCCAACCTGGGCAACGAGCTGTGGATGCAGGCATACGGCAAGGGTGAAGCGGTTTCTCGTGACGAGGTGACGAGGATCCTGCAGGCGCACTTCCGCCCGGAATTCCTGAATCGGATCGATGAGATTGTGGTCTTCCATCCGCTGAGCCGGATGGATATCGCCCAGATTGTAGACATCCAGCTCGCCCGAGTTTCAAAACTGCTTGGCGAGCGCGGCTATACGCTGGAGGTGAACGAATCGGCGCGGGAGTACCTGGCGGAAGTTGGCTACGATCCCGATTTCGGGGCGCGGCCGCTCAAGCGGGCGATCCAGCGCGAGCTGCAAGACCCACTGGCGATGAAGGTGCTGGCGGGCGAGTTCCAGGAGGGCGACCTGATCCAGGTGGAGCGAGGGGAGCAGGGTCTGAGCTTCAAACCGATAAAGATAGGTGAAGTTGTAGAAGAATAACCCAAAAAGGGGCTGCCCATCGATGGGCAGCCCCTTTTCTTATTCTCTGATTAGGGTTATAAACACTAGAACTGGTTTCCTCCGAGGAGAAATTCCAAAGTCTTATCAGGGCGAAATACCCGTGATTAGAAAAACTGTTTGGTTTGTCTTCCTTACCTTATGGCTCTTAATGACAGCCTGCACCTCGGCGTATGTTTCCCCTTCGCCAATCGTCGTTGATACCACGCCGGTTGCCGAACCGGATCCAGAATCCGGAATTTTTTCCCCCGCATGGAAAAGAAAGAGGGTGAAAGAGCTGTTATGGAAGGAGAGGTATATGGCATGTTGGTATTGGAAGACAAATGTATTCGCGTGGCTCGTGACGATAATGGAAGTTTTTTGCTTATCTTTCCTCCCGATTTCACCATGGCAGCCGAAAATGGCAATGTCGAAATTCTAAATCAGGATGGGGAAATTAAAGCGCACCTTGGAGATCGCGTTCATATTGGTGGTGGGGGAATTGGCTCATTTTCCCAGATCGACCCTTACGTACAAGCGCAGGTGCCGTCCCAATGCGATGGACCCTATTGGATCGTAGGGGATTGGTAAATCCATAGGAATGAACTGACTCAAACTGGCCAGATCTTATTTTGAAAATTCACGGGTGACAATAATCCCATCAACGGTGTGACAAATACAACTATCCAGAAAAGGGTGATTTCGCGAGAATAGAAGGGAGGGGGAGGTTTGCGTTTCCCGGGTTGAACATCGCGACGCGCTTCATCGGAGCCCATGCAATGGCTGAATTGGAAGGAGGTGGTCGGTTCGGCATATGACCCTCGTCGAGAGCTTCTCCAATCGAGCTTGTTCTGCCATGAAAGGAGGCATGCTGCATGAAGACCGTATTCATCCATCCAGAGCGGTGCATCGGCTGCAAGCAGTGCGAATTGGCTTGCGCGGTCGAGCATTCGCGCTCCAAGAACCTGTTCTGGGCGGTGTTCGAGACACCGTTGCCCAAGGCGCGCATCCACACCGAAGCCGGGTTGACGATGAACACCTCGTTCCCGAACAAGTGCCGCCACTGCGACCCAGCTCCCTGCCAGCTCGTCTGCCCGACCGGCGCGATCCACCGCCCGGCAGACTTGCCGGACACGGTGCTGATCGAAGCCCGGAAATGCATCGCCTGTGCGATGTGCGCCCTGGTCTGCCCATTCGATGTGATCACCTACCACGCCAGCGCGGCGGCACCCGAGAAAGCGCAGGTGGCGATCAAGTGCGACCAATGCATCGAACGCCAGCGACAGGGGCTGATCCCGGCGTGTGTCGAAGCCTGCAAAGTGGGGGCGCTGGAATTTGGTGAATTGAACGAGATGGTTAAAGCTGCCAGGATGCGCTATTCTGAACGGACGCTGCAGGCTGTCGGTCCCGCCCAGCCGCCCAGGGAAACCGCGCCGCTGCCGCTCTCGATCGAGATCTGGCGCGGGTGGGGCGCGGCGGTAGGCATACTGAACGCGGACGGCGTAAAAATCGAAAAGAAAGGAGCCTGAACGATGTCAGCAAACATCAGCAAGAATGGGAATCATAAAAAGACAATCAACAGCGATGCCCTGGCGATGCTCGAAATCGCCCAGTGGGAGGGGATCGAGACTGTTTGGGACAGGCTGGCAAAACAGCAGCCGCAGTGCGGATACTGCAGCCTCGGGACGAGCTGCCGGATCTGCGCAATGGGTCCGTGCCGGGTTGACCCATTTGGCGAAGGACCGCAGAAAGGTGTGTGCGGGGCGGATGCTGACATCATTGTGGCGCGCAACCTGGCGCGAAGCATCGCCGCCGGCGCCTCGTCGCACTCCGATCACGGCCGCGATATTCTGGAGACGCTTTATCGGGTGGGCGAAGGCAAGACCGACGCTTACCAGATCAGCGACCCAGGAAAGCTGCGCCGGCTGGCGGCTGAATATGGGCTGGCGGTGGAAGGGATGAGCGACCAGGAAGCGGCGGCTGCGCTGGCATGGGAGATGATGGAAGATTACGGCATGCGGCGGGAGAAGCTGCCGATGGCAAAGCGGGCTCCGGTGGTCCGCCAGGAAATCTGGGAGAAGACCGGGGTTTACCCGCGCGGGATCGACCGCGAGAATGTCGAGACCTTGCACCGCACGCACATGGGGGTGGATAACGATTGGGTCAACATCCTGCTGCACGCGGTACGCACCAGCCTGAGCGACGGCTGGGGGGGCTCGATGCTGGCGACCGAGCTCTCAGACACACTTTTCGGAACGCCGACCCCAAAGATGTCGAAGGTCAACCTGGGCGTGATCAAAGCCGATCAGGTCAACATCATCCTGCACGGGCACAATCCGATGCTGAGCGAGGTGATCGTGGCGGCTTCGCAAGACCCTGAGCTGCTTTCGCTGGCGAAGCTGAAAGGGGCGAAGGGGATCAACCTGGCAGGGTTGTGCTGCACGGGCAACGAAGTGCTGATGCGCAAGGGCATCCCGATGGCAGGCAACCATCTGATGCAGGAGCTGTGCATCGTGACCGGTGCGGTGGAGCTGATGGTGGTGGACTACCAATGCATCATGCCAGCGCTGACCGAGGTGGCGAAATGCTACCACACCAAAGTGATCAGCACTTTCGATAAGGCAAAATTCCCAGGGGCAGAACACATCAGCTTTGACCCCGAGCGCGGATTGGAAATCGGCAAGCAGATTGTGCGTAAGGCGGTGGAGAACTTTGCCAACCGGGCGCCTGAGCGGGTGCACATCCCGGTGGAGCCGGTCCCTCTGATGACAGGCTTTTCGATTGAATTGATCGTCGCGGCGTTAGGCGGAACCCCCCAACCCCTGATCGATGCAATCGTGAACGGAAGCATCCGTGGGGCGGTGGGGGTGGTGGGCTGCAACAACCCGAAATTTAAGCAGGACCTGGGGCACACCGAGCTCACCAAACGGCTGATCGAGAACGACATTCTGGTGGTGGTCACTGGCTGCGCGACGGTCGCCGATGGAAAAGCCGGGTTGATGGTGCCGGAAGCGGCCGATCTGGCTGGGCCTGGGTTAGGCGCTGTGTGCAAGGCGCTTGGGATCCCGCCGGTGCTGCACCTCGGGAGCTGTGTGGACAACACCCGCATTCTGGTGCTGGCAGCAGTGCTGGCAAACACCCTGGGGGTGGATATCAGCGCGCTGCCGTTGGCTGGCGCAGCGCCCGAATGGTACTCCGAGAAAGCGGTAGCCATCGGTACCTATGTGGTTGCCTCTGGCATCTTCACCGTATTGGGGGTAGCGCCGCCGATCTTTGGCAGCCCGAATGTGGTCAAGCTGCTGACCGATGGTCTGGAAGGTGTGTTTGGGGCGACCTTCGCAGTCGAGCCGGACCCGAACCGGGCTGCGGTGCTCATCCGCAGGCATATCGAGCGCAAGAGGGCAGGGTTGGGAATCGCGGCGATCAATCCGGACAGCATCGCGCTGCCGGAATCTGAGCTTGTGCTGGCTTAAGCCACCCGGACCGTAAGTGGATTTATCCAGAGGTCCGAAAGGAGGAACCTGTGGCTGAGAAAATCGTGATTATCGGCGCCGGACCGGCTGGCGTGACGGTCGTCGAGACCCTACGCACCCAAGACCACCTCAGCCCGATCGTGATGTTGAGCGCCGAGCCGTACCCTCCCTATGCTCCGCCGGCGATGGTCGACCATTTCCTGACGGGCTCGTCGGCGCACCTGTGGCGTGGGGCTGACTGGCCTGAGAGAATGCAGGTCGATTACAAACCGGGCATGTGTGTGACGGATATCGATGTCCAAAACCGCCGGCTGAAGCTGGCTGACGGGGGCTCATTGGATTACGACCGGCTTGTGATCGCCAGCGGGGGGCGGCTGCACGCCCCGCTGGAGGGAGTAGACCTGCCCGGCGTGGATAATTTCAAATCGCTGAGCGCGGCTACGGCGCTGGTCGAAAGGGTGAAGAGCGGCAAGGCCCACACGGCATTGATCGTGGGGGCAGGCTTCATCGGGATGGAGATCGCCTTGCTGCTGAGCGAATTGGGGGTGCAGGTGACGCAGGTGGAGATGCTCGACCAGGTGATGCCGGCGATGCTTGACGCCCATACGGCGGAGATCGCCCTGGCGATCATGGTCCAACGCGGGGTGCAGGTGCGGCTGAACACCAAGGCACAGGCATTCGTTGGAGACGGAAAAGCGGACGGCGTGGAGCTGGATTTAGGAAAGCGCCTGAGAGCGGATATCTACGTCGCAGCGACCGGTGTGCGCCCCAACTTGGACTTCCTGGCGAACAGCGGAATTGAACACCACTGGGGGATCACTGTGGATGACGGTTTGCGCACCAGCGCCCCCAAGGTCTATGCAGCCGGTGATGTAGTCGAATTGGTTGATAGGCTTAGCGGGGAGACCTTTGTGCACGCCAATATGCCGAACGCGGTGGCGCAGGGCAAAATTGTTGGGCTGAACCTGCTGGGTTTTGATGAACGCTACGAGGGGGCGGAGAGGATGAACAGCCTGAAGCATTTGGGGCTGCCAATCCTGGCAGTCGGATTGAAGAAGGGTGATGAGGCTTTGCGCGGCCGGGTGGATGACGGTTGGCGAACGCTCTACCTGCAGGATAACCGTTTGGTGGGCTTCCAGCTGGTCGGAGATATCCGCGCGGCTGGAACGTTGCACACCATTTTGAAGCGCGGCGACGATCTACGGCGGCTGAAGGACAGGCTGCTAGAGCCAGGATTTGGGCAGGGGGCTGTGATATGGGGGGCTTCGGCAGGCTGAAACCGATTTTTGTCGATCGCTGCGGGATCAAGCCACTGGCGAGGTGTGTTCGAAGATGTTTCGAGCGCACCTCGCCAGTAAACTTAATTACTTCAAGAGAGGATATTTCATAACCTTCAGAGGTGTTTTGTAACTTTTCTCAAACATATTCATCTAAGTAAGTGAACGCCGGAGTAGAGCCGGCGGGCGAGCAAGAAAAACAGACACTCCATTGCAAAAACCTATTTTCGGTCCGGGGCGCAGAATGCGCCCCGGTTGTATTTGTAACCAATCTGCAGCAGCAGCATCCAAAAGGAAACCATTCACATAAGATCCATGGAGGAAAAAATTGGCAGAATTAATTTCTTCGAAAAATTAAACTCTAATCCGCGCCCTGTGGTGGTGGACTTCTGGGCGCCGTGGTGCGGGCCGTGCCGAATGGTGGACCCGCTACTCAAGAAGCTTGGGCAGGAATTTGAAGGAAAGGTAGATGTATGGAAAGTAAATGCCGACGAGCAGCCAGATGTGCTGCGCTCCTTGAAAATATATGGTATTCCGACGGTGATTGGGTTTAAGGACGGGCGAGAAGTGGTGCGCGAGACCGGGGCGGCCAACTATACTGCGCTGGCGAGCATCTTTGATTCAGCAGTGAGCGGAGAGATCGTTGCGCCGGCATCAGTGCCGCTGACCTGGATCGACCGTTTTCTGCGGATCGCGATTGGGGGGATGCTGCTCTTCATGGCTTACTGGCAAGATTTCAAAGGCATCTACCTGCTGATTGCAGGGCTGGGCATCCTGGCGCTCTTCAGCGCGGTTCACGACCGCTGCCCGGTGTGGCAGGCGATCAAGCCGAGGTTGAAAGGCCTTTTTAAATCTAATCAGTCTACATAATTCTTCTAACAAACTTCGGGATTTTCGATGCATCGATTTTCAATTCAATAGCAGCTTAATGGTTCGTCAATATTCACTTTAAATCCAAGCCAGGAATCCTGATCGCCTCTCGTTCCAAAGTACCCTCACATCCCCGAATTTATTTTGACGTTTTTTGAGGGTAGTCTCGGATCTAAATTGAATGTTTTGATCCAGACGCCTGAATTATCCCTTATGATAGAATAAAAAAACGGGGATAGGCCAATCCAACGGTTTGGATATTGATGGTAGGAAACAGAGTTCTATCGCTTTCTCTCGTCGTGGTCTGTATGCTGGCGGTCGGTGTGCTCCGCTGGGCGTATGCGACACCAACGGAGTTCATCGAAGGCGATGATGCCGCGATCGCGGCGGGGGTGGCGAGGATCTGCGTCCGGGAGGATATCGGCCCTTACTACTTCCACCCTCCCAGATTCCTGGAATTTGAATACCGGGCATATTTGCAGGAAATAAAGGGTGCGGATGAGCTCCGTACGCTGGAGAGGTTCAGTCACCCAGTTTTTCCCCCCTTCTACCGCTATCACACGATGACGGGAGTTTACTTTCTTGGGAAGCTAACCTGTGCCCTGGGAGCCGCTGGCGCACGAATGTTGATGCTCTGCTTCATCGCGGGAACGTTTACCCCAGTACTTCTGGCTTTATTCCTGTTCAAGCTGTTCCGCCCGCTTCCGCTCATCGCTCTTCTGCTGATCTACCTGATGATCGCGATTTCG
Source organism: uncultured Chloroflexia bacterium (assembly GCA_963827155.1). GTDB lineage: Bacteria > Chloroflexota > Anaerolineae > Anaerolineales > UBA4823 > UTCFX2. The sequence goes on along the minus strand of CAWGZV010000002.1, from coordinate 3,250,723 downwards.
CCGGAGCTCTTCGTCTCGGGGTCGGTCTATATCAACGATAAAATCCTGGCAGTTTTTTGCCTGTCATCTGCATTCCTATTCGCCATTTATGGGCGAGAAGGAGACCGCTTCTCCCATTTCTTTCTGATTGCTTTTTCTGGCGTTTTCTATGGTCTGGCGATCTTGATGCGCTTCGATTTCAGTCTTGTTTCTGCCTGGGTTGCTGTTGCTGATCATTCTCCCGCTTCAAAGAATGAACTCCGATCAGAATAAACCGCAATTATTCAAAATCGGGCTGCTGTTATTATCAGCAGGGCTCACCTATATTCTGGTGATGCGGAATATGAGCGCGTCAATCTCCCTGGCATTGTCTGCTGGCTCACCAGCCCAGTTCTCGCGGCTCTATCCGCATAAATTTCCGGTCATCCTGGCAGGTTTTGGCTGGGGGCAGCTTTTGGTGCTCGGCGGAATGATCCTGGTTGGATTGATCTATTTCTTAAGGCGACTTCGTTTGACCGCAAGAAAACGTAAACTTCAACAGGGGAACCTAAAGGAACCCAGATTGATCGGTCCAAATACGTACAGGCGAATGGACATTATTGTCATTATCCTGTTTCTAATCCTGCCTGAAATGGTTTTCTATTTTTCAATTCCTTATGGATCCCCCAAATATTTCCTGCTTAGTTCCTCAGTCATTGCAGGACTTTGCGCTGCAGTGCCGTTGAAGTTTTACTTCGCATCCGAAGGGAATGCACCGCGATCTTCCTCAAGAAGAAGGCTTGTGCAAACTGCAGTTGGAATTGCGATACTGCTGCCGTTATCTGCGGGGTTGATTAAACTTAGGGAAATCCGTACAGAGGATGGATTGCGACATATCGGAGGCTGGATGGTGAATCAAATCCCGCCCCACCCAGACTTAATAAAAGGCAAGGAACTGATTTATTGCATTTTAGAAAAACCCAATCTGGATAAAGGCAATATTGTAGTGAAAACCGATTCCTGGATGATGGAGGAGTTGATCGCGTTTGAGGCCGCGATCCGCGGGTGGGAAAACCGGGTCGTCCCTTTATCCGCTGCGGCGCTGGATACGAATGGAGAGCCCATCCATTATTATTCACTAAACGAATACTCAAACCCGGCCCGCCCCTCAATTCGGATATATACAACCTCAAATTATGATGTCCTGAGGTATGGAAAGATTTTCACTGATTTTGTTTTCGAGAAAGCTATAGGAACAGGCTTTCAGTATTTTGAGGACATCAACTGCCTTACTCAATAGCGTCTGATCACAGCTTCGGCAGGACGATAGCTTCCTGCTTCTGGTATTTCCCTTTCTTGTCTGCATAAGAAATAGAGCATTCTTCGTCGGCTTCGAAGAAGAGGACCTGGGCTATGCCTTCGTTGGCATAGATCCGGGCGGGGAGCGGGGTGGTGTTGGAGATCTCGAGGGTGACATAGCCCTCCCACTCTGGCTCAAAAGGGGTGACATTGACAATGATTTCGCAGCGGGCGTAGGTGGATTTTCCGAGGCAGACGGTCAGTACGCGGCGCGGGATGCGGAAATATTCCACTGTTCGGGCCAGGGCGAAAGAATTAGGGGGGATGGTGCAGACCGTGCCGCGGAAATCTACCATTGACATGGGATCAAAATGCTTTGGATCGACCACCGCAGAGAAAACATTGGTGAAGATTTTAAATTCGTCAGCAACGCGGATGTCGTACCCATAGGAAGAGACTCCAAAAGATATGACGCCGTCTCGCACCTGCCCATCTTCATACGGCTCAATCATGCGCTGCTCGCGAGCCATCTTTCGAATCCAGTGATCAGGCTTTAATCCCATTTCTTCCTCCAAAGTAAATTTAAGGCAAATAAGCGAAGTACGTAAAAATTTTAAAAAAGATCTTTGTGCCTAGATATTGAGGGTCATTGTTCCGACCGAAAAGTAACCACAGTCAGCTGACCAGGATAGACCTGGATGAGCTCGCGGCGCAGCCCTCCCATCGGGAAAGCGATGCGGTAGAGCCCGGCAGGCAGGTCGCCAACACCGAATGAATTGTAGAACGGCGGCTGATCGATCAGGGCTTTTTCTTCATAGGTAATGACGGTGACTTGAAAATCGGGCTTGCTTTCAGGGCCGTCCGGCAGATGCTGAATCGTGATGCTCGGCATCTCCATGGTGGCGCCGTATGAGTCCAGGAAATGTCCTGCGATCGCGCCGTTGAGCTGCCCTTCCGTCCCAAGGTGTGGGGATAGCCAGAGCTCCGGATTTCGGGAGGCTTTGTAGCTGTTTTCGCCGATGCGGACTTCGAAATGCAGGTGGCTGCCTGTCGCTATTCCAGCCATCCCAACCGCGCCGATCTGCTGCCCAGCCGTGACCTGCTGCCCAACCTCAACGGAAACTGCCGAAAGGTGGCCGTATAAGCTGAAGAGCGGACCGACTAAATCGGGGAGTTCTGCCTGGAGGGCAGCCGTGATGGGATGTTCGATCACTACCAGGTTGCCGTAGAAATTGGAATATGGGCCGTAGAAGAGGATCGGCCAGGCTCCGTGAGGCGTGATCGGATCCACATCTGTGCCCGCGACCACAACCGTACCGTCTCCGGCGGCGAAGACTGGTGTGCCGTTCGGATTAAGGAACTCGACCCCATGATGCGGCTCGCGCATCCCGGATTGGGTGCTGCCGAAACGATAAGATGGATCAACCGAATCGTTGGCAGGGGGATCAATCGGGCGGCGCAGGAAGAGCGGCGATGCGTAAACACAGAGATCTTCCTGGCAGGGGTCGGTCGGGATCGAAGTAGGAGAAGGCTCTGATGAAGATATCGGAATAGGTGATGGTTGGTCTGTGGGAGAAGCCGCGGGGAGAAGGGTCGCAGTGGGCGGTCCGACCGGCTCGGTTTCAACCGGAGCAATCGGTGATGTGGGCTGTGAAACGGAAATCTGATCCGGCTTGGCGGCCTCGGTAGCGCAGGCAGAAATCGCGGCAGTACACAAAATCAGACCTGAGAACAGCCTGATGGAGACCTGTCTAATACCAGGCGCTCTACCTGCTCGGGAGAGGCCGCTCATGGAAGGGAGATGCCCCCACGGTCGAACATGTCCTTGCGAACCTGGGTTTCGATCTGATCTGCCTGGGATTCGAGAAGGCGAACAGCATCGATGAGCGGGATGCCAGGCGCGGGATCGCTCAGGCTGGCGACGTTAATCCGAATGTTATAGCCCGCGCCAGACAGCGCGGCGCGCGCCAGGGCGACACCGGTGGCGCCATCGCTGATTGCATTAACATTTCCTACCGCAACTGCTCGTCCGGCGAGTTCCATGACCCGCACAGCCATTCGAGCGGTCTCAAGTGGAATTTCTGCCGCAGTAAGCGTGGCAGAATCGATCGAAGCCTGGCGAGCGGCAGCTTCCTCATCCGTATCGCGAGGCAGCTTGAAAGCGTCTAAGACTGCTGTGAAGGCGCGGGCGTCTTTCTCTATGGCGGTTTTTAGCTCGCGGCGCAGGGTCTCTGCTTCTTCAAGCATGGTGTACATCTCGGCTTCTACAGCCAGATATTTCTTTTTTCCAAGCGTGAGGCGCGCGACCATGGCTGCCAGCGCGGCTGCGGCTGCACCGGTGTAAGCAGCTGCCGAGCCGCCGCCAGGAGCGGGTGTCCCATCGGCGAGCGCATCCAGAAAATCTTCTGAAGCTGAGGCGCTTGCTTGCCGCTGGGTTTCGGCAAGCCGGTATTCCAGGATCTGGTGAGGCTCGAACTGGTCGAGCTGAAGGTGCCAGCGGGCTGCATCGACCAGGGCTTCCTGCGGGATCAGTCCAACCAGCTCGCTGTGATGCACCCCAACCCCGTAGCGGGCAGCTTCACTCCGGATCAGCTCGACAACGCGGGCGATAGGGGTAGCGTGAAAATTTGTCAGGTTCATCGAGACCTGGGCGCGGCCATCTACGAGCAGGCCGAGCGCTTTCACATAGCGCAGGCCGCCAGAAGAATTGCGTACGGATCTGGCGATCCTTTTTGCGATGCTGACATCGTTGGTGGTCAGGTAAATATTGAAAGCGATGAGCGGCTGGCGCGCCCCAATCACGACTGCCCCGGCAGAACCAACTTTCTTGGGGCCGAAATCAGGATCCCGCTCTGGATTGAGGCCGATCTCCGCTTTTAAAGATTCATACTGGCCGCGGCGGATATTTTCGAGATTTTTTCGCTCTGGGCGAGCGGCAGCTTCTTCATAGAGATAGACCGGAATGTTGAGCTCCGATCCAACCCGCTGCCCCGAGCCGACGAGCGATGAGAACGCATTCGGGCATGCTGATATTTCGAATAGGTACAAAGGGCACTACATCTGCTGCACCGATGCGAGGATGTTCACCGGTATGGTGATCCAGGTCGATGAGCTCCGCTGCCTTGGCGATGGATCGATAAGCGGCTTCTTCGACTTGCTCAGGAGGTCCGACGAATGTCAGCACAGTACGGTTGTGATCCTGGTCGGAATGCCGATCCAGTAAGGAGATTCCTGCAACCGAGAGGATGGATTGGGCGATTTTCTCAATCACCTCTGGGCGGCGGGCATCTGAGTAATTTGCAATGCATTCGACAATTGGTTCAGACATTCGGCTCCCTCCAAAAGACAGACGTCCTATTATACACACAATCCAGGTCGGCTCGAAAGCTGACCTGGACCCTGGGACGATCGAATACTGAAGTTGATAATGGTGGGGTGTCTGAAACAGATTAGGTAATCGCGGCGGCGAGCTGGGTACGGGTGGCGTAAAGGCGCTCGATTGCAGTATGGGAGATGCGGCGCAGCATAACCAGCTCGAGAGCTGGATCTTCTTGCATAATCTTCTTCAAGCCATCGCCACTAAAACTAAGCGCCCGGCTATTTCCCCGGCTGCGCGCAGTGGAGGTGAGTGTATTCGGCTCGATTAGAGTCGAGATGCCGAATGGTTCCCCAACATTAATCTCGCAAACCGGGATCTCCTTCTGACCGCCGGGGAGAGTATTATCCGGGATGGTATAGTAAAGATCGATGCAGCCATCGAGCAAGAAGAATAGGCTGGAAGCAGGCTTGCCCTGCTCAAAGATCAGCTGATCGTCATCAAAATTTATTTGTTCACCTAACATAGCGAGAACGTCTAGCTGGCCATTCTTGAACTGACCAAAGAAAGGATATCTTCGCAACAGCTCTGGGGAAATCATGAAAAATCCTCCTCTATTGCCCGATTTGTTCTGTATTAGTTCCGGGTTTGTACGATACTTTTAATAATTATATCATTTCACCCAAAATAGTTTTGGTCGCTAAATCCCAAGCTGCTATTTCCGAATATCGCGTAATTTTTCAAACAGCTCCTGCTCTTGAGGACTCAGGTTTGTGGGAAGCTGGATATCAACCGAGGCGTATAGGTTGCCGCGCTCTTCGGGATTTTTTAGATGAGGCATGCCAAGCCCGCGCAGCCGGAAAGTCTTGCCATTCGACGTTCCCGGTGGGACCGTGAGCTCGACAGAGCGGTCGAGAGTGGGTACGCTGACTTTTCCTCCCAGGACCGCCGTATAGAGATCAACAGGGACTTTGACCTTCAAATCGTCGCCTTCCCGATTAAAAAGCGGGTGCTGACGAACATCGACCTTGAGGTAAAGATCACCGGCCTGCCCGCCGCCGAAACCGGGCTGACCCTGACCGCTCAGACGAATCTTCGAACCGGTTTTCACACCCGGGGGGATGCGAGCTTCGATCTTCCGACCGCCTTCCCACTGCAAATTCAGGCTCGCACCACGATAAGCGTCTTCCAGGGAGACTTCGACGACCTGCTCTGCGTCGCTGCCGCGAGCTTGGGCTTTCGTGCTTGTTCGCCCAGATCGAGTGCGGCTGCCTGCTGATCCACCCAGATTTCCGAACAAGGCCTCGAAGAAATCGGAAAAACCTCCAAATCCGCCTGCATTTCCACCCATTCCACCGAACATCTGCTGGAACTCTTCTGGAGTGACGGTGCGGGTATACGGCTGGCCGCCCTGGCGGGAAGTCCACTGGCCCCAATCAAAATCCTCTGGCCGGCCCCCGCTGCGCTCGTACTGCTGCCAGGATGAGCCAAATTGGTCGTATTTCTCGCGCTTTGTCTGATCCGAAAGGACCTCATAAGCCTCGTTGATCTCTTTAAATTTGTCCTCGGACTTTTTATCCCCAGGATTCATGTCAGGGTGATACTGACGGGCAAGCTTGCGGTAGGCTTTCTTGATATCTTCTTTGGTCGCGTTCTTGGTCACGCCGAGGGTTTTGTAATAATCTTTATATTCCATTCTGGCACTCCAGCAGCTGCTTGAATCCAGCAGACAGGGTCTATTGTACGTTAAAAACAGCGCGTGGTGGATGCAGTAAAGGCGAAATTTATAAAGCTCATATATTCATCTAGCATTGTTCTTACACATTCTGGATATATTAGGGCTATAAAAATTGAAGCAAATGAGTTGAACATGGTTAGTGGAAACCAACTCAAGGCTTAATCAACAGGAGGAGCTACGAATGTATCGTCGATTTAGATTTTCACCACCATCGCAAGAAATGGACCGTTTCCAGCGCGAGATGAACCGTCTGTTTGAGGATTATTACCCTTCTCGAATACGCCGGGCGCCAACTTATCCAGCGATGAATGTCTGGAACAACGAAGAGGGGCTTGCAATCACCGCTGAAGTACCGGGAGTTCGATCCGAAGATATCGATATCAGCGTAGTTGGCGATACGCTGACCTTAAGCGGAAACCGCAAACCCGATGAGCTGACCGAAGGGGCGCGCTACCATCGCCAGGAACGCGGATATGGAAACTTCAGCCGCTCGATCCAGCTGCCGTTTTCGGTGAATGTGGGCAAGGTAGATGCGACCTTCAAGAACGGCGTACTGACAATTTCTCTGCCCAGGGCAGAAGAAGACAAGCCGCGCAAGATCAATGTGAAAGCGCGTAATATGATGCTTCAGGAATTATTGGAGGATATGATGGCTGATTCACAAACTCTGCAGGTTGAGAAGGAAGAAATTACTACTACAGAAGAAACCGAGCGAACTCGGGATGTGCGCTGCTTTGTTCCGCGCGCAGATATCTACGAAGTCGATGACCAGATCGTGATTGTGGCGGATGTGCCGGGTGCAAGTGAAGATTCGATTGAGGTGACTTTGGAGAAGAGCATCTTAACGATCAATGCCCTGGTTGATCCGATCGTTCCAGGTGGATCGCTCACCTTTGCTGAATATGAAGCTGGGGATTTCCAACGCAGCTTCCGGCTCTCGAATGAAATCGACCGCGCCAAGATCAGTGCTACCGTGAGAGATGGCGTGCTGCGGCTATACCTGCCAAAGGCTGGTGAAGCCAAGGCGCGCAAAATCAAAGTGAAAGCTGGCTGATCTGCAGCAGAAAAACATCTTTAATAAGAGACCCCGACCGCTCCACGAGCCGTCGGGGTGCTTTTTTAACGCTTTGCGATTAACCCGACGCCGGCTGCCAGCAGCAGAATTCCGCCCCATGCCAGTGGGGTTAGGACCTCACCCAAAAGTAATACTCCCAGAAGCCCGGCTGTGAGCGGTTCGGCCAGCGAGAGGGTGACAGCGTTTGCGGCTGGCACGGATTTCAAGCCTCGACCAAAGAAAACATAAGCCAGGGCGGTAGCGATCAAACCGAGGTGCAGGGCAACAGCCAGGCCGCGCGGCTGGAAAAGCCAGCTCAAATCAACCATGAGTAAAATGGGGGATAGAAGCAGCGAACCCAGGCAAAAAACGAGCGCCATGACCGCATCCGGGGAGTGGGTGGCGAGCAGGCGCTTGCTGGCTAGAGTGTAGACAGCGTAAGATGCGCCTGCTCCGAGCGCCAGGAGAATGCCCAGCGCCTGGAAAGTCAGGCTGCCTGAAGAAACCGCCAGAAGAATGCAGCCCAAAACCGCAAGCGAAGTCGCAAACATCCAGCGCCGGGTGGGTTTTTCGCGCTGCACCAACCAGGCTAGCGCTCCCGCAAGCAGCGGCGCGCTGCCGATGCCTACAATCGTCCCCACCGCAACACCCGTGATATGGACGGCAGAGAAGAAGGCGATCTGGTAGGCGGCGATACAGGCTGCAGCCACCAGGGTATCCGGGATTGGCCAGGGGCGTCTGGGGGTGAAGGCGCGGCGCGTAATTGCAATGAAGAGTAAGCTGATTCCGCCAAGTATCAACCGCACCGCACCCACCGAAAGCGGGCTGGCGCCTGCGGGGGCGAGAGCTTGAGCGGTTCCGGTGGTACCCCACAGCACCGCAGCAGCCAGGATCAGGATTTCACCTCGCGGTTGCGACTTCACCGTTTTCTAGATCCTCAGAGCCAGGGATTTTCCGAGTATACTTCAATACCATGTCCTTTCGTGAATATCTCTCCCGATTAGATCAGCGCGGCGAACTGCAGAAAGTTCGGAGACCAATCTCTAAGACTTATGAGATTGCGGCGCTGCTCAAACAGATGGAACCCAACCCGGTCTTGTGCAAGGCGATCCGAGAATCGCAGTTTCGGGTGGTGGGAAACTTGTTTTGCGGAAAGAAGGCCTTCGCAGATTATTTCGGTTTGCAGACCAGCGAGATCATCCCGTTCATGAGCAGGGCGATCGAAAACCACTCTCCTTACCGGGTTGTGACCCAGGCTCCCTGCCAGGAAGTGGTGGTGGATCGGCCTGACCTGGACGCGCTGCCGATCTTGCGGCACTGCGAATTGGATGGAGGCGGCTATATCTCTTCGGGAGTAGTGATCGCGCGGCACCCAACCTACGGGCAGAACGCGGATTTCCACCGCTGCATGCAGTATTCCAAGGACGAGCTGGCGGTGCGGGTGGTGCGCGGACGTCACTTTGACAAATTTCTGCGGGAGCTTGAAAACCCTCGATGTAGCTGTATGTATCGGCAGCTCGCTCAGCGTGCTGACCGCGGCAGCCACTTCAGTCGAAATTGGGGTGGATGAGCTCGAAATTGCCAACGCGATGGAACCGCTGGAGGTGGTTCGTGCGAAGACGGTCGATCTCTACGTCCCTGCGGAAACCGAATTCGTGCTGGAGGGGACGATATATCTTGACCGCTTGCATGCTGAAGGCCCGTTCGTCGACCTGACGGAGACCTACGACGTGGTGCGCGAAGAGCCGGTTTTTGTGGTCAAAGCGATCACTCACCGCAAAGATGCGATCTGGCAGGCGCTGCTTCCCGGCGGGCTGGAGCACAAGCTGCTGATGGGAATGCCGCGTGAGCCGACCATTTTCCGCAAGGTCAGTGAGGTAGTGCATTGCCTGGATGTCAATGTCAACCCGGGAGGCTGCTCGTGGCTGCATGCGGTGGTGCAGATCGACAAGCGGACCGAAGAGGATGGCATCCACGCGATCCGCGCTGCATTCGAGGGGCACCGCTCGTGCAAGCACGTCTATATTGTTGACGCAGATATCAATATCTACGACCCGCTTGAGGTAGAGTGGGCGATGGCAACCCGCTTCCAGGGGGACCGGCAAATGGTGGTGCTGGAAAAAAGTCCAGGTTCCAGTCTGGATCCGAGCTCCGAGCCGGGCAGCCACCTGACCACCCGGGTGGGTTTTGACCTCACAAAACCCTTGGATGTGAAGGGAAAGGATTTCAACAAAGCGATGTTCCCAAAAGTGGACTTATTAAGCTTCCTTGAAGAGGGGAAAAGTTAATTGAAGCTCAACCGGGAAGAGCATGCGCTGCTGGAAGGCAAAGACAGACGGGCAGTGCGCAAGGCAATGGAGATCCTGGTCGCACTGGGTGAGATCTACGGTGCGGAACGGATGACAGAAGTTAGTTCTGTGCAGATCGCCGGGGTCAGCTATGACAACCTGGGCGAAGCCGGGCTGCGCTTTCTGGAAGAGATGGCTGAAGGTGGAGGCCAGGCGCGCGTCCTAACTACCCTCAACCCTGCCGGAATGGACATCGAGAACTGGCAGGCGCTGGGGATCGATCCTCTGTTTGCGCGAGAGCAAGAACGGGTGATTGCGGCGTTTGAGCGGATGGGGGCAGTCCCATCGTGCACCTGCACGCCTTATTTAATCGGCAATCTGCCGGGCTTTGGCGAGCATATAGCCTGGGCGGAAAGCAGCGCGGTTTGCTACGCAAATTCCGTCTTGGGGGCACGAACGAATCGCGAGGGAGGTCCGAGCGCCCTGGCGGCGGCTTTGACAGGACGAACGCCTGAATATGGACTTCACCTTGACGCAAAAAGGAAACCCGATCTGGGTGTGGATGTCCACTCCAGACTGGAGGGCACCCGGGATTTTGGGGCGCTGGGAAAGTTGGTAGGTGAGAGCATGCAGGCCGCCGGGAAGCAAGTGCCCTACCTTCTGGGATTGGAACGCGCCACTGTTGAGGAGCTAAAATCCTTCTCTGCCAGTCTGGCAACCTATGGGGGTGCGGCGCTCTTTCACATGGCGGGGATCACGCCTGAAGCTGCGGGATATACCTTTCCGGACGATTCGTTCTCATTGCAACGGGATGATCTGGATCGCGCCTCAGCAAGCATGAGCTATGCTGCCTCAGAGGAAGTGGATTTCGTAAGTTTGGGCTGCCCCCACCTGACAATCGGTGAGATAGCCAGGATAGCAGAGTTGCTCGAAGGGAAAAAAGTGCGCCGCGAGTTCTGGATCACGACAGCCAGGGCAACCAAACGAATTTCCGATGAGCTTGGGTACACACAGATCATCGAGGCTAGTGGGGCAAAATTCGCGGCGGATACCTGCTGTGTGGTCGCACCAATCCGCAGCCGCTTTCATGCTCTGGCAACCGACAGCGCTAAGGCATGCTACTACGCCAGTTCGAAAAACCGCTTCAAAACCCGCTTTGGGACATTTGAAGAGACTGTAATGGAGGCATTATAGGCCCAGAAAGCTGCGCAGCAAAACGATGAAACTTCATGGACGCAAGATCTATCCTGGGTATGCCCAGGGCGAGACTCTGGTGACGAGCCAGGGGATTTCTTTTTTTGGCGGAATCGATCCCGAAAGCGGCGTGGTGGTTGAACGCGGCCACGAGCTTGAGGGGCAGTCGATCGCCGGAAAGGTTTTGGTCTTTCCGACAGGCAAAGGTTCGACCGTTGGATCTTATACCCTCTACCGGCTGAAAGCGAACGGCAAGGCGCCTCTTGCAATTGTCAACAGGGAATGTGAAACGATCACCGCCGTGGGGGCGATTATCGCGGAAATCCCCTGCCTGGATCAGGTTGAAATCTCCCGATTAAAAGTCAGGTCAGATCGCAAAGGTTGACGGCGATGCGGGAACGGTGATCGTGCTGGCTCCGGCAAATCTGCCGGGGATGCTTGCTGGCAGCGAACAGGGCTCTTTCGCCGAGTATACAATGCGCAAGCGCCTGCCTGATATCGCCCGCAATCTGGCGCTTAAAGGTAACCGGCCTGCCAGGGTGCGGGAGCAGTTGCTGGAGCTGGCTGAGGAGTTGCCCAACTCCCCTATACGCCAGCTTCGGGATGAGGGAGCTCCCGACGAGATGCTATGGAGGGAGTGGATGGCGCCCTACCTTGGGTTAAACTGGCTCGAGACCCCCTGGTTTCCGGCAGAGACCTATTTCTTCCGCCGCATACTCGAGGCTACGGGCTACTTCCAGCCAGGTGAAACGTGGCGGGTCGATCCCTATCTGGATCAGAAGCGGGAAAGCCTGATGGAAGTCGTGAAGCCTCTAAAGTCCGTCTCCGAGATGCTCAACCGTGGTGGGGCTGAACCGCAGGCAGAGCTGTCCTGGCTGCTGCACACCGTGATCTGGGGCAATCAGGCAGACTTGAGCATCTGGCCTGCAGGGAGTGAGCCGCCTGCCAACCATAAAGCGGATGACCGGATTGCCCACCTGCTGGTAGACCACGCCAGGCAGACGGCCGAATTCATCCTTAAATCCAAAAGCGGGCTGCGAGTTGTGGATATTATCCTGGATAACGTCGGGCTGGAGCTGGCGTACGATCTGGTGCTTGCAGACATGCTGTTAAAAAAGGGCTGGCTGGACGGGTTCGCTTCCATGCTAAAGTTTACCCGACCTACGTGTCCGACGCGACGATCCCAGACGTTCACGAGATGGTGGAAGAGATCGAGCAGGCGAATGTACCAGCGGTAAGCGAAATGGGGGAGCGGATCAAAGCAGACCTCGCTGTCGGAAAGCTTGAGCTTCTCAACGATTTTTCCTGGATATCGCCATTAGCTTGCTGGGAGATGCCTGAGTTTACCCGAGATACACTCTGCCAGGCCGACCTGCTGATCAGCAAAGGCGACGCTAACTACCGCCGCTGGGTAGGCGACCGGCATTGGCTATTCGACACGCCAGCGGAGGCGATCATGAGCTATCGTCCAGCCCCGCTGCTTCTGTTAAGGGTGCTGAAATCCGAGCTGGTTGTAGGATTGAAACCGGGGCAAGCTGCAGAGATGAGCAGGAACGATCCAGATTGGATGTATGACGGCAACTGGGGGTTGATCCAGTTCATTCAATAAGCGTACATCAAGTCTCTACATTCCCTTCACAGGTTCTTCATATGTAGCCAGTATGATTTCGTCGTATTCCTGTGAAATTAAGAACCTGGAGGGTTGATGATCACTTTATTTGGAAAACGATACCGCCTGTTCCGCCCAAGAAGCATCTGGATTCGAAAGATCGTACAGGCATTTTTCTTCGTCCTCATTGCGTTGATTTCAGTAAACCATGCTCTGGCAGAAAGCGGAAAAGGAATCCCGCTGCTTGCTAGTGCTTCACTGCACGCCCTGTGTCCATTTGGCGGGGTGGTAACAATTTACCAGTTCGCAACCACCGGGACGTTTGTCCAGAAGATTTACGAATCTGCATTTAATCTTAATGACACTCGGTTTTCTCCTGGCCATCCTCTTTGGTCCGGTTTTCTGCGGTTGGGTTTGTCCGCTAGGAACCATCCAGGAATGGGTCAGCAAGTTCGGGAAAAAGCACTTCAAACGGAGGTTCAATCACTTCATCCCAGAGAAACTGGACCAAGTGCTGCGCTACACCCGCTATCTGGTTTTAGCCTGGGTGATCTATATGACCGCTGTCACGGGCATGTTGGTTTTTGCCAAGATCGACCCTTATTTTGCGCTTTTTAACTTCTGGAGCAGCGAGGTCGCGATCGCTGGATTGCTGATACTGGCTGCAACGCTGATCTTGTCGTTCTTTGTCGAACGCCCGTGGTGTAAGTATGCCTGTCCATACGGTGCCGTACTCGGGATCTTCAACCTTTTCCGGATCTTTGGGATTCGACGAAATGCTGCAACATGCAAAGCCGATGGCGCTTGCTCGATCATGTGCCCGATGAATATTGAAGTAGACAGCAAGACTGTTGTGCGCGATCACCAGTGCATCTCCTGCCTGGAATGCACTTCCGAAGCGGTGTGCCCGGTGGCACGCACGGTCACTTTCTCGACAGGCGGTGCGCGGTGACATTGACATCGAGACCACTCGCAATTTCCGTCATCTTGATTTTATTTGGTGGAATCATATTCACTTCATGGATGGGTTGGTGGCAGACCGAATCCAGCAAGGTGGCTTCGACATTTGAAGAAGGCGAGTATGCCGGAAAGGCAAATCCGGCTGATATCCGCGGCTCTTACACATTCGGTGATGTCGAGAAGAATTTCGGCGTCCCTGCGGCAATCTTAGGAGAGGCGTTTACCGTACAGACCGAGAATCCGGCAGCGTTTCAGGTAAAAGAGCTGGAGCAAATCTATGCTGAGAGCGGTGAAGAAATTGGTACATCCTCCGTAAGGCTGTTTGTAGCATTCTATACCGGTTTGCCGTTCGATTTGAGCAGTGAGATTTACCTACCCATTGCGGCAGTTAAGCTTTTGGAGAATACGGATTTATCCTCTGAACGCCGACTTTATCTGGAGCGCCATAGTGTTTTGCAGGTAGGAAGAGAAGAAACCCCGGCGGTAAGAACACCAGTGAATACCGAATCTGCGCCTGCAGCCGAGGGATCTGGATCGAGCAGCTCTGAGGAGCGGAACGTCCGCGGGAAAACCACTTTCCAAGAGCTGCTGGATTGGGGTCTTACTCAAGCAGAGATTGAGGAGATCATGGGTATGCCTGTAGCGAATCTCCCCGGCACAGTCAAAGATTTCTGTACAGCGAACGGTTTAAATTTTGAAACGATCAAACCAGCGCTTCAGACAGCGGTCGACCAACAGGAATAATACTTTTCGAGTGCAGCTGCCTGGCAGCTGCAGAGTAGAGGCGCAGCAGCTGAACCAATAGCTACTGCGACCACTTCGTTGGAGTGCGGTCCCAACGGTGGGCGCGAAGTGCAAGGTGGAGATCATCGGGCAGAGGACCGAGGTCGCTGGCGGCAATGTTTGAACGTACATGGCGCTCCCTGCGCATGCCGGGGATGATGGTGCTCACGGTTGGATCGTTCAAGATAAAGCGCATCGCAATCTCGGGCATGGTCATTCCCGCCGGGATGAGCGGGCGAAGGCGCTCGGCGTGTTCGACGCTTGCTTTCAGATTCTCACTGACGAAATAAGTGTTGCGCCAGTCGCCGGCAGGCCATTTGCTGTCCAGGCTGAGCGTCCCGGTCAGCGTGCCTTCGTCAAAGGGGACACGGGCAATCACGGCCACATCATTTTCCCGGCAGGCAGGGAAAAGCTCGTCCTCAGGATTCTGGTCGAAGATGTTGTAGATCACCTGAACGGCGTCTATAAGCCCGCTTTTCACTGTTTGAACACCATTCCATGGTTCCCAACGGTTGATGCTTATCCCTACCGCATGAATCAGTCCCTGATGGCGCAGATCGTCCATTTTCTTGGCCCAGCTCTCATCGAGCGCCCATTCGTCTTCCCAGACATGAAACTGCATCAGATCAATTGAATCGAGGCCGGTATTGCCCAGACTGCGGTGGACGTACTCTTCGATGTAATCCGGTGGAAAGACGTCATTCAGCAAAAAACCGCGCCGACTGGGCCAGACCCTGTTTTTGGGTGGGATTTTTGAGGCAGTAAAAAGGTTTTTCCCGGGATTTTCCCGGACGAGCTGTCCGAGCAATTTTTCGCTGTGCCCCTCTCCGTATGCCCAGGCTGTGTCAAAGAAGTTGCAGCCCAGGTCCACGGAAAGCTGCAAAGCAGCCATCGATTCGGCATCGTCAGAATCCTTCCACTCGCCCATCCCCCACATGCCGTAGCCGATCTCGCTGACCATCCATCCAGTGCGACCAAACCGGCGATAATGCATCGATCACTCTCCTGAACTATATCGCAAGCAGACTACTGTTGTGCAAGATAACCTGAGACATCATCAAAGTAGACTTTAATCCCTCCGGGCTCGGCATCTGTATAGGATGTCACAGAAAGCAGCATCTGTGAGACCTGCGCAGGCTGATCGATCGCGACATCAGCAAGGAGCTGGTCGTTGACGTACACGGTTATGGCGCCTGGGGTGCAGTCCACCGCGTATTTCTGAAGACCTGCGGCTTTATCCATTGGAATCACATCACCGATATCGATCCATTCACCATTGGAGAGGTATCCCACCCAAATTTCATTTTGATTGCGGTCAAAATAAACGTAATGGTGGTTGTCCAGATCTTTCCAATAACAGGCGACCCCAAAAATCCCGTTTGCAGCGCCAGAGGCAACCTCTGCATAAAAATCAAGATGGGTAATCGAATCCAGAGGGGTGAAGACATGGTGGCGGTAATCTGGGATTTTGACTTCCATCATGTACATCCCATTTTCGATCCCCACGGCTGAGCTCTCGTCACTATCTTGCTGCCAGCCAAGCGAGTTGGAAGAGAAATCATCATAAAACGAGGTGTCGCTAAGCTGCTGCGCACCAGTCAAGATTTGCGAGGTTGGGGTTGGAACCGGGAGAGTGGGCAGCAAGGTTACTGTGACCGGCTCGAAGGTTGCGGTCGCTTCGCTGAAGATCTCGCTGACCGGACTGACATTAGTGATCTTCGAAATGAGCCACACAATAATCACCAGTGCGCAGCAGATCGTAACTGCAAACCCTACCGCTAATAGAATTAAGCCGCGCCTGGACCGTGAAGGAGGCTGTTCTTCCACTGGATAATATTCTGGAGGCCTGGGGGAGTAGTTATTGGGGAACTCATCAATTTTTTCGGTGGGAGCAACAACCTCAACCGGAGGGTTGTAGGAGGGAGCAGGTTGGGGGATTTCAACAGGTGCGCCGCAAGCCGGGCAGAACCGGGAATCTGGGCGCATTGGTGTTCCGCAATTTGCACAATAGATTTCCCCATTCATGATGCTATCTCCTCGATCGGGATAATGATGATTTTGGATAAAGAGAATGACGTAATTTTACCTCAGCATTCATCCACCACTCAGCCTGCTGACAATCTTGCAAGTCGGTTATGCGACCGGTAGACTCGTGCTTTCGGGAAAAGGAGGTCGATTGATAATGGTGATTATCAGCATCAAGATAAGCGGAGGCAAGCTGAGCAGCAGGAGGGTGTCCCAGTTTGCCTGGAACAAAACTGTGCCAGCAGAAAGCGAAGTAAAAGCCTGAATGCCAGAAATGGTGAAATCATTAACAGCCTGGGATTTGAATCGTTCTGCAGGCCGGTAGCTGCGGGTCAGCAAAACTGTTGCTCCAACGAAAAGAAAATTCCAGCCGATCCCTAAGAGCACCAACGCCCCCAATACATCAGCAGAGCTTGACCGGAGATCCCTAACGCCACGCAAGCCAGGAGGCAGAAGACCCCAATCATCATCACTCGCCGCATCCCCAGGCGAGCCAGGAGAAAACCGGTGAACAGTGAGGGCAGGTACATGGCAATGATATGGCTCTGGATCACGATGGTGGTCTCGGATAATGAGAAACCCATCAGGGTATGCATCTCGAGCGGGGTGGCAGTCATGATAAAGCTCATAACGCCAAAAGCAACCGAGCCAGCAAATACTGCCATCAGGAAATTTGGCTGGAGGATAATCAGGTTGAGCGGGCGCGCATCCGGATCGCTGGGGCTTTCGGTCACGATCATTTCATCCAGGAAGGACAGCACAACCAGCAAGATCCCGAAAAGCAATGCCAGGATCAGGAATGAACCGCTGAAAGAGCCATATGGAAGCAGGTCCTCGGTCCGGCTGGCGATTTCAGGTCCGAGAAAACCGGCGACAATACCCCCTAACAAGACGAAGGAGACCGCCTGGCTGGCGAGGTTTGGCGGTACGCTTTCGGCAGCGCCGAAGCGGTACTGCAGAACAAAGGCAGAGCAAGCGCCGATCAGAAATGTTGCGGTACAGAACATCCAGAAGCTGGATTGCGCAATGGCATAAACTGCCAGGAGGGAGGTGATAGCGCCGAGAATAGCGCCGGTCATAAAGCCTTTCTTGCGCCCGATCTGCCGCATGATCATTGCAGCAGGGATGGTCGCAAGGGCGGTGCCCACGACCATGATTGAGATTGGCAACGTAGAAAGGGCGTGGGTAGGAGCAAGATCGGCTCCCAGGAAGCCGCCTGCCAGGACTACCATTGAGCCTGCGCTGCTCCCGAGCGCCTGTCCGAGTCCAAGCAAGATGACATTCTTGTTCCGAATTGAGAACATCGCTGGTCTCGCTCTCACGACATATCACCAAGAAATCTTACGATAATAAAGAGTCCCGCCTGGAATGGAGATGCCGCAGATTATACCAGAAGGGCAGATTGACTAATTCTGGGAGTGAGGATATGATTTCGGCGAGTGAGGAGATACCACTCGAAACCTCCGTTTATTGGAGCGAGCTAATATGAAGCGAGTCGTTTCAATAAGCATGGGAAGCCCCCTCCCGGGATAAGATGGTAATGGTCAATTTTAAGGGGATGGATAATCGTCGATGTGATTGGCATAGGGGTCGACGCTCAGGCAGCCAGAACGCATTATGCCGGACTGGATGGCATAAGTAGATGCTATTTCCGTAAGGCGGATCGACCTGTACTTGCGTCTGGATGAACGCGATTATCCCGTTTGCGCCGCGCTGAAACAGGTGCATGAGTTCCACGCTGCCCCGTTAGTGGATTGCCGGATGTTGAAAAGCGCGTGGGAAGGCAAACTCGTCACTGGCACAGCCGATCGTCAGCGTGGACCGCACTCAAACACCGAGCACAATGGACTGATTGATGAACTGGAGATCATTCCGACAATCGAAGGTTTGAATGGAAGATGAAAATGGGTGCAAAGCTGGCTCGCTTATTGATGGACATTTTTGTCAGGATTACGGCGCGTTTAGAAGTTCACGGGCTAGAACACCTTAATGGATTGAAGAGCGGCATCCTGGCTGGCAACCATATTGGACGGCTAGATGCGGCGATGATATATCACTTTTCTAATCGTGATGACATCATCATCATCGTTGCGGAGAAATATCAGTCAAACCCGCTGGTACGATGGTTTGTCCATCAGCTAGATGCTATCTTTGTCGATCGCTACAACGCCGATTTCACCGTGCTGCGAAAAGTGCTGAAAAGATTGAAACAAGGAGGTATTCTCGTGCTCTCGCCTGAAGGAACCCGCAGCCCTACTGCCGAGCTGCAGACTGCCTGGCCGGGCGCGAGCTTTTTGGCGCTTAAAGCCGGTGTGCCCATCGTGCCGGTGGGCCTATCAGGGTCGGAGGACAGGATATTTTTCCCCAACTTGCGGAGATTACGGCGGACTAAGGTTGTGGTCCAAATAGGAGCGCCATTCATATTAACACCAATCCCAGAACAGACGCGTGAAGATGCAATCCAGGCTTACACGGATGAGATCATGTGTCAGATCGCAAGTTTGCTGCCGCCTGAATACCGCGGGGTGTATCGCGATCACCAACGCTTGAAGGAGCTGCTGAGCGGCGATTAGCCAGCTTTCAGGCGCTCTATGGCGGCGCGCTCTGCCATCTGACCGCGGAGGGTGCGGATATCACCCGGAACAACCCTTGCGACAAGGGCGAAGAAGATTCCGCAGAGAAGCCAGGTCGAAACACAGATGATGAGAAAGGCGCTCTTGAGCGAAGACTGGTCGGCGATCAGACCGGCTATGCTCGGAGCGAGTGCTGCGCCGGATGATTTGATCATGCTTTGAATCGACAATGCAGTGCTGCGCACCTCCGGCAAGGTCACATCGTAAACTGTCGAGATTACATTAGGCGCTGCAAACGGTATGAACAGCGCGGTCAGAGCAAGCATGAACATGAACAGAGTTTGGTTTTCGACCGGGATGTTCATTGTGATTGTGAGTAGAACGGCTCCGGAGAGCACTCCAGTCACAGCGACAATGGTGCGACCACGTGGGGTCCGTTTGAAGAAATAATCCCCTAGAGCACCGCCAATCGGGTAGCCGGCGGCAAGCACCAAAACTGCTATGACCATGGTTTTGAAGACGGCATTCTGATCGTAACCGCGTTCGGTTTCAAGGTAATTGAAGAACCAGTAAGTGATCACATTCCAGGGGAAGATCCCGAAGAAGCCTTGAATAAACAGGATCCGAAGGGTGGGTTTCTTGAAGAGATCGCGAGCGACTGGCCAGCTGAAGTGGTAGGTTGAGATTTTCTCCAGGTCTGCCAATTCAGGCTCGGATTGGCTGCGCTGAGGCTCGCGCACGCCGAAGAAGATCACAACAGATAGGAGAATACCCATTCCACCGGTGATGTAGAAGACGCTGCGCCAACCGATGATGCCGCCTAGAAAAAGCCCCAGGATCATGCCGAGCAGGTAGCCGATGGGCATAGTCAGCTCGAGCAGCCCGTAGATCTTGCCGCGCACATTCGGAGAAAAGTAATCTGAGATCAAGCTGTAGAGCCCAGGGTAGCTCGAATCGTCTATGCCGGTGGTGGCGCGGGTTGCCAGGAAGGTCGGATAAGTAGGGGCGATTGCGCTCAACCAGGTTGTCGAACCCCAGATTAACGAAGCAAGAGAGAGAAGCTTGGCGCGATTATACCGGTCGTAGAGATAGCCCCATAATGGAAATAAGATCGCACCGACAATCAAGGCGCCAGTCGTGATGAAACCCATCCTGGCGCGATTGATGCCAAATTCCTTCATGATTGGGGTAGTGAGTGGGCCAATCAAAAGTTTATCGCTCTGGTGCAGGAGCATGAAGATGAAAAAGATAGCAAGCACAAACCAGCGATATCCGGATTGAGTTTTCATACAAATCTCCCGGTAAAAGATGGCAATCTACAATAAGGATAATGCATAATCAGCGCTTTTCCTATAGGTGTTTAGTCTCAAGGCGAGGTTCAAACAGGGCTTTGATTCTCATGATATAATTTCACCGGTTTTGTAGTTATTTCCAAATCATGAAGAGCGTAATAATTTGAAACGGGGAAGTGCCCTCACTCGCTACCGAACCGCGGAGGTTTGCAAATGGAGATTGAAGTTTCTCAATACAAGCACTGTGACCTGGTCAAGCCAGTCGGGCGAATTGACAGCGCCACTGCACCGCAGCTGGCGAAGGCGTTAGATGATGTCACGAATGCCGGTCGGTATAAGATCATTTTAGATCTCGCAGAGGTCGATTTTATGTCCAGTGCGGGATTGCGGGTTTTGATCAGCACCCAGAAAACCTGCAAACGCTACAATCGGGGTGAGATTGTGCTTGCAGGTGTACCCAAACGGATCCATGATGCGTTGGATCTGGCAGGATTTATTCCTCTCTTCAAATTCTACGACAGCGCCCTGGATGCCGTAGGCACGATGTAAGGCGTCTTGTTTTTCTCCAGAGAGCGGAGGCTGGAGGTTCAAAAAACCTTTCAGCCTCTATTTTTACCACGGGAAGAATTTTATTGCATGTCTGAATCTGTCCGATCTGATTTATCAACCGAGCAATCCATGGATGCAACGGACCCCTCCAGGACCACGAACGAGGGAATAGAAACCAGAATCTTAACCGCCCTGTTTGAAAATTTAGATACTGTGCGGGAATTTGTTGGTGAAGCAGCGCTGAGATGCGGATTAAATGCCTCAGCGATCTACGCTGTTCAGCTGGCAGTCGACGAGGCTTTCAGTAATATCATTGAACATGCATACGGGGGGGAAAGCCAGGAAAATATCGAATGCACATGCCAGATCATGACAACAGGGCTGGCAATTACCCTTCGAGACTGCGGCAAACCATTCGATCCAACTGTGGTCCCCGACCCTGATCTTGAAGCAGACTTAGAGGACCGGGATATCGGTGGACTGGGATTGTTTTTTATCCGCCAGCTGATGGATGAAATCCATTTCACCTTTGCCAGTGATGCGCAGACTGGCAAGCAGTGCAATGTTCTGCGGATGATCAAACGTAAGGAGAACTAACTTGGCGCGCCGGAAGCCGGCAGAACGATTGCCCAGCCAGACACCTTTACGCCACGTGCTGGAACTTGGTGAGGCTTTGCTTTGCGTTGCTCAAGACGCTGCCGCCGAAGAATGCCGGGCGGCACAGACGCTGTTAGAGCAGAGCGAGCTGATCCTCAGTACAACCAGGCGGCTGATCGGAGGAGGGGCGTCGCTGTGGTTGGCCGAGGAGATGCTGCAGAGTATTTCTAGCCCGAGCAAAAACTGTCTGGACGGATGGTCTGAAAGCATATTATCGATCGAGCCATCCGCGCTAATGAAAGCATGCATTGAGAACCGGCGAACCTGTACAGCTGGGAAAGGTAGGGAGGCTGAATGCTCGCCTTCATCCGACCCTGTTGCCCTGCAAGATGCCCGGACGATAGCTGTTCCGCTGCTGATGCACGATCGCTCAGGGCAGCTGGGCAGACCCTTGGGGGCGCTGCAGGTGGACCGTAAGAGAAAAGGGTTTCTTCAGGAGGAGGTCGATCTGTTGGAAGGGCTGGCAGTCCAGGCAACCCTTTCACTTCAGTCCAGCCTGCGAGTGTCTTCGGAAGATTGGCGGCGCGAACAGCTCAGGCTGGTGAGTGAGGTCAGCCTGCAAATATCCAGCTTAAGAGATTTGGATGAAATCGCTCGCCGGGTGACTGACCTTATTCTCAAGACCTTCGAATATTATTATGTAGCCGTCTTCACTCTCGAACCCGGCTGTTCGACTCTCGATTTCCGGGCAAGCGCTGGTCCAGCTGGCTCGAACGCGCCGGTTAATGAACCGGTTTTTGCACCTGTCCAATTGGGGGAGGGGATCATCGGCAGCGTCGCAGAGAGCGGGAACGAGCTGCTTGCCCCCAGGGTGTATGAAGAAGATCGTTATCGTCAGATCGCACTGCTCCCAGATACCTGCTCGGAGATTGCCCTGCCTTTGGTGGTAAAGGACCGGCTTGTGGGGGTGCTGGATGTGCAGAGCAACCAGGAAGATGATTTCGATGAAATGGATATGCTCGTTCTGCGGGCGCTGGCTGGGGCTATCGCAATTGCTATTGAAGATGCTCAGCTTTATCGGGATCTGCGGCGCAGGGCAGTCCAGCTCCAGACGGTGTACGAAGTTAGCAGTGCGATCACCTCGATCCTGCATCAGGATGAGCTGCTGCAGGAAGTTGTCAGGCTGATCCACGAGCGGTTTGGCTTCCAGAACGTACATCTTTTCACTGTGCATACCGGCAGACGGAAAATATTCTACGAGGCTGGCAGCGGTCTGCGCAGCCAGAATATCCGTAAAGAGGAATACGTTTACGATTTGGATGATGAGCGCGGGCTGATCCCTTGGGTGGCGCGCCATGCCGAAAGCGCTCTGGTCAACGATGTTCGCAGCGATCCGCGCTACCGTCCTGCGGGGCAGGCGCCGGATCAGACGCTCTCTGAAATGACCGTGCCGCTTGTGTTTGGTGGAAATGTGCTTGGAGTCCTGGATGTACAGAGCGACCAGACGAATGATTTTAATGAAGAGGACCGGTTTTTATTTGAAGCGCTGGCGGATCATATCGCGATCGCGATGCGAAATGCCAACCTCTACCGCACCGAAGTCTGGAGGCGAGGTGTAGCGGACAGCCTGCGGGAGGTGGCGGGGATCCTTTCGGCGGATGTCGATCTCGATCAAGTGCTGTTGGCTGTGCTGACAGAGCTTGAGCCGACTTTACCTCTGGATGCTGCAGCGATCTGGTTGATCGATCAAAGCTCACTCGAACTTCAATCCGATGAGGACATAATAAAGGAAGAATCCGATGAGCGCCCGCGCCTGCATCTGGCTGCGGTGAAGGGGACAGATTCGATTGGCTTGGACCTTGAAATAGGCTTACAGCCAGATGAGGTTCTGAAATACTACCTGGACGATCCTTCTCCTGATCTTCTCGAGCAGGCTGCAGCCTGGCTTTTGGAAGCTGCGGGGTCTGAGGTGCCGCTTGTGCGCAAAGCAAGTTCGCCGGCTGAGCCGCTGGGTTTAATCATGCAGCTGCCGGCGGACTATTCTGGAATTGCCGCTCCTTTGAAAATCGGCGAGCAGCTGCTGGGTGTGCTCTGTTTGGTGGACCGGTCGGCCGGCCGCTATGGCAGCGAAGCACAGGCAATGACCGCTGCTTTTGCCAGTTACGCGGCAGTCGCAATCGAGAATGCCCGTCTTTACGAAGACGCCCATGAACAAGCCTGGATCTCGACGGTGCTTCTGCAGGTTGCCAATGCAACCCAATCGATAGACAACCTCCCCGAGCTGCTGGACACCGTCATCCGCATCACACCCATGCTGACCGGGGTTAAAGCCTGCCTGCTCTACATCCTGGATGAAGACGGGACGTTTGTGCCAGCGGTTGCCAGCGGATTGAACCCAGACCAGCAAACCGAGTTTGAGCGCTGGAGATTTGCACCCGGAGATGTGCCAGCCCTTGACCGGCTGGTGAGCGAGCTCCACCCGGTGATCCTGCATCAAGGCGAGGAAGATCAGCGCCTCTCAAGCGTTTTGACCGCAGGCTTGCTCGATGACGAAGCGAGTATGGGTTTCCCGGTGCTCGTTCCGCTGACTGCGCGCAGCGAAGTGCTGGGAGCATTCCTGGTGGATTACAGCGCCGACCTGCCAACCATCAGCCTTGGAAAATCAATCGAAGCTTTTTTTGACGAGCGGCTAGCGATCTTGCAGGGGATCGCCCACCAGACCGCGGTCGCGGTCGACAATCTTCGCTTGTTAAAATCTCAAAAAGAAGAGGCTTATGTCTCGGTCGCCCTGTTGCAGGTAGCGCAGGCAGTTGTGGGTTCCAATGATCTCGATGAAGCATTAGGATCGATTGTCCGGATCACCCCGATCCTGGTTGGAGTAAAGCGCGCCGTGATTTATTTGTGGGATGAAGGGCAAAACCTGTTCCGGACATCTCAAGCATATGGACTGCCGCGCCATGCAGAAAATGCCGTTTATGCAAACCAGGATTTCCCTTTGCTGGATGCGGTGCTGCTTCAAGATGCACTGATTGCTCATCCGGTGGAGAGCGAAACGGAAGATGAAGAAGCACCCGAGACCTGGACCCGCCTGCAGGCGCCAGAAATGGAAATGGTGGATACCTTTCTGGAGGAGGAAGCCTGCCTGGTTTTAGGATTTCCGCTTTCGATGAAGGGTAAAGTGCTGGGGGTTTTCGTTGTGGAAGAGCCCGATCCGGTGGCGGGCGAAACCTACAGCAGCAGCAATGTAAACCGACGGCTGCGCACCAAGCGAATCGAGATCATTCGAGGGATCTCCCACCAGGTCGCTCTGGCGATCCAGAATGATTTGCTGCAGAGAGAGACGGTTGAGCGCGAGCGGCTGGCGCGCGAGATGCAGCTGGCACGTGAGATCCAGCAGGCGTTTCTACCTCAGCAAGTGCCAGAGATTGTTAATTGGGAGCTGCAGACCCATTGGCGCCCTGCACGTGAGGTGGGGGGAGATATCTACGATTTCTTCGAGCTGCCAGGCAACCGGATGGGTCTGGTGATTGCCGATGTTGCGGACAAAGGGATGCCGGCAGCACTTTTTATGACACTGGTGCGTACCCTGGTGAGGGCGACCGTCGCGGTACTGGATTCACCAGCCGAGGTAGTGCGGCGGGTGAACGATTTAATTGTGCCGGATGCGAGTAATGGGATGTTCGTTACGCTGGTCTATGCTGTGCTGGATTTAAATCCTGGCGAACTTACCGCAGCAAATGCAGGGCACAACCCGCCTTTGCTGCTCCATCGGCCATGCCAATTCGAGCGAGTCAGGCGTGGGGGAATGGCGTTGGGCGTTTCGGAAAATGTGGAAATGGCGGAATTCCACTCGGTCGTCGAACCAGGGGAGGTCCTGGTGATGTATACAGATGGAATTACTGAGGCGTTTTCTCCTCAGGGGGAAATTTATGGCGAAGAGCGTCTGATGGAATCAATCCAGCAGATTGCCGCCTGCGCAGGAGAGGACGAGCCGATAAGCCAGCTCACCGCCCAGGAGATCCTTGAAGCGATCAGTGCGAGCGTCAATTCATTTATGGGAGATGCTCCTCTCTCGGATGATCTAACGATGATCGTCGTTAAGAGAAATCCGGTGAAGCCAGTCGAGAACTAAGCAAGAGGCTCCTGGTCATCCTGATCTTTTCTCTAACCGCCCGTACGCCTCTGATTGGAAAAAAAGATTACCGGACGTGGGGGGGACACGCCCGGCAATCTAAGGAGGGCCACCGGAAGCACAACACGGGGGGGACGTGCTGAAAGCTGAAACCGGTGACACGACACCTGAAAATACCAGTAAATTGGGAGGGCAGGTGTCGGCATTTCGAATATACACCAATTTGACCCGATTAGGATTAGAATCGGTTAAGAATAATAGACCAATATTGTCTTATTTGGGAGGGTGGCAGAGGCGGGGGGTTAAGTTTCCGGCTTTCCCTGGTGCTTATTCGCCGAACAATTTCAACCAGTCATCCAATTCTTCGGGGCTGAGGTTAGCTTCTGCCTGGGCGCCTCGATCCTGTTTGCTGTCATCCAGGGCGGCGAGCAAGATGCTCGCAAAGTCTTCAGATGAGAGCACGCGCGCCTGAGATGCCGCGCGCCTCGGTCTGCACCGCCAGGTCTGAGCTAACGACTGTCCAATTACGGGCTGCTCGCCCCAGCCTCTCCAGTCGCTGGCGGATAGCTTGATCGGCTGTAGAACCTTGCCGGACGAATCGAGCGATCACATTTCCAAAATTTCGAGCGCGCACCCCTCCTGGGGGGGCGTTGTCAAAGTAAACCTCGACTTGTTTGCGCTGCAAGCGGCAGAATTCAAGCAGCAGGGTAATCAGCTGCTGCTCATCGTCCTCAGCTTGGAGGCTGAGCCCTGGGATCTTGGGGATCAGGTTGTGCCCATCGATAAGATACGGCATGCCTGGATTGTAAACCCCAAAATGGACACCCGTCAATCTGAAAATTGTGCTATCATTTTTAGGTCAGAGCGCAAAAATTACAGCAAAAAGTGAATAAATATGACCTCCTGGAAGCGACTGCTCTTCTACCTGGCTTTGAATGTGCTGGTCTCGACTTGTACGGTGCTGGCAGTGCTTTTTGCCTGGGATCAGCTTTCCGGCCCAATGCCACAGCGGATTGCTCCCCATCGCGCTAAAACGTTTATCGCCAGATGCAACTCCAACGATCTCCTCACCGAACGAGCTTAAACCAGAAATACTGCCCACTCCAACTCAGGAATTCTTGATCTACCAGGTGCAGGCAGGAGACACATTTGAAAGCCTGGCGGAAAAGTTCAATGTCAGCGCGGAGGAGATTATTGCGATTAATGGGTTTCCAAGCTCGCAGCCTCTGGGCGAGGGTGAGGTCCTGCGGATTCCCCTGCGTCCAGGCGGCAGCGTTACGATTGACAGCGTGATCGGCGCCGGTGATCTGGATTCGGAATACGTTACCCTCAAACAGCGAGGCGAAGGCGAGCTCTCGCTTGTCGGCTGGCGCCTGGAGGACGGGCAGGGGAATATATTTATTTTTCCGCAGTTTCCTCAGCTGATCCTCTACAAAGGCGGAGCAGTCAATGTGTTCACAAAGGCTGGCAGCAACACCGTGATTGAACTTTATTGGGGTTTGGATAAGCCGGTCTGGGAATCGGGGGACACAGTCAGCCTGAAAGATCCACAAGGGATTGTGAGGGCGACCTATCAGGTGCCGTGATTAATCACGGCGAGGCAATAATTTTATTGGTGGAACTGGATTGGAGGCTGGCATACCATCCGCTCCGCGCGAACGGATACAGTCTTCCCTGGATTGAAGAGCGCCGTGCGATTGAAGCAGAGCGTGACGAAGCTCTGGAAGCGCTTGAAATCGTGTGGGAGTACAGGCACTCCAAACACGAGCGGTTTTCTGGGAAAGAGAACAGCCATAAGACTAAATCCCGCGCATTCACTTCAGCGGTCAAGAGAATCAATTAGCGCATATTCAACGATAATCTCCAGGTGCCCGCCGATCGATTTCAACTGTTCCATTTGAACGCAGGAAAAGAAATTGATCGAATCAGGCGTGGGGAAAGGCGGCAATCCGTTTGAATCATTTGGATGGCCATCGGAAGACTTTCAATCTATCCTCATTGGGCATTCCGGCGGGCGGAACTCCAAGGATTGACCACAATCCTTCTGTTTGATACACTCTGAACATGTCACAAGCCCTCTATCGAAAATGGCGGCCTCAGAGCTGGGATGCCATCCTTGGACAGCAGCACGTGGTGCAGACCCTGAGGAATGCGCTGGCGGCGGGGAAAATCGCGCATGCCTACTTATTTGCAGGTCCACGCGGCACAGGTAAAACGACCACCGCCCGCCTGTTAGCGAAAGCAGTCAACTGTCTCGCCGAGGAGCTGGCGAGCCGTCCATGTGGTGAGTGCGCCCACTGCCAATCGGTGAATAAGGGGAGCTTCCTCGACCTGATCGAGATCGACGCCGCATCGAATACCAGCGTGGAAGATGTGCGCGACTTGCGGGACAAGATCAATTTTTTACCAAACCAGGGGCGCTTTAAAGTCTACATAATCGATGAAGCACATATGCTCTCAACTGCGGCATTTAACGCCTTGTTAAGACTCTCGAGGAGCCCCCCTCACACGCGATCTTCGTGCTTGCTACTACAGAGGTGCATAAATTCCTGCGACAGTATTATCGCGCTGCCAGAGGCACGAGTTCCGGCGTATCCCTGTCGTTGACATCGTTGCTTGCTTGAATGATATCGCTGCAAGCGAAGGGATTGAAGCAGAGGATCAGGCGCTGGCGATGATCGCACGCCAATCCACAGGAGCAATGCGTGATGCGATCTCCCTGCTCGACCAGCTGGCTTCTTCTGGAAGCATCATCACGCTGGAGATGGTCCAAGAGGTGCTCGGGACGGCAACCAGCCAGTCGGTGCTGGATCTGGTAGACGCAATCGCTGCCCGACAGGCAGGAAAAGGGTTGGAGATCATTCACCAGTCAGTCGATGCGGGCAGCGACTCGCGCCAGTATGCTCGCCAGATGGTTGAGCACCTGCGCAACCTGCTCATCATGCGGATGGGGAATGCAAACCTGATTGAAGTCACACCTGAGCTGCGGATGGTGTTAAGCCGTCAGGCCCAGGCGTTTGCACCTTTAGAACTGCTGCGATTGCTGCGGATCTTCAACCAGGCGGCGACCGAGGGGCGCGGGACCTGGCAGCCCTCCCTACCGCTCGAGCTGGCATTTCTTGAAGCGCTCGAAAGTCCGGCCAAAGATCACCAAAGATCTGGATCAGGAGTTCAAAGCGGTAAATCGCCTCCATTGCGAACGGCTTCTCAGCCAGATGCTGCCCAAAAGCCTGCTAAGGCGGCGTTGGGGGAACCGGCTCAGGATTCGAAAATTGCGTCCAGCACGCCCCTGCCTGCAGCTCTGGTAGAACCTTCGCCGGATGATCAGCAAGCAAACCAGCTGCTCTCGGCATCGTGGAACAAGATCCTCAGCCTGGTGCGGGAGCAAAACCCCAACACTTATGGTCTTATGAACTCATGCTGGTCACGCTACATTCGCGGCACTCAGATCTTGATGGGTTTTGGGAGCGAGCTGCTTAAAGATAAAATGGAAAAAGACGCCAATCTGGGACTGGCGCAGAATGTCATCTCGGAAGTGATCCAGCGTGAGGTGGTCATCAAGTGCTTCGTGGACACCCGCAAGCGCGGGTCGATCCCTCCGGAAGTGGATGAAGATGGCATTGTCGCGGCGGCTCTGCGAGACCTGGGCGGCGAGCTGGTGGATATGAGTTAGGCATAATCCCGCCAGGCGTGCTGAAACGACAGACGCTTGGCGAAATAAGGAGTAATTTATGGCGAAAGGTTTTAAAAGCCCGAAAATGCAGAATCCGATGGGGATGATGGGCCAGCTGCAGAAGCTGCAGGAGCAGATCCAGCAGACCCAAGCTCAACTTGCCGAGGAAACCGTTGAGGCGACGGCTGGTGGTGGAGCGATCAAGGTTACCATGACGGGAGACCAGCACTGCCGGGCAGTGGTTATCGACCCGGAGATTTTAAAAGATGCAGATGTTGAGATGCTTCAGGATCTGGTCCTCACGGCTTTCAACTCTGCGCTGGAAGCCTCGCGCCAGATGGCAGCTGACCGGCTGGGTCCGCTGGCCGGCGGATTACCTTTCTAAGACGGAAATCTGGCGCCCAATGTTTTGGGCTGCCCGAGAGCTCACGAGGCGATCGCGATGCTGCTGCCAGGACCGATCCAGGATCTTGTTGAAGCCCTTTCACGCCTGCCAGGGATAGGCCCAAAAACGGCCTCTCGCCTGACTTTTTTCCTGCTGAGAGCACCAGAAGACCTTTCAAAAGACCTGGCGGAAGCGCTCATAAATTTAAAAAGCGGCACAAGCACCTGCCGGATTTGTTTCAACATCACGTCAGCGGGCAGGGATGAATGCGAGATCTGCAGCGACGATAGACGAGAAGCTGCATTGATCTGCGTGGTAGAAGAACCATTGGATGTGCTGGCATTGGAGCGGACAGGAGGCTACCCAGGCAGGTATCATGTCCTCCATGGCGCCCTCTCGCCGATTGAGGGCATCGGTCCGGAAAGACTCAAGATCCGCGAACTGGTAGAGCGTGTGCGTGCAGGAGAGATCAAAGAAATCATCCTGGCGACCAATCCGAGCATGGAGGGGGATTATACTGCGGCCTACCTGCGCCAGCAGCTCCAGCCTTTGAGTGTTCGCATGACTCGCCTGGCGCGCGGCCTGCCGGTAGGAGGAGATCTGGAATACGCAGATCAGAATACGCTGCTGCGGGCAATTGTTGGGCGGCAGGAAATGGGGGAGTAGAAATTAATCGACCTGAAGCTCATCGCCGGTGTGCTCGGTCTCATAACCACCCAGGTGCTGCACGATTTGGCGGAAACGACCGCTTGTAAGAAAATCGAAGAGGGTCGCGAAATTCATATTGTCTGATTGTTCCTGAGGAAAAACCAGGTCGAAGCGCTCATGGAAGAGAGGGATAAAATCCAAATCTTGCTTCTCGGCGGCGGCTAACAACCCTAACCCGGCATCTGCTTTTCCAGCCGCGATGATCTCGGCGACCGCGGTATGGGTGCGCACTTCAAGATCGTAGCCTCGTAGTGCCTCGGTCGGCAGCGAATGCAGGAAAAGCTGGCGATCCAGCCAAAGCCGAGTGCCAGATCCGCGATTCCGGTTGACGATCCGCACATCCTCTCGAGCCAGGTCGTCTATCCCTCGAATACCCAGCGGATTGCCTGGCGCCACCAGCATACCTTGCTCGCGGTAGGCGAGGGTCACCATCCGCATGGGGCGGTCGGGGAAAAGGTGGCGAACGAATGGCAGGTTGTATTCCCCGCTATCCGCATCCAGCAGGTGGCAGCCGGCAATCTGAGCAATGCCCTGGCGCAGAGCGACCAGCCCCTCCAGGCTGCCGACGGGGATAATGAAAAAGCGCAGCGGTCTGAGTTTGAGGGTGCAGAGCTGGGAAGCCATCGCCTCGAGAGCCAGGTCGTGGCTCCCCAGGAAGGTGAAGCTGCTCATATCGGAGGTTTTTGGCAGGATGATTTCCTGAAGCATGAAAGCATTTGCCTTGGCGCGGTAGTACTTTTCTACAAAGCCTCGCACCACGCGCTGGTCGGTCATTTCAACCAGTCCGGCCTTTTCCAGCAGCTTCAGGTGGTGGCGAATTTGAGCTGGATGTTCGCCGATTGCGTGACCTAATTGGGTCAGCGTCGCCTGATTGGACATCAGCATTTTCAAGATCGCCAGCCGGCGAGCGTCGGCGAGAATACGGATAGTTTCTAGATCTTGGATGCGCTTTAAGATTTCCATGACTGCTGTACTTAAATTTCTCTTTAAAGCTAACAGAAAGTTTATTATAACGCGCCTTTGACGCGGCATATTCAGCATGGTAAACTCGAATTCCAACGATGAGCAGAGCACAAGTAAAGCAAACAGAAATCGAATCGCAGAGCATCCGTTCAAAAAAGGTAGAATCGAAGCGCAAATTTGCAGGGGAGCGTCTGTTGGAGGCTGGGGCTGGCGCTAATCTGCTCAGGCGAGCTGAGCTGGCGCGGTCTGACCTGCTGAGCCTTAAAGAACGGGTGGAGTTCGACCCGTTCTTGGAAATTGGGGCAGGCACTGGCGTTCGCAGCGTTGCCGTCATGCGTGAGGTCGATGCAGAAGGGGCAGCCAGCGACATTAGCCTGAACACCCTCATGGATGCCTCGTTTGCCGCGATCCTGCTCCAATCCACCAAAATTCCGGTCTTGATCTGCTGCGACGCCCTGCATCTGCCGTTTAAGGCAAACACTTTCCGATTTGTATTTGCCTATCGAACCCTCCACCACCACCCGAACCCGATCCCAGTGGTTGCCGAGAGCTTTCGGGTGCTTGGGCGCGGCGGGCATTTCTTCTTCAATGAAGAGCCGATGGATTTGCCTCTGCGCAGGTTCTTGCGCGGGGGGCGGACGCTCTCGTCGCCACCGAGCCGGATCCAGCGGATAGCCTACATGCTGCGGGTCGAGAAGGTATTCTGGGATGACGGCAGGTGGGAGCGTTCCGTTGGGATCACCGAAGCTCGCTTCGAGAGGGGATTGTGGATCGAGGCTCTGGTACCGTTCGAGCGTGTAGAGGTCACGATCAATAAGCGGCTTCGATTACGCTCAGATCTTCATTACCCGCGGATGAATGCCTGGTTGGCGGGTTGGGTAGGCGGCAACGTGCGCGGGATCTGCCAGAAACTCAGCGGCGAGCCGGTAGATAGCCATTTTACAGACCGTCTTATTTGCCTGGACTGCGGTCGGTCCTTGCCGTGGTCGGCTGGATCTCCGCTGACTTGCTCAGGCTGCGGACGTGTGTATCCATATCAGGATGGGGTGCTGAGGGTCTTGCCTATCGATTTGGAGCAGGAGCTTTATGCTGATTTAGAATCCAGTGCGCTTTAAGTGAAGGGCGCAGCATACTTGCCGGTGGAAACACGGAAGGAGCATTATTGATAAAAGCGATTACGAAACAAAGCTATCTGGATGCGGTCCACAAATATGTGGTTGTCTACGACGGAGCCATGGGCACCAGCCTGCAGTCACAGCGGCTCACTGCCGACGATTTTGGCGGCGAGAGAACGAACGGCTGCAACGATTACCTGGTGATCAGCAAGCCAGAGGCGGTTGAGAAGGTCCACCGTTCTTTTCTTGAGACAGGCATTGATGTGCTGGAGACCGATACATTCCGGGCAAATCGGATTACGTTGGCGGAATATGGGCTGCAGGATCGGGTAGTGGAGATCAACCGCCGCGCCGCTGAGCTGGCGCGAAGGCTTGCAGATGAATACAGCACAGACCAACAGCCCAGATTTGTGGCAGGATCAATCGGTCCGTCAGGAAAGCTGCCGTCCACCGACGACCCAGAGATGTCTGATGTGAGCTTCGATCAGCTGGCGGATGTCTTCCGAGAACAGGCTGTTGGATTGATCCAGGGTGGGGTGGACTTGCTGCTGATCGAAACCTCCCAGGATATCCTGGAGGTTAAAGCTGCGATTGTAGGATTCGGACTTGCCTTTGAAGAGATGGGTATTCGCCTGCCGATCCAGGCGCAGGTGACACTCGATACCACCGGTCGGATGCTTCTAGGTACGGATATCGCCGCAGCCCTGACGATCCTGGAGGACCTTGGGATTGATGTCATCGGTTTGAACTGCTCCACCGGACCGGAACACATGCGCCAGCCGATCGAATATCTTGGGGAGAACAGCCGGCTTCCAATCTCTTGCATTCCAAACGCCGGACTGCCTTTGAATGTGGACGGCGAGGCGGTCTATCCGTTAGAGCCCGAACCCTTCACTCAAGCCCTGGTTGAATTTGTCGAGCGGAACCATATCAGCATCGTTGGGGGGTGCTGTGGGACAACCCCAGCCCACCTTTCGCTGCTGGTAAAAAAGCTCGGAGGGACGGTAGACCGGCGAGCGCATCCTGCACGCCCAGAGGCAGGCATAGGGCGGCTATCATCAGCAACTCAATCCATCTCGATGCACCAGGAACCCCCTCCGCTGCTGATCGGCGAACGCTGCAATGCCCAAGGAAGCCGGAAATTTAAACGCCTGCTGCTGGCAGAGGACTACGATGCTATCCTGGAAATCGGGCGCGAGCAGGTGGCAGGGGGCGCTCATGCTCTGGATATTTCTGTTGCCGTGACCGAACGGGCGGATGAAATCGAGCTGATGCGGAAAGTAGTGAAGAAACTCGCTCTCGGTGTCGAAGTCCCACTGGTGATTGACACTACTGAGCCTGATGTAATGGAGATTGCCCTGCAGACTGCGCCAGGGCGCTGCTTGCTCAATTCCACCCATCTGGAAGGCGGGCGCGAGCGGGCAGACCGGGTATTTGGATTAGCAGCAAAATATAACGCGGCTGTGCTGGTGCTGACTATCGATGAAAAAGGGATGGCAAAAACATCTGGAGAGAAGCTTGCCGTAGCTCGCCGGATCCATGATATTGCCGTTTCAGAACATGGGCTGCGCCCCGAAGCATTGATATTCGATACCTTGACATTTACGCTTGCGACGGGTGAACCCGAATTCTCGAATTCGGCGATCGAGACATTGGAAGGCATCCGGCTGATTAAGTCCAAACTCCCAGGCGTGACGACTTCGTTGGGAGTAAGCAACGTTTCATTTGGATTGGATGCGGCTGCTCGCCCGGTGCTGAACAGTGTCATGCTCTATCATGCAGTCCAGGCCGGATTAGACCTGGCTATTGTCAATCCAGCCCATATCACCCCCTATGTTGAAATTCCGCAAGATCAGCGAGCCTTGTGCGAGGACCTGATCTTGAATCGGCGGTCGGATGCGCTGCAGCGCTTTATCGAGTTCTTCCAATCGGATCAATTCGCGGGTTCGCGACCGGTGGAAGCGGCAGATGCATCTATCCCAACGGATGCCCGCGAAAGGCTGGGATGGCGGATCCTGCACCGGCACAAGGAGGGAGTGGAGGGGGATATTGATGATTTGATCGCAGAGAACCAAGGGCTCTCGAAGCATGCTGCCGCAATTGCGCTGTTAAACGAGGTGCTTCTACCGGCGATGAAGGAAGTTGGCGATCGGTTTGGGGCTGGGGAGCTGATCTTGCCTTTTGTGCTGCAATCGGCGGAGGTGATGAAAAAAGCCGTGGCGCACCTTGAAAACTACCTGGAGCGAAAAGAGGGCGCCAGCAAAGGGACGGTTGTTATCGCGACAGTTTACGGTGACGTGCATGATATCGGAAAAAACCTGGTAAAGACGATCCTGGCGAACAACGGCTATTCTGTGATCGATCTGGGAAAGCAGGTGCCGGCCGAAACTATTATCAGTAAGGCGGTGGAGGTCGAAGCAGACGCAATCGGACTCTCCGCGCTGCTGGTGAACACGAGCAAGCAGATGCCTCTGATTGTGAGTGAGCTGCACCGGCGCAGTTTGAAAATCCCGGTGCTGGTTGGAGGGGCGGCAATTAACCGACGGTTTGGCTGGCGGATGCTCTTTCCCGATGGAGAGGGTCTCTATGAGCCGGGGGTGTTCTATTGCAAGGACGCGTTTGAGGGATTGTCAACGCTGGAGGCGCTGGTTGACCCCGAACGCAAACCAGCGCTGCTGGAGAAGCTGCGCGAAGATGCCGCAAGAGAGATGCAGCGACCGCTGAGTCAAAAACGCTCTGGCGAACGCCCGACCAGATCGGCGATCAAATCTCAGGCGCTTGTGATGCCAGCAAGCCTGGGATGGGGGAGAAAAGTGGTCCGAGAAATGCCGCTCGAAATGGTCTTTCAGTTGCTGGCAAAAAATGAGCTTTTCCGCCTTTCATGGGGGGCGAAGAATGCTCACGGCGAAGAATGGAGGCGGCTGGAGGTTGATTTCGAACAACGCCTGGACCGGATGATGCGGCAGGCGAGGCAGGAAGGCTGGCTGAAGCCTCAGGCAGTTTATGGCTACTGGCCCTGCCAGGCAGAGGGGAAGATCTGGTGCTCCACGATCCAGCTTCCAGGGGAGTGGAAGCCGCCCGCTTCAGCTTCCCGCGCCAGCAGGATGGAGAGCAGCTTTGCCTGGCTGATTATTTTTCGCCAGCGGATTCCGGTCAATGGGATGTGGTCGCGCTCCAAGTGGTCACCGTTGGAATGGCGGCAACGGATCGCTTCGATCGCCTGCAGGAACAGGGGGATTATACAGAGGCTTATTACACTCACGGGCTGGCTGTGCAGACCGCCGAGGCGACTGCGGAATACATCCACCGCCACATCAGGCGGGAGCTCGGTTTGGAAACTGGCAGGGGC
The DNA here is from genome assembly GCA_963827155.1 of uncultured Chloroflexia bacterium. Lineage (GTDB taxonomy): Bacteria > Chloroflexota > Anaerolineae > Anaerolineales > UBA4823 > UTCFX2. The sequence goes on along the minus strand of CAWGZV010000002.1, from coordinate 3,215,163 downwards.
AAGCGCTATTCATGGGGATATCCAGCAATCCCAGAACTTGCCGATCACCGGATTGTGTTCGACTTGCTGTCTGCTGAAAGCGAGCTGGGAATGAGCCTGACGGCGGCATATCAGCTCGTTCCAGAGCAATCGACTGCAGCGATTATTGTCCATCATCCGATGGCGAAGTATTTCAGCGTCGGCACGAGCCGGGTGGAACAACTTCTAGAAAGCTATAATTGAGAAGTGGCAATCCGTCGGGTCTCTTTTGTGATCATGGAAGCAGGGGGCGGTCATCGCAGTGTCGCTGATGCAATTCGCAGCGCGGTGGATGAATGTTATGGGGAATCTCTCCAGATGGAGATCGTTGAGTTTCCGGGCAGGAAGCGGGGCGAAAAGAAGGCGGCGATCCCTGCGCTGTATGAATTTTCCACGCGGCAGGTTCCTTCCAGCTTATGATCTGGTGTGGCATTTCACCGATCAGGAGAAGGTGATTGATGGCCTCACGCCTCTGGTATTTTTTACATTAAGAAATAAACTGGCGAAGCTCCTGGAAAACCGCAAGCACGATCTGCTCGTAGCGGGGAATGCGATCCTGGGCAACCTGCTGTGCGAAGCGCGAGATGCGCTTGGCATGGATATCCCGATCCTGGTGGTGGTGAGCGACCTTGCTTCGATCCACCGCAGCTGGACTTGCCCAAAGGTGGACCTGACAATAGTCCCAACCGACCTGGCGCTGCGCCAGATGTTGGATTGGGGGATCGATAAGGATAAGGTGATCCAAACGGAATTTCCGATTTACCCAAAGTTTCTCAACAAGAAACTTTCGGCGAACGAAGCCCGCAAGATGCTGGGATTGGACCCAGAGCGGTTCACTACCCTGGTCACCGGTGGTGGGGCCGGCAGCGGCTTGCTGGAGTATTACGTCAAGAAGCTCAGAAGCGCATATCCCGAAGACCAGCTTCTTGTTGTGACCGGATCCAATAAAATCGGCTACTACCGCCTGAAGAGGCGGGCAGACGACGAGCGGGTTCGGATTTATCAGCGGGTGGGGAACATGGACGAGCTGATTTGCGCCAGCAATGTGGTCGTCACCAAGGCAGGACCTTCGACCATGATGGAATGCCTGGCGCTGGATCGCAATCTGATCGTTACACGGGGAGTTGGAGCCCAGGAAGCGGGAAATATCGAGTATATGCTGCGAGATCCGAGGGTGCACAGCCAGCGAACCGGCGAAGGACTGTTGAAGGCGATCCGTGAGATCAAGCAAGGCGAGAAGCAGGTTCAAGGCGAGAGCGTTTTCTGTTCCAGGGGCGCCTATCAGATCGCAGAGATTCTCGAGGTGGGCTGGAGCTGAGCAGCATGCCTATCGATCTTCTTGATCGCTTTACATTGACAGGGATGCCTGGGGGAACGCGAGAAAAAACCCTGTGTGCCTGCGGATAATAACCAGGCAGAGGGCAGGGTAAAGGTCTGCGGCATGTTAAATTCGGGGACATGTCCGAAAATGATTATTGAATGTTGGTGGGCTTTGGCTGCTTAGAGATAGCAGTCAAAATTTCTACGGATTTGGAGGCGACGATGGCTGACCTAAAAACGAAACTCAATGATGGCAGTGTGACGGATTTCTTGAACGGTGTTGCAGACGAACAAAAGCGCCAGGATAGCTTTACCCTGCTTCAGATGATGGAGCAAATCACCGGAGAACCGGGAAAAATGTGGGGAGACAGCATCGTCGGCTTTGGGAGTTATCACTACAAATATGCGAGCGGGAGAGAGGGGGATATGCCTGTCACAGGTTTCTCGCCGCGTAAGCAAGATCTGACGTTATACATCATGGGTGGGTTAGAGCAGCATGAAGCGCTACTGAAAAAACTGGGCAAGCACCGCACCGGGAAGTCATGTTTGTACCTGAAACGGCTGAAAGATATCGACCTGGAGGCGCTAAGTGAGCTGATCAGGCGGTCGGTAGAGCAGATGAGAGGGGTGACAAATTAACCTGGTACCATGAGGCTGATGGGATTGGCACAGAATTAGCAGCCAAGGGTGCCTAAGCTGTGTCAACTGAACAAGGCGGGCAGAGGCGTGGGCGAAAGTGGGGTGGTTGGATGAGATAGGGAACCGCTAAGATTACGCTGCAATCGCGATCGGCGCCTTATAAAGTCGGAGGGGTACTGTAAGGTGGAGGGTTATCAGGTAGATGAAGGCATCCTGAGATACCCCTCGGCAGAACGCCTTGGGTGTGCCAGTATGGTAGAATTCTTGCAACGTAACTGGCGACATGAGATTTCCAACTTCCTCAACGGGCTGGCGGTGGACGGCGGCCGCGACTGCCCTCATGCTGGCGATGCTGGCCTGCACTCGCAGCCAACAGACTGGCAGCTCCTCTTTCTGGTCCATTTCAAGTCAAGGCTCAGCGGTTGGTGAGGCGACCCAATCAGCCTCGCTCCAGCCCGCTTGGGGTTTGGTCCCGAAGCGCTCGCCTGGCGCGCCGATTGTCACGCCCACGCCAGACAACCCTCATCCTCTGCCAGCGACACGCACAGAGCCGGAATCTTACCAGGTGCAGGCAGGAGACACTCTTGGCTTGATCGCGACCCGCTATGGGGTCAGCCTGGAGCAGCTCGTTGAAGCAAACGAGCTCGCCAACCCGAATGTATTGGAAGTTGGACAGAACCTGATTGTCCCCGCACCGGTGCCGCAGAACCCGGGTCCTGGTTTCAAACTCATCCCAGATTCCGAGCTGGTTAATGGACCTTACAGCACATTATTCAATGTGGAGGATTTTGTTAAACAAGGCGGATTCCTGGCGACGTATAAGGAAGAATTTGGCGATACTTCACTAAGTGGAGCCCAAATTGTTGAACGGGTGGCGCAGGATTATTCCGTGAACCCGCGCTTGCTGTTGGCTGTGCTCGAGCAGCAGAGCGGCTGGGTGACCGGGATGGACCCCTCCAAGCAGGAAAAGGATTATCCTATCGGTTGGCTGGATCCCGATCGTAAAGGGCTGTACCGCCAGCTGAACTGGGCGGCGAATGCCCTCAACCGCGGCTTTTACTTATGGCGTGCAGGTGGGATTGGATCCTGGCTGCTGAGCGATGGGAATATCGTCCCGATCAACCCTACAATAAACGCCGGTACTGCGGGCGTCCAGCAGATGTACGCGCTGCTCTACGATCGCAACGCCTGGGAGAAAGCGGTCTCCCGCGAGGGACTTTTCGCCTCTTACGAAGCTTTATTTGGATATCCGTTCGATTATGCCTTTGAGCCGTTGAACCCTCGCGACTTGAACCAGCCTTTGATGCAGCTTCCATTCGAACCGGGCGTAACATGGTCTTTCACTGGCGGACCGCACGGAGGTTGGGGAGACGGTTCTGGCTGGGCAGCGTTGGATTTTGGACCTCCTGGCGAAGCACTGGGCTGCATCCCATCCGACGCCTGGGTAGTCGCTGTGGCTGACGGGACAATCTTGGGGGCAGGGGATGGCGCCGTCGTCCAGGACCTGGACGGTGATGGAATAGAGCAAACAGGTTGGGTTGTGCTTTATATGCATGTCGATACGCTCGATCGAGTCCAGCCGGGAGCGGTCTTGAAAGCCGGGGACCGGATCGGGCACCCCTCGTGCGAGGGTGGGGTTTCGAGTGGGACGCACTTGCATCTGGCGAGGCGTTATAATGGCGAATGGATCCCGGCTGATGGCGAAATCCCCTTCATCCTTGATGGGTGGATTTCAAGCGGGTTGGGTAAGGAATACGATGGTTTACTGACCAGCGGCGGAAAAAAGGTCGAGGCATATGCCGGGAATTCGGACATCAACGAGATCCAAAGGTAGGACTGGAACGGATAGCTGATCAGTGCAGCTGTTTTAGATTGCAGAACAAAATTGATTTCTGAAGCATGAGATTGAGAGTACTTCTTTCACTGGTATTAATGGTCTCGACACTGCTGAGCGGGTGTGCGGTGAGCGGCGGATACTGGATTCCACCCAGCTCCCCACCAACTCAAGCACCGTTTGTCCCACCTTTGGGAGGAGCCCAGCCAGTAGACCCCGTGCAGCCGGTTAACCCAGCTCAGCCAACCGGGACTGAGCAGGCGGAACAGGAAGATCCGGCGGAGCAGGAAGCTCTGGCGGCTCAGGATCCTATCCTCTTGATGACGCCAGGAGCCTACGATCCACCATTGCTGATGTTTACTCCAGATGAAGGGGATGATCCGCTGCCGCCGTCCCAGCCGGAAACTGCAGCAGCACTGCCGACAATGCCGACGCCGACCTCAACCCCGGAAATCTATGTGGTGAATACTGCCCCAATCCTTTACTATGCTCAGGCGGCGGATACCCTGCGGGTAGTGGCTGTACGGTTTGGGGTCGATAAAGCGGAAATCAGCTCGCCTGAGCCGATTAATGAAAGCGGTTTTATCAATCCAGGTCAGCTCCTGATTATCCCACGCCATCTGACGAACACGACAGCCTCCCGCTTGCTCATCCCAGACAGCGAGGTGGTTTATTCACCTTCGGCGGTGGACTTCGATTCTGTCGATTTTGCAAACCAGGCTGGAGGCTTCCTCAGCACCTTCAAGGAATGGCACAAGAGCACGGGCAATAAGCTGGGCGCAGAGATTGTTGAGCGAGTAGCACTGGAGAATTCGATCAATCCACGCCTGCTGATGGCGCTGCTGGAATATCACAGCCATTGGGTATATGGTCGACCCGAGACGCCAAACCAGTCGGAATATCCTCTGGGACGGATTGATTTGAAAGAAAAGGGGCTTTATAACCAGTTGGTCTGGACGGTGAACCAGCTGTCGATTGGTTATTATGCCTATCGCGAGGGAAGGCTGACTGAAATCAGCTTCTCAGACGGGGCAAAGACGCGCCTGGCGCCCGACATCAATGCAGGGACAGCGGCACTGCAGTATTATTTTGCGCAGCTTTATGACAGTGCGACCTGGCTTGAAGCGCTTGATCCTGAAAACGGTTTCCCAGCGCTTTATAAGCTTATGCATGGAGATCCTTGGGAGCGCGCTCGGCGGGTGGAACCGCTGTATCCAACAGGGATCAGCCAGCCTCCGCTGACGCTGCCGTTTGGGCGCAATTGGACCTGGAGCTATACTGGTGGACCGCACGGCGCCTGGGAGCATGATGGGGCTTATGCGGCGTTGGATTTTGCTCCTGGATCGTCGGAATCAGGTTGCATCGAATTCGAACGCCTGGGCTGTGGCCGCTTCAGCGGGATTGGTGGTGCGAACCGGACCGGGATTGGTGGTGCTGGACCTGGATGGGGACGGTCACGAACAAACTGGCTGGGTGCTGGTGTACCTGCACGTTGCCACTAAAGATCGGATCCCGTTAGGGAGCTGGGTTGCTGAGGGAGATCCGCTCGGACACCCCTCTTGCGAAGGAGGTGTATCGACCGGCACGCACCTGCATATCGCACGCAAATTCAACGGCGAGTGGGTCCCAGCCGACGGCCCGCTGGCTTTCAACCTGGGGGGATGGATCGCACAGGCAGGTGCGCTGGCTTACAAAGGTAAATTAAGCCGGGATGGGGTCACACTGGAAGCTTGCACTTGCAGCAACTACAAGACCTTCATTACCCGCACGGAATCAGACCCGTAATATGCTCTGGCTTTCCCTAAATAAACCAACAGCAAAAGCAGCTTTGCTTCGTCGAGAGGCGGTCATCAATCTGATCGTGCTTGCGGCATTTGTCCTGGCAGGGTGTGGGTTGCAGGGGGGAGATCGGGGCTCAGGATCAGGTCAAGCACCGCCAGCTTCAGAGGTTCAGGGTTCAGGCCAGGGCGCAGTAGAACCGCAAAATAATGCGCCAACGCCGTTTTACACCAGCCGACCGCGCTACGCTCCAGGAGAGCTGGTTGATTACACAGCCCAGGCAGGAGATACGTTGGCAGGTCTGGCGTTAAGGTTCAATACCAGCGTGGCTGAGATCCAGGCAGCAAACACTTTCATCCCGGAGGACGCAACCAGCATGCCTCCGGGGATGCCGATGAGGATCCCAATTTATTACCTGCCGTTATGGGGGTCGCCTTATCAGATCATCCCAGATAGCCAATTCGTGAATGGTCCTTCACAGGTGGGTTTCGACACCTCAGCATTTGTAAATGACCATCCTGGGTGGTTGAAGAACTACACGACTTTTGTTTCCGAGGCAAATCGGAGCGGTGCGGAGGTCGTCGACCTGGTGGCGCTCAACTACAGCTTGAGCCCGCGGCTGCTTCTGGCATTGTTGGAGTACCAATCCGAGGCGCTGTCTAATCCGGTCCTGATCTCTGAGGCGGAAGATTACCCGCTTGGATTTCAACGCTGGGATCGGAAAGGGCTTTTTCTGCAGCTTGCATATGCAGCTAACCAGCTTAACGCCGCGTACTACAACCACCGCGCCGGAAAGCTGTTGGAGATCGAGCTGAAAGACGGCAGGCTGGAACGGATCGACCCCTGGCAGAATGCCGCGAGCGCAGCGCTTCATGCATTTTTAATACGCTGGATGATACCGAAGGATATAACCGTGCGATATCACCTGAAGGTCTGGCAGCAACCTATCGAAAGCTATTTGGAGATCCCTGGCAAACCCAAGCGCATATCCCCGGCAGCCTGGTTCAGCCGTCATTCATCCTTCCATTCGAGCCGGGTGACGTCTGGGCGATGACCGGGGGTCCGCACCCGGGCTGGGGCACTGGAGAGCCGTTGGCAGCGCTGGATTTCGCTCCTCCTTCGCGCGCCTCTGGCTGCATCTCAACTGACCGCTGGGCGACCGCTGTAGCTGATGGCTTGGTGGTGCGCTCTGGAAACGGAGAGGTGATGCTGGATCAGGATGGGGATGGCGATGAGCGAACAGGCTGGGTGGTTTTCTATCTCCACCTTGCCACGAACGGGCGCGCCCCTCTTGGGGCAAAGCTGAAGCAAGGAGATCGGATTGGGCATCCATCTTGCGAAGGAGGCTCGTCTACTGGAACGCATGTGCACTTGGCGCGTAAATACAACGGAGAATGGGTGGCAGCTGAAGGCTGGGCAGGGGGGATCCTGGCTTTCAACCTCGAAGGCTGGACGGCGCACAAAGGCAGTCAGGTCTATTCAGGGACGCTCACTCGCCACTCCCAGGTGGTTACAGCCTGCACCTGCTCAAATGCCGCGAGCTGGGTTAAGAGCGATCGAATGCCAGCAAACCCGCTCCCAGCCGTGACTAACCCGGTGGATTCTAATCTTGCGGCAACCAGCCCGGCGGGTAGCACGCCAGCGGTAAGCTTGCCGCCGGCAGACTTGCCGGGTACACCGGAGCCGCCCTCGAACGCAAGTTCGCGACAGCCTTAGCTGAGTGAAATAGCATTATTCCGGCTTGTACTCCGGATCGATCCGCATATCGTTAACGAACCAGGAATTGATCCCTTGTCGCCCGACCGGGCAGACGAACTGGACGCGTACTTTTTTACCTTTGTATCCTGACAGATCCAGGTATTCTTCCTTCCAAAAATTGACGTCACCGGGGGAAATAAATCTTCCAACAACCGGTTTGCCATCTACAATCAAATTGAGTGAAGCCTGGTGCTTTAAGCTCCGTTGGTTCGAATAGACCAGATATGGGCTCGGCCAGCTTTCCTCCACAAGAATATCGTTTCCGGCGGTCAGGATTGCGTCAGATTCACCCTCCAGAAATCTTGATGTCGTCCAGCAGCTTGTAGCATGGTACAGACATATTTACACAACCCGTGGACAGCGGCACCCAGTGAATGGCAGTGAACCAGGTATACCATTTTGAGGAAGGGACAGCTTCAGCCGCAGTTGGGCTGGATTGGATTTCGGCGGTGGGTACAGCCGGTGTCTCGACGATAACAGGCAAGTCGGTCGCCGGCGGCGAGGTCGGAGGAGCCGGAGGGGCTTCGGTGACGGCCAATGCAGCTTCTGTGGCTTTCTGCCACTCGGCATTCAGCGTACTTTCTATAACCCGCGCCACGTCGGTCTCATCCAGATTCGATTTGGACTGATTAAACCTGAAATTACAGGCAACCACGAACAAGACGATCATTGACAGGATCCCTGTAATAAATTTCAATGGAAGTTTTTGCAGCGTATGAGTTCTCACGATGCTCCTTTTTCTAGAACAAAGTTTTTATTAACGGTCAGCAATCCAATTCTCTATATATGTAAATGCGTACTGACCCCATTATATAGAAGAAAGCTCAAAAATAGCAAGGGAAGGATCTACCCAGAGTCATCCACTCTTTCGGTGCCGAGGAGCAGCCCGCGTCCGATACCCGGCCTAAGGGTACTACCAGCAGCTTAATAATGCTGACTAGGTCTATCTTTATAACGAATTCTGCTGCAGTCCGCGAACCCTATTTTGGATTGTAGTCCGGGACAATGCGAAGATCGTTAAGAAACCAGGAGCTGACATATTTCATCCCGACTGGGCAGATAAACTGAACCCGGATAGTCTTCCCTTTATAATCTCCCACGTCCAGGTATTCTTCTTTCCACTGTGCGACTTCACCTTTGGGTACGAATTTTACGGTAATTGGCTGCCCATCGACATATAAATTGATGGTCGCCTGATACTTCAAATTTCGTTTATTCCAGTAAACCAGGTGTGGGCTGGGCCAGGATTCTTCAAGATGGACCTCATCTTGACCGGTCAAGATAGCTTCAGCCTGCCCCCCGAGCGTTTTGTAGTCGTCAAAGAGCTTAAAACAGCTGGCATCATTGTTTTTGCAGCCCAAGTTTAACGGCACCCAATAGAGCTGTTTGAAATCGGATAAGGGTACTTCAGAGAGGTTTGCCGGAAGCAAGGTCGGGCTGGAAAGAACCGGTGTTGGAGGCTCGACCTGGATTTCTGTAGGCGCAGGGGTTTCGCTTGGCTGAGGGGATAACGAGGTATCAGGAGCGGTCGCGCTGATTTCTGCAGGTGCTTCTATGGCATCGCGGGTGGATTCGGCGGCAAGGGTCTCTTCAACGGCATTAGCAATATCAGTCTCATCCAGCTCCGGTTTTGTAAGATTGAACCCTAAATCACAGGCGGCGATAAGCAAGATGAGCACCAGCAGAATGCTGATCAATAATCCCTTTGGAAGTCTGAGCAGTGGATTGGTGTTCACGGTTTCTCCTCTCCTCAAATTTATTGCTCGAATAGATGGCGTATTATTATCAAGTAGAAAGGCTCTGGCTGCTTTATTATATAGATAAAAATACGAATAGTGCAAGAGGTGTTTTTGGACGCAATTATCATAAGCAAGGGATGGGAAATCAAGATTATTAAAATTTATATTGATAATATTTAATACCACCTTGACATTATTAATATGAGGGATATAATTATAGCATCCGGATTGATAAAACGAGAGGATGCTATGAATTCTATTCCTACCCGCTGTCCCCTCTGCGGAGGGGAATTGACCGTCACCCGTATTTACTGCCGTGACTGCGATACCACTTACGAAGGGCGATTTTCGAGTGGTCCTTTCAGCAACCTGACACAAGAGCAGCTCAATTTCATCATTACATTTGTACGCTGCGAAGGGAAAATCACCCGTGTGGAGGATGAGATTGGTCTTTCCTATCCGACAATCCGCAACCGGCTGCACGAGGTGATCCGGGCATTGGGGTTCGAACCCGGCGCACCAGATGAAACCGCGGGCTTGAGCGAACAAGAGCGCCAACAAATTCTGGAGGAGCTGGATGCGGGCAGGATCAGCGCTGAAGAAGCGATGCGGCTGCTCCGAGAAGTGGAGGGATAAGATGGCTCGACAGTTAATCAGCACAAGCCTGGCGCCAGATTGTTTTGTAGGTGTGGTGATGGGGGATCTGCGCGTGAAAGGTTGGGAATCGCCTCAAGTGGCAGTCGATGCCGAACCGGATGAACTGGATCTGCAGGAAGCCGATGATGTCGTGCGGATCAGCTGCCGGGGCAGCTGCGAGATCCGCCTGCCCCACGGCGCAACGCTTGAGATCGAAGCCGTTCACGGCGATTTAGAAGTCAAGCTGCTTGAAGAAACATTGAAAATTGGTCAGGTGTATGGCTCCCTTGGGCTGCGCAGCATCGCTGGGCTGAAAATGGAAATTGTGCATGGGGACCTTACCGGGCGGAATATCGACGGTGATCTTATCATCGAACAGGTATTAGGAGATGCAGATCTGCGCCAGATCGAAGGCATGTGCAGTCTGGGGGATGTGCATGGTGATCTCAATCTTCAGAATGTGAACCGGGAGGTGACCGCGAAGGTCCGGGGAGATGCACGGATGCGCCTGGTCTCGCTGATCGGTGCAGCAGACCATGAAAGCTGCTCATTAATTGCGGATGGGGATGTCCTGTGCACTGTCCCGGCGGATGCCGGTCTGCGCCTGCACCTGGAGAGTCTGGGGAGGACGATCCGGGTAAATGTTGGCGAGAATATCCAGACTTATCAGCAAGAGATGGTTGATCTAGATATTGGAAGCGCAGCATACGGAATGACAATTGAGGCCGGAGGCGACCTGACTCTGTTGGGGCAATGGATGGGAGACGAGGGCGGCTCATCCCCACCCATGGCCGGATACAGCGAACAGATCGCTCGCCAGGTTGAAAGCCAGATCGGCCAGCAAATGGAACAGGTGAGCCGCCAGCTTAAAGAGCAAATGGAGCGCCTGACGGTCTCGCTGGGTCAGGCTGGTTTCTCGCCAGAGGATACCGAGCGAGTGGTCGAGCAGGCGATGCGCGCCGGAGAGCGAGAAACAGCCCGAGCCCAAGAGAAAATCCGCCGGGCGCAGGAAAAGCTCGAGCGAAAGCTGGAAGAAGCACAGCGCAAGGCGGAACAGAAAGCACGCGCTTCCGAGCGAAGCGCCTGGGCGCGTCCTCGCCATACCTGGGGTCGAACATGGCCAACCCCGCCATCCCCACCAACCCCACCGCAGCCAGGCGAGCCTGTCGCAGAAGAGGAACGTATGCTGGTATTGAAAATGTTAGAGCAAAAGAAAATTAGCCTGGAAGAAGCCGAAAAACTGTTAGAGGCTTTGGAAGGCAAGGAATAAGGGACGAGGCAATCCTATGGATCTATCGAATGAGCGGATGCAAATTCTGGAGATGATCGAATCGGGGCGGATTACCGCTGAAGAGGGATTGAGCTTGCTTCAAGCGCTGATGTCTTCCGATCGGGACTGGGTGGAAGCACAAGCTCAGCCGCCGGAAATGTCTGCCGAAGCGGTGAGCGCGGTCAATATAACGGCGATCGGGCTTAGCGAGACAGCAGCCGCGGTCAATGAGTCCACGGCTGAAATGAAGGTGTTTGACAATCTTCCTGAGAAGGGTGATGCCTCATCACCCTCCGCTTCAGAATTTCCACAGGCTGCAGGATATGAACAAAGCCAAAATCCCGAAGAAGCCAAGGATAACCCGGGAGAAGGATTTACGGATGATATTCGAAAATGGCGGAGCTGGTGGACGATTCCACTTTGGATTGGGACGGTGATGACGGTGTTTGGGGGTTTATTCATGTACCTGGCGCAGCAATCGTCTGGGATTGGGTTTTGGTTCTTATGCGCTGCTGTACCCTTTACGATCGGGCTGGTCGTCATCGTTCTTGCCTGGCAGAGCCGGAGCGCCCCATGGCTGCATCTGCGGGTGCAGCAGCCGCCCGGAAAGTCGCCTCAGAGGATCGCGTTCAGCTTCCCTTTACCGCTGCGAACAGCATCCTGGTTTGTGCGAACATTCGGCTGGCTGATACCGGGGGTAGCAGGCCAAGACCTTGATCGAATGATCGAGGCGGTGGGTGAAAATGCAAGCCCTGAGAACCCGCTATCAATCCTGGTGGAAGAACCAGAGAGCGGTGAGAAAGTGGAAATTTACATCGGGTAATAACCCGATGGATGACCGGGAGGACGATGGTATGGCGACAAACGATGAACGTATGAAGATTTTAAGGATGATCGATGAAGGTAAAATTACGGCTGAAGAAGGCGCGAAGCTTCTCTCTACCCTTGGGGAAAGTCGTAAACCAACCCGCAAGCTGGGAAATCCCCCTGCTGTGGGAGGGGCGCGCTGGCTGAAGGTGCGCGTGACGGATATGATGACCGGTAAGGCGAAAGCAACCGTCAACTTACCGCTCGGCCTGGTCGACGCCGGGTTGAATATCGCCTCCAAATACGCGCCAGACGTGGCATTTGACGAGCTGGTAGAGGCAATCAACGCCGGTGCGGAAGGTAAGATCATCGACGTATTTGACGAGGAAGACGGCGAACACGTAGAAATTTTTATCGAGTAACCCGGCTTTGAATCCATCCAAAGGCGGGATGCGCAGCTTTGGGGTGCTCTGGCTGGGTCAGATGTTCTCGCTGCTGGGCACCCAAATCTCGGGGTTTGGTCTGACGGTTTGGGCGTATGAAAAGACCGGGTCAGCTACCGTGCTGTCCATGGTCGCCTTTTTCCTGGTGACCCCAATGCTGATCGTCAGCCCGGTCGCTGGGGCGCTGGTCGACCGTTGGAACCGGAAGTTCATGTTGATGATCAGCGATCTTGCCGCTGGGGTTGCCTCAGGCTGTCTGCTCATCCTATTGTCAGCAGACAAACTTGAAATCTGGCATCTTTATGCAGCCAGCGCGTTTATCGGTACCTTCCAGGCATTTCAATGGCCGGCATATTCCGCTGCGATCACAATGCTGGTCCCTAAAGAGCAGTACGGTCGCGCGAATGGGCTGATATCGATGGCTGAGACCGGCACCGATATCATCGCACCCATCCTGGCAGCCGGACTGTTGGGGCTGATCGGATTGGAGGGCATCCTGGCGTTTGATCTGATTACCCTGGCGCTGGCAATCAGCTCGTTATTGACCATCCAGGTGCCTCAACCCGAAGCGAGCCAGATTGGGTTGGAAAACCGGGGAAGCCTGTGGCAGGAATCCCTGTTTGGCTTCCGATATATCTTAAAGCGCCCCGGTCTTCTGGGGCTTCAAAGCATCTTTCTGCTCGGTAACTTCTTCAGCTCGATCTGCTACATCCTGTTTAACCCGATGGTGCTGGCGCGTACCGGCAACAACGAGTTAGTGCTTGGGACAGTAAACTCAATTGGAGCTTTGGGAGGCCTCGTTGGCGGAGCGCTGATGAGCGCCTGGGGAGGGACGCGCCGCAAGATCCATGGGGTGTTGAGCGGCTGGGGAATTTCCGGATTATTTGGGGCGCTGGCGGGCGTTGGACGTACGCCGCTGGTATGGACTGTCTCACGTTTCCTGGGAACGCTGACTGTTCCCTTCATTAACGCCTCGAACCAGTCGATCTGGCAGGCGAAAGTTGCCGCCGACCTTCAGGGTCGCGTGTTCTCGATCCGCAGGTTGATTGCCTGGGTGAGCATGCCGCTTGCTACACTGGTTGCTGGACCGCTGGCAGACAATATCATGGAGCCTGCGATGGCTGAGGGCGGCAGCCTGGCAAATACGTTTGGTTGGCTGGTGGGGGTAGGCCCGGGGGCGGGCATGGCGCTGATCATTGTTTTTGCCAGCCTGGCTTCGTCGATGGTGGGTTTTTGCGGCTACTTTTTTCCTGTCATCCGAGAAGTGGAGAAAAAGACGGATAACAACGAATTTCACCCTGGCGATTCAGAGCCGCCTGGTGGTGAGCGATCGAACGGAAGGGAGCAGACAATTACTCCAGAACCAGCTTAAGATCCCAAACGATTGAACCAATCGCGGAACGAATGATCTTCTGCCTTTGTTCAGCCCTCATCAGCTTCGCGTACGGGGGTGTGAAAACCGCCGAACATAAGCTTTCGCTCGTTGTCACCCAAATCTTCATAAACCGAATATTCCAGTTCAATTGGGAAAACCTTCTCGAACATAGCCTGCGCCGGGCAGTAGCGGGTGGCTGAGAGATCGATAGAACGAATCACCGCAGCAGCATCAATCGCTCGTCCGGTGATCAGATACTCAATCCGAGCATGCGTGAACACTTTGGGGTGTTCGGGTGCGCGGTCAGCGTGGACTTTGACTTCGAAGCCGGTGACTTCCTGGCGCTTCTTTTCCAGGATCGAGACCACATCCATGGCGGTGCAGCCAGCCAGTGCGATCGCGAACAGCTCCATCGGGCGGAAACCTTCTTGCTCGGGACCCAATTGAAGATTGAAGCCCGAATCGCCAGATCCGCTGAACTTGAGCCCTCCCTGCCAGATGACGTTTGCATTCATGGCTTACTGCTCCTCTAGAAGCGGGGTTACAAATCTTTCGAGATTATTTCGATCAATTGGGCCGTTCCAGGCCAAACGCACGACGCCCTGCCGGTCGATGACATAAGAATTCGGCAGGATCTGGTTTTGGAACAATCGCAAGGCGAGCGAGCCAGGATCCAGCCAGATTGGGTATTTAAGTTTGTATAAATCTACGTGATAAAGTACATCTTCCTCATCGCCGCCGGCTTCAATCCCCACGATGGTGAAATCCTGCTTGCGATGGGCATTGTAGTATTCCTGCAGCTCGGGCAGCTCGGCGCGGCAAGGCGGGCACCAGAAGGCCCAGTTGTTCACCAATACCACTTTTCCAGAAAAATCCGCCAGGTTGGATTCTTTCCCGCTCGTATCCACCAGGGTTAGATCGGGGGCTTTGAAATTGACATTCGCTGGGACCGCAGACGGGTATGCGTTTATTTCATCCTGCGGGCTCGCCGAGCTCGAGCGGGTGAGCATTACGAGTGCAAGCCCTCCCAGGACGAGAAGGCCAACACCGATAAATGCCATGGCAAGTATTTTGGCGGGATTTTGCCTGACACGCGCTGGGTTTTGCTTCCTTTGCTGGTTTGACGCCTGGGACTCTGGCGAGCTTTGATCGATCGTCATCTTGTGAGCACCGCCCGCTGGATTTCAGAGAGCAGGTCGGCTTCTGGAAGCGACCCGATCACAGTGCCAGCGCCAAAATTTATCGTGGTTTGCGGCACTCCGCTGACGTTGTAGCGGTCTGCCAGGGAGGGGAACTCCATCGCTTCGACCGCTTCTGCCTGGACGTAAGGGCTCTCAAGCGCCAGTTGATGAGCGAGCACCACGGCTCGCGGGCAGTAGGGTCAGGTCGGGGTGACAAAGACCTGCAGATAGAGCGGCTCTTTCAAACCGGCAAGGAAGCGGCGGGTCTCTGGTTCCAGACCAGAACCGCCTTTCGAAACCAGTCCAATTACATGAATGAGCGAGCCGAATTCGTGCCCGGCAGGGATGCCGGCAAAGCGTACGCCATAATCGACAACCCTATCGCCATCCAGCCCGGCAATGACCAGGGTCGGGGCTTTGTCAACATGGACCTGCGCTGCCAGATCTGGCTCAAGATCCAGGTCGTGAATGCGGATTGAGATGAGCTCTGAGAGGTCGGCGACCTCCTGAGCAAGCTTCAGGGTTTCCTCGCAGTATTCGCAATCTGCCTGGGAACCGAAGAAAAGGATTCGGACCGGGTTTTGGAGTTCGCTGAACATCTCCTGGACGGCATTGCGGATTGATTCATCTAAGAAAGTTTCGGTCATTTTGATTTCATTCACATCTCAACAAGTTTCCAGCGACCCAACGGGAAGCTGAAATCTGGATTATCAGGTGAAGCAACCGCCTTCAAGAGAGTACCCACAAGCTGGGCAGCTCAGGTTAAGCAGGCTGTCCCAATCGAGGCGCTCCTGATGGCAAGTTGGGCAGAGGTCGCCGTACCTAAGATATGCGGACTTAGGGGAGGATTTGGGCGAGTTCTCGCTTTGCACAGACAAAGGAAAATTCGGCTTGAGCGACGATTTTGTCGGTTCAGTCATTGTTCTGTTAGATGCGCCGGAGATGAGTTAGTTACAGCAGGAAAGGAAAATTTCCCGACCTGGAACGTTAGCTCGGTCATCCGCTCATTTTTGGTTGAGAAATTCCCCCAGTTCGAGGCGGGCATAGAGGCGATCGCGAACGTCGACAGGCATGTTGGTTTCTTCGGCTGAGGTGCGGTAGAGGGTGACGGTCTTGCGAAGAGAATCGATCACAATCCGGCAGTTATCGCAGCCCTGCAGATGGCGATCGATCTCGGCGCAAAGCTCTCCACTCAGTTCGCCATCGATATAATCCGAGAGCGAATTGAGTAAATGGTGGCAAGTTTCGTGGTCTATCACGCTTCTCCTTCTTCAGCCAGGTGCTGCGATGACATTCGCTCGCCAAAATAAGCGGTAAGCAACTCGCGCAGGCGCATCCGGGCACGCGAAAGGCGGGTCTTCACCGCCGCTTCGCTCAAGTTTAAACTGCGCTCGTCTCCTCTGTCGACAGCCCTTCAATATCCCGAAGCACGAACACTGCTCTCAAGCTGGGGGAAAGCTGTTCGACAGCCTGATCCATATATGCACGCGCCTCACTTGACATCATCTCCGCTTCAGGCATGCAGCACCAGTCAACGATCTGCCTGGGTTCATCTAGCGGGCTCTCATTCTCCGTGCTTTCAAACGGCTCGTCAATGGAGATCGAGTTGTTCTTTTGCTTCCGGAGCAGCATCAAGGCTTCGTTCGTCGCAATGCGGTAGAGCCAGGTAGAGAGACTCGAACGCCCGTCAAAATTCTTCAGGTGCCGAAATGCTTTAATGAAAGTTTCCTGAAGCACATCTTCAGCATCCTGTGGGTCATCGAGCATTTAAGCCCCAGGCGGTAGATTACGTTCGAGTAAGCTTCTACCAGTCGGGCAAACTCCTGCCTGTCGCCGGCGCGCAATGCCTCTAGAGAGAAATTTTCTGCTTTAGTCTGCTCAGTTCTATTCATTAGATGCAGCCGTTGATAAAAAGTAGCATATTCGTCTGCCAATCCTTTAATTAGGTAAAGAATTGTATCATATTGACGGAAGGGAGAGCCCATGCTATAGTCACCTGCATGAGCGTGATCACGCTGCTGACAGATTTTGGCTTACAAGACGGGTATAGCGGCGTGATGAAAGGCGTGATTTGGGGGATTGCATCAGACGTGCAGATCGCAGATATCACCCACTTGATCCATCCGCAGAATATTATAGAAGGGGCGCTGGCGCTGGGGCGAACGGCTATGTTCTTTCCATCCGGGACGATCCATGTGGGTGTGGTAGACCCGGGCGTTGGCAGCAAACGCAGGCCGATTGCCGCCCGGCTGGGGAGGCAGTATTTCGTTGGCCCAGACAATGGGCTGTGCAGCGTGATGATGCGGCAAGCCCTCGAAGAGCGAGGAAAGGTAGCATTCGTCCATCTGGACAAACCGCAATTCTGGTTGAAGGAAGTCAGCAATGTCTTTCACGGCAGGGATATTTTTTCCCCGGCAGCCGCCCACCTGGCGCTCGGGGTCCCGCTGGATGAGCTGGGCAGCCGGATCGATGATCCGGTGGTGGTAAGTATCCCTGGTCCAACCCGCACGATAGACGGAGTGAGGGGAGAGGTGATTATCGTCGATCATTTCGGGAACCTTTCGACCAATCTGACCCGGTCTGAGATTGATGCGATCAGCACCCCATCTGTCAAGATCGCCGGGCGAACGATCCACGGGCTGGTCGGGACGTTTGGGGATGCAAGACCAGGAGAGCTGGTGGCATTTATCGGTGAAGCGGATGATCTTTCGATCGCGGTGGTTGAAGGGAGCGCGGCGCAGGCACTGGGAGTGGGGGTCGGCGAGCGAGTCGAGGTCCTGAGAAAATTACCATGAGACCGATTATCACGCTGACCACGGATTTTGGGATCGGAGATTACGATACAGGCGTGCTGAGCGGTGTGATCTGGCGGATAGCGCCGGAGGCAAGGGTGGTGGACCTGAGCCATGCAATTCCCCGCCATGATGTGTTTTCCGCAGCGTTATTGCTCGAGCGCTGTACGCCGTATTTTCCAGAGGGGACGATCCACATCGTTGTGGTCGACCCGGGAGTAGGGACCGGTCGGCGGGGGCTGGCGGCGCGGCTGGGCAGCCAGCGGTTTGTGGGCCCAGACAATGGGCTGCTCACGCGGATGAGACACAGGGCGCTAAAAGCGATGCAACCGGTGGAAATCGTCCATCTCAACCAGCCGGATTACTGGCTGCCGGAGGTCTCAGCGATCTTTCACGGGCGGGATGTCTTCGCCTCGGTCGCTGCTCATCTGGCGGCGGGAGTTGGGCTGGACGAGCTTGGGGAGCGGATCGACGACCCGGTGCTGCTGAACTTCCCGGAGGCGGTGCGGGCAGCCAGCGGCTGGCAGGGGACGGTTACGCATGTGGATGCCTTCGGCAACCTCTCCACAAACCTGGGTGTGGAGCAAATCCCCCGAGACCGACAGATGGATGTGCGCATCGGTGGGGCAGTGATCCGCGGGCTGAAGACAACGTTCAGCGATGGGGCGCCGGGCGAGCTGGCAGCCCTGATCGACAGCTCTGGCAAGCTGTGCGTGTGCGTGGTAAACGGCAGTGCAGCAAACCGGCTTGGAATCCAGGTTGGGGACTCGATTCGAGGTGCAGCTTGGATAACCCGAGCAGTGAAAGCCTGGCAGACCAGGCGGTCATCGGGACCGGCGATCGCACCAATCTGCCGCTGAAGGTTGAGGGGCTTACATTTCAGTACATCAGCCGTGACGAAGCTGCGATTCGGGATATCTCCTTCGAGCTGCAAAAAGGTGAGATTTTACTGCTGGCAGGCGCCAGCGGTTGTGGGAAGACGACCCTGATGCGCTGCATCAACGGGCTGATCCCGCGCATCTACCGCGGTAAATTGGAAGGGAGCATCTCTGTCTTCGGCCGGCCTGCCCGCGAGATGAGCATGGCAGAGCTCTCGCAGAGCGTGGGGACTGTACTGCAGGACCCGGAGCGCCAGATCGTGGGAAGCTACGTCCTGAATGAGGTGGCCTTCGGGCTGGAAAACTTGAGTCTGCCACGCCCTGAGATCCTGGAGCGGGTCGATCAAACCCTGGATTACCTGGGGATCAGCGAGCTGCGCGAACGGGAGGTCTTTAACCTCTCGGGCGGCGAGAAGCAGAAGATCGCCCTGGCAGGGGTATTGGTGATGAAACCGCGCATCCTGCTGCTCGACGAGCCCCTCGCCAGCCTGGACCCAGTCTCGGCGCACGAAGCGTTGCAGCTCTTCCGGCGGCTGGCGAATGACGGAATATCGATCTTATTGGTGGAGCACCGGGTGGATGATGTTCTCTCGATCCAGCCTGAGCGAGTGCTCTATCTGGATGATGGCGTGCAGGTTTATTTGGGCGATCCGGATGGGATGCTGGAGGTGATCGACTCCCAGAAGGTGAAGATGCCGGCGCGGATGGTGTTGAAGCGGCGAATCGAAGGAGATTCCCGGTCGATCGAGGTGCTGACCGAAATCATCCCCGCTCTGCCCCCCCACTCAGATGCGGCGCTGATCGATTTCAAGTCGGTTTGCTTCCGCTATAAGCCGGAGCTACCGGAAGTACTGAAGGACATCGATTTCCGCGTCCATCCAGGAGATGTGATCGCGGTGCTGGGACATAATGGAGCTGGGAAGACCACCCTGGTGAAACATGCTTTGGGGCTGCTCAAGCCGTCTGAAGGTGAGGTTCTGCTGGATGGGAAAGATACCCGCCAGATGACCGTAGCCCAGGCGGCGCACACCGTCGGATATGTCTTCCAAAGCCCGACCCAAATGCTCTTCGCACCGACCGTGGCAGAGGAGTTGAAGTTTGGACCGCGCAACCTGGGGCACGCACCGGAGCAGATCGAGCGAGATGTGGATTGGGCGATCCATTCGGTGAACCTGCAGGATGAGCTGAAGACCCCGCCGCTGGCGCTTTCGTTTGGGCAGCAGAAACGGGTCAGCATCGCCGCCGTTTTGGCGATGCGCTCACGCATCCTGATGATGGACGAACCGACCGCCGGGCAGGATTACTGGAACTACCGGGCGTTCATGGACGCGATACTGCAGATGCCCGGGTTCGAAGCGGTCTTGTTTATCACGCACGATGTGGACCTGGCGGTAATTTATGCCAACCGCATCCTGCTGGTCTACAACGGTAGGCTGATCGCGGATGGTTCGCCGCAGGATGTGCTGCAAGACGATGAGCGGCTGCTCGCCTGCCGCGTGCTTCCAACCTCACTGCTGGAGCTGAATCTCGAATTCTTCCCAAAGACCGGGAAGTTCATGCGCGCCGAAGCGCTGGCGCAGTATGCCTGAAACCATAGGAGGTGAAGAGAAACCAATCAGCCAGAACCGTGTTCCTTGAGATGCAAGACCTTCATCATTAATCAAATTTATGGAAGAGGAGGATGATATGGAAAAGAAGTCTTTGTGGGCGTTTGGGACACGAGAAGTGGTCTACTCGGCTATCGGCGCGGCGCTGTACGCGGTGCTCTCGATCGCGACCAACTTCCTGCAAATCCCGGCGGCGGCGAACGTGTCGATCCGCCCGGCAGTGGCGATCCCGATGTTCTTCGGGATTGCGTTTGGTCCGTGGGTCGGCTTCCTGACCGGATTTGTCGGCAACGTGCTCAGCGACCTGATCTCAGGCTACGGCTTCTGGCCGTGGTGGGACCTGGGCAACGGGCTGATGGGCTTCATTCCTGGCTTGATCGCGCTGCAGATGACCGACTACCGCTCGATTGGCGATATCGTCAAGGCCGAGGTGATGGTTGTTGTCGGGGTGGCGGTCGGAATGTTTGTAGCTGCGGTCAGCGAGATCTGGGTCTCGGGGGTTGATTTCGCGACCACCATGGCGACAAACTTCTTGCCGGCTTTCATCAGCAATGTGATCAACGGGCTGATCCTTGTACCGATCCTGATGGTCGCCTACTCGGCGATCCGGGGACGTTCTGGACGCTGATTTTTGGCGGGGATGCAGCCGTTTATTTAGAGGGCTGCATCCCCGCAAGTGGGTGATGGGATGATCGTCAGCTTCAGCTACCGGAACCGCCAGAGCCTGGTCGAGCGCTTTGATCCGCGCGCCCGCTGGATCTTCTCGATCCTGCTGCTGTTCGCGATCACGATGTTCTGGGACATCCGCTTCTTGCTGTTCTTCCTGGGGCTGACTTTGGCGCAGTACTGGCTGGCGCGGCTGACCTGGCGGGAAACGCGCAAGGCCTGGTATTTTGTGTTCTTCATCATGAGCACAATGGTGCTCGTGAACACGATCATCACCAGCAGCGGGACGATCGGGGCAGTGATGGCGGGCACTCACACCGTGCTGGAGTTCCAGGTGACGCTGCCGGTGGTGGGCTGGGTCTGGACATTCGAACTGACGGTGGAGCGGCTGTGGTTTGCGCTGACCCAGATTGTGCGGGTGCTTTCGATCTCAGCCCTCTTCCTGGTGATCCCGTTCACTATGGATCCGCGCCAGTACGGGGCGACTTTCCGGGGGATGGGGCTGCCCGACCGGCTGGCGTACACGCTCGACCTGGCGTTTCGCTTTGTGCCGACGCTTGGACGGGATTTCCAGATCACGCTGGACGCCCAGCGGGCGCGCGGCTACGAGGTGGAGAAGGTCGAGGGCGGGCTGATTGCCCAGATCCGCAAGATGGCGCCGCTGGTGGTGCCGGTGACGATGAACGCGATCCTGAGCGGGGAGGACATCGCCAACGCGATGGACCTGCGCTGCTTCGGGCTGAAGAAGCGCACCTGGACCGAGAAATTGACCTACCACATATGGGATTTCGTTCTGATCGGGTTTGGAGTGCTGCTGCTGGCAGGCTCGATCTGGCTGTCGGTCAGGGGGTTTGGGGAGTTCTGGGTGCCCCCGGCGCTGCTGGTGTGAGTTGGAAGGAAAGATAAAAACGCAAAGGCGCGAAGGCATCGCAAGGCCGCTAAGAGGAGGTGGATATACTGAAATTGGTCCTGGCGAAAGGTCTCAAGTTCATCTCCAACGAATTTTCTTATCGCCTCACTTCTCATGCACGAAGGGACGGAAATTAATCTACTTGATGTCACATTCGTTTCCTGAAATGCCAAATGAAACGAATTTGGGTTCATGATATCGAGCAATAGCGGTCGTAAATTTGTTCGGATTGCCTGGGAAAATGGGCTAAGCCCTTGCCGGTATCTATTGCTTTGAAATTTTGGATGCGCATCCGCATACTACCAGGTTTTATCACTTTTGATTTACTTATTTCACCTAGGGAATAGGGAAGAAAGCTCGTACCAAATCGGTATAAATAAAGAGCCGTAATATCGTCGGTTTCAGTCCAGGAATGTTTTTTGGACATTACCCTATCTCTTCCTCTCTATCCTTCTTCATCTGCCATCCCCTCCACCTTCTTGATCAATTCCTCCAACCTCATCTCTTCCAGCGACTCTCAGCCTCACGTCCGCCTCGGGGAGGTCGGTCATCCGGGTGAGGGCGTTCGGGACCGCGACGCAGTGCAAACCGGCGCTGCGGGCGGCGATCAGCCCGTTGCGCGAATCCTCGAAGGCGATCGCTTCACAGGGCTGGACTTCCAAGGTCTCGACCGCGCTCAGGAAGAGAGCCGGGTCGGGCTTGGTGATGGTCACATCGTCGCGGGCGCGCACACAGTCAAAATACTCGCGCAGCCCCAGGCGGACCAGGTGCCCTTCGACCCAGGCGCATGACGATGATGATGCCAGACCCACTTTCAGCCCCAAACGCCGGGCGTCACGCAGATAGTCGACCACGCCGGGTAAAGGCGGCTCATCGCCGATCAGCTCGAGCTCGTGCTCCCGTCGGCGGACCAAATCCTCGGAAAGAGCGGCGTCTGGACCGAGGTGCTGTCGAAGTGCAGCGACGGGGTTGAAAACCTCTTCGGCGGTGCCGATATTTAGCGCCCAGGTCTCGAAGGGCAGGTCGAGCCCGTATTTTTTGAACAATTCCTGCCAGGAGATCATGATCGGAAGCTCGGTCTCCAGGATCAGACCGTCGAAATCAAAGACCAGGGCTCGGATCATACGCTGGGGGCCTTACGGCGGAGCAGCGGCTGCAGGAGCAGCCATGCGCCGACCAGGATCAGCAGCAGCGGCCAATAGCTCCCCAGAATGCCCAACCCGCCGAGATATGAGCCGAAGACCACGAAGAGGACCGCGCTTAGGATGATCAGCGGCAGGCTGGCTTTGAGGGCTTTACGCAGGCTGCCGCCCCACAGCTCTGCCAGGAAGATGCCCACACCGACAAAGCCCGGGATCAGCGTCCAGGCGTAGGACCAGCTCTCCCAGCTGCCGGTGGAATTCTGCCATAGTAATATGAAACCTATCCCGGCGACGATGCAGGCGGGCACAGCCATCCCAGGCGTGCCGAGCAGCAACCCGAGCAGGATCAGAAAGGCGCCGACCCCGATCACGTACCAGGGCCAGGAAAAGTCGAAGTAGCCCCAAAAAGCCAGGTCGGGATAGAGCTGGCGGCTCATGAACCAGATGCCTACCAGAATGAGCAGGATGCCCAGGATGATGTTGGAACGTTTGCGGAATTTCATCATTTCACCTCATAATTGATGATTTCAAAACCCAAAGCAGCGAAGTTCGCAAAGCAAATATCAATTTTGGTACGCATGCTTCCGGACTTATTCACCGGACTTTTGTGTTCCGAAATAGAATTCTAACAGAACACTTTGGAGAGATTGGAATTTCTTCTCAGGTTTCGATTGCTCCATTCAAGCATTCGAGCTCATCGAGCAGGCAGATCAGCGCTTCTTCGCTCAGCGCTTCACGGGCAGACTGCAGAAATTCGGCAGGATCGAGAAGATCCCGGCGGGCGTAAACCCCAGCCTGCAGCCCCATCTCCAGGCGGTCAACCTGACGGACGAGACGGGCTTCGGTGGAGGAGCTGTCCTCGAACTCCTGCCACAAACTCTGGCATGTCTCGGCGAAAGGCAGCCCGGAAAGCACCCGCCGGACCGAATCGGCCTCGCGGCGGTGCTTCTCCTCGGAGGTGAGACCATCGGCGGGTGTGATGTCGCCGGCATAGATCTCGCCCAGCTCGTGGAGCAGCGCGATCTGGACCAATCGCCCGAGGTCGAGCCCTGGGAAATAAGCCTGGGCA
The DNA here is from genome assembly GCA_963827155.1 of uncultured Chloroflexia bacterium. GTDB lineage: Bacteria > Chloroflexota > Anaerolineae > Anaerolineales > UBA4823 > UTCFX2. The sequence goes on along the minus strand of CAWGZV010000002.1, from coordinate 3,191,300 downwards.
AGCCAGAGCGAGAGCAGCGCGACCGCGAAGGTATGATCGGCGACAGTCTCACACTGCGCCTCGTCCAGCCCTGCTCGCAGCCAGCCCTGGCGGTAGAGTCCCTTGAGCTGGTTTAGCTCAAAATAAGCCCGCAGGATTGGGGATACTTCTTTTGCGGTTAGAAGCTCGACCGGGTTTCCGGCTTTTACTCTCATGAGCTGCGTCCTTCGTGCATTGAGGTCTGGATCTGGTAGAAGGGGCGGCGTTCCCTGCGGATCACGAAACGGGTGCCGTAATCTTCCCGGCCAATTGAAGCGACCTTGTTATCGACCAGGTCGGTGGTCAGCCCGGCGGCCTGCATCTGCTCCCAGCTGAAGCGAATACCCCGCCCAACGGCAAATTTCTTTTTCGGCATCACTGCCCAGATCGCGCCGTTTGGCTGGATGCACGATTGGAGCATAGCGAACTGCTCTGGCAAGCATTCCAAATCTCGCGGCCAGAACACGATCTGATCATAGCGAACGTTCGGAAGCAGGATTTCATCGATGGTGATAAAGGGGGGAAGCGACTGCCGGATGACCTGCTGCGCCGGAACGGAGGGATCCTGCAGGCAGATACGCACGCCGGGCTGCATACCGAGCTTGCGGGCGAGGCTCGACGGTGAGGCTGGGGGGGAGCCGTCGGATGCAGGAATGGTGTTCATCCCAATCTCGCCAGGACCTCGACCAGGATCTGCGCCAGCAGGATCTTGAAGATGAGCGCCACCGGGTAAACGCTGGCATAGGAGAGGGTCGGCAGGTCGGAATCGGTCTGGTCGTTAACCGCGCCAAGACCGGGAGGATTGGTCATGCAGGCGGTGAGGGCGCCCATCGTGGCGAGCAGATTCATGCGGTAGCCAAAGTGCATCAGCGCCAGCGCAGCCAGTACAGAGGTAATCGTGATCAGCGCGCCGCCGATCAGCAAAAGAGGGCCTTGCTGGTTGATGATCTCGATAAAATGGGCGCCAGCGCTGACACCCGCCCCAGCCAGGAACAGGATCAGCCCGAGCTCTCGGGCGAGGTTCTTGGCGGCAGGCGGCACGTAAAGGCGAAGCGGACCAATGCCGCCGAAATGCCCGACGACCAGGCTGACGAGGAAAGCGCCCCCAGCGGTGCCCAAGCTGACCTGCATGCCATTGGGCAAACCGATTGGGATCGAGCCGATCAGGATTCCGAGCAGCAGGCCTGCCAGAAAGGGCAGCATATTGGTCTCCTCGGCCCGGCGAGGGTGCCCGTGGACGAGCTCGACAAAGCTTTGGACCGCCAGCTTATCGCCGACGACGCGCAGGTTGTCGCCCATCTCGAGGCTGACATTCCCGGCTGGGGAGATCTCGACTCCCTGGCGGCGGATGCGGGTGATCACGACCGTGTACTGCTCCCAGAGGCGCATCTCACCCAGCCGTTTGCCGGCTAAAGAGCTTTCGGTGACTTCCACATCGACGCTTAGTACGTCGGCATTGACATCCATGCGCTCACGGGTCTCTTCGCCAAGCAAGAAGCGCATCTTATCCAGCTCTTCCGCTGTGCCGACAACCATCACCACGTCGCCGAGGTGGACCAGGCGGTCGGGACTGGCTGCAAAGACCTGTTCGCCGTGTTTTATCCGCGAGATGTTTGCCTGGATCATGCGGTGAGGGTTGATCTCGCTGACCGTTTTGCCATCGCAGTTGGGGTTGGTGAGCCGGAACTGGCGCGCCTGGAGCGAGGGTGTCTCGCTTTCTTTATCCACCTGCCAGGCGGCTTCCTCCCCAGCGAGACTCTTCCGGAAGAGCGAAGGCAGAAACTGGATGAGCAGGACGACGCCGATCATGCTGAAGGGGTAGGCGACGCCGTAACCAACCGAGACCGCCCCGCTTGAAGTCGGCGAGATGCGATGGGCAGCGTCCAGGGCTGCGGCGAGGGCAGGGGTGCTGGTGAGAGCGCCGGTGTATAAGCCGGCTGCCAGGTCGAATGGCAGGTCGAGCCATCGCTGAACGGCAAGGCAGGCCAATGCGCCGCTGCCGGCGGCGGTGAGGGCAATTCCAACAAAGCGGATGCCGTGGCGGCGGAAGGTGCGGAAGAAACGCGGCCCAGCCTGCAGCCCAACCGAATAGACAAAGAGCAGCAGGCCCAATTCCATAATCGGTCGGGGGACGGTCAGCCCGAAGTGTCCGAATACCAGGGCGGTGAAGAGCACCCCGGCTGAGCCGAGCGAGACCCCGCCCACGCTGATCGAGCCGATCCCGACGCCGATGGCGAGGATCGCAAACAGCACCAGCATTTCCTGGGCAAAGAGCTGGCTCATGGGCGTGGAGGCCCGGCCTCCACCCGCCTGAGCATCTCCTCCACCGAGCCGCGCATCCCGAATACGGTCTCCAGCCACCAGGTTGCGCCAGCCTGGGCGTAAGAGGCGGGGAGATCATCCTGACCGGGCTCTGAGCAACCGCTGATCGCGACATCAAACGGATTCTCGGCGCTGCGGCGCTGCCGAATGACACCGACCTTAACGGCGATATCCGCGGGGGAGTACGCCATCTTGCCGTCCATCTCGTTGGCGGGAAAGACCCAGCCATCCCAACTGGCGGCGCGGCGCAGGGCAGGCGGGCTGTCGCCGCCGATCCAGATCGGGGGCGCGGCTGGCGAACAGGCAGAGGATTCAGGGTGACGTTCTTGAGGGTGTAGAAAGCACCCTGGTGATCGAGCTTCTTACCGCGCAGCAAAGCGTCTAGAACCTGCAAGCCTTCGTCGAGCATTTCGGCGCGCCGGCGAGCGCCGTCTTCTTCGCCAAAGGTTGAGAACTCCTGCGAGGCGCCACCCAGCCCGAAACCCAGGATCAGCCGGCCCTGACAGAGCCGGTCGAGGGTGGCGATGGTCTGGGCGAGCACGTGCGGGCGGTAGCGCGGCAGGGGGGCGACGTCCACCCCGAGCAGAATGCGATCGGTCACAGCCGCTGCGGCTGAAAGCGCCACCCAGGGGTCCATCCCAGCCCAGCCGTAGACGTATGCCAGGTGATCCCAGACGAAAAGACCCTGCCAGCCGGCATACTCGGCGGATCGGGCGAGGCGGGTGAATAGACGCGGGTCGGCGAAATCGCCAAATGGGACGACCTCGATGGCATAGTTCATTGGTGTGCTCATGGGTTTGATTCAAGTGGCGGGCATTTTGAGAAGCCCAAACAGAAGAATAGTATAACACCACCAATCCGGCTCTTTGGCAACTTTCGTAGATGAGCGAGATAGGAGTGATGATTTGTGAAAATGGGCGTTCGCGGTTAGAATTCAGCCTATGGGCGAGAAAGAATCGATCCGATTGGTGACCGTGGATGACCTGCCGCTGATGCGCAGCGGGCTGCGAGCGTTCCTGACCGCCTACCCGGAATTCAGCCTGGTGGGAGAGGCGAGCAACGGCGAAGAGGCGATCCAGCTCTGTGAGCTGCTGACGCCAGATATCGTGCTCATGGACCTGAAGATGCCGGTGATGGATGGGGTGGCGGCCACCCGCCAGATCCGCCAGCGCTGGCCGCAGGTGAAGGTCCTGGCGCTGATCAGCTTCCGGGATAAAGAGCTGGTGGAAGAAGCCCTGGAGGCGGGGGTGGCGGGCTATGCCTTGAAGGACATCAGCGCCGACGAGCTGGCAGAGACGGTGCGGCGGGTTCACCAGGGCAAGCGCAGGGCATCGCCGAAAGCGTCCCAGACCCCAGAGCAAGCCGAGGTGTTGGAGCGGCTGGCGCAGGCGATGGACCTGGCTGCGGGCGACCGAACCCGGCTTTCGGGCTTGTTGCGCGGCGAGCTCCCGCCGCTCTTCCCGGGCAGTCAGATCGAAGTGCGGCTCTTCCCCAAGCAGAGCCTGCTGTGCTACCCATCCGAGCGGGTGGATTCACTCTCCGACGCGGCCTGGCGCTGGCTGCAAGCCCGCCAGGAGCTGCAGGTCTTCGCCCCTGGCGAGGCGCCGCCCTGGAGCGGCGATCCGATGGGCGATTACCAGCTGCTGCTTTCGCCGCTGCTTTCGCATTCCGGCCAGCCTCTGGGCGGGATCGGGATCGTACAGCAGAGCGGCGAGTTAGACCTGTGGGAAAAGGTAGCCTTCGTCAAAGAACTGAGCGGGCGAATCTCACTGGCGGTGGAAAAAGGGCGCCGGATGGAGCAGAGCTCACGCGGCCGGTTGGTGGACCAGGAGCTGGCGAACGCTGGCAAGATCCAGTCCGGGATCCTGCCGGAGAAGCCACCAAAACTGCGCGGCTGGGACCTGGCTGCCCACCTGGAGCCAGCTCTGCAAACCTCGGGTGATTTCTTCGATTTTATCCCGCTCGCGAACAACAACTGGGGCTTTGTGATCGCGGATGTCTCAGACAAGGGGATGGGTGCGGCGCTCTTTATGGCGCTCAGCTCCACACTATTCCGGACTTACGCCACCCAGTATGCCACCCTGCCCTCTTTCGTGCTCGGCCAGGTGAACGAACGGATCCTATCCGACACGCGCAGCGAGATGTTTGTGACTGCGTTCTATTCGGTCTTGGAGCCGGATACCGGGCGGATGCGCTACGTGAATGCGGGGCACAACCCACCTTATTTGATCAGCAGCCAGAAGGGCAAGCCTTTCGACCGGCTGCGCGCCACGGGCATGGCGCTGGGGGTGATGCCAGATTCGGTGTGGGGGCAGAAGATTGTGAAATTCTCGCCCGGAGATGTGCTGCTGCTCTACACGGATGGGATCACCGAAGCGCAGGACCGGATAGGGCGCTTTTACGGCGAGCGGCGCTTGCAGGAAGTGCTGCGGAAGGTCGGCAGCCACCCGGCGGAGGAGATCCTTGGGGCGGTGCTGGAGGACTTGAAGCGATTTACGGGTGGGGCGGCGCAGCAGGACGACGTGACGATGATCGTAATCCGGCGAAAGCTGGAACAGTAGATCAGAACGAGGCGAGGGCTTTTTTGAGATCGGTGTAGATCTCGAAATAACGGTCAAAGCCGGAGATCTGCAGGGTGCGGCGGACCTCGGGCGAGGGGTTTAGCAGCTTGACGGTTTTTGACTTCGCAGCCGGGGCTGAATTCGAAGAGGCTGCAGAGCCAGCGGTTTGATTGGGGGGAGCAGAGGTTTTCGGCTCGAAGAGGCGGTGGATGATCAACAGGGAGCGCAGACCGGCGCTGGTGAAGGAGGGGGCGAGGGTCAGGTCGAGCAGCAGAAAGCGAGCGCCCTGGGCATGAGCGGCGCGAGCGGTGCTTTCCAGCTCGAGGGTGTTGCCCATATTGACCCGGTCCTGCAGCTGGAAGACGGTGACGGGGAGGCGGGCTTGAACTTGCGTGACGCCGACGAGGGACATGGGAAGCTCCTGGAGGGGAGAAAGAGGATAGGATTGGTCATTATAATGGATAAATTTGAAGGTTAAGAACAAATTAGTACAAGACACATTTTTACTAATGGAAATGAAATGTCTTTCAATAGGTTTAAGATTGGGAAGGGCAATCGTATATTTATTCGGTGTCGACCTGCTGCTATTATCGCGGCAGCAGAGAAGGTGCGCCGCTGCTCCGGATTCTGCTTGAAACAAGCAGCGTGCCTCCGGAGAAATGGCGGGGCTGAGGCGTCCCAGGCCGTAAAAAGCGCATCAGCCCCGAAATGGCAGATAAACTACAGACCCTTTACGATGGTCGCTATGAGCAGGAGCGCTGCAGACAGCATGGCAAGCCAGAAGGCGTACGCGGCTAGCGGGGCGATGAACCCTCCTGAACCGAGCAGCGCGAGTACAGCAAGAGCCAGAGCGATAAACCAGGTAATCTGTTTCGGTGGGGATAGTTTCATCTTATTCCTCCTTGGTTAATGCTTTGAAAATGTTCAAGATTAGAAGCCAAACACGGCCTGATCACCAGGAAAGCTCCTGGAAATAGCTGCGTTCAAAAACAAGCGGACATGGTCATGCAAGCATCCATTCGCTAGGTAAAGAAAACCCTGAAAACGGATCGAGGATATGGACGATCGTTTCGGTTTCAGTCTTCCAGGACGAAGGTTACCTTAAGATGGACGCGGTATTCGCTGATGTCTCCATGATCGTTGACCAGGACCTCCTGGTTCTCGATCCAGGCGCCTTTGACGTTCTTAAGAGTCTTATTGGCGCGGGCAATGCCGGCTTTGAGGGCGTCGTCGAAGCTCTTCGAAGAAGAGGCTTTGATTTCGGTCACACGTGCGACAGTCATTTTGGGGGCTCCTTTCTTTTGGCTGAGGGGAGGCGAACCTTATGATCGATCCGGAGTTTCTGATTTATCCGTTAGATTGATTGTATACGAATACAGTAAAGCGCTCAAGGCTTTTTTGGCCGATCTTTTGAGACCACCGAAACCGATGGACCAGTCATTACTGCGAGACTGGTCACCTGCATCTTTTCCCGCATCGTGTTCATGATCAATCGCTTGAGAATCTCGTAAAATGAGACCCCGTAAAGATCCAGGATAACGGACAGGGCCATGTCCAGCTCTTTAGGTCCCAGGGCGGGGTTGCAGTTGGTGTCGATGAAATAGTAGCGTCCGGCTTCGTCCAGGCGGACATCGAACTTGCCGTAGTCGCTCATGTTCGCCACCTCGAAGGCTTTGAAGACCATCTCGCGCAGAAGCGGGTCCCGATAAGGGCGGTAGTAGAAGGCTGCGTTCATGGCGGTCAGCCACTGGTCCTCGAAGGTCAGGAAGAAGTACGGCCCCTCGGAGTGCCGGAAGATCTTCTCTGCCATGTAGACCTTTTTATGGCTGCCTTCCACCAGGATGGCGGTGATCTCGCGGTTGCCGACAAACTCCTCCACCAGCACCGGTTGGTGGTAGGTGCGGATCAGCTTGCGCAGGCGTTTGCGCAGCTGCTTCTCGTTCTCCGAGACGGCTTCACGCGTGATCTCCACCGAGCCGTGGATGGCATTCAGCTTGGAGATGACCGGGAAACGCAAGGTTGGGTTCAGGAAAGCGTCCGGCGAGGTGAAAAGCTGGAAGACGGGGACGGGCAGGCCGTTGCGCTGGAGCAGCTCTTTAATGAAGAACTTGTTAGTGTCCAGCGCCATCCCCAGCATGCCTGTGCCGGTGTAAGGAATATCCAGCAGCTCCAGCACGCCAGGGATGGCGGCAGCCAGGCTTTCCTGGCCCTTGATCGAAATCCACCAGATTGAAGAGCATCTCGGGCTTATCGTGCATCAGGCGCTGGGCGAGGGCTTCATCCCCCGGGTAAAGGCGAACGTCCACGCCGAAGGTCCCCAGGTACTCCCCAATCAGATGGGCATCCTGCTCGGCGCCCTGCTCGGTGATGTACTGCGCTTCGGTCGCAAAATCCTCGCGCCGCACCGCGCTGTAGATCACACCGACCGAGGCTGGCCAATCGAGCTTGTTGTTTTTGACCCGGCTGTCTTTTTTTGCAATGCTGTCTTTTTTTGCCATGCTGTCCCTTTCTGCTGCTTATGGAAGGCCGCTTTAACCCAGAAGCGACCTCAAGATGTCTTCCCAACAGTCCAGGATCAGCCAATGCCCTTTTTCGGGCAGGAAGGCAGCCTTACAGTTTGGGATCGTGCGAGCCAGGTGGCGTGCGGCAGAGATGGATAAGTTGGCGTCCTCTTCCCCGTGCCAAAGGTCGACCGGGATCGAGACCCCCTCCAGCCTGAATTTCCATGGGTTGGAGCGGATGAAGCTGTCCTGGGCGAGATCTTGAATAAGGGCTTCAAACTGCATTGACAGTCTCCTCCAGCACCCAAAAAGAAACAGTTTGTTTTCAAAAACCAGGTGGGAGCTTTAAATATGATATTAAACCTGGTGGATTTCGATTTTCCAATTGGTTGGCTTTAGCGGGATGTCGGGCGGGAAGCCGCCGTGGGGAAAATACCGACTGCTTGCTTTCTTCAAGTAATCGGGGAAATCACCCATATATTTTTCGATCACCTGCTTGATAAATGCTAAATCTTCGCCGGAAACAGAAAGCAGTGCGAAAATTTCCAGGCTGTGCTCCTGGCTGGACCATACATCGGAGCGTTTCAGTGTCAGCTTGGTGAATTTAATGGCCTGGACAGATAGGCAGGCGTCGCATAGATTGTAAGCGGTCTCATTGATATCAGCAGGGATATCGTCGAAGTACAAGTTGAGCAGATGCCTGGCGTGCCGGCCTCCGTCAGGCATGTTGATAGAGAGTTCGATGTTGAAGAGGGCGTTCATAGGGTTGCTTTCCTCCTCTTGTTTATGCAGGCTAGATCGACAGGTACCTATGGTAAGCTGCAAGGCAGCGCGGGATGCGGGGTTTAACTCGCGTCTCACTCACTCAACAATTTTCCAGAAGGAATCCTTGCGGATGATCTTCCCTTGGGCGAACTCCAGCAGATCTACCCCCCGCACTTCGATCTGCTGCCCGGTCATCGACGTGCCGGTCAGCGTCCATTCTGAGACCCCGAAATCACCGCAGACCCAATGCCGATCGTCTCCATAATGGACATCTGGAATCCCCTCGAATCTTTTCGCAAGGCCGGCCCGAACTTCGCTCTTCCCAACATAGCGGTCGCCGTGAGGCCTGGCGCCTCTTGGCATATAAAAGACGCAATCCTCGGCGAAATATTCCATGATGGAATCTAGATCATGGTGATTAAACGCTTCCAGGAAATCCTTCAAAAGCTCATGGGTCACCGGAGCGGCCATTGGGAACCTCCATCAGCCTCAAATTATTCTCGCTCTCCGACAAGTTCATCAAAGAGCAGCTGCGTGCCAAAATCAAGCGGGCGGGCAATTTCATAATGATGTTATCACAATATTCAACTGCCTGTCTGAGTTGTGGTTGGAAGCAGTCCGCATCCGGTGATCCGCCGGAAGGACGAGCTCTGAGGTCAGATCACGGCGGCACTCAGGGACAGCATTCTATGGTCCCGCTGCATTGTCCTGAGATGAAGCTGTTCATCGAGCTGGTGAAGATTCGTTTCCAACAACGGCGTTGTCTCGAATTCGATCATATTATTCGAGCTGCCGATTTATCAGTGGGCGCTCGCTGTATCTGCGTGTATATCCGTATACGCCGCCAAAAATCACGGCAACGGTCATTGGCAGCAGCCAGCCCCAGGCATCATGCCCTAAAGACACCGCCAGCAACAATAACGCCACTGCCGCCAGGTCAACCATAATCGGTGTGAGTGCGACGACTGCAAAAGGAGCATTGGCCTGGTCCAGCAGCGCAGTCATTGCCAGGATCGGGGCGATTAACATCACCTGGTCGTAATTCCAAATGTAGGGTGCCGCCATCAGCGCAATCGGCATCACCACGCCAAGCATCAGAAGCCACTGGTCGGAGTATGAAGCGCGTCTGGTGATCCATAATCCCAGCAGTATGACTCCAGCCGCGATGCCTCCGGCAAAAAGCGGCCAATGTGGAGCTGTATGGGTCGACATCGCCACCCATCCCCAAATTGTAGGCGAGAATGTGGAGCTCAATGTCTGGGAGACCTTAGATTGCCCTATTGAAATCCACTCTGCTAACCAATTGAGCTGAACGAATGCTCCCATTCCCCATAATAGAAACAGGATCACCCCTATCCCAACCAGCCCTCGCCATTTGTGCCGCCAGAGCAGCCAGATACCCACCGCTGGGAGGAAAACTATCGCAGCGGTCGGTTTGAGGGCAACGAGTCCGATCAGCATTCCTCCCCAGAACCACTGGCCGCGTGACCAGAAAAACACTGCCGCCGCCGTCGCAAAGAGCAGAAGACTGCTGAGTTGCCCGTTGATCATTGTGATCAATGTGGGGCGGAAGAAAAAAACTCCCAACACAATGAATGGGATATATATCGTGACGCGCTTCCATTTCATAGCAGTGACGGTTAAAAGCACAGCTCCGAGCACCAGGAACTGACTTATAACCAGCCAGACAAAAGCAGCTTGAGGCAGCGGAAGTTTAGCCAGAGGCACAAACAACAGCGCTGCCGGCAAGGGGTATACAAGAGCGGGATTGGGAAACCATGTCGAACCGGCGGCTCGATGCACCGCCAACCATTCTACCTGGTCGTAAGGATTATGCCCGCTGACGACCAACTTTCCCGCAGCCCAGAATGTGAAAAAGTCGCTGTTCTGCCAGGCATTATGGGAGACAATATACTGAGCTGTCAAACTCGCAAGAATGAGAAAACCCGCCGCCAGCAGGCAGATTTTAAGCCAGTCCTTGTAATTTCGGGAAAATGACCTTAAATCCACATCACCCCTCATCATGTTTGGCAGCTTCTTGATCATAAAAAAAAACAGGATCCAGCCATCCGATATACTTTAAGGCGAGTAAATCCAGGATATTATACTGGCCTAATCCATTCGCTCGCCAGAGGAGTGGTTTTTTCTTTTCCTCGGACAACAGGACCCATTCTGGTGACAGAAGGGTCTACATACTAAAAAAGATTCTTTCACCAGCAGGGTCTTCAAATTGCCCCAAGCGAAGGAAAAAGACAGGCATTGTCATACGCATGAATGGTTGGAGGATCGCCTTATAGATCAGCTCCATAATTTACAAACTTCATTTTCGGAAAGAACCCTTTCGGTTTATTTGGCAGGCATGGAAAAAACTTCTGCTTTGCAGTCAAAACGAACTACTGGAAAATTATGCCAGACTGGTTTTATTCGTTGCCAATGTAAATCAAAAATCCCCATTTGGGGATTTTTTTAGATAACACCAGGGGTCAAAAGTGGGCCCGGCAGGGATCGAACCTGCGACCAAGCGGTTATGAGCCGCGCGCTCTGCCGCTGAGCTACGGGCCCCCATTTATATGCAATGCGCTCTTGGGTCACGTATCAAGCGCGGGGACGATGACACCTGACACGAGAGCACATTTCAGAGCGGGCGATGGGACTCGAACCCACGAATATCAGCTTGGAAGGCTGATGCCTTACCACTTGGCGACGCCCGCATGGCTGCGTACTTTGGGATCTACACGATCCGTTTTGCGCACTGATTGTACTCACATTTTGGATGATTTGCAAGCCCGACGAGGCTTTCCAGGAATTGTCTCAACAGTCTGCAATGCCTTTATCCATATTTCGGTATAAAATAAATTTGGATATTGGCAATATCTGATTATGAATTCGTTCATCAAAAACTGACCTTGTGATAATGTGCAAAATCCTGTGGAGGACGAATGCTGCTGGCAGTCAATGGAACGCTGATGAGGGGGCTGGAGCTCAACCGTAATATGATCCGGGCGGGAGCGAGATTTGTGGGCGAGGGGCGGACAGCCCCCACCTACCGGCTCTGGTCGATCGAAGACCGCTACCCGGGGATGCTGCGCGTCAAAGAAGGGGAAGGCGCGGCGATCGCCCTCGAGCTCTGGGAGGTCAGCGGGGCGGGGTTGATCGGAATTCTGGAGGCGGAGCCGCCCGGGCTGTGCTTGGGGAAAGTGCTTTTAGAGACGGGTGAGCAGGTGCTGGGCGTGCTGGCAGAAGCCTACCTGGTCGAGGGTAAGCCGGAAATCACCCGTTATGGGGGCTGGCGGGAGTATCTTAACCCTAAGTAGTACGGGAAGTCACAGCGCGAGCAGCTTTTGCAGCTCGTGTTCAGCTTGCTGAATGGGGATCGAAAAGGCAACCCGCCATTCATTCAAAAGAAAACTGCGGGCGCGCTCGAAAATCGCGGCATCGTAATCGTTCAATTTCTTTTTTCGGTTGAGTTGGGTAAGATCGCGGATCACCTGGCAGACGGCTTCGAGCCGTCCTGCGCGCAGCCGCTCTGTGAGCAGATTCTTGCGCTCCATACGGTCTTCGGGCAGCGGTTCTCCGGGTCCTCTGAGGATCTCGAACAATTCCTCGAAGCTGCTCGTTGGGGTGGGAGGACGCAGGCAGTTGGAGCCAGGGTCGGAGACTGGGACGTAGAGGGTCATCGTTTTCATCTGAACGATGTAATAAGTATTCACCTGTCCTGAAACCACTTTTTCATCCAGCTCAGTGATTTCGCCTGGTCCATAAGCCTTATGGATCACCTGGTCGCCTACTTTGAAATCCATGCTGCTTCTCCTCAATCTAAAGTAAACCAATAAGAAATAATCTAGACTTGCGCCTTTGGAGGCTGCTCCATGCTGTGACGCAGATATCCATCGATTTCGTCGAGCGCCTGATCCGAAGAACATCCGCTGGCGGCAGACCATTCGGTGATCAATGCCTCCCGCGAGCGTTTCAAGAGGGTAGACTCATAGAGATTGAGCGGTTTGCCAGAGAGGCGAGCGCTGAGGTCCCGGACGATTTCACAAAGACCCTGAAATGTACCCGAATCAACCCGGCGGGTCATCTCAGCCTGGCGCTGGCGGAAATCACCTTCAAAGGCTGACGGAGAGGATTTGAGCACTTCGCGAAAGGGTGCAAGATTGCCTTTTGTGGTGATCGGGCGAATCCCGCTGGAGCTTCCGGCTACCGGTACCCAAAGCATTGTTCGATCAAAGCTGACCCGGTAAAACTGGCGCAGCTCTTCGTTAACGTTCATGGTCTCGATCCCGACCACCGTGCCAACACCGAACTGGTGGTGGACAACGGATTCGCCTTGGTTGTAGCTCATCAAATTTCCTCTCTGCCCGAAAACCGAGCGCCGATCATGATCGTGCCGTTGGAGCGATGAGGTCAGGTTGATTAATCGGTGAAAAGAAAAACCAGCCCTGTACAGAGGACTGGCGATCCTTACACAAATCCTGTGTAATGGTACTTTCAGTATACCACGAATGCCCTGTCCCTCGATAAGAGTTCGCATAAGCGTAAGGTCGAGGCCTGCAACCTGCTCGAGGGCACCCAGGTGGGGTAGGTATGCCCTTATCGTGAAAATGCGTTCATACCGTGAAGTGTTGGAATTGCGGCAGGTACGGCTGGTTCTGGGCGAAAAGTTCATTCACCATCTGGCGGATCTCGGCGAGCGAGAGCACCGCAGCGGTGAGCGGGTCGTGGGCAATGGCGCGGAAGATCGCAGTGGGATCGCCGGCGATCCCACCCTGGATCGCAAGCTCCTCGATCGCGCTGGAAAGATGGGTGAGCAGGGCGCATTCAGGAGGAAGTGCGCCGACGTACACGGGGTGAAAGCCGGAGCGGTCGACAAATACTGGCACCTCGATGCAGGCGGCTGGCGGCAAGTTGGTCACCAGCCCCGTATTTGGCAGGTTGCCGTTGAAGCGGAAGGGCTCGCCGCCGCGCAGGGCGTTGATGATGGACGAAGCATATTCGCGGCCACGCTGCAGGTCGGAAGCGGTTAAAGGCTGAGCCAGGCGCTCTTCGACGATCTGCCTCCAGGTTGATTCTGCTTTCTGATATTCCTTCAAGATGTAAGCATGCTCGCCGGGGTTCCAGCCTGTTCCATGCAGGCAGTATTTCTCAACCAGGTCTGGACGCTTGCGGAACCACCAGGAGTATTCGGAGTGGTGCCCGCTCGATTCGGTGACGTAGTAACCCAGGTGCAGGAAGAGCTCATTGCGTACAATCTCCTCTTGATAAATCTCCGGCTGCTCGCTGATAGCCTGGTGGATCAGCGGGTAAGCATCCTGCCCCTTCCAGCGATAATCCAGGTACCAGGCAAGGTGATTGATGCCGGCGCAGGTATAGGTGATCTCCTCGATTGGCGCGCCGATCCAGCGTGCGAGCATCTCAGCGGTGCCTTGCACGGAGTGGCACAGCCCGGTGACGGGGATAAATGTCTGGCGCTGGAGGGCGCCGCAGAGCATCGCCATTGGATTGGTGTAGTTCAGCAGGACGGCATTCGGGCACAAACGCTCCATATCGCCTACGATTGCGAGCATGTCTGGCAGCGTGCGCAGGAATCGGAAGATCCCACTTGGGCCGCGCGTGTCGCCCACGTTGATATCTACCCCATATTTCATCGGTATCTCGATGTCATGGCGCCAGACCTCGGTGCTGCCGGATAGGATGGTGGTGAGCACCACATCGGCGTCTCTCAGGGCTTCAGCCCTGTCGAGCGTAGCGGTCACGGTCGCGGGGTAGGAGCCGGCCTCGAGAAGCCTGGTAACAGCGCGGTGAGCCATTTCCAACCGATCCGGGTCGATGTCCATCAGGCTGAAGTGAGCGTCTTGCAGCAGTGGGAAGGTGAGGATATCGCGCACCAGCTTGGATGTGAATCCCAGGCTGCCTGCGCCGATGAAAGAGATCCTGGTCATAATCGCCTCCGATACCCCGGTGCGGAATTCCTGCCCATCTTCATCCGCCGGGGTGTTTAACCCTCCCTATCATACGGAGCTTCGCTAGAGGCTGCCAGTGTCAAATGTCATCAATCCCCTCTATGGTTCAAGCTTGAACGAAGCGACCGCTGCGCAGGTCGTCGAGGGTCTGCTGGATCTCTTCCCATGTGTTCATTACAAAAGGTCCATAAGGCACAGTCGGCTCATTGAACGGCGCGCCTGCCATCAGCATAAAGCGGAGCGGCGAATCGGGTGCGGCCCGGGTTTCGAGGTGATCGCCTTCCCCAAAAGAAACCAGCTTCACAGCCTCGATAAAAGTCCCCGAGGAATCGCTTTGAACGCCGAGGAAACCGCAGCCCTCAAAGACATAGGCCACGGTGGTGTGCCCCATCGGGATGGGGTGGCTGAAGGAAGCGCCCGGGTCTAGCGATACGTCCATGTAGATCGGGTTGGCGGCAATCTCGGTGACCGGACCGCTCACGCCGTCTACCTCACCGGCGACAATGCGGATGGTGACGCCCGGACGCTTCACACTTGGGATATTGCCGGCGTTGACCTCCTGGTAGCGGGGCTGGCTCATCTTCAACCTTGCCGGCAGGTTGACCCAAAGCTGAAAGCCGTAGATGTTCCCCTCCGGGCTGCGGCGGGGCATCTCTTCGTGCAGGATGCCTCGCCCAGAGGTCATCCACTGCACATCGCCTTCTCCGATCAACCCTGCGTTCCCCAGGCTGTCGCGGTGGTTGACAGAGCCCTCGAGCATATAGGTCACGGTCTCAATGCCGCGGTGGGGGTGCATCGGGAAACCTCGGATCGGACCTTCCAGCGGATCGTTGAAGGCGAAGTGGTCGAAAAGCAAGAACGGGTCGTGGGGGTTTGTCCGGCTTGGGGCGATCGAACGGCGCAGCAGAACGCCGGCGCCTTCGATCACCTGGCGGGGCTCAATGATTTCAGAGACTTTTCGGGATTGATTCATGATTGTCCTCGGATCGAACGGTATAAAAACCAAAAAAAAGAACCTGATTATTGAGATAAATTCTACCAGTAATGTATTAACCATATGTAAGATTGCAATTGTAAAAATGAAGTGAGACCAAAAATAAATCGGCTCATAGAATCGTATACTTTACTAAAATGATGGCGCAGTACTTTTCCGACACCCATCCGGATATTGAGGCGTTACAAATCCGTTTGCTGCGCGAAACACCAGATTGGCGCAAGCTGCAAATGCTTGCCGATCTTAATGAAGTGAAGCGGTTTTTGCAACTGCCGAAGATACCATCCTGGCGATATTAGAATGGTATCGTTGAGGCGGGGAGGTTTCTGAAAGGAAATGGATGGATATCGTTGGAATATCAAAAACACAGCGCACACCAGCCTATCTGGGCGCGCTGTTGTCTAATTATTAGAAGGTTCAGATTATCCGAAAGACTCGAGCGCTTTCTTCAGGTCGTCGAAGGATTCGATATACATATCAAAGCCGGCGGTCTTCAGCGACATCTGGACGTTCGGAGCCGGGTGGAGCAGCTTGAGGTGGCGGGATTTGTACGTGCCGTCCATGATGCCTTTACCAACCGCATCGGGAGAGGCTTCTCGCAGCATGATGTAGGCAGCATGCAGGGCGCGGAACCCGGCGCTGCTGATGAAATTCACTCCGCTTAGATCCAGCAGCAGGTAATTGGTGCCAGACTGGTTGGCCTCTTTCACCTGGTCTTGAAGCAGCTGAAAGGTGTTGGTGTCAATATCGCCCTGGATGTGGAAAATGGTCACGGGAACTTTAGCCTGCACATACTCTGGAGTGATCTTAAATTCAGTTTTCATGGTTCCTCTGCGAGAATTTTTGGAAAACAAGGACTGCTGTTAAAATTCGCCTCGATCGATCCAGCGGGCGAATTCCTACCATAATTGCCCATTATAACAAAGGCGATCATGCTGTGAAGAGCCTATTTTCCGCCAGCCATCGGAGGAAATATCGCGACCTCGTCGCCATCATTCAGCCGCGTTTCCAGCTGCTGGGGAAGCTGGTTGATTGCGCGCCCGTTGATCAAAACCGTAAAACGAAGCTGAGTATGCAGGTCTGGACGAACTAAACGGGACCTTTCGCAGGAATCAAGAATTTCCGGCGGCAGCATCTGCAGCAAGTCTCGAAGCGAGCCGTTATCCTGAAGCTCGAATGATTCTTCAGGCCCCATCTTGCCTTTAAGAGTCAGATAGCCTTTAACGTGGATCTTCATCCAATTTCCGCGCACCCAATTGAGGTCAAACCCCCTGCAGCAGGCGGAAATCATGCACGTCGGCGCGAAATACCTCCAGCTCATCTGCAGACATCTCATCCGGGAACTGGAGGGGGGTCTGGGTCAGGGCATCTACAAATGAGTTGGCATGGGGTGCGATCGCCAGCACGCCCACTTTGCTGCCTTGCTGAAGGATGATCTTGCCAAGCATGAAATCGGTCAGGAACTTGTGTTCTTTGCGCAAGATCTTCTTCCACTCCTGAGGAGAGGCGGAGACCACATATTCCATCTCGGTCCTGGCAGCCTCCGCGCTGAGAAAGCTTAATCTCAGGAGCTTGCCTCGCTCGACCACCCCGCCAAACAAGATATCTTCCTCAATACCCCAGGCAGTCTCGGCGGTCACCCGATAAGCCATCGCAACGGTCAGTTTCGCCATCTCCTGCTCGAAGCGAGGATTTTGATGATATTTTTCATAACAGTCTTCCAACCATTCGGGGGTAAGGTAGCGCACAGTTTCCATATTCCCTCCGCTCTCAACTACTTGGAGATTTCTTCACCGGCTTTGATCCTTGCCGTAATTTCATCGCGCAGCGCCTTTTTGTATAGCTTTTCGGTGACGGTCAGAGGGAGCTCGCTGCGCAGCTCGATATATTTCGGGACCGCGTAAGGAGGGAGATGCTGGCGGCAGTGATTCAGGATATCCTCGGTGCCGACGCTTCCAAGGAATTCCTCTTTGAGCCTGATCACCGCCATCACCCTCTCGCTGCCTGGATGGTCGCGGTCGGGGACACCGAACGAAGCTGCCATCAGGACCGCAGGATGCTTGAAGAGCACTTCGTCGACTGTATTGGTGTAAACCTTGAAACCAGAGACGTTGACCATATCTTTAATCCGGTCCACTACTTGAAAGTAACCATCTTCATCCATCACACCGACATCGCCGGTGTGGAACCAGCCGTCGGTTTCAATCCCAGAGCCGGGCTCGGGCCAGTATCCCAACATGATCTGCGGGCCGCGTACGACAATTTCACCAGGCTCTCCAAAAGGCACATCTTCACCGGTTCCCGGATCCACCAGCCGGCAATCGGTATCCGGGGTCGGCACGCCGATCCCGAATTTCTCCTTTGGGATAAAGCCAGTGATCTTTGAAAACGCCGAGAGGTTGTAATGGGTGACCGGCGAGGTCTCGGTAAGCCCATAGCCCTCAGAGACTGGCATGCCGATCTTCTTCTTCATCGTTTCGGCGACCTCGACAGGCAGGGGAGCCGAGCCGCTCATCGGCAGCACATTCATCCGGCCTAATCCTACCTCTGCCAATCGCATGAGCTGGGTGGGGACAGCCGGGATAAGGAACGGGCGGTATTTCAGCAGGTATTCGACTAGCAGGTCGATATCTCTGGGATCGGGCATCAAGATGATCCGCAGCCCGAGATGGGTCGCCATCTGCAGGACGAAATGCCCGTAGGCGTGGAACACCGGGACCGGCACGATCACCGAGGCTTTACCCACAAAACCGCGCAGCACCGGCTTGAGCAGCCAGGAGAACCCCTGCAAGATGCAGCTGTAGCGGTTGTAGTGGCTGATCATCACGCCCTTTGGAACCCCGGTGGCGCCTCCAGTGAACGCGAGCTCACACAAGTCCTCTTTCGGCGAGATCGACACCGGCGGTGGTTCTGGACTGAAGGCGTGGAGCAGCTTTCGCAGCTCAAAGACACCTGTAGGGAGCTGAGTGGAGACCTCCTGGATGTCGTAGCCCTGGGTGGAGGTCACGATGATATGCTCGATCGGGCAGGTTTCCTTGAGCGCCAGTAGGCGCTCAAGCTGCTCTTCGCGGCAGATCACCAGGCGCGCCCTGGAGCTGCTGACTTCGTGGAGCAGCCCATCTTGAGTCCGCAGGATGCTGGTGGGGACCATCGCCGCCCCGGCTTTCAGGATCGCCCAGTCGCTCAGGATGAATTCGGGGCAGTTGGGCAAGAAGGTGCATACCCGGTCGCCGTGCTTTACCCCCAGCGATACCAGTGCGGCGGCGAGGCTGTCGGCCTGGGCTTTAAGCTGGTAATACTTGGTCTCTCGCCCCAGATACAGGATCGCGGTCTGGGCAGGGTAATCACGGGCGGCATCGTCGAGCGCCTTATAAACAGGAGATTCCGGGAACGGCGCCAGCGATTTTTCGAGCTTATAAGGTCCTAGCTGATAGCTCTTAAGCCATGGTCGATCGGTATATCCGCTCATTTCACCTCTTGGTAAGGTGATCGTGGGCTTTGGGAATCAGGACCTGACAGCGATGTCATCCTCAAGCCATCCGATCCCCAGCTCCTGCAGCTTTGCCAGAGTTGGGAGCCCGTTTGCCGGGTCCCATCCGCGATACTTATAATAGGCATCCTTCATCATCTCCAGGGTCTCGGGATTGATCACCATCCCGGCGGCCGGGCCATCTGGGAGAGGGTCATTCATCAGCCGTCCAGGCAAGATATCGTGGGATCGATCAATTCCCTCGCGGGCGCTGCCCAGGCGCATCAGGTTGTAAACTCGCTCCCCACAGGTTCTGAAATCTGCGGCGGAAAATTCCCTGCCAGAAGCGGCGGCGATCAAGGCAGAGATCTCTTCAGCAGTAAGCAGGATGCCCATAAACTTGCATGCACCGACGGCATCTAACACGCCCAGCGCGTTTTCAAGATCGACGAGTACTTTTACTTCCTGGGGGTCTGCAATGAAAGGATCGCGGATCGAGCTGTCCTCGACGATCAAGAACGGCGCATCGATGAAGGTCGGGCCTTGGACATAGGCGGTAATATGGTCGCCGCCGCGGTTGGCGGTGACATAACCAAGCCCGCAGATTTTGGCGGCGCGCGGATCATATGCTGGCAGCTCGAGCCCTTTCACCTGGATGGCGAAGTCCTCGGAGCCGCCTCCAATTCTTCGAGCCATCATTCGAGACCCCTCGGCAAGCAGATCGCCAAACCCCTGCCGGTAGGCAATCCTGTCGACCAGCCCGACCACCAGCTCCGCGTCCCCAAATCGCAGCTCGATCCCATCTGTCAGTTCTAAGGTCAGCAGGCCTCTTTCGAAGCATTCGATCCCAAAGGCAATCGTTGCGCCGGCGCTGATCGTATCCAACCCGAGCTCATTGCAGCGGTAGTTTGCCATGGTGATGGCGTTCAGGTCGGAGATGCCGCACAGCGCTCCGAAGACATTGGTCGTTTCGTACTCTGGTCCTTCACCATGATGCCCCTGCCATTTTCCCTCCCGGATTTCCGTCTTGCGACCGCAGGAGACCGGGCAGGCGAAGCAGTTTACGCCCTCGACCAGGACCTTGTCTGTCACTGCCATGGCGTTGACATCTTCGATCCGGTCGAAGACGCCCTGACGCCAGTTCAAGGTTGGGTATCCGCCGCGTACATTAACCATATCCGAGACCATGTTGGTCCCAAAAGCGTCGAAGCCCACCTTAAGTCTGGATTCGTCGAGCAGGTCGATCTGGCGTTTTGAGGCGCTGCGAAAACCCTCTTCATCGGCGAGAGGAACGTGTGCTTTTCCGGCGCAGGCGATCGCCTTCAGCCGTTTTGACCCCATCACCGCCCCCATCCCGCACCTGCCGGCAGCGCGGTGCTGATTGTTCATGATCGCCGCATAGCGGACCAGGTTCTCACCCCCCGGTCCAATGCAGGCGACGGTGGCGCCTCGCCCCATCTCTTGCTTGATGAGCTCGTCGGTATCCGGCACCGGTCGTCCCCAAAGATGATCGGCATCATGCAGCTCTGCCCGTCCATTGTCAATCGTCAGGTACACCGGAGCAGGTGAGATTCCCTCGAAGATAATCCCATCAAACCCACTCCGCCGCAGCATCGGGCCGAAATCACCGCCTGAATTGGCATAGCCAAGAATCCCCGTTAATGGGGATTTGGCTACCACGGAATACCGGCTCGCGCTGGCGGAGGGGGTGCCAGTCAGCATCCCGGTCATAAAGATCAGGTGGTTGCCAGCACTGTACGGTTCGACACGGGGAGCCACCTCTTCGAGAAAATAACGAGCTGCCAGCCCAGACCCACCCAGGTATTCTTCAGCCCAATCGTCTCGGATCGATTCCGGATGGATTTCTCCGCCTGAAAGGTCGACCCTTAAAATCTGCCCCATGAATCCACCGCTCATCGCTGCCCTCCCAAATAGGAAACCGCCGACCAATGTTCATCGATCAGCGGTTGTTTTGTCCCGGGTCTGGTTCGATCTGGGTTTCAGGATGTTGATCCGCCTGCAGTGTAGGCGCAGTGCGACAATCTATTCTATTCATTATATAAACGAATAATTCCCAGGTCAAGCGGGAAACGGCATTTTGAAATGAAGCTTGAAATGGTGCCTGAATAGAAGCCTGAATTGATGTCTGAATTGAAACCTGAATCGAAACCGGAAATGCAAATGATTTTGTGTTATATATCCTTGTAATGACCCAAAGCCTGAATATCCTTGCGCTCTCAGCGCGCGCTGCAGATCATACTGTGCTTTTCGTCGACCTGCGAGGACCAGCCGCCTACAACGGTTGGAAGCTGCAGGGTGAATTGCGCGGCGGGCACATCTCGGGCGCGGTCAACCAGCCGATATCCTGGTGGGATGAAAAAGGAGGTGGCAGGCTTACCGTCCCGCCGCGATTGATCGAAACGGCTTCAGCAAGCCCCATCGTGCTTTACGGATATGATCCTGAGGCTTGCCTGCTTGCGGCAAAATCCCTGGAATCTGAAGGTTTGGATGCAGCCGTTTTTGAAGGAAAATTCCAGGAATTAGCAGCAGAACCGGCGCTCCCGCTGGTGTGCCTGCCTAAATACCAAAAGCTTGTCTATCCTGGATGGCTGGCAGGGGTTGGCGGTGAAAAACCCGCGGACGAACGACAAGTCATGATCGTTGAGGCGGGCTTTAATGATTTTGCCAGCTATCAGGGAGGTCACATCCCCGGTGCGGTATATCTGGATCTCAATCTGCTCGAAAAGCCGCCGCTTTGGAATGTCTGTGAGCCGAAGGAGCTTGAATCTGTCTTGGTTGCAGCCGGGATTTCGAGCGAATCTTCGATCGTAATCTACAGCCGCAGACCTTTTGCTGCCGCCCGCCTCGCCTTGATCCTGATGTACGCAGGTGTGGGCGATATCAGACTGCTGGATGGAGGACTTGATACCTGGATCGCAGCCGGATATGAAATCGAGGCTGGGGAGCAGATCTCACCTCCCGCCGCGAATTTCGGCGCGCTCATCCCGCTGCATCCCGAGCTGATAATAGGGATAGAAGAGCTACGTTCTCGGCTTATCGATCCAGCTGCAGATGCAGCCTGCGTGCGAAGCTGGGAAGAATACAGCGGGCAGACCAGCGGTTACGATTACATCCAGGCGAAAGGCCACATCCCCGGCTCGACCTGGGCGGGGTCGATTGGCACGGAGCAGTTTATAAACCCGGATGGGACGATGCTGAATTTCGAGGAAATCGCCCGCTTTTGGCAAGGGCGCGGATTGAGCCCAAACCGGAAAACTGCTTTCTACTGCGGCACAGGTTGGCGGGCGAGTGAAGCGTTCTGCTACGCTTATCTTATGGGATGGGAAGATATCTGCGTCTATGACGGTGGTTGGCTGGAGTGGAGCGGCAAACCTGGATAGGTTCGAATATTGGGAGGCGGCAGGATGGATGAGAATAATTTCATAACCTGTGTGTTTAATATTTAATGGTTAATTCGGATGAAATTGGTATAATATAAAATTGTATGTTCCGGGTATGCTATTCCCGGGAGCGTTGTTTTGGATAGGATTCGGGGTCGGTAGATTAATGAACGGCAAACAAACATATCTCTTCAAAAATCCCCAGCGTTCCGGTCGCTTGAGTGCACTCGCAATTTCGCTCGCGGTGGCGGCAGTCACAGCAGTTTTCATCTGGGCGCGGGCTTCTCAACCGGTAGATGGGACACGACTGCTGACCACCTCAATGATCTGGAAGGAAAACGGGGTCGTTATCGTTGAGAATGGTGGTTCACCCTCAGGACTGCAATCTGGCGACCTGGTGACCGCAGTGGATGGGATTGAGATGGAGACCTGGGCGCGAGCACTCTTTAACCCCAGGATGCCGCGACCTGCCTACGAGATTGGCAGCCCGGTTGAATATACCGTCGTGCGAGGTGGTCAGACGCGCCAGGTTGCCGTAAGTCCTGTTCTGTTTTCGTTTAGGAGCGTGCTGGCAGATTACTGGGGAGTGCTGTTTTTTGCATTGGTAGCTCAACTGGTGGGGACATTTGTCTTCATCCGCCAGCAAGACGACCCCGCTGCCCGCATATTGTTTATCTGGGCATGGCTTACCTGCCATACCTATGCCTGGTCACTGGGATTGCAGCTCAGCGACCTGATTCAGGGCAGTATATTCTGGCTGTATTCGATCTTGACGCCGGTCAGCTGGCTGCTTTTCTGGTGTGCGAGCCTCCATTTTGGGCTCGTCTTTCCGCAAAAAGTCACCTTTATTGAACAGCATCCGGGCAGGCTGCGCTGGATTTATCTCGGCGCTTTTCTGTTCTTTTTTTCGCTCACCGGTCTGGAATGGCTGCAAACTCGCAGTGTTCTGGCATGGATTGGGAGCTGGAACAGGGTTGGATATCTTATTTCGTTTCTCTATCTGGCAGCAATGGTGGTATTTATACTTTGGAGCTACCGTCATAGCCGCGTACCTGGCTCCCGGGAGAAAATCCGATGGGTGGTATATGGGGGGCTGGTCTCTGGTTTAGGTGGGCTCCTGCTCTGGATCTTGCCGCCGCTGATTTTTGGCAAGCCCCTGATCAGCGTGAATCTCCTGGGGGTGATGGCATCGATATTCCCAATTACGATGGCAATCGCGGTATGGCGGCATCACCTTTTCGACATCGATCAGCTGATCAACCGCACGCTGGTCTACACCTTGCTGACAGTGATCTTGGGGTTGATCTATTTTGGAATGCTGATCCTGCTGCAGATGATCTTCCGCAACCTGGCTGGAGAGCAAGACCAAATCACATTGGTGATCTCGACGCTATCGACCGTGATGCTGTTCACACCGCTCCGAGATTGGCTGCAGCGAACGATTGATAGGCGCTTCTACCGGCGAAAATATGACGCCCAAAAAACAATCGAGCGGTTTGCCTATCTGGTCCGGGATGAAGTTGAGCTTGAAGCGATCGAAAAAGCGCTGATGGAGGTTGTGGATAATACGCTCCAGCCAAAACAAGCAGCCCTCTGGATGCGGAGTTCAACTCAAGATCAACAGAAAAACAAGGCTAAGCAGAGTTCCACGACCCGGTAATGATGGGCTGCACTGTGGGGTGAATCAGCGCAGCCCTGTTATTCTGTTGGATTAAGGCAGTATGCCCCGTTCTTGAAATGCCTGTCTGACCTGGTTGGCGAAGCCCGGGTTATAAAGTCGCTGAGCGGCGGCTACAGTCTCTTGGGCTGCTGCGGGCATCGTAGTATCTGGTGCAAATCCAAATTGGGCTTCAAGGATGATGGTATCGGCGACGAGATTACCCAGCTTGAGGCGCATATCCCAGAGGGCGTGCGACCAGATCTGGCCGTCATGATGGACGCGGCCGTTTAGATCTTGCGGGTAATAAAGATCGGTATCTACACGGCGCAGGCAGTGAGGGACTTTTGAAGTATATGAGACGGAATCCCAATCTGCCACACAAGCCGGATCAGCTGTGGGGGCGATGACGCTGCTTACGGTAACTGCCCAGTAATCACCAAAGCCCTCGCCGATCGCGCCCGCTTCTGCGGAGGTCCCAAAGCCGCCGAAGGGAGTCATCGTAGAATCCTGGATGGCGTGCCCATATTCATGCAGGATGACCTCAGCGTCTTCGGCATCATCGACACCGCCCTTCCCAAACCGCATAACGTCCTTCTTGTCCCAGGAATAGGAATTATCTTGCCCCCATTGGTTGATGCGTACATCCTGCGACTCCATGTTTATTGGTCGCAGTGTGCTGCCGAACCCCAGACTCTGGATGTATTTCTGGGCTTCGGTCACCCAATAGTAAGCCATCACCTGTTCAAAACGGTCGTCATCACGGGTAAATATGAAAGTGTTGTTGGGAGAGAATGCCAGGTCACCGGTGGTGCTGGTCACGTTCGCCCAATCGCCTCGAAGGTACCCGCTTCCATCAAGGTTCGTGAGCTCAACAATATGGTAAGCAGGGAAGAGCGCCGCATAATTGGCGTCTTTCTGGTCGGTAAGCGACTGGTCTTGTAAGGAAGCTACCGGGTTTGGAAAGAATACCTGCCCGATTCCAGAGATATTACCGGCGGTTTTCGCGGCGAGGGCAGGTGAAGCGAGCAGGATGAGAGAAATGCAGACGGCGGTCATCAGGCGAATTTTCAACATAGAATCCTCCAGGTTGTTGAAACGAATTGAACTATGATGATTTGATATCTTAACTCAAGACCAAGGGATTATCTCACAACCTTTTTGAAATAGACAATCCCTGCCCAGACAACACTTAAAGAAATCCAACCGATTGGTGAAAAAATAGTGGCTTATAATCGGATGAGAAGTATTATCTTGTGATTCTCGACAGATATTTCATCTAGGAGACGCATAAAATGGAAAAATTTGGCTACCGCTTTTCGTTTGGACCCTGGAACATCCACGAAGGCGCTGATCCATTTGGACCTACCGTACGCCCGCCGCTGCGCCTGGAAACCAAGCTGCCGATCTATAAAGAACTGGGTTTCGACGCGGTCCAGTTCCATGATGACGATGCCGTTCCGGAGCTGGATAATCTGTCCCCAGCGCAGATCCGCCAAAAGGCGGGTGAAGTGCGCAAACAGCTGGAAGCGTACGGGCTGCTGGCAGAGTTTGTTGCCCCCCGCCTGTGGGAAAATCCGATCACGGTCGATGGAGCTTACACTTCAAACGATCCGAAAGCGCGCCTCTATGCCCTGGACCGGTCGAAAAGGGCGGCTGATATTGCAAATGAGCTGGGCTGCGACCTGATGGTGCTCTGGCTGGCGCGCGAAGGCAGCTATATGCGCGAATCAAAGAACGTGGTGGAAGCGACCCAGAATCTGTTAGAGGCGGTGAACGCCATCCTGGAATATTCGCCGAAGCTGCGGATCGCGGTCGAGCCCAAGCCAAACGAGCCAATGGACCTGGCATATATCCCGACTATGGGTCACGCCCTGGCGCTGGGATTTCGGGCGAACGAACCCAAAAGGGTGGGCGTGCTGATGGAATCAGCGCACAGCATCCTGGCGGGGCTCGATCCTGCGGATGAGATCGGTTTTGCGATGGCAGCTCACAAGCTCTGGAGCGTACATTTGAACGACCAAAACGGATTGAAATTCGACCAGGATCGCTCATTTGGCGCCGTCGACCTGCGCCGGGCATTCAATCAGGTGCGCGTACTCGATGAGAACCGCTATTGGGAGGTCGGCATGGTTGGATTGGATGTAAAAGCGATCCGAACTCAACCGGCTGAGCTGGCAACCAAGCACCTGCGAAACAGCCTGCAGATGTTTTTGAAGCTGGTGGAGCTTTCTCGATCGCTGGACCGAAAGGTGGTCAGCGCCCTGATCAAGCAGAGGGACTACGAGGAGCTGGATTGGCTGATCTTAAGCCACCTGATGGGTAAGGGCTGAATAAATTCAAGTGAAACCAACTAAGACGAGATCCGGCGGTTAATTCATCTATCTCGAGACCAACCGCCGGATTATTAATCATCCCCGAAAGTGATCAAAGACGTGGTTGACATTTGGGATAATTCCTCTAAAATATGATAAATGCAATGATCATATCATCATACAAACATGCTCAATGAGATATCCTCAAAATATCCCACTGTACGAACAGGTCGCCGAGATGATCGAAACCCAGATCATCGATGGGGAATTTCGGGTTGGCGACCGGCTTCCCACGGAAAACAAGCTCGCTTCAGATCTTAAAGTCAGCCGGACGGTTATCCGGGAAGCGATGAAGGTTTTGAAAGAAAAAGGCTGGATCGAGACCCGCCCCGGCAGAGGCACGATTGTGATCGACAACGTGGCACGCGGAGTGCATTCCTCCTTCGACGTCGCGGTGCGGATGGACCCGGGCTGCGGCTGGGGCTACCTGGTTGAAGTGCGCCGGATGATCGAGCCTGAGATCGCGGCGCTGGCGGCCGAGCGTGCCAGCCAGGAACAGATTGCACAGATGCACCAGGCGATAGAGAACATGGAGCTGGCGATTCGCAATGACCCGGTCGATGTGGATCAGTTCCTGGATGCTGATTTCAGCTTTCACTTGATAATGGCTGAATTGACTGGCAATCCGCTCGTACCGATGATCATCCACCCGGTTGTCAACCTGATGCGCGAGCAGCAAGCCTTTCATGTCTCTCAGATCGAGGGAGGGGGTCTCAATTCTCAAAAAAACCATCTCTCGATCATGGCAGCGATCGACAACCGAGATCCAGAAAGGGCGCGCCTCTGCATGCGCAGCCATATCACCCAGGTCCGTGAAGATATTCAAAGCGCCGCCAATACATTAGAGGCAAATATTCTTAGCTCAATCGACAGCTGAAAGAAGATTATGGAAGCGAAATTCATCCTCCTGATCCTGAATGGGCTCACGCAAGCTTCAATTCTTTTTGTCCTGGGGAGCGGGCTGACCCTCGCTTTTGGCCTGATGAGGGTCGTGAACTTGAGCCACGGCGCCTTTTACATGCTTGGCGGCTACATCGGTTATTCGGTGGTTAAAGCGACCGGCAACTGGCCGCTGGCATTGCTGGCAGGCGGCGCTGCAATCGCACTGACCGGTTTTATCTTCGAGAAGACGATGCTCTCGAGGGTCAGGGGAGGTGATCTGCCTGAGACCCTCCTGACTGTCGCGGTTGCGATGATCATTGCCGATCAGGCGCTGGTCTATTGGGCGAAGAGTCCGCTTACGTTGAATGTCCCAACCTACCTCAGCCCTCCAATCAAGCTGCTGGGCGTGACCTATCCGGGGTTCAGGTTCGTGATGATGGGGATTGCGATCGTGCTAGCGATCTTCTTGTGGCTGCTGCTTTATAAAACGAAGCTTGGCGCAGCGGTGCGGGCTGGCGTGGATGACCGGGAGACGATCAGCGCCTTGGGTGTCAATATATCGGTAATCTACTCGGCTGTATTTGTCCTCTCGGCGCTCCTAGGGGGCCTGGCTGGGGTGCTTGGTGGCTCTTACCTTCAGCTCAGCCCCGGAGGCGATAACATCATCCTGATCTACTCCCTGGTGGTGATCATCCTGGGCGGGATGGGCAGCCTGTTGGGCGCCGTGGTCAGCTCTTTGATCCTCGGGCAGATAATTTCATTTGGCCTGGCATATGCCCCACAATATGCTTATTTTCTGATCTTTATTCCGATGGCAATCGTGCTGTCGATCCGACCGCAGGGGCTGTTTGGGAGGAAGTTATGAGAACTGCCAGAGGCAGCTATTTGAAGATTATTTTGAGCACAGCGGTTGTCCTGGCGCTGGTATTCCTTCCGCTTTACGCCAGCCAATATACGATCACCACATTCATCCGCATCATTTACTTCGGTTTCCTGGCGGTTTCTACAGGCTTCCTCATTGGGCAGGGAGGGATGGTGAGCCTGACCCAGGCGGCATTCTTTGGGATCGCCGGCTACGGGATCGGATTATTCGGTTTCGAACGCGGCATCCCTTTTCCCCTGGCAGATTTAATGGCGATTGGGCTGGTGCTGATTTTTGCGCTGATATTTGGGCTGATTGCCAACCGCACTCAGGGGATCGTTTTCCTGATGATCACGCTGGCTTTTGGACAGGTTGTTTTCGCCTTTGCCCTGCAGAACACAACCTTGCTCCACGGTTGGGCAGGCATCCGCGGGATCCGGCCTTTTATGATCTACGGGATCGATTTCAACGACACGAAGTATTTTTATTGGGCGGCGCTGGCGGCCTTCGGAATCGCCCAATTTGTCCTTTGGCGGATCGTGCATTCGCCCTTTGGGCTGATGTTTAATGGAATGTGCGAAAGTATCAAGCGCATGGCAGCGTTGGGGTATCCAGTTTACTGGATCCGGGTGGTCGCGTTCCTGATCGCAGCCGTTTATGCGGGCATCGGAGGGATCCTGGCGACTTACAATACCGGGGTGATCACCCCGACTACGATGCAGCTCAGCCGCATGATCTGGGTCTTGCTGATGGTCATCCTTGGAGGGGCGAGTTACTTCTGGGGTCCAATTGTTGGAACGGTAATCGCGGTCTGGTTAGATGTGCTCATCAGCCAGGTCACTGAGCGTTACAACACCGTTATCGGGATTATCTTTGTGGTGACGGTGCTGTTCTCACCAACCGGAATATTGGGTTTCCTGGATTCTATGCAAAAACAGGGTAAGTTTTCAGGTCTGCTCCGGCTCTTTAAACCTAAAGAAGAGCAGCGAGAGTGACGATAGAAAGGAGGAAAATAGACAAACTCATTAACTTGTAAATCGATCTGGTCTGTTAACCCATTCAATATAAGGAGAAGATGAAATGTCTAGTAAATGGTTTAAAGTCCTTTCAGTGATCATCATGGCAGCTATGCTGCTCACTGCGTGCGCCCAGCCAACTCAGCTGCCTGCCGAGCCTGCAGCGACCGAGGAAGCGCCGGCGCCCGAAGCTCCAGCAGAAACTGAAGAAGCACCCGCGCCCGAAGCTCCGGTGGAAACCGAAGCTCCGGCTCCAGCAGCCACTGAAGCTCCGGCGGAGCCTGCTGGAGAGGTCAAGATTGGCTTCATCAGTGCGTTCACCGGTGTGTTCTCCTCTTTCGGCACGATGCAGAAAGAAGGCGCCGAGCTTGCGCTGGAGGAGTACAACTATGAGGTCGCAGGCAAGAAGATCACCGTGATCTATGAAGACGACCAATTGGACAACGAACAGGCAGTAACGAAGGCCAAGAAGCTGGTAGAGCAGGACAAGATTGATATCCTGACCGGTTTGGTATCGGGCGATGAAGGTCTGACGGTCGGCGACTACATGAAAGACAAGAACATCCCCGTGATCCCGATGTACTCAGCCTCCGAAGATATGACCATGCGGGCGTTCTATCCGATGATCGTACGCGCCACCTGGACCGGCGCTCAGGCTCAAGATGTGTTCGGCTACTGGTTAGCGAAGGAGAAGGGTTTCAAGAAGATCTACCAGATCGGCGAGGATTACTCATTCCCGTGGAATGAAGGCGGCGGTTTCATCCGCGGCTTCTGCCGCGGCGGCGGTGAGACAGTTGAGAGCGTATGGTTCCCCCCTGGCTCGACTTCTGATTTCTCCTCGATGATTGCCTCCATCCCCCTGGATAAGGGCTTTGACGCGGTCTACTACAACGGTGCCGGCGGCGACGCAGTGAACTTCATCAAGCAGTTCGTTGAGCTTGGGATGCTGGATAAGATCAAACTCGTCGGGCAGTCTAACACTTTCGAAAAACCCGACCTGGATTCGATGCCGGCGGCAATCGTTGGCTCGCTTTCAGCCCATCACACCACTGATGATATGGCGACTCCGGAATGGGTTGCCTTCCGCGATGCTTTCACAAGCGCGCTGGGATCATGTCCCATCGGCGGCTTCTGCCTTCGCATATTCCTCGATGAAAATGATCTTGAAAGCGATTGAAGCGCGCGAGCGGCGATGTCTCTGACAAGACCGCACTGGTGGATGAGATGTTGAAAGTCGACCATGACTGCGGATCCGCGCGGCCCCGTCACCATGGACCCGACCTGGCATGCCGCGGTCGAGAACGTCTATATCCGAGAGGTCGCAGTGGATGACGCCGGCGTGCTCTTCAACAAAGGCCTCTTCACGGTAAAGAACGTTTCTCAATTCGGCCCCTATGATCCAGAGCTCTACATGGCACAGCCGCCTGACGGGAACACCTACCCAACCGGGGTGTGCTCCGAGCTCCCGGCGGAAATGCTGCAGGGCGGCGGGTACGAATTCGTGCCCTTTGGCCAGTAGTCACTGAATAGCGTTTTTGCAGGAGTAAAGTAATGGAAAAGCCCGATCAGATGCATGCCCTCGCCGTAACATCGATTTCCAAGAGCTTTGGAGGCGTTCATGCCGTACGCTCAACAAATCTCTTTGTCCCAATTGGTGAACGACGTGCTCTGATCGGGCCGAATGGCGCTGGAAAGACCACCCTGTTTAACCTGATAGCCGGTGAGCTGCCGGCAGATGAAGGAAAAATTGAGATCTTTGGAACGGATATCACCCATAAATCTGTGCAGGAGCGTGCAAAGCTGGGTTTAGGGCGAACATACCAGATATCGCAGCTCTTTTTGGCCCTGACGGTCGAAGAAAACCTTTTCCTGGCGGGTGGAGCGAACAAAAAAATTGCGTTCCAGTTTATAAAATTATGGAAGAATTACGATGATGTCCGAGATTGGCGCGGCAGGTGGCGGAGCAAGTTGGACTGCTGGATCACCTGGATAAAAAGGTCTCAGAGATTTCCCACGGCTTGCAGCGCCAGCTTGAAGTCGGGATGGCCATTGCGATGCGGCCGCGCCTGATCATGCTGGACGAGCCGGCTGCGGGGCTTTCTCCTTCCGAGCGGATCGTGCTGACCGGACTGATCCGGAACCTTCCGGCTGATATTTCATTAGTTCTGATCGAGCACGACATGGAGATCGTCCTGGAGCTGGCAGACCGGATTACTGTGCTGCACCGCGGTTCGGTGATCGCGGAAGGCACACCGGCCGAAATCAAGTCAAATCATGAAGTGCAACAGGTCTATCTAGGGAGTTCGTATGCCTGAAACGGAGACCATCAAGCATCATCTGCTGTCTGTTAGCGATCTGCATGCCTATTACGGTGAAAGCCATGTGCTGCAAGGGGTCTCATTGATGGTTGGAGAAGAATGCGTCGCTGTGCTGGGGCGCAACGGGATGGGAAAAACGACCCTGCTGCGCTCGATCATGGGGCTGACCCCGCCGCGAAGTGGAGCCATCGAATGGAACAGCCGTGAAATTTCCGGATTAAAGCCCTTTGATATCGCCAGCATGGGGCTGGGTTATGTCCCGCAGGGCAGGCGGCTCTTCCCTTCTCTTTCGGTTGAGGAACATCTCACTTTGACGTATCGAAAAGGGAAAAATGGATCGAATTATTGGACCCCAAAGAAAGTGTTTGAGATGTTCCCTGAGCTGGCCGAACGCCGCAAGCTCAGCGGCGCCCGGCTGTCTGGCGGCGAACAGCAGATGCTTGCGATCGGCCGAGCCCTGGTGACGAATCCGGAGCTCATCTTGCTGGATGAGCCTTCCGAAGGCCTGTCGCCTGTAGCGGTCGATCGGGTGATTGAGATTTGCCGAGAATTGTTGAAATCGAATATCGCGATCTTGCTGGTCGAGCAGAACATCCACGTGGCCGAAGCGTTGGCTGAACGTGTGTATATTCTCTTGAGCGGCAAGACCGTCTTCGAATTCGGACGCAGTGGCATTCCTGGAAAACCTGGAGCTGCGCCAAAAATATTTGGGCGTATAGGAGGGATCTTGATGGCGAAAACAATCTGCATCATTGGGGCTCTGGATACGAAAGGGCTGGAATTTGCTTTTCTAAAGGCTGAAATCGAAAAAAGAGGCTGTAAAACGCTTACGGTCAATGTTGGGGTGCTGGAAGAACCGCTCTACCAACCGCAGGTATCTGCCGCTGAGGTGGCAGATGCAGGCGGTACTTCGCTCGCCGACCTGATTGCACAGCGCGACCGAGGGGAAGCTATGTCGGTAATGGTGCGAGGGGCGGCGGCAGTGGTAAAAAAGCTCTATGAAGCAGGGCAAGATCGATGGGATCATCTCGATGGGAGGCGGCGGGGGCACGGTGATGGGCACCAGCGCGATGCGCGCACTGCCCGTCGGTTTTCCAAAGCTGATGGTAACCACGGTTGCATCAGGCGATACAAGCGCTTACGTAGGCACTACAGATATCACGATGATGCCCTCGATCGTCGATGTATCTGGATTGAACCGGATCAGCCGGACGATCTTCGCCAACGCGGCTGGGGCGATCTGCGGGATGGTGACCGGTGAAGCCCCAACAGCTTTTGAGGAAAAACCGCTGATCGCGGCTTCCATGTTTGGGAACACGACCCGCGCCGTGGATCATGCCCGCCAGTTGCTGGAAGAAAATGGATATGAGGTCCTGGTCTTCCATGCCACCGGCACTGGTGGAAAGACCATGGAAAGCCTGGTGGAGAGCGGTTATTTTGCAGGCGTGCTCGATATGACGACCACAGAATGGGCGGACGAAGTCTGCGGTGGGGTGCTGAGCGCTGGATCCACCCGGCTGGAAGCGGCAGCGAAGAGCGGTGTGCCGCAGGTGGTCACCCCAGCCTGCATCGATATGTGCAACTTCTGGGCGCCTGAGACCGTTCCCGATAAATTCAAAGACCGACTTTTCTACCGCTGGAACCCAAATGTGACCCTGATGCGAACCAACCTTGAAGAGAATGCACGGATGGGTGAGATCTTCGCCGAGAAGCTCAACCTTGCAAGTGGTCCGGTAGCGGTATTTATCCCGATGGGAGGCTTCTCTGAGATCGATTTCCCCGATAAGCCGTTTTGGTGGCCCGAAGCGAACCAGGCATTTGTGGATGCGCTGAAGAGCAATTTGCGGAGCGACATCCCGGTGACGATTTCTGACAAAGACGTCAACGACCCCGAATTCTCGGGCATGGTCGCAAACGCTTTGCTGAAAATGCTGAAGAAATAATCGGCCGAATTGGGTCCGGTTGATTTTTCCGGGCTGAACAGATCAGTAGACAAAAAACTGGAGGATAATCTCATGGCAATACCGCGTGCGGAAATTCTGAAAAAATTGTATGCGAAAGCCGAGGCTGGCATCCCGATTGTCGGGGGCGGCGCCGGCACAGGCATTTCGGCGAAGTGCGAAGAATCCGGGGGCATCGATCTGATTGTGATTTACAATACCGGGCGCTACCGCATGGCGGGGCGAGTTTCGATCACCGGGCTGTTTGCTTACGGCGATGCCAACGCGATTGTGATGGAAATGGCTGGCGAAGTGCTGCCGGTTGTGAAACACACGCCCATCCTGGCGGGTGTCAACGCGACCGACCCGTTTCGGATGATGCCGCAGTTCCTCAAGCAGGTTAAAGAGAGCGGCTTCTCAGGCGTACAGAACTTCCCCACCGTCGGACTTTTTGACGGTAAGATGCGCGCAAATATGGAAGCCACCGGGCTGGGGTATGACAAAGAAGTTGAGATGGTTCACCTGGCGAATGAGCTGGATCTGCTGACGACCCCTTACTGCTTCACGGAAGATGAAGCGCAAGCAATGGTGCGAGCCGGAGCAGACATGATCGTTGCGCATGTCGGGCTGACTACCGGCGGTACGATCGGCGCGACCGTGGCGATGACCATGGACGATGCGATCGATACCACGCATGCGGATAGCTGAAGCCTCTCGTAAAGTCCGCAAAGACATCCTGGTGATCTGCCACGGTGGACCATTCGACGAGCCGGAGAATGTCAGCGCGGCAATGAAGCGCATGCCGGGTGTGAACGGCTTCTACGGCGCAACCAGCATGGAACGCCTGCCCGTCGAAAGGGCGATCACCGCCCAGGTGAAGAAGTTCACTGAGATGAAAACCACTCCCTTCAAGGGCTAATCGTTTCCATTCTCCTGTTCCGAGAGAGAGCCAGTGCGGTCGAGCCGCGGCCTTCGCATCGCTCGACCGCATTGAATTTAATGGATTGGTGTGCTCGTGATCCGCTGAAGCGCGGCAACCAATTCTTCCACCCGAATCGGCTTGCTCAGGTAGTCGTCCATTCCGGCTGCAATGCACATCTCGCGGTCGCCCTGCATGGCGCTGGCGGTCATCGCGACAATCCGCGGGCGCTCGCCAGGCGACCAGCGGGCGCAGATCTGGCGGGTCGCCTCTAATCCATCCATCTCGGGCATCTGCACATCCATCAGGATCACATCATACGGTTGGCGCTCGACTGCCTGGACTGCCTCCAGCCCGTTAGAGGCCAGGTCGGCGCGGTAGCCCATCTGTGAAAGCAGCCGGAGAGCCAGCTTTTGGTTGACAGCGTTGTCTTCTGCCAGCAGAATGCGCAGTGGGTGGCGGGATGCCATCTCTGCGTCTAGCGTTGGCCTGGCGGGGGCTGACGTCTCTGGCTGAACGGGCTGTACCGCAAAGATCCCGAGAAGCGTGTTGAAAAGCGCCGATGGACGGACCGGTTTCATCAGGCTTGCTGCGAAAATGTCGGTCTCGAGCTCGCCTGCATTCCCTCCGAGAGAAGAAAGCAGCACGAGAGGGAGCTGGTCTGCTTTTCGCAGCGTCCGGAGGCGCTCTGCCAGCATCATCCCGTCCATTTCAGGCATGTGCAGATCCATGATCGCCAGGTCGAAGGGATCCCCTCGGCGGACCCATGTCAATACCTCTTCTGGGGAGCCGGAAGAAAACGGCAGCATACCCCAGCTCTGAGTTTGGAGAGTCAGGATCCGCCGGCTGGTGGCATTGTCGTCTACGATCAACACATGCCGGCCTCGCAGGTCGGGATGTTCGCCCAGGGTGACCGGTCGGGCTGAGGTGGCAGCGGTTGGTTCTGCCAGGATTGTGAAATGGAAAGTGGAGCCCTTTCCGTGAATGCCTTCGCTCTCCACCCACATCTCGCCGCCCATCATCTCGGTCAGGCGGCGGCTGACAACCAGTCCCAAACCGGTGCCGCCGTATTTGCGGGTTGTCGAGGTGTCCACCTGGCTGAAAGCCTGGAACAGGCGCCCAAGTCGGTCTTTCGGGATGCCGATGCCGGTGTCTCGCACAGAAAAATGGATCCCTAATTTCTTCTGGGACGATTTTTTGGGCGCTGTGCGTTTCTCAAACGGTGCTTCGAGCATATGGACTGCCAGCACCACCTCGCCCTGTTCGGTGAATTTGAGCGAATTGCCGAGCAGGTTGACCAGGATCTGGCGCAGCCTGGTGACGTCGCCCAGGACCGCGATCGGGACATCCTCGGCGACCTCGACGATGAGCTCCAGTCCTTTTTCGGCTGATTTGAGCTTCATCAGGTCGATGGCTGAATCGACGCATTCGCGCAAATCGAACGGCTGCTGCTCGAGGTCCATCTTGCCGGCTTCGATCTTCGAAAAATCGAGGATATCGTTAATGATGGTGAGCAGCGAGTCGCCGCTGCTGCGCACGGTCTCGGCAAAATCGCGCTGGTCAGCGGTGAGCGGAGTGTCGAGCAGCAGCCCGCTCATCCCGATGATGGCGTTCATCGGTGTGCGGATTTCGTGGCTCATCATCGCCAGAAAATCGCTCTTAGCCTGGGTGGCGGCTTCGGCCGCGTCGCGGGCGCGCTGCGTTTCCTCAAGCAGGCTGACATTCTCGATAGCGATTGCCGCCTGGCGCGCCAATCCGGATAGAAAATCCAGGTCCACATGGGTAAATGCGCCGTGCGCCATCCAGCGGTAAAGCGCTAAAACGCCAACCGAATGACCGCGTACCACCAAAGGAGCTACCATCATTGTCTCAGCTTGTTCCTCCTCCTCCGGAGTGCCTTCCAGGTGAACGACCCGCGAATCGCTCTGCGGATCGCTGATGATCTCAGGCGCTTCGCTCTGGATGATCG
Source organism: uncultured Chloroflexia bacterium (assembly GCA_963827155.1). Classification (GTDB taxonomy): domain Bacteria; phylum Chloroflexota; class Anaerolineae; order Anaerolineales; family UBA4823; genus UTCFX2. Next base: position 3,155,368 of record CAWGZV010000002.1, on the reverse strand, counting down.
ATCCGATAATCCCCTCGCCCCGTTTGAGAATACTTGCCCGGAATTGATCGGCATAAAGCCCCAGCGCGACGCTGGCTTTGAAGGACTTATCGTCTGGCTCGACCCGGTAGAGCACAGTCGTCCGAGCCCGGCAGACCTCGTGCGCCCGGCTGGCGATGTTCTCCATGATTGCGGGCAGGTCGTGGGAAGCGGAGATCTCGTGCCCGGCTTCTGCCAGGGCTGCCATTTGCCCGGCGCGCTGCTCGGCGTCTCCATATAGTCTGGCGTTTTCCAGAGAAATGCCCATGCTTGCCGCAAGAGTTGCCAGCAGGCGGACATCGTTTTCGCTGTAGCGGTGCTCTGGCATATCTTGAACTGCCAGAACGCCCATGGTCTCTTCGCCTACCAGGATAGGCACGCCAATCCATGACTTCGGCTCGCGGGCTGCATCGTCAAAGACCCAGACCACGCCGAATGCTTCGGCTTCTTCCAGAGTCCCCAGCACCAGCGGCTGCCGGGTGTGGATTACATGGGAGGTCAATCCTGGCCCCAACCTGGAAGGTTCCTGTTCGATCTGGCGCCCGTCGAAATCGGAGAAAAATGGCCAGTGGACCATATTCGTGGTTTTGTCAAACAAGGCAATGGAACACATCTGACCCGGAAATACCTCGTCCAGGGCGTTTCCGACCAGCTGGTAAATTCTCTGGGGATCGAGCTGGGCTGCCAGCGATTGCCCAAGCCGGTTGATCGTCGCCAGCTCGGCGTTGCGTACTTCGCTCTCTCCCAGCAAGCGCTTCGTCTGCTGGAACAGGCGAGCGTTTTCAAGCGCTACCCCGAGGTTTGAGGACAATATGGTCAGCAGGTTGACCGTAGCTTCAGAAAATGCCCCCTCCTTTTGATTTTCTACCGCAATCATCCCGGTCACCTGGTCGCCAGCCAGGATGGGGACCCCGATAAACGACCCGCCGTAGCTTATCGTTCCCGGCAGCCAGCTGCTTCCGAGCTCTTTCATCTTCCCCTGCAGGTCTTCGTTGATCAGCAGCGGCTGTTTGGTTTTGATCATCCACGGCATAAAACCAGAGGGTTGGAGCGGCATTGGGTCCAGGTGCAGGCGAATTCCAGTTTCGACCAGGTATGGGTATGACACCATCTTCGTCTCAGCGTCATAAAGGCGGATGTCCACGCTGTCGCTGCCGAAAAGCTCAAAGATCTTATCGCCAACCAGGTTGACGATCGATTGAGTATCCTGCAGCGTGACCAGTCCCTGCCCGATATTATTGATAATCGCAAGCTCGGCGGCGTGCTGTTCGGTATGTTTTAGGAGGCGCTGAGATTGGTCGAACAGGCGTGCGTTTTCAATCGCCACCGCTGCCTGGCGCGAGAGCCCGATCAGGAAATCCAGCTCCACCTGGTTGTAGGGGCTGCCGCCGGTTCGCCAGACCGCCATGATGCCGGTGACTCGCTCTCCAGCCAGAAGCGGGGCGATCATTAATCGTTCTTTCTCCTGGGTTTCTGTACCCGGGATAGTCAGGGCGCGCGGGTCAGTATTGGTATCGTTGATAAACTCAGCCTGTCCAGTTTCTATCAGGCTGCCAATAATGCCCTCACCGATATGGATCGTATCTCCAAGAATTTCTTTGGAAATGTCTCCCAGAGCCGCGATGGCATGGAAAGTTTGGCCGCTTGGATCGGGAATGTAAATGGCGCTGTTATCCGCCTGGAGCAGGTTCTTAGCGTGGGCGGCGATCCGTTCCATGACCAGGTTCAGGTCGAGGGTAGCCGAAATGTCGCGTCCAACCTCTGCGAGTGCGGCCATCTCACGGGAGCGGCGCTGGGTCTCGTCGAAAAGGTGGGCATTTTCGAGGGCAGCGCCCAGCGAGGCCGCGATGGTGGTCAGCAGCCGCAGCTCGGATTCGCCATAGGCATTTTCGCGCTCGTAATTTTCAAGCTGAATCAAGCCGAGCACCCGGTCGCTGCTGATGATCGGTACAGAGACCATCGATTTGCTCTGATCTGTCCCTTCCAGCGTTTCCACGGTGAAGTTTGGATCTTCCAGCCTGGACTTCATCACCACCGGCCGGCGGGTTTTCTGCATCGTCTCAAATACCCCGCCTGGAAGGGGCGGAAGAGATTCAACAACCAGCCTTTCGCCGTGGTAGAAGACATACAGGTAGTGGATCAGGTCTGCTCTTTCCTCATACCAGCCAATTCCAAGGTCGGGGGTGGCGAATACCGCTCGCAGCTTATCGCCGACCAGGTCCACGATCGCCTGGAAATCCAGCTCGGAAGCCAGGCCCTGCTGGATGGAGTTGATGATCTGCAGCTCGGCGGCGCGCTGTTCGGTCTCCTCCAGCAGCCGTTGGGTCTCGTCGAAGAGACGGGCATTTTCCAGCGCCACGCTCATGCTGCTTGCCATTGTCTGCAGCAGGCGCACGTCGGATTCGCTAAAAGCATGCTCGCGCTCCATATTCGAAAGATTGATCAACCCCCGCACCTGATCTCCGACCTGCAGCGGCACGAAAACAGATGATTTCTCGGCCTGGGTGCCAGGCATGGTGTAGCTGCCGTACTTTTGTACAGACTGCTCCATATCTTCGTTGATCACAACCGTCTCATGGGTGCGAATAACATGCGCGCTGATTCCTGTTTCCGGCAGGGGATCGGGCTCCAAAAGGATTCGCTCGCCGTTTTCGTAGACGTAGGGGAAATGCTCCAGATTCGTCTTGGGATCGTAGATTCGGATGTTCAGATCGGTGTTGTGGAAGATCTCGCGGATTTTATCGCCGACCGTGTCATAGATGCCCTGGATGTTCAGCTCTGCAGCGAGCGCAGCCTGGACGCTGTTGATGATCGCCAGCTCGCCAGCACGCTGCTGTTCAGACTGGAAAAGGCGGGCATTCTCGAGGGTCACGCCCAGGTTGACAGAGAGCGTTTGGAGCAGGCTCAAGTTATTTTCCGTGAAAGCATGCGGCAGATAATCCGCCAGGGCGACCACCCCCAAAACCCGGTCGCCAGCCAGGATGGGCACACCGAGCCACGATTGGCTGGTTGTGCCTTGCGCGCTCCGATCCATCAGCTCTGGGGGGAAATAGGCGCCGTTTGCAGCCTGTTCTTCCTGCGAGCCCAACATCAGCGGCAGGCGGGAAGTGATCACCTTCGAAGCCAGTCCGGTGCCCAGGGGAAATGGCTCGACCAGGGCCTCGACATTCCCACCTTCGCTGCGATCGTATTCGTAAGCAACATGAATCAGATTCTTCTGTGCATCCAGCAGCATGACCATGACCGAATCAACTTCAAAGATCTCCCGGATTTTCTCGCCGACATTGTAAGTCAGGGTCTTCACGTCCAGGGTCCTCGACATTTCATCGCTGATGGAATTCAGGATTGCCAGCTCGCTGCTGCGCCGCTCCGTCTCCTTGAGCAGGCGCTGGGTCTCGTCAAACAGGCGGGCGTTCTGCAAGGCTACGCCCAGGTTGGCAGCCAGGGTGGTCAGCAGGTTTACACCCGAATCGGAGAACGCGTTGGGCCGGTCGTCATACAGGGTAATTATCCCGATCACCTGGTTCGAAGCCCAGATCGGGGCGGCGGCCAGGCTTTGGGTATTATCATCTGGTTGGCTGATATCCCCAATCAGGGCAGGGTTGACGATATTTTCCTTCCTCCATTGGTCGATATTTTCATTTATGATAAGCGGCCGGCGGTTTTTGAAAACCCAGCCGGCATACCCCCCAGAGATTTCATGCGGCTCAACCGGGTAGCGGTCATTATGTTCGAGGTAATACGGCGTAATCAGGGTTTTTGTGGCACTTTCGTACAATCCTATATACATGTCGCTTACATTGAACACCTGATGGATTTTGTCGCCCACCAGGTCAATGATCGATTGGAAATCCAGCTCGCGAACAAGGCCTTCACTCACGCTGTTAATGATCTGCAGCTCAGTAGCCCGCTGTTCGGTCTCCTTGAGCAGGCGCTGGGTCTCGTCGAACAGGCGGGCGTTCTCAAGCGCCACGCTCATGCTGTTCGCCAGGGTCTGCAGCAGCCGCATGTCCAATTCGCTGAAGGCGTGCTCTTCTTCCATATCTGAAAGGTTGATCAGGCCGCGCACCTGCTCACCCACCAGGAGCGGGACATAGATGGCAGATTTCTCCGCCTGGGTCCCGGGGATGATATAGCTGCCGAATTTTTCAACCTCGTGCAATAAGTTCTCGTTGATCACAACCGTCTCGCGCGTGCGGATGACATGCGCGCTGATCCCTTTATCTACCAGCGGGATTGGATCCAGGGCAATCCGCTTGCCGTTTTCCACCAGATAAGGATAGTATTCCAGGTTGGTTTTCAGGTCGAAAATCCGGATGTTCAGGTCCGTGTTGTGGAAGATTTCGCGGATCTTATCGCCGACTGCGTCGTAAATTCCCTGGATATTGAGCTCGGCAGCCAGGGCCGCCTGGACGCTGTTGATGATCGCAAGCTCGGCGGCGTGCTGCTCGGTCTCCTTGAGCAGGCGCTGGGTCTCGTCGAACAGGCGGGCGTTCTCGAGCGCCACGCTCATGCTGTTCGCCAGGGTCTGCAGCAGCCGCACGTCCAACTCGCTGAAGGCGTGCTCGCGCTCCATATCGATAAGGTTGATCAAACCGCGCGCCTGGTCGCCGACCACCAGCGGAACGTAGATAGACGATTTCTCTGCTTTCGTTCCAGGCAGGGTATAGCTGCCGTATTTCTCCGTCTCCTCTTCCAGGTTTTCATTGAAAAGAAGCGTCTCTTTGGTGAGAAGTACGTGGTAGGCACAACCTTTATTGCCAAGCGGCATAGAATTCGATCTCTATCCGCTGGCCGTTTTCGTATGTGTAAGGGAAGTGAAGCAGACTGGTCTGCGGGTCGTAGATGCGGATGCCGATGTCCGCCTGGTGGAAGATCTCGCGGATCTTGTCGCCGACCGCGTCGTAGATGCCCTGGATGTTGAGCTCTGCGGCCAGGGCAGCCTGGACGCTGTTGATGATCGCCAGCTCGGCGGCGCGCTGCTGTTCAGATTGGAACAGGCGGGCATTCGCAATGGTCACTCCCATATTGGATGAAAGCGTCTGGAGCAAACGGACATGGTTTTCGGTGAAAGCATGCGGCTGGTAGTCTCCCAGTCCGACGACCCCCAGTACCCGGTCGCCAACGATGATCGGCACCCCAAGCCAGGACTGGGTGATTACGCCGGTACCTTTTTCAATCAGCTCCGGCGCCAGCCTGGCGCCATGCTCCGCCTGCTCCTCCAGCGTGCCCAGCAGAAGCGGCTGGCGGGCGGCAATCACCTTGGAGGTCAGCCCTTCCCCCAGCGGAAAAGGCTGGAGGTAGTCGACGTAGCCGCCTTCGCCCTGATCATACTCATATTGAGTGTGGATCAGGTTGGTCTGCGGATCGAGCAGCAAAATGGAAACAACTTCGGCATCAAAGATATCGCGGACCTTGTCGCCGACGATGCGCGTCACGGTCTTGACATCCAGCGTCTTCGCCATCGCTTCACCGACGCTGTTGAGGATTGCAAGCTCACTGCTGCGCTGCTCGGTCTCCTTGAGCAGGCGTTTGGTTTCATCAAACAGGCGGGCGTTCTCGAGGGCGACGCTCAGGCTGGCAGCCAGCGTTTGCAGCAGGCGCAAGTCGTTCTCAGTATAGAAGTTTTTCTCGGAACGTCCTACCTTCACCACGCCGATCACCTGGTCTCTGGCAAGCAGGGGGACAAAGAGGTTGGATTCGATCGGGCTTTCGTCTTCCTCCCGGCCCACCTGCATTATCACCGCACCTTTCGCTTCCGCTTCCTGGATGGTCCCGATCAGAAGCGGCTGGCGGGTTTCAATCACCCAGGAAGTCAGACCAGGTCCCAACGGCATCGAGTGGTCTGGGTCGCGGATGCCTTGTGTCAATGAATATAGAATGTGGCTGACTCTGGCATCCTGGTCGTAAAGGCTGATCGAAGTGTTCTCCGCGGCAAAGATCGTGTTGATCCGGTCTCCTACCAGGTCGATGATCGCCCGAAATTCAAGCTTCGAAGCGAGACCTTGCTGGATCTCGTTGATGATGGCGAGTTCGTTGTTGCGCTGCTCCAGGCTTTGATTGGAGGCCCGCAGTTGAAGGGTGGACTGCTCGAGCTCCGTGGTGCGCTCATTCACCCTCTGCTCAAGCGTCGAGGACCAATCGGCGTTCTCGATCGCCACAGCAGATTGGTTAGCCAGAACCACCAGCAGGTCCAAATCTTCCTGTTCGAAGCGCCCGTAGCAGCCGGTCAGGTCGGCGTAGATGATGCCAACCAGGCGGCTCTGGCTGATCAGCGGTGCAACCAGCAGGCTGCGCTGATGGGTCAGCTCGGCATCTGGATTCAGTATTCGTAAAATGCCCTGCCGTCCAGCGGAAGCCTGCTCCAGCCAGGATTCGACCTCAACCAGAAAGGCTTCCGAGTCAGGCGGCGCTTCCACTCTCCCACTCATCGCCGGATAAGGGGGAAAAGGCAGAAGCACTTCAGCCTTGCGCCTGGCGCCCTGCGGGTCAACCAGTACGAGTGCGATGCGCTCGGCGCCCGTCAGCTCAGCGACCTGCTCTACAATCTCCCTCGGCAGGCGAGACACGTCGCGCTGGATATTGAGACGGACGCCCTCTTTCAACAGGCGCTGAAAGACATCCTTCAAACGCCCCGGGCGCTGCACCTGGCTTGTAAAAGCTGCCAGGGCTTCATTTCCAGCCCGAGATGGCGCCCATTTCAGCCATTCGTTCACCAGCAGGCGCCGGTACCGGACCCGGTGCAGGTAGCCGCGCCGCAGCCCGGCGTCGGACATATTCTGCACTGAAGCAAGCATCGCCTGGCGGCCCAGGTCCAAAACGCGCCAGCGCTCATCTGTGATTGTTTTTGAGCTGGCTCGCCGCTCGGGCGCCAATGCCCGGTAGCACCACCAGAACAGCTCATCTACTAGAATTTCTGTATTGCCAAAATCCTCCGGGCTGATCAAGTCCACGGCTTGCATTGCCAGCTGGCGGGCGCTTGAACCATCTCCGGCGAGCTGTCTGGCAGCAGACTGGTAAGCCAGCAGGTTGGCTTTTGAGAGCGATGGAAGATTCTCGCTAAGCGGGACAGCCTTTTCCAGCGTTTCCAGCGCCTTCTGCGGTTTGCCTGCAGCGAGAAAAACCATAGCGATAATCAGCAGAAAGTTAGACTGCATCAGGCGGGCGTTTGTTTTTTCCACCAGGGCAAGCCCTTCATCCAGAGCGGCGTGCGCGTCAGGCAATCTACCGGTTTCTAAGTGAGCTTGCCCCAGGAACTGCAGGGCAAATATGATCTGGTGTTCCTGGTGCATGTCACGCGCCATTGCAAGCGCCTGCCGGATATAATCCGATGCCTGGGAGTACAGACCGAGGTTCATCAAAAAAGCCGCGATATTCATCAGCATCATGCATTGGCGTGGGCGGTCGCCCAATGACTCAAATATCTCGAGGGTTTGCTCCATCAATGACCCCTGAAGCGCCAGATCCGAGACGGATATTGCGATGTTGTTCAGGAATATTCCTTCCCAGTTGTGCAGCCCTGAGGCCTGAGCCAGCTGCAGACCATGCTGTGCTGTTTGCACCGCTTGCTGGTACTCGCCTTCAATGCGTACAAGATTCAGAACTTTCAGGTAATCGACCTTCACTTTGCCAGGAACGTCTCCCTGAGTGAGAGGCAGGGCTTCAGCCGCTTGCAGGGTTGCCTTCGCCGCCTCAAAATCGCCCGTCTCGATCTGGGCAATGCCAATCGCAGTCAGGGCCTCAGCCTGGAGTCCCAGAAGCTGCGATTCTTCCGCGGCCTCCAGCGCTTCACGCCCAACCTGCAGGCAGCGGGTCATGTCCCCCGAATAGCGCAGCGCCAGAGCGAGCTCAGCCAGCGCGGCAGCCCGCACCTTATGATCGCGGTGTGAGGCAGCCTGCGCAGCCAGTGCAGTTAAGTCGGCATCCATTGCGGCGAGATCGCCCAGCTTCATATGGCTGTCTGCCCTGGCCATGGTCAGCGTGGATTGCGCCTCCCAGGGGACCCCAGGCTGAGCCAGCGCCTGGGTGTAAAGATCGATTGCTTGCTGGTGCTCTGCTGCCTGACGGTGGCGGTCGGCGGACTGCTGAAGGGTTTGCCATGCGGGAGTTGCATGTGCCATGGATGAGGCTCCTAAAATTGGACGGATTCTTTATAGCGAAGGCTGGAGCAGCAGAGCTTTTTCCAGCGATTTGGGGGAGGCAGCGTTGGAATGCTGCAGTCTGGCTGCTTTCCTGAGATGGCTTGAGAGGTCAAGTTGGCGTTTGCATACGGACGAAAAGATTGACCGATCGGCTTCTTCTTTTGAATTATAACGGGATTTCGATCTGGAATGCAGAAATAAAAATCTGTCCAGGAATCGTTATAATTATACATTCCACCGAACAGACGATAGAATGTAAAGGAGGGTTGTTTTGGAGACAACAGCCAACTATAAAGCCGAGCTGGTCGGGGTATTGGGTTACCCGGTCGCTGAAAATCCCACGGGATTGATGCAGGAGGCTGCCTTTGCAGCATTGGGTCTCAACTGGCGCTACCTGACGATCGAGGTCAGGCCCGAGAACCTGGCGGAAGCGCTGCGCGGGGTGCGAGCTTTTGGGATGCGCGGGATCAACCTGACCATCCCGCACAAGGTGGCGGTGATGGATTTGCTGGACGAGATCGCCCCTGACGCGGCGCTGATCGGAGCAGTCAACACAGTGCGCAGGCAGGGCGAGCGCCTGATCGGCGAAAACACGGACGGCAAGGGTTTTATGCGCGGGCTGGCGCAGGATGCTGGCATGGAGGGGCACGGCAAGCGGGTCGTGGTGCTGGGTGCGGGTGGGGCGGCGCGGGCGATCACCACCGAGCTGGTGCTGGCGGGCGCCGCCGACCTGACCGTGGTCAACCGGGATGTGAGGCGCGGCCGCGGGCTGGTCGCGGATCTCGAATCCCGGCTAAACCGCCAGGCGAAACTGGTGGATTGGAACCAAACAGTTATGATCGGAGATGAGACCGATATCCTGGTTAACGCGACCTCGATTGGGCTTTTCCCAGATGCGGCGGCAATGCCAGATGTCGATCTTTCGCAAGCGCGCCCAGACCTGCTGGTCTGCGACGTGATTCCAAACCCGCCGGAAACGCCTTTCCTGCGCATGGCGCAGAGGCGTGGTTTGAAAACACTGAACGGCCTCTCGATGCTGGCTTATCAGGGCTCGATAGGATTCGAAATGTGGACGGGGCTGAAAGCCCCTGAAGCGGTGATGAAAACAACGCTCCGGAATGCCTTTGGGGCGTAGTTCAGGCGGATAATATTCAGCCAGGACGGCTGCCGCTGACGATCTCCTGGAGCAGCTGGCGGTAATATTTATAGTTTTCCCAGGGTACTTCGGCCCGCACCCGGCCATCTGCAAGCGGCGCATACCCTCCCTGCGCCACCAGGTCAGGCACCTTGCCCAATACCTCGTTCCAGATGGCTTCTTTGCCGGAGCGCAGCACGTCCAGGTCGATCCCCCCAATCAGGCGCAGGTCTCGCCCGAACTCCTTCCGCAGGTCGCGATAATCCATCCCCTCGCCAAAGACCTCTACCGCCCACAGGCAGTTGAAGCCGGCCTCCAGCAGGGCAGGGATCAATGCCCGGCAGTTTGCATAGGTGCGCAGGATGATTGTCTCCACCTTGTGACGGCGAAGGACCTCGAGGATCGGCTGGTAGGAAGGCAGCACCAGATCCCGGTATGTTTTCGGACTGACCAGCGGACCGTGGTTGCCGCCGATCGGCTCGCTGAAGATAGCCGCTTCGACTTCGACCTCCTGCAGCAGCCGCCCGGCGATTTGGGCGTTGAACTCGCCCTGGATGTTCAGCATCCGCCGGATCAACGCCGGATCATCTTTGATGAGGAACATCAGCTCGTTGAAACGCCCCCAACCATCCACCCCAACCAACTCGAAGAAACCGTGGTGGGCGTAAAGCATGCGCACCTGCTCGCCTTGCGCCCAGCTTTTCTTTACCTTGGACCAATCCTCCGGGAGGCGTTTTGGATCATCGGGATCCAGGTGGTAGGCGAAGCCCTCAACCTCGGCGCTGCTGCTCGGCCATTTCGTTGGATAGGGAGCAGGCCACAGGTCGGGCTCGGCCTCGTCGCGTTCATCTGTCATAAACAGCTGCGCGTGGCTGCGGTCCGGCGGCATGCCTTGATCGCGCCAGGCAGCGAGTACGTCGCCGCGCAAGCCTTCGATGAAAAGCGGCGGACGGTCGGGTGAACCGTAAGCCATGGTTTCTCGGAAGCGCTGGCGCGAGTTCATGCCAGGAATTATACCGGGGATCGCAGGAAATTTTGAGCACGGTTAAAAAAATGAAGGATAGGGTGGTCTCGAAATCAAAATCCGAATTAGTACTTAAGTCCTATTTACACCGCCCGGCAACCTCTCTATACTTTGGTATAGTGGTCTGACCAAGATACCACTCTGGAGTTTCCTTCGATGCCAATTTACCCCGTCCCCCGCCATTCCCTCACCGACGTTGTCGCCGGCAAGCTGGCCGCGTCGGTCCTGAACGGATCGCTGAAAACCGGCAGTCAGCTGCCGCCCGAGCGCGAGCTGATGCAGCAGCTCGCCGTCAGCCGCTCCACCCTGCGCGAGGCGCTTAAGGTGTTGGCTGACAACCGCCTTATCGACTCCCGCCAGGGGGTTGGATGGTTTGTGCTGGCAATCGACCAATCCAACCTTGCCCGGGCCAGCGAGCTGGCAGGCATCGAGCGCGACGCTTCACCGATCAGCATCCCGGCTTCCACCGAGGTCCCCACCGGACCGCGCCGTTTGCCTGTCGCGCCAGAAAAGCCCCTGCGTATCCCCAACCTGCGCACCGACCGCCTGGCTACCTTCGACTTTATCTCGTGGTGGGAGCGAAAGAAAGTGGAGCTGGCGCAGATCATGGTTGTCGGCGCCGGTGCGCTGGGCAATGAGGTAATCAAGAACCTGGCTTTGATGGGAGTCGGTAAGCTTTTCATCGTTGATTTTGACACGATCGAAGCCGCCAACTTGAGCCGCTCGCCGCTCTTCCGAGAAAGCGATTCGGGAAGGCGCAAGGCTGAAGTCGCCGCTGCTCGCGTGAAAGACCTCAACCCAGATGTTCGCGTCCAGTATCTCCACGGTGATGTGATCACCCAGCTGGGGCTGGGCGTGATCCGGCGGATGGACGTGATCATCGGCTGCCTGGATAACCGCGAAGCCCGCCTGGCGGTCAACCGCTTCGCCTATTGGATGAATAAGCCCTGGGTGGACGGGGCAATCCAGGAGCTGCTTGGTCTGGTGCGAGTCTTCATCCCCGGGCAGGGGGCTTGCTTCGAGTGCACGCTGAACGATCAGGCGCGCCGCGACCTGGCGGTGCGTTATTCTTGCCCGCTGCTTGCCCGCCAGAACATCCTGCTCGGAAAGGTGCCCACCACTCCAACGATCGCATCGATCATCGGTGCAATGCAGTCTCAGGAAGCGCTCAAGCTGCTCCACGGTATGCCGGTCGAGCCGGGCAAGGTAATCCATTTTAATGGCATGGTCAACGAGCTGCACACCACAGCCTACAACCCTCGCGAAGATTGCGAAAGCCATTGGACTTACGGAGAGATCACCGAGCTGCCCGCCAGCGTTCATTCCACCACCCTGTCAGATTTGCTGCGGATCGCGACTGCCGACCTGGGACCTGAAACGGTGATCGAGCTGGATCAGGAATTGATCCTCTCTCTAAAATGCCCGCGCTGCAGCACAGTCGAGCAGGTCCTTCAACCGATCTCGGAGGTCAGCTTTAAATCTGCCCACTGCCCGGCCTGCGGGACGATGCGCGAGACTGAGATGACCCATGCCATCACGGGCACAGAACCCTTCCTAAACCGCACCCTTGCGAGCATAGGTGTTCCTGAGCTGCACATCATGCGCGCCTTCAACACTCAGGAATACCGTTTCTACGAGCTGACCGGCGATCTCGAACAGGCGCTCCATTTCAGTGATTTCGAAGAGACCTCACCCACTCACAAAGAGGCGATCCGGAAGCGCATCCATCTAGGGGAGGCTGTTAGACTGGATGAAGGCAGGTCGTTTCCACGTGCGAAAGTGGTCTTAAAGATTGAGGCCGGGATGAGCGCTCGTTTAAGCACCCGATATAGTATCATCGAGAGCCAGGGAACCATCCGCATGCAGAGTCTTAACGATAGCCTCCCTGGACGCATGCTGACCGTGCTTTTTGCCACGCTTGCCGCATCCGGGCTGGCTTACCTGGTTTACCGTGAAAATCAAGCCATCCGGCCGGAAGTGCTGCATTGGGCGCTTATCGGCGGAATTGGTTTCTGCGCCGGGTTTGCCGCCCGGGCGTTCATGAGTGGGCGAACCTTTATGCTGCGACTGCTGACCGCCCTCCTGTCGATCCTGGCAGGTTTGATCCTGCTGGGGCTGGTGTCTGGCGAAACATTGGGCGCGGCCGTGCCGCGATCCGACCAACAAGCCCTGAACCTGGCATGGATCGGCGAGTTTGGTCTGGCAAGTTTAACCGCTTTGTTCTCGCTCTCAGCCTGGAAAGCATCCTCGCCGGCTCAAACCGGGAAAAAGAGCCGGCTCTCCCGCCGAAGCCGTATAGGAGGTTCCAGATCGAAACCGCCTGTATCGGATGGAAAGCAGATCGGTTCGAGCGGAAAAACGAGCCCCAAAAGCTCCCCATCTCAGCCGAACGCCGGCGGTGAGCTGCAGCCCGAAATTTGGGCGAAGCGCTGGAAGCAGCTCCAGCGAAAATGGCAGGGCAAGCTGCGCCGTTGGTGGAAAGACGGCATCCCAGATGCGCCGCTCAGCGGCAGGGGCGCGCCCCCACCGTCTGCGTCCACCCATGCTGGCAAACCAAAAAGAAAGCCGGCGAAGAAGTCTGCGGCAAAACAGGCAGGGCGGACAGCCCCTGCTTCCCAGGTTCCGCCAGGCGCTCAGCCGGGCAGTGCGGTCCCCAAAAACGCTGCCGCCTCCGTTGGGGCTGCTGCAGCCGGAATAAAATCCCAGGCAAGAAAAAAGGGGTCCAGGAAGTCGATCTGGGGTCCTGGTCGAGCCCAGATGAATCGCGTCCGTCGAATCGTGCAGCCGCGCTCCGCTCGTTCAAGCCCAGAGACCAGCACCGCGATTCGACTGATCGGGAAAGAAGAGCACCGCTGCCCGTTCTGCCTGGAAATGGTAGTCCCCGGAGATCCGCGCGGGGTGAAGACCTGCCCAATCTGCCGGACCCGCCATCATGCCGATTGTTGGGCGGTGACCGGCACCTGTCAGGTGCCCCATTATCATGAGTAGCAATTCCATTTTTGGAGCCTTAGATGACTGATATCCCAGTTACGATTGTTTTACCAAACGGCGGCGCACGCCAGGCAGAGATGCCCGCGGACATACATGTGCGCGAGCTCGTCCCGGAGCTGGTGGGCTTGCTTCAGCTGCCCACCGTCGGACCGGACGGACGCCCGATGGGCTACCGGCTGGACAGCAAAGCCCTCGGCAGGGAGCTGGCTGAAGACGAGACCCTTGGCGCGGCGCGCATCCCAGAAAATGACCGCCTGATCCTGACCGCGGATATCACTGCCGGAGCGATCTCCACCGCCCAAAGCCCGCGCATGCGCCGACTGTGGGCTGATTACCAGCTGATGCAGGACCTTGCCGCCCGCAGCGACTTGATTGAGTTCAGCGCCAAAGCGATCCGGCCTGGGCTGCCGCCTGAGACCTATATCGTTACCTACAAATGCAAGGGTATCGTTTCGGTAGACCGGCAGGGCCGCCCCAAGTTTGGCGACCGCCACCAGGTAGAGATTTACCTGCACAACCAGTACCCACAGCGCTGGCCGGGGATGAAATGGCTGACCCCGGTCTGGCATCCCAACATCAACCACCTCAACGGCACAGTTTGCATCGACGCGGCCTGGTGGACCGCCAGCCGCTCGCTCGACCGCCTGGTGATCATGATCGGAGAGATGGTGCAGTATAAGAACTTCCACGACGATCCGACCAAACCCCCCTTCCCGTGGGATCCTGAAGCGGCGCGCTGGAGCAGAGCTTACCGACAGGAAAAACCAGAATTTTTCCCGGTGGATAAACGCGAGCTGCTGCGGCCTGAAAAGGTGAAAATCAGCAAATCAAAGGAGGTGCGCCTGCCAGAAACATCCAAACGCATCCGGCTCAAATGAGCCGCCAGGCTGCCCGCTCGGGGCAGCATGATGATCAATCTTCCCAATTTTGAAATGGAGGCAGAAATGACTGATACGAATGTAACCCTGGTGCTGCCAGCAGGCGGCTCCCGCACAGCTGAAGTCCCGGACGATGTGCCGGTGAAGGAGCTCGTCCCTGAGCTGACGACCTCGCTCGAGCTCCCCACCACCGGTCCCGATGGGCGCCCGATCAACTACCGGCTAGACAGCAAAGCTTTGGGGCGCGAGCTCCAGGACGAGGAAACGCTGAAAGCCGCTGGCGTCCCCGAGGACGACCGCTTGCTGATCACCGCCGATATCACGGCGGGATAAACGTTCGGCCAGGAGGCATGTCCCCGACAGACTGCCGCCTGGCCTCATACAAAACGTGTAATGACGATTTTACCACGAATGACCGATCCATCCATTCGCCTCATGCCGTCCGACCCTGTCAGGCCGCGCCGCGCCCACATCCCCTGTCAGCGCGCTTGGCGCTGGCGCTCGATGGTGGAGGATGACCTGCTGATCCCTGGTTTGACTGTATTCGTCACCCAGCGTGCCTTTGTGCGCATCTGCGCTCATGCGGGCAGCGATCTGCAAAACGAGGTGGGTGGATGGTTGGTCGGCAAGTGGCGCGCAGATCGCCAGAGCGGTGCGCCGTTCATCGTCGTCGAGGCGATCCTGCCGGCTCCGCATACTCGCCACGGCAGCGCTTTCCTGACCTTCACCCAAGACACACAGGTGGCTTTATATGAGGACCTCAGGGAGCGCTACCCAGGCAAAGAGCTGGTGGGCTGGTATCACACCCATCCCCGAATGGGGATCTTCCTCTCGGAATACGACACTTTCCTCCACCGCAATTTCTTTCCAGAGCAGCACCACGTTGCCCTGGTAGTGGAGCCTTATTCCGCGACTGGTGGTTTCTTCGTCCGTCAGCTGGATGGCAGTCTGGATCCGCGTCACTACTTTGGTTTTTATGAGCTTTACCAACGCAACCGTCGCAGTGTGGTGCACTGGCGGAACATGTTTCCCCAAACACCTTTGCGATAAAGGAGATCGATCGATGAATCGAATGATGCGAATTTTTTACTACGGCGTGCTGGGCGCGATCGGTGGGGTAATAGGCTGGCAGGCGAGCAACCTGCTGGGGCTCTCTTTTACGAGCAGCGTTTACCTCAGCGAAATCGTGGTCGGTGCGCTGATCGGATTGTTTATTGGACTGATGATCGGTATGGCCGAAGGGGCGTTCACCCGCAATCTAAGGCTGGCCGGGAAGGGGGCGCTGTACAGTGGGCTGCTCGGTATGGCTGGCGGTGCGATAGGGCTGCCGTTAGCAGAAGCGCTTTTTCAGGTGCTGGGTGGGCAGATCTGGGCGCGGGCGGTTGGCTGGGGGTTGTTTGGGCTGCTGATCGGCCTGGTTGCCAGTGCTACCAGCGGAAGCCAGATCTGGAAGGGAGCGCTGGGTGGGCTGCTTGGAGGCGTTTTTGGTAGCCTGATGCTGGACGCGGCTCGGTCCTGGCTGAAAGATCCGCTTTTAGGCAAAGCCGCAGGACTGCTTCTGCTGGGGGCATCCGTCGGCGCCTTCATCGCCCTGATCGTCTTCCTGCTTTCGCGCGCCTGGCTTGAGGTCGCCTCAGGCAAGCTTAAAGGGACGGAGTTCATCCTGGATAAGTTCTTACGCCTCGAAGGGCCATCGGCCTTTATCGGCTCCGACGCCCTTAAAGCTGATATCGTGCTGCCGGATCCGGACATTGCCCCGCAGCATGCCATGCTCAAAGGGGCCGGCACGCATTTTAACTTGAAAGATATGAGCCTGAGCGGCACATTCGTAAACAACCAGCGCATTGAGCAGGCTGCCCTCAGGAATCGCCAGACCATCCGGGTAGGCAACACCCAGCTTGTCTACCATGAAAAGAGGTAAGCTATGAAAAGCAAGCTCCATCCTATTGGGCTGGTCGGACTGGCGTTAGTGACGATCGCCGCGCTGACTGGTTTCAGCCCAAACCCACAAACGACCCCACCTGCCCCTGAGAGCGGAAACCTGACTGCCCAGATCACCCAGGTGGATACCTCGAATTTTCCGAAAGTGAATGTGTACGTCTCGGTGACCGATGCGAAAGGCGAGCCGGTCGCGGTCAGCCCAAACAAGCTTGTGATCCGCGAGAACGGCGAAGTGATGAAGCTGGAAGGGGTGGGCGGTTCTGAGGATGTTGGTCCGCTGGCGACCATGCTGGTGATGGACATCTCGGGCAGCATGAACCACGGCGGCAAGCTCGACGCTGCCAAGACAGCTGCCACTGCTTATGTCGAGCAGGCGCGCCCCTCCGACCAGATCGGTCTGGTGACCTTCAACACCGAAATCAAGTACGTTGAGCCTCTAACCAAAGACCGGCAGGAGGTGATCGAAGCGATCCGCCTGCTCCAGGCGAAGGACGACACGGCAATGTATGATGCGCTTGGGGATGGGATAGACCTGCTCGAGCCGGTTGAAGGGCGAAAGGCGATCATCGTGCTGACTGACGGGTTGGACAACCGCAGCAAGCTCAACCCGCTCCAGCTGCTGCAGCTGATCGGCCCGCAAGGGCTCTCGATCTCGGTGATAGGTCTGGGTGACCCGAACCAGAGCAGGGGGAATATTACCAGTCTCGACGAATCAGCCCTGAAAGCCCTGGCTGATCGGGCAGGCGGCGCCTACGGTTACGCCAATGACGCCGAATCGCTGAAGTCGCTCTATCAGAAATACGGCCGCGCCTTGCAGAGCGAATATGTGCTCTCCTACACCTCGCCCGCCAAGCTGCGTGACGGCGTCAACCGCGGTCTTAGCGCCGCGGTGGAGGAGACACCCGGCGGTGTGCTCGGCTCGATCGAATCGGCGATCTCATACAACCCGGGAGGTTTGGTGCCGGAGGTAGTCGAGCCGGCATCCTGGCTCCTGTTCATCGGGCTGATCCTGGCGCTGGTGCTGCTGCTTTTCATCCCGCTGCTGGTCAGGAAGTTCAGGTCGCGGGGGAGCGGTGCAGCGGAGACCGGCGCGGGCAAGCAAGGGAACATCAAGCTTCACACCCAGACCTCCACTGCGAGGCCGAAGATCAAGCTCAAGGGTTAGCAGGTTGTCTCAGCATCTTAAGGGAGGTTTTGCTGCTGGTTGGGCAAAACCTCTCTTGATTTAATCTTTCAGGATAAAATGGGTCTGATTGTTGGTCTGATAAAAGATTATCCCTTTATTCCTGAGATAGTGAGGTGTGAGATGACGGCATGCACGAAGACCATCATAATCGCGGCGCCGATCGAGCGTGTGTGGGCTGCACTCACAAACGCCGACGATATCGCCGCCTGGATGGGTGGTGAGGTCGAATCCGACCTGCAAGTTGGTGGAAAGTATGCCTATTTCGAGGGGGAAACTACCGGCGTCTACACCCTGGTGGATCACCCTCAGTGCCTGGAGTACACCTGGCGCCAGTCGAACTGGGATCAGGGTTGGGCGGATTTTTCGTGCGCTGGCAGCTGAAAACCGTTGGAGAAGCTACCGAAGTGGACCTGGTTCACGAAAACTTCCCGAACGAAGCCGAGCGCAGCGGGCACGCTGAAGGCTGGGACCTCTATTGGCTCAATCCAATGAAGGAGTGGCTGGAGTCCTGATAATGTGAGCGTGTCCGGACTGGCTCGCCAGATTGCCAAAGGTGAGGCCATCCCGCCTCGGGTCTTGAGGCGCTGGGTGCTTGGATTTCGCTCCTTGCGGTCTTGATGCTGATGATCGGGCTGAGCCTGCCTTATATCTTGACCCATGGGGGTGACGACCGCTACCGCGCTGGATTAATCCCCGTTTTGATGGTCTTCATTGCATATTTCATCATAGAGTTGTTCGCAGCATTCAAAAATCGCCGCAGGCGCATCGCAGTCAGCCTCTCAAATGTATAGCCTGCTGCGGTCGATCTCCTCTCGCAAGATCCGCAGCTCCTCCGCAGCTGGTGCGGGGTTTTCAGCGATCGCATCTGCCAGCAGCAGCTCAAAGCCGGTGTTGGCGCGCACTTGCTCCACACTGATCCCAGGCTGGGTGGAGAGCAGCATCATGCGCTTGCTCTCGGGGTGAAAACCCATCACCCCCAGGTCCGAGACCACCCGGTATGGGCCGGTTCCGGCTGGGAGTCCTGCGGCTTCACGCCTCCCGGGTCCATCCAGGTAGCCGGGGGTGGTGAGAAAGTCCAGTTTCTCGACGAAGCGGCGTGTATCGTGGCGCATGATAGCGATCGTCCGCCAGCAGAGCGAGCCGAAATCATTCCCGCCGCCGCTGCCCGGCAGCCGTACTTTAGGATGATCGTGCTTGCCGATCACGGTGCTGTTCAGGTTGCCGTAGCAATCGATCTGCGCGCCGCCGATGAAGCCATAGTCGATATAGCCGCGTTGGGCGGTCTCACCGATCTCTCCCAAACCGTGCGCAGCGACCGCCCGATGAAAGGTATTTTCCCCTCCCACCGCCATCGGCAGCTCGTTGAGGATCGCGCCGATCCCGCCGAACTCAAAAATCGTCACCAGGTTGGGAGCGTGCAGCCGCTTGGCAAGCGAAGCTGCCAGCATCGGGATGCCGGTTCCGATGATCGTGGTGCTGTTATCGGTCATCAGATGGGCCGCGGTGCAGATTAACAGCTCGCTTGGGTTGTAAGCCGAATCGCTTTCGGATCCAAGGTCTCGGGTGCTCATCAGAAATTTCCTCCCTGCTGCCGTCCCTCGAGCGAGTGTAAGCGTTCTGCGCCGATCAGCGCCTGGTATTCCTGATGGTCTCGCAGATCATAAATATATTTCTGCAAGTACGCCTGAGTGGATTCAACTTCCTGCGAAGCCTGCACCCATTCGCGGATCTGCGGCTCGTCGCGCCGGTAGCGGTAGCACATCTCGCCTGGGTGCGATCCAAATGGGGCGTGGACGACGGCGTCGACCAGGAAGTAGGGGATGATCGTGCGGTCAGGCTGGCTCCGAATGACCTCTTCGTCGACGATTTCCTCGGCGCTGATGATGAGGGTCTTGGAAGCCCGTGCGAGCTCGCCCGCGAAGCCGCTGATCCCTTCGATTTGGGCATTCCCGTAGCGGTCGGCTCGGTGGACGTGGATGAGGCCTACATCCAGGATGAGCGCCGGGACCAGGCAAAGCGTAACGCCTGTGAACGGGCAGGTGGCTGTTTTTGCGGCGCTGTATTTCAGCGTGTCGCTGCCCAGCATCGAGCGCGCCGGTAGGAATGGCACGCCCATCGCAGCGGCTTTCAAGCGCCACGCCAGCGCCGCGTTGCTCCATTCGACCACCGTCTTCAACCGCCCGCTCTCCAACTCGCGCCTTAACGTGTTGGAGACTCCGTATACCTCCAGGCCAATGTAAGTGATATCTAGTGCTTCGATCAGCGAAGCCGCCAGGAGCAGATCGGATTCCAACACCCCCTGGCCGAGCATCCGCAACGGCGCAATCCGCTGGCGGATGATTTCGTTTACCAGCGACATGGGGCAGCGCACTGTCCCGTATAATTCAGTGCCGATATACATGCCTGGCTTGACGAACTCGCGGACAGCTTCCGCCTCGCTCATGCGCTTATCGACCAGCGCCTTGTTTTTATTCCTGTTCCAGGTTCTGAAGGCTTCGATGTCGACTGGCTGGATCAGCTCACCAATCCCGGTTTCGATCACATCCATAGGGAGCCTCCTCTAAGGTTTCATCTCACTCCTGATATCCGACTCCCCCGATCTCACCCTTCTGCAATTGAATCAAATCGCACGGGAATACCTCCGCGCAGGTAAACGCGGGCTACCCGCGGCAGTATCGAAGTGGTCACTTCGTAGTTGATTGTGCCCCCCTGCGCCGCGACTTCCTCGGCGCGGAGCTGGGCCTGCCCCTGCCGTCCGACGATCACTACCTCGTCATCCTGAGTAACATCGGGGATCCCGCTGGCATCGACCACAAACTGGTCCATGCACACCCTTCCGATGATTGGCGCTCTCTGTCCGCGAATCAGCACACATCCTTTGTTGGAGAGGATCCTGTGGTAGCCGTCGCCATAGCCGACCGGCACCAGTGCCGCCCGGATGGGACGGTCGGTGACATAAGTGCGACCATAGCTCACCCCCATTCCAATTGGAAGTGTGCGCACCCGGCTGACCCGGCTCTTCAGGGTGAGAGCGGGGCGGATTTCAAATATCGGCGGCCATTCACTGGAGGGATCCATCCCGTAGATCGCGATTCCCGGGCGGACGGCGTCGAAATGGGCTTCCGGCAGGCGCATTGTCGCCGCGCTGTTTGCGGCATGGACGATTGGGATCGAGAAACCAGCTTTCTGAGCAGCCTGGAGGACATCGTTGAACACCTCCAGCTGATGGCGGGTGTGAGCCAGATCGGCTGAATCGGCAGTCGCGAAATGGGTGAACAGCCCTTCAAGCTCGAATTCCTGGAAGCCTTGCAAGCGCTGTCAGGAAACCGGGCACCTCGTCTGGCATCAACCCATAGCGGCTCATCCCGCTGTCAACCTTGACATGGACTGGCGCGGAAGCCCCAAGCGATTGGGCGCCTCGAGAAAGCGCTTCGGCGAACTCGATCGTCATCAGGCTTGGCGTCAGCCGCCACTGCAGCGCCAGGATTGCCCCATCTGGCATCGTGTACCCCATCACCAGGATCGGCGCCGTGATTCCGGCTTTACGCAGTGCGATGCCCTCGATCAGGCGGTGGACTGCGAGCATTTCTGCACCCGCCTGAAGGGCAACCTCGGCGGCAGGGACGGCACCGTGCCCGTAGGCATTTGCTTTAACCACCGCGATCACCCTGACATGCTCGCCGACATGCTTTTTAAATGCAGAGACATTGAATCCGATGGCATCCAGATCAATTTCAGCCCAGGTCACGACTCCTTCAAGCAAATCATCTCCTCCATTCGGCTCAAGCTGCACGCTAACCTAGAGAATCGGTCATGGCGAATGATAACAGACAAAGAAACAGACAATTAAACTGACAATGACAGACAATAACAGACAATGAGGGGCGGGATGCCCCGCCCCATGACGATTAGTAGTGTAATCCTAATGACGGAAGCCTGGCGTCAAGGATACGAGTATGCTTCAACCTCCCAGGTAGGCTTCTTTTACCTGAGGGTTGCCCAACAAATCTTTGCCGCTGCCGCTGAGGATGATCGCGCCTGTCTCCAAAACATAACCTCGCGAGGCTACTCTGAGCGCCATATTCGCATTCTGCTCGACAAGCAGGATGGTGGTTCCGGTCTGGTTGATCTCGCGGAGGACCCGGAAGATCTCGCGGACCAGCACTGGGGCAAGCCCCATCGAAGGCTCGTCCAGCAGCATCATCTTGCCGCGGCTCATCAAGGCGCGTCCCACCGCCAACATCTGCTGTTCGCCGCCAGACAGAGTCCCGCCCAATTGTCGGATTCGCTCTTTCAATCTTGGGAATATTAAGAAAACGCGCTCGTAATCCTTAGAGACCTCAAATTTATCCTTGCGCTGCCAGGTTGCCAGCTTCAAGTTTTCGTCAACTGTAAGGTTGCCGAAGATCCCGCGGCCTTCGGGGACCTGGGCGATCCCCATTGCGACGATTTTGGCTGGATCCACGGTGTGCAGGTCTTTTCCGTTAAAGCGAATCGCGCCTTTGTATGGGATTACCCCGGAGATCGCGCGCAGCGTCGAGGACTTGCCGGCGCCGTTCGCCCCGATGAGGGTTACGATCTCACCTTCATGGACCTCGAATGAAATCCCGCGCACTGCCCGGATGCTCCCATAAGAGATGACCAGATCATTGACTGCCAGGATTGGCGGATCATTCTGGCTCACAGCTCACCTCCTTGCCCCAGATAGGCTTCGAGGACGTGTGGGTCTTTCTGGATATCCTGAGGCAAGCCCTCGGCGATGGTCGCTCCAAAGTCGAGAACCTTTATCCGCTCGCAGATGCCCATCACCAGGCGCATCTGGTGCTCGATCAACGTGATCGTCAGCTTGAACTCCTTGCGGATCCACTGGATAAATTCCATCAGCTGGACGATCTCATTCGGATTGATCCCTGCCGCAGGCTCGTCGAGGAGCAGAAGCGACGGCTTGGTTGCCATCGCCCGCGCGATTTCCAACCGGCGCTGCAGCCCGTAAGGCAGGTTTTTTGAGATCTCGTCGGCGTAATCTTCCATATTGAAGACGGCAAGCAGATCCATGGAAGTGCTGATATTCTGCCATTCTACTCTCCCAAAACGTCCGATATGAAACATGGCTTCGAATGGCGTGTAACCCACTTTATCATATGCCGCGATGCGCACGTTATCCAGGACGGTCAGTTCTTTGAATAGACGGATATTCTGAAAAGTTCGAGCGATGCCCAGGGCAGTGATCTGATTAGGCTTCTTCCCCACCAGCTCCACTCCCTTGAACAGGATGCTGCCTTTAGATGCTTTATAGACCCCGGTGATCAAGTTGAAGATCGTCGTCTTTCCGGCGCCGTTGGGGCCGATGATCCCAACCAATTCGCCTTCTTGAAGGTCGAGGTTGAAATCATCTACCGCACACAAACCGCCGAAATAATGGGTCACTTCTTTAGCTTGCATGAACATCGCCCACCTCCTTGTTCCGCCGCCAGATCTTGGTGGCGAACAGCTCATACCCGGGGATGAACCAACGAAACTCACGCAAGCCCATGATCCCGCGCGGTCGGTAGAGCATCAGGAAGATCAGCAGCAGCGGCATCAGGATAAACCGATAATATCCCAGCGGGCGCAGGATCTCGAGCAAGAGGGTGTAGATCGTGGCGCCCAGGATGGAACCGGCGATCGAGCCGATCCCCCCCAGGTAGACCATAATCAAAATATCCGTCGATTTAAGGATGTCGAAAACCCGCGGGCTGATAAACTGCAGCAGATGGGCAAACAGAGCGCCTGCGATCCCGGCAAAGAAAGAAGAGAGCATGAAGGTGAGGAGCTTCACCTGGCGGGTATTGACGCTCATCAGGTCAGAGGCAATCTCGTCTTCACGGATCGAAAGCACGCCGCGCCCATAGTTGGAGTAGACAAAATTCCGGATCACCCAGATCGCCATTACAGTCCAGAAGAAAACCCAGGGCATGGTAGCGAGCTTGTCGATGCCCGGGATGCCGCGCGGCCCGCCGAAAGCATCGATATTCTCGATCACCGATTTGACGATCATGTTGAATGCCAGGGTCACGATCGCAAGGTAGTCGCCGCGGGTCTTGAAGGATGGGATCGCAACCACCAGACCAATCAGGGCTGCCCCAATCCCGCCCAGCAGGACCGTGATTGGGAAAAGCCAGGTTGAGAGGTTCTCCGGGATGACATTCATGGTCAAAAGGGCGCTGATGTAAGCGCCGACTGCCATGAAACCGGCATGTCCGACCGAGAACTCGCCCATATACCCGTTGACAAGGTTCAGGCTTACCGTCAGGATGATATTGATCCCCACGTACATGAGGATCAGCTGGAAGTAGGGATTGATCAGGTTTAATGCGGGCACCAGAAATGAAAGCAGGAATCCCGCTCCCAATAAAACCGGGAGCAGCCAGCGCATGCCCATCACGGCTTCCCATCCGGCAGAGATCCGTTTAAGCCAGTTTTGAGGTTCAGCAGATTGGTTAGACATGGTCACACCTTCTGCGGGCGCGGCTTGCCCAGAATGCCGTATGGACGGAAGATCAACAGGATCAGCAGCAGTGTGAAAGCCACAAAATCACGATAGGTAGAGGGCAAAAATGCAGCCACCATAATTTCTACACCTCCCAGGATGAAGCCGCCGATCATCGCCCCGCGGATATTCCCGATTCCGCCGACCACCGCTGAGATGAAGGCTTTCCAACCAATCAGCACTCCCATATAGGGATCGATTACCGGGAATGCCTGTCCGTACATGACCCCAGCAGCCGCTCCTAAACCTGTGCCGAGTGCGAAAGTGGCCGAGATCACCAGGTTGAGCGGAACGCCCATAAGCGGGACGATTGCTTTATCCCAGGAGATCGCCCGCATCGCCATCCCTACTTTTGTCCTTCGAACGATAAAATCCAGGAGCAGCATCAATCCTAACGAGAGCAAGATGATGATGATTTGCAGCAGCGAGATTGTCACCCCACCGATCGTCCACCTGGTCTCTGGAAGGAGTGTTGGAACGGACTGGGGGTAGGGGAAGATCACCAGCATCACGCTTTCCAGGAGGATGCCTACTGCCAGAGCGGTGATCACTGCTGAAACGCGCGGCGCCTGGCGCAGCGGGCGGTAAGCAGTCCGTTCGATTGCCACGCCAAGCAGGGCTACTCCAAACATGGAGAGCAGCAAAGTCGGAACAAAAGGCAGTTTTAGAACGGTTGCGATGACAAAACTGAAGAAAGCTCCCACCATGAAGAGGTCTCCATGGGCGAAGTTGATCATAGTGAGGATGCCGTATACCATCGTGTAGCCCAAGGCGATCAGCGCGTAAATGCTGCCCAACTGCAGTGCATTTAATGACTGCTGGAGAAAATAGGTCATAGGGCTGCCCTTTCGATAAATGCCAGAGAGTTTGGACAGCTATCCAAACTCCCTGACATCAGGATGGGTTTGAAGCTTATGGATTGGCGTTGGCGAAGAAAACAAAAGCGCCGTTCTTGATCTGCAGGATCACCGCGCTCTTGATCGGGTCGCCGGAACCTTCTTTGAACTGCATCGTCCCGGTAACTCCTTCATACTTGGGGATTTGAGCCAGCGAGTCGCGCACAGCCTGCCGGTCGACTTTACCAGCAGACTGAAGCGCCTGCCAGAGCAGCCCAAAGGCATCGTAAGTCAGGGCAGCCACATCGTCTGGTGTGTTGCCGTATTTCGCCTTGTAGGCGTCGATCATCTTCTTGGCTACTGGCGTGGCATTGTCTGCAGCATAGTGGGTGCTGAAATAGTACCCTTCGCAATCACCGCCGCACAGAGTAATGAGCTCGGCGCTCCCCCAAGAATCACTCCCAATGAATGGAACGGTGATTCCAAGGCGGTGCGCCTGCTGGATCTGGAGCGGCACTTCGCTGTAATAGTTGGGGAGGAAAATCACATCTGGGTTGGTGTCTTTGATCTTGGTGAGCTGTGCGGTGAAATCTTTATCGCCGGTAGTGTAGGTTTCGAAGGCGACGACCGTCCCGCCAATTTCCTCGAAGGTCTGCTTGAAGAACTCGGCGATTCCTTTGTTATAGTCTGAGGCGACATCATAAAGCACCGCAGCGTTCTTGGCGCCCAGGTTTTCCATCGCGAACTTGGCTACCACCCTGCCCTGGAATGGGTCGATGAAGCAAGCTCGAAAAACGTACTTCTTGGGCTCGTCGGTCTTGGCGTCCAGGGTGGTCTTTGGATTCGTAGACCAGGGCGAGATCAGCACGACCTTCGAGCTTTCAGCGATCTCCGATGCCGGGATGGCATACCGGCTGGCGTTAGGACCGATGATCGCCACTACATTATCTTGAGTAATCAGCTTTTGAGCTGCAGAAGCCGATTGGTCGGCTTTTCCGGCATTGTCTTCGATGATAAGCTCAATTTTATATTTTTTGCCCCCTACCTCGAGGCCGCCAGCATCGTTGATCTCTGCCACGGCCATTTCAGCAGCATTCTTGAAAGAGGCGCCAACTGCCGGAATATCACCGGTCAGTTCGGCAATCCCTCCCACTTTGATCACATCCCCGCCTCCTGCACCAGCACAGGACGAAATCGCCAGGCTGAGGACAGTCAACAGGCTGAAAAGCAGCAATCCTTTCTTCATGGCTTTCTCCTTAAAAGGTTATTCATATTTGCTTTCAGATCAAGTAAAGGATTCAATGACAGACAAAGAACTTCAGGCTCTGATCACCTCCTTTCGGAGCAATCTAGAACTGATATGGACGATTTTCCCTCCTGCGTTTGTCTCAGAAGGTTTAAATCCTCTCCTCGACAAACCCGCTCATTTGTATTTTGGCAAATTCTGAGCTCAATGTCAATGACTAATTATCTGCTTCAACAGTGATCTTTGTCCATTATCTACGGGTTTTAAATCGACTGGTGATTAAAACCGCGCTGCATGATCCATGGCTTGACAAATCATCTAATCTGATCAATAATTAAAGTCCAGTGTGTGCAGTTTTGGTTTACGGCGCGCACGTTAGCCGTAAGTAGTTTGTCGGTTCAAATTTGACCCGAACCGAAGCTGTGAGAAACGGTCTCCTTTCATCCTCTGGTTACCCTTCGCCAGTTATCGCGATCTGGACCCAGATCTAAAACCAGGACTGTGAGGAGGTGAAAGCCAACTAAAATTACGATCTCATCAGAATATCCCCTACGAAGAGACTCGGAAAAGCCGAGTAATATCCATTCATATCCACTTAGGAGGAGGAAATTTCATATGAAAAAGGCGATTGTACTTGTGTCTGGACTGATCGTCCTGAGCATGATTCTAGGCGCCTGCGCCCCCCAAACGGTTGAAGTAGTCAAAACCGTCATCGTTACGCAGGAGGTCATGGTAGCAGGGACGCCTGAGGTCAAAGAAGTCGTTCAGACTGTCGTTGTGCCAGCCACCGCTGTCCCAGAACAACCCAAACTGGAGATCTTCCACTGGTGGACCGCTCCAGGCGAACGCGAGGCGGCTGATGCTATGTTTGCTGCTTATAATGCCAAGTATCCGGAGATCGAAGTTGTTGAAAATCCGGTTCCTGGCGGCGGCGGCACTGAACACCGGATTGTGTTGAAAGCCCGAATTACAGCCGGCATCCCACCAGATACTTTCCAGACCCTTGGTGGCGCCGAGTTGAAAGACTACGTCGACAGCAACGTCCTCCAACCATTGGATGAATTCTATACTGCGCAGGATTACGCGGCCAAAATCCCGAAACCGCTGCTGAACGCGGTGACGATCGATGGGCATCCATATTCTGTGCCCTTGAACATGCACCTGGAGAACATCCTGTACTACAACCTGAAGCTGTTTGACGAGCTGGGGATCGCAGCCCCGACCGGCTATGACGATCTGATCGCGGCTTGTGACAAAATCAAAGCTGCCAAGCCGGAAATGTCCTGCCTGGCAGTCGGCTCGAAAGACAACTGGTCCGACGTGTTCGTGCTCGATACGATCATGATGGAGCTGGGCGGGCCAGAATACTACGTTAATTTCTTAAAGGGTCTGGTGGACGTCGCCAACGATCCCATTTACAAGGAATCGCTGGAGAAATTTGCCGCCCTGCAGCCCTATATCAACGCAGATCACTCCAGCCTCACCTGGGACCAGGCAGTTGGCGTGGTTGGCGCCGGTCAGGCTGCCATGACGATCATGGGCACCTGGGCGATCGGCGCGTTCACCAAAGGCTCCAACTGGCAGCCTGGTGTGGACTTCGGCGCGGTGAACTATCCCACCAAACCCGAGCGGATCCTGCTCTTCCACCCGGATACCTATGGCTGCACCGTCGGCGCTCCGGACCAGGATTCATGCATCAAGTGGCTGGATGTTGTCGCCTCTCCTGAGCTGCAGATCCCAACCGATGTCACCCAGGGCGGTCTGTTCGCCCGTACCGACATCGATCCAAAGGAGTTCCCGGATCCTATCCGCCAGGAGATGCAGGATTTCGTCAGCAAGAATCCTGACAAGCTAATCCTCGACCAGCACGGCTCTATCCTGCCGAACCCGGCGCAGGTGGCATATCGGGTGATCGTATCGTCGTTCTTTGCATCACCCACCCCAGATGTCGCTGCGACGATCCAGGCGACCGCCGACATGATGACGACCTTCAACGTAAAAGAAGCGTCAGCCTGGTATCAGTGGCCGTAAATCTCTGAAAATCCGGCTCCGCCGATAACCGCTGTTCCGATCTTTTCGACAGAGCCGTGAGCATCAAAGGTAGGGATACATGCTAACCATGTATCCCTACCTGAATCAGACACTTGAGGTTGTAAATCCTTTAATTTTATTGTCCAATTGAGGGTTTAATGACAGTCTCTGCACAGGCGCAAAAAAAGCGAAGAGGTGGGACGTCCATTTCTGAATTCCTGGTTTTCACTTTGCCCCTGCTTTTATTCCTCTTTGTGCTTTACGGGGCGCTGATTTGGAATATCTTTGTCTCCGTTGGAAACTGGGTCGCGACCTCTCCAGACTTTTCGTTCACAGGGCTTAAATGGTATAAATATCTATTTCTGCAGGATCGCTTCTGGATCGACGTCCAGAATAATCTAAAATGGCTGATCTTGGGGGTGGTGCCAACCGCCGTTTTGGCCATCTTTCTGGCTTATTTGTTGGAGTTGGCGCCGTTCACCGGGGTCGAATCATACGTCAGGACGCTGATTCTTTACCCGGTTGCGATGTCTTTTGTGGTCACCGGTACGATCTGGTCGTGGATGTACCAACCGGAAAAGGGGGTGTTCAATACCATTCTCGGCAACCTGGGGATAGATTCCCCGTTGACCTATACCAATAACCCTGCATCGGCCACCTACTGGTTGATTGTGATCTTCATCTGGCAGTATCTTGGTTTTGCGGTCATTATTATCCAATCTGCTTTTCGAACCTCCGAGCTTCAGGAAATGATCGAGGCCGCCACAGTCGACGGCGCTTCGAAAATCAGGATCCTGATCTCGGTAATCCTCCCTAATATTCGTTCCGGAATCCTGGTGCTGGTTTCGCTTCTCTTAATCAACACCTTGAAAGTCTTCGACATCGTGTGGATTGTTACGCGCGGGGGACCAGGAGTCGCAACCGACGTGTTGGCGACGAATATGATCGTTACTGCTTACGACCAGCGCCTGATGTCAGCAGGAGCGGCTATTGGCGTGATCATTTTCTTGATCGCATTTATCCTGGTCATCCCCTACACACTTTACGCATTCAGGAAGTGGTTTGAATGAAAAGCAAAAACATGACGATCAAGGTGGTTGTGTTTGCAGTGCTCATCCTGCTTTCCTGTGCGTATATCCTGCCGATCTACGTGATGATTACCAACTCGCTAAAGACCCTGCCTGAGATCCAACAGCGAACGTATCTGGCTTTACCAAACGAAGCCCAATTTCAGAATTACAAGACGGCATTGTTCGGCAGCCGTGAGTTTCTGATCCCGATGGCGCGCCCGATCATTAACTCCTCGATCATCACCCTGGTGGTGACCCTGCTGGCGGCGTTCTTCGGTGGTCTGGGCGGCTATTACTTGAGCCGCTCGAAAGGCACATTCATCCGAGTGGTTTTTATCCTGGTGGGCATCGCCCTTTACCTGCCTTACCAGGCGGTAATCATCCCGCTCACCGTGATCACCGCCAAGAGCGGTCTGGCGAACTCGCATCTGGGGTTGATCCTCAGCTATTTGATTATCAACCTTCCGCTGGCTTCAGTTTTAATGGGTACATTCTTCCTGGGGATCCCGCGAGAGCTTGAGGAAGCGGCGGAAGTCGATGGCGCCAACAAAATCCAGATCTTCTTTCGGGTGGTTTCCCCCATTTCCCTGCCTGCTTATGCCTCTGTTTCGATCATCATTTTTACCCAGGTCTGGAATGAATTCTTTATCTCCTTGACCTTGAGCACCCCCAAAACCCAGACAGCCCAGGTCGCAATGGCGATGACCCAAGGGAGCACGATTTCGCCTTACAACTTGCAGATGGCAGCTGCTCTGCTCACAGTCGCTGTCCCATTGCTGATTTTCCTCTTCCTGGGTAGATATTTCATCCGCGGCATCCTGGCTGGTGCGTTAAAAGGTTGATCCCGATCTTCCTGAAAATTCAGCCGCTCGGCAGCCTGCCTGCTTATTCGGCAAGGTAGATGTAATCCTGTTTCTTTATGCCAAACAAGCCCAAAACCAGGTGGTACATCGCAAATAGCTCGAGGGAGAAGGGTAGATAGCCGCCGTAGCCGAGCATCGGCATCTCAAAGATGCGCCAAAAATCCACCCAGGGCACGCTGTAGGTCCATTTTGGAAAGGAATAAAAATTCCACATTTCCCAAAAGAAACCCGTCAGCAAGACTCCTGCCCACAGCGCCAGCACCGGGCGCCAATTCCCAACGCGTGTATACTCGCCGAGCGACCGGTTTCCAAGCCAGATGTTGATGGGCTCGAGGATAAAATAGACCGAGATCCACACAAAGGGGAAGAAGAACTCCGGCCAGCTCCACATCAAGGCGAACATGGTCCAGCCCGTTAGAAAGACGATGATCGTTGTCTTGCGATCCGGACGGATGCGGGGTCCAGGCTTGATTTTGCTCCAGAAGTTGAAAGAGCTCACCAATTCTGCGCTGCCGAAAACTGCCGGGATGACGGTTGAAAAGCTGAGTGTCGACCAGAATGTGAATTGGAGGGGGGTCAACAGCTCCGCGCCTTGATAATGCCAGTTCTGGACGCGCCAGTTGATCAGCTCAAACAGCCACCAGGCTGGGGCAGAAATCAAGAAAAGCGAGATGTATTTCTTTGGGCTGCGCTTGAGCAGGGATGTCCCGGTCCGTCTCAGCACCAATCCATCCACTGCCAGGCAGTACCCCAACCACATGGGGAAGAAGCCCCAATAAGTGCGCGCTCCTTCCAGAGTCCAATTCAAGATCCAGAAAGTCAGCGCAAGGACAATCCCCACCCATCCATGGATCGGGAAAGCCTCCTTCTTACGTGCTACCTGGTCGGTCACTTCGGGAGCTCGTACAGCTCGACCATCACACCGTTCGCGCTTTTCGGGTGGATGAAAGCATAACGCTTGCCGCCTGTACCTTCCACGGGCGTTTCGTTGATCAGCTGGACGCCTTTCTCTTTCAAGCGAACGAGCATGCCTGCGATGTCGTCCACTTCCAGGCAGAGGTGATGCATCCCTGGGCCGCGCTTCTCCAGATAGCGGGCAAGCCCGGAATCATCGCTGGTTGGTCTGACCAGCTCGACTTCGCTGCCGCCGAGCGGTAAAAACGCCACCATGGATTTTTCCGCAGGCACATCTTCAATGTGACTTAAGCTCATCCCTAATCCATCTCGCCAAAATTCCAGGGTCTTTTCCAGGTCGTCCACCAATACGGCGACATGATCGATGCGCTTCACTACCGGCATGGTTCGCTCCTTAATTAATCACGCGAAAATCCAGGGCTTTATTGGTCAAGGATGCCCTGGTAGAGACTTATATCCACGTGGGGGGCTGGTATTCCCCCCACAATTTGCGCAGTATGCCGCATATTTCACCCAGGGTGATATCATTTTCCACGCACTCGATCAACACTGGCATCAGGTTCTCGCTGCTGCGAGCAGTCTGCTCGAGGCGGGTAAACAGCTCGCTGACCTTGGTGCTTTCGCGTTGAAGCCGTAGTGCGCTGAGCCGGGAGCGCTGATTTAGCTCGATCGTTGGATCCACCTTTAGACGCTCAAGTTCGATTTTTTCTTCCACCTGGAATGAATTGAGACCCACGACGACCTGCTCCCCGCGCTCCAGGCCCTGCTGATAAGCATAAGCTGCCCCTTGGATCTCGCTTTGGATAAAACCGTTTTCGATCGCAGCCAGAGCTCCACCCATTTCGTCGATCTTTTGAACGTAGATGGCAGCTTTCTGTTCGATCTCGTCGGTGAGCTGCTCCAGTAGATATGAACCTGCGAGCGGGTCTATCGAATCGGCTGCGCCGGATTTAAAAGCGATGATCTGTTGTGTGCGCAGCGCTACTCGCACGGCCCGCTCGCTGGGAAGCCAGAGCGCTTCATCCATCGAGTTGGTATGCAGCGATTGGGTCCCGCCTATGACCGCCGCCAGCGCCTGCAGTGCGACCCGAACGACGTTGTTCTCCGGCTGTTGAGCGGTGAGCGTGGACCCGGCTGTCTGGGTGTGGAAGCGCAGCATCCAAGAGCGGGGGTCTTGCGCTCCGAAGCGCTCGCGCATGATCCGCGCCCACATCCGCCGCGCCGCCCGGAATTTAGCTATTTCCTCAAAAAAATTATTGTGAGCATTAAAAAAGAACGATAGCTGAGTGGCAAAAGAATCCACGTTCAAGCCAGCATGTATTGCCGCCTGGACGTAAGCAATTCCGTTTGCGAGGGTGAACGCAGCCTCCTGCGCTGCGGTGGAGCCCGCTTCGCGGATATGATATCCGGAGATGCTGATCGTGTTCCAGTGTGGGATCTCTGCCTGGCAGTAGCGGAACACATCCGTGATCAGGCGCATCGAAGGGTTGGGAGGGAAGATATAAGTCCCGCGGGCGATGTATTCTTTCAATATATCGTTCTGGATGGTGCCGCGCAGCTGGCGAGGCTCCACTCCCTGGCGCTTTGCCACCGCAATGTACATCGCCAGCAAAATCGCAGCAGGGGCATTGATGGTCATGCTCGTGGATACCTTCCCGAGCGGGATCTCGTGAAAGAGAGCAGCCATGTCTGAGAGTGATGAGATCGACACTCCCACTTTGCCAACCTCGCCGATCGCGATCGGGTCATCGGCATCGTAGCCAATCTGGGTCGGAAGGTCGAATGCGACCGAAAGACCGGTCTGTCCTTGTTCCAAAAGATAACGGTAGCGCCGGTTGGATTCTTCGGCTGAAGCGTATCCGGCATACTGCCGCATCGTCCAGAACCGGCCGCGGTACATGCTCGGCTGAACGCCGCGCGTGAATGGGTACTCTCCTGGAAAACCAAGCTGCTCGAGATATGCCTGTTCGGGGTCGGCGGCGTCTGGCGTAAGCAATCTCGGGACAGGAATCCCGGAGGAGGTCTCGAATTCGGCTTTTCGCTCGGGAAATTTCTTGAGTACAGGTTCAAGCACCTGCTCTTCCCAGCGTTTTTCTTCATCAGCTAAAGACATGATTGGCCTCTTGATTCAATAATTCACAACTTCGTTTGGAGTATAACCCAAGTCTGGGACTGAATATCAGGTTTTTTTTACCTTCTTCTTTGCGACTTTTTTATAATAATGGACCCTGAGTTTCAATTTTCTTCATTCGGAAAAACTATATTCCTCAAATATGGTAAACTTGCGGCGATCTGACCTGCTTCACATCCGACCTTTTTGATCCCAGATGCATTATGAAAATCCTGACTGTTGATGTTGGTACTGGCACGCAAGATATTTTTCTCTATGACTTGCAGCTTGACATCGAGAACGGGTTCAAGCTTGTTGTCCCGTCACCTACAATGATCGTCAGAAACAGGATCATGGCAGCTACCCATCGAAGGGAGGCGGTCCTGCTCAAAGGAGTGATCATGGGCGGCGGGCCGAGTGCCTGGGCGGCAGAAGACCATATCCGGGCCGGTCTGCCGCTCTACGCCACACCAGATGCGGCGCGTTCCTTCAATGACGATCTCGAAAAAGTGAGCGAAATGGGCGTGCAAATCCTTTCTGATGATGAGATCCGGCGTTTACCCGAATCGGTCCATCAGATTGAATTGCGCGACTTTGATTTTGGAGTAATTTCTCGTTCGCTGGGCGCCTTCGGCGTTTCGCTCGATGACCTGGCTGCTGTCGCAGTGGCAGTCTTTGACCACGGTGATGCACCGCCTGCAGTTTCTGACCGCCAATTCCGTTTCGATTATTTGGACAAAAGGATCCGCTCCGAAAACCGCCTCAGCGCATTTGCCTACCAGGCCGAGCGCATCCCACCGATTATGACTCGCCTTAGGGCTGTAGGGTTCTCTGCCCGGAATGAGGCGATGACCGCTCTTGGGGAGATCCCGCTTGTGGTGATGGACACTGCGCCGGCGGCTGTGCTGGGGGCGACTTTTGATCCAAGGGTTCGCCGCCGCCCGCGGGTTATGATTGCCAATGTAGGAAATTTCCACACATTAGCATTTCGCCTGGGACCGGCAGGCATCGAAGGGGTTTTCGAGCACCACACCGGCTTTTTGGATCAGCCTAAATTGGAAGGGCTGCTGCGGTCTTTTGCCGGCGGCACGCTGACGCACGAAGATGTTTTCGGCGACCACGGGCACGGTGCATTGGTTTACGATCCAGAACCGCTGCCTGTGGACGGCGAAGAGCAAGGAGTGGTGGTCACCGGTCCGCGGCGCGGGTTGATGCGTGGCTCTGACCTTCAGCCCTATTTTGCAGTGCCCTTTGGCGATATGATGATCGCCGGCTGCTTTGGTCTGCTGGCTGCAACAGCAGACTTGATCCCCGAGCTTGCCGCCCCCATCCAGGCGTCTTTGGCGGGGGTCTCCAGGACGACCGCGCCTTGGGATGTAGTTTGAGTCAATATGTGCAATAGTGGGATTGTTTGGGGATGATGTCCAAACACATCTCACCTGACTGGCTGACCTAAGTTATTGGAGTAAAGTATAATCTCCAAGAAAGGTCGAGATGGCAATTTCTTTGTCAGTCCCTCCCATAGATATTCGTGAAAGGATTTCAGACGAAGTGATCCATGAGCTTGCACGTCGGATCGGGCAACAATTTCATCCTGAGCGAATTTTCCTGTTTGGATCCTACGCATACGGAACGCCTGCTCCGGAGAGTGATATTGATCTGCTCGTGATCATGCCAACATCGCTGCGGGAAATTCAGCAGGCGATAAAAATCCGTCAGTATCTTTAATCCCCTCTTCGGGTTAGATATTCTCGTATATAAACCTGATCAAGTACATCAACGTTTGGAAATAGGTGATCCTTTTCTAAAAGAGATCATTGAAAAAGGGGTTCTCCTGTATGAATCCCCTCTCAAATGAATGGATAGATAAAGCGGAAGGGGATTATTCTACTGCGCGTCGAGAATATCGCGTCAGAAAAAAACCCAACTATGATGCGGTTTGTTTTCATGCTCAACAGTCTTCTGAGAAGTATTTGAAAGCGTATCTGCAAGAGCATGATGTCCAAATCCCACGCACTCACAGCCTGATTGAATTATTGGTCTTGATTTCCAGGTTTGATAATACAATCCTGTTCATTCAAGCTGACATAAATATATTGGAAGGTTATGCGGTCCAATACCGCTATCCGGGTATTAAAGCAGAAAAATCGGATGCGAAAATTGTAATATTAACTGTTGACATTATCCGCAAATTTATGCGCCGGAAATTTGGTATTTCTGAGCAGTAGCAGGATTTCTCAAAAATGATTCGCATTGGAGACTCCTCGATATTCACACATCCATTATATTAAGTTCAAATGTCTAAGCATGATGATCCTTTTTTTAGAACTGATGATTGGAATCCGCATGAAATAGTACCTATCCAAAGAGTATCGATGTACATGGTTGAATTTTTCTGGAGGTGATGATGTCAGAAGATCCAAAAACTCCTATCGCGTTCAAAGCTGAAACACGCCAGCTGCTCGATATCTTGATCCATTCTTTATACACCGAGCGCGAGATATTCTTGCGCGAGCTGATCTCAAACGCATCCGATGCCCTTACCCGTCTGGAGTTTGAATTGCTCACCAATCGGGACGTGCTGGATCCGGATCTCCCTTTGACGATCCGGCTGAAAACTGATCCGGAAGCCGGAACGCTGATCATTGAGGATACCGGGATAGGGATGACAGCAGAGGAAATGGTCGAAAACCTGGGCACGATTGCCCATTCCGGCGCTCGTGATTTCTTCACGGCAGTTAAAGAGAGCGGTAAAAGCGCTTCGGATCTGATCGGACAATTCGGAGTTGGATTTTATTCTGCCTTCATGGTCGCCGATTGGATTTGGGTTACCTCACGCTCATTTAAAAAAGAGGCGAAATCAGCCGCCTGGTACTGTACCGGCGCAGACACATATACCATCGAGGCAGCCGAACGAGAAAACCGCGGCACTACAATAGAGATCCAGCTTAAGGAAGATGCGAAAGAGTTTGCCCAGGAATCGCGTTTGCGCGAGATCATCCGCAAGCATTCTGACTTTATCCCTTATCCCATCACGATTGGGGCTGAAGAGGGGCAGGTCAACCGCCAAACCGCCCTCTGGCGTCAGCAGCCGCGCCAAACCGAGGCGAAAGACTACGATGAGTTCTACCAGCAGCTCACGCTGGATTTCGAACCCCCGCTTGCCCACGCCCATATGGTGGTTGATGCGCCGGTTCAAATGTACGCTCTTCTCTTCATCCCAGCTAGAGGAGAGCGCACGATGTTCGGTCTGCGCAAGGAAGATGGGCTCAAGCTTTATGCCCGCAAGGTCCTGATCCAGGAATATAACCGCGACCTGCTGCCTGAATATCTCTGGTTCGTGCAGGGGGTGGTCGATTTGGAGGACATCCCCTTGAATGTCTCGCGCGAGTCCGTCCAATCGAATCGGGTGATGGCGCAGCTCAAGAAGCTCGTCGCCTCGAAAGTGATTGAAGTCCTAACGAAGCTGGGTCAGGATGATCCTGAGAAGTACTCCCGATTCTGGGAGAGTTTTTCGCGTTTTATCAAACAGGGAGTAGCCATGGAGGAAAGCCAGCCAGAGGGTCTCCACCCTCTGCTGCGCTTCCACACGACTGCTGATACCTCGCAGTGGATCTCGTTGGACGCTTATCTCGAATTAATGCCCCCAGAGCAGGAAAAGATTTACTACATTTTGGGAGACGATGAACGCTCGGTGACCCGCAGCCCGCACCTGGACATGCTGCGCAGGTCGGGTTTTCAGGCACTGCTGATGACCGATCCGCTGGATGCGTTTATGCTCACCCGGTTGAAAAGTTATAAGGAGCACCCATTTGCCAACGTGGCTTCCGCCGACCTGGAGCTGCCGGAGAAGACCGCCGATGAGCCAGAACAGCCCGCGCTGCCGGAAGCCGAAACCGTTCGCCTGGTGGAGCGGTTTAAATCACAGCTGGGTGAGCGGATCAGCGATGCTCGCCTTTCTACCCGGCTGACCGATTCCCCTGCCCGGCTTGTCGACCCAAAAGGAGCGCCTGAGCAGGAGCTCCAGCGGGTTTACCGGATGCTCGACCGGAACTTCGAGACCCCCAAGAAAGTCTTAGAGCTGAACCCTAACCATCCGATTTTGCTGGGTTTGAGCGCACTCCCCGATGCTGATCCGCTCGAGGCGCTGATTATCGAACAGGTCTTTGAAGATGCCTTGTTGATAGAGGGTCTCCATCCAGATCCGGCAGGCATGGTAGAACGCATCCAGAAGCTGATGCAGGCGGCGATCAAGCCAACGCCGCACGCATGAAGAAAATTTGTTGAGACCAAGATGATTTAGGTTCTAAATGGCATCTCTATCATCCCTTGCCCTCTGGCTTTTGCCAACGCTCGTGCTAGCAGCGATCGGGATGATAGTGACGCTTGACCGGCTTTTTGAGCGGCAAGCCAGAGAGCGGCTGAGGGAGCTTCGTCTCGCCCTTCGGCGGCTTCACACCGAGCGTAAAGAGCTTGAGCTTATAGTCCAGACATTTGGCGGCAGCGACCCTGAGCCTTACCGCTCTAAAGCCGAGGAGCTGCAGGAGCGGCTGGTCTCCATTCGAGCAGAAACAGGGGATTTGGAACGAAAGCATGTAGCGCTCAATGAACGCGCTGCCAGCTTGAAGCACAGGCGCAGGATTTTCATCATTGGTCAGCCGCTTTCCTGGCGAAAACTTAGAAAGGATGCCGCATCTTTTGAATCAGAAGCGAGATCGCTGATTCCCGCAATCGAGGTTGCAGCGGGGCTTGGGAAGGAGCTGCAGCGCCTGCCCTGGATAACTGCCCAGCAAGCCCGAACGCTGCTTTCCAGGCTGCGGGTAGTCAGCCGGAGGTTGAGCGCGCTCCGCGAAGGAGGGCTTTACGGCGATACTTTCGAACATGCGATTTCTATAGAGAAAGACCTTCTGGCTTCCCTGTCGCAGATCCCAGCCCCCTTCCTGGATTCCACTGAGACTGAGCTGGTTCAGGCAGATCCGCGGCAGGATACTGCCCTGGTGCATGAGCTCAACCTGAAGTACTCAGCCCGTTTGACGGAGCTAAGCGCCAGCGTAGCTGAATGGGAAGAGGGATTTCTGGCTGCCCAGGAGAAGGTCGCCGCGATGCTCGGATCGCATGAGGAGCTCAGGAAAAAGATTGAGAGTCTGCCGCCTGGGTTGGAAATTTCGGCGGAGAAGATCGTTTTACGCCAGATGGATACGATCCTGGAAACCCTGAAAGCCTCTGCGGCCCGCCTTGAAGTAGAAAGCATGCCGCTGGTCGCGAAGGAGGCCGAACGGTTGCGCCAGGCAAGCCAGGAGAAGCGCCAGGAAATTGAAAGCGCTGCTAGCGAGCTCGCCTCGCTTGAAATGCTGATCGCCGAGCTGGAAGATGGGTTTCGCGACCTTTCGCTCCAGCTGACTGCGCTGTCAAACAGGAGCCTTTATCCGGTGACATGGGAGGTTCACCTGGATGCATTGGCTGGGCTGAACCGCCAATTTGAGACGCTTGGAGAGGTTAAAAACGCTCGCACGCCAGCCCAGGTGAGCGAGGACTTTAAGACTGCAGCCGCAATTCTCGCAGGTCAGAAGGAGATTGAAGGCGCAATCCAGAAAGTGTCGCTGGCGCATGCTGAGCTGACCGCCTTGCTGCCGAGCCCTGCAATTTCGGATTTGGCGAATTGGCTGCAGTCCTCCCGGTCGCTGATCGCCGAAGCCCATGAATTTGGGCATGAAAATTGGGGCAGGTTGAGCGACTTTTCCAGCCTCCTTTCCGATATGGATCTGCTGGCGGATGAAGCCAGCGCCCTGATGAGCGCCAACCCGGCGGAGCCGATCTCTGAGCTTCGAATCGAAGCCCGCTTGGTTGAAGCGCGCCGTATCTCAGCCATGCAGCAGCGTTTGAGAGCCGGGGTGGAGAAAATCGCTGCCCGACTTGCGAATCTGAAGCGCAGCGAGCAGGAAGCCGGGGAGCGGATCGAAGGTCTGCAGAAGGCGCTGAGCCAGTTTCGCCTGATTGTCAGTTCGAACCCTTTCCTTTCTGGCATAGCGCTGCAAGAAATTGACCGTCTGATGCGCAAAGCCAGCGATCTGCAGCAAGAGCTGGTCGATAAAGGGAGGGGCACTGTGGAGAAGAAAGCTCGACAGGTGCAGGCGCTGGAAGCCGGAGCGATTGAGGCCGCGAACCGTTGGCTGGGTTTGCTGGAGAAGGAGATCCAGACGCTGCTGGATGACCTTTCCGGCAGGCTGGCGGAGCTGGATCAGATCGCCCATCTGGAAGATCCAAGCGTTGCCGAAGCCCATCGCGTGCTGGCTTCTCAAGCTGCGCCTGAGGGCGCACAGGTCGAAGTCCCGCCGCCAGCAGAAGGGTTCCGGAACCGAGAATGATCGTCCAGGAAGCAAGCCTCTGGATCATGAAAAAGACCGCCCGCAGCTCACCGATTTGATGCTCGAATATAAGCGCCGCAGCGATGCCTGGCAGGAAATCACCGTCGCCCAAAAAGCGCTTGGAGATGTGCTCCCGCTCCTGGAGACCTACCGCGAATCTTCAAACCAGCGCGATCAGGCTCGCCGGCGGATCACAGAGACCGACGGATGGGCTGCCTTGAAGCGCAGCTGGCCTCCCACTGCGGTGGGGCTGGAATCCGAGCGGCTGGAGCTCGATCGCCTGGAAGCGGAATGGGCTGCACTCAAAAAACGCTCGGCAAAGGCGATCGCCCTCGTCGGGCTATACAGCAGTCTGGAATCACGCTACCAAAACCTGGCCGATAAGGTATCCCAAAGCGCTGGTCAGCGCTTAAAACAGCAGACCCAGGTGGAAGAGCTGGACAACCAGATTGCCGAACAAGCCGGGCAGTGGGAAAACTTAATGAACGAGCACAGTGACAACCTCACCGCCAGCCGTGAGATCGGCAAATTCTTAGAGGACCTGGACGAGTCCCTCCAGGAGATCGAAAACGGCTACCTGCGCGGCGACCTGGAATATGAAGATGTGCTCTACCGGATGAATGCCGCCCTGAGGCGGGCGCGCTACTTCCAGGTCGCCCTCGATGACGACCACGCCCTGGATGTGAACGGCAGGGTGCTGCGGCGGCGGTGAGCAGCCCCGTGAAATAATTCCTACAGACATATTCTTTGGCAATTTGACGAACGGGAAAACTTAATAGAAGCGTTTACCGCATTTTAGTGAGGATCATTTCGCGGGATTCGCTTGTCTCTTGTGAAAGAACGTATACATCCCGATAAAGACAAGTACAGAAGCTGCGCCGTTGATGAAAACTCTAACTGCGGCGCCCCATCCAGATCCATGACCATTCTGCGAGAGCGGAGCGAAAAATGCGAGGATCAAGAATTCAAAAAGGATTAAGACTAAGCTGGCAATAAAAAAATTTTGGGCAATCCTGGGTTTCCAGGAGAACAAGATTGCGCCGATAGCCGCAAGAAAAGTCACGAAACAAATCTGCAGTAAGACGGCAGATACTTCTGAGAACGCCGCTGCTGATTCGGGTACCCAATTAGAGTAAATGGTGTCAAGCAGTACGGCTCCGAAATATACTGTGAGGATTTACGGATAGAAACCAACGAAAAACGAATTCAATCTTTTTTGGAATCTCATATTATTAAATTTTAACAAAACTCACAACTGAAATTCCGTCCAACTGATCATCCCGCTGAACTATTATAATTCGTCGGACCTGATTGCTTCAAAAGACTTTACTTATGCCAGCTCGGGTCTCCGTATTCTTGCAGTTTTAGTGGAAAGTGGTAAAATTGGGGACGCTCAAAGACAAGTACTGCCCGCGTAGCTCAGTGGATTAGAGCATTTGCTTGCGGAGCAAAGGGTCGCGTGTTCGAGTTGCGCCGCGGGCGCTGAAATTCCCCTGATCATAGGGGATTTTTCTTTTAATCTGCTGCGTTTACTCGGGGATATACGGCGCTTCACCATCGATGTCGCCGACAAATTCGGGCAGGTCGGTGTGACCGAGCATCTGCCGGATCGCCAGGTTTTCCCCCGTGTGATACCAGTAGTGGTAGATCACCCGCTGCAGCAGCGACCCGAAGATGTATTCGCTCACCTTGCCATCTCGGACGACATGCTCGTTCAGTTTCTCAACCGTGATGAGGTCAAGCCAGGGATCGACAGCCTGGGTGATCGTCTCCCATGCTCCCCAAACCTCGTCGAGTGCTGGCGTGCTCGCAGGCGCTCCGTAAGCAAAAGCCGCGTCGATCTGCGGTATCGGCATCAGCCCCTGGGCGTAGAACAAAAAATACCGCTGTTCCTGCCAGGTAAGATGTCCAATATTCCAGCTAATCGCATTCATCGGCAAGAAGCGCTTGCGCGCATCATTATCCTGGACCCCTACCAGGCCGCGTCGGAATTCACTGCGGGTAAAGCGAAGCTGTCTGACTAAAGGATGCGGCATTGATTTATTTTGTTAATCGGACAGTATAACACCGAATTCTAACCATAATCGCCCGTCTAAGCTTGCTCGAGCAGGCAGCGGGGGCATTTCAGGTCAGTGATCAGGTTTTTAAGGTACCTGCCCCGCCCCGCGTTCGATTATCGGTTTTACCTGCTCCCAGGTGATGATGCTCTCGCCACGCATGCAGGTTGCCTGGGTGTTCAATGCAGCAGGTCCGACGGAGGTGATGTCTGCCGACCGCCCGAATTTCGCTGATCTGGATCCCGAGCGACTCGGCTGTCTCGATATTGTTTCGCAAGCCAAATGAGCCCCCTCCATTTTCATATAGCCCCAGACAGGCTTTATCTCACAATGTTCCTGGCGAAAAATTCTCTAAGTTTTCTGACCGTAGGTCTTAAACTTCTCGCATACGCTAGCCATTTCGCTTTCAGAAAGTATAACCGGGTCGCCGATGCAGCGAGCCTGGTAGTAAATCCGGCAGACCAGCTCAATTTCCTCTGCGGTGGCGAAGGCAGACGGCAGGTTTTTGCCCACAACCACCAATCCATGATTGGCCATCAAACAGGCGTTGTAGCTGCCGATCGAACGGACGATATTGTCTGCCAGCTCAGGTGTGCCAAATGTGGCGTATGGGGCGAGCGGTACCTTGTTCCCCGAATAACCGATCAAATAGTGGACGGCGGGCAGCTCCCAGTTCAAACACGCAATCGTAACGGCATAGACCGAATGGGTGTGGACCACTGCGTTGATATCGGGTCGCTGCTTCAACAGATTCAGGTGGATGTTGACTTCACTGGAGGGCTGTTTGTCGCTTTCGACGATTTCCCCGGAGGGGGTCATCACAACAATATCTTCGGGTCTGAGGTCAAAGTAATCGATTCCGGTTGGTTTGATCGCAATTAGATTTTGTTCGCGATTGAAAAGGCTCAGGTTGCCGCCTGAGCCGGTTGTAAGATTGGAGGT
This sequence comes from uncultured Chloroflexia bacterium, assembly GCA_963827155.1. Taxonomy (GTDB): domain Bacteria; phylum Chloroflexota; class Anaerolineae; order Anaerolineales; family UBA4823; genus UTCFX2. Next base: position 3,113,090 of record CAWGZV010000002.1, on the reverse strand, counting down.
GATCAGTTTTCGACCATATTGGACGATTAATTCGCGTTCATGCTGCAGGTACATAGGAAATAGCCTCTTTAACTTTAACCTCATGTGAATAGCATATCTTGTAACATTATTTCATAATTAATATTTTGTTTAGGGTACTTTTCAAGCCCACCCTACAACCCCCAAAAAAACGCCAGCCCAACCAGCAGCATCAGAAATGAAAGCAGCGTCAGCCGCCAACCAATTTGCAGAAAATCTCTTAAGGAGTAATTTCCCTGCGCGATGATCATGATATTCGCAGGGTGGGCAAATGGGGTGAGAAAGCAAGCGGAACAGCCGATCGCAGCCGCTACAGCCACCGCCTGCGGATTCACTCCCATCGCGATCGCTGCGCTTATCGCGATCGGTCCGCTGACCAGGGCTGTCACCTGCCCGCCCATGATCTGGGTCAGCAAAACCGAGAGCAGATAAGCTCCAGCCGCTAACCCAAGGGCTCCGAACGGCGTCGCCAGCCGGACCATCTGCCTTCCCAGGATGTCCGCAAGGCCCGTATGGATCATCCCAAGGCTTGCGGCATACATCCCGGCGATTACGAATATTGCCTGCCATTCGATTGAAGTGTACGCTTCTTCCATTGAGATTACGGAGCTGAGCAAGATGACCAGGGCTCCAACCAGCATGGCAAGGAAAATTGGGATGCCCAGGGCAGAGGCTGCCACAGCCCCCAGGATTACCAGGCTGGTAATAAACGCCGGGCGCCGTTCGACCGGTTGGTCGCTCAGGCTGGGCTGCAGGACAATGAAGTTCCGGTCCTTCTGGAGCTCGGGCAGCGCTTCACGCCTGCCGATCAGCAGCAGCGAATCGCCGAGCGCCAGTGTGATATCCCCTACATTGGTGCGGTAGCTTTGATCTGGCCTGCGCAGCGCCACGGCAGTGAAGCCAAACCGATGCCTGAAATCAAGCTCTTTCAGTGTGTGCCCGACCACAGAGGAATGGGGCGCCGGCATGATCTCCAGCATCGTCAGGCCGTACGGGCTGATGTGCTCGTTTGTCTTGTCTCGCCCGATAGAGATCCCTTGAGCTTCCAGCTGCTTTACCCGCTCCTCGCGCCCGATAATTAACAGGATGTCGTCAGGTGAAATGATCTGGTCTGAAGGCGGTGAAAAAATCGCCTGACGTCCGTGCCAGATCGCGGCGACCTCGACTCCCAGCCGCTGTCCGATCCCAGACTGAGCCAGACTCTTCCCTGCGATCTCCGATTCTGGATGGACGCGCGCTTCCCAAAGCCTTTCCCCTAACCTGTAAATATCTTCAAGCTCGCTTCCAGTGAGCCGCGCCATCAGCTGTTCCCGGGCAGGTGGGCGATTGGGCAGCATCCGGTTTCCAAAATACGTGAGGAACGCAATCCCAGCAACCGCGATCAGCCCTCCAGTTGGGGTGAAGTCGAAAATCTTCAGCGGATATTGAGGGGGCTGGGCGATGCGCAGCAGATCAGAGATAATAATGTTTGCCGTAGTAAAATAAGTCGCTGAGCCTCCGAGCAAGCTCCCAAACGCCACCGGGATCAGCAGCTTGCTGGGATAGATCTTGGTCCGTCTGGAGATTTCGATTGCGCTGGGCAGCAGCAGGGCTACAGCCGCCAGGCTGTTCATCAGCAATGAAAGTACTGCAGTCGTAGCCGCTAACAGTCCGATCAACCGGGTTTCCGACGATCCGCCTACCGCCATCAACCTCCGCGCGATCCAGCGCGTAACCCCGCTCTTTTCAAGTCCGCGAGTCAAAATGAATAAACAGATCAGGGTGATCACAATCGGCTGCCCAAAACCAGATACAGCCAGCACCGCATCCTTTGGAGATCCGGCTGGTCCAAGCATGCTTGCCCCCAAGAATTGGGCCGCGCCGAGGCCGGCTGCGATCAGAAGGGCGGCAATATCCATCCGCAGCCGGTTGAAAATCACGGCTGTCAGCGGCAGGAAGATAATCGATAACAGCAAGATTTGGGTGGGGGTGATGGTGTCCATGCAGGAATTAGCGCCCCGGCTGGTTGCAGATAAAGTGGATGACGAATGCCCTTAGCGCTGGATTCCCTGGATCGGCTTTCCAAACATGTCCTTCTGAGCTTCTCCATAGCTCGCCGCAGGCGCGACCGCACTGTCGATCGGATTTGACTGGCGTTGTAGACCTCTGGCTGCTGGCGAGCTGTTCCGCGCTGGCGCTTTGATTACAGGGTTGACGGATCCGAGGCTGGCGTTGAATTGGGTGATCAGGGATGATGCAGAAGCGCCGATCTTCTTCAGATATGGCGAAAGCCACTCCAGCCCGGTCTTTCCGCTGGCGTCAGGCATCATCAGAATGACGATTGCGGCAACGATGAGCAGGGCTGTAGCTGCGAGCAGGAATTTCTCAAGTAGGGACATCTTTCCTCCTGGCATTCCAGGTTGGTGGAATGGACCAAACGCTGGATTGCTTCTCTGGCAATTTTATTATAGCCAATCTGGTCGTTCGATGCAATCATTCCAAGCTCGAAAATAATCTGATATATTAAAGCCTTGATTGGAAATTTGATTGAAATTGTTCGAGAGGCTTAATTGAATAAAAATCAGATCTTGCTGACCAATGACGATGGAATCCAATCGCCGGGGCTGTGGGCTGCCGCAGAGGCGCTCTCCGCGCTGGGGTTTGTCCACGTCACCGCTCCGCGCGACCAGTCTTCGGGCGCCGGACGAAGCCTGCCCACCACTTCTGATGGCACGATCCAGGAACGCCAGGTTGAAGTGAACGGCAAGGAATGGACCGTTTTTGCAGTCGGAGGCTCCCCTGCCCAGACAGTTTTGCATGCCATCCTGGAGATCCTACCAGAGCCGCCTGGTCTCGTAGTGGCAGGCATTAACTACGGAGAAAACCTCGGAAACGCGGTGACGGTTTCCGGCACCGTGGGCGCAGCCCTCGAAGCCGCTTCGTTTGGCATCCCTTCCATGGCAGTCTCGTTAGAGACCGAGCCGCGCCACCATTATTCCCATTCCGAAGAGGTGGATTTCTCCACTGCTGCCTATTTTTGTGCCTATTTTGGGAGGATGATGCTGAATAGGCAGATGCCGGCAGAAGTGCAGGCTCTAAAGATCGAAATTCCTTGTGAAGCGACTCCCGATACTCCCTGGACCGTGACACGCCTTTCACGCCTGCGCTACTTTGAACCGTTAAAACCCGAACGTAAATCGTGGAACGACCCGGCCCGCGTTGGCTACCGGATTTCAACTGACTTGGAGCGCGATGACCCCGAATCAGATGTGTATGCGGTTTGTGTCCGGCGAATGGTTTCGGTCACCCCGCTGAGCCTGGACATGACTTCCCGGGTGGATTTGAAAGATCTGGAAGGTACCCTTCGGGCTTGACGACCCTGGAATCAGGTCTGATGTTGAAACATCTGAAGCATCTGGGGGTGCAGGTCTGGCGCAGCCGCAAGGATGGAGCATGGGGGGATCACATAGCTGTCTTGCCCCATTAAGTTAGTCACGGTAGCCCCGGCTTCGGCTGCAATCAGACCTCCGGCTGCCAGGTCCCAGGGTTTAGAGCGCAGCTCCCAATAGCCGTCGAAGCGCCCGCACGCCACATAGCATAAATCCAGGACGGCTGAGCCGATTTGCCGCACTCCCTGGGTATGCAGTGTGAAATAGGAGTAATGATCCAGGTTGTTCTGGGGATTTATCCGGATATCATAACCAAATTCGGTCACCAACAGGCTGGTGTCCAGGATTGACGCCTGGGAAGCATGGATGGCGCTGCCGTTAAGCTGCGCCCCCGAGCCCAGTTCGGCGTGGAACAATTCATCTCGCATTGGGTCGTATACCACGCCGAAGCGCATAATACCTGCTTCTGAGTAGCCGATTGAAACTGCAAAGATCGGCAGTCCGTGGGCGAAATTGACGGTGCCGTCCATCGGGTCGATAAACCAGGTGGCGCCGCCACTGTTTTTCGTGGCGCTGCCCCTGTTTTTCGTGGCGCCGCCAGCGCCAGGGGTCTCTCCGCTCTCTTCCGCCAGGATGTTGTGGTCAGGATATCGGCTGCGGATTTCGTGGATCAGGAAATCTTCCACCTGTCGGTCTGAGTCGGTCACCACATCGATTGCGCCTTTGTAATACACCTGCCCACCGCGCTCGAAACCAGAGCGCAGCATGTTTCCTGCCTGTCTTGCCAGCTCTTCCAGTTCCCTCAGGTTGGGTGTTGCCAATCGATCTTTGCTTCCCTCTCGGCTCTGAAATTGCGTTAATCGACCTCGAGTACAGCTTCCATCTCTTCCGCTAGCGATTCAAAAAAAGCGACCATCGCAAGCTGTCGATCAAGCGCCAGGCTGCGCCCTGTCTGGGTGCAAAGCCGGTTAATGATTTTGACTAACTTGAAGATGTATTCATGATAGGCGCTGTGCAGCTCGCCGGGTTCCTTCTGACCGGTCTCAAGGAAGTGTTTCGAAGGGCGGGCGTAAACCGGCATGCCAGCCTGGAGCGCATACCCGATCGCCCGCACCGCACCGATCGCCCCGATTGCATCCAGCTTATCCGCGTCGAACACTACTTTCGCTTCGATCGTTTCGGGAGCGTTGCTTTCATCACGAAAGCGGTGAGTGAGGATGCAGTGCTGCACTTCCGCGATTCTCGGCGGCGTCCAGCCTTCTGCCAGCAGAATCTTTACAGCCAGGTCAGCCGAAGACAGGTGGTGATTCTGGCGCCGACCTTCGTCCGAGTGGAATGCTTCCATGTTCTGGGCATCGTGCAACAGTGTGGCAGCCCTGACAATTTCATCGTCTGCCCCTTCAACCCGGGCAATTTGGATTGCCTGGGCATAGACCCGCAGGACATGGTCGAATCCATGTACCGGGTCATCATTTGGATAATACTTTTTGACCTGCTCAATCGTCGGCATGAAAGGTTTAGACCGGGTAGAGCTTGCCTTTTTTGATCACTGCCTGCACCAGATTGGTGCCGAAGCGGTAGCCAAGCTGGCGGTAGTCGTCGACAGAAAGGATTAATAAATCGGCCTGCTTTCCCACCTCAATCGATCCTATCTCGCTGGCGCGGCCAATCGCGGCAGCGGCATTGATCGTCGCCGCAGCGATCGCCTGTGCGGGAGTCAGCTTGAGATAACGGCATGCCAGGGCAATCGCAAACTGCATGCTCTCGCACCATGCCGTGCCTGGATTCAGGTCGGTAGCGATTGCCAGCAGCCCTCCTTCTTTGAGGATTTCCTTCGCAGGCGTGTAGTGCGGTTCGGCCAGGCCGAAAGGGGTGCAGGGCAGCGAGACCGCCACCGTTTCGCTGCCGCGCCAGCGCCTGGATGTCCGCGCTGGATGTTTTGACAAGGTGGTCGGCAGATGTAGCTTTCAGCTCTGCTGCAAGCCGTGCCCCACCCAGATTGTCGAATTCATCGGCGTGGATCTTGAGCGGAAAACCAAGCTCCTTTGCGGTCGAAAGAATCCTGGCGCTCTGCTCCAGGGAAAAGGCCCCGGTTTCGCAGAAAACGTCAACGAAAGGCAGCTGTTGGAATGGGACTTGAGCAGGCCACCATTCCTTTAGTATTGGGATCATAGTGCAGCAGATCAGTGAAGTGTAGTCGTCTGCCCGGTCGCGGTATTCTGGAGCAATCGCGTGCGCACCCAAGAAAGTTGGGGCAATTTCAATAGGACCTTCGGCGTTTAAAGCCAGCAGTGCCTGGAGCATCCTCAGCTCGGCGGCGGTCCGCAATCCGTAGCCGCTTTTGACTTCCGCAGTGGTCGTCCCATGGGTGAACATGCTCCACAGTCGCGGTCGGGTCTCATCCTTCAGCTTTTCGAGCGAGCTTGTCCGAGTGGCGTGCACGGTCGAAATGATCCCGCCTCCGGCCGCCAGGATTTCCAGGTAAGTTTTTCCTTGCAGGCGCAGCTCGAACTCGGCTGCCCGGTCTCCCACCCAGATCGCATGCGTATGCGGGTCGACGAAACCCGGCATCACCACCTTCCCGCCGGCGTCGGTTTCTGGTTCGCCCGGAAAGGCATTCCGCAGATCGCGGCTTCTCCCAAGCGCTGCGATTTTTCCATCCTGGATCAGGACTGCCCCGTCCTGAATGACCTCCAGGCGCCCAAGATCATCTCCGCGTTGAGGGCCGCCAGAAAGGGTGAGGAGTTGAGAAGCAGAGTGGATCAGCATGGTTTGATCAGCCTTCCCTGCTCCATTTTACCATCCCTCAAACCGCCGACTTCAAATTCCCGCATTCATACGTACAGCAGCCCTGAAATAAAATACCGGACAAGAAAGGTATAATTACAGGGTCATGGGATATTGAAATGTAACCAGACAAAAAAGCGGTTGTTTAGATTGCCCAGGAGGCAGAATTAATGGAATACCGGATCGAGCACGATTTGTTGGGTGATCTTCAAGTGCCGAAAGAAGCGCTCTACGGGATCCAGACCGAGCGTGCCCGGTTGAATTTCCCAATCTCGGGATTGAGACCGTGGCGGGCTTTTATCTGGTCGCTGGCAACGATAAAACGCGCTGCTGCAGAAGTCAACCGCGATCTGGGACTGCTGCAGCCTCACCTGGCTGAGGCGATCGTCCAGGCAGCCCAGGAGGTGGTTGACGGCCGCTGGGATGACCAGTTTGTGGTAGATCCGTTCCAGGCTGGAGCGGGTACCAGCCAGAACATGAACACCAATGAGGTCATTGCCAACCGTGCGACCCAGCTCCTGGGCGGTGTGGCAGGCCAATATCTGGTGCACCCGAATGATCATGTAAACATGGCCCAGTCGACCAACGACACAATTCCCACCGCCATCCGCCTTGGCGCCCTCTGGCGCTTGGATGAGCTGCTCGCTGCCGTTAATGGGCTCAGCCAGGCGCTTTTAGAAAAATCCATGCAGTTTGACGGCGTGATCAAATCTGGGCGCACGCACCTGCAGGATGCAGTGCCAATCCGCATGGGACAAGAATTTTCTGGATATGCTCGGGCGGTCGAACGAGATGGGCTGCGCATACAGCGTGCTGCCGATGGGTTGCGGCGGCTGGGTATTGGCGGGACGGCTGTGGGTACCGGGTTGAATGCCCACCCGCAATATCAGTCCAGGATGGTGGACCGGCTGAAGGCGCTGTCCGGGCTGGAGCTGACTGCCTCGGACAACCTTTTTGAGAGCATGCAGTCGCTGGCAGATGCGGCGGATTTCTCGGCTTCCCTTCGGACGCTGGCGATCACCCTGACGCGGATTGCCAATGATTTTCGACTGATGGCTTCTGGACCGTCCACCGGTCTGGATGAGCTGCGGCTCCCAGCGGTCCAACCAGGGTCCAGCATCATGCCTGGCAAGGTAAATCCAGTGCTGGCAGAGATGCTGAATATGGCCATGTTCCATGTCCAGGGCTGCGACCTCACGATCTCATTGGCAGCTCAGGCCGGCCAGCTCGAGCTGAATGTGATGATGCCTGTTCTGGCGCACAATCTTTTTGAAAGCATGCAGGTGATGATTGGGTCGGTCCAGGCATTTACCGAAAAATGCGTTCGAGGGCTGCAAGCTAATCAGGAGAAAGCAGAAAGCTGGTTGGAGCGTAACGCCATTGTGGTCACTGCCCTTAATCCGCTGATCGGCTACGCTGCAGGCGCCCAGCTGGTCAAAGAAGCTCAAGGATCGAACCGAACTTTGCGTCAGGTAGCCTTGGAGAAAGCCGCGGCCGGCGAGCTGAAGCACCGTGACCAGGACTCTGCTGTAAGTCGAAGAGGAGATCGAAGCTGTCTTAAGTGACTTGCGCCGTCTGACGGAAGGCGGAATCGTGAGTTAATCTGGAATTCAGGCATTCTCTTGGATCCTCGCTTACTCAGGTTTTACATGCACTTTATGGGAAATTTAGCTTATCGGGTTTATGATTTTCATCACGTTGGAAATCCTGAGTAACCGGCTCATTAAGCGCCTGAAAGGAAAAAGCTATGGACTCGGCGCAAATACTGGTTATTGAAGACGATGATATTGTGGCTCGCACGATCGAGCGCAGCCTTCGAGGTGAAGAATACAGGGTGCTGCTCACCAGCAGTGGAGTTGAAGGGCTTAAAGCCGCCCGCAGGCGACCGCCTGATCTGGTGATTCTGGATATCTTGATGCCGGGGATGGATGGATACGCCGTCTGCCGTGAGATGCGCTCCGATCCGCTGCTTGCCGACGTGCCGATCCTTTTCCTCACTGCCAAGATCAAAGACGAGGATAAGATCACCGGTTTTAACGCAGGGGCTGATGATTACCTTTGTAAGCCGTTCAACATTGACGAGCTGATCCTTCGTCTGCGTGCGATCTTGAGGCGCGCCGACCGCCAGCATGAGCGGAAATCGGAACGGCCTCATGATCCTGTGCAGAGCGTTCCTTCAAACCCATGGACGCCTGCGCCGCCGAGATCTGCCCAATATCATCTTGGAAATGATAAGAGCAGCATTGTAATCGGCGGTTTCATTCTGGACACCCGCTCCTACGAGCTGATCACACCATCCCGCGGCAAGATCCGCCTGACGCCTGTCCAATTTGAGCTGCTTCATCATCTGATGCGCCACCCAGGTGAAATTTTTTCCCCAAGCCGATTGCTGGATGAAGTCTGGGATTACCCCTCGGATACTGGCAGCCCAGATCTTGTGCGTGTGCACATCAAAAACCTGCGTGAGCGGATCGAAGATGATCCGCACGCGCCGCGCTTCATTCAGACTGTCTCTGGTTATGGTTATACCATCAACCCGGCGGTCTGATGCCGTTGGCAAATTTAGCCCTCACTTTCCGATGTTGATTTCCGCTCTCAACGACCATGGTTATTAACGATCTCTCCCGAGATACCCTCACGGCGAACGTTCAGGTGATTCTGGGACAGGATCATTTCACAGCTTTTAATCAAATCTTGATGCGGGAATTTGGCATCTGGCAAAGGCTGCTCTACCTGGTCTCGCTCGATCGTGAGGGTCTGCTCGATTGTGATCTGAGAATCCTGGATGAGCTCACCAGGCGAAAAAATTCAGAATGGAATGCGCTTACTGCCTGCCAGACTTCTCGACAGGATTTGATGCAGCTCATTCAGCTAGAAAATGATGGAAATTCGGGCAAGTCTTTGGAAGATACGTTTAGGGTGTGGCTGGGCCGACTGCCAGCAAATAAATCGGAGAGATTGCTGACGCTGTCAAAAAGCATTCAGGCATTCGGAGAGCGGTTTAATGAAATCGTGCAGGAAAATTATCTACTGGCAGATCATGCCCAATCTCGACTTTGGGGGCTTTCAGTTCGCCCTTAAAACCGGTTAAGTTGGTGGAGGCTGAGTTGGGAGAATATAAAACACACCCAGAGCTGCTCTGGGTGTGTTTCTTTTATTTTATAAGAGGCGACGACGGGATTTGAACCCGTGATCAGGGTTTTGCAGACCCTTGCCTTACCACTTGGCCACGTCGCCAGGCCCAGATGAGGCGCTGGATCGCCTGTATTTGTTCCCCACTAACCCATAAAAAGAGCGGGCAACGGGACTCGAACCCGTGACCTTCTCCTTGGCAAGGAGGTGTTCTACCAACTGAACTATGCCCGCAGGAATGGCCTTAGTTTAGACCGGCCGAGAGTGCCGAGAGCCAGAATCGAACTGGCGACACCATGATTTTCAGTCATGTGCTCTACCAACTGAGCTATCTCGGCCTGAGAGGAATACTTACCTTTTAAAGAGCGCCACTATTTTACTCATTACTAGGATGCTTGTCAAGCACGCAATCCGAGGGTGTGCATTGTCTCTGGTTCAGCCAACCCACTCCGCTGGATCTGAAATCTCGTCAGAAGGCAGGTCCATCACCTCCGGATTTCCAATCCGCGTACCTCAATCCAGGCCGGCTCAGGGTTAGCCAGCATCCCGTAGCGCAGCCTGCCGCCTGGCGGAAGCGCGGCATACTGGTTATCGATCCAAATCACCAGCCCGAGCGGTGCCTGCGGGCTGAGCTCAGTTATCAGCAGGCGCTCACCGTCCACCCAGAATTGGACTCCATCTGTCAGCCACTGCAGGTGGTATTCATGCCAGTCTTGTGGATTGACGCGGCAGGCTGCTCCCGCCTGGTGTAGGATCTTTCGCCCCAGGCTTCGCAGCATTCCAGCCCCGGTAGGCGCCAGCGCCAGCGCCATCGCCAGGATGCCAGGCGCTACCAGCCAACCCGGCAGAAGTCGAGATCGGAATACGCCTGCAAAGTATCCATTCGGGGGGATTTCATCGCGCAGGGAGAGGTAATTCTCCGGGGATGCATAGAAAAACCAGCTCGTATTTGGGAGCGCAGGCAAGCGCAGATCTTTTCCTACCAGGCGCCCCATTGCGAAGGGATCATTCCATAGACCAAACCCCCAGGTACCCGGCAGGTTTGAGCCAGAGGTTCGGGCTTCAAGCTTGATGCTCAGAGGCGGGGAGTGGGGAAAATCCCGGCGCTTGCTCATATGGTAGTTGTCGATCTGCGCCAGCCGGTATCTCCCGGCTGGGCCGGCAGGGATCGTTAATCGCCAGCTTCGAGGTGAGATCTCCACCACCTGTGAGCCAGAGCTCAGGTAAGGCGTCAATCCTTCAGGGAAATTGTTCATACGAATGTTCAGCCTGGGATGGCGCGACTGCAAGCCAGTCTGCAGCGCCCGGCAGAGGGTTCAACCCGATCTTACCATGCTTCTTTTTCGCATTAGGGATGATGTATAATCAAAATGCAGCCGGAAGTCCGCAGGGGGCCGACCAGGCTGAAACCCCAGAAATGCCCTTGCCTTGATTGAAAGGCAGGATGAGGAGAACGGATGGAAATCACGTGGTTTGGACTTTCATGCTTCCGGTTGACAGAACGCGGTCTTGCGAGTATTGTCACTGACCCATACGATCATCGCGTCACCGGATACGAGCAGCTGAAGCTGAAAGCCGATATCGTCACCATCAGCCATGATGCGCCGGGTCACAATTTTGCATCTGGTGTGAAAGGAAAAGGCCATGTAATAACCGGCCCCGGGGAGTTTGAAATCGGCGGGGTCTTTATCACCGGTGTGCAGACAAATGGCGTCAAGCGTCTCTCTGACGAGCCGCGCAACACTTTATATGTATTCGACTTTGACGGGTTGACCGTCGCTCATTTAGGTGATCTTCGCCGTGTGCCAAGCCAGACCGAAGTGGAGGCATTAGGTAATGTCCATATCGCCCTTGTTCCGGTTGGGGGTGGTGGCGGCCTCGTCGCAACCAAAGCCGTTGAAGTAGTCAGCATGCTTGAGCCAGGGATCGTGATCCCGATGCATTACAGCATCCCAGGCGGCAGTTTGAAGCTGACGCCGGTGAGCAAATTTCTTAAAGAGATGGGAATAGCAAATGTGGAGCCTCAGCCCTCATTGAAAATTACGGCAAACAGTGTCCCTGAGGAAACCCGTGTTGTGTTGTTAGAATACGCAAAGACCTAATCTGCTTCAGGAGCATGGATTGTGGCTATTAAGATCCTAATGACATGGGATATCCTCCCAGGACGCGAACAGGAATATTTCGAGTTTGTAGTGCGTGATTTTATCCCTGCCGTCCAGCGGATGGGGATGGAACCGAGTGACGCCTGGTTCACCATGTATGGAAACCAACCTCAAATCCTGGCGGCCATGCAGATGCCAAGCATCAGCGCTTTCCAAAATGCGCTTGAATCGGATGAATGGAAAGATCTGACAAGTCACCTGCTCGAATACGTCGAAAATCTTGACTATAAGATCGTGCAAGCGCGCAGCGGTTTTCAGATGTGAGCGCTTCCGCATTCCCTGAGCTTTTGCTTGACTGGTACAGCCAAAACGCTCGAAATCTGCCCTGGAGAATTGACTCCGACCCATATCGAATATGGGTAAGCGAAATCATGCTGCAGCAGACTCGGGTAGACACCGTAATCCCGTACTTCCAGCGTTGGATGGAGCGTTTTCCAACCCTCGCCGACCTGGCGGATGCCTCCCAACAGGAAGTGCTTGGTCTTTGGGAGGGGCTTGGCTACTACAGCCGCGCCCGAAACCTTCACAAAGCTGCTCAAATCGTCATGAAGAACTATTCCGGTGTCCTGCCTGGCGATATTCAAGCTCTGAGCAGGCTGCCCGGTGTAGGCCGTTACACCGCCGGCGCGATCGCCTCGCTGGCGTTTGGGCTTGACGCTCCAGCGCTGGATGGGAATATTCGCAGGGTGTTGGCGCGGCTTTTCGATGTTGAGCTTCCAGCCGGATCGCCCGAAGGTCAGAAGCGATTATGGGAGCTTGCGCTGCAGCATCTACCTCATGGGAAATCTGCCGATTACAACCAGGGTCTGATGGATCTGGGCTCCCAGGTCTGCACCCCGCGCCTCCCGAAATGCCTGGAATGCCCTTTGCAGGAGATCTGCGAAGCAAACGCCCGTGGTCTGCAGCAGGCTCGGCCGGTTCGCCAACCGAAAACCAGCCCTCCGCATTTCATTGTCACTGCCGCGGTGATCCAGCGTCGCGGCCAGGTGCTGATTGCCCAACGTCCTGCTGCTGGGCTCCTGGGTGGTTTATGGGAGTTCCCAGGTGGAAAGCTCCAGCCTGGAGAAGATCTGGAGGCCTGCCTTAGGAGAGAGATCTGCGAAGAGCTCGACGCTGAAGTCTTAGTAGGCGAAAAATTGGGTGTGTTTAAACATGCCTATACCCATTTCCGAATTACGCTTCATGCATTTCTACTGCGGGCTCGAAAATGGGAAAGAACCGCGCCCGCTGGAAGCTCAGGATTTGATCTGGGTGCATCCAAAGCAGCTTGCGGGCTACCCGATGGGAAAGATAGACCGCCTGATTGCCAATCGGCTTTCCGCCGGATGCGCGGATCGCACGGCAGGAAATTTGCATATACAAAAAGAGCAGGCGAGAGCAGCTCAAAACTTGGACCGGGAGAACTTATGCTGATCGTCGATGCCCATGAAGATATCGCCTACAACGCACTGACCTTTGGGAGAGATTACACACTATCTGCTGAGCAGATCCGCGATCGCGAGCACGGGACCGATGTCCCGGTCAACAACGACGACGCGATGCTCGGCTGGCTCGATTACCAACGCGGTTCCGTTGCCCTCGTTTTTGCGACCCTTTTCGCCCCGCCGGCTCGCTGGCGCACTGGAGCGTGGGAGCGCTTAATGTATAGCAGCAGCCTCGAAGCCGGGCTGCTGTACCGCCAGCAGTTGGACTATTACGAGCGGTTTGTCGATGAAAACCAGGGGAAGTTCCAGCGCATCTTCACGCGCCGTGATCTGGAGGCATTGCTCGCCCATTGGAAAACACCGCCGGCGTTCAATCTGGATACCGGCGAGCTGGTCTCCAGCCGGCCGGTGGGATTGCTGACATTGATGGAAGGCGCAGATGCGGTCGGCGAACCGGGAGAGCTGGAGGAATGGTGGCAGCGCGGCGTCCGCCTGATTGGCCCTGCCTGGTCTGGCACCCGATACTCCGGCGGTTGGCGTGAGCCGGGACCGCTCACTTCGGAGGGATTTGCCTTGCTCGAAAGGATGGCTGAGCTAGGCATGGGTCTCGATCTGAGCCATATGGATGAGACCGCCGCATTTCAGGCATTGGACGTCTTCGAAGGTGAGCTGTTGGCAACTCACAGTAATGCCCATTCTCTGCTGAAAGGCGATGATTCCAACCGCCACCTCCCAGACCGGCTGATCCGTGGCATCCTGGATAGAGACGGCGTGATCGGCGTCATCTTGTTTAATGCCCACTTGAAAGCCGGCTGGAAACGCGGCGACCCGCGCCATGAGGTCGGTGTCGAGCGTGCCGTCAGACAGATCGATTTTATCTGCCAGATGGCAGGCGATGCCCGGCATGTTGGTCTTGGCAGTGATTTTGATGGCGGGTTTGGCCTTCAGTCAGCCCCAGTTGGGTTAGAATCAATCGCCGATCTGCAGAAATTTTCCTCGCTATTGACCGAGCAAGGTTATTCGAAGGAAGATTGCGCCGCCATTCTGGGCGGCAACTGGCTTGGAAAGGTCCGCATGATCTTGCCAGAGGGCGTATGAGTGATCTATCTGCTGGGAAAAGCAGCCTTAATCTGCGGCTGAGTTTTGGCTTAGGCGTCCTTATCCTGGGACTGCTGGTATTTACCCTGGGCGTGGATCCGTCGCTTTTCCGTTTAGACCGCAGTCCAGTGGTTGGATTTGTCCAGATCGCAGTTTTTCTGGTGGGGCTGGCGATCATCTGCGTGGGGGGGTATATCACTCTAAACACCCTGTGGAATGGGAAAGAAAAGACCATTTCTGCGGATATCGGTTATCGCCTGGTCAGCACCGGATTCGTGATTGCAGTTGTTTCTGGGATGGCAGATGTGTTTGGCTTTGGCAGCCAGCCTTTTCCATCCATACCTTATTTCGGTCCCTGGCAGGCGACCGGTGTGATCTTCGGACAGATACTGATTGTAATCGGCTTCTTTCTTCTAATTCCCACGGCAAATCGTCGCACCAAACCTCCGCGCCCTGAATGAAAAAAAGAAATCCGGCTACGACTTCAGCCGGATTTCAAAAAAGGGCTGTTTCTCAAAAGCCGCTCAGCTCTTTTCGATCGCAGCAAGCATTTCCTCGTTCGAGACGAACTTATACTCTTCCAATCCCATCGATTGCGCTTGCGCTTGTTCGATCCTCTCAAGCTTTATCACATCCTGTTTGGAGATCACCCGCTTACCGCAGCCGCTCAGCGCCATCTTCAGTCGAGCGAAGAGCTGGTCGCTGGAGAAATGGGGCTCGATCGTTTCCAGGTATTCCAGCATCGCTCTGGCGCCATTTTCGCCGTCTTTACGGGCGATCCCGACCAGACCGCTGCTCGCCTCACGGGACCAACCGGCTACGAACAACCCTTCGATCGCGGACTGCTTCTCTGGGTCGTACGCTTCGTAAGATTTTTCATCAACCGGGAATCTTTGGATTCGGGTTCTTGACAAACTCGTTCCACTGCACCGGCAGCCCGAAGTCTTCGTCAACCCGATCGCCAATGCAGAACACGACACTGTCCGCCGCGATGATCCGCCGGGTCCCCAGGCTGCGCGCTTTGGTATCGCCGTCTTTCAACACCAGTTTCGTATCCTCGACCTCCAGCCCGCTCACCTTGCCGTCCGCCTCGCCGATGATCCGGATGGGAGAAGCCAGGAAATCGAAGCGGAAGCGGGTTTTTGAAATGGGCGCCTCTGCCTTAGGAAGCCCCGATAGGATATATTCCTTGGCGGAATGGGCGTCTTGCCCTACCTCCTCCATCAGCGGTGCGACGCGTTGGATCTCTTGATCCAGTGCCTCCAGGTCCAGGTTTGCAGCAATATATTCCATTTCTTTCTTGGTGAATTTCACTTCTGCAGGTCCGCGCCGGGCGACTGCAATCACTTCATCAACTTTCAGATCGCGGATTGTCCAATGGGCGATATCCATCATTACGTTGCCAACGCCTACTAACGCAACCCGACCTCGGATCGCAAATTCCCGAGTGCTGTAAGGGGGAAGTTTGTTGTAATGATAAACAATATCCTTCGCGTGATAAACCCCTCTTAAATCCTCTCCAGGCAGCCCCAGCCATTTTGTCCCTTGAGCACCTGCGGTCACCATGATCGCCTGAAAACCGAGTTTGTTCAATTCATCCAGGCTTAATACCCCGTTTGTGCCGATGGTTACATTTCCAAAATATTCGATCGCCGGCAGCTCCATGATCTGGCGGAATTGTTTGCGTAAGCCGTCCTTCATTTTGCATTTATCGTAATAAATCCCGTACTCGGCCAATCCTCCAGGTTTGATATCTCGATTGAACAGCGCCACGCGCACGCCAGCCAGGGCGAGCTGCCGAGCGGCGTAAATCCCAGCCGGGCCAGCCCCGATCACAGCCGCGCATAAACCGGATTTTTCCTGTTCAGACATCAATTCCTCCATGTTTGTTTTGATGGTCAGATTTTTTGTTTAGATTTCATTATAGCGTTGGGAAGTTAAATCTTCAAGTGACAAAAAAGCTGGATTGTGCTATATTCACAAACGGCTCAAAAAGACACATTATCTGAATCGAGAGACATGCTGAAGATCCAGTCATCCACGCTAGCCAATGGTCTGAAAGTTTTACTGCAAGAAAACCACAGCACACCGATCATCAGCCACTGGGTATGGTATCGGGTCGGCTCAAGAGACGAGATCCCCGGGAAAACTGGCATATCCCATTGGGTGGAGCACATGCAGTTTAAGGGGAACAGCCGCTTTGCTTCAGGGGACCTGGATAAAGCGATCTCACGCGAAGGCGGCTTTTGGAATGCCTTTACTTTCTTGGATTGGACGACCTATTTCGAGACAATGCCGGCAGGCAAGATCGACCTGGCGCTCAGCCTGGAAGCCGAGCGAATGCGCGGCAGCCTGTTCGATGCGAGAGAGGTCGAATCCGAGCGTAAGGTGATTATCTCCGAAAGACAGGGCAACGAGAATGAGCCCATGTTCCGGCTTGGCGAAGAGGTTCAGGCTGCTGCGTTTCGGGTTCACAGTTATCACCATGAAGTGATTGGCGATATGCCTGACCTGCATGCCATTCAGCGCGATGACCTGATCGCTCATTACCAGTCATACTACGCCCCCAACAATGCTGTGATCGCTGTTGCCGGGGATTTCGATTCCGACCGGATGCTGGAAAGGATTGTTGAGCTCTTCGAATCGATCCCTGCCAGATCTGATCCGCCGCGGTTAAACCGACCTGAACCGCCTCAGCAGGGCGAGCGCAGGGTCATCGTTGAAGGACCCGGCGAGACTGTTTTCCTCCAGGCGGCATATAAAGCCCCGGCGGCATCTGATCCAGACTTCCTCCCGCTTCTGGCGATGGACAGTTTGCTCAGCGGGCCAAACAGCCTGAGTTTGCTGGGCGATGGCATCTCCAATAAAACCTCCCGGCTTTACCGGGCTCTGGTTGAGCGTGAGCTGGCTGTGGGGATGAGCGGCGGTCCGCAGGCGACCATCGATCCCTTCCTGCTCTCCCTGACGATCATCGTCCACCCAAAGAGCACCCCCGAGATGGTG
This sequence comes from uncultured Chloroflexia bacterium, assembly GCA_963827155.1. Classification (GTDB taxonomy): domain Bacteria; phylum Chloroflexota; class Anaerolineae; order Anaerolineales; family UBA4823; genus UTCFX2. The sequence continues at coordinate 3,096,098 of CAWGZV010000002.1, read as the reverse complement.
ATCGAAGCGCTTGAAAACGAGATCCAAAAACTGCAAGATGCGCCGCCCGATCCAAATGAGCTGCACCGAGCGCTGAAGCAGGCCCGCGCCCTCTTTGCTTACGGCAGCGAGCGGATTACAAATCAGGCTTTTTGGTTGGGTTTCAGCGCGATGATAGCAGATTACAGCTGGTACGAAAACTACCTGGATCGTTTGGGCGCAGTAGCGCCTGAGGACGTCCAGCGTGTTGCCAGGAAATACCTTCGTCCCCAAAATCGTGTATTGGGTATTTACCGCCCTGTCTCAACACAGCCTGAAAGTGAGCAGTGAGCCATGCCGTTGAACCCGCTCACCTCATCCGAACGGCACTCCCTGCCCAGCCCTGAAAACATCCAGCGCAAAGAGCTTGCCAACGGGATCGTGGCTCTCAGCCGGGTCAACCCCGCCAGCAGCGCAGTCTTTGTTAGCGGCAGCCTGCCAATAGGCGGGCTCTTCGATCCGGTTGAAAAGCTGGGTCTGGCAGATTTCACCGCCGCCGCGCTGATGCCGCGGCACAAAATCCTGGAATTTCCATCAAATCTATGACCAGCTGGAGTCTATTGGGGCGAGTCTGGGTTTCTCGGCTGGCACGCACATGGTGAGCTTCAACGGCAAGTCGTTGGCTGAGGACCTGGATCTCCTGCTGAACCTGCTCAATGAGGCGCTCCGCATGCCCGAATTTCCTGTCGAGCAGGTAGAAAAGCTGCGCGCCCAGCTTCTTACCTCGCTTTCGATCCGCGCCCAAGATACGGCTGAATTGGCTTCCCTGGCTTTCGACGAGCTCGTCTACCAGGACCATCCATACCGTCGCCCGGAGGATGGTTATCCGGAGACGGTCCAGGCGATTACGCCCTCCGACCTGGTGAAGTTCCACCGCGATCATTACGGCCCACGCGGCATGCAGATCGCGATCGTCGGTGGGATCGATCCTGAATTAGCCACTGAAAAAGTTTGCCGGGTTTTCGAAGATTGGAGCAATCCATCCCAGATGACCCCGCCGGAGCTTCCACCCCTCAAACCCATCCAAGAGCTGCTCACTCGCCATGTGGAGGTCGCCGGAAAATCGCAGGTGGATCTGGTTGTTGGCGCAGCCGGACCGAAACGAAGCTCCCCGGAGTATATGGCTGCCTCGATCGGCAATCACATTTTTGGGCGTTTCGGTATGATGGGCAGGCTTGGCGAGGTAGTGCGCGAGAAGGCTGGGATTGCCTATTATGTCAGCAGCAGCCTGGGTGGCGGATTGGGTCCGGGCCCCTGGGAGATCACTGCCGGAGTAGATCCAACCCACCAGGAGCAGGCGGTAGCTTTGATATTGGCCGAAATTCGCCGATTTGTAAGCGAAACGGTGAGCGCCGAGGAGCTTGCAGACAGCCAGGCAAATTACATCGGCAGGCTGCCCATTTCGCTCGAATCCAACGCCGGAATTGCCTCATCCCTGCTCACGTTGGAACGCTACCAGCTTGGGTTTGACTACTACCTGCACTATCCCGATCTGGTGAAGGCAGTTTCCCCATCGCAGATCCTGGAGGTGGCAGCCCGTTATCTGAATCCGGATCGTCTCGCTGTCGCATCCGCGGGTTCTGCTGTTCCGCCTGAAAAGGCTGCTTGAGGCGCAGGCAGCCGCTATGGAGCACCTAAGCTGTGGTGTCGACATGATCGAAATTGAGAGGGTGCGTGAGGCTATCGCGCGTCATGGAGAGCGCTTCCTCACCAGGGTCTACACGCCCAGCGAGCTTTCAGACTGTGGACTGGACCCGGCCTCCCTGGCAGCTCGATTTGCAGTCAAAGAGGCAGCCGCGAAAGCGCTTGGGACGGGTATTGGAGAGGTGGGCTGGCGTGAGATTGAAATCCGCCGTGACTCGGCTCGCCGGCCTCAGCTCTACTTACATGGTGAAGCCAGCCGCTTGGCGGCAGAACTGGGGCTGGTGCATTGGTCGGTTAGCTTGAGCCACACCTTGACGACTGCGATTGCCTTTGTCGTCTGCACCGGTGAATAATCCCCCAGTGCCTTAAAGTTCAATTTTACAGCAGAGATCGATTCAGGCTTCGGCTTTGTTGGCGGGTCGCAGTTTCTCTTTAGCCACTTCGAACAAGGCTGGTAAGATCGAGATCAGCACAATCGCAATGACAACCAGGCTGAAGTTCTTCTGGACAAACGGCAGGGTGCCGAAGAAATAGCCCCCCCAAACGAAGATAGTCACCCAGGCGATCCCACCGATCACGTTATAGCTGATGAAATGCCCGTAGCTCATCTCGCCTACCCCAGCTATAAAGGGTGCGAAGGTGCGGATAATTGGGATAAAGCGCGCCAGGATGATCGTCTTGCCACCGTGCCGTTCGTAAAACTCGTGAGTTCGGTCCAGGTATTCTTTCTTCAAGAACCGGATCTCTCCATTGAACGCTTTCGGACCGATGTAATGGCCGATCCAATAATTAACCGTATCCCCCAGGATCGCCGCTGCACACAGCAAAATCCACAGCACCCAGATATTCAGGGCAGAACCCAGCGCAGGCGAAGCAAACGTGCCGGCCGCAAATAGCAGTAAATCCCCTGGCAGGAATGGCGTGATAACCAGGCCTGTCTCCATAAAAATAACTAAAAATAATATTACGTAAGTCCATGTCCCGTAATTCTGGATTATCTGGCTAAGGTGTTCGTCCAGGTGCAGGAACAGATCGATCAAAAACTCCAAAAATGCCATCCGTCAATCTCCAAAACAGCTCGGGTCGCCAGCCAACCGGCTGGTTAGTCCCGGGATTATAGCATGCTTTCTCGGGTCTGCTCTGGCAGGCCCGCTCCGGTTGGAAGCGAGGGGTGAGAGGTATGCTGTTTACGCAAATATCGATTTGCCTCAATCAGCCCCAAAAAACAGCCTGCCGCGATGATGACCAGTCCAACCGGCGCCGTGACCGCAATCGATTCAAGCATTGGAATATTTAATGGAAGATCCTGCATCTGAGCAAGCGCTTTGAATGAATACAGCACCGTCAGGCTGTTCCACAAGCCGTGGATCAACACCGAGCAAAAATAGGCGAGCAAGAACCTCCCATAGCGCTTGCCCTGCCAGATCTGGACGATAGCCCAGCCGGTCAGGGCTGTTGTAAGGATATGCACGCCGGCTGTGCCAATCCGGGCGACCACCAAAGCTGTCCAGGTGTCGCCGCTGCCGCTTAAGGTAAGGCTTTCGATGAAGCCGTAGCCTGCCCCGCAGAGGGCGCCGGCGGCAAAGCCTGCTGCGGGCGTAATTTTTCGCCCTGCCAGCAGCCAGACACCGATCGGCTTAATCAGCTCCTCGATTGCCGGGACGATTACACCGGCGAACAGCACGCCTGCAGCGATCACAAGCGGATTGGTGAGGTAGGGTGAAAGCAGAGAGAAGACTGCTTCCTGGCTCTCCAGTCCGCGCAGCCTGTTTGCCAGCTTCATCAGGGTTTCAAGCATCCCTGGTTGGGAAGAAAGGTAAATTGCAAATACAATGATGAGACCAATCCCTGAAAGGATTTCGAGCACCATGATCAGGATCGGAGACAGCACCATCCCGCTGTCGAAGACCCCCCACAAGCGCTGGGATGATCCTTTAGGGAGGGCGCGGATTCCCAGGTAGAGCATCCAGGCGATCGGGACCCCGACTGCGAGCACATGCAGCGGGGGCAGCAGCAGCCAGGCGATCGCGTCAATTTTTGAGACCAGGTACCCGGCCGCGATGATGGGCGGCACCGCCGCGATCCACCAGGCTGGCTTTAAACGGTTCAAAGCGGCCTCGAATCGAGGGCAGGCTTTCCCCGCAACCGCATCAGTGGGTAGTAAACCGATGGTATCAGGAGTATCCCGCCCGCGATCAGCGGGGTGATCGCCATAAAAACTTGCACTGGATTGGAGGCGTTCATTCCACTGGCAAACAGCCCTGCCGCCCCCCAAAGCAGGACCATGAATGCAATGCTCCAGGCAATGGTAATCGCGATCAGCGACAAGATAAGCTGTGCGGCTGAGGCCCATTGGATTCGGTTTTGATCCATGCTATTTTTCGATGATTTCCACATCTAGGATCTTGTCGCCTGGCGGAAGGTCCATCTTTTCAGCCGGGTTGCGTGGGGTCAGGCTCGATGCGACATCCATACCCGAGGCAACCTGTCCAAAGATCGTATAATCGCCGTTCAGCCGCGGGACTGCGCTGTAGGTGATGAAGAACTGGCTGCCGTTTGAGCCTGGTCCGGCGTTCGCCATCGCGAGCATTCCTGGTTTATCGAAGATCAGCGATGGGTCGATTTCATTATCAAAGGCATAGCCGGGTCCTCCAAAGCCGCTCCCTGTAGGATCCCCTGCCTGGGCGACGAAGTCCGGCAGCACGCGGTGGAATGTGACGCCGTCAAACCAATCGTTACGAGCCAGGAAGATGAAGCTGTTTACTGCGAGCGGGGCTTTGTCGGCAAAAAGCTCCAGCGTGATGTCGCCTTTTTCAGTGTGCAGCACTGCGAAATACTGCTTGCCTTTTTCAAGGGTCATGGGCGGGCATTCACTAAATTGGCGCTTCGCCAAAAGCATCAGCCCTACAGTGGCATCGAGATTGGCCAAATCAAGCGGGCCGTTGTACGGCTCACCATTGATCACCAGGAAAGGTGTCCCAGGCATCCCGATTGCAACATTCTTTTCATAGGCGTCTTTTACAAGCTTTACCAGCTCTGGGCTGTTCAGATCCTGCTTGAATTTTTCAAGGTCTAAACCGAGTTCCGCCGCCTTCTGTTCCAGCCATTTCAGGAATTCTTCAGGAGTTAGAGAGATCCAATCTGCTCGCTCTTTAAAAAGCAGGTCGTGCATTTGCCAGAATTGGTCTTGCATCCCGGCGGCTTCGGCTGCTTGTGCGGCAAGCGGAGCCTTGTCATGGCTGCTTAGCGGGAAGTGGCGGTATACGATCCTGAGGTCGTCTGGATATTTCTGCTGAAGTTGCGCCAACACGGGCGCAATCCCTGCGCAGCCGGGTCATTGGAAATCGCTGTAATCCATAATGGTGACGTAAGCATCACCGGGTCCTTTGGTCCAATCTTTTTCAGTGACTGGTGAAAGCAGCGATTCGACGGTGGGATTCGGCTGCCGGTCCGATTTGACCGTACAGCCCGGCTCAAGCGTGGGGATGGCAGCGCCGAGCGGGGTGGCTTGCGGTGTGCTCATCTCGGCTTGCGGTGACGGCGAGGGAGTCGCCGCGCCGGTGCACCCTGCCAGGATGGCTGCCGCTGCGGCAGCCGCGATCGCCATCAGACGATATGCTGCAAGCTTAGATGGATGAATGATCATGTTCAAATTTCGCTCCTATGCCAGGATTGTACCAGTCTCAAATCGATTGAACGAAGGGATATGAAATGATGTCATTTATGGCTCTCTGTGACCATTTTTTGGAGCTGCTCATAATTGGTCATCCACGACACGGTATTAAGAAATCTGCCAGCGAGCTGCTTTTACCTCGTAGAGCTCGCACTGCCGAGCCAATCGGGTCCTCGGTCGTCCCGGCGGCTCCACCAGGCTCATCCGCATATGCCCCGTGAAACGCAAAATATGCCTGGTTGATCCTTCGCAGGCCCCGGTATCCGTTTTCCCAGAACACCTGACGGCGTTCTTCCATGTAGCGTTCTGCTTCCTCGATCTTCCCCTCCGCCAAAAGCTGGTCGGTGTGGACCCGGGTGATATTCATCTCTTTTCGGAAATCGAAAGCTGGTTGCTGATCTGGTTTATCTTTTGAAGTCTCTACCCCAGGCGCTGGGGTTTCTTCCGCCGGTGCGGGCGGTGGGACTTTCTCGGGGTAATAACGCTCTAAAACCAGCCGTCCGATCTCTTTGCCTGCAATCGAAGCAACCGTCTCGTTCACCACCCGCATCTCAGGGCTGCTCTCATAATTGATCCCAAGCGGTCTGAGGGTCAGATAGTTGTGCACCCACTCATGCGAGACCACTTCGCTCAACCAATCCAGGTCGCTGGATTCGACCACCATTGTGGGATAAAGCCCCAACCCGCCAATATTTTCCACCAGCGCAGATACGTTCAAGGCGCCTTCCACTTTTTTTTCCAACCTCACCTGATCATCGATGGACAGGTTGGCATCAAGCGCCACGCTTTCATCAAGCTGGATTTTTTCCCGTGGGCTGATATTCAAGATCTGTGGGAGCGGTGTGCTGTGGTACAGTACGGGTGGTACCACCTGTCCTCCAATTCCCAGCCCTAATTCCCCCACAATTTGAGAGATTTGACCCTGCAGGATTTCTTCAGCCAATGGGGCGATGCTGTCTCGGCGGGCGTTGAGCTTTTCCAGCTCGATCCGCTGCGGAGTGGATTGGATGCGTGCATCGCTGACAGCCGGATCGGCGTAAATCTGTTTAATCTCGTCTTCCTTGTGCTGGATCTGGCTTACAAGGTCCAGATATTCCAGCACAATCTGGTGGCGTTGGTTCTCTGGGAGGTAGCGAACGGTTCCCAGGGTTGCCTCAATGAATTTCAATTTCAAGGCATCGAATGTCCAGTCGATGAAATCGAATTCGATCTGGCGGGTGAAGGCGCGTACTTTCTCCAGTTGTGTTCCAGGGGGAAGATTGCTGCTCCCCAACAGCAGCGCGGCGCAGGTTATCACCAGGACCAGACGCATTGCGATAAGCGTCAGGCGGAAGGTTTTCACAAGGCTGGATTGTACCATAGCGCTCGTTAAGTCCAGAACGCTCTAAAGCTCGTCTCATCATCTCCTGGTCATGCTATAATCTCCAAACCGGGTGGTTTGTGGTCCTCAATCCGGCGCCCGGATGAGGTGATGAATGAATTTTTTGATCACAGGGGCTGCCGGTTTCCTCGGGTCCAGCCTCGCAAACTACCTGGTGCGAGAAGGTCACCAGGTGCGCGGGTTGGATGATCTATCAGCTGGTGATCCGGTTGTGCTCTCTGCCGACGTGCTTTTCACCCGCGGCGATGTCAACGACCGCCCCAAGCTTTGGACACTCTTGCAGGATATCGACTGCGTCTACCACCTGGCGGCGCGCGTCTCGGTCCCCGAATCGGTGCTGTATCCTCGCGAGTACAATGCGGTTAATGTCGGCGGGACGGTGAGCCTGATGGAAGCGATGCGCGATGTCGGTGTGCGGCGGGTGGTCTTTGTTTCTTCTGGAGCGGTCTATGGAGACCAGGGTGACCAGCCTCTGTCGGAAAACGCTACCCCGAACCCGCGCTCCCCTTATGCCGTCTCCAAGCTTGCCGCCGAGTATTATGTCCGGACGATTGGCGACCTCTGGGGGATTGAGACTGTCATCCTGCGGGTGTTCAATGCCTACGGACCTGGTCAGCACATGCCTGCCTCCCACGCGCCTGTGATCCCCCACTACCTTCGTCAGGTAATTCGTGGCGGCACGCTGGTGATGCACGGCGATGGATCTCAGACCCGTGATTACGTATATGTTGACGATGTGGTGAGCGCCTTGATTTCTGCAGCCACCGCTCCGGGCATCAACCATATGGTCCTCAATATTGGCAGCGGTAAAGAGACCAGCATTCGTGATCTGGTTCGCTTGATAATGGAGGTGACTGGGATGAACCTGGAGGCGCTCTCCAACCCGCGCAACGACCCGGGTGTCTCCCGCATGCAGGCGGATATCAGGCTGGCGCGCGAGAAGCTGGGCTACCAGCCGCGCTTTTCTCTGGAAGAGGGTCTTCGCCTGACATTAAAGCGAGACTCGCGCTTTAATCGTGAAATCGCAGAACGGGGTTCAAAGGTTAATCGTTGACCAACTTTTTATTAAAAACGCTGCCATACCAGAAAATAGCATGTTCGAAGCGACATGCGGGAGAGCTTTCTTATGACTGTAACAGCCGTAGTGGGTCTTCAGTGGGGTGATGAAGCCAAAGGAAAGATCGTTGATCTGCTCTCCGCATCTGCCCAGGCGGTTGCACGTTTCAACGGCGGAGATAATGCCGGTCATACCGTGGTCAACCCGTTTGGCACCTTCAAATTGCGCCTGACCCCGAACGGCTTTTCCAGCCCAGAGACGACCTGCATCATTGGTCCCGGGGTGGTGGTAAACCCGGTCACATTGATCGCGGAGATCGAGATGATCCAGTCCAGCGGGATAAACATCCGCGACCGGTTGTGGATCTCGCCGCGCTGCCACGTGGTACTGCCCTACCACCGCTTGCTGGAGGGGATTTACGAGCAGGCAAAAGGCTCTGGGATGACCGGCACCACCGGGCGGGGGATGGGTCCGGTTTTCGCAGATAAGGTCAGCTACAATGGCATCCGGTTTGCGGACCTGGCGGATGAGGACCTGTTCGCCTCCAGGTTGCGCGTCCAGCTTGCAGTCAAGAACCCAATCCTGCAGGCATTTGGCTTGCAGCCTCTGGCATTCGAAGATATTTTCCGCGAGACGCTGGACCACTACAAGCGGTTGAAGAGCTGCGTCCGCGAGTCTTTCGGTATGCTCCAGCAAATCCTGGCTGAAGGAGGCCATGTCCTGCTCGAAGGCGCCCAGGGGTCACTGCTGGATAACAATTGGGGCACTTACCCTTACTGCACAGCCTCGACCACGCTTGCGGGTGGCGCCTGTGCTGGCTTGGGGATCGCCCCGCGCTGGATCCAGCGAGTTGTGGGGGTCGCCAAGGCTTACACCACCCGGGTCGGCGCCGGTCCAATGCCCAGCGAGCTGCTCGATGAGACTGGTCATCTGCTCCAGGAAGCCGGCAAGGAGTTTGGCACGGTCACAGGCAGGGCTCGGCGTTGCGGTTGGTTTGATGCCGAGCTGGTGCGCTTCACCAGCCAGCTGAATGGGGTGACCGACCTGGCGCTCACCAAGCTCGATGTGCTGGATGATCTCGCCGAGATATCGATCTGCAATGGCTACCACCTGCCTGGAGAAGGCGATCGTCTGTGGCGGTACTGGGAGCTGGATGCCGAGCAGCTCCAGCTTTGCATGCCGGTCAGCATCAAGATGGCTGGCTGGAAGCGCTCAACCAGTGGGATGAAGCGCTTCGAACAGCTTCCATCCCAGGCCCAAGCCTATATTCGCAAAATCGAGGAGCTTACAGACACGTCGGTGCGCTACGTTTCAGTAGGTCCGGAGCGAGACGCCACAATAATCGTTTAGCGGTCCGTGCCGGCGATTCGCATTCGCAGCTCGCCCGCGAACAGCTTCGCCCGCATGGGCGCGTCCCCCAGGTAGCGGCGAACATCCATCCACTCCTTCAATTGGACTTCCGTTGCAAACGCTTTAAAATCCGAATCTTGGAGGATTAGGTCAGTTAGCGGGTTCTCCTCACCGCATCGGATCGCCTCCCAGGCTGCCAGTGCGTGCTGGCGCAGGTGCTCGTGCATTGCCTGCCGGTCCGCCCCCGCCTTGCCCAACGCCATCAGCACTCGCTCTACTGCCGCGAAAGGGCCGTATTCGGTTAGGTTTTGGATCATCGCAGCTTCATCGACCTGCAGTCCTTCAACCAGTCTAAGCGCTGCAATCAAGATCTCGTCGGTGATCAGGAACGCCTCTGGCAGCAGGCTGCGGCGGTTTGCAGAATTGTCCAGGGTGCGTTCGAGCAGTGAGTGGGCGGCGTTGTCCCACGCCAGTCGCGGCAGACCGGCGAGCTGGCGGGCTAGCGAATCTATTTTCTCCGCCTGGATCGGGTTGCGCTTAAACGGCATGGCAGATGACCCGACCTGCTTGCTGCCGAACGGCTCGCTCCATTCTCCAATCCCTGGCGATTGCAGCAAGCGCAGGTCAAACGCGAATTTGTAGAGCGACGCGCCCAACCCTGCCAATCCGCTCACCACCTGATAATCTTGCTTGCGCGGGTACACCTGCGTGGTAATCGGGAAGAATGCCAGGTCGATCCTTTCAGCCATCCGGTCTTCAAATACGCTCAGCCGCTCGATGCCTATCAGTTCCGTGAAAGAAGCGCCAGTCCCAACCGCCCCGCGCATCCCCTTCCCGCGCAGGCTCAAGCGCAGATCGCTCAGCTGCTGCCAATCCTGGTACAGATCCTGGGCATAGTTCGCCAGGCGGTAGCCAAGGGTGGAAGGCTCGGCAGGTTGGAGGTGAGTGAACGCAATCAGCGGGGTGTTTGCCCAGGTCTCGATTTCATGGCTGAAAGCCAGAAGCAGGTCATGCAGCCGAGCGATCACCAGATCGAGCGCCTGGCGGATGCGAAGCACGTCGGCGTTATCCTCGATATCCGCCGAGGTCGCGCCCAGGTGCAGCACCTTCCCCCCTAGCGGCGCCTGCGCGGCGTAGGTCTTGAGCTCTGCCATCAGGTCGTGGTGAATTTCCGCTTCGATCTCGAGCGCTCTCTCGATATCCACCGCTTCTACATGCTGGCGGAGCTCCTCCACTTGTTCGGGAGACGCCAGGCCCATTTCCGCCTCAGTTTCGGCAAGCGCCAGCCAGATTCGCCGCCAGAGCCGGCGCTTGTGGACTTCGGACCAGATTTGGCGCATTTCCTGGCTGCCGTAGCGCCAGCTGAACGGCGAAAGATAGGTGTCGTAATCGAAGCTCATAGAATAATTATATTATCGAATCTCCAGCCCTTCGAACAGGTCCTGCTCTTTTAACCCTTTGCTCGATTCTGGATAAGCCCGCATGAAATTCTCTTTTGTGCCGATCAGCTTCCAGATTATACCGATCAAGCCATTGTTGGGGGGTCCGCCTTCCAGCTGGCTGGCATGACACGCGGCCGCCTTTTCACGCTTCTCGATCACTTCCCGGTAGTCGATCTTGACATGGGTTGGGAAAGAGCCTTGCTCAACCAGCGTTGTCAGGTCGATATCGCCGTTTCGTCCAAACTTGTGTGGGTCTCGCTTGAAAAGCGGCATCAACCGAACCGCTAATTTTAAGGCGCCTTTTGGGAAGATGTTGTAATACAGTTTTTGCGGGTTGAATGGCGCCAATCCGGTGGGATCGAGATAATCCGGATCGCCTGCCTGGAAGAATGCTTTTGTCGCTGCCCTCTGTATCGCGATATGGTCGGGATGCATGTAGCCGCCGATCGGGTCGAATGTCACCACCACCTGCGGTCTGAGGCGCCGAATGTGCGTCGTCACCTTCCCGGCGACTTCCTCCAGCGGGGCATTGATCAAAGCCTGCGGATTCTGGTTGTCAGGAGATCCAGTCATGCCTGAATCGCGGTAATCCAGGAAATAGACCCCTGTAAGCCCAAGGATTCCAGCCGCACAGCGCAGCTCAGACATCCGCCGCTCTGCAATCGAGTGAAAACCTTCCAAAAACTCTGGCGCCACCTCGCCAGCTTCGCCGCGCGTAGCGCAAACCAGATGCACCTGCACGCCTTTCTGAGCGTACATCGCCAAAGTGCCTCCCATCCCGAACGATTTATCGTCAGGATGGGCTAATACTGCCAGGAGAATCCGATGATCAATCATTTTTATTGACCTTTGGCGCGCTTCTGAGCGCCGACTAGGCTTTTAGCTTTTCTGCATATTTCTGCCTGAATTTTGACACCTTCGGTGAGATGACTGCCTGGCAGTATCCCTGATAGGGATTCTTTTTAAAGTATTCTTGATGATACGCTTCTGCCATGTAGAACGTCTCCATAGGCGCGAGCTGAGTCACGATTGGATGCCCCCATATCGACGCTTCCTCCATCTCATGGATCACCTTCTCAGCGGTTTCCTTCTGTTCCAAATTATGATAAAAGATCACGGAGCGGTACTGCGGACCAACATCCGCACCCTGCCGGTTGAGCGTCGTCGGGTCGTGGATGCTGAAAAATATCTCAAGGATTTCCGTAAACGAGATCACACCTGGGTCGAATGTCACTCGAACTACCTCGGCGTGTCCGGTCGTCCCGCCGCATACCTCTTGGTAAGAAGGATTTACCAGATTTCCGCCAGCGTATCCGCTTTCAACGCTTGCAACCCCAACCAGATCAGAGAACACTGCTTCCAGGCACCAGAAGCAGCCGCCGCCTAAAGTGGCGGCTTCCAGCTTATTTTGAATTTCCATACCGATACCTCCATCATGAATGAATTACCATTAAACTCGTTAGCGAGTAAATATCTGCAGAGGTCGAAATTCCGGTGACCTGCTGGAATAGATATTCACGTGACTTTGACAACACTTCCCATCGCCGTCTTTTCAACCTCGATCCGGGTTGGGAAAGCATCTTTCAGCTCGTCAATATGGGTGATCACCAGGATTTTGGCAAAATCGGCGCGCACCATGGTAATCGCCTCGATCAAACGCTGTCTCCCCAGGGCGTCCTGGCTGCCAAATCCCTCGTCGATCACCAGCGTCTGGAGCCGCGCCCCTGCCCGTTGGGCAAGCACCTCGGAAAGCGCCAGACGGATCGCAAAATTTACCCGGAAGGCTTCTCCTCCAGAAAACATCTCGTAGTCGCGCTTGCCGGCGCCATCTCTGATCACGATATCGAGCGTCTCCTTTAGATCCTCTCGGGTCTTGTCTTTATACTTCGCCTGGGTCAGAAAATTGACCGACATCGTTCCGCCGCTTAGCCGTTCGAGCGTTTCGTTGGCTTTGTTCTCAATTTCCGGCAGCGCCTGCTCGATCAGCAACGCCGGCACTCCGTCCTTACCGAAAGCCCGTTCGAGCTGTCGGTAGAGCTGCACCTGGTGCGCCAGGCTTTCTCTTTCTGTTTCAAACGCCCTTAAGCTTCTCCTTCAAGTTTTTCAGCACATTCACGCTCTGCCGGGCAGCGCCTTCACCGCTTCGCATGATGTTCTCTTCTTCAAGGATATCCAGCAGCTTGCCTTCTTCTAAGACGAGGTCGGGTGTCTGGGCTTGCACCTGGGCGAAGGCTGTTACCGCTTGGTCGTATTCGGATTTCAGGCGGCTCTGTTCTGCTGCGAGCTCCAGGCGCTGCTTTTCGTAGTCTGCGATCTCGCGTTCGAGCGGCGCCAGCGCAGCGCGGGCTTGCTCCAGTTTATTCCGCTCGACATCGCTTCCTCGCCCTTGTTCCTCTTCCGACCGCAGCGCGTCGTGTGCCGCAGCGTCATAACCGATCTTCTTAAGCTCAGCGTCGACCTCTGCCAGGCGCTCACGCGCCGCCGGTGCATAGGTTTCCGCTTTTAGCTGGGTCTCAACCTCCTCCAGGCGGACGGCGCCTCTTGATTCCCAATCGAGGAGCTGCGTTTCCAGTGTTAAAACCCGCTGTTCAAGCTGAGCCGCCCGGGCAGTGTGCTGGCGGCTCTCTGCTTCGGCGTTCTTCAGTTCGGCAATTGCTGCCTCTAAATTGTGCAGTTCTTCCTCCAACCGTTGGGCGGCTGCTTTGTTCTCTCGGAAAAGGTCTCCCTTGTCAATTCCTTCGGTTTTGAGGCGTTCGATTAAAGCCCTGCGATCGTCCGGGAGTAGCGGCTGTCCGCAAAGCGGGCATTCCGCCTCTTCGCTCGCCTCTAAGGTCTTGATCCGCTCGTCAAGCTCCAGCATCTCTTGTTTGAGGGTGGTGTTCTGGGTTCGCAGCTCGGTTTGCAGCTGGCGTTTCTCCTGCAGGTTGGCTTCAAGCTGCGCTCTCTGCTCCAATCGGATTTCAGCCAGCTTCAGCTCAGAGCGCGCCGTTTCAAGCTGCTTGCATGCGGTTCCGGACTCGGTCCGGTTTTGTTCGGCGGCTTCGCGAGACTGATTCAGCCCAAGCCTTTCTTGTTCTAATCTCGCCCGTTCCGATTGGATCTCCAACCGGGGGGTTTCCCGCTGCTTCTCCGATTCGCGGAACTTTCCGGCGATCTTCTCGATTTCCATCAGGCGTTGGAGCTTATCTTGCCAGCTGGCATAGGCAGCCTCGATCTCTTGCCCTCTGGCGATGATCGTGGAAAAACCCTGCCGCTCAGCCCGGCGTTCGGCCAGGCGGGTGTCGGTTTCGTCCAGCCGCCGGGTGTTAACCTCCAGGCTTCGGGCGCTGGCATCCACCAATCTCTGGTGGTCCTGCAGCCGGGCAGATGCCTGGCGAGCGTTCTGCACAATTGCCTCTTGGCTGGCGCGCAGCAAGACCAGGCGCTTTAAACTTTCTTCCAAATGCTTCAAGCGCTCCCGGCGGGCATCCTCTTCGCTTAGTTCGAGGGCGATCTCTTTCATCCGCCCATCCAATCCGCTGATCTCGGTCTCGGTTTGCCTGCGACCCTCGTTCGCCCGCTGGCGGTAAACCTCCCAGGAATCCAATCCCAGGATGCTGCCCAAGATCCGTTTGCGGTCTCCAGAGCGCTGTTGAGTGAAGAGGTCTGCCTTTCCCTGCAGGAAAAACGAGGCGTTGGAGAAGGTCTCGTAGTCCATTCGAAGGGTTTGTTCGATCAGCGTCTCGGTAGCGCGCAGAGAATGCTCGGTCAGCGGCTTCCAGGTTGCGCCAGCGTGCTTCCAATCGTTTGGCGTTCCCCCGGATGTTCCACGACCATCCTGCAGGATTTGGAACTCCAGCGCCATTGTCTTATCCCGCGGCTTGATCCGCCGCACCTGGTAAGTGTTGCTTTCATAGGTAAAGATCAGCGCTACCTCAGCCGTCGAGCAGAGGCTGTGGATCAGCGAATCGTCACGCTTGCGGGCCTGCCCGAATAGAGCCCATGTGATCGCGTCGAGCAGCGAGGATTTCCCGGCGCCGTTCGGTCCGGAGATGCACGCCAGGTCGAAGGTCGTGAAGTCGATCTCTGCTTCTTCTCGGTAAGAGAGGAAACCGGAAATGGTCAGTCGAATAGGGATCATCGGATTCAGCGAATCTTACCAGATTTCGCCCATGCGTGCTCAACCTTCCGCAGGTGTTGTTGTGTTCTTTTATGGACCGGACCGAGACCCTCTGGCTGCGGAATTTCGATGTCCAGGATCGGCGCATCGATAAAATCTGTTTCCCGCTCGAATACTCTGTCGCTCTCGACTGTCGTTCCGCTTTCTAAGCGTACCCCAACTCGCCTCTTTCTTCAGGCGCTGCCAGTATTCTGCTGGACAGGAATGGTCGAAGTACAACGCCAGCTCTCCGATATCACCCACCTCTTGGCCACCGAGCCGCAACAAAAAAGTGCTTGTTGCGCAGCATCCAAAATGAGTTCAACGTCACCAATGCTGCATTCAGAACCAATCCCAGGTCAAACAGTTTTACCCAACGAATTCCAATTAACAGCCGCAGACTGGATAATCCGCCCATCGCCAGCAAAGCAACTATGGGCAGATATGGGATAAGCAGTCTGGGCAAAGGCATCCAATCGCCGCTACTGATCAACGCAACCACGATAAATCCAACCCAGTTCAATCACAAAAGGATAACAGAAACAATACCAGCGCCAAGCAGCGCCAGGTGAGCAGCCCGATCGCATGCTCCAGACGCTGGTCTTAAGGTCAATCCGCGGCCTCACTTGTCACTTGTCGGTGAGCCTGCCACTCCTGCCCGCTTGAGCAGAAAGTACGCGGCCCCCAAGGCTAGCAGGAGTGCTGCCAGTCCGAATGCCACTGCTGGCGCGAGTTGCTTCAGGTCGAGTGTGATGGCTTTCCTCGCGACCGCGATCAGGGCGGCGAGCAGGACGATTTCTGCGTGGACGACATGTTCCTTTACATACGCCTTGATCGTGTCTAGAAGCTCGAGGCCCACAAGGACCAGCAGGAACATTCCGAATATTTCAAGCAGCGTCTCGAGTGTGACAATTAGGAACGGTGGCGTGGTTACCGCGACGCCAATCGTCCAAATGAGGTCTAGGGTCGCGAGGATAAGGACGACGGCCATGAGGCCCATAAGGATATAAAGGATCACCTTCTCAACAATGGCTAGTGCACGATCCATAAGACTGCCTCCTGGATGTTAGTACCACCGACGCTCTAATGCATCGACCTCGAAGTGCGAAACTATGAATGATCCGGAAAATGGTTATGCTGCAGAACAACCCGATTTCCACGTGGATTTTATGATTTATGCCGATCAAAAAAATTATACATCAAGGTTATAGCGAAATTACAATGCCGCATCGTCTTCATCCAGACCAATAATGCTTCTTGACCAACTTCGTGATGCATTCCGCATCCGACATTATTCGCATCCCACCGAAAAAATGGTTGTCCATTGGTCCGAGCGCAGCTTTCTCTTTCAAAAAGCGGAACAAGTTGTTTTCCGCAGCCCTGCCGAAATGGGCGCGCTTGGGAAGTATAGCTTGGTGCGGCTGCTGCCAGAAGCGATGGTCCTCCCGATCTGGGAGAGCGCCCCCCACCGCCAGATCCTTGACACCTTGAAATTTTGAAGAGCAAGCAGGCGAACGAGTTGCTCGCCTGGCATCTTGCACTGCATGCTGATCCGCAGGAGTTGGAGGAAGCCGCAGCTCGGGTGAAAGCGTTCCTGGCGGTGGATTCCAAAGAAAGAGAAGTGCAAACATGGCAGCTCTTCCCGCGGCTGGCGGTGTCAGCGCTGAAACCCTGAGAAGCAGGTGGCTGAAGCTGGATGATCGTTCCGGAAGATGTTCGGAGCGACCCATGGCTAAAACGGTCGGATATCCAGCTTGTGCTCAGTGATTGTGCCAGATAACCATCGGTTTAATTGGATCAAATGATTTTGGCCATTTTTGTTCATATAGTAAATAGAGCTGGTCGCGGGCGCGGGTCATCGCCATATAAAGGATAAGTTGTTGTCGCGCCTGGTCTTCCTGCCATTCGACCTGGGGGTCTCGATCGAACAGCTCTTGTACTTGTGGGATGACGACTGCGGGATATTCCATACCAGTTCGCCGGCGCAGGTCGTCAACTTGCACTCCTTTTGGCAGAATGTCCCTATATCCACTGAGCACGTATTTCTGTGTATGCAGCACTGCGATTTCGGCTGGTAGGATCCCGCTGTGGATAAATTGGGAGATCTTGTCAAGAAGAAACATCCGTTCTTCGGCTGCCGAGTTGAACCGGTGAACATGTGGAAGCTCGCCGCTGCGTAGGAAATCATTATCTAAGTCTGGCAAGGTGGGCTCATCGCCCTCTTCGAGCATTTTCTGCGCAAGCGGGTTGGAATCGATCAATGTATAAGCCGCTTCAAAGATCTGGCGTGTATTTCGATAAGGCAGGCGAAGCCAGCGTGTCCGACCGACTACTTCAACTCCGCGCTGCCGCCAGCTGAAAAGCCGGTAGACGCTTTGAGAGGGATCGTCGCAAAGGAAGAGCGCCCCATCCGGTCTCATAAAAAAGCGCAGCGCTTGCATCCACGTAGGCGCGAAATGTTGGGCTTCATCAACCAGCACAATATCGTAAATTTTTTCGGGTTCGGTCCCGCTTCTCAGGTATTTCAATACTTTTTCGTGCAGGTCAGCCCAATCGTGTGGGGAAATTTCTTTCAGCTCGGATTGATAGGCTTCAAATACATCGAAAAACGCGTTTTTCTCTTTGCGCGTCAGGGATCTGCTCATCCCGGCTCGGCCCTCACGATGGGTGTCCATATACTTTTCTCGCTCGACCAGGCTGTTCTCCTTCATCCAAATAATCTCTTCAGCTACAAATTGCTGCCCGAGTTCTTTGATATACCGATGGTCCGGTGCCAGCCTGGCGACAATCCCCTCGGTGGATTGTGGCGGCACCCAGGCACCATGCCTCTTCTGATAGATCTGGCTGCAAAGCTCATCGAAGGTATGGACATCGGCAATTTCCTTCAGCTCTGGTTTGAGACGCTCTTCCATCAAAGGTCGGTTGAACGTCGTCACCAGTAGCTTTTTTTCCGGGTATTGCTGGTGGATATAATGCGCTCTCAGCACAAGTACATCGGTTTTTCCGGTGCCTGCAAAACCGCGCACTAGTCGGACGAAGGTCGTATCCATCAGTTCCTTAACTTCATTGGGCGCAGTTTCCTCCAGATGCCCCAATCTTTCGGAATCGCTCGGTGAAAGTCCCCCTAAAAAAGTCACTTGTTTCGTACCCCCCTGCCCAACATTTGATTCGGGCTGATGATCCGACCCATCTCCAGGGACGGTTTTCAACGGTTCTTTGGCGATGGCTTCTTGTTGCGGATCATAAATTCCCTTAAACTGACCTGTTCTTACATCGACTGCAAGATTTAGCGGATCCAGGACAGCCCGGACCGCGTCAAACTGCCGTTGGCTCATGGGAGCGTCGAAAGGAGCTGGGATTCGTCGAATTTTCCCCCTGATTTTTTCAGGAACTAAATCGTCATATCCAAGCAGCTTGTCTACCCCCCAGGCTTGTTCCAGCCAGGAAATCGTCGCCATAGGCAAATGAGGCAGAGCGCCGGCATATCGGTAGGGAAAATCTAGCCTGCCGGCATAATTCCTTAGGTCAGGACAATCCAATAGTTTATCTACCAGGATGAAGGCTGCTTTTCGAGCTTGTTCGACGGGGCTGGTTTCTTCTTCGACTTTCCCTGTTTTTGAGCGGTACACCCAGGCTTTCTTTTCGTCACGATTATCAACCTTAATCCAATCCTTCACTTCCAGGATGATTACCCCTAACTCGAGGTTTAATATCACGTAATCTGGATTTCTCTCTTCCGATCCGTGTACCAGCTTCTTCTGCGCATAGATTAGATAATCCTCTGGAAGCGAACCTAATGCTTTGTACACAAGTTGATCTCCGGGCTCATCCCCAGGTTGTCCGTAGATTTGTGCCATTTCGATGGTCCTTTTTTTACTGTCGGTTGTAGTAAAATCTTACACCCGATCGGATCGTTTTAGAGTCGGAATATCCTTTCAAAGCCATTAGGCCGATCTTCGGCTTCCCCAACTCATTTTTTACACATCGATTCATCGCCTCTGTTGTGATAGTGTATTGCAGTATTCCCCTTCACGCGAATGCAGACATCCGCTCTCCCCCCTTACCCGATCAGACTGGCTTTTGCTCGTTGGTACAGGCGCCTCTCCTCCTTAGCATGCTTTAAGCCGAATAAATTAGAACAAATGTGTTATAATAGATGTTCTAAGAGCCTGTAGTCCGTCTGTTCATCCCCGAATTGGAGGTCGATTAAAAATGCCGGTCGCTGTTTTCATCCTTCAATCCAGCTCCTATCCAACCTTCAGTCGCCGGTCTTTTCCCGTCCTTCGGAAGCCGCCAGTTTAGCGTTTAGGAGAACCGTATTCGTTCCTCTTCGTTTTTTTTGGCTCCCCTGAAAAAACGAGCAGAGGGAAATAGTTGGATTACCCTCCTCAGTTTTTCAATTCCTTAATATAATCAGGCCAATCCAGGAAAAAAGGTCTGAGCGATGTTCAAGAAGAACAAACGTCATTTACAACCACCTCTAATCAGTGAAGTTTCCCATTTACCAGAAAGTCAGTTATTACGCCTGGAGCGCTCCTGGGCAGGCGTTTTTTATCGAGAAGTATTCTCCCGCCTCGACGAGAGTGCTTTCGCATGCCTGTATTCGGATCTGCCTTCTCGACCCAATATTCCGGTCAATGTGCTGGTGGGACTGGAATTCCTGAAATCCGGGTTTGGCTGGAGTGATGAGGAGCTGTATGATGAATTTCTTTACAATGTGCAGGTGCGTTACGCCCTGGGATACCACGAGTTGGGGGTAGGCGAGTTTGATTTACGGACGTTATATTACTTTCGCCAGCGATTGGGCCAGTATATGCAGAAGGAAGGGATCAACCTGCTGGAGCGGGCCTTCGAGCAGATAACCGATGAACAGCTGGCCAAATTTCAGTTGAAAACTGGTAAGCAGCGCGTGGACAGCACCCAAATTGCCAGTAATATCCGCCAGCATGGTCGTCTGCAATTGCTAGTGGAAGTGCTCCAACGAGTGTCAAGGATGCTAAACGAAGCTGACCAGGCCCATTATGCCGAACGGTTGCAACCCTTTATGCGAGGCCACCCTGGCTGGTATGTCTATCAGATGAAGCAATCTGAGTTTCCCGAGCACATTCGACGGGTCGGATTGATCATGCATCAATTGCTGGTGGAATTGAAACCGAATTATGCCCAGTGTAAAGAATATCAGGTCCTCGAACGGGTATTTGGTGAACACTACCGCTTGGAAAAAGCCGGAGTGGTCCCCAAAGCCCAGAAAGAGTTGGGGGCTTGCAGTCTACAATCCCCGGACGATTGGGAAGCCACCATCCGAGATGTCGGCAGCGGGTTGAAGCAAGGCTATGTGGCTAATCTAGCCGAAACCTGCGATCCAGACAACCCCTTTCAGCTGATCACTAAGATCCAGGTGGCGCCTAACAGCACCGATGATGGAAAACTCCTGTTGCAAGCCTTACCGAATTTAGCCGAGCGGACGGATTTGGATACCCTCTATACCGATGGTGGCTATGGTGGAGCAGAGTTAGATCAATCCCTGACGGATAAAGGGATTGCTTTGTTTCAAACCGGGATCCGCGGGAAGAAACTAGGTCAGGACAAGCTGAGTTTTTATCATTTTTCCATTCATCAAGATGAGCGCGGTCAACCCACTCAAATGACCTGCCCAAATGGACAAATGGCACCGGTTGAAGTCGGTAGCCAGAAGAAAGGCTATGTTGCCCGGTTTTCCGTCTCCATTTGCGAGACCTGCTCCTTCCATCAGGCTGGAAAATGCCCAACCCGCTTTCGAAAGAGGAAGCAGTTTTATGGTTTGTATTTCCTGCCTTCAAAAATGAGGCTTTCCTTGCGACGAGAGCGGAGCAAGTTCTTCCAAAAAACGAAACACAACCCTCGGGCGGCCGTTGAAGCGACGGTTAGAGCGGTCAAACTGCCCTTCCCGAAGGGCAAGTTGCCTGTGCGAGGCAGGTTTCGAATGTTTTATCTGATGATCGGATCGGCCGCTCTCAATAATGTGCGACAAATGCAGCGCTATCTGGCTTTGAGCTGCTAAAGTCTACCCTCAGTTTCCTGGTATCAATTTTGCGAAAGGTACCATTCTGTATCATTACGTGCATTTTGACTGCTATAGGGCTTTCAAACCTTAGTTCTTGCAGGGGAGTCTTTTTTTTTGAAACGAATGCCCTGGCATCCTTGGCTCCAGACGCTAAAAAACAGAGTAAAATACTCGCCTATGTCCTCCCAATTCCTGGCCGACCTCGAAGCCTCCCCAGCCCCACTGCTCTCGGACGGTGCGATGGGCACCATGCTAGCCTCTTCAGCCCCGGCGTCCGTCGAAACATGTCTGGACAGCTTCAACTTATCTCGCCCCGAGCTCGTCCAGAGCGTCCATCATGCCTATCTTGAGGCTGGTTCGCGGGTCATCCAGACCAACAGCTTTGGCGCAAATCGTTTCAAGCTTGCAAAGCATGGGCTCCAAGACCAGCTCAAGTTGATTAACTTCGAGGCGGTTGAGCTTGCTCGCCGGGCGGTGACTGAATTCCTGAGCAGCGGGCGAGAAAAAGAGCCTATCGAGCGCCGCCGAACCGCATTATCTGCCGATCTTGGCTTCTATATTGCCGGGGACGTTGGACCCCTCGGTGTGCGGCTGGCGCCATATGGTCGCGTTCAGCCAGAACAGGTTCGCCAGGCATTTGCCGAGCAGATCGGCTGTCTGGCCGAATCAGGCGCCGATCTCATCATCCTTGAGACATTCTCCGATCTGGGCGAGATTCTTGAAGCCCTTGCCGCAGCCCGCCAGGTATGCAGTTTACCGGTCGTCGCTTCGCTGACCTACACCCGTGATGACCTGACCGTGCTGGGCGACACGCCTGTTCATGCCGCCAGGATGCTACATAAAGCCGGCGCCGACCTTATTGGGGTCAACTGCTCCGGGGGTCCGGCTCAGATCTGGCGCATCCTCCGTCAGATGCGCCTTGCGGCGCCTCAGGCGCGCTTCTCTGCCATGCCAAATGCTGGCTGGCCCGAGCAGGTCGGCGGCCGGATTATGTACCCGGCTAACCCCGAGTATTTTGGGGATTACGCCCTGGCATTCTGCGAAGCCGGTGCGCGCCTGGTCGGCGGCTGCTGCGGGACGACCCCGCCGCATATCGCTGCGATGCGCAGCGCCCTCGATACTCTCCCAGGCGGGTGCGCTCCTTCGGTTACCGATCTGAGCATGCCCGGAGACTCCCAACCCGAACCCGAAATTGCCTCGAATACCTCTCCTTTCGCACAGCGTCTTTCCTCCCGGCGCCTGGTCGTGGCGGTCGAGATGGATCCGCCTCGCGGCCTCTCAACCCACAAGCTGCTCGCCGGCGCCAGCCTGTTAGCGGAATTGGGTGCAGATGTGATCAACGTCGCAGATAGCCCCATGGCGCGCATGCGCATGAGCCCATGGGCGGTTTGCGAGCTGATCCAGCAGCAAGTTGGCGTCGATACCACCTTGCACTTTCCCACCCGCGGCCGCAGTCTGCTGCGAGTTCAGGGCGATCTGCTCGCTGCCCACGCTCTCGGGATTCGCAACATCTTTGTGGTGATGGGCGATCCCACCGCCATCGGCGATTACCCCGAAGCGATGGACAACTATGATCTGGTTCCATCCGGCTTGATCAAACTGATCAAGCAGAACTTCAACCTTGGATTGGATCACGCCGGGGTTGATATTGGTCAGCCGACCTCTTTCCTGGTCGGAGGGGCGCTCAACCTTTGCCCGCCTGATCCGCAGCGCGAGATCAAGAACCTTCGCCGTAAGATTGAAGCAGGCGTAGATTTTCTGCTCACCCAGCCGGTATTCAATCCGGCTATCGCCGAAAGATTTTAAAACAATACGCCGACCATTTTGGAGCGCTCAAAGCTCCGCTGCTGGTCGGCGTCCTACCGCTCTTCAGCCCTCGCCACGCCGCTTTCTTGAATAACGAAGTACCTGGCATCCTGATCTCGGAAGAAATCCTGGAGCGCATCCATCGTGCTGGCGACCAGGCGCCCTGGGAGGGCGTACAGATCTCCCTTGAGCTTGTCGAGCAGATCAAACCCTGGGCGTCTGGGGTCTACTTGATGCCGCAGTTTGGCCGATACGACCTCGCGGCAGAGATTGTTGAGGGGATCCGGGCGGGAAGCAGAGAATGATCGTCCGCCTCTCGCCCTGGAACAATCGCGGCTGACGGATTAATTCGGAGGGGGCAGGCGCTCTTCCGAGATCCGCTTCGTCACCGCCTCTTCCGGAGGGACGCTCGGAAGATCGGTGCTTGCCGCATCGATTGGCTCACTCGGTCCGACTGGCCCGGCAGGCGCATCCGCGTATGCCACATCGATCGGCCCGGAGCCCGGTTTCTTTCGCAGGGTAAAGAACCCCACTGCGATTGGGACCAGGACGAAGATCAAGCCAAGACAGAGTGCGCCGACCCCAGAAACAAGCGCCGATTGCGGATCATTACTGCCGAACATGTCGATTTCCGAACCCGGGATAAAGCTCGCGCCAGCCGCGATTGCACCGAAGCACAATGCGAACAAACCCGGGCAGCCGCACAGCAGTACCGCCACAATTGTTGCGATGACACCACCAGTTCGATTCTGCATGGACGTTCCTCCTTGGGTCAATTCTACCAGCCAATTTCAGCTTCGCAGCTTTGCGCCGAGCTCTTTTTCTGCCTCGCGCACGATCCGCTGGCGAAGCTTAAGCACTTCATCAGATGTGAGCGTGCGTTCATAGGATTGGTAAGTCAGGCTGTAAGCCAGGCTTTTCTTACCTTCACCCACCTGCTCGCCGCGGTAGACGTCAAACAGGCTCAGCGAGCTCAGCATTTTGCCGCCGGCTTGCCGGATCAAGGCTTCAACCCGGTCGGCTGGGACGGAATCATCCACGATCAGCGCCAGGTCCTCAAGCACGGGTGGATAGCTGGGGGTCGGTGTGGCTATCAGCCGGTTCGGGATATTAGCCTGGATTGCCTCCAGGTCCAGGTCTGCTGCCATCAGAGGAGCCGGCGGCAGCTCGAATTTCTCTCGCACCAGCGGGTGCAGCTCTCCCATCACGCCGAGCATGGTCTCCCCCAAATGGATTGCGGCGCATTTTCCCGGATGAAAGCTGGGGTGTTCTGCCGCTGTGTATTTGACCTCGCCCATCTGAAGACCTTCAAATAGCCCGGTCAAGATGCCTTTCAGATCGAAAAAGTCCATCAATGTTTCATCGCTGCCCTGCCAGGCTGGAAGCTCGCGCCGCCCGCTGAGAGCGATGACCAGCCGCTGCGGCTCATCCGGAAGGTCGCCTTGCGGGGAAGCCTCGAACACAGGCCCAATTTCGAAGACAGCCGTGCGCTCACTGAGTTGTGCCGCTGCTTCAATCACTTCGAGGACACTAGAGAGCAGGCTGCGGCGCAGCACAAATCGGTCGCTCGCGATCGGATTAGCGATCTTAACATAACCTTCAAGCGACGCCCCTCCATTTCCTGGCGAAAGGCGTTTTTCGCGTTCTGGAGAGGTCATGCGGTAGGTGACAACCTCCTGTAAGCCCAGGTTCACCAGCAGATTTTGGATTCTCTGTTCGCGATCGAGCCGCGGATTTCCGATTTGAGGAGGCAGCTCATCAGACAGGCGCGTTTCTGGAATGCGCTCATAACCATAAACCCGGGCGATTTCTTCCATCAAATCCGCCACCCCGATGATCCCCAACCCGATATCCAGGCGGTGATCGGGTGTCGAGCAGCGGACGACATCTCCGCCTATCTCAATCTTAAAATCCAGCCTGGAGAGGATCTCGCCGATCTCGTCAGGGCTTAGATCGATCCCCAACCAGCGCTTGACCTGTGCGGGGGTGACTTCCACCATGGGATCGTGAGGCGGAAGCGGGTAATTATCCACAAGTCCCTGGCAAACCTTACCGCCGCTCCAGCGCCTCATCATCTCCAGCCCGCGGCTGACCCCCCGGCTTGCCATTGCTGGATGAACGCCGCGCGAGAAGCGGTAGGCTGCTTCGGAAGGCAGCTTCTGGGCGTTCACCGTCCGCCGGACATTAATAAAATTCCAGGCTGCGCCTTCGAGCAGAACGTTCCGGGTTTTTTCATGAACTTCCGATTCCTGACCTCCCATCACACCGGCAATCGACAGCGCTCCGGCTGAATCGCACACCAGCACAGTGAAGTCGTCGAGCGTGCGTTCGACGCCGTCCAGCGTTGTCAGGCGCTCCCCCTGCTCCGCCCGCCGGGTGATGATCGTCGGAATGCTGCCTCTTGCGCGATCCACCAGCACATCATAGTCGAAAGCGTGCAGGGGTTCGCCGACCTCCAGCATGGTGTAGTTGGTCGCATCAACAATGCAGTTGATCGGGCGCATCCCTGCCAGCCGCAGTCGGCGCTGGACCCAATAGGGGCTGGGTTGGATGGTCACATCCTGGATAAGGCCGAGCACAAAGCGCGGATTGAGCTCCGGCTCGTTGATCACAATCGAGACTTTGCCCGTTATCGATAGGCCCTCCGCCTGGAAATCAAGGGTCGGTGGGTGCAGAACCTGTTCGGTGATCGCGGCAATTTCACGCGCCACACCGAGGATATTTGCATTCCGGGCGATATTTGGCGTGAGGGCAATCTCGAAAACTGCGTCACCCATATACTCGACCAGCGGGATGCCAACCGGGGCATCGTCATCCAGGATGATCACGCCTTCGTGGTCTTCCGAGATCCCCAGCTCCTTCTCCGAGCAAATCATCGAATAGGAGTTAACCCCTCGGATCTTTGCGCGCTTCAATACGGTTAAAGTCTGGCCTGGTTGGTGACCATCATAGATTTCCGCGCCTTCGCGGGCGTATGCCACTTTCAGAGGTTTTGGCAGGGGTCCAGTGCCCTTGTAAGGATATAGGTTCGGGGCGCCGGTGAGTACGGTGTGGATCTGCTGGCCGTCATCCAGGCTGCAGAGGACCAACCGGTCAGCGTTCGGGTGCTGCATCACTTCTAACACCGCTGCTGTCACGATCTTGTCGGGTTCCCAGGCAATCCCGGATGTTTTCGTGTCGGGTTGGGAGGCGGCCTGCGAATGTCCTGGTCTCCTTCCTGCACCCATTGCCAAACCCACGTAGATGATCTCTTCCACTTCCAAACCAGCCATGGTGATCTGGTGTGCAAGCTCCTCAATAGGGAGTTCGATATCAACGAAATCTTTCAGCCAGGAGATAGGCACTTTCATATCATTTTCTCCATTTCAACAAGTGCAGCCATTTAAAGAGTAAGGATATTTTCCTAATAAATTTGCGGCAATATCAGAATTGCTGCAGGAACCTTGGGTCATTCGCCCAGAAGCTGCGGATATCTTCGATTCGGTGGCGCAGCATCGCAATCCGTTCTGGTCCCGATCCCAAAGGCAAACCCGGTGTAGACCGCTGGATCGTAGCCGCCGTTATGAAGCACGATCGGATGCACCATACCGCATCCCAGGATCTCAAGCCAGCCTGTTCGCTTGCAAACCGGACATCCTGTGCCGCCGCACACGAAACATTCGATATCCATTTCGGCGCTTGGTTCTGTGAATGGGAAATGCGAGGCGCGAAAGCGTGAGCGCACCTGCTGGTTGAAAAAGCGCCTGGCAAAATCGCTGAGCGTGCCCTTTAGGTCTCCGAACGTAATGTGCTTGCCGACAGCAAGCCCTTCAATCTGGTTGAACTGCATCTCCGATCGAGAAGTGATCTGTTCATAACGGAAGCACATCCCAGGCAGGATCAGCCGAATGGGAGGTGGGTCGGATGGGTTCAATGCTGCAATCTCGCGCATCGAGCGGATTTGACCCGGAGAGGTGTGTGTGCGCATCAAGATCGGATTGTCGCCACGATTTATCCCCGAATTGATATAGAAAGAGTCCTGCATTTCGCGCGCCGGGTGGTTAGGCGGGAAATTGAGCAGTTGAAAATTGAACTCGTCCGACTCAACTTCATGCGAGCGGTAAATCTGAAATCCCATCTCCGCAAAGACTGCCGCAATTGACCGCATAGTCTGAGTGGAAGGATGAAGCCGTCCGCGCCCGGTTGGCCTGCCTGGCAGGGTCACATCGAGTCGCTCGGCGCTGAGCGCTTGCTCCAGGGCTTGTTGGCGAAGGAGCTGGCTTTGCCTCTCATAAGCAGCCTCAAGCGTCCGCTTGACTTCGTTTGCCCTGCGGCCGACCTGCGGGCGCTGGTCCTTTGGCAGCCCGCCAAGCTGATCGAATGTCAGCATCAGCGTTGAGCTGCGCCCCAGGTGATTGACTTTCCACTGTTGAAGGGCGTCTTCGTCGCTCGCAACTTCCAGCTCTCGCAAAGCCCTTCCCTCGATCTGATCTAGCTCGTTGAGCATCTTGCCTCCTTGTTTGCTCCCTGTCCATACTGAAATGAGTGCGCTGGAGGGAGCTTATGAACAAAAAAATCCCGTCCCCGGAAGGGACGGGATGAACACCCGCGCTACCACCCTTTTTGACCGCTGGATTGCGGTCCGCTCAGCTCCAACGGTGAAGACACCAGTCTTCACGATTGGCTCCCCCTTAACGCTGGGGCTGCGTCTCCGACTAATTGATCTCGCCGATAGGGCACCGATCGTTCACCGGAGCGGCTCCGAAAGGAACTTCAGCTGGTTTCCGCCGGGCGGGGGTTTCAGTCTGTGCCCCACACCTCCCTGACAGCTTTCGCCGGCTTACTTTCTTCCATCAACGCCTTATTCGACTGGTTTGATAGCTCTTATTATCCGCAAAAGCCCATTCCTGTCAAGATAAATGATCTCATTCTTCTTCTTTGCGAAGGTGAGGGAAGAGGATCACCTCACGGATGTTTGGGCTGTCGCTCAGCAGCATTGCCAGCCGGTCGATCCCCATCCCAAATCCACCGTTTGGCGGCATTCCATAGCGCATTGCTCTCAGGTAGTCCTCGTCCATGGGGTGGCGTTCTTCGTCCTCTTGGGCATAGTCAGCTCCCATCTCGAGGAAGCGCTTCTCCTGGTCGATTGGATCGTTCAATTCGGTGAAGGCATTGCATAATTCCATCCCGGCGACGTATCCCTCGAAGCGCTCTGTGATCTGAGGAATTCCCGGCAGGCTCTTGGCAAGTGGGGAAATATCTCTCGGATAGTTGAACAGGAAGGTGGGCTGAACCAAGGTGGGCTGTAAGTAATCGCCGAGCAGACCATCGATCAGCTTCCCGCGCGTCGCGTTAGGATTGCATTCCAATCCTTTGCTTCTGATCGCAGCTGCCAGGCTTTCAGCGGTCTGGTGAATGCTGATATCGACGCCGGTGATCTCGAGAATCCCTTCGCTGAGCTCCATCCGCTTCCATGGTGGGTTCAGGTCGATCTTCTGCCCCTGGTAAGTCAAGGTGCGTGTGCCAAGCACCTGGTCGGAGACATACGCCAGCATCTGTTCAGTAAATTCCATCACATACCGGTAATCAGCGTAGGCCATATAGAATTCAAGCTGGGTGAATTCGGGATTGTGGGTTCGGTCAACGCCTTCGTTGCGAAAGTCGCGCCCGATCTCGTAGACGCGCTCGATACCGCCAACCAGCAGCCTTTTGAGGTAAAGCTCGAAGGATATCCTCAGGTACAGGTCTTGTTTGAGTTGGTTGTGATAGGTGACAAATGGGCGGGCGGCTGCCCCTCCATATATCGGCTGCAGCACGGGGGTTTCTACTTCGAGAAAATCACGATCATCCAGGTATTTACGCAGAGCCCGTATCGCGGCTGCCCGCGTCCGAAATATGCTGCGAACCTCCGAATTCACCGCAAGATCCGCGTAACGCTGGCGATAACGAAGCTCCGGTTCGGCAAGGGTTGCATGTTGCACCACTTCTCCATCCACCACCTCGTCCTTTGCTGCAGGGAGCGGAGTGATCGATTTGCTTATCATCTGGAAAGCCGCCACTCGCAGCGTCGCTTCTCCGGTGCGAGTTCGGAACATCTCTCCGCTGACCTGAATGAAATCTCCCAGATCGAATTCCCTGTTGAAGAACTCGATCTGTTCTTCCCCAATTTCGTTCGCTCTCAAGAATATTTGCAGTTTCCCGTATCCGTCCTCGATATGGGCGAAAGTGATCTTGCCCATCGGGCGCATTGACCGGATCCTGCCAACTAGTATTACATGTTCCCCCTGTTCCGGCCCGCTTGCTTCGGCTCCGACGAGTGCAGAAATTGCTTGTTGGCTGGTGTGGGTTCGCTCAATCCGGTGTGGGTATGGTTCGATTCCCTGGAGGCGTAGGCGATTGACTTTATCCAGGCGGTTTTGTTCAATATTTGTGGTTTTGACAGGCATGCTGCTTTTCCTTCGCTTTTATGTTCCAAATTGCTCGGCAATCCATTCGTTGGATTCGCCAGAATTGCTGTGAAAAGAAAAGCCCCGCGCATGGGTCCAGGCGCGGGGCTGAATCGGCTGCCCCAGAGTTATTCCACCTTGATGATGCTTACCGTAAAAGATCCGTCTGGCGCATCGACGTGGACAGTCTCTCCAGCGCGATGGTTTAGTAAGGCTTTGCCAAGTGGAGATTCGTGCGAAATGCGTCCTTCCCGCGGGTTTGCCTCTGCTGGACCAACGATGGTGTAGATCTCCGGTTCAGCTTTACCTTCCTGAATGGTCACCTTCGCTGCTATTTGAACCACATCCATTTTGCCCTTTTCTTCGATTACTCGGGCATTTGCCAGCAGAATCTCAAGCTCTTGAATTCGGCCTTCTACAAATGCTTGCTCGTTCTTGGCAGCTTCATATTCTGCGTCTTCAATTAATTCGCCGCCTTCCATGGCTTCATGAAGTCGTTCAGCAACTTCCTGGCGTTTTACTGTTCGCAGGTGATCTAACTGGTCTTGTAATTTATTGTAACCCTCGCGGGTTAAATATGAAGGAGGCATGTCTATCCCTCGGACCTCTACTATACATGATAAAAAAAATCTCCAACCGGAGCGTTCTTGAATAACTTCTCATTATATAATGAAAACGGTGAGCGTATACTTGAACCCTCAACCGCGGCACAATTTTAGCATAATTCCAGTTTCAATGCAAGTTCGTTAGATGGAAGTTCAAAGGCTCTCAACTAATGCCTGTCTCCATAGCATCGTCCCGTTAAACTTTTGATGGTATGCATCGAGTTCCTGCCGCATTGTCTCCACATCCCTCCAGAAAGTGCTGATCTGTGAAGCGTGCGTCGAGATCGCATCGCCCCACGCCTGCAATCCAAGGGGTGAGAGATAAAAGTGACGCATTTCCCTTCCAGGTTCGATAAAGGTGTTCAGCTTATCCCAATTTGTGAGTACGTACGGAAAATCCGAATAATACCAAAGCCTCTTTCCAATCTTTTCTGCAGCAAGGCGCGTCAGGCGGTGATCTGCATGCCCTCCAATCGTGAGTGGGCAAAGCACCTCCGCCCCAGACGGTGCCTGGATAGCAATTCTGTCTGAGAGCTGTTGGATTAGCTCCTTCTCGGCTGGGTGAACAGGCCCGAAAAGTGCTTCATTTGATGTGTAGAGGTGGTCTTCCCGATTCGCCAGGTTCGTGGCGCTGCTTTGACCTGCCTTCCAATAATTATCACCAGCCCGGCGGTAGATGCAATCTGGCAGCGGAAAATGATAATATCCGGCAGAGACAACTTGACACGACCTGAGGTCTTCCAAGCGGCGTACTGCGATAGTATTGGATCCGGTATTCCAGCGAAGATGATGTTCTTCAGCATATGTCGAAAGCTCCCCCTGAGGGATCTCGCCTGCGCAAATCGTCCAGATTTGGACACGGTCTCCTTTAGAAGTCAGTTCCCAGATCAAGCCCCCGCACGAGAAAACAGCATCGTCGAAATGAGGAGAAAGGAATATCCATTCCATCACCCATTTTTACCACGAACTCGTATAAGATGATATGTCCTTGCCAGGGTCTGATGCTGATGTTATCATCTGGTCAGTGAAGCGAGCTTAGATATGCCTCAGGAGCAGCGATATCGAATCCGGATCATCCTTTCCCTCATTATTCTGGCAACGCTGCCCTGTTACTGCAGCGGGTTAATCGCTCTCCGAATTTCCGAAAGATTGGCGGCGCGCCCCACTCGAACGCCAACGGCAACTCCAACAATCACCTCCACCATAACACTGACCCCAAGTCCGTCCTGGACGCCACGTGCGAGTGCGACCGTGACACCCGTAATCCCTACCCTCACTCCCTCGATGACCCCCACCCTGTTCTCGACCTGGACTCCGACCCTTACGCTGCCCCCTACGGCCACAAACACACCTACCAATACCTTGATTCCAACCTTTACCTCAACTTTCACCTCCCCACCTCCGTCAGATACACCGATCACACCCACCGTCACGGATACAGTGGAACCCAATCCATATCCCAGCCCAAATCCGTAACCCCAGATCCAGACGGCCAATGCCGAATCACATTCCGGGGGTTTGGAATCGAGAGCTTATCTTTATTGGGCTATAATCTCGATCATCAAACCGACATCACGGAGACCAATGACGCAACTGCTGCCATTTCTAAAACAATTAATCTCTGCCCCCGGGCTATCCGGATTTGAATCTCCGGTCCGCGATTTGATCGAAGAAGCCTGGCGACCGCTTGTGGACCAATTTTCGATCAGCCGCTTGGGTAGCTTGCATGCATTAAAAAAGGGAGATGGTCCGCTCCCCAGACCTGCCTTGTTGGTCACTGCTCATATGGATGCCATTGGTTTGATGGTAGCCGGGATCGTTGAAGAATTTTTACAGGTGAGTGCAATTGGGGGCCTGGATGTGAGTGTGCTTCCAGGTCAGCCTGTTGTTGTTCATGGAAAAGAAGAACTTCCAGGGGTAATTGTCCTGCCGCCAACATACCTGCTCCCATCTGATAAGGGCGGAGAAAGTGGAGTAAAGCTGGAATATCTCCTGATCGATCTTGGCTTGCCCAAAGAAGCCCTTGAAACCCTGATCCGCGTCGGCGACCTGGTTTCATTTTCCCAACCTCCACTGGAATTGAGTGATGATTACCTTACTGGTCACTCGCTGGATAACCGCGCCTCGATCGCCGCGCTGACGGTCTGCTTGCAAGCGCTCAAAGGAAAACCTCTCTATTGGGATATTTGGGCAGCTGCGACGACTCTTGAGGAGGAGAACTTAGGAGGCGCAAGGACATCGGCATTTCAACTCCGGCCGAATGCGGCTGTTGCAGTCGATGTGACTTTTGGGCAAGGACCCGGCAGTCCAGATTACCTAACTTTCCCGCTCGGGAAAGGTCCAACCCTGGCATGGGGTCCAAACATCCATCCTGGCCTTCACAAGGGATTTCGATTACTCGCGGATCAGCTTGAGATCCCTTATCACCTGGAACCGATCGCTTCTGATTTTGGGACAGAAGCGGCGAGACTTCAATCCAGTGCCGAAGGGATCCCGACAATGCTGCTGGAGATCCCGATCCGATATATGCACACACCCATCGAAATGGTGGCGATTAAAGACATACAGCGAACAGGGCAGCTCATCGCTGAATTTATTGGCCGTCTGGATGGGACTTTTCTGGATCGATTGAGCCTGGATGTTTGATCATTTGCGGCCGAGAAAATTTTTGGCAGCCAGGTTAAGTGAATCAGGGATTTTATAGATGAAAAGCAGTCAAATCAATCCAAGCTCTCAGGTGCCGAGCGTTGGCGAAAATCAGATCCAGCTTCTAAAGCGTTTGTGCGATGCCAGCGGGGTTTCCGGAGATGAAGGCGAAGTGAGGGCGATCGTACTCGAGCAAATTCGTCTTTTAGGTCTCGACTTTAGTGTAGATCCTCTCGGAAATGTGCTGGCAATCCGTCCGGGTGATGGGAAGACTGGTTTGCGGGTGATGGTCGCAGCCCACATGGATGAAGTGGGCATGATGATCACGAAGGATGAAGGGGATGGAATCTTCCGCTTCGAACCCGTTGGCGGTTTGAACCCGCGTATGTTGGCGGGAAAAACTGTCCGGATAGGAAAATCGCACATAAGTGGGGTGGTTGGAGTTAAACCGATCCACTTATCGACCGATTCAGCAAAACCAATTTCAGTTGAAGACCTGCGAATCGATGTAAGCCCCGATAATGGTCTAAAAGTCAAAGTTGGTGATTGGGC
Organism: uncultured Chloroflexia bacterium; assembly: GCA_963827155.1. Lineage (GTDB taxonomy): Bacteria > Chloroflexota > Anaerolineae > Anaerolineales > UBA4823 > UTCFX2. Next base: position 3,063,318 of record CAWGZV010000002.1, on the reverse strand, counting down.
GACCTTTGGGACCGACTTCCAACGTTGGGGTCCTTCGATCTGCGGAAAAGCCCTCGATGATCGGATAGGCGTGGCGATTTTGATCGATATTCTGAGGAGTGGTCCATCGAACATCGAAATCCTGGCGGCATTCACAGTTCAGGAAGAAGTAGGGCTGATTGGTGCGCAGGTTGCTGCATACACTCTCAATCCGGATATTGCTATCGTAGTAGACTGTACGCCTGCTCGCGATTTCCCGGTCTATCCTTATCACCAAAGGGAAGAAAAAGATGTTGAGAACTACCTTTACAACACAAAGCTAGGGAATGGACCGGCAATTTACTTGGCAGACAAGTATACGATTTATGACCCTCGCCTGATCCGCCATATGATCCAGTCTGCAGAGCAAGAGGGGATCCCTTACCAGCTACGCCAACCAGGCGGTGGAGGCAATGATGCTGGGGCGATCCACCGCCAGAGAGCAGGCATCCCAACGATTTCTGTCTCAGTCCCAGGTCGCTACGCACACAGCGGTTTGATGATCGCCCGCATTTCAGATTGGTCAAACACCCTGCGCTTGGTTTATCATGCCCTCGATCGCCTGAACCCAGAGATCCTTGCCTCTGACCGCTGATCCGAATTCAAAAAGAGAGCCATTATGAAGAAGCTAATCCAACAATATTCGCTCGCAGTCGGACCTTCTGGATATGAATTATCCATCCGATCTTTGGTTCAAAAGGAAATTGCCTTATTGGTGGAAGATGTGAAAGTGGATAATCTTGGAAACCTGATCGCCCGCATCGGGGTGCAGGACTCGGGCGCCAGCAAGCTGATGCTTTATGCCAACATGGATGAAGTTGGTTTGATCATCACCCATGTGGATGGAAAGGGTTTTGCGCGGTTTGCTCCGATTGGCGATCTTAATACTCAGGCTTTGGTTGGCTCCCAGGTCCAATTCTTGAATGGGGCGCATGGGGTAATCGCGCTAGAAAACCAAAAAGGTGGAGGGAAGGAAATCAGGGTCGAACAGCTTTTTGTCGACTGCGGAGCGGCTGATGCTTCAGACTGCCCTGTGCAAATTGGCGAATTGGGAGTCTTTCAAACTGAATTTTGCGAGCTTGGCAGCCGGGTTGCCGGGAAAGCGCTCGACAACCGGGTTGGCGTATGTATTTTGATCGAGACAATTCGGCGGATTCGACAAGAAGATCTTTGTTCGCCATTCGAGCTTAATTTTGTGTTCACAACCCAAGAACAGGTCGGTTCGCGTGGGGCTCCATCGGCAGCCTTTAAAATTGAACCGGAGATTGGGATCAAGGTGGGGGCTTATTCCCAGCGCAGATACTCCAAAGGGATTTATGAAAACCTGTGATCTTGGGAAAGGTCCGGCGATCGCGATTCGCGATGCTTATGCCATATCAGATTACTCGCGTAGTAGAATGGATAGCTCAAACCGCGAGTAATGAGAGGATCCCCCACCAATTCTCAGTTATTGACCGTTTATTCAGTGAAGTGGATTCAGATCCAGCTGACTCGAACGGGAGCCTTGACCGGCGGCGTGTATGTGCCGGGGCGATATATCCACAGTGGAATGGAAATGGTCGATCTCAAGGACGTTGCGAACACCGCAAACCTGCTGGCAGCGATGATCATGAGACCAGATGGGCTTTGAAATGATCCAGGTACGTACCGCTTCCATCCTGATATTAATTCTCCTGCTGAGCGGCTGCAGTCTACAAACCAGCCAGATCCCCGCAACCGCGCTTCCTGGAACAACCACTACTGACCTACCAGAGAGCCAAACGAGCACATTGACGCCAGTAGCAACCACGCTCCCGGGAAGTCCAATCCGCCTCAGCCTTTGGCTGCCGCCCTTTTTAAATCCGGGTACAGATACACCAGCGTCCGATCTCCTTAGGAAAAGGTTGGAAGAATTCCAGGCGCGTAATCCGAATGTGATCATAGAGACCCGTGTAAAAGCGGTACACGGTCCCGGCGGGCTGCTTAATTCGTTGACGACGGCAAGCGCAGCTGCGCCAGCTACGCTGCCCGACCTGGTGGCGCTCCCACACGATCTTGAGGAAGCGGCTGCACTGAAGGGCTTACTGCTTCCGCTGGATGATTTAACTGATTCTATAAATGATCCAGATTGGTATCCATTTGCTCTCGAGCTAGCCCACTTGCAGAACAATATTTATGGCTTACCATTCGCTGGTGATGCTCTTGTTCAGGTCTATCACACTGACCCGATAACTTCTTCCCTGAAATCCTGGAATTCTCTTCTTCAAAGGCAGGCGTCCTTGATCTTTCCGGCTGCCTCTTCCGCAGGCTTTTTTTACTTTGGCTGAATATCAAGCGGAAGGCGGAGCGCTGCAGGATGACCAGGGACGCCCCATCCTCGATCCTGCCAAACTTAGCAGTGTATTGACTTTCTTCCATCAAGGAGTTGAATCAGGCGTCATGCCAGCCGATCTTCTGATCCAGCTGACCGATGATGACCAGACTTGGGATGCGTTTGATGATCGCAAAGCCCAAATCCTGGTCGGCTGGTCCTCTGTAGCGCTGAGGAGGATCAGAGATGGTGTCGGGATAGACCCAATTCCGACAAGGGACGGTCAACCTTCCGCATTAGCCACTGGTTGGGTCTGGTCTCTGGTCGGACGGGATGAACAGAAAAGACGGCTAGCCATAGAGCTTGCTGAGTATCTCACCGACAGCAATTTTCTGGCGGATTGGTCGCAAGCGGCTGGATTTCTACCGACCCGACCGAGTTCTTTGGCGCTGTGGTCAGATGAAGATTTGCGGGGCAAGTTGGATCGGATCGCTTCCGCCTCCCACCTGCTTCCCCCAACCGATATCCTCACAATTCTGATGTCTCCACTTCAGCAGGCAGGGATCAATGTTTTAACAGGGAAGGAAAATCCAGCTGCAGCCGCCCAAAATGCTTCCTCCAGCTTAACGAGCCCTTTAAGTTACTGATGGAGACAGACATGTTATCATCCCAGGAGTGAATGACAATTTGTCTGAGAATGACCCCTATACCACTACAGAGGTCCATGATGATCAGAAAGACCACAGCCGTGGATGGGAGCGGCTGCTCGAAACTGTTTCCAGCTTGGGGATCGCAGGTTCGATATTCCGGTTTGGCACCCATGCCTTACTGCTTGCGCTGATCCTGTTGGTAGCCTGGGGGCTTCGTGAGTTTTATTATCTTGCTGACCCAAATATTCTTGGACAAGGAGTATTTGCTGCCGTCCAACCGACACCAACTAACCAGTTTTTCTCTGTAGATCTTCCCGAATATTCCACACAATCAACGAACAAGGATGGAGTCCAGCGATATGCTCGCCTGCACACCGATGTCCCTTCCCGTCCACGCGAAGAAGTCTCAATATATCAGGTGAAACCAGGAGATACTTTGTTTGGGATCGCGGAGAAATTCGGACTAAAGCCCGAGACCATTTTATGGTCTAACCAGCTCGTCCTTGCAGACAACCCACACAGCTTGCGACCAGGTCAGGAACTGAACATCTTACCTGTCAATGGGGCGTATTATCGCTGGAGTGCAGGTGATGGCCTTAATGGAGTGGCAGGTTTTTTTGGAGTTACTGTAGAGGAAATTTTAAACTATCCGGCAAACCAGCTCGATCCGCAAACGATCGGAGATTGGTCAAGCCCTAACATTGAAGCTGGGAAATGGTTGGTGATCCCTGGTGGGCGGCGTGAGTTCATCAGCTGGAGCGCGCCTGCTATCCCGCTGGATGATCCGGGAGTGGGTAAAATTCTTGGCCCGGGTGCATGTGAGAACGTAGAGGGTGGTGTGGTCGGCACTGGGACCTTTCTATGGCCATCAGACAATCATTTCCTTTCCGGCTTCGACTATGAGCCGGACGCAAACCACCCTGGGATTGATATTGATGGGAATGAAGGCAATCCGATCTACGCAGCCGATAACGGGGTAATCGTTTATGCGGGTTGGAACAATTGGGGCTACGGGAATGTGATCGTGATCAACCATGCCAACGGCTGGCAAACGCTGTACGCCCATCTCAGCGCCTATTATGTTGCCTGCGGCCAGTTTGTCTATCAAGGGAATTCGATCGGCTCCATGGGAAGTACTGGAAATTCGACCGGTGCGCATCTCCATTTTGAGATGATGTACAACGGGGTGCGTGTCAACCCCCATGACTATCTCCCCTAAACTTACAACTTGGCAGCTAGCAGCGGAACCAGCATTTCTTCAGGATGGAGACCTCCGTGACGGCCAACCATGCGATTTTCTTTATCAGCCCACCATAAATAGGCATCGTTCCGGGCCAGAAGGATGACGTCTCCCACCCGATCACCGAGATTTGTGTGGGGATCTCCCGATCCAAACAGCCCATTTTCGATCGCATAACCCGAATCGAGCTGAAGGAACTGCCCCGGCCAGGCACGATCGATATATTCACGAACTGCTTCGGTCTGACCAGGCCGGATATAAAGATAAACCAGGCGATTTTCCCCAGTCGGCATGATATGAAGGCGTCGGGTGAGGTTTGGGTGATGCGTGAGATCGTAATGCGGATCTGGTTGTGTGGTCAGGTGACCGTGATCTGCTGTCAGGAGCAGAAGGGTGTCCGCTCCCGCCTCCGAGCTCAGCCGGTTGAGGAAGAGATCCTGCATGGCTCTGCTGAAGATTGTGAATTCAGCGGCGGTCCGCTCATCGTCAGGACCATAAACATGCCCGAAGTGATCGACTTCGCTCCAATATACCCATACGAACATCCGTTGAGCGGTCTTGTCAGCAGTCTTGTCAGTGGTCTTATCAAGAGTCTTATTTGCGGTCTTAGCCTCCAGCAGGTTTCGGAGGTTCACCCACAGGTCGGCCGCGCTGTTAAAGGCGAGAATCTCAGTCTCTTTGAGCAGCATTCTGGATAAGCCGGAATAGGCAATGCTCTGATGTTCCAATGCATAGGAGCGGATACCATGAGTACGAAGATGAGATCCCAGGGTGGGAAACGGAATTGCTTTTTCGGGGGAAAATCCAGTGCGCTCCAGCGCGCCAAGGTCGCTTTTAAAAGTTATGGGCATCTGCAAGATGGTGTTGGTTACAATACCATACTCTTTCATCCACATCTCATATCCAGTAATTCCGTGTTCGAAAGGGCTGCGACCGGTCCAAATGGATGTCAATGCTGCAGAGGTGGTGCTTGGAACGACGGAAGTAATCGGGTGGAGAATCCCGCGCTGGGAGAGACTCCTCCAGGCGGGGAGGTCTCCTTCCTTAATCCAGCGTGTAAGGCGCTGGAACGAAAGCGCATCTATTAAAATGACGATCACGACGCGAAAATCATCTGGCAAAAATGAGGTGATCTCGCTGGATAATGCTCCGGCCCCGAGTAGGGGTGCACCTAACCATTGGCAGATCGAAGAAGGCAGGTTTAAGATTGAATGCCCGTCATAAAACGGATGGATCCAGGAATCGCCGATATCCAATCCCGCCAGGCGGTGCTGCTGCAGCCTGACGAGAGGATTTGTATCTGCCGTCGGAGATCGAAGGGTCGCTTTCTCTGATTTGCTTTCGATATTTAATCTCCGATAAGAGTAGATTGCCTTTGAATCTATACAGCTATACGATCTTTTCGCGCATATACGATGATAGGTAATCCATCAGAGCCACCACTACTGCTATAGCGATCATTTGGGTGCTGGCGGCGCGGTAGTTAAGCAAGTTGATGTTTTGGAGCAGCAGGAACCCGATCCCACCACCGCCGGCGAAACCAATGATCGTGGACATACGAACATTAATATCCCAACGATACATTGTGAAGGAGATATACAGTGGGACTATCTGCGGGACGACGCTGTAAACGATGACCTGAATCCGGGTGGCGCCGGTGGCTTTTACGGCTTCCAAGGGGCCGGGCATGATGCTTTCCACTTGCTCGGAATACAGCTTACCAAGTGCGGCTACCGTGTGAAGAGCCAATGCCAGCACACCAGCAAACGGACCAATCCCAACCCAAACGACGAAAATGATCACCCAAATCAAGGCTTCAATCGCCCGCAGCCCATTTAATATGGTACGGGTAGTATAGTAGATGGTCATTCCAATCGGCAGTTTGTCTTTTTCTCGGTTGGAGATGACAGTGAAAATCCCCAACGCGGCGCCAATGAGGGCAGGTACCCAAAAAGTCCATATTGGGTTGTTGATTTGATAGATCCAATTAATGGCAGCACCAATAAGCGCGGCGACTAATGCTCCTGCCAGGGCTCCTAGAACCAAATTGATGGGAAATCGAATTGAGGGCTTTAGAGGGCTAATGTAATGGCGTGCTGCTCGCGTGAACATGTTGCTCATCACACCGCCAACACCGAATGCCACAATTACTGGGATTAGCAGTTGTAGGATCACCCCCAGGTTTTCCACGAAAGACCCCATCATACCAATGAAACCGGGTTCGTTTGCAAAGCGCCCGCCAGATTGGATAGCCAGATTCGCGAGAAGGAATAACGAGATTATCCCAATAACTACCGCTGCCAGGATTGCAGCGATACGACCAATCCTCAACCAACGCCCAGGCGGATTTTCCTCTTCTTCAGGCATAGCCCATTTGATAAGCAGCCAGATCAACAATCCGCCAATCAACACACCAAGCAGTGTGAATGCGGAGTTCTCCGTGATAATTTTCGTCTGCTCCCCCAACCAGCTTGCTATCGACCCTCCAATCCACACACCCAATGGCCAAGCGATGATTGTAAGTGAAAGGCTGCTCATCGGCATAGTCACATCACGCATGATATTACGGGCTGCCATAAAGCTTACTGGGACCGCAAATATGATGCCGAATGTTGTGGCAAGCAAAGCGAGAAAGACCGTCTCGATGATTTTTTCCCAGGTATCGGTGGCAGTTTTCGAAAAACGCGGCTTGCCAACATTATTTGAGATCGTAGTGCGGATGTATTGAACCTGATCACTGGGTCGCGGCGGAATTTTCGCTTTGACCGAAAAATGTCCTTCATCATCTGTCTCGAAAGTTGTAAGCCCCAATGAAACCCCACTCGGCGGGATGAAATAGAGCTGACCGCGATAATTGCTTTGAAGTTTAAAACCCTCGACGGTTATTTCGGAGCGAGGAAGGGAGCACTTTGGGGTGGCAACCAGGTATGCGCCGGTTCGGTCTGGTTCAGGTAAATCAACAGAGCCGGTAGGACAGGGTGTATAAAAGGGTGTCTCGACTCTGACCTGAACCTGGTCGTATTCGATGATGTCTGGGTGGAAAAGTGTACGGATGACGCGTGTAAGACTTGCCTGACGGGTTGGAGAGTTGATTTCTTCGAAACCCATCTGGGTGACTTGGAAACCAAAAGCGTAAATGATGATACCGACGACAATTAGGGCTGCCAATCGCAATGATTTCCAGATTGGTTTATATTTCTTCATTTCCGTGACCTACCCAACTCTCTCGGCTTCCTTCCCATAGATTTCTTTGAAACGCTCATCATCGATCTCATGGGGCAAACCATCAAAAACTAACTTCCCATTATTTAATGCCACGACGCGATCCGCGTATCGATGGACAAGGTCAAGGAAGTGCAGGCTGCAAAGGACAGTGACTTTATCTTCTTTGTTGATCATTTCCAGGTACTGCATCGCGCTGTGCGCCAGGACGGGATCCAAGCTGGCGACTGGCTCATCGGCCAGAATAATCACCGGATCTTGCATCAATGCGCGTGCCAGCCCCACCCGCTGCTGCTGTCCGCCGCTGAGTTCATCGGCGCGGTTGCTGGCTTTACTGGCAATTCCAACTCGCTCGAGCTGGTGCATCGCTTTTTCGATATCTTCTTTTGGGAAGCGGTTGATCAGGCTCCAGGCAGGACTGACATATCCCAGGCGTCCAGCCAGGACATTAGTGAGCACGCTGGAGCGATGTACAAGGTTAAAATGCTGGAAAACCATCCCGATTTTCCGCCAAATCCGGCGCAAGTCTTCGTCACTGGCATGGGTGATATCGATTTCGTTCCACATGACTCTCCCAGCGGTTGGTTCAACCAGGCGGTTGATGCAGCGCAGCAAGGTGGATTTCCCGGATCCGCTTAATCCAATCACAGCAACAAATTGACCTTCTGGGACTTCGAAACTGACTCTATCAAGCGCCAGGACACCCCCTTCATAAATTTTGACAAGCTCAATAATTTTAAGCATTCGACACCTAATCTAAGCCCCGGACGGAATATACCATCCGGGGCTTAACCTAATGAGAATGCTGGTTTATCTGAATTGCTCGAGGGTGATTCCGAGTAACTCTATCAGTTGGCGGACGACATCATATTCTTCGTCCGTAGCAGGTTCCAGACCAGACCAGGCGTAGAAATCTTCGCTTCCGATCGACTGGCTCCAGGCATCTGTCTTTGAGAAGTCAACAAGGGCCGTTTCGATCTTGGCGCGCAGATCAGCCGGGAAGTCTGGACCAAAGGATAAGGTGTCGTTCGGGATCGGGGCAGTTAGATCCAGGATGCGGACCTTCTGGACCACGTCCGGAGCTTCTGTGCGCAGGTTTGCGCGAGCGTCGAGGACGCGCCAATCGCCGCACATCAGCTTCTCGCCATCCGCGCTGGGTGCGCAGGATTCGATCAGCTCATCTGGGACGTCAGGGGGATCGCCGATCTTCCAGGGTTCTTCCCCTTCGGGTTTAAGTGGGGCGCTGTAGAACGCGGTGCCAAAATCGAGCCTCGCCGTTGTAGACCGCGCGAACGGCTTCAGGATGCCCGCCAGCCTCGAGAGTCTCTCCTGGCGTTACGCCAGCGTTCTTGAGAGCTACCTGCGGGAACAGGTATCCAGAGGTCGAGCCAGCGTCTGGATAAGCCCACTTCTTTCCTTCGAGATCAGCCAAAGTCTGGGCTTCAGAGTCGCGTGGGACGATGAACATCGCCCAATACACACCCCAGCCTCGGCGCAAAGCCTTGAATGCCACATCAACCCCGCAAAGCTGGTTGCCGATGACATAGGGCTGGGCGGGGATGAAGCCCATCGTGTCGGTTGGTGAGGCGCACATCTCTTCGACCGTCGCTGCGTAAGAAGTTGGAATGCTGACCTCGAACTCGAGACCAGTAGCTTCCTTCAATGCATTTGCCATGATCTCGCCGCCAGCAGTGATCACGTTAGCATCTACCGATGGGACAAAGAGGACCTTGATGGGGTGATCGGCGGTGCCGATGACCACAGGCTCAGGAGTCGGTAGGGCGCTGGGGTTGGTTGGGATGGAGCCGTCGATGATGCCGGCTTTGAGGGTATCGAGCTCGGCCTTGAGTTCGGCGGGGACCATGGAGTCAAGATCATGGAAATCGGCAAGACCCACGCCGCCGTTCTTCAAATCACCGACTGTCACGCCGCCGACGAAGGTGCCGTCCATCACGGACTTGATTGCGTTCAGGGTGGTAATGTCCATGTTCTTGAGGACGGAGGTAAGGGTGATGTCCTTGTAGTCAGGGGCGGTGAGATACCAGTCGGAGTCGACACCGATGATATAGGCATTGCCGCGTTCTTTGACGGCGGCAGCGGTGCCGAGGCCAACCGGACCGGCGACGGGCATGATGATGTCAGCGCCTTCGTCCATGAGGGTTTCGCCCATGGTGCGGCCGTCATCGGTGGATTCGAAGTTGCCGGTGAAAAGTCCGGTCTGAGCGATGGGGTCCCAACCGAGGACTTCGACGTTGGTGCCCTTCTGCTCGTTGTAGTACTTGACGCCGAGGGCGAAGCCGTCCATGAAGACGGTGACTGTGGGGATCTGGATGCCGCCGAAAGTGCCGACCTTGCCGGTCTTGGAGACGCCAGCTGCGACGTAGCCGGCGAGGAAGCCAGCCTGGTCAGTGGAGAATACCTGACCGAGGACGTTGGGGATGGTGGGGTCGTAGGCGTAGTCGACGATGGAGAAGCTCTGATCGGGGTTTTTCTCAGCAGCAGCCTTGGTACCGTCACCGAGGAGGAAACCGACGGTGATGATAATATTGCAGCCTTCATCGATGAAAGCGTTGATGTTCTTTTCATAGTCGGTCTGCTGTTGGGATTCGAGGTATTTGCCTTCGATGCCGAGCTGATCGACAGCGTCTTGAACGCCCTTCCAGGCGGTGGCGTTGAAGGATTTGTCGTCGATGCCGCCGGTGTCGGTGACCTGGCAGGCCTTGAACTTGGCGACCGCTTCGGTAGCGGCGGGTGCTGCAGTTTCAGCAGGGGGAGCAGCCGTCTCAGCGGGAGCAGGTGTAGCAGCTGGAGCGCATGCGGCCAGGATCATGGAGAACGCGGCCAGCACAGAGATGATAGTTAACAGACTTCGGTTCATATTAGAATATCTCCTCCAAAGGGTTTAGATTTTCGAATGGGAAAATGTTGACCAACCAATCAACTTACGGTTTCGCCGAATAATTAACAGGTCTCCTCCTTCTTGTAAGTTTTATCCCACGGCTGAAATATCATAGAGGCAAAAACGCGAACTAGAATGACTTAATATAAATCAGATACCGGATTATGGCAAGTTAACTGTTCCTCCGAATTGTAATTATTCATGCTGTTGGTAATTTATCGAGGTCCATCTTCGTTTACAAAAATGAACCTATCCTTTTACGGAACCTGCCAGCAGACCTCGGATGAAATATCGACCTAATAGAATATATATGATCAGTGTGGGCAGCGCCGCGATCAAAGCCCCAGCCATGACCACATTCCATTCCTTAATCTGGCTGCCGGATAGATTGCGCAGCGCTACCGTGATTGGCTGAAGCTCTGGCTTCTGCAGGACAGTGACCGCAAACAGGAACTCATTCCAGATATTGGTGAACTGCCAGATGATCACGACCACGAAACCAGGCAGAGACAGTGGGAACATAACCCGCCAATAAATTCCAAGAATACCTGCGCCGTCAATCCCAGCGGCCTCGACCAGGTCGGTCGGGACCTCGGCGTAGTAATTGCGAAAAATCAATGTCGTGATCGGGATCCCATACACCACATGCACGAGGATCAATCCCCAGATCGTTCCTCCCAGACCGATGTAAGCCAGGGTTAAAGTCATGGGGATCAAAATACTCTGGTAAGGGATAAACATCCCGAACAGCAAGAGCGGAAAAATGATATCTGCGCCACGAAATTTCCACTTCGAGAGCACATATCCATTAATCGAGCCGAGAATTGCCGAAATCAGAGTTGCGGGTACGGTGAGCAGCAGGCTGTTCATCAGATTATTCGAAAGCCCGCGCAGCCCTTTTTCCGGGATGCCAGACCAAGCGGCGCGAAAGCTCTCCATGTTCAAACCCGCTGGCAGGCTCCACATCTTGCTGAGGTCCTGCACTTCTGTAAAGGTCTTCAGCGAGCTTGAGAGCATGACGTAAACAGGGAGTAGAAATAACATCGCAAAAAGGACCATCAGCAGGTACAGCCCAATTCGTGAGGGATCGATCGCCTTTCGTTTCATAGCTCTACCTCCTGGCGCAGGCTGTAGGCAAGATATGGAACGATAACGGCCGCCACCATAAGCAGCATGATGATTGAGATCGCCGCTCCCTGGGCGTAGTGATTCCCCTGAAATGTGGTCTCAAACATAAAAATCCCGGGCACGTCTGTGACAAACGCCGGTCCTTTACCGGTCATGGTGTAGATCAAATCAAAGATCTTCAAGGAGATATGTCCTAGAATGATCAAGGCGCTGAGGGTGATGGGGCTCAAGATCGGCAAGATGATATGCCGATAAACTTGCACCTCAGTCGCGCCATCCACTCGCGCTGCTTCGCGCAGTTCTTCCGGCACGCCCCTCAGGCCCGCAAGATACATCGCCATCGTATAGCCAATGAGCTGCCAGGAGGCGGCTATGATCACCGGGATCAGCGCAACATGGAACGAGCTGATCGAATTCGTGTCGGTATACCATTTCCATCTTAAAGCATCGAGACCCAAAGTCCCGAGCAGCGCATTGATCCCGCGTGGCCGGTCAGCAGTTCCAGGTGCAAATATCCACTGCCAGACCACCCCCGTGACCACAAAAGACAGCGCCATTGGAAATAGATAGATCGTCCGAAAAATCCCTTCACCCTTCACTTTTTGATCGAGCAGTATTGCCAGCAGCAGTCCAACCCCGACGCAGATCAGTAAGAAGAACAGCGTGAAAAAAAACGTATTCCACATTCCAATCGAAAATCGTTTTGCGGCGACGCCGCCAGTCTCAGAAAATAGCTTTTTGTAGTTATCCAGACCAACCCAGGTGTAATCCGGTTGCACACCGTCCCACTTGGATAAAGAAACGCGCGTTGTCCAGCCAATAAAGCCGTATACAAAAATAGCAATGAGAATTATCGAAGGGAGGATTAAGAACAATGCAATCCAGCGATCACGTGTATGTGCCATAGGCTTCCTGCTCGATCTAATTGAAAGAGAGTGCCTTTGGATTCGATTGGATCAAAACCAAGGGCACTCTCCTGTTCGTCGAAAGAATTCTCTGAGCTTTTGAAAGAGAGGGTCGCCATTTTCAATCTCTCAATAGGCGACCCTTTCCAGGTTAATTCACTACTTGCACACTCCAGCCGATTGGCAAGCAGCAACTAGGCCTGCCTGCGCTGAAGCAACATCCAGGTCGGTAACGAATAAGGTCATCACATCGTTAACCGCGGTCACCCAACCCTCGGCAGCAGCTGCTCCGTGCGCCAGAGAAGGTGCAATCGTGTTAGAGGAGAAATCATCCATCGCCGAAAGCAGGTACTCATCGTAAAGGGCGCGGTCGCCGTCAGTGCGGGCAGGGATCGAACCCTTGAGCGGGTTAACGCATCTTGGCCTTCTTGTGATCCGGCAAGGGTCAGCCAGGCGAGCGCCGCTTCACGATTTGGGGCGCCTTTTGGCAAACCAAAGGAGTCAGACAGCATGATGAATGTCCCCGCGTTGCCAGGAGCCGGGATGTATCCAAATTCGACGTTCGGAGTCAACCCGACGGACTTGAAATACCCTTCCGCCCAATCACCCATAACCGTCATCGCGGCTGCGCCGTCAACCACGTATTGGGCTGCCTGGTCCCAGGATAGGGCAGCATGATCTTCGTTGACGTATCCCATCATTTTGGCAAAATTCTCAAGAGCCAAGGTCACGTCTTCACCAGCCCAGTCGGTTGTTCCATTCCACAGCCCGATATATTTCTCGGGACCCATTGTGCCAAGCAGGACGGTTTCGAACAGGTTTGTCGCAGCCCAGATGCCGTTGTCGCCAAGCGCTAGCGGTGTAACACCGGCAGCTTTCAGCTTATCAGCGGCTGCAAAGAATTCATCAAAGGTCTTTGGGGCTTCGAGGCCATTGTCGGAGAAGACCTTCTTGTTGTACCACAGGACGTTGGAGCGGTGGATATTGACCGGAACACTCCAGATCTCGCCGTCTTTAGAGAGGATGTCGATAACGCCTTTCGGATATTTATCCATCCAGCCGTTATCCACAAAAATAGAGGTCACAGGCTCCATTGCGCCTGCGGCAACCCAGGAGTTGATCAATTCATGACCGGCATGTACCTGGAACGAGTCAGGGGGATCACCAGCTTGCATCCGGGTTGCCAACACTGCTTTGGCGTTCGAGCCAGCGCCGCCAGCTACGGTGGCATTGATGAACTCAACGTCTGGATACATCGTTTTGAAGATCTCGATCATGGCATTCAACCCATCAGCCTCGCCACCGGCTGTCCACCAGGAAAAGATTTCCAGCTTTCCGGTCGGCTTAAGCACGGGCACTGATGGTTCTGCTGGCTCTTCTAGCAGGGCGCCGGGGCTGGTTGGGATGGAGCCGTCGATGATGCCGGCTTTGAGGGTATCGAGCTCGGTCTTCAGTTCGGCGGGGACCATAGAGTCAAGGTCATGGAAATCGGCAAGACCCACGCCGCCGTTCTTTAAATCACCGACTGTCACGCCGCCGACGAAGGTGCCGTCCATCACGGACTTGATTGCGTTCAGGGTGGTAATGTCCATGTTCTTGAGGACGGAGGTAAGGGTGATGTCCTTGTAGTCAGGGGCGGTGAGATACCAGTCGGAGTCGACACCGATGATATAGGCATTGCCGCGTTCTTTGACGGCGGCAGCGGTGCCGAGGCCAACCGGACCGGCGACGGGCATGATGATGTCAGCGCCTTCGTCCATGAGGGTTTCGCCCATGGTGCGGCCGTCATCGGTGGATTCGAAGTTGCCGGTGAAAAGTCCGGTCTGAGCGATGGGGTCCCAACCGAGGACTTCGACGTTGGTGCCCTTCTGCTCGTTGTAGTACTTGACGCCGAGGGCGAAGCCGTCCATGAAGACGGTGACTGTGGGGATCTGGATGCCGCCGAAAGTGCCGACCTTGCCGGTCTTGGAGACGCCAGCTGCGACGTAGCCGGCGAGGAAGCCAGCCTGGTCAGTGGAGAATACCTGACCGAGGACGTTGGGGATGGTGGGGTCGTAGGCGTAGTCGACGATGGAGAAGCTCTGATCGGGGTTTTTCTCAGCAGCAGCCTTGGTACCGTCACCGAGGAGGAAACCGACGGTGATGATAATATTGCAGCCTTCATCGATGAAAGCGTTGATGTTCTTTTCATAGTCGGTCTGCTGTTGGGATTCGAGGTATTTGCCTTCGATGCCGAGCTGATCGACAGCGTCTTGAACGCCCTTCCAGGCGGTGGCGTTGAAGGATTTGTCGTCGATGCCGCCGGTGTCGGTGACCTGGCAGGCCTTGAACTTGGCGACCGCTTCGGTAGCGGCGGGTGCTGCAGTTTCAGCAGGGGGAGCAGCCGTCTCAGCGGGAGCAGGTGTAGCAGCTGGAGCGCATGCGGCCAGGATCATGGAGAACGCGGCCAGCACAGAGATGATAGTTAACAGACTTCGGTTCATAGTAGATTTTCTCCTCCAATTTGATTCTTGCTCTTTTAGGGAAACTAAGTTTTAGAACCAGGAAACACATGAACTCGTTGAAATCACCTCCTTTTGATTCTGCCGATCGATATTCAGATGCATCATGGGGTTATTCAATTAATTTGTCCGAACAGAACCCATTATTTGTAAAACTCCCTCAGTAAAGAATATAATGCAAATTTCGGAGAATAGCAAGCAGATTCGTCCTCCGAATTGTGTCGGTGATCACAATTGTATTAACCTTGAACTGGATGATGGTGCCATGCCGGGTCAGGAAGATGATAAACTATGCAAACCATGTTAGGGTTTTTACAGCGTTTGCTGCGAGGGTCCACTTTCCCTATTCTAACAGCATCACGTCACTTAGTGTTAGCCCAATTAATGTTCGCGATCCTGCTGCTAGCGGCTTGCAGCGGGCTGCCAAGGTTTCCATCTGATCAAGGAACTGCAGTACCGACTCAAAGCGCTTCTGCTCCAAACCTGACAAAACCGGCACCATCTGCTGCCAGCCCCACTGCTGCCACTCCTGTTCCGGTGAAAACTTTAGAGATCAAAGCTGATTCACTCCGCGGTCAAATCATCCGCTTCTGGCATCCATGGTATGGGGAGACCGGACAAGTCATAGATGCCCTGACACAAGAGTTCAACTTGAATAATCCTTACGGTATCCTGGTCACCTCAACCGGTTTCTCCGGTTACGATCAGCTAAATGAAAAAATGAATGCCTCGCTTGATACTGCTGAGGCACCGCAGGTTGCAGCTGGATTGCAGCATCAGACGCTGTTCTGGGACCAAAGCCGCGCGATCATCGACCTAACTCCCTATGTATCTGATCCTGCCTGGGGGATGAACCCAGACGAACAATCTGATTTCTATCCCAATGTCTGGGACCAGGGGTTAGTTAATGGGAAGAGATACAGCATTCCTGGTTACCGGTTGACCCAGCTGCTTTACTATAACGAAACCTGGGCAAAGGAATTAGGTTATCCAAATCCCCCAAACACGCCAGATGATTTTAGCCAGCAGGCTTGCGCTGGCGCTCAGTCGAATCTTAATGACGAGATTGCATCCAACAATGGCACGGGCGGTTGGATGATCTCGACTGAAGCCACAACGATGCTTGGTTGGATTTACGCTTTCGGGGGGCAGATCCTAAGAACCCCTAATACTGGGAAAATCGAATCGGTCTACCAATTCCATTCTCCTGCCACCGAGCAGGCTTTTGTCTTTCTGCGTGAGATGTTCGATAGCGGCTGCGCTTTTCAGAACCAGAACCAGGATATTGGAGCTGCGTTATCGCAGCGGATCGCACTTTTCGCTTCTGGAAGTGTGGCGGAAATCCCGAAGATTAATGAAGCATTCCTTGAGAATGGTAGTGAAGATGATTGGAAGGTGCTTGCTTTCCCGTCTCCAGACAAGGAACCTGCGCTCGGAATTTTTGGTCCAGATTATTACATTCTGGAATCATCACCAGAGCAGCAGCTTGGTGCCTGGATCTTCATCCGCTGGTTGACTCAACCCGAAAATAGCGCTCAGCTCATCAAAACCACTGGAGCCCTTCCGGTGAGAAAATCCACCCTTGAAAAGTTGCATGGTTATCAAGTTCAACATTCCCAGTGGGCGGATGCAGCCGGATTGCTGGAATATGGGATTGGGGAACCGGCTTATGCATCGTGGGGGGCGGTGCGGAGAGCTATAGGAGACGCAACCACTCAGCTCTACCGACCTTATTTTTCGGTCGAATTGGTGCCTGGACTGCTGGATTACCTGGATTTGTTCGCAGCCGAACTTCATCTTGGACCTGATCCGGGAAATGTGTTCCCATTGGGAACAGCCACACCTTTATCTAGATCGACGCAAGATGCTGCCTCTGTTGTGACTCCTGTGCCTACAATTATCCCAAAAGCAGACAGCCCTCCAGGCATAAGACCGCCATCACCTTAGCCCTCAAAATATCTGAGACTTATGACCGATCCGTCTTCATTTAACAACCTGACATACGTTGCGATTTATTCGGATGGCGCTTGCGATCCAAATCCTGGCCCGGGAGGATGGGCGGCTTTGATGGTATCTGGCGGGCGGGAAAAAGTCCTCACCGGTTCGGAAAGAGAGACTACCAATAACCGGATGGAGCTGACTGCTGCCGTGCACGCCCTCCAATCCCTCAGACGTCCCTGCAAGATTGATTTCTATACAGATTCGGAATACCTCAAACGAGGGATTACTGAATGGCTTCCAGGCTGGCGCAGGAGAAATTGGACCAGGAAGGGGGGCACGCTTGCAAATGTCGACTTATGGCAGTCGCTTGATGCAGCGATTAAACCTCATATGATCAGCTGGAACTGGGTGCGCGGCCACGCAGGGAATTCACAGAACGAGCGCGTTGACCGCCTTGCGCGGCAGGCGGTTCCGCGAAATGCTGGCAGGAAATTGCCTCCTTAGGTTTCTTGCTGTGGATTATTGGTTGTTGATTGGGTAGGTTCTGGAATTTCTGCGCCCTCTTGCGCTACTTCGCCAATTTCAACCTTCTCTTCCATCCGAATCTGGCCGCGTAAAAAAGCGCCATCTTCAGTCGAAAACGCGGCTGTCACCACATCTCCCCATACCCTGCCGGACGAACGGATTTCGACGCGCTCCGCTGTGATATCGCCGCGTACTGCCCCTGCAATGATGATAACATTCGCTCGCAAATGAGGACAGGTTACCCTACCGGTTGCTCCGACAACCAGCATGCCGCGCAAGGCAATCTCGCCTTCGAATGAGCCTTCTATCCTGACCCCACCGCTGCCGTTTAGACTGCCCTTCCAAATCGTGCCCGAACCTAATACGGAAGTAACACGTTCGAGAGGTGTTGGCGGCGCAGCTGGTGCAGATTTAGTGTCACGCTTTCGAAACATTGGTGAATTCCAGTCTTCTCCTGTAGTCTATTCCCATTTCATAAAAAGGATTATTCGTGGGTAAGGTCTGGTATTCCAAGAATATTGTACCCCGAGTCGACAAATAGAACCTGGCCGGTCGTCCGAGACGCCATGTCGGAACAAAGATAGACAGCTGCCTGACCGACATCTTCTATTGTAATATTTTGATGCAGTGGAGCAAAATCGGTGAAGTTCCGGTACATTGTCTTAAAACCTGAAACGCCTGCAGCTGCCAGGGTGCGTATTGGCCCAGCCGAAATGGCATTAACCCGAATCCCCTGCGGACCGAAATCATAAGCCAGGTAGCGCACCGAGGCCTCGAGAGCTGCCTTTGCCACTCCCATCACGTTATAGTGGGGTGCGACTTTCTCGGAACCGTAGTAGGTCATTGTCAGAAGGGAGCCACCAGGTCGGATAAGCGGTTGGAATACGCGTGCCAGCGCGGTGAATGAATAAACACTGATATCCATTGTGGTGTGGAAATGTTCGCGGGCAGTCTCGAAGTAATGACCGGTCAGTGTCTCTCTCGGAGCAAAACCGATCGAATGGACGAGGATATCGATACCGCCAAAGACTTCTTGAGTTTTCTCCGCTACCGATTTAATCTGCTGATCGGAACCAACGTCGCACTGCTCGACAAATGAACAGTTGATCGATTCTGCAAGTGGGCGCACCCGCCTTTCGAGCACTTCGCCGGCATAGCTTATGCCAATCCTGGCGCCTTGTTCGTGCAGCGCTTTTGTGATCCCCCAGGCGATTGAACGTTCGTTTGCCAGACCGAAAATGATCGCTGTCTTGCCTTCCAAAATTCCCATCGTTGCCTCCAAAAGTAGATTACCTGTCCGATTCTTTAGACTGAACTGGCTGGCGATGTTGCCCGCCAATGACCGCCCATGTCTGAAAGCATTAACCCTGAATGGTTTGTTTCGACACGCAGCCGCGAAATAATTAGACTGATTCCATCCCCTTTTGTGGAAATGCGAAAGGATGCGCTTTCAT
This sequence comes from uncultured Chloroflexia bacterium, assembly GCA_963827155.1. Taxonomy (GTDB): domain Bacteria; phylum Chloroflexota; class Anaerolineae; order Anaerolineales; family UBA4823; genus UTCFX2. Next base: position 3,044,545 of record CAWGZV010000002.1, on the reverse strand, counting down.
CACAAATCAAGGTTTGATTTCGAAAACTGAGCCGGCGCTGTTTGCCTGGGTTTCGGGGAAGTAAATCTGCCAGGCACGGGCTGGTAGCACCCGAAATTGACCTGGCTGGAGCAGCACAAGGGTGTAGGTGAGCTCATAGGTGCCTGCTGGTAGAGAGTCAGCTGTCCAGGCAATATGATCATCATAGATGCTCGGTTTATTAAAAAACCACCAGCCCCATCCTTCGGAAAATGGTCGTCGCGGATTATACACAGTCTGCACGGTTGGCTCGCCGCCATCTTGCCCAAGCTCGCTTGTCTTCAGACTGGTGTCTAATATTTCAGCTCCTGCTGGAGTGCTGTCTGTAACAGCCAGGTAATACATATCCTGGGGCAGCGTGAGAGAAAGCCGGACTGTGACTTTCTGGCCAGCGTGAGCGGATTCGATCGGTTCACACGATCCGCTCTCGCAATCCGACCCAGATGGGACCACAGCGCGCGAGATTGTCAGCCCTTTAGAGAGCGGGGTAACTTCTTCAACAGGCCGGCTTACATCTAATCCGGCTGTGTAGTAAAGTCTGCCCTGACCTTCTGAACGTTCTACCACGAGCACATTTGGATAATTTGGATAAAGCTTCTGGATCGGGACCTGGGCTTGAACTGCAGTTAGCTGATCTACACCACCAGCCACACCATCCGCTATTGGATCATCGTTCACAGAAGCCCCAAAAGCATAATTCCCACCTAATTCTCCTGTTCCTTTGAGAACCTGATCCAGACCGATCAGAGTCCAGGCGGTTGTGTAGGTGGATGCCCAGGCGCCGTCTGCGCCTCGATTATTCATCAAGAATCGGACAGTATCTGCGATGAGCGGCGAGCCGGGGTCTCGCTGAGCCAGGGCGTACAATACGATCGCAGTATTCGAGAGATTGGTTTGCATGTTCTGGCTGGAAGCAAGCCTGCCTTCTTCATCCTGACTTAATTCCCAATAGGCCCCGGTTGCAGAGCGGATCGCTTCTTCCTCAAGCAAGGTCAGCAGGCTTTGCGCTTGGGTGCCTTCAGGATTCTGTTGGAATAAAGTTAGCGCCAGGAGCGCTTGTGCCCATGGACTGAGCTGCTCTCTCGCCTGATCGATTTGATCTACCATCGCTGGATCGGCTGTCTCATATTGGGAAAGGCTGAATTGTTGAAATGCCTGTCGATCCCACTCCCAGGTGCTCTCTGGCCATCCATCTGATTGACCTTGCTTTGGGGAGGATTCATTGAGATAAGTTATGCCCTGTTCGATTGTATTCTGGTTGATAGCGATTCCTGCCATGCTGGCCCGTTTTAGTCCATATAGCACATATGCGCTGATATAAGGGTCGCTTTCGCCTTTTTCCCACCAGGACCAGCCCCCATCATAATTCTGTCGAGCCAGCAAACGAACAAGACCTTCGTTCAAATTTCGGTCAAGGCGGGTCTTTAATGCAGGGTCATCGATCCCGTAATCCTGCAGTGTTCTGTAAGTTTCCAGGTTCGGTAAAAAGCTGGAAAGGATCTGTTCGGTGCTTTCGAAAGGAGCGTTTTCGAGCGCATCTAAGGAAGATATCGCCGCAGCTGCGAGGGATGGCGAAAGCTCGACATTCAGATCACCGCTGGTGGCTGAATAGGAACGCGGCAGGCTGACCAGTTCATGCACCTGGCTGGCGCCGTCCAGGATTCCAGCAGTCCTGAATGTTTGAGGGACGACGTAATTCATCACTGGGAGAGCTCCGCCGGCAGGTCGAGTGGAGTCAGTAAAATGAGCGCCTTGAGGGTTTGTCCCTGTCGCCGAGAAAACGAGATCGACTTCATTGGCTGCTTCAACCACACCCCACCATTCCAGACGAGCGCGCCCATTTGCCGGGACGGTTGCGAGTTGGGTCTGGAGGGCGGGATCATCCAACCTGAGACCGTTTGGCTGAAGCACAGCCTCTACCTTCAGCTGTTCATTCGTGTTATTCTGGAGAACCGCTGCGAGCTGGACGTGATCATTGATCACCAAGAAGCGCGGCGTAACCGGTCGAATGATCAGATCCTTGGTTGAAATGATCTGGCTTTGGGCTTGACCCACTTTTGTGTCCATGGAAAGACCACGTGAATCAACCTGCCAGGTAGTGAGTGTATCAGGCAGATTCAATTTCACGGTTGCGCGCCCATCAGAATCGGTTGCAACTTCCGCATTCCAATAAGCAGTATCCGGGAAATGCTCTCGAGTGACAGCAGGAACTTCATCGCCGCCTCCTCCACCCAATCCAAGCGGTAGCTCCAATATTCGGCGATTATAAACTGCCAGGCTTTGGCTGGTTCGAACACCCAACGGCTGCACCCCGTAGAACGCCGGTACAATTTCTTGGGAATTTGGTTCTGCTAGCGCCAGTACAGCAAGATCGACGACCGAAATGGAGAATTCACCTTGCACTGGATTGTCGTCAGAATCTGTGACGAGCAGATCAAATTGGACTTGTTCACCTGGACCAAGCCGTTGGGGCTGACTTAGTAAAACCAGCTTGAGCGTCTGCTCCAATGGCTCAACTGCGAGATTCAAATAGCCTTGTCTGAAATCAGGGTAACCTCGATTATCCTGACCGACGATGGTCACAGCAACGACAATGTTTGGGGCTTCTTCCTCTGTTAGTGGTAGTTCCAGCAGGTATCCGTTGGGGTCGAGCTGAATTAACTGGTCGTCCATTATGATTCCGCGCTCGATAGTCACCAGGGCAGACACATTGGTTCCAAAAGGATTGGGGATAAACACCTTTGCGACATCTCCGGGTCGATAGGAATCGCGATCAGAAGTAAGCCGCATGCGCGAGTTTGGAATATTCGGCCATACTGCCTGCCCTTGACCACCCACCCACAGCAGGAGTTGGGTGCGCGCCCCCTGACCTTGGGGAAGTGCAGGATTGTACACGTCCAGCATATATGTTCCAGGATCTGGAGGCGTGAAAGCCAGGCGAGCGATTCCATCCTGGCTCGTCACGAAGTCAACGCTTCCCAAGGCGGTGAATACTGGAGAAAAGCTGGGCATCTGGTATGGGTCATTCGGGGCTGGGTCGCCGCGCTTGAATATGACTTTTTGGAATTCCGCACGCAGGGGGATTTCCGGAGCGGGAGATTTCACCCAGGAGACTGTCTGTACGTCGAAACCAATCGGATCACCTGCTTCTGCGACCCAGACATCAGGTCTGAGCCCGATGTAGAATTGGTCTGGATTCACCGCTACAGTTCCTCGTCCTGAGACCGGCAGCCCGCTCTCATCAGTTATTGTTACCTCCAGCGTATAACGCAGGAGAGAATCTTCTTCTTGGTGGGGAAATCCAGAGAGAGCAAGCCATCCGCAGAGGTTTGGGCATCGCCTTCCTCAATCAAAGTGCCAAGCTGCGGAGAGAAGTTCGGTATTCGAAAAGCATTCAACCAGTTTGTGTCTTCAGGACCAACCTGATATCCTGAAAGATTAAATGTATCTTGAGCTGAATAAAGCGCCCAATGAAGCGGAATGTTCCCTGCTGGCGCATCGAAGAAGTAGCGGGCGTTCACTTCAGCGGAGAGACGCTCTCCTGCCAGGGCCTGTTTCTCGGAAAAGCTGACTTCCAGGTTGATCTCGGGTTTACGATAGCTGGCAACCTGGAATCCAAAATATGTATTTGGGGCTGCAGTGCTGGTTATCGAATAATAGCCTGGCTGAGCATCTTTTGGCAGATCAAATTCACCATTTGCCGTGCCGTACCCTGAAAGGGGTAAATCAACATCCATCAGCTCACGCCCTTCAGCCCCGTAGATTGTGATCGGCAGGCTGGACAGGTCAGCGGGGGAATATCGACCATTAAATGCCTGGCGAGTTATCGCACGGAAATATACGGTGTCCCCCGGACGATAAATAGGGCGATCGGTGTACAGATATAGGAAGAGCCCTGGAGGTTGAGGATTGAAGCTGATATCGAAATCCCAAGGCTCAATCCCACTGCTCCAGCTCGAGATCGCCATCCCAAACTGCTCTTGATCCGGCTGTCCCAATACTGCATAAACCGGGCTGTACGGATCTGGACGGACAGGGAAAGTAGCGCGAAAGATGCCTTCAGAATCGGTTTGACCGCTGGCGATACTCTGCCCATTTTCATCGTAAAGAACCAACGGGGCGTTGGGTAGCGGTTTTCCATCACGCGTATCAACCGCCCAGACGAGTGCGTCGGTGGCAGATAACTTGAATGTGAGCTGAATATTGCTGACCACCACAAGATACGGACCAGGAAATATCGATGTGCCATCAGACGTGTCCTGCGGAAAATTAAGTCGGACAAAATAGATCCCAGGTCGTAAAGCTTTTTGGTCCGGGGTCAAATAGAGCTGGACTTTCTCCATCTCATCGGGTTCCAAATCGAGCGGCTGGGTAAATGAGGCTTGATCTGAGCTTTGATAATTTTGGCGTTGCTCATATCCATTCGGACCCATAAGGGTAAAAAGATCTGTAAGCGGGACGCTGCCAACTGTCAGCGGGACTTGAGAAACGTTGACCGCCTGGACAACCAGGCTGAGGTCCTGAGGGGTAAGGAAGATGGCATCAGCGCCGGTTAGAATGGAGATGTTTGGTGGTAAAGGATTCGTGCGGAAGGAGAGCTGGAATTCCTGTCCCAACCGCCCGCCCCAAATATCCGCCAGGTCGGGTGAAATTATCAGTTGGTAATTCGTGTTCGCTGCAAATGTCCCGTAGAGTGTGAGCGTATAGGAAAAAACAGACGGTTGAAAATCCGCAACGGCTGGTTCAAGCTGGATGTACGGCTTGAGGTCTTGATTTTCTGATAGTAAAGAAGTGAATGTGAGGGCGACATTCCCTCGTGTTTCGATCTCGCCGCCTTCAGCTGGCACGGTGCTGCTAACACTGAGCTCGGGAACGGTGACTACCAGCGCCGAGAAGGTTTTCGCCAGCGGAGCGCCGCCTATTGCCTGTGCCTGCGCATCTAGAACCAGGTTTATTGAGGTGGCGCGAGGCAGCAGGTCGTCTGGTGTAAAGATCATCCGGGTATCATCTTCTTCCCAGCTGAATTTGCCAGCAACCGGGCGTCCATCTGGTAAAAGCATGCTGAAATGGGATTCAACGCTGCTGCGGAGCATGGGCTGGTTGAAAGTCATAATGACCTTTGGATCTAGCCGCCAGGATGTCTCAGTAGATGGATCGACGCTGAGAAGCTCAGGCAGAGCGGTGCTGAAGCTCCAGTCTACGGTTTGGTCCAGGGGTGAGCCATCTGTGCTTTTCAGGTCTGGATTTACTTGAACAGTGTAAGTTGTTCCGGCATCCAATGCTGGCTTTGGATAGAAGATATACGTGCTCGTATTCAGCCATTCCCCTTGTCCCTGAGAGGTTGGCGCAATGCTGAATCCCGCTGGTAATGAGGCTGGATCGGCGCCCAAAGGAACTACCGGGCGGTTGAATGACACCATAACAGCAGAGGTTGGATCTATATCTTGGGCATTATTTTCAGGGAGGAATTGCACCACGCGTAGATAGCCTGCAGTTTGAAAATTTAGACTGATGGGCTGCATGAGCGACATCCCATCCCGAGAACGTATATCCGTATCTAATTTGAAAGCAAGGGCGGTCTCTGGCGATAACTGTTCGGTTAGATAAACCACCACAGTGGAGTCGTCTACCCATGTAAACGAGAGCTTCTGCTGCATCTGACTTTTTAGAGCTGCCTCCACTGATTCTCGGTCCATTGGCTGGTTAAAAAACAGTGTAATTGGGCCATCGAGAGGCATTTCGGCATGGATCGGTGGATCGCTTTCAACTAAACCGGGAGGGAGTGGTTCGGGGGTAGCGGTTGGCAATGGCGGCAGGGTAGGTGTTGCGATTGCTTCTTGGGCACGGGGAGTTGGATTGCCACCGAAAGGAAGTCCACAGGCTATCCCGATCAAAATCACGGAAAAAAAAGCAAAATAAACAACCGGACGGATTCCGGATGTCATTTTTGGATTGCAATTAATAGACATGGTCTCTCCTGATTTTATTGAGACGATTATTCCACCTGACAGGTTCCATGACATTTTCATTATATCGTAGAGACGAGCCAGGAAAATTGGACGAAAATGAAAGAAGAGAATTTGAACCTTGAAACATCTAAATATCTCGATTTAATGTCTGGTAAAATACTCGATTGTTCCCCTTGTTCTTAATAATAAGCATTCTTGGGGACAATGGTGAAAATGAGCAGCTATACAGTTATTCGACAATCAAAAAACTCCCCTTCCCCGAATCAAACTTTGGTCCAAATCGGAGTGATGCTGGCAGGCGGTCTTGTGCTTTTTACAGGACTATTGATAGCCGCCGTCATTCTTTTTAATTTGGCAAACCTCGGGAAGGTCTACCCGGGTGTCTCGATGACAGGCGTATCGCTCGCTGGTCTGACAAAAGCAGAAGCCTCAGACAAACTCGCCCGCAGCCTGCTGTACCCACAAAACGGCAAGGTCGTGCTTGAAAGCGGCGAGAGGATTTGGGTTGCTCCCCCGGCGCAGTTGGGATTAAGTTTGGACTTCAGCAACAACGCTCAAGCCGCATTTGAGTTTGGTCGCCGTAAAGATATCTTTACCCGGCTGTCGGATCAGGCGAAAGCGTATGGTAAAGGTGTAGATCTTGCCCCATTCTTGAAATATGACGAAGAGATGGCGCTGGCTTTTCTTACCCAGATCGCGGCTGAAGTTGATCTCCCCACCGTTGAAGCTTCATTGAAGCTCGATGGAGTCAATGTGGTCGCCGTTCCAGGGCAGGTTGGAAGAACTCTGGATGTCGCAGCCTCGCTTGAAAAGCTCCAGGGGCAGATCCGGACTCTCTCGGATGGGGTGGTCCCATTGGTAGTCAAGGAGACCCGGCCGGAAATCTTAGATGCAAGCCAGCAGGCAGAAACCGCCCGCAAGATATTGAGCGAATCCTTTACCCTGAATTTACCGGATGCCAAAGAAGGAGATCCAGGTCCTTGGAAGATCCCTCCATCCCAACTGGCGGAGATGCTCAAAATAGAACGGCAAGGTGAAGGCGAGAATTCTCAGATTCGGGTTGGATTGAGCGAAGAAGCGCTCTATGTATATCTTACTGCCCTAGCGGGAGACATCGACCGCAGCCCGGCGAACGCCCGCTTTATGTTTAACGACGATACGCACAAGCTTGAGGTAATTCAGCCGGCAGCGATTGGGCGCGGGCTGGATGTGTACAGCACAATCAACACAGTCAATGAAAAGATCGCGGCTGGGGAACATTCAGCAAATTTGACCCTGGTCATAAACGAGCCAGAAGTAGGAGACGATGCCACAGGCGCAGAGCTGGGAATCACCGAGAACCTGGTGACTTACACTTCGTACTTCCGAGGTTCGACGAACGAGCGGCTTCAAAACATCCAAACTGCAGCCGCGAATTTCCATGGACTGTTGATCGCCCCCGGCGAGACCTTCTCTATGGCAAGCGTAATGGGCAATGTCAGTCTGGACACTGGATATGCCGAGGCCTGGATCATCTTCGGTGGACGGACAATCAAGGGTGTCGGTGGGGGGGTGTGCCAGGTATCAACCACCCTGTTCAGGACGGCTTTCCTGGCTGGTTTCCCAATCGTTGAAAGGCATCCCCATGCTTATCGAGTAGGTTACTACGAACAGACAGCCGGCGGCCTTGATGAAGATTATGCCGGATTGGATGCAACCGTGTTTGTCCCCATGGTCGATTTTAAATTCGTAAACGACTCGCCGTACTGGCTTCTGATGGAGACCTATTTTTACCCGAACTCTCGCAGCCTCACCTGGAAATTTTATTCCACCTCAGATGGCAGGAGCGTGGATTGGGATACGACCGGCCCCGAGAATGTAATAGAACCTCCAGACCCTCTATTTGAAGAAAACCCTGATCTGGAGAATGGCGAAGTAAAACAGGTGGATTGGGCTGCAGAGGGCGCAGATGTGACTGTTACCAGGACAGTCACTCGGGATGGGCAAATCATTTTGAGCGATTCTTTCTATACTCATTACCTTCCATGGGCAGATGTCTATCAATATGGACCTGGCACCAACCTGAATAAACTGATCAAGAAGAAAACTACCCCTCCAATCTTCACCCGGTAGACAAGTGCTGTCCTTCGCCTGTATAATGAACACGTGGCAAATCATCATCGGGAGGGCTTATGGTCAGCAAAGAGCTGCTTGAAATTCTGCGATGTCCTAACTGCGTACGCGAAAAAGAAGGTCTGCTGGACCTGATCAAAGAGAGCTGGTTGGTATGCCGGGATTGCGGAAGAAAGTATCCAATCAGGGATGACATCCCGGTCATGCTTATTGAGGAAGGGGATAAATGGATCCAGGTGAATGTCGATGATCTACCTGTCCCCCCGCCTGGTTAATCAAATCACAGCTTTTTAACAGATCGAAGCGTATCTCGCTGATCCGAGAGGTGGGGATAGGGATGGCTTTCTTTCAACCCTGACTTCCGAAAGCCCAATATAACCAGATCCCCAGAATAGCCAACCCTAATAAAAAACGGACGGCGAAAGCTGCTCCCCATCCGGTCGCGAGGCCGCGCAGCGCTTCCCAGGCTTTCTGCCAGCTGCGAAGGCGGATATATTCCATCAGCAAAACTGCCAGGGGCGCAGCAATGAAGCCTCCAAACGGTGGGAAAATTAGCGTTCCGATCAATCCAGCGATTAGTGCGACCAGGATGGAAAGCCAGGAGGCTCCTCCTTTCCTTGCGCCTATCCCCATCAACACGTTGTCAAGTAAAGAACCGGCAATGGTCAGGACGGTGACAAGGATGATAAAAACGATTCCAGGCGTATCGAATCCGCGCACAAAACCAAATCCCAAAGCGGCAAGCCACATGATCACCAACCCAGGCAAAATGGGGACCAGCAATGAGAACAGCCCAACAAGCATGATAGCCAGCGTCACCCAGGGAATCGCGGTGTCAATTAAATCCATGATCCCTCATCTCTTAACCATCACCGCTCATCCGTCCATGTTCCCTCATCCTTTATCCCTCAATCGATTGAAGCCTGTCAGAGATAACCCGGGGTATTCATAATTTAAGCGCGGCCTCAGCTTTGCGGTCGGATCACATCGATGTTTCCCATCCAGGGGCGCAAGATCTCGGGAACCACGATTGATCCATCGGCTTGTTGACTGTTTTCGAGCACGGCGATTAAGGTGCGGGGCATGCCCAGCCCGGAACCGTTCAAAGTGTGAACGAATCGTATTTTGCCGCCTTCTCGAGGACGGTATTTGATATTTGCCCGGCGCGCCTGGAAATCAGTCACATTCGAGACCGAAGAGACCTCCAGCCACTCCTGGCAGCCGGCAGCCCAGATCTCATAATCATAGGTGATCGCTGCCCCAAAACCCAGGTCGCCGGTGCAGAGCTGCTTAACCCGGTATGGAAAGCCCAGCAAGCGGCAGGTCTCTTCGGCATCAGCTGCCATCTTCTGCAGCATTTTTTCTGAGTCCTCGGGCCGGCAGTAGATGTACATTTCTACTTTATCAAATTGGTGGCCGCGCTTGATGCCTCGAACATCTCGCCCTGCGCTCATCTTCTCACGTCGAAAGCATGGCGTATAAGCGGTATAAAATCGGGGCAGATCACCCTCTTCCAGGATTTCATCCATGTGCAGCCCGGTCAGCGGAACTTCTGCGGTGGGGACCATCCAAAGATCTTCCTCGTGATCTCGATAAAGGTTGTCGTCGAATTTTGGAAGCTGTCCGGCCCCAAAAAGGGTTTGTTTTTTCACCATAAATGGGGGGTATTTTTCCAGGTATCCCTGGCGGGTGTGGAGGTCAAGCATCCAGGCAATCAACGCTCGCTGGAGGCGAGCGCCTGCGCCGCTTAGAACATAGAACCTCGAACCGGTGATTTTCACACCGCGTTCAAAATCGATGATTCCCAAATTTTCACCGAGTTCCCAATGCGGTTTTGGGGTGAAGTTGAACTCTGGCAGGTTTTCTGACGTGCGAATAACCAGATTCTCGCTGTCATCCTTTCCATATGGGACGCGAGCATCGGGGACATTCGGTATCCAAGCCAGGTGGTTGTTCAGCTTTTCTTCGACTACCCTAAGATCCTCATCCAGTTGGGTGATCTTTTCACCGACGAGGCGCATCGCATCAATCTTCTCCTGGCGTTCAGAAGGCGCTTTCAATTGACTGATTTGCTTAGAGACCAGGTTGCGTTCGGCTTTTAGCTCTTCAACTTCCTGGATGAACGCACGGCGCTGGCTATCAAGGCTCAGAATTTCTGCCACTGGAGCAGGATCCATTTGCCTGTCAGTCAGAGATTTCCGGATGACTTCGGGCATTTCCCGGACTAAATTGATATCAATCATTTCAGCACCTCCATATGAATCAAATCGCCCCCCGTTCCCGCAGGACGAAGGGGCGCTCGTGGTGCCACCTGCATTTGCTGCACGAATAAAGCGGTTAAATCGGATTTCCGCAATATGCAGCCTTGGTTATGCGTTAACGGGCAATCCCGGCGCCTTTACGACAGGAAGCTTATTCATCCTCCTGCCCCTTCGGGCGCAGCTGACCCAATGGATCGGCGGAGTGGATTTCGATCTGCTTTCCTGCTGCTTCACACTACCAGCAGCTCTCTGTAAAGAAAAACAACCTACTTGTCTCCGCGCTGCTATTTTAGACTGGATTTACCGGATTATACCTGAGGAAGAACCTTTGTCAAGGTTCGATCCAGCTCGATTAATCGAGGATGATCGGCGTATTGCCCGCGATAAACCGGTGGAAGGAGGGCTGCAATTCGGCACATGATTTCATCTGAGTTGCGCTTCAGATCAGCGTCACGCCTGCCAGCTTCCAGCTTCGGTAGGTGAAATGGCTCACCAATGTGGAGGTTGAGAAGGGGTCGGTGCAGATGGAATAACTGCTTAAGCGCTGTTTCTGTGCCCCAAATTGCTACCGGAATCACGGGTACCTCGGCTTTTTCCGCAATGTATGCCACCCCGGTTTTCGCGTGGATCAACCCCCCGGTTTTGCTGCGTGTCCCTTCTGGGGCGATCCCCAGGATTCCACCGTGATTGAGGTAATTAACTGCTGAGCGAAGGGCGTGAAAATCAGCGCTCTCCCTGTTGACCCAGATCCCATCCAGCACCTTCACCAACCAGGGTATGAAAGGAGCGGTCTTGTATTTGTCTGCCACCAAACCGGTGATATCGTTGCGTTCGACGATGCTGAAAATCAAGGGAGAATCAAGGAGGCTCAAGTGATTTACCGCCAAGAGCGCCGGTCCGACATCTGGAATGGATTTTGTCCGATGACACAAACGCGACTGAGGAGCTTGAAAAGAAAACGGATCAAATTGTGCAGGCAGTTACGAACCATTGCGTGATGTTCTCTTTCACCTTATAATCCCAAATTCGAGGATTGGGAAAACCATCATGGATATGCTGAGCATATTGTACATCAACCGATACCAAGGCGGCATCTTAAGGAGAGCAGGTCTGGTATTCATGCTGGTCATTTTATTAACTTCCTGTAAACCTCCCTCGCCCCCGATCAGCAGGACTCCTGAGGCCACAAAACCGGCAGAAGGGTCTCCACTCCCAGAGACCGGAATTTCATCAAGCCCGACGATCATCCCAACCGAGACACCCATTGCTGTAAAAGTGGACGATGTGGTTATCACGCTTGCCGAGTACCAAACCGATTTGGGCATGTTTGAAGCAGCCAAGGGTACAGAACTTGCACCGGAGGATAAGAAGCGTGTGATTGATGAACTCATTGATCAGGCTTTGCTGGCGGAGGGAGCGAGTCAAAACGGGTTTGTCGTCGATGATGCGAAATTGAATGAACGTGTCAATGGATTGATAGCCCAATTGGGAAGCGAACAAGCTTTGACAGATTGGATAAACGCGCATCAATTTGATCAGGCGACCTTTACGAGTACTTTGAAAAGGTCTATTGCAGCGGCCTGGATGCGTGATCAGATTGCGGCGTCTGTTCCATCGGAGGCTGAACAAGTCCATGCTTGGCAGATACTGCTTTATGATGCGGGGACAGCCGACGAAATTTATCAGCAGCTTCAATCTGGGAACAGCTTCAGAAACCTCGCCTTGAAATATGATCCGATCACAGGGGGGGATTTAGGTTGGTTTCCCCGAGGCTACCTGCCAGACAAGAATATCGAAGAAGTTGCATTCAGTTTGGACGTTGAAGATTACAGCAGTATTATTGAAACTCCGGCTGGTTATCATATCGTACAAGTAATAGAAAAAGATCCTCAGCGGGAATTGTCACCTGAAGCGCTGCTTGTACTGCAATCACAAGCAGTTCGTGATTGGCTTAATCAGCGGCGGAGCGAAACATCGATTGAGGTTTATATCCCGTAAATAGATGAACTCTCTATTGGCAGCGGAGCCAACAATCGAGAACTCGAACCGCTAGATGTGTCGAATCAAGATATTGTTATCGGCGGAAAGTGCTGAGTGATAATGAAAAACGATGACGATTTTGAAAAAGCTCCTCGCAGCCGGATGGATTTGGTCTGGATCATTCTGACCGTCCTGACCCTGCTTTGTTTGGTGTGCGTCGCAGGAACCGCGCTGATGATTTTCACAAATCCGAATGTGGCCTTCAACCCATTCCCTCCTCCTACCCTCCCCCCATTGATGAAGCTGCCCACAGAAACACCAACCGATGTGGTTTATGAGCTTCCGCCGACATGGACCGCGACTTATACAGCTGAACCCTCACCTACCCAAACCGCGGCCCCTTCAGCTACCCAGCCTGCAACACCGACTCCAATTACCATAACCCCTTCTCCCGTCTTTACCCTTCCGCCTCCCCCAGGAGGTTATCCTTTCGAGGTACGTGCTGGCAACCCAAAAGCGATTCCGAATATATATCATCCAGAGCTAGGCTGCAGCTGGATGGGTGTTGGCGGCCAGGTAATCGATATGAGCAATGCCCCGGTGATTGGCTTAATCATCAAACTCGGCGGACGGCTGCCAGGGGGTGCAATGTCCAATGAATTGATTAGCCTGACCGGCTTGGCGTTGAGTTACGGTCGCTCAGGGTATGAGTTCAAGCTGGCAGACCAACCGATCGCATCGAACGGTCAGCTTTGGATTCAACTGCTTAGCCAGGAAGGTGGACCGCTTTCTGGTCAGGTATATTTCGATACCTATGATAGCTGCGAGCAGAACCTGATCATTATCGATTTTGTCCAAATCAGGAAATAGTCACTTCCCGAAATGGTTATTGATCCCATGCAGCCTGGCAATTTAGCGCACTGACTCGCGCTTGCCAGGCTGCAGTTTGTTGAAACGGGGGGAAAAATCATTAACCCGTAGAAACCTCACGCCATAGGTTTTTAAGGACAAGAGCATCATCTTCCATCACCGGGCTTTCACAAAGTATCCGCCCCTGGCAACCAAAATCGTGCAGCGCCTTAAACAAAGCCCGAAAATTCAGGTCAGCTTCATCAACTCTTAGATGTTCCTTTTCCCCTTTTGGACCGTATTCGATTCCAGAGAGATGGATATGAAGCTCAAGCAGGGCGGAAGCGCCAAGATCCTTACGATATGCATCCAAAACCTTCACCCACTCGTCATAAGTATTCAGGCTGCCGTCGCCAGGGCGGGCATGAAGATGGGCGAAGTCCATACATGGTTTGACGCCAGGCACCTTCAAGCTCAGCCTGATCACGTCCTCCAGCGACCCAAGCATAGCCGACTTTCCCATGGTCTCTGGTCGCAGGGTAACTGGATTATTCTTCTGGCGCAGCTCGTCCACGCAGCCAGCAAGACGTTCCTCCGCCAGCGGCAAAACATCATCGGGCGCATTGCCGAAATAAGAGCCCGGGTGGAATATGATATCAGTGGCGCCCGCCAGATTACCATAATGCGCGGCGTCCATCAGTCGTTGGCGTGATTTTGGCCATTCGACGTCATCAGCATTTAGATTAATAAAATATGGCGCGTGAATGCTGATTTTTACCCCATTTTGAATGGCGGTGCTGCGGATCAGCTCACAGGTTTCTGGGGAAACACGTACTGCGCGCACCCACCCTAACTCAAGAGCATCGAGCTCCAGCTCAACCAATCTTTGGATTGCTCCGACACTGCCGCCAGGTTTTTTGGGCGTCGAGAGTGGTGAGCCAACGGTACCGAATGAAAAACCAAGCTCTGTCATGTATTCCTCTCAATAATAAGCGTCAGTTTGAATGAGTAAACAAGGTTCGCTCAGCGGTTGGAAACCCAGGTTTGCATCCGCTGCCAAAGCGGAGGTCCGATGATCAGGAAGCCGATTAATGCTGCGCCGATAGCTGCGATAAGGACAGCCGCGGCGCCGACATCTTTCCCCACCCTTGCGAGCTGGTGGTGTTCGGGGCTTGCAAGGTCTACCACTGCCTCTAGAGCTGTGTTTAGAAATTCCGAGGTCCAGACCAGGGCAATCGCAAAAATGATCATCGCCCAATCGCGAGGGTTTAAATGCAGCCATATCCCGACAATCACAACGAATATGCTCACGACCGCGTGAATCCAGGCGTTGCGCTGTGTGCGGATGACAAACCACCAACCGTTAAATGCATATCGAAAAGATCGTGCTCTCGACCTTAGGAATTGATTTTTGTCACGTTTATTCATGCGGGTCATGTTTCACGATCTGGGACGGACCGAGGATCTGGCAGTCCACTAATTTACAGGATCTCCGATTGTTTCCGCCACATGCCGGTTTTAGCTTCAGGATTATCATGGTCAAAACCACAGAGATGAAGCACGCCATGAACCATAAGCAGCTGCAGCTCAGCTTCGATTGAGTGACCGCCTGCCGCAGCCTGGATGACAGCGCGCGGATAGGAGATGATCATATCCCCAGCGTATGTCTTGCCGGTCTCTGGATTAATTTCACCATTGGGAAAGGATAAGACATCCGTCGCCTCGTCAATCCCCAAGAAATCCCTGTTCAGCTCCTGAATTTGGGTATCGGTCCCAAGGAGCAGAGTTAGGTCGGTGTCCTTATGATAATCGGCGGTGATAAGTGCCTGGTAGCCGGTCTGTTCCAAAATCGTCACCAGCCTTCTTTGATCTGGAGCAGGAAGATCAAGCGAATCAGAAAATTGAATATTGATCATTTGGTTTATCAGCGGTGCTTATCACCGAACGCTGATATCCATCGATTTCTCGGGCTTCTTAGGGATTGGAATTGTGATCGCCTGTTGGGTGGCATCTGGCACGGGAGGCATTTCCTGATTTGGGTAATGAATGCGGGGGTGGTATATTCCGCGCAAAGTTGCAGTGAAGGAATCTACGATATCATCCAAATCGCGCAAAGTCAAACGGGTATCATCCAGCTGCCCGCTGGACACTCTGGAGCTGATGATATTCTTGATTAATGATCGAAGAGCATCAGCTTCAGCTGGTCTTTCGGCTCGAACTCGAGCTTCACAAGCATCCGCCAGCATCAAAATAGCAGTCTCCCGGCTTTGTGGGCGAGGACCAGGGTATCGATAGGGTGTTTCATCGACAAGGCTTTCATCACCGCCAGAAGCTTTCACAGCATTGTAGTATTGGTAGCTCGTGATCGTGGTGCCGTGGTGTTCGGCAATGAAATCCCAAATTCTGCGTGGCAAGCGATTTTTGCCGCGCCAATTTTAATCCGTCTGTGACATGCGCGATGATCACTCGTGAGCTTTCTTGCGGTTCCAATTTTTCGTGAGGGTTTTCAAATCCTGGCGGCTGATTTTCAATGAAGAAAACCGGATTCGCCGCTTTTCCGACATCATGATAAAGCGCACCAGCACGAATGAGCAGCGGATCGACGCCAATACTTTCAGCAGCCTGTTCCGCCAGATTTGCCACTTGCAGGCTGTGCTGGTAAGTGCCCGGAGCTTCTCGAAGCATCAGTCCGAGCAAGGGGTGATCTGGTCTCGTCAGGTCGAAAAGTTGTAATGGGGTCAGCATCCCCAGGACAGGCGCTAAGAATGAGTGCAGTAATATCGAAAAACTCGCTGAGATCAATCCGTTGAAAGACGCTGCCAGGATAAGTATCCCGAGGCTCTGGAGATTGGTGGAGGGCAGTGGAAGTTGGAGTACGGTGATGACTGCTGTGCCGGATATTGCGACGACCAGACCCGCCCACAGAAAGGTGATCAAGCGGCGGGCGCGTCCTAACACCAGCACCCCAAACATACTGCTCACCAGATAAAAGATCGTCAATTCCAACGCGTTGGGCAGTCCAAACGCCGCAAGCAAAGAAAGCGGCACAGCGGAAACCAAGGCTAACTCAGTGCCAAATAATGCCGCAGTCACCAGTACTGCAGTCGCGAGTGGGAAGGCATACGCCAGGAAATTATTGGTCGGGATAATCAACCGGGCGCCCAGAAGAAATGCCAGTTGGAGTGAGACCAGCACAACCAGGTTTCGAACTTCTGCATGCAGCCAGACTTGCTTCCGGCGAATGTAGAGCGCCATGAACAAGACCATCAGCAGGCAAAATAAGGCTGCACTGGCAATATCTTGGATGCTTTGGGCAGGAGTAGTCAAACCGAGCTGCTGAAGCGCCTCAATATCCTCGGCTTCAAGCATTTGCCCTTGTAGCACAATCGTTTGTCCGGGTATGAAGGTTCGGATGATTGGTAGTACTTCTTCGCTGGCGGCGCTGCGTGCCGCCATGGTGAGGCTTTCTGAGTATTCGCTGTTAGGGGCAACATAATCTGCTGCCAGCTCCGCAACGATTGCTGCTTGTTCTTCAGGCAGCGAGAGCGTCACAAGCGCCGGGACGCGGCTGCGGGCATCTGAAATGGTTTCTGGTCGGATCGCACTACTCATGACCCTCTCGAGTACCACAATCGCCTCTTGCTGGATTTCCTGCCACCGGGCATCTGGCATGCTCAAAATGGCTTGGGCAGTCTCATTATTCAGGCTGATATCATCTAATGCAGACAGGTCGTTCATTTTTTGGTCGATGGAAGCGTATGCGTCTGCACGGACGTTGTTAATAAATGCGAGTGCGGATCGAAGCTGCTCGAGCTGGCGGCGGGCAACGCGGGTATCGGGAGATGAATAAATTGGGGAGACGGCTCTCTCTGCTGTCTCACGGCGCTGTTCGGTAAGCACATCGCTCGTGAAGGATACTGCGACCGGTGCTCGATAATCGCGGTTGGCGATTACCCCCTCACCTGGATTCAACTCAAACGAGCTCCGCATGATCGGACTCAGTACGGAGACCAGCGAAACCAGCGCGCTGACCAGAAATAAAAATGCCAGGTAGATAGATCGGCGTGCAGGCAAAACAATTCAACTCATTGCAGAAGCTTGCGGACCACAAAGCTTGCCTGTTCTCCAGTAGCTCTGCCCTCAAGCCGAGGGATCAGGATTTTCATCACCTGTCCCATCTCGCGCTGGCTGGCAGCTCCGGTTTCAGCAATCACCTGTTTTGCAAGTGCCTCTAATTCTTCTGCGCTAAGCGGACGTGGTAGATAACTCTCCAGGACCTCGATCTCTGCCCTGGCAGCTTTCTCCAGATCGGGTCGGGACGCGCGCTGAGCGTCCTCGATCAATTCGAGGCGAGATTTGACCTCTTTTTGGAGGATGATGAGCACTGCATTTTCATCCAATTGAGAACCCTTTTCAACTTCAGACAGGCGGATTGAAGACAGAGCCAAACGGATAGTCCGCTTTCGCAGGTCGTCATTTGCACGTATCGCATCTTTTAGGTCGTTCTCTAACTGGATTTTTGTGTCCATAGGGATAAGCCGAATGATTTTGCCTTACTGAAACAGGCGAGGTTCATACCGCCTGGTTGGACGTACATCCTCAATTACGACCTTGGTACCTTGCTCCAGCTGCTGAAGAGCATCTCTTTTTGCGCCTGTCTCTTTGATCATCACGGTGTGCAAGCCATCTGGGCGAAGTCGAGAGCTGGCTACCGCAATAATGTTGCCCCCGGCTTTTGCAATCCGATCCGAGATGAGGGCAAGCTGCCCAACCTGATCGGGGACACCCAATACAAAGCGCAGACCTTCTTCTTCGCCGCCTAGCACTTCAACGAGCGCTTTAAAAACATCCGTCTCTGTGATGATTCCGATTAGCAATTCTCCATCCATTACCGGCAAGCAGCTGATTTTGTGCTCAACCATTATCTTAGCGGCTTCTTCGAGCGGGCAATCACCTTCCACTGTAATGACCGGTCGGCTCATAAACTGGCGAATTCGCAGCGTCTCTAATAATGAATAGATTTCATATAAACTCAGGGCTGTTGCCGGGGAGGGTTGATTCGAGAGTAAATCCTTCTCCACGACGATACCGACAAGTCTGTCTTTTTCCAGAACAGGAAGGTGGCGCACGCCTTGCTTTCGCAACACATGCATTGCCTGATGAAAATTATCGTCTGGCGAAACGAAAACCGGATCAGAAGTCATGTACGATCGAACAAACATTGTCTCCTCCTGTTATTAACTTCAAATTCCTGTTGTCATTCCTCTGCTTCTGCTGGGTTTGCTTGAATAAGCGAGGCAGCCAGAGGCTTCAATTCATCACGGGTCGCCTGATCTATATTGTTCGAAAGAAAGTAGAGCTCAAGCAACTCGAGAGGCGTAAGGCTGCCTATTGCCTGATCTCCTGGCAGCCGGATCCTGGCATCAACCTCGGGGCGTTTTATCAGATGAAACTCGAAGGCATCCACAGTGTATTCGCGCAGCGCGGCTTCATCGATCAATGCCTCCCAATCGCGCGGATATTCTATCACAAGGCGCACAATCGCCCCGGACAGCGCCTCGGGTGGAGGTAAGGACTCTCGCAATCTGTCGGTGATTCCGGTCTCGCTTTGTAAGCGGACTTGCCGGTCAATGAAAGGGCGCAAGCCTTCTAGTTTTCGCCACTCGATTGTGGTCGAACCGCGCTCCACATTTGCGATGACAAAGAATTTATCATCTTGCGCCTCGCCAAAATCGACCCTTTCTATTGATCCAGGGTAAATCACCGGAGGGTGAGCGCCTGAGTTGAGATCTTGGTTTTTGTGAATATGACCAAGCGCGACATAATCCAAACGAGGGTCTTTTACCAGTGCGGGCGACAGCACAAGGTCGTTGCCCAACATGACAGTCCGTTCTCCTCCGTAGACAGCGCCTTGGACAGAACAATGGGCTGTCAATACAACTGGCAAATTGTGATCGATTTTCTCATCCAACCAGATTTTTACCAAATGGCTTAAACTTTCGTCTAGTTTTTCATAGGCTTCATCGGCGCCTTCGACATTTGAACCCATCGCAGCCATGAGCCCCGAACGCGAGACCCATGGTATGGCAAGAACCTGAACAGGCAACCCAAAAAGATCGGCGGGTCTGAGCAGAGCAGGACTAGCCTGGACGCGTACGAAAGGAACTTCTAAAGTATCAAAACTTTCCAAAGCATGAGCCCTGCCCAAAGCAGGGCTTAAATCATGGTTGCCTACCAGCAACAGGGTGGGGATAAAGCGCGCGACAGGCGCATCATGCGTCGCCCCCATTCGCGCTGATATGTCGGCGGAGGAGTGCGGTCTTTATAGGCATCTCCCGCGAAAAGCACCAGGTCCACTTTTTCGGCGATCGCGGTATCGACGATCGTATCGAGGGATTTCAAGAAGTCCAACACTCGCATGGGCAGACCTGATTGAGGGTCGCGGCGGCCGTAGTTCGCCATATCGATATGCGCATCTGCAAAATGTAAGATCCTCAGCATAAATCGTCCTTTGTACGGGAAGCTAATCGAACTGCAGTCTATGGTGGTTCTATCCCAAGCTTAATCAGCTCTTGCTCGCATGGATCGAACCCTGGATGAGCCTTCAAGCAAGATTTTAGGTCTTCGATCGCTGCGTCCTGCTCGCCGGTAGCCAGGAGGGCGCGGCCTCGCCAGTAGAAGCTTTCCTCGAGGACCGATTCACTCATAGAATCTAGTGTTTGGGTTGCTAGATTGATAACATCCTGGTACCGGCCTACAAAATAGTAGGCGAAATAAGGTCCGGTCTGATACCACATCATACGCCAGGGACGGGTGTCTTCAGGCAATTCAGCGTAATTAGCAAAGGCTGCGTCATAAGCGACTGCAGCATGGGTGTAATCCTGGGTCGAGACCAGGTTTGTCCCTTGGTTGAATAAGGCAAAGAAAAGATCTCTTCCGGAGAGGCTGGTCAATTCTGTGGTGGATTTTTGAAGCGCATAGCGGGTGTTGTAATTGTCATACGCCTGGAAACCGAGGATATCCAGAACTTGTTGGCGGCGTTCTTCCGGATAAATCACCAGGTAGGTAAAATTAAAAGCTCGCCAATCCTTTTCAAAGCTATCGTATCCAACCGGTGTATCAGGCCCTTTATATGAATCTTGAACAATGAATTCGCCAGCAGTGTCATCGTACCCGCTTACAACCTGGTAGTGTCCCATCCAGCCATCGAAGCTTACACCTTCAAATCCTTTCTCTACAATCACTGGAAAACCCGCCGAGACGAATGCTTTAATTGTTGATAGATCGCCTCCCTGGCGTAATGCAGCATCCAATCCGGCTTCTTGCTCGACGAATGCTTCCATTTCATACGGCATCACATTCTTATCGCGTGGATTAGGCTTAAGGTAATCCGCAGTGTCGCGCTGATCGCCTTTCCACCCCCAAAAAGAGAGCGCCATCGAGAGATTTGCAGGACCGCAGTTGTTCCACATCTGGAACTGGTGGACAATGCCGGTCAGGTTCGCGCTGGATGGTAAAGGGGTCGGGATCAGGGTGGGGGTTGAAGAGGGTGTAGGAGGAATTGGAGGGGCAGTGGGCGTTGTCAATGCGATCGTAGCTGTTGCCGTGGGCATTACATTTTGCGTAGGTACCGCCGTTGGTTGGGCAGCCGGGACGAACACTACATTTTCTGGCGGATTAAGGGCGTATTTTACTTCAGCCATCAATGTCGAAACGCGATAATTAAGGCTGTCTGAGGAGAGCATCAACAATATGCCAGCCCAGATTCCGGCAACGATTAGGAGCATCAAGATGAATTGAAACGTTTTACGCATAGACTTCAGTTTTATATTGATCCACTTTTAAGGGACATCCGCCCCCAAGACGCCCAGCTGGTAAATTGCCGGCTCAAAACCCGGATGGTATTTCAAGCTGAGCCGAAAGTCTTCGATTGCAGCCGCGTTGTCTCCCAAAGCAGCTCTGGCTCTGCCTCGCCAAAAATAACTTTCTTCGAGGTTTTTTTCGCCCTGCATCGCGTTTAGAGTCGAATCGGCCAGAAAGAGCAGGTCGTAATAGCGCTGTACCCCAAAATAAGCGAAATATGGGCCGGTTTGGTACCAAAGCATGCGCCACGGTCGTTCATTTTCTGGGATTGAGGGATATAACTTGAAAGATTCGTCATATGCGGCCGCGGCGCCGCCATAATCCTGGAGCGCCACCAGACTGGAGCCGCGATTGAACCAGGCAAAATACTGATCTATGCCTGACAAACCATAGATCTCATTTGAGGCTTTAAGCGCAGCATTTTGGAAATTTACAGTCTCATCGGCGTCTGGTCCTAGCAAAGTCATGATTTCTTGCTCGCGTTCAGGTGGGTAAACGATCAGGTATATGTAGTTAAATGCCCTCCAACCTTCAATCAAATCATCGTATGGGGTTTCATGGTCAGGACCTATGAATGAATCCTGTGATATGAACACTTGAGCAGCATCGTCGTAACCGGTGATGATCTGGTAATGCCCCATCCAGCTGACTACTCCGGTAAGGTCGTTGAAATAAACCCCTTTCTCGAGCAGGATTGGATATCCGGCTGCTAAGAAGCGTCGGAGGGTATCTGTATCTCCTCCAACTCGCTGGACCACGCCTAAATTGGTCTGTTCATGGATATAATCCGCCATTTCATATGGCATCACATTCTTGTCGTCCGCTTCTGGCTTAATTACCGGACCCACTACATCCTGATTCCCTTGCCAGTCCCAATAGGAGAGAGCCATAGCAAGGTTCGCTGGTGCGCAATAGTTGCGCTTTCCTCCATGCTGGTCCTCATACACCACACCTGTCAGAATGGTTCTTCCAGGGATTGGGGTGGATGCTGGCGTCGGTGTGAGGGAAAAATTGGTCTCCTCGGCAGGTCCAAGTTGAGGGTCGGTCGCAGCAAAAGTTGCTTCAGAGGTCGCGCTGGCAGTAGTCTCGACAGCAGCCTCGGTGGCGAATGTGGTCACCTGCGGCGGGGAAAGACTTTGCTGAGTTGGGACAAAGACCGCTTTCTCTGGAGGATGCAGGGTGTATCCAATCCTTAAGGAAATCTCTTGCATCTTCCAAACCAATCTGTCATGGATCGGAGGGAGGAAAAAAAATCCAACCAGGCAGATTATGAAGAGCGGGATTATCACTGCAGCTAAAGGTAGTCGATTTCGCATTCGATGCCCACTCATTCAACTTCAGGGTAGTGAGGCTCCCAGTTGGTTCAGCTCCAGGCGTGGAGGAGCATAATTAGGGTTCAAGCGAGCTGCCTTCTCGAAATCTGAAATGGCAACCTGATTTTGGTTAAGGGCTAGATAAGCCTTGCCCCGCCAGTAGTAGCTCTCCTCAAGCACTGGCTGACCCACCCAGGTGAAGGTTGTATTTGCCAGGTCGATGACATCCTGGTAGCGACCGGTCTCGTAATATGCCTGATAAGGACCACTCTGGTACCACATCAGCCTGTAAGGTCGCAGCTCTTCGCTGAGGGTCTGGTAAATCTCAAATGCCTGGTCGTAAGCCTGCGCTGCTGCCGGATAACTCTCCATACCAACCAGGCTCGATCCAAGGTTGAATGCCGCAAAGAACCTGTCACGTCCTTGGAGGACCGAAGATTCATCAATTGCTTTTTGAGCAGAAAGCTCGTAGCTGAAGCGCTCGTCCCAACGGGAGCCTAAGATACTGGAAATTTCAGACTCTCTATCAGCAGGGAAGATGACCAGGTAGACATAATTAAAATCGCGCCACCAGTGTCCAGCCAGGTCTGCATAAGACATCTCCAAATTCGGATTGCTGAGTGAATCCTGGACGGTGAAGACCTGTCGGCTGTCATCGTACCCATTGACGACGAGATAATGTCCCATCCACCAATCGTCTGGGGGGTGATGTCCGGCTTCAATCAGCACCGGAAAGCCGGCGGCAATCAAACCTCTCAGGATATCCAGGTCTCCTCCGGTGCGGGTGATGGCTCGCAGATCTGTGAACCCCTCAACAAATGCGATCATTTCAGCCGGCATCACATTCTTATCGTCGACTTTATTGTTTGGTCGAAGAAACTGGCGGGTATCGCGTTGATCTCCCTGCCAGCCCCAAAACGAGAGAGCCATGGCTAAGTTTGCTGGACCGCAGTTGTTGAACTGCTGATATTCGTGAATTACGCCTGGAAGCAGAATCGCACCAGGGATCGCAGTGGGCGAAGGCGCAAGGGTTAGGGAAGACACTGAGGTGGCAGTTGCAGGAGCTGAAGAGACTTCCGAGGTTGGGGTTGTCTCCAAGCCAGCAATAGGGGTTGAGGTTGGCTCGAGAATCAAACCGGGATTTTCAGGATTGGCAGCTGGCGCAGCTGGACCGGCGCCTGCGGGGATAAATACAACCTGTTCGGGTGGATTGATTACCCTGCGGATTCTGGAAACCATGTTATCCAGACGCCATATCACCCGGTCGGATAAGGCTGGAACCTGCAAGATCATCAAGCCCGCCAAACATAAAGCAGAAATTGAGACAATGAGTATTGAAAACGCAATTACGACCTTTTTACGCATGTTCGGGGATTATAACATCGCCAGATGTGAAGGCTTTAAGCTTGGCGGGGGCTGCGATCTCGTAATGCGGCTCGGATTTCTAAAAGAACTTCTGGTTCTTCTTCGGTTTTGAGCGCCTGTGACAGAATTTGAATCCCTTGCTGCCCTTCCATCTGACCTATCGCCCAGGCGGCATGGGAGCGGACAATGGGCTCAGCATCTATTAGTGCTGCTTTAAGTGCTGATAATGAGACTGGATCACGAGCGCAGCCCAAAGCAACGGCAACATTCCGGAGATAACCTCGGCGTTTTGCTCGTCTAACCGGATTATTCTGAAATTTTCGATTGAATTCATGCGTGGTTAAACCGAGCTCTTCGATCAAATCGGGTTCAGGGAGACCCGGTCGAGAGGCAAAGGAGGGATCACCATAGGGTTCGGCGAAACGCTGATTCCAGGGGCAAACTTGCTGGCAAATATCACAGCCGAATACCCAATCCCCTAGCTTCTGGCGTAGATTCTCAGGGATAACTGTTTTAAGTTCGATCGTGAGATAGGAAAGACAACGGCGAGCATCCAGCGTACGATCAGGAGAGATGCAGCCGGTCGGACAGGCATCCAGACAGCGCGTGCATGTCCCACAGCGGTCGAAACTGAATGGCCCATCGGGCGGAAGGTCCAGGCCCAGCAGCACTTCTGCCAGCAGGAAATACGAACCAACTTTGGGATGGATGAGGCAGGTGTTTTTTCCAATCCATCCTAACCCGGCGCGTTGGGCCAGGTCGCGTTCGAGTAGCGGGCCAGTATCGGTATACCAGTGGTTTGGAACCGAATACCCTACGAGTTGATCTATGAAACCCACCAACTCTCTCAACCTCCTATTCAGGACTTCATGATAGTCATCACCCCAGGCAAATGCTGCGGTTTTGCCTTTAGGAGGAGTAAGTTTGAGACGGGTTTCTTGTGAAACCTTATCTGGAGCATGGTAGCAGACACCCAGCACCAGGATGGACCGGCACTCAGGCAGTATTTGCAGAGGGTTTGATCGCCGTGTAAGAGATTTCTCGGTTGCCAGGTAAGCCATGTCTCCGTGCATCTCTGCCGTCAGCCATTCCAGGAATGCATTGAAGTGCGGAGGTGGATCGGGAGAAGTCACGCCAAAAAGGTCGAAGCCAAGCTGGTGGGAGCGCTCTTCGATGGCTTGCCGCAGGGGATTAGCAAGACCTTCAGGCATATCAGGTTGGCGCCTAACCGCAGGTGAGGGAAAAATTGACCTGATTTGAGAATGCCTGGATAGGTTGAGTAACGTGCAAACGTGCCCAGGCAGTCACTTCGGCTGGTACTGTAATTTCGTAGATAACCGGATGAATCCCTTTGCCTAGGGTTTGAGTTGCAGGAGGAGGAAGCCGGAAATCAGATCCGGAAATCGCCCCGGATTCGAGCAAATAGCTCAGCGTTGCAGACTGGCTCAAGCTGATCTGCGCAGTAAAAATGAAGGTATGAGGACATCCGCCGCTCACATGGGCGTTATCCACACTCAACGAGATTGTAGATATTGACCCAGCTGTCGTTGGGCTGAGATTTTCTGCTCCGGATGCCTGCTCGCCTTGGACCGAAATATCAACCCAGATGGCTTCATCGGCATTCGCCCCAAAACCGAATATTAGACCGCTGGCGTTGCGGAGCTTCCAATAACCGCGATAAGAACCAGGATCTGGAGGCGCCACCATGTTGACTGTGATCTCAACCCTTTCTCCAGGCGCTACCGTGGATGAAAGCGGCGTTGAAGGTTCTGCGCCCATTAAATCCCCGTCGATATATACCAGCGCGAAGTCAGTTGTCCAGGTGGATTGACCAGCATTCGCAAGCCGCCAGGTCTTCTGGAAAGTTTGATTCGGAGCAAAGACAGTGCCATCCGGAATGCTGACATCGGCGACAAATTCACCCCTATCTCCGCCAGAAACCGCCTGAGATGAAACTGCGGTGGCTGCAGTTGGCGAAATTTGGATGATAGGTGCGCTTGAGGGCGTGGAAGATGGTGTCGGAGTCACAAAGGCTGATGTCGCGATCACAGACTCGGCCGGGAGCGTTGCTGTTTGGGCAAAGCGTTCGATCCGGAGCGCCTCGGCGGTTTGGGCGGCAGATGTGAATACAGCCTCAGGCGCCGGAGTTGTCGGTTCCGCCCCTCCCAGCCCACTTGACCCGCAGCCAGATGACATAAGGAAAAAGGAGGCAAGCAGAGCCCAGGTGATTAATATTATTCGCCTAGTCATGGAGCAGAAATCAGCCTTCTGGGGAGGCCTCTCCATACAACTTCCGATGAACGGCGCTCAAAACGCGCACCTGCTCGGCTGCATGGTATGATGAGCGAACCAGGGGACCGCTTTCTACCCATCGAAAACCGATCGAAAGGCCAAATTCTTTCAGTTCGGAAAACTCTTCTGGTGTGTAGTAGCGCTCGATAGGCAGGTGTTTCTTAGAGGGCTGCAAATACTGACCAATGGTCAGGATATCCACGCCCCAGCTGCGCTGGTCCTTCATTACTGCTTTGATTTCATCCATTGTCTCGCCGAGCCCCACCATAATTCCGGATTTTGTCAGGACTTCAGGCTCAAGTTTCTTGGCGTTGCTTAGGGTTGCTCCCGCCCACTCATATCGATCCTGGGGTTGCACCGACTTGAATAGGCGTGGGACCGTTTCGACATTATGGTTGAGAATCTCAGGACGGGCGGCCATGACAATCCGTAGAGCCTCAACACTGCCCTTAAAATCGGGGATCAATACTTCGATCGAACAGCCGGGATGAAGCTGGCGGATTCGCCGGATCACCATAGCGAAGATCGGTGCTCCACCGTCCTTGCGGTCATCGCGGTTGACGCTTGTAATTACGGCATGCTTTAATTTCATAGCTTTCACAGCCTGAGCAACCCGCTCAGGTTCGAGCCAATCCAGGGAAGAAGGCTGGCCGCGCTTGATATCGCAAAAACCGCATGTGCGAGTGCAGACATCGCCCAGCATTAAGAACGTCGCTGTTCCAGATCCCCAGCATTCCCCCATGTTGGGGCACATCGCTTCCTCACAGACAGTGTGAAGAGCCTTGCTGCGCATCAATCCCTGAAGCCATTCGTATGTTTCCCCCGATGGCGCTCGCACCCTGATCCAATCTGGGCGGCGGCTGGGGTTTGTATTGATCTGGTCGGGTTTTACCCGGTCACGTGTTGGTGTGAAAGGCATTCGTTGACCTCATTGATTTAGCTGGTAGTTGGCGCCCAGAACTTATTTCTGGATTTGACCAGCGGCTCAGCAAGATTTTACCCCGTTTTGCGGTCTCGCGCCAGCAGCGCCAATTGGGGTCGCCTGAACAGCTCAACTTTGATGTGATAATGGCGTGGAAATCTCCAGCCGGTAAACCGAAAGAAGCTTTATTCCCGATTAGCTGAATTTTTCTGAGAAGTGCTGGGAAAAAGAAAAAAGGGTTAAAGCCGGGAAGGCAGAAACCCCTTTTTCGTCTTAGAGAGTGAAGTTAATTTATCTGGTTAAGAAACCAGGGCGTACCAGACCGCGTTCGCTTTTTTAACAACCGTGCTGGTCAGGTCTGCAGCCTGCTGGTTTGCGTTGGTGATCATCGTCGCAACTGAATTTGCGGCGTCGCCAACCGTTTTGGCTGCATCTTGCAGCAACGCTCCTGACTTAAGGTCCGTTTCTACTTTCATATTCTTGCTCCAATTTGATTGGCATACCAGGTCGCTGCGGAGCCGGCAAATTTTGAAAAATCCGCCTTCCCTGCGCCGAGTTGTTGTCCTAGTTTTGCGCCATCCCAACCATGACGGCTGTTCATTGGTTGTGTGGTCGGAATGGAAGCAAGGCGGATCCGGTCTGTGTTAACCGCAAGTACCGCTCTTGTCGGGATAATAGACACCATTCACATAACCGCCGCCTGAAGTCGGGGTGGTCGGTGGCGGGGTAGTCGGAGGTGTTGTTGAGGTGCCGCAGACGCCGCTTTGATCCGGGTACCATACACCATCGACATATCCACCACCGCTGTTTCCGCTCCGAAGACTGGAGCGTACCTGCAATTGCGGGATGTAGCGTTCATTAATCATTGATTTACTCTCCTTGGCTGTCAATTGCTCGTCGTGATTTCAATTGACCGCCTTTTGGTTTAGTCAGGGATATAAAGGTTCTGCCCGGGAAAGATCACGTTCGGGTTTGAGCCGATAGTGGCCATGTTGGAGTAGTAAATCTTGCTGACGTTATTGGCAGACATATCGCCGTAGAAGGTCTGAGAAATGGTGCTGAGGCTGTCGCCAGATTGAACGGTGTAGCAGGCGGCGCCAGACTTCATATCAGTTCGAACGTACATAATAATCTCCTTTTGACTTGATAGTGTGTCTATTTTTTATAGACCGATACGGCTCGTATTGTAATTGATATTCATTGATTGGCAATACGACGAATGACTTGAATCCAAATCCCACCTGGAGCTTGTAAAGGTTACTTCTAAGCATTCTTGGTGATCTGAACCTTCAGTCGAGTGTATGTCGCTGAGCTGGAAAATTCGCGAATTCGCTGGATTCGACGGATCAGCATTGGATGGGTTGCGAGCGCTTCGTTCAAGCTGCCAATGAAGGTGTCGTCTTCAGCGTCGAGATTGCGATAAGCCAGCTCCAACTCCCGGATTGAATTTGCTTTCGGACCTGCACCTAATTTAACCAGGGCGGAGACAGCTTTCTCAGCGCTTCCGCAGGCGAGCAACCCGGCCCGATCGGCTGAATATTCACAAGCGCGGTTCCATCCAAGGAATGCCACGGATAGCACCGCAGCTGCGGTGAAAGAGCTTGGGATGCCGGCGATACCTCCAACCAGCGTATTCAACCAGGTGTGACCAAGCGCGACATGACCCATCTCATGCCCAAGGATAAATGTCATCTCCTCAGCATCCATCGCTCTAGCTAATGCCGAATAAAGTACCACGACCTTTGGCGCACTCAATCCGAAAGTGTAGGCATTCAGCTCGCGGCTAGGAAGCAGGTAAACGTCTATTGGACCTGGTTGAAGGCGATTTTTAGTGAGATTAACCATTTCTGCCAGTTCGGGCAGCTGCTCTGAGGTCACAGGTTGGGCGGATGCGAGCAGCTGGCGGTGATGAGAGAGACCTACTTGAAAGGAAAACACCACAAACGCCAGGATAAAGATCGCGCTGGCGCACACTGTTGCAGAAGCAGTCAGGGCAATTACCAGGAGTACAAGAAAGAGGGTTCCTGCCAGGATGATTTGTTCGTTAGGGTAGCGATAGGCGGTTGTACGCACGATTGTCCGCTTTACTGATGCTGAGGGCGGCGAACTTTCAAACGCAATCCTTCGATACTGATGACCTCGACCCGCTCTCCAGCCGAAATGGACTCCTCCCCTTCTATGATCTCTGCTGTCCACAATTCAGCGCCTACCTGAACCTGCCCCAGCGGAGAAATCTCGCTGCGCGCCGTGCCGGATTTTCCTATCATGCTCTCCATCCCCATTCGAACTGGAGCGTGTTGGGCTCGGACGGCTAACAGCATCACCCCAAAAAAGATCAATCCGGTGACAACCGATGTGCCCACTACTAACGGAACCGGGATGCGCATGAAATCTGGGACGCTGGGAGAGTTGAACATAACCAGTGAACCGGTGATTAATGAAATGACACCTGCCACGGTGAGAGCCCCATGGGTAGGCGCCTTGATATCCAGGAGAAACAGGACGAAAGCCAGGATGAAGAAGACTACTCCAAACCAGTTTACCGGCAGTACGCCCAATCCATATGCAGCCAGCGCCAGGCAAACCACCCCTATCGTACCTGCGACCCATCCCCCAGGAGATGAGATCTCAATCAAGATAGCCTGGACCCCAATCGTAATCAGTAAGAAAACGATGGAGGGATTCGTTAGCACAGCAAGCAGCTTCTCAATAAAGGATTGGTCGACTGTGGTGACCTGGGCAGAGAGTGTATCCAGACGAACATCCTCTGAATTAACCCGGACGGTATATCCATCAAGCTGGCGCAGCAGGTCATCGATATCTTCAGCGATAAAATCGATCATTCCGGCATCCAGAGCTTCTTCGGCTGAAACGGCTTCGGCCGCCTCGATGGTCTGCTCAGCCATACGGATGGCTTCTGGTCCGCGGTCCTTTGCCAGGGCTCGGACTGTGGCTTTGAGGATGTTCTTGGTTTTGGCTTGCATCGTCTCGCCGAGGTCTTCGCCTTGCGATCCCACCGGGCTTGCCGCACCAATCGCTGTTTCGGGCGCCATTGCAGCAGCATGACCAGCCAGGACCACGACCGTCCCAGCGCTGCCGGCCATCGCGCCGCGTGGAGATACATAAACCACCACCGGGGTTTTGCTTAGGCGGATGGTCTGGACGATCGTATTCATCGAATCCACGCTGCCGCCAGGAGTGTCCAATTCCAATACAACCAGCTCGGCTCCGCGCTGCTCTGCCAGCTTCAAGCCTCGGTTTAAATATTCGGCCATTGGCGGGGCAACCGGTCCATCGGCTTTGAGCACAAGCACAAGCGGCTGGGTTTGCAGCGCTGAAGTTGACTTGAATGCCAGAAGCGGGAATAGGAAGGCTAGGATGAACCAGCCTCGAAATATGCGCATGGGATTATTATAGCATTTAGAACTGACCCTCGAGATAGGCGCGGGTTCGTTCTTCATGCGGGTTGGTAAATACCTCATGCGCCGTACCGCACTCTACTACTTCCCCCAGGTACATAAAAATTACATAATCTGCCAGGCGGCGCGCCTGGCGCAAGACATGAGTGACCATCACAATGGTGTATTGATTTTTTAGGTCCAACAGACGCATTTCTATGTTTTTAGCAGAGATCGGATCAAGGGCTGAGGTAGGCTCATCGCCAAGCAAGATTTCTGGCTCAACAGCCAGCCCGCGCGCAAGACAAAGACGCTGCTGTTGGCCGATTGAGAGACCGCTGGCTGGTGCATGCAGACGGTCTTCGACTTCGTCCCATAAGCCAGCCATTTCCAGATAATGGCGGACGCGGCGATCCATCTCCTGCCCTTTTCTGCAAATATGGTGGATGCGCAGCCCATATGCGACATTATCATAGATTGACATTGGGAGCGGGTATGGGCGTTGAGCCAGGAGGCCGGTTTTCTTCCTGATCTCTGTAACATCCACACTTGGGGAATAAATATCCTCCCCATCAATCAGGACCTCACCTCGCATCCTGGTCTTGTCTGTAAGCTCGAAGAAGCGGTTCAGGCTCTTGAGCAATGTCGTCTTCCCGCAGCCGGATGGTCCCATGATCACAGTGATTTGTTGGCGGGGGATTTCCAGATTAACATTTTTCAGCGCAGGGACGTCTCCGTAATATGCCTCAAGATTTCTTATTTCGATGTGTGTTTCCATACCGATAACTCCTAACGTATGGTATAGCGGCTTAAACGGCTGGCAATCCAGCGGGAACCTAGGCTGATCGCCAGGACGATCACCGTAAGGATCAAGGCAGATGCATAGGCGCGCTGTTGAACTTCAGGAAATGGGGTGCCGAGTTGAAAGAAAACGGCCAGAGGCAGGGAAGCTACCGGGCTTAAGAGCGAGGTGGGTAATCGATCGGTGTATCCTGCCACGAACAACACCGAAGCCGCGTCGCCAATCCCGCGTCCAAACGCCAGAAGGACGGCAGTCAAGATCCCAGGCAGCATTTGCCGCGTGACTACGTATAAGGCTGTCTCTAAGCGAGTGGAGCCAACTGCGAAGGAAGCCTCCTCCATCTCAAAAGGCATCATACGGATCACCTCATCCATGGCGCGTGTCATGATCGGCAGTTCAAGCAGTGCCAGGATGATGATCCCTCCCAAGAGCGAAGCCCGCATGCCGAGTGCCAGCATCACTGTAAAGCCGAAAGCGCCGTAAACAATCGATGGGATACCCCAGAGCACGTCAAGCGAAAGCCTGACAAAATCTGACCAGCGAGCGCGTTGGGAATATGCTTCAAGGTAGATCGCGATCGGCAAGCCGAAAATCAGCGCAAGCAGAGTCCCGCCCAAGGCCAGATAAAGCGAGCCTATGATCGCGTTCAAAATGCCGCCCTCTTTGCCGAGATAAAAACCGCCTTTTGGGGTTTGGGTGATCATCGCGAGGTTCAATGCTGGCAGACCTTTGACGATCACGGTGATCAGAATAAAACCCAGGCTGCCGGCAACCAGAATCAGCGAAAGGATCATCAAGATTTTGAAGAAACCTTCTTCGAGATGTCGGCGCTTGATCATTTTGCCCTCCGAAGAATTTGGCGTAGTGCAAGGGTAGAGATGATGTTAAAGGCTAGCACCATCATCAGCAGCACAAGAGCTGCACCGAGCAGAGCGGAATCGTACATGGGGATCGACATCATCTCGCCATAATTGTTGGCAATCAAAGATGGCAGAGGATACGCCGGATCAAAGATCGAGCTGGGGACCTTCGCAACGTTGCCAACCACCATCAAGACCGCCATGGTCTCGCCCAGGGCTCTTGAAGCGCCTAACACAATCCCTGCTCCGATCCCGGGGATTGTTTGGGGCAGGACGGCATGACGGACGGTCTGCCAGCGCGTTGCCCCCATCGCCAGAGATGCGTGTCGCAGCCCTTCTGGGACATTGTGCATCACTTCATAGATTACTGCGATGATAAACGGTGCGACCATGACCGCCAGAACGATGCTTCCTGAGAGAATGCTGAAACCAGTTGGATTGTCAGATTGAAACAAGGGGATGAATCCAAACCAATGTTTCATAAACGGCGCAAACGAATCCTGGACCCAGGGTACGATCGCGACTACGCCCCAAACACCATAAACCACTGAAGGGATGGAAGCGAGTAAGTCCAGCAGCGGTTTCATGGCGTTTTTCAAAGGAGTATGGGCATATTCTGCGAGATAAATCGCCACAAGTAAACAGGGCGGCACAGCCAGGATCATAGCGACCGCTGTCACCCAAATCGTGCCAATGATAAAGGGGTAAAAACCGAAAAATCCTTGAACTGGCTTCCAAACCTGACCAGTAAGCAAATCCCACAATGAGCTCGCACCCAGGATGGGTGCGGAGCGCAGGACCAGGGCAATGACGATCAAAAAGATCAACAGCAAAGGGAATGCTGATATATAGAAAAAGACTTTAGCCGAGATTCTGTCACGGGATTGACGACGCTTCAGGGTAGTGGAGAATCGGCGAGCCTGAATGATTTTTTTGTTTGAGCTTTCCATTGTCTCCAGGCGTAATCTCTAAGTTATCACAAACCTGGCAGTTCAATCCTGCCAGGTTTGTGATTTCCGGCTACATTATAGCAATTATTTCAACTTCTGGATGCTGGCATTCAATTGATCTTCAGTGAGCTGCACGTAGCCAGCTTCGCCAACGAACTTCTGACCATCATTGAGGACCCAATTTATGAACGCGAGCACCGTCCCGGTTGGTTTTCCATTTGTTACCAAATTCAGGGGGCGTGCCGGAGGTGATGGATACTTTCCCGAAGCGACCATCTCAACGGCTTCGGATTTTGACTCGAGGATCTCTTCTGCGTCGGCAGATCCATTGACATTGTTATCGATTGGCAAAGGCAGAGCACCGGCAACCGGTTTACCGCTTGCGTTGTCAAAGGCATACCCAAGGTTGTTGTAGCCAATCCCCAAGGGGTCTTTAATCACCGCCTCGAGCAAACCCGGATCCCCGAAGACTCCCACCCCCAACAAGTCCTCCTGCTTTTTGTTGCCCAGATATTTTGCCCAAACTTCTGGAGCGCCTGCCGCGTCTGAGCGTGTGTAGACATGGATTGCGTCGGTAATCTCTGGACGACCGACCACTTCCCCCCAGGTTGTGATCTCGCCCGTGATGAAAATTTTGATGAGTGTTTCCTGTGAGATCCCCATTTTGAGCAGTTCTTGAAGGACTGGATTCTTTTCATTGATCATGGGAAAAACTGCGTCCTTGACGACTGCTACCCAATATGCACCTTTTGCTTCCTCTTCTGCGGTCACATCCCTTGAAACCATACCGATATCCACCGCACCGTTCAGAGCGTCAGCCATTCCTTTGCCTGCACCACCAGCCGAGATATCAAATTGGACATTTGGATTCGCTTTCTGGAATTCTTCAGCCCAGCGTGTCATCATTGGATAAAGCGCAAAAGCGCCAGATACCGCGATATTGCCCTGGGGCTTGTTGGGGTCCTGATTTTGAGATGCGCTGCTGCAGGCTGTTAGGGGCAGGCTGAGCACAGACATCAAAAGGATCAAAATAATGAAGCGAGGTAGTCTTTGCATCGTTCAATCCTCCAAAATTGTTCGAATTTAGAAATACGAATTTACCCCATTTGCTCTAGTGATTTACTATACTTTATAAATGAGCTTTTCCAGCTTCGTGGCTCGTGATTAAATTGTTTCCAGCGAAGCGATGTGATTAAAGTTCCATTGGAATATTCGCGAGGTCGACGCGCTCAGTGACGTCTGTAAGGGTAGTGTTGTCAAGGATATGGGATATCGCGTTGCGAACATCGAGCATCACAAGGCGCAGTCCACAGTTGTTTTCATCTGGGCAGCCGCAAGACTCGTATGCCATTTGACTCACACAGCCTATCGGCGCCAGCGGTCCGTCCAAGATCCGGACAATGTGTCCAAGGCTGATCTCATTGGCAGGTCTAGCCAGATAATAACCACCACCGACCCCCATTCGGCTGTGCAGAAGTCCGTTGTTCTTCAGTGTCAAGAGGATTTGTTCCAAGAATTTCGATGGGATATGTTGACGTTCAGCAATATCTTTAATCTGAACGACATTGCTGTTTTTACCAGAAGCTTTTTTTAAATCAAGCTGAGTAGCCAGATCGATCATGGCTCTTAATCCGTATTCACCGCGTTTGGATAGATGCAACTTGGAAGCTCTCCTTTATCATCCTATAAACCCTACAGGATCTATTATGTTTATTGCAATAAAGTATTGTACAGTGAGTAGAGAATCCTGTCAAGTGTTCGTGAAATAATGCACACCACCAGGCTAAATCAATTCATGATCGATCCCGGTTTCACAACTCGTACAGGGTCTCTAAAATTATCGTGGAGGCGTTTTTACTTTCTTTATCGGAGGTCAATAATTCAATCTGAGAGGCATTTGTGATTCCCAATCCAAGCTCAACAGCCCTGGAAATTTGCGCCTGTTTAAAGATTGGGCCTCGCGAAACTTCTGAAGTTGTTCCAAACATCCGCAAAATCGCCACCCCCACAGCATCGATCGCTATGCGGTCCATCCCCGCCAGGATAAGCCCGGGATGGACCAGCTTCCCCCGATCTGGACCGCCTGTGACAAATCCATCTACAGCATCCAGTAAGACGACCGCAGGCTGATAAGCGGCATTGATTTCTGCGATCATCAGTCGCTGATCTGGTAAATCGTGCAGTTCATTCATATAGTCATAGTTATCGCCGGGAACCTTTTTAGCAACCAGACCAACGGAATTCTTCAAAGATAGTGTGAAATGACCGCCATACCGGTGAGTTTTCAAGCAGCAAGTTTGCACAACGGCCTTACTTTCAAGGACGAAACGAGGTATACGAAAGCCCTGCCTCCAATGAGAACCAGGAACATTGAAAGAAACCCAGTCATCAGCAGTCAGCTCGTCCAGGATGAGGGTGGAGAAACCAAGCTCTTTTGCTTGCTCGAAAATCCCAAGCTTTTCGAATACGTTTCGGGTATTCCCCATGCCGCTCCGGTCGCCAACCGTGATGCTGGCAGCCCCCATCGCTTGCAGTTTTTGTATCAAGGCGTGCAGCGTTTCCGGATGAGTGGAACCTGGTGCGGGATCGGAGCTGTTGCAATTTGGCTTGAGAAAAACGTGCTGTTCAGCGATAGGGAATAATCCCAGCATCTCCATTGCCTGCTGAATCCCCGCAGCCCGATTACCTGTCTTAACCAATGCAATTTTTGCAGAAGGTTCGGCAATTTTAGGGGATGGGTTTTGAGTTGGAGGTTCCATTGGGTTGATCTCCGCCGGAGTCTGAGAAGGGGCTGAGGTGTAATTTTCTTCAGTGACGGATTGGGTTAGAGGTGGAGCAGTTGTTGCCGCTGCTGGTGATATATCAGGAGGAGATTTTAATCGCTGGCAGGCATCAAGAAAGGCACTCAGTCCTACTGCGCCGCTCACCAGGCTGACGATTTTAATAAAATCCCTTCGAGCAATGTTTTTTACTTTTGGTCCTGCGACACGAGAACTGGCTTTCATCAGGCTGAAGCTGGCTCAAAAGTCAGATTTTTTGTTGTAGCATTTTCCAGATTGGAGTATGAACCGCGGTACTGTAAGGGCAGCAGAGCTGCCAATTGGTACATGATTTCATCGGTAATGGCTTGGCGGTCGTCTCTCTTGCCGATGCGGTCCCCCTGGTTTACCCAAAACTGCCTGCCGACCCGTATATGAAAATCGGTGCGCCGCAGTCGGTGAAAGTTCTGATGGAAGTTCTCACCTCCATAAAAAACAAGTGGAAGCAAGGGCGCTCTCGACATCTGGGCAACTAAAGCCACACCAGGATATCCGCGCTTCAGGCAACCATTGTTGCTGCGCGTCCCTTCAGGGCTGATGGCAAGGATTTTTCCCTCCTTAAGTGCAGCCATCCCTTGGTGAAGGGCAGTTCTGTCAGGGGCGCCGCGCTCGATCGGGATTGCATCGTACAGGTTGAACAGCCATCCCATGAACGGATTATCCCAAGTTTCCACTTTAACGAAGGCAGTGAGTGGGCGCGGCTGGAGGTGTGTAAAAACCAGCGGGATATCCAGGAAATTGATATGGTTGCTAACCAATATTAATGGTCCTGCTATTGGTACCTGTTCAATCCAGCCTTCATCAACCCGGCAAATCATGCGGATCAACCCTTTAACTGTTTTGATGACTGCCCACTGAATGAAGGACATGAGTGTTCGAATTAACCTGGAATAATAACTTCAAGCGCCTTTGGGAGTAGGCGCACTTCAAGACTCTTGCCAGAAACGCAAAGAGTCTCACCATCTGCATGGGCAGGCAGGCTGTCTTTCAGAGCCGTAACAGTTATATGATCAGACCGAGCCGTTCGGATCGCTGGATGCCCGAGCTGTGTACCGCGCATAAACCTTAGGATCAATCCAAAAATCGCCAGACGGCTGACCTCCCCGGCAATGCAGAGGTCGAAGAGCCCATCGTCAATCAGGCTTTCAGGCGCCATCATAAAGCCTCCGCCCATTCGGCGACCGTTCATCACCGAGACCATCAAAGATGGTTGAACCAGGACTTCCTCATCGAATTCGATTTGAAGCAAAGGAGCATTGAAATAAAGCGTGATGGTTTTGAGAGCGGCGGCGATATACGAGGGAAATCCACCCAGCCTGTGCATCTTCAAGGCTTCGAAACCAACTACAGCATCGAAGCCTATCCCAATCCCGTTTCCGAAATATCGACCGGCAGGGTAGTCACCGCCCTTAACGAAACCAACATCAATCGATTTCCTTTTGTCCATTGCTAAGGTGCGGCAGGCGACTTCCAGTTCGGGGGGAACCTGAGCCCCAAACGCAAAATCGTTTCCGCGCCCAATGGAAATCACGCCTAAGGCGGTGGGCTTGGAGCCCTTAACGCGGGCGATCATCAGACCATTGATCACTTCGTTGACAGTGCCATCACCGCCAACCGCAGCGACTACTTCGAAGCCAGCCTCGCTGGCGCTTTTGGCTAGCTCGATCGCATGTCCTGGGCGCTCGGTCCGGCAAATCTCAAAATCGATATCTAACTCTCGCAAACGATTTTCAATTTCTGGGTAATAAA
The DNA here is from genome assembly GCA_963827155.1 of uncultured Chloroflexia bacterium. GTDB lineage: Bacteria > Chloroflexota > Anaerolineae > Anaerolineales > UBA4823 > UTCFX2. The sequence continues at coordinate 3,007,023 of CAWGZV010000002.1, read as the reverse complement.
ATTCTCCATTACCGCGCCCGGAGATTGGGTTGACGATGATTTTATATCGAGTCATAGAAGGAATTTTACTATAAGGGGATGAGCTAATGACTTTAGTATTTACCCGTGCAGAATCTCGTGATCTGCCAGATCAGCTTCGGCAAAGATCTTACTAACCTCCGCTTTGAGTTCCGGTGAGGCGGTAGGAGTGTATGGAATGAATTTGACCAGGTCGCGGGCTTGTTGAAGAATTGTCTTTACCTGGGAAATATAGGTGAAATCTGAGCGACCTATGCCATGTGGAACTGGCAGATCGCGAGCCTTCTGGATAAGTTTCCGAGCGCGTAGGATTCGCTCGGAAGCTGGGATCATACGGGACAAAGGTTATCCTCTATCCATCATCCTCGGTCGATACTGCAGCGCCTCAGCAAGATGCTGGGGGGTGATCTGTTCCGCAGCCGCTAAGTCGGCGATTGTGCGGGCGAGTTTCAAAACCCGGTGGTAGGCACGGGCGGAGAGGTTGAGCTGGTTCATGGCGGTTTTCATCAGGGAGCGACCCGCTTCATCAAGATTGCAGTAAAGTCGTACTTCTGCCGGGCGCATATCAGAGTTGCATGTGACGGGCTGGACCGGTTCGCTTTTTGATTGGGTAAGATCGATCGTAAACCGGCAGCGCTGCAGTTCTCGGGCAGTCTCAACTCGGGCTTGGATGGCGGCAGAAGGTTCCCCCTGCCTCCTGTCAGAAAGCTTGTCGTATTCGACACGGGGGACTTCAATATGGATGTCGATCCGGTCGAGGAGTGGGCCAGAAATGCGTTTCTGGTACTTGGTGACTGTACTGGATGAACATGTGCAGGCTTTGACCGGGTCACCGTAGTAGCCGCAAGGGCAGGGATTTATCGCACCGATCAACATGAAGCTGGCAGGAAAAGTCAGCGTGCCCTGGGCGCGGCTGATTGTGACAATCTTATCTTCAATAGGCTGCCGCAGTACTTCGAGCACCCGCATTCCGAATTCGGGTAGCTCATCTAGAAAAAGCACTCCACGGTGAGCAAGCGAAATTTCACCTGGGTGAGGTTGGTTGCCGCCTCCAACTAATCCGGCGTGGCTGATGGTGTGATGCGGCGCTCGGAAAGGGCGGTTGCGAATGAGGGGGATATCTGGCGGAAGCTGGTCTGCTACAGAATAAATCCGGGTGACATCTAGTGCCTCATCTATCGTCATGCGCGGCAAGATACTCGGAATCGCGCGTGCCAAAAGAGTTTTGCCGGCGCCAGGTGGGCCAACCATCAGCATGTTGTGCCCGCCAGCCGCAGCCACTTCGAGGGCGCGTTTGACGTGCTCCTGTCCTTTGATTTCATTAAAATCAGTCAGCACCTGCACAGGCAAATCTTCAGGTTCAATCGCAGGCTGGGGAGAAATTGCCAGGATGCCGGAAAGGTGGGAAACTAATTCTGTCAGTGAAACGACCGGTATCACTGACAAGTCCGGAATAAGGGCAGCTTCCAGGGCGTCAGGTGAGGGGGCATATATCCGCTTAAAGCCTTGCTGGCGGGCAAGCGCTGCCATTGGGAGGACGCCGCGTACGTGTCGTACACTTCCATCCAGAGACAGCTCTCCGATGACTAGCGAATCCTGCACGCAGTCCGGCGAGAGTTGACCACTCGCAATCAATGCTCCCAATGCAATCGGAAGATCATAAGCCGGTCCCGCTTTTCGCACTGCTGCCGGCGCAAGGTTGACCGTTAGACGCTTGCGCGGAAAGTACAGCCCGGCATTTTTGATCGCCGCAGCAACCCGTTCTCGGCTTTCCTGAACTGCTGCGTCAGGCAAGCCAACGATAATAACTGCAGGCAAGCCATCGCTGGTGTCCACCTCCACTTCAACGATGACGCCTTCCAATCCAATTACTGCGCACGAAAATACTCGCGCCAACATATCTATATTTTCGTTTGAGCGCCGAGAGTTGTCAATAGAGAAAAAAACTCCAGGTCGAATATAATAGTAAAAATCCAATAATTTACTGTCTTAGAAAATCTCAATGACCTCAAAAAGAACTCGATTTGTTCATTAGTCTGGGATTATTCCTGGTATTTGCTGGCATAACTCTGCCAGGTGTGGGATGGGGCGCGCCTTCTTTCTGGCATCCAGATGAACTGGCGAAAAATGTGTATAAGATGGTTGAAGGTGAATACCGAATAGATCCGACATTTTTTAATTATCCTTTCCTGCCAAAAAACGCTATGTTCCTGACCGGAAAAGCGCTCGATCGGCTTGGATATTCCAGGTACGCTTATATCCTCACAGTCCGGACGATGAACGCCCTGCTGGCTGGTCTTCTGACGGTCCTAATTTACCAATTCAGCCGTTGGCTTGGGGGAGGCAGGCTTTCAGGATTAATTTCGGCTGGATTGATCCTCACGAGCAGTGAAATTGCATTGAGTGCTCGTATTGCCCACAATGACATTTATCTCGCAACATTTACAACGCTGGCTGTTATTTTTCTGATCCAAAATCGAATTACTGCCAAGAACTGTTGGCTGTATGCCTCCTTTTTTGCGATCGGTTTGGCAGGTTCAAGCAAATACAATGGGTTAGGGTTAGTGGTTATGCCGGTGTTTATTACGATTCTTGACCAAAGAATGCGATTAAAGACCGATCTCCTTGGTGTCATTAAACCCTTGATATTTGGGGCGGTTTGGTTCCTGGCTGGATTTATCCTCGGGACTCCCCAGGTGATTACCCGTTTTTCAATATTTCTGAAGTATTTCAGCGTCAGCATGTTCCAGCACGCAGGATTCGACCGTGGCCCAGATACGCCGCTGGGTTTTATCGGTCAGTGGTCAGTTCTGGATGAGTCGCTAGGTCGAGCAGTGGCAATCCTATTCCTGGCAGCGTTGATATATCACGCATATCTGCTGATCATAAAAGGCGAATACAGGGGTGACAAACCCGAAAAGCGTGAGAAGGGAATCGGAGTAATCTTTGTCGCGATCATTTCGCTCAACCTCCCGATGTTGCTGGTTTACAACTACGCCGCCAGGTTTTATTTACCGATCATAATTCTGGTCACCGTCCTTACGGGTTTATTTATGGAGGATTTGTATAAATTGGGTAAAAATCGAAGTTCCAGAATAATCGAAGCTGGTGTAATCGCTGCCGCTTTCATTGTTTTGGGGCTTTCAGCACTGCGGGTTGCCAGCGTGACGCTTCTATTTTTTAACGATAGTCGGATAGGCGCAAGCGCATTTGTAGCCGAATTTCCAAAGGACAGCTCGGTTGAATATACATTCTTTCCGCCAACAATCCCTGATCGATATTTCAAAAGAAAACATAATTATCCTTTATTTTTCTCAAAGAGTATGATGGAAGGGGAGCCCGACCCAGGCTGGGAAGGTAAAGTTAATTTAGGCGAGGCAGGGCTTCAAAAGCGGGATACAGATTACCTGATAATTGATAGCCCTACCTACGAGCGGTTTAATGACCCGATTACTTGCGCCTCAATCCCGGTGGAATGTGAGTTTTTTAAGCGCTTGCGATCCGGCCAAACGGGATACCGGCTCGGGAAGGTGTTTGAATATCGACTGCCAACCTTCTTACCGCAAATCTCTCCGTTCTTTTTAAATCCCCGAATCGAAATCTACCAAGCCATCTCCTGAGCATAATCTCGGGTAGTTCGATCGGCTTTAACAGCTCAAATGGGCACGATAAGGAAAGCTCCCTGTTGGCATAAACCTATCATCATTTGAATGACTCCGACCGCAGGCACCGGATTTTCGAGATCACCATTACCGGCGTTCAGGTGAAATGGGTGAAGAGAAGGCAGCCTTCGCGGCTCAAGCTTGATAAAAGCCTCGTCAAGAGCGTCCGCCAGATTAAGGGCATCCTCGAAAAGGACCAATCGGCTCTCGCCTCCCCAATAGCCGCCCTGCCAGGTTGCAGGAAAAGACGAGTAAATTCCCGCCATCTCCAGACTTTCTGGAGTAACAGTTCCTCGAGGATTCCAACCAAATTTCTTGGCAAGCTCCAAAATGCCAAACCATGTCCAGTTATTGATCTGGATCTTTTGGTCTGGGTCATTCTGGCAGATCAGTCGATAACTCACATAAATACTCCATATTCGGTCATTTTCCCGAAGGGATTTATTATAAACATAATTCCATCAGCCATCCATTCAGCTTGACTTCTAAATATTTTTCAATCTGAATAAAGCAGGGATTTTTGAAGGATTATTTTCACATGGGATGTGAATGATATGGAACCTGGCTTCATCTTTTCTCACGAGACAACCTTAACCCAGGCAAAGAACTGACCAAGCCTCGATTTAAGTGTAGAGTAATAAAATCTTTGGGATTTCCTCAGAGGAGATAAGACTGTTAAGGCATTCGTTAAAACTCATAATAACTGAGTATCGGGTAAAATAGGGTAAGGGTGGAAGGATTCTGGCTCAGCCAGAAGACAAGATCATAAATAACTGGAGCAGGAGGCAGTGAAATGGGTGACTTACCTCGGGATGTTGCGCGTGTTTTGATTAATGCAGAAGAAATCCACACCCGCGTCCATGAACTTGCGGATCGCATCTCAGACGATTACCGCGGTCAGAAGCTTTATATCGTTGGGATCTTGAAGGGGGCTTTTATTTTTATGGCCGATTTAACACGGGCACTTTCAATCCCACATGTAGTGGATTTTATGGCGCTTTCCAGCTACGGCAAGTCGACCGAATCCGGGGCAGTTCGAATATTAATGGATCTTCGTGAGCCGATTGAGAACCAGAATGTTCTGATTGTTGAGGACATTGTCGATACAGGTCATACTTTAAAATACCTCTACCAGGTATTGAAAGGGCGTTTTCCCGCAACATTGAGAACCTGCGCATTGGTGCGCAAGGAACGGGCGCTGATGGATTTCCCGGTGGATTACCTTGGCTTTGAGATCCCTGATGTATGGGTGGTGGGATACGGATTGGATTTCGCAGACCGCTTTCGAACACTTCCATATGTGGCAGAGCTGAAAAAGGAAGCCTATTCGAATTGAAGTGCTTTGTTGGATATGAACCATGTTAAAATAGAGTCCAATGGAAAACCGCAACCGGGATCTGGGTAGAGAAAGAAATCCAATCACATATCGAAAACACCGCAGAGAAACATTCCTGCAGATTACTTTGCCCATGCTGATCGGCACATTGATCTTGCTAATCTTCGCCTTGCTTTCTACCCAAATGGGAGCTGGAGAAATCAGGGTGTGGGCAGATATCTCGTTAATCTGGCTGATTATCCCGGTGATTGTTCTTACTTTGCTGATGTTTGTACTGCTGGTTGGAAGCGTCTACGGCATAACGATGCTGATCCAGATGCTCCCGGTTTATTCCTTCAGAATGTTTAAAGCCTGGATCCAATTAAGAGCCATTGTTAGAATCACAACCGACCGGATAGTTGAACCTGTGCTACGTGTGAATGGTTTCTCATCTGGTTCCCAAACTTTATGGAGACAAATTACCCGCAGGCGTTCTGGATAGTCAAGACCTGACATCAAGAAAATTTTGATCTGCAGCCACCTGCGAGTTTCGTCACAGCTGGAGAGGATGGTCGAGTATGAATTAAGAAACCACCGAAATGGTTTTGGCTGAAAATTGGAGGCCAAAAGCACTTGTGATTGGTAGTGTGATCGGAGCATCTGTCGGACTCCTCGCGACGTATCTTCTCATCCAGAAGAACGAAGGGACTGCCCCGCCGAAGCTTACAGCTGGTGAAGGCGTCAAGATCGGAGTCCTGGTATTTGGGCTGCTGCGAAGCATTGCCAATCTGTAGCTCTCAGAACCGCTAGCGATCAGACAGCGAATAATTGTGTGCACGCAATCCTGGCTACAGTTAAACAACTGAAATGGGGTTTCTGGCTGAAGTGATGAGCGAGCTGGTAGACCTGAAATGCGTTGCTTGCCGTGGGACCGAACCCTTGCTGACTAATGAGGAAATTGAAGCATTGATGAAAGAAGTACCCGAATGGAGCCTTGAAGCTGAAGGGACAGTCAATAAACTTATCCGAATTTTCCGATTTAAAAACTTTCGAGAAGCAATCCAGTTTACAAATCGGATTGGAGAAATCGCAGAAGAAGAAGGACACCATCCATTACTGCAAACAGAGTGGGGAAAAGTAAAAGTAGTGTGGTGGACTCACAAGATCCATGGGCTGCACAAGAATGATTTTATTATGGCAGCTAAGAGCGATGTGATCTATGAGCGTGATCGGTCATAGTTAAACTGATCTAAAAAAAACGCAGAACTGCATCGCATATTTGCGATGATCCATCACTGATCGGATTATATTAATGAATTCACGTCTAGTTGCCTTGATCCGTAAAGAATTCATCCAGATTTTGCGCGATCCACGCACACTGGTACTCATCCTGATCATCCCGATCATGCAGCTGTTCCTTTTGGGATATGCCGCGACAAACGATGTTCGAAGTGTTCCGATGGCAGTATTTGACCAGGATCGCAGTCCCTCAGCTCGTGCCCTGCTGGATGCCTATCGGACAGCCGATTATTTTCAAATCGCGTATGACGTTCGGTCAGAGAGCGAGCTGCGCGATCTGATCGATAACGGTGAAGCCCGAGTTGGTATGATCATCCCTCAAGATTATAGTGAACAGCTGCTAGGCGCTGGATCGGCAAAAGTAATCATAATCCTGGATGGAAGCGACCCAACCGTGGCAACGACAGCTCTATCAGCAGCTCAGTTGATTGGACAGGCTCACGCAACTGAGATTAATGCCATACGATTAAGCCGCCAGGGGGCGGTTGTTATTCGAAAACCTCCCATTGAAGTTCTCACCCAGGTCTGGTACAACCCGGATCTAATTAGCGCCTATTATATGATCCCAGGAGTTATTGGGATGATTCTGTTTGCATTGACATCGATCCTTACAGCAACCGCGATCGTGCGAGAACGTGAACGGGGGACAATCGAGCAGCTGATTGTCACACCAATCCGCTCTTGGGAGCTGGTGATAGGGAAAATCCTGCCGTATGTAATCCTGGCATTTCTGAATATGATCGAAGTACTGGCAATTGGTCACTATTGGTTTGGAGTGCCGGTTCGCGGCAATTTGGTCCTGATTCTGATCCTTTCGGGCTTATTTCTCCTATCCAGCCTGGGGATCGGTTTACTCGCCTCAACCTTCGCAGACACGCAGCAGGAAGCGATGCTGGTAGTTTGGATGACCCTATTACCAGCCATATTCCTGTCGGGTTTCTTCTTTCCATTAGATGCAATGCCAAAGCTGCTTCAATACATCTCACTGCTGCTCCCCTTGAGGTATTACCTGGTAATTATCCGCACGCTGATGCTCAAGGATGTAGGGATTACGGCACTCTGGTCCGATATCCTCGCCCTGGCAATTTTCGGGATAGCGCTGATCTCGCTAGCATCCATGAGATTCCGAAAACGGCTGGATTGAATTGTTCTGTCGAAACATCGAATGACCTGCCCGTTTTCATAGAACCTGACGTATAATTTTGGCGTGGAATTCGTCACGCCCCGATTTATGATATTGGGAAGGCTGACGCGCGATTATGTGCTGACTCCAATGGGGAGCCTCTGCTAGATATTCCAGGAGGAAGCGCACTTTATGCGTCAGTGGGATTGGCTATCTGGGAACCTGAGCCGCCGCCCGCGGTGGTTGCCAGGGTAGGGGAAGACTATCCTCAGCGCTGGCTGGAAAATTTTAGCCGCTGCGGTCTGGATATCCGAGGTGTACAAATACTACCCGATGCAATTGACTTGCGGTTCTTCACAGCCATCATCAACAGAAACACACTTGTTCATGAAGACCCGGTAGCTCATTTTGCCCGACGCGGTTTAGCTTTTCCTAAAGCATTGCTTGGCTACCAGCCTGTTTCTGGTGCGGGATTAGACAGCCGGACGCAAATATCTCCGATATCTCTGCGGCGGTCAGATATTCCAGAAATTTATATGGAGGCGAACGGTGTTCACCTTTGCCCACTGGATTATCTAACCCACAGCCTGCTTCCTGCGCTGCTGCGCCAGGCTCAAATCAATAATATCACCCTGGATCCCTCACCCGGCTATATGAATCCAACTTATTGGGGCGATATCCCGGCTTTACTAACCGGTCTGACCGCATTCCTGCCATCCGAAGAGGAGATCCGACTGCTTTTTCAGAATCGGAGCAGCGATCTTTGGGAAATGGCTGAAGCGCTGTCGGTTTATGGCTGTGAGATCATTGTGATCAAACGCGGGGAAAAAGGACAGCTTGTATATGATGCAGCGACGCGCACTCGATGGGAGGTGCCTCCGTACCCGGCAAGAATAGTAAATCCAATTGGTGCTGGGGATGCATTTGGCGGTGGTTTCCTGGCGGGGTATCGGCGAACTTATGATCCACTCGAGGCAGCGCTTTTCGGAAATATCTCAGCCTCGTTGGTTGTCGAGGGCGATCTGGCGACCTATGCACTCGAGGCAATGCCGGGTTTACACCTGGCTCGGCTAGAGTTGTTACGGCAGCTTGTGAGAAAGGTTTAATTTTATGGAAATCGATGCATCTTTGATCGCAAGAGTATTGGATTTGGCTGTGACGATTCAGCAAATTCCATCGCCGCCATTTGGAGAAGCTCAGCGAGCAGCTTTTATCCGCGAGCGCTTTGATATCGAGGGATTGCAGCAGGTCGAGATCGATGATTTGGGAAATGTGCTTGGTTGCTTGCCCGGGAAGGGTGAAAAGCGTCCATTGATCGTTTCTGCGCATCTCGATACCGTCTTTCCGTTTGACACAGACTTGCAAGTGAGGAGAGAAGCAGATAAGATCTTTGGACCGGGGATCGGAGATAATTCCCTCGGGCTTGCTGGATTGTTTGGTCTATTGTGGGCGCTGCGAGAGAATGGCGATGAACCTCGCAGGCTTGCTGGGGATCTTTGGTTTATCGCGAACGTGGGAGAAGAAGGCTTAGGAGACCTGCGAGGGATGCGGGCGGTGGTCGACCGTTTTGGTGAAGAGCCGATAACCTACCTTGTCCTGGAAGGGATGGCATTTGGGATGGTTTACCACCGAGGATTGGGTGTGCAGCGCTATCGAATTTCGGTGAGGACGGCTGGTGGACATTCATGGGTCGATCACGGTCGCCCATCTGCGATCCACGAACTTGCAGCATTGATCACCCAACTGACGGCAATTCCGCTTCCTAAACGCCCACGCTCGGCATTGAATGTTGGGGTAATTTCCGGGGGGACGAGCGTGAATACAATTGCCGCCGAGGCGCACCTCGAGCTGGATCTGCGCTCCGAGGGAAGCGAAGAGCTTAACGAGCTTGTCAGACAGGTTGAGCAGGTTGTACGCCGTGCAGAGAAACCAGGAGTGAGAGCCTCACTGGAGATGATCGGACAGAGACCTGCAGGGAAACTGGCTTCAACACACCCGCTGGTTCGCCTGACGAAACAGGTGCTTTCTCAGCGAAAGATGCAAGAACACGGAATCCGTCCGAATCTAACAATCGGATCGACCGATGCGAATATCCCCCTCAGCCGAGGTTTACCCGCAGTGACGATCGGGTTATCTTCTGGATTTGGTGCTCACACTTCAAACGAATATATCCACATCCAACCGCTTTTCTTAGGTTTGGAGCAGCTGGTGCAGATCGTAGAAAGGATTTTTAACGACCTGGATTGACTTTCTTTATTTCCATCTCGTAATATTCTCAACCGCAAATTTGCATCGAGCAAGGTCTTCCTATCAAGCGGTAAGTCAAAACAAAACCTGAACATCGCGGCAGTTCGCGGCTCTGGAAGGTGTCTCAAATGACGCTTGAGCAGACCGTCCAGGCGTGGAGAGCAGAGTCACTAACTCTGTTTTCGAGCGTTATAATCCCTAAGATGAAATCACCCTTCAATTCATGGTGGGCGTTTGCAAAAGGATATCCCCTTGCAATTCTAGCGACTCTGGCAATAACGGTCCTCATGTACCCGCTGTTCCCGCAGTTGAATACCACCACGATTGCCCTGTTATATCTTTTGCCGGTAACCCTGAGTACAACTCTAGGTGGGCTGGGCCCCGGTTTAGTCTCTGGTCTCCTTGCTTTCTTCTTATATAATTATTATTTTCTCAAACCATTCCACACCTTGCGCGTTCACCAGCCTCAGGATGTAACCGCTTTGGGGATCTTCTTTGTGGTAGTGATCGTGATTAACCAGCTTGTAGGTCGAGCGAAGGAAAATTTGGCGCAAGCCAGAGCCAGCGAACGCAAATCCACCTGTCTTTATGAGCTCAGCTTGGCATTGGGTAAGGTTGGCTCCATACGGGATATTGGAAAAACTCTGGCTTTTCTCACCTTGGAGACCTTACAAGCTGAATATGTAGAGATCCAAATAATTCCCATCGGAGATGATCCAGCATTGGGTTTTCAGGAACCTCCTGGGGCCTCCAAACCCGTTGAATTGACTTTTTTAAGTATGCCGTTCGAGACTACCAGGCGGCTGTTTGGTACTATCTACGTGTGGCGAAAAGGAGCCCCCTTGACTGAAGTTGAGGCTCGAATGCTGCGCACATTTGCTAACCAGGGGGCACTAGCGTTGGAACGGGTCGTTTTAAGCCAGACAGAAACGAAAGCCCGCATTTTGGAAGAAAGCGACCGTATGAAATCCGCGCTGCTTTCTTCAGTCTCTCACGAGCTTCGCTCCCCTTTAGCGACGATCAAAGCCTCTGTTACAAGCCTGTTGGGTCCAGAAGTGGATTGGGAAGGAGGAGCCCGCCAGGATTTACTTGAAACCATCGACGAAGAGACCGACCACCTTAACTGGTTGGTTGGGAATCTGCTGGATATGTCCCGAATCGAAGCCGGGGCACTCAATCCGGTTTGCCAATGGAATCAGCTTTCGGAAATCTTGGAAAGCGCCTTGCAGCGCCTCCATCGCACTGCGCAGGATTATCAAATCGAAATTGATTTTCCCGAAGATCTGCCATTAGTTCCCGTTGACTTTATGCAAATAGAACGGGTGTTTGTCAACCTGATCAGCAACAGCGCCAAGTACGCCCCGGTTGGTACAGTCATCCAGGTCATCGCTCGTGTCCAGGGTTCTGACTCTCTGATCGTACAGGTCACAAACCAGGGGCCGCCTGTTCCGCAGGAACATTTAAGGCGGATCTTCGAAAAATTCTACCGCGTGACCGATGCAGAACGTGTCACCGGCACCGGACTTGGACTATCAATCTGCAAAGGCATTATCGAGGCTCATGGCGGTCGAATCTGGGCAGAGAACCTGCCTGAGCGCTTCGCCTTCAATTTCAGCCTGCCCTCTAACTTTGGAGGGGAAGCTGCCCACATCGGTGGCCCCGGAGGCTTTATGAGCGCAGAACCTCACATCCTGGTGATTGACGATGAGCCGCAAATCCTGCGCGCCCTGCGAACAATCCTGACGACCAAGAAGTTTCGGGTTTCCACCGCCAGCAGTGGCGAGGAAGGCCTTGCGAAGGCTGCAGCTACTCTCCCCGATCTGGTGATATTGGACCTGGGGCTTACTGACATGTCTGGCTTCACAGTCTGCTCTCGTCTTCGAGAGTGGAGTAATGTGCCGATTATTGTTCTTTCAGTGCGTGAAAGCGAACAAGATAAAGTAAGCGCTCTGGATCAAGGGGCTGACGATTACCTGGTTAAGCCCTTCGGAATCGAAGAACTGCTCGCTCGCGTCCGGGTAGCTTTGCGCCATTCAGCTCAATCGCAAACCATACAGGAGACCAGTATAAAGGCGGGCGATCTGATTATCGACCTGGCACGGCATTCTGTTACTCGCAGCGGTGGAGAAGTAAAGCTAACAGCCACAGAATATAAGCTGCTTGCATATCTGGCCCAAAATCCTGGTCGAATGCTTACACACCAGAGTCTTCTAAACAAGGTGTGGGGCAGCGAATACACTGACGATGTCGAATATCTGCGGGTATATATCAGCCAACTGCGGAAGAAGCTGGAGCAGGATCCCAAGCACCCCAGACACATTCTCAGCGAACCGGGTGTGGGCTACCGCTTTTCAGAAGGTGACTAGCGATTCGAGCGTTAGAAATCCTTTGATAAAAACCAGGGAGTGATCGAAATCCCTGGTTTTTATTTTTTCCTTATATCTTTATCAGAAACCTTTACGGGGTGTTTATTTTTATACGATATAACCCTTGTCATTGAAGTCAAGGAGTTCAAATGACCAAAAATATCAACCCCGGAATCCTGCTCTATGATGAAGAGCAATTACCTCCATTCAACCGGTTGGTGATCCTGGTCCCCAATAACGAATTGGATGAGATTAAGCTGGCACGGCGCATCCGAGCAATGATGCCTGCAGACGAGGCATCATTGCTCCTCCTCTCACTTGTGACCCGGGAAGAGGAAGAATCTCTTGAGCGCCGCAGGCTGACAAATCTGGCGTTTATCATGGGCGATCCCGTCTATACAATCAGATGCAAACAGATTACTGGAACTCATTGGGTCGAGGCAATTAAAACCATCCTGCGCCCTGGGGACCTTCTGGTTTGTCTGAATGGACAAAATGCCCCATCAAGAACTCTTAAACACCAGCCGATTGGTCAGGTGCTCGCGAGCCAGTTGACTTATCCGGTTTATGTGCTGAACAATATTGCGACAAATGAAGGCCCTTCCCAAAAATTAGGCCACCGTATCATAGGTTGGTTGGCGCCGATCGCTATCATCATTTTTTTCTTGGGATTTGATATCCGCATTTTTCAGGATGCTGGGGGCTGGACCACAAACCTGTTGCTGGTGACGTCCTTATTCATCGAGGCCGGCTTGATCTGGAGCTGGGGAAATCTCTGGAATTAAGAATACAGAAGCAGGAGTAATGTATTGTTATTTTCTATCGGGTTAATCATCATTATCGCTTACCTTGCCTATCGGGCTTCGCCGCGCGAGCGGGAAGAAGATAAACACATCCATGGCGCGGGTCAGATCGGATTGCTTGCCGCTCTTGCATTGTTTGGCGTCGATTACTTCACATCTTTCTATTATGGAACTGGAGAGCTGATGAGCGCACTGCATCCCTATGGGTTGCAGAAGCTGGCGTATTACTCGGTAGCACTGATCGCCCTCGCTAACTTTATCTTTGGCGCCTTGTATATGTATTCCCTCGGAATATTTAACGAGGGAGGAGGTTCATATACCGCCTCGATGCGCTATCTTTAAGCCGACACTGAGCCTGATCGTGGCTGTAACTCTGATCCAGGATTATGTTCTAACTATTGTTGTCTCGGCGCTCTCTGGTGGTGATCAATTGCTATCGATTCTGGGAGCTTACGGCACGAACTGGATCTGGCATTTTGCGATTGGTGCAGCGCTGGCCGCAATCACCTGGTATTTGACGATCCGTGGGCGAGGTGAATCGGCGCGGATTGTTTTTATCATGCTGGGCGTATTCATCATGCTGACACTGATCATGGCTGTCGGATTATTCGTCGCTCATTTCAAGCACATACCCCCAATCATTGCCAGCGAGATCATTAAACCGGCTTCGATTAGACAAGCTTTGTATCACTTACTCACGGCAACAATGAAAGGCATGGTTGCTCTCTCTGGTTTGGAAGCCATGTCGAATGGCATCCAATTTGTCAAAGACGAAGATGTCAGCCTGGTAAAATGGGGAAAGAAACATCTTCCAAGACTTAACGGCTTGTGGCATTTCTACAGTGGGAAATCAGGTATTGGTCGGTTTGTACAAACATCTTTCCTGTTTTATGGCGGTTTAGGTACACTTTTCCTGACAGTTTTTGCATTACGCTTCAACGTCTTCGATGGTACTCTCGGACGGACGCTGGTGGGAAACCTGGCTTTTATAGGATTCAATCAGATCCCGGGAGGCAATGTCCTTTTCTGGGCATACCAGTTCCTGGCTGTAGCGCTGCTTGCAGCAGCTTCAATGACTGCTTTTCAGGATGCCCAGGCCACAGAATGGCGGGATGTTGCCATCGGCGAAATCCCGGAAGCCATCGTCTACCGGGACCCACGCGGGACATTTACCCGTTCGGTAACGATCACATTTGGGATTGCGGTTCTGATCATGTTCCTGGTGCGAGGCGAAACTACCCGGGCTGTGCCATTTTATGGAGTTGGTGTTTTTATGCCGATTATGGTGATGGGGTTGGCAGTTCGCAAGCATATCTTACAGCACTATACCGGTCAGGATCCAACGTTGGGGTAGCCGGGGCGCTACCGCAGCTGCTGTCCTGGCAGGGTTTGTATTCGTTGGGCAAATCGTCGGCAAATGGACTGAAGGAGGCTGGGTGGTCCTGATCTCTTTCAGCCTGCTTGCATTGGCGCTCACCTGATGCTGCTCTCCCCCTTAGGCTACCGCGAGCCGAAACAGATCCATCGGATAGTGCGCGACAAAGCACGCGTTAAGGGTGCGATGGCTTCGATTGTCGAATGGCAATCGTTGGTGATGCAGGAATACCGATATTCGCTGCTGATTCGCGCTTCGAAAGCTTCCGCAAAGTTCTTCTCTCTGTTTGGGATGCACCTGCCAACTCGCTACTACCCGGAGCCTGCAGTAGCTGGAGATTACGATCACGCCCTGCATGTCGACCACCCGGATGCACCTTCCTTGTTGGAACAGTTCCTCGAGCAAGAAGAGGGAGAGCCCCGCCTGGGTGGAAAACCAAAGGAAACTGCGACCCCGATCGATGGAACAGGGATTTAAGAAGAGGAATGCGATGTCAAAAAAGAAAACCTCTGCCCAAAAGCAAGTAGAAACACCGCCTATGAACTCATGAGCCAGCCAGCCCGGCCAGTTATGTGGCCCAAGAATATAATCGCTGGCAAATTTTGTTCAACGCCCAACCGATTTTGGTTAATCGTTTTCTAGAAACGCAGGCGCGCACCCTGGCTGATGACTTGATCGCCCGCTCCTCCCAGGTGCGGTTCAGCTTGCCTGAACGAGTGGTTGTCGACCCAGATAATCTGAATCAGGCAACGCAAATAGTGCCATCCAACGAAAGGGAGCAGATGGCTGGCGGTCTGCTCGATCGAATGACTAGAGCGGATGTGAATGCCACCCTTTCAGATCGTCTGGCTGAACTGGAGAATTCAGCTAACCAGGCTGTATCAATCAGTGCAGGATTGATCCGTTTCAGTACAGCATTCCACATGGTAAACGCGATGCTCCCTTCAGGTCGGTCTGTCACATATCAGATAAAGCAAGGTGAAGAAATCCCTTCGCTTCCTGTAAGTGAAGATCTCGAAGTTGAGTCCGCCATAACGGCTACCTCTGATGCCATAGCCGAAGGTGATGATGGGCTAAGAGGAGAAAATCGAGGCGAGCTTCTAGTGCCCTATGTAGCCTGGGCGCGCCGTTTCTATCTTCCTCAATGGGTGCCTCTCGATGATCAAGACAGACTGCTGGTCAAATCCGCTGGCGAAGCAGAAGCGGCTGTTACTTCCATGCAAGAGTACTTGCGAATTTTGCATGCTGCAGTCAGACTGGCGCCCTACATGGTTGTCGATGAGACTTACCAACGCAAGCGCTATGGCATTTTAGGCCAGCTTGTCAACCAGGGACGCGCCCTGGCTCGCTACGAGACCCAAGAAATCATCCATACAATCCAGCGACGGGCGAAAAACCAGGATTTAAATCGAGGCTTGAGCCTCAGCCTGCCATACTTCGATGACCAGGACTTGCGGATCGCAATGCATGATTTTGAAATCATCCCTGCCGGCAGGATCATGTTCGCGGAGGCGCTCGTAGTTCGGGCAGCCCGGCAGGAGCAGGTAAAAGTGGCCCAGGACACACGTCTAAGCCCATCTACGCGTAGGCACCTGTTAGAAGAGCTCCATAACCTGGAACAGGCTTTCAATCGATAAAGTGTTCGCCTGGAAATCTTCCTGGCAGAACATTAGCTGGATCGATTGCATTCAGGTAGATCACTGAATCCCATGGAAATGCGCCCGATTTACACACTTAAAGCAGCAGAGGTTTACCAGGCAATGGAATCATCGCCAATGGGAATCACCTCCGCTGACGTAACAGCCCGCTTAGCCCTTTACGGAAGAAACCTGTTGAAAGAAAAAGCCAAGAAATCTGCTTGGCGAGAGTTTTTGGAGTTTATCAGCCACCCGCTGGCATTGTTGCTTTGGCTGGCGGGCGCGGTCACCCTGGTCATTGGTGAATACGGACTTGGGATTGTCATTTGGGCGCTGATTCTGGCCAATGCGGGATTTTCTTTCTGGAGAGAGCATCGTGCTGAACAGGCAATGGATGCCTTGCGCAATCTCCTGCCAACTTATACCCGTGTGATTCGTGACGGTTTGGAAACCCAGCTGCCAGCCGACCAGGTGGTCCCGGGCGACCTGCTCGTACTTGCAGAAGGCGATAACGTCCCTGCCGACGGGCGCGTTGTTGAGGAATTCGGACTGCGGGCTAATGAATCGACCTTGACTGGCGACGCTGTTGCGGCTCGCAAATCGGCCGATGCATCTATACAGGATGGACTGAGCGAACTGGAACGCCCCAACCTGGTGTTTGCTGGTACATCAATCATCTCGGGCACCGGCAGGGCGGTGGTCTTCTCCACAGGCATGTATACCCAGTTTGGCCGAATTGCCCATCTTACCCAGGAGGTTCAAGAAGAACCTTCTCCCTTGCGAACGGAGTTGGCGCTGTTAACGCGCAAGATCGCCCTGGTGGCGTTGGGGATTGGGGCGGCTGTCTTCCTGGCAGGCACTTTCGATGTAGGTTTAGGGCGAATGGAGGCTTTCTTGCTTGCCATCGGGATCATCGTCGCGGTCATCCCGGAGGGCTTGACGGCCACCGTCACGCTATCCCTTGCAATGGCAGGTCAACGGCTGGCCCAACGCGGAGTCTTTGTAAAGAAGCTGGCGGTAATCGAACGCCTGGGAACAATTTCGACGATCTGTACGGATAAAAGCGGCACGCTTACACAAAACCAGATGACAGTCCGAGAGATCTGGGTAGGGGGGAAGCGCCTTTCGGTATCGGGGATCGGTTACAATCCAACAGGCGGGTTCTCCCCAAACCCCGATGGGACTCCACTTGGTAGGGATCTAGATTTGTTGCTTCAAGCTGCATCGCTTTGCAATAACTCTCGCCTAATCCCGCCGAACACAGGACGACCGCGCTGGACAACACTTGGGGACCAGACCGAAGCTGCATTAAGAGTCGCAGCCCAAAAATATGGGATTGAAGAAAGCGCGTTGTCTGTCGACTATCCCCGCATCCATGAGCTCCCTTTTGATGCCCGGCGGAAGCGGATGAGTACGATCCACTCAATTCGTGCTGGTGCAGTAAGTTTTGCCACAGTCGAATCTAACTTCCTGAGATGTGTTCCCACTTCGACCATAGCGTTTGTTAAGGGAGCTCCGCGGGAAATCCTGCAGCTGTGTCGGCGAGTACAGATCGCCGGGCAGGAGGTTGAGATGGACGACCGTTTGCGCTGCCAGGTGCTGGAAGCGAACGATGATTACGCTCGGCATGCCCTACGAGTCCTTGCACTTGCGCGCCGCGACCTCCCACCCCGTGCGGGAAGTTACATCACGGAGGAGGTGGAAACCGACCTGACTTTCTTAGGGTTGATGGCCATGCAGGATCCGCCCCGTCCAGAAGTCTCCCAGGCAGTTCAGACCTGTCTGCAGGCTGGTATCCGTATGGTAATGGTCACCGGAGATTACGGTCTGACCGCCGAATTGGTTGCCCGTCGGGTAGGCATGTTGAGAGCGCCTAACCCAATAATCCTGACCGGAGCGGAACTGGAAGGTATGGATGACGCTGCACTGCAGGAGGCATTGGCACACGAAACCATCTTTGCTCGTATGGCTCCTGAACATAAGTTGCGTCTTGTGGCTGCCCTACAGTCGAATGGTGAGGTAGTGGCTGTTACGGGGGATGGAGTAAATGATGCCCCTGCTTTGCGAAAAGCCGATGTTGGAGTGGTAATGGGCATAACAGGCACCGACGTCGCCAAGGAAGCAGCCGACCTTGTCCTGACTAATGACAACTTTGCCTCGATTGTCACTGCGATTGAAGAAGGGCGTGCGGTTTTTGACAATCTGCGCAAATTCATCACATACATCTTCTCCAGCAATGTGCCTGAGGTTTTACCTTTCGTACTGACTTCATTGTTCAATATCCCGCTTGCTCTGTCTGTTGCGCAAATCCTGCTCATTGACTTAGGAACGGATATGTTGCCTGCCCTGGGTCTTGGTATGGAAAAACCTGAGCCCGATGTTATGAAACGGCTACCGCGCCGCCGCAGCCAGCCTCTTTTGGACCGCACGGTTTTACGAAGAGCATTCCTTTGGCTGGGACCAATCGAAGCGCTTCTTTGTTACTCCGGGTTTATCCTGGTATATCAGGCGCAATCGTTCGAGCTCCCGGCTTTCTTGGGCAGCCTGCGATACCTGAGCTCTGAGCAGGTGAACATACTGGCCATGACAGTATTTTTCGGCGGCGTGGTCGTGGCGCAGGTTGGGAATGTCTTTACCTGTCGCACTGAATTCAATCGCGTTCGAGTCCTGGGTTGGACCAGCAACCGGTTCCTTTTGCTTGGGATTGTCATTGAGATATTAATGGTTTTGATATTGATCTATTTTCCGCCACTGGCTTCAGCACTGCATTTCAGTGCCCTATCGCCGATCTGGTGGGTGTGGTTGGCTTTATATGGGTTGATCTTGTACAGCCTGGATTGGATCCGTAAATCATTGCTGCGCGGCATAAATCAGGTTAAACTGAACAGAAAGGCGGTCATATGAAAGTCATTATCATGGGCTGCGGACGGGTCGGCGAGCAGCTCGCCCGTCGTATGTCTGAAGATAGCCATACCGTGGCGGTGATCGATTACGACCCAGGAGCATTGGCTCGGTTGGGAGAGAATTTCCGCGGCCAAAAGGTGAAGGGAATTGGTTTTGATAAAGATGTCCTGATGGTGGCAGGGATCGAGCAGGCAGATGCATTTGCCGCAACCAGCGCTTCTGATAACGTAAACATCGTTGCAGCGCGAATCGCGCGCCAAATATTCCGCGTGCCACGAGTCGTGGCACGGCTCTACGACCCACGCCGGGCAGAAATTTACCAACGTCTGGGGCTATTAACGATCTCTTCAACTACTTGGGGCGCCGAGCGCATTCGCGAACTGCTTACGCACTCCGAGCTGGATCCGGTGCTGACCTTTGGAAGCGGTGAAGTAAACCTCATCTCTCTTCAATTGCCAGCACACCTGGCGGGGAGGATGGTCAAACACCTTTCGATACCAGGGGAGATCCAGGTGATTGCCATTACCCGTGAAGGCAGGGCTTTCATCCCGATGTCAGGAACAGAATTTAAGCCGGAGGATTTCATCCATCTGACTATCCTGGCTTCTTCTCTGGATCGCTTCAAGGGTTTATTGGATTAGGACGCAGGAGGCCAGACCATGTTTGTGATTGTGGTTGGAGGTGGAAAAACTGGTTCCCACCTGACTCGCCAATTGATAGAAGCAGGGCACGAAGTCAGGTTAATCGAACATCGCACCGACGTCATCGAACGCTTACAGCAGGAAATCCCAGGAGAAGTGATTGTAAATGGTGATGGGAGTTCGCCGTCTGTGCTGGAAAGTGCGGGAATTGCCCGAGCACAAGTGTTGGCATGCGTTACCGGGGAGGATGAGGCAAATCTGGTAACCAGCACCCTAGGACGGTTTGAATTCAATGTGCCTCGGACGATTGCTCGGGTGAACAATCCTAAGAATGCCTGGTTGTTCACTCAAGAAATGGGTGTGGATGTCAGTTTAAATCAGACCGACATCCTCGCTAAGCTGATCGAGGAAGAAATGTCCCTTGGGGACATGATGACTTTACTGAAATTACGGCGTGGCGAATTTTCTTTAGTTGAAGAAAAACTCCCTCCCAGATCACAGTTCCTGAACCGTCCATTGATTGACATCCCACTGCCCGCTACTTGTGTGATCGCGGCGATTATCCGTTCGGGGAAGGTTCTGATCCCTCGTGGAAACATGCGGTTCGAAGAAGGCGATGAAGTTCTGGCGGTGGTAGATACCCGCTCGATGAAGGAGCTGAAGAAGCTTTTTGGACCAGCAGATGGGTAATTGTCCACTCATTTCAATGAAACAGCATTAGAGTCTTAAATCTTTCACGTTGTAATTGGATTTAAAAACGATTTCTGAATTCTTCTTATCCAATATCGAATACCGGATTTCCGGTCCGAGATATTGTTTTAGCAATTGGTTAAGATCTCCCACGGCATTATTGATTAAATTTGGAGAATCATGGGTCTCGACGGTGATTATCGCTGAAGTCGTCTCGAGCGAGGCGGTGCTTTCGAGACTTTGCTTCCAGCACCAACGACGAGCCACGACCAGCGAGGCTGGGTCGATGAATATGACCTCCCCTGAATCGGGGTGTTCTGGCTCTGGAGAGTCGTGGGCAGTAAAAGCCTCCTGCCCAGAGGCGAGCTTAACGGTGATCGGACCGCTTAACATGCGGGTATCGAAGACGGCTACGGGCAGCGCATAGCGGATGCTGACCAAATTGCAGACATCGACGAGGGTGCTGATTGAAGGGACGTCGCCTTTCTTGATTAAACGGCGCAGCAGGGCCTCGGCTGCGCTCCGATATTTGGTGGGATCTACGCCGAACAGCCGGAATGCAGCCCGCCAGGCGGCCAGCGTTGGGATTTCGCTGAGGGGGATTTCCCCAATCTCATTAATTACCCTTTTCTGTTCCTCTAAATAGGCATCAAACAGTGGTGGTGGAGTAGATTGGTTCTCAAAAGATTGGATCAATAGAACGCCGCTGCAAATCGTAGAAAAGCGTGCGAGGATATCGGGATGGTAGCGAAAGCCGAACATCGTCATTGAAGATCCTTTTGCTGTAGAGGTGATAATGGGAAAATTGGAGCGAGCTCCATCCGGGCTCGCAGATCCAAAGCGAATGCACCTTGACCGTCGCCCAGCACGCGCAGTGGATTGATCTCGATCTCAGAGAGTTCGGGAAAATCTGCCGCGAGCTGGGAAAAGCGCAGCAAAACATCCATAGCTGCCATGCGATCAGCTGGAGGCATGCTGCGGTAGCCCGCGAGTTTACGTCCAGCCCAGGTGCTCTCGAGGAGGAAGACGGTCTCTTCGCGGGTGAGTGGAGCTAGGGCAAATGCAACATCCTTCAATCCTTCTGTTTCCACGCCGCCTGAACCGAACATCACCATTGCGCCGAATTGGGGGTCCTGAATGGCGCCAATGATTACATCCTGACCCGGGGAAAGCATATGTTGAAGCACCGCACCATGGATATGGGCGTCTGGCACGGCGCGCCCAGCCCGCTCGACGACCAGGTTGAACCCCTGTGAAGCGGCAGCCGCGTCCCATAAATCGACCAAAACGCCGTCGACATCTGATTTATGCAGAATTTCGGGTGAGGCGACTTTTAGCACAACAGGCAGGGTGGCTTTAACCGCCATTTCTGCTGCTTCTTCCGGAGTGCGAGCTAGAAATGTGGGGGGAGCTTGAATGCCGTAGCAAGCCATTAATGCTTCAGCGACTGAAGCTGGAAGCCAATCATGGTCTGGCTTTGTATCCAGAAAGGATTGGAAGATCTGGCGGGCATGCAGGCGATCGATTCCGTCAAGCTGGGGAATTTGCTCGTCCTTTCGGCGGAAATACTCGTGGCGTTGAGCCAGGACAGCCAGGGCTGAGGCAGCGCGCTCGGGGAAACGATATTCGGGGATATGGGCGGCGCGAAAATGCTCGACTGCTTCCTGAATCAGGCGCTCGCCCATCAGGGCTACGACCACAGGTTTATTGTCGGCATGAATGACCGGGATGATTGCTTTCGCGACTGCGCCGGCGGTAAACATGGGTGGAGGCGGAAGTATCACCATGATTCCATCGACAGCCGGGTCTGTCAGCAGGATCTGCAGGCTGCCAGCGTATTGCTCGGGGGAAGCAGATGCAAGCATATCGACAGGATTTTGCAAACTTGCCGCGGAGGGTAAGATTTGCTGCAGGGCAGAGTAAGTTGTTTGGCTTAGATTGGCTAGCTGCATGCCCGCGATTCGAGTGCATCTGCGGCAGTTACGCCTGGCCCTCCGGCATTGGTGAGCACCGCAATTCTGCGTCCAACGGGTGGTGGACACCAGGCCAGGGCGCGCGCCCAATCGAACATCTCCTCACTTGTCTCTGCACGGATCACCCCCGCTCGGCGGAAGGCGGCATTATAGGCGCTTTCCTGCCCGGCTAACGCGCCGGTATGGGACGCTACCGCTCGCTGACCGGAAGCATAACGCCCGACTTTTAGGGCAATGATCGGTTTCTGCCTGGTGATGGTGGCGGCTTCTGAAACAAAGCGGCGGCCGTTTTGGATTCCTTCGAGATAAAGGGTGAGGACGCGGGTTAAAAGGGTCGTCCGCCACTGGTTTAAGAACATCCGTCTCGTTCACATCCGCCTGATTCCCCAGGCTGACCAGGCGTGAAAGACCAAAGCTGTGGCCGCGCGCCCAGTCTATTATCGCCGCGCAAATTGCACCGGAGTGGGAAATAAAAGCGACTTCCCCAGGGAGAGGTCCTGGCGGAGGCAGAAAGGTTGCATCCATGGGAAGGTGGGTGTCGAGTAAACCAATGCAGTTTGGTCCGATCAAACGCATTTCGTGTTTTCTCGCAAGACGAAGGCATTCATCTTCCAGTGCTGCGCCCTCCGGTCCGGTCTCGCGGAATCCGCCGCTTCCGATGATGACAGCTTTAATCCCTCTCTCAGCGCACTGCTCGATCGCCCCAAAAACAAGTGCGGCAGGGATTAGTAAGATCGCCAGGTCTACCGGATCGGGGATTTCCAGAACTGAAGCGTACATCGGCTGGCCGAAAAGACTTCCACCTTTTGGATTGATGAGGTGGACTGCCCCTTTATAGTTGCTTTGGATGAGGTTTCGAGCCAACCCGTATCCGAGTTTGGTAGGATCATGGGATGCCCCAATTACTGCAACACCCTTTGGAGCAAAGAAGGATGCCAGCGAGTTTGAAGTTGGTACCATGGATTCCTCCAGCCGGGCAGTGGGGGCGCTAGAGAAGCTCGAAATTCAGGCGATCGGCAGTGCTACTGTGAAGACGCTGCCCTCGCCAAGCTGCGATTCAACCCGGATCGAGCCGCCGTGCTGATGAATTATCCGCCGGCTTACTGACAGTCCCAGTCCAGTGCCTCGTCCAGGGGCTTTGGTCGTATAGAAAGGCTCAAAGATCCGAGCAAGGTAATCTGGTGAGATCCCTTTGCCGTTATCTCGCACGATTACCAGCAGTTCGCGCCCAGATTTGTATGAAGCTATGGAAATGGATTGTGGAGATTTATCGAGCGAATCGATTGCATTCAGCAGCAGGTTCAACCAGACGCTTTGGAGATGATCGGCGCTGGCTTGCAGATGCGGCAAGTTGGGGGAAAGACTGAGATCCAGGCTCACACCATGCGCCAGAAGCTCATGTTGGATCAGCTCAAGAGCGCGTTCTATCGTCTGGTTGAGATCAGTGCGTCCCAGACGGTATTCTTCTTTACGGGCGAAATCGAGCAAATTTCGTACTACCTGAGCTGCCCGTGCGCCTGCACGCGAAATCAGATCCACTGATTCCAGGAGATCAAAATCGGCTGGCAGCTCACGGTGGAGGATTTGGGCATTCGCAATAATCGCAGTCAGCGGATTGTTGATCTCGTGGGCAACCCCTGCCGCCAACTGACCGACGGCTGCAAGTTTTTCAGACTGGATCAGGACAGCCTCTAATTGACGCTGCTCCGTATTGTCGATCTCAAGCACAATTGCTTGAGCAACACGGCTCTCGATGTTTGCAACCGGAAACGTTGAAATTTTCCATTCCGAAACCTGTCCATCATGCTCGCGGCGCCGCTCATTACGGATTGTGGTCTGTCCATTCAAGAGGGATTCTTGCACTCGGCATTCAGGGCAAGGTTTGGAAATCCCGAAAAGCACCTGGTAGCAAGGCAAACCGATAGTTCCAGATGTTGGATGACCGAGTCGATCCAGACGGCTTTTATTCACTGCTAGGAGGTGGTAATCCTTATCGATGATGTACAGACCGGCCGGAAGGTGTTCAAGGATAGCATTCAGGAAATGGGTCGATTGTTTTTCATCCCAAGCCAGGGCAACCCGGTCGGCGCGCTGTGAAGTAGGCTCGGGGGTGGGCTGAAGGGATGAGGCGTTTGATGCAGTAGCAGGATGCTCGGAGGGCATAATGGATTATTCAATCGTTAACTGGTATCTTCGTCCGCAGGCTGATGTCCAACAGTATAACCATGTCCTGCCACAGTGCGAAGAAAGGTCGGAGCGTTTGGATCGTTTTCAATGCGCTCGCGCAGCGTCTTAATATGAACTCGAACAAGATCGGGGCTGCCTTTTCCGGAAGGATAATCCCAAACTTCATCGAGCAGGCGACCAGGAGTGAAGGTTTCACCAGGGTGGGTCATCAGGTGGTAAAGGAGATCGAATTGGAGTGGAGTCAACCTAATTGTACCGCGCTGAGGGGTCTTGAGCTCGAATGTCCGAGGATTCAGAGAAAACTCATCGATCACAAGCATATGCTGAGGTGTATCGGCTGGTGCTTGCGGGATAGCTGTATCGGAAGGAACTGAGCGCGTTCGCCTGAGGATGGCTCGTACTCGCAGGA
Organism: uncultured Chloroflexia bacterium; assembly: GCA_963827155.1. Taxonomy (GTDB): domain Bacteria; phylum Chloroflexota; class Anaerolineae; order Anaerolineales; family UBA4823; genus UTCFX2. The sequence continues at coordinate 2,982,374 of CAWGZV010000002.1, read as the reverse complement.
TTAGCTCGTCGAGATTAAAAGGCTTTGCCAGGTAATCATCCGCGCCAACTTTAAATCCTGCTATCCTGTCTTGAGGTCGAACTTTCGCAGTAAGGAAAAGGATCGGGATTTCATTGAGCAGCGGATCCCCGCGCATAGCCTGGCAAACTTGGTAACCGTCCATATCTGGCATAATGATATCCAGGATGACGAGATCGGGGGGATTCTGCCGGGCAATAAACAATCCTTTTTCGCCACGACTGGCGAGTGTGATCTGGAATTCTTCGCCGCGCAAGCTGCGCTCGATTGTGCGGGCTACAATATAATCATCCTCGATTACAAGAATATCGGCTGGTTTCATGCTCATACCTCTCCTGGCAGACTGACGCGGAAGATCGTTTTTCCTGCTGGGCTGCTCTCCACGTTGATCTCTCCACCGTGCTGGCGGACGATCTCGCGGCAGATGCTAAACTCGATGCCAGAGCCGCGCCCGCTTTTTGTCCCAATAAAGTTCGGCTCGAAGATTGATTCGAGCAGATCGGTTGGGATCGGTCTTCCGTCGTCACAGAACTCGATTATTGCACTGTTTGCAGGTCCGCGATGGGCGGAGACGTGAATGTTAAGGCTTTGACCTTCTCGGGCAGCGTCACGAGCCAGAAGGAGCAAGTTGACCCACAGAGCTTCGAGCTGGTGTTGGTTGCCCAAAATAGTTGGAAGCTCTTCCTGCAGATCGACCTCCAAATGACTGCCAGCAGTTTGAATGCTCGCTATGACCAATGAAACCGCTGATTGTATAGAAGCGATCAATGATACCGGAGCGAGGGTTTCTTCAGCAGGGCGTGAGAATTCCATCAAGCGTTGAACTACCTGCTGAAGCCGCCATCCCGCCTGTTCGATAGCCTCAGCTGATTCCCTGCCATTTTGATCCGCTGGAAGGCTGCGGAGCAATATTTGCGCATCGGCGATAATCGTGGTGAGGGGATTATAAATCTGATGGGCGACACCTGCCGCAACTTCGCCGATAGTGGCCATCCGCGCCGCCTGGATGAGCTGGGATTGGGCAACCTGTACCTGAGCCTCCATCCGCTTGCGCTCTGTGATATCTCGCCCTACAGACTGGAATTCAACAATTCGTCCGCGAGTGTCAAAGATGGCTCGATCCGTTCGAAGCATCCAGCGCAGTCCTTGACCTGGAAGCTCAACCTGGTGTTCAAGGGTTGCGACATTATTGACCTGGCTGAATGAGACGAGATGCTGAATCAGTCTGGATCGTTCGGTTTCTGGGATAAAGTAGAGGAAATTCATCCCTAGAAGCTGTTCGCGTTCTCTGGCGAAATATCGGCAGTAGACTTCATTCACGAATGTCAGGGTTCCATTGGGCTTGAAGCGGCAGATAAGCTCAGTTTGATAGTCTTCTACAATCGCCCGGTAGCGGGCTTCGCTTTCGCGTAGAGCTTGCTCTGCCTCTACGCTTCGGGTGATGTCGTGAGAGACATCCATATATCCAATTAAACCTCCTTGCTGTTTCTCATCTCGCAAGGCGGAGAGGCGTGAAGAAACCCAGCTAGTCCTTCCGAGTTGGCTTTCAAATTTTCGCACCTCATGTGAAGGAGGAGGATCGGCATTATCTGGAAGAGCTATTGGAGGCGTGAATGTATTGAGGTATACCTGCCCTACGGAGCGTCCAACCCGTTCTTCCGCGCTGTAACCAAACAGCGAGATCGCGGCAGGGTTCCAGTAAGTGATTTTACCAGTGAGATCCCAAACGACGATGGCATCGCGGACATTGTTAAGCAACAACGCCTGGTAGCGAATTTGCTCCAATGAGCGCTGCATGGATAATTTCAGTCGGTGTGCTTGAACTGATTTGTGGATTAGGGCGGGGAGTGTAACGAGATAATCCCCGCTTTTGAGTAGATATTCGGATGCGCCGCGCAAGATTGCTTGGGCAGCAATCCGCTCGTTACCCTGCCCTGTGACCATAATTACTGGAATTTGTCGATCTCGTTTAGTGAGACGCTCTAGGACCTCCAGACCAGTGCCATCCGGAAGGATGTAGTCCAGCAGGATGATGTCGTATTCCTTCTCCGAAATAATCTTCCAGAATGATCGGATGTCCCCTACTAGATCGATTTCTTTGAATCCCGAGATGCGAAGAAACTCGATGACCATGTCGGCTTGAGCCGGGTCATCGTCGACAACCAATACACGATAAACGGGTTCTGTCATCCCTATCAGTTGATTCCCATGCGCTTAGCTCACCAGCACTTTTCCAGAGCGGCTTATTGGTGAGGATATCCTCTGGTCATGCAAAAATCCATAAAATTGATGTAAAGGTTGCTTGTTTTTGGGTCGTTTTTATCTGGGCGTAATGCGATGAATGGGATTGCCGTGGAGCGGGTTTATTTGACGTGAAGCGTTAATTCACTGGGCGAGGTGCAGGAAAGAACTGAAAGGGGTCTTCAGATGGGTAGTAATGATAGACATTTCGATCCGGGAAGACGGAAGCAGCCATGGCATCGTCTTCAGGATTCCGCGCAAGGATAAAAAGAAAAGGAGAATCCAGGAATGGGCTCTCAAGCTCAAGCAGGGTGCCGTATTCGATCCAACCTCCGCGCGCATGGACCACAATGAGAGCCGGTGTCAGCCTTTCAGCGGCAGGAGTAAGAAAAGGATCAAGGTTCGAGCGCCGTACACCATAAAGACCGCGCAGCATTTCTAAACGTTGAGGGGTATAGAAAACCAGGTTTAGGACCACAAGCAAGCAGATGAACGCGGTCACTGCCAAAGGGCGAACTTTCTGCATGCCGGCATAGTTGGGGAAGGGTTTGCCTGGAAGCGTAGGCCAGCCAGCCAGGAAGGCGATCCCAACGCCGCTCAACATGGTTATGCTGTAAAGCCCCTCGTAATAATAGCGTGGACCAAAGATCCATGCTCCAATCCAATACGCGAAATACAAGATAAACAGGCTGAAAAAGACACTAAGTGTGAGCAGGGCGCGCCAATTGCGGTCCCGCAGGATTGCGTACAATCCAAAGGGCAAGAATATCCAGGAGAATCCCGCCCACCCAAATAAGTCGAATTGACCGATAAAGATATTAAATCGGGTGTTGATCCATGCCTGATATAGTGTATGACCACCGGGGATGCGCCCGACCCCAGGACCAAATCCCACTTTGTCATATTTCCACCACAAGGTATAGGGATTTATAAAAGGATCCCCTGTTGCAGCATACTGCCAGAGTAGGTGCAGGCTCCCGATTCCTAGAGAGGTTAGTCCAAGTACAACCAATCGGCGGCGAACCTCCCGTCCGGACCTAATAAACAAATAAACACCATGAAATGCGAAAGGCAGACCGATCGCGACGGCGGTAAAAGGTCTGGAAAGCGCAAGTAGGCCGAGCGATGCTCCCGCGGCAAGCACGGGGAGCCAGCGCGGGGATGACTCCGGCGTACAGAAGGCATCCAGCCATCCGATAACAAAACCCAAGCTCAACACTAACCCCAACGGATGCGAGAGCAGTGAGGCTGAATTCATCAGAAAGAACGGGGAGGTGAGTGTTAACCCGGCAGCAAGGATTGCTACCGTCTCACCGCAAAGTCGTTTTACCAGCTGATAGCTGAGCCAGAGGCCGAATCCTGCCAAAATGGGGTTGACAAGTCCGTGATTCCCCAACCGTTCACCGATTCCCAGCACTACAGGCCAGCCAATCGGGTATTTTCCGAAGCGCTTTCCCCCATAATCCACGACGAATGGAACCAGAAAGCTCTTTGGAGAGGGTGGAGATGATACCGTTAAGCGACCAGCGGATATAACCTGGGCTTGCCAGAGGTATGCCATTTCATCCTCGAGATGGGCCATACCCTCAAAGATGCGGTTGTGGATCCCGTACGTGATCACCACAGCCAGTAAGCTAAAAAAGAGCGCAACTCGGTCGATTTTCTGACATGACGTTTCAGGCGAGTTCAAGCTCCCAATCGCTTAAGAGCTTCTAAGGCAGATAGATGCAGCAGTCCATTTGAGGCAAGGACGCCGCGATTCTCGGTCAGAGTACGACCGCGAGAAAAATCCAGGTTGTCTCCGTTAAGATCGGTGATGCGCCCTCCAGCTTCTTCCAAAACCAGCGATCCAGCTGCCTGATCCCAAATTTTCTCTCGATAATCAGGCTTTGAGGGGGAGATCAAGCGTAAGAGGATGTCTCCTTCGCCAGCGGAAAGCAAGGCATATTTTGCCTGGCTGTCCATCAGAACTGGTTTCGCCTGCACGCCGAGCTCCATCTGGAATTGATCAATCTGACTTACATTTGTATGTCCTGATTCAAAAGAACGCAGAACACGTGCCTCCGCCGGATTTGAGCGGTCAGAGACTCGAAGCTGTCTGAAGCTGCTCGGATTGGTAAGAGAGGTTGTCCAGGCGCCCTGGTGGCGTGCAGCCATTACGAGTGAGCCTTCGCCACTTAATGCAGGTGTTCGCGCATCTTCCAGTTCAGGGCACCCCAAAGCGGCCAGCTGCACGCAGCCATTTTCGACCAAGGCAAGCGCGACCACATATTGGTCACCGCGAAGAAAGCCTTTGGTCCCATCGATTGGATCAAGAGTCCAGAAACGAGGGGCATTCTTTGTGCGGCCGCGATCGATCCAGGAGCAAACCTGAGCCGGATCGAGCGGGCCAAGGGTCCGTGATGTAAACTGTGTGACCAGATCGAGCTGCTGGCGAGACTCTGGCAGCTGCAAGGCAGAAGAATCCTCTTCAGCTACCAACAAGTCATTTGGAAAGGCAATTTCCAACAGGCGGGCTGTCAGAGCCTGTGATGCAAAATCGGCTACGGTCACCGGTGAGCGATCATCTTTCGTAAGGGCGGGCGAGACGAGCTCCGAACGCACCTGGCAGACAAGCATGGCTGCTTGACGAACAGAATCTAGCGCAAATTTTACTCTAGGGTCGTTGAGAGACAGCATTCGGGTCCTTATCTTGGATGGTTATCATCCAGGCGATTTGAAGTTGGCAGGGTTGTCGTTTGCAGCAAGGCATCCGGCACGGCAGTCAAGTCATAGGTAAGCGCGCCGCTGATCCGGACCGGAACAATCTCGCCTAAAGGCAGTTCTGCCTCAACGATGACGAGCCCATCAATTTCTGGTGCATCTCGGTATGTTCGTCCCAAACTCAGCCCATCGCCCTGACCTTCGACCAGCATATCCATCGTTTTTCCGACAAAATTCTGGTTCTTCTCCAGTGAAATTTTAGCCTGCAGCTCCATCATCTGCTCAAATCGCTGCTGTTTTACTTCGGGTGCGATTGGGTCGCCAAGCGGCTCGCTCGAAGTACCTGGTTCGAACGAAAACTGGAAAACCCCGAGTTCGATCAAAGCGGATTTCCTCAATGAAATCTAGCAGGGTCTGGAATTCCGCCTCGGTCTCGCCAGGATAGCCAACGATGAAGGTTGAACGCAGCGCGAGATCAGGGATTGTGCCGCGCATTTTATTCAGCGTGCGGTAGACCCAGTCGATATTTGCAGGACGGCGCATTCGCTGCAGGGTGTCGGGGTGGGCATGCTGGAGAGGCATATCAAGGTATGGCAGGACCTGTTTTTGACTGGCAATGATATCGATCAATCGGTCGGAAACGAACCCCGGATAAGCATATAAGATGCGGATCCAATCAATCTTTGGAGCGGCTTCCACCAGCCTCTCAAGCAGCATGGAAAGGCCATCTCTCATACCGAGGTCATGACCATAATCCGTTGTATCCTGTGCAATCAGGATGAGCTCGCGGGTTCCGGATTCTTGAAGGATCCTGGCATCTTCCAGAATATCGTCGATGGGACGACTGGCGAGCGTGCCTTTGATCAGTGGAATTGCGCAGAACGCGCACGGGCGCCGGCAGCCATCTGCGATCTTGAGGTATGCGCTGGTGCCCTCAACTGCGATCTGGCGGGCGCCGCGAAGTTCCCGGGTGGGCATTGTGGTGTCCGGCAGATCATATTGCGGCTCCGGGTGTTTTCCTGAACGAAGCTTGTGAACTAAATCAACGATCTCCACCCAGTGCCGTGTGCCTAGGATGCCATCGATCCCGGGCACCTGTCGGGCTACTTCCATACCATAACGCTGGGTGAGGCAGCCGGCTGCAATCAAAAATTGTCCTTTGCGTTTCCTTAACGCAAGTTCCTTTAAAAGTACGCAGGGACTCTTCTTTCGCCGGACCGATGAACCCGCAGGTATTTACAATTAAAACCTCGGCTTTTTCAGGTTTTTGGGTGACCTGGTAGCCTGAATTCGTTAAAAGTTGGGTCATTGAGCTGGAATTTACGCTGTTTTTTGCACAGCCGAGTGAGACGAGATGGAATGTTTTTGGGTTCATTTGAATACCTGTAATTCTGAGTGGAAGCTGTCAGGGTAAGGGAGTAATCGTGAATGTAGCAGCAGGCGTACCTGGTGGTGGGACTGTGATCGGAGCAGTCGGGCTGGGTGTGGCTGTTATCGTGGGTGTTGGCGTGAACACACCCTGGATCGTGAAAACCTGATCAACAACTTCACCGATCTCTCCCATTACGCCGAGGTCGGTACCATTATAAAAGACTTGCAGCCCAGCGGCGTTCCCGGTTAGCACCTCCACCTGAGTTCGCCCAATGAAAGGATAGGCGCTGCCGGATAGGACTCGACCCTCGAATTGAATCTCGCCATCGACAGTAACCCGCATCCAGGCTCGCTGACGGATGGTAAGATACACCTGTACATCTGCGCCGCCAGACGCCGGGGGTGTGCCAGTGGTAGCATCGCCAGTAAGGACTGGGAAAGTTGGGAATAAGGGCGCCTGGGGTGGGGAGGTCGGTGATTGCGGAAGCACAGTAGGCGTTTCCGTGACCGTTGGGGTAGCGAGAAGAACTTCAGCAATGGATGGGGCGGTCATCGTTGGCTCGGTGTCAGTAGTTATCGAAAAAATCCGGATAATCCCCCATAGAATAAATAATCCCAAGAAGACTGCGATCGAGCCGCCGATTAGGATATCTGGAGAAAGCAGATGCTTTAATCTCCCTGGCGGACGCGGCTGCTCGCGAACAGGTGAGGCTTTTGGAGCTGGCAAGGCAGCCCGGCGGGCATCCAGTTGAGCTTGCAATCCATCGGCGAACCGCAGTAAGAGTGTATCTGGGTTCAAGCCAAGAAAAGCGGCATAATTGTTTAACATCCCTCGTCCTTGAACCGGTGAAGGAAGCTTCTCCAGGTCTCCGGTTTCCAGGGCATTAAGGTAGTGAGCGCGCAAATGGGTATGCCGCTCCACATCTTCGATGGAGATGCCGAGCAGTTCTCGCTGGCGGCGCAGACTCAGCCCAATCTCCCGAAAAATTGCATCGGCTTCGCGATAGGTTTCGAGGTCTAGAACTGGCTGAAGCTGCGAAGAGGCTGTCTCACCAGCTTCCGCAGCAGTTGATGTTTGGTCTTTATTTTCAAGCTCGACGACAAGCGGTTCCGGGTCGATGCCCAGGTAATCGGCATAAGCGCGCAGAAAGCCGCGAGCATGGACTTTCGACGGGAAGGCATCGAACTCATCCGCTTCGATGGCGCGCAAGTAATGGGGGCGCATGTGGGTAGCTGTCGCTGCCTGCTCAATAGAAAGGCCGCGCGCTCTCGCGCCCGGCGGAGAGGTTGACCGATATTGGTGCTCATGATCTGTAAAACCGCACCGGCGCAGCGAATTTTGGAAGGAAAGGTTTTAGATCGAAATGGAAACGGCGATCCATCCTTGAGCCTGGCAGAATTCGAGGCCGGTGCGGTAAAGAGGCTTGAAAGCCTCAGATCTAGTAATCGCTAAGCAGCTTCGGTCTCTGATTTAGACGTTTCCGACTCCGGCTCAGGCTCAACCACATTGGCTTCTGTCTCAGCTTTTGTTTCAACAACCGGCTGTTCTATGCTCAAAGCTTCACCTTCGCGGTAGACAATCACTTTGATTTCGGGGATCAGATCGATGGTCAAGCGAATATAGATGCTGTGATCGCCTAAAGTACGGATCGGCTCGAAATCCAGCTGACGGCGATTAACCTCGATCCCGGTCTTAGACTTGATCGCATCTCCAATCATGGCCGGGGTGATTGAACCGTAAAGCTTGCCGGTCTCACCTGCCTTAGCCGAGAAGGCGAGGGTCAGCTTAGCAAGGATATCTGCTACACCTGAGAGCTCGTTGTTCAGAACCGAGCGGCGGGTGTTCGCCTGTTCGCGAATATTCTCGGCTCGTGAGAGCGCTCCTGGCGTCGCCAGTACAGCCAGACCTTGTGGAATTAGAAAGTTGCGACCGTAGCCATCAGCCACTTTTTTTACATCCCCCGCACGGCCCAATTTATAGACGTCCTTAATTAAAAGTACTTTCATGCATCAAGCCCTTTCAAAAACAGGATCTCGTGAACGAAGGGTACCACGCTCACGGAAGGCTGATTTTACCAGATGCCCCTGCTAGAGTCAATCGAATTACACACTTGCTGACACATAATGAATGGAAATAAATCAAAAAAAGGAGTTCGGGGTCAGACGAGTTAGAGATTGGGTTCAAGATTTAGTCAACCCTATGACTTTGCCTGAAGGAGTATCTCTGGCACTGCTGATATAATGCGCGCATGGATAACCACCCTGTGAGTGATCGCCGCCAGCGGATCCTGCATATCGAAGCAGTGGTTCTCAAACATTCGGATTGGGGTGAAGCTGACCGGATGCTCTGGCTCTTTTCACAAGAGCAGGGAAAAATCAAAGCGTTGGCGAAAGGAGTGCGCAAGATCCGTTCGCGCAAAGCCGGGCACCTGGAGCCGATCACCCGGGCAAAAATCCAGCTTGCGAAAGGGAGAGACATCCTGTTGATTACCCAGGCGGATGCCTTAGATGCTTTCCTGCCCTTGAGAGAAGACCTTGCGGGATTAACCTATGCTTCTTACATCATTGAGCTCTTAGATCGTTTCACTTACGAGGAGGGGGAGAATTGGGGTCTCTACCGGCTGCTGGTGGAGACTTTGGAAAGGTTGGCTTCGGGGGAAGATCGCGAATTGGTGATCCGTTTCTTCGAGATCAGGCTGCTGGATCTGGTAGGTTTTCGACCACAGCTTTTTCGCTGCCTGGGATGTGGGGAGGAGATTACTGCCCAAGACCAGTATTTTTCAGCATTGGAGGGAGGGATCATCTGCCCAAGCTGCGCGCGACGAGGAGGTACCGAACTGGAGAGCGGGTACCAACCTATCACGACGGAGGCGCTCAAATATCTGCGTCACTTTCAACGCTCCAACTTTGCGGATGCGAGAAAAGCGCGGCTGAACCGAGAGATCAACCGGGAAATTGAAGTGATCATGCAGTATTATCTGACCTACCTGCTCGAAAGAGGATTGAATACGCCCACTTTTCTGCGCCGGGTTCGGCGAGACCAGATCGACAAGGACAGTGCCGGCGAGGCGATTTAGCAACCGCTTTATAGATTTATAAATACATAGATCGATCCCGGCTTGTCCCTAGATTACCTTTCGATCGCGATCGTTCCAAAATCCTGAATCATGGTCTTATAGACCTGTTCGAATTCCAGTCCGGCGCAGCTTCCGGTTGTTATGGAATATGTAAAGTTTCTTGCGAGCGATGTCTTAGCAAGCGATGTTTTTCCGAGCGATGTTTTTCCGAGCGTTGATCGGCTAGAAAGTTACTGAGATGATTTCAGGGGCCTGTAGGGCTAAGGGTGATGGGGGAAAACCAGCCTGCATAGACCACGGACCGGTCCAGGTTATAATAACCTGCTTTAGCTTACCGAGCAGGTTTTCCTCGGATTGGATGAACACAAGTTTGTTCGTCCGAGTGCGGCCGCGCCAGCGACCGCGGACCTTCTCCTCGAAGAGCACCTCCACCTGCGTCCCCAGGTAGCGGGCATTGATTTCGGCGGCGATGCTTTCCTGAAGTTGTTCCAGGGCTCGAAAGCGGCGCCATTTTTCTCCATCCGGAACGTCATCGGGCATCCGCCGTTCGGAGACCGTTCCCTGGCGTGGAGAGTAGCGTGCCAGGTGAGCAACATCGAGCTTAAGCTCAGCGAGGAGATCATAAGTGTGCTGGAATTGTGCTTCAGTTTCGCCTGGAAAGCCGACAATGATGTCTGTGGCAACAGACACCTGCGGGATCCGCTGGCGGATGCCTTCCACCAGCCTACGGTAATCGTCAGATGTGTAGCCGCGGCGCATATTCTCAAGAACAAGATCATCTCCAGCCTGAACAGGGACTTCGATATGCGGCATGACCTTGGGGAGTTCTGCGACAGCTTCCAGCAGGCTTTCGGTCATCCAATTGGGATGGGAAGTCAGGAAGCGGATCCGTTCGAGCCCATCAATATCATGGATCATGCGGAGAAGGGCAGCCAGGTCCGGTCCCTCCGGAATATCTTTTCCGTAGCGATCGACAATTTGACCGAGTAAAGTGATTTCTTTTACACCCTGTGAAACCAGGGCTTGTGCTTCTGAGATAATTTCGGCAGCGGGGCGGCTGCGTTCTGGACCGCGCTTGTAAGGGATGATGCAGAAGCTGCAGGCATGCGAGCACCCCAGGACCACCGGGATGTGCGCCGAAACCAATTGCCCGCGTTCGTTCACCGGCAGCAGCAGATCGCCATCCATAACCGCGAAACGAGCTGCAGTTAAGCCTTCTTCCATTCGCTGACTCTCGCCCTGGGTCAGATAGGCGATCAAAGGTCCTGGGTCTGATGGCGGGGAAAAAACATCGACGAATGGAAAGCGAGCTTGCAGCCGGTCGTAGCTTTTTACACCAACAAGGCATCCCATCAGATTAATGACCAGCTCGGGACGTTGGGTCTTCAATGGTTTAAGCGAGTAGAGATGGCTGTACGCTTTATCTTCCGCACTCTGGCGGACAACACAGGTATTCAACACGATAACATCTGCCTCGGCAGCCTGGCGAGCGGGCTGGTAGCCGAGATGCTCTAAAGCGGAAGCGACTCGCACCGAGTCGGCGACGTTCATCTGACAACCTTCAGTCCAAATGTGATACTTCATGTCCAATATTATAACAAAGCCCGGCGGAATATGGTATTTAAGCAAAAATGGAGCCGGAATTCCCTTAACCTCTCCTTTACCAAACCTCGAAGTTGTGATGATAGAATTGCAGCCATGCGCAAGCTGAAAGGCAGAACGTTTCTGGCAGCCCTGATCTTATTGGCTGTGACGGCAGGGCTGATCTATCAGCTTCCGCCAGTTAACAGCCGGCTCTCCTGGCGATTCGATTTCGCAAAGACCTACCTGCGAACTTTGATCCAACCTATTAAACCGCTCCCAACTGCCCTGCCTGCCCCTGAGGTAGCCCAGGCGGCTGTCCCGACCCTCCTGCCAACTTCGACAAAAGGTCCTGTCCCGACCCAGACAAGGACAGCGACGACCCCCATCCCCGAACTTTCGCCTGCACCGCTTCCCGAGCGTGTTGAGCTGACAGCTCCAGCGTGGGAGAAACAGGACATCAACAACTGCGGACCAGCTGCCCTGGCGATGTATCTGCGCTTCTTCGGGTGGGAAGGCGACCAGGAGACGATCACCCAGGTGATCAAGCCATTTCGCGAGGACCGAAACGTCAATGTAGAGGAGCTGGCTTACTATGTTCGCACCCAGGCTGGTTGGCTTCAGGTCGAATACCGGGTTGGCGGCGATCTCGAGACTTTAAAACGCATTTTGGCTGCCGGAATCCCCGTGATGATTGAGGAAAGCTTCTTCTTTGAAGAACCGTACTGGTCTGGTGACGACCTTTGGGCTGCACATTACCAGCTTTTGACGGGATACGATGACAGCGCTCAGACCTTCACCGGGCAAGACAGCTTTTACGGCCCCGACCAGAAGATAAACTATCAGAAACAGGACGAATACTGGCAGGCTTTCAACCGGGTTTACATCATGATTTTTCCACCCGAGAAGGAAGCCGAGCTGAAGGCGCTGATTGGCGAAGATTGGGAATCGGACAGAAACCGTGAGCGGGCTTTGGATACCGCTCAGAATGAAACGGAAGCTGACCCATCAAATCCATATGCCTGGTTTAACCTGGGAACAAACCTGACCTATTTCGAGCGCTATATTGAAGCAACGGATGCATTTGATCAAGCCCGCGAGCTTGGGCTGCCCCAGCGGATGTTGCGCTATCAGTTCAGCCCCTTCATCGCCTATTTTCACTCTGGTCAGATCGATGACCTGATAACGCTGACGGAGTATGCCCTGGAAGTGACTCCAAACGCGGAGGAAGCGTTGCTCTGGCATGGATGGGCTCTGTACCGGCAGGGGAAAAAGACCGAAGCCGTCGAGAATTTTCAACAAGCATTGGTGGAAAACCCCAATTATCATGACGCCCAATACGCTCTCGATTTCGTTGCCAACAATTAGCCGGCTGGAGAGAGGGGTTGGAGTTTGTGCTATACTGTCAAAAAGGTTTTACGATCAAAAAAGGAGAATTCAATGGATGACGAACGCGTTTCCATTTCTCATCTGGCAGGGTTTTTAAAGCCATCTGTTCAAAGGGGGAAGAAGTGGCTTCAAATTTCCCTGGCGCTGCTGATGATATTGACTTTTGCTGCCCAACCTGCCTATTCACAGGGAGGGTCTCCATCCGGCCCGATGCCTTCCTGGACGATCCAAACTGTAGACGGTCCGCACTTTTTTACAAACATGACCGACCGTTCTCTGGCTTATAAATTGGTGCTTGAAGGCGGCGTATATAAATATAAGCCCTGTGCAGCCTACGGCGGCGATGGTCTCTATTTTGCCTGCTACAACTTCACCACTGAGGGTTGGGATATCCTCACCCTTGACTCCAGCAGTGATGTTGGACAGTATGCTGCGCTCACCTTTTACACTCATCCAGTGTCAGGAAAAACCGAAGCATACATTTCTTACTACGACAACGGCAACGGCGTCTTGAAGCTGATCTACACCGATCACGAGGTGTGGCAGCCGCCGATCGTGGTGCCGAACCCTCCTCCTGGGACGCTGCCCATGGAAAATCCAGATATTGCTGAAAATCCTGCCGGATCGGTCGATGACCCTTCTGCTCAAGCTGCCCCAACAGCCACGGATCAGCCATCGGCAGTACCACAACCTTCCTACTGGGAAGAGCTGACCCGCCAGCAATTGCCCTGGTTTAAGGACGCGCAGGCGCTGGACCCTACATTTCCGATCGTGAACACGAAAGGGGTCGGAAAATTCACCTCGATTGCAAGGGATGCATACGGGATCTATATCAGCTACTATGATGACCGTGAAGTGATCTACGATCCGGTGCAGCCCACCAACTGCTACATCAATATCTGCGAGCGCAGCTTAAAGGTCGCTTTCTGGAATGGGGTCAGCTGGGAGATCGACCAGGTTGACGATTACAACGACCAGGGGCGGGTCGGGTTGTGGTCGTCGCTCAAAGTCGATTTTAACGGCAACCTGCATATTGCCTATATGTCTGAGAAATACGACCAGCTTAAATATGCTTTTTGGAACAAAATCAAGGACGATTGGGACCGCTTTACCATCGATGGCGAACCACCTTATCATGATGTGGGTGCGATGTGCTCTATCGCGCTCTACGACCCGCGCGAACCGGGAATCCGCGGGGAGCCCTACATCAGCTACCACGACTTTTCAGGCGGCAACCTGAAAGTGGCGCGCCTAATAAACAACGGTGCGGGTCCCTGGCAGATCTTAACCCTCGCCAGCGACGGCGATACCGGTTGGTACACATCCATTGCGGTTGAAAACGACCGGAAAGTGCATATCAGCTTCTTCGATGCCGACGACGGCGACCTGATGTACATCTCAGGCAAGTTCGGCAGCACCAGCTGGACGAGCAGTAGAATCCGCCCTGGCGACACCAAAGAAGGGATGTTTTCGTCGATTGCCTTGAACCCCAGCGATGACAATAATCCATCATTCTTGCACCTTAACTCGACCGATGGCCAGCTGGAATTCTCGTACTTAGAAAACAGCAAGCCCACCTGGAACTCGCTGGTAGTCGACCATACTGGCGATGTGGGATACGCCAGCTCGCTGGCAATCGCCAGCACCGGCGCGCCGCACATCAGCTACCTGGATTCTTCTAAAGGGAACCTCAAACATGCCTTCTACCCAGGTCCTTACGGCGGATGGTTTACTTACTTCCCCGTGTTTGGACCGCACCAGGGCATCTACAACGCCATCGACCTCTATCAGGACCTGTTTCCGAGGCTGGGGAGCTATGAAACGGACAACGCCAACGCTGTTTATGGTAAGGTAGGCGCGTCAGGTTGGGAATTTACATATGTAGACGAGAGCGACAACGATGTCGGCAGCTTCATTTCGATGGCGATCGGATCGGATGATATGCCCCATTTCAGCTACTACGATGCGAAGAACCTCAACCTGGTCTATGCGACCTGGAGTGTTGTGAGCTCGGACTGGTATACCAAGGCGGTGGACATGGCTGGTGACGTAGGGAAATTCTCGTCCATTACGCTGAGCGCAGATAACCGGCCCTACATCGCCTACTTTGACGCATCGAATAATGATCTGAAGATGGCTTACCAAACCCCATTCCTGTATACCTGGGATGTCCAGACCGTCGATGACGGTGGTGCAGTGCTCAAAGATAACGTCGGCTGGTATACGTCCATCGCGCTGGATTCTTTTGGATACCCGCATATCAGCTACTACGACGAGACCAACAAGAACGCCAAGTACGCATATTGGAACGGGGCTGCCTGGACGGTCGAAACAATACCCGACCCTGACTTAGCGGGGGATGTTGGACGCTATACTTCACTGGCGATCTACCCGGCGGACAACACCAGGCATGTATGCTACTACGACCTGACAAACGGCGACCTTAAATACGCCCGCTACCAGGGCGCCTGGGAGTTCCAGACCATCGACTCGATCGGCGATGTGGGCTACAGCTGCTCGATCGACTTGACAAGTACCGGTGAGCCTGCGATCAGCTACTATGACAATTCGCGCGGCGACCTGAAGATCGCGCTGAGCTACAACCTTGGTTTGGTTTTAGGGACGATGTACCGGCTGCACTTGCCGGAAATCTTGAGGCCATAAGGCAAAAGCATTCAGTTCTTCGATTTTTCCCGGACTTTAATCAGAGAAAGAGCTCTGGAAGATTGCCGTCCAGAGCTCTTATATTTAAAGGGTGATTAACCCGCGCTGCATCCCCGAACGCACAGCCTCAGTGCGGCTTGCAACCCCTAATTTTGTGTAGATTGATGAGATGTGGAATTTTACCGTGTGTTCGCTGATCGCGAGCTTTTGGGCGATCTGCTTGTTCGCCAATCCGAGTGCCAACAGCTGCAAGATCTGAAGCTCGCGGCTGGTGAGGGTCTCGTGCGGCTGCCCCATTTCTGTTGAAACGCTTATCAGGCTATCGGAAAGGAGCGGCGCCAGCAGCTCGGGAGCGCCAACCAGCAGCCCCTCGGCGACAGCCTGAACGGCAGCTTGAAGTTCATCGACAGATACGTCCATCGGAATCAGCCCCCAGCCGCGCAGCGGGAGCTGCTTTAGAATTCGAGCAGGTGCTGGGTCGCCGGTGAGGACGATGATGCCTAACTGACCTTCCTGACTGGCAGCGATCCTCGCCAGGCTGGGTTGATCGATCAGCTCGCTGTCCAACAGCAAGACATCTACTTGAGGATTTGCCTGCAGAAATTCAATGATGCTCCCGGATTCAAAAGCTACCTCGGATTCGCTGTGCGAATCCGAAAGGACAGATGCGCTGGTCAAGATCGAGCGCAGACCATAACGCAGGGTGCTGGTGGAAGCCAGGATCGCGACCCGGATCACATCTTTGCCAGGGCTCTTTCGACGAATTCTTGGGCGAGATGGCTTGGAATTGCGATTGCCTGATCGCCGCCCAAAATCATGGTATTGATGCCAACCATCTCTCCAGCCGCGTTTACCAGCGGACCACCAGAGTTCCCTGGGGCAAGGGCAGCATCCGAGCGGATGATTTCGATCTCACGCCGAGGGCCGGTCGTTCTTGCTTTGCTGATTGCGCTCACCATACCCGCAGTAACCGTCCGGCGCTGACCCCAGGGATGCCCGACCGCCAGGATCAGTTCGCCGACGCGCAAACCTGGATAATCAGCAACAGGGATAGACGGCGTAAAGGCTGCATCGATTTCAATCAGCGCCAGATCAATCTCGGGATCGTTAGCGAGCAAACGGCTGTTCCAAACTGAGCCATCTTCGAGCTCGAGCTGCAGATTGTTCCCTTGTTCAACAACGTGATTGTTGGTCAGGATCAGCGTGCCGCCGTTGGGTGATCCACCCCAAACGACTCCTGCGCCCACACCGCTGTGTCCGCTGCGCAGGACAACCAGACTGCGGCAGACGCTCTCTAAAGCCTCTCCTGCAGATTGCGCTAAACCAGCTGAAAGATCCATTACTGCCTCTCCCCAATTTTAACTTGAATTGTGACCAATTGGCCTCCGCGCATGATCTCAAACGGGGTGAGATGACCGACAATTTCGCCTGCCAGCCTGGAGAGGAGCTGATCGGGATCTTCGATTTGCTGCCCGGCGATCCCAACCAGGATATCGCCGACCATCAATCCACCTTCCGACGCCGGGCTCCCGTTTTCGACGCTGACCAGCAGAAGTCCAGCATCTTGTTCGCGCTTCAATAACTGGCGCTGGGAGGCGGGCAGTTCGACCGGCTGGCTGCGAATTCCCAGGTAGCCCCGCCGGATATGGCCGTGCTCGGCAAGCGTCTTTGCTGTCGCCCATGCCAGATTTGAAGGGATGGTGAGGGACACGCCGCGGGCTGCGCCAGAGGTGTTGATGCCAAGCACGTTGGCGTAAGCATCGATCAACGGACCTCCGGAAAAACCAGGATAGGGGATCGCGTCTGTGCGAAGGAACTGCTCAAGCAGCCCGCCCCTGCCTGTTCGCGCCGGACCGCCGATCGCGCTGATCACGCCCAAACTGACCTGGAGACCTTCGCTGGATGGTCGTCCGACCGCAATCACGATCTGACCGAGGCGGGCAGTCTGAGGAGCGGGAACTGCTGCTGAAAGAGCATTATCTTTAAGACGGAGAAGCGCCAGGTCGCTGCCAGGATCGCGGCCGGCAATGCTTGCAGATACCTGATCACCCTTTGGGAGCAGGATATGGATATCTTCATCGCGCTCGACGGCATGATCGGCAGTGAGGACCAGGTTCGCGGAGTACGCAATCCCGGTGGCTGGTAGGCGGCGGCGGGCATCGACCAGGACGGTAAATTGACCAGCTTTCTCGACCGCATCCGCCATGGCGTTTGATAGGGAAACTAGAGGATTATTTTCAGTGTTCATATTCCGATCTCCTATTCTAAAGGTGGCTTATTAATATCCTCGCCTGTAGAGAATATAACGCCTCCGGCGCGGCTGCACATCGCCGAAACGGGTAGTCGGCTACCTGGAAATTCGACCAGGTTGCTCTTTGCTTTGCTAAGCTGTGGGATTGAGCAATATCGACATCCACCTCAGCGGTGGCTGCCGTCCGCAGGTCCTGTCCGCCGTTCAGCATCCTTCAGAATGAGCTGGATCTTTGCATCCGCCCCGTCGGGGAGCGGCGTGGGGATGTGGGTTTCGAGAATGTTCGTCAGACGCTCGCGGACCCGCTGCTCCATGCTTTTTGAGCCTTTCTTTTCCCAGACGGTGTACGCTTCTCGGTCCATCAAGGTTGGTACCCAGATCTCACGGCGGCTGAGGGAAGAAGACTTGCGCTCGGCGATGAAATGTTTTCCCGGGCCAACTTTTTCGATCAGTTCGAGCATGATCGTCTCATGGTCCACCACCAGACCGCGCAGCATCCGGCGGACGTGACTGATGATCTCGTCGCACATCACAAGCATTTCCAACGAGCCGATGTCGGCGCAGTCCAGAAAACCGACGTCGTGAACCATGCCGGCGCCGCTCAACCCGGCCATGAGGATTTCGATGGAGGCCTCGACCGCAGCCTGCGAATTGAGCAGTTTGCTCTCAGATGCACCGGCGGTCCCCATGAATGGCAGCCCAAGATAACGGGTAATATCGGCAGCGGCAGCGGCGTGCAGGCTCATTTCAGGAGAGCCGTAGGCAGGGCGAGCATTGCGCAGGTCCATTGCGGATAGCACCCCACCGATCATCATCGGCGCGCCGCGCTGGGCAAGCTGTACGATCGCGAGGCCGCTTAGCGCTGCAGAAAGAAAGATTACCAGCGCGCTGGCGCCGGTGACGGGGGCATCCAGACCTGGGGTAGGACCACCCAGGTAGACAATCGGGATGCCGTGGCGACTTGCCCAGATCAGATTGGCGATCTGTTTTTCGCCATGCCTCAGGGGAGATTCGTAAGAGGCAAAATAGGCGAATATTGGTCTTCTGCGCAGCGCCGGCTCGCTGCCCGCAGCTAAAATCGCGATCTGGTGAATGTCTTTGAGTGTGTCCAGATCATTCGCCCAGGCGACGATCGGTTTGCCGGTTTTCACGATCATGTCGGCAAACTCATATACCGGAGAGAGCACCGGGGTGACATCGTCGTAAAGGCTGAGGCTCATGACAAAGTCAATATTCGGGAGTGCGTCGCAGACCAGGGCTGCCAGACCAGCGTCGCCGCGCCTAGCTTTGCGCCGATTTCCGGTACCAGGATCCTGGAAGAAGGTGCAGGTGGGACCTGGACCATAATAGACGCGATCGGGTGAAATCCGCAGCTCGCGGTTGGGATCTCGGCCCCAAAGGGTGTAGGTCCGCGGTGCAGATGCGATCGCATCCTGGATGATATGGGGCGGGATGAAAACTCGATCTCCGTCGACTGTGGCGCCGGCGGAGACCAGCAGATTTCGTGATTCCTGTTCATGGACGAGAACGCCGACCCGGTTCAGGCATTCGAGCGTCGCAAGATAGATCTCGCGGCATTGTGAATTTGTCAGGACTCGGAACTGTGGCGTCTGATGAGCGGCATAATTGGTTAGGGTCACGAGGTACCTCCTGAAAATGAAAAGCGGCAGTTCAGATGGGGAGACTGCCGCTGGTTTTCTAGAGACGAGACACGGCGCTGGCGATCCGCTCGACGGCATCCTGAATGTTTGCCATTGAGTTGGCAAAACAAAGCCGCAGGAAGCCTTCCCCGTATTTGCCGAAGGATGTACCCGGGAGCAAAGCGACGCCGCTGGTATCAAGCAGATAGTCAGCCAGCCAGTCGGATTTCTTACCTAACTCGGTAATGTTGGGAAAGACATAGAATGCCCCTTGCGGCATGCGGCAGTGAATGCCAGGGATCGCGTTAAGGCCGTTGACGAGCACCTCACGACGGCGCTTGTACTCCCCCAGGACTTCTTCCACGCGCTCTTGGGGACCCTGGATGGCCTCGATCCCTGCGATTTGGGTGAAAGAGGCGGTGCAGCCGATGGAATGGGTGAGAAGGAGCTCGACGCGTTCAGCCAGCGGATTGGGCATGATCCCGTAGCCAAGCCGCCAGCCGGTCATTGCATAGGTCTTGGAAAATCCATCGCAGATGATCGTGCGTTCAAGCATTCCCGGCAGTGAGACGATACTGGGGGCTGGAGCATCATAAACCAGGCGGGCGTAAATTTCGTCCGTCAGGACCCAGATATCGCGATCACGGGCGGCAGCCGCGATGTGTTCGAGTGCATAAACCGGCATGACCCCACCCGTTGGATTGCTGGGTGAGTTCAGAATGATCATGCGGGTCTTATCGCTGAGCAGATTATCGAATGCATCGAGGTCAAAGGAAAAGTCCTGCTCTTCGCGGAGCGGGACAGGGACCGGAATGCCTCCAGCAACCTCAATCATCGCTTTGTAAGTTGGGAAACCAGGATCGGGATAGATTACCTCATCCCCGGGGCGAACGAGCGCAAGTGTTGGAAAGAAAAGGGCTGGTTTAGCGCCTGGACCAACTACAACCTGGGATGCCTCGAAGGTTACCCCGCGTCGGTCGCCGGCGTCCGCCGCGATAGCCTTGCGCAGCGCTGGGATGCCGGCGGATGGCGTATAGCGAACGTACCCTTCCTCGATTGCATCAATGCCTGCCTGAGATACGTTTTCGAAGGTAGGGACATCGGGCTGACCGACCTCCAGGTGGATGATGTCTCTCCCGACAGCTTCTAGCGCCTGGGCGTGGGCGAGCATATAATATGCCCCTTCAGGGGCAAGAGCGGTTACACGGTCTGCAAAATCCATGAGGGATGACTCCTGATGAGAATGGATACCCGATTTTACCTTTGATATTCACAGATAATGATTTAACAATCTGTCTAGAAGGTGGAAGACCTATTTTTCGATTTTCAAAGTGTCAGACATGACCGTAGTAATCGCGATGGACCACTACAGAATAGGCATAATCAAGGAGCGTACCCCAGCTGAAGATTGGAATATGGATCTCTCGCTGGAGTGCCCTGGCGAATGGAGGGAAGCCAGTGCATTCGAGCACCATCGCGCCCATGTTTGGATATCGGTTGTAAAAATCGATCGCGATCGGAAGAAATTCCTCTTCTGCTTTCTGGTAATCGGCAGCAGGCGGGTCTGGACGCAGCCCTTCGGTCCAGAGGTGGTCGAATTCCACACATTGAAAATCATCCATAGCCCCGCCGATCACGTAATTGCTCCCGAGGGTGATGCCCACCGATTCTAGATGGTGGTCGGTGAGACAGTCTGCGCCTGACATCAGGATGCCAACCACCTGATCTGGTCCTAGAAGGGTCTGGGCAAAAGGCACCTGGAGCAGGCTGGACATAAAGACCGGGACATCGACCGCACCTGCCACTTCGCGCTGGAAATATGCGAAATATCCGCATTCTCCGGCAATTGCGCGGCAGCCAAGACGCTCCAGGTTTCTGGCGGCTTTCAGGACAGGCTCCAGGCAGGGTGATTTGTCCTCAGCGTTTACCAGCTTTTGGATGTCGATCCCTTCAACGATCTCGAACTGGATTGGAAATGGATAAGCGCTGGCATTGCGCACGTCGCCCGGGAATCCCGGATAAACATCATCAAGTACCAGGATGCCGAGCCCCATACCGTATAGTTTGAAACCTTTACGTGCCCGGATCATCCGAATGCCAGGATCTCTGCTCTGGTACATAGCAGTCCTCACAATCTGGCGAGCGCCTGATCAAGATCTTGAATGATGTCGGCGGGGTTTTCTAAACCCACCGAGAGGCGGATAAGACCATCGTCTATGCCAGCTTCGTCACGTTCAGACTGGGTCATATGTTCGTGAGTAATGGTACGAGGATGCATGCAGATCGTGCGGCTTGTTCCAAAGGTGACTGCGTGAACCACCAGCGCAAAATTGTTCATCACAATCTCGGCGCTTTTCATCCCGCCTGGCACGACAAATGACAGCAGCCCGCCGTTAGATTTCATCTGCCGTTTCGCCAGCTCGAACTGCGGGTGATTCGACAGACCAGGATAATTAACATGCCTCACTTTTGGGTGGTTGGTTAAGTATTCGGCGACAGCCTGGGCGTTGGCGCTGTGGCGATCCATTCGCAGGCTGAGAGTCTCCAAATACTGCAGCATCAACCAGGCGTCGAGCGGCTGGAGGATCGCCCCGACAAACTCGGTAGTATTCCAGCGGATGTCCTCAACCAGCGATTCAGGACCCACAATTGCGCCTCCCAGCACCGTGGCATTGCCGCAAAGAAACTTGGTCAGCGAGAGCAGGATGATATCGGCGCCGAGGTCCATCGGTTTCTGGAGCGCCGCCGTTGCAGTCGTGTTGTCGACAAGCAGCGGAACCTTTCGGGCGTGGGCAACATTCGCAACTGCTGCGATGTCGGTCACCAGCAGGCAGGGATTGCTGGGAGTCTCCACCCAGACAAGGCGAGTTCGCGAATCGATCAGGCGGTCCCATGCTTCAGGTTTGGTGAAATCCTTAACGAAGCGGAATTCGACATTGCAGCGTTCAGGGAAAATCGAAACGGCTTGTTTATAACCTTCTCCGAAGGTGTTGAGCGAGGTGACCACGTTATCGCCAGGTCTGGCAATCGTGAAGATAAGATTGAAGAGTGCTTGAGAGCCCGAGCCGGCGGTGACGGCGCCTTCTCCACCTTCCAACGCAGCAAGGCGTTCTTCCAGTACACTGGTTGTGGGGGTTTTGCTGCGCCCGTAGATAAAATCCGGGAATTGATCGAAGGCGGTGTAAGGATATGTCATGGATTGGGCGATCGGTGGGACAAAAGCCCGGAACTGCTCAACGTTTTTCAGGGGGTGAAAGCCCGCGTGCAGTAGGCGGGTTTCGAAGCCAAGCTGGGGGTCAGGGCGGGGGATTGCTTTTCTGGCTGGATCGTAAGTCCAGGGATCGCGCATAAAAAAGGGTTTCTCTTCGGGGGAAGGCATTTCGGATCACCTTTCTTAGTTAATTCTAGCCAACGTGAGACTGTTCTCGCTCAACGATGTGGTGAATGGCCGAGCGGGTGTCTTCGGAAAGTTCTTCAACGGTATGCTCGCTGAGGATCGTATCAACCATCCGTGCGGCGCGTTCCTCCATTGTAGTTGCGCCCCGCTTTTGCCAGATTGAATAGGGGTTTTTATCGGATAGTTTGGAATAGAAGGGTTCTTTGAAATGCCGGAGGGTGTGCTCGTGTCCCAGGTATGTACCGGTTGGGCCTAACTCTTCGATCACATCGAGTGCCAGAGTCTCTTCATTGACCGGGACGCCAGCTGTTGCGGCGCGCAGAAAACCCAGAATGTCATTAACAATCGCCATCATTTGGAGGGAGCCCTGCATACCAGCGTCCATAAAGCCAACATCGTGGATGATATTTGCTCCATGAAGCAAAGAGGTCATCAGACTTAAGGTGACCTCGAAGCCGCACTGCTGATCCAGGACCTTGGAGTCCGTCGAGCCTCCCAGGCCGAAAACCGGCAGGTTGTAATATTTTCCCATTGAAGTAGGCACGCCCTGCTCATCTGCGAGGACATAGTTGCCGACCATGGTCTGCAGGTTGTATGGGCCGCCGTTCCAGCCAGGGACTGCGATTGCGGAACCTTCGCGTACAAGCTGGGAAAGCACAATTCCAAGCAAAATGCCGGCGTTCATCGATGTCATGCAGCCCGCAGTGGTTACCGGCGAATTCACGCCCCCAGCGTTCAGCGGAATATAGAGCTGTGGGAGACCTTTCTCTGCCAGATACATACATTTTTGAAGCGCCTCGGCGTTAGCGGTCAGTCCGGATGTGACGTTAATGTAGCAAGTAGCGAATGGGCGCTGCTGAAAAGCTTCCGCTCCGCCCGCGACGGCTTCGCACATCTCAACCGCCGCGAGGCAGCCTTCAAAATCGGGGGTCACGAAGACGATCGGTTTGGTGGTATGGTTGAGCATGACCTCCATTTGATAGCGGTCATAGATCCGTGGATCGACATCTTCGGGAAGAAAAGCCGACATCACGAAATCGATCTCATCGAGGGCGTCCATGAGTCGGGCAGCTTCAATAACATCGGTCAAAAGTGGGCGCCTCCGCTGACCCGTGCGGTGGTCCAGGATATTCAGGCAGTCTGAGCCGCCGCCAAAATAGGATTGGAAACCGCCAGCGCGAATGGCTACTCTTCCACTGCGGTTATAGAGCGTCAGCTGGCGGGGGGCGGTGGAGAGCGCCTTGTTTACCATGTGCTCGGATATGTAGACTCGCAGACCATCTGTGCGGGCGCCGCCGTGGACCAGAAATCCGCGCGCTTTCTCATCATGCACATCCACACCCACTCGCTGAAGAATTTCAAGGGTTGCCTGATGGATTTTTTCGCATTCTTCTTTGCCCATTCGCGCGTAATGGGCGCTGGTCGTTGACTTCCCATGAGTTTCAATCATCGATCGCCTCACTCCAAGAAAGACCAAATGATTTTTTGCGCCCGGCTAACTGCCGGAAATAAAGGATCGCAGAGGAACAATTTTCAAACAAATGAAATCCTATCATCTAATATATCAGATGTCAAGCTGGATGTTTATGAGAAATATTAGTTCTTGTAAAAGGGCATTCCATATGGTAATATTCACGCGAACTGGCAGAATCAATCTTATGGTCGCGACCTCAACCCTCACATCTGAAGAAAACAGCACTTCAAAAATAAGGATTTTCCGCGAGCTGCGCCGCTCCATCATTACCGGTCACCGCAAGCCTGGTGAACGCTTTGAGGTTGAGGGGCTTGCCCTCCGTTTTGAGACGAGCGTAACGCCAGTTCGTGATGCTCTGCAGATGTTGAGTCAGGAAGGTCTGGTGACAATTCGTCCGAGATCGGGGTATTTTGTGGCTCGGATCACGCTCAAACAGCTGAGGGATATGCTCCAGCTTCGAAAAATCCTGGAAACAGCAGCGGTTGAGCTTGCAGCACCCAGGATATCCGATGAACAGCTGGCGGAACTGCGAGCAGTTCACGCTGGATATACAGGCGATGATGATGAATCATATGATCGCTATACGGATGAGAATCGGAGATTTCATTACTTAATCGCTTTCGCTTCAGGAAACCAGGAACTTGCAGACTTGATCGGCCATCTGCATGATCGGCTTGCACGTTTCATGGTTCTGCGGCATGCTGGTCGATCTCAGGAAGTTTCCCATGCCGCGATTGTCAGCGCTCTGGCAACGCGGGATCCCGATGCTGCCCGGTCAGCTTTGCTGCAGGATATCGACAGCTCACAGGATGCGATTCTGGATGGTGTATTTGAGGAAGTTGCGGCTTCCTGGCAACTCGATTGAGCTAAAGATCGTTTCAAAGGGAAATACAGATTTTTCTATATTTTCATCTAACAATAAAGGCTGAAGAATGGGTCCCGAAAAAAAACTACCAGAATGAGGTGTATGGAGCGCGCCAGAATTTCGCTCGCGAGTCCAGGCTGCTCTTAGGGCTGTGGAGAACCTGCGAAATAAGTTCTCAACCAGGCGTCAGTTGCGAGATCCAGAACCTTGGTCCAGAGGACTTCGCTCCAAACGCATCGAATTCAGTGAAGATTGTGCCCCAGCTAATCAGGCGAGAATATGAGATAAAAGTACTCTAATGAATACGATCAAATCTACTCAATCCGAGCCGTTACCGTTAAAACAGAAACTGCTGTTCAGCACCGGCGATCTGAGCACCAGCATCCCGCTTGCGATCGTGATGTTTTTTCAATTGTATTTCTTGACCGATGTGGCGGGATTGAGGCCTGAATACGCTGCCTGGGCGGTCGGGATTGGACGAATCTGGGATGCAGTCAACGATCCCCTTTTTGGGCTGCTTTCGGATAAGATTCGGACGCGTTGGGGGCGAAGGCGAGTTTTTCTGCTTTTCGGCTCTGTTCCATTGGGGCTGAGCTTTATGCTGATGTGGATTGTCCCGACCTTCGGGCAGCTTGGTTTAGCAATTTATTACGCCCTGGCATTTATCCTGTTTGATACCGTGTTCACAATGGTCCATGTGGGTTACAACGCGCTTACACCTGAAGTTACAAGCGATTACGATGAGCGCTCCTCTTTAAACGGGTACCGGATGGTGTTCTCCATCTCTGGCACTCTCGGTGCAATTATCCTGGCAACCGTTTTGGGCTGGTCGATACAGGATCAGCAGCTGCTCTTTGGTCTGGTCGGTCTTATCCTGGGTTTGGTCGCGATGATCCCACCACTTATTGTTTTTTCGATCACCAGCGAGCGTCCTGCATCTGAACTGCCGGATGCGCTCCCTGCCAGGCAGGCGCTCAAAGAGACACTCAACAACCGGCCATTTCGCCTGGTGATGGGGCTTTACCTGCTGAGCTGGACAACCGCCAGCATCCTGGCTGCGGTGCTGGTGTATTACGCCACATACTATTTACTTGTACCCGAGCAGGCGAATTACTTCGTGCTGGCAGCTCAGGGTTCTGCGATATTGTTCATCCCGGTGTGCGTGCTGCTGGCACGAAAGCTGGATAAGCGCAGGGCGTTCATCATTGGAGCTGTCACCTGGATGTTTGTCTTGCTGGGATTGTTCATGCTGCAGCCAGATCAGATTAGTCTGGCTTATTTGCTCGCAGCTTTATCGGGTGCTGGAATCGCGACGGCTTACGTCATCCCGTGGTCTATGGTGCCAGACATTGTAGAATATGATCAGGTGCGCACCGGGCAAAGGAGAGAGGGTTCTTACTATGCTTTCGCGTCATTCTTCCAGAAGCTGGCAACAGGTCTGGCAATCTGGGCGATGGGCATGGCGCTGGCATGGGCGGGCTACCTCACCCCTGCAGCCGGCGGACCGCCGCCGGTCCAACCGGAGCAGGCGATTGAGGCCATCAGAATGTTTGCTGGTCCGATCCCGGTAATTCTCCTTTTGCTCGCGGTGGTTTGCGCCTGGTTTTACCCGATCACGCGCGAAAAGCACCGAGCATTGTTGGAGCAACTCGCCGAAAGGGAAGTTTAATGTGAGGTGCCTTTCTTTCAGCCAGGCAGATTGTTATCAATTCGGTTTTATGCCCCTAAAGGCGGCTCTTCTTCAACTGCCTGGGTTGAAACAGTCGCCTCGGCGGCTGGTTCGAGCGGGATGAGGATCAAGCAGACGATATAAGCGATCAATCCAGGACCTCCTATAAGCGTGGCTGCGACGAATACCAATCGCACCAGTGTTGGATCAATCCCGAAGTATTCACCCATCCCTCCGCAAATCCCAGCGAGCATTCTCTGGTCTCTCGATCGGTAGAGAACTTTTTTCTCACTCAAAATAATCTCCTAAAAAGTTACGGTTTCCCTGAATGACGGACTGTTGCTTATGATTTCGCCATCAGGGTTTGACCAAAAATTGACAACTACCCTTTTCTACGGAATTTTGAATTAAAAGTTGCAAATTAGGACGGGCTTGGAGAGGCAGCTGGGGTTGGTGAAATGGAAGTAGGCGAGACGGAAGTCGGCGAGATGAAAGTCGGCGAGGCAATTATCAAGTCGCGGATTGCGGCGTAGACTTCTGGCGTGATGTCATAGACATTTCGGATATCTTCAATCCGCTTGAAAAGACCATGGGAGCTGCGATATGCAATTATGCGCGCCGCGGCACTTGCCCGATTTGAGGAAGCGACTCCAACTCCTCGCTTGAAGCTGTGTTGATATCGATCGGGAAATGATAGCGAGGATAAGGTGAAGCTGGAAGTGTTCCAGTCATAATTATTAGGGTAGGCTTTAAATCCGGCAATGTTGAAGGTGTTATCGTGCTCACCATAACCGCGGTGTTGGGAACCGGGATGGATGGCACAACAAGCTTGCTGCCATCATCAACAAAAGCGGCAAGATTAAGCGCTTCTTGATCTGCACCATTGGTAAATCCCCCCGCCGCCTGAACAGCATCCCAAATGCGGCTTTGAGGAGGCAGCCTGTAAACCCCAGGGTTGACAACCGCACCGCTCACATGGATAATAAGCGGTGCTGGAGTGCCGGGCGGAGTCAACTCAATGGGCTGCCCTCGCGGTGGGCTGCTCACCAGGGTAATCAAGCCCACGCTCATCAGGGCAATGAAAATCCCAAGAACGATTTTCCATAAATCTTTCAAATTCAAATCCTACCCTCAAGTGGTTGAATTTGAACTATCCCCGGGATGCTGTAACCCGGTATGGGAAGTCCATCGATGTCCGCGAAATATATTAGCTTGCCAATTCCTCAATACCCAGCTTCAGGCTTAATCCTAACCGTTGTTTAGAAGGATCGACGTGCAGAATGCGAACTTTGACCTGGTGACCCTCCTGCAGGGTGAGTGGGCCGTCCGGATCATCTTCTGAGGAGAATTCCGAAATGTGGATCAATCCATCCAATCCCTCCTCCAGCCGGGCGAAGGCGCCGAATGGGACAATACAGGTAATGACAGCCTCAACAACTTGTCCTTGATAATAACGCTCGCCTGCTGTTTCCCAGGGATTAGGATGCAGGCGTTTAAGGCTGAGGGCAACCCGTGCCCGTTTCGCATCGACCTGGATGACATAGACGACGACCTGCTGCCCGAGCGATACGACCTCCGAAGGATGTTGGACCCGACCCCAGGAAATCTCAGATACATGGACCAATCCTTCAACCCCTCCAAGATCAACGAAGACTCCAAAATCCGTAATATTTGTCACAGTGCCGGTTGCACAGCTTCCTGGGACCAGGTTTTTCAGCAGCATATTCCGACTGCCAGGGCTGGATTGTGCAGCCCGCTCTGAGAAGACAACGCGCCCGCGCTCTTGGTCGCATTCGATAACTTTTAAATGCAAACTTCGATCTAAATAATTCGCAAGCCATAATTCTACGTCTGTACTCAGACAGGGTGCTTCGACCAAATGGGAGATGGGGACGAATCCCTGCAGTTGATCGCCGCTCACCAACAACCCACCCCGATTGCAGCCTGTAACTTCCAAAACTACAACCTGATCCTGTTCGTAGAGTTCGATAGCGTGCTGCCAGTTGAGGCTATCTTCTTCATAGAGCTCCTGGCGTGTATCATCCCAATGCATATTCGAACTTGTACGCGCCATGCGCACCCCTACAGGCTCGGATAACGTCTCCTCTTCAGTCAATACAGCCTCCCACCAGGTTTCATCCATAGGTGGAGGCGGCCCTCCCGTTTCTTCATGGTAACGAATTCTGTTTACCATTAACAGTACCTCCCCGTGTTAGCTTATGATTTTTTGCCCGATATCCTGATTTTCCGAAAACAAAGGATCAGTATCCCTGATGGCTTCCTGTTCCATTTCTGAAATCGCCTTAGCGACAGCTTCGATGGCAACCCGCTGTTTGCGATAAAGGTCCGCCTCCGACATTGCCAGCCGCATGGCAACTTCACGTACCTTCCTGCCCTCCATGAACTTCATATCTAATATGTTATATAAAATCCATTCCGCTGTAAAGCGTCGCTCTCCCTCTGGTCGGGTTTGGTCCATCGCTCTTCGGAGAATGGTTCGCAGGGCGTTGGTGGTGGATTTTCTTGTTCATTTGCAATTTTCTGAACCACCTTCAAGTTTAATAATGGACTGCGGGTGAGCTTTGGTCCGCCCCAATAATGGGTCAATGCATCCTTGACCAGTGGGGAAAGGTCGCTTTGTTCGAGGGAGAGGTCTGGCGAAGTCAGCAGCTCGGTCCCGTCGTAGCGTGAAGCAGCTCGCAGCCTCTGGATCATTTCGATCTGTGGGGTCAACTCTTCCAAAGAGCTGAAAGCTTGTTCTTGACGGTATCGTTCGGCTATTGCCAAAGCTGCTCTTCGGGCCAATAACTGCAGGGCATCACGCAATTCCTCATCCAAATCCTGTCCAGGCATGCGGGATACCCCTAGCAGCCCAAGAAGAGCTTCATCACTGGCGTAGGGGTCAACGAGCGGTGCCAACCAGTGGTCACCCCACGCAAAAAGTGAAGGGACACCGCCTGGATACGTACTGCCATTATTCGCTACAGCGTGGAGCGAACTAGCTGCTAACTCTTCTCCTTCCAGCGAATTTTCACCTCCAATCATTATCAAAGTATCTATTCCTGATGCGCTTAGTGTTGCCACGAAAGCTTGAGAAACCTGCAGACGATCGCATACCGCGGCAAGAATAGACTCCAGGAACTGCTGCAAGTCGCCGCGGGTTAGCAGACGTTCATCCAGGGTCTGAAGTCGGTCAAAATCAGAACGTTCTTTCCCAAAAAACAGCCACCGCTCCCAGGCTGGCGAGGTCAGGGTGATGAGGTGTTCCAATATAAGGATCGTTCCAACCATCACCGCTGGTACAACAGCGGATAAATCCACACCCATCTGATTGCCGAATTCGGCGGAATAGAGTTGTTATTACCAGGACGGTTGAAGCAGTGACTGGGCCGCGCAGTAACCATTTAAAAAGGCGTCGTTTCACCACCCGATCGGGCCAGGGAACTCCAAAGAAGGCGACAGCGTACGCCATCAGTACGAGTAGAACTGACACAAAGAGGTTGCTGATTGTGACTGCAAACCAGAATGCAAGCGGAAATTGTGCAGCCAGGCCGGAGCCGAAAAGGAGGTATGGGTAGGAGCCGAGGGCAGGCGCTAAAGCTCCTGCAATCAAGTAAGTCATTCGCCTGCGCGTCGTTCTGGTTACCGTGCGTTTATACGCGTGCCAGAAGTTGAACCATGAAAACAGCATTGCGGCCGCATAATAAGCAGCAAAAACCCAGGTGAGCCATGTACGCTGCAGGTGGGGCACGGGGATCGCGTCTGGGACAAGCGGTCCGACCAGGCGGTTGGTAAGCAGTGCGATCAAGAAGCCGAATGAAAGCACAGCCATTATTCTGACAACCATCGATCTGCGGCCGCGCGAAGGGCGGCCCGTGGTTGCCAATAATGCGTCAGAGAAGTGCAGATAGGTCACAGGCAGGAAAATGATCCCAACCCATTGGATGCGAAGCCAGAACTCGAGTAAAGCAGGTGTTTCAGCGACGCTGCTTAGTGTTTCGCCGACGAAAACGATGACTACACAGCTTAGAATTAATGCGAAGGAACGCGCCATGCGATCGCGCAAGTTGAATGAAAGCGCGTATAACAACAGAGAGAAGGCGGTTATAGCGATCCCGGCAGCTAGAAAGCTATTTAATGTTCGAAGCGAGGCGATCAATATATCGACCATAACGATAAATGAGCCGATTTTGACGAACTCCTTTCGAATCTAAACCGATTTTCGGAAGAATACCCCGGTTTCATTAACTGGATAATGGAAATCATTATAACCACAGAATTCAAAACCTAATTTGAGCGCCATCTCGATGGCAGGCCCGTTTTTTGGCTGCATTTCCATTACCAGATCGCGGTTTTCTTTCGTGGCTGCCCAATCAGCAGCTGCCAGAAGCAAGGCGCTGCCTACCCCTTTGCGCCGAAAAGGGCGATCTACGACCAGGTCTGTCACCCACGAAGCGGAAGTCACCCGATCTTGGACGATGCTTGCATACCCAATCGGTCTGGATTCCAGCGTAGCCACTAATAGCCCAGATAATTGAGTCCAGATCTCAGCCAAAGAGCGTGCAGGTCTAGGATAATCCGAACGAACCATCCGAGGTAATCGGACTTTACGGAAGTTGATCTGGATCTGTCCTTGTCCGCGGTTCTGTTGAAATTCCATTTGCCAGACATGATCCGTGTTAAATGTGTGATCCAGCTTGATGAGCTCAGATATATCAGCAGCTGAAGCCGGGCGAATTTCAATCTCGGGCATTAGGACATTCCTTTTTATGGTCCAGGGGTTTCTTCAGGAGGGGGAGAAACTCGCACCTGAACAACACATGGTTCGGATGAATTCGCCTGGTTATCCACAACAACCAATGCAAGCTGGTAATCCCCTGGTGTGAGGCGCGATGTATCCCAATCGCCGAGCTTGCCGTTATTAACTGGTAGATTTCCTGCCTGAATCGTCAACCAGGCAACCTCGTCGGTACGCTTTATTTCGAATTTATAAAACCCAAAATTTTCAGTATTGGCTGTTCCTACAACGGGGATAACCCCGCGAACATCTTCACCGTTTTCTGGAATGACGATTTGAACCTGACCTGGGACACAGCCAGCACTAAACGCAGAGATTGTAGCGGTTGTTTCGATTGGGGTTTCGGACGTAATCGCTCCAGCGATTTGGGTTTCAGCGGGGAGGGTGATTGTGGGCGAAGCGAGTAAATCAAGAGTTGGCGTAGGCAGGGAAATAGCGCCTGGCACAGCCGGAGCGATAAAGGAAACCAAAATAAATTCGGTTACAGCCATTGTCAAAATTAACACCAATACACTGGCAGATCGATTCAAACGACCTTGCGCGTTTTCACGCTCAAGACCAAAGGTGGCGCCGCGCAGCTCCTGCCACGCCAGCACAAACTTACGAATGATAATCAATCCCCATAGCCCGAGAAGCAGATAAATCCACATCTCTAAGGCGCGAAAAAAGCCAAGTGCTTCTTCCATGCCGCTCCTAGGTAGGGGGTTTACAACAACGGTAAGTGGTCCTGTAAACTCAGTCTGCCAGGCGTTCCAGGACGCCCCGGATCAGAATTAACAACTGAGGCACGATCTTTTTTCCCGCTTCCAACACCTCCTCATGGGTGGTAACGGTGGAGCTATCCAGGTTTGCCTTATTGCTGATCGCTGAAAAGCCCAGGACGCGCATCCCGCCATGGCGGGCAACGATCACCTCTGGAACCGTGGACATACCTACTGCATCTACTCCAGCTACCTTCAAGAAGCGCAATTCGGCAGGGGATTCGAAAGACGGTCCAGCGAGTGATGCATATACACCTTGCTGCAGTCGAATTTGAGCTTTTATTGCTACGTCTTCAGCATACGACCTCAAACCGCGATCATATGGCATGCTCATGTCTGGGAATCGCGGACCAAGTTGATCCAGGTTAGGTCCTCGAAGAGGATTTAGCCCACTCATGCCGATGAAATTCAGGTGATCTGTTATCAACATCACATCGCCTGGTTCATAAGCCGGATTTACTCCTCCAGCGGCATTAGTTACAATCAGGGTATGAATACCCAGGCGCTGCATGACCCGAACAGGGAAGGTGATCTGAGCCATGCTGTAGCCTTCATAGTAGTGGACGCGTCCTTGCATCACCATGACACGCTGCCCTACCAGATTACCCACAACCAATTTTCCCATGTGACCCATGACAGTTGAAACGGGCCAATTTGGCAGCTCACTGGCAGAGAATATCTCTGGCTGCTCAACCTGATCTGAGAGCGCTCCCAATCCTGAGCCAAGGATCAATCCGATGGATGGGAGTTGGTTTAGTCTTTCTCGAATTGTTGAGGCAGTTACGTCGATTTGCGATAAAGAGAAAAATTCGGTCATCAGCCAGCCTGTATATGTGAATATTATAACATGCGTAAAATTATTAAAGGACTTTGCTAAATGCAGCCACGGCTTTATCGATCGCCTCATCGTCGATCCAATAATGAGTTACGAGGCGAAAATTTCGAGGAGCTACATCTCCGACTTTCACCTGGTGCGACTCGAGTCGTGAAACAATTTCGGCTGCCGAGTAAGGAACCTCATCCTCCAGGCTTACAAAAACCATATTGGTCTGTGGTCCGCCTAAATCAATCTGCAGACCCGGAACTTCAGATAACTCGGATGCTAACCGCTTTGCCCGGGTATGATCCTCTGACAGGCGATCGACCATGGACTCAAGCGCTACGAGGCCGGCAGCTGCCAGCACACCAGCCTGGCGCATCCCGCCGCCAAGCAATTTGCGGTTTCTATGGGCGCGGCGAATAAATTCTTCACTCCCGCAGAGCACGGATCCAACTGGAGCACAAAGACCCTTGCTCAAGCAGACAGTCACCGAATCGGCCGGCGCTGCCAGAACCGATGCTTGAATGCCCAGAGCTACCGCAGCGTTGAACAAACGAGCGCCATCCAGATGCAAGTTGATCCCATTTCTTTGAGCAATTTCACCAACCTGACGGGTATATTCAGCAGTCAGGCAGGTTCCCCCGCATCGGTTCTGGGTGTTTTCTAGGGAGATCAGTCGGGTAATTGGATGGTGAACGTCCTCCGAACGGATGGCAGCTTCGATGTCCGCCAGCTTCAGGGTTCCATCAGGTTGATTTGGGATCTGGCATGAATGTACACCACCCAGGGCAGAAATCCCGCCGGCTTCATGTAGAAAAGTATGGGACTTATCCCCCAGAATCACCTCATCTCCCCGCGTACACTGACTGAGAATCCCAGTCAGGTTTCCCATGGTTCCGGATGGGATAAAAAGCCCAGCTTCTTTACCGAGGATTTTCGCCGCAGTTTCTTGAAGCCGGTTGATGGTTGGATCTTCACCATAAACATCATCCCCGACCGCTGCTTCCGCCATTGCTTTTCTCATTTCTGGGGTTGGAAGCGTGACTGTATCTGAGCGTAAATCAATGAAAGTCATATTTTGTACCTTTTTGATTTCAATATTGGTTATTATAAATATTGGCTTACCCACAAGCCGATATACTCAAGCTTTACTCGCAATTTCCAGGTTTCTGAGAATTTCCTGCAGTTCCGGGGGGAGAGCAGCTTCAAAAACGCGCCGGGATTTCTCACCGGGCAGTTGTACGGTGAGTTTTCCGGCATGCAGGAAATGCCGGTTCAGAGGGATTGTTGAGTGTTTACGCCCGTAGACAGTGTCTCCAACTACCGGACAGCCAAGGAAGGCTAGGTGAAGTCGGATCTGATGTGTCCTTCCGGTGATTGGATGAACTTCGAGTAGGGCATGCTCTGGAAAGCTCATCGTTGTGTGATACTCGCTGATTGCCTGGCGTCCTTTTTGGACCGAGACCACTGCCATTTTCTTCCGCTCGCGGGGATCACGTCCAACAGGCGCATCAATACGCCCGCTGGGAGTTGGCGGTGCACCATCAACCAGCGCCTCGTAGACCTTTTCGATTTTTCGGAGGCGAAACTGGTCCTGCAGAAAGCGATGGGCTTTATCGTTCTTTGCCAGCAAGATCAGCCCTGAGGTGTTTTTATCCAACCGGTGGACAATCCCTGGGCGCTGCTCGCCGCCAATTCCTTGCATTTCAGGTGTATGCGCCAGGGCTGCATGGACGAGCGTGCCGGAGTAATGTCCTGCGGCGGGATGGACAACCATCCCGGCTGGTTTGTTGACTACCAGCAAGTCGTCATTTTCAAAAACCACATCCAAAGGAATGAATTCTGGGATCAGCTCACTGGTTTTTGGAGCTGGGATATTCACCTGGATCACTGCATAACCTTCCAGCATTTTCCCGGATTTTGCTGGTGGAATACCATCCACCGTTACTCTACCTTCTTGGATCAGGTTTTGAATTCGGGAGCGGGAGAGATCTGGGAGACAGGTTACCAGGAATTTATCCAGACGCTGGGGAAGGTGTGCTTCGTAGATAAATGTGTATATGACCTCAGCTGGAACCGTGAGCGGCAGAGTCGAAAGCTGCTTTAAAGAGATGGGTGGAGGTGCTTTCTGACCTGGAACGCTCTCATTCACCCTGGATTTCCTCAGGCATGGCTTTCTGTTCTGCTCCTTGAGCCGCAGTGGATTTATCCTGGACCTCAGAGACAGCGACTTGCTTATTTTTCTCCTGCACCCACATACCGATAAATAGGATGACGACTCCAATGGAAATGCAGGCATCGGCGACATTGAAAACCGGGAAGTCGCCGATTGATGCAAAATCGGTCACATGCCCCACCGTTAGGCGATCGATCAGGTTGCCGAGGGCGCCGCCAAGTAGGACACCCATCGCCAGCCGGATGATCCAATCCTGCCGCGGGATCTGAGGGTAATAATAGATAATCACGCCGCTGACAATGAAAGATAGGACCGTGAAAATCCCGCCAAAGCGTTGGAACATCCCAAAGGCTGCTCCGGTGTTTTTCCAATGGACGATACGTGCGTATTCGCTGAGCCAGAGGTCTGGGCGGTAAATCTCTCCAACCGATAGGTTGTGGCGGACCCAGGCTTTAGTAAGCTGGTCCAGTAAAAGGATCAACCCGGCAATTATGAGCAGGCTGGCATATTCTTTTAAATATTTCTTCAAGACCAAACTCCAATTAGATTTATTCGACCGGGGTTCATTTTACCTCAGGAAAAGACGGTTAAGCGGAACGTGTCGCTTTCATTTAGCTTACCTGGACGAAAAAATCGAGCTGGTGCGCGATATAGACCAGCTCACAATTGTCGATTTGGGCATGTCTCTTGGAGATCCACTCGCGAAAAACTTTGGGATCAAGATTGGGGTGACCTATTAAAGCCCTTTCCAAAGTGTCGATGAGGAAATGGAGAAAATAAGCTTCATCCCCCTGATATCCTTCGGACCTGGGAAAAACCACCCAATCGGATGCTCCTGAAGCCAGAATTTTACACCTGGATATCTGAAGTTCTTTGAAGAGAGATCTCCCGGTTTGGCTGCTGCCTGCGGGCCTTCCATCGATCAAGCGGTCATCCATAGTCCTATGGTAGAGTGTTTCTATCTGCCGGTCGAATTGGGGATCGATTTGCGGAATCAATGTCGTGACTCCATCGAAGTTGAGGGTGAAATAAGCCCAGCCGCCCGGTCGACATAGCTGTAAGATGCGCGGGAGGGCGGTGGGAAGGTCGACAAGGTCTAGAAATGCATGGGCAATAAGCAGATCCCACTTATGGTCAGGGAATTTCCCCAAAAAATCAAAAAGATCAGACTGCTCAGGTTTCACCAGGATCTGGCACTCTTGACCTTGGACCAACCACGACCCATCCGCCTGGGCTTGGAGATTTCCGCCGTGATGGAGCTTCCAGGTTTTGAGCCTTTCTGGGAACATCGCGATATTCTCGGGCTGTGAGTCGATCCCGGTATATTCGACGTCCTCGCTAAGTCCCCACTCCAGGAGCCGCTCAACCATCGTTCCTATTCCAGCCCCAATCTCAATAATTTTTAGCAGGGATCCGGGAGCTTCTGATGAAATGGAATTTATTAGAACCTGCCAGACATCTTTGTTCAGGGCGCGATCGTCTACGCTCTTTTTTGAAGCCAGGTAGCGGGTGAAGGAGTAGTTAAATCTGTCATTCATAAGGAGAATCTTCTGATAAGGGTAATATCTTTATGAAAAATGAGCACTATTTTTGGTCGACTTGTTCGGATAAAAATTTTGTGATAGACGCGGTTGTCTGCTCCCAGCTCGGTTGTGAGAGGAAGCGAATTCGCGCTGCTTGACCCATCTCAGCTAACAGACGCCGGTCAATCGCGAGGCGGCTGATCCGATCAGCGAGGACGGCTGTATTTCCGGGTGGGACCAGAAAGCCATCCTGTGAATCCGTGATGATTTCGCAGGCGGCTCCCGAATTTGAGGCAATTGCCGGTAGCCCAAATGCCATCCCTTCCAGATACACGATCCCATACCCTTCATAGAAGGATGGGACCGCCATGACCTGATGATCAAACAATACCTCCGTCAGCTTCTCGGTTGTAAGAGAGCCAAGCAGGTTCACTCGGTCTCCTAAATTTTGGTCGACAATCTGGTGCTTGATCCGGCGGACATAATCCTGATCAACTGTTGGATTTCCGGCGATGGTCAGGCTGAGGTTGTGATCGCTTAACTGGGCGAGAGCGTCGAGGAGCACGTGCAGTCCCTTGCGGGGTATCAGATTACCCAGGAACACCATCCTTAATGGACCGGGACGTTGCGCCCGTTCCACAATCAGCGAATCACTGATTTGCTGGATGAATTGATCCCCAGCTGGGACTGCAATAAGGTTTGGGAGGCCCTCCGAGGTCGATTCCAAGCCGGCATATGCTTTGAAAAGTAGTCCGGCTGTTGATGATGAAACCATCGATAGTCTCAAGATAAAGGCGCTCGATAAACTGAATAAACCGGTTCTGCCAAATGGGTCTGGGCTCAGAGCAGCGTAAGTGGTGGACGATGCTGTAGATCGGATATTTGGTTGCAGCCTTCAACCGCCGATTCAACCAGAAGAGGGATGGGTGATTCAGTTCGTCCTGAAGGAGCAATTCACCATTGAAATTCTTCAAACGGTGGAAAAGAGCACCTGAAAAATTATCAAATAAGTGCCGTGGGTACGATCGCCAATCCAGAGATATGAGCTCAACTTGATGACCATCTTTGCGCAGATGCTCGACCAGTTTGCGGTCGTATAGGTAGCCTCCTGAGACCGCCTCCAAATCTCCGTAGATCAGCAGTCCAAGGTGCACGGCGTCATTCTCATCCGGAGTTAATGATTGACCAATAAATCAGTCACGATTAATTTGAAAGCTGGCCCAGGCGATCTCATTCTCCCAAAGCCGAACGGTGATCCTGCATATGTTCATGGCTTTGATATGGGCGGAGAGCGCCTGACATAAAATCCGGCTGAAATGTTCGATGCTCGGGTTCAATCCTATGAATTCAGCGATCTCATTGAGCACCGAATCGCGGTAGCGTTCTACCAGCGATTCCAAGGTGTTCTCAATATCGACGATGTCCACCAGAAAGCCATGCTCATCAAGCTGATCGCCATAGAGCTGAAGCTCGACCTGGTAATGGTGGGCATGAAGATCATTTTCCGCTCCCCAATCACCGCCGATTAGAAAATGTCGGGCGATAAAGTCTCGCTTGACCGCGACTGAGTACATACAAAACCTCCCATAGGAAAAAAACTAAAGCAATTTGAAAGATTCGCGCTCTGTAAATGATGCCTAATGATTTATGATATTTTCTTTCATCCTCTGCAATCATCACGATTTCTCCAGGATGAGGGCGTGATATTTTGTCCATCCATTTTGCTGGCAGACTTGAAGGGCTGAGCCGCCTGATAGATTCTGCCAATAGCTGAACGGCAGAGGGAGTAGGGTTATTCTTGAAAGAAAACTCAGCAAAAGCGGGTGTAAATTGTGAAGCCATGGCGTCAGGTCCCGGCTCTCGATATGGTGAAAACCTGCCAGCTCGGCGAAGGCAATCGCCTGATCTAAGGTCAACAAATTTGAAATATGCCATCCCTTCCGAAATTGCTTTAACCAGCGGAGTCTGGAACTCGAATTGGATTGGGTTTGGATTGTAAATTCGGCCAGGAAATCATCGCAGATCACTAGACGTGCTCCGTGATCGAGGCAGGCTGCAGCCTGTGAGAAGAAGCAGAGAGGATCAGCGGCATGGACAAAAGATTCGATTGCCCAGGCTGCCCGAAACAAACCAAGCTCGGGCAGCTCGAGAAAATCCGCCAGGATGAAGCGCACTCGTGATTCCTGACCAAGCCGGCGAGCGCGTCCCTTTGCGATTTGTACTTGTATCTGGCTGTTAGATACGCCAGTAACCGGGATTTGCAACGCATCAGAGATCCAGGTGGTTGTTCCACCGACGCCGCACCCCAGGTCCAGGGCGGCTTGTTCGCTTGTGCTTATTGAAAATAGAGGTCGGATTGCTTCAGCAACGAGCTGGTTTAGGAAAAGAAATGCATCGGTCTGATTATCAATTCCTGGTGCCCAGATCCGGCGGTGAATCGCGGCAGCGTTATGACTGCCGCCCAGGCGTAAAAAGGCGGGAGTATTATTATCGTAGTAGAGAGCGGTCGCGTCCTGCATTACGGAAGTCATGAATAAGTAAGGAGGACTTGGATAGCCTGATCTGGGTGCTGATCAATCAGTGAAAAAGCCTCAGCTGCAGCCTGGAAAGGAAACCGGTGGGTTATCAACTCTGAGAAGGCTGCTGAGCGGAGCATTTTCCATGATAGCTCAAATCGGCGACCCTTGTTCCACCGCCCTGTCAGCTCAGGGGCAATTGTGCTCACCTGGCTGCTGATCAACCGGATGCGGCTGCGGTGAAAACGACCACCGAGGTCAAGTCCAGATTGTTTTTGCCCGTACCATGAACCGATGATTATGCGTCCATCAAAGCCAGTCAATGCTATCGCAGTATTGAGCGCGGATGGAGCCCCTGAAAGCTCAAAACACAAATCAACTTCTTGACCAAGCCTGGAGTTCACTTCGGTTTGGAAGTTAGAGAGATCTGGATCAAGGCTGTCATGAGCTCCGAAGCGCTTGGATGCCTGGCGGCGAATCGCAAATCGATCCAGCGTGACCAGGCTGTTAAGCGGGAACCGACTCAACAAGGCAGTGGTCATCAGCCCGACGATGCCCTGACCGATGACCAATACCTGCTCGCCAATCATTGGTCGACCGTCCATCACCAAATTCACAGCCGTCTCCATGTTGGGTAATAAGACGGCCAGCTCGGGAGTGATATCCGTGTCCAGAGGAAGGAGCGAATTTGCAGGGGCGGTGAAATGGCTTTCATGTGGGTTGAACGCGAAAACCAGGCGCCCCAGCCAGGAGGAATCAACCTGCTTGCCGGCAGCCACCACCTGTCCAACGGCACTGTAACCATATTGGAGTGGATAAGACAAATCACCTGTCAGGGCTGCAATCCCAATGTCTTTAGATAGTCCAAATGGGAATTGACCCCGATAGATCAGCATTTCGGTTCCCGGGCTGATGGCAGAGACAATCGTTCGCACGAGGGCCTCATTGGGGGCAGGCTCGGGTATAAGCGACTCGCGTAGCTCGATCTCTGATGGGGAAGTGAAGTAGAGGGAAGTGCGGGTGGTCATAAGTTTGACTCACACCCAAAGATCGGTGCTCAAATATTTTAAACCCGAATCGCACATCATAATCACAATTGTCGCATTACTTGGCAACTGAGGAAGTAGCTTCAGCGCAGCCGCAGCGTTAGCTCCTGAGGAAAAACCGGCGAAGATCCCTTCCTCTCGCGCCAACCGGCGGGCTGTCAGGATCGCTTCCTCATCCGAAACCTGCAAATAGCCATCGACTTGCTCAACCCTGATTAGCGGGAGGTCTTGCATTGCATAACCGCCGCCCTGGATGCGGTGGTTTGGATTGGTGATTCGTTCTCCTGCAAGCACTGCAGCTCCGGTTGGCTCGACCAGGTAGCATTGAATTGCCGGATGATATTCTTTAAACGCGGCAGCACAGCCGGCAAAACTGCCGCCGGTGCCGGCGAAATCACAGAATGCGTCGATTTTGCCGCCAGTTTGTCTTAGGATTTCCGGCCCCGTGTGCAGATAATGGGCGCGAAGATTACTCTCCAGGTGGAATTGGTCGGCGCGAAATGCCTGGCGTTCGGCGACAATTTTCTGTGCCTCTCGCTCCACAAGCTCCAGATCGCCTCCTGACACCTGCCCGGGAACGGATCCGGGGAGCTGATCTACTAAGACGACCTCTGCTCCCAATGCAGACATCATCCTTGCCCGTTCCATCGAGTTGCCCCGCGACATCACCGCTACAAATGGGATAAGATTTGACACCGCAAACAATCGCCAGACCGGTGCCAGTATTGCCGCTGGTCAGTTCCACAACGGTCTGCCCTGGTTTTAGCCTGCCGTCTGCTTCGGCGTCTTCAATAATTTGGCGGGCGATCCGATCTTTTTTTGAAAATCCTGGATTCAGGTATTCGAGTTTAGCCAGAATGCGACCGGGAATCCCACGAGTCAGGCGAGAAAGCTCGACAAGCGGCGTTTCACCGATCGCTTTGATAGTAGAAGAGAGGACGGTTTCAGAGGTGGACATAATCCCAATGATATCATTATGCTTCGATCAACTCTTTGGCTTTTTTCGTAAGCTTGCCGCGTTCTTCGGTGTTCAAGATTCGTTTGCGGATTCGGTAGGTCTCTGGGGTGACTTCTAGCAGCTCGTCCTCGGCAAGGTATTCGATCGATTCGTCCAGGCTCATCTGGCGCGGCGGGGTCAGGCGGACGGTGGTATCGGCGCGAGCAGCGCGCATATTGGTGAGATGCTTGGTTTTGCAAACATTCACTGCAATGTCGCCAGGTTTCGCGTTCTCACCGATCACCATACCTTCATACACATCTACACCTGGATTTACAAAGAGCAGTCCGCGCTCTTCGGCATTGTGCAATCCAAAAGTCGAAGTCACACCGGTCTCCCAGGAGACAAGGGAGCCGCGTTCGCGAGAGTTGATCGCCCCAGCCATTGGGAGATACCCATGAAACAGGGTGTTCATTACGCCCATCCCGCGTGTGGCGGTGAGGAACTGGTATCGAAAACCTAATAAGCCGCGGGTTGGGACTATATAGGTGAGGTGAGTGCTGCCGTCCCCGTTTTCGAGCAGATCAATCATCTGACCCCTGCGAGTGCCAAGCATCTCCACGACTACTCCAACTGTGTCAGGATGAGTTTCGATATGGAGCTCTTCGAACGGCTCAAGGGTCTCACCATCGACGCCTTTTTTCATGATCACTTCAGGTCGTGAAACTTGAAATTCATAGCCTTCACGGCGCATTGTTTCAATCAAAATAGCCAGGTGCAGCTCGCCGCGCCCCGAAACCAGGAAGGTATCGGCGGACTCTGTTTCAGCGACCCGCAGCGCGACATTGGTACGAAGCTCAGCGAAAAGG
Source organism: uncultured Chloroflexia bacterium (assembly GCA_963827155.1). GTDB lineage: Bacteria > Chloroflexota > Anaerolineae > Anaerolineales > UBA4823 > UTCFX2. The sequence goes on along the minus strand of CAWGZV010000002.1, from coordinate 2,940,588 downwards.
CGCTCGCGCAGCTTGCGAGAGGTTCCCCACCGACCTTCTTTTCCAGTGAAAGGTGATGTGTTCACCCCGAAAGTCATCCTCACGGTTGGCTCATCGATGCGGATGGTAGGCAGCGCAACAGGATTCTCTGGATCGGCAAGCGTCTCTCCGATTGCGATCCCTTCGAGACCTGCAAGGGCTATGATCTCCCCGGCATCTGCTTGCTCAACCTCCACACGCTCAAGACCCTGGTGAACATACAAGTAGCGTGCTCTTTCATTAAGAGTTTGACCATCGAGGGTCAGCCGGGCCAGGGGCTGCCCGAGCAGAATGTGACCGGCAAAGATTCGACCTATCGCGGTTACTCCACGATAGTCGTCGTAGCCAAGGCTCGTGACGAGCATCTGGAGCGGAGCTTGTGGGTCAACACAGGGAGCGGGAACATGCCGCAAAATGGTTTTGAATAGGGGTTGAAGGTCTGGTCCAAGTTCGGGGGTTAAGGAGGCTTGACCGGTTATTGCATTGGTATAAACAACCGGGAACTCGCTCTGTTCGTCACTAGCGCCCAGTTCAATAAATAAATCGTAAGTATCATTCAGCACACGCTGGGGGTCGGCCCCTTTTCGGTCAACTTTATTCACAACAACGATTGCCTTATGACCGAGTTCTAAAGCCTTGCGCAGCACGAAGCGGGTTTGCGGCATCGGTCCTTCTGCGGCATCGACCAGCAGCAGCACACCATCCACCATGTTCATCACCCGCTCCACCTCTCCCCCAAAATCCGCGTGACCGGGAGTATCGACGATATTGATTTTGACCTGCTGATCGGTCTCAGGATCCCAGATTTGGACAGCGGTATTTTTTGCCAGAATTGTAATTCCGCGCTCACGTTCGAGGTCATTCGAATCCATCACTCGTTCGGCGACCTGTTGGTTAACCCGGAAAACGCGGGCTTGCTTCAACAGCCCATCCACAAGCGTGGTTTTTCCATGGTCGACATGAGCAATGATGGCGACGTTGCGTAAATCAGTTCGTTCGATCTTCATTACAGTTTTAAACTCCATAATACAGCTAAAACCCCGGCAACCAGCAGCCGGGGCCGCAATTTTCGGACTCAGAATCATAACAGAGATCTGTGAATCACGCAACTGATCGGCGACCTAGCCGCGGAGTGATCCCCAGACGATCAGATCTTCGCCAAAGCGCTCGTATTCGACCTGTCTCAGGCGCGGTGCGACCGCATCCAAACCGAACACTTGATTTTGAAGCTCATCAAAAGGACGCAGTCCACCTATAAAGATCGGCGCGATCGTAATAATCAACTGGTCGACTAATCCCTCTCTCATGAAGCTGGAGATAACCCCTGCGCCTCCCTCCACCATCAAGCGCTTGACACCAAGGTCGGCCAGGCAATCCAGTAAAGCAGTTAGTTCTAATCCATCAGATCGGTTTGGCAGAATGATCAGGCGGGCTGAAGCGGCTTCTAACAATTTTCTCCGGTGGGGATCAATCGGTTCGGCGCAGGCGATCAAGGCGGATTTTTGGTTCTGGGTGATCACCCGAGCCTGCAGCGGGGTACGCAGATGGGTGTCGAGGACTACCGGCTGAGGATCCTTCGCCCCCGGAAGGCGGGCTGTTAGAAGCGGATCGTCGGCAAGAAGAGTTCCGATGCCAATCAAGATTGCGTCATTGGCACCACGAAGCTGGTGCGTCAGCCATGTGGATTCTGGCCCGCTCATTGCAGTCCGCTCACCGCGGCGGGCTGCAATGCTCCCATCCAGGCTCTGAGCGAAGGTCAATGTAACCAGCGGACGCCGAGAGCTCCCTGAATGAATAACCGAATGCTCTATCCAGCGCTCAAATACTGCCATTTGCCGAAGGAGAAAGCGCGGCAGGGATGAAATCAAGACTGAAAAGGTGGTTCATCCGGGTGACCTTAGTAAAAAGATAAGTAGCATTCTCTGGACAGACGGTGGGCTCGACCGGAATTCGTTCTACAATGCTCAAGCCGAATTCACGCAAGGTCTCGATCTTGGTCGGGTTGTTCGTGAGCAGCCTGACCGACTGAACCCCTAAATCCTCCAAGATGCGAGCTGCTACGGTGTAATCACGTTCATCTGCCTGGTGACCCAGCATCAGATTTGCTTCGACTGTGTCGTAACCCTGATCCTGAAGATTGTAGGCGCGCAGCTTGTCGAGCAGACCGATGCCGCGACCTTCCTGGCGTAGATAAATCAATACCCCAGCCCCGGCAGCCGCAATCTGCTTCATGGAATAGTGAAGCTGTTCTCCACAATCGCAGCGCCGTGAACCCAGTACATCGCCCGTGAAGCACTCGGAGTGCAGCCGGACAAGAACACCAGGCTGATCGCGGACATCGCCGAGCACAAGCGCCAGATGTTCTTTATCATCCTGATTGTTGTGATACAGATGCAAGTGAAATTCAGCCCCATCGGTTGGGATGCGGGTTGAAACCATTTCTTGAACTTTTAGTGAATTCATGTTGATGGATCTCCTCACTGAGGGTATTTGTAAAGAAATAACTCCGCGATCATCAGGCTGCCTTTCGCATGTCCAGGAACAGCAAAACAATTAAGCTGATTTCGATGACTTTATCCAGATATCCGATGGGCGAGCGGGCGCCAAAGGCAATCCACCCCGCGATCGTGACTGCCGCGAAACCGATTAACGCCCATCGAACCAGGCTGTGATATCTTGTGAATTGCGGAAGAAGAAATGCAGCCAGCAGCCCCAGGTAGCCGAGACCATTTAGAATAAACATCCACAACAAAGCGGGGATGCCTAAAGCAAGATGGATCAGGGCAGTTGCGATTGTGAGAAGGATAATTCCAATTTGGATGGGACCGATTTGAGACTTATTCATGAAGAACTCCTTGTAGAAGAATAATAATGATTGGATTAATCCCCTACCTCTGCAGACAGGGTGTAATTCGAATCGGATTGGATGATCTGAGCACTCCAGAAAAACCCTAATGCACCGAGCCCTAGATCACGTGCTCTAATCCAAAGGCTGACGGCAATCCCGAGGGCTGGATCGAACCCCAATGTCTGCAAGGCCAATATCTGACCTGCCTCAAGAGCCCCCAAACCTCCAGGCAGCGGGGTCAGAAAGGCGATCCTGGCTGCGGTCAGCACTATGATTGTCTGTTGGAAATTAAGTGGCACGCCCAGGATGCGAAGCGCCAATCCATATTCCAATAGGGAGCAAGCAGATATTAAAATAGATGACAGCAGCAGCGTTAAGGTTACATACGGACGACGGTTGATCAAGGCGACCAGCAGATCTTCAGTCTCTGCTGCAAATGCATTCACCCGCCTCGTCCAACCTTTCTTTTTAAGTCTGGCGGGAAGAACATCCAGCAATGCTGAGATAGGACGGTGGGTGAATTTCAAGGAGATCAAATACCCAAGAGGAATTACGATCATCAGAGCAGCCCAGAGCAAAGCCATGTTCCTGGTTGAATAAGGCAGCAAGCTGTATTGGATGGTTAGTGCGAGACCGAGTGCCAGAAAGCTGAAATTTGTCAGGATCTCGAACAGCTTATCGATGGTTACGGATGCGATCGCGGTCGATCTGGGCACCTGATGCAATTTTTCTAGCGCATAAACCTGCAGAGGTTCGCCGCCAAATTGAGATCCGGGCGTGAAATAGCTTACTGAAAAAGCAGCAATCCGGTAGCGGAACGCTGACAGGTAAGGAATTCTATATCCATATGCCTGCAGCGCCAGCCACCAGCGGCTGCAGAAAACCAGCGCAGTAAAGAGGTTGAAACCGAGGAGCAGGGCAAGCTCCTGGATACTGATCCTGTGCATCAAATCCATCCAGTCACTGATCGTTAGGTCTCGAGCCAGCCACCAGATTACTGCGGGAAGCAAGAGCCAGACCAGCCACCGAATTTTGAAGAATTCTCTTCAGCATTGGCGGATTTATTGTTGCTGCTCCAGGGTATTTAGCCTGCCATCGCCGAGGCGCCTGGTAAAAAGAGACTCTTCCGGTTTCCAGAGGCAAAACCGCCCTCCTCCCAGGTATATGAGGCTGGCAAATGTGGCCGCAAGCACCAGTTGAAGTGTAGATATTGGGGTATAGAACTGGAAGAAACCGAGCATGCATAATGCCATTAACGCATTGAGTTGCGGCAAAACCCCTAGTATGAGCAGAAGAACCAGGGTGAAGTAGATAGTGGTTGTTGCTGCAATTCCGATATCTGTTCCATTAGAAAGCGCTAACAAGGATGGAAGGGCAGCAATGTTGAGTGCCAGGACAACCAGACGCAGGAAAAGAGGAAGCCAGGAGCTAGCTGATTCCCGGATCGTAGCAGGGAATCTATGAAAATTCCACCACCCAGACACTGCGAACCAATCTCTAAGAAATCCGGCTAACATCGGTAATCCGAACAAGTAGGCGGCCACAAAGGTAAGCGGGGGAGAAAAAACAGGCAACAGAACCACCCCCAGGAACCCCATTTGCAACCCGGCAAATATTCGCCTGGATGTGCTTGGTGGAAGCTCATGAACAGGTTGAGCCAGCATTCTGAGCCCCCAGTTTCCGATCAAGAAGAGGGGGCGGGCGAATCCAATTACAAGATACCAAATGGGCACGAGACCAAATTTCACCGCAAGCAGCGATGCGATCGTGACACCCAGCCCATCAAAGCTCATATCGAGGATTTCTCCCAACCGGGTGACATGATTGGTGCGCCTGGCAGCATAACCATCGAAGAAATCGGCAATATCAGAACACAAGTAAAGGATCCCTGGCAGCCAGAGAAACCAGCTTTCTGGTTTGGGAAGGAACAAGAAACCAGCCATGGTACTCACGAGCAGCCCCCGAGTTTAAAGTCAGAATATTGCCCCATCCTAATGTCGGTAGGATCTGCGTTTCGTCTACTCGGTGGTTAGCAGCCAGATTGCCTCGCAAGACGATCGAGAGGTAAGCGACGGCCAGAGTAGGGAAAATGATCCAGCTCAATGCGGCTGCAGGGCTCCAACCAACCCACAATAAGGAAAAACCAGAGGCGAGCATCAGACCGCTGACGATGGCAAAGCCCCACCAGCGGATCTTAAGCTTGTGGAGTGAAGTGGATTGTGGGATGAAGAGTTCGGAGACCATGGCATTGATTGTATCATTAGGTGATAATTATTATGATAAATATACGATAAATCCTGTATTATGGATTTATTTCTTTCCCCCATGTTTAGATTGCTTGGATTAAAGGTCGCGTTGGTGAAAGAGCCGGATGGAGAGGGCGAAGGCGGCGATAATATATAAAACAGAATACACCACCATTGCTGCCGATGGATACGTTCCTGAAGAGAAAGGCGAGAATCCAAGCACTCCTATCAGTGGAGATTGGAGCTCATGGGCGGCGCGCCTCCAGAGCGCTTCACTGGGCATCAGCAGGCTGGTGATGATGCCGATATTTATCGCGGTCTGGCTGGCGACGGCGTCTTGAAAGAATGAGCCGATCTGTTCAATCCAACCGCCGATAAACGCGATCCCAAATAGCCCAAAGACCAGCACGCCGTTGGCGAGGGTGGACAAAATCACCCCACCCAGGATCGAGATGCTCAGCAAAACAAGATCATTAAGCCAGATGAGGGCAAGGGCGCGGAAAGGATGCGGCGCGAGATATCCAGACCGAAGGTATATGAAACCCATCACACCGCCGCCCATCAGAAGCAAATAGAGGCTGATCATCCCGGCAAATCCCAGCCATTTCCCCATCACAATCTCCCAGCGGCTGATCGGTTTTGAGACCAGGGTGTGAATCGTACCTGAAGCGATCTCGCCGGATAGGGTATCGACGGAAGTAAGCACGGTCATGATGGCTGCGAGGAAGTTGACAACATACATCCCCGCCAATAGTAGGAAATTTCGCATTTCGTTCAGTTGGATCAGCTGCACTTCACCAGGTCCGGCTTCCATCTGAATGGTGATATAGTGAAACCCCAATGAGTAAACGAGCAGAAAAACAATGCCCAGTAGAAGGGCTGCCAGAAGAATCTTTCGGCGCGAAGCCTCACGGAACGTGAGCATTGCGATAGTCAAGGTGCTCATGAGCGCCTCCAGTAAGAGACCTCAATCACACAATTGGCAGTCTCCTTCATCCTCACAATCCACCATCCGTCCCGACGATTTGAATAAAAAGATCTTCGAGGGAGAGGTGATTAGGGTGGAATGAAAAGACCTGAGCGCCTTGCTCGACCAGGTAGCGGTTGATCTCGGGAAGATCGTCTTCCCTCTCCACCATCAGGATTAAGCGGTCATCGTCCTGGCGGACACTGCGCGCCCAGCGAGAAAGCCCTGCAAGCGTTTCTGGCTTAAGCCCACGAAGGCGAATTTCTAGGCTGAGCTCGCTTTGGACTAATTCTGCCAGGCTGCTTATTTGGATCACTTCTCCATGCTTGATGAAGGCGACCCTGTCGCAGGTAATCTCCACTTCGCTGAGGAGATGTGAATTTAAGAAAACTGTTGTGCCTTGCTCCTTCAAATCTCGGATGATATCTCGAACCAGCCGGCGTCCGACCGGGTCTAAGCCGGAGGTTGGCTCATCGAGAATGACAAGGTCTGGCTGGTTGAGCAGCGCCTGGGCAAGTCCAATGCGCTGAAGCATCCCTTTGGAAAAAGCGCGCAGTTTCTGTTCGGAGTAAGCGGTGAGCCCAACCAGCTCCAACAGCTCGCCAATCCTGCGCCCGGAAATCTCTTTGGGCATATGATACAAATCTGCGTGGAGCTGCAGAAATTCACTCGCTTTGAGCCAATCATGAAAGCGGAAATGCTCAGGCAAGAAGCCAACTCGTCGGCGGACTTTTGGGTCAGTTAGAGGTTCGCCGAAAAGAAACCCAACTCCCTCGGTTGGAGCGACCAGATTTAGAAGGATCTTGACCGAGGTAGTTTTACCGGCGCCGTTTGGGCCAAGAAACCCAAAAACCTCCCCTCGCTTTACCTGGAGAGTAAGATCTTGGACTGCGACTTTCTCGCCAAATTTTTTCCGAAGGCTGCGGGTCTCTATTGCTGGAGAAGTATCCATTTTGGAAACATGGCTAGAAGTTATTCAAAACCTTGCTTTGAAACGGCAATTTCGTCTGCGTGCCCAAATTAAGATTAGAACCGGAATAAAAATCCGGTGTCATCCTGCGCCATGCAGGACAACACCGGTTATACTCGAAATCTGGCAGGCTGTCTACTCGATTGAGCGGGCGGTTTCAAGCGCTGAAGCGGTTTCCCCATCGCCGCTCAGTGCAAATATGATCCCGTCTTTGACCCAAACCAAGATATAGCTGTCTCGGTAGCTGTCTTTATTGTGGATCAGTGTGCCGGTCAACCCATTGATATCGACTTCTTCATAATCCGTATAGTAGCGCGGCAGTGGGATCACAAAGGTGGAAGCCCAGTTGACATTCTGTGAGAACGCAGCCGCTTCCTCTGCATCCATGCCGAGGACCTGTAGATACGCTTCGCCGATTACTGAGAGATCAAATTCTGGAGGCGCAGAGATCACTGGGCTGGGGACCTGGACCAGTGTCTTGCAGTTTTCCCCACTGAGCTCGACTGGCGGGGGAGCCTGGTCGGGATCGATCTGGTCGGCTGGACCAAAGCTGCATTTACCGAAAGAGATAATCACGCTTGTGGGTAAATCCATCTGGACAACCGCTCCATCGAGCTCGTCTGGAAGCTGAATATCATCCTGTTCAAGATCTTTGAGGATGCCGCGTACAAGCTCCAGGTTAATGGTGAAGGTCGTTTTAGCGCCAGGCTGGACCATGAATTTTGTTGGTGTTTCTAATCCTGGAAGTTTAACCGGAAATCCTGCCTTGCTGCTGGCATCTTCGACGCTGCCAACTTCTTCCGATGCGCCCATTTCTTCGACCTGGACATCATTTGAAAGCATGTATTCCAATTTGGACGAGTTTTCCAGCCGGTCCGACATCTGGTCCGGATTAAATTGGACAACCTGGATTTGGTCTACCCGAAACAGTGCCAGGAAGCTGTTGGCGAGGACGCGCACTGGTTTGAAAGCCAGGGCAACTGCCAGTACGACGATCAGCGTGAGGACTGCCCAAACCGGGCGGGGAATTCGAGAAAAGTTGTATGTCTTCATGTTGCGATTTAGCTCCTTTGTGGATTCCAGTCGGTTCAAAAAGTGAGAGAATCCGACCTGAGAAATAGTTGGATGAGCATTTTCAGGGGAAGCATCCAGGAGTGAAAATTGATCGTGGAAGAATATCGATCTTTTCTGGGCTTGCTCTAGATGAGCTCGGCAGCGAGAACATTCAGCAAGGTGGCGATCAAGTTCGGCGCGCTGATCTGTGACGACTTGCTCGTCCAGATAGGCCTGGATAAGTCCTGGTGTTAGGTGTTTCGTAAACAGCCGCATTTTGAAGCCTCCTCCATGTCAGTCAGCCTTCTCATAAACCTGCTGGAATTCCAGCTCAGCCCTCGCCAGCAGCGTCCCTACGGACCCTCGGGAGATCTTCAGCGTCTCTGCAATTTCCAAATAGGATAATCCAGAATACCGCAGAACGAGCAGGTGCGCCGATCGCGGCCGGATCTCTACTAACGCAGACCGCACCTTCTCTTGATCCAACTTTCGCTCGACTTCGCCTGCTGGGTCTGCCGGAAGGTTTTCCTGAATTGCTTCGTTCCCGGCCTGGTGTTCATACATTATCCGGCGCTTTCGTCCGCGCAGTGCGTTCAGCCCCCGATTGACGGCAACCCGGTAGAGCCAGCCTGTGAGGTTGGTCTCATCGGATGGAGGATTGCAGTAAAGCTGCAGAAATGTCTCAAGCGCGAGATCTTCAGCCTCATCCCAATCGCCCGTGAGACGAAAAAGTGTCCGGCAGATTGGATCCCACTGCTGGAGAAAGGTTGCTTCAAAAGCAGAATCAAGATCTGCCCTTTCAGCCTGGTCTCGTGAGCCGCAGACTGATTTTCGGGGAGGTGTTATCGCCATCCAGGGTTTACTGGTGATCTCCTGCATCATATTTATAACACCGATGATGGCTTCAATGTGACATAGCCTTACGAACGGATTTCTCTCGGTTATCACATGGCATAAGGGATGTCAATCTGGAAAGGATCAAAAATCTGCCGGGGCTCGAATTCATCCCCGGCAGCTGGTTCTCCTTCGCCTAAACAACCAATATTTCAGATCTAAGGATCAGCGTAGTGTTATCGGAAGGAATATTCCAAAGCCTGCGACGATGAATTCAACGCTCCCTGATTGCGAAATGGAGGCCACCGGACTAGAAATCGAAGCCAAATTGGTGACAACGGTCCCATTTTCCAGCGGTATCTTGAGTCTGACGGGGAGGGTCACCGTTATCACCGCACCGTTCTTAATCTGTAGACCTGTAACCAGATTGGGCGGCGTTCCGGTCGTGCCAGCGCCCGGAGGGTCGAGCGTTACTGGTCCGACATACTCTAAGTCCGTTGACAGCGCATCGACGAGGGTACCGTTAGTCGCTGAAACCGTCCCGGTATTGGTGATTGTTATTGTATAAGTGATAGGTTGACCTGCAATCGGGTCCAAATTGTCCACGGACTTGTGCACGACAAATACCGGTTGGAGCTCGAAAGCGCCGATATCGCAAGCGTTGGGATTATTGGTGAAAGCCGGCAGATCGGCTGAACGAGCCAGGCCGCGCTGGTCAACATTCAGGGTTGATCCATTCAAATCGACGCATCCCCCTCTTTCGATCGCAGGGCTGGTGAGCAGCAAAGCGTGCGTTTGGGTCTCGCCGCCGTTGTTTGCCAATGCCGACAGCTGCGGATTAATTGGGCTGATCGTTGTCCCAACCTGATCGTGGGTCTGTGCGGTGAAAGTCTCCCCACCAATATTTCCGATCAGGTTGTAGTCGAAAGAGGTCAAGGAGCCGTAGATGTCCGGGAAGTTGCTGGTGCTCGAGTTCATCGCAATGATCGTATTGATCAGCTGGATCGTCCCGGTGCTGCGATAAATTCCGCCGCCCACACCTCCAGAATTTGAATCTCCTGCGTTCCCACTTGCACCGGGAGGCGTACCTGATCCGCCGGCACCGGGCGTCCCAGCAGAGTTGCCGGCTCCGGTCTGGTTGTTAGCGATCGTTGCATGATTCAGATAACCTGTTCCGGAGCTAGAAAGACCTCCACCGTAACCGCCATTGCCGCCGCTGCCGGCATCCCCCCCCGTGCCTCCAATAGCACCGGTTCCAGCCCCGCCAGAGCCGCCGCTGCCGCCGTTACCTCCAGCACCGGTGTGATTGCCGCTCAGGGTGTTGAGAGTGAGCGTAATTGCCGAGCTGTTCACTGAAATTCCTGCACCGAAGCCGCCCGATCCGCCATAGCCGCCATTGCCACCCGCGCCCCCTGGATTGGGCGAAAAGCTGCCCGGACCACCTTGCTGTCCATTCCCTCCGGCGCCCCCTGCTCCGGTAGTGTTCTGGGCGATGGTGTTGAATGAAGAAATCAGAACACCTTCGGTGTAGATGCCCGCGCCAGGTCCCCCGCTGCCGCCAACCCCTGCCTGTCCCCCGGCTCCGCCTGGCCAGCCGCCCACCACACTTCCTCCAAACCCACCATAACCACCTGCTCCGCCGCTCCCACCGGCAGAAGTGCTATTCCCCTGGATGGTGGAATATGAGATAAATGCATGCCCGCTGTGGGATATGCCGCCTCCTAAACCACCTACGCCACCTTGCCCCCCAAGACCTCCAGCAGAAGCCTTCCCAAGGTGAGCTCCGGAGTTAGCTGAGCCGCCACCACCACCATCACCGCCTCCGCCTGCGGCGCCGGTCAGGTTATTATTAATCGTACTCATCGTCACAGTCATGGTCCCGCTGCTGGAGATCCCACCGCCTCCGCCGCCCCAACCACCGGCGCCGCCAACACCAGCCAGACCTGCCTGACCGAGGACAGTGAAGCCACCGCCACCGCCGTAACCGCCATCACCGCCGCGGCTCCCATCCCCAGACTTGTTGTTCGTGATAGTACTATCAAGCACGATTAGGATGTTATTATTCGAAATCCCGCCGCCGTAACCGCCATAACTGCCAGAGCTGCCCAGACCGCCGTTTCCACCAAAATGACCGCCAAGACCCCCCCCACCCCCTAATCCGAGGGATGAATTAGAAATGGATTCGCCGGCGAAATTCCCGCTGATGGTGCTTGCACTGATTTCCAGATAGCTCTCATTGTTGATTCCCCCGCCATATCCACCTATTCCAGAGACACCGCCGTCTCCGCCCGAACCACCATCGCCTCCCGCCGGTTGGCTGCATAAACCGCCCTCCCCGCCAGAACCCGGGAAACCGGAAGAACCGGCATGGTTGCCAATGATTTGGGAGGCGAGGATTGTAAGTGTGCCGCTATTATGAATTCCACCGCCATTCCCCCCATCGCCAGCATTCCCGCCCGTCCCAGCGCTTCCTCCGGTGAATACTCCTCCGTAGGCATCCCCACCCTCGCCCCCATCCCCGCCATCTCCTCCTGGACCCGCATAGTTGTTAGAAATGGTGCTATCGACGATCATCAGCGTACCCAAGTTATAAATCCCACCCCCAAAACCGCCCTCACCACCGCTGCCGCCCGCGCCGCCAGTCGCGCCATTGGCAGCAGTCCCAGCTCCACCATCCCCACCGTCACCGCCGTACCCGCCGGCGCCGGCATTATTTTCAGTCACAATCACCTGTGTGAGCGTGAGCGTTCCGCTGTTATAGATACCCCCACCCGAAAAACCGGGTCCCCCATCACCACCTGGAATCCCGTTGGTCGGCGGGGTTCCCCCAGTTCCATTTTGACCATTTAATCCTGTGACGCCTGAAACTGAAGTGCCCCCTTTGATCTTGATACCGTCGATCGATGCATGAGACCCTACATGAATCTGAACTACCCGGTCGGTGATATTCTGATCGATAAAAGTTGTGTTCTGATTGGGACCGTCGATCGTCAAATCGACCTTGATATCCAGATCGCCTGTGGCGTTGTTATCATCATTCGCTCCGGATATATTTAAATAATAGCCCCCTGCAGGAAGAATGAGAATGTAAGAATTACCTGTATCGCCATTAGCCTTGCTGATCGCTCCGCGCAAGCTGCAGTCATTCGCAGCTGCAGTGCAAGCCTGAAAGGCAGGAGCATTGGAATCGGTTGTCGTATCTATCGTTATTGTGATGCTATCGGTCTTGGCCAACGATCCGTGCGGAAGTCCTCCTACCGCCACAGCGAGAATAATCGCTGCATAGAGAGAAAACCTAATAATTCGTTCAGAAGACATGGTTTACCCCTTTTGGCTTCCTGACAATATGGATTGTTTTAAAGCATAATAATCGCGGAAAAATCTTGATCGGTGGATTTGTGTAATTAGATCATATACCAGTTTTCCCTGGTTTTCAACTGGTATTAATTTTTGGACTCATTCGAGGCTGTTTGTTATAACCAGTGAAAAAGATCAAATGCTCTAATAATCGGCTGAAGACGATGATAATAGTTCGCGGAACACCTTTACCAAAGCGTCGGGGTTGGATGAAGGAAAAAGCCTTCTCCCAACCCCGGATAGAACAAAGGTCCCGTGTTTGAAAATAAAGGGCTGGTCAGCCCAAGATTTTACAGACCAGGATGGTCGTGTCGTCTTCCATGTTCTCCTGACCTGTGAATTCCAATAGATCCTGGCGGAGCGCCTGGACAATCTCTCGAGATGGACCCTCCATCGCCTTGCTGGCTGCCTGTGTAAGCCGTTCGTAGCCAAACTGCTCGCCAGAAGCGTCCATCGCTTCAGTGACGCCGTCTGTTACCATCACCAGCACATCGCCAGGTTGGACGGCGATGACTGCTTCTTGCATGAGCAGCTCTTCGATCAGCCCAATTGCCGCGCCGGTAGGGTAAAGCCAGTCGGTAAATGGGAGTCCAGCACCATTTGGACGGAGGAGCAGTGGGGGGGTGTGTCCGGCATTGGTATATTTAAGCAAATGGGTAGCAGCATCGAAGGAAGCCAGGAAGATTGTGACGAAGTTCGAAAAATTGACGTTATGGATCAACAGGCGCTGGATATGACTTAAGACCTCTTTGGGTGAGCTGTTCACTGGAATAAGTGTGCGCAGAAGCGCTTGAATGCTGGCCATGTGCAGGGCAGCCGAGACTCCGTGACCGGCGACGTCTGCAATCGTTAACCCCTGCCCGCCATCTGCAAATTGAAAAAAGTCAAAATAGTCGCCACCAATCATTTGGGCAGGACGGCTGAAAGCCGAGAACTCAAGATGAGGTGAATCAGGCAGCTGTTGGGGAAGCAGCGAGCGCTGCACGTTTTGGGCGAGCTCCAACTCCAGCTCGAGTTTGGAGATTTCCTCGCGGGAGAGATGCTCCAGGCAAACCTGAGCAGTGTAATCCATCTCCAGCAGGCTGGAGTCTACGCCTTGGTGACAGACCTCGCACATTCCAAGCTCACCGCATTCAACTTTCTCAAGGCAATGATCGACATGGTCAAGGTGTTCCTGCACAGCTTGCTCACTCAATAATCCAAGCTGGATATCCCGCTCGGATTGCGGCGTTGCCTGCAGCCAATTCGAAAGGTGGAGGCGTTTTTCCAATAAGCTGGCGCGGATTTGGTCGAAGATATCGATACCCATAATTTTCTCCTTATAATCCAAGAAATCAGCGCTTTGTTAGATATTATGTTCTATTTATGTTACCTCAAATATCGAAAATTCGCAAGCCTGGTGTTGTGAATATTGCAACACCAGGAAAGACGAATTTCTTAACCAAAATTGACTAGATCTTGCGCATTAAACCTAACTTGATCTGGCTGCCTTCAACCTTTTGTGATTCGGTATACACATCCGAAGGGGGTTCGCCATCGATCAATTGTGTGGTCAGTGTTTCGGACTTTATATAATCTGCCCATTCCAGGAAGACTTGGACGAATTCGCCTGAGACCTGATAATAGGTGATGATGCGGTCGGAGATGTCGAATCCAGCGTCCTTGCGCATCGCCTGGATGCGGCGTACGACTTCACGCGCCAGGCCCTCGAGGCGCAGCTCTGGAGTCAGGTTTGAATCCACTGCTACAGTGACCTGTTTATCCGCCGCGACAGCGAGTTCCTTCTGCCGGTTGGGTTTGCACCAGGATCTCATTCGGCTGAAGCTCAACCACCTCTGCATCGACCTCAAGGGTGAACGGAAATCCCGCCTGAACGCTGGCAGCGACGGATTGAGGATCTGCTTGGCTTAGCGCCTGACGCAGGATTGGGAAGCGGGCGCCAAACCGAGGTCCGAGAAGCTTGTTGTCCGGCATGATTTTGTAAGTCACCAATTGATCGGCTGTCTCGACGAGCTCGAACCGTTTAATATTGAGCTCATCTGTGATGATATCTACGTATTCTTGATCGAGATGGGTATCGGCGCCGGCGTAAGCCAATGCCCGAGCGAGCGGTTGACGGACTTTCAATCCAGCTGTATTTCGAGCAGCCAATCCCAAGCTGGCAACCTGACGGCTGAGCGCCATTTGATCCAGCAGCTCCTGATCGATGGTCGTTGGATCGTAGATGGGCCAGGCAGTATGGTGAACGCTTTCGTAAGCTTGAGGCACTGCTGAACGGACCAGGTTCTGGTACATGGCTTCGGTCACGAAAGGGATAAAAGGCGCAAGCAGGCGGGAAAATTTCACCAACACATGATAGAGGACCGTGTAGGCCTCCCGCTTGTCCAGGTCTTGCTCGCTCTTCCAGAAGCGGCGTCGGCTGCGGCGAATGTACCAGTTGGTCAGGTCATCCAGGAAAGCGGAGATGTGGCTGGTTGCCGTGTACGAATCGGAATTCTCCAGCGCTTCGGTGACCGAGGGGATAATCTGGTTAAGGCGTGCGAGGATCCAACGGTCAAGCAAGCTGCTGCAGGATGGGGTAGGGCCTTCCGGGTATTTTGGGTCAAAGCTGACTTGACCAGATTGCTGGCCTGCGGAAGGCTCCCAGCCGTCCAGATTGGCATAAGTCGCCAGGAAGCTGTAAGCATTCCAGAGTGGGATCAAGAAAGAGCGCCGGGTTTCATCGCCGCGCTGGTATCCAAAGAACAGGTCATTTTCAGGTTTGTGGGCGCAGTAGAGCCAGCGCATCACGTCAACCCCCATCTTGTCCGCGGCTTCGTTGAATTCAATCATGTTGCCCCAGCTCTTGTGCATGGCGCGCCCGTCTTCGGCAAGCAGCGTCCCATAGCCAAAGTTCTCAAGGAAGGGCGGGCTTTCATCGATCACGGTTGCCATCGCCAGCAGGCTGTAGAACCAGTTGCGGAATTGTCCAGGAAACGACTCGCTGATCCAATGCGCGGGATACCAGGAACGCCAGTATTCCGGATCGCTGCGGTAACGCAAGGTGCTGAAAGGCACGATGCCTGCGTCGAGCCAGGGATTGCCGACATCGACTATCCGATTCATCCGGCCTTTACAATCTGGGCATTCTAGTTTCACAGCGTCGATAAATGGGCGGTGTGGGGTATGACCCTCGAAAACCTCCCAGCCTTCCACGGCTCGAGATTTCAGCTCCAGCTCATCTCCAACCACTTCGTACTTGCCGCAGTTCTCGCAAACCCAAAAAGGAAGAGCAAGCCCCCAATACCGCTTCTTGCTGATCATCCAATCATGCATGTTTCGCAGCCAATCCATCTCGCGTGAATACCCAAAATCGGGTATCCAGCGGATCTGGTCAACCACATCCATGATCTGATACCGGAGGCTCCGGTCCTTCTCTTCAGGTGTGAGCGCCTCGCGGGGTTTATCATAGGTTTCGCCCATCGAAATGAACCATTCGTCCACCAGGCGGAAAACCAGCTCGGTCTTGCAGCGCCAGCAAGTAGGATAGCGGTGAGTGTAAGGTTCGACGTGATAGAGCAGCCCCTTCTCCTTTAAATTTTCGAAGATAGGAGTGGCGATATCGCTCACCTGCATTTTAGTCAGCCAGCCAAAGCCATCGACAAAATGCCCTTCATCATCGAGCGGAGCAACGAGCGGCAGATGATTTTCGCGTCCCAACTGGAAGTCCTCGGCGCCGCATCCTGGGGCGATATGGACGATGCCCGTTCCCTCTGACTCTCCGACTTCATCCCATAGGATGACGCGGTGAGCCTGGACGGCGGTCTGCTGGATATCCCGAGATAATTCCTTTAAGTTCGTGTGCCCTCCGACTTCCTGAGCGGCTGGAAGCTCATCGAATGGACCATCGTAAGTCCAGCCCTCCAGCTCGGCGCCCAGGAGCTCGCCAAGCAGCTCGTAGGATCCGCGCAGCATGTGAAGGGTGCCTTTGGATAGATAGAAAATTTCATCCCCCTGACGAACCCTGACATACACCAGCTTGGGGCCGACAGCTGCTGCAACATTGCTGGTCAAAGTCCATGGGGTTGTTGTCCAGACCAGGAGCGACTCACGCATCCCGTTAGAAGAGCGACCTCGCAGAGGAAAACGCACGGTCACACTGCGGTGGGTTAATTCTGCATAACCATCGGTGATGATCTCGTGTTGGCTGATTGCGGTGGCACAGCGCGGGCACCAGGGCATTACATCCACACCGCGGTGCAGCCAGCCCTTGTTCCAGCACTTCTTCAGAAATCGCCAGATCATATAATTGTTCTCGTTCGAGAAAGTGAAGTAGCTGCCGCCCAACTCAGCCATACCAAGTCTGCCGACGATTTGCTCGACCGAATCCGTGACCGGACCCGCTGGACCTTCGACAGTGATTATCCGTTGCGGTTCGTTTTCAATAAGATCCGCCAGCCAGCGGAGCTGATCGGGGTCATTCCAATCCATCCAGTATCCGAGACGGATTGACTGCTCAGTCTGAATGGCGGCATAACGCAAGACACGCGCTTTACACATACGTACAAAATTTTCCAAACCAGAATCTTCGATATCTTTTTTGCTTTTGAAACCAAGGGCTTTTTCCACCTCGACTTCAACCCATAGTCCCTGACAGTCGAAACCGTTCTGGTTGCGGGTTTTACGCCCGCGCATCGTCCAGAAGCGGTGGTAAAGGTCTTTGTAGGTGCGCCCCCAACCATGATGGGCTCCCATCGGATTGTTGGCGGTGATTGGTCCATCAATGAACGACCAGTGTGGGTCATCCCGATGCACTTCCCAAAGCTTCTGAAATGACTTCTGATCCTTCCAGAAACGAAGTAATTCTCGCTCCTGTTCTGGAAAATCGATTTTTGTGGGCACTTCCTTGAACGCCATTGAACCTCCGCATAGAATAAAAAACTTCCGTCCCAAAGCAGGGACGGAAGTGAACTGATCACTCCCGCGGTACCACCCTGTTTCCCGCCTTCAGGCGGGCGCCTCAAACAGGTACATAAATCCCATACCTGCGTCGCTGATAACGGGTGACGGCACCGGCGTGCTTAATTGAGGTAAATGCTGCTCGTTCAGCTTGCAGCTCCGGAAGGATTTTCATCCGAGGGACTTGACCCGGCTCACACTGCCGTTATCCTAACCGGCGCCAGGTTCACTGGCAGGTTGCCCTCCGATTACTCGTTTCCATCATCGCCTTTGGGTATCGCAGAAATGGATTATCCCACAAAACCCATACATGGTCAACACAAGGCTTGGTGTATAAACCGTGACCTAAAAATTATTTGGCGAAAAGCAATAATTACAGCAAATGTATGAGAGAAGTTCAAGGGATTGAGATAGAATAATGTTTGGAGGATTTGTTCGAATGCGCGCAACCACCGGATTACATGCTGGAAGCCTGACAGTGTATGGTATAGACACCTGCTCCTGGACAAAGAAGCAGCTTGAGTATCTCGACAAGAACGGGAAAGAATATTCTTTTATCAACTGTCGGACTGGTCAGTGTCCTGATTTTGTCAGCGCTTATCCAACCCTGGACCTGGATGGGAAAATATTAGTAGGTTTTCAGGAGCTGTAAATAGTCGAAAAGAGAAGAAGCGCCTGCCAGAATTGTGGTGGGCGCTTTTCATTTAGTGAGAAGACACAGGTGGATTTTCGGTATCCAATACCCCGAGGCTGACCAGTTCCAGTCGCAAAGCCTCTGGCGAACGAAACAAAATTGTCTGAAAACCCAAATCTTGGGCAGCCTCAATATTATGGATCGAGTTGTCGATCAGCAAACATTCCTCAGCGTGCCTACCGATGCGCTTTAGGGTCAGCTCAAAAATCGCCGGGTCTGGCTTTGCTAATTTAACCTCTCCCGAGATGATGATATCGTCGAACCATCTGAAGAACTCGTACTTATCCCGCACAGGTGGGAATTTTTCTGCCGGCCAGTTGCTGAGCCCATAAAAAGGATAACCAGCCGATCTTAGCTCGTTAAGAATGGAAACGGTTTGCCAAATAGGACCGGAAATAGACTCCTCATATCGATTATCGTATGCCCTGATCAATTCACAGTACTGCGGATGCTTACCGCATAGTTCGTTGATTGCGGAAGTAAACGGACGACCGGCATCTTGCTGTCGATTCCACTCGAAGAAGTCCACATCTTGGAGAAATTTTTCAACAGCCTGCTCGTCTCCGTTAAGGATTTTCCGGTAAAGGTAACGCGGGTCCCAATCCACCAGCACATTGCCGAAATCGAAAATTAAAGCAGGTGTCCTTTGAGTGGGAACATTCATAAGCAAACAGCCTCCGGCTGCCCATTATAACGCAGCGGGAAAGCTATCCATTGCATCAACAAAAAAACTGGATCGGTTATTCCTCCAGCGTACTGATATCTCCCTCCGGTTGGCCGAGGGCGCGAGCTCGCAGCAGGCGGCGCATAATCTTGCCGCTGCGGGTTTTTGGCAGGCTGTCAACAAAAGTGACGGTCTCGGGTCGGGCGATCGGGCCAATCTCATGGCTCACATGGGCGCGTAGTTCTTCAGCCAGCTTATCGCTTTTTTCGACACCTGTTTTAAGCAGCACATACGCATGAATGGCGTTGCCTTTAATCTCGTGAGGGAGTCCGATTGCTGCCGCCTCTGTGACATCTGGGTGGCTGACCAACGCGCTTTCGACCTCGGCGGTACCCAGTCGGTAGCCGCTCACTTTGATCACATCATCCATCCGCCCGATGATCCAAAAATAGCCGTCTTTATCCTTTCGAGCGGAATCGCCGGTCTGGTACATATTCCCGAATTTTCCCCAATATTGGCTTCGGTAGCGCTCCGGATCGCGGTAGATTGTCCTCAGCATCCCTGGCCAGGGCTTCTTGACCACCAGATAGCCTTCTTCCCCTGGTTGAACAGGTTTTCCTGATTCGTCCACAACGTCGGCGTCGATACCAAAGAAAGGTCGGGTTGCAGAGCCTGGTTTAAGGGGGGTAATTGGGAGCGGTGTGATCATAAAGCCTCCGGTTTCGGTCTGCCACCAGGTATCCATAATCGGGCAATTCCTTTTACCGATGACATTGAAATACCAGCGCCAGGCTTCGGGATTGATCGGCTCGCCAACACTACCCAACAGGCGCAAGCTGTTCAGATTATGACGGTTCGCCCAGTTATCGCCGTAGCGCATCAAACCGCGGATCGCGGTCGGCGCGGTATATAGGATTGTTATCCCGTAGTGTTCGATCATCCTCCACCAGCGGTTGGGGTAGGGATGATTGGGTGCGCCTTCGTACATAAAGCTTGTGGCTCCGTTCAGCAGGGGTCCGTAAACGATGTAGCTGTGCCCGGTGATCCAGCCGGGATCCGCGGCACACCAGTAGCGGTCTTCATCATTGATATCGAAGACAGCCTTCAGGGTCGTGTAGGTGTGCACCATGTAGCCGCCGTGGGTGTGGATAATTCCTTTTGGTCGCCCAGTGGTTCCAGATGTATATAGGATAAATAATGGATCTTCAGCATCCATTGATTCAGTGAGACATTCCGAGCTGGAGATCGGGAGGCTCATCAGCTCACTGTACCAGTAATCCCTTCCCGGCTCCAAGTAGATCTGCTGGCCGGTACGTTTGACAACGATGCATGCTTCAATCGTAGGTTGGCGGGCCATAGCTTCATCAGCAATGTCCTTCAAAGGCACGACCTTCCCGCGCAGCCATCCGCCGTCCGAAGTAATCAGAACCCGGCTCTCGGCATCCTCAATCCGCTCTGCCAGGGCTTCCACACTGAAGCCGCCGTAGACCACGCTGTGAGGAGCTCCAATTTTGGCGCAAGCCAGCATCGCAATCACCTGTTCTGGGATGCGCGGCAAATAAATCGTGACGATATCGCCGCGTTTTACTCCCATACTTCGGAGGACGTTTGCAAATTTACACACTTCCCGATGGAGCGAGAAGTATGAGTAGGTCCGGACGTCCCCAGGCTCTCCTTCCCAAATGATTGCGAGCTTATTCTTGCGAAAGGTATGCATGTGGCGATCGAGAGCGTTATAGGCGATATTTGTCTTGCCGCCGACAAACCATTTATAAAAGGGTGGGTTGCTGTCATCGAGCACTTTTTCCCAGGGATTGAACCATTCGAGCTCGGCAGCCTGGGCAGCCCAAAATGCCTGGGGGTCCACTAAAGACTGCTGATAGAGGTTCTCATATTCCTGAATGCGCGCTCCCGCGGATACTTCTGCGGATGGGAAAAAGAACTCGTTCTCGGTCTTATTTTCGGCTGGCTGATCCATTAGGTCTCCTCCTGTTTTTGCCGATGAACCTGATTTACAAGATAGAATATCTCTAGAATAATAATGGAAGGATTTTACGATTTCCCGCTAAGGTTGTCAATCCGGAGTTCCGTCAAAAGCGGCTGAAAATCTTAGCAGGATTGCGGTTGAAATTAGATTGAGGATATAATCGCGGCACCTGGAGATATGATCGACAACCCCGGGATGAAAATCGCAGGAGGTCATGATGAAGGTCTTAGGTATTGACATTGGAGGATCGGCGATTAAGGGCGCTTTGGTAGATACCGAAACTGGGCTCATCATTTCGGAAAGAGTCAGAATTAAAACACCTCCCGGCGCACGACCGGAACCAATGATTGAGATTATTGCGGAAATCGCACGTAAGCATGATTGGAAAGGTCCGATCGGCTGTGGATATCCAGGCGTTGTGAGGCACGGTACAACACTTTCTGCTGCAAATGTATCCAAAAAATGGGTTGAGTTTAACGCTGAGAGACGGATTGCTGAAGCGACAGATTGTCCGGTTCGTGTGGTTAACGATGCGGATGCGGCAGGTCTAGCTGAAATGCGGTTTGGGGCGGGGCGGGGGCGCAGCGGAGTCGTCATTATGGTGACGATCGGGACTGGATTGGGCACTGCGCTGTTCACCGATGGCTATTTGCTCCCGAATGCAGAGCTCGGGCATATTGAGATTGATGGTCAGGATGCGGAATCTCGGGCTTCTGATGCCGCGCGTAAACGTGAGAAACTTTCCTGGAAGGAATGGGGCAAACGATTCAACCGCTATTTGAACACCCTACATTTCCTCTTCACACCAGACCTATTTATCCTCGGTGGAGGCACCAGCAATAAATACGATCGATTCAATCAATATATAAACGTGCCGGCTGAAGTTGTGACAGCATTAATGTTGAATGATGCCGGGATTGTCGGAGCTGCGCTGGCGGGGGTTATGCAGGTCAACGATACAGCTTCACCTTCGCCGGTTAATGACTGGTATCGAAATTAACACAAAAACCGCGGGGACCTGGCCTGCCGTTCCATGCCCACATCGCGGTTTTGTGATTGAGGAGAATGCAATTTTTATTATACTCAGCCAGCTAAAATGGTCATGAAGGCTGGCTGAAGGCAATATGAGAGTTCAATCGATCAGGCTAGCGCCTCCAAGATTTGGGTCAGCGAGATAGGCCCTTCCCGAAGAATGACCGGCTCTTGGCCAGTACAATCTACCACTGTAGAAGACAATCCTCCGGGAGTTCGACCGCCATCCAGGATAAGCGGAATCCGGTTTATAAGTTGGTCAAAGACTTGCCTGGCTGATGTCGTGCTCGCAGCCCCAGATAAATTCGCTGAGGTAACAGCCAGAGGTCCAGTGCGTTGGAGAAATTGTATAGCGAAACGGTGATCCGGCATTCGCACGCCGATTGTTGTGAGTGGGGAGATGTTTTCAGGAAGATTAGGATGCCGGCTAACGACCAGGGTGATCGGCCCAGGCCAAAATCGATCGGATAGTTTCTGGGCCAGCGCCCCCATCCCAGATGTAACCGCCGATAGTGCCTCAATATCCCCGATCAAAACCGCAATCGCTTTGGCGGAATCCCTTCCTTTTATTTCGTAAAGCCTCTCGATCGCTTTTGCATTCTGAAGAGATGCGCCTAAACCATAGACAGTATCGGTTGGAAATGCGACTGGCTGGCCACCAGCGATGAGTGCGCAGGCTAGATCCACAGCAGATTCCTGGTCAGCGGAAATGATCCTGGTATCCATCAATCGAATAAAATCCGCAAGCTCATTCTTGACGCCTTCAAGGTGATGAGGGCAATCAGTGGTTAATGTCCCATATGATCCGAAGACCATCCAGGGTTAGCCATGGAGCAATAATTGAAAGAACGCTGGTCTCTTTAGCGATGATTTCCGCCAGGCCTCCAGTTGCGATCACTTTCATATCAGATCCAAGCTCATGCCGGAAACGGGCGACCATTCCTTCAACCAGGGCAGTGTAACCAAAGAGGAGTCCAGACTGCATGGCATGTATCGTGTTGCGCCCGATTGCCGCGGGAGGTCGCTGAAGGTCGACCCTCGGGAGTTTAGCAGTTCTTAAAAACAAGGCTTCAGCAGCGATTCCAATCCCAGGGGCAATTGCGCCGCCGAGGTAATCCCCTTCTTTGGAAATCCCATCGAAAGTCGTGGCGGTGCCAAAATCAACCACACAGGCCGGTCCCCCAAAGAAAAACTGAACGGCTGCGGCGTCTGCAACCCGGTCGGCGCCTACTGCGCGAGGGTCTTCATAGCGAATGCGCACACCCGTCTTGACGCCGGCATCCACTACCAAAGGTTCTTTTTTCAAGTAGCGCTTGCAAGCATCGACAACTATTCCGGTTAGCGGCGGAACAACCGAAGCCAGACAAATCCCAGAAATATCTTTCGGATCGTGACCTGCATGCGAAAGCAATCCTAGGAGCTGCAGCCCGTATTCGTCTGGCATGCGGTCATGGACCGTTGCCAGACGCCAGCGAGGCCCCAATTCCTGACCGTGATATAACCCGAGCGTGATATTTGTGTTCCCGACATCAATCGTCAGCAGCATGCCGTTACCCTTCCAGGATCAGATTGTCGATCAGGCGAGTTTTTCCGACGAAGACCGCCATGGAAAGTAAGCATCGCCCGCTGATTTCACCGTTGAGCTCTTGCAGCGTGTCTGGATCACCGCATGAGACGTACTGCATCTTTGCAAGCGGCTGATTCTGGATGATGTCGATCATTTCCTCGCGAAGAACATCAGCAGACCGCTCTCCTTTTTCAAAAGCAACCTGCGCAGCAGTCAACGCCTTGAAAAGGACCGTCGCTGCCCTCCGCTCAGATGCGTTCAGATAGACATTTCGGCTTGAAAGAGCCAGGCCATCCTGTTCACGCTGGATGGGGCACACCACAACTTGGAGGTTGAAATTCAGATCGCTCACCATCTGGCGGATTACAGCGGATTGCTGAGCGTCCTTTTGGCCGAAGAATGCAAAGTCTGGCTGCACTGCATTGAAAAGTTTTGCTACAACAGTGGCAACGCCGCGAAAATGGCCTGGTCTCATGGAGCCTTCTAAAGGTTGTGTCACTTTTTCCAGGGTTACCCAGGTTTGGAAGGATGGCGGGTATAGTTCCTCTCGATCTGGGGTCCAGACCAGGTCTACCTGTTCTTTTGCAAGCAAATCGAGGTCTCTTGGCAAATCTCGGGGATATTTATCCAGATCTTCTGTCGGTCCGAACTGGGTGGGGTTAACGAAAATACTTACAACCAGGCTCGCGCAGGTTTTCCGCGCTTCCCTCACCAGTGAAAGATGACCTTCGTGTAAAAATCCCATAGTTGGGACAAACCCAACCGGAGCTGGGAGATCTGCCCGGATCGATCGCAACTCTCTTATGGATGAGACTTGTTTCATCTCTCTTCCGGTTCAAGGGATTTGACTAGCTGCCAGATTGTGCGGACGATTGGGGTTGGAACCCCGGTCAACTCACCTGCATGGATAATTGCGCCGCAGATCGCATCGATCTCGGTTGGCGCGCCTCGCAGGACATCCTGAAGCATAGAAGATCGGTTAGCTGCAGATCGTCGCGCGATTGTTTCGGTGGCGACTACCGGGTCTGGGTAGGGCAGCCGGATTCCTTGTGCGATTGCGACCGAGGCTGCTTCGCGCACGATCGCTTGAAGCAAAGCCCGGGCGTTGCTGCGAGCCAGGAGTTCGCCGTTCGGGACTCGAAGTAAAGCGGTTAGCGGATTGATGGCAGCATTGATCACCAGCTTGCCCCAAAGCAAGGCGGTCGGATCCGGTTCGGATTCGATTACAAATCCGGCACTGCGCATTAAGTTGATTAACGGCGAAAGCAGCGGATGTGCGCTGAGCGAGATTACCCCTTCCCCTGCCTGTTTCACGCGGCCTGGGCCAAGCAGGGTTGCACCAAGTGTGGTAACTCCAAGGGAAACACGCTTCGCCCCCAGGATCTTGGCGAGTTTCTCGCGATTGCCCATCCCATTTTGTAGGGTCAGGACGACGCCATCAGCGGCTAGGCATTCAGCAAGCTGACGAGCAGCGCGCTCGGGTCTGCCAGGATTTCACCAGGAAGAGGGCATTCAGCGCTCCCTTACATTCATCGGGGCTCGTCACAACCTGAACCGGATAGATGGTCTCTTCACCAGCAGAATCAACCAACCTGACGCCGACGGATCGGAGGGCTTGCAGCCCATCAATCCAGGTTCCGTACATCCAAACGGGAATCCCGGCAGCGGATAGTCTCGCCGCGAAAAGGGAAGCCATTGCCCCAGTACCCATAATCAGAACAGATTTTTCTGCATCAAAGTTCATTGTTCACCACCTCCATAAATTTCCTCCATTCTCCCTCCGGCATTTCAACGCTGTGTTCAGCGCTCGGGAAGCTGCGGGTTTCCACTTCTTGTTTATAGGTGTTGAAAGCCTGAGACATTTCCTGATGCAATTCAGCGTATCTCTTGACAAACTTAGGGGTAAAGCGATCGAAAAGACCCAGCAGGTCGTGGGTGACTAGCACTTGTCCATCGCAGCCAACACCTGCTCCGATCCCGATCGTAGGGATCTCAAGCTGGCTGGATACGTACTGAGCGAGCCTGGCAGGTAGTGATTTAAGCACAATGCTGAAGCAGCCTGCCTCTTGAAGAAAGAGTGCGTCCTGCAGCAAGACCCTGGCAGAGTTCTGCGTCACGCGCTTGAGGTCGAAAACCGCCAAGCAAATTTACACTCTGAGGAGTTAACCCAAGGTGACCCATGACTGGGATTCCAGCAGCTATGATTGCTTTAATCTCCGGCACTCGTTCTTGTCCTCCTTCAAGTTTTACACCATCCATACCGGCTTCTTGTAGGAAACGACCAGCGTTTCGCACGGCTTCGTTTATTGACACCTGGTAAGACATAAAAGGCATATCACCAATTAATAGCGCAAACTGTGCGCCGCGTGCTACGGCTTTGCAGTGGTGGAGCATATCATCCATAGTCACAGAGAGTGTGTTTGGGTAGCCGAGGACCACCATTCCGAGCGAATCTCCGACAAGGATTACATCAATTCCCACCTGGTCGATTGCCAGGGCTGTTGGATAATCATATGCCGTGAGCATTGTGATCATTTCGCCAGAATGTTTCTTTTGGCGTAGGGCAAGGGTAGTGACTTTCTTGCGCTTGACTGCGCTGGGAATTTCAGGTGGTAGGATTGTGGACATGGTACCCTCCTGCGACAGGTAGAGGCCTGCACAAAATTGGATAATCAGAATCCGGTGATCAGTCCCGGTCGAATTGATCCGGGCAGCCCAGATATTATCCCGCTTTTATCTGGAATTGACAAGTCGATTAGGAAAGGATATAGTAAAGATGATATGAGGGACAAACGGCAGAGAGGCTCGCAATTCCCCTATGTCAATTATTGAGGTAGGCATCGGATTCTTAATGCTTTTGGCTGGTCGACCAGCATATTGGATTTTCGTGGGTGGAATAGGGTTTCTGGTCGGCGAATTTGTTTCCCGGAATATCTCAATGTTTTCTGCTTTTTGGAACGGGCTCATCCTGTCGCTTTTATTTACATTAGCTGGAGTTCTTTTGGCGTTCCTCTTTAACCGCTGGACTGCCAGGATCGCTGGTTTCGTAGCTGGGGGTTTCCTTTTATATAATATTCCTATTGCGCTTGGTGGGCAATCAGAATTCGCTTCCCCCCTCCTATTTGTGATTGCCGGGCTAATAGTGTTCGGGCTGATGATAGTATCTTTTGATTTTACGCTGGTGATTGTATCGGTATTGACCGCGGTGACACTGATCCTCAAGACAATTCGGGTGGGCAACCTGGATCAAGGCGCGATGTTCATTATCCTTACTTTCCTCGGCTTGATCACACAATATTTATTCTCCCAATATGGAAAACCTTCCCCCGATTAGTCCAATGCTGGACTAAAGCACATATCCCATCCGTTCGATAAATCCCCCCAATCGGTCAGCCATCAATTCCTGCTGTTCCACGCTCAGCTTATGCCGAAACCGACCGATCTTGCCGTGACGAAAATGCAGCCCTTTCTGGTCTGTTTGAGAGTTTTCGGGGCGGTAGCGCTCAATTATTTCGCGGTTCCTGGGGAGAGAAACCTCCAGGCCTAGAAATTGAGCCAGGCGCTCGACTTCGATATCGTATTCTAAAAGCAGATTTTCGTAGCGGATCAACAAAGCCTGGGCGACATGAGTCCATTGTTCCCAGGTAATCAAATATTTCTCCATGAATAAGAGCGCGGCATCAAACTCGGCAAACGGCGAGAATGCGTTTGGGCGGCCGCGCTCGATCGCTCGCTGTCCGTTCTCCATCGCGGAAAGTAAGGCATCTCGGGGATCACGGAAGATATAGCTTGGTCGGATCTGTCCTCTGCGGATTATCCACGAGGCGAATGAAGTGGGAGATGAATGCGCTTTGATTACAAAGGTGTTCCCTAACAATGATGGCAGTAGAACAGCGGATAAGCGGCGAAGTGTCAGCGCGCCGATATTGCAGTTGACCTCTGTCAAGATGTGCTGAAGATGGAATTGTGAGCGAATTTGGTGCGCATCTGCGGCGCCATTAGCCAGCAACAGGTCATTAGTTAGGTTGTAGCACCAACCAGAACCGGCTCGAGGCATTCCAACCGACAGGATTATCATGCCCATAATTATACAGGTGAATAGTGGGGATATCCTAAGATTGAGAATTTGGTAAGGAAAATTCTTTAACGGTTATAATCATGAAGATATTTAGGAGGTGAGAGACTATGAAAATCATGCGATTTGTAGAAGGTTTTCTGCTCGGAGGGTTGATTGGTGCTGCTGCAGCGCTGCTGCTTTCACCAATGTCAGGTGAAGAGCTTCGAAACCGAATGCAGTCTGAGGCTGAGCGGATCAAAAATGAGGTGAATACAGCTGCCAACGAGCGGAGGCTGGAGATGGAAAAACAGCTCGCCGCGCTCAGAACCCCACGGCCAGCAGGACCAGGGACTGGATAACATTACCTTCTTGGATGGCTTAAATTTATTCTGGCAAAATCGACAGGCTGTATGACGCTTCCTGGCGGGTGAAGCGGGCAGTGCCAGTAACAACGAGGATCACGTCGCGCACACTCCCGCCAATCTGGATTGGGATTTCCGTCCGGTTGCCTGGTCCAACCGTCAAGATTTTTAAGGAGGGAAGCCGACCATTCTGGATTAAAGCCAAACGAAAGGTTTGAGGGATGGCATTGCCGATTCGAACAAATCCATCAGCCAGCCAGCCTCCTTCATCTTTTTCAAAGTCAGAGAAATAATTGATCTCGGGGACTGCAACGTTATCGAGAAGAAAACCTTCCCCATTAAACGCTGCATCTGTGATGTATTCAAAACGAAGCTGGATCTTTTTCCCAGCGAATTGAGAAAGATCGACTTTCTCAAAAACCCAATCGGAGCCTGCTCCACTTTTTCCGTTGTACCCCCATCCATAGCTGTTTCCAGTTGGATCTTCAGGCGTTCCAGATGGAGTAGATAGAATTTGCCAGTTCTCACCATCCACTGAAGCGGATAGATAAAGATAATCATAATCTTTCTCCAGATCATACCAGGTCCAATAGCTAAGAGTGAGAGGACCGGTTTGGCTGCTGAAGTCAAATTCGCGCGTGAGAATCATGTCTGACTCATCTCCGCGGTTTGAGAAAAAGGCATATCGGCCCGAGTAAGGATCAACTGGTAGGACCGGCGCCTGGTTTTGGCCTTCAAAATGGACCGTGTAGCTTCCATGGCAGCGGATTTGGATGTAATTCACCCCATATTGGTAAACGGATTGAGACTTAAGCTCAGCGGGACAATCGTTGATTTTTTCGGTTGGGGAAAACTCAGGCGCAGCCGGGTAGTTGTGATACGAGTAGCGTCCGTCTGCCACATCCTCATCCTGAAGTATGTTTGTGATCAGCCAGTCGAGAAAGACATCATCTGCCCCGATCGGTAAGCCGTTCAATGGGTCTTTGATTGCTAATTCTGACAGTAAATTGTCAATGCTTTGCAGTCCTTCATTCGTATTCGCAATTAAGGCTTTCGTGACATCCTTTCCGAATCGATCGAGGAAGTAAGTCATGAACAAGAAAGAAGCGCCATAATTCTCGGTGCTGCCAGAAGCGGTTTCACGCCAGACATTAAGTTGGGTATTGGGAGTCTGCGCAAAAACTTGGTCATGACCGCCGATGGAGTAGCCGTTCAGGAAAGCTGCCAGGTCAGAGGCGCCTTCATTCATCCAGGTTTCTTCATTCCGGTCGATATTCCAGTGGATCATGTGTTGGAATTCATGCGCAAGAACGCTGTAGGCAAATTCATCTCCCAGATCAACATGTTCCGCATCAAGGACAAACATTTCATGTGTGTTTGAGTATTCATGGACCAAAGGTAAGTATTCGTCAATAGAAGAATAATATCCAGCAACAGAACCGCCTAAATTATTGGTGTAGAGAATGTAAAGGTGAGGATCGGCGTCTACACCTGGTGTCCATTCACTCCCGAAGAACTCCCGATTAGTAGGGTATATTTTCGTTTCGAATGTGTCTACAAGAGCTTCCAGGTCTCTCTGTTTAAAGGATATTCCATCCTCTATCCAGAAATATACATGTTCGGTCTGGTAAGCAAGCGTTGCTTGTGCCTGGAAGTAGTCGTTCGATTCTGTATTATTCACCCAGAATGCCTCATGATCGCCGATCTGGTAAATCTTCAATGGGAATTGCAGGCTTACAGGTAGATTATGCTTCCCTTCGAGGCGTTCTGCAAGCGCAACTCGATCACTCATTGGGATGATCGATGATTCTAGTGTGACCAGAGTCTCAGATAATGAATTTGATATGGGGAGGGGTGCAGAGAGGGGAGGAGATGCTGGCAGTTCCCCAGTTGAGGGAGATATTGGTGTTTCAGATGGTTGTGGAGCCAATCCATGGATCGCCTTGGTCGGAGATATTGTCTCAGAAGTTGGATATGGAGAGACCGCGACGCTTTGATTTTCCGCAATAAACCAGGAAAATACCGCAGCTCCAACGGCAGCTGCACAGCACAAGAAAAGGATCACGATCAGGATGATGATTGATAGGATAAGGGAATTAGTATTTTTCATGATCACGAGCTACCAATAATTGGATTGAGCGGATCTTATGAATCGGGCTCTAATGGACAGGTCAGTTGGGCTGGAAACGGGAAGCGCTGGTAGACATGTTTCACCGCACCATCTGGAGCAAAAACAGCGATTGCCAGAGGGTCTGGGGGTTGCCCTGAGCTTACAGGGCATAAAAAAACCAGGACATCGGCGCCATTGGGGAAATAATTAGATTTTTTGGCGACGGGAAGTGTGATATCGCCGTTCTTCTCACCAATGAGATTAAAAGCCAGGCGGGGGAAAGGTTTGGGCGGCGCGGACCATCAGGGTCATCTGACATGCCGTAACCGGAAGGAAAGAACTGGGGATACAAGCCTCTTCCTGTTAGCGAAATTCCACCATTCGAAAGAAAATCTCGGAACTCCTGACGGATTTCCGGCGCGACCGCCGGATCTTCAAAGAAAGACGAGAGCATTAGCTGGTTTCGGGCGTCAGTAAAGCGTCGGGGGATGCTTAATTCCAATATGGGGAGCAAACAACCGATACCGAAGAATAATAAACCTGCAGCGTAAAATGACGGCTGTCGGAATAAGTTCTGATTGGTTTTTAATGGTTGGCGAATCCCTTCCTCTTCGAATGTAATCGGCAGAGACCAATCAGGTTTTATTAATCTGATGAAGATTTGCGGTCTCGGTAAGCCCAACTCCATAATAAAGAAATGCTGTCCAGATAATCGGTATGAGATAACGGCCGCCAGAATTTCGCAATGCGGCATAAAAACCAATATAAATGGCAGCCGCAAGAGCGGGCATAAAACCTGTCCAACGATATCTTCGCCATGTTTGAAAAAGCCCGATGATCAAGATCGCGGTCGTTGCCAGCAAGGGCAGAAACGACCTCAGTGGGGATGCCTCCCTCCCATTTTCTCCAATAGGGGAGTTTCTGGATATACTGCTCAAGCGAGCAGCATTCCTGCCAGGTTCTCTCGAGGTCTCTGCTGGTGATCAATACCAGGGTGCTGTCACCAGCCCGGAACGCTGTTGGGAAACTGAGTAATACCTGGATCTGGCTGTTCAGAGAATGGGCTGCAAATAAGCTGGCGATCTCAATCGGGCTGCTAAAGGATTCCGACATCGATTTCCCTGCAGCGGCAGCCAGGCGCTCTTCATCCAATGGTGTACTCGAGGCTGGTGTGCCAGTGGGGGTTACAACAGGTGAAGGAGTTCGATTGGTATGTGGGCTTGAAGGCGAGCTTTCAGAAGAGACCTGAGTTTCTGATTTCGGTGTCGATCCATCAATCGAACCAAACCGCTGGAGGATAATCATGTAAGGGAAGGCAAGTGAGCCAGCATAAAAACTGCCGGTCAATCTTACATTTCGAATCATCCAAGGAGAGATTACGAGCAAAACACTCAGTCCGAACAAAGCAAGCTGTTTGAACCAGAGACCGAAGCGCTTTTTGGGAAACAGCATAATGGCAGAGATCAATACCGGAGAGAACGCCAGGACAGCGGTCTCCAGCCGCACCAGAACCGCAAATCCGAGCGCACCGCCAGCAATAAAAGCAGAGAAGTCCCCGGTTTCGCGTTTTAAGCCAGCGAATGGACCAATAGCAAAAGAGCACCACAATAATGGTAGTGAATAGATCAACCATGATCAATTTCACATGCGATGTCGTGATTTCAGAAGCGAAAGCAATTGAGTTCGCTTCTCTCAGTATCACCAGCAAGGCCGCGCTGACGCCTGCAACCCGGTTTGAGAGAGATTTTGTGGTGAAATAGATGAGAACCGGCAGTAATGCCAGGAATAAGACTTGTAAGGAAATCACCCGATCGTACTGCTGACCTGCCAGAAGGTGCAGGGTTGTGATGAAACCGGCATGCAGCGGGCGGCGGATATCGGATGATCCAAAGAAGCGAAAGTTTTCGCCAATTAACGCAGATTGGGCAACTTCGTCATAGGCGCGAGCGTCAGAATATGGATAGCTTTCGAAATTTGGGGGAAGTTTTTCTGTGACAAACCAGCTTGGCTCCAATGGGATGGATTGCCATAGGACAACTGCCCCCAGCCAAAGGACAAATCCAATTATCCAATCGAATCGCCTAAGACCGTGCTGTCGAAGCCAGCCAGAGGTCCTTGGATTGATAATTAACCAATGAATTAGAAGCAGAATAACGATGCTAACCATTAAAGAAAGCAGCACCTGCATTTCAATCACAGGGACGCCCGGCGGATTCCAGCCTACGCGGGCCGCTGCCAGTTTGATCATTGATTTGCTGACCCAAACCCAGCCAAGAAACACAAGGCCAAAATATAGAAATAGCACCCAGATTCCCTTTGGAATCTGAAATTCTTTTTCGTTTTGGGTCCTTTTTCGAATATATATAAGTGCAATCAGCGTCTGGGCGCTGATACCAACGATCCAGGCGATCAGTGGGATGAGACGATTGAGAAGAATTTTGGTGATCGAGTCCTGGACATCCGATAACAAGGTTAGGGTTGAGATTCCGAGCAGTAATATTAAGCCCAAAAGCAGGATCAATGATCCCGAGTATGCAGGTGGGGAAATCCAACTTATTATTCGCCGAATCCTACTAGTTGATTCTTGCGGCTTAATCCAGGTCTCTGCCAGCAGCAGAAGACAAAAGATCAAAAGAATCAAAATGCTCGAGATAATGAGCAGGCGAGAGGTCGATAAACCAAGGAACAACCCTTCCATAGAACTAAAAGAAAGGTAATTAAACAGCACTGCAATACCTTGAATGATGATTAAACTAAGGAAAATCTGCCAGAGCGGCAAAATCGGCAGCACCTTACTCGGAACTTTATCTGAAGTCCTCATAATGTTTCAGGTCAAACCAGGCTCTTCCGTTTTTATTAGAGGATCCGACAGATGGGCAGCTGCAGTAATCAATCCAAAAATCACCCACATATTCGGTAGCGCAAAGGAATCGAAGGAAAATACTACAAATCCAAAGACAACCAATGCTAATAAAGCGGCAATCCCATAGAAACGTTGCTCTGCAGATGGGGAATACCAGAGAAAAAGGCTGCAGCCAATGATTGCAAGCAGAAACGAGATGAATGCGGCGGTACCCATCACGCCGGTTTCTGCAAGCAGCCTGGCTGGTAGGTTCTTCGGGGTGATCAAACGATCACGCCCCTCCCCAGGAGTGATCTGCCGAACGATCTCTTTTTGGACATGAAATGGACGGTTTGGCAGATTCTCATCAAAATAGAAAGCGTAATTACCTAATCCGACGCCAAGCAATGGATCTTGTTCAAAAATACGTAGTGCAGTTTCCCAATATACAAATCGCTGTTCGACGGCAATAAATTCGAAATAGCTTCTATTCCGGGTTTTTGCCTCGGTCCAATAGCGCCATAAACGGGAGAAATATGGATTTTGTGAGCCGACAACCACAAGGATTGTCATCAGGCTTATGACGATCAAGCTGGTCTCCAAGATCCGTCGGTGGAGCGGCTTACGGTGGACTGGGAGTGGCTTGTGGAAGTAGTGTCGTGAAAGGAAATAACCTAATAATGAGAGTAAGATCAGGATGAAGACCCCCGTTCGGGAAAAGGTGAAGATCAACACGATCACCGCCCAGCCAAGCAGCAGCCATTCGATCGTAATTTTCCGCCAGCGCCATGCAAAGATACTGCGATTTGTAAGCACCGATGCAATCAGCCAGGGAAGCAAGAGAAAGCAGATCTGTTCGGCGAACCATTTGGGCTCAAAGGTCAAACCTGAAATCCGCGTGCTGAATAGTTTTCGGGTTGAAATGAAGCGTTGGATTGAATTTAGAAACCGAAAATAGGGCGGAAAATGAACGATTAAAGTCGGGATTTGGAGAGAGCCCCACATTAAAGCTGCTCCAAGCCCTAGATACAGCCAGCGAAGCGAGCGGCTTAGATCATCCCAGGTCTTGTTTAGTAGCGTGGTCGTGAAATAGAATCCAATCCCAAGTGCCAGGGTAATCAGATTTCGAAATAGCCTCGAGAGAGGTGTGACTCCACGAAATGCTTCTAGATCTGAAGTGAAGGCAAAGATCGAGCTGATAAAGGCAAGAATAGCGAAAACGATCAGTGGAATAAACGTCCGCGGAAGCGGACGTTTGAACAGGCTCGGAATCGTGAGCAGCACCATTAATACTAGCAGTGGGTAGATTGCCAGAGGACGGACAAGCGTACGCCCGCCTACACCGCCTGGGAAGTAAGGGAAGCTTGTCACCGGCAGGCTGACAAAAAACAAAATCCAGGCAATCCTGGTTATGGTTGAAAGTACAGATTCCCAACGTATGCGGCTCACTGATGTCTTCCTGATTTCGATATGATAACCAATTGGAATAAGAGCCAAATGAGCAGTCCAACCATCCCACCGACCAGGATGAAAGTTGAAGATGGTCGTACTACTCGCACGCCCAGATCTTCTTTCCGCTGTACTTCGATATTAGGTGAAAAACTCAGGCTGTTTCGGGATTCGACCGAGAAATTTCCGGCTTGAGAAACCATATCCTGATCAAGGGTTTTGATATGATCTCTTACAGAAGCAGATTCAACTTCCATCAGCGGGATGAGTTGGTCAATCCATTCTTGATAAGCCGATGGCAAGGCCTCTGCAGTTGGCTGATTATTCAGAGCTTCAACCCAACCAGGTGTATACTCCGCTGGACTGGCTGCCGTCGCGAGCAGCAGCCAGCGTTTCTCACCATCCAACGGCTGATTATTATCCACCTGTTGGAGGGTCTGCTGCCAGCCCTTCAGTTCCTGGATAGTCGAAGTCAGGTCTTGAAGACGCATGTTTGCCTTCAGCAGCTCGTTTTCATCAGCTTGAAGCTGTTGGTCGATCATAAAGGCTTTTCGTGAAGATTCCACAGCTTCGGATACATTTTTCACAACGACATCGCTCCAGATTTCGGCCGCCTGGCGGGCATACTTGGCGTCCGGATGGTTTGCCATCAGGCTCCAGTTACCCGTCGTTCGCCATTCGGATCTTAACATTGATCGAAGGGCATCGATATCAATTGAATTCCAATAGGGGTCTTTGGCTCTCAGGCGCTCAAGGGTTGGCTTGAGAAAACTTTCTAAAGTAGAAGCGGCTTCCAGCTGCTGCATCTGCCAGTATTGATAATTATCCAGGTTTGAATACTTCGGATTCGAAAGCGCTTCAAACATGGTGTCTTCATACCGTCGATACGGATTTAATGCCAGGTAAATCAGGCTTGTAGCCCGATGTTGCGCTGGCCAAATATTAGACAAAATTAAACCAAACAAGCAGCCGATCAGAATTGAAGCCAGGATCGCAGGCCAATTGTGAAATACTCGATACAATTCTTCACGCAGATTCCAATAACGGTTCATGAGCCTTCCTGAGTTTGGGTACTGTCGCTGGTTCGGTACGAGATGATATTCGGGTTGCAGCCGTAATCAAACCAAACAAAACCCATATATTAGGTATTACGAAGGAATCGAAAGTGAGGGCGGAAAGCCCAAACGCAAGCATCCCGCAAAGACTGGCAACCCCCCAATAATGCCATTCATTTTCATGGGATAACCAGAGATATAGCCCGTAACCGATATTGATTATCAGAAAAACACCGAAAGTGATCCATCCTAATATCCCTGTTTCAGCGAGAATTCGAAGGAAGAAGTTCTTAGACGTAATTAATCGATCTCGGCCCATTTCGGGGGTGATCATCAAGAGGATCTCTGGTACTTCCGCAATTGGGCGATATGGGAGCATTTCTTCGAAATAGAAGGCGTAGTTTCCTAGCCCAACGCCCGTGAGCGGGTAAGCCAAAAAGGTATTAAACGCTGTTTGAGCGTAGATTACGCGTGCATCAAATCCAAGATAGCTCATGTAGCCGGTCAAAGAGGCGTTTGGAGTCCGCCAATAACCCCAAATTCGAGCGAAGAAAGGATTCTTCGCCCCGATAAAATAAATTGGAGCCGCGGCTAGGAGGATAACCAATGAGATGCCTGCCAACCGGCGGAAGTAGTTCGGAGGCTGACGGACCAGAGTCGCTTCTGCTCTCGGTGACCTTTCGAAGAAAAACAGAATACCCAGGAAAAGAACGATGATCAAATTCAACAGACCTGCTCTAGAAAAAGTGAATGGAAGCAGGATGATTGCCCAGATGAGGAGAAAAGTCTCGATCGTCAGTCGCCGCCAGCGAAGTTGAAATACCGTGTAATTGGTAAGTACAGCCGCCAGAGCATAAGGGAGTAAAAGCAGAATGATTTGTTCGGCAAACCAGTGGGGCTCATAGGTCATTCCGGAAATCCGGTCTGGCTTCAGGCTGCGAATTGACAAACGGCTCTGGAGCCTCGATAACCAGCCGAAGTATTCTGGGTTGGGAGAAAGGATGTTGTAAGCTTGAAGCGCTCCCCAGAGCATCGCGGTGCTCACCCCGGCGTAGATCCAGCGCAGCGAGAAGCGCATATCTTCAGGAGTCTCTGGCAGTATAGCCACTGCCGTGAAGAAGGCGCATCCGATCCCTAGCGTGAAGATCCCGCGTAAAACTCTGGATTCGACAGAAATACCCAAGGCTGGCTCGACCCCACGCAGTAAGGAGAGAAATGAGACACCGATGGCAACCAGGGCAAAGGCTGCAAGTGCAAGAAAATTCTTTGGCAGGCGTTTGCGCATCAATCTGGGCAATACAGAAAATGGGAGCAAGATGATCAAAGGATAAAGAGAGAGGGGCCGTACGAGCGCTTCCCCACCGATCGCACGTGGAAAATAAGGAAAGCTTGTAAGTGGAAGAGCGAACAGCATCAATGCCCAGGCAGCCTTCTCGATCCAACGAGCTGCTCTGGGAATACTGGCAGCGTTCATGATCTCCCCCGAAGGCTGATCGAGCTGATCCAGTATGCCAGCCAGACAATCAGCCCAAACAGGCTGCCAGCAAGCATGAGTTTACCGGTCGGACGAGTTGGAATCTGTTCGGTTCGAGAATCCGATATCTTATCAACATCGAGGGTCGCTGATAATCCGAGGCTCTTCCGGGAGACCTGTGCAAACTCGGCTGAAGCCTGGTTTTCTTGTGCGATCATCTCTTGAATTTGCTCCTCCTTCAGCTCGAGCTGCTGGTCGAGGATAATCGAGGAGCCCTGGATCCAATTTCTAAATTCCAGAACAGATGCATTTTGAGCGGGAAAAGAGTCCAGCATCGGTTCAACCTCTGAATTGAGTCCAGGATTTGCCATTGTGCGCCACATCTCCCAATATTCCGATTCCGATAGACCGGCTTGAGGCGAAAGTCCCGCCAGAGTGGTGTCGAATTTTGTGAAACGCTGGCGGATCTGCTTGATCAAGATAGCCTTTTCAAGCATAGCTGATTTTGTTTCTGCAAGCGATCGCAGCCTTAGCTCAAGTACCAGCGAAGCTTGGGATTCCAGCACAGCTTGATGGACATGATCGACGACAACATCCTGCCAGATGGTGACCGCCTGGGCGGCTCTAATTGGGTCGCGATTCTCTGCTACCAGCCGCCATTTTCCAGCGTTGCGCCAATAAACATGGAGCGAATCCGCCAATGTTTCCTGGCTGATTGTTTTCCAATATGGATCCAGCTGCTGCAAGCGGGCCAGAGTCGTTTCGATTACCGGATCCATGAATATCAGACTGTTCAAGCTCGCCATCTGCCAGTTCTTATAATCGTTGGCATTGACCAGCTCGATGCCCGCGTATTCTGAAACACTGCGGTTTTCCAGCGCTCGATAGACGTTCAAGCCAACGTAAAGTTCTCGAGTGGCGCGGTGTGGGGTCGGCACGACGACGGCTGTGAGCCATCCAAATAAGCTCCCGAGCAAGCAAAATAACGCAAGCCACGGCCATCGCTGGACGGCTTGAATAATTTCATCACGAAGTGACCACTCATTGGGCATATTGAAGCGCCTCAGATGGATAAAATTATACCCAATCTGAGCGTCGATCTAGCCCCACAAGTGCAGCACACCCAGCAATGAGCAGGATCGTAAAGATGAAGTTCGCAATAAACGGCGGTTGAACAAGACAAACAAACGCCAGGCAGCCGAGCATCAATGAGGTGACTTGCATCACCAGCACTGCCCGGTTTGAAGGAAGTCCCATCCGTAATAGGCGATGATAGGTGTGATCGAGCGCAGCCGCATAGATTGGTTTTGCGCGTCGTAATCTGGATATAACCACCAGCACGGTATCAAAAATCGGTACACCCAATAACATGATCGGCACAAGCCAGGAGGACGACTGGTTCACTCCGATAGGGGCGTAACTTATCCCAAGGACTGCCAGTAGAAAACCCAAAAGCTGTGCGCCAGAATCCCCCAGAAATAAAATTGCTGGAGGGGAATTGAAGAAAAAGATCCCGATACAGGCTCCAATCAGAATTGCCGCGTGGTTAGCAAGCATGAATTGGCCCGAATCAAGCGTAACCAGCATGAAAAAACCGGCTGCCATACCGGCAAGACCAACTGCCAGTCCATCCATGCTGTCTACGAAATTGAATGCATTGGTTATACCGACCACCCAGAAGATGGTGACGAACCAGTCAAGGTATAGATAAATTCCCCCCACACCATAAAAAAAGAATTCAGGTGATTCGAAAATCTGGATGTATACCCCCTGGTTAATCAGAATGAGGGCAGCTGCGATCTGTCCAGACAATTTTACAATTGGGGAAATGTTTTTGAAATCATCCCAAAGGCCGAATATGAAGATAGGAACGCAAGCTATCATCGCTGCCTGTATTGCAGGAACATCCAGAGTGTGAATGAACCAGCCGACAATGAGCATTGTGGAAAACAAAGCAATACCGCCTGCCAGCGGGACGGGGTGGGCATGCTGTTTATGAGGGGCGCTTCCTGGCTGATCGATGAGCTGGGTGCGCCTCGCCATTTGGATGCTGAACCAGGAAGCGAGCAGCGAAACCAGCAGAGCAGCCAACATGGTCTCAAAAATA
This sequence comes from uncultured Chloroflexia bacterium, assembly GCA_963827155.1. Lineage (GTDB taxonomy): Bacteria > Chloroflexota > Anaerolineae > Anaerolineales > UBA4823 > UTCFX2. Next base: position 2,901,957 of record CAWGZV010000002.1, on the reverse strand, counting down.
TAGATGAAATTCGTCGTGTTTGCCAGCATGGTGTTTTACAGTTTACAGCATTAATGCCCCCGCAACAAACAATAAAATTCAACTATGGTCGGCGAGTACTGACAATTTTATCCTTTCGGATGTAGTTTACTACCAAAGCAACGATTAATTTTAGCAACATTGCCAGATAATAAATCCAATTAAACGCGAAGAAATAATCTTTTGCGAGATGTTTACGGTAATACTGGAAATATGCTTTGTGCCAGGCAATTATCGAGCGATACGGCTCAACGCCTGAGCCCCCTTGCCCTCCAAAATGAATGATCTGGGCTTTTGGAAAATAATAAACTTGCCAGCCGGCTTCTCGGGTTCGGCGGCAAATGTCTGCATCTTCCTGATAAGCAAAAAATCTTTCATCAAGATAGCCGATATTTTCAACCACCTCATGCCGGATCAGCATGCATGACCCTGAGACGCCTGCAACAGCGCTGATCTCATCTTCGTCGAGATAGTTTAATAGATAACCCCCGAAGGTTTTACTTTTGGGGAAACGCGCAGATAGACCCAAAAAATAAGAAATCACCGCCATTGGGGTAGGTTCCCCCCGGCGGCAAGGCTTTTGCATGGTTCGGTCCCGATTGAGCACTTTTGGTCCGCAAATTCCAATCTCTGGGTTGGCTTCCATGAAAGCAACCATTTGATCGATGGCTTGCGGTAGGATCAATGTGTCTGGGTTTAGCTGCAGCAGATATCTTCCTTTCCCTTGCTTGAGCGCCTGATTCATCGGAAAAGTAAAACCCAGGTTAGTAGGATTTTCGATCAGGCTGACCGAAGGGAACTCATGGAATAGCATATCGGAAATCTGATCGCGGGACCCATTATCTACGACAATGACTTCGTAAATTAGTTCCGTATTTTGCATCAGAGAATTCAGGCAATCTCTGAGTAGATCTCTGGCTTTGTATGTAACAATGCAAACCGAAACGGCCGGCGAATCGGGCTTCTCAGGAAAATGCTTCATAGATTTTCAATGTCTCCCTGGCGGTCCGTTCCCAGGTGAATTCCGTGATACGGCGCAAGCCTTCCTTTGATAGGCTTGTCTGAAGGAGTGGATCTGAAAGCAGGCGAGCTAAAGCCTCAGTAAGAGCTTGCTCATTCTGCGGCGGCACGAGTAGGCCTGAGTTTCCAACATAGTCCTGCATCGCCGACACGGCGGTAGTGATCACCGGTGTACCGCAAGCCATCGCTTCAAGCGGCGGGAAGCCAAAGCCCTCATACGTTGAAGGGTATACAAATATCCTGGCGAGATTATAGATCCGTGGAAGGTCTTGAACTCGATATAGCCTGGCAAATAGACGTGATCTTTGAGCTCCAGATCATCCAAAAGCCGGAAAACTTCTTCAACCATCCAGCCTTTTCTGCCAGCAAGGACAAGTGGGGGAATGCTCTTTTGCTCCCGGAGGCGTGCATAGGCTTTTAGAAGAAGTGGGACGTTTTTTCGTGGCTCGATCAGTCCGAGATAGAGGATAAATTCTTCTGGAAGGTGATATTTCCGCCTGCAATCCTGAAGAAGCTCCTGGTCACTTATAGGTCGGAATTCCCGGCCGATCCCATTTGGCACGGCGACGATCCGTTCCGAGGGGATGTTTAAGATCCGAATTGCGTCGCGCCGCGTGCTTTCTGAGACTGCAATTAATGCATCTGCATGCGCGGCGCTGTATCGGATGGCGCTTGGGAAGAACAGCCGCTTGGGCCGCGTATGCAGTTCGGGAAATAGGAAAAATGTCATGTCATGAAACGTCACAACAGATGCACAGGGTAAAGAAACCGGTCGAGTGTAATGCAGAGAGTGCAGCAGATTTACACCAGACCCTTTCACCAGATTGGGGAGCTTCAGCTGTTCCCAAATCAGCCTGGAGGTGGGTTTTCTGTCCTTGACGAGCACCCAGATGGCTCGTTCCAGCGGCAGGTCGCCGATCACATCCCTGCCGCTTTCTTGAGCAAATATCACGAATTGATGTTCGGTCGGCAAATCCACCAGCGACCGCACAAGTTGGATCATATAGATCCCAGCACCTACCGGGTTGGATGGCAGAGGAGTTAAATCGAGACCAATCTTCATTTTCTTCAAATTCTGCTCAAGGCAGTGACAACCGCCATTGAATTCGACGCGCTGCTTGCCTTAACATGGGCATCAACCCTTGGGTTCGCAGGATTTCAGACCATCTCGCCCAGCCAGACAGGCTGGAGTCAGCTCCGGATTCGTCCTGACGCAGCCCACCATCATTTTCTAGTTCGGGGAATTGATGGGTCTGACCAGATAGAATGCTGGGCAAGTATTCATTCGTGATCACGTCCCATGTGAGAAGCGGAGCGCCAGCATGGATCAAAGGTACAGGCGCTTTCTTCTGGACGTGATACAGTTCTTGGTCAGAGATTATTCTGCGCATTTGGAGCTCAGCTCTTTCGGGGAGAAGACTCTTCAGCGAACGATAATAATCCAATAGTCCGAGACATACCGAAAAAGACATCTGGGGTTGCAAACGGATTAAATATCCCAACAACCGGAGAGAATCTTCAAAAAGATAACAGATCAAAAATCTCCAATAAAAAAATCCAGCATTGATACGGGATATGAATCGCAGCCGTCCATACGTGGTTCTGCGCAGCTTGGTGGGGGTCAGTGCAGGCTCCTTCAAACCGGGCATTTGCCCGCTGAAGGCGTGGTAGACAATCGCATTAGGAGCGGATAGGACTCGATAGCCCAGCATGCGGGCACGATAACTCCACTCACTGTCTTCATAGTACATGATAAAACCATCATCCAGAAGGCCGACGGCTTGGATAGCAGAGGCGGGAATCAGGGTAGCTGCAAAGCAGGCGGAAGGCAGGTCATTCCAATGATCGAACTGTCCAAGGTCCAGATGACCCAGACCCAGATCCGTTCCCCAACCTGATGATCCAACTAAATTTCCCAGCCCATTAAGGAATGCTGGCGCCCTGAGAAGACGTAATTTGGGAGCAACGGCTGCACAGGCATCACCCTCTTTCAGTCGTTTTAGCATTTCGGCAATCGCGCCTTGTTCAAGGACAACATCCGGGTTGAGCAGCAGCAGATATTTTCCGTTTGCTGCTTGAATCCCGATATTTATCGCACTTGATAACGGGACAAGTTCATCCAGAGGGATAACTGAGACATCGGGATAGGATTTGGTAATTTCGCCGGCTGTACCATCCTGAGAAGCGTTATCCACGAGGATTGTTTCTAGAGGGGTGCAGGACTGGGCTTTGATTGAATCCAGGCAATCATCCAACCATTGCCGGCTGTTGAACGAAACAATGATGATCGAGACTGGTTCAATTTCACTGACCGATTTGGCAGGTAACTCAGTGGGAGAACCTTCCCGGTCCAATAAACCTGCTTCTGCAAGGCAAGCCAGCCCAACCAGAATTTGTAGGTGGGTAGCAGCGGGTTGCCGGTTTTTCTCCAAGATATCCTTTGGTGTCAATCCATCTGCCGATTGCCATAATTCAAGTACGCGCCTATCGATCCAAACCCGACCGCCTTCTAGGGTAGTGAGGAAGATTTGCCTATCGATTACGGTTGGGCTGACACCCGGCGGAATTCTGTAGCGGATCATAATCTATGGTTTCTTTTCCACCACCACTAAGATCATCACCATCTGCTGATTTTGGAGATCTTGTCAGCATCGAGCGAATTTTTCTGGATTTTCTTCCAAGCAGGAATGGACTGAAGAATTTATGCTCGAGCAGGCGGTCGATTTCCTCCGGAGCGACTTTGCGATTATGTTCGATGGCGGACCGCTTTCGAATAATTCTTGGCAAACTGCGAAAAGCGTCCCATTTCGCTTTGAGAACGATCCCAGCCTGCCCACGAAATGAATAATAGATCAGGAAAAATAGGTTCGCAAATATATGAACCGGTAGATACTTCCAGAATAATTTACCGGGCATATTCTTGGTATAAGACCAGATAACATTGCGCTGGACCTGATACACAGCCCGGTTGCTTTCGAGACCAAAGCTGGCAGAACCGAGATGGGCTACCACGGCAGTCGGAACATACAGGCAGCGGTGGTTTTTCAATCGCAGGCGGAAACCTAAATCGACATCTTCATAATGACTTGAAAAAGCCTCGTCAAATCCGCCAACTTCCAGGAAAGCCTCTTTCTGATACATTGCAGCCGCAGCACTGGCGCTGAAAACCTCTTCGGGAGTCAGGTGAGATATCTCAACTGGGATGAGATTGTCTCTCGGCCAGGCGTAACCGCTTATGTGATAGACATCTCCGCTGTTCTGCAGCAGCGCCTGATTTCCAAAATCCATTACCCGGGAACAGAAAAAGGTGAATTCCGGATGCTCGCGTCGAAAGCGATCAAGGTTAGACAGCCAATCCGGTTCAGGGAATGCATCATTATTCAGGAAGGCCAGCCAATTGCCGCGGGCATAAGTTGCTCCCCGATTATTCCCGATCGCAAATCCTAGGTTGGTCTCTAATCGGACCAGCCGGAAATTTGGCCAGAAATCTTCCAGATTATCCACTGATCCATCAGTGGACGCATTGTCGATGACGATCACCTCGAAATCCGGGAAGGTTTGGGCAGTCAGCGCATCCAGGCAGCGGGGAAGGAAACGCGCTCCATTCCAGTTGAGCACCAGGACCGTGATCGAAGGAGATGTCGATGGATGATCTGCTGGCATTGTACCTGATCTATCTTTGCTGGGATCATTATATCAAAGCTGGTATTCAGTAATCATTCTGGGCAGGATGGCTCATGATAAAATCCTGTACCGGCGGAAGCTAATGGACCAAGACCCAGGTTTTTATCCTCATGATTGAACCATCCATCAAGACCTTGACCGAAGCTGTCCAGCTTCAAAGTCGAAAGGATCCAGACCGTCTCGCACTGATTTTCTATGATGAAGACGGTGGTGTGGTCCAGATCACCTCTGCGCAGTTCGATCAGAAAGCGAGCTGTTATGCATTCGCACTCCAGTCCCTTGGTGTGAGAGCGGATGATCTGGTCATCCTCGTCCTTCGTCATTCGCTGGATCTTTTGTGTGGATTTTGGGGGGCGATGTACCTGGGCGCAATCGCGTCGATCTTTCCATATTTGACCGAAAAATTGGATCCGCAAATATACCGCCAGCGAGTGAAAGAGCTGGTGATCCATTCGCAAGCCAACGTTGTAATCACCTACCCGGAATTTAAATTGGATCTGGAGACGCTTCTGGTCGAATCGTCAGCCAGGGTTCTGAGCACCGCTGATGTCTCCGCTGACCTTAAGAAAAACATAGAGACGCGAGATTGGCCGCGCTTTTCAGAGGAAAAGATTGCCTTCTTGCAGCACAGCAGCGGTACGACCGGGCTTCAAAAAGGTGTCGCCCTGTCTCACCGGGCTGTATTGAACCAAATTAGAGCCTACAGTCAGGCTATCGCCTTGAATCCAGCCGATATTCTGGTGAGTTGGCTTCCGCTGTATCACGATATGGGTTTAATCGCAGGTTTTGTCTTGCCGTTGGCGGCTGGAGTGCCGCTTGTGTTGATGTCGCCGTTTAAATGGGTACGAGATCCTAAGGTTCTTCTCCAGGCTGTCAGCAGGCATCATGGGACTCTCTGTTGGCTTCCTAACTTCGCCTATAATCATTCTGCCCGGGTGATCCGGCCTCGCGACTTGGTTGGTGTGAACCTATCCAGTATGCGCGCTTTTATCAACTGTTCGGAGCCAGTTTTCCTGCAGAGCCAACGGATCTTCTTTGAAAAATTTTCTCAATTCGGATTGCAAGAAGACATGCTATCAGCCTGCTACGCGATGGCAGAGAACACGTTTGCTGTGACCCAAACCCCGCTCGGTGCGCCTGCCGGCTGCGATTGGGTGAGTCTCCAATCTATACAGCTGCAGCGATTGGCTGTTCCCGCACCCTCTGAGGCGGAGGGTTCAACTTCATTAATGAGCTGCGGGTTCCCAATAGAAGGAACAGAGATTAAAATTGTCGATGAAAAAGGGAACATGCTTCCAGATCGTCATGTAGGGGAGGTTGTTCTGCGCAGCAGCTGCATGTTGTCGCATTATTACCGGCGGGCTGATTTAAGTCGAGAAGCAATCCGAGATGGTTGGTATTTCACTGGTGATATGGGCTACCTGGTAAAGAATGAGCTTTTCATCACCGGGCGAAAAAAGGACCTGATCATTGTCGGGGGAAAGAATATCTATCCTCAAGACCTGGAAGCGATCGCTAACGAAATCGAGGGGGTCGTTCCAGGGCGAAGTGCGGCATTCGGTTTGTTCGATCCTGGGGTTGGTTCGGAAAATATTGTGATGGTTTGTGAGTTAGAAAATCCAAAATTGAGTAATTCTGCTATCAAAGTATTGGAGCTGGAGCTGCGCAGGCGGGTGGTTCAACGGACGGAGGTCGCCATCTCAGATTTGCGCTTCGTTGATCGGCATTGGCTGATTAAGACCTCAAGCGGTAAGATATCCAGGTCGGCAATTCGCGAGAAATATCTCATGGAATTTTTCTCTAACCAATCAACCGAAGGAGAGTGATGGCATGGATCTGGAAATCGAAACAAAGCTGAGCGAGTATATTCGCACCCAGATCATCAAACGCCCTCACTACAAGCTTGAAGCCGGTGATCCCCTGATTTCTAGCGGATTGATCGATTCCTTTCATCTGGTTGATCTTGCGATCTTCGTGGAGGACCAGTTTGGAGTGAAGATCGATGATACTGAGTTGAATGCTGAAACTTTTGATACGCTTGATCAGCTGAAAACATTGATAAAAAACAGGCAGGGCTAGTATCATCTTTCGCCCTGCCTGCCGATTTCGAAAAATTTGCTCGCTATTGCCCTATTTTAGGCTGAACGGCAGATATACCCAATGGATTTCATCGACGATCGTTATCTCAATCGCCACATCTTTCGATCCCGCCACGCCGGCATCAATCGACATCACTGCCTGGTAAACTCCTGCTTTGTGAGGTAGGACGTTGAAAGGGATCGAGCCTTGGGTTGTGATAGTTCCATTTTCCACCTGCAGCTGAATTATATCTGGCGTGCTTGTTTGGGCAGTCCAGTTAAGCGATTGACCGCCGACATTATTAATTGGAACCGAGCCGTTTTTCTCAGCCTGATTTAATCCAAAGTTGAATGAGATTTTATCAGGAGCAAAGAGCTTTGGTAGGGATGGTTCCACCTTATTAACCACTCCACCTTCCTTGGTAACCAGGTAAAAGAGGTAATTTCGATCCACAGTTGGAATCGTTGCACTGCCTGAGCTGGTGTTAGACACTAAGAGACCTTGATTGGCTTGGACCGATAAAAAGGTTCCATTGGTCACATTCCACTCGATCGAAGGTCCTACCGGGTTGAATGCAGTGTAGAGCGACGGCGCTGGTCCAAGCGGCAGTTCGATAGAGACGTTCTGCCCGCCAGAGCTCAGGGTATGCTGTCCGGTCAGGCTGGTGGCTTGAGCACCTGCCTGTGAGGCCAGTCCAGCACCATCTAATGTAGCCGAAGAACCAGTCCAGAGATAACCCAGATAAGCGTTGTTGGCGGCTTCTGGCGCTGAGCTTCCTGCAGGTGCGATGGGAAGGAGCTGGCTTGGGGCTTTTTGCAGTTTGAGGATTGCCGGCGCGTTGGATAATGCCTGATTGTTGTTTTGCGGGGATTTATCTGTAGTGGAACCCGATCGGGTGATCACCAAATTGTTTAACCCCTGAGGGGTTTGCGTCGCAGAGAGTGAATTGTGGTAGACCTTCCCATTGTAGGTGGTTTCGTAGAATTGGTTGTTGTTATATCGAGTGTCATTGATCGGACTTGTTGAATTATCGAAATCGTAGATCGGGATTCCGATGTTCGATACAAACACAGAATTTGCGATCGTGCCGCTCGCAGGGGTATTCTTGCTGTTATCCGGAGATGTATAGATCGCCGCGCCCTGAGAGTTGCCTTCGGGTTCTGTGTAACCTGGGCTGATATCATTCTTGTAGAATGTACCATTATCGATATTTAATTGTGCGCCGATGGCAGAGATCGCCCCGCCGTTGTAATCGGCAGTATTATTTGCAAACGCCGTTCGATTAATCGTGAGCTTGGTATCGGCAAAAGCAATTAATCCGCCGCCAAATCCGCCATTTTCACCGCGCGCATCGCAGTTCATCACAAGGGAATCTTCCATCAGCAGGTCTACGCCAGAAATCTCGAGCGCGCCGCCCAACGCGCCTTTCGTATGATTGACCCTGGATGTAGTAACATCCAGGTCGTTCATGATCACCCGGCGCAGGGTGAGCTTCGGTTTATTGGAAGTGAGATTTCCGTGCGCGTGGATCCCGCCTCCATATTGCGACACGGTTGTTCGGCTGCCGTATCTGCCCTGGATATAGGTGTCTTCGATGAGCAGGTAGGAGAAGTCTGGGCGGTCGAAGTAGTTCCAGGTGATTGCACCACCAAAACCAGAATTAGGGGATGTATCGGTGGTGAAGTTGCCGATCAAGACGCTGTTGTAAATCTCCACTTTGGCGCGAAACACATCTATCCCGCCGCCCATCCAAGAGCTGTTGTTGATAAAGCTGGAATTATAGATCTTCAGGATGGAATTGTCTTCAATATTGATCGCACCGCCAGATTCGGGCTCCTTAGCCGCAAATGACCTGATAATGTGATTGTTCTCAAAAAGTGTATTTGAAATAATCACATCACTGCCGCTTTGGTAAGGCCAAAGACCGATGATATAGACCGCCGCGCCATGTCCGGCAGATTGGTTGCCGACAAATCGTGAGTTCGTGATCCGAACTTTGGAGTTCACAATATTCGCGCCGGCTCCAATCGGGACGCCATCGTAGCCAAGCGATATGTTCTGGTTGTTCAAAAATTGCGAATTATGGACGTAGACCGTAGAATTCCCTTGTGGCAAAGCTTGCTCCACCGTCTTCGGAGATATTATTCTGGAAGATGCTGTCGATAATGAAAACTGTCGAGTTGGCTTCGATGAACAACGCCCCGCCATAGATGTTCGTTCGATATACCGTTTTGTGATTGTTCTCAAAAATACAGTTGATAAAGGTCGCATTAGATTTGGCTATCGAGACTCCGGCAGCTTCTTGGTCCCGGTTGTACCCGTTTGCAAAGGTGATGCCTTCGAAGACCAGGTAAGCCAATTGGGAGTTGCCAATATCCATAATCCGGTGGTTGTTGCTCCCAGAAAAAATGACTTTCTCCCCGGGGACAGCTTTGATGGTGAAGCTGCGGGTTTGATAGTTATAGCTGAAACCTGAAATCGGCGCGACATATGTGCCTGCACTTACCAGGATCATACCGTTATCGGGCACAGTATCTATGGCGTCTTGCAGACTCAGATTATTGGAGCCGGGGACCTGAATGACTGTGACTGATTCTGTGTCGAATGTGCCAGAAGTATTGGTTTGGGAATTGTCTGCTGCCGAGACCGGCGTCACGAATAAAAATCCAATACAAATGACAAGCAATAGTCGCAAGTTTTTTTGATTGTTCATTTACCAACCTTTTTATTTATTCCTATAAAACGAACTGTATTTAATGATCTCAACAAGTTTTATTAAATACAACTGCTCATGTTAAGACCATATCTGCCATTTTTATAAATATTCGGGTTATTCTACCAGCTTATTCAACCATCTTCTCTTAAAATAAGGATAAAAATCTTCTCACCCAGATTTTGGGCTGGTAGAGAAGATTTCGGCAATACTTGGCAAAATTGTGTACGGCATGCGCAGCTCCTCGATATATTTACCTGTTTACCCCCGGCAGGAAGAGCGGGTAAATTTCTTCGACCACGAGAATATCCACAATAAAGGTTTTCGAACCAGCCGCGCCTCCATCGACCGTGATCTGCGCTTCATATTTACCGGGTTGCTGGATCTTGATAACAAGCGGGATTTCGTCTGTAGCGGTGAAAGTCCCGCTGGTCTCTTTGAGATCTAGATATTCAGGGCTATTGTTGTATGCCGTCCATGAAATTGTTTCGCCTCCTCCATTCCAAATTGGCGCACCGATAGAAATCTGAGGATGGTTAATACCGAGTAAAACAAAGACGCGTTCATTAATATTCAGGACCGGAAGGCGTGGATTGACGGATTTCAGGATGCCGCCTTCGCGGGTTACTGAATACAGGCAATAATCACTGATAAGAGAAGGTAGCTGCACAGTCCCTGATGATGTGATCGGCAAGGACAATCCCTGATCAGCCGAGACGTGGAGGAATGTCCCGGCAGTAACATCCCAGCGCAGTGAGGGATTTGGACTTCCTGGTATAACCGTAGTGTCCACCGAGGGCTCCGGAGATGCCAGAAGTCTCACGGTTTGAACGACGTCATCCACATCCAGGGAATAATTGGCCGGATCGGAGACAGAGGTGCTGCCAACATTACTGACAAGAGCTGAACCTGCAAGGGTGGCAGAAGAGCCGTTCCATACATACGCAAGGTAGGATGTGGTTGATGTTCCAATATCGCCTGCGGCCAACGACGGGATTACTGCACTTGGAGCGATGGTCATTCTAGAAATGATTGGCTCGCTAGCCAGTCCCTGGTTGTCATCCTGTGGGGATTTATCCGTAGATGAACTGGAGCGGCTGACCACAAGTGCGTTCAATCCCTCCGGTGTTTGCACAGCGGTCAGACTGTCGTGATATACCTTGCCCGGATATGAGGTCTCATAGAAGCGATTATTATTGTAGACTAATGAATTGGTTGGTCCAGTAGAACGATCATCATCGTATATCGGAATCCCATTATTTTTTACAAATGTAGAATTGACAACCGAGCCGGTTAACGATACATTGCTTCCGCCATCAGGGCTTGAGTAGATCGCCGCGCCGTAGGAATAAAAAGCGGTCTCGACAACTCCCGGGCTTACATCATTCATGAAGAAAAGGGTATCGGAAATATTGAGCTGAGACCCGATAAATGATAATGCGCCTCCAAAGGTATCTGCAGAGTTGTTTGCGAATACTGCGCGAAGAATGTTGACGTTTGTTTGGGAATAGCTGATCATAGCGCCGCCAAAGCCCCCCATTGGACCGCGAGCGTCGCAGTTGACCACAAAAGAATCTTCCATCGTGAAGTTTACACCGCTCACTTCGAGCGCGCCGCCAAGCGCGGCTTTTGATGCAGTTGTGGAAACATCCAGGTCATTCAGGATAACCCGGCGGAGAGTGAGATTAGGCTTGTTTGTCGTGGGGTTGCCATGTGCATGAATGCCGCCGCCGTATTGAGCCACTGTAGTGACATCTTCATATTTCCCCTGGATGTAGCTGTCTTCAATGACCAAGCTCGATGCATCTGGGCGATCATAAAAATTCATACTGATCGCGCCTCCAAAACCAGAAGATGAGGTCTTGTCCGTGGCTTGATTTCCAAGGAAGACGCTGTTATAGACCTCAGCTCTAGCACGAAAGATATTCAACGCGCCGCCAATCCCAGCCGAGTTCTTGATAAATCGTGAGTTGAATACCTTCAAAATCGAATTGTCTTCGATATTGATCGCACCGCCTTCGATAGGCGAGCTGTATCCGATGCTTCTGTCCACTCGATTGTTCACAAAGCTGGAATTTGAAATGAGGACACTGCTCCCGGCGGCGGACCACTGCCCCAGGATATATACCGCAGCTCCATGCCCGCCGGAAAGATTGTTTTCAAAGCGGGTATTGGTGATCCGGACGGATGAATTAACGAGATTCAGCGCCCCTCCTACGGGGATGCTGGAAGTGGAGGTGGCAATCGTTCGGTTATTGAGAAATTGGGAGGAATGGATGAAGACAGTCGAATCTCTGGCTGCTAAACCTGCGCCTCCATCTTCTGAAGTATTATCGCGCCAGGTTGAATTGAAAAAGTAGACCGTCGAACCGCCTTCAATAAAAACTGCACCGGCAGTTGTATTGACCCGGTAGCCGGTTTTGACGTTATTTTCGAACGTGCAGTCTATGAATGTTACATTACTATTCGTAATGCTTAGACCGGCGCCGGTACCCTGTGCAGACTCGCGTCCATTTGCAAAGGTTATTCCCTTGAAAGTGATGCTTCCCTGGATGATCACCGGAGTATTTGCAACGTCGAGAATTGTCGTTGTGTTTCCTCCCGTTAAGACCACATTAGCTCCTGGTGCGGCGCGGATCGTGAAGCTTTTATTGAGATTTCCGATCTGATAACCAGTGCTGGGCGCCTGGTATACCCCTGCTCTCAGCTCTATGATCCCCCGATCTGGGACTTCATGAATTGCGGATTGCAGATCTTTTCTAGAGCTTCCTGGAACTGCTATCACCGTGGGTTCTTCTGGGATTTGGATTTCATCCAAATGGTTGAGCGGAATATTCGCGCCTTTTACCCTGGGAACCCAAACAAAGACAATCACAACCGTTATCAGTAACCGAAAAAAAACTTTAGAAAACATGCGCCGTCTCCAATATTAATTGTACAATTCCAATAAATCGCACCTACTTTTGTATTTCGATTGTACAGGAATTGGCGCTTGAGGACATTAACAGAAATGAAAGCTGCTCAGAATTAGAGTTATTAAGCCTGAGCATTGCATAAAAATAGGAATAGGTTTTTGTGATTAGGAGATGAAGACCGTTATTTCTGCTTTATGCCCCTTGTTGACAATGAAGGAAGCAGAAGTATGGTCTGTGGACTTCTATCAGTGCTGACTTTGTGAGACTAGATAATCGCTCCACCATTTTATATGTGAGTTAGGTTTCGAACCAGACTTAAACCGAACTGTCCAGAGTCTCGGATTCATTCGGAAAGAGTATTTGGGTAGATAGTTTTCGGGCTGCCAAAACGCTCAGAGCTTTCATCCGCGTCTTGTGCAATGTTTGATCTTTTCTTGGGATTAATCGTTCGAAAAATAAGGTCCATTGACGCCATCAAAACCATCCAGATTAACCAGATCAGTATTGGATAAGCTGGGGAGAGATACAATGTTGTGATCTCTGGAAAAGTAGTTACAACGTGCAGCGAGACGAGCACCAGGCGGGAGATAACCGCGACCAACAGGGCAGCAGAAACCCAGAGAATTGGATCGAAAGATTTAAATTTTAATCGCATGACCGGCCAGTAATCCGAAACCGAGCACTGCCGTTACGAAAAGAAAAGGCATCAGCATTTGATAGATCTTTGTAATATTTCCTAATACAGCCATCCGGGTTTTGTCAACTTGATCCTGCTCCGGTGTGATCGATCCTTGGTTAACGGATTCGATGAACAGCCGCGTATCCGACGTTTCCCCCCATTGGCTTTTCATCCCAGGCTTGATCTCAAGACGAACAGGTTCTTCACCTTCGGGATCGAGGACAAGATAGCAGGCAATTGGGCAGAGAACCCGGATCTTGAAATTCTCTCCTTGCTCGGTTTGATCAGAATTCTTTGTTAGGCGGCGAGATCTGCTCGGCGGCTGCGCTGTGCCCGGTTTCGAAAATAAAAGGGACGGATTCCTGGAAATAACCTTGCATGGTAATCTTGCCAATTGGCTTCGATGAGCTTGTCCAGCCTTTGATGGTTGTTTCTTCGTTAGTTTGGCAAAGCTCGGACCGGGTGATATCACGATACAGGCGCGTTTCCTCATCAGTCCCAAGGCTCTTTTGAGGCCAGACCAGGTTCACTTTGTCGAAACGAATGAGAAATTGGCTTCCATCGAGGAGTGTTTTCCAGAGAGGGAGTAAATACCCTTTGTTCCACGGCGGCAGCATCGATGCGCGCTCTGGGTAGCATTCCAGGCGACCTTTCCTGCAGGCGTTGTTAATTTCTTGTGCAAGCCTCAAATAATATGCCTCTGGAAAACTCCCAGATGAATAGTATCCCGCTGCAGCGACCGCGTCCCGCAGCGCCCACATAAACCAACCGCCCTGGATCTCATCTTTGTATTCATCCAGCTTTAGGCCAAATTGGTCGTACTGCCCGCCGATTTCTCCCTCCAGATATGGGCGCAGCTCGGAAAACACTGGGCTTACCCGATAAATCTTTCTACGTGCCTGTCTTGAAACTGGTACGTGTTGTAGCCAAATATCTGTTTTTACCCGGGTTAATGCGCCATAAGCCTTTTTAAAGGCATTTGAATCAAATTCCGTTTTTATAAAAGCCCCATAATGGGTTCTATTAATGCTCGAAACAATCAAAACCGCCGCGATTGGAAAAATAAGCGCAGTACACCAAACAAGCCCATACCTCAAAATCTGATTGGCATTTCTTGGTTTCACAGTCAAGAGAGATGCCGCCGCCAGGACTCCAAGAGCCGGTGCAATCCAAATTCCCTCTTCACGAGTTAGCCAGAACATCGCCATGGCTAGTCCCAGCCCAACTGACCACCCCCATATCCCTCGAATCCTCCCACGGAATCGTACTGCGAGACCCACAGCGCAGCCAACGACAAACAATGTCAGTGCCGGATAAATCCCCTCTCTGGCAATCCGGAGCATCTCAAGGATGCTGAAGCTCACCGGGTTGAAGAGCATCGCCGCGAAGATAGGGATTAGAACAAGAGATGATCGGAAAAGGGGTTTGATCGCCAGGACAGCAGTCAAACAGGCTGCGGCGTACAGCAGATGCTGCGCAAGCACGAGAGGAACTCCCAGCCAGAAAGACAGCGCGATCCAGATTGGGTAAATTGCGCCTTTCGCGAGAGTCAGGTTGTCGTAAATCCCAAGCCATTGTCCCTGGATTAAACTGGCAGCCAACCGGATGAATAGCTGGTCGTCATGCCGGTTGTGGGGCAGCGCGCACAATTTCTGTGCGCTGGTCAACCACAGTTTTCCGAGGATCAAGGCGGTAATGATCACCCAAAACAAGATTGTTGATTTTGAGGTTTCTTTTCTTGCATTATTCTGCATTAAAAATATCCCATCATGAGAAGACAATTCCTAATTACAAATGCTTGGCAGCCGGCGGATAATTTAATCGGTTTTTGAAGATCGAACGATAGACCAAACCGACTGCTGCAGCGAATGTGAGGATTGAAATGAGCAGGCCTAACCAAAACAAGTCTGGTGAATAGCGGAATACGACCTCATGTTTGCCTGAACTCAGGACCACCCCACGCATGATCAGGTTGGTAGGCAGCAGAGGCTTACGGATGCCATCGACATACACCTTCCAGCCAGGATACACCATATCGGAAAGCACCAGCAATCCGGGTTGTGCGAGATCTGCCTGGATCATGACCTTTCCGGAAGAGTATTCGATGATGGACGCTTCATCCGCCAGATCATCTGCGATTGGGGCGTATCGTTCGGTTGCAATTGCTTTAATTTGTTCTTCGACAACCGCTTTGGTCCTGAGATTAAAATCCGGATTGCGCAAATATTTCTTTACAGTCTGGATATCTCCATCAGGTACTTTAACAATATGATGAACAATCCATGCTCTGGGGAATGCCTTATGGTTAAGATAGATGTTATTTGCGCCGCTGTAAATTTGTTCCAACGCTGCAGTCGAATATCCTTCAATACGTGGATTGACCCATCCTGCCAGGCTGGAGCTGGTTCCCGTTTCTCCTTCCAGCGATGCCTCTAGTGTGAGACCGATTTGCTCGCCATGATATGGAGAGAGGTCGATTGTAACTGGGATTGGAGATTGATCAGCAGGATTGGAGCTGGGAGCGATAATTCGCTGAAAAATCATCTCTCCCTGATCCGAAACATCTCTAGATGTGCTAATTCGAAAAACCAAACTTTGCTGCGGTTCGTCGAGACTTCCTTGTTCAACGAAAACCGCCGAGACAAAACTCATCCCATCTAAAGCGTCCAGCCGGTAGGTGATTTTTGATGGTGGGGTCTCAAAGAGCACTGCCTGCGTCTTTCCCTGTACTTCCCAAAACACCGGGCTGACTGCATTCTCAACTTCCGGAATAGTCTCTACCTTTCCAGGCTGAGTATGCAAATTCAAGATCCCAGCGCTATCTGGAAGTCTGCCTGCGGAGGTGTAAATATACCTGGCACTCAAGGCATCCAAGAGGCGGTCGCAGCAGTTATAAAAACTGATTTTATTCAAAGAATTATAGCGGCTCTGCGCCATGGAGGTATAGTCTGAATACCGCTCTAAAATCCAAGAAGAGTAGCCTGTGATTGTCTGCAGACCGTACGCTTCAGATGTATTTCCAGGCAGAACGATCTCGGAATTGATGGGCAACACCCTGTCTGGTTCGGCGCCTCCGATAATGGACTGCTGCAATATTTGGAGGCTTTCAGTTTGTGGGTAGAGCAGAGATCGATCAAATGCGGCGTTATCATTGATTCCTGGAATGAATAGATCAGCGATCAGGAGGATTAATACAACCGCCTTAAGGACAACATTTGGGTTATGAAACAGGCTCCAAATTAAGAACACCATTGCTGCGCTGAGCAAGAATATCATCGGCAGGCGCAGGTTTTCAGGGTAAATTGGCTCTCCTTTTAATACTTCCCCAGGGTGGCTTTGAATATAGAACAGCATTAGCAAAAGCAGGGCAGCAAATGCCGCAGAGACGCGAAGCTGTACACGTTGAGGTTGCCTGGATAAGGCATCAGCGCCCAGACCCGCAGTGACTGAAAAACAAAAAACAACGATAAAGAAAATCCTGCCAGGGAAAGTGTGGAGCATCAACGGGTAGATAAAACGAACAATCTGGCGAACAGGAGCTGAATAAACCGCCAGAAGGGAAATTGTCCCGATTACCAGAAATCCCCAAGCAATTTTCCGATGAGGACCTTTGAGGCTGAAAATAATAAAGAATAAAGGAAGGATGCCGAGGTAGAGGTTGGTTTCAGGAAAATTGAAATCCGATTGATAAACCTGACCATAGATATTATCCCCATAGATGCGTGGGGCGACCAGGCGGATGAGGTGAGTCCAGGGATCCAGAAAGCTTCCTGCGCCGATTGGGGTGTCTCTTCTGGAATGAAAATAAAGCTCAATTACCAAGAAAAGCTGCGGGGCAGCGAGCAGAGCGCCAAATCCCAGCCCGATCAATGTCTGGAGCAGTGGTGTAAACGCCTTTTTGAGTTCGCGGCTGACAATCCATTCGGATATGGAACGATAGATATAGAAAAGGAGCACCGTGACAGCGCTGAAGAAAGAAAACAAAATACTGCCAGAAAGTATTTGAAGGGTGAACCCCAATCCACCAACAAGAGCCCAACGCCAATCCTTCCGGCGATAGGCGCGTTCAATTCCCCAAAAAATCAGCGGCAGCCAGATCATTGCCGAGAAAAAAAAGACCAGCGAGAGCCAGCTGACTAAATAGGCGTTGAAAGAAAAAGCCAACCCAGCGACCAGAGCTCCGAAGATACCAGAACCCAGTTCGCGAAGAAAAATGAATGTGAATACCCCCGCCAGGAAAAGCCCCAATATCCTGGTCCAATTCAGGGCATCAGGAAGCGCCAGAAAAGAACTGAGCAGAAGAAAAATCGGATTGCTCTCCAGGTTCCCGCGTGCAAGAGCCGGCATACCTGTCAAAATGAAAGGATCCCACAGGATTGAGCCGTTATTTTTTCGAGCTGTTATTGCTGCAATGGA
Source organism: uncultured Chloroflexia bacterium (assembly GCA_963827155.1). Taxonomy (GTDB): domain Bacteria; phylum Chloroflexota; class Anaerolineae; order Anaerolineales; family UBA4823; genus UTCFX2. Next base: position 2,884,433 of record CAWGZV010000002.1, on the reverse strand, counting down.
CTGCGGGTACCCCTGCATGATTTCATCCGTCATGTCAGGGTTCCAGATTTCGGATGTGATTTTACCGCTCGAGGATTGTTCAGACTTCCAGGGCTCTAACTCGTAAAGGTTGTCAATCGGTTCCATCGCCAGTCTCAGGAAAACTGCCCGCCACATGAACCCAAGAACCAGGACGGCGATGAGAATGACAGCCAGAGCGTCCCACCATTTTGTGGATATTTTTCGTGGGACCACTGCCTCGCTTGGATCTTTGTTTTCGATGAAATTCAAACCCACTTGGAAACTCGCGAAATCAATGGGGGCAGCGCTCGTTTGGCATGCAAATTGCTGAGCTTTTCGGCGAGAGACTCGTTCGAGACCAGGCCGAAAATCATCCCTTTAAAATAATAATATGAAAATAGCCGTAAATAAAGGCGATCGAGCAGTGGATGAGGCGTCCATTCAAAACGGCTGACACCATGGAGCATCTGGTCCTCAAGGTCTTCAGTGCTGTGTTCTGGCGCTTCGCCAAGAACTGATCGCAACCGGAGCTGCAGCAGGTGCATCCTCCAATTTCTGCCAAGCAGGTACCTGGTAGTGCGCGGCTGTTTCCTGGCGACCTGGCATGCCATCAGACCAGCCCGAAAATGGCGGTTGGTAAAAGTCCAGATGTTGTGATAATGGTAATGAAAGCCGACGAGCACGGCGCTGTAGATAATCCGCATCCCGGCTTGAGAGAGCCGATATGAAAGCTCAATATCTTCGAACACCGCGTAGGGGAATTCTTCGTCGAACCATTTTGTTTGGGTGTCAAGTAAATCGCGCTTGATGGATATATTCGCAGTATAGAAATGCCTGAAATCGTACTGCCTTCCATCTCGTAGGTAGTAGTAGCTGAATTGTTCAGCCCCGAGCCCTTCAATATGTTTCATCACAGTATTGATGGGTAAATCCTCGGGCCAGGCAATTTTTCCAAGGAACGCAGTCTCCGGGCGCGGATCGTATCGATGGGCTGCAAGATGACCTGAGACGAAATAAGGATCAGGGCAGACATCATCTCCAACGAAGACCAATAGCGGAGCGCTGGAGACCGCTATCCCTTTATTTCTTGCAGCCGCAGGGCCTCTGTTTTGCTCCTGCCGTATAGGGACCAGGACGTAGTTTTTTGGTTTATAACTCGATAGAATTTCTTGCGTTTGATCAGTAGAGCCGTCGTCTACTGCGATCAATTCAAAAGCTGGGCTGCCGCGCTGATTATCATAAGCATCCAATACCCGATGCAGGTCGTAAGCTCGGTTGTGGCATGGCATGATCACACTAAGAGATGGCATTTAAGCGTTATTCCTTAAATTGACGGAATAAACGGACGGCAGAAGCCTTCATGCGTGAAAATGGAGAAACTGAAATCATCTTCTCTGAGCTGTTGGCAGTCGGATAGGCAGATTTCTGGATATAGCTGATGAACATTTCCCGTTCTGGATTTGATGGCTCCAAAAGACGCATTGCGTGTTCTGGATTGCGGTGCAGGTTCAGGAGCAGCATCACGTTCAAGACTCGGTCGCAATTGTAAGTATAAATCGAATGAAGAAGCTGCTCAATCCGAATTTCTGGAGCTGCCTTCTCGAAAAATGAAGCATCCATCACAAAATCCGGCATATGAACTGCAAGAATCCAGCAGATTTCGAAGATCATGGTGAAATGGTCGCTTCGAATTGTATTTTCCGAATGGACCCGGTAGCTCAAGAGCGGTTTGTTAATCAAGGCGAGCTCAGCAAATCTGACCATCCGGAGGGCGAAGTCCCAATCATGGGTGAATTGTAGCGGCCGGAACTCACCGACCTTCTCCAGCCATGAGCGCGAGAAAAAGAAATTCGAAGAGGAGGCAAGATAATTTTCGGTGTGGATCGTATCGATTAAATCTTTGGATGATCGAAAGCTGAGCTCAGGATTTGCCAAAAGCCACGGCTCGCAGTCCTGGTAGTCATGTTTGATGCCTATAACTTCGTCAGAGTCGATTAACGATTTCGATATGGGAGCAGACCAATCCAATCCCTGGATTTTGATCCAGGATAGGAGCCATCAACCCAAGCCGTTCTGGGTGATAATAATCATCCGAATTCAAAATGGAGAGGTACTTTCCTGAAGCATGTTGAAGTCCTTGATTGACGGCAGCATGTGCCCCTTGGTTGGATTGGGAGATTACCTTCAGCCTCGGGTCTGTGACTGTCGATAGGGTCTTTAGGGTTTGATCCGTAGATCCATCATCTACGACAATCAGCTCAAGGTTGGAAAATGTCTGATCGAGCACGCTGTTGACAGCATGAAGGATATAGCAGTCGTGATTGTAGGATGGGATAATTACAGAAATTTCTGGCATTTGTCAGCCCAATAACGGCACGAGATATTTCTCGGCACACACCTGCCAATCGAAATGGGCGATTGTTCTTCTCCGAACCAGCTCTGGATCGGGCGGATTTTCCAGCATATCCTGCACTCCTGCCATCAGCCCCGTGATATCTCCAATCTGGGGAACGACCACGCCTCCTCCAGTCCTTGCAAGGATATCTGGGATATTTCCGACCCCGGTTGCAACCACTGGTATACCCATCGTTTGAGCTTCTAGGATGATCATTGGCATTCCTTCGAATTCCGAAGGCAGCACAAGGAGATCGGTGAGTGCCAGGATATCGTTGATCGGGCGGTAGAAAGATAGCCGGTGCAGGTTTATTAATTCGATTTTATTCACCTGCTCATCGATTGTATGGGACATCGGTCCATCACCGACCATTAAGAATTGAACTTTAGATTCGGTTGAAAATCGGCGAGCCAGCTCGATAAAATCCATTGGTCGTTTCTGAAGGTTTAGTCGGGCCGCAAACGTGACAACCTTCTTGTCGAAAGGGAGACCTAGTTTAATCTTTAAGTTCTCTATTCGTGCGCGATCATAACATGATGGGTCGAGCTCTTGCGGGTCAGTTCCATTCTCAATCAGGAATACCTTTTCCGGTTGAACACCTTTCTGAAGATAGGCATTACAGATCTTAGGATTAGAGCCGATATGAGCGTCCAGATAGGTCAAAAGCGAAGGATCATAACGATTGATCCAGCCCTCACGATCATCATAAACCTGGTTGATGAGCCGGATTGAAGGATGCTGGTGTTTCAAGCTGCTCAAAGATTTCATAGATCCACGGCGTACCGTTTGCGATATAAATCGCATGGGGATCGAATTGGTGGATCAGGTAATCCATGAAATCCTGGTTAAGCTCGGGAGGCAGGAAATCCGCCGCTTCATAAACGTATGGGGTGATCGATCGAAATTGCTCTGTGGATGTTCCAAGTTCGGGAAGCAACTGCTCGAATGTGAGCACCACGAACCGGATCCGATCTGCCAGCTTTTCCATAATTTTCAAGGCGATCTTCTCAGCACCACCGACTGCCAGGAAAGGTTGGATTAAAAATACTGTCGGCAGTGGGCTCGAAGCGGATTGAGCCCTCATTACAGTTCGGATTGGCGCCAACGGCTGAATGAACGGTTCAAAATGCCTTTGTTCCGGTTTTTCGAGGAGCAGAAACCGATCCACTAATTGAATCGGCTCAGACGCTTGCGTTTGAAAAGGAATATCCGCCTCCTGATCATCCTGATTTCGCATATGATCAATAATCAGCCCGGCAGCGCGATGGGGTTCTTGCTGGATAAGGGTTTGACCAGCCTCCGAGATAGATTTAAGATTGGATTTCCATTTGGCAAGATCTAAATACAGTTCATCCCGCACACACTCTTTCCGGATAATCATTCGGAACAGCGGTTTTTGGTAATTTCCAGGCAGTCGACCTGCGCTCAGATGAAATTTGGAAAAATCAGGTGATCCACGAAAGTTGATGGTCAATGCATACTGCCCGGTTTCCAGCGCCAGCAGATTTTCTTCAAGATAGCTTTCTTCCTGGCAAAGCAAATCGGATGAGGCTATGCAGATATACTTCTCATGGACATATCTCAACAGCTCCGGGAGATTCTCGGCGGTTGCCTCGTTTGATCGCGAATCAATCCAATGAAATGTTCGGGAAGGCCGATTCCAGATCATTATTCTGGCGCACTGCGAAAGAGTCTGTTTGTGCACCCATTCCATCACAGCATCTTCATCAACAGAATTGACCTCATGGTCCCGGATCACTATAATTGCTATGGATGGAAGATCGAGCTGCAGGCTACCCATGACCGGGCTGCTCATTAAACAGAATTGGATCCCAGGCTGGGGTGCAAGTTTGGGCTTATTTCGATTTTCAAGCTCGATGTAAATCTGGTGGCTCATACCGCGAATCCCGGTGTGTCTGAGCACAAGGATTGGGCGCAGAATCATTCCAAACAGTCGTTCGCGTTTACTTGCGCGTGGGATTAGTTTTAGCCTCAGCCTGATCAACCGCTCCATCATTTGCCAGCTCTTACTGGTGACAACATCCTCATACAGGGCGGCGTACTTCTGAGCAGATCGCTCAATTTCAAGGATTGTTCCGTTTTTCTCCGCGATCTGACCAGAAAGCGAACTCAAACGGGCGTTATCTTCAATTTTATTTCTGAGCGCGGTGTTTTGGGCGAGTTGGAATTCGAGCATTTGGCTTGCCACAGCCCTCGGCACCGCTCGATTTGTAAGAGTCACGGTCTAAAGATGCAAAGCCGCCCAGCAGGTCTGCCCACTGATGTGCATGACTGGAAAGCAACCAGTGGTTTCGGACATCTTCCTGGGCATTTACTGCCATCTGAAATCGAAGCTCTGGATCATTGATCAGGGAGATGAGGTTCGCTTCCCAATCCTCAGAATCGGACGCCAGATATCCATTCATGCCGTGCTGAATGACGCTTTCATATGGCGTGATCTTGCTGAAGACCCCGGGAACGCCCAAGGCGCTGTATTCCAGGTATTTTATGTGGCTCTTGCACCGGTTAAACCGGCTATCAGCCAGTGGTGCGACGAAAATATCACACTTCTGATTCGAAAAATAATGGGCAAATTCTTCATATTCCACAAAGGCGACCGGCAGCCATTCGACATTTGGAAATTGTGAAAGCTTTGATGGGGGCGCCGCACCCCAGAATACCAGTTTTACTTTATCTTGAAAGCGGATCAGGATTTCTTCTAAAACCGGAGAAATCAACTCGATATCGGGCTGGTGGCTGTGCCCGCCCATGTATCCGATGCAAACAGGATCGCCAGAACTTGCTCGATTTGGTGCATTAAACACCCAAAGGTCGTCATCCAGGTAGTTTTCCCACAAAACCGTGTTCGGATTGTATTTGCGAAGATAATCGCAGATTGGCTCGGTGGCGCCCAGCGCCGCATCAGCCTCAACAATTGCCTGCAAGAGGGCGCTGTTGGTTGGGAGGTAATGTTCATAATCTGAGTGCTCCCTTGGCAGCTCCAGGAGCAGATCGTCCAATTCGTATACAACACACTTGCCCTGTTTACGGGCGCGATCGACGACCTGGCGGTATTCGGCATGCCAGCGAGGGAAATCGCGTGTGATCATAACCAGATCCGCAGAGTCGATTTGATTCGGATCGATGGTAAGCTGATCATTCACCCACGCTGTGCCTTTTAAGATCTCCACTCCGCTTTGCCTTGCAGGAAGGATCACCCGGATCATCGGGCAGGCATGTTCCCAAAAATCTGCGGCAAATACAGCAAGGCGTGGATGAGATGTCTTGGATAAACGCGAAGCGGGTTGATCCGTGGACGCTGAGAGATTTTTCAAATTGAGGTTTCCATCGCCAGTTGAAGTGCGTAGCGCCAATCGGGAAGCCGCAAACCAAAAGTTGAAATAAAGAGCTCACAGTTCAAGGCGGAATGGAGTGGACGGACAGCCTGGCTGGGGAAATCGGATGTCAGGGCGGGGAGGATCTCCTGGCAAACTTGTTCATCCTTTCGGGGGTCAAGGGAAAGGATTTCTCGCCCCCACTCGAACCGGCTTGCAGCACCGTCGCCAGCCAGGTGGTAAATCCCATGCCGTTCACGGATCCATCCGTACAAATCGGCGCTGCTTTCCGCCAGAACCTGAGCACTGACCTCCGCCAGCATTCGCGACCAGGTCGGATTGCTGACCTGATCACTGACCAATTGAAGCCTCCGATTTTGCCGCGCCCAATCAAGGACTTTTGATACAAAGCTCTCGCGCCTCATGCTGTAGACCCAGCTCGTTCGAAAAACCAGAAATGCGGCGTCCGTGCTGCTGACAGCATGCTCGCCAGCCAACTTGGTTATCCCATAAACATTCAAGGGTTGAGGAGCATCGCTTTCAAGATAAGAGGAGCCTTTTGTTCCATCAAACACGTAATCCGTGGAATAATGAATAAGCGCAGCCCTGATTTCATGGGCAGTCTCCGCAATTATTCCAGGGCTTGTCCCATTGACAGCCATAGCGATCTCGGGCTCGCTTTCAGCGCGGTCGACCTGTGTATAAGCGCCGGCATTAAAAATGATATCTGGGTAAATCTCTCGAATAACTTGACGGACACTCGCCGGCACTGAGAGGTCGAAATCAGGCAGATCCAGCCCGACCACCTGACCAAGCGGACCGAGGGTCCGAATTAGCTCCCAGCCCAATTGCCCGTTTTTCCCCAAAACCAAAATTCGCATCATCATGAAGACAAAATACGTTTAAGATGGGAAAGAAGGTTCTTCGTCAAGAAGTCCGAATAAGTAATCCCCGTAATGGTTGTTCCGCAGCCGTTCTGCTTGCTTCAATAACTGATCGCGATTGATAAATTGCTGCCGGTAAGCGATTTCTTCCGGGCAAGAGATCATCATGCCCTGTCTTTCCTCCACCGCCTGAACAAAATTCGCCGCCTGAAGCAGCAATTCGTGTGTCCCTGCGTCCAACCAGGCCACACCTCGCCCCATTACATCTACTCTCAGTTCGCCTCTGTCCATGTAGTTTCGATTGACATCCGTAATTTCCAGTTCTCCGCGGCTGGATGGTGCAAGAGTGCCAGCAATTTCCACAACACGGTGATCGTAAAAATATAACCCCGGGACGGCATAATTTGAACGCGGGTGAGCTGGTTTTTCCTCGATGCTCAATGCTCGACCACTCTGATCGAATTCGACAACGCCATATCTTTGTGGATCGCGCACAGGATACGCAAAGATCAGAGCCCCATCCTGGATGGTTGCAGCTTCTCGCAGCATGGCTGGAAGACCGTGGCCAAAGAAAATATTGTCCCCCAGGATCAAGCAGACTGTTTGGGATCCAATAAATTCAGGTTTCAGCAAGAACGCCTCCGCAAGGCCACGCGGCTGATCCTGGGCAGCGTATGAAATTTGCAGTCCCCATTGACTCCCATCTTCCAAAAGATATTCAAAGTTGGGCAGTGCTTGAGGTGTGCTGATCACAAGGATTTCGCGTATCCCGGCAAGCATCAACATCGAAAGGGGATAATAGATCATCGGCTTATCGTACACCGGGAGCAGTTGTTTGCTGACCCCGATGGTCAATGGGAACAATCGGGTGCCATGACCGCCTGCCAGGATGATCCCTCTCATAATCTTATCCTTCAAAGAATGATGAACGAGTGCGTTGGGTGTAATTCTTTTCCAACCAGCCCTGATAGGATTGCTGTTGTCTGACTGCTTTGACCCATTCAGGATGGGAGATGTACCAGGCGATGGTCTTTCGCAGCCCACTTTCTAGCGACTCGACAGGTTGCCATCCAAGCCTGTTCGAGATCCTGGTGATATCCATTGCATAGCGCCGGTCGTGTCCAGGTCGATCTTGGACGAACTGGATCAACTGCAGGTGTGGAGTATAGGGGGACTCTGGCAGCATTTCGTCAAGTAGATTGCATAGAAGATGGATGATTTCGAGGTTGGTTGGCTGATTTCCACCCCCTATGTTGTAGGTTTGACCTGGTTCACTGCGCCCGACCACCTCCCATATCGCTGCACAATGATCTTCAACGTAAAGCCAATCGCGAACTTGCTTTCCATCCCCATATACTGGAAGAGGCTCGCCTTTCAGGGCGTTAAGGATCATCAGAGGAATTAGTTTTTCAGGGAATTGGTGCGGACCGTAATTGTTAGAACAATTCGTAATCGTGAATCTTATACCATAGGTGTGCCCATAGGCACGCACCAGGTGATCGCTTGCCGCTTTAGATGCAGCGTATGGTGAATTTGGCGCATAAGGTGTGGATTCGGAAAAAGGAGGTTCTTCTTCGCTCAATGAGCCGAAGACTTCATCGGTTGAGACATGATGAAAATGAAGGGATTCTTTCGAAGGGTGGGATTTTAATTGCTCCTTCGCGGCTTCGAGAAGTGAGAAGGTCCCGAGAATATTTGTGCGGATAAAATCTTGCGGACCCAAAATCGAACGATCGACATGAGTTTCAGCAGCAAAATGAATGATGGCATCCACCTGATACTGCTCAATAAGTCGGCTTACAAGCGCCAGATCACAAATATCCCCTTGAATAAATATGTGGCGTTCAGGGTCATGCAGATTGGCCAGATTTTCCAGGCTGCCAGCATAAGTCAGGGCATCCAGATTGATTATCCGCGAGAGCATCGTGCTCCTGCACATAGCGGATAAAATTTGAACCAATAAATCCGGCTCCTCCGGTGACTAAATAATTCTTCATATGCAATCAGTCATACAGCTCAGCTTGTAAGAGCGGTAAACCATGCCGGTCTTTATCCGAAAGAATAGGCTGCATTCCGGATTGAAGCGGCCATTCAATACCAAGTAAGGGATCATCCCAGGAGATCGTCCGCTCCCATTCCGGGGCGTAATAATCACTCACTTTATACAGCAGCTCCGCCCATTCGCTGAGCACGAAAATTCCATGTGCGAAACCCACCGGGATCCAGATCTGATGCTTGTTCTCGGCAGAAAGTCGGGTCCCAAACCATTTCCCAAATGTAGCCGAACTGCGGCGGATATCTACAGCGACATCGAAAACTTCCCCGGTAATCACACGGACAAGTTTCCCCTGCGGATGTCGGATTTGATAGTGAAGCCCGCGGAGGGTTCCTTGCTTCGATCCAGATTGATTATCCTGCATGAAGCTTACGTTGATGCCAAATTCCTGGAAGTTCTGCGAATGATAGACTTCCATGAAGTAGCCGCGATCATCGCCAAATAATGTTGGCTCAATAAGAACAATTCCTGGAAGCTCTGTTTGATTGAACTGCATTTGCCTGCCAAATACTCATCAGGGTGAATAGAGGGGATTATAGCAAATAAAATGGTGGATGGTGAGCATGGGTTCTGATCCATGCCTTTTAAAAAAGTTTCTCCTGGTTTTTAGCCAGGAGAAACAAACGATATTACCTTACTTTCGAAGTGCAGGACTAAGCTGGGTGTGAAATCAAGGATAACCTTTTCAGCCGCAGCGGATTATTGAGTTGGGATCTCCAGATAGATAGGGTGTACGACCAAAATCTCTGATGGGATGGGTTCAATGGGAGTGCCGACTCGATCGTAGATTTTTGTGACGCCCGGGGGCACGGGGATTGTTTCGCCATTCGCGGCATCTCGAGCCCACCAAATCTGGATTTCCTTCTGTGGATGGATAAATTTATACCCGCGTAGCTTGGTATGTCCACCCGTGATCTCGGAGTTGTAATTCGCGCCAAAAATTTCGTTGGTCAGGAATACCATCGCATCATATCCTGGAGTTGGATTGGATCCTTCAAAGAGACCTGAGTGGCGCCAACCATTCGATTCAAGTGTATACCAGATCTCACCCATTAAACCAAGAGCTATCGACCGTACATAAGAGCTGACCACTCCGTCTGCCTTCAGTCCAAAAAATGAGGGAGTTGGGTTATGTACAAATCGCATCATACCCACAAATCACAGCGAATTCCGTCATCAACAACGGTTTGTTAACACCGTATTTGCTCATCACACTGCGCAGAAAGTTTACTTTTCCGAAAACCTGGCCGCCATTTGGCCAGTTGCCTGAGTTTTCGTCGGTTATTGTGGTGTTTCCTCCCCAGACATAGCTGTGGAAGCTGACGATATCGAAGTAAGGGGCGCCCCCTCCGACGAATATGCCTTCGAGAAACTTCGATGCTTTGCAGGTTTTGCCCGTGGGTGGGTTGTTTGGATCGCAGTCAAGGAGCAATCCACCGATCAGGACCTTGCTCTCGGGGCTCACAGATTTGATGGCAGGATAAATCTGTTTGAGCATGGTGGCATAGTATTCGCCGCCGTAATAGGTCTTCGTTTAGTCCCCCCAACACCCGTATACATTGTCTGGCGGCATGCTCGGATTTGCATAGGGATCTAAATCAGGCTCGTTCCCCAGTTCCCAATATCTAATGTTATACGGGTAAGCACTGTATTTTTTTACGACCTCAGAAACAAATTTGGCGAAATCAGACAAGTTGTTCTGAGCTACAGGTCCGCAGGAGTAACCCGGGTACTTTTTATGCCCAGCTTGGGGTGTACTTAATTGTGCCGATGGTCTCGAACCCTTGCTTAGCCAGGGCGAGGATACCATTCTCGTTGACAGTATTCCACAGGTAGCCTCCCCCTTTCACGGGCTCGATATCTTTCCACGAGAAGAAAGGCGAACGCACCCAGTAGACATTGGCATCATCAGCATAGTTCATATTATCGTCATTGAAATTAAAAGTCTCGACCCCGAACACTGTCTGCGAGCGCGGCTTAAGGATCAACGGTAAGAAGATGTCGAGCGTGTCCTCTGGCGTTTCTTGGTTCGCTAAATTCGATACTGGGGTGGGAATTTCTTGATTCCCTCTGGCAAAAGAATTATGCGTGAAACCAGTAAGCATTACCGCTAAGATGGAAATATAAAGTATCTTCTTGTACATAATTTTCCTTTCTTACGATTCCCGGTGATCAGATTCAGCCGGTTCGGAATTCTTCGAATTCTAACATATAAAAAATGCTTGATTTTCTTGGATGCAGAGACATACAGAATTCTAAGTTTGGTGTTCGCGGTAATGCTTGATTACCTCTGCAGGTGTGCCAACCTCCATCAAATGTCCATGATCAATCCAGGCCACCCGATGACACATATCTTCGATACTCAGCATATTGTGCGAAACCAGCACCACGGTTGCGCCTTGTTCTCGAAATTCACGAATACGGGCTGAGCTTTTCCGTTGAAAGGATTCATCACCGACAGAAAGGACCTCATCAACGATCAATATATCTGGTTTAATATCTGTTGCAACAGAAAAACCCAAACGCGCCCACATGCCGGAAGAATAGGTTCGCATCGGGGCGTCGATAAAATCCCACAGTTCAGCAAAATCGACGATTTCATCAAACTTTTCTTCCATTTGCTTGCGGGTATAACCAAGCAATGATCCGTTTAAGTACACATTTTCCCTGCCGGTAAGTTCGGGGTGGAAACCAGCCCCAAATTCGAGCAGCGGGGCGACATGGCCTCTTACAATGATCCTGCCAAGGGTCGGTTTTAGCACCCTTGCGATCAGTTTTGAGAGGGTGCTTTTTCCCGCCCCATTTTGACCAATCAAGCCAAACGCTTCGCCGCGAAGAATATTTAAATTAAAGATCGCGAAGCGCCCAAAACTCTCGGTGGGTGATCTTGCCCTTCAGCCAGCGGATTGTATACTCCTTAATTGAAGGTATCCGTTCGCTTGGGGCGCGATATCGCACCCCAACATTTTCCAGGCAGATAGCGGAGGAATTGTCTAAGGGATTGGTCGCTATTTCAATCGGGGTGTTCGTAAAAGGCTTAAACTCGGTAAGCAAATTCATCGGCCTTATTCGTAAATATCCACCAACCAGCTAATAAAGTAATCAATGCGATCGCACCACTGATAAGAAACTGTTGGAATGTAGGTATTTGACCATAATAAACCGGTAATCGGAATAATGTGATCAGATAAAACATCGGATTCAATTTTAAGATCCAGAGATATTCCTCTGGAAGCATCTCGGGTCGGTATATGATAGGGCTCCAATACATCCAGGCTGTCAACGCAATTCCATACATGTGAACGATATCCACAAAATAAATTGCGAAAGTTGAAAGCATCAAGCCAAGACCTAAAGAAAACATAGCCAGGAATAAGGCGGGGATAGGGAGGATCAAGATACTTGGCTTAATCGTCATCCCCGACAGCAGCATCACAAAAAACAGGGGGACCATACCGAATACCATATTGATCAGCCCTGTACCAATAGCGGATACGGCAAACACTGTCCGTGGGATATAAATTCGCTTCAATAAGCCTTCTCCCCAGATTAGGTTGGTCATTGAGTCTAGGGTAGTTGATGAAAAGAAAGCCCAGCAGATCAGACCGCTGAGGACATAAGGCGCATATTGAGCCACGCCTCCAAAGACATGAGAGAACACGAAGGTCAAGATCAAGGTGGTCGCAAGCGGATTCAGCATTGTCCAGGCAATCCCCAGGACCGAGCGCTTGTAGCGGACAACAATGTTCCTCCGGACAGTTTGAGCAAGCAGGTTCCGGTATCGGAAAAGCTCGCGGAGCTCTTCGACCGCAGGGACCCCTCGGAGGGAAGAATCATAGACTGAAAATGGCTCTGATTGCTGCATAAATTCCTTTTCGATAAAAGATGGATGCGATTATAGCATACGCCGCAGACGGAGGCGCAGTCGCAGAGGCAGCCATGCGTATAGCAATGGCCGGATTCGGGCTTTGAATGTTAAAAGTGATAATCGGCTGCCTCCATCGCGATAATGCACTCGCACCATCTCGGGCCAGCAGCGATCATCTGCAATCACAGACTTCCCCGCTTCGTGCAGCCTGAAATTTGACCATGTCCTCGGTACATAAAGGAGCTCAGAATGGCGGGCCAGTCGCACCCAGAGATCGTAGTCCATCGCGAAATAAAAACTCGGATCCAAAGGTCCAATCTGCCTCCATAGGCTGGCTCGAAAGAATGCAGATTGCTGAGGGATATGGACGTATCCTCGTTTCAATTTTGGATAATCTGTCTGGCGAGCAGGGAATTTCCCGATGATCAGCCCCTTTTCATCGACTAGATTGGCGTCACCATATACCATCCCAGTCTCAGGGTTGGCTTGCAAGGTATCTACCGCCTCGCTAATGGCTTGTGGTTCGTATGTATCGTCGGAATTAAGCCAGGCTAGGATTTCTCCACGGGCGTGAGCAAAGCCCTTATTGATGGCGTCGGTCTGACCCTGGTCTTTCTCGGATACCCACCATGAGAGTCGCTTCTCATACCGTTGGATAATCTCCAGGCTCCCATCCGTAGATCCACCATCTGCGATCAGATATTCCAGGTTAGGATAATCCTGTTCGAGAATCGAGCGTATCGTCTCTTCAAGAAATCGCGCTTGATTGAAAGATGGGGTAACGATCGAAACCAGCGGTTTTTCTGGAGACATCACTACTCCCATTCCAGATCCGGATACAGCTCTGAAACCAGGTCCTCTGTCAGCTCGCGGACCCTGGCAATATCGGATCCAGAGAGTCGTTTCTTCCAATTGGAAAGGTTTGCCAGGCTATTGAGCTGGGTTGAGTGAGCGCTGCGATGAGTGAGCTCATTGGGATTTTCAGAGCTGCTTGAAGAAAGAATGATCCGTTCAGATCTGGCGCTGAAGCTAAGCCCGAGGTCATGATAGAGAGATCGATATGCCTCCTTTGGATTGAGAGAAAGATCTTCGTGCCGGACGATTCGGAATTCTGGGTGAAGAATCTGATAATTTCTCACAACCGTGTACACCAGGCGCCAAAGCAGGCTGTTTTGGGTTATCGGGTCGATTGTGCTACGCGCCGCTTTTTCGATATCGGTCCGAAATGGATCTAGCAAATCCCGCATCAAAAAAGGCTGCGCAAGTAGGTCCGCAAGATCAAAAGGCCAGTTCAGTCGTTTCAGGCTGCTGACAAAAGCCGCAGGATGGCGGAGGATAATAACGACCTGGCAGCCCAGCCGACCGGCGAACCACGGTGCAGAGAAAACTGCAAAAGGGTCTTTTAACAGTGGACGATGGTGTAAGATTCTTCCCCTCAGAAAAATCTCCCAATCACGTCCCATTCGAATTAAATCCTTTGTTGATCGTATCGCCCTGATTTCCGCCAAAAGGTGATACCGCAGCGAAATCGTATCCTGAAGTCCTTGTAAGAATTCCGATTCATTGTCCGCGCAGATGTAGGTGTACCAATGACTGGTTGGGGTGATGAATACACCAGGTCGATGAAGAATGTTCAGCGGTTCGCTAATGTAAGCAGTCTGACCGCTTGCAGCCAGCATTTTTCCAACCCAGGTTGTCCCTGTTCGGTGAGCGCCTGTCACCAGAATCGGGGCATGCGAAGGCTGTGGTTCAGTCATACCAGCTCAGGAAAGGCCAATCTGCCAGTTTATAAGGTTGGTCGTTATCGATAACAGTCGATGGTGAAATTTGGACCTGTAGCAGTTGTTTTGAAAGGCTGACTCTGCGCCTGACGTTTTGTTTCTCGATCGTTGCATCTACCAAGCCCTGTAGCTTAAGCAGGCTGAGGAGAGCGTAGCCTATTCGGTGTGCGTGTTTTATAGCATACCCGGGACGATAATAAATGGATTTGAGATAAGATGCCAAAGCTTGCGCGGGTAAGCCGTCATCGAGAAGATATCGAGCGTTCAGGCGGTTTGCCCCAGCCAGGACCTTGCGGCGGTGGGACATGATTAGATTTGCCAAATCGGGTTGAGCCTCCATCCATGCCAGCACCTCAAGCGTTTCGCGGCCAAATCCAGCGGCCTGTGATACGTTTTTTGCACCAGCGTGGTGGCGAGCAGCCGCCCATAATCCTTCGATGGGCTTTCCTATTTCCCCGGATGTTGAGCAAACATATTGGATCGGTGCAAGTCTCGCGATGCGAATCCAGAGCTGGTGGTCAAGCATGTAATGGAAAGAGCGCTCCAGATTACCGGCTTTTTCCAGCACATTTCTCCGCATGAACACTGCCGGTTGGCAGATGATCCTGAAAGAGATCAAGTCCAATAAGCCCCAATCTTCAAATGCAAAACGGCCGATCGGTTTCCCGCTGCCATCAATTGTGATTGCATCTCCATAAACCAGTCCCAGCTCAGGATTTGAACTGAGTGAGGCGGCAGCCTGCCCAACTGCCCCCGGTAAGTAGACATCATCAGAATTTAACCAAGCCACGAATTCTCCCCTGGCACGGTGAAGCCCCTTATTGATGGCTTCTGCCTGACCTGAATCTGGCTCTGATACCCACCAGGAAAGCCGATCGGCGTAGCGTTTTATGATCTCAAGGCTGCCGTCGGTTGAGCCTCCGTCCACAATCATATACTCCAAAGCCGGATAATCTTGCTGCAGCACGGAACAGATCGTCTGCTCGAGATACTGCGCCTGATTGAAAGAAGGGGTAACAATCGTCACTAACGGATCGGACGACATTCTATAACAGGGTTGCGCTAACCCTGCCCCATCCATGAATTCTTTGGATTTTGGAGATCGAAGATAAGATACCCTTTGCCCTGAGCCAGGATCGGAAATTCATCATTCAGAACCTGTTTTAGTGCTGGTTGATCTTCGAATTGGTTGAAAGCTGTTATTAAGAAATAGCTCTTTCCATTGATCCGCTTCACAAAATAATCCTGGAAGTCTTTATCGCTGCCGCGCAATCCGCTTAACCGGATTTCGCCGCGATCCGGCCAAAGCGTTACCTTGCGCCATCCGTAATACATCAATCGGTAGCCGTAATCCTGAGTGAGTGCAATGATTTTTCCGTCCTGCGGCAGGTAGGAGGCGATTTCCTGCCAATAGTTTGGCTCACTGCGGTAATCCTTGCTGTACAGCGGAATCAGTGCCTGCCAGCTCGAGAAAGCGATTATCGCCAGTAAACTAATGGCTGCAGCGGTTCGCCAGATCTTTGACCGTGAGAAAAGCCATTCAACCACAACTGCGGCGCAAGGAATTATCGAAAGGGCGGTAATAGGGACAAGCTGCAGATGGTAGTAACTGTGCGATGTCATCTGGTATGGCAGGAACAGCCCATAGGCGATGTAGCCTGTCCAAAGTCCAATAAGAATGTATCGGGCGTGGTTTCGGGCGGTGATGATTCCAAGGACCGCGGCAATGAGGGCCAGTGGTGAAATAAGCTCTTGAACCAGATTTAACCAGCGTAAATATGTTAAAGGTTCTAGCAGCAAGTGGGAGAGAGCAAGCGTCCAGGAGCTGAAGTACTCTGATGCCCGACCGCCGCGGCTGGCATAATAAACCAGGGTGGGCAAGATCGTAAAGGATGCCATAATCCAGATTTGAGGATTAATTATGACCTGGCGTACAGTGCCGACTAACGACCTCCCTTTTTTCTTATGGGCCGAAAGCACTACCGCGGTCAGCAACCCGGCAATTGGGTAAAAAGCAACTGCCTTGGTAAGCACAGCCAGACCCGCGCATCCCCCGGTTATGATTGCCCATTTCCATCTTGGCTGCACTAACCAGCGGAAGCTTCCCCAGGCTGCGAGAATAATCCAGACAGCCATACCCGGGTCAGGTTGGAAGGAGCGGCTGGCTTGCACGCTGAATGGGAGCACCACGTAATAAGCCAATCCGCAGAATGCAGCGATCGATGATGAAGATAGTATTGTTGGTAATGTTGTAGTGTCAGATTCTGAAGATAGGAATCGACGGCCTAGGTCAAATAGAGCCAGACCACCAATCAGCCAGAATATCGTGTTGTATACCCGTGCCAGCCAGGGGGCTTCCGCTCCTAAAGCGAGGTAGCTGACTGCAAGCAAACCTTCCAGGATGGAGGGCTCATACTGCCCGGTAGACGACTGGAATGCGACCGCCTGTTCGCGCCTTGTCGGATCGGCGGAAGGCAGCAGCTGGTAGTACATCCCGCGGGCGATAATTGCCCCTCGTAGTTGGCGTGTAGGATGAAAGTCGATCGGCTGGTCGGTAAGGTCATAAAGCCGCAAGGCTGCCCCAAGCACGAATATCACCGCCAGGATAATCGTTGCTAGGATTTGATCTCGATTGATAATTTTTTTCGGAGGCTGTTGTTTTTCGTTCATCCGAAGAGAGATTCGTAAACTACTTTTGGAAATATGCTAAGCTTCCCGTCCACAGTTGCATCAAGCACCTGGCGGCCGGCGGCTTCATAAGATCCGCGGACCAGCTGGTAGCCTTTTTCGGAAGTCTCCAGGTCAGGCAGCTGCCAGCGAAAGCCTTTACCGAAGTAATTCACGTGAAAATGGTCTTTATCATCACCCTGTGAGACGACGGTTGAATTTGGCTTCCCTTGGGCGGAATAACTGTGATCAACGCCTACCAAAATGGCCTGCTGAAAACCCATATGGAAAGCAAGCTGAAGGGCAACATTGGTGACTGTGCCGCCTTCCCAAACCCGACCGCGGACATCTTGGGCAAATTTTACGCCTGTGTAGGTTGTGTGAAGGAAGTTCAAGTCAGGTGCCTGACCGATCAGGCTGCGCGAGCGCCAGGAAACAAAACGTGGCATTTTCAAACGACGAATATCGTCGGCGCACTGCTCGATCACCAGGCTGTTTATGGTCAGGAAATACGAAGTCTCGAAACCCATCTCTTCGAATCCCAGGTAGATGCGGTTCATTCCAAATGTAAATTCACGCTTAAGAAGGGAGAGATCAGTCTTTTTAAGGCTTGGACCGTTACCGATGATAAAGCAGCGCTGATCCTTGTGAATATCCTTCAGCTCACTGAGGCGGCGGATGCTTTCCCTTCGCCAGGGGTGCAGCGCCGCAGAAGGCCATAATGCCGCGTTCTGAAGAGCACTCCAACTGTTGCGTCCTGCCATCCAGAGCGAGTCCGGGGTTGCGCGTTTGATGTTTTCCTTGGTTGTAGACATAGTCTTAGATTATTCTGTGCTTAAGCGGGCGGTAGCTCCACCATCGATCACGAGGGCTTGCCCGGTCATGAAAGAAGATTGGGTCTCGTCAGCAAGGAAATATATCGAATGGGCGATTTCGGCCGGTTGGCCGACCCGCCCATTTACGGTTTTTCGTGCCAGATTATCCAACCGCTCGTGGATATCGCCACCAAGAAGATGGCCACGGTTTAGTCCGGCGCGCAGCATCGGGGTGTCGACTGCACCCGGCAGGATCGCGTTGCAGCGAATATTGTCGGGAGCGAACTCAATCGCAATGGCGCGGGTCAGCGCCAACATCCCGCCTTTACTGGCTGCATAGGCTGCAATATTTGCAGAGGTGGCAACTGCATGCACCGACGAGACATTAACGATCGCTCCGCCACCAGCTTTTTGAAATAATGGGAAGGCCAGCCTGGCAGCCAGGAAGACCGAACGCAAGTTAGATGCCATGACGGCATCCCATTCTTCCACGCTCGTCTGCAGCAGCGGTTTTGCGATTTGAAGGGCTGCATTGTTGACCAGGGCATTGAGGCAGTCCGAAAATGTGCGAGCTTGATCAAAAATGGTCTGCATATTTGCCCCTATCGATATATCCGATTGGATAAACAGACCATTCGAAGGGAAATCGCTGCCAAACTCGGCGCGGTCAACACCGATCACCCGCCATCCCTTGTCGGAAAAAAGAGCAACTGTGGCGCGTCCGATCCCTCCTGCTGCGCCTGTAATGAGCACGGTTTTTTCAAGACCATTTTCGGGCATTTTTCCTCTTTTAATTTATCGGTTTTTTCGATCTGATTTGTAGCCTGATAGCGCGTTTTATGGTTGTTAGCAGACTAAAAAGTGATCTCGCCTGGTGGCGTTATCCCCAACCCATCCAGCAGGTTGAAGATCGTCTTAAGATGGACTCGCTCCCAGGCGGCAGGGCTGGAATTGGCATTGTGAGGAGCAAGTAAAACGTTATCCATTTTTAACAGGGGGCTCTCTACAGGTAGGGGCTCGTTTTCAAATACATCGAGCGCTGCCCCAGCAATCATCCCAGATTGGAGAGCTGTAATTAATGCTGCTTCATCCACGATCGTCCCTCGAGCAGTGTTGATCAAGATTGAATTTGGACGCATCCAGGAAAGCGTTTCTGAATTGATCAGGTGATGGCTGCTTGGGTTAAGGTCGCAGTTCAGACTGACAAAGTCCGACCGGATGAGCAAATCTTCAAGATGAGTCATATTGATTTCATTTTCTCTGATGAAATCCGGGGCGATCTCGATAATATCAGTGCCTAAAAGGTGCATCCCGAATGCTCTCCCACGGCGAAGCACCGCCTTGCCAATATTCCCAACCCCTACGACACCAAGCGTGCATTCGCTCAAAGAGCGTCCCGGAATTTTCTCCCAGATGCCGAGTTTCATCGCTTTGTCCATCCAGGGCTGCTTTCGAACGAATGCAAGCATGTAGCCAAATATACTGTCCGCGACCGGCAGCGTGAATGCATTGGGGGTGCGCCCGATTTTGATGCCTAGCCTGGAGGCAGCTTGCTGATCGATCGAATCGATACCTGTTCCCCATTTTGAGACCACTTTAAGGCGTGGGGCACAGGCTTCCAATACGGAGGCGGTGTATTGATCGTCGCCGCAAAGCGCGCCATCGAAAGTTCCGGCTATTTTGAGCAGATCGTTTTCATTGAGGCGTTCTGTAACTGGAGCGACGACGAGTTCGATCTGGTATCTCTCAAAAAACGGTCGCAGGCGGTCGATAATCGGAATTAAATAGGGAGCAGAGACAAGGACGGTGGACATTATTCTCTTTCCGTTTTACTGCGATGTGAAAAAATCAGGGCTGCCTGCGGCTGAGCAGAAATTCTACGATTTCGAAATCTAGCTCTTCATCGATATCCCAGGCTTCGGCGGCGTCGATCTCAAAAAGATATGGTCGCACTCCCAGCCTGTTGCGTCTTGAGAGCAGGTTCTGGCGAGTGAAGACATACAAGCAGGAATTTTCCTCGTAGACAGGCGGCAGGTGCTGGGTTTGAAGCAGGATTGCAGGATTGTGGTTGATCGCTCGACCTAGCTGGTCCCACAGGCGTGTCTGAATGCGTGTGACCGAGAACAGCGAATCGGAAGAAGGATATTCGGTCTGAAATATTTGGAGGGCACGGGAGATTGTTTCCGGCTTGAGGAGAGGATTGGTACTGTGAGTTTGCAAATAGAAATCTGCATTCACCTGGCCGGTATCGTATGCCAGGACTTCATTCATAGGAATGTGGTCGGCGCGCAGCTCTGGAGGGCGTTCAAGCACTGTAACTGAGGGAAAGTTCAAACGAAGACCACTCATGATCGGCTCGCTATCGGTGTCGACAGCTATTCGATCAATCTCTGGACAAGCCATCAAAGTGGTTATGATGTGCTGGTAGAGCGGCTTTTCAGCCAGCGGGCGAAAGTTCTTACCCGGCACCCGCTGGGAATGATGTCGCATGGGAACGAGAGCGGCAATGGTGGTCATTTTAGCAACCCATTGAGAGACTGACTGTCTCTATCTATCAGGATTTTAGCACTAGTCATTATCCCACCTGTAGCTGCATAATGGTTATTTTCCGGGAGATTCCTTAGGTTGGTATTCATACCCCAACCTAACCATTAGATCACCGCTGATTTGAGCAAACAGACTCTTGTGATTCTCATTAAAGCATTCTCGCCAACCACCGACCTTGCCGCTGCGAAAAGTTGGCGAGCGCTGCGGATTAATATTATTCTCCAATAGGTGGATGGCTTCACCTTGGCTTCTCTGGGAAGAAAAACCGCGCCGTACAGCTTGATCGAATATCTTTCCCAAGAAAATCTCTCGATCGGTGAAGAACTCTTCATATCGCAGTGTTAATATTTCTGGATGTGCCAGCCAATCGAGATAAGGGGTGAAGCGGGTTGCGATGTCTGGAAGCGGCTCAAGAACTGGCATCCCAGACGCACGTTCAAGCTCGGTTATTGAAACGCCGCAAATGCTGGCTTCAAGCCTTTCATCGAAACTGTGCAGAACTTCATGATAATAACGGTGGTGGATGTGATTTGGAGCCATCTCGGCAATGTAGTGGACATGGGAGACAACCACATCTCGAGGATCACGCAGGATAAAGTAAGCGGCATAGGCGTCCTGGCAGAGAAGATCCACTGCCTTGGGAAAGGCGTGGACATGTCCATAAGCGATATCTCCAGGAAGCAGGCGTTGTAAATCGTCCAAGATTTCGCCATCGCTTCGTTGGCGTCCAGAGAAGCCATCGAAGGTCACGACCGCCGGCAGGCCAGAATCCACCGCCAGACCCAGACAGGAAAAACCTTGCATAATTTGAGTGAGAAGGTGAGTCCCGCTTTTCGGGAATGAATTCGCAAAAAGGATAGGTGTTTTTCCGAAAGATAACTTGTGGAAACGCAGAAGGACGCCCATCCTGCGAGCGCTGCGGCGGGCAAGCCTTGCCGGCAGGTCGAATTTTCGATTCATTTTCTCTATTGTCAATTCTGCAAGCAGAGATCAGCTAACAAATGTAGTTTCCACAATCCCAGGCAGAAGAGTGTAAATTGATCCACCCACGGCACGGTCAAACTCGATTTTGGCATCAAAAAAAGCATTCCACTTGAGCAGGGTATGGTCATTGAACCCATAACGCCTCACCACGTCCACCAACCTCTTTTCCATCAGACAGAAACCAGTCGGTAAAGCGATCAAATCACAGAGCTGGATCAGGCGGTCGTAGGCATCATATTCGATCCGATCCAGGTAGTTCTGCACTTCATAATATTCTTCGATTGTGCCGTCCCATTCACCTGAGCCAGCCGCAGCCGTCTTTATGGGATATGAGTGGGTGATGCAGATCCTGGCGGGGCCTTCAAAATCAAGGTTGTGTAGAAACAGATATCCATCAAGTGCATGCCGCATCCCTGTCACCCCAAACCGGCGTCCGATATCGTGCAGGCATCCAAAAATGTAAGCCGTCTGCCCATCCATGTCAGGAATCCTATCTGCGATGGTTTTCGCTGCTTCGGCGACATGGAGAGAATGTGCGACCCATGGACCTGGATTTCGATTCCCGGCGTCGGTTAAAAGGTCCTTCGCTTCGGCTAGTGTAGGAATTGAGGTATCGGATATTATTTTCAATTGAAGATTCAGATCGACCAATCGCTTGTTGACTCGTAACCCAATCTCATGAGCAGGTCGCCGGTTTGTTCCTTGAAATTCGCGATATTCGTTTGAGAAAAATGCTCGCGCCAGTTCCCTGGCTGACCTTTACGGAAAGTACCCGATTTTTTGGGGGCTATAGCATTTTTCAATACTTCGATTTCCCGTTCACGCGCCAATTTTGGCTGAAATCCTCGCTGAACCAGGTAGTCGAGGATTCGGCCAAGCGCTGGTTGTCGGTCGAGGATCAGGTCTTCGAAACGCAAACAAAGCACTGCCGGCTGCGCTAACCATCCCAGATACCCCTCATATTTTGCCAGAATAGGGGAGAGCATTGAGCCTGGCTGATCAACACCTTGAATTGCGGCGTTGATTCGCTCTTCCATCGTGTGAAGGTTTTCATTATAGTATTGATGCATTCCATGTCCAGGGTGCATCTGAGTTGCGTAGAATACATGAGAGATGATCATATCCCGGGGATCTCGGTATACAAATACAGTGGCACGCCCCGGCTGGGAGAGAAGTGAAAGAAACGGCTCTCGCGCTTTGACATAGCCGTACCCCACATCCCCTGAGCGCATCTGGAGGAGGTTTGCCAGCACATCCTGGTCAGAAAGTTTGTCATTGACTTCATCGCGATTTACGGGTGGGAAACCTGGATTGACAAATGGGCCCAGATGAACAAGCCCCTGAACAACCTGGTTGATCAGGTGGGAGCCAGATTTTGGCATGGCGTTCCCCAGTACAGAAGGGGTGCGGTCCAGGTTATCTGAGCCCCAGCGCAGCGCAGCTCGAAAACGTCGAACTTGCCAGCGGGCAATTTTGGTCTGATGTTTGATTTGGTAAAGCGGATTTATTTTATCTTCAGTGGTGAGGATCAGTGGATTGCGGCTGACGACTGTACCGGACCAGCCTTTTCTCCTGCAGCATCTCAACGACTTCCCAGACAGCCTGATAACTGATATCGAGCTCTACCGCGATGTCGGCGATTGTGCGTTCTCCATCGCAGCGTTCCATGATCTCGAAAAGGCGGCGGTGTCCTTCCGGGTTTTGGCGGTAATCGATCCAGATTCCATAGCCGGAACAGAATACCTCTCCCTTGAAATTGTTGACTACAAATTGATTGCGTTCCCAGGCGTCGATTAAATCCAGGATCACCCGCTTGGAAGCCTCCAGACGCTCGAGCGTTACAATCCCAGGTGTATCGAAACTGGAGTGATATTCGGGATAGGGCCAGGTAGGCGATTCCCGCCGCTCGACGCGCGATAGAGACAGCATAGGAACGCGCACGCCGGGGGCATTGAACTGGCGCTCATCATTATTGATCACCGTGCGGTAAGGAGCCTGGTAGCTCAGCGGGTCAAGTCTCGGAAGGGTATGGGATAAGCAGCGATCGACCTGGCTTTGCGGCATCAATGAGCTTTGAAGAGAATGGGGAAATTCGTACCCAGCATCTCTAGAAATAACCCTCCAACCATCTTGGGAATAAGATCTTCGTTATGGCTGAGATAGGCTACCGAACCGATCGTCTCTGGCAGGATCAGCAGGCGGTAGGTGTAATATGGTTTAGGCGCCTCCAGTAGTGTGAGAGATGCTTCTAACCCTGCGACCACGCCGGTAAGGTCGTCGTTGGCCATTGCCGGGTGGCATAGATGTGCCGCCAGGATGAATGTCTCCTCACTCTCACCCGGGATGATGACTTCGCCCACTTTGAGCATGCCTGGCTCGAAGGTAGTCCGGATTACAGCCCGATATTCTGGTTGATCCAGAGAATCGCGTAAGACTTGACTGGTGCAGAGACCCCAGTCTCGCTGGTAGTATTTAAAGACAAACGGCACTGCATCCGGTAGGCGCGGGTGGACATGCAGATGCTGGAGCAGGTCCTGCCGGCTAATGATCCCTTCGTAGGGCAGAGAATAAGAGACAACATGAAGAGGGTGTTCGGCGGCATCGATTATTCGATGCCCATCTATTGTCTCCAGGTAAGCTTCGTGGCAGGTCCATTTCTCAGGCACCGTCCAGGTCCAGCATTTCTCCCCTGAGGGGTACTCGTGGATCCTCATCCTCCCAGATACCTCGTCAGCGAGCCGCTGGAGAGCGATATCATATCCATCTGAGACCAGATCACGCCGCAAGAACCAAAGTTCGTGAATGAGATCGATCATGCTGCTCATTTCATCAATCTTCAATTGGTAATCGTTGGATGACCCCATCGGAGCCAACCCGAACATTTGTAACCAGCGACCAGGGATTTTCCAACAGGAATACCTCGGCGGCATGAGTGAAATCCCGCAGGCGGCAGGTCGTGATTCGACCGTAATTGAGCGGCACGCTCTTCCACTCCTGGCGTGCAGTCATATAATCAACGACAGGTTCTAAGGTGAGATCCGGTTTAATTTCCAAATCACGCACATACATTCGGTAGGTACGAGTTTGCCAGCCGGTGGAGGTATGCACCTCGCCGGTGAAATCCTTCCAATAACGGTAGGGAACATTCGCATGTTGTTCGCAGTAATGGAACATCGATATTGCTCGGGCGTCGGCGCCCAGCAGTAGCAGTTTAAAATCCAGCTCCAGCATTCTTTCAAAGGCTGAACCCGGGTCAAAGGCTGAAAGGGTATCGCGTCTGGTCAGGTCGCTAGCAAATTGGCCGATTGCGGCAATGGACTGCATCGGATGCTGCGAACGCATTGCACCAGGCTGAAGGCGAATGAATTCAGAAAAAACCCCCATCCCTTTTGATGGCGTCTGTGCAGGATCATAAGGTTCGCCAGCTGCAAAGCTGAAATTAAAAGTTGGGACCACAAGCGTTCCGCTTTTTCCAATTACATTTTGGATTGCCTCCAAATATATACCGAGACCGCCTTCAGGATGACCGAGGAACTGCACTGCAGAATGAACCAGGAGACCATCACCGGCTTGAATCCCCAATCGGATCAAACAATCTTCAATCTGTTCTTTTGTAACGATTTGCATGAGTTCTGCGAGGATGAAAATGGGCAGTGCAGTTAGGCCTGGCGATAATCTTCCCAGCTCAAACGCAGCTGAAACAGCTCTTTTTTCATTCCCAGGTATTCAACCAGATTTATGATTGGCTCGTTTCCGACCAGGATTTGGGCTTCGCATGAATATACATTCTGTGAGCGGCACCATTCGATCGCCAGCCGCAAAAGCATCTCACCGATCCCAAGGCGGCGTACTTTATGTTCAACCCACATGTCTTTTAATTCCCCAACCATCACCCCGCCTAGGTATTCCGGAACGCGCTTCACGCGGGCGACGATAAAGCCCACGATCTCACCGTCAAGCTCGCTGACATAAAGCACGCTAAATCGTCCCAGGGTGCGCTTGAACATATCCAGCCAAAGTTCGCCGACGTTCTCAACTTCTGGGAATGTATAAGTATGCAGGCGGAGAAGCGAGTCCAGCTTGACGTATAGATTAGCCACAGCGGGAAAATCTGCTTCGGTCGCCTCCCGATAAACGACATCGCTGGCCTGAGGCTCCGAGGATTTCGAGTCAACAGCGCTCATCTTCGGGCGATTGCCTTGTGCTGAACTATTCGGATTGGTCATCGCTGTCTCCTAACGAGTCATCTCACGGACTTCGGCCGGCCACTGGGAGCGATCGAATCCAAACTGCGCCAGGAATGCCAGCGCAATCCGCTCCAGACCGAAGGCAACGCACCCTGTGTGCGCTGGAGTGCCATCTGGCAGACTAATGTTCAGACTGCGCCCGAAGAAATCCTGATGATAGTTGTATGAACCTACCGCAAGGGTGGAGTTTTTATAGGGAAGACTGCCGCGTATCTCGAATTTGAGCTGGAATGCAGACTGAAAGGCTGCTTGCTTGCGGAATTCGCCGATAAAAAACGGATCGTTTGCGCTTTCGACTCTGTATGCGAATCCAAGACGCTCGAACACCTGGCTCATTCTCTGGCGTGCGATCTCACGGTTTTCCAACACGAAATCCTTTGAACCGACGAAAATGACCTCCCGCATCGTGAAATTCCACATCCGCTCGAGGGATACCAGGTTGATTGCCTCGTAGCGGAAGCAGTTGCCGACGGCGGTTGCAGTGACGCTGCCCTCAGATAGCTGCTGATCTGCCAATGCAAAGTACAGGTGGTAGCAAACCGCAGGAGAAAGCAAAGCCTGGATGCGGGAGAATGACTCTGGCGGTGCCTGTAGACCTTCGTGGTCGCATGCAGCGTTTTGA
The DNA here is from genome assembly GCA_963827155.1 of uncultured Chloroflexia bacterium. Classification (GTDB taxonomy): domain Bacteria; phylum Chloroflexota; class Anaerolineae; order Anaerolineales; family UBA4823; genus UTCFX2. Next base: position 2,858,232 of record CAWGZV010000002.1, on the reverse strand, counting down.
GCAAATTGGTCAATGACGTCCAGATCTTCGCGAAGGTGGGTGGCGAAAGTTAGCGAGTGTGGGAATGCTCGAAAATAATTGACTCGCTCCAAATAACGGGCTGGGATCAGAGTTGGGAATCGATACGGAGCTGCCCTGAATGAATCCGCCAGGGCGAGAAACTGAGATTCGAAGTAGGCAATCAAACGCGTGAGCAGCGGTCCGAGACTGAATATGCCTTCCGATTCCTGGTTCACCAGACCACGTTCGATCAGCTCAGGCATCGGATCCAGGTGGTAGGGAGTCACACGATCAAGATGGTCCTCCAAAATCTGCACCTTCGGGCGGATTGCACCTTTTGCCATTGAGACCACCACCCTTTGAACCTTGTCGATCAGCTCGGATTGTTTCTGGGGTGAGAGTTGTGCTACCTGGAGAGTAATCAGATTCTGACTGACATGCGCTGATAATATTAGCTCATCGGCATATGCCAGTTTGGATTGGATCTCGCCTATCAAATATTCTGGGATGGGTACTGCACTGGCGAACTCTACGATCCCGCTGCTTTGAGAGGTCATATCATGAAGCATGCCCATTTTCCTCGAGAAAGCGGCAAATTTCTGGAACGCTGACCAATCCCGCGATCGTGTCGGTATCGATCTGCACGCCATATACGTCCTCTAGCTTGAGCATAATTTCCATGTGACCCAACGAATCCCATTGTGGGATATCTCCAAAAGCTAAATCTGGAGTCACCATCTCGAGAGGCGCCTGGATCGCTTCCGCGAGCAGCATTTGAACACGGTTGATTAATAATTCGTTGTCGCTCATTACCTATTCAACCTTTTTGGCTTTATATACTCCGACAGGCTGGTATTCCGGGTTCCAGATTCCGTTTGGCATTCCTTTGTCACTTGCCTGGCGGTAGAAACGGGCAAGATTATCCCGCAGCTCACGGCTCTCTTTAAGTTCAGTAAATAATTCGTCGTAAAGATCGTAATTTGATGGGGTGTTTTCTGGCAGATCAAAAATTCGGCGCAGGCTGGAGTCACTGTAGCACCAACCATGGGATGCTTCGTGCCACCAATCCTTATCGTGGGCTGCAGTGAGCGTCGCAGCTAAAAACCCGCCAGGTTTGATCACACGCATGAGCTCACGAACCACAAGCTCCAGGTCTTCTGGGGAGTTGTGCTCAAGGGCAGAAATGGAGACTACCGCATCGACCGAACTGTTTGGGATATTGTCCAGATTACTCAGATCCTGGTGATAAATTGTCACAGAGCCTGGTGATTTTGCTGAGAAGAGGTATCCCGCCAAATCGCGACCAGCCGCGATAATGTGTGAACCCCAGCGCCTGATAAATGACCCCCGCACAGGACGGACGAAATCTTCCCGCAGTGCAAGCCTTCCTGATGCCATGTCTTTGGCACGCATGCCCTTCACTTGAAAGCGCTTCCTAAAACGGAGCGGAATCAGGGCACGGTCCATTCGATCCACACTGATGACTTCGGCGCCTTGCTGCGCGAGATACCACTGCAAGATTCCTGTACCTGCCCCAGCATCGAGGATCATTTTTCCCTGAAGAGTCCCAAGCTGCCGAATAGTCCATGACAGGTCGAGCAAGTAGTGCCAGCCAAATTCCAGGTGAAGAGAATGAGCCAGCTTCTTTAGATCTTCTACCATATCTTTATTTTGCTCCAGTAATGAAACTGGCAAGATCTCTATCCGCTCCTCGTTTTGGATATTCGTTTCCAGTTGGTAAGAATCCGGAAAATTTCCGCTGGCTGGGCGCAGGCTGCTTGATTCCATCAGTCGTCCTGTAATAAGAATTGAGGAGGCGCTTCATCGGCCTGTTGGGTCCTCAAACGGGTGGTCTGGGTCCCATTGCTGCCAACAATGCCTTCAAGAAGTATTTGGATGGTTTTTGAGTTGCTAGGGAGCAAGGACTGCCAGGTGAATTTCTGCAGCTGCACATAGCCTTTACGGTAGCTGTCTTTCAAGTAATCCTCAAAAGTGAGCGATGATCGGAAAAGTTGGCAGTAAAGGAAATTGCGGGCATTTCTCTGGAAAGTCACTGGGAGGTCGATCGAGGGGGCATTCAAGAAATCCTCTGCCTGCTGGCTGAATTCAGCCTGAGATTGAGGGAAAAAGACCATTGGGTATTCAGTGTAACGTGCCCGACCAGCGCATAGCACGGGAATTCCGAGCAGAGTTGATTCCAACCCGATCGAAGAGTTGTAAACCATCACAAACTTCGACTGCTGAATCAATTCATAGGAGCTTATATAATCCTGGGAGTCGATGAAGATCAGGTTTGGGAGTTTATCTGACTTATTCTGCGCGATCCATTGCCGGACGCTTTCACGGCTCTGTTTCGCCGTCCCAGGTCGCATCTCGTCTGGGTGGGCGCGGATGACAAATAGGGTTTCTGAATGCCGGCGGACGATTTCCAAAACATCATCTAGCCACGAAAACATATGTGGGAACAAGGTATTGGCGTGTACCTGGCTAGTGTCGTATACCACATTGGTAAAAATTGGGACGATCTGACTGAATTGTTTTGCTTTCTTCTTAAACGATTCATCCAGGCTGCGTATCTCTGGCCAGAATCGGATGCCAGCCATTGTGAACTGCCCCTTGAAGCGTTTTTGTAAATATTCATCGAGGCGAGCATTCTGTTGTTCGTTGAGATTAAAGTCTTTTGGAATGGAGATAGGATAGGCAGTGGCTTCACCATCGGTGAAGAAGGCGGAGTATCGCTGAAAACCAACTTCGAAAGTAACGACACGCAGCCCGCGTGCCATTGCGATCCAGCGCGCCATCGCTTCAGGATACATCATCCCATTGAATATTACCGCGGCAGCCGGTTTGACCTGATCAAGAAACGCTGAGAATTCGTGGGCAATGTTGTAGGCACTCAGAATGTATTCCCTGAGCAAATAACGGGTCGGTTCATCATCTGGCAGGTTGTGTCGCCTGAGCGCCCAGCGGATTGAAGGCAGCACCAGGCGTCCGAGGGGGAGCGATAAGCCAGGTGTAACCAAAAAGCCTGTGATCTTCTGGTATTCGAAATCGATGAGCTCTGGAACACTCAAATCTTGAATAGCAGCGATCAGATCTTGATCGGGTTGGTAGCCAAAACGATAAGCATCTGCACCGAGATATAGGCGCCGGGATTGACGGATGCAAGCCTGGCATGGAGGTGGTTTATGGAAGTTTTCTCGGTTCGTGCCAAGCACGCAGTGGCTCATCCCTCGCTCGCAGACAAAATGCTGCACTGGCACCCCCGCGAGGCGCAACCCCCAGCTGGCCAGCAGCGAAAAAGCAGCATTCAGACTGAGCCCAGTAATTCTTGATGATGCATTGAAGAAAACCACAGGGGGTTGGGCTGATGCGGTCGGTGCATGAGCTGCAACCTGGCGCCCCACCCTGATTACCTGCAGGTGATTTTTCCACTCCGAAATTCTGGTAATTAGATTTGATTTTGACATTCGTTGATCGGGTGGCCCATTAATATTTATGAATTTGTTGTATCTGCGTGGCTGTCAAAATATGCCTGTGAAAGGCGCTGGATGGCAATCAAGAAACCCTCACCCTGGCGCTGGTGACCGCGCCAGATTTCCGGGATCATTGTGCCATGATATTCCCCGAGTACTCTGAAGAAATTTTCCCAATCAATCGCGCCTTCGCCGATCTGAAGCCCTTCTCCGTCCAGTCCTGCAGCATCGGAAAGATGGAGATGTCCGATATACGGCAGCACGATGCGGAGCTGTTCGTAGAAATCCACCCTTGCCCAATTGCAGTACAGCTTATGGTGGGAGCTGTCATAACAGAATTTCAAATTAAGGGGCTCTAGAAAATCTCGGATTTCATAGGCATCCATGAACGCGTTGGTAAGCCACTGCCCACCGAAATACCAGGGATGAGGCGGAAGGTTTTCCAGCAGCAGCTCAACTCCCTCACGATCGAGCTCCTCTGTTGAGCGGCGCAGATTATCGTAAAGCGCTGCTCGGTTATGGATCGGGTGGTCCAGGCTCATCGCCCCGGGATGAATGACTACTTTTGGTTTGCCCACAAAGTAAGGTGCAATATCCCGAGTGAGGTTGATGGTTTTTTGAAGCAAATCTCGAGAAGCAGTTCTTTGGCGCTCGTCCAGTGTGCAGAGATCCACCAGCGTACGCTCCCAAAATTCTGGAGCATGCACCACCAGCTTGAGCGGCTGGGTGGACCGCTCCGAATGATCCTCACCAGGATAATCCTGATCGAGATCTTGATCGGTGAAGTGGAATTCAAGCAGCTTCGGCTTATAGTCGAGCATTTCGTGAAAATCTCGGAAGCGGACCGTAAAACCATATTCCATTGGCAAGGTTTTCTGCTCTGAAATTGAGAAAACAAAGCCCATATCACGATCCAGAAACGGGTCGTCCACTTCGATCAGGCGTTCACAGGTTCGACCCAGTAGTGCCGAATAATTTTGAGGGGATAAACCGAGCGCCGGTCCTTTGACCGCGATTTTATCTTCTGTAATGATTTCGCCAGGTAAGATGCGTTTTGCAGCCACCAGGCTCTTCCCCATCACTTCACGGTTCAGGATTTCACCGCGTGAGATAAATTTCTCCTCGCCGGTTCCCAATGCGATATTGACCTGGCGAATGTCCCGCACCATTTTTGAAAATCCTTGGGGTTCCAGGCTGGCAGCATGATCTGGACCGTCCATCGTTCGGTCCAGGGTGAGGTGGCGCTCGATGATGCTTGCGCCCAGAGCCGCAGCCACTGTTGATACTGCAATGCCACGCTCGTGCCCAGAATAACCTACTGGAACGCCGAACTTTCGAAGCTGGTTCATGAAACGAAGATTGATATCTTCAAAAGCCGCAGGATAGGTGCTGTTGCAGTGCAGCAGGGCAAAGGATGCTTTACGTTCTTGAAGAAATTCTACGGTTGTCTCGACCTCGTGCATGTGAGACATCCCGGTAGATAGGATTAGAGGTTTACCTTTCTCGATCAGGTGATCCAGCAGCGGTAGGTTGGTCAGGTCAGCCGAAGCCACCTTGAAAGCTGGAAGCCCTAAAGTCTCCAGAAAATCGGCGCTGATCGGATCAAAGGCAGAGCAAAGGAACGTGATCCCTTTATGGTCGCAATAATCGACAATGGTATGGAATGCATCCCCTGATAGCTCTACTTGCTGTAAGATCGGCAGCAAATAACGCAGGGTTTTTTCACCAGAGTTGGCATCTTCCAGATATTTCTTGGCGTACAGATGCTGCAGGTCGCGTTTCTGAAATTTGACTGCGTCTGCGCCAGCTTCAACGGCGACATCGATAAGCTTCAGTGCAAGGTCAAGAAAGCCGTTGTGATTTACTCCGATCTCAGCGATGATATAAGTCGGTTGTCCATCGCCAACCAATCGATCGCCAATCTTAATCCATGGCATTACCGATCTCCTTCATATGGATCCTGCGCCCTGTTCGTTACATTAAAACCCAGATCTTCGAATGTGATCTCGCCGCTCTCCAGCAGTCTTTCTGCCCTGCGCCAGTCGTCGGCTGAATCGATATCGATCCAATCGCCAGGAGGGATGATAAGCGGTAGGATGGAATCACCGGTCATTGAATTTTTTTGCAGAATTGTGCTGCTCCAGGCGGCGTCTACATAGCCGGTCTGCCAGTAGATCTCTGGGAGAAGCTGGCGCGGCATATTGTAAGGCTCAGAATTGGTGGTTTTGATCAGCGGTTCCATCAATCCATCCGTTCGGATAACCCACATTTTGAATGGGTTCTGGAAAGGTACACACACCGTTCGGACTGAATCTGCTTCAGGATGCTCTAGCAGCTGGTGGACTGCCTTATCGATGTGCCAGACTCGCCGGAGTGGTGAAGTGGGTCTTAGTTGAACAACAATGCTGGGCTTGTACGCTTCGTTGTCATAGAGCCATTTCAGGGCGTGTTGAAATACTGGCAAATCAGAGGTATTGTCTTCAGCAAGATGCGGTGGGCGCAAGAAAGGTGTCTCGGCGCCGAAGGATCGTGAGATAGATGCGATCTCCTCATCATCTGTGGAAACGATCACCCGTGTAATCGCTTCAGATGTCAAACCAGCGCGGATGCTGAAAGCAATCAGCGGATATTCGGTGAAAAGGCGGATGTTTTTTCGAGGGATGCTCTTGGAACCTCCTCGAGCGGGGATGATGGCAAGGATTTCAGTCAATATGGCCTACCAGGCTGTCCAGCCGCCATCTACTACGAGATTCGCCCCGGTCATATATTTTGAGGCGTCCGACGCCAGGAAAAGCAGCGCGCCGTTCAATTCGTCTTTTTCCGCCATCCGACCGATAACCGCCCTGGCCGCGTATGCCTGAGTGAAAGCTTCATCATGATCGTTGAACACTCCACCTGGCGACAAAGCATTTACGCGGATGTTTCTGCCGGCATAATAGGTGGATAGATAGCGGGTCAGCCCGAGAATCGCCGCTTTCGTGACGGAATAGTAAACCGGTTTGAATTGTTTTTTTTCGCCAGGCCGTTCGTAGATCCTCTGGTCGGGACCAACCAGGCCGTATATCGAGGATAGATTAACAATTACCCCGCTGCCCTGGTCCAGCATAGGCCGGACAGCAGCCTGGCAGCAGAGAAATGCACCCGATAAGTTTACATTCAACGCCTGCTCCCATGCTTCCAGCGGGAAATCTTCGAAGGCGCCGGATCCTGAGGAAGCTGAATGCTCAGGATCAAACTTGGGATCGAGCGCCGCACTGTTGACCAGGATATCTAACCGACCAAAAGAGTCTATACAGCTCTCGACCATTTGATTGACGGAGCTCGGATCCGTGACATCGGCTTCGACTGCGAATGATCTCAACCCATTCTCAGCCAGTGAAAGAGAGAGCTGCTGGCTGGCATTGTGGTTCAGGTCGGCGATAACGACCCCTGCGCCTGCCTGCGCCAGCGTTTTGCAGAATTCCGCTCCGAGCAGCCCCGCCCCGCCTGTAATTAGTGCGACCCTGCCGCTCAGATCAAACAATTTGGATAAAGTCATTCGATGGATCGATTTACTCTAAGCTTTGACAGGTTCTTCAACCTGTGGCTCGCTTTTTGGCTGAAAATTGGCACCATCCGGAACGATCAAACCGCGCCCTTCCAGGAATTCCATGATTTTTCGAGCATTTGCTGCGGCATCATATTTGACAGTATCCAGAATGATCTCAGGGTTGACTGGTTCTTCATATGGGTCATCTACACCGGTGAAACCAGTGATCTGACCACGGCGCGCACGGGCGTAGAGCCCTTTGACATCGCGCTGTTCGCATACATCGATCGGAGTGTCAACAAACACTTCCAGGAAATTCTCGCCAACCATTTTTCGCGCCTCGTTGCGAGTGGTGCGGTAAGGGCTGATGGCCGCACAGATAACCGTGCCGCCGTGTCGGGCGATCTCTCCAGCAACAAAGCCGATCCGTAAGATGTTGGTATCCCGGTCTTCACGCGAAAACCCGAGACCTTTCGATAGGTGAGTGCGCACCACATCACCATCGAGCAAGGTGACTTGCCGTCCATGCTCAAGCAGAAGCGAAGTCAATATCTCGGCGGTCGTTGATTTTCCCGAACCGCTGAGTCCAGTAAACCAAATGCAAAATCCTTGTTTGTGACGGGCGGGGTACATTTGCTGTAAGATTTCCGCTGTTTCTTTGCGTGTGAACCATTCGGGGAGCAGCTTGCCTTCGGCCAGATATTCGTCTCTTACCTGGGTGCCAGAAATTGAAAATATTCGCGTCCCTTCAGCCACTTTGTCAACTTCTTCGTAGCGGTTTTCATCTGCCAGATAGACCAACTCTTTAAATTCAACAGGCTCAACCCCAATCTCGCCTGAATACTGCGACATCATTGTTTGAGCTTCATATGGCCCATAGAATGGCTTACCCTGGCTGTCGATGCCTGGACCTGCATGATCTCGCCCGATAATCAGGTGATTGGCGCCGTAATTTCGCCTGATGATGGCATGCCAAAGAGCTTCGCGCGGTCCAGCCATGCGCATTGCCAGAGGGAAAAGGCTGAGCAAGGTGCGCTCACGGTCATAATAATTGTCAGCCAGGGCTCGGTAAACGCGGACGCGGGTAAAGTGGTCTACATCTCCTGGCTTCGTCATCCCTACAACAGGATGGATCATCAAGCTGCCGCCGATTGCCTCTGCTGCGCGCTTTGTAAGTTCTTCATGAATCCGGTGCATTGGATTGCGAGTTTGGAATGCTACCACATTGCTGTTGCCCATCTGCTCCAGGCGGGCGCGGACTTCGGCGGGGGTCCGCCGCAGATCGACGAAATCGTAATAGACCGGCAGGTTGATCACCTTCAGCTCACCTGAAACATATACTTTTCCCCAGCGCACCATCTCTGATACCAGTGGATGTTTTGGATCTGTCGTACCCAGAACCAGCCTGGCTTCTCGCTGAGGGTCGTAGTGGTAGATCTCCTCAATCTGCATGATCGCAAGTGTATTGTTTCGGGCGTCATTCAAGGTGATCGCCTCGCCCCATTTTGGCAGCGAATTTTCATCCAGGGGAAGGCTTACGGGAATTGGGAAAAGCAATCCGTTTTTAAGGCGCATCTCGGTAAGAACACGCTCATAATCATCCTGACTCATAAACCGATCCAGCGGTGAAAAGGCGCCGGTCGCCAGTAATTCCAAATCGCACAACGAGCGGGCGGAAATTTGTACCGAAGGGAGTTTGGAAGCTCGCGCCAGCAGCTCTTCTCGCTCCTCGCCTTTCACCACCAGGTTGACGAAATTTCCACCATATGGGCCGATTAGAGCGCCATTTTGTTTTTTTCCAGACATGAAAGCAAATCTCCTTGAATGACTTTGGGGGTAGACACAAACCGCTATTATAGCAGTTTTTTAACTTCGATAAGTTTTCCCTGCTCCTGGGACGCAATGGCTGCGAGCGCAAGATCGAGTGACATAATTCCATCTTCCAGAGGGCAAATTGGATTCGCTTCCCCCCGGCAAACCTCAAGGAAATGGCGCATCTCAGCCATAAAAAGATCATTCCTCTCGAAACCAGAAGGCATGGGTAGGTCTTGCCATTCGCCAACCTCAACCCTGAAGAATTTCAGCAGTCCCCTGTTATTATCCCAGTGCAGTGTTCCGGTGGTGCCAATGCATTCCAGCCAGTGGGCTGGAGGGCGTTGGAGATAATCTAGATGCACGCTCCCAAGCATCCCGCTTGCAAACCGAAGTCCAATTTCTGCCTGGTCCTCCACAGGGATACCAAGACCGCTGCCGGTACCGCTCATCGCCCAAAGGTTATTAACCTCCCCGAAAATCCAGCGCAGATAGTCGAGCGGATGGCTCAGGGTCAGGATTACACCGCCTCCAAGGTCCGAGCGGGCGCTGTAGCTGAGATGATAATCTTCCCATGGATGCCAGTCAGGCAAGTACTCGCCCCAATGCGCTCGGACCGATAATGGTCGACCGATCGAACCGTCTGAAATTTTCTGCCGGATTTGCCGCAGAGCGGGGTGGAAGCGGAAGTGGTAGCCCACCAGAGCTCTGCCCCCGCCATTCGATAAAGCATCATTAAGTTCGTCCAATCGTGCAGGAGTATGGGAGATAGGCTTTTCGATTAGCAGGTGACAGCCGCGTTGTGCTGACGGGATTGCCACATCCAGATGCAGAGCTGTCGGATTCGAAATGATCACCGCCTGAGGGTCATGGGCAAGAGCTGCCGCCAGATCGGTTTCCACCGGGAAGGATGAAAATTCATCATCCGGTAGAGTGGACTGCCGGGTGCGATACAACACCAGATCGGTTTCGCCCAACGCCAGCAAGTTCTTGAGATGCCTGCGCCCGATTGAGCCGACGCCGGCGATCATGATTTTCATTCAATCACCTGGAATACGTCTGATATTCTCGAGATGGTCCCTTTTTTCTGCTGGTTCGATTTCTTACCATTGAGAATCAAGTCATTCGTTAATAAATTATTCATTGAATTATTCGGTCTCCACCGGATAGTTCCAGGCAGACAAAGTCGTCCCAGCGATCTGTTCGAATATTTTTCGATCGCTGGGGGTCAGGATCTCTCGCCAGCCACCTTGTTTACCCTTCCGCAGCGGTTGAGCGATGTCCTTCGCTTTCTCCGCCTGCCAGGCAGCATCTGGATTTTGGTTCATCTCAGAAATCACTGCTTGCTTAAAGATCGACAACTCCTGCGGATGCACCCAGGAAATCCCAGATCCGGTTCATTTCATCGAATGGCGATTTGAGCAGGTCCTCATATCGTAATGTGATGTACTTTTTATGGAAAAGTTCTTTCCCAAGCTGGTCGGTCTCAGATATGTTGCGAACCCAGCCTTCTGCAGACCGGCGCAGCGCCTGAGGTGTGAAAATCGAACGTTCGCCTCGCAAAAATGGCTCTGGTTCTTTCATGAATTCTGAACGGATGTGCTGATCTTCCTTAGTCAGCCGCTCTGGGAACTCGATAAAAGCCTGAAAGCGGTGTGAAAGCACTGTATCGCGCCCATCTCGTACGATGTAAATCAGCCGGCTGTCAGGATATACTTTATGCATCAAGCGGACGGCTTCTCCATCCATCAGACTGCTCGGGCTTTTATCGCCTACGATGCGTTTACCCTCCAATCGGGCTTCGCGCTCTAAAATGTAGTCGGCAACCACCCTCAGCACGACCGGGGAGAGGTCTCTGCCGTGATTCCAACGGAAGCTGTCCCTGCTCAGCCAGGCGCCGATCTCTTCGTCCGCTACCATTGATTCGAGAAGCGGCTTTCGGGTGAAGAAATGTGCCTGGTAGTTGCAGTGGACTGCCGGATGGAGCCGGATCAGGCGTGCCAGCATCGTTGTTCCAGATCGGGCGTGACCAAAGATAAAGAATTTTTCGAGCGGGAAAAAGGTCTTCGCCTCCGCAACTTCTTCGGCTGAGATCGGCGGAACTTCTCGGTGCATGGCTTTCGAGTTATCGAGGCCTCGCAGGGCAAGATAAGCGTTTCTTAGGCGAGTTTTGATGGGTGATTTCAAATCGGATTAATGTCCATTGGATTGGTCTACTATCGATTTGTACGCATTAGCCTTCTGCGAATCGGCCAGGTAATCAGCCGGGTTCTCCCCTGAATCCAGTTCCGTGTCTTGCCGTTCATCTGTACTTCGGATTGATATCCAAATTCTTTGAAAAACGGCGAGGTGCCCATTTCAATCACCGCAGCTTCCACTGGTTCAAGCTGACCCCTCCATCGATCAACCGGGGCAGAGCTGATTTCCCGGAATTGATTGGCGAACATTGAATTTCCATTCCACTGCTCGCCTGCGCGGGTTGGAGATGTTAAGGCTGGATCCCAGTCGATTTGAAGAAATTGGGTGATCTTCCGGATATTTTCCGAGGATGAACGGGCGAGATCTTCATATCGTAATATTAAATACCGCTCAGTCCCGAAACGACGCTGGTTATCCAGGCCGGCTTTCCCGGATCGAGCCCAATTTGCCGCAAAGAACTCTGGCGCCCAAGCCGGGTGTTTTCGGCGGTATGAGGCGAAATTATCTCGCGGATCTCGGACGATGTGGATGCAGCGTGCCTCGGGCCACCAACTGAAGATTTCTTTGGAAAAATATTCATTGTATGGGGATTTTTCAACCCACCGGCGCGTATTCTCGCTTGCCTGACCGCTTACCTTACCAAATGCCAGCACTGCAGCGCTCAAGATTTCACCCGGGTTGTGGATTTCCTCGCCGATGAGGTCATGAAATGCGCATTGGACCTCATCGAAAGAGAGCTTCGAATAGTCTCTGCCGGGGAAATCATCCTGATCTGGGACTGGATCGGCAGCGTTCCAGCGAAAGATGTGGATAAGGAGCTGATCGGCAAGCTCGAGCTGGCTTTTGAGGTCCAGACCCTCCGCCTTTGGTAAAAATCGGCGGAAGAAAACCGTTTCCTCTGGGTAGACCACAAGCTGAGGGTGAGAGTCAAAAATCGCTCGCAGCAGGCTGGTTCCGGCTTTTGGATGACCGCAGATAAAAAGCGGTCGTTCACGCAGGGCTGAAAAGCAGTTCGTCATGTATTGAAAAGGATGTCAAACAGCCGGCGGTAAAGGCTGTGTAGGATCTTGCGCGCCCCTGGCACGTACATCAGCCAATGTTTGCGCCTGTTTGGTTTCTCGATGCCCGCATGGGCAAGATCCTTCTTGCTTATTGGCATCAAACCCATTTGCACTGCTTCTTGTGCGATCTCAGCAGACACGCGGTTGCCAAGGTGGCGAGTATAGCGCTCCGGCGTGGAGAGGCGCAGGTAGCCAAGGTTGTCGATGGCTTCATCCAACTCAAGCATTGCCCCCATCAACCTGCCGCTCCACTCCTTAGGGAGAGCCTCAAGAATGATCGATTTATGTACGATAAACTGGAAATGATTGGCGCCTGCAACCGCTTCAACATATTCTCCGCCAGGTTTATCCATTCTGAAAACCAGGTCCTTTCGATCGCGCGTGGCTTCAAGGTGAGCGGTTGGGTCGCGTCCTGTACTGAGTGCCCAATCGCTTTCCCAATCGTCCAGGATTTGCCGTACTCGTTCGATCTGGATTCCATTTCGATCCTGGGAAGCGAATAATTCAAGGCTGCGGTTGGCATGACCAGCCGCGTCGCGAATAGGTATTCCGCTCACCATCCCTGCTTCCGGAAAGGATCGGAGCAGCTCGATCTGTGCTTCGAGCCACCCGGGATAGAAGAGGATATCGTCGTCGCTGTAAGCAATCACTTCTCCTGGCGATGCTTCGAACAGGATCCGCAGCGCGTCGATCTTGCCAATATTCTTGTGTGAAAGCAGCAAGTAATTCACTATGCCCAGCTGCTTGAGCGAAATTAAATATTCCAGCACTTCCTGGCAGCTGCCGTTATCGAAGATCATCAAATCATGGGGTGAGGGGGTATGTGCATTCAGGCTGGCGATCACAAGCTTCAGCACTTCGAACCGGTTCTCGAAATACCCTTCTTGGGAAGGGATATAGGTGAGAAGTGCGATGGTAATATCCTTCGGTCGGTTACCTGTGGATTTCCCACGGGCTGGGTTTACTCCAATACGGGTCATGCTTCTTTACCTAACTTGCGGCGCAGCTTGCGTAAACGCCGGGTAAGTTCACCGCGTAGCCCGCGCAGCTCGCCGCTCTCAGGCATTAATCCTCGCTCGACAGCGCGAATCAGTCGAAGCATGGTTGGGCGAGGTCGTTTAACCTTTCTGTCGCGGAGTTGCCAGTCAGAGTCCAGCACCATATACATATGCTTTAATCCCCCGCCGAGCTGCATATTCTGCCGGCTCTCAACTTGATCGTAATGAGGGCGTCCGCCTGGCAGGTGGCTGTAATCGTGGCTTTGATGGATCACCTTAATCGATGGTGTGCCATCGATCACCGGCCATCCGCATCGCCGGGCTTCGAAAATCATCCAGTTGTCCCATCCGGCGCGGCCGATAGCAAAATCCGGCATTTGGGTGAAAGCGGTGCGCGGGAAGATGAAATAGTCGCTGCCGGCAGGAGCGTGGAGCTGCCCTTTGGTGAGAGCGCGTTTCTCCAGGCGAGTTTCCCATCCCAATGAGAAATCCAATTCCTCTCGGACATCAAGGTCCCAGCGCTGCCCGATAACAAGGAATGGGGTATCTCCCGATTTTCTCATGGAAGGACTTGAAAGGACATCAGCGCCGTTTTGTTCCATCGAGTCCGTCGACCGGTCCGAGAGATTTTAATTGGCGAAAATTCGGATTCAAGCAGTCAGCCACATCACGAGTTGCAGCAATGATATCCGGCAGAAGCAAAATATCTCCATTGACATAAACCATGAAGCGGCTTTCACTGGCCTTGCGAGCAAGCTCAAAAATCGAGCTTACCAATGGAGTTCCCGATGGGTTGCGCAGGACTCCATTCAGAACGGGCACACAGCATTCAACCGCGGCTTCTTTCATCCCAGGTTCATCACCAACAAGGAAAACTTCAACTTCTTGTCCAAGATGCTTCCAAGTAAGGATCGCGTTGCGCTGTATCGTATCAATATGCGGATCGGTAAATGGTTTTGGGGCAGAAAATACAGTCAGCAATGGCATGGTGGGGTGGGTTCTAACAAGATCGATCATCCAACTGGCGGTAATCTTTAGCAGCTACTTGCGCGTTTACTTTTGTCAGCGCAGGCTCGCTTCGGACTAGATCCAAGACATCCAGCCAGGAGAAGAACGCCTGTCCGGAGAATTGGTCGAATATCTTACGCAGCAGCTCCAGGTCTTGCGGGGTATCAACAGTCCAGCGAAGCGCTCCAAAATCTTGGTCATGATTAACTAGCAGCAAGCGGTAACGCTCCAGATGATCATAGAAGAAAGGCATCACATGCTCGCGCTGGTGCTTCTCCTTAGCCTCCCTCCAAGCTTCTTCCAAGGCTTGAAATGTGCAAACTTCCGTATCCAGCCCGATTGGGTAGGTGCGTCCCCAGGGAGGCGGCAGTCGATTGGCTGCGAAATCAAAAGCGTTCTCACAATTGGATTTTCCAAAGGTTTTTTGGGGTAGAATTTCAGAACAGGGATCTGACAGAACCTTGTCGGCAGGCTGGGTTTTTCCAAAAAATGCGGCAACTGTGCGGTCAATCACATCGGGATCGATCAAAGGGCAGTCTGAGGTAATGCGGATGATGGTTTGAGCATTGAATTGAACGGCTGCCTGATAATATCGATCGAGCACATCAAATAAACTGCCTCTGTAGCAATGGTATCCCCGTTCGGCGCATACCATAGCAATCTGGTCGTCTTCGGTCTCCGTTGTGGTGGCAACAATGACCTGACTGATCGATTCCGCCCGACGGGTACGGTCCACGACCCGAACAAGCATGGGTTCTCCCCCAATTTCCAACAGCACCTTGCCGGGCAGGCGCGAGGAACCCATCCGAGCTTGGATAATGGCGATATTTTGAGAATTGTTCATTATGGAGCACATTTCAATTTACAGGTTGGTTTATTGCAATTTTGAACGCCTGTTGCAGGCATGCGAAGTTCTTTTTCCAATTCGCGCGCTGAAGAACGACTTTTCGGGATTGCTCTCCCATCTCGACCAGCCGATCTCGTCGGTCGAGAGCCATAAGGATGCCTTTTGTTAGAGCTTTTGCATCACCATCAGGGAAAAGCCAGCCATTCACATCTGGGATTACCCATTCGCGATTACCGGGAATATCGGAGACCAAAACCGGCAGCCCGCAGCCCATCGCCTCCAGCAGTGAAATCGAGCTGCCATCGCTGTGCGAGGCTCCTACATACAGATCTGCAGATCGGTAGCAGCGCGGCAGCTCATCATAATTTAGCAATCCTGGAAAGAGAACCCGGTCGGCAGGATCAGGAGATTTTGTCTGTAAATCAGGCGGTGCTTGCCGATTGATTGGCAAAATTCGGTGGATCATGCTGGCTAGCGAGCCATTGCCGAGCATAATGAGGCGCAGCTCAGGGCGCAGCCCTGCGGCATCTGCAAAAGCACGTGCGATGATCTCAACACCGTATATTGGCTCCCAGTTGCGAGTTGAAACAAGTGTGAACGGTGCTCCAGG
Organism: uncultured Chloroflexia bacterium; assembly: GCA_963827155.1. Lineage (GTDB taxonomy): Bacteria > Chloroflexota > Anaerolineae > Anaerolineales > UBA4823 > UTCFX2. Next base: position 2,842,692 of record CAWGZV010000002.1, on the reverse strand, counting down.
TTCCACGCTTGTTTTGGGCTGTGCGGCAGCGGGGGAAAAATGGTCCAGGTCGATTCCCCATGGAAAGGTTACGATCCGTTCGGCGGGCATCCCGTATGAGATCGCCAGGTTGCGAATTGTTTCGCAATCTCCCACCAGAGCTGAGCTGCGTTTGAGCGTATAGCGGGTCGCCCAATCCCAGGCTTTGTTTATCCGAGCATCCTGCAGCAGGTCATATCCCCATGACATCGTTATCAGGGGTTTAAATCCGCTCAATGCGACTATCAAAGCACTCCTCTGGATCGGTCCAGCGAGGATCAGATCTGGATTGAGCGATCGGATCACCCGTTTAAGATCGAATAGAAGGTTCGGACCGTCCTGCAATCGAGCTTGCGAAGTGCCGCCTCGCCACCGGACGAGCTCAACTTCCTGGGGTAAAGAACGTTGTTCCAGCGGCTGGCCGCGATTTTCGAGGCGCAGGTAGCTTATCCGGTCACCGGTTTCAGCCAGTGCGGTGAGAAAGCGGTAATCGTGGGTGGAGTAATCGCGCGAGAAATAAAGGACATGCATAGGGGAGAAGTCTATTCACCGAGATCAGTCCAGCGAAGCTCCTTCCCATAAGGGAAATCTTGAAGCGCTCGTGCGCCAATCACGCTCTCGATTTCATTGGGTTTTATTGCACCAGGAGCCGCTGGGCGCAGGACATCGATCATCTCTCGTGTTAAGACTTCTCCCGCTTTTATGTCCCGTGCTGCCCGCAAACAGCGGCGCTGGACGACTGCGGTTTCGATTTCATTGCTGGCGATGGTCTTATCGGAGGAGCCTAAGGAGCGCTCCAGCAGACGAGTCTCTGCCACCATTGCAGCCCAGCTTTCCGGGTTCATGGCAAACTTGTGGTCGGGTCCTTCGCGATCATTGCTGTCGGTGAAATGTCGCTCAATTACTCGAGCTCCTAGCGCCACCGCTCCGAGGACTGGTGAGAGCGCATGGGTGTGATCCGAAAGCCCGAGGATCACGCCTGGAAACATCACGCCGTAGGTCTTCAAGACATTCAGATTCAGGTGGTCATAGTTTGCCGGGCTTGCAGTGTAATTTGTGTTGCACTGCATTAAAACAAGCTGTGGGTTGATCTTCAAAATGGCGTGCACAGCGTTTTGCACTTCGCCAATCGTGGAAGCGCCAGTTGCGATGAAAAGTGGTTTCCCTTTTGAAGCCATGCGCTCCAGAGCTTCGATCCAATCAATCTCCCCCGAGCCCGCTTTATACATCTTCACAAAGGGATCCAGCATATCGATCGATTCGAAATCGTATGGTGAAGAAAAGTACTCGATCCCAACCTTGGCGCACTCTTCACCTAATGTCAGTGTCCATTCAAAAGGGATCGAAGCGTCTTGATAAACCTGAAAGACTGTTTTTTTCCAGCTTGCCTGGTGAGAGATCTGGCTTCCCATGTTTCGGAAGCCGTAATCGGAGACAATTTTTGGAGCGCGAAAATTCTGAAATTTTGCCGCATCAGCCCCGGCTTCCTTTGCCAGCCGAATAAGCATTTTTGCACGCTCAAGGTCGCCATCGTGGTTCGCGGCAACATCGGCGATGAAATAGGTGGGCTGGTCGGGGCCGATCAGGCGATCTCCAATACGGATGTCCATCTGGAATCCTCCTGCCTGAGGTTGTTCGGATTGAGGAGTCTGGTTCTTTATCAAGGAGCTATTCTTACCGAATTCTGAATTCGATCTAAAGCGGAATGTTTGATTTGACCGGATGCAAATTTAAGTCCATCATTTGATTATGCCTATGAAGAAACGTTACCTTAGATAATTAATCAGCGCTCGGACATATTCATGATCTGAGCTCTATAACCATCCAAATATTGAGCTTTGAACTTCAACAAACCAGAATTTATTCCGGGTAAGGATTTCTCAATTGCCTTCGCAAGCTTGTCGGTGTTCAGCGTAAGCATCGGTGATCGGGCAGCTAAAAGCCCTGATTCTTCCACAGAATTCGGGCTGATCAGATCGCGGTCGAAACCAAATGCATCTGCAATCCGGCCGCCGAAATCATACTTGCTGATACATTCGCTTCCAACGGTATGGTAAAGCCCTCGTAAGCCCGCATCCAGCATCCGGAGAAAAAGTAATCCCAGATCGTTTGCCAGCATCGGGCAGAAGAAAACATCGGTGAATCCCTTGCAGGGATCACCTCTGCTGAGCTTGTTGAAGAAAAACTCAGCCAGGCTGCGGTTGCCAGAGATGCTCCATCCGAATAGGTTCACCCGTGTGATTAATGCGCTTGGATCTTCTTCAAGCACCGCCTGTTCGCCGAGCCATTTTGTCCGCGGCATACTCGCTCAACGGATTGGTCGGTCTTCTTCAGTGTAGCCGCCTGAGGCCCCATCAAATACGGCATCAGTTGAAACGTGAAGCAGCCGCGCTCCGCCCCTGGCGACATGCTGAGCCAGTTTGCGAGGAAGTTCAGTATTTAATTGGCGCGCCTGCTGCGGGTCCCTCTCACAGGCGTCTACGTTTGCCAGCGCAGCGCAGTGGATCACCCATTCTGGTTGGGTTTGATCCAGCAAACGCTCGACAGCCCCGGAAGCCAGCAGATCGGTTTTTATAACCTCGAAAGCGCCGGTGTGAAGCGGATGGGATTTCACCTGTCCGAAGACCTGGTGCTTGCCCGCCGCCTCGAGCGCTGTGTTCAGTCCGAGCAGCCCGCTGGCTCCGGTGATCAGGATGCGGCGTTTCCGCACGATCCCTCCTCCGGGCAGATTCCGGGTTATGGATTATCCCGGGATTTCGAATTGTGTTAAGCTACGGTTTTACTTCTTCCACATCATTCTGTTCGAATGGTGCAACATAAGCCCGGATTTGCTCTTCTGTCAGCCATTCCGGGTTGTCTTCACTGGTGTATCGAAAACCATCTTGCAGCAGTTTCCCTTTATCTTGCCAGTCATATCCAAACCACAATGCTGAGGAAGGCTGGACGACAAACATTTCGTCAAGCTCCACTGTGCTGCGAGCTTCGTCTTCGTTGATCAAAACCTCATGCAGCTTCTCTCCTGGACGGATGCCGATCACATCCAGCTCGGCTTCAGGTGCAATCACTTTCGCCAGGTCGACGATGTGGGTAGATGGAATTTTAGGGACAAATACCTCGCCGCCATGCATCTGCTCTGTACAATGGATCACAAACCGTACACCCTGTTCAAGGGTCAGCCAAAAACGGGTCATGCGCTCATCCGTGATTGTCAGCCTGCCGGTTGAGCGCTGTTTGATAAATATTGGGATAACGCTGCCACGGCTGCCAACCACATTGCCGTAGCGGACGCAGCTGAAGCGCGTCGATGTGCCAGCAGCGTAGGCATTGCTCTGCACAAACAGCTTCTCAGCCGAGAGTTTTGTGGCGCCGTATAAATTTACTGGACTGACCGCCTTATCGGTGCTGAGTGCCATTACTCTCTCCACGCCGGCGTCAAGTGCAGCCTCGATCACATTGCTGCTGCCCAAAATATTCGTTTTGATTGCTTCCATCGGATTGTATTCGCAAGCCGGCACCTGTTTAAGGGCTGCGGCGTGGATGACGACATCGACCCCATTCATGGCTCGTTTTAGGCGTTGTTGGTCACGCACGTCTCCAATAAAATATCGCAGGTTTGGCTGTTCGAAACCGCTGATGCGCATTTCATGTTGTTTTAGTTCATCACGGCTGAAGACTATCAATTTGGCGGGATGATATTCCCGAAGCAAAATCTCAATGAACTTCTTGCCAAATGAGCCGGTTCCACCGGTTACCAGGATCACTTTATTGTCGAATTTCATTCGATTATTCGCTGACCTCGCCATTCTTTCGGATTACGATCAATGGATATTTCCCTTTTTCCCCAAAGAAATGCGGGAAGCGCTCCTCGAGCCGGTAGAGAATTCCTAACCACATTCGCCCTCCCAGCCAGGGATGAATCAGCGCCCGCATGAATCGGACTGTGATGCTGCGCCATACCAGGATTTCAACCGGCATTTTTGCTCCAACTTCATCTTGAATCCATTGGGCTTCGTGCTTGTTGGTAAACGTCCCTTTTGGAGAATTCCCTTCCCGCCTATGTCTTTTTGGGCGAGAATCATTATGTTCAGCTTCTTCGTCGTCATCCAGAAAGTATGATTTTCTGGTCAAGCGATAGAAGATGTGCCGGAAATAATACGCAGCCCGGACGAGCGGGTTAAAGGCGCTCATAAGCCAGGAATATGACCATCCATTAACGATTACAGCAGAGTCACCAGGGGAGAGCATACGGTAGATCTCCTGAAAAGCATCCAATTGTTCCTCTTCCGGGAGGTGGTGGATGGTGTGCAGCGATACTACCCCCTCAAAAGCACCTGGTTTGAATGGTAAATTTGCCACATCGGCCACCACGTATAGACCATGATCCCCAAGCCTTCTGCGAGCTTCAATTAAGGCTGTGATGGAAATATCCGCGCAGACCCTGTATACATATCCCTTTGAATATTGCAGGTATTCGGGGTACTGCACCGGGCCCGACCCGGCATCGAGCAGAAAACGTCCATGCGGCTTGATGTGGCGAGCGACGCGCATATGGCAGTGGTGGATATAGCTGCGGGAGACTGGACGAAGGTCCTCATATCGGGCGTTCTGGTATTCGTCTTCCCCAACCAGTTTCCAACCGATTTCATCGTAAAATTGGCGGACTTCCTGTTTTACTCCCATGCAGATGCCTCAAACTCAGCCCGTATCGGTGGTTCCGTTCTTGAAACTTCGCCAACCAGGGCTGAGAAGGTATTCCCAAACGCAGCCTGTCCTTCTTCCGATAGCACGCGCCTCAAAGGCCAGGTTTCGAGCTCATCCCAAAAGCTTAACAGGTGCCACGGGAATGGTTTTGGATACTCGAAAAAGAATTGATAGGCATAGTTCCAGGCGCTGTTAACTTGCTCGCTTTTCAAACGGTGCTGTGCGGGAGCGAGAAAATCCGCTCAATCATCTCGCAGTAATCCTGCCAGGAGTCTGGATCCAAAGTAAAACCTTTCCCTCGATAATGGGTCTCGCCGCCCAGAATTACCGGTACGCCGCTCATCGCCATCTCCATCCCTACGGTGGTGGTGTATGCCAATCCCAGATCAGCGATTTCAACCAGATCATAAGTATTGACGGGATGAGAAGCTTCGACCAGATGAATGTGGGGTGGGATTTCTGACATAGCTGCTTTTACCACCTCCGCTACAGATGGACCTTTCAAGTAGCGTTCACCGGGGTGGATGCGTACAACCAGCTGTATGTCGTTTCTTTCGGAAAACAAAAGCACGCTTCGCTGAAGCCATTCGGTCATATTCCTTGTAAATACTTGTCGGCCTAGCGTCAGGCTGTCGCCGATCACATTTGCTGCCAGCAGTACGACCGGGCGCTGATCCAGATTGAGCTGCTGCCGAACCTGCTCGCCTCCTTGGCTGGGCAGCCCTTGCCACAATCGGGCAAAATTTTCATACAGACGACCGTTCTGGCGAGAATCATAAAGTGACCGAATTTGGTTCCACTGGCTCTCGGTCAAAACGTTGCCCTGCTTCCTCTTCCAGAGTTCGTCCGTTTCTTGGAGCATGACTTCGCAGTTTTTAGCAAGCCAGATCCGACCGCGCTGCTCGCCAAACTCATATGTAACCGCAGGGATTTCGAGATGCTGTGCGGTTTGATAGATTGCCCCCATTTCAAGAATGCTGCCGTTTGGTGTAAGCAGAACCTCAGGACGCTGATCTGGTTTTTGAGACTGGATCCAACTGAAAACTGCAGCGGCGGCGTCAAGATTTCGCCGCTGGCGGAGCCTGAACAGTTTGCCGGATGGCGTTTGCGGGTTGTCTTCTTCAACTTCTTCAATTTGAAGGGTGTATTGTGTATCGCGCAGGCTGACTTCTCGGATAGCGTGCCGGAGCGCTGCAGGGAGAACCGTCGATGAGGGGTGGAGATCCAGGAGAGAGAGCGGGTGGAGCAAATCCTCCACTGAATTCAGCACTTCGTGCGTGTAAGCATTGTTTCTGCGGGTATCGAAACGGGAAAGCGGACGGTTGAAGCTTGGGTAAGGAAGGTAAGCAAAGGTAACCTCATGCCCCATCCCAGAAAGTGCCACACTCAAAAGAGCGGCGTGCTCGATCCAATACCGCAACGTGCAAAATATGAATACTCGCTTCCCTGGGAATGCTGGATTCAGTCTTTCTCTTGCCAGGCTTGCCTCAGAGCGCCAATCCGGGAGGGCTTTTTGCGTTCGGCGCAGCGAGAAATTCCGCGTGACCGGCTTGCCTCGCTGAAACAGTTGCCAGTAGACTTCGGCTGTAAGCGGCAGCTCACCGAGTATTCGTTTCACATCACGCCGTTTAACCCGCATGTCCATCTCCTTGAGAGAGGATCTCCCAATTCAGGCGCGGCCGGATTGGTCCCATCCGCATTTCCGACCAGTGCGCGCCAGGGGCGCCAGTGGCATCTACTGTGAAAGAAATCGCCTGCTCATCCTGGAAGTAGCGCCGGACATGATAAGAGCTGGCGTTTATGCCCAGCACGTAGCGGCCTTCATTCAGCAAATCCGCTGGGATCACACAGCGGCTGATATATTCGCCTGCCGGGCGGTTGCGCAGTGCTTCGAATTTTGCTGGTTCGTCGATATCGAAGCTTGTCAGGACCATTTCTCCGCGTGCGGTTTGCAGATACAATCCCACCCGCAGGCCGGTGATAGGAGCAGTCAGAAGGTAGTGAAACTCGACAATCAGCGGTTCGGTCGAACGGGCGGTCTCCAAAATTCGCCCTTGAATATCGCACAATCGCAGCGATCGCGGCTGGAATGGGGAGCTGCCAGCCGCGAACTCCTCCGCCGACCAGCGCCGCTCGCCAACTTGGGCAAAGCCCGAGGACATGTAGAAGTCCACGGCTCGAGGGGTCTCATCGTATAGCACGAGATTTCCCTTGTTCAATACAATCGCATCTTCTGTCAGGCGAAGAACTGCAGACATGTTGTGGCTCACAAATAGCACCGTTCTTCCGGAGCGGGCGACATCGCTCATTTTGCCAAGACATTTGCGCTGGAATTCTGCGTCGCCAACTGCCAGAACTTCGTCGACCACCAGAATCTCGGGTTCAAGGTGCGCCGCGACAGCAAACGCAAGCCGCACATACATCCCGCTGGAGTACCGTTTTACTGGGGTATCGATAAATTTCTGAACCTCGGAAAATTCGACAATTTCGTCGAACTTGCGCTCGATCTCTTGTTGTTTCATCCCCAGGATGGCCCCATTCAAGATATATATTCTCTCGCCCGGTCAGCTCGGGGTGGAAGCCTGTCCCAACTTCCAACAGGCTTGCCGTACGGCCGCGCACCTTGATCTGGCCGGATGTGGGGGCTGTAATTCGTGACAGGATTTTAAGCAGCGTACTTTTTCCAGCGCCGTTGCGCCCAATGATGCCCAGGACCTTTCCTTGCTCCACATCGAAGCTGACATCCTTCAATGCCCAGATTGTTTCTTCGAAGCGAGGGTCACGTTCCGCTTCCCCAATTTTAGAGGTAGGATCCGGTTGACCGCGTCGCTTTGCCCACCAGCGGTTTAAGTCTTCACGAAGGGTTCGCCCGCCGATCTGGCCTAGGCGGTATTCTTTACTGAGGTTTTCGACCTGGATTGCGATTGTCATGAATTCTTCCTGGTTAAACGGTATCCATGAAAGTCGCTTCGATGCGGTTGAACAGCAGGGTGCCTGCAATCAAGACAACAACCATCACAACCGCGCTGTAGAGTAAATTGATCAAATTCACCGTACCCGTTCCAAGATAGGCGTAGCGAAATGCCTCGACGATCGGGGTGAGCGGGTTCGCCTGGATCAGTGGGCGGAAGGGGCTCAGGAATACTGGATACCGGATAGATCACCGGGGTTAGATACATCCAAAGCTGGGTTCCGAAGGTCACCAGGAACCTCAGATCACGGTAGCGTGTAGTCAGGGATGATACGATGACGCCAAATCCCAAGCCCAATCCTGCCATCATGACCAGCAGGACAGGAGTGATGAGGATCCAAATATTGGGTTGGACTGCGGCTCCGATCAGGATGTAATAGATTGTAAAACCAATGAAAAGCAGGAACTGGATCGAAAATCCGATCAGGCCTGATATCAGGATGGATATTGGTACCGCCAGGCGTGGAAAATACACTTTTCCAAAGAGTTGGGAGTTGGTGATAAAAGTGTTGGATGTCTTCGTCAGACAATCGGCGAAATAACTCCAAACGACTGTGCCAGACATATAAAATAGGAATTTGGGGAGACCGTCTGTTGAGAGCCCTGCAATCCGCCCGAAAATGATTGTGAAGATAACGGTGGTGAGGATCGGCTGGATCACATACCAGAGCGGTCCAAGAATGGTTTGTTTATAGACAGAGACAAAGTCTCGCCGGACGAACAAGCCGATCAGGTCGCGATACTGCCATAATTCCCCCAGGCGGAGATCGAATAGGTTCCGCTGAGGTCGAATAACCAGCGACCAGGCGCCGCCTTCAATGGGATGTTTGCTTAGTTTACTGTCTGCTGTCATTCCCTAATCTCCGCTGAGGCTCGGATTTTCAAGCTTGCGATGCTGGAGATACCACTCTATAGTGCGTCTTAAGCCTTCCTCAAACGGGGTTCCCGCGCGAAATCCGAAATACTGCTCCGCCCGGCTGGTATCCAGAGCTCGGCGTGGTTGTCCGTTCGGTTTGCTGAGATCCCAGGCAATCTTCCCGGCATATCCTGTAAGGCGGGCGATCATCTCTGCCAGGTCTTTGATCGCAATTTCCTGGCCCGAGCCAAGGTTGAAGGGCTCCGGTCCGTTATAGCGCTCCGCAGCAAGCACCAGGGCTTCTGCGGCATCTTCCACATACAGAAATTCACGGGTAGGTGTTCCATCACCCCAAAGCACAACTTGCTCTGCCTTAGCTTCCTTGGCTGACAGGCATTTCCGGATCAGAGCTGGAATTACGTGGGAAGACTCCAGGTCGAAGTTGTCCCGCGGCCCGTAGAGATTTACCGGAAGCGGGTAGATGGTATTGAAACCATACTGCTGTCGGTAAGCCTGGGCCTGGACAAGCAGCATTTTTTTTGCCAAACCATAAGGAGCGTTGGTTTCCTCGGGATAACCATCCCATAGATGTTCCTCTTTGAAAGGAATCGGAGTGATTTTTGGATAAGCACAGATCGTGCCAACCGCGACGACCTTCTGCACTCCACGCTGCCAGGCTTCGTGAATGAGCTGGATCCCCATCATCAGATTGTTGTAAAAGAACTCAGCCGGCCTGGTCTGGTTGACCCCAATCCCACCAACAAGGGCTGCCAGATGGATAATCAAATCGGGTTTTGCATCATCGAGCATGCGAATGATATCTTCACGCTGCACCAGGTCATACTGCTCAATCCGCGGCACAAAAATATCTTTTGCCCCTCGCCGTTCCAGCTCTTCCAAGACAAATGAGCCGAGGAACCCTGCCCCGCCAGTCACACAAACCCTGCGATTATGCCAGAAATCCGATAAATCCATATTATTCCATCATCCTTTGATCTGAAGTGATACCTTCGTCCCATCGACTATTAAAGTCGGGATCGGCTCGGCAGCCGTCTGAGGATTAGATTCGATCACCCGAACCCCCATTTCAAGGCAGGTAAGTCGGCAAATATCACCGATATCCCCATCTCCATCGACCTTAACCTGGTCAAAGCCGGATTGGTGAACCTGGCTCAGCAGCTCGCGGACATGCAGGCGGGTCTTGCGATATAGGCGCATCGAGGTTTCAATGTAGTTTACAGCTAGCGCAGCCCGAAACGCCAGCCCTTCTGGCGTAATAATATAGCGAAGCTTGCGCCGCCGTGCGCGCTTGACTTTGACATATCCTTTGGAAATCAGGCGTTTGATATGCCAGTTGACGGTCCCGACCGCCACGCCCAGTTGGGCGGCGAGCGAGGCCTGGGTTATATCTGGGTCGAGCTCGATTTCATCGAGCAGGACGAGCTCACGGTCTGACAAAGGTTCAGTAATCATAAGGCATTCTAAAATTCAGCCGTTGAATTATAACCCCGGTTGGCAGATGGTCAAGGATGAATTATTTCAAGCTCTGGAAGATTCGTTCGTAAGCAGATGCCACGATCTGGATGTCAAAGCTCTGGGCTTTTTGGCGGCTGGATCGGCGGAATTCAAGCAGCTTTGAAGGTTCGGAAAGCAAAGCCCTTAATCCCTGCTCGAATAGAGCAGCGTCTCCTGGCTCGATCAAGAATCCATTGCAATCATGATCCACCAGGTCCACAAAACCCCCCACATTTGATGCAACAATCGCGAGTCCCATCGCAAGCGCTTGTACGCCGACTACCGGCAGCCCTTCGGAGCTTGAGGGCATTAACAGGATATCGGCAGACCGGAAATTTTGAATCACCTGGTCTGGGGTGACCCATCCTGGCAGCCGAAACCTGTCGCTCACCTCGAGTCGATTGATCTCATCCTCCGCCTGATCTCGCAGCGGACCATCCCCCATCATGACGCAAGTCCAATTGAGATCCTTCAGCCCTGCAAGAATCTGAATAAGCTGGATAGGGTTTTTTTGAGGCATAAAGCGCCCGGCGAAGACAATCCGGGGTGGATTTTGAACCCGGATTTTGCCGGGATCGAGCAGCTGCAGGTCGGTCGCATTCGGGATCACCTCGATTTCGACAGGATAGTGCTTCAATGCCAGCGAGCGAGTATGCTCGCTGACCGCGGCCACCCTGGCAGCCGCTTTCCATATTGGGGGGGTCAATGGGTATATCCAGCGAAACCATCGCCCGGTCTTCTCTGGTACGCCGCCGGGCACATCGCCCAGGTGAGCAGTAAGCACGTAAGGGATTCCGCTCAAGCGGGAAAGCAGCCAGGCGACTGGACCGGTAGGTACTGCAAAATGTACGTGGATCACATCTGGGCGCCAGCGGCGAAGGTGCCAATATCCGGCGATTGCGCCAGCCAGCACATAGCCGAACATCGCAGACAGGTTCGCTTTGTACGGCGATCGGCGAAATGAGCGCAGGCGGATCACTTGCACACCGTCCAGCTCTTCCTTATGAGAAAGACCCTCGATGTGCGCCGTGAGCACATGGACCTCATGGCCGCGCCGGGCGAGGTCGCGGCTGATCTCCAGCGCAGCCATACCTCCCCCACCGCCGATCGGGGGGTATTCATAGGTCAAAACCAGGATGCGCATTACACTTCGTCCAATTCTGATGGAGGGGCGATCAATTTCCGGACGGTGTAAGTGGGCTTCTGCTGCGATTCGTGATAGGTTCGCACCAACAGCTCGGCGATCAATCCTAACAGGATCGATTGAAAGCCCAGGATGAAAACCATCATGCTGGTTGAAAAGAATGGCGATTCGGTGACCGAAATGGAAAAGAAGATCCGGCGGATGAGCAGAAAGAGCAGAGTCGCTAGGCTGATACCGATCAGGATGATACCGGTTCCACCGAAAAGATATATCGGTTTATTGGCATAGCTGATCAGGAATTTTACTGTGAAAAGATCCAGGACCACTTTCAAGGTACGCGTGAGGCCGTACTTGGTTTTTCCGTACTTACGAGCATGATGTTGCACTGGAAGCTCGATCATTCGGGCGCCAACAGAATTCGCGTACGCTGGAATAAACCGGTGCATTTCTCCGTATAGCCTAAAACCCGTCAGCACTTCCTGGCGGTAAGCTTTCAGGGTACAGCCGTAATCGTGCAGGTGGACACCTGTAACCGTGGAGATCAGCCAGTTCGCAGCATGCGAAGGCACTACCCTGGTCAGGAAGGTATCCTGGCGTTCCTCTCTCCAGCCGCTGACCACATCGTACCCCTGATCGATTTTTTCAAGCATACGAGGGATATCCGCCGGGTCGTTCTGAAGGTCGGCGTCCATTAATACAATCACTTCTCCCTGGGCGTGGTCGATGCCTGCTGCGATCGCAGCGGTCTGTCCAAAATTCCGGCGCAGCAAGACCGCCCGGGTGTGCTCTGGGTCGCTCAACGCCAGTGCTTCTAAAATTTCCGGGCTGCCATCGCGGCTGCCGTCATCCACATAAATCACCTCCCAGCTTAATTCTGGGTTGGTGTCAATCGCCTGATGAATTTGATCCTGGAGCAGGGGCAGGCTCTCGATCTCGTTGTAGACCGGAATCACGATAGAGAGTTTCAAACCGAACTCCTTAGTTTTTGTGTTTTTTTGCGTCAGCGCTGATGCTGCTGAAGGGTACTTGCGCCTCTAATTATACCCGCTAAGGATCCATCTTAAAATTGGTGAGGGTTCAGGGACATCCCTTAGGATCTTCGCGCGGCGCAAGGAATTGAAGCTGGACTTCTGGAATAGTCTCTATTGGGGTGTAGTAGCACAACAGTGGGCCGGCTACCCATTTCACCCAGGCATTGTTTTCTTCCGGAAAGCGGTCTTCGGTATTCGACTGCGAGTTGACAAACATGGGTTGTGAGATAATCAGCGAGAAGCGCTGGCGAGCGAGGTCTGCATAAAAATCCTTGAAGTATGCGGCATCGCCTGCCATCGCCTGATCCATCAGGTATTTCTTCTCATAATCTGGGACCAGGCGAATGCCTTTGATGATCTCAAACGCCAGCAGCTGGCGGTCATCCATAAACAAGACTTCGCCGCGGGTTTGAGCCTTTGTCGCTTTTGCATAAACGGACTCAAGGGCATGCTCAACTACCTTTTCATCAGGTAGGCTGAGCGGTTCGCCGTTCAACACTACTTTCCAGGCGGGAATCAAGAGAGTCAGAGCGAGGATAAACCTGGCAAATCCTGGCCATACGCGAATTTGCTCGATTCCAACAGCCCGCAAAGCCAGGGCAGCGATAATAGCGAGTGAAACAAGCAGCATATCTAGATTATGAAGGTTGCTTCCGCCGCCAATTTTCACGCTTGCGACCAATCCTCCGACCAGGAAAATGATGCAGGCGGCTCCGAACGCCGTGACTTGAAGCCAGTTAAGTTTCCAAACCTTCTTTGTGATCATCCAAACGAGCAAACAAATAAGCGGTAGAGTTGCGATCCCTAGGCTGAGGAGTATGCCCGAAGAATAGGTTGAGTTTGGGAAGAGGCGGTACCAGAGCAGTGGTTGCGAAAATGTGGTCGTTTCCCCAGGCGTGTACGACGCCGGTTTCAGCAGAGTCGGATTTGCCAGCGAAGCTGCGCCGAGAGCGATCAGAGATGCAGCCGCTATGGGTAATAAGCGCCGAACCACTTTAAGAACGGCCTCACCTTTTACCAGGGTAAAATCGGCAAGCAAAATAAAAGCTGTCCAGGTCGCCGCGGCAGGGAGCCAGGTGAAGCGGCTTAATCCAGCGTAGTAGCCAGCGATCGCTGCTCCGATCAGGATCGACAACCATTTGCCAGGGCGGACAAACAGCACGGTAATGATCGCCGCCAGGATCAACGTTGGGTAGACCGGTCCTTGGACCAGGAAAACCATGATCCAAAGAGCGAAAGTCCAGATAGGGAGTGATTTTAAGCGGCTCAAGCGGCTTAGTAATAGCCCTAAAACCAAATAAGGGACGGTCCAAAGGACCGCATCCCACAATCGATGCAGCCAGATGGGTGTATTCCGGATCGCAAATGGAAGCCCCCATAATATATACCGCCCGGGATCGTTATATGGGATGGTAAGTTTTCCAGGATAGAGGTATCGGCTGCTTCCCAATATCACCGAATAATCATAGAAGCGGTTTCCTTCAGACCAGATTAGCATAAAGGGATAACCGGTCACCGCAGAAAGCTTGATATTCAGATAATGCAGCGCGGCAGTCAAAGAAAAGGTAAACGCGAGCATCTCTAACGAGACAGCTTGCTTCGACGATCGCATGAAAAGAAATGCAATCGCAGTGCTCGAAAGTATCCAGAGGATGGTTCGGAAAAATGGACCGCTGAGGGTTGTCCCCAGAGGCGTGAAGAGCAGCACGAACGAAGGCAGCAGCGCAATTATTCCACCAAGGAGCCATCGAAGCCAACCCATTCGCTCACGCAGCGTGATCAGGGACTCAAGAAAATTGAAAGAAAATGGAGGGCGAAGAACAAAAAGAAGTCCTGCGGCGACAAAAAGGATCAGCAGAAAGCCAAGAATGCTGGAACAAAGCCAAAACGATACCGAAAACTGCCCCAACCAGCTGAACAATCCTGAGCGGTTAACATACAGCTCAGTGCATGCTCCAAGCGTCAGAAATGCTAATAGAAGAAGTAAGCTCGCTTTGTAGACTTTATTGTGAAGCAGCATTGTTCTTGAAGATCCGGATCTGGGAATTTTCACGGCAAGGCACAGCCCATGGAGTGGGAGGGAGCTCCTCATATCCTCCGCTTAAGATCAGGTCTTTGAGCCAGCCAAAAAAGGAGCGCTGTTCGATCAAGACATAATCTGCCTGATGCGCCCATTGGACTGAAAGGGTATCATTCCACCTCCCAAATTTCTGGAGGATGTCGAGATCGTCTCCCGAGGTGATGTAAGAATAACCATCGTTGATCTGCGCCGGGAAAATTCGGATGTCATCGAGGTACAAGAGTGGTACTGCGGTTAGCGTGCCCTTCCAATAAACGAGCGAATCCGGGGGAATCATGCGATCAAGATGCTCTCCAGCGGCCTTGTATGAATTCGAGCACATTCCCGCTGCAATCGTACGTGCTGTATCCGCCGCCGAGAATGGGCGTTGGAGAAAGCAGCAAGCCGATAACCAGGAAAAAGACGATGCAAGCCATTCCAAAACTCATTCTCGAACGGTTAGGTGTGGTTGAACCCCTAGAGAATCGCATGAATAGATATGCCGTCAGTACAATCAACAGGCCAATCCCAAATCCAAAACCAATCGGAAGAACCCTGCGCAGGATTTTTTCTGCAAGGCCGAGCTTGTTGACCAGCACCGCGCCTAATGGTACAGAGCTAGGGATTGCTGAGCCGATGAGGAAGCTAGGGATCGGGAATTCGATCAAAGATTGTCCGATTGTCTCAAAAGCGCTATATCCGATTCCGGCGCTCAGCACCAGCACAGCCGTGACACAGAGCACCGCTCGCCAACCCTTCGGAGCGCTATCCCATTGTGAGGCTGTTTGAATGAACAGAAGCAATCCCAGTACAAAAAAGAAACCCAGGTATCCAGGCATGCAGAATACGCAGTAATCTCCCCCGATGGAAAACCACAAATGCAAGCTCAAGAGGCTTACGAAGAGCACGGAGAGAAAGACCGCGCTGCGAAAGCTGCTTCGCGATTTCCAACGATCCTTCGATGGCCATAGAATCCAGGAGGCGACTGCTCCGGTCATACTGATGAAGTGGAAGCGGAATATCTGGAAAAAACTTAACAGCCGGCCTTCAATCGAAGTATTCGGCTGCCAGGTGCTGTCGTATGCGCTTGGTAAACGCCAGACGTTAAGAAAGGGGGTAAGCGATCGCGGTAAGATTGTCCAGAGCTGCAGAATCCCTGGCCAGAATAAGGCATGCCCAACGATTACAACCAGTAAGCCTGCAGCTCCGGCGAGCAGTCCAGACTTCCAACCGTGTTCCCAAAAGATATAGAGAACAAGAATTGGCAGCACCAGGAACATATTGATCCGAGTCAGGAGAATTAAACCAGCCATCCCACCGGCAAGCGTAGTCTGCCAGAGTGGCCGGTTTGGACCTAATGCCAGGAACAGCGCCCAGGTGAGCATGAAGATCACAAGCCCCTGCGAAATTGCTGTGGCATACATCTTCGCCAGCATTGGGTTCAAGGCTACCACCATGATCGCGCCAGCAGCCCACCAGCGGTTTCCTAATCGAGCAGCGAGCAGCCAGATACCGAGCAGCGTCAATATCGCGAGTGCAATCGCGAATGCCCGCCCTGTCAGAATCCCCGGACCAAACAGCGCTTGGACGCTGCCAGGGATTAGAAAGGCGAGCGGCATATGATTGCTCCAAGGGCCGTAAGACTGATAAAGCGAGTATTTTCCGCTGGCGAATAGAAGCCCTTTATAAAGAAAAGCCCCCTCGTCGAGAACAAACTCCTGGGAACGGGAAAAATAGATCAGTTGAATGATATAAGCGATGCCGCCCAGGCATGCGACCAGGATAGGCGCCCATGGTTTCGCGAGAAATGTGCTGAATGCTAGCCGATCTTTCACCTTGGCAGCTCTTTCTCTTCCTCGCCAGGCGGATTGGTCTCGTCCTCACGTGGATGCTCCCTGGTGTTCTTGTTTTTTCCTTTAGATACCGCCCAATCGCCGATCACGAGTAAAATACCGCAGGCAAAACCAAGCATCAGGGTGCGGATGGGATCCGTAATAGGCCATCCGATGGTGTAGTAGCGGTCTACATACCAGGGCAGAAACCAGAGCAGAATCGCCCCAGCAATCAACATGGCGCGTTTGAGCCAGGGATCGTGCGACTGGCGTTCCTCAATGATGATCCGAGCAGCAATGGCGGTTTGCAGAATGACAAAAATTGTCCTATAACGCGGGTTGTCCCATGCGTCGCTGCCACCCCGAAAAGCCGCGATCAAGATGAACAGCCAGACTATCAATGTCAGCATGCGTGCCAGGCTGCGGTCTCCATCCTTTCGCCATGCATGAAATGGTGCGAATGCCAGGAAAGCCAGAAGTAGGGTCCATCCTACAGATCGCCAGATTGCAATCGCCCGCCAGATCGGCGCTTCACTCCCTGCGATCAGTGCTGCGGGGAAAAACGGCTGTACGATTCCATATGTTAGCAGCATCGGCAGGTGGAGCCATTCTGGTGTAAATTTGAATATTTTTTGCATCCAGCCAGAGGCATGCTGGCTGATATATGCTTGGAAGCTCGCTGATTTGCGCAGCCACCAGCTTGCCATCGCAATCGGATTTGTGATCCGTTCAGGTACGACCTCGCGCAGCTCCAACCAGAGACCTGCAAGACCCACCACAACAAGCGCAGCAATGGCTAACCAGAACCAGTGGTTTCTCAGCAGTCCGCCCGAATGGGATTGAACCAGCACTGTAGAGAAAAGCACCATGCCGCCCAAAAGCAAACCTGCGGTGAGCGGGGAGAGGAATACGGTAATCAAGAAGGGGACGAAAACCCAGGTCAATGCTGCAAGCGTTCGCTCATCTCGAAAACGGGCTAATCCATAGAAAGCAGCCGCGACCAGCGGAATGGTGAATGCTTCGCGCATCTGCGAGCTGCCCAGCAGAATCCCTTCGGGATATAGAACAAGCCCCCAGGCAGCGATTGCTGCAGTCTGTTCACCCCATATTCGACGGGTGAATGCCCAGCCAAACAGCACAGCCAGGGCAGAGCCGCATGCTGCAAGCAATACAATCAACAGGGCTTGATGCTGTTCGCTGCCCACAAAACGATAAATTGCCGCGCTGATAAAGAGCAAACCGCCGTATTGGTCTACCTTGCGATTGTTCTGGAACGCCCGCAGCAGAGATTCACCAGACGCAGCCAGCTTCCAGGCTGCCTGGTCTCGTCCGGCTGCGTCGCCCATGACATAGCCTCCGACTTCGGCGGGGGTGCCATGCCCATACACTGGAAGGGTGGTGAACCAAAGCAGTCCGGCAGCCAGGCGAATTAGAACAGCAGCCAGCACAAGCGTGAACAACCAGGATGGGGGTTTCTCTGAACGGAGCAGCCTCCAGGCCCCCAAAATTACCCCGAGCCCGAGCAGTCCAACCGCCAGGAAAGATGTCCATCCCGTAAAGGAAATGGAGCGGCTGTTGATCATCGTCAAAAAAATTGACACCAGGATCAGCCCACTGAGCGTTAAAAAGGCGAGCGCTGCACTTTTGGGGGTTATCCGCTTGGAAAACGATGATTTGTTTTTTGGCTGCATGTCCATCTGAGTGCTAGATTATCTCACGTTTTAAAGCCGTTATTGAGCAGCGTCAAGTATCCAGCCCGTCTAGGATTTTGGCGGAGCGTGATTCCCATGTGTAGCGGTTGGCGTCCGTGCGCGCTTGAGCGGCTAGCTGCTTACGCAGCCTGGGATCCTCGATCAATTTCTTTATTCCAACTTCCCAGGCCTCAGGCTGATCGCCTCGGATCAGTAAGCAATTATCGGGGGTGAGCACCTCTTTCAATACAGCCAGGTCGCTCGAAATAATCGCTCTCTCGCTTGCAAGGTACTCGAATAGTTTCATTGGGCTCAAATACCGGGAGATATCTCCACCCGAGGAAGCTTCCACCTTTTGCTGGTACGGCATCAGTAAGATCTCGCACGCAGCCTGGAAAAGCGGGAGCTCGGCATTTGGGACGAAACCCGTCAAGATCAGGTTTGTCAGCTCGCGGAGCTGCCCTGCACGCTGCAGCGCTTCGACATGGGCGGGTTCGCCGCCGACGATCAGGAAATTAACCTGCGGAAGTCTTTCGGCAAGTTCCAGCAGCAGCTCGCTTCCGCGGCCTGGATAGAGGTGACCGGTATAGCCAACCGTGAATTTCTGCGGATCAAAAGAATTCCATTCACCCCCATCGCATTTTGTGTGTAGGAAAATCCGGGCTTCCCCAGGGGTGGGGAGATCGATGTAACGCTCCAGATCGACGCCGTCTGGCGCGACCACTGCGAATGAGGGGGTGGGATCAATCTCAAAACGCTGCAAGAGTTCTGCCTGAAGAGCAGCCGTAATTGTAACCAGCCGGCGCCTCCCGCTTCCAGCCAGGAACTGCCGAAACAGCCATGGACCAAACCTGCCGTGTGGGATATCGTGCAATTCAAAGATGGTTGCGATGCCCAGGCGGCTGGAGATCGCGGCAGCTTGAGGCAGTCGGGTGTAGATCAGATCGGATTGAAGTTTGCGAGCTGCTCTTACCGCGTTCAAGCTGAAATCATATCGCCGTAGCTTTTTATTTGCCGGGAGCCAGAGGATTTCGAATGGATGAGACAGACCGTAATGCCAGGCGAGCTCGTCCCATCCCGGAAAAGTTGCAGCGCTCGCATTGGAGGCAGCAGCCGTAAAGGGAACAAGCAGGTGGATCCTGTGCCCGAGGATCGAAATCGCTTGGGCCATTTTCATCACCTGGAGCGTATTCGCGCGGCGGGCGGGTATCTCACTGGGTGCGATAATCGTGATATCCAATTCAATCATCCCGTAAGCTTTTCCGTATGTTCTTTTTCGGAAATCAAGGTCCTGAATTTTATGACGCTGAAAAGCGAGCTGAACCAGTAGAAACCGGAAAGCAGAGCTGCACTAGCCAGATATCCATACTTGGGGACGATTAACAATGTTGCCGCTACTTTGCTCCCGGCGAGGATCAAATTGAGCTTCGCAGGATAATCAGCCCGTCCAAGCGCTAACAGGGCGATTCTGCGCCAATAGAAGGTATTGGCGACTACCAGACCAGCCAACAAAATCACCAGTGCGGGATATGTGGGGAGAAATTCTGATGTGTAAAGCAAGCTGATAAGCGGCTTCCCAAAAATAATCAAGAAAGCCGCAGCAATCAATGAATAAATACCAGCCATTCGAGATCCCTGTAAAAGAATGTAGCGCACGCTGCTCCATTCATGGTGCGCAACCTGTCTGGAAAGCTCAGGATATGTTGCTTGCGGCAGGGGATCAACCGGCATCTGCACCATATTGCCGAGCGCTAGCGCCAGTTTATAATATCCAGCTTCGGTTGGACCTCGAAGGAGAGACACCCATAATAACTCGCTGTCCTTGGTGACCAAACTGATCGTAGCACTGAGGTTGGTGCTGACCGCGAAGCGAGCCAATTCCGGGAAGCTGGGGCTCAAAGTGCGGATAGGAGTCCGCCACCAGGCAGGTCCCCATCGGTGATTGGCTTCCAAGATTGCGAAAGAAGAGATGGTTATTGCTCCTAAAGCCTTTCCAGCAAGATATGCAATCAATATCCCCGCCAAATCGCCCCCAAGTAAATAAGTAATGATAATCAAAGCTAATGTTGTCAGGCTTTGAATAACGCCCAAACCGGCCAGCCTTCCAAAGCGATCGAAAATTTGCAGCAAACCTGTCGAGCTTTCGGCAATCAGATTAGCGAGGACGACCAGACCGTAGAGAACGAACATCTGCGCCATTTCTGGATCTTTAGCGAAATACTTCGCTCCGATTGGAGCAAGCAGAACGATCAACCCAAACGCCACGATCGATGCCAGCATCTCGAAGAGCGCTGCCACCTTATACACAGCTGCTGCGGAACGGTTGTCCCCGCGCTCGGTATAGAGCCCAACATACTTGACAACGAGCTCACCCATTCGAAAGGAGACGAAATTATTAATTACGCTGGTGAAAAGTGTAATCGTGCCAAGGATCCCGAAGCCAGAAGCGCCAAGCAGCCTGGCACTCAAGATGCCTTGGAACATGCTGGCGATCGCAGATATTCCGGTTGTGCTGAAAAGATAGCCGGAGTTTTTAAACATCCGGCGGATGAGATCGTTTTTAAACAGCCTGCTCAGCAACCGATCAAGCCAATTTTCAAATCCATTTGGCTTCATGCAGCACTGTCGGTATGTTCTGGTGGATCAACGAGCTTTATGCGCCTGTTTCCGCTCATTTCATAAATAGGTGTCGTTTTCACGTGGTGGCAATCTGGCTTGCCCATTCTCGCTCGCCTTCATACCAATCGACCAACTGCGAAAGACCTTCTTTCAAAGAGACTTGCGGCTCCCATCCTAATAATTCACTTGCCTTCTGAACGTTTGCCCAGTTTGCCAACATATCTGCGGGGTCGGCAGGTAAATGCTGGATTTGAGCCTGCTTGCCGATCCTTTCTTCGAGCAGGTGGATAAGATTATTGATCGTTATGGTCTCATGCCCGCCGAGATTGATGATCTGAAAACCGAGGGGTTTTAACCCCAGGATTGTACCTCGGGCGATATCGTCGATATATGTGAACCCGCGTGATTGCTCTCCATCGCCGTTCAATTTAAGGGGCTTTCCTTCACGAATCCATTGCGTGAAACGAAACATCGACATGTCCGGTCGACCGGCTGGTCCGTAAACCGTGAAGTATCGGAACACGGTTACATCGATTTTATGAAGAAAATGGTAAGCATGGCAAAGGGCTTCGGCAGCTTTCTTGCTGGCAGCATAAGGCTGCAGAGGGAAATCGCTGCTGGAATTTTCGGGTGTCGGCAGCGGAGCATTACTCCCATATACGCTGGAAGTGGAGGCCAGCACAAATTTTGGGATGGCATGTTCACGGCTGTAATCAAGCAGATTCAATGTGCCTGTTAAATTGGTTTCATAATAAACCCAGGGATCTTGTACCGATTGTCGAACGCCTGCTCGGGCAGCCAAGTTGATAATCGCATCCACCGGCTCGCTTTCGCCGGCAGAATTGATCTGCTCAAGCTCGCCTCGGTTGCTGATATCGATATTCAGGAATTTAAATTCTGGGCGAGACGTTAGCTTGCCTAAGCGCCAGTGCTTGACTCGCACGTCATAGGCATTATTCAGGTTATCGCATCCTATCACGCGGTGACCTGCATCCAGCAGCATCCCGGATACTCGGGCGCCTATGAATCCGGCGGCACCAGTGACCAGATAATTTGCCATATTTCCCTCGCTCGACCTCTACAATCGGACAACTTTAGGGTTGTCGCGGCCAACTGCACCAATCGCATTGCGAGTATCGACGATCAGACTGGCGTTCTTCAGCAATTCAGGATAATCGTAACTGCTGTGATTGGTCACAATGACTACGCAATCCGATGAACGCACGACCTCCATAAGTTCCGTCACGCTGTCTTTTCCTATGCCATCATGATATACGCTGGGAATATAGGGGTCGTGGTATTGAACCAATGCCCCTTTTTGCTCCAGAAGCCCCATCACATCCAGGGCCGGCGATTCGCGCAGATCGTCGATATCAGGTTTGTATGCCACACCTAATACGAGCACCCGACTGCCTTTAAGGGCCTTAGATCGCTCGTTCAATGCATCCTGCACTTTTCCAACCACATAGCGCGGCATACCGGTGTTGATCTCCGATGCAAGCTCGATAAAACGAGCGGTGTAATTCAAGGCCCGCAGCTTCCAGGAGAGATAGAGTGGATCAATCGGGATGCAGTGTCCGCCAAGCCCAGGTCCCGGGGTGAATTTCATAAATCCAAAGGGTTTGGTAGCCGCAGCATCGATCACCTCCCACACGTCCACCCCCAACTTCTCGCACATCATCGCCATTTCGTTGACCAACCCAATATTGATCATCCGAAAAGTGTTTTCGAGCAGCTTAGCCATCTCTGCCACTTCCGCTGAGGTTACTTCGACGACGCTCTTTAACGCCTGGCGATACCAGGTGGCGGCGACCTCCGAACATGCGAGTGTGATCCCGCCGATCACTTTTGGCGTGTTGAGAGTTGTCCAATCTTTGCGGCCTGGATCGACTCGTTCTGGTGAGAAAGCCAGGAAAAAGTCCTCTCCGGCGCTGAGCCCTTTCTGCTCGCCGAGCTGAGGCAGCAGGATCTCGCGCGTCGTGCCAGGATAAGTGGTTGATTCGAGCACCACTACCATATTGGGGTGCATATATTTTCCAAGGGATTCGGTGGCGTTGAGAATATAAGAAAGGTCTGGATCGCCAGTTTTTCGTAATGGAGTCGGAACACAAATGCTGACCGCGTCAGCTTCAGCCAGGCTTGAAAAGTCAGTGCTGGATTCCAGGTTGCCCGATTTTACCAGGCGTGCGATCTGTTCACTGGGAACATCTTGGATATGGCTTTCGCCCCGCTGTAGTGTCTCGATTTTCCGACTGTCGGGATCGACGCCATGTACCCGATAACCAGCTTCTGCAAACGCCACCGCGAGTGGCAGACCAACATAGCCTAAACCCAGCACCGAGATGCGAGCAGTTCGGTCCTTCAATTTGGCTATTAAAGTTTCTTTTCCATTTTCAGTCATTCTCTCAATCCATTCTGTCTTGGTGATAATATTTTTCAAGCAGTGTACCCGAAAAACGGGGAAAGATTATCCTGAATCTGCCTGTCTAAATACCTGATCTCTTCATCGTTTAAATATTCCAAATAACCGCGGACCTTACCCTTTCGAGTTTTATAGCTTTCTCGGTCATCGGCATTGGCGGGTCGCAGCATTCCGCTGGTAAATATTGCTTCGGATTCCATTTTGCGCATATTTTCGAAAGATGCAAATTCAACTGCCTCCGACAAGTTTTGGTCCGAGATAGCAGTTAATCCAATGAAATCAACGAACTTTCGAAGTTGCCCGAGAGGATAGATTTTCAGGTCTTCATAGCGAATTAGCAGGAAGCCGCGCGGCACTTCTCGGTTTTCTGCCCAGATATTGTAGTACCGAAGAATGGTGGAGAAACCGCCTTGCTCTCTGGTAATAAACTCCTGCAAGCTTCCAGAGAAGACCGGTTTTCGGTCTTCATACGGGTTGTCTCCAAAGAGCTGCCCGCGGTTTTTCATCTCGAAATAGCTGGAAACGATTACGTCCCTTGGATCGCGCGCCAGGAAGATCACCAGTTTATCCCGAAATCGGCTCTTAGAAGTCTCAAGCTCAGCTGGAGTCTTGAGCATGGGTCGATCCTCATGAATTACCGTAATATGTGGAACGGATGGATGCGGGCGCGACTTCCAATGGATAAACAGCAGATCCTCCGTTTCGGGTAGACCATAATGCAAAGCGATCGCTTTACCAACCATTAATCGAAGCCACGTTCGCCCGCACTTTGGGTAAGAGATCAAGTAAACATCTGTGTTTCGGTGCGCATACCTGCGCAGGAATGAGGCAGGAATAAGGCGCCGGAAGCTGCCCCGAAACCTGGACGGTAGCTGGTTGTATAGATTCTTGAGCGGGTTCATCATGGAGATTGTTGGTCAGTCGCCTAAAATAACGAGAGCTGCTTTGGCTCAGGGTTGTCGCTAGGAGGCTTCTGTGTCTCGGCGGTCTGCGCAGTCTGGTTGATAAATTCAGGTAAATGAGAAAAATCCTGCTCAATCGCAGATTTTAGCGATGGCTGATGCAGGGCGGCGGCAGGGTGGTACATTGCTACTACCAGCCTTCCATTAACTCTGGTTGCGCGTCCATGAACAGAGCTAATTCTGGCGTTCGGCAAATAACGCGCCATAGAAAAGCGTCCTAGCGTAACGATCACCTTCGGATTGATCGCCTCCACTTGGCGGTCGAGATACCCTCCACATGCTTGAATCTCGCTGAGCTCAGGATCCCGATTGCCTGGTGGACGGCATTTGACCACATTAGTGATATAAACATCCGTTCGTTTCATCCCGATTCCAGCCAGGAGCTCTTCTAAATATTTGCCTGCCGCGCCAACGAACGGACGACCTTGTTCATTTTCGTGAAATCCTGGCCCTTCGCCAATTAACATAATGTCGGCTTTCGAAGGTCCCTCTCCAGGAACAGACCGTTTCCGTGATTGATGAAGCGAACAGCGTGTGCAGATGGTGACTTCTTCTGCGACCTTCAAAAGGCTATCATCTGGCGTCATAACTTCTCTCCTGATCCAGAATTGGAAAGGACATCCGTAAACCCGCTTAGATTATCGAGGGTCAAATCTTGAACCGACATAATCCAGGCATCTTCATTGTTATCCCGATAGTATCGCGGACGTATTCCTGCTGTGTCGAATCCAAAACCTTGATAGAGATTTTTAGCAGCGATATTGTTCGCCCGTACTTCCAGCGTTGCTCTATTCAACCCCCGCGCTACTATTGCTTGAAGCGCAGTATCCAGGAGCTGTCGCGCGATGTTGCGTCTGCGGTAGACTGGATCGACTGCGAGGGTAGCGATATGGGCTTCATCGACAATAAACCAGACCACGATCATCCCAACAACAAGATCATCCTGTCCAGGCTCCTGCAGCACCGCAACCCAAAGCGCAGACCCAGGATTTTCATGCAGTTCATAGTGATAAGAGCTTGGCGGCCAGGGTAGACTGAAGGACTGCCGGTCAATTTCCAACACCCTGGGAATGTCGTTGTCTGCCATCGGGCGGATGTGAATCACGGTTCGAATACTCGCTGTTGTTTCTTTCATCCGGGAATTGGCTCATTGTAGTGGAGATAGATCGGTGACAGCGAGGCTGGATCGTCTGTGTTTCCAGACTTCCACCGCTTCCATGCGAGTTCTGCCAGGTAGCCTGTTCGGCGCAGCGATTGAGCCGGCGAGGCCAGCGAAACATAAGGGGAAACCTGGCGCAGCAGATCGCGTTCCACATCGCTCAATTCACCGCATATGATCGTTGGCTTGGAAATCTTGCTGCCCAGCTCGGTCGGCGTGCATACCTCAATATCCTTTGAAAGCCGCCAGCTTTTTCGCTGATTTTCGAACCACCCGACTGCCAGTCGACCGCGTCCCGCTCGCAGAACGGTCGCTAAAGATGCATCGCTGAGGGGTTGGGCGTATGCCAGGATTTCAAGCGTTGGTACTCCGAGAATCGGCAGGTGCCGGGTTAGCGCAAATCCTTTTGCAAACGCAAGCCCAATCCGCAGACCGGTGAAAGATCCCGGTCCAATTGCAACAGCCAGGGCGCTCAAAGTATCAGGATCCAAATTGACCCTTTGGAATGCTTGCTCGACTGCTGGTGCCAGCTCGACGGTGTGATAGTCTGCGCTGTTCCAGGTTGTTTCGTTTAGGATCTTTTCACCATCGTATAAAGCTACACCGACCGACCGGGTGGATGTATCAATAGCCAGTAGGATTGCAGATGAGCGGGTCATGAACGAGCACCAGAGATATAATTGCGCAGATGGTCCAGTATGGACGAATGCCGTACTCCCTGAGCAGAGAAAACCATATCGCGCTGTGAGTCCTCTATCCAGCGCATCGAGATCCAAAGATATCCTTCGGGAAAGACCGGCTGAATCCGATCTGCCCACTCCACTACCAGCGGACCATTTTCTAACATAGCATCGATATCCAAATCTTCGGCTTCGTCGGAGCTGGCCAATCGGTAGGCATCCATATGGAACATGCGGGTGCCTTCTGGTCGTCGGTAGACATTCACAATTACAAATGTAGGACTGGATGTCGCATCTGGAGAGCCCCAGCCAGCCGCGAGACCTTGAACGAATGTAGTTTTTCCGGCTCCCAAATCGCCAACCAGGCAAATAAGATCGCCTGTCTGGAGCAAGGCGCCTAGCCGCATCCCTATTCGCCGGGTTTGTTCCGCGCTTCGGCTGATAAACTCCAACGATTTTTGATCCAGAACGGGCATCGCTGAGGATTATAACCTATGTCTTTATCTCGAGTTTTGCCAGAGAGGCAGCGAGGTGTTTTAAACCAATTCCGGCGAAGAAGACATCAACGATTTCGTCTCCATCTTGAATTCGGCTGTTCAGAACCATTCCTTCACCCCAGGTTGGGTGTGCTACCCGCATTCCTGCCGTAAACTGTTGCAGGATCGACTGGCTTTTCTCCCCTTGTTGGCTTTTCTTCAATGCTTGTAAATCCGTTTCCCAACGTTCGGATCGGATTATTCTCGATCTAGAAGGGCGCGCTTCATGCCGTGCTGGTTGGATCTCATCGATCAAGTCGTAAGGAATATCATCGAGGTAACGGGATGGAACAACCGGTTCGCCGTAACCAAAAGATGAGCGGTTTTGGGCGTAAGTCAAAAACAGCTGGTTCTTGGTTCGAGTAATGCCCACATAAAAAAGGCGGCGTTCTTCTTGCATGGCTTCTGGATCTTCGAAGGATCGGCTGTGCGGAAGGAGACCATCGTTAAGACCGGTAATAAAAACAACCGGGAACTCAAGTCCTTTAGCGGCGTGCAGGGTCAGTAAGGTGGGAACATTCGAGTTTGTGTCGATAGTGTCCTGATCCGATACGAGAGCCACTCTTTCGAGAAAGGCTTCAAGCCCCAACTCTTGGTACTCGGAAGCAAGCCTGCGGAGCTCAAAAACGTTTTCCCAGCGCTCTCGCCCTTCATCGGTTCCGTCGTCGATATAAGAATGCAGGTCTGTATTCTCGATGACCCGATCCATGATTTCCAGCGGCCCCAGTTCCAGACGAAGTTTCAGCCAGCCCACCAATTGACCAGCAAAATTCGATAAGGCCGTTTTTGCCCTCCCTCCCAATGTTTCCAGCAGGGCTTCGTTTTCAGATTTCACAAGCTGTTGAAGCAGGCTGCCCGGTGATAAATTTTCGCGTTGGGCGAGCATTTTTAGCTGAAGGTAGGTCTTGTTGCCAATGCCGCGAGGGGGAGTGTTGATAATCCGGATCAGACTGAGCTCGTCGCTCGGATTATGGATCAAACGAAGATAGGCGACTACGTCTTTGATCTCTTTTCGACCGTAGAACTTCTGCGCCCCAACCAGTTTATAAGGGATTCCAGTCTGCAAGAATGCCTCTTCCAGCAATCGTGACTGGGCATTCGTTCGATACATCACCGCGAAACTCCCCGGCTCTAGATGTTCAGCAGTCATCAATTTCCTGATCATATCGACTACGAACGCGGCTTCGACTCGATCGTCGTATGCCTCATAAAGAATAGGTTTCTGTCCCTGTCCAAGCTCGGAATAGAGCCGTTTTGGCGTGCGCTGCGGATTTCGGTCAATCACCGCGGTAGCAAGATCAAGAATAGCCTGCTTGGAGCGGTAATTCTGTTCCAGTAAGATCAGCTGGGCGTCACGGAAATTCTCTCTAAACCGGATTACATTGCGGTAATCCGCGCCTCTCCAACGGTAAATTGACTGGTCTGCATCACCGACCGCAAATAAATTATGATGGAACGATGAGATGTTTCGCAGAAGCTGGTATTGCGCCATGTTGGTGTCTTGGAACTCGTCGACAAGGATATGTTCGAAGCGACGGGCATACCATTCCCGAACAGGCTGATTTTCCTCCAGCAATTGCGCAGTCCAAAGCAGCAAGTCATCAAAATCGAGTGCATTGTTTGTCAAAAGCATCTCTTGGTAACGTCGGTAAACCCGCTGTACAACCTCGTCGCGGTAATTCTGTATGGGGTAATCGTCTGGCAGGATCAGCTCGTTTTTGGAATTTGAAATCAAAGCGTGCACAGATTGTGGACGATAGCGTTTATCATCCAGGTTCAACTCTGCAATTGCCTGTTTGACCAGGTTAAATTGATCGTCCTGGTCGAAGATTACAAAATTAGATTTAAACGGCAGATGATCGGATTCGCGGCGAAGGATTCTTGCACATATGGCATGAAAGGTACCTAAAGCGAGTCCATGGAGGTCCTCTCCAACCAGATCTTTTACCCGAGCCTCCATTTCTCGAGCTGCTTTGTTGGTAAAGGTGACCGCTAAGATATTATACGGTCGTACGCCAAGCGATCCGATCAAATGAGCGATTCGATGGGTGAGGACGCGAGTTTTTCCAGATCCGGGCCCGGCTAACACCAATATGGGGCCCGATCCAGCACGAACTGCTTGCTGCTGCTGGTCGTTGAGAGAATCGTACCAATCCACTTTTTGTTTGTTCCAGCGTTGAAAGACAATTTAAGGGATAATAAATCAAAAAGGCATTATAGCACAGCGACCTGAGAGCCTTAATTTATTGCTATTATTTTGCCAATGCGCTACAATCACCGCGATGAATTGGGATCTGTTGGGTCATGAATGGGCGGTAAACCTGCTCCAAGGGCATATTTCCAATGGTGTTGTGCGCCATGCATATCTAATCTGTGGTCCAAATGGTGTCGGCCGCAGAACGCTTGCGCTCCGAATGGCTCAGGCTTTGAACTGTTCAAGTCCGCCTGAACCTGGCGTCCCTTGTCGATCATGCCGCATATGCTCCCAAATCCAAAAGATGCAAATGGCAGATTTGTTTATAGTTCAGGCAGAGAAAGAAGGTGGGACGTTAAAGGTGGACCAAATCCGGGAGCTTGAGCACAGCCTGGCGCTGCATCCATACGAGGCGCACTACCGCATCGCCCTGCTTCTGAGATTTGAAGAAGCCCACTTGAGCGCGATGAATGCGCTTTTAAAAACCTTAGAAGAGCCTCCTTCCAAAGTCATCATTCTGATCACCGCCGATAATCCTGAGAACTTGCTGCCAACTGTGGTTTCCCGTTGTGAAATTCTTCGTTTGCGCCCCCTCCAGTTGGATGCTCTGGCGGTAGGGCTGCAGTCAAGCGCGAATTTATCCGCAGACCGAGCTGCTTTGCTGGCTCGTATCTCGAGTGGAAAACCTGGGCTTGCTTTGCGCATGGCTGGGAAGCCCGAGCTGCTGGAGCAGCGCCGGGAAAATCTGGGCGAGATGTTATGGTTATTAATGGCAGATCGCGTCGCGAGGTTTGCTCGCTCAGAGGAACTTGCGAAGGAAAAAGATCGCATCCGAGATCGGCTGATGGATTGGTTATCTCTCTGGCGAGATGTGGTTATAAAGTCCGCTGATGCAGCAGTGCCAATAACGAACCTGGACTATCAAAATTCGATCGACGCTATAGCCCATCAACTCGATTTAACTTCGGCGAAACGAGCGCTTTTCTCGATAGAGCGCACGATCAGCCTGCTCGAATCCAACGTGAATACCCGGCTTGCAACAGAAGTCCTGATGTTAGATCTCCCTCATGTGAAGCTTCAGAATTGACCGATTACGGGTTTAATGTATTGAAATATTTCATACGAAGCGGGTGTGCTATACTCGGATTGATGATTTCCGAGTTCGACAGCCATCTTTTCCAGACCTTACGGGTTTATCCTAATGGCTAACACAGA
Source organism: uncultured Chloroflexia bacterium (assembly GCA_963827155.1). Classification (GTDB taxonomy): domain Bacteria; phylum Chloroflexota; class Anaerolineae; order Anaerolineales; family UBA4823; genus UTCFX2. Next base: position 2,813,087 of record CAWGZV010000002.1, on the reverse strand, counting down.
TCATTTTGCGCTCAGCGCCCGAGATTCATTAGAGCTGCTTTTTGAAGTCGGTCGAGAAGTGGCCTCTACTCTTGATCTACACACGGTATTAGAGCGTGTGCTCAATCTCTCGATGAAAAATGTTGAGGCGATCAGTGGAAGCATCCTCGTCCTGGATGAAGTTGGTAAGCCCATTGATTCGGCCTTTTTGATTTCTGGTCAAGCGCGAAATCGCCCTGAACCTCAATTGATGATGACTTTCGAAAAAGGTCTCGCGGGTTGGGTGGCTCGCAACCGCAAAGCAGTCTTGATCGAAAATACAGCCGAAGATGATCGTTGGCTCCATCGTCCAGATGATGCAGAAGAGCAGACTGGGGCAAAATCGGCGCTAGGTGTCCCCGTCATGGCTCTTGATGAACTTGTTGGCGTGATGACGCTGGTCCATCCAAGACGCGGCTTTTTTTCTGCAGAACACCTTGAGCTTGCCAGGGCAATTGCAACTCAAGCTGGCGTGGCAATTCGGAACACCCGGCTGTATGAAAGACTGCAAGCTGCTCACCAGCGTTATCATGAATTGTTTGAAGACAGCATCGATCCAATCTTGATCAGCGATTGGAACGGGAATTTGATCGAGCTCAACCGCCAGGCGGCAGCTATCCTGGGCATTGAACAGGAGAAAGTTGGATCGACCAATATCCGCGATCTGATCTCGATAGAAGGCGGAAAGATCGGGCTAGACCTCCAAAACCTCTCTGGAGGAAGCACCATCAATTACAAATTGGTGCTAAACACACCCACCGGTCGGAACATTCCGGTGCAGGTTTATGCCCGAGAAATTCATAACGGACCTGATTCACAGCTCCAATGGATTCTGCGTGATATTACCGAAATCAAAGACCTGAATCAAATTCGTGAAGATTTCACCGCGATGGTGTATCACGACCTGCGATCTCCGCTTGCTAATATTGTCTCTAGCCTGGAGATCTTGGTATCAATGTTTCCAGAAAGTGTGGATGAATCTGTCCACTCGCTGATTACGATTGCTCTTCGATCAACCGAGCGGATTCAACGCCTGACCAATTCTTTGCTGGATATAAACCGTCTGGAGGATGGACACGAGATCGGCACCCGCCACCCCACCAATATCATGAGTTTGGCAATCGAAGCAGTTGAGGTGATGTCCACCAATATTTCCAATCGTGAGCTGGAGCTCATAATGGACATTCCTGCTGATCTGCCGTTTATCCTGGCGGACGCGGAAATGATCCGAAGAGTATTCATTAATCTACTCGAGAACGCGATCAAGTTCACACCAACCAAGGCGAAAATCGGGATCAGTGCACATGAAATTGGTGAATTTGTTGAGATCACTGTTAGGGATACTGGTCATGGCATTTCAATCGAAGATCAAAAGCGGGTTTTCGACAAGTTCATTCGTCTTACACCGCAGGATGGTCCGCGTGGGCTTGGCTTGGGTTTAGCGTACTGCCGCCTGACGGTATTGGCTCACGGCGGAGAAATCTGGGTTGAGAGCCAACCAGGGCACGGTGCGAGATTTAAATTTACCTTGCCGGTCGTAAAAGACCTTGAAAAATTCCGGAATTAGAAGAGTGAAGCATGCAGCAGATAACGCAAAATATTTATTTTGAAGATTCTTATCTCGGTGTTACTGTAGGCGCTCTGATATGCTCATTTGGCGCGATTGCAATCGATGCGCCGCTGCGCGCTGAAGATGCCCGGTCTTGGAGAGCGGCAATAAATAACTATCGAGGCGGTTCGAATCGCTTGGTTGTCAGCTTGGATGCTCATCCAGATCGTACATTAGGAACCCGCGCCCTAGAATGTACAATCGTTTCACACCAGAAATCCGCGCTGGTATTTCGCAACCGCCCGACAATCTTTAAAGGTCTGAGCGTGGAGACTGGTTCTGTCTGGGAGACCTACCCCGAATCTATCGGTTTGCGCTGGGCTTCGCCTGATGTTACTTTTTCAGAGAAAATGGCGCTTCATTGGGGTGGACCGGAAGTTCGGCTCGAGCACCAACCTGGTCCAACGCCTGGGTCGATCTGGGTGATCATCCCGGAATCCAAAACGATCTTTGTGGGCGATACCATCGTAATTAGCCAACCGCCATTTCTGGCTCAGGCAGATTTTCCTGTATGGATGGATGGATTGACAAGATTATTGAAAGAGTTTGCGGGTTATAACATCGTGAGCGGACGGGGCGGATTGGCAAAAACGGAGGATATCAAATTCTTGATAAAATTCCTGAAAGATGTCAATCAGCACGTTGAAAATCTCGGAGCAAAAAATGTTCCACCAGAAGCCACTCAGGATCTGGCAAATAAGCTGTTATCAAAATTTCAGGTTTCTGGCAAGCAGCGCGATTTATTCCACGTTCGATTGCGGTATGGGCTCCATCAATATTACGCCCGTCGTTTTCGCCCTTCCAATGTAATCGGTCAGCCTGAAATCGAAGATGAAGAACAATGATCGTTTTTTTGAGTGAGAAATATCGAAAATTCTTTAAATAGAAACGCCATCGACCCTATGAAGAATCATAAAAATCCATACTCGCCAATATTTGAGCTCACGCGCGGCGGTACAGTTGAATCAGTCCATTTCGGTGCTATTGCGGTTGTCGATGTCCATGGAATACTGCTCTTTTCATACGGCGACCCAGATGCTGTGACTTTCTTGCGCTCAACAGCTAAACCTTTTCAAGCGCTCCCATTTTTCGAGCAAGGCGGACCTGGATTTTTCAACCTATCTGTTCCTGAGCAGGCAATTCTCTGCGCCTCACACTCAGGCACAGATGAGCACGTTGCCACGGTCCAATCGATCCAGGAAAAGGTGGGTGTTTCCGAAGCGGAGCTGCTTTGTGGTGTGCACAAACCCTTTCATGAACCAACCGCTGAGAGAATGCACGCACTGAATGAACCCATATCTGCAAACCGGCATAACTGTTCTGGAAAACATACTGGTATGCTTGCTTACGCACGATTGAAAATCGCACGCGGAGAACCCGTACCGTTGGATCTGGAGTATATCGATCCGACCCATCCAATCCAAAAGGAAATCTTGAAAACCTTCGCTCAGATGTGCGATCTACCAACTGAGAGGGTTGAATTGGGAATAGACGGTTGTTCAGCGCCCAATTTTGCTGTTCCGCTTCGTAATGCAGCCCTGGCTTATGCGCGGCTCTGCGATCCAGAAGCAGGCTGTGTTCTGCCACCCGCCCGCGCTCGCGCATGTCGTGAAATAACGGCCGCGATGACTGACAGACCAGATATGGTCGGCGGTCCTGGACAATTCGATACTGTTCTCATGCAGGTGACCGGTGGAAGAGTTGTGTCAAAAACCGGAGCTGAAGCGTTTCAAGGGATTGGGCTGATGCCGGATACGCTTGCCTCAGGATCTCAAGCTGTAGGGATTGCGATGAAGATTGCAGACGGAGATGACCGCAAAAAAGTTCGCACAGCTGTTGCTGTTGAAGTTCTAAGGCAGCTTGAGGTATTAAAGCCGTCGGATCTGGAGATGCTGGTAGATTTCGGACCTGAATTTGTTGTCGAAAACTGGCGCAATCTCCAGGTTGGACATTCCTATCCAACTTTCAAACTGGACAGTTATAGAAATCTCAATTAATAACGGAGGCGCGTTGGACGAACAGATGTCTTTGGAGGAAAAAGCCGCCTTCGTTCGCGATTTCCTGTTGGATTTCTTTGGTTTCCCACAATGGCGTCCTCCCCTATCTGCCCTGGATGAACTTATTTCAACAGTGCTTTCGCAGAACACAAATGATGCGAATCGGGACCGGGCCTTTCTGGCGTTGAAAAGCCGCTTTCCTAATTGGGAGGCCGTTCGTGATGCGAATCCGGAAATTGTAGTTGATACAATTCGTCCCGCAGGTCTCGCAAATCAAAAAGGTCCACGCATCCAGCACATTCTAAAAGAAATATCCAACGAGCGCGGCGCTTTGGATCTTGATTTTCTGGCGAGCTTGCCGGTTGAGGAAGCAAAGTCCTGGCTTTTAAAATTCAACGGCGTCGGACCGAAAACTGCCGCTATTGTGTTGCTCTTCTCGCTATCAAAACCCGCTTTCCCTGTGGATACTCATATCTATAGGGTTACCGGGAGAATTGGTCTCAGGGCAGAGAAGTTGAACGTTGAACAGACGCACGCTCATCTAGAGAAGCTGTTTCCTCCCGAAACCTATTTCGATTTACATCTCAACTTAATCCGCCTTGGGCGTGAAATCTGCCATGCCCGCAAACCCAATTGTCCCCAATGCCCACTGCAGGCAGTTTGTAATTATTTTAATGGGATTGAGCAGCATTAACAATCCACACTCCCCATTTTCTCATTGTGACTTGTGTCACAAAAGAAGCGAATAAAATCACGTTAATGTTGTGATTTTTGGCAGTGACTGGAGATTGGAAATTCCGGTATTATATGCGCAGCACATAGTTGGGGTTTCAAACAAAAGTTGCTCATCGCTGTTTCCTCCTTTGGCGAAAGCCCCTGCCAGGCGTTCCTCACCACACCGGCAGGGGCTTGTCTTTAATTTTAAATTATTGGGAAGGAATAATTTTTCTGGATCACATTTTTTTGTCGACCGTAGGCAGAACCACAGTGAAAGTTGTCCCATGTCCTATTGCTGAATCAACCCAGATCCGACCATTGTGGTTCTCCACTATCGACTTGACAATTGCTAGTCCTAAACCAGATCCAGACGTGTTTTCGGGGACGTTGCTCGCCCGATAGAATTTATCGAAGATAAAAGGTAGATCAACATCCGGTATCCCTGGCCCGTTATCAGATATCTGCAGGATTATCTGCCCGGCCTCCGCATGTGCTGAAATTTTCAGCAAGCCGCCAGTTTCGGTATATTTGATTGCATTTGCTAGCAGATTTGTGACCATCTGGCGCAGACGGATTGGATTTCCCAATAAGTGCGGAAGGGGGTTGCTGATCATAATCTCTAATTGCTGTCCTTTAGATAATGTCCGTCCCTTCAGACTGTCAATTGAATAATGGATAATCGAATCCAGTGAAATGATATCTTTTTGGATATCGAACCCAGCTTCGATTCGGCCTAAATCCAGCAGATCGTTGATCAGCGCTGTGATGCTGTGGACGCTGGATTGGACACGTTGGATAAATTCCTTCTGCTGACTGTTAACCGGTCCAACCCGATCGATCAGCTCGATATACCCTAAGATCGCCGTCAATGGAGAGCGAAGATCGTGCGATACGGTATTGACAAAATCGGATTTAATCCGTTCAAGTTCCTTGAGATGGGTAATGTCTTGCATGATGACCACATTCCCAACCCCTTCAATCGGTGAGATCTGGGTATTCATTACTCGTCCATTATTGAGTGCGATCTCGAGCCGGGTTGGGGAGACCAAAGAATCACGCTGCAGAACTTCCTGGAGTTCTGGATGCCGAACCAGCTCGCGGAATCTGGTTCCAATTCAGATTCTTTTCTTGAATTTCGAGGGTTTCAATCGCCTTTCTGTTTATCAAGACAAGTCGATCATCGTTATCGATTACCACTACTCCATCTTCTATTCCCTTAAGAATTGCTGTGAGCTTGTCTCGTTCCGCTTCGGAATGAGCATACAGACGTGCGTTTTCTACCCCAATTGCAGCATAGTCTGCCAGAGCAGCTAGCATTAACACGTCGTTATCAGCGAGCGGCTTTCCGCTCGGAAGGTTGTCTGCTCCTAAGACACCCATCACCCGCCCTTTGGAGTTGATCGGCATGTATACCTGAGAATGAATGAGGTCCGAGGTTCCAATTTCCTTCGGGTTTTGCGAGTCAAAGGTGCAGGGTTTACCGGTTATTAACACTTTTTCTACCAGGGAGTCCTGGACCCTGAGGTGGGATGTTCTTACATAGTCCTCTTTAAAATTCCGTCTGGCGCGGATAAAAAGTTCGCCGCTGGTCTCGTCAACAAGAAATAGTTTTCCTTCTTCCGCTCCCGTCAGTTCCACGATGGCATCGACAATCGTCACAAGCACACAGTCTAGATCAAGGCTAGAAGTCACCTGTCGACCAATCCGTTCAATCATCCCAAGTCCGTTTGCCATATCAATTTTCTTGTCACGCATGCTTACTGACCAGGCTTGTAGCCGATCCCCACATGAATAATCTTTGTCAGTGAATTATCTGAACACAGTCTATGCTGTCCATAACATCTCGCAGATGTGTGGACACCGAACGCAGTACCGCTCTATGAGAGCTTTGTAAACGCTGTTCTTCATTCATCATCATAACATCGATCGATTTTAAAGATTTTTCAAGCCTGGGTTTAATTTTCTTGATGCAGTTTTCTAGCTCTTTGGCCTTTTCACGGTCGCTTTCCAGCGTGTAATCGGCTTCCTGCTCCAATTCTCTTGCGCGTTCCTCCAGTGAGCGGAAGAGGCTTGCATTCACAAGCGAGATCGAGGCATAGTCGGCTACTGCCTCGAGCAGCGTCCGATTACTTGTGCTGAAAGGATTTGCAGTTTTTCTTATGACAACCAGCAGACCGGCGACTTCTTTCTTTGGTTTGATGGGAACAACCAGCGCGGATTTTCCCAGCCGAGAGATCTTAAATCTTTCAAAAGGTTCACCAGATATCGAAAGCGTTTCGCCCGAAATCGCAGCCATCGAACTTATACCATCATCCCAGGGTTGGTTCAGTTTGCTTGCCAGCGTCTTCGGAAGGTTTCTCTGAGCAGCGAGGTAATATTCATGGCTGCTGTCTTCCCGCAAGAGAAGCCAGCCTGCGTTTGCTTCAGTCACGTATACAGCCCCCTCCACGATTTTTTCGAACAGTTCTGGCTGATGGGTGATTGAGGTAACAGCTTTGCCCATAGCAAATATCGTGGTGAGCTCCCGAACGCGCTGCTGAAGCTCGTGGTTGGTCTGCTTAAGCTGGCGAGCTAAGGTCTCGCGATCTCTTTGCGCCCGCACCTGTTTCAGCGCCCGCTCAACTGCAGATATCACCTCAGCTTCCCGTACAGGCCAGAGCAGATAATCGTGCGCTCCCAACCGAAATGCCTGCACGAGATCTCCTTCCATACCTTTACGGGCAATCACAATCACCGGTGCTTCGATATCCTGTGATGAAAGCGCCACCAGTAAATCTTTCCCGCTCAGATCGGATATGCTCAGGCTCGTCAGGATGACATCTGGCGAGTAATGGTTGATTTCTTGGAGCGCTTCAGAAGCAGTCGACACGCAGTGGACCTGATAACCCATCGGGAGAAGAGCCTGTCTCGCAATCAAATCGCTGATTTCAGGTTCACTTTCCACCAGCAAAACCCGGTCCCTCGATGGTTTCATGCGATAAATGATAGCATGGTATATCTAAAAGTGGAGGATCAATGCCCCATGGTGGTTTTAATAATTTGGGCTTAAAGATTTGTGAAACTTGCTCTGGATGCTTGACTTTGAGAGCTTGAAATAGATACAATAGGATTACGTTATAATCATCTGGGGGCCATCATTTTCACATCTTATATGAGGAGGATTGAATGATTACGGATCAAAATATGCACGAGTTATTGCATTTTCAACCTGAACACCCAGTCCTCAGTGTGTATCTTAATACCGATCCTGTTGAGGGCACTCCTGAGTTCCACCGTCTTCGTTTGCGCAGCATGCTGAAGGAAGCCGCATTGACTGAAGAAGGCGATCCGGTGACCCAATTTATTGATCATGAGCACGATTGGTCTGGAAGGAGTGTGGTGATTTTCTCATGTCCTCAGCAGGACTATTTTCGGGCTTTTCCGCTGGCAATTCCAATCCGAAGCCGGGTTAGAGTGGGTGACCGCCCGTATGTCAAGCCTCTTGCCGATCTTATCGATTCATTCGGCGGCTACGGAGTTGTCCTGGTCGACAAACAAGGCGGTCGGCTGTTTCATTTCCATCTCGGCGAACTTCAGGAACAGCAAGGCATTCTTGGGGAGAGCGTACATAGAACGAAACGCGGTGGCGGATCGCAAGAAGTGGGGAGACGCGGCGGCAGCGCTGGGCAAACCGAATATATTGAAGAGCTCACTGAAAGGAATATGCGAGAAGTGGTTGACACCGTTACCCGGTTCTTCTTCGAAAAAAAAGTCCGTAGAATTGTCATTGGTGGAACGGATGACAACGTTGCGATGTTCCGGGGATTACTGCCAAAATCCTGGCAGAGCCTGGTTGTCGGCTCTTTCCCCATCAGTATGCTTGCGAGCGAAAACGAAGTTCTCGCAAAAGCCATGGAAATTGGAGAAGAAGCGGAAAAACAGAGAGAGAACAACTTGGTCAAAATGGTGGTTACAAATACCGCCAAGGGACGGGGAGGGGTTATTGGGTTGCAGGATACAATGGATGCCCTGCGTCAAGGGCGTATCCAGACTCTGATAATCCTTGAAGGGTATCGCGAGCCGGGAATGCGCTGCATGAGCTGTGGGTATCTAACTTCACAGCCTTTAGGGAGCTGTCCATTCTGTGGCGGAAAATTCGAAAAAATTCCGGATGCGGTTGAGATGGCAGTAAGCCAGGTGATGCGGATGGGAGGTGAGGTCGAGGTCCTTCACTCGGATCAGTTTATCGATCAATTCGGTAAAATTGGAGCGCAGTTAAGATATTGATCCAAAATCTCCCTCCTGGATTCAAAAACTGGCCAGAAAAATCACCATCGGGGATGAGCTTATTAGCGCAGAATGATCGAAATCCCCGAAAGTCATCACATCTTTGAATCCTGCAGCCCGGAATTCATCATAAAACTCGTTCGTTTCAGTTAATTGGTGGACCACCTTAACACTCGTCCGGTCTACGCCGCCATCAGGCAGCAGATGGTCATAATGCCAGAATAAAGAGAACTGCTCTTCGGCGAGTATCCATTCGCTGCTCACCTGAACAGGTTCATGGTCCAACGGGTGCGGAAAAATCTCTTCGATTTCTGCTTCTCCGTAACGTGGAAGTGACTTAAGGAATTCTCCATTCGGGAGGCTTACTGCGAAAACCCCACCTGGCTGAAGGTGATCCACGACACAACGAAGGGTCGTTTTCCGCTGGTTTGGTGTCAACGTGCTGTAGGTGTTGCATGCCAACAGGATCAAACCAAAGTGAGAGGCGAGGTGGAATGCAGTGAGGTCTCCCTGGAAAACCCTCTGCTTCTTTCTGAGCTCAGTCGGCAGGTTGTTCACAAGGTACTTGAGCATTTGAATATCGTTGTCGAGTCCGAGGACCATCTTTCCAGTGATGAGCAGCGGAGCGTAAATCCGGCCAGTTCCAACGCCTAATTCCAGGATTGCACCTTGGCTCTCTCTGGCAAGGTTTAGCCAAAAAGGGATATCTTCATTGTTCTTGTTGTGATGAGCGTGATATAAGGCGGGGAACATCTCAAAAAGTCTTCCTTGACTTTAATCGGCACTTCGCATTATACTCACATAATCCGGGGTGTAGCGCAGTTCGGTAGCGCACCGCGTTTGGGACGCGGGGGTCGGCGGTTCGAGTCCGCCCGCCCCGACAGGTAAATTCGTTGCGTAGGGCGATTTTTTTTACAGAAAAGCGCACTACGCATCTTTAATCCGGTGCAGTATTCTGGAGGGGACCAATGGCAAAGAATAAGATCGATGGGGTGGTCGAAGCTGTGCACTATGACCTTGAAGGAAACGTGAAATGGGTGCGCGCATACATGCGCCGCGGTCAAACCTATACAGACCGGGTGAAATTAGACCGCCCAACTTTGGTAGGTCTAATAAAATCCGGAAAACACGTTTTTGCCGGTCAGCGAATTGTGCTGAAAGCCTCCACTTTCGAGATTACAAACAAGCTTCAATTAATTCCGAATGGAGATCTGGAATATCTTTCCACCGGTGAAAAGACCTTTGGACGGGATAAACTCGAAAACATCCCAGTTATCTGATTCGAATGAAAATTTTTGAGTGCGGATCCAGCCATCATCCAGAGGATAAATCCGGCGAGAGTGTTTCTCTCCGATTGAAATCTGACCGCCGGAAATCTGCCGCCGACGAAATCTTTATCCAGAGCTTGAAGAAAGTTCTCGATAATCGTTTTGTCCTCCTGAGTGATGTGTATCTCGAAGGACTTAACGAGCCGTTGCCTCTGATCTTAATCGGTCCAACCGGAATTTGGATGATCGTGACCAGCGAAGCTAAGGGGGTGTTTAAGGTTTTAGAAAATTCTTGGGAAGAGCTGAATGAGAAAACCGGTGTGTGGAAGATAATTAAGCCAAACCCAATGAGCGAGGTGGTTGAAAAAGCTGCAGTATTAATGGGTTATCTTGCCTCGAAGGATTTTTCCTTGCCGCCAGTCGATACGGTTGTCTTCTTCTCGAATCCGGGAGCGCATGCAGAAACGAACCGTCCTGCAGCTCGGATTGTGCTGATAGATGCACTGGCTCGTTTTATTGCTACAGTCCTCGCAGAACCGGTAGGTCTGGAAAACGATGTAATCCAAAATCTGGTGAAAGAGTTTTATCAAGAAGAAGATCCCCTCACCGCGATTGGTGATATTCGGGATGCATATTCATTAAAGGAACCTCCTCCCCCCAAACCTCCCCGCGAGCCGACCCGTCTCGAGACCATAAGCCGTGAAGAGCCTAAGTTTGTTCCACGACTATTAAGCATGCTGCCGTTCACTCGGCGTCAATGGCTGCTTGTAGGATTTTTGATGATCGTTAATATTATTATCCTTCTGGCGCTGGTTTTTGTAGTCGTGATCAGTACATGATGCTCGAGGAGTTGAATGCCTTTTGACGCTCCCATACTTGTCGATCGTTATCCCAGCATACAATGAGGAAAATAGGCTCCCAGCCACCCTGGATCGAGTCCGTGATTTTCTCCAGGCTCAGGATTTCACCAGCGAGCTGCTGATCGTTGAAAATGGGAGCACAGACCATACGCTTGAGATCGCGAATGAATTCGCAATTAAAGAGCAATTTGTCCGCGCGATCCATGCGGAGCAGAGAGGAAAAGGCCGTGCGGTTCAGTTGGGAATGCGGGAGGCAAGGGGGAAATATCGCTTTATGTGTGACGCGGATCTTTCCATGCCTGTCGATGAAATTCCGCTATTTCTGCCGCCGAAGCTGACCGATTTTGATCTTGCAATCGCGTCACGAGAAGCCCCTGGCGCTCATCGGTACAATGAGCCTGCATTCCGCCACTTTGGTGGTCGAGCCATCAATTTGATGATCCGGATGCTCGCTCTTCCTGGTCTGCATGATACTCAATGCGGCTTCAAATGTTTTCGGAGTGACGTCGCCGAGGATTTGTTCGCGAGTTCTGACCTTCAGCGGGTGGTCCTTCGATGTAGAAATTTTGTATATCGCCAGGCTCCGCAAATACCGGATTGTCGAACTGCCTATCAACTGGTATTTTAATCGTGAGAGTAAGCTCTCACTCGTCCGAGATACCGTTCAGATGGCGCAAGACCTATTAAAAATTCAAAGGAACCACCGGCAGGGGATTTACGACCTACCAGCTAAAATCGATTGGAATTAAGCAGCAGGATCATTAAATAAAATGATCTTTTTGAGCAATATCGATGGCGAATCGAAACAAATTTGACCCTGACTTGATCCCTGACCGCCCTCATCTCGACTTCGAACGCGCCTTATGGGAGCAGGGGCTGAAATATATTGGGGGAGTTGACGAGGCTGGCAGAGGCGCGTTGGCAGGGCCGGTTTTTGCAGCAGTGGCGATCTTACCAGTCGATTTCTCGCTGACTGAAACGCTCATGGGCGTTCGGGATTCGAAGCAAATGACACCAAGCGCAAGAGATTATTGGGCTGATCGCTTAAAGCGTGTGCTGAGTGCCTACGGTGTTGGATGGGCCGCCAACGCTGAGATCGACGAGCTGGGGATTGTCCCGGCTGTGAGGCTGGCCGTCCATCGGGCTATCGGTAAACTTCGCCTCCCTCCCCAGCACTTATTGGTAGATTTCATGCATCTGCCAGACTCTCCCCTCCCCCAAACTCCGCTGATCAAAGGAGATGCCCGTTCTTTGAGTATTGCTTCTGCCTCCATCTTGGCAAAGACCTGCCGTGACAAATATATGGAGGCGCTTGATCAGCTTTATCCTGGATATGGATTCGCAGAGAATAAAGGCTACGGCACTTTGTTCCATCGCGATGCAATTCAAAGATTAGGAAGGTGCCCAGAACACCGCGTAAGCTTTCATTTCCACGAGGTCGAGAAGAGCAAGGTATCTAAAACCAGTCCCGTTTATAGAAAATATAGACCGCAGTCAAGCTGACCAAAAACGCTAGAACGACGATAAGGAAGAAAGCTTGAGGGTACACTTCGAATGGCAGGTGGACATTCATGCCAAAGAAGCTTGCTACCATGGTCGGAAGGCTGATCACAATCGTGATCGATGCCAGGAATTTCATCACGCTGTTCAGGTTGTTGGAGATGATCGAGGCAAAAGCATCCATCATGCTGCTCAAAATATTGCTGGTGATATTGGTCATTTCAATCGCCTGCTGGTTTTCCGTCAGGACATCTTCAAGCAAATCTTCATCTTCAGGATACGTCTCGAATAACCGGCTCCGGCGCAGTCGCTCCATCATCAGCTCATTAGATTTTAGGCCGGTGGTGAAGTACGTCAGGCTTTTTTGGTATTTCAGCAGCTCAAGCACTTCTTTGTTGCGGGTCGATTGTTGGAGCTCATCTTCGAGGAAGTCTACCCTCTTCTGAATCTCACGCAAATGAGTTAGGTATTTCGACGCTGCAGTTAGCAGCAGCCGCAGGACGAATCGCAGCCGTTTCGATGTCGCGATATCTTTGAACCGTTTTATGGTAAATTCTTGTATGATTTCGTTTTCAAGCTTGCTTACCGTTATGATGATTTCGCGGGTAAGAATTATGCCTAAAGGAATTGTAGTATAAGGAATATCGGATGCTTCGCCCTGGTATAAGGGGATGCGAAGGACAATCAAGAGTTCGCCGTCTTCTCTTTCCGTTCGGGCGCGCTCATCGAGGTCAAGTGGATAGGTAATATAATCTTGTGGGATCCCCAAGGCATGGATTTGGGCAATTTCCTCGGGGGTAGGATTGATAACATTGACCCAAGAACCATCTACTGGGCTGGGAAGTCGCTGGAGCTCGGCGCCTTCGTTTTTGAAAATCGTGATCATCGTTCACTCCTTTGCATAGGGCAACTGCCCTGATATCAGGCTTCAGTCAGGGTGGCTTACTCGGCTTACTTAGAGGATCGCTGTCGTTCGGTTTTTCTTCGTTCATTAAAAACTCCTTGCCGGAAGTATAGCACCTCCGGAATACTGTAACAAGGCGTATTTATCGCTCACTCCGTCTGGCTTTCGAGCGCAGGAAAATTTTGGTGATTTCTTCAGACACAGCCGGGATCAGAGACAGGACGATCACAATTCCCCATTCTTTCAAGCTCATTGTATGGGTGTTAAAGATAGGCTGTAGGAAGGGGATATTGATTACCATCAACATAAGAAGGATCGAAAAGCCTACCGCATACTGCATATAGCGGTTCGAGAAAACCCCAATCTTGAAGATTGATTGGTGCTCTGAGCGCACCGTGTAAGCTCGGAAAAGCTCGCAAAGTGAGAGCGTCACGAAAGCCATCGTCTCAGCGGTTTGAACATCCACTCCTCGCCAGTCGTATCTGAGCAGGTAAAGAATGGGATTTGTTGCTTGTGGCAGAGTCTGTTGAAGATGCCACAGCAAACCGATCGCAAATGCTGTGAGCGTAGCGCTGGTCTGTGTAATCGTCTGCACAGTTATTCCAAGCCCCATCGAACGGTTAATAATAGGCTCGTTTGTCGGGCGTGGTTTGCGCTTCATGATATCCGGATCACCTTTTTCCATCGCGAGCGCCAGGGCCGGTGCGCCGTCTGTCAGCAGGTTCAGCCAAAGCAACTGGATAGCAGTCAATGGAGTTGGCAGCCCTGCCAGCGTTGCCAGAAAGATGATCATAATCTCGGCGACGTTAGAAGAGAGCAGGAAGAATACGAATTTCCGGATGTTGTCGTAGATAATCCGTCCCTGCTCGATAGCTGAAACGATGCTGGCATAGTTGTCGTCAGTCAGCACCATGTCTGCGCTTTCTTTCGCCACATCCGTACCGGTTATGCCCATCGCAATCCCAATGTCTGCTCGCTTGATAGAAGGTGCGTCATTTACCCCATCGCCGGTCATTGCAACCACTTCTTCATTCGCGCGCAGCGCCTCTACAATCCGCATTTTGTGTTCTGGAGAGACCCTTGCAAAAACATCAGTGGTTTTCACTTCGTTCATCAAGTCCGCGTCGCTCATCTCGTTCAAGACTGGTCCGGTGAGAACTTGATGCCCGGGTCTGAGCAGGCCGATCAATTCGGCGATTGCTCGGGCGGTGTTCGCATAGTCTCCAGTGATCATGACCGTCCGGACCCCCGCTCGCCTCCCAAGCTGCAGAGCGGGAGGCACTTCTGGGCGCGGAGGATCGATCATCCCAATCAATCCGGCAAATATCAATCCTTCTTCCAAAGCATCTGGAAAATTCACATCGGGCATTTCTGATGTGATTCGGTAAGCCATCCCAAGCACACGCAGAGCATCCTGTGTCATCCGGTCATTGGCTGCCAGGATCTCCATCCGTCGATGATCGTCCATCCCCGCGACATGATCGTTCATCTTTTGATACGATTGGCATAAGTCGAGCACCAGGTCTGGGGCGCCCTTCACCGTGATGACATACCATTCTTTCTGGTTGGAATCCTTAAATGGGAAAAGTCGTCGAACTCGAGGCGAAAGGATTTTATGGATTGTCGCCATGCGTTTTCGTTCTGAATCGAACGGCACTTCTTGCACCCGTGGATACGCTTTATTCAGCTCTGAGATTGACGCGCCTGCTTTTGCTGCTGCGACAATCATGGCGCCTTCTGTTGGATCTCCCACCATCTTGTAGGTCGGCTTACCGTCGATGGATCCGCTGATTTCCAGCCCAGCGTCATTGTTCAATGCTGATACCCAAAGGTTTGTAAGAGCACCTGGATAGTCATTCAGCGCTATAGAAGAATCGTTAAGCTGGAATTCTCCGATTGGAGCATACCCGCTCCCTGTGATCGTGATGAATTCTCCGTCGACCCACATTTTTGTGGCGGTCATTTCGTTCTGTGTTAGTGTTCCAGTCTTATCGGAACAAATGACCGTGGTTGAGCCCAGCGTTTCTACCGATGAAAGTTTGCGGATCAGAGCATGCCGCTTGATCATCTCACGCATTCCGAGCGCCAGGCTGATGGTCACCACCGCGGCTAGACCCTCGGGAACTGCAGCAATCGCCAGGCTTACTGCGACCATGAACATATCCAGCGCGTTGTAACCGCGCAGCCACCCAACCAGGAATACAAGTCCGCAGATGATCAATGCAGCCCAACCAAGCGTCTTACCCAGCTGATCCAGGCGTCGCTGCAAAGGCGTTTCTTCCTCTTCCACCGATTGGAGCATTTCGGCGATTAAGCCAATTTGGGTGTGCATCCCAGTGCTGACCACGATACCTTTGCCGCGCCCATAATTTACCAGGGTACCCATGAATGCCGTATTCTTTCGGTCTCCCAACGACACATCTGGCTCCAATCGAAGCGCTGCGTCCTTTTGGACTGGGACGGATTCGCCGGTGAGGGCTGCCTCCTCCACCCGTAAATTTACCGCCTCATGTAGCCGGATATCTGCCGGAACATAATTGCCGGCTTCAAGCAGCACGATATCCCCCAGGACAATCTGCGGAGAAGGAACTACCGTGCGCGTTCCATCACGGATCACATGGGCTTCTGGCGCGGCCAGCTTCTTTAATGCTGCAAGCGCTTGTTCGGCACGGCGTTCCTGAATCACTCCGAGCGCCGCGTTCAAAACTACGATTGCCATGATCGCCCCCGCTTCGATATAATCACCCAGGATCGCAGAGATGAGCGATGCAGCGATCAGCAGCATCACGACGAAATTGTTGAATTGGTCCAACAGCATTTTCCAAAAACTCACCGGTGGTTTTTCGTCAAGCTGATTGGGACCATATTTTTCTAAGCGTCTTGATGCTTCTTCTGTTGTCAGCCCTCGGTCTGCCATCGTTTCCAGCCGCTTCATGACCTCCTCTGAACCCAGCGAATGCCAGTCATGAGAGTCGGCTTGTTCTATCTCGATTTGAGGCGTGAATTTCTCGATACCCATGGGGATATGCTCCGTAAATCGGTTAAAGTTGAAGCATTATAGCATGCGGAAATTGCAATAGGATTTGTCAACCCGCGATTTCAGAGTATGACAATCGTCACCTTTGTTTGCTATAATGCAATGAAGGTTTATCAATCATTGACAGTGGAGAATGGCAATTATGGATTATAAGCAAGCGAGCGTACCATCGGGTGGGGAAAAGATCACAATCTCAAGTGGAAAGTTAAATGTACCGGATCACCCGATTATCCCTTTTATCGAAGGGGATGGCACCGGGCGTGATATCTGGAGGGCTTCGGTGCGGGTTTTGGACGCAGCTGTCCAGCATGCTTACGCGGGAAAGCGCTCGATCCGTTGGATGGAAGTATTTGCTGGAGAAAAAGCGAATGACCAATTTGGCTCCTGGTTGCCCGGTGAAACCGTTGAAGCCTTCAAGGAATTCCTTGTTGGGATCAAAGGTCCCTTGACAACCCCGATCGGTGGGGGGTTCCGCTCCCTGAATGTCGCCCTCCGGATCGCGCTTGATCTATATGTCTGCTCAGCGTCCAGTTCGATATTTCAGCGGCGTGCCCTCGCCGGTCAAGCACCCTGAATATGTCGATATGGTGGTATTTCGAGAAAATACCGAGGATATTTACACCGGGATTGAATTCGAAAATGGGACGGCTGATAATCTGGAATTCAAGAAGCTGATGAAGGAACGCTTCCCCAAGGATTTTGCCAAGATTCGATTTCCTAATAGCGCCGGATTTGGTATCAAGCCTGTCTCACAAGAAGGTACATCTCGCCTTGTTCGGGCTGCGATCAGCTGGGCGCTTAAGAACCGCCGCCGGAGTGTGACCCTGGTGCATAAAGGAAATATTATGAAATACACTGAAGGCGCATTCCGCATTTGGGGCTATCAGGTCGCAGAGCAAGAATTCGCAGATCAGGTCTACACCTGGGCAAAATGGGAGCAGACAAAGGCAGACCATGGCGAAGACGCAGCAAATGCTGAACAAGATGCTGCCCTGAAAGCTGGCAGGCTGCTTGTCAAAGATACGATTGCGGATATCGTCTTCCAACAAACAATCACCAGGGCGCGTGAGTTCGATGTGCTGGCTACGATGAATCTAAATGGTGATTATCTCTCAGACGCCCTCGCGGCGCAGGTCGGAGGAATTGGAATTGCCCCGGGCGGGAACATCAACTACACGACCGGTCACGCCGTCTTCGAAGCGACGCACGGCACAGCCCCAAAATATGCCGACAAGGACATGGTTAACCCTGGTTCAGTGATCCTCTCAGGGGAAATGATGCTCCGTTATATGGGTTGGGCGGAAGCCGCCGACCTTGTCATAAAAGGAATGGAAAATGCTATCGGAGCAAAGAAGGTCACCTACGATTTCCACCGCCTGATGGAAGGGGCGACTCTGTTGAAATGCTCCGAGTTCGGAGACGCAGTGATCAGGCACATGAGTTAGCTTCACCTTCTTCCATTTCTTTATAATAGAATAAGCAAGCCCCCCGAAAAGGGGGGCTTGTGCCATCTGGAGTCGGCTTGTCTTGGATCTGGCTTAGAGATTTCAGCAGTAAGTCAGCAGCGCCCGGCATCAATGGAATTTGACTTAGGGAGAACACCGGGTATCGATGGGGCAGCGATGTTGACGAAGCAGTTTCTCCAGATATTGCCCTGTTATGGGACAGCCGTTGCCAAAGTTGAGGTAATTTCCACCGGGATCGGGAGAGCGGTTGGTGCTGAGATGGTCGATGTGACAATGAGACCTGATGTCGGAGCTGCCGCTGGATTTGCTGCGCCCGCTGGATTTGCTGCGCCCGCTGCGTTAGCTGCGCCCGCTGCGTTAGCTGCGGCAGCATCTGCAGCAGTATTCAACCCACCGCCAGCTACCCAACGCTCGAAGATGCTGATGATTTCGGGCTTGAGTGCTTTTGTTGGCGGCATCGGCCCTCCCGCATCAATTTCCTCCCGGTGTAACATCCGGATCAAATTGCTGTTTAGATCTCCAGCAATCACGTTAGGGGTGTGATCGCCGCTGGTCATCACTTCTTCATAGGTCTGCATCAAATAATTGTTGTTCTTTTTTCCTGGTCGATGGCAGGAAAGACAATAGCGTTTGACCAGTGGCGCGATGTGGACCTCGTATGAGGGAATTTCATTCTCCCCTAACGCCGGCAGTGCCGAGGCTTGCACGACCTCCTGCGGGATTTCGGCTCGATCGTCCCATGTGTAGCGCATAAAATCCACGATAGCTTCGATATCCGCAACCGCCAGCTCGCCGCCGTAGGCTTTCCCAAAAGGTGTCATCCCAAGCCCAGGTTGTCCATAGTTGATGATGTTATACAGGGTCTCGTCGGTTCGGGTGTACATCTCATCTTGCGTATTGATCGCTTTCATCATGTACCCTTCCAACCCTTCAACGCCTTTGATTTCCCCACCTTCGCCATCGGCGCCGTGGCATTCCACACACTGGACCGAATATTGGTCCTGCCCTAGCAAAATCCGTTCGCCAAGCGTCGTCGCAGCGCTCGCAGTCTCTGTCTGAGGCGGTGTGGTGATTACCGCGCGAATTGTCAGGCCGACCATGACCAGCACGATCGCACCCATGATTAGAATTGCTCGTTTGCGCTCCGAGGGGTGTCGTTTCGCGCTCCGATCGAGAAATGGCAGCAGAAACAGAATCGCAATCGCGATCGATGGGATGATAACCGTTCCGACCCATTCTATCTTTCCCGGGAAAAACTTGAGCATTTCAAACAGGAAAAGGAAATACCATTCAGGGCGGGGGATGTAATTGACATCGCTTGGATCTGCTTTCGGCTCATTCGCCACGCCGACAAAAGTAGCCAGTAAGACCAAGACCAGGAAGAAGGCGAACGAAACAAGCAGGTCCTTATAAATAATATCCGGGATAGAATTTCTCGCCCTTTCTGCTTAGATTTTTTATATTTTTCCAGATATCGCTGCTTTTGTTCTTCGTTCACACCGTTGCTCCTCTCCCTCATGCCTCTTCTTTATCAGGAACGCCAGCAATGCCCAATTTAATCACCATATAAATATGGATGCCGATCAGTGCCCCGATCAATGCTGGAAGGAACCAGATATGCACTGAGAAGAAACGTGTCAGTGTCACTGCACTCAATTCTGGACCGCCTCGTAAGACGCTGACGATAAATTGACCGATAAATGGGACGGTTCCAGCAATTTCGGTCCCTACCGTTGTTGCCCAATAAGCTCGCTGGTTCCACGGCAGTAAATATCCGGTAAAACCCATTCCTAAAGTGGCAATCAACAAAATGACACCAGTGAGCCAGGTGAATTCACGCGGATATTTATAGGCAGCGAGGAAAAATGTGCGAAGCATATGAATGAATACGATGATTACCATCAAAGATGCGCCCCAATGATGGATTCCGCGGATCAACCAACCGAACGATACATCGTTCATGATATATTGGAT
This sequence comes from uncultured Chloroflexia bacterium, assembly GCA_963827155.1. Classification (GTDB taxonomy): domain Bacteria; phylum Chloroflexota; class Anaerolineae; order Anaerolineales; family UBA4823; genus UTCFX2. The sequence continues at coordinate 2,793,471 of CAWGZV010000002.1, read as the reverse complement.
GCTGTCGTATGCATGATCTGGGGAAGGGACATAATAGATCGTCAGAACATCCCTGTCACGGCTTGTAGAATGAAATAGGATCGCGCTTGCACTCCCTAAAGTGAACCACCAGTTCACCTTAGGGACCTTTCGGTCCAGGATGACTTCATAATCGTGGTTGAACCCAAGCCGTTCATCCAGCCACTCAAATAAGTTATTCATCATAGTTAACCTTCTATGATAATGGATGTAAAGGCTGCCGTCCTCCACTTTGTTCTCGTATGTATCCATTGGACGTGGAGGCGGTCCGCTGATGATCTGACCATCGATGTTGAAATGACGCGTCATGGCAAGGACAGATATATTCCTGAAGGTCTTCGTGCCAGATCACTCGGCAGCTCAGATGAGTGCAAATATTTGAATAAACTGTCGTATCAGTTTCATTTGCCCTAAAGACATAGGCTCCATAGCTGTTCGTCGTCTTTTCCCACCCATTAACCGAAGTTCGCGTAAATCGACGAGAGTGGGGGTTCCAACTGGATAATTTTCAAGCGGTCCTAGAGGGATCCATGCCTCCGAATATCGTTTCTTAAGTGCAGGTGAGAGCACGTAACCAATTGCCGGCAGCCCCACAACTGCTGCCATAAGGCCACCCAGGATCCCCACCACCCATTTTACAAATTCATTTCGGCTCATATGGGGAGATTTGGTCATCCATTCCTCCTATGGCTTTCCCGGAAACAACAACCTGATCTGATATTTTTCCTGTCTTGGTCGCTTTGTCACGTGGATTTTACCCGTGATGCTGATGAAATTCAAGCTGTTCCAGGGAAAATGAAACCACCTCAATTGCCTTTCCCGGGGCGCTGTTAGTTCCTGGCTAATTGAGTTCATTATAGATGGTACTAACTGGAATTGTTGAGGATAATTGAAACCGAGTATCTGTGATTATTGTCACATTTTTTGCAGGGATGCAAATAAACGTGGGTATAATATATCGATCCGTTCTATTGCAACTATTCGAATAAAGACTCCAAACCAGGTAAGGAGGCGCACATGGCTCTAAAGAGAAATGTCGGGCTGAAAGGTATTAGGTACCGAGGAGGCGGTCCAATGCTCTCCTGGGTGCTGCACCGCATCACTGGTTTAGCAATCATCCTTTTTGTTGGCACCCATGTGATGTCATCCTTCTTCATGCAGCAGTTTGGCAGTGATTGGGCGACTGCAATCAATGTGGTCTACGAGTCTGTCTATTTCCAATTTGTGGTGATCTTCGTTGTCCTTTTCCATGCATTGAATGGTTTAAGAATAATCATCCTGGATATCTGGCCTAAACTGCTGGAATACCAGCGTGAAGCGACCTGGCTGCAGTGGTTGATCTTCATCCCTGTTTATGGAACGACTGTGATCATCATGATCCTTAACTTGCTCGAAGGTGGCTAGGGCAAAGATGAGCACAGAAAGGAGACTCTAAAATGACTTCTCGACCAGTTCCTCAAACCGGATTGAATTTCGAATATATTATGTGGATTTTTACCCGGATTTCAGGTCTGGCACTTTACACCCTGGCTTTTATTGGAATTGCAGCGGCTTTTCTCATGGGTGCAAGGTATCAGGTGGATATTGGGGCATTGGCACGTTGGACGTTTTTCCCAAATCCAAATCACGTCGTGAATACCAACATCCCCGATGTTGCCCAAGGATGGGCGAACGCCTGGTGGCAGATCATGCAGATGTTGATTTTGTTTTTTGGTGTTACCCATGGGATGAATGGGCTCAGGGTAGTAATCGAAGATTACCTTGGCAAGTCCTGGAAGCGTGTTTTCTTTAGGGGAGCGATATTCTTGCTCTGGATTTTCTTGCTGATCATCGGTATTTATGTCATTTTGGCTTCCTGAGGGCAGGAGTGAAAAAATGAGCAGCGAAAATAGAAGCTATCATCAATTCGATGTGATTGTTGTTGGCGGCGGCGGTGCTGGGTTGATGGCCGCCCTTTACGCCTCAAAGACTGCCAATACGGCGGTGATCACCAAACTCTACCCAACCCGATCGCACACGGGAACGGCTCAGGGTGGTGTTGGAGCTGCCCTTGGGAATGAGGGTGAAGACCACCCCGAGTGGCACACATATGATACCGTGAAAGGAAGCGATTATCTTGGCGATCAGGACGCAATCGAATTCATGTGCTTCGAGGCTGTCCAGGCTGTTTATGAGCTGGAACACATGGGATTGCCGTTTTCTCGGACCCCCGATGGGAAAATTGCCCAACGTCCATTTGGCGGGCACACCAATAATGTCACCGGAAAGCCAGTAAACCGGGCGTGCTATGCCGCTGATCGGACCGGTCATATGATTCTGCAGACACTTTACCAGCAGTGCATCAAAAACCATGTCAACTTTTTTGACGAATTCCAGGTGATGGATGTACTTATAGAAAACAATGCCGCAGCTGGGGTGGTAGCGATCGAGCTGGCGACCGGCGAAATCCATGTTTTCCATGCCAAAGCTGTGATCTTTGCAACCGGCGGACACGGTCGGATCTGGGAAATCACCTCAAATGCATATTCCTTTACCGGCGATGGTCCGGCAATCACATTGCGCCGTGGTCTTCCTCTTGGAAGATATGGAGTTCTTCCAATTCCACCCAACCGGGATCTATAAAATGGGGATCTTAATTACCGAAGGGGTTCGGGGTGAAGGTGGTGTGCTGATCAACGATAAGGGTGAGCGGTTTATGGAGAAGTATGCCCCGAATGTCAAAGATCTGGCTTCCCGCGATGTCGTGAGCAGGGCGATGTACCTGGAAATGCGCGAAGGGCGCGGAATCAATGGCAAGCGCTACCTCTATCTCGATATGCGTCCGGAGACAGTCAATAAATATGCTGCCCTGGACGGTCGAAAACGACCGGATGGAAGCCCCTATAAAGTGACTGGAGAAGAGCTGCTTGCAAAGCTGCCAGACATCGTTGATTTTGCAAGGACCTACCTAGGGGTCGACCCGGTTTCACAACTCATGCCAATCCAACCTACTGCCCATTATGCAATGGGGGGCATACCAACCAATAAATTTGGTGAAGTCATCACAGATGCCCAAAATAGCGTATTCCCGGGCTTGTTTGCCGCCGGAGAGTGCGCTTGTGTCTCGGTTCATGGGGCGAACAGGTTAGGCACGAATTCACTATTGGATCTGATTGTTTTCGGCAAACATGCAGGGCTCCGCGCCGCTGAATATGCTCAGGAAGCCGCGCTGCAAACCCTTCCAAAGGACCCGGAGGATTTCACTCGCCAGCAGATAAACGCCATTCTTAGCAGCGATGGTGACGAAAAGGTATTTGTCATCGGCAGTGAGATGAAAGCGGTCATGTTTGACCACGTCGGTGTTTTCCGTACGGAGGAGAACATGATCCTGGCTCTTGAAAAAGTGCGCGAGCTCAGAGAACGGATGAAGCACATTCGCAAGTCAGATACCACAAAGATCTTCAACACCGAGATGCTCAATATCTGGGAGTTAGGGAATTTGCTCGAACTGGCAGAAGTGACCGCGTATGCAGCTATTGCTCGAAAGGAAAGCCGTGGAGCGCATGCTCGCGAAGATTACCCAAAACGAGATGATGTGAGCTGGTTGAAGCACTCCTTGATCTGGTGTAAGGACGAAAAGCTGACATTGGACTATAAACCCGTTGTCATCACCAAGTACCAACCAAAAGAGCGAGTGTATTAGGTCACAGGAGGCACCGATGGAAATCACGCTGAAGGTATTCCGCTACAACTCTGAAGCTGGAAAGAAACCCTATTACGACAGTTATAAAATCGATGCCCAACCCACCGACCGCGTCTTGGACCTATTAGAGTATGCCAAGGGAAATTTCGATGGCACAATCTCCTTTCGACGCTCTTGCGCCCATGGGATTTGCGGATCAGATGCGATGCGGATAAACGGTGTAAATCGGTTGGCGTGCAAGACGCTCGTGAAAGATTTGCGCGGAAGGAAAATTGTTGTTGAGCCGATTTTGGGTTTGCGGGTTGTTCGAGATCTGATTGTAGACATGGAACCTTTCATGGAGAATTACCGATCAGTCTTGCCCTACTTAATTAACAACGAGCCAGAGCCGAAGACCGAGCGGCTTCAAAGCCCTGAAGAACGCGAGCGTTTTGACGATACAACCAAGTGCATTCTATGCGCCTGCTGCACGACCTCGTGCCCCTCCTTCTGGTCGAATGAGAAATATGTTGGACCCGCAGCAATCGTTGCAGCACACCGCTTCATATTCGACAGCCGAGATCAAGGGGCTGCAGAACGGTTGAAGGTCCTGAACAGTCAGTTTGGGATTTATCGCTGCCACACAATCTTTAACTGCACTGTCGCTTGCCCGCGCGAGATCCAGGTGACAAAAGCAATTGGAGAGGTCAAGCGAGCTGTCGCAACCGGAAGTTTAGATTGAAAATTTAATCTATCAGAAGGCATAGAATATTTTCGGGGACATAGCTTTGTCAGGCATTTCCCCGTCGTTTATGACAGCCTAATCCGCTGTGTTATAATTTTTTTCACTGCCCCAGTAGCTCAAAGGATAGAGCGAGGCTCTCCTAAGGCCGAGGTTGTGGGTTCAACTCCCGCCTGGGGCGCTGCCAGTCGGCAGAAAATTTAACTAAATGTCGGGCAAAGACCCTTGCGATTTCTCGAAATAATGATATACTTTTGCTTGCTTGACGCCAGGGTGCCCCCCTCACTCTGGCGTCAAGCCCTTTAATGGAAGATCGGATCGAAACTGGGCGGCTTTCTAAGCGTCAATCCCAACAGATGGAATTTCAACAGAATATTGAGCCAGAGATATGGATTTCTCAAATCCAGAAAATGTGCTTCTCCAAAATTAGTCCACAACGTTCCCGCCCTTCAAATTACTGGTTAGCACGACGAAAAGGTCCTCCCTTTGCCCTGGTCGCAAATTGAAATTGCTAAATAGCAGTCCGTGGGCTCTGGCTTATAATGGGCGGTACTCACCCAATCCTGACTACGGAGCTACCAATGTCATTCGATCTTTCGCTTGTGCGCCCTCAATTTCCAGGTCTGATTCGCCCCGTGATTTATTTTGACAACCCAGGAGGCACTCAAATCGCTCAAACCTCCTTGGATAGGATGGTGGAGTATCTGACAAACCACAACGCAAATCACGGCGGAGCATTTGCCTCGAGTGCCGAATCGGATGCAGTTCTTGAAGAAGCCCACAGAGCGATGGCCGATTTCCTGAATGCCGCTCGACCGGAAGAGATAGTTTTTGGCAATAATATGACCACCCTGACCCTTCATCTAAGCCGTTCGATTGCGCGTCAGTGGAAGCCAGGCGATGAAATAGTTGTCACCCGTCTTGATCACGATGCCAACATAACCCCTTGGGTAATGGCTGCTGAGGACCGGGGTGCAATCGTGCATTGGGTTGATTTTCATCCCGAAGATGGGACTTTAGATATAGAAGATCTAAAGAAAGCACTCGAGGGTCGCCCGCGGCTGGTGGCGGTAGGTTACGCTTCAAACTCGCTGGGGACGATCAATCCCATTAAGCAGATCGTGGAGTTGGCGCATTCGGCTGGAGCCCTCGTTTATATCGACGCGGTTCAATATGCTGCCCACGGTCCGATTGATGTCCAAGAGCTTGGCTGTGACTACCTGGTTTGTTCCGCGTATAAATTCTTCGGTCCGCATGCCGGGATTCTCTATGGGCGCTATGACTTGCTCGATGATTTGGTGGCTTATAAAGTCCGGCCAGCTCCTACAGTTCCTCCAGATAAATTTGAAACCGGCACCCAGAATCACGAAGGGCTCGCCGGAGTGTTGGGAGCGGTCGAATACTTCCAATGGATCGGCAGGACTTTTTCGGATGAGCCACAGGATACATTCGAATCCCAATTGACAGGACGCCGTCGCGACCTTAAACAAGCGCTTGCTGTGGTGAGAGCTTATGAATTTGAGCTCAGCCGGGCTGTCCTTCAGGTCCTGTTGGAAACACCCGGTGTGACCGTATATGGAATCCAGGATGCGCGCCGGTTAGAAGAACGCGTCCCCACATTTTCTTTCACTCTGAAGGGTTGGCACCCTCATCATCTTGCAGAACAGCTTGCACGGGAGCAAATTTTCGTCTGGGACGGTAACTATTACGCCCTTGCGGTCACCGAGCGGTTGGGGCTTGAGGAAAGCGGTGGCATGGTGCGGGTCGGTCCAGTCCATTACAACACGTTAGACGAAGTAGCGAGATTTCAGGAAGTGTTGGCACACCTCCTTCGATAAGTTAAGGACATGATCCGAACCCCGGAGAGATTCTGGGAATGGACTCGTTTCGCATCGTTATCGATAGGTCGCTGTAATATTCACGACCAGTTCGCGTATTGATTCACCTTGGACCCTCATGCTTCTTTCATTGGGGACGGTTTTACCAGGGTTCATCATTTCCACCAGCCGCCGGATGTTTGACCAGCTTCGATAAATTGGTTAATAAGCGGAACTGATCAGAGATAAATCAACCGGACCCAGAAAATTCTGCATCTGTCCCCAGGCTTTATTACCTGGATTGGCTTAGAGGAATTGCGATCCTCGCTGTTTTCACCGGTCATGCCGTTATGCCATTCCAAACCGAGCCGCGTGTCTGGCTTCTTCAAGAGCCCAAAACGAGCCTTGTCTTCAGCTTATATGCAGCATTCCTCTACCAATGGGTTATGAATTTGTTCTTCTTCTTGGCCGGTGCAGGTGGGCGGTTCGCCTTGCAAACTCGCAGCAACAGCCAATTCATTTCAGAGAGAATTAAGCGCCTGCTCGTTCCATTGATCGCCGTCTCTTTGACCCTGGTCCCTCTCCAGGTTTATCTATCTCTAAAATTCATGGGACAATTTCAAGGCACATTTGTGGAATTTATTCGAGGCTGGGTGCCCTATTGTTCAGACAGCAGGACCGCGCTTTTGGTGGATTATGGCTGCTACACCGGCCATCTCTGGTTCTTGGGATTTTTGTTCGCCTATGCCTTGTTCACATTGCCGCTGGCTCGCTGGATCCTCTCTCCCGCAGGCTTAAAAATCTCTAACTGGGTTTCAAAAGCGGGAGAACGTCCTTTGGGTATCTTCTGGTTCGTCCTGCCTGTTGCGATCATTCAGGTGACGTTGCATGCCCGTTTTCCTCAACATCAAAACTTCAGTGATTTCTGCCAATGGCTGGTGTATTTCCTCTATGGATTTATCTTTATTGCGGATGACAAGCTCATGGAGATTGTGGAGCGGAACCGCAGAGTTTTCCTTATGACTGGGGTAATTAGTTTCATGGCGATCTTGCTGCTGTTAGGACCAGCCGGATTCGTGAATGCCTGGGAACGTCACCCGGCTTTTTCTCCAGGTTTTGCTTTATACCAGCTCCTTCGCAGCCTGAACACCTGGGCTTGGGTCCTTTTTGCAATTGGGATGGGAAGGAGGTATTTGAATTTCCACAACCGGCGCCTTCAATACAGCTCCGAAGCTGTCCTGCCGTTTTACATCCTTCACCACCCGATCATCATTATGTTTACCGTTGTTCTGGCAGCCTGGCATCCAATCGTTCTGGAAAAGTTTCTGGTTTTAGGAGCCGCCTCGTTTTTGGTAACCCTGGGGATTTACGAGCTGATCATCCGGCGGAACTCCCCCTTTACGATGGCTTTTCGGGATGCGGACTTAAGCTTGGGAAAGCCGCTGTCGAAAAAGGGTTAATCCTGGCGCGCCAGTTCCTCAGCAGCCTGGAGCTCTTCCGGTGTGTTCACGTTTGAAAAACTCAGCATCATTGGGTCGTGCTTTAAGATTTCTTCTCTGCGCATGAGGTAAATGTTAGCCTGGCTGAACCAGGCATCGGCCCGCCATTTCTCATTTTCCAGTGCGATCCGAATCGGCGGGAGGCACACTCCCGGGTGGTACACCGCATGAAAGGGTTCGACGCCATCTCCGGTGTGGGGCACTACAGCGTCCACCTGCTTATCCAGCAGCATTTCCATTTCTCTCTGGATCAGCGTGGGATCGACAAAGGGCATATCGCAAGCAACTACGGCTGCCAGCGGTTGGCTCGCTGCACTTAAGGCGGTGTACAAACCGCCTAACGCCCCTCTACCCGGAAAAATATCCTTAAGAGAGGAAGTTCCAGGAAGCCAAAAGCTTCTGGGTGATTGGTCGTGATCACCATTTCGTCTGCAATCGGAGCAAGCCGATCGATAACCCGGCTGATTAAGGGTCTTCCAAGGAAAGGTACCAGGGCTTTCTCCTGCCCCATTCTCCGAGATTCACCACCAGCCTGGATGATTACGGTCAACATGGTTTTGATTATAATAGAGAGTGGTTTGATTGACTGGTTTGAATTGCCTTAAAAAGCGGGCGCCAGACAAAGGAGTGTCTGCGATGACAATATTGTCAGAAGTTCTGGATTCGATGACAGTTGAGGGGGAGCTTTTTGAAAGGTATGATGACGGGTCCGTGCGGTGTTTTGCCTGCGGTCACCGGTGCCTCATTAGAAATGGGCGGAGAGGTATTTGCCAGGTTCGGTTCAATCAAGGTGGGAGATTGCTAGTTCCTTGGGGATATGTAGCCGCGCTGCAGTCTGATCCGATCGAAAAGAAACCTTTTTTTCATGTCTATCCCGGTACAGATGCGCTGACATTTGGGATGCTGGGTTGCGATTTCCACTGCTCATACTGTCAGAACCACCTCACTTCCCAGGCGATGCGCGATCCGGAGTCAGACCTTGTACTTTCATTGGTGCGTAGAATCACACCTGACGGGCTGGTCCAAATGGCAAAACGCGCCGGAGCGAGTGTGATTGCGTCTTCTTATAATGAGCCGTTGATCACCTCCGAATGGGCCGTAAGTGTTTTTGAGCCTGCCCTGCGGGCTGGTTTGAAATGCGTCTATATCTCCAATGGAAATGCCACGCCGGAAGTGCTGGATTACCTGCGTCCATATCTTTCTGCCTACAAGATCGATCTAAAGACGATGCAAGATAGGCACTATCGGCAGCTGGGTGGTGTGCTGGATCATGTGCTTGCGAGTGTTCAGCGCGCCCATGCGATCGGTCTATGGGTGGAAGTAGTGACCTTGATCGTGCCTGGATTTAATGACAGCACGGATGAATTGATGGATGCGGCTCGCTTTATTGCCTCCGTTTCACCGAATATCCCTTGGCACGTCACTGCCTTCCATCCAGATTATAGAATGCTGGATTTCCCTTCAACCTCGGTCCGCAGCCTGATTCGAGCTTCGGAGATCGGGCAGGAAGCCGGATTAAATTTTGTCTATGCAGGCAATATCCCTGGCAGGGTAGGCGAGTATGAAAGCACCTACTGCCCAAGCTGCAGGACGAAGCTGATCGAACGATTCAGTTATGTAATAAAGGATTATTGCCTGACTGCAGACGGGACCTGCCCGAAATGCGGCGCCTCGATCCCGGGAGTATGGACCAGCCAGCCGGAAAAAGTGAATTTGCACGGCCCAGGAATTCCGCGCCCTGCTTATTGATTCTTGGTTAGTCGCGCCCGCACAACGAACCGGTCAATTCCCCCGAAGCGATACTTGTAATCTTCGGATCCGCGCATGAAATCGAATGCGCTGCGCTGGTGGTCGTTCGCCCATTGAAGTAAATAGCCCAACAGCACCCACCCTGGTGAAAGCTCTCGAAACGAAAAATCAAGTCCAGAGTTATAAACCCAGATGTGTCCGGCGTAATCAAAATTAAAATAACCTGCTGCCTTGATGTCGTCTATTGTTAAGAATGCCAGCTGCAGCCAACCTTCCTCGAAAGCGGCATGTGCGATGCTCTGCATTTGGGCGCGCATGGCTTCAGTCAGGAACCGTGCTTTCTCAGGATCCTGAGCCATCAAGCCTAGGAAATCTTCGACTTCACGATCTAAAGTCTCGGCTTCCGTAGCAATGTACCACCGCACCTGACTTTCCGCCTCCTCCGCTCTCCTCATCTTCCTTCTTATTTCGTGTCGCTGTTTTTTATCTATCTGAAGCAGGTAGCTTTCCCAATCTCCTGGGAGCGGGATTTGCGGACAAGCTTGAAGAATTTCTTGGTTATAGGACCATCCGGTTTTTTTAGCCGCGGAATGGAGGGCAGAGAGAGTTGGAGAAGTGTCAGGCAAATTATACAAATCTAAGAGCTGGTATCCGGGTTCTTTCTTGTTGGACAGGAACTGAAGCAGGGCAATCAAAAACGGCTCAAGCTCGGTTGTTCGAACGATGAAATCCAGGTAATCCGAGATTTCTATGCTTCCCAGGAGCATCAAAGCTTGCTCTCCAGCCCGGTTCTGAGTACGAAAGAGGGGTGCAATGCCGATCAGCTCGTTGTATTCATCGGTTGCCGTCACAATAAACAGCTCTGCCTGATCCCATTCACCGCCGCCGAGTATTTCCCACCAGGCTTTAAGATATTCAAAGCGCAGAAACGGCACGTGACTTGCACTGCAGCAGGTTAATAAATCATTCCATTGGCCGGCAATTTTGTTCGCTTCTTCAAAACTTGTGATTGTATGGATATGCATGGTCAGCCTTTAGCTTCTCAAATTCTGAAGCATTTTACCAGTATAATGGTTTTCAACAAAGCTAGAGCGCCGGGGCTTCACGCATGACCGCCTCAATAGATCTGAACCTGCTTCCCGTTTCGCGATATGCCGGGCGAGATTATCCCGAGCTGCTCGGTTTGCATTATTCTGAGCCGCCCCACCGCCCAGCCCGTGGGCGCGATGCAGATCGCTTGGTTTTCTACCTTATTTTCGAAGGCAATGCCCCACCTCCGGCAGAGAAGCGCGACCAGTTGCTGTCGGATTTGGCAAAGCTTTACTACCATACTCCAGGATCGGTGACAGCCGCCCTTCGGAAAGTTTCCGAAGAAATCAACCGCATATTATTGGAACGAAACCTGGGGCTGGGTGCTAGTCGACAGAGCATCGGTCATTTGGTCCAGGTGGTCATAAGAGACGGTCGGATCACCATTGCACAATCTGGCGCACTGCATGCCTTTTTGATATCTGACCAGGGAATCAACCATTATTATGCGCCGGAGCTTGCCGGTCGCGGGCTTGGACTGGCAAAATCTTCAGAAGTCAGCTTCTCACAGGCGGAAGTAAAACCGAATGACACCATCTTGCTGACCGCTAAACCCAGCGTCGAATGGACGAGCGATGTTTTAAAATCGATCTACGGTCAGGGTCCGGAAGGATTACGCAGGCGGTTATTTAATCCGGGTATTAGCGAAATCAACGCCTTGGCAATGCAGGTGAAACAAGGCAAGGGGAAACACTACCTGCTCTGGATGACCGGCGGTCAGACGCAGCCGCCCCCCGTGCCGATGCAGAAAGCATTTGGGACAGCCCCAGGGATTGAGGTGCCTCCTCCTGAATCACAAGAAGAGGCTCAACCAATACCTGAGCTGAAAATACCAGCGCCAGTCTCAACCCCAACCGACATACAAAAATCGATGCAGCCTGCCGAATCCGAGATGGCTGCGGGGATCGTGGTTGCCGGGACGATAAATGCCTCGCCGAATGCGGAAGATGCCAATTTAGGTCAAATTCCCATTGCCGCCGATGTCCCAAAGACCTTCCCAGGCCAACAAGCTCCTACTCCCGCAGGAAGATCCACAGCGATATCCCTTGCAGTTGGAGGCTTTTTCGCACAGATCGGGATCGCATTGAAAAAGTTTGGCATCGGCCTTTTGGCTTCACTGAAGATCTTTATCGGTCGGCTGTTGCCAGATGAAGTGTTGCTGCAAATTCCTTCCGGTATTATGGCTTTGATCGCGGTAGCGGTGCCTGTTGCCATAGTGACAGCTGCCAGCATCACCTATTTTCGGCTTGGTCGGGCTGCCCAGTTTGAGCTTCTATCGACCCAGGCCAGGCAGGCAGCCATGCAGGCTATGGAGATTTCTGACCTGGGACAGAAACGATCGAACCTTGGGACTGCCCTATCCCTGCTTCAAAGGGCTGAAGAATTTGCTGCCTCACCCGAATCCCAGGCAGAGATAAATGCGCTCGAAACCCAGGTCCGTGATGCTCTGGATGGGCTGGATTATGTTCGACGCGTGGATTACCAGTCGGCGATCATTGGTGGGCTCCCCTTGAGCGCCAATATCATCGATATGGCATCGTTCGAAGACGAGCTTTATTTATTGGATAAGAACGGCGGCGGTGTGTTTCGTGCCGTACTGACTGACCAGGGATACGAAGTCGATTACACATTCCAATGTGGACCTGGGGTATACAGCGAGATCACAGTTTCTCCATTCATCGACATCATCGCTTGGCCAGCAGGATACGAGCCTGAAGCAAAAATCCTGGCTGCAGACTCAAGCGGCCATGTGCTTTACTGTCGGCCGGATCTTGCACCACAAGCCGAGCGACTGACACCCGCCGAGGCCGAATCCTGGGGTGATGTTTTGCAGGCTACTCTAGATCAGGGGGATTTCTATGCGCTTGACTTGCCTTCTAACGGAGTTTGGATATTCTGGCGTGCGAATTTTACCGAACAGCCTGAGCTTTTCTTTGATGAGAATATCCCACCGCTCAACGAGGTAATAGATATGCTTGTTGATCGGGATGATCTATACCTTCTTCAATCGGATGGAAAGCTGATGGTTTGTGTGCGTAATACCCTGGTAGTCGCTCCGACGCGCTGTTCGTTCCAGGCTTACATCGACCGGCGGCCTGGGAAGGAGAATTTGCCTTTAGAACCACCGGCACCGTTCACCCAAATCCTCTCAACTCAACCGCCAGACCCATCCCTTTACCTCTTGGAACCCAAGAACCAGGCCATCTATCATTTCAGTCTGCGCAATCTTACCTTCCAAAAACAGTACCTGCCCGAAGACCCTCTGCCTTCTAAACCAGCGACCTCATTTGCAATCAATCAGGACCGCCGATTCCTCTTTTTGGCTCTCGGAAACCAGATTTATTACGCTGCGATGCCCTGATTATACCGATGTGTTTAAGGCTGCTGGGTGTTGGTAGGCCACGGAGTCAGCGTCACCAGCGGAGTGATCAGTGCAGGTGTGGTTGATTCACCAACGCTGACCGTTGCAGGAATCGTAGCTGGACTGATTGCGGTTTCATCCACGCTTGGAGTGCTTTCCGAAGGGAGGATAACAGGAAGCGTGCTGGTGGTAGAAGAGTCTGTTGGATTTGCGCCGTTGGTGACCGATGAACGTTGAAGCAAGAAAAGAATGCTTGCCCCAATCAAGATCAGGAGCAATAGAATAACAAGCCCGGCTGTAGGAAGCAGCCATGTAGGTCTTTTCTTAGTCACAGGAACCGTTTCCAGGACCATAGGCTGAGTGGCTTCCACCATCAGCTCAGGTACCTCCAGCGCAACAATCGTAATATTGTCGTGTCCCCCACGCTTGTTGGCAAGGTCAACCAGTTTTTGGATGGCGTCTTCTCGGTCATCGCTCAGGTTAGCAGCAAGGATTTCAGATGGATCGACCAGGTCTGTTAGCCCATCACTGCATAGAACTAAACAATCGTTTGGTCGTAAGTGCAAACCTTGGTTAGATTCGGCTCGAGAAGCATCTTCATCCGGATTTAACCTCAGCCGTGTGTCAGGCTCAACCGGCAGTTTTGAGCCCAGGTACCGACGTATAACATGAGCATTGGGATGGTCTTTTGCTTGTTCGGGTTCAATGATCCCAGCATCTATGGCTTCCTGTATCCAGGTATGATCAACAGATAGCTGTTGAATTGACTTATTCCGAATCAAATAAATGCGCGAGTCGCCCACATAAGCGATGTAAAGTTTATCCCCAACGATCAAAGCGCATGCACAGGTGGCGCCCATCCCTTTTTTCTCATCATCGCCCTCTGCCATCACCAAAATCTGCTGACTGGATCGCATGATTGCTTCGCGGAGAGTTTGGATGGGATTGTTGGCGTTGCTCTTTGCCACCGCCTCGCTCACTGTCTCAACAACCATCTCCGAGGCGATCTCGCCCGCCCGATGACCGCCAATCCCGTCAGAGATTATCGCAAAAAGGACAGGGATGGGTCTTTCACCTTCGGTTCGAAATGCTGCTACCGCATAGCGATCCTCATTATTTTTTCCGGTCATACCGGGATGGCTGATCGCAGCTGCCCTTAGATGTGCGCGCTCTGCGGGGATCATGAATCAGGTTCCTCCATATCAGTTTCATTGTTTTTCGCTTCAGGTTCGAGGCACTCTTCCAGAATCACGGTTGGTTTCAATACCTGTCGCGAGTCCGATGTTGAGAAACGAAAACCGATCCGACCAAAATGAATTAAATCTCCATTTTGCAAGATTACACCCTCCTTTGGGATAGGGTTGAAATTCACCCAGGTCCCAGCAATTGATCCCAGGTCAGCTAAGCGAAAGCTCTCATCGGATTCGAGACTCAGGCGGGCATGCAGGCCTTCGATGCAGGCATCTTCAATATATAAATTTGAGCGGCTTGGATCGCTGCCGACCAATAACTCAGCAGAAGAGATTGGAATAGGCGGCTCTTGAACTGGCATATCCCCTTCGGCCATGCGATGGAGATAGGCAGATGCCTCCGGCACCGCAGGCATATTCGAACGCTGCAGCCGGTTCGCCCTCCCTTGATTGGGATTCGATCGACCTTCATAGTGGATTGGAGCCAGTTTTACGGCTCCAATTGAAGACCTTTTTTGATCAGCTGCTTTTTGGGCAGATGGGCGGATGCGTCCGCCAAGCACAAGCACCAGAAAAAGAAACCCTCCTGCTAACACCGCCAGTAATAGCGCAATGACGGTCAAGTTGCTTCGCAGCACAAACCATGGATCGGCTTCCAGGTTCTGGACGCTGATTTCAACCGGAACTTCGATGCTGGTTCCGGTCAGCCCCAGACTATCGGTAGCGCTGACCTGCAATCGGTGGGCGCCAGCTTGAAGATAATTCTTCAGGTCCCATGTAAACTGGTCAAATGGCGGTGCCTTGTTCTCCGCGACGATGCTGCCATCAACAATCAAGGCACTGCTTAACAATTCTCGTTTTCGGCCATCTGGAAAATCGAAGACAACCTGAAGATTGATCTCGCGCGGTGTTAACGATATCGGCCGGATTCGCGCCATCAGAGATGACACTCTCTTTTGTAACAGTCTCTCCATCCCCAAACTGGCGTTCGATGGTGATAGGTGGTGAGATAAATGCTGGTTCAGGGGGTTTGAGCTCGACTTGAAATACCTGAAAATTAGATGCCGCAGCCTCTTCTCCAATCTTCACCTGAACAACCAGCTCATGTTCCCCACTTATCCCTACATGCGATTGGTAAGTGATCTGATAGACATGCCGTACTGCATCCAGGTATTGCTCGGGATCTGGAAGGGTTTCCTCACCGCTGAAATTGAAAACCTGACCACCAGTACTGCTGGCCAGGGTCATTAGATTTTGGGTGGATTGTGTGATCAGAGCGCCGCTGGATCCTACGTTCCATACTGAGATTTTGATGCCTTCGGCGAGTGCCTGATCGGAGATGTCTTTAATTGCCTGTCCAATATCCCCTTCGATTGCTGAAGTGATAAAAAAGACCGCCTTTCCCATCCCTGGATGCTGGGTTGGATCGGCAGCAAGTTTGATCGCATGGGCTAAGGTATCGATAGAAGCCAATGATGTGCGAGGATCCACCTGATCCGCCTCCAAACCATTAAGAAATTGAAGCGGATCGGTGGTATGGCTCAAAGTTGAACCGTCGGTTATTACAAGGCTCCAGTCATCCGTAGTGGTCCCAGCTCGGCTTTTTGCCCAGGTTTTTAGATGGTCTTTAACGAGGTCATACCGGGAAACTGCTTGGAAATTCCTTATGGCGAACGATGCGCCAGGGTTGATCGCGATCACCGCCTGGACACCGGCATGAACCTCCTCGATTTTCTCAATTTCAGAAGGCTTCCCGTCTTCCAGGACGGTAACCTGTTCACGGCTGATGTTGTGGACAAAATTCCCTTGATCGTCGTGCACGTCAAGAAACGCGGAAATTGTTGGGAATTCATTCAGGTCAGGATCACCGAGCCGGATGGTTAAATTTGATTGCGCTCCAACCCTTACGGTCCAAAGGGAAAACATCACAGCCATGCATAGTGCTCTGCGTAGCTTGATCTGCATCTTGAAATTGTAGCACATTCATAGAGCCTAATCTTATCCAGCCAATCCCGTCCTGGTTCGGCCCAAAATGTAATTACCTATCCAAATTTGATTAACGATTATCACGAGGTTCAATTTTGCGCCTGATCCCAGAGGAAATTTCGAGACCTTCGAGCTTCATTCGGTTTGATCACCAGGAATTGGTGGAATTGGATGTGCTACAATATTCTCATGAAGCTCATGCTCGCCTCTAATTCACCGCGTCGTCATAAACTCCTCTCACTGGGAGGATGGGATTTCATCAAAAGAGCATCTGAAATCGATGAGAGCGTCCTGAGCGGCGAGACGCCTCAAGAATATGTGTTACGGTTGGCGCATGAGAAAGCACTCGCCGTAAAGCAGAGTATGGAACAGGATAGTCTCACGGATTGGATCATCTTGGCGGCAGATACAACCGTAGTCGATCCAAATTTCCCCGCAGAAAGGGGCTTTTCAGAATCGATCATCCTGGGAAAACCAAAGGACGCGCAAGAAGCGATGGACATGCTAATGAAGCTGCGCGATAGGAACCATAGGGTATTTACCGGGCTGGCAGCATACCGTCTTTCCGATGGGATGCAAGTAAGTGAAGTTGTGTCGACCGAAGTACCCATGCGAAATTACAGCGATGATGAAATCCTTCAATATATCGCTAGTGGTGATCCATTTGATAAAGCTGGCGCATACGCTATTCAGCATGCTGGCTTTCGCCCGGTACAAAACTTGCAGGGTTGTTATGCAAATGTAACGGGTTTGCCGATTTGTCATGCCTCTCGATTGCTTGCATTGCTCGATTACCCGGCGCTGAAGGATGTATCCACTGAATGCCAGCGCTACCTTGAATATGAATGCCCGGTTTACCGCCAGGCGCTGCTTCAAGCAGATCCTCAAGAAAATGATCTAATGAGATGATCGGTAGTTAATGAGAAAACCTCTGATTTCTTTGTTCTTATTGATTGGGTTGCTTTGTGGCTGCCTGCCGCAGCCCGCCCACTCTACCCCAATTAAGAATCCGGTCGAAACGGCTTCAGATATCGGATTGTACTCCAGCGCCGCGAACATTGACTCTGTCAAGCAAGTGGCGCTGAAATATCTCGATGGATGGAAGCTTGATGATTATAAGAGTATGTATGCACTCCTTACTCCCCTCAGCCAGGACGCAATCAAAGCAGATGAGTTTTCCAGGCATTATCAAAGTGTAGCAGTCGAAGCAGCACTCAATAACATCGACTATGAAATCCTCTCGGTGATGGTAAACCCGGATACTGCCCAGGTTTTGTACCGGGTAACCCTTCACAGCGTGCTGGTCGGAGACATCAGCCGCGATACTGTGATGAACCTGCGCCTCGAGAATGGGGAGTGGCGGATCGAATGGGATGACATGCTCGTGCTTCCAGAGCTAAAAGGCTCTAACTACCTTGTGATGAACCGCAGTGGATATGTGCCTGCGCGTGCAAATATCTATGATCGAAACGGACAGGCGTTAGTTGCTCAAGCGGATGCGACCGCAGTCGGCATGCTTCCAGACCAGATTGAGCCGGCAAAAGCAGACCAGGTCTTCGCTAAGTTATCGGATTTAACTGGAATGCGTATCGATGTTATCCGCTCCCTCTATGAAGACGCTCCGGCAGGCGCCGGCTGGTACATTCCATTGGGTGAAGTTTCCGCTGAAGTGATCTCGACTCAGTTTTCAGCGCTTTCTGATCTAAAAGGGATCGTCATGCGACCGTATAAGTCGCGCTACTATTTTGATGGTGGCATCGCCTCACATGTTGTCGGTTATGTCAGCGCAATCCAGCCTGAGGAAGTTGAGGAATACAAAAGAAAAGGCTATCAACCGGATGAGCGGGTGGGGCGCAGTGGAGTTGAAAAATGGGGGGAAACCGAGCTCTCCGGAAAGCGTGGAGGCGCATTATACGTGTTTAACGCTCAGGGTCAGCCAGTCACTCGCCTGGCAGAGTCCACCCCTGAAGCGTCTCAATCGATTTACACAACCCTCGAGCGAGATTTTCAAATAGCTGCAGAGCAGGCGATCTCTAAATTTCGCGGCGCGATCGTGATCTTGGAGCGTGATACCGGGCGAGTGTTGGTCATGGTCTCTTCCCCTGGATTTGATCCCAACGCCTTTGAGCCGATAAACTATAACAGCACTCAACTTCAATATTCAATCGTCAGTGACCCAAACCAACCGCTTTTAAATCGGGCAACCCAAGGCCAATACCCATTAGGGTCGGTATTCAAGATTATCACGATGGCAGCTGCTTTGGAGAGTGGAGAGTACTCTCCCTCCACCACCTACCAATGCGGATATTTCTTCGATGAGCTCCCTGGAGCCCGTCTGCATGACTGGACGTATGATTATTTCCTTCAAGACGGGCGTGCTTCACCTAGCGGTTTGCTCACCCTCCCCCAGGGATTGATCCGCTCATGCAATCCCTTCTTTTGGCACATCGGTTTAGATCTATTTAATCTTGGGCTGACTGATGCGGTCTCAGATATAGCGCGTGGCTTTGGTTTGGGAAAGCCGACGGGAGTGGTAGGTTTGGAGGAGGAATCCGGGCAGATTCCCGACCCCGAAGGGATTGTTGACGCGGTCAATATGGCTATTGGACAGGGGCCGGTTCTGGTCACTCCTATTCAGGTCGCTAACTTTACGGCAGCAATTGGGAATGGAGGTAAACTCTTCCGTCCGCAAGTGATTGAGAAAATTTCTGCGCCGGATGGTAAAGCTACGACGATCTTTAAACCGCAGGTCGATTCGCGCCTGCCGCTCAAGCCAGAAACCCTCAAGGTGATCCAGGACGCAATGGTCGGTGTTATCCGGAACGAAAAACCGCGGGTACTGCCTGGCATGTCTTCACCGGTCTGGATATCCCGGTTGCGGGGAAAACAGGGACAGCTCAATCCTCGAATGGAGCGCCGCATGCCTGGTTTGCGGGCTATACCGATGCCGGCCGGCCAGACAAACCAGATATCGCTGGCGTTGTCCTGGTTGAAAACGTCGGTGAAGGCTCAGATTACGCCGCGCCGATCTTCCGGCGGATTGTGGAGCTTTATTTCAGCGGTCAACCTCAAAAACTTTACTGGTGGGAGTCATCATTGAATATGCCCATTACCTCCACAGTCACGGCTGGGGGTACCCCAATCGCTGTTCCTGGCACACCGCCAGCGCCATGAGATCGTAATGATTGGTCTGGTCGTACGTGCTCAATCTGGTTTTTTCACCGTTAAAACGGAAAAAGGAGAAATTGTCTGCCGTTTGCGCGGCAGACTGCTAAAAGGTCGCCGCCAGGGGGATGTTGTTGCAGTTGGCGACCGAGTCCAGGTGACGCCAACCGAATCCTCCCATGGAATGATTGAATCCATTGAGCCTCGCAAGTCCATGTTTTCACGGCTTGCCCCTTTGCCGCATGGCGAATATCAGCAAATCCTCATCGCCAATCCAGATCAGATCGTGTTGGTGTTTGCCAACAGACAGCCCGAACCTCGGTTTGGGATGATTGACCGTTTTCTTGTCATCGCAGAAAAGAACCATGTTTCGGCAGTCCTCATCGCTAATAAGACCGATCTTGTTACATTAGAGCAAGCCCAGGATCATTTCTTGCGCTACAAGCAAATAGGATATCTCACAATCCACACTTCGGCCCAAACCGGCGAGGGGATCGAGCAGTTGAAGGATGTCTTAATAGGTAAAATTACCCTCTTCACGGGACCTTCGGGGGTAGGGAAGTCCAGCTTGCTGAACGCTATTCAACCGGACCTGGGGCTGCGTGTGCGCCAGGTAAGTCAAACCACTAGTAAAGGACGCCACACCACGGTCGTTCGTGAGTTGTTCCCATTGGTGGAAGGCGGATATGTTGCGGATACTCCTGGTTTGAAAGCTCTGGCATTATGGGATGTGGAACCGGAGGAGCTGGACGCATATTTCCCGGAATTACGGGAGAGGGTGCCAGATTGCCAGTTCAGCGATTGCACCCACGTGCATGAACCGGGCTGCGCGGTGCTGTTAGCGCTGGAGACCGGAGATATTCATCCAGATCGCTATCAATCCTACTTGCGAATGCGATTTGGTGATGCCGAATAGGCTGAAAATAACCCTAAAAAAGGGAAATTTGACATAATTGACACACATATCGAATCAACTTATAATTCAGCCTCGCGAAACACCCCAGTTGGTATAAATGTATTAAATGGTTTACGCATAAAAAATGCTGTCGGAATTTGCAAATAATATAATCACTCCCAAAATGGGGGATTATTTGAACTTATTATGGATCTGGTGAGTATTCTTATCAGATCAGGTGTTGTTTAAAGCCAAAAATCGAAAAAAATGGCTAAAAACAAAAAATCGAGGAGAACCGCCTTTAATGATTTCCAGCAATGGTCGCCAAACAATACTTAAAGTCGAAGACTTAGTAACAAGATTTAACACACCAGAAGGTACCGTTTATGCATTAAATGGCGTAAGTTTTGACTTGGCGGAAGGCGAAACCCTGGGCGTGGTAGGAGAAAGCGGATGTGGGAAAAGCGTCACGATGCTTTCGGTTCTCCAACTTATTCCCCAACCCCCAGGAAGAATAGAACATGGGAAAGCCCTTTTCCATGGAGAAGATCTGCTCCACCTTTCTCCGGATGAAATCCGGGCAGTGCGTGGCGCTCAGATCGCAATGATCTTTCAAGATCCGATGACCTCTCTAAATCCTGTGCTCACCATCGGCAAACAGGTTTCAGAACCGCTTATCCTCCACCTGGGGATGACCAAAAAAGATGCTGAAGAGCGTGTTGTCGAGCTCTTGCGGCTTGTTGGTATCCCAGAAGCTGAGAAGCGCCTGACCCAATACCCGCATCAGTTCTCCGGCGGGATGCGCCAGCGTGTGATGATCGCAATGGCATTGGCTTGCAATCCACAGATCTTGATTGCAGATGAGCCCACAACCGCTTTGGATGTGACCATCCAGGCTCAGATCATTGACCTGGTCAAGAAGCTGCGTGACGAGATCGGGATGTCGGTGATTTGGATCACTCATGACCTTGGAGTGGTTGCTGGAATGGCTCAGCGTATGCTGGTGATGTATGCCGGTTATATTATTGAAGAAGCCCCGGTCAAGGAGCTTTACTCAAATCCCTCGCACCCATATACATTGGGATTGTTGAAAAGCCTGCCTCGCCTCGACCGTGGCGAACATGAGAAGCTGAACGTCATTCCGGGTTTGCCCCCCCTGCTGTTAGAGAGACCTGTGGCATGCCCGTTCCAACCTCGCTGTCCTTATGCATTCGATCGCTGTGTTGAAAACCCTCCCCTAATGGACGTTGGAGTCAGCCATCAGTCGGCTTGTTGGTGGGATGTAAATGAAAGCAGGCCGCGCAATGTCTGAAAACCACGTCCTATTGCGAGTTGATGATTTGGTTAAACATTTCCCGATCATGGCGGGCGTTTTTCAGCGCCAGGTCGGTGTAGTTCATGCTGTGGATGGCATTACCTTTGAAGTAAAATCCGGCGAGACGTTCGGTCTGGTCGGTGAGTCGGGTTGTGGAAAATCAACCGCTGGACGCACAATCCTTCAGCTTTATCGGCCCACCTCCGGGCATGTCTTTTTTGCAGATGAAGACCTGGCGGTGATGAAAGGGGATGATCTGCGTCGTATGCGCCAGCGCATGCAGATGATCTTTCAAGATCCATACGCCAGCCTCAACCCCCGCATGACGATTCGCGATATTGTTGGTGAGCCGCTTGTGGTTCACGACATTATGAAAAGCAAGGAAATCGAGGACCGGGTGAACCAGCTACTCGACCTCGTGCGGCTGAACCCCGGTTTTGCCTCACGTTATCCACATGAGTTCTCCGGCGGTCAGCGCCAGCGCATCGGGATTGCCCGTGCCCTCGCCCTCAACCCAGATTTCATTGTCTGCGATGAGCCGATCTCAGCATTGGATGTTTCGATCCAGGCCCAGGTAATTAACCTTCTCGAAGAGCTGCAGGAAAAACTGGGATTGACTTACCTTTTTATTGCCCACGACCTGTCTATGGTTCGCCACATCAGCGACCGGGTCGCGGTGATGTATCTGGGGATCCTGGCGGAGCTTACCTCACGCGAAGAGCTGTATAAACATCCGCTTCATCCTTACACCCAGGCGCTGCTTTCGGCAGTCCCGGTTCCAGATCCATTCCTCGAAGAGAAACGCCAGCGGATTATCCTCGAAGGGGATGTGCCCAGCCCGGTTAACCCGCCTTCAGGCTGCCGTTTTCGCACGCGCTGCCCGCTGGCAGAAAAGATCTGTGCAGAGCAAACACCTGCCTGGCGAGAAGTTGCATCCGATCACTGGGTAGCCTGTCATCTGGTATAGTAGCGAGGCTTCAGCTTTTAGTTATTGGTTGTTGGTTGGAACCTTCTATCCAACAATAACAGGAAAGACAAAACGCAGAAAGGGATGCACCAATAACTAAGAATAGAATTGAAAGGAGGTGGTTTGTTCAGAACACTCAAGTGATATGGATAAGAATGTTGAGACGTGAATTTGAAACCAATTTTCATGAGGAGAAGAAACATGCGTAACAAATTGTTCCTGATTGTTTCATTGTTCGTACTGGCGAGCATGGTGCTGGCAGCTTGCGCCCCGGCAGCTCCCGCAGAAGTGGTCAAGACCGTAGAGGTCGTAAAGACCGTCGAAGTTCAGATGGAAGGTGAGACGGTTGTAGTGACTGCGACCCCTGAACCTGTAGTATCAAAGGAATGGAAATCAAAGGACCCGACCACTTATACCTGGGCGACCTTCGGTGATCCCGAGACCCTTGATCCGGCTCTGGATTACGAGACCGCTGGTGGCGCTGTCACCGAGAACGTGTACGACCGGTTGGTCGATTACAAGCGAGAGGACCCGAACTCCTTCGTGCCGATGCTGGCCCTCGAAGTCCCCACCATAGAAAACGGTGGCCTTTCGGCAGACAGCATGACTTACACCTTCAAGATCCGCCCGGGCGTCAAGTTCCACGACGGCACCGAGATGACCCCCGAAGATGTAGCCTACACCTTCCAGCGCGGCATCCTGCAGGGCGGCACGGTCTCCCCGCAGTTCCTGCTCACCGAGCCCTTCTTGGGTATCGGCATCAATGATGTGACCGATCTGATCAACTCGGCTCTCAACGATGATCCCGAGGCGCTCGCCGCCGTGGATCCTCAGGTCCTGCTCGACACCTGCAAGAAGGTCACCGATGTGATCGTGGCTGATAATGCCGCTGGCACCGTCGTCATGCAGCTTGCCCAGCCCTGGGGGCCCTTCATCCCGACCATCGCCAACAACTGGGGCTCGATTGTATCCAAAGCCTGGGTCTCCGCTAACGGCGGCTGGGACGGCGATTGCGCCACCTGGCAGAATTTCTACGGCAAATCCTCAGACCAGCTCAACGAGACCCCCCTCGGCGTCTCCGAGAACGGCACCGGCCCCTTCAAACTGGACCACTGGACCCCGGGTGAAGAGTACGTCCTCACCGCCTTCGATGGATACTGGAAGACCGAGCCCGAATGGGAAGGTCAGCCAACCGGTCCCGCAGCGCTGAAGAACGTGATCGTCAAGTCGATTGACGAATTCAGCACCCGCTTTGCAATGCTCGAGGCTGGCGATGCGGACCATATCTCCACTGGCTCCACCGCAGATTACCCGCAGATGGACACCCTGGTTGGCGTTGAGTGCCAGCTGACCACCGATGACTGCCAGGAAGTCGATCCCAGCAAGCCTTTGGTTGTGGTTAAGATCTGCAGAACGTTACCCGCCAGGATATGTTCTACACCTTCGCCCTGAATACCGAGGGCGGCAACAACTTCGTTGGCTCCGGCAAGCTGGATGGCGATGGCATCCCCGCCAACTTCTTCAGCGACCCACATGTCCGAAAAGGCTTCGCCTACTGCTTCAACTATGACGTTTACCTTTCCGATGTTTTCCTTGGTATGGGTGTGCGCTCGAACAATGTCATGCTCCCAGGGATGATCGGTTACCAGGAAGACAGCCCGATCTATACCTACGATCCCGCCAAATGCCAGGAGGAGCTGCAGGCTTCCAAGTGGAAAGCCGAAGGCGATGGCTTTGTACCCGATGAGAATGGCGACATTTCGCTCTGGGATACCGGCTTCCGCTTCACCGCGGTCTACAACACCGGCAACACCAGCCGCCAGTCCGCTGGACAGATCCTGCAGAGTGAGTTGGGTTCGATTAACGAGCTGTTCATAGTTGAGGTGACCGGTCTGCCTTGGCCGACCTTCCTCAAGAACCAGCGCGCCAGCAAGCTGCCGATTTTCTTCAGCGGCTGGTTGGAAGACATCCACGACCCGCACAACTGGGTAGTCCCGTTCACCGTCGGCACTTACGGTGGCCGGCAGAAGATGCCTCAGGAGATCAAGGATCAATTCCAGGAGATCATCAACCGCGGTGTGGCTGAGACCGATCCAGACAAGCGCGCGGAGATCTACAAGGAATTCAACGCCCTGTACTACGATGTGGCTTCTTCGATCCCTCTCTACGTCCCCACCAGCAACCGTTACCAGCAGCGCTGGGTGAACGGTTACTTCTACAACCCAATTTTCTCCGGCTTCAGGTGGTACAACTTCTCCAAGCAGTAAAAACGGCCCACCGTCCGGAATTGGACACAGGTAAGCAAACGGAGGCAGGCTTCGGCCTGCCTCCGATCACCGCCAAAAATATAAATCGAATAAGAAAAAATGATTGGTATCTGTTGCTAGAAGGTTATCGAGAATGGAGCGTGGCGAATGACTAACTACATCATCCGGAGAGTGTTGATCATCCCGTTGATTCTGTTCGGTGTGACTGCTTTGATCTTTGGGATGATGCAGTTCCTCAGCCCTGAGGAGCGTTCGGCATTGTACGTGCGCGATATCCCGCATAATGAAGCTGCGATGAGTGGCATTATCAAACGCTATGGGTTGGATGACCCCATCTATGTCCAGTACTGGCACTGGCTGGTCGGACAAGAGGATTACGTCAGTGGAAAAATTGTCGGCGGCATCCTGCGCGGCAACTTTGGCTACTCGCGCAGCGCCTCCCAGCCAGTGGTGGATCTTCTCAAGCGGCGCTTCCCCGCCACGGTTGAGCTCGCCTTATACACAATTCCTGTAATCATCATAATTGGCGTTTATATGGGGATCGCAGCCGCGGTCAACCATAACCGATTTTTCGATCAATTCGCGCGGGTTTTTGCAATTTTAGGGCATTCATTGCCCAGTTTTATCTTCGCTCTGCTGGCGCTGATGGTATTTTACGCCAAGCTGCATTGGTTCCCCCCAGGTCGGATCTCGGATTGGGCGAATGCGGTGATTGGATCACCGCAATGGAACAGCTACACGTCGCTCTATACAGTCGATTCGCTGCTTAACGGCAGGGTGGATATCTTCCTGGATGCACTGCGCCACCTGGTCTTGCCGGTGATTGTGCTTTCGACCATTTCCTGGGCTACTTTCTTGCGTGTGACCCGTTCTTCAATGTTGGAGACCCTGCGCCAGGATTATGTGGTCACCGCCCGGGCAAAAGGCTTAAAGGAGCGAGATGTTATTCAAGGGCACGCTCGCCCGAACGCCTTGATCCCGGTGGCGACTCTGGGCGGATTTACTGTAGCCGCGCTCTTGGGGGGCGCGGTGTTGACCGAGACTGTCTTCAACTTCCCAGGCATCGGACAGGCGGCTGGTGAAGCGGCCGCTCAGCTCGATGTCATTGCCGTGCTCTCGTTCACACTTCTCTCTGGATTGATCCTGGTCGTTGCCAACCTGGTGGTAGATGTGATGTACGCTTTTCTGGATCCTCGCGTCCGGTTGGATTAAATTGGTTATCCCAGAAAAGCAGCGAATTTATTGATATGGAGATTAGAAAATGACCACTGCCACAGAAACCCCTCGACAGCCAAACGTGCCGCAGAGCAGCTACCTGGATGATTTACCGGAAAGAAAGATTCCCTGGCTGGAGCGTACCCTGGGGCCGGATAACTACCGCCTCCTCGTTGGCATCGTTCATAATCCGCTGTCTGTGTTGGGTATCTCGTTAATCATCTTCTATTTAGTTCTCGCGTGGCTTGCACCGTTTATCATCCCATCCACAAACAAACGCGAGCCGTTTATGACCCCTAGGGATGGCTATGGTCCTGTCCCGCTGGCGCCTGGAGCCGAATGGAAAACACGCCCTCCCAAAGAGCCATTTTGGTTCTCGATTGTTGGAAAAGAAGAATGGACCCATATTTTTGGTACAACCAGCGGCCAATATGATCTATTCTATGGCGTGGTTTGGGGTGCGCGCACCGCGCTAAAAGTAGGCTTGACCGTCGAATCTTTTACCTTAATCATTGGGATCCTGGTAGGCGCACTCTCAGCGTTTTATGGCGGAAAACTCGATAATGTGCTGATGCGGATCACGGACATATTCATGGCATTCCCCTATCTTCTGGCAGCCTTGACTCTCTCGGCGATCCTGACCCCGGTGATCGGGAAAGGGATCTGGCCGCCGTTGATCGCGATGATCGCCTTTGGCTGGATGGGCTACGCCCGTATCATCCGAGGAGATATCCTTTCTGTGCGTGAGCGGGATTACATCATGGCCGCCCGTGTGATCGGTGTCAAAGATCGACGTATCATCCTCAAGCATGTCATCCCCAATGCAATCTATCCTACCCTGATTCTTGGCCTCGATGAATATCGGCGCCGATGTGATTTCCTTTGCTGCCTTGAGCTTCCTTGGTATCGGCACCGAGGTCGGTTATGCGGATTGGGGCCAGATGATCGCCTTTGCCCGCAACTGGATTCCATCCCTGGCAACATATTGGTGGATTGTGCTTTTCCCTGCGCTCGCCCTGATTTTCTTCACCCTCGGGTGGAACCTGGTTGGCGATGCGCTGCGCGATATCATGGATCCTCGAATGCGCCGAGGACGCTAGACAGCTTAACTTATCCGGTTAACTTCATTACCAGAAATTGAAACATAGTTGGCGGCACCGGCGCCGCCAACTATTTCCCTTATTGGCAGACATGCCTCCTTCTCGTTGCTTCCTTTTCTCCCTTATCCCAATATTCAGTCTGGTGCTTAACCTTGGCTTTTCCAATCCTGGATCTGCACCGACCCAGCCTCCTGGCCCAGATATGCCTCCTTTGCCGAGCGGGCTCGATCCTCCTCCTACCGTGTACCCTCCCACCCAGGTTAGTGAGGGATCGATGGTTTACTACCTGGTTTGCATGGCATGTCATGGCGATCAAGGTCAGGGTCTCACCGATGCATGGCGCGCTGCCTTAGATGAGCCGGATCAAAATTGCTGGCAGTCGCGCTGTCACGCCGCGAATTATCCTCCAGGCGGTTTTGTCTTCCCCAAAGTTGTTCCTGCATTGGTCAGCCCGGGAATGCTGGCGCGCTTTGAAACAGCCCAGGATCTGTACGACTACTTGAAGAGCGAAATGCCGTTCCAGGCGCCGGGGAGTTTGAGTGATGAAGAATATTGGCAGCTCAGCGCCTACCTGCTCCGTCTGAACGGCATTGAATGGGGCAGCTCCGACCTGAATCCAGAAGTTGCAGCGAAGATCCCTCTGCGTACAATAGTCGTTGGCGAGATCGATGATTCAACCCATATGATTTCATTCCAACGCTGGGCGGTCGTCGCCGCGATGTCCTCGCTTGGGGTCCTGATTTGGGTGCTTTGGTCGAAACGGAAAGGTAGAGAATCCCAATAATTAGTGGTATATTTATTTGACAATCAAGACGAATCCAATGGCGAAGGTTTCTCGGGAAAACGAGCAATGTTGACAACCAGCGACCAAGATTTAGTCCATGAATTGCGAAAAGGCAGCCTCGAAGCGCTAGGGAGCTTATACGATCGTTATCAGCAGCTCGTTTTCCGCACTGCTTTAGCGATCACTGGCGATCAGGACGCTGCAAATGATCTCCTCCAGGATGTCTTTCTCAGGTTGTTTCGATTTGCCAACCGGATTGACGAAAATCGACCGCTTCAACCCTGGCTGTATCGAATGACGACTAATCTCGCCTATACCTGGGTAAAACGCGATAGGCGCTGGAAAAGACCTTTAGAATATTTTACCGACTGGATAGTGGGTTCTAACCGGAATCAAACTCACGAAGCAGTCGAAAGACAGGATGATTGGGATCGTCTTCGAGCGCGCCGTGTCTCATCTATCCATATCTCAACGAGTTGTCGTAGTTTTATATTATCTGAATGATTTATCGATTCAAGAGATTGGTGAGATTCTGGATATTCCGATTGGGACAGTAAAGTCACGACTTCATTACGGCAGAATAGCGCTCAAACAAGAGCTTGGTTTGGGAAATTTCTCAGAAAGCGATACTTTACCGGATTTGGGATTTGAAAGGTCCTAGCAGGTGTATGATGAGTGACGCTATCGATGTCTATATTGAGCGCTTCCTGAAGAACTGGGCTGCCAGGCATCGCCCCTCGAAGGATGGTAGAGCCAGGTTGCTGTCAGAAGCAAGCCGCCCTCCTTCCGAAGACCCAACCCCAATCTCGCGTTTCTTTTCGACCTATTCTAATCGCTGGTCGTCGCCCGGTGAACAGCTTTATGCGCAGCGGCACTGGCAGCTTATCGAACCTTTTGCCCAATCCATGAGTTGGTCATTTCATCTTGTATCGCAGCAGAAATTAGTCCAGTAATCTGTTTCAATATGCGCAGCACAGCAATTGCAAAGATCGGGGTCTGGTTTGCCCCATTTATTGGTTTATTGATTTGTGTCGGATGTAATTATCGGCCATTAAAATCTCAGGTCTCGATCCAAACCCCAATAGAAACCCAACCCCTTCAAGCGGCAGAGACGGATGCTCCCAGTCCGGCTCCTCAACGCCTGCTCACAATATGTATGGGCCAGGAGCCTTCATCGCTATTCCTTTATGGGGACTCATCCCTGGCGGCCCGAAGTATCCGGCAGGCGATCTATGACGGTCCGCTGGACATAAGAGGCTTCGAGGCAGTCCCTGTAATCCTGGAGCCAATTCCAACCCAGACCGCCGGCGATCTGAGCTTTGAGCCGGTGGAGGTCCAGCCCGGCGCCGCTATAGTAGATAGCTCTGGGATGTTGGTGAACCTGAAAGAAGGGGTATCTTACCTGCCATCAGGCTGCGCTGATTTCTCCTGCGCCGCGACCTACAGCGGTGAAGCGACGGTGCAGATCGACCAGCAGGTCGCACGCTTCCGTCTGCGCCCTGGAATTAACTGGTCGGATGGACAGCCTGTGATCGCTGACGATTCGCAGTATTCCTTCGAGCTCGCAAAAAGCTACTACCCGCAGTTCCGTGCCGACCTGATCGCTCGCACCAATTCCTATCTTGCCCTCGATGAAACAACCGTTGAATGGCGTGGGCTTCCCGGTTTCAGGTACTCCGGCTATGCAGCCGCGATTTTTACACCGCTCCCCAGGCATGCTTGGAGTTCCATCACGCCGCAGGATCTATTGACTGCAGAAAGTTCAAGCCGTGAACCCATTGGATGGGGCCCGTATATTATTGAAGAGTGGACTGCTGGAGATCATATCTCACTCATTCGCAATCCTGCCTATTTCCGTGGGATCGAGGGTCTGCCGCATTTTGAGCGTTTGGTCTTCCGCTTTACCCCAGATCCACAGCAGGCAGTCGCCGCGCTTCTGGCTGGAGAATGTGATTATCTGGATGAAACGAATGATTTAAAGGACAAACCGCCCAGCTCTCAGAAGCTCAGAGCGGCGGGAAATTGAAAATTCTCCAGGCAGAAAGTACTGCTTGGGAGCATATCGATTTTGGGATTGCTTCCTTAAATCCCGAGCTGCCGCCATTTTTTCAGCTGAAAGAGGTTCGGCAGGCATTCGCGCTTTGCATTGATCGCCAGAAGATCGCCGATCAGCTGTTTGGTGGGCTGACTCGCATCCCAGATAGCTACGTCTCTCCAGACCATCCAATGTCGAATCCGGATATTAAGCGTTATCCCTTCGACCCAAACACTGCGGCTCAGCTTTTGGAAACTGCAGGATGGCGCGATGACGATGGAAATCCTGTTACTCCTCGCCGCTCCCAGGGAGTCGCCAGCCTCCCGGACGGCACCCTTTTCGAGCTTACTTTCTTGACCAGCGACCAGCCAATAAATCGCCAGGTCGCCGATATGGTGAAGGCATCGCTTGAAGAATGCGGGATTGGCTTGATTCCAAATCCAATCTCCGAAGAGCAGCTTTTCACCAGCGGGACGGACGGCTTGATCTTTGGAAGGAATTTTTCATTGGCGCAGTTCGGTTGGATGGGTGCCTGGCAGCCTCCGTGCTTCCTTTATACTACCCAGGAGATCCCTGGCCCTTATCCTGAGTACCCGAAAGGTTGGGGCGGGTCAAATCCGAGCGGTTACAGCAGTTCGAATTTTGACCTTGCCTGCCAGAGAGCAGTTTCAACAATGCCCGAAAAACCGGAGTACCAGGCAGCTCATTTCCTTGCCCAATCAATCTTCGCTGAGGAGCTTCCCGCCATCCCCCTTTACATGCATCTGAAGATCGCTGCCCAACGACCGGATCTATGTGGGGCCGCACTTGAGCCGTCGGCTGACAGTGCGCTTTGGAATCTAGAAAACTTTGATTACGGTGAAACCTGCGCTCCTTAGCGGATTTCGACGTAATCCTGTGATCTTTGCCAGATCGATGAACTTCAAGCAAGATCCATCAGTATTCTTGATGATATAACACTTGATATTGGATGGATTGATGAAGAAAATCGACCCGTTCTTAAAATCCTCAGATCAAAATATCCTGACTGTTGAAGGTTTGAAAACCTATTTTTACACAGAATCAGGGACCGTGAAAGCAGTCGATGGCGTGGATTTCACCATCGGTAAAGGTGAAATCCTTGGTTTGGTCGGTAAATCCGGCTGTGGGAAAAGTGTGACTTCACTTTCGATCATGCGGCTGATCAGTCCGCCCGGGAAAATTATTTCCGGCTCAATCCGCTTCCAGGGTGAGGAATTGATGGGTCTGACTGAGCAGCAAATGACCGAGATCCGAGGCAACCGGATTTCGATGATTTTCCAACAGCCCCAGAGCAGCCTTAACCCCGTATTTAAGATTGGTGATCAAATCGAGGAAGTTTTGAAGATCCATCGCAAACGCCGAAATGGGTCTTCTTGGGAACGGACGATTGAGCTCCTCAAGCTTGTCGGCATCCCCGATGCGGATCAAAAAGCCCACGCCTACCCCCACCAGCTTTCAGGTGGACAGTCACAGCGCGTGATGATCGCCATGGCACTGGCATTAAATCCCGATGTATTGATTGCCGATGAACCAACCACCGCCCTGGATGTCACAATCCAGGCTCAAATATTAGATTTAATCCGCGCAATGCGTAACGAACTGCATACCGCTGTGATCTTAATCACCCATGACCTGGGCGTGATCGCAGAAACCGCCAATTCAGTCGCCGTGATGTATGCCGGCAGGATTGTCGAACAAACCGCCGTAAAAACCTTGTTTGATCGACCCCTTCATCCGTATACATTAGGTCTAATCGCCTCCATCCCGGTTTTGGGTAAAGTTAAAGACCGGCTGGAGGTGATTCCTGGCTCGGTCCCAAATTTGATCGACCTGCCTCCAGGCTGTAAATTTGCGCCTCGCTGCAGACAGCGTGAAGCCTTCAACCTTCAAATATGTGAGAATAAAGAGCCGGATTTAGTAGAGACTCGGGAAGGACATGCCGTCCGTTGCTGGCTCTACCTCAGCTCCGAAGGCTTTCAAGCTCCATTGTGAGCTTAATAAAATTTTTAAATGCAAAATCAAAGGACAATTATGGTGGATAAGCCAGCAGTTGGCGTGTCGAATTCTCAAAAAAATGGTCGTAAAGCGATGGTCCAGGTGCGTGACTTGGTGAAGTATTTCCCTGTACGTGGCGGGCTGCTGCAGCGCACGATTGCCGAAGTAAAAGCAGTCGATCAAGTTAGCCTGGAGGTGATGACCGGTGAAACGCTTGGCCTGGTCGGCGAATCTGGATGTGGAAAAACGACCGTTGGTCGTACTATGCTCCGCCTGATCGAGCCAACCTCTGGTCAGATCATGTTTAATGGCGCAGACATCTTAAAGCTTCGCGGCCGCGCCCTGAAAGCGGTGCGGCGTGATATGCAAATCATCTTTCAAGATCCTTATGCCTCACTGGATCCACGCTTGCCGATTGGGGAATCTATCGCTGAAGGATTGCGTATTCACAAAATCGGGACTGGTAAAGACCAACAGGCAGTTGTGATGGATATGCTGAAAAAAGTGGGGCTTAAGTCATATCATGCCAGGCGTTATCCGCATGAGTTTTCTGGCGGTCAGCGTCAGCGGATCGGGATTGCCAGAGCCCTGGCGCTGCAGCCAAAATTTATCGTTGCGGATGAGCCGATCTCAGCGCTGGATGTTTCAATCCAATCTCAAGTATTGAACCTTCTTAAAGACCTGCAAAGCGAATATCACTTAACTTTTCTTTTCATTGCCCACAACCTGAGCGTTGTTGAGCATATCTCCGACCGTGTCGCCGTGATGTACCTCGGCAAGATTGTTGAGCTGGCAGACCGAGATCAGCTTTTCAGCCAACCTATGCATCCATACACCCAGGCATTAATGTCTGCAATTCCAATTCCAGATCCGGCTCTTCGCCGGGATAGGATCATCCTCCAGGGGGATGTACCCAGCCCAATGGATCCGCCTTCTGGCTGCCGTTTTCATCCCCGCTGCCCGGTAGCGACCAGCGGCTGCTCGCAAGTAGAACCCCCACTACTGGAAGTCATTCCAGGACATCAAGTCGCGTGCATTAAAATCCCCGCTTGATCGTCCGGTGTCTTGAGCCAGGCGCAGTGTGTCTGGCGTCGCCGTTAAACGCCCTGAGTTTTGCTCCGATCACATCAGCAGTTCAGTTTCCACTTGTCTCGCGGGTATTGCCACTCCTTTGCGGACTATGATAAAATTCCGTTCACTTGCTTACCGGCGGTTCAGCTGGAGCAGAATGGATTTTGTGATTGGGGCGTGGTGCAACGGTAGCACAGCGGACTTTGGATCCGTATATCCTGGTTCGAAATCCGGGCGCCCCAGCCAGTCTCAGCTTATTAAAAAGCGGCAGAACGAGCTTCACATGTCTGAGAGATTGGATGTGATGCTCGTTTTTTTATCGCTGGGGAGTTGTTAAGCATGGTAGTACGAGCAGTAATTCTGGCAGCAGGACAGGGCACCCGAATGCGGTCTGACCTTCCCAAGGTCCTTCACCCCATCCTGGGGAAGCCGATGCTGGAGTATGCTATCGATGCGGTGCAGCAAGAAGCGGCTGCCAGACCCGTGATCATTGTTGGGCATAGTGCCAGTCAGATCCGTCAGGCGATTGGCGGCAGGGCGGATTTTGCAGTTCAGGAACTTCAGTTGGGCACAGCCCATGCCCTTCAGATGGCGGAGCCGCTGTTAAGGGGTAAGACCGATCTGATCCTGGTGACCT
Source organism: uncultured Chloroflexia bacterium (assembly GCA_963827155.1). Taxonomy (GTDB): domain Bacteria; phylum Chloroflexota; class Anaerolineae; order Anaerolineales; family UBA4823; genus UTCFX2. The sequence continues at coordinate 2,759,891 of CAWGZV010000002.1, read as the reverse complement.
ATGGAGATATGCCGCTCCTGACACCTGGGACCATACACAAAATTGTGGAGGCGCAGTCCGACCATCCACAAGGTATTACGATGCTCACTCTGGTTGGTGGCGAGCCTCGCGGCTTCGGTCGGGTAATCCGGGGCAATGACGGAGAGGTAGTTGCCATCATTGAAGAAGCAGACGCGACCCCAGAGCAGCTTGCTGTTCGAGAATTAAATCCCGGTGTGTATTGTTTCCCGAGCAGTTGGCTGTGGGCTGCTTTAAAACGCATCTCGGTCTCGCCAAAAGGGGAATACTACCTTACAGACCTGATCGGGATTGCGGTAGCAGAAGGTTTGCGTGTCCAGGCGCTTCCGGCAGATGATCCCGCAGAAGGAATTGGCGTAAATACTCTCCAACATCTCGCGGAAGCGGAGGCGGTCTTGCGTGAGCGGATTATTCGCTCTTGGATGCTATCTGGTGTGACGATCAAAGATCCCTCGCGTACTTACATTGAGGCAGATGTTCGCATTGGGACAGATTCAGTAATTTGGCCGGGGTCTTACCTCCTAAAAGGCACCCAAATTGGCGCCCACTGCACCATTGGACCAGATGCCTTTATCACCGAAAGCCAGGTCGGAGATCGCTGCAGGGTTTTTGCCTCGGTTTTAGAAAGCGCACAGGTCGAGGAAGACGTGGAAATCGGACCCTTTTCACACTTGCGCAGCGGTGCCCATCTTGCTGCCGGCGCCCATCTCGGAAATTTTGGGGAAGTTAAAAACTCATATCTGGGACCTGGTACTAAAATGGGTCACTTCTCTTATATCGGCGATGCCCAAATTGGCTCGGATGTCAATATTGGGGCAGGCACGGTCACCTGCAATTTTGATGGGGAAAAGAAAAATGCGACCGAGATCGGATCTGGGGTTTTCATTGGAAGCGATACGATGCTGGTTGCCCCAGTCAAGATTGGCGAAGGTGCCCGCACCGGCGCTGGTTCGGTGGTTACCAAAGATATTCCTCCAGATACCCTGGCGGTAGGTGTTCCGGCTCGCTCGATCCGTAAGCTTAAAAAATCACCGTGAATAGTACCTTCTGGATCTTGCTGATTTGGATAATCTTGCTGGTGATTGACCTGGCAGCGGTCGCCGCCAGGATGAGTTTCCAGCAGCTTTCACATGCCCGACTGTTGGGTCAGCGTGAGCCGGCTGGAAGCAGTCTATCGAAAACACTCGCGCTGCTTCCGGAGCTGCCGCGGGTGCGCCTGAGCCTAAACCTGCTTTTGGTTGCACTCCGATTTGCACTTTCTGGACTGGGGCTCTACCTGCTGCTCGGGTTGCCGCTTGATCGGCCGCTGTTGTGGGCTGTGCTTACTCTCATCCTCCTTTCGCTCACATTATTTTGGTTTGAATGGTTGGTTGAACGCAGCGTCATGCGCAGCCCGGAAACCTGGGCAATTCGGCTGACGGGTTTCACTCGCTTCTGGATGACAGGCTTGGCGGTTCTAATCGCACCGCTCTCGATCTCAAAAAATCCTGACGAAAGCGGCAATTCGCTGTCTGGCGCAGTTACCGAGGATGAGCTCAAATCTCTTGTCGATGCCGGTCAAGAAGATGGCGTCCTTGAGCTCGGTGAAAGGCGGATGATCTATTCAGTGTTTGAGTTGGGAGATACGATTGCTCGCGAGATTATGGTCCCTCGCATCGACATCCAGGCGTTGGATGTCAGCACTCCCCTTCCCCAGGCAGTGGATGCACTGCTTCAATCAGGCCATTCACGCGTGCCGGTCTTTGAAGAGAATATCGACAACGCTCTTGGATTGCTCTATGCGAAAGAGCTGCTTCGTGCCTGGCGGGAAGATCTCGATCAGGCTTCTCTGCGTGGATTGCTGCGACCGGCGTATTTTGTCCCGGAAGCAAAGAAAGTGGATGCTCTGCTGGCCGAGATGCAGAGTAAGCGCATTCATATGGCAATCGTCGTCGATGAATATGGTGGCGTGGCAGGATTAGTCACCTTGGAAGATATTGTCGAGGAAATTTTCGGCGAGATCCAGGACGAATACGACGTCGCCGAAGAAGCTCCTTATCAAAAACTGTCAGATGGAAGCTATATCTTCCTCGGGCGGGTAACTTTGGATGATATTAACGAATTATTGCATGCCAATTTACCGGATGACGAAGCGGATACGCTGGGAGGATTTATCTATCATCGTCTTGGTCATGTCCCAACCACCGGTGAAGAGGTCAGAGTCTCCAACCTGGTATTGACAGTTGAGCAGGTAAGCGGGAGGCGCATCAAGAAAGTAAGCGCACGCAAAGAGCCTCCTGTTTCGGAGGAAGATGATGGTGAATATGAAGTTGACCGATGAGCTCCGTGAAAAATTGATCCAAACTGCTGTTGAGGCGCGCAGATGGGCGTATGTGCCGTATTCGAATTACCAGGTGGGGGCGGCATTACTGACCGCTTCCGGCAAGATCTACGATGGGATCAATGTGGAGAATGCCGCCTATCCAGTCACGATCTGTGCCGAGCGCGTAGCAGTATTTAAGGCAGTGTCTGAAGGTGAGCGGCGCTTCGATGCCCTGGCTGTTGTTACGAAGAACGGTGGAGCACCTTGCGGATCATGCCGACAGGTTTTGGCTGAGTTTGGGCTTGAAACGATAGTCCTGATAGCTGACGAATCGGGGCAAATAGTGTCCGAAACGACCGCCGGTGGGTTGCTTCCTCAGGCGTTCACCCCGAGTTTTCTGCCTGGCTGTGATCCTGCATAATCTCGGCTTTTTCCGATCTCCTTAACCAACCAATTTCCAGCTATCTGCTTCATGGAATCGGGGTGGCGGTTGTGCGTCTGAGCAGGTTTTCGACCATCCAGCCTTGTAATCCTTCGAAAGTCTGCACTTGCACCCACATTTCTCCATCAACTTCTTTCGTTTCTGGCAGCAGGATCACCACAGCGCCGTTCGCCAGGAATGCGATTGTTTCCCCATTCGGTTCTCGCCGGATTCGCGCCCCCTCATCGACGTCTGCGCGGACCTCTACCAGGATTGGAGTGGGGGTGAGTGTGTAGGTAGGGGTTGGCGTAAGGGTTATTGTCGGGGTAGAGGTAGGCGTGAGTGTGGCGGTCGGCGGCACAGGTGTGGGAGTGAGGGTGCTTGTAGCGGTGAGCGTCGGGGTTAATGACGGTGTTGGGGTCGGCAAACCCATCCCAGTTCCAATGACTGCGCCGGCGCCAAGTAGCCCTGCCAGCAGGATCACTCCGAGCAAAGCGATCGCGCCGCTGAGCGTATAGCCAAACAATGTCAATGGCCGCAATCCAAGCACTGCCAATGTGATCGCACCCAATAGGGCGCACCATGATAAATGGAGCACAAAGACCACAAGTCCATCCGGCCAAAGGTGCTCGATGCCGCTGCCTAGCCCAAATCCGGCTACCGCAATCGGGAGGAAAAGCTCATATGCCAGCGCTGAATTCGGAAGGACCGTAATAAAATCACCAGACCTTCCTGGCGCTCGAACAATCGCGATTGTGGTGAGAATAGCGCTCACCGCCAGAACCAGGAAATTAGGCCAGGAGATTAACGCGTCCAGCTGAGATAAATATTGCGTCTCTGCCATCCACTGACCGCCATACCTTCCGGCGCCCCAGGCCGCCGTGAATACGATCACGCAGCCAATCAGCAGTCCCGCCGCATTGCTGAAAAAAAGACGTACAGAGCCAACAATCGTGCCAAGAGAATTCCAACGGCAGGTGCCATCAGCGGAGCGAGGGCTGCTCCAAGGATCAAAAATGCAGGGGTATCCAGCAGCAAACCCAGACCGATCAGCGTTCCGGCTACCAATGAGAGCAGGTAGAAGTCGAATGTTGGAGCAGTCAGCCGTGCCAGCTCATCGAGGTAGCGGGCTCGCTCGTCGATGTCTAACGGAGCGAGCAGCCTTTGGGCGCGCCTCCGTCGGGCTGCTGGCATTCCCTCGGGATCGTCTGGGTGTGTGTCGCTGGTTGAGATGTTCATCTTCTTAAAGTTGCCACGAGGCGGAGCGGTCTTTCAAGTAGCTCTAGTGCCTCCAGAATATTTCTTGCGATAATGTCGGATGCCAATACGGCTTCAGACGCAGTGCCTTCCTCGGATAGGATGCAAATTCCAAGCCTGGCGGATTTGAGCATTTCGACATCATTCGCGCCTTGTCCTATCGCGACCACTTTAGCTGCCCCTAATTTTTGAATATATGCTGATTTTTGAAGCTGTTCATCACCTGGGAGAACTCGCACGGCTGTTAGATTGAGCTGTTGGTCTATGAATGCCTGTTTACCATGCGTATCTGCCGTCAGCAGATGGATTTCAAGTCGATCCCGTAAGCTGCCAAGCTTTCGCGCAACCCCATCCATGAGCTGACCGTCCAGCGCCAGTGTCCCGTTCACATCGCAAACCAGATGTTCGAGGCTGAGCTGTCCGCCTCCAGGGATGTCTAGTTCGATCATGAGGCTATTATAACCGCATCGCTTCGAGTAAAATAGGAGAGCGAAATCTTTCCGGGAGGGTCTCTTTGAAAAATCAGCAATTCTGGGCAGTCTGCCCCCAAATCTTAACGATACTCCTGACAGCCATCTTATTCTTGGCTGCCAGCGGATGTAAAGCGCCAGCAAATCAAAACCTGCCCACCCCCGAAGTGACTTTCGAATCCACCGACCTCCTGCCCCCCACGCCAACCGCTGCTGCAGCAGCAGCCACCCCGGAACCCAATCGGGTAGTTCTGCTCGCACCGGAGATTGCGGATCCGCAATCAGTTGCAGAAGCTCAGACTGTGTTAAGTGAGCTTGCATCGGAGGAGGGATTCGAATTCGAAACTCGTACTGAGCTCTCCCAACTTGAGCTTGAGCCTGAAATTCGAATTATGGCAGTCCTTCCGCCTGATCCAGGTCTAGCTAATCTGGCAGCTGCCAATCCTCAGGTGCAGTTCCTGGGGATCGGTATTAAAGGCCTCCAGCCCTCTGCGAATTTGAGCTTGATTGATGCACAGGGGATTCGTTCAGACCAGCAGGGTTTCTTGGCGGGATATCTCGCCGCCGTCGTTACTTCGGATTGGCGGGTTGGAGTGATTGCGCCTGCAGACACAGTAGAAGGAAAAACAGCCCTATCTGCTTTCGTTAATGGGACTGTCTTCTTCTGTGGTCTCTGCCGACCTGCCTTTCCCCCTTTTGTACAATATCCGATCACTGCCGAGATCACCAGCACGGCAGCAGAATCCGAGTTGACCAGTGCGGTGGATGCAATGGTTGCCAACGCCGTCGAAACGGTCTATATCGCCCCGTATACGAGTGCGGATTTTATCGCGAATACGCTGGCGCAGACTGGGGCTAATCTAATTGGAGGGATGAATCCTCCACCAGGTCTAGAGTCGCAGTGGATTGCCAGCATCCTCCCCGATCAGTCCTCCGCAATCATGCAAGTCTGGCCGGCGTTGGTTGAAGGTCAAGGCGGTCAGCAGGTCGACGCTCCTATCGTTTTGAAAAATGTGAATCCAACGCTTCTCAGTCCAGGTCGGCAGCGGCTAGTTGAAAAGACCTTATCTGAGCTTCTTGCAGGTTTCATATCTACCGGTGTAGATCCCCAGACCGGTGAGCCAGCCAATTGATCGCCTCAAATTTTGGAAAATATTCCTGTTTTCTGTTTGGTTCTAGGTTTTCTCAAGCCATGCAAACAGGGGCATGGTAAAATGTGAGAGATGATTAATAATCTTCACCAGTAAGCGGAGCGAAGAAGACCCTATGACAGCCATTCTTGAACTGCGGGGCATTACAAAACGCTTCCCGGGCGTGCTGGCAAACGATCACATCGATCTGACTCTGGAAGAAGGCGAAATTCACGCGTTATTGGGGGAAAACGGCGCTGGAAAAACCACCTTGATGAATATCTTATATGGTCTTTACCAGCAGGACGAAGGTGAGATCATCGTTCGAGGGAAGAAAATCGAAGTTTATTCTCCCAGCGATGCAATTGACTCCGGCATCGGCATGGTTCACCAGCATTTTATGCTCGTTCCGGTCTTTACTGTGACCGAAAACGTTATGTTGGGGCAGGAATCAACCCGTTTTGCGGGAATCTTAAATAAAGCGGATGCAGCAGAGAAAATCCGCCAGATTTCTCAACAATTTGGGTTGGCGGTAGATCCTGATACGTTAATCGAAGATATGCCAGTGGGAGTTCAACAGCGGGTTGAGATTATCAAGCTCCTCTACCGTGAAGCGGATATCCTGATCCTGGACGAGCCTACCGCGGTCCTCACCCCTCAAGAGGCGGACGAGCTTTTTGAGATCATGAGGTCGCTAACCAAGCGCGGAAAATCGATCATCTTTATCACCCACAAATTACGCGAAGTTCTCGATGTATCGGATCGGATCACAGTCATCCGCCGCGGTAAGGTGATTGGATCGACGCTGCCAGCAGAAGCGGATCAAAACAAGCTCGCCGAAATGATGGTTGGGCGTGCTGTGGATCTATCAGTCGATAAAGAACCGGCTGTCGCAGGTGAGCCTGTTTTGAAGGTTGAAGACCTGGTCGTCCTGGATGAGCGCAAACAGGTCACGGTGGATGGAATTTCTTTCGAAGTGCTCGCCGGCGAAATTTTGGGCATCGCTGGGGTGCAAGGGAATGGGCAGACGGAGCTTGTTGAAGCGCTTACCGGCTTGCGAATGGCTCAGTCTGGAGTGGTCTCCCTGCTGGGTGAGCCGATAACCAAAGCCACCCCGCGCAAAATTACCGAACTGGGGAGCGCCCACGTACCAGAAGACCGCCAGCGAGATGGTTTGATCCTCGCATTCCCAATTGCCGATAACCTGATCTTAAATACCTATTACCAGCCGCCTTTTACCAAAGGTGTTGTCTTGAACAAGAATTCAATTCTTGAGCATGCCAGGACCCTGGTCAAGGAATTTGATATCCGCACGCCGAGCGAGCTGGTTTCGGCTGGAGATTTATCCGGTGGAAATCAGCAGAAAGTGATCGTGGCTCGTGAATTTTCTCGTCCCATCAAGCTCCTGATTGCTTCCCAACCCACTCGCGGGCTGGATGTCGGATCGGTGGAGTATATTCACAGACGCATTGTCCAGAAGAGAGACGAAGGCTGCGCCGTACTACTGGTTTCATCAGAGCTTGATGAGGTCATGGCGCTCGCAGACCGGATTGCGGTGATGTATCGCGGCAAGATCGTGGATATTTTGCCTGCAGAAAAAGCCACAAAAGAAGGCGTTGGTCTATTGATGGCAGGCGTTCAATCAGACACTGTTTGAACCTGTTTCATTACAAAAGGACGTCAATCGATGAGTGGCGTGGAAAATAGTAACAATAAAGCAAAACAAAAAGAAAATAAGACTTCTGATGTCTTCCAGGAAGAGTTCTTAAAGGAAGCCACAGGCCAAGCCCCAAAACATACTGGACGCTTAAGCGAATCCTCCAGCTCCTCGCAGTACCGGTCCTGGCGATTTTCACCGGTTTGATCCTTGGTGGGTTAATCATTATGCTCACCAGCCCGGAATTTTACCTCGGCTGGCAAATTTCCCCGCTAACGGGGATCAGAGCGGGATTGAATGTCGTCGCGGAGGCATATAAAGCCCTTTTCACAGGCGCATTTGGCAGCCCTGCAAGGATGATCGCAGCTTTGCAGAGCGGGGATCCCGGAGCAAATTCGTAAAGCTTTTTATCCATTTTTTGAAAGCCTCGTTGCTTCAACTCCCTACATCTTTGGGGGTCTGGGGGTTGCATTGGGCTTCAGAGCGGGTTTGTTCAATATCGGTGCCGAAGGTCAGATCTTCATGGGTGCGATCTTTGGTGCGTTTGTTGGATACTCATTTACAAATCTGCCAGCGATCCTGCATGTTCCGTTTGCCTTCCTTGGAGGGCGCGTTGGGCGGGGCGATCTGGGGCTTCATCCCTGGCTGGCTGAAAGCGAAAACCGGTGGTCATGAAGTCATAAACACCATCATGATGAACTACATCGCCTTCCGGTTGAGCGATTGGTTGCTGACCGGTCCGATGAAACGTCCGGGATCGCCCAATCCGGTCAGCCCATCGATCGCCAATTCAGCCAGGCTCTATCGATTCTTCGACGATCCGATCCGCTTCCACCTGGGCTTCTTCATTGCCTTGTTCTTCGCCTGGCTGGTGTACTGGTTCCTGTTCAAGACGAAATGGGGTTTTGATCTGCGGGCGGTCGGCTCTAACCCGCGTGCCGCAAAATATGCCGGGATGAGTGTGCCGTTCATGATCATGCTCGCCATGTCGCTGTCCGGCGGGCTGGCGGGTATGGCAGGCGCAAATGAAGTCCTCGGCGTGAACTACAATCTGGCGATGGCGTTCTCTTCGGGGTACGGTTTTGACAGCATCGCGATTGCCTTGCTCGGGAAAAGCCATCCATTGGGGGTCGTGTTATCCGCATTACTGTTCGGCGCCCTCCGAAATGGAGCAACGGCTATGCAGCTCAAAGCCGATATACCCATCGATATCATTTCTGTACTGCAAGCCTTTATCCTGGTCTTCATCGCTGCACCGGCGATCATCCGTACGATCTATCGGATAAAGATTCCAACCGAGGCAGATCAAGGCGGCTTCGCTGGCACTTGGGGAGGTGATTGAGATGACCACCACAGTCCTGAAACGTGAAGTAGAAATCGTCTCTCCAACTCGAAAAATGGTGATGGGCATCCTCTTTCTCGCCAGCGGGAATAACCATTTTGTGGTTCTTCGCCCTGGAGATGGATCCTGACACGACCACAAAATTTGGGATGACTGTGGGCGGCTCTAAGGCAACCATCGATGATCTTGTCCTGCCGACCAAACTCACCCTGAACATTTTGGGCGTCACCTGTCTCGTGCTCGGAATCTTCCAGCTTGCGCTCCCACAGGGTTTTAAGAAGCGCACCAATCTGGTGCTTGGGATCGTTTCAGCCCTCTTTGTCTTTGCGTTTCTGACCTGGGCTGCGGCCGGGAAATCGCTCAACCTCGCCGGACTGGTTAACACCACTCTTCAAAAAGCAGTCCCGTTGACCCTCGGAGCATTAGCCGGCATTCTCTGCGAGCGCGGTGGGGTTGTCAATATCGCGATCGAAGGGATGATGCTGATGGGGGCGATGACTGGCGCCCTGGTTGGCAGTATTTCTGGCAATTTGTGGATCGGGTTGTTTGCAGCAGTTTTTTCCAGCGCTTTGTTGGGTCTGGTTCATGCGGTCCTATCCGTCACGTATAAGACCAATCAAATAATCTCGGGTACTGCGATTAATATTTTTGCCACTGGGATTACTTCTTACATTTCGGCGAAATTTATGCAGAGCAACCAGAATTTGAACAATCCGGGTATTTTCCCACCAATTGAGATCCCGGTGCTGTCGAATATTCCCTTTATCGGTCCGATTCTGTTCGATAACAATATGTTCGTTTATGCGATGTTTTTGTTCATGATATTGATCCACTTCGGCCTGTTTTTTACCCGCTGGGGATTGCGTCTGCGCTCGGTTGGCGAGCACCCACGCGCCGCTGATACCCTTGGGATCAATGTGTTCCGCACTCGCTATTTCTCGGTGATCCTTGGGTCAATGGTTGCGGGGTTTGCCGGAGGTTACTTTACCCTGGGTTCGGTTGGTCGCTTTGACGAAGTGATGACCGCTGGGCGCGGCTTTATATCCTTGGCAGCGATGATCTTCGGCAACTACAATCCATTCGGCGCGTTTGGGGCTGGCTTGCTCTTCGGCTTCACCGATTCGCTTGCTTCCAAGCTGGCAATCCTCAGAATCCCAATCCCTTCCCAATTCCTCTTGATGGCGCCGTATATAGTCACCATGATCGTGCTTGCGGGCGTGGTTGGACGAACGCATATCCCGGCAGCGGATGGCATACCGTACGAAAAAGAAGGCTGAGAGAGATTATTCTGCTTGTTCCTCCGGAAGGGTCCGAGATTATGAGGACCCTTCTTCTTTTTTAGAAAATATCTCGCGATGTTTACAGAATCCTGCTTGATATCCCGCTGAATTCTGAATATATGTAAAAGGTTATGAATTGGATATAATATCTCATCAATTTAACTTAATGGTTCTTTGTTGTTCATAATTTGGGATCTAGGTGAAATGTCGTCGCTCCATTTAGAAACTATCGAAGTACCAGTGGCTGGTATGGACTGTGCAGAATGTACCCAGCATGTCCAGAAGGCGATTTCTGCGCTCCCAGGTGTGCAAAATGTTGAGGTATTTTTAACCTCGGAGAAGGCCTTCATTCGCCTTGATCCGGAAGTTGTCAACCTGACAGATATCCGGAAGGCGGTGAAGCAAGCCGGTTACCAGGTACCTGATTTAGAGACCGAGTTGCCTCAGCCCGAAGCAGATCCCTTTACCCGTTCAATCCTGAGATTATTGGGGGTGGTTTTTGGACTCGTCCTCTTTGTGGTGGTCGTAGGGGAATGGCTTGGATTATTTGAAGAGATCACAAGCCGCATCCCTATGCCCATCGGCGTGGTTATCGTCCTGATCGCAGGTTACCCGGTTTTTCTAAATGTGATCAAGGCGGCCTTCCGAGGCCAGGTGATCTCCCATACCTTGATGACAGTAGGGGTAATCGCAGCCCTGCTGGTCGGAGAGTGGGGAACTGCTGTTATGGTCGTCTTCTTTATGCGGATTGGTGATTATGTTGAGCATTTCACCACAGAACGTGCCCGCCAGGCGGTAAGAGACCTCGCCAGTCTTGCGCCTCGGAATGCCCGTTTGGAGCGGGAAGATGGCGAGCTTGAAGTCCCAATCGACCAGGTCTCACCCGGTCAGATCGTGATTGTGCGTCCTGGCGAGAAGATCCCGGTGGATGGTTTCGTCCTCTCCGGTCAGGGGGTGGTCAATCAAGCTTCGATCACCGGCGAGTCGCTCCCGGTGGACGCTGGGCCAGGACGGCATGTGTATGCTTCGACCCTGCTCATTCAGGGCAGTTTTCGACTGCAGGTGGAAGGAGTTGGTGCGCAGACGACCTTTGGTCGGATGATCAAGCTGGTGGAAGAAGCCGAAGCGCACCGCGCCAACGTACAGCGCATCGCGGATAAATTCAGCGCTTATTATCTTCCGGTAGTTGCTGCCATCGCCTTTCTGACTTACCTGGTCCGACGAGATCCGCTCGCCACCGCTGCTGTTTTGGTGGTAGCCTGCTCGTGCTCATTTGCCTTGGCGACGCCGATCGCTATGCTGGCATCGATTGGCGCCGGGGCGCAGCGCGGCTTGATGGTCAAAGGCGGCAAATACCTGGAAACCCTCGCAAAGGCAGACGTCCTTCTGATTGATAAGACCGGCACGCTGACTTTAGGCAAGCCGGAAGTCAAGAGCTTCCGTTCGGCATCTGGCGGCTCTTCCTTTATACCTGGATTAAATTTTGCTTTTCCAGCCACGGACACGCGAACTGCATCGAGTGAAAATCAGGAAGGTCTCAGAAGTACGGCAGCTTTGGAGGTCTTGCGCCTTGCGGCCTCAGCGGAGCGTTATTCTGAGCATCCCCTGGCAGCAGCGCTCCGCGAAGCAGCCCACACGGCAGGGTTGGATTTGGCGGAGCCAAAGGCTTTCGAATCGCATCCCGGATTCGGGGTGCGCGCCGTGGTGGATGGTCGCTCCGTGATGGTCGGGAATGAAAAACTGGTCAATAGTACCGTCACAGATCCGAGCTTGATGGTCGGGATGAAGCAGGAAGCTGGCAAGACCGGACATTCGCTCCTCTATGTTGCTCTGGACGATGAACTGGTCGGGTATTTTAGCGCTGCAGATACTCTGCGTCCTGAAGTGCCTGATGCTTTGCGCCAGGTGCGCCTGCTCGGTATAGAAAGGATAGAAATCCTCACCGGCGATAACCAGCAGACTGCCCAGGTTCTCCTCCATGCGCTTGGCGGCGACCTGGATATTCGCCTCCACGCCGACCTCCTGCCAGAGGACAAGATCAGGTTTGTGCGTGAATATCAGGAACAAGGCTTTGTGGTAGCGATGATCGGCGATGGGGTGAATGACGCTCCCGCCCTTGCCCAGGCGGATGTCGGGATCGCGTTGAGGAGCACAGCAGGATCCGGAAGCGACCTTGCTGTTGAAGCGGCGCATATCGTTTTGATGCGCGAAGATTGGTACCTGGTGCCTGCAGTCATCCGCATCGCTCGCCGGACGATGGGGGTTGTCAAAATGAATATTGGATTTACTGCGGTTTACAATTTGGTTGGGTTGACATTGGCTGCTCTGGGTTATCTCCCACCAGTTCTTGCTGCTGCTGCCCAATCCATCCCCGATCTGGGCATCCTCGCCAACTCTTCACGCCTTCTCCACCAAAAAGATTAGGCAGACAGGCAACCTGGGATCTTCTGGTTCACCCCTGGCTAAGATCTTTTGGTTGGTTTCAGTTCACTGGATCTGATAGCTCGATAATCAAAGGAAAATAATAATTAATGATCCGGTACAGGTGGAGCGGGTTGCCTGATGTGTTCGCTTTGTCGTCGCTGATTGCAGAATAGTCCATATTTACAATCGAGGCTGGGGCAGGATCGTTGACCTCGACGACCAGCTTTACTGCTGTGCTCTGATTAGCGTCCAGCGTCGGCACCCCCCAGACGACCGCCTCCCCGGTCCGGGTGTGCGGCAGAGTGGCAGTGATGAACTGTGTGCCCGCCGGGATCACGTCCGTAATCACCACATTGAAAGTGGGCGAAATCACGTTTGTGTTTGTGACGGTAAGGGTGAAGGTTATTTGATCCTTTGGATTGTAAGCAGAGGGCGCCGCGGACTTTGAAATCTGCAAGGTGACCATATTGTATAGGTTCCAGGCGTCGATCCGCCCCCAGCCGTAAGTGTTGTTCGGTACCTTACTCCCCGGGACGCCGCCGCACTCCTGGTTGGTTGTCCGTGGGACTGCGCTGAAACGGATCAGCGCTTCAAGCGCGTCTGGATCACCTCGCAAATCAGGACGGACCGAGAGCAGCAAAGCCGTCAGTCCGGCGGCATGTGGCGCCGCCATGCTGGTTCCAGACATATAGCTGTAAGAGTTCGGAAAGGATGCATTTGGGACGCTTGACCTGATGTTGGTCCCAGGAGCGCTGACGTCTGGTTTCATCCGGTTGCTGCCGTCGACTGTCACCGGTCCCCGGCTGCTGTTTGTCGCGATAATATCGTTGCTGTCGGTGTTGCCGATAGTAAACGATGCGTCGTAAATACCCGCCGGTGAGTTAATTGAACCGCACGCTGATCCGCTGTTACCGGCAGATTGCACGGTCAGGATCCCGGCTGCGCGCACATTTTCTACCGCAGCCTTCAAAATATTTGGATCCGTGCACCCTTCACTGGTTGGACATCGCCATGAATTGTTGATCACATCAGGGGCGAGGCTTGGTTTTGGGTTGTTCCCATTCAGGTCAGTCGGTGCGATGAACCACTCGAAGCATTCGATATAGGTCGCCGGAGTTCCCCAACCCTGCTCCATGTTGCGGCACCCAACCCAGCGAGCACCAGGCGCCATTCCAACCTGGTTGCCCGTGCCGTCGTCCCCAACCATTGTCCCCATTGTATGCGTGCCGTGTGAATTGTCATCACAGGGAACGGGGGAGTTAAATCCGCAAGGGTTTCCTACCGCCGTGTGCGGATCATCAGTGTGGATCGCGTCGTGCCAGTTATAGTTGTGTTCAACCGTGGCTCCGTCCCAGCCCCGATACTTCCCTTTGAGCGCCGGATGGTCCCAGTCATATCCGGTGTCCTGACCGGCGACCACCACGCCCTGCCCGGTGTACCCGGCATCCCAGACCATTGGGGCGCGCACCTTCTGGATGTTCCATTCCACCGTATCCGATTGTTGCGGTGTCGAAAGGTGAGAGCCTTGCTCAGAAATTTCCAGTTTAACGCTGGGGTTAGCATAAATGTAACCCACATCTGGGAGATCAGCAAGCTGCTGGATGAGATCGGCGCCGCCATGCACCCAGATCGCGTTGACTACCCAAAATGAACGGAATTCAACTTCATGATCTGAGGCAGCATAGCTCTTCAAGCTTGTTAAATAGTGGTCGTTGGGTACGCCGGGCTGTCTCGGTCAGCTGTTTGAATACATATTCCCCTTTCTCGAGCTTGGTTTCAAGTTTCCCGGCCTGGCTCAGGTCAGCCTGCTCAGCCAGGAAGACCAGGAAATCAGTATCACCGTTCTCAGCAGATGCCGTGACCCATGGATCAATTTTCAAGCTTGGGTTAAATTTCGTAGCTCGGACATGCCCGTTGGTCCAGGGTGCAGCGTTGCTGCTGGCAAAGATCAGAACGCAGCAGATCAAGAAATTGGTGAGTTTGCCAGTTTTCCTATCGGTCGCCATTCCGGCGACCCTGCGAAGCGCATAGATCTTTCGGTGCAAATAAGGCCAATTCATAGTTTCAATAATATCCTGATTTCAGGAAAAATGAATGGTAGCGCCAACAATCCACCGGCTGCCATTGCTCCCAGGGAAGCTACCAGCGAAGGCAAAGGCGCCTGGATAATAATATAAGTAAGTGCCGCTCCTGCAAGCCCGCCTGCCAGAGCCCGAATCAGCGAGCCCCGGACCGCTAGAACCCCAGGAAAGCGCCTTTGCAGGATGATCAACAGCAGAACCGCCTCCAAAGTGAACGCAAATGAATTCGCAAGTGCAATCCCCACCGCCCCAAGCCTTCCCGAGAAATTCACCGCGGCTGCAACATAGACCGCAGCGTTCAGGGCTGCAAGATAAAGCGGTGTCCGTGCATCCTGTTGGGCATAGTAACGACCGGGATGCAGTTTCGAGCAGGGCATGCCCGCTACAAACCCAGCAAATAAGCCGCGTCGCCCATAAGACCAGCTGGCTGCCAGCAGCATCGAAACCAAACAGGATCGGGATCAAAGGCTCGAGACCTATAGCGATGATCGCTCCGACTGGGATGGTTAGCGCCAGGAATCGAGACCGCTTCGCCGGATGGTTTCCTGGAATCATCTCCCTTTCCGCTGGAAAAGATCTCGGATAAGGTGGGCAGCAGGGCAATCGCCAGGGCCGAGCCGATCAGCGTCTCTGGCACCTGCATGATAAACCAGCCATAGTTCAGCGCGGTCACCGTACCTTCACCAAGGCGGGAAGCCAGGTTGTCCCGGGCGATGAAGAAAATTTGAAGGAAGAACATCGTTGCCACCCGCGGCCCCAACATTCTCAGCACCTTCATCAGCCCTGGATCTCTCATACCAATCGCCGGCGTCCAGCGGAATTTGTACCAGATCAAACCTGGCACCTGGATTGCCAGGTGGAGCACTGCTCCCAGGATCACCCCGTAGACCAACCCGTAAATTCCCAAAACCATATGCCGGCAGCTGGATTGGTCCAATCTGCAGTCCCGTCTCCGGAGCCAGTACCGCGACACCGAAAATCTGCCCGAGGTTATAAAAGAGCCGGCGCCATCGCCGGCAGCAAGAAATGCTGGTTCGCCTGCAGCCCAGCCATCACCAGTCCGCTGATGGAAAAGATCAGGATCGCCAGCAAATCCAGTCTGCATCAGCTGGTCGGTAAGCTCCTGCTGCGCATCTGGGAAACCTGGCGCGATCACATAACGGATAAGTGGGCGGCAAAAACGATGATCAGGACGGAGATCAGCCCAGTGACAATAAAAGCGAGGTTTAAGGTCCGGGAAAAGATCTCCCATGACCGCCGGGCGGCCGTGCTGCTGGAGGGCTTCGGAAAGCACCGGGATCAGCGCCACACCCAATGCCCCCCTGAGATCAGCGCAGAAAGCAGATCCGGGATATTGTTTGCCGCGTTGAAAACATCGATTTCATAGGTCAGGCCAAACTGGCGGGCGATCAGCACCTGGCGAACAAACCCAAGATTTTATCGATGCCAAAAAACAAGGCAATGATCAATGAAGAACGAGCGATGTGGGTCATGCATTCGATTTGCCATGACAAGGAATTGACATCTGCTTCCGAGTATAGCATGGCCTATCGATAGAACCTAAAGCTTGGATTTACCAACTTGAGACCTGGTTATGGTAGAATTTTCAGGTCTGGAGGGATGGCCGAGCGGTCTAAGGCGACTGTCTTGAAAACAGTTGTGGGGCAACCCACCGGGGGTTCGAATCCCTCTCCCTCCGCCAGGCTGGACGGGTAGCTTTGCCCCCTGCATCAGAACGGGTTTTCCGCATCCCCCTGATCCGTAATCCTTTCTCACTGCGGCTTGCCTGTCAGCCTTTCTATCGCATCCCGCCTCTCCAGGTCAAACTTAACCGTTTCAACGTACCAGGGCAGTGAGCCATTGCAGCTGTCGCCAATCTCGTGCCCAACATCTTGGTTAAGCTGGGTGAACCCCCTCTCATCCTGGTTGGAAAATGTTGAGGTAAAATCAGAGATTGTTGGATTGCGGATAGTCGATTGTCGATTGGAAATCAGATCAAATGCACGAGCTTGGTGTAACCCAGAACATCCTTGAGATTGCCTTGCGGCACGCCGCCGGGGCAAATGCAAACCGGATCACTGAATTGAACCTGGTAATCGGTCAGCTCGCCACGATCGTAGATGATTTGGTCCAATTCTACTGGGATATAATCAGCAAAGATACCATTGCTGAAGGGGCTTTTATTCACTTTCGCCGACTGCCGGTGGAGCTGCTTTGCTTGGACTGCGGTACCCAATATGCCCCCTCCGGCGATGGGTTTGCCTGTCCGCACTGTCATGGCGAGAAGTTCAAGGTCGTGGTTGGGGAAGAATTTTATCTCGATTCGATTTCGGTTGAGTGAGGTTTTGTTTTAAGAGGTATGAATGCCGACGAAAATTGCGGTTGTGGAAAAAATATTGAATGCCAACGATCGGCTTGCCGATCAAAACCGACTCAGGTTGGATCAAAGCGGCATTTTCGCGATCAATGTGATGGCCTCCCCTGGTGCCGGTAAAACCAGCTTGATCCTCCGAACGATTGAAGGACTTGCTCCTCGTTACCGGCTCGCGGTCGTAGAAGGAGATACGGCTCCGGTCACGATTGACGCCGATAAAATCCAGGATCGAGGCGTTCCGGCTGTGCAGGTCAACACCGGCGGCGAATGCCATCTGGACGCAGTGATGTTTCAGGCGTCCCTGCCCCAATTTGAGCTGGACCAGATCGATTTGATGATTGTGGAAAATGTAGGGAACCTCATTTGCCCTGCAAATTTCAAGCTGGGCACCCATAAAAATGTTCTGATTGCCTCGGTTCCCGAAGGTGACGATAAACCCTACAAATACCCGGGCGTTTACCGGGGTGTAGATGCGCTGATCATCAATAAGATCGACCTGCTGCCTTACGTGACCTTCGATATGGATTACTTCCAGCGTGGGGTCGCGATGCTCAATCCAGGGTTGGTGACTTTCCCGCTCTCCTGCCGCACCGGAGAAGGTCTGTCAGCCTGGGTGGAATGGTTGGCATCGATGGTCAGCCATAATGATAGGCTTTGATCCTGAGCTTTGATGGTTAGCTTTGATGGTAAACTCCGAAGGCAAACTCCGATGGTAAGCTTCAATGGAGCTTCAATGGTAGTCGGTCCTAGATTTTGACTTTGTTTCCATATCCGTTACTATTTACCGGTATCGATCGATGACTCTCCAGGGCTTAAAAGTACATGTTCGCGGGATAGTGCAAGGGGTTGGATTCCGCCCCTTTGTATTTGGGCTTGCCAGAGACTTGAACCTGGTAGGATATGTTCGCAACACTTCCTCCGGGGTTGATATTGAACTCGACGGCGAACGCCCAGTCCTGGATAACTTTCTCGTAGCGCTCCAAAGTAAGGCACCATCCCTGGCTCACCTGGATGAGGTCCAGATCGATTGGCAGAATCCAAATGGTTTTCAAAGCTTCGAAATTCTGCATTCGGAATCAGAAGCCAGTGAGTTCCAGCCAATCTCGCCGGATGTCAGCATCTGCTCGGACTGTCTCAGGGAGCTTTTCGATCCGGCTGACCGGCGATTCCGCTACCCTTTTATAAACTGCACAAACTGCGGGCCGCGTTTCACCATCATTAAAGACATCCCCTACGACCGACCAAAAACGACCATGGCGCCTTTCACCATGTGTCCAGATTGCGCTGGAGAATACCAGAATCCACTCGACCGCCGTTTTCACGCCCAACCGGTTGCATGCCCGCGCTGCGGACCTGCTGTCTGGCTGGAAATCCCAGGCGCGCCGAGATCCTTGGTAGTAAATGGAGATGATGCCATTGAGCAGGTCCGCAAGATGCTGAAGGACGGCCGGATCCTGGCGATAAAAGGATTGGGTGGTTTCCACCTGGCTTGCGACGCGACCAATCCGGAGGCGGTTGAAGAGCTGCGCCGCAGGAAGCTGCGGGTGGACAAACCCTTTGCACTGATGATTGCAGATATTGATTTGGTCTCCAGGCATACATTCCTCAGCCCGCTGGAACGTCTCCTGGTGGAGCGCCGCGAGCGCCCGATTGTAATCTTGCGCCGTAATCCCGCCTCGAATGTCGTCGAGCAGGTTGCGCCTGGACAGTCCACCATCGGGGTTATGCTCCCTTACACCCCACTTCACTACTTGCTCTTTGCGGTTCCCGGAAGATCGCCGGTCGAGTTTGACATGCCTCCATTGGTTATGACCAGCGGCAACTTGAGCGAAGAGCCAATTTGTACG
The DNA here is from genome assembly GCA_963827155.1 of uncultured Chloroflexia bacterium. GTDB lineage: Bacteria > Chloroflexota > Anaerolineae > Anaerolineales > UBA4823 > UTCFX2. The sequence goes on along the minus strand of CAWGZV010000002.1, from coordinate 2,741,288 downwards.
GGTAATGATGAAGCCCTTCAGCGGCTCGCAGCCCTTGCCGACGGCTTTTTGTTGCACGACCGGGAGATCCACACCCGCTCCGACGATTCGGTCGTCCGGCTGTTTCCATCTATCCGAACGGAGCTCGACCAAAAGAGGTCGCTTACACTTTACCCGCTCCGCAGGGCGCGAGGTTTCGCCCCAGACCCGCTTCGCCTGTTGGAAGCTGCTCCACCGCTCTTGGCGGCTGGCGCTGAATTGAAAAACACCTTCTGCCTGACCCGCGGCCGGTATGCATTTCTAAGCCATCACATCGGCGATCTGGAAAACCTCGAGACCCTTTCCTCATTTGAGCAGGGCATTGCTCACTTTGAACGCCTGTTTCGAATTCGACCTGAAGCTGTTGCCTGCGATCTGCATCCAGATTATCTCGCGACTCGCTACGCCCAGCAGCGGTCTGAGGAGCAGGGCCTGCCTCTAATCGGGGTACAGCACCATCACGCCCACATCACCGCCTGCATGGCAGAGAACGGACTCGATGGGAGAGAGCCGGTCATCGGTGTGGCTTTTGACGGCACCGGTTACGGAGACGATGGCGCGATATGGGGGGGTGAATTCCTGTTGGCAGATTTCACTGCATTCACGCGGCTGGCTCATCTGGCTTATGTCCCCCTTCCCGGTGGTGATAAAGCTGTGCGCCAGCCCTGGCGAATTGCCTGTTCCTGGCTAAAGGCCGCTGGGATCGAATGGCAGCCGGACCTCTTTCCAGTCCAGCATGCCCTCCAAAAAGAAGGTGGTTTACTCCCCCAGCTTGATGCGCTTGCACGGCAGTTAGAAACCGGTCTGAATGCCCCGGTAACTTCGAGCGTGGGGCGGCTCTTTGATGCCGCTGCCGCGCTGATGGGTATTCGACAGTTAGTCAGCTATGAGGCACAGGCCGCAATCGAGATGGAAGCGCTGGTGGATGGTCATGAACCCGGATATTACCCGTTTGCAGTGCAAGATGGTATTATCGACCCTGCGCCGATGTTTTCAAACCTGGTCGCCGACCTGCGAAATGGCATTGGCATCCCAACCCTTTCAGCCCGTTTTCACAGCGGTGTCGCCAGAATGGTTTCGGAGGTCTGTGCCGGAATTCGGGCAAAAACCGGGGTAAACCGCGTTGCTCTCAGCGGCGGCGTCTGGCAAAATGCTTTCCTGCTGACTTTGACTGTAGGTCTTCTTCAGCAAGCCGGTTTCGAGTTGTATATCCATCGCCTTGTGCCCGCCAATGACGGTGGGCTGGCTCTAGGTCAGGCAATCACTGCAATTGCCCGGCTGAAAGCGGCTGGTGGTTGAGGTGTTAAGGAGATTAAAAAATGTGTTTAGGTGTGCCAGGAAAAATTACTGAAATCTACGATCGCGGCGGATTGGCGATGGGCAAGGTTGATTTTGGCGGTGTCGTCCGTGAGACCTGTCTGGCTTACGTGCCAGAGGCGAAGGTAGGCGATTATACCGTAGTCCATGTGGGGTTTGCCCTGAACCTCCTTGACGAAGCTGAAGCTTTAGAAACGCTGGACCTTCTCAAGCAGGTGGGCAGCTTCGCCGAAGAATTTGGCTTCTCTGAACATGAAGGCGACCAGGTTGCTTTAGACCCCGAATTTGGTGGAGCAGTTGGATGAAGCATCTGGAGGAATACCGTGACGCTGCGCTGGTTCACAGTGTCATGGATGAGATTCGGCGCACGATAAAGCATCCCTGGGTGCTGATGGAGATCTGCGGCGGGCAGACGCACGCGATGCTGCGGTATGGGATCGACCAGCTTCTGCCCCCAGAAATTGAGCTGGTACACGGTCCTGGCTGTCCGGTATGCGTCACTCCGCTGGAGCTGATCGATAAAGCCCTGGCGATCGCTTCGAGGCCAGATGTGATCTTCGCCTCCTACGGCGACATGCTGCGAGTTCCCGGAAGCAGCCAGGACTTGTTTTCGGTGAAGGCTGCCGGGGGTGATGTGCGCGTGGTTTATTCTCCCCTCGACGCCCTGGATCTGGCCCGCAAGAATCCAGGCCGGCAGGTAGTCTTCTTTGCGATCGGTTTCGAGACGACTGCCCCGGCGAATGCGATGAGCGTGGTACAGGCCCAATTGCAGGGAATTTCCAACTATTCTGTGCTGGTATCTCATGTTAGGGTACCGCCTGCCATGAATGCCATCCTGTCTTCTCCTCACAACCGCGTCCAGGGTTTTTTGCTCGCTGGACATGTTTGTGCAGTGATGGGATATTGGGAGTACCCGGCTCTTGCAGAAAAATACCGCGTCCCAATGTCGGTTACGGGTTTCGAGCCGCTGGATATCGCCCAGGGGGTGCTGCAAACTGTTCGCATGCTTGAAGAAGGCCGGTTGGGAGTTGAGAATGCCTACTCGCGCTTGGTTACCTTCGAAGGCAACCGACCAGCCCAAAAAGTGATCGAGCAGGTATTTGAACCGTGCGACCGTCAGTGGCGAGGGATCGGGGAGATCCCGCAGAGCGGTTGGCGCCTTCGAAAGGAATTTGCTGAATTTGATGCGGAAAATCGATTCGATGTGGCGCAGATCCGCCCGCAAGAATCGCCCCTTTGCATCGCCGGAGCTGTGCTTCAGGGTCTGAAGAAACCTGCAGATTGCGAAGCTTTTGGCGTTCTTTGTACACCGGAGAGACCGCTAGGCGCGCCGATGGTCTCTGCTGAAGGCGCTTGTGCTGCTTACTACCACTATAAGCTTCGAGCTGCATAGGAAAATCCATGTCCTCTCTTGAAGAAGGTCCGGTCTGTCCCATTCCTCTGCCGCACAATGAGCGGATTGTAATGGGTCACGGCAGTGGGGGAAAAATGTCTCACGACCTCATCGCCCGATTCTTCCTCCCCCATTTCGACAATCCCGCTTTGCTCGCTGGGGATGATGCTGCAGCCCTCTCGCTCGATCCGCACCTCAAGCTGGCAGTGTCCACCGACTTGCATGTGGTTTGGCCTCTCTTCTTTCCCGGGGGTGATATTGGCAGGCTGTCGGTTTGCGGTACGGTCAACGATGTCGCCATGCTTGGGGCGGAGCCGGTCTATCTCACCGCTGGTTTTATCCTAGAAGAAGGCTTGGAGATGACCGTTCTGGAGCGTATCGTCCATTCGATGGTCGAAGCTGCACAGGAAGCAGGCGTGTCGATCGTGGCAGGAGATACCAAGGTTGTCCAGCGCGGCAAGGCGGATGGGCTTTATATCACTACCGCCGGGATAGGGTTGATCCGCGGTGCGAATCCAATTGGCGGCGCCCAGGCCAGACCCGGTGACGCGGTCTTGCTCTCTGGTCCGATTGGGGACCACGGAATTGCGGTCTTGGCGGCTCGCGGCGACCTGGGGTTTGAAATTGATATTCAGAGCGATGTCGCTCCGCTTAATCGACTGGTAGCCGCGATGTTGGAGAGCGGGGCTGAGATCCACGTATTGCGCGATCCAACCCGCGGCGGTCTAGCGACCACATTGAATGAGATCGCCATCCAGTCGCAAGTGAGCGTTGTTCTCGAAGAAACCGCCATTCCTGTCCGCGAGCCGGTCGCTGCCGCTTGCGAAGTTCTTGGTTTTGACCCGCTGTACGTGGCAAATGAAGGTAAGCTGGTTGCATTTGTCGCTCCTCAGCACGTAGAAAGCCTGCTGGCTGTTATGCGCCGGACACGGTACGGCGAGCAAGCTGTACAAATTGGCGTCGTCCAGACCAGTGAGCGCGGCAGGGTCGTCATGCGCACCCGTTTGGGCAGCACGCGCATCGTCGACCGCCTATCCGGCGAGATGCTCCCCCGGATTTGTTAAACAACCTCGCGTAGAGATCGTTGCTTTCCCTTTCAATCTGCTGCTCGCAACTTCTGTTGCGCCTTCAATTTATATATGGTAGAATTTCTGGGCTGTTGGGGGGAGGTGCCAGAGTGGTCGATTGGGGCCGCCTGCTAAGCGGTTGCTGGGACTATAAATCTCAGCCCAGGGTTCGAATCCCTGCCTCCCCGCCATGATTATTCCAGGCCGAGTCTCAGTATTCTTATACAGGGGCTCTTTTTATTGGATCGGTATCGCGATGACGTAGATCCTCAGCGACCAGTGCCCAAAATTTGGCCCACCGCATGTGACGAGTGTAAGCTGCTCACGCTCGGAAGGCCACAGATAAGCATCGTGTTTTGAGGCCTCGCCAGACGGGACTTTCACAACTCTCTCCACTGTGTATTGGTATGCTCCCCCATCTCGGGTATATACAGAAATTCGGTTTCCAGGTTCAATATCGCCCAGGTGAAGGAACACCCCCTCCCAATTATAGCGTCCCCAGTCGTAATTGTGACCTACCAGGATGACATTCCCGCCCTGCCCTGGATTTAATGATGTCGCAAGCTGTCCCACCAGATCTCGACGGCTTTCTGTTGCAAACAGCGCGTCGGTATCCCATTCGAGAGCGCTTTTTGAGCCCGGACGCAGCCCAACAGGCACGACTGTCTGGTCAATGGCAACCCGCGGCACCACAAGCCGAATAACTTCACTCCCGAGTGCCGTAGGTCCTGAAGGTTCTTTCTCTGGAGTTTGAGTTTCGGTGCTTAAAGGCTCGGCAGCGGGATCGCTGGTTTCTGCCAGGATTGGCAGGGGGGCGTCAGCCCGCACAGCAGAGAGCAGGTAGCGCGGTTCGATTGGCTGCTCATCTGCGAGGGTTGCCCGTGCCCAAAGCGATCCCGTTAGGGTCAGCATCAGTAGGCCGCTAAACATCAGCAGATCGCTAAATGTCCGGCGCATGTTATCCATCCCCCTGAGATTCTCGCACCGTTCTAAGATGGGCTTCAATTTGCCTGCTTAGCTCGGGGTCCGAGCTCAGGAACAGTGCTCTTTCGAGCTCCGCTTCGGCTTCCGCCATTCTTCCAAGCCGCTCCATCGTGATCCCGGCAAAAAATCGCGTGAAGGGGTCAAAAGAGTCAAGCATCTGAGCTTTCTGAAGGTAGTCTAGCGCTCCAGAAAACTCGCTTTTTTGATAAGCAATCACCCCCAGACTGCGCAGGGCGAGGGCATGGTTTGGCTCAGTCTCTAATATCTGCTTGAAGACCGCCTCGGCTTCGGAAGATTGACCTTCGATCAGTATGACCGCAGCTTGCTGTGCATTTGCGTCTACCAGGCTTGGATCGAGCTGGTAAGCGAGGCGGTAGGATTGTGCTGCTCTGCTGCCCTCCCCGGATGCCAGGTAAGCGTTGGCAAGATTGTAATACTGCGCTGCGTTTCCAGGGTCGAGCTGGGTAGCCTCCTCCAGTTGCTCGACTGCTGCTTTCGGTTCTTCCAGCATCAGGAGCACCACTCCGAGATTATTGTGCGCTCGGGAGTTGTTCTCGTCAAGTGCAATCGCCTGCCGGAAGGTTTCTTCGGCTTCGGGGTTCTTTCCCTGCTGAGACTGAATGAATCCGAGTGCGTCGTAGATCTGGGCTGAATGGGGTTTGACGATCAAGGCGGTGTTAAGGATTGTTTCCGCCAGCGGCAGGCTGCCTGACTGCAGAGCCAGGTTGGTCATTGTCCGGATGGTGAGATTCAGGAGCACTGGACCTAAAATGAATAAGGCTCCTGCAAGCAGGATGAGCGGCGTCAGCCGGATTAAGCAGGAACTGTTTGCGGGTGGTTTTTTTCGTTCTGCAGTGCCCATCCTATGCCGCTCCTAAAACCTGGCTTTAGGCCAGGATAGCAGTTTTCAAGATCAACAAGGGGCAAGGAAACGATTTGTTTTACATCCTAATTGTACCCTTCAACATTGCCTCTGAATGATTGGAAACCCAATTTTGAAAGATGTATAATCGCCTCGAGGCGATCGATGCTGAATGATTCGGAGTATCTTCGCAGCAGCCAGTACGGCTCAAGCGCGAACTTGAATGCCCGAATTGACCTGCACGCACGCTTCAGTACAAATCCCTACGGCTGGTTCCGCTGGCTTTTTGACCAGTTGGATCTTCTCAAGACCAGCCGCATCCTGGAGCTTGGCTGTGGGGCGGGGAGCTTTTGGCTTCACAATTTAACCCGGATTCCAGGGGGCTGGCGAATCTTGCAGACGGATTTTTCGCAGGGCATGTTGGCTGACGCCCGTAGGAACCTTGAGGGGAGTCTTGATCAGGCAGAATTTTTGGTAGTGGATGCCCAATCGATCCCTTTCCCTAATCTGGCTTTCGATTGTGTGCTCGCCAATCATATGCTCTACCATGTTCCAGATCGAGGAACAGCCCTCGAGGAGATTTATCGGGTCCTATCGCCGGGGGGCTGCTTGGTCGCCTCAACTGTAGGTGAATCCCATTTAGCTGAGCTGCCGCGATTAATGGAGAAATTTGATGCCCGGCTTGCCTCCCAGCAGATGCAGTGGGAAATTTCATTTTCATTGGAAAACGGTGCTGCTGAGCTGGAGGGTTGCTTCAGCCAGGTAGAGCTCAGGCGCTATTCAGATGGTCTTCTGGTAACTCAACCGGAACCGCTGGTGGATTACCTGCTTTCTTCATCCAGCATCGGCATCGATGCCTCCAGGCGAGATGCATTCGTAGATTTCATCGCCAGGGAAATCGATGCTGCCGGAGGGGCGGTCCGGATCACAAAAGATTCCGGAGCGTTTATTTGTTGGAAAAGCTGATCGTGGATCAGAGCTGGAATTGATTCTGACGCCTACGGTTAGGAGGAAATTTCATGAATATCCAAGACTGCATCCTTTGTGAGCGATTCCAATGCCAAGACGTAAATCATGCCGGATATAACATTCCCCATATCGAGCTCGATCCATCCAGAGTGAAGATCGTCCTGATTTCTGAAGCCGCCTCCGAGAATCCTCTGGATTATTACTACATGCCGGGGGAACCCCTCTTTCAACAAACCACCCTGCTCGCATTCCAGGATGCTGGAGCGCCGGTGCGCACCTTCCAGGATATCCTCGACATGGGGGTTTACCTGACCAGTGCTTTGAAGTGCGCAAAGGTGGGGTACGGCGTGAAAACTTCAACGATTGAAGAGTGCTCCCGTCTGCTCGAGACTGAATTGGCGCTTTTCCCAAACCTCAAGGCTTACTTGTTGATGGGAGACGTGGCGATTAAAGCGCTTAATTTCATCGCTCGCAGATCTGGTGAGCCCAGGGTCATCCCGGCTGGATCGACATACAAACTGCGGGGCGAGACCTTCAATTTTCGCGGCGTACGTGCATTTCCATCTTATCTCCAGGCTGGACCAAGCTTCTTCATTGAAAAATCTAAGCGCAGAATGATCGCTAGCGATCTTGATGAAGCTTTGGCGCTTGTCGGATAAGCTTCACATAATCCATAGTTTGTAAGGATTGGGATTTTAATAAGAAAAGCTCTCGGAGCGATCTAAAGATCCGAGAGCTTTTTCCGCCTTTGTGTCAATCACCTATTTAAACTTGGTAAACTTATAGCGGGTTGTAACGCACGAAGCTCGAGTAAGGTTGAAGTTGTCGATGTAAGCTAACTTGCCGCCCCGTGTTGAGGTGCAAACATAACCGTCGCCGTTTTTGTCCGTGCCCGAGCTGACATTTCCGGGCAGGGTGATCATCTGCCAGCCTCGTTTACAAGCGCCAACAGGATTTCCCGCCGCAGCCGAAGCGAGATTGACCACCAATATGGAAAGGAGTAGAGTGAGCAGAATAATTAAGGTCAATTTCTTCATGTGGAGGTCTCCATATTTCTAAGTTTTTATGGATCAAACGCGTATTTTTACCGCGTGCTACCGAATAATCGACAATTCTACTCTGATAAAACGATTTTGTAAAGCCGGTGTCTATGGTGGAAAAGAAATGAAGCTTGATTGTCGTATCACAATGGTTGCCGGCTTGGCGCTCGACCGCTTTGCGGATATAACTGGAGCGTGTTATAATCTCGCCGCAATGATTTACATGGATTTTTTTGCCCAGCGGATATTAGGATTTCGCTCGATCGGCTTCGATCTGGTCAGGGGACCTCGAAACGCGCCTGCTGCCGGATGAATTGACCGTCGAAATTTGGTTTGAAAATCCTTACGCCGCAGGTCTCCCCTGCGGCGTCTTTCTTTAATCCGAGGTACTTAAAAATGATTTCCATACAGCTTTCGAATATCACCCTGATTCTCGGTTCGCATCCGATTTTTCACGATCTGACTTGGGAAATCCAGCACGACCAGAAGATTGGTCTGATTGGTCCGAATGGTGCCGGGAAATCCTCATTGCTCAAGATGATCATAGGCGAATATGCTTCTGAGCCAGGGGGGACAGTGGTTCGCGCCCGCGGCGTCACGTTGGGTTATTTGCCTCAGCAGCCTGAGTTGGAAGCAAGCCAGACCGCTTTCAACCTGGCTCTGAATGGCAATCCGCGCTACCTCGTGATCCTTCATGAGCTTGAGATCATTGAGGCCAGCCTGGGTGATCCTGAGGTTTATGCTGATTCGAAAAAGCTCGAACGCGCCCTGGCAAGGCAGCAGATTTTATTGGAGGAATATGAAACTATCGGAGGCGAGAGCTATCCTGGGCGAGTGCGTGAGCTGCTGCTTGGATTGGGATTGCCTTCCGCCGACCTGGACAAACCACTAGCCCTGCTCTCTGGAGGGCAGAAAAAGCTTGTCGGTCTTGCCCGCTTGCTACTGCTTCAACCTTCCATCTTGCTGCTGGATGAGCCAGATAACCACCTCGATCTGCCAGGTAAGCGCTACCTGGAGCAGCTGATCCGTGATTACTCCGGTGCTGTGGTGATTATCTCGCACGACCGCTATTTGTTGGATGCGGTTGTCTCCCACATCGCTGAGATCGAGGCTGGCAGCCTGACGACATTCAGCGGTGATTATTCCGCGTATATGATCGATAAAGAAGCGCGTATCGCTCGCCAGGAACAGCTCTATTCGATCCAGGAACGTAAAAGGCAGCGAATGGAGGAGGCAGTCAAGCGTTACGCCCAATGGGTGATCGTCAGCGATAAATTCGCCAGCCGCCTGAAGGCCATGCGCAGCCAGCTTGAGCGCTTCGAGACCGAAAAGATCGACCGCCCATTGACCGGAAGGCGCAGAATGGACCTCCAGCTTAATGGTTGGCGGGGCTCGAATAAGGTGCTCGAGCTGCGTGGGTTGAGTAAAGCGTTCGGTGACCGCCGGATCTTGGAATCAACCGATCTGGTGATCCGTCATGGAGAGCGGGTCGGTTTAATAGGTCCGAATGGTTCTGGAAAATCCGTCCTCATGCACATGATCCTGGGGCAGGAGCCTCCTGATAATGGAGAGGTCATCCTGGGTCCCAGCGTAAAAATGGGCTATTATGCCCAGGAGCACGAGACCCTGGATTTCAACCAGACCTTGATCGATGCGGTCCGCTATGCTGGCAGTTTGAGTGAAACCGCTGCAGTCTCTTTGCTGATCCGCTATCTTTTCACCTACCAGCAAGCCACCCAGCGCATTGGGGAGCTTTCTGGTGGTGAGCGCAGCCGGCTCCAGCTCGCCCTCCTGGTCCTCTCGGGCGCAAATTTTCTGCTCCTCGATGAGCCGACCAATAATTTGGATATCGCCTCCGGTGAAGTGCTCGAATCTGCTCTTGAGGAATTTGTTGGCACAGTCCTGGTGATCTCGCATGATCGCTATTTTCTAGATCGAGTGGTTGATCGGCTGCTTGTGATCGAGTCCGGGAGCCTCTCCAACTATCCCGGAGGTTACAGCGATTACCTTGCATTTCAGGAGCAGGTTTAGGAGGGCAGATGTCGATTAAAACGATGTAAAATGGGGTTATTGATCGGAGGAGGTATGGACGCGAATCTCGACCAAATAGTTGCAGATAAACAAGGGATGCGTAAAATTCTTGCCCGCTACCAAAACCCGGATGTCTGGCGAAGCTTATGGGAGTTAGCCACATCGATAATCCCCTATCTCCTACTTTGGGTGGCGATGGTTTACAGCCTGAGGATTTCGTATTTTTTGACTCTGGCTTTGTCTGTCCTGGCAGCAGGCTTCATGATGCGCACTTTCATCATTTTCCACGACTGTGGGCATGGTTCGTTTTTTAAATCGCGCCGGGCAAATGAAATCGTCGGAGTAATCACCGGGCTCCTGACATTCACGCCTTACCATCACTGGCGCCGTGACCACGCGATTCATCATGCCACCGCCGGAGACCTGGATCGGCGCGGCGTCGGCGATGTGAAGATATTGACCGTCCAGGAGTTCCTTGCGATGCCGGGGTATAAGCGTCTGGCTTACCGCGTCTTGCGCAGTCCGTGGATTATGTTCACGATTGGGTCCTTCCTTGTTTTTTCGGTGTTCCATCGATTCCCGCGCCCTAAAAGCGATCCTGTCGAACGCAGGAGTGTGTATTGGACCAACTTCGCCCTTGCAGGGTTGATCGCTTTGCTGATCTATACGATCGGATGGCAGGCTTATTTGCTTATCCAGGTCCCGATCTTGTTTTTTGGGACTTCAGTAGGTGTCTGGCTTTTTTACGTCCAGCACAACTTTGAAGGTACCTATTGGAAGCGCCACCCCAGTTGGGATTTTACAGAAGCGGGACTATATGGCTCCTCTTTCTACAAGCTTCCGGGTTTGCTTCAGTGGTTCAGTGGGAATATCGGCTTCCACCACATCCATCATTTGAACTCTCGCATCCCTAACTACCTGCTCCCAAAATGCTACCGCGATAATCAAGTATTTCACATCCAGCCTCTAACGATCAAAACCAGCCTGCGTTCCCTCCGCCTGCGGTTTTGGGATGAGGCAGCCGGTCGCATGGTGGGTCTCGAGATCTTGAAAACGCTTCCGGACAATCCGAATGTATGAATTGATCAGTGGAGACTACGATCGTTTTGTAAACTGGCCAGGGCGTCTAGGGCTGGAAATGCCCTTCATTGAGGCGCAGATTAACGCCGTCCGAGTTGACCAGCAAATCGGCCGGGATCGTCCTCCTCGAGTGCTCGATGCCGCCTGCGGGACGGGGATGCATGCTATCGAGCTTGCCCGGCGCGGCAATTTTGTCTCGGGAGCAGACCTGAGCGCCGGGATGATCGCACAGGCTGTGAAGAATGCCCAGGAAGCCCAGGTTCAGGTGGATTTCCGGGTTGCTGGTTTTGGCGAGCTTTCATCTTCCTATTCGGATTTTGATGTTTTGTTGTGCCTGGGGAATTCACTCCCTCATTTGCTGACGGCAAAGGACCTCTCTCGCGCCTTGGCTGATTTCGCTGCCTGTTTGCGTCCGGGTGGGCGGCTATTAATTCAAAACCGCAATTTTGACCTCGTTTTGGATCAGCATGCCCGCTGGATGGGTCCCGAATTGTACTCCTCAACCCAGGGAGATTGGCTCTTCCTCCGTTTTTACGATTTCGATCCGGATGGGTTGATCACGTTCAATATGCTTACCCTTAAGCGCCTTACTCAAGGCCAATGGGAGCAGAAAGCACACAGCACCCGCCTCTATCCGCAGCGAGCCCTTGAGCTGTCCGCAGAGCTCCAAGCCGCCGGGTTCGGCGACATCCAGCTCTATGGTGGGATGGCTGGTGGGCGCTTCGATCCGCGCTCCAGCGGCAACCTGGTCGTGGTTGCACAGTTGGCTGACTTAAAATGAATAAATGGGTGGAAAGCAACTTATGTGGTTAAAACATCGCTTATGCGTGCCGGATGATATTGTAGAGATTTCTCAGGTTGAACCATGGATGGTGCATCGCAGATTTCATTCAATAATAGCTGGGAAGAACATGTGATCGGCGCGGCAAACTCCGTGGGGGTCTCAGCAGAGACTCCTGCTCCAATCTCGATGGCGACCTACTGGCGACCTCCGCAGCGACCTCCGGTTAATACTTGGTCAGTTCATCTTCAACGTTTGGGTTTTGGGTGCTTTGCGTTTCACGGTAGTATCCAATGTGATCACCTCATGGGTCCGCGAGGGTGCGAATATCATGGGTGATCCGGTGTACAATTGGGCATTCTTGCCACACTTATCACGCCATCATCAAGCAAGATATTTGAGCCTCACCACCATGCCCAAAAGCAGAGCGGTTCTCTCTAGGGGGAAGTTTGTGCATGTACGGGGCAGTGCTTCAGTTAAAGGTTGTTGCTGTATTTCTGCATATGGCTGCGAAATCCAAGATTTCGGTAATCCCCTTAGAGGCGTGAAATGAAGCGCCGCTGGATCTTCTGGCTATTGGTTGTCGTTTTCCTGATATTTGTATTCACGCGCCTGACTGAGATAGAAAACCTGGCCCAAACCCTCGCCAGCGGGCAGTGGGAATGGGTGCTGATCGCCGCTGCTCTCCAGGTCGTTTACTATCTTGTAGTCACTGCAGCTTACCAGGCCGCCTTCTGGACCGTGGAGGTCAAGAGCAGGGTAGCGGAGTTGATGCCGGTTACCTTCGCTTCGATCTTCATCAATGTTGCCGCCCCCTCGGCCAATGTCTCTGGGATGGCATTGTGGGCGGATGACGCTGCCCGGCGCGGCCAATCCCCGGCGCGCGCTGCGGCCGGGGTCCTGCTGCATATGATCGGGGAATTGGCGACCTTCAGCGTGGTGTGTTTTTTAGGGATGGCCTACCTATTTCTCCAAAACAACCTTCAAAGTTACCAGGTTATTGGAGCTCTGATGCTGCTCGTGATGACGGGTACTGTAACCGGGATATTGGGGATTGGTTTGTGGCAGCCGGATAGGATCAATAAGATTCTATCCTGGATGCAGCGAACCTCGGACAGCTTCGCTGCTCGCTGGAGAAGGCAGCCTTTCTTAATGCGGGGTTGGGCGGAGACAAACGCCGCGGAGTTTATCGATGCTTCTAACGCGATCGCCCGCTATCCGACTCGACTGCTCCGCATGTTGGGCCTCATTTTCATTGGTCATATTGTCGACCTTGCCAGCCTGTTCGCGCTTTTCCTGGCATTCCACAACCCGGTTAGCCTGGGTGTGCTGGTCGCCGGGTATGCGATGGGCATTCTTTTCTGGATCGTCTCGCCTATCCCCCAGGGCATCGGTGTCGTCGAAGGTGTGATGCCAATCGTGTTCGCCTCCCTGAGCGTCCCCTCGGCTGTCGCGACCACGGTTTCACTCGCCTTCCGCGGCCTTACCTTCTGGCTTCCACTCTCGATTGGCTTTGTGATCTTAAGGCGAGTGCGCACCTTCGGTGCAGAGGAACGCTCGATCTCGGAGTCCTGGTTTGTGCGCCTGATTGCCATCCTGACCGCGCTGATGGGCGCGGTAAATGTCTTATCGGCGCTGGCGCCGTCGATGCGAGACCGTATCGCACTCTTGCAGGTATATTCTCCTCTAGGCGTGCGCCATGGTGGGCGTCTGACCGCAGTGCTGGCAGGCTTTGCCCTGATCGTGTTAGCCCAAGGGCTGTGGCGTCGGAAACGCGTCGCCTGGATTGGTACGCTTGTGGTGCTGCTGGTCTCAGCCGCCAGCCATTTGATCAAGGGAATTGATTATGAAGAGACCCTGATGGCGCTCGGGTTAACCATCTGGCTGGTTGCGCTCCGCGACCATTTCCATGCCCGCTCTGACCGGCCATCTGTCCAGCAGGGTTTGCGAGCTCTGGCAGCCGCGTTCTTCTTCACCCTGGGTTACGGTGTGCTGGGTTTTTACCTGCTCGATCGCCATTACACAGTCAATTTTGACTTCTTGAATGCCCTCCGCCAGACAGTGGTGATGTTTACCCAATTCTACGATCCTGGTTTAGAGCCGATTACGGGTTTTGGGCGTTACTTTGCCGTTTCGATCTATATTGTGGCTTTTGTGACCTTTGGTTATGCCTTCTGGATGCTGTTGCGCCCGGTCTTGGTTCGGGACCCGGCGACGCCTGAGCAGCGCCAGCGTGCCGCCCAGATTGTGGAGCAGTTTGGGCGCAGCGCGATGGCACGGCTTACATTGCTGGAAGATAAGGCCGTATTTTTCAGCCCAGGCGGATCTTACATCGCTTATACGGTCAAAGGTCGAACTGCTGTCGCGCTGGGAGACCCAATTGGTCCATCGGACGATCTGGCCGGCTCGATCGCCTCCTTTAGAAATATTTGCATACAAAACGACTGGACCCCCGTTTTTTACCAGACCCTTCCAGATACCCTTGCGAGCTACACTGCCCAGGGTTTCCGGTCAATCTGCATCGGTCAAGACGCGATTGTCGATGTTCACAGCTATTCTCTTGAAGGAGTGGAGAACAAATCTACCCGCAATGCCTTCCATCATATTCAGAAGATAGGCTGCACTTTTCAAGTCTACCCTGCGCCGGTTTCAGATGCCGTGATGCGTGAGCTGAGCGAGATCAGCGATGAATGGCTGACGATGATGCATGGTTCGGAAAAACGTTTTTCACTGGGTTGGTTTGACCCAGATTATCTCCGCAGCACGCCACTGGCAGTTGTGCTGGCTCCGAAAGGTTGGATCACCGCTTTTGTAAACATCCTCCCGGAATACCAGCGCAATGAGGTCGCTATCGACCTCATGCGCCGCCGCCGCGAGGTCGAGTCGGGGACAATGGACTTCCTCTTTGTCTCTTTGATCGAATGGGCGCGCCAGCAGGGATATGATTCTTTCAACCTTGGGCTGAGCTCGCTATCTGGGGTAGGGGAGCATCCGGAAGATCCTGCCCTCGAGCGGGTGATGCATTACACTTTTGAGCACATCAACCAGTTCTATAACTTTAAAGGGCTGCATGAATTCAAGCAGAAATTTCATCCAGTTTGGTCGCCTCGCTATTTGATTTATCCTGATGCAGTCGATCTCCCGTCAGTCTGGATGTCCGTTGTGCAGGCGAATTCTGGCACGAACGAGTTCCCACTGGAGTTGTTGCGGCGAAAACGGAAATCTCCTTCCCGCGAAGGAGTCAGCTGAGTTGAGGATCACCACCTGGAATGTGAACGGACTCCGCGCCGCATTGACCAAAGGCATCCTGGAGTGGCTGGAAAACGACCCTCCCGATGCGCTCTGCCTGCAGGAGGTGCGCTCGCAGCCTGGTCAAATCCCGGAAGATGCGATGAAGCGCCTGGAAGCGCTCTTTCCTTCACTCACCTGGCACCCTGCCGGGCGGGCGGGCTACAGCGGTGTAGCAGTTCTCGCACGCCGTCCTCATCAGGAGGCCCATATCGGCCTCGACGCCCCCATCTATGACGCTGAAGGCAGGGCGATCTGGCATCGCTTTCCGGGTTTTCTGCTTTTTGGGATTTACTTTCCTAACGGTGCGCACGACCTCAGCCGCGTGCCGTTCAAGCTGGATTTCTACTCCCACCTGCTCGAAATCTGCGATACGCTTCATGCCAGGGGCGAGCGGGTTATTCTATGCGGCGATTTCAATACTGCCCATCGCGAGATCGATCTGAAGAACCCAAAGGCAAATGAAGGCACATCCGGTTTTCTGCCTGAAGAGCGCCAGTGGATTGATCGCTATCTCGAACACGACTTCGTTGATCCATATCGCTCCCTTTATCCAGATCGAGTGCAGTATACCTGGTGGACCTACCGTTTAAATGCCCGCCGCCGCAATATTGGTTGGCGCTTGGATTACTTCCTCATTTCTAAAGACCTCTTAGAGCATGTCAAGGATGTCGTTATCCATGACGATATCCAGGGCTCTGACCACTGCCCTGTGAGCCTGTACATCGAAGATCCCCGTCAGGGTACGGAGGGTTCGCCCAATATCCAGAGTTGAGTCCTACCAGCATGTGCTTGCCGGAATGCCAATTGAAGGGTGGGAAGATTTTCTGCTCTCGCATTCTGGCTTGCCTGGACCGCGCGGCAACCTCGAGTTGGCATTCGCCGTGGCTGAGCTCGGTACGCCGGCATTCTTCCAAAGCTGCCTGCGTTATGACCCGCTTATCGCTCCGGTAAATCATCCGGCTGAATTTGTCTGCTTTTGTGGCGTGTTGGGTCTGGGTCGACTGGCAGCTGAGGGGGATTCTTCGAATATCCCGATAATCCGGAGATACGCCTCAGACCCTCGCTGGCGAACCCGCGAAGCGGTCGCCATGGCGCTCCAGTGTGTGGGGCGGCAAGATATGGACAGGCTGTTGGAGATTTCGGAGGATTGGATCGCCGGGAGCTGGTTGGAGAAGCGCGGAGCCGTTGCAGGTCTTGCTGAGCCAGATTTGCTTAAAGATCCAGAGCATGTCCGCAAGATCCTTGTCCTCTTTTGATTCGGTTACCACTTCGTTCTTGACCGCACCAGACCGCTCCGATCCAAACTTTCGTGTTCTCCGGCAGGCGCTGGGTTACGCCTGGAGCGTGGTCGTTGCGGCTT
Organism: uncultured Chloroflexia bacterium; assembly: GCA_963827155.1. Lineage (GTDB taxonomy): Bacteria > Chloroflexota > Anaerolineae > Anaerolineales > UBA4823 > UTCFX2. Next base: position 2,725,095 of record CAWGZV010000002.1, on the reverse strand, counting down.
CACCGGATGATGGCGTGGGTTATCTCGAGAAATGGCTTAATTCCGATGATCAGGACGTTCGTTGGGTGATGAAAGAGAATTTAAAGAAGAAGCGCCTGGATCGTGCGCTCCCTGAATGGACAGCCGTTTGGAGGGGGAAGTTGGGAATCCGAACTTAATTCGTGTTAGACGCAGCCTAATAATCTAGCAATCCCCCTTTGTCGGAAGATTGTCAGGTCGTGATAGTGACGAATGATATCCTGACAACCTTGAGCATTGGCTTATAATAATATTCGAATGATTGAATATGATAGCGTGGCTTTTAAAATCGAGGTTTCTTCCTCTTATGAGAAAGCATTCATGTTTATCTAGAAAGCTGTTCTAATGCCTGATTTTGTTCCACACGCAAAGCTGTTGAAAGTCCTAAATCATCCAGTCCGTCTGGAGATTCTGGATATTCTCAGGGATGGGGAACAGTGTGTCTGCCACCTCGAAACATTCCTTGGATACCGCCAATCTTATATTTCGCAGCATCTCACTGTCTTGCGCAGCGCTGGGATTATTCAGGATCGCCGCGATGGTTGGAATATCTTCTATCGCGTGATTATGCCTGGTATCTATGATGTGATTGATGCCGTCTCAGATCTCCTCTCTCCTGAGCAATCCCCTGAGCGGAGGCCGGTTCTGGTCAACAATCCAGCTAACGACTGCCCGTGTCCAAAATGCGCTGTGATCACTGTTCTCCCTGGCGAACAGCCTGTTGCAGTGTCTGGGTCCGGCGGGCTGATCGGTAAAGAAGCATAATGGAAATTTTCCAATTTTTAGAAAAGTTGCTGCAGAGCGGGCTGGGAAATCTTGCCGCTTATCTTGCCGCCCACGTGTTGCTTTGTCTCGTTCCGGCGTTTTATATTGCCGGCGCGATGACCGCACTGATTCCAAAGGGATCAATTACTCGGTATTTAGGCCGCAGCGCCCCAAAAATCATCTCTTACCCAGCCGCCGCTCTCGCTGGATCGCTGCTGGCAGTCTGCTCTTGTACAATCGTCCCGCTTTTTGCCGGAATCCATAAAAAAGGAGCAGGAATAGGTCCGGCGATTACCTTCTTGTTCTTCGCCCCAGCCGCAAATATCCTGGCTTTGGTCTATACCGGGGGTGTGATTGGGCCGGATCTGGCTTTCGCCCGCCTTATCTTGTCATTAATCTTCGGGATCAGTATCGGATTGATCATGGCGCTGCTATTCAGCCGGTCTGATATCGCCCACGATCGCTCTGCAGACGATATGTTTGATTCAGGTGGGAAAACCAGCATGCGCCGTCCTTCCTTAGCCTTCCTCCTGACTCTTGTTGCGCTTCTGATATCCGGGACCCTGAAAGTAGGTCTGCTGACCAATTCATATGTCCATTTCAGTCTCCCCATCAGCGGAGCAGCAAGCTTTCAGGAATTCCTCTATCGAATCGTGCCATTTGATCCAGCCAGGGGGGAGGAGGGCGTCACTGCCCAGGGAGCCGTCTTGATTGGTCTGCTGGTTCTTATTGGCATCGCATCTTGGAAAGGCTTTGAACAGATACATATGGGTTTCAACCGCTGGACCTGGATTGCATTAGGTTTGGTAGGAGTTACCCTGCTGTTCGCTGCGCTGGGGGTACAGCCTCGTCCGGGCAGCCTTGACCTCTTGATCACCGGAAAATTCTTGGCTGTGCTCATCGGGCTGATCGCACTGGGCTGGATGATGCACAGTCGGCTCACCGAGGATGAGCTGCGCGACGTATTATGGGAATCGTGGCGTTTCGTCAAGATGATCTTTCCACTGCTGGTTGTCGGAGTTTTTGGGGTTGGTGTGATGCGCGCGATCATCCGCCCGGAATGGATCGAAACCCTCGCAGGGCAAAACACGCTGCTGGGCAACCTGGCAGGTGTCCTTTTTGGTGTCTTTATGTATTTCCCCACCCTGGTGGAAGTCCCGATCGCCAGGATGTTTCTCAGCCTGGGGATGCATCGCGGCCCTCTACTCGCCTATCTGATGGCAGATCCCGAGCTTAGTTTGCAGAGCATCCTGATCATCGCCGCGATTATCGGCAAAAAGAAAGCCTGGACCTATGTCGCCTGGGTCGCACTATTCTCGACCATCGCCGGCTTGACTTACGGTTTTTGGGTGGATGGTGTCAGCCTTGTCTTGATCTTACTCATTTTGAGTGGAACGGTTGCGCTCCTGGCAATCCTGCTGTGGTGGATCACCCACCATACCAGTCTCTCGCCGGGCACCGCATCTGCAGATTAGAGCAATTCTTACTAGAATTTCTGGCATAACAGAGAAATGATTAAAATCGAAAGGAATCGAAGGAGAACCCCATGCTGACGATTAAAGTTCTTGGTTCGGGCTGCGAAAACTGCAAACGGGTGGAGCAGATCACCCATAAAGTGATCGCCGATCTTGGCGTTCAGGCGGAAGTTATAAAAATCACCGATTATAACGAGATGCTCAAGTATTCCATTCTGTCCACTCCAGGGTTAGTGATCGATGAGCACATCGTCTGCCAGGGGCGGGTGCCGTCTCCGGGCGAAGTAACCACCTGGATCACAAGCGCCCTCGAAAAAAACTGAACAGACCAACACACCTGAGGAGAATGACATGGCAGAAACCTCGATTTCCCAAACCAGTCAGCGTGCAGGCGTTTCCAAGAAACTATCCAGATTGGATCGCTACTTGACATTGTGGATTTTCCTCGCCATGGCGGTGGGCGTTGGGATTGGTTATATTTTCCCTGAAGCCGTTCAAAGCATTAACCAGGCGGTATCGGTGGGCACCACCAACATCCCCATTGCGATCGGTTTGATCCTGATGATGTACCCGCCGCTTGCCAAGGTCCGTTATGAAGAGCTCGGCGATGTCTTCCGCAACCGCAAAGTCCTCGGCCTCTCGCTGCTTCAGAACTGGGTGATCGGTCCGATCTTGATGTTTATCCTGGCGGTCATCTTCCTGCATGATTACCCTGAATATATGATCGGGCTGATCATGATCGGGCTGGCGCGCTGTATCGCCATGGTGATTGTCTGGAATGAGCTTGCCCACGGCGACACCGAGTATGCCGCCGGTCTGGTAGCCTTCAACAGCCTATTCCAGGTCTTTTTCTACAGCATCTATGCCTATATTTTCATCACCGTGCTGCCAACCCGTCTTGGATTAGAAGGCGCTGTAGTCAATATCACGATTTCACAGATTGCCAAAAGCGTCTTTGTCTACCTCGGCATCCCATTCCTGGCTGGTTTCATCACCCGCTTTGTGCTCATCCGGCGAAAAGGAAAAGAGTGGTATGAGAAGGTCTTTATCCCAAAGATCAGCCCGATTACGCTCGTCGCGCTGCTGTTCACGATCGTGGTCATGTTCAGCCTGAAGGGCGAGCTGATCCTCACCATTCCGCTCGATGTGATCCGGATCGCGATCCCACTGCTCATCTATTTTGTGGTCATGTTCTTCATGAGCTTTTTTATGGGCAGGGCGGCAGGCGCAGATTATCCCAAGAATATCACGCTCTCGTTTACGGCTTCCAGCAACAACTTCGAGCTTGCGATCGCAGTAGCAGTGGCGGTCTTTGGCATCAACTCGGGTCAGGCTTTCGCAGCCGTGATCGGTCCGCTGGTTGAAGTGCCAGTGATGATCGGGTTGGTGAATGTTGCTTTCTGGCTCGGCAGGCGTTATTACGGGTTAAAAACGCCTGTAGGCAGTCTCCAGACCAGTTGATAACCCTCTTCCTCAAGTTATTTCGAAATGAAGCAAGTCCTCTTCCTTTGTACTGGTAATTCCTGCCGCTCTCAAATGGCGGAGGCTATTGTCAACGCTCGCCTGGGTTCTGAATGGCAGGCTTTCAGCGCCGGCACAAAACCAGCAGGTTTTGTGCACCCGATGGCGGTTCGTGTGCTGGAAGAGCATGGGATTGATCATCAAGGTCGGTCGAAGTTGGTGGATGAATTCCATCATACCGACTTCGATCTGGTCGTCACCGTCTGCGACTCGGCTGCGGAGGAATGCCCGCTCTGGTTTGGTAAAGGGATCCGCGTTCACCACGGCTTTCCTGATCCGGCAAAAACTGGCTTAATCGCAGATTTTCGCAAATTGTGGGAGGATATCGAGCGTGAGCTAATCCCTCTCTTGGAGGCCCATCAAAATTGATTAATTGTATTTTGATGGATGGCCCTCTTGGCGATTGGCGGTTGAGAATCTAAGAAAAGCCATCGATGGACGAGACTTATGGGATGAGCTGTGTTCTTACTATCACTTGAGTTGTCGCTTCTATTCGACTCCAATCGGGCTCGGTGGAGCTCCCAAAGTTGAGATGTTGCGGGCGAAATTAAAGTTAACTCTTGACAGCTTATCGAATCATCGTATAATTACGATATAATCGTAAAAATACGATAAAGCGTCGAATATGGATCAAGCCAAATCAACCTCTATTCCCAAAGAAAAACTTCGCCTGGCGAAGATGCTCAAAGCGCTTGGAAATCCGGTCCGCTTCCGGATTGTCGAGACGCTCGCCGAACGCCAGACCTGCATTACCGCGGAGATCGTCGATACCACCACGCTAGCCCAATCGACGGTTAGCCAGCACTTGAAAGTGCTTAAGGAATCCGGTTTGATCCGCGGTGAGATCGATGGTCCTGCGACTTGCTACTGCCTGGATGTGGAAAATATCCGCTGGCTGAAGGACCAAATCGAAAGCTGGCTGCCTGGCTGCTGCACCGTTGAATGGCTGGAATAATCCGGAAAACGGCGCTAATATTTTTAATATTTATATCGTATATTTACGATGAATTTGGTCTTAAGGAGACTCCAAAATGTCCGCAATTGAATCCTCTAGCTATTTTGATGCGGTCGCCTCGAAATGGGATGAGATGCGCTCCGCTTATTTCACCGAGGCGGTTCGCAAGGCTGCGATCGCCAAAGCTTACCTGCGTCCGGAAATGATCGTTGCCGATATCGGCGCGGGAACGGGCTTCATGACCGCTGGTTTGACCGACTTGGTGCGTGAAGTCCATGTGATTGATAGCTCGACTGAAATGCTGGATGTTGCCCGCCGAAATCTGGCATCGTTCGATAACCTGACCTTCCACCTGGCGGACGGTTTAACCCTGCCGATTCCAGACTCCAGCCTGGACGCCGTCTTTGCCAACATGTACCTTCACCACACCAGCGATCCTCTGGCGGCGATCCAGGAAATGATCCGCCTCTTGCGTCCGGGCGGCAGGCTGGTAATCACCGATATGGATGCTCATACCAACGAATGGATGAAGGCAGAAATGGCAGACGTCTGGTTGGGATTTCAGCGCATGCAGCTTCGAGATTGGTATCGCCAGGCTGGCCTTGTTAATGTGATTATCGACAGCACCGGTGAGGACTGCTGCGCGGCTTCGGAGGGTGTTGATCAAGACCCCCAATCCATTCATGAAGCGAAAATCGGCGTTTTCGTTGCCTCAGGGACACGCCGCGTAAGCGGCGCTCGCCAGGCGGTCCAGGAGCATTACGCCGGGCTTGCTGTCGGAGGGACGGGATGCTGTTCATCGAATTCAGCTTCGGAAAGCAGCTGCTGCGGGACGGGTGATCTGATCTCCCTGGATGACCTGGCATCGAGTGTCGATGTTTTTGAAAAAGGCTATACAATTGATGATCGTCTCGCTGTGCCTGCCGAAGCTGCGGATTTTGCGTTGGGCTGTGGAAACCCGGTCGCAATTGCCAATCTAAAAACTGGTGAGACCGTCCTGGACGTTGGCAGCGGCGGTGGATTAGACGCATTCCTGGCCGCGAAAAAGGTTGGGACCACCGGCAAGGTGATCGGCGTGGATATGACTCCGGAAATGCTCGAGCGTGCCCGTCAGAGCGCCATCAAGAGCGGCATCGCCAATGTTGAGTTCCGTCAGGGGCAGGCAGAGGGGCTTCCGGTTGAGTTGGCTTCCGTTGATGTCATCATCTCGAACTGCGTGATCAATCTGACCGAAGATAAAGGAATAGTTTTTAATGAAGCAGCCCGGGCATTAAGGTGCGGCGGGCGGCTGGAGATCAGCGACATGGTCACCGATGGATCATTCCCTTCAGATTTCCGGGAAGAGCCGGATAACTGGGGCTCTTGTGTCTTCGGTGCCCTGCCAGAAACCGAGTACCTCGATCTTGTCCGCCAGGCAGGCTTTGAAATCGTCCAGGTTAGACGCAGTCAGGCGGTAGAGATCAGCAAAGGAGTCAAGCTGTATAGCCTGACCCTTTCAGCGCAGAAAAAATGTAACTGTAGTTAGGGAGCCGACCTGAAGGTGCAGTGGTTATACCGCTGCACCATTTTTATCGATGATTATTATATCGAGCTAAAGTTCTGTGACTGTAATCGCCCCTTCATCGCAGCCGGCTTCACAGGACAGGCAGCCGATGCATTCTTCCGGGTCTCCGGCAACCATCGCATATTTCTTCCCATTTTCTTCTGCAATCCCAAACAGCTCGTTGGGACAGCCGTCCACGCAGTCTCCGCACCCTTCGCATTTCTCGATGTCGATTGTGATGACGTACATACATTCCTCCAGAATATCAAGGCTGTTTTGAGCCCTCAGTTATTAGTCCTCTGTAGACAATAAAACCCGATCATAGGCGATGCCGTTAATTCCCACAAGTGACGCATCTCCTCAGATGCTTATGACATCTCACCTGAGGTTTTGATGCCCAATTAAGGGCTTTTTGCTAAATTTGGCTGAGTCCCCCTGCCTGTTGATAAATCAACCTGCTTGTTTATTCTAACGGTGCAAGCCGCATCGGCAGCCCGGCGATCATCAGAATTACGGCTTCTGCTTCTTGCGCAATTCTTTGGTTTGCTCGACCCAGCAGGTCTCGATAGAGCCTGCCGAGCGGGTATGGTGGCACTAACCCCATCCCAACCTCATTAGATACCACAATCCAATCCGCCGGGATCGAATGGATCGCCTGTATCAGCTCGTCGATTTCCAGATCTACTCTCCGCTCCAGTTCGGCTGCATCGATTTCGGCTTCCATCTCTGATGGCTGCATCATCAGATTGGAGACCAGCAGCGTCAGACAGTCCAGGAGAATCACCTCGGTCATTGGAGGCTTCGAAATCAATGACCGTCCAACACCTGCCGGCAGCTCACGTGTGATCCATGCCGCCGGCCGGACGAGACGATGGTGCGCTATCCGGGCTGTCATTTCTTCATCGAGCGCCTGCCCCGTAGCGATATATGCGACCCTCTTTCCTCGCTCTTGAGCAAGCTTTTCGGCGTAGGTTGATTTCCCGCTGCGCGCCCCGCCCAGGATCAATGTCAGTTTTCCCAAATCAATGCCTCCAATTGCTGCATATCCACTGCTTCTTCCACCGCATCGGCCAGTGCATCGAATGGATCCGAGGTTGGGAGCACGCTGTCTATGTCTTTAAATGGCGCCTCCCACCCCAAGCTGCTCAGCCAGCCGTGCCTGAACCGTCGGTTGCTGAACAAACCGTGCAGGTAGCATCCCCAAATTTTTCCATCGCGGCTGCAGTCGCCGTCTGGCTCTTCGACCGCTTGTTCGCTTCGTCGCTCGATCTGCAGCCAGGGCGTGTGCCCGACCGTTTTCCCCATATGGATTTCATATCCATTGAGCCGCATACCAGCCAGCGCCCTCAGCCAGCCCGGTCCGCCGCGAACGACAGCGCTAGCCTGGTGAGTAGTTTTTTCCACCATAAATTCCGTCTCAGAATCCAATAGCCCTAATCCGGCGGTCACCGCCGAATTAGATTCCACCATCTGAGGGTCGTGCACATACCTGCCAAGCATTTGATAGCCGCCGCAGATCCCGACCACCGCACCGCCATCACGTGCGTGTCTGATAATATGGTCTGCCAATCCGCTGGATCTCAGCCACGCCATGTCTGCGGTCGTGCTTTTAGTTCCTGGGATGATGATCGCCTTCGGTTTGCCGAGCTCCGCAGGGTTCTGGGCATACCGGAGCTGGACTCCATTGTCTGCCAGGAACGGGTCAAAATCATCAAAATTCGAGATCCGCGGCAGGTGGATGACCGCAATATCGATCAAACCCTCGGCGCTCGCGGTTCTTTTATCGGCTGCTTCCAATGCGACGGCATCCTCTTCGGGAATGCGCAGATCCTTCAGGTAAGGGATCACCCCCAACACAGGTACGCCGCCCCGTTCCTCAAGGATCTTGATCCCTTCCGTGAACAAGGCTGAGTCGCCCCGGAATTTGTTCACCAGCAAGCCGCCTACCAGCTTTCGTTCCTCAGGCTCGAGCAGCCAAAGCGTCCCGAGAAGCTGGGCAAAGATCCCCCCTCGATCGATGTCTCCGACAAGTAATACCGGCGATTGGGCGTATCTCGCGATCGCCATGTTGACAATATCGCCTGCTTTCAGGTTGAGCTCCACCGGGCTGCCCGCGCCTTCAATGATCACCAGATCGAAACCGTCTCGCAGGCGGTCAAGCGATCCGCGCGCCGTTTCCCATAGCATCTCCCGGTGTTGGTAGTAGACCGCTGCTTCCAGAGTTTTATAAGGACGTCCTAGTACGATCACTTGAGAGCGCGCATCTGCCTCCGGTTTGATCAGGACTGGATTGAAATCCGCTCTCAGTGGCTCTCCCGCTGCCAGCGCCTGGACAGCCTGGGCACGGCCAATCTCGCTCCCGTCCGGGCAGACTGCTGCGTTGTTCGACATATTTTGGGCCTTAAATGGCGCAACACGCAGGCCGCGCCGTGCGAAAATCCGGCAGAAAGCTGCCGCCAGCAAGCTTTTGCCTGCCGACGAGCTGGTGCCGAGGATCGTGAGTGTGGCGCCGGTCAGCCTATCCTCCCCAGATGGCAGGTGTCATTAAAAAGACCGAGAATTGCCCCTTCAGGGAAGATGATCAGCTCGCTCACACTGGTGTTGTTAAGTGTGAACTGCCAGAATTTATCGATACCGATATCCAGCGCAGTACAGAGTAGGATTTGGAGCGTCCCGCCGTGTGCAACCAGAAAGACGGTTTCTTCAGGATATGTGCGTTTTATCTCTTCGTATGCCTGCCGGACCCGTTCAGAAACCTGGGTGACTGTCTCACCGCCTGAAGGTGCATTGATCAGCATATTCGTTTCCCAGGCTTCGGCGGCTTCTGGATATCTGGACTGGATCTGCGGGTAAGTCAATCCCTGCCATTCGCCAAAATGCATCTCTCGCAGCCGTTTTTCTGTGATCAGGGTTGGTGATGGCTGGGCTGGTTCCCCGCCCATCAGAGCCTGCTGGATTGACTCGGCTGTTTGCCGGGCTCGCTGCAGATCGCTGGTGTAAATTGCTGTTGGGTGCTCGTCGGTTAGCCGCCGGGCAACCGCCTCAGCCTGTGCTTGCCCAATTTCATTGAGCCCAATGTCGGTCTGTCCCATAAAGCGTCCATCGGCATTCCACTCGGTTTGGCCGTGGCGGATGAGGATTAATCGTGTCGGCATAAAGGTCCTTCTCTTGAATTTTTCTTGGGATCTGGATCGCCAGGGGTTTACAATCTGTACTCCAGAGCTCATCTGTAAAAACCCGCGAATACCAGAAGGACCAGCGCTTCTACGATCTCGTTGAGCGCACCGTAGATATCGCCTGTCAGCCCAGGTAAACGATTGAGGGCGAAGCGGATAACCAGCCAACCTCCCAACGCCGATGCCCCCAGCGCGGCGATGATCGGCGCCGCAGGATGCCAGAGCGATAGGGCGCAGACGATCACCAAACCAAAAACAGAAGCGCGCACCGCCTGCCGCCTCCCGGCGTGGTCTTTCATTTCACGTCCCAGTCCCACCTCCCTGGCATAAGGGAAAGTCGTCAGCGCAACTGCGATCGCCCAGCGTCCCAGCACGGGTGCAAGCAGGAGTGCATCCGACCGTCCGCCAAGCGTTGCTAACGCGCTGAACTTGATCAGCAGCAAGAGCGAGCCGCCTGAGAGGGCATAAGCTCCTACCCGCTCGTCGCGCATGATCTCCATCCGTTTCTGTGGATCCGATCCCCCAAGAAGCCCGTCGCAGGAATCCAGAAAACCATCCAGGTGCAGTGCGCCGGTGAGTAAGATCCAAATCGCCAGCACTAATGCTGCCCGCACCAGGGGAGGAAAGATCCTTCCAAGCAGCAAATCGGCGCCAATTAAGATCACGCCCAGGATCAATCCAACCAGTGGATAATACCCAACCGAGGCGCCCAGTTCTTGTGGACTGAACACCCCCTTTTTGAATGCCGGCGAGATCAGCAAAAACTGGACCGCGGTCAGGAATGCCTGGAAGCCGGAAGGTTGTCGCGCCCCAATATTTTCCTGAGGAGTGACCTCCTCCTCTGGTAAAGTTCCGTTCATGGGTCCGATCTCTCTGCGACGCCCGCCTCGCTGAATGTCGCCATCTCAGACAGGATCTTGCAGGAAGCTTCCACCAGAGACATGGCAAGCACGGCGCCGGTTCCCTCTCCGAGCCGCATCTGTAGATCCAGGAGCGGGTCTGCCCCCAACCATTTCATCATCAGGTGGTGTCCGCGTTCCATTGAGGTGTGGGCAGGGATCAGGTAATGGCGTGTCTCTGGTGCCAGGATCACTGCGACCATTGCTGCCGCCGTTGAGATGAATCCATCGATCACAACCGGTTTGCGGTTGGCAGCGGCAGCCAGGATTGCTCCGGTAATCCCCGCGATCTCAAACCCTCCCACTTTTGCCAGGATATCGATGCCGTCCCGAGGGTTCGGATGATTGACCTCAATCGCCATTTGGATCGCCGCGATCTTACGTTGGAGCCCCCGATCATCTACACCGGTTCCCCGCCCGGCGATCTCTTCAGCGGGAATGCCCGTGATTACCGCCGCAATCGCTGCTGAAGGAGTTGTGTTCCCAATCCCCATATCTCCGGTAGCCAACAGGTCTAATCCGAGTTTTATCTGGCTCAGGCAAACTTCCGCGCCAGCTTCCAGGCTCTGGACTGCCTGCTCTACCCTCATCGCCGCCTCGCGAGCAATATTTTGAGTCCCATAGCCAACCTTCCGGATGATCAGGTCCGGGTGCGGGGTTAAATCCGCTGCGACCCCCATATCCACTACCACCACCCTTGCTCCGACATGCCTCGAAAGCACATTGATCGCTGCGCCGCCGCCCAGGAAATTTGCCACCATTTGGGGCGTCACCGCCTGCGGGTAGGCGCTGACGCCTTCAGCCACAACGCCGTGGTCGCCAGCCATAACCAGCACCACCTTGTCTCTAATCACTGGCTGTGGGTTTGCCGTGATTCCTGCCGCCTGTATGGAAAGCTGTTCAAGCCGTCCCAGGCTGCCTTGCGGCTTCGTCAATTGGTCCTGGCGTTTCTGGGCTGCCCGAATTGAGTTTTCATCCAGCGGTCTGATTTGCTTAATAATATTTTGAATTAACATATTATTCTCGATTTAAGATTAAAACTCAATTCCTGGTTGTGCTTTGAGCCCTTGTTGGTATGGATGTTTCAGCTCTTGCATTTCCGTCGCCAGATCCGAGAATTCGATCAGGCTTTGTGGGGCTTCACGTCCTGTGATGATCAGGTGCATCTCCTCCGGCTTATGCGCTTTTAACCAGGAAATGACTTCTTCCGTGTTGAGCCAGCCAAAGTGGAGCGGGTACGTGAATTCATCCAGGATCACAAGGTCATAAGCTTCGCTTGAAATCTTTGATTGCGCCAGTTCCCACCCAGCCCGCGCCGCGGCAATTGTCTCATCCATATCTTTCGAAAGCCAGGTGAAGCCGTCGCCCATTTTGTGCCACTCGATTCCCAGCTTCTGCGCGGCTTTCACTTCTCCCCAGGCCCCTTTTTCACTCTTAATAAATTGGATCACGCAGACCCGGAAATCTCTGCCCCAGGCGCGCAGCAGAAGTCCAAGCGCTGCTGTGGTCTTCCCTTTCCCGTTGCCGGTATTGACGATGACTAACCCGCGCCTCATTGTCCGCCTCCAAATCTTCCATCTGGAAGGACCAGCGGGCTTCCATAATCTGGGTGCGGGACCACATGCACGGGCACGCGGTAAACTTTTGTCAGCATATCTTCTGTCAGCACTTCACTCGGAGTTCCGGTTTTGCGGATTCGACCATTTACCAGTAGCACAACCCGGTCGGCATAAATGCTGGCCAGGTTGAGATCGTGCAGTGCCATGAGCACCGCCAGGTTTTGGTGGGCAGCGAGATCGCGCACCAGGTTGAGCAAACCGGACTGGTGCTGCAAGTCCAGGTGGGTGGTAGGCTCATCCAGCAGAAGGACGGATGTGCTTTGCGCCAGTGCTCTTGCCAGCAGCACTCGCTGCTGCTCGCCGCCCGAAAGCTCACCCACAGAGCGATCTGATAGCTCACTGCAGCACGTCCTTTCGAGTGCTGTTTTTACGAGCTGCCTGTCCCGCTCGCCGGTCATTCCCATCCAATTCAGGTAGGGAGTGCGTCCGAGTAGCACGGATTGGTAGACTGTAAAGGCGGCTGGCATGTTGCGAGCCTGCGGGACAACCGCGATTTGCCTGGCTCGTTGCGCCGCGTTCAAGGCGCTGATGTCTCGACCGTTCACTTGGATAACTCCCTGCTCGTTGGGCAGCGTCCCGCTGATTGCTCGGATTAATGTCGATTTTCCAGCCCCGTTGGGGCCGATAATCACCAGGATCTCCCCGGGCTTTACGAACAGATTAATATCTTCTAGCACTCTTCTTTTTCCGTAGCTAACCGCAAGAGATTTGACTTCAAGCATGGTTCTCTCCACTTCACTCTTCTTACCAGAAAGCCTGATCTTTTGCCGCCCGCAGGACCCATAAGAAAAAGGGTGCTCCCGCCAGTGCTGTGACAATCCCAACCGGGATCACTTGAGGCGCCAGCACGGTTCGGGCCAGCAGGTCTGCGATGAGTAGAATCGTCCCGCCGCCCAGGATCGAGAGCGGGATCACCTGCCGGTAATCATGTCCCCAAAGCAGGCGGGCGATATGCGGGACAATTAATCCGATGAATCCGATAACACCGGAAAAGGCGACTGCTGCTGCAGTAGTTAGTGAAGCCGCAAGCAGGATGTATCCTTTGATTCTCTCGGCATCCAGGCCAAGTTGTGTCGCCTGCTCTTCTCCAAATTGGAGCACGTTCAGCAGATGCCCAGAGCTGAGCAGCAGTCCCAACCCAAGCAGGATATACGGCAGGATCGCCAGCACTGGTTCCCAACCACCGAGGATTGAGCCGCCCATCAGCCAGCCGATCGCCCGCCGCAGCTCCTGGTTGGATCGGAGCATTAAAAAAGAGGTGAGCGACGAGGCGAACGCACTGACCGCCACGCCAGCCAGGATCAAAGTGGTTGTTGGCAGGCTTTTCCCGACCCTCGCCAGGCTGTAAACCAGGGCAATTGTGATGATTGCCCCGATAAATGCTGCAATTGGAATCGCATACAATCCTAGCAGATCCCCTGGCCAGCTCACCGCCATCGCGATGACAGCGCCTAAACCTGCGCCTGATGCTACTCCAATCAAATATGGGTCCGCTAGAGGGTTGCGGAAGACGCCTTGATAGGCCGCCCCACTGCCGCCTAGAGCTGCGCCGGTCAGTAAAATCAAGACAGCATGCGGAAGCCGGATTTGATAGATGATGGTTTCGAAGTTCACCGGCCAATTGATCGGAAGAGAGATCCCCGGTAAACCCTCCGCCAGGATCCGGATCACCGCGCCAGGCGGGATAAATACTGGTCCGGCAGCCACGCTTAAGGTCAGCGCAGCCCCAAGGAAGAGCAGGTTAATCAGATAAGGCCGCCAGCTTGATTTCATCGATGGTTATATCCGATTATTGGAATAGTTCTGGATGGAGCAGTTTTGCCATTGCTTCCAAACCATCTACCAGCCGAGGGCCTGGGCGGCTGACCAGGTTGTCATCAAAGACAAACATCCTGCCTTCTTGGATGGCCTTCAGGCTCTCCCATCCCGCCCGGTTGCGGACGTCGTCCAGGGTCACACCGCCCCAAGTCGCATCGCCGATCAAGATGATTTCTGGGTCTTTGCTGACCAGCTCCTCGATGCTGATCTGTGCCCATTCGCTGCTCATGCCGCTTCCCAGATTTTCACCTCCGGCCATGCGGATCAGGTTATCAACGAAACTGCCTGGCCCTGGGGTCCAGGGCGCGTTAGGATCGGTTCCGTCCAATTCGTAAAATACTAGCGGTTTCTCATGGGTGTTTTTGACCTTTTCTTCCACCGCTTTAATCCGGGCGTCCAGCTCATCCACAAGCGTCTCGGCTTCAGCTTCATGCGCTGTCAGCTTGGCGACAGCTCGCAGGTTCTGGAACAATCCTGAAAAATCGTTAGGATTGGCGATTGCAAAAACTGTCAGCCCGAGGCTTTCCAGCGCTTTGATCTGCTCTGGGGGTGTCAGAGAGCTTGCCAGAACTAGGTCGGGTTTTTGGGCAATGATGGCTTCCGAATTGAGCTCGCCAAATCCACCTCCGATATCCGGGATGGTTTTCGCCTCCTCTGGATAATCGGAGAATGTGTCACGGGCGACCACTTGTCGCCCTGCGTCAATTGCGTAGAGGATTTCGGTGCTTGAAGGCGCCAGTGAGACGATCCTTTGGGCTGCTTTTGGCAGCTTGATGGATTTATTCAGACCATCTGTGAGCACAATGGGCGCCTCTGTCGCAGGGACTTCATCTACCTTCGAATTTGAGGGACTGCACCCAGTAAGATTTCGCAGCCAACAAGATGGTTGAAAATATAATCGAGAGCTTTATTTTATTGGTACTGCGGCACGACATATTTACTCCTGAGCCCACTAATGAATTTTAAAATGAAAGCCTCCCTGTCGCAGGGGCAGGGAGGTGGAATGTGCTGGCATAAACGGCTTCCACCTCCTTACGGCGAGGTTTGTGGAAACTGGACTGAGGTGTGCGACCTGGCTCTCCGCCATTGCGGATTACAGTTGCGCGACAGCGCCGGACTTTCACCGGCTTCGACAAAGTGCCTTCCCATCCGGGGGTAAGGCGCCTCAGCCACTTTCTGCTTGAGTTATTAAGGTTAATCGAAAATAAGCTTATCACAAATGATCGGTTTTGACCATCCTAAACAAATCTAAACCAATAATTGATTTTCACCTATCAGTGCTGTTAATATACGCGAATAAAGCAGAATCCCATTTATATTAAGGTATAATCGCCCTAACCTTAACGAACAATTAGTAATCCGATCAAAGAAGTCCTTTAGGCTCGGCATCCCTGGTTTGGTTTAGTGGTGGGGATACAGGCGAACGGTTCCGAAAGTAAAATGCGAGGTCCGAAATCTCTCCTGGCCACAAAGCCACCCCAACTGAGAGCGCAGCATGGAAGGGTTCTGCGTTTCTTAGTCATATTTCTGGTGGTTGTATTCCTGGCTAGCGCTTGTTCGGGTGGCTCATCCTCCACCGACCGCTCGGACCCTTCCTTAGGATATTTTGAGATTGACCCGATTTTTCAAGAATATATCGATTATCAAGGGGGGGTCGACCGGTTCGGACCCGCAATTTCCCCTTCTCGCAAAGAGGGGTATGCGACCACCCAATTCCTGGAGTCCGTAAAAATGATTTTCGATGAAGCTGCACCGGCAGCCTCCAAATTTCGTTTTGCTCCGCTTGGTTTAGATATGGCGGTCGCTGAACCGCCAGTGCCCCGCCCAGAGGACCCAAACTTGCCTTATCTTGAAGGTCACACGATCCTCCCAGAGTTCTATCTACTTTACCAGCAGCTTGGCGCAAAGACAGTGGGCAAACCCCTGACCGAGCCGCGTTTCAACATCATTCGCCGAAGATATGAGCAGTACTTTGAAAACTTGGGTTTCTACCGGCTGGAGGGCACTCCGGAGGTGCACTTGTTAGCTTATGGTGCCTGGGCTTGCGATGGAAAATGCAGCCCAGACCGTCCTGGCAGCGACGCAGCGATTGACATCCAGAGCTACATCGATCCTGCCTTTCAGGATTTCGTCGATAAGATCGGCATCGATTTTACCGGGTTCGCCCTGGCAGATGCAGGGATGAATAGCTCCGGTCAGTGGGAGCAGATCCTGGAAAATGTGGTTTTAGTATCGGATTCCCCTGAAGATAATGGAAATGTGAGGATCTTGCCTCTCAGCCGCCTCGTAACTGTGAAGGAAGAAGCCCCAAAGCCTTCCAGCCAGTCTCCAGATATGCACTTCTTTTCAGTTGGCGATAACCTTGGCTACGACATCCCCCTCTTTTTTTGGGAATACATCGAGTCTCATGGCGGGATTACCTACTCTGGTGCACCGATCACCCATTATTCATTTTTAATGAATAATATCGATCATCAATGTTTTACCAATCTATGTTTGATGTACAATGCCTCCGCCTCGCGAGGGTCTCGGGTTCGACCCGAACCCCTCGGGTACGCCTATAATCAGTTGACCGAGCAATCCAGAGCCAAATCGCTCCAGGATCCATCCCAAAACCTGCAGCCCACCCCTCCGCAGACCGATCCCTCCGGTCAGGACAAATCGAATAGGGATGAAATCTCGCTGCGTATCTGGCAGCGTTCCCCTATACTCAATCAAAATCAAGGTCAGGAAATTGAAGTCTGGGTGGAGAAAAATGGGCAACCTTTGGCTGGCGAGGTGGTAGAGCTGACTGTCACCCCCCCAAATTCCCAGGAACAGCACTTTCTGATGCCCGCAACCGACGCGAGCGGAAAATCAAGTTATAAATTTCCGAACTTCGATGCCCTTAACGGCGCCATCATTCCTTATAAAGCCTGTGTGGCAGATGAGCCGGACCGCCGGTTTTGCGTTGCAGAAATGTTTGTGATCTGGAATAACCCCTGATAAGCTCCGATTCAACCGAAATCATCCTGATTCAGCCGGAATCATCCTAATTCAGATGGAAAGTGAGGCAGGTCGATGCATGCCTCATCGCAGTATAGCATCGCGTGATAAATCGCGTTCTTTAGCTCGCGGATATTCCCCGGCCAGCGATATTCAGTTAAAGCATTCATCGCCCGCGGACTGATATCCTGGATATTCTTGCCTAATTTCTGGTTGTAAAATTTTATGTAAAAACCAACCAGGTCTGGGATATCCTCCTTACGCTCCCTGAGCGGTGGGATTTCAAGGTTGACCACTTTCAATCGGTAGTAGAGATCCTCCCGGAATTCCCCGACTTCAATCAAGTTGGGCAGTGATCGGTTCGATGCAGCCATCACCTGCACATCCACATGGATCAGATTAGTTCCGCCAACCCGGCGGAAGGATTGTTCTTCAATCGCCCGCAGCAGTTTAGCCTGCATATCCACGGACATAGACGCGATCTCATCTAACCACAAGATCCCGCCATCGGCTACTTCCATTAACCCAAGCTTTCGCCTTTCTGCGCTGGTGAACGCGCCAGCTTCGTAGCCAAAGAGTTCAGATTCGATTACAGTGCTCTGGATCGCGGCGCAGTTGATATCCATAAAAGGCTTACTGGCCCTCGGACCCATTTTGTGAATTGCCCGACCAAGCACTTCCTTCCCGGTCCCGGTTTCCCCGGTGATCAGCACCGAAACCGAGGCCTCCGCCGCCCGCTGAGCACCGTCCATTAAAGCTTGCATTTTCGAAGACGAGCCGACAATAAAATTCAGCTCTTCCTTTTGGACATCACGCAGAAAACTCAGCTCCCGCCGCATGGCGACAATCTCGAGCGCTCTGCGGATCGATTGTTCTAATTGCGACATATTGAGCGGCTTTTGCAGAAAATCATAGGCGCCCTTCTTCATCGCGTCCACTGCTGAATTGATATCGCCATGCCCGGTCATCAATATGATTGGAGGGCGCATGGGCATTTGTGCGGTTTCATTGAGCAGGCTGGGACCGTACCCGTCGTCGAGCTGAACATCCAGCACCACAACGTCTGCCTGACCACGACCCAAAATCGATCTTGCCTCGGCTAAAGAAGCTACACTGATCGTCTCGAAACCATGCGGACCTAGGTAGTCTGTGATAGCCAGACGTGCGTTTTCCTCGTCGTCAACGATCAGGACTGTTCCACTCATACTTACCTCATTTGAATTCAGGAGTAGCTAATTGTAGTCTTCCAGGATTGGCAGCAGCACCCTGAATACTGTACCGCCGGGGAAGCTGGTTAGTCGAATTTTGCCTTTATGGGCGGTCACAATCCGCTTTGCAATTGATAAACCAAGCCCGTTACCGTTGCGTTTGGTCGTGATAAATGGCTGAAATATCTTTTCCTGGATCTCTTTTGGGATGCCGGGTCCGTTATCAGCCACGCTGACCTCCACGTATGGAAGGCCTTCCTCAGAGCGGATTTGGGATACTTTTACCGTAACTGCGCCGGTCATCCCCTCCATCGCCTGGATAGCGTTGGTGACCAGATTATTAAACACCTGTTCGAGCGCCCGCGAGTTGCCAGAAATCTGGGCGCAGTCTTCATCCAGTTGCAGTTCGCATTGGATCATCGCGTGGTTCAGCTTGGCGCGCTGCCACTCCACCAGCCGTTTTACCAGTGGGCCGAGATCCAGAGGTTCCATCGTGTATTCCATCGGTTTTGAATAACCAAGCACCGACTTGATCAGCTCTGCCAGCCGGTCGCAATCCTGCAGCATCCGTCCGATCTGGTCCTGGCGAGGATCGTCTTCAGGCAGATTGGATCCCATAGCTTGCAGCGCGATGCTTATATTGTTGATCGGATTGCGTGCCTCGTGAGCAAAGACCGACATCAACATCCCCAGCGAAGCCCGATTTTCGAGATCCTCAGTTTGCAGGCGAATTTGCTCCTTCTCGCTCTGGTCCTGGATAAACACCAGGATCCCTTCGACGCTCTTTTCGTTTAACATTGGAAAGACTTTAACCATCGCCTGGAAAAGCTCGCCGTTTCTTCTAAATAAGCGCAGCTCTCCGAGGGTCAGCACAGATTCCCCCGCTTGGGCTTGCGCCAGAGCCTTTGGGAGCAGGTCGTTCCCAACCAGGATTTTTTCGGCCTCCTGTCCAACCACCTCTCGATTGGAGTAGCCCAGCATTTGCTCGAGGCGAGGATTGATCTCCCTGATGTACAGATCGGCAGAGAGCTGCATGATCCCTTCTTGCACCCGTTCCGCAATGGTCAGGTATCGTGCTGTTTGCTGCCGGCGTAGCTCAAGCTCGCTCTGTAAATTCATCCGTTGAATATGGCTGTGAAAGATCGATGCTGTGACCGCAGCCAGACTGCGCGCGATTTCAACCGCATCCCCGCTCGGGGTGTTTTGCTTGCCGGCCAGCAAGACCAATCCAACAATCGCTGATTTGTCGCCAATAGGCGCAGTAGCTAGGAAGCGAACCCTGTTCGCCCGCGCCGCTCTGTATAGGCTGCAGCTTGGTTGCTTGCCTGTCTCCCATAATCTGGCTTCGTTCAACGTAGTCAGATCGTTGGCATTCAATAACTCGGGCAGCAGCGAAAGCTCACCGGTTCCGGTCAGCATCCGGATTTCTGGCGCCGCTTCCATCAAGCGGTAAATAATGACGGTTTCCGCCCTGGATAGCTCCGCGGCAGACTTCATCGCCTTTTCAAGCGCATCTTTCATTTCCGTTACGTTTCCTGCTTCAAGCAGTTCATTCAAGCTTTTCCAGAATGGCGTTCCGCTGCCCCGTTCTGGTTCCGGATTGGTGGGTTCCGCTTCTGTGATGTATAGAAGGTCAAGATCTGCCAGGTTCTTAATCGAGCTGACATTCAAGCGGGTCAGGATCTGGGACCGGTCCCGCCGGATGAGGTGTTTCAGACCGGCTGCCCCCGTATTTTTGTTGAATGCCCTCCCTGATCTGTTGACATTGATCGGTTCGAACCAATCTGCAAACAGCGACCGAGCATCAACCCCGATCAATTCCCCGCTCGTGAAGTTTGTCAGGTCGAAGGTCTTAGAGTTGGCGTAGCGAATCAGCCAGGTTTCAGGTTGGATTAAAAGGGCGGCTTGAGGCAGCGATTCCAGGATATCTTCCAGATCGCCGATACGGGTTTTATGACTGAGCCAGGGAATTCTCGCCGAGAAACCAGATCCCTCATTCATAATAAGCTGTGGATGATTTAGCTCGCAGCCAGGTTTGACTGGCGGAGTTGAGCAGGCAATATGCCCTCGATGGAGCGATATTTTGCGACTGTCCTCCTGGCAATATTGAAGCCCTGCTCGAACAACCGCTCTGCCAGTTCGGTGTCGTTTAAGGGCTCCGCTTCTTCGGCAATGATTTGCATCAATGCCGTTCGAATGTTCAGACTTCGGTCGAACCATTTTGACAGCGGCACGATTTTATTGTTTGGCAATTGTACCGCTTTTCCTGCCACCGCGCGAGACGGTGGACTCATGCACATCCAATATGACTGAAAGCTCTGCTCGGGTGATTGGCTTCATGTAGGCGTCCCCATACAAGATGAATTCCCTTTGAATTGAAGCCAGGTTTTTCATCAACCGTACCAGAGTGTTGTTCCTCTGTTGAAGGCATTTCACTAATAAAACCGCTTCCTCATGCACTTCTTCCCATTCTCTGCTTCGTTCTTCAGGTGCTTGACGAAGTGCATCTCGAAATAGCGGGTTGACCCTCAATAAACCGGCGTATGGAGAAACGACCTCCACCAGCAAGGGCGAGTTCGGTTCATTGTTAGCCTGAGAGATGATTACGTCAGCTTCTCGATATGTCGGGATTTGTTCCACTCTTTGCTGGGCTTCTCCCCAATGTGCTCGTGCTGGGTAGGGATTAAGGTTGTCGCTGATGAAGGCTTCCAATTTGAGGATCACATTAATTGAGAGGTGCAGCTTACGGCTTAATTCGGTGTATGCTTTCCGGCTTAACAGTTCCAGGCCCTCATCGATCAACTTCATCGCCATTGGAGGGACCGTCCGGGTCTCGCTCAGCGCTTCTAGCTGGACCATCAGCGCTTCTTGCGGCGTTCGCGAACCAACCCCCAATGGATCTGCAAACTGGATCAGACGTTGAACCTTGGCGACCTTTGAGATGGGAACGTGGTGATAATGGGCAATTTCCACCAGCGGTACGCTCAACAAACCATCATCATCCAGGCCAGTTAAGATGTGAGCTGCGATCCCGCGTTCATCCAGCGCCAACTCTGAGGCGATTTGTTTCAAGACATAGGTAGGAAGGTCTTCGACTGCCGCGGTCCATTCTTCTGCCGGCATGTCGTCGTCTGACATGCCTTTCCCCATCTGGTTTAAATCTTGACGCGGAGAAAGGAATACGATTGGCTCGTCAGGCATCTCCGGATTTGGCGCGCTGCATGAGCTGCATGGTCCCGAAGAGGGCAAGGGTCTGTGGCATTGTGGGCAGCGGGGATCTTCGATTAGTTCAAGCGCTGGATTGGAGGAGAGCGCAGACTCGATCCTTTGGCGCAGCTCATCATTTGTCATCTCTAGCAGGGTCATTGTCTGCGCCAGATGAGCGGTAGGGATCTGACGAAGTGAGGTCTTTTGGGATTGGAGGAGCATCTGTTCTCCTTATCAGGCTTTATTATAATCGAACAGATGCAATTATCGTGCCAGAGTTCAAGTCAATCCTGGCAGACGATTCGTTTATCATATTCCTTCGCTGCAAAAAACATGCCATTTGTCAACCTTTTGGCATGACGTACGCGAGATGAGTTTGATCGATCTGGGTGCTAGAATAATATTAATCCCGAGATTATTGGGATTCTTGAGGATTTTTCATGCTCAGATCGATATTGATTTATCTTTCAACCGCGAGCTGGGCGCGCCGGATTGTGACTCGCTGGGATTTCGCCTGGCAAGCAGCTTCCCGTTTCATCTCTGGTGAAACGCTCGACGACGCTGTTCGTGCCATTCGGGAATTGAATCAAAAGGGGATCAATGCCACCCTTGATCACTTAGGCGAGCATACAACAAACGAAAATGAAGCCCATCAGGCAGTTGAAGATATCTTGAAAGCGATCGAAGCGATTGACCAATCGGATGTGCGTGCCAATGTCTCCATTAAACTAACTCAGATTGGTCTGGCGCTCGATCCAATGCTGTGCGCCCAGAACCTCCGCCGTATCCTTGGCTCCGCTCAAGATCGGGGTAATTTTGTCCGCATCGATATGGAGGATTTAACATTAGTCGATCAGACGCTTGCGATCTTCGACCAGATGATTGATGAAGGTTTCACAAATACCGGAGTCGTGATCCAGGCTTACCTTTATCGAAGTGTTGAAGATCTCAGGCGCATCTCTGCCAGAGGCGGTCGAATCCGGTTGTGCAAAGGTGCTTATAAAGAGGCCCCAGAAGTTGCATTCCCTAAGAAAAGTGATGTTGATGCCAATTACGATCAGCTCACAAAACTGATGATCGACGCAGCGGTCCGGCATGAATCGCAGCCTGTCAATCCTGATGGCAAAATCCCGCCTTTGCCAGCGATCGCCTCGCATGATCCGCAGCGGCTGGCTTTTGCAAAGAACTATGCGGCAGAACGCGGCTTGACAAAAGCCGCTATTGAGTTCCAGATGCTCTATGGAATCCGCCGTGATCTGCAGGATGAGACCGCCGCACAAGGATATCCCGTCAGGATCTATGTTCCTTATGGGACTGAATGGTATCCTTTCTACGTCCGCCGACTGGCAGAACGTCCGGCAAATCTCTGGTTTTTCATCTCAAACTTTTTCCGTAAATAAGGTCATTCGTTTCAGCCTGACGATCGACCGCGTGACAGGCGTGGCAGTATCGTGATTTTCTGCTCATCGAGTTTCTGCAGGCATCCGCTGCCCATCACAGCCCGGAATTTGAAGCGCTGACCCGTAGCCTTACCGACAAGCTCATATTCGCCGTCTGACAGCAGCCGTGTATTCCAGAGCGGCTCGACTTTATCGCTTGCCAATACCTTATCTCCGACCTGCAGCGCCAGGATCGGGTTTAAAAACGCCAGCCTTAAGGCGATGTCATCCGCGTTTTGAATTTCATAAAATTTTGGCAGCTCTTCCAGTGTCCCATGGCAGGTTGAGCAGCGTATATACTGCGCTTCCTTCTTATTACTTGGGATGCTGCCGTTCCCCATTGCTTCCATCCGGGTATGGCAGTCGATGCAATCCAGCGTCCATTCACAGCGGACGAATTGTGAGATCGGTTGGTAGTAGTCCTCTAACCGGCTGGATGGGTGGTCTGTGCGTGGGATAAATTTCATCATGCGTAAATCATAGTTGCCGCGGTTGTGACAGGTGTTGCATTGCGTATAGCTAATGGCCGTCGTCAGCTGGTGTAGCGGCTGATCCAGGTCCATCCCAGCGCTTGGGGTATGACAGGCCGCACAGCCGGTAAGTCGGGCAAGCTCTGGCGAGGTTGAACCGGGTTTCGGCTTCGCGGATTCAGTGGACGGACTTGAAGGTGGCTGAAACTCGCCAATCGTAGGAGCTTGGGCCGAGAGATGGCAGAAAAGGCAGTTCGTCGAGAACTCCTGGATTTTTGGCGATTTATCTTGTGCCGCGTCGAATGCCTCGAGTCTTGGGGACTCCTGCGTCGCCCACGTGATAATCTGGGTTTTCTACGGCATAAATCCCTTGCAGCGCTTTTTCAACGGGTTGTGCCCCGAATGTAAAGCGAATGCTCGCGATCGCGCCGGCGTAGGTCCCCTGTACGTTTCGGAGCACCCGCTGGATGTGGTCTCGTTCGGCATGCTCCGGGCCGCTGTGGCAGTCTTGCCCGCCGCAGGAAACCTCAACTACCTTAAAATCGGATGGATTCCGCCCGCCGCGCATCGTGCTGTGCGCGAGGTCCGCATCCAGCGCCAGCCGTTCACCGCCGTGGCAGATCACACAGCCGAATGTCTCGATCGGATGCGCAGCGCTGATCTCTGGTAGGTCCGAATGGCAGGTCAGGCAGTATTCCTCGTTTCCGCTCAATGCCGGCGTCAGCGCCACCGGCTCTGGACGTCGGCTGATAAACCAGCCTGCAGTGATCAGGATGAACAGTAAGGCAATGGATGCGAGAGCAGCGCCGCGTGACATATCCTTAATTGGGAGAAAACCGGGCAATAACCGTCAGGATGAATATTGCCATCGCTATGAGAAGCAGCAAAACTTGTGCCGCACGCCCCGAAGGTGGAAGCCAGCGACCGAGTTCCTGCGGGGGTGGCGGCTTGAATATATATGGTATTGATGCGATCAGCAGGGTCGCAACCACCGGGACGACGATCCCAAAAATCAGTGGGCTTCCCAATTTTAGCAGTTGCTGAATCCATAGAAAGAACCAGGGCGCATACGGTTCTGTCTTCATCGAAAATTCATTCTGGAATTGGCTGTCAGATCTTGAGGTTGACGAGGTTGTCAGTGCAGCAGCTGGAGATGCCAGCGCCCCTTGTTCGGAAGGGATTGCCGGTGCGATCGGTGCTGGGGAAAAAACCGCCAATCCGGAAATCACGCTCCCGCAAATCAGGGCTGCCGCGATTTCTCTGCCCACCAGCTCAAATCGTGTGATCCGCATTGGGTCAGCTTGAAGTTCAATCGGCGGAGCTGCAATCCCGCCGTCTCTTCGTATCCTGAAAATGTGCCATCCTGTGAAAATCACCGCCGGAAGGGCCAGCCCAAAAATATGCCAGCCGTAAAAACGCACCAGAGCAGCCCCTCCGAGAATGCCGGATTTAAGCGAGTTGCTGCCAACCGCCAATCGATAAAACCAATCCCCTGCCAGGGGAATGCTCCGCAGCAGGTTAGTTCCCGCCGCGATCGCCCATTGGACGCCCTGGTCCCAGCGCAGCAGATAGCCGCTGAAATCAAGCACCAGACATAAAACCAGAAGTCCGAAGCCGATCAGATAATTTAATCGGCGTGGCGGTCCGTAAGCCCCGCTGAGGATCACCCGAGCCCCGTGCAGCACAACCGCCAATACCAGCAGCTGAGCTGACCAATAGTGGAGGTTGCGTACGAAACCTCCAAACGGGACCAGGTACGTGATGGTTTGAACACTCAGTGCCGCTTGTTCAGGAGTGGGGATGTAGTAGAATAATTCCAGAACGCCGCTCAGCATCACCACAAAAAACAAAAAGAATGAAATCCCGCCTGCCCCTAATGTATATCGCAGGCGTGCTTGAGCCGCAGGGATGCTTGGGGGATGCAGGTGATGAAAAAATGTAGGCCGCATGAATCGATATTATACGGTACGCGTAAGGTTGTGAATCCACTTGCGAGAATAAACCCGCCATAGCCCAATAATGAATTTCACAATCTCTTCGGACATAATCGCAAGATAAACCCAATACACTTGCAGGTCGAGCACAAAAGCTGTGAAGAACGCGGTTGGTACGCCAACCACCCAGATAACGACCCCATCCAGGAAGAAGGAAAAAAGCGTGTCTCCCCCGCTTCGAAGCGTCCCAATGATAATGATGGAGTTCACACCCCGCACCCACACGAACAAGCCTAATATCGCCAGCATCCGGCTTGCATAGTAGATCACCACTGGATCGACCTGATACAGCCCAAGAATATTATCCGATAGGAGGAAAACCATCCCACCGATCAGCATCCCAATCAGGATGCCGAGAACAATCGAGCGTTTTGCATAGAGCAGCGCCCGGTCTTCTTCACCTGCTCCGATCCGATTTCCGACCATGATCGCCGTAGCGTGTGAAATTCCCCAAACCAGTACGAATGCCATATTATCGATCGTCGCGACGATGTTTACCGCCGCTATCGCTTCCGTGCTGATCCGGGCATAGACAACGTTGTACGCCGTTGCCCCTAATGACCAGAAAGTCTCATTGAGTATCACCGGAAGGATTGGTCTGAAGACATTCCCGGCGAATGAGAGGTTCAATGTGAGAAAATCATTCGCCTTCAGCGCGATCGGGAGTCTTCGCAGGTAAATGATCCCCAGCAGGATCACGCATTCCAGTATCCTTGCTGTCAGCCCAGCAATCGCTGCGCCGCTTACTTCGAGAGCAGGCAGCCCAAATTTTCCAAAAATCAGGGCATAGCTGGCAAGCATGTTGAATACTAGCGCAATCGTGCTCACCAGCATTGGCAGCTTCACTTCTCCAATGCTGCGCAGCACCATTGAAAAAAGAAAAGTGATCGGGACAAACAGAAATGCCCACCCAAATATCCGCAGGTATTCGCTGCCTAATGCGATAACTTCTGGGTCCTTGCTGTAAATCCTCATTGCCAGTTCTGGACCGAGCAGGGCAATGCTGAGGAAGATTACCCCTGCGGTCATGCCCATCATAAGACCAAGGCTTATAACCCGTCGGATGTTGAGGACATCTTGCTTCCCCCAAAGTTGGGCTGTAAACATCGCTGCGCCGCTGTTAATCCCAAACAGGACGAGCTGCAGCAGGAAAAAGATCTGGTTTGCCAGACCAACGGCAGCAAGCGGTGTTTCACCAAGCTGGCCAATCATGATCACCCCCACCATATTTAAGGAGGACATGATCAAATTTTGGAGCGCGATCGGCAGTGCGAATCGGAACAGCTCGCTCAGGTAGATCCTGTCGCCGAAAAATCCCACAATTTTTTCAAGGCTAGATCTCAGTGTTGATTGGGTCAAGATTCAAACTCGTTCTGCTTGTGGATAGCTGATTCTAACAAGAAACAGCTTGATCTCGAAATTTGGCTGGCTTGCCTTGCGTGCACCCGCAGCCCAATTGTTTTGTGCTAGAATAATCCCGCCCTGGCGATAGCAGTTCACCGAAAACCTTCGGCTGCAGCTGCAGCTGCAGCCGAAGCAATCTCTGTCCTGGGTCCAGAAATTATTAACAAGTATCGGATTGGTAATCCAAATCATGCATTTGAAAGAAAAACTTCGCTGGTTCTTCCAGGGCTCTTCCCCTGGTGCTCAGCGCCTCCGGCGGATCGTCAAGATTTTGATCTTGATCGCCCTTTTTGCGGCTCTATTTTGGATGGTTCCCTTAAAAGCGGTCGTTCAGGCCATGCTTTCAGCAGACCCAATCTACCTGCTGTTGGGGATCGTCCTCGGGGGGGTCACAATAATATTGACTGCCGTTCAAATGGAGCCCCTTACTCGAAACCAGGGAATCACCCACGGTGTTGGAAAAATCCTTGCGATCAACCTGGCGGTGAAATTCTACCTTCAATTCACCCCCAGTACGCTGGTCGCCAGCGGCTATCGCTGGTACCGGTTGGCGCAGCCAGGTGGAAAGAATGTCGAAGCGCTCGTTGCCCTGGCATTCTTTCGCGTCCTTGAGACTTTTTTAACGATCGCCATGGGTCTGGCTTTCTTTCTTCTGGCCGGACAGCAGACCAGCCTAAAGGTTAGTCTTTTCTGGCTTGCGCTCATCTTGCTGCTGATCATCATCTCTTGGGTGCTGGTCACTCGCTACAGCTTGAAGATCTACCGCTGGTTTCGGGTCCGCAGCGCTGGATGGGTTGAGAAAGACTCCTGGCAGGTGCTGGCGCGCCGCATCGAAAAATTCCTGATCGCGGTTACAGCTTATGCTGATATGCCCGCGACAGACCTGCTGCTTTCTATTTCAGCGGGCATCATTTCTGCCCTTGTAGGGATCGCTTCTGGAGTGGCGCTGGCACAGGCAGTCGGTATCGATATCGGTTTCATGAATATGGGCTGGGTTCAGGCTGTGGTCTTGATTGCCACCCAGCTGCCGTTTACGGTTGCTGGGGGTCTGGGCGTGCGCGAAGTGACCCTTGTTGCGATCCTTTCGACTTTTGGGGTCAGCGCGGATCTGGCGCTTGCCCTGTCTTTCTTAATATTCATCCGCGGGATCATCCTCAGTCTGCTCGGTGGTCTGGTCGAGCTGATCGATGTCCTGCGCAGCAAGCGTTCTGCCGAAAACCAGCCTCCCCCCGTGGACGCCAAGGAGCTGCGGTGAAAATTTGCTTGATATGCGTTGAGATCTTCGCCTGGGGCAAATATGGGGGTTTTGGGCGGGCAACCCGTATGATCGGAAGGGAGCTGGTGAAACGCGGGATCGAGGTCACCGCGGTTGTCCCGCGCCGTCAGGATCAGGGTGAGATCGAAATCCTGGACGGCATTCGGGTTCTAGGCTTCAACCGCTCGAACCCATTCTCCGCCTTGCCTCGATTTCGTGAAGCGGATGCCGATGTCTACCATTCCCAGGAGCCTTCTCTCGGATCTTACCTGGCGATGAGCGCCATGCCGGATCGGAAGCATATCATCACCTTCCGTGACCCTCGAGACCTGGAAAATTGGCGCATCGAATTTCGCCTGCCTTCCTTAAATGCTGCCCAGGTCATTTCTAACTGGCTGTATGAGGATAACTGGTTGGTCGGCAGGGCAGTCCATCATGCCGCCGGACTTTATGCTGCCTCCTATCTTGTTTCCGATCGTGCCGCGCGCAAATATCACCTTTCACACCGCCCAGAATTCTTACCTACGCCAGTCGAAGTGCCCTCAAAGATTGTGAAAGCATCCCAACCGACTGTGTGCCTGGTCTCTCGCTGGGATAAGCGCAAAAGACCGGAAATATTCTTTGAGTTGGCGCGCCTCTTTCCAGAGGTCCGCTTTTTGGCTGCCGGAAAGAGCCGCAGCAAGGATTACGAGCGCTCCCTCCGCCTCCAATACGAAGGCTTGCCGAACCTGGAAATGCTGGGATTCATCGATCAGTTTGATAATCAGCGACTTTCGGAATTATTCAGCCAAAGTTGGATCTTGATCAACCCGGCTGCCAGGGAAGGTCTGCCGAACGCGTACATCGAAGCTGCCGCTCACGGTTGTGCCATTCTTAGTGCAGTCGATCCGGATCAATTTACCTCGCGTTTTGGTTTTCATGTCACCGATGACGACTTCGCAGCAGGTTTGCGGACGCTTCTCGCGAACGACCGCTGGCAGGAGCTGGGAAGAGCTGCGCGTCAATATGTCGGCGATATTTTCGCCCTCAACCAGGCGGTAGACCGGCATTTGGCTGTTTATAGCACTCACCTGGAATCGGCGAAAGATTCAGTTCCTCGAAGTGTTGCCGCCGATGAATAAGATCACCCTCCGTACGGCTGCCTGGCACGGTGACATCCCGCTGGTCCTGGAGTTCCCAGATCGCTGGGAGGTTTCAGTTATCGGCGACCAGGTCATCCCAGCCCTTTCTCATGATGCAATCCGGGATTCAATCCGCCGCCCTGTTTCCGGTCAGCCTCTCGCCGCCCTCGCGGCTGGAAAGCAGCGGGCTGCGATCATCCTGGATGATCTATCTCGGCCTACACCTGCTGCAGGCTTGGTGGAGATATTGCTGGATGAGCTCCTCCAGAGTGGTTTTTCACCCGATCGAATTCTGATCATTTCCGCGACCGGAACCCATCCTCCTTCCACCATCGAGGATCTAATCCTGAAAGCTGGTCAAAATCTTCCCAGCGGTGTTCGGCTGATCTCGCACGATTGCCACCGCGGCTTGAAGAAACTGGGCAAGTCGCGATCGGGAGCCCCAATTCTGGTGAATGAGGCCGTCCTTTCCTGTGACTTTCGAATTGGGGTTGGTTGTTTGTACCCGCATCCAGCTGCTGGGTTTTCAGGCGGCGCCAAAGCGTTGATCCCGGGCTTGGCTGGGTTTGAAACCATCCGTTATCTTCATGATCATCTGCGTGGAGCAGACCAGCGTGCCGGGAGCGTTGAGAATGAATTCAGGCGCGAGTGCGAGCAGCTTGCAGCGCAGATCGGGCTGGATTTCATCGTTAATGTGGCTTTGAACCAGCACCGCAAGATCTCTGCCGTATTTGCCGGAGATATGATCACTGCATTTAGGATTGGGGTCCAAACTGCCCGCAAAGTCTATTCGATAGATCCTCACCCTGATGCCGACATTGTCATCGCAGATATGTACCCATTCGATGCAGACCTCCAGTTCGCTTACGATCGCGGGCTTTGGCCTTTAGATTTTGCTGGCGAAACGACCTCCAGGGTTGTTTTGGCAGCCTGTCCGAAGGGAATTGGCAGCCATGAGCTGTTTCCTCTCCAAAACTCGCTATCAGCCAGATTGATCCGGCGCCTGAAGTATTTCCGATTGAGAGACCTGCGCACCTTTGCGTACCGCCTGACAGCCGCGAGGCGTCTGGTCGCCCGAAAATCTCTGGAGGTGTTGGTGGTTTCGCCCGGATTGACGGAGGCACAGCTTCAGACTGTTTTCCCGTCTGGTGCACTGGTCCCCGATTGGTCGTCGGCGCGGCAGATCCTGGAAGCAGCTCATCCGGCCCAAAAGGTAAAGGCAGTCGTCTATCGCACCGCCCCTTTAATGATACCCGCTCAGTTAGCCGGTTCGCTGGCATCAAGTTCAGATTGATCTCTGGTAAAATCGAATAGGGACATCCGTTCCACTGCTCAGCAAATCGATTCAAATGAATCTATGAAATCCTTGCGCATTCTCACTACGGTCCATTTCGCCAACCCTGGCGCGTGTCTGTTCTCTGAAGCGATCGAAAAAAACCTCGCTCAAAGCCTCCCGGAGTACGATGTTCGGATCCTGGATTACGTCCCGCGCAACTGGTATTACTATGAGCTTGCTCGCATCCTCAAGATCCACAGCCGCATTCCCGCATACAATATTCAGCGTCATCTGGTCTCTGAGAGGTTTTATCGTCAGCACACCCACCTCGATAAGCCATCCCCGTTCTATCCAATCGGGTATGACGGCATGGTGCGCTATCTGAGCAGCCAGGCATACGATGCCCTCGTTGTTGGGATGGTGATTTGGGATCTGGTGGATAAATTCCAAATCCCAAAGTTCCCAAGCATCTACTGGCTTTCTGAGAAAATCCCCTCGGTTAAAATCGCATATGCAGCCTCTGGACACCGCTCTCTACCCGAGTTCATCGAACGGAACCTTCCAGATGTAGGACGCATCTTGAGCAGCTATGCCCTCATAGGGGTTCGGGATCAGCTGACCCTTGAAATTGTTTTGAAGAGCGGGGCAGACCGGCACGTACCGGTAATGAAAGTGCCGGACCCGACCTTTTTGTACGATGTTCAACCCACCAATGTGGATGAGCTGCTCAGGCTTCACGGAGTTGACTCCCAGCGTCCATTGGCGGGGATGTTGTTTTACGGTAAATCGGATTTTTCCCAGGCTTTAGCCGATCATTTTCACCGGCAGGGTTTTCAAACCGTCGGTTTCAGCCTTTACAATCCGTTCGCAGACATTAATCTGGGGCATGTGCTTTCCCCGCATGAATGGGCAGACCTGTTTAGCCGCCTCTCCTTTTGTGTGACCGACCGTTTCCATGGGACTGCCTTTAGTCTTAAAGCCAAAATCCCTTTCATTTCGATCGAACCATTTGCAGCCGAGTCAGCTAGAAATAGTAAAGTCAACTCATTGCTGGAAGATTTTGGTCTTTCAGCAGATTGCTATCGAAATCCATATTCCCCGAGTTTCGAAATTTCGGAATTCCTGGCGCATGCGGATGAGCTGCGCTTTGCCTGGGAGCGGGATTTCAAGCCGCGCGTTCAATCGAATCTTGTTGAGATGGCGCGCCGCAATCAGGATTTCCTCTCAAGGATTCAACAAATCTTGGCTTAAGTTTTAACTTATTGGAGCGGGGTTTTGCAGTCGCTGATGTCTGAACGCGGTACGAGCAGCTGGATATTAAAATCGTCAAGCACCCTTCCCGGGATTTTTCGCACCGGTGCATAGTAGCACAGCAGCGGTTGGG
This sequence comes from uncultured Chloroflexia bacterium, assembly GCA_963827155.1. Taxonomy (GTDB): domain Bacteria; phylum Chloroflexota; class Anaerolineae; order Anaerolineales; family UBA4823; genus UTCFX2. Next base: position 2,693,563 of record CAWGZV010000002.1, on the reverse strand, counting down.
CAACCCATTGCACCCAGGCATTGTTCTCCTCGGCAAACGGGTAATCGCTTTCTTTGATCTTGGTGAATAATGGATCTGTAACGATCATCGCAAAGCGCTGGTTCGCAAGATCGCTGTAGAACTGTTTGAAATATGACTGGTCGCCCGCCATCGCCTGGTCCATCACATACTTCTTCTCATACTCCGGCACCAATGTCACCCCCGGGATATAGCCGAACGTAAGCAGCTGCCTCTGGTCCATGAAAAGCACCTCTCCTTGCCTGCTGGCTTCTTCAACTTTAGCCTGCAGCACCTTCAAAGCCTCTTGGGTTCGTTCTTTGCTAGGCAGATCGAGCATCGCGCCGCTGCGATAAGCAGTCCAGGTCGGGATGAAGAGTATCATCACCAGCAAGAGCTGCGCAAACCAAGGCCAATAATGGGTCTCCATGTGTTCATGGTTTTGGATGGATATGCCGCTCAAGATCGCCAGCGTCACCAGAAACATATCCATATTATGAAGGTTGTTGCCGCCCCCAATTTTTACACTCGCAACGATCCCCCCTCCAAAAAGACAATGCAAACGAACAGATATCCCGTGATCTGCAGCCAGGTCAGGCGCCAGCGCTTGGTCGCAGCCAGCCAGATCAGAAGCGCAGCGAGTGGAGCAGTAGCGGCAGCCAGCGCACCAATCACCCCGGACGGATAATTCACATTGGGGAACAGCCGGTACCACAGCAGAGGTTGGGCGAAAACCATGCTTTCTGACAGGTCTTTGGGCGTGACCAACAGTGGATTTGCCAGAGTTCCGGCTGCCACTCCAACCCCAACAATAATCATCACTGGCAAGAGCCGTTTCAGGAATTCCAATCCCCAGGCAGCCGCATCTTTTGTGGATTTCTTCCCCCCGAGGGTTGGTATAGCTAGATCAACCAGCAGGATGATCCCAGCCCAGCCAGGCACCGCGGGCAGCCAGGTGAACCGGCTCGAGCTGGCGTAGTAGCTTGCAGCCGCCACCGCGATAAGAGACTGGATCCATTTACCGGGTTGGACAAACACCACCACGATGATCGCACTCAATACCAGTGGGGTGTAAATCGGTCCTTGTGAAAGGAATAGAAAAACCCACAGCACAAAAGTCCATTTGATGATGCTCGGAAGGCGTTTAGTCCGCCCGATAACAAAACCCAGTGCCAGCGGAGGGAGGACCCCCAGCAGCACGTTCCATAAACGGTTCAGCCAGATCGGCGAGCCGGGGATCAGATATGGCGCTCCCCATAAAAGCAGTCTACCAGTCTCGCGTCGGACTGGGGTTAATTCACCCGGATAAATATATCGGTTTTTTCCAAGGATGACAGAGTAATCATACAGCCGGTTGCCCTCAGACCACCCCAACGCAAAAGGAAAATTCGTGACTCCCACCAGCTGTCTGGCCGTCAGGAAAACGCTCGCGGATAAGACAAATCCCAATGCCACTTCCGGCAGCGACAGACCTTCTCCCTGTTTATTAGGGATTGAAATCGCCGCGCCGAAACCGCTGAGCAATACCGTTGCAGAGTCTGATGGCTGGCGTTTCAAAATAAGAACCCCACCGCGTAAAAAGGAAGAAAAACGCCGGCATTAATACGAATAACGCCGCCAGCACCCAGCTCCACCCACCTGTTCTCCGCCGCCAGGCAGCCACTTTGCGATTAAGTTTTTAACCGCCTCAGTGCCAAAGAGAAGGTAGCCAATCAGAATTAAGCTGGCAAGGCAAATCAGCAGCCAAAGAATCCCAGCTGCCGCCCACACCGGCGGTAATTTTTCAATCGGCTGCCCTGTTTTTGGCGCATGGGTATAAAACTCTATCACTGCTTGCCAGAGCACCGTCAGCGCAGCCAGAAAGGCCAGAGATTTAAGAATGGTCTTAATTATCAGATTCATCTCGGCAGGGTTTGTCCTTTGCGTGATCAGAACCTGAAATCGCTGATCACGCCCAACGCCTCGGTCATTATATCAGACCGTTTTTTCCGAACTCGATCCCGCCTGATTTTTATGCTACAATCAAATCCCGATCGGCTTTTCCAATCACAATGTTTTGTGTTTACAAACCAATCGCAAATCAATAGAAAAAACTAAACAGGGAGTTTCGCGCCTGAATGACTCAAAAAACAAAACATATCGCGTTGTGGGGAGCTTGGTACGGCAGTAGAAATGTTGGGGACCAGGCGCTCCTGCTCACGATTGCAGACCTGCTGGGTGCGGAAGTCGGGTCCGTCCGCTTCACGGTCTTTACCGCAAATCCCGAGCATGTGCTTAATTACACCCAGGTGGAATCGCGCTGGAAATTCGAGGTTCTCCATAACATCTATCAGTTCCCTCAAGTCCTTAAAACGGTAGCTGCCTGCGATCTATTTGTTTTAGGCGGCGGTGCGCCTTTCTATGAAGAAAAAGATCATCTATTCGCCATCGCGACCTTATTTGGCCTCGCCAGGCTTGCGCGCACGCCTTATATGACCTGGACTGTCTCCAGCCAGATCGTTCAAGATCGGATCGCGATGCGCCTGTTCGGCTGGGTTCTGAACGGCGCTGCTGCAATCACCTATCGAGACGAGCACACCCGCCGGTTGTTTGAGCGCTGCGGTGTCACCAAGGAAATCCATCTGGCGGCTGATCCTGTATTCTGTTTGGAACCTGCCGGTGCTGAATCTGGTTTAGAGCTGATTTCCAGAGCCGGTTTGCGTGAGCCGGAGAGACCGCTGGTTGCCCTGACACCGCGCACATTCCGCGGCCGAGATGGCGACGCTCAAACCCACTATAACGTCAAGAGCCAGGAAGAGTTCGATCAGAAAGTCGCCTGTTTCTCTGCTGCTTTGGATTGGCTTTATGATCAGGGCTACCAGCCTTTGCTCCTGCCAATGAATACCGTGTCTCCAGATGACGACCGGATCGCAGCCCGTCGGATTATCCAGGAGTCTCGCCATGGCTCGCATGCCCTCCTGGTGGATGAAGAAGTCCGGCCTCGGATTGCTCCAGCCGTCTATGCTCAGTGCGCAGCCAGCTTTGTCGCCCGTGTTCACGGCAGTGTGACTTCGATGATTGCCGGCTGCCCGGTGATGATGTATGCCTTTGCTCCCAAACATGCCGGGATCATGCAGGCGATGGGGCTCTCAGATTTTATCCTGGATGAAGCCAGCGCCTCCCCCGAGCGGACGATCGAAATGCTCTCGGGTTTGCTCTCTCGTCGCCGTGAAGTGCATCAATTTATGGCAAAGCGTCTTGTTGAGCTCCAGCAATCCGCCCTGGTCCCTTCCAGGTTGGCTGGGGAAATTCTGCTCGGCTAACTTTAAGTCCCAAACAATCCTGCATCAATAAGGGGGAATGATTAGATCCGATCCAACTCGGGTTTGATCAAAGGAGACAATCGTGGCGCGTCCTAATTTTCATACTTTAGCGATTTTGTCCATCATTCTTGTCAGTGCCGCCTGCACTCCCCAGAGTTCCCCTGTTGCCTCTACCGCGCCGCCTGAAACCGAGACGGCTGCAAAGACGGCGTCCTCCCAACAAGCGTCCGAAAATAAAACCATCACGGTTCTGGCTGCGGCTTCCCTGATCGAGCCGTTCACAGAGCTTGGGAAGTTGTTTGAGGCTCAGAATCCGGGGGTCAGGGTTGTCTTCAGCTTCGCCGGATCCCAACAGCTCGCCCAACAGCTCGAGCAGGGTGTTCCGGCGGATGTATTTGCCAGTGCCAGCCAGAAATATATGGATGCTGCGGTTGCCTCCGGTCGGGTAGCTCAAGGAGCAGCCCAGATATTTGCGAATAATCGATTGGTGGTCATCGTCCCAAAGGATAACCCAGCCGGAATAAAAACCCTGAAAGACCTGGCAAAACCCGGGATAAAGCTCGATCTCGCCGCTTCTGCAGTTCCCGCCGGGCTGTACACCTTAGAATTCTTGGATAAAGCCGCTGAAGACCCGGCCTTTGGCAGTACGTTTAAAGACGATGTCCTGAAAAACATTGTTTCTTACGAAGAGAATGTAAAAGCCGTGCTGACGAAGGTAATTCTCGGAGAAGCCGATGCAGGCATTGTATATTTGAGTGACATCAGCCAGGAAGCTTCAGGGAAAGTCGATAAGTTGGAAATACCAGATGCATTGAATGTTGTTGCCGCCTATCCGATTGCTGCGGTGAGTGATAGGTTGAATCCTGATCTGGCGGGAGCATTTATAGACCTTGTCCTCTCCCCAGCAGGTCAAAAAGTGCTTATTAAATACAACTTCTTGACGCCAAAATAAAAAAAACGACCGGGTCCTCGCGAATCGCCCCGGTCGAAGCTCAAATTAGTTCTATCTCAATACCGATCGATCAGTCCGCCGCAGGGGATTCTGCCGGATGTGCCGCCTGCGCCGCTTCTTCGGTTACCCGGTCTTCCCACGCCAATTCTTCCTTCAGTTTTTCGTTATACCACTTCTCGTGATGGGCGCGCGCATACCACGCCGATACCTTCCCGCTGAACATCGAGAAGAAAGCCTCTTTTTCCTCCGGGAAGACCGCCCCCATATAGACGTGGATGATCAGCCCCGCCACGATCCCAAACACCGAGAGCCAATGGATCGGCTGGGCGATCTGCTTCAGCAGCGGTGGAAAGATCGTATGAAAGGTCATCACCACCCCGCTCGCCATAATCCCGATCGTTCCCAGGATGACCACATACATATAGATCTTCTGTCCGGCGTTGTAGGCATCCTGCGGGGGCAGCTCGCGCCCCTTCATAAAGCCCAGCATTTGCAGCGGCTTGACCTTCATCCATTCGATATCGTCTTTATCCATCAGCATACGGGTTGCCGCAAAAGGCACAAAGTATCTTCGAAAGCCAAGCAGAATGTTGAAGCTCAGCACAAAGATCCACAGCAGCCCGAGGGTATAGTGGAACTGGATCAGGCTTGCCGTGCTTCCGAATAAATTCCGAAAGAGCTCCTGCATCCAAACCGGGCTCAAGCCCAGCGTGGGAGAGCTCAGGATCGCGATCCCGGTTGGCAGCAAGAGCAGCCAGATCGCCACATTGAACCAGTGGGTCAGGATGTTCGCCAGGTTGTGCTTCTTATACATCTTCTGGCGCAGCTTTTTACGCTCTTCCAGAGGGATATTGTGATAGCCGCTCATAGCTTACTCCTCGAATTCCTTCTCGCCTTCAATGAGCTGTTTGGTGAAGAAAGTCGCCTGCACCAGGAAAGACGCTCCAATCCCGGCCAGCACCAGCGGGGCGACCACTTTCTTCCATCCAGTTTCCGCAATGCTGTAGGCAGGGTCGCGCGGCAGCACTCCGCTCTGAGAGACCAGCGGTTGCTGTTCGCTGCCCGGCATTTCGATCAATTCGGTCTCCGGCACGTTGATATAGAAAATGTTGGGATCGGTATCGACTGCCGTCTTTCTCGTAATCTAGCCGGGTGATCGAACGAGCGTTCTGCAGGGCTTTGGATGCCTCCGAATTGGGGTCGTTCAGGTCGCCGAACAGCCGGCTTTGTCCGACGCATGTTGCCACACAGGCCGGCTTCAAGCCTGCCTCCAGCCGCTGCTGGCAGGCGTTGCACTTATCCACCACCCCGCGTGTGCTGTCCAGGTAGCGGACGTTGTAAGGGCAGGCATCCACGCAGAAACCGCAGCCAATGCAGGCATCCTGGTCCACAAGCACCAGGCCGCTTTCCGGGTCTTTGAAAGTAGCCGAGCTTACGCATACTTCCACGCATGGGGGATGATCGCAGTGCATGCAGTTATAGGGGACGAAGGTTCGCTTCAAGTCCGGGAAGGCGCCCTGCACTCCCAGGTCCTGCACCCAGATCCGGGTCGCGTCCATGGCTACCTGGTTTTCAATGCTGCATGCCGCCAGGCAGGCCCGGCAGTCGATGCAGCGCGATACGTCAATCACAAATGCATAACGAGGTTTCTGAGGCATACTTGCTCCTGTGTTCCCTGGGGTTGGTCCGGCATCGTTCTGGCTTCACCCATCAGGCTTTCTTCACCGCTACGAATGTCTGGCTGAGCGCCTGCCCGCCGCTGATTGGATCTACATATGTGACGTGCAGCTCCGAAGAGGACGCGCCTTTTCCATATGCCGTCCGCAGCCCTTTTGAAAGGTGCCCATATCCAGGCGCCATATAGACGCAGTCCTGGCGGATGGATTCGGTCACCTTAAGCTGCACCCGCACGCTGCCGACCTCGCTGGTAGCTTCGACCATATCCCAGTCTTTCAACCCAAGCAACTCCGCTGCCAGGGTGTTCATCCACAGCCGGGGCTCGTCGCTGTACTTATCGAGCATCTGGTTGTTCTGTGTCCCAAATTGGGTGTGCTGGCCCACTTTACCGGTCAGCAGGTAGAACATCCCCGGTTTTGGCTGGGGTGGTTCTTCCCACTTTGGCACCGCGTCGAACTTACCGGATTCGAGCACCGAGGAGAAAATCTCGATTTTTCCGCTTGGCGTGCTCCACTCGTAGATATTTTGCTCGCTTTTGGGCAGATCCAGGTATCCGTGCAGTTTGATTTCCTCGATTGACCCTCCCATTGGCGCGAGCTGCTGTTGGATGTAATCTTCTTCATCGGTGTATTGGAAGAAATCCGCCAATCCCAACCGGTTCCCGAGCTCTTTATAGATCCACAATGCCGACTTTGCCTCTCCCTGTGGTTCGATAACCGGTTGGCGGATCCAGACCTTGTTCCCAACCGGCAGCAGCGGGTCGTATCGCTCCAGGTAAGAAGCCTCCGGGAAGCACAACGTCGGCAAACCAGGCTGTGTCGTTCATAATGATATCCATCACCGCGATGAAGTCCATTTTCCCGAAAGCCTTCAAGGTCCGCTGCCGGTCCGGCAGGGAAAGCACAGGGTTCTGCCTCCCGACAAACCAACCGTGTGCTTCGTATGGCTTGCCCTCCAGGATCCCTTCTCTTAGCTGCTGGAAGATCCCCAGCTTCAGCGGAACAAATGGGAATTTCCAGGGCACCCCGTCCAGCCGCAGCGCAGATATCCGCGGGTAGGGTGGTTGAGGGGGCTTTCCAAGCGCGCTGCTTCCTTCTCCAGCCGCCGGAACCAATGTAGTTCCCCAGTTCCCGACCAGCGCATTCAAGATCGTGATTGCCCGCTCGGTGGGGAAGGAGTTGATAAAATTCGAGGTTCGCCAACCGTTGTGCGCCAGCGCTTGCGGACCGGCGTCGCTGAATTCGACCGCAATCCGGCGGATCACTTCCGCCTCAATTCCGGTGATCGGTGCAGCCCATTCGGGCGTATATTCCTTCACTGCCTCCGCAAGCGGATCAAAACCGGTCGTGTATTGAGATACAAATTCCTGGTTGTACCTGTTCTCGGATGATGATCACCTGGATCAACGCCAGGTGGAAAGCCAGGTCGGTGCCAGGTCGGATCGGGCACCATTCGCTCGCCTTAGAGGCGGTTTTTGTGAAGCGCGGGTCCAGGTAGACGACTTTCGCCCCATTCGCGATGGCATCCACCAGCTCGGAGGTCTCGGAGGTTGAGATCGCCTCCATCAGGTTCCGCCCGGTGAGCAAGATATATCTCAACTGGCTGTAATCGCGCCCGGGTTCTTCCATCCCGTAGGTCATCACGTTCGCCACGATCATCGCATTGAAGCACAGGCTGCGCTGTGTTCCGTAGTTCGGCGAGCCGTACCCGTATAGCAAGTTTTCAAACTGGGTTTGTGAAAGGTTGTGCGTTGAGGAGAAGACCATCGCCTCAGGTCCATAGCTCTTTTGGATCTTCAGCATCTTCTCGGCGACGATATCCAACGCTTCCTCCCATGAGGCTTTCCGGAATTTCCCTTCCCCGCGCTTGCCGACCCGGATCAACGGTGTGAGCACTCGGTCGGGGTCGTAAGTGTTCAGCAGTCCAGATTGACCGCGTGCGCACAGCCTCCCCTTTGAGTGTGGGTGGTCGGGATTCCCCTCCAGCTTGACGACTCGATCTTCGTCGATCTTAGCCAGAACGCCGCACCGCCAGACGCACATTTCGCACATCGTCGGCACATAGCCGTCGCCATTTGGATCGCGGCTCGCGAGGATCGCTGCAGCCCGGCTGGCTTTGGGTGGGATGAACGAAGTCGCTGCTGCCGCCGCTGCCGCGCCGCTGCCTAACTTCAAGAAATCACGTCTTGTCAAATTCGTTGCCGGCATACTCACTGCCTTTCATCTTCCGCCTAAATCGCGTTTTGTACTTAATCCAATGATTTCTTTCGGTGCATTCCAGCCCGGTCGATCAGGTAGAAAAGCAAGATGCTGATCAAGCCGAACGCCAGCACAGTCAGGTAGGGGTTCAGGTGCCAAAGGTCTGGGACGACGACATTCCCGATATTTGCCAGTTTTTGGATCTGGGGGAACACCTGCTCATAGGCCAATCCAAAAATGGCGCCACCGACCAGAAAGCCCAGCATTCCAGGGATCAGATAATCAAGTTTACCTTCGCCGCTCCCGGCGGCGCAGGTGCCCGGTCAGTAACCGGTGAGCGCCATCCCCACCCCGAAGATCAGGCCTCCGAGCAGATTGCCGGCGATATAGGTTTCAGGGATGCGCGGAAAGGTTATCATTCCGAGGCCGCGCAGCACATACAATCCGCTCATCGAAACGACCAGCGCCGTCATCATGAACTTGAGCACGCTCATATCGGTTAACCGGAATACGTTTACGATTTTTGAGTATCGTGTCAGCCCGGCCTTGTTCAATGAGAAGCCGAACAAGATGCCGATGATCAATGCCGTGATATAGGTTGTCATTTTTTGTTCTCCATTTTGCCCTTCGGTCCATCCGCCGGCTTGTTTCTGCCGGTCATTGGACTGCACGACAGATATCCAACCCGGCTGGACATGGATGGCAAGGATGATTAATAATTCTTTCGATAGATTACCAATGCGGTCAGGATGCCTGACATGAACATCCCTCCGATGAACAGGAAAGCCGCCGGAGCCAGCAGCATCCCCCCCGAGATCGCCAGCCCGCTCGTGCAGCCGCCTGCGATCCCCGCTCCGAACTGCAGAACGATCGCCCCCAGGAAGCCGATCACCCATCGCTTCCAGGTCTGCGGCCCGAAAATCTTCTGCCACTGCGCGTCGCCTTTGGTTGTGATCTTCCAGGTCTTGCTGCTGATCGCGCCCAGCGTCCCGCCGAAGAAGATCCCTACCAGCAGAATAACCCCCCAGGTGATAGCTGCCGGCATGATGAAATTGAAGTACATGATATTGAAGACCTTCGGTGCGATCGCCTTGCCGATAATCCCGGCCAGGTTCTCGAATGCTCCCGAAGCGCCCAGCAGGTTGTTGCTGATCCACACTGCCAGCACGCCGACAATCCCAAGCAAGATCCCGGCAGAATAAGGAGACCAGAGTTCTTTTTGGATTTGCGTTTTGACCCAATTCATAGTTGATTTCTCCACAGGATGAGAATGTTGTTTGTTTATCAGCCAGATGCAGCCATTAATCGCCAACCGCCGCGATCAGCAGCGCCCGCGAATCCCGATCGAGCGCCCGCAGCCGCTGGACCAGCTCAGGGTCCAACCTCGAGACGCTAAGTAGCAGCTCGTTCGCCTGGTCCGGCCTTGCCAGGATCTTTTTCAGCGCGTGGATGCCCTGCGGATTGAGCTTCGCGATCATCGGCAGCAGGCTGGTCACCTCAGCGCTGTATCCTTCGACGACCGGTGCTTCGACCTCGGCAGTCACCGTGCTCATTGCTCCTCCCCCAAACATCGGTTGGCCCTTCAGCCTGCGCTCGTTCCAGTATATGAAAATTCCACCGCCCACCGCAATCCCCAGGATGATTACCCACAGGATCACGTTCCCCCAGTTGATCGTTACCATCCCTAGCACTGTTTCATCGTACTGCAGGCTGTAATCGACCACCTCGCCGGAATCGACCACCAGTGCTCCCTGGGATGATTCGGCGGGAGGATTTACGGCGCTGCTGCCGGCCTCACTGCCAGCTTCGCTTCCGCTATCTCCTCCAGTTTCACCGCCGGATCCTCCTGATCCGCCGGATCCGCCTGATCCTCCTGACGGGGCTGCGCTGGCTCCGCCTCCCGTCCCGGCTTCCACCCCCAATGTCGCCGCATAGATGCCTGCCTTCTCCATCAGGTCGTTCGGATGGCAGCTCCCGCAGGCTGCCTGTACATCAGACATAGGATCGACCATTCCGGTATGGGCTTGATCTTGGTCCATGCTTTGGTTGTTGCCTGCGTGGCAGAGATAGCAGAAATCTCCAAAGGCGTGGCTGACATGCCAGTCGGTGCCGTCAGCGTTGACCGGGTCTTTCGCCTGCGTCTCGTGGCAGTTTTTGCAGGAAGATGCCTGAGAACCGCATTGGGCGTTTGCGGGTGATGCTTGCCGCAGCAAGATTACGCCAATCAGCAGGAGCAAGCCTGCCAGGATCGGCGCGAGGGGGAGATGTTTCTTGAATTGCATGAATGCCTCCAGACAGAGATGATGACCAGAGATCGAGAATTTATTCGTTTTCCATGATGCTCGCCCGGTAGGCGATCCGGTCGCGCAGGATCGCTCGCAGCAAATCCAGCGCTTCTACCAGCCGGTCGTCGGTCAGCCGATATTCGATGTTTGCTCCTAACCGGATTGGTCGCACCAGCCCACGGTCGCGCAGGATTTTCAGATGGCGGCTCGCAGCAGGTTGGCTGATGCCCACTTGAGCTGCCAGTTCACTGACGTTGCTCGGCTTCGCATCGATGGCATAGATCAGCATGATCCGGGTAGGGTCTGCCAGCGCTGAACAGATTTCTGCGTGCAGACCGCTGACTTCTTCTATAAATTGATTGGATTCCATTAGGTCACCTTTTTCACACGAGAAAACTGCATATACGTATAACTGCATATCTATAATTCTGCAAAATATAGTCCTGGCACTGTCACCTGAAAAGTGACATTATTCACGATTAATACCATTATTTATCACATTAATCAGTTTTCGACCTGCGAGCTTGACAAAATCGGTCGGTTGAGGTAATATCCTAATATATGAACATATATTCATATAAAAGTGATCCAATAGGAGAGTTTATGTCTCTAAGCCCGGTCGATGTCCAATTGGATGAGCGAACCGCCGCGCTGCTTGCCGAGATATTTTCCGCATTAAGCGATCCCAGTCGGATCCGTATGATCGCCGCTTTGAAAGCAGGTGAGCTTAGCGTGCGTCCGCTCGCAGAGATCGTTGGGATCAGCGAATCAGCCGCTTCTCACCACTTGCGAGGTCTCAGGCAGATGCGCATTGTGCGCGCCCGTAAGGATGGGCGCCAGGTATTTTATGCTCTCGATGACGATCATATCGCCGATCTATTCCAGCGTGCTCTGGATCACATCCAACATCGATAGAAAAGCGAGAGTTTATTAGATTTTATGAATGCTCTGGGTGCAGATGCCAAAATCGCCAGGACAAGATTTTCAATTGATGGGATGGATTGTTCCGATTGTGAATTAGTGCTGGAGCACCGGCTTGGACGTCTGGATGGGGTTCTCGATGTCAATGCCGATTTCAGCGACCAATCCATAAAGATCGTCTATGATGAAAAGCGCATCAATCGCCGGGGGATCGAAAAGCGCATTCGCCAGATGGGTTATGATCCCGTTCCGGGTGCCCTCGTCCGCTGGTTTAAAACAAACCGAGAGCTGGCGTTCAGCCTACTTTCTGGCTTGCTTTTGTTCGTTGGCTGGCTGGCTGAGCGCTCTGCTCTTGTTCATTCCGGCGTGTCTACCGTCTTGTACCTCGCAGCTTACCTCCCAGCAGGCTATGATGTTGGGCGTGAGTCCCTCAAAACGCTTCGTCACCGCCATTTTGATACAGATATCTTGATGTTCGTTGCCGCGCTGGGAGCGGCATCCCTCGGGGCGTATGCAGAGGGGGCTTTATTGATATTCCTGTTTGCCCTTGGGCACGCCCTCCAGAACCGAGCCTTGGATCACGCCCGAAGATCTGTCCGTTCATTGGGCGATCTGACTCCTCGAATGGCTGTCGTCCGCCGCCCTTCCGGCGATTCCCTCCTGCCGGTTGAATCCCTCAGATTGGATGATGTTGTTGTGATCCGGCCGGGTGAGCGAGTGCCTGTGGATGGAGAAGTCATTGTTGGCGCATCGTTTGTAAACGAAGCCCCCATCACAGGTGAATCTTATCCGGTTGAAAAAAAACCAGGTGAGCGTGTGTTTGCCGGTTCGTTGAATGCGGATGGCACCCTGGAAGTACGCACATCCCGCCTGGCAAAAGACAGCACCCTCACGCATGTCATGAAGCTTGTGGAGCAGGCCCAGGCAGCCCGCTCCCCTACTCAATTGTGGGTTGACCGTTTCATGCAGATATTTGTGCCGATCATTCTATCGGTGACTGCGGTCTTGATGATTTATCCGCTGTTGGTTGGAGAGCCGTTCTCAGATGGCTTTCTTCGGGCAGTGACCTTCCTGGTTGCCGCCTCGCCATGTGCTCTTGCGCTGGGGACCCCATCCGCCATCCTGGCAGGCATTGGTCGGGCAGCCCGCAGTGGGGTGCTCGTAAAAGGCGGGGTCTTCCTTGAATACTTGGGTCGTCTGCGGGCAATCGCGTTCGATAAGACCGGCACGCTTACCTTAGGTCAGCCGCGTCTGACCGATGTGCTGGTTGCTCCAGGCTGGACAGAAGAACGCGTGATTTCCTTGGCTGCTTCAATTAGAGGGTCTCTCCAATCACCCGCTCGCTCAGGCAGTCTCAATTCGAGCGCAGGAGCTCCAGCTCTCGATCATGCCTGCTGATGAGATAGAAAATATCGTCGGTCGTGGGGTGCGTGCTCATCTAAACGGTCGCACAATCTGGGTTGGTGGTTTATCTTTGCTCCAAGAGCAGGGTCTGTCGCTTTCCCACGAATGGGGCACCCAGATTTAGGAGTTGGAATCCCAGGGCAAAACCATCGTCTTTGCCGGTGAAGATAATCAGGTGGTAGGTCTCTTTGCAGTTGCCGATGCAGTTCGACCTGAATCGCATCGCGCTCTTTCCCAGCTCGGCCAAATTGGCATCAAGCAAATTTTCATGCTCTCTGGAGACAATCCGCGAGCTGCTGGTTTCATTTCCGCGAAATCTTGGGCTGGAAAATTTCCGGGCGGGGTTGTCCCCAGCAGAAAAGCTAGCAGAAATTGATAAGCTGGTAGAGACTTATCGATATGTCGGGATGGTTGGTGATGGCGTGAACGACGCCCCTGCCCTCGCTCAAGCAACGGTTGGAATCGCGATCGGGAGCGCCAAAAACGATATCGCCCTTGAAGCCGCAGATGTCGCTCTCATGTCGGCCGATCTGACAAAAATCCCCTTTTCGATCAGCCTGGGACGAAAGACGCACCAAATCATCCTCCAAAATCTGTTCATCTCATTGGCCTCCATAATTGTGCTGGCTGCGCTTGGGCTTTCTCAGGTGATCAATATCGGAACGACGGTCTTGTTTCACGAAAGTGCCACGCTCCTGGTGGTTGCTAATGCGTTGCGTCTCCTGGCTTATGAAAGCCGGTCTCAAGCTTGAGCTGAATGTATTCTCAAACCAGATTAACCACCTTATTAACAGCGCTGAAGCATGCCTATGGTATTATGATGCCGATTAGGTGGTAAAGCCCGTGATACGTTTGGTCATTTTGGAGGTTTAATGTCAGCGCCTGCGAACCGCGTTTCGAAAACCCCGCTCCTTGTGGTCGGTTTGGGGATAATATTGATTATTGTTTCTTTGGTTTGGTTCACCAGAAAGCCTGAATCATCTACTGCAAGCAGCATTCCTGATCTTCCGCAAACTGCTTCCCCGCGCATCCCGTATCCCAATATCAAACGGATTAGCCATCCGGACCTCAAAGCGGCATTGGATCTTAAACAAGCCGTGGTTATCGATACCCGCGGGGAGGTATTTTTCAACGAAGGGCACATTCCTGGCGCCATCTCTATGACCGAAGAGCAGTTTGCAGATCGGATTGTTGAGCTGGATCGGAATGCCTGGATCATCACTTACTGTACCTGACCCTCTGAAGAGACCAGCGCTCGTGTAGCGCAGCTCTTCTTGGATAATGGCTTCAGTAAGGTGAATGCCTTGGCTGGCGGATTAGATGCCTGGATTTCTGCCGGCTATCCGATCGATAAGTGAGCATAGAGTGAGTGGGGAGGTCGTCCATAATGCCAGATTCACCCCTGCGGTTAGCTGAGCGGTTAGAACTTGAGGGGCAGAAATCTGCGGCGTTCTTTCGTTCATTGACCTCTTCTCAATTCGATCTTTCAGTTTATACCGATGGTTCTTGTTGGTCTTCCAGGCAGATCCTGGCTCATTTTGTCTCGGCAGAAAAAGCTTTTACGAATCTCATCTTCGACGTGCTCCGAGGTGGCTCCGGGGCGCCTTTAGATTTTAATATCGATGAATTTAATGAGCGTGAGGTAAAAGACCTGGACCTCGATCCTCCGGTTCTTGTCGAGCATTTTGTCGCCCTTCGAAAAGAAAGCACCGCTCTGGTGGCAGGCATGCAGCCTGCTGATCTTGCTCGAACCGGTCGCCACCCATTTCTCGGGGAGGCCGCGCTGGATGAAGTTATCAAGCTTCTGTATCGCCACAACCAGATCCACCAGCGCGATATCCGCCGAACCCTCTTCCCAATCACTAGTGAGTCCGCTGAATGAAGACCCTCAAACTGCTGATCACCCTTTCGCGCCCATTGTTTCTGGCTGGAGGCTTCCTCCTTTATGCATTGGGGGTAGCGATCGCAGTCTATCTCGGCAAACCGATCCACTGGGAGGCTTATTTCCTCGGACAGGCTTGTGTGACCCTTCTCCAGTTGAGCGTTCATTACCTTAATGAATACTACGATTTAACTGCCGATCAGGCGAATAAGAACCGGACGTATCTGACCGGAGGGAGCGGGGCAATCAGCCCCGACGGCTTGCCCCGCCGCACTGCGTTGATGGCCGCCCTGGGCTGCCTCGCCGTATTGGCTTCGCTCACGGTCGCCCTGATTGCGGTCGTACACCCCCAACCTGCCTCCTATCTGATTTTACTCCTAGCCTTCCTAGGAGCATTCTTCTATTCTGTCCCGCCTCTCAGGCTCGAATCCTCCGGCTACGGCGAGCTGGTTGTAACGCTGCTGGTGGCATTTCTGCTTCCTGCATTCGCATACAACCTTCAGACGGGTCAAATTCACCGCTTGTTGGCGATGACCTCCTTCCCGCTTGCCGCGCTGATGATGGCGATGCTTCTTGCTTTTGAGCTGCCGGATTTCTCAAACGACTTGAAATTTGAAAAACGCACCTTGCTGGTTCGTCTGGGATGGCAGAACGGGATGAACTTGCATAACATCCTGGTGCTCACCGCATACCTGCTGCTCCTGATCGCCCGTTTTTTTGGTTATCCTCAATTTGCGATGATTGCCGGGCTTCTCACCCTCCCTCTGGGAATTTTCCAGATCTGGCAGATGCGTTCGATAGCTGGCGGCGCCAAACCGAATTGGAATGCGGTTACGATCGGAGCCCTGGCATTATTCTCGCTCACCGCCTACCTCTTTACCTATGCATTTTGGGTGAATTAAAATTTGGGTAGAATGCCAGCAGCTTCCAAAGGGTTTTAACTTGCCGGAATTTCTCGAACTTCTCCCACCAGACCAGGCTCTTCAAAAGCTCCTTGCGAATGCGATTCCCAGGCTGTCTGAAGAGTTGGTGGAAACCTCCCAGGCCATAGGGCGAGTCACCGCTCAGCCGATTGTCGCTCCCCACCCGCTCCCTTCCTTTTCTCGCTCGAGTGTCGATGGATATGCCCTCCGCGCCGCCGATACCTTTGGGGCAAGTGAATCGCTGCCTGCTTATCTCCGTCTTGGGTCAGAGGCAGAGATGGGCGCAGAAGTGGATTTTTCCATACATCCTGGAGAGTGCTCCCTCATTCACACCGGTGGGATGCTTCCCCGGGAGGCGGATGCGGTCATCATGGTCGAGCACACCCAAACCGCACGGGGCGATGCAGTCGAGATCTTGCGATCGGTTGCCCCTGGAGAGAATGTCCTCCTGGTCGGTGAAGATGTTTCGGCTGGTGAAGAGGTGATCTCCTCGGGTGTGCGCTTGCGTCCTGCAGAGATCGGTGGCTTGATGGCTCTTGGGCTTACCCGCCTGCCAGTCGTTCGCAAACCCCTTGTTGGGCTTGTCTCCAGTGGAGACGAGGTCATCTCCCCCGAGCTTCCCTTGTCCCCAGGAAAAGTGCGGGACGTCAATTCCTATTCCCTCGGCGCTCTAATAGAGAAGCACGGGGGGATTTCAAAACGATTTGGGATCTCCGCAGACCGGATCGAAATGCTGCGAGCATTGGTCGCAGATGCGCTGCTTGAATCCGATATGGTCGTCATTACTGCCGGCTCTTCTGTCTCTGCCCGAGATCTGACAGCTCAGGTCATTGATGAGCTTGGCAGTCCCGGCGTCCTTGTTCATGGCGTCAATGTCCGCCCTGGAAAGCCCACCATCCTGGCGCTCTGTAAGGATAAGCCGGTCATCGGATTGCCCGGCAATCCCGTCAGCGCCCTGGTCATCGCCGGGTTATTTGTCGTCCCGCTCCTCGAGATCCTCCAGGGACTGAGCCGCAAGGCGCCGCCTCCAGCTGTGATCGCAAAGCTCAGCCTTAACCTCTCCTCCCAGGCTGGCAGGGAGGACTGGGTCCCCGTCCGTCTGTTACCAGCTTCCACTGGATGGCAGGCTGAACCGATCTTCGGCAAGAGCAACCTGATATTCACCCTGGCGCGCGGCAGACGGCCTCATTCGCATCCCTCCCGCCGCAAATGGTCTGAGTGCCGGAGAATCCGTAGAAGTCATCCTGATATGAATGCCTCCTCCCCCTACCTCCACGATATCCCTCTGGATCAAGCCCAATCCAGGCTGAAATCTGCCTTGATCGAAGCAGGTCTTTACCACCGCCTCGATGCCGAAGTGATCCCTCTCGATGAGCATGCTGTTGGGCGCGTCCTTGCCGATCCGCTCTGGGCAAAGATCTCTTCTCCGCATTACCACGCCTCCGCGATGGATGGTTTTGCCCTTCGCGCCGCAGATACTTCCAGCGCAATGCCGAATATGCCTGTCATTCTGGTATGCGGCAATCCGGATTTTGGCGGGCGGACCGTGTATTTGGATACTGGCGATCCGCTTCCCGTCTGGGCGGATGCCGTAATCCCGATCGAAAACGTCGAGCCGTTAGACGCCCAGGGTGAGCTTGCGGATAATCCACGCCGTCCCTACGCCGTCCGTCTGCGCCAATCGCTGCCTCCTTGGAGCCACGTTCGCCCACTGGGAGAGGACATCGTCGCCACCCAGCTCGTGCTCCCAGCCGGTCATATCCTGCGCCCGGTGGATTTGGGTGCCGCAGCTGCCTGCGGGCATGCTGCCTTGAGTGTTGTCCGCAGACCTCGCGTTGCGATCATGCCGACCGGCTCTGAGCTTATCCCGCTCGGGCAGCAAGCAAAAGCGGGTGACATCATCGAGTTCAATTCGCTTGTGCTTGCCGGTCAGGTCAACGAATGGGGAGGGCTTGCTCAGCGCTATCCCATCACCCCAGATATCTTAGCTGCTATCCGCGACCGCGTCTTGGAAGCTGCAGAGCAAAATGACCTGGTGCCGCTTAACGCCGGATCATCCGCAGGTTCGGAGGATTTCTCAGCTCGGGTGGTTGAGTCTCTTGGCGAATTGCTGGTCCATGGGGTTGCCGTCCGGCCTGGTCACCCGGTGATTCTTGGGATGATCAAAACCCGGTCTTCCCACAGCGCTAGTTCGTCTTTTACCCCACTCATTGGCGTCCCTGGTTATCCGGTTTCAGCCGCTTTGACGGCTGAGATATTTATTGAGCCGCTCCTGGCGATTTGGCTTGGACGCCAGCCTCACGATCCAATCGTCCTGCGTGCCGCCCTCACCCGCAAGATTACCTCTCCCGGTGGAGACGACGATTATATGCGCATCGCCCTCGGATACGTTGGCGAAAGATTGCTTGCCGCCCCATTGGCGCGCGGCTCTGGTGTGATCACCTCATTGGTCCGGGCAGACGGTATCGCCGTCATACCGCGGGCGTGCAGGGCTGTCAGGCTGGCGATCAAGTTGACGTCCGCCTCTATCGCTCTCCAAATGAGCTGAAACGCACCATTTTCGCGATTGGCTCGCATGACCTCACCCTGGATCTTGTCGCCCAGTATCTGGCGGTTCGAAACCGCCGCCTGGCCTCGGCCAATGTCGGCAGCCTGGGTGGTCTCATCGCATTGAGTTGCGGTGAAGCTCATCTGGCAGGGTCGCATCTGCTGGATCCTGAGACGGGTGAATATAACTTGACCGATGTTCGCAAGTATTGCGCTGGCGCCCCCGTGAAGCTCGTCGGATTTGTGGATCGTATTCAGGGATTGCTCTTCCTCCGTGGAAACCCGAAAGGCATCCACACCCTCCAGGATCTGGCGCGGTCTGACCTGGTCTTTGTCAATCGGCAGAGAGGTGCCGGGACGCGGGTCTTGCTGGATTACCACCTCAGCCGCCTCGGGATTGCACCATCCGAAGTAAATGGTTACAATCAAGAAGAATATACCCATCTTGCGGTTGCAGCAGCAATCGCTTCGGGTCGTGCGGATTGCGGTCTGGGTATCGCCGCCGCAGCTCAGGCGCTGGATTTAGATTTTGTCCCCCTCTATCGGGAAAAATATGAGCTGGTGATTCCTTCCGAATATTTCAATTCCGAATTGCTCGCCCCTTTCTTCGATATTTTGAACGACCCCGAATTTCGTACCGCAGTTGCCTCCATGCCCGGGTATGAAATTACCCAAATGGGACAGTTGCTGGCTGAAATACCATAAATAAGTGAGAGATCGATAAGGAGGAACTATGCCCATCCAGGCAGGAATTACAGCCCCAGATTTCACCCTCAAAGATGAAACCGGGACCGAGCGAACGTTGTCTGATTACCGCGGCAAGCCCGTTGTGCTTTATTTCTATCCAAAAGATGATACCCCAGGCTGCACGACGGAAGCCTGCAGTTTTCGCGATGACTACAGCCAATACCAAAAAGCAGGAGTAGTCATCCTGGGCGTCAGCCCAGATCCACCTAAAAAGCATGCAAAATTTAAAGAAAAATATTCTTTGCCTTTTACCCTGCTGGCGGATGAGGGTCATGCAGTTAGCGAACAATATGGGGTATGGGGACGAAAGAAATTTATGGGGCGGGAATATGATGGGGTCTTCCGCACGACTTATTTAATTGACGCAGGCGGAAAGATCCTCTCGGTTTTTGAAAACGTCAAACCTGCCGAGCACAGCCAGGAGATCCTTCAGGCGCTTGCTTAGCGCCTTAGAAAAAGAGATTTTTATGGAGAAGCACTCCCTTTGGACACACTTGGCTGCATCGCTTCTGGTGATGCTGGTCCTGACAGCCTGCGGGCGGACCTCACCCTCGGCGCCCGATCAGAACCTCGGCGCCGTACCGGAGCCCCCGGCCGAATTTGCCGGCAAGACAAATCCTTTTAATGACGATAGTGCCGCCGCCGAAGCCGGGAAGCAGATATATAACGCAAATTGTTCCTCCTGTCACGGCCTCACCGGGATGGGTGATGGGCCGGTTGCGGCTTCGTTAAATCCTGCACCCAAACCCCTCGCCCGTGAATCCGAATTAAGCGATGCCTACCTCTTCTGGCGAATTAGCGCTGGTGGAGGCATGGCTCCTTTCAAATCGGCGATGCCCTCTTGGAAATCCTTTTTGAAGGAAGAGCAGATCTGGCAGGTCATTGTCTACCTGCGCACCTTGATGCAGTAGTGCTGCCGCCTCAGCCCTGCCGATAAATTGGGTCTTCCATAGAATTCAGCGCAGATGGTCGGATTATCTGCGCTGACGCTGTTTATCTATTCTGAAACGGTCAGCGTCCCCTTCATGTTCTGCTCGAGATGACCCGGTATTGAGCAGATGATCTCATAAATCCCCGCCTCTTTCGGTGCCCTGAAAGATGCAGATATTGATTCATTTGCCGGCACTTTCTGCTCGAAATAAATCATCGCTTTGTTCTTCCTGTCGAATGGTGCGGTGGCTTCGTAACCGGCTTTTAATATCACAAAATTATGCTCTAACGCGCCGTTATTCTTAAGATTAAGGTTCACCTGCTCTCCGGCTTTAACCGTAAAAGCATTCGGATTGAATTCAAATTCACTCAGCTCGATATCCAGTTGGGTTGTCTTAGGTCCGCATCCGCTCAGTGTCAAGAGCACAAGGATGCCGGTCAAAATGAACATGCTCAAACGAGATCGTCCCAAAAGCTTGTTTCCTCCGGTTTCTCATCGAATAGACTGTTTCCAGGCTGTGATGCTTAATCTTAAATAAACCCGGTATCGATCCGGATTCAAAGACCGCTGCCTGGTTTTTCACGCCATTCCTCTTCTTATAAACCCAACTGCGGTTCCTGATAATGCCGATTAATGGTGATTCCCTCCGTACGAAAGGGTGATTTGGGCAGATCGTCAGGTTCCCAAACCGGATCCTAAGCAGGGTGTTGGTGGATTAACTCAGGGTGAAGAAACCAAAATCATGGATTTGTAATAGGGTAAAATGGAACTTGTGAATAAGGCAGGTAAGGCCGCCAAAGCTCTTCTTTCCTCCCGTTGGCTGCCGTGGGCGCTTGTGGGATTACTGCTCTTGGAGATTCTGCTGGCTTTACTTTTGTCAGCCTTCAACCTCGAAAATCAAGCTCGGCTGGTCAAGCCTCTTCTTTGGGGTTTTGGGATAATCGGCTTGGGATCCGCTTTTCTGGTCTCGAACCATATTTCTCGCCTTCATGCTGATCGCAATGCCTTAAATGATCGGCTCATTGAGGCAGAGCGGAAGGTCGGAGATGCCTATCAGCGTCTTGAGTCGATCTTCCAGGTCAGTCAAAAATTCGTTGAAGCGAATGATGAAAACGAAGTTATCGAGCCGATCCTGTTCCTTTTCCTCGCGTTTAGTGGAGCCGAAGGCGCTTCGTTTGTTCCCCTTGACGAACATGGACAGCCGCAATCGGCGCTCAGCAAGGGTGAACTGCCCTTCCCGGTTCAGGAAGCCTGGATTGAACACCTGGCGTCTCAGCAGGTTCGCGAGCGCTGTCGGCAGTGCGAAATTGTCAATACACCCGTTTATCCCACCAGTTGTCCGCTTCTAACGGGTCCATTCAGCGGCACGCGCCGGATGCTCTGCATTCCAGTCCGGCGTGGCGAACGGGAGTATGGCATCCTGAATCTCTTCCTTTCAGATGAACACGACCTGGATGAGCGCACCCATCAGTACTTGCGTGCCCTCGCGGATGATATGGCGTTAGGACTCGAAGGGATCTCATTGCGCCGTCGCGAATTGTCAGCCTTGCGTCAGACGCAGGTCCTTCGCCAGCGCACAGACCTCAGCTCTCTTTTGAGTGGTCACATCGAGAATTTGGTCCGCTCCTTGGATGCCGATTTTGGAATAATGGTTGTGCCTCCCTCAGGTTCTTTCCAGGCAAAAGTCGACCTGACAACCGCCGAGTTTCCCTCCCAGATCCGTCCATTCGTCGACGGTATTCTTCACGGTGTAATGGTCTCCTCAGAGCCGGTTTTGCTGGGTGAGGTCTCAGGAGACCTGCAGGCTGGGGCGCAGCAGCGCCCCTTTGTGCGCTCTCTAATTGCAGCTCCGCTGCTCTCGACAGACCGCGAAGTGTTTGGGGCGGTCCTTGTCGGCAGCCGGCGTGCCCGCAGCTTCCACCAGCGCCAGCTCGCTTTGCTTCTAACGATTACCGGTCAGGTTGCCTTGATTGTCCAGAATGCTCGCTTGATGGCTGAGATCGAGTTCAAATCAATGATCCAGGAGCGGGCTCGCCTTGCCCGTGAGATCCACGATGGATTAGCCCAGACGATCGGATTCTTGAAGCTTCAGGCTTCGCAGCTCCGCGCATATCTTGCGCACGGCGATCTCGATCGCGCCCGTCAAAATGCCGACCTGTTCTACGCAACTTTGAATGAGGCCTATCAGGATGCGCGCCAGGCAATTGATGGCTTGCGTATTTCCCCAGACGAGTGCGGTCTTAATGGGTGGTTGGAGCAAACAACCGCCGAATTTGGAGACCTCACCGGTTTACCGGTGCATCTCGAAGCGCATACCCTTCAAACCGTTCTCTCGCCAGAAATCCAGGCTCAGCTCATCCGCATCATGCAGGAAGCATTAAGCAACGTCCGAAAACACGCCCAGCCCAATCAAGTGTGGGTCGGTTGCCGGGAATCAAGTGAGGACCTGATCATTGAAGTGCGGGACGATGGTCAGGGTTTTTCTCCGGAAGATATTTCGTACGCATCGCGCCATGGATTGCGCAGCATGCGTGAGCGCGCCGAGCTGATCGGCGCCGATTTTCAAGTGGTCAGCCGCCAGCACGAAGGGACCATAGTGCGCTTGCGCCTGCCAGTTAAGAACCTTGAGGAGACTGTTAAATGACCAAAATTCGCCTGGCGGTCGTCGATGACCACGCATTATTTCGCGCTGGTCTGATCAGCCTGCTGGGGGAGATGACAGAGTTTCAGGTAGTCGCTGAAGCCGGTGATGGGCAGGGGGCGCTGGATATTGTCCGCCGCCATAAACCGGATGTGATGCTGTTAGATGTCAACATGCCTGGGATGAGTGGTGTTGAGGTCGTCCGCATTCTGAAGGACCAGCCTCCTGCGGATCGATGTCGGGTGCTCATGCTCACGATTTCCAAGAGTGAAGCAGACCTGTTGGGAGCCATCACTGCTGGAGCCGATGGCTACCTCCTGAAGAATGCTGAGCCCGATGAGCTTCGCCGGGCGATTTTGCTGGTCCATCAAGGGCTTTCCGTGCTCTCGCCGCAGGTGACCCGCCAGGTGTTGGATGCCGCCGTGAGCGGCGAACAGAGCCGCCCGACCGATTTGGACCTCAGCGCTCGGGAAATGGAAGTGCTCGCTTGTCTCGCCCAGGGCAAGACCACGACTCAAATTGCGAACGAATTATTTATCTCTGAAAACACCGTTAAGACCCACGTCAGGCATATATTGGAAAAGCTGTTGGCTTCAAATCGTGCCGAGGCAGTGAGCAAAGCCACCCAGATGGGTTTGATCTGATTTCAATTCGGCAGGGTCGGAATAAACTTAGGCCAACCCTGCCGTCTAGGCGCCGATTAACCCCCAAATTCCTTCAAAATTCGGACGACATGTCTGGCGTGTTTCAGGTAAAGGTCGATGCGCAGGTTTTCGTTTGGGGCATGAGCCAGTGTGCCTGGGTAGCCCGCGCCGCCTGTGACCACAGGCAGGTTCAAGATATGGATGAATGGATGATTTGGTCCTGAACCGCCCACCATGGGCACGATCTGCATCTTTTGCCCATAAACCGGTTCGGCTGTGCGCACCACCAAATCAACGATCGGGTGATCGATTTCTGTCCGCGCTGGCGATTCCCCACCTAAATAGGTGATCGAAACATCCGAAAATCCCTCCGCATCGAGGTGTTTGCGCAGCATTTCGAGCACCTCTTCGGGTCGCTGGTCTGGCACCAGCCGGAAATCCACCTTCGCAGAAGCCTGTGCCGGCAGCACCGTCTTAGACCCTGGCCCCTGATATCCCGAGCTAAGCCCGCAGATCGTGCAGGTCGGCTCGAATACCTCTGCAACCCGCAGCTCCACGCCTTCGGTTAATCCTTTCAAAAAATGTTCTACACCGTATTGCTCGTGATATTCGTGCGCCACTTCCGGCAGCGCTTCCATCAGTTCGATGTCGCGTGGGCTTGGCGGTAGGATTCGATCGTAAAAACCTGGCAGCCGGATTCGCTCATCGGGTCCCTTTAAAGTTCCCAGCGCCCAGACTAATCGCCACGCCGCGTTGGGAAAGATCGATCCGCCCACGCCTGAATGGCAGTCCGTTTTGGCGGTTTCTACCGATAGCTCAACATAGCATATCCCTCGCAGCCCAAGGTACTGCATCGGAATTTCTCGGTTGTCCACGCCTCCAAACTCCCACAGACAGGCATCTGCCTGCAATCGATGTTTATTTTTGAGAATAAAGTCGTGCAAATGGGTAGAGCTGGTCTCTTCTTCCCCCTCGATCACAAACTTGATCGTGCATGGGAGCTCATCATCCACCGCCAGCAGAGCGTCGATCGCCAATAGTCGCGCCGCAAATTGACCTTTGTCGTCGCTCACTCCCCGTCCATAAAGCTTGCCGTCCCGCAGGCTTGGTTCAAATGGAGGGCTATCCCACAGCTCCAACGGTTCCGCAGGTTGAACATCGTAATGGTTGTAGATCAGGAAAGTCTTTTCGCCGCGGCCTTTCCGTTCCGCGTAGACTACCGGTGCGCCGCCTGTGGAGAATGTCTCCACCCTGAAGCCGCGCGTCTCCAGCATCTCGGCGACAATTCCCGCGCACGCCTCCAGTCCCCAATTCTGGGCGCCTACGCTCGGCTGTGCAACCAGCTTGCTCAACTCTGCGATGCTCGCATCGAGCTGTGCATCCAGAAATGTTTCATACGCTGAAAAATCTGTCATACTGATTAGCTCCTCCTTCTTTCAGATATGCGTCGTCTTCCTGTCATTATGAGCGTCCTTTGCGATCCTCAATGTCATTGCGAGCGTCATGTGCGAAGCAATCTCTCACCACCTGTCATTACGAGCGTCTTTCGCGATCCTCACCTCCAATGTCATTGCGAGCGTCCTTCGCGAAGCAATCTCGCACTTCCCTGCCGTCGCGGACGCCCTGTGCGACCCGATCCTCAATGTCATTGCGAGCGCTCTTTGCGAAGCAATCTCGCCATTCTCCACCGTCGCAACCATCCGTCCCTAACCAACCTCACCACCTGTCATTGCGAGCGTCCTTCGCGAAGCAATCTGGTCCCTCCAGCCTCTTCACCTCGCCCTCACCCTCTACGGTCCAAAAATCAGCCGCAGCGAGGTGCTGCCGGCGTACGCAAAGAAAAGCATCTTCAAAATGCTCCCTATCGCACAAAAAAACCAGAACCTCAAGACCGGGATCTTCAGAGTCCCTGCCGCGATCCCCGCCAGGTCGAAAAAAGGATTGGGTATCGCCGCAAGCACGAGCACCGCGAGATCGCTGAATTTTTGGTGCTCCGACATCCAGGTGTAAACCTGCTGGTAGCGCGTAGACCGTTCGGCTATCCCTGTTCCGCTGAACCCGAGCAGATATCCAAAAAGTTCGCCCGTTGCAGCCCCAAGTCCTGCAACCAGCGCCGTGATCAGTGGATTGAGTACCGCCCCCAATGCAAATACCACCATGACCCCAGGCACCGGGATAAACACCGTTGCGTTGGAGATCATCGTCACCAAAAAAAGGCCTGGATAGCCGTATCG
The DNA here is from genome assembly GCA_963827155.1 of uncultured Chloroflexia bacterium. Lineage (GTDB taxonomy): Bacteria > Chloroflexota > Anaerolineae > Anaerolineales > UBA4823 > UTCFX2. Next base: position 2,668,278 of record CAWGZV010000002.1, on the reverse strand, counting down.
GGCGAGATGCCGCACTTCATCCCGAAAGATGAAAATCAAAACGACCACCCCGATTACAAATACCAATGAAAGCAGGCGCAGGATCCGCATGCGCCAAACGGCGCCCATTGGTTTTGCGTTATTCTTCGAGGATGGTCACAGAATTGAGCGTGACTGCTGCAGCGCCCCTTTTCTGCGGATCGCGTGGCGGGATGGAAAGCAGTACATTCATCCCATCTGTCACCTCCCCAAAGACGCTGTGCTTGCCGTCCAGCCATGGCGTAGGGACATGGGTGATAAAGAACTGTGAACCGTTCGTGTTGGGTCCGGCGTTTGCCATCGAGAGAATCCCGGGTTTATCGTGTTTTAAAGAGGGATGAAACTCGTCCCCAAATCGATACCCGGGTCCGCCGCTTCCGCTGCCGGTCGGGTCGCCGCCTTGTGCCATGAAATCTGCGATCACTCGATGAAAGACCGTACCATCGTAAAAACCTTCGCGTGCCAGAAAGACAAAATTGTTTACGGTCTTCGGCGTTTTCTCGGCGAAAAGCTTCACCGTAATGTCCCCTTTTTCGCAGTGAAAGACGGCGGAATAATGCTTCTTGGGATCGAGCACCATCTCCGGGGGCTTCGACCATTGTTTTGGCTTGGGTTGCATTTCAAATCCTTTCAGGGAATAGGTTGATTGGAAGTCTCTACCGAGAGCAGTGCTTCCAGCCGTGCCGCTACCATTTCCATCGCAACCGCGTTCAATCCGCCCTCCGGCACGATCACGTCGGCATAACGCTTGGATGGTTCAACAAACTCCATGTGCATCGGTCGCACAGTCGAAAGATACTGTTTTACCACGATTTCTGTCGTTCGACCGCGCTCTTGGATATCTCGTTCCAGCCTTCGGATAAATCGGATATCCGAATCGGTATCCACGAAAATCTTCACATCCAGCAGCTTTCGCAGTTCTGGGTCGCTCAGAATCAAGATCCCTTCTACCATGATCACCGGTCTCGGCTCAACCCGGATCGTTTTATCCGTTCGGGTATGATTTTAAAATCATAAACCGGCATATCGACCGGTTGATTGTCCTTGAGCTGTTGGACGTGCTGGGTCAACAGCGTGGTATCGAGCGAATCGGGGTGGTCGAAATTGATTGTAATTCGCTGATTGGTCGGGAGCGAGCTGAGATCCTTGTAATAGGCGTCATGCGGCAGATACGCGATCCGGTCTGGACCAACCCGCTGCAAAACCAGGTGCGCCAGCGTGGTCTTCCCAGAACCGCTCCCGCCAGCGATTCCGATGACGAGTGGGGTGCTGCGGATGGGCATGCGTACATTATAATTGATGGCGCTCAATCACACCTGACCAAGTGGGCGTATAATCGCCGCAACTTCTTGCCAAGGAGAAATTCCATGATTACCAACTCGACCAAACATGTGCACGCCAGTGATCGGATTTATGCATTGATCGAAAGAGGTGAGCTTGACCCTTCGATTTGCTCGCATACGGGTCAGATCGCCAATGTCGAAGCCAGCGCCCCTGGCTGTGAGGATTGCCTGAAAATGGGAGGGGAATGGCTGAACTTGCGCATCTGCCTCACCTGCGGGCATGTTGGCTGCTGCGATTCATCCCCAAACCACCACGCCTCTAACCACTATCACCTCACTGGTCATTCGATCATCCAATCGTTTAACCCGGGTGAAGAGTGGGTCTACTGCTACCCCGATGATGTCCTTTTGACCTCCTGATAAGGGCACCCCGCCTGGAATTGAAATTAACCTACCTGGATGAAAAGTAATCTTGTAACCTGTAATCGCATTGCCAAAAAATCAAGGACGCGAAGTACTTTATAAATCGAGGTGCTTTGCGTCCTTTGCGTCTTCGCGTTATTATCGTTCTTCATGAATATTGATGCTCATGAAATATATTCCCCAGCTAGTTTCAAAACCCGAAGCACCCTGACGGACCAATCGCAGATCCGTTTATCCTTCTCCCGCCAGTCATCCGCCAGCGGCAGATTTGGGCTCGCACTGGGGAGTGTGCCAAAGTCCCATAACCCATCTTCATTTCGTTGATTCCACAAGAATCGGATCGATTCTTGTGCAAATTGCATCGAAATTGGAAATTGACGGCTCAGCCGCTCGATCGATTCCAGCCACCGGTCCACATCCTGAGCTCTGCTCGGAGTTTTTTGATGAAGAGGGATAGAGAGATAGCCGATCCCCTCAGGATTGGACCAGACCCAACCCACCATCGCAACCTTGACTTCTTCAGAAATTGTGCCGGGCTTCGAACCGAGCACCTCGAGCGCATACTTACTCCGCAGCCTCAATGAGCTGTTTTTTACGCTCGCCCCAGTTAGCGCTTTGTGCGCTGCGATTTCATCTTCGGCCTGGTATTCTCCGGATTTGAATGTCAGGCGAGCTACCTCGCCCCAAAGCGCCCGGTCCTCGTCGAGCTCTGGGTGGGACGGATCGATCTGTGCCAATGTGGCTGCCAGGAACAGCCGCTTTCCAGTTTCCCACCGGTCATTCTTCTCCGGGGGATCTGGAAATTCCCGTTCCCCCTTCATGGCCTCCAGGATATAAGCCTCAGCCTTAATCAAAACTGGATCCGAGCCGTCCAACCCGAGTGCCAGTGCCCGCTGGACGCCAAACTCGGTCGTCAGGGTTTTTTGCCTGCTCTGGGAATTGCGCGAGTGGAACCGCCCCCAGCTTCCGTCTGCATGCTGTTCAGCTTGCAGGAGCCGCACCCACCGGCTTTCCAATAAATTTCTTTTGGCCAAAATAAGGCACGGGTCGTCTGGAGAACAGTCGATGATATCCCGAAGCAGGATGATGTTCGCTGATGGACTAAGGGACCATTCGAGGATTTTGCATCCAGTATTGATAATAAGATTGGACCGCTTATTTATCAAGCGGTCGGATGAAGGATTTTCGGTGTCCATTCATTCTTTCAGGTCCAGGTTGGGAATCACTATTGATTTCTAAAAGGTTATTGAAAACTTTTTCTGTAAAATTATCCCAAACCTCACCCAGTCCTGTGATTTGCATTCAATATTGCCTGAAGTTTTAATTTTCGTGAATATGCCCCACGACTATTTGAAAATTCTGTTATTGCCTCAATATTCTCACCATGAGACCGATAGCATCACGACCACATCTCATCCGGTCAGCGTTCTTGAACGCTATCGCCATCGATCCTTTCATAGAACAAAGGTCTCCTGGTAGCGTATCACGAATTCATCCGGCATTGGCTGATTCCAATTCATATGGATATACTAATCTCTCAGATCAACCAGAAATTCCGAAGCTGGGTCCACCCCCGTTACCAGCAAATGGTCACGAGCACGCGTGCAGGCCACATAAAGCAGGTGACGCTCCGTATTGTAAACATCCTCGAGGTCGGAATCGTCCGTCACCGTTTCTATTCTTTCTTGCGATGGTATGACCTCATCGTCGCATGCCATCACGACTACGGCTCGGAATTCTAAGCCTTTAGCTAGGTGCATGGTACACAAAGAGGCGTTGCCAACGGTGGTCTCCACTTTCTGATCAAGAATTTTATGAGCCAATTCGGCAGCCTCCAGAGCAGAAGCTGCTCTGGAAATCTGCGCCTCTGAGCGCACAAAAACTCCGATTTCTTCAGGCTGCAACCCATTATCAAAACGTTCTTTGAGCCATACTGCCACCGCTTGAATTTCGGATGCCTCGGCATCAAAAGTTTCAATGGTTGGGAGCGGTCCATTGAAAATCGAGATTGTCCCGCTGCGCGTTTCAGTGATGCCATCAACATCCGCAATTTCGGGGCCAAGGAGTTTATCGGCTTGCATGCGGATCTGGTGCGATGTTCGGTAGTTGATACGCAGAGTCTTTGAACGACCGCGAACATCAACACCTAAAGATTTCCAAGAGAAGGGCTGTTGGAAAATCCGCTGACCCAAGTCCCCAGCGAAAAATAGGCTATTCGGACGATTGCCAGCCAGCGCTGCCAAGAGTTTAAGCTGCGAGAGGTTGACATCCTGAGATTCATCCACCACGATAAAATTGAAAGGTGCTTGCTGACCGGCTGCATATAGTTCCGCCAATTGGCTGAACATGCCTGCATAAGTGATCAGACCGCGTTTACTTAGCTCAGATTTCACCGGTTCAAATATCGACCACAAAATTTTCCTGAGATTTTCAGTCAGGCGGGTTTTGCGTCCAAGGCGAAGAACATCTCGGTAGGCTTCCCAACTTTCCAGCTGCCAGGCATCTACCACTTGTTCCCATTCAGTGATCAGGAAATGTTGACGAAAAGCATGCCCGCTCACCTTTGCGGCGGATTCAGAGAGCAGTGCCTGGACGGTATCAGGGGATGCGAGATGTGCTTTGCCCTGGTTTAACTGATACAGGCGCTCGCCGAGAGTGTTCATGGCATAAACTTCGATCTGGTCGCCCAGGTGCGGCTGGTTTTGGATCAGCATCCGCATTTTGGTTTTCAGGGTATTCGCCAGTGTCTCGGAAAAAGTAGTCAGAAGGATTCTTGACCCTGGATTCGTTTTTGCCAGGTGGACTGCGCGATGCAGAGCTACGACGGTTTTACCGGTCCCGGCAGAACCAGAGACGCGCGCTGGACCGCTGTAATTTCCGGTAGCAAAGCGGCGCTGTTCGGGATGTAGGAAGACCAGCCACTTTTCCCAAGGATACTCAAGGGCGCGCAGCAGTTCATCCATGTCACCCACTGCTCGGAAGCGCCGCAAGGCATCTGGATGGTCAAATGGATCGATTATCCTGGCAGGTGGTTGTGTATTTTGAGGTCTGCTGCCAACTGCCAGCTCAAGCAGTGCTTCGGCAGCTTCTGCAGGCAGATGATCAGCCAGTTCGAGGGAGGTATCTTCGGTGGCAGCACGCACATCCTCAATCCATTCGGGTGGGACGCCGTAGCCGAGCAGTTCCTCATCTGATATGCCGGCAAACAAGCGCGGCTTTGCTCTTTCTTCGGTCACGTAATTGGGGATGACAATTTCCTGGACGGTTTCGCGGATCTCGACCAGTTGCGCCGCGCCCGTAGTGGGGTGGGTTTCGAGCTTGCGCCGCTCGGCCCAGCGATAAGCATCGTCATGGTGTCCCACATAACAGATCAGCAGGTTTCCCATCGCCTGGTGCACGATCAGGCGGATATCGCTGCTGACGCGCACTGCGGCAAAATTGGGGTCCTGAAATCTTTCGAGCTTGTGAAAACTCATGCCGGGGCTGGCTGGGTTCACCTGCAAATCAAAAACAGTGGTCTTGATCGCTTTTTGGTCCTGGTTGCTCAGCTTGCCCAGGCTGTCGATGAAGGTGTCGGAGATGCGGAATTCCATGACATTTATTCTTTCAAGGCGCGTTCAAGCAGGTCTGCTACTTTTAGCTCTTTAGCCCACTGGTCCAAATAAGCTAGATCAAGTTCCCCGGCGCGCGTTTTCAAAATACCCAGAATATCCAACCATTGACGTTCTGAGACTTCGCCGCCCAGGCGGTACCATTCAAGTTTGGAGAGGATGGTATCCTCAGGACTTGCAAATTTGGCGCTGACTTCTGTTTCAAAGCTAAAGGTTTGCTTTTGGGCGCGGGCAAGCTGGGATTGAAGAAAGGGACGCGGGCGCGGATAAAAACATCCACCTTGAACATGGTCTCGCGGTGGATGATATTGAAACTGGAGTTGCGTTGAACAGATTCGGCGATCATTTCCTCATCGATGTAGAATTCGCCCTGTAATCCCGAGACAAACGCCTGGATATGTTCATGCCGCATCTCGGCGACGATATCCGCGTCTTGAGTGGCGCGGATCATGCCGTAGAGTGCGCTGGCTAGGGAGCCGCCAATCAGATAGGGGATGGAAAGTTTCTCAAAAATATACGTGACTTTTAGGGTGACTTCCACGGGTTCATTTTGCATGGCTCGGCTCTCCATAGACTTTGTGCGCCAGTTCATCCCCAAGCAGCAAGACCGCCAGCTTGAAACGCAGCTCGGTTTCATCGGCTTGAGGATATTGCGAGCGTAAGCCTGTCATTGCCAGCAGGCGCACAGACGCATTCAGCTGCGCCAGCGCCTGCATTTTGCGCGTGGGACTCGCCTGCCGCCATAACTGGATTTGCAAAGCTTCCATTTTGGGATGCGTATCGGAAGAAAGAATACCCATCTACTTTACTCGAAACACCTTCATCACTTCATCACTGGGGGCCACTTCTGTAGACCCTTGCCCTCATCGAGCACCATTGCCAATTGTGTTTCAGATTGTCTGCCAAGTTGTTCCCGTTTCCTTGGTTTTGGAATTGGGGTAATAAACTCTGCGCTTCGACGGCGCTCGATAATCTGCTGTGTGGGTTGACCATCTTTATCAAGCTCCCAATGACGCGAAGGGTATTCGTATGGGGAGTTGAGGATCGGGTGAGTGAAAAAACGATCATCCATTTTTAATTATCCTTGCCTATTATAAACAGTTAGGGTGTTGCAGTCCGTTGGATTTTCCAACCAAAACACACACTTTTATTACTCCAACTCGTTTTAGCGAACATTTGTGCTATAATGGTTTCGTCCTTCGCACCTTAACAACCAACCCCCTCCCAGTTCCTCCCCAGAACCTTATTCGTTCCTCTTCGTTTTTTCGGGCTCCCCTGAAAAAACGAGCAGAGGGAAATAGTTGGATTACCCTCCTCAGTTTTTCAATTCCTTAATATAATCAGGCCAATCCAGGAAAAAAGGTCTGAGCGATGTTCAAGAAGAACAAACGTCATTTACAACCACCTCTAATCAGTGAAGTTTCCCATTTACCAGAAAGTCAGTTATTACGCCTGGAGCGCTCCTGGGCAGGCGTTTTTTATCGAGAAGTATTCTCCCGCCTCGACGAGAGTGCTTTCGCATGCCTGTATTCGGATCTGCCTTCTCGACCCAATATTCCGGTCAATGTGCTGGTGGGACTGGAATTCCTGAAATCCGGGTTTGGCTGGAGTGATGAGGAGCTGTATGATGAATTTCTTTACAATGTGCAGGTGCGTTACGCCCTGGGATACCACGAGTTGGGGTTAGGCGAGTTTGATTTACGGACGTTATATTACTTTCGCCAGCGATTGGGCCAGTATATGCAGAAGGAAGGGATCAACCTGCTGGAGCGGGCCTTCGAGCAGATAACCGATGAACAGCTGGCCAAATTTCAGTTGAAAACTGGTAAGCAGCGCGTGGACAGCACCCAAATTGCCAGTAATATCCGCCAGCATGGTCGTCTGCAATTGCTAGTGGAAGTGCTCCAACGAGTGTCAAGGATGCTAAACGAAGCTGACCAGGCCCATTATGCCGAACGGTTGCAACCCTTTATGCGAGGCCACCCTGGCTGGTATGTCTATCAGATGAAGCAATCTGAGTTTCCCGAGCACATTCGACGGGTCGGATTGATCATGCATCAATTGCTGGTGGAATTGAAACCGAATTATGCCCAGTGTAAAGAATATCAGGTCCTCGAACGGGTATTTGGTGAACACTACCGCTTGGAAAAAGCCGGAGTGGTCCCCAAAGCCCAGAAAGAGTTGGGGGCTTGCAGTCTACAATCCCCGGACGATTGGGAAGCCACCATCCGAGATGTCGGCAGCGGGTTGAAGCAAGGCTATGTGGCTAATCTAGCCGAAACCTGCGATCCAGACAACCCCTTTCAGCTGATCACTAAGATCCAGGTGGCGCCTAACAGCACCGATGATGGAAAACTCCTGTTGCAAGCCTTACCGAATCTAGCCGAGCGGACGGATTTGGATACCCTCTATACCGATGGTGGCTATGGTGGAGCAGAGTTAGATCAATCCCTGACGGATAAAGGGATTGCTTTGTTTCAAACCGGGATCCGCGGGAAGAAACTAGGTCAGGACAAGCTGAGTTTTTATCATTTTTCCATTCATCAAGATGAGCGCGGTCAACCCACTCAAATGACCTGCCCAAATGGACAAATGGCACCGGTTGAAGTCGGTAGCCAGAAGAAAGGCTATGTTGCCCGGTTTTCCGTCTCCATTTGCGAGACCTGCTCCTTCCATCAGGCTGGAAAATGCCCAACCCGCTTTCGAAAGAGGAAGCAGTTTTATGGTTTGTATTTCCTGCCTTCAAAAATGAGGCTTTCCTTGCGACGAGAGCGGAGCAAGTTCTTCCAAAAAACGAAACACAACCCTCGGGCGGCCGTTGAAGCGACGGTTAGAGCGGTCAAACTGCCCTTCCCGAAGGGCAAGTTGCCTGTGCGAGGCAGGTTTCGAATGTTTTATCTGATGATCGGATCGGCTGCTCTCAATAATGTGCGACAAATGCAGCGCTATCTGGCTTTGAGCTGCTAAAGTCTACCCCTCAGTTTCCTGGTATCAATTTTGCGAAAGGTACCATTCTGTATCATTACGTGCATTTTGACTGCTATAGGGCTTTCAAACCTTAGTTCTTGCAGGGGAGTCTTTTTTCGCGGAACGAATACCCCCTCATCTCGGCGTTGCCCTCTCCTCCCCTCCTGTGGTAAACTCCCAGAAAGCGAAAAAACCTCCCGTTAGGGAGGTTCATCCGCCAGGCTGCCTTAGAGCCACCGAAGGGAATCGAACCCTTGACCCGTCGCTTACGAAGCGACTGCTCTGCCAGCTGAGCTACGGTGGCCTCTGCGCTTTGAGCGGTTGACATTATACAGAATTTAAGCCGGGTTTACAAGGTACAACTTGCGCATCGCCATGCTCTCATACCATACCTGCCCGCTTGCCATCCTCGGGGGCAAAGATACCGGCGGCATGAACGTCTACGTTCGCGAGCTCACCCGCCGCCTGGGTGCTCAGGGTGTGCATGTAGACGTCTTCACCCGCTCGCAGGACGAACATGTCCCCCATGTCCTCCACGACCTGGGCTACGGAAACCGCGTCGTTCACATTCCTGCCGGTCCAGAAACCCCCCTCGGCAAAGAGACCCTTGCCTCCTACATCCCCGATTTCGCCCAGGGTGTCCGCGATTTCGCCGCAGCCAAAGATCTGCATTATGACCTGATCCACAGCCATTATTGGATGTCGGGCATCGCCGCAAAAACCCTCAAGCAGCTCTGGGGCGTGCCGATCGTCCATATGTTCCACACCCTGGGCGTGATGAAGCAGCGCGTTGCCAGGTCTCCCAGCGAGATTGAAGGCGATTACCGCCTCAATGGTGAGAAGGAAGTCCTGCGCCTTGCTGACCGCATCGTCGCTGCCACCCCTGCCGAGCTTGCCCAGCTCCAGTGGCTTTACCAGACCGACACCTCTAAAGTCGTCATCATCCCCCCTGGCGTTGATATCAGCCATTTCTACCCAATTCCCAATGATGAAGCCTGTGAGGTGATTGAAGCCCCTCCTTGTGATCCCCGCGGCGGCCGTATGCTCCTCTACGTCGGGCGGATTGAGCCCCTCAAAGGAATCGACATTCTGATCCAGGCGATCAAGATCCTGAACAGCCAGAATATCTATGTCTGCCTGGCGGTGATCGGCGGCGATCTGGAGGCGGAGCAGGAAAATCAAAATGAAGAGATGGAGCGCCTCAAGGCAATCAGCCAGCAAGCCGGATTGAACGATCTAATCGCCTTCCTGGGAAAGCGCAGCCAGGACACCCTGCCCTATTATTATTCAGCTTCCGAAGCAGTCGTGGTCCCGTCGCATTATGAATCCTTCGGGATGGTTGCCCTCGAGGCGATGGCTTGCGGGACGCCGGTAGTCGCATCGCAAGTTGGCGGCCTCGCCTTCTTAGTGCAAGATGGGGTGACTGGCTACACCGTCCCGGTTGACGATCCTGAAGCGCTTGCCACGCGCTTATCCTGGATTTTGCAGGATAGCGAGCTGCGCCAAAAGCTGGGTGAGCAAGCCCTGCAGCTTGCCCGCCAATACGCCTGGGAGAATATTGCTTTGCGCATCATCGATCTTTACCACCAGGTTCTCGAGCATCCAGATGGTCCTCCGGTTTCATACAATGAAACCGGGGGGAGCTTCTATTGAAGCCCGAGACGGGCATTTGACCGATCTTGCGATCCCTTCACAAATCCGTTGTGCTTCCATTTTCAGAGAGCTGTGCTGGCAGAACGGATTCATGATAGGTGATTGGGCTGAGCCAGCGTAAGAATCCTCTGTTCGTGCCTCTGCGAGTTTCGCCTCCTTCCAACCCCACCATCATCAAGCTTGCCATCAGCAAGCCAGCGCCAGCCCATTGCGTCGTTGTCAGGGTTTCATCCAGGAAAATTTGTGCAAAGACCAGCGTAACCAGCAGCTCGCCTAAACCCAGTAACGCGGTTTGCATTCCTCCTAAGTGTTTGACGCCCGTGAACAGCATCAGGCGTGAAAAAAAGGTCACCAGCGTTAACCCGATCAGCGGCGCCACCATCTGAGCTGGGCTAACTCCTAAATGTGCAGCGCTGCCGCCTTGGAAAGGAGCTCCAATCCAGCCCCCGCCGTTCGAGAAGAGAAATGGCGGCAGGACGACTGCGCTCATCGCCATCAGCGTGTAGAGCGTCACGGTCTGGGGCGGCATATCATAGAGCACTCTCTGATTGATCGGCAGGTGCAGAGCATAAAGGATAGCCGCGATCAGCATCGCGCCAGCTCCGAGGAGATCCGGTTTGCTCTGTTCTGTCCCAACGATCAGGATAATCGCCGGCAGCGCAAGCCCCAACCGCAAGATTGTCAGCTTGCTGGGAGCCTGTCTGTCCAGTGAAAGCCATAAGACCAGGAAAAGAGGGTACAGCGAAAAGAGCAGCTGTCCGAGGCTGGCATTGATCCTGCTCAACGCGAAATAATAAAAGAGCGATCCGAATCCATTGATCCACCCTGCAAGTAGGCAGCCGAGCAGCCCGGCAGGGTAGATGTACAGGTACTTTCGTCCGAAGATCAAAACTGCAATCAGTAGCAGTAGCGCAGCCAGGGTTGTACGGATGGCAACAACTGCCAGCGATGGAATCCCATACAAGATCGCCATCCGCCCAAATACTGGCGCCAGTCCCAGGCACAGTGCGGAGCTCAGTGCGGCTAGCACTCCTTTCTTGGGAATATGGACGGTCGACAGTTCAGCGCTCCTCATATGGATCGGCTAACCAGACTTCGTTAAAGAGATCGATCGCCGCGAAATTTGCCATCTTGCAGCAGGTCTTCCTTGCAGCCGGTCTTCGATTTGACCGCCAGGGCGCTGCTTTTCATTTCCTCTCGAGGCGTTGAACAGCCTGCACAAGGTCGTCCTCCAGAATCGGTTTGAGTAGATAATCGTCAGCGCCTGCTTCGCGGGCTTTCTCCTCCTGCGCCGCGGTTGAGCAGACGATCACGGGGATGTGGCTTGTGGACGGATCGGCCTTCAATTCTTTGAGCACTTTATAACCATCCAGGCTGCCTTTACCCGAAAGCAAACCCAAAGCCGGGCTGAGCGGTCCGGTCCGGTTTTTGCCTTGAGCGCCCGTCATCGTGACATCGAGCGTGATCGCATAAGGCTGCACCCCACGCGCAACCGTGATTGCCTGGTCGATGCGCGTTAGAGCGATTACCGTGCACGTGCTGCCAGCCAGGTAGCGGCGGTATTGGTCTATGACCTTCGGGTCTGGGTCGATAGACAGGATCAGCCGGGACTTTGTGTTCGGCAGCGGGCCGCCAGAAATTGTGCCTGTTCCGCGGAAATTGGTCAGTTCTGGTCTGGGTCCAGCTTCACCGGCTTGCTCGCTGTGGAGTTCGGTATCTAAAGCCAGGGTAGCCTTATTCAATGATGGATTGGTCTCAACCAGCTGTGTTGCTTCAGGGTCGCTTTCCTCTTTCGGCTCAGGCTGCCTGATTGGAAGGGTGAAGAAGAAAGTGCTTCCTTTTCCAATCTCGCTTTCCACTCCGATTTGACCGTGATGCATCCGTACAAGGTGGCTGCAGATCGAAAGCCCAAGCCCAGATCCGCCCGTCTTCCTGGTAAGCGAGCCGTCCACCTGCGAGAAGGGTTGAAATAGTTTAGCCTGATCGATCGGTAGGATGCCGGGTCCGCTGTCGATAACCCGCACGATTACCTGCGGATCGCCATCCGTTCCGCTGTATGGAGAGGCTTCGACCGTGATGCTGCCTTGTTCGGTGAATTTTGAAGCGTTAGATAGCAGGTTGATCAGCACCTGGCGGATCTTCATCGCATCGGCTGTCACCAGTGGTAAATTGCTGTCGATGTTCTGGTGCAGCGCGATTGGCTTGTCTTTCACGAGCCCAATGGTTGTAGACATCACCCCTCGGATGATCTCGCTCAGGTTCACATTATCTTCGAAGTTCAGGTCCATCTTCCCGGCTTCGATCCTGGATACGTCCAGGACGTCGTTGATCAATCCGAGCAGGTGCTGTCCCGAGTTGTAAATCGCCGTCAGATCCTGGGTCTGCTGCTCATTTATCGCCCCATCGATGCCTTTCAGGATTACCCTGGAAAAACCGATAATAGAGTTCAGCGGCGTGCGCAGCTCATGGCTCATATTAGCTAGGAACTGGGTCTTTAAGCGATCCGCTTCGCTGATTTCCTTCACCGCTTGTTGGGCAAGTTCGTAGGATCGGGCATTGTCTACAGCTACCGCGACCTGGTCTGCAAGAATTTGCAGCACGTTTACCTCGTCTTCAGAAAATGAATTCACCAGGTCCGATTGGACGTCGAATGCCCCGATCACCCGCTCGCCAATCTTCAGCGGCAGTCCGAGCTCGGCTCTTGTGTTAGGCAGAAGCGGATTCGGGTGGTGGATGGATAAGGCTTCTTCAGAGCTCACATCATTTAACAAGAATGATTTTCCAGATGCGGTTACCGTACCAATTACCGATCGCCCACCCACCTCCAGGCGGTGACCTGTTCGCTTCATCTCTTCCCCAGCAGTCCCAGTCGCCTCACGCACTACTGCTTCGTTGCCATCCTCCTCAATCAGGAAGATCGAAGCGTGATAATAGCCAAATCGCTCGACAATCAATCGAACAATCCGTTGGAGCAGGCTGTCGAGGGCAAGCGTGCTGGACGTGTCTCGGGCAATTTCGGCAGCGGTTTGCAGTTGGTTCGCCCGGCGGCGGCTTTCCTCCAGCAGGCGCAGGTTTTGGATTGCGATTGCAGCCTGACCGCTGAGTGAATTAAGCCGCCTTTTTTGAAAATCATCAACCTGTAATGGTTTCACCGAAGGCTGCAAAGATCAGACCAATCCATAAATTTCCAACGTAAAGCGGCGACCAAATCACAGCCTGAGCTTGGAGTTTTTCCACGATATAACGGCGCTGTTCGTCCTCCATGCTTGAGTCAGCCCCGACATCTTCAAGAATTCTCATGCCTTGCTGGAGCGCGAGCGACCACCCTGGGAATTTTTCGACCTCGATTCGGGTGAAAGTGAATTCAGCTGGAGCTTGTGACCAGCATGCATAAGCCTCCAGCCATTCCGGTTTATTGAGTTCTGAATCGGCTGGCAGTCTGCCCGTCTGGCGTTTCTCCTCCTTAATGAACCAGGGGTGGTTAAAAAGCAAAATACTGATCAACCGATCCGATTTTCCCAGGATGGTGTATCGGCGAAGCGAATCCAGGATATCCTCATAAGTTTGGACCGAGTTCAGCTCTGAGCTTGCCTGATAAAGACCTTCGGTCTCCCCAAGCGCGTTTTGGGTGTTCCTGAAAAGCCGGGCGTTATCAACTGCAACTCCCACTTGCTTTCCAATTGCTTCGGCTAGCTCAATCCGAACAGGTGGAAGCTCTCTCGTCGACCGACTGAATAAACAGACAGTGCCAAGGGGTGTGCCTTTTAACCATCAGCGGGACGCCCAGGTAAGCCTGATATCCCATAGCTTTCAATCCGGCGAAGGCTTTCGATACCCGCTCTTCAGGCCATTCGGCTTTCACTTCATCTGGAAACTTAATAAATACCTCAGAGATACCAGTCAGGTCTGAAATGTTAATGGTTATTCCCGACTGATATACCAGATCGCATGGCGTACCCCCAAGGCCGGTTTGATCCAATCTCTCAGACATTGCAGAGGGTAGGTTGCAGGCAACTGCCAGAATCAATTTTTGAGATTCGGGATGAACATATGAGATCAACCCCCCATCGAAACCCGTCATTTCAAGTGCTCGCTCCAAGATCTCGTTAAGCACCTGGTCCAGCTCCAGTGTGCGGCTGACTGCGCTGGATACCTGGTTCATGACTAGCAGCTCTTCGTTTCTTTGCCGAGTCTCAGAGAGCAGGCGCTGGCTTTCAAGTGCGACTGCAGCCTGCCCGGAAAGTGATTCTAACCGCCGAATTTCCCTCTCTAAAAATCCGGTTGTCTGGTTGAAAAGCGCAATGATTGAGCCAATCCAGCGTCCTGAAACGTTCAGCGGCACGCTTAGCAAGCTCTTCGTTTTGAACGTCTCGATCAATTGGGATTTCGATTGCCTGTTGAAATTGGGATCGCTCTCGATGTCAAACACCGATGTAGTGCCTTCGGAATTAAACAGCAATTCTTCATTCAACCAATCAAGGTTTGCGGTTCTTTCTGAAAGAAACTCGGGTTGTGACGGACAGGACCATACTGCTGCCGGAGCCAACCAGGCTGGTTTTTCCGTTTTCGTCCAGGGTATATCGAACAGGCAGATGGAAACATTTGAAACATGGTTGTGGCCGAGAATAGTGAACTGCCTCAAAATTGAGAGGATTTCATCTGGACTGTTCGCTGAATTGATTTGGGCGCTTGCCTGATACTGGGCTTCCGTCTCAGAAAGGTTGACCTGGAGTTGGTTGAAGAGGTTTTCCCGCAGAATTGTGTTCGCAAGCGCTGAAGCGGCTGTATCGAGTGCCGCAATTTCATCGCTGCTCCACGTTCGGACGAAATCTGTTTGTTCGAAACTGAGGCATCTCGGAGCACCATGCTGCCCGCGAACGATGAACTGCAGAATGGTTTTTGCGCCGAGGGTTTTCACCAATGCCCCGCCTTTAAGAGGAGCGCTGTGAATATCTGCGGTGAGATGTCCATCGCGATCTATCTGGTCGATCCAGGGTTTCAGCCAATCCCCTGCAATCCGATGCATTTCAGGGTCGACCAAACGCGAATCAACCTCTGGCGCATGCCATTCCGATGAACTCCTAAAATATGGGCCGTGCAGATCAACCTCAATCTCGAAAACGGTAGCCCTGCTCACTTGAGCAGCCTCGCCTAAGACTTGAAGCACTTCCGAGATGGCCGAATAACCGCGTTCGCTCAGGATCGAGACCGCTTCAGCCACACTTTTCTGATACCGGACGCTGATTTGCAAGGCGTCTCTCGCTTGCTGGGTTTGTTCGAAGAGCTGTGCATTCTCTAAAGCAAGCGTCAGCTGGTCTGCAACCTGTTCAACCAACAGCAGCTCGTCCTCGTTCCAGCGGCGCTGCGGTTTTTGATCCACAAGCTCCAGCAGCATATTAGGAGAAAGGGTCTCCGCCTTGGTGAGTGCCAGAGTTGTCGGCGCCGCGATCCACTCGCCGGTTTGCGGAGCCAGTTCTGGGAAGGGTTGTGGCGATTCTGCCGGTGAGCTTATCTCAATGGATCGATGAGTAGCTAATCCCCCGAACTCATCCGCTTCGAACTCAGTGGATCCGAAATTTTCTGGTAGGCTAAGTGGATGCCTTCTAGGGCCGTACCAGTCCAGGTCAACCGGTTCAGATCGAAAATCGGCGTTCAGCCCCGGATTTATTCGCCATTCATTAATCTCAAAGCCAGTTTTCGTTTCATTTGCAACGGTAGTCTCTTCAGATGCATCTGGTCGATCTTTCCCGTGTGATTCCTTCAACAACCCGGAAAAAAGATCTTCGATCCGCTTCTTTGCTTGTGATCCTGATCGCCCTTCCTCACCTGGTGTGAACTCCAGGCTTTCTTTATCCCAAGCAGGACATTCCGGAATTTCTTCTCGATCCTGTCGATCACGGCGCTTGATCAGTTCTTTTTGTGGTGGATATCTAGCGACCATAATCGATAATCTCCTGCGCTAAGGCATCATATTGGATCGCACTCCGAGTATGTGCCTTGTGATAATGGATTGGCTTTCCCTCAATCGCGCTCTCGCGCAGCTTGGTATCTACCTCAATAATCGTGGAAAAGACACCTTCGCCAAAGGTCTTAATAATCTGATCGCGGATCTGGCGATGGATTCGGTTACGTTTATCTAACATCGTGACCAGGATTCGGTAAACAAGATTTGTATTGAGTTGAGCCCTCACCTGGCGGATCGAGGTCATCATCGTACGCAGTGCGTGAGCCGAGAAGAATTCTGGTTGGGTAGGGATGATCAGCAGGTCGGATGCAATCAAAGCATTCAATGTGACCGCCCCCATAAATGGTGGGCAATCCAGAATAATGTAATCATATTGAATTACTGGAAGAATATGTTCGAAAGATGGACTTTCTCGCATTTCAAGGCGAGATCCCGACTTGCCAATAGTACGCAGCTCCTTATCGAAAATTCGCTTCATGATAGTTTCATAATCTTTTCGAACTGGCAAGAAACGTTCAGCGAGCTCCATTCCAGAATTTGATGGCACAAGATCCAACCCAGGGATATTGGTTTCCCTGCTGACGCTCAACAGCGTTGCCGAATGGAAGAGCACATCCGTTATCGAGCTGCGCACTCGAGCTGGATCTTTCCCCAGTGCAAGCGTTAAATTAGCCTGGGCGTCCAAATCTATTAACAATACATCAAACGATCTGCTCGCCAATGCGCCTCCCAACGAGACTGCGCTGGTTGTTTTAGCCACACCTCCTTTTTGGTTCGCAAGCGCTATAACCAAAGGGTTCTTGGATTTGGTTTCCAACCCAGTTTCACTGCTGTGATGAATGTCCAGATCTTTTGATTGCGAATTATCATCCGCATGCGGCTCGATTGAAGTCTCCGGTCCTGGTTCGAAGACACTTTGATCCTTCGGGGTAAATTCGTTGTTGTTCATACACTCAACTCCATAATCTCGGGTTTCATGCACTTCCAGTTCAATCTTGCCGATTTGCAGCGTTGACCAATATCTGCCTTAACCGGAGCAGATCACAAAGAAACCTGCTCCTTTTCTGTTTGCAGTGCTTTTCGAAGCTCCTTTACTGCAGTACTAAGAATGGCATGTGGATCGTTAGAGGCTCGCAACTTAGCTGTGATGGCTGAAGCAAGGCGCTCTCTATCGGCTCTCCGTTGAGTATCCTCATAAAGTCGGGCGCTGTCCAGGATCTGACTCAACCGGCTGCTGATTGTGTCGAGCACAATGAAATCATCTTCAGTAAATTCTTCGTCTTGAGTCCATAATTCGAGATTGCCAATCAATTCACCCCGGATCTGTAGAGGAATATGAACAGCTCCTACCTTGAAATCTGCAGTTGATTCTACCGTTTCATTTGCGCTTGTGTCTGGTTCGCAGCCATCGAAAGAGAGATTTTCTCGCATGATAGGACGGATTTCCAGACCATCGAAAGAATACCCAACGACATCACTTCGCCGAATAAATTGCACCCAATCTTGCTTATTGATCCGGCTGTATGCCGCCTCAAGCTCTCTGATGTTTTCCTGACTTTGCTGGATCAGCTTGGCGTTCTGGATTGCGATCGCCAGTTGATCTGCCATAATTTGCATCGTCTCTACGCTCTCTTGCTCAAAAGCCTCCACCCGATCGCTCTGAACATCGAGGACCCCAATGACCTGCCCACTTACGATAAGTGGGAATGCAGCCTCCGATCGAGTTTCGGGGAGCAGTGGATTCTTATAATGTTCCAGCTCAAACCGGACATCCGCGCTGATCCTACTTTCACCTGACTGGGCGGCATGGCCAACCAATCCCGTCCCTCCAACTTTCAATCGATGTCCTCGCGCTAGCATCTCTCGTCCTGCCTCTCCAGTAGCAGCACGTAATACTGCAAATTCAGCTTGCTGATCGATTAAGAAAATACCGGCGTGATAGAAATCGAATCGATCCCGAATGGTGTTGACTGCCTGGTACAAAAGGACTTCCAGCTCGTGAGTTGCCGCAATATCTTTAGCGACTTGGGCGGCTACTTCAAGCTGCACCGAGCGTTTATGGAGCTGCGCAGTACGCTCTTCAACCTGTTCTTCAAGTTTCAAATAGGATTCGCGAAGCCATCCTGCCATTCGCGACATTGCCTGTGAAAGCTCGCCAAGCTCATCTTGTTGGGGTAGCGGCTCTATTTCTCCAAGCTCGGTGGCCGAGCGCGCCCCAGAAATTCTCCGGACATCCGCTGTTAATCTCTGGACTGGGCGCAAGATCGTACGCCGTGTGAACCACACAGCTGCCACCGAAAATAATAATGCCATCGCTACTGCTGCCAGAGCGAAAGAGCGTGCAAGAGACTGCATCCGTGCGATCTCACTTACCTGAGCAGTAACTTCGTTTTGAATATTAGCGTTGAGTTGAGATAAGGTTTCGCCCAGTTGAGCCTGCATCACGGCCATGCCAGATTGACGCCGCTGCAGCGCAGTGCCCCATCGTCCTTGTTCAATCAGTTCGTACAGCTCGCCTACCAGGGTGGTCATTTCAAGCCCAGTCTTGCGTAGTTGGTTTGTCAGCGCTTGATTTTTGGCAATCATCTCCGAGCTCAATCCAAGCGGCTCAGAAGCGATTGCAGCAAGCTGTCTCTCCAGCTCTGCAAGCTGATCATTAAGAGCTTCTTTCACCACCGGTGTCGATCGGGTAACAGATAGTGTATCCAAAATCCCAGCGATTGCCAACCAGCGAAGTTGGAGGTCAGATACTCGGATAGACTGCTCAGTTGCCGTGCGCATTGATTTAACGGACTGTTGTACACTGGCGGCAAACCAGAGACTGATCCCACTGGCTGCAGTTACCAGGAAGATCATGATAATCAATGCTAATCCTGCCTTCTGGACAACCGAGAATCCTCTCCGGCTTTGTTCAGGTGTGTTCGATTTGATCTGATGATCAACGGCTGCGCTCATTCTTCCGACTCCTGCGTCTGGTGCTTTCCTGCCCCTTTTCCATTTCCGTTCTCCGGAGAGCCTCCGCCGGACTCGCATGGTTCTGTACCCAGCCGAATTTGCACCCTGGAAAGATGCATCGAGCGTCCGATCTCAAGCACTGCTTTTTTCATGACACTTTCGAGGTTCAGTGAACTTTGGGTTTTGGCAACCACGCTGTTAATCATTTCTTCCTGGTTTGCTTTGCTGCGAATCTCCTCCATCAGGCGAGCATTTTCTAAGGATAATGCCAGCTGGGCTGCAGTTTTACGCACCAGGTTTTGGTCGGCTTCAGACCAACCCTTTGAGGTTTGTTCTTTTCGAAGTTTGAAGGCTCCAATTCGTTGACCTCGAAGCTCTATTGGAGCGTTAATTTCAGCGTGAATGTTATCTCCATTTTCCTGTGGACCGCTCTCATCATTCGGCGGGTTAATTTTAATCTTACCAGCCCGATCGTAAGTGTAAACGATCGGTTTTTTCCCTAAATGCTTAGCCCAACCCTTGCTTATTTGCATTCCATATTGTGTTTCAAGCTCAAGCACTGTCTCCCGGCTCTCTGAAAGCAGGCGCGCATTTTCGATTGCCAGCGCCACCTGATCAGCCAGGATTTGCAAGATCTCTAAATCTTCATTTGTGAAAGCAGATGGCTGGTTCGACTGGACATCGAGGATTCCGATCACTTTATTTTGGATTTTAAGGGGCAGAGCCATCTCGGACCGAGTGAGCGGCAGCTCGGGATTATTAAAATATACGGCATCGCTGCCAACATCTAACACGATCCGGGGTCTGCCTGTTGAAGCGACAAAACCGACAATGCCTTCCCGCCCAATCTGCAGCCTATGACCTTTTCTCAACATTCGCTCACCGCCTTCTGATGAGGCTGAGCGCAGCACTGCAAATCCCTGGGTCGGATCAGCTGCCCGTGAACCAGGAAAATGGTGGGACTCGATCGAAAAAATGCCGACATGGTCATACCCGAGGCGTTCGGAGATCAAGTGGACTACGCGTTCGTATAATCTGTCATGATCCTTGATTGCAGCCGTTTCTCTCGCTACTTCTGAAGCCACTTGGAGCTGCAACATGCGCCGTTTCAATTCTGTTGTTCGCTCGTCGACGCGGCTTTCCAATCCACCGATCAGTTCTTGAAGCTGGTCCGTCATAAGATTGAATGAATCAGCAAGTGTTCCCAGTTCATCTTTATCGTCCAGATTGTCTGTGGTTACTGCGACTCGTCGGGACAGATTGCCTTGACTGATGGACCTGGCAATCTCAGTCAATTCCTCAATTGGACGAAGTGCTTGCCGGATTGTTGTCCAGGCAAGCAGTGACATTAATGCCGCGCCAATCACGAGGACGATGTACGCCAGTTTTTGAATCTGGCGAATTGGCATGAACATACCGGCCTCAGTTTGTTGGGTCACAACACCCCAACCATTGGGAAGCAGGTCTATGTACGCTTCAATCCGTTCTCCCTTAGTGTCTGAATATGCAAAAGCGCCCTGCTTCCCCTCTCTTATCGCTTTTACCGCTGGATTGCCCCCCATGTTTGCTAGCAGAGCAGCCTTTGGGTCAGAGTGAGAGACCATTACATTACGCTGGTCCACGACGAATGCGCTGCCTCCCACTCCTAATTGAATATTCTGTACTACTTTGGAGACATCGCTTAGCTCGCTGGCAAACATACCAACACCTACCACACGCTTATCCTCACGATAAATAGGCATCGAAACGATCAGTGAAGGCGTTCCATTTGTCTTGCCTAACAACGCTTCGTAAGTCACCGGAGCGCCGCGCATTGCATTCTGGAACCAATAGCGGTCTTTGTATGTTTCCAGTGGTTGACTGTCACTGCGAGCTTTATTCACCCCGTTGACATCCACTGTGCTGATCAGGTACATATATGGGTAGTTCACAGCCATCTCTTCCAAGAGAGGTTTTTGCCACAGCGAGTTCATAGTGATTGCATCTGGGCTGCTAACCAGGTTCTGGAGGGCTTTGCTGTTGTATTCCAGCCACTGACTGATTGACCCGTACACCGAATAGTTTGCAGTTCCCAGGTTTTGGTTAGCGTTACTAATCATACTGCGGCGGGCCTGCTCAGTCAGGAACATCGAAATCCCAATGATCATTGGGATCGCCACAATCAAAGTCAGACCTGTTAGCCGCACCTGGAGGCTTCGACCAGGATTGTTAACTGAGATGAGTTCCCCTGTAATGGCAGCCCCGATCCCAAGAAGGTAAACCAATGTTGCAGTGATCGCCAGGATCACGCTTGCCATACCACTGGATTGAATAGCAGCAGCAGCCCCTACCGCGAGGTTAGCAATCAGCAGGATCCAGGCTGCCCTTTTATATGCTTTCGGAGCATGCTGTTCCCAGAAACCAGCTTTGATCAAGAAAATTAATACCCCGAGACCGCTCAACAAGAAATTAATGAAATAGACAAGCGGAGAAAGAAATCCCTGAGTATAAGCGCGGAGAGGGAGATACCCACTGGAATAATCTGCCGGGATCCCACTGTACCAAAGTGACCAGGCAGTTCGAATATCCGTGATCGTTAACACCACTGGAATAAGTGCGATTACTCCAACAGCCCACACCAACCAACGCCAGCGTTTAGATTGAAAAACAGCAGGTCGGAAGATAGAAATCAGGGCAGCCAACTCCAATGGGAAAAGGGCTGGAATCAGGGCAGCTAATAGCCCGGTATATGTTTCGGCTGACATGCGATAGGCGGCTCCTGCTAACGAACCAACGCCGACAGTGATCACCGCTAACAGGAAAATAAAAGCACCTGCCAAGATATTAGTGAGATTCCGTGGATTAATAAAAATAAGATAGACCGCAAAAATCAGTTCAAAGAGGGCGAGAAACCAGCCGATATATTGGAGAGTAAGTTCAGCGGTTGGGGTCATTGATTATCTCCCATATGCTGCGGCCAAATCTCGATCGATGCACTTTCGACATCAAGAGAGCTGCCAATCTCTTCAAGGGCAGTGCGCATGATTGTCTCGATATTACTTGAGGACCAGATTCTGGTAGTAATCGCAGCTGCCAGGATTTCCTGGTTGGCGCGTTGCCGAGTTTCTTCTAAGAGGCGAGCGTTCTCGAGCGCTAAAGCGGTTTGACTCAGCACGCTTTCAGCTAGAGCAAGCTCTTCCATTCCAGGTTTTCGTTCAGGGTCGGTATCCAATCGAATGTCCCCAATCACCTGTTCTCGAAGGCGGATTGGTAGATGAATGCTCACATTCTGACCTGGGGATCTGGTTTGTCCTGTTCCGGCTTCATAAAGATACTCCTGTGGACCTTGATCTTCAATTACTTGGGACCAGGCCTCACGCAGATATTGGCGATGAAGTGTGGATATTTCCTCAAGATTATTCTGAACCTGTTCGAAAAGCCTGGAGTTCTCGATCGCACTGGCGAGGCTGTCGGCTACGCTTTGAAACACGATGATGTCATCTTGATCGAACGCGGATTCTATTTGCGATTGGATAGTAATCGCTCCCAGTGCCCCCTGCTGACTGACGATCGGGAGAGCCAGCTCAGATCGAAGTCTCTGGTAGATGCGGATTGTTAAAACGAACCGCTTCTTGTCCAACATCTAGTGCAATTCGCGCCTTACGATTGGCTGTCGCCCATCCGATCATCGAATCACCCCCTACAACTAATTGATGATGTTCTGCCAACATGATCTTACCGGCTTCACCGGTCCCAGAAGTAAGCACTGCCATATTTGTATTCGGTTCAATCAGAAAAATCCCAACATAATACAATCCGAATCGTTCCCTAACGAGCTCACACACCTGGTAAAACAGTGTTTTTGGGTCCTGCAGACTGCTGGCTACCGCGTTGATCTCTGCGGCAGTGCGGATTTGGATCAATCTGTGGGTTAAAATCCCTGTCTGCTTTGTCAAGCGGCTCATCAAAAGCTCGCTCTCTCGTGCGAGATCTACCTGCCGGTCGTGATTTGCCTCCTGCATCTTGATATAGCGTTCGAATGTGAACATACCGACGAATGCAAACATCAGAAAACCGACGGTTGCACTCACCCAATTTGGGTTATTTTCCCCGGGTTCTCCGATCGATAGATATCCCTGGATTGTAAATATTCCAATCGTAACCAACGTAATCAGACTTAATGCCCAGGCGCTGAACCGGAGCAGGTGGGTGAAGCGAAAATCGACCAGAAGGAATGTAGCAAGAATAGGTAGAGCCAGCAGCAGCAGTCGACCATTACCGGAAAGACCCTCGGTTGCTAGCATGAATGCGCCGCCAGCAAAGATTATCCCAAGAAAAATTGCCGATCTCCAGGCGAAAACGAGCTTTTCCGCCCGATTTAAAGCAATAATCGTAATCGCAATCAGTCCGTATACAAAAATCCGCCCCCATTGGTGGTCCTGAAGCATCGCTGGTAATCCCAACAGGTATAGAATTCCTGAAGTGAAAACTGCAGCAATCAGCAGATTGTTAAGCATCTGCGTGCGAAGTTCAACGCCAGGATTTCGGTTATTAATATCGAGACCAAGCTTCTTATCGCCCGTTGAGTCCAGACCGAAACGAGTTGAGGGACTATTAGAGGCGCCCCACCCATTCTCTGACCCGCGCAAATTGAAGATCGATAGTTTCACGGCTCTGCCCCCATTCCCGTCGGTGGCTCTGAAAATTCGGGATTCAAATGGATATGTGCACTCCGAACTCCTAGTGCCGCTCCGAGCTCACGCGCGGTCGTCATAAGGATCGTCTGGATATCGGATGCACGCCGAACCCGAGCGGTAATTTCATTGGTTAATTTTTCTTGCCTTGCTTGCCGGCGAGCAGCCTCAAGGAGGCTGGCGTTGCGAACAACCACCGCAGCCTGGGCAGCAAGAGCTGTCAGCATCCGTTCGTCTTCCTCGTTGAACCGATCATCCCTGGTGACATCTTGTACGACGATTACTCCAATCATATCTCCGGCGTAAATCATCGGTGCCCCCAACCATGACTTTGAGGGCATATCAGCCATCTTGACATCCAGCTGCCGCAGTTGTTCTTCGACATTTTTGGATATGAGGAGTGATTTTCGAGTTCGAATAACAATGGATGTCAATCCTTCTCCTAATGGAAAAGGTTCATACCTGAGTTTTCGGCCATCTTCAACAGAGTATGGGATCCGGATAGTCCCATCGAGCTGGTCATTTTCTCCAAGATCATATAGTGCGATGGTAAATGAGTTGAGATTTCCCATTGCATTCTCCAACTGGTGATGGATCATCTCAAAAAGTGGATTGAGGTCCGTTTCAAGCGAAATAGCCTGACTGATGTTCCAGAATGTTCGCAGCTGGCTAAGTTGACGATCTGTTTGTGCCTGAGCAGTTTCTTTTAGCGAGATTGATTCCTTTAGCAATCCAGATTTTCCCTCAGATTTTTCCCCCTTCGTGGAATCTGAATCAAGGGGTTGGGAATCGATCAGACCAAGTGCAATAATGCCTGCTGCCTTCTGTATCTCCACCAGACCGCGCACCCGAAAGGACCGAGTCGCGCATCGCCGCTGCGGCTGAAAGCCAAAAGCTCCAAAGCTCCGATAACTTGCCCGGCACGCAATAAAGGCACAGCCGCCTCGAATAATCCAACCTCTTGATGGCTTTCTGCAACTTGTGCCTGACGAGTCGCGATCGCCTTACTGACCTGCCATTCGAGGGTGGGGACAGTTTCAAGGTCGACTGTATCTGGACGCTTAATTTGCTCCGTACCTGTAGCATCAAATCCTGGCAATTGGTAAGAATGCAGCATATTGGCGGAGCGTTTTTCGCGCAAATGATCTTGCTCGATTAGATAGATCGCCGCGTAAGTTAAGCCGAAGCCTCTAACCAGCGTCTCGAGCGCTCCCTCCAGCATCTCGGTTTGGCTTTCTGCTTGAACAGCTATCCAGGCGATCTGACTGATTCCCTGATCGGGTCCAACGTGCCCCACTCCTTCGCGTAGCGTCAGAGATTGGTAAGTTGAGCGATATTCATCCGCGATTTGGTTGAAAAGTTCTGCCAGCCTGGCAGTGTCATCTCTCTGAGAGACTGAAGCACGTTGATCCCAGTTCCCCAAAGTAAAACTTTCCATCGCCTGGCTCAAGCTGACTAAGGGACCTGCTAATCTTTTCGCGATCAGCCAAGATACCAGCCATGCGATCAGAGTCAAAGCGACAACTGAACCAATTGTGAGCCTGGAAAACTCGGCATTTCCAACGGTCCCCGCCATATTCGTGATAGTGGAGATTAACAATCCCATAACAATGACAGGGATCAGCCCAACCGGAAGGATGGTGATTGTCATCCTGCGGGTCAGGTGATTATGAGTTACCCGGGTGGGTGGGCTTTCAGGTGAGGACATCAGCACTCTCCCATAAACCTGGTGTATGAAAGCATCCTCTTATCACAATGGAGGCCAGATTCGACATTCAAAGAAAAGGATATCGGATAAAGATTATCCCTCCCAATCGTTTTAATGGAAGGTTTCCTTGCAGAATTGCAACCTGACAAACACACTACTGATCAATTTCCCAAACTGGATCACCTGCCAGGATCCGACGGATCTGGTCGGGAAAGCGGTCAGGGTTCAATGGTTTGCCTATGAATCCATCGAACTGTGCCAGACGAGCTCTATTCATATGTTCATTGCTCGCTTCCGCTGTTACGGCGACTACAAGCGGTATGTTTAAGTCTTTCCGCCCCGCGGATCTTTTTCAATGCGCTGAATCCGTCCTCATAAGGGAGCCGAATGTCCAGGAGGATCAAATCGAGCCGTGGGAGATTATCGGCATATTCAACGACTTCATATCCAGAAGTTTTCCATTCGCAATGAATTCCCAACAAACCCAACATGCGTGCAATTAAGATAAAATTAGCGACATTGTCTTCCACGACCAGAACGGTAATCCCATCGGAAATAGGATCCGGATTACGTACGCTTATGAATTCTCGCTCCAAGTTCAACTCCTGTTCTCACAATCCCTCATGTAGAGGAATCGGGCAATCTGACGAGGGAGCGCATCAACATCAATCGGCTTCTGGATATAACCATCGCAGCCCGAGGCAAAGCTTCGCTCGCGATCGCCTTTCATCACATTCGCGGTCATTGCGATGATCGGGGTTCGGCTTATCCCAGGGATAGACTTGAAGATTGTCGTGAGCGTATAGCCATCGATGTCCGGCATGTTGATGTCCATCAGGATCAAATCCGCAGATCGGTCTGCAAGCATCTCAACCGCCTCGAGCGCATTCGCTGCTTCTAATAACGCGAATCCCTCAGCCATTAAAATGCGCTTGACCAGGACGCGGTTGTCGGTATTGTCTTCGACATATAAAATTGTTGTCTTGGTTCTTGGCACGGGATCGACATTCATAATATATTAATTCTAACATTTTTATTTAAATGGGAATTTACAAAAATGTTTGCATGAACTCGGCTGAATTCTGCGTAGAACTTGTTTCGGAGTGAATAGATTTGATGGAATAATGAGTTATGATCATTTATTCAATGAGATAAATCAGGGATTATCCGATGCGAATATTTCTAAAGTGCGCTGGTTTTCTGGCGCTGTTGCTCCCAGCCTGCCAGATCCTCTCGATCACGGAAGCTACCCCATCACCTCCGCTGTTGAATCATGCCAGCCCTGACTGGAATCCTGCAGGCATTCTTTCCTGGCAGATCCAGTTTAGTGGGGAGGTAGATGAAAGTATCACCGGGGAATTGATTGATTTAGATGCATTTGATACCGATGCAGAACTTGTCAGCCGGCTGCACGCCAAAGGGAGCAGGATGATCTGCTACGTTAACGCCGGGGCGTGGGAGGATTGGCGTCCAGATAAAGATCAATATCCAGAAAAGCTGCTTGGAAAGAATTACGCCGGATGGAAAGGCGAACGCTGGCTGGATATTCGGCAGATCGCAGAATTGGCGCCAATCTTGCAAGCCAGGCTTGATCTCTGCCAGCAAAAAGGTTTCGACGGTGTTGAGTTTGATAATCTGGATGGGTATGCTAATTCGACAGGTTTTCCTATTACACCTGAAGATCAAATCGCTTTTAACACCTGGCTTGCGGACCAAGCCAGAAAACACGGGTTGTCGCCGGGTCTTAAGAACGACCCGGAGCAGGCAGATGAATTAAGTCCCCATTTTGATTTCGCGATAGTTGAAAGCTGCTTTGCTGAAGGCTGGTGTGAGGAGTTCGAGCCCTTCCTTAAAGAGGGTAAGCCTGTCCTCGCAATCGAGTACACCGATGAAATTGATACAATCGAGGAATACTGCGCTGACGCGAAAAGGCTGGGAATAAGCCTGATCCTTAAAAATCGCGAATTAGATGCGTTTCAAGAACAGTGTGAATAAGGATAATTGTAAGGAATATTATGGAAAGAGCGGGTGATGGGACTCGAACCCACGAATGGTAGCTTGGGAAGCTACTGCCTTACCACTTGGCTACACCCGCATCAGCGATCTAATTTGAACTGTAGTCCTAAGTTAAGTGCTTTTCGCAAACACCTCCTAGAGACAGTCCATATTTATAACCGCACCAGAGGTGATTGTCAAGCAAAAAGCGTGAATCCAAACCCAAAAATGCGGCCTGATGGATTGGAATCCATACACAGGCCGCATTTGCCTTAATTTGTGTATAAATACCCTAACTCGATTTTCCGATTTAGACCATCTCTCGCTCTGGAGGGGTTAATTCATAGGAGCGATTGTAGTAAAGCTGGGCTGCAACCCCGAGAACTGCCAGGACGATAAAGATGATCAACCAGAATGGAGAGTCTTGCATAGCGGCGCGAACGACATTTGTACTTAAATGTGCGGGATTTATCTTCCCCAGCACTACCAGAAAGGCTGCCACGATCACGGTTGCGCCGGTGATAGATGTAAATGCGACGATTACATACTTTTGAATATTCAAGACAATGGTTCCAACCGCGAAAATCACACCCAGTGCAATCCCAACGAGCCAGGTGATCAAGCCAAAGTCGAGACCTAACAAACCCATCAGTCCTACACCCAGTGCATAACCCAGCGATCCCCCTGCCAGAGCTACGCCGATCAAATAGAAGAAGTAGGATAGAGCTGCGAATATTAGTGCTACAACAAATCCAACCACCCAGCTTGTGACGGTGCTTAAGAATCCACCGCCGAATAGTGCCTGAACGGTTTGTGCGCCAATCCCAAATCCAAAAAAGAAACCGAGGATTGGAAGCAGGATTAGGAACCAGCGGTAGCCATTGAAACAAATTGCCATCCCGACAAAAAGCGCGATCAAAGTCATACAAAATAGCTCGAAAGTCATTTTTTCCTCCAATATTTCTGCTTAATTTGGATTAGTCATCAATGAGAAACACCATTCGTGGAAAAAAGTTGCTAAAATCTATGGTTGGATTATACTCACAAGGATTTAACCTGTGGAGAATGTCATGAAGACAATATTTTTTTGTTTTTTTATTTCCGTCCTCTCGGCGTGTGGCTCTTTACCTGGTAAAGCTACTCAAGAACCGGTGACTTTAAAAGTCCAGCTGATTCCTTATATGTCAAATGCGCCGTTATATTTCGCACAGGAAGAAGGTTACTTTCAAGAACAGGGGTTGAATGTTGAGTTCCTGCAGCTGCAGGGCGGCGCTGCTTTCGTCTCGTTGATCCAGGGCGAGATTGATGTTGCCGCCAGCTTCCTTTCCAGTACGATCTTAAGTGCAGTCCAGAAAGGCGAGACCGTCAAAGTTGTTGCCGATAAAGGGTATATCGCGCCTGAGGGATGCGTTGTGAACGGTCTCCTGGCTCGCAGCTCTCTGGTTGAAAGCGGTGAATTGAATGATGTTGAAGACCTTGTGGGGCGAAAGGTTAAATATGATAAGGCCTCGGTTCAGGCTTATTTTCTGGATACACTTCTGCATGCTGCTGACTTTTCTCTGGCAGATGTTGAGCAGGTTGATTTCAACTCGCCTCCGATACTCCTCGATGCATTCTCGACTGGAGCGGTTGATGTCGCAGCCGAATCAGAGCCTTGGATCACACGCAACCTGAATACCGGTAATTCAGTGCTTTGGAAAGACTTCAAAGACTTGATCCCCGATTTCCAGTTTGCCTATCTAATCTATGGCCCCACGCTACTGGAGAAAAACCAGGATGCCGGGAGGCGCTTCATGGTTGCTTATCTAAAAGCAGTCCGACAGTACAACGAAGGAAAAACGGAACGAAACATTCAGCTCATGGAAACCTTCACCGGTTTAGATAAAACGATGCTTGGTCAAATCTGCTGGCCGACATTTCGCCAAGACCTTCTGATCAATACTCAAAGCGTGCTCGATTTCCAGGAATGGGCGATCCAAAACGGTTTACTGGAAAGTGCTGCGCAGATCGAGGAAGTTTGGAATCCATCTTTTGCCGAATATGCACTATCACAAGCGAAATAGCCTCTATCAAGTGAAAAATCCTCTTAATCCAATTTGTCGTTGGACGCCATGACATGAAAGTTGAGATTCATCCGATTTACCGCGGGAATCTGGTCAGTGAAGTCGAGAATTTCAAGCAGCTCGATCCCGCCCAATCGATCCCAGATCGATTGTGTGTTCGTGTCAAGCAAAATCCAGACCAAATAGCAATAAATCACGGTGACCAGGAGTTCACTTTCCAGGAATTTGACCGACTCACTAATCGGATTGCGAACCGGTACCTTCTGGTTCCTGGTTCGGAGCAGGAGACCATAGGCCTGATATTTGGCCACACCCCGAATTCAATCTTTGCAATCTATGCAGTTGTCAAAGCCGGCAAAATTGCTGTCCCGCTGGACCGGGATTACCCACCCGCCAACCTCGAATCTGATTATTAAAGATGCGGGTCTGCGAAAAATTCTCACCGATACATCGAGCCTCGAGCTAGCGAATAGTATCTGCCCAGATAAATCTGTTGTGATTAATATTGATGAACTCGATCCAGGCGTTTCGGACTCGGACCCTGACATACCCATCACTGCAGACACGATTGCAGCGCTCTATTACACTTCAGGCTCCACGGGGAATCCGAAGGGGATTATTAAAAAACACGGCGCCTTGCAGTACCGCCCATATGGATTTGGACCAGGCAGCCGTCAGGCACACCTGTCATCATTCGCTTTCTCGGCAGCCCTCTCCACGATTTTCAGCGCTTTGCTTTCGGGCGCAGCCATTTACTTTTACCCGGTTAAAGAATGGGGAATCGGGCGCCTTTATGATTGGCTTAACGAGAACCGCATCAACATATTTTCCCCACCGGTCTCGTTGTTTCATCAATTTGTCGAGATTCTCCAGCCTGACGATTTTTTACGTGACTTGCGGTTGGTTACCTTGGCTGGACAAAGGGTAAATATTGGTGCTTTAAAGATGTTTCGATCTCACATCTCGCCAGATTGTCTGATAAAGCATCATCTTGCTTCAAGTGAAGCTGGTTCATCATCAGCCTATTTCATAACCCAAGACACAATATTGGATGATGATTATCTGCCAATCGGATATCCGACAATCGACAAACAGGTGTTGATCGTCGATGAAAACGGCCAAGGATTACCGCCTGGTGAAATTGGCGAAATTGTGGTCAAAGGGCGCAGCGTGGCGAGTGGATATTGGGGTGAAGCCAAAATTGAGAACGAGAAATTCAAGCCTGACCCACAAGGTGGTTTGGACCGTCTGATTTATACCGGCGATATGGGCGTGCTGCGCCAGGATGGCCTTTTGGAGTATCGTGGTAGAAAAGATGAAATGGTAAAGATCAGCGGGTATCGAGTTGAGCTTCCGCTGGTTAAATCATCGCTGCTTCATATTAACGGTGTTCGCGAAGCGGCTGTAATTGCCGGGCAAACTGATTTCAGGCAGCAACATGCGATTGACTGCTTACCTCTGTATGAATCCGGGAAACTCCCGGAGCATAAGCGATCTGCGTAGAGAGTTATCCCTCCTTCTGCCAGCACATATGCTGCCGACACAATACGTATTCCTTAATGAGCTCCCTCGAAACCCGAATGGAAAAATTGATCGAACCGCGCTGCCAGCGCCCTCCCAGGCAGCGATCGCTCGTGATGAAAAATATGCGAAGCCGACCAATGATCTTGAAGCTAGGCTGATAAAAATCTGGGAAAGGGTGATTGGCTGCCATCCGATCGGGATCTATGACGATTTTTTCGCGATCGGAGGCGATTCACTCCAGGCAATGCGCATATTTGTTGAGATAGAGCGGATGCTTGGGAAAAAACTGCCGCTCTCCATAATTTTCAATGCTGCGACCGTAGCTCAACAGTCTGAGCTTCTCCAGGATGAACAATGGGTGGCAGATTGGTCGCCGCTGGTCGCTGTTCAACCGCATGGGAAATTCCCGCCCCTTTTCTGCTTGCCAGGTGTGGGTGGGAATGTGTTAAATTATCACGATCTATCGAAACATTTGGGGAGTAATCAGCCCCTTTATGCCCTGCAATCAAAAGGGATTGGCGGTCAAGAAGAGCCGCTGACGAATGTCGTTGAGATCGCGGGTTTTCATCTCGCGTCTATCTTGAAAATTCAACCTCATGGACCTTATACCTTATGCGGCTCGTCGTTTGGGGGAAAAGTGGCATATGAGATCGCCCAACAGCTTGCAGATATGGGAGAAAATACTGCGCTTGTGGTGATGTTTGATACTTATGGCCCGAACTACCCAAAACGTTTGCCAGGAATGAAGCGAGGCAAAATATATCTGATCCGCAAGATTCAAAAATTGCAGCGGCATCTAGTTAATATCAAATCGTTAAACTTGCGTGGTGCAGGCGAATATTTATCCCTTCGGATCCCGAGTATGGGCCGCAGGCTGAGTGTGCGGATCTCCAACAGCTACCAACTAATCCGCAACCCGCTTCCTGATGATCTTAAGCGAGTCCGTAAGGCCAATAAGATCGCCAACCGGTATGCCTTGACTCCTCCTAGATTTAAAGGCCGATTGGTATTATTCCGAGCCAGACGTCAGCCGTTTGGCTTGGTACCCGATCCGTTATTAGGGTGGGGAGCCGTCGCAGGAGAACGTATTGAGGTTATTGAGGTCGATGGTCATCATGATGCCTTGTTATGGGAGCCTCAGGTTGGTCGAGTTGCAGAGCTCCTATCAGACTTGTTGTTTGAAACCTGCTGATCCGAGAAACATGATCGAGTAATTCAAACCGAAAATTCCGAAGTTAGAATTGGAGAGGCACACGATAATGTCTCTGTTAGTTCTTAATCCCCCATTCACAAACCCCTTATTCGCTGTTCTTGTCCATCCGCTCTTTTTGCTTTTATAATACTCCCCCTGACGATGAACATCTTAGAAGAAAAATTGATATTAATTGAATCTCGGCTGCAGCTGTTTGTGGAAGGAACCGCTGAACGGCTGTTCGCCGGGATACCGCTTTCAGAAATGTTTGCCCACCGGCTGATGACTGCTGTAGAAGAGGGACTGCACACGTCTAGTGATGGGAGTATAGCCGCGCCTGAGCGTCTGATTTTATGTGTTTGTCCAATGGAATTGGATTTATTTCGCAATTCACGCTGGTTATCTGAGATTGAAACCGCTTTTCGTTCGATTGGCTCCGAACAGAGTATCAAGTTCCCTGAGTATGGCTTTATACAGGTGGAAAGTCGTGAACAGCTTTTACCTGGAGAGATGCTGGTTATCCCTTACGATGATACTGGATCGATCTCCCAAACGAGCGATGTTGCAGCGCCAGAATCCCATACTCATCAAATACCAGGCGGTGTTTTCTTGATCGTCAATGGGACTCAAATTATCCCCCTTGATCGATCTGTTATCAATCTCGGGCGGCGTCCGGATAATCATCTCGTGATCGATGATGGGCGTGTATCTCGCACACATGCCCAGATACGCCTGGTTCGAGGACAGTTTGTCGTTTTTGACCTCGATTCTCGCGGCGGGACATTTGTAAACGGCAGCCGGGTTTTCCAACAAGTTCTCCACCCTGGGGACGTGATCTCCTTGGCAGGGGTCCCCATTGTTTTTGGACAGGATTCCCCAGAACTTGGTGTAACTCAGGAAATTTCCACTGTTCAATGATCTGAGATGAAATGGAAATAGCCTTCCTGATCCTCCGAATTCTGCTTGCTGCTGCGCTGTATATTTTCTTGGGTTTAGCGATCTGGGTGCTTTGGAGACAGCTCCGCTATGAAGCCCAAAAATCACACGAGATTCTCGCCCCGCCAATTGTCCTGGAATGGATTGAGGATCGAATGGAGACTCGGGGATATCGACAAACAGAGGTAATAATCGGTCGCCAACCCGGATGCGATTTGAGACTGAAGGATAAAACAATTTCTGCCAAACACGCCCGAATGTCTTTTCATCATGGACAGTGGTGGGCTGAAGACCTTCATTCCAAAAACGGTACATTTCTTAATGATGAACGACTGACGACAGCCATGGTGCTTACGAATGGAGATGCAGTGCGGTGCGGCAGTGTTCATTTGAACGTAAAAATTGGAAACAACCTCACGGATATGTCTTTGAATAGAACATCCGAATCACAAGAGCAAACTGAGTTGTAGTAAAAGAAATTAATATCTGGGTTCATAACTGTTGTGAGCCAATGAATAGGAGGATATTGTGTACCCAAATCCAATGCTCGCGGTAATCGGTGGTTCTGGCTTGTATGAAATGCCCGGTCTGGAAGATATTGTTGAGAATTTTCCAGAGACTCCATTTGGCTCCCCGAGCGCTCCAATAATCACCGGCTCACTTGAGGGACTCCGGGTGGCCTTCCTTGCTCGCCATGGGATTGGTCACCATATCATGCCGAGCGAAGTAAATTACCGCGCAAATATTTTTGCCCTGAAGTCGCTCGGAGTGGAGAGGGTGGTGAGCATCAGTGCGTGCGGGTCGCTGCGTGAAGACTATATCCCTGGAGAAATTGTGATCCCAGACCAGGTCTTCGATTTTACAAAAAATCGAGCGTCGTCTTTCTACGGAGAAGGCCTGGTCGTGCATATCTCCACGGCTGACCCTTTTTGTCCCGATCTCTCAAAAATGTTATCAACTGCTACCGAAGCAGCTGGCGGCAAAGTTCATTGGGGTGGCGGTCTTATCACGATCGAAGGTCCGCGGTTCTCCACTAAAGCTGAGTCTAACATCTTTCGATCTTGGGGGATGTCGTTGATAGGTATGACAACATCTCCTGAGGTTTTTCTGGCTCGGGAGGCGGAGCTTTGCTACGCAGTTATGGCTCACGTGACCGATTATGATGTCTGGCACATCACTGAAGACCCTGTGTCGGTCGAACGCGTCGTGGAGGTTCTTAGTCGCAATACCCAGATTGCACGCCAGGCAGTCAAGAATCTCGCCAGCAATTGGAAGGACGAGCGAGATTGCAGCTGTAATCAAGCCTTGGCTGGTGCATTGATCACAGCCAAAGAACGCGTCCCTTCGGAGACAGTCCAAAAGCTCAGCCTTCTGGTGGGGAAATACTTATCATAAGAAGCAGCTAAGGCCCACGAGCTTCTCAAGATTACCCTTCTCGTGGTTAGATCGCGGCTCATCCAAATTGGAAAATCCCTCCTCCACCCGAAATGATCAAATTCAATCCCGCCTGTTAGTCCTTGGGGGGTTATTTTTGGTTATTTATGCAGCCGCCTTGACCGTTTCTCCTGCGGTTAGAGGGCATTCGTCCGCCGGACCTTTCCGATTCGATCATTGGCTTGGAGTGGCAGTTTGGGGCATTATTTTTGGTTTGGCTCATTTTCAATCCGTCCGTCTTCTGCCTGGAAGAGATCCTTACTTGCTGCCAGCGGCAGCCTTACTCAGTGGATGGGGGATGTTGACGATTTGGAGCCTTATGCCGATTTTTGGATTTCGGCAAATGATCTGGCTGACCCTCACTGGGGTATTGTTAGTACTGGGTTTCCGGCTCCCACCTGATCTGCGGTTTTTGCGCAGGTACAAGTATCTTTGGCTGACAGGGGGATTAATTCTCACTGCGATGACATTTGGTTTCGGGGTCAATCCACTGGGTTATGGTCCCCGCATGTGGCTTGGCTGCTGTGGAATATACCTTCAACCATCCGAACCCCTCAAGCTCTTGATGATCGCTTTTCTGGCTGCATACATGGCTGATCGTCAAACATTGTTGGCTCTGGCTCATCAGTCGCAACCCGTGTCAAATAAGCAGCCCGAAGTTCGATCACCTCTTGGAGGATGGGTAGTGCCTTTTGTGCCGCTGATAGCCCCCTCTGTCTTGATGATAGGTTTGGCGGTCGCTGTCCTCGCTATCCAACGAGATTTAGGGGCTGCCGCAATCTTTCTATTCCTCTATGCAGCAATGGTCTACGTCACTTCACAGCGCCGTATTGTCTTATTGCTTGCTGCGTTAAGCCTGATCTGTGCAGGAATCCTGGGCTATCTGCTGTTTGATGTGGTAAGTGTAAGAGTTGAAGCCTGGCTTAATCCGTGGGAGGATCCAAGCGGACAATCTTATCAAATCGTCCAGTCTCTCTTATCCGTAGCGAATGGAGGCGTCATTGGTCGTGGTCCAGGATTGGGGAGTCCGGAGTTGGTACCTGTCTCCCATTCGGATTTGATTTTTGCCGCAGTAATCGAACAAACAGGTTTGGTCGGAGCCCTTGGACTGATCCTGATCATTGTACTGATGGTCTCCAGGGGATTGGTAATTGCAGTAAGACGCCCTGAACCATATCTGCGTTATCTGGCGGCAGGTATTTCCGCATACCTTGGTGCCCAAAGTCTTCTGATAATGGGGGGAGCACTCCGTTTGCTCCCGCTGACGGGGATCACCCTACCATTTGTTTCATATGGTGGTTCTTCACTGCTGATATCGATGCTGGGGTTGATGCTTCTGATGATCATGAGCAAACCATCCGAATCCCAAACCCAGAAACCGATAAATCCACAACCTTATCTCCACCTGGGGTTGGTGTTAGGGGTGGGTTTTGTCGTGACCGCTCTGGCTGCCGGTTGGTGGGCGATCTATCGAGCGCCTGGGCTTCTGGTGCGAACCGATAATCCTCGCAGAGCTGTTGGAGATCGTTTTGTCCGCAGAGGCGCGGTTCTGGACCGGAGTGCTCGCCCTATCAGCGAAACGACGGGTGAACCTGGGGCTTATTCTCGGAGAATCAATTATCCTGCGCTGAGCAATGTTGTAGGTTATACCAGTTCAACCTATGGTCAATCTGGGCTGGAGGAATCTCAGGATCCATTCCTGCGCGGGCTTGAGGGAAATCCATTATCCGAAGTAATCTGGAACGAGCTCGTCTACGGTCAGCCACCTCCTGGAAGAGACATCCGCTTGTCAATCGATCTCAACCTTCAGCAAAAGGCAGACCAGCTGTTGGAAGGTAAGCGCGGCGCACTGGTTCTTATAGATGCAAGGACGGGCGAAATCCTTGCCATGGCTTCGCAGCCTGGTTTTGATGCGAATGAACTGGTCAGCGATTGGGAAGAGCTGATTGATGATCCTGAAGCACCCCTGTTAAATCGGGCAGTCATGGGGCGATACCCAATAGGTTCGTTGGTAGATGAATTCCCAGCAGGTATTCTTGCTGCGGGGAAATCTTTAGGTACTGTCATCGGGCTCCAAACCGGAGACATCAGCTTCAAATCACCGGATGGTACTGGTATACAGACTTACAGCCCGCTTCAACTTGCGTTAACTGCTGCCACGGTGACTGCTGAAGGAGTCCGCCCAGTCCCACGCATGGTAATGGCAGTAGATGACTCGGAAAATGGCTGGACTCCTCTACCGGCAGAAGACAAATCACTGGCAGCCGTACCGACTGAAGATGCAAATTTGCTTGCGAAAACCCATGCCCTCAAAGGGGAGGGGTTTTGGCAGGTAGTAAAAGTTGTTCAAGATAATCAAAACTCACCCTTGACCTGGTTAATCGGCGGAGCGCTGCCGAATTCAGCTTCGAACCCACTCGCCCTCGCGATTGTATTAGAACGCGATGATCCAGGAGCGGCTCAACTCATCGCCAAAGAACTGCTGTCAGGGTTTTAAATAATCCGCAAGTAGCGCCTTTTGCCCACCTGAAGCACACCAGGATGAGGGAAAGCCTGATTTGGATCATTAAGGATTTCGCCGTCCAATCGAACTGCATGTTGGTCGATCATGCGCTT
This sequence comes from uncultured Chloroflexia bacterium, assembly GCA_963827155.1. Lineage (GTDB taxonomy): Bacteria > Chloroflexota > Anaerolineae > Anaerolineales > UBA4823 > UTCFX2. The sequence goes on along the minus strand of CAWGZV010000002.1, from coordinate 2,631,262 downwards.
CCCTTCGCTTTTACTGCTGACTAAACCTGTGCTGACCAGGATTTCGAGAACACTTTGGTTCCCCATGAGCTGAAACTCGGGCATTTCATCAGGCATGTCACCCTGTTGGAAGACGCGTACGAAGTACTGTTCTGCCATTTCAGCCAATTCTTCGGAATGGTAGATTGCAACGATCTCGCGAGCCAGCTTCATCTTCACATCTCTTGGATGATAGAAACCGGAAGCTAATCCAGCTTCAAGTTCATTGATCTCTGGTGGAGTCCAACGCGTCAATAATCGCAGATACAACCCCATGGCTTTGTCAGGTACGCTCATCACTTTGCCGTACATATCTTCTGGTGTGGAAAGCAAAGGAATGTGGTTGCCAAGGGACTTGCTCATTTTCACTTCGCCGTCAGTACCGGGTAGAATGCCCATAATTACGCCAATATTTGGTTTTTCGTTCAAGAAAACCATTAACTTACGGGCGGCAGTAATAATGTTAAAAAGCTGGTCGGTTCCTCCAACTTGCACATCGCTCCTCATCGCGTATGCGTCATAACCTTGCATGATTGCATAAAATGTTTCATGAAGGTAAATTGCATCGCCATGCTCCCAACGAAGCTTGAAATTTTCACGCCCGATAAACTGTTGAATAGTAAAATTAGACGCCAGGTTGATCAGTTCCGCAAATGTCAATTTTGAAAGCCATTCAGCATTGTATCGGATTAGTGTTTTCTCCCGATCCAGTACCTTGTAAGCCTGTTCTGCATAGGTCTGGCCATTCTGCTGCACTTCTTGGGGCGTAAGCTGGGGGCGCAGTTTATCTTTATCGGATGGATCACCAATGAGCGAGGTGTAGTTCCCGATAAGAAATGTGACTTCATGACCCAATTCCTGGAACTGGCGTAGCTTGCGCATCGGGACGGTGTGACCCAGGTGGAGATCGCTAGTGCGAGGGTCGAAACCACAATAAATCCGCAGTGGGCGACCTTCTTTCTGGGATTCGAGTAGCCGCTGGCCTAGCTCTTCTGCCATCGCTTGCTTGAGGGTTTCGTCACCGTACTCAGTCCCCTGCATTAAGTACTCGACTTGCTGCTCAATTGTCATCTGACGCTTATCCATGAATTGTCTCCTATATTTATTAGATGAGTGCTTTCAAATCATAAAAAACGCGCCCTCTGCGGGAGGGCGCTGGCTGCTCGCCGCAGATCCACAGGCTTAACCTTTGGAATAATGGCTGCAACCTTCCTCAGTGCTCGATACATTAATCAACTGAGCCTTGTTCAAGATATGCGCTAAGATTTCCTCGCCTTTCTCGAACCCTAACCTTCCCTTAACCTCATCACGCACCCTTACTTCGCCAAGCGTGCGAAATTCGAAATGAGCACCTGTTCCGATCACGGAGACTTTCTTGCCCCAATCGGATGGCGTGACATCGAACTCTTTCGACGCCATCCCAATTCAAAGTCACTTTTCGCAAACCGTTCTCAAAATGGATCCCATTTTGCATAAGCTCGAGTCTGGTTCGGCGGTCCATCCAGTTTCCCAGTGAAATTGCGAGCGCTGAAAATCCGAGCAAGATGCAGAGCAGTTTCAAGCCGATAAAGACCGAAAAATCCAGCACAGATAATATCATCCATCCGACCAGGGTTATTAGTGTAGTAACCCATGCGACGAGCTCGCCGCGCCGTGAGAGCTGCTCAGGAAAGAATTCTCCGACCGATAAATCGCTCTCTTCGATCATGGTCAATAATTATAAAGGATTTTCTGCTTACAGGTCGTATATAGGCAAGCTGTTGACTGTTAACCTTCAACAAATAGAGCCATGCTATAATTCGGCAAGTTTGTGAGGAACCGATGCAGGAACCCGTCCTGGTTCTAAACGCCAACTTTGAGCCGATTAATGTGTGCAGTACCCGACGGGCGATGGGGTTGATCCTGAATGGAAAAGCCAGCCTAGTCTTGAATGGACGCGGCGAAGTTCGATCGGTCGCTGCAATCTTTCCAAAACCTTCGATAATTCGGCTCGATAAGATGATCAAACGCCCTCGCTTGACTGTTCGCCTGACTAAGCGTGAAGTCTTGCGCCGCGATGAATACACCTGTCAATACTGCGGTCAGCGCGTCTCGTATTTGACCATAGACCATGTGATTCCTCGCCGGCTTGGGGGTAGTCATTCTTGGGAAAATCTGGTAGCAGCCTGCCCGTCATGTAATCACCGCAAGGGGGGAAGGACTTTAGATCAGGTTCAGATGCAACTCATGCGTCCGCCAGAAGAACCTTCAGCTTCGGCCGTTTACCTGTTTGCTCGTCATCTTGGAGAAAACCAGGAGTGGCTGCCTTTCATTCAAGGCTGGTAATTTCAATTAAAACTCAAGTTCCATAAAATCTTCAGCCACCGTTACTGGACCATCGAAGGTGGTTCGCGCTTCATCCACCAAACTATTCCGGCTTGCTAATGCGTCCGCAGTGGTCCATTCTGTTGAGTGGGATAATGGGCGTTTGTAATGGATCAGGTAGAGCTCTTTTACCCGGGCCTTCGAAGCGATCTCACCAGCCTGGGCGGCAGAGCTGTGTCCAAGGCTTGCCCCCGTAGCTTCGTGGATCAAGATATCGGCGCCCTCTGCAAGATTCACAACCTCATCGCAAGGCTCTGTGTCGCTTGAATAGACAATGCACCTCCTTGTTCGGTGGGATATGATCCTCATCCCAAATGCAGGGATCATATGATGGACGGGCGAGCTGGTGACTAGGAATTCTTCGCTGTTGAATACCTCGACCAGCTCCCGTGGCTCTATGGGATGCAGATGGACTGGATAAAAGTTCGGCCAGTTCTCCCACTGATAGAGATCCATCATTTTTTCGAACCGCTGCATTGTATCGTCAAGTCCATAGATATCCAGCGGTTTTATTCTCCCCAATATCCAGCTGTTCAACAAGAGTGAAGGCGCTCCAGAAATATGGTCCGGATGGAAATGAGTCAGCAGCAAATCGGTCAATTCCAGTGGATCAAGCCCAACTTGTTTCAGCCTCACCGTGGGATTATTACCAGTGTCAATTAAAATTTTTTGTTTTTCACCAAGGATCAAAAGATGCGTGTTCTCATGGTTGAAAGCAGGGACAACAAACGATGTCCCGAGAAAAATTAATTTTGTCACTCGAGTAATCTCCTATCTATAAAATATATATGCTCATTTCCCCAGCAGCCAGACTGCGATATGAGGGGTTATGAATACTTCAATCGCTGCCGATAGTAAGAAAAGCGGAATAACCACGCCGATTATGATCCGCGCCCACTTGCCAAGGGCTACCAGCCAGGCTTCTCCGATTGTCTTTCCTTCAGCAGGTGCCGTTAGTGTCGCTCCCAGTTGGAGAATAGCAGCACCAGCTAGAATAATCGCCGGAATTTCAAATAATCCGTGCGGCAGAACCAGAGCGGCAAAAAAAGTGAGCGGGGATAGACCTGCAAGCGAAATATTCCCAGCCGCAAATCCAATCACCATTATCGGCAGCATCAAGACCAACAACCCTAAGACCCCAAAAGAGAAGACCCCTAATATAGTAGCAATAAGAATTGAACGCAGGTTGTGAAGCCAGATAATCCCAATTCCGGCTGTACTAAAAAATCGCATTGATTTTAGACCTTGGATAAACCCGCTTCCCAAATTCTGGTATGCTACCAGATGGGCTGGAAGCCGGAATTCATCCGCAAGGCTGAATCCTGCGATATACCCAATCAATAAGGCGATTGAAGAAAATAGGATAGGGAGGCGAAGCTCAAATAGTGTGGCGGGCAGTATTTTTAAGTACCAATTCTTGACAGAAGAGGCTTTGCCAAAAAATGATATGCGAACCCGCCAGAAGGCAGATTTCAAATTGATGGTGTCCAGCTCCCGTCCCAACAGTTCTTCCCGGTTGAAATATGAAACCCCTGTGCGGATAAGCAGACCGGCGATTACAAGCTCGCCAGCAATCACCCACCACAAGATGTAATAGCGAGCCCAAAACATGATCATAGCTTCTCCCTGGATAAGAAAAGCCATGGGAATGATAATGAAAGATGCAAGAAGATTAGCCGCCCGTACAGACGTAGTTTGGGATGAGACTACTACGGCGCCGCTGACCATCACGATCGCTTGAACAGTGGTCAAGACTAAGATTTGGGTTAATAAGATCGCTGAAGGCTTCCAACCGACCTGAATTAACAATCCAGTTAGGTACACCGCAATCCCCAAATAACTGGCAAGTACCGGGGGGGTCATCGCCGCCATAAGTTTTCCGAAATAGAGCTGACCGTCACTGAGCGGAGAACAAAGCAGCGGCTCGATACTTCGACGTTCTTTTTCACCAACAAAGCTCTCTAATGCGATGACTAACGAGACCGAGATCGGGAAAAATCCCACAATCATCAATAGAAAGGGGATCATCCTTTCGGCGACAAGTGGGGCGTTGTAGCGTTCAACAAACCTTACTGCCTGGCGCGCCGTGAAATTCATCAACCAGGGAAACACCAATGTCAGAACGATGACCGGAAAGATGATCCTCCAATCCCGGAATTGATCTCGCATTTCCCTGCGAGTGATCACGAGCGCCATTCGCAAGCTATCCATTCACCCCTGCCTTAAATTCATTGGCGCTGATTGCCTGCATATAAACCTGCTCCAGGCTTCGAGGGACTTCTTGCAAGCTGACCACATCCAATCCCTGGTCAACCAGACAGCGAATCACTGCTGGGTTTTCCCGGAATGGATCGGCAGTCCGGTAGCGAATCCAGTCTTTTCCAAACCCAGATTCTTTTGCGCATTCTGGCAATCCGGGAAGTCGACCATTAATTTCAGCCGCAAGTCTAATCTCATATTCGGCTGACCCAAGCATGTCGCGTTTTAATCCCTCTGGCGAACCCTGGGCAATGATTTTACCCTCTCTGATAATCGCGATTTTATCGGAGAGCTGTTCGGCTTCCGCCAGATTGTGTGTGCATATCACTATTGTTCGATCTTCGGAGCGCATTGTTAGGATAGAGTCTCGTACTAAGCGAGCGCTTTCAGGGTCCATTGCAGAAGTTGGCTCGTCTAGAAGAAGAACGGGCGGGTCATGGAGCAATGCACGGGCGAGCGCCAGCTTCTGCCTCATTCCTTTGGAATACTCACCGATAGGTTGACGCGAGTTTTGTTCCAAACCAAATTCTTCCAGAAGCTGCTGAGTCCGCTTCTTGCGCAATTCTGGGCTCAATCGATAAATTTGTCCAAAAAAATCCAGGTATTCTTGTGCGGGCATCCGGTTGTAGAGACCGTGATTTTCGGTTAAAACCCCGACATTAGCTCGGACGCTGGCTGCCTCATGCACTACATCAAAATTTGCTACCTTTGCTGAGCCCGAACTCGGAATCAGCACCGATGAAAGCATACGCACGGTTGTGGTTTTACCGGCGCCGTTGGGTCCCAGCAGGGCAAGCACTTCCCCATTTTGGACGGTCAGGTTGACCGCTTCAACCGCCTGGAATTTGTCAAATCGCTTCCCGAGATCTTCGGTCAGGATCATGATCCAACTGTTATTCGGATCCGTTAGATTGCGGAGGTTCATTCTCCGTTTCAGATCCGGACCCATCGCGATGGCGCCAAAAAAGCGTTGCCGCTGCGCTGATTGCAACCACCGCCATCAAGGTCTGGTTGGCATTGATACCCCCAAGGTAGGCTGCATCCAACCGTAAGAACTCTAGAAAAAACCGACCGAGCGGATAGATAATCAGATAGGTCAAAAAGATATCCCCGTCCTTGAGACGGTTTTCATATTTACGCCCCATCCACAATAGAACGATCAGATTTCCCAAACTCCAAAGCGCTTCATAGAGGAAGAGCGGATGATAGGTCTCAATTGTCTCAAAACCAGGGAGCCTGTTTTTCGCGTCAATATGGACCGCCCAGGGCAAGGTCGTTGGCGAGCCATAAAGTTCTTGATTTACGAAATTCCCCCAGCGCCCGATTGCCTGTCCGAGAGCTAATCCCGGGGCGCCGATATCCGTAAGCTGTAGGAAATTAATTTTCCTTCGCCGGCTGAACAGATATAATCCAGTTAAGCCGCCAATGACTGCTCCAGGAATACCAAGACCTCCCTGGCGTGTGTTCAGAAAATCTAATGGATGCATCAAGTACCAATAAGTGGTTATTCCCTGCTCGACCATTGATTGTGGAGGTGTAAACACATGCCACAGTCGAGCTCCAATAATCCCGGCTATCAAAGCCCAAATCAATCCATCCCACACAATTTCCGGATTTACCCCCTTGCGGCGGGCTTCCACACTCGCCAACCAGCCGCCCGCCAGCGCGCCTATCATCAAGATGATGCCGTAATAGTAAATGTAGATCGGTCCTAGTTGAAAACCCGTTGGGATGTTCATTATTTTTCTGATGCCTGGTTTAAGGAAGACTGAGTCTGATAAGCCTGCCGGCGAACATCAACGATTCTCTGAATTGCGGTGATATTCGCGAGTACCGCAATGATCCACAGCCCCGCAACAGGAATATTCAGGATCAATGCCGGAGCCAGGACAAGGTACCGTTCCATGCGGGTTAATATCCCCTTTTTTGTATCCCAACCGAGCGACTGCCCACGAGCCCGAATATACGAAACCAGGACTGAACCCGCCGCTGCCGAAAATACTAGGATAATTGCCTGCGGATTCCATACCCGGGTGAAATGGACCAAGAGACCTAAGTAGATGACCAGTTCCGAATACCGGTCCGTGACTGAATCCACGAAAGCTCCGAATTGACCTGCCATCCCGCGCAACCTGGCCATTGCCCCATCAAGGGCATCCACCGGCCCCATCATAAGAACTATTATCCCGCCAATCTGGACTTGCCCAAAAGCGATTAAGCTGGCGCCGATCACATTCCCGATCAACCCCAGCACAGTAATTGTGTTAGGCATTAATCCGAGACGGTTCAGAAACCCTGCGATCGGGTCGAGTACGCCTCCAAAGGTTTTACGCATCTGGTCTGAAAGTGTCTGTCTTGGTTTGGCAACCGAATTATCCGTAGCTTGTTCCACCAGTTGTTGTTCGCCTTTCATTATTAATTGACCTCTTACCTATGCTATCGCAAGCATGGATGACTGTCAAGCAAGAGGTATGAAGCAGAAAATCAGGATGTATGATCTCACTCTTGAACAGGCGGAGCATCATTCGATGCTGTTTTATTTGGGTCTGCCGCCTCGGAGTTCGATTCGCTTTCAGTCCAATTGTCAATTACCCTTTGGATCTCGGTGTTGGCTAATTGTAAGGCATGGATCAATTCACCGCGAACCTTAGATGTTGTTTCAGCGCTTCGGATTTTTTCACCAAACTGCTCCACGTCTCCTTTAATGCGCTGTCCCGTATCGCTGCTCGAGAACTGCTCAACCTCCCGCCGCAGCGTGGAGCCTAATTCGTTTAGACCGCTCGTCAATTCGTCTTGCAGCTTTTTTCTTTCTGGAGCTTCCCAGGCAGTTTGTAATGCTGAAACCAGGTTGATTCCCAACCTGCGAAATTCTTCGGTAATGCTTTCTTCGGATTGTGGATTTTCGGACATTTTTATCCTCCAGGATTCAGAACAATTTTGCCCTAAATATCCTTTTCCTGCAAGGGAAATGGAGAAGAGGGTAAAATCATCACAAAGGAGGAAAACATGGCGCTTCAAATATCCAAATCGCCGGCTATAAGTAGAGCCCTGATCTGGCTTTTGTGGCTAGGATTTGCATTCACCTTTATTGTTATCAGTGTTGTCAATACTCCATTGATTAATCCTGCAGCGTCCGCAGGAATCATCTCATTTGAATTTGCCCGGACTCCCGAAAGGGCGTTTGAGATCCTCAGCTCCTGGACTCCAGAGCTTCAAAGCCTTGCTTCGTTTAATCTCGGATTTGACTACCTGTTCATGGTCAGTTATGCTTTGGCTCTCAGCATAGCGTGTTTTTGGACAGGCAGAATTCTTTTAGGGGCTGGCTGGTCGATAGGCTATTCGAGAGCGGTTCTTGCTGCGGCTGTATGGTGTGCAGTTATTTTCGATTCAATCGAGAATCTTGGACTTGTTCTGGTCCTTTTGAAGAGAGCCGGATCTCCCTGGCCTGAAATCGCGAGCATTGCCGCTGTTATAAAATTCTCTCTTCTTTCGCTCGCAATTGTTTATATAATCACGGGGATCATCGTATTCTTGCGTGCGAAGTTAATATCATCATCCCGGCTGCGGCTGATTTTAGCAAGATCAATCAAAATACGAAAATGCAACTTTCTGAGGATTTCTTCGTATAGAAAATACCACGAAAAAATGAACCCGAAATAATTGCAGAGGGAAGGAGTTTAATGATGAGGCGTTCAATAATCTTATTCGCTGTAATGATTGCAGCATTGATAACAATGGCATGCGGTATCACAGTCAATATTCCAGTAGATCGGATCGTGACTGGACCTACGCAAACCGAAGACATTCTTATCGAACCTCCGGATGCAGAGGTGATCGATCTAACGATTGAATTTGGCGCTGGAGAGCTAAAAATTCGCCCAGCAAAGGAAGGCTCGTCTTCTCAAGCCGCTTTGGTGAGCGGAACTGCAAAGTATAACGTAGACGATTTAAAACCGGAAATCTCTGTCGAGGATGAAACGGTTCGACTTACAACCGGCGAGTTGGAAATCAAGGGGATCCCAAGAATGAGCGACGAGGTGGAAAACCGCTGGGATCTAGAGCTTGGGAATTTCTTGATGAGGCTCAAAATAAACTCAGGCGCCTATCAAGGCGACATGGACTTGGGTGGTCTTCCGATTCGGGAGTTGGAAGTTACCGATGGCGCTGCAGACGTGAGCCTTCGATTTTCTTCGCCGAATCCGGTTGAAATGGACCGATTGAGATATCAGACTGGTGCTTCTAATGTGACTTTATCGGATCTCGCGAATGCCAACTTCACTTCGCTTGTTTTTCGAAGCGGGGCAGGGAATTATAAACTGGATTTTTCTGGAGAGTTAAAAAGGGATGCGGTCGCTTCGATCGAGTCGGGCTTCAGCCAACTGGTGATTGTGATTCCTGAGGGAATGACCGCGCGTATAAATACCTCAGGATTGATGAATGTTCAGACCTCAGGAGACTGGGAAATCCAAAACGACGCATATTTGACTGGAAACGGGGGTCCAGTATTGACGATCAATGTCGACCTGGGAGCTGGAAATTTGGAGCTTCAGATCCGATAAAACTTCCCGGATTTTGGGAGGTAGAGTAATTTATTCGAAAGCATGTATTGATACATTCTGCACAAGCTCCCCAATCATATGGGGAGCTTGTTGTTTAAGGTACAAAATCTATTATTGGAAAAATATTATTGGATATCGGAAAGTGTTACATTTCAAGCGCTTTGTAGCCTGAACCCTTAGTGAAATAATCATAATTTGGCTGGGTATCTGCGGTCAGATCAACCACTTCACCGGCGTCAAGCTGGCGGACGCAGTCTAATACAACTGCTTCCCCGTGGTGATTTGTTCCTTCGTAATGACCTTTCAATCCAACCTTGCTGATGTACTCGCCGCCTTTTGCGGTGTAGGCGGACGGCACTTCATCTTCAGGGAAGATGGCTTCGAAGGGGCATTCGGGTATGCATGCCCCGCAATCGATACATGTATCTGGATCAATGTAAAACCACGGCCATTCAGCGATAGGCTTCCCAGGGACAATGCACTCCACCGGGCAGACATCAACGCATCCTGAGTCGCGTAAACATAAACTGGTGATAATATGGGTCATATGACGATCCTCCTGAATGAATTTTAGTCTCCCCTTATTCCTTTGTCAAGCGATCGTTATTATAAGAAGAAGGTGAGGCTTTAGCAACAGAATCTTGACAAGTTTTATCATTATAAGTATCATGACGCGGTCGAAAGATTAAATTGGGGCATAACGGACCTATGGTCGAATAAGTTCTGGATAGCTCACTATCCAATTCAACATAATCATCAGGAGGAAAGAATGATTTACAATTTGATCTCAGCCCTGGATAAAAAGATGGGTTTTGAGAGCGCAAGCGCGCACTGTGATATTCCCTGCGGGATCTACGACCCGATCACTGCCCAAATTGCCGCCGTCACCGTTGTCAGGATGATGGATCTGATGGCAGATCTCGAAAGCAAAGGTGGGGAGAAAGGTAAAGATTACTTCAACACCATGTCTCGTTACATCGAGGTCAAGGAAGAGCATGCAGAGAAAGCTAAGCATGAGATCCGTGTGATTTGGGGAGATTACATCAAAGCGCCGCACCTGGAGAAATTCCCCGATCTGCATGCCATCACCCACAGAATCATGCAGTTTGGCTCAAAAAGCCGGCAGACCGCAGATCGCCAGGCTGCCCTGGACCTGGTAGAAGAGATCAACAAATTTGCCGAAATCTTCTGGGCAACCAAGAGCATGAAAACCCGCCGAGCAAAATCGCCCTATAACCCACCCGTTGAACTGGTTTATCCAGTAATTGAATGATCCGATTGATGAAGGTGTCAGGTGAAAGCCTGGCACCTTCCATAAATCCGGGCGATTACATCCTCGTTTTTAAAGCCGCCTTTTCTCTGCGCAAGCTTAAAGCTGGAGATCTGGTAGTATTCCACCACCCTGTCTACGGCAGATTAGTAAAACGATTGGAAACAATTACCCCGGACGGCGAAGAATTATTCGTCGTAGGTGAGAATCCGGATAGTACCGACAGCCGGCAGTTTGGTCTTATCCCGAGACGCTGGGTGATCGGAAAAGTTGTCCTGCACATCAGTCGCCCAACCGTATAGTTTCAGCATTACCAACTTCCACTGGCGGATCCATCCTTTATAATGCAGGGGATGCGCCGCCCTCCCATCTCTCCCATCCTGGTTCTCGGTTTTGGAATTCTGGCTGTCTCCACGGCTTCGATCATGATCCGATTCGCCCAGCAAGAGGCTCCCTCGTTAATCATTGCTGCCTGGCGGCTTATCTTGGCTTCGCTGGTAATAGCACCGTTTGCAGTTGTTCGACGCCGAAACGAACTTGCCCTACTGACTTCAAGGGAGCGCGGCCTTGCCGCATTATCCGGCCTTTTTTTGGCGCTTCATTTCGCTACCTGGATAAGCTCACTATCTTACACCAGCGTTGCAAGCTCGGTAGTCTTGGTTTCTACCGCCCCTCTTTGGGTGGCGCTTCTTTCTCCATTGACTTTAAAGGAACCGCTTACGCGATTGATGCTGTTTGGGATGCTTCTTGCGCTTGCTGGAGGAATAATCGTCGGAATCAGCGATTCCTGTACTTTGGACGGTGTCAATCTGGTTTGTCCTTCTTGGTCTGATTTCGTGCGCGGACGGGCATTTCTTGGGGATTTGCTGGCATTAGCCGGGGCAGTAACTGCAGCTGGTTACATAATTGTCGGTCGCAGACTTCGGACGCGCATGACTTTATTGACTTATATTTTCCTGGTTTACGGTACCGCAGCCTGCGTGCTCGCGGTTGCAGCCCTGGCATCTGGTCTGGAATTCTTTGGATATTCGCCCTCTACTTACTTCTGGCTTCTGGCTCTTGCGCTCGTGCCTCAGCTCTTAGGACACACTTCGTACAACTGGGCGCTTGCATATCTCTCGGCGGCATTCGTCTCGATTGCAGTCCTTGGTGAACCAATCGGATCATCCATCCTGGCATATTTCTTTCTAGGAGAACAGTTCACCCCGATCAAACTGATCGGAGCAAGCTTGATTTTAGCCGGCATCTACCTGGCATCTCGCAGTGAGGCTCACCGCCCAAACCGAGTTGTAGATAATTTAAATTCCAACACGGCTTAATCCAATCGCTTACAAGCTCATTATCAAATCGGAGCTTAAGCAGCTGTTTATTGAGAATAATGTGAGCTTTTTCGCTCAGCGTGATTCTAAAGGGGTATCCTGCAGGTGCCTGGACAAATCCCACAATCCGTTTATAGTAATTCTGAATGCTATAATTATCGGATATGCCAAGGGTAACCCACAAGCAGCTTTCAAATCTTCCTGAAGATAAGATGAATGAAGGTTCGAGTTCCACCGTCCTCGATTTCCTGGCACGTTTCGAACGTTTTTCAGTCGATATTGCCGCTGTTTTCCTGATGTCGGCGGGATTGATCACTTTGGTGGGCTTGATATTTCCTGCAATTGCGGGTGGGATATTGGACTGGTGGACAGGCGCCCTCCGTCTCTGGTTTGGTTGGGGGAGTATGTGGTTTGTCATTGGATCTATCTTGTTCTCTATCATCCTCTTGCGGCGCCGGGCTGAAGGACCTGCTTTGGGAGGCCACTTCTGGCTTAGGCTTTTTTCGCTTGAGCTGGCAGCATTTTGCTCGATTGCCCTCCTTACCCTGATTGGCGGACCAGATCTGTTCCGAGCAGAGGCTGGTTTGGATGGTGGACGAGTAGGTTGGGGGCTGGTGGAACTGCTTCGAATTCTCATCCGACCGATCGGGCTCAGCAATAGTGGTTTGATGATCTTACTGGTTTTTGTAGTCTTTCTGCTCACAATTTCTTACGCATTTGGATGGCTCCAGGCGGTTGGTCGCTGGTCAAGCCGCGCCGCGAAGGTAACCGCCAGCTCCAGGTTCGTTGAGCCGGAGCCTGTGGTAAGTGAGTCTCCCCTTTCATCGAGTCCAATTCAATCCCAGGCCTCCGTTCAAAACCGCCGAAAAATTTCTTTACCGCCCCAATTTCGGAAGACATTTCGCATAGATTATGAAGATAAGCCCTCCGCCGAGCTCCCCCCACGAGATACCCGTCTGCCTGGTCTAGATTTGCTGGTTAATGAGCAGTTCCACCGACCAGACGAGAGGAATATTAACTTGACCGCTGGGCTCATTGAAAAGACGCTGGCTGAGTTTGGAATCCCTGCTAAAGTCGTTGGATTTCGGGTGGGACCGACAGTCACCCAATTTGCAGTTGAACCTGGATACCTCGATAAAGATGGAGCCGGGGAAAATGGTGATGCGGCGCGCCAGAAAGTACGTGTAGCTCAAATATCGGCGCTTGGCCGCGATCTTGCGTTGGCGCTGGCTGCGGAGCGATTACGAATCGAGGCTCCGGTGCCTGGGCGCCCGTACGTCGGTATCGAAGTCCCGAATGCTCGCTCCTCGATCGTCCGTCTGCGACCGATCATGGAATCGGAGCAATTCGGCAAGAACAATTCGCCTCTCGCGATAGCGCTTGGACGGGATGTCTCAGGTGCCCCATACGTTGCCGATCTTGCTCGCATGCCCCACTTGCTCATCGCCGGCACGACCGGTTCGGGAAAATCAGTCTGCATCGCCGCACTGACAACCTGTCTGGTCATGAACAACACCCCGGATGACCTGCGCCTGGTAATGATTGATCCTAAAATGGTTGAGCTGGTGAGATTCAACGGCTTGCCTCATTTGTATGGCAAGGTAGAGACAGCTCTTATTCGGATCTTGGGGGTGCTGCAGTGGACTGTGATGGAAATGGATCGACGTTATAAGGTTCTTGAGTCCTCCCATTCCCGCAATATCGACTCCTACAACCGAAAAATCCGCCGGCGGCGTGGTGAGAATCCCCTTCCTCATATTGTGGTGATGATCGATGAATTAGCTGATCTGATGATGTCTGCCCCGGATCAAACCGAGCACAATCTCGTGAGACTCGCGCAGATGGCGCGTGCCACCGGGATCCATTTGGTTGTTGCCACCCAAAGGCCTGGAGTGGACGTCGTCACAGGTCTTATAAAGGCGAATTTTCCAGCCAGAATCGCCTTCACGGTAGCATCATCTATTGATTTGCGCGTGATTCTAGATACGAATGGGGCCGAATCCCTTCTTGGACATGGTGACATGCTTTTCATCCCACCTGAAGCATCTGCACCGATCCGGCTGCAGGGTGTGATGGTCAGCGATCAGGAAGTCGAGCGAGCGATCACGTTCTGGCAAAAAGCTTGGTCAGAGCCTCAGGCTCAGACAGACCAATTGCCGCCCTGGGAAGAGACCGTCAATCAGGACCAGATTTCTTCTGAAAAAGATGATCTTATCGAGCGAGCTATCGAGATTGTGAGAACCAACCAGCGTGCCAGCGCTTCTATGCTTCAAAGGCGGCTCCGGATAGGTTATCCCCGGGCTGCACGCCTCGTCGATGAACTTGAAGAGTTGGGGGTGATCGGTCCAGCCGTGGGAGGCGGCCGCGATCGTGAAGTCTTGATAGAGCGAGATGCTCACGAAGAATTCACCGAAAATAGCTGATTGTCAGCTCGCTGAGCCTTTTCACAGGGATACCGCTCGATCCATATCAAGCTTGAGAAGCTGTTTAAATCCAGCTCCTTTGATTTATGCATCATCACCAGGATTGGCTGCCAGGAGGCAGCCTTCTTCTAAATCGCCATTGTTGTAAATGCCTGAAAAGCCGCTCCCCATCGTTTCACCATTTAACCACTGGCCTTGGTTTCTGAATGCTCAAGACTAAACGAGCTTGGTGAAGCTGCCTCGATCGCAGGTTCGAGCGAAATTTCCCAAACTTGATTCCTGATTATCGACAATCTCACTCACCCAGCAGGATCCGGATCTCCCAAACTCCTGGTTCCAGGACTTCTTTTTCGAAGCTTAACTCAGAACTTTGGATGAAACTTAACAACTTGAGATTTGTCGTATGAACAGTCGCAGTGAAATATCGGACACCGTGTTTTTGGGCATAACGCGCCAGTCGATCCATCGAGATTTTTCCTAACCCGCATCTTTGAAAATCGTCGCGCACCACAATTGCTGCTTCTGCCCCTCCTGGCGGATCTCGGTCGAGGATTGCATATCGCGCCACACACAAGATCTGTTGTCCGCCATTTTCTTCAATCGATCCAACCAACGCCATTTTTGTCAGGTAATCTACGTTTGCCAGGTTATAAGCTTGCTCATCTGTCAAGACGGATGCAGCCTGGAGAAAGCGCATATAAATGGATTCTTTCGAAAGCCTCAAAAAAAATTGTTGGAGGCGAGGTGCGTCATCTGGTCGGATAGGACGCAGGACAACCTTCCGACCATCTTGCAAAGAGGCTTCTTCAACAGCATCGAAAGGGTAATTTTGGACGTTCAATTGATTTTCCTGCCGAATTATTTGATGGGTATGGAATTTGAGATGATTATACCTTTATAGGCTTTTCAATTTTAAAAGCCCAAACATCAAAATGACAACCACACCTTCGATTTTGTGTGAAAACCAATAATCCCGAAATAACATCCTAACATTTTCTGAACAGGCTTTTGATATCCTGAGAATGCTCGAGGAAGTCGAATTGATGAAACCCAATCTCAACAATTACACAGGTTCGAAAGGAGTACGTTTATGGAGAAAACTGATCAGAAAGTTTGGAGACCGCTGGTCAAGCTCGTGATAGCGGTCGTGATCGCAGGTATGTTAGTTGCAGGTGCTGTGGCAGTTTTACCGCAAATTGCTCAGGCGCAGAATGTCACGCCGCAGCCTCCAGTTGATCCCGCCCAGTCTGGCGGCACCGGAGGACAACCCAACGATTTAGGATTTCACCCTCCCATTGGCGACGGACAGATGCCGGGTGGATTTCCTGGGTTTGGCCGAATGGATAAGCCCCGATTTGGCGGAAACGATGAATATGACAAGTATCTGGCTGAAGCATTGGGAATTTCGGTAGAAGAGCTTCAAGCAGCTCGACAGAAAGCCGATGAGACGATGCTGGAACAGTCCATTGCCGATGGCGAGATAACCGAAGAACAAGCCGCCTTGATCAAAGCCAGGCAGGCGCTGAAACCCTATCTGGATCGAGATGTGCTGATGGCAGAAGCGCTCGGGATATCCTCCGACGAACTCAAGTCATCTCTTCAAGCTGGAAAATCAATCCCAGCATTGATCGAAGAGCAGGGGTTGAGTGCGGAAACTTTCCAGCAAGCAGTGCAGAATGCCTATAAAGCAGCAGTCCAGCAAGCTGTGGATGACGGCGTGATCACCCAGGAAATTGCCGATCAAATTCTTAGCCAGAAAGCCGGACACGGTCTCTTCGGTGGTGGGATGCCTGGTCCTGGCCGGCATGGTGGCCCCCGAGATGGAATGGGAATGCCGAATTCGAATTCTCAGCCCCCTCAGGAGGCAGGCCAATAAGCCGATCCGAAATCCGATATTTCCTTACTATGGGCGCGAGACACCTCGCGCCCATAATCATTAATCTTGTCGCAGCCAAGATTGTCCCAATAATGTCTAAATCACATCTTCATAATTTCCTAACAAATTTCCACTATACTGAAATTTGAAGGATAATTTGACCCAGTGGTCTAGGGTGCACATGTCAAAGAAAATTCTTGTAGTCGATGACAAAATAGAAATTCGCCAACTACTCAAATCATATTTGAACCAGGAAGGTTTTGATGTGGTTGCAGCCAGCGACGGAAAAGAAGCACTCTTCGTCGCCCGACAAGCCAAGCCAGATCTTATCGTTCTTGATCTGATGATGCCGGAAATGAGCGGATATGAGTTTATCCGGTCTTACACCCGCGAGGCGGATGCTCCGATTATCGTTCTAACTGCGCGGCTTGAGGAATCAGACAAGGTGACTGGCCTCGAACTTGGCGCGGATGATTTTGTCACAAAACCTTTTAGCCCACGCGAGCTAACTGCACGCATCCGGGCGGTCCTGCGGCGTGTCGAAAAACAAGCAAAACCAAGCCAGATCCTGCGCGCCGGTGATATTACTCTCGATCGAGATGGTCATCTCATCATGATCAATGACGATTTGATCGACCTGACCCCATCAGAATTCGATCTGCTTGCTGTGATGATGGCTGCTCCAGGGCGAGCTTTCACTCGTCTTGAGCTGCTTGAACGGCTGCAAGGTGCGGCATTTGAAGGCTATGAGCGCACCATTGATGTTCATGTCCGAAATTTGCGCTCAAAAATTGAAGTGGATCCTTCGGAACCAAGATATGTTGAGACGGTTTATGGTACTGGCTACCGCTTCACCGCGTTGAAAGATATTGAATCTCGAGGGGTATAGAAATCCATGCGGTCGTTAACCGTTAAGCTCGTTCTCGCGTTCTTGATTGTCAGCCTGACTGGGGCTGTGCTCTCTGCTCTATTTATTCAGCAGCGAACCAACACTGAATTTAACCGCTTTCTATCCAACCAGTACCAGCGCGATTTAGTCACGGCTTTGACCGAATTCTACATCTCGAATGGATCCTGGAATGGGGTTGATCAGGTCATGGACCAGATGGAGCGGCTGCGGCGTATTCAAGATGATACACAGAAGATGTCGAGTAATCCGCGACCACCGGAAAGTCGTCCGCTGCCGCTGATGCTGGTAGACGCCAACCGAATCATTGTCTTTACAGGTTCAGAACTTCCGCCAGGTGGGCTTGCGACAAAGGACGAAATTTCTCAAGGGCTCCCGTTGGAGGTGGATGGAAAGCTGGTAGGTTGGTTGACCATCAGTCCGCGCCTGTCGCCCGGAGACATAGGTGGACCTGAGAGGAATTTTCTATCGGCGATTAACCAGGTGCTTCTAATCAGTGCAGTCCTGGCATCGATTATCGCCCTGGTTTTAGGTGTGGCACTGGCGCGTACCCTGACTCGGCCAATCCGCGATCTGACTCACGCGACCCAGGCGATAGCAGCCGGTGAATTGGGAACTCAAGTGCTAATCCGATCCAAGGACGAGCTCGGGGGTCTTGCTGATTCATTCAACAAGATGAGCACAGACCTGGCCAAAGCAACCCAGGCACGCCGTCAAATGACTGCCGATATCGCCCATGATCTGCGCTCTCCATTAACTGTAATCCTGGGTTACACCGAAGCGCTTAGCGATGCCAAGTTGGAAGGGACCCCAGAAATATTTGAAATCATGCATAAAGAGGCTGGTCTGTTAAATCGATTAATCGAGGATCTACGGACATTGTCACTTGCAGACGCGGGGGAGTTGGTGCTTTTCCCCCAGATGATATCTCCCGGGGTGATTCTCGAACGATCGGCATCTGCTTATCGCCCGTTGTGTGAGCAAAAAGGAATCAATCTGGAGCTGCGAATCGAGCCCAATTTGCCAGAGGTTTTCGTTGATCCGGAACGGATGAACCAGGTGCTGGGCAACTTGATGACGAATGCGCTTCGCTACACTCCTGCAAATGGAAATATCGTCCTTGGTGCCTCTGGCTCACCCCACGATGTGGAGCTCCAAGTCCAGGATGATGGAATTGGAATTCCTGTAGAGGAGCAGCCCTTTGTGTTCGACCGCTTCTATCGTGCCGACCGCGCCCGTACGTATAATAACGAGACTGGCCTGGGGTTGGCAATAGCAAAATCGATCGTCGAAGCACATAGTGGGGCTATTCGCTTGCAGAGCGAGCCAGGCAAGGGAGCCCTTTTTACAATTTCTATCCCAAAACAATAATACCAGGTCGATCTATAAGCCGCATTCTGTGCAGCAGGACTTGCCTGCCCCGGCGATCATCTATCTAGGCTGGATGTCTCCATCCAGCTCGTGCGGCCTACCCGGAACTCACGGAAACGAGCAGCTTCCCTGGGTTATTCACCCATTTGTCCCTGCTTGGCCTTGCTCCCGATGGGGGTTGCCTGGCCGCAATTGTTGCCAACTGCGCCGGTGGTCTCTTACACCACCTTTTCACCCTTACCGGATTCCCGGCGGTATATCTCTGTGGTCCGATCCGACAGGTTGCCCCATCCCGGGTGTTGCCCGGCATCGTGCTCTTTGGAGTGCGGACTTTCCTCCAAACGGCTCGCAGAGCCATTCGGCGATCGCCCGACCGACCTGGTGATTTGATCATACTATGGTGTCTGGTGGTCGTCAATCAGGAATGCGCCGCCGGTAATTTTCCGCTGACAGCATAGTATACTTAGTCGTTAATTCGCTAAAAGAGGAGCGGTATGGTTTCCGAAGGTGATTTTAATAATCCCGGAATAGGTCCGATCAAAAACCCTGTGGAGGACTCTCAAATTCGGCGGATTTTGTTCGAATTTAACGCGACGAATACTCCATATCCCCATGATAAATTGATCCACCAGCTCTTTGAAGAGCAGGTTTATTGGACGCCTGAGCAGATTGCGGTCGTTGAGACTTGGGGCTCGCCTCGACAAAGATCCTTAACCTACCGCGATCTCAACCAGCGTGCTAACCAGCTGGCCCATTACTTAATAAAACTTGGGGTCGGTCCAGAATCGATCATCGGACTCCACCTCGATAGATCACTTGAGCTTGTGATTGCAGTCCTCGCAATTTGGAAGGCTGGCGCCGCATTTCTTGCGCTCGATCCAGACTACCCATTGAAGCGGCTTGAGTTCATGCTGGAGGATTCGAAAACTCGAATATTGCTCGCAATCCAAAATTCGCTTGAAAAGATCAATCTCAACTCTGTTCAAGTGATCTCCATCGATTCCGAATGGGGATCCATCTCAAAAGAATCCATCGAAAATCCAATAAACGTCACACACCCGGAGAATCCAGCGTTTCTTATATACACTTCAGGCTCAACTGGACAGCCGAAAGGCGCGATAAACACGCATCGCAGTCTGTCTAACCATGTACACTGGATGCAGTCGGCTTTTCCCCTTGATTCAAATGATCGCATATTTCTAAAGGCGCCTTTAGGCTTCGATACGTTTGAATGGGAGCTCTGTGCAGGATTGTTGTGGGGCGCACAGCTGGTAATCATCTCATCCAAACGCACATCCGATGTGGGACATATCCTGCAGATGATAGCCGAGCATCACATCACAGCCCTCCTGATGGTCCCTTCGTTATTGCGGGTGATGCTGGACGACCCTCGTTTCAAGGTTTGCGGTCAGCTTCGCTGGTTGTTTTTCGGTGGCGAAGCGCTTCCGCCTGAATTAGTCAACCGGGTAAAGGAGTTGATTGATGTAGAAATAATAAATATTTATGGTCCGGCGGAAGCCTGTATCGATACCATTTCCTACAGAATCCCAGAGGATCGCCGATTGCAAATCGTACCAATCGGGAAACCATTTGCGAATAATAGAGCTTATATTCTGGATGATCGACTGCAGTTGGTCCCTATCGGGGATGTTGGTGAGATTTATCTTGCCGGGGATAGTCTTGGCAGAGGATATTTTCATCGTCCTGCCCTCACGGCAGAGCGTTTTCTGCCTGATCCTTTCAGCGACCAGGGCGGCCGGCTTTACCGCACCGGTGATCTAGCTCGCTTCCTCGCCGACGGCAACATCGAATTTCTTGGAAGAGTCGATTTTCAGGTAAAAATCCGCGGCTCTCGGCTGGAATTAGGGGAAATCGAAAACTGCCTCCATTTGCACCCCGCCTTACGGCAGGCCGCGGTGGTCTTTCACGATTCCAGCCATCAAATCGGCGCTCATCGAGAGCCAAGGCTGGTGGCATTCCTGGTGCTTCACGCCAACCAGGAAATTTCTATACAAGAGCTTCGGCGCTATTTATCTGAGAAACTGCCTGATTACATGATTCCCACAGACTTCCATTTCTTGAACGCCATGCCTGTTTCAACGAGTGGAAAGCTGGACCGTCTTGAACTAATCAAATTAAGTGCCTCACCCAAAGATCGCGAAGGAGAATACATCCTGCCGATCAGCGAAATTGAAAAAGTGCTGGCTGAGATTTGGTCCCAGGTTCTTGGTATTTTTCCGATAGGAATCCATGATTCTTTTTTTGAATTAGGTGGGCATTCGCTCGCGTTAGCTCAGGTTCTCACCCGTGTTTACGAACGATATCAGGTTGAGCTCCCGATCACGGATATATTTTCGGTGCCTGAAATTGCCAGTATGGCGAAAGAAATTGAGCGCTTACAGCATTCTGAGGATCAGGTCAAATTCCCTCCTTTAAAACGTGCTTTAGATCGTCATCATTTGCCTTTGAGTTATGCCCAAGAACAAGTATGGTTTTTAAACAAGATGCAGCCAGAGAACCTTGCGTATAACTACCAGATTTCTATTCGGCTTTATGGCAAACTGAATTACGACGCAATTTGTTGGGCATTCAATGAGATCATCCGACGACATGAGATTTATCGGACAACTTTCCATGAACATGAAGGAGCGCCGATCCAGGTCATTCACGCCCCCTGGAATGTAGAAATCCCAATTATTGATTTAAGCCAGCTTGCATCCGATCAGCAAAGAATCCAAGAAGATCGCCTGCTTGCGGATTATTTCTCTGAGGTTTTGGATATTACCCAACTTCCTTTGGTGAAATGGAGGCTTCTCAAATCCTCCGATAAGGAGCATTTGTTGGTGCATTACGAGCACCACCTTGTGCATGATGGATGGTCATTTGCGGTTCTGATGCGGGAGTTTCAAGCCCTTTATCGAGCTTTTCTGGATGGAAATCCTTCCCCACTTCCTGAGCTTCGATTTCAGTTTTCTGATTATGCGGTCTGGCAGAGAGAGGTTTTCCGGGGTTCGTTCCTTGATAGACAGGTGGAATATTGGCGAAAACGGCTGCAAGCAGCCCCCACGACCATACCCATTCAAACAGACCACCCACGACCGCCTCAAAAGAATTTTCGTGGAGCCTCGATCCAGGTGAGCCTGGGGGAAGAATTTTATCGAGAAGCTAAATCTTTCAGCTTGAAGAACGGCGTGACCCTGTTTGCCACATTCCTTACAGCATTTAAAGTGCTGCTGATGCGCTACACCGGTCAGGAAGATTTGCTGATTGGATCTGGTTTTGCAAATAGAAGGCTGCGCGAATTCGAACCTCTGATCGGGATGTTTGTGAATACAGTCCTGCTGCGAACAGATCTTTCAGGGAATCTCAGTTTTATTCAGGCTCTCGACCAGGTTCGAGAGACAATCCTGGAAGCCACAGCCCATCAGGACATGCCTTTTGAGAAGCTGGTGCAGATACTTCAACCCGATCGAAATCCAGGCTACAACCCATACTTCCAAATTCTATTCAGCTTTCATGATTCTCCTGTCCCTGAGCTCGAGTTCCCCGAACTTCATGGCAGTCTTGAGTACCGTCAGAATAAAGCCGCGAAATTTGACTTGAATATTGTCGTGATCCCACGTGCCGAGCAGCTAATCGGCAGACATGCTGTGTCCAAAGACAGAGATATTACCCTGGTATGGGAATACGACACGGATTTGTTTGAAGAAGCTGCTATGAAAAGGATGATCGAGCATTATTTGAATCTCATCCAGGCGCTGATTGCCGATCCTCAGCAGAAAATTACTCAAGTCAAGTTTATTAGCGATCAAGAACAGGCTTTATTATTGGATCGCTGGAATAAAACTTTTTCAAATTTTCCTCGTGATTTATGCATCCACGAGATATTCACAGAACAGGTCCAAAATACCCCCAACGCTTTGGCTGTTTGTGATCCAGATAATTTACCAGGTTCTCAAACCTATCAAGACCCACCTCCTAAGAGTTTTTCATATGAAGAATTGGACCGGCAGACCAATCAACTCGCAAGATTCCTTACCAGGTCGGGGGTGCGACCTGGGGATACTGTGGGCGTATGTATGGACCGCTCTTTGGATGCAGTCGCTTCATTCTTGTCAGTTTTGAAGGCAGGTGCAGCTTATCTCCCACTGGACACTGGCCATCCTTTCGAACGTCTGAATTATATGATTACTGATTCTGGTGCCAGAGTTCATCCTCAGCCAGGATGCTTACCGGGATTTATTGAGTGGGGTGAAGTCGCCGGTCATAATCCTTGATCAGGATCGAGCTCAAATTGAACAAGAGAGCCCTCTTCATCTGGATGTTGAGATCACACCTCAGCACCTTGCTTATGTCATGTATACTTCGG
The DNA here is from genome assembly GCA_963827155.1 of uncultured Chloroflexia bacterium. GTDB lineage: Bacteria > Chloroflexota > Anaerolineae > Anaerolineales > UBA4823 > UTCFX2. The sequence goes on along the minus strand of CAWGZV010000002.1, from coordinate 2,608,527 downwards.
GATCAACAGGAAAGCCGAAGGGGATCGGGATTTCTCATCTGTCAGTGAACAGGTTAGTTCTAAATAATAATTATCTTCAAATCAAAAGAGGTGACCGGGTAGCGCAGGTGACAAACACCTCCTTTGATCTATCTACTTTTGAGGTCTGGGGAAGCCTGCTCAACGGAGGAACTCTATTCATAGTTCCCCAACATATTTTACTTATCCCACACCTGTTCGAGAAATTTATCAAAACTGAGAAAATCGACGTCCTTTGCATTGCCACTTCGCTTTTTAATCACATCGCTAGCTTCGCCCCGCATGCTTTTCAATCGATCCGCGAAGTAATCTTTGGTGGGGAGGTGGCTTCACCGGATATCCTTCGAAAAATCAATCGAGCCGGTGGACCAAAACGACTGATCAATGGGTACGGCCCTACCGAAAATACCACCTGGACGACTTGCTACCAGGTCAATGATATTGAGGATTCGCCGTGGGTCATCCCAATTGGGACTCCCGTTTCAAACACACGCGTCTATGTTTTAGACCGCTGGTTGAACTTAGCTCCCATTGGCGCGGCTGGCGAGCTTTACAATGCGGGCGATGGTCTTGCTCAGGGTTACCTTAAGCGCCCAGAATTGACTGCCGAAAAATTCATTCCTAACCCCTTTGACGGTGCTGGCGAGCGTATGTATCGTACTGGCGATTCGGCTCGCTTCCTCCAAGATGGAAATTTGGATTTCTTAGGTCGAATCGATCAGCAGGTGAAGCTGAGGGGTTTTCGGGTGGAGCTGGGGGAGATTGAGAAAGCGCTTGAAGACCATTCAGCAGTCAGGCAAGCTGCAGTGAGAATCGCTGAAGATTTGCCTGATAATCAGCGATTAATTGCCTATGTGGTTTTCATCCCAGAAAAATTTGGCTCTACGCATGAGCTGAAAGATTTTTTGATGCTTCGGCTTCCATATTATATGATCCCGAGTGTCTTTATTTTCATCCCAGCCCTACCGATGACCCCGAATGGAAAAGTGGATCGTCGTTTGCTGCCGAGTTTTACCTCACCCGAAGTCCAGCGCCCTTCGGAGTTTAATGGGCAGCCGACCGTATTCCAAAAAGTGCTCTTACATATCTGGTCCGATTTGCTTGGCAGGTCTGTCCAGGATGTTTACGCCAGTTTCTTTGACCTGGGTGGACATTCGCTCTTGGCGATCAGGATGATCTACAGGTTGACTGAGCTTTTCAATCTCCAGATCAATCCTCGACTGCTGTTCGAATCTCCGAGTGTAGCTGAATTTTCTGAAGCGATTTTGGCTCACTCCCCAGATCCGTATCAAATTGAAAAAATCGCAAAATTTCTATTAGAAATTCAAAACCTTCCTGATTCTCAAGTCAAGGATCCTCCCGATCAATTTGATCAGAAACGCGATTAATCTACGAGTAAATGAAAATCAGGTGGAATAATGGGAGTTTTTTCTGAGGTGGACTTAAACAAGGATGTCCCGAATACGATCGATACCCTTGCGAAACTCATCCAGATGCGAGCTGGCAAGACGCCGGATGGAATAGCCTTCCTCGGGTTGCAGCAGCGTATGATGAGCTTCTCCGAGTTGGCGCAGCAGATGGATGCCGTAAAGCGATCCTTGAACCAAATGGGCGTGGGATGTGGGGAAAGAGTGGCAATCGTCCTGCCGAATGGCCCAGAATTAGCCGCAGCCTTCCTGACGATTGCCGCGTGTTCTACCAGCGCGCCTTTGAATCCTGCTTACAGCATGTCAGAATTTGATTTTTACCTGGGAGATCTGGATGCCAAAGCGCTTGTTATCCAGGCTGAGACTGCTTCCCCAGCCCGGCTGGTTGCAGAAAGCAGAAAAATTCCCGTTGTCGAATTGGTCCCCAATTCAAATCCGGGGAGGATTAATTTTGAGCTGCAATCAGATTCTGCCGTGTCCGCTGATAACACCGGATTCGCAAATCCCGCTGACATCGCACTGGTCCTGCATACTTCTGGAACCACTTCCCGACCCAAGATGGTCCCGCTCTCTCAAGCAAATATCATCGCTTCAGCTAGCCATATCGTCCAGACCCTTACACTTACCCCGGCAGATCGCTGCTTGAATGTAATGCCCTTATTCCATATTCACGGGTTAATGGCTGTCGTCTTATCTTCGCTGATGGCTGGCGCCAGTGTCGCATGTACCCCTGGTTTCCAGGCGGATCAGTTCTTCCCCTGGATTGAAGAATTCCATCCATCGTGGTATTCGGCTGTTCCAACCATGCACCAATCCGTTCTGGCAGCAGCCAAATCATATTTTCAGGTCATTCTGGCCAATCCACTGCGGTTGATCCGTTCTTCTTCGGCGTCACTGCCTCCTAAGATGATGGCTGATCTTGAACAAGTATTTAAGGCGCCTGTTATCGAGGCATATGGTATGACCGAAGCTGCACATCAGATGGCTAGCAATCCCCTCCCACCGCGGGTGCGTAAACCTGGTTCGGTGGGCTTACCTGCCGGTCCTGAGATAGCAATCTTGGACGAGGGCGAAAAATTTGTTAATCCGAATCAAGTCGGCGAGATTGTAATCCGAGGGAGAAACGTGATGTCGGGCTATGCCAACAATCCCGAGGCAAGTCAGGCCGCGTTTTTCAATGGGTGGTTTCGAACAGGAGATGAAGGTTATCTGGATGCGGATGGTTATCTCTTTATCACCGGCCGGATTAAAGAGATGATAAACCGAGGTGGTGAGAAGGTCGCCCCTCGTGAAGTTGATGAGGTTTTCCTCGACCATCCAGAGGTTGCCCAGGCGGTGACTTTTGCAATCCCTCATCCAACCCTGGGAGAAGATGTGGCGACAGCCGTTGTAATTCGCACAGGATCACTCATAAGTGAAAAAGAGCTGCGGGATTATGCTCTCGACCGCCTGGCAGCCCAAAAAGCGCCGTCATTGGTGATAATCCTGGATTCGATCCCAAAGGGACCCACAGGCAAGCTCCAGCGAATCGGTCTGGCGGAAAAACTCAAATCCCATCTTAACCCTCCATATCAAGCGCCTCGAACTCAGACCGAACAAGCGTTGGTGAATCTTTGGAAGCAGGTTCTGCATTCCGAATGGATTGGGATCTTTGATAATTTCTTTGCTAGTGGCGGAGATTCTCTGCTCGCGACCCGATTAATTCGCGCGCATCCGATCGGTATTTCAGTTGGAAATACCTTTGGGAACGATCTTTAGAGAGCCGACAATTGCGGAACAGGCTTTGTACCTGGAACAAGTTATCCTGCAAGAAGTGGAAGAAAAGATGGATGAAAATCAGGATTTTCAGACATATTAAACAAGCGAATTGAACTTGGAAGATAAGCCTCATTCATCAAAATTGAGCAAGGATCTTTCTCCTGCCAGGCGTGCGGCGCTTGATAGGCGTTTGAGCGAAGCGCTGGAATTAAGTGCGCGACCAACCTCCATCCCGGTTCGGAAACGACAGGAATTTGCTCCTCTCTCTTTTGCCCAGGAAGGATTATGGGTTCTAAGCCAGTTCGATCTTCACCATGGGCTCTTCAATCGACCTGTTGTCATTCGCTTGACCGGAGCTCTTGATCGATCGAATTTGGAGGCTGCATTATTCACGGTTGTTCGCAGACACAAGGCGCTCTGTTACCGGCTGAGAAGTGATATTGGGGAACCTTTACAGCAAATCGCGCGACCAGAACAGCTTTCCCTTATCGATGTGGATTTTCGTGGGCTGGACGCGGATCAGCGTGAATACTCCGCCAATCAATATGTTAACGAGCAGGTGATCAACCCGATCGATCTCACTTGCAGCCCACTGATGCGAGCCAGTCTCATCCATCTTACAGAAAATCAACATATTCTGGTATTGGTCTTTCACCACATCACCTTCGATGCCTGGTCAGAAGGCGTATTGCTGGCGGACTTGAGCGCGGTATATAACGGATTAGTGAGCAGAAATCCCGCCCAATTACCAGACTTAAGGATTCAATATGCCGATTTTGCAGCCTGGCAGCGTGATCGGCTTGAGAGTGGTGCTCTAAATAATCAGTTGGATTATTGGAAGCATAAGCTGGAAAATCTTCCTTCACCGTTGGATCTGACCCCGGATTTTCGACGCCCATCCATATATGCCAGCCGAGGCGCAGCCCACACTTTCGACGTTTCTGCCGACATGGTGCCTTTATTAAAAACCCTGGCAGCTTCAGAAAATGCCACACTTTTCATGGTGTTGTTAGCCGGGTTCGTGGCTTTGATCCACCGGATAACCAACCAAACGGATTTTGTGATTGGAACGCCTATTGCTGGTCGCACCTATATTGAAACTGAGAACCTGATCGGTTTGTTTATCAATACATTGGTCCTTCGCTTCGATATTTCAGGAAGACCAACATTTTCCAATCTATTACATCGAGTGCGTGATGAAGCGCTCGAAGCATATTCTAACCAGGATATTCCTTTTGAAAAAATCGTTGATGTGGTGCCTTTCCATCGAGATCTAAGCCGCCCCCCTTTTTTTCAAATCCTATTCAATTTTGAAAACCTTCCTGAGCGCCAAAAAACTTTTTCTGGATTGAAAGTTGAGCCGTATTCTTATGAACAAACCTATGCTCGCTATGACTTAAGCCTCGAATTCACCCAGATTAACGGTTCGCTGAGGGGGGAATTTATCTACAATACCCAAATCTACAAGAAGGCAACCGTTGAATGGATAAGCGAGTTCTTATCTTGAACTGCTAGCACAAGTCGTCGCGAATCCGCACCAAACGCTCATGCAGCTGAACTTGCTTTCAAGTTCAAGCAGAGATCAGATTCTTGTCGAATGGAACCGGACTGATCGACCTTATTCGGACCAAAATTACATATTAAAAGGATTTGAGGATCGGGCTCATTTCTCTCCAAATGCAGTGGCGATTGTAAGCACCGAAGAAACGTTCAACTATTCCGATTTGAATAAACGCGCGAATCAACTTGCGGATTATCTGGGGACGAACAGAAGTAATCCTTCAGTGCTCGTGGGAGTTTACCTGGAGCGCTCCCCCGAGCTCATCGTAGCTGTTTTAGCTGTTTTGAAATCAGGTCGGGCTTTTCTGCTTTTGGATCCAAAGTTGCCCAGTTCGCGTGTATTTTCGTTCGCCAGCCGTGCCGGGATTACCACCCTTATTACGGATCGCGTTCACAATGATCAAATTAATATAAATGTTGAGCGCAGAATTCTCGTCGATCAAGATGCTCGCGAGATTGAGGCTTGCAGTCCAGAAGACACAAACCTTGCAATTTCTTCTAAAAACCCGGCTTATGTGATTTACACATCAGGCTCAACCGGTGATCCTAAAGGCGTTATCATCTCACGAAGGTCCCTGATTAATCATGCATTTTGGATGAAACGGCTGCTTGATGTTAAATCCGATGATGTTTTTCTTCAATCCGCTTCACTTGGATTTGATGTTGCCTTAGGAGAAATATTCGATTTGCTGCTTAATGGTGCCTCACTCGTTTTACTGCCTGGTGGGGTTGAGCCAGATTTTAAAGGTCTGGATCGGGCAATAATCGAATATCAGGTTACGATCTTGAATATCACCCCATCACTGCTGCAAATGCTGGTTGATTTGCAAGAATTACAGAAGTGTGAAACCCTCCGGCATGTGCTTTGTGGTGGGGATGTAATGTCCCATGAGCTCGCAAAGGATTTTCTCACGATTTCAAATGCTGCGTTGCATAATCTCTATGGTCCAACCGAAGCCTGTATTGATGCGACTCATTTTCTCTGTGAAAAAACTGATCTTCCACAGGTAATTCCCATAGGTCATCCAATCGATAATGTGCAGGTCTACATCCTGGATGAAGCTCTTCAACCCGTCGCAGTGGGATTGACCGGAGAATTGTATATCGGTGGAGATGGGCTTGCTGTTGGCTATCAGAACGAGCCCGGATGGACTGCTGAAAGCTTCTTGCCAAATCCATTCTCAGCAAATCCGGGAGCGCGTCTTTACCGCACCGGCGACCTTGCCAGTTACTTGCCAGATGGGAAGATTATATTTATCGGTCGGGCAGATAGACAAGTGAAGATACGCGGGATTCGGATTGAGCTAGGCGAGATCGAACAGATTCTATCAGCAGTCCCCACAATAAAGCTGGCTGTGGTGATTTAATCCAAATCGAACGATCAGCTCCAACAGAGCCTGATTGCCTTCATAATCCCTGAACCAGGCGCTCCATTCTCAAAAGGGGAGATAAGAAATTTCCTTCGGTCTAAGTTGCCGGATTATATGATCCCCTCTGTTTTTGTAGTCATCGATAAACTTCCAATTACCTCGAATGGAAAGGTCGACTACTCTGCACTGTTAGTATCATTAAAAGATGAGGAAACTCGCAGGGATTTACACTCGCCTCAGACCGCTTTGGAGCGATTAGTGGCGAATGTTTGGGCCGATATCCTGCATTTGAAATCTATGGATATGCGGGATCATTTCTTCGATGTTGGGGGTCACTCTCTGCTCGCAATCCGGCTGATTGCTCGTTTAAATGACCTGCTTTCAATAGAAATTCCATTTGGAACCCTGATCGAATCCCCCAATCTGGCAGATTTTGTGGATCAGATCCGCTTGATTGCAGACGGATCTGCGGAAATCGAAGCCAGAGCGGAGATCTTGCTTGAGATTTTAGCTGGGCAGCTAGAATCTTCGGACACAGTCAAAGAACAGTATGCATTTTCGAAGTCTGCCGCGGAGATTTCTCTTCAGATAGACCAGCAAAGTTCAGTCTTTGCTTTCTTAACCACTTTGTATTCCGCGGGAATCCACCTCTGGCTTGAAGAAGGCAAGCTCAAATTCAGCGCTCCACCGGCGGTGATGACAGGAGCCATCAAGGATGCTGTCGTTCAAAGGAAGTCTGAGCTGATTGCATTTCTCGAAAATACGCGCCTCCAGGATGCATTAGAAAGCCAAAAAACTTCGGATGCATTCCCCCTGTCATTTGCGCAGCAGCGGCTTTTTATTATTCAGCAGCTTGACCCAAAATCTCCTGCTTACAATCTCAGTTATTCTCTCCAATTGAGCGGCAGCTTGGATCCACAGTCATTCGAAAGGTCCATATCAAGGATTGTCCAGCGGCATGGGATTTTACGCACTAACTTCAAATTGATAAACGGTGAACCGCGTCAGGTAATTTCTGCATCTCGTGATATCGAAATGAAACAGTTTGACCTTCGTATATATCCGGATGCGGAAAAATATCGGCAAACTCAATTAATCCTGCAGTCCCAAATTCGGGAACCATTTAATCTTGAGGACGATCCACTTCTGCGGGTAGTCCTGATTCATTTATCAGACCACCGGTTCTTGTTTCTGGTTGTCATCCACCACATTATTACTGACCTGTGGTCTATGAACATTTTCTTCAGGGAACTGGAAGAGAATTACCGGGCTTTAGTTTTAGGGGAACCTCCGGTGACTCGAGAGCTTTCGCTTCAATATGTGGATTTCACAGCCTGGCAGCGATCCTGGTTGACCGGGGCAAGGTTATCGGAACAAATCAGCTACTGGCTCAAACGCCTTGCACCTCCTTGGGAAATGCTTGACCTCCTCACAAGTCGTCCTCGTCCGAAAATTCAATCTTATAATGGTTCGAGGAGAAATTTTTCTATTCCAAATGAACAGTTTCTTAAGATAAAGAACTTATGCCAGCAGAAAGACATCACCACTTTTGTCCTCCTTTTGGCTGCTTTCGAGGTCCTTCTTTATCGTTACACTGGTAAAACAGATATCCTGATCGGAGCTCCCATCTCGAATCGTTCCAGAGTGGAATTTGAATATCTGATCGGTTTCTTCGTGAACACGCTTGTGATAAGGGCAGATCTCGCAGGTTCGCCTGATTTTAACGAACTTCTCGGTCGAATAAAAAAAACAGCTTTCGAAGCATTCCAATACCAGGACTTGCCGTTTGAGAAGCTGGTCGAAATTCTAAATCCACAGCGGCAGCTTACTTATAACCCAATATTTCAGGTGGTATTTACTTTTCAAAATGTTCCAAAACACAGCATTAGTCTGCCTGATCTCGAGGTTGAATGGCTTATCCCAGAAAGAAATATCTCCCGATTTGATTGGACTCTGTTCATCTCGGAGGCAGAATTTGGTTTAAGCGGATCTCTCGAATATAATTCTGACCTTTTCGATGATTCGACAATTCAACAAGTTGTTCGCCAGTATCTTCATATCTTGGACCAAACCCTGCAAAATCCGGGTCTGTCTATCGATCAGATTGAATTCATATCCAATAATAATCAGACGTCTATCCTTCCAGGTGGGAACCCGGATTTCACCAGATTTCTTCCAGGAGAGTGTTTACACGAGATTTTTCTCCGTCAAGTCAAGACATCTCCGAACGCGACCGCTTTGATTCTGGATCACAGCGATGAACCCGGGTATTCTGGCGTTGTCGATGGGCAATTTATCGAATTGATGACCTACGAGGAACTCAATACTGCCGCAGATTATCTGGCCTCGCAGTTGAGGGATTTAGGGGTGAAGCAGGGAGATTTTGTTGGATTAATCTTTTGCCGGTCGCTGGAGATGATCGTTGGGATTATTGGGATATTGAAAACAGGTGCCGCATATGTACCCATCGATCCCTCCATTTCACAGAAACGGTTTGATTTTTTGATTGGTGATTCCAAAATGAACTGGATCGTATCGCATGCCCCGGCCGAAGAAAGGTTCAATCAACCCGAGCTTCAAATAATTAAAGTTGATCCAAAGGCTTTTGTGCATTTGCAGGGGTCTTTAGATTTTCTCTCACCCGCCTTGTCTCCGCACACACCGGCATATGTGATCTATACTTCCGGTTCAACCGGTGTTCCCAAAGGCGTTTTAGTAACCCATTATCAAGTAGTCAGATTATTTCAATCAACAGATGAATGGTTTCAATTCAGCAATCGTGATGTTTGGACATTGTTTCACACAGTTGCATTTGATTTTTCTGTTTGGGAAATTTGGGGAGCTCTCCTTCATGGCGGAAAAGTGGTTATTGTCCCAGAAAAAACGACTAAAGACCCTAAAGCTTTCTTCCGTCTGCTTGGGAGACACAGGGTCTCCCGCCTGAGTCAGACGCCTTCTGCTTTCTACGGATTGATGGAGCTAGAAGATTTCCTCAAACCAGATTGCCTGCCTGATTTGACCCATATTATATTGGGTGGGGAGGCTTTGAAACCCAGACAGCTAGGAGAATGGTTCAAATCCCGCGGAGAAGCCGGTCCCCGGATTATTAATATGTACGGGATCACGGAGACTACGGTTCACGTCACATATCACGAGGTCGGGATTTCGGAAGCACAGGCCGATAAGAGTATTATTGGCATTCCCCTGCGCGATATGCGTGTGTATTTGTTAGATGATCAATTAAATCCCGTCCCCCCAGGTTCTGTCGGCGAGATATTTGTGAGTGGGGCAGGTGTTTGCAATGGGTATAATTTTCGCCCACAGCTCACAGCAGAGAGGTTTTTACCAGATCCGTTTGGAGATCTAAACGGGGAAAGGCTTTATCGAAGCGGCGACCTTGCTCGATGTTTAGAATGCGGTGAACTAGAATACATCGGGAGACGTGACCATCAGGTGAAAATCAGGGGTTTTCGGATAGAATTAGGAGCGATAGAGTCGGAATTGGAGAGCCTGCCTGGAATTTACCAGGCGGCAGTGATTGTCTCTTCAACCGACACCTCCGGAGCACTGACCCAGGATGATCATTTGGTTGCTTACCTGGTTGCAGATCAGCCTATTAATGCCGAACTGATCCGAAACAGTTTGTCCCCAAAACTGCCAGATTATATGCTGCCCGCTGCTGTTGTAATTCTCTCAAAGATGCCTCTTACTGTTAATGGCAAAATTGATCGGGCTGCGCTTCCATTGCTTAACCCTGTAAAGTTAAAATCCATTGAAAATATACCGAGAGGTGTTTCCAATTTAGAAACAGTCTTGATTAAGATTTGGATGGAGACTCTTCGGCATGGCAAAATCGACCTCCAATCGAACTTTTTTGAACAGGGTGGTCATTCGCTGCTTGCCTTAAAAATTACCAACCGCATCAATCAGCTTTTAAAATTAGACCTCAGTCCTGTTCATGTCTTAGAGTATCCGATCCTTGCTGATTATGCAGCTTTCCTGAGTGGCCAGGTAACAGAGGCAGATCGGATTGATAAGATCGCCGCATATATTATTGAAACCGCTGAACCAATTTCACGCGATTGCTCTGATCCGAATAATCCAGGATGAATATGCACAGCCACGCTCTAACCCCTCTGCAGCACGGGATGATTTTCCAAACATTGGCTCTTCCCGGGGAATCGGCATATCTGTTGCAGATGACCTTCGATCTGCATGAGCAGCTAGACCCACCACTTTTCTGGCAAGCCTGGGAAAAAGTTGTCGAACGCCATGCGTTACTGCGCGCCAGCGTTCGCCTGGATGGGGCTGATTCCCCTCGCTTTGAAATCCATGATCAGGTGAAATTGAAAACCTTTGAGTTGGATTTGCGATCCTTCCCAGGCGAAGAGCAAGGGAGGATTATCACTCAATACCTGAAGAGTGATCGAAAATCCGGCTTCGATTTTAGTGTTCCACCTTTGCTGCGTTTGGCGCTCTTCCAGCTCGCTGAATCTCATTTCTATTTTATTCGCACTTGCCACCACCTGATCTCTGATGGTCGCTCAACCGTCATTCTATTCCGTGAGGTATTTGGTTATTACGAAGCATTGAAGAAGGGAATAGATCCGGATCTCCCTGAGGCGACTCAGTTTCTGAATTATGTCTTATGGCTTGAAAAACAGGATTTCCAAACGGGAGCCGCCTTTTGGAAAGATTATCTGAAGGGCATCGACCAGCCGAGTATGCCTTTCATCGCTCGCTCAACTGCCCAACATTCCGTGAATGATCTTGATTTACAGAAAACGAGAGATCTAAGCCGATTTGATGTCGTTGAATTAAGCCTCGATCCAATGATTGGTGAAGGTCTGGAGAATGCGGCGAAAGTATATTCAGTCACATTGAATACAATATTTCAGACCGCTTGGGCAATCCTCCTATCAAGATATTCTGGCATAAATGAGGTGGTATTCGGGGCTACCAGGGCAGGTCGCCGAACCGCTCTTAATGGAAAAACCGATTCGATCGTTGGCCCAATGATCAATGTTTTACCCATCCGAGTTTCGGTTGACCCGTCCAAATCTCTAATATCCTTACTGCAGGAGCAGCGGAAGCGCTGGACCGAAATAGGAGAATTTGAGCATACTCCCCTGCCGCTCATTAGTTCCTGGTTGGATTGGCAGCCAGGAAAGCCGCTTTTCGAATGTCTGTACAACTTCGATTATCAAAATTGGAACTCTATTTTCCAAACGCTTGGTTCAGCTTGGGAAAACCGTCAGGTGGAGCTCTTCCAATTTCCGCCAAATCCGCTTACCATGACTGTATATGCTCGTCCATCTGTTGAGCTTCGGTTGACATACGACACTGAAATATTAAACCGCTCGATGGTTGAACGGTTCTTATCCCATTATTCGGCTATTCTTTATACAATTAATTCCTGTCCAGAGATCCAGGTCCGTGACATTTTTCAACTGCCTGGGGAGCAGCAGAATGAGGTCTTGTTGACTGGACGATCTCTGATCCAAAAAGGGCTGAACAATCTCAAACCTCATCAGATTTTCGAGAGCTGGGTAAAATCGCAACCTGATGCTGAAGCACTATCAGGTGAAGACTTCAGTATCAGTTATCGATCTCTCAATGAACGGGCCAACCAAATCGCGAATGCATTGCTTTCCAAAGGATTAAACGGGAGGCGCCGGTCGGAGTTCTCATTGAACGAGCGCCGGCGATGGTTGCTGCAATCCTGGGAGTACTTAAAGCAGGTGGCGTATATATCCCTTTGGATCCGGCTGTTCCATCGTTTCGGACTGAATCGATTTGCCTGCAAACAAATCTGAATTTCATCTTGCTGCAGAAAAATGAAAAGGAGATCGTCCCAGATAAGCCTTCTTTGGCACAAATTGGGCATGTTGTTCGGATGAATGAAGAAGGAATACTTTATCCGTCCGAGACGGACGAGCTGGATGTAGAAAATCCTGATCTTGATATCAATCTAGACCAGCTTGCTTACATCATTTTTACCTCAGGATCTACCGGGGATCCAAAAGGTGTGATGGTTCCGCAGCGAGGTCTGACCAATTTGTGTCTTTTCCAAAAGGACCAATTTGGGATCAAACCCGGAAAGCGAATCCTGCAGCTAGCGCCATTAAGTTTTGATGCCTCCGTTTGGGAAATCTGGATGGCTTTGGGGAGCGGCGCAACGCTTGTTTTTCCACCCGAAAAGCCGTTATTGAGTCCCCGGGAGCTGCTAGCGGTGTTGAAAAACGAGCATATTAATGTGATTACCGCGATGCCTTCACTGCTCGATGTGTTAGGAGAGCATGTTGATCTGAGATCGGAATTGACAGATCTTGAGACTGTTATTGCTGCTAGCGAGTTTTGTCGGCGCTCGACGGCAGAGCTTTGGGCAGAAGACCGCAGTTTCCATAACGCCTACGGTCCGACAGAGACTACAGTTTGCGCCACAACAGGTCATTGGCAATCCGAAAAGCCTGGAAATCCTCCAATTGGACTGCCGCTCCCAGGGGTATCTGGATATGTCCTCGATCAAAACCTCGAGCTCACGCCAAAGGGGGTGATTGGTGAACTATGTGTATCTGGTGTAAACCTCGCTCGGGGGTATTCAAATCGTCCAGACCTGACTGCCGAGAGGTTTATCCCTAATCCTTTCAGTAAAAGGGGTGAGCGCCTATACCGCTCTGGAGATCTGGTCTACATAAGTGAAGATGGACAATTGGAATTTATCGGACGCAGTGATCGACAGGTAAAGCTGCGCGGTTTTCGGGTTGAGTTAGGAGAGATCGAAGCCGCAGTTCTCGATCATCCGTCGGTAATCAATGCGGCAGCCGTCATTCAGGGCGTCTCACCTGATGAGCGGTTGGTTGTATTTTGTACTGCCGATGGTGCTGTCAAGGAATCTGATCTCATCGCCCTTCTGCGAAACCGTCTCCCTTCGTATATGCTCCCATCGGCTGTTTATATTTTAGACTCCTTTCCACTTACGCCGTCAGGAAAGATCGATCGACATCAGCTTGAAAAACGATCTCTTGTACTAGCTCAACCCGAACCTGATTCTGGAAACTGGGGCGAATTTGAAAAGGAGCTTGTCAGGATTTTCAATGAGGTGCTCAATCAGCAGGTGTCAGGAGTAGCCGATGCTTTTTTTGATTTAGGGGGAAACTCATTACATGCCTTAAGAATTGTCGCCAGGATTGAAGAACGGTTTGCTTGCCGGCTTTCCATTTCGCGTTTTCTTGAGCTCCAGTCAATCGATCGAATTGCGACCTATCTTGAGACAGCAATCGCGCCTGATGAATTTGAAATTCGGCGGATTGAGCGGACAGATAAGGTTGTCCCGCTTACCGAGGGACAGAAAGGGATCTGGTTTATCTCGAAATTAGATGGCGGGGGAGTCCATTACCACATCCCGGCTATGTTAAGCATCGAAGGAAGTTTAAACATCCCTGCACTTCAAGTCAGCCTGGCGTTAATCGCTAACCGACACGAACCTTTAAGAACCATCTTTATCGAAACGGATGAAGCTGTCCTTCAGCAAATCCTTCCTGGCTTTGTTCCGGATTTGCTCTTCGAAAATGGTGAAGAACATGCCGCGAACAATCAAGACATGTGGTTACAGCGGATTGCATTGGAATTTACCCGCCAGCCGTTTGATCACGAACGAGGACCGCTCTGGCGTGTTAAGCTGATCCAAATTGCAGCGGATAGACACTTATTGTTGTTCTGTTTTCACCATATGATTTTTGACGAATGGTCGCTGGAAATATTCTTGCGCGAGTTGGGGAGTGCATATCGTTCATCGGTTGTTTTGGGTTATCATGATTTAGCGGTCTTAGATGCCCGGTTCAGTGATTACGTATTTAATCAAAAAGCCTGGTTGAATACCCGAGAAGCAGAGAATCAACTGAGGTTTTGGGCTGGTTTGCTCTCTGCCCTTCCAAAACCTCTCGAATTGCCTTACGATCGACAGTGCCCTAAACATCCATCATACCTTGGCGGGTCTGTGAATTCCAATCTGAGCTCATCCTTGGTAAATAAGCTCAGGCAGGTCAGCCGAGAAGAAGATGTGTCGGTCCACTCTATTCTATTAAGCTGCTTCGCTCTTATGTTAGGACGTGTCTCGGGTCAAGACGAATTTGTTATTGGCACGCCAGTATCCATTCGCCAGCCATCCCAGTTCGAGGCGCTGATAGGCTATTTCCTTAACACTTTGGCTTTGCCTGTAAAGACGATCATGCAAACCTCGGTGAGGGAGTGCTTTAAGCAGATTCATCAACAAATCATACAAGCGCTTGAGCACCGGGATTATCCGTTTGAGAGTCTTGTGCAGCATTTGCAAACCCATAACATCCTTGGACAGCAGCCGCTCTTTCGGGTTATGTTCAATTACTATCCGGCAGAGCAGCCAACCCTTGAGCTGTTCGAGACAAAAACAGAATGGCTGTCAATAGAAGCGGGTTCTTCCAAATTTGACCTTTCACTTTATATCTCAGATCGCGCTGATAAGATTTCTCTTCGGTTTGTCTATGCATCGGATCTATTTGATCACAGGACCATCGATCGCTTACTGAATCGCTATTGTGAGCTATTAGCTGGAATTTTATATAAATTGGATAGTCCTCTGAATTCCGTGTCCTTATTAAACTCCAAAGAAGCTGCAAACATCCTGCAGCAATCTTATGGACCTTCGTGTGAATCCGAAACTGGGGTCTTAATACATCAGCTTCTTGAAGTTCAGGAGGAGCATAGACCGGACGCGCCGGCGGTTTATTTCCGTTCCAAATCATTAAGCTATAGAGAGCTGAATCAGAGAGCGAACCGTTTGGCAAATTACTTGCGGCAGTTAGGGGTAGGGAATGAGAGCCGAATCGCGATCCTGCTGTCTCGTTCACCGGACCTCATTATTTCGTATATCGCCGTCTTGAAATCAGGAGGGGCTTTTATCCCACTGGATCCAGATTATCCCAAAGTCCGTTTAAGTGAAATGATCGCTGACTCTCATGCCGAATTGTTGATCACAGACAATTTGACGTACGGTAGATTTGAAGGGAAAATCAATCTGCCATCCATAGCTACTGTCAACTTGGATCGTGATAATAAGCAAATCGCTGAACAACGAGAAGATAATCTGTCATTAGAAATTTCATCTGATCAGATCGCAGGCATATATTACACCTCTGGATCAACTGGCCGTCCGAAAGCGGTCATGAATTCTCATAAGGGGGTAGTTAATTATTTGCGTTATTTAGTGGATGAATATGGCTTTGACCACCACACCGCAGCGCTTCAAATTACATCGAATAGTTTCGACGCATCATTGAGAGATTTCTTCCTCCCGCTGACTGTTGGTGGTAAGCTCGTATTAATGACTCCTGAGGACGTGAAAAACCCCCAGCGTTTTTCAACCCTCATACAGGAGAACCAGATCAATACGGTTTTGAGCATCGTCCCGACACATTTGCGGACGCTGGTAGGTTCTTTGAACTCCATCCCCCATATAGATGGACTGGTCCAATGGCTTCTTATAAGCGGTGAGGCTCTCTATTGGGAAGATCTCCCATTGATCAAACAATTTTTTGGATCTTCAATAAAGGTCGTCAACCAGTATGGTCCTACCGAAACGACCATGACATGCGCTTACTTCCCTATCCGCGAGGGGCTTGAACGAAAAGGGGTCATCCCGATTGGAAAGCCTATCCCCAACGTTATAATTTATCTGCTGGACAAATCCTTGAACTTGCTTCCAAACAACATTCCAGGCGACATCTATATTGGAGGTGTTGGGGTGACGCGTGGCTACCTCGGTCAACCAGCCGAAACGGCGGCTGTATTTTTACCAGATCCTTTTTCGCATTTTCCTGGGAGCCGAATGTACTGCTCAGGAGATATCGGAAGGTATAAGGATGATGGAAACCTGGAATTCCTGGGGCGTAAGGATCTCCAAGTGAAAATCCGGGGTGTGCGGGTTGAAATTGGGGAAGTCGAAGCGGTCATTCGAAGTCATCCGCAGGTAAAAGATTGTGGTGTCATTTGCAAAAAAGATGATGACCAGGAAAATCGATTAATTGCTTATGTTGTTTTGCACCCCGGAGGCATCCTAGCCCGCCAGGAGCTCGAGCGTTACCTGGCAGATCGAATGCCTTCTAATCTTCTGCCAGGCGAAATCCTGCTCCGTGATCATCTGCCAGTCAACCCGAATGGCAAAATTGATCGAGGAGCTTTAGCCCTCGAGGAGACTGCTGTGATCCCAATCCAGACCTCTAACCGGAATGCAAGAAATGAAATCGAATCAGCAATAGCTGCAATGTGGGTTGAATTGTTAGGGCACGACAATTTCAGTTTGCAGGACCATTTCTTCATGGTAGGTGGACACTCATTATTGGCCATGCGTTTGATGGCGCGCCTCCAAAACCACTTTCGGATCGAATTGCCTTTGAGCCTGTTTCTTGAAACCCCCACCATTACCGCTCTGGCGCAGATGGTGGAATTGCTGCTTGCGATGACGCAGAAGCCTGTCTCGGTCCCTGAAGGATATGAAGTTGGTGATATTTAGAAAAACATCAGAAAATTGAGTTTCGAGAAAATCGAGAGACTGAGCATTTAATTGTATTGGTTTTGCCGTTTTCTTAGGGAATGTGATGGATAAAGAATCAAAATCGAAATTTAATCTCAGCCCTGCTAAAAGAGCTCTTCTCGAGGCGATGCTGAAGGAGCGGAATCTCAGCCCTTCAGCAGGTCAGTGGACCATCTCCTCACGGCTTTCCAAGGAGCCTGCACCCCTCTCTCATGCTCAACAGCGCATGTGGTTTCTGCACCAGATGGAAGGCAGCTCGGAAGTTTATAACGTCCCGATGGCATTTCATCTTATCGGAAACTTGGATCTGGGTGCGTTCCAACGCAGCATTAACCGGGTCATCAGCCGGCATGAGATTTTGCGGACTAGCATTCAAGAAATCAATGGCGAAGTGTACCAGGTTGTATCCCCCAAATTGGATTTGCACCTTCGATTGCATGACCTGCGAGACGTGCCATCAAGTTCTCGGAGTGAGGAAGCAAATCAGCTCCTCGTAGCTTGCGGGCGCGAATGGTTTGACCTTTCACGCCTCCCATTAATTCGAGTTGATTTAATCCAGCTTGATGATCGTGAATGGATTCTTCTTATCAATATCCATCACATCCTGATCGATGAATGGTCCATGGAGATTCTTTTCCGTGAGATCAGAGCCTTCTACGCCGAGGAGGTAGAAGGCACGCCTGCAAACCTGCCAGATCTACCGATCCAATATGCGGATTTTGCGAATTGGCAGCTCAGTTGGCTGAAAGGGAGCGTTCTTGAGAAACAGCTGGAATATTGGCGAAACGTAATGAAAAATGCTCCGCCTTCGGTGAATTTACAAACCGATTTTCCCAGACCAGCGAAGTTAAGCTATCGCGGTGCCAGTGAATCGTTGCAGATACCTGCGGAAGTGCTCGATCAGCTGCGCCAATTAAGCCGATCAGAACGCACGACGCAATTCACCTTGCTGCTCGCCGCATTCAAAGTACTCCTGTATCGATACTCCCGACAGACAGACGTTCTGGTGGGTATCCCAATAACAAATCGTAGGCAAATCGAGCTGGAAAATCTGATCGGTTTCTTTCTCAATACGCTTGTTTTGAGAACAGAATTAATGGGCAATCATACATTCCGCCAGCTTCTCAAACGCGAGAGTGGGATTGTGCTGGACGCCTTCGACAATCAGGACCTGCCATTTGAGCAGTTGGTCGAGGCGCTCAAACCCGAGCGCGATTAAGCCGCCACCCTCTTTTTCAAATTGCCTTCGTGATCCAGCCAGCCGGCATCCGAGATTTTCACCTGGCTGGGCTCGAGGTGGAGCGTGTTCGAGTTGAATACGGCTGGTCGAAATTTGATCTGACTTTATTCCTCACCGAAAATTCAAATGGTTTAAACGCAAGGCTGGAATATAGCCTGGACCTTTTCAAGGTGGAAACCATCCAGCAGATGCTCCACCATTTTAGAATTCTTTTACAAAGCATAGCCGCAGATCCAGACCAATCGATTTCCACCCTTTCCATCCTCTCCCAAACTGATCGAAATGAAATATTAACCGCCGGATTTGGAAATCAAATTCACTTTGCTGCTGATCGTCTCGTTCATCAAATGATTGAGCTTTATGCAAATAAAGCCCCACAGTCCCTCGCGCTGACTCAAACCGGATCGTCTGGCAGGGATGGACAACCGCAATCCTCGCTTACATACGGTGAATTCAACCAAAGGGCGAATCAGATAGCCCATTATTTAAATTCAAGAGGAGTATCCTCCGGATCGCTTGTAGGGGTTTTAATGGATCGCAGCCCGGATATGATCGCCGTCTTATTAGGAATATTAAAAGCGGGCGGCGCCTATCTGCCGCTCGACCCAGGATACCCCGAAGCCAGATTAAAATTTACTGGTCGAAGATGCAGCGCCAAAGCTGATTGTCGCACAATGCGCCTGGTCGAATCGCCTATCTGAATTTGGAACGTTGGTGGCTAAATTCGAGGAGGAATGGCCAGAGATTGCCTCCTTCTCCTCAGAAAATCCAGGCTATCAGATTTCTCCCTCAGATCGAGCTTATTTGATCTATACCTCTGGCTCGACTGGTTCACCGAAGGGGGTCGAGCTTGAGCACCAGGGATTGCTGAATTTGGTACATTGGCATCGAACAGCCTTCGAGGTAAATTCCACAGATCACGCAACTCACCTCGCCGGGCTCTCCTTTGACGCCAGCGTGTGGGAGGTCTGGCCATATTTATCTTGTGGCGCTCAAATCCATCTTCTAGAGGATGAGCGCGATCTTTCTCCGGAAAGACTGATTGCCTGGTTCACCCGAGAGCGAATCACCACCAGCTTTCTGCCGACACCGATTGCCGAATCGATTTTCGATGCCCCCTGGCCTGCCGAGTCTGCCTTGCGATTGGTCTTGACAGGTGGCGATAAACTGCACCGGCGACCTCCTGCTGAACTTCCTTTCAGGGTAGTGAACAACTATGGACCGACAGAGTGCACAGTTGTGGCGACCAGCGTAGAAGTTGCCCCTTATCGTCCGATAGATGGGGGACAAACCACAACGGCTCAGCAGTCAGACCCATCGACCGCTTTCGAAGCAGGTGCTCCACCGATCGGGAAGGCAATCACGAACTTGCAGACATATGTGCTGGATGAATCGCTGAGTCCTGTTCCCTTCGGCGTTCCTGGAGAACTATACCTCAGTGGGATAGGATTGGCGCGCGGCTATCTCAATCGCCCAGAGCTGACCGCAGAACGGTTTATTCCAAATCCATTCAATTTTTCTGAGGATCCTTGCCAGACCCGTCTTTATCGAACCGGTGATCTTGTAAGCATGCATTCTGACGGGCAGATCGAATTTCTGGGTCGCACAGATCACCAGGTAAAACTGCGCGGTCTGAGAATTGAGCTGGGTGAGATAGGAGCAGTGCTTTCCCACCACCCAGATATTCAACAGGCGGTTGTGATATTGGCAGAAAATCATCAGAAACAATTTCTGGCAGCCTTTGTTGTCGCACGAAATCCATTCACCAAACCAGGTAATAATGAGCTTCGTTCATTTTTACAGACCAGCCTGCCGGAATATATGGTTCCTGATGTTTATACATGGATGGATGCTCTCCCGCTCACTGCAAATGGCAAGCTGGATCGAAAATCATTACCAGTCCCGGAGTTCGAAGCAAGGGCAATAGGGAAGGAAAGCGCCGCCCCCCGTGATGAGATCGAGCGGGAGCTGTGCGAGATCTGGATGGCAGTTTTGCGCCTGGCAGAAATTGGAATTGAGGACAATTTCTTTGAGCTCGGCGGGCATTCTTTACTCGCTCTTCGCCTTGCTTCCAGGATAGAAGAGCAGATGGGATATCCCATCCCCGTTACCGCGATCTTCCAGTATCCAAGCATTAGGATGCTGGCTGAATGGATCCGTCAGCAGCGCCAGCCATCCATGCGCCGGAATATCCCAATTCGGACGGATCAAAGCCCCGCCCGGCTTTCTTTCGGACAGGAGCGGATGTGGTTCCAGGAACGTTTGGGTATGGTGGGCGGTGCCTACAATGTCCCGATGGCTTTCCATTTGAGCGGAGCCGTAAGTCTCCAGTCTCTCGAAACGAGTATCAATAAAATCGTCAGGCGTCACAGCATTTTGCACACCACTTTTCAAGAGATCGATGGCGAGAACCGACAGGTAGTCGCGCCAGAGCTCAAGATCTCAATTCAAACCCTAGATTTAAGCAGCCTGAATGAGAATGAGCGGAATTCAGAAGCCAAGCGCCGTTTGGAAGAATGGAGTCAAGAGCCCTTCGACTTGGAGATTGGCCCTCTTCTCCGTGTCTACTTGATCGTGAATGGAGAATACGACCATGACCTGCTCCTCAATTTGCACCATGTCGTGATTGATGAGTGGTCAACAGAGGTGCTCATTCGAGAGCTGGGATTCTTTTACCGAACTGAGTTGTTGGGAGATCACGCCAACTTGCCGGATCTTCCCATTCAATACAGTGATTTTGCAGATTGGCAGTTGGAAATGCTGGAAGGACCGGTTGGAGCGGCTCAGCTTAATTACTGGAAGGAAAAGTTGGCGGGTGCGCCTCAAGTCCTCGAACTGCCGATCGACCATCCCCGGCCCGCGGTCTTTTCCTATCGAGGGGGTACTGTTTCGCATCGCTTGTCTGGCAGTCTGGTCCAATCCATTCGTGATCTGAGCAAGAAGGAGCAAGTAACTCTTTTCATCATTCTTTTAGCTGCTTTCCAAACCCTGCTTTACCGTTTATCTGGGCAGGAAGAATTCCTTATCGGTTCTCCAATTGCAAATCGCAGCCAACCGGAGATAAAAGATCTTATCGGTTTCTTCTTAAATACTCTTGTGATACGGGTCAATTTTGCAGCTAACCCAAGTTTTCGAGATCATTTAAATCAAGTATCGCGCTTCGTTTTGGAAGCCCTGGACAACCAGGATTTCCCATTCGAAAAATTGGTTGAGGAGATAAAACCTCATCGTGATCTTAGCCGTCATCCATTGTTTCAGACCATGATGGTTATTCACCCAACCAAAGACATTTATTCGGATATTTCAGAGTTGGCGCTTCAACCGATTAAGCTCGATCATGGCTGGTCAAAATTCGATCTTACTTTATTCGCCAGCGAACGAGGGGATCATATCGATCTGACCCTGGAGTATTCAAGCGATTTGTTTGAGAAACAGACCGCAGAACGAATATTGGGGCTTTATGAAAAGCTGCTCTTAGAAATCATCATAAACCCCGATGTCCCAGTTGGTAATCTTGAATTATTAACTGCACCCGAATCGGAATTATTCAAGACTTGGAATAATACCCAAACCGCAGCGCCGCCTTATCAGTATGTTCACCAACTCGTTGAAGAACAGGTTAAGCGCACCCCCTCCGCTGTAGCAGTTGAACAGCCCGGGGTGGTTTCAATGACCTATGCGGAGTTGAATGCAACCGCCAATCAATTGGCCCATTACCTGCGCTCAAAAGGTGTTCGACCGGATACGCTGGTTGGGATATATATGGAACGCTCGATTGACCTGTTGATCTCAGTCCTTGGTGTATTGAAATCCGGCGGTGCCTGTCTGCCATTAGATCCAGGATATCCAAAAGCGCGATTGGATTCCATTTGTGAGGAATCGAAGGTTGATTGGCTGCTCACGAAGAAACTTCATGCAGAAGAACTCCCTGGATCCATGACAGAAATTCTTTTTGTAGATGATTGTCTGTCAGAATGGGCGAATTATTCTCGTCAGGATCCGGATCCTCTCGCCGGCTTGGACAACCTTGCTTATGTACTTTACACTTCAGGGTCGACAGGAAAGCCTAAAGGGGTCATGATGGGGCACCGGCCGCTTGTGAACCTCATTTGTTGGCAGTTGAATCATTTTTCCGCTCCATTGCCCTCGCGTACGCTGCAGCTCACTTCTTTAAACTTTGATGTCTCTTTTCAAGAAATTTTCAGCACCTGGAGCGCCGGCGGAACTCTGGTTATCGTGGGTGAAAAAGTCCGCCGTGATATGGAAAGTCTGCTGGCTTACATTCAATCCTCGCGCATCCAGCGGCTTTTTCTCCCCTTCGTTGCGCTCCAGGCGTTGGCCGAGGTTGCGTTTAATCGAAAACTATTCCCCAAATCGCTGCTCGAGGTGATCACGGCTGGGGAACAGCTCCAGGTCACGCCTGAGATTAAAGAATTCTTCGCAAATTTACCTGAATGCCAGTTGCACAATCATTATGGTCCAACCGAAGCACACGTCGTCAGTTCCTACAGTCTGAAGGGGCTCCCGGATGAATGGTGGCATATCCCCCCAATTGGGATGCCAATCGCGAATACCCAGATCCGGATAATGAATGCTTATGGCGTCCTGGTGCCGATTGGCACAGTAGGAGAGCTCTACCTCGGTGGAGATTGCCTCGCCCGAGGTTATTTACACCGCCCAGATCTGACTGCAGAACGTTTTATTCCGGATCCGTACGGCGAACCTGGAGCCCGCCTGTACCGGACCGGAGATTTAGGTCGTTATTCTTCGGATGGGAACATTCTGTTCTTAGGAAGAGTAGATCACCAGGTTAAGATCCGCGGATTTCGAGTGGAACCAGCTGAAGTTGAACTTTCCCTCATGAAACACCCTCAGATCCGACAGGCATCAGTCCTTGCGGTTCGCTCGAAAATGGGCGATCTCCGTTTAGTAGCATTCCTTGTCCCTGAGCCTGGTGCTGTAGTTCAAACCGGTAAGCTTTATGGATATTTACACGATCGGCTGCCGGAATATATGATTCCCTCTCTTTTTCAAATCCTGGAGGAGATGCCGCTTACGCCGAACGGAAAAATTGATCGCATCGCTCTTCAGAAAAACAGCATCTTGGATTCCGATCAATCTCGAAGCGGTCGTAAGTATGTTTCCCCCAGGAACGAGGTAGAACGCCAGCTAGCCTCAACCTGGGAGAAAGTCTTAGGATTAAGTTCGATAGGTATTCATGACAATTTCTTTGATATAGGTGGGCATTCCCTGCTTGCGATGCGGCTTTTCAACCAAATTGAACGTAATACCGGATACCGGCTCCCTCTCTCAACCCTGTTTGAAGCACCAACGATCGCCGAGCTATCCGAATGGTTGAAAGGTGAAGAAAAAGAGGCCCATTGGTCCCCGGTGGTGATCATCCAGCCCAAAGGGGGTAATCCTCCGTTCTTCTGTGTGCACAATTTTGGAGGGGAGGTAATCAATCTCTATCCACTTGCGCAGTTGCTAGGTGAAAAACAGCCTTTCATTGGTCTGCAAGCCCTGGGTTTGGATGGTCAATCTGAACCGCACCAAACTATCCCAGAAATGGCGGCTTACTACATACAGGCAATCCGCTCGTTGCGTCCAAAAGGTCCATACCGTTTAGGGGGTTATTGTTTCGGCGGATTGGTTGCTTACGAGATGGCTTGCCAGCTGCAATCTATGGGTGAGCAAGTAGATTTGCTCGCTTTAATCAACTCTTTCGCTTTTGATCGGCGGCATAAGGGCCAAAAAGTCAGAAGGTCTGAAATAACCCTCAACTTCCTTAGAAATCTGCCTTTTTGGTGGAGAGACTTCCTGGAATTAGGGGTGGACGAGAAAAGGGTTGTGATCAAGCGCCGGTTAAGAAGGACCCAGATCGCTCTCCTTCACCGGTTTGGAATCCAGGCCTCGATTACACCTCGTGAATTGATTGGTGATCATGCCGCAGTCGAGGAAGCCCCTAGCCATATCAGACGCCTGATGGAGATCCATATTATCGCATTGAGTAAATACAATCCGCCAAAGTTTACCGGAAAGATTGATCTGTTCCGAGTGCAAACTTTACCATTATTGACCTACTATCCTCAGGATGGTGGTTGGACCAATCTTGCCTCAGGTGGGGTTGAGATCCATAGGGTCCCTGGTTCGCATCATAGCGTGATGCAGCCCCCAAATGTCTATGGATTAGCGGAGGCGCTGCAAACATCTTTAGAGAAAGTACACGCCAGTTCGGATTGATCCAGTTGTCTGGTTGATCGGGTTTCTCCTGCACTGCCAGAGTAAAACGATATCCCGGGTATAATCGCCCCCATGGAATTTAAACTGCATGCTCCCTATCAACCTACCGGCGATCAGCCAGAGGCAATTCGCGAGCTGGTCGAAGGGATCGAGAATGGCTACCGAGACCAGGTGCTTCTCGGCGCAACCGGTACCGGCAAAACCTTTACGATCGCTGCTGTGATCGAAAAAATCCAAAAGCCGGCTTTGGTGATGGCGCATAATAAAACCCTGGCCGCCCAACTTTATGCAGAATTTAAAGAGTTTTTTCCTGAGAACGCAGTTGAATACTTCGTTTCTTACTACGATTATTATCAGCCTGAGGCTTATGTTCCCAGGCACGATCTTTATATCGAGAAGGATTCGGATGTCAATACCGAGATCGAACGCCTGCGCCTCGCTGCCACAACCGCTTTGATGTCCCGTCGGGATGTAATCATCGTTGCCTCGGTTTCGTGTATTTATGGGATTGGAAATCCAGATGCCTACGGTCGCGTCGTGATCAATCTGGAAAGCGGTAACATTTACCGGCGCAACGCTTTACTGCGTCAGCTCATCGAAGGTCACTATGAGCGCAATGACCTGGAGCTTCGCCCCGGAACTTTCCGTGTCCGCGGCGACAGCCTGGACGTGATCCCTGCTTATCAGGATCGGTTGGGTTATCGAATAACCTTCTTCGGCGACCAGGTCGAGCGCATTGTTGAATTCGATTCGATAACGGGAGAGCTGCGCCGGGAGTTGAAGACAACCGCGATTTATCCAGCCAGACACTTTATCACGGAAGAGACCAAACTTAAGCAGGCGATTAGCGATATTGAAGAGGAATTGGCTGTACGCCTCAAACAATTCCGTTCGGAAGAAAAATTGCTTGAAGCACAGCGCCTCGAAAGTCGCACAACTTATGACCTCGAAATGCTGCGGGAGGTAGGTTACTGTTCCGGAATTGAGAATTATTCTCGCCACATGGATCAGCGTCTCCAGGGAACAGCTCCCTGGACATTGATGGATTACCTGCCCAGTGATTATCTTTTAGTGCTGGATAAATCGCATATGACTGTGCCGCAGATCCGTGGGATGTTTAACGGCGACCGCTCTCGAAAACAGACCCTGGTAGATTATGGATTCCGACTGCCGTCTGCTTTGGATAATCGTCCGCTCACCTTTGATGAGTTTGAAAATCGGATGGGTTACACGGTTTACACCTCCGCGACGCCTGGTCCTTATGAAATGGAACGCGCCGATCAGATTGTGGAGCAGATCATCCGCCCTACTGGACTGGTCGATCCACAGGTCGAAGTTCGCCCGATTGAAGGGCAGGTGGATGATTTAATCAAGGAAATTCGTGTTCGGGTTGAACGGGGGCAGAGGGTCCTTGTGACTACGCTGACAAAGCGTATGGCGGAGAAGCTGTCGGATTATCTTATGGAAATGGGGGTAAAAGTTCATTACCTGCATTCGGAAATCGATACCCTGGAGCGGATTGGAATCCTGCGTGATCTGCGATTAGGCGTATTTGACGTAATAGTTGGAATTAACTTGCTTCGCGAAGGATTAGATTTACCAGAAGTATCTTTGGTTGCCATCCTGGATGCAGACAAAGAGGGATTTCTTCGCTCCGGTACAGCCCTGATCCAAACGATTGGGCGGGCTGCCCGCCACGTGGAGGGGAAGGTAATCATGTATGCCGACGTGATGACTGACTCCATGCGGAGGGCGATTGATGAGACAAATCGCAGGCGGGCCAAGCAGGCTGCTTTTAATGAGTCGCATGGGATTCAACCGGTAGGCATCTATAAAGCCGTGCGAGATTTGACCGATCAGCTCAGCTTGAAAGCAGTAGCAGAGCCGCGCTCTGAATACCATGTACGCGGTCCAGGCGGATTGCCAAAATCTGAGCTGCAGAGAGTAATTTCCGAGATTGAAAAACAGATGAAAGAAGCCGCAAAGAATCTCGAGTTTGAAAAAGCGGCCGCGCTTCGAGATGAGATGTACGAATTGCGCACCATTATGGCGGAAGAAAGCAACCTCAAACCCTGGGAAAAAATCCGCCTACTCAGCGGTGAAAATGAGTGAAACCGGTCAGGTTAGGCTGTGGGCAATCACGATAAATCGTAAAATCTTTTTGATGGATTGAATGATTCGTCAAGGTAAATTCATCACCGGTGCCTGGCATGGTTTGTTTCTCATCAAAAATAATAAGTAGAAGGAGCAGGTAAAATGACAGATTTGTACCTACCGAAACCTGAGCATAAATTTACTTTTGGTTTGTGGACCGTCGGCAGTACCGGGCGCGATCCTTTTGGTGCTCCAGTTCGTGAATTATTATCCCCAACGGATCTTGTTCACCTTCTCGCAGAAGTTGGCGCATATGGTGTCAATTTCCATGACAATGACCTGGTGCCGTTTGAAGCCACACCCGCGGAGCGGGACGAGATCGTGCGTGATTTTAAGAAGGCCCTAAATTCTACAGGGTTGGTTGTCCCAATGGCGACCACCAACCTTTTTAGTCACCCAATTTTCAAAGATGGCGCTTTTACGGCAAATGATCCGAAAGTGAGGAAATTCGCCATCCAAAAAACTATGCAGGCGATAGACCTGGGAGTCGAGCTCGGCGCGAAAGTATATGTGTTCTGGGGAGGGCGCGAGGGTGTTGAGTTGGATTCTACAAAAGACCCTGTCATGGGTTTGAGCCGATTCCGCGATGCCTTGAATTACTTTTGCGAATATGTGAGGGATCAAAAATACGACCTGAAGTTTGCCTTAGAGGCTAAGCCTAATGAGCCGCGTGGAGATATCTACCTTCCTACCACGGGTGCCTTGCTGGGCTTCATCCCCTCACTGGATCATCCGGAGATGGTCGGTGTCAATCCAGAATTCGCTCATGAACATATGGCAGGGCTGAATTTCCTTCATGCCGTTGCACAAGCTTGGGAGGCCAGGAAGCTTTTCCACATAGACCTCAATGATCAGAATTACCTTCGTTATGACCAGGATTGGAGGTTCGGATCTCAAAGTTTGAAACAATCTTTCTTCCTGGTCAAGTTCCTGGAGGATGTTGGTTATCAGGGCAGTCGTCATTTCGACGCTCATGCTTACCGAACAGAAGATTATGAAGGCGTGAAAGAATTTGCCCGCGGTTGCATGCGTACTTACTTGATTTTGAAAGAAAAAGCGATGAGATTTAACAATGACCCGGAGATCCAGGAAATCCTGAAAAATATTAATGCTGACGACGGCACTATGTCTCAATTTGACGGGAATTATTCACCTCAAAAAGCAGCTTCCCTGAAGGAGTACCAGTTTGATACCACCGCCATCAGCCAGCGCGGTTTAGGGTATGAAAAGCTTGATCAGCTTACAGTCGACCTGCTGTTGGGTGTACGGTAGATCCTATGAAGACTAAATCGTTCCTTCTAGGCATTGATGTTTCAACGACCGGCGCAAAGGCTTTGTTAGTCGACGAGAGCGGAAAGGTTGTCAGCAGCGCGACGACACCCCAAACCCTCTCCAATCCATACCCGCTGTGGTCGGAGCAGAACCCCGCAGATTGGTGGGATGGTGTCTCGCAATCCGTCCGGAAAGCGTTAGCAATCGCCGGTGCGTCCGGTGATCAGGTGCGCACCGTAGGTCTGACCGGTCAGATGCACGGTCTGGTGCTGCTCGACGCAGAAAACCGGGTCTTAAGACCCGCGATCCTTTGGAACGATCAGAGGACCGCTGCCGAATGCGATGAGATCACAAACCTGGTTGGTTTCTCACGCTTGCTGAACATCACTGGCAACAAAGCTCTGACAGGTTTCACCGCGCCAAAAATCATTTGGGTTCGCAATCACGAGCCGGAAGTATTCGCGAAAATTGCCCATATTCTGCTCCCAAAAGATTATGTCCGCTTTCGTCTGACTGGTGTTTATGCCGCCGATAAAGCCGACGGTTCTGGAATGCAGCTTTTTGACCTGCGGAAGAGGAATTGGTCCGAAGAGTTGCTCAATACCCTCGAGATCCCGCTTGAATGGCTGCCCAAGACTTTTGAAGGACCTGAGATTACCGGGGAGATTACGGAAGAAGCTGCCAAAATTACCGGTTTACGGGCGGGTACACCTGTGGTTGGCGGTGGTGGCGACCAGGCCGCGCAGGCTGTTGGTGTTGGCGCAATCGAACCTGGGATTGTCGCTCTGACTTTAGGAACCTCTGGAGTGGTTTTTGCCGCTACTCCCGAACCATATATCGAGCAGCAGGGTCGACTGCATGCTTTTTGTCATTCCATCCCAGACACCTGGCATTTGATGGGGGTAATGCTTTCCGCCGCTGGGTCGCTCCAGTGGTATCGCGATACGTTGGCCCCAGAAATCGCGTTTGATGATTTGCTTGCTCCTGCTCATGACGTTTCCCCAGGTTCAGAAGGTCTTTTCTTTTTACCTTACCTGACCGGCGAGCGAACACCTCATCCAGATCCGCTTGCTCGCGCTGCTTTCGTTGGTCTGACCATCCGCCACTCGCGCCAGCACATGACCCGTTCCGTATTAGAAGGTGTGGCATTTGGCTTGCGCGATGGCATGGAATTGATCCGCTCGGCAGGTTTGGGAGATATTCGCCAGGTCCGCGTTTCAGGCGGAGGTGCGAAGAGCAGTCTCTGGCGGCAGATCCTCTCGGATGTATTGGCTACGGAGCTGGTTACCGTAAACACCACAGAGGGAGCTGCCTATGGCGCCGCCTTGCTCTCTGGGGTTGGGATTGGAGTCTGGAAAGATGTTAAGGAGAGCTGCCAGGCTGCGATTAGAACTTTGCAAACTACAATCCCAGAGGAACAGGCTGTTGGCGTGTATCAGCAATCCTACGAGCAGTATAAAGCCTTATATCCCGCATTGAAACCTACTTTCAATTCAATTGGCCTTAGCTCTCAGGCATTATGAAGATCCTCGCCTTTGCAGAAAGGGATGAGGTAGCTGGAATTTCACACGATATTCGATCCTTCTTCATCAAATCTTCACATCTTATGGTTATGATAGGTTCAATCAAGTGCAAGAGCTTGATTGACTTCGAAAAGTAGAAATTTGATAATAGGAGCAAATTTGATGAAGAAAACTATCTTGATTGGTACATTAGCTGTTGTGGTTGTCGCTGCATTAGGATTTGCAGGTTTCGCCTATGCTCAAACCCCAAATCCTTCCACCCCTCAAACCCCGTTTGGTCCAGGCATGGGACGCGGGCAAATGGGTCGCGGTGGAATGGGTATGTGGAGTCAACGAGGCGCCGGTGAATTCGGACCGATGCATGAGTATATGGAAGCGGCGCTTGCTGAAGCGATGGGTGTGAGTGTAGAAGACCTAGAAGCTGCATACGCTGACGGAAAAACAATGTGGGATTTCGCAGCTGAGCAAGGTCTCACGGTTGAAGAATTCCAGACAGTAATGCTCGAGGCTCGTAAAGTTGCTGTCAAAAACATGGTCGATGATGGTGTCCTTTCACAGGAACAGGCCGATTGGATGCTCAGCCGGATGCAAAATAGATTTGGGCAGGGCGGTGCTGGTGGATGCCCAGGCATGGGTGGTGGTTTTGGTCGGGGTGGTCGTTGGGGAAGCCCATCATCTCCTCCAGTCTCAAATCCTCAAACGAACAATTACTAGGCTTCAGATAACATAGTAAAAAAAGCCGAACCTCCAGGTTCGGCTTTTTTTACCCGCCTCCCCGAATAACTTGGAAGTGTATAATTAAAACGAGAAATAATTACCCAATAAGTCTTAAAGCAGTGCTTCTTCCCGATTATTATGTCTGCTATCTTAGTTATTGAAGACGAACCTGAGCTGGTAAAAATCCTTCGCTCGTATCTCGAGCAGGCAGGATTTTCGGTTCTCACAGCGCAGCGCGGCGACACCGGTCTTTCGATCTGGGAGCACAAGCATCCGGATCTCGTTCTGCTGGATCTAAACCTTCCGGGAATGGATGGGCTGGATGTTGCCCGTGAAATCCGGCGCAAATCCACCACTCCGATCATCATGCTGACGGCGCGGGTGGAAGAATCTGATGAGCTGATTGGGTTGGAGCTTGGCGCAGACGATTACATAACCAAGCCATTTTCCCCAAAATTAGTGATTCCGCGCGTCCGAGCGCTGCTGCGCCGTACCGAGTCTCCCTCAAGTGATCCTGAGGTGCTGCGGGTCGCAGGATTGGAAATTGACTTGGAAAGTCATTTCGCTCGCCGGGATGATACGGTTTTAGACCTAACCCCAACCGAATTCAGCTTGCTCAGCATACTTGCCGCACAGCCAGGACGTGCATTTTCCCGTCTGCAGCTCTTGGAAGCTACCCAGGGCGTTGCCTACGAGGGCTATGAGCGAACAATAGATGCCCATATCAAGAATTTACGCGCCAAGCTGGAAGTTGATCCGCGAAATCCGCGTTATATTGAAACTGTTTTTGGTATAGGATATCGCTTCATGCGTTTGGAACCTCAATAGATTATTATCATGCGTCTGCGACTTTTCTTATCATTTGCATTGATTGGTCTGGTTTCTGTTTTCAGCGTGGTGCTGATCGCCAGGAAGAATACGACGACTGCCGTCAGAGCTTTTATGGTGAGAGGGGGTATGACCGCAGCAGGCGGATTGTTGGACTCGCTCCAAAATTACTATCGTATTCATGGATCCTGGCAGGGAGTAGATAGATTACTGAAGACCCAGGGACCTCAGCATGGTCAGGGGTATGGGATGGGAAGTGGTATGGGCGGGATGATGCGCCAGCGGCTTCGTATCTCAGATGCCCAGGGAGCTGTCGTTGCCGATACGCTTGGGTCGAATCCTTTCGGCTCATTTAATCGGAATGAATTTACCAGCGCTATCGAAATCCGGGTGGATGGGCGAACCGTGGGATACCTGCTTGGCGAAGGCGGGATGAATTTCAACCAGGGTGATGAGACCTTTCTGGTGGCGCGGCTTACTCGGGCTGCGCTGACAGCCGGTCTGATCTCGGCAGGGCTTGCCTTACTGCTTTCCATATTACTCGCAACCAGTTTAATGAAACCGGTGCGTGCCCTCACCCAGGCAGCCGGCAGGCTTGGTCAAGGTGATTTATCTCAGAGGGTTTCGATTAAAGGTAAGGACGAATTAGCCGTACTGGCAAATACGTTTAACGTCATGGCAAATTCGCTCCAGAAAGCTGAACAAAATCGTAAGGCATTGACGGCAGATGTAGCCCACGAGCTTCGGAATCCCTTGGCGGTTCAGCGTGCTAACCTGGAAGCGCTGCAGGATGGAATTTATCCGCTGTCACCTGAGGCGCTCGAGCCCATATTGGAACAAAACCAGCTGCTTACTCGCCTTGTCGAAGACCTGCGGACAATCGCACTTGTGGATGACGGGGAATTGAAGCTTGAATGTACACGGGTTGACCTTTCTGATCAAGTTCAACGCGTGGTTGTTCAATTCAACCCCCAGGCAGCAGCACATAAGGTCCAGTTGCATATTGATGACCGTACTGCTTCTTCGAAGCCAACCACTGTGATGGTTGATCCTCAGCGCTTGGATCAGATTCTGGGGAACTTGCTTTCGAACGCACTGCGCTATACACCTGAAGGTGGCGAAATTTTGCTCACTATCGACAAAGAAAATGGACGTATCCAGGTTGTAGTCCAGGATAGTGGACCTGGAATCCCACCGGAGGCGCTGGAGCACATTTTCGAGCGCTTCTATCGCGCCGACCGTTCACGCAGCCGTTCGGAAGGAGGCGCTGGTCTGGGTCTGGCGATTGCTCGCAAGCTGGCTGTAGCACAAGGGGGCTCACTGACTGCGGCAAATGATCCTTCAGGTGGCGCTAAGTTCATCCTGACTTTGCCAGCCCAGGATTAGTCCCTCAGTTGAGTGATGAGTGATTATCATGTCATCGGAATAACCGAGATGAAACCGAACAATGTTACTCGATTATTGGATGCCCATAAAATCCCATACACAGCTTTCGACCTGCCGGAAGTGAAAATTGGGGCGTTGGAAGCTGCCGAGATCTTGGGTGTTCCTCCTGAGCTTGTTTATAAAACCATCGTTGTGACACGAGAAGGTCATAAGAAACCCATCCTTGCTGTAATTCCTGGACCAAAGGAAGTGGACTTAAAAGCCGTTGCAAAGTCCCTGGGCGAAAAGAAAGTCATGCTGCCAACCCAACGTGAAGCCGAGCGGCTTACCGGTTTGCTGGCAGGGGGAATTTCTCCGCTTGCCCTCATCCATAAAGGCTTCGAGGTTGTGATCGATGATTCCGCCCGATCGCATGAGGAAATCTTCATATCCGGTGGTCAGCGAGGTCTCAACATCCGTCTGCCTGTAAATGCTCTTGCTTCTCTTACGAATGCTGCTTTTTTGGCAATTTCCCGCTGAAAGCACCAATCAAATAAAAGATGTTAAAATAATCGTCTGAGAGGCATGAATTTTCGATTGCCGAATCGGGAGGAGCAGAAATGGATGAAGACCACGGCGATCATGCCATGATTGTCTGCCGCGATGTGCATAAATGGTATGGTCACTTTCACGCACTTCGTGGAGTTGATATGAATGTTGATAAAGGGGAAGTAATCGTAATTTTTGGCCCTTCAGGATCCGGCAAATCTACCTTTATCCGCACATTGAACCGCCTTGAAGTTCATCAACAAGGCACGATAATCGTGGATGGGATTGAGCTAACCAAGGATATCCACAATATTGAAAAAGTGCGGATGGAAACTGGGATGGTCTTCCAGCAGTTCAACCTGTTTCCACACATGAATGTGATCCAAAATATTACCCTCGCCCCAATGCAGGTCCGTAAGTGGCCGCGAGATAAAGCGGAAGAGATCGCCCGCCAGCTCCTCGAAAGAGTTGGGATCCCTGAACAGTCTCAAAAATTTCCGGGTCAGCTTTCCGGAGGGCAGCAGCAGCGTGTTGCGATTGCCCGAGCGCTGGCGATGCAGCCGAAAATCATGCTCTTCGACGAGCCCACTTCGGCCTTGGATCCAGAAATGATCAAGGAAGTGCTTGATGTGATGATCGAGCTGGCGCGCAGCGGCATAACAATGCTGGTGGTCACTCACGAGATGGGCTTCGCGAAAGCTGTTGCAGATCGAATGTTCTTTTTTGACGAAGGATTAATCGTGGAAAGCGGTACTCCAACCCAAATCTTTACTGATCCTCAAGAAGTTCGAACCCAGCTCTTCCTGTCACAAATTCTCACTCACTAAATCCCCGATCTGGTTTAGTTTCTTTAGCTGCCCCGGTCCCGCGTTTCTCACAACGAGCTGCTTTCTTGAAATATCGGCGTTGAACCTATTTCAGAATGCCAGCATCTGTTCAATCCTGGTTCGTATCGCATCTGTCGAAGGAATCACTGTCTCCATCAAGCGGTAATTATAGGGGATTGGAATATCTGCCACCCCCATCCTTTCGATGGGTGCATCTAACGCATCGAAAGCCTGGCTGGCAATCATCGCCGCAATCTCGCCTGAGAAGCTATTAGTCAGCGTATCTTCGTGAACAATCAAAACCTTTCCGGTACGCCGAACGCTTGCAAGCACCTGATCTTTATCCCAAGGGATGATGGTCCGCAGATCCAACAGGTCGAGTTCGACCAGCGAGGTCCTTGCCAGCCTCCATACAGCGGTGCACCATTGCGCCCCAGGTTACCAGGGTAAGCGAGTCGCCGGCAGTAAGCTGGGCTGCCTTTCCGAAAGGCAAGCAGTAATGGTCACCCGGATACTGCCGCCGACCTTCGCGCGTGTCGAGCAAAGCCCGATGTTCCAGGAAGAATGTGGGATCGTCGCCTCGCAGTGCTGACCGCAGGAGTCCCACTGCATCTGCTGCGTTGCTGGGGTAGGCTATTCGCCAGCCAGGCAGATGCGCAAAAACGGCTTCACCGCTCACACTATGCCATGGATCTCCGGTTTTTTTACCAAATCCGACGGGAATTCGAATGACCACCGGCGCTGCAAAACGATTTGCAGTCCGCCAGCGGATCGTCCCGAGGTCGCTGATCTGCTCATGGGCTGGATCTGCATACTTCCGGAATTGGATTTCCGGGACCGGCAGCAGACCTGCTAACGCCATTCCTGCCGCCCTCCCGATTATGCCATCCTCGTTCAACGATGTATCGAATACCCGTTCTGGACCAAAATGAGAGATCATATCCAGTGTCGCGCCGTGGACACCGCCTTTTACACCGACATCTTCTCCGAAAACGAGCATCTTCTTATTTTGGTGCATCTCGAGTTCGAGAGTCTTTCGGACTGCATCGATAAAATTAATCCGTGGACCGCTTGGCTCTGCCTGTTCCTGTCTCATAGGGACGGCTGATCCTCCTGCCTGCAAGCCTCCCTGGAGAGGCGGTATACCTTCGAAGAAAAGGTGTCTGAATATATCTGCAGGTTCTGGTTCGGGAAGCAGTTCGGCTGCCTCTAGTGCATCCTCAATCTCGAGATTGACCTCTTTTTCCAATGAGGCCCATCTTTGCTCGTCTTTTAAATATGCTCTTAGCCGTAAAATTGGGTCGCGGCCTTCTTCCTCCTGGCGCTCTTGGACCGGTTTATAAGCCTGGTCGTCGATAAAAGTGTGCCCGGTCAGTCGGACCACGAAAAACTGCAGCAGGCAAGGTCCCTCTCCGCTTCGAGTGTACTCAACTGCCTTCAGGACTAGACTGCTGGCTTGTTCTGGATCGGTGCCATCCCCTTCCAGTATCTTTAGGTTTGAAAAACTTGCCAGATTAGCGGTGATGCTCCCTCCAGGAGTTTGCATATCTGCTGGTACGGAAAGCCCGTAGCAGTTATTTTCTATTAGATATATCATCGGCAATCGCTGAGTCGTCACAATATTCAGCGCTGCCCAAAAACCATTCGCTGCGGTGCTGCCCTCTCCACCAGAGGCGGCGGCGATTGACCCTTCCCAATCTTTTTCTTCAAGCACTTGTCTCCGATAGCAGATCGCTTGCGCCCATCCTGCGGCTGGCGTATATTGCGCTCCAACATCGCCAGAAGCTGGCAAAATGGTCGGACCTTTGCGTTTAATCAGGTTGAACATTACGCCAACATCGCGCCCTTCAGTTAAGCTGCTGGAACGAGCCATCCCTCCAGCAAGTGCTTCCAATGGGGTCATTCCGCTGGCAAGTAGAAAAGGTCGCGACCGATAATAAACGGTGGCAGCGTCGTGCGGGTGATCCATCGCCTGTGCAAGCAAAACCTGAGGCAGCTCATGGCCGCTTGCCGAGAATTGATATTTGACTTTTCCTTGTGGGGTGAGCTGTTCCACTTCTAATTGATCTAGAGCCCGAGAGATCAGCATAATCCGGGCTATTTTCCACCAATCAAAACTCTGTGCAGTCATCGAGAATCCATCTCCTGAGTTTGATGATAAGAAGAATTGAGATCTTTGATAATCGCTCTTGATCGAAGCCAAAGCCAGATGGTTTGGGTGCCGACGCTTAAAGTGAGTGCCAGCAATCCGATATATAAACCGGTCGTGGTTCCGCTCCACACGCCAAAACCAAGAATTATCACGCTGGTGACCAGATAAATAACAACCGATTCGGTAATCGCTTGTGTTTTCTTTCCATGTAATATTGCCCCTTGATACCAGCTCTGCATCACGCTCAAAGCAGGTAGCGGCAGAGCTAGCCAGAGTCCGATAGTAGCCAGCTTGCCAAGCCCTGGATTAAGCGCAGAAACCCGCACAAACCAAAATTCGGATAACGGAGTGGCTGCGATTAACAATAATAAGCCTGTTGTCAAAATTGAAAGTATCAATGCAAATCGTCTCAGATTCCCGAAAGCCAGCGGGTGATCAAGCAGCGCAACCACAACTTCGTTATACGCAATCCCCATGCTTCTCAGCATAAATATCAATCCGGTGACAACTGACCATACCGCCAGTGAATCCAGTGCTCTCGGCATCCGGCTTATTGCAGCACTGCCAATCGGGTTAGCGAGCAAGCTTAGCAGCGAGGTCATTACCAGAGGGATATAAAATACCCAAAACATTTTCCATGTAAGGGGAGGTTCCACCTTTGGAGCCGGTTTCAATTCGTTTCTAATTACCGGTCGGACTGTCCGTCCAATATAAAATGCCTCACTCATAACTCCGCAAGCGACCGCGCTTGCGCCGACGACTATGCCCGGCAGTGTCCCAATCGCATAACCTGCTGCTAAGACAATCAGATTGGCGCTGAGACGAACCAGAGTCCCCAGACCTACCGAATTGGAATGTCCAAACCGGATCAACACGCCCTGGTTAAATCGGCGATATCCGATCGACCAGGTCCAGGGTGTCATGATCATTAACCCAATTCGGGCAGGTTCAATGATCTCTTTGGGGACGCCGATGATCCCTTCTGCGACAACATAATATAGCGGGGTGAAGGCAGTCAGGATGTGCAGACTGGTTAAGATTGCGCCTGCGCTCATCATATATTTTCGGAGCAGACGGTAGGAAGCCCAATCCTTGCTTAATGCCGTCGAGGCAGCAAGCAGCATAATGATTGGTGATTCGACAAGCAAGGCTAAAGGGAAAACCACTCCACCATAGGCGGCGAGATTAATTTCTGGATCTGGCAGCCGCGCGATAACGGCACTGAGCGCAGGCACTTCCATCCCCATCAGCAGCCAGCTTGCCGCCAGGGGCCACCAGGTTTTTACAACCGTGCGCATCGGGAAGTCGGGTCCGGTTCGTTTTTTTGTCTGAATAGTCCCAGAAATTCCCAATTTCGACATACTGTCGTCCTTAATATCGTGCCGTCCTGGTCCTTTTGGATTCCCGTCTGCGAATAAAACCATGGCGAGTAAAGGCGCGGAAGGATTATATCTTATCCAAAATACTTGACATGGGGCTAAAAATTTGCTATTCTGTATCTACCGACCATTCGGTAGGGAGACGCAAAGAAGCGCGATGACTCGTGATGAGATCCTGAGTGCTGCAGCTCAGATTTTCAGCCAGAAGGGTTTTCACGCCACTTCTATGCAGGATATTGCCGAAGCTGTCAACCTGCAGAAAGCCAGCCTTTATTATCACATTACCAGCAAACAAGAGATCCTGCTGACAGTGCTGGATCAGGCTTTGGATTTGCTCATCGAGAATATGGAAGAGGTGATGAAGCGTCCGCTTTCAAATCCAGAAAAGCTGAGGCAGGCTATGGAAGTCTATCTGACAGCCCTGCTTCAGCATCGAGATCTGTCTGCAGTGCTCTTGCTGGAGCACCGCTCACTTGAGCCAGAGCTTCATGCCAGGCATATTCCTCGCCGTGACCGGTTTGAAAGCCTTTGGAGAGATTTGATAAATGCAGGAAAAGATGCTGGTGAGTTCAACTGCAGCGATCCAGTCATGACTGTCCGTGCATTGCTCGGTGCAATGAACTGGACAAGTACTTGGTATCGGCCGGAAGGAAGTCTTCAGCCGGAGGAAATTGCCGACGAATTCGCAGGGATGTTCCTGACGGGTTTGCTGATACGATGAATTCATGGAAAGTCCGCCAGAAGCCTTCGAACTAAAGCTTTTCGAGACCTCTAAAGGCGCCCAAATCTTCCAGATTCCACTGCTAGCCTTCCCTGGTCTATCCGGTTTTGCATACCTGGTATTTGTAGATTCCGGTTCGGATTCGTACCGTGTTTTGATCGATTCGGGTTCGGGTTTTGGCGAGTCAAACCAGCAGATTGAAAAGGGTTTTTACGAGATTACCACCCGGTATTCTCGCCCCATACATTTTAACGACCTGACCCATATCCTGATCACCCATGGCCATATCGACCATTTTGGCGGTTTGACATGGCTTCGCCCGCAAACTCATGCCCTGTTGGGTGTTCATGAGTTTGATTTGCGCAATCTTACAAATTATGAAGAGCGCCTCACCTTCGTCTCCTACCGATTGCTGAGTTATCTGATCGAGGCGGGTATCCCTGAAGATCGCAGTCAAGAGCTAATCGAAGTCTATCAATTCACTAAGCGAATGATTCGATCGGTCAATGTGGATTTCACATATGAAGCGGTAGGGATGCAAGTTGGACCGTTTGAAATGCTTCATACACCTGGACACTGTCCGGGACAGGTAGTGATACGATTGCATGACGTTCTCTTCAGCGGTGATCAGGTTTTGCATGATATCAGTCCTCACCAATCCCCCGAGCAGCTCACACTTTCCGCTGGCTTAGACCACTACCTGAAATCATTAGCCCTGCTTCGTTCTTGGGCAAGGGACGTACGGATAACATTAGCCGGTCATCAAAAGCCCATCGATGATTTGGATAGTCGGATCAATGCAATTATTACACTGCATAAGGAGCGTTTGGAAATAGTCCTGGATTTTCTGCGCGAGCCTCACACCATTAAAGAAGTAGCGGAGCATTTATTCGGAGAAGTCCATGGCTATAATGTGCTGCTCGCAATCGAAGAAGCCGGGGCACATGTCGAGTATCTTGAAAGAAGAGGTCTCCTTTCGATTGAGAATCTAAAGGAGTTCGAGAATAATACCGGACCAATTTCGATCTATTATCGCCATTTTCCATCAAAAGAGATCAAGCAACCACATCCCCTGAGGCTTTTGTGAGGCAGAAGAACCGGACGAATCAATGTATGTCGACTAGGAGAGGGAACTATGTATTCTTTCGATCCAACTGAAGAACAACAAATGCTGATCGATGCCATCCAGCGGTTTGCTGCCAACGACCTGCGTCCCAACATGCGAGACGCCGAAGAAGATGCCGTGCTGCCGGTGAAATTGATCGAAAAAGGCTGGGAGTTAGGCATTCTCCAGGCATCTATTCCTGAAGAATTTGGTGGTTTCGGAGAGCGCTCTGCGATCACGGGTGTGTTGGCAGCTGAAGAGATGGCTTATGGTGACCTGGCAGGAGCTCTCGCAGTGATGGCTCCGGCGTTGTTCGCGATGCCGGTTTCATTGGCTGGCAGCGTTGATCAAAAAACCAGTTTCTTGCCAGAAATCGTTGAAAATCCCTGGACTGCCTTTACAGCAGCTTTAATTGAACCCTTTTTTGATTTCGATCCGCAAGATTTACGCACAACCGCAGCGGAAAAGGACGGTAGTTATTTCTTGACTGGTCAAAAAACTTATGTGCCCTATGCACCAGAAGCCAAAGCGATGATTGTTTATGCCAAACTGGGAGGCGTCACTCAAGGTTTCATCGTTCGCCAGGGCACTCCCGGTGTTGAATTCGGCGAGCGACAGAAGACCCTCGGAATCCACGCGCTGCCGCTTTTCCCTGTCGTCCTGAACGATGTTCGGGTCCCAAAAGAAGATCGCCTGGGTGGATCCGAAGGACACGATTTTGCTCCTTTGCTGGCTTCAATGCGTCTGGCTATGGCAAGCCTGGCGATCGGGGTGTCTCGCGCCGCCTTAGATTATGCGATCGATTACGCCAAAGACCGCGACGTATTTGGGGTGAAGGTTGCTCAAAAACAGGCGATTGCCTTCATGCTTGCCGAAATGGCTACCGAGATCGAAGCTGTTCGGCTGTTAATCTGGGAAGCGTCCTGGAAGCTCGATGTTGGGAAACCCGATGCGGATGAGCATGCCTACCTTGCCCTGACAGGCGCAATGGATACAGCGATGATGGTCACCGATCGGGCTCTGCAGACCCTCGGTGGACACGGATATATCCGCGAGCATCCTGTTGAATTGTGGATGCGCAATGGGCGTGGCTTCGCCGCTCTAAATGGTATCGCAATAATATAAAAGTTTTAGCAGTGATAAGGAGTCTGCGATGATCGAATTTGAATCCCCCAAACCCATCCAGATGCTTGATACGGCGTTAGAGACAGTTGCTGTGAATATGATGCGTCCCAAATCCCGATTTTTTGACGAACATGAGCATGAGGTCCCTTGGGATTACATCAACTTCATGCACATGGCGATGCGCCAGACAGGCGCAGGCTCGCTGGCGCCTGCGCCCGAAAAAAAGAAGGAAGATCCCGAAGGAAAACCACGCCCGCGCATCGGGTATCAGCAGCTTGCCTTCATGCTCGAACGGCTCTCCTGGGGCGATTGCGGGATGTACCTTGTTACACCAGGCGGAGGTCTTGGCGCTGCTGCGGTGGAGGCAGCTGGCACACCAGAACAGAAAGAAAAATTCCTGGCTCGTTTTAGGGGTGAAAAGCCTGTCTTTGGCGCAATGGCGATGACCGAATCGCAGGCAGGCTCAGACACATCTGCGATCCGAACCTCAGCTGTCCTGGATCAAAAGACGAATGAGTGGGTGCTGAATGGCGAGAAAATTTTTGTGACAGCCGGGCATAAATCATTGATTGAAAGTGATGGCTTTGTGGTTGTCTGGGCTACGATTGATCCATCTGCAGGTCGCGCAGGAATGAGATCTTTTGTTGTCCCAGCGAACACCCCAGGTGTATCCGTCACAAAACTGGAGCATAAGTTGGGGATCCGCGTTAGCGACACGGCTTCAATCGTTCTCCAGGATGCACGTGTGCCATTTGAAAATATGCTTGGAAAAACGGAGGTGGTTGCAGAACCCACCACCAAAGGCTTTAAAGGTGCCATGGCGACTTTTGACGCCACACGCCCGCTGGTTGCAGCTACGGCAATCGGTGTTGCTCGCGCCGCGCTTGACGAATTGAAATTAATATTGAAGCAGCAGGGTGTCGAGATTCGGTATGGTCTACCCCGCCAAAAGATGACCAATATCGAGAGGGAAGTGATTGATATGGAAGTCCTTCTGCGGTCAGCATGGCTCCTGATCATCAAAGCCGTTTGGATGGCAGATAATGGGCGTCCAAATTCGAAAGAAGCTTCCATGTCTAAATTGCGCGCGGGAGATATCGTCACCCGCATCACCCAGCGCGCCGTTGAGCTGTTGGGTCCTTTGGGTTTTAGTCGGGAATTCCTGCTGGAAAAATGGTTCCGAGATGCAAAGATTAGCGACATTTATGAAGGAACCGGTCAAATCAACCGGTTGATTGTCGCCCGCCAGATCTTGGAATACACTGGCCGCGAGTTGCGCTGATTTTTCCCGATCGATACGTTTCTGAACCTTAACAATCCGTTATGCCAGGACAGCAAACCCTGACTCGCGGTACATAGTAAGCGACAAAAGGCAAAAATCGCAGGTTTTTTTTAGCAAATACGCGCCATGTAATTCTGTTTCCGGATCGAGCATCGTAAGGCCTCCACAAGGTCATGTGATCCTCAATCATTCGGTTCGTTGAGGATTAACTTCCACTCAAGGCTTGACCTCAAGTGGAAGCTTCATTACACTTACACTACCATGAAAATTATCCTCGAGATTCTTGTGATCTTGATGTTGATCATGCTCAACGGATTGTTGGCAATGGCTGAATTTTCGGTAATCGCTGCGCGGAAGAGCTTATTGCGAAAGCGCGCCCGTGAAGGCGATCAGGGAGCGGCAGCTGCCTTAATCCTCGCAAAAGAGCCGGCGGATTTTCTCGCAGCAGTTCAAATTGGGATTACCCTGGTAGGGGTGCTTGCTGGCGCATTTGGAGGCGCAACCATAGCCGCAATTTTGGCCTCCTGGATCCAAACCTTCCCTTTGATTGCACCTTACAGTAGCGGGATCGCGGTCGGATTGGTGGTGATTCTGATCACGATCACCTCCCTCATTTTTGGCGAGCTTGTCCCAAAGCGGTTGGCATTAACGAATCCCGAAGCATTTGCGGCACTGCTTGCTAATCCAATGAAGCGATTAAGTAAAATAATGTCGCCGCTCGTAAGGATTCTGAGTGGAATGACCGATCTGGTTCTGAAGTTGATGGGTGTGAAGCCAAAAGTTGAAATCCCTGCTTCAGAAGAGGAAATTCGGATCCTGATCGCCCAGGCAACGCAAGCAGGAAATCTTCCACACACTGGAAGAGAATCTTGTTATGGGTGTTTTCCGCCTGGGCGACCGGCGTGCGGGTTCGTTTATCACCCCTCGGATAGAGATCGAGTGGTTGGATCTGGATGATCCAATCGAGATCAATCTAAAAAAAATCAGCGGCAGTTCTCACTCAATGTTTCCAGTTGCCAGAAACAATCTGGATGAGGTGGCAGGTGTCCTGATCGCCAAGGACTTGTTGGGCGCGAAATCTGGCTGGAACGGATTTGAGCTTGGAAGAATATCTCAACCCGCCAGTATTTATTCCAGAAAACACACCGGCTCTCACTTTGCTTGAGATATTTAAAACTACCGAACCGCCGCTGGTCTTCATAATAGACGAATACGGAGGTGTGCAAGGTCTGTTAACCCTTCATGATATACTGGAAGCGATCGTTGGCGAGTTTAAAGCCCCAAGCCCTTCTGGCGAACAGCAAATCACCCGTCGTGAGGATGGATCCTGGTTAGTAGACGGGATGCTGCCAGTAGACGAGTTCATGGACGTCTTTCAGCTGACAGAACTTCCCAACCACGCCCAAGGCAATTTTGCCACGCTCGGTGGATTTGTAATGAGCCAATTGGGAAAAATCCCGATCGAGGGTGACCAATTTACTTGGGGGAATTTCATCTTTGAAGTAATGGATATGGATGGATTGCGTGTTGATAAAGTTCTGGTGGAGAAGTTAGAGGGGGGAATTAGCCCGCTAGAAAACCTGCGATTATAGGAGAAGAAGCATGCGCGCTCGATCATCAATCCAAGCGTTCATAATCTTATCACTCGGTGCTTTTCTGCTCTCGAGCTGTCTAGGAAGTGCTTTGCCAACCCCTACCTTAATCTCCGATTTGGAATACACCCAGGCTGTCGAAACACTTGTTGCCGAATTGACACAGAATGCTCCGGTGAAATCCCAAACTCCGCTCGCTGCAGCGGTCGCATCTGTTTCCCCCACCGAGCAGACATTGCCGCCTACGAGCACACTTGTTCCTACCGAGACGCTGCCCCCAACCTCCACTCCTGCGCCAACCGACACTCCCCAGCCAACTGAGACATCAACGCCGTCTTTGACAGATACGCCTACATCGACGCCCGAGCCTGCCTGGAAGCTGGTTTATCAGGATGACCTCAAGTTGGGGAGTTGGATCACAGACAAGACCGATTCCTTTCGCCTGCAATATTCGATGGGCGGCTATATGATTACCA
The DNA here is from genome assembly GCA_963827155.1 of uncultured Chloroflexia bacterium. Taxonomy (GTDB): domain Bacteria; phylum Chloroflexota; class Anaerolineae; order Anaerolineales; family UBA4823; genus UTCFX2. The sequence continues at coordinate 2,565,274 of CAWGZV010000002.1, read as the reverse complement.
ACCATCTCCCAAACGAAATAACTTACAGCGTTCGCAATGACCCTTATAAGGATGTTCGTTTGGAGGTGGCTGCAAAACGAGTATCCGGTCCTCGAGACGGTTATTATGGGCTGATCTGCAGTTTTGTGAACGGCAGCAACTATTACTTCTTGGGTATAGGCGTGGATGGTTGGTATGGGATTGGGGTCAAACAAACTGGAATGATGCGGTATCTGAAAGAAGGAAATGATCAAAAGGGTGTCATTTTAAAGGCTGACGAAACCAACAATCTGCGTGCTGAATGTGCTCAAGGTATCCTGACCTTGTGGGTGAATGACGTTCAACTCGCCAGTGTAAAAGACAATACCTTTTCAGAAGGGGCGATCGGCGTTGGGGTAGGGAACCGACAAGATACCGGCACCGAAGTAGTATTCTCAGATCTTAAGGTCTACGAACCTGAAGATCAATAAATCTCATCCAATTTTCTCTCGGCGCTGAATTATCCTTTCCTGGTGCAGCGCCTTAAAAATTATTGGGGGAAGTTCGAGGAATCTCACCATACCGCAATCAGCTTGTGCGGGAATATGTACATTCTCATGAGGATTTTATTTCCTCATGGTATCCATTTCCGTCTCTCTTGTCAGAAACGTTGAAAAAAGTTCAGTGGTTTTCGAAAATCATGAGCTGAGCTCAAAGGAGGTACGATGCAACCCAACATTTTTAATGCTGTCGTCATTGGAGCCGGGACGATGGGAGGGGGGATCGCTGCTCACCTGGCGAATGCTGGCGTCCGAGTCACCCTGCTGGATATCGTTCCAACTAAACTGACCGTTGAAGAAGAAAAAAAAGGGTTCACCCTGTCCGATCCGGCAGTTAGAAATCGGATTGTTCGTGAAGGGTTAGACCGGACACTAAAATCTCGTCCTGCGAGCTTCTTTACTCCTGATCATGCCGCACTGGTCAAGATTGGGAATTTGGAGGATGATTTCGGCATTATCCAAAATGCGGATTGGATCATCGAAGTCATCGTCGAAAACCTGAATATCAAACGCCAGCTGATGGAGCGGATCGATGGTATTCGAAAGCCGTCATCCATCGTGAGCACGAATACTTCAGGTATTCCCATCGCTTCAATCGCCGAATCATGTTCAGATGGATTTCGCCAGCATTTCCTTGGGACCCATTTCTTAATCCCCCACGCTACCTGAAACTCCTGGAGGTAATACCAACCAGCGATACGTTGCCTGAAGTGGTCGAAACGATATCTCGATTCTGCGAGTTTCGGCTCGGTAAGGGAATTGTTCCTGCAAAAGACACACCCAATTTCATCGCTAACCGGTTGGCTTTTGGCAGTGCAGCATTTGCGCTGGATTATATTATGGAGCACAACTACACAGTCGAGGAAGTGGATGCCATAACGGGACCTCCGATCGGTAATCCGAAGACGGCTACATTCCGCTTGATAGATCTCGTTGGTATCGATGTCTGGGACCATGTCGGGAAAAATCTTGCCCCAGCGATTCCTCATGATGAACCAGCCCTCCGCTATTTAAACTCGAAACGAGTAAATGGATTGATCGGCGGTTTGGTAAGCCGCGGCTCGCTTGGCGGAAAAACCAAAGAAGGTTTTTATAAAGAAATTCGTGCCGAAGATGGAAGTAAAGAATTTTGGACCTTGGACTTAAACTCGCTGGAATACCGGCCTTCTCAAAAGGTTCGGATTGATTCGATCGGAAAAGTAAAAGACCTCAAAGGTCTCGATGAGCGGTTAAAACTGCTTCTTTCCGCCGATGACCGTGCGGGTCAGTTGGTTCGCGCGATCACATACCAATCTCTGGCTTACGCCTCAGAGCGCATACCGGAAGTCGCAGATACACCCAAACCGATCGACGATGCGATGCGTTGGGGCTTTGGCCGCGAAGCCGGCCCATTCGAAAGCTGGGATTTGCTCGGTGTATCGGAGACCTGTGAAAAGATGCGTCAAGCCGGCTTCCCTCCAGCTTCCTGGGTAGGCGAGATGCTTGCTGCTGGGTTCAACACCTTTTATCAAAAGAAGGATGGTATCGTCAAAGGAGTTTATGACCCAAGGCTTCGAAATTACCAACAATTAGAGCAGCGCCCGGGATTGGTGCTGCTCCCCGAGCTGCGAGCTGCTTCGAAAGTTATAAAAAAGAATCCAGGCGCTTACCTTTACGATATTGGAGATGGGGTGCTTGGGCTCGAATTCCGAACAAAAATGGGCACGCTAGATCCAGATGTATTTGGGATGTTGGTCGAGGGATTAGATCGCCTGGAAACTGGATTCGAAGGCCTTGTCATCGGTGGCGATGACGAAAATTTTAGTGCCGGTGCAAATGTGTTCCTGGTTGTCATGTCTGCCCAGAATGGTCAATGGGACCAGCTGGAACAAATGATCAAGTCGATGCAGGATATTTTAATGCGAGTTCGCTATTCCCCTAAACCCGTGATCGCCGCACCTGCGGGACTGGCTTTAGGGGGCGGTGCTGAGATCATGATGAGCGCCAGCCGGGTAGTCGCCGGTGCTGAGCTTTACACCGGTATGGTAGAAATTGGAATGGGTATCATCCCTTCCGGCTCTGGTACTAAAGAGCTGTTAAGGCGCATAGTTAACCCCCCGATGCAAACGAAGGGAGTTGAGGCCCTCCCGCTCTTGCAGCGGGTATTTGAACAAATTGGCTTGGCAAAAGTTGCCACTAGCGCCGAAGAAGCCCGCCAATTGGGCATGCTTTCACCCAAAGATCGAGTTGTGATGAACCGCGAGCTTCTGCTCACCGAGGCGAAGAAAGACGTCTTGCACATGGCTGCTACCGGCTATCAACCCCCGCTGCCTGAGAAGATCTACGCAGGTGGCCGAGATGCATTAGCTGCGCTGCAGGTGGGAATTTACATGATGAAAGAAGGCGGTTACATCACCGAGCACGAGTCCCATATCGCAGGCCAGTTAGCCCGAGTAATGACTGGGGGCGATATCAGCAGCCCAGCTTGGGTTGATGAGCAGTACATCCTGGATCTCGAGCGGGAGGTCTTTCTCTCATTATGTGGGACGGAAAAGACCCGAGAGCGGATGTGGACGTATCTGCAGACGGGAAAAACGATCCGTAATTAAGACCTGCGCATGATGAGTAAACCCGGATTTTGGTCCGGAAAAGGAGAAACAGAATGGCAATTAATGAACATTCTCGAGAACCAGTGATCGTCGCCGCAGCGCGCACGGCAATAGGAAAAGCCAAACGCGGCAGCTTGGCGACTGTGCGACCGGATGAAACGGCTGCCATTGTAATTCGAGAGCTGCTGAACAGGGTGCCTGCTCTCCCTCCTGCTGAAATTGATGATGTGATCCTTGGATGTGCCTTTCCAGAAGGTGAGCAGGGAATGAATATGGCGCGCATGGTGGCGTTGCGCGCCGGACTTCCGGTCAGCGTTCCGGCTGAGACGATCAATCGATTCTGTTCTTCTGGCTTGCAAAGCATAAGCCACGCTGCCTTCGCGATAATGGCTGGGCAGATGCAAGCTGCAATTGCTGGCGGCACCGAGTCGATGAGCATGGTCCCGATGACAGGATTAAAATTTGCGCCGATGCCCTATCTCGCCGAGAATTTTCCCCAGTCATTTACAAGTATGGGGCTGACAGCAGAGAATGTCGCTGCTCAATATGGAGTAAGCCGCCAGGATCAAGATCAATTCTCGCTGATAAGTCACCAGCGCGCCAGCAAAGCGGTCGAATCGGGCCTTTTTGACCCAGAAATTGCCCCAGTCGAGGTGCGAGTTGTTGAGCCCTCCAGTGATGGCGATCGGATGGAGAAAACATTTGTCTTCAAACGTGATGAAGGTCCTCGCGGGGATACCAGCTTGGAGGCGCTTTCCAGGCTGAAAGCTGCCTTCAAGGAGGGAGGCTCAGTTACAGCCGGAAATTCTTCCCAGATGTCAGATGGCGCCGCTGCTGTAATTATTATGTCTCGCGAAAAAGCAGACGCCTTAGGTCTTAAACCGCTGGTCCGATTTGTGGCGTTTGCGGTTGGCGGCGTCCCCCCGGAAATTATGGGGGTAGGACCTATCGTTGCGATTCCAAAAGCCCTCAAACTGGCTGGTCTTTCTCTTACTGAGATTGATCTGATCGAGCTGAACGAGGCATTTGCCGTCCAAAGCCTCGCTGTGATTCGAGAGCTTGGCCTAAACCCTGATATTACCAATGTGAATGGAGGCGCAATTGCTTTGGGTCACCCGCTTGGATGCACAGGTGCAAAGCTGACCACCCAATTAATTTATGAAATGAAACGCCGGCAGGTTCAGTTTGGGATGGTCTCGATGTGCATCGGTGGTGGCATGGGGGCTGCGGGAATATTTGAGAATTTGAATTAATTGAGATCATCAGCGAAGGAGAAAAAAGGAGAAAATAAGATGACCGATTACACTGTGAGACAATTGATCTTCAACCATGAGAAAGCCTTTATACCGGATGCTGCTGAAGGGATTGAAGCGGTGGTCCAATACCACCTGACCGGAGAAGAGGCGGGAGACTATATCATAACCCTTTCAGATGGTCGATGTAAAGTGGCCGAGGGGCTGGCTGAGGAGCCGATCGTTACCCTAACCGCAGATGCGCATGATTTTGCCGATGTCCTGCTAGGAAAAGCGAATGGAATGCAGTACTTTATGATGGGAAGATTGAAGCTCTCGGGAGACTTGAACCTGGCAATGAAGCTGACCAGCTTCTTCAAAATGAGCTGACATTTCTTTTCGTCTTTCATTCTGACCGGCAAATTGAAATATGCCGGTCAGTTTTCTTAAACAGAGCAATCTTGGCTTTGCGCGTAAAATTTGCGCGAAAGTCAACCCCCTTTGATTAAAATATTATTGGAGGTGCAGACCATTCATACTATAATCGAATCGGAGAAGAGCCGTGAGCAGTCATTTTGACTGAGTTACGCTCTGTCTGGATACCTTGCGAGGAGGTCTGATATGTCGAAAATGAAGCGAATAATATTTGCCCTGATCATGGTGGTCGTCTTGTTGGGTGCATCGGGTTTCACCTACCAGCCGGCACAGGCCTCGGGCTGCAGCTACTACCACACCGTGCGAGCCGGGCAATCACTCTCTGGGATCGCTCGCGGGTATGGGGCATATTGGCCGTATCTCGCTCAGATTAATCACATCCCTCCACCTGCATATAAAATTTACCCGGGTCAGGTCCTTTGCATAGCTTTTAGCGGCTCAGGCTACCAGCCGCCTTATTATCCCCCATCGAATAATTATCCCACCTATCCGACATATCCGACCACGCCGTATTATGGTGCCTATTGGAGCTTCACGATCATTAATGTTCAGCCAAACAGCACCGTCTCCATCCGGACCGCCAATTTCCCTTCCAACGTTTTATTCAAGGCAAAAATGGGTCGAAATAGCGGTGGTGGTGTGCAGTGGAAGGACTTGCCGGATGTCGATTCTGGGAACGGCGGGAGTTTTGAGGTAACTTTCAATATTCCGGCTGAATTTGCAAATGCCCCTCAATTGGTAGTACGGCTCATCCAGGAGAAGAAAAACGGCAAAGTCTTCCATTATGACCAGTGGTTCAATAATACGGTCGCCAGCTCTGGAACAGGCGGTCAGGGGGCGCCTTACTACCCGCACAATTATTCCTACGGCTATATTCCTACCATCTGGATCGTCGGTGTCGCTCGCGACTCCAGTGTGACGATTTAAACCGCGAACTTCCCCGCCAACCTGGACTTTCAAGTATTGATGGGTCCAATGGGTACTCGAGGTCAAGGTTATCATGTTGCCACCTTCAACTCTGGCTCTGGTGGATCCATGAAGCTGACCTTCCCCATTCCACCTCAGCTTTACGGATCGTACCAGATATCCATCCGAACTCAAAACCTGTGGAGCGGCTACTTCAGCTATAACTGGTTCTATAACAACACCACCTATTAATTTCCTTGTTTGAAAAGACCACCTGCTGAATATTTTTTCTCAGCAGGTGGTCTTTTCATTTTCGAATTCCTACATTCTTAGCTCAACGCAGTCGTTCCCGGATGGCCTTTTCAAGCATTTCATAGCCAAGCTGCATCAAGGCTTGAACATGCTCCTCTTGAGGATTTGGCCCTCTACCTTCTGTTCCGATTCGATCTTCTTGGATGTTTCGCGCCCCCGGATGTTCTGTGCTTTGTTCCCTTAGCTCCACCCATTTTAGAAGGGCGCCGCGCAGCCCGCTGGATCGACGAGCCCAGATTGAGTCCGCTGATATTCTCTCCAATCGAGAGATCAGGGTTTTGGCTTCATCAAGAATGTCTGATTGATCTTCCATCGTGCCTTCATTAGAAGTAGAATCGCTCAATAGAAGTAGAACCGCTCAATCGAGCGGTTCTACTTTCCAAATAAATGAGATATGGATTCATTATGAATAGAATTTGAATGATCGGTTAAATCTGGCTGATTACATTGCTGTACATATTTCCAACTGCAGGACCAAACAGGGCAAGCATAATGACAACGACCATGAAGACAAAGACTAATATCAGTGCATATTCTACCAATCCTTGCGCTTTGCTTGCCCCGATTAACAAGATCATGGCATCCACCTCCTTTCTGGTGAAATCCTTTCTTGTATCATTATAGAATGAAAATTTAATATTTCCAAGGTACCTTACCCACAATATTGAAAGGATTAATAATAGAAAAAGTCCGCGACCGAAAGCAAGATCGCGGACCTCCTAAACCGATTTCCTCGATAGCCCCTGTTGCGCTATCCTTCGCTGGTCATGATGAATAACGGGTTCATCTCAAAGCTGTGGAAATGGGGACGCAGCCGCTCGATGTTATAGTATTTCTTCACATTAACTACTTTTTTAGTGCTGGTAACCACATCGATAGGCATATTATCATATCGACCGTTTCTCAGCACAACTAAACGGCCGTGAACGCCTTTGAGGATCAGATCGAGTGCCATGTTGCCGTATGCCATCGGTACGATGGAATCAATTGCGTCCGGGTCTCCGCCGCGCACCATATAACCGAGCTTCTGATTGATCACATTGATTGTTTTACCGTTATTAAATGCACCTGAGCGCTTTACCAGTTCTGCCGACACCAGGTCCCCAATCCCGCCTAATTTTGCATGTCCGAACGCATCGGTCGCTTTGTCCGCGAAGGTCATTTCTTCGCCTTCGAACATCGCTCCTTCAGAAACCAGGACTACCGAATACTTGCTTGGATTGTGATTGCGGTCAAAAACCAGAAGCTCTGTCAGCTGGTCGATATCGAATCGGTATTCAGGGATAACACAGCGGTCGGCTGCTCCTGCCATTGTGGGGAGCATGGCGGTAAATCCAGCATACCTGCCGAATACCTCCAGGACCAGAAATCGTTCGTGAGAACCGGCGGAAGTTCGAAGGCTGTTAGCAAGCTGAATCGTGCGAGTTACACAGGTGCTGAAACCGATGCAGTAATCCGTACCTGGCACATCGTTGTCCATGGTTTTTGGGATAGCGACGACTTTGAAACCTTCTTTGTAGAGCCTCACCCCAACGCTCAGTGTATCGTCGCCGCCAATCGGAATCAGGTGATCGATCCCAAGAAAATCCAGATTCTTGAGTACTTCTGGGATCAAATCATTTTTTTCTTCATTATATTTATCTTTTAGGTGATCAGGCACATCTTCTTTTTTGACTTTGCTCGGATTTGTACGAGATGAATGCAGGAATGTGCCTCCTGTCCTTCCGGCTTTTCGCACTGTCAGATCGTCAAGTACTTGAAACCAATCACTGTTGTCGATTTTGGGATCGCGGATCAGATTTACCAACCCGGCCCAACCCTTACGGATTCCAATTACTTGATATCCCTCGCGAATTGCCCGGATAGTGACTGCACGTATTGCGGGATTCAAGCCCGGTACATCACCTCCGCCAGTTAATATCCCTATTGTCCCTTTTACTTTTTTTGCGTTTGCCATGAAGTGGCCTCCTACCAATGATGAAAAAAACAGGGGAGCGCCCTGATTTTTTAAGGGTCTGGAAAAGACCGAGGCATATTTTACCCCCAATTAATCAGATTTTGAAATGTTTCGTTTTTCCTCCCGATATATTCAAGGGTCTTGCTGAAGGATTGTCTGCCCATTAAACCCAGATCGGTTCTTCATATACCCCAAATACTTCCTTCATGACCTGCATAACTTCACCTAGTGTTGCATCTGCCCTGACAGCATCGATGATAAATGGCATGGTGTTTTCAGTTCCCTCGCATGCAATTCGCAATCGATCTAAGGATTGGCCTAAACGCCCATTGTCCCGGATTCGCCTGACTTCGTCTAGCCTTCTTTTCTGCGTTATAATCGCCTTCAGGGTTCATTTCAAGCAGCGGGATCTTGAGGGGTTTTTGGTCCGAGTAAGCGTTGACACCGACGATTTTCCGCCGCCCTTCGTCAATTTCTCGCTGATATTGGTACGCAGCATCTGCGATTTCGCTTTGAAAGAATCCTTTATCGATTGCTGGCAGTACCCCCCCCAGCTCATCGATCTGTCGAAAATAATCGTACGCCCGCTTTTCAATTCGATTCGTTTGTGCTTCCACAAAGAAAGACCCGCCTAAGGGATCCACGGTATTCGCTGCCCCCGATTCTTCTGCGATGACTTGCTGCGTGCGGAGCGCGGTTGTTACTGCTGATTCGGACGGCAGGGCAAGCGCTTCGTCCATCGAATTGGTATGCAGGGATTGGGTTCCCCCCAATATTGCAGCAAGCGCCTGGATCGCTACTCGAACGATGTTGTTTTCAGGCTGTTGGGATGTCAATGAGACCCCAGCAGTTTGCGTGTGGAAGCGCATCAGCCAGGAACGCGGGTTTTTCGCTCCAAATTTCTCGCGCATCTCGCGCGCCCATATTCTGCGCGCAGCCCGATATTTCGCGATTTCCTCAAAGAAATCATTATGGGCGTTGAAGAAAAAGGATAAGCGAGGCGCGAATGCGTCCAGGTCGAGCCCTCTGTTCACCCCCCAACGCACATACTCCATCCCGTCTGCCAGTGTGAACGCAAGCTCTTGAGCCGCCGTTGAACCTGCCTCGCGAATGTGATAGCCTGAAATACTGATTGTGTTCCATTGAGGAGCGTGGAGTGTGCCGTATTCGATCGTATCAGTTACCAGCCTCATGGAAGGCTCTGGAGGATAGATGAATTCCTTTTGAGCGATGTATTCTTTGAGGATATCATTCTGAAGGGTGCCGCGCAGCTGGTTTGGTCGGATCCCCTTGTTCTCGGCAGCGACGATATACATTGCCCAGATCACAGCCGCCGGTGAATTTATGGTCATACTTGTTGACACCCGATCGAGAGGAATATCTTGCAGCAAGACCTCCATATCTCTTAAGGAAGAAACTGCCACACCGCATTTACCAAACTCACCCAGCGCTTCGGCGGCGTCCGAGTCATATCCCATCAGGGTTGGAAGGTCAAACGCAATCGAGAGCCCTGTTTGGCCTTGGTCCAGCAGGTATTTAAACCTGGCGTTGGTTTCTTCTGCAGTTCCAAAACCCGCAAACATCCGCATCGTCCAAAGCCTGCCGCGATGCATCGTAGGATGGATTCCGCGTGTAAATGGATACTCGCCCGGCATCCCAAGGTCTTTCAAATAATCAAAATCCGCTATATCCAATGGAGTATAGAGCCGTTCGATGGGGTCAGATGACGTGGTGATATATTGTTCGAACCTCTCGGGGATTTCTTGCATCGCTCTTTGAAGTGTCGTCTGATCCCACGCCTTTGCAGCTCGATCGACCTGCTCCAAACTCTTCTTATCATACATATCTGGCCTCCTTTAGGCAGAATGATTATAGCATGCCTGAAGTTCAGCCCTGCTGCCCGAGCTGGCGCGTGCATTGAGAATCGGATGATCTACTCTTCAAGCAGAGATGCGGTTTCCTGAATTCTTCTCCAGGCTTCCTCGACATGCCGTTTTTCAGTGTAAGTCTGCCCTATGCACATTCGGAGAGTCAACCGGTCATTAAGCCGCGTGTGGGTCAAATAAATCTTACCGCTGTGGTTCAGCCGTTCAAGGAGTTTCTCATTGAATTCGTCACCCTTTTTATGCCGAAAACATACCAGGTTGAGCGGTGCCGGTGCGGCCAGTTCGAATTGATCAGAATTTCTTACCCACTCGGCAAATTCCTGGGCTAAACCGACATGCTGGCGCACATGAAAACGCAGTCCCTCCACTCCGTAATGTCGGACTACAAACCAAAGCTTTAGCGAACGGAAGCGTCTGCCTAGCTGCACCTGCCAATCACGGTAATCGAAAACCTCCCCCGCTTCAGTTGCCTTATTGCGCAAATATTCTGGCAAAATCGTGAGCGTGCGGATTAATGCAGCCCGATCTGATACAAAAAAACAGTCGCAGTCGAAATTCGTGAACATCCATTTATGGGGATTGAAGCAGAAACTGTCCGCCCGTTCGACCCCATCCAATAGGTATCGGTATTCAGGGCATATCGCCGCGGTACCGCTCATTGCACCGTCGACATGCAGCCAGATCCCCTCAGCCTGGCAGATATCTCCGATTTCCGCGAGCGGATCGATTGCATTCGATGAAGTCGTGCCTACTGTAGCCACGGCAAAACATGGCAACATCCCCGCCTGTCTGTCCGCTCGAATTTGTCGTATCAGCAAATCGGGTCGCATCGCAAAATTTTCGTCCACACCAATCACCCGCAGATTTTGGCGGCCGATACCGGCGATTTTGACCGCTTTTTCCACAGATGAATGTGTCTGGCTGGAGGCGTAGACTGTCAGCTTGCGATCGATACCGGCTTCATTTGTTTTGTATCCTGTTCCGCGCTCTCGCCCGGCAAGCAGGGCGCATAGGGCTGCGCTTGAAGCGCTGTCCTCGATGACACCGCCGCCTGTATGCGATGATTTGAATTTATCAGGCAGGTTGAGCATCCCCGCAACCCAGTCCAGGACCCGAGTTTCCAGTTCTGTGCAGGCTGGGCTGGTCATCCAGATCATCCCTTGCACCCCCAAACCAGAGGAGAGCAAATCCCCCAGGATCGAAGGTCCTGAGGTGTTTGCTGGAAAATAGGCAAAGAAATTCGGAGATTGCCAGTGCGTTATGCCTGGAAGGATGATTGAATTGAAATCTGCCAGTATTTGTTCGAAATCCTCCCCCTGATCTGGAGGGAAGCTCGGCAGAAGCTGCTGGATATCGCCCGGTTTTACCTGTGAAAGCACCGGGTATGCTTCGATCTGCTCCTGATAGTCGGCAATCCAATCGATTACAGTTTTTCCAAATTGCCGAAACTCGGCTGGCGTCATGTGGTAGCTGGTTGGTTCGGTCATCAAACTTCAAGCCCAGACACAGCCGCCAGCGCGTCCTGATCGCCCACCGAAAGAGCTCCAAATTGTCCGAAGATATGGGCAAAGACAGCGCCAAGCCACACACTTGCAATCGCCGATGCAATCCACGCCAGGATTTGGCCAAGGCAGGGAATCCAGCCCAACACACCGCTGATCACAGCAACGAGAATGCCTACCACAAATCCGGCGGCTATTGCGAACAGCCAGGCAGTTAGATATCCGCTCAGTTTTGTGGATATCATCTGTGAAATTTCACGGAGCTGAAAACAGGATTGGAATGTCCCGACCCGAGAGAACCGTAATTGGACAGCCGGGACTATAAATGTAAAAGCCAGGAAATACAGGCCAATGCAGCAGAAGAGAGCCAATCCGGCAGCAGTTGTGGCTGCTGCCACCGGACCTTGAGCATCTTGATTCTGAATGAAAGCCGGGAAGATCATGATCCCGATCGGCAAACATAGAAAGATGAGACCCGGGAGGGCGTAAATGAACATCGCGACCGAGACAAGCAAGCCCTTGAAGAATTTGTCGCCGATTTCATCCCACTCTGGCAGGGGAAGTTCGCGGCTTTCCGTTACGTTGCGCATGATTTCAATCGTGTATCCCATCCAGGCAAAATTAAGGATCGGGACCATCGAAATCAGCGCACCCAAACCGAGCTTTGATGTCCATCGATTGTCATCGAAAACAAATTGAATAGATTTTCCGATATCCATCTTGATTCTCCTTTTTGTTTTCTTCAACCCCGCTGATGATAGATTTTGCCAATTCTACCATAACCGATTTGTCTCATTTACATTTCGGCTTTTGGTAAAATCGGTCTGAAAATCAGAAGCGCTTATTCAATTTGAAGGACTGCCGAATGGATCAATTAGCGATCACGTACCGCGGGGTAGTTTATCCCTGGCATTGCGACCAGATGGACCACATGAATGTAATGTGGTATGTTGGCAAGTTCGATGAAGCGACCTGGCAGATGTTCGCGTCGATAGGAATAACTCCGGCATACATGCGGTCAGAGAATTGTGGCGTGGCCGCGATTCGCCAGGAGATATCTTACCGCCGCGAACTTAGAGCCGGAGACCTGATCACCATCCGAACCGGAATACTAGAGATGGGTGAGAAGAAAATTCGCTTTTACCACGAAATGACCAATGATGATGGTGGAGTACTGGCTGCAACGACGATCATCACCGGTGTTCACATGGACACCCAATCCCGGAAAGCTTGTCCATTTCCAGCGGAAGTTGTCACAAAAGCGAAGTCGATGGTAGTGGAAATAAATCCAATTACTTGAAGAAACAAGATCCAATAACCGGACATTATTGGAAAACAATAGGCAAGAATATTATCCCATCAGGAGGGATTCCAAGATAGCAGCTGGTATCGCTGTCAGAAAGTTGCCCTTGGAACCACGAAGTTAAACTTGCATGATTGATGTATTGTCCGCCTTCTGCAATCCCCACGCTTGTGCAAGTTTGATTTACCCCCATCTCGAGATTTTCGAATGAACACACTTCGATATCATCTCCAGTGTTCCCTGGGGTCCCATTGTCGTCGACTACTTTTACATCCACAAGTTCCACATTCCCCGTATTGCTGATCTGGTAGGTCCAGGTGATTGTCTCACCGAGAATGATCGGCATGCCTGGAGGGCTGGGGGAGTATTTGCCGTTTGTTGCCTTAGTAATTTCCATGGCAGGCACCGCCCCAAAATAGTGAGAAGTATCGCTTTCAACGATAGTGTCAAGTCCGCTCGGAGGTGTGGCTGATGCTTTGCTCGTGATGCTCTGCTGTCCTGATTTTCCAGTTTCATTAAACGTGCAGGTATGAGAAAAACCAGGTTCAAGACTTGCTATCGTACATACTTCGAAGTCATCCGTAGGATCGGTCGGCGTTCCTCGATTGTCCTCGATGGTGATATCACTTAAAGTCACATTGCCATCGTTATAAACAAGATAACTCCATACGACATCCTGGGGGAGGACAAAATATGGTCCCGGAGGCGAAACCGAAACTTGGTTGTTAACCGCCATGATCAGCAGTATGGATGGCTGGGCGCCATAATAATAAATGATGTCCGAGCTGCTTACATCAGTCAGCTCGCCTGGAGGGGTCCCAACCGCTGCTGCTTGATGGCTGTGCTGCCCATCTTTTACTGCGCCATCCAGCGTGCATGTATCCGATGTGTTTGGTGCGAGCTGCCCGATTATACATACCAAAACGTCATCCGATGGATCTTCAGAAGTTCCGGAGTCATCTCGGACATTGACATTGCTCAAAATCACGTTTCCAGTGTTGCTGATTTCATAAGACCAGTGAAGTGTGGAACCAGAGGTTAGATAAGGTCCTGGAGCAGCCGGTGCATCAATACCGTTCAACTTCACATCCAGCTGGATTTCAGGTCGAGCTCCAAAATAATGGCTGCTATCGCCGTCACTTATCTGGACATCGCCTGGAGCGAAAGCAGTCACGATCGCATGGTTTGAATATTGTCCAGTCTGAGCCGGTCCTGTGTGGCTGCAATGATGTACTTCTCTCACAGCCAAAGAGGGGAAGCTGCAAACTTCGATATCATCATGGGTATCCGAAGGAGAGCCGTTATCGTCGAGGATAGAGAGATTGGATAGCTCGATATTACCGATATTGGTTGCGTAGAAATTCCAAGTGACCTCTGAACCTTCCAGGGCATACGGACCAGGAATACCGTCTGCATCAGCGCCGTTGGTTGTCTTCCTCAAATCGATAGCAGGTTCGATGAGGTAGCCAAGGTAGTTGCTTGGATCGCTGTCGCTTACGAGATTCAATCCCTTCGGTGGTGTCGCTTGGACTGTCCCGATATTGGTTTGTTGTCCGCGCTCTGCCGTCCCATTGGCAGTACATCTCATCGACTCGCCTGCATATAGAACGGATTTTGGGCAGGTTAGCAAAGCCAGCTGATCATCGCTGAGTGTCACCATGGTTAAAGTCACATTGCCGGTATTTGTGATCACGTATGTCCAGGTTATCGGCTCCCCAACCAGGATGCTTGGCCCAGGAGGGTTGTTGGCATCTTCCCCATTGATCATCTTTACCAGCTCTATCTTAGGCTGTGCACCGAAGTAGTTGCTCAAGTCTGTCGCCGAGACAGGTGCCAACCCTCCGGGGGGTGTAGCAAGCGCAGCTCCAACATTTGTGTATTGGCCGGATTGTGCTGTTCCCGTACTTGAACAGCTTTCACTTGCTGAGGGTGTTAGCAGTGGAATAATGCATATTTGCTTGTCGTCAGATGAAATCAACGGCGTTCCGTTATCGTCCTTGATCAGGATATTGCTCAATGTTACATTCCCAGTATTGGTCACTGTATAAGTCCATGTCACCGCGTGGGAGCTGTAAATAAACTGGCCAGGCGGATTCTCGGCACTTTGACCATTTGTTGTCTTTTCTAAGACCAGGGATGGGATTGCGCCAAAATAATGGCCCATATCAATGTCGAAAATATCCGGACCAACGACCGGTGTTCCTGCTGCTTTTGCGATATTCCCATATTGGCCGGCTTTTGAAATATCATTTGAAGTACAGCCGTGAACAGCTCCTGGTGGAAGAGTGATCCCTTGGCACACAAGCTCATCATCTGTCGTATTTTGTGGCGTGCCTTGATCATCGATAACCGAGACATTGCTCAGGGAAACATTCCCCGAATTGGTCACTTCAAAGTTCCAGTCGATGTTTTGCCCTACCGGCAGGAATGGTCCAGGTGGAATGTCAGCATCCATACCCAGGATTGTTTTCTTCAAAGTTATGCTCGGCAAACCACCAAAGTAATGGCTGGAATCCTGGTCGCGAACGATGACCAGTCCGCTGATTGATCTTCCCTCAACGGAACCTATGTTTCCATATTGGCCTGCAGCTGCGCTGCTCTGCCTTGTGCAGGTTTGAGTTTGTTCCACGGAAAGACTTCCGATGACGCATATAAGCGTGTCATCACCAGCATTCTGGGAGGTTCCCATATCATCTGTGATTCTCAGGTTGAGTAATGGAACATTGCCGGTGTTGTGAAGATGGTAAGTCCAGGTGACTGGATCTCCGGCTAGTATCGTTTGCCCAGGCGGTAAATCAGCATCCTGGTTGTTCGTCCACTTTTCTAGATCAACTGAAGGTTGCTCGCCGAAATAGCAAGCCAGATCATCGTCGCTCGCCTGGAAACCTTGAGAAGTTGATCCGAGTACCGATCCCACTGCTGCATGCTGTCCTTGCACCGCAGCCAACTTGCGGGAACAGGTCGAAGAAGCGCCAGCGATCAGATTTTCGATGACGCATACCTGAATATCATCCGAAGGGTTGGCAGGTGTCCCATTATCATCTCTAACGACTATGTTTCCAAGTGCAATATTACCGTCGTTCCTGACCTCATAAGTTTGGGTATAAATCGCTCCAGCGAGGATATATGGGCCCGTTGGATTATTCGCATCCTGGCCATTAATCCGAGACACAAGATTAAGACTTCGGATCTGCACCAAAGTAATGGCTGCGATCCGAACTGATTACTGGTTGAAGATCTCCAGGTGGAAAAGCCGTTGCAGTGCCCAGATTTCTGATAATCTCCGATTCCGGCAATCCCATCTGCTGTACAACTCATCTGGCTCCCCACAGCTAGGTTAGTATCCGGACATATCACCTGTTCTAAGCGATCATCTTTGACCTGGATTCCAGTGAGGGCGATATTGCCGGTATTGGAGACTATGAAGGTCCATTGGATTGGATCACCTTGCAGGATGATTGGACCCGGAGGCGAATTAGCATCTATTCCATTAATAAGTTTTTCCAGCCGTATCGACGGATTTGCTCCAAAATAATGGCTTGGATCAGTATCAATGACGGTTGGCAGCCCACCGGGAGGGGTTGCGCTGACACTGCCTGAATTTTCATACTGACCGGAGATTGCTGAGGTACTGGATGTACAGCTTTTGCTTTGGCCTGCACCTAGTGTAGTCACCGTGCAGACTTGCCAATCATCTCCAGCATTAGAAGGAGTGCCATTATCATCACGAATGATAATGTTCGAAAGCGGAACATTTCCGTTATTTATTACTGTATAAGTCCATTGGACTGGATCGCCAGTATGGATGTAAGGACCTGGGGCAGTATCGGCATCCTGTTGGTTTGTGAGTTTTTGTAAATCCAGTTGTGGAGTTGCACCGAAATAATGGGCTGGATCAGAAACGGAGGTTGGTGTCAGACCCCCGGGAGGAATGGCTGCCGCCCTCGCGATATTCTTGTACTGTCCTAAAAGTGCAGTGCCTGAACGATTACAGGTTTGAGTTTCGTTTATTCTTAAAATTGGGATGCTGCAAACAATAGGATCATCAGATTGATCTAACGGAGTTCCGTTATCGTCCTGAACAGTCAGGCTCGTTAAATCCACGTTCCCTTCATTCTTCACCTCATAAGTCCACAAGACAGATGAATTTAAAGGTAAATAAGGGCCTGGCGGTGTATCCGAATCCAACCCATTAACCCTTTTCTCCAGTTTCAATAGGACTATCGCCCCATAATAATACCCAGCGTCGTTATCTTGCACAAACGGACCGACCGGCGTTTGACCTGTTGCTGTCGCCAGACTGGAATATTGCCCAATCGCGGCGGTGTCATTTCGAATACAGGTCTGCGAAGCAGCAGGCTGTAAGCTGCTTATAGAACAAACCGAAATATCGTCCTCAAAGTCGAGGGGGGTGCCATGATCATCTTTGACTGCGATGTTTTGCAGGACCACATTCCCGGTATTTGTAATGATGTATGACCAGCTGATTGCATTTCCAACTGGGATATAAGATCCGGGAGGCAAGTCCGCGTCTGCATTATTCAGGTGAGTCTCAAGGTCGACAGCTGGAAGAATTCCAAAATAATGACTGGTCGCGGTTGCCGTGATCGCAGCTCCCCCCAGAGGAGTCCCACTGGCAACCGCAGTATTTTTATATTGTCCAATTTTCGCTGCACCATGCATGCTGCATTCATGCGTTTCCATAGGGATGAGACTGGAAAATTCACATACCAGTCGATCGTCAAGAAGATTTGTTGGGGTGCCGTAATCGTCTTTCACCCTGAGATTGAATAAAGTTACCTCTCCAGTGTTGATCGCTTGATAAGTCCAGGTAATCGGGTCATTCCCTTGTAAATATGGTCCTGGCGGGTCAGAGGCAAGAATCCCATTTGTATATTTGAACAATTCAATTCCTGGTGGGGCGCCGTAATAATGGCTGATGTCGCTAGTTGCCAAAATCGGCCCGAGTGGGGGTACAGCGGATAGAAAACCTGCATTAGCATATTGACCGCTAGATGCTATTCCTTGTCGATTGCATGTTTGAACAGCTCCTGCCGCGAGATTGGTGAGTGTACAAATGACGAGATCGTCAGTGGGATCAGCTTGAGTTCCATTGTCATCCTTTACAATCAGATTGGTTAATGAAACATTCCCGTTGTTGATAACGTTATACGTCCATTCAACTGGATTCCCGACGAGAACGGTTGGTCCTGGAGGCGAATTAGCATCCTGCCCATTGGTTCTTTTTATCAGTTGGACGGATGGGTACACCCCAAAATAGTTGCCTGGATCGGTGTCCCTTACAGATCCCAGGTCTCCAGGAGGTACGCCAATTGCAGTCCCAATATTCGTATGTTGGCCGGCAGCTGCTAATCCCAATTTAGCACAGGTGCTGAAAGTTCCAATCGCGAGGCTGGGAATTGTACACACATTGAAATCATCCCCAGGATTGGAAGGTGAACCGTTGTCGTCGCTGATCTGAATGTTGCTCAGCAGGACATTTCCCGTATTTGACACCTCATATTCCCAATTCACGGGTTGTCCCGCCAGGATAGAAGGACCAGGAGCTGCATTAGCGTCCAGTCCCTGCGTTCTGTTAATCAGGCCGATTTGTGGGCGAGCCCCAAAATAATAGCTTACATCAGTCACTGCGACTGATGCCAATCCACCTGGCGGCACACCTGAGGCGTGGCCCATGTTGGAATATTGGCCGATCTTGGCTGTACCTGTCATCGAACAAGAAAAGGATTCGCCAATTTCAAGCGTATCCGTCGTGCATACATTATGATCATCGTTTGAATTGTCCGGTGTGCCGTTGTCATCCCAAATGACAAGGTTATTCAAATCGATATTCCCGGAATTCATCATAGTGTATGTCCAGGTTACTACGCCCCCCTCCTGTATAAATGGTCCTGGCGCGTTATTCGCATCCACTCCGTTGGTTTCCTTAACCAGGAGCAAATCCGGTTTTGCCCCAAAATAGTAGCTTAAATCAGTGCTGCTGACTGTTGACAATCCTCCTGGAGGCGTCCCAGTCACCTTACCCCGATTTACAAAAGCACCATTTTGCGCAACACCCTGTAGGTAACATGTCTGAGTAGCCCCAATCGGGAAACTGGAAATTGTACAGATATTAAGATCATCTAATAGATTTCCTGCTGTGCCATTATCATCGGTAATATTCACGTTCGAAAAATTGACATTCCCGCTGTTAGTAATCTGATACGTCCAGGTCAACACTTCTCCCACAAGAATAAAAGGACCTGGAGGCGAGTCTGCATCGATCTGGTTAATTTTCTTCTCCAATTGGAGAACTGGGTTCGCTCCAAAATAATGACTGGAATCTGATGCAAAGATCTGTGTCGCTCCATAACTACCAACTGCTCGCGCCAGGTTTGAATATTGACCTTGAGAAGCAATCCCGCTCCGAACACATGAACGTGTTGTCGCAGCCTTGAGTACTCCTAAAGCGCAGCTGTAATCATCTGACGAGTTTGCTGGTGTACCATTGTCATCTGTTATCGCAATCCCAGTCAAATCGACTTCTCCGGTGTTAATAAGATCATATGTCCAGCTCACCGGATTTCCAACCCGAATATAAGGACCTGGTGGGCTGTTTGCATCCTGGTTGTTGGTTTTTTTGATGAGAGAAAGGCCAGAGCGAGCCCCATAATAATGAGATTGATCATGATCGCTCACCAATCCACCAACAGGCGGCAATCCACTGGAATAGCCGGTATTTACGTATTGACCTGCCGTCGCCAGACCATTTCGTTCGCAGGTATTCGATGCACCTGCTGCCAGGGAGGGGATTACACAGACGGTAAAATCATCTGAGGAATTTCCAGGAGTCCCATTGTCATCGCTGATTGTGACATTCTCGAGCGTGACATTACCCTCATTGAATACCTGATACTTCCACTCCACCGTATCTCCAATCAGGACAATTGGGCCTGGTGGAATATCCGCTTCTATTCCATTCGTTAGTTTTTCCAGCCTCAAGAATGGACTCGAACCAAAATAATAGCCTGGGGAGCTTGCTTTGACATCCGCACCTATAGGTGGTGATCCACGAGCTCTGCCCAGGTTCCCATACTGCCCGACATTGGCAGTCCCGGACCTGTAGCAGGTTTGGCTCAATCCTGCAGAGAGCGTTGAAAACGAGCATACCACCACGTCATCTGCAGGGTTCTGAGGCGTACCGGAATCATCTTCAACAACCACGTTTGACAGTGGAACATTGCCAGTATTGCTGACTTCATATGACCAAGTGACCGAACTTCCAGAGACAAGATAAAGACCTGGAGGATTTTCAGCAATCTGTCCATTGGTCTTCTTACGCAAGGCAATCCCCGGGTTCACCCCAAAATAGCTGCTTGGATCCGCATCGATAATGGTTGGACCGACTGGAGGAGCTGCTGAAGCAGTCGCGATATTGGTATACTGACCGGCGGCGGCGATACCTGCGATAACACAGTTGGAATGAGTGTTTGCTGCCAGTCTTGCTATTGAGCAGGCAGTGAAATCGTCCGAAATATTCGTGGGGGTTCCATTATCGTCTTTAACCAGAACCTCAGTCAGGGTGACATTGCCCGTATTTGTCACGACATAAGTCCATTCGATCGAACTACCGACCAGGATATTCGGTCCGGGAATCGAGTTCGCATCTGCATCATTGGTCATTTTTACCAGTTCTAATCCTGGCATTGTGCCGAAATAGTAGCTGCGATCGTTCGAAGAGATTGTTGTTCCTACCGGTGGTATGGCAGTGACAACTGCCAGGTTTTGATATTGACCGGGAATTGCTGTTCCTGAGCGTGTGCATGTTTGAGACTGATTGACCCCAAGTGTAGTTATCCTGCATACGGTGATATCGTCTGCGTTGTTCGATGGGGTGCCGTTGTTATCGACAATGGTGCCATTCGAGAGACCAACATTTCCGGAGTTGGTCAATTCATAGGTCCATTGGACGGGGTTTCCAACCAGAATGAAAGGACCTGGCGCCTGTCTGGCGATCTCTCCATTTGTTTTCATCACGAAATTGATTTCGAGCATCAACCCCAAAATAGTGGCTGATATCTGTGCTGGAGACGATTGCTAGGGCTTCCGGTGGTTTGGCTGTCACCACACCATTATTTGCATACTGGCCTGGAGTTGCTTGTCCGGTTCGGGTGCAGCTTTGAGAGGCCCCAACCCCAAGCGATGTAACAATACACACCACCACATCATCGGTCTGAGTTGACGGTGTTCCATTGTCGTCTTTTATTACCAAATCAGATAAGCTCACATTGCCCGTATTGGTCAATTCATACGCCCAGTTGACCGCTGCGCCGGAGAGGATATATACCCCTGGCGGTGAATTGGCATCTTGCCCATTCGTCTTTTTGACCAGTTTGATGCCAGGGTTGGCGCCAAAATAGTTGCTGGCGTCGGTGTCGCTCACGGAAACCCCTGTTGGAGCAATACCAGTGGCTGTGCCAATATTGCTGTACTGCCCCAAAAGTGCGGGTGAAGAGGCTGTACAGGTCATTGACTCGTTAATTTGCAAGCTGGTCTTCGGGCAGCTAACACTCACCCCCTTGTTGTCAGACACACTGATCCCGCTCAAGCTGGTCCTGCCGTTATTTGTCACGACGTAGGTCCAATTCACGGTGCTGCCTGCCAGAAGGTACGGTCCCGGAGGTAGATCCGCGTCAGATCCATTCGTAAATTTCTTGACATCGATGGACGGGATTGGACCAGCGAGCATTCTTACAATGAATGCATCCTGACTATTAAGGGATAAATCATATCCACCCGAAGTAATCGGAAAATTCGATGATTTCGTGAAACCTGTAAGAAAAACATGTGCGTTTGCGTCTATACTTATTGCGTACGCCGCTTCCTCAGCCTGGCCTCCCAGGTAAGTGGCATAAGAAATGTGAGCGGGGAAGGAACTTGCCAGATCATAACGGACAACAAAAGCGTCGGAATCTCCACCTTGATTTTCACCTTGATATGCGTCCATCGTAGCTGGGAAATTCACTGAATTGGTTCGCCCGATAAGGTATATGCCGCCCAGCTGGTCGAGGGTTACACCTCTGGCTTCATCCATGCCAGCGCCGCCCAGGTAAGTGCCATATGCAATAGAGGCGCTGTTGCTCAATTTTATTAGAAAAGCATCGTATATACCGCCATGGTAGCTGCCCTCTGTTGCCGGGAAGTTTGAGGAATTTGTCCAACCGGTTACATAACTCTCACCTCCACTACCAACAATGATCGAGTTTGCACGGTCATCAAAGCTTCCACCCAGATATTTCGAATAGGTCGAAACCGGGCTTCCGTTTGGATCCAGTTTAACCACAAACCCGTCTCGACCTCCTGAATAGCCCGTTGCAGGGAAATCCGTCGAAGAAGTCTCTCCGGCAATATATGCAGACCCAGCGAGTAAGTCGAGAGAAAAAGCGACATCGATATCACGACCACCAATCGATCTCGCAAAGACCAATTCGCCGCTGGAGTTAAACTTGGTTACGAAAGCGTCCATCTCCCCGACAAAACCCTGACCTGGAAAATCGCTTGATTCCGTGCCGCCAGCCAGGTATGAATTCCCATTCTCTTTTCGTAGGCTGTAAGCAAAGTCGTCTTTCCCCCCTCCCAGGTACGTGCTGTAATTCATGTCGGTACAGGTCTCGTTCACTCGCACAAAAAAGGCGTCATAATAGGGACCTTGTCCCCCTGAATTGCATGTCCCACCTGTGTCTGTACCGCATAAAGTGTCATATGCACCTGCTGTCACCGGAAAATCCGTGGACAACGTCTCGCCGGCAATTTCAGCAAAACCTCCCGAAACGTCAATCGCATAACTTTTATCGACGCTGATTCCACCGATAATGCAGGAATACACAAGCGTCGATCCATTTGTTGAAAGCTTGGAAATAAAAGCATCGAAATCTCCGTTTGGGATGGAGAAAGGGCCTGGTGTGGTCGGAAAATCAATCGAAGTCATCCGACCTGTAATATATGCCGCACCGCTCGAATCAATAGCGATGTCAGTTGCGGTCTCCAGCATGCTTCCGCCCAGGTAAGTACTGTAGTCCAAATTCGAGGCGGATGTTGGAGTATTAAAGTTCATGATTTCCGAAGATATGAGAAAATCTATTCCAATGTTTATGACACCCTGATCATCGGGCATCAAGGTGACCGATTGAGTGGAAGATTTATGTTCCAGGTTGGCTGAAACTGCTGTTTCGGATGAAATTAAACTCGGAAGGTCGAAATCTGAGTGCGCGGTCCAGACGTGGAGCCTATCTTGCTCATATGTTACCGAATCCGCCCCTTCCAGGCTTAGTTGTAATGTGGATAAGTCCGCTCCAGGTTCGATTTCGAGCCTCCACTGCAGCGGGCTTCCAGACATATTTTCACTTTGGTTATCCATCACCAGGTCGACGCCTGGATAGATATTCTTGTAGCGTACGCCCCCCCAAATCGGCAGGTCTGTTTTCCAGTTTTCGACGGATCCTTTGAAATAAGACATGTGAACTGGTAGCGGATCAAATGGGATTATCTCAGGGGATGGTAGAGCGCCAGAAAATGTAAGCCGAATATTGACCCCTGTTACTGGCGAAGGGACATAGGCTGAATGGTCTGATTTAGATAAATCACTCCCTTCGGTCGAAAGGAAATCTATCTGCTGGATCCAGATAGAGTCTTCATTCAACCACAATCTGCCTGCGGGGGATTCGATCAGAAATCGTGCCTGGCTATCGAATTGACCAATATTTTCAATCACCATCAGACCAGATGATGGCAATTGGCTTTGAAGAATGGCCTCACTCGGAGTTGCCGGAGGCATTCCAATTGTGATCAGAATGGCTAGCCCTAGCCAGCCGACCAATGATCTGAATCCAAAGCGAGGAAAAATTTGCATAAATTAAGGTTATGGATTTCGACGGCGCCATCTCAATATTATGGCGATTGCCAGAATTACCACTGCCAGCAAGACGAGGACACCGATACTTGCCCCAAAAATGTTTGATGGTTTTGAACGGTCTGAAGACGTTTCGGTCGGTTGCGAGAACTCCGTCGATGATATTGTGGTCATCGCTGCCTGCGTTGTGGCTGCATTATCCTCCTCTAAGGCTTCGGTGGGAAGGATTGCGGACGAGTCTCCTGAACTGGGTGTTGATTTGGGAACGATGGGGGTTTCACTTGTTCCGGCAGTAACCTGGAGACTAGATGGGGCAGTGAGAGTCGCTGGCGCATTGAGAACCTGAGTACTGGCCCCGGTAGGGAGCAGCTCCAGCGGCGAAGTGGTTGGCGACAATATACTGGGAAGAGGGGTGCCGCCGACGTTGATGGCGGTCTGGATCGCTTCCTGGGAGGTGGGGACAGTGGTCGGCAGAAGCGCCGGGGTAGGAGAGGGAGTGGGAGTGGATGTAGGCGGCGGGGGGAGCGAAGTTGGAAGTTGGACCGGCGCAGGCTCGACTTTAAGTTTGGTGAAGAAGGCATCTTGCGGTTCCTTTAGCTCAGTCGACAGGGCGCCTGAAGTCGTTGGGAAATTATTCGACCCGGTGTTCCCAGTTAGGCAGACCTGGCTATCGCCAGCGAAGACCATTGCAAATATTCGGTCCTCTCTGGTTCCACCTAATAGAGTCCCGTAAGAGAGCTGTGGTGAGCTGGGATTTCTTATGTCTAAAGCTATGAGAAAGCCATCCAAACCACCAGCAGAACGTGGTTGGAAAGCATTGCTTGTCGTTACGAAAGAGGGCGAATCTGTAAAGCCTGACAGCAATATCCGTCCCTCACGATCAATTGCAACCGATCTGGCCTCATCGAGACCAGATCCACCGATGAAGGTCACAAATCGAGGCTGAAGCGAGGGGGTAAAAGCAGCCAGGAAACCATCGCTGAACCCACCTGCGAAGGCGCTGTAGGTCGCTGGGAAGTCGGCTGAGGCGGTCCAGCCGGATATTAAGGCATTTCCCTCCGGATCGAGTGCCAAATCGGTAGCGCGCTCATCTCCAATGCCGCCGAGTAACGCGGAGCCTGCAAGGTTTCCTGCAAAATCCACTTTAGCAATGTAAGCCTCCCGCCCGCCGCGAAATCCCGAGCCCGGAAAATCTGGTGATGATGTCTCGCCGCTGAGAAAAGCCTCCCCATTACGGACTTGAAGGCCAAATGCCGCGTCGACTGCACTTCCGCCGAGCCGGGTCGCGTATCCTAGTGTATTCAATTCGTCGAAACGTACTACGAAAGAATCAGCCGAGCCAGAATAACCACTTGCAGGAAAATCCTCTGAATAAGTGATGCCAGCCAGATAGGCAGAAGGCGCTTCGTAAGCAAGGGCGTAGCCCGCTTCCTCAGCCTGTCCACCCAAATAGGTGGCGTATGAAAGGACCGAGCCATCCGGGCTTAGACGGGCGAAGAAGGCATCCGATTGCGGACCTGCATCGCCTGAATCGCATTGTCCATCGCTCCCACATTCCGGATCAAAGGCATTTGCCGAAGTGGGAAAATCCGCTGAGAGGGTTTCGCCGGTGAGGAGCACTGCATCCCCGTCCAGCGCTAAACTATAGGCGCGATCCAGCGAACGCCCCCCTAGGACTGTGAGATAGTCAATCCCCCCATCACCCGGGTTGAACTTGGCGACAAAGGCGTCTGTCTCGGCTACTCGACGGTCAAACGCTCCTGGTGTGGTTGGGAAATCCAGCGAGGGTGTGCTTCCTGCAATGAAGATCGAGCCGTCCGATCCAACCGCGATATCATACGCCGTGTCAGACTGGCTCCCGCCAATGAAAGTACTGTAGATCAGTCCGGTCTGAGCTTGCGGTTGAACATCGAATGCAGGCGACTGTACAAATAGACCTTTAACCAGATCTAACCAGGCGGAAGACCGCTTAAGCGCAGGGAGTACGAAATCGCCCGCTAGGGTGCTCACGAGCCATCCCCCCAAGATTCCCTCCACTTCCTGAGTCCCTTCAATCTGAAGGTGCGGAGTTCTCCAGTTGAATACTCCATCCGCTTCCAACCGCCAGTGGAAAGGCAGGTTGTTCTTGCTGGATTGCACCGCCTCTACTACCAGATCTATGCCAGGGTATATTTCGCGATACCGAATCGCTTGGAAAACCTCCTGGTTTTTCAACCAACTCCCGGGGTCAGTACCTTTAATCACCGTGAAGCGGCTGACCTGCCTTCCCTCCGGTTCTATCTGAGGATTAGAGTTTGTCACAGGAAATACGATCTTTAAATTTGTAGACCTATCTGCATTGGTAGATCCCCGTTCATCCCCATTTTCGGCAGCAGAGTAATTGATCCAAACTGCATCCTCCCCAAACCAGAGCTGGAAATCACCAGAACGAAGTAGATATTTTGCAGCATCTCCTTCCACTTCTGGAATGCGGAGGAAGTATGCCAGGGAATCGGTGCTCTTCAAGCTGGTTTGCGCTTCTCCAGCCCAATTACTCATTGAAGGGAGTGCAAAACCAGTCTGGGTAAAGCAAAACAAAATTATTAAACCCAGGCTGATTATTCGATGTGGCACATGAAGGTGTCTCGTAATGTTCATATCGGGATGGCTCGATTTCATTTTGTAATAATTGGGAGATAGATCTTTTTATTGGGCGTCTTCTCGAAACGCAGGATCTTCTGGCGTCCGTGGTCGCTCATCCAGACATAATCACCCCCAGCGGCGATCCCATAAGGTCTGGCGGGTTTTCCATCTGTCGTCGGGAGCTGGTAGCTCGACCATATCGTGTTTTCAAACTCCGGGTCCAGATTCAGGTCGCCCCAGGAAAGGGTAGGTGAGCTGGTAGAGATCGTTACGGTAATACCTTCACCCAGTTCGTGATCGCAGCTCACATCAACGGGAGCTGTACCCCAGGTGAGATCCGTGGGTGTTGCTGAAGCGTTTTGAGGATGCAGCACCCCAAATGAGCCGGAAGGACTCCCCGGATTATCATCGTATTCAGTGTACCAGGTCGAATCGCCGTCCACCAGCACCATTTTTGGACGGGTGCCATACGGTAGGGGATAGGACCATGCCTGTTTGGTATCTGGATCGAGCAAGTTAAGCGCTCCAAGACCTTCATCTGCCCACCAGAGATGCCCTTCATCATCAAGTGCAAGGCCGATCGGAGTAACTGTTGTTCCCGTGATTTGCCACCAGGTGGTTTCTTCAGATCCAGGGTCTAGCCGAATGATCCGATTCAGGTCCCAGTTCGCAATCCAGAGATATCCTTGGTCGTAGAGAATATGGTAGCTTTGGGCGCCGCCCAACTCGCTGTTGTTCTTATAGAGCTTGTATTCGCAATAAGAATTGGAATTCGGATCGAAGCGAAAGATCTCTGAAGCTGTATTGTTCATCCATTCCGTCATCCATAGCTGGCCTTCGGGGTCGATAGCTGTGCCCCAGAGATTAGTCCCCATCGGCATCGTCCAGTAGGTGATATTCAAAGGGTTGTTAGAGAGGTTAATGCGCCCAAATATATCCGAGCCATCGGTCCACCAGATCCGATTCGACCCCCCCGGGCGTGCATCTTGGACAGAATGAGGAAGCTGGTAGACTGTCGCAGCGCCATTCGCAGGATCGATCCGCCAGACCTGTTTGGCGCCGGAGTCGCTGAGATAAATTTAATCCATCCACCCCCTGGTTGACATCATAGGCTTCGCCAGCTGGAGCTGGCAGCAGCAAGTTTGTCTCACTTACCGTCAGCGCTGAAGCATGAGGCGCCGCTGCACCCACCATGAGGAGCAGTAAGACGAAGAAGGTAAATTTGATTTTCATTTGGATGCCTTTGATAACGATAAACCGTTTCTGATAAGATGCGGGGGCGATGGGAGATACCCATCGCCCCCGCTCCGTGAGGTCTTATTGCCTGGGGCGATGATGCCGCAGGTCTAATAGAACTTCATCCCAACTGCTATGTCACGTAGGACATCATTCGCATCCATGACCGTGCCTCGGTAGGTGAAGTTTCCGAGCAGATAATCGAATGTCTGCTGGTAAATTCGCAGGAATTCATCCGCATTGAGACCAGTGTCCCTCAAAAATCCATCCACAAGCTTGAATTCCAGACTGCCTCCGTTCGTCACCACCAGGTAGAAGAGCGGCTCGTCTCCTTTCATGATGTCATACAGTTGGTCCATGGGAGGCAGCGAGGATGCATCCACGCCGTGGCTCGCCCAGAACGCCATCAAAGCCGCTTGATCAGGATAAACATCTCCTGGCTCGAAGTATGAAACCAGATAAAAGGCATAAGTACCCGGTTTCAGATTCACCGAAGTCGACAGGCTTGCGACATCCAGGTAGTAGGTTAGCCCTGAGGCAAGATCCAGCTTGTATCCGGCGAGGTAATCGCCACCAACTGCCGACCAGTTCGTTTTATTCAGCGATGATTCTATGGTCAACCAATTGATCCGAGCTGGAAGCGGCCAGAACCAGTCGAAGTAGTGATTGCCGCCTTCGTTTAGCCCGCCTAACAAGGAGGCCAGCTCGAGCACGGTCGTGCGGGAGCCTGACGCAAGCGCGGCGTTAATCATGTAGCGGATCTCGGCAGAGTTGTAGTCGAAATCTCCAAACCCTGTGTCGTAGATCGGGTCATCCAGCGTTTCGTTGATATTGGCGTTGAGCAAAGCCGCCACGCCGTGGCGCAGCAGCACCTCCACCGCACCCTGGAAACCGGCGCCCCCCTTGAAGCTCAGGGCATCCAGCAGACTGAGATCGCCGATCGGATTGGGATTGCCCTTGGGGTACATGTTCGCAACATTGGCTGGCAGATCGAACACTGAGTCAAGTTCCATCGAAGTGGTGTAATCGGTGTACTGCCAGGCATTGTGGTGGCTGGGCTCAGACTCGGTGTGGTTCTTCCAGAAGCCAGGGGTGTAGCCGATATAAAATTGATTGTTGGTTACAGTGGATCTTCCTATACCAGCAGGAGGAACATTCACATTCTTGGACGATATACTGACCCACCATGGGCTGCCCGGATCAGTCTCGCTAACAATATAGATGCCCGGGATGAGCTCCAACCAGGACAGCGTGGCGCCGTCGTAGTCGGCGTTCTTGCAGGCGCCAATTTCGGTGCCGAGCGGGAAGGATGGGCCTTTGATGCAGATCTCGAAGGTCTTGGTTATGTCTGGCTCACCATTCCAATTTACTATTTTAGTAATTTCAAGATTTCCATTCTTGAGGGTGTTGTCGACGTAGGCGGTGTCTTTGCCGCCGTCCACCGGGACGCTGGCGGGCGAGTCGGTGATGGTCACAATCCATATGTTGCCTGGATCGGTCTCGCTGACGGCGTAGTCGCCTGGGATCAGGTTAAGCCAGGAGAGCGTGGCGCCATCGGAGTCGGCGTTCTTGCAGGCGCCAACTTCGCTGCCGAGCGGGAAGGATGGCCCCATGATGCAGATCTCGAAGGTCTTGGAGGTATCCGGGGTGATGCCCTTCCAATCCACGGTCTTGACCACGTCCAGGCTGCCGAGCTTGCGAGTATCAGACACTCCAGCAGTCGCCTTGCCCCCATCCACCGGGACTGCAACTGCCGAAGCCGGTACAACAACCGTCCACATATTCCCCGGGTCTGTCTCTGTCACCGTGTAGTCGCCGGGGATCAGCCCTGTCCAGGACTTGACCAGGTCAGCGGGGTAGGTGAAGGTCTTGCAGTCCTTGGCCGGAGCCGGGTAGGAGGGACCGCTGATGCAGATCTCAAACGTCTGCCCTTCTACCGGTGTGATCCCGTTCCAGTTCACGGTCTTGGTGACTTCCAGGCTGCTTAGTTTGCGAGTATCGGACACTCCAGCAGTCGCCTTACTCCCATCCACCGGGACTGCAACTGCCGAAGCCGGTACAACAACCGTCCACATATTCCCCGGGTCTGTCTCTGTCACCGTGTAGTCGCCGGGGATCAGCCCTGTCCAGGACTTGACCAGGTCAGCGGGGTAGGTGAAGGTCTTGCAGTCCTTGGCCGGAGCCGGGTAGGAGGGACCGCTGATGCAGATCTCAAACGTCTGCCCTTCTACCGGTGTGATCCCGTTCCAGTTCACGGTCTTGGTGACTTCCAGGCTGCTTAGTTTGCGAGTATCGGACACTCCAGCAGTCGCCTTACTCCCATCCACCGGGACTGCAACTGCCGAAGCCGGTACAACAACCGTCCACATATTCCCCGGGTCTGTCTCTGTCACCGTGTAGTCGCCGGGGATCAGCCCTGTCCAGGACTTGACCAGGTCAGCGGGGTAGGTGAAGGTCTTGCAGTCCTTGGCCGGAGCCGGGTAGGAGGGACCGCTGATGCAGATCTCAAACGTCTGCCCTTCTACCGGTGTGATTCCGTTCCAGTTCACGGTCTTGGTGACTTCCAGGCTGCTTAGTTTGCGAGTATCGGACACTCCAGCAGTCGCCTTACTCCCATCCACCGGGACTGCAACTGCCGAAGCCGGTACAACAACCGTCCACATATTCCCCGGGTCTGTCTCTGTCACCGTGTAGTCGCCGGGGATCAGCCCTGTCCAGGACTTGACCAGGTCAGCGGGGTAGGTGAAGGTCTTGCAGTCCTTGGCCGGAGCCGGGTAGGAGGGACCGCTGATGCAGATCTCAAACGTCTGCCCTTCTACCGGTGTGATCCCGTTCCAGTTCACGGTCTTGGTGACTTCCAGGCTGCTTAGTTTGCGAGTATCGGACACTCCAGCAGTCGCCTTACTCCCATCCACCGGGACTGCAACTGCCGAAGCCGGTACAACAACCGTCCACATATTCCCCGGGTCTGTCTCTGTCACCGTGTAGTCGCCGGGGATCAGCCCTGTCCAGGACTTGACCAGGTCAGCGGGGTAGGTGAAGGTCTTGCAGTCCTTGGCCGGAGCCGGGTAGGAGGGACCGCTGATGCAGATCTCAAACGTCTGCCCTTCTACCGGTGTGATCCCGTTCCAGTTCACGGTCTTGGTGACTTCCAGGCTGCTTAGTTTGCGAGTATCGGACACTCCAGCAGTCGCCTTACTCCCATCCACCGGGACTGCAACTGCCGAAGCCGGTACAACAACCGTCCACATATTCCCCGGGTCTGTCTCTGTCACCGTGTAGTCGCCGGGGATCAGCCCTGTCCAGGACTTGACCAGGTCAGCGGGGTAGGTGAAGGTCTTGCAGTCCTTGGCCGGAGCCGGGTAGGAGGGACCGCTGATGCAGATCTCAAACGTCTGCCCTTCTACCGGTGTGATCCCGTTCCAGTTCACGGTCTTGGTGACTTCCAGGCTGCTTAGTTTGCGAGTATCGGACACTCCAGCAGTCGCCTTACTCCCATCCACCGGGACTGCAACTGCCGAAGCCGGTACAACAACCGTCCACATATTCCCCGGGTCTGTCTCTGTCACCGTGTAGTCGCCGGGGATCAGCCCTGTCCAGGACTTGACCAGGTCAGCGGGGTAGGTGAAGGTCTTGCAGTCCTTGGCCGGAGCCGGGTAGGAGGGACCGCTGATGCAGATCTCAAACGTCTGCCCTTCTACCGGTGTGATCCCGTTCCAGTTCACGGTCTTGGTGACTTCCAGGCTGCTTAGTTTGCGAGTATCGGACACTCCAGCAGTCGCCTTACTCCCATCCACCGGGACTGCAACTGCCGAAGCCGGTACAACAACCGTCCACATATTCCCCGGGTCTGTCTCTGTCACCGTGTAGTCGCCGGGGATCAGCCCTGTCCAGGACTTGACCAGGTCAGCGGGGTAGGTGAAGGTCTTGCAGTCCTTGGCCGGAGCCGGGTAGGAGGGACCGCTGATGCAGATCTCAAACGTCTGCCCTTCTACCGGTGTGATCCCGTTCCAGTTCACGGTCTTGGTGACTTCCAGGCTGCTTAGTTTGCGAGTATCGGACACTCCAGCAGTCGCCTTACTCCCATCCACCGGGACTGCAACTGCCGAAGCCGGTACAACAACCGTCCACATATTCCCCGGGTCTGTCTCTGTCACCGTGTAGTCGCCGGGGATCAGCCCTGTCCAGGACTTGACCAGGTCAGCGGGGTAGGTGAAGGTCTTGCAGTCCTTGGCCGGAGCCGGGTAGGAGGGACCGCTGATGCAGATCTCAAACGTCTGCCCTTCTACCGGTGTGATCCCGTTCCAGTTCACGGTCTTGGTGACTTCCAGGCTGCTTAGTTTGCGAGTATCGGATACTCCAGCAGTCGCCTTACTCCCATCCACCGGGACTGCAACTGCCGAAGCCGGTACAACAACCGTCCACATATTCCCCGGGTCTGTCTCTGTCACCGTGTAGTCGCCGGGGATCAGCCCTGTCCAGGACTTGACCAGGTCAGCGGGGTAGGTGAAGGTCTTGCAGTCCTTGGCCGGAGCCGGGTAGGAGGGACCGCTGATGCAGATCTCAAACGTCTGCCCTTCTACCGGTGTGATTCCGTTCCAGTTCACGGTCTTGGTGACTTCCAGGCTGCTTAGTTTGCGAGTATCGGACACTCCAGCAGTCGCCTTACTCCCATCCACCGGGACTGCAACTGCCGAAGCCGGTACAACAACCGTCCACATATTCCCCGGGTCTGTCTCTGTCACCGTGTAGTCGCCGGGGATCAGCCCTGTCCAGGACTTGACCAGGTCAGCGGGGTAGGTGAAGGTCTTGCAGTCCTTGGCCGGAGCCGGGTAGGAGGGACCGCTGATGCAGATCTCAAACGTCTGCCCTTCTACCGGTGTGATCCCGTTCCAGTTCACGGTCTTGGTGACTTCCAGGCTGCTTAGTTTGCGAGTATCGGACACTCCAGCAGTCGCCTTACTCCCATCCACCGGGACTGCAACTGCCGAAGCCGGTACAACAACCGTCCACATATTCCCCGGGTCTGTCTCTGTCACCGTGTAGTCGCCGGGGATCAGCCCTGTCCAGGACTTGACCAGGTCAGCGGGGTAGGTGAAGGTCTTGCAGTCCTTGGCCGGAGCCGGGTAGGAGGGACCGCTGATGCAGATCTCAAACGTCTGCCCTTCTACCGGTGTGATCCCGTTCCAGTTCACGGTCTTGGTGACTTCCAGGCTGCTGATCTTGCGAGTATCGGACACTCCAGCAGTCGCCTTACTCCCATCTACCGGGACTGCAACTGCCGAAGCCGGTACAACAACCGTCCACATATTCCCCGGGTCTGTCTCTGTCACCGTGTAGTCGCCGGGGATCAGCCCTGTCCAGGACTTGACCAGGTCAGCGGGGTAGGTGAAGGTCTTGCAGTCCTTGGCCGGAGCCGGGTAGGAGGGACCGCTGATGCAGATCTCAAACGTCTGCCCTTCTACCGGTGTGATCCCGTTCCAGTTCACAGTCTTGGTGACTTCCAGGCTGCTTAGTTTGCGGGTATCGGACACAGTAGCTTGAGCTGTTGTGCCATTGTTAGTTACTGTAATTGCCGAAGCCGGTACAACAACCGTCCACATATTCCCCGGGTCTGTCTCTGTCACCGTGTAGTCGCCGGGGATCAGCCCTGTCCAGGACTTGACCAGGTCAGCGGGGTAGGTGAAGGTCTTGCAGTCCTTGGCCGGAGCCGGGTAGGAGGGACCGCTGATGCAGATCTCAAACGTCTGCCCTTCTACCGGTGTGATCCCGTTCCAGTTCACGGTCTTGGTGACTTCCAGATCGCCGAGCTTGCGAGTGTTGTCGACATAGGCCGTATCACTGCCGCCGCCCACCGGAACGGTAGCGGGCGAGTTGTTGATGGTCACAATCCACATGTTGCCTGGATCGGTCTCGCTGACTGTGTAGTCGCCCGGGAGCAGGTTAGACCAGGTGAGCGTGGCGCCGTCGTAGTCGGCGTTCTTGCAGGCGCCAACTTCGGTGCCGAGCGGGAAGGAGGGGCCCATTATGCAGATCTCGAAGGTCTTGGAGGTATCCGGGGTGATGCCCTTCCAGTCCACGGTCTTGACCACGTCCAGGCTGCCGAGCTTCAAGGTATTGGTGAATTTGCATTCAACCACATCATCTTTTGCAACTGAGACGTTAGCTATCGGGCCTGTACCGGATGTGCTATCTACAGCATTTATTTTACACCCCCAAATAGTGTTATAGTCTGCCAGGTCTGTATCAAGCCCCGCAGTCTCTGTGATCACATAGGATCCGGTATTAACCGTCGCAGCCGGATCCGGGCAGGTACCATCGCCGCCTAATATCGAGCAATTGCCTGAACTCGGTCCGGTCCAGTTAAAATTCCAATTGGTCGACGCATCATCTGGATCGACATCCTTGATAATCTGCAGGCTGCCAATCTTGCGCGTGTTCGTGATCGTGCAGACGATATCATCTCCGTCATCGACCGTGACATTCAACGGGCCTGTACCAGGATTTTGTTCTGCAACGATGCTCCCAGTACCATTAAGGTCTTTGCAGACTATCGCACTATCATAATTGCTTAGAACTGTCCCGGTATAAGCTGTCTCTGATATGGCATGGGTTCCGGTCGAAACGGTTTGTTGGCCAGTTGTGCCATTATGGCCTTTGTTGGGGTATTCAGTCGAGTTGATGAAGAGATTGAAGGTTCCTCCGTCCGTTGTCGGAACGAGCTGCTTTACCACCTCCAGGAAACCAGCATTGGAAGTGTACTTGATGCAGTCAGACGGGTCTGAGTTCGGCTGCTCGGATGGGAAGGAACATACATCGATAAATTCGGCTAATCCAGTATCCCCAATCTCAGAGGTGTCGATCGAGCAAAAAGCCTTTGTATCCTTCTGATATTCATCACCTGCAGGGAAAGGGTCATCCAGAGCAAGATCGACATAACAAGAGGAATTTATTTCGGATGTGCCTGTATCTGCGCCTGCACAGCGGTCAACTCGAGTGTCGTTGCAGGTATATAGCGTTGGACTGGTAGCCAATTGGGCTCGGGTATCATCCCAGATCACACAAAGCGAATAGTTAGCAAACCCATCTCCGTCCGTGTCAAAAAGTGCACAGCCGTCTGAGGTGTTCGTTCCGGATTGTTGGATAATATCCCAGTTCCAGTTGATGACCAGTCGATTGGCTGTTTCTGGGACTTCGCACAATCTGGTGAGATCTTTTTGACCGGGTTCGTCATTGGCTCCTTGCAGATCATTCAGGCAGTCCAATGTGGCGTCATAAAAAAGGGATACAACTTCTATATCACTGGCTTGAGCCGGATAGACGTTTCCTTTGGAGTCGGTATAACTGCCGGTTACGGTGACTTCATTCTTCACAAGTCCTGTTAAACTGACATCCGATGCCTGGATCGTGTAAGAACCTGTACAGGTCATCGAATCACCTGCTGCTAGCGACGCTGGGCTCGCTGGAACACAAACGACTGTGACCCCGGCTTTATCATCGGTGACGGTGACATTTGTCAGTGGAACGTTACCTGAATTTTTTACCTCGTAGGAATAATTGATCAAATCTCCAGCCAAGTTAAAAATCAGTGGAGTGGCAGTTTTCGTGACAGATAATTCGGCGTTGACAGCATCAGTGAATGTCGCCCTGGCGATAGGGCTGGAAGTAAAATCTCCAGTCCATGTAGCATGATCGTGCGACCAGGTTTCGTGATCGAAGATCAGCACAGTGTAAGTGCCGTAGATTCCATCTAATTGGTAATCATAGTTCAGCGTTCCGGTCGGCACGTCGGTTACTTGAACGGTGTCCCACCCGGGAGAAAATGAGCCGTCCCCGAACACAACCGAATTATCCGGGCGGATCACGACGACGTCATAGTCCCCTGGCTCGAACCCTGCCCCTGAGATATGCACGATCTCCTCAGGCGCGTAATCCAATTTATCCGTCTGGATCCAGGCGGCCGCAAAAGCCCCTATAACCAGAAATGCTGTCAGCATTAATGCAGACAGCACCGCGTAGCCGAAAACTCTTCGGTTCCGAAATGGGCTATACAGTAATTTAGTCATTTTTTATTACCCCTTTCAAACTTTTTCAATTATTGTATTTAGAATTAATTACCGATTTTGCAAGCTCCCTGTTCTTTGGTCAACACATTGATTTCATTCAAAAACTTGATTGTTCCATTTCTGTAATTTGGGAGAAAAGCGATCAATATTCCTAAATCAAATTTATTAAAAAACAATAACCGACCACATGGGCCGGTTTCGCACTTCGCTCCTTGGCAACCCTGCCCCCCTCTCGAGGCTTGCGACCAACTGGATTGCCAGATCTTAGCTCCCCACAGCTCTTGATTACCTTTGGTACTATAGTACCATAGGTTAATGAGTATTAATATTAATATTTTTTGTCTCGAGAAAATAAACGAAACGAGTTTCTGCACCTCTGCCCAAAGACGATAAGAACGGGATATTCTTCTAGCAGTGCCTGAGTTTAGCCCTGAAATGACGCCTTCACCCAATCAATCTGATTTCCCCTTTTCTATTTTTCATCAATAGGAAAAGATGCGGCTTAAGGAGTAGAAAACTTCCCGAGTTAGACCGGATTGTAGTAAATATGACTGTCATCAATACGGGAAAAGGTGGCAGAAATAGAACTAATGTGCTATAATAGTTTCTGGCACTTTACCAACCGATAATTGGACTGTCGCAAATATCGAATCCCGGGCAGCTGTCCAGGATAGTCGTATTCGTTCCTCTTCGTTTTTTCGGGCTCCCCTGAAAAAACGAGCAGAGGGAAATAGTTGGATTACCCTCCTCAGTTTTTCAATTCCTTAATATAATCAGGCCAATCCAGGAAAAAAGGTCTGAGCGATGTTCAAGAAGAACAAACGTCATTTACAACCACCTCTAATCAGTGAAGTTTCCCATTTACCAGAAAGTCAGTTATTACGCCTGGAGCGCTCCTGGGCAGGCGTTTTTTATCGAGAAGTATTCTCCCGCCTCGACGAGAGTGCTTTCGCATGCCTGTATTCGGATCTGCCTTCTCGACCCAATATTCCGGTCAATGTGCTGGTGGGACTGGAATTCCTGAAATCCGGGTTTGGCTGGAGTGATGAGGAGCTGTATGATGAATTTCTTTACAATGTGCAGGTGCGTTACGCCCTGGGATACCACGAGTTGGGGGTAGGCGAGTTTGATTTACGGACGTTATATTACTTTCGCCAGCGATTGGGCCAGTATATGCAGAAGGAAGGGATCAACCTGCTGGAGCGGGCCTTCGAGCAGATAACCGATGAACAGCTGGCCAAATTTCAGTTGAAAACTGGTAAGCAGCGCGTGGACAGCACCCAAATTGCCAGTAATATCCGCCAGCATGGTCGTCTGCAATTGCTAGTGGAAGTGCTCCAACGAGTGTCAAGGATGCTAAACGAAGCTGACCAGGCCCATTATGCCGAACGGTTGCAACCCTTTATGCCAGGCCACCCTGGCTGGTATGTCTATCAGATGAAGCAATCTGAGTTTCCCGAGCACATTCGACGGGTCGGATTGATCATGCATCAATTGCTGGTGGAATTGAAACCGAATTATGCCCAGTGTAAAGAATATCAGGTCCTCGAACGGGTATTTGGTGAACACTACCGCTTGGAAAAAGCCGGAGTGGTCCCCAAAGCCCAGAAAGAGTTGGGGGCTTGCAGTCTACAATCCCCGGACGATTGGGAAGCCACCATCCGAGATGTCGGCAGCGGGTTGAAGCAAGGCTATGTGGCTAATCTAGCCGAAACCTGCGATCCAGACAACCCCTTTCAGCTGATCACTAAGATCCAGGTGGCGCCTAACAGCACCGATGATGGAAAACTCCTGTTGCAAGCCTTACCCAATTTAGCCGAGCGGACGGATTTGGATACCCTCTATACCGATGGTGGCTATGGTGGAGCAGAGTTAGATCAATCCCTGACGGATAAAGGGATTGCTTTGTTTCAAACCGGGATCCGCGGGAAGAAACTAGGTCAGGACAAGCTGAGTTTTTATCATTTTTCCATTCATCAAGATGAGCGCGGTCAACCCACTCAAATGACCTGCCCAAATGGACAAATGGCACCGGTTGAAGTCGGTAGCCAGAAGAAAGGCTATGTTGCCCGGTTTTCCGTCTCCATTTGCGAGACCTGCTCCTTCCATCAGGCTGGAAAATGCCCAACCCGCTTTCGAAAGAGGAAGCAGTTTTATGGTTTGTATTTCCTGCCTTCAAAAATGAGGCTTTCCTTGCGACGAGAGCGGAGCAAGTTCTTCCAAAAAACGAAACACAACCCTCGGGCGGCCGTTGAAGCGACGGTTAGAGCGGTCAAACTGCCCTTCCCGAAGGGCAAGTTGCCTGTGCGAGGCAGGTTTCGAATGTTTTATCTGATGATCGGATCGGCTGCTCTCAATAATGTGCGACAAATGCAGCGCTATCTGGCTTTGAGCTGCTAAAGTCTACCCTCAGTTTCCTGGTATCAATTTTGCGAAAGGTACCATTCTGTATCATTACGTGCATTTTGACTGCTATAGGGCTTTCAAACCTTAGTTCTTGCAGGGGAGTTTTTTTCGCGGAACGAATGCCTCTTACTGCATTCCTTCGCATCACACTCAAAGCCTCAGAACATTAGGTCTGCTCCCTCCTGCAGGTTTCTGCTCAGGGAATCCAGCGCCTGCTTGGCCTTCCATCCTTATAGTAGAAAGAGCCATCGGCAAAGGTCCTGCCCACCGCGAATGTGCCTGGTGCTCAATCCCCGCTTCAAACAGCGCGTTTCAGTCCGGCTTTATTCGCCGCCTGCACCGCCAGTTGGTACTCCTGTTCGTGTATCGGACGCCTGAGTTTTGGGAATTGGTTCGGATATTTATTAACATTGTAATCTGGGCGGTACTGCCCCATCAGGTTCAGGTAGGTGTTTGGAGATATCTCATTTGCCAGGAATTGGGCGATTGCTTCGAAACCGGATAACCCATTAGGAAGTAGTAAATGCCTCACCAGCAAACCATGTCTGGCCAAACCATCCTGGTCGATCCGCAAATCGCCTACTTGTTTATGCATCTCCTTCACAGCCGCCTGGTTGACCTCGGGGTATCGCCGGATTTTTGAATACAGGCGCGCTGTTTGCAAGCTGGCATACTTCATATCCGGCATGTAGATATCGATCACACCGTCCAACAGCATTAATCCCTTCAATGAGTCATACCCACCGGTGTTGTAGACGATCGGAAGCTTCAATCCTTCTCGAGCCGCAATCAGGATTGCCTCAAGAAAGGGTGCAATGACATGGCTTGGTGAAACAAGGTTGATATTGTGGCAGCCCGAACTCTGCAATGACAGCATAATTGAAGCCAGATCGGATGCTTCGACCAATTCTCCAGAGTTGGTTTGGCTGATTTCGTGGTTTTGACAGTACTGGCACCGGATGTTGCAGGAGGAGAAGAATATTGTCCCAGAACCCTTATGACCCCTTAAAGCGTCTTCCTCGCCGTGATGGGCTCCAAAGCTTGCCACTCGTGCCTTTGCACCACTGCGGCATACCCCGGTGGCGCCGCCGGTTCGGTTCACCCTGCATTCCCAGGGGCACAGATCGCAGCTTTCCATATGCTCGGAGGCTAGGATTACCCGTTTTTCAAGCTCATTGGATCTTAACAGACCGAGATAAGCTGGTTCGAAATCGATGCCAGGCATTTAAATCTTTCACTCAATTTTTGATCTTATCATAATGCGCTCTGCCTATCGAGAATCCTTAGAACAGCATAATTCCGGGAGAGCTTTATGCCGGTTGAAGATCCTGCCATCATTCGCCTGTGTTAAAATGTTGGCTGAGCAATCAGTCCTTAAGGTTCCCTGTCGTTAAATTGGGAGGTGTCTGAAAATGGATCAAGATTTTAATTTCCTACCTGAAGAGCGGAAAATCGCTGATCGCGGATGGAGCTACCGGTACCATGTTGATGGCGGCAGGTCTTAATCCAGGCACCCCACCTGAAGTTTGGAACCTTGAACATCCCGAACAGGTGCTGGCGCTTCACCGCTTCTACCTGGATGCTGGATCGCAGATCATCCTTACGAATACATTCGGCGGCAGTTCGATCAAACTCGCCAGATCCGGTCTCGGTTCATCTGCCCGAGATATCAACATCGCCGCCGCCCGGTTGGCTCGGCAAGCAGCCACAGATAAGGCCTATATTGCTGGCGATATAGGTCCCACCGGAGAGCTGATGTCGCCGATGGGTTCGTTGACTTATGACCTGGCTTATGATTCCTTTTCAGAGCAAGCTTCTGCCCTCGCTGAAGGTGGTGTTGATGCGATCTGGGTGGAAACGATGAGCGACTTGGACGAAGCCCGCGCAGCCGTCAGCGCTGCAGTTGAATCCACCCATATGCCGGTTTTCTGTTCGTTTAGTTTCACCCGCAAAGCTCGGACGATTATGGGTGTATCACCGAGACAGGCTGCTGCTGAGCTCTGGCCGCTTGGATTGGCAGCATTTGGGGCTAACTGCGGAGAGGGCCTTGAAATGATTCCAGAGGTGCTCCGTCAGATCAAAGAAGCTGTTCCTGATGCGGTCCTCATCGCAAAGCCAAATGCCGGACTTCCCAGGATGGTTGAAGGGAAACCGGTTTACGATGTAGATCCGCCAGAATTTTCTGCTCAAATGCTGGAATTTATTAAGCTCGGTGCCCAGGTGGTTGGGGCGTGTTGTGGAAGCAGCCCGGCGTACATCTCAGCTTTATCCGCTCAAATCGGTTGATCATCGGCTTGGAAAATTCTGGAGGAACCATGCCCATCCATGAGTTAGCAGGAAAGCCCGCCCCCGCGATTTGTTGGTCAACGTTCCTCGCCTGGTTTCAGAGTATTTCAGTTTAAAACCATCGCCGGAAAATCTAAATCAGCAGGTATCTTTTGGCACTTCCGGACATCGCGGTATTCCATCCGACAAATCGTTTAATGAGGATCATATTCTGGCCACCTGCCAGGCTGTTGCCGAGTACCGTCACGCAAAAAATATTTCCGGTCCTCTCTATCTGGGGATGGACACGCACGCACTTTCAGAGCCTGCCCATATGACCGCCCTGGAAGTATTGACCGCCAATCAGGTTCATGTCGTCTACCATGCCGGATTTGACTACACCCCTACTCCGGTTATCTCCCATGCGATCCTTACTTATAATCACAATAGGAAAAACGGGCTTGCAGATGGGATCGTCATCACACCTTCGCATAATCCTCCCTCAGATGGCGGGTTAAACCCAATCCGCCAGAAGCTGGACCGGCCGATACTGTGACTACCAGCCAGATCCAGAAGCGGGCGAATGAAATTCTTAAAGACGGTTTGCGTTCAGTGAAGCGTATTCCTTATGAACGCGCTCGCTTGTCCGATTTTGCCTTAGGTCAGGATATGATCCAGCCTTTTGTGGATGGACTTTCTACAGTTGTGGATATGGGAGCGATTTCCAGGTCCGGTTTGAAGATAGGCGTTGATCCGATGGGCGGCGCAGCTGTCCATTATTGGGACCGAGTAGCCGAAAAATACCGCCTTAACCTGGAGGTAGTCAATTGTGACGTCGATCCGACGTTTTCGTTCATGACGGTTGATTGGGATGGTCGTATTCGGATGGATTGCTCATCTCCGTACGCCATGGCACGCCTTATCGAATTAAGAGATCGTTTTGATATCGCATTTGGAAATGATCCGGATGTCGATCGTCATGGTATTGTGACCCCTTCGATTGGATTGATCGACCCAAACCACTACCTCGTCGTTGCGATTGAATATCTGTTCACCCATCGTCCTGGCTGGGATCGAGCGGCCCAGATTGGGAAAACCCTGGTTTCCAGCTCGATGATCGATCGCGTGGCGGACCATCTTGGCCGGCAGGTATGCGAGACCCCGGTTGGCTTCAAGTATTTTGTGGAAGGTTTGCTTAGTGGGTCCTTTGGTTTTGGAGGCGAAGAGAGCGCTGGCGCTTCGTTCTTGCGGATGGATGGAAGCGTCTGGACGACCGACAAGGATGGGTTTATCCTGGGTCTGCTTGCAGCAGAGATCGCAGCCCAGACTGGACGTGACCCTGGAAAAGCTTATCAAGAGATTGAAAATAAGTTTGGAAAAAGCTACTATTCCCGGTTGGAAGCCCCCGCCAGTTCAGCCCAGAAAGCGGTCATGATAAGTCTCTCCCAAGACCATATCCAGGCAAATACCTTGGCCGGATGTCCGATAACCGCCAAGCTGAACTCGCCGCGCCAGGAAATGATGCCCCAATCGGTGGGCTGAAAGTGGTCACGGATTGCGGTTGGTTTGCGGCTCGCCCTTCTGGCACCGAGGATATCTATAAAATCTATGCTGAGAGCCTGGTTGATGAAGCCCATCTTGCTGCGATCCAGCAAGAGGCGCGCCAGATCATTTCATCTGCTTTCAACCTGGCGGGGGTCTGACCGCCCATCATTCGGATCATTAATCGCCGATGACCACCGTCGGGTATCAAATCCAGGTAGCTTGTACGAAGATATTCGTAGGTTAGGTTTGTTTTATTTCACCCAAGAAGCTGACGCCTATTTCAGGCGGTTCGAGCTGGAAAGCCTCGGCAATAGTGGCCGCCACATCGCTGAAAGTCCCGCGGATGCCTAGGTTAACACCGCCTTTTACGGGCTTGCC
Organism: uncultured Chloroflexia bacterium; assembly: GCA_963827155.1. Lineage (GTDB taxonomy): Bacteria > Chloroflexota > Anaerolineae > Anaerolineales > UBA4823 > UTCFX2. The sequence goes on along the minus strand of CAWGZV010000002.1, from coordinate 2,523,208 downwards.
AAATACTAATAAGGGAGAGTATTCACGAGAATGATCAGTGCTCTCGGTTGTTGGATCGACCCCGTGGTCGGCAACAAACATGGCAATATCGCCATCCTGCATCCTGGCGCGGATTTCCGGGACCTTATCGTCGACACGCTTAAGGGCATTCGCATAGCCGTGAGGATCGTTGCGATGTCCGAATAGCATGTCGAATTCAATCAAATTTGTGAAGATCAAGCCCCTGAATCTGTCTTCCAGGAATTCTATCGTCCCTTTCAGGCTGTCTGCGTTATTCTCGTTGTGTTTTGATCTTGTGATGCCGCTGTGTGCAAAGATATCGTCGATTTTTCCAACCGAGCACACTTCCAAACCTGCTTCCACCGCTTTAACAAGCATCGTTTTTGTCGGCGGTTGCAGAGGGTAGTCCCGCCGGTTTTCGGTTCGCTTGAAGTTTTCGGGTGACGAGCCAATGAAAGGTCGAGCGATCACCCGCCCTACGCCGTGTTCTCCTTTCAGCATTTCGCGAGCGGTAAGACAGATTTCATACTGCTCTTTTATCGGGATCACATCTTCGTGTGCTGCGATCTGAAAGACACTGTCGGCAGAGGTGTAAACGATGGGTTTTCCGGTGCTTACATGCTCGCTTCCTAGTTCCTTTAGGATCTCTGTTCCCGACATGGGTTTATTTCCTAATGTGCCTCGACCGATCCGCCGTTCAAATTCCTCGATGACTTCAGCTGGGAATCCATTTGGATATGTTGGCAGCGGTTTCCTTAAAATCACCCCCATCATTTCCCAGTGACCGGATATCGTATCTTTACCGGCTGAGGTTGGGCGCATCCTGCCATATGCACCGCTTGGATTGGGTGCAGGTGGAACACCGGTCATGGGGGCGATATAACCAAAGCCAAGTTCGCCCATATTGGGTAAATTTAGCCCGCCCACCGCTCGGTCCGTATTTGTCAGTGAATTGCTGCCTGTGTCCCCATAATCCGCCGCGTCTGGTGCCTCGCCTGCGCCTACTCCGTCCAAGACCATCACGATGATGCGTTGGATATCCATGTCCATTACCATCCTTTCCAACACTTAATAAAGCATAACAAAGCGTATCCTTATTTTAATCCCTTTCTTCATATGATTGAGTCCAGTGATAGCCGAGACACGCCGTGAATGCATCGCGGGTTAGAAAGCCAGATGCTATTCGGTTATAATTCCGCCAGTTTTCATTGGGAGATCTTAAATGGGAAAATGGTTTGGTACAGACGGAATTCGTGGGACGGTCGGTTCTATTCCAATGGTCCCAGAATTCATGCTGAAGCTGGGACGGGCAGCAGGATCCGTCATTCGAGGCGAATCTCGGGAAGCCACTATCGTTATCGGGCGCGATACCCGCGCTTCAGGCGCGATGCTGCAAGAAGCGCTGGACGCAGGCTTGATGGCAAGCGGTGTGCATGTGATCGATCTTGGGGTGGTGCCAACACCTGCAGTTGCCTGGTTGGTCCGCCATCTTAACGCGAATGCCGGGGTAGTCATTTCGGCCTCACATAATCCGGCAGATCAAAACGGGATCAAGTTCTTCCATCATTCGGGTCGAAAACTTCCCGAATCGCAAGAACTGGAGATAGAGGCAGCGATCGACCGGATCGACTCTGAACACCAAACCGAGATGATTCACACAGCCTTAGGACATGTCCACAGCGGTGAGATTTTTCAAGAGCTCTACATCCGCGATCTCATAGCTGAACACCCAAAAATGAACTTGGATGGATTCAAGATATTGATGGATTGTTCCAATGGGGCGGCATCCTTCATCGCTCCGGAGGTGTTTGCCCGATTCGGAGCGGAAGTAATTGCGATCCATTCATCCCCAAATGGGTCGAACATAAACAAATCTTCTGGATCGGAGCATGTTCGCCGTTCTAAGCAGGAGATGTCCTTATTAATCGACCATCATCAAGCTCGCTTTGGGCTTGCTTTTGATGGAGATGCTGATAGAGTTGTCTTCATCGATGAAAAAGGTGGATTGATCGATGGAGATCACATGATTGGCATGCTCGCCCGATATTTCGACCAGCGCGGCGAGCTGCTCGCTCGATCTGTTGTCACGACCACCATGCGCAATACTGGTTTAATAGCTTTTCTCGAAGGAGCTGGGATTCACTTGTTTGAAACACCTGTCGGAGATAAGTATGTCACGGATCAGCTTTTTGAATTGGCGAAAGATGAAGGGAAGATCGGAAAAATAGGATTGGGAGGAGAGCAAGCCGGCCATGTTTTGATCATCGATGAGGGGCACCCGACCGGCGATGGCATCCGCACTGCCCTGTTTGTTATCCGCGCCCTGCTGGAAACCGGGACAGAATCGCTTTTTGAATTTGCACAAGAGATAGGAAAAACGCCGCAAATCATCGCCTCCGCTCACCTGGGCAGCGGACCGCATCTTTCTCGTCCACAGCTGGATGACCTGGAAGCCAACACACGCTCCTTACAAGGTGTTCTTCGCGTAAATTTCCGCTACTCGGGGACAGAACCGCTTTTTCGGACAATGCTTGAATCGGATGCTTCCCTTACTGAAGTCGAGCTTGCTCACATTGCGCTAAAAATCTGCCGGACAGCTCAGCAAATATCTGGAGAACCAGATGCAAAAGTGGATATCCTTAATGTGAGCAGCGGTGGAGTGATAGACTTGATCTGAAAACCGCCTAAATAATGAAAGCTTCCAGCAAGCAAAGGACATTAATGCCTGCCGCATAAGTGCTGCCTGTTTCTGAGATCAACCAACCAGCGGGTCGATCAGGCTTGGGTTATCGACATCAGGTTTATTTACAAGTCTGGATACTTCGTATGCCTGCATCTCGGTTTCAGGGTATGGCTGTAAAAGCTGGTTGAGGCTTTCCAACGGCGGCTCTCCAGTCTCCAACCACAAACTGTAATTCTCCGGATGCAGAATCACCGGCATCCGATTGTGGATTTGACCAACAAGCTCATTGGGTCTGGTTGTGATGATCGTACATGATAGGATTGTTGAGCCTTCCGTAGATTCCCAGCGGTCCCACAATCCTGCAAATGCAAATGGTTTGCCTGTTTTCAGCTGGATATACATGGGTGTTTTTGTCTTCTGCCCTTCAACGGCTTTCCATTCATAAAAACCGGTCGCAGGGATCAGGCATCGCTTTCTTTTGAACGCTGATTTAAAAGAAGGTTTTTCCATCAGAGTTTCGCTGCGTGCATTGATCATCCTGCTGCCGATTGAAGGATCCTTTGCCCAGAAAGGCACTAAACCCCAAATATAATAATCCAGCGTTTGTTTCCCATCATTGGGAATGACGGCGACTGGTTGTGTTGGTGCCACATTGTAGCGTGGTGTGGGATTTTGAGGGATATTCAACCATGGAAATGCCTCACGCAGATCATTCGGGTCGGCTGTGAGAGTAAACCGTCCGCACATGACACACCTCACTTTCAGCCGTGTGGCTAAAACTTATGGCAGGCTGTTGTTTGCTGCCCAATCGCTGCCGAGATACAGCTCAATATCGGCATTGCTGTTTGGATCAAACTTAACCGTGATTTTACCAGCACCGATATTCATCAACTCTGACAAATACTTCAAAGCGTATGGATTGCCGTTGTGGTCAATGATCGTGGTGGCTGAATATCCCTGGTCCGCGGACGCGACCTGAATTACATTCGCTCCCTGACTTATAAGGTATTCGGAGGTGCGGTCGCCAATTGAAGGGTCACCGCTTCCGTTGTAGATGATAATCCCGGCAGCTTCTGCTTTCATCTGCTCCAGGCTATTCCCGGGAGTTTGCGGTCCCAGGCTTCCGGCGGAAGCAAATATCTCATCGCGTAAATTGTTAATATCATCCGGAATTGGGATCAAGATGGATAATCCGTCTGGTGAATTACCAAAAAAGACATCTTCTTTATCGATCACTCCATGTTTAATGCTTGCCTCCGGGACATCCTTTGCCACCAAAGCCAGCTTGATTGCCTCATCGAGCGACATATTGGTGCGAATCCCAGTTATCAGCTCGTTGTAAAGCGTCGGCGCTTTTTCGATTAACTTTGGCAGCATTTCTACGCTGACGATCTTGTCTCGTATAGCCATGATTACCTGTTGTTGGCGTCGGGCACGATCGAAATCGCCGCCTTCAGTATACCGATTTCGTGCATACGCCAGCGCCCACTCACCAGGGAGAGTCTGAATACCTGGCTGAAGCTTTTTCTTCGTCTTAGCACCGGTTCCGAGCAGGTCGATTTTTATTTCAGACGGTACATTAATTTTTACACCGCCAATCTCGTCGATAAACCGGACAAATGCGCCAAAATCGATTTGAGCATAATAGTTGATCGGTACACCCAGAAATGTCTCAACAGTCTTTACTGCGAGCCCCGGACCACCTCCAGGCAGCTGATACGCATCCCCAAGATAGTAAGCGGTATTTATCTTTCCGTGCTGGAATCCCGGAATTGAAACCCAAAGATCCCGAGGAATAGACAGGATACCTGCTGTTTTGGTTTGTGGGTCGAGGGTAAGCAGGATCATAGTATCGCTGCGTGATGCCTCGGTCTGTGCTTCCCAATCTCTATAGTCAACCCCGAGAAGTAATAGCGTGACACGCCCGGCGCCGTCCCAGGGAGTGAGCTGAGCCCCAGTAATGAGCGGGTCATTTGCAGATAACTCGCCAGGTATGGATGGCAGCGGTGTGCCTTCCGCATTCAGGCGTGGCGTGGTTGAAACGCTGGAGAGGTCAGGTCCTTGATTTGAGCGTTGGGCAAGGCTGACGGTAAGCTGGTGCGCTACGAAATAGGACGCAATCCCGGCAAAACAACTGATTATCAAAATAGCCATCCCAGAAAGGATCACTAAAAGGATGTTTTTAGATATCATTAAATTTGGTTTCTTTTCCTTCATGACCGAATATTTTGCCTCTCATCCTGGATACGGGGCTTGAGGAGACTGCTCCGGAGGTGGCTCGGTGGTTCCCGTTGGAAGAGGCGGCTCCGTGATAACGATTGGGGGCTCCGTTGTTGCTACTGGTGGAGCAGTGGTATTTGTTGAAGTAGGGGGAGCTTGCTGGGTGCTCGTTGATGTTGGAGGAACGATCCAGGTTGGGCTTGGTGTGGTTGCAGAAGGAACTGTTGTGGTGGGTACGCCACCAGTTGCACTAGGGGTTTCAGTCGGTGGGGAGCACTGCAGCGCAGCGTTGTTAGCCTTTTCTTGAAGTGCAGCGTCAGCACCCATCGAAAGCGCCAGTTCGAATTGTTGTTGAGCCTGGCACCAATCCTTGTCGGTATATAGCTTATCCCCATATTGAATCAGCACTTCCCGATACCTTGCGCTCGCAGTCCACCCAGAAGCATCTAGAAGGTTCGGAGCTGCGGCTGCTACCTGGCTGAAATATTGAATCGCCTGCGCCGGATCGACCTCCCAAAAACTTGACCCAATTAGATAGAGTTGGGCAAGATCGCGAGCAGAGTTTGACTGGGTATCGAGTGGGCCAAATCTGCTGGCAAGCGCAAGGTCATATAATCCACCTTCTAGGTCACCAGACTTCCAAATTTTGTCATAACCTCGCATCCGCAAGGCGAGAAATAGCATCCCGTCTACTCGTGCCGTTTGAAATACTGGATCTTCCTTACGAAGAGTTATTAGCCTGTCGATCACCTCACCCCATTTGCTTTCATTGAATAAACTCTCGGCTTCTGTGAACATCTCTTCCACCGGGCGAAGATCGCGAGTTGCTGTCGCTGTAATTGTCGGTGCCGGATTGGTGGGAGTGGCGGTCGCATATAATATCGCCATCACTTCAGCCATTTTATCTGTTGCACCGGGGTAAGAGGGATCCTGCCCGATCACATATTCTAGCCGCCGGAAGGCGACTTCATACCGACCTTCTGTTAAATCCTGCGCTGCGAGAGTGAACTGCTCCTCAACGCTGGATTTTGCCATCATGGTCTCAGAGGCTTTTTGACTTCCAGAACCAGCCTGGTAGCCAGCGAAGGATCCGGCTGCGAGTGAAAAAATCACAACCGCCCCTAATACCAGTACCCAGACGACCAGCCGAGCGATTATTTTTCGGTTGTTTGCAATTTTCCTGCTGGGTCTGATGGTTATTTGCTCGCTTTCAGGTGAGCCATTTGTACGGATCTTTTTTGGTTTGTTGACCATTTTTTTATAGACGCAAATCAGAATGCATCGGTTCCTGAATAACAGACCGCGGGATCTCAGCCAGGCTGAAACCCCGCGGCGCTTTTGTATTAGATTCGGATCGTTGTAAAACCTCGCAATAGATGTTTCTATAGTTTCAATCTGAAATATCAAATTCCAGATCAGAAAGACCTTCGATGTCATACCCAGAGTCTGAATACATATTCGCATCGGGGCGCTCGAACTCAGATGTTGGCGAGAAGCGGCCTCGCACGAATCCGGTTCCGGCTGGGATGAGCTTACCGATAATCACATTCTCTTTCAATCCATACAGCGGATCTTCGGTGGCAGCGATTGCTGCGCCAGCCAGCACTTTGATCGTATGCTGGAATGATGACGCCGAAAGGAATGAATTGGTGCTCAAAGAGGCTTTTGTAATCCCGAGAAGGATTTCGACAAATTTTGCGGGTCGTTTTCCTTCACTCAGAAGCTGGTCGTTGATCCGTTTTAGTTCCAAGAAGTCGACTAGATCCCCGGGAAGAAAATTTGTATCGCCAGGTCGAGTTACCTGAACTTTGGAGATCATCTTGCGGATGACGACCTCGAAATGCTTGTCGTTGATGTTTTGTCCCTGAGAACGATATACCTTTTGAACCTCATTCAGCAGGTATACCTGGCAAGCCTGGCGACCTTGGATCCTTAGGATCCGGTGTGGATTCAGCGACCCTTCGGTCAGCGGTTGAGCTGCTTCCACATGATCGCCGTCACGCACCACCATTCGGGCAGTGCTTGGGATATCATAAGTTGCTTCCTGTCGGCTTTCATATGATACAACGACTCTGGTTGCACCGCTGGCACCATTTCCAAATTCGATGCGCACTCTACCTGCATTTTGCGAGGTAATTTGAGCTTCATCTCCATGAATCGCCAACACGCCGCCTTGATTGATTTCGGTCCCATCCTCGACCGCAACAGTCCATCCTTCTGGGATGTCGTACTCGTCGCTGATCATCTCGCTGTGTTCAACAGTAGCTATCCGCAGATCTGAGTACCGGTCCGATTGGCTGACTCGGACCACGCCGCTGATTTCAGCTACGACGGCTTCACCTTTAGGAGTCTTCCGCGCTTCAAATAGTTCCTCGACTCTTGGAAGACCTGTTGTGATGTCACCACCAGCTGCGACGCCACCGGTATGGAAGGTACGCAGGGTTAGCTGAGTGCCCGGCTCACCGATCGATTGGGCTGCCACAATGCCAACAGCCGAACCTATTTCCACCATTTTCCCGCGGGCTAAATCCAAGCCGTAACATCGGGCGCAGATACCGTGAGTGAGCTCGCATGTCAGTGGAGAACGGACCTTGATCTCTTCGATACCGGAACCGAGAATCAGTCGGACAAGGTCATGGTCGAGGATATCGTTCCGCTCTGCAAGGATTTCACCTGTTTGCGGATCGATAATGTTTTCTGCGGCAAGTCTTCCAAATAATCGGACATTCATGGATTGACCGGCAATATCATCTTTGCTGCGGATCCAGACACCTTCATCGGTCTCGCAATCATCATCGTTGATAATGACATCCTGGGCAACGTCCACCAGTCTGCGAGTGAGATACCCGGCGTCCGCGGTGCGCAGCGCAGTATCGGCTAGACCTTTTCTTGCGCCATGGGTAGAAATAAAGTATTCCAAAGCTGTTAGACCTTCTCGGAAATTTGACCGGATTGGCAGTGGAATGATCCGGCCGGATGGGTCTGCCATAAGACCGCGCATTCCGGCAAGCTGAGAGATTGGTCCAAAGCCGCCCTTCGTTGCGCCAGAGATTGCTTGAGCTGCAAGGTTTCCGTGCGGGTCCATTCTTCTTTTTACAGCATCCGCGACTTGATTGGTAGTGCGCTGCCAAATCTCGATGATCCGCTCATTTTGTTCTTGTTCTGTCAAGAGCCCACGTCGAAAATCGCGCGAAACGGTTTCAGTCTCCGCAATCGATTGGTTGATGATCTCGCCTTTTTCCTCAGGTATGGAAATATCTGAGACTGCCAGAGAATATCCAGAGCGGGTCGCGTACTGAAATCCGATATCTTTGATGGCGTCAGCAACTTCTGGGGTATCTTCTTCGCCGCTGACCTCATAAAGGTTTGCCATTAAATCCTTCAGACCACCTTTATCCAGCTCCCAGTTGACGAATTGGATTTCAGTTGGAAGGACCCGATTGAAGAGAACCCGTCCAACTGTTGTGTCGATAAGGCGCAGCTCCATTTGAGCTAAGCGGTTGTGTTGGTCGTCATACCAGGTCTTGGTCTGCAGCTTGACATTGGCGTGAATGTCCACTAACTCCAGACGATAGGCTAATTCGGCTTCATCCATGTCGCTGAATACTCGCCCATCTCCCTTTTGTGCCCGCTTGTCTTGTTTGGTCAAATAATAAACACCTAGAACCATGTCTTTGGAAGGACTGATGATAGGCTCGCCATCGGCTGGTTTCAGCAGGTTGTGGGAAGAAAGCATAAGCTGGCGCGCTTCTGTAACTGCTTTTTGGGAGAGTGGGACATGCACCGCCATCTGATCCCCGTCAAAGTCTGCATTGAAGGCGGTCGTGACCAGTGGGTGAAGCTGGATCGCACTTCCTTCGATCAGCACCGGCTCGAAAGCCTGAATACCCAGGCGGTGCAGCGTTGGAGCCCGGTTCAGCAGAACTGGTCGGTCCTTGATTACTTCTTCGAGAACTTCCCAAACCTCTGGCCGGTTGCGTTCGATGAAACGCCGGGCGCCTTTGACATTTGCGGCATAGTTGTGGGAAACTAAACGCGCAATCACGAACGGTCGATAGAGCTCCAGTGCCATCGTTTTTGGCAGCCCGCATTGGTACAGTTTCAATTTTGGACCTACAACGATCACCGATCGACCGGAGTAATCCACGCGCTTGCCAAGTAAGTTGCGGCGGAAGCGGCCTTTCTTCCCTTTCAGCATATCGCTCAGTGATTTCAGCTCTCTTCGACCACGCCTGGAGAGCGCTTTCCCGCGCTGAGAATTGTCTATCAGCGAATCAACTGCTTCTTGAAGCATCCTTTTTTCATTTCGTACAATTACGTCAGGAGCGCCTAACTCTAGCAGTCTTTTAAGGCGGTTATTGCGGTTGATCACCCGCCGGTAGAGATCGTTCAGATCAGACGTCGCAAAACGACCGCCATCCAATTGAACCATCGGACGCAGGTCGGGCGGGATAACAGGTAAGACGGTCAGGACCATCCATTCAGGGCGATTTCCCGAGCGGCGAAATGCTTCAACTACCTTCAAACGTTTTGTAGCTTTTTTCCTCTTCTGCTTGCTTCGAGAGGTCCGTACCTCATGCCACAATTCTTCAGCCAGCTTATCCAGGTCGAGTCGGCGAAGGATGTCAAAGAATGCTTCAGCTCCCATGTCTGCTCGAAAGACCTGACCCCAGCGAGATTTGAGTTCACGAAAACGTGTCTCGCCCATAAATGTAAGCGGTCGAAGCTCAAGCAGTTCGTCGCGCAGGCGAGAGTTTTCATCTCTCACAGCCACCGACTGGTCATCCAATAAACCTCGCAGGTTTTCCATTTCCAGATCAGCGGTAGCCCGGATTCTCTCTCGATCCATTCGAATGCTCTCGAGCTCGCGTTGTTTCTGATCCTTCAGATCCTCTTCTATCTCATCCAAACGTTCTTTGACAACTTGCTGGACCTTCGAAAGGTGTGGCTTGGTGATCTTTTCACCGCTCTCAACAATCACGATATCAGTGTCGGGGAAGTGGATTGCAGTTTTCGGAGTGTCTCCCAACATCTCTTGAAGATTGTCTTCCAGCCGTTTTCCTGAGTCAATGATAGGCTCTAACTTTTCGGCAATTTGTTCGGTATATGCGATCTCAATCCCTTCCTGACGTGCTGTCAGCTCGTTGAGATTTCGATCACGATTTGCTTTGACCTCGGCGATCTTCGTGTTGATCTTAGTCGCCTGCTCTCGTTCTGTGACTGTAATCTTATCCTCGAGGCGTTTGAGAGCTTTTTGGCGGGCGTCCTCATCAACATACGTGACCACATATTGAGCGAAGTAAAGCACCCGGTCCAAATTCCTTCGGGAGATATCAAGTAATAGCCCTAAATAAGATGGTATTCTGCGGGTATACCAGACGTGCGCTACTGGAGCAGACAACTCAATGTGCCCCATTCGCTCCCGTCGAACAGAAGAGCGGGTTACTTCTACACCGCATTTATCGCAGGTTATCCCTTTATAGCGGATGTTCTTATACTTACCACAATAACATTGCCAGTCACGAGTTGGTCCAAAGATAGCTTCACAAAAAAGACCATCCTTCTCAGGACGAAGCCTCCGGTAGTTAATCGTCTCTGGCTTGAGCACCTCTCCATAAGACCAGCTGCGGATTGTGTCTGGTGATGCCAGACTGATACGAAGTGCGGTCAAACCTTTGGTTTCCACTATATAGTTGCCTCCTCGCGTGAGAATAATAAAAGTGGATTTCTAATAGGTACCATACAAGCAAACTAAAACGCGTGAGCGATTCTCATGCGTCTAATGACTTCTCTTTGACATTACATTGTACCGAAATTCTATACATTCGGTCAAGAGTGATTTAGGAAAATTAGGAAGGATTTATTTTTCAGTTTCCTGAATGCCTTGTTGGACTGGTATTGCCAGATAGAAAGTGCTTCCCTTCCCAAGCTGGCTTTCCGCCCAGACTCGTCCCCCATGACGCTCAGCTATAGACTTCACGATGGCAAGTCCAAGTCCAGTTCCACGAGTTTCTTTTGTCCCTTGCTGCACTCCTCGATAGAAACGCTCAAAAAGGCGAGGTTGGTCCACGGGAGAGATACCTGTTCCATTATCGATTACTTCGAAGAGAATTCCAACTGGTTGTACTCGAAGTCGTACATGGATCTTGCCCTCCGGGCGAGTGAATTTAATTGCGTTTTCAACCAGATTCTGCAGCGCCTGCTGTAATAGAGCTTGGTCCGCTTCCACACTTGGGATGTGTTCTTCTGGGATTTCGCTCGTGAGCTGGATATGTTTTTGAGCCGCCTGAAGTTGAAGCGCGCTCAGGACTTTTTCCATTACTTCCTGAACATTTACTGATTTAATCTGCAAACCCACTCCCGACTTAATCCGTCCTAAGTCTAGCAGATTATTCACGAGGCGGCTCATGCTTTCGACCCCCATAGTAATCTTTCCGACGTAGCCATTTTGCTGTTCATTCAAAGGTCCCACCATTTCAAGCATCGTTGCATAACCGCGCATCAAAGTTAGTGGAGAGCGTAGATCGTGGCTAACTGTTGAAACAAATTCGGATTTGAGCGCATCAAGTTCCTTGAAATGGGTCACATCTCGCATGACGCATACCCGACCGACACGCTGTCCTTCTGCAAGAACAGGTGAAGCGGTCGCTAGAAATATTCGCCCACCTGCAAGGGTGATCTCAATCGATTGTCGCTCTGGATTGGTTGGTCGCAGTATTCCCTGAAGCTCCGGTTCGTGGATCACCTGGCTGACAGGTAGATTGCGATTAGAATCCTCGGCTGTAAGGCCGAGAACCTGCCATGCAGCGGGATTAGCTAATAGTAGCTGTTCGCGCTGATCAATAACTAATACCGCATCTGGGCTAGAGGAGAGAATTGATTCCAGGCGCTGCCGTCCGATCTCAGCTGAGAGAAACAACCGTGCATTCGCAGCTGCTAGAGCCGCTTGTCCTCCTAGAGTAACAATGAATCGCACTTCTTCTTCAGAGAAGATATGTGTACGATCGTACGCGATCCAGAGAGACCCGTAATATTGACTTTCGTGCTTGAGGGCAACTGCCATAATGGATTCTGGATGCAGCGAGCCCGGTGCGATATTCAGTAGGCGCGGGCGGTATAAGTTCGAGAGCACAAGACGGTCCTGCTGGCGAGTTAATGCCAGGATCTGTTCATCCAAGTCGCTGTAAAGATTCTGCGATGGGGCGGCTCCGAAGCTCAGTGGAATAGGCGCGATGCCATCCTGATCACCCATAACATTTGGTGTCAGTACCACTCGCGCCGTGCTGGCGCCCGCTGCCAATGCCGCTTCCAAAATGGGCTGCACTGCTTCTGATATCTCCAGGCTCGAAGCGACTCCCTGACTTACCACAAGAAGTCGATTTAGCTCCTCAAGCCGTTCCTTTAAGCTGATTCGCATTTGCTCAAAGGCTCGCCGAAGCTGTCCGACTTCATCAACGCTATCTATCTTTAATGGTTGGTCGAGTTTTCCTTGGGCGATTCTTCCGGCTTCTTGGGCTAGAGTATTTAAGGATGCCGTGACCATTCTCAACCCGAATCTTAAAACGATCAGCGAAATCACGGAGAGGATTCCAATCATCGCGATCAGCGGGATCGCGATTTGAAGTGCCAGCTGCTGCGCCTGATAAACCGGGACCATCATTACAATCGCCAATGGATTTCCATCGGCAGGTTGATAATGAGCTAGCATCTGTGTTCCGTCTGGAAGAGTATATACGAAATCCTGAGGATCTTCTGAAGTCGGACCTATATACGTGGTCATTACCATTTCTGGGTCGGGATGCACAAGGATGTGCTGGTTATCATCTATCAGCATCCCAATATCGTTTGGCTCAGATTGGCTGAACAGACCAGATATGATCGGTTTCGAATAGGGATTAGTCCCGAGATCGCTGCGTCCGACAAGCAACCGCTGAGGTTTTCCGGCTTGATCGTACGCTACCGTAATAAATGAGATTTGAGCAGTTTTTTGCCCTTCTACAGGAGCAATTGTGACATTTTGGAATGGCATACCCTCCAACGCAACTTGAAGGGCTATCTGTTCGTCAATTGGAGCTTGCGGACCCACATAGTATGCAGTCGGATAGCTGGCGATCAATTCGCGATTTTGATCATATACCGAAAGCTGATAGAAGAAGGGTACATTCTTGATTTCTTTAGAAAGAAGGTCAGTTAGTTCGATTGGATTTGAACTGATCAATCGGGGATCAGCTGCTAATTCAGTGATTTGATTTTGTCCAACCTGGAAGAAATTTGGCACGCTTTCTGCCACCATTACGGCGTTCTGCTGCATGCGGCTGCGAATCATATCTCGGGCAGCCTTTCCAGCGACGATCCAATCCCCAATTATCAGTGTGAGGAGAAGTGCCAAAACCAAAGGAACCATATACACGCTGAAACGAATCTGCAAACTCTTTTCTGCAGGAGATGGCTCAAGTGCTGTGGTTTCACGCCAATGATCTGGCAAAGTGAGAAATATTGCTTCTGCAAAGATACCCGCAATGATGACCTCAATCCCAAACACTAAATAAGTGCTTTTTAAACTCTGCACGGCGTAATCCAGACGAGTCATTAGCAAAACATGCTCAGTAAACAACATGACAATAAGATGAAGCACCGGGTAGATCAATGCCATTATTAATGCAGAAGCGATCGGATGACGAAGGGTCCGGAAGCTAGGTGTCCGAAAATTTTGTCTTACCGCAGCGCTGAATATTGTCATTAAAAGCATATATTCAAAAGGTGTGAAGATGCTGTGGGTTTGCCAAAAGCCCAACATCAATCCGCCGACCATTGCTAATGCAGCTGCTGACAGTGGTCCAAGCAGACCACCTGCAAGCACCCATGGAACTGCTGCGAAAACCATCACAATTGGTTCAGCTTGGTCTATCAGGAATTCTGACGGGGGGACTGCCTCGCTAAATGAAAGTCGAAAACCAATTACCAGACTCACAATGGGGGTGAGAATCAGCAGACCTAAGAAGAGAAATACCCTGCTTAGATCATATGGTTTATTAAAAAAGCGCCATTTCCACTGGAGCCAGGCAGTAAAACTCAATAGGATGATCAAACCTGACCACCCAACCAACCCCCTTGGATTCTCGACGAATGCAGAGGCCGAAATCAGTGTGAATATCGGGTCCATAAAATGCCTGGTTGCATTTCTTACACCACCTGGATTAGAGAATTATAGCACAAGCTTTATGGCCGATTCGTAGGGATTACTGGATCAAGATTATTGAGATCTGAGGTCAATAAATGTGGGTTGAGAGTTTAGAACATTTCAATTGTAATTTGTGAAGCGTTTGTAAGATCACCATAAAATCCCCTCCGTTCGGGAGGCAGTAGTGCTGAGAGGACATACATTGCTTCATCTGTCATTTGCCGCAACACCTCACCGCTAGCATGGCGATATTGCTGACGATAACGGAACGCCCGTCCGAACTGGACTCTGACTCCCTTGGCATGCCACCGACGGGTCCCTCGCAATGCCGGAAATCCTTCGGTCCCGTCAACTGCAACGGGGACTATAGGAGCGCCACTTCGGCTAGCCAGATATGCGATGCCCTCCTTTCCCTGTTTTAAGCTTGGTCCTCGTGTACCTTCAGGAGCTACCAGGATTATTTCACCAGCTCGCAGAACATCCAGAGAGAGTTGAATTGCCCTGCGGTCTACTTCTTCTCGGCGAACAGGTATCACTCCCCAGATATGCGGTAGTATCCCGACGATCGGGTAGTTATATACTTCGACTTTTGCCAGTGGAACGATGCTGCGAGTAATAAATGGCAAGATTATTATCGGATCGATCAGAGCAATATGATTAATCATCAATATTGCCGGACCGCTCACAGGGATGTGATCGTTTCCTTCGACCGCTTCCACTTTTGCGAGCAGCGGGATGCCAACATACTGCAGTAAAAACCGCAAGATATCCCGACGGATTTTATAATGGGAATGATCATAGTCCCGAGACTTCACTTTTTTCGATCCTTCGTTTTCCAATAAATCAGCCATTGTTGCGCTCCACCTCTAAAATATCATAATCAACATTTTCACCACGCATGCTAGTGTTGGAATATACACCGTGGTATTCTGCTGGAATCAATTCTGCTATTTTCATCATTATTAAATCTGCGTTTTTCTGCCTGGAAATATGCCTTACCTCGTCTTTATTGCTTTCATAAGGAATTAATAAATTTTTCCCAATATGCATCTCTAGGCGTGGTCTTCTACCACGGAAAGCCTCTCGCAGGAAATCATCGCTTGTCCCAACAATACCAACTGGCAAAATGGGGACATTGGCGGCATTTGCAAGGTATGCTGCTCCTGGGAGTGCTCGACGCATCCCAAGGTGATGCGATCGTCCTCCCTCGGGTGCTATCAAAAGTGGTTTTCCGCTCCGAAGCACACTTAAGAGCGTTTCGATCAGCTTGCGGTCGTATTCCCCCCTATGGACTGGAATTCCTCCATATAATCTTACCAGCACATTCTGACCTGTTCGGTCCCAAATATCGACTGCTCCAGCAGCTTCTGGTGCGATTGGCCAAAAGGCAAGGATGAACGGCGGCTCAAATAAGGATATGTGGTTAATCGCGATCAAATAAGCGCCGCTCTTGGGAATATTTTCTTTCCCATAGATCCGAACACTGCTTAATAAGTGGAATAATCCCCGAAAAATTGGGCGAAGGATGAGGCGCAGCAAGTGGATAGAAGCGCCAACTTGATAGTCACTCTGATCCATTATCGCACGATCCTTGACTTAATTTTTCCTTCGAAACCTCGGAGATCATCCGAAGTGCAGCTTCCAGCACTTGTGTTTCGTCCATCTGGTCAGTGTTCAAGATGACGGCATCGTCTGAAGGGCGTAGCGGAGCCAACGTTCGGGTTGAATCAAACTCGTCTCGTTTTCTCATTGCAACCAGAATCTCCTCATACGATTGTGATGAGCCTCGATCGTGCTGTTCAAGATAGCGCCGGCGAGCTCGTTCTTCAGCAGACGCAATCAGGTATATCTTCAGCTCGGCTTCTGGCATCACAACGGTCCCGATGTCCCTACCCACCATGACCACCCCCCCGCGTTTTCCGATTCGACGCTGTTGATTTGTCAGTGCTTGACGGACCCCTTTATAAGCTGACACCTGTGAGACTTTCTGTTCAACTTCTGGCAGACGGATCTGCCACGTTACATCCTCCCCATCGATCAGGATATCACAATTCCGCCCATCCGATACAGACGGGGTCCGCAGGTCGATTAATATCTCTTTCTGCTAGGGAGCTAGTCGCAGCTTCATTATCTGTTGATACTTTTTCCTGCAAAGCTGCCCATGTAACCGCTCTATACATGACCCCAGTATCGAAAAAAAGATATCCCAATTTATCCGCAAGTCTTTTTCCTAAAGTAGATTTTCCGGAAGCTGCCGGCCCATCGATTGCGATGATTTTAGGGAAAGTCATGGAATCTCCGAACAAATAGAGTGCTGGATTATTAGGAGGTCAATCAAATATATTTTCAGCCAGGCTCGCCATTTCAATTAAGGATCCGACATACTCTGCTCAGATGCCCCAACCGCTCCACCTGGAAATTGATCACTGCGCGCCCAAAGGATGACTTTCTCAGCATTAATGGGTGCGGTCCGAAATGTGAACCAGGAAATGAAATCCTCAGGAAGGACGCCTTCCCATCCAGGCCAGGTCTTCCAGACAAAATCTTGACCGCGATATGAACTGGTAAGTGCTGGCATCTCCTCAACCACTGGAGACAATATAACCTCCGGCATTTCATCTGGTGATATGGTGGATTGAAAGCTTGAGTTTGAAAATTTTCGCAGCGCCCATCTTAAAGAAGGCGAATTAATTGTCGAAAGGATTTCGATCTCTTCTGACATCCCAATGTTTTTATTGGATAAATCTTCCAGAGTCTCGACAATCAGGTCGGTCTGACCGGACCCCGGTGGATTGGTCCATAGTTCGCTTGGTTGGTGGGGGCGTAGTTGACTCGCTCCCCACATAACTGAAATTAGGTAAATCAATGCTGCCGAGCCGATCCCCCAGATAAAGCCATCCCGACTGATTTCAGTCGTCCAGCCTAGCGCAACCAGTACAGTAGTCAATACCCCCAATAATAAGATCCCAGCCAAGAGTGCAGCTCTAATTCCGGATGGGCTGATCTCTCCGGCTGTCGTGAGATTATTCGTCGATACCAGAGTGATCCAAAAGAGCGCAGCCAAAATCAAGATCAATGCTGCTTGCAAAACACTCACAGAGCTGATTTCATCCTTATCCGGCACTGCGATCTGCAGTGCAGCCCCAGCCAGAGCCCATAGAGGGACCAATGTCCAAATCAAATCGGAGACTACTCTAGCAGGGTAGATAAGGCTGTGTGTGAAGGTAGCAAATAACAAAATAATACAAATAAGGACAGCATTTTTGGAATTTCTTTCCAATAAACTTGAGCCTTTAAGCCATAACACAATTGCGATTATTCCAAACCCCAGACCAAAGGGCTGGTAAATAAGCAGGGTGGTGACCATCTTGAGCGGACTGGTCTCTCCTGGGGTAAGCCAACCGCTCAAATAAACGATTAACGACTGTGCCCAGGCAGCAAGCCCTTGCGGATAGCGGAAGAATGCTGTTCCAACTATCAAAATTGTCAATCCGGTGATGCCCAACCAGGGCTTGTATTCACGCCATTGATTAGTAATTGGGCCTGGATTGGTTTTCTTAGGACCATTCACATCATTTTCAAGTTTGGCTTCGTCAACAGCAAGGCTAGAAGTACTTCTTAAATAGACGCTGAATAGGAATACTGTCAAGGCAGCACAGACTAGGCCCATAAAAATAGTTGGTCCACTCAGCAGTGCGAGACCAGTTAGGACACCTGCCAAGAGAAATCTTTGATTGATCAACGCCGCGATCCCCAACCCCGCGAATCCCAAAGCCATCATAGCTCCATCAGCGGTGCGCGAAACGCTAACTAAACCTGGGTCAAGCGCAATCCCAAACGCAGCGATCAAAGCTGCTTTACGCCCCAAGTCTGCCCGGATCAAGTAGATTGCTATAATCAGGAGCGAACCTGCCAGTGCAGGCCAGAATTTGGCTAGAAATTCAGTCGAGCCAAATATTTGGAAAACCAATCCAGTCAGAAAGATATAAGCTGGCTGAGGACTTATCGCTACCTGATTTCTAAGCCCTTCAAGGTTAACCAGTTGGTGAGCCTGTAGCGCCCATTCAGCTTCCGAATCAGTCAGGGAAGAAGCGCCGAGGTTAATGAAGCGAAGACTTAATGCCAGGATCAATGCCAACAAAAAGAGCGTTATTTCGATTGTAAAAATCGGAGGTTTTGTCATTTTTCTGCGCTTGAATATTCATAGATCGCGGTCTGACCCATTTGGAAAACGGGATTCAGATTGTGTTTGAATTTCCCATCTACCAGTCCAACCGGACATGTTGTATTGTTTGGAAGGTAGGTTGCACGTTCCAGGTTTCCAACGAAAACATATCGGATCTCATACTGGTCAAGTATCTTACGGCTTTCTTCCCAGTCTTTAGAACAAAACAATCGCTCCAGATCCAGAAGGCGGCTGCCCATCTCGGCGTTCCCGCCCCTCCACTGGTTCTCATGTCCCACCCATCCCAATACCGCAGGCTGCCCGGAGAATGTTGAGACTCGACCATACTCTGTGTAACTACCGCCTGTGGCTGGCACAGCTTCTGCGACAGCGCCGGATTCAGCCTTGCTTAACCAATCGATGGCCGCCATTTCTTCTGGCGAGCTCTTTAGATAATATTTGCTTGAATCCAGCGTCCATTCTCCTGGTGAAAACCCATTTGTCTTGTTCCAGAGCCCCAAAACGGGATACACCAGGGAAGCGAAAAGGACCATAATAAAAACCGCGAGAAAGAAAATCCGTTTAATACCGCTGAGATTGATCAAAAGATAAATGCTTCCATAAGCTGCAGCGACGCTCCATATCAACCAGGCTTGAAAATAAAACTTAAAGATCGTGTTCATTCGCCACCCGAACATATCTAATAAATATAGGAATTCAGGGGAGATGACTAATATCAGACCGGTTAAGATTAATATGATCTGAAAAATATCTGGTCTGGGGATATTATTCGGATTGGGAGAGCTAAAATCGGCAATTTCCGCATCCGGAGTATTGGATTCTACCAAACTACCTTGGAAAATTCTCTTTCCAAGGCTTAGAATCAAGCCGAGTAAAAGCAGCAGCGTGAGCCACCCGCCGAAAGCTGTGGTTCTGCGCTCAATGGATGCTCTAATAACTTGCTGGAGATTATCCGCACCAATTGATGCCAGATACTGCTGGCCGCGCTCTGGGATGAGGGTGATTCCCCAACCCAACAAGACTGTGAAGAGCCATGCAGTAAGCATGATTAAAAGGGCAATTCCCAATCCTTTGAGCAATCCGCTCCAATTTCTCCTGACAGCCTGAACATTAAGTAAATAGATGAATATCGGGAACAACAGAGGACCAAACATCACCCAAAGATGGACTCCTCGAGTGGGATATATCAGGTTTGGCAAAAACCCTCCAGCCTGGGAGGAGAATCCAAGATAGAAAGGAAGATAGAACAGAATCCCCGCAATCCCTAAAGCGATCCCCATGCCAATAAACCGGATTGTCAGCTGCCACAGACCATCGTAATTACGGTAATAGCCTGCCAAGCCGTATGATGCAGCAAAAATGAATACATAAACTGGGAAATCCCAGGTGTTCAAGAACGCCAGACCGCCAATCGAAATCGCTGAAACAACAAAGAAGATCGGCTCGATATCCATTTCTAAATCGAAGTTTCCCACTTTGATCGTCCGGCATCGACGGGATTCCTTGAATAATAACGTATTCATCGCCAGGGTAATCGCCAAAAAGGCGAATGGCATTGCCAGGACATGGGGATGCAGATCCGCAAGCAAATATGAGAAGAAGGGAAACTCATCGATGATTTCTTTGCTGGCTCCTCGCAGATCATAATCCTGCAAGACGCGAGACGCTCGCCACCACCACCAGAACCGGTCAGGAATCCAGGTCAGCGGCTGACTCGGTGCGGAATTCAAGTCTTGAATATCCAGCCATCGCCAGAAACCGGATTGAAGGGTCCCATCGGCATTTAGTTTCCAAAACAAACCGCGTGAGTGGAGCATGTCCAGAAACCCCTCAAAATTGCTGACGATTAACACGAACAATGGCGCAAGCAGGGATGCAAAAGTGAAACGTGGGATCGATTTGCCTGAATTATTCCCCTCTCTCTGAGAATTGAGCAGGTTGTATACGATTCCGTAAGCCCCACAGGCACTCAAGCCAAAAACCAAGCTAACACCCAGATTAAAGGAGATGCTTCCGCTCGTTCCGGTGAATTTTGCAAGCATCGCGGTGAGTACATAGCCAAAGTAATAATAAGAAATCCCATAACCAGATAGCCACGGGTCATGAGGAGGGAAAGTCGGCGAGCGTAAAATTGCGTTGATAAACGCCAGCTCCATCGGTTTTTCGGTCCCGAGTGCTTCCGGATTGGCAGCTCTTACAATGCTCAAGCCGGCGAATGCCAGAAAGAAGAGCACCTCGCTGGTGATCACCATCCTTTTTTGCGATCGCAGCCAATAAATAAGCTCCTGGATTGATGTTCCCTGCAATCCCCAAACCGACAGCCCTAATAATAAACTTCCGCCAATAAGAAGCCCACCAGAAATAAACGGTGCAACGCCAAGCGAAGCAAGAATCCAGGTGGAAAATCCCCATATCAACCATCCAAACGTCCTGATGACGCCGAATCCGCGATCCTTCAAATTTGGAAGCAGCCGGAAAACAGCTGGAAGTGAAATCCATCCCAGAATCGTAATTAAGATATACCAAAGGATCCAGGAGCTCATGGCGCAGTTTCGTTCACTTCATATATAACCGTCTCGCCTGTGCGGTAGACTTCGTGCCATAAAACCCCGTCTGCCTGTTCGAATTTCTTCATTCCGGGTCCTGGGTAATGACCTCGCTCCTGCTGTCCCACGATGATATACCGAACATTGTATTTCTTCAAGAAGTCAATGGCTTCTTGCCAATCCTCTGTCAGGTAGAATGAGTTGATTTCTAAAATTCGATCCGTCACCCAGGAACCTGGTATTGTATTTCTCTGCTGTTGTTGATGCCATTCCCATCCCACAACTCCAGGCAGCCCGGTATACACTGAATAACGGGAACCCCAACGATACAGATCCCGTAGGTTTGCCTCAACGATAACAGGAGAGCCCTGAACATTTTCCTGCATCCATCGGATTGCCTGGTAGTCCTGATCCAGGTTCATCGGCCCCCAGGTGTCAGTATAGGTTGCGGTGCGCAGGAAAGCCATACCATTCAATGTGTGTGGGGCTTCTTTGCTCATACGATCTTCAATTTTCGCCATCGCCCCCATAACCGGATACAGGGCAGCCCCCGCGGCGAGCAAACCAAATGCTGTTTGCCAGGACACTCTCCACCCGCTCGACCAGTCGTCGAGTGCAGGCCACAACCAGCCTAGTGCAGCGGCAGCACTAACGGCAAATAATGTCCAGACCTGGAGATAGAACTTGAACACGGTGTTCATTCTCCCTATATCACCACGCAGCACGACAACTTCAACCATTAGCGTCAATATTAACCCGCTGCCCACCAAGAAGAGCACGATTCGTTTTGCGTCAGGTTGGTCCGGTCTGAGGATCAGCATCCCAGCCCAGATTGCAAGTGGAAGCACAAACCAGGCTATGCTCACCTCCCTCCAGATCACCAATAAGGCGATAATCGCAAACAATGCGCCTAATAACACCTGGAGAGGCCGTTTATAAGGCTTTAGCTGTTTAAGCGCAGACATTGGAGTCTTCGCGAGCCAATCGCGCGTCTCCCAAATCATCCAGGGCACAATCACAATTAGGAACAAACCCCAATGATATAGGTACGCATTTAGTTTCGTATGGGTCCCATTCCACAGATCGATGTGTGTGTAACCAAGTGCATACCATTTTGCGAACGGTTGAAAAGTTACAAAGGATATCCCTGCAAGCAGACCTGCACCAAATAACGCTTCAATCAAGCGCCTGTATCGCCATGGAATATCGATCCACCAGCCACGAGCATCATTTCGAGGGGGTTCTTCCGGTTTTCTATAAACAGCATAAATGATTGCAAGAATCCCTAAACCCAGATACGTCGGCAAATCCCAGGTATTGGTTGGTCTGAGTGCGCCGATAGCCAATCCGCCGAGGAGAAACCAAATAGCAGGACCGAGTTTATTGCGCCAGTGTGCTTGTCCGAGCACGATCCCAATGATAAATGTAAGGGCAAGCAAAGTGAGAGGCAGGGCAATCAGGTGCGCATGAAGATCTGCATAAAGGACGGTGAAAAAAGGAAACTCAGTGATCGGTTCTACATCTCCAGGTGCCGGGATGATCCGGCTCGGATTCCAGTACCAATCACCGATCCCATAAGGAAGATGAGCGCCTTTGATTGACTCAAGAAAACCGCGAGCTGCCCACATCCAGCGCGTTAAGAGTCCCCCTTCGTCAATTATCCCACCCGGCGCAGCCAGTTTTTGATATCCCTCGTAGATCATTTTGACAATCCCCAGGTTCCCAAGTACCGCCAACCCAAGGGATGCGCTGATTGCAGGAACATAGGGGCTCACTCTGCCAGCTTCAGACTGGGTTGTCGTGAGTTTCACTCGGCTGGGGTTGGCTCTTTGGCTGAGGTTCCACGCCAGTGAGAAAGCCCCCAGTGCAATCATACTGAATAGCATTGGCAGGATGAGATTGTAAGCCACTGCTGGATTGATCCCCAACCATTTGACCAGCGTCCCCACCAATACAAACCCGTAATAATAATAATTCAAATACCCACCCGCATACCACGGATCGTAAGGTGGGAATGTGCTGCTTTTCAGTACGGCATTAAAATATGAAAAATCCATGGGTTTCTCGCCGCCCTTCCATGGGTGCCAGAGGTCAGGATTGCCGTATCGTATCAGGAGGAACACCGCAAAAAATAACAGCGTCAATCCTTCAACGATTAGAAAGTATCGCCAGTTCTTTTGCCAGCCTTCTCGCAGATTCTTCCGCTGGTAATAACCAAGCAGGCAGCCTATAACAACCATCAGTCCAATTCCCACGCTGATCGTCAGGCGTTCGAAAGGGATGTGGAAGGATCCAGCAAGCCAAACCAGGTATGAGACGACCAGCATTCCTGCAGTTCTACTTACCGGGTAGCCGTGATCTGCGAGACCTGGGAGAGCAAGCCGGAGGGCAGGGTAAACCATCAAACCAAGTAGGGTTACGCTGAGATAAAATGCGATGACTCCCACAGCAGGGTATACGTTGATTGGCGAACGGGTATTAAAAATCTCCGACCATGTTCCACCTTTCTGCTGAGATTCCCATTGGGTGTCTGGAAATAATAAATCTTCAGGATGATCGCTAAAACGAAGTGGGGGTTTTCGGATGATTTTGGAAAAATCGACTCCACCTAAAATGGATTTCACATTTTGTAAATCATATTCGGAATTCTTTTTGAAAATTAGTACCTTTGGATGATCATAGACCGTAAATGCTTCTTCGGCGTATTGATCATTAATTTGAAACGGTCCAATAGCCGGATCCGATGAAAAAGTCTGGACAAGGTCAAAACCTAACTGCCCGGCATACATCCCAGGTACTGCCTCCCGGTAGCAGGACTCAATCGACTGCTCAATGGGACAGCCAATCAGATTTCGATAATAAGCAGTCGTCATCGGGAAACGTTCGGGGATACGCGGGAGAGTTCCCCACTGGCGGTTAGAGCTGATCGCAATATAGTCAAATTCGTCCAGGATACGGAGAAAACGCTCCAGCTTCTCCGGATTGTCGTCCCAGTACATATTGAAATTTAAATCTAATGGATAAATACCGCCATACCCATCATAACCATCGAGGCGAAGGGGTAGACCGTCATCCCAATCTCCTTCATTTGCCAGGCTTGTCCCTAACAGGCGCACCCTGCCTCCTCCGGGTTCCATTGTTAGGTTCATCTGGTATTTCTCGCCAGCGAATACTTGAAACGGTTCTTCGAGCGTGACCTTGTATATGCCAGGATCGGTATCAGGTGCCAGACTAACTGGAGTAATAAATTCCCCACCACCCGGATCAACTTCCTTCAGCGAAGCTTCTAATGGCTGTGGTTGGACTCCCTCAGACGCTGCATCGAGCTCTGACAGGATCAAGCTGGATATTTCTCCGTCGGCACCTGCTTGGAAAAAGATAGACAGCGGAACTTCTGGTTGAACCTCATTATTCCTGAGTGTCACATTCTGGAGAAATGTTCCATCCTGCTCGGCTGGAGCTGCGATCTCAAGCATTGCATTATTTTCAAAGAGGCCGATCGGCTCATCGAATGGAAGAGACACACTCAGGTTATATGTCTGTTCTGGGTCAACGGTGATCGGCTGTTCTAAATCGATCAGCAAACTCCTCCCATCCTCAGCTCTCCCCGCTTCCAGAATCGTATTACCACTTGTCAACGGTCTTCCAACAGGCGGAACGCTGTTGATCGAGATAGAAAGGGGGCGATCTTTTTGGGTGATGCTCTCATCGATGACGTGAGGTAAGAGCACCTGGGAGATTTGGCCTGCAGTTTTGGGTTTGAAATTTGTGGAGTAAGGAAGCTGCGGCAAGATGCGGAAATCATATGGAACCGATAGAATCTGATTTTGAACGCCATTTCGCGTCTGAATGGGAAGCGTGATTGGTCCGGGTAGATTTTGATAGATCCATCGCGACACGGCTACGCGAGTGATCGGACGGGCATAGACACCAGTGAATGCATAGGCATAACCAAACGTCAATCCGAGGACGACAATCCCCAACACAACTGCAACGATACGGTTCCACTGGAATTCTCTTGGATTCACACCGGGTCCAGCTGCCATATCCTTCTTCTGCCTGGGTAATAAGTCGTAGAGCTCCACAACTGCCCAGGCTGCTAGGATAGCGAGCGTGGGATAAATTGGTAGCTGATAGCGCATAGTCGGATTAAATTGCATGGACTGCCAGGTGAAGTAAGTTGCTGTCCAACCTAAAACCAGGGCGTGTGAACTCCACTCCGGATTCCGGCGATTCCATCTGCTCAGCAATCTCCAGAAAGCCCAAGCGAAACCTGCCCATGCAAGCATTCCAAGTGGTATACCCATTCCCCAAATCAACATATTTTGGAATGAGAACCATATCGGTCTGCGCGCCCACTGCATTGCAGGTGGAAAATCAACGTCACCGTTGCTCTGGGCCCTCTGTTCGCGGATATTGTCGACCCAGGCTGGGTTGGGTTTGATACCAAGAATTCCCGGTCCGCTAAAGGCGTAAGGCTGGAGTAGCCGAAAAACAATCAAGCTTACGATCCCAGCCATCGCTAAATAAACAAAAGCCTGGATGAGTTGTTCTTCGCGCTTGTGCTGAGGCTGTTGCAGAACTAAAAGCACCAGGGCAATCGGGAGCGCTATCACCACAGCAGCAGCATTCAGTTTTGAAGCAACAGCGAATCCAAGCGCAATCCCGAATCCCAGACTTGGTAGGAAAAGCGGATCTTTCACAAATATTGAAATGCGGGATTTTATTTTTGTTCCAGTTGGTTCATTTGAAAGCGATTGACTTTCAGAATCATTATCATTCTCTCTCCCCGATTTCAATGCGTAAACCGCACATACGAACGCCAGGAAAGAAAATGTAGTCAGAAAACTATCGACCAAGAAGAAATGTGCCTGTTGAATTTGAAGAACAGCGGCTGCTGAAAAAGCGGCTGCCAGCAATCCTACTCTTCGGCTGTAAAGTTTCCTTCCCGCGGTATAAACCAGCCCAACTGTTGCCAGATCCGCGAGCGATGAAAGCAGACGTCCAATATCGGTCATTTCTTGAAAACCAGAATGACCGTAAATCCATTCGACAACATAGCGTGCCATAAACAATGGCAGCGTGCCGTAGACATAAAAACCATGACCGCGATTGTGTGGATTAAGGCTGGAATTGGCTGTATCGAAATATTCACCTAAAGACTTTACAGGGCTGATGTCTGTGCCAACCCATATCAGAAAACGCTCATCTGGATGCAGATATTGATACTCTCCCCAGTCCAAGCCTCGGAATCGAAAAAATGCGGCTGCAGCGAGTATGATTATTAGTAAGATCCCAATGATCAAAGCCTCAACGCGCTTATTCATTAGCTCAAATCTCGAAGTTGGTAGCGTCATTTTGATGAAATGTGTCCTGGTTTTTTAGCATCAGCTGCGTTTTATGAATGATCGTCATTTGGGAGAACATAGTAGATCAAGAAATCCTTGGTTTGGACCCGAGAAGCGTACTCCTTCACCCAGCCATTAGGATAGTATTGCCGGAGAACATCCAGACCGTTCGTATCCTGTGGGTTTAAAAGAAAGAGTTTAGCACCTGAAAAATTAAGTGTTGAGGGTATGTTCTCAATCTTCAATTCATAATCACGTCCAGGGAATCCGGCGTTATTCGCTACAAGGCGGGTATCCACCCAGTTCGGAAATCCAATTACCCATACATTATCCGGAGTTTGGTGAATCTCGATAAAATCCTTCGCAACATGTCCCATCTCTGAAGAGTTCCAGGATGAGATCAGATAGTTCTTATAATATTGGTGGAAAACCAGGTCGTAATCCTGAGCAATATTGATCAAAATAAGCAACCCAGCCAACCCATAAGCAAAGCGGCTACCCCAAACACCCGGAAAACCGATCCGCAGAGAATTTATCAGGCTCTCCAACGCCAAAGCAGCTAATAGAAAAACAATCGCAATAGCCCCACTTGTTCGATACAAATTCGGATTTTCGCTCGGGAATGCGATCGCCAGCATAGATGGAAGCAGAAGGATAGGGATCGAAATTAACAAGAATAAGTTCGCCCAAACACGTGTTCGAATATAGCGGATCAATACCAACCCGACTCCCAGATAGAATAGGGCGCCCGAAACCATGCTTAATGCCGGTCTGCCAGGGATGGAGATTGGCCAAACCACACCTGCATCCCACGAAAACATCGCCAATGCTTTTGCGGCATTCCTGAGAAAGATCGTAATCACCGATCCTTCGATCGGTTTTTCCCAGGAACCCATTCGGGTGAAGGTCCGCAAGAAGAAGCTCTCCGGCTCGGCAAGGATATAGCGAAACAGCGGGATAAAAATTACCAGGCTGACTGTTGCAAGACCGAGCAGTGCGACAATGGCAAATGTCTTTCGACCTGCAGGTTGGCGGTGAAAAATGAACAAAGCGAAAGCAGCAAGCACGAGAAGTGGTAGGATACGGTCTGCTGAATACCCATAAAAACTAAATCCTAGCACGATTCCAGCATAGATGAAGTCATTACGACAGCCCCTCCGAAAGCCTCGCAGCAAGAAATAAATCAGGGCAGCACTAAAAAGTGTGTAGAAAGGCAGCCGAAGACCAACTCTGGCGACCACATTCGGCCAGTACGCAATGCCAGCCAGTACGAAAGTCAATACGGCTGTCCGACGACCGCCTACTTCCATGCCGATCAGTCCCATAAAAGGTAATGCCAGGAACCCGATTCCCCCAGTGACCAATTTTAGGATCGAAAAATCTAAAGGTAATTTTAATAAACTATGGAGCCCAGCAACCAGATAGAACTGCAGGGCTTCCCGCCCACCGTTGCTTGGGAAGAATATTAACGTCTCGCCATTTAATACTCGCAGAACGTCCAGAAACTTCTCGGCATGATCGCTGTTCATTTCCGGAGGCACATCTCCGAGGCGAAAGAACCTAAAAAAAACCACCAGACCAAGCAAAATCGCAGAACCGAGCACAGTAATCGTGAGATTGATTTTCCAAGGTGGCGTTCGAAGATATTTCCACGCATCCTTTAGCCAACTTGATTCGGCTGGTCTTGTTATCCAAAAACCGCGAATAACAAACCACAGTGCCGCAGCTAAAACACCGAGATTTAAGATGGAGAATTCAAGGTTTCCAAAGCTGATAAATGCCACCAGCGCTAAAAATCCCCCGACGACCAAGCTGACAAAATTGACTGAAGGTGGATCAGTTTGGGAAGACGCCTCCAATTCACGAGGGAGTTGGAGCTCGCCTGCCAGCACTGCCCATACCAATAGTGCAAGAGCAAAGATAATTAGCACGCTGCCAATTTTCCAGTCTCGCCCAGGTTGCAGCCCCATCACGGCTTGTCCGAGCAGAGCTAAAACCAGAGCGATTAATCCTCGCCAGGGAATGAGGAATTTTTCTTTGCCCTTCGAAGGTTCATCATCCTGGATTAGTTCGAGATAACCCTCTCCGTCAGCTTGAATCTTGTTATGGACAGTATTCCCGCTGTCAGGTAGTTCTTGGAGATGCAACTTTGGATATTTTCGGGGATATACTATCGATTTGATGTAATCCAGAACACTCGGCTCATCCATGGCAGTTGATTATAAAACAAACCCATCTAGACACGCACGGCTATATAGAATGTGCAGACCCCATCGTCGCAATGACTGGGGAGAAAATGTTTGCGGGTATATCTTTCGGTCAGACCTAAGTTCCATCGAGAGGGCGAAAGGATCCATCGTCCAGTAAGCTTCCGCCAGATTAACGAAGGTAATCCAAAAAAATGACCCAATTCTGTAACACGGAGCGCATCGGGCGGATAGTAATACCACCATTCCTTCAGATCGAAGCCGGCTTCCTCGAGCCGCCTTTGCCAGATATCCGGCGCGTCGCTGTGATAGTGTCTTGATATCCGGTTGAAAAACGATCGATATGCTGCGGCTAATCCGTCCAAATGATTTTTTTTCAAAGCCAGGTTAATCGAAAGAGCTTCCAGGAAACGTTGGTTTGGACCACAGAAGGCGAAGACACCTCCAGACTGCATAACGCGACCGATCTCAGAAAGTACCAGCTCGACATGTGGAATATGCTCGAGCACCGAATTACTGAACGCGCTTGCGAACGCGCCGTCTTTATAAGGCATCTTTCCGCCATCTGCAAGGCAGAGCCATTGATAACCCCCTCGATTTTGTGCTTCTTTGAGCGAGCTCATGGCTGGATCCAATCCCATGGTTATGCGATGATCAAAGGCGACGGTTGCAAAATGCCCGTCGCCGCAGCCAATATCCAGAGTCGGTTCTGGCAGTTCAAATCGTGGATAAAAGCTTGCCTCAACCGCTCGCATTAATCCTCGAAAATAGGGCAGCGCAGATATATTTTGCCACAACAGGTCATTTTGAATCTGACCATTTGTTGTCATTCTTCTGTTTCCAATTGGTTTGAGGCTGGTTGACGATATGCTCTGAGCAGTGTTTCGGCTTTTCCAGCGCCCTCGAAGAGAGTTTCATATTGCTCAGCGACTTTTTCTGGTCTTGAAAGACTGACAAGCTTTTCGGTATTTCCACGAAAATGAGCAGGATCTTTTAATATTTTTATTATCGCTTCGCTCAATTCTTCACCTTGCCCCGGTTCGACCAGCAGCCCGCTTCCGGTTAGTGAGACGGGAATGCGGACTCCTGGTAAGTTTGAGGCAATCACGGGTGTTCCGCAGCTCATAGATTTCGACTTGCACAATCCCAAAGGATTCCGTGCTGTTAAGGCTTGGGAGAATAAGGACATCACAGATGTGGAAAAATGCAGCCATTTCAGCTGGTTGGAGCACACCCAAGAATTTCCAGTGATCTCCCAACGACTGAATTCCCGGAGTCACTCGAGCGGCGTACTGCTCTTCGCCTACAACGCCCTGATACGGACCTACAAACAGCACCCGAGCATCCGGAAAAATCTCAAGAACACGAGGAAGCGCCTGGACAAGGAATTCAACACCTTTTTCGGTTGCCAGACGGGCTGCCATCCCAATTATCTTCTGATCTGGGGAAATCTCGAAACGGCGTCGAAAATCGGATAGGTCTTCCTCAGAAACCGGCGCAACATCAACAGGTGGAAATAATGGGATGATTTTATGCATGAAACGTCGTAGGAATGGAGAAGACTGCGCATAGTCTAAAGTGTTTGTCACGATGATGTCTGCGAATTTTGCCGTGATTTCGTTCGCAAGGTTTGAAACAAAGTTGGCCGCAGTATGAATAATACCCTTGGGAAGGAGGAGGTCGCAGTGATAGGTAAGAATGACGGGCTTGCCAAATAATTTGCACATCAAAGCTAATAGAGCGGCATCTAATTGCGGCACATGGAGGTGAACGACATCGGCTTTTCGGATTAATTTCCAGGCATGAAGTGGCAGCCCGGGCATGATGACCCCTTTGCTTACATGAAACCACACTTTAGGTCGAACAATTTCTAAACCGTCTCGCACTTCGTGAGCTTTCAGCTCCTGGCTGAATTGGGAGGTCAGAATTGTGATCTGATGTCCGAGCTGTTTAAGCGCAATCGCCTCTCGCTCGGTGTAAATTGTCAAGCCTGAGTAATGAGGTCGATAATAGGTCAACGCGATCAATATATTCAAGGCGGATCACTCAATCCTGTCTTGTCCGGAGGCCGGGATCTCCCTGACTTCCCGATAAAGACCGCTGAGAGTAAGCCCATCACGGGTTAGTGCAAATATGCCAATTACACCGGTAACCAGATAATTCCCCAGGTGGGCCACAAGCGCTGCAGCGAAAGCAGCTGATGGATCGAGATTGAAAGCCGACAGCGCACCCATAACGCTGATTTCCATAACCCCAATCGCCCCCGGAGATGATGGAGCCGCGATTCCGAGGGAAAGCACGCTCAAAGTAAACGCTGCCCAAAGCGGCTGTGCCTGTGGAAAGAATGCCTTTAACAACCCATAGAATTGGACTAAAGCAACCGCCCAATTGATCAACATAAAAAAAACGACTTTCGCGAAACGCTTCCCGTCAGTTAATGCGCTCAACCCAGAGAAAAACGCCCGCAGCTGATTTCCTTTTATGATTTTCAACAAAAAGGTTAATCTCACGGTAAGTTTTTCATACTGCCTGATTGCCCAATCCTGGTTGCGAGCCAACATATGAAGCATTACTAGTGCCAAAAAGACCACGCCGCCGATAAACAATGCGGCTTGTTTGCTGTAACCAGTCTCGACAACCAGCGCCAGCGAGCCTAAAAACAGCCCAACTGCCAGCGCCAGGTCTAGAGCTCGTTCGACAATTATGGTAGACAAAACCTGTAAGAATCCAAGCTCTGCTTTCTTACTCAACAGGAATGCACGCCCAACCTCACCTAAACGGAAAGGCAAGATATTGTTAAGTAAATAACCCTCATTAACTGTCAGAAAAACCTGGCTGAATGTAGCCTGTTCATAAAGAAGTGTTCGCCAAACAATTGAGCGAACGGCCAACCACAATAATGACATGCACAACAGCAGCGCAATATAACGGTAATCTGCCAGGCGAATGGCGCTTATCAGTCGGTCCAAGTCGATAAAATAAAAAACAATCACCAGCGACACCGCGCTCGATGAGTATTCCAGGGATAAGGCTTGTCCATTTGTTTCTTGATTTCATTGCCAAATTAGCGTCAGTCCTCATCCATTCGCAGCACAGTTAAAAAGGCTTCTTGCGGGATTTCAACATTACCAACCATCTTCATCCGCTTCTTACCACGCTTTTGTTTTTCCAATAATTTTTTCTTGCGTGTAATATCGCCACCATAACACTTTGCCAGCACATCTTTACGCAGCGCTTTCACATTCGCGCGTGAGATCACCCTTCCGGCAGCATAAGCCTGAATAGGGACCACAAACAGCTGTCTTGGTATGATCTCTTTCAATTTAGTTATCACTGACTGGCCTTTATGATATGCATCCTCACGATGAACAATCGTTGCCAAAGCATCGACTGGCTCTTCATTTACCAGTATCTCCAGCTTCACCAGATTCTCGGCGCGGTATTCATTAAACTGATAGTCAAGGGAAGCATATCCACGTGTCCGTGATTTTAGTAAATCGAAGAAGTCAACAATCAGTTCTGAGAGCGGTATTTCGAAGTAAAGCAGAACGCGGTTTGGAGCCGGGTATTCCTGCTGAATAAATTGCCCGCGCCGCTTCGTTGTCGTCTCCATCACAACACCGTAATACTCGGTAGGTGTAAAAATCTGGATTTTCATCCAAGGCTCTCGAATCTCACTGATGAGGCTTTCATCTGGCAGATCGGCAGGTGAATTGATCTGTAATGTCTCCCCGTTTACCAATACGACCTCATATTCCACTGAGGGGGCCGTGAATACAATATCCAGGTCATATTCTCGTTCCAATCTTTCCTGGATAATTTCCATATGGAACATTCCTAAAAAACCGCAGCGGAAGCCGAAACCCAGGGCTTGGGAGGTCTCTGGTTCATAGATTAAAGAAGCGTCATTCAACTGCAGCTTCTCAAGCGCATCTTTCAATGAGGCATAATCTTCCCCTTCAACAGGATAAATTCCAGCAAACACCATCGGTTTTACTTTGCGGTATCCCGGAAGTGCTTCTGCAGCTGGTTTAGCTGCCAGAGTAAATGTATCGCCAACTCGGCATTCTCGGACTGTCTTCAATCCAGTGGCCACATATCCAACTTCGCCAGCCGAAAGCTGGGTCGTGGGACGGAGATCAGGAGCAAATAATCCAATCTCTACTGGTTTTAATACTACACCGCTCGCCATCAGAAGCAAGTTATCCGTCGGGCATACTTCACCGTCCATCACCCGAACATAAGCCACAACGCCTTTGTAAGGATCATAATGCGAATCAAAAATCAGCGCTCTAAGCGCTTCACTGTCCTGTCCTTTTGGTGGTGGTATGCTTTTAACTATCGCTTCTAGCACCAGATCGATGTTGGTTCCTGCTTTCGCAGAAATCCGCAGGATCCGATCCGCTGGTGTCCCGATTAAATTGCTGATCTCTTCAGCGACCTGGTCAGGATGGGCGGAGATAAGATCGATTTTATTGATAACTGGAATGATTTCCAGGTCAGCTTCAAGCGCTAAATAAAGATTGGCAAGTGTCTGGGCTTCAACACCCTGTGAAGCATCGACGACGAGCACTGCCCCTTCGCAAGCATTCAACGCTCTGCTTACTTCATAACCGAAATCGACATGCCCTGGTGTGTCGATCAGATTAAGCTCATAGGTCTCGCCATTCTGCGCGTTGTAGCTCATCCGGACAGCAGATGCTTTGATCGTCACACCTTTTTCTCGCTCGAGATCCATACTGTCCAACACCTGTTCGGTCATATCTCGATCTGAGATCGTCCCGGTACGCTGTAGCAGGCGGTCTGCAAGTGTAGATTTACCGTGATCGATATGTGCGATGATGCAGAAATTACGGATGTGGTCAGTTGTCATAGACGGGCTGTAGTATACCTTAAAACATTCTTGGTCTCACGCATAGAAGCTCAGGATTGCAGGGTAGATGTCGGTCAGATCATGCAGACCCTTGGAAAATTCTTTGCGAAGATCAGTACTGCCAATGATCAGAGCTGGCACTGGATTATTGGTGTGACGCCTTATACTCAGATCCTCCAGATTGCCGTGGTCGGAAGTAATTACAATTAGCCCCTCGTCATCCTGCCAGTTTTCTAATAATCCAGAGATCACCCGGTCGAGAGTGTTCAGCAAACCTAGAGCAACCTGCATGTCTTGCCCGTGACCAGCATAATCACTGAGCCAGTACTCGAAAAGTGAGAAGCTGGCGTTTTCCGATAATATGCAAAGTCGCCTTCCTGCATCCTCTGGTGTGATCACTGGGACGTCTGTGAGTTCAGCCTCTCCCGCATTCCTTCACCAGTGAAGTCCGCGGAAAGCGCGATACCTTCTCTTAGATTATCGATCGTTCGGAGGGGGACACCCGCCCTCGCGGCCCGCGAGAGCAATTGTGCCATACAGCCTTTTTCCGCTTCCAATCGCTTCAAAATAGCTGGGAGGAAAGGCATTCAAAAAGCTCACTTTTAAACCGGATTGCTTGAGCTGCTTGAATAGATTGTCTTCGATTATGATATCAGAAACAGCCTGATTTGGTTTTGGGCCGTAATGATTTCCAATAACAGCAGGGACATTTTTACCAATAAGCAGAGTTGCTTGACCGGTGGCAGATTGCGGTAAGCCAGCGACACCCAGGTTGGCATCCAAAGCCAACAAAGTTGCCCGCTCTGATTCTAATGGAATTGACTTTAGGGTCAGCTTCTTGCCGCCAAGCAACCTTTCCAACGTGGGCATTGTCGCGGCAGCAAATGGATTTATGATGGGATCTGCATTTCCCAACCCCACACCATCGAGGAAGAAAAACAACAGCTTCTTCATTCCATTGCAGACCTCAACGGGGGCAGCTGCCACCACATCCATGCAGACGGTCGACCGCGGTCTATTCCAATCTCCTTAGAGACCAGGTTGAGTTTGGTCTTCATCCATTCCAGTTCTGATGTGGTCAAACCAAGCCCTTCATTTTTGGGGTTGATAAATGCGTACAGCAGAAAAACTCCATCTGGGGCAAGCAACCGGACTGCATTTTGCAGGTAGCGAGCCTTCGCCTTCAACGATAAGCTGTGAAAGCAGCCAATATCAAGGATAAGCTCAAAGGGTCCAGAGACCTTAGCTATCTGAGTTACATCACTCCGCCGGAATTCAACCTCGACATCCAAATTCATTGCTTTTCGACGAGCCTGCCAGATTGCCTGCCATGCGAAATCGACCCCGATAACAGACCATTTATGCTGAGCCATGTAGATTGCATTTGTTCCAGTTCCGCATCCAAGATCGAGGGCGCGCCCGGGGAAGTGCCCGGCAGTAAATTGCTTCAGCTCAGGAGGTGTAATTCCACTATCCCAAGGTGGTTTGGACAAGTACTGCAGTTCAAACAAAAGCCGGTGCAAGATATTCATGCAGGTGATTTTAACCGATTGGCCTTGTTCCATCCGGTGATGATTTGTGAATAGTTAGATAAGTAATCGGTATTTCCATACGATAATCCCACTTAATTAATCCGGAATTTATGGCATCACTATAACATCCAGGCTAAAATCTTCACGTAGATTGCGGAATGCGATTTCCGTTTCACGGAGCGTTGTTTTATCGAGAGGCCCTTCCGGCTCCCTATCATTCGAATTTCGTAGATAAGGATAAAGATAATG
Source organism: uncultured Chloroflexia bacterium (assembly GCA_963827155.1). Classification (GTDB taxonomy): domain Bacteria; phylum Chloroflexota; class Anaerolineae; order Anaerolineales; family UBA4823; genus UTCFX2. The sequence goes on along the minus strand of CAWGZV010000002.1, from coordinate 2,488,183 downwards.
AGAACTAATAGATTTCCTTACCTGATCGGGTTGATGGTATTAATATTCGCCATCGCCACTCCTGCTGCAGCCTTTTCTGGCTCTGGATTAGACCAGGATGGTCCAGCAGTTCCTAATTGGCCTGATGATGGCTTGAACCATCTCTTTTTACCCCTTACGATTAGTCAGTATTTCCCATTCCAGCTGACAGGACAAATCAAGGACGCTCAGGATTTGCCGCTGAGCGGTGCAACGGTGACAAGTGATATGGGACGCATGAGCGTTACCGACGCTAACGGCGTATACAAGATGACCACTGGTGAAGGCAGCCAGAAAGTAACCGTAGCGAAGAGTGGATATAATTTCGAGCCTGCAGCTGCTCAGCTGAACGTCACCAGCGACATGAAGAACTTGAATTTTAGTGCCCTTTCGGTGAATGCTCCGTCGGTGACGACCTGCGAAAGCACCCTGCTGACAAACTCTGACTTTGAAGGTGGGTTGGCTCCGTGGGTCATTCGGGACGAATATTAAACAATAAAAATAAATCCAGACTCACCGATACAGCCTGGAAAAGCCCTACACACTCGATGCTGAGCGGCGCTGTAGTAGGAATCCCCAATCCATGGCCGCATGAATGGACTACTGGTGAGTTTTACCAAACGACCTCTGCAGTAATTCCATCAGATGCAACGGTGGTCCAGCTGCAAGCGTACCTATTGCCGAGAAGCTCTGACCTTTGGGGCTACCACATAGAAGAGCAGAAAGCGATGGATGCTACTTATGGTCCTTCGTATCCAGATGCAACTGAAGCCAACTATGAAGCTCAATACGGATTTGTATGCACCGATGGCTCAAATACGGATACCTGCAATCCATCCAACGGTGGCAAGATGCTCTTCAAATGGTTCCCAATAGACTCATATTGGTGGCTGTTCCGCTCATATGATCTCCGAGCATACCGCGGTGAAACGATCAGCGTTTTGTTCGGTGCTGTCAACGATGGATATAATGGGAATACGGCCCTCTATGTAGATAACGTATATCTTTACTACTGCACACCGTAGATATTGGATTGATCAATCCATAAAGCGATCCCCGAATGGTATTCGCGGCTCGATGCTGTTACTACCATTTGGTGTGTGATTATCCTTGGAGATCGGAGCGCTGGTTTTGCGCTTCGATCTCACTTTAATTTGAGAAACAGCCTTGGAAAGCGCGATTTAAATTTGTGTATGATATAATCGCCCCGCGATTTAACATATACATATGGAAATCTATATATCTTGAGGTAATTTTCATCGACCTGGGCGGCTGTAAAATCTTATTTTCACTCTGAATAAACCAATAAACTGCAGGAAGGTTTTTGTAGAATGAAAGAATATACCACGGATATGGTTCGGAATATTGCCCTCGTCTCCCACAGCAGTGCTGGGAAGACTGTGTTGGCTGAAGCATTCCTCCACTTCTCGGGTGCAACTACCCGGATGGGGAGAATCGAGGATGGCACTACAACCGCTGATTTTGAAGAGGAAGAGGTTCGCAGAGGAATTTCACTCTCCACGGCATTGATTCCGGTTGAATATCGTGACCATAAAATAAATATTCTCGATACTCCCGGCTACACCGATTTTGTCGGAGAGGTCATTTCAGCGCTGCGGGTTGCAGATGGTGCCTTGGTGTTGGTTGATGCAGTGGCTGGTGCAGAAGTAGGCACCGAGATCGCGCTAGGACATGTCGATAATTTCCACCTGCCTCGTTTTGTTGTTATCAACAAAATGAACCGAGACAATGCTAACTTTGCGAAAGCGTTAGAATCAATTCGTGAAATTTCCTCGGTCAGGTTAGTTCCGGTCCAGCTTCCATGGGGAGAAAAAGCAGACTTTAAAGGCGTAATCGATCTTTTAACGATGAAAGCCTTTGAAGGCGCCGGAAAGACCGGGATTGAGATCCCTGCTGAATTTCAAGACCAGGCCGAGACCGCGCGTATGGAGTTGATCGAAGCGGCTGCCGAGGGTGAAGAACTCATTGCTTGAAAAATATTTGGAAGGTGAAGAGCTCAGCGCAGAAGAAATCTTGCGTGGTTTAGTTTTAGCAGTCCGCGCAGATGCTTTCGCTCCGGTTTTTGTTACCGCCGGAGCAGCTGAGATTGGTCTGGCTCGCTTACTTGATGCGATCATTGACATGATGCCCTCTCCGGCACAGATCGCGCAGATCACCGCCCAGGGTAAAAGCGGCGATGAAGAGATCTCTGCTGCAGACAGCGGTCCATTTGGAGCGTATGTATGGAAGACCACGGCAGATCCGTTCGTTGGAAAAATCACCTATTTTCGGGTATATTCCGGGATGATCTCTTCAGATAGCAGGATTTGGAACCAAAACAAGAGCGTTGAGGAGCGAATAGGGACCATTCACCTGCTGCGTGGGAAAGAGCAAATTGCTGTAAAAGTGGTCCATTCTGGCGATCTTGCTACCGTGCCAAAACTCAGCCTCACTGCCACGGGCGACACACTTTGTGATAAAGGACATCCGTTAACTTTCGAAAAACCTGCATACCCGCACGCCCTGTATCAGGTCGCGGTCAATCCAAAAACTCAATCAAACTCTGCCAAGATCAGCACTACCCTCACTCGTCTTACCGAAGAAGATCCAACCCTCTCGTGGCACATGGAGCCCGCGACCAATCAGACCATTTTACAGGGGATGGGTGATCAGCATATTGATGTCGCGATTCGAAAGGCCGAATCGAAATTTCAAACCGGTTTGACTACCCAGGAGCCGAGGGTTCCCTATCAAGAATCCATCACCAAACCAGGACAGGCAATGTACCGCCACAAGAAACAAACCGGCGGCGCGGGTCAGTTTGGTGAAGTATGGATGCGAAATCGAGCCAACTCAACAGGACGATTATGTGTTTTCCTGGGATGTCTTCGGTGGCGCAGTTTCATCAAGCTATCAAACCTCTATAGAAAAAGGGATCAAAAGCGTAATGAAAGAAGGGGTTGTTGCCGGTTTTCCGCTCAGTCATGTTAAGGTTTCGGTTTATGACGGAAAAGAGCACCCGGTTGATTCGAAACCCGTCGCTTTTGAGATTGCGGCGCGAGAATGCTTTAAGCTAGCAGTCAAGGATTCAGCCCCTGTACTGCTTGAGCCAATAATGAATGTTCGGATCGTGGTACCTGAAGCTAATATGGGGGATATTCTTGGTGATATGAATACCCGCCGTGCGCGCGTCCAGGGTATGGATACTGAGAAAGGACGGTCAGTCATCACTGCCCAGGTGCCCCTGGCTGAAATGCTGCGATATACCACGGATCTTCGCTCGATTACTGGCGGACGCGGGGTATTTACCATGGAGTATGACCACCATGAGGTCGTTCCGTCTCATCTTTCTGGCGAAGTTATAGCAGCTCGTCAGAAAGAACTGGCAACCCAGAAAGAGGAATAAGCCCTTAGAAACTGCGGCTGGGACACGCCGCAGTTTCTTTCTTATAGTTGTAGGGGTTCAAGGATTATAAAGATTTCTTATATCTGTTCAGCAGATCTACCCTGGTTGTCAGAACTCACTGGATCTGCTCGTCCGACTGGCGAATAAATCAGATTCGCGACCAAGCCAGCTGCAATCAACACTAAGCTGACCAGGTAGATAAGATCAGGCTGGATTTCATACAGCCAACCAGCCAGGGGTGGTCCTAACACTATGGCAGATGCCATAGCTGTCTCTAACATACCGTAAGCTCTGCCCATATTAACAGACTGAACAAGCGACCTGCCCTGGGCGATAGCCATTCCTCTGGCCGTGACGTAGCCCCCAATCAGCAGATAACCTATAAAGTAAAAAGGTAAACCCGTTCCCAGCCAGATGAAGATCGTGAATAAACCGACGCATATCTGAGATATGATGAACCCAATTTTTGCGTTGATTTGTCCAATTGCAAGGTTCAAAATTACCGTACCGACGCTGCGTACTGCCAGAAGCTGTCCAATAGTGTTCAGGCTGACCCCTTTTTCATTTTGCAGAAAATTCTGGGCTAGAGGTTGAGGCAAATAAAGACCGAAGATAATAAAGAATACTAAAGCAACATACCGCCCGTAGCTGCCCCGCCACAGATCACGCATCCCAGGTGCTGGTTTGTCCTCGGCAGGTTTTTCAATGGGCTGTGCACGGATAAAAAAAATGAAAATGCTAGAAATTACAAAAATGAATGCCGCCACCTGAAAGTTGGCGTGCAATCCAAAACGCCCTCCGATGAATCCGCCGATGAGCGGACCGGCGATATACCCCAGATTGAAGAATGCGGCATTTAAAGTCAATGTTCTTCCAACGCTGAATTGACCACGAGCGCTGGTGAGGTAGCTGTATAACGGGACTGTCACAAAACTGGTGACTCCGTAGAGAATCATAGAAGCCGCGAGGAGTGGAAGCGATTTCGACATGGACATCATCACAGTGGCAATCGTGCCGATTATCCACGCTAACCTTATCATCGGTCTGCGGCCAACTCGATCTGATAGATAACCCGCCGGGAGGAATGCCAGCGTCATGGCTAGACCGACCAGCCCCAAGATCGAACCGATTTTCAATGGATCTGCGCCCATATCTTGCAGGTAAAGAGGCTGGAAAAAGTAAAACATTCCCTCTCCAACTCCCCATGTCAGCATAGATATCCAGATCAAGATCAGATCTCTGTTCATCCATCTATCCAGAGCCTCATCGGATGCTTACGAACTTAGAACTCGAAGCTCACGCGGCAGACTGCTAAGGCACTCCGCACCGTCATTAGTGACTACAATATTATCTTCAATCCGAACACCTCCACGACCTTGAAGATATATCCCGGGTTCAATGGTGAACGCCATTCCAGATTGCAAAACCAATGGATTCCCAGATCGAATATATGGTTCTTCATGTGCCTCCATACCGATACCATGTCCAGTTCGATGGGTAAAATTGGCCCCATAACCACCGGTTTCAATCACCTGACGTACAGCCTGATCGACCGAGCCCGCGGATCTATTAGGTTCTGCTGCTGCCTTCCCTGCCGCGTTTGCTTCGGCTACTAATTTAGAGATCTCTTGAAATTCCTGGTCGACGGATCCGATCGCAAATGTCCGAGTGAGATCGGAGATATATCCGTTGTAGCTGGCTCCCCAATCAATTACTAGTAGATCTCCATCTCGCAGGATCCTTTCGCCAGGTTCGGCATGAGGATTAGCGCTATTTGGGCCGCTAGAAACAATCGGGCTGAAAGGGAGCACTACGTCAGAACCTTCGCGAAGGAGGTTTAATGTCAATTTTGCTGCGATCTCCCGCTCACTTTTTCCAACACCGATTGAGTTGAGCGTGGTTTCCAAGGCGGCTTCGGCAATCACGACCGCTTTTCTCATTGCTGCAACCTCATCTGCATCTTTTAGAGCGCGCAGCATTCCGAGGCTTTCTGCTGCTGGCAAGATTTCCGCATTTGGGGCGGCTTGCTCCAGGAGTTTAAGTTCCAAATACCGAAATCGAGTTCGGCTCAACTCCCACTTTATGATTATCTATACCTACGAATTGGACCGCTTGCTTGAAAACTTGCAACCATCCGGCAGGGTCTTCCCCATATACGAATGACCTAATATTTATCGGAATGGTCTCGAGTTTTGGAGTCTCCAATTCGGGCAAGACAATCGCCGATAATCCGTCCTCTCGGAATATTCCAACGACTGGGCGCTCCATGAGGTGAAAACTTAAGCCTGTTAAATAAACCAATCCTGGCCCGGGATTAACTGCAATAAAACCCTGCGAATTCTTGATGAGCAGTTCGTGCAATCGTTTATGTCTTGAATAATAAAGATTTCCCTGGGAATGAGAATCGACCATTTTTTCCCTTTCGACTAGACAATAAGAAACTGAGGATCCCCATCATTTTATCCCAATTCTATCTGGGTTATTGATGATGCGGGGATTCGGATCTTATCGAAAATTGGAATGTGCTAAAATGATTCGATAAGACGAAAGCAGAGAATTTATCAAATCTTATGGTTGACCTCCCACTCTTCCCATTGAATTCTGTCCTTTTTCCAGGGACACCGATCCAACTTCATATATTTGAACCGCGTTACCTGAAGATGGTAGGTGATTGCCTGGCGGGAAATTCTTCTTTCGGGGTTGTTCTAATTCGAAATGGTGTGGAGGCTTTAGGACCATTAGCCGAACCGCATCGAATTGGTTGTTTGGCAAAGATAGCTCAGCTCGAAAGACTTGCTGATGGTCGGATGGATTTGACTGCTGTAGGTCTTGAGCGCTTCCGAGTGCTGAACTATGATCGCCAATCGCAACCGTATCTTGTTGGGAAGATCCAGAATTATCCAATCGAGAACATCGATCCGATTGGACTGCAGACACGCGCATATCAGCTTCGAAAACAATTTGAGCGCTTCATTGAAGCATTACTCTCATCTGGCAGTACTGAGTATGATCTTAATCAGATCCCTGAGGATGGTGTGACCCTTGGATTTCTTGCGGCAGCCATGCTGCAAATTTCGCCATTACAAAAACAAGAGCTGCTAGCGATGGAACACGCAAATCGCCTGCTTGACAAGCTCATCTTTTATTACTCCAGGGAGCTGGCAATATTAAATGTTTTGCTATCAGATTCAAATCACCTCCAAGCAGGGGGATTCTCAACAAGCTGAAAAATCCAATCAAACACTGCCCTTCTTCTGAAAAGGCTTCAGGATTATGATTTGGTAAGTAATGCCTTCGTAGTTGGAAATAGTGAAAAGTATGAGCGTAATCAGCTGTCCTCAATGCCACGCAGTTAATCGAGATACTGCGCGGTACTGTGCAGAATGCGGCATTCCTTTATTCGCTGGAGTATCACGGTCCGCCGGGAATCCTCCTTCTCATGATCGTCATCAACCTGTTCCCCCATTTCCAGCGAATGCCTCGTCAGCTTCGCCAACTAACCAGATGCTGTTAGGACGCTACCGTATCCTTCATGAATTGGGGAGGGGTGGTTTTGGGGCTGTCTATTCGGCTTGGGACACAAACTTAAATCATAAATGTGCCGTGAAGGAAAACTTAGAACCAAGCCCTGAAGCACAGCGTCAATTTTCGCGAGAAGCTACCATCCTCGCGAATCTGTCTCACCCAAATCTTCCTCGAGTTACAGACCATTTTTCGATCCCTGGCCAGGGGCAGTATCTTGTTATGGATTTCGTGGAAGGTGAGGACTTGCTCACGCTCATCAACCAACACGGCAGCCAGCCAGTAAAAGAATCCGGTGAATGGATCGTCCAGGTAGCGGATGCGCTGACATACCTCCACAGCGAGAATCCTCCTGTGATTCATCGCGATATAAAACCTGCGAATATTCGCATTACTCCTGCTGGCCGTGCCATGCTTGTGGATTTTGGTCTGGTCAAGGTTTTCAATCCTAATTTTAAAACAACTATGGGCGCCCGAGCCGTGACGCCTGGTTATGCGCCGCCTGAGCAATACGGTCAGGGGAAAACTGATGCTCGCAGTGATATTTATGCATTGGGTTCCACACTTTATAAACTGCTGACTGGTTTAGATCCGTTAGAAAGCGTGTTGAGATCGATAGGAAAGCGGATGAAATCCGTCCGTGAAGTTAGCCCTCATGTCCCTGAACAAATCCAATCTGTTATCGATAGAGCTATGGCGCTTGATCCTGCCGCTCGTTATCAAACCGCGCAGGAGTTTAAATCTGATCTTCAAAATTCACTGAATTTGATTTCGGGTATTTTTCATGAAGGTCGTATCCTTGAACAGGCTGTTCAGGTCTCCTTTCCATCTGAAAGACCGGTTGTCCAGCCAACGATCCAGATGTCAGAACAGGCACCGCCACAGCGTGCAAGCCTTGCCCAATCGGTTTCGCAGTTGACACCTAAGCGAAAAATGAAATCCCCATGGATATGGGTTGGGATTGCGGGGATTTTTCTCGCAGGGGTGCTTGGATTAATGGCAATCGGTGGATACTATCTGTTTTTTAATACAGATCCAACTCGAACTCCAACTGCTGCTGTAAGTTCAAAATCAAAGTATCCTAGCAGCACGCCGGGGAAGTTCCAATATCAGGAGACACCAACAGATGTGCTGCGTGTTCCCATTGTCCACTCGAAAAATCCAGGTTTGTATCTTCACCTGGCATCATTCGAACCGGACACACTCGATCCAGCCCTGGATTACGAAACTACTGGACAAGGTGTCATCTGGAATGTTTATGATTCCCTGATTTTTTTCGATAAGACCGACCCAAATCGGTTTGTTCCACAGATTGCAACAATAATCCCAAGTTTAGATAACGGAGGGATCTCCCAAGACGGGATGACTTATCGCTTTAAAATTCGAAGAGGAGTGAAATTCCACGATGGTTCGTTACTTTCTCCCGAAGATGTAGCTTTTACATTCCAACGAGGAATCCTTCAAGGAGGAAGTGGATCGCCGCAATGGCTTTTCACCGAGCCGCTTTTAGGTTCAGGCATATATGACGTCGCGGAGCTAATCGATCCTGAATTGGTCGACGACCCAGATTCACTATTAAGAAACAATCCCGAAGAATTGCAGCATGTTTGTCAGCGGGTAAAAGATGCTGTTTGGGTGGAAAATGATGAGGTTGTTTTTCGCCTTGCTCAACCCTGGTCGCCATTTCTGGCAACTATCGCCACGGCGTACGGTTCAATCTTATCGAAAGATTGGGTGAGCAAGAATGGTGGCTGGAATGGCGACTGTTCTATTTGGCAACGTTATTATGGTCGATCAATAAACGATTTAAATACGACCAACTTAGGAAAAAGTGCTATGGGCACCGGACCTTACCGGCTCGATCATTGGGAATTCGGAAAAGAAATTCTTTTGCGAGCGAATGAAAATTATTGGAGAATTGAGCCAGCTTGGGAGGGAGCACCATCAGGCCCGGCGCAAATAATAGAGGTCGCGATTCTTTTAATCGATGATTTTGAAACCCGTCTTGCTCAGCTCGAAACAGGCGAAGCGGATTCCATTGATGTTGACTCAAGCCAGAATTGGCCCCGCATGGATAAATTGGTGGGGGTTGAATGCAGTTTAGTTGACACAGATTGCAAACTGGGTAGCAATCCTGACGGACCATTGAGCGTGATCAGAGGTGTACCAAGTGCATCTAGAACCGATATCATGTATGTTTGGCGAATCAATGTGAGCGGAGGGAACAGCAATATCGGCAGCGGCAAGCTAGATGGTGAAGGTATTCCTCCAGATTTCTTCGCTAATAACAATGTTCGGCGCGGCTTTGCATATTGCTTCAATTATGATCGATATCTAAAAGAATATATTACCGGTGAAGCGGTCCGTACAATTAATGTGATGCCGCCAGGGATGATTGGCTACCAACCGGATAGCCCCTATTATTCTTATGACCCCAAACGGTGTGAGGATGAACTGCGCAAGGCTGAAATTGATAATCGAAGTTTATGGGAAACAGGGTTCCGGATGTTGATCCCATTTCCATCAGGCAGAGTGGGAGACCAATTAATTGCGGAAATTTTTCGAGATGAGCTTCTATCGCTCAATCAGAAATTCATAATTGAGCCTCGGGAAATCGATCCACAGGATTACGTCGACCAACTCACCAATACCAGGCTTCCGCTGTTTACTGCTTCCTGGCTTGAGGATATCCACGATCCGCACAACTGGCTTTATCCTTATTCGGTTGGATATTATGCCCGTTACCAAAATCTTCCAGATTCGATTCGAGGAGAAATGGAGGACATCGTGGAACGTGGAGTTGTCGCGATAGATCCACTTCAGCGAGAAGAGATTAATGAAAGCTTTAACCATTTATACTATGAGCAGGCACCAGGAATCTTGCTATTTACACCTCTAAACCGTCACTACCAACAGCGATGGGTAAAAGGTTGGTATGACAATCCGATCTTCCCAGGTATTTATTATTATGTAATCAGAAAGGAATGAGATAAAGATACGAGTGCGAGCTTAGACTAATCTAGCTTGACAGTCAAAAGGCTCTCAGATACAATAAAATTCGTTTGAAATCTGGGCCTGTAGCGCAGTTGGGAGCGCGCCTCAATCGCACTGAGGAGGTCAGGGGTTCGAATCCCCTCAGGTCCACCTAGAGACCCCCAGGGAAGTGGGTTTTGCTCTTTTCTATCCTAAATATGGGGGGTATAACGACCTGTAGGGCGACTCGGCTTCTATGGTATGTTTTGGAGTTGCTGCTGAAGGTCGAGCAGAGCTTTCTGTGGTACCTGGATCAAGCCCTGGCGGGAGCGATCTAAATCGACGATTATCAAGATCACAATCGCAAGGATGATAATCATAATTACCAGAGCTATGTAATTAAGGCTACCAGCGTAGCTGCTCTGGATCCCGATGAGCAACATAGTTAGCGTGGCTACAAGGTAGATGCCCAGTAAGATAATTGGAGGAACGCGAATACCTAGCTCTGCATTGAGCCGCTCAGTGCCTAAATCGATTACCTCGTTCAACGAAGTGATGTATAGACTGATCGTTGGTGTCGGGCTGTTTCTTGCCACGGTTTCGGCTTGACTCCATAACTCAGTCTGGATTTGTTCCGAACGCGTGAGAGCAGCTTGCTTTTCACCGGAACTAAACGCAACCAGACGTGCATCGACATATTCTCGCAATAGCTTGCGCGACTTGGTCGAATACGGCTCATCAAGATATCCAGCTCGGAGATAAACAGTCCCGATGGCATTCGCTTCTTGGATCACAAGTTGGCGTCTCTCGATAAATATATTCACTGCAACGCCGGTGATGAAAGCCAGCAAGAAGCCAAGAAATGCTAATGAAGCACCTACCATGGCACCCACACTCGACTCGGAGCGGTCAGGCCAGTGGTTCCGTAAAAGGCGTCCAAGCTGATATCCTGCTTGATCGGTCAGCAGCAGCAGAATTATTGTAAAAATAAATACACCCCAAATAGGGAGCAAGTCTAGAGGTTGATAGCTGCTCATCTATATCCTCGAATTGATAAAAACCGAATTTGCCAGCTAACCAAAGGATACCTGCTATTATTGGAAATGATATCGAGTGCTTAACTGGGATGCAATCAGATCATTTAGTCAGAAGAATTTTACTACCAGGCAATCATAAATACTAAATTCCATATCCGTCGAAAACCGATAAAGAAAACTGAGGAACAATTTTCTAGCCTAGCGAGGAGAATCCAGAACATCAGTACCAACTTGACTCGCGGCTACTGGTTCTACAGCTCCCCGGCGGAAGGGTTTCGTCACGTTTTTCAGCACTGTGAGGAACATTTCACCGATGTGTTGATCCTTTCGATCATCCTCCTGAACCAGTCCCAGCTCTTTCAGATCAATACGCCCTTCCCGATCCAGAATCTCGAGGTCAGAACGCAGAAGGTATTTGGTATAAACATCAATACTGGTAACCAACAAAATCATAACAACAGGGCCGTATATTGCACCGATGATTCCCATGACACGTAGACCGCCAATGACGCTCAGGATTACCAATGCGGGATTGAGTTGTGCGCCTTTCGGGATCAGGCGGGGGCGCAGGAAGGTGTCAATATTCGCGACCAGCAGCAGGAAAGCGGCGATGACGAGAATACCCTGCCACACATCTCCACTGACTATCAGAAAAATGCCCAAGGGCCAGGCCAGTAGGGAAATGCCAACTACTGGCACCATGGATAGAAATATAGAAATCAGTGTTAGAAACATTGTATAGGGAACGCCGGCTACCCATAAGATCAAGCCCATTGCCAGCCCCTGAACAATTGCAATGACAAATGTACCCTTGAACATGGCTTTAATCATCAGATCAATCTTATCCAGGAATAACTGGGTGATTTCGGGTGGGTAAGGGACAATTTCCATGATCTCATTCTTGCCGATGCCGCGATATCGCGGCAGTAACACGTAAATGATTACCAGCATAATAAATACGTTGGTAAAAAAGGCGGGGATGGACCGACCCAGGTTAACCATCAAGACTCTCAGCCAAGCATTGATCTGTGCCACCAACTGGCCTATCCCCTCGACTAGGTGAATATCCTCAACCTGAAATTTCCGAGCGACCAGTGCCTGAATCATGCTTTCCAGCCAAGTGTTCATACCTCGCAGTGAAAAATTCGGACCTTCCAGAGCCAAACCATTGAACAGAACGGTTGCCTGGGTGATTGCCCCTCCAATGATAAGAACGGCAGGAACAGCAATTACTAGAACAAATACTGCGAGCGTTAGTCCTGCTGCCGTCCTCTGTTTACCCTTCGTCCATTTTCTCCCCAGAAACCAGTTTTGGACAGGTTTCAAGATGACGACCAGCGCCAATGCCATTAGGATAGATTGAATGAACTGCCAAACCAGAATCAAAGCAAGCACAGCCAGGATGAGCACCATGCCGAAGAAAAAACCTCGCTGTCGTACCAGACGATCATTCATCATTTCGCCACCTATTTCTTGGACCCAAACCACTTCTCATAGATTGTGTCATAACGGCCTGAACTTTGCGGGCGCAGCATTGGAAAATTGATAGGTTTTCGCAGTGGGCTGCCGTCAGGCAGCGCGTTCCAGTAGTTTTCTACTTGAAAGATAGGTTCCACAACCTTAACTAATCCGTAGCCCAGGTGTTCGGCATAGAACAGCAACAAGTGGGCGTCGAAAACGATCGCATCCGCCTGATCATTCAGCAAGATCTCGTATGCTTCGTCGATGCGCTCCACTGTGGTATCTTGCATGAGTTCAGTGAGGAGGAATTCCTCCGAGGTACTTCTGGCAACTGTCAGTATGCGCTTCCCCCTCAGTTCGGAAATGCCGTCGATAGTTGGACGCAGGTGGCTGACGGTTTGAGAGGTGGTGATGGCAGTGGTGAACTCGGCGATCAGAACAAAGCCAAAGACCATCCAGCCCATCACAAACAAGCCCTTCAGGACTTTGTTCGGCTTCTCCACGTCCATATATTCCTGCTTAATCAACATCTTTAACCCCCACCACATCCCATCCCATACCCCGGCAAAGTAAGAATTGGGCATCTTGGGATTACTGCGCACTTCCAAGAGCCAGATCAGGTTTCCCATCAAAAACAGCAAGATCAATCCCAGGCCTAGCATCTTGAATACGATCGATGATAAGAATATATCCGGCAGGTTGAGGCTGCCGACATCAGGATTCTTATAGACCATGATCTGAAGACCGGATTCATAATAGGGATATGTAAAAACGACGAGCTCCTCGCGCTCCGGTGTCATGCTGATTCCGGCAATCGCTACGTCTGCCTTACACGTCTGGACACTCTTGATCAGTTCATTGACCGTGTACACCTGCACCCATCCGGCCGTGCACAGCGCTGTAAGCAGACAAGCGGCGGCGATAGGCAAGCGGTAGGATTTTTTCGAGATCGCGAATCGCCGGCGGGCAAGATGTTCGTGATATCGTTGTTCAAGGCCCAGAACGCCCCAACTGCGGGAGATGCTTATCATGGCAACTTGCTATGGGCTGGTGATCAAAAAGAAGACAAGCTGGACATCCAAGCCGGACAGGGTAAGCCTGTTTTCTTGGATAACAGCCGAGGTGACCGACTGTATGGCTTTCGTGAAGCTATCCTCCTGGTTCATGATCTCGGGTGGGCAAGCGCGTCGGCCGGTGTTAAGGCGGTCCACTGTTATTGCGAAATTATCATCCCTATTATCAACGGCTGTGTAGCGACCGTTATAATCGTTGCAGCCGGCAAAGCCTGCCAGCTGACCACTCAGGAACTGGAGCGTGATAGCGGTGCCAGGTAGCAGTGGCTGACCATTGATCGTTGAGAGCGTCCATGCCTGAGCATCCAGACGAGCGTTGATGGTGATGATCGCTGAGGCGCTATTTGTGTGGCCGTTGGCGTCAGAAACGACTACAGTAATTTCATACACGCCGGTGCTGTTATAGATGGTGGTTGTTTTGGGATCGGGCGAGGCTGGTTGGCCGGTCCCGTTACCAAAGCTCCAGGCAAAGGAAACGATTGGGCTGCTGCCCTCGCGCGAGCTGGTTGCATCTATCGCAATCGGCTCGCCGATATATCCAATGGTCGGAGCGTTGAGGCGTGCCTCGGGAGGTATAGCCTCCGGCGGAGGGGCTTCCGTTGGCTGGGGAGCCTCGGTTGCTGTTGGCGGAATTGGTGTCTTGGGAATGGGTGGGGAAGGAAGGGTGACGGTTGGCGTCGGTGACTTTGTCGGTACCGCGGTCGGCTGAGAAAGAATGAGAATTTGCTGGGTAGTCGTGTTGGTCTGTCCACGCTGGTCTATCACCGTAAGCTGCACCGCATACGTGCCAGGGCTCTGGATCGCATGCTGCACGATCCTACCGCTTGCACTACTCCCATCGCCGAATTCCCAGCGCCTGGTAACGAGCGGGACTTGACCGCTGGATTGGGAGCCGTCAAAAGTCACGTTCTCCCCGACGAGCGCTTGGGTTGGGCTCTGAATAACTGCCTGAGGGGGTGGGATTTCCTGCGGGCGAACAGGCGGGGTAAGCGAGTAGTTCATGAAGCCAGCGTCGCCGGTGATTTGGAGGGTAGTATCGGCAACCAGGTAGCTACGCGCTGAACGCAATATCGCCACCTGTATATCCTCCTGGACCTGCAGCAACGGATCAGGGCACGCGCCGGCGGATAGATTGATGGCAGCGATGGTGATCCGGTTGAATTCGGTCTGGTAAGTCCCGTTGATGTTCTTGCAGCCGGTGAAGCCTATGAGGGTGCCATCCTGATTAAATCGAGTGAAGGGTTCCTGGGACCCAGGCTTGCTGTTGGCATTGTTGTACGATATTAGAAACCAACTGCGGTCCACCAGAACAGGACGTTGATTGACCTGAGATTGGGTTGCCGTGGGAAGCGGCGTGCTGGGAACGGTAGCAGTTGCTAAAAGGCTTGGCGTTGGAACGGTTGCACCGAAGATCCCAACGCGCAGAACAATCGCCAGAAAAAAGAAACCACAGCACATTAGCAAAAGGAATCCGCCTGCAATTGCCGCCCATGTGGGCATGACCGCCATCTGGCGCACTTCACTGCGCAGAATCTGGTCTTCGATCCCAGCAGCTTGCACTTCGACCGTATAAGGATGTTCTTTCTCGCCTCCCACCCAGTAGTGGTGCACTGGACGGGGCTTATTGTTAATATCAGCGCTTTCATCCAGCGCCAAACTGACCTGTATCGGCCCGGGCGGATCGAACGCCAATGTCCCTTCGGGGCTTTGCCAGCTAACCGTAACAATGGCGGGTACGTTGGATTGATTACTAATATGCACGCGCTCGGGCTGCTCGCTTTTTGGATCGGGAGCGAGTAACTGGGTTGCGACTTGGGTAAAAGCGCCCACAGTCAGGATACAGTCAATGGAGACATTTTGCTCCGGAGCCTGGGCGCTCTTTACCAGAATGGTGAATGGATAGCGTCCGGCACGAGCTTCAGAGCTGCGCGACGGCTGGATCACCAAGACACCATTTGCCATCTCGCCTCCCTTCAGGCTCCAAGAGGAGCGATCGAGGCTGAACCAATTGGGCGGCAATCCATCGGTGGCTATGTTGAATGTGTCGGGTCCGAGCCCCTGGTTGATAAGGACGACCGGCACGGCTGCTTTTTCGCCTGGAATCACAGCGCACTGCAGGCTGTTCAGCAAAACGCCTACCCGTCCTGGAACTTCAAAACCGGCAACAGTGATTGTGACAAGAGCTTCGGAGAAACGCTCTGGGACGAAAGTGCTTGTGACAATGATGCGCATCCGGTTCCGGCTGGCGTTGGCGCTTGGGGGCGCAGGCGGCTGAACGTTCAAGGTGATACGCCGTTCCTCGTCTGGTTGGAGCAGTACAATCGGTTGGTCCGTCGAAATCCAGGATATGGGGACGCCATCCACCGTAATCCGCACCTGATCTGTTGAGGAGCTTTGGTTCTTGAGAATGACCGTGATTTCCAGGTTCCCGCCGGGGGCTACCGAAAACTGGTTCGTCTCGGTCTTCAGAAGAATGCCAGTGGGGTTAATATCGCTCATTTTGCTTCTCCTTTCCAAGCTTGCACTTGAGGCTTGAAAACTGGCTCTTTATCGCTGCACCTGCCCATCCTTGCAAGAAGCCTCACACACAATCAGCGGTGGCAAACCTCCCACTGGATGATTGTGTGCGAATTGGGCGCCGGGATCGCTCAGGAAAAACAATAAATCCTCCAGACCCCGGCGCTCAGCTTTCAGATCTTAATGGATCGTGACCTTCTGTGTGACGCTAGCGGTTTTCGCATTACTGTCTGTGATCGTCAGAGTCACTGTGTAAGTTCCTGGCTTGGTGAACTTATGCTCCACATTAACACCGTTTGCCTTGGCTCCATCGCCAAAATCCCAGGCAAACCCGGTGATGTTTCCACCGGAGGTGGAGCTGCTGGCATCAAACTTGATCAGCTGGTCGACGACCCCTTCAGTGGGAGCCTTGATGACAGCCTCTGGAGTAGCTGGTGGTTTGGCGGTCGGTTCCTCGGTTGGAGTGGGTTGTTCAGTCGGCTTTGCTGTCGGTTCGGCGGTTGGTTCCTCGGTCGGCGACTCAGTCACTTCTGGTGTTGGAGCGATTTCTGTTGGTCCCGGGGGAAGCGGCGGAAGTGGGGTGGGAGGTACAATCGGTACCAGTGGAGCCGGGGAGTTGTAGAACACCAGCAGCTCGCCACGCGTTCCAATCAGCAGCTGATTGGAAGCCTGGGTGAAGCTGTTTGCGGTCTGCAAGGCTTCCAGGTATTCATATTCCTGGTTCATTAACCCTGGCGGCTCGGGGCAAAGGCGCTTGGTCGAAGCAATCGGGCCAACCTGCAGTACGCCAGTGATCGCGGCGTTGTAGGTGTTGCAGCCGGCATTGCCCGATATCGTGCCGGTTTGTCCATCAGCATTAATGGCAAATTCTGCGGTGGTCTGGGTACCCGGCAAAACCGGCCTTGGACCGATCATCACCAGCCACCAGCGGGTACCGTTCAATGGTGTAAGCGCGCCTCCGCTAGGAGGGGGCGTAACCTGGGGCACGTAGGCAATAAAGTTTAGCGCCTGCCGGCCCTCGTCGTAGGGGATTTGCAGGGTATTTCCCAGTATGCGGTACGTGGATGCGGCGTTCAAGCCGAGGAAGAACTGCTGCTCCTGCTCCCAGAAATCCGGGGAGCAACCAGAGTTATTGGTCTTATTGGGTAAGTTAACCTTGAGCTCGTTCAGGTTAGCCAGGTAGGCAGCGTTATAGTCGTTGCAGCCCGTTGAGCCGATGATCAGACCGGAGGGTCCCCCTTCTTGGGGAACGAACTGGGCAGTGAATTCCCCACCCTGGGAAGGTATCGTTGGGCTATTTACATCGCCCATCGATGTCAGACGCCACGCAGTGCCTTCCAGGGGGGCGCGGTTGGCGCTGAACGTCAGCACGCCCTTCTCGGAGGTGATCACCAACGTCTCGCCATATACCTGGTAGCTCTTAGCAGCTTCCAGGGTCTCCAGGTAGGTGGTTTCAGCCTGCATCACCTTCTCGGGGCAGCGAATCTGGGTCGCCGCCATGCCGTCAATCTTGAGCGCTTGCTGGTCGAGGCTGTAGCTGCCGCTATAGTTGTTGCACATGGCGACGCCGCCAACCGTCCCCGAGGCGGACTCCGTCCCGGGCTCGAACAGAGCTGTGGTGGGTACAAGGCCAAGCTGGTTCACCTCGCCGTTTACGGTCACCAGCGTCCACAGCACATTTTCGATAGGCATGTGCTGCGAGGTATACCGGAGCACTCCCTGACCGCCGCCGTAGGTAATCACCAGGGTTCCATCGTTTATGGTGAAACTTTCGGCTTCCGTCAGGGCTTGCAAGTAGGCGGCTTCTTGCTCCATGCCTTTGGTGCAGGCCCGCAAAGTGCTGGCGGGCATTTCGATTGCGATCCGGCCGTCTTTGGCTGCAAAGGAGGTCGTATAGAAGTTGCAGCCAGCTGCGCCGCTCAGGATGCCCTCTTCGGAGAACTGGGCGGTGATCAGTGTGCCCGTCTCCGGGGCGGATGGATTGTCGGGTTTACCAAAAGCTTCCAACACCCAAAGCGTGTCCACCAGCGATTTCTGGCTAGGCGTATACACCAGCTTTTTTTCAAAAACTGAGCCGGAGTTGTAGAAGATTTCGAGGCGGCCCTGGGAGGTGAAGGCGATCTTGTAGGCGCTTTGCAGCGCTTCCAGCACAATCGCTTCCTGATTCATTCCCTTCTCGCAAGCCATCATTGTGGATCCGAGCGGACCAATCTTGATCTCTTCGCCTTTCAGCTCATACGAACCGAAAAAGCTGTTGCATCCAGCGGAGCCGTTCAGGCTGCCGTCTTCCGCAAATTGCGCTGTTACTGTTGTGCCCGGTTCGACAACAATCGGATTGCCGGCGTCACCGTAGCCGAGCAGCAGCCAAAGCGGTCCGACCAGCTGGGCGGACAGGTCCACCTCCGCTGTGCTTACGATGACCGGTTCAGCGGTGGATGGCGGCTCAGGCTTGGTGGTGGCCGTGGCTGCAGGTGGTGGAGTCGGCGGAATGGGAGGCTCTGTGGGCGCGGGAGCCGGCTGACAGGCCGAGAGCAGGAAGGTGAAAACGAGGATCAAGCTGATCCAGAGGAACGGTACGGGTTTGTTTGACAGGTTTCTGTTAATCATGGTTTGTCTCCTTCTATTGTTCCGAAAAGTGAACTTTACTGACAGGTCATGCCTGCTGTGGGAAGCATGCTCCATTTGCAGCAGGTTTTTTACCTCTCCAGCCATAACTGCGCAGCCTCATATGCCTGGTTTGCGGCTACACCCCACTGCTCCTGGGCAAGAAAAACATTCCCACGGCCGATTCGATCCAGAAGACCGGTGCGCTCTAGCTGAAGCAAGACCCCAGAGCTTATTCCCGCCAACATCACTACACCGCCGTTGGCCTGCACGACCTGGTTGTAACGATCCAAGACAGCGATCATGGTGCTTCCGAACTTGTCATAGCCGCGGAACACGAATATCACCACCGCTTCTTTAGCATTGTCGGCTGATGGCAAATTTTCTTCAAAGGTTTTGGCCGCCGCATAAAACAAGCTGCCGTACGGGTACAGAACTGTCACTTTATGGTCAGAGAGCTGGCCTGGCGCAGGTCGCTCGATGGGAAAAGTCCCTTTTTCCGGCTTGACTAATTCCATGAGTGTGAGGCGGTTTGCCTGGTGAAAAATGAAAAGCAAGATTGAAAGCGCTACACCCATAAGCACTGCAAACTGCAGCGGCATGACCAGAGTTCCAATCAGTGTGATCAACATCACCACGCGTGGTAGGACTCCGGTCTGCCACACAGTAAGGATTGAAGGGAGGTCGATCGTTCGAAACCCGATCACTATCAGGAGGCCGGCCAGAGCAGGCATAGCGATCAGCTCGACCAGGTTGGCGAACAGCAGGACGGTAACGGCGATCAAAACCCCGGCCAGGAAGTTAGCCCAGCGTGACCTTGCCCCAGCATTGACCACCATCGCGGTTCCGGAAAGGGAACCGCCGCTGGGCATACCCCGAAAGAAACTAGCGGCGAGGTTGGCCGCGCCCTGCCCCACGAAATCCCCAGAAGGGTCTGGATATTTCCCATCCGGGTTGGGGTAACCCTGACTGATCCCGGCTCCCTGCACCAGTCCGATCACGCTGAGGGCAAATGCCGGTACGATCAACTGGAATAACATCGAGAAATTGGGCAAGGAAAATGAAGGCAGCGCGTTGGGCACTTGCGTAACATCACCGACCAGGGGAACATGTTGGAACCATGGCAGGAATGGCAAGACAGATGCGATAGCCATCGCCAGGATGAATGCAAACTGGCTGGTGAGCTTGATTCTCCCGAACACAATAATCAGCAGAACAGTGGTCAGACCGATAAAGAGGACTGGCAGAAGGATCGCTTGAGCGTTCAGTGCAGTATCCAAAGCCTGGACAACCCGGTTTGAATATTCGCTTTGAAATCCAGTAAAGTCTCTAAGCTGCCCCAGAATGATAAGCAGCGCCACCCCATTAAGAAAGCCTGTCATCACAGAATGTGGAACAAACCGCACCAAAAAGCCCATCTTGAGCAGGCCCAGGGTGATCTGGATCACACCGACCATGAGCGCCAGAAGAAAAACAGCCTGTAATTTTTCTGAAGCTGGAATTCCTGCTAATGAACTGGCTATACCCAGCGATAAAGCGCTGGTAGTGGAAATATGCATCATTTCCGAGCTGGTAAAAAGCGCTCCGATCGGTGTTGCAATGATCATCGTGTACAGCCCGGTCAGAGGGTTGATGCCGGCCAGAAGCGCAGAAGCCATGCTATCGGGGATGCTGGCTACGCCCACTGTAAAGGCGGCTATAAAATCGGGCAGAATGTTTTTGCGTTTTATGCTCCATCGCTTCCGGGCGCCTTCAACTATGCTTGCTGTCATTCAGGATAACCTCCGCGCTCTGCGCTGGTCTGGTTTTTCTGCCAGGGCCAGCGGTTTTCAACCTCGACCACCAGGGACCAGCTCAAGAAGGTTCGCACCAAAACCAGCAGGCCAAGGGCAGCAATATTTTCGAAGGTGGGCTCCAGTGCCACGGTGCGGATCACGTCTGCGGCGACCAGAATCTCTAAACCCAGCAGCAGCCCTTTGCCCAGCGTGTGTTTATACTCTCGATAGTTCGCATCTGGAGAATGTCTATTCCCGATTAGTAATTTGAAGTACCTGATTGTGCTGTAACCGACCATCCCGGCGATGATCGCCACCGCCAAATATTCGATAACCAGTGAAGTTACTTTAATGAATTCCATCGGTGCACTGCCATACCTTGCTTTGGTTTAGTTTGATGTGAGGATCTGTGCATCTGGATGCTTGAAGCGCATCCACAGGATGAACAGGCTGATCAATAACACCCAGGCAGGAAAGACGAGGGTGATCCACGGGCTGTAGTTGACCACCACCAGCAGAGCAAGTGCCAGTAAGTAGGTTATCACGGCCAGCCAGTGAGGCATCAATGCGGTGCGTATCCAGATCGTCGCCAGTGAGATCATTGTCACGCTTGCCATGCGCAGGGCGTACACGTTGCTGATATGCAGCATCAGCGCCCGGCCAAAGTAAATCACCGTGTAATCCGGTGTCTCTCCAGTGATCATTTGGTACGTGGTCAGAATCCCACCGGCGATGGCCATCGAAATAAAGACCATCGCCAGAAAGAGCAGGCTGCTGCCAAAAAAAACAGTGGAGAAGAACTTATCTTCGAATTCACCCAGCTTATCGCGCACCACGCCGATGAACCACAGGTAGGCGATCCCTGCAAACGGCATCAGCCCCAGGGCAAGGTTAATCTTCCAGGCACCGGTCTGTGCCCAACTTGTATCGGGGGAGATCGCTGCTGGGATTGCGCTGCGCATCAGAACCAGGCTGGCGCCGAATAGCAGCCCGAACAAAATCCCGGCAATGGCCGCCGCCCGTGGGGTAGTTAATCGGCGGATATCTTTCTGAATATTAGCTCCAATCATGTTTCAATCTCTCCGCAGGCTAATTTTGATTCTGAACCTTAACAAATCGCGCTGATGGGTATCCAGCATGGCCTGCATCGACATTGCCAGCATGAGCTTGTAATGTAATGCAACTAAGTTGGTGATCATATTTGTCTTCTTCCTAAGAAATAGGCAGTGATTAATAAAGCTAACAAGCTTACCAGACCGAGCACCAGAACCATCACAATCACCTCGGGGTCTTCAGCAAAATTGGTAGTAGCCACGACCAGGGCTGCTGACAGATTGCGCTGGGCGGATAACTTCCTGCTTACCGCCGAAGAGATAGCCGATAACAAAACACGAAGCCAGGAAGATCAATCCCGCCAGGATGCCGGTTATACCAACACTCCCAAGGAGGGAGTCTAGGTTGGCAAGCAAACCAGCAACCACCAATAGAACCAGAGAAATGTTGGATGCCTTTGCCAAGTGGGGAGCCAGGTTATCCGCGGTCTGCAAATAGAGTGCTTTGACAAACAGACCAGCTGTAAGAGGAAGCAACATCAAGAAAATTAAAAGGACGGGCGATATCCCACGGATTGATTGATACGCCGCGCAGCAGCAGCGGTAGTATCAGCGGCATGTACAGGACGGTCATTATCATTAGTAAGACCATCAGCCCAACAGAAAATGCCAGGTTGCCTTTAGCAATCTGAGCCAGTTTGGGCAGGAAAGGCGCGCCCGCAGCCGTGGAAACCAATATCAGGCCGGTCGCTAACCCATCGCTGAGGGGAAGAGGCGGGTTATCAGATAGGCTACGATCGGCACCAGGATAAAATTTATCACCAGAGCCAGGATCACCAGGCGGATATTGCGCAGTGATACCGTGATTTGAGCCACAGTCAGGCTCAGACCCATCGCCAACATACTGGTTCCTACAAAGACCAGCGTGGAAAGGTTCATGATGAGCAACAACAATTGATTCAGATCCATACTTAGATCCTCTATCGCTCGTAAGCAAACACTTGAAGAAAATCTTCTTGCATGCTGATCACCTGCCAGTTGTGCACCGCAGCCAGTTGCTGCGCTTTCTCAGCGCCGGCATCGTAGGCATATTCACGCTCGCGATCGTCGTGACGGAGGAGCAATTGAAGCGACCTGTGGGGGTTGGTCTGGCTGTACCAAAGCATGTGGATATCGCCGTCGGCATTCCCGGCAGCCAGGATGGGTTTGCGGCCAATGTGCAGCTCGATGTTGACCGGCTTGCCGGGGCCATCGCTGATCGGGTCTACCAGGCCGGGTTTACGAAATAAGACCGGTCCGGCATCGGTCATCCTGGCTTCATAGGCGACATTACTGCCGATGACCTGCTCACGCGAGATACCGTAGATCTCTTCCGACACCGTGCGAACAAAACTCATCCCTCCAGCCGAGGCGATATAAACCTTGAACTGGTTTGCTTCCAAGTAGCGGATCAACTCGATCATTGGCAGGTAGGTCAACTGCTTGAACGGCTGGCCATAGCGCGGGTGAACAGCTTTAGAGAGAAATGCATCAGCCTGGGCTTCGAACTCCGCCTGGGTCATGCCAGCGTGGGTGTCGAAGAGCAATCTCATCAATTCGGTCTGGTTGCCGGAGTACAGGCTGTCGAAGTATGCCAGATCGCCGGCTGCCGCGGCTTTGTAGCCAGGCTGCGCCAGCAGGGCCGGATCGGCGGCCGCCTGCTCATTCAGGCGCTGGAGGGCGAAGTACAACTGAATGTAGGCTGGCTTTTCGCACCACAGTGTGCCATCATTATCGAATGTAGCAATGCGCTCGGCTGGCGGGACAAAATCCGGGCAGCCAGGTGTGGCCACCGCCGCGACAAAATCCAGAATAGCCTGACGGGTGGAAGTTTTTTTCCAGAGAGAAAGTAGATCGCTCATTGGTTACCTCGAAGTTTAGATGGCTCGAGCACCCATAGCCAGATCGATCCGGCTCCCAGCGCCATAAACAATGCGGCGGTGCCGAACACACTGATGACTCCGAACCGGTGGAACAACCAACCGCCCAACAGCGGCCCGATCACGGCTCCCAGCCCGGCAGCGGCAGTGAAGAATCCTAGCGCCACTCCCGGCCGTTCACCGCCCGAGATATCGACGACCAGCGCTTCCTCGGCGGGTATCGCTGCAGCAAAGGCGATTGCCTCGAACGCCCACAGCAGCGCCAACGGCCAGAGCGATTGTACGAATGGAATAGCAAGTGTAGCGATGCACCCCATGAGTAGGGCACCGATCATTGGCGGACGCCGCCCGATGCGGTCGCTCAGCCCGCCCAGGCGTGAGGGCAGCATCGCCCCTACCAGCGCGGCTGGTAAGAAAGCCAGCGCAATGCCGAAAAGGTTCGTCGAAATGTTATCGTTCAGGTAATTGACCAAGATTGGGCTGATAATCTCGCTGGCGCCGGCGGTCAGAATCACGATTCCAAGCACGATGTACAGTTGGCGGGAGATGCGCCATTTTTTAATCGACTTAACCGCTTTATCCGTGGGGACAGCAGAGACCTTGCGCGGTTGGTCGGTGCTGTGATGAAGAGACTGAGGAATCCCTCTCCATAACAGTGCGGCCGCCAGCAACGCAGTCGCGGTGAACCCGAAGAAAAGGATGCGCCAACTGGTCACGAGCGCTAACCCGCCGAGGGCGTCACGGCTCAATAGATCAAACATGGCGAAGCCAGCCAGCGTCCCGAGCAGGATACCACGGATGGACATTTCTTCTATCCCGCCATATTCCTGGCCACGAGAGCCAGCAGATGCCAGATCGGACACCACAGCCAGGGCCGCCAGCCAGAACAATCCTGCTCCGATGCCCTGGGCAAGCTGGGCAAGAAACAGGCCGGTGATTTCAGATGCCAGCCCGAAGATGGCGTTCGAGAAGGCGTATCCCAGCAAGCCCACCATGAGAAACAGCTTGCGCCCAGAACGCTCCAACCCAAGCCCGACGACCGGTTGGACAGCAACGATGATCAACGCCGAGACTGATAGAAGCCCGCCAGTCACCAGGGCGTTTGCTCCCATCTCGCGGGCGACGAGCGGCAAACCGAGTTGAAGCATGCCGAAGGGCAGCGAGACCAGCAACACGCAAACGCGCAGCCGGTGCAGGCTGATGAAAGCCTGCTTCGTATCTACTGCTGGTTCGCTTGATAGGATCGTCATTTCGGTATCCTGATGGAGAAAGCTTCGATCGGTTACAACTTCACAATATCGTCCGGTTTCCAGGTCTGCTTGAAGAAAGGCTCCAGCGGGCCATACAGGCGGATGTATGTAAACCAACCGTTACCGGGAATGGTTTTGACCCAGTTCTTTTCTTTTCCAGCGGGTGCTTCCGGACCAAAGAAGACATCGTAAGAACCATCATCATTCTGTTCAGGCCCGTCAAAGCTATTGATGCTGGGCTTGGGCATGCCATTTTGCAGCAGCGAGCGCGTCTTGGGATCATATAGCGTCACCGACCAGAAGTTGTTAACGGGAATATTCGGTGGCAGGTGAAGCTTGTAGGTTTGGCTGCCATCCAGGTAATCACCACGACCATCAACATAAGCGCTCATATACTGAGATCCGGCGCCCACAATTTTATTGACCATGGCTGGGGTAACGCAAATGGCTGTGAAGTGGAAGAGCGTTCTGGCATCCAGGTTTCGGACGCCGTTCTTCAAGAATTCATGGCTGCCGCCCACAAAGATATATTCCCAATTGCGATCCGGATACACTTTTACTTCCGGATCGCGCGACTGGTAAGCAATCGCCCTGGCCATGCCAAGACCTGTTTTGGCGGCGGTGTCGAGAATCTTCTGCATTCGCTCATCTGGGTCAAATTGCTTGCCCTTCTGGATGCCCAGTGCTCGCAACAATCCCAATTGTTCCGTGTTGAAAGCCTCGGTGGGTTCGTATTGGATCATCTTATCCAGGTTAACAAAGTACTGGAAATCATTGGGGTGGGTGGTATCCGCCGATAAGCTTCCGGCATTGATGATATTGGGCTTTCTCGGGCCATTTTTTAGCGGATAGACCGCACAATGATCGCCATACCATTCGATGGCCTGCTCACCCATGCCGCTGATTCGTTGGCTGGCACGCGCCATGACCCACACTCTATAGGTGCGCGAACGAGCGATAAAATAACCTTCCGGCACTTCGCCTTCATATTCTGGCGGCAGCAGCAGGTATTTCCCCCCTTCCCCTTTATCCGGACCAACCATCCCAAAATCAATGATATATCGGAAATAGGCATCGTTAGCCATCCCCAAAACCTGAGGAGGGATTTCAACAACCGTGGGGCCATCTTTTTTGAGGTCAACATTGCAGGCAAAATAAACGCTTTCCGTATTGCCGGTCAAAACCAGCGGGGTGGCGTCCAGCAAATCGGCAGCCACAGCCAGGTCAGAACATTCCTTACACCCCCAGCCTTTTTCCTGCCCCTCAAGTAGGGAATACATCGACATTGCCGGGATAAAGTCAAGATAGGCCTGGCAGGCGCGCTGAAAATCGAGCGCATCGAACAGTTTCTGGGCGGTCTCTTTGGTGGGATACCCATCCAGCACAAATTCAAAATCGCCAATCGGTGTGGTCAGTTTTTCCGTACTCATGTTTTTCTCTTTTTCTTGATAAGGGTGCTGTCGTTGAATGACAGCACCCCCAACGTTGTTTACTGCTGCGCCAATTTCATTGCCGCGCCATGATGACGCGCATCTCCGCTTCGCTGTCCTGGATCACATCTCCGCTGACGTCAAAGGTCACGCTGAAGAGCGTACCGGTGAATTCGAAAGGCGTCTCGTAGAAAGGCGCCACCGGCGCGCCAGGGTCGGCGCCTACGGTGATGCCGCCGGTCAGCCCCAGGCTGAAAGGCGTGGTGTGGGGGAATTCAGCCTGGCCGACGAGTTTGCTGTCTATATACAGTTGGGCGCGACCAGGAGTGCCCTTGCCGTTGGCAAAGTCCGGCGCACCGGTCACTTCGAACTCGAAGCGCAGTTCGTGGCGCCCGGCCGGCGTCGGAACCGTACTAGCAACCTGCAGGTAGTCGCGGGCGACGTAGTTTTGAACATAGTGAAGCAGGTTATCCTTGACATAGAAGCAGTAACCGCCGTCCACGCCTCCGAAGGATACCAGGGCGCCTTCTGCGCCTCCAGCGGGGATCTCCACGTCAGCGGTAATGCTGTGGGTGCGGTTGAGCAGGCGCGGGCCGGCATTATAGGGCACAGCCTGCGTGTGCGGGTAGAAGGTGTAATGCATGCGATCCTTGGTGATTTGCGGGCGTTCGTCCAGCATGCGTGGCATGCCGCGTCCATCCACTGGCAAGACGTGGTATTTGCCGGCCTCAACATACCAGGTTGCGATCATCTCGATCAACTTTGCCCGGTTGCCTTCGGCAATGTTCTTGTTTTCGGCAAAATCCTCATCGACATGGTAGAGCTCCCAGCCTTTAGCATCCAGCTCGGTCAGTTTTTCAGCCGGGATGGGATTGCCAAAGCCGGCGCCGGCTTCGGTGAACGAAGGCCCGGGCCAGGGGCAGACCGCCCGCCAGCCATCGTGATAAATAGAGCGGTGACCGAGCATTTCAAAGTACTGGGTGTGATGCTTGCTTTCCGCCTGGGCATCCTCGAGCGTGTGCGCAAAGCTGAACCCTTCCATCGGAGCCTGTGCTACGCCTTTGATGCTTTCGGGATGATCTACATCCAAAATGTCCAGTACTGTGGGGACCATATCGATGGCGTGTGCATATTGAGTGCGCACCTCGCCCCTGGCTTTCAACCCCTTCGGGAAGTGAACAATGAAGGGATCGCTGATCCCGCCGCGATAGGTCTCACGCTTCCAACGGCGGAAAGGAGTATCGCCAGCCCAGGTCCAGCCCCAGGCATAATGGTTGAAGGTGGTTGGGTCGCCAAGCTCGTCGATATGCTCCAGGTTCGTCTGCAGGTCTTCTTTGACGTTATTGAAGAACAGGTTTTCATTGACTGAACCGGTCGGACCTCCCTCGGAACTGGCGCCGTTGTCGGAAATCAACATGATCAGGGTGTTTTCGAACTCGCCGATCGATTTCAGGAAGTCGAACAGGCGGCCGATGTGGAAATCGGTGTGTTCCATGAAACCGGCGAAGACCTCCATCATGTGAGCATACAGACGTTTCTCATCTGCCGAAAGCGTATCCCACTGGGCGACATCGGGATCATGCCGGGAAAGCTCGGCATCCGCAGGGACGAGCCCCATCTCCTTTTGGCGTGCGAAGGTCCTTTTACGGTAGGCATCCCAGCCATCATCGAATACCCCTTTGTATTTATCGGACCATTCCTTGCGGACGTGATGAGGGGCGTGCATGGCGCCCGGGCAGAAGTACATGAAGAAGGGTTTGTCAGGTGCGACCTGCTTGGCGTCGGCGACGAAGCTGATTGCCTTATCTACCAGGTCTTCGGTCAGGTGATAGCCTTCTTCGGGTGTCTTGGGAGGCTCTACCTGGTGGTTATCATAGATCAGCTCGGGGTAGTACTGGTGGGTCTCGCCGCCCAGGAAGCCGTAGAAACGCTCGAAGCCGCGCCCCAGCGGCCAGCGGTCGTACGGACCCGCTGCCGAGATCTGGTCGGCGGGGGTCAGGTGCCATTTGCCGACGGCATAGGTGTTATAACCGTTCTCCAGCAGGATTTCCGAGAGCAAACCGTTCTCGAAGGGGATATTGGCGTTATAACCGGGGAAGCCGGTCGAGCCTTCGGTGATACAGGCCATAGCGTTGGAATGGTGGTTGCGCCCGGTCAGGATGCAGGCGCGGGTGGGGGAGCAAAGCGCCGTGGTGTGCATGTTGTTATAACGCAGGCCGTTTTCCGCCAGGGCATCCATATTGGGCGTCCTGATCGGGCTGCCGTAGCAGCCAAGCTGCCCAAAGCCGACGTCATCCAGGACGATAAACAGGACATTTGGAGCGTCTGCCCTGGCACGCTTTGGCTCTGGCCAGGCTTGTTCGGAAGTGTCGTAGGTGCGCCCGACAACGCCATTGAAGGCAGCTCCGGGCTTGTATTCTTTCAGGGACATAGAAATTTCTCCTTATCTTATATCGTAATCAACCGTTTTTGCGCCGTCCAAGACCTGACAGGTTTTGGAAACCTGTCAGGTCTGCGAGCAGCTTGAGGATTAGTAATCAAAGCTCTGTTCCATCTTCTCCATCACCTGGTCGATGCCGAAACTGGCAGGTTTCATGCGCGGCGGGAATTCCTGGAAAGTCTCTAGGAACTGCCGGACCAGGAACTGGGCTGCATAGGTCAGATAAATCCGGTCAATCATCCAATCATAATAGGTGTTGGAGGTGATGTCCGCCCGCTCAAAGGGATCGGTGCGCAGGTTGAAGACCTTGGGCACACGCAGAAAGACGAATGGCTCAGCCCAGATCTGCACAGTGCCCTGAACGCGCTGCTCGGCAAAGACGAACTTCCAGTTGTCATAGCGCAGACCAACTAGGTCTCCGTCGTCCGAGAAGTAGATGATACCCTGGCGCGGTCCTTTCTCCACTTGCCCGGTAAAGTAAGGCAGGAAGTTGTAGCCGTCGATATGAACCTTGAAGGTCTTATCTCCAGCCTGGTATCCCATCTTCAACTTCTCGGATATTTCGGCATCTCCGGCCGCCGCCAGCAGGGTCGGCAGCCAGTCGGTGTGGCTGATGATCTCGTTCGAAACCGAGCCGGCTTTGATCTTGCCCGGCCAGCGAATCATCTCCGGTATGCGGAAAGCGCCTTCCCAGTTCGAGTTCTTCTCGTTGCGGAAGGGGGTCATTGCCCCATCCGGCCAGGTATTCATGTGCGGGCCGTTATCGGTGGAGTAGACCACAATCGTATCTTCGGCGATGCCCAGCTCGTCCAGGTAGTTCAGCACCTGGCCGACATGCTTGTCGTGCTCGACCATGGCGTCATGGTAGAAAGACTGCCAGCGGCCGGCCTGGCCGAGGATCTCTTTGGGCGGGTGGACGCGGAAATGCATCCAGGTGGTGTTGAGCCAGACGAAAAAGGGCTGGTCGGCTGTATGGGCGCGCTCTATGAAGTTTTTAGCGGCGGCGATGAACTCGGTGTCGCAGGTTTGCATGCGCTCCCTGGTCAACGGTCCGGTGTCGACGATCTTTTGCTTGCCGACGCGCCCCCAGCGCGGCTGCTCGGTGGGGTCATCTTCTGCGGTAGCCCAGGAATGGATCACACCGCGCGGGCCGAAAATCTTCTTGAAATTGGGGAAATCCGCCTCCGGTGGGTAGTCCACATGCTCCGGCTCTTCTTCTGCGTTCAGGTGGTATAGATTGCCATAGAACTCGTCGAAGCCATGGGCTGTGGGCAGGTACTTGTTGAGATCGCCAAAGTGGTTCTTTCCGAACTGTCCGGTTGCATAGCCCAATGGCTTTAGCAGTTCGGCAATGGAGGCGTCCTCCGCCTGCAGACCGATATCCACGCCCGGCATGCCCACCTTCGTCAGCCCGGTGCGATAGGGGTTCTGTCCGGTGATGAATGCCGCCCGGCCAGCGGTGCAGCTCTGTTGGCCGTACGAATCGGTAAAACGCATGCCTTCATTGGCAATGCGGTCGATGTTGGGGGTGCGGTAGCCCATCAAACCATCGCTGTAGCAGCTCAGGTTGGTGATGCCAATGTCGTCTCCCCAGATGACAAGAATGTTCGGTTTTCCGTTGGGCACGTTATTTTCTCCTTTACTGAATGAATCATATAATTAATAAGTAAAACAGCCGGCGCAGCTCAATCGCTTGAATTTCCCGAAACTGGAATGGAAGATGCGCTGTCGTGCATCGCCGATCGATGGCTGGAGGCCGGGATTTTTTGCTGAGCTGGCCGGTTTGGAGGCGCTCCGTGGCAGCGGTTGAAGCGGAGGCCGCTGCCGCAGGGACAGGGGTCGTGACGCCGCACCCCTGCAAAGGCTCGATCGAGGGTTGCCATTACCTCCTTTGCCTCGTGGCCGCGCCGGATCAGCCCGGCCATGATCTTCATCGGGAAATCGACATGCTGGAAGAACTGTTTGAAATCGGCGCACAGGTAATTCAGCCCAGGCTCACCGTCGGGAGTAACGAGGAAACGGTTCTTGGGACACTCGCCATGACAGGCGAAACGCACGGAGCATTCCCGGCAGAAGCGCGGGAGTGAATCACGCTTGTCCTGGCCGAATTCGACCTGCTGCGGCGAGGAGATCATTTCGAGAAGGTGTGTGTTTTCGATATTACCAAGTAAGAACTTCGGCTCGACATAGTGGTCGCAGGCATACAGGTCGCCGTTATGTTCCAGCGCCAGGCCGGCACCGCAGGTCTCGTTGAATACACACATGCCGGAGGTGGACAGACCCAGCCAGTTGCGCAGCGAGGCTTCGAAGGTTTGCACAAAGATACGACCCACGTCCCGGCGCACCCACTCGTCGAATATAACTGAAAGGAAGCGCCCAAACTGCTCAGGGAGAACCGAGCGATCGGAGACCTGCGCGCCTTCCTGGAATAATGTCTGACCGTCGGAATTAATGCGCTCGACAACCGGGATGAACTGCATCCAGTTTGCGCCGACGTCGTCGCGCAGGAAGCGGTAGACTTCCAGCGGATAATCACCGTTGACGAGGTTTACCGTGGTCAGCACGTTGAACTCGACCTTGTGCTTCTGCAGCAGCCGCACGCCGCGCAGTACCTGGTCGAAGGTGGGCCGACCGCCTTTATCCAGCCGGTACACATCATGCAGCTCGCGTGGTCCGTCCAGGCTGATGCCGATCAGGAAGTTGTTCTCCTTGAAGAAGGCCACCCATTCGTCGTCCAACAGAGTTCCGTTGGTCTGCATGGTGTGCAAGAAGGACATGCCCGGCCGGCGGTATTTTTCGGCCAGAGCCAGCGCCTGCCGGTAAAAGTCCAGGCCCATCAGGGTCGGCTCGCCGCCCTGCCAGGCAATGTTCACGGTTTCTTCTGGGTGCGTTTCGATAAGCTGGCGGATGTACTGCTCCAGAATTGGTTCGCTCATGCGGAACTTGCTGCCTGGGTAAAGGGTGGCCTTATCCAGAAAAAAGCAGTAGGCGCAGTCCAGGTTGCAGGCTGAGCCGCTGGGTTTGGCCAGCAGGTGGAAGGCCAGCGGAGCGGATGGGGGACGAGATGGCAGGTCTAGTTTAACTGGCACAGAGCTGGCTGCCTTTCAGCGATCAGGAGACTCGATCTCTTCATCTGTCAGTAGGCGTTCGACGGTCAGGATTACCATGCCCAGGTCATTCAGGAGTTCGAGCAGCCCGGAAAGCATG
This sequence comes from uncultured Chloroflexia bacterium, assembly GCA_963827155.1. Taxonomy (GTDB): domain Bacteria; phylum Chloroflexota; class Anaerolineae; order Anaerolineales; family UBA4823; genus UTCFX2. The sequence continues at coordinate 2,456,499 of CAWGZV010000002.1, read as the reverse complement.
GTTTGATCGGCAAGCCATCCTTTGATCTGTGTCATGTGATGGTACTTACCCCAGGGAGCAGTCGAGATTTCTAAACCTTCCAGGTGTGCGAGCCAGTGTTCATCTAGCTCCCCCACCACGCCGATCAAATATTGTCCCGGAAGGTCAAACAGGTATTGGCGAATGATCTCATCAGGCACTGGCACCTCCGCATACTCGCGTAAGCATATCCGGCTGTACCTGCCCAGTCTTGCATTAAAATGTTTTATTTTTGTTCTATTCGTCCTGGGACATGAGAATAAGTAGGGTTAACGACCGGAGCCTAGAATGCCAAGTTCTATGGCCCTGGCAACAGCCTGGCGTTTGTTCGAGACATTCAATTTGCGATAAATGTGGTGGGTGTGCTGCTGGACTGTGCTCGTGGAGATGAACAGCCTGGCCGAGATTTCATTTATACTCAGCCTCTCGGCCAGCAACTCCAGGACTTCAAGCTCGCGTTCAGTCAGCAGGGATTTGGTCTCCCTTTCGTTCGGAGGCGCTAGGTGGGGGTAAATTGGTTTCGAAAATGCGGTGACGATAGAATCGAGGTACCCATTCAGACCTGCATCATCCTTGAGATGTGGTGAAACCGCCCGAAGGAGTCCCAGCATTTCCGGTCCCTGTTCCACGAAGGTCTGGATAAACCCGCCTGGGCGTGCCAGGTGTAAGGCGCGCTCCAATGTTTGTTGAGCCGCAGCGTTTTCCCCCTCTTTGGCGAGTAATACTGCACGCATTGCCAGTGTGCGAATAAGTGTGAAATTATTGTGCGTGCGTTCGGCAAGCTCCTGGATCTCATCCAGGAGCTGATCTGCTAACTGGCTCGTTTCAGGCCCGCCTCTATCCAATAAGATTTTGAGTTTATAGATGTGGGGGATGTGATACCAGACGATCGCCTGATTGGCGACAGGGTAACCAAATGATTCAGCCCAGCGGTACGCTTCTTCACGATTGCCGTTCTGCAGTTTCAACCAGGCGGTCATGGAAGTCAGCGGAAGAGGTGTGGCTGCAATCTGTTCGCTAAATAGCTGTTGGAGCGAATCCAACGACTGTTGCGCTAATTCGTGACGCCCAAGCTCCTCCAACACAAAAATATAGCCTGCGATGCTCTCCACTGAACAATACAAATTCGAGTTGAAGCCCTGGTCGATCACAAGTTTATAATACCTAGCCGCCAACTCAAGCTGGTTCCATTCCTGATAGACCCGCCCCAACAGGTAGTAACCCCAACCCAGGTTGAGCAACAGGTTCAATTCGAGAGAGTTCCGCACCAAGATCTCCGCCGTTTGACGGCAGAGCTCCAGTTCTCCTTGGATCAGATGGCTGACGGCGAGACAAAACAGTAGCCGCTTGCCATATGTTGTCCGAGGTTTCTGCAGACTCTCGTAAGCCTCATTTAACATAACAACCACATCGTGATAAAGACCTTCCATCGCCATGGATAGCCCCAGGTAAATCATGGCGTTGCCGCGGGCGAACAACCAGGTCTCCGGTAGGGACTCCACTGCCAAGCGGGCGAGAGACATTGCCTGGCTGCCCCGGTTGGCCAAATACTTATAGATGCTATCCAACTCCCAGATTTGAGCCTGGACGATCCTGTGTGGGATAACTTCAAATCCTCGTAAGGGTGCATCGCTCTCACTCTGTTTCAATGCAGCATCCAGCATAGCCTGAATTGTGGCGGTCAGTGAGTGCATCACCGTAAGACGCAAGCCGAAATGCGCCACCCAAGCCTGCATCAACAGCAGACCTGGACGGATGGCGATGAAATCTTCCGGAAAATACCCGAGGCAGCGCTGGATCTTCTGGGAATCGTCGTTGTTAAGCATCGTGCAGAATTGACTTTCCACCAGCAGCGCTGCTCCGATCCAATCTTCCACGGCGATCAGGTGGCTTAACGCTTCGTCCGTCAGCCCTTTACGGGTTAGCCAGGCTGCTGCGCGCAGGCGATACAGCTTAATTTTGTCAGGAGGGAGGTTTAAATGTTGGCGCGACAGCAGCATCTGGCGAAACAGGTGATGGTATTGGTACCAGGTACGCCGGGTATCGAGAGGGGTCAGGAAAAGCTGGGCATCTTCGATATGTTCCAGCAGCACCTGGATCTCACCTTCGCTCTGATTGGAATCGAACACTTCTGATAACATGGCTGCACAGAATTGGTTGAAGGTGGCTGTCTTGAGCAGGAATTCCTGGATTTCGCTCGGCTGGTGAGTGAATACCTGGTCGAGCAGATAATCGCTCACATGCCTGTCCGGTCCATCCAGATGCTGGATCAACACCTCCGGTTGGACATCTTCCCTTAACCTGATCGCTGTTAATGTTAATCCGGCAGCCCAGCCTTCAGTCTTCTCCTGAAGCTGAGATATTTCGGCAACGCTCAAGGGAATATGGACGCTCCGGCGGAAATACTCGAAAGCTTCGGAATCTGTAAAGCGCAAATCAGCTGTTTTTATTTCGACGAGCATCTCATGAACTTTAAGCCGGCTAAACGACAGAGATGGACTGCGCCGTGCGGAGAAGATCAGGTGCTGCGACAGTGGCCCGAGGCGCAGTGCATCAGCGAGCAGTAAATCGATCGATGGATTCCTAACAAGGTGATAATCATCCAGCGCCAAGACGAAGGGTGTATCTTCCAGCAAATCCAGATCGCTGATCAGTGCACTTTTCCAGATAACCAGCGGCACAGGTCCCTGGGCATGCTGCAGATCGGCAGTTTTTTGAAGGCAAAACGGGAAGAGTTGGCGCAGGGCGGCTACAACGCCGGACAGAAACACGGGGATCTCATGATCGGTTTCATCCAGCTGCAGCCAGGCATTGGGCAATGGGCAACGGTCCAACCACTGGGTCAGCAGGGTGGTCTTTCCAAATCCGGCTGGGGCGGAGATCAAAGCAGCAGACTTATGATGAACTTGGTCAAGCTGTTCGAACAAACGTGGTCGGATTATGCACCCGGGGACGATATGCGGGCGGCGTAGTTTGTGGTTCGGGATTGGTTGACTGTTAACAACCATAACAAGAGAATGAAAGAAAATGGATGAGGTTGGAAGAATAACTTCCTTATCCCCTGCCGGTTTGGAGTAGTTATTTTTTTCTTGATTAATCACGAACTATTGATTAAGCATCCTTTATAACATAAAATCTAATTTTCTTTATAGAGGATAACTCTTGGAAAAGAAGATAAGCAACCATAGTGCAATTAATTATAGAAATCCTACTCTGTCCACTAATCCGATATTGATATACAATTCATCTTAAATTAATCTAATTCTTCATTTCCATAAAAGAAGAATACAGGATCAGTTTTTAGACTGGCGTGGTTAATCAGCCAGACGAGGAGGATAGCGTTATGAAGCGTTCATCTATCTTCTTGGTTGCCCTTTGTTTGGTTCTTATCCTCCTATTCCTGACTGTTTATCAAAACGCCAGGCTATTGACGCCTGCATCTGCAGCCCCTGACCCGCAACAAGTAGTGCAGCATAGTTGGGATCTGGTCAAGCAAACCGGATCCTACCACTTCGTCGCCCAAATTGACCAGGTCAATGTTCCTCTACCAAATCCACAAAACGTCGGTAAACAAAGCCAACAGCAGTCCGCTCGCCTGGAAGGGTCAACAAACCTGATCGAGCACAAAATGGAATTCTCCTTATTTACGGAGGGCGCCAACGCACTCGATCCCCAGTCAGGCACACAGATAAAGATCGAAGGCGAACGGGCTTATTCCCGCATGGGGCAGCAGGCCTGGCAAGAAATTCCTGACTTCACCTCCTCGCTTGCACCGCAATCCGACTTTATGGCTTTCCTGGCAGGCGCGAAGAACATCCATCTTGCAGCGCCATCCGATGAGGCGGGATTAACTCGCTACGCATTCGACATCTACGGACCCAGCTTTGCCGCTTATATGGAAAAACAGCTGACCCAACAACTCACTTCCCAGGGAAAGCTGCCGCCCGGCGTCCTGATCGATTTGAAAAGGCAATTTGCCAGCCTATCGGGTACGGGCGAGATTTGGATTAGCTCAGAAGGCTTGCCCGTTCGCCAGGTAGTGCACGTCCAATTTCCGCCTACCAGCCAGGAACAGCGACAGGCAGATATTGAAGTCAATTTCCAGGATTTCGGACCTCTGCCAGAAGCTGTAGCGGCCAGTCTCAGTCCGATGGAGCGAATGCAAAACGCCTTGCGATCCCAAGCTTTCCAAAACGCCTGGCAAATTACCGGCTTCCTGGTGCTGGTGGGATTTGGATTATTTCTGGGACTCCGCCGTAAGCCTGCCTATATCGCGATCATCGTCCTGCTGATCGTTGCAATGGTCTTCGGGCCGCTGTTGCAGTCTGTCAAGGCGGCGGAATTGTCCGAGGACATGTCCTCTCAGTTAAAAGCCCAGGAGCAGCGCCAAAAAGCTGTTGAGATGGCCCAGAGATTTAGCAAGTTGCCCGCTCCTGGTATTAACCCCAATTTTTCTCCGCTCGAGACAGCTCAGGCAAAACAGGCCCCAGCAGCAGTGTCGCCTCTCTCCCTCCCGTTCAACCAGTCTGGGCCGCAGGCGGTTACAAATTCAACCACGGACAGCGACGCGGACAGCTTGACTGATGACCAGGAAGCGCGGCTCGGCACAAATCCAAACAACAAAGATACAGATGGCGATACGATCAGCGATTACGCCGAGGTAACCGGCTTCAGCTTGGGAGTCAAGACCTGGTACGGCGATCCGCTCAATGTGGACACCAATCAGGATGGGGTGGGCGATCAGCGCGAATGGGGGCTGGACACCGATCACGACAACAACCCCGATCTGTGGTCTTTCGATAACGACAGCGATGGGGTCCCGGACAAGCCCGACATGTCGCCGTTCGAGAAGGGGCCACATAGCTATGACAACGAAAATCCCATGTCATTGACTTTCGATAATTTGACCCCTAACACCCCCACCTATGTTGAGATCCAGGTGCGGCCCACCAACACCACCCACCTGCGCTATGCTTTCAATGTCTTCGATTGGCCCAAAGGCGATGTCCAGGGACAGATGATGGATGAGGACGGGAAGACTTTCAAGGACGCCACCCCCGAATCGGACAGCCCCCAGGATGCCTATGGGGATGTTAAGCTGATCCCGATGCTGGAAATCGAGATCACCGGGAATCCCACCAACCTGCCGGATGAAGAGACTCTGAAGGGTTACGGAGTCTTCGTTCGCGACCTCACCTCCGACGGCAGCCGGAAAGCCGCCTACGTTCCGCTCCAAGTCGAGAAAGACGCCGGCGATAACTGGGTGTCATTCTATGCCAGAATGATCTATCTACCCTCATCCACCTGGGGCAACGCCCAACTGGTGCGCATGGTTTGGCTCGTCCAGGCGCTGGTGGATATTTGCGCCGAGGATGGCTTTGAAGAAGACCAGTGTAAAGATTTCGAGACCTATAATCGAGCCCTCGATTATCCAGAATTACTATGACAGCTTCACCCTGACTGGGCTGAACGTGCGCGAGCAGCACGGCAATCGCTGGGCGGTCACGTACAAAGACCCGGCAGCGATCACCGAGCCAAACAAAGCCACCCGAATCAACCAGCTTGCCCCGCTGAGCGACCTGGTCTTTGGCCTGGACCACAGCTTCCTGGCCGGGCGGCTGGGGTCGAATAATCAGCGTGACTTTCCCGTGACCGAAATCCGTCGCCGCTTCGACCATACCATTAACAGCAGCGTCCCGATTACTCCCACCCGTTTCGGGATCACGGACAACATCCTGCTGGTCAAAGAGTTTGAATACCCACACATCGACCTGGCTTACCAGCAGATCACGATGACCGAGACCAAGAAGATCCTAGATGTCTACACCTCTTACTGGTCAGTCAGCCAGCCGATCACCCCCACGATCATGTTTGCTCATGAGGAGTACTACCGCCCGCTTAACCTGGATTCGAAGGGAACCTACAGCAACATCGCCATCTCAGACGATGGATACGATTACACGTTGACGCTGCCCACAAGTGTGCCGGATGGCAGCACACTGGCGCCGGTCCAGGTCATCACCGCCACTGCCCTCAGTTGGGCGCCCTACATCTATCAAGACGGCGAGTGGGCTGGCGCTCCGCTGGACGCTTACCTGCTGGGGATGAGGGATATCTATCCACCGGAGACGATCGATCCTGACCCAGCGGTCGCTGAAGGCGCCTTGATATTCCTGGAGGAGTACTACGCCAACATCTACCAGGGCTGCTTCAATATCGTTGAGGAGGGCGAGGAGCACATCGTCTCAACGGTCGAAGAGACTGACGAGGTCATGACCGAGTACCTGGAGAGATGGGAAATTTACTGGGAGCCGATCAAGATCGGAATGGAGTGCCTCTTAGAAATTGTAAATCTGGAGGGAGAGCTAAGAATAATTTTCAACAACATCTACTTTAAGGTCACCGGAAACGGGACCTTGAAGGAATTTTCCAGCCTCTTCAAATTCGAAGAAATGACATGGAAAGGTGGAGTTGGCCTGGCGGCGGAGTTAATATTCGGCATAGCCTGGCTGATTACCCATCTCCCCCCGATTAACGAGAAGCTGGATGAAAGCGAGGCAGGCTCGATCATCAGTATTGCTATCAGCGGCATGTTTGTGGTCTTTGGTGCTTACAAGGCAATCTCGGCCATCGGAAAGCTTCCTCACCATCACTCCGCCGCGAACGGCTCGAAATCCACAGAATTTGGCTTTTGGGGGATGGTTATCGTCACCTGCCTGCTGATCTTGGCGACGATCGGGATTTTCATCTATATGATGGCAACCAACCAGGAATTGAATGGCATCCAGATCGGGATGATGGTGGCCAACTTGTTCGCTACGATCATCGTGATCGTCATTTTTGCGATTATCAGCTACATCCCAGTCATCGGCCCACTGATCGTGGCGATCTACAATTTTATCAACACGATTCTATCTGAACTACTGGGCATCAATTTCACAGAGATGCTGATCCAGGCGCTGACCGAGATCTTCTACGACGTGGATCCGATGACCAGCCTCGAACCTACAGTGGGAGAGACGTTGTATGGATTCTTAAGCGAAAAGGGCGTCTCGGAAGGAAATGGCGTCAACATCTCTTTTCCTATGGCGGTTAAAGCTTCCCAAGAAGATCCAGCAAACTCCCGGGAGTTGAGAATTATTAATGATGTTGAAGTCGATCTAAAAGGCACAAGAGCCTCTATCGAAGTCGACAGCAACGAGAGCGTCATCGACCAAAATTCGGACTGGCACTCCAAAGAGTGGGACCACCTGCTTAGAATGGACGACACATCGGGCGCCCTCTACGAACAAGATATGTACAATGTTACCGGTGATTTAATCGGCCAATTGGATACCATCCACTTCACGCAAGCTGGTCTTAATCAGGCATTTTCCTACGACTCGACGTTCGATTATCAGATCCACTTTTGGCGCTGCATATTGTGGATTTTCTGCAGTGACAGGAAAACCAAGGGCAGCGTTGAGCAAGAGCCGCCCGAATTGTATTTCGATGTCTTTCCTGCAGACATAGATGGTTTCGCAGCCTGGAACTGGTCTGGAGATGAACTCTCTTTCTCTGCGCCTCAAGATCGGGACAATGACGGTCTGATGAATATCCAGTATCACGGCAACGATCCGGACGACACGAAATGGGATACGGATGGCGACACGCTTTCCGACAGCTGGGAAATGGACATGGCTGCTAAGCCCACTTCAAAGGGCGGCTTTGCTTTCAACCCAATCCTGGATGACACCGATCACGATGGCCTGCGTGATGAGGTGGAAGCCCGCCTGGGCAGCGATCCAGCGCATGTGGATAGCGACAGCGATGGCCGTACCGATCTGGAAGAGGTGAACGGCTACAATTTCTACTACGCCCTGCCCCTTTTCGCACTGGTGCGCAGCAGCCCCCTGATCATGGACACAGACGGGGATGGCTTGGACGACGAGACCGAGTACCTTCTGCATAAAATGGACCCGGTCTCTTATCCTTATAATCCCAATGTCCCGAACAAAATCCCGTTCAGCCTGCAAATGACAGCCGGCTTTTCAGGATATGTGGGCTTGGGCGCCACTTTCCCCTTGACTGTCACCGTGCAAAATGGATCGGGCACTCCGATCAAGGGCGAATTATTCACCCAGCTGCCGGCCGGCCTCACCGCCTTCGCCCCAACGCAGGCACCATTCGAGGTGCTCGGGGAGCAATCCAGAAGCATATACAACAACATCCGGGTTGCCACAAGTGTGCCGGCATCCCAGCTGCCGATCACGAGCACTGCCTGCGGCGCGCTCGAAATGCCGCTGGTATATCTGCCTTTCGACGAAACTGCGCCGCCATTCCACAATATCGCCAACTCCGGCTACTATGATGCCGTCAGCAGCCCGGGCAGCCCGGCTTCTATACCCGGCCGCATCGGCAATGCGGTCTACTTCAGCAATCCTTACAATCGCCTGACGCTTACTCAATCCAGCAGCGACCTGAATTTCTCCGGCGCAACTACGTTCAGCCTGTCGGCGTGGGTTAATCTCCCGCCAACTAGCCGCACGGATTATTTCTACATTATCGCTAAAACCGATATCACCAGCCGGTCTCACGGATATAACCTGTATCTTAAGCCGAATAGTAATGGTGGTTACGACATTGGCTTTAATAACGAGCAGAAGGATTATCGGTTCAATCAGAACCTGCAGGCGGCGACCTGGTACAACCTCATCGCCATATCGGACGGCACGAAACTGAAAGTTTATGTGAACGGCGTTGAAGCGGCAGGTACCCAAATGACAGGCGTGCTCACGGGTCCCAGTGCCAATCCGGTCGCTTTGGGTGCCATCCCATCCTATAATTACATCGGCTACGAGAATGCGTTCCAAGGTGCATTGGACGAGCTGTATATCTTCGATTATCCTCTGTCGAATCAACAGATTTATTCCCTCTCACACCCTGTAGCAGCGCAAGTTACGAAGCTAGGGAGCCAGGCAAGCACTTCCACCTGTGATCTGAGCGCTAGCCAGTCGATCACCGTGACAGTAGACACCGATTTGCCGACCGCCAGCCTCATCTCGCCGGCCAATGGGAGCTATCTCTCCGGCAGCGGTTTCCAGGTCATCGGCGGCGAAGCCCACGATCCCACCTCCTTTATCCGTTCTGTGGAGGTCTCAGTGGATGGAAATCCGTTCCAGCCTGCCAGCGGGAAGGAGATCTGGGCTTATACCTTAGATATGCGCAGCCTTGCCCAGGGCAATCACACATTAGTGGCGCGCGCCACCGACGCGGTCGGTCATACCGGGCTGTCCAACAGTGCCTTTATCAAGATAGACCGTGATCCACCTTCGGTCACGCTCCAGCCTGAAATATGGCCTCTCCCGCTCCGGCCTCAGGATATTCAGACCTGGGTTCAGCATTTCAACGGCACAATCACAGACGAAAGAAGCGGAGTTTCCTCGCTCGAAATCCTCGTCGATGGTGGTCCAAATCTACCGTATGGCGGCTGGCAGACGGCTACGGTTTCAGGTACTAGCTGGTCTGTGGATTACAAGTTCCCGGTCAATGTGGTTGACCTGAATCCTATCCCCAACCCAACTGGCATCTACACCTTGAGCCTGCGCACCACGGACAAGGTAGGCAATACGGCAACCGTCACCGATCCTGCATCGGTAATTTTTGACAATAACCCGCCCACAGTCTCTTTGACAAACCTCAGCCCCACTGCCACAATCACCGCGCCGCTGACCTTGAGCGGGGTAATCACCAATACGGAAGGCGGCGGGCCTTATGGGCTGCAGGTCGCCCTGGTTCCCGTTGAACAGTCTGACGTCACACTAGACGCGGCATTGGCCATGCACCTGAACGATCGGTCGACCGTTAACGGCCAAAATTTCTTGGATGCCTCGGGATTCAATCAAACCGGCTACAGCGAAAGCGGCCGTACTCCCCTGGTCTATGAACCTGGCAAGGTGGATGAAGCGGTTTATTTTGACGGGGTCGATGACACCATCCAATGGCGGGAGCCGTTGAAAACGCCGATCACCACCACTCTGACTGCGGCGATGTGGATTAAAGTCAAGAATACCCCGATTGAAAACACTACCTTGCTGAACCTCAATCATGCCGCGGCGTTCTATTGGAAAACCAAAGGAGGGTTGACTTTCAGCGTAACGGACAGCAACGGGTATACCTCCGAAGCCAGCAGCAACATGATGCTGACTGATGCTCAATGGCACCATGTCGTCGGGGTTTGGACGGGTATGGCCAATTACATCTATATCGATGGAATCCAGGTCGGCGCTGGGAAGCCGGTTGGCTTGGGGCTCCTGGATACCAGCTCCAGCCTGCTGGCGCTGGGCAACAGTGCTCAGGGAGGGAATGCATTCGGGGGCTGGGTTGATGAAGTCTATCTCTTCTCGCGCGCATTTTCCAATCAAGAGGCGGCGAACCTTTTTATTCTTGGGAAAAAGACCTGGAATTGGGCAAACTTGACCGATAACCTGGCCCCACATACCACCTGGAGCTACACGCTGCCAGCCGGACAGGAGGGCTTGTACGAGCTCGAGCTGCGCGGCGTTGACTATCTTGGCAACCGCAATGATAACCCTGCCTCCTGGAATGCATGGCAGGGCGAAATCGATATGCCTGGCCCGCAGGTCACACTGCAAACCGTCAACCATGACCTCACGACGCAAGTCAGGTGCACCGCAACTGACTTGAACCTGAGCAGGACAGGCTATCAGTGCCCCTGCACGACCCTGCCAGAGGACCTGGTCACTTATGATCAGGTCGACAATTGGTATAAGGAAGTGATCGTTGACCATACCCGACTATACAAGATTATGTCTACCTGCGACGTGAGCTCGAGCAGCGCACCGTTCTTTATGCAGGCTTGCGATATCTACGGCAGCTGCAGCCAAGCGACCAGTGGAGCGCCTGTTCAGATGGCTGGGCCTGAAACAGATATCAAAGTAGAAAGCTCGCCAACTCCGGAAAATTCACCGACTGCAGAAGTAACGCCTGCGCCGGAAATTATCCCAACCCTGGAAAGCTCACCGACCTTGGAGGCTTCGCCCAATCCGAAAATGTTGTTTGAGACCGAAGCCTCGGCTTCGACGGAAATTCCAGGCTCGAATGAAACCCCAGATGCACCGGAAGTCCTGGGCTCCACAGAGATTTCAGAGATGGTGGATGCCTTACCTTCTCCAAATTCCTCGGCTGTGGCCGAAGCCACGACAACGCTGGAAGCCACACCAACTCCTGAGGCCTCTCCGGCTGTGGATGCATCATTTGCTCCGGAAGCCACACCCACAGTGGTAGGTGCGCCTGCTCTGGAAGGATTGCCTCCGGGGGAGAATCAGACGGGGCTTGAAGCTACCGCACCTGTCAATGTGAGCCTCCTGCCCGTTTCAATCCTGGTGGAGCCGGTAGACCACAGTGTGCTGACCAGCCTCGACCCGGTGAGCCTTACCGTTCACGCCGAAGCGGCGAGCGGCTTGCGGGAGATCACGTTGAGCGTCAATGGCGACTTCTTGACATCCTTCGATTTCCCAGATGCTTCCGTGACCGGTTATGCGGGCAGCACCACCTGGACCCCCCCTCCAGGCCTGGTCGATGGGGCGTATATTTTCAAAACCAGTGCTCGCGACTGGAATGGACAGATCCAGGAGTCGCCTTTTACCAGCACCATCTTCATCGATACGCTGCCCCCGACGGTGGACATCAGCCCAACGGTTTTCACCTCCACCCACATGGTCTCCAACTGGGGTGTGAACCTGTCTGGTCCAGTAAGCGACCTGGCTGGAGTCAGCGAGGTGGAGGTTGGTCTGCACGACAGCGGAACCTGGTACAGGGCATCCGTCAAAGACGGAAGGTGGAGTTATCCTCGGATGCCGGAGGTCCTGCCAGACGGCGAGGTTGTTAATCTGGACGTCCAGGCCGCCGACCTGGGGGGCCACACCACCCTGGTCACTCGGGAGGTGACGGCGGACCTTGTTCCGCCATCTCTCGTTACGATGACTCTGTCATACGTCAACTCCCAGGGAGTTTTGACGCCCGTAAGAGTCGGGCAGACAATCTACGACGTGCTTAACCCGACCATTCAGATCAGCTGGACGCCAGCGTCGGACGGCAGCGGTGTAAGGCGCTACTATGCCGGACTAAGTCAACAGGAATCACCCGACCTCTCCAATCTGGCAGCAGTCAACCCGGAGGGCCAACTGCAGGTAGACCAGGTCACCGTTGAAGCCCAAGCTTATACAGCCTTCGTCGTCTCCGAGGACATTTATGGAAACCGGAGCGTGAACCAAGTCGGCCCGTTCTACGCAGATACACCCTTGACGCCAGATCTTATCGCCATGCCTGGAGCGGATATCTACCATGGGTGGATGGACAGCGGCGAATCGGAGATCGGCTTCAACCGGATACTCCTGGACACACTCCCACCAGGTCTCTCCTTGAGCCACGCTCAAAAGTTCTACCTGAGCTGGGATGTAGATGCCCTACGGATTGCATGGCTCGGAGCAGATTGGGACTCGGAAGGCGACCTGTTCATCTACCTGAAGACCGGCTCAAGCGCGGGAACAGATCAGGCATACAACCCTTATCCAGCCACTGCCGGAGATACGCTGACACTGCCCTTCGCTGCGGACACCCTCGTATGGGTCACCAATACACAGACCGCCCAATTCCTGCGTTGGAACGGAACTGCCTGGTACGATGCGCTGCCTGGCGGTTTGCCGCCGGAAGTTTTCCGCTTCACAGCCCACGCTCCAAGGTCAATCACCGACCTATACTTGCCCTTCGAGCTGCTCGGCATCAGCGATCCGACAACAACGCCTCTGGACCTGATCGCCTTCGGCAGCGAAGGGGATGCCCTACGGTTGTGGACGGTATTCCCAATATTTAATCCCCACGACAGCCCTATCCTGAGCAGGCTGCTCTTCCTGCTGCCTGACCAGCATAACATCGTCATGTGGCACGGATTCCATTGGAACAACTTAGCCCTGGAACAATCACCCACATCAAGCCGCTATCTGGATGTGGACTTGCGTGCCATTATTCAGTCCAACCCCACCGGTGTGATCAGCGATACCCGCAATTACGGCCTGTTCCTGCGGACGCTGTTCAAGTCCGGACGGGTGACCCAGCTGCTGGGCAACAACCAGGCCGTCAACTATACGCTAGACTACCTCAACACCGGTGGAGCATCTGCACCGGGAGAACGCCTGGTCCTGAGGGTCACCACACATGGCTCAATGGTTCTACAGGGAGGAACACCGATCACAAATCCGGATGGGTCGCAAGGATATTTCCAGCAATTCGACCTGGGGCCGGTCGAGCCGCTCTCCAGGGGCAAAGTGGCGTTTACGGGTATGGTCACCTACAGCCAGCCGCAGGTGGAATACGAGCTGTGCCGCCGGCTGAACCCCAATAATCCGGCGGCCTGCCAGACGCTGCACGACCTGGCGGACTCGGCTGCGGATCAAAGCCACCCTAACCACTACTTCAGCCCCGGAAGTGATTTTCAACGAGTTCACAGTCGAGCACCCGCTGGTGATCGATCCGCCGGTCGACGTGGCCGTCTTATCGGCCGCTGGTCAGACCGAGGCGCTTGAGCAGCTGGATGGATCATCTGCTCCGGCCGGACTGACTCCGTCTGAACTGGACCAGGTGCTTGCCCAAGCGCCTATCTTCGTCCGACCTGGGACTAGCATACTGGAAGGCAGAGCGGTAGATCCGAGCGGCGTGTCCAGCGTGGAGGTAGAGGTCCTGGACCCATACGGCGACACGGCAAATAAGACCTGCCAGGTGGCTGCGCCGATGAGCGGAGTCTGGTCGTGCATGGTGGACCTGTCCGGAGCGCAGAATGAGGCACGCTATTTTGCCCGTGCCCGGGCGACGAACTCCGTCGGCTACACCAGCGAATGGAGTCTCTGGCGGGTGCTGTTAATCAACTCGCTCCCACCTACCGTCAGCCTGGACGAGGAAAGCCAGTCGGCGCTTTCAGCGGTTATCGGCCCGGCGGCGATGACGCTGCGTGGTGAGATCCAAGACAGCGGACAGGTGAAGAATGTCGATGTCTGCCTGGACACGACCGGCCAGCCTGGAATGGTAATGTGCCAGACGGTCGAGCTGAGCGAAAACCACGTCCTGAATGGGGCCTGGAGCACCAAACTGTCAATTCCGCTGGGATTGGATTATGCCTCCCAAACGATCTCGATCTTCGGTCGAGATGCAGCCGGGAACCGTTCGACTGCGCCCTACGAAAAGACCTTCTGGATAGATACCAAATCCCCAAATGTAACGGTCACCACACAGCTCCCTTCTGTCTCGCTGGCGGCTTACTCCATCGATCCTTTCCCAATCCTGGCAGGCGCAGCGAGCGACGGGAGCGGTAAAGTCGAAATCGCATTGCGCATGACTTCGCCGGAGGCTGGTACTCGACGCACCGTAATTCCGATTGTGAACAACCAGTGGAGCTTCATCCCCGAGATCGAGGCTGCGGGCAGATACCGCCTGTCGCTCGAAGCCAGGGATACTGCCGGAAACCTGACCTCATTGGGCTTTTGGACCCTTCAGGTCACCGAACAGTACAATATTTGGATGCCGCAATTAATTAATTAGCCGAGTATTCGTTCCGCGAAAAATCGAAGAGGAACGAATACGAAGAGGACTGACGGTTTAAGGATCAAGTCTTCCCCCGTTGATTTCAAGGGATCGGTTGGTAAGGTGCGATATCGGATTATAGCACATATGTTCGATTTGAGGGAGCGTTTTATTTATTCAATTGCCCCGCAAGTGTGAGATCGGAGAACGCTATTTTGGCAGACCCCAGGCTGAGTTCATAAGATTCAAATCTGCTTGCAAGAGGACCTTTTTATCGGTATACTAAAATCGCTGCACAAGCTACCCAAGCTAAATAATCTGCTATGAACCATGGAGAAGTCTTCTGGAAGATTATTTCTTGATTACCCCTGCCTATTCCACCCACTCACTCACCCAGAGAAACCCGTTGGAGAGAATTCATGCAAACTAAATATGATCTCATCATCAAGCAAGCCCAAAGGCGAGGCAAACCCGAAGGATTGGTCGATATTGCCATCGAGGCGGGAAAGATCGCGGCAATTGAGGAGAATATTGAGGCAGAAGCGCTGCAAACCCTCCCTGCAAACGGCAGCCTTGTCACCGAATCCTTTGTTAATCCCCACCTTCACCTGTGTAAAGTCTACACCCTGGAGATGATGGATGAAGAAGCCCTGAAGGACTATCATGCCGCCGATATGGGTAAAGCTATGACTGCGATCGAGCTGGCAGCCCGGGTGAAAGAACAGTATGCAGAGGAATGGATCATCAAGAACGTGCGCCGCGCCGCCGCTCAGGCAGCCCGGTATGGAAACACGCACATCCGTGCGTTTGCCGACGTTGATCTTAAGGCCCGCCTTGAGGGGGTAAAAGCGCTGATCCGCGCCAGGGAAGAGTTTAAGGGGATCATCGATATCCAGGTGGTGGCATTTGCACAGGATGGGATCGTGCGCGAGCCAGGCGCAGCCGAGCTGATGGAGCAGGCGATGGCGCTCGGTGCGGATGTCGTCGGCGGGATCCCATGGATAGAGTACACCGAGGAAGACATCCAGGAACACATCCGGGTCTGTTTCGAGCTCGCCGTACGCTACGATAAAGATGTCTCGATGCTGGTGGATGACGCCGGGGACTCTGGACTGCGGTCGCTGGAGGGAATGGCGGTAGAGACGATCCGCCGCGGCTGGCAGGGTCGGTCGCTGGCACATCACGCCAGGGCGATGGCGATGTATCCTACGCCCTATTTCCAAAAAGTAGCGGCGCTGCTCAAGAAAGCTCAGATGGGGGTAGTGACAGACCCGCACACCGGACCGCTGCATGCCCGGGTCAGGGAGCTGCTTCAGGAGGGCGCCCTGGTTTGCCTGGGTCAGGACGACATCTCGGACGCCTACTATCCATACGGCCGCAACAACATGCTCGAGGTGGCATTCCTGGCATCCCATATTTTGTGGATGACGACAAGCGCGGATATGGAAACGCTCTACGATATGATCACAACCAGAGCCGCACAGGCGATGGGGCTGAAGGATTTTGGGTTGAGGGTCGGCGCGCCAGCCCACCTGGTGGTGATGAAGGAAGGCAGCATCCTGGAAGCTCTGCGGAACCACGAAGCCCCGAAATATGTGATCAGTCACGGCATGCTGGTTGACTTCACACAGATTGACAAAATGGTCGAAAATCGGAACGCGCTTTAATTGACCAGCTACCCATAATGGATAATGTTGCACATGACTTGAAATTTACTTCTATTGGGGTCTCGCAACCGCGTGTAGATGGCTTTGAGAAAGCTGTCGGAGGCGCTCAATTTATCGATGATCTGAACCTGGGTCGGGTCTACCATGCCGCGGGTGGTGCGAGCAACCCAACCGCATGCGTTTATCCAGGGTTTGAAGACTAATCGGGCGTTGACAGTGCCCGGGGTCAAAGCGGTGGTGACTGGCGATGCCTGCCCAAGCCGAATTGGCCACGCAATTCAGGATCAATTCCCGATTGCTCGTGAGAAGGTGCGTTATTGGGGAGAACCGATTGCGGTGGTCATCGCATCGACACTTGAGGCTGCTGAAAAGGCAGCTCAATTGGTCGATCTTGAATATGAACCACTGCCTTCGTGCTTACACCCATATCAGGCCGCACAGCCAGGCGCACAACTCCTGCATCCGGATGTTGCGAACTACGTCCACGATCCTCTGATTCATCCAGTCCCAAACAGCAATATCTGCCATCATTACAAACTGGCCCGCGGCGACATCGAGGCGGCATTCGCCCAGGCGGATCTAATCGTGGAGAACGATTATTGGATCCCCTGGATTGCGCACGTTCAATTGGAGCCTCATGGGGCGATTGCGCTGTGGGATGGTGAGACTTTTACGATTTGGTCCAGCTCGCAATCGCCATTTTTTATTCGCGAAACGATCTCGAAATTGTTTGCGATCTCTCCTGCCAGAGTGCGGGTGATCATTCCGTATGTCGGTGGGGGTTTTGGCGGAAAATCTGACGTGACGATTGAGCCGCTGCTCGCGATTGCTGCGAGGGAAGTCCCAGGTGTGCCAATTAAGCTCGTGCTGACGCCGCGAGGAGATGTTCTACGGTACGGTGATTGGTCGCGGAGCCTGGGGACATATGAAAACGGCGGTGAATTCCCAAGGGTTCTTGCTGGCAGAGCAGGCAGACTTGTATTTTGCCAGCGGAGGTTACGCAGATTATTCAGTTTGGATCAGCCAGGGTGGTGGGCATAACGCCACTGGCCCGTATGCCATCCCGACCTTAAGCCTAAACTCTTACAGCGTTTACACGAATACACCACCCACTGGGGCATATCGAGGATACGGCCACCCAGAAGTGCATTGGATGGTTGAGAGGCAGATCGACCAGATTGCACGCCGGCTCGAGATGGATCCGGTGGAACTGCGCATCAAGAATTTGCTGCTGCCTGGGAAGATCAACGCGCTAGGTCAGAAGATGCAAGGCTATAATGGCCGAGCGGACCTGTGTTTGGAAGCGGTGCAGGAAGCTCTAAAGAAGAAGACGACACCTATCTCAACCGGGAAGGTGCGCGGCCAGGGGATCGCCTGCTTCATGAAATCACCCGTGATGCGTACGAACGCCCAAAGCGGAGCGATTGTGCGCTTTAATGAAGATGGCTCAGTCACAGTTTATACCGGTTCGGTGGAGATCGGGCAAGGGGTCAATACGGTGCTCAGCCAGATCGCAGCCGAGACGCTTTCGATACCAGCAGAAATGGTCCATTATTCGACGCGGGTCGATACAGACTATTCGCCGCATGAATGGCAGACGGTGGCAAGCCACACCACCTGGGCGGTCGGGAATGCAGTTCGGATGGCGGCTTTGGATGCGTTGGAACAAATCAGGGAGGCTGCAGCTCAAGTATTTGGGCTGACCCCTGACGAGCTGGAGACCAGGGATTCTCAGGTTTATCCCAGAAACCAACCTGAGCTGGCGATCCCTTATTCCAAGTTTGCCACCGGCTACCGCCTCTCGAATGGAGCAGCGGTCAACCCACCGATTGCAGGGCGCGGCTCATTTGTACCGATTGGATTGACTTTTCCTGATCCGGCGACAGGAGGCGGCAACCTGGCAGCCAGCTGGACTTTCGGCTGCCAAGGTGCTGAAGTTGAAGTCGACCTGGATACCGGTCGGATTTCGGTCATTCGACTGATCAGCGCACAGGATGCTGGCCGAATCGTCAATCCAGATGCTGCCCGGGGACAGATTGAGGGGGCGATGGTGATGGGATTGGGCGCGACTTTGATGGAAAAGCTTCATTTCGATGAAGACGGCCGGATTTTGAATCACAATTTTGTCGATTATCGGATTATCACCAGCAGCGATGCGCCGCATATGGAAGTAATTTTTATTGAGACCGATGACGCCTCTGGACCTTTTGGAGCGCGCGGATTGGGTGAACATGGAATTGTCGCAATCCCTGCGGCGATTGCGAACGCATTGGCTGATGCATTGGGGGTGGAATTTTTCGAGATCCCCATTACCTCAGAAATGGTGTATGAAGCGATAGAGACCGCCAGAAAAGGAGGTGATCCTGAAAATTGATTCGAAAAGTCTGGTTTTTCGATTTTACCCATTCAACCATCAATTCAGAATCGACGCCAAGGAGTAGGAGAGTATGAAAAAGCGAGATGTTCTGCATCTGATTATTTTGGTAGTATTGCTGACCAGCGCGCTGGCAAGCTGCGCCCCGGCAGCCACTCCCGCCGCAGAGACGGAAGCAGCCGCAAGCAAGCTGAAAGTTTTTGGGGCATTTGCCACCCCTATCGAAGAGCCCTGGGATGGTGTAATCCACGCAGCTCTGAACAAGGCGAAAGATGCTGGCACGATCGATTACGAATATACCGAAAACATCGGTTATTCGGGCGATATGGAGCGGATCTTGCGGGAAGTCGCCGAACAGAAGAAACCTAATATTATCTTTGGGGATGCCTTTGGTAATGAAGAAGCCGTGCGCCGGGTTGCCGCTGAATATCCGGCGATCTCGTTTGTGTTCGGTTCCGGGTTGGGGCCTTCAAATCCTAACCTATCTGTGTTTGACAACTGGATCCATGAGCCAGCCTATTTGAGTGGAATGCTGGCAGGCGGCTTGACGAAATCTGGGACGATCGGCGTGGTCGGCGGGTATCCGGTGCCGGAGGTCAATCGCCTGGTCAATGCATTCATCGCCGGCGCTAAGGAAGTGAATCCGGATGCAAAGGTGCTGGTAACCTTCATCAACAGCTGGTTCGATCCAGCCGCAGCAAAAGAAGCTGCCATCGCCCAGATTGACAACGGAGCGGATGTCCTGTACGCCGAGCGGTTCGGTGTGATCGAAGCAGCCAAGGAGAAAGGTCTGTGGGCTTTTGGGAATATGAGCGATCAGAACTCGCTCGCCCCTGACCTGGTGGTCAGCAGCCCGGTATGGAATATGGATCCGACTGTGGAGTATGTTATCAACCAGGTGAAATCCGGCGCATATACAGCCCTCGATCTTAAGGATTTCAGCATGGTCGCCAAGGGAGGCGCAAGCCTGGCTCCTTACCATTCAACGGAATCCAAGATCCCCGCCGATCTGCTAAAACTGGTTGAAGAGAAGCAGCAGCAGATCAAGGATGGTTTGTTCCGGGTGGATATCGACGAAGCCCAGCCGCAACCGGTCAATTAAGAATAATTTGATGTTTAGATGGGTGATAGGGAGACTCCCTATCACCCATAACAGGAATCCTGATGAGCGTTGAAAATCTATCCACAGGGAAAGTAAATGCTGTTGATATGAAAGGAATTACGAAGCGATTTGGTGGGCTGGTCGCCAACAACCGAATCGACTTCAGCCTTCATCAGGGGGAGATCCAGGCTCTGCTCGGTGAAAACGGCGCTGGCAAAACAACGCTCATGCGGATCCTTTATGGCCTTTACAGCTTAGACGAAGGCCAGATTTTCGTCAATGGGCGCGAAGTGGAGATCAAATCTCCGAAAGAAGCGATCCAATGCGGTATTGGGATGGTTACCCAGCATTTCACGCTGGTACCCACCCTTACGGTGACTGAGAATATGATTTTGGGCTATACCCGGAGCTTCCACCTGGAGAAGCAGCCGTTAGAGAATGAAGTCGCCGCCGCAGCCCATAAGTTCGGCGTCGATGTCACCCCAAACGCATTTGTGAAATACCTCTCGGTGGGCGAAAAGCAGCGGGTGGAGATCCTTAAGTCTTTATATCGAAACGCCCGGGTCTTGATTCTGGATGAACCGACTGCTGTGCTGGTGCCTCAGGAGGTTGACCTATTGTTCGAGACGCTTATGCGGTTGAAACAAGAGGGCATGTCCATCGTCTTCATCAGCCACAAACTCATAGAGGTGATGGAGATCTGCGACCGGATCACGGTATTACGCGATGGGAACCTGGTAGGAACTGTTAATAAGGATGCGACCAGTTTGGCGGAATTAGCGCGCATGATGGTTGGCCGAGAGACATTCGATGTAGTTCGCCAGGAGGGAAACCCGCAAGGCGAAGCTCTGCGGGTTGAAGGCTTGTGGGCGATGGATGAAAAAGGGCTGCCGGCGCTGAAAAATGTCAATCTGGAGGTTAAGCACGGTGAAATCCTGGGCATTGCGGGGGTTTCCGGGAATGGGCAAACCCAACTGGCACAGGTCCTTTCGGGCACGCGCAAACCATCCGCTGGAAAGATCTTCATCGGAGAAAAGGATTTAACTGGGGCCACCCCAGCCCAATTCACATCAGCGATGGTCGGGCGCATTCCAGAAGACCGGCATGGTGGGATCGTGAGTGAATTGAACGTCGCAGAGAACCTGGCGCTTGAAACCCTGGATCAATTTACTAAGGGAGGTTTTCTCGATAAGAAAGCCATCCTCCAGAATGCCGCGAAATTGATCGCCGAGTACCAAATTAAGGCCTCACCTACGGATCGGATCCGGACCTTATCAGGAGGCAATATCCAAAAAGCGATCCTTGCACGCGCCCTGGCCAATAATCCGCAGGTGATCATCGCAGCCCAACCAACGCGCGGGCTGGATGTGGGTGCAACAGAGTATGTTCGCAACAAGCTCCTTGAACAGCGAGCCGCTGGAGTGGCGGTCTTATTGATATCAGAAGATTTAGACGAGGTGATGAACCTCTCCGATCGGATCGCGGTGATCTATGAGGGACAAATTGTGGGAGTGGTTCCCGCCAAGGAAGCGGAGGTCGAGCAATTGGGGCTCATGATGTCTGGCGCACTGGAGATAAAAAATGCCTAAGCTGAGGATCGAAAGGAGAACCTCCCCACTTTGGGTAAAACCCTTAATCCCGATCATTGCAATTGGGATCACATTCCTGCTGACCTCCGTACTAATCCTTTGGGCGAAAGCAAACCCCTTCGAGGCATATTTTTATTTTCTTGTGTCTCCACTCTCCAGCCGGGTGAGCGCCCTGGAAGTGCTGGTTAAATCCACACCGCTCCTGCTGACAGGAGCAGCAGTTACCCTGGCTTTCACAGTGGGTTATTGGAATATCGGTGCAGAGGGGCAGTTATTGGCAGGGGCAATCGCAGCTGGCGGATTGGGAATGGCGCTGGGAGGTGTTCCACCGGTCCTGGCAATCCCGATCATGCTGCTGGGGGGGTTCACTGCCGGATTATTATGGGCGCTGATCCCTGCATTCCTTAAAGTAAAGCTGGCGGTTGATGAGGTTGTGACCACACTGTTGATGAACACGGTGATCCTGTTCTTGATCAGCTTCTTGTTGAATGGGGTCTGGCGTGACCCAATTTCTGGATGGCCACAATCGCCGCAGATCGTCTCTTCAGCGGTTTTCCCCAAGCTGGTTGAGCGGTCGCGGCTTCACATCGGCTTCCTGGTTGCCTGGATCGTGGTTGGTATTATGTGGATCGTTTTTTACAAGACCCCATTTGGGCTGCGGATGCGAGCGGTTGGGCTAGGCCAGTCGGCGGCTAATTTCGTTGGCGTAAACGTGAAGCGAACGGTAATGATCTCAGCCCTGGTCAGCGGCGGGATCGCGGGTCTGGCAGGAGTCAGCGAGGTCGCGGGGATCCATTTCCATTTGATCGAAGCCATTTCCCCAGGATATGGATACACCGGGATTATCGTGGCGCTGCTCGGAGGTTTGAACCCACTGGGGATGGGTGCGGCAGCGTTATTTATCGGCTTGATCGAAACCGGCGCGCAATCGGTAAGTCGGGCACTCGGGGTCCCGATATTCCTGGGGAATGTCGTCGAAGCGGTGCTGCTCCTGGTGACTTTAAGTATGCTGGTCTTGCAGAACTACCGGGTGAAGGTGACGTGATGGAGATATTTATCGTTGGTCTGGTTGCGGCTACATTAAGAGTTGCAACGCCGTTGATTTTTGGAACTCTGGGTGAGCTGATCTCCGAACGCGCCGGAATCCTGAACCTGGGGATCGAAGGCACCATGTTCCTGGGGTCCTTCGTCGGGTTCACGGTAGCCAGCATGACCGGCTCACTCTGGCTCGGCTTTCTTGCAGCAGTCATCAGCGGGGTTCTGGCAGGTCTGCTGATGGCTTTGTTAACCGTGGGCCTTGGCCTAAACCAGCATGTTTCCGGATTAGGGATCACCCTGTTCCTAACGGGTATCTCCCTTTTCGCCTACCGCCTGATTTTTGGCGAGAGAAGTGTGCAGCCTTCAATTTCCTCTTTTCCCAAGCTGTCCCCGTTCGGCAGCACGCCGATCCTGGGCCCAATTTTTGAGCAGTATGCTTTAACCTTCCTTGCCTTCGCGCTCGTCCCGATAATCTGGTGGCTGATCTACCGGACGAGCTTTGGTTTGCAGCTGCGCGCTGTGGGGGAAAACCCGGAGGCTGGCGATGCGGCTGGAGTAGATGTCTTTGCGATGCGCTACACGGCGCTGGGCATTGCCGGCGGGTTAATGGCAGCTGGCGGCGCCTTCCTCTCGCTAGCCCAATTGGGCTCATTCATCTTTGGGATTGTCGCCGGCCGCGGTTGGGTATGCATTGCGCTGGTTATTTTTGCCAACTGGCACCCGGTGAAAGTATTTTGGGGGGCGCTGCTTTTTGGAGGAGTATTCGCCCTTCAGCTTCGCCTGCAAGCCACAGGGATGAAGCTTCCATACGAGCTCTTTCTGGCACTTCCATACCTTGTCACCATTGCAGCGCTAACCATCGCCGGTCGGAATGCCCAGGCGCCAGCTGCGCTGTTAAAAGCCTACAGACGAGAGTGAGAGAGAAACTCGGATTAAAGTTATTGTGATTAGAGTTACAATTTGATATGAATAGATTGATCGATTTGCGAGGTTTCAATTCATGCAGATCCTCGTTTCCAGGATTTGGTGATTTGGTGGAGTTAACCCAATAAAGCTGATTCGCAAAATCTGCGCATGATCTGAGAATAAAAGAATATTGTCTGCTCAGGTAAACTGCTAAAGGGAAACTGAGCGATTTATTGTTTTGATAGATAGGAAGGGCCTATGCAACCACCGGATGATGATTTTCCTTATACCAGCGATGATCCCAGCCTTGTGCAATTTGAGGCAGACAACGCAATTTTGAGGATGAGCTCTCAGCAGCTCGAGGATTTGAAGGCGACCTTAAGATTGCTGGTGGGATCGACCCTGGTGGGGGGGATGCCTATATCGAGAGATTACGTCGAGCTCAAGCGATGGTTGAAGCGGTCAACACCGATATCATCCTGGCTGATGAAAATGAAACAGACCTGGATCAGATTCGATATCTGCTGCTCGGCCTGCTGTTTGAAACCCCCGATTTTCTGCAACGCGTACTTGTGCGCGTTGAAAAAACTTCCTCTAAAGTATTTGGATTATTCGCAGCGCTTAGTGCGCCCATCACGAGCAGCAGGATTTATCGACCGGTGAGAAATCGAGTCGATTATGCGACAGCGCGCGGCGAAGGTGTAATCGACCGTCTCGTAAGAAAAGGCCGGATGGAAGAACAAAACAGCCGCCTGATCGTGCAGCAAGAGACCGTCAACGATCTGGTAAACGAAGTCCTCGAATATGTAATCTTGAAAACCGAAGCGATGCAGATCATTCAAGAAGGTGGAACCAGCATGGCTGGCGGAGTAATCGATGTATTTCGCGACCAAAGCGCGGCGGTTGACTCATCTCTGGAAAATAATCTAAAAGCCATATTCAAGAAACGCAGCCCCAAACAGCCCGACACTTCATCTGTCAATCCCAGTGAAGGGGGGTAGGTAGACATGTCACCCACAACTCCTGATGAAGCAAAACCGATAGGATTCTCACCACAGGTCCGCGCAGTCTATCCAGCCGGTTTTTTCAGCCGTTTAGAGGCATTTGCCATCGACCTGATTATTCTCAGTGTCATCCAACTGGTCAGCTCCGCTTTGATCCAAAAAATCCTCGCGTTCTTCCAATTCACAAGGCTTGCTTCTTTTATCGATTCGACGACCTCGAACCCGATCCTCAATCTCACAATTGGGGCGACCGTATTCGCATTATTTATGATCGGATACTTCACTTTCTTTTGGACGCTGGTTGGTTTCACTCCTGGTAAAGCTGTTTTGGGGCTTAAGGTGGTGCGCAAAGGCGGTGAAAAAGTATCTTTCGGACGATCGCTTCTTCGCTTTTTTGCCTATTGGATTTCCGCGCTGCCTCTATTCCTGGGTTTTTTATGGGTATTATGGGATCCCAACCGCCAGGGCTGGCACGATAAAATCGCCGGCACGCTGGTGCTGTATCAACCTAAGAATTCTCCAAAATAGACGCCCCTATGAAGACAGAGTTTGAACCCTATCAGGAAAGGCGTCCACCAGGGCTGGTACTCCGATTCTTTGAGACATCGGGCCAGCTTTTGGGTTTGGCGTTGGGAGGCGGTTTTGATTTTGTCAGGCAGAAGAAAGCAGCGGGCGAGCACCGGTCGTTAGGGATCCTGCTCCTGCGATTTTTTCTGGCGCTTAGCTATCCATTTCTGGATAAAAGAATTGTCAATCTCCCTTTCTCGATCCAATTCAGACTGCGCCTGGAAAAATTAGGTCCCACCTATATCAAACTAGGTCAGATCCTCAGTCTTCGGGAAGATTTGCTGCCCAAGACCATCACCGATGAGCTAAAGAGACTGCTAGACCGGCTACCGGCAGTCTCATACGAACGATTCAAAGAGCTTATTGTTGAAAGTCTGGACCAACCGCTTAACACGATGTACCGCTGGATCGATCCCCAACCATTGGGATCTGCCTCACTGGCGCAAACCCACCGGGCACGCCTGGTAACGAATGAAAAAGTGGTAATTAAAGTACTCAAACCCGGGGTCCGGACGCTGATCGAACGGGATACACGCCTGCTGCGCTTTTTCGGTGAATTCCTCCAGCTGTTCTTATCTCGCTACCAGCCAGCTCGAATTATCGACGAATTCAGCACCTACACCTTGCGTGAAGTCGACTTGAAGTTTGAGGCGGATAATGCCGAAACTTTTTCAGCCTACTTCAAGGACGAGCCAGAAGTTCGGTTTCCGCGGATCTATCGACAATTCAGCTCAAGCGATGTGCTTTGCATGGAATATTTCCATGGGTACCAGCCGGATGAAAATGCCCTGAAGAAACTGACCATGGAGCAGCGCCGGCAGGCGATCGATCTGGGCATCGGTGCGATCGTTAGAATGATCTATCGAGATGGCTTTTTCCACGCCGACCTGCATCCAGCCAACCTGATGGTATTTAAGAAACCAGGTTCAGGAGAGGTTAGTGTCGGTTTCATCGACCTGGGAATGGTCGGCAGGTTCACGCGCGATATGCGCAAGCGGCTATTTTATTATTTCTATTCGCTGGTCACGGGTGACCCAGAGAGTGCAGCTCGCTACCTAACTTCCTTAACAGTCCCCGGTAAAGGGGCGGATATCGAAGGATTCAGGCGGGCAGCTTCGGACCTTTACACCCGCTGGTTAATGACACCGAATTTTAAAGATTTTTCACTTGCCCAGGTGATCCTTCAATCCATCCTGCTGGCAGGACATTACCACATTCAATATCCAGGCGAGATCATCCTGATGGTGAAAGCCCTGGTGACGATCGAAGGTGTAGGTCACATCTTTGATCCTGAGATCGATATTCCTTCGGCGGCGCGGAAGCACGTGCGCTACATCTTGATGCAGGAATTCAACCCAATCACAACTATCCGAGAAAGCGCGCTGATCGTGCCAGAGATGATCGATGTGCTTCGAAAAAGCCCATTGATCTTATCGGAGGGGATTAAGATCCTGGAAGCCAATCTCAAAAAGCCTCCAGCGGGGCCGCTTAATGGCGTTCGCGGTACATTGCTTGCAGGATTCTGCCTGTTAGCAGGGGCAGTGGTCTTTGGCTATCAAGGTCCGTGGTTCGTTTGGGGGATTCTTTTTCTCATCGCGGTAATCCTGGCAATTCGATCTTAATCCATTTTCATCGACAAGAATTGATGTATAACGAATATTCTCAAGATCGTCTTTTTAACCCTTTAATGGTTAGGAGCAATCAATTGGCAAGAATAAAGCTGAATAATGTGGATTTAGCCTGGCTGCGGATGGAAAATCCGAACAACCCGATGATGATCACGGTGGTCATACAAACTGAGGGGTATATTGACTATGCCCGGTTATCCGCGTTATTAGATGTCTCACTCTCCCGCTACCGCCGCTTTCGCCAGCGGGTCGTAATTCCTGATCGAAAATTCCGCCGACCGTATTGGGAAGATGATCCCGATTACCGGGTGGAAGACCACATCGAACGATTGGATCTATCATCTCCGGTAGACGATGCAGCTCTTGACCGGGTAATCAACGAAAAGATGAACATTCCGCTGGATTTCGCCCATCCACTATGGAAAGTCAGCCTTGTTGAGAATCACCCCGAAGGTACGGTAATTATTGTGCGGGTTCACCACTGCATTGCAGACGGTATTTCGCTCATGCAGGTGTTTCTCCAGATGACACGGACTTCTAAGGAAGAACCTACCCAACCGGCTCAAGCGGAAGATCGCAACGAGGCTGAGAATTGGAAGCATGGTGAAGCAGAGGGGCTCCCCGCAGTAATTTCCAGCGTCCGCCAATATGGTTTATCCTCCCCTGACCCTTTCTCAAGCTCGAGAAGAAGGACCATCGGCACAGCCAGGAGGGAAACCAGCGCTTCAAAAACCTGCTTTATTCGAAATCCTGGCTGCATCGGCCCGAATAATTTTCCGCGCACCAGATCCTCCAACGCTGCTAAAAGGTCCTCTGGGAAAAGTGAAGAGAGCGATCTGGTCTGAGCCGTACAGCGTTCCAGGATATTAAACTGATTGCCAAGAAAAAAGGGGCGACGATCAATGACGTATTGATGGCGGTTTCGAGCGGAGCTGTCCGGCGCTACATGGACATGCACACCGATCCGCGGACACGCAGCATACGGGCATTTATCCTGGTAAATCTAAGAGGACGTTCATTAGACGAGGAGCTGGGCAATAAATTTGGGCTGGTGTTTCTCTCTTTACCTTTAAAGCATCTGAAACCGCTTGAACGGCTGAGCGAGGTTAAGAGAATGATGGACAGCTTGAAAGCATCTGCTGAATATGCTGCAACCTATATTATTTTAAACATATTAGGTTTTCTGCCGGCGGCAATCGAGAACCTGGCGATCAAGATTTTGGACCAAAAAGGGACGATTGTCGCCACGAATGTCCCGGGGCCGCGCGGTCCAATTTATCTTGTGGACACACCCATCCGGTCGATCAAAGCGGCGGTACCACAGTCGGGACGAATTGGGATCGGTTTGAGCTTCGTCAGCTACAACGACCAGATCATCGTTGGTTTTAATTCGGATGCCGGGCTGGTGCCAGACCCGGAGAAATTCCTGGAATTCTTTAGAGACGAGTTCGAGGAATTAAAGGCTACTGACTGAGGACCGGATGCTGAAAGCAGCTATTGACCATGAAAAAAGGATGTGCTATAATTTTTACGACGCAGTGCGTCATGATTTTCGGTGTGATCTAACAGCTAATTCCCAGCAAGTTTTGAGAATGAAGAGGACAAAAATGCCGACCAAACCAAAAGTAGATCCAATTGTTGAAGCAATGGAAGACGAGGATCAGTCCAAAATGAAGGAGATGATCCGCCGTGTTCTGCTCGCATCCATCGGCGCGGTGGTGATCGCGCAGGAAGAGATCGAGGCGCTCATCGACCGCCTGGTTGAAAAGGGCGAGATCGCTGAGAAAGATGGAAAAGCGATGATGCACGAGATGATGGAAAAGCGCAAGAAAAACGCCGCCAAGACGAGCGACGATATCAGCAAGAACCTGGAAGGCGTCCTGGAAAAGATGAAGATCCCATCCAAGGCAGATTTCGATAATCTCAGCCAGAAAATCACCGATTTGTCCAAGAAGGTCGACGATCTGAAGAAACCTTAATCGAAAGATATTCTATTCGGGTCAGGTCTTTGGCCTGACTCTGCCAATACTTGACCGGATTTTTGACCTTTTCAAAAAGTCAAGGAGAGAGTGTTTTGATTGCTTCAAAGGGCCAGCTGAAAAGCTGACCCTTTGGTTTTCTCAGAAATTTCGGATTGCCAGGAATGCTGTGAACCTTAGCTGAATCGTTCACAACACTCTATGATTGGCGAATAGTTGATGAAGCCGGGTACAGCGGTAATCACTTTAATTCCCATCACAATTTTTTCCACCAGCAGCAACGCGCGATTCTTTAGCTTTCTGCTCTCCAATCGGATACAGATCCTGCCGGAGATTTAAAACGGGGACAGCATCGCCCTGGAGACGAATAATCTTGTGCATCTGCAGACATTAAACAAGGATAAACTGATATATAATAAAACTGCGAAATCAAGGACTGCTCGAAGATTGAATCCCTTTCTGCCGCCAGGCCATCTGAAGAAATGGGTGCTGCTCGTAATCCTGGCAGCGTCGTTTCTGATCGCATTCCCATCCTTTGCACAAACCGACAATTTACCCGATCCGATCGTATTGACAGATGAACAAGCCGAAGTTGCACATCTCTCCCATTGTAGATTAACAGGATTGAACCACCTCTTTTTCCTGGCTGTTATAAAACCATTTGTTCAAACAAGGAGAAAAGGACATGGCTAAGGAGAAGACCAAGAAGAAATTCACCTTTCCAAGCGCTTTCACGATCTTATTCATCCTGCTGATTGTGATTGCCGCTGCTGATCTTACTCATGGTGCTCACCGTTATCGTCCTTGCGGGGGGAGTTTCGCGGTATGATCGATAAATCCCCTCAATCCACAGAGCGCTGCCTGCAGGCCAAATGGGAGCGGCTGATGATTGGGCATGCGGCGGATAGGCGTTTAGATTCAGAAATACGGACAATTTTGGAAAAGGAGATTCAACATGGCTTTCAATCTACGCAATCGCAACTTTCTCAAAGAGCTTGACTTTACTCCAGAGGAGCTTAAGTTCCTGCTCAAATTATCTGCCGACCTGAAGGCAGCGAAATACGGCGGCTACGAGAAGCAGTCGCTGAAGGGCAAGAACATTGCCCTGGTCTTCGAAAAGACCTCCACCCGCACTCGCTGCGCTTTTGAGGTAGCGGCATACGACCAGGGCGCGAACGTCACGTACCTCGGACCGACCGGATCGCAGATTGGGCACAAAGAGTCGATGAAAGACACTGCCCGGGTGCTGGGGCGCATGTACGATGGGATCGAGTACCGCGGCTTTGGGCAGGAGCTGGTGGAGATCTTGGGCCAGTACGCCGACGTGCCGGTGTGGAACGGTCTGACCGACCAGTTCCATCCCACCCAGATGATCTGCGACATTCTGACCATGATGGAGCACAGCGATAAACATCTGCATGAGATTTCCTACTGCTACCTGGGCGACGCCCGCAACAACATGGGCAACTCGCTGATGGTGACCGGCTGCAAACTGGGGATGGACGTGCGGCTGTGCGCGCCGAAGGCCCTTTGGCCTGAAGCAGGACTGTTGAAGACCTGCCGGGAGATTGCGGCGGAGACCGGCGCTCGCCTGACCATCACCGAAAGCGTGGAAGAGGGTGTGAAGGGCGTGGACTACCTGTACACGGACGTGTGGGTCTCGATGGGGGAGGCAAAGGAGGTCTGGGATGAGCGGATCAAGATGCTCAAGCCCTACCAGGTCAATATGGAGGTGGTCAAGAAGACCGGAAATCCCAAGGTCAAGTTCATGCACTGCCTCCCCGCATTCCACAACCGCGAGACCAAGGTCGGAGAGGATATTTTCCAGAAGACGGGTATGGAAAGCCTGGAAGTGAGCGAAGAGGTGTTTGAATCGGAGCGATCGATCGTATTCGCGCAGGCGGAGAACCGGATGCATACCATCAAGGCGATC
Organism: uncultured Chloroflexia bacterium; assembly: GCA_963827155.1. Lineage (GTDB taxonomy): Bacteria > Chloroflexota > Anaerolineae > Anaerolineales > UBA4823 > UTCFX2. The sequence goes on along the minus strand of CAWGZV010000002.1, from coordinate 2,426,120 downwards.
ATGGTCGCCACATTGGGAGATTAATTTCTACCAGAGATTGTTTCTCAAAAGATTGCTTCTCTAACCGGTTTCGGTAAAGAACGCGAGGTTGGCTATGCTCGAAGGGCTGGAGCCCCATCTGAAAGCGCAAGAGGCGCCGTTGAAAGCGGCCGTGGTTGAGCTTGTGCGCATCCCCAGTGTGTGCGTCGAAGGGGGAGGCGGATATCCATTCGGCGAGGCGATCGACCAGGCACTGCGCAAGACGCTCGAAATCGCCGAGGACCTAGGTTTTAGAACCAAGTATGGCGAAGCCGGCTACTACGGCTATGCAGAAGTGGGTGAGGGGAAAGAGATGCTGGGGATCTTGGGACACCTGGATGTTGTGCCTCCCGGCAAAAGAGAGGATTGGGGGCGCGATCCATTTGACCCGGATGAGCAAGTTGGGATGCTTTATGGGCGCGGCACGCAAGACGACAAGGGTCCACTGCTCGCTTCCCTCTACGCAGTCAAGGCTTTAATGGATGCGGGAGTTAAGTTCAACAAACGCATTCGCTTCATCTTCGGCGTGGATGAAGAGACGCTCTGGCGGTGCATCAACCGCTATAAGGAGGTCGAGGAACTGCCTGGGATGGGTTTCTCGCCGGATTCGAGATTTCCCGGTGACCTTTGCGGAGAAAGGTTTACTGCAACTGGTTCTGGAAGGGAAGAATGAGAGCGGGGTAGTCCTTGCAGGTGGATCGGCTTTTAACGCCGTGCCAGATATGATTTTGTTTGAGGGCGAACGGCAGGACGACCTGGCAGACAAACTCGATCAACTGGGATTTGAATATGAGTGGTATGAGGACGGCATCGAAGTCAAGGGCCGGGCAGCTCATGCAATGATCCCCGAGGAAGGCATTAACGCGATCAGCCGACTGTGCATCGCGCTGCACGCGATCGGGATCCATTCAAAAGCGATCGATTTTATTGCGCAAGAAATCCGGGAGGATCCCAACGTTACCCACATCTTTGGTGATTGTTCGGATACGCCTTCAGGCAAGCTCAAGTTCAACGTGGGCATGATTGAGCTTGGCAAGGTGGAAAAGATTTCAATCGATTCTCGAATCCCAGTCACCGTTTCAAAGGAAGAAATGGTGGAGAAGCTGAGAGCAGCAGCCGCGAGATACGGTATGGAATATAAAGAGTTCGATTGGCTGGCACCGATTTACCTGCCGCTGGACGATTTCATTGTCATGACACTGATGAAAGTCTATCGGGAAACCAGCGGGGACCCGGTTACGGAACCCAGGGCATCGGGCGGCGCCACCTATGCGCGGGCGATCGACAACTGCGTGGCATTCGGAGCGCTTACTTTCGACGAACCGTTAACGGAGCACCAGCCGAACGAGCGCGCAGTGCTGAAGAACCTGTACAAGGCTATGGAGATTTACGCTCAGGCTGTATATGAATTGACGCGTTGAAGGATTCTGGGAAAATTAATGGAGAATTTGCAGAGCGCGGCAATCGGGTTGGGCGAAATGGCGTTCTTGATTATTGCGATAGCACTGGGGGTGCTGGTAGGGACCTTAGTAATCTCTCCCCACAAATTCGTACCGCTGGCAGAACGCAGCGGCAGCTTCAAAGTCCAAGAGGTGTGAAACCATGCTGACAACCATTCTTTACATTATCCTCGCAAGTTTGATCCTCACAACGATCTATATCATCGTGCGTACGATCATTTTCCAACGGGCCTTTGGCTCAGTGGCGAAAACCGAAGGCATTCCGGTGGATGCCAGGCTGGTCGCAGAACATCTGGCAGCATCTATACGATGCAAGACCGTGCCATTGGACGAGAGAGGGACTCCGGACCCGCAAGCGTTCCAGCAGCTCCATAAGTTTCTTGAGGAGACCTATCCGCTTGTCCACCAGAAACTAAAGCGAGAAGTGGTGAACGACTACAGCCTGCTTTACACCTGGCAGGGCAGCAGACCAGACCTGGAGCCGGTGATGCTGATGGCGCATCAGGATGTCGTATCCGCAGATCCCGGCGACTGGACTCACCCACCTTTCGAGGGTGTGATCGACGATGTATTTATCTGGGGCCGCGGCACGCTGGATATCAAAAACCAACTGATCGGAATAATGGATGCGGCAGAAGGACTGCTACAACAGGGGTTCCGACCTGAGCGCACAATCCTGTTCGGCCTTGGTCACGACGAAGAGACCGGCGGGGTCAACGGGTGCAAGATCATGGGACAGCTGCTCAAAGAGCGCGGAATTCGGGTAGCCGGGATCGTCGATGAAGGGGGCGGGATCAGCGCTGGACTGGCACCAGGGGTGCGCGGCGCGGTAGCTTTGATTGGGGTGAGCGAAAAAGGGTACCTGACGGTGGAATTCACTGTAAACAGCCAACCGGGGCATTCTTCCACACCTCCTCCCCAAACATCTATCGGAATCCTGGCAAAAGCCCTGGCACGGCTGGAAGCACACCCAATGCCGACCCACCTGCGCAAACTGCGACCGCTGTATCATGGGATCGGGAAAGCCGTGCCGATTTATCTCCAAATCCCATTTGCGAATGTCTGGTTGTTCGGTCCACTTTTGAAGCGCTGGCTGGCGCCGAATCCTGAGATGAATGCCAGCATGCGCACCACCACCGCCCTGACGATAATCAATGGAGGTGTGGAAGACAACACGATTCCAGCCGAGGCAAAAGCCATTGTCAACTTTCGCCTGCTGCCCGGCGATACGATCGCAGATGTATTATGGCATGCCAAGAAAGTGATCAAAGACGAGCGAGTTAAATTTAAACCGGTCGAGGGAAAGTTTAATGAGGCCTTACCGATTTCTCCACAGAATGGAGCTGTATACAAAAGCCTGCAGACGGTTGTCCGCCAGGTATTCGACAATCCACCTGTTGCGCCATTTATCATGTTGGGAGGGACGGACTGCCAACATTTTGTGCCGATTTGCGACAATATCTATCGATTCACATCGCTCGTGATGGATGAGAGCTTTCGTGGGCTGGAGCACGGCATTGATGAGCGCATTCCGATTGAAGGGATGGCAAAAATGGTAACTTTTTATGCCCAGCTGATGCAAACCTGGGGTACTCGAGAAATGGCAGCGGCTTAGGATGAAGAGGCAGATGCGGATTGGGGTAAACCGGAACAGCAAAAGATAGACCGGATTAGCCCTTCGGAGTTGAAGGCATTGGAATCCCCAGCGTGTTCAATGGGACCGAAGGTTGGCGCCGCGATCCTGTTTGTTGAGAAGACCGGTAAACGCGCCGCAACCGGCTCACTTATGGATATTGGGAAGATAGTTTCCGGGGAGGCCGGGAAAATGCGGCTTATAGGAAAAACAGGCTAGGTAGGTTCACAGATTGATCTATCAGAGCCTCCTTAAGTTCAGATAACGAATTTTAGAAGGAGAAAAAGTTATGACTATCGAATTTGGTGTGCATTCAGAAGTAGGCAAGCTCCGCAAGGTGATCGTCCACAGGCCGGAGCTCAGCTTGAAACGCCTGACCCCAAACAATCACGATGAGCTTTTGTTCGATGATGTCCTCTGGGTTGAACGCGCCCAATGGGAACATGACCAGTTTGTTAAAGCGATGAGAGACCGCGGCGTGGAGGTCTATCTTCATGTGGAGCTGCTCGGTGAAGCACTGGCAGCTTCTGAGGAAGCCCGCCGAAATGTGATCGATATGGTCGCATCCGAATATACGGTGGGATGGTCCCTGGTCGAGGAGGTACGCGATTTCCTTTCAAAATTAAAACCGGACCTGCTTGCGAAGCACCTGGTGGGCGGATTAACCGTGGGAGAGATGGTAGCCGGAGGCTTCGATCTGGCGAAATTCAGGCAGATCTCGCTGAGTGCGGCTGCGGTCGTCGACGAACCCGGCTATTTTGTGATCCCTCCGGTGCCGAACTCGCTTATTCCAGCGCGACCCATCCTGCTGGATCTACAACGGTGTGACGGTCAATCCAATGTTCTGGCCCGCCCGCCGGCGCGAATCCTTGAATATGCTGACGATCTACCGCTACCACCCGATGTTCCAGGAAGCAAAATTCGACTTCTGGTATCCGCAGCAGGGCAGCGACGGTGGGTTTAATATCCAGGACTTCGGAAGGGCATCGCTGGAAGGCGGCGATGTGCAGCCGATCGGGCACGGCACCGTGGCGATCGGTATGAGCGAGCGAACCCAGGGAAGGATGATCGAGCTGGTTGCCAAAGCTCTGTTTGAAAAGGGCGCTGCCGAGCGGGTACTTGTTGCGGTGATGACCAAGGACCGGGCGCATATGCACCTGGACACGGTCTTCACTCTGCTGGATCGGGATATCGCGACCGCCTTCCCCAAGGTGGTCAACAACATCCGCGCCGTCAGCTTGCGCCCGGGCAAGAAACCGGGAGATTTCCATGTGACTGAGGAGAAAAGCTTCGTGGACGCAGTAGCAGACGCGCTGCATGTCAAGAAGCTGAATATCGTGGAGACCGGCGGCGACGAATTCCAGGCGCAGCGCGAGCAGTGGGACGATGCAAACAATACCGTGGCGTTGGAGCCGGGGGTGGTGGTCTCTTATGAGCGCAATACCTACACCATCGCCAAGATGCGCCAGGCAGGGGTTGAGGTCGTCGCAATCGCCGGCTTCGAGCTGGGTAAAGGGCGCGGCGGTGGTCACTGCATGACCTGCCCATTCTTGCGAGACGGAATTTAGTCCTTCAGGAGGAGTATCCATGAAAAATATCTGGCGTTGGATCATCGGTATCATTGTAGGGCTGGCAGTGATCGGCTTGCTGGTCTATGGGGGTTCGGAAAGAAGGGCGTACCGGATTGCGAGGGGGGCAGTTGAACAACGGGTTGAAACCAGCCAGGACCGGATCGACACTGCGGTGGAGATGGTCACCAAGTCGGTTGACCTGGCGCTCAAGCTTTCTGGGGATCTGCCCTCCCAACAAGCTGCGGCGGACCTGATCAAACAGGATATCGAAGAGATCGGGAACCGCTTAAAAGAAGCCTCGGAGGCGCGAGGAGACCTGGCTGTGAAAAAGCTGGATCAATCCATCGAACTATTCAATAAAACCCTCGAGACTGTGGATGATGCCTCCAAGAATGCCGAAAGCCCAGCAGCCCAGGCGGTGCTGGACCGCATCTATGGTGTCTTATTGGCAACCAAGGAACAAATCACTCAATTTGTCTTGAGCACTCAGAAATAGTGTGAGGATTAAAACGAAGGTGGGCGATATGTTAATGCCCACACCATGCAACCAGATAAAAATGAGGAATGTGGGTTAAGGACGATATATGTTATCAGCCTTCTTATGGGGCGGGTTTGCGGCTGCCTCGCTACTCATTGGATTTTATCTTGCTTCACGTGGTCTATCCAACCGCACAATTGGATTGATCATGGGTATTGGTGCGGGGGCATTGATCAGCGCAATCGCTTACGAGCTAATGCCTGAGTCGATGCTTCATGGCTGGGGAATGGCGATCGCTTACCTGCTTGGGGCGTTTGCCTTCTTTGGATTTGACTGGCTCATCGATCATCAAGGCGGGGCAGACCGCAAGGATATTGCTGGAGACAAGGCTGGCGGATCTGGCTCAGCGATTTTCATCGGTACACTGCTCGATAATATCCCCGAATCGATCATCCTGGGAATGGGCATGGCTCTGGGGGGCGCGATAAACGTAGCATTTCTAGCAGCGGTGTTCATCTCGAACCTGCCGGAAGGTGTGGCTGGCACGGTAAATCTAGAGAAGGCAGGGCGTTCGCGCCGCAACATCTTCTGGATGTGGACAACCCTGGTTATCATCTCTGCTGGTTGCGCATGGCTGGGCTACCTAATTATCCAAAGTGTGCCGCAAGCGGATGGGCGCATAATTCAGGCTTTTGCTGCTGGCGCCATGCTGACTATGCTCGCGGATGCGATGATGCCGGAGGCGTTCGAACATGGTGGGAAGCTGGTGGGCTTATTCACGGTGCTGGGATTTTTGGCAGCGGCGGTATTGGCAGTGATCGGGTAATGCTGTTAACCCGTAAAACAACCAGCTATATCGACGATCCTTTATAATCGGAACTAGAAATTGCTATCTGGGTTTAATGAAGGGAAGAGCAGAGAGGAGCTAAAAATGGCAAAAGGTAAAGGCAAGAAGAAAGGTAAGAAGACGAAGGATGAGCTTGAGGCAGCACCGGTCGACAGCTCGATGTCTGCCGGTGACGCCGCTGCTGAAGCAGGACCGCCTCCAAAAATGAACCGGAAAGATTTTGAGAAGGAGATGGAAAAACTTCAGGTTGAGCTGGTTAAGCTGCAAGAGTGGGTCAAGGTGAGCGGAGCAAAAATCTGCGTCGTATTTGAGGGTCGTGACACAGCCGGCAAAGGGGGGGTGATCAAGCGGATTGTTGAACGGGTCAGCCCACGCGTATTTCGAGTTGTGGCGCTATCTGCACCAACCGAGCGCGAGAAATCGCAGATGTACTTCCAGCGCTACATGCCCTACCTGCCAGCGGCTGGTGAAGTCGTGCTTTTTGACCGCAGCTGGTACAACCGGGCAGGCGTCGAGCGGGTGATGGGCTTTGCCACGAAAGAACAGGTCGAACACTTTCTGAGGTTCGCCCCAGCAGTTGAGCGAGAAATCATCAATTCCGGTGTCATTCTGATCAAATACTGGCTGGAAGTGGACATGGAGGAACAGGCTAAGCGGTTCAAAGAGCGCAACGTCGACTATCGCAAGATCTGGAAGCTCAGCCCGATGGATCTCCAGGCCCAGGCGCGCTGGTACGACTATTCCCGGGCACGTGATGCCATGTTCGAGGCAACCGATACACTTGAATGCCCGTGGTACGTGGTGCCGTCCAACGACCAGCGCCGGGCGAGGCTGAACTGCATCTCGCACCTGTTAAGCCTGATCCCATACGAAGAAGTGCCGCGCGAACCGATCAAATTCCCGAAGCGTCAATCTAAAGGCGACTATAAAGAAACGGACCATCCTTTCCGCTATGTTCCGGAAAGATTTTGAGAGAGAGGTTATTGGTCATGACAGATTCAGTAGAGAACCAACCTAAATGGTTTACGCTGTCTTCTGAAGCGGTCGCCAAAGAGCTTCAGGTCGATCCAGCGAAGGGGCTGAGCTCCGCCGAAGCCCAGCAGCGCCTGCAGAAATACGGCCAGAATAAGCTGGCTGGCAAGAAGAAGGAACCTGGCTGGCAGGCATTCATACGCCAGTACAAGGACTTTATGCAGATCCTTCTGTTAGCTGCAGCCGTCGTCAATCTGGTCGTCACTGGAGAATGGGGCACTACCCTGGTGCTTGTAGTCCTGACGATATTCAACGCTGTGTTAGGTTTGAATCAGAGAATCGAAAGCTGAAGCCAGCCTGGCTGCGCTGGAAAAGATGATGAAGAATATCGCCCGGGTGCGCCGTGACGGGCAGGCAATCGAGATCGACGCGGAAAACCTGGTGCCGGGCGACATCGTGCTGATGGAAGCTGGCAACCGCGTCCCGGCGGACGGACGCCTGTTCATAACTGCCACGGTTGAAATCGAGGAGGCTGCCCTGACCGGCGAGAGTGTCGCTTCGCCAAAGGATACAGAGACAATCGCAAAGGCTGACGCCCCCTTGGGCGACCGCCACTGTATGGCCTACATGAACACTGCGGTCACACGCGGACGGGCTGAGATGATCGTGACCACCACCGGGATGGACACCGAGATGGGCAAGATCGCCGACCTGCTCAATAAAACTGAGGCGGAAAAGACCCCTCTGCAGAAACAGCTTGACCGGCTGACCATCCTTATTGCAGGCCTGGCCGGTGTCGCTTTCCTGCTGATGCTGATCATCGGTCTATCGCAGGGAAATGAGTTCGCAGTCATTTTTACGGCCGGCATCGCCCTGGCGATTTCAGCGATCCCATCCGGCATGCCGGCAGTGGTGACCACCATGTATTCGATGGGGACGCGCGTCCTGGCTGGACAGAACGCAATCGTCAAGCGCCTGCCTTCGGTAGAGACCTTGGGCTCAGTATCCGCGATCTGCTCCGACAAGACCGGCACTTTGACCCTGAACAAGATGACGGCGCGGGAGTTCGGCATCCCGGGTCGAAACCACTACAAAGTGACTGGAGAAGGCTACAGCACTGAAGGTCAACTGCTCCATGATGGCGGACAGAAGATCGATCTCGACGAAGTGATGCTGCCGATGGCGCTGTGCGCTGATGCCCGGCTGGACGGCGAGAATCTGATTGGCGACCCGACCGAAGGTGCTTTGATCGTTTTAGCCGAGAAAGGCGGAGTGAGCATCGAAGGGGCGCGCCAGCGTTATCCTAGAATCGCCGAAGTACCGTTCGATTCGGATTACAAGTTTATGGGTACATTCCACAACATGTCTGACCATAACGGTAAACCCGTGGTGCGCTGTTTTATTAAAGGTGCGCCGGACGTGTTGATCGAACGTTCGACCTCGTACTGGATGCCAGGCGGCGAAATACTGAATGTCACTGAGGGAAACCGCCATTTTGCGCTCGAAATTAACGACCGAATGGCTGCGAATGGCGAGCGGGTGATGGTGGTGGCGCGCAAAGACTTCGATCCAAAAACTTTCGACCCAAAGAGCAAGCTGATTGATCTGATGAAAGACCTGACCATCCTTGCGATGGTTGGGATTGTCGATCCTCCGCGGACTGAGGCTAAGGAAGCCATCGCCAAGTGCCACAGCGCCGGAATCCAGGTGCGCATGATCACCGGCGATCATGCCGTGACTGCAGCTGCTATAGGGCATGAGCTGGGGATCGAGGGAAGAGCCTTGACCGGCGCCCAGTTCGCCGCGATGAGCGATGAACAGCTTGTGAAAGAACTGGACGAAATTGGGGTGGTTGCCCGCGTTGCCCCAGAAGACAAAATCCGCCTGGTAGATTTACTCCAGCGCAAACAGAATATTGTCGCGATGACGGGAGACGGCGTCAATGACGCCCCAGCGCTGAAGAAGGCCGATATCGGTGTGGCGATGGGGATCACCGGCACAGAAGTCTCGAAGGGGGCGGCGGTGATGATCCTGACTGACGACAACTTTGCTACGATCGTCAAAGCCGTCGAGTACGGTCGGGCGATTTACGACAACCTGGCGAAATACATCCGCTACCAGATGGGAATGCTCGCGGCGTTCATCATCAGCTATTTGGGCGCTACGATCTTTGGCATCCTCGGCGGTGTGCCCTTTGCAACAATGACCGTGCTGTGGATCAACTTCCTGGTCCAGGTGCCGATTGCGATGGCTCTGGGATTCGATAAAGCTTCGCCAGGACTGATGGAGCGCAAGCCTCGTCCTTTGAGCCAGCCCGTGCTTTCTGGCGCGCAGTGGGTTCGCCTGGTCTTTACCGGGCTGCTGATTGCGATCGGTACCCTGGTGATAGAGGCGGTGTACCAGCGTGGTGACATGGCTGTGGCAGCAACGATGGGGTTCGTGGTCTTCTCGCTGTTTAACATCACCCTGGGCCTCAGCGCTCGTTCAGAAACCGGCACCGTGTTCAACCGGGATAATGTGAGCGACCGGCGGCAACTTCAACTCTACGGACTGGCTTTGCTGTTTGTCTTACTGCCCGTAGAATTTGGGATCGGGTCGCGAATGCTGGAAACGGCTCCTATAAGCGGCTCCCAATGGCTGGTCTGCATCGTCTTCGCGGTTGCCATGCTCTTGATCGACGAAATGATCAAATTCTTCATGCGCAGGCGGCGCAACAAGGTGATCGTTTAACCTAATTCTCTGCATGTGGCGGCAGGCGGGTTAACACCTGACGCCACATGCCAGATCTTTAGACCACGGTTAATGGAGAAAGGAGATCCTATGGCACAAGCGAAAACCCTACAAGCTGCGAGCACGGTGCGATTCAACCGCTTCCTCGCGCTAGTTTACCTGGTTATGGCACTTGGGATGTTTATCACAGCCCTGGTTGCCTCTGCGGTCAGCACGAACGAAGAACTGATGAAGCGGATTTTGTACGACCCATGGTTCGCATTCGGATTGTTTATGCTGCAGATCATCGTGGTCGTTTGGTTGAGTACCGCTGTAATGAAGATGTCACCAGGAGCGGCCTTCTTGTTGTTTCTATTCTATTCTGCGCTGACCGGGCTTGCGCTTTCATCTGTTTTTATATACTACAGCCAGAGCACGATCTCATACGCCTTCTGGATGGCTGCGGGGATGTTCCTCTTCAGCAGCATCGTTGGTTTCTTTATCAAAGGCGATATGAGCGTTATCGGAAGGTTCTTGATGCTGGCTCTATTGGGCTGGTTATTCGGATGGATTTTTGTAATTTTCTTCCCGTCAAGCCCTGGGCTTAACCAGGCGATGAATTTCACCGGCATCTTACTCTTCGCTGGACTGACGGTGTGGGACACCAACCGTTTGAAGCAGCTTTCGACCGAGCTAGAGGGAAAACAGGGAATGGGAGGATTGGTGATCATCGGGGCGTTGGCGCTCTATTTAGATTTCATAAACCTGTTCTTGCTCCTTTTGCGCACCTCAAGAAGATGATTTTTTCCCAGAAAAGATTCTTCGGTGTGGATAACCCTATGAATCAAAACCACACAGGAGAATCCCATAAGATAAAAGGATTGACGAAATGATGGATGCTCAGTTAAGCTCAGTCGGCTACTTTTTTGAGCCATCGAAATATGCGCCAGGAATTGGTTATTGTCGTTTAGACGCTCTAATCTCCGATAAACCAACCCAACGGTTTTTTGATGTCAAATCGATGCGAATTCCGATGTTTGACGGCAGGTTTTTCAATCACCTGAATGTAACCCGACATGGATTGGATACACTGGCATCTATCGCGGTATGTATTGGCGAGATTATCCTGGTATCGCATCAGGGCGAACACTTACGGGCTTTCACTTTTGGTGGCAGTCTAAAACCATCAATTGAAAACGGCGAATTGTGCTGTCAATTGAGCTCCTCTGCCCCATTATTTAAGCTGCAAGCGGACCCCGGCTCGTTGAGCGCCGTCATTGCGGATGAGATTGTGGACCTGATTGCTGAAAAAGGCAAGAAAATTGCTGGAAGCGACGATAATATCTATGCTCGCCTTTCCAAGGTTGAGCCATATGCTTTATTCCTGGCGAGCATCGTTTCGCTGCAGCAGCGTGCCGAGAGCATCCCGGTTGCACATAGACGGGAGGGATATCACAAGGCCACTACGAATCTCAAACGGGTAATCCAGACTCTTCATGATACAGATGGATGGGATGGAACCTCACCAAGCCTGGAGGATTTGCTCACATAATGGATTTGAGATCAAGCCTGAGAGCTATCTATTCATAACAAGGTCAATAAATTTGGGTTCTAAAGCAATCCATCATAATAGAGAACCGAAGCAATGCGCATAATCCTGGCGGATCACCATGAACAACCCTTAAGGGCACTCAAAGCACTGGTGGAAGAAGAGCCAGACTTTGAATTAGTGGGTGCAGAGGATGATGGGAAAGCTCTGCTCGAACTAGTGGTTATCGCTCTGACGGATTTGGTATTGATGGATAAGAGGAACTGCATAAATATGCGAGCGTAGTAAAAGCCAGTGTGGATGCGAATCGAAACGAATTCGCATGAATGGTGTTAAAAAATTGGCAATTGCACATGTACAGCCGTTGCAAAAAAGATTATTAAGAGAATCAATAAAGGTCTGAAGTTTCAATCTATCATCAGGAAAAGGAGAATGGATCAATGAAAACGATTAAATCTGTAAGTGTGAGCTCGTTTGTTGCCTATGGAGCAGTATTAGCAGCATTTTGGACTTTTGTTTTTGGATTGTGGTATTGGATCTTGGGATGGATTTTTGGAGCCAGCTCGTGGTGGATCGACATGAACCTGGCAAACTGGACGGCATACTCGCTGTATACATTTGGGCTGGTGTTCCTGCGGGCTGCGTTTGCAGCGGTTGGTGGTGCGCTGGCAGGCTGGGTGGTCGCACTGGTCTATAATGCAGTGGCTGGCATGATGGGTGGTCTTAAGCTCAAGATTGAATAATTCCTGCCTGAATTGCAGTCGCGAGGTTTCGTTATAAAATGAATTCACCAAAAATCCCTTCGGCGACCAATCCGCAAGCGCCAAACAGCAACCGCGGCCAAAAGAACATTTGGCTATATCTCTTGATAGGGATTGCGGCTGGATTGGTGATCATTGTTGGGATCATGTTTCTCAACCTGATCAGGGGCAATCCAGCAACTGCAGGCACTGCGACAATAACCCCGCCGAGCGCTTCGACAGCATCCAATCCTACGCTATTCCCAACTGTCGCTCCGCCGACCGTTGTTGTTCCGACGCCTGCCCCGCAGGCACCGTTTGGCACCGCGAATGATTATTTGAATATTCGAAGCGGCCCAGGTACGGAATACCCGATTTATGGGGTCGTGGCTCCTGGCGCCTCCTCGGAAATTGTTGGCAAAAGTGCAGACAATGCCTGGTGGGCGGTAAAAATCCCGACGAGCATTTCGCCGGACGGGATAGGCTGGGCAGCTGCAAGCTATGTGATCGTCAGCGGCGATCCAAATGTACCGGTAATCCCTGCACCGCCGCCGCCGCAGGATATCAATCCCTCACCGCCGCCTTCCGGGTCGATTGTCGTACAAACCATTGAGCCAGTGAACGTGCGCGCAGGTCCGGGAAATGAATACCCAAGTTATGGGAAAGTCCCGGCAGGGACTCCGCTGGAAGCCCAGGGTATCAGTCAGGATCAGCTTTGGGCAGCAGTGAGCATCCCAACGTCGATAGCGCCTGACGGAATTGGTTGGGTGAATACAGCTTATTTACAACCGTTTGACCCTTCTTCACTTCCCCCAATGCAGCCCTAAGGGGTGGGTGAAGGGTTAATATTTTTGAATCCAATCGTTGGGCTGACCAAAATCTAACCTCATTCAAGGAACTTTGAAAGGAGAACTAAAATGAAATCACGTCCGTTTGGTGTCACTGTCCTGGCGATCCTGTCTGGGATCGCTGCAGTCTTAGCCGCAGTTCATGCTCTGCAATTCCTTGGGATCTTTCCCTTTGTCATTGGACCATTGAAAGTCCACGCATTCAATTTCTGGTACTTCTTGATGTGGGCCCTGATGGTTTGGGTGTGGGTCTGGGTCACGAAAATGCTGTGGGACGTAAATAAAGAAGCCTGGCTTTTCCTGGCGGTGATCACGGTTTTCAACCTGATCTTAGATTTCACGCTGCTGCTTGGCGAGGCAACCTGGACAGATATCAGCCTAAACTTCCTGGTCAATGCCCTGATCCTGATCTACGTCATGCTGCCCGGTGTCCGGAAAGCTTTTGACGCGGCATAATTTTTTGAATGACGTTCAGGAAATAATTCAAGATTGTAAGAAGCTAAATACCTGGTTTTTGGAGGATCAATGAGTGATGTGCCAGTTGAACTAATCGTAGCTGCTTTTCAAGATGAAAAGTCGGCTTCAGAAGCTCTTAAGGCTTAAAACAAGCGAAGAAAGAGAAACTGATTGGAATCCAGAACGCGGCGGTGCTTCGCAAGGATGAGAAAGGCAAGCTACACATCCAGGAAACAGCCGATCTCGGGGGTGGGAAAGGCGCGGCTCTGGGCGGCGTGACCGGTGCAGTGATAGGTCTGATTGCCGGACCGGCTTTGCTGGTGCCGGCGGCAGTCGGCGCCCTGGTAGGTGGTCTGACTGCAAAGCTTAAAGACAGCGGTTTCTCAGATGTTCGCCTGAAGGCGCTTGGCGAAAACCTTAAACCCGGCTCTTCGGCAATCATTGCGGTGGTTGAACACAGATGGGTAGCGGAAGTGGAAGCTGCAATGGCGGAAGCGGGCGCCGACGCAGTGACCGCCGCTCTTGGAGCGGACATCGCGGAGCAGCTAGAAGCTGGAAACCAGGTCTCCTATAATGCTATCTCTTCCGAGAGCGGTTTCAGCGCTTCTCGCCTTGCCAGCGGCAAAGATTCAGTGGAAGGCGGAAAGATCGTTGTAGATGAAAGTGGGACTTACGGCGGGCGCTTCTACGCCACCCAGGACGGCTTTGTGGTTGAAGGAATGAGCGCGACCGAAGAAGGCGTGGATCACTTCATCGCTGCAGGCTTGCTGGAAGATGAAGCGAAAGGCGATGAAGAGTCTAAGGGTGAGACACCCGAAAAATCCTGAGGATAGCGACTTGATGAAAGCCCCTATGGCGGCAGATTAGCCAGTCATAAAATCAGGGAGCCAAAGGCGCAAAGCTCCGGCTCCCTGATTGGACAAATATATCGGGATGAAAGACTTCGCTTATTTTAAGCAATATGGCTCGAAGAAATTGGAGAGCGTATGTCTCAATTAATTGTCATAACCTTTGATGATACGGATCAAGCCGGACAGGCATTTAATGCACTCAAGAAGGCGCAGAGCGGTGGGCATTTGAAGATAGACGATGCCGCTGTGATCGTTAAAAACGAATCTGGAAAAGTCGAAATTAAAAATCAGCTGGACACTGGAGTCAAATTAGGGGCTGTTGGGGGTGGAGTCCTTGGATTGCTGCTCGCAAGCCTGTTTTTTCCCCTGGCAGGTCTGGCAATTGGCGCGATCGGGGGAGCCTTGGTAGGAAAATCTTTAGACTTAGGCGTAGACAAGAAGTTTATCCAGGAAGTCACTGAAACTTTGAAGCCGGGTTCCTCTGCTTTATTTGTGATCGGAAGCAGTGGACACCCAGATGTGGTAGCCGGAGCTCTTCGCCCATATAAAGGGACGATATATCAAACTACGCTCCCGACAGAAGCTGTCGAAGCCTTACAAGATGCCTTGAAACGCAAAGAGTGAGCGGTCAGGTGACAGTCATATAATAAGGGACTGTCACCCAATTAAATTAGAAACTAAAAAATAATCCTTGATGAGATATTTATGCAGCGTCCATCTATATCGAAACCGCTGATGATTTTGGCCAGTGTGGTGGTTGTGCTGGCCGCGCTGAAAATTTCAGCTCCAGTTGCAGCGCCAATTCTTTTTGCGCTTTTCATCGCGGCGCTGCTAACACCAATTTTTCGCTGGTTGAAGAGACGAATGCCGTCGGCTTTAGCCCTCTTGCTTTCAATTGGGGTCTTAGGTCTGACAGCCCTTTTTCTGATGCTGCTGGTTGGCCAATCGATTAATGCCCTACAGGTGAGCCTCGATGCTTATGAGGAGACTCTCAGCCAACGACAGGAAGAGCTGGCAGCAATGGCTGCCGAAATGGGTCAAAGCTCAGCAACTCAACTGTTTGTGTCAGCTCTTGACCCCGCAGCCCTGGCAAATATCCTGGCATTCACCCTGGGTACGCTGAGCTCCCTGTTTAAAAATAGCATCTTAATCCTCTTTGTGACCATTTTTGCGCTTGGTGAAGGTCCACTTTTTAAATCTCGGATGTTCAAGATTTTTGGACCGGACCATTATCTACCCCTTAAAACCACCACAACCCTCAATATGGTGATTAACTATTTTGGGCTGCGAGCAATTGTAAATTTAATTGTCGCGACCGCTACCGGTTTGATGCTCTGGTGGTTTGAGATCCCCTATGCTGGTTTGTGGGCGGTGCTTATCTTCTTTCTGAGTTTTATCCCTTATCTTGGGGCGTTCTTATCCACCATCCCGCCTTTGATCCTGGCGTATGCACAGGGCGGACTTGGATTAGCTATTGTCATCCTATTGTTGGTGATCTTGATCAACAGTCTGACCGAGAACGTCGTCCAACCATTGGTGATGGGAAAAGGGCTTTCAATTTCTCCTACAATCGTGTTCCTTTCATGCGTTTTGTGGATGAACATCCTGGGAGGCTTAGGCGCTTTTGTAGCGATGCCTGTGACGATCGCGATACTTTTATTTATGGATGAATTTGAAGAAACCCACCGAATGGCAGCATTGATGGGCAGCTTTCCTGAATCAACTGAGCCTTCATGATTATCGAACGGTGGTTGAACAAGATTAGCTGAAATTTTTTGGGTGACCGACAAGATAATATTATCGGTCAAAATATTAGAAAATCCTAAACTCACGGTGATTTTGTGATATCCTCGCAGATGAAGATCAGATTAATTGATTATGATTCTAAGAAACGGAGGACATTTCTTGATAAGGATGTAAATTTTGGATATTTCGTTCGATAACACAATTCATTTTTTTTATTCGAATACAATTCTAATTTAGGAGAGATTGAAATGACTACAGATGCAATGGCTATGGAAACAAAAGATATGCCCTGGTGGGTTGTCCTGATGGGCGGCATTCTTAGCATCGTTATCGGCATCCTTTTGCTGACTGCTCCAGCAAAGACCCTCTATCTGATCGTAGTTGCTTTCGGGGTGTACTGGATTATCTCTGGCATCTTCACCCTGGTGGCGATGTTTGTCGATCACTCTGCCTGGGGATGGAAGCTGTTCATAGGTGCAATCAGCATTATTGCTGGAACTGTAATCTTGCGCTATCCCATTATCAGCACCCTGACGATCCCGACGATTTTCATTTTGATCCTCGGCATCCAGGGCGTGATCATCGGTATTGTCAGCCTGATTATGGCGTTCAAGGGTGGTGGTTGGGGCGCCGGTATTCTTGGCGCATTGAGCATCATTTTTGGTCTGATACTGATGGCCAATTTCACTGCCCCAGGGATGGTAATTACCTTTGTATGGGTCGCTGCGATTTTCGCCATCATCGGCGGGATCTCCCAGCTCTTTCAAGCCTTCCGACAGCGTTCAGCATAAGTCCATCCACAGGTCCTCACCGGGCTCCAACAAGGAGCCCGGTTTTTGAATTATTTCTTGAAAGGCAAAACTAAGTCGATTGTTGTTCGCTCCAACATAAACCGTGATAATTGAAAGATATTGAGGAGAAACCAAAAAATATTTCTTGTGCCGATTAAATCGAAACCGACATTATCGAATTTCTCATTTTCTAATCAGGAAGATGGATTTTCTAGAAAAACAGCTCGCAAAAGGCATTATTCAAGACATGGGTTAATGATATGTGGATTGCATTCATTGGATTGTATAAAATATTTCGAAAGATGTGGCAAGAACCACCATTTCGCGCCCTTATGATTGCTGAAGGGCTGATGATTGGTGGTGGGATGCTGTTCTACCATGAAGTAGAAGGCTGGGGATGGCTGGACGCAGCTTATTTTTGTGTCGTAACGGTCGCAACGGTCGGTTATGGGGATATCCATCCAACAACACCGTACGGTCGGCTCTTTACGATTGTCTATATTATCCTCGGCGTAGCACTCCTGGGAGTGTTTATCCAAATTGCTGGAAAGACTGCATTTGAAGGCCTCCAGGCGAATGTTGAGCGCCGCCAAGCTGAGAAAGAAAAAGCAGATCAAAACGGTTAATTTTTTTGAATCAGACCTGGAATTATCCGTTTTAAAGATGACCTTGATATCAAGGAGAAAACCATATGCATGAGAAACCGATCCAAAATTATTCGACCCGGGAACCGTCAAAAAATCCCTCGACCTGGGCGCTGGTGTTAATCAATGGAATTGCAGCATTAGGAATCGGTCTGATCTTCCTGGTCTCACCTGGAGCTACCATCCGGGTATTGATGAAGTTTCTCGGACTAATTTTTCTGGTTGGAGGGTTCTTTTCATTCTTGAGCATTGCGTTGAGCTCTGAGCATTGGCTTTGGAAATTGATCGGCGGTCTGGCTGGGGTGATTGGCGGAATGATGGTGATGGAACATCCACTGTGGAGCGGTCTTTTGGCGGATACGGTGATTGTTTTGATTCTAGGAGGAGCTGGATTAGTACTGGGGGGATCCCAAATAATCCAGGCATTTCGAGGTGGAGGTTGGGGTCCTGGTTTATTGGGCTTGATCTTTGTGGGATTTGGCCTGATCATGCTTTTCTCTCCGGTCATCGGTGCGATCCTTTTACCTTTTGTTCTGGCTGTGTTTGGGATCATCGGAGGAGTTGTCGCAATTTTTATCGCTTTCAGATTACGAAGAGCTGAGATTGAGACTCGATCGCAAGCAGCCATTTGACGAGAGGTGCTGATCGTAATCAATCTGCAGCTAGCCTATTTGTGGATTGGATCTCATCGGCTTTTGGTTTATTGGTTCTTGCCAGTTATAATTACTCTTTATGCTCTAATGTCTTCTGATAACAATTTAATTATCAACTCTCGAATGCAACCGCTTGAAGTTAGGTAAATGCCAGTTCGTAAGGCTGATCTCAAACAAAAAGGAGATCTCTGACGGAAAGCTGAATAAGCTAGACGAATTTGTTCTTTAGGGGCGGGGAACATCGGCAAATACGATCATTGCTGCCTCAATTGGATTACGGACTTATAAAGATAGACAATGTTTATAAAAAAACTGGAGGATTAGCTCATGACGATCGGTCCGTTACAACTATTGTTAGTGAAATTCTCGGATGAACAGCGCACCAAACCCATCTCTGAAGAATTAAATGCTGTACGCAAGAATGGCGTCATCCGGCTGGTCGATTTGCTTTATGTATATAAGGATTTGGAAGGTGTAATCCATTCCAAGGAGATCAGCGATCTGACCGATTCGACAAAAGCCGAATATGGGATCCTCTTACAGGGATTACTCGGCATGCGCACTGCCCACAAGACTTCAGGGGATGCAGATAAGATCGCCGAAGCCATGTCACTTTCCCCTGGTGATTTTGGGCTTACGAGCGAACAGGTCCAGCAAATCTCCAATGGACTACCCAATGGGGGCTCTGCGATCCTGGTCTTATTTGAGCATGTCTGGGCGATCCGGCTGAAGGAAGCATTATTGAATGCGGGTGGAGAGCTGGTTGCTCAAGGGCTGCTTTCCCCAGAAGTTATGGCGCTTGGCGGCACAACGCTTGAGGAAGCCATTGCTGCTGCGGAAAAGGTCGAAGCAGACGCTGAAGCAGCCACAGCTTCGAAACTTGCTGAAGCAGACCAGACTTTAGCACAAGCACAAGCTGATGCAGATGCGAAACTTGCTGAAGCGCAGCGAATATTGGATGAGGCTGAACTGCAAGCGGCTGCCAAGTTAGAACAAGCCGAGAAAGTCGCGGCAGCTACGATCGCTGCGAGCGTACGGACGGCTGCAGAAGCGCTCCAAAAAGCGGAGAAAGATGCTGGGGCAGGCAAAACGGAAGGTGAAGGGTAAGTACAGAAAACTCTCGACAGTCTTAATTATTGAAAGACTGCGATGGAAGGTTTGTTTCCTGAACAAAAAAATACCTGATGTTATGCCTGATACGGAGCGCGTCTTTCTAAAGCGGATAGCTTAGCTAGTTAAATCCAGATTTAGCTGCCTGGTGACCCTTTGATCGAAAAAGATTACCAGGCTTTAACATTTGCTTCAATTATTAATCAGATTGATATACGATTTTAGGAGAAAAAATGCCTGAATTAATTGGAAAAACAATAGGGCAATATCAATTGCTCGAGGAAAAAGGAGAGACAACCCATACGCTGGTTTATAAAGCGTTTCAACCAGCCCAAAATCAGTATGTTGCGGTCAAGATATTAAAACCCAGCCTCGCCCGCCAGCCAGAGGCCATGATGCGATTTCGGCAGCAAGGGGATCTGGCTGCCCAAATTCATCATCCAAGATTGGTTGAAGTTTATAGAATCTGGTGAGGCGATGGGGGTGGCTTACCGCGCCATGCGGCTGGCAGAATTTGGTTCTCTCCAAGATCTCCTCGGCGCGACCCCTCAATCCCCCTTCTTTGAAGCGCAGAGAGCAACCATGCTGTTCCAGGAAATCACTGAGGGTCTGGAATATATCCATTCGATGGGCTATATACACGGAAATATCAACCCCAGCAATATCTTGCTAGACGCAATGTTGCACCCTCTGCTCAGCGATTTCGGAGTGCCGGCAAAAATTAGCGAACCGATTTCTCCATTCTTGGCTCCAGAGCAAGTGCAGGGAGGGATGATCGATCGCCGGACGGATGTATATGGATTAGGTGTGCTGCTTTATACGATCCTGGTTGGGGAAGCACCTCCGGCTGGCGTGGTTGTCAGCGCTCGTTCGCGGCGCCCGGATATACCTGAAAGTGTGGATAGAGTTATCTTCAAAGCGATGGCTCAAAATCCAGACCAGCGTTTCCAATCTGCTTCCGAATTTTTCAACGCGGTCCGAGCGGCTTTTACTGCTCCCCTGCCAGCAGCCCAACCTGTTTATACACCGCCGCCGGCGGTCACCCCGATCCCAACCGTCTCTCAGACGGTCAACGTAGGCAGCCCGAAGAAAGGCCCGAACTGGATTGGGATCGTGCTCGGGGTGATTGTGGTTCTGCTGCTTTGTATCGGTGGGATTTTTATCTATCAGACTTATTTTGTGAATCAGACGGAAACACCATCTGCTCCTACCGAACCCGCCCAACCCGCAACCCAACTACCCCCCATTATCATAATGCCAACGCAGCCACCAGCTGTTACGCAAGTTCTCCCTACGAAAGAACAAAAACCGACTCAACCGCCGGAAAATCCAACGCAACCGCCTGTTCAGCCGCCGGCTCAGCAGCCAGAAGTCGAGCAGCCCATTGCCCCACCTGCGGAAGAGACTCCAGGTAATGGATTATTTCCTTGCGGTTCGGTTGGCTTGATCGCGGTTCCAATGATGGTATTGGGCGCCAATCATTTAAAGAAAAAACACCGAATTTAATTCGTCCTTCAAATTAGTTTACTAATATTGATCAGGAGAAAAAACTATGAAGCTTTCACGAGCGCGCATCGTTCAGATCATAACAATTGTTGTTGTCCACGCCATTTCCCTGTTCGTTTTACAGTTTATCCTTTCTGGACTCCAGATTGATTCGTTCGCAGCCGCGATTGGGGCATCGATTGCCTACACTATTGCTCAGGCAGCGTTCTGGTTTGTATTTATCGAGTTTCTGTCCTGGATGCCAGCTTTCCTTTACCCACTTCTGACTTTTGTATTAAGCGGGGTGGCAGTTTACATTGTGGCAAACTGGGTCCCTGGTATCACTATCGAAAATGCTTTGACAGGTTTGTGGATCACGATCTGGTTAACTGTGATCAATGCGGTTTTGGGTTCTATCCTGTCATTGGATGAGGATTCAACCTTTGACCGGATGGTAACCCAACGAATGTCAAAGAAGAACAAGGATATTATCCGGACGGAAAAGCCGGGTTTCGTGTTTCTGGAAATCGATGGTTTGGGGGAGCAGATATTAAGAAAGCTATCGAAAAAGGAGATATGCCGAACCTCAAACGCTGGCTGGACCAAGGTACGCATACCATCACCGGTTGGGAGACAGATTTCACCAGCCAGACAGGCGCGATGCAAACCGGAATTCTGCTAGGAAACAACGATGAAGTCCCAGCTTACCGCTGGTGGGACCGCCAAGATAAAAGGATCATTATGTCAGGCAATCCGAAGGACGCGATTGCATTAGAAGCGCGCCTTTCCATAGGGCGTGGACTGCTCTCCGATGGAGGCGCATCGCGCGGAAATATGTTTTCAGGGGATGCAACGGAGAGCTTGCTAACCATGAGCGTTACTCTGAATAAGGCGCGCAAGCGCGGTCCTGGCTTCTACTTCTATTTGTTCAGCCCATACGTACTGGCCCGGTTGATTTCCCGATTTGTGATCGAGGTCATTAAGGAATGGTGGCAAGCCTGGCAGCAAAAACGACGGGACGATCCTTATCGGGTGGGCGCACGCAACCCGGCTTATGCGTTTCTGCGCGGTTTTATGGGTCCATTTCTTCAAGACCTGGGAACTTATATGGTTATCAGCGACATGCTGCGCGGCATCCCAGCGATCTATGCCTTATATGCCGGTTATGATGACCTGAGCCACTTTGCCGGAATGGAATCGCCCGAATCTTATGAGGCACTGCGCGAGACCGACCGATATTTCGCTCGAATTGAAAATGCGATAAAGAGCGCCCCGCGACCATATCACCTTGTCGTCTTATCCGACCACGGTCAGACTTTAGGGTTGACGTTTAAGAAAGCCCATGGGGTATCTTTGGAAGAATTGGTTGACGCGTTGATTGAAGGCAAGGGCGATGTTTATGTAGCCCAGAAAACCCACGAGACCTGGGACAAGATGAGTGCTTTGCTGACCGAATCTTCGTTGGAAGACACTCGCACCGCGAAGTTTCTTGGATCGATGCTCCGAAACAAGAAAGAGGGTGATGTTGTAGAAGTTGGACCAAAAACTGAGGATGAAAAAGCCAGAGCGATGAAAGTTGTCGCGGTCGGCTCTGGATGTGCGGGACTGATTTACTTTACACACAATGAAAAACGGTTGACTTCCGAAGAAATCCAGCAGGCATATCCAGAGCTGCTTGTAGGCCTGGTCCAACACCCCGGGATAGGATTTGTGATGGTGAAATCGGAAGAATTTGGCAATATGGTTATCAACAATAAGGGCTTTCACTACCTGGATGATGATAAGGTGGAAGGTGAAGATCCACTGCTGCCTTTTGGACCCAACGCAGTGCGACATCTCAGGCGGCAGGCGAGCTTCTCCAGCTGCCCCGATTTGCTGGTTAACGCGGTTTACGACCCAGAGACTCAGCTGGCTTGCGGTTTCGAAAACCAGGTCAGCCACCATGGAGGAATGGGCGGCCCGCAAAACCATCCTTTTGTGCTCCATCCTACAACCCTAACGCCAGGCGAGACACCGATCGTGACGGCAGTTGGTCTTTATCGTGTTCTGCGCGGCTGGCGAGATCAGGTTCAAGGGGGGGCATAAAAATTGGCAAGACGGATTTCGAATGGAGCACGGAGAGGTGAGCCTTGGGAAAGACTGGCCGCAAAATCTGGTACGCAGCGGCGATAATCCTGAGCGGGATTATTCTGCTGCTTAATGTCGTCGGGATAATTGGGATCTGGATCGCTGAAAACGCACTTGCAAATACGACGGTCCAGATCTTCACTGCAGTGGGCAATGTAACTGAGCGTTTGCGTGAAGAAGCTAATGGGTGTCGATCAAAAGCTGCAGCGGCTTGAAGAAGCATCGATATT
Organism: uncultured Chloroflexia bacterium; assembly: GCA_963827155.1. GTDB lineage: Bacteria > Chloroflexota > Anaerolineae > Anaerolineales > UBA4823 > UTCFX2. The sequence continues at coordinate 2,403,202 of CAWGZV010000002.1, read as the reverse complement.
CATTTCAGCCGCGACTGAGCGATTGAGTCAAAAGGTGACGGACGAAGGCGTGCTCCTGCTTCTGCTGCCCGATGAAAAAGAACAGAACCTTATTACACAAGCTTCGTCAGTAAGAGAGGCGATCAGACCGTTAAAGAACTCGCTTTCAACAGGATTGGTCCTTTATCGATCCATTGACCAGCTGCCGTTTGTTGACCTGCCGTCTCCAAGCCAGGACCAGGTTGACCAAATCGAAGAATCGGTTGGGCAAGTCCAGGCTGCGGCGGATGGTCTGCAATCGCAGATTACCGAATTTCGGTCCGACACAAGCGGGAAGATCGATAAGCTGGTTTCTGCGGCGGATCAACTGACAGAACGCCTTAATAAAGCCAGAGACCGCATGGCAAACCTGGATGCTCGTCTGGCGATCGCTCAGGAATCGCTTGTTCAGCTTCAGCAGAACGTGGTTAACGCGATCTTACTGGCATCGATTTTAATCACTCTGCTGATGGTGTGGATTATCTACACTCAAGTTGAAGTGATCCGCCTATATACCCAACGCTGGAAGACTTTAAGGGATCATGCGATACCCACAGCGGCTGCGGTTGTTTCATCCGATGCTCAAAATCTCGAAGAGGTCGGACCCGAGATAGAAACGAATGGTAAGCCAAAGGTCGAATGAGGGAAGCGGTACGACGTGTAATGGGCAGCTCCAAAAATCCCGCTGCTTGGCACTCCATATCCGGTATTTTTAAGCGTTCTGGCAGGAATATTGGAAATCATCCCCAATCTTGATCCGGTGCTGGCTACGATCCCGGCAGTCCTTTTCGCGGTATTTCTTGGACCGAGCCATCTGGAGATGAGTAATTTTGGATTTGCGATCATCGTAATCCTAGGATATGTCATGTTTAGCCGGCTCGAGAACCAGGTGATCGTTCAAAAAGTGCTGGGAGATGCGGTAAATTTACCGCCTCTGGCAGTGATCATAGGCTGTGTCATTGGGGGGAACTCAGACGCAGATTTATTATCCAACACCAGATGATCGAGTTTTCCTTGCTTTCTCTCAACACATTTGGCATCCCTTTCTACATGGGATGGGAGCGATTAGGACGCCTGACACGGCAGCTCAATGATCTTCCGGTTACGGCGCTTTGCCTCCAAGAGATCCAGCAAAATGCCTATGCCTATATGATCCAGCGCGGGTTGAAATCTTACCCTTATTTCGCCTTTCAAAGGCACCACTACGCACCAAAGGGTGGATTAGCAACGTTCTCTCGGATCCCGTATGTGGACCAATGCTTCGAAGTCTACACTCACCGGGGTTCCTGGCACAGCGTCAGTGTTGCGGATTGGGCGCTTCATAAAGGCATCCAGAAGGTCAGTTTTGAACTCGATGGGATCTCATTCTTTGTGTTAAATACCCATTTGAATGCGAATTATGGAGGTGTTTGGGCGCTGACGAATCACCTCACCCGGATCATATATCGGCAGGTAGAGCAACTCAACGAGGCTATCCGCTCGTTACCGGAAGATTCCGCTGTAATCGTTTGTGGAGACTTCAACTTCCCGCGAAATTCTTTCCTTTACGAGGAGCTGATTGGACCGAATCATCTCATAGATCCGATGGCGACAGATCAAAGGAATACTTATCGTCCTTTCCCGTTGGTACCTAGCAAATGGAAGACATCCTTAGATTACGCCCTCGTGCGTATTCCTGAAAACAACAGCTTCCAGGTTCATGCGGATTTGATTGAAGTCGAAGACACAACAAAAAATAGAATGCTTTCCCGATTTTTAACCGACCACAACGCCCTGCTTCTCCGGATTAACCAAAATCCGTAGAATTTTGGATGAAAATTGATATTCTGATATGAGATAATTATCGAGATATAAAATAATTATTTCCAGCTATACCATTCTTTTCCAGGAGTTGTTTTTCAATGAGCAATAAATCAAAGAACAAGAACAAGAGCAAGAAGATGGGGAACACAACTTCAAATTATAAGAAGAAAGCGCCGACCAAGAAGCAGCATGGAGTAGTCCTAACGATCGCATTGGTCCTCATGGCAGTGCACGGCATCGGTGCGGCTTACCTGTATCACACCATGAGCACTGCCCCCACGGTGCAAAGGCCCTGGATACTCGGGATGATGGTTTTGCATTTTCTAGCCAATATTGCGGCTGCCATAGGAATTTATTATTGGAAAAAGTGGGGTCTGTACGTCTATGCAGTCTCGACGATTATCGCTGTGGTGGCAGGTTTATTATCGGTTGGGGTGTGGTCGGTTTTCTACATGGTGCTGCCGCTTGCCATTCTCGGCTATTTGATCCAAAGCAAACAGCACTACTTCGAATAGGCTGCCAGCTCATAATGATGGGAACATAAGCTCGAGCATCATGACCGATGATTTGAAAGATGTTCGAGCCTTTTGTTTTGTGGGAATGAACTAAAAATTGGATAAGTTCACATTTCTGAACAAATTCATCCATTCAAAATTCATCAAACCGGCATTTTGATGAGAGAACAGGACTACGGAGTATGAAGCGAAAAATCCATGTCATCGTGAATCCTGCCTCAGGGCAGCCCCAACCGATTTTGAACACCTTAAACAGCGTCTTCCATCCTCTCGGAATCGATTGGGAGGTCTTCATTACAAAGGAAAGCGGCGACGCAGAGCGCTACGCCAGCCAGGCAGCACATTCTGAAGTGGATGTGGTTGCAGCTTATGGTGGCGATGGTACGGTCATGGAAGTCGCCCGAGGCCTGTTTGGGATGCAAACGCCACTTGCGATTTTACCGGGTGGGACTGCGAATTTGATGTCGGTCGAATTGGGCGTACCCAAGAACCTGGCACAGGCAGCCGCGATTGCTGCGGATCCGAAGAGCCGGGTGCGCGTGGTCGATGCCGGTTTATTCGGCGGTAAAACACATTTTCTTCTGCGCGTCGGGATGGGTTTTGCAGCGCGGAAGGTAGAGGTCGCCGACCGAGATCTCAAGAATCGATTTGGGGTGATGGCATATTCGATCGGGGCGCTCAAAGCCCTGACGGATACTGAGCAGGCGAATTACTACCTTACTCTTGATGGCAAGAAATTTGAGAGCAAGGGCTTCAGCTGCCTGGTCGACAACGCGGGAAACATAGGATTCGCCGGTTTGGGTTTGAAATCGATCGTTGTTGACGATGGACTGTTAGACGTAATCATCATACGTGATACCCGCATCCGGACCTGGATTGCGGTCGGTGCTGGAGTGAGCGGCGCCAAGCTCAATCCCGATTACATCAGCCATTGGCAGGCGCATGAAATCACTATTGAAACCGACCCTCCCCAACCAGTCCAAATGGATGGAGAACTCGCAGGTGATACACCTGTAAGCATCCAGGTGGTGCCAGGATATGTTGGGATTTTGACCTCTGTATAACCCCGCGCCTGCAAAGCAACTGGCAACCCGATAAACCCTGGCGTCATAATATCTTCATTTTTGTGAGCCTAATGGATCATCCCGAAATGCCTCCTCATTCAAGCCCGGATGTCTCGGCGATCACCGACTATCTGTATATTTCAGCCTGGCCGCGCAGCAATCATGCTGAGGAAATCCGCGCATTAAATGTGCGATTGATTTTGTCGATGCATTGGATCAGACCTTCCCGAATTTTGGGGCAACCCCCCGTTCGATTGTTATGGCTGCCAACATTCGACAATTGGTTGATGCCAATGCCAATCCGCATCCTGAAGAGAGGTGTGGAAACCGCCTTGCCTGTGATCCAAGATGGGTACCGGGTGCTGGTCCACTGCCGAGCTGGGGTACACCGCAGCGTGGCGATGGCTTGCTGTGTGCTGATAGGGATGGGGCTGACAGCAGAGGAAGCGATTGCGCTGGTAAAACAAAAACGATCGGCAGCAGACCCGGAGGCCTGGTATATCCAGCGAAGGATAAAGGAATTCGAAAGAGTTCTGGGTGCCGCATAAATAATGGGGGAGTAATGGCGAGGGGGAACGATGTCTGACCCATAAAAATAATTTGGTTGAGAAAGCCAAATGGAGAATTCGAATACAAAGTATTGACTTTTAAAATATCGACTATATAATAATATGTAATACGATGGTCGTCAGACCTCTCCGGGTTTTCCATTTTTCCCCATTCCAGGATATGGATTCTCAAGAAATTCCTGTTCGCCATCAACCGCTCTCGCAACAAGTTGAACAAATCCTTGCCGATCGAATTCGAGGCGGGAAATACACCCCAGATTCACAGCTCCCAACAGAGGTAGAGCTCGCAGAAGAATTCAAAGTCAGCCGGGCTACCATTCGAAGTGCATTAAGCACGCTGGCTACACTGGGGATGGTTGTCCGAAGGCATGGGTCGGGGACGTATGTCACCCAAATCCCGCATATCTCCAATCCGTTAGACCAGGCGATCGATTTTCAGGAGCTGATTGCAAGATACTGCTGCGAACCTTCGGTGTCGTATGGTTTTTGCGGGATTGTGCCAGCCGAGCAAAACCTTGCTGATCAGCTTCAGATATCCCCAGGAGATGAGGTGCTGGTCTCGCAAAAAGTGTTCACGGCAGATGGAAACCCAATGATTTACTGCATCAACTCTCTGCCCGTCACACTATTTAGTCCTGACCTACTCCTTCAAATTTTAGCGAACCCCGCTACGCTGGAACCATTCTTTACTGTGATGGAGCAAGAAATTGGGATGCGGGTCGAATATTACGTCGCCCATGTCCGTCCCATGCAGATTGGTTCATGCCATTCTTATTCGCCGATTCCGCTACCCGAATCTACTGCTGTGATCGTAATAGATGAAGTTGCCTATACTGCGGAAGGGCGACCGATTTTCCACACTTTTGAATACCATCCAGAAAATAAAATGGATTTCGAGCTGATTAGAAGGCGAGCTCGTTAAGCTGGCTCGATCAGGCAGCGAATCATAGACCAAGCCGACAAAGCCGTAAATCAAGGACAAAAGAAAGGATCACACAATGCGTCTGAGGCACCGATCACGGTTGATTGAAGTTCTACATCGAGCTGAAACCGGGCCGATCATGGAAGAAGCAGATTTCGAACGCCAGCTTGTTGCGCCAACGATCAAACGCCTGGTGAAAAAACATGGGATCAAGTTCGATCCAAAGGTGGTCGTTCCTAGCGATGATGATTTGGCTGACCGGCTCTTCGAAGCCGGATTAGAGTTCGCGGAGGAGGTCGGTCTTTTCTGTCAGGATACAAGCCGGCGGATAGTGTGGACCCGCCATGAGCTGATCGATGGCTTGCGATACTGTCCTTCGGAAGCCATATTAGGCGCCGGGAACGACGCAGTCACCGTATTGGCTCGCCGTCCAGAAGACAATGTGCGAATTACAGTAGTCGGTGGGGCGTACGGCGTGCCAGTTCCAGAGCAGTTGTTTGTCCCGGTGATGTACAGCTATGCCTGTGAGCCGGTAGTCGATGTATTGGAGAATCCTACCCTGGAATCGGTCTATGGATTTCCAATTAAAGCCGATTTGCCCTGGGAAGTCCTTGGTGGTTGGCGGGAGGCAGAGCTGTCCTTTGAAGTCATCAGCCGTGCCCAGAGACCTGGAATGTGTATCGGGTGCGTGGAGACATCTCCAACCGCTTTAGGAGAGATTTCCGCCTCCTCGTGGGGTGGTTTTCGGCCAACTGACTGGCACCATGTTGCAACGGTGAGCGAATTTAAGACGAACTACCAGTCGCTCGAAAAAGTCGCGCACACTGCCAGGATCGGGGGGGCAATGGAAACCTATTACAACCCAATTTACGGCGGCTATGTTGGAGGCGCGGAAGGTGTGGCGTTAGCATTGACGGCTGCGCCGATCATTCTGAACCAGGTGAATATGGCGCACACCTATGGGACCCGTCCAGATCACCCCTTTTTAAATTGCGACACGACACCGGAGATTCTCTGGGCGTTAGGCGCAGCTTTTCAAGCGCTGTCTCGCAACACGAATCTGCTGCTGTCTTCTCTTGCTGGTCCGGCGGGCGGGCCGGGGACCAAAACCATGCTCTATGAGCTGGCTGCATTTACCATCGCTACTTCAGTATCCGGTCAATCGATGATTGAGGCAAGTATGTCGGCAGGTGGGCGAATTCCACGCCACATCAGCGGATTGGATGCGCGGATATGTGGTGAAGTCGCCCATGCGGTCTCTGGGATGACCCACGAAGAGGCGAATGAAATTGTGATGCGTCTGCTGAACATCTACTCAGCCGATTTGAAGACTAATCCAATTGGCAGACCATTCGAGGAAGTTTATGATATAGAACTGGTAAAACCCACCCCTGAGTGGCAAGGGATGTATGATGAAATCTGTGAAGAACTAGTACAGATGGGAGTCCAACTGGGCCGGAACATCCCATGATCAGGTAGATTATTCGCTGCATCATAAATCTCAATTAAAAGGCATAAAAGGAATTTTAGGAGATAACACATGGCTGATTTTGAAGCGAAATCAAATGAATTTTCGAAGCTTTTGCTGGAAGCTGAGACAGATGAAGTGGCGGAATGGGTCCGCCAGCAGCTTCAAGGAGAGGTTTCTGCTTTGGATTTCTTAACCAGATATTCACTCCAACACTGACTGGGATTGGAGATAAATTTGGGCGATTGGAGATCTTCCTACCGGAGCTGATGGATTCCGCCCAGAAAGCTAAGGAGGTCAGTGAGCAAGTTGTTCAGCCCATGCTGCTGGTTCAGGACGCTGGCATCCAAACAAGTCGAGGAAAAATCGTTCTCTGTTCCGTAAAAGGCGATTTGCACGATATTGGGAAGAATATGGTGCGGCTGATGCTTCAAGTCAATGGATTCGAGGTGATCGACATGGGCATAGATGTGCTGCCGCGGGATGCGATCAACCGGGCGCGGGAAGAAAAGGCAGATATCATCGGGCTATCGTCCTTGATGACAACATCCATGCCGTACATGAAAGAATGTGTAGAGCTGCGGGACGGCTTTGGATTGAAAGAGACCATCAAAGTCATCGTAGGCGGAGCGCCGATCACGCCAGAATACAGCCAGCAGATTGGGGCTAACGCGTTCGGTCGAGACGCGATCGAGGGGGTGAAAAGGTGTATCGAGCTGATGAGCGAAGCTTAGCCGCTTGAACGGGTGAGATTTGATGAAAGAAAATAAGATTGACCTGGACAAGAAAGGATTTTCTCGATGACACACCGTTCTCGACTGATCGACGTTCTGCACAGGGCAGAGACTGGCCCGATCGTGGAAGAAGCTGATTTTGAGCGGCGGCTGCTGTCTCCAAAAATCAAGGAAATCATTCAAAAATACCAAATTGCCTTTGACAAAACGACCATCGTAAACAGCGACGATGATTTAACCGATCGAGTCTTCCAAGCCGGGATGGATCTGGCTTCGGAAGTGGGGATGTACTGTCAAAGCACCAACCGACGCATGATCTGGAGCCGTCAAGAGCTGGAAGAAGGGTTGCGATTCTGTCCTGCAGAGGTCACGATGGGATTGGGAATCGATGCGGTGACGGTTCGAGCGCGCTGGCCGGATGACCGAGGGCGGGTGATCGTTTCGGGAGGAGCGTACGGTATTCCCGTGCCTGAAAATCTTTACATTCCGATGAGCCTCAGCTATTTAAAAGAACCCATGATAGATGTGACGGATAACGCCTCATTGGAGACGGTTTATGGTCACCCGGTGAAGGCAGGCTCTCCGTGGGAGGTGCTTGCTGCCCGCCGCGAAGCGGAACTTGCGATGATGGCTGCAAACATCGCAGGCAGGCCGGGGATGTCATTGGGATGTGTGGAGCTGGCACCCACTGCATTGGGGGCATTGGGCGGCGCCTCATGGGGCGGCTACCGACCGAGTGACTGGCATCATGTGGGAACACTGAGTGAATTTAAAACAAATTACGATTTTCTTTCCATCGTTACGCATGCTGTTCGGATTGGAGGTGGACTGGAAGCTTATTACAACCCGATTTACGGTGGTTATGTTGGAGGGGCAGAAGGCGTCGCTGTTGCTGTGGTCGCCGGGTTGATCTTGCTTAATCAAGTGGATATGGCTCATATCTACAGCACCAGACCAAACCACCCATTTTATAACTGCGATACAACGCCAGAATTGATTTGGGCAACCAGCCTGGGTGTTCAGGCTTTGACCAGAAATTCCAATCTCATGGTTGCCACACTGACCGGACCGGCTGGAGGACCGGGGACCAAAACAATGCTTTATGAGAATGCTGCTTTCACAATCGCGATGACTGTTTCAGGAATCTCGGTTATGGAGGCAAGTCACTCTGCGGCTGGCGGCAGGATTGCCCGCCACGCGAGCGGGTTGGATGCAAAAATCTGCGCTGAAGTCGTTCACGCTGTCGCTGGGATGAGCCGGGAAAATGCAAATGAGCTTGTCAAACAATTAATCGCTCGGTATATTGGGGATCTTCCCAATAATCCATGGGGAAAGACCTTCGAAGAGGTCTATGATATCGAGAATGTCGAACCGACAGCTGAGTGGCAGGGCATCTATGATGAAGTTCGCAGCGAGCTGATCGAAATGGGAGTCCCTATTGGGAGGCTCAATCAAGAAATCCGCAAATTTTGATCATACCTTCTATGTAAAAACGAGAGGAAAATGAGATGATCAACAGAAAAATATTCACGTTCGTTGTTTTCCTTGCGATCGTGTCGATCTTTGTGGGAGCTTGCGCTCAACCAGCGCCAGCCCCGACGACACAATCGGAACCAGCGGTTCAAGAGACTTCAGCGCCGGCGCCAGCTGAGCCGGCATCGGCTGGGAAATTTGCTGTCATCACGAGCGGTCCTAAAGATGACAACTCGTGGAATGAGGCAGCTTTCAACGGAGCTGAAGCCTTGAAATCCAAAGGCTACGAAACCTCTTTCTCAGAACGGATCGCTGAGGGTGATGAGCTGCGCATCCTGCGGGAGCTGGCGTCTCAGGGATTTAATATGATCGTCGCCCATGGCTTTGGATATCAAGATGGTGTTTTTCAAATTGCAGAGGAGTTCCCAGATGTAAACTTTGCCTGGGCTGGCGGCATCAACCATACTGCCAAGAACGTAGCAGATTATGATCAACCTTTCTACCAGGCAGCTTACCCGGTCGGTGTGTTGGCGGGTTATATGAGCAAGACAGGAACTCTGGGAGCGCTGTATGGCTTTGATATCCCGGTTTGCCACTCGATGGGCGAAGCTTTCCTGGCAGGTGCAAAAAGTGTTAATCCGGACGCAAAACTCATCACAACTGCCGTGGGGGTATGGGAAGATGTAGCGGCAGCGAAAGAAGCGGCATTGGCACAAGCAGATGCTGGGGTAGATTTCTGGATCGAGTGCGGAGAAGGACCGTCATTGGGGGCAATCGAAGCGGCGAAGGAGCGCGGCGGCTATGTGACCGGATATGTCGGTGACATGAGCGAAAATGGTCCAGAACAGGTGCTCACCAGCATCGTGTGGAAGCTCGAGCCATTGTTTGAAGATATGATGAAAAAGACAATGGACAAAACTTTCGATAATCCCTTCTACAAATACGGGATTAAAGAGGGATCCCTTGAAATGGTGATCAATCCAGCCTTGAAGGATAAGATCCCACCAGAGGCGCTGGCTGCCGCGGAAAAGGTTATTGCTGACATTGAGTCTGGAGCTTTTGAACCGCCTTACATCCCAGAAGCGCAGGCTGCACCTGCAGAACAACCGGCGAGCGAGGCTCCGACTGAGTTGAATGTGGCAGCATTATTAAGCATTGGATTGGAATCTGCCTGGGATGCAACATTCTATGACGCCTTCAAACGCGTCCAGGCGGAAAGCCCGCATGGTGTGAAGATCAATGACCTGGCTTATACAGAGGGCGTTTTCGGAGATGAGGCCGCGACTGTGTTCAGGCAGTATGCTGAGACAGGAAAATATGACATCATCTTTGGCCAAGCCTCCTTCACGGAACAAATCAAACCATTGATGGAAGAATACCCTGATATCCTCTGGGTAGTTTCAGGCTCTGGAAACGAGCAGCTTGGCAGCAACCTGTATAACATCTACATGCGAATCCACGAACCCTCGTACCTGGAAGGTGTGATCGCCGGGATGATGACGAAGACGAATGTTATCGGTGTCTTAGGGTTGTTCCCTGCCGATGATGTCAATGACGATGCCAACTCTTTTATTGAAGGGGCAAAGTCGGTCAACCCCGACGTCACAGCGAAGGTGACATTCATTGAGACCTGGTACGATCCCGCCAAGGCGACCGAAGCCACCAAAGCGCTGATTGCAGCCGGAGCGGACCATATCCTGCAGGGTGGGGAAGTCTACAATGTTTGCTCTGAAGCCAAAATTTACTGCTACGCCCGCTATGCCGATTCGAACTATATGGCGCCAGATTCAGTTCTGACCAGCGCGCTGGGTATTGGGACCCGTCTATCAACTATATTATCGATCAATGGTGGGAGCATAAGACCACTGGCAAGCCTTACGATGCTCCGAAGGAGAAGATCTGGTTCCCGATGAGCCAGGGTGCAGGAGACATCGCACCCTTCCACGACCTGGACAGTGTTGTCCCAGATGAGGTCAAGCAGAAGGTCGAAGAGCTGCGGAAACAGATCATGGACGGGACCTTTGTTGTCCCGCTCAATGAAGCAGTCCCAGTGTCTGATTAATCACTGAAGAGGTATCCTATTCAGCGAATAGGAGTTATTCTCCGATCCCTTTTCGTAATACTCGAAAAGGGATCGGAGACCCAATCTTGTAGGGAAGTAATATTTATTGGAATCATTCCAATCGTTAAACAGCGCAGATTTGATGATTAACGTCCAACCCCCTCAATCAATCCTTGAAGAGTCCGGACCTTTGGTTCAGACGATAAACCTTACGAAAAGGTTTTCGTCCATTGTAGCAAATGACCAGATTTCCTTTGATGTTCGGCGAGGGGAGATCCACTGCCTTTTGGGAGAAAACGGTGCAGGAAAGACCACGCTGGCAGAATGCCTGTTTGGGTATTATTCGCCGGATTCCGGGCAGATCCTGTTCAAGGGCAGCCCGGTTACATTTGCTTCTCCACGAGATGCGATCCGTCTCGGAATAGGGATGGTTCACCAACGTTTTGTGCTGATCCGGGCTTTCACGGTTCTGGAGAATATCCTGCTTTCTGCCTCACCTCCAGGCGCATTGCTAGATATCCACAGGCTCGAACGCGAAATTCAGAAGCTGTGCGAGGACTATCAGCTAGACCTTGACCTGAATGCTGAAGTCTGGCGGTTGTCATTAGGCGAACAGCAATGGATCGAAATTTTGAAGGCAATCTACATGAACGTAGATTTGCTGATTTTAGACGAACCCACCGCGGTTTTGACCCCCAGGGAAATTGAAGCGCTCTTTACTTTCCTCCGCAAGATGAAGGAAAAGGGGCTTTCGATCCTACTGATTACCCACAAATTGGAAGAAGTGGTACGCCTCGCCGATCGAGTAACCGTCTTACGCAAAGGGAAGTATATCCAAACAGTTTCCGCTTCTGATGTAACAAAAACAGATCTTGCAAGAATGATGATTGGAAGAGACCTACTCTTTCTGGCTAATAAATCCGAATATCAGCCAGGTCCCAAGATCCTGGAGATTGAAAACCTCCATGCGAAAAATGACCGTGATCTCGAAGCGTTGAAGGGGATCACCTTTGATTTACACCAACATGAGATCTTGGGAGTTGCTGGAGTATCTGGGAACGGCCAGAAAGAGCTATTTGAAGCGTTGATTGGGGTTCGAACAACTGAAAGCGGCAGTATTCGATATGAGGGAAAGGAAATTACCGGCGCATCCACCAGCCAAATTATGCAGCTTGGGATCGGGCGCGTCCCGGAAGATCGTTTGCTCGAGGGCCTGGTGCTGGAGTTCACAATTGCCGAAAATCTAATCCTTGGGAGACAACGATCAACCCCATATCGAGACGGGTTATTCCTCGACAAAAAGCAGATGCTTCAATCGGCGAATCGGCTGGTCTCTAGTTATGAAATTGTCACACCGGGGGCGGAACAAAAGACCAAATTCTTGTCCGGTGGAAACCTGCAAAAAGTCATCCTTGCAAGGGAGCTAGATCGAAAGCCAAAATGCCTGCTTGTTAACCAGCCAACCCGCGGATTGGATATCGGCGTAGTGGAATACGTCCACAATCAGTTGGTGAAATTGCGTGATGAAGGCGCTGGGATCCTGCTGATCTCTGAAGACCTTGATGAGCTTTGCCGGCTGGCAGACCGGCTTTTGGTGATGTTTAAAGGTCAAGTTATGGGGACTTTTCTTTCTGGGGATGTGGAAAATGAAGAGATCGGAATGTTGATGGCGGGAATCCAGAAAGGGGCTTGACTTGAAATGAAATTCAAAGTCGAGCGCCGCGAAAATGTCTCTTCTGGGATGCAAGTGCTTGCAGTATTCATCGCGCTTTTGGCTGCCACGCTGGTGACAGCAACGCTCATCAAAGTTGGAGGTGCGGACGTTAAAGAAGGACTGGAGGCAATGTTCGCCGGCGCTTTTGGAAGCCAGAAAGCTGTGATGGCTTCCTTATCTAAAGCCACACCACTCATTTTTACGGGATTAGCAACAGTAATCGCATTCCGAGCCAAGATCTGGAATATTGGTCAGGAAGGTCAATTATTTGCCGGTGCGATTACGGCTTATGGTGTTTATCTACTGGGTCATGATTGGCAGCCATTGGTGTTGACGGTCGCGGTTCTGCTGGGTGGGATTGCGGGCGGGGCGATATGGGGTTCTATCGCGGCAGTCATTAAAGTGAAGTTCAACGTTGAAGTGATCATCACCAGTATTATGTTGAACTACATCGTGCTGTACATCCTTTCGTGGCTCTTGACAGGGGTATGGAAAGATCCGGCGACCTATTATCGCCAATCAGCGCTGATCGATGAAGCCGCTCAATTTGGACCGCTGTTTGAAGGCTCGCGCCTCCATTTCGGATTTATTCTGGCATTAATTGCCACAGTATTCATGTATATTCTTTTGGAAAAGACCCCGTTAGGATATGAAATCCGGGGTTCTGGGCATAATCCAACTGCGCTTAACTTCCAGGGAACCTCTGTGATCAAGATTTTGATCATCGTAATGATGATCTCGGGGGCTTTATCTGGCCTGGGTGGTGTTGGAGAGCTTTTCGGGATCCATCACCGCTTGCGGGCAGATATCTCCCTGGGGTATGGTTATACCGGGATAGCGATCGCGATGCTCGCGAAATCTGAATCCATTTGGAGTGGTGCCTGCCGCGATCTTTTTTGGAGGCCTGATTAACGGCTCATCAAATTTACAGATCGTCACTGGCGTGCCTTCCGCGATTACAGACGTCATTCAAGCAGTTGCCCTGCTCTTCTTATTAACAGCCAATGCTCTGACGAATTACCGGCTGAGGAGAACGGAAGATGCTTGATCAACTGCTCCAGGCTGCCATCATCATCAATGTTCTGGTCGCGACTGTGCGTTTAGCGACTCCAATATTAATGGCTGCGATGGGTGAGCTGATCAGTGAGCGGTCTGGGATCATGAATCTGGGGTTGGAAGGAACCATGCTGATGGCTGCATTTATCGGTTTTCTTTCAGCTGAGAAATCTGGCTCAATATCATCCGGGATCATTTTAGCTGGCTTAGCCGGCGCCATGTTCAGCTTAATTCTGGCATTTCTGGCGATAACGCTGCAAGTGGATCAAACAATTACTGGTCTCTCGCTAAATTTATTGGCTGCAGGGGTGACGCTGTTCTGGTTCCGGATTTCCTATGTCAAACTGGGTTCCGGCGATACACCTTTAGTTACCCCACTGCAGCCGTGGAATATTCCAGTCCTTTCACAAATCCCGGTTCTCGGCAAGGTATTGTTCTCGCACAACTGGCTGACCTATGCGGCATTTCTACTGGTTCCGCTGGTCTGGTTTTTTCTCTACCGGATGAAACTCGGGCTGCAGACGCGGTCTGTGGGGGAGGACCCGCGAGCTGCAGAAATGTCCGGGATCCGGGTGAGGCGTTTACGGTATTTTTCGGTGGTCTGCGGTGGTCTGCTTGCCGGGTTCGCCGGTGCATTTATCAGTATTGGATCAGTAGAACGCTTCTTTCCAGAGATGACGGCAGGGCGGGGCTGGCTGGCGATAGTCATCGTGATTGCTGGCAACTGGAAGCCGGCGCGCATTTTGCTCGCAGCGCTGCTCTTTGCTTTCCTGGATGCATTTCAACTCCAGGTTCAATCGGTAGGGATCAAGATTCCTTACCAGGTATTGTTAGCCCTGCCGTATGTTCTGGCGATCGTCGTGATGATCTTAGGGAAAGCCAGATCGGTTGCACCAGAGGCTTTGGGTGTCCCATATATTCGCGAATAATTATTCAATAAAAATATGGAGGTTCGAATGCAAAATAATCTGTTACCGATCGTAGTAAAACGCTCCGAGGAAGGACCTTTCATGAAGGAGATTGATTTTGAAAAATCTCTTTCGAAACACACTGCCGAGCTGGTTAAAGAGCATGGATTAAAATTCAATCCCCAGACACCTGTCCCATGGGATGATGATATGGCTGACCGCCTGTATCAGGCTGGTCTTGAGCTGTTTCTGGAAATGGGAGTTTACAACCAATCCACCGAGCGCTGCATCCGTTTTGAAAGGGATGAAGTGGAAGAATTGGTGGGCAAGGCTCGAAACCGGCTGGTCTTAGGGACAGGCAAAGATGCGGTTGTGATGCAGCGCAGAGATGTTGAAGGGATGACCCCTGCCGTAGTGCTCAGCGGGCCAACCGGGACTCCTTGCAGCGAAAAATATCACCCGCTCATCTTGTTGAGCTGTGCCCAGGAACCGCTTGTCGATATGCTCGGTGCTGGTTCTGTATCCACCTATCTTGGGCACCAGATCATGCCTGGAACTCCGCTGGAGATTCTGGGGTCTCGGAGGGATGCGGTTGTGGCGCGAGATGCCGTCCGAAAAGCTGGACGTCCTGGAATGCACATCAGCGATGTGGCTGTCTCGCTCACCTGCCAGGGAAAAATGGCGGCGGTGGATCCGGAATACGGACTACGACCTTCGGATGCTTTTCTGGTTTCTCAGATGGTCGAATTAAAGACCAGCTATGACCAGCTTTCCCGGGTGGCCTATCTGCAGGGGATTGGCATGCACATCGTCGATCTCATGACCCCATTGATTGGCGGTCTGGGAGGCGGTGCAGAAGGGACTGCGGTTGTAACGATCGCCTGTCATATCCTGGGGGCAGTCTTATACGACGCCTCATACCATATGATGAGCCACACCCACTTGCACTGGGTCAATAACACGGATCGAATGGGATTGTGGATGCAGTCCATGGTTGGACAGGCGCTTTCTCGGAATACTCCGATACCAGCCTTGAATGACATTTATTGTGTGTCTGGAGCAGGAGCGGAAGAGCTCCTTTGGGAAGTGGCAGCAGGCGCTGCTGCAGGCACACCCTCTGGTATGAATATGCAAGGCGCAGGCTGCACTGGCGGCTCAAAAAGCGATCACACTTCGGGATTGGAAGCCCGGTTTATTGCTGAAGTGTCGCACGCATGTTTAGGAATGAAACGCCAGGATGCCAATACTTTAGTGCTTGAACTGCTTACGCATTATGAAAAAACCTTCTCGAACCCAAACAGAGGTAAACCATTCCCTGAAGTCTATGACGAGAATACGATCGAGCCGAAAGCAGAATGGCTGGACAAGTATTTCCACGTTCGCGAAGAAGTAAAGAAATTAGGTCTGGACCTCGATGGAGGATGGAAGAAGGTGAAATATGGCTAAGATTAATGATGAGCTAAAGAGTTTGATGAGCGAAGCACTAACCAACGGAAATGTTGATTCAGCCGTTGAGCTCACCCAACAAGCCCTTAAGGATGGGATCGAGCCCCTCGATCTCATTCAGCAGGTTATCGTCCCAACTCTCACAAAGGTAGGCCAAGATTTTCAAGAATTTGTGATCTTCTTACCCGAATTGATGTCAGCCGGTGAAGCGGCGGAAAAAGCCACGGAAATCTTAGAGAAATACATCGCCGAATCTGGGAAGCAGAGTGCTGCTTTAGGCACACTGGTGATCGGGACGGTTGAAAATGACGTACACGATATTGGTAAGAATATTGTCAGCACGTTGATGCGGGCGCACGGCTTTAAAGTGGTCGATTTAGGACGAGATGTCTCTCCGAGCAGCTTCTTAGACGCCGCCCAAAGGGAAAAAGCGGACATCGTAGCGATGTCGTCCCTGATGACTACGACCCGTCCGTATACGCGCAGTACAATAAACTTATTTAAGGAAGTTGGCATGCGCGATCAATATAAGGTCGTCATCGGCGGAGGCTGTATCACCCAGGAATGGTCTGATGAAATCGGTGCAGATGGATACGCTCCGGATGCGGCTTCGGCAGTAGAAATGTGCAAAAAGCTGCTGGTTAAGAAGTAATCGTTCAGATCAATATTTTTGAGCAAAATTAACTGCTGTAATGGTGTAATCCACGAATGGTGTCGGTGTCGTGGATTACACCTATACTAATCCATCAATCTCATTGAGGGAAAAAGGAAATATAAATTTTGAAATCATCAGAAATACGCACAAAGTCGCTGCTGATGATCTTTACATCGATCAGGCTGGTGGTATCGACCGCTTTTCGAATCGTTTATCCTTACCTGCCCGCGTTCGGGCGGGGATTAGGCGTTCCCATCGAGGCGGTGGCAGCAGCAGTCAGTGCGCGCTCGGCATTGGGCTTTTTTGGCCCGCTGTTCGGTGCATATGCAGACATGCGCGGACGAAAGCAAGCCTTGATCATTGGGCTGGTAGCCTTTGGTTTGTCAATTGGTATGATTGGAATCTTCCCCAATTACCCCATCTTCTTCCTGGGGATGGTGATCTCTGGTGGGGCGACCGTGATCATAAATTCGTCAATCCACTCTTACCTGGGAGACAAAATCCCTTACTCAAGGCGAGGTCAAGCCGCGGCGATCGTCGAATTGGGCTGGTCTTTGGCATTTGTTTTCGGCATCCCTTTGATGGGGTGGATCATGTCTCGATCTGGATGGAATGCACCTTTCATTTGGATGGGGGCAGCAGGACTGATCGCGGGCGGTGTGGTCGGTTTATTTATCCCACGGTTAGCGCCTACCTCAGAAAGCTGGCATGAGCTAAGATCAGGTCTGCGCGGGATATTTTCATCTGCACCGCTTTTTGGTTTGCTGCTTGCTTTATTCACAGTATTAGCAAACCAAGTGGTAAGCATTGTATTTGGGGTTTGGATGGAAAATGCTTTTGGAATGCAGCTGGAGCAATTGGGAGCAGCATCAAGTGTGATAGGTTTTGCAGGAATTTCTGGTGTTGTTTGCGCAATATTTTTAACGGACCGATTAGGGAAACGACTGGCGATTGGGATTGGATTATCGGTGAACTCGCTTGCTTGCCTGGCGTTTCCAATTTTTGAAAACAACCTATTGGGCGCGCTTTCGGCATTATTCCTTTTTTTTATGACTTTTGAGTTCACCCTAACCAGCCTGCTCCCTCTGATGACATCCCTCTCGACGCAGGCAAGGGGGGTGTTTATGGCGACGACGTTGGCGGCAGTTTCCCTGGGGGATTCCCTCGGAGCGCTGTTTGGACCGATATTAATTAAACAAGGCATGGCAGTTACAGCAGGCGCTGCGATCTTGCTGAATCTGACCGGTTTGGTTATTCTGATTATGTTTGTCCATCCTGTGGAGAATGTTGTCAAAATTAACCCTGAGACATCATTCTAGTGGAAGACCGATAATGCCTAATATCGTTGAAATGAGAAAGATCGTAAAACATTTTCCAGGAGTGATCGCAAACGTCGATATCGATTTTGATTTGCGTCAAGGGGAGATCCATTCTCTGCTTGGCGAGAACGGAGCTGGCAAGACAACATTGATGAATATCCTGTACGGTCTTTACACGCCTGATTCTGGAGAAATTCGATTAAGAGGCAATCCCGTGCACTTTTCATCTTCCCGTGAGGCGATTGCTCAGGGCTTAGGCATGGTTCATCAGCATTTTATGTTGGTTCGACCGTTTACGGTTGCCGAAAACATCATTCTAGGACAGCGGTCTCCGCGAGAACCGGTTGTTGAAAAGCTCGAAGCGGTGGAACGAAGGATCAAGCAGGCATCGGCGAAATATGGATTATTTGTCGATCCAAAAGCGGAGGTGTGGACGCTCTCTGTGGGAGAGCAGCAGCGGGTCGAAATCCTAAAAGCCCTTTATCGTGGGGCAGAGATTCTGATCCTGGATGAACCGACGGCTGTTTTGACCCCGCAGGAAGCCGATGAGTTAATGATGGTCTTGCGCCGGCTTGCCGATGAAGGCAAATCAATTGTTTTTATCTCTCATAAGCTGGGGGAGGTTTCTGGCGGTCAGCGACCGAATCACAATTTTACGAGATGGAAGGGTAGTGGATACTGTCAACGCGAAGGATGCCGATCGACGCTCACTGGCATTTAAAATGGTCGGGCGCGAGCTGAGCTTTAACGTAGAAAAGAGCAGATCAACTCCTGGGGAAACTCTGCTTTCAATCGAAAAGATTTCTGCCCGAAATGATCGTGGGTTGATCGCGGTAAGGGATCTATCGTTGGAGGTAAAAGCAGGGGAAATCTTGGGGATTGCGGGTGTGGCTGGAAACGGTCAATCTGAACTGGAAGAAGTGATTGCCGGTTTGCGACCTGCCGAATCTGGGAAAGTGCAGATATGCGGTCAGGATATGACGAATGCATCCCCTCACCGAATCGGTAATGCTGGCCTGGCTCATATTCCTTCGGATCGGTATCAGCGTGGGATGCTCCAAGACTTCAGTGTCGCAGAAAATCTGGTCATTCAGCGCTTCGACCGCGCGCCTTTCATCAAGCGGGGATTCTTGAACTGGCAGGAGATCTACCGAGAAGCTGAAAAGCTCACCCATGATTTCGACGTACGCACACCGACTGCTCAAACTCCGGCGGGTAAGCTTTCTGGCGGCAACGCCCAGAAAATGATCCTGGCGCGTGAATGGGCGCGTAAACCTCGTGTGCTGATAGCCGCACAACCAACCCGCGGTCTGGACGTCAGCGCAATCGCATTTATCCATGCCCAATTGATCCAGCAGCGTGATGCCGGCACCGCAATCCTGCTTTTTTCCACCGAGCTGGAGGAAGTGCTGGCATTGAGCGATCGTCTCGCAGTGATGTGTTCCGGGGAAATCGCAGGATTTGTCGATCCAAAAGAGGTAGATATACAGCAACTCGGTCTGATGATGGGTGGTTCGGTAAGCTATGTTGATCCGGACCTGCCTGATGCAGGTGCAGTATGAATGCAGTCTCCGAAACCCCCCGGAAAACGCGTTTGATTAACCTAGAGATCTTATCCCTTGGGGCGCCGCTTCTTGGAGTACTTGTAGGCTTAGCAATCGGCGCGGTCTTGATGCTGATTTCTGGGGCAGACCCGCTTGAATCTTATGCTGCGATGTTTAAAGGAGCCTTTGGAGGATCACGGCAAATCACTGAAACCTTGCTGAAGGCCACCCCGATCCTCCTTATCGCGCTGGGATTGACGATCGCTTTTCGCGCGAGAGTTTGGAATATTGGATGCGAAGGCCAGTATTTTATCGGCGCATTATTTGGCGGACTGGTTGCTTTGTATTGGTTTGAGATTCCACAGCCCTGGTTGTGGATCGTTATTCTCGCAGCCGGAATTCTAGGCGGGATGGTTTGGGGTTTTATTCCGGCGATATTCAAAATTCGGTTTGGGATGAATGAAATTATCTCGACCTTGATGTTGAATTATATTGCCATTTTTTTTGTCACATATTTAGCCAGAGGACCTTTACAAGAACCTGGGGGGTACTGCCGATAAGCTCCAAATTCGATCCCGTGACATCGCTTCCAACGATTGCAGGATCACGCATCCATCTGGGTGTAGTCCTGGTTTTTATGCTTGTGCCGCTCGTATATGTACTGCTTTGGAAAACGCCGCTTGGTTTCCGCCTCAGGGCAGTTGGTTCAAGGGCATCGGTAGCGCAGTATGCCGGAATCAGCGTCAACCGGGTAATTTTAACTGCGATGCTGATCAGCGGCGGAATGGCTGGGCTGGCCGGGATTATGGAAGTCTTGATGATCCACACCCGTCTAAAAGGGACAATCTCTGGCGGTTACGGTTTCAGCGCAATCCTGGTTGCATTATTAGGGCGGATGAATTCATTCGGAGTGGCAGCTGCTTCCGTTTTCTTCGCGGCACTTATTATCGGAGCTGAAACGATGCATGTGCTCACAGGCTTACCACCTGAGCTGGCAGATGCAATCCAGGCTGTGATTGTGCTTTCCGTGCTAGCGGTGGATGCCTGGTTCAGAATGAGGAGTAAATAATGGACTGGGGTGTAGTTCTGCAGTGGGGTTTCCTGGTAGCCTTGTTGAGTGCAGGCATCCGGCTTGCTATACCAGTCCTGCTGGCGACTCTGGGAGAGATCATCACCGAGCGCGCTGGAATCTTGAACCTTGGACTTGAAGGCATAATGGCGGTAGGCGGGCTGGTCGGTTTTATGGCTGCTTACTACCTGGAGCAAAGCGTGATTGGAACAGGATCAAGCCCCTTACCAACCTGGGTGGGATTGGTAATCGGGATGGCTGCCGGCGCGGTGATGGGTTTACTGATGGCATTCTTGAGCATCACCCTCCAGGCTGAGCAGGTCATCAGCGGTATTACAATTGTGCTGCTTGGAGTAGGGCTTTCTGATTACCTTTACCGCGAAGGTTTAAGCAGTATGACCGCCAGAGTGCGTGGGATGAATGCCTGGCCGGTGCCGCTGCTGAGCAAGATACCCGTCGTTGGGGAAATTTTATTCAACCATACGCCTGTAGTTTATTTGACTTTTTTCCTGGTAATCGCTGTCTGGTGGTTTTTATTTAAAACAACCTGGGGGTTGAAAATCCGTTCGACTGGAGAAAATCCTTCAGCTTCGGATACCTCTGGGGTCAGCGTTACGGCGACAAGATACGCGGCAACCGTGTTGGGATCAGCGCTGGTAGGTCTCGGCGGAGCAGTGCTGACTGTTGCCCAGCTTAAGCTCTATCGAGAAGGGATTATTGCTGGGAGGGGCTGGATAGCCGTTGCCCTGGTAATATTTGCTCGCTGGCGCCCGGGATTGGCGCTTCTGGGAGCGCTCTTGTTTGGAATTGCCGATTCGCTGCAGTACCGCATCCAGGCGTTGGATCAAACAGGTCTAGGGGCTGGGACGATCCCCTATGAATTTTTGCTCATGCTGCCTTATGTCTTGACGATATTGGCGCTTCTCCGGCGTGTCCGGCGAAGCGAACAGCCGGCAGAACTGGGGCGTCCGTATGTCAAAGGTTCAAGGTAGCGTGATATTCGGTATCTCTGATAAATTATTCACCTCGAAATCGATCGAAAATTGCATGATTGATCGGCTTTAATGCCTGATATAAGGGGAGGTAGATTTCCCGGTAGATTTGGGTATATTCTTCCGCATTTCTCGGGTCCGGCAGGTACTCTACTCCTGGTCGATAGGTATGCTCGAAAGCATCCTTTTCATCTTTATAAATTCCTATGCCAACTCCGGCTTTCATTGCCGCACCGAGACAGGTGGCTTCCTCGATCTCCGGAACCTCTAGACTTCTGCCGAGCACATCTGCCTTGTTCTGCAACCAGAACGCGTTTCTGGTTGTGCCTCCGATCACTCTCAGTGTGGGATAGCTCCCACCTACTTTCTCGATCGAATTGACCATCTGGCGAGCCTGATAATTCAATCCTTCAATGATCGCTCGGACGAACATCCCCCGGGTGGCAGCATGTGCAATGCCGATAAACGCACCATGGGACTTTGGGTCTTTGGCAGGAGCATTGCAGCCATTTAAATGCGGTAGGAAGGTAACTCCGCCGGAGCCAATCCCGCAAGCTTTGGCTTCTTCCATCAAAATTTCCCAAACGTTTGAGCTGCGCACTTTAGCAAGCTGGTCTTCATCACTAGCGAATTGACCCCGATACCATTCGAGCATGCTAGCCGCGACCGCATCGATGAAGAGGCAGGTTTTCCCACGAATGATATGAGAATCCCAAACAGTACCAAGGTTGTAGGCCTCAGGAGACGGATCCGGCCGATCTTTCAAAGCCATGAAAATCTCCCACGTCCCAGTGACATCGACAAGGGTGCTCGGGTTGACGCCACCAGCGGCTAATGCACCCATCAGGTAGTCATGGCCTCCTAGAACAATCGGGGTACCCACTTTCAAACCAGTCCGTTCTGAGGCTGCTTTGTGGACTTCGCCAAGGACTCTGCCGCTCGAGTAGAGTGGAGGGAACAGCTCTTTGGAAACCCCAGCGAGGCGCAGTAAGTCATCGGACCACGCCAGATTTTGGATATCGAAAACCTGGGTAGTCGCCGCCATCGAATAATCCGTAGCTTTCTCCCCGCAGAGCATGAAATTGACAAAATCTTCGATCAACAGCCATTTCTCGGTGCGGTGGATGATATCAGGCTTGTTTTCCTGCATCCACATTATTCGGTTGATCGTGTTAATAAGCAAGGCGGCATGCCCACCAGTCTGGTAGATTTTCAGCGGTCCGACATTTTTCATCCACCAGGCGTGCTGCGGATAGGTTCGGGTGTCGTGCCAGCTGATCATAGGATACAGCCATTCTCCATCCTCGCCGATCGGAAGCCCGTCCATGCCCATTCCGGTTACAGCCACGGCTGTCACCAAGTTTTGGTCGCCAAGCTTTTGAACGACATCCCTTATTGCGTCGGCAATCCCACCCCAAATATTCTCCGGCTCCCAGACAGACCACTCCGGATTTGCAGGATCTGGATGCGTCTCAATTGTCGGTCGACTGCTGCTGGCAATAATTTTGCCGCTTGTATCGAAACCTACCGCTTTCAGGCTTGTAGAGCCCAAGTCTATCCCGAGTAAAATTTTCATCTTCTTCCTTTATGGGTCTTCAAGATCTGCAGCTCAGGAATTTATGTTCGTCCTGTTTTGCCAGGCTTCTTCCAGATAATTCTTCACCAACGTGTAAGCCTGAGCGCTGATTTGCTCGGAGTCCGGGCGATCATCATTCCACATTTCGATCGTGATTGGTCCTCGAAAGCCGATCTCCAGGAGCTGATCGAAAACAAGGGGAAAAGGCACCTGACCTTCTCCAAAAGGAATGCGGCGCGGGACACCCGGTTTGGTATCTTTGATATGCACCCCGAACAGCTTACCGTGGGCAGCCTGGATTTCTTGGCGCACATCGAGACCATTGACTACCAGGTTGCCCATGTCGGAGTACAAGCCCAAGTAGGGTGAGTCAATGATTTTTGCTGCTTCAGCGGCGCTTGTGATCGAGCTGATATACCCGCTTTCCTGGTTTTCCAGTCCAAGCAGCACTCCTGCCTGACTTGCCCAAGCTGCTCCTAATGCTAAAGCTTGCCGATAACGCTCTCGACTTGCTGAAGTTGACGGTTCTACCCGGGTATCGTACCCGGCTATCTGGATGAGGCGAATGCCCAGATCGTAAGCCAGATCGATGGTTTTGTGGAGGATCTCGAGCCCGCGAGCTCTTTCATTCAGATTGCTGCTCCCCAATGGAAATTCCCGGTGTGCACTCAGACAGATCGTGCGGATTCCAATTCCCACATCTTCTACCTGATGCCGAAGCCTAATACGTTCTGCCCGGGTCCAGTTCAGCCGATTTAACCTGAGGGGAGACGGGTCTATGGACATCTCCAAATAATCAAATCCTGCCCTGGAAGCGCCTGTCAGCCGCTCTTGCCAATCCAGGTCTGCAGGCAATGCTTTTTCATAGATCCCGATAGAAAAACCTTGAAAAGGAAGCAATTTCAGCCTCTGATTCTACGATATAAAAATCATGTTTATTAGCATGTTGTTCTGAGGCGGTTTGGCTACTATGATGCAGCCGCTTTTGGATAAGAAAGGAAAATCGAAAAGCCTGCAATATCTTAGCATCAATTTTGCGGAATGCAAGACGAGCAAGCAGATTATTCCGTGATTTTTGAATGGTCTGCACCAGCTCATGCTGTGTTGACGTATTAATCGAACGCGGTTACAATACCGACGCTGATTTAATGAGTTGGGCCCATAGCGCAGTTGGGAGCGCGTCTCAATGGCATTGAGAAGGTCGAGGGTTCGAATCCCTCTGGGTCCACACAACACAACAAACAACGGTCAGTACAGACTGACCGCTGTTCATTTCAAAGGCTACCGCAGGAGTACTAAGCCAACTGCCAGCGAGCCGGGAGAGTGAGGTGAAAGCCCGGCGAGGTGCATGCAGTGCACAAATGCAACAACCAGGGCTGAACTCGCCTGCTGCTCTCCAATTTGTGAGAGCCGGCTTTGTTGGTGAATGGTTTTGCTACCGACCGGACCACAGCCAACAACGGATTTCGTCCGTTATCCCGAACCTGAGCGACCTGGAAGCAGGAACACAGCTTCTTCAGGTAAGCAGGGTGGTACCACGGAGCAACCCTTCGTCCCTGAGCGGCGGAGGGTGTTTTTTATACCCGGAGGCATCCATGGATCAACCGAGAACATTGAAATCCTATGACCCGCGCCGGATCGAACCGAAATTCCAGAAAATTTGGGAGCGGGACGGGCTTTACCGCGCTCAAGAAGGCGGAGAAAAGCCCAAATTCTACTGCCTGGATTTCTTCCCCTATCCATCCGGCGATGGACTGCATGTAGGACACTGCCGCAACTATGTGCCGACGGATGTAATTTCTCGGTATAAGCGGATGCGTGGATACAACGTCCTGCATCCCATGGGGTGGGATGCATTTGGGGAGCCTGCAGAGCAGTACGCTGCCCGGCATGGGGTACATCCAAGGCTGACAACCGACCTTAATACTGCGAATTATCGGCGCCAGATGACCCTTATCGGCGCAAGCTATGATTGGTCGCGAGAGATCGATTCTTCCGATCCGGATTTCTACCGCTGGACCCAATATTTCTTCTTGATGATGTACCGGCGTGGTCTGGCTTATCGGGATACGAACTGGCAGTGGTGGTGCGATGGATGCCAGACCACGCTTTCCAGCCATGAAGTTGCAGGGGGTGTCTGTTGGCGTGGGCATACTGCAATCTATAAGCGAGAAATCCCCGCCTGGTATTTCAAGATTACAGCCTATGCAGATGAGCTGTTGACGGGATTGGATGATATCGACTGGCCCGAACCTATCAAACTGATGCAGCGCAATTGGATCGGTCGTTCAAATGGATGCGAGATCGTGTTCAAAACTGAGGCCGGTGATTCTGTTCCAGTCTTCACGACGCGCCCAGACACCATTTTTGGGGTCACTTTTTTCATTCTCGCACCAGAACATCCTTTGGTTCATGATTTGACCAGCCCAGAATGTCGCCCGGAAGTTGATGCATATATCTCGCAATCTGCTCGGCAGAGCGATATCGACCGGATGCAGGATTCTCGCCAGAAAACGGGGGTTTTCACAGGGGGACATCTGATCAATCCAATGAATAATGAGCGAGTTCCTGTATGGATCGCGGATTATGTCCTGATGGGATATGGCACCGGCGCGGTAATGGGTGTTCCAGCGCATGATCCGCGGGACTTAGAATTTGCCAGGATGTTCAACCTCCCTGTTCGAGTGGTGATCGAGCCTGATCCTTCCAGCTTCCAAAATCACTCGGAGTTGTTGGCTGCGTACACCGAAGAAGGGGTCATGGTCAATTCCGGACCGTATGATGGAATGCCAAGCAGGCTTGCCCTCGAGCGCATCACGGCAGACCTCGCCGACCGCGGAGTGGGTGGGCCGAAAGTAAATTACCGGATGCGAGACTGGCTGATCAGCAGGCAGAGATATTGGGGGACGCCCATCCCGATTATTCACTGCGCCTCATGCGGGATCCAACCGGTACCTGAAGAAGACCTTCCGATACTGCTGCCGCCGATGGTGAATTTCACTCCCGACGGCAGCGGTCGCTCCCCGCTTGCTCGTCTGCCGGAATTTGTGGAAACGGATTGTCCGAAATGCGGAGGGAAAGCTCAAAGAGAGACGGATACGATGGGGGGATTTGCTTGTTCCTCCTGGTACTTTCTGCGCTTTACCAGCCCTCTAGAAGCAGAAAAACCCTTCAATCAAGAAGCAATGCAGTATTGGATGCCAGTGGATTTGTACGTTGGTGGAGCAGAGCATGCAGTCCTGCATCTTCTGTACTCCCGTTTTTGGATAAAGCTAATGGCAGATGAGGGGCTGATCCAGTTTCGAGAGCCTTTTTTGAAATTGATGAATCAAGGACAGCTTTTAGCGACCGACCATACCCGCATGTCGAAAAGTCGCGGGAATGTGATCACACCTGATCTTATCGTTGAAAGCTATGGTGCAGATTCATTGCGAATATATGAAATGTTCATGGCGCCATTTGACCAGGATATTGCCTGGTCCACAGATGGGATCACTGGCGCCTGGAGGTTCCTAAACCGGGTATGGAATTTATTTGGTGAAACCTATTTTCAAACAGCAGGTGCGGACGGGTTTGACGAGGAACTAAATCGGCTGATTCATAAAACGATCCGGCGGGTGGAAGAGCGAATTGAAGGTTACCGGTTCAATACCATGATCTCGATATTGATGGAATTTGTAAATTTTCTGCTAACACGCCAGAGAGCCGATCGCTGGGAAACGGCGACTTTCCATGAGGCCTTGGAGAGGTTGCTGCTGCTGCTGGCGCCATCCGCTCCTTTTATCACAGACGAACTCTGGCAGACAACCGGCCATCCTGGGAGCATTCACCAATCTGGGTGGCCTGCCTGGGACCCCGAGCTGGCACATGAGGAAATGGTGCAGCTCCCTGTGCAAATCAATGGGAAGGTTCGTCATGTAATCGATGTCGCGGCGGATATTTCCCAAGACGATGTGAAGGATTTGGTTCTCGGATCCCCAAATCTGGGTCACCATTTAGCTGACAAGAAGATCGAGCGGATTATTTATGTCCCAGGGAAAGTGATCAATGTTGTCATAGGCAAATAAGCTTGATGAGAGACCAAATACAGGATAGACTAAGACCCTTTGGTGTCCCAAGCATCAGCTGACGACCCGCACAGAATATTTGATTAATGCTGCAAGATAATGGGACGGTTAAAGTAATAAATAAACACTCTTTGATTAGTTGGGTGCTGGTGGCTCAAGGATAAAAACAAGGGGCACCGGATAAGAATTCTAGCAGATGGAGAACAGCATGGCAAAACAAATAAGCTATGATCCTGGAGAAATCGAGCCTCGCTGGCAGAAGCGTTGGGCAAACGATGGGATGTACGAGTCCAATATTGAGCCAAATCGTCCTAAGCATTATGCATTAACCATGCTACCTTATCCTTCAGGCGATCTGCATATTGGTCACTGGTATGCCATGACTCCGGCAGATGGGCGCGCCCGTTTTATGCGGATGCGCGGCTACAATGTGCTATTCCCAATGGGATTCGACGCATTCGGATTACCTGCTGAAAACGCAGCGATCAGCAGAGGAATCCATCCAAAAGAATGGACGTATGCCAATATTGAGAAAATGCGCGAGCAGCTGAAGACAATGGGGGCGATGTTTGATTGGCGACGTGAGGCGATCTCGGCTGATCCCAAGTATTACAAGTGGACGCAATGGTTCTTCAGCCAGTTATTTAAGCACGACCTTGCCTACCGCAAACTATCTCCAGTTGATTGGTGCCCAAACTGCAACACAACGCTCGCACGTGAGCAGGTTTGGGGGGATGATCGACATTGCGAACGCTGTGGAACACCTGTGATCAAGAAAAATTTGAAGCAGTGGTTCTTTCGAACAACTTATTATGCCGAAGAATTGCTGGATTTCTCGACGCTGGATTGGCCGGAGAGAGTCCAGACTCTTCAAACGAATTGGATTGGACGCTCTGAAGGTGCGGCGGTAATATTTAAAACAGAACAAGGCGAACCCATTGAGGTGTTTACAACCCGACCAGATACCCTATGGGGAGCGACTTTTATGGTGGTGGCTCCTGAGCATCCGATCCTTTCCAGCATCACATCTGATGACCAAAAAGCAGGGGTGGAGGATTACATTCGCCAAACCGCCCGCCAAAGCGATATACAGCGCGAAATCGGCCGATAAGGAAAAAACTGGAATTTTTTCCGGCGGTTATGCGATCAATCCGGTCAATAATCAAAAAATCCCAATCTGGATCGCAGATTACGTCTTGATGTCTTACGGCACAGGTGCAATCATGGCTGTCCCTGCGCATGACGAGCGTGATTTCGCTTTCGCTTTAAAATTTGGCCTCCCCATACTGCCTGTAATCGAGCGGCCGGATGGTTTGACCAAATCATTCGTCCGTGCCGGCAGTGTTCGGAATGGTTTCGAAAACGCTCTTGAGGCCGAAGGGTTTCGATTTGCTTCATTCTCGGATGGATGGGGAGTGACACTGGGTGCAATGCAAGTTGAAATTTATTCCTCCATTCTTAGAAATTTTCTCAAACCGAATGTCTGGGCGGAGATCGTGGGTACCGGATGGTGCTTCATTTCTAATCATGCAACTATGGCTTGGGATTCGGTCGAGGCTGAACGAGAGATCCTGAAACGCTGCCAGGAGATCGATCCTGCATCCAAACCATACCGCACATTGATGGAGATGCTTTGGTCGAATGAATGGTACCGCGATGCACTCTACCACGATCAATATGGAATGATGATTTACTCTGGTGATCTAACCGGAACAACAGGAGAGTCGGCGAAGCGGGAGGTTACTTCCTGGCTGGCGGAGCGCCAATTCGGTCAGGGTACGGTCAACTATCGCCTGCGTGACTGGTTGATCAGCAGGCAGCGCTATTGGGGCGCCCCAATCCCGATCGTGTACTGCCCTGAACATGGAGCGGTTCCTGTACCTGATGAACAACTGCCAGTGCTCTTACCAGATGATGTTGAGTGGAGACCAACCGGAGAAAGCCCATTAAAGCTGCACCCCACCTGGAAACAGACCATCTGCCCCTTATGCGGTCAGCCGGCTGAACGTGAAACCGACACTATGGATACCTTTATGTGCTCTTCCTGGTATCACCTGAGATACCTGAGTCCGGATTATGCAGATGGTCCCTACAGTCCTCAGGAATATGATTACTGGATGCCGGTCGATACGTATACCGGTGGGATTGAGCACGCCACCATGCACTTGATCTATACCCGGTTCTTCCATAAAGCCGGAAGAGACATGGGGATCATGACCGGGTCAGAGCCTATGACCCAGCTTCGCAACCAGGGCATCATCTTGGGTGAAGACTATGAGAAGATGTCTAAAAGTCGCGGAAATGTGGTCTCTCCTGACGCCCTGGTCAACCGCTATGGCGCCGACACCGTTCGGGCTTATTTGATGTTTTTTGCTCGCTGGGAGATGGGTGGACCCTGGAACAGCAGTGGGATCGAGGGCTCAGCCCGCTGGGTGCGAAGGGTCTGGTCACTATTCACGGAATCTGCAATGAAAGGAACGCCAACAGATCAGCAGCGCCGAGATCTGCGGAGGAAAGTGCACCAAACGCTCAAAATTGTCACGAATGACTATACAAAGTTTGAATTTAACACGGTGATTTCGGCTTTGATGGAGCTGCTCAATGAGCTGTATAAGTATCGAGATCTTGGACTTGAAGGATCACCAGAATGGGCAGAGGCTTTGGATATCTACTTGAGAATGATGGCGCCATCTTGCCCGCACATCGCCGAAGAGCTTTGGGCACGATTGAAGAAACCATATTCAATCCACCAGCAATCCTGGCCTGAATATGATGAGGCTGCTGCGGCAGAGGAACAAATTACGCTTGTGCTTCAGATCAACGGAAAGCTTCGCGACCGCATCCTGGTTCCTGCGGATATCAGCGATGAGGAAGCAAAAGAATTTGCACTGACAAGCGATGTCGTAAAGAAGCATCTTGAAGGGAAAACACCTAGAAAAGTGATCCTGGTGCCTGGGAAACTCGTGAATATCGTTATATAGGTCTGAGGTGGCGCTTAAACCAGATGCCCAGCAAACTACCTATAATCACTCCCAGCGGAAAAGTGACCCAGCCTACCAGAGCAAGGCTCACGATCGAAAGTCCGGCAGCCCCGAACAGCCCTCGAAAAGGATCAATCGGCGGGCTTCCTAATGAGTCTGTGCAGCCGCTCCAGGCTGCATAGCATATGTTGTGAACCAAGATGATCAGATACCAGCACAGATAATGGGAGACTATTAAAGCAGATTATTCTGGAAACCATTGAAATAGGATGAAATCCTGGTCGAATGTCTTGATGCCAAAATCCGAAAGGGCTCTGAGGAGCTGAGCGCGGTGATCTGTAGCGTGATTAACAAGGTGAAAAAGCACCTGCCAGACTGGTCCAAGCATTCCAATGGGTATGCTGTTCAGAGCTTGATCATTCAATGAGCGAACATATCTGGTCAGGTCCTTTGCGCCCTGATCCCAGAATTCATATGCACTTAGACGGGTAGGAAAGTCGGCTGGATTTACTGTGTAGCCGCGTGCATCTGGTTGATCTTGCATGCCGCGCAACCAGCGACGATCGACGACTGCCATATGGACCGTCAGATCGCGAATGGATCCATGTGAATACCCGAGATTTTCAACAAATTGCGGATCGGTTAAATTCGTCTATTCGATCCCAAACTTTGCGTGTCATGTTTTCGCTATACTCAATGCAGGTTGTGATCATTTTAGTTGAAGACATTACACTCATCTCCTTAAGAGGCTTGATGGGTCAATGAACGCGGATTCTGCAATATTGAGGTTGGAGAACTATGGTTCGGTCTGAGCATGAATCCATTTGAGATAGCTTTCCAGACCGGCTTCGACCGGTAGCATGAGCAGCTCAGGGACCTCGTACGGGTGTGATTGAAGGATATAAGCTTTGATATCCTGGTACAAGCTGCGGCGGGTTTTAATGAGAAGGAGCCACTCTTTTTCCTTGTGAACGATACCGTTCCAGGAGTAGCGGCTGATGATTTCCTGAATCTGGACACACCCAGCCAGCTTGTCTGTAATAAGGTCATTGGAGATCCGGTCTGCGTCATCTTCGCGGCTAACAGTAGTAAGGATGACGCAGTAACCTGAAAGATCCGCCATCTCCACCTCCTCCATGAAAATTTCTATGTCTTATACTTTCTGCTGGATAGATAATGGTGCCACAATAATCTCGCAGCGACCGCCCTCCAAGGCTGCCAGGGTCTGCTGATTTCATCCAAGACTTCGGATGTCGGAATTTCATCAAGACGTTTTACCTGTTGGACGGACTTCCTTATCGCCAGATCTCCATCTGGCCAGGCATCCGAGCGATTTAAGGCCATCAAGAGATATATTTCGGAGGTCCAGGAGCCAACTCCCCGAATTTTGAGCATGGTTTCTCGAACTTCTGAATCTTTTTTGTCTTTTAAAGCTTCCAGGTCGAGCCTGCCATCCAGAATCAAGCGAGCGAGCTCACGGCAATAGCCAATTTTTTGCCGGCTAAAACCGATTTCCTTCAGCTTGAGATCGTCAAGGGTTAAGAAAGTTGCCGGAGTCAGTGGTTCTATTGCCGCTTTCAGGCGTTCGAATGCAATTCTGGCTGAAGCCAGGGAGACTTGCTGTTCCAGGATTATATAGATGAGGGTAGGAAATCCTGGTGGGCGGCTCCACATTGGAGGATTCCCGAATTGCACCAGAATTTGCTTCAAATCGGCGTCTGCATTCGCAAGATGAGCGAGCCCTCGGGCGAATTCTGATGGGTTGAGCGTCATCGGATGAATGGTCAAAATCCTTATACAATCGACGGGCTGTTGGAGCAAATCAGATGATAATTGTACTATTTGCGGCGGTCAATTATCATCTGATTCGGCAATCGCTGGCATGGTCAGATGTCCGCCAAGATCGCCTAATTCTGGAATCGAAATGCCTTGAAACCCAAGCAAATACGCCAGCTCGCCTCCGTGATGAATGTCATGGGCAATGATTCGCCAGATCGTCCATTGGCGGGTTACTGAATAAGTTTTCCCCTGGTAAGACTGTTGGTACGATAGCATCAAGTCATCCACAGTCCAGATACGGAGTGTGTCCTCAATCACCTTCCAAGTGTCATTCAACCAGCTGACAAGCGCTGAGGCGTCATCTGCAATTGATTCTTCGGTTTCCAGCTTGGAAGCCTGATCCATCAATTCACTGCTCCCGGGAGCCCCCATCCGAAAGAACCACCCCAGCCTCCCAGCGACAATATGCGCAGTGATCTGACCGGCAGAGCGCAACTGCGGCGAAGGCTTCCAAATAAGTTGTTCTTTCGTCCTCGGGGTGATCGCGCTTACCAGACTGGACTGATATGAATCCCAACCCTCATAAACTATTTTTAGAGATTTCTGCAGATTTTTCATTTTTCCTCTTTATTACCTATTGTACAATACCGATGATAAGGTTATAAGTGGAGCCGTAAAATGCGATTTGACGAAATGAATTGGTTTGACGTCGAGAATTATCTTAAGTGTGATGACCGCATCATACTCGTTATTGGGTCATGCGAGCAGCATGGATATTTGAGCCTGCTTGCTGATGTAAAAATTCCTCTCTCCCTTGCGGATGCGGCAAGCGAAATCACGGGGGTGCTGGTAGCCCCGCCGCTAAACTTTGGATGCTCGAGTTATTTCATGGCATACCCGGGAACATTCAGCTTGAGAGTTCAGGTCTTGCTGGATGTCGTGGAGGATCTGGTGCGTTCCGCTTATAAGCATGGATTTAGAAGGATATTAATTTTAAATGGGCATGGGGGAAATGAACCGGCGCGGGGTCGATTGTATGAGCTAGCAAGCGAGCTGAAAGATATTGAGCTCGTCTGGTACGCCTGGTGGCAGTCTCACAGCGTTGAACAAATCGCGATCCAGCATCAGCTTAAACCAGCACATGCCAATTGGATAGAAGCTTTTCCTTTCAACCTGGTAGCTGAGCTTCCTGATGAACCCAAGCCACCTCCCCATGTGGTCGGACTGCCAGGAGCAGATCGAGCGCGGCAGAATTATGGTGATGGTACCTTTGGCGGACCGTATAGGTCAGATCCGGTAATCCTGCAAGCGGTCTTCGAGGCCGCCTTGAAAGATGTGCTCGACTACCTTCGTTTTGAATGATTGAGATGGACGATCAAGAAAGCTGTCGGGTCATCAGAATGATGTTAGCGTTGACCAACCATAGGCGACCAATCATTTGATACAATCGGGTTAATCAAAATCAGAGGTGAATCGATGACAAAGAAAACAATCATCACGGCTCCAAAAGCACCTAAAGCACTCGGTCCATACAGCGTAGCAAATCAGTTTGGAAGTTTTGTTTTTCTTGCAGGTCAACTCGGTCTGGATCCAGCAACAGGCGATATCGTCCCGGGTGGAGTGGAAGCAGAAACTCGACAATCCCTGACAAATTTAAGAAATGTACTCGAAGCTGCAGGAAGCTCTATGGAGCAGGTTGTAAAAACGACGGTCTTCTTAAGGGACATGAATGACTTCGCTCGAATGAACGCGATTTACGGAGAATTCTTTGTAAGGGATTTTCCAGCGCGCTCTACAGTTCAGGTAGCCGCTCTCCCGAAAGGCGGTGCGGTCGAGATCGAATTGATCGCGTATCTGGAGAGCTGATCCTCCTGGTCGACGACGATCCGAATATCATCCAGCTTGCCAGCATGTATCTGGAGCGAATTGGCTTTCGAACCCAGTCGGCTGACAATGGTATGTTGGCGGTTGAGTTGATAGATTGAGATATTCCATCCCTTGATGGTCCTGGCAGAGCACAAAGTTTTGGTGCTGAGACAAGAACAGCTCCGGCAAAAAACCCGAGGCTTTGATTAGATTGGAAGGTCATTCAAGGTAGATGGCCACGCAGGCAATCCTTTTGGCAAGCTTAAAGGCGGAAGCGTGACCATTGAAATGGGCGCAGGTGTTGGATTTACATTGTTATGCTGATGCTCTCATCCATTCGCTTTCGATTGTGGCTGACGTATGTTTTGGTGGCGGTGGTAATGCTTTTCATCACCGGATTGGCCGTTGGCGTTTTCTTGATTCGGAACCCTGTGCAGGACCGACGCGAGCTTCAGCGGCTGCGGATTGTATCGGACCTGGCTGCTCAGCGAAACCAGCTTATAAATCTTGATGCCGATATTCAGGCTATCCGTTTTAAGGCGGGATTGAAACGCCTCGATCACTTGAGCGAAGCACGATTGGCGGTCTTCAGCTCCGAAGGTAAACTGCTGGCGGATTCTCGGAGCGACAGCGCTTCGCCGCTGCCGGAATGGTCTTATTTCGAGAACCGTCCTCCTGGGGCTGGTTCGATATTCAGGGATGCAACCAATCGCCAGTGGATTTTTGTGACCTCAGCTTTAAATTCTGGGGGAAAATTGCTTGTGACTGCTCCGCGACCTCCGCTCAGGATTCCGGCAATTATCAGGGACGATTTTGTCTCCCCTTTCTTAAAGGGGGGGGTATTGGGATTGGGACTGACGATAATCCTTTCCATTTGGATTGCAGGTTGGATCGCTGCTCCGCTCAAGCATCTCAAGGAAGGCGCCCAACAGGTATCTCGAGGTGATTTTCGAAAAGTCCCGATTGAGGGCCCGGAAGAGGTGCAGGCAATTTATGATAAAGTGCAATCCTGCCAGCTCAGCGGATTTGCTGCAATGTCTCGGATGAACTCAACGTGCCTCTATCCAGGGTTATGCAAGGCGATCCTGATGGAATACGATCTGGACTCGGCGGCTTTTGATCCGATTCGTATTAAGCTGGGACAACAGGTTTTGATTTTGAATCGATAGACTCTGGCACATTAATTTCTGAAGCAGCCGATAAATCCCGCGTGCTTATGGAGAAGGTTGGGATTGATCTGGAGGTATCGTTCAATCCTGATCGGGATAACCTGCCCAGGATTCAGGGGGATAAGGATCGAATCTCCCAGGTTTTTTCGAATTTGATCGATTACGCACTGAAATCAACACCACCAGGTGGTCAGATTGCTATCGCGACTCGTGTGAACGAAGATTGGCTTGAAGTGCGCGTGTTGGATACCGGACCAGGAATTCCTCCTGCTGAGCTGGAAAGAATCTTTGACCGCTTCAATCAACTTGATCAATCTCGCGGCGGAGGCCCCAACAAGTATTCGGGGGTTGGATTAGCTATCGCTCGAGAAATTGTCCTCTCACACGGCGGCTCGATCTCAGCCCATAACCGAACTGAGTATTCCAATCTCCAGAGCGAAATTCCTGAACTTCATGCCTCGGAGACAGGCAGCCTTTTTCTAGTACGCCTGCCAACAATGCAACCAGATCGCAATGTGATAAGGCGTCACCAAGAAAAACCCTTTAACCAGGCTTCATCAGAATCCTGATAGTTTCGAAGATTTATTTTTATTGAGCTATGAGTGAGGTTTCGATCATCGTTCCTTGTTATAACGAGCGGAACACGATTCAGCTTTTGCTGAAGGCGTGCATCGAGCAAACTTTTCCGATTGAACAAATGGAGGTGATCATTGCGGATGGTATGTCGGATGATGGTACCCGCGAGCAGATTATTGAATTTCAAGCAAAACATCCGGAAATTCCTATTCGGTTGGTAGACAATCCGAGAAGATCCATCCCCTCCGGGTTGAATCGCGCCATTGAGGCCGCAGCGGGTGAATTTATTATCAGGCTTGATGCGCATTCAGTCCCTTATCCAGATTATGTTGAACGCTGCGTTTCCGATTTAAAGGCAGGATTAGGAGATTCTGTTGGTGGGATCTGGGTGATCCGACCTCAAGATGGGGGATGGCAGGCACGAGCGATTGCAATTGCGGCATCGCATCCCCTGGCAGTAGGGGATGCGCTTTACCGCTTCACGGCGGTTGCACAAGAAGTTGATACGCTCCCGTTCGGCGCGTTTCGGAAAAACCTGATCGATATGGTGGGCGCCTTCGATGAAAGCCTGCAAACCAATGAGGATTATGAATTCAACGTCCGATTAAGAAAATCTGGTGGGCGAATATTTCTTGATCCGGAGATCCGATCAGTATATTATGCAAGGTCGAATTCTACTTTCCCTGGCTCGACAGTATTGGCGATATGGGTATTGGAAGGTTCGCATGCTCCGAAGGCACCCAAACACGATTCGCTGGCGGCAAGCGCTCCCCCCCTTGTTTGTACTTTCTTTGTTGACGTTGCTTCTGCTGGCTGTCTGGTTCCCCGTCGCGGGTTGGATATTCGTGTTAGAATCCTCAATCTACGCCGCGGTATTATTGCTCGCCGGGCTCACTGCTGCCTGGAAGCATCATGATATTTTGTTAATTATCGCCCTTCCCCTGGTCATTGCGACCATGCATTTGACCTGGGGAAGTGCGTTCTTATGGAGTATGATCACTCGATGATTTCCTCGGGTCCAAAGCAACGCACGCCAACATGGCAGCTGCGAATGACGGAACGCCGGACTTTGCTGCTGATTGGCGATGCGATCGTGGCATTTGTCGCTTTGGGGGTTTCAATATATTTTTGGGGGACAAGCGAGCGATTCATGGGTTTTTCGATGGAATTCCTACAGAAGCGTGTTCCTCTCTGGTTTTACTTTATTCCACTGATCTGGCTCGTACTGATGGTAGAGCTGTATGATGTTCATCGCGCGGCAGATTGGGGTCAAACGATCCGCGGGGTTGCTGGTGCGGTCCTGATCGGATTGATGCTGTACCTGGTGATGTATTTTTGGTATAACTCTCCGCCTCGGTCGCTGCTTCCCAGACGGGGAATTGCGTCATATCTGGTCGTGGTTTTTGCGCTCACATTGCTGTGGCGCAGAATTTATATTCAAGTCTTCACCGGTTCGCGGTTCAAACGCAGGGTCTTGCTCGTAGGCGCCGGTCAAAGCGGCGCCCTGCTGCTGAAAAAGATCAATGATATGAAAAACCCACCTTTTGAAGTGGTGGGGGTCATTGATGACGATCATCGGAAATTGGGGGTGATGATCGAAGGTGTACAGGTGATTGGATCCAGCGCCCAAATGCTGCGCTTAATCCAAGAAAACAATGTGTCGGATACCATCGTAGCGATAACGGGCGAGATGCAAGGTCCTATGTTCCAGGCGCTGCTCGATGCTCAAGAGCTGGGGATCGAGATTGTTCGAATGCCCACAGCCTACGAGGAACTCTTAGACCGAGTACCGATCTTGATGCTGGAAGCGAATTGGATTTTGCGATCTTTCGTAGACGAAGTCCGGGTAAGCGGATTCTATCTTCTGATCAAAAGAATAATCGATATTTTTGGAGGTTTGCTGGGAACAATTGCGATGCTGATTGTCTTGCCCTTTATCGCTATCTTGACCTTGATTGATGATGGCGCCCCAGTTTTTTACTCTCAAACTCGCTGTGGGAAAGGCGGCGCGCCCTACAATATTCTCAAATTCAGGACGATGCGGCGAGACGCTGAAGCAGATGGCCAGCCGCGATGGGCGCGTGAAGACGACGACCGCGCAACTCGGGTTGGCCGCTTACTGCGTAAAACTTCACCTGGACGAATTGCCGCAATTTTTTAATGTACTGCGGGGCGAGATGAGTTCTCGTAGGACCAAGAGCAGAAAGACCAGAGCTGGTTGAGTATTTCCAGAAACACATCCCTTTCTACCGCGCTCGCCTTTTAGTGAAGCCTGGGATAACAGGATGGGCGCAGGTGAATTTTGGATACGCCTCGACGATAGAGGACACAATTGTCAAATTAGAGTATGATCTTTATTACATCAAACACCGCAGCATCTTGATCGATTTCGTCATATTGCTCCGTACTCCGTCCACTGTCCTCGGATTTCGAGGCAGATA
Organism: uncultured Chloroflexia bacterium; assembly: GCA_963827155.1. Classification (GTDB taxonomy): domain Bacteria; phylum Chloroflexota; class Anaerolineae; order Anaerolineales; family UBA4823; genus UTCFX2. The sequence continues at coordinate 2,365,416 of CAWGZV010000002.1, read as the reverse complement.
ATCATGGCTGATCGACAATGAAGTCTTCGATACTTCTGCGCGGCCGCCTGATTTTTCTTGCTGACCTGGTGCTGATCATCGTCGCGGCGCTGGGCAGCTTTGCTCTGCGCACCGATGTTGGTCCCTTATTCATGTTTTATCTCCCCCAAGCCATTTGGTTGGTTGGGATCAGCCTTCTTGTGAAGCCGCTTGTTTTTTATTTTTTCGGACTTTATCGGAGACTATGGGTCTATGCGAGCATCCAAGAGCTAAAATTGATCATCGCGGCAGTGACCTCTGCATCGGTGATCGTCTCTATCATCATTGTCATTTTACGCCTGGTCCAGCTGCTCCCATATTATCCACGCAGCACCTTGCCGATTGATTGGCTGCTGTCTTTGATCCTGATCGGCGGTTTGCGATTCTCGATGCGGATTATTTTTGATGCTCAGCAGGCGACCAGCAGAGGTATGCAGATCGCCCGGCGGGTATTAATCGTCGGGGCGGGTGACGCCGGCGCCCTGGTCGTGCGCGAAATGCAGAAGAACCAGGCTCTGCGCCTCAGCCCGATTTGCTTTTTGGATGACAACCCTGATAAACATAAACAGCAAATTCACGGGGTACCTGTAGTCGGCAAGATCAGTGATCTTTCGCGAATGGTGGTCATCAGGCGAATTAACGAGGTGATCATCGCGATCCCCAGCGCACCCGGGCGGATTATCCGGCAAGTAACTGAAGTATGCCAGCGCCAGGGAATCCCCTTTAGAACGATGCCGGGCATGTATGAGCTCATCGGCGGCAAGGTGAATGTGAGTCGGCTTAGAAAGGTGGAAATCACCGACCTTCTACGACGTGAGCCAACAAGAATTGACGAGAATCGCATTGGTACGAGCCTGAGCGGCAGACGGGTCCTCGTTACCGGAGCAGGGGGCTCAATTGGCAGCGAAATTTGCCGCCAGGTCGCCAGATGGAATCCATCCTCTCTCACACTTTTAGGACACGGCGAGAACAGTATATTTGAGACGCTGCTGGACTTGCAAGAAAATTTCACTTCCATCCCAATTCACGCAGTCATTGCCGATATTCGAGATGTCGACCGCTTGCGGACAGTTTTCGATGAGCTGAGTCCGGAGGTAGTTTTCCACACTGCTGCCCATAAGCATGTGCCGTTGATGGAAGTAAATGTAGCGGAAGCTGTTGCTAATAATGTCATTGGCACACGGAACCTGGTAGAGGTTTCCCTCGACTTTGAGGTCGGACGATTAGTCTTAATATCCACCGATAAAGCCATACGACCTTCTTCTGTATATGGGGCGACAAAAAGACTTTCTGAAATGCTGGTCATCGATGCAGCCCGCCGGTCTGGATCGGCGTACTCAGTTGTTCGGTTTGGGAATGTGCTCGGTAGTCGCGGCAGTGTTATCCCATTGTTTCAGCGCCAGATTACCAGTGGCGGCCCGGTGACGATTACACATCCAGATATGAAGCGGTATTTCATGACGATCCCAGAAGCTGTCCATCTGGTACTCCAGGCGGCTGCGATGGGTCAGGGCGGTGAAGTCTTTGTTTTGAAGATGGGTGAACAGGTTCGAAATCTTAGATCTGGCGGAAGACTTGATCCGGCTTTCTGGTCTCGAACCTTCGAAAGACATCGAAGTAATATTCACCGGTATTCGTCCTGGAGAAAAATTGAGCGAAGAGCTGTGGGATCAATGGGCGCAATATGAACCTACTTCGCATCCTGATATCGTGCTGCTTGCAGACGAAGATTTATTGACAGGGTCAGCTCTTCAAAATACAGTAAACGAATTGACCGAGCTAGCCAAGATGGGCGACGACGGCGCTATTGTTGAGATCATGGACCAATGCATTCCCGGCGCGGCTATTCGCAGCATGCCCACTCCGGATATCACCTCCTACCTGTAAACCTAGATAGGCTGATATAGTTTAAATTCAAATATGCCAGAAATCACACCAATCGAATGGCAAGATTATCTCAGCGGCGCCCCTGATTCCCATATTTTACAAACGCCTCAATGGGCTGAGGTTAAGTCGAGATTTGGTTGGAAGCCTCGCTTCCTTGCCACTTCGACCAGTGATAAAAGCGGCTGGTTTGGCGCACTGATTCTCTTCCGCAAACTTCCGTTCGGCATCAGCGCGGGATATGTGGCGAAAGGACCTGTGTGGTCTCCTCAACCTGGCTCAGAAATTCCAGATTGGACCATTTTGTGGCAGGAGATCGATCAGCTATGTCGGGAAGAAAAAGCCGTATTCCTAAAAATCGAACCAGACTTATGGGAAATAAATTCATTTCAAGAACCAACGATTCAAATGCTTGGATGTTCTCCACCACCTGGGTTTCAATCGGGCTTCCAGATGATACAACCCGCCAGAACGTTGATCGTTGACCTAAATGGCAGCGAAGAGGAAATCCTCTCACGCATGAAACAGAAGACCAGATACAATATCCGGCTCGCTTCAAGAAAAGGAGTGGTGGTAAAACCGAGCTCCGATATCGAAGCATTTCACAGATTGATGATGCTCACATCTGAGCGTGACCAGTTTGGGGTTCATAATCAAGAATACTACCAGCTGGCTTACGACCTTTTTCATTCCGACGGTTCATGCGAATTATTGGCTGCCGAAGCAGCAGGAGAGATCTTATCGGCGTTGATGGTCTTCCGGCGAGGCTCAAGAAGCTGGTATTTCTACGGCGCTTCCAGTAATCAGCAGCGGGAACTCATGCCTACTTACCTTCTCCAGTGGGAGGCTATGCGGTGGGCAAAGCTGAACGGCTGCACGAGCTACGACCTGTGGGGGGTGCCAGACCAGGAAGAGTCTGAACTGGAAAAGGATTTCCTGCTGCGCGAGGATGGATTGTGGGGAGTCTATCGCTTCAAGCGTGGTTTCGGAGGTAAGCTCTATCGTGCTTGCGGACCCTGGGACCGGGTCTATAAACCTTTGCTGTATAAATTTTACCGAATGCGATCTGGCAGAGCACTATAGTAGAAAATTCCACATGAGTTTGGCAGTCAAGGTTTTCAATGGTGATTCTGGCGCTTGGGATGAGGTGATTGCCCAACTGCCTCAAGCCCATGCTCTGCAAACCTGGGAATGGGGGGAGGTGAAGTCCCAATTTGGATGGGAGCCCAATTATTTAACCTGGGAAGATCCCTTCGGGAGGATTGCAGCGGCTGCGCTTGTATTGATGAAGGCGATATCCTTTCGAGGTCACAAGTCCCAATTCAATGTTATGTATGTACCGAAAGGTCCGCTGTTGGATTGGGTAGATCGTGAAGTGCGGCGAGAGGTGCTTAGCGCTCTCGCCAGTTTTGCTTGCGCCCGGAATTCAATCTTGATAAAAATCGACCCCGATGTACGAATGGGTCAAGGTATCCCCGGTCAGCCGGAGGCGGTTGAATTTCCAGACGGACAATCTGTGAGCCTTGATCTGACACAATTAGGCTGGCGTTTCTCGTCGGAGCAGATCCAATTTAAAAATACCGTTATCCTTGATATCAGTGGGGATGCGGATGGAATCCTGGCGAGGATGAAGCAAAAAACGCGATACAACATTCGGCTGGCGGAAAAGAAAGGTATTTCAATCCGGATAGCTGAAATCAAGGATCTTGACCTGCTCTTCAAAATGTACGCGGAGACCGCAGATCGAGACCGATTTGTGATTCGGAATGAAACTTACTACAAGCTTTTGTGGGAAACATTCATGAAGGCTGAACTAGCCGAAGGGATGATCGCCGAGCTGGAGGGCGAGCCGATTGCGGGATTAATCTATTTTTATTTTGCCGGGCGAGCCTGGTACATGAGCGGGATGTCTGCCTCGGCCCACCGAGAAAAAATGCCCAATCATCTGCTGCAATGGAGGGCAATCTGCCGGTTAAAGGAATTGGGGGTGCGAGACTATGACCTTTGGGGGGCGCCTGATAATTTCATTGAAAGTGATCCATTGTGGGGAGTATATCGTTTCAAGGAAGGATTTAACGGGCAGGTCGTCAGACACCTCGGGGCGTGGGATTTGCCAATTCGTTCTGGATTTTACAGCCTTTATACTCGTTTTCTTCCAACATTATTGAATATCATGAGAAGACAAGGGATCCGCGAAACCCATCGGATGGTAGGTCTTCAAGGTTGAGAAATCTGATCATCGGAGCTGCTAAAATGAAATCGATACCGAAAATAAATATCGCTCACTTGCCGACACCCATAGAGCCGCTGCCCAGGCTTTCGGCAGCCCTGAGAGGGCCTAGAATATCCATAAAACGCGATGATCAAACCGGGCTGGCATTCGGAGGGAATAAGACTCGCAAATTGGAGTATTTGGTTGCGGAGGCTCAGGCAAATGGCGCCCGCACTCTAATCACCGCTGGGGCGCTGCAATCGAATCACTGCCGGCAAACGGCTGCGGCTGCCGCCCGCTATGGATTCAAATGCATCTTGGTGCTCTACTCGACAGTCAGCGCCGATTCCCATGAACTCAAACTGCCTTCACCGTCAGCTAATTTACTTTTGGACCAGCTTCTAGGGGCTGAGCTGGTCTTGACTACGCGGGACAGGCGCGATCAGGTTCTGCAGGAGACCTTTCAAAAAGCATGGGATTCTGGCGAGCGACCCTACTTGATCCCATACGGAGGCTCGAGCGCGACCGGGGCAGCGGCATATGTTTTTGCGATGCAAGAATTTATCTCCCAACAACAACCTGCTGATTGGATTCTTTTCCCATCATCCTCCGGTGGAACGCATGCCGGGTTGGTTTTGGGAGCGCGCATGTTTGGATTTAAAGGCAGAGTGCTGGGGATCAGCATCGACGAGCCGGAGCAAAAGCTGAAAGAACATGTTGCAGCTCTGGCCACACAGACGGCTGATTTCTTAGGTGAAAAGATGGCTTTCGAGTCCAGCGATATTGAAGTAAACGCGAATTACCTGGGGGGCGGTTATGGGGTAATGGCAGCCCCAGAACGAGAGGCGATCGAGCTATTTGCGCGGAGCGAGGGGATCCTGTTAGACCCGGTCTATACTGGGAGGGCAGCTGCTGGGATGATTGATCTTATCCGCTGCAGATATTTCCCCGAGGATGCCAACCTGCTATTCTGGCATACAGGAGGAAGCCCGGCTCTCTTCGCGGATGCTTATCGTACGGATTTAGTCTAAGCCTGTCCCTTGTGGTTTGAAGCTGTTTATTTCAAACCAATAACTTCGTACACATCTACGGGCTCACGTTTGCCTTTTGCCTGGATCGCTTCTACCTTATTCGCAACGACTGCATCTTTTACCAACTCAAATGCAGTTGCACTAATCAAGATCTGACCTCCGAGGGAGTTCTCCTGGATGCGTTTGGCGGTGTTGACGCTATCGCCGATTGCAGTGTATTCGAGGCGCTTCTCGGTACCTACAAGTCCCAACACGGCCTCACCATAATGGATTCCGACCCCGAAATGGAGGTGCTGTTGAGGCGGCAGTTCGTCCACCAGCTTTTGGATGGCAGTGCGCACACCGATGGCTGCTTTCACAGCCCGAAGGGCATGATCTGGTTGTGGAATAGGAGCATTGAACCACGCCATGATGGCGTCTCCTAGGAATTTATCAATCGTGCCCTCTTGAACCAGGATCGCGTCCGCAGCAGCTGCTAGGTAGCGATTGAGGATCGACACCAATTCCTCTGGGCTTAATAGTTCGCTAAACCGGGTAAAACCGCGAATATCTGCAAAAAGGGCGGTGATCTGAGCTTTCTTACCGCCGAGCTGAAGCTGGTCTGGATTGAGTTGGTTGATAACCGCCGGTGAAACCATTCTTTCAAAAAGGCGCCGCTGACCTTCCAATCGTTTTTTCTCAGTCAAATCATCGACGACTATCGCCACTCCCTGGGTGATATGCGAACCATCTTTAAGCGGAGAGAAATTAAAGCTTAAGGAAAGTGGGCCGCGGCTTGGAGAAGAGACATTGAATTCATGACCCACTACATGCTGGTCAGTTTCCTGCACCTCTTTGATCTCTTTAAATATTTGATCTGAAACAGATTGTTCGATCGATCCGCCTAAAACGTTTTCCAATGTATTCCCAACGACCGACTGGTTAAGGTCGCACAGGATCGTCTCGGCTGCCCGGTTGCACAGAGAGATCTTATTATTAATATCTGCTGTGATTACGCCGCTGGCGATGGAGGCGAAAACATTATCCATGAGATTTTTAAGCTCGGTTACTTCCTCAAGCGTTCTGCGCACAGAATCGAATAATCGGGCATTTTCGAGCGCAACGGCTGCATGGTTTGCGAAAGTTGTCAGTAAATCACGCTCTGCTTCCCCAAAAATCCCGGTATGGATTCGGTTATCGACATAAATCACACCGGTCAATTCACCTTTCACCTGCAGGGGAATACATAAAATCGAGCGCAGACCGTGCATAATGATGCTTTGATGTCCATCGAACCTTGTGTCTTCCTGTGCATTTGTCGTGATCACAGGCTGTCCATCGCTGACCACGCGATCGATAATTGTCCGGCTGATCGCGAACTCTGACTGGTCCAGCGACTCCTGCTCCCAGTTGCGAGCAATTCGGGTCATGAACTGACCATCTTCGTTCCGGAGCATTAAAAATCCGCGTTCAGCATTCATCAAGCGGATTATGTTATCCATCACAATCCGGAGAACCTCGTCTAAATCAAGCGATGAATTAATCGCCTGGATGACATCATTTAATGCAGTTTGCCGATCGGATGTAACCATAAGCCATACTCCTATTCTTTCGATGTTCTATCAAACCGGGAACCTGTTCTGAATAGCCCTTGCGAAGGATCTGATTTTTGGAATTTTCTCAAAAACCGTTTCGCATATGCACTAATCGCCAGCTTTCGGATAATTTTTGCTGAATACTTAGCTAGATCGAGATCAGCGATATTTTGTGAAAAAGTGCCGACCTGGTATTCATTTGCAAGCGCAACAGCCGGGATCTCTGCAGTGGGTAAAACCTTGCCCAACTTCGATGCGCGTTCGGCTGGTGTGTCCGTCGTTGATGGAGGATAACCGGTCAAGGATAATCCTAAGTTGATATCCAGGTAAGCTCTCGTTAGTGGGGGAAGCTCAGATTGACGCGCCCAACGCTGGATTATTTGAGGAGGATGCAACCCTAACCGGACGAAAAGTCTCTCTATTATAATAGCTATTGAGGGCAGATGGATGGGCTGATATCTTGATGGGCTGTATGCCCGGCGCGTTATCGCCTCAGGCGGAGACACGCCAGCTTTCACGAATATCATTTCCAAAATCGCAAATGCGGTTGGGAGGCCAAGCAGAGGCAGGAATCTCAGGCTGTAGGTCAGGAGGATCAGGACGATCACCAGGAAAACCCCCAACCGCACCAGCTCTGGTACGCTCATCGCATCGGATGCTGAAGCAAGCGGGCTCGTTTGTTCACGCAGCAAGCTCAATTGTTCTCGTTTATCTTCGCGGAGAGCAGCCAGCTCTTCGTCTGCGGTTAGCGCCCCGGAATCGACCGCGGCGGCATTCGAAGGCCGTTCGATAACCGGCTGAGAAATCGTAGGTTCAAATTCGATCCATCCGTAACCCGGGAAGAAGACCTCAGGCCATGCATGTGCTTCGCGCTGTCTTACGATAAAAGTGTGTTCTTCGTTGGAGTAGCCTACGGCGCTGTCGTCCAGTAATTCCCCTTGAGCATATCCAACGGCCCATCGAGCAGGAATGCCCACGGCGCGAAGCATTAGTACCTCTGCGGATGAGTAGTAATTACAGAAGCCCTTTTTTGAATCAAAGAGGAACCAATCCACCGGTTCTTGATTCGAAGGCGCCGCTTCATCCAGAGTCTCGACGTATTGAATATTATTCCGAAGATATTGAGTGATACTTAATGCTTTATCGTAAGGTGTTTCTAACCCGGCAGTCAAACTTTCTGCGAGTGATCTAGTGCGTTCGGTGAGTGATCCAGGTAGTTGAAGGTATCGCTCAGAAATCCAAGTTGGATAATCGTCGCCAGCGCTGCGAAGTTCTTCGATGGTCGGTGTGCCAATTGAAGCCAAAATTTCATAGCTTTCTCCCGGACCCAAAGAAGGTGCGGCAGAGAAAGTAGTCACATCGATCGTGCCGTCTGGATTCGAGGCATATTCAACTTTCCCTGCTCTGCTGACCCAAATGGGCTGGGCTGGCGTGAAAAGCGTGGTGATATTCGATGCGCTGATAATTGAGAAAGTGCCTTGCCAGCGTCCTATTCCGGGTTCAACAGGCAGCTCCTGTCGAAACGGATTGAAATCCAATGTGTCCGTAAGAGTACTTCGCCACTGACCTTTGTCGTAGTGATCATATACACGGGCACGCCAATATAAACGCGCCCCCAGGGGGAGTGTCAGCGGCGCTTTAGCCCGAAAAATTTGGGTATCTGTTAGTGCTGACCCTCGTCCAAGGGTTGAAATTGGGCTGTAAACCGTCGTGTATGTAAATACAGTCGCTTTTAAAGAAGCAAACGCATTCTCAAACTTATTAATGGAATGGTTCCAGGCAGACCGCACTGGCTGCCAGGCTATATTGGCCTGAGGGACTGCCTTTGCGAGGGCTGGTATTGTCCAGGCAAATACGACGATCACAAAAACTGCCAGGATTGCATATCGGATGAAGTCCAGGCTAATGTGAGGCGGAAGAGCGGTTCGGCTTTTTTGCCATTGGGAATTCTGATGCACGAATGTCATCCTTGCGACCAGGATGAGTCCAAAAAACAAATAGGCTGCCAGGTACCAGATTCAACTCGAGACGGCGGGATCGAAAGTCTGGATGACCAGCATGGAGATCCCACCAGGGATGATCGCCCGCCATGCATCTCCATGACGAGTTAAGGATACCCGGCATGAACAGAGATCCCCCAATATAAAATAAACATCACCACGAGGAAGAGAAGTGAATCGCGAACGGGTTCCCGGTAGATCAGCTGTGAAAAAATGATCTGGAGGCGGTTAATCAAAATAATCATCCGCTCTGTCCAGGAATACTCTATCGGCAGGGTAATCCCTAGCTGCCATGGAACTGCAAAGAGACCGTAAACGACCGCTAGAAATCGAGCGGAACGTGGGCTAAACCGGCTCTTCCCAAGCATCAAGCCTGCAATGACGCCGAAGAACACCAATGATTGAATGATGGCCAGGTGGGAAGTCCACTCCGTGGCAACTAGCCGCGTCCCCGAGGTTAAGATTGCAGCCACCAGGAGCAATCCTGCTGGAAGGTCCCACCAGCGTGGATTTTCTGCTGATACTCGCATATATTTCCGACTGATTATATCCTAATGATGTGCCGTCCAGAGATGTTATAACGAAGCTCTCATTCTCATTTTATTAATGATTAAGTCCACTATTGAGCGAATACCCCGCTATTCTGGATCCAGTTTAATCCATTATAAAAACATGTGAGCTCAATTCACAAAGAAGCTGTAAGAATGAGGGTAATATTCGCGGGTTAAATCCCAGCTTCGATCATTCTTTCAGGTGATGAATACAAATGACACGGGGAATCGACACCGACGGATTGTGAAACCTTATAATATGGTAAAATTCCGAGGTAACCCGCATTAAGAATCGGGTGTATTATTATGCATTTTGTCATAATAAATGATTAAGGAGCATACATGCCGACTTCAGACTGGTTATTCATTGGTATTTTCCTGCTCCTGGCGCCGCTTTTCCCCGCCATCGCGCTGGTCATACCCCGGCTGATTGCCCCCAAGAAACCCAATGAAATTAAAATGCAAACGTATGAATGCGGGATTGAGACGGTTGGTGATTCCTGGGTCCAGTTCAAGGTCCAATACTATCAATTCGCATTAATTTTCCTGGTTTTTGACGTCGAATTGGTATTTTTATACCCATGGGCTGCATCGTTCGGTTTGTTGCCGCTTTATGCAGTATTTGAAGGTATTTTGTTTGTGTTGATTTTGATCGCTGGATTAATCTATATCTGGCGCAAAGGTGCCCTCAAATGGATTTAATATTTGAAAAGCTGCCACAGAGGGTGGGAAACATCCATAGTTGATGATTTTGAAATGAAGGCTGATGGGAACCCCCACAGCCTTTTATGCGTATTTTGATCTCGATACTTCACCAAAATGTCTGATCTGGGCAAAGCAGTCGCCAAACGAATGAGGAGATGAGTAATGTCTGATCCGATCAACTTGATCGCTGAATGGCTGAGAGGATTACTAGCGAGCTGGGGGCTTTCCTCAGGGATGGTCAATTTTCTGATGTCCCTGCTTGGGGTTGTGCTCGTTGCCACCACCGTTTTGGTATTGGATATTTTTCTGGTATGGGTTGAACGGAAAGTTGTTGCCCGGTTCCAAGACCGTTTAGGTCCTAACCGGCTTGGACCGTTTGGACTGATCCAGCCGGTAGCTGATGTGATCAAGCTTCTGATAAAAGAAGATATCACGCCGGTCGGCGCCGACCGGATCGTCTACAACATTGCCCCAATCCTGGCACTCGCCGCCGTCCTTGTGTTGTGGGCGGTGATTCCATTTTCGTCTACATTATTGGGTTCCGATCTGGATGTAGGGATCCTTTTTATCGTCGCCGCAGGCGCGATCGGAACCTTGGGGATTATCATGGCGGGATGGGCTTCAAACAATAAATATGCTTTGCTTGGAGCATTCCGGATGGTTGCACAGGTTGTTTCTTATGAAGTCCCCATGGTCGTCGCTCTGCTGCTTCCCGTAATGCTGGCGCGTTCTATGTCGCTTAACGATATCGTCAACAGTCAAAGTATTTGGTTTATCGTTCTCACGCCCATTGGAGCGCTGATTTTCCTGATTTCGGCAATCGCCGAGCTCGGTCGAGCGCCTTTTGACCTCAACGAGGCGGAGTCGGAGATTGTGGCAGGTTTTCACATTGAATATACCGGCATGAAATTTGGGATGTTTTATGCTGGAGAGCTGCTGCATGCACTGACCATGGGCGCCCTCTTCGCCACTTTCTTCCTGGGGGGTTGGAGAGGACCAGGCGCGGAGCAATTTCCGCTCCTGGGAATTGTGTATCTCTTCATCAAAGCTTTCTTTATTTATTGGGTGATCATGTGGGTAAAGTATTCACTCCCACGAATCCGGATTGACCATATGCTGAGCTTCAACTGGAAATTTTTGACGCCCCTGGCGCTCACGGTCGTTATGACCACCGCAGTAATGGATAAAATTCTTGGTCAACCCGGAACATTTATCTATATTATTGGGATGTTGATCCTTAACCTGATCATTGCCTGGGTCACCCTCTGGATTTTACGAACCTATTTCAAACAAGAACGCAAGCGGATTGGCGAACCACGTCCTGTTGCTGCGCCAGATTTGACGAAGGCACCGCAAGCATAAGATTAGCAGACTTCCTGATCTCAATGGGAGTGTACCGATGATAACGTTCATGCAAATATTGTTCTGGTTTGTTGCGATCGTCACCACCAGCTGCGCATTAATGGTCGTCACATCTCCAAACCTGATCCATTCGGCATTGTGGCTGGTAGCGGCTTTATTTGGTGTGGCAGTAGCTTTTGTACTGCTCCAGGCTGGCTTTCTGGCTGTGGTTCAGGTGGTCATCTACATCGGAGCGATTGCAATCTTGATGATCTTTGCGATCATGTTAACCCGCAAGATTGCCATTGATATGGGTCCTCGCTTCAATGAAAACTGGGGCTGGTCTGCAGCCATCGCGGCAGTTGCGCTGGCGGCATTAGGGACTGTGATCATGCTTTGGCCAGGCTTTAGGATCTCAGCGCCGCCCATGGACGCCAGAGCTAGACTCGCTGCGGATGTTAGGGACTGCGTTGGTTTCACCAAGCGGATATGTCCTGCCATTTGAATTGGCTTCGCTGCTGCTTCTGGCAGCGCTGATCGGGGCGATCTATATCGCCTGGGAAAGGAAGTAGGTGGTTTAGATGATCCCACTTTCCTGGTATTTATATTTTGCGGCAGCGCTTTTCGCGGTCGGTCTGTTTGGCGTCCTGGCACGAAAGAATGCGATTGCGATCTTAATGGGCATCGAGCTGATGTTGAACGCTGTCAATATCAACCTCATCGCATTTTGGCGCTATAAGACGCCGGATATGATTACTGGTCAGGTATTCGCGGTGATCGTTTTCGCGACTGCAGCCGCAGAAGTTGCGGTTGGGCTGGCATTGTTTATATCGATATACCGGCGGAGAGACACTATTTCCGCAGATCAAATCGACTTGATGAAATGGTAATTTTGGGCACCAAGAGGCGATCTACTCAGATAACAACTCGCTGAGAGAGGTATTTTAAATGACGACAGAGACATTGATTTGGTTGGTCCCACTCCCTCCTGTGCTGGCGTTTTTTCTGATCATCCTGTTTACGAACCGCAGCAAACCCTTCAGCCACACAATCGCAGTCGGCGGTGCGTTGCTCTCCTGGCTTGGCAGCATGGTGATCATCTGGCGTGCTCTGCAGGTGGAGCATCTCGGCGTCCATCCCTTTACCTCTTCAATTCCATGGTTTCCTGTGGGAGATACCTGGTTCAGGATTGGCGTATTGATCGATCCGCTCTCCACGATCACGCTTTTCTTTGTGGCATGGACGATCCTGATGATTTTCATTTACAGCATCGGCTATCATAATTTTGGGCAGCCAAAGGGTGAACACGACCGACCTGGAACCCCCCCCACGGCGCTGCTGTGCAGGATGTGCACGGTCATTCGCATACGGTCCCATCGATTGAGCCGATGTATTCGCGTTTCTTTGCTTTTATCGGTTTGTTCGCCTTCGGAATGTACTTTCTGGTTGTTTCTGACAATATGCTCAGCCTGTTTATCGGCTGGGAAATAATGGGTTTGTGTTCATACCTGCTGATCGGCTTTTGGTATGGAAAGCCTTCAGCTCGTGCAGCCATGATCAAGGCTTTCCTCACGACCAGAGTCGGTGATGTGTTTATGCTGCTCGGCATCGCTTATCTTTATTCCGCCACGGGGACACTAAATTATCGCGAGATTTTTTACAGCCCAGGGATGCTCGAAAAACTGGCGACGATGCCCTCCTATATTTCTGGAATGTCTGCTGCCGCTTTGATTGGGATCCTGCTTTTCATAGGGACGATTGGTAAATCTGCTCAATTTCCACTGCACGTTTGGCTCCCAGATGCGATGGAAGGACCCACGCCTGTTTCTGCGATGATCCATGCCGCCACGATGGTTTCTGCTGGCGTTTACATGATCATCCGGGTATTTCCGCTGCTCTCAGCCGGATACGAACACGGGCATCTTACAGAACCCATGATCGCCATGTCGATCATTGGGACTTTCACGGCATTGTTTGCGGCGACAATCGCAGTTCTCCAGCGCGACATCAAACGCGTTCTTGCCTATTCGACGATCTCTCAGCTCGGGTTCATGGTTGCTGCGCTTGGCGTTGGCGGTTACGTTGCCGCGACTTTCCACCTGGTAACCCACGCATTCTTCAAAGCCTTACTCTTCCTGGGCTCAGGCTCGGTCATCCACGGTGTAGAACATGGCGTGCTGCACACCGGAGAGCATGTCGATCCGCAGGACATGTTCAATATGGGTGGGCTGCGGCGAAAAATGCCCATAACTTTCATCACATTCTTGATTGGCGGGCTTGCACTATCGGGTTTTCCGATAGTTACAGCGGGATTTTGGTCAAAAGATGAGATCCTGGCAGAAGCATTTGCATTTGCACCAATCGTATTTGTGGTCTTAGCCATAGCAGCCCTGCTCACCGCTTTTTATACCATGCGCCAAATTTCGCTGACCTTCCTGGGAGCACCGCGAACTGAAGCGGCTCACCATGCAGTCGAGAGCAAGTCCACGATGACTGTTCCGCTCATCATTTTGGCTGTATTTGGGGTCGGAATTGGATGGCTGGGGATCCATGAAGAATTTCCACTGATCGGTGGTCTACTCCCCAATTATATCCATGAGTTTGTTGGGGGAACGCTGCTTGAACTTCCCGAGACCCTGCCCTTCAACTATGTGCCTCTGCTGACTTCGTTGGTAGTCGCCCTGGGTGGTCTTGGTTTGGGTTGGTGGGTTTACAGGTCCTACAAAGCCGGTGCGGTCGATCCGGTGGAGAAGTTATTGGGAGTTCGAATCTCGACCATTCTCAAAAACAAGTATTACATCGATGAATTTTACGGTCAGGTTTTTGTCAAGCCAGCGAATTGGTTTGCAGTCACTTTTACCTCTTTGTGGATGGATCAGAAAGTCATTGATGGAATATTGCATTGGTTTGCCCATATCTCCGGTGTGATCGGCAATTTCCTGCGGAATGTAGTCGACAGACCGATAATCAACGGCTCAGGGGATCTGGTAGGGGAGAGCACTAAAAAACTCGGCGGCGTATTCCGGACAATTCAAACTGGACGCGTCCAGCAGTATATGATCCTGACACTGGTTAGCATCCTTGTCGTCAGTGCATTCTTTTATTATTTTTTGATTGTACGCTGATGATTATTTCTGATATGACTTATTCCACAGGAGCGAATGATGGAATTCATCCTAAATAACATTCTTACCCTGATCCTGTTCTCTCCGGTTTTTGCTGCGGTGATCATCATGCTCCTGCCTGATGACCAGGAAAGCTTGACCCGCTGGGCGGCACTCGTCCTTAGCTTTATCCCGCTGGGACTGGCGCTCATGCTTTGGATGAACTTTGATTCAAGCGCCGCCGGATTTCAATTCGAACAGCAGATGGTGTGGTACAGCGCAATTCAATCCTCTTACCATGTCGGCGTGGACGGCATTTCACTGACGATGGTCTTGCTCACAACCCTGCTGACACCGCTGGCCGTGCTGGCATCTTTTTCGATTAAAGATCGGGTCAGGAGCTACATGGCGCTCTTCTTCCTGCTCGAGATGGGGATGCTTGGGGTTTTCTTGATGCTCGACCTATTGCTGTTCTTTGTTTTCTGGGAGTTCGGCCTGGTACCTATGTATTTCCTGATCAACCAATGGGGCAGTGAAAAAGGCGAGCGAGAAGTCTGGGGCGGACGGAAGATGCCTGCAAGAACTTATGCTTCCATGAAGTTCATGATCTATACCATGGCTGGCTCGTTGGGCTTGCTCCTGGCGATCCAGATGCTCGGAGTTGTATCTGGCACGTTTGACCTCCCAGAACTGCGCGCCCGTTGGCTCACGTTGGACGGGACGCTATTCGGGATGCCGATTGACACAGTCAAATCGATCGCATTTTGGGCGTTCGCGATTGCATTTGCAATCAAAGTGCCGGTATGGCCATTCCATACCTGGCTGCCAGATGCGCATACAGAAGCTCCCACCGCAGGCTCGATGATTCTGGCTGGTGTGCTGTTGAAACTTGGGGCTTATGGTTTCTTGCGGCTTGTACTGCCGTTATATCCAGAGCAATCAAAAATGTATGCGGGAGTATTGGCGTTCCTGGCCGTGATGGCGATTATCTTCGGTGCGCTCGCCTCATTTGGGCAAAAAGACTTCAAACGCCTGGTCGCATATTCTTCTGTCAATCATATGGGGTTTGTCGTGCTTGGTATCGCGGCGGCTGCGTTTGCGGCGGATACCCAGGACGCAAATATTGCCTTGAATGGCGCGGTGCTGCAGATGTTCAACCATGGGCTTTCAGCAGCAGGTATGTTCTTCCTGGTTGGGGTGATCTATGAGCGCACGCATACGCGTGACCTAAACGAGTACGGCGGTTTATTCCCACTGATCCCAGTTTACGGTGGATTGTTGATTTTCACGTCTATGGCTTCTTTGGGTCTGCCGGGATTAAATGGATTTATTTCTGAGTTTTTGGTCGTGCGAGGAGCCTGGCCGGTTTTCACGCTCTATACTGCTCTTGCGATGATCGGGCTTTTCTTTACCGGCGCGTACATCTTAAAGGGATCCGCCAGGTGCTCCATGGTCCACTCAACGAACACTGGGTCGGGCATATCACTGAGATCAATGCCAGAGAACTGCTGGTTATTGTCCCCCTGATTGTGATGATGCTCTGGATCGGTGTGCTACCCGGATGGATCCTGAGTGTAATCAATAACGCTGTGGCTATGTGGTTTTGATCCGTCCTAGCGAGGTGAATAATGCAATTCCCGATTCTTAGCTTTATCGTCTTCACTCCGATTGCGGCGGGTTTGCTGATCCTGCTGATCCCTGCCGATCGTAAGACAGAGGTACGAGTAGCTGCACTTGCCGCCGGCGCTCTTGCCCTGGTGCTTTCTATTTGGGTTTATTTCTCATACGATATTGCCGCGGCCGGCTACCAGTTTGTTGAAAAGTACCCCTGGCTTCCAGCTCTTGGAATCTCCTATCATGTTGGGCTGGACGGAATGAATGCCCCACTGGTTTTATTGACGGGCATCGTGATGTTCACCGGAGTGCTGATTTCATGGGGAATTGACGACCGACCACGAGAGTTCTTTGCTTTCTTATTTATTTTGGCAACAGGTGTTTTTGGTGTTTTTGTAGCGCAGGATCTCTTTATGCTGTTTTTCTTCTACGAGATTGCAGTCTTTCCGATGTATCTCTTGATCTCGATCTGGGGTTGGAAGGTTACACGCGAATATGCGGCAATGAAGCTGACTTTCTATTTGTTCATCGGGTCAGTGATTGCATTGGTCGGTGCGCTGGCAATGTATTTCACTTCTGGGCTGGGCACATTCGATATGATTGCGCTGGAACAGGCGGGATTTTCGCCAGAGTTCCAGAAGATCGTATTCCCATTTGTATTCTTTGGCTTCGCGGTATTAGGCGGCATCTTTCCTTTTCACAACTGGAGCCCAGACGGACACGTGGCGGCGCCGACTGCAGTTTCGATGTTCCATGCTGGTGTATTGATGAAGCTGGGTGCATTTGCAGCGCTGCGGGTAGGGATCATGCTCCTGCCAGAAGGCGCGAAGGCGCATATGTGGTGGATCATTCTGCTCACTCTGGTGAACGTGGTCTATGGAGCGTTCATTGCGAGCGTGCAGACGGATCTGAAATATGTGATCGGTTTTTCATCTGTCTCCCATATGGGTCTGGTTGCGATGGGATTTGCTACCTTGAATGAGACAGGTATGCTTGGTGCCGGACTGCAGATGTTCTCACACGGCATCATGACAGCTCTTTTCTTCGCTGTAGTCGGGATGGTATACGATCAAGCGCATACTCGCGAAATCCCAAGGCTAGGCGGCTTCCGTAAAGTTATGCCGCTTGTTTCGATCGCGTTTATCATCGGTGGTCTGGTTTCAATGGGAATGCCAGGTTTTTCGGGTTTTATCGCTGAGTTCCCAATCTTCATGGGTTTATGGGAGACTTATCCATGGGTCGCAATTGTCGCTGCCATCTCAATCGTCATAACCGCTTCCTATATCATCCGAATTATTGGGAGCGTTTTCTTTGGCAAGCTTCCGGAAGAATTTGAAGGACATGTTCACGATGTCAGCATGCTGGATAAAGTAGCGGTGGTCTTTTTATCAGCAATCCTGGTCGTCGTGGGGGTCTATCCGCAAATTATGGTGCCGATAGTCGAATCGGGCGTACAAAACATCATGCGCCTGCTGGGAGGTGCTTAATCATGTCGCTTTCGCTTTTTGAACCGATCTTACCGGAAATCTTGCTGTTTATCCTTGGCATAGTTGTGCTTGTCTTGGATCTGGTGCTTCCCAGGGAAAAACACCGCAACCTAGGTTGGGTGACTGCTGTTGGGATGGGTTTTGTGATTTTATTAAGCCTCAGCGCCCGACCAGGTGACCAGGGAAAACTGGCGTGGGGTGGGATGATCAGCTACGATTGGATGAGCTACACCTTCAAACTGCTTTTCATCTTTGGAGCGGGAATCACCGCGCTGCTGGCGATGGATTTCCATGAGCTGGGTTCGCGAGGGGAATTTTACCTTTTGATGATCGCTTCAACGATCGGCATGGCATTCATGGCGTGCGCGACCGATCTTGTGATGCTTTATCTGGCGATTGAGACAGTCTCAATTCCTCTTTATATTCTTGCTGGATTTTTCGTTCAGGATCAAAAATCGACAGAGTCTGGCTTTAAATATTTGTTATTTGGTGCGATGACCTCCGCGATCATGTTGTATGGTTTTTCAATGCTTTATGGTCTATCTGGTACGACGAATATGCTGAATATCGTTTCGTCGATTTTGCAAGGTCCGCGTGAGAATTTAGCTCCTGTATATGTAACCTGCCTGGTTATGGTATTAGTGGGCTTGGGTTTTAAAATATCAGCGGTCCCTTTTCATTTCTGGGCACCAGATGTATATGAAGGCGCACCTACTCCAGTAGCAGGCTTTTTATCGACCGCCTCGAAAGCAGCTGGTTTTGCTGTATTGGTCCGCCTCTTACTTTTTGTGTTTCCGCAAGATTTGTGGGCGCCGATCCTCGCCGCGATCTCGGTCGTTACAATGACGCTTGGAAATCTGGTTGCGCTTACACAGCACAATATTAAAAGGATGCTGGCATATTCTTCGATCGCGCACGCCGGTTATGCCCTCATCGGAGTTGTTTCGGTCTCGGCGTTGGGTCTGACCAGTGTGGTCTATTACTTGGTGGCTTATCTCATCACCAATCTGGCGGCTTTTGGAATCGTCGGCGCTTACGGCAAGGTGGTCGGATCGGACGATATGACTGCTTATTATGGGATGAGCCGCAGAGCCCCCGGTTTGGCTCTGGCTTTCATGGTCGCGCTTCTTTCCTTAGCCGGTATGCCGCCGCTAGCTGGATTTGTGGCGAAGGTATTTGTGTTCATGGCGGCGGTCCAAGACCCGCGTTGGATTTGGCTTGCAGTCGTTGGAGTTTTGAACTCAATCATCGGGCTCTATTACTATCTGACAGTCTTAAAATATGTTTATCTCTACCGTTCTGACGAAGACGAAAAGCCGATACCATTGGCTCGTTCTCTCAAAGTTGCGATGGTGGTTTTGATCGTGGGCATCTTGCTAGTTGGCACGATCTTCAGCCCCTGGTTCAATATGGCAACCACCGCTGCTTCGGCTATGTTTTAATCACAGCCTTGTCCCAGCTCTTGAAGATCTGCAGATTGAATTGAGAGGTTTATTGACGGCAGTTCGAACACTATGATAAAATTCCCCCGCTATGAACCAGACTGACCAACCGCCGAAAACGAGCCGCGGTGGTTATGCCTTGAATATCACGCTTGCGGCTGTAGCGGGTCAGGTTGGGTGTCTGACATTAGTGATTATTATGGCAGCCCTTTTTGGTGGGTTATGGCTGGATAGTCAATTAGGGACCCGCCCGATGTTTACGATAACTTTAATGATAGTTAGTATTCCCATCACCTTGTTTGCGATGGTGTGGATTGTGCGAAAGGCCACTTCCGGCATCCAAAGCACAGCTAAGTCTGTCAAAGCAGACGACGAGAGAGGAAACGATCGGTGAACGCCGCTTCCAAAAACCGTATACTAGGTATACCTAACCGTTATTATGTGCTAGCTTTTATGGTCATGCTTGTCATCGCGACGAGGATGGTGCCTCCAGTCAGCCCGCACGTTCAATTACCCCCTGAAGCCTATTCTCATGATCCTTTGTTTGTAATTCCCGGGATTGGCCCATTCTACTGGACAAACACAATGACCGCCATGGTCATTGCAGACCTGCTCCTGATCTTGATGGCATTGACTGTACGAAGAGTTGTGAAATCCGGACAGCTTATTCCGAAGGGGGTAACCGGTGCAGTAGAAGCCCTCTTGGAGGTCATCCATAATCTGACAGAAACAACCGCAGGAAAATGGACAAAAGCAATTTTCCCATTCTTCGCTGCGATAACCTTATTGGTGCTGGTTGTAAACTGGATGGAGCTAATCCCTGGTGTCGACAGCATCGGCGTCCTTGAGGAGGCGAAAGAAGGACAGCACGGATACATGACCACGGAAGTGGTCCCAGGTGTATATACGATATCCGAAGCACCAAAATCTACCAATGGTGAACACGAGACTGAATCAGCGACACCGCTCTATGTCCTGGTTCCGTTTGTGCGTGTTCTTTCCACCGACTTGAATTTCACGATCGCCCTGGCTTTGATTGCGGTTATTATGACCCAAGTGATGGGGCTGCGAGCGCTAGGGGTGGGATATCTGTCGAAATTTATCAATGTAAAAGGTTTATTCAGCCGGCCAATTTTTGGAGTGATCGATTTTGGAGTGGGTCTCTTGGAGCTCATCTCTGAATTCTCGAAAATCCTTTCATTCTCTTTCCGGTTGTTTGGTAATATTTTTGCTGGGTCCGTCTTACTTTTCGTGATGGGGACTCTTTTGCCAATCATCCAATCCGTTTTTCTGATGCTGGAATTTTTTGTCGGTTTGATCCAGGCTGTTGTTTTTGGAATGCTCACGATGGTTTTCATGTCGCAGGCGACTGCCGGACATGCCGGGCATGACGAAGAGCACTGACCCTGGCGAATCGTTTTTATAATCAGCTTATAATCGACTTTTCTAAGGAGGCTTGAATTCTATGGATGCTGCAGCAGCTAAATTAATTGGCGCTGGTCTTGCGATGGTTGGGACGATTGGTGCAGGTTTGGGGATTGGGATCCTGGTGAATGGTGCAGTTCAAGGTATCGCTCGGAACCCTGATGCCAGTGGAAATGTGCAGACCAATATGATCTTAGGGATTGCCTTCGCGGAAGCGGTGGCGATCTACTGCCTGGTCGTTGCACTCCTGATCCTGTTCGTTTTCTAAATAAGGAGGCGAGCTTTGGAAGCATTAGGAATCAATCTTGGTTATCTTCTGGTACAGATATTTAACTTTTTTATCCTGTTTATAATCTTGCGAGCGTGGGTTTTTATCCCGCTGATGGGTTTGTTAAATAAACGCCGATTGGCGATTGCGCAAGGGTTAGAAGATGCGCGGATTGCCGCTGAGGCTCGGGCAAACGCAGAGGAAGAAGCGCGGAAGATCGTGAATGAAGCGCGCACGGAGGCGGCGGAAAGGGTTCGCGAGGCAACTCAACGAGCGGAGGCTGCGGGTTTAGAGGTGAAAAATGAAGCCGAGGCCGAAGCTGCCAAGATTCGCGAGCAGGGGAAAGCCGATGCAATGCTCGAGCGCGAGCGGATATTGGGGGATATGCGCAGTCAGGTCGCATCTCTAGCGATGGCAGCCACACAGAAATTGATTGGCGAAGCCATGGACGAGAAACGCCAACGGGAGCTGATTAATCAGTTCTTCTCGGGTGTGAAATCTGGGAATGTGGTCGTTCTGCAGGACGCTGAAATTAAAGGTGGATCGGCAGAGATTACCAGCGCTCTCCCTTTGACTGACAGCGAGAAAGAAATTGTAAAACGCGAGATAACTTCAAAGGTCGGCGCTCAAACGGTCGCATTCCGCGTTGATCCTGAAATTCTGGGTGGTCTTGTAGTAAAAGTAGGCGATAAAGTATTGGACGGCTCAGTCGCGGGACAGCTGGAATACCTGCGCGAACATTTGTCCTGATCATCAATTTCGGATCATTTTTCAGCTTGCCGGTCGGATTTAACAAGAGAGATTTTGCCGCAGTATAAGCAGCAAAATCTCTCTTATAATTAAGACATGAACAGCCAGCGGAAATTATCGGAAATCATCTCCTGTTTGGCAGGGCTCTCTGAATCTCTGCAAACCGATCCAATCATCACAGGGGTTACACTGGATTCGCGCCAGGTGCTGCCGGGTTATATATTTGTCGCAGTATCGGGTGGTTCCACCGACGGGCACCGTTATATCGCTGAATTGGTCATTAGAGGCGCTGCAGCTGTGATCGGCGAGAGATCCAGGGACAGCGTTGAAAAATTGGATTTGGCGATCCCTTATCTGCGAGTGAACGATAGTCGAGATGCGTTGGCAAAACTCGCTTCTGCCTTCTGGGGATTTCCAGCCCATAAACTGACCATGATTGGCGTAACTGGGACGGATGGCAAAACTACTACCGCTAATCTGATCTATAAAATATTGGAAAAAGCAAACCTGAAGGCAGGGATGATATCCACCGTGAATGCCGTCATCGGCGATCAGGTCCTGGATACCGGTTTCCATGTCACTACCCCAGAAGCGCCTAACGTCCAAGAATACCTCGCCCAGATGCATCAGGCTGGTTTGACTCATGTAGTCCTTGAGGCAACTTCACATGGATTAGCACAGCAGCGAGTTGGTTCATGTCAATTCGATCTGGGGGTGATCACCAACATTACTCACGAGCACCTGGATTATCACGGCAGTTTTGAATCTTACCGGGATGCGAAAGGGCGCTTGTTCGATGACGTTTCAAGAGACCACGATAAAGCGCACCATCCGCCGCGCGGTGCTGTATTGAATTAAGATGACAGCTCATTAAGCTATCTTTCGAATCTGATGAAAGCACCCTTCTTGACCTATGGATTAACCGGATCTGCAGATGTTACCGCTCAAGAAATTTATGATGAAACAAAGGGATTGAATTTCAACGCGGCGGGCGCCGATCTGGATGGCGCTGAATTCCGGATCCCGATTCAAAGCCAATTAATTGGAGAATTTAATCTATATAATATTTTAGCTGCGGTAACCCTTACCCGGGGATTAATGAGACTACCTGAAGAAGCAGTCTGTTCAGGTGTGGCAGCTTTAGAAGCGGTTCCCGGAAGGATGGAACCAATTGATCTGGGTCAAGACTTTTTGGCGATCGTCGATTTCGCCCACACCCCAAATGCGCTCAAGAGTGCGTTGAAAGCCGCAAGAAAACTGACAGCGGGAAGGCTGATCGCCGTGTTTGGTTCGGCTGGTTTGCGCGATCGCGAGAAGCGCCGGCTGATGGCGGAAGCATCGGTAGATTTTGCTGATATTACGGTGCTTACCGCTGAAGATCCACGAAGCGAATCGCTGGACCTGATCCTGGAGGAAATGGCGCTTGGGGCGCGACTGCGAGGAGGAATCGAGGGGAAGACCTTCTACCGCATTCCCGACCGCCGGGAAGCAATGCGCTTTGCCGTGAGGACAGCGAAGCCTGGTGATATCCTTTTGGCGTGCGGAAAGGGTCATGAACAGTCTATGTGTTTTGGAGAAGTGGAATACAGCTGGGATGACCGTACAGCTCTGCGCGCTGCGTTAGCTGAGAAACTGAATATCCCTGGACCTGAGATGCCTTATTTGCCTGACGCCGGTTGAATTGTTCAGGCGTCAGGCTTAAGTAAATAGGGGGATTATCAAGCTACGGCTCGACGACCAGGCAGGTCAGCGTATCGATCACCCCGGGAATTGGCTGAATGTTTGAAGCCACCAATTTTCCCATGTGATTCACATCGCTGGCAGCAACCACCGCGACAACATCATAAGGTCCGAAGGTCATGTTCGCTTCAAGGATGCCTTCAAGGCGGCGGAGATTCCTTACAACCTCTGGTACAGAGCCGGGCCGAACATGGATCATAATATATGCTTTCATCTTCTTCCTCTCGAATTTACGAATTTTCTTTGTCGGGTCTCAGGTAAACCATCCAATAGAGCGCAGCGACCAATACGGCGCCTCCAATAATATTACCGATTGTCACAGGTATCAGGTTATTGATGAAGAAGTTTCTCCATGTAAGAGATGCATAATCAGCAGAGGTCTTTCCAATCATCTGCCAAAAACTCTCTCCCGCGAAGTTCTTAATAAATAGTGCGACTGGAACGAAATACATATTTGCGATGCTGTGTTCAAAACCGGCGGCTACAAATCCAGTGACTGGAAAGATTATCGCGGCGATTTTATCGATTGTGCTTCGCGCGCTGAATGTCATCCATACTGCCATGCAGACCAGGGCGTTGCACAACACGCCGAGTACCAGAGCCTGGGTGAAGCCGAGCTCAACCTTAGATTTTGCGATGTTAAGAGCGGTCAAGCCAACTGCCCCGCCACCGTTGAGGTACTGCTGGCTGAAGAACAGCAAACCTGCGGTACCTATCGATCCGACGAAATTCCCAAGATATACAATTGTCCAGTTGCGCAGCAGGGCGGAGGTTGAGACTTTCCCACTTGCCCACGCCATGACGATCAGATTGTTGCCGGTAAAAAGCTCAGCGCCTCCAACAACCACCAGGATCAGACCCAGGCAGAATACCAGTCCAGCGAGAAGTCGGTTGAATCCATAGGGAAAACCGGTGGAGTATGCTAACTCACCGGCGGCGTCCTTAATAGCAACCCCACCGGCTACGATTGTTGTCGAGAATATTGCGCCCAGTGCGATGAATCCACCTGCTAAGACAGCGAGAGCGAAAAGGGTCAGCGCGGCTGTTTCTGCTTTTCGGACCCCAACGTATTCTGCCCGCTTCGCCATCTCTGCAGGCAACAGGGCATCGATGCGAATTTCTGCGCTCATAAAAAAAGATCTCCTATAGCGTAATCAGATTGTGAAATTATTAACAGGGAAAGAGAATACTCTGTAGATGCAAATTTGCCAAGGGATATTCATCATATTGAATTGGTGTAAAGCGGCAGGATTTCAGGTATGCCCGGATTACCAGTGTGAGCTAATCAGCGCTCGGAGCGCCGGTTAAGTACAACTTGGAGTAAGAACACAAGCCCCAGAGCACCTGAAATGAAAGCCAGTGTGGACTTACCTTCTATAAAAAGCTGGATGCCGCCAAGATAAAATACAGCAAAAATCAAGGCTGAAGTCAGGCTGCGAATACCCTTCGAAAGTCGGCGAACCTGATCGGATATTTCAGGCGAGCGCACTCTCAGATCTCCGCGTTCGATTTTGGTTAACGTAGAATCCAGGCGATTTGGGAGGGTTATCAGGCTTCGAGCGATTTTTTCTGCTTCACCAAGCCACCGCTCAGGCGCATTACTAATTTCGTCTTTCATGATTTTCTTGGCGTAGGGAGCAAGATGCGCCCACAGGTTGAACTCCGGGTCGAGACCGGTGCACATACCAGAGAGGATCCCGACACAGCGCGCCAAAAAGATCACGTTTTGAGGAACCTGGAAAGGCATTTCGTAAATAACTTCGCGAAATTCATCGGTCATTTCCTTCATGTCTTCATAGCTGACCGAAGCAAGCTCGCTCATATTCTTCCCCCAAAACTGGTCAAAGACTCGCTCTTCGATCCGCTTCAATACTTCCAGGTCGGCGTTTGGAAGCAGCAAATCCATCATTTGATAAGATTTGACAACCCGGTCAGCATCCCTCGTTCCAACCCCGATCAGCAGTTCTCGCAAACCCAACCTTAAATTGTTGGGGACACGTCCGGTCATCCCGAAATCAACGAAGGTTAGCTCCCATTTTCTATGGGTTAGTTCTTCATTCTCAACCTGAATCAAGGGGTGGACAAATAGATTACCCGGGTGAGGGTCGGCATGAAAAAAACCATCCTCGAATATTTGCTTTAAGTACGTGTCCAAGAGTTTGGAAGCAACATCAGAGGGATTTATTCCGGCAGCCTGGATATCCGAATATTCGGTGATCTTGATGGAATAGACATTTTCCAGGGTTAGAACCCGCCGAGTCGTATGGGTCCATCTGACGCCGGGTACTCGAACGCCTGGATAATTCTTAAAATTGGCTGCAAATGTTTCAGCGTTTTTCCCTTCATTCAGGTAATCAACTTCTTCATAAAGGATCCGACTGAATTCCTCCAATAAGACGGGTACATTAGCACGTTTTCGAATTGGACGATAGCGATGCAGCCATTTTCCAACCGTCCTCAAGGCCGCGAGATCTGTATCGATGACCTGTTCAATGTCTGGCCGCTGCACCTTGACGACCACGCTTATGCCTGGATCGGTTTGACTGCTTACCAGCGAAGGATCTGGATGATCTTCGAGAGCTGGTTGGATCCACGCGCGATGCACCTGCCCTAGCGAGGCAGCTGCCAGCGGTACTGTTTCAAATTTTAGGAAAAGTAAGTCCAGAGGGTTTTGCAGCTCCTCCTCGATGGATCGTTTAATCTGATTGAAGGCAACTGCTGGGACCTCGTCTTGCAGCCTTTCCAGCTCGTTGGTGAATTCTTGAGGGAGCACATCAACCCTGGAAGACAGAAATTGACCCACCTTGATCAGCACGCCGCCCATCTGCACCGCAAGGGTACGAAATCGGATTGCTGCCAGGCGTAATCTTTCGCTCCGTTTCTTCGAGGATATGTTCCTTAAACCCACTCTGGGCAAGAACAGCTCCCAAAACGCAAAACTGATTAACAATCGAGCAAAAAACCAGACGATGCGGCGGTAACGGGATCGGATCATGATTGAAAATCATTATACTCCGTGCGGTCATGCCAGCTTTAGAACTCATTGAAAGAAAGCGACCAGACATTTTTATGGTATCCTTAAAAATCTGGTTATGGATGATTATTCCCAGTTCAACTATCACGATATTTATAAAGGCTTTGATGCACCGATCTCCGCCTTCGACTGCGGCGATCGGTGTGCACCTTATAACGAGCTTCATGTCCCATTTTGCTGTGATATCCATCACGCAGTTCCAACAGCCTATTCAAGTGAATGGGATTATTTGGAAAGGAACACAGACCTGTGGCGCCTGTGGAAAGGCAACTCGGCGGCTGAAAGTCAGCATCTTGCCGATCAGGCGCCGGTAGGCAGGTTGCTAATTGCTTGCTTAGGGTACCAGTATTGTCAACGAGGATTTCGTTCGATCGCTTGCCGTTCATTTCCCTTTTTCCCGTATGTTTCACGTGAAGGTCAGTTTCTCGGTCTTGCCTATATCTGGGAATATGAGGATCGCTGTTGGGTCATAAGCAATCTTCAAGTGGTTTCTGATGACTACCTGGCTCAATTTGTAACCACTTTCGATGCTCTGTTTGAGCTGGTTCCTTCGGAGCTGGAAGTGTATCGGGGATTTTCTGCGACGATGCGGCGTAGCTATGGAAAAAAACACCGTGCGATAACATTGATCCACCGAAATGGATCTTTCTACAAAGTTTCTCCGCATAATGGGCGCCTGAGGCGTTTCGATCCGACCAGATTACCAAAATTTGGAGTATATCAAATAGCATCCAGTCTTCCATTTTCTGACGAAATCGAACCATAATGCGAATTCCGGGCTGCCAGTGATTCTGGCTTCCTAATAGAAGCGATTAAAATGGCGACAGCAACAAATTTGATGGAATTTAAGGCTCCCGAACGCGTGTCAACTAATCGACAAAGCGCTGTTCGCTGGATCATTTCGTATTCCCGACATTACTGGTACCTCGGCGCAATCATGGTTCTGGGAGCTGTGGGCAATGCAGCTCTAGCTGCAGTCGTTCCCGTCCTGGTTGGTCAGGCATTTAATGCGATCCTGCATACCCCACCACTGGTTGAAGTCCTTCCACGGGTAGCCTGGCTGATCGCGATCAGCCAGATTGTGCGAGGGCTAACGCAGTTTGGGAGGAATTTTGGGGCTGAGCTGATGGGTCAGCGGGTCGAGCGCGATATCCGCCATGAGCTCTATACAAGCCTATTAGGGAAAAGCATGACCTTCCACAGCCTCCAGCCGGTTGGGGACACCATGGCGAGGGCAACCAATGACGTCCGAGAAGTTAATTTTCTATTCAGCCCGGGTTTGAACCTCGTCATTGGATCCGGAGTTTTTATGGTTATGCCACTGCTGATTGCGCCACGCTACAACCCAGCCCTGGTGTTGACCCCTCTGTTATTTATCATTGGATATTTCCTGGCTCTTTGGCAGTATCTGAGAGAACTAAAGCCGATCACTTCAGAAGTTCGAAAGACATTTGGAAAAATGAACAGCCGGCTGGCTGAAGCCATTGATGGAATTGAGACAGTTAAAGGGATGGCACAGGAACAAAATGAGGTCGATCGATTTAGGGTTCATGCTGGGAGCTATCGCGATGCCTTCGTGCACCAGGGAGATGTGGAAGCTCGCTTTATCCCACTGTTGTTGTTAGGATTTGCAGAGGTGGGCAGTCTGCTGCACGCACTGATTTTTTCAACCGTGGAGCGCTGGATATTGGTCAGGTCGTTGGCTACTTTGGTTTAATCCAGTTGTTTGGCTTTCCAACTTTCACATCCTTGTTTGCTTATTCTCAGATCTCTTCAGGCGTTGCCGGAGCCCAACGGATTTTCGAATTGATAAACCGCCAGAACGACCTGGACCAAAATAAGAAGGGTTTCAGCGGTCCAATGGGCGGGGAAATTGAATTCAAAAAGGTGTCATTTTGGTATCGAGATGGAGAACCCATTCTTGAAGACATATCATTCAAAGTGCAAGCAGGTCAGACGGTGGCAATCGTCGGTCAAACCGGAGCTGGAAAGACCTCGCTAGTTAAACTTGTGAACCGAACTTATGATGTCAGGGCTGGACAGGTTCTTATCGATGGGATGGATGTGCGCGAATGGAATCTCGAGACCCTACGCCGCAAAATCTCGATGATCGAGCAAGATATTTTCCTGTTTTCGCGATCGATTCGGGAAAACATCGCCTTTGGCCAGCCGAATGCCAATCAAGAAATGATTAAACTGGCAGCGCGTGCCGCTCAGGCGGAAGAATTCATTGAGTTTTTCGAACAAAGCTATGATGAAGTCATTGGTGAACGAGGCGTAACACTGTCGGGGGGCCAGCGTCAACGGCTGGCATTAGCCAGGGCATTTCTCATCGATCCTCGCATCTTGATCCTTGATGATTCGACCAGCGCGATTGACAGCGCGACAGAAGACCGCATCCAACGGGCGATCAATCATGCGGCGCGCGGAAGAACGACAATTATCATCACTCACCGTCTTTCGCAAATCCGCTGGGCTGATTTTAATTTTAGTAATTCGGAAGGGCCATCTGGTTGCGGCTGGCTCACATGAAGAATTGATGCAAAATTCCGATATTTACCGAAGGATTTTTCGCGAGTAGGCAATGGGTTTCTTCACCGGGCTGGATGCCGAAGGATACGACCGCCAATATAACGATCGCCAGCTGATCAAGCGGATTGCGGGGTACTTCAAGCCCTTCCAGATTAAGTTAATCTGGATTACGATCTTGCTTTTATTGATCGCTGGGGCAGGAGCGGTTTCCCCGGTAATTGTGGCCAGAATTGTGGACGCGATTTAGACCGATTATCGGATTGAAGTTGTGCTTGTGCTGGTTGGGGTGGTATTTTTGGCTGGATTAACCGTCTGGCTGGCGAATTGGGGCCGACGCAGAATGACCGTTCGGATTGTCGGTGATATTGTGCTCAAACTGCGAACGGATGCGTTTAAAGCAGCCGCGGAACATGATCTCTCATTCTATGACGAGTTTGCCACTGGAAAAGTAGTATCCCGGATAACTTCTGATACCCAAGAGTTCGGTCAAATGGTTGTGTTGATCACGGATCTCTTCTCTCAGATTATCCAATCAATTATCCTTGCGGCAATTTTGTTTACCATTGAATGGCGTTTATCCTTGATATTGCTTGGCGCTCTTCCCGTGGTTTTCCTGGTCGCGGTTGGTTTTCGATCACTGGCTCGCCAGGTCACCAGAGATGGCATGCGTGCAATGGCGAATGTTAATTCTGCGATCAAAGAGACTGTGAGCGGGATCGCGGTTGCTAAGAATTTTCGGCAAGAAGCCAGCATCTTTTCTGAATTCGATGGCGCCAACCAGCAATCATACCGGGTGAATGTTCGCCGGGGGCTGGTGCTCTCAATGGTATTTCCAGTATTGAACACACTCGGCGGAATTGCGACTGCTGTTCTGGTCTATATCGGCGGGATCAGCGTTGTTCAGGGAATCGTAACCGCAGGGGCATGGTATCTTTTCATCCAAAGCCTCGACCGCTTTTTCTTTCCGGTGCTGAATCTTTCAGCTTTTTGGGCTCAAGTTCAACAGGGGCTTTCCGCATCTGAACGCGTCTTTGCCTTGATCGACGCCGAATCGCAGGTGATCCAAACATCAAATCAGCCAGTGCCATCATTGAATGGGGAGATCAGTTTTGACAACGTATGGTTCCGCTATTCGGATAAAGAGGCAGTATTATGCGATTTTTCCCTGAATATCCAATCCGGTGAAAACATCGCACTGGTCGGGCATACCGGTGCAGGAAAGTCTTCGATTGCCAAGCTGATTGCTCGATTTCTATGAATTCCAAAAAGGGCGTATCTTGATCGATGGGCTGGATATCCGTGATTTCGATCTTGCCCAATACCGCTCCCGGTTAGGGATTGTGTCCCAAATCCCATTTCTGTTTGCAGGGACGGTTGCTGAAAATATCTGCTATACCTGCTCGGACGCTTCCATCTACCAGGAAATTGTCCAGATTGCGAATCGGATTGGAGATGGTGAATGGCTGGATTCGCTACCACAGGGCTTAGAGACTGAAGTTGGTGAACGGGGGTCTAATCTCTCGATGGGTCAGCGCCAGTTGGTATCTTTAATGCGGGTTCTGATCCAAAAGCCAGCGGTTTTCATTCTCGATGAGGCAACCGCGAGCATCGATCCATTTACGGAATGGCAAATCCAACAGGCACTCTCTATGATCCTGGCGAATACTACCAGTATTTTAATCGCACACCGTTTATCCACAGTCAAAGCTGCCGATCGGATCATAGTTTTGGAAGACGGTAAGATTATCGAGCAGGGAAATCACAACAGCCTGCTTGAACAGCATGGCCATTATTCCGATCTCTATAACACCTATTTCCGCCACCAGAGCTTAGCTTATGTGGAACAGGCGCGTGAATTGGGTCGAGGAGGCTAATAAGCGAAATGGGATATCCAACCGAGATAAAATTACGCCCAGGTGTCCCGGATTTTCTTGATTTACCTTGGGATTCTCCTTTTGAAGAATGGCCAGGGCGATGCAGTCGATTGGAGGAAGTCCCCAGAGGACTGTCACGTCACCCGGTCCTATTTGTTAATTATAAAGGGACGTTATTTGCCCTCAAGGAGATGCAGCCAGGTCTGGCAGAAAAGGAATATCAGAATTCTCGTCCAAGCTCAAGAAAATCATCTGCCAGTGGTGACTCCCTGTGGATTTGCCGGAACCACCACACCTGTTGGCAACTTCAGCGTTTTGATCACCCGACATTTAGAAAACTCCCAACCTTACCGGATGCTGTTCATGAGCCAGGGGTTCGATCTTTACCGGAAACATCTTTTAGACGCGATTGCAGGGTTATTGGTTCAGATTCACCTCAGTGGTCTGTATTGGGGAGATTGCTCTCTTTCAAATACTCTTTTCCGACGAGATGCCGGGGCTCTTCAGGCTTATCTGGTGGACGCAGAGACAGCCGAATGGCACGAGAATTATTTCGCGCCAGCCCTGAGACTGCATGACCTCCAGATTATGGCTGAAAACCTGGTGGTGGAGCTTACTGAGCTGCGCAATACGAACCTACCAATCGATATGAGCGTTCCTCCTTCAGATGCCGGACGATATATCCAACAACGCTACCAGCGGCTGTGGGAAGAGATCACTCGGGAGGACACGATTGGGATCGATGAGACATACAGGATTCAGGAACGCATCCGCATCTTGAACGAACTTGGATACTCTGTGGGGAATGTAGAGCTGGCAACCCTGGAAAATGGGAATCAACTCAGATTGAGGGTGTTTGTCACAGACCGGAATTTTCACCGCGATCAGCTTTTTAATCTTACCGGGATGGATGCGGAGGAAATGCAGGCTCGGAAAATGATGAATGAAATTCAAGAGGTGCGTGCGACGGTTTCGCAATCCAGCCAGCGTAGTACTCCGCTCAGCGTCGCCGCTTATCACTGGTTGGAGGTTGTATTTAATCCTGTGGTCAAAAAGCTGCAGCCGTTGGTCATTGAGGATATGACTCTCGCTGAATTGTATTGTCAGGTATTGGAACATAAATGGTATCTCTCTGAGCAAGCCCAAAGAGACGTGGGACATCAGGCAGCTGCAGAAGATTTTTTGAAGCTCTTCGGCGCTAAGACGGAAATCCGGTCGGATAATATCCGGTCGGATAAATATCGGAATGAATGATAATTAGCTTATGGAAAAATGCGGCGTCGAAGCGCCGCATTTTTCCTAATTCGAATTCCAAAACCAAGCTTAATTTTGAATTAAGGGCATAAACAGCAATTTTAAGCTGGGCGAAACATTCAGCGGGCCGAACCATTCACTTCCCTCTCGATCGACGAATTCAATCCAGTAATAATAGTTCGCACCAGATGAGGTGGATGAATCTTCAAACGAATACTCCATTCCGATCAGGCTCCCGCTGTTCTGGCTGGGCAGAAGCTCGGTGTTCAATCTTGACCCTTGAGAGCCGGGATTCGGTGATCTGAAAATGTTGAACCCAATGGCATTCAACTCATTGACAGTCTCCCACCTCAGCAAGACGCTGTTTATCCTGATTTCTGCATCAAACCTTAACATTTGGACGGATGTCGGTTTAGTCTTCCATACGTAATCCTCGACCTCACCTCCAGAGACAATCCCGCTTGATGAAATCAGCGCAGGTGTGGAGCCTCCTTCATAAGCTCGGAACCGAGCTTTTAAGGAATCTACACCCAAAGAGCAGCAGGCGCTTCCATTTGGAAGGTGGATATTCACGGTGTTGACGCCTTCTTCAAGCCAACCAAAATTCACATATTCTCCAGGGTCGTAACCCCCTCCTGCAGGCCCGGTCACGACAAAATCGCCATCGTTGTTCCAATCGAACCATCCAACCACGTAAATTGTTCCACTTTTGACAAATATATTCAATTGCTGATCGGTGTTTGAAATCCAGGAAGTATTAAAATTGACCGGTTCGACCCCATCTTCATCATTGCCACCCGCTGGGTCCTGTGAAGAGGTGGTTTCGATATTATCACCGAGAGCGAGGGCGTCTGGGAGGCCATCGTAATCACTATCTCGGGAACTACCGAGATAGTGCTGGCTTTCTTGTTCGAAGATATGGCAAGGACCCTGCTTTGCCAGGCTGGTCTGATATCCGGAGTTATCTGGTAAATCCCCACAATCCATCGTAGCGAATAAGCCAAAGTCCTGGCTGCTTGCAGTGGGCGACACGTCAGTTTTATTATCGCAGTTGTCGGTTGGATCGCAGCGCATATCTCCGGCTACATCGGGTTCGTAAGTGAGGGCCATCCCAGCAATCTGGGGTGAGCTCAGATCCAACACCACCTTGAAAGTCAATGAAGGTAAATTGGTAAAAACGTAGGTTCCATTCTGATTTGTAGCAGTCGTAGCAACAAGCTTTCCATTGTTATCGTAAAGGTAAACGGTCACATTTGAGAATGGGATATCCATTCCGGAGGTGAATGCGCCGCCGTCATTCAGCGTATCGAAAAATACTGTTCCAGAGATCATCCCACTTTCGTCGAAATAATACCCAAAATCAGCGATCAGTACATTACCTTCCACTGCCAGAGTTGCCGTCCCATCATATGATCCCTGAGGATCAAATGTCGGGGTTGAGCTCAAATCAGGTGGTAATGAGCCGGGGTCGACGGTTACTGTGTAAGTACCGGCTGTCATCCCGCCAAATCGGTAACTGCCATCGCTGTCTGTGAAAGTCACAGCTAATGCATTTCCGGCACCGCACGGCGCCGAGCTGCACAGCCACAATCGAACACTGCCGATCCCAACCTCACCCGGATCCTGACTTCCATCTTTATCACTGTCCAGCCAGACAAAATCGCCAAGCGAGTTCGCTGGACGGTAACCGAAATCTGCAAAAAGGTTAATTTGTCCGGCTTTGAGGCTGACAGC
Organism: uncultured Chloroflexia bacterium; assembly: GCA_963827155.1. Taxonomy (GTDB): domain Bacteria; phylum Chloroflexota; class Anaerolineae; order Anaerolineales; family UBA4823; genus UTCFX2. The sequence continues at coordinate 2,331,842 of CAWGZV010000002.1, read as the reverse complement.
ATATTGATTGTTGCAATCCCCTCCACTGCAAGGGACGCTGCTGGCATCTGGATCACCTGTCTGAGTTGTACCGGCAGGTTGAGCCACTTTGATTACGTAAAATCCATTGGTCAGCCCAGTGAACGAATAAACTCCATTTGCATCGGCAGTCAACGAACCATAATGCAAATCCTCGGCATCCCAAACACCATCGTGGTTTAGATCCAGATAAAGCTCAACGCCCACTCCTCCAATCCCAGTTTCGCCAGGATCTTGATTACCGTCTCCATCGCTGTCCGCCCAGATCCGATCTCCCAGGTAAGCGCCGGGGGCAAATCCGAAATCGGCTTCAAGATAGCTCTGACCAGAGCTCAGGGTAAAGCCTGCAGCCGACTTTGTACTTGGGACGAATGGTTTGCCATACCCATCCTTTGGGAGATCAAGATCTCCCAGGTCAACAACCGCAACATAAGGTCCGGCGGGCAATCCTTCAAAAAGATAACTGCCGGTGGCATCGGTCGCCCGCTCCTGGACCAGGGCATCCAGGGCTGGATCAACGACTCCATCGTGATTACTGTCTTCATAAAGTCGGACAGTGATGTTAGCGACCCCGATCTCTTCTGGGTCCTGGATCCCATCTGCGTCGGAGTTCCCTCCATACACGATCTCCAACTTTGGCTGAACCCAGCGGCTGATAACCAAAGTCGATATTGTTATTCAAGGGGAGTGCTGCAGAGACTGCAGCAGACCCGGTGTTATTGCAGAAGAAACAAACGCTGCTCTGGTCTGGATCTTTGGTTTGTTTATAATTTTCCCAGTCTGGCAGCAAAGTATCATCTATCCTTACAATATAATTTCCGCTGTAAAGACCATTGAAATGATATAAACCGTTAGTATCGGTTGTAGTTGTAAGAATTAAACCATCCGTCATAGGGTCGATGACCCCATTCTGATTGCTGTCTTCATAAAGCCAGACGGTAACTGCACTCAGCCCCTCTTCACCAGTTTCCTGGACCGCATTGCCATTCCAATCCGTGAACACGGTATCGCCGATTGAGTAAGCGCCAGAGCGATAATACCCGAAGTCAAAGGATCCGTTCTGAGTTCCGGGTGTTGGAATGAAATCGTAGCGGCTATCCAGGTCATCTGGATCGTCCACCTGATTCCAAATTCCACCGGATGGCAGCGTTGTGGTGTTTACGATAATTTCATATCTTCGACCTGTGACTAAGCCGGCAGCATTGTATTTACCATTCGCATCGGTGGTCAACGAAGTCGTGGAGTTATCCGCGGTTGTCGTGCAATCATTGTCAGCTCCGCAGTTGACCAGAGAGACCGACACACCTGCGATCCCATTGTCGCCGGTCTCCAGGTTCCCGTCCCCGTCCGCGTCCTGCCACACAATCCCAAACAGGCTAGTATTCAGGGTATATCCGAAGTTGATATCCGTGAAATTACCAGGATTTCCGGCGTAGTTCAGATACCTCATATTTCCAAGTAGTCCGTTTGGATGCTGCCAACGGCTGTCAGTGGCGGTGCAGCTCGGATCGATGCAGCGATTTACAGAATTCGCTGCATCTGCGTCTGTGGTGCTAGACGCATACCCAACAATCGTGCCGGTATTCACTTGGGCGTAGTAATATCCATTTAGCAGGCTGGTAAAAACGAATTTTCCATTCGCATCCGTGACTGAAGACTTTAATTCTGTCCAGGTCCCATTGTTCTTGTTGCCGGTGCAACCCTGGGTCAGGTCTGGAGCTGCAGGCAATCCAGCACAGCGATAAAGTGAAACAGTCACATTCGGCAAGAAAGAATCTTCCACACCATAGCCGGTTGATGATCCGCTTAACCATCCGGTTGGGACGACATCTTTGAATACTACTCCGGAAATAATGGCAGTTGGGCGAATCAGACCGGTCACACTGTCGTAATCATTGTTTGCATTGATATTGTCTGGGAAGCGGGCGCCCGTGACACCTGCATAATTGGTATGGTTGGTGTCAACCTGTGGGTTTGGCTCTTTCGCCAGGAAAGTTACCTGCACAGTTTTGGTTTGGCCAGGATTGATTGCCCCAATGTTATTCCAAGTCAGGAGTCCGGCGCTAGGATTGTGGTCAGAAACCGGCGGTTCGGCTGAAACGAAGGTTAGAAGCCTGGTATCGTAGGTATCTGTCAGTGGAACTGTTTCGATGAAGTCCTCCGAACAGGATGTGGCTGCTGTGATCCGAAAACCAATCGCATCGAGATAGATTTTTGTGCCATCTTTGGTACCGCTAGGTTTTGTACTGATCATCAGATCAAGATTGCCGCTGAAATCTGCCCAATTCCAGGTACGAAGACCAGTGACGTCCCAGGCGTAGAGTCCTTGTTTGGAGGACCCGAGTCCTAAGGCGTTTAATGACGTGTTTGCAAGGGTAGTCGATGCCAGGGGTGTGGCGTCGTTGTTGAAATAGACTGCACCAAAAACTTGATCGTCGACCAGGGCAGATAGGTCGTTGTAGAGCGAGAAGACGGCTTCGACTTTTGTGATTGCGCCATTAAGCGGAAATATCGTAAAGCCGGTTCCCGCATATTGATTTTCCGCGTTGGTAAAATCTGATGTGGCATAACGTCCGTCGGGACCGGCGGCGCCGGCGGCAGATCCGTCATTCACCCAGCTCTTCGTCGGTCCGTTGCTCAGAGTTCTGCGAAGCTTCTGCTGCTGCCCAGGTCGAGACTCGACAAGCATTTCCTCCAACAGATTCTCCTCCGCCTGGTCTCAAGTTCTTCACCCCTAAGGTATAGCGAACCTGCGAGCCTTCATAGGCGGGATTATCCAGCAGGGTCTTGGTCAGATCGAGCGTCGGGCCAAAACCGAAATTCGCATAGGTGACACTGCTTCCTGAAAGGCTGACAGGTATAACCGTCCCAGTGGTTTGACGGTAGCCGGTTGGAACCGGCGGGACATCCTGGCTCACTTGAACCAGGTAATCACCATTTGGGAGTCCTGTGAAACTGTAAATCCCATTCGCGTCTGTAGTCGTAGAAGTGATGAAAACGTCGCCGGGATTTAGCTTATCATCGTTGTTCTTGTCCCAATAGAGGGTGAGAAGTACGTTCGGAATCCGGATTCGGTTCCATTCTCATAAGAGCCATTATTATTTTCATCGCGGTAAACCCTTTCACCAATCGAAAGGGAGCCTTCCAGCAGAGTGGTGGTGGTACCGCAGCGAAAGCTGGCTCCACCGCCGAAACTCGCGCAGGCTGAATTTTCGATAAAAGCTGGTCCTGAATATGTACCTGAGACCTGAGCTTTAAACCGGGCGTATCCGGTTTTTTGGGCAGGGAGTGGTGCATTCAACCGCCATTGGATCACAACCTTGTTGAGCGCTGTGCTTTCCACTGTTCCGGGGTCGAGTGTGCTCCAATCAACGCCGCTGTTGGTTGAAAACAATATCGCTGCATCACACGTAGGCGCGCCGTTAATCGAACAACTGGCTGAATTACCCAAATACTGCACTCCTGCGGGAACGGTATCACGGATAACAAGCGGCATGCTGATCCCTTCAGATGACAGGAAGAGACCGGCACTTCCGGTTCCCACATTGGCGAATGGAATGGTGTAGGTGTAGACCGTGTTGAGGGTGATGATATTTGGATCGCTGGCTTTTGTGATGGTTACGTCGGGCTCAAACGTCGTTACTGGTGGAATGCCGGCTCCAAAATCCGCATTGAATTTTTCGTTATCGGCTCCTGATGCAACTTCCTGGTATGGAGAGAGATCTACGTTGCAAGGTCCTCCCATTGCCATGAAGGTATAGAAGATATTCCCCTTGACACCCGTATTGTCTGGAGGAAGGTGGGAAAAATAGAGCTGGTCTCGAAAATTGAGAATCATAGGAGGGTTCCCGCCGCTCCTTGATACAGTAAGCACGCCGGTGGTACGGATCAAGCGGAAGCAATTGGGGTCGAATGTTTGCCGACCGATCGGCTGCATCCAGGCGTTGAAATCGTATACCCCGTCGCCATCATTATCGAAACCTTTATTTACATTCCCAAGCTCATAATTAACGCCGTTGGAGGTGATGATTTCTCCAGGACGAACTGTGCTCGATTTGGTGTTGAACCACATTCCGTCTGGATTTGGCTCGATCTTGTTTGCCATTGCTGAAATTTCGTTCCGTAATTTCATCCAAAAGGACTTTGGCGCTGCAACGATACCATTGTCAGCCTTAGCCCACATATCAAATTGGAGTGATAAGTCGTCGTTTGGATCTGAAGGCAGCCCCCAGACCGCTTCACCCGAGCAAGGGGCGGCGGTCATGCCTTCGCATTGAGGGTATACGATATGCCAATACTGGACATTGCAGCTTCCAGGCGCCAAATTTCCAATCATTCTGGCCCCATCAGCTTGACCGGAGCTTCCGCCCATATGTGTAAAAAAATATAGTCCTGAATCTTTCAACGCATGACCGGTCGGCAGGGTCGCGCTGTCGAAGGCTGGATAATCGCCAGGAGTTCCTGAACTGAAGTTTCCGATATATCCGTAGACATTCGATAGCTCGGTTAAACCCTTGTTGCAGAACTTACCTATCACCGTCGCCACTTCTGGGCCATAGGTAGATGGGGATTTAACATTTGAGTCAACGACAAGATTGTGACCGGCAATAATTTCAACGGTCAGCTCACCGGTCCCTTCGACACTTTTGAACTGAAAAACCAACATGATAGCTGCCAGGATGAAGGGGAGAATCAATCCAAGGTATTTGGTGAAGGAAAGGTGGGAGTTTATTCTTGTAATCATATTGATCCCTTCGTGAATTAAATCTCGAATATTTGCAGAGAGGAAAAATAGTCCGCGATGGGTGAATTTTAAGACAGCATTGGGACTGGAGTACTAACAATCCCAATAGCCAACCTTGCTCTATTGTTAGCAGTAAAGCGGGGATTTTATTGAAAGCTGACAGAGAGTATGACGATCGACCCCAACACCATGCAATAGATTGCGAAAATAAAAAGGCGCCTATTTATAAGGTAGCTCATTAGCCAGCGGATAGAAAAATAGCTGACGATTGCAGAGGTGATTAACCCGGAAATCATCACTGGAAGGATAGACTGAAAATCGGGGATATCCATCAGATCTTTGCTTGCCAGCAGCCCTGCAGCCAACATAATGGGAATAGACATCAAGAAGGCAAAACGTGCGGCTGCCGGACGCTTGAAACCTCTCATAATTCCGCCAGAGATCGTAGCTCCAGAGCGAGAGATGCCCGGGAATATCGCGATGGCTTGCGCAAAACCGATCCATAGAGCATCTTTCCAATTTAAATCTGAAATTTCGCGCTTCATTTCACCGATTCTTTCGGCAAGGATCAATAAACCAGCGGTAACCCAAAGAAACACGCCAACCAACGCAGGATTGTCAAATGCTTGCTCGACAAGACCTTTTATGCTGATCCCTAACAAACCCGCCGGGACGGTGGCAAGCACCAGCAACCATCCCAATCTTGCCTCATAACTTTCAAAAGGGGCTCGATGAATGATTCCATCGACGACAGCCCGAATAATAGCAAAAAGGTCTTTCCAAAAAACGGCAATAATCCCGAATAAACTTGCGACCTGCACCAGGACGAAGAAAACAAAAGCCTCGTCCGCAGGAATATCCCAACCAAGAAGTTGGGGAACGATGACAAGGTGGGCAGAGCTGGAGACCGGTAAAAATTCAGTGATACCCTGGACGATACCGAGAAGGATGGCTTGAAGAATCGTCATATCGGCTGGTAGACAGACCAGGTTCCTTTCAGTAGATTATCTACAATGAATTCGTCTAAATATTAAAATTATTGTTCAGTAGTTTCGAATTGAACCCCATTTTGTTTCCAACTTGAAAAGAAGTTCGCAGCAAAAATATCCAGTCGACCATTTAAGATAGCCTGACGGAGATCCATAGTAAGCTGAACCAGAGTATGGATATTATGGATGGAGAGCAATGTTGCCGCAAGCATCTCTCGGGCGACGACCAGGTGGCGAAGGTACGCCCGGCTGAAATGCTGACAGGTATAACAACTGCAATCAAGATCGAGCGGAGCTTTGTCCCTTGCGAAAGAAGCATTCATCATATTCATTCTGCCAGTCCGGGTCATGGCTGAATTATGGCGCGCCAGCCTGGTTGGAAGAACGCAATCGAAAATATCCACTCCTCGCAATACACCGTTAACCAGATCTTCCGGAGATCCTACCCCCATCAAATAGCGCGGCTTGTTGGTTGGCAGCACTTCATTCACGATCTCCAGCATGGCGTGCATTTCTTCCTTCGTCTCTCCCACTGAAAGACCACCAATCGCATGACCTGGGAATCCAAGCTCTGAGATAAATCTAGCTGATTTCTCCCTTAAATCGGGATAAATGCCGCCCTGGATAATTCCGAAAAGCGCCTGGTCTGAGCGGGACTTGGTCCTTAAACATCTTTCTGCCCAACGATGGGTTCTCTCGACAGCCTGTTCGTTGTATTCTCGGCCATACGGCGGCGCACATTCATCAAATGTCATGATGATATCGGCGCCAAGATTCTCTTCAATTTGGATTGCTTTTTCTGGTGTGAAACGGTGACGAGAGCCATCAATGTGGCTTTTAAAAGTGACCCCGTCTTCGTCAATCCTTCGAGATTCTGACAAGGAGAATACCTGAAACCCTCCCGAATCGGTCAAGATCGGCTTTTTCCACTGCATGAATTCGTGCACACCGCCCAACTGGGCAATTAACTCGTCTCCCGGACGCAAATAAAGGTGATAAGTGTTAGCCAGGACCAGGCTTGCCTCCAACTCCTCCAGCTGTGCAGGAGTGATTGCTTTCACAGCGGCTTGAGTACCTACGGGAGCGAACAGCGGCGTCAATAAATCGCCGTGTGGGGTATGAAATACTCCTGCCCTGGCTTTGTTTTGACGAGCCTGGAGCTCAAATGTAAACCAGCTTTCAGCCTGGTCATTCTTATCTTTCATAGGTCTCTCTGACATGCCGGGCTGATTATACCTGAATAAATTTGCTTCAGTGTTCTTAGAGGATCGGCAGGAAATTTGGAGAAAATCTGCAGCCGAAATCCTATTCAGCCGCAGATCGCAGGCTGGATTAAGAGCCGCGTTAGCTGGTGCGGTATAATGCTTAGACTGGGTTGTCTCCACTGCTTCTACATATATTATGGGGACTGTTTTCGGATATATTCAGGAGAGAAAAATATGCAGATCTTAAACTTACCAGGGCCAAAAGCTAAGGCGATCATTGAGAGAGACCGTAGGGTTATTTCACCTTCGTATCCGCGTGGTTATCCTTTTGTGATGGAGAAAGGCAAAGGAACGGAGGTCTGGGATGTCGATGGCAACCGATTCCTCGATTTTGCAGCGGGGATTGCAGTTGTTTCGACGGGTCACAGCAATCCGGTGGTCGTCAAAGCGATCCAGGACCAGGCGGAGAAATTCATTCATATCTCTTCGGATTTCTATCACGACAAATGGGTTCAACTAGCGGAGAAAATCAATGAAATCTCGCCTTTTGAGGAAGATGCGATTTCATTTATGACTAACTCGGGCACGGAGAGCGTGGAAGCGGCGATCAAACTTGCCCGCCAGCACACCAGGGCAACTGAATTTATTGGTTTTTTAGGCGGTTTTCACGGACGTACGATGGGAGCGGTCGCTTTTACTGCCAGCAAACCACTCTACCACCGCGATTTTTATCCATTGATGAATGGCGTTGTTCATGTCCCGTTTCCAGACGCGTATCGACCAATTTTAGAATCAAAACCAGGTGAAGGATACGGGGAAACCGTAGTCAGGTATATTGAAGAACAAGTTTTGGGTCGCTTGCTTCCTCCAGAAGATGTGGCTGGCATTCTTATTGAGCCAATCCAGGGAGAAGGTGGCTATGTATTGCCTGCACCAGGATTCTTTAAAGGACTGCGCGAGATCTGCGACCGGCACAATATCCTTCTGATTGTGGATGAGGTTCAAGCGGGAATGGGGCGGACTGGTAAGTGGTGGTCGATTGAACACTTCGGCGTTGAACCGGACATTGTTTGCGCGGCTAAGGGGATTGCATCTGGTGTCCCGCTGGGAGTGATGTTTGCAAAAAAGCACATTGTCAACTGGCCAAAGGGCTCGCATGGGAATACCTACGGAGGCAACCCGCTGGCATGCGTGGCAGCCTTAGCTACGATTGATTTGATTGAGAAAGAATACATGCAAAACGCGGCAGTGACTGGCGAATATCTGCTGCAGATTTTAAGTGAAATGATGACTCGACATCCTTCTATTGGACAGGTGAGAGGGAAGGGTCTGATGATAGGCATCGAATTTGTCAAAGACCGCAGCACGAAAGAACCTGACCACGAAATTCGAGATGCAATCGTGGATGCAGCTTTCCAGCGTGGAATGCTGCTCCTGGGTTGCGGGCAAAGCGTCATTCGAATTGCACCACCTTTGAGCGTTTCGATGTCTGAGATCGATGAGGCAATGGAGATCTTCGAAGCCGCATTGACCTTCTGCGAAGGCGGGCTTCAGGCACAAATATCTAAGGTAGAAAGCATTGCTGCCTGATTTCCGGGTTCGCCAGCGCGATTACCTGTTAGAGATTACACGCGCCATCACCCAAGAGCTCGATCAGAGCAAGGTGTTGGCGCGTATTCTCACCATTTCGATCGAAATGTTAGCCGGGCAGGCAGGATTAATTGCACTGCGCGAGCGGCAGCTCGGTTGGCGAGTTTCAGTGTCGCAGGGTATTCCGCCTGCGTTCTTGCGCCAGTTGGAACCGCTGCTGGCGACAGTCCCCGAGCATGATGAACCCGCACGATTTGAGCTGCCAGAAATCAATCGGCTGCTTCAAGGGCTCACCCGTGCTGCAAGTATGGGTCTGCTCTCTGGTGTAGCACTTCCACTGATTGCACGCAATAAAGTCATCGGTATTCTCTTTATCTTCCGGAATTATCTAGGAGTATTTTCATCCAATGATAAAGCACTGCTGCAGAGTTTTGCAGACCAGGCAGCGATTGCAGTGCACAATGCCCAATTGTATACTCAGCTTAGCCATGAGGAACGCCGGCTCACTGCGCTGCTAGACTCGCTGGCAGACGGAATCCTGATCCTCTCGTCCGACCACAAGATAGAGCACTGCAACCCGGCTTTAACCCGCCTGCTAGGACAAACAAAAAATGAAGTGCTGGGCGCCCAACACGAAGAAGTGATTCGCTGGAGTCAAAAGAAAGATGGGGTCACTCTGGAGGAAGCGGAAGTTGGTGGGTGGCCATTGACGCCTAATGCGACCTTGTATGTTGAGGGCGACCTCGAGAGACCCGCCAGACCTCCACTGCCCGTTGGGGTCACTTATGCGCCCTTGATTTCGGCAGAAGGGGTGCTGCTGAATGTGATTGCCTCTGTTCGGGATATCTCACGTTTTCGAGAGGCAGATGAACTCAAAAGCACTTTTATTTCGGTAATCAGCCATGAATTAAAAACACCCGTGGCCTTGATCAAGGGATATGTCAGTACACTGCGACGAGATGATGCGGTGTGGGACCGGGCTATCGTTGACGACAGTCTACAAGTCATTGAGGAGGAAGCCGATCGGCTAACAGAGCTCATCGAAAACCTACTGGACGCATCCAGACTTCAAGCAGGTGTACTGTCAATAAACCTCTCGGATGTCTCAGTCGATGGGCTTGCAAAACGGATTGCCGAACGATTTAAAACCCAATCAAACAGGCATCAAATTATTGTTGATTTTCCTTCCAATTTTCCGATCCTTCTCGGCGATGAGGATCGGCTTGCTCAGGTTTTTTCAAATTTGATCTCGAATGCGATAAAATATTCACCGCAAGGCGGACGAATTCAAATCCGCGGCCAGGTCCATCCCAACCAGGTTGTCGTCTGCATTAGCGATGAAGGTCCTGGGATTGCCGTAGTAGATATTCCTTATATCTTTGACAGGTTCTACCGGTCTGGTGAAGCCTCTCGAACATCAAAAGGGGCAGGTTTAGGGCTGTTCCTTTCTCGAGCAGTGATCGAGGCGCACGGCGGCCGGATCTGGGTCGATCCAAAACCTGGGGAAGGCGCCAGGATTTGCTTTTCGCTGCCGCGCGATCAATCGGCGAAGTTTTAATTATAATATTCATCATCTTTGTACATCTCATTGGAGAGAAATCGCATGCCAAAAATGCAAGTCAATTGTCCGAACTGCCGCCAACCGCTCGTCGCGGATATTCAACAGTTGTTCGATGTTAATGCAGATCCGGAAGCCAAGCAGCGCTTGCTTTCTGGGACGTACAATTTGATCCGATGCCAGTTTTGCGGTTATCAAGGGAATCTCTCGACAATTATTGTTTATCATGATCCAGAAAAAGAGCTCTTACTAAGCTATATTCCTCCCGAGATTGGGTTGCCACGAAATGAACAGGAGCGTGTGATCGGCAGCTTGATTAACCAGGCGATTTCGAACCTGCCGCAAGAAAAAAGAAAAGGATACCTCTTTAATCCTCAACCCACGCTTACCATGCAGGGATTGATCGAGCGTATTTTGGAAGCAGATGGAATCACGAGAGAAATGATCCAGGCGCAGCAACAAAAGCTAAGCTTGCTCCAGAGACTTGCTGGTATCAGCGATGAATTTGTATTAACTGAAATTGTTAAACAGGAAGACGCAGTTATTGATGGAGAGTTTTTCATGTTGATGAATTGGCTTGGGGAGGCCGCGTTAGCTAATGGCGATCGTGAATCGGCGCAGCGATTAGCAGAGCTCCAAAGGAGCTTGCTGGAGACAACAACTTATGGGAAACAACTAAAAGCCCAATCAGCCGAAATAGAAACAGCGATGAAAGACCTGCAAGCTGCTGGTAGAGGTTTGACCCGCGAAAAAATGCTCGAATTGCTTCTTAACGCGCCAAACGAGACCCGATTGAGTGCTTTAGTAAGCCTCGCTCGACCTGTTCTGGATTACAGTTTTTTCCAATTACTGAGCGAACGGATTGACCGGGCTCGTCCAGATGGCCGGACTCGCCTGGTAGAGCTGAGGACCAGGTTATTGGAGATGACCCAGGAAATCGACCGGCAGCTGGAAGAACATCGGCAGCAGTCTCACCAATTAATTGAAGCAATTATGGAATCAGGCAATCTCGAAGAAGCGATCTCGCAATCGATGCCAGCGGTTGATGAAATTTTTTTGAGCGAAGTCTCCGAAATGCAAAAGGATGCCAGGGCGAAAGGCGACGTTGAACGTTCGGCAAAACTTCAGCAAATCCTGGACACGATCCAGCGAGCTTCAAACGCGCCGCCTGAGCTGGCTTTGGTTGAAGAGTATCTGGATGTGAATGATGATATCTCCCGTCAGGGTTTTCTTGATAGCCATAAAGATCAGATTACCCAGGAATTTTTGGATTTGCTCGCGAATTTTGCGCTGCAGGTTCAGTCTACCGAAGACAAAAAGCTTGCAGATCATGTGGTTGCCGCGCACCGTTTCGCGACACGATACAGTATGCAGCAGAAGTTCCAGGGTTGAGACCGGTCCGGAAGGTGGTCAGATTATTTGGCGGATTTTGTTAACAATTAGATTGAGGGGTTTTCCAGGCGGAGACCATGCCCCCGCACGGTCACGATGTATTCGTGTTGGGGATCCACCTCTGCAATGCGATCACGCAGCCGCCTTACAAGCGCATCAAGGGCTTGTTCCGAGATTTCAAACGCTTGAGCATCACCCCATACTGCCCTAACCAGATCCGGTCGAGAGACAACCAGATCTGGATTCTCATATAAGATCTCGAGCAATCGAAACTGATACACCGAGAGAGGCGGCTGGATTTCTTCTTCCTTGAATTGACCGTCGTTTGTTGGGATTTTAATCCAGATCTGCCTCGATTTCTTCTCTAATCTCAGCCTGCCAGCGTCTTCTATTGACGGAGGTTGAATTCCGATCGCTAATAAATCGCTGGCTTCTAATGGTTGGTTTTCGAGGGGGATTGTGGAATCTGAACTGAGGAAGATAAACCTTTGAGCAATAGCGACCTGGATGATATCCCCATCCTGAAGCTGGACGGTACCATGCAGCGGTTTTCCGTTGTGGTGCGTCCCATTCTTGCTTCCAAGGTCTTCAAGCAAAGTTCCTTCACTGAGAATCAGGATGCGGGCATGGTGGCGAGAGACCTGCCGGTCAGATATGACGATATCGCAATCTGGCTCGCGGCCGAGCAGGAGGCTTTTTTGAAGTGCCCAGCGCTGACCATTTAACGGACCAGTTTGGGCGATCAGGAAAGGGACTTCATCGCCGTATTTCTCCATTGCTGAGCCTCCACGGGTATAATAACATAGATCTGGATCAATCCAGCTTGATAAGATGTTCTATTTCACCGCTTGAATTAATATAGAGAAGTCGTTCGCCAAAAACAGATATGCCTACGCCACTTAAGGCCGCTGAAATCTTACGCGGCCGTTATCGAATTGCACAAATCATCGGACAGGGAGGGATGGGGAGCATCTATCTTGCCGATGACCTCCGCCTTGAAGGCCGCCAATGCGCCCTTAAAGAGGTGGAACATGATCGCAGTCTTTCAACGGAGCTACTCCAACAAGCGAGAGACCAGTTTCAGCGTGAAGCAACCGTCCTGGCTCGCTTAGATCACCCTAATCTCCCGAAAGTCTCCGACTTCTTCTCGGTGGGCGGGCGGGATTACCTCGTAATGGACTTCGTTCCAGGCAAAGATCTGCGAATGCTGATCAATGAGGCAAAACAAAAAAAAGCTTTTCTACCTGAAAATGAAGTGCTGAATTGGGCCAGTCAGATCGCCGATGCACTCGCGTACCTGCACAGTCAAAATCCACCCATTCTGCATCGTGACATAAAGCCCAGCAACCTGAAGTTAACCCCAAGTGGTCTGGTAAAGCTGGTAGATTTTGGGTTGGTTAAGATCCTGGCATCGGATGAAGTGACTATCACGATACTGCAAGGCCGCGGCACAGCACTTTATACTCCACTGGAACAATACGGGGGTGATACCGGGCATACTGATGCAAGAAGTGATATCTATGCGTTTGGGGCGACACTGTATCACCTTTTCACGAATTAACCCCCGCTCGAAGCTCGCGAGCTGTTTTTGGACCCAGAATCGCTGCCAATGCCCAGGCAGATCAACCCTAATATCAGCATCCGCTCTGAGAAAGCCGTACTTTGGGCTATGAGCCTTCATCCAGATGAGAGACCAGACAGCGTTGCAGAATTGAGGGAGACGCTGTTGGGGAGCTGGGATCCGGTGCAGAAACCGCGAATACCGAAACGACCTACTCTTGTAAACCTTCTTTCCGAGCCTGTCGAGCGGGCTTTGATATGGATCAGTGTCTTGCTGTTCCTTGTTAGCCTGGCGGTTACATTAATGCGGTGATTTTTGTAGCGATCAAGCGTTTCCCCGCCGATTAAAACGTGCAAAATATTTCCATAATAAAGCTGCGGAAATACCCAACAATCCCCCAGCCGCAGACACGAGAATCACTGACCAGGGCGAAGATAAATTTACTTGCGCCTGGTTTTGTGGTAGATTGAGGATCACAATAGTATAGGCCAGTAGTCCGCCAATAAATGACAGGAAGCCCATCCGGATTCCCCACAGCAAATTCAAGAATTTCACTGCGAAAATGTAAATCCCAGCTGCAAGCCCGAGCGAGACGAATACGGAAAGAATCCAGGTCGCGATCCCAGGTTGATCGGGCTTATCGATGACAGCGGTCTCGGCCGGGGTCGATGTGTGGGTAGGGGTTGGTGAAATTTCTGTCGATGTCGGGGTTGGTTCGAGGGTCACAGTTGGAAAGATTCCTTCTTCACTCGCTGCGGTAGGAATGTCTAGCGTAATTGTATCTGAGCGTGCATTTTCACTCTCTGCCGCGATCACCAAGGTACCGGGATTTGGAACTGTATATGTAGTGCGCGCGGTCCCCTTCTGCGTATAGGCAACCTGCCGAATGCTTGATGTCTCTCCACCGTAAGAAAACAAGAAACTGACAGGTGTGCCGTCAGGAACCGGGTTGCCGTTATAATCATAAATGGGGCCAGCCCTTAAGGGAATCACATCGCCTGGTTTGTACTCTGGCGGTGGAGAGGGTTCTGGGGTGACTGTGCTTGTGATCGATTGTTGGGGATTTGGGAAATCAAATTCGAGCGGGATCACGAGTTCTGGATTTGGAAAGAGAGCTTCATTAAGGTTATAACCTATGCCCGGTACCGATACAGGAGAGGCGCCGGTAGCTCTGAGCTCACCAAAAAGCAGGTTTGCTGAGGTATCGATAAATGGGGCGACCTTGCTGTAGATCGCATAATACGCTGTGAGCTTCGAGATATTTGTGGCATCTAGAAAGTATGGAGCTGTCAGCGAGAATAAAATTAGTCTTTTTTGCTGGAATAAATCTGGTCGCTCAGCCAGGAAACGTTTAAGGGTTTCAAAAGAGGAATTAAATCCTGTTTCGTTAGAAATCACGAATATGATCCAATGGGCGCTGCTGAGATCGCGTTCAAGGTTTGTTTCATCTGTGCTTGCATCCAACATTGCCGCTAAATTTAGAAAAATGTAAGAAGACAAATTATTAACTGAGATCAATCCGCCCGCTTGAGGGCCATACAGCCTGATCACCGCATCTTGCAGTGCAGTTGGGCTAATGGTTGGGAAGGGATTACATTTCGAACATTGTTGTGCGATTTGTCCATCACTTATAAAAACAATCCGATCATTTTGATTTGGCGGATCAGGAATCGATGTATCTAATTCGGATTGGGATGGGCTGAGCAAGGTTGCAGCATTTCGGGCGACATCGAAAGTATTGGCGCTGCTTTGTCCGATGTCCTCAATCGCGGCTGGATCTGGAGCAACCTGATCAATGCTGAATGTTGGATAGAGGCGGAATTTCAGCTTCAGGATTTTGCGCACCGAAATCATCTACTCGTTGTGCAAATGCTGAATCCTCACGATATTTCTGTGCAAAGAAATCTAAGGTGCGCAGGCATTCGGTGTATGAATCGGGATTGTTACTGGTGGAAAAATCCGCGATATAAAGAATATCATTGCCTGCCAGGAATGCGTTCAACGCTACCCGGCGTGGGTCAAAGGCCTGGTTGGTCAGCTCATAGAAGCGGCGAATTGCCATGTTGCCAAGATCATCGCTGATCAGGATCCCACCGGTTTTTCGCCAGTTTGTGAGTCCAGGAAGCTCCATTAACAACCCTAAAGCCTGGGGATCGAGGCTAACGGGGCGGGTTGTCGTACGTATGTTTCCTTGCAGTCCTTGATAGCGAATGTGAGATGAGAGGAGTGCATCGCTTGTCTCTGCAACGGTTAACGCATTGCCGGTGACGCTTAGAAACGGCGCCAGATCGATGCTCTTCAATTCATCCAAGGACTTTCTTACCGTAGCTACTTCTTCTTCTGGAAGACGATCTGAGCCGCCATGACCTGGAAAATGTTTGGCTGCCACTGCCAACCTTCCATTGCTGCCGGTATGGATTCCGTAAATGTAAGCCCGTCCCATCTCTGCTACCCAGTAAGGATCGCCGCCGAAGGTTCTGGTCCCTAAATTATTGCTGATCTCAATCTGCGGCAGATCGAGGACATCGAGGGAAGGCCCAATAAGCAGGTTGAAACCCATCGCGGATAATTCTTTACCCATTGTCGTCCCTACCTGGGTCGCCAGGGTCGTCTTCCAGGTAGCTCCTACCGCCATCTGGTTTGGCAGCTCGGTTAAACCTTGCATGATCTGGTCGTAAGGGTATCCATCGCCTTCTTGTGGAACGGCAATAAATAATGGGATGAAATTCGGCAGATAGGTTAGTCCAGAAGAAGGATTGATCTGGTCCTGTTCCGAAGCGCTCCATTCCACTTGCTGGAGGTCGCTGATCACACCCTTTACCTGTTGAGGAATAGAGCTGGGATCGTTGTTAAGCGGAACGATGTTATCATTTCGAGCTAACAGAACTACCCCACCAATATGGTGGTTGTGGATCAAGTCGTAAATTGGAAGGTCCGGCTGGATCTGGTTCCCCTGGAAAGTCACTAAAAATAATTGTCCAACCCGTTCTTCTGGTGTCAGCCCATTGAGGAGCGTTTCAATTTGTGTAGATGGATCGGGCGTTGGTCCGGCGTCTTGAGCATAGCCGTAGGTTGGGATCACGGCGATCACCAGAATTGCCGCGATTAAAAACGGGAATAAAGCAGTAGGGCGGCTTTTCCGGAGACTCATGAGAGTATTTTAGCGCATCTTTGAGATTAATCCCAGGCGGAGGAAAGAGATTACTGGTCAGGCTTTTTTTCAGTAAGTATGATCTCGTGAAGAAGCTGCCTTCGAGCTGCACCACTGAGCAATTCAAGCTTTCTAATTCCCAAAGGATCGATTTCTTCTCTTAAAAGACGAAGTTCTTCACCCGATGGAAGAGGAGTCTCTTGAACGTCTGCAATAATTTCTACCTCAAAACCCGTGTGCGACTTGATTTTTTCGATTGAGGCGCCGCGATGGTAGCTTAATACGCGCATCCGACCACAACCCGATGTGTCAATCCCGCCAAAATCAAATTGACCAAGATCGCTCACCAGATAGCGCGGCCCTGATCCCCACCGTCGAGCAGGATGATTCCCGAGGCCAGAGTTGAAATCCAGGTCTTTGACAAATGTCAAGCGGGAGTGGCGAGGCACATATAAATAAATATCGTCAATGAATGTGGTCACATCAGGGATGCCGCCGGTTCCTGGTAGCCGAAGTCGCGGGTGGGTATAACTCTTTCCGAATGCAATATTATTAAAATTTCCATACGGATCTACCTGGGCAGGTCGAAAGAACTCCAACGGCCGAAATCTGGGAAGCATTTCGGATGCTGCACGGACAAAACCAACATTTATCATTGACCGGTCCAACCAGAGCTCTTCCACTCTTGTCAGGGCTAAAGGCGCCGGTTCCCTGCAAAGCCCCTGACCAATCGCGGAGGTGAAATAGAGGTTAGGTGCGTGTGTCCGGCGAGCAAGCAGATACGCGGCCGCGATTAATGGTGTGGCGAGTCCCTGGGCTACAATCTCCCCGTCGCGCACCTGCCGTGCGATGCAGCAAACCATCATTTCATCGGGAGATATATCCATTTTTGGGATTACTTCGTAATGAGGTGCGGTTTTCTTGCGAGCACATTCCTCGCAAGTTGGGGATCATCTGTGAAAATTCCATCGACGCCATATTCGAACAATCGCTGGATGTCCTCTTCATGGTTAACCGTATAAACAAACACCTTCTGATTCTTATTATGAAGGTCATGAATCAGTTCAAGGCTTGCATCTTCTTTCGGGATATGGAGGCTGTCACGGTGAAGCAGCCAACGAGGAAGCAAATTCTTAATTTTCCTGGTCCAACCACGAGAGGTCAATAAGCCTACTGGCGCTTCAGGCATCAGCCGGTGGATGCGATGAAGAGCGATAATGTTAAACGAAGAAAACAGAACACGCTGATTGAGCTTATTTTTTTTTACCAATTCAACTGCTGCCTTTGGAAGCTCATCGAAAGGAGTGGAATAATTGGTGAGTTCGATATTTATTATCGTTAGCTGGCCAACCGCTTTTAAAACATCCTCCAATGAAGGGATCCACTCGCCTTGATAAGCAACATCGAAATGGCTGCCGGCATCCATCTTGTGGAGTTCTGCCATCGAATAATCGCGGACCCGGCCGGACATTGGGGTTGTTCGATCGATAGTCTGGTCGTGGATGACAACGACTTGTCTATCTGAGCTGAGTTTTGCATCTAGCTCAATGCCGTCTGCACCTTGTTGAAGAGCAAGCTTGAAAGCGGCGAGTGTGTTCTCGGGTGCATAAGCACTGGCCCCACGGTGGGCGATGATCGCCGGTTTCGGTAAATTACCAAACATTGTTAATTCAGTTCAACAAAATACGCCTCAGATGCCCGGTTGATCATTTCGGGTGTCATCTCTGGGGCAATATTAAGGTAGCGAGAGATATCCAAAATCTGGTCGCAAAGATCACGTGGATGGGAAGCACGCATCTTTCGCTCTTTGCGGATATACCATTCCTGGATAAGATAGGCCAGTCCGGGATCGCTGTACGGGATTCCTTTCCTTCCTGCCTCCTCTTTAAAAATTGCTCGATATTCTTCGTATGAAGGATCTGTAATCTCAATCTTATGGCGGAGCCGCCGCAGAAATGCCTCATCAACCAGATCTTTTGGCGGCAGGTTTGTGGAAAATATTACCAGTACATCAAAGGGCACTTCGACCTTTCGACCGGTATGCAAAGTCAAATAATCGATCCTGTTTTCGAGCGGCACGATCCAACGATTTAGCAGATCACGCGGTCTGACTTGCTGTCTGCCGAAATCATCGATTAATAAAATTCCGCCGTTCGCTTTCACCTGAAAAGGCGCCTCATAATATTTATGGACATCGTCGAAAACTAAATCCAGACCGGTAAGTGTCAGTTCACCGCCGACCATAACAAACGGACGGTGAATATGAACCCAACGCATATCTCGCCGTGGACCCCCTCGAAGAGAACCTGTAGATGCTTTCAATCCACCAGTTGCTGTGCTCTTTTGGGTTTCTTCTGGAATTATCGATTGGTTTACAGAGTCATACAGCTTAACAACCTGACCATCGATATAAAGTGCATACGGGATGTACATACTCTCTTTTAGCGCAAGATTGCCCACTGCCCTGGCAATGCTTGTTTTTCCATTTCCAGGTGGACCGTAAAGGAACATTGAGGTACCTGAATTTACTGCCGGTCCAAGGCGCTCCAGGGTTTTATCCGAGAGCACCAGGTGAGTGAGCACTTGTTTTAAATCGCTATCTTTGATCGTTGTTCTCTCTCTACCTTGAGATTTGATCGCCCGGTTGTAAACCTCCAACGGGACTGGGGCGGCTCCGGCGTATTGGCTTCGTTCCAGCGCTTCCCGCGCTCTCGCAATTCCAAGTCCGGTGATCCCATAGACAAAAGCGCCTTCCCCTAAAGCTGTATTTTGAGCTGCCTTTACTTCAATCAGCTTCTCCCGCTTGAGAAATTCCACGATCTGATCCACAACCCCGGGGAATGGGAGAGCCAGTTCTTCGGCGATTCGATAACCGGTAAGATAACCCTGATAATACATCACTTTCAGCGCCAGATCTTGCAGCCAAAGCCCTGAAAGTCCAGTGTCCTCGATCTTACTGATCGGAGGAGGAACAAACGCCTTTCGTTCCGACTCCCGATTGCTCAGGATATTAGAACCCTTTCCAATTTGATCGGACATTTTTCCCAACCTTCCAGTAGACTATGATCTACGACCCTTGGCGATTATAATCCATAAAATTCTGGCATTTGTCGCATCCTCTACTGACGAGAGACACCCTTGATGAAAATTTCAGTGATTATCCCAGTTTTCAATGAGAAAGACACTATTCTTGAAATCATTGCACGTGTGCGAAGAACAGGAATCGCTGATGAAATCCTGGTGGTAGATGATGGCTCTTCTGATGGCACGCGTGAGATTTTGAATGAAATTGACCCATCAACTGACCTGCGTGTTGTTTTTCACGACCATAATCAAGGCAAAGGAGCAGCTGTTACAACCGGTATTCACCAGGCTGCCGGTGAAATCATTATCATTCAGGATGCCGACCTGGAATATGACCCTCGGGACATTCCGGCGTTATTAAAGCCGTTAGATGAAGGATTGGCAGATGTGGTGTACGGATCGCGCTTTTTAGGAGCTGCACGCCGCCCGACGATGTTCTGGCATATGATAGCCAATAAGTTATTAACGCTGATGACGAACATCCTGTACAACAACATCCTGACAGATATGGAAACCGGGTATAAGGTTTTCAGAAGAAGCGTTGTTGAAAATATCACGATCCATGCCCGCCGATTCGACTTCGAGCCGGAATTCACTGCAAAGGTGCTTAAGCTCAAAGTCCGAATTTTTGAAGTTCCGATAACTTTTAATCCTCGTGATTATAACGAGGGTAAAAAAATTAAGCTTCAAGATGCCTTTGCAGCAGTTTGGACCTTGGTCAAGTACCGATTTGTGGATTAATCGGGTAGTTTAACCATCCGCCCTAAAAGGTTCGATTTACATCCGCAGGGTGGATATCTTTGACATTCAATTGAAGGTATTCTTTCCCATTGAAGCGATTCAACTCGAAAGAAAAGAACAAATCCAGATACAGAGGGAGTTCTGGCTGGAGGTGTCCAAATCGAAACGCGATCGCGTCAAACGTGATTTGTCCGTCTGTAACCGACAGCTTCAAGTGACTGCGATCGTGGCCGACAGTATGGCTTCTCAAGACGCGCACATGCCGACAAATAAATGCCGGGGAAGGATTACTCGAGCCGGTTGGCTCTAACCATGCCAGCTCTTTCAGCAGTCCTGGGTGGAGTTCTGATAGTTCTACTTCGGCATCGGCATGAATTTTGGGTCCAAGATCCTGTTCTATGAACTTCTCTCTGGCTAGTACCTGGAGCCGTTCGATTAAGGCCGGTAGGTTGGAATTTGATACAGTAAAGCCAGCAGCCGCGGCATGCCCACCATGTCTTATGAGCAGGTCCGCGCATTGGTCAAGGGCTTCGGTAATGTGAAATTCAGGGATGCTCCGGCAAGATCCGCGGGTATACTCGTCGCCTTGGGAAGCTACGATCGCCGGTCGATAGTATTTTTCCATAAGTCGGTGGGCCGCGAGTCCGATAAGGCCTGGATTGTAACTTTCGTGAGCAATAAATATGAGCGGTAGGTCATCTTTGTTCAGCTGCACAGATTGTTCAGCATGAGCCTGAATCTCGCGAGTTTTTTCCTGGCGATCCCGGTTCTGATTATCCAATGACTGAGCCAGCCGGGCAGCCTCATTAACATCACTGGTAAGGAGCAGGTTTAATGCATCCACTGCGGAATCTAAACGACCAGCTGCATTCAGGCGAGGTCCCAATCCAAATGCAATTGTCTCTGCATTGATCGAAGCCGGGTTGATTTGAGCTGCCCCGATCAAGGATAATATTCCCTGACGGTGAGGCTTTCGAAGATATTCCAGCCCCAACCTTACCATTGCCCGGTTCTCTCCGATTAGCGGCGCTTGGTCGCTTACCGTCCCGAGGGCGACCAGATCTAAATAATCGACCGCAGCCGATGGGTAGATCAGGTTTGCAGTGTTAGCCCCTGCTTTTTCTAATAAAGCCGTCGCCAGTTTGAATGCTAAACCAACTCCGGCGAGGTTTTTATCAGGATATTGATCACCAGGCTGCTTTTGATCTATCACCGCCGCTGCTTTTGGAAGTTGTTCGATTGGTAAATGATGATCGGTGATGATTAAATCCATCCCGATTTTCAATGCGTAATCTGCTTCTTCAATAGATCGTACACCGCAGTCTACGGTGATAACCAGATCAATCCCGTCCGCTGCCAGGCTGTCGAGTGCTTCGATATTCAATCCATAACCTTCATCAAATCGGTTTGGGATGTACCAATAGGCATTCGCTTTAAGCCTTAATAAAACATGGGTGAGGAGGGCGGTGGCAGTTACACCGTCAGCATCGTAATCTCCATATACGGCTATCCGCTCTCCATGGTCAATGGCATACCAGATCCGATCAACGGCGGCGCGCATCCCTAATAAGTTATATGGATCTATCGCTTGAGGAGGGCGCGCTTCAAGGAAATCACGGGCAGCTTCTGCAGTTGAGTACCCGCGGTTATAGAGAATTTGTCTCATCAGCGGTGAGTATCGGACCAGCTCACGATCGGTTTCAGGTGGAATTGGGGTTACAGTCAACCAGCGCTTAACCGGGTTGGGTTGCATCGCAGCGAGTATAGCACAGAATTTTTCCGCCTCGCCTAATAATCCGCTTATGGGATGGCTGGTGATGGGGTCATGATTGCTGTGAAGTTAATCGGATCTCTCGTTGACGGGATTTTGAAATCCTGCTATCATACCAAATTGGCATGAATTCGGAAAATAAACATTCTCCCCAACGGCGCTTCTTCGAAAAACTCAGCGAATCAACCACTTGGTTGATCCCTGGAATGGGGGTCAAACGCTGGTTGATATTGATCCTTTTTGGGACAACCCTTCTGGGAGTGGGATTAGGTATTCTGCTGCTTGAAATATACCGCACCGCTCCAGATACTTGGTGGCTGCCAGCGCTCTCATGGATTTCGCTTCGAATTCTACCTCGCCCGCTGCGAGCTTTTATTTTCGGCGGTATAGGCGTTGGCGCAGTTTTGATCGGAATCTATCAATTAAACCGAGCCATTATTCGCCCGTTTATCCGTCCAGGGGACCGCGTTGCCTCAACTTTACGCAAGCACCGTCAGCGAGACCGGGGTCCCCGGGTCGTAGCCATAGGTGGGGGCCATGGGCTTGCGACTCTGCTCAGAGGGATCAAGGGGTATACCAACAATATCACCGCGATTGTGACCGTCGCGGACGATGGCGGCTCATCGGGTCGCCTTCGGCAGTCGTTGGGAACGCTGCCGCCGGGCGACATTCGAAACTGTCTTGCGGCGCTGTCTAACGATGAAGCCCTACTAGCTCAACTTTTCCAATATCGTTTCTCGGCCGGGACTCCGGAGCTGGATGGACATTCATTTGGCAATCTGTTTATTACTGCGCTGGCAGAGATCACAGGCAGTTTTGAATCTGCAGTGGCAGAATCTGGCCGGGTCCTTGCAGTTCAAGGTCAAGTCTTACCATCGACCCTCAATGACGTGCGGCTGGAGGCAGATGTGATGCTTCCGCATTCTTCTAGTGAAGTTAGAATCCAAGGAGAAAGCCAGATTCCAGAAAATCAATGGGAGGGTCAGGCGGGTTTGGATCGAGCCTGGTAATCCCGCAGCTTTTCCACAGGCCCTTCAGGCGATTCTGGCAGCAGACTTGATCATCATTGGACCAGGCAGCCTTTACACCAGCATCTTACCCAATTTGCTTGTTCCAGATATTGTCCATGCAATCCGTGCAAGCCGCGCCCTAAAACTTTACGTCTGTAATGTAGCCACCCAACGGGGTGAGACCAGCGGGTATTCCTGCGGAGATCATATTCGGGTCATTAATGACCATGTGGATGGAGAGCTCTTCAATATCGCGATAGTAAATAATCACTTCGATGGGAAATTGCCCGCAGATATTGAATGGGTAAAAAGCGAGCCAGACCTCGCACAAGATTACACAGTATATTCTGCTGACCTCGTCGATGTTCTTTATCCCTGGCGGCACGACGCTCAGAAATTATCTCAAGCTGTCATTGATTTATATCAAGAAAGAACAGGACCTCTGGTAGAATAGAGGGGTTTTGGGATAATTCGGGATAATATTTTCAAAAATATCTCTTCTTAAATAAACAGACAAATAATTCTAATAAAAAATGGAGGCTCGTAATGAAGGTTAAAGTTGGGATTAACGGCTTTGGACGTATCGGCCGGCAGGTTCTGAAAGCAGTTCGGGATTTCCATCCTGATGAGTTGGAAGTGGTTGCTTTCAATGACATCGGCGACCTGAAGACAATGGCGCACCTGCTGAAATATGACTCGACCTATGGCAAGTTTGATGGGCTGGTAGAGGTTGGAGAAGATGGTCTGCACGTCGATGGCAAACCGGTCAAGGTCTTTAAAGAAACCGACCCCTCGAATATTCCCTGGGGTGATCTCGGGGTACAGATTGTCATTGAAAGCACCGGAATCTTCACCATCAAAAGTGATGGTGTCAACAAGAAAGGCAAGACAGTCAAAGGCGCCGAAAACCACATCACAAAAGGTGGGGCAAAGAAGGTCATCATTTCCGCCCCTGCAGAAGGCGAAGACATCACGATTGTCCTTGGCGTAAATGAGAAAATGTATGACCCCGCCAGGCATCATGTTGTCTCAAATGCATCTTGCACAACCAACGGCCTTGCACCAGCGGTAAAGGTGATTCACGACAAATACCGCATCGTCCGCGGCTTCATGACGACCATCCACGCGTATACCAATGATCAAAAAATCTTAGATCTTCCCCATAGCGATCTTCGCCGGGCGCGTGCAGCTGGTTTGAGCATCATCCCCACCACAACAGGCGCCGCCAAGGCTCTCAAGCTTGTAATCCCCGACCTGGCTGGTAAACTGGATGGTTATTCGCTTCGAGTTCCGACCCCTACCGTTTCAGTGATTGACCTGACCGCTGAGCTGGAAAATTCGGTCACCACTGAGCAGCTCCGCCAGGATTACCGGGATGCGGCGAAAGGTTCGCTTAAGGGCATACTTGGGGCAGAAGATGAACCCCTTGTCAGTGTGGATTTCAAGGGCGATTCTCGCAGCTCAATTGTCGATCTCCCCTTTACTTCCGTGCTAGGAAAAGAAGCCGGCACGTTCGTAAAGGTCGTCGCATGGTATGACAATGAATGGGGTTACTCCGTCCGAACTGCTGACCTCGCCGCTCTGATGGCAAAGAGCCTTTAATTTATCAATCAGGACAATTCAAGTGTGCCGATCTTTTCACACATGGAATATCGCTGGAGGACGCAATGTTCAATAAAAAGCTAGTTTCGGATATCCCTGTAGATGGGAAAAGAGTCCTTGTCAGAGTCGATTTTAATGTCCCGATTAAAGAGGGTAAAGTCGATGATGACACCCGCATCCAGGCGGCGCTGCCAACGATTGAATATCTATTAGACCACGGTGCGGCAGTAATTCTATGCTCCCATCTGGGTCGACCCAAAGATGGACCCGATCCAAAATATTCAATGCGCCCAACTGCTGAACATCTGGCCCGCCTGCTCGACCGCTCAGTCGCCTTTTCTGAAGAGGCCGTAGGTCCGGTTGCAGAATCTGCCGCCCAATCCTTAAAACCAGGCGAAGTGTTGGTGCTTGAGAACACTCGCTTCTACAAAGGTGAGACTAAAAATGATCCAGAGATGGCAAAGCAATTTGCCGCCCTGGCAGATATTTATGTCAATGATGCCTTTGGCTCTGCACACCGGGCGCATGCCTCAACCGAAGGTGTTGCACATCTGCTGCCAGCAGTTGCAGGCTTTCTGATGGAGAAAGAAATCAAGTATCTAGGTCAAGCGGTCTTAGCCCCAAAGAGACCATTTATCGCAATTCTTGGAGGCGCAAAGATCGCCGATAAGATCGGCGTCATTCGCAATCTCTTGCGAAAAGCCGATCTGGTTCTTATCGGCGGAGGAATGGCAAATACTTTCTTCAAAGCTCAGGGTTATCCGATAGGCGATTCGCTCCTGGATGATGATTCACTGGATACCGCTCGAGAGCTTCTAGCAGAGGGAAAAACCCATCTGCGGCTGCCAGTAGATGTTGTGATTGGCGATCGCTTTGAAGACAGCGCCGAACAAAAAGTGATGGAAATGGGCCCCGTCCCTGATGGATGGCGGATATTAGATATCGGACCAGAGACTGTGGCTGCATACACCAAGGCTGTTCATGGCGCAGGGACGATTGTGTGGAATGGTCCAATGGGTGTCTTTGAGTTTCCGAGGTTTGCCCTTGGTACCTTTGGTGTCGCCCGTGCGGTCGCGGAAAGCGGTGCTGTTTCTATCGTGGGGGGCGGTGATTCAGTATCGGCAATAAACCAATCTGGCTTGAGCGATAAAATCACTCATATCTCAACGGGTGGCGGCGCTTCCCTTGAGATGCTTGAAGGTCTCACGCTCCCTGGCGTTGCCGCCCTGCTGGATAAATAATTCTTGCTCGGATGAGGGATAAATACCATGAGTGTTTATCCCTTTTGTTTTAATTCGGACTAAACATTCACCTTTCAATATCGATTGAACTATTTTTGGGGAATGGATATTTTAATAATGGACACTCTCGGATTTCCCTGACAAGTCAAAGTCAGAATGGAATCCAAGAAAAAAAATTAGATTTGAGGCGATGATGCGAAAACCATTTGTTGCAGGGAATTGGAAAATGAATAAGACCATTGCTGATGCTCGGCAACTGGTCTCTGAAATTGTACCCGCGCTGCAGAATTTACCTGGTGTTGAAAAAGTTCTCTGTCCACCTTTTACCGACTTGCTTGCGGTGGCTGCCCTCATCGAAGGGACTGATATCGGACTCGGTGCTCAGAACATGCATTGGGAAGTTGGAGGCGCGTTCACCGGAGAGATCTCTCCTTTAATGGTAGTCGAGCTTTGCCGGTATATAATTATTGGACATTCCGAGCGCCGGGCATTATTTGGAGAGACTGACGAAACGGTAAACCGCAAAGTCAAAGCTGCATTCGAACACGGTTTGACACCGATTGTCTGTGTTGGCGAGACGCTTGAAGAATATGAAAATGGCGAGACGGCTATGGTTGTGGCTCGTCAGACAAGCCAGGGTTTGAAAGATTTAGGTTTTTTGCACGGTTCAGCGGAGGCAAAGACCATTGTTGTCGCATATGAGCCGGTTTGGGCGATTGGGACTGGAAAGCCATCCACCGCGGAGGGCGCTGCCCAGGTAATTCGTGAGGTTATAAGACCATCGCTCGCGAAGCTTTTCGGTGATGAAGCTGCCCAATCCATTCGCGTACTCTATGGTGGGTCGGTGAATGGGAAGAATGCCGCCGAATTCTTTGGAAACCCGGAGATTGATGGAGGGCTCGTTGGAGGCGCAAGTATAAAGTCCAGTGATTTTATCCAGGTTGTTCAAGCCGCGGCTGGTTGATATTGTCATCAATATTGAGCCATCTGGATGGTGTTTTATGGCTTCTGATTACTCTGGTTCCATTATTGATCCTTCAGCGAAGGCTTCACAAGGAGGTCCAATCCATTTTTTTACTGATCACACGCCGAATCGATATTGCCGTCACCCTTTTCTCAATTTCTTTCTTCCCTGGGATTCTGTTGCATGAGGGCAGTCACTATGTTATGGCGCGCTTCCTTGGCGTCCATACCGGAGAGTTTTCACTTGTCCCCAAGCCAACCCCAGATCAAAAGCTTCAATTAGGATATGTAGAGACTGCCAAAGCTGACTGGTTCCGTGATGCTTTCATCGGAATGGCACCACTTCTTACTGGTGGGGTGTTGGTAGCTTATATTGGTTTTATAAAGCTTGATTTTATGGGCTTGAAGGATGCATTCGATGCACGAGGAGTATCTGGATTCCTTGATACCTTAAGAGCCTTGATTGTTCAACCTGATTTCTGGGTCTGGTTCTATCTTGCCTTAGTCGTGAGCAGCACTATGCTGCCTTCTGAATCTGATCGGCGAGCCTGGTTCCCTCTAGGCATAATTCTAATCACACTCCTTTGCGTCAGCCTGTTTGCGGGTGCTGGACCATGGTTGGAGGAAAATCTCGCTGCACCATTTAATAAGATACTGCGAACAGCATCTTTGGTCTTTGCAGTTAGCGCTTCCCTTCACTTCGTGTTGGTGCCACTCCTGACGATCATTCGCCATGTGTTGAGCCGTCTGACCGGGATGGAAGTGGTGTTATAATCTTCACCCGTGTCTTCACACGGGTGAAGTTTCGCCAGCTACCAGGAGAATAAATCGGATTATGGCGGGAAGTTGGTATGCGATGCGAAGCAAGCCGCGTAAAGAGGAGCTTGTTTGGCGGCAGGTTCTATCTCTGGGTTTTGAAGCATTTTATCCCCGGCTGAAAGTCCACCCAGTGAACCCGCGCTCGCATAAGATCAAGCCATATTTTCCTGGCTACCTGTTTATAAATGCAGATCTCGACGATGTGGGTCTGTCGGTTTTTCAATGGATGCCTCATACGGTAGGGCTTGTCGGTTTTGGGGGTGAACCCGCTGTCGTTCCAGATCACCTCATACAGGCAATTCGCAAGCGGGTTGAAGATATAAATCTTGCGGGTGGTGAGCTTTTTGAAGGTCTTAAGCAAGGCGACCCGGTTTGGATTAGTGATGGTCCGTTCCAGGGGTATGAAGCGATATTCGATTCGCGATTACCTGGCAGTGAGCGAGTCCGAGTGTTGATTGAGTTTCTTGGGAGCAGTCGTAAGGTTTCATTGTCCCTTGAAACTGGTCAAATTGAAAGAAAAGCAACAACAAGGAAGTATAAAAAAGGATTTTCATAATATGAAAAAGGCTTTGATTACTGGGATTACCGGTCAGGATGGATCTTACTTAGCGGAACTGCTGTTATCCAAAGGCTATGAAGTCCATGGACTGATCCGTCGGGCTAGCACATTTAACACCGGACGAGTTGACCATATTTACCGCGATCCACACCACCAGAATGGAATCAAACTCTTACTTCATTATGGTGATGTAGGGAATTCTGGGAATCTGTTCGAGTTGGTATATGATATTCAACCCGACGAAATTTATCACCTTGCAGCTCAAAGTCACGTAAGGGTAAGCTTTGATCTTCCCGAGTTTACCGGTGATGTCACCGGTCTAGGCACGCTACGGGTGCTTGAGGCAGTCCGGAGGAGCGGGATCAAAGCCCGTTTCTACCAGGCATCATCCAGTGAGATGTATGGTAATGCAAAACCTCCTCAAGATGAGCAGACCACTTTCCAGCCTCAAAGCCCATATGCTGCGGCAAAGGTTTATGCATATTGGCTTACCCGTAATTATCGTGAAGGCTACAACCTTTTTGCCAGCAATGGAATTTTATTCAACCATGAGTCTCCTCGACGGGGAGAAACCTTTGTCACCCGCAAAATCACCAGAGCGGTTGCTGCGATCGTCGCCGGCAAACAAGATACGATCTACCTGGGTAATTTGGACGCACGCCGGGATTGGGGTTATGCACCAGATTACATCGCGGCGATGTGGAAGATACTGCAATCTGATCATCCTGGCGATTTTGTGATTGGCACGGGAAAATCGCATTCAGTTCGAGAATTTCTGGATGAGGCATTCGGATATGTAAATCTCGATTGGAATGATTTTGTCAAAATTGACCCAAGATATTTCCGCCCGACCGAAGTGGATTATTTACAGGCTGATTTTGCAAAGGCAAGCCGGGAACTCAACTGGGAGCCCAGGATCTTCTTCAGGGATCTGGTCCGGATCATGGTAGATGCCGATTTGGAGCTTCTTGGTTTACCCTCGCCTGGTGAAGGAAAACGGGTTCTGGAAGCAAATCATGGTCGCTGGCACCGTTGGGAAGACCAAGTTGTTACAATGGATCGCTGATATCCACGATCTCGCCAAAGAATAGCAGAAGAAAGCAATTCAGGAATGAGAGAGACCTTCAAGCGATTATATGCTTCGCCGTCGCTTAAGGTCATTTTGGCTTTCTGTATAGGATTGTTCTTCCTCTTCCTGGCGGTGAGAGGAGTATCGTGGGATGAGGTAATTGAAGCGATCCGAAAAGCCAATCCGGGATTGCTTGGAACTCGCGTTAATCGTTACACTCTTCAATATTCTGCTCAAGATTTTCCGTTGGGGACTTTTACTCAACACTCCTACTCACCGCGCCCAAACTCTGCGCCTTTCTACTTCTTTCCTCTCTTCCCAGCTTCTGAACACGCTGGCTCCAATTCGACTTGGAGATCTAAGTCGGGTTCTTGTGATCTCCAAGCCAGGAGTCCCAGGCGAAAGTGGAGATGGAATGAAACCGGGTTTTGTGCTTGGAACAGTTCTAGCAGAAAAATATCTTGACATTCTGGCATATGGAATTCTAATCGTCACAGCGCCATTATTGATGCCTATACCTCCGGGAATCTTGGATGAACAAGCGAACTTTCCAATTTTCTTATTGCTGGCTTTATTCATGCTGGTAGTATTTTTGGCATCTCGATCCATCCTGGAACGAGGGCTTAAATGGTTGAATAATGGTGCGATAGGAAGTATCGGGGTATTCATCTCTTCTCATCTTTTGGCTGCTCTGGAATCCTTCTCTGTATTTAAGAAATTTCGAGAATCCATTGGTTTAGTAATTGTCACAATTCTGATCTGGCTCAGCGCGTTGGCAACCAACTGGATTGTCTGGGAAGCACTCGACCTCGACCTCCCAATTGAAGCTGCGTTCATCCTGCTTGTCGTGCTCATTGCAGGCATTTCCTTACCATCATTACCTGGAAAAGTTGGAACTTTCGAATATGCCTCGATCTTCGCATTGAGTTTCTTCGGTCTGGATCAAACGACCAGTCTGAGTTACGGTATACTTTTGCATGTTGTCGTTTATGCCCCAATTATCATCCTGGGGATTTTATCAATCTGGTATCTTCAGATGCGCACTTTTTCTTCCGCATCGAGTTAGGTGATTTCCTTACAGATTGCACACTTCCATTAGATGGGATAAGTTCAATGCGTTCTGTCTTGTTTGTTTGCACTGCGAATATCTGCCGCTCGCCAATGGCAGCTGGTCTGTTGAATGAGAAGGTTAAAACTGAAGCAGATCAATGGATAATCGGTTCAGCCGGGGTTTATGCCCAAGACGGTTTGCCAGCAGCCCAAAACACCCTGGTTGTATTACGTTTGCGAGGCATCGACTGGTCTGGTCATCGATCGCAGGGGATCAATAAGCAGCTTCTGGAAAAATTCGGATTGATATTAACGATGGAGCAAGGTCATAAGGAAGCGTTGCAGGCTGCATTTCCGATATTTGGACCTAGAATCAACTTGCTGACAGAAATGGTCGCTGAATATCACGATATTGTCGATCCGATCGGTAAGCCTTTAATCGAGTATGAAGATACAGCCCGTGAAATTGATTCGATTCTTGCACGCGGTTTCTTGCGAATTCGAGAATTAGCTGAGATTTCGAAAGCACAGGTTCATGGGTAGCCTGTCACTGGTTTCTCGCGATAGGCTTTTGATCTGTTTGATCCTTTCCCTGGCGCTGCTCCACGGGCTAATCTACGTCTTCACCGTCCCGCCCTGGGAACATTATGACGAGCCTAATCATTTTGAATATGTCTGGTTAACAGCCAATCTCGATCGGCTGCCTACCGAGGCTGATAATTCCGCCAAGCTGAGCAGGATGGTAGTCAAGTCGATGATCGAGAATGGGTTCTACGAACATAGGCCCAATAAACCAGTGGTGGGACCAACCAGTGAGAAGCTGGTCGTCCCTGGTTACTCCCAATTAGGGGATCCGCCTGGTTATTATGTATTAGCATCTCTCCCGCTTCGATTGCTGTCCTCAAGCAGCATCGATGTGCAGCTTTATTCAGCCAGGCTGGTTTCGGTAATATTCCTTTTAATCACCGTGTGTGCGGGATGGGGTATCGCCAATGAACTTACGGGTCCCGGTCACCCACTACGCTGGATTTTGCCAGCGTCATTAGCCCTGACACCGGCATTTGTTGATTTAATGAGTTCGGTAAATAATGAAACTGCAGCAGTGGGGATAGCATCGCTCTTTTTGTGGACGGCAGTTCGCCTGGTTCGACGAGGGTTTTCGTGGCTGGATTTCCTCCTGTTGTTCTTCCTCGGCTGGCTTACATTTTGGATCAAGAACACGGCTGTGATGATCCTTGCGATCTTGCCGCTTGTATTGCTGTTCACATTTCTCCGAGGACGAGCCAGGAAGGCTGCCTGGTTGATCCTGCTGCTGGGTTCTATTGCATTTCTGTTAACCGGCATCCGCAATGATGACGCATTCGCCTGGTTTCGAAATACCTCCCAACCGGAACCTACACGTCAGCAAAATCTCCTGGCTCCTGCCGGCAGATATGTACTGACAGTTCAGGCTGGGGAGGAGGTCTCGCCTCCTTTTTTCCCGGAGGTATTTCAACACCATCCTGGCTCAGCGGGAAAAAACCTTGCCGGTAAACAAGTCACTTTCGGGTATTGGATCTGGTCTGATCGACCACAGCAGGTAAAAAGTCCAGAACTCCGCGTGACAGGCGCAACATATTCAGAGCTTTTGACTCTGACTTTGAAACCAAAATTTTATGCATTTTCGATCAAACTTCCCGAAAATACCAGCCGGATCTGGATCAATCTTTCACCAGGATCTGACCAGCGGGGTTCTCACATTTTTTACGATGGTCTGGTTCTCGTTGAAGGTTCGCGCCCTACAAACGAGATCCCGAGCTTCAACACTCTTGCTGGTGAGGATGGCGTTTGGGCAGGGGAGCCATTTAAGAATTTTCTTCGCAATGGATCTGCGGAGCTTCCCGCATTACGATTTAGCCCATGGCTGGATAATTTTGCTGCCAAATACCTGCCAGATGGCGGTCGACCATCTATGTTAGTAGGTGCTTTATTAGACCCTTACAGTACTTCCGATCTTTATCCAACAACTGCCATCCATCTATTTCAAACTTTTTGGGCAAAATTTGGATGGGGGCAGTTACAAATCATAGGGAATGCCGCGATCTATCAGATATTGTGGTTTTTTACACTCTTCGGTTTTATAGGAGCCCTGATTGGCGTTTTTCGAAATCCGCGTACGATAAATTGGGATTGCGTGATCGTGTTGGCTTCAATAAGCGTCTTTTACTTTCTCATGGCGCTAACGCGTGGGGGGATATATTTGGCTAATTCAGGTTATTATTATTCTGTCGCTCGTTATTTTTACCCGACCATCCTCCCGTGGTTGATGGTCATCTCACTCGGTTGGCTGGAATGGATCCAGTTGGGTAAAACACTGACCCGCAATCGATCCAATAGGGGAGCAATATTCGACTCTCAGGCTTCTGATGATATGAAGTTCGATTCTGGATCAAAAGAACCCTATGTTATTTTCTTGGGTTTCTTCCTTGTCCTGGATGTGTTATCAATAATCAGCATTTATCAATATTATTATTAGACGTTTTTCAGCTCAAGATACCTTCTATACTATATGCCGAATAACTTCAAACATATCTCGAATTACACGCTAATCGCGATTGTGGCGGTCTCTATTATGCTGCAGGTCATGGCTGCCGCTCAGATGAGTTTTTGGGAAGACGAAGTATTTACTGCAAACTTTACAGAAAGTGGACAGGATGCTCAGGCAAAGGTTATTGAATGGGATGTTCATCCTCCGTTATATCTTTATCTTGCTGATTATTGGGGGAAGATATTTGGCTACGAAGAGCTTGGGTTGCGCTTTCTCTCAATCCTGTTTTCCGAATTGACCCTTTTCTTGACCTATTTGCTCGCCGTTAGTTTAATGGGAAACACTGTCGGGCTTGCCTCAACTGCCTTATTGGCGTTTTCTCCTCTTTTCATCATGTTCGGTCACCAGGCTCGTTATTATTCGATGACTGCATTTCTTTCAGTTGCCGTGGTTTATTTCATGTGGCGATATCTGGAACGAGGGAAGTGGCCGTATTTTGTCTTCTATATTCTCTTGAGCATTCTGTTGTGCTATGTCTTATTTGCTGGAATGGTCGTGGTCGCGGTGTGCGCTGGATGGGGATTATTCGATCGGTGGCGCGGCTTCCATCGAACGAAAGAAAGGGTTTGGATCCTTGACGGACTGCTATGGTTCTTGGCGCAATGCATTATCCTTGCAGCGTATCTCCCCGGGTTGATGGGCTTCAATTCGCTTCTTTCTCGATCCACTGAAATCACCCGGGTGTCCAACTGGTTGGTGGAGTTATCAAAACGCCTGGCTTACGTTGCCTATGTGTTTGGGATTGGAGAAACGGTCTCCCCTCTTAACCCGGTTGCCTGGATTGGTTGGATAGCCTTGTTTTGCATCGGAGGGTACGCGATTCTACCTGCACCGCAGAAAGATCGCTTTTTGGCTGCCGATAACTATTATCATTTTTGTTATCCTTGCAGGCTTATTGACGAGCATCCAGACATCCGTGTCTATGACCTGGCAAAACCTGCCAGTCAGGACGCTTTATGTTTTACCATTCCTGTCGATCTGGATCGCTTCAGGCTTAGTAAGCTTGAGACCCAATTGGAGGAAATTTGCGGCTTTGTGTATTATCTTCGTTTATGGTATTGGGATATTCAACTTTTTTACCGGTAGAGAATACCTCCGCCCGATATTTGCTGTGCCTTGGCGTAAGATTTTTAGTGAGATTAGCAAGACTGCAAAACCTGGTGCGCTTGTAATTTGCGGTGAAGGGGACAGCTCCTGCATGTTTTATTCGAAAAAGAATGGATTCAATGGATACAACTACCTGAACTGGAGGGCGCTTTCAACCGCGGATTATCCAGAAGTTTGGTGGGTGCAGAATAATCTGAGCAGATCCATTTCCAGTAAAGATGAGGAAGCCGCGATCTTGAATGAGCTCGCGAGGCGTTTTCAGGCAAAGACGATTACTGGCTTCGGTAAACAAGATGCTGGAATTCGATTGTTGAAAAATAAATGGATGGGTCAGGATGATTATGATTATCGCGTGCTGCTATACAGGTTTACCAACCCGTAAGGATAGTTATCGGTATTTAAATATCATGCTAAGGGAAGGATGATGGTTTGTGTGATGGACACAAAAAAACCTTTGATGATTCTTTGCACCACATTGTTTCTAACTGGCTGCCTTAATATGGGTGCTGTGCCAACTTCTGAAAATGATCCGAGATCACCAGCCTCGGCGATAGCGACTGAACCGAATTCGAGTCCCACTTCCATCATTATTCCTGTAAATACGGCGGTATCGCCTTCTCAAACGCTGCCAATCGGCACTCCCACGCCGCCTGCCCCCCCAGAATTCCCGATACCAGGGATCGAATTATCCAGCATCGATGCTCGATCTTCAGACCTGCTTGTACAGGCAGGTGCTTATTGGGTCCGCCGGAATGCATTATATTGGTCGGCAGTTGAAGGACAAGAAGGAGAACGGAATTGGGACGCGCTGGCTACCCTGGAAGATGAAATGATCGCGAGCTCGCAGCGAGGATTGCAGTTGATATTAATTGTCCGCAGCACCCCGGTGTGGGCTCAGCAGGTTCCGGGTTATTCCTGCGGCCCTATCGCTTCAGACAAAATTTCTGCATTTGGGCAGTTTATGTACGAAACGGTATTGAGGTACAGCGCCCCACCTTTTAACGTAAAATATTGGGAATTGGGAAACGAGCCAGATATTGATCCTTCGTTAGTCGCCCCCGACAGTGTGTACGGCTGCATGGGGGATAAGGCGGACCTGTATTATGGCGGAGGTGCTTATGCCGAAATGCTGAAGATTGTATATCCACAAATCAAAGCCGCTGATCCAAACGCCCAGGTACTTGTAGGTGGGCTGCTTCTTGACTGCGATCCCGTGAATCCACCTGAGGGAAAAGATTGCTCCTCATCATTATTCATTGAAGGGATTCTGCGCGGCGGTGGGGGGGACTATTTTGATGGGATTAGTTTTCACGCCTACGATTATTATTCCAGCAAGCAGACCTATGGAAATTCTAATTGGAACAGCAACTGGGATGGCACAGGACCGGTGATGATCGCAAAAGCTCGCTACCTGCGCAGCTTGCTGTTCGCCTACAAACAGCCAGGGAAGTACTTGCTGGATTCCGAAGCCGGAGTTATCTGTTGGGGAGGAGATGAAAACCCTAATTGCCGGTCTGAGGACTATATGATGACGAAAGCAAATTATACGGTTGAAGTAAACACTGCAGCGCTGGCAGAGGGTTTAAGAGCCAACGTCTGGTACAGCTTGTTTGGTTGGCGATCCAGCGGTTTGGTGGACGATTTTGGACAACCGAATCAGGCGTTAACCGCTTTTCGATTTAATGCCACCCAACTGCTTGACTCCGCTTTTTCCCGCCTGGTAACGGAAGCCGGCGGAGTACGCGGTTACGAACTCGTCCGACCGGACACGAAGATCATGATTTTGTGGTCTATCGACGGTGAAACCCACGTCTTCGAACCGGATGTACGGCCTCAGTCGGTTTATAATGTTTTTGGCGAACCGATCGATAACACCGATAGCCTATTGGTCGGTCGTCAGCCAGTTTATTTAATTTGGGAAAGTCAATGAAAATAAAAACCGGTGAGGATTGTATTAAGGCATGATCCTCACCGGTCTATATTTCTGCGAGATTAGCGCAATTTATCTAAAAGCGCCTGGACTGCTGCTTCTAAAACAGTATCTGTCTGCCCCAGTGAACTCTCTAATGTCACAGGAACGCTGATATCTGGCAATATACCTGATCCTTCGATAACTACTTTACCATCGGGTGATAGTGGTCTTCCGGTTGGAAACTGCATGGAAAATCCGCCAGGCAGGGAATATTGACCGAGGCCAACTTCTCCAAAAGCGCCGGCTGTCGGATAGTGCCCAATCACCACACTTCGTCCATCATATTGAAGGGCATACGCAAAACCTTCACAGGCGCTCACACAATCGGAGCTGACCAACACGGCAATAGGTCCTTTGAAATACAGCGGGGCTGGTTTGATTTTTGTGGGATACCCAGTAGATTCGAAGACCCCGCTTTTCTCACTGTAGTAATAATTATCATACAGTGAAATTTCCCGATCGAAGAAATAGCTGGCAAAATCAATCGCCAATCCCAAGCTGCCGCCGGGATTTGAGCGGATGTCGATAATTAAGCCGGGGACTTCGTTATCAATCATATTTCGCATGTATCGTTCCCAAAGGCTTGCCATCAATCGGTAATCGTCGCTGAATGTATCGATTCTAATGTAACCCAGGCCATTCTCGTCAAGGACGTTTCCAACGATCGGAGTTTCAAGCTTATCCAGATTGAAGCTTGGGAGGGTCTTGAGGAGTGAAGTCGTATTCTTGGACTGCCAGCAACTTGAGAGTTTGAGCAGAACCGCCTGGGTTAACGAATTCTATCTCGACGGAGGAACCCGGTGGGACGCGAGTTAAGAACGTCACTTGGGCTTGCTGCAGAGTATGTTCGGTAGAATAGGGACCGAAACCAGGAATGACTTTCTTGATTGCGTCATTGACTGGCTCACTGTTCCAACTCAGAATCTCAGCGCCTTGCTGGATGCCGGCACTCGCGGCTGGTGACCCGTCGAGGACCTCCTTTGCGATCACGCGGTCGATCACTCAACCGATCTAATATCAGCCCAAAGCCGCCCCCGTAATTTCCATAAAAAACGTTTTGATCTAAGGAGATATTTATATGCCCATCAGGGATATTGTAAATAAAATCTCGCATGGTGCTGTAGAACTGCTCGCCATTATTCACCTGCTCAAATTGCGGTTTATACTCCTGATAAAGCGAATCCCAGTTAATTTCCTTTTCTGCTGTGAAGGGATATTCCACCGAAATTTTCTTGAACAACGCCTCAAAAGCTTCCCCAAAGCTCATTTTGGAGTAATCTTTTACCGCTCCTGCACCCTCATTAAGCGTAAGGTTTGGCTGGCGCTCTTTAGAAACCTTGAACGGTTCATTATTCAAGTCAACGAGATTGTAGCCGGCAGAAATGGGAGCTATTGGATCGTCTTCGGTAAACAGCTTCCCATCCGCACCGAATCCACTAGACATGCTTTGTTGGGCATCGGGCGCCCATACAATCAGGATTCCGCCAATGATTTCATCATCATTTTCTGGGTCGGTGATTGCAGTGGTGTAGGCTGTCGACCAGCCTTTTCCATCCCTGGCTTCGAGGAACGGATCGCCCCACATATTCGACCAGTACGCAACTGCGAATATTTGAACGCCCAGGTCCTCTTTTCCGTTTTGGTCCAGATCGACCTGGGTTGCTTGGGGAACTGCAGGAAGCGAGAGCGTATAAGAGAGCTTGTTATCCTCGCTCACCGCAACAGGACCTATGGTCTGGCTTGGGAGGCTGAAACGAAATTCGCGATCACGTTTTACAAAACCCGCTTCATCCTCCAGCATTACGAATGGTTCAGAGATTGAGTTGAGGAAGAATGGAGAGGTGAAGGGGATGTCTCCGATAATCTCTACAGGCTCATCCGGGCTAGGTGATGTGCAGGATCCGATAGGTTGAGGGATGCAAGTTGGAGCCGGATTGGGTTGAATAGGCGAAGTCTGTGAAAGCTCGCCACCTTCAGCTACTGGGCTGGCTGCGGGTAAATCAGTGCTCCCGGTTTTTAATAGAGAACAGCCTGCGGCATTTAAAACAAGAATAATGCTCAATCCTGTAACAATAAGCCTGGTTTTCATAATTAATTCCACCTTCTAATCTGTCAGTCTGATGTCTTCTCACCAGTCTTCTCAACGAGTTTGAGACTGATTTCTTCGAGCTGCTCGTTGAGACGCTGGAGGTCTTGCTTGAGCGGGATGCTTCTTTTTGTGATCAAGGACGCGATCTGTTCGTCGAGCTGCTGTTCGCGGATCAGTTGAGGTGCTTGAACCAGAACTTGATCTTGCAGCTGCAAGCCCTCCCTCACAGTGAGCTCACCGGCGTATACAAGCGCTTGAAACCGCGTTCTTATCTCATCATCGAAGGGGTTGCTGGAGGGAGGCATCTGCCAGACGTTGCGCCAGCGCTTCTGAGGTTTTCCACCGCCAGATCGAATCAGGCTGGTGAGAAATTTCTTCGAGATGGAGCTGTCTTGTTTTTTCTGCATCTCCAGGATAATCTGGGTGAGGGTTAGTGCTGTTAGATCATCACCGCTTGGGTGATCGAGTACGCGAATTTCTACACCGTCGTGGATCAGCGCAGTAATCTCTGCCAGGGAAATATACCGCTTTGATCTAGTGTCGTAAAGCTTTCGATTCGGATATCTTTTAATCGTCAGCATAAATCGATAAGAGAGTGATAGTGGATCTTTTGGAAAATATTTCAGGATTTTTTGGACTCTTCAAGCTTCATAGTAAGAACGGCAATCTTATTGTTGAGCTCATCAATATCGGATTTTGAAGCAACATTCATTCGATCCAAAACGAGATTAACTCGTTTGTGCAGCTCCTCTTCGGCTTTTTCTGCGCCGCGATTTCGCTTCACTTGGAGCTCCTGGATCAGCTTCTTGCCATCCTTTTCGGCGATCTCACCGCGTTCCACTAATTTGTTGATGAAATCCTCGATTTCTTCCTGTGCCAGCGAGATCGCCCCAATTCCTGCCAGGAGCACTTTTCGGGCAGCTTCAAGCAAAGGATAAGATTCTTTACTCTGGAGCTCCTCGGGGTCTGGCTTTATCTGGGTTTCTTTCATCAAAGTAAATCCTTTCGAATTTCTGTGCGGCTTCTATCTGAGATATTATGGTCTATATGACGCACCGCGTCGTGCGAGTATAGCATGCCAATACATCAGTGTCAAGCAGAGGTCATTCTTCTTCCTTAAGCATATTCGGGATTTTTACCTTCTTACTGATTTGATGATGCCACTCATTATATCTGTTCAGGAATCCAACAGGTATAATCGAATGGATGAAGGTCTTATCTCTTAGCGACACAATGGTCCCATTCATCTACAGCCCACAGGTCCGCAACCGATTCAAAGGCGTGGGTTTAGTTTTGGGTTGTGGGGATATGAGTTATGCTTACCTCGAATATGTATATAACGCCCTGGATGTACCTCTATTTTTTGTGCGCGGGAATCATGATAAAGTTGTTGAGTATGGGTCGGCAGGTCCACGCACATCGCCTCACGGTTGCATTGACTTACACCGAAAAGTGATTTTCAGAAACGGTTTGCTGCTGGCAGGAGTAGAGGGCAGCATGCGTTATCGCGAGGGGGATTTTCAATATACTCAGGTGGAGATGTGGGGACATGTCCTCGCCCTGGCTCCAGTTTTATTATTCCAACGGTTATGGCATCGGCGCAGATTGGATATTTTTTTGTCTCATTCGCCTCCTGCAGGAATTCATGATTGTGATGATTTACCCCACCAAGGCATCAAAGCTTTTCGCTGGTTGATCGATTTCTTCCAGCCGCGTTTTTTTCTCCATGGTCACATCCATATCCATCGCCCCGATACATTGGTTGAGACAATCCGCGGAAAAACACACATCCTGAACACATACGGATTTCGCGAGACCTGGATTGAGCCGTCTGACCGTCATTAGAATTAATTCACCGGCAAATCAAGGTCGGAACTTTGGATAACCGCAACACTTTGTCTACAGTGCTGCCTAGAATGACTTCGAAGACCGGATTCAAACCATACCCGCCCATAATCACCCAATCGCAGTCATACTCGCCGCAAACCTGAAGTAGTACCTCGCCAGGGTTGCCACGTTCGAGCAAATAAGTTGCCTCAACGGAGTGTTCAAGAAGATATTCCTGAGCTTGCTTTAGAGTCTCTTCACCGATCTTTCCAGCGTCTTCGACCGAGACAACGATCAATGGAACGCGCCATTTATTTGAAAGATATGCCGACACATAAAGCGCTTCACGTGCCTTTGGACTGCCGTCGAAAGCCAGCAAGGGTTTTGATAGTAAAGAAACCGATTGCGGTGTTGCTAAAACTGGACGAGGGCTGCGCTGCAGCAAATTCCTGAAACCGGATTGCAATCTCGAAATCGGTTCATCACCAGGCGGATAGGAGACATTCACTACTACCAGATCGGTTGCTGCAGCTCTCAAACAAGTCTGATCAACCACATCCCCTTTGCTGACCACCAGATCCCCAGTTATCTGAGCTTCTCCACATTTTCTTGTGAACTCGATTTGGATTTGCTCGATAACACTCGAATCCTCGATATCCGACGGTGTGACGTGCAAGCCGTGGAGGATTGCGTTCTCGCGCTTTGCAACTACGATCGCCTGATCAAGCGCACACCAACCATCCTCTTTTCCATTGATTGGGATGAGGATCTCAACGAAAAGACGATCGTCTAACCTGGTGTCGATATGGTTGCGCCATTTTCCGGTGGGTGGTCCGCCTTCCAACGTATCTGGAATAACGAGGTCGAGCAGCTTCTCGCGAATCCGGTTGAACCAGCCTTGCCGGTGTTCTTCTGAGAGATGGCTGATCACAAAATCAGTCCGCACTGAAAAACCGAGCTCCTGCTCCAGATCCCCCCGGTGTTCGGCAATCCAAACGTACAGATCGGTTTCGGTGCGGTTTGGAAATTCGTGCAATATCCCAAGTTCCCTGATACGCTCGATGATGGGGATATAGATATGATCATACCAATGCCCGACGGCTTCTGCGTAAGAAACAGGCCGCTGGTATTCAATCCCCATATAGTAACGGTGGACTTCGATGTGATCAAACAGTACCGGGTATTGACCGGGGAGAGTTACACTTAAATCTGATTCTGGGCGCAGATTACCCAAACCAGTTTCGTCGAGAAAAAGGCTGTATTCCGCTTTCAAGATCAGGTCATCCGGTTGAATATCTGGCATTAAAGGTATTGGGGTGCGGATTTCGGTCACATATGCCTGGATTTGCTTAGATCCCAACTCACGCGCTACAGACACCCGATGGTTCCCGTCTTGCACGAAATAGACTTCGCCGATTTTATAGACATCGATCGGGGGTAAGCCAGCCATTCCGGATGCTGCAACTTTAATTCGCGCCCATCTTTCTTGCTGGACGTCTCGGCGCGGCAGAAAATCCCGCGTAAAATCGGTATACCGCCCAACACTGCCTACAATTGCGTCCAGAGGAATATCTCGTACTCCACGTTCGAGAGCACCTTGAATGCGGAGCTTTTGGCGAACTTCATCATATGATAAAAGCTGGTTAGATTCTCCGGACAATCGAGAAATCAGCTCTCGCAATTCAGCCCGACCGCGAGCCTTACGGAAATCTTCGATCGCATTAACATAATCCCTGGAGTGTTCTACCATAGTATGATATTTTACCTTGTTCGTGGGGGTCGTCTCTTCAGACCAGCCTGTGATCCTGGGGAGTTTCCCAGCCGTGATACAATTATTTCGGTAAAATTTCTCGTTCTTGACCAACCCTCAACACGCCGGAGGTGATCACATGACCTACCCTAACCTGACATTTTTTTGCGAGCTCAATTCTCAGGAGCTGGCGGATTTGATCGATGATCGCATGATTGCTGATTTAATCGCAATGCGTGCTCGATTAAGCCTGGGACTGCCGGATATGACACCCCAACGCGCGGAAGTTGTTCGACGCTTGAATGAAGCAAATATCCCGCTAGATGCCTGGCTTTTACTCCCAAAAGACGCCGGTTATTGGTTGAATCTGCGCAATGCCCCCCAGGCTTTCCAACGGTATTTCGAATTTCTCGATTGGTCAAAAGAAAATGATCTGATTTGGGAGGGGATTGGGCTGGATATCGAGCCAGATTTACGAGATATGCAAGACCTGATGCATTGGAATTGGAACGTCCTGCCGCGACTATCCCGCAGACTGTTTGCCCGAATGGAATGGAAACGCGGATTAGCGGCATACAAAAAGTTGGCGAGTCAGATCCATCAGGATGGCTATCGGGTAGAAACCTATCAGTTTCCACTGATCCAGGATGAGAGAAAAGCCGCTTCATCAATGCTGCAGCGTGTATTTGGATTGGTTAATCTCCCATCCGATCGGGAGGTTTGGATGCTCTATACCAGCTTTGTTCGACCGTACGGAGCTGGTGTGATTGCGAGCTACGGCAGCGAAGCTCAGGCAATCGGAATCGGAAGCACAGGCGGAGGGGTAGATGCCGGTTTTACCGATTATCCAGCATTAAATTGGGAAGAATTCTCGCGCGACCTAAGACTAGCGTGGTATTGGTGCAACGATCTGTACATCTTCAGCTTAGAGGGCTGCGCTCGCCAGGGATTTTTGGAGAAACTCAAAACCTTCACCTGGGATTACCCGGTTATTCTCCCAGAAGGGAGTATGGCTCGGGTAGATGGATGGCGAAAGTCACTCCAATCCGTTCTCTGGCTGCTTTCCCATTGGGTCATTTTGCTGATCGCAGCCCTCAGCGGTGTTCTCATTTGGAAAACCATGAATTGCCTGATTCGCCGTAAAGAATGAGGCAAAGCAAACACGATTTGGTCTTTTCCCAATAATGATTTGATTCCGGTCGAATAAATTAACCCAGCTGTTCAACCAGATAGTTTTGAATTCCCATCTGACCGATTTGGTCAAGCTGAGCTTCAAGCCAGTCGATATGCTGCTCTTCATCAACGAGTATTTTCTCAAAGAGCTCGCGCGTTCCGTTATCATTCATTTCGACGGCAAGGCGAATTCCTTCGTTATAGGCTTTATCAGCTCCCAACTCGCTCTGCAGATCATTCTTGAGCTGCGCTTCCACATTGCTGCCTATGTGAATTGGATTGAGATTGCTAACTGCAGGTAGACCCTCCAAAAAAAGCAATCTCGCAATCAGGCTTTCGGCGTGTTTCATTTCTACTATCGCCCGTTCCTCGACATGCTTGTGCAGCTCGGCATAACCCCAGTTCGCGCACATCTCCGAGTGGACGATATATTGATTGATTGCCGTCAGCTCATCCGCCAGGAGATAATTCAGTTTTTCGATGATTTGTGGATTTCCTTTCATATTTTCCGCCTTTCATTATTTTGGGATTGTTTGCCTACAACTTAGTGTTGCTTTCAAGTATATTATGTATCGGTATTCATTATAATATTGATTGTATTTTCACACAGAAAGCTGTCGTAAGAAAGGTGACGATGAGAAAAATAGATTGGGATACTGCGGAGGGAATTCTCTTCACGGACATGTATCAGCTCACGATGGCGCAAGTTTACTTCCGAATGGGACTGCATGAAAAACGGGTGCAATTCGATCACTATTTTCGAGATTATCCTGATTACGGCACCCATAAGGCTGGTTATTGCATCAATGCTGGACTTGAATGGTTAATGGATTGGATTTCAAGGGTCCACTTTCGCGGGGAAGACCTGGATTTTTTACGCAGTCAGAAAACCTCCAGCGGAAAGCAGGCTTTTTCGGAGGATTTCTTGGAGTGGCTGCGAAAGGAATGCGATTTTTCCGCCTTGAGCATATCGGCCATCCCAGAAGGAAGAGTGGTTCACCCTTTTGAACCGCTTACCGTCGTAAGCGGACCGATTGTGATGGCGCAGATCTTAGAAACCCCACTGCTCAATACTCTGAATTACCAGACATTAATTGCGACAAAAGCCTCTCGGATTCATGAAATCGGCCGTAAGCGTCTGCTGTTAGAGTTTGGGCTCCGGCGCGGTCAGGGGAAAGGTGCGAATGCAGGGGCGCGAGCTGCATTAATTGGAGGAGCAGACTTCAGCTCGAACGTTGGAGCTTCAGCGGTTTTGGGAGTGCCGCCGAAAGGTACGCATGCCCACAGTCTCGTCCAGCTTTTCATGGCGTTGGGAATGGGCGAGCTTGAGGCTTTTCAAGCTTACGCCGATGTTTTTCCAGACGACACAATTTTGCTGGTCGACACGATCGATACCCTCCAAAGTGGGATCCCTCACGCCATCCAGGTATTCGAAACTCTCCGTCGTAAGGGACATCGTCCGGTAGGAGTCCGCCTGGA
Organism: uncultured Chloroflexia bacterium; assembly: GCA_963827155.1. GTDB lineage: Bacteria > Chloroflexota > Anaerolineae > Anaerolineales > UBA4823 > UTCFX2. Next base: position 2,287,741 of record CAWGZV010000002.1, on the reverse strand, counting down.
TTCGGGTGATTTGGCTTTCCTAAGCATTCAGGCTGCCAGGCAGCTGAATGAAGCCGGTTATGAAGATGTTTCGATCGTACTCTCAAATAATCTGGATGAACTGGTGATCTGGCAGATTATTACCCAAATTTCTCAAGAAGCTCCTCGCTATGGAATCGATCCTGATAAATTGATTAACCGACTGGTATATGGTGTGGGCACCCACTTGATAACTTCTTGGGGAGAACCTGCTCTGGGAGGAGTGTACAAGCTGGTTGCGGTATGCGAGCAGGGGAAGTGGCTGCCGGCGCTGAAGATTTCCGAATCGGTTTCTAAAATATCCAATCCGGGTGATAAGCGGGTTTGGCGGCTCTACGACCTGCGCAGAAAAGCCACGGCGGATCTGATCGGCTTAGAAGGCGAAGACCCTTCAACCGGAGAGCAACTGACCTTACACCACACAAGCGACCACACCAGAGTACGGGCATTGCACCGGGAGAATATTTCTGAGGTAGAGCCGCTGCTGGTTGAGATTACACGAAATGGCCAGATTGTTTATGATTTTCCAGATTTGGAGGCTATCCGCCTGCAACGAGCTACGGATATTGAGAAGCTTGATCCAGGCGTCCGCCGGATTATGAATCCGCATATTTATCACGTCTCACTCACCCAAATGCTTTGGGATCTTAAACAGGATCAGATTGAGCATGCTCGCTCGGAATAAGCAACACTCTTTCTCGCATCAAACAGGAGGCCTGGCATGAGATTGTTCGAATCACGCATCTTATGGGGAGGTCTGCTGATTATTGCCGGGCTCATGTTTTTAGCCCAAAACCTGGGTTATCTGCAGATTGGGGTTCTATTCTGGCTCGCGGTCTTCTTAACCGCTGGTTTGCTTTTCCTTGCCTTCTTTATACAAAATAGAACGAACTGGTGGGCTTTGATTCCTGCGATGACCCTGCTGAGCCTGGCTTTGGTGGTGATCATGAAATGGGCTGCTCCTGCATTAGGCGGGGATTGGGAAGGTGCGATTGTTCTCTTTGGGATCGGGATTGGTTTTTTATTGAGCTATATCGTAGAACGCCGGAATTGGTGGGCGATTATCCCTGCTGGCGTCCTGATCACTCTTGCGATTGTTGCGAGAATTGATGAATATGAAGCCGGAATGACGACCGCCGGTCTTTTTTTTCTGGGATTGGGCTTGACCTTCGGATTGGTTGCCTTACTGCCTACCCCCCAGGGCGAAATGCGCTGGGCATGGATTCCAAGCGGCATCTTAATGCTCATAGGCGGGCTTTTGCTGATTGCCCGAGAAGACTTGCTCGCTTATCTCTGGCCAGCTGCGCTAATTCTGGCTGGTGGATTCCTGGTCGTGTGGTCTCTTAGACGCTAGGTTATTCGAGGGTTTTTATAAATTGAGCCACTTAGCCGCTGTTCGGGGCAGGGCGCTGACTGATCCAACTTTCACGGTGCATTGGGGGATTGATTCCAGGAATAATTTACCATAACGTTTGGAGAGGATTCTGCGGTCAAGCACCACCACGACCCCGTGATCCGATTGTGTTCGGATCAGCCTTCCAAAACCCTGTCGGAAGCGCAAGATTGCTTCTGGCAGTGAATACTGGTTGAATGGATCCTCGAAAGTCTCCGATCGGGCAGCGACGATTGGATCGGTAGGCACATCGAAAGGCAGTTTGACAATCACAAGCACGGAAAGCGCCTCGCCGGGTACATCGACTCCTTCCCAAAAAGCACGTGTTCCCAGCAGCACCGCCCTTTCTGTGGAGCGAAAGGATTCGAGCAAAGTATTTGCAGAAGCACCATCGCCCTGCTCAAAAACAAAAATATCTTCTTGTCCCAACACCCTGCTGATCGCTTGTGAAGTGCGTTTTAGCTGGTCGTAGGAGGTAAATAACGCCAGCGTTTTTCCACCGGTCGAGCGGCACAACTGGATTAAAGCGTTTTCCACGGCGCGCTGATGACCATTGCGGTCAGCAGGCTCGGGGATATCGTTCGCGAGGTAGAGCAACGCGGCGTTTTCGTAATCAAAAGGGGAGCCAAGCGCCAGTTCCTCTGCGTCTACGGCGCTCAAACGACCGCGCAAGTAGTCGAACTCACCAGCAGCGGTAAGCGTGGCAGAGGTGAGTATCACCGAAGTCTTTTCATTCCATAAATAGCGCTGCATCAAATCCCCGATATGCAGTGGTGCGGCGTGAAGCGAGAGCTGATAGCCTCCCGCCTGAACTTCAGCCCAGTAAATCCTTTCTTTTTCTGGCTCGAAAACCAAGGCATTCATTTGCTCGCCAAATTCGTAGAGAGATCGATGCACATTCGACAGGCTTCCGAAAAGCTCCTGATCTTGTTCCACCAATTTTTCCTGAACTTCAGATAAGCCCTGGATCAATTGGGTGCACTGCTCGAGCAGAGGTGACAGCACCTGGCTTGCGTCTTCCCAACCTGCTTCTACTTCTTCCCATGCCGGTTGGGTGCGTGTAGCCGGAAGAATTCGCTCTTGATGGGCATAGACTCCAACAGGATGCCCCTCGCGTTGATCGCTCAAGAACAAACTCAATCTGGTAAAAAACTGCTGGTTAAGATTTTGGAAACGGAATGCCAGATCTGTGGTCCGTCCGACAAGATATCTTATCGCTGCATGATCGCTAGGTGGGATGGTTTCCTGAGTAGCGCTCAGCATCCATCCTAGAAGACCAGAGCTGGGACCGCCAAGCAAGCGAAGCATACGCTCAACATCATTCGTAGTGACATGATAGCTCAGTGCGCTGGTTGTGGCATCCTCGAGGTGATGCCCCTCATCAATTATCAGATAGTCATATTCCGGCAAGACCCGGTTCCCTGTAGCGACATCTGCGAGCAAGAGGGCGTGGTTGACGATCAGAATATGGGCACTCTGAGCAGCCTGGCGAGCCCGGTAAAATGGGCAAGAGCCGCCGGTATGTTTGATGCAATTCTCGGTCGTACAGCTCTCATCTTCAGCCGAAATCCGCGCCCAAATTTGACGCTCGATTGGTCCATTCAGATTGATCTCGGCGCGATCGCCTGTTTCGGTGGTTTGCAGCCAGACCAATGCTTTAGCAAGCACCCGGATTTCATCGGCATTTTCAATCCCATGCCGCCTTAAGCTCTCAAGCCGTCTGGGGCAGAGATAATTCGAGCGCCCTTTCAGCACCGCTGCCTGAAGATCGATCCCTAACGAATCCCGCAGATCGGGGATGTCTTTATTAATCAGCTGATCTTGCAAGTTGATCGTGTTTGTTGAGATCACAACCCGGCATCCATTCTGCATTGCCCAGAGCGCAGCAGGGATCAAATAAGCCATGCTTTTTCCAGTGCCGGTTCCGGCTTCTACCATGAGATGGCGACCTTCGGAGAGCGCCCGGGTCACCGACCGCAGCATTTCTACCTGCTGCGAGCGGTATTCGTAGTCTGGGAAGTGGCGTCCGAATACACCTCCTGGTTCCATGATCGCAGCTGTTTCTTCGGGATCGAGCTGGACGAAGTATTCTCTTGGCTGCAAAGGAGCGTACTGGCGAGTATCTCGCTGCTCAAATAGTGGGCCTCGATAGGCATGGCGAATAGAATCGGGAGAGACAATTTCGCTTGTACGCTTCTTCATGATCATCCGCAGAGGCAGATACCCTGCCCACTCCGCCTGGTCTCCTAATCGCAGGATTTCCGCGAGGATGGGGAGCGGCAAGGACAACGCTTCGTCGAACAATCGCAGATAAACCCCTCTTGTTGCTCGGGCATCATCAAGCGCCCGATGGGTTGCCGGGTACGGGACGCCGAGCGCCTGGGTCAGAGAACCCAGATTATACCGTCCGGCGTTCGGTAGAAGCACGGCTGCCAGCTCATAGGTATCGATTGTGGAATTATCGCGGAATGCCCCCAATTTTCGTAAGAAGGATAAATCGAAACGGATGTTGTGCCCTAAGATCGGGTCGTCCCCCACAAAATTGATCAGTTCCGGCATCACTTCTTTCACCGAAGGCGCCTGGAGCAGCATTTGATCTGTGATACCGGTGAGTTGGGTGATGAAAGGAGGGATACGCCTTCCAGGGTTGATCAGCTTGCTCCATTCCGCTTCTACGCGTGTACCTCTAAAGCGAACAGCCCCAATCTCGATGATGGCATCCTTATCGGGATCAAGTCCTGTGGTCTCAATGTCTAGCGCAATGATCGAATCCATAAGTTGGATTATACCCGCTCGCTGCATGATTGGACTTTTAACAGGTTTTCTGACCTGTTCATGTCGGTGGATGGCAGCTCTCTGCGCTTTCTGGGATGAGCTCCTGATCAATTTTGAAGACTAATATTTTGAAGACTTCTATTTTGTAGACTTCTATTTTGTAGACTTCTATCATGAAAACCCTGCCTGCTTGCCTCGCAGCGTCTGGATTGTGGGCTGCAACCATGAAAAGGGATTTCCGAATTGCGAGTAAAATTAGTTTGTGGAAGGTATATGTATGGGTAGATAACCCAAAACCTGCTGGAAGCTTGAGGTGAAAATGATCGCAGAAATCGCTCGCCAACTGCGTGAGAATGTACAAAAAGTGATTGTGGGAAAAGATGAAGTCATCGATCTTGCATTGGTTGCAGTATTATGTGAAGGTCATATTCTGCTTGAAGATGTACCTGGGATTGGCAAAACAACCCTGGCACGGGCGCTGGCGATTTCTTTGGGGTGCAGCTTTCGGCGGATTCAGTTCACACCAGATCTTCTCCCATCGGATGTAACAGGACTAAGCTGGTTCAATCAGAAAAACCAGATATTCGAATTCCGACCTGGACCCATAATGAGCCAGGTAGTATTAGCAGATGAGATCAATCGGGCAACCCCGCGCACACAATCTGCTTTATTGGAAGCTATGCAGGAGCGCCAGGTAACGATTGATGGGCTTACTCGCCCTACACCTCGGCCTTTTCTGGTAATGGCAACTCAAAATCCGATTGAGCTCGAAGGTACCTTCCCACTTCCTGAAGCTCAGATCGATCGGTTCCTTCTTCGGATCGCGATTGGTTATCCAAGCGAGCAGGAAGAGGCAGCGATCCTGGATCGTTTCCAGCTTGCTGATCCGCTTGAAGATCTTCAACCAGTGTGCAGCGCTGCCCAAGTGAGCGAGAACCAAAAGCAGCGCCGCCAGGTCAGGGTGGAAAATTCTCTGCGGGATTACATTGTCCGGGTCTCGCGCGCCACTCGCAAGAATCAAGAAATCTCTCTCGGAGCTAGTCCTCGAGCAACGTTAGCGTTGTATCAGGCGTCTCAGGCTTGGGCAGCAATCCGGGGACGCGATTTCGTTCTACCGGACGATGTTAAGAAAGTTGCGCCATACGTTCTCACGCATCGGATGATGCTTTCTTCGCAAGCCCAACTGCGCGGACGCCAACCAGCTGATCTCGTATCTGGTATCGTCGAAAGCGTGCCGGTTCCTGTGGAAGGATAATTTGGCTCCTCTTTCCTGGTGGCCTTTCCTGGTGCTGGTTTTTATCCTGGGGCTGTTCGGGAGGGTATACCCGCTCGCCGCATTCTCTCTGATGCTTCTGATAATCAGCGCTGTGGCTTTTTGGTGGCAGAAACACGCCCTGGATGAAGTCAAATTTAGGCGGAAGCTGTTATATCGCAGAGGCTACCCGGGTGAAACACTTCAGATGACCATCGAAATTGAAAATCGGAAATTCCTTCCGTTGCCGTGGCTTCGCGTACAAGACAGCACTCCTGCGGCGGTCGGTCCGCAAGACGAGAGCTTGCTCCGTCCGACCCACGTTCCGGATATCGGCATGTTGGTTAGCCTCTTTAGTTTACGCTGGTTCGAACGTGATAAACGTATGATTACCTTGAGCCTAAGAAAGCGAGGGGTTTACCGTCTGGGTCCAGCCTGCATCGAATCAGGGGATTTATTTGGGATATTTGATCGGGAACAGGAGCTTTCCGAAGTCGATTATTTGACTGTTTTTCCGGAATCACTTGCATTCCAGACTCTGCAGCTTCCTGCTGGTGATCCATTTGGTGATCGGATTGCCCGCCGGCGTTTATACGAAGATCCGAACCAGTCTATGGGTGTTCGAGATTACCAACCCGAAGACGAATTCCGCCGCATCCATTGGCCTGCGACGGCTCATACCGGCTCAATTCAGGTCAAGGTCTTCCAACCGGTATCTGCCCGTTTATTGATGGTCTGTCTTAACGCCATGACGCTGCCCCATTATTGGGAAGGTACAGACCCGGAGCTGTTGGAACATCTGGTCAAGGTCTGTGCCTCGGTAGTTGAACATGCCCTGGATGACGGTTATCGAGTGGGGATGGTCTCAAATAGTTCTCTCGCCCATGCTGACCAGCCTTTTCGGGTTCCTCCGGGTCGTTCGCCAGATCAGCTCGCCACATTGCTGACCGCCCTGGCAAGCGTCACGCCATTTGTAACCGGTACATTTGACCGTTTTTTGATATCAGAGGTTCCACGTATACCATACGGCGCGACACTGCTGGTGATCACTGCCATTGTTAATGAGGAGCTGGTCGAAGCCTTTCTACGAATAAAACTGCGAGGCAGGCGGATTGTGCTGCTCTCATTTGCCCGCCAGCCTCCGCCCGACTTACCCGGGATCCGGATATACCATCTACCGTTTCAAAGGTGATTGGAGAAATGAGCAGCGCCTATCCCAATCCTCAGGAGAAACTTGAAAATTCACAAATTTTCTTGCGATGGTGGCCTCAGCTTACCGCCTTGCTGTTGGTGTTCGTCGAGTTAATGTGGATTCTCCCTTGGTTTACAGGTGTAACCCAAATCACCACGACAGCTAAATGGTGGACAGCGGGATTAATCCTGGGGGGGATCATGCTATCGGCATATGCAATTGGATATTTGATGGAGTCGCTGCGGTTGATAAAAAATATTCAGCTGGTTGTCATGGCTGGATTTCTACTGCTTGGGCTGGCTGCAGCGGAAAATATGCTCCTCAAGCAGCCTTTCGAAAGTGTTCCAGGTGGTCTGATGAAATTAGACCCTGGGGCAATTCTGGTGCTTTTCTTTGTTATCTGGATGTGGTGGCGTGGACTATCGCTTTCCAAAGGTGATATTCGTCCAATGGTAGCCTGGAGGCGTTTTGAACTAGGATTACTTTTATTTATGGGTTATATCCTTATCGCGGCTCGAACCGGTTTTATCCTTCCTGGCATGGAGGTTTTTTTTCTGTTCCTTTTTTCCGGATTGCTGGCAGGTATTTTTGCCCGGATCTCATATGTGGCGATTGTAAAGGGTATTCAAAAGAATCCGTTTGATTTACGCTGGTCGATCAGCGTAACCGCAATCCTGGGAATAACCGTCTCAACTGCAGTTATGATTGGAGGGATACTAGGAGGTCAATATCGGATGGTTTTGGACTATCTGGGGGAAGGTCTGAAATTGGCGATTGCAGCGGCGATTTTCCTGGTTGGAATTCCTGGCTTGCTGATTACATACTTCCTGTCACCGATTATCCCGTGGTTTCGAAGTCTCTTTGCTGAACGTCCGAATATTTCCACACCTGATCCAGCCAGCGAAGCCTTACGCCGGATGATCCCCTGGCAGGATGAGGTCCCGAACCTATCCTTGAACCTTCAGGCGGTTTGTTTTTGGGGGCTGGTCTTGTTCGCGCTGGTTTTTCTGATTTTTCGTCTGCGGCGGAGGCTTGGAGCGAACCGTTTGTTTGATCCTGGTGAACCCGAATCGCTTTTGAAACAGGGGGAAGCGCGCAAGCTTTTGGTCAAATCTCTACAGGATGGGATGATGGGCTTAATGATGCGGTTAAGCCAGCTCGCCGGGTCGTTGCAACCGCTCGAATCAGGCGAATTTATTCAGAGCTGCTCTCCCTTTGTAACGATTTGGGGCAGCCGCGTCGTCCTCACCAAACACCGTTAGAATTCATGCCTGAGATGGGGGAATTGTTTTCGAACCTGGTCAGTGAACTGGGTATCATCACCCAGGCGTATCAGCGAGCTCGATATGGAGAGTATCCAGAAGACCAGATAGAAATGGAAGCAATTGAAGAGGGATGGAGGAAAATCGATGAAGAAGGTCAGCGGCTGAGACGCGCCGGTAGGAGAAAGTTGAAAACGGCAGAAGTTAAGGAAATTGAGCGTTCAGGAGTTTAAGCCGCTCTGGATTATATCTGTGACTTGTTCTGAACAATCTCCAGCGTAGCATTCATCCAGAATTTTATTCATAAGGGCTGCAAGATCGTGGACGCGCGGTTCATATATTATCGATGTATGATGGCCAGCAACTTCATAGACTTCGATAGCCTCTCCGGTCACGCTTCCCCAGCCAAGCTTTGGATCGGTGTAAATCCCGAGCGGTTGTTTCTGAGCGCGAAAGAGAACCAAACGACCGCCAAATCGGCGCGGTTCGCGCATATAACCCTTCTTTCGCTTTGCGGCGCCCATATGCGCAGAATGAATTTTTTTGAGCTGACCAGGAAGTGGGTGCTGAATTTGTTCTAAACGATTCCTGAACCGCCGCCTGACACGCAAATACAGCTTTGGAATTTTTACCCGAAGGTATGCCATCCGACCTTGCCAGCTTGTGTAACGCAAATTGCTCAAGTGAGTATCAATCCGCCGGATATATTTATAGATCTTTCGTTTTAATCGATTAGTGCTGGGACGCCGGCGGGGGTAACCTGGCCCATATGCATCGAACATTGCAACCAGCGCTACAGGTTTTCCAAGATCCTGAAGCTGCTGTGCCATCTCGTAAACGACCAGTCCGCCGAAAGAGGAACCAGCCAGGAAAAAAGGTCCGTCTTGATAAACAGTCATCAATTCATGGATGTAGTGGGCTGCGATCTCGTTCACACTACGGTGTACGGTTTGTACGCCGTCCAGCCCGAGGGCTTGCAGACCGTAACAAGGGACATCCTTATTCAAATGGACCATTAGATCCCGGTAAGAGAGCACATTCCCGCCAACCGGCGCAGCAAAGAAAAGAGGCGGACGTATTCCTTCTGATCGTAAGGCGACCAGAGATGACCAGTTTGGAATCCAATCATCCTGGCGCAGGATCAGGGCTTGTTTTTCAATCGTCGACGCTTCAAAAAGTGTCGCAAGAGGTAGATTTCTGCCAAATGCCTTTTCGATGCGCGTGAACAGCTGTGCTGCCAGGAGTGAATTTCCTCCAAGCTCAAAATAATCATCCCGGACGCCGATCGGTTTGATTTTCAATACTTTCTCCCATATTGCCGCAAGCTGAATTTCGACGGAATCGCGCGGCGCAAGGTAGTTATATTCTTTCTCCTGACCGACCTCTTCTGGTTCGGGTAAAGCGCGTTTATTGACTTTTCCGGTTGGTGTTAATGGCAGTTTGTTCAGCTGTACGATGATCGGGGGCACCATATAATCTGGGAGCTGATTTGCGAGAAAGATCCGCAGGTCTTGTTTGGTGACCAACTTTTCTTCACCCATCTCGATATACGCGACCAGCTGAACATTTTCTGGTGAGTGTTTTGGCTCGCGCGCAACTACGGCAGAATTCTTTATCCCGGGGTAATCATGAATTACTGCTTCGATCTCAGCTGGATCGACCCGAAATCCTCGAATTTTGATCTGCGAGTCTTTCCTTCCATGATGCTCCAGAGCCTCATCAGACCTTTTCCGTCCCAGATCTCCGGTCTTAAATAATCGATATCCCTTATCTTGAGGATCATCCAGGAACCTTTCAGCGGTGAGGGCAGGCTGCCTCCAATAACCTGGTGAGAGATACCTGCTTTTTACCAGTATTTCCCCAATTTCTCCATCCGGGACGGGTTGACCTGTTTCATCAACGATCAAAATTTGCTTGTCCCCAATCGGATATCCAGCTGGAATACTCAAACCTTCCAGGATCGTTTTTTGGCTGATTTTATACCTGCTGATGATGCCAGTCTCAGTCATTCCAAGAATATTTTCTAAAAGGCAGTTAGGCGAGAAATGAGCTCGAAAGAGGGCAATATCCTGGTTGGTTACCGACTCCCCCCCAAGACAACTGTCCTGACCCGGTTAAAATGCTTGGCGGCAGGGACCAGGTTAAGCATGTACCTGAAGGTCGATGGGGTTGAAAGCAGGATTGTTATCTCTTCAGACTCGATCCATTCCGGCAAACCAACCAAGCCATTCGTGCGAATGTCATAAAGGCACACCATCCCACCATTCAAGAGCCCGCCATAAAATGCAAACCGAGAGGCTTCGAAACCGAACGTTATAAATACGGCGAAGTGATCGTTCGGATTCAAATCAAGGTCGTTTGTTTGGGCAGCCATATTATGGAGCACGTCGAGATGAGAATGGATTGCGCCTTTGGGAAGCCCCGTGGAGCCTGAAGTATATAGAATATAGGCGAGGTCGCTGTTTGAGATCGAAAGATCAGGGTTTTCCGTTGGAAGATCTTTGTCAAGGCTGTCTAAATTGACCACCTGAACTGCCTGCGGTGCTACCAAGGAGGTCATTGCCAGAGGCATATTCTGATAATTGGTGAGAATAGTATCAGCCTGGATATCGTCCAGGATATGAGTGATCCAGGTTTTGGGGTAGAAAGGATCGACCGGTACGTAGGATTTTCCAGATTTTAAGATGCCCAGGATTGCAATAATCGCGCTTGCTCCATGTTCTAATAAGAAAGGGACCGGCTCTGACTGCGGTCCTTGGAGGCGGATTAACGTGTGGGCAACTTTATTTGCTTCTTCATTCAATTCCCTAAAGGTCATCGCGTGGTTTTCCAAGCGAAGTGCGATGCGCTCAGGGAATTGGCGAACTACCAGTTCGAAGCGTTGGACCAGTGTCCCTAGAAGCGCTTCATCTTCGAATGGCAGCCTACCTGGCAGGTTTCGATAAAATGGTCTAATGAGATTTGATTTCATCAATACTGGCGTTCAGAAAGATCCTGTGACCATGGGGTCATTCGGTGGGTTAAATTTTGTAGAAATAGATTGATCCCAACCCCCAAGAGTCCAATAACGACCAGGCTGGCGTAAAGCTCTTCAATCCTTAGGGTCTGCCAGGAAAACCAGATTACAACGCCAAGGCCTTCTTTCGCTGCCAGGAGTTCCACAGCGATGGCGATTACCATGCTCATATTAATTGCCAGGCGGATCCCTGTAAGGATGGATGGCAAACTCCCAGGAAATACAACCCTGCTGAAAGTCTTCCATTGATTCGCGCCGTAGTTTTGGGTTACTTCGAAATATACTGGATTTAATTGCTGGACCCCTGCCATCGAGTTGATCAGCATTGGAAAAAAGGCGGCAATCGCGATCGCCACGATCTTTGAGGATTCACCTATTCCAAAAATAATCATGATCAGCGGAAAAATAGCTATTTTTGGAATAGGGTGAACAGCAGCAATCAGGGGGTCGACAATTGTGCGTAAGCGTTGAGACCAACCCATCCCGAGTCCGAGAAGTAAACCGGCTGTACCCCCGATTAGAAAACCGGTGAAGAGCCGGATGATCGTTGCTTTTAGATGAGGCCATAAGGTCCCATCGATGATCATTTCCCAAAGTGTGGATAAGATTGTGGAGGGCGCTGGGAAAAAAAGCGGAGAAATCCGTCCGGTCATCGAGAGCCACTGCCAAAAAAGCAATACCGCAACGACAAATAAAACTGGGAGCCATGGCTCCAGCCGGTCTAATCGAAATCGAGGTCCAGATTTTAAGCCGATATGCTCAGCTCTTTCCGAACTTCGTCTTCCAGCATTTTCCAAATGTGCCATCGGATCTCCGCAACTTCGGGGTGATCTCGGTTTGAAAGCTGACGCGGCCGCTCGAGTGAGATTGGGATTTCCTGGCGGATGTTCCCGGGTCTGCCCGACATTACCAGTATGCGATCCCCCAGCAGGATCGCTTCTTCGATATCGTGTGTTACGTAAATGACAGTCTTCCGATGATCTTTCCAGATCCGGAGCAGCTCTTCTTGCATCACCAGGCGGGTTTGCGAATCAAGGGAACCGAATGGCTCATCCATCAGCAGGATTTGGGGATTTGCGAGGAATGCCCTTAAGATAGCAACGCGCTGGCGCATCCCGCCAGACAGTTCGTGAGGGTAGTTCTTCATGAAGCCAGTCAATCCAACTTTTGTCAGGAAATCGCCTGCCATTTCCCGCCTCTCACGAACCCGCACACCCTGAGTTTCCAGACCGAACGCAACATTATCCAGCACCGTCATCCATGGAAAAAGTCCCTGTTCCTGAAAGACCATGGCGCTGCGCAGCTTTCCGTTAATTTGATTCTGGGAATAGAGGATATTTCCGCTGGTTGGCTCGATCAACCCAGCAATGATTTTGAGAAGTGTGGTTTTACCACACCCGCTGGGGCCAACGATGCAGACAAATTCCTGCTCTCGGATGGTGAAATCCACGGCATTCAGCGCGATAACGTCACCACTTCGCGATGGATATCGCTTGTTGATCGATATGCACTGAAACGCCATTCTTTGGGTTATCCTCGAGTTCTCATTTCAATTGATCGTTGGCATAATCGATAAAACTCAGATCAATCAGCTTTTCTGGCGGCACGATGGTGTCTTGAAGACCATTCGAAACCGCCCATTCTTGAAAACCGCTCATACCAGAGAGATCGATCATACCATCATTCTTCACGGTCATCCAGCAAGATTGCTTGACTTCTGCTGGATCCATCTGTGTATATTGGGAGATGATCTCCACATTCCGATCAGTTTTACCCTGGTTGTACTGGCGAGCTCCCTTGAGGTAAGCCATCATATAGCGCTTGCCGATGTCTGGATTTTTTTCAAGGAGATTTGGTCCGTACATATTGATCGAGAACTGGAAATTTGGCAGGAGCTTCTCCCATGGATTCCAGACTTCGCCGTAGCCTGCATTCACGATCCGTACCGTCCAAGGATCAGAAACCGCGGCGATATCAACAGACTTATTACCCATTCCTTCCAGGCGCGCCGGAAGAGGAATGTTGAGGATCTCCACATCCTTGCTCGTCAATCCGGTGTCTTTGAGAAGTACATCGAGCGCATATTCGGCGGAGCTTGCGGGAGTGAGCGCCACTTTCATCCCTTTGATATTCTTCAGGTCATCCAGCGTTCCACTCTCAAGAATATCCTTCCGAACCACGAAAGTAGATGACGAGCAAGCTTCCGGATCAAGATAGCCTTTATCGGAGACATATCTGATATCTGCGCCTTTGGCAATCGCATTTAATGTGCTGACGTCAAAGAAACCTGAGGCAACATCGATTTGACCCTGCGCCAAAGCCGGCATCGCTTCGGAGGTTTTATCAATTCTCACAAATTCAATATCAAGTCCCTGTTCTTGGAAAAAGCCTTCTTCTTTGGCGATAAAGATTGGACCATAGGATAGAAAAGGCAATATGCTAACTTTAAGTTTCGTCAGCCCTTCTGGTGCCGGTGGTGCGGCGGTTTTCTCGGATTCAGCCGTCACAGCGGCAGGGGCTGCTTCTGTAACTGCTGGGATGGGAGAAGAAGCACAGGCAGCAGAGAGGAGAATTAACGGGAGAATAATCTGAATTGAGCGAAGCATACGTTTGTTGATCATTTTGTCCTCACCTTATTGGATAATATGGGCATAATAAATCTAATAAATGCGGTACTCGTCCGCCGGATTTTATCATGAATCTGAGCCAGTTATCAGGATTAAGAAACGGAGGTTTATTCTGGTGAGAAGCAGAATAAACCTCCATTAGACAACTTTTTTTGTCAGCCATTTACTAGGCTTCTCGCTCCCATTTGCTTCGCGGCTAGCGTGTTCGCCAGCCGCTGCACAGCAAATCTTCTTTAAAGATCAAATTTCTAATTAGGCGCCACGCGTAATGCCGGTTGAGGAAGTGTCTTTGGTTGGATGCTTGGGATATTGATCGGAGAGTATTCCACACCCGTGCCAAGAGTCCCATATGGGATGATAAAGAGCTGGATCGTGTTATCGCCTCCGGGATACTTTTGGTAGGCAAACAGCAGATTAGTCCCATCCGGGGTCCAGATTGGGTCTCGATAGCAGCAATCGCCGACTGGATTAACCTTCTGTCCGGGTTTCTTTAGATCCATATTGTACACGTACAGATTGCCGAAACCCTGGTTGCGAATATAGGTTGCCAGCGAGAATAAGTCGCGTCCATCCCACCCAAAATTGGGGATATTTGGTGCAGCGATGTATTCCTCTGGAGTAAAGCGGGGTGGTGGGAAATTGTCCAAAGCCTTGGGTTCTGCTTCGCATTTATCCACGGGGATAACTTGAATGGTATCAGCAGAACCGATGCCTGCAGCCGCTCCCATGATGACCATCGCGAGCTTGGTATCATCAAATGACCAGCGTGCAAATTTGACAAAATTCTTCAGATACGGGGCAAATTCTGGGCACGGCGCTATCTTTGTAAGATCATCTCTTACGCTTACAGAGCGGAGCAGGTTAAGGTCGTAAGGCTCTAAGTAAAGCTGGTTGTCGATGCTGATTGCAACCTTTGTTCCGTCTTGCGAGATCTCGAAAGCTTTGAGATATTGAGCAAAATTGAAGCAAGTGATGATTTCTTTCTGTTTATCGGCAATCTTCGCCGAATAAACGCACTTCCCAGAAATGTAGTTAATCGCTTTTCCATCAGGCGTCCACTGCAAGTTGCTCTTGTCCGTGCCGTCTTCGGTAATTTGGGTGAGCTCGCTTCCATCCAGGTTGGCGATCCAGATATCCTTTCCATCCAAATAGGCTACCTTATCCGCGCCGCCGATTATAGGACCGGTCGTGACGGCAGCGTCAGCGGGGGTTGCGGTTGGCGGGATTTCGGAGGCCGTTGGAGTTGGTTCAGGTTGGGTTGCGGTAGGGACCACTTCAGCGACCGCTGCGGTGGTAGCAATAACTGGCAAGGTAGGAGCGCTGGTTTGAGTGGGCACGGCAGTGGCGGTTGGCGGTGCTAAGAACGCCAGTGGCCCTTTTCCTTGCCTACCGATCGCGGCTGCACCGCCTCCGCCGGCCAGAAGCAGGAGGATGACAATTAATGGGACCAACCAGACCAGTTTCGATGCACGTTTTTCTGAAGGTCCCCCTTCAGGGACAGGTAAGGCACCGGCCTGACCTTCAGCCACGGCTGCAGTGCCAAGCACTGTTTTTCCAGGTGTCATCATGGTTGTCATCTGGAAGTCCGGACGGGCTGACCGGTCTGAGACGGCAGTTTCGGCGCGCGCCGTCCGAGAAGGTGGGCTGCTCGTTCCGTGCATTACGGATTCCATCTCTGCCGCCATCTCACTTGAGGTCGCATAGCGATCTTCAGGCTTTTTTGCCATAGCCTTGGAGAGGATAGCCGAGAAACCTTCCGGCAGGTCTGCTTTGACATCCAGCACATTCGGGACAGGCTGAAGGATGTGCATCATCATGACTTTCGCCGGAGTATCCGATTGATAAGGCGCCTGCCCGGTCAGCATCTGGAAGATCATTACACCGAGGGCGTAGATATCGCTCCGCCCATCAATTGCTTTTTCACCTTGCACCTGCTCAGGGCTCATAAATGCAGGGGTCCCGAGGATTGATTCCCCGGTCAAGGTTGCACTGCCCTCCAATGCGATCCTGGCGATGCCGAAATCGGAAAGGTATGCATTCCCATATTGGTCAAAAAGCACATTCCCCGGCTTCAGGTCCCGGTGAATGATATTTCGGGCATGGGCGGCGTCCAAGGCAGGCGCCAGGCGTGTAGCAATCTGCACAGTTTCTTCAATCGGCATCGGACCTTGTGCGATCCGCTCGTTGAGCGAAGCGCCAGACATGTAGCGCATGACGATATATGGTTGGCCTTCATCTTCGCCGAAATCGTAAACAGGCACAATCGCGGGGTGCTCGAGCAGCGCTATCGTTTTTGCTTCACGCTCGAAACGTACCCGGAACTGCGGATCATGCGTGAAGGCCATAGGCAACACTTTGATCGCGACATCGCGTTCGAACCGTGGGTCATACGCATGAAAGACGGTCGCCATACCGCCTTTCGCGATCTCGGATTTAACTTCATATCGACCGATTAATTTGAGAGATGTCATAGATTTTCCACGTCTGAAAGCGGTTGAAATTCGAATAAATTGTACGCCATAAGTCTCATTTCACGCAAGCCCATATTATAAAGGAGTTATCTTGAAACATAAGGAAATTTTCGATACCCATTAGAGAGCACCGGCAGTATTGTTTTTTCTTAATCTCAACTGGAATGTTCATTCATCTCCGAAATCCGGATTAGTAGTAAGGGCGGCTTATTAATCTCGGATTTGGACCGTTTATAAAGCATTCGCGGCCATTACAGATTATTTCAGTATGGATCTTGATGGTCAGGATGTCAGCATAGAAAAGAAAGACCTTTCCCTCGGACATTACCCCGGTTTTGACAGCAGTCATGCCAGGGTCAATCTATTTATTTCGGATATTTATTAATTTGATTAGGTAGATTATGCCGTACCAAACTGTCGGTCGCCAGCATCTCCAAGCCCAGGCAAGATATAGCCGCGCTCATTTAGCCGCTCATCAATCGCTGCGAGGTAAATAGGGACTTCTGGATGATGTTGGTGCAGGTTGGATATGCCTTCAGGCGCTCCGATCAGGCCCACGAATTTGATCCTTCGCACGCCCCACTTCTTCAAAACATCTACGGTTGCCACTGCCGATCCACCAGTGGCGAGCATGGGATCGAGAACAAGGCAAACAGATACTGTAGGTTCGACGGGGAGTTTGTTGTAATATTGAACCGGTTTGAGCGTACGCTCATCCCGATATAGACCGATATGCCAGACTTCTGCGGAGGGCATCAGCCCCCAGACTCCCTCCACCATCCCTAATCCGGCGCGAAGGATGGGGATCAATCCTACTTTCTCACGCAGCTCGGCCCCTTCCGCAACAGCCAAAGGCGTCTCCACACGCCTGGGCTCTAACAGCAGGTCGGCAGTAGCTTCATACGCCAAAAGTGCGGCAATCTCCCGCACTAATTCCCGAAATTTCTTCGGATCGGTGCTTTTTTCCCGCAGCCTGGATAATTTGTGAGCCACAAGGGGATGAGAGGAAGGAAATACGTTTTCCATGGTTCGATTCCTCCTGATTGGGATAACTTATTATAGTCTGAATCAAGGTTATAATCACCGCCATGACGGAAAGTCCACATCGCCTGGTTGCACCTCAGGACCAATCGGAAGATCGCCTAGACCAGGCATTGCGGCCTCGTAGCCTTTCCGACCTGATTGGTCAGGAGCGCGTCAAGGAGAACCTGGCTATTCTAATCGAAGCGGCAAGACAGCGAAACGAGCCGTTGGACCACGTGCTTTTCTATGGCCCCCCAGGATTGGGAAAAACCACTTTTGCCCACATCCTTTCGAATGAGATGGATGTGAACATTAAAATTACATCTGGTCCCGCAATCGAGAGACCCGGGGATCTTGCGGCAATTCTGACAAACCTGCGCCAGGGTGATGTGCTCTTTATTGATGAGGCGCATCGTCTGGGCAGGTCGATTGAAGAAGTGTTATATCCTGCGATGGAAGATTTCGCATTGGATATCATCATTGGAAAAGGTCCGTCCGCAAGGTCGATCCGCCTTAAACTCCCGCATTTCACGATGATCGGCGCAACAACCCGGCTTGCATTAGTTACCGCCCCCCTGCGTGCCCGGTTTGGGGCAGTCTACCGCCTGGATTATTACGATCAAAAGGCAATGCACCAAATCGTCAGCCGCGCGGCGCGTGTGTTGGGGATTGAAGCCGAGCCAAGCGGTGTGGATGAAATCGCCGCACGCGGTCGCGGCACACCGCGGGTGGCGTTGAGACTCTTGCGGCGGGTTCGAGATTTTGCAGAGGTGCGCGCTCAGGGGATCATTACACGCGGAGTATCTCAACAGGCTCTTGATTTATTGGATGTTGATTTGTTAGGTCTGGATGATATTGACCGGCGGGTGCTCAGAACCATTATCGAAAATTATAATGGCGGTCCGGTAGGCTTGAGCACTATCGCCGCCTCAGTAAGCGAAGAGCCAGATACCATCATGGATGTGGTTGAGCCGTACCTCCTCCAATTGGGATTTCTTGAACGCACACCTCAGGGGCGGACGGCTACGCGTAAGGCATACGAACACCTCCATATCGCTCCCCCAATCCAAGATCAGCCTAATTTGCTGTAACAACCTATAAAGGTTTTTTGATGATCCAAATGGCTCGCATTTTAATCATGATCGGGGTGGTCTCACTCGTGGTTGGTGGCCTGATGTACGGATTCGCGAAAAGCGGGGTTCCTTTGGGACGCCTCCCCGGAGACATGCGGATTCAAAATGGAAATACAACCTGTATTATTGCTTTGGGCACTTCCATTCTCCTTTCAATCATGCTCACAATTTTGTTGAACCTGATTGTAAAATTCCTCAATAGATAAGCTTATGCTGACATCAGATTTCGATTATGAGCTCCCAGCCTCATCGATCGCCCAATCTCCGGTGGAGCCACGGGACACCTCGCGGTTGCTGGTAGTCAATCGTCAGACCGACGAGTTGATCCATACCCATTTCTATAATTTGGGAAACTTTCTCACGGCTGGAGATACGCTTGTTCTGAATGAAACGCGAGTGTTTCCTGCACGGCTTGTCGGTAAAAAGCTTCCATCAGGGGGAAAAGTAGAGCTGCTGCTCCTGCGCCATCAAAATCAGAATGAATGGGAGAGCCTGGTTGGAGGAAAAAGGCCAAAACCAGGTCTCCGGATGAGCTTTGACGGTGGTATAGAGGCAGAAGTAGTAAAGGTTTTGGAAGGGGCGGGGAGGGTCGTTCGCTTTAATCGACCGATCGAAGACTACTTAGAACAATACGGGCACACCCCGCTGCCTCCATACATCCATGCGCCCCTCAAGAATCCTGAACGATACCAGACAGTCTATGCGCGCCAGACCGGCTCTGCCGCCGCTCCCACCGCTGGATTGCATTTCACCATGGAATTGATCCAAAAGCTTGAGCAGCGTGGAATTCGAACAGCAACGGTCACGCTTCACGTCGGTCTTGATACTTTCTCTCCAGTGAATGAGACTTCGCCAGTTGAGCACAAGATCCACTCTGAGTGGTGCCAACTACCCGCGTATACCGCAAAGATCATCAATCAAACAAAGAGAGACGGAGGTCGGGTCATCGCTGTTGGTACTACCTGCGTTCGTACGCTGGAGAGCGCAGCTTTGAACGCTGTGGAAGGTGAGTGGGTCGCGCCATTTAGTGATAATACCGACCTTTTTATTCTCCCTGGTTTCAATTTTAGAGTAGTCGATGCACTCATCACAAATTTTCACCTGCCCAGATCCACGTTAATTATGCTAGTCAGCGCATTCGCAGGACGTAAAAAAACCCTTCAAGCATATCAGACTGCGATTGAAGCTGGATATCGCTTCTATTCTTTTGGCGACGCGATGCTGATTGAATGAAGCAACGAACGACCACCGGTCAAATTCGCGGTGAATAAGCTTTCACACAGTCGCGCCCGGCTGCCTTAGCGGCATAGAGCGCCTTGTCTGCATAGGCAACAAGCTCCACAATGTTGGCGGCAGGGTGCCTGTTATCAGCCACCCCAATGCTGACCGTGATAATTGGCAAGTTCTGATTGTCTGCATGGAAGGTTAAATTGATTTTGTGGCGCAAGCGTTCGGCGACCTCAACACCGGCTTCTTGACCAGTTTCAGGGAGCAGGATGGTAAATTCCTCGCCTCCATAACGCCCGACAAGGTCAATCTCTCGGATTTCAGTTCGCAGCAATTTGCACAGCCTGACGAGGGTTTCATCTCCGGCAGCGTGTCCATAATTGTCATTCACTGATTTAAAATGGTCGATATCCATCATTATGATCGACAGCGGTCGATGGAATTGATCGGCGCGCAAGAATTCATGCTGACCACGGTCAAAGAAGTGCCGGCGGTTGGAAATCCCAGTTACTGGATCTATGGTCGCAAGACGTTGAATATGAGCAAATAGCTGGGCGTTGTCGATCGCGATAGCTGCGTATGCCGCCAACATCTCGAGCAGAGTTTGATCTTCTTTTGTATAGGTAAACGGCTGGTAGCTCTGCACCGAGATCATCCCATGCACTTTCCCCCTCAACCGCATTGGAGTGGCCAGAACAGATCGCACGGATTTTGGACTGCCGAAATGTACAAAGGATTCCCGATCAGGGTCTTGAGTGAGATCGGGTATATAGATCGTCTTACCAGTGCGGATAACCTTGCCGCTTAGTCCCATCTTCAGGCTTGAATCCTGTGAGTCGATCCGGCTGTCTTGATCCATAAGGAAAGCATCATGAACATCAGGGTTATTCGGGTCATACCAGGTGATTGCAAAAGCTTCCACTGGCATCAATTGACCTGCTGCTTCGTATACCGCGGAATAGATCCCCTCTTTATCCATTCCAGCCGAGACGATCTGCTGGCTTATTTGATGAAGAGCGGCGCTTCGATCGGCAGCTTCACGAGCCGCCTGATATAGTCTAGCATTCTCTATCGCTACAGCCGCTTGATTAGCGAAGGCTCTTGCAAGTTCGGCATCTTCATCTGTATAGAAATATTTTTGTTCTTTATCCAGGTTTAAGAGCCCTATGACCTCAGTTTTTCCAATCAACGGTGCTCCGAGCCAGCTTTGGATATAGCTTATGCCTGGAACTTTTTTCCACTGTGGGTCATTTTCCGTGTCATTAATAATCACCGGGGCACGGTTGTGGAGAACCTCGGTAATATGCGGATATTGCGAGGCCTCGCCTTCCACATTGAGCTGCTCTAATGAACGCAGTTTTCGATGAGCGGCAATGCGAAGCGTCTGACCTTCCAGCAGCATGATCGTCGCACTATCATACGCGACCACTCGTTCCATTTGATCCAGAATGAGATCGAGTAAAGTAAAAAGGTCAAGGCTGGATGTCAGAATGCGGGCAACTTCTCGAAGGGTAGTTGCTTGATCTCGCTGCTTCTTTTCCTGGCGAAGGAGCTGTTCGTTAAGTATCGCCAGGCTGACTTGCAGCCCAGTTTCTTTAACAGGCGAAGGGATTGTTCGGAAAACGGCGCAGCCTGAGATTGACGGGCAGCGCAGATAATTCCAAGGATTTGTCCACCGATCACAAGTTTTTCCACCAGCCCGCGGTACTGTGTCGTACTCTCGAGGAATCTCCTGCTGAAAAGCTGGTCAAATCCCTTGCTGGCGCTCGTTAAATCGTCTTCCTCGGGGTATACAAGCGGTTTTGTTTGGAAGAAAGTCAGGACTTCGTAAGAATCCAGCGGTTTTTGCGACGAAGAACCAGCGCCGGATAAAATCGAATGGCTGATCCCACCCCTGATTCGATTCGTAATCACAATTGCGATCCAATCAGCATCTATAGCTGCGCTTACCAGGTTCGCAACTTCTTTTAGCTTCCCCTCGATGTCTCCAGCAGTTGTAAAAATCCGGCTGATCAGGGTCCGAGCTTGTTCATTGTCAGGAGCGTTATGTGTCATTGCGTGAAAGACACTTACTCATTTCCATATATTGTCGCGGCTGTAAATGGTGCTGACTGGGTGAATAGAATTATAACCCTCCAGGTTATAATAATTGCAATGGATTAAAGTTCTTTTACCAAACAGGACTTTTAGACAGGTCTTGATAAGTTTACATACTCCTGCTCAGTGAAATCTTTAAACAATGAGGAACGCCTATGCGCGCCGTTGATATCATACTGAAAAAGCGCGACCATCAAGAGCTGACGACCGAAGAGATCGAGTTTTTTATCAAGGGATTTACGGCAGGCGATATTCCAGATTATCAAGCCGCAGCCTGGGCTATGGCAATTGTGCTCAATGGGATGACCCTGCACGAAACTTGCGACCTCACCATGGCAATGGCAACCTCAGGTGAATGTATCGATTTAAGCAGCGTGGTTTCTCTGGCTGTCGATAAACATTCAACCGGAGGTGTCGGAGATAAGACTACCCTGGTTGTCGAGCCGACGGTTGCGGCATGCGGTTTACCGGTTGCGAAAATGTCAGGGCGAGGCCTCGGTTTTACCGGCGGGACTCTGGATAAAATGGAATCAATCCCAGGATTAATTCGGATTTATCCATTGAGGAATTTATTGCTCAGCTTTGTAAGATTGGGATGGTTCTTGCCGGGCAATCTGAGGATCTCTCCCCCGCCGATGGAAAACTGTATGCTCTTCGAGACGTGACCGGAACTGTCCAATCTATCCCGCTGATCGCATCATCCATAATGAGCAAGAAAATTGCCGCAGGCGCCCAACGAATTCTTCTCGATGTAAAAGTTGGTCTTGGTGCATTCATGAAAGACCTGGAGAGCGCCAGGGAGCTTGCCAGAACGATGGTTTGGATCGGCAGGCAAATTGATCGAGAAGTCGTGGCGATGATTTCAGACATGAACCAGCCTTTGGGCAGCGCCGTCGGGAATGTCCTGGAGGTGCGGGAAGCCATTGAGACATTGAAAGGCGGCGGACCGCAGGATTTTCGCCAACACTGCCTCGATGCAGCTGCTCAAATGCTCATGCTGGGCGAGTTGGCAGTCGATGTACAAGAAGGCACAAAAATGGCGCAAAGCGTGATCGCAAATGGTCAAGCTTTTCAACGGTTTAAAGACCTGGTAGGCGCCCAAGGCGGTGATACAGCTTACATTGACCATCCTGAAAAGCTTGCGAATGCTGCTTACAAAGAGTTTATTGTTTCTGAAAGAGATGGATATCTCAGCCAGATGAATGCCCTATCGGTTGGAGAAGCCTCGGTCTTGTTAGGAGCTGGTAGACGAGTAAAAGGCGAAGCAATCGATCATGCGGTGGGGATCATCGTCCACCACAAGGTAGGGGACCAGATAAGTGCAGGAGAGCCTCTCCTGACCTTATATGCCAATCAAAAACCAGCGCTCAAAGATGCTCGTAAACGACTTGAAGAAGCGATTGAGATCTCGCGGTTGCCTGTGAAACAACTCCCACTATTTTATGATGTCATCCGCTGGGATGATTTGCAGGAGGGCGCTTAGCCTCGCGTTTGATTTTTTCGCCAGATATCCAATAACTTATCTGGATTGCTCGCATAGATATCAACCGGGATATCGCCTCTAACCAATCCTTGAAGTATCTTAGTGAGAAGCTTGTTGGTTGATGCGGTTATCCCCAATCGTTCGCCGTATCGGACCACGGCTCCATTCAGGTAGTCTACTTCTGTTATTCCTCGACCACTCACAAGGTCAATAAAAAAAGAAGGCATTTTTCCGCCTCTGCCTCCTCCGACTGACTTTCGGAGAATTGGCTGGGATAACTTCGCTGGAAGCCTGCTGGCCATAGCCAACATGCGCACTGGCGTCCCCGGCAGATCTACTACTGGAATTCCCATCGCCCCCATCACTTGAAGTGCTTCTCGAAGCTGAGTTATCTCCAACCGGAATAACCCTGGGTTGGCAAGAATCTCATCCGGCACGATCCTTAGGATCGCAGAAGAGGCGTTAACCAACAAATTGGTCAGTAATTTGGACCATTTCATTGCAGGGGCAGATGCAAAAATCTCAGCCTTCAATCCGGCAGAGTTAAGAATATGGACCAATTCTTCCGCTCGAGGGTGACCTTTTGCTACTCCAACCCCACGCAATCTCTCAAGAATAGTTTCATGGTTTTCCCCGCGCCCTACCGCGCTCGCCACACTACCTGGAATCACCATGCCTTCGCCCAATGCTTTAGATATCGCCGGTTCATTTTCAACACCGTTTTGCAGACAGAGGATAGGAGGCAGAAAACTCTGAAAGGGTTTTAGATCGTTAAGCGCCGCTTGAGTGTCGAAAGATTTCAATGCGAATATTCCAAAATCGAAGGTGCGGTTTTTCAGGGCATCCGCGACGGTATCCACAACTACAGGATTCGGAATGCTGAAGATTTCCCCGCCAACATTCAAGTGCATACCTTCAGCCACGATCCTGGCACGAGCGGTAGGTTTCTCCACGAAGACTGCTTCATGACCATGCTTTACCAGGCTAGCTCCGACATACGTCCCAACCGCCCCAGCTCCGATAACCAGGAATCGTTTTGAAGCGAGCGGATTTTTAACATCGATTTTCATATTGCTTCCTTATGTTTTCGAGAGAAGCGGCAAATCACGGCGCGAAAGATCATCGAGGCTCTCTCGCCGTTGGATCAGGGTCGCGTTTCCCTTATCCAGCCAAACAACGGCAGGTTTTCTTGCCCCGTTATAATTGCTCGCCATGCTAAGCTGGTACGCGCCGGATACCGGTATGGCGATGAATTCGCCCTCCTGAATATCAGGCATGGGCAGGTCTTCAATCAGAATATCTCCGCTTTCGCAGAATGGACCAGCGATGCAGGCATTTCCAGAGACCGGGCGTCCCGGAAAGACCGCGGGCAGGGCAGAATAGCGAGCTTTATATAGAGCGGGTCTTGGATTATCGGCTAAGCCGCCGTCCACCAGGATCCAGCGCCTGTCAGCACTGTATTTAGTGGTTAATGCCTGATAGACTGCCACACCGGCGCGTCCGATCAAGCTCCTGCCAGGTTCTAAATGCAATCGAGGGAGCGGCAAGTCGTTCTCCCGACAGCCTTCAACAGTTTGTTGAGCGATATACCGGACATAAGCCTCAATACCCGGGTGCGGCAGCTCATCCTCATGATAGGGGATTCCCCAACCGCCTCCAGGGCAAAAATTGTCCAATGTCCAACCCAGTTTTTTTCGCAGCTTCGCAGCTAATCCCAAACCAGATTGGATGGCGAGCCCTAATGGTTTCAGCTCCTTGAATTGGGAACCCAGGTGGAAGTGCATTCCATTTACCGCTAATCCATTTTCCAAACATCGCCTTGCCGCAAATTCAAGCTCGGATGGGCTTAACCCGAACTTACTTTCTTCCTGACCTGTCTGACGATACGCATGGGTATGAACAACCTCACCTGGTCTCAATCGCAGCCAGATTTTTAATTCAGGAACCTTGTCTCCATCCAAATGAGAGATGAGCCGTTCGAGCTCTGGAATATTATCCACCACGATCGTCCCGGCTGACCTTGCTGCTGCTCGGATATCTTCGAGACTTTTGTTAACGCCATGGACAACGATCTGGGTCGGGAATATCCCCGCTTTCTCAGCAATCGATATCTCGCCTGCGCCTGTACAGTCTACCGCTAATCCCTGGGATTTTAGCCATTGGGCCACTGCCAGGCATAAGAATGCTTTTCCGGCGTAAGTGACTCCGTTGCTGCCTGGATATTCTTCGGTGAGCGTGTTTCTATAAGAGCTGACCGCCGAGTCCATTGACTCCTGGTCATATAGATAGAGCGGCGTCCCGAACTCTCTGGCCAGCTCCGCGATGCTCAATCCTGAGATCGACAAGTGCTCGTTCGAGTTTTGCCGGGTTATCCGGGTGGAAATCGGGAATAGCTGGATTCTATTTTGCAGAGGGGAGTCTGTCATATCCAATCCCTTGCACCTGCAAGAAAAGACTTTCCCGCCATCGCCTTTTTTCCGGCTGGTTGAACTTCCTGCAAAACCAAAAGCCCCTCGGAGGTGTGGATTGCCGGCTCACCAGCCCAGATTATTCTCTCCCCTGGAAGATAGTGCTGCTTTATTGAGGAAGCATGGACAGCAGCAGCCTTTAAGATCTTCAAGGGCTGGGTTTGCCAGAGAGTAAAAGCGCCAGGCCAGGGTTGGTAAGCCCGTACTTTTCTAACCAGGAATTCTGCGGGCTGGTTAAAATCCAACTCGCCATCCGCTTTCTTAAGCATAGGAGCATATGTAGCCTCCCGTGCATCCTGCAGCTGGGGGCGGATTTCTTCTGCCAGGAACCCAGGTAAAGTCTGTGAGAGCAGATCAGCGCCGAGTTTCGCCAACCTGTTTGAAAGAGCCCCGGCTGTTTCCTCATCTTCGATTGGTGTGCTCAGTTGACCGAGGATCGCTCCAGTATCGACGCCAACATCCATTTGCATTACAGTCACGCCAGTAAAAGTATCGCCGTTTAAGATTGCAGCCTGGATAGGAGCCGCTCCCCGCCAGCGAGGCAGCAGTGAGGCATGAACATTGATGCAGCCGAATTCTGGTAAATCAAGAACTTCCTGGCGAAGTATCTGCCCGAATGCTACAACAATGATCAGCTCGGGCGCCCATTTTCGAAGCTGTTCCATCGCATCGGGATCACGCAGTCTATTGGGTTGGAAAACCGGTAGGTCAAGCTCAAGGGCTAACTTCTTAATCGGTGGAGGGATTAACGATCGACCTCTGCCGGCAGGACGATCTGGTTGGGTCACCACCCCACAAACCGGATATTTCCTGGATAACGCTTCCAAGCTTGGGAGCGCAAATTCAGGCGAGCCCATAAAAACAATTCTTGGAACTAAACCTGCGCGCAAGTTCATTCTTTATTCACGAGCACCTTTCAGCGCCAGAACGAGCGACTGGCAGACCAGGTCGACATCACCTTCACTCATTACTCCGGAAAACGGAAGCGCTAATCCACGCAGACCCAGATCCTCTGTGATCGGGAAATCCCCGCGTTGATACCCAAATCGCTCGACCATATACGGCTGCAGGTGGATCGGTAAGAAATAAGGGCGCGCCGGGATCCCCAATGCATCTAATTGGTGCGCCAGCTGATCACGATTGATTTCTGAAGCGATCCTCACGACATAAACGAACCAGCTCACCCGGCTTGTCTCAGGTGCAAGCTGCGGCGCTTCAACGAGTGGAATTTCCTGAAGGCGTTGCTCATACCAATCGGCAACCTGGGCGCGCTTTGCAAGCAGCTCCTCCAAACGGTGCATCTGTATTCTACCGAGCGCAGCGCTCATTTCATCAAGGCGGTAATTGTAGCCCAACAGCGTATGTGAAAGCCAGGTATCCCCAGGCGCTCGACCCTGATTGCGTAGCGCCATCATCAAACCTGCTGCTTGATCGTCATCCGTCACGATCATCCCCCCCTCCCCGGTGGTGATCTGTTTATTCGGATAAAAGGCGAAAACCGCATAATCCCCAAGAGTCCCGGCTTTTCGACCCTTATATTCTGCTCCAAGGGCTTCACAGGCGTCTTCGATCACTTTCAAACCAAATCGGTCGGCTGTTTTTCGAATAGGGTCCATATCTGCAGGCTGACCAAATACATCCACCGGCAAAATTGCTTTTACTTGACCATTCGGCTTAACACCTTTTCGCGGAAGCCAGATGCTGCTGGTTGGACGTTCTTTTATAAGATCTTCAACAGCTTGATAGACGAGATCGGGGTCGATATTTCCAGTAGCGGGATCAACATCCACAAACACAGGGACTGCTCTTTCATACAGTAAAACATTCGCCGATGCAACAAACGAAAATGGTGTCGTAATCACTAGATCGCCCTCGTCGATCTCAGCAGCGCGGACACAAAGATGCAGTCCGGCAGTCCCGGAATTGGTTCCGATCGCGTATCTGCAGCCTGTATATTCGCGAAATTCTTCTTCAAACGCCTCGATTTCCCGGCCCATACTTAGATTTGGAGTCCGCAGTACTGCTGCAATTTCTTCTCTTTCCAAATCGGTCAGGTCTGGTGAGGACATTGGTACTCTGTATCTTGAATTCAATCCACTCTCCTCTGCAGTTGGCTCAAGGCCAGATCGTCCCGGCACGGACGATAGCCAGCTCTGGCACGTCCGCTTTGACTGTCGCCCCATTTCCGATGCGGGCTCCGGCGCCTACCCGCACCTGCAAATTGATTGTTGCGCCCATCCCAATCAGCGCCCCCTCGCCCACGGAGACTTCCCCGGCTAATATTGCTCCAGGAGAGATATTCGAATAAGGTCCCAGTACGCAATCATGAGAGATGATCGCGCCTGTGTTTACGATGCAGCCGAAGCTAACTCGCGCTTCACTCCCCACGTATGCTTTGGAGAATACTTGTGTCCCTGCCTCCAAAACAGAGCTTGTTTCAACCATCGCGCTTGGGTGGACAAGCGCCGGGCAGCTGAAACCCGCAGCAGCCAGCTTCTTGAAAATCTCGATTCGGATGGAAATGTTGCCAATTCCTCCAACTGCATTTATGGCTTGCTGGACCCCTTTGGAATAAACGCTGTAAAGGGACTCGGCGCCGCCAAGAACTGGAACTCCCATAATCGATCGCCCAACTTCAAGACCGTCGTCTATGATTCCCTCGATGCTGTACACGCCCAAAGTCCTGAGCATGTCAATTATTGTCTTCCCGTGACCGCCTCCACCGTATACAATTACGGCTTTCGGATTAAATTCAAACAGGGCTTCATTATCTAACTTCAGGCTTTTTTCTTGCTTGATATACTCCCGAACCATGCTTAATGTAATTAACTGGTTTTTTGGGAAGTCTTTCAAGCTCGACCCCGCTCACTTCTGCCAAATCACGAGCAGGTTGAGTGATCCGAATGCCTTGGGTCCCCCAGGTTACCTTACTGGTTTTCGATCCCAGATTTTGATCCGAAATCGGTGGCGTCCAATCCGGAGACTCAGCGATATATGCGAACAATTCACCTGCTCGCACCAGGTGTCCTTGGCTGACCTGAAGACCGGTAATATACCCATCAGCCTCTGCAGCCACTTCATTAGTGGACTTCGTCGTCTCAAGTGTAAGAAGGGGTTCTCCTTTCGTGACATACTGTCCTTCTTGCACATGCACTACTGCAGCCAGTGCTTCAGGCTCATTGGGGTTGATCAAAGGGATTATGATAGTAACCGTCATAAATTATTCATCAAATTCTTCTGGGCGAATTTTCATTCTGGCGACCTGGTTGGTATTGGTGACGGTGTAGAGAGAACCCTGCACATCAAAGACCAGAGTGCGAGGAAAAGTCAATTCCTCTGGCCAGTTAACCACTTTCAGGAAGCTGCCGTTATTATCGAAGATCTTCAAAACATAACCCTGAACACTGTCCAGAACATAAATCCTGCCTTTTCCATCGACTGCAATCGGCCCTGGACTGAAAAATTGCTGGATCTCTTTGCCTTTGCTGCCAAATCGATCTAAGAAAGTGCCTTGATTGTCGAACTTGTAAATTTCATACCCATGTTGGTTCAGGATGAAGCTGTTTCCCAATCCGTCCACTGCGAGGTCGTGGATCCCCGAAGGTTGATTCTTGGGTATGATTCCGTCTAATACCTGCTCTTTCACCCAAAGGATATTTCCAGCCGGATCGTACTTGAGCAGGGTTTCACCGCCTCCAGTGCTTACGGCATACAAGTTATTCGCTGGGTCTGCCGCAACCATATCATGGATCAGGTCTGGAAAGCGCCCTGGAATAGTGTCGGTCATCGACCCATTTTCCATATTGTAAACCAACAGGTCTCCGCCGCGCGCCGCGAATAAGTTGCCGCGATAATCGGAGCTCAAATCGCGCAGGATCGTATTACCGTTTCTGTCAGGCTCCAGGTTGATCAATTGTAGGAACTTGCCAAGAGGATCGAATTTCTGGATTCGCCCATCGGAATAATCGCCGACGAAAAGGTTCCCGTCTCGATCGACGGCAACATAACGGGCATCAACGAACTGACCCGGACCGCTGCCTTCTCCTCCAAACACCAAATCCACCAAAATTGGGGGGACCAGGGTGGGAGTTGGAATTATGGTCGGTTTTGGTTGGATCGCAGTCGGAGATGTCCCGCCAGTTTGGGATGCAGTATTACTAACCATGCTTCCGAAAATTGCACTGGTTGTGATCACCCCGGTCGCGGATAAAATCGCTCCGCCAATCCCGCAAATTGTTATCAGGATGACAATGCCTGCGATCAGTCCTAGAAAAGGATTTGTGTTTTTAGGAGTACTGGCTGCCTCATCTCCTGAAAACCGAACAACGACCTTCGGGACTTCTGCAATTTTCGGCTCTTCATGAGGCAAATATTCTGGCGGTACGAGCACCACTGTCCCGCAGTATTGGCAGCGGATTGAAGGTGCGTCTGGAGGCGGTAATTGGGCGCCGCAGTTCGGACAGTGGAATTGCCTGGGGGTTGGCTCGATCTCTCGTTCCATACGGATAAAATCTCCCTCTTGAAAAAATGATTAATCCAACCGGCTATTCGTAAGTCGCAATTTTACCTTTTCAAAACAATTTTTTTACACAATTCAACGACATTCTCTGTGTTTGGGAAGATCGCCTCTTCCAGTGGACCGCTGGATGGAATCGGTAGTTGAAGAGCGGCTACACGTTCTGCAGCGATAAGTTGTGCTTCATGATTTTCAACGACCTGTGAAAGCACTTCGGCGCCCCAACCCAGATCATGAGCGCCTTCTTCCAGGGTAACCAATCTTCTCGTCCTCGAGACTGATTCTATAATTGGAGATAGCTCGAAGGGAGCCAACTGGGTGCAAATAAGGATTTCAACGAAGACTTCCGCCTCATAAGCAAGTTGAAGGGCTGCCTGCCGCGCGATATCAGCAGAATACCCATAGGTTGCCAGGGTGATGTCAGCTGGAGGCGCACCGCGTAAGGCGAGACGATAAGTGGGGGC
The DNA here is from genome assembly GCA_963827155.1 of uncultured Chloroflexia bacterium. GTDB lineage: Bacteria > Chloroflexota > Anaerolineae > Anaerolineales > UBA4823 > UTCFX2. The sequence continues at coordinate 2,257,324 of CAWGZV010000002.1, read as the reverse complement.
GTTTATCAGAGCCTGGTCATGCTTCGAAAGAGGGATTTCGCTGATGTTGAATTCTCCGTCCAAACGGTTTTCTTGAGTCTGGAGCAGGTATAGCAGCTTGTTTTCAATGAATAAGGTCGGTTCGACACCTTCCAAGATGCACGATTTAAGAAGCCTGCCCGGATTCCCGATTCCGCAGGCCGCAACAGTCCGAAGACCGGGAACACCCAGGAAATGTTTCTCAAGCGTTTGGGAATGCGTTGGGCCGTAGCCGCGCCGCCCTCCCATCGGCGTGCGTACGACTAAGGGGACCTGGACCTGTTCGTTATACATCCAGCGAAATTTTGAGGCATGATTGATTAAGAATCGGCTGCCAGTGCCAGGAAATCGCCGAACATGATCTCAACCACCGGATGCAAACCTCGCAGAGCCATCCCTGCCGCAAGACCCACGATCCCCGCCTCCGAGATTGGGGTTGTGATCACTCTATCAGGGAAAGACTTACTTAAATTGCGGGTAACTTTAAATGCCCCGCCGTAAGGATCGAGGATATCTTCGCCTAAGAGAATTACCGAATTGTCTTCTGTAGAGGGCTTCCTTCAAACCATTATTTAACGATTCCAATACGCTGGTCATTTCTTGGCGCCTTTGGTTAGATCTTAACGTCGAGATTTTTGTGTAAGGAGGAAGGCTCAGGGAATGGATCGCTGCTAGCCAAGCCGAATGCCTGGAGTACTTCCGCATGAGCTTGCGCCTCGAGCTCAGAACGCCTTTCGGGTGAAATCACACTGCCGAGGATCATCAGCGGATCGCGAGATGCGCGCATCGCAGCGACCTCTGCGGCGGGTCGAGTATCATCTCCTTTCGAGTGCGGTCCGAAACGGCAAGTGTGCAGGACCAGCGCTCGGGGTGTTTGAAAGGAACGCACTTGCGTAAGCAGTTCGCCAGAAACCTTCATTATCTCACGGACATCACTTGTATCCAGCTCCAACGCTGGTATCCCGAACGCCTCAAATCGCTTCACCATACTTCCGGCAACCGCGAGCTCGACCGGAGTTGTCTGAGCGATATGGTTGTTTTCGACAATGAAAAGAACAGGCGTTTTCCAAAGAGCTGCCATATTAAGCGCTTCGTAAATCACACCTTCGCCAAAGGTGCCGTCTCCCAAAAATCCCAATGCGACTGCATGATTTCCCTTGATCTTCTCTGCCAGCGCCATTCCAACCGCCAGCGGTGCGACGCCGCCTTGAACTCCGTTTGAATAAAAATTTCGCCAATGTATGTGCTGAGATCCCCCTCTACCGGCGCAGACCCCGGTCGATTTCCCCATCAGCTCAGCAAACAATGCCCTCATATCTCCGCCGTAAGCCAGGAAATGACCATGGCAGCGATGGTTGCTGACCACGATATCTTGCTCCGACAGGTGGCTGAGAACGCCAACGGCATCTGCCTCCTGCCCGAGATAGGTATGGGTGGTCCCAAAGAATATCCCACGGGCGAAGTTCTCCAACACAGTCTCTTCAAAATACCTGATCCGGCACATTTCCCGATAAAGATCGGTACCTTTCGAAAGGCGATCACTCGGCATGGTCTTGCACCTCATTTGGTATGCGATGAAGATTTTCTGATCCCATAAATTCCTCCGAGGTTGCAAATCCAGGCTGGTTGATCCCTTCTCGCTTCAATACCTTCCAAAAATTCAGGATGAGGATCTTAATATCAAGCCAAAGCGACCAGTGATCAACATACCAGATATCCAGTTGGAATTTCTGCTCCCAGGTGAGGGCATTTCGACCATTGATCTGCGCCCAGCCGGTGATCCCTGGCAGAACATCATGACGCCTCCGTTGTTCAGGGCTGTATCTTTGCAAATATTGGATGAGTAAAGGACGCGGTCCGACCAAACTCATCTCACCGCGGAGCACATTGATCAGCTCTGGAAGCTCATCCAGGCTTGCAGCGCGTAAAAAGCGTCCCAGAGATGTCAGTCGAATCTCATCTGACAGGAAATTCCCTAGCTCATCTTTTTGATCGGTCATTGTGCGAAATTTATAGATATCAAAAAGCGTTTCTTGAAATCCAGGTCGGCGCTGTTTAAAGAGCACTGGTTTGCCCAACTTAATCCTGACGACAAGGGCAAGGAGCAGCATAAGCGGCGAGATCAGGATGATTCCGGGGACGGTCAGCCCCAAATCCATGCAGCGTTTTGAGAATGGAACACCTCGCGGGAACATTATCGGTCAGGCTCCTGTCCATTTCGGCGAAGTTCGGACAGGGTTTCTACTAAAGGCGCCATCCAATCACTTCCTTCGGAAAAAGGAATCCAGAGGGCTGATTTCCCAATTCGCACCAGGTAAGTAAAAGCCGGCAAATTTTCAGGCACAGCGCCATCGGGGAATCGCAGGACAAATTGATTGTTTTCGATAGTCAGCGACGCAAGGCCTGCGTTCTCTGCCATAACCTTGATTTTAAACTGCAAGAACAGATTATTGACCGCATCAGGAGGCGTGCCAAATCGATCATTGAACTCCTCTATTAATGCATCAAGCTCAGATATCGTTCGAGCATCGGCCATTCGCCGATAGAGCCCAAGGCGGATCTGCTTATCGAGGACATAATCGGCTGGAATAGAGGACGAGAGCGGCAGCTCGACATTTACCGGTGTGAGGTTAAGATTGAATTTGGTAGGGAGGAGAGCGAAAGCTAATCCATGCTCGCTGCGGATGCGCTGGACTGCCTGGGAGAGCATGCTGGTGTAAAGGTGGAATCCAACGGAGGCAATATGACCGTGTTGGCGGGTGCCCAAGATATCGCCGGTGCCTCGGATTTCCAGGTCTCGCATGGCAATTGAATAACCCGCACCGAGCTGGCTGTTCTCGGCGATCGTTTCCAACCTCTGGCGGCCATCCAGGGTTGGAGATTTTCGATTATGACGAAAGAAATAGGCGTAAGCGCGCTGGGCGCCTCGTCCAACCCGGCCGCGCAGCTGGTACAGCTGAGCTAATCCAAAGGTATCGGCTCGATCCACGATAAGGGTGTTTGCGTTCGGGATATCCAAACCGGATTCAATGATGGATGTTGATAGCAGCACATCTACCTCGCCGCTCGAGAAGGCGTCCATTCTCTCTGCAAGCGTGGTTTCATCCATCTGACCATGGGCCACGCTGATCCTTGCTTCTGGAATGAGTTGCTGCAGATGTGAATTCATAGCCCCAATCGTTTGAACACGGTTGTGGACAAAAAAGACCTGCCCCCCTCGTTCGAGTTCTCGAAGAATAGCTTGCTTCACCAGGCGGGGGGAATAAGGTCCAACATGGGTAATAATGGGTAAGCGTTCCTCTGGGGGGGTATTAATGGTTGAGATATCCCTCACCCCGCTGAGCGCCAAGTAGAGGGTTCTTGGAATCGGTGTTGCAGTCAAGGTAAGCACATCCACCTCGGTTCGCATCTGTTTTAGCTTCTCTTTATGCGTGACCCCGAAGCGTTGTTCCTCGTCAATGATCAGAAGACCAAGGTTTTTGAATGAGACGTCCGATGACAGCAAGCGGTGCGTGCCAATCACGATATCGATTTTTCCAGCCTTTAAGTCCTCGACGATCAGGTGCTGCTGCTGTGCCGTTCGAAAGCGAGACAGCATTTCGACGCTCACCGGAAATGCTGTCAGGCGCTCTGTAAAAGTATGGTGATGTTGTTGAGCCAGCACGGTTGTGGGGACCAGAATCGCCACCTGGAAGCCATCCATGACAGCCTTAAATGCTGCGCGCAACGCGACTTCGGTTTTCCCATATCCTACATCCCCACAAATCAACCGGTCCATCGGACGGATTGACTCCATATCCCTTTTAACTTCCGAGAGCACCCTCATCTGATCATCAGTCTCAATGTAGGGGAAGCTGGCTTCAAGTTCTTCCTGCCAGGTATTATCGCTTGCGAAGGAATGGCCATGAATAATCGTACGCTTGGCATAAAGCTCTAACAGCTCTTCCGCTACTTCAACGACAGCTTCCTTGACATAGGACTTGGTTCCACGCCACTCGCTGCTACCCAGGCGTGCCAGTGTTGGAGGCCGGTTGTCTGGTCCTACATATCGCGTCAAACGGTCTGCTTGATGGACGGGTACAAAAAGCTGAGCTTCGTCGGCATATTCGACGCTCAAATACTCGCGCTCAACACCATCCACAAATCTCTTTACAAGCCCGGTAAATCGACCAATCCCATGATCGATGTGGACGACAAAGTCATCATTTTGCAAATCGGAATAGCCAGCTTCGGGAGCCTCCGCATATCTCATCGCTCGCCTTCGAGGTTCTGGGCGCCGCCAGCCAAAAATCTCGCCATCGGTAAGCAGATGGATTTTTCCCCCGCCGATAGGATTAAAATCCCAGCCTTCAGCCAGGCTGCCTTCGATGAAAACCGGCTGCCTATCTGCTTCTTTCACCCGCAGTTCATCCCATAATTCTTTCAGGCGGCTCCGCTGGCGCGAGACAATCACAAGTGGCTCAAATGCCTGGTTTCGCTCCAAAATGAAATCCATGAAGGCTTTAAGCCGTCCCGAAAATCGCTGACCGGCCTCAAATTTTTCGCTGATCTGATCCGAAAAATCCTCCTGCTGCTCTTCTTCAAAAATGGCAGAAGTCCTAAACCCTAATTCGATCGTCGAATGTTCACCCAATGAATCGTTAATTTCCGATAATGTCAGATATGGGGTGGGGAAATCAACCGTCAGGGTGCCGTCAGCGATGTAGTCTTTCCTGCTTTCCACAGCCTGTTCCTCAGTCTCGCAGACTGCGTCCTCAAACGCCTGCTGGTCATCGATAAAGACAATTGCATGGCGCGGTAGATAATCCAGGATGGATGCGATGCTTTGATGGAATATCGGGATTAGAAATTCATCTCCTCCATCATCTTGATCGGAGAGCTTATGTCTGCCATTAGAAGGAGTTAGATCTTCACTCTGCTCCTGGGATTCCGGTAACAGGAATTCTCGCGCGGGTGTGATCCAAACCCGATGGATATTTGGGTCATTTTGTGATGGAATCGTCCTCTGGCTTGAGGCTTCAAATGACCTGATTGTCTCGATCTCGTTTCCGAAAAAATCCAACCGCCTGGGCAGCTCTTCGGCGGGAGGCCAGATATCCAATAGGCCCCCGCGCCTCGCAAACTGTCCTGGAGCGATCACGGTGGTAACCGCTTCGTAGCCTAATCGTACACAGATTCTTGCCAGATCATCTAGCTGAATGACCTGGCCGGTTTTGATTGTGCGAGCCGAAAGGAGGTAATCCCGCCGTGGGAGCGTGCGGGTCATGATTGCCCGAGCAGGGGCGACAATTACCGGCGGTGTTTCAGGTTTAATCGCTCCTGGGATATGATACCCAGCCAACATGGTCAGAGCGGTTAATCGTTCTCGTCGGGTGCTTTCGCCCCAGGCGGCATTCTCATAAAAAAGTGGATTTGGTTCAGGGAAAAGCAATCGATTGACTTCTGGGAGCCAGAGAGCAAGCTCGTCGAGCAGCGTGAGGGCACGATCTGCTCGATCTGTCAACAGCAGTATAGGTCGATTGAGTTTATTGGTTATAGCAGCTAAAACTGGAAGCCGTGCTGACCGGCGTAAGCCAAGCGGGCGAATAGATCCGCCTTCTTCAATTGCCTGATAAACTGGTTCGAGGGTGGCTTCGATATACTGAATTAAGGGATAGAGATTGGTTTCCATGATCTTATGAGCAAATAAACCCCAAATTCATCCGGAAAACGGCAAAAAACCCTATTGTTTGATTCACTCGATTGCTCCATTGAAGCGGGTCATTGCAGGATCTAATCCATCTCGGATGAATGTCAGGATAGCATCAACTGATCTTGATAAAGTCTCTTCGAGCACCGGTTTCTCCATTTGTGAAAAATCTTGGAGAACGTAGGATGCTGCATCCATTCGTCCTGGCGGGCGGCCAATCCCAATTCTTAACCTGGGAAATTCCTGGGTTCCCAATTTCTCTATAATAGAAACCATTCCTTTTTGCCCAGCTGACCCTCCACCAGGTCGGAGGCGTATGGTGCCAAGCGGCAAATCGACATCATCATAGGCGATCAGGATTTGAACGGCGGGCACTTTATAGTATCGGACCAGCGCGCCGACGGACTGTCCTGATAAGTTCATATAAGTATGGGGTTTAGCCAGGATCAGTCGCTTTGCTTCAAACTCTATTTTTGAGACAAGCGCCTTGGATTCAACTCTTGTGAAGCGAGCTCCCAGACGAGCGGCTAGGTGGTCTATGACCATAAAACCTACATTATGACGGCTTTTGCGATGTTCTGCGCCTGGATTTCCCAGCCCAGCAATCAAAAAGGCGTTGGATGGGGATTGCTCCAAAGGAAAAAACTTTCCAATTCTCATCGCGCTCTTCGAATTGCTCGCACTCCTCGATAAGCAAAGGCTAACGCGAAGAGGGCAAATACGAATAATGCGCCTTTCCCAATATTTGTAAAGACATCAAACCGGCTCAATTGAGCAGGATTGGTCGCAGGCGGGGTGGCGGTCGGTATTATCATCGTTGGCATAATCGTCGTTGCCACGGTAGGGGTCAACGTTGCTGCCGGTTCGGGTGTCGAGGTTGCGGAAACTTCAGTTGGGGTGCTGGTTTCGACCGGCGTGTAATTTCTGACTCGGAGCCCTCCGGCTTCAACAGATTTTTGACTGCCATCATTAAAAGTAACCGTCATCCGCAGCGTATAGTTCCCATCTGTGATGGTGCTTGTATCCCATAACACCAGCATTGTCCCGGTGACCGGCTGTATCCCCTGATAAATCAAAAACCAGGTCTCATCTGGATCATTCGAGTATTTAAATGCAAGCTCAACAGTTTTAAAATCCTGAATTGTAGTATCTACGATTACAGGAATACTCCCTTGCAAGGGGCTCCCAGATGATGGGGAGATGATTTGGATCTGATTACCAGGTGTTGATGTGATCGATTGCAGGGAAATCGGATGAGGAGAGCTTGCGATATCACTCAGAGCGAAGTTGATTCCGCCGAGGAATCGCAAGAAGGCTGCTATCAGTGCTGTGAAGGCGACCAGATTACGCATAGCAAACAGTTACTATATCATGGTCGAGCATCTCGGTCAACCGACGACGTATACGACCGCAAGCGATTGAATTAAAACGCACCACCTGCAATTTATGGTAAACTCAAACGCGAATAAGGATCGTTTTTAAGTGAGGACAATTTCGTGACCCGCTCCCGAACCGAATTGATGGTTGCCCGTTTGCGGGAAATGCAGGTTTCATCCCCGGATATCGAAGCTTCAGCGGTTGTATCAGTTGATGGGCTGATTATGGCCTCAGCACTTCCATATGAGGTGGAAGAAGATCGGGTTTCTGCTATGTCCGCGGCAATGCTCAGCCTCGGAGAACGGATCGCTAGCGAGCTTGGGCGCGGCGGCTTGGAGCAAGTCTATATTCGCGGCAGTCTGGGCTATGTTCTTGTAACCGCGATTGGCGAAGAAGCCGTGCTGACTGCCTTGGCGCGTGAGAACGCGAAATTGGGTTTGGTATTTCTGGAGATGCGGCGTGCTGCTGAGAGCTTACTTAAGGTGGTTGGTTGATTGTATTATCCACCGTGATTCTTTTGGGTGGGGAGGATGCCGATGATCGGCCCTCCCCACTTCCTTTGTTGGTGATAGGAGGTCAAAAATGACAACGAAATATATCTTCTTCACGGGAGGGGTGGTCAGCTCTGTCGGTAAAGGGGTTACCGCTGCGGCGATCGGGAGGGTTCTCAAAGAGCGAGGTTTTGCAGTCGCGGTGCAAAAGCTTGATCCATATATCAACGTCGACCCTGGGACAATGAGCCCGTATCAGCATGGTGAGGTGTATGTCCTGGATGATGGCGCGGAAACCGATCTGGATCTCGGTCATTACGAAAGATTTATCGACGTTAGCCTGAATAAGGTATGCAACGTCACGACCGGCCAAGTCTATGCAGAGGTAATCAGCAAAGAACGCCGAGGAGATTATCTTGGGGGGACGATCCAGGTTATCCCGCATATCACCAATGAGATCAAGCGCCGGATTGGACTTGTAGCCAAGACAACTGGAGCAGAAATCGTGCTGGTCGAGATTGGGGGAACGGTTGGAGATATTGAATCGCTTCCATTTTTGGAATCCTTGAGGCAAATGAGGACCGACCTTGGACGTGAAAATACGGTTTTTATCCATCTCACCTGGCTGCCTTACATCGGCGCGACCGATGAATTAAAAACAAAGCCAACCCAACATTCTGTCCGTGAGCTTCGCTCAATTGGTATTTCACCGGATGTTATCGTCGCGCGTTCGGATTATCCAGTTGAAGACGATCTGTGTGAAAAGATCGCCCTTTTTTGCGATGTTGACCGCCGGGCAGTAATCCCATTGGTAACTGCTCCGGTATTATATGAAGTTCCACTGGTTCTCGAAAAACTTGGGATTGGTGAATACCTCCTTGAGCGGCTTAAACTGCAGCCGCGCAAGCAACCTGATTGGAGTGAATGGGAGCGATTGGTTACCGATGTCCGGCTGCCAAAGCCGAGCGTGAGGGTTGTTTTGGTGGGGAAGTATGTAGAACTCCATGATGCCTACTTCAGTGTCCGAGAAGCATTGAAACATGCAGCCCTTGCGAAGGGCTTAGAAGTCCAAATTGACTGGCTGCACGCCTCCGATTTGGAAAAAGATCGAGGTTGGGATTTGATCGAACATGCGGACGGGATCATCGTCCCAGGGGGCTTTGGCAGCCGAGGAATAGAAGGCAAGATCAAGGCCATCCGCTATGCAAGAGAGCATAAAGTACCTTACCTGGGGCTTTGTCTTGGGATGCAGCTGATGGTTATCGAATTTGCTCGGTTCTTGATAGGTAATGACGAGCCGAATTCGACTGAATTCGACCGCACCACCGAATATCCAGTGATTGATTTGATGCCAGATCAACGTTCGATTGCAGACATGGGGGGAACCATGCGTTTAGGATTGTATCCTTGCCAGCTGGTTGCAGGCACTTGCGCCGCTGCGGCATACGAAAAAAACGAGGTGCAGGAGCGCCATCGTCATCGTTTTGAATTGAATAACGCCTATCGAGAATTGCTGGAGGAAGGTGGGATGGTTTTTTCTGGACTATCTCCAGATGGAAAGTTGGTGGAGATCGCAGAATTAAAAGATCACCCCTTTATGGTAGCCAGCCAGTTCCATCCTGAATTCCTTTCTCGCCCAAATCGCCCACATCCCCTTTTTACAGGATTTCTTGATGCAATCCATCGGCGGATTCAACACTCAAACGGTTCTAAATCTACCTCCAGCATACAAATCGATTCCCGTGAGAAGCCCTTAATTGTTGCGTCGGATATTTGATTGTGATTGGAAACCTTCACGCGGGATTGATTAATCGTCCTTAAAAACCTGCAGGTCGATACATATACACACCACGGGCGTCTGCCGGGAGCATTTCTGCCAGGGCGAACATCATGCGGTCGGTCAAACTGAGCGATGTTTCTTTAGGATCGGGAATGATCAAGTTCCCAAATGTTAGATGGATTTCTGTCTGCCGAGGAAACTTTTTTGAGATGTTATGAGTGCCGTAAAGCGCCACCGGCATGATTGGACGATTCGTGATGAGCGCCAACCGTGCTGTTCCGGTTTTTGCTGTCCTAAGACCGGTCGCATGGCTGCGGGTGCCTTCAGGAAACATGCCTAATACCAACCCTTGTTCAAGCACCTTTTTCGCATGCTGCATCGCCCACTCATCATTTTCACCTCGATAAACAGGGAATCCGCCTAACTGCCGGTAAGCGATGTCCATCAAAGGGTTCTTAAAAAGTTCTGCCTTTCCCATGAAGAAAATCGGTCGCTGGACCGCAAATTGGATGGGGAAAACATCAAAATTGGTTAAATGGTTCGCAGCTAAGATTACGCCACCCTCTGACGGAAGTTGGCCGATGCGTGTGACAATGGTTTTTGTGAAAACTTGGAAAAGATGCCTGGCTGTCTCAGTCAGAAAACTGCGGGCAGGGGTCATTTGCAGGTAATATTTCTTCCTGGTGCGTGGATCATTTTCTAAAAGATCATCCTTCATTTCGAACGGCTCTCCCAACGAATAATAATCCGAATTCGTTAAAATTTAATTGAATCAGCGCAATTATTTCATTCCACTCCTTGGAAATGGATTATACTTGCTGCTGGTTTTTTCAAAGCAGGATTATGCTCTCGAAAATATACAAAACGAACTAAAAAAGAAAGAGGTATCCATATGGAGACAATCATCGAAGATGTCATTGGGAGAGAGATTTTAGACTCACGCGGCAATCCAACTGTCGAAGTAGAAGTTACCCTTATGGGTGGGGCGGTTGGTAGGGCGGCAGTTCCATCTGGGGCTTCAACTGGAATCCACGAAGCTCTCGAGCTGCGCGATGGCGATAAATCCCGCTTCTTGGGCAAGGGCGTGCTCAAATCGGTCGAGAATGTTAATTCTGAAATTGCAGATGCGCTGATTGGCTGGGATGCGATTGAGCAGAAAGCAATCGACGAAATTATGATCGATCTGGACGGAACCCCGAACAAGGCTAAATTAGGAGCGAATGCTATTTTAGGAGCCAGCCTGGCTGTAGCAAAAGCTGCAGCGAACGCCTTGGAGCTGCCCCTCTACCGTTATATCGGCGGGGTTTATGCCCATGTTCTTCCAGTTCCGATGTTAAATATTCTCAACGGCGGCGCTCACACAGGTTGGCAGTCTACCGACGCCCAAGAATTCATGGTGATGCCCCTCGGCGCCGAGACGTTTGCCGAAGGACTGCGTTGGGGAGCGGAGATCTATCATGCCCTCAAGACTGTTTTGAAGGGACGTGGATACACTGCTTTGGTAGGAGATGAGGGAGGTTACGCCCCGGCTCTGAAAGCCAATTCGGAGGCTGTTGAAGTTATCCTTGAAGCGATTGAGAAAGCAGGCTACAAAGCCGGTGAGCAGGTTGCCATTGCTCTGGATCCAGCCGCTTCGGAGCTGTTCGAAGAAGATACCCGGCTCTACAACCTCCGGAAAGAAGGAAAAAAGCTTACCGGCGAGCAGATGGTTGCCTTCTGGAAATCCTGGGTTGATCAGTACCCGATCGTCTCCATAGAGGATGGTCTTGCGCAAGATGATTGGGAAAGCTGGATATTAATGGAGAAAGAGCTGGGTAGTCGGATCCAAATCGTCGGGGATGATTTGCTTGTCACCAATCCAGAGCGCGTGCGCCGGGCGATCAAGGATAAGGCTGCTAATGCGTTATTAGTCAAGCTCAACCAGATCGGCTCGCTCACCGAAACAATCGAAGCTGTTGAAACCTGCCATCGAGCTGGATGGCGGGCAGTCACCTCACATCGTTCGGGTGAGACTGAAGATTCGACTATTGCGGACCTGGCAGTGGCATTAAATATGGGTCAGATCAAGACTGGAGCCCCTGCTCGCTCCGACCGGGTTGCGAAGTACAACCAGCTGATGCGGATTGAAGAAGAACTCGGTGACACTGGGACGTATGCAGGTTGGAACGCACTTAAGCGGTAGATATTGAGATCTAGCAGCAGAATTTAACTCTTGAGAAATGAAAATCCGGGCTGCCTGATTTTTCTCGGGCAGCCCGGATTATTATTAAACGTTTTCTTTTTCCTTTTCGTCTGGCTCGCTTACGTTTTCAACCCCAATTTGACGAAGTGCTTCGTCGAGGCTGATATTTTCTCTTCGCATCCCTGGAGCTGGTGTGCCGCAGTATGGGCAGAGATTCCAGGGAAGCTCCATGAGTTTTCCACAGTGATGGCAGTTTTTCTTCAGCTTGGTATGGCAATTCGGACACACAATCCAGTTCTCTTTAATTCGGCGGCTGCACCCAGGACAGAGACTGCTTTCTTCAATCGACTGAAGAAGCGCTTCCTCTTCGAGAGTATGCTGGTATTCTTCTTCCAAGGTTCTTGATGGTCTAAGAATCAGGTAGATGATCATACCTGGGAGGAACAGCACGGCCGTAACCAAGACTGAGAAAATCCGCGCCAGCGGGTCGCGGGCACGCTGACGGATATCACGGTAGGTCCAGATTACAAGGCTCAGCCAGAGAGCCGCAATAAATGCGCCCCCCCAGGCAGCAAGGAATAGCATAAAATTACTTAAGGACGTAGGATCAACCGTCATTATTCGCTCCGTTCGCGAAATTATAGCATGATTGGACGTTGGATTCCGGGGGTCGCTTGCCGGTCTGGAGATGCTGTATTATATTTACTGAACTGAAGAAAACAGTTGTAAATGGATGGAGGCGGTGATGAGGGAACAGAATGCATCCTATCGGATAACCGATTTGGACGAATCGGAACGCCCGAGAGAGCGGTTGGCGAAACATGGCCCGCAAACACTAAGCAATGCAGAATTATTGGCAATATTATTGAGAGTTGGCGTTCAAGGTGAAAACGCCGTTCAAATGGGAAACCGTTTGTTAAGAGACCTTGGAGGACTGCAGGGGATCCACCGCGCAGCTTACGATGATGTCTGCCAACAGCATGGCATTGGCCCAGCAAAAGCTGCCCAAATCAAAGCCGCAGTCGAGCTTGGACGGCGGCTATCCATCGAGTCGCCTGAGGATCGCCCAGCAATCCACAGCCCAGGTGATGCAGCCGCACTTGTTCAATATGAGATGAGTGGACTGGAGCAGGAAGAGCTTCGTGTGATGCTTCTGGACATACGCAACCGGGTTGAGAAAATCCTGACGGTGTATAAAGGCTCGTTGAACGCCTCATTCGTACGGGTGGGAGAACTTTTTAAAACCGCAATCCGATCAAACGCAGCAGCAGTGATCATTGTCCATAATCATCCAAGTGGAGATCCCACGCCCAGCCCAGACGATATTGCATTGACTCGCGCCGTGGTCCAGGCAGGCAAATTGCTTGACCTTGAAGTGCTGGATCATTTGATCATTGGCAAGGGAGGTTATGTTTCGCTAAAAGAGCGAGGGTTAGGATTTGGTTAATCCGTTCGGCGGACAATAAATCCGATGAATTCTCCGGATGCAGGCTGCCAATCGACCTGCAGTTGACTGACATACCCACTGCGTGGCCCCTGTTCTACTGCCTTGATAAATTCAATCAAATCTAATTCAGGTCCTTCCGCAGCCGCATCTACGCTTCCATCCCACCGATTGCGAACCCAACCGGTTAATCCAAGCCGGTTTGCGTGGTCTTCAACGAAAGCGCGGAAACCTACCCCCTGAACCCGGCCTTCAATTCTGATATGCACCCGCTTATTCGAAATATCCAACTCGGCTCCTGATGATATTCATTACAATGTTCGCATTCAATCGATTTCTTAAGTTTCTTCAGCCTTGCGTAGCCGCAGAATGCCAAACAACAAAGGCGCTCCTACCGCCGACATCAGAAGAATAATCCAGGGGATTAGGATGATGGGCACCCGCCATGTGTCATTAATCGGAAGCGAATCCTGGCGCCAGCCGCGCTCAGACTGCTTGAGGCTCATTCCTAATGCATGTTGGGCTCCGCTCTCGCAATCCATTCCGTTTGAGTATGCAGTGATTAAGCTTTGTAAACCTGGTGCACCGATTGTTCTTTGGAGATGTTGCACGTAGGCTTGAGATTCGGCGTAAGCCAGGCGAATGCTCACTGCATCTCTTGGGAAACCTTCACAAAGTTGAACTATCGGCAGCAGCTCCCCTTGTTTAGCTGCACCATCAAGAATGATCCGATATTCCGGATTCGGATAGAGTTCAGCTGCGGATGCCAGACCTTCTTTCATCCAGACCGGTAAATTCTGGTAGCCAATCCCAGTTTCACGGAAAAGGAGGATATGCATCAGCTCGTGAGGGATTCGCTGTTCTGCTAGCAGTGTCTGTTCAGGAGATTTGGGGAGCGCAACCATGATGACCCCTAATTCGGGATCTGTATGGGCTGCAATCCAATCTTCACTCTCTAAAGAAAGGGCAGATTGCATGCTCTCGGAATTCGGGTAAATGTAGATGTCTACTTCTCCCGGGTCGGGGAGGGAGATCAATCCATTGATCTTATTCACCCCGTCTTCTGCGATGCTGATGATATCTTGAGCAAACTGCCTGTCGCCTTCCACCCAATGAATCCGAAAATTGCCCTGTTCACGAACCTGCCAATTGAATTGATTATCATCATATATCAGTTCTTCTACCGGGGTTTCGGTCATGTCTTCGACGGCAAACACGAGCTCCCAGTGAAATTGGATAATTGAGAAAGGGCGGATTGCATATTCTGTGAGGCGGTGGATGTAGCTGACCCGGTAGGTTTGGGGAGCGATTTTGCTCACATTAGCCAATCCCACATTTACCCTTGAATCTCCTTCAGCTTGGAACAGCAAAGTAGCAGCTTTTATAGGAGCATCGGAGACGATCTCTGCGGTGAAATAAATCGATTTGCCGAAGATCGAAGTGATCTGATTCTCGACACTCACTACTTGAGTGAAATCGCTTTTCAAGGGAAATGCAGCAAATGCCAAGAAAAACAGCGAATAGATCGAGATTAATTTCAATTATGCTCCCAAGAATGATAACAGGGTGGTCAGGGTCAGCGGACTAAGAAGGGTTGTTATAAACACCGCCGCTGTCGCGAAAGCAGGCTCTGAATCGAATTCAGTTGCAAGCATTGTTGTCAGAACTGCGGTAGGCATCCCGGCTTCAATGATGATTGCCTTCGCTGCTTCGCCGTTCAAACCAAAAAATGGCAGAAGGAGGAAAGCCAATAATGGACTGATGACGAGTTTTAAAGTTGAGGTAACTGTAAGCGGAATAATCCTACCACTTAGCTTCGCAGTCCTCAACTGGAGGCCTAATAATATGAGCATGCAAGGAATCGAGGCATTCCCCAATAAATTAATTGCACGGAGCGCTGGGAGCGGCAGTTCCCAACCCGTATTGATGATGATCAGCGCCACAATTACAGCGTAAATCAATGGCAGCTTGATTAAGTTTGTGATCGCTGAGGAAAAGCCTACCCGGCTCATGGATGCGATCACTGTACCCACGGTATATACTAGACAGACACTCATCACGAAGTAAAGGCTGGCATACCCCATGGCCGTTTGCCCGAAAGCAAACAATACAACAGGCAGACCATAATTTCCTGCATTTGAAAACATTGAGGTCAGCATCATGCTCGACAGCGTCGACCTCTCGACCTTAATCAGTCTGCCGATTATCCAGCAAATTCCGCCAATCACTGTGATAGAAAAAAAAGTGTATACCACGACTCGAAGGAACATCTCGTTGCTCACCTGGCTCTCGGTAAGCAGCGTAAAGATCAAGCATGGGCTAAAAATATACAGGATAAGTTTTGAAACGGTGCGCGGATCGATTTGTGAGACGCTTCCCAACAGCGCTCCAGCTCCAGCGATCAGGAAGACGGGAAGAAGATTGTTAACAAAGAGGGTGAGGAGAGCGCTCAATCGTCTGGATCCACTTCTTCACCTAGCAGATCATCTTCCTCATCTAGCTGAATATCATCCAAATCTAGCAGAACATCTTCCTCATCGAGAATATCTTCCCATTCATCTGTATCTTCATCATCCTCAGGGAGCTCAAACATAGGCATTAGCTTGATCCCTTCAGAAAAGGATAGGTTTTCTAAGGCCGCTTCCAAAAGCTCCAGTTCATCATCACCCTCAGCCCGCTCCGAAAGCTTTTCCAAAATATCACGAACTTCATCGCCCCCAATTTCTGATAATGACCATATGCTGGTTTTGCGGATATCTTCGTTAGGATCATCAAGCAGTTCCATTAAAAAAGGGACTGCCTCAGCAAGTTCTAATTCTCCTGCAGCACGGGCTGCTTCCATGCGTATGGCAGGCAATCTGTTGTCTAGCATCGACATCACTTCGGATTGATATTCCCTGTTCGCAGATCGTCCCATAGCCATTAATGCGCTGGCTTTCCAAAGTTTATTACTCGATGCAAATGCTTCTAAGATTATCGGGTGGATCTCATTCCGGCTGGAATATCCGAGGGATTCAAGAGCTGCTCTCCGGACAGAATCCTCATCGTTCCCCTGGAATAGATTGAGCAGATGATCTTCGATCTTATGGAGCATATCAGGAGGAAGTTCTTCTATCTCTCCGGAGTAAACATACTGACCCAGGCACCTTGCAGCGGCGGCGCGCACCCTGGGATCTTCATCATTCTTGGATAGGGTGAGATACAGCGGAATGAGATCGTTTCGCTCATAATCCTGAAGCGTTTTCAGCGCATGAAGGCGCACTTCTGGGTCACGATCTTCCACCGCGATGCGGCTGAACGCCACGAAATCCAGCATATAATTGCTGGCGCTCAAGGATTTAACCCCTTCCACAACCATTCTTCGCCGCTCGCTCGGGAGACTGAACCAAACTGGCTTGATCATTGCCAGTTCCTCTGGTTCAAGGTCTGAAAGCCGATGCATGAAACGTGCGTGGAAAGGCTTCTCAACGTCCAATAAGGCATCGAACACTTGTTGGAGGGAGAGTTCCGTAAGGGTGGACATTTCTGTTGCTTTCTGTGCTTTGATCAGGGCAGTTGGATCGGATTAATAAAATCCTGCAAATTAATATAAATCAGAAGCAGAAGCAAGAGCGAAAATCCAACCAGATGAATCATATTTTCATACTTTGCTGGCACCCTGCGTTTGATGACAATCTCTGGAAGGGTTAATAAAATTCGTCCCCCATCAAGGGCGGGAATAGGCAGAAGATTCATGATCCCCAGCGAAATGGATATCATCATGAAAAACCATAACGGGCTTTGGATCCGCTGGTATATATCATACATGCCTTTATAACCGACCAGCCTGCCCTCTTCTGGGGAGGCGCTCCCGCTCATCAGCCTTACTGGCAGCATCACGATCCCTTTTATGTTCTCGAATGTGGCATAAAACCCGCGCGACGTAGCGGTCATTAAGCTTACTGGCTTTGTCGGATTGTCGAGAGCGACCCCCATCGGGCCTTCACCTTCAGGCGGTTGGGCGCGCGGGATGATGTTCAAGGAAACCAGCTGATCTCCACGTTTGACAACGATCTTCACAGATTGCCCGAGCTTTTGGTCTATCAATTCTTGAAGCTTCGTCACGCTATCGATGGTTTGGTCGTCAGCAGAGACAAAAAGATCTCCTGCTTGCAGACCGGCCTGCGCGGCTGGAGAATTGGGAGACACGAACTGAACCAATACTTTATCGGGAACTTTGTCTCCAATGGAATAGAAAAGCAGTATCCCAAGGAGGATCCCCAAAGAAATATTCATGAGAGGACCAGCAAAGAGGACACCCAGGCGGGTCCATGGGCTGGCGGCGGCCAGCCCACCTTCAATACTTGGATCATTCTCGCCTTTCGGTCGAACAAATCCACCGAGTGGAATCCAGTTTAATGAAAATATGGTCCCGCGATGGGTAAATAGTTTTACCATTCGGGGAGGAAAGCCGATTCCAAATTCCTCAACTTCCACTTTGAGCAACCGAGCCGCGATAAAGTGCCCAAATTCGTGGATCAATATCAAAGCGGCTAAACCAAGCACAAATTCGAATAGTTGCATTTTCTCTCTTATCTATAAACCAATAGTCTCTGATTTAAAAATTTCCAAACTCTCATTATATCTTGTCCGATTTGAAAAGCAAAGCAAAACACACCCGGCTGAACCGGCTTCTAACCCTATTCTAACGCGAAGTGGTCAGCAACTAACCTGGCAGGACCTCCCGGCGCAGCGCTCAGCACGCGTTCGATACCTTCGATCTGGTCCAACCTGGCAATAACCTCACAGGCAACCTCTGCCTGACAGATCACATGGACGTTAGGACCGGCGTCAATCGTGTAACAAACCGGCATCCCTTTGCGCCGCCAGGCCTGGACTGATGTCATCACCCTGATCGTGGCAGGCATCCAATACATCAGGGGTGGGGTGGAGGTCATCATCACCGTGTGCATTAAATTGCTGTCCAGCTCCATCACGAATGCGAGCGCTTCGAAATCCCGCCTTATGATCGCGTTTCGGCAATCCTCCAAACGCATGACTGCCCCAATTACCCGGGCAGTTTGCAGCGGGCTGCTGCTGGCAAGGGAATGGCCGAGTTCTGAGCTAATTTCTTTTGGGCTGTGGCTGATAACTGCGATGCAATCGCGCAGCTCCCAATAATTTTGCGGTGCGATTGAAACCGCATAGGAATCTTCGTCACTCTTTCCTGGCAGCCATTCGACGAAACCTCCTGGGATCGAGCGGCAAGCCGAACCTGAAGCCCGGCGCGCCAATCTAGAAAGCTCCGTTTCGGTCAGCTCCAGACCCGCTGCCCGGCTTGCCGCCAGAGCCAGCGCAGAAAATCCCGAGGCCGATGAGGCAATCCCGGTTCCAGTCGGAAAATTATTATAGCTCTCGATTTTCGAGCGTGTTTTTAAGCCTGAAAGCTGGCGCACGCGATCCATCATTTCGCTTGCTCGCTGGCGTGCGGAATCTCCCGCCTGGACACCGTTCAGTATGAGCTCATCTTGATCCAAGGAATTGTCAAATTCTACGGAAGTTTGCGAAGATAGCCCATCCAGGTTCATCGAGATAGAGCCGTTGGATGGGATGCGCAGATTTTCGTCCTGGTTGCCCCAATATTTAATAAAGGCGATATTTGGACAGCTGACCGCAGTTGCTGATTCTACTGACATGATTTGTAGAAAATCTAGTGCTCAATCTTGAATGAAAGCTGATAAGCTGCTTGTTGTTTGAAAGTGTTTTATTTTTTCCATAGTCCCTGCTTGAATTGTTCCATTTCAAGCTTTATGCTCAATATTTGTGCTGGATGATCTATGAGTTCATAAGCCTGTTCTAATGGTAAATAGAGTTTGTCTAAATCATCTTCAGTTACGAATTCTTGCAGGGTTGCATCTTGCAGTAAAAGTCTTGCCTGTTCGTAATGGATGACAGCCTCATTCACAGCCGAAAGCTCAAGTGCCTCTCGTCCTGCATCCAGACTGAATCGAAAAGCGGCTTCTACCTGACCAGCGGCCAAGGCGTGGTGGGCTAACACCGCCGATGAGCTCTTGGCTGCTTCGAGGACTTCTAACGAACGTCGATGGAACAGGCGCCTCCTGGCATCACCAGCCTCAGTATAAACCACATCCCGGATCATATCGTTCGCAAAGAAGTAGGGGTTTGAAGAGCTGGTCTGTGCTGCCTCAATCAGAAGCCTGCTGCTGATTAATTCATCCAGAGCAGGTAATGCCGCATCTTCTGAAAGGTTAGAAATGGCGCAGAGATGTTCGAAAGTGATTTGTTGTTCGAGTACAGCTCCGATAGCAAGTAGAGTGAAAGCGTTGGGGCTTAACCGATTTAAGCGTGATAGGATTACATCCCTCACTGTAGATGAGACCCGCACCGCCTCTCCAAGGTTATGCTCGGCATCGATCGAAAAACCCCACTGACCGTTGGCTCGTCGCTTCGGATGGAGCGCACCCCGTTCGAGCATATCTTTCAAGGACTCCATCAAATAAAATGGGTGCCCGCGCGTTTCATGATATACCCACTGAGCGAAATCTGTTCCAGGTGTCGTGAGGATCGACATGATCATCTGAACCGTTTCTAGTTCCTCAAGCGGCTTCAGCTCAAGGAGAATTGGAATGACCTCTCGCCTGACCTGGCTTAACCACTGAATTAATGCATGAGATCCGTTCGATTGTCGAGGCTGGGTCATGGGATGCAGAGCTTCAGACCGGAGGCTCACGAACAGCATGATCGGCGCCCTTTGATTTCGCCATTGTCGAATTGAATATAAAAGCAGATCCTGGGTTGCGGTATCTGTCCACTGGAAATCATCAACAAATATAACCAATGAGGTGTGTTTGGCCAACGTAAATGTAAGCTGTACAAATGATTCGGAAATTTGCGTCCGGTTCCCATTCCCTCCTGGCTGAATATGATTCTCGGGATCTTCGTTCTCTAAAGCAGCTGCGGCAGAATCTGCACCTCGGATGGTCGATCCTGACAACAGATGGGTTAGTCTGGTTACCCCTGTCATTTCTAGCAAATCTCCAGGTGGGGTCTCACGAACCTGCAAAAACCGAAGAGCGTCAATCAACGGCTGGAAAGGTAGATGACTGCCGCTCTCAAATCCTTCACCCTTCAGCAGCACGGCTCCTTGAGAGTTGGTCCAAGCCAAGAATTCACTGGACAGGCGGGTTTTCCCCATCCCGGCTTCTCCGTGCAAAACCAAGACCTGCAGTTGACCTGCAGCTGCGAGATTGTAAGTATCAACCAAGATTTGATGTTCAGCTCTCCGTCCGATATATAAATTCTCTAGATAAGCCACCGGAGTGATGGGTGGATGTGGTTGAGGTACAGCTCGTTTGAGGGGGTGTTGAGAGCGTATTTGTAAAGCTAAAGCTTCGGTATCTGGCTCGGGTTCCACCTTTAGCTCGACCGCCAGAAGGGCGCGGCAGGTTTCATAAGTCGCCAAAGCTTGGCCTCGCTCGCCGGCTGCAAAATGAGCGCGCATTTTCCGACGATAGGCTTTTTCATTCAGTGTATCGAGGGTTATCCAATGCGAGGCAGTCTCAGCGGCGTAAGCAAATTCACCGTTCGCAAATTGGACCTCGGACAACCGGTCCATGATCAGGCCCAGGCGGCGATTCCAAACCTCACGCTGAAGCGAGACCCAATCGTCGAACCCTGCGGAATCACTTAAAGAAAAACCGATGAGAAAATCACCGCGGTGGCGGGCAACAGCCAATTGCAATAAAGGTAAGAATGCCGAACCTTCAGGCAGCGCCCGGCTTGCTCGGTCGGTGCGTGCCTGCAAATAGGCTTGTTCTACCGAAAGCAAATCTAAGTCGATGTTAGCGTCTGGATTAAGACCCAAGGTATGGTGGGTTATGGAAAGATAGGAGGTTGGACTTTGCCCATTTGCCTGGCGGATTGCATTTTGCAGATGACCGAGGGTGTTGCGCAGACTGGCAAAGCTGCGCTCTGGGCTCGATTCTGGCCATAACAAAGCAGCCAGGTGCTCACGCGGTTGAGGCGGCGCCTCAATTGCCAGGTAGATCAAAAGAGCCAGTGTCTTGCGCGTAGGAAATGCGAGCGGCTTTTCACCAAGCAGCACTTCTGGCGCCCCGAGTGTAAAGAGGCGCAATGGCACCATTTGGACTACCATTTAACAACTCCTTGTGACGCGGTTGAGACTCTGCGTAATTATACTGAAATCGAAGGTTTATGAGAAGAATATCCCGCACAAAACCTTGAATGATTTTGCCGTTCAGTATCAAAGCATTATGTTGGGAGAAGAATAGGAGAAAGTATATGAATCTCGTCAATTTTCTCGTATGGCTCACTTCTGGAGCTGTTATCGGCTGGTTTGCTAGCAGGATGGTAATGGCACAAAACAAAAGAAGGGCAGACAATCTAACACCACCCGTGGATGATAGCCCCGGGACGAGTTAAGCCGTCTTATGTTGATTGCACGGGATCTGTTTCATCCAGCTTTCCGATAAGCTGTATATTTTTGTAAATCCGCGATGCGATGAACAGATACGTCATGGCAGGAGAAAAATATGGATTACAAAGTGTTCAGAGGAGGACAATTTGGGACACAAAGGTGTCAGTAAACGCAAGCCTTCGCAAAAGAAAGCGAAAAAGATGTCCATTGTCAATGCCAGCAGTGATGTATCCGCTGTTGGGCGGGCAGCAAGCAGCCAACCGCTCAAACTATCAAATACTGAAAAGGTCGCTGATTCTGCCTCCAGTGATGGTGTGAAGCGTTCCAAAGACTCCAGGAAAAATCCAAAGAAACGTTAAACCTGATTATTTCCAAAGAATTTACAGAAATGATCAAGAGGTCTATTATGGCTGGTATTGTTCTAACATTCCCGATTGTGGCCGGAAAAGTGGAAGCCTGGCGGCGGTTTTGCCAGGAATTATCCGGAACACGGCGGAAAACGTATGAAGACTCTCGTCGCCGGATGGGTATCACGCGCGAACAGCTTGCGTTGGTGAAATCAGAATTTGGTTCGACTGCTGTGACCACTCTGGAAGCCCCCGATGTGGCTCAGGCGTTGGGGTCCATCATCGCCTCGATCTTGCCATTTGACGTCTGGTATCGGGAGCGGTTGCAAGAGCTGCACGGCGTCAACCTGGTAGGGTACGAGAAATTCTCGCTGCAAACGCCGCTGCCAGAAAATCAAGAGGTGCATTTTGAGTGGGAATTGATTTCTGATTAATCAGGCAATATAGTGCCCCCTTCTCGATTTTTTAGGTGAATATCGCTTGGAAAGATTAAAGTGACGAAACAATTCCGCCTGTTTACGATTGTTTTAAGTCTGGCTCTGGTCTTGATGGCCTGCCAATTAGCTCAACAGCTAGGAGGGGAGAAATCTGCAAAAATCGTCAATACGAGTACCGCAAACCTCCAACCAAAAATCCCGACGGATAAACCCTCCCAAACCCAGGAAACACGTAATACCGTAACACAGATGGCGGAAGAAGGCGACCCTGCTTTCGTGGTGGGAGAAAAACCACCGCAATCCCAAGCAGCCGGGATTCTACCCAAAGATATGCGCGTAAATTTGACCCATCTTTCCAATTTAATGGGGTATCTGGTGCTCGATGCGAATGGGGAAAAACTTGGGATCGCCAGTGACTATATCGTCAATACCTGTGAAACCTATATTATCTATATCCTGATGGAACCGGTCGCTAGTCTTGACATCGGCTCAGGAGCCCTGGTTGTGATTCCTTTCGAGGCTGTAACGATCAACAGTGGCGTGTTAGACGCCCAGAACAAGACGATCCAACTCCAGCTGATCCCTGAGCAGTTATCAGATGCGCCGACTTTAGCTGCCGACCAGCAGCTCACACCAACAGAATGGGAGGATGCGGTTCGGGCTTTTTGGGAGAAGTTGGTGCGCATAGGTATGCTGGCGACTAGCTGCAATGTACCTGGCGGACCAGTGTACAAGGTGGCATACGCCTCCCAATTGCTGAAGGTTGAGCTCTATGACGGGCTGAACAACTTGCTCGGTGTTGTGCAGGAAGCTATCTTAGAACCCGAAAGCGGCAAACTTGGTTTCTACATCGTAAAACCTGCAAAAGGTGACGGATTGGTCATGGTGCGTTTGGGAGTAATAAACATCCCGAAAGAGATGCTCTCGCAAGGCAGTGTTCTCACGCTGGTTTTGACGGCTGATCCGCAAGTATTTTGGGACGCCCCGCGCATTAACAATATCGAAGAAGCTGACGATATCGCGCTGCAAAGCAAGATGCGGCAGTATTGGGGTAGGTAGATCGCAGATTGTGTAATCCGACCCATGTTGTAAGTTGCGTTCTTCATTTGGGATTACTGTGACGGTGTTGAGACTCTCACTGAGTAGACTTAAAGATAGTTGAATTTGATGAGTATTGGTCTCCGTTCATATAGATATCTACAGCCAGAGAGGAAATGAACAATGAATGACAAGGTATTTGAGAACAAAGTTAATCGAGATATTGATAACACGAAAAAAGATCTCGCCACGTTAACTGATGATGGCGTCACCGGACTGGGCCGGAAATTTGAACAGCTTGAAGAAAGCATGAAAACAACAGTAACCGGCGCCGCTAAGACTATCAATGAAGGGGTTGGACAAGGATTGAGCCAATACAATGCCAAAGTCCAGGAAGTTGCAGACCGAGTTCCTGGGGAATTCAGCAAGAAGGCAACCGAATACCCCTGGGTGACGATCACGTTGTCCGTTGTTATTGGATTATTGTTAGGCATGTTGCTCAAACCTGGTCGGCAGTCCGCTGGATGAGCTGCTTTCGAACGAAAATGGTTGGCGATCAATGTGACTGATGGTGGATGCTACCTGATTTACAGATCAGGCAGATTGATATCGATCAACTCTACGATTGAAAAGGAGAAATCTAATGTTAATGACTATCGTTGTGATTTTAGTAATCCTGTGGCTGCTTGGCTTCTTCGGCCGAAATATTAGTTCGAGCTTCCCGAAAACTGGCAGCTGGATCCATATTCTGATCGTTATCGCCGTGATACTCCTCATTTTGAACTTCTTGGGAGTGGTGTAAAACCTCTGGTGCTTCTACGATTAAGCCGGGTCTATGTCTATCAGCGTAATGCTCGATAAGAACCGGAACGAGTGGTATGACATAGGAAACCGGATGAGCAGAAGGAAGCAATAATTCTCCGTTGTCCGGAACTGTCGGGTGCGAAATCTTCTGGGCACATCCAATTCATATTATAAGGAAAGAGGATTACTCATGAACAAGGATATTTTCGAAGGCAAGTGGAAGGTAATGCGCGGTCAGGCTAAAGAATGGTGGGGCGAGCTCACCGACGATGACCTGGAAAAAGCAGGCGGAAATGCCGAACAAATCGTCGGCTTGCTGCAGCAAAAATATGGCTACACCCGTGAGCAGGCCGAAGAAGAAATCAACAAGCGGATGGAAGAGGTGAAAGAGGTTGTTGAAAAAGTCTAAGGTCATTGAAAATCGTGTGATTACGCCTGGCCAAAGTTTGGGCTTTTCTCCTGGCTGTAATCTTGTCCCCTGCTCAATCGAGAGGGAGAAATTCTTCCATACACAAAATATTCGTGTATCTCAATCCTTCGAATAAGGAGCGGACAAATGAATCTCACGAACCTCATCATATATCTCATCGCAGGTGCGATCGTCGGCTATATCGCCAGCCGCATCATGCGGACAAATTCGCAGCAGGGCTTGATTCTCGATATCGTGGTCGGGGTTATTGGCGCCTTCATTGCAGGATGGTTCCTTACCCCCATTTTTGGTGTCGGGACGATCAATGATGCGATCACCCTTGAAACCATGCTGGTGACATTGGGAGGCGCAATCATCCTCCTGTTTGTTGTCAATCTCTTCCGTCGCGGGCGCCGTCGTTAACGGTATTTTCTTCGGTTTTTCATTGCGTAGTCCCGAGACGGACCGAGGCTGGTAGCATTCCCTGGCTCCAGCCTCGGCACCTTTTACTTGGTGATTCTTTAATCAACATCGACCTGTGTTCGAGGCTCTAGAAAACGCAACCAATATCCTAACGGCGTATTGTTTCGTCACCTTATTTGCCAAGTCCACAGACGTAATGAAGGATTATGGAAAGCATGGAAAACCATCCGCCTATTCAACAAGATTATTGGACTTTTAGAAGGGTAGCCTGGGCAACTCTTGTCCTGGTTCTAGTTGCCCTTTGTTTTTGGCTTCTCTATCGGTTCTACCAGGTCGTTTTCATCTTATTTATTGCGATTGTGATCGGCACGGTGATCCGACCAGCCGTTGCCTGGCTTAATCGACGAGGGCTCCCCCGGATGGCGGGTGTCATTATCGTTTATTTCATTTTGCTTGGCTTGCTCATCGGTTTTGTGCTCTTGTTGTTTCCATTGGTTATCGATCAAAGCACGACAATTGCTGCCGCAGTGCCGGGATATTACCAAAGCCTGCGCGAATGGATGGTTAATTATCCCAACCAATGGATTGTGCGCTTGAGTGAGTTCCTCCCAGCGACACTTACTGGTCTGGCGCCGGTACAGCAAACAGGAACGCAGATGTTGGCTTCTACGGGGCAAGCTCTGGATTACTTGGGATCAGCGGCAAAATTAATTTTTCTAGCCACAGCCATTCTGCTGTTGACCTTGCATTGGACGCTCGAAGGGCCGCGAACCATCCAGTCTTTGTTGCTTCTGGTCCCAGTAAGCAGACGAGAGAATATCAGTGAGCTGATCTCGGCGATGGAATCCAAGGTTGGATTTTACATAGCCGGACAAAGCGTACTTTGCCTGGTCATCGCCATCATGGCGCTGGTTGCCTACCTGCTCATTGGCCTGCCAAATGCCCTGGTGTTGGCGCTCCTGGCAGGTGTATTTGAGGCCGTACCGATGGTTGGACCGCTGCTTGGCGCCATCCCGGCTGGGCTGATTGCCTTGTCTATAGCGCCTTCTAAGTTGCTTTGGGTTATCGTCGCCACGATTATTATTCAGCAGTTGGAAAACAGCGTGCTTGTGCCGCGTGTAATGAGGAAAGCGGTGGGGGTCAATCCGTTCGTCTCCCTGCTGGCGATTTTTGCTTTCAGTTCATTCTTCGGCATTGCTGGCGCGCTGATGGCAATTCCAATGGCGGCCATTATCCAGCTCTTGCTCGATCGCTTCGTCTTTCAATCTGGAACGATGGAGGCAGAGGTCTCTATTGGGCGTGATTATGCCAGCCGGCTGCGCTACGAAGCCCAGGACCTGGCTCAAGACTTGCGCAAGCAGGCTAGGCTTAAAAAAGAGGGCTCTTATCAGATGGTCAAGCAAACCGATCATATTATGGATGAGATCGAGGCCATTACAACCGATCTTGATTCTCTGCTGGCTCAGGTCAATTCTTCAAATACACCATGACGAAACAACTGGTAAGGTCCATTACGGCGGTGATGACTACGCTACTGGCGCTGGTGGTTCTGTGGCAGTTCCGGATTGTTGTCGTTTACGTGTTGATCTCGCTCGCACTCGCCGCTTCGCTGCGCCCATTGGTAGATCGCCTGATTGGGCAAGGCTTCATCAAGCGTGCGGCCTGGATTCTTCTGTATCTGGTTATGCTGGGTAGTTTCATCATCTTGCTATTCCTGACTGGCAAGACCGCGATCATTGAGATTGAACAGCTGGCGCATACTGTGTCGGTGCAGGATGCGTGGAAGATGCCAGTATGGTTGGATGGCAGCTCGTTCCAAAAGGCGCTGGTTATGCGGCTGCCGCCGCCGAGCAAGCTTTTCGAAGCAGTCACCGGCGACCAGGGGCAGCTCGTGCTGCCGGCGATACTTGGCATTACGCAGGGCATAACCGGCGTCGTCAGCGCCGTATTCATCATTCTGTTCTTAAGCATCTATTGGAGCATCAATCGGATCCATTTTGAACGACTCTGGCTCTCGCTGCTTCCTTCAGGACAGCGCAAACAAGCGCGTGGAATATGGCGGACAGTAGAGCCTGACCTCGGCGCTTACATCCGCAGCCAACTTATCCATAGTCTCCTGGCTGGGCTGCTGTTGGGTCTCGGTTACTGGCTGCTCGGATCCCCTTACCCAGCTCTCTTGGCGCTCGTAGGCGCTCTGGCTTGTCTTATACCTGTGGTCGGGGCAGTTCTGGCGGTGATTCCAGTGCTTTTTTTGGGGTTGCTGACGAGTGTGCAGCTTGGCTTGATCACGGTTCTCTATACGTTGGTCGTCCTGGTGGTCTTGGGAATTTGGGTTAAGCCGCGGCTTTTCAACCGCAGATGGGACAATCCCATTCTAACCGTGGTCTTGCTCATTGCCATGGCCGACGCCTTTGGCTTTATTGGCATCATAGTGGCGCCCCCCTTGTCGGTTGTTTGCCAAATCCTGTGGTATCGGCTGGTGAGCCGTCGTGCGGTTTTAGGAGCTGCGGCTCAGGTTTCGGACCTCAAAGAGCGACAGGCACTTTTATGGGACACAATAAAGTCTATGGATGAACCGCCGCTGGCATTGGTCCCCAGCAGCATGGAGCGGCTCAGCCTTCTGATTGAGAAAGCAGAACCAGTTTTGCAAGCCAGTTTGCTAGCTTCCACCGTGCCCACTGAACCATCCAATGTGTTCAAATAGCTGAAACCTGCCAGTGCCGAAAGTGGTTCGTCTGGACACACGCCTGCTTATAACAATCTCAGACATAACCAGTAAGGCGAGATTTATTGTGACGGTTTTGAGACTCTTCGTCGCTATACTTAGGATGCTGGGAATGGCATCCATGCTACGAAGTGGAAGAAATCCCTGTCGTTTCGCAAGTGTAGTCAATGTATATGTCTGAAAAGCTCAGACAGGAGAGAATATGATGATAAATTTCATTGTTTGGCTACTCGCAGGAGCTGTCACTGGGTTGCTGGTTACTATAATAATGCGCCGCCGCCATTCGATCTTGTGGCTCAATATCATTGTGGGCAGCATTGGTGGTTTGATAGCGGGATACTTGTTGTCGCCTGAGTTTCATATCGACACTACCCGTTTCAGTTTCCCAAGCTTGCTCGTGGCACTGGGGGGGACAATTATTCTGCTGGGGATCTTCAATTTCTTCGTAAGAGAACATACCGTGACAAATAAGGTTATGATCCGCAAGTGGGAACATGTACGCGAAAAAATCCACGTCCGGTGGGGTAAATTAACTGAAGAAGATATTGAGCAGATCGACGGAAATCACGACAAATTCATAAAAACAATTCAAGTTCGATATGGGTGCGATGAAAAACAGGCTGAAGATGAATTGCAGGGTTATCTCAGAGCGGTAGTGTGAGCGACTACGGTATCAAACAGAGTTGGTGGGTCTCATCTGCATAAGTTTCGAAAAGATGATGCGCTATGGTGATTTGATTTTGAGATAAAGCTGGCAAATATTTCGACTGCGCGTAGGCATATGAGAAGATCTACTGGACGCCAAGCAGCACCTGGTCCAAATGATTTTTGAAATTCTGAATTAACTCTATAGGGGGAGATATTTTATCCGTCGGTGCTCACCTTTGGATAGCACCAGGAATATCTCTGAAAGGAATTATCCTATGCAAAGTGAGACATTTATTGACCTGTCTGAATCAAGGCGAATTGGCGATCGATTAGGTATTGATTGGCGGCAATTCGCCATCCAACAGTTTCAACAAGCACTTAATGTGGAGCATGGTCGAGTAGCTAGAGAGCCTGAACTCGATTTTGTTAATGATGATGTCTTGCTTTCTGGAAAGATCGCCTTGGCGCATCTTATAGAATACCCGGAATACTATGCCCGCCAGGCGGAAATGAATAAAGAGGCTGATGAATATTGGGCAAACGTTTAGAAAACCGAAACTGATTTGAAAAAGGAGATAAGAACATTGGTAAACAAGACGGACGAAACAAAGAAGAAAGACAAAGTTAAAACGAAGAGATTGCCTAAGGGGCAGCGTATGCACATACGCCGAATGAAGCAAGAGGCGCGTGTAAGTCAAGTGTTAGTTCCAGCTAGCCTAGTTGCAGTAAATATCTGGACGATATCGCTTCAGTCAGCACCTGACCGAAGCGATATGCGTTAATTATTGTTCACTCATAATTATTACTGTGGATAATCCCAACTCCACCCCAGATAATTTCGCTCTTTTTCAACCCTGGAAGAAAACGATGAACGGGATGGTCCATAAAGACAGCATAGACAGGTGTAAGCCGGTCGATCTCAGAGATGGCATACGCAGCCCCAAAATTTTTGTCATCGCCGTACCAGTAAATATCATGGAAAAAGAGGAATCCCTCCTGGTCTTACCAATGGTGCGAAGTGTGCATAATCGCACATGACCATATCAGCAACATGATTTCCATCAATAAAAATGGCATCCGCGAGTACCCCTTGAAGGGCAAGCTTGACCGCATCAACTGTCTTAGGATCAGTTGAATCTCCGATTATTGTGGTCAGGTGTTGGGTTTTCGCAATTGTTTCCGCTAACAACTTCGTCTTATTCAAGTGCTCAGCGATATCCACATCGATGATGTGGGCATCTGGTGCAAGCTGGCGGGATATAAATGCCAGATTGCCTTTGTCATAGGTTCCGATTTCAATATAGTTTTGAGCATCTCTAATCAGTCTGAATGCCCGCACAAAATCCACCATATAAGGAAGATTATCTTTTGGAAAAAGAAATTTCGATCGAATTTCGATGGCTTCTTCAAGCTCGTTTTTCGTTGGAGGCATCTGTGCCGGTTCGAAAATTTCAGGAACTTGTAAGAATTCCTTAGGGTAGATACGGCTATTCCTCATATCTTCTCCTGATTATTCTTTCTTTTTCTAACCCGGCTTCACGTTTTCAGGGCTTAGGATATCCAATCTGGAGGGCAGGATACTGTATTCAATCCGAGTAAGATCCATGCCGCGTATCTCTCCATCCGTTTGGATCGGCGAACCAGGAGCGAGCTCAATGACCAACCGGGTGGTGTGATGTTGGTGCACAGCTTTGTCGTTAACGTGACTGCCGTTGATCAGGCGTGGAAGCAGGCTCAGCATTTTCAAACGTGAAGCTGCATAAGTATAAACAAAAGTCAATTTTCCGTCAGCAGGATCCGCAGCAGGCGCCATACAAAACAGCCCTCCGGTTACCGGGCAGTTCCCTACCGAGACCAGGCTCACTCGTCCTGCATATTCTCCATCATCCCAATTCAAGCGGCATTCCCAGTGCGTTCCAGCCGCGATCGTCCGTAAGGCTGCGGCTAAATACCTCATGACTCCCTTAAAACGCACCATTCGGATGTTCCACAAGGTAACGACAGGTTCAAGCCCGACGGCTGAGTTGTTGTGGAAGACCCATTCGTTTGCTTTGCCAAGATCGATGCGCCGCGTTTGACCAGCAGCAATCGCCTGCGCGGCGGTTTCTAAACCTAAAGGCAGACCAAGATTGTGGGCAAGATCGTTTGCTGTTCCGAGCGGCATGATGCCTAATGGACCTAGAACTGCATCAGGATCGGCTCGATATAGACCATTAAGGACTTCGCCTGTGGCTCCATCTCCTCCAGCCGAGATCACCGGCGAATAACCCATTCGTACTCCCTCTTCGGCAAAGCCGATCCCATCACCTGGTTTTTGAGTCTCGCGGAGATCGAACTCAATCCCAGCCTGGATTAACGTGGCTTCTGCTTCAGGCCATCGCTCCCGCGCTTTCCAACGATTAGAATATGGATTTAAAATCACCAATGCTCGTTTTTGGGCTTTCAAGGTCTCTTCCCCCAATCCAGGCTGAGCGGTGCAGCTTGTTCAGGTAGTTGAACGAGTTTCTTTTCCGTTCCATCGGGGTGCATCATATAGATTTGATCCTCCAGACCAGCAATATAAGCTATCCAGGCGCCATCTGCAGACCAGACAGGTCTCCACTCGATGCCTTCTTCGTTTGTAATTTGGCATTGATTCGTACCGTCTGCTGCCATGACAAACAGATTATAGTTCTTGCGCGTCAGACTGCTGCCGCGGCTAGAAGAGAAAACGATAAATTTTCCATCAGGAGACCAATTTGGATCAATATCATCCTGGTTATGATAGGTAAGTCGGCGAGGTTCGCCGCCCCCTGAATCCATGATGTAAATATCACTCGAGCCGCTGCGGTCTGACACAAAAACGATTTGATCCCCATCCGGGGAGAATTGGCCGTTTCCATTATATTTTTCACCCTCAGTAAGCTGGAGGGGGTTGCCGCCGTCTGACCGAATAGAAAATATCTCGGTGATTGGGTTCGGATTTTCCTGCTAACCAGCGGTGGAAAATGAACGATTTGCCATCCGAGGACCAGTCTGGCGACTGCATTTCCAGATTGTCTTCGATAATGGGACCTCTGACCTGACCAGAGTTGTTTGACAGGAAAAGCCCCCATTGACTGCTGCCATTCGATTGGGCAGAGAAAATCAACTGCTCACCAGAAGGCGACCAGGCAGGGCTTTTACTGGCGGGCAGCCCTTTGATTGTGAAACCAGCCTCGCTTTCGGTAGAAAGCACTTCGATGATATACTGCTCGGGCCGGCCCTCTGGGTAGGGGAGCTTCACCCCAACTGCCAGTCGACCATTTTCCTGAACTGCGAAGGATGCCGGAGCCGGAAGTTCTTTGCAGGCACTGATAAATGATGTCTGGTACCAGCGGATGAAAAGGATCGCGCCAGCAGCAACCAACGCAGCCCCCACAATGCCGATAGTACTGAAGAACATCCCGCGGGCGAAACCAGGAACAGGCTGCGCCGAACGCTTACTCCGGATAATTGCAACGATAAAATAAAATGTCACCCCCGTCAAATAAAGCCCAAGAATCAGGATAAAGAAAGGAGAGCTGAAGGATCCTACCAACCCTGCAAGAAATGCCAGTGTGTACATATCCTGGCAAATTCCTTCCCCCCACCCCAGATTGGAGATCTCACAGCCGTTTGCTTTTGCCACTGCTTCGGTAACCGCAAAAACAAATATTGGCAGCAAAATCAGCACTACCAGAATGACCAGGATCAATATATTTATTAAAATACCGCGTCTCATATTCATAACCTCATAAAGTGGAAATAAACCTGAGTAACCAATAACAATTATATTTGATCAGGTATGGGTTTTTGGTGGTGAGCCAGATGGACCGATTACGCTTTGGTAGAAAACCGAGATCGGAATGTGGAATCCCCAACGCACTCCAGTAAGCACCTGAGCGCCGGCTGGAAGTTTGGATGGAATGCTGTCAATCGTCTCCGCTTCTTCATCACTTCTAATTTGACAGATCCGCCGATCACCTCTGACGTAATAGCGAAATCCGTCTTCAACGCTCGTCCACTCAGCGCCTACTTGCTCATCTGAAGGCAGTCGTCTGAAATGCCAGTAGACATCATCCGGTGGTCGGATATATCTGCTCATCGGGAAACCTTATTCGCGAAATCGAGTTCACCTTGTAACGAAGAAGCGAGACTGGCTGGGAGAGCGTCTGCATCAGATCACCCAGCCTGCTAATTCTCTAAACCGCACAAGCAATATAGGAAATCATCTCAACACCATGAGGTCTGGAATCAAAGCTCAATATAGCGGCGGACGCGAGCCTTAATGATATCCAGGCTATTATCCCAAAATTTTCTATCCTTCAAGTCGAACCCAAATCGTTTCGCCAGGTCCGTGGCATTCGCTTCGCCTGTTGATGCCAGCAGCTTTTGATAATCGGTTAAGAAAGCTTGTCCTTGCTGTTGGTAGATTCCGTAAAGGCCGATACCGAACAAAGAGCCAAAAGCATAAGGGAAGTTGTAAAACGCGAGATCATCGCGATAGTAATGCGGTTTCCATGCCCACATCATCGGGTTCAGAGTCGAGGAATCCAATCCATCCCCGTATGTCGCTGTTTGAGCGTCTATCATGATGTTTGAAAATTCGTCTGGTGAGAGTTCGGCTTTTGCTCGCCGCTCAAAAACCTCCTTTTCGAATAAATAACGAGAGCTGATATCTACAATAATCTGGGCATCTCCGCTCAACATGGTTTCAAGAATAAACAATTCTTCTCCAGGTGTTTTTGCTTTTTTCCAGGCTGCCTGCATAACGATCGTCTCGCAAAGAATGGAAGCTGTCTCTGCAAGGGTCATTGGCGTTCTACGTTGGAGGGTTGTTTTATCCGCCTGGTACATGCAGTGGTTGTGAAAGGCATGCCCTAGTTCGTGTGCAATCGTTGTGACCTGATCCAAGGTGCCATCAAAATTGCACAAAATGCGGGATTGCTTGACACCTGGAAGGCCCATGCAGAACGCGCCGCCTCGTTTACCAGAGCGCGGCTCAGCGTCTATCCAATTCGACTCGAAAGCGGTTCGTGCTAAAGATTCCAGCTCAGGAGAAAAACCGGCAAAGTTGTTGAGAATAAATTCTTGGGCTTGTTCGAACGAAAAGGATTGCCCCTGTTCCCCGACTGGCGCAAAAAGGTCCCACCATGCTAATTTTGACTTTCCAAGCTTCTTTGCTTTGGCGTGGAAATAAGATCTGAAGGAGGGAAAGGAATCCCACATAGCAGAAAGCATTGCATCCAGCGTACTTTGGTCAATTCGGGCATCATCGAGGGCGCTGTGAATTGCATCTTTTCGTCCTCGGCGATGATTCAGGGTCTGCTGTGCCCCTTTCACCCCATTCATACACGCGGCCAGAGGTTCGTCCACCAACTCCAGCATCCGGATCTCAGCCTCGTAAGCTCGCCGCCGGACTTGCTCATCTGGGTGAGAATGCAGATTGATAACTGCCGGAAGCGGCAAGCTTTGGATTTCTCCGTCTAATTCGAAATCTGTGGTGAGCTGGGAGGTGATCGTTCCCTGCAGCTTGCTCCAGGCGATAATCCCACTCAAACTCAGCTCAGCTGCCAGATCTTCTTCTAAATCCCCCATCAAGTATTTTGCCTGATTTGCTGCTTCTTGGATTGCAAAAGCATGGGAAGCGTTGGTGGGTTTCGCCTGGATGATCTCCATTAATCTGGCATCGAAGGACCTCACCCAAGCTTGAAATTTGGTCAGGCTGCGTTGGACGCGAATATCGAGCTGTTCGT
The DNA here is from genome assembly GCA_963827155.1 of uncultured Chloroflexia bacterium. Classification (GTDB taxonomy): domain Bacteria; phylum Chloroflexota; class Anaerolineae; order Anaerolineales; family UBA4823; genus UTCFX2. The sequence goes on along the minus strand of CAWGZV010000002.1, from coordinate 2,223,319 downwards.
ATTCAGATAATTGCCGCCGTGCGTTCCGATCACGAGAATCTGTGGAAACAAATGAGTAAATGAATGCATTGATTGTGCTTGCTAGTTCGCCAGTTCTATTGAAGAGCAGGATTGCTTGTTCTAACTGTTCGGCTAAAACGGCAGTTGATTCTTCGACAGCTAATTGCGGAATTCGAGCTGCAAAGAAATTCTCGTTTTCTACGATTTGAGAAGTGAGCGACGAAACCGCGGATTCGAATTCAGTAGAATCCAGGCTTGGATAGACATTGGATAAATCCCAATGGGGGATGGAAGATGCCATCATTGCCTCCACGATCTAGGAAAATCAAATTCCGCCCATATTATACATATTAAGCAAAATATTCCTTTAGATCCTTCATTTTATGCAATAAATATGAGTCAAACGACCTGGGGATTCCCAAAAGTAATCGCATTCGAAACCAAGGGCATAATCCCCAAAGAATTGCTCAAGCGGGGCTCTTTATGGCAATTTCCGTGTCAGCCTCGTTTGGGAGTTTTATCTGCATTGCTGCAATAAGATTAGCCACCGCGATCCCCATTCCAAAAAGAAAAACATATTGATATCCATATCGAGTCCAGATAATCCCACCGACGATTGCCGCTGAAATGGAGAAGACATGGTCGATAGACACGCCGGCAGACAATGCCGGCTGCACATGATCAGGTTGAAGTGCGATCTTCTTCATATAAGTTGATCGAGCCATACTGACTGAAAAAACCATTTGGTCCAAAAGGTAGCAGCAGCACACTAGAAGAAGAGCAGTTTTCTCAGGCAGCAGCGTTCGGGCGAATCCATATCCAAAGCAAATAAAGATCAATGAAAAAGCTTCTAAAGATAGCACAACCCGTTCGCCGTATTTATCGATAGCCCAGCCGAGGAATGGCTGGAAAAGGATCCCAATAATGCCTCCGATGGTCAGCAGGGTGGCGATGATCTGGGTAGGTTGTTTAAATATTGTCACCAAAACCCAAGGGGCAAATGTGATGAATAACTGCTTTCTAGACCCTGAAAGCAGAGCCAAAAGATAATAGAGCTTGTATTCACGGTGCAGCTTCAGAATTGTTTTTGGTGTGCTGGTTTTTTCGGGTGTCATCAAAAACAAGAGAAGAGCGGCAGTTATTAATGCCACCGCAGAAAGTGTGAATGTGAATTTAAAGTCAAAATCCAAATATTTAAAACCCAATAAGACGAGAAAGCTCCCAAATATAGTTGCCAGGTTGCGAACTGCGTTGAGCTGCCCCAAACGTCTACCGGCTTTTCCTTCATGGGCGAGGTCCATGCCGATCTTTGCGGAAAGCGGCATAAAGAGGTGCTGACCCAGGCTGTAGATGAACAACCAGATGACCATGGCGTTGTAGCTGCTTGACGCATACCCAATAAGTAACGCGCCGCCAGCGCCAAGCAGCATGGCGAACACGCTCAATCTTCTGCTGCACAAGAACCAGAGCAAGGCTGTGATAAAAACTACCAGAAAGCCGGGGATTTCGCGCGGGAATTCCAGGAAGGAACGTTGGAACCCGGTAAGGGAAAATTCCTCATTCAGGAAATTGTTAAAGACCGAGTCGAACATGCTGTATGCCATGCCCAAACTCAATGATGCCGCCGCAAAAATGATCAGCTCGCGGGAAGCCTTTTTAATTTTCGTAATGAAAGTCACACAAACTCCTCGGAGAAGCTGTGATGGTTATTGGTCAAAGATCGGGCTATTCTAGCACGGATGACTGTTTATCGGCGCGATTCTGTAAACGTGGAGCCGCCTATCGAAAAAATAGGCAATCTTGCTCTCTTCAATCTATTTTTATTCGGCTATTATCGTTCTGTTGGTCCTGGAATAATAAAAAGGAATTCGGTGATAATTTATGGATAATCATGTTGTACTGCCAATCTTAGGGATGACTTGCGCGAACTGTTCTGCTGCCGTGGAGCGCAGTTTGCGAAAAGAAAATGGTGTCAAGTCTGCGAACGTGAATCTATCTACCGAAAAAGCGGCAGTCGAACTGGAATTCGAAATTGAACTGCCGCGATTGGTCGATCGGGTTCGACGGGCCGGGTATGATGTTGCCCTTGGTGAAGCCAGCTATTTGTTGGAAAATCTTAGTGATAACAGCGACGCTTTGTTGATTGAGAAGCGGATCAAAGAGCTTCCGGGCATATACAAAGCCCAGGTCAATCTCTCGAATAATCTTGTACGGGTTGAATACGTACCCACCGAAGTAGGTCCAACGGATTTGACGGCGCTGCTTCGTGAGCTCGGCTACAAATATACCGAGAATGCCACCAGCGAGGATGCCGAGGGCATTGCCCGCAAGAAAGAGATGAATGAGCAGAAGCACCTGCTCATCGTCGGGTTGATATTCACGATCCCGCTTTTCCTGCTGTCGATGGCGGCTGATTTTGGCTTGCTCCCAGATTTCCTCGCGCATTCGCAGTTTGTGATCTGGGTGATGTTCATCCTGGCGACCCCGGTTCAATTTTATGTCGGCAGGCAGTTTTATACAGGTGCCTGGAAATCTATCCGGAACAAATCTGCAAATATGGACGTTCTGGTTGCGATGGGATCTTCTGCTGCCTATTTCTATTCGGTGCCGATTGTATTAGGCCTTTTCAATGGGCATGTTTATTTCGAAACTGCGGCAGTCATCATCACGTTGATCAAACTTGGAAAATTCCTGGAGGCGCGAGCCAAGGGTCAAACCAGTGAATTGATCAAGAAATTAATGGGTTTGCGCTCGAAGACAGCTCGGATTATTAAGGAAGGACAGGAAATTGAGATCAATGTAGATGATGTCGGAGTTGGCGATATTGTCGTTGTTCGCCCTGGCGAGAAAATCCCGGTCGATGGTCGGGTAATTGAAGGCGGCTCAAGCGTTGACGAATCCATGCTTACAGGCGAATCGCTGCCTGTGGAAAAGAAAATTGGAGATATGGTCGTCGGAGCTTCGATCAATAAACAAGGATTCTTCAGGTTTGAAGCCACACAGGTTGGTAAGAATACGGCCCTTGCTCAAATCATCCGTTTGGTGGAAGATGCCCAGGCAAGCAAAGCCCCGATCCAGCAAGTTGTGGATAAAGTCTCCGCGGTATTTGTTCCGGCAGTGATCGTCATTGGATTGCTGACTTTCTTGGGTTGGTATTTCTTTGGTCAGCTGCCAGTGAACTCTGATGTCAATCAATTTACCAATGCCATGATCCATATGGTCGCTGTACTGGTGATTGCCTGTCCCTGTGCAATGGGTCTTGCGACACCTACAGCGGTGATGGTTGGCACCGGCAAAGGCGCCGAGCTTGGAATATTGATCAAATCGAGTGAGGCATTAGAGCTGGCTGGGAAAATTAAAACCATTGTCCTGGATAAAACGGGGACGATCACCCGCGGGAAGCCCGAAGTGGTTGATATTTCAACTTGGGACGGAATCGATAAAGCAGAACTGCTGCGTCTCACTGCCAGCGTGGAAAAGGGCAGCGAACATCCTTTGGGTGAAGCGATCGTAACTGAAGCCAACCGGCTGACCATCCCTCTCAGCGATCCAGATGAATTTATGGCAGTCTCAGGACACGGTGTTGAGTCCAGCCTGGATGGGCGAAGCATCCTGGTGGGGAACCGGCGATTGATGGAAAATTATGGGATCCAATTCTCCGATCAAGCATTGGCTGTCCAGGAAGAATGGCAGAAGGATGGGAAGACCGTCGTCCTGGTTGCTGTAGACCGCCAGGCAGCCGGAAGCCTGTCGATCGCCGATGCGGTTAAACCGGATTCCAGCGCTGCGATCCAGAAGATGATTGATATGGGGATTGAAGTGGTCATGCTGACCGGCGATAATCAGCAAACCGCCCAGGCGGTTGCCCGTTCGATCAATATCCAGAATGTTCGGGCTGAGGTCTTACCCCGCGATAAATCTGCAGAAATCTCTGGCTTGCAAGGGCAGGGCAAAATTGTTGCAATGGTAGGGGATGGGATCAACGATGCACCAGCGCTTGCCAAGGCAGATGTTGGAATCGCCATCGGCACTGGTACGGATGTGGCGATGGCGTCTGCGCCCATCGTGCTGGTCGGAGGCAGTCTTACTGGCGTTCCGCGAGCGATCCTGCTCTCCAGGCGGGTCGTTCGAACGATCCACCAAAACCTTTTCTGGGCTTTTTTCTACAATATTATTTTGATCCCCGCCGCTGCGCTTGGTTATCTAAGTCCAATTTTGGCAGCAAGCGCCATGGCTTTCAGCAGTATTTTTGTGGTGACAAACAGTCTGCGGCTGCGCCGCTTCCACGCTGAATAATCACAACCAATTTCTTTGAATAATGGAGATATAAAATTAGATGCAGAAACTTACATTGGCAGCGTTGCTTATCGTTTTGTTGCTGACTGGGGCGTGCGCAAGGACCACTGCCCCCCAATTTGCAGAAATCCCGGCTGGTAGGGCTTATGCGGATGGGGAGGAAATCTACTTCTCCCACACCGAAGTCTCAGATCCGGGTGTTGGGGAATTACTTTCAAAAATGATGAAATCGCCGGTGCTGGTCGTTCCGACGCTTGCAGAGATCCCAGATACTTCTCTTGCGCTTGTGTATGTCTTTCAAAATGGAATAGCAGGTTCTGGTCCGTTAAAGTTCCAACCAGATGTATTCCCTTCCCCTCCAGGAGAGGATGGCTACACTCCGCTTCGAAAAATCGTCTTTGTAAATTGGGTTGACGAATCAAAAGCCAAGGAATTGAAATCTGAATCTGAAATCTTATCCCTTGCTGACGAAGGCGCACTTACACTGGAAAAATCTGAGATTGTTGTGAACATGCCGTTCATGTCTTGGAATGGAGGGAAGCGATAATGGAAAATGCGGCAATCCTCGCATTTATTACCGGGCTCACGGCAGGTGGGTTAAGCTGTTTTGCTGTACAGGGTGGCTTGCTCACCGGATCGATCGCCCAGAGAGTTGAGAGCAGCACGGATGGAGCGAGAAGTTCCTCGAAATCGAGGAATATCGCCCCAAACTCGCGCTCAACAAGCAAAGCAATTTCATTTCAGGCAGGTATGATCCAGCCGATCTTGCTGTTTGTTACTGCAAAAATCATCGCATATACCATAATGGGTTTCTTCTTAGGGTGGTTGGGGTCCCTCTTTACATTTTCCCCCGTGCTTCAGGGTATCATCCAGCTTGCGATCGGAATTTTTCTGGTTGGGAACGCATTAAGAATGCTGGAAGTGCATCCGATCTTTCGTTATTTCTCCTTTGAACCGCCGCCCTCAGTCAGGCGGCTTATCCGGCGGATCAGCAAGCGCGATGACAACTGGATTACTCCACTTTATCTTGGAGCGCTGACCGTGTTGATTCCTTGTGGAGTCACCCAATCTATGATGGCTGTTGCCGTAGGCACTGGCAGCCCCTGGATGGGTGCATTGATCATGTTTGCATTTGTCCTGGGTACAGCTCCAACCTTTATCGGAGTTTCTTGGATCGCCACTAGCCTGGGTGGGATGTTTCAGAGATATTTCTACCGGGTCGTTGCGGTGATTGTGCTAGTCCTTGGTTTGTACGGTGTTAATGCAGGGCTGACGCTGGTCGGCTCGCCAATTTCAGCTTCGAAAATCACACGCATTTTTCAAGCAGAAGGTTCGAAGCAAGCTGCGGCAGCCGCTCTACAATCGGAAAGCAGCCTGGTGGAGGATTTTTCTCCAATTTCACCCGCGGCGGCCTCAAGCAGCAGCCGCGTTGTGCGAATTAATGTTGAAAATGGAGGGTATGAACCAAGCCTCGTTTCTGTCCCTGCGAACCAGCCCATTGAGCTTCATCTCGTCACCAATAAAACCTTCTCATGCGCCCGAGCATTTGTCATACCCGAGCTTGATGTGATGGAGGTCCTTCCTGAGACCGGGGATACGGTGATAAAAATTCCTCCTCAAGCATCCGGTAAGATGATGGATTTCATGTGCTCAATGGGGATGTATACTGGTGTGTTCCAATTCGAATAGGAGAAGGATGATGGTTCGCAGAACTTACAACATCCCAAACATCATGTGCCCAGCTTGTGTCATGCACCTGGAAGCGCTTGAGGATGAGATTCCTGGGATCCTTTTTGCCAAAGCCAGCTATCTTAAGAAACAGCTAGAGATCGAATATGACGACAGCCAGGTCACCGAGCTCCAAATTCGAGACGCGATTAAGGAGATCGGGTATGAGGTCGCCTGAATTTGCCTTAAATCAGACTGACTTGTTCGGATGTTCCCTTTCTAGCGGAAGATAATTTCATTTCGATCTTCGAACAACGGCAACGGGCGTATGGCCTAAAATTGCCTATTACAATATAAAGCACAAAGTGGCTGGGGAAATTCGGCCACTTTGTGCTTTTTTGCCTTTGAGCAATACCGATCCGTGTATCTGCTCATAAAGGCTTGAACCGAGTTCTTAGGGGTGATATGATACTTGCTTGATCTTAGATAATGGAGAAAGAGGCGCATTTAATGACTGGTATTCAGGCTTGGATTGAAGAGAACATCCCAGACCAAACCGGCAAGCTGGCGCTCATTACTGGCGCTAACAGCGGAATTGGTTTTCATGCTGCCCGTTTCCTGGCTGCTCGGGGAGCCAGGATCTTAATGGCCTGTCGGTCGCCTGATAAGGGTCAGCAAGCCGTCAGCGCCATCCTAGCGGATAATCCTGTTGTAGCCCCGGAATTAATCCGTCTAGACCTGGCGGATCTGGCATCCATCCACAGCTGCGCCTCGAAACTATCAGCGAGTTATCCCAGATTGGATATCTTGATCAATAATGCTGGTGTAATGGCATTGCCAAGGAGGCAGACGAAGGATGGGTTCGAAATGCAGTTCGGGATCAACCATCTGGGTCATTTCGCACTCACTGGACTCCTCCTAAATTCCCTATTATCTGCGCCTGCTGCCAGGGTGGTAACGGTCAGCAGCTCGATGCACCTCTTTGGCAAGATGAATTTCGATGATCTTAATGCGGAGAAGAGATACCAGAAATGGTCTGCTTACGGGCAAAGTAAATTAGCGAATTTACTGTTCGCTTACGAAATTCAACGAAGATTGGCAAGAAACGGGTTCTCCACGATCAGCCTTGGGTGCCATCCAGGATTTGCTTCGACTAATCTGCAGATTGCAGGACCGCGTATGGAAGGAAGCCAGGTGAAAGTTTTATTCAACAAAGTGGTAAACCGCCTGTTTGCCCAATCTGCACAAATGGGAGCGCTGCCGGTTCTCTATGCTGCAGTTTCGTCTCAGCTGTCTGGGAGTGAATATATCGGACCTGGGTCGTTTGGAGGGTATAGGGGTTATCCGAAGAAGGTTAAGTCGAGCGCCGCTTCGCACGATGTGGAGGTTGCGGCTCAATTGTGGACTGTGTCTGAAGAACTGACAGGGGTTCACTATGAGCGGCTGTAGCATACATTCTTTATCTTGAAATCTGGACACCTTTCGCTATGGAGAACACTTATTTAACCGTCAGGTCTGCAATCAAACGCAGTCGCGCCGAAAATTACCTGCTGATTTCGCTAACCACCTTTGCAGCCTCTGTGATCACCACGCGCCTCTTTCTGCAGGCAACAGGCTACCCACAGTTAGGCAACAATATCCTGCATATTGCCCATGCCTTATGGGGTGGTTTGCTCTTAATGATCTCGGTGCTGTTTCCATTGCTCTTTGCAAACCGATGGGCCTTGAGCTGGAGCGCGGCATTAAATGGCTTGGGGATAGGCTTATTTATTGATGAGGTGGGCAAATTTATCACCCAGAACAATGATTATTTTTACCCTCCAGCCGCCCCGCTCATTTATGCATTTTTTCTCCTGCTTGTGTTAGGGTATCTTTTTGTACAGCGTCTAAACAAAACGGATCCGCGAGCGGAACTTTACTATGCCCTTTCTGAGCTGCGTGAGCTTGCGGATAACAACCTGGATGCAGAGGAGCTCGGACTATTGTTGTCGCGATTGCAGGTCAGCAAAGCTTCAAATATGCCTCATATTTCTGGTTTGTCTGCAGCGATCGAATTGTATCTTACGCATAGTGAGATTCCAATCATCCCTGCAAAACCTGGTTTTGAAAAAATCTTGAGTGCATGGTTCAGGCATGTCGGAGAGCGAATTGGTCAGCCGCGGCTGCGCCTGCTAATCATCATTGGGATGGTATTATTGGCGTTCGAAGTCTTGTTATCGCTGGGCTACTTGATCTATATCCCCTTCTCTCCAACGCTTACTTTGCGTGCTCTCCTCCAGATCCTGGTCTCAAGGGCGGCAGGGCTAACGACGGCACGGGAATTTTGGTTTTATGTACGGATCGCATTAGAAATTACGATCGGTGTTTTGACACTAACGTCTGCCTTCCTGATCGTGCGCGGTCGGGAGATGGAAGGTGTCCAGGTTGGGTTGATCGGGCTGTTGCTTTCACTGACAGGTCTGCTGCTGCTCAGCTTTTATTTGGATCAATTCGCTGCCCTGTCTCTGGTTTGTGTTCAATTCCCATTCTTATTGCTCGTTCTGTCTTATCGAAGGTGGTTTCTTACCACAGTCGAGGCGTAGCAAATGCTCATGTCTGTAGAACGTTATTGATGTACCGAAACCCGATTTTGCTTTAGCTGGTTTGGAAGGAAGTTAGCTATACAAGATCGTTGGTGGCAATTATAATTTCGTAAAATCAAAAGGAATTCTCTTCAATGAAATGGAGCTGAAATGTTGAAAAAAACGAATGAATGCTTCCACATGGATGAGTTAGTTGTTCCGCCGCGGCTGCTGCTTGGACCGGGACCCAGCCTCGTCGACCCACGCGTCTTAAAGGCGATGGCGACTCCTTTGTTAGGTCACCTTGATCCTTGCTTTTTGGAGATCATGGATCGCACCCAAGAAATGCTGCGGTACGTTTTCGTCACAGAAAATCAGCTCACGATCCCGGTGTCAGGCACCGGATCGGCAGCAATGGAAGCGGCGGTGGCCAATACAGTCGAACCAGGCAAGAAAGTCTTGGTGTGTATTAACGGCTATTTCGGCGCCCGGCTTGCAGAGATGGCTCGCCGCTACGGTGCCGATCTGAAGACAATTCAGCGGCCTTGGGGTGAGGTTTTTTCTCCACAGGAAGTTGACCGTGCGATTGTCGACCATTCCGCCGAGATTGTAGCCATTGTCCATGCTGAAACATCAACAGGCGCCTTGCAGCCGCTGGATGAGATTGTTCGGGTTGTCCACAAACATGGGGCTATCTTAATTGTTGATGCGGTAACATCGCTTGGAGGTGTCCCCATTCAGGTGGATGAGCTGGATATCGATGTCTGCTACAGCGGCTCGCAAAAATGCTTAAGCGCCCCTCCAGGGATCAGTCCAATCACCTTTGGCCCGCGTGCCGTTGAAGCGCTTAATCAGCGAAAAACGCCTGTGATTAGCTGGTACCTCGACCTGAGCATGGTCCAAAAATATTGGGGGCACGACCGGACTTATCACCACACTGCGCCGATCTCCTCCAACTACGCCCTTTACGAAGCACTGCGGATTGTTTGTGATGAAGGTCTTGAAAACCGCTGGGCTCGTCACCGCAGCAACGCCGAGCTGCTCTGGCAGGGGATAGAGGATTTAGGCCTTGAACTTCATGTTCCTCGTGAGCATCGCCTCCCCAGTCTGACTACCGTACGCGTTCCAGAAGGCGTTGATGAACCAAAGGTTCGCAGCCGTTTGCTCAATGAATATAATATCGAAGTAGGTGGGGGTCTAGGGGAATTGAAAGGAAAAGTCTGGCGAGTTGGGTTGATGGGGTATTCATCCCGACCCGAAAATGTGGTCCTGTTCCTTTCGGCGCTGGAGCGTCTATTGAAATAATATTCTCCAGTTTCTACCGAGAAATTCTACCTAACACCTTCCAGAGTTAAAATATCAAGAAGGGACAAGCGCCAGCCTGTCCCTTTCTTATTTTTTAGAAAAATTTTCCTTCGATATCAGCGTTTCATCCGTCATTTCCCATTCAAGCGAGCACCAGCATAATTGGTTATGAGCTTGTTGGGTGCTGCCAGAAAGGATTAAAGATTAATTTGACAGAAAGAAAAGGTTATGCTATAAGAATATCAGATATTCAGAAATTACGAAGATTACCCTTCTTCTTCCAATGTCTGCAATCCGCCGCCGCACCACGATGGCTGAAGAGATCGCCGATGAGCTGAGAGCCCTCATCCTGGCAGGGCAACTCAAGCCTGGCGAGTATTTGGAGTCACAAAAAACTCTGGCAGAACATTATCAAGTCGGATTATCTACAATCCGAGAATCGATCCAGCTCTTAGCTGCAGTTGGACTTGTAGAATCGCACCCGGGAAAAGGCACCTGGGTGTGCGGCGATGCTCTCAAAACCGTATTTAATTCCAAGGATGTCAAAACACGGTTAGGTGTGCTCAATGCGGATAAAGTATATGAAGCCCGTTTAATCATTGAAGTTGGATTGACACGCCTGGCGGCTGAACGCGCAACTCCTGAAGATCTCGAACAAATTCATCAGGCTCTTCAAGCAATGGAAAATGGCGTCGAAAACGACAACGAATTTGTAAAGGCAGATATCGATTTCCATTTCTCTGTGGCTCGTGCCGGGCACAATCCGCTCCTTGAGCAGTTCTACTATCTTGTGCGTGAGCTGTTATCCGAAGTGATCTCAGAAATGGTCATGCTTCCGAAAGTGAAGGAAGACTTGATCCAATTGCAGCGTTCCATTTTACAGGCAATTTCTGCCCATGACCCAAGAAAAGCGCAAATCGAAGCTCAAAAGCATATGGACTATATTCAAAACCTGCTCCTACTTTACAGTTGACGCTGTTCACGATCGGGCATCGATATCTACCCGTCTGAAAATGGATGATTAGATTTTTGCACCCTATCTTTCAAGCTTTGGATCAAAAATACTATTCAGGAGGAGAAAATGAAAAGAAATTGGTTCTTTCTCGGAATTGTGGTGAGTCTTCTGGTTGCGCTAATTGGCGGCTGCGCTCAGCCAACCTCCGTCCCGTCGCAGGCTCCCGTTCAAGAAGCCGAAGAGCCGGCCGCGACAGAAGCGTCAGCGCCTGCAAAAACGCTCAAAGTCGGCGTCCTTGCTCCATTCACCGGACCGAGCGCCAGGGTTGGCGAAGAATTCAAAGACTTGGTTACCATGGCTTTTGATACGATCAACTGGACAGTTGGAGATTACAAGATCGAGCCGGTCTGGATCGACGGCGAATCCGACCCTGAAAAAGCTACCCGTGCATATGAAGCCGCGATTACTCGCGACAAGATCCAGGTTGGGCTCTTGAACTGGGATGCCTCCGAGGTGATCCCGGTGATGGAGCTTTCAGCTAAGTACAAGATCCCGCATTTCCTTGCGATGGGCACCAGTGAAGATATCGATATCAAATTCAAATCAGATCCCAAGTATGAGTATTGGATGGGTAAAGGTTGGCCGACCCCATCGAAATTAACCATCAACTATGTCACTGCGCTAGAAGACGCGATCACGCGCGGTCTCTGGAAACCAGCCTCCAAGCAAGTGGTTTTGTATGGCAATGACGATGAATGGAGCCGTGGTTTCACAAAGGCTATCGGCGCGCAGCTGGTTGACGCCGGCTGGGAGATCGTAGGCGAGGAGTATGTACCGGTTGGGGAGACAGATTTCTACCCTATGCTCACAAAAATCAAATCCCTGGATGTGCCGCTCATGGCGGGCACTATGGATGATGCGGCTGGATTCCCTGCCATGATCAAACAGGCTCGTGAGGTTGGCGTCAAGAGTTTGATCGTTGCCGATGGTCTTGGATGGGTCGGTGAATGGTACAACATGGCTGGTGAAGCATCCGACTATGTCATCGATCAGATCCCTGGGTGGTCAACCCCGAAAGCGGTGGAATTTAAGGATGAATTTACCAAGCGCTGGGGGATTGAGCCAAGCCCATCCTCGGCTGGTCTCGCCTACGACGAAGCAAATTTCTTCATCAAAGTGCTTCAGGAAACCCAAAAGGATAAAGGCGACCTTACAAGCGAGACGATTTTCCAGACTGGAAAAGAGAAGCTCTTCACCGGTCAGCTCACCTATACAGACGGTATCTTGATGAAGGAGTATAAGTTTACTCCAGAATCGCTTCCTGATATGGTGGTCGGAAAAGGATTCTTCGTTTTCCCAGTTATTCAGTATTTTGGAGGAGTAGGAAAAACGATCTGGCCTGACGAAATTAAAGAGCAGGATATGAAAGTTCCTGAGCAGTAGGATATATGGTCCTGGAGCTGAGAGGTATTCAGAAGCGATTTGGTGGGCTGACAGCCCTGGACCGGGTCGACCTGAAAGTTGAGGAGGGTGAGATCGTGGGCGTTATTGGTCCCAATGGCGCCGGTAAAAGCACCCTCCTCAACCTCATCGCAGGTGTTTTTCGACCGACCAACGGCGAGGTGCATTTTCGCGGTTCCAAGATTTCAGGCTTGAGCCCTGACCGCATCTGCCAGCTCGGGATAGGGCGCACTTTCCAAATTCCACGACCATTTTCAAGAATGACGGTATTCGAAAATGTCCTGGTTGCTGCGACATTCGGCAGCTCAGTTCGCGGAAAGACCCTGCAAAACAAGCAGAAGCAGCGCTGGAATATGTCAGCTTTCCGCTCCCCGGCAGCACCCCGGCATCGTGCCTCAACACGGCGCAGCTGCGCCGCTTAGACCTGGCGCGCGCCCTTGCCAGCACCCCAAAACTGCTGCTGCTCGATGAATCTGCCGCCGGGCTTACCCCAAACGAGCTGGCCGACCTGCAGGCTTTGGTATTCAAAATTCGTGACCAGGGTGCGACGATCCTGATTGTTGAGCATCTCATGCGTCTGATCATGCAGCTCTGCGATCGAATCCTGGTGCTGCAGTACGGCATCAAGATCGCTGACGGTTCTCCAGCTGTGATTGCCAATGACGAGCTGGTCGCAGATGCCTATCTTGGCGAAAAATTTAAAATCCTTTGAGATTTGATACTTATTACCATGAAACCCCATTTGGAGTAATCTTTTGCTTACAGTGACAGGTCTGCAGGCTGGTTATGCTGAGCTTCAGGTGCTCTGGGATGTCTCTTTTAGTGTCTCGGAAGGTGAATTCGTTGCATTGATCGGTTCCAATGGTGCGGGTAAGACGACCTCGCTTCGCTCGATTGCAGGACTGATCCAGCCGAGGAACGGGCAGGTCGTTTTCCAGGGAGCCAAAATTTCAGGCCTTTCCCCCCAAGCTATCAGCCGGCGTGGAATCAGTTTTATAACAGAAGATCTGAACCTATTCGAGAGTATGTCTATTCGGGACAACCTGCTGCTTGGGGCATACGTTTCTACGAACAGCCAGAGAATCCGCCTTTCGCTACAACATGTTTTTACACTTTTCCCGATCCTGGAGGCGCGTCAGAGCCAACTCGCTGGGACTTTATCTGGAGGAGAGCGGCGAATGCTTGCGATTGGGAGAGGATTGATGTCTGAGCCGCGCCTGCTCATGGTTGATGAGCCATCTTTAGGCCTCGCTCCAAAAATTGTATTGGATGTTTTTAATGCCTTAAAAGCCCTGCATGAACGCGGCGTGACGCTTTTGCTGGTCGAACAAAATGTCAGCAGTACTCTCCAAATTGCCGATAAGGCATATGTCATGGAGCGGGGCAGTATTGTCCAATATGGGAACAGCGCAGATCTGCTGAAGAACGAAACTCTGCGTGAAACATATATGGGACAACGCTGATCTCCTGCGGAGGAAGTGCCGAATGGATTGGACGATCCTGCAAAATTTGTTCGTAACTGGCCTGCTTCGAGGCGGTCTTTATGCTTTGATGGCGGTAGGTCTGGCGCTTGTGTTCGGTGTAATGAACATCTGTCATTTTGCTCATGGGGAATATTATGTGCTCGGCGCTTATGCTGCATTCTTCGCTTTTGCAACCTACGGGCTAAACCCTATTGTGGCAATCGTCATTGCGGCTGGCATCAGCTTCGTCGCCGGAGCAATCTCAGATCGGCTGCTTTTCTTCCCATTGCGGCGGCGTTCAAAAGGGGATTGGGTGATGAATGCCTTTTTGCTGACAGCAGGTTTATCGGTAGTCCTCCAGAGCCTTTACCGGATTGTATTCGGAAACCGATATTACGGAATCACGAGCTATTGGGACAAATCGATCTCAATTTTTGGCATGACGATCGCTGCAGATCGCATCATGGCATTCGTGATCGCTCTGCTCGCAATTGCGGGGATGTGGTTTTTCTTACAGAAGACCCGTACCGGACGGGCGATCCGGGCTGTTTCTCAAGACGAAACCGGAGCGATGTTGGTCGGTATTGATCTGGATCGCATTCAGACCTTGACTTTTTCAATCGGCAGTATGTTGGCTGGCTTAGGCGGTGCTGCCTTGCTTTCTCTCAGCCCGGCTTACCCCTATGCTGGGAACAAACCGTTGATTTCATCCTGGTTCGTAGTCACAATTGCTGGTCTGGGAAACGTAGAAGGCGCGATCATAGGTGGATTTATCGTCGGGATCTTCGAGAGTTTATCCTATTTTTATCTGGGACAGGGATGGCAGGAAGTTGCCAGCCTGTCTTTATTGATCTTGCTGCTGCTTTTCAAACCGACTGGCCTCTTCGGCACCAACGTGAAGAGTGTTTGGGAGCGTTGAGCCAATGCAAGTCACTGAAGTGATCCAATCCGGAAAGCGCCCGGTAATCCCAAGACTGATTGATCGGATCAAGGAATTGGGGATCTCGATACCCTTCCTTGCTTGCACCGGGATTCTGCTCCTGGCGCCGCTGTTCATCACAGATCCGTATACCCTTCGGCTGCTGGTCGCCAGCCTCTATTTCGGCAGCCTGGCGATGGCATTCGATTTCACCGGTGGTTTCATAAATGCTGTGAATTTTGGGTTTGCTGGCTTTGTGGGATTAGGGGCGTATGCCGCCGCCCTTTCAGCCAACCATACCCATCTGGGGATTTGGTTTGGTCTGTTGTTAGCAGCTTCTGCCACCGGGCTGGTCGGCTTTCTGACCGGGCTGCTCACATTACCTCTTAGAGGAATTTATGTATCTCTCATGTCCTGGTTTGTTGGGATGACTCTGATGGCGCTCGCCAGCGCGATGATTGGGGTGACCCGGGGAGCGCGCGGTTTGATTGTCCCACCGCTCAGCGAAACAGCCAGCAACGCCACCTACCTTTATTTCTTGATTGGGATGATGCTGACGGTCTATGTGGTCCTTCGCCTGATTATCCATTCAAAGGTAGGACTGGCATTCCGGGCAATAGGGCAGAATTTTGATGCAGCCCAGGCTTCAGGCGTCAATCCGACCCGCTACAAGTTGCTCAATTTCACGCTGTCCTGTGCCTGCGCCGGTTTCTTTGGAGGGTTTTACGCTCATTTTGTAGGGATCGTGACTCCAGATATCATGAATACCGGGCATACCCTTGAAGTCATGGCGTTATCTTTTATCGGTGGTTCGGGCAGCCTGGTAGGTGGGATCTTTGCGGCTTTCTTGTTGATCCCCATATTCAACTCTCTAAAAAAATTAATGGAATACCGGCTCATTATTTACGGATTACTGCTCATCCTGGTGATGATCTTCTATCCGGCAGGCTTGAACGGTCTTTACCAAAGAGCAATCCGCATTATCCAAGAAAAAAGAGGAAAGAAAAATGAAAACTGCTAACTCAATCGCCTTCAACTCTCCTCAATTCTCTGTGCTTTCCGAAACGGAATTGCAGGATATCCATCTCGCTGCGCTGGAAGTTCTGCGCCGCACCGGGGTTCGCTTTCACCATCCTGGCGCCGTAGATTTGTTAAAGGCAAATGGTGGGTTTGTTTCGGATGGTAATCTGGTTAAATTCCCGGCTCGGCTTGTCGAAAATGCCCTTGCCTCGGCGCCCAGCCGGGTGATTATGTGCGACCGAGATGGGCAGCCGGCAGTTTTTCTTGAAGGCCAAAAGGTCAATTTTGGCACCGGCTCAGACTGCTTAAACCTGCTCGATCCGCGAACTGGCGAACATCGAAAATTCGTAGAAGCAGATCTCAGCGATGCTTACCGTCTATGCGACGCACTCCCTAACATTCATTTTGTGATGTCTGTCGGAATTCCATCGGATATCAACCCCGCCCACACATATGATGTCCAGATGGTTCACATGCTCGAAGATACAATAAAACCGATCGTCTTTGTTACAAATGATCTGGCGAGCTGCCAACGAGCGATTGATATGGCAGCCGTTGTGGCAGGTGGATATGAAGCCTTACGCGAGCAGCAGCATATTCTCCTTTATTCAGAGCCCAGCTCGCCGCTCCAGCAGTCGGATACCGCCGTTGATAAACTGCTTCTGATGGCTGAATATGAGCTTCCGGTTGTACATTCCCCCGGCCCGCAGATGGGCGCGGTTGCTCCGATCACGATGGCAGGTGGGCTGGTCATGTCCCTCACGGAAATCCTCAGCAGCCTGGTAATTCACCAGCTAAAACGGCCGGGCGCGCCTTTTATCTTTGGGGCTGGCATTCACCATATGGATATGAGCGCGATGCAGATCTGCTACGCCTCTCCAGAATTCCAGCTTACAAAGGCCGCAATCGCCGAGCTTGGACGCTGGTATGGACTGCCTACCTGGGGCTATGCCGGTTGTTCCGATTCGAAAATCATGGATGAACAAGCCGCGCTTGAAGCTACACTCTCCGTGATCATGGCCAAGCTTTCTGGAGCGAATTTGATCCATGATGTAGGCTATATGGAAAGCGGCCTTACCACCAGCTATGAGATGATCGTTCTTACCGACGAGCTCGTGGCGATGACCGATCACTTGATAAAAGGGATCGAGGTGAGTGACGAAAGTCTGTTGGTGGATGAGATTGACCGGGTGGGACCTGGCGGCAACTATCTTGATTCAAAAGTCACCCTCAAGCGCTATCGCGATTACTGGTTCCCAGGTCTGCTGGACCGCCGCCGCCGCCAGCAGTGGCTTGAAAAGGGAGGTCTCACAATGGGCCAGAGGCTTAACCAAAAGGTCATAAAGATTCTTGAAGAGCATCGCTCGAAGCCGTTGGCATCCGAAAAGAGCAAGGCGCTGCGTGAGATCCTGGCAAAAATTTGACCGATATTGACGTCTCGACGGTGTGTTGTCATCAAGCTTGCGCCTCCGATTTTCTGGAATTGACGAGATGTCAAAGCATGTGAATATTACCTGTATCGCCGAAGATCTGCGCTTTCCCGAATCTCCGGTCTGGTCGCAGGAGCACGGCTGTTTGTATTTTGTGGAAATGGAAAGGGATACCGTCTCGGTTTTTAAAAATGGTCGAATTTCACTGATGTTTGAGGTCGAGCCAGGAGGCGGTCCGAGCGGGATGTGCATCGACTCGAAGGGGGATATTTGGGTATGCTTATATTCAGCACGGAAAATCTCGCGCTACAATCATGCCGGAGAACTGCTCCAGACTATCCAATCATTCGAGGGCAGCCCTTTTCGCGGAGCATGTGATGTCACCGCAGACGACAAAGGCGGAGTGTACTTCACGGATAGCGGCGATTTTGAAGAGGATTGGCTTTCGGGTAGACCGGTCGGGGCAATCTATTATGTAAGCCCACTCGGGGAGCTGTTCCAGCTGGATAGGGAGATTGCATTCCCGAATGGAATTGCGCTGTCACCGGATGGCGCGGTGCTTTATGTAAATGAGCACCGAAGAAATCGGATCCTCGCCTACCTGCTCGGTGAACCTGGGAAGTATTCTAGAAAATCGGTTCTCATAACTCTTGACAACCGCTCACTGATGCCGGAAAATTCCGCATACGAGTTAGGTCCGGATGGACTTTGCGTTCGATCATCGGATGGGAGCTTGTGGGCAGCCCATTATGGCGGCGGAAAGATCGTGCAAATCGCCCCATCTGGTGAGCGCCTGGGTGATGTCAGCTTACCGAGCGGCAGGAATCCGACCAGCGCATGTTTTGGCAGGGATCCAGACACGCTGTTTGTGACGGAGGCAGAGCTGGGCTTGCTTTACCGGGTTGAATTCGATTAATAATATCTATTCCATCAAGTTTCAAGATAAAATGAGGCATATTATTCCACGTGAGAAAGCGCCTTGAAGTCTACCTGGCCTGAATCCGTAAAAACCATCGACTCCCATACAGCTGGAGAAGGTACCCGCCTCCTGATAGAAGGCTTGCCGGATTTCAGCAGCAAGACGATGGATGGGAAGCTCGCAGAAGCACAGGAGCTTTATCCCTGGCTTCCATCTGCCTTGCTGCTTGAACCGCGCGGTCATAAGGATTTGTATGGAGCTCTGCTGACCGATCCTTGCCAACCTGGGGCAGATTTTGGCGTCTTATTCATGAATAACCAGGGATACGAGCCGATGTGCGGGCATGCTTTGATTGGGACAGTAACAAGCTTATTAGAGACATCATTAATTGCTCGCGTCGAGCCAGAGACCTGCTTGATCGCTGATACACCAGCAGGTCTGATTCCAATCCGTGCTCAAATCGAGGCAGGTTGTGTGACTAATGTCTCGTTCGAAAATGTGCCTTCCTTTACGCTAGCTCTAGACTATCCCTTAAAGCTGGAAAACGGCGCCCAATTTTTGGTGGATATCGCTTTTGGGGGGAATTTTTTTGTGCTGGTGGATGGCAGGCAGATCGATATTCCGCTGACGCCCAAGAACACACCCCGGCTTACCGATTTAGGAATGCAGTTACTGAAAGCGGCGAATAACCAATTCAAAGTCGCTCACCCATTTCTCCCTCAGCTTGACCAGATCACAGATGTCAGGTTTTACAATTCCGATCATAATCCTGAAATGGTTTCACGCAACATTGTGATCCTTGGTGAGAGTATGGTGGATAGGTCACCCTGTGGGACCGGGACATGCGCCGAACTGGCAGTTCGCTATGCTCGCGGCGGGATAAAAATTGGGCAGCCTCTGATCTCTGAAAGCATCCTTGGGACGAAATTTCGAGGTGTTGTGCTGCATGAGGTTAATGCTGGGTATCGGAACCAGAAATATCCGGTAATTGTGCCGCTCATTGAAGGTAGAGCCTTCCTGACCGGTATGCACAAGTTTCTCTTTAAGGAAGAGGATCCTTTCAAGCAAGGATTTTTACTGAATTGATCAGAACTTGTTTTCTTAATTTTTATGGATGAATTGCATCGAGAAATTTATCGTTTGCATGGGAGATTTTAGAAATGCATGAGGGAAACCTACAGCGTTTAATTTTTTTATTCAGAGGGGCTTTTGATTTACTTGGAGTGGTTGTCCCGCTGGTCAAAATCGAAGACCTGTCTGTCTTGATCTATAAAGGAATGACAGTTCAGACAAGGAATTACCATAATCTCGACCACGTTTTTGGGCTGACCGATGAAAAGTCTCCGATCATCACATTATCGGCTCTCTTCCACGATCTGGTCTACTGCCAGGTTGATCGAGGCTTCCTCCCTGAAATTTGGCAAATCATCGACCCTTATATTCTTGAATTGGATGGGCAGATCACGATCAAACAAGATCTAAAACAGGATCTAAAACAGGATAAACGTCATTTTTTAATGCTGCTTGGCATTTTTGATTTCATGCCAGGACAGACGATCGCCCCTAACAAAGGTTTAAATGAATTTCTCAGCGCTCTGGTGATGGTCAAAAAGCTCGAGGATTTACTCTCTGATGAGATATTATTCCAAATGGTCCTTTGTATCGAGGCAAGCATCCCGTTTCGAGAGAGTGCCGCGAGCGGTGAAGATTATTTCTACTGTCTTGAAGAAAAAGCGCTGAATCTCAATGAACGCTTAAATCTCGGGCTGGCGGAAGATTATTTGAAAGAAGGCATATTTCTTGCTGTTCGTTTCGCCAATCATGATGTAGAGAGCTTCGCCGAGCCCAACGTTTCAAATTATCTAGAAACTACCTGGAAGTTGATTCCTGAGCTGAATGTCCACTTACGCTCAATCGACACATACTCCATTCGAGAGTATCGCCAGGCACTACAGGCGATGGAGACCTCAATGGACAAGCTCAATCCAGATACAGTTTTCCACCAGTACATGGGAGAACCCGCTGATGAGACTTATCGGCAGATGCTAGATCGAGCACGGATGAACATCCAGACCGGGCAAGAATATTTACATATAAAATTGCTTACCCAGGCAATCTTGGAAGCGTTGGCCGAGGTGACCGGTGGAGACGCACCACTCTCATTATTTATGGGTGACATGCTGGCAGATTCGAGCCATCACCGTCGAATTGAGGATTTCCTGCCTGAAACTCCCCTCCCAAAATGGGTAAATCCAATTTCAGATCTGTATCACCTGCTTTCGTGCTCTCTTGATGGGGACGCCACTTTCGATCTTTGTACTGCCCCACTCTCACTTTTTGTTCACAAGCGGCTCTCGCCGTTATTATTGACTGAGGGGCTGATGAATGCTTATGAGATGTTCGACGGCAGACTTTCGCCATTTGATTTTCTGGCATGCTTGGACCCTGATGTTATCTCGCCGATTGCAAAGGCTAGCGCAGAAATGGTGATTACCAGGCGAGAGCAGCTGCAGAAGTATGTTTTGAGCTCATAATCCCGGTTTTACTGCCGTTACCATTTTGAAGGATCAAAAAATCGCCGCCAGCAGGATGATCGGCAGTACGAGCAGCAGCAGCGTACCGAAAACTAGACCGAGAACACACCCAATTCCCCCTAAAGCGAGTCCGACCGCGGCTGCGACTAATCCGAAAATTAATTTTATAAAGCCGCCGATCAAGCCAAAGATCAGATGAAACATTACACACACTCCTTTTATTATTGAAGAACAGCAAAATTGTATACGAAGGAACGTGTGATCGGTTGCTTCCGATCAGAGTTTTCTTCTGATCCCTAAACCTGGATCTCCGCTCAATTTAAGTTTGGCGCCTTGATACGTTAGTCCTTCAAAGGGATCGTTGGCCAGGAGTAATGGCGCGTCGAGATCGGCGAAATCGCAAAGCGCTGCAATGTTTGCAGCAGCCCCAACAGCCAGGCTTGTCTCAACCATACAGCCGATCATCACCAGCATCCCCATGGCGCGGGCGGTATGGATTGCGCGCAGAGCTTCTCGAATCCCTCCGCTTTTGCACAGTTTGATCACGACTCCATCGACAGCCCCGGCATGCGCTGCCACATCTCGTGCCGTTTTGATATTTTCGTCTGCAAAAATCGGCAGCCCAGGCTTTTGGCGGTGAAGCCAGGCAAGCCCATCAATATCGCCCATTGCCAGCGGTTGTTCCACGAATTCGATCCCGAATTCAACCAGCTGCGGGATGATTCGCAATGCCTGCTCGCGGCTCCAACCTGCATTGGCATCCACCCGCAAGGTTGCGCTGGTGGCTTCGCGGATTAAGCGCACGGCTTTTAGATCGTCCTCTCCTCCGCCTAGTTTTATTTTCAATGCAGGCATTCCTGATTTTCGCGCCCGCTCTGCCATCACTTCTGGTTTTTCGATCGAGATTGTGTAGGAGGTTGCTGGCGCATCCTCTGGATTTACTCCCAGGAGTTTATACAAAGGCTGCCCCAACCGCTTGCCCAAGGCATCATGGAGCGCCAGATCGATGGCACAGCGCGCCGCGCTCGATCCTCCAGGGAGCGAATTCAACGGTTTTTCAAGGTTGAAAGGATCCCATTCTTGTTGAAGCAGTGGGTCTAGATATGCCAGGATGCCTTCTTGAGATTCGCCGTGGTGCGGCACGCCTGCAGCTTCACCTAAACCATCCCCGATTTTCACAAAGACGTTGTGCCGCTGGTCAGTCGCCCCATGCGCAATTCGCCAGGTGGTTTTCAATTTTAAGGTATATGGCTCGCAGCTGAGTTTCATAAATATCTCCTTGTTCCTACAAAATGGTCTCGAAGCCAGGGGCGGAATCGCCCGCTTGTTGGATCGATGCTGTTATAAGAAACGCCCCAAGCGCCGCCGTTAGCATGGATAACCTCTGCTCCTCCCAAGGAGATCGCAACATGGGAAATCGAATCATAGCGGTTCTGCTGCCGGGAATCTGGAGTTTCGCCTTTAAGACTGCCGAAAAATAATAAATCGCCAGGTTCAGGCTCAGCTTCGACCGGCTGTCCCGTCTGATACTGCTGGTCAGCGTCACGCGGCAAGCTTACCCCTAGAAACTCCCAAAATGCCGCTGAAAAGCCGGAACAATCGAAACCATACGGAGACCGCCCTCCCCACAAATAGGGTACGCCAATAAAGCGCATGAACAGATCGAGGGTAGAGTCGATCCCCTTCCGATTTGGTTTCAACCAATTTTCTTGCCTAAGGACCGAATTCGTGGCAACCCACCAAAAAGTTCCATCTGGCAGGTGAACCTGAATCCAGCCCTCATCTTCTTCGCCGATAGGCAAGCTGACGCCGAATGGAAGTTTTCCTGCCTCTTCACCGTATGAGTTAGACGGCCTCAGATAAGCAGGCGCCAGTTCGGCAGTTATTTTTATCTGACTGGCTTCCTTGAAGCTTTTGATCTCCTCCTCGCTGCAAGTATACAATCCTGCGCCCCTCATCCATCCCAGGTAGCCATCTCGATCTAATCGGACGAAGTCCCAATCACCTTGTCTTTCTAAGACACAGACGGACTCTCCCATCAGCACCTGGCTGACGCGCTCTGCCAGGCTCTCTGGTTTTCGGTGAAGGTCGGCTACTCCGCGGCAGCACATCGCCCGATCTGACGATTCATCGAGGAGTACTCTGACCTCGGAGACGTCGATATGAACTCCAGGTGCAATAGATTCGAGGACCTCGTTTACCTGAAGGCGCTGTTCATAAGAAAGAACCTTTCCTGATAAGCGAACCTCATTGGGTCTAGAATAGGAGCTGATTACGAAAATGGTTTCGCGCTGGTCGGGGTACTTGTCTTGCCTTAGTCGGAATATCGCCTCGCCGAATCGATCCCCACGGCGCTGAAAGAAATCTTCCACTCGCAGAATCCAATCGCATGGGATCTCCGCATGCACGGAATGTCCGACCTTTTCGGGGATCCAAAGCTCAGCATACGGGATGTTTGCCGCGAGGAATTGGGCATGGCGGGAGGGGGCATTGACTGGATCTTCAGCGCCCTGGATCACCAGCACAGGATGGTTTATCTGAGATAAGGTTTGAGCTTCGTAATTTGGAGCGGTGATCGTTTCATCAACGATCAATCGCAGCAGCTCGCGCCAGTAGCCATTGCCATGAGATGAGTCATGTAGGGCGACCAGCTCCTCCATCCAGGCAGGGGCTTCATGAGAAATTCGATCTGGGTTTAAGGCGTTTGGCTCGCGCTCGATCAAGTCCTGGCTGACGAATGCATTAGCGGCTTGAAGTACAGCAGCCCGCACAAACTCGGGTTGCTCCAGAAGAAGCGTGAGGGCGACGTTTCCGCCGTTGCTGTGACCGATCACATCTGTTTGTCGGAATCCCAATTTCTGGACCAGACATGCGATATCTTCCGCCAGTTCTTGAAACCGGTAGGTGCAATTTGGATTGCTGCTCTTCCCATGCCCTCGGCAGTCTGGGACGATGACCATTCTCTGCTGTGCAAGGAGTGGCGCCATATTCCCCCAATCTTTAGCGCCAGTATTGGGGGCACCATGGATCAACACCATCGGCAAATTTTCGGCGGATGTTTCCCCGTAGATTTCGAAATAGATCAGTGCTCCGTTGATTTTAGCGTAAGCCATAGCCTCAGCCCCAGGCTAATGCCACGGCTGCTCGAAAAGCCTGGTACAGGTTGATCATGTCGCTCGCTTGATATGTTAATCGCCTCCCAGTTCGGATTGATCCCGGCAGCAGGGCGGCTTTATCTGCCATCTCGGAGTGGACGAAGTCAATCGCCATCCGGATTGGGGGATCTAATTTCATGGGTCGAGTCGCATTACCCCCCTTCAAGTTTGAGACCGCTTTCTCAGCTCCCTCGCGGATCATCGCTTGCGTTTTTTCGGGCGGCAGCAGTTCGGCAGCCATCCGTCCATGGGCATGCTTAACTTCGACGGTCATGATCCCTGGAATAAACGATTTGGCTTCTGCGCAAGCAGCCTGGTCGCCTGAAATTAAGAGCACTGGGACATCAAAATGTCCACATACGGCCGCATTCAATCCAATTTCACCACAGGCTTCGCCCTGGATTTCCAGATTGGCGATACGCTGATCGGACCAGGTGTGCTCCAGGATCGCGTTTTGGGTCCCGATCCGGGCGTGGTAGCCAATAAACAGAACCCCATCTACGCCACCTTCGATCCCCTGGACCATCGAGAATGGAGCTGGTATCCCGCTGTTCAATCGGGCTCGCGGATCCAGGTCTTCGATCAGGATGTTTCGTCCGTAGCCGTGTCCATCTGCAACCAGGACTTCGCTTGCACCGCCTTCGAAGGCGCCTCGCACCGCTGCGTTAACATCTTCGGTCATAAGCTTGCGAAACCTGCTGTATTCGGAATGAGTGGAGGTCACCTGGTCCCAATGCACAACTCCGGTGATGCCTTCCATATCGGCTGCGATTAATATTTTCATACAGGGATAATCCTCTCAATTTATTCGGGCTTCTGAAGCCTGAGTCTACCACGCGTGTAGCAGCTGGAGGTAGTGTATACTTTTGCTTGAACTAATTAATCTAAGATCAGTCATTATTTGGAAGGTGATTATAGAAATTCTCTTGATTTACGCCTATAGTGGTCTGATCCTTTCAACATTGATGGTTGGACTCTGGCTCCTCAGCCTGTTTCTGCGCGATTCGAGCATAGTCGATATCTTCTGGGGAATTGGTTTCGTCTTAATAACCTGGATATTTTGTTACCTCACCCCCGAAGGCTACCTTCCACGGAAGCTGCTCGTGAGTCTCATGGTGTCAATTTGGGGGCTGCGACTGGCCATCCACATATTCAAGCGCAATTATCAACGGGGGGAGGATTTTCGCTACGCTAAATGGCGTGAAGAATATGGTGGACGCTGGTGGTGGCAAAGTCTTTATAAGGTTTTCCTGCTGCAAGGATTGGTGCTCTGGATAATCTCAGCGCCCCTGCTGGCAGCTCAATGGAGCCCACGACCTTCAACTCTCACCTGGCTTGATTACAGTGGATTGGCAGTATGGATGGTGGGTTTCATATTTGAAGCAGTTGGGGACTTCCAGCTTGCCCGCTTCCGCTCGGATCCGGACAATCGAGGACAGCGTGCTAGAAAGCGGTCTCTGGCGCTATACCCGCCACCCGAACTACTTTGGAGACGCAGCGCAGTGGTGGGGAAACTACTTAATCGCAGCTGCAGCTGGAGGTGTCTGGACAATCTTCAGCCCAATTTTGATGACTGTGCTGCTGGTCCGCGTTTCTGGCGTTGCGCTGATTGAAAAGACGCTTAGAGACCAAAAGCCTGGATACCGAGAATATGCTGTCCGTACCAGTGCTTTTTTTCCGCTGCCTCCCCGGAAAAACCGAAGATAATATTTGATCATAGTGATTTCGATTATTACAAATTATTTAGCGTCCTCAGCTACATTCGACCAATAGTAGCCGACGGGAATTGGTTTTATCCCACGAGTTCCGAAAACCTTAAACGAGAAAATAAATAGATTGCATCCGATATTGTGCTAAATGGAATTTATGGTGGATTTTGAGTGTTATGGGCTCCACAACCAACGAGTATGGATCAGCGCATATGGGATTTTAGTTCTGATCCTTGTGGTTTGGGTGGTAAGCCGCAGCCCGGCGGTCAATTGGATTGCCTGGGTATTAGGATTATCCGCTTTAATCCTAACAATTTTGTCTGTAATTTTTCCTGACCCGGCTTTGATCATGTGGTCCTCTCTGCTTGAGGTGCTATTGTATTTCTACGCAGCCGGCAGCCAGATCTTGAACTGAGTCTGTCCGGGTTGGCTTTTCACGTCCAACTCGCCGCCATGCGCTTCAATAATCCCCTTCGCAATCGCCAGTCCCAATCCAGCGCCGCCGGTCGCCCGATTGCGGGATTTTTCGCCGCGAAAAAAAACGATCGAATATGTGAGGAATATCTTCTGGAGCGATGCCCTCGCCATCATCGTTGATCTCGATCTCCACCCCCTGCTCGTCACGGACTGCTCTAACTTCAACTTTACCTTGCGGATGGGTGTAGCGCAGCCCGTTTCCAATCAGATTGTTCAATGCCCGTCCTAATCTGCGCGCATCCATGTAAACCGGATCTACATTTGGCTCTACAAGACCCTGTAAAGTGACATCGTGCTGTGCAGCGAGTGCAGAGAGGCTCTCCAATGTGTCTGAGATCAGGTCGGAGAGCGAGCCTGATTCACAATTTATTTTAAAACCTCCAGCATCAAGCTGAGCCATTTGAAACAGGTCGTCGATCAGCAGCGAAAGCGCTTTTATCTCGCGTCGGGTCGTTGTCAGATATCGTTGTACGGTTTCGGGATCATCGACTACCCCGTCAGCCAGCGCTTCGACCATCCCTTGGATTGATGCGAGTGGAGTCTGCAGATCGTGACTGACCCAGGCAATCAAATCTCTGCGCAGGTTCTCAAGCTCACTCTTCTTTTCATCGGCTTCCTGAAGCCGCCCGGTCATCTGGTTGAAGCTTACCGCCAATTGGGCGATTTCGTCTCTGCCATCGGCTTGTACTCGGGTTTGAAGCTCACCTTTGGCAACTTCCTGAAAAGCCTGGTTTAGCGTCTTGAGTTGATCGGTGATGGCGCTGGAGAGAAAGAAGCCGAGCACCATTGCGATTCCTCCTGCAAAGATCAGCAGAACAGTCGCCAGCAGCAAGTCGTGCTTGCTGGCGAACATCAATCGGGCAGTCACCCACACATTCAAGAATGTCAATATACTCGCCAGCCCATACCCACCCAGGAGCGTCCAGCGGATTGTTGGGGAGTGATTGATCCATCCAACCTGGTATACGGCATACCCTGCCAGCACAGATATAACCGCCGTTATCGATAAAAACAGCACCATCAGCAGAAGATCATTAAGCTGAGGCTCCATTACCAAATTGAAGATCCATAATGACAGCCCAATCACAAGGGCTGCCCCGCCAATGAATTGGAGCAGAATGGGGATTCCCTTCGTAAGGACGATTTTCTCCTGCATCATGCTTCTCCATTTGTCATGGTTCGAATTTATACCCCACTCCCCAAACTGTCAAAAGGTGCTGCGGATTCGACGGGTCTGCCTCGATCTTCTCACGCAAACGCCGGATGTGGACCGTGACTGTGCTGGCATCAATATATTCAGCGCTGCCCCAGATCTGCTCGAGGAGCTGATTGCGGGTAAAAACCTGGCGGTTGTTTTTGGCGAACAGATAAAGCAAGTCGAATTCTTTAGCCGTCAAGGTTGTATCGATCCCGTGGACTGCAACCGTCCTCGAACGCGGATCGATGGACAGCTCCTTGAATACCAACGGATTATATTCGTCATCGCTGCCGGTCGCATGGGTCCTGCGCAGCACCGCCCGCACCCGACTGACGAGCTCTTGCGGGCTGAAGGGTTTCACCACGTAATCGTCTGCCCCCATCTCCAGCCCACCAATCCGGTCAGATTCCTCGCGGCGAGCCGTGAGCATGATGATGGGGAGGTCGCTGCGGTCTCGCAGCCAACGTGTTATCGAGTATCCATCTACCCGTGGGAGCATCAGGTCCAGCACGACCAGATCCGGAAGTTCTTCCGCCAGCGCTTCAAGCGCCTTCTGCCCATCCTGCACCACTTTAACCTTATATCCTGCCCGTTTGAGATAAAGCTCAACGACTTCTGCAATATTCGGTTCGTCTTCGACGATCAATATCCGGGTTGGATTCATGCTCCTCCTGTCTGGCAATCATCGGACAAGCGGGTTAAAGATTTCCAAAGAGAATATTACGAATGGATTACAAATTCGGTCCGTGAAATCGGACGCTTGTAAAGGTATTAATTGAATCGGATACAGTATTCAAGCCATTATAGAAGGCTTGCGGTAATTTAATCATAATCAAGGAGATTTTGATGCGAATTTTCAAGGTTTATGCCAGATGATTATTCGCTTTCAATAGTTTACCGGTCGGATAGTTGATAACTGTGCTGATTGCCTTCTGAGAAATCCTTTCGATCCCCTCCAAGTATCAAACGGTGTCGGCATTCCTGCTACAGTTCCTCTCCGAAACCTTGCCGAATCCGCCGTCAGTGGATATAAATGAGCCTGCAGAAATGGTTGAATTCCAGGTATTCCATTCTATCCCACTGAAGGATTTTCGAGCGGCGAGTTCTTCAAATCAATGGATTCGAAAGGAAAAGTGACCCTGGTGGAAATTATAGTAATCTCCTGCTCCTCCTGCCTGTGCCATCGGATTCTTCAGACCTCGAAAACCTGTTCGAAATAAAAATCCGGAAATAATGCTGACAGCATTCACCCTGGGTCTCCTGGCTGCATTTTCCCCGTGCGTACTCCCGCTCTATCCGGGTTACCTGGCGTATTTATCTGGCAGTCAGGTTCTGGATGGTAATCACAACAAACGTTTCCTAGGTTTCTCTGTTTTAGCCGGAGTGCTCACTATGATGCTCCTGCTCGGCGCGCTGATAGCCATGCTCTCGATCTCAGTCGGTCGAGCCCTTTCGATCGTCATACCAGTCGCAGACTTGATGATCCTCGTGCTTGGCGTTTTTCTGTTGATGGACATCAACCCGTTCAAGACCTTACCACAAATCCGAGCGCCCGCTCTCGTCCATCCTTTCACGAGTGCCTTTGTCTATGGGCTGTTGTATGGTCCAATAGCGCTGCCCTGCTCCGGTCCGCTTGTGGTGGGGATTTTTGCATATTCCTTTACGGTTGAAGAAATTATCAGTAAGCTCACTGTATTTTTGTGGTTTGGTTTGGGATTTGGACTTCCGCTGCTTTTACTCTCATTCATGACCGGTTCCGCCTCCCACAGAGTCTCGGCTCTCGTGGCTCGGCACTCTCGGATGATTAATCTGGTCGGGGGCTTGCTTCTGGTCGGTATTGCGGTGTTTGACCTGATCAAAAATTGGGATATGATCACCGCTTATTTAGGTGGATAAATCAGCGATCCGGATAGAATCCGGTATACTCAACTTATGTTCAAAACCATCCTGGTCTTTCTGGCTGGTTTAATCGTAATTACCCGTCCTTCTGCTCCGCTCCAGACTTCATCCTGGCAGAATCTGGCGCCGGGAATTTCTTATCGCGAGTTCTACCTTTCTCATCCCGAGCATATTTATGTTGCCAGGTTAGAGCGGTCAAATCCGGATGCATACCTGGATGTGAGCCTGGCGAATGGATCGCTCACCGGAGGGTTGGAGCCGCTCATCGGCCAGGTAGAGCGGTACGACGAAGCACTCAGCTACTGGGATGGATCGTGGGGAGACCGGTATAAGGTGGTGGCTGCAATTAATGGCGGCTTTTTTAATCCAGAAACCGGTTTACCGGCGAACGGGGTGATCCAATCTGGTTGGTATGCCAAGCCTTTTGAAGACCGCCAGACGGTTGGCGGGTTTGCCTGGGGTTTTGACCGGGCTGCTTTCGTGATCGAGTGCATTATCCAGCGCCCGGGAAAACAGTTCGCCGCATTGAAAGAGACCGGAGCGTCAATCTTAATCGATGGGATCAATACCCCTCGCGAAGATGATGAATTGATTGTTTATACACCGCAATTTGGAGCCTTCACACCATCTACAAAAAAGGGAATTGAATTTTCGGTTGAGCTCAAGATCCCGCTCGGCCTTCTGGACCAATCCCAGATGATCACGGGGACAGTGAGAGAAGTTTTTGCAGATCAGGGGGAGAACTGGTTGCCTTTTGACCATGTCGTCCTCTCTGCTGATGGCGACGCTGCCGAGGCGATGAAACCTGTTTTTACCCCAGGCACCGAGATTTCAATTTCCTTAGAGGCGCGCCACATGGATCAAGGCTGTAAGAAAGAACGCCCCGAGAATCTTGCGGGGATATATTCAGCGCTGGCTGGCAGCTATATTTTTATTCGCCAGGGCGAGATCGAACCGTTGAATGACCTGGGATCGGTACTTCGTAATCCCCGCACAGCGGTCGCGCTGAATGATCGCTATGTCTATTTCATCGTTGTGGATGGGCGCGATCAGCTCCGCAGCCTGGGGATGAGTATGGTCGACCTGGGATTGTTCGCGAAACTCCGTCTTGGCGCTAGCTGGGGAGTGGCTATGGACGGCGGCGGTTCTTCGACCATGATTGTCAATGGGACGGTCCGAAACAATCCGAATGCAGAGACCATCGTTCGCGCAAACCCGGATAAACTCCCTCGCGCCGTGGCGGATGGATTGATGATGGTGGTCTCTCAGCCCATGCAGCGGTCGACCCAGTATCATTCTGGAGACGAGGTAGTGATCTCGGAGTCTGGTGATGCGAACCTGAGACTGGGACCCGGGACTAACTATGCCCCTTTGGGTCTGCTCCCACCAGGGAGCAGAGGGCTGATTGTGGCGCATATGCTGAATGGCGTGCTGGCAAAATCTAACAACTGGTGGAAAGTTGATTTTGGAGAGCAAACGGGATGGGTGAGCGAGTTGGTCATCCAACCGCAGGATTGAACCCAGAACGTTTCCAGGGAAAACTTATCTCGAACAGCCAGATTATTCGTCAAGATATCTTTCTCATGAGTATGGGAGGTGAGAATGGATCTCGAGCAAACCTTTATCGAATTGATCAAAGAAGGTCGCAAGGATGAATTAATCGACCTGATAGACAGGCATCCAGAATTGCTGAATTCAAAGCGTCGAGAGGGAGGTTGCACCGGTTCTTTTGGCGATGTATTACAATGAGCCTGAGCTGGCAAAGCTGATGATTGCCAATGGCGCCTCTCTCGATATTTTCTCTGCTGCCGCGGTCAACGATTGCCAGATCTTACAGGATATTTTGCTAAGCCGACCCGAACTTGTATATGCAGTTGCTCCAGATGGTTTTCAACCGCTCGGTCTGGCGGCATTCTTCGGCGCAAAAGATGCAGTAAAGCTCTTGCTGGAAATTGGTGCTGAGGTGAATGCCGCCTCACAAAACAGCATGAAAGTTGCCCCGCTCCATTCTGCAGTGGCTCACCAACATGATGATATTGCGCAGCTGCTTCTGGCGTATGGGGCAGATGTGAACGCGCCTCAGGCGGACGAATTCACTCCTCTGCATGGCGCAGCTCAGAATGGCCAGATCGATATGGTAAAGCTGCTCTGCGAACACGGCGCTGATCAGCACGCTATTAACACTGACGATTTGACACCTTTGGACCTGGCAATCCGAGGTGGTCACGAGCCAGTTGTTCATTATCTACGAACCGAATTGAAACCGGGATAAATCTTGCTAAACCAGCCAAAATCTTGCTTGACTGTGTCGCGCGATTGAGTGGAGGAAAAAATGGATTTTGATCTCAGCTCAGAACAGCGGATGTGGCAGGAAACGGTTCATGATTTCGTCGCTCGCGAGGTCAAACCACGCGCTCGCATCGTTGATGAAGAAGCAGAGTTTAATTGGGATGCAGTTCGAAAGATGGGACCTCTGGGCTTGCTGGGATTACCCGTTCCGGAAAAGTACGGCGGCGCGGAAGTGGACGCGGTCAGCGCTGCGATCGCTATAGAGGAATTGGGGTGGGGCTGCGGCAGCACTGCTTTATCCATTGCGGCGCATAATGGCTTGGGCTGCGCCCCGATCGTGATGTTTGGAACTGAAAGCCAGAAGCATCGCTATCTGCCGGAGGTCGTGAACGGCCGCACGGGGTTGGCTGCACTTGCGCTCACCGAGCCTGGGGCAGGTTCGGATTTGCGAACTGGGGTCTCGCTGCGTGCCCGGCTGATTCAAAATCGCTGGCAGCTTAATGGATCAAAATCGTGGTGTACGAACGCGTCGATTGCCAACTTCATCATAACGCTAGCTCGCACCAGCCTGGATGATTCCACTCATTCGTTGTCTATGTTTATCGTCCCGGTTGATACAGCCGGACTTAAGATATTACCGAATGAGCACAAGATGGGCTTGAAAGGTTCACCCACCAATGCATTGATGTATGATGATGTGACCCTTGGGGTGGATGCTTTGCTTGGAAATGAAGGAGATGGGCTTTCCCAGGCGCTTACCGTCCTGGATGGGGGGCGGATAAGCATCGCGGCGCTCTCTGTTGGATTGGCACAATCAGCTTTCGAGGAATCCATCCGTTATGCCAGCCAGCGAGAGGCTTTTGGGCAGCCGATTTCGCAGTTCGAAGCCATCCAGTGGATGATCGCCGATGCGGCGACCGAGATCCAGGCTGCCCGGCTGCTTGTATATCAAGCTGCCTGGCTGAAGCAGCAAGGTCGGTCTTATGGACAAGCTGCCTCGATGGCAAAGCTCTTTTCTTCCGAAATGGCCGAACGGGTCTGCCGTAATGCGATCCAGATCCATGGTGGATACGGCTACAGCCGTGATTTTCCGGTCGAGCTAAGCTACCGAGATGCTCGATTAATGACCATCGGCGAAGGCACCAGCGAGATTCAGCGCCTGGTTATTGCCAGAAGTGTGCTAAAAAAGGCGCAGTTGAGCTAATACGAATTGACCTTTTTATCCGTCGGGCACGGTTTTTCGATGTCCTGCCTCGGCCTCTGGATCGTCGTGCAGCAGCTGGATGGCGTGTGGAAGCACGCCCACGATCACCCGCAGATTTTCGACTGCGGCATTGGGACTGCCTGGTAAATTAACAATCAAGGTTGTACCGCGTATCCCTGCCGTGGCTCGTGAAAGCATCGCGTGAGGTGTCTTGATCAAGCTTGCTGACCGCATGGCTTCGGCGAGGCCGGGAGCAGGTCTTTCGATGACCGCAAGGGTGGCTTCAGGCGTGATATCTCGGGGAGCGAAACCTGTCCCACCGGTCGTGAGAATAACATCGAGCTCTTTAGAATCCGCCCAAATGATCAGCAGCTTTTGAAGGTCATCAAATTCATCCGGAAGGATGGCTTGCATGACGGTCAACCAGCCAAGTTCCAAAACAGCCTGATGCAGCATCGGTCCGGCGAGATCAGCCCGCTCGCCACGTGCAGAGCGATCGGATACTGTCAAGATCCCAATTCTTAAGCTCATTATCTTATGCCTGGTTCTCAGACGGTTTACAAATCTTTTCCAAATGCATGCAAGTCCATCTTTTCCCATCCCCGATTTTTATAGAACTGGATCGCTTCCTCGTTTTCATAGGTCACCATCAAGTAATAGCGGATGCAGCCTTTTTCTCGCAGGCGCACTTCCAAAGCATCCATCAAAGCTGTTCCTATACCACGACTGCGCTCGTCTATACGGACTGCCAGGTGATACATCATTCCCCTACGCCCATCGAAACCGCCAATTACGCTCCCGATGATCTCGCGATCCTTTTCAGCTATCAGGAATAAATCTGGATCTCGCTCCAATTTCTTGAGAATCTCACCTGGTTCATCAGAGCGCCGGATGTGGATTCCAGGTCCGGCGCTCTCCCAAAGGTTGATTACCCTCTGGTAATCTTGTTCGAAATTGAACTCTCGGATAAGGTAAGAGTCCAGATCAATCGTCCTCTTGACCGACCAGCGATTTCCATGGTCCATGGATGCCGTCATCAGTCACCCCAAAGTAATAAAGCAGATAACTTCCATCTCGCTCTACCAGGTCGTAGCGCGCGCTTTTTCCTTGCTTCTGGCGCTCGATAAGTCCATAATTGCCCTGCCATTGGATTTTCGCATGCGCCGGGTCATTTACGAGCTTATCGTAGGTAGTGATCGCATAATGCCACAAACGCCTGGCGGATTTTTGAGTCACGTTTTTGACCACATTGCCGTTGCGTAAGTCTCGCATTGTATAGTACTTCTCATCATCGCGGGTTTCCACTGCCATAACCGCCACACCTGTGCGCGGTGCCTTTTCTTGTTTTCGTTCCACTGCGCTGGGGGGAGGCGCGGGTTCCAACAATTTCTCGCG
Organism: uncultured Chloroflexia bacterium; assembly: GCA_963827155.1. Classification (GTDB taxonomy): domain Bacteria; phylum Chloroflexota; class Anaerolineae; order Anaerolineales; family UBA4823; genus UTCFX2. Next base: position 2,189,462 of record CAWGZV010000002.1, on the reverse strand, counting down.
CGGCTGGATAGACGCTTTCTCAGATTCCTGTTCTGTCCGTCCGCGCAGTACCAACCCGACAATTTCGTCTCGAACTGCAAGTACGGTCTCTGTTTCCGATCGCACATATATTTTATTGTCATCGACAGCGTAAGGTGGATCGACCCCACGCGGTACCAGGACAACGATGATCTTCTTTCCACCCGTCTCGTGAATATCTAGCGAACATTGCAGCTGCGGACTGATGCGGTTTGCAATCTCCTTCTCGAGCTGAGAAAGTGAGCTTTCTACATCAGGGACCCCTGGAACGGGCTTTCGGTGGTCGCCTGTCAGGCCGATAAACAGGGTCCCTCCGTTCGTGTTTGCCAACGCGCAGACGTCTGCAATGACCGCATACCTTTTTCCTCCGCGCATGGTCATGCTCTCGTGAAAATCCTGGATGATGTTCGGGCCTTTTTCCTGGGCGGAACGGATGAAGTCAAAAACAGGTTCTGCTGATAATCGGTGAGGGCGGGTGCGCGCAAAATCGTTGCTGAGGAAGAGCTCGCGCAGCGCTTCGAAACTGACATCTGGGAGCAGGACTTCGGTAGTTCGGTCTCCGACCCCCAGGTTTTTCTTTCGAACAGGGTCAGTGGTAAGGCGGTGGGCATCGGAGCCCTGGATGCAGTGGATGCGGCGAGGGTATTCGGGTTTAGTTCCGCTGAAAAATGCGGCAGTAGAGTGTTTGCCAGCATTTTCAAGATCTGTGACTTCAAGGGCATGAAGGTGAGGGTCCTGCGTGTAGGCAATCTTTGTTTGCCCACCAATAGGGAATCCGCGCATCGCTACCCCATTGCTAGAGTTTGCATGTGCAGCGATCACCAATCCGTCTGCTTCATCAATCAACCGGTAGGTGGTCAGCACATCTGTCGAGGCGCCTATCGTTACCGAGCCGTCGTCCAGCTGGTCGGACGGGATTTCCAGGTCAAGCAGCAGATGGTCGATCTCGCGCAGCGGCTTCTCAGGAGGGAAGATCGCTAGAATGTGAAAACCAAAAGTCGCTGTGAACTCAAAACCGGGTAGAACCAGTACTTTTCCCAACAAGCGTTTATATTCCGCAAGCCGGCTCTGCTCTTCAGGCAGTATTCTTTTAAGTTTCGCCAAAAGCTCAAGCTGTTCGATATCTTCCATCATCCGCCGGTATCCGGCAGTGGTGTTGTGGTCGGTAAATGCGATCATCGAAAGACCGCGTGATTCTGCTTTTCGCAGAATATCCAGATAGGTTACATCCGCTTGTTGGAAATCTCCGGAAGCGGGTGTGTGTAAATGCAAATCAATCGTGCACCAATTCATGGTGGTCCGGCTTCGTTTCTTAGCCACTATTCACTCTCGTTTTTGATCGGATTCTCCGGCGATCACCCGGCGGATAGACTTAACCAAATCATCAGGCATATAAGGTTTCATCACAAATGCATCTGCACCTTCAAGAATACAGCGCTCGCTTACATCCGCCCCTGACGACATGATAACGCGGACATCACTGAGCTTCTTGTCTCTGCGCATAGCCTTGAGCAGATCAAAGCCATTCAAAGTGTTCAAATAAACATCCAACAGCACAATGTCCGGTTTTTCCTGTTTCACCTGAGCGATTACCATTTCCAATCGATCTTCACCATCCGATACACTCACTTCAAATCCTTCGAAGTTGAGATATGTCTCCAACAGCTTTCTCATCGTTGGATCATCTTCGATCAGCAGAATTTTTTTCAGCATTCTTGAATTATCTTTTGATTCGGATGGCCCTGATTGAAAAGCGATCATACCACCGCCGATTTGGTCTGGTTCTCAGTCTGGTCTGATTCTGAAGGATTAATGTCCTCGCCGTTATGTGCAAACGCCGGCTGGGTTTCTGCCGCCGGCTGGGTTTCTGCCGCAGGTTCTAACGAAACTTTCAATACTTCATCCAATGTGTCTGCGAACACAAAATGAATCTGATCGCGAACTTCAGGGGGAATATCTTCCAGGTCCGCTTCGTTGAGCATTGGAAGGATGACTGTTTTGATTCCCAAACGGTGGGCTGCAAGGACCTTCTCTTTGATCCCACCGACCGGCAGCACCTGTCCGCGCAGCGTGATCTCGCCGGTCATGCTGACATCTGAGTGGACTGGTCTCCCAGAGATTAATGAAACCAGCGAGGTCGCGATGGCCACTCCGGCGGATGGTCCATCTTTGGGCTGCGCGCCGGCTGGGATGTGCAGGTGGATATCTGTCTTTTCGAAGAAATCTGGATCGAGACCCAGATAGCCCGCCTTCGAGCGGACATAAGACAATGCGGCATGAGCCGATTCCTGCATCACATTCCCAATAGAGCCAGTGATTTGAAAACCCTTGCCCCCGGGCATTCGGGTGGATTCGATAAACAGCACATCGCCTCCAAACGGCGTCCACGCTAATCCGGTGGCTACTCCTGGCGTCGAAGTCCGGTGCGCAATCTCCTCATCGCTGAAAAAGTGTGGTCTTCCCAAAAGCTCGACCACTTTTTCCGCATCAATTTCAACTGCTTGCTCCCCTTTCTCCGCGATCTGGGTTACAACTTTACGGCAGATCGAGCCAATTTCTCGCTCCAGGTTTCGGACGCCGGCTTCCCTGGTATAGCTTCGGATGATTTTCTCCAACCCGGAATCTTCAAAGCACAGCTCGCCTTCTCTTAATCCGTTTTCCCGAAGCTGGCGCGGGATCAAGTAGCCTTTTGCGATTTCGATCTTCTCCCGTTCGGTGTACCCTGAGAGGGTGATGATCTCCATTCGGTCCCGCAGCGGAGCTGGGATTGGTTCGAGCAGGTTTGCTGTGGTAATGAACATTACTTGCGAAAGGTCGAAGGAAACCTCCACATAGTGATCTCGGAATTCACCGTTCTGCTCAGGGTCAAGGACTTCCAGCAGGGCAGAGGCGGGGTCGCCATGAAAATCGAAGACCAACTTATCCACTTCATCCAGCATGAAGACTGGATTGCGCGTTTCGATTCTGCGAAGCGCCTGTAAGATCCTTCCGGGCATTGCCCCTATGTATGTCCGCCTGTGTCCGCGAATCTCGGCTTCATCTCGCATCCCGCCAAGTGAAATGCGCACAAATTTGCGACCAAGCGCCCGAGCGATCGAGCGTCCAAGCGAAGTTTTTCCCACACCAGGCGGACCCACAAAACAGAGGATGACGCCTTCGCGCACCCGCCGGATTTCATCCTCGGACTCCCGGCTCTCATCGGAGCCGCGCTCGCTCCGCAGCTTTCTAACCGCCAGGTATTCCAGAATACGCTCCTTGACATCTTCTAGTCCGAAATGATCCGCATCTAATACATCCCTCGCGTGGGCGATGTCGAGGTTATCTGGGGTGATTCGCGACCAGGGTAATGTAACCAGCCAGTCCAGATAGGTGCGGATCACTCCGTATTCAGCCGCTGCGCTTGGCAGACCTTTCATTCGATCAAGCTCGCGGCGAGCTTGCTTATCGGCCTCTTCGGGCATGCCAGCCGTATCGATCTTCTCCCGGAATTCCTCAGTCTCGGCGGTCTGTTCGTCGCCTTCACCCAATTCTTTCTGAATTGCCTTTAGCTGTTCGCGTAGAAAATACTCGCGCTGAACTTTATCGATCTCAGAGCGCGCTTCATTCTGGATCTTCTGCCCCATTTCCAGAACTTCTACCTCGCGCGCTAAAATACCAACAAGTCGGAGCAGCTTTTCGGAGACTGAATCGATCTCGAGCAGCCGCTGAGCTTCTTCGAGCTCCATCCTTTGAAAATTGGCGATTGTATAGATGGTTTGGAGCGGCTCTTCAATGGCAAGCACAGATGCAACAAGTTCGCGCGGCACGGATGGAACCATATCGGCGATATGTTCAAACTGATTGCGGGCGTTGCGCGCCATCGCTTCGAGCTCTAAACCTCCCTCGATCGTTTCAGGCGCAACCTGGATGGTGGCTTTCAGATAAGGCTCTTCCTGGACAAAATCAAGCAGCCGGCAGCGAGTAAGCCCTTGTACAACAAGCCGGATCGTGCCGTCTGGCGCACGAAACATGCGGTGCACCATAGCTACAGTCCCGATTCGGAACAAATCGGCTGGCTCCGGTGATTCCTTCTCTGGATCCTTGGAGGTCACGAGTGCAATCAGGCGCTCGTCGCTTGCCATCACATCGTCCACAAGATGGATCGAGCGGGCCTGCCCGATCGTTAATGGCACAGCAGTCTGCGGGTACACGACCACGCCGCGCAGCGGCAAAACAGGCAGCAACTGCGGAATTCGCTCTTCTCCCCCAATCGGTGTAGCCGGTTCTTGCTCGGCATCATCCCCACTGAGAACATGTGTAGTTATCGGCTGAGTCAACAGCTCTTCCATGCCGGCTTGCTCTTCGTAAAGCCAGTTCAGCATTTCCAGGATGCTCGAGTTCCATCTCATTGCAGGCATAATTTTTCTTTTTCCTGAGGTGTTATTCGCTGATTTGGATCTGGCGTGGTTTCGCTTTTTGCAGAGAAATTACTAAAAAGCCATTCTGATAGACAGCCTGCACTTCGCCGGTATTGATAGGATTTGGAAGCTCCAAGGCGAGTGCGAATTCGCCAAAACGGATTTCCATTTGGTGGAAGGCGCGCCTGCCAGCTGGGTCCTGGCGGTTGCCTCTTACCGTTAGTTCTCTCCCGTTCAGCTCGATAATAAAGTCCTCTTCGCGCATCCCGGCGATCTCAACTCTTACAATCACCGTTTCATCTGTCTCATAGACGTCAGTCGGTGGTCGCCAGGCAGGTGATCGCATCATTATCCGCCAATTAAAAGCTGGACCTTCGAAGGGCTCGAGATCAGGTGGTTTTTCTGGATCGTTGGCAGACAGACCTTCGACCATTTTCATTTCTCCTGGTTATCTTCTGAAATAATAAATCAGCCGCCAGTATTTAATCCCAAATATCTTATCAAAATGATCTGCGCCCCAGGCGGGATTCGAACCCACAACCGACAGCTTAGAAGGCTGGTGCTCTATCCATTGAGCTACTGGGGCAGTCATATTTGGGGGTTGACCATTTCTCTCTCGGCTGAACCCCCAACCTTTCACAGGGTAAAAGCTGCAGGCTGCTGCCCGCGGCTATTAAACCCAATCCTTCTAGAAACTTCCTAAACGCAACTGCTGTGATAATTGGTCAGCCTGTAACTTTGTGTGACTGCAGTAAAATGTTTAACCAGGGCTGGATATTATTTTGGTTAACCAATTATACGATAAGACCATTGGAATTTTCTAAGAAGTTTGCATCTCCACCCATACCGGAAAATTATTGGGTAAAAATAGGTGGGCGAGGTCTATCGCTTGAGTAAGACGTCTGAAGATTATCACCGGCGGAAATCGGAAGATTGGTATGCACATGCATCGTCAAACCAATTGGTGGACCCGGCGAGGATTGTTAAAACTAAGCTTATAATTCATATAAATGGTTAACGATCTTTGAATTCTTTATTCCCGAATCGAGTCGATTTGCCAGATATTAATTTCATCCACCTCGGGAATCAGTAAAACGATCAACAAACCTACCACGCCGTGATTTGGATATCGATCTCCCACCAGATCAGCAAAGGAACAACGGATGCAGCGAATATTTGAAGATTTACCCCGGTTAACGCTGGAATATGGAAAGGATTGGGGGATCAACCATACCCAAAGACTGCTGAAGCTTATTTCATCGATCGGTAAAGGTCAAAAATATGATCCAGATGTCGTATGGTTAGCCGCCCATCTCCATGATTGGGGCGCTTATCCATTTTGGGCGCAAAAAGATGTGGACCATGCTCTGCGTTCCAGCGAGGTCGCGAAATCATGGTTAGCTGAAAGGGGATGTCCACCGCAAATTCTGGATCAAGTGATTGAATCAATCAGTCTCCATCATAATCCAGACATAAAAACCAGGAGCATTGAGTCCATCCTTCTTTATGACGCCGACGCGTTGGATTTCTTAGGCGTAATAGGTATTGTGAGAGATTTTTCAAAGAATCCCAGGGAATTACGCAAGGCGTACGATATCAGTATTAAGCGCAGGCAAACGCTTCCAGGGACCTTGTTTTTAAATACCTCAATAACAATGGCGGTTGAACGCATCAATGAGATGGACCAGTTTTTCTTTAGATTAGATCAAGAGACCTGGGGCGATTATTAGATGTTTAATTTGATAGACCTAATATCGATAACCCCCATAAAAGCAAAAATTCCTGAGAGAGGGGTATCATGACCGCAGAAAAATTGAACATTCAAGGGATGACGGAATCGGAAATAAGAAAAATCAGCCAGGTAGGTTTCTGGTCAGCGATGAGCACGGCTGTGATTACTATATTCACTTTCAGCCTGGCGATCATGGCTGTCCCAATTTCAGGTGCGAACTGCATCGAGGGATGCATTGAATACCCATATTTAGATACGCTCGGACAATTCCCCAAGGATTATCGCTGGATGGTTCCAGCGATGTTCCTTGTCATCTCCTACCTGATATTCATGATTTCTATCCATGCGTTTGCTCCTCAATCGAAGAAAATTTTCAGCCAGATTGGACTTGCCCTTGCAATCATGTCTGCAATCGTCCTGTTGAGTGATTATTTTCTACAGTTTTCGATCATCCCAATCAGCTTGATGAATCGAGAGACTGAAGGGATCACTATGATCACCCAATACAACCCGCATGGTGTATTCATTGCCCTGGAAGAATTAGGCTATCTTCTGATGAGCCTGAGTTTCCTTTTCTTTGCACCAGTCTTCACATACAAGCATCGACTCGAAGCTGCGGTCCGATGGATTTTTATGCTTGGTTTTCTATTTACGGTTGCTGCATTCATGTCAGTCACCCTGAATTATGGATTGGATCGACAGGATCGCTTTGAGATTGCGGTGATCTCGATCGATTGGCTTGTATTGGCAGTCAACGGCATAATCATGAGCATCCTATTTATGAGACAGTTGAATCAGAAAAGGCTCTCCGGATCGATAATCTAGGAGCAGTAGGTAGTTTCAAATGTCGTTGTTTCGGTGAGATCTCGGAAGATAAATTAGTTTTGAGTACAAATAACACGACTCGAAGGAAAGGAGAGAGACCATGCCGATAACTAAAGACCCCGAAGGAATTGAGAGCGCTGCGCTATTTGAGTTGGCGAATTTAAAAGATCAGAAAGTGGTCGAAGTGGGTTGCGGCGAGGGCAGACTAACCTGGAGGTATGCAGAGATGGTCAGGGATGTCGTTGCTCTTGATCCAGAACCACAGAAAATTACTGCAGCACAGGCGAACATTCCACCCTCACTCAAGGGGAAAATTTCATTCTTAAATTCAACTCTTGAAGACTATTCGAATTCAGCCGGAGAAAGGAAGTTTGATCTTGCCCTCTTTGCCTGGTCGCTCTGATGATTTGAGTCTGCGGGCATGGTTCATGCCCTTAATCTCGGTAGAGGTCTGTTAAAGCCTGGAGGCTTGCTGGTAAATGTAAACAACCTTCCGGTCCCAGCAGCAATTGAGGTCCATACTGACCAAGGAAGGATTACTGCAGGATGGATTTTGGATAAAACAGAATTTGAAAGCGAGCGATCGGCGTTCGGAGCCTTAGCAGAGGTAGTTTCACAAGGAAGCTTTACTTTGAAGGATGAACGGGATTTCATTTTCCATATCCATTCGGTTGATTTCGGCGAGCTGCGGATATATCTGTCAGAATGGTGGGAAAGCGCGGTTTTACCTGAAAAAACTTCCCGGCGAGTGGAGAAGATTATCAAAGAATGCGCTTACGTTTCGGACATCGTACTGAAAGTCCCAACGCGCATGAGTGCCCTCAAGTCAATCTGAGGAGCTCAGAGAATTTAATAAGCCATATCTTTACGGCTCGAGATAATTAATTCCGTTATTTACTTTTTTCGGGGTTGGATATTTCAGCTCTTCGGATTTTCTATAGCACTTCTTGGGCTGTGCTATCGACACTTAGTCCAGGCAGGGTCTCAGACCTTTATAAACTCTTGGACCAGAGATAGTCCGCAGTATGATTGTCCCATCGCGCCCCAATTCTTCCGAAAGCTCGTCTGGTGTCAGAGGTGTGTTTCCATTTGCCAGCAACAGGCGAAATACTGAATTGACCAAGGTGTTTTGCTGGGTCACAAATGTATTCTGTTTGGCACAATGCGTAATCAGAATATGCTGCAAGCCGTCAACCCGCTGCACCTCTGCCGTCTCAGGATCTACCCAATCCACTTGATCGAAAATATCCACGTTCGCAAATTTTTCCTGATGCTCCGGGCAGAGATAATTCCGCAAATACACGCGCCAATCGCGATCATTCTGCTGCCACCAATCGAAGTCGATATGAAAGCGAGTATGGATCGTTGGTTTGACCAGATTGATGCGTTTGATTTCTTTCAAGAGGGCCTCCGCGCAGCTTGTCCTTGAGTAAAAAGCCCGATCAAGCTTAAAGTTAATCCACGTCCAGATCACTCAGCCGGTAATGCATATCCCCAACGTGAATAAACCAAGGTCGAGACGCCAGGAGCGCCATGATCGGCGCTGGGGGTACGCGTCGAACGACATTGATCGCCGAATATAATTCGCCGAAATGGGTGTGACCCTGAGGATTAAGCCGAGCCAGATCGCGCACAGTGTTCACGACCAGCTTCTCGAAAGGCTGCTGTTCTTTCATTGGTTGAAGCCAGGAAGGATCGAGAGCCTTCTTATCTGGAACCGCTATCGCCATCCGCTCATCTACAGGAGTCGATATGATCTGCTTCAACATCGCGTACACCATCCCACCGTCTGATCCCACCAGCAGGGTCCGGATCCATTCACGGCTCGGGCGATGATTATCAATGAACACGATTGCCTCACCTGCAGCCCGCCCCCGGCGGACGCGAACGATACTTCCAGGGATTACTCCATGCGATTCGTACCATTCCTCTAAACCATAAACATATCTGTTATCCCGCACGACCCAACCCGGAAAACTAGTACCAGTCTCACCATCCACCAGAATGAAGCGCACCCTTGGCGCTTCATATGCCGTGGGGAACAAATGCCTGGTCCGGTTTGTCAACGGTAAAGTTCCTGCCCGCCAATGTGGGTAGATTAGTCGGACTTCAACTTCTTCGGGATCGATTTGCTTAGCTTGGACTGGAGAAAGCTCGTCGTCCAGCGAATATTCTAGCTCTACCATTTCAGGAGTTAACAAGGTCCGATCACAATCGATCTCGTGATATCGAAGAAAAGGCGGGGTATTGGTCACTCCAGACGGTTCCAGACGTTTTAGGAACCACAGAACGTCTCCTGATGGGCCGACTTCATCGAAACGCGGATCCTCTTGTAAGGCAAGATCCATCGAAAATTCTTGCAGCTTTGGATTGACTTCGGAGGTAAGCTCAATCTGCTCAAGCAAGCTGCCAGTAGGAAGTGGACCGCCACTTGCCATGTCCAGCACAGCTTCAGCAATATTCATGTGACCGGCGTTAATCGTGATCAGCAGCGCACGAGGGAACCATCGTCCGGCAATCCTGACGAAATCGGAGTTTGTTTCTAATTCTTCCTCAAGCGCCTCCAACAGTTGCTCGCTGAAGCTGCGCATAACATCCAAAGGTTCAAGGTGTTTGAATTCTTCGGTGATCTTGGGCGGGGCGTTAAGCAGGTGGTTGGGCAGTGAAGACGCGAATTCACGCTTTGTCCCATCTTCAAAAGCCACCTGGATCACACTAAAAGCGCCGATCTCAGGATTTTCACCGTCGCGAACCTGGATCACTTTACCCTGTCGCCAGCTTAGCGCCGGAAATATTAATTGCTGCTTGACTTTAAAACTCGCCTTCGGTTGGTATAAGTCCCCGCCAGCCATTCGCTGCCGCTCGACCTCCATTCTTCGGCGCTGGATGCGTTCTTTTATCAGTGCCTCTAGTAGCTCATTGGAGGTCAGCGGAGTTTCGGTTTCTAAGAGAAAGTTGTAAAGGAATTCAATATCCTCATCGATAAGTTTGAAACTCTCCCAGTAATCCTCGCCCATCGTTATGTTGGGAATGCCCATAGAAAATCCTCAAAATATGAAACTTGACCAATATCCATTATCGCTGCCTGATACTTCCTTACCCGGCAAAGCAGATCGCATCAGCTGTACGGACAGCTGTTCGGCTTGGATTTCAAAGGATAGGTCAGGTGTGGTGATTTAAACCGTCTCATATTATACTCGAAGTAATCGGCAACGCGATTGATATACCCGGTCTTAAACAACATATCAGCCGGCAGCAAATGGATCATTTCACAACCCTTGTCGAACTTTCAAAAAAGGAGAATGCGATGAAGTCTGATCAATGGGAAGTCGTTTATGAAGCCTCTGGCGAGTTCCAGGCAGATATCCTCGTCGGTATGCTAGAAGCGGAGGGGATTCCTGGCTTCATATCGCAGGAAGGGGCTGGAAGGGTTTATGGTATAACAATAGGTCGTCTGGGACGCATACAGGTGCTTGTGCCGCAATCCAAATTGGCTCGCGCAAAGAGGTGGTGCATCTTTTTGAAATTGGCCAGCCCGATTCAACGAATCAAGACCAGGATGCTTCTTTCTCCGACCTAGATGATCAGGGATAGCTTTGGGACAGCCAATCCAGCGGATCTACCTGGACGCCACCAGCCCAAATCTCCCAGTGCAGGTGCGGTCCGGTGACTCTGCCAGTTCCTCCTACTTTACCAATGATCTGTCCTTGGGTCACCATGTCCCCGACTTTCACCAGGATTTCTGATTGGTGAAGGTAGGCCGAATAGACCCCCCAACCGTGGTTGATAACGGTGGCGTTTCCTCGTACAGTCAAAGGACCAGCAAAGACTACCTGTCCTGCTGCCGGGGCAAGAATTTCAGTGCCAACACCGCCGCAAAAATCTAACCCGCTGTGAAAATAGCTGTACTCGCTGCCGTTATATGAGCGTCTGTTTCCAAAACGAGAAGGAAAGCAATCGTTGAAGGGCGGCGGGGCAGGAGGTGTAAACTCCCCATTCCAGAATTTTTCGTCTGTCGCTGTTGCCGTGAGCGCAGCCCATTCGGCATCCTCCGGTTTTGTGACTGCCGGATCTATCGTTTCAGGGCTGACAACCAATACGGGATCAAAGGGGTAGTCCCCCGAGCTCACCAGCACACTTTGTGAGAAACCAAACGGTGCCTCAAGATTTGGCTGCTCAGCCGGCAGCGTACCGGTAATTGTCATCCGATATAAACCTGGTTCTGAAAGTGCGTGGATTCCTTGTAAGCTTACGTAATTACCCTGACCATCTGGAAAGAAATGAAGCTGGTGACCATTGAGCTCACCACCAAGCGTAATACCGTCTATCCCTTTTAAAGTGATCTGAGCAACTTTCCCCTGAACCAAGCGCTCTGGTTTGAGTTCGATCGAATCAATTTCTGCAGGTAAAGCAGAAGCCCGAAACTCTTGCTCGCCCTCCTCAGCTGCAAGACCATCCCCAGACAGCTGAAGTACATCCCCAGGCAGAGCGCCCCAGCTTCCTGGAAGCCTGTTAGCCTCCAGCAGGGTCCAAGGATTGGTATTCTTTAAAATTGCCAGCTCAAATATCGACTCACCTGGTGCAATTAATTCTCGTTTGGGATAAACATCTTGGGTGCTTTGCATGGGCAGGACCAGGTTGGACCCAGCAAATAATTCCTCAGGGCTTGTTAAATGATTTAATCGGATGAGGATATTTTCCGGGATCTGGTAATAGCGGCTGATGCTCTGCAAACTTTCCCCCAGCCCTACTTCGCGTGTGCTGAGTACTCCTTGAACGCCTTCTAAACCGGGTATCAGAAGCTGTGCTCCAACCACTAGCTGGCCTGGATCGTTGATCCCGTTCGCTGCCGCCAGGTCGGACATTGCTACCCGAAAGCGCGCTGCGATATCCCACAGCGAATCACCCTCCTGGACGATATAAACCGGTCCGGTAGGCTCTGGAGTTTGTTTCGAGCTTCCGGCCGCTGCAGAGCCAGCTCCAATAAACAAAAGCAGTCCAATTAAAACACAAAAACGATATTATGCTTGATGCTCATAATCGAAAGCCACTCGATCGCCTGCTTGGTAATATCTAAAATTATTCGCGCCCATCTCCAGCACATATCGCGCTGCATGCTTCGGAAAATATGCCAGGTGCCAGCGGCGCGCCATAATGGAATCGACGACCTGAAATCTCGAATCAATCCAGACTACTGCGATATCCATCCGCATAAAGAGCATATGAATTGAAGCATCGACCTTGCTCTCCTTCGCTTGTATAAGCAGCAATCCTTGGTTATCTGCCAGCGTCTTTCGAAACATTAAACCAACAAACCTGCAGCGAAAAGAATCGCAGTATTTCGCCCGGATGTTGGGTGCGTCCGGACGGCTGAGATTGTGAATTCTGATTTCCCCGGGCATCAGGCTTCTGTCAGACGCTCCCCCAGCAATTTGTGCAGGCTGTCGATAAGCTCCTGTGGTGTGAAGGGTTTTGCGATGTAATCATCCACTTTGGCAATGTTCAGCGCCAGCACTTTGTCAATATTCTGGGCTTTCGCGGTGATCACGATCACCGGAATCTCCCGTGTTTCTCCATCCGCTTTGAGCTGGTGATAGACCTCCCACCCGTCGATATCCGGCATCATCAGATCGAGCAATATCACATCCGGTATGTTTTTGCGGACTGCATCCAGACCTTCACGACCGCCGTTTGCTCCGATCACTTCAAAATGCTGGCGAACCAGGATCAAGCGGACAAGGTCGATCATCTCTGGTTCGTCTTCGATATAAACAGCTTTTCTGAGCATGGCGGTCATCTGGATGCTTTGATCCTCGCTAGAGGGTGCGTGAGAAATGACACTTCAAGTTTACCACAGGAGAGTTGAAAAAAATGACCCTTCAGGCTATAATCATCTCCCGAAGCTTGCAGCAGACGACGTGAAACGCAAGTTCAAGTTTCACGTCGTCTGATTTTGCATGTAAAAATGTGAACAAATGAGGAATGTATGATTGATGTAAACGATCTTCGAAAAGGGGTAACCTTCGAGTATGACAATAGCCTTTACCGGGTATTGGATTACCATCACCATAAGCCTGGGCGCGGCAACGCGACCATCCGGGTTAAAGCATTAAATCTTCGGACGGGCACGAATTTGGACATGACCTTCCAATCCGGCGATCGAGTTCCTGAAGCTCGGCTGGATTTCCACAATGTCCAGTATCTTTACAGTGATGGACAGTTTTATCATTTCATGGATCTGGATACTTATGAACAGCCAGCCTTATCAAAAGAATTGCTTGGCGAGATGACGAATTATTTGAAAGAGGGGTTGGAAGTCAAACTCACTTATTATGAGGGTGAGCCTCTCGATATCGAGATGCCGCTTACAATTGATCTGGGAGTGGTTGAAGCTGAACCGGCCGTTCGAGGAGACACAGCAACAGGTGTGACGAAACGGGTGAAAACAGAAACCGGCCTTCAGGTTCAGGTGCCTTCTTTTATCGAGGTAGGGGATCGAATCCGAGTCAACACTTCCACTGGCGCATACCTGACCCGCGTTTAGCTCTCTCTACCCCGATTTGTACTAGAGATTATGCGCACACCTGCAGGCAAGGAATGTAAATATTTTTATGGTGATTATTATCGCGGCCGCGATCATGAGGAGTGCCGGTTGTTAAATGCAGCCAATCCTCCACTTCTCTGGCGGCGCGAGCTTTGTATGACCTGCCCGGTTCCCGAAATCCAACTGGCAAATTCCTGCCCAAATATGGCTCTTCAGCCAGCAATTTACCGGCCAATTCCATTCCTGAAGACCCAAGTGCGGGTCAAAACGGTTTGTTCAAAAACCGGTTTAAGGGATTTTGATCCGCATACGGGTTGTGGTCAATGCCATCCTATCCCACCGGAATTTCTTGGAGAGAAGCGTTGAGCATATCACTGCTGCTGGACCTGGATAATACCCTTCTTAAAAACGATATCAGCACCTTCTTACCCAATTATCTGAAGGCTTTCTCAGAATTTGCTGCCGATTTTATCCCTCCAGATCTCTTCGTGCGCAGTCTAATGGCTGGGACGGAGGCGATGATAAATAATCGCAAACCAGACTGCACGCTGAAGGAAGTATTTAAATCGGTATTCTTCCCGCTTACATCTACTGATCCACAGTCATTTCAAGAAGTCGCAGACCAATTTTACCGTGAGGTTTTTCCTACCCTTCGTCGTTACACCGAGCCCATTCCTGCAGCTCAGGATTTGGTGCGTCAGGCTATAGACCGCAGCTATCAATTGAATATATCGACTAACCCGCTCTTCCCAATTGAAGCAATCCATCACCGTCTTGATTGGGCAGGTCTCTCTGCTTCGGAGTATCCTTTTCGTTTGGTATCTTCATACGAGAGCTTTCACTATTCAAAGCCAGATCCTGCTTATTTTGCCGAAATTCTGGGACGTCTTGGGTGGCCGGGAGAGCCCGTAATTTTGGTTGGAAATGATCCAGAACAAGATATCAAACCAGCGCAAGCGAATGGAATTGTCACATACTGGAAAAATTCTGATATTGCTGCAAGCAGGGAGGAAATGAAACCTGCCCAAGGGAGCGGGCTCCTCGAAGATTTCCTGCCCTGGCTGGATTGCATCCCTGCGGATGCGCTCCTGCCGAATTATTCGGTCTCCACTGCCTGGCTGCCCACACTCCGCGCCACCCCTGCTGTGATCGATTCGATCATGAGGTCGCTCCCATTCGAGCTTTGGACAATTAGACCGGATCAATCCGATTGGTGCTTTACCGAGATCTTGTGCCACTTACGTGATGTCGACAACGAAGTAAATTTTCCGCGCCTCGTTTCTGTGATTGAAACTCCCAATCCATTCATTTCAGGTCAGGACACTGACCCATGGGCAGAACAGCGCAATTACCGCCAGCAGGACGGCAGGCAGGCTTTTCACCAATTTGTTGCAACCCGAATGAGGATGTTAGCCCTGCTCGAATCGCTTTCCTCGCAAGAATGGCAGCTACCCGCCAGACATGCGATATTTGGCCCGAACTCGTTTGCAGGAATTGATTAATATTACCGCTTCGCATGATCGTCTTCATCTCCAACAAATCCATCGATTGTTGGAGACCATTGCCCCATCTTTCAAAATATTATAAGGAACCTGAAATTCTATTCATTCACTTTAGAGATTTCAGGCGTTTAATCCTCCTTATAAGGTCTACTAAGTTGCCAAAATATGAGCTTACAAGCGCCTCGATTTCGTTTTGCTGGTGTTGTATGAGTTGATTGTCCCTAGTTATAAGAATATGAGATCATGGAGGACAGGATGAGACGTCGGGTTGTGATCACTGGTCTGGGCTGTATTTCCCCATTAGGCAACGATGTAGATAGCCTCTGGCAGAATATCATTGCCGGAAAATCGGGTGCTGGACCGATCACACATTATGACACTTCCGACCACAAGATTCATTTTGCTGCAGAGGTCAAAGGCTTCGATCCCCACAGCTTGTTTGGCAGCAGGGAGTCACGTCATATGGACCGGTTTACCCAGTTCGCACTGGCAGCTGCCCAGCAGGCTGTCGATTTAGCCCGGCTCGATATTAACGATAATAATCGTGACCGGATCGGGGTGGTGATTGGAACAGGTATCGGTGGTTTGGGAACGCTTTTTGAGCAAACTCAAATCTTCTTTACGCGCGGCCCGAACCGGGTCAGTCCATTTACAGTCCCGATGATGCTTCCTGATAGCGGCGCCGGGATGATCGCTATTAGGCTTGGTATCAGAGGGTCAAATTTTGCAGTGGTTACTGCTTGCGCAACTGGTACCAATGCAATCGGAGAAGCCGCCGAAGTCATTCGCCGGGGTCAGACGGATGTCATGCTTGCCGGAGGGAGCGAAGCGGTGATCGTCCCGATCGCGATGGCGAGCCTTGGCGTTATGGGCGCCCTTTCCAACCGCAACGACGACCCCGAGCATGCCTCCCGCCCTTTTGATCGCGATCGTGATGGATTTGTGATGGGTGAAGGGGCTGCGGTCCTGGTGTTGGAATCGCTTGAACATGCTCGAGAACGGGGCGTTCCAATCCTGGCTGAGGTTTCTGGCTATGGGTCGACCAATGACGCTTATCACATTTCTGCCCCCTCGGAAAACGGTGCAGGTGCAGCTCGCTGTATGCAGATGGCTTTAGAAGATTCCGGTCTTTCCGTTGAATCAATAGAATATATTAATGCCCACGGCACAAGCACCCAATTAAATGATCGCAGCGAGACCGCAGCAATTAAAACGGTATTTGCTGGCAAAGCCTATCGTATTCCAATTTCTTCGACAAAATCCATGACTGGTCATTTACTGGGAGCCAGCGGTGCATTGGAAGCATTAATCTCCGTTAAAACCATCGAATTTGATCTGATCCCTCCAACAATCAATTACCAATATCCAGATCCGGAATGCGACCTCGATTATGTCCCGAATTTTGCCCGCCAGGTGCGAGTGAATCATATTATGTCGAATTCGTTCGGATTTGGTGGGCATAACGCCACGATCATCTTGAGTCGTTTCGATGCAGCTCCAAACCCGGCTGAGACCAGGACAAAAAAGGAGGCCTCTGCGTGAGCCCCTACGCCCATATCACTGGTTGGGGAATGGCAGTGCCTGAAAGGGTGCTCACCAATGTAGAACTCGCAGCTCATGTGGATACCACCGATGAGTGGATCCAAAGCCGGACGGGTATTCGAGAACGGCACATCGCAAACTCAGACCAGACCTCAGCCTCTCTCGCCGTAGATGCTTCTCTGAAGGCCCTTGACGTTGCGCAGCTCCGCCCTGCTGACCTGGATCTGATAATTGTCTCTACCTCCTCCCCAGAACACATTTTCCCTGCGACAGCATGCCTGGTTCAAGACCGTCTTGGGGCAAAGCGTGCCGGAGCCTTTGATTTGCTCGCTGCCTGTTCTGGTTTCATTTTTGCATTAAATATTGCCACTCAAGCTATTCGTTCCGGTTCGATTAAACATGCCCTTGTGATTGGCAGTGAAACGCTTTCCAGGATGGTCAATTGGAGCGATCGCGGCACCTGTATATTATTCGGTGACGGCGCCGGCGCTTTTGTCCTTCAAGCTCGGGAAGAACGCGGTGGTCTGATTTCCGCGGTCATGCGGTCGGATGGCTCAGGTGGTGACCTGCTTTCCGTTCCAGCCGGAGGGAGTTGATTACCGACCACCGTTGAGACTGTTTCCGAAGGGAAGCATTATATTCACATGAACGGTCGAGAGGTTTTCCGATTTGCAACTCGGGTGATGGCGCAATCGACTGAAGAGGCAGTCAAACAAGCCGGCCTTACTATGGATGATATTCAGCTTTTTATACCTCACCAGGCCAACCTCAGGATCATCGAAACTGCGCTGCGAGCGTTGTCGGTGGGGATGGATCGATGTATGATCAATCTTGATCGGTATGGGAATACATCCACAGCGTCAATTCCAATCGCAACTTGCGAAGCAATTCAACAAGGCCGCCTGAATCCGGGGGACAAGGTCATTCTGGTTGGTTTTGGCGCTGGATTAACCTGGGGGGCAGCAGTGGTTGAATGGAGTGGTCCGGTTCCTGGCCCTCATATCGTTCTTCCGATCCGCCTGCGACTGTACGCCCGCATTCGCTCCGTGTTTCGCCGGATTTTCCGCCGGATCGACGCCTGGATCTGGGGGCGTCACACTCCTGAATCTTGATCTAAAAACCGCAGGATTCGGACTGCGATTATTGATTTTTCTGGGATAGATGGTAAATTCAGGGGATATTTTGGATTTTGGATGCCTTCTTGGCGTGCCACACGGCGAAAATTGTTCACTTTGACAACGTTAGAACGGTGTTAGAAATTCCCCATATTGGGACATACACATCCCAGCCACAGATTTCCGTTGGTATAATTCGCATGATTAATATGCGGAGTAATATCTAATTTGGAGGTAAAGTGAACCCAACCCGCAACCGTTCTTCTATCATCTACCTGTTGCTGTTTGTCGCGATAATTTCGTTGGTGGTCTATAATTTCCAACAGCCAGCAGCTCAGGAAACTCTTACCATCAACCAGGTCGCTGCCGACATACAGAACGGGAAGGTTGAGCGGATTGAAGAGAGTGAAAACGACCTGGATATCACCTACACAACTGGTGACCAGCGCAAGTCTCACAAGGAAGCCGACTCTACCCTTGTTCAGCAGTTGAAAGAGCTTGGTGTTACGACCGCGGCTTTACAGGTAGATAAGATCAAGCTTGAAATCAAGCCTCCCAGTGCTTGGCTGAGTGTCGCAACAATCCTCGGATATATTTTGCCTTTCATCATCCTTGCAGCCGTGTTCTGGTTTGTGTTTCGGCAGGCTCAAGGCAGCAATAACGCAGCCATGTCCTTTGGCAAGTCTCGCGCCAGGATGTTTACCGGGGATCAGCCCTCAGTAACCTTCCAAGATGTTGCTGGTGTGGAAGAGGCAAAAGAGGAATTGAAAGAAGTGGTCGAGTTTTTGCGCGAGCCAGAGAAATTCATCTCGCTTGGCGCACGAATTCCAAAAGGTGTATTGCTCGTTGGTCCCCCCGGAACCGGGAAGACTTTGCTTGCGAAAGCAGTTTCCGGTGAAGCAGGTGTACCTTTCTTTTCAATTTCCGGCTCGGAATTCGTTGAGATGTTTGTTGGTGTTGGCGCCAGCCGTGTGAGAGACCTCTTCGACCAGGCGAAGCGTCATTCCCCTTGCATTGTTTTCGTTGACGAAATCGATGCAGTCGGACGCCAGCGCGGTGCGGGTCTTGGTGGTAGCCATGACGAGCGCGAGCAGACCCTCAACCAGATGTTGGTCGAGATGGATGGTTTTGATACCGACACGAATGTAATCATTATGGCCGCCACAAACCGTCCGGATATTCTCGATCCAGCTCTTCTACGCCCGGGTCGCTTCGATCGCCGGGTTGTGCTTGACCGCCCCGATATGCGCGGCCGCGAGGCAATCTTGAAAGTCCACTCCAGAGGCAAACCACTGGCTACAGATGTGGACCTGGCAGTCCTCTCTCGTTCGACGCCTGGTTTTGTTGGCGCCGACCTGGAAAACCTTGTAAATGAAGGCGCAATTCTGGCAGCCCGCCGCAACAAGAAGGTGATCGGTCAACCAGAACTGGAAGAAGCAATCGAGCGGGTTATTGCTGGTCCTGAGCGGAAATCCCGCCTGATATCCGAGGAAGAAAAGCGGATTGTCGCTTATCATGAAGCCGGACATGCGGTTGTAATGAATGCTCTCCCAGAGGCCGATCCTGTGCATAAAGTTTCTATTATTGCACGCGGTATGGCTGGTGGCTATACTCTTGCCTTGCCTGAGGAAGATCGGACGCTGATGGCACGGAAGAAATTAATGGCGGATATGGTTGGTCTGCTCGGTGGTCGAGCCGCTGAAGAATTGGTGTTCGATGATATCACCTCTGGCGCTGCGAACGACCTGGAGCGAGTTACTCGAATGGCTCGTGCGATGGTCACCCGCCTCGGGATGAGCGACCAGTTGGGGCCGATGGTCTATGGACAGAAGGAAGAACTCATTTTCTTGGGTCGTGAAATCTCTGAGCAGCGCGATTATTCAGAAGCAGTTGCTGAGGAGATCGAACTCGGAAGTCCGCCGTTTGATCAGCTCATCATACGAAAATGCCAAGCGCATTCTTGTGGAATACCGCGATCGTCTGGATAGCGTAGCTCACCGCCTGTTAGAGGTGGAAACGATCACCCGAGACGAGTTCGAAAACATCTTTCCACCACCATTCCCCAAGAATACTGCTACGCCAATGCCGATGGCAGTCTGAGGAATCAGATTAGCAGGAAGGATTATGTCGCTTCCGCTTGCTGACCGGGATACGGAACCTAGCGAGCTTTCAGGGATGATATGGGTCTCTCAGCCTGGTTTTCTTCGTCTTAGCGGCGAAGACAGCCAGGCTTTTTTGCAGCGCCAGACGACAAATGACTTAGCCTTAATGAAGCCCGGACAAGCGTTGGCGACCGTCTTGACAACGCCCACCGCTCGCATCCAGGACGTTTTATACCTGCTTCAGGATCAGGATGCGATTGGGATTCTCACTCTCCCCGATCGTGGTCAAAAAACTGCCCGATATCTCCAAAGCAGAATTTTCTTTATGGACAAAGTAAGCCTGACCGATCTCAGCCCAGATAATGCGTTGGCACATATATTTGGACCACAAACTATACCGGCGCTAACTCGATTGGGATTTCCTTCTGAACTATCGGTTGATCAAGTTTCGCGCGTGGAATTTGCAGGTGCAGATCTGGCTGCCTGGTTGCTCAATCCTGCTATTTCCTTTGGCGCTGTGATTTTAGCGCCTAAGTCTTCAAAGGAGATAATTTCTTCAATTTTGAATTCCAGCGGGATCAAAAGTATTTTGGAATCGGAATATGAGCGGATCCGCGTCGAGCGAGGTTATCCTGATGGGGAGGCTGAGTTGATTGAGGCCTACACTCCGCTAGAAGTTGGGCTTGAAGGATTAGTCTCTTTGAAAAAAGGTTGTTACACCGGGCAGGAAGTGCTTGCCCGCCAGGTCAATTATGAAAAAATATCTCAGCGGCTGATGGGGCTCCAACTTGAGCGCTCTGCATCCAGCGGGGATAAATTATATTCGGTAGACGGTCGACCGGCAGGGGTGCTGACTTCCTACGCTTATTCTCCAAGGCTTGGACCGATTGGTCTGGCAGTGATCAAACGACCCTTTTTTCAACCTGGTTCATCGCTTCAAGTCAAAGGATCCGAAGATCAGCTCCAATCCGCATTATTAGTACACCTTCCATTTCCTTAAGCAAAATACCAAAACTGCGGCTGGATATTGGGCAAGGCTGCGAACAGAGTACCTATTGCCATGTATAATTCAGGGCATGGTTGAATCTTTTCCGTTCAAAAATAAAATTGCGCTGATCACTGGTTCGGGTCGCGGCATCGGGCGAGCGATTGCGCTTCATTTTGCCCGCCTTGGTGCCGATGTTTTTGTGAATTTCTTCCGCAATCGAGCACCAGCCCAATCTACTGTAAATGAAATCAAAGCTCTCGGCAGTCGCGCCTGGTTGATCAAGGCAGATATTGGTGACCAGGATGACTTAGACGCGATGTTCGATTTTGTGGAGGCGCAGGCAGGAAGCCTCGATTTCTTGGTTTGTAACGCCGCTTCTGGCTACAATCGGTCTGTGCTGTCCCAAAAACCTAAAGGGTGGGACTGGACAATGAACATTAATGCTCGCGCTGCACTATTCTCCGCTCAGCGTGCTGCCCCCCTGATGAAGAATCGTGGTGGTGGAGCTATTGTAAATATATCAAGCCCTGGATCCACGCGCGTGCTGCCGGACTACGTTGTTGTCGGCGCAAGTAAAGCGGCGCTTGAAGCGGTTACCCGCTATCTTGCAGTGGAGCTTGCACCATTAAACATCGTCGTCAACGGGGTTTCGCCTGGAATGGTCCTCACTGAAGCATTGGAGCATTTTGCAGCTATTCGGTCTGACGAAGATATCATCGCTCGTGCGACCTCGTTTTGTCCGGCAGGTCGGCTGGTTGAGCCAGAAGATGTCGCCAATCTGGTCGCATTTCTCTGCTCTCCTGAAGCCAGCATGATCCGTGGTCAGGTTATCCTGGTGGACGGAGGGTATACCCTCCCCATCCCCGGTATCAATCTTTCGATCTAATTATCGGGAATACAGCCCCATCAATTCTCCTTCCCCCAGGACGTGCCCTTGCATGGCTTTATCGAAATCTGAGCGCGCCGCTCCGTTGTTCAATTCCAGAGTTTTATCGAGGGCGTAAATCCGGAAAAAGTATCGATGTGTCGCCCCCCTTGGTGGGCAGGGTCCTCCATATCCCACTTTTCCAAATCCATTTTTCCCTTGAACTGCCTGACCGATCACACTGCTTTTCTCGGAGACACCCTCTGGCAAGCCTACGATGACCGGGTCGATATTGAAGATCAGCCAGTGTAGAAAATTTCCGGCTGGGGCATCGGGATCTTCACATACGATTGCGATGCTCTTTGAACCCACCGGCAGGTTAGACCAGGCCAATGAAGGTGAATGGTTTTCTCCATCGCATGTGAATTTCTTAGGGATGACCTGGTTGGTTTGGAAAGACCCACTGGTCACTTGAATTGGCACTGCGGTTACCTTTTCCCCGGCTGCCGGGTTGTTGAATTCGCAGCCTGCAATAAATAATCCCAGGACGACAGTGATACCGGCGAATATATCCTTCTTGGTCACCACGGCATCTTCACGTAAAAATTTGACTAATGTTCCGAAGATCAAACTCCAATCAGGATGACCCGTGCAGGCGCCCCATCTGTCCCGACGATTTTCAGCGGCAGGCAATATAAGGAGTAGCGTCCGGCACCCACATGAGAAAGGTCCAAACCTTCGACAATGATCACCCCCGCCTTAAGCAATATGCGGTGGGTATCTTTTTGTTCATGAAACGGCGCTATTGAAAGATAGTCAATCCCTACGAGTTTTATGCCGCGGCGAATCAAATACTCTGCCCCATCTGAGGAGATTGCTGCGAACTCTTTTTGAAAAAAGCCTTCTGAATTTGTCCAGTAACTTGAATTCCTGGTTTTAAACAGCACTCTTCTCGTGTGAGTAGGGATCGCGGCAGCCTTGAGTACCTCAGAGTTGATCAATGAAACATGATCACTCAGATGAATCACATATGCTCTACCGGTTAGCAGGTGGAGAGGGATTTTGTCGACTGTATCGGAATCTACTCCCAAGTAGTGATAGGGCGCATCGATATGGGTGCCCAGATGCACGCACATTGCAATCTGAGAAACATTGCAGTCAGCCCCTTCCTCCATCCGAGAGAACCGGTTAATTATTGGGGAGGGATCGCCCGGCCATACGGGTATCTTCTCCGTGATTGGGATGGTGACATCATATATTTGCATTTCCCATCTGCCTCCAATCACCCCTGCAGGAATTGATCGATTGCCGTGGTGAGCTGCGCCAGGGTGCTGGCATGCAGCACCATATCACAGCTCGGCGCATATTTTAACATATCGCTATCTCCAGTTCCCCACAGCGCTCTCGGTTCTGGATTGATCCAAATTGTTCGCTTGCATCTCCGTGCGATCGTATCGAAGATTTTAATTTGTGGGTCATTAAAATTATTCCGACCATCCCCTACTAAGATCAAAGTTGTTCGGTTATCGGCAGTCCCCATAAACTGGTTTTGGAAACCGATTAAACAATTTCCCAGGTCGGTATTATAGTAGCCAGCCGGGTTTCGTTCCAGGACATAAGACACTGCCTCGCCGGCGTTCCTACCAAGAAAATCGGGACTGATATATTCCAAGTGACCGATAAAAGCAAAAGCGTGGGTTTTATGGATCAGATCCTGCAAATGGAAGAGCAGCGTCAGCATCAATTCCGAACAAAAGCGCATGGATGTGCTGATATCACAAATTACGATTAATTTTGGTTTCAGGGTCCGATCGCGATGCTTAAGCTCGATCGGCACATCGCCATGTTTGAGGTTTGCCCGGATAGTAGCTTTGGCATCCAAGTGACCGCTGTGCGATTTCTTCTGTCTCAGTGCGATGCGGGTCTTCATCCCTGCTGCTAGGCGTTGAACCTCTTTTCTCAAACGCTCCATATCACGATTGCTAAGTGAATTGAAAGGGCGGTTGAGAAGCGCTTCGAGGTTGTCTTTCTGGGGTGCTTTGCTCATGTTTTCCGCAATCCGCACACCGGCAAATTGCCGCATTTGGTTCTCGATCGCCTGCTGATTGGCTTCCAGTAGCCGGATGAGTTGTTCCACTCGCTGCTTGTCCATCCCATGCTTTTCCAAAGTCTCCTTTATTTCCTCCAGGGCTTTTTGAACTTCGGAAAATTGAAGTGCCTTTTTCATCCTCTGAACCATCCACTCGCGATAGCGGAGGTCGTCGATCTGATTCAACCCCACCATTCTTGCCAGCCTCTCCAGCTCCACCTGGGATAAAAGTTCGCCTTTCCCTAGCCGAACCAGCATCTTACGGAGCTGGTCGTTATACTGGCGCAAGGCTTCTGCCAGCGCTCTAGCTTCTTCTGGGCTAAGATCTTCTGAGGGGTTGGTTACTGAGACATTCTCCGAATTTCCAAAAAAGACTTGAAATAGCTCATCAAACTTCGGAAAGTCTTTGGATTCCTTGATTAATGTGGTTTGCAGCCCAATCTTGAAATAATTCCGATCTTTTACCCCCAGATGGCTGACTGCTTGAAATGCATCTGTGCTTTCTGAAAGGCTGACCCGTACACCAGCTGCACGCAGGGCTGCTATGAACCTGATGATTCGCTCTTCCATTCGCATTTCCTCTATAAAATCTGTTCGCATCGGTAAAAACAACTTGCCAATAATTTAAAATTCGAATTCCCTCAATTCCTCCAATTCGGCATTGACGAATCCTTGTCCTCGTCGGGACTTCCATCCTTCACCCGGTGGTTGACCCATCGACGAGCTCTTTGCAGATCATTCTCATGTTTTAACAGCACGCTGAGAGTCGTCTCCACTGTCTTAATGTCAAGGCTTTTTGCATTTAAAGTGACCAACGCTTTTGCCCAGTCAAGTGTCTCACTGATGCTGGGAGATTTTCTTAAGTCCATTGACCTAAAACTCTGCACAAGCTCGACAACCTGTCTTGCGAGTTTGGGTGAAAGCTCTGGCACTTTAAGGCGCACAACAGCCATTTCCTGTTCGATGCTGGGGTAATCGATAAAAAGGTAGAGACACCGGCGTTTAAGCGCTTCGCTCAATTCACGAGTATTGTTGCTTGTCAGGACGACTAATGGACGGTGGACGGCTGAAAGGGTTCCGAGCTCTGGAACGCTGACCTGGAAATCGCTCAACACCTCCAAAAGGAATGCTTCAAATTCTGCATCAGACCGATCGATTTCATCGATAAGCAGAACGGTCGGTTGTTCGCTCAAGATCGCTTTTAATAAAGGTCGTTGAAGCAAGAATCGTGTGGAGAAGAATACATCTTCCTCCATAGCAAGCCGGTCGGCGGCTGCGCTCAAGCTTTCTGAGCTGGAAAGCGTCTCCTGTAGCTTGTCTCGCAATAATTGGGTGTATAGAAGCTGTTTGGCATATTCCCATTCATAGAGTGCTTTCGTCTCATCCAGACCCTCGTAGCACTGCAGCCGGATAAGCTCTCTGCCTGTGCTCAAAGAGATCGCTTTTGCCAGTTCGGTCTTTCCAACCCCCGCGGGTCCTTCGGTAAGAAGGGGTTTCCCCAATTCCTGGCTTAAATACAAAATCGTGGCGATCTCATCGCTGGCAATATACTGCTGTTCCCCCAATCCGGCTTTCAGCTCTAACGCTGACTTGAACCGGCGGGTATTATCCATTCGCGGCGCTTTCCTCACTGGTCTTTTTCCAATCTGGCGCCGATCGCTCCAGCTCTGGTCGAGAGATCCGGTTAACACGCCGGCAGTGCGGGCAAGGCGCATCATAATGAGTCAATCCTTGAGCTTCCAAAAGATCCAGAGCGGTATGGGTTTCTTGCTTCCCAATTGCATAAGGTTTGTGGCAGTTGTAACAACGAATTTGCATCTTGTCTCTCCTGATCGATTTACTAAGTGTTTTGTCTATTCGTTGAAAATTGAAAAACGATAATTTTTCGCATCACGCAGGCTCAATCATTCGCCGGAAATTCGCCTGAAGGAATGAACACCTGCCTTTATTCCAGGTTATCATCTTGTCAATCCTCCCCCAGGATTTCACATTATATCCCAAATTGGACAATGCTGGTTTATAATTCCGGCGTGCCTGCTTTTTATACTTCCCGCGGTGATGATGGTTTCACGGGTCTGCTGAAAGAAGGTCGCGTCCCAAAATCCGATCCACTGCTTTCTGCTTTAGGCGTTTTGGATGAAGCGAACGCAGCATTAGGATTAGCTCGATCAACAGCTAAAAATCCAGAAAGTAAAGAAATAATTCTCGCAGTCCAGCGTGATTTATATCTATTAATGGCTGAAGTCTCTTCTTCGCCTGAGAACTCTGATGTTTTTCGGAAGATTGATCCAGATAAGATCATGTGGCTGGAATCCAAAATCGATACTTTAAGCCAAACGCTGGAGATGCCGAAGGAGTTCATCGTTCCAGGAGATTCCTATTCGGCAGCTGTTATTGACCTGGCTCGGACGGTTGTACGAAGAGCCGAACGGCAGCTGGTCATACTGACGTCACGACCGGTTGATTTACAATCCCGATTTGATCCGATATCTCAATCGTCTCTCCAGCCTCTGTTTTGTCCTGGAGTTGGTAGAGATTCAGTTATCGGGAAGCTTGACCCCCACTTATGCACGTAAAAATGAATAAAAAAAACGGGACTAATGAAACAGTCCCGTTATTTTTATTCTAATATTCCTGCACTAATTGCTCTCGGCTGCCGCCTTTTGGACTAAAGCCATGATTTCAGCGAAAGTTGGTACTTTCCCAGGTGCTACTTCAACACCATTTACGAACACGCTGGGAGTTCCTTTTACACCCATCTCGCCGCCAAGCTTTAACCCCTCATCGATCTTTGCTGCAAACTCACCAGAATTCAAGCATTGCTCAAATGCAGTGGAATCCAAATTTAAAGATTTCGCAAAAGCCAGTATCCGCTCATCATTAAATTGACCATTTATCCCGGTCTGGTTGGCGAAAAGAAGCTTCTTAAAATTCCAAAACTGATTCTGTGCCGCAGCACATTCGCTTGCCAGTGCAGTTCGATCAGATTCCTTGATAGAGCTGTCGTCATCCAAGAATGGATATTGGTGAAAAACATAATATGCCAGCCCAGCATCTACGATCTGATTGATTACTTGAGATTCCACTTCATCTCCGTATACCTTACAGGCATGACATTGGAAATCTTCAAAGAGATCAATCTTTACTTTAGCGTTAGGGTCACCCATCGTAGTGCCGTTAGCATTGGCATAAGCGATCGGGGTGATCTTGGTAAAATCACCGGCAGGGTTGATCGCTTTTTGGATAGACGGCACGATTATCAAAGCAAGAACTACAAGAGCTGCCAGCGATAGAGCCCCGATCGTAAAAACTCGCTGTTGGCGCTCCTTTTTCTTGATCTCTTCTTTCCTTAATTGGCGCTTGCTCAATCCATCACTAGATTGTTTCTTTGCCATAATTCTCACCTTTCATAATAATTAAAGTTAACGCGCCAAATTTTCTCACGAGCCGGAAATATTGTCCAGGGGCGATCCAGACCTGCAGTCCAGCCATGCCACAATTTCATCCATTACCTGGTCTTTTTCAGGTTCATTGTGGATTTCATGGTAGAGACCGTCCCAAAGCTTAACTGTACAGTCACCATGCACCGCACTTCCGAACTCCTCGCAGCTGCTTGGATAGACGATCTGGTCGCTGGTGCCATTCATTAATAGTAAAGGAGGTTGGAACTCAGCAGCATGTTCTCGGGTCCATTTGATTGTCTTTTGAAGCTCTT
The DNA here is from genome assembly GCA_963827155.1 of uncultured Chloroflexia bacterium. Taxonomy (GTDB): domain Bacteria; phylum Chloroflexota; class Anaerolineae; order Anaerolineales; family UBA4823; genus UTCFX2. Next base: position 2,162,028 of record CAWGZV010000002.1, on the reverse strand, counting down.
TTGCCATCTTCAGCGACCCCCAATCATGAACCAAAGGATCTTGCTCATATCGTTGTAAAACCTTCGGATCATGGCAAAGATCATTGGGGATTAAGCCTGACCTTAGCTTTAGTTTTGGGAAAAATGTCCCCAGAATATTTGCCATATTCAACTTAAAAGATTGATCTTCTAGCGATGAATGAAGTGCTGGACCAGTCGCAACAACACCCGCAAAATTTGGCTGGCGCTTCAAGCCATAATTCAGCACAAGGAGGCCGCCCAGGCTGTGACCATACAGAAAACGAGGTTTTTCAGGATACCGTTCTTTGGCAATTTCCAAGGAAGTGTCAATATCTTCAAGGAAATCTTCAACCGAATCGATATGACCTCGGATGCCGTCAGATTTTCCATGACCGCGTAAATCGAATCCGAGCAGGGCGTATCCGCTTTCGGTTAAGTGTTGCGCAACATGCTCGTATCTACCAGTGTGTTCACCAAGCCCGTGGACTAGGCAGACAGCGGCCCTTACTATTGAATCTTCTGGTTCCCATACCTGAAAGTAAATATTGAAATTATTCTTAATTTTCCACGAATTCTCAATATGCTTCATAATATTTCACCTGCTCTAGACCTTAGAAAGATTTTAACTCGTAGATAGGGTATTCTTCGCCGGTAAGAACAAAGCCCATTTTTTGGTACAACCTTAATGATGCCAGATTGTCTTTTTGGGTATTTACTGTGATTGCTCTTGCTCCTCGCGTGGTAAGCCGTTGGATCAAATCTGACAGAAGCATCCGCCCAAGACCTTGGTTCTGTACTTCGGGCCTTACTGCCAGCCTTGCCAGGTGCCCACCAATTGCGCTAGGGGTGGTTATTTGATATCCTACCAGAGTATTATCGGTTTCTGCCACCGCTGCGCAAATGGATAGTCGGTATGCAGCTTCAAGGTAATCTCGTGAATTTGCCCATATGGTTTCGAATGCGAGATGGTCGATCTCTTCAACAGCTAAGATATCTTCTGATTTCATTGCACGGATATGCAAGTTTGAAGGCGGGTTCTCAAATCTGGATCCAGGTATCTCGCGATTTAGCATGATGATGGAGTTCGTCTGCTCGAATTGGCTGTGTTTTAGTATCGATTTAAACCAATGATACAAGGGAATTGCAGCAATAAATTGAACTCTATGAGCATGGACCAGAATGTTGAGAGCCTCCTGCCATAGATGTTCCCATGCTTCCAAAGGCGATGTCTGGGTGGAAACGGTGAACAGTCTCAGCCAGGAGACCTCCGGAGGGTCAGGCGGACAAGCCAGCGCAGCTTCGATCCTCTTATTTTCTTCAAGAACCAAGAATGGCTCTTTGCTTACCCAATCGAGGGGAGGTCTGTAGTCCAAATGGCGGTGAGAAAAAGCTTCAAAATGGATTAAATTGGCGAGCCGTGGCAGGTCGCTCTTCGCTGCATTGCGAATAGTGATCCGGGTTCGACTGCCCATATTAACCATGAAAAATCAACGAATAGATTTCCGGGTCGTCATTTCGATCGGCATCCGCAGCAGCTTTTTGAGGAATGTTTGTTTTGGGCTTGGGTGCTTGATTCCTTCCAATCCGTCCTGCATGGATGATAAGGCTAGTAGCTGCTTGCCGGTCCGAAATTGAAGCATTGACAGCGACTGCATCACTGCTGCCCGCAGCTGGTCTTCCTTCGCTTGAGCTAATATTTCTGCTGAACGTTGATACATTTTAACGGCTTCATCGGTTCGATCGAGCGCTTCTAAAGCGGCTGCCAGATTTCCGAGCGCCATGCCTTGGCGCTTCAAATCACCGGCGCTCTCGAAAATTTCAGCTGTACCTTCGACAGCGTTCAACGCCAGATCTGCTTTGTCATCATGTAAATAGGCCACCGAGACGTTGTTTGCCATTTCGGCACTATTAAGCGGATCGTCCAGGGTCAGATAGGCTTGCTGCGCAGCTTCAAAAAGCCTCGCCGCCTCAAGATAATCGCCTTTTTGATAAGCCGCCTTTCCATCTTTAACCAGTTTTTCTGCTGATATCGCTTCACGCATATACAACCTCATTAGTCGATTTGTCGTCATCGAGCGGAAAGTTAGTAAAAAATTCTAATATGTAATCTCCAGGAGACCCTCTGCCACAGCCCGGAGCTGGTCGACCGACATTTTGCTCAGACGCACAGCAAGATTAAAGATAAGGTCGATGGCTGGGTTTGCTGATAAATATCTGGAGCTCAACAGGCAGTTCAAGAAAATCCTTTAATGCTCGTTGTTGTGCATTCCATAGTCCTGGTGGACCTTGCTGATCCAGGAACTCTTCGATTGAGCGATGAAGCAGAGCGCATAGGGTTTCCAACGTTACAAAAGGGATCGGGAGTTCACCCAACTCATAGGAGTTGAGAATTCTGAGGCTCAATACCAGATCGGAGCGAAAGTTGTTCCAGATCCATTTTTGCTTCCATTCGCGCCTGTCTGAGGTTTGCGCCAATCCAACGATTGCGGAGCCGGTAATAGGAGCTGGTTTTAATTACCGCTTTCTCAACCCTTTCCGGTAGAAATCCCCCTTTGGTCAAGAAATGATCGATTGGTAGATCTAGAAAATAGCTTAATATCTCCAATTCCGGTAGCGAAATAAATTCCTGCCCAAGTTCAAAAGCATCGATCCGATCTGCAGGAACTTCCAGAAATGAAGAGCATTCCTCTAACCCTTTATCAGCTTTCATGCGGGCTTCACGGATTGTTGCACCAAGTTTCTTTGCTCTCAGCTTCGTATCAGAAGAATCCAGGCTCATTGCATCCTCGAATTATTGATTGTTCGATATTTTCATTTGAAAAATTCTATGAGACACTTGCTAAATGGATACTTCGAAATTTGCAGACCCATTTTCCGATCGAAAAACCTGTCAAATACCGGCGCTCAGCCTATTGAGAAATTCATCGACCACGGTTAGGTTTTCGTCCTTGGGAGAAATTTCCGTTAGGTTTACACCATAAATTTCAGGTTTTAATTTGAAACCTGCCTGTTCAAGCCTATTGGAAAATAATGGCCGAATACCAGTGGGTTTCATGTCTCCAAGAACGTTTCCGCTCGAATTGATCCCGGATATCTCGAACTTAAAAATATCCGAGAGCACTACCGTATCCCCTTCCATCCCGGCAAGCTCGGTAATCTGCGTGATTTTTCGTGATCCATCTCGCAGCCGAGTTTGCTGGACGATCAGATCAACTGCCGAAGCGATTTGTTCTCGTGCTACCCGAATTGGCAAATCTAGCCCCGCCATTAAGGTCATGGTCTCCAGCCGCGAGATGGCATCTCTTGGATTATTCGCATGAAGTGTAGTCAGGGAACCATCATGACCAGTGTTCATCGCCTGGAGCATATCCAGAGCCTCACCACCCCGTACTTCACCTACTACAATCCGATCTGGTCGCATACGTAGTGCATTGCGAACCAAATCTCGAATATACACTGCGCCAGATCCGTCCACGCCGGCTGGTTTGGTCTCTAGCCGAACGATATTATCTTGTTGAAGGTGAAGCTCTGCTGCGTCTTCAATTGTCACAATCCTTTCATCCCCTGGAATAAAGCTCGAAAGTAAGTTGAGAAACGTGGTTTTCCCAGAACCTGTTCCCCCGGAGATGATAATGTTTAGCCGGGCAACAACACAGGCATGCAGGAACTCCCCCATCGATTTAGTCAGTGAACCAAGATGGATCAATTCCGGCATTCCAAGTTTTTCCCCTCCAAATTTACGGATTGTGATGGATGGCCCGTCAATCGCTACCGGTGGGACGACAGCATTGACCCGCGATCCATCAGGCAGGCGGGCATCCACAGTGGGATGGTCTTTGTCAATCCGCCTACCTAATGGCGCTACGATGCGTTCGATCAGCTTATAAATATGGTCATTGTTCTCGAAAACAACTTCGGTTTTATAGATTTTGCCATTCTGCTCGATAAATACCCCATTCTGTCCATTAATCATAACTTCTGTGATGTCTGGATTATCAAGCAGAGGTTGGATCGGTCCAAAGCCGACAAGTTCGTCCATTACTTCTCTAAACAAGGCAACTCTCGTATTTTCAGGCAGCTTTAAATTAGTTTTCAAATAAATTTGCTCAAGTTGCTGGATAGCGAGTTTACGCGATATTTCCAGAGAACCACTTTGATTTTCCAAGTTTCGGGAAATGGCAGTAACTAAGAAATTTCTGACTCTTCGAAGATCCACAGCCTGCCCTCCCATCTCAGGATTGTTGGAAGGATTAGAAGGCGGGATCAATCGTCACCTGCCCTTTCGGGCTGAATTAACTCGTTTTCTGGCAGAACCCAATGAATCATGGTGCGGTTTAATGCCAAAAAATTACTTCGATAGATCTCTCTTCCAGCCGGATTATATATAGTTGCTTCGGTTACTGCGAAGAAGTCTTCAAATTTATTGATCTCATCTTTTACTCTGTGACCAGGGATGATGTGGATTTTTCCACGCACGATATTCATCGAAGTCTGAATAATTACTTGAATAGCTTCTTTTTCGATAACTTCGGTAAAGAATTTCCCCTTGTCGTCGAATCGGATAGACATAAATCACCTCGAAGATCAATACCTCTCCTGCCTTCCCTAAACAGGCGGCATGGTATAACCCAGCCCTGATCTGGTGACAATATGCTGGGGGTTTTTTGGATCATTTTCGAGCTTTTGCCGCAGTCTGGAGATGCTTACCCAAAGAATTTCCTTGTCGTCGCGATATTCGGGTCCCCAAACGTCTGTCAGGAGCTGTTCCGATGTCAGCACACTGCCCTGGTTGTGGGCAAACTGCAGCAACAGGCGGTATTCGGTCGCTGAGAGGAATACAATACGGTCGTCTTTGAAAACCTCCGCGCGAGCAAAGTCGATGCGCAGATTGCTGTGGGTAAAGGTAGCCTGTTGGAAGGCGCCTCCCGAGGTTTGAGCTCTCCTCAACACTGCTCGCACACGGGCTAAAAGCTCCGTTGCCGAGAAGGGTTTGACGATATAATCGTCTGCTCCCAGGTCCAGACCTCTCACCCGGTCGTTCTCGCCACCACGCGCCGTTACAATGATGATTGGCACCATCGAGAACTCGCGAATCCTTTCCAGAGCTCCGAATCCATCCAGAACTGGCATCATTACGTCTAACAATACCAAATCTGGGTGCTTTTCAACGACAAGGTCCACAGCCTCTTGCCCATTGGTGCCTTTGGTTACCAGAAATCCTTCTGTTACCAGATTTGCTTCCATCAGGCGAAGGTAGCGTGGTTCGTCATCAACAATTAAGATGCTTATGCCCATGATTATTCTCCCACTCAAGCCTTTATGAGTTCTTTGTCTTCAAGAGGCAGCAAGATAAAGAATGTTGCCCCTTTTCCTTCACGCGAATCAACACCGATCTCTCCATTATGCGCCTGGATGATTTGTCTGCAGATAAACAGTCCAAGACCAGAACCCCTCACCGATGTGTTCGGTGTGGCGACTCGGTAAAATCGGCTGAAAATCTTGTCCTGCTGGTTAGCTGGGATCCCGGGTCCTTGATCGGAGATTGAAATTTTTGCCCGATCCTCCATTTGCTCTAACTGGATCGTTAATCCAGATCCAGGTGCATACTTAATTGCATTATTGATGATGTTTTCGAAGACCTGCGCCAAGCGGGTCGGATCTGCGGATGTCTGGAGTCCCGTCGTCTCAATCTGTAAATCAATTTTCAGCTGAGGGTGCCCGGTCTGCGACCTGAGGGTGATATCTTTCAATAATGAATCTAATCGAAGGGATTGAAAAGTCATCGAAAGCGTACCAGACTGCAGGCGAGATGAATCGAGCAAATTGTCGATCAGCTCTCTTAACCGGTCAGCTTCTTCGTCGATAATGGTTAAGAATTCTCTGCGGATCTGATTGTCCCATGATGTATCTTCCCTCAGAAGTGTAGTGGCATATCCTTTGATAAATCCCAACGGTGTCAGCAGCTCGTGAGTGATTGTGGCGATGAAATCATCCTGCAAATTATCCAGCCGTCTCTTTGCTTCTAATGCTGCTATCCGCTCGACTAACGTTTGATGATGGATCAGCTGGGCGATATGAAGCGCTACAAATTCAGCCAACAGGATCTGACCGGGCGTAAAATCAGGTCCTCCAAACCGGATAAAGATCAGCGTCCCAAGCTTCTCTTCACCGCTCAAGCACGGGATCCCCAGGGTGTGGCGAATATTCGTCCGATCGTCGCCCGGACTATCCAGCCGTTCGACCCTCACGGTTGTTCTTTGAAGCCGGAATGTATTGTGTGCTGTGTTTTCGCCCCATGTAAGGTCAGCTTCTCGCATTCTGCCGCGCCCGATTGCTCTTGCAAAGGTGGGCTCCAAGAATTCCTTCGGGATTTAATGAATAGAGCACGATATTGTCAAAAATAAAAACCGGTCGCAGGACGCGAACCATCTCATCCAATGCACTTTCAATGCTCGTTGCATCTGTAACGGTTCGGCTGATCGAATAGATGGCTTCGAGCTCTTTTGGCTGTAATGAACCGGTTTGTTTTAAGATATCCTTCATCGCGAAATTGTCAGGTTCCTGCCTCAAGCTGCAAAACTATTCGTTGGGAGCTCAAACTCCATTGTTGATCCCATGCCCTCGACCGACTTTACTCGAATGCTTGTTCCATGCGCCTCGATTATCTTTCGAGCCATTGCAAGTCCTAGGCCGGTTCCCGAATAGCGTCTGGTTGTTGTGCCATCGAGCTGATGAAACGGTTCAAAAATCTCAGGGATCCGGTCTTCGGGAATGCCGATCCCGGTGTCGCTTATAATGAAATGGACCTGTTCATGATCTTTGGAATTTATCTTGATCTTTACTTCGCCGCCTTTTGGGGTGAATTTAACTGCGTTATCTAATAACTGCAGTAGGACCCAAAGAATTTTATCCTCATCAATATAAATCAAAGGTAGATCCACTGGGATCTCAGCTTCAAGTTTAATTCCCTGCTTCTTAGCTTTGTTTTTCGACCTTTCGATGACCTCCTCCACGAGTCTGCCCGGATAGACCGGTTTGCGCGTGAGACTGATATCTCCACGAGCAGCCATGGAAAATTGGATCAAATCTTCGATTAATTGTTCCAGGCGATCCTCCGCTTTTTTTATGACCTCGATGGCTGCTGATTGATCTTCATTTAGTCGACCAAGTCCACCATCAGCCAGGATATCCAGGTAGCCCTTGATGTGTGTAAGCGGAGTACGAAGCTCGTGGGATATGTTGGCAACGAAATTTGTTTTCAGTTGATTGAGCTCTGAGATCCGTTCAAGGGCATACCGCAGTTCGTGGGTTTGCTCATCAACACGTTGCTTTAACAAACGGTTTGTCCTGCTGAGTGCCGTTTGTAGCTCTAGAATTTGGGCTGTTACTACTTCATCGAGGATCTCGCGTGAAACCATCCCTAATTCAAGCATTGCCTGTCCCAAAAGAACAGATTTTCCTTCTAAGGACAGGGATTTTTGGTATTCCAGGGCGTTTTGCAGTTGCTCTGCTTGAACCATTCCTCTCTCAATAAGATAATCTCCGATCCTGGGAACGAGCAGTTCCGGTGACCATGGCGCCCCTTCAGTAAGCCGGATGGGCATCATTGCCTGCTGTTCTGCAATCAGCGCCGCAACTGCCAGATCGATGCCGCAGTTCTGGCAGGTGAGGCGATTTTCGGTCAGCGGTTCGCCGCAGCTAGGGCAATTGATGTCTGCTTCCAGAAATTCGTCCAATTTGACAGGAATCATATCATATCTCCGTTGGCTTTCACTAACTGCCTGTTGTTCGCATGTGTAAATCGAGATTTAAGCTTTATCAAAATCCATTGAATTTCGACTTGTTAAGTGTTTGTAAGGTATGAGGAAGAAAATTTGAAAGATAATATCTCAGACTTATTCCCTCGCAATCACCAGCAGAATGGACTTGCGATAAATGATCGAATCAGAACTCAGTCATTTGATGCCCGAGTTGAAACACAGCGGACTATTGAGACTTCAGGAAATTATGCGGACGAGAGTGCTGGTAGTTGACGACGATTGTGACACAACTGAGCTTTTCCGACTGATTCTGGAGCCGAACTCTTTTGAAGTCATCACCGCGAACTCTGGCGAAGAGGGAATTGCGTTGGTGCAGAGATTGGCCTTCGATGTGATGGTTGTTGACTTGCTTATGCCGGGGATGGACGGTTTGAATGTACTCCAGAAGGTTCGACAATTCAGTAAAATCCCCATCCTGATCTTATCGGCTGTTAACAGACCCAATATCGCTGAACAAGCTCTGAATGATGGGGCTGACGATTTTCTGGTCAAACCTTTGAGCAATGGGGTTTTAATCGCCTCCCTCAACAAGCTCACCCGCAGGGCGCGGGCTGAATCGAATATTCGTTTAGATAACCGTTTTCCCTGAACTTTCGCAATTCCCTTTGAAGCTTGATCATCTTGAATTAAAATAGACCTATTCCAGTTCAGGAGCCCACCCGTGCAGACCTGTTCGAAATGTCACGTGCTTTCGCCCAATTCGGCAACCTTGTGCACCAATTGCAGTTCTGACCTGAGTGCATGGTCGGAAACAGCAGTCGCTTTAAAGCGTCTTCAGGAAAATCCACGAGTGATTTATATTCGCGTCTCTGTTGCTGGCGAGTGCTGTCCTGCATGCCGTCAGGTTGAAGGAGCATACGCGAAGGAAAGTACTCCAGCGCTGCCGGTCCAGGGATGTTCTCATTCGAACGGCTGTCAATGTTTTTATCAGCCGGTCCTTGAAGTAATCTATCCCTGATCGAGGTGATTCCGAACAAATGCTAGTGCTTGTTCATATGTACTAATTTCACCAGTCGCCTGTGATTCCCTTACAGCTTCAAGAATTTCCCCAATTAACGGCCCGGGTTTCAATCCGAATTCTTCCTGCAGCGTATCGCCGTTCAGCAAGGCAGGCGGCGATATCTTTTCATGTGGGTGCTCCCACCACGCTTCTAACAACTCACGAACTACATCGATTTGTCTGATCCATTCTTCCTGAGGTATAGTGGAACCGAAGGTAGCTAATCGATCAGCCAGAGATAGCAGGCAAATATCCACACCCGCCTCTTGGGTGTCTCTGAAAAAGCGGTAAATTGCTCGCCGGGTCGGTTTTCCTTCTCCTTGTGCCAGCAGGTTCGGGCGCATGTGGTTTCGTACGATCACTTCCAGCCTTTCAATTTCATTTCCATTTAGCCGGAGAGCTTCGCCTCGCACTTTCATAAGCTCTGCACCTTTCTGATCGTGCAGATAAAAATGGATTTTGCCATCCTCATCCACTTGTTTCCGGATGGGCTTTGCAATATCATGAAAGAAAGCAGCAAGCATGAGCAGCGCTCTCAATGATCGATCTGGATTTAATCTGGAATTAAAGTGGTCCTCTATCTGGTTTCGATATCTTCCCAGGCGAAGAGATACCAGGCCATATACCCAATTTTCCCCTTTTTCAAGATCGCGAGCTTTCCCAAGCATGTCAAGGATCTCTGCAAGTCGTTGAACTGTGCCAATACTATGGTTCCATACATCGTGGGTATGAGGTGCAGGTTGTGTGACCCCTTTCATCGATCCGGTCTCGGGGAAAACAATTAGCATTGCCCCGACCGCCTCAAGCAATCTCAGCATGCTTGCTGGCTTCTTTGCCTCGAACATCCGAAATACCTCATCCCTCACCCGTTCCGGAGAGCTCTCATGCAGCCGGTTTAGAGAGTCCTCCAGCTGCTTCTTCGTTTCGGGCAGGATCTTGAGCCGATATTGGACAGCCAATCGAACCGCGCGCAGAATCCGGACGGGATCGTGGAGAAAAGATTTGGGCGAACAGGTCCGCAGCACTCCTGATGCCAAATCTTGAGCGCCGCCGAGCGGATCGATCAAGGTTGATGGCTCAAGGATATCCATGGCGATCGCATTGATTGTAAAATCGCGATCGAGCATGTCGCTTTGCAGGGTTTCCCCTCTCCATGCGGCGAAATCGATCTTGATCCGCTCTGTATTTGACATTTGAAGTATGACTCTGCCGGTATCTCGTTTGTGATCCAAAGGATAGAAATCTGCATTTAGAGCCTGAGCCACCCGCCTGCCGGTGCGTATCCCACCCGAAGCTAGACAGAAATCGAGGTCGTGAATTTCACAACCGAGCAGCATATCTCGCACCGCCCCGCCGACCAGGTAGATTGGCATTCCCCCTCCAACTGCAGCCGCGATCTTCCCAATGATCTCCTGGACTGCGGGCTGAATTCCAGACGGATTCATCCCACCTCTGGATGGTATTTTTCCACGTTCACGGTCGCGATAAAAGGAAGATTGCGGTAGTATTCATCCAGGTCAAGACCATAACCAAACACGAACTTATTCGGGATGACGAATCCACAATAGTCGATCGGGACAATCACCTCTCGACGTTCGGGTTTATCCAATAGGGTGCAGACTTTAAGCTCTTGCGGATGCCGTGTCCGCAGCAAATCCAACACAGATCCGATGGTGTATCCGCTGTCTACAATGTCCTCTACCAGCAGTACGTTTCGATCGTGTATTTCGTCTTTTAAGTCGTAAGTGATCCGTACCTGTCCTGTGCTCTGCCGTGAGGTGCCGTAAGAAGATACTGCCATGAAATCAATGGTGTGAGGGATCTCTATCCTTCTCATCAAATCTGTCAGGAAGAAAACCCCGCCCCGCAATATGCAGACCAGATGCAGGTCCTTATCTAAATAATCCCTGCTGATCTCTTTTCCCAGCTCGGCGATCCGAAGCTGGAGGGTCTCTGAATCCACCAGGATCTCTTCTAAGAATTCGTGATAATTTTGCATTATTAATTCCTTGGGACTTCGTGATGTTTCCTGCAGCGCGCTTCGTAAAGCTCCGATGCTCCCACAATCACGACTGGGTCATGGTAATGCGCAGGATTTCCATCCACCAGGCGTTGAGTTCGAGAGGCTGACTCGCCGCAAATCATGCAAATGGCATGCAGCTTATCCACAATCTCTGCTTCAGCCATTAATACTGGGATCGGTCCAAAAGGTTCACCGCGAAAATCAGTATCCAATCCGGCGATAATCACCCTCACTCCGCCATCGGCGAGCTTCTTGGCGATTTGTACGATCTCAGTGTCGAAAAACTGGGCTTCATCTATCCCAACCACTGTTGTCAGCGGGTCCAGCCAGACGAAAATCTCGCTGGCCTTCTGGATTGGCTTGGCGTCATATTCGCTGCCGGCATGCGAGGTCACCTTTTCTACTGAATATCGATCGTCAATCGCTGGTTTAAAAACCTGCACCTTCTGCCGCGCGATCGTTGCCCTCCTCAACCTGCGGATCAACTCATCGGTTTTTCCGCAAAACATGGAGCCTGTAATGATTTCGATAGAACCGGTATGATGTTTCATGCCTCTCCTCGCTATTTCCGAATGGTTTTATTTTACCTCTCGATGCCAATCGATTGAAAGTATATTAAATTAAGAAAAGCGGTCTGTGAGCAGACCGCTTTTCAAAGTTAAGCCACAACGATTAGTCCGGGTATTAAACTACGATCTCATCCGCAGTTTCTGGCAGTTCATAACCAAACTGGCGGAGACGTTTCTTAAGATCGGCGAGCGATTTGCGTCCGAAACCATCGATCGCAAGCAAAGCATTTCCGCCTTCCGCCATCTTCTCAAGCGCCTGACCTACGTTCGTAATCCCTGCTTTCGCAAGAGCCTCCGTGGGGCGCGTTCCAAGCTCCAGCTCGCTGATTGCACGATCCAGCGAAGTGCGAGCGGTTTGGCGGGCTTCGAGGTCTGCAACATACTGCTGGCGGGCTTGGAGTTTCTTGTAGAATCGATCAACCTGACCTTCGGTATCAACAATTCTTTGCTCACCAGTAAAGAATGGATGGCAGTTCGAGCAGACATCGGTTCGGATGACCTTCTTGGTCGATCCGGTTGTCCATGTGTTTCCGCATGAGCAAATTACTTGCGCATCCGGGTAATATGTGGGGTGGATATCTTTCCTCATCGCTAAATCAACCTTTACTTGCTTTCTTGTTCAAGTTCTGCTGGCATGACGCTGACTTGTTTCCGATCATCCCGCAGATTTTCATAGACCACAACGCCTTCGACCGTAGCGAAGAGCGTATCGTCTTTACCAACGCCAACGTTCTTTCCGGGTCTTATCCGTGTGCCTCGCTGTCTTACCAGGATGTTGCCGGAGAGGACCTTTTCTCCGCCAAATTTCTTGACGCCTAGCCGCTGGCTTTGGCTATCTCTTCCGTTGCGGCTTGATCCGCCGCCTTTTTTATGTGCCATCTCTACCTCGCTCCTTAAGCCTTCTGCGAGATTGTTTCGATCTGCAGTCGGGTGTATTTCTGTCGATGACCGGTCTTTACGCGAATACGTTTCTTCGGCTTATAGCGAAAGACAACAATTTTTGGGCCTTTCACTTGTGACACAACCGTGGCTTTCACCACGATCCCATCGACCAGCGGCGTGCCAACGCTGATCGCTTCATCGTCAACCACCATCAACACACGCTCAAGGTCGACCTGCTCGCCTGCTTCGGCTTCGAAATAATCAACTTCGATCGTTCCACCTTCGACGGCTTTGAACTGCTTGCCGCCATCTTCAACAATTGCATATTTCATAAAGCTTCCTCCAAGCTTCGCTTCACCGTGTGCACCGCACAATGCACCTTGTAGTGCTAGAACGAATTGCTCCGTGCTGCCACGCGGGGAAGATGGGGATACGGATATAAGATCTCGCCCCAGCAAATTCTGCCTGGGCAGAGCGGGCTGTATTATAACGGCATACCGTTTAGCTGTCAACGAACAAATCGATCCGTTTTAAATTATCTTTGATTGTGAAGCCGGTTTCAATCCCACTTGCATGTGGTAAACTATACGGTTGGTGCTTTTTTCCAGGCGATCAAATGAATTGAATTCATATTTAGGAGAGTTGAAGATGGCTGATAAGAAATGGGTGTATCTGTTCGACGAGGTGGAAGAAGTGGAGAAAACCGTCGGCAGTGATTGGGAGAACGTGCGTGCTTTACTGGGCGGTAAGGGTGCTGGTCTGGCGGATATGACCCGGGCGAAGGTCCCAGTCCCACCTGGTTTTACTGTGACAACTGAAGCCTGTAATGCATACCTTGCTGAAGATGAAAAATTTCCTGCGGGAATGTGGGAGCAAGAGCTTGCTGCCATGAAAAAGGTGGAAGAAAAGACAGGGAAAAAATTTGGGGACCCACAAAAACCGCTGTTTGTTTCTTGCCGATCTGGTGCAAAGTTCTCGATGCCTGGGATGATGGATACCGTCCTCAATATTGGACTAAATGACCAAACCGCGGGAGGAATGGTATCCCGTGGAATGGACCCTCGTTTTGTATACGATTCTTACCGTCGTCTGGTCGAAATGTTTGGAAGCGTCGTTCTTGGGATCGAAGATGAGGCTTTTGAAGAGCCGCTTGCTCAATATAAGAAAAGCCATGGATACAAAGCCGATACTGAGATGACCGCCGATGATTGGAAAGCGATAACCGGAACATTCAAGAATGTGGTTAAGGCTCACAAAGGTTTTGATTTCCCACAAGATCCCAATGAGCAGCTCCGCCTGGCTACAGAGGCTGTTTTCCGTTCCTGGAATGGTAAGCGAGCCTTTGACTATCGCAATGCTGCCGGGATCGCCCATGACCTTGGAACCGCGGTAAACATTGTGACAATGGTCTTTGGGAATATGGGCTGGAATTCCGGCACCGGTGTTGCGTTTACTCGAGACCCAGCAAACGGTGACAATAAGATGTATGGAGATTATCTGCTGAATGCCCAGGGTGAGGATGTTGTCGCGGGCATTCGCAACACGGAGAAAATCGAAAACCTGACAAAAGACCTTCCCCAGGCATATAAAGAGTTCCTGGAGATCACCGATCGCCTTGAGCGCCATTACCGCGATATGCAAGATGTCGAGTTTACCATCGAAGAAGGAAAATTGTGGATGCTCCAAACCCGGACCGGGAAGCGCACCGCAAAAGCAGCCGTTAAGATCGCAGTAGATATGGCGAATGAGAAGCTTATCTCTAAAGAAGAAGCGGTCTCGCGCGTTACTCCTGAGCAGGTTGATACCTTGCTGCACCCCCAGTTCGACCCGAATGAGATTAAAACGCGCGTTCAAGCGATCGCCTGTATGCCAAAGGCGTAAACGCCTCGCCAGGTGCTGCCGTCGGTCAGGTGTATTTTGACGCCGATACCGCCGAAAAAATGGCTAAAGAACAGCATCAGGCAGTCATCATGGTCCGACCTTTCACCAAGCCTGATGACGTCCATGGAATGCTCGCCGCGAAGGGCATCCTGACCAGCGAAGGCGGTGCGACCTCCCATGCCGCAGTCGTAGCCAGACAATTCGGTGTCCCTTGTGTCGTCGGGGCAGCCGAAATTCGCATTGATCTGGAGAAACGCCAGATGGAAGCCAGCGGCAAGGTCATCAAAGAATCCGAGTGGATTTCCGTTGATGGCACAACCGGTGAAGTGTATTTCGGTCAAATCCCCACTTCTGCCCCTAAGCTGGAAGAGCAAACTGATCTGCTGACCCTTTTAGGCTGGGCGGATGAGATCTGTGCCACTGAAGGCGTCCGAAAATCCCATCCTGGTTGGCCGACCCGCGGTCTGCAGGTTTGGGCGAACGCGGACTACCCGGCAGATGCCCGCCGCGCTCGCGCCTACGGCGCCGTGGGGATTGGTCTATGCCGCACTGAGCATATGTTCTTTGAGACCGAGCGCCTTCCGATTGTGCAGCGTATGATCCTTTCAGAGACCTCCGCTGGTCGAACCGAGGCTCTCAATGAGCTGCTGCCTTATCAGCGCTCCGATTTTGAGGGACTCTTCGAAGCTATGAACGGTTATCCTGTCATTATCCGTCTGATTGACCCACCTCTCCACGAGTTCATGCCCGATGAAGAAAAGCTGTTTGAAGAAGTTATCAGCATGCGGGTGCGTGGTGAAACCAAAGGACTTAAAGAAAAGGAAGATCTGCTTGCGGCAATTCGATCCATGCACGAATCTAATCCGATGATGGGTCTTCGGGGTGTTCGCCTGAGTATTTACATGCCGGAGATCGTTGAAATGCAGGTCCGTGCAATATTCGAGGCTGCCGCAAACCAGGCTTTGAAAGGTGTAGTCGTAAAACCTGAGGTAATGATCCCGCTCACGGGTACAGTGAAAGAGCTCGAATGGATCCAGCCGCGCCTAGTTCGCATCGCCAAGGCAGTGATGGATGAAAAGAAGACCAAATTTGATTATAAATTTGGCACGATGATCGAGATCCCCCGGGCTTGCGTAACCGCTCATGAAATTGCTGGCCCCGCAGAGTTCTTCTCGTTTGGAACCAACGACCTCACCCAAATGACCTTCGGCTACAGCCGAGACGACGCCGAGCGCAATTTCCTGGTGAAGTATGTCGAAGAAGGCATCCTCCCCAAGAATCCCTTCCAGACCTTAGACCGTGATGGCGTTGGTCGATTGATGGAGATGGCGGTGAGAGATGGTCGCCAGGCTCGAGTCAATTTGGAAGTGGGCATTTGCGGAGAGCATGGCGGTGACCCGAATTCGATTGAATTCTGCCACCTTGTCGGCAACAACTACGTGAGCTGCTCGCCTTTCCGCGTCCCAATCGCTCGCCTGGCAGCCGCTCATGCCGCTTTAAAACACCGTCCGGGTAGTAAACAGATGGTGGAAGATAAATAGATTTTCTTGTTTTGCTTAATAATAGTCCGTTCCCCATCCATAGGTTATGCGGGAACGGACTATTATTATATATCCCCAAGCCGCTCCACCCGTTTTTTCATTCCTAATAAAGGAATAAACGCACAAAAGCCGCAGAAAATGCTCCCGAGTGCAAATCCTACTGCCAGCCCGATAGATCCTGGGATTCCGACAGCAGTGGCTAAGATTGAGGGTAGAAAGAATAATCCAAGGCTTATTCCTAAATAAAGCATAGAGACCAGCGAACCGAGACATCCGCTCACCCCGCGCTGCATCTGGCGGGGATCCTCCCAATTTAGATTTGCACCGATGATCCCAAAGCTAAGGAAAATGCCTGTGTTCCCCGCCACAGTCAATCCAATCACCGGCAAGGCGAAGAGCAGGATTCCCCAGGCTGGTTTTTGAACGAGGGTGGTCATCAAGAAAAATGCCCAGCTTAATAAAGTAACCGGCAAAAAAGCCACCAGAAATTTCGAAAGGATCAGCTGTGTTGAGCTGATCGGAGCCGTTTTCAGCAGCCAATAATTCTTTCCCTCCTGAGAGAAACCCATACCAGCCAATCGGCTCACCAGCATCCAGCCTACGAATAATGCTAATCCAACGCTGCTGTATGTTTGGATGCTATTAAACAATTCTGTGGTCCAGGCAGGCGCTCTCCCGGCGCCATTCATTAAATTGTTTCCCCCCGAAGCAGCATGACAAAATATACGACTCCAACGATTAAAGGCGTGATCAACTGCGACATATTTCTAATATCACGGCGCAGCATCAGGAAGTCCTTCTGGACGATTTGGATGACCACGCTGGCTGCTCGACTGATGACGATCTGGTTCCCAGGGTGGAATTGCAGCCGCCGGGTTTGCCTGTTCACTTTAGCTTTTCTTTGCCGGTTTTGCAGTCTTGCCCATCCACTGTAGTAAAGTTTTTCAGCCGTGATGAGGGCCCCTGAAAAGATTACACCACAAATGATCACCACTGCTGCGCTGATCGCGAAGCCCTCCAGCCAGCGGGCTTGTCCAATCCAAAAAATCGCCCAACTAGCCCATGCTAAAGGGGACCAGGGAGTGCTTGCGCGGGATATCAGCTCTAGGACTCGCTGGGTCTGCTCCTGGGAAATCTCGGACCAATTTGCGATCTGTCCTGTTTGAGCGCAGAGGATTGAGATAATTCCACCAAGAAAGCCGAGGATTTCTGCCACCCTTCTGGCTGGAAATACCCTTACTACCCCCATCACCAAGAGGCTGGCAATCCCAGCAGCCGCGATGGACAGTGCAGATAAAACCAGCACTACCATCGGATAGTAGAGAAGTGTAAATCCTGAAGAGACGCCTAACCCGAACAGCACGGGCAGGGCAA
The DNA here is from genome assembly GCA_963827155.1 of uncultured Chloroflexia bacterium. Taxonomy (GTDB): domain Bacteria; phylum Chloroflexota; class Anaerolineae; order Anaerolineales; family UBA4823; genus UTCFX2. The sequence goes on along the minus strand of CAWGZV010000002.1, from coordinate 2,144,938 downwards.
ACAGACAGATCAAGCCAAAATTAGGCAAGATCGCCTGGACTAATTTTGCCACAAAGACCGAGCGCGTCGGTATGGGCGCGCTGAGCAGAAAGTCCATATCTCCGGAAAGATACAACGCCTGCAGGAGAACCCCGAAGCTGGTGAACAGGATGCCTATAAATGCTCCACTTAAGATCAAAACCGGGATGCTGTCCATGATCTGGTCGGCGGTAACACCCAGTCCGGTTAGGATTGGAGAATCCAGGAGGCGTAAGAAGCTTAAACTTAGGTAGAAAATAAATCCCAGTAAGGCGGCAATGGCTATCACGAGGACTGCCAGCCCGAACTTCTGGCGTGAGTTCGACCGCCTGAATCCGCGAGTGATAATCAATATCCTTAGGTGAAGGAGCTTCCAAACCGCCGCCCACATACTAAGGGAGCTAGTTTGGATCTCGGCATTTTCTATCACTTCAGAACCTCGGTGATCTCTGCGAATTCCGCTCCGCCGGTTAAATTCAAGAAAATGTCTTCCAGGCTGGATTCGCCATTCCCCATTGCCCGCAGTTCATTCATCGTCCCAACTGCGATCAGTCTGCCTTGGTTAATAATCCCGATTCGGTCGCACATCCGCTCTGCAATTTCTAAGATGTGGGTAGATAGAAAAACTGCCGCGCCTCGATCGGCCATCTGGCGCAGCAAATCCTTAATCAGGCGGGCGGATTTTGGGTCCAGTCCAACAGTCGGCTCATCCAATACCAGAACTTTGGGGTCATGAACCAATGCGGCTGCAAGCGCCGTCTTTTGCTGCATTCCATGGCTGTACGAATTGATCGGATCATCTCCAGAGTTGGTCAAATCGAAAAGCTTTAACAGCTCCTCAATCCGCCGTTCGACCTGAGCGTTATTCAATCCGAATAGATTTCCGACAAACCGGAGCAGCTCACGTCCGCTCAGCTTAGGATACAGGCTCGGAATATCGGGAACATAACCGCAGATCGCTTTGGCGTTGAGGCCTTGATTCTGTACGTCATATCCTCCCACCCGCACCGTGCCTGCAGTTGGCTGAAGTAATCCAACGATCATCTTGATTGTCGTTGTCTTACCGGCTCCATTGGGTCCCAGGAACCCAAATATCTCCCCGCTTGAAATCTCAAAACTCACACTATCGACCGCGGTCTTTTCCCCATACTTCTTAATCAGATTTTCAACATCCAGGAGAGTACTGTTATTTGTGGTCATGTCCAGAATATCATAATGCAACATCGGTTGAATGGCAATCCATTCCGGAATCGCTTTATCCAGATGGGGTTGATTTATCCTCACCGATCAATTACAATCTTAAGGATATGGCAAAGCATATCAACCGCCGTGAATTCTTGAAGCTAAGTGGGTTAGCCGTCGGTGCCTGGACATTCGGGAGCGCATTTGCTTGGAAGACAAATCAACCTGCTGATGCTTACTTTCCCGACTTCCCTCGCCAGCCTGAGCAGGACCTAGGTGTACTGGCGCGTGTAGCCTCCAAACAGGTGGATGTACGCTCGCTTCCAAATGATCAGGCGACCATTGTCGGGAATCGATTTAAGGATCAGGTCTTGCAGATTTATCAGGAGCTTCGACCTCCTGATGCCCCGAAATTTTATAACACTTTATGGTATCGAGTTTGGGGTGGTTACGTCCACAGCGCCCACCTTCAAATTGTTGATATCCGCATAAATGATCCAGCAAACTGGGTTGCCCCAGCAGGGCAGCTTTGTGAAGTCACTGTTCCCTACACGACCGCGTATCAATACACAAAGTGGGATGGTTGGATTCCCTGGCGCGGCTCTCGGTTATATTACTCCTCCACGCATTGGGCCACAGCTGTTGAAGAAGGTCCCGATCGCGGCCCCTGGTATAAGATCGTTAATGAGCTGAGTGACAGCGAAATATATTATGTTCCAGCCGAACATCTGCGCCTGATTTTGCCGGAAGAGTATGCGCCCACGGCCCAGGATATTCCCCCTGAGAAGAAGCGAATTGAGGTTTCACTACGCGAGCAGACATTACGCGGATTTCAGAATGAAGAGCTTGTTTTGGAGACCCGGATCTCATCAGGTGTTCCAAACCAGGAGCGTTATCGCGGCGATTTTCCTACTGCCACCCCACCTGGGAAATACGTCATCTATTCTAAAATGCCATCAAAACACATGGGCAGCGTCGCGGGTGGAGATGAGATCGAAGCAAGCGGAGGCTTTACCCTCCCAGGGGTTCCATGGACAAGCTTCTTTCTCAGTCCTGGGGGCTATGCTCTCCACGGCACATATTGGCATAACAATTACGGCTTGCAGATGAGCCACGGCTGTGTGAACATGCGCAATGAAGATGCGCTTTTCATCTTCCGCTGGACTACCCCCGTTTTTGATCCCCTCAAAATTGAAAGCGCGGCCGACTGGGAGATAACAGGTCACGGTACTTCTGTGATTGTCTCTTGACCATTCTTGTTCCCAGTTTTCATACCAGGCGGTCGATCATCAGCACGACAAATAAGAAGGCCAGGTACATGCTTGAGTACCGGTACATCTTCCATGCCAGCTTGTTGCCCCCTTCTTTCCAAACCCTGTATGCAGCCAGCGTTAACCAACCTCCCAATGCAGCCGCGCCGATCAAGTAAATGCTTCCCCCCAATCCAAACAGCGGCAGCATCAAAGTGAGCGCAACCAGCTCGATTGTGTAAAGCATAATCTGGCTGCGAGTTCTTGCTCACCCCGTACAACCGGAAGCATCGGCACGCCAGCTCGGGCGTAATCTTTCCGCCTCACGAGTGCCAGCGCCCAGAAGTGAGGCGGCGTCCACATAAAGACAATCGCGAACAGGAAGAGCGATGGGATGTTCAGGCTCCCGGTCGCAGCAGCCCAACCAACCAGAGGAGGAATCGCTCCAGCCCCACCACCTATTACGATATTCTGCACGGTCGTCTTTTTAAGAAAATGGAGTAAAGCAGCACGTAGTAGATAATCCCTGTCAATGCTAACATCGCCGCGAGCAGATTGACAAATGCAGTGAATACATAAAATGAAGCCAGGGCTATCCCAACCCCAAATGCCAGACCTTCAGCTGGTGTCAGTCTGCCTGAGGGGATCGGGCGATTTTGGGTTCGCTGCATTTTTTCGTCGTCCGCCCGGTCGATGAACTGGTTAATCGCTCCAGATCCTCCAGCAGCTAAAAACCCTCCCAGCAGCGTCCAAAATGTCAGCGAGAGCGGCGGCCATTCCCGGGCGCCAATCACCATTCCGGCAAAGGTTGTCACCAGAAGTAAAAGCACAACAATTGGCTTCGTCAGCAAGAGGAAGTCTCCAGCCTTTCTTGGATGGTTCTTGGAAGCCAGTGCTTCTGTCTGGATTTCCTCATTGGATCTTCCATTCATTGCCGCCGTGGTAGTGATGACGATTAAAGCTGCCAGGCTGGCGGTAGCACTTGCCTGGTGAACCCAGTAAAGGTACGTAGGTTGTTCGATTGTAAGTCTGGCTCCTAACAATGCCTGAGCGAGGAACATCACACCCGCCGCGGTCGCAGCGGTCAGGACCACCGGCTGCGACCGCTGGCTGCGCCAGGCTTGCCTCCAGGTCGCAATCATTAACGCGCCCGTTAAGAGTGTCAGACCGCGGTGGACCATATCCAGCCACTGCTGGCTGTTCTGCGGGATTCCCCCGGCGCCGCACAAAGGCCAGGCTTGGCAGGCAGTCCCCGCACCGCTTGCTTTCACAACAGCCCCACTGATCATCAAAGCAGCCAGGCTTCCGAGTAGGGCAAGCGTGAGCCGGCTGAAGGATGTGTTGAAGCTAAAATTTCGGTCAGAAGTATTCGGAACAAAAGATAGAATTGCTGCAAGAAGTATGGCGCTCAGGCTCACCAAAGATAGCACTAAGTGAACCGCATTCAGCCAGCCGCGTGACGAAGAAGCAGGATTCATTGATATCCAGGCGCCCAAGCCGATCTGGATAGCAAAGAGAAAACTGGCGAGCAGAACAGCCTTGATGATCAGCCGGTTTTGCCGGAAATACAAGAGCGCGATCCAGAGCGAGGCGGCGAGAAATGGGGCGGCTGCCAACGCCGAAAGTCGATGCGCATAGTCTACTAACGCTCCGGGATTTTCGGGCGGCGACCAGCTCCCAAAGCAGGTCGGCCAATCAGGGCAAGATGATTGGAGACCCATGTTTAGCAATGGTTCAGCGCTCCAATTAGCACCGAGCGGTGATGCCGCTATTCCACCCAGTGTGATCAAGATAAACAGGCTGATTCCTGCTCCCAACACCATCGCTTGAAGCCATTGCATTCGCGTTGTGCGATCATTATCTTTCATCCAATATTCCTTCGCATAATAACTTGCAGTCTTCGCCTAGTTCGTTTATAACCGTCGCCGATCTATCTCGCAGCCGATTAGAATCCGGTTGAAACAGAGTGAGCAGTGGTATTAACTTCCCTTGGTTTGGTTCTGCTGCTTTGTTTTCGAACGTAAAATGGGTAGCCGATCAGCAAGATTCCCGCGAAGCTGAACCACTGCAGCGCATACCCCATATGCGGCCCTTCTATCAGCTCCAGCGTCGGTTGCGTTCGGTACGGCAGCTTGCTTTGGACCCCCTCCGGCGTTTGTTGGATATAGATTGGGATCAAAGGATAAGGCATCTGATTCGAGATTTGGTCAATATTGATAAAGAACCAGGCTCTCAAAGGTAGATCTCCTGCAGCGGGTAAAATGTCTCGTCGAGAACCCATTTCAGCTTTGCTCAATGAGCTGCGGATCATCCCATTCACCAAAATTCTACCGTTCTCATCAAATCGCCGCCAATCCCCCGATTCGAAATCGGCTGCAGGGATCCAACCCCGATCTACCAGGATTGCTTTTCCGCTCCCATCCATGATCAGCGGCGTTACGAGATGTACCCCCCACTCATTCCCGTAATATTGATTTTAAGCGCAATTTGGTGCTCAAAATCATAGTGCCCCACCGCGGTAATTTTTCGATATTCCATTTCGACAGTAGGTACCTCTGAGACTGCGGTCGTGAAGTCCAGGATTGGCGCATTGAGCTGCGTTTGGACCCGAGCGTTGAAGGCGCGCCGTTTTTCGAGCCGGTCGAGCTGCCATATCCCGAGGCGGATGCAAACCGCCGCTCCCGCAATCACCAGGAGCGTTGCGATCATCCACCTTCTGCTGGTCAACGCCCTCACAAGCTTCATCCAACAGCTCCTTCGGATCGCAAATTTTCTGTTTGTTTCTTAATTGGGAAAGCGGCGATGCTGTACAGGAAAAGCACAACGGCTAGAGTCGGCGCGGTCAGAACCAGGGCAATTACTCGGGTTGAGAAATTGGTTGGCTGGCGGGTTTCCAATCCTAAATATTGCTGCGCCTGGAATGAACATGCATAGCGGACGTGTTCCACCTTGTCCATGGTTAATCTGCCTGTTGATCCAGCAGGAACCCAGATCGGTCCCAACTGGTGGCTGACTGAATCCTGATTAACCACCTCAAGCACATCTCCAACCACAAAAACCAGCTCTTCGGGGATTTCTGGTGCAGGCGCTCCTGCTGCGATCTTAGCTGAAGTTCCCTCTTCAATCACCAGCTGGATCGTCTCCGGGGCACGATCTGTAGGTTCCTTCTGCATTCGATAGGTTGCTTCGTTGAAAGCGAAGGCAAATGCCAGCGAGAGCAAGCTGATTAAAGCCAGGCGGACCAGATAAGCTTGCAGGCTGGAATTGTTTTTCATTTCCATACCATCTCTGTATTAAGCAGATGGACGACGTCATTGGCAATTTTCTGGGCTTCCATCCCGAAAGGATAATTCAGCCGCCATTGACCGGATGGATCGATCGCATAGACCCGCGCCGAATGATCCACAAGATAATTCTCTGTCTCATGGGAGGCCTGGTGATCCTCATATACTCCATAAGCCGCCCAGACCTTGTTCAGTGATTCCTCGTCCCCACTTAAGCCAATGAATTCAGGGTCAAAATTCGCCAGGTATTCCCGAATTCGTTCTTGTGAGTCTCGCTGGGGATCAACAGTGATAAATATGAATTCCACTTGCCCCGCTTTACTGCCGAGCATACTCTTGATTTTCTTGAATTGCGCCAACGTTATCGGGCAGATATCTGGGCAGTTGGTATATCCGAAAAAGATCAGCGCGACTTTCCCTTCCTCCTGGCTGAGCAAGAAAGGATTCCCATTTTGATCTGTCAGAGAAATTTCTGGTGCTGGCGCAGGTGGGTCGATAACCACACCTTGATAGGAGTAGTTTTTCTCCAAAAACCACCAGGCTCCTCCCAGGCTGAGCGCAATTCCCATGATCACTCCGGCGATTGTCAATCCGAGCTTTTGCATTCCTTTACCTCATCCCTCCCTGTTAACCCCTCGGCCATAATCCGACTTCCTATACCGGGGGCAGACCAATCAAGTAAAGTGCCGGGTAGAAGAAGATCCAAATAACGTCGATAAAGTGCCAGTAAACGGCTGCTGCTTCCACCGGCCAGTGGCGTTCTTCGTCATACAAACCTTTGCGCGCATTGCGATAAACAACAAACAAGAAGATTACTCCGGTGAGCACATGGAATGCGTGAAATCCTGTCATCGTATAGAACAGTGACCATTCAACGCCCTCACTTGGACCAAATGGAGCAATCTGCCATTCGAGCCCAACTACACCGATCAAGAAGAGGATTCCCAGGACAATTGTGATCAGAAAGGACCGTTCGAAAGCCTTCCGATCACCAAAGCGCATCGCGGTTTCCCCTCGGTTGGCAAAAAAGCTGCTGATCAATAATACAACCGTCACGGCCAGTCCAATCGGCTGGCTTAAATCGGGTCTTGTCGCTGTTCCGAGAAGGTAGAACCGTGATACATATAATCCGGCGAATAGAAATAAGTCGGATAGCATGAAAAGCCAAAGCCCAAGCCTGTTTGTTACTGTTTTCCGGCGGTAATCTGCAAGAGTAATGGTGCTCATCACTCCCTCTCTTCTTCTGGTGCGAATACTTGACCGATATGCATGTAATCTCGAACAACGAAAAACGCCTTGAAAAGCGCAATCCCCAGCAGCGGAGCAGCCCAAAGTGGCGCGACCACCCCAACCATATATTCACCGATTGTGAAGGTAACCAATAGAATCAGTACGACCACCCCTAGACGGTAGGCTTGTTTCTTTTTAACTTCATCCATGACTGCGTGCTCCTGAATAAAAACGAATATCGCTGATTAATCTGCTGCGCCCGAGGCTGTTGCTGTCTCGCCTTTACTAGCAGGTGGGCTTTCTTCAGTTGTCGGCTTGACTGTAGTGTTTCGATCTGGATCGATGCTCACATAAGCATATTCCGTCCCATAATCATACGGTTCGCTGATTACTTCAAACGGATGCTCGTAATTGTGAAGCGGGATGGGCGATGGGATCATGAATTCCGGCGAGCGAGATCTCCACGGATTGCGAGAAGCGACAACGCCTCTTTTTGCGCTGTACAGTAAGTTGACCACTGCGATCACTACCGAGAAGAAAATCGCGAATGCTGCGATCGTGATTAGCAGCTGCTGGAAGCTGATCCCAAGGGTTGGATCGTAGTCCCCAATTCGACGGCGCATCCCAAGCAAACCAACCTGCATTTGACCAAGTGATTGGACGTAGAATGCTGGAAGCATCAGGAAGAAATGAAGTTTTCCAAGCTTCTCGTTGTACATCCGCCCAGTAAATTTGGGGAACCAATAGTAAATCGCCGCGAAGAATGGAAAAATAAAGCCACCAAACATAGTCGCATGGAAATGGCCAACGATCCAATATGTATCCTGCAGATGCAGGTCTGTCGCAACCGTAGCGTTCGGCGGACCGCTGAGCCCACCTAACAGGAAGACCGAGATCGCCCCGAGCACAAACAGCATGGGGGTCTCAAAAGAAAGCTTTCCTTCCCAAAGAGTCGCGATCCAGCTGAAAAATTTTACGCCGGTTGGGATTGCGACAAGCAATGTGCTGTACATGAACGGTATTCGCAGATATGACGCCATTCCGCTTGTGAACATGTGATGTGCCCAAACCAGGAACCCAACCAGTGCGATCCCCACAGACGACAGCGCCACCCATCGGTAGCCAAACAGTGGTTTGCGTGCGAAAACTGGCAGAATTTCACTGATGACCCCCAGCCCGGTCAGCACGAAGAGATAAACCGCAGGGTGGGAATAAAACCAGAAGAGATGTTGAAACAAGATTGGATCTCCACCTTTTTCCGGCGCAAAGAAGCTCATCCCAAATAATCTCTCAAAAAGCACCATCTGGAATGACAGTCCGATCAGCTGGGTTGCAGTCAGACCAATTATCGCAGTGGCCAAGGCAGACCAGACAAAGATCGGCATCCGAAAATATCCCATGCCTTTCGCCCGGTTGCGGATTGTGGTGGCGATAACATTCAAGGCGCCCAGGATCGAAGACAAACCAGCAAAGTAGACTCCCAGGAAGAACATGTCCATCCCGAGAGGCGCACGGGCGCTTAACGGGGGGTAACCCGTCCAGCCGGTATCGAAACCACCGAGCACCAGGCTGCTCAAAAGCACAACTGCAGCCGGGACGTTGATCCAGAATGCAAAGGCATTTAGCCGCGGGAATGCCATATCATTTGCCCCGATCAATAGAGGCGTCAGGTAATTGGACAATGCCCCCACCCCGAGCAGCATTCCAACAATCATCACAATCCCGTGCAGGCTCATCACGGTGTTATAGGTTTTTAGCCCCAGGTACTGCAGTCCAGGCTGGGCTAGCTCGGTCCTGAAGGTTAAAGCAAATAATCCGGCAACGCCAAGCATTATGATCGAGGTCGCACCATACTGCACGCCAATTGCTTTGTGGTCAAAGCTAACGCTGAAATACCTCTTCCAACCTTTTTGGAACGCATCTTGCGGGTGTTCGGGAGTCTCCTTACCGTTCATCCATTTGAGCCAGTCAGAGACTACCCCAGTGCCGAGGATAAATCCCACCACCCCGAAAATCGCGCCGACTACCCACGAAGGCTCGCTGAACCCGAAATTATTTCCGTTTGGATCCCAGTTCCATATGCTCGACCCCTGGATCAAACCGATTGTGGAGACTAATCCAAAGCCTATCAGATAACCTGTCGCCATTCCAATCAAGCCGCGGAACAGACCTACTGAAAGCAAACCACCTTGCTTGTTCTCAATCATTTAATTCCTCCAGTTCGCCTGAGTGGCTCGCTGCCTTATTTCAGCGTCTCTATAAATGCGATAATGTCTTCGATCTGCTGGTCTGTAATCGGTAGTTTGCTCACCGGGTCGATGAATTGCTGCGGCATCAGACCTGCAGGGTATCCTTCAACAATCTTGAGGTTGGGGTTGAGGATCGATTCTCGAATGTAATCTGCTTTGCCAACAGTAGTACTGCCATCCGAGAGTTTAATTTCTTCGCCAATCAAACCTTTCCAGGTGGGTCCGATGATTTTCGTCCCATCCAGACTGTGGCATGAAAGACATCCAAATTGGGTTGCCCATTTCCTTCCTCGTTCTACTGGGTCATCAGAAAGGCCAGATTCTTTCATCGCCCAGGCATCGAAATCAACCTGGGATACAACAATAACAGGCGATTCCATATAAGCGTGCTGCAATCCGCAGAGCTCAGCGCAGCGAACCTTATATTCGCCGATTATTGTCGGTGTGATGCGTAAATCTCGAACAAAATCTGTGCCTCCTGGGAGTGCGTCTTGCTTTACCCGGAATTCGGGGACCCAGAAAGAATGGATCACGTCCATCGAGCCCAACCGCAAGATAGCCTGTTTATCAACCGGCAGGTAAAGTTTGTCTGAGACAAAACCATAGTCTGGATAGGCGAAGCTCCAGGTCCACTGCCTGCCGGTCACATCAACCCGCAGTGCTTTGGGCTCAGGTGCGAGCGTTTCGGCGAGGGCGCTGCCGCCCAAATAAGCAAAAACGAGCACTGTCGCTAACGGCGCCATTGTCCAGAGAAACTCGAGCTTGACGCTGCCTTCAACATGTTCCGCATCACTCAAATCCCCGCGTTTCCGGCGGAAAACGACGATGCTGTAAACCATGAAAACAACAATTAATGAAAATAAAAAAGCTATAACACCGAACTCGAGATGAAATAAACTGTCGATTGGCTTGGCTTGCTCGCTGGCAGCAATGGGCAAGAGGCGGACGGCATTCAATCCCGCAATCAGCCCAATCGTGGTAACTGCTACCAGGATTGACGCGATAACCAGGTGGATTGCTTTTCTCAGCCGATTATTCATACGCTTTCTCCCGATTTCATTTGTATGTTCTTTTTCAACAAGCCTGGATGACCGATCTTCCTCATTCTCGTGGGTAGTCCATTCCTCGAGCCAATCGTCTATTTTTGCCGCAGACATTCGCCGCCGATCATACACCACCGCCTCTTGAGCACTGTGGAGTGAGAGAAGCACTACCCGGAGTTTCTTCTCCCCCTCGACAAAACGCGTAAGAATTCCTCTCGATTGAGGGCTTCATCGTCATAATCTACGATAATGAGGTCTGGATCAAGTTTATCTAGCGCCGCAATCGTCTCTTCGAGGTTCGCCACCAGCCCAACGATCTCAACGCCAGCCTGCTGACGGTCTTCAAGCAGGCTTCGCAAGCCCTGCCCGAATAACGAATGGCTGGATGCGATCAATACCCGCCTTTTTTGGGGTTGTTCTCGCAGGCGCATGTTTGTGTGACCTCGTTGTTGAACTATCTTCCACGATTAAATTTACCAAACGAGATCAAAATTGTCATCAACCAGGCGAAGAGAATGATGGGGAATTTCGCTAATCCGGATGGGTGATTTTCAAATCACCCCCAAATAGACTTCCAGCAAGTATTTATCCCCTAATGCTGCTGGCTTTGATTGCAAATAAGGTCACGTCATCAAATTGAGGATTCTCGCCTTGCAGCTCTTCGATCGCTCGAGAGATATGTTCGCAAAAATCTTGCGCGCTCAGGTTGTAGCCCAGCCGCATAGCCTCTTGAAGCGCCTGTGTCCCTATTCCGTCGGTTGGTAACTTAAACCGTCCGTGACACCGTCTGTATAGAGCAGCATCATTTGCCCTGGTTCAATCCGAGTGATTTTCTCATCAAGCATCGGTTCATCCATTATCCCCAGCGGGACGCCGGCATCGAAAGGCAATGCGATCGTCTCGCCACCTGCGTGCAGCACAAGAGGTACCTCATGCCCGGCTCGAGCGTATTGAAAATTTCCGGTCGATATATTCAAGCTTCCATATAGCACAGTAACAAACATCCCGCTGTCATTTGTATCCAACAGGATCTGATTCACCAGTTGTAAGGTCTCTGATGGTGATAGGTCTTCTCCGGCTTTAGCTCGCAATAACGCCCGAGTCTGAGCCATGTAAATCGCAGCTGGCACGCCTTTATCCGTCACATCGCCAATGACGATCCCAAGATGGTCACTCCCTAATGGAAACACGTCAAAAAAATCCCCGCCAACAGCGCGCGCTGGCACGATCAACGCCCCCAGGTCGTAGCCATGGATCTTGGGCAGCTCGCGTGGCAAGATGCTGAGCTGGATCTCACGCGCAACCTGCAGCTCCTTTTCCAGGCGTTCTTTTTCAATAAGCTGCGCTTGAGCCGCTTTGAGCTCATCGTACGCTTTCTGCAGTTCCTGGTTTTTCGCATGCAGGGTCTCGATAGCCGATTGCTGCGATGTTGTCAGCCGGTTGGTCATTTCCCGAACCAGCTCGTATACCATCTCTGGCTGGCTTTTAAGCAGTTCATTGAACTGGTCTCTGGTGATCTCAATCAGTCGGCCGCGATCCCGGGCGCGGGCAGAAGCTGTTCGTCGACCATCCCAGTTTAGCAGGCTCATCTCTCCCAGGTAATCACCGGCGTTTCGGACTCCGAGCATACTCTCCTCAGCCGTCCCCATCGCCTTGATTACCTCAACCTGCCCCTCGACAATTACATAAAACCGATCGCCCGCTTCACCTTCCCTGAGCAAGATAGACCCAGCTTCGACTTCTATCACATTCACAACCTGCGAAAGTTTCAGCGATTCTTCCGAAGATAAGGTCTTGAATATCGGCACTTTAGCGATCAGCTTATCAATGTCATTCATCCGGTGTTCTCCATTCAGGAAGCGAATTCGAATAATCTCTTGATGTAAGGCAGTTGAGCTCGCGCAGCCTTCTCGCCGGCTTCGATGACATATGGGACAAGGTGTTGATCGAAGCTGCCAATATCCTTATCAAATTCGGGCAGCAGCGTAACAATCTCTGCATGATGAGCCAGGTTGTGGAACGCAAAAGATGATCGCAGAATATTATTCATATAGATTGCGTTGAAATGAGCAGTTACAGCGGTATAGGTCCGCATTCTTTTGCGGGTAGGTAGTTCGAAACCAATTGCCAGGATGATATCGGCGCCTTCTTGGATTGCCGCATCGATGGGGAGAGGATCTGAAACCGCGCCATCGACAAGAAATTTTCCTTCCACCTCCCAGGGTGGGAAAAGAAAAGGTATCGAGACGCTTGCCCGGACCGCATCAGCGATCTTGCCCGATGATAGTATCACTGTCTCGCCGCTGTAAAGCTCGCATGTCGCAATCCGCAGTGGAAAATGGGTATCGGCGAAAGTTGAATCGCCAAATACAGCCCGTATTCGCTGATTGAGTTTCTCATCTTCGACCAGACCAGAGAGCTCAGAAAAGCGGGTCTCACCAGCCATTGCTGCTCGCAGATTCGAAGTATACCCCTCCATTAAGTCGGGTGTCCACATATCCAGCGTTTTTGATTCAAGGGCACGGGCATCTAATCCCAAGGCGATAGCACTGGCATAGAGGCTGCCGCCGCTCGTACCAACAACCAGATCGAGCGCGATCTCTTCTTCACTCAACACTTTCCATAAGCCTATCGAAGCTGCGCATTTCGTTCCACCTGCGCCAACCACCAGCGCAGTCTTCTTTCTACCCGTCATTTTCCCTCCCCGTTCAGCTGTGAATGGTTTTTGAGCGGTCCAGGCTGCTTAAGAGGCGAAGCTTTCGTTCGCTGCGGCAAGGCTTGGATAGGATTTCAAGATTGTTGTGAAGCCCGAGATCCTCAGCATTTTTTCCACACCTGGCTGCGCAGCAGCCAAACGGATTTCTCCTCCAGATTGGCGCAGGTTCTTCGAGATCGCCATAATTGCCCTCAATCCGGCGCTGCTCATGAATTCGACTTCAGCCAGGTCTAAGATTACTTTTTCACCTGGACGGTCAACCTCTTGTTCGAAGTATTTCTCAACCTCGCCTGCCGTGAGGGCGTCCATGCTCCCTTGCAGGGAGATGATCTGGATGTCCTGGAGTTCATTGGATCGAATTTCCATCTTATCCTCAAGAGTTGTCTTATAAGAATTTCACCAAAGTGAGACTATTCCCGCTTGGTGAGCTTTCGTATTCCAAACTGTCTGTCAATTGGTGCATAAAAAACAATCCCAGCGCTTCTAATCCATGATCGTCGAGTTCGCTTGCATTCTCCTTCTCAATTTCAACCTTCTCAAAGGCCTGTCCATAATCGGTGATGGTTACCCGGGCGATCTGGGAGTCGATCTCAACATTCAAAATGATCGAGCCAGGATCCATTCCGGCGTAACCATGCAAGATAATATTCGTGCATGCTTCGTCGACCGCCAGTTTCAGATCATACCGTTTCGCTTCATCCGTCAAACTCGCTTCCAGGCATGCACGATCGATTAGATCGCGAAAAGATCGTAGAGAGGTCAAATCGGCACAGCGGGTTATTTGAAATCGGGTTGCCATGTGATGTTCATCCTCGTGATCTAATATTCCGCCTGGGGGAAGGTCGCAATTTCAGCCTCCCGACCGATTTGTTTCACCATCCGGATCTGGTCCCACCGCCTGTCGATTCGCTCCAGAATCCCATCATGAATTGCCCATGCCCTGCCACGCACGGTTCTCCATTGATCTGGCTGGCGGAAAGGCGTGCTGGCATCGAGACCTATAAATAACACGCCTCCAGGCTGGAACTCTCGATTGATTTCTTCCATCAGTTGGTGACCGCGCACATAAGCGAACCCCCTTCGCTCGAATAAACAGGCAGACGCATAACTCAAAGGCTCCAAGAAGTAAGCCCTATGTCCAAGCGCCGCCAGAAATGCTTCGAGCTGATCGAGGGTTGCCTTCGAGCCGCCTAATCCTTTTCTAGTCTGACCGGGAGCTAATCCATTTCTATAAGCCCGCTCTTCTTCCTGCAAGTTTCTCTTCAATGTGCCAAACATCGTCGGATCACCTAGCTCATCACGATCGATTGCAAATCGTTCTGCATCCGGGTCCGCAATCACGATTAGATTCAGGTCAACTGAATCAAAAGCGTTATCTTGAATCTCAAGCGCCATCAGCTCTTCGAAGACGTCTTTGGGGTTGAAAATTCTTATAGTTGCCACCATGCTGTCCGCGTCGGCTCTCAGCGAAATGCTGGTCCGGCCGTTGCGGCTTTCCCAACTTAGAGGATCGATCCGATATTTCGTCAATAGATTTGGAGAGAGCAGCCCCCGATAAATCCTAAACTTGACAGGTTCTGGCAAATTGTTGATCTGGCGAATGCTGATTGGAATCGAGGCATCGTGCGACAACCAATCTTCCGATACCTCGCCAGCTCGCCTATCATCGGAGGTAAATTGTGGGACTTTTAAGCGAAAATATTGAAACACAAAACCTTCTTCCCCATGCCATATTCGGTGGTCAAATATCCCAACGTAACCGGTTGTTCAGGGTGAGATACGCCACGGATTATAGCACTGAATATAATTTATAAGATGATTATTGTCTTATAACACCTTTTGCTTACCCTTAAAATTGACCTTCCTACAATAAATTCACCGAGATAGTCCTATCGCAATCTCAATCATGGTATAAAAGAGGGGATCATTTCAGGTGAGAAATCGGAGCTTAAATTGGCGGAGATTTCCCAGGATGAGTTGAACTCTTACCGGAAGAATACTTTCCGCCTGCTGCCACCTCTTCGCATTTCAACGCTGCAGCAGGCGGTAGCATTCGTGAAAGAGCGCGGGTTTATCCACTTTTGGCCGATCACGGGTGTGGTCCTCCCAAGCTTATGGTCCGCAGTCGCAGGTGACCGCCCGGTCGCGGATGCGCACGATGATCCCGGTCATGTGACCTGGGGGTGGAAGGATGCAATGCTGGGTGGGCGTGATTGGTATTATGCCAAGATCCTGCGCAAAAAATCAACCATGATCGATTTCGATTTTGCCCCATTTTTCTACGCCCTCACTGAAAATTACGGCGCATTTGAAGAGGATTACCTCACCCTTTATGAGCAGGGCAGGCTGTCTTTGGAGGCAAAACAAGTATTCGAAACCCTGTTAGATCAAGGACCGCTCGATACAGTTGAGCTGAGGCGCGCTTCCAGGATGTCCAGCCCATCCAGCGAATCCCGCTTCAATCGTGCCCTGGCAGATTTGCAATCCGGTTTCCAGATCCTGCCAATTGGAGTAACTACTTCCGGTGCATGGCATTATGCATTCGCTTACGACATCACAGCTCGCCGATACCCTGAGCTCCCCGAGCTGGCGCGGACTATTGAAGAAGGGCATGCACGGCAGATTATTTTGACAAAATTTGCCATCTCACTTGGTGCCTTCGAGCTGCGCGAAGCCTTGAAGCTCTTTGGCTGGCGCCCCCCTGATCTCATCAATGCTTTGCAAGGGCTACTCGAAAAGAATATGATAAAACGATTGGATCAAGTCGCGTCGTTCCCTGGAGAGTGGTATGCCCTCCCGGGACTTTCAGGTTGTTGATGTCCAACTCAATCTGGAGTCAGATCATGTTTGTCAAGTCAGAAGATCCCTATAAGATAATGACCATAGAACGCCATATCCTGGAAGAACAGCAGCTGCATCCGGAGGCTACAGGCGCTCTCACCCAGCTTCTCTATGATATTGCTCTTGCCGGTAAAGTCATCGCCAGCCGCACAACTCGAGCAGGTTTAGCTGAAATCTTAGGGCAGACCGAAGATGTAAACATCCAGGGAGAGGTCGTTCAAAAGCTTGATCGTTTTGCCGATCTTACGATTTTTCGGCTGAATGATCATACCGGCAGGCTGGCAATAATGGCATCTGAAGAGAATGAAAATCCGATCAGCATCCCAGAAAAATACTCTGTGGGTAAATATGTCCTTCTGTACGATCCGCTGGACGGCTCCTCAAACATTGATTTTAATATCCCTGTCGGGACGATATTTTCGATCTTCCGCCGCATTACTGAAGACGGGCGTGGGAGCTTGCAAGATTGTCTGCAGCCTGGGCGAGATCTGGTGGCAGCTGGTTATATGATCTATGGATCAAGCACAATGTTGGTTTATTCTACCGGGATGGGCGTGCATGGTTTTACCCTAGACCCGGCGGTTGGTGAGTTTCTCTTATCCCACCCCAATATTATGATCCCAGACCAGCCCAGGTATTTTAGTGCGAATTTAGGATATCGCCAGGCCTGGTCATCAGGAGTAAAACGTTTCACAGATTATCTTCAGGGAATGGAAGAAAAAACGCCCAGGCTGTCGCTTCGTTATGTAGGCTCTTTGGTCGCCGATTTTCATCGCAACCTGTTAGCTGGCGGAATCTTCTATTATCCAATCGACAACCTGGAACCCGATAAACCCATGGGGAAGCTGCGTCTCACCTATGAGGCTGCACCCCTATCCTTCTTAGCGCAGCAAGCAGGCGGGAGGGGGTCGGATGGCTGCCAGAATATTCTGGATATCGTTCCTAAAAGCCTCCACCAACGTGTTCCGTTGTTTATCGGAAATCGCTCATTGGTGGAAAAGGCAGAGGCGCTGATCCGGGAGGAATGCTGATGATAGATGCTGAGCATGATCATTTCACCCTTATTCTGAAATGCCTGCAGCCCCTGTGAATGAAGAAAATAAGTTGAGCCTTGGACGAAGATTGCTGATGTTACAATTTCAATTTGAAACAGTGATATATTATCCATATTGTCTTTGAAATCGGAGAAAATGTATCCTGCATTTTCTGACTAGTGTTAAACGGATTTTTTACGACCAATAGGAGGAAACCATGCGCCCGAATTTAATTTTTCGTTGGATATTGCTGATCAGTCTGGTTGTCGCAGCCACGCTTGGTTGTACGCTTGTGACAAGAATTCGTGAAGGCATTGAACTGGTAGGCACTGGCCGTGCGTTTGCAACTGATATTGGTTCTTTCGCAACTGAATTTATTCCACCCGGCATTAATGAGACCGCAATGGCCTTTGTCACCCAGGTCGAAGAGAGCGGCGTCTTGGAAACAGCTCAGGCAGCCATTACCGTAAACGCTCCGGGTCTGGGAGAAACCGTGCAAGCTGTCTCAACTCAAGTCTACACTTCGCCCGAAGACGCGCCCGCAGATATTCCTTTGTATGAAGGAGAAAAAAGCGCATTCATCGGATCTCCCCAATCAGTGTCATACTTTGCAGATGCTGAATTCCAGGATGTGGTAGATTTTTATAAACGCGAGATGCCCGCAAACGGCTGGCAGCTTAAAGGCACAGAGAAAGTGACAGGCGATACGATGTTTGAAGCTGAGTATGAGAAAGAAGACCGTTCAGCAGTGGTGGTGGTCACTCAGGTGCCCTTTGTCGGTCAGACTACCGTGGTTATTTCTATTGGAGGATCGTAATATCCCGATTTTCGCGAAACGAGCCGGATAGTTTGTCCCGGCTCGTTTCGATTATAATGAGCAAAGCCCATGCGATTTTCAATTCTTTCGGTTTTAAAACATCCGATCCGGATTATCTTAGTTGTAATTCTTGCCTTTGGTTTATTCCTGGTACAGTCGGCGGTCGGGTCGAGTGTTTATGCTCAACAGGAGACTGGAACGCCTACAGAAACACGCATCAGGCTGGTTAGCAACGGTGGGTATTGCGGTCCGGATCTTGGAAAATTAAACCTTTCTTTACAGTTTCAGGTAATAAAGGCGACTCGCTCCCTGAAGGGCACGCTTTGCGGTCGTCTGGTTATTATCAAAGACATAAAAACCAAGAAAGATTACCTCGGACTCATGCCCTGCACAGGAGGTGGACCGTATATATTTGCGACCCGCCCACGTGAGCTGCTAAATTATTACCAATTAATCAACGTGAAATTTAAAACCGGAAATAAAATCCGCGCCGAAGGATATGGCGACCTGACGCGGTACATTGTTAATTTCGACACCTATTATCCGATGGTTGACTGCAGTGGATGCGGTTATTTGCCCGGTTATGCACCGGTTTCGACCCAATCGGAATTTATTTTTCCGGGCTCTACTCCCAATTCGACACCCTCCCCACTCCTTGCCCAAGCGCAGCTTGCGGTTGGAGGGGGGATCGAGGAATCTGGATCCTCGGATTTTGTGTTCCCCACACCGACTACCGCCTTTGAAATGTCAGACATAAGCCTGGAGCCATCGAAAACGCCCACACCCACTGCGAATAGTTCTCCCCAGCTTGCGCCGTCGGCTTCTGAGGGTTTGGTTGCCTTACCTCAGACTCAAACTTCCATCCCTACTCCGAGTCCAACGATCCAGGCTGCTTCTCTGGTCACTCGGGCGCCAGCTGTGATATCCGGTGTGTTAAATAATACAAAACCTCCCATCCAGCCGCCTTTCGGGATTCTCGGTTACAGCCTGTATACATTTCTGCTCGTTCCGCCAATTGTATTTTGGATATTGTGGCGGAGAGCCAGGATGATCTAACCGTAAAGCTGGTATGGGAGGTTTATTCTAGAGTATGTGATTGAGATCAGTCTTCAGTTGCGGTTGTCCCAATCGAATCGCTGATTGGAGAAGTTTTCCGGCTTTTCTTCTTAAATCGACCAAGATCAAAAGGCAGAACGCTTCTCCCTTTTCGCCTTCTTTCACCTTCGCTTGAATAATAGTAATAATACGAGTAGTAACTTCCTTTTCGCTTTCCTGCCCGGTTGAGAATTACACCCAGCATATTCGCTCGAACACGCCTCAATTCTTCAACCGCCCTCGTCGCTTCTCCGATGCGTGTCCTTCCCATATCGGTCATCAGTACAACCCCATCTACCCGGGTGCTCAATACTGCTGCATCTGCAAAGATCAAGGTTGGAGGCGTATCAAATAGGACGATATCCGCTTGAGACTTAAGGGTTAGGATAAGCATCCCCATCAATTCTGAACCGAGTAGCTCGGTTGGATTAGGGGGAAGCTGGCCAGTCGTCAGCAAATGAAGATTCTCAACCCCTGTCTCTTGGAGGTATGCTGAAATGTCCAGGAGAGTATCGGGGTTATTTGCGCCTTGTGAAGGTGACAAAGAACGTGGCTGATTTTGGGACTCTGGATTCGGCGCTTCTAAACCAGTTTCACGCTTTCCATCAACCTGAAATAGACTTTCGATGATATTTGCGTTTCGGTCTGATCCGGTTGAAATGGAATCCGAGGCTCGCTGTGTCTCCTTAAAGATCCTGGATCTGCGGATGATATCTGCATTCGGCGAAATCACATCTAACATCACATCTGTCAAGCCGATCCGATTGGGAATATTGAACATTTTATGCTGCGTTGGTCGCCGTAGATCCGTATCAACAAGGATCACCTTTCGCCCAGATTGCGCAATGACAACTGCCAGGTTTGAAAGCGCAACGCTTTTGCCTTCGCTTGGATTGGGGCTGGTCATCATCATCGTATACAGCGGCTTATCCAGCGCTGAGAATTGCAAATTTGTACGTAAGATCCGAAACGATTCGACCATCGGTGACATGGGCTGATACACCGCCACAAGCTTCTGCTCATATCCCTCGCCTTCGATAAAAGGCAGTGAAACCAGATGGGTTAGGTTCGTCGCGCGGCTTAATTCAGTTGGATTCTTGATGGTATCGTCCAGGTATTCAATCAACAGCGCTCCACCTAAGGCAAGGATCAATCCAATCGCTGATGCTACCAATACGTTGTTCATCACATTGGGGCTGAACGGGGAACTTGGGATCTGTGCTTCTTCCAGGACGCTTAAGGTGCTGACATCCGATCCCTGATAAGAGAGTAAAAGCTGGGAATAAGTTCCCTGCCATCCACTAATCTTATTTTCCAGCACGTTGATCTGAGTTTGCAGGTCTTGGATTTGCCTGGCGCTGTTGGCCGCATCCAACTCTTGCCGAAGGCGAATTGCTTCGTCCTGTGCGTCGGCTATCTTCTTTTTCAGGTCATCTAACTGCGCCTGGGCAAACGCAGCCTGCTCCGAGTCTCGATTGGCAGTACCCGGACTCAGCCTGACCATTTCTTGCGCAACTGCATCCGCGAGCACCTTTGCCCGATATGGGTCGTTATCAATGAGTGTGATCTCAAGCAGCTGAGTCTGGGGTACAACACTGGCGCTGACCTGGCCAGCGAGAGCCTGCCAGTTCATATCCAAGCCAAGGCTCTCGATAGCGCTCTTTAAAATTGGCTCGCGTTTTGCAAGCTGTATGTAGGTATAGGCAAGCTGCTGGCTGGTATATAGTTGTAGGGTACTTGGATCCGGATTTTGCGTAATCCGACCGATCATCATTGTTGTCTTAGTTCGATACAAAGGAGTAGCTGCTTTGCTGGCTGCATAACTGGTTGCTGCCGCAATGAGCACTGAAAGCCCTACAAGCCACAGCCATTTCCAGATAATATTGAATATTCTGCGAAGCTCCATATAATCATTCCACCGTAATGCTAATCTATCACGAAAATACTTAACAGTCTAGCGCATTCTGAGAAGGAACTCACTTTTTTAACTCCACATTCTCGAAATATTTCACTGTTGAACGCAGACCAGCAGGAAGGTCGATAGTTGGTTTCCAACCAAGCTCATGTTCGATTCGGCTGGCATCCAGGTAAATTTGGAAAGTCTCCCCGGGTTTCGGCGGCCCGTAAAGTGGTGTTCTTTTATAATTTGTAATCGTCTTCAGCTCGTTAAATATCATGTTGATTGAAGTGCCAACGCCGAATCCAAGGTTGTAGACTCTTCCTCCACCAGACTCGAGTGCCAGGAGGTTCGCTTTGGCGCAGTCTTCGACATAAACGAAATCTCGCACCTGCTCACCACTTCCATTAATCGTTACAGGCTGATTTCGAAGCATTAAGCCGCTGAAAATCGCGACCACCCCTGCTTCACCATGTGGATCCTGGCGCGGACCATAGACATTGGGATAGCGAAGTACGGTGTAATCCAAGCCGAAGCTTTGCTTATAGATATATAAATACAGCTCGAAGATATACTTGGACGCACCATAAAAACAGACCGGTTGAACTTGATCATCTTCCTTGCACGGCAGCCTGGTAGGCTCGCCGTAAGCGGCTCCTCCACTTGAAATGTGGATAATTTTCCGCACACCAAACTCGCGACATAACTCTGCCAGTTTGATCGATCCAAGGATATTCACGTCAGCGTCGAATATCGGCTCGGCCATCGAGCGGCGGACATCCATTTGAGCCGCATGATGGCTGATCACTTCTGGATGTTCAGAAGCAAGCACCTCCCTAAGCTCTGGAGATCGGATATCCACCTGGTAAAATCGGGCTTTGGGGTTCAGGTTTGACCGCCGTCCAGTTGAAAGATCATCGACCACTGCAACATTGTGACCAGATTCGATCAGATGATCGACAACGTGCGATCCGATAAACCCAGCCCCGCCTGTAACCAATACCTTCATTTTGAATTCTCCTTATTAATTCCTGCCCCAAATAAATATCTTATCAATATTTCCAGCATCCTGGTTGTCCTTACTTTCCCAGAAATATTGGCTAAGGGCTGCATTCGATTTATAACTATCAGCTTGAGGTCCGATAATTAAAAATGACTTTTGAACCATCATTTTCTAAGTGAAAGGGGAGTTCCTGCAGATCTGATAATTCATTCCTCAATTGATCTTGCCTATCCCTTGGACAGTATAGAAGAAGAAACCCCCCTCCGCCTGCACCGGTGATCTTACCCCCTAATGCCCCTGCTTTCTTTGCCCTGACGTAAATTTCATCTATTGCCGAATTGGTGATGCGGCTTGCCAGTGTCTTCTTGAGTTTCCAACCCTCATCGAGCAATCTTCCAAAAGAGTTCTAGATCTCCGCATTCAAGCAGCTTCCTTGCTTCGTAGGCAAACTGACACATCTCCCGCAAAGTGCTCATCTGCGACCTGATCCGTCTGCGCTGTTCGTCGAGTACGCTCTCGCTTTGTCTGCTGGTGTTTGTATAAAACAAGAGTAGCTGTTGGTTCAGCCTGCGCCGGTCATTTTCATTAAGCTGCACTGTCTCGATTTGAACGCATTCGTCAGCGAGGAAGCGGATGAAACGCATTCCGCCGTATGCGACGATATATTGGTCTTGCTTTCCAATCGGCTTACGCAGCCTGCTAATTTCGATCTCGCAGGCTTGTTTCGCAAGCTGTTCTTGGGTTTGAGGCTCATTTCGATAAGTATAAAGCGCATTGAGCACTCCCACCGTCACTGTGCTGGATGAACCCAGCCCTGATCCAGTTGACGGGATATCCCCCAAAGTCCCTACCTCAATCTGGGAGTGAACACCTGAAAGTCGAAGAGATTCCCTCACAAGTTCATGTTGCAGTTCATCTAAGCTGGATACCAGCTCCGTTCGGGTGTATCCCACTCGGATTTTCTCGTCAAATCGCCGCTTTACAATCACAAAAATGGATTTATCAATCGCGGAGCTGATTACGCAGCCTTCTTCTTCACGGTAAAACTCTGCAAAGTCAGTACCGCCGCCGAAGAAGCTGATCCTAAGCGGAGTTTGAGTGATGATCATTCGGCTAATAAGCGCCCTTCTTGCGGATTACAGCTCTGGGTGTGCGCAGCAGCAAATAGAGATCGAGCCACACGTTCCAGTTGCGGATGTAATTCATATCGATCCGAACTCGCTCTTCATAAGCAATATCTGATCGCCCGCTTACCTGCCACATTCCAGTTATTCCAGGTTTTACAGTTAGCAAATTCATCCCCCATTTTCCATATTTTTCCATCTCGGGCGGAGAAATCATCCTCGGCCCTACAAGGCTCATTTGACCTGCCAGGACATTGAAGCATTGAGGGAGTTCATCGAGGCTGTATTTTCTTAATAGGTTTCCAATTCTGGTAATTCTCGGATCATCTTTAAGCTTAAAGGTCTCATCGAGCTCCTGTTTAAGATGCGGATGGTCATCCAGAATTTCGTCGCCATTAGTATACATTGTCCGGAATTTCAGGGCGTTAAATTGTGTGCCATTTAATCCCATTACCCGCCGGCGGTGAAAGACCGGACCGGGAGAATCCCGTTTGACCGCGATCGCAATGACAACCAGCAAGGGAGAAATCAAGATGATGCCGGGGATGGTTAACGCATAGTCAATAACTAGCTTCA
This sequence comes from uncultured Chloroflexia bacterium, assembly GCA_963827155.1. Taxonomy (GTDB): domain Bacteria; phylum Chloroflexota; class Anaerolineae; order Anaerolineales; family UBA4823; genus UTCFX2. The sequence continues at coordinate 2,121,579 of CAWGZV010000002.1, read as the reverse complement.
TGAACCCGTCCATGCCAGAAATCCGCGTATCATTCAGTTCCATTAACGGTACGTATGCGAATTCCTTCACCCGAACACCTGTGCTTAAAATCTCGAACATCCCAGAAGAAAGTCGGATTGTGACATCTGTATTTGTCGTATATTTCTGGAAGATTTCAAGAAGCTGGTCTCGATTGAGTGCGGTAGGAGCGACAACGATTTCTTCAATCCGTTGTTGGCTTACAATTTGATTGAGGTCTTTCAACCCTCCAAGTACAGCGTAGCCATCCTCGATTGAGGTCCCTGATGGAAGGGAATCATCGATAAAACCATTAATATATAATCCCGAGGTTTTCCAATCACGCAGCTGCTCGACCAATGCGCGTCCTTCGGCATTAGCGCCTACGACCAAAGTTGGTGAAAGCAGCCGTCCGCTTTTCCTCAAAGCATAAATGATTTGCCGGATCGTAAACCGCATCCCAACTACCAGAATTAATGCCATCAGCCAGGTGAGAATCAGCCAGCCTCGAGAAATCGGGAGTTCTGATCGAATGAAAAAATCTGCCGTCATCAGCAGCAAAGTGCCGAGAGAAATTGCATTGAAAGCCCTGGAATATTCCTGCAAACCACCCCATAGCAAGTTATGGTTGTAGAGCTGAAAGGCTGCGAATAAGAAAAGCCAAACTGGGATCATCATCAGAGAAAGTCGGTTATATCTTTCGTAGCTGTACTCGGAATAATAAACCAATGTCTCAAAACGAATGAGATAAGCGATTAAGAAAGCTGCGCCAATTGCCAGGATATCGCCTAAAACCAGCCCACCGATCATCAGGGTCAATCGCTGTTTTCGTGTTAGATCTAATGAGTGTTCGGTTTCTGCGTTTGGGATTGATGTCTGCTGACCGGTTACCATAAAATTTACGCCTCCCTTCAAAAGGCGTAAAGAGTCAATCAATTTATTGGAGGATTGTTATGAAATTATTATAACTCGAAGTTTGGGTTAATTAGCTTCGCTGCAGTCAGCAGCTCAACTGCTTTCAGTAAATTGCTGGCCTTCTGGTAAGTCGCGCCAGCCGGGACGACCTCTATCGAAGGAAACTCGCCTTTCTCCTGATTTGTGGGGACCAGCACTACCCCTACGCCGGCTGCGTGCGCCGCAGCAAGATCACTCATGCTATCGCCGATCATAAATGAAGTTGCAAGGTCCAAATTCAATTCCTCGGCAGCTTGAAAGATCAAACCTGGCTTTGGCTTCCGACAGCCGCAGAGCGCTTCCGGAGTATGAGGGCAAACGAAAATCCCATCGAGTTCGACCTCCGCTTTCCTCAATTAGAGCTGTCATTCTGACATGGATTTCATCTAAATCTGCCTTACTTATGATTCCACGGCCAATTGCGGATTGATTACTGATGATCACTACCGCCCAAGGCTGGCTGGCAAGCATGCCCAAAGCTGTGATTACGCCTGGTAGAAAATGGAACTCGTCCCAGGATTTAACATAATAATCCGGATTTTCATTGATTACACCATCACGATCCAGAAATACAGCAGGGCGTTTTGAGCTCATGACGCATGGGTTTGGACCAATCTGCCCACCAGATTGCATACTCCCGCAGCTCCAAAGATCATTAATCCTGGGCTTACGGGGAGAGCTATCCTGGTCCCTCCATAATAGATAATCGCAATTAAGAGATACCAAAGAATTGCTGCAAGAATGATTTGTGCTGCTAAGTTCTTACGAATGAAATATCCCCCATAGCATGCCAGCATCAGAATAATGAAATAGATACCATTAACAAGTAATTTCGTTTTGCCAAGTGGATTTTCCCTTGTCTCAAACTCGATTGGGGAAAAGAACCTGATGATTTTTTTTGGTATCAAGCTTAGCGCGGTTATTGGGTTGGACCTCATCCAATCAATGCTCTCGTGGAAAAGTATCCGGTCTGACTGGAGTTCGGATCCACTTTGGATTGGATAAGTCCACGCAGATCCTCCATCTGATTCTGGATTATTCCCCGCATAGAAGTTAGAGCCTAGGCTGGTGGTCAGCGGAGTGAATGATTTAAAAACGATCCCGTTCCGGATTATCCACGGAATCACTAAAATAATAACAATGAGCTGAACCGTCAGCGCACGGATCACCCATTCCCTCTTCCAACGAAACAGGCAGCCGAGTATCGCGAGAAAGAATAGAAACGGGAAAATCTCTTGCCGGACAAGGCAAGCAATCCCGAGACCAATCCCGCTGATTATCAGGTGGAGAAATCCTTTAGTTTCCAAATATCTTACTAAGCTATATATGCCAATCCAAAAAAGAAGAATAAAGAGGGTCTCTGAATAGATCCAGCTGGACATGTAAATTAGCATCGGATGGATTGCTGTCGCAAATCCTGCCAGGATTCCAACAAATCGACCGTCAGCAGCTTTTCCAACCAATATTACCGGAAGGATCGTCAAGGCGCCAAGGACTGCTTGAATAAATCGTATTGCTGCCAGATTGAAGTATGTCAGCGTGTAGAGAGCCCATAAGAAAAAGGGATACCCAGGCATTCTATAAGCGGTAGGGTGCCCACCATCCCAGCTGAACCCATCTCCACGCCATAAGTTGACTGCCAACAAGTGGTAGCCAGAAGCATCCCCATGGAATGGATTCGCTCTGATCACTGGATCGAACCTCGGCGAGACGAAAGCCCAAATAATTCGCAGCGCCAGTCCCAATAATAAGATCCCGACGACCAGTTTTTTTTCGTGTCTTTCGAGAAATTTCGAATCGATTGATTGGATCATTATTGGGTATTTACAAATTCCTGTAGAAGCTGTTGATACTCAATGGTGAGTTCTTCAGTGATCTTCTCCCAATCGTTATACCGCTTGACATATTCCAGACCAACTGAGCTCATATTACCGCACAGCGATCCATCCTCAATCAGCCTCAATATCGCTAGCGAAAAATCTTCGGCACCATCTGCTATCAGTGCCGCTTTTTCCATTCTAATCTGCTCGAAACCAGAAGCAGCTACTGATGTTGCGACAACCGGCGTGCCGCAAGCCATTGCTTCAAGCACTTTGCCTTGAGATCCAGCGCCGTAAATAATCGGCGCGACCGACAGCCGAGCCGATCTAAGATAGGGTCGGATATCCGGGACGCTGCCAGTTACTTCAATTCGCTCGTCGAGCTTTTCCATCTTGCTCAGCATTGAAGGCGGATCTTTACCTACCAAAATCACTTTCACGTCTGGACGTTTTTTCCAAACTCGTGGCATGACCTCATCGACTAGAAACTTGGCCGCTCGAACGTTGGCATGGTAGCTCATTTTCCCGCTGAAAACAATCGTGTCAGGAGATCGAAGAGATGAATCAGGAGTGAAATATCCAGTATCTACTCCGTTTCTGAGGACTCGCACTCTTTCCTTGCTCTTACTTTGGTTCATTAATCGTAGAAAAGCATCCCTATCTTTTTGAGACGAAACCAATACACGTTCGCAATTATTGGGTAGTTCCCTTTCCCGCGTTTCTAGTTCTCGGGAGTTCAAATTTTGCGATCCATCGACCGATTCTTCTTGGATTGTGCTTTACGGCTTGCTCGAAAAGCATCGAAATACAGTCGACAGCATCCCAAACAACTGGAACACGAATGTGGTTTTTCTCAATTTCCGAGCCTAGCCTCAGTGCATATTTTGCTCCTCGCAGGTGTTCAACCTGAATGATATCGAAGGGTTTCACCCGTAGAGCATCAGAGATAGCCTTCATGAGTTCCGGCTGCCAGGAATATCCGGCTTGAAGTGGATAGGTGGAGATTAATGATCGCAGCAGATTAGTAAAAATTCTAGGCTTTGTCAGCGCGAAAGTGATGACCTCGATCTGCTCTGCCCGAAGTTCATCCAACGCGGATCTTTCTGCTTCATTCTCCCAGACTGTCGCCAGAACGACTTTATGCCCGGCTCGGGCAAGAGCCCGGATAAGATAATAGGGTCGTGAGCGGATCCGAGTTGGCGCATAAGGGACAATGTATAGAATTTTGAATCCCCCAGTATTGATCATAAGACTGGAGCCCATTTATTTCGACTTCATGTTCAACTCTGGAGATAGCAGCGCTTTTACTCTTGATGAAAATCCTAACTTCACAGGGATGGATGCCATGGCTTGTGCGGCGAAAACCAGCATCACTGCATCAACCGGCAGTCTGTAGCGGATTTGAGCCCACGATAAAATGTGGACCGCAGAATAAAGGATCAAAAACGAAATCAGCAGCAATCCAGGATCCAGGTAGATTTCATCTCTCCTGGTTCGTTTGGCCCAAATGATGATACCAGCGATCATGAACGGGATTGCGATTCCAAGCGAAAACACTCGGGTAAGATTGCTCGGAAGACTGGAATCTTTTGCTGGCCAAAAATTAAAATAGACTGGTATCCGGCTGACAGAGAGGCGGATATATCTCCCCGGATCTTCTTTGACGAATTCAAATCCCGCCTTTAACAAAGCCTGATCAAGGGCAGCCTCATCGAGGGAACGCAAATCCGGAGGGATTAAATCTTGATAGCTAGGCATTTCTGCGGTCAGTAGTGGGATGAAAAAATCTTTATGAATGGGGTGGTTCGCCCAGAAGAAAGCATAACCGGCATTGTTATTGAGCAGCACAAATCTTTTGAACTGTGCGTAGTTTAGCAGCGTGAATGGACCGATCAGAATCGCGATAATTACCGCGCTCAATAACCCACCTGCCGCGACATTCCGAATAGATGAGTTCCATCCGGTTTTCCCGCTGCCTGTCCAGCTCAACCAAAAGAATAAAAATGGCACCCAAATCAAAAAGACCTGTCGTAAAAGGATCGTTACCCCTATTGCCGCTCCTAGTTCAACCCAGATTTTCCAGTTATCTCGCCAATGCTTTCCAATTTTTTCCTGCCCAATCCGCAATCCGCAATCCATCGTCCATAAAATCCCCACTATATAATATGTCTCTGTCATCAATGCAGAGGCGTAGTATATGAAATAAGGGTAGACCGCCGTCCACGCTGCCGCTATTAATCCGATAAAATCGGTTTGTAAAACGCCTTCCCGGTCTTTTTCTCGGTGGGAGAATGTTCGACGTGAGATCCGGAAGGCGAGCAAGGGCATCAGGATCCCACTAACCATAGCTTGAATCAATCGAGCGATGAGCGGATGATTGCCAAATAGTCGATAGATAGCCGCCAGATAGAGCGTGTATAGATAGGACCAGTGTGCTGTTGGCTCACCCGCGCGTGTGGCCGGCCACCACTGCTGGTCGAAGGTAAATCCGTTCCCGCTTAATAATCGATTTGCCAGCGTGTGATAGGAAATTTGATCGAATATCCCAGGTAGGATTTCAATTTTGTCTCCCAATACGATCGCGCTCGCCACCCTCAATCCAACGCTGGCGATCAGAATTACCGCTAAAATTAATCGAATCCGGTCTTTTCCCTTGATGTCCATATCAGTCAGGATATCTATCTCGGAAGAAGGCTGTATATCCTTTTCCAGTCCTCATAAACCAGGCGCCAGTTGTAGTTCTGCAAAACATTAGCCCGCCCGGCAGATGACAGCGCCTTCGCTTTTTTGTCATCGAGCAGAATATTTAATACGGCTTCAGCAAGCTCATCAGGTTGATCTGCGATCAGGATATCTCCATCTTTCTCATATCGGATCCCTTCTGCACCAATTGACGTGGATACGATCGGGAGCCCGTGCGCCCAGGCATCCAGGATTTTGACCCTCATTCCTCCTGCGGCTTTCAAAGGAACAATAAAACACCTGCTTCGATTCCAGTAAGGCTCCAGGTCCTGAACATATCCTGGCGCTTCCACCCCTTCAGACCAACTTAGTTCCTCTGGTGGATTTTTTCCCACTGCCAGGAATTTTGTTCCGGGAACCTTTTCTTAATCAGCGGCAGTATCTCATCATTAAACCATCTAACGCCTTCTGCATTCGGTGGCCAATGCATCCCTCCAACAAAGAGAATTTTGGGTTCACTCGTGAGATGGTCTACCGGTTGGATTTCCTGAGGATCGACACAGATCGGGATAACCGATTCATCGTCTGAACAGAAATGGATGTCCGGATTAATCTCCTGATGATTGGACTGAGCTGGTTCCATTAATTTTTTCACTGCATTTCGATCTTCGTTGGTTACCCAAACCACATGATCGAACCTGGTGCACATCTGTGCCTCATATCTTTTCATCAATCGGGCCTCACGCTTCAAGAGCGCCCGTGCCAGCGGATTGCGTACATCTTCCCCCATTCGGGCTGGGATTAAATGCACGGCATTGTGCTGGTCCAAAACCAGGTGTGGTCGACCCCTTTTCTGTTTTGATAATTCGGCAGCTCTCAGCGCATAGGGCGCCATCCAGAGCTGATCGGCGTGAATCACATCGAAATCACTCTCCAGGATTAAGTCTTCAATTCTGCGGTCCATCTCATTCATCCTGTCGCGTGTGATGAGAAAAGGCGCCTGGCTGAGTAGGCTTTTACCAAAAGCGATAATTTCCTTCGAAACAGCGCGCTGCAGCGGTACGGTTTCAACCCTGGCAACAATTGATTTCGAGGTGATCGAATGCCTCTTTTGGGTCAGAAGCGCGAGTGAAGGAAAGCAGCGTGATCTGATGCGTTTCAGCCAGCTTTCGGAGCACAAAATAGGCACGCGTTTTTTGGCCCTGCATCGAGCGGATAGGGAAGCACTTGAGTGAGAAATAGAACACGCATGAGATTAGGAACTCAGGATTTATCCAGATCAACTTCGAGAAGTGGCTGCTTTCGAATGAAATATTCGAAATACTCTCACTTCATTTGGCTAGGATTTAAAAAGATCATCCATTCAGCAACCTATCGGAACAGCCTCCAACCGCTGCTGATCAAATGATTGGGTCTATGATTTTAGAAAAATTGATAATAACTGGAATTAATTCCTTCAATGAGTTTGGTTCTCGATTACCTCCTTATATACATTGATCGTTGCCTGCGCAGTTTTTTTCCATGAAAATTGAGCTGATCGTACCTTCCCCCTGGCGATTAGATCTTTCTGTTTTTCTTCATCAAGAAGGATTTCTGCTAAAGCGTTCGAAAATCCTTGCTTGTCGTTTGGATCTACAAGCAAAGCAGCGTTCCCGGCAACTTCCGGGATCGATGTCAAATTGCTGGCGATCACAGGTACCCCACACGACATCGCCTCAAGGATTGGTAAGCCAAATCCCTCATAACAAGATGGAAAAACAAAGATTGAAGCACTGTTGTACAACAATACCATTTCTTGATCGCTGACGCTCGATAGAAAACGTAAATGATTACCTATGCCTAATTCTGAGGCGCGATTTCTTGCCTGATTTTCTAACATGGAATGCGTCCACAGAATGATCAACGGATAATGGTCTTGAATTTTCTTTGGTAACAGGGAATATATTTCCAAGAGATTAAGAATGTTTTTTCGGGATGAGGTCGAGCCGATGCTCAAAAGAAATTTTTCCGGAAGGGCTAGCCTGCTCCTAAAATCAAAGACGCTCCTTTCGTTTTTGGGGACGAAAATATCCGACTGTGCGTTGGGGACAACTCTTATCCTCGAATTTGGGATTCCCAGGATTTTTACAATATCGTTTTTTGAATACTCCGAAACAGTGATCACAATCGAAGATTTTCTGGCGATAAAAATCTGTACCAGGCGGACATAATGATGCATTAATAACCGTTTTGATTTTTCTTTAAGCGGTAAGAAATCGGGTACTTTCTCAAAAAATTCAATCATGTCGTGAATAGTTATAACCAACGGTTTATTCATAAGAAGTGGATTCGTTCCAGTTGGGAAATGGACCAAATCATATTTCTCTCGCCAGAGCAAACCAGGGATTAACACCTGCTCGCGAATAATTGGATTTCCCCTTATTCTCTTCTGGTTAGTATTGGGAGTTTGATTAGCGTGATTCCAAAAGAGTTCTATTATGATCATATTCGCGATCGAAAAGGAGTGTGTAATGATTTTCCGGAAAGCTCTCCATCATGGCGGTAACGAGACTTGATGTATACCTTTAAAGCCGCCCGCTTGGGGATGAGATATCGATCTTGCATCAATGGCAATATTCATACCCAATCCCATTGAAATAATTCCCAATAATTCTTAAATACAGCATAATGATTCTCGTTAATAATGCTGGATATGTAGTAAAAGACAGATTTTACAAATGCAGAAAACTTAACCGCTGTTCGATAAATTCGAGCGCTGTTTGGGCTTTGGTGTTTCATCAAGAATAATGATTTGCTGTGATATAGATAAATGAGCTGTTTGCTGCTCTTTTGTTGGGCGCTTCCCCCTCCGAGATGAATAATCTCTGCATCCGAACAATAGATGACATCCCACTCTTTTCTCTTCATTCTGTAACACCAATCCACTTCCTCGGCATACATAAAATAATCTTCATCCATGTATCCAACCTCATCGATGGCTTTTTTCCGTGCCATAAGAAAAGCCCCCCCAACCCAATCACATTTTCGATCCGCATTGCTTTTATGGGGAGGATAGCTTGGATAAAAAGGCGAAAAGAATATTTTATTTAGGCCGAATAAACTGATTAATTCGCTCGAAAGGGTCGGGAAATCATTATAGGATGATTGGAAAGAATGGTCTGGATTTAATAGCTTTCCACCAACAATTCCACAATCTGAATTTTCCTCGACGGTTTTAAACAACAGATCAATGCTGTTCGGAAGAATTATGGTATCGCTGTTTAAAAGAAGTATATATTCTCCCTTACTATGGAAAATTCCTTGATTGATCGCCTTTGAGAATCCCAGGTTTTTATAGTTAAAGATGATCCGCGCATCAGGAAATTGGGCATTTAACTGCGGAACGCTATCATCGCTTGAACCATTATCAACTATGATGATTTCAAAGCTAACGGTCGGCTCATTTGCATAAATGGACCGGACACATCTCAAAACCAGATCTCTGGTATTCCAATTGACGATTACGATGGATAATTGAGGATCATTCATGCTTGCGATTGTCGATCTTCCTCAGGTTGAGAATTGGTTCTTTGGATAACAATGAGACCACCCAAAAAGATCCATCCAAATAAGCTTGCTTGAAATCCTTGAAAGCCGATGTTGTAGACAAATGGGATTACCCAATCCCCTAACATACCGCAGACTAACATGCCTGCTAATCCGCCCAAAGCCCCAATCGAGTATGCCCGTCCAAAACCGCCAGCGGGTAGTGTTTTGACCAATCTCCATGCTAATCGAAAGATCTCAAAACAGAACCAGAGAAAGAAGCCTAAGCCGAGCAGCCCGGCTTGGGCGACCAGGTCTACGTATTGGTTGTGAGAGTTAAACTGCAAATAGAACCCGCGGAGAGGGATTGTTGGTGTTACGAATTGGTAATTTGCTGGTCCAAATCCGGTGATTGGATTCGTCTTAATAATCTGCCACATAATTACCCAGGCATCCATTCGGCTGAGATAGCTGTACTCCTCCCCACGAGTGTAGGTAGCTGAATTGACCCTCTCAAGGAAGCGTTGACCATAAACGATCGAAGTAATTGCAGCACCTATTAAAGCCGGTATCCCAATAATGGGCAGTCCGATTAATATTGTCACAAGCCCTGCGCTTATTGGAGGCAACCAGCCAGATACCCAATCCCGATACACAAAGAACCTTCCAAATGAGCTAAGCGCTGCTATTATTCCCAAAGCAAGCCTTACTCCTGGTTTCAGGTCTCGATTGAACAATGCCTGACTGAGCGATAATGAGGTCATCCATACCCAGAACACGCTCCCCAACGCACCACTGTTGAAAAATGTTGTTAGCGAAGAAACAAAAGGAATGGTTAATGATATTACAGCAATCCCTCCCAATCCAAGAAACAACCATACAAGCCTTTCAAGCCAGATCTGTTTTGTCACAAATTGCCCTACCAATACATAAGCCATTGCTGAATAGAAAAAAAGCGCAAGTCCACCGATCTGGGCGGTTATTGGCGCATTAGTTGTAAGAGGAAACCAATCGAGCTGTCCTACGATGAACCCAATGCTCGCAGCGGCACATAATCCAACCAGGGCAAAGATCGTTTTCGAATTTAATGATGGAAAATCGTATTTGAACACAAACCATTTGAAAACCCATATGCCGGTCAGAAGTGATAGGACCATAACTCCAGCATTAATTCCAGTCTGTGTGCCGGTTTCCAACTCGAATGGCAAGACCAAGCAAGCAACAATTAGAAATGCCAATCCCCAGACTGGCTTGCGGATTAGGAAAATCCCTGCCAAAGCTGCTGGGATGACCAGCCCAACTAACCGTCCAAATCGGCTCACTTGAGGTAAAGAAAAGAGCAGACTTAACGCTAAAACCCCCGTGATGATTATGGCTCGGTTGATTATTCGGTGCGAAGTGATTGACCTAATATTTTGCATTTCGATCAGTATTTAGATTTCTAAGGAAATAATATGTCCAATTCAATAGAATATTAGTCTTCGCTTATATGTAACCATTCAAGCATCAAGACAATTCGCCTGATTTTTTCGAATCAAATATTGTCGACCCCACTGTGTTCTTAACATTTCCTATTTGAAAAAATTTCATCGATAATTTTACAGAAGTTCTCACCAATTTTGCGCCAGTCGTAATGACTTTCAACGAGTTTTCGCCCATTGGCTGCCAGTTCAGTCCTAAGATCTTCGTCCCGAAACAACCGGATGACCTGGTGGGCAAAGCTCGCGTCATCCTCTCCGATAAGAATGTCTTTTTCTGGCGTAACCAACAAACCCTCGGCTCCTTTTGGAGTGCTGACCACAGGCACCCCTAACGCCATAGCTTCTAAGATCTTGAGCCTTGTCCCACCCCCAATGCGAAGCGGGACGACGCAAGCCCATGCGCTTTGAAATGTAGGGCGTATGTCCGGTAGATACCCTGTGAATTCAACATGATAACTTTTAGGTAATTTATTAACGTCAACTCCGAGCGTCGATCCAGTTATTGTGAGATTCACTGTGTCTATCTCTGCTTGAATTCGTGGCATGATCTTACCCAGAAAATACTCGATTGCATCATAGTTTGCTGAATAAGTCAGCGATCCGTTGTAGATTAATTTCCCAGGGATTAGTCGACTCGCAGTTGGAAAGTTATTTTGGATGTCAACCCCATTGGGAACCTCATAAACATCTGGGTAGTTTGGCGCGATCTCAAGCAGTAAACGTTTCTCGTGTTCCGAAGCAACGAAACAGCCAGCAAATTCGAATACCCTCCGCTGCAGGTATTTCTTGTGTTTTTGCCATGTCAACCAATAACGTTGCCGGAGCAGAATAGTATCTGCGTTCCTCCACTGATCGGATATTATCAAAGATTCCAAATCATCAATGATGCATGGAATGGAGGAAATTGGACCATAGACTGATGTTAACAATTGCGAAAAGATAACCAGGTCTGGTCCGAACTTTTCCACATGTTGATTTATCGCCTCCTCCATAGCTTTGCTATAAGTATGATAAAGTGCGCGTGGTATTGTAGAGAAGAAACCAAAGATGGCCTTGATTTGGTTTGGAGAATATTTTTCATTAGCAACGATCGTACTATTTATCCCAAGCCTTTCTAATGCACTCATATCGACTTCTTCGCCCTCTCGCACGAAGGAAATTATTTCTATTTCATGATATTTTTTCAGTACTTTAAGCAAATTATAAACACGGATTTTTGAACCATTGACGGGTGGATATGGAAACCATGCGGAAATCCAAAGTATTTTCATAAATCGATATTGGTTTTTATAAATTGATCAGCTATGGTCGAAAAATTAGCCGTACCGCTAGCCAATTTTCATCTTGACTTCATTGCTGAGGTTTCCGCTATTATCAAGAAAACCATCTCGAAGACCGAGGAGAATCGCGTTTCGATGGAGATTTTTGTTTCTATTCTTAGGCAGAATTGTATAGGCTAATGAGGTTCTGACTCCCCTAAACAAGCATCTCGAAATCATCCATATACGTTTCCAACTTTCAAAATTCCTCTTGATAAATAGAATTTCATTACGAGTAAAAAAGTATGCGGTAATCGGAGATTGTTGACCTATTGTCGCCGAGACTTTATGCCACACTTTTGAATCCGGTACTGTCACGATCGAAATTCCTGCTTTTCGTGCTCGAATACACCAATCAGTTTCTTCAAAATAAAGAAAATAACTCTCATCCATCATACCAACAGTATCGATGACTCGTCTATCGAAGAACAAAGCCGAACCCGAAGCGAAATCGACATCCTCGCTACGCCAATCTTGTTTATTCACCTGCTCACCAGCGTGCAAGCGAATAGTCTCTGCCCGTTTCCAATCGATCATGCCGCCTAAAGAAAAAATCCGATCAGGCTTATCATATTCCAGGACCATCGGCGTTGCAAATCCAGTATTTGTTTCGCTCAGAATTGCAGAGACTAAATGACTGATTGCATCCTGTGCAAGAATCACATCGTTATTCAGAATTAAGAAATAACGAGACTTTTTTGATAATTCGGATTTCAGTGCGAGATTATTTCCGCCAGCATACCCAAGATTTGTCTGACTCTCGATCAAGGCGATTTTTTGGAAGTTATTTTGGATTATTTTTTTCGAATCATCGGTTGAACCATTATCTACAACAATTAGATTTATATTCTCATAATCAAGTTTATTTACCGAATTTATGCATTCGAGCGTATCTTTTGGATTATTCCAATTCAGAATGATGACACAGACTTCAGGGCCCGAATGATCCTCCACTTTCATCATCCAATTAACAACCCGAACTGGTCTTCCAATTCAAGAATAGTTTGTTCCCAGGTCCATTTTTCGCGAACATATTGATACCCTCTATCCCCCATCTGCTCACGAAGTGTAGAATCTTTGAGCAATTGAACTATTCGCAATGCGATTTTATCCACCTCTCTGTTCACTAAGAATCCAGTGATTCCCTCAACTACGGTTTCCCGTACACCAGCTTCCCGTACACCAACCACAGGGGTCCCTACGCTCATCGATTCAAGCGGGACTAAACCGAAAGGCTCAAGAATAGGTGTATATACGGTTACCTTGGCTTTGTTGTACCACCCTACAAGCTCATCTTCTGAAATCGAAACTAATATATTCAAATTTACTCCATTGGATTGAGCCAGATCGGTTAGGAATTCCCGTTCGTGAAAATCATCTTGATTTGTAATAATTATTACCTTTGGACGGATTTCCCTCTCGATTAATCCTACTGCCAGGATCAGATCGTCAAAACCTTTCAACCGGTTCAATGCGCCAACCGAAATCACCAGCTCTTCTTTTTCTACTTTCTGCTTTTCGAATTTCTTACTATCAACTCCAAGGTAACAAATAAGTGAATTAATTTGATATATTCGGTATACATTCTCCCGTGTATATGCAGAGTCCACTAAGATTCGGCTCGCTGATTTCAAGTTCTTACGATCGATGTGTTTATAAACCCACCGATACAATTTATTAATAAGATCGTATCGATCAAGCAGATTCTGCATCTTTTTCTTACCCTCACCATTCTCCCGATGCGGAATTTGCGGCTCGTAGAGAAAGCGCGGAGGCTCTGCACAGTAGTAAATGGATGGGGTGTTTAAATATTGCAGTAAAGCTGGGGTTTGACCGAAGCGGCAGCCGTGGATAAATACTAAATCGTATTTCCCCTCATCTATGATCTTGGCTATCTTCTTTTGAATATTGCACAGTCGTAATAAATCAATGGAGCGGAGAAGTGGATTAATCCTGCCGAACGGACTTCGTGCTAAGGATATCGGAGTGAAATCGAATATATGTTGGTGATTAACAAAATCACGTAAATTACAGTAGTTGGGATCCGCACTTGTCAGGCTGAATTCCGTCAAGTCATGTTCCGCTGCCAGTCGAAAAACCATTTCGAAAAGAGCGCGCTTTGCCCCACCTGATGGAAGGTTATGATATATTGCCAACCTCATTCCCAGGGGTCTCCAAAGGGCAAGTATGGAAGTTCTGCACTTTGCCCTTCCAGTATGGATTTGTAAGTTTGTTCGAAAAGTCGTGTATGAGGGTTTATGTCAAATCTTTCAGCCACGCTTCGCCCACGGTCACCCATCTTTCTTCTTAAATCAGGATTTTGGGAAAGCATTAATAAAGCATCCGTCAACGCATCTACATCCTGCGGTGGGATGAGAATTCCTGACTCCCCATTGCTGACAATTTCTGGAATCCCTCCAGCTTGAGTTGCCACCACTGGCAAAGCGCTCGCCATCGCCTCCACCACTACCCGACCAAAAGGTTCCTCCCAGGATGGAACGACCGCGATATCCAACCCGGACATCGCCCGCGGGATATCGCGGATATGTCCTACGAAATTAACTGAATTATTAAGACTTTGCTCTTCTATGAACCTTTTTAATTCTGGCAGGAAATCGCGATCCTCTGAGAGTGAATCATCTCCGATGATGATAAATTTCAAATCTTTCGATAGAGAGCTAATCCTCGCAGCGGCTTTTAGAAGATCCTTATGGCCTTTATGCCTGATGATTTGACCAACTAGTCCTATCGCGATTGTTTGATCATTTACACCCCATTGGTGTCTAATGGCTTCACGATCTTTTTGTGATGCCTGCTTGTATCGCTTGAATTCGAAGCATTCATAAATTACCTGAAGCTTTCCCTGATCCATTCCTGCAATACGACAATGCTCAGCTGTTGCTTTTGAATTCGCTATGATCCGGTCGGAGCGGTTCAGCCAGTGCACATAACGTGGCAAAAACCACGCTCTGGTCATGTCATGGATGTGGCATAACACCTTTCTGCCGGTTAATTTTGCTGCCAATACAGCATGGGGTACTGCCCGGTCGCAGTTTACGTGGATCAAATCGATCCGCTCTCCGCGGATCAAACTGACTAGTTTATAGATTTCCCCCCAGTAAGTCAGTGGACGCCGTCGGCTGAAATAAGGGAACTGGATATGATCAACTTGGCACCCAATTTCTCGAAATTTTGCCTCGAGCGGACCTTCCGCGGTCGTCACCAGGCGAAGGTGAAATTCCTCTCGATTCAGATGCGCCGCAAGCTCGATTAGGCTTGCTTCAGCTCCCCCAGTTTGCGCGACGCTATTGATATATAAGAGGTTAATTGGAGGCATCTGCAAGCGGATTAGCGATCTTCAATCACTTGCTGAATGATACCGAGGATCTTCATTTTTTGGCTTTCGATAGTGAACTGCTCCTCTGCGATCTTTCGCAGCTTCAACTTCTCTTCTTCCCTTTTTTTATCGGTGGCGTTCGAATATCCTTCGATTTTAGCAATGAGCTCCCTCTCACCCCAATAAATATTCTCGGGTGGCAGCACTTCTTCAACTCCATCCCAGGCGTGACTCAGGCAATAACAACCGGTCGCCATTGCCTCCAACAGAGCGACCTGCAGTCCTTCAGAAGTGCTATGAGAAACGAAAATATCGATTTGCCTTAACCACTCAGCGGTGTCATAGATTTGACCGTCAAAATCCACCCATTCCTCAACCCCTAGCCTTATTGCCAACAAACTCGCTTCATCTGCATACCGTTGGTATCTCGGCTCGGTGCAGCTCCCACCGATCTTTAACCGCAGATCATATCCTCGCATGCGTAAATCATTCAACACCAGGATCAGATCGTAAACCCGTTTGTGTGGCTCAATTCGCCCAAGCATGCCGATCACACCTTGAAATTCTCGCTCCTTGGGTCGAAACTGATCGACCTTGACCCCATTATGCACTGTCTGTGCCTTCCAGGCGGCATCCGGGAAACGTTCGCTGAATTTGCGTTTCATCGCATGGCTGACAAAGATCACTTGGTCTACTTTTGACCAATCTGCCCGTGGGGCAGTATCCCACAGCTCATGCAAATGGAGTCTTGCAACGATCTTAGAGTGTTTTGGCAGCATGGTTGCGCAAACAAAAAAATCTTCTCCCCATTCAAAGAAAACGAGATCGTTCGCCCGCAAGAATTGGCTTAGTTCGACCTGGAGCAGCTTGCGGTTTACTCGCTCTGAAAAAACCTGAAACGGCCATCTGCGGAATCTAAATATTGAGACTTCGTACGTTCTTTGCATCTCTTCGAAGATAAACCGGAAGTGGTCCCAAAAATCTTTGGCGACAACAACACCAACTTTCTTCTTTGCTAGCTCACCTGTTCTAATTAGCAGGTTATCCTCTTCCATTAGACCCATCTTTTTCTTCAGGGTCGAGCCTTTTTCTGTTCACTTTGAATAATAGATCCCTTCTTGTTTCCAGTTCGTTCGGGTAGTGTTCAAGCCCTGGACTGATCCACTGTGCCTTCTCCACTGAATCCGATCCGCACGTTCTCGCAAGTATTTCCGGGGTTGTGTCTCACGATAATAATCGGTTTTAATCACCTCTCCCTCTGATCAACTGAACAGGTTAATTAATTATCCAGATCATTCCATGCTTACCCAAAATTCAGCGACCGATCATAATCGATTTCTATCTCATTGATGAATGAGATATTCTGCTAAGATCATCATGTTCTGCTCTTCTGAAAATCACGATTAAACCTTGATCTTGTCCTTTTAAAGTCATCTTTTTTTATACATTTTTATGACGATCAGGCCTCCCAAGACAATAATTGTTGTCAATACCCCATAAAATACTGGGAGTGTCGGATTGGTAGAGATCAGCTTCTTGTTTTCGCTTTTCACCAACAACGGGTCTGGCGTAGAAGTCGAAGAGTCGGCGTTTTCCAAAGATGGGGCAATTCCCGTTTCTCCATTTTCCGCCGTTGGTGGGGCGGAAAGTGCTTGAGGGGAGATCGCCGGCGCATCGGTTTGGGCCGTTGTATGCCAGGCGCCAAATTGATCTGGGTCATATGAAATCCAAACCACATGGAGCTCATTCCCAAGTGAGACTGCCATTGATGGAGCTTCAGTGCCTATCATTTCTGCTGAAATCACCTGAGGGAACTGCCATTCATTACTCTGCCATTCGCTGAGCAAAATCCTCGGCTCACCTTCAGCAGGGGGATTGGCTGCGCTTACCAGGTAGAATGATCCACCATTGTCCAAACTCATCACCGGCCAAAGTGTCTGCCCACTGTAGCCAGGGAGAATTCGCTCCACCCGCGCCCATGTCACACCACCATCTCGAGACCAGGCGTGCCCACGCCCTACCATTGTGCCGGCTGGGTTATCATACACAAGGTGAACCTCGCCTTGGGCGTCAAAGCCGATATTTGGAAAGTTGTCCCTTTCCAAAACCTCAAGTGTCTTCTGCCAGCTCAGCCCACCATCTGTTGATCGCGCATAAGCGATTCCCTTCGGTCTCCATTCAAGGTCGGCTGTGTTGATTGCGAAGGCCAAATGCATAACACCATCGGCTCCGATCTCGATCCGCACGCTCCCGCTTGAGATCTGTGAATTGAGTTTCTCGATTGTGATAGGCATGGACCAGCTCTCTCCCTGGTCAATCGAACGAATGAAATAGATACCTTCATTGTTGATCACATAAACCAAATTGATCGACCCGTCCGCACCGATTGCAAAATCGGAGTATTTGGTATGCTCGGAAATTCGGTGGGAGGTCCAGGCTCGCGCATCGTCGGCTTCTATGGCTGGAGCCCAGGCATACACAATCCCAGGGGATTCCATATAAAGAAGGTGAAGACTTTCTTGCTGGTCAATCCGTAGGCGGCTGATACGCACCTCCCCCCCTTCTTCCGCTACGAAGATATCTCGCTCCGGTGATACTTCGGTACCACGGATCCGTGTATAGAAAATTGTATCCAGGTCTGCATCTCGCAGTTTTGGCTCGATCGTGTTAGCGCTCCAGGCGACATGGATTAGCCCGCTCGAATCAGCGACTGCAAAAACAGAGGGTGAAAATTGCTCTGCTGAATTTAATTGGGCGGGTTTTGACCAGGCGCTGCTGACATACTGAATGGAACCGGCTGTGGTTCTGGCTGGGAAAGCTAAACTAACCGCAATGAGAATCATACTCAGAACGAGAATTACTTGAAAAAATGTTTTCATCATCACCATAAACCGTCTTGTTTTGGTCTTGGATTTTATTATCTCAAATCAATTTCACCAGCTCATTTGGGAACTTCTTTTGAAATATTAATAAATTCCAAATCCATTTCCACATGACATGAATTTGGTGAAATCCCTTGATATTTCTCAATGTCGATCCGGTAGCCCTGGTCGTACAGTTTGGAAAGGATTTCGGAGGAGTATTGAGACTTGGAGCTGTGTCTGTTCTCTATGAACTTAGATTGAACCATATTGAGTGGATTGGAGAAAGCAACCGATTGTTTGTAAGCTGTGAGGAATGGCGCCTTATCTTTAAATTGACCGATTCTGCCATATAATTCCGCTTCTAATTCGTGAGGATTCTTAAACCACATTCTCAGGAATAATGGCAGCATTTGTTCGCTCCGGTAGACCGAGCTGGAGAGCTCCAGAGGAAATCCAAAATCATATTCCGCGTCCACCCATTTAAATTTTATCTTTCCGCCAGGCAATTCTGTGAATGCGGGTATCGTCTGATTGGAATTGAGCATATAACAGAAATCCGTGTTCAAACCTAGGCGTAAGGAAAAACCAACCGCATCCGGATTTGCCTGCAAACTTCGATCGATATCCTTCAGGGAGAAGGGTTTGATAAAAATGGTATCGTCAACCAAAAAGAATATATAAAAAGGTCTTCCTATTAGAAATATCCGCGTATGGCGGTGTAGGAATTGATGTTTCAAATGCAATAGAGTATTAATAATATAATCATGGAGAAAATTGGTCGTCCCATATCTATATACAAGACGATTAAAGTCGTTTTGAAAATTCCCTTCGTGGATGAACCGAATGTTGAGTCCTTTGAACTCGTTCTCGAGCGATTTGTATTGGGTTTCGTTTCTGGCGTTGGAAGCGGTGTAAAGAATATAGACTTCACTTTCTTTGTAATCCTTGCAGTATAAGAAGTAGCTCCTAAGCATCCCTTCTAGTTGCAAAGCTCGATCTCGACTGAAAACAACCGTAAGAAAGGTCTTTCTATAAATTTTGCTCTTCATTCTTGGATTGCCATATATACTTCATGAATTTCTATAATTTAGATATTGCTAGTGACTGATCAAATTACATAGGAATATTGATATGTCCATTGATCAGAATAAATGTCATAAGTAACATAAGGCATCCTAGAACCCCAACGCTCCCCCCCTCGGCTAGTAAGTTTGGCGAAATCTTTAAAATTCTTATGGTCAATGGATTTCGGATTACTTTTTTGTGTCGATTAATCAGAACAGTTTCTGCTTCAGAATAATAATCATTCATGAATTTATTGGTTTTTTGTTTATTTTGAAATCGAAAGCCTGCTAATGGAACTGATGTTGTGACGAGATCGCTGTGTTCGAAAAACCTTGCCCATAATTCAAAATCTCCAGCTAAATTAAAATCGGGATCTAAAAATCCTCCAACTTTTTCCCACAAACCACGTTTCCAAAATGTTCATTCTGTCTAAATCCAGCACTTGAACCCTGTCTGGTTTCCAAGATGCCAACCACGATTAAACCAGCTGCGTGCAAACCCGGGAACTGTTGTTGCTTGAATGGGTTCGCCATAAGCGTTCCAGTTCAACTGTGTAGAAGAGGTCAGCCAATTTACTTCTTTCAAACTGCGAAAAATCGAAGCGACAAGATTGAATGCCCATGGACAATATTTGTCATCCGAATTGATCCACGCCATGATTTCTCCATTAGCGCGAGAAAATCCTTTATTAATTGCATCAAATTGCCCGTTATCTTTTTCACTTATCCAATAAGTAAGCCAGCGCTCATATTTTTGGATGATCTCGACGCTCCCATCGGTGCTTCCGCCATCGATAATAATGTATTCCAGGTTGGGGTAGCCCTGCAGCAGCACCGAGCGGATCGTCTCTTCCAAGAATTCCGCCTGGTTGTAGGAAGGGGTTACGATGGTTACTCGCGGCCATGAGCTGCCGTCAGTAATACATTCTGGTATCTCAGCCAATGTGTAAGTCCATGGCCAACCAATCTGTTTTATATCAGTCGTAGGGAAAATTGCTTTCATCGGATTAAGATTGATTTGGTTTCAGGAATTTGTTCGTTTGCTTTCGAGAATTTCTTCAAACCAATTTAGAAATTCATGTGCTTGACGTTGTATGGTGTATTTATCAAGAACCTTTTTAGATCCAATGTTCCCCATTCTACGTCGAAGTTCGTCATCTTCTAATAACAATTGTATGAATTCTGTCATATTCTTAATATCCCTATCGAAAACAAGGAAGCCATCGTTGCCATGGTCGATGATTTCCGGAATGCCTCCTATCGCACTTGCGACTACCGGTTTCCCACAAGCCATTGCTTCAATGATCGTGTTGCCAAAGACTTCTCCTTTTGAGCCATGAATATAAACGTCCGCAGCCTGGTAGAAAAGTGCCATTTTCTCTTCATCCCGGATAAGACCTGGAAAAATTAATTTTCCCTGTTCCAGCGACCGCTCAGCCTCAGTACGCCCTAGGCATATGAATATAAGCTCGCCATCAAGTGTCCCCTTGTTCAGATCGGAAATTGCACGGATCATCATGTCGTAGTCTTTGAACTCGCTGTGGCTGATCAAAAGAACGATTTTTGAAGTTTCGGGAAGCCCCAATGCCTTCCTGGCTTTTGTTGTTTCGCCGGGTTTAAAGTTTAAACGTATTTATTCCATTTGGAATAACCCGGAATTCAATTCCATGCAGAATCGACGCTTTTGCTTGCTCAATCATCCACCAAGAAGGCGCAGCTATGTAAAACATTCCTTTCTGATAGATCTGTTTCTTACGCCTCCAGTTATACTCGGTTGCATCTTTAGCAATTGCTGGGTAAATACTCAAATCAGGGCATCGCCCGCATCCGAATTTCCATCGTTCACATCCAAATGAATAAGCACAATGGCCAGTTATTAGCCACATGTCTCGTAAATTGAGAATGACCGGGATTTCTCGACTTAGCGGGGATAAATATCTCAAATCAAAATAATCACCATGCAAGTTGTGAATTTGAATTATATCTGGCTTATTTTCGATAAGTTTTAGAATTTTGCGTGATCCTGGAAAGAAAAAATCCTCTCTACCAAGTAATTTTTCGTATTCACGCCTACCGGCAGCAACAATTTGCAAAACCCTTCTTAATTTAATTATAGAAGGGTTTTTTCTTTCAAATTTCTCCAACCTGCCATGTAATGCCCAAGTAACCTTTGACCAAGGCATATTTTCGTGGAAATTTGGGATTTCAAGGATATTCGGATCATCTCGAGTTTTCTTGCCTACTATCAACCACGATTGATGTCCAATATCGTGATATTCTTTGAATAATCTATATGCAGATCCTTCTGCTCCTCCACCACGATCGCGTGTGTTAATTTGAAAAATATTCATTACCAAAAAATTGAATTCTAGTAATCATCTATTGAGAATGTCTTCTAATCCTTTTATGGATTTCGAAATCGAGTAATTATTTTCCACTAGGTTCCTAGCATTTTTACCAAGCTCAGTTGCTAGTTCGGGATTTTTTGCTAGCACCATCATTTTGGTAATCATTAAATTAATATCGCGTTTGTGAAACAAGAAATCCGTTAAAACCATCTGTTATTAATTCTGGAATTCCAGCGTGCCATGTAGCAATTACTGGCAACCCTGTGGCGCCAGCTTCGAGTAGCACATTTGGTAAACCTTCTAAATCGCCATTACTTGATGTAATGGAATGAAGTATTAGAGCACGAGCATTTTTCATCAATTCGGATACTTTTGAAGGACTTTGTGGCTCTAGAAAAAATACTTTGTTCTTGAGATTAAGTATTTCTACTAGAGATTTGCAGGTGTCCAGAAGATAACCGTCTCCCACCATAGTTAAAAGATGCTTCGGGCACTATATTGACTAATTCCCTGAAGGCAAGGATATTGATATATGGTGCTTTCTTATCAACATACCTGCCAACAAACAGAAAATTAGACGGATTGTTTCCGGGTTTCCCATTAGAAAACATTTCGATGTCAACACCAAATGGTTTGATAAATATTTTTTTCGCTGGTGCTCCAAGCCATTCCAAGCGATTTTTCATATGTTGTGAAACAACAATTATGGCCTTTGCAGCTTCAAAGAGAGCAGGATATTTGTTCTTATAATTGGACAATACATCTGTGCTATATGCATCAACTCCATGAAAATGTACATTTAGAGGTAATCCAGCGATATTGCATGCTCTTATTACTTCAGCACCTGTTGGCCCATATTCCGCAAGAACTGTTCGAACATTGTTCTTTAATAGAAATCGAGCTAAGGCTTCATCTCGATAATTCTCTAACTCAGAGGCATTGAATTTATGTTTTATAGCCCGGAAGAAGTGTTTTGACAATTTTATTGGAACATATGGATCGATAATTTCCCTATCTCTTAAATCGTAGATGGGGAAAAAACCACCATAAAGCGGTAATGTGTTTGGTAGCTTATTGATATGGGAATGAATAAAAGTTTCCGAGTACGCCTGCTTATTTGGCGAAATGATGCAAATTTTGGATTCTGTGGAATTATTTTGCATAAAACACCGCACAACCTAGAAAGATTGGTAGTGCAAAAAATGAGCGGAAAATGGAATAATGTGATGCAAGAGTATACTAAAGTTACGTAATTTTTTTCCCCAACTCAAGAACGACAGTGGTCTGAAATAGATTTGCTCTTTCTGCATATAAGACAGCTATTGTATTGCGAAGACTCGGCGATAATAATCTAACAATTTTAGATAGTTGTCTGTTAATTGGTTTCCTTATGAGTTCTGGATGTTCAATTTTTTCACAATACTCAAGCCATTTTGGAGAAATTAATTCCGCATCAAAACAAGTCTTCATAATATGAATCGCTGAGTTGTAAAATATATTTTCCCTGAGGAATTTTGGATTCCTGCCAAGCACTCTTAGATAAGCGCTCCCTATCGCTTTAGGCAAGTTCGGAAACCACCTCACACGATAATGGGGCTCCCAAAAGGAGACATAATTCTCGAAAGTAAGAAAAACACGACCTTCCGGATGTAATACTCGTGAAATTTCATGAATAATATTTTTAGCAATCTGCATTGGGACATGTTCAAGCACCTGCAACGAAAAAACATAGTCCATACTTTGATTGGGCAGAGGAATTATTGATCCGTCTGATATTACAATTTGTCCGCATTTATTATTTATTTTATGCAACCTTTTTTGTGCAACATGTGCCCATGATGTGCTTGGATCCAAACCAATAACTCGAGAGCCACTTTCTAATAACACAGATGCAAGAGCACCTGTTCCACATCCCAAATCTAATGCCAATGAATTATCGAATTGCCATCCTGATGAAGCTAAATTATCAATAAGATGAAAACGAAATTTCCGATCAATTTCTTTTTGTATTCGCTGAATGGCTACATTTTCCGGTATGCCAAGGATAGTCACGAGGTATTCATGCCATAATGTTCGTACTTCTTCATCTACATTTTCAAAGTCCGATCTTTTATTAAGTCTTTCGTCAATCCAGCTCATAACGTAATTCGCTCAGAAAAATACCATTTATGATCGATCCATACAATGCCGTTGTGCTCATCTACTAAATTCCCCGAGTTTGTCATATCACTCGCATGAATTTTGAATGAAGCAACTTTTTCTAAACTATCACAAATTTCTCCGTTCTTTAGGTGAATCGCAGCTGTCACATAATAATCTCCCGGGGTTAGAAGGATATTGCTAAATTCGATCATTGCATTATGATCGCCCTCGGGGATATTTATCTCCAATCCTTCTTTACCCATATAGGAGCTGGTTATTCTTTGACCAAAAGAGTTTTCAATTGAAATTCCTAATTTAATGCCTGCCTGTGCATTATTGGCTGAAAAATTGATATTTATGGATAACTTTGAGCCGATATAAGAAGAACTTGGATCACATGTAATGGAATTAATTCTTAGACCATATTCGTGCTGACTAATAATACGATCTCGAAATTGTTCCTCATTTTTCATGATTCCATTTTTTCAGGTATTCCGATATCGTGTGTTCAGCGGAATCATCAAAAATTGCAATCCCGTCTGAAATCCAAATACATCTTTCGCATAATTGATTGATGGATGCCAAATTGTGGCTAACAAACAAGATCGTTCGCCCTCCCTTCGCCACATCTCCCATCTTCCCCAGGCACTTCTTCTGGAATTCGGTGTCACCGACCGCAAGGACTTCGTCCACCAGCAGCACTTCAGGCTCCAGGTGCGCTGCCACCGCAAACCCCAGCCTCACATACATTCCGCTCGAGTAGTGTTTCACGGGTGTGTCCAGGAAACGAGCGACCCCGGCAAACTCCACGATCTCCTCGAACTTGCGGTCGATTTCGAATTTGCGCATCCCTAAGATCGCGCCGCTCATATAAATATTTTCCCGCCCGGTAAGCTCGGGGTGGAAGCCGGTCCCAATCTCCAGCAGCGATCCCACCCGCCCGCGGATTACTGCCCGCCCGCTGGTCGGCTCGGTGATGCGTGATAGGATCTTGAGCAGCGTGCTCTTTCCTGCCCCGTTCCTTCCGATGATCCCCAGCACCTCGCCCTGCTTGACCTCGAAGGAGATATCCTTCAGCGCCCACAGGATCTCGTCATCCCGCTCTTTGCGCAGTGTGGTGGTTAGATAACGGAATGGCGCCGCCAGCTTGCTGACCGGATGGACTTTTTCCTTCTTGCTCTCCCCAATCCGGTATCGCTTTGATAGGTTTTCCACCGAAATCGCGAAATCACTCATAAGGGTCTTTGAATTCGAATAATCTGGTTACTGGAAATTGCTGTAGATCGCCAGCCGAGTTCCTTCGATCTGGGCGCAGTTCTTCTCAAACCTGATTTCGTTCAGGAATTTTGCGACCCCCGAACATTCAGGGTGCTTTTCCGTCCAGGCGTAATCATCCCAGATGATGACGCCTCTTTCAGAAAGCACCTTGAATGCTTGCGCCGAATCGGACCGGACAAAATCATAAGTATGGTTGGCATCGATAAATATTAGATCGATCGAATTATAGAAAGGAGAATAATCAAAAAATCGGGAATCGCCATAAAGCTGTTTTATCTTGTGTCCTTGCTCTTTACAATACTCGCCAGCGACGTAAAAAGGAAATCCCATTTTTCGAATTTCAGCGTCGGACAAATCCAGCGTGAATATTTCTGTGCTGGGTGGGGAATTGATCGACAGCAGTTTCGTTGTGGATCCTTTATAAGTACCGATTTCGAAGATTCTCTTGGGTTCTAAAAATTTGCATATAGCGCTGATTGCAATCAGCTCTGCGAGCGGGAGAACCATCTCCGATTCACGGACCAATTCCTTCAATGGAAATTCCAGGCTGATCATCTCGCTGTTTGTGCAGATAGTCTCAATTTTTCTATTTTCGAGTAACAATGGAACATTCGGCAAATAACCAATTTCCGATGGATTATCTCCTTTGGACTTTGCACGGTTTCTTCGTACAATCTCAAGCAGTCCTGCGGGAATCCAAAATTTGATGAATGATTTCAGTTTTGCAACCATATATTCACCCGACAAAATTGTTCGATCTCGTCTTAATTGGTTTAAATCACATCTGCAATCGTGCGCTCGGTGCGCCGGAACACATACGCCCCGCTCACCAGCCCGATAAGGATCACCCCAACCCCGATCAGGAACTCTATCCTGGGCGGTGAGCCGGATCCTAGCAGCGCCCAGCGGAAGCCTTCCACAACCCCGGTCATCGGGTTGAGCAGATATAATTTACGAAGTTTTAAAGGCACCATACTGATCGGGTAGATCACCGGCGAGAAGTACATCAACAGCGTCAGAAGAAAGTTAACCGCATACGATACATCCTGGTATTTTGCTGCCAGCGTCGCCAGCCACAATCCCACCGCCAATGCAAACATCATCGCGGTCAGCAGCAGCAGTGGCAGCCATAACATTTCAATTCGCAGAGGCATCCGGTAGAGTGCCATTGCACCTAAGAAGACCAGGAACGATGCCCCTAAATCTATAAGCCCAGAAAAGACCGCCGCTAATGGGATCGCCATGCGCGGAAAGTAAACCTTAGTGATCACATGGCGGTTATCCACCAGGCTAGATGCTGCCCGACCAGCCGCGTTCTGGAAAAAACCCCATGGCAGCAGCGCAGAAAGCGAGAATAGCGGGTAAGGCAGTCCTTCAGAAGGCACACCTACGACAACTCCAAATGCCAGGGTGAGCACCGCCATGTTCAACGCCGGACGGAGAAAAAGCCATGAGAGCCCCAATGCCGTCTGCCGATACCTACCCTGGATCTCGCGCATCACCATCAGCCCGATCAATTCCCGGTATACCCAGAGGTCCTTGAAGTCCTAGCTGTGACCACCCTCGGCTGGGTTGAATGACCACTTGATTGATTTTATATTTTTCTGCAGCTTTCATGTTTTCTGGATTTTCATAAATCAACTCGGCTTGGTTTTGATCAAAAATTACGCTTGACAAAACAGAACTATTGTTCTATAATATTAACACCCATCTGGGGATTCTCATGGTCCGGGCGGTCTTTGCTTCCTCGAATTCGACCGTTAAACTCTTTCCACGGCCGTTATCTGGAATTCTTTGTCTGGGACAATATTCGTTCCTCTTCGTTTTTTTGAGGAACAAATCCTCCTTCGCTCGTCAGCTCCCTCTTTCGGAGCCGCTGGGCAAAGTCCTCCGCCTGGGCTTCTTCGGGCCACGTCTGGCCATCCAACCACTTCAGAGCAGCGGTTTCTGGCTTGCCTTCAAGGTCCCAATGCCCCGGGCATTCATAAGGCACCTTACCAATAAAAGCATAGGTGATCTCGCACGAGACGCATCTCTCCCTCCGCAGAATGTGAATCGTGGAAATGTTCGGTGATCTGAAGTGTGATGGCTTTGACCTGGAACGCACCATGCTGCGCGATGCTGAAAGACTTTCCAGATTGACCCTGGCAGTCGCTTTGTTATATGTCTGGTCAATTTCCATCGTTTCTAAAACGTTCCAGAATAGCCATAGGGTTCAAGTAGATCGGAAGGATAGGCGTGATCTGAGCATCTTCCAAATAGACTTGCATTTCGACGAACGACGATTGATCAATTCCTCTTCTTTACTGGTATAGCTATGTTTTTATCGATGCACCGTCAAACTGCATGGTGGCCGAAATATATTTATTGTTGAAATCGATTTTGGACAAAGCTCGGATGATAATTTTGAAGTAGGTATTAAAGCCACCATTTTGTGGATGAGTAAAGTTACGTATATCGATCCCTATTCTCATTTGCTTAATGTCTTTATACCTGACCAAAATTCACTCTTAAGAACATTTGCACCGGCAATGGATAGGCCAGCAACCCCCCGGCTTAGTGCAATTAAGAAGGCTCTTCGTTTAAAGTTCCAGACCATTGATGCAAAATATGCACGGCTAACGCGTCCATGCCAATAACTAGAACTCGTTGAATCACACAATCGATTGAAAGCCAGTGGAGAATGCAGTACTTTTTCTCGTGCTCTGCGATCATCCTCAGCCAGCCTGGACCAATTGGTAGTGCTTCCAACGATTCCAACACGAATCTTTGCGACCACTGCAGAAGTGTGCGCAACCGAGTTTGTGACTGCCATTCGCCTGCCCAAATCCCGGTCTTCAACTCCGGAAATAGTAGGATCGAAACATCCTGCTTCAAAGAATCGATCCGCTCGTAACAAGGATGCCTGTAAAGGTAAGCTTTCTCCAGTTACTAGTAAAGCCAAAATATTACCATTTAATTCTGGGCAAAACTCATCGAGTAAAGAACCATCATTATCGACCGCTTGCCAACCCCCAAAAAGCCAACCAGCTTCATCTTCCTGATCCAACTTCCAGAAAGCCTCCAACGCACCTTGTAGAAATACATCGTCGTCATCCAAAAAATGCAAGTATTTTCCTCGAGCGATTGCTGCCCCGGTATTACGCGCAACACTGCGTTCACGAATATTGGTATTTATTACTTGTACTCGATCGCTAGACTGCCATTCCATATCCGGTAAGGACTTACCAGAATCGTTGACTACAATGACCTCAAAATCTGCAGAGGTAAATTCCTGATCCAACAAGCTATAAATGGCTCTAGATAATGTGGATCGATTTATTGTCGGAATGATTGTTGAACAAAAAATGCTCATACCGAGATCCATGTCAAATGAATTCGACCAGCATTTTTACATCAAAGGGTGATGGTGTTGACAAACTTGTCTAATGTTTAGTAACACTACTTCCATTGTGAATTAAATTTGGCGACCCAATTTTACAAATCAGGGCATAGGAAATGATTATATTCGGATAGGTTAGAATCGAAACAACGGGTTGAGACAGGAAGAGAGATATTTCTAAGTTAGGCTTTCCCTAGCCTGCTTACACTTTTAAGAAAGAACGTTGATCGGTACGATAAATGTTCTCCTGAAATTGGTCAAATCAAGAACAGGAGTAGTATGCAGCGACCGGTATCAAACTTGGAGTATGAGAATTCGACAATTGCTACCAACGGAAGGAAAACACGCATCCGGAATTTTTCCTGGATGATCGTTGTGATTCACCATAGCCGCTCAATCCTAATAAGCCGAATTGCTGGAAATAAGTCTGGAGAGGTGAAATAGCTTAGCCTGGCCCAACGACTGGGCCGATTGCTAGATAACTCAACTATAAATGTGCGTACTTGGTATGAGCAGAACGCGCAGTTGGTTGGCAAGTCAAGCCAGGGGTTTTCAACAAGTACGGTTGATTGTGAATGGGACCGAAATTGGTTTTGCGCATCAATTGCTGATTGCCATTAAGGCATTTCGGAAACCTGCTTTCTCGACCTCCAACTTGGATTGCGCTTTTATTGAACGTCAATTGATTCGTGCATATCCTTGTCAGAATAATCTTTGTGTCAATCGATGAAACACCAAATTTTGAGCTGGCCAGCTTAGAAATTTAACTAAAGAAATTCCAAAATAATTCATAGTAGATCTACGCACTATACAAGATTAATATTCCCTTATCAATTATCTAATATTATGCTTAATGACTTGGTTTTCCTTAACCATCAGCCGCTGGATAAAGTCCTCCGCCTGGGCTTCTTCGGGCCACATCTGTCCATCGACCCACTTCAGAGCACCGGTTTCTGGCTCGCCTTCAAGCTCCCAATGCCCCGGGCATTCATAAGGCACCTTACCAACAAAAGCGTAGGTGATCTCGCACGCGACGCATTCCTCCCCCCGATAGAGACCGTCAATCGCGCACGATTTCATATTTAGAGCCTGTGCAATCCTGTATGCCAGGCGGATAAATCGTTGATCGATCGTCGCCGGGTCAAGGTCTCTCAAGCCGCTTCCGCTCGCCCGAAAATCATTCGGGCGGTTGAAGCGTCGAAAACCAAAAGCCCGCCGTCCAATGATCGTGATCCGGGTGTCATATTCATTCTCCTGCAGGTATTCCTGAAGATAGATGTACCCGGTTTGCAGCTCGTAGCCGTCGTCGAAAAAATCGGGCATTACCCCCCGTTTGAGAACCCCTGCCATCTTCTTGATCCTGGCAAATGGATTAGCCGGACCTTCTCCCAATCCTCCAGACCGGAAAGGCGAAAGGTGAACATCCGGTTGATCCAATCTTTGAGTTCGGTCTTGTCCCGGATCAAACGGACGTTTTGAGATCCCGCTCCACCCGTAAATTTCATCACCAGCGGCACTGGGGCTTCATCGGCCCATTCCAGCGCTTTCCACCGGTCAAACCAGATAAACGTTTTTGGTGTTGGGATGCCGAGCGCCTGGAATAGATAGCTCTGGGCGATCTTATCGTCGTAATGCCAGCACGAGTCCTGGTCCGGATACACCTCCATACCGAGCTCGCGCTCCATCACAGGCAGCAGCCTTCGGGCGATGCGGCCCATTCCGCCGAATTGCCCCCACCGCCACATGAATCCCTGGCATCCGCTGATCTGCTCGAGGATATCCGTACGCCGGACATCCACCCAGCGCACCTCTATCCCATGCTTCTGCAAGACGTCCGCCCAGATGGGTGATGAAGGCGGATCGTAATCATCTGCCTGGATCGCAACGATTGTCATAAATCCACCTGACAGATCGAACCAGACCTGGATGGCTGGTTCAAGCGAAAGTTTTCACCGCTTCGATGACGCGTTGGTGTTCCTCTTCGGTCATTCCGTTGTAGAAGGGAAGCCTCACCAGATGGTCAGCCGCTGCTTCGGTCACGGGGCAACCCCCTTCCTTCCCTCCGTACCTGCGTCCCATTTCTGAAAGGTGCAGCGGCTGGTAGTGGAAGACCGCCAGTATCCGGCGCTGTTTCAAGTGCTCGATCAGAGCCTGTCGGCTCTCAAGGTCGGGTAGCAGCATATAGAACAGATGATATGAAGGCTCGCATTCTTCTGGTACGATCGGCAGGCGCACGCCATTTTTAACCGCCCATTCAGCCAGCCCGCTCAAATAACCTTCCCAAATCTGCTTCCGCCGATTCTGGATGCGTTCGTGGGACTCGAGCTGCGCCAGGAGGAACGCCGAAAGCACGTCCGAAGGAAGGTAGCTCGAGCCTAAACCGACCCAGGTGTACTTATCCACTTGTCCCCGGAAGAACCGGCTGCGATTGGTCCCCTTTTCGCGCAGGATCTCCGCTTGTTCGATCAAGTTGATGTCATTGATCACCAGTGCGCCGCCCTCGCCGCAGGTGAAGTTTTTTGTCTCGTGGAAGCTCTGCGTCGCCATAATTCCGAAAGTTCCAAGCAGCTGTCCGTCATAACGCCCCAGCAGCCCATGCGCGTTATCCTCAATCACCGGCAGACGATGGCTCTCAGCCACCTTCATGATATCCCGCATCTCACAGCCCACCCCGGCGTAGTGTACCACCACGATTGTCCGCGTCCGTCCGCTGATCAAGCCCTCAAGCTGGCGCTCGTCGATGTTCAGCGTATCCTGGCGGACATCTGCGAATACAAGCTTTGCCCCTCGCAGCGCGAATGCATTAGCCGTCGAGACGAAAGTGAATGCTGGCAGGATAACTTCATCGCCAGGTTTGAGGTCAAGCAGTAAGGCGCTCATCTCCAATGCATGGGTGCAGTTTGTCGTCAGCAGGACGCGTTTCGCTCCCAGCCAATCTTCTAGCATCCGGCTGCAAGCCTGCGTGAATGCCCCATCGCCCGAGATATGCCCTTGCTCCACCGCCTGGGCTATATAGCGGTATTCATTACCGCTGACCCAGGCTTTATTAAACGGAATTTCATAAGGAAATGTTGAGTTCTTAATGTTGCTTAATGGTTTTCGCATAGCCTTATTGTAGCGTCTGTTTCTCGTATTCGATCACCCGATTGAGTGTTTCCTCCAACGAGCAGCGCGGATTGTAATTAATTAACGCCGATATTTTTTCGAGCTTCGGAGAGCGCTTTCTCATATCTTCAAATCCGGCGCGTATGCGTGCTCGTACGGTACACTTTCGATAAGAGATTTGCTTCCGGTCAAGTTGATCACCAATTCTGCCAGCCTACGGATTGTGATCTCTTCGCGGTTGCCAATATTGAAGACCTGTCCGAGCGCCAGTGGGTGTTCCGCCAGTTTACTTACTGCGTCTACAACGTCAGCTACATCCGTGAAGCAGCGTGTCTGCATTCCATCGCCATAAACAGTCAGCGGCTCCCCAAGCAGCGCCTGTCGGACGAAGCGTGGCACCACCATCCCGTATTGTCCGCTCTGCCTCGGTCCTACAGTGTTGAAGAATCTCATCACCACCACTGGCAGTCCGAACTGGCGGTGGTAAGCCAGCCCCAGAAATTCATCCACCTGCTTCGAGACTGCATAAGCCCAACGGCTGTGGGTTGTTGGGCCGATAACGCAATCGTCTTCCTCGCCAAAAGGCGTTTTTATCCCTTTTCCGTAGACTTCTGAAGTTGATGCGATCAGCACTTTACATCCGTAGCGGTTTGCAGTTGTCAAGACCGCTTCAGTGCCAAGAATATTTGTATTAATCGTCCGCACTGGATCTTCGACGATCAGCTTCACACCCACTGCCGCTGCCAGATGGATAATGACATCAGCCTGGCTTGCCAGCCGGTCCAGCACTTGGGCGTTCAAGATCGTCTCCCTCACAAACAAGAAACGTTCATGATTTTCCAGCGCGGTCAAATTTTCTTTCCGCCCCGTGGATAGATCGTCGATTGCCGTGACATAGCGACCCGAATCCAGCAGCTTTTCGCAAAGATGGCTGCCGATAAATCCTGCCCCACCAGTGATCAGGTACCGTTGGCTGGGTTTTCTGCTAATTAACTCACCAGGTTGCCCGCTCATTCTCTTAAGACCTTCCTCTTCCCTGCCCTTGCACGAGGATACCGATGAAGATTGCCACCACGATCAGTGCCGCCAGGCCGCTCCCCAGCACGAGTGGATCCACTGGCAGCTGCCGACCTTGCGGCTGGACCGCAATAACCGGTGTAGCAGTCAACACGACCGTTGGTGTTGCGGCTGGAATATCAGTAGCCTTAGATAAGAATGTAACCGGAGCGGGTTCCGGTGCAGCTGCAGGCGCGATTTGCCTGGCGCTTAGAAAGACCTGCGGCAATGGGGGGGTCGGTGTCCCTTGTGTGATTGTCGCTGCCGGCTGGGCTACCCAGGCTACAGCCAGAGTGCCTCCGATTAACGGAGATGACGCTGCTGAGATTTGGTAATTACGCCAGACTCCAGGCGGAGCGAAAATCTCCGGCTCGCCCCAGCGTTTTTCCGAGCTATCGGTGAGTCCACCATATTCGCTCAACCGTAGAGAGGTGATCCCAGCTACTGGTGCAACGATCCGCAGCACCTGTGCATCTGCAGCAACACCATATGGGAGGCCATCCATCTCAGTTATCCATCCGTTTTGAAGGTTTGTCTCTTCTTCCGGGGTAGGCCATCCAGGGATGCGGTTTGCCGTACCCCACCCAACGCCTTCATCGGTTTGTTGGGACAAACTGGTTATCCGGTGCATCGGAACTCCTCCCGCTCGATATATCAGGTGAATCTCATCTTCGAGACCCGCCAGTCGCGGCCAATCTGAGCCAGGTGGGCCGACCTCCAGCGCCCGAGTCCACTGTGGATCAGGTTGCTGATCCGGTGAGGTAATCCCCTCGCTGGTCGGGATCGATCCGGCTGGGCTGGCAGTCTCTGGGGCTGCGGTTGATTCGAGTTAACAGCACTCCGGTTGAGTTTGTCCCACTGCTCTTGTCAACTTCATTGACAGGGTTGAATTTCGAGCGGGTCCGTGAATAGAAGATTCCGCGTGTAATTTGTGGTGAAGCTACTCGCAGAACCGTCCAGGCGGTATGTATGCTTCCATCAGCCCCTATTGCAAGTGAAGGTTGGTCAACCATTTCCCATCCGGCTGCTTCGGCATCGAAAACCAGTGAAGGTTTGCTCCAGCCCTCGCCGCTGTCATCTGAATAGACCAGGTAAATTCCTCTCCCTTCATTAACCGGCTGAGCGTAGATCATTAAAACCCGTCCATCAGCATTCATAGCTAATTGAGGCCAACTTCCAGTTGTTTTGCTTACTTGAATTGCTGGCAGCCAACCGCTTGCTGAACCAGCCTGATCGGTCCTGGCTCGTGAAAAGAATATTTCACCATTCGTACCCCCGCTCCACGCCAGCATCAGCATCTCATTTCCACCTGCGAGCAAGACTGGCTGCCGCACTATTTCCCCGCCGCCTGCCTTGAAGATTTCTACTGCCTGTGCAGGTGACTGATCGTCTAACCGTGCATAGAATAATGAAGTCCCGGGAGAGTTTGTGCCCTGGCTCCAGACTGAATGAATCCGTCCAGCGCCATCCACTGCAGTTATGGGCTGGCTGGCAGTTTGACCCGCAGTCGAAATCTCGATCGGTGTTTTCCATGGGGAAGGAGGTGCAAAGGCGAGGTTCAATGCAGACACCAGGCTGCTCGTCTGCCAAACCTCACCGGAGTTCGGATCTGCACCAACCACCGAAAGTCTATCATGGGATATTTCGGCTCTCAAATTATTGAGCAGGACGGGACGCCCGGTTTCTGGGTCTTGAAAGCTGAAATTGAAAGGGCGGGGCTGCCGCCATTCTTGTTTTTCCGGATCCCAGGCAGTCAGGTTTAAAGTTGTGCTGTTCTCTCCCCAAATCCAATACAGGGTATTGCCGTCCTGAATAAAATGGCTCTCACTTGGGCAAGTTTCAACTCCATTCAAGATCTGATGGGCTGAGCTCCACTCCCCAAGCGTCGATTGAACTGCCGGAGTGGGGCTTGAAGCAGCAGCTGGAGTAGCAGTGCCAGTTGGCTCCGGCGGACTGCTGATCGCTAACTCTTGCTGGTATACAATACAGCCCCCTTGAGCCGCATCCTGCCAGATCCTCAGTACTTCGCCGGTTGGCAGTACAGCCAGCTCTGGCTCCACAACCTGAGATTCGTTTGAAGTGAAAGTCTCTGGCGTCGACCAGCTAATCCCGCCGTCCATCGAAGCCGAGAAGAGCGCCTGGTTCAACCTGGGTTCCAGCCAGATAAGGAAAACCACCCCTTGAGTTATGGTCATCTCCATATAAGCTGTTTCGGGATTTAGAACTCTATAGTAAATTGAATTATCCACTGGCGTCGCAGAACCCCAATTAAGGCCCGAGTCAATAGTGGTTACAGAATATATTCCTGGCTCAATCTTCTCAATCCGCGGGAATGTTGTCTGAGTTCGAAGGGTTCGCACGTAAACCAATGTGACCTCTCCGTTACTCGTCGGGGCCGCCTCGTAAATCAACGCCGAATCGCTTGCGTTGCTAGGTGGAGTCCAGCTCGTTGTCCCCATTCTGATCTGGTTGTTAAGC
This sequence comes from uncultured Chloroflexia bacterium, assembly GCA_963827155.1. GTDB lineage: Bacteria > Chloroflexota > Anaerolineae > Anaerolineales > UBA4823 > UTCFX2. Next base: position 2,086,746 of record CAWGZV010000002.1, on the reverse strand, counting down.
AATGGAGTATCTTCGCTCGATGGATCTTATCTCCATACCAGAAGGCATGTACCCTGTCGAACGGATCGGAAAAGAGTGTCGGCATTACAGTGATCTTTTGTGGTTTTGCGATGAAGCGTGAAGTCGGGCGCATTGTTTGGGCAGGTAGTGACCAGACTTCTCCGTTGAACAAGGCAGTCATCATTCCATCGAATCGGTCCATCCAAAAAACCTGAAGCCTGCCATCTTGTGCTGCGAAAATTCTTGGCTGCGAAGCCGCGCCCGATCTTGATAGATTTACTGGAGTGTTCCAAATGCCCTCTTCATTCGAGAGGACTTCTTGAGAGGTCTGTGGTGGAGCAGGTGATGGAGTAGGAGTTACCGCTCCCGCTGGTTGTGCGAACAATCCAATCGGAAAAACCAAGATTACCGCCAGGATGATTAAAAAAGGATCCGAAATCGAAAATTATTCAATGAGACCTCAAGGATTTAAAAAGGATTGTGCCTTGGTGATGTTTTCTCGTGCCAGGGCATTGCTGGGGTCCAGCGCTAAAACTGTTTGCCAGGCATGGATAGCCCTGGTGTAATCTTGATGATCCAAATATCGCAGCCAGGCATCCAGAAGTAATCGATCTTCTGCCCAAACCAAGCCCCTAACGATTTCTGCGGCTTTCTCAACCTCTCCATTCGCGACCAATGCATCGCCGTATAGCAGCCGGGTGACCGGCTCGCGGTTACCGCTGGACCATAAGAGGTCTGTCCATTCAAGCGCTTGTGGATAATTACCTCAACTTAACGCGATCGAGCTCATTCGTTGGAGAGCAGTGGCGTTATTGGATTGATACTGCAGCGCCTTTTCATAAGATCTCTCGGCATTACTGAGATCTGTTTCCTGGCGGATTAGGTCAAGCGATTTATTCTCGTAATTATTGGGATCATATAAACGTAGCTCGACCCGTGCCTGTTCAATGGCACCCAGATTGGCAAACCAGGAAGCAGTTGTTTGTCTCCAGAATGCCAATCCAACTGCAGAGAGGGAAAGGATCGTGATGATTATCGCTTTAGTCGATTTCCGGATAGTCCGCTTTTCTTGAAATAAGTCTTCGTTAGGTCTGGCGGTGAAACTGCAATAACCAAGCACCAGACCCATCACGGGTAGAGTCCGTTCGATATAGAACTGCACTTCAACCATCCCATGGATCGTCAATGCGCAAAATGCGGCCAATCCCCCCCAAGCGAGCGCTGGAATATCGGATCGATCGACAGCTTTCCAAGCCCATTCAAATACAACGAAAGTCCCCCATAGAATCGCGAGCGCCCCTACTACCCCTTGCTCTATGAAGACTTCAAGGAAGGTGTTGTGGGAGTGTACGATAAAGGGGACATGGATCAACATCTCGTAAACCGCATGGACCATCTCAAACGACATTAATCCGCTTCCAGTGAAAAGATGGTCTCGAGCCAGGTATGCGCCTTCCTCCCACAATATTAGCCGAGACTGCAGTGAGCCGGTCGGATCTGGAATTTGACCGATCAGCGAATTCAGGTTTCCGCTTCCAAGTGCGGCTGTCATTCCGAAAAGCCCAACTATCAACACCCCAAGCCAGAACAAGGCTTTTGATCGGCTGTCGCGAAAGTAATGTCTCTGGAGTAAGACAAGTAGTGCCGTGATGCACATCCCGATCAGCCCTATCCACGCCCCAAGGCTGCTCGTCATCACCAGACCGAAAAGAATAATTATCGAGCTTGCGAGTGCAATCGAACTTAAAATTCTCTTGCCGGTTTTCCAGAATGTCCATGACAAACTTGCGCCGATCGGTACACTTATAAGCAGTGCTCCGGCGGCGACGTTTTTGTGAATATCTGGGCCTGGAGGTGCAGGGATCAAACTGTTCATCCATAAGCCAATGGAGGTAATCGAAATCCACCTTAGTTGGAACCTGCGCAAAGTCATTCTGAAGCGGCCAATAAACTGCAAGCCATGCGGCAGCCAAAATAAAAACAAATCCCACAAGCTCGGGGATTGAGGTTTTACTTTCCTTGAGTGCAAAAAAAATCGCTGCTGCGCCGAGAATTCGGGCGAATTGTAAAAGTGCAGGTCCTTGATTGTAAGAAATCCAGGCAGCCACTGCTGCGCTTAATACAAAAAGGAATAAAGGGAGCTCTAAACCGCTCTGGACCCCAATTAACTTTCCTCGGATTCCACGCTCTGCGAAGAAGATGCAAAGCAGCCCTAGTCCAAATGTGACGTAAGGTTCATAGCTCTCAGTCAGTGTAAAAAGTCCGACTGCTCCTAGTATAAGTGCCCACTCCCCCGCCTCGATCCATAGGCTGGTTCGATCTGATTTACCCTTCAGGTTTTTATCCCTCCACAATACCATCCCCCATTTTCAACAATGAAATTAAGACTTAACTGCGAAGCCATCCAAGAGTTTGCATTCCAATATCAACGGCGCTTTTGAAACCAGCCCAAGAGTTCATCCCCTTAATGAAAGTGATTATCGGTTTTGGACGAAGCGCCCACTCTCGAAATGCTCTTTTTTGCCAGTAAAGCAGATCTTCCGCCTTGAGCTCCGGGTAATCCAAAACAGTTGCCTGGTCCATATCCACTTCTTCCCAATTTACATCGTCCCTGAACCAGCCATTCTCTACGACTTCGAAGAAAAATGGTGTGCCTGGATAAGGAGCAGCTACATGGAATAGGGCTATATCCAATGGTAATTTCTTTGCGAAGGCAATTGTCTGCTTAATCGTATCGACCGTCTCTCCCGGCAGACCGATAATGAAGTAGCCCCAATTCTTGATCCCAGCTTGATGAGCCCACGAGAGTGCCTGGTCTGCTTGTTCAATTCGGTAACCTTTATGGGCTTTTTTTAAGATTGCCTCATTCCCGCTTTCAATTCCCCACGAGATCAATTCGCATCCAGCTTTTCCCATGAGGCTCAGCATTTCTTCATCAACATAATCTACCCGGCTGTTGCAGGTCCAAGTGATCTTTGGGCCTTTCTCAATCAGCAGGCGGCATAATTCAATCACTTGATCGCGATTTACCGTGAACAGATCGGAATACATGTGGATGTGATGAACGCCTAGTTCAAAGAGCTCTTCGATCTCCCGCTGCAGTAGCTCGGGTGAACGAAGGCGTACCGAATATTGGTAGCTCACATGCTTTATGCAGTATTTGCAGCCTGCCGGGCAGCCTCGGCTTGTTACAATAAAAGAAAAAGGGCCTTTGATCATCGGCATCCGATAATCGTTGAGCGGAAGCAGCTGATGCAGCGGGATGGGTAGATCGTCAAAACTCCTGAAAAACGGTCGATCCCAATTAATAATCACCTCGCCGTTTCGACGCCATCCAAGCCCTTTAATTGATAAAAGCTGTTCATCAGCGGGTTTTAAATTCTCAATTTCTGCTCTATTCATATCTGCTATCGGGATAATCAAGTCTGTATTTAGCTTATTATCATTTAATTCCTTCGGTGGTTTTGCCTGGGTCCATGCTGGCTTCCACGCGCTATCAGATTCGGACCACATTTTCCAGGTGTAGAAATGACCTTTGGCAGCATCACCGGAATCTGGATCGACCAAACTTCCGTCTTCCATGACCTTCCATCGTCCATCCGCGACTTCGATCGTATCGATTAGCTCCCGCAGGGTCATCTCGGGCTCGCCGCGCAAGGCATAATCCAGAGCTGGAAAGGAGCGTAATGTTTCAGCCGCCATGGGGGTAATATGCGTACCGAAAGCCATCGTCACAGCTTCCAGGCTTTTTGCGAGGAATACTCCATACATATCATTGGTTAGAGTAGGCGCAGTCAGTTGGGTGAGGTAATATTTCGGACGGCGATCCCTCAATATTGCCTCAAATTCCTTCCAGTCCATCCTTTTGGCGATCGCATCTACAACTTCCACAGAATAATCCGGATAAAGCAGACTGGCCATCTGCGCCAGGCTTACCTGTGGCCATATCATGTTTTCTCGGCTGCGCCTCCCTACCCGATGTTGGGTGCGAATCCATATGCCCCCATCAGGTGAAGGAGGATTGACTAAAAGCACATTTACTTTGCTTTTCCTTTTCCGCGACCGCGCGTTCCCGGACGATTTCATCGGCAGAAGGGAATCGCGCCTCAGGTAATTTTGTAATCCGTCTCGTTCCCAGGTTATCTCTAATATCAGTTGCCATGATAGAAAGTCTACTCCCGCTTGATAATGCAACCTTTAATTAAATGACTTTTCTCTTTCGTGGTGAAACTCTTGAGCCAGCTCTGACCCGTTCATTTCAACCTGAACTTGCATTTCTCGCTGGCTGAGCTCATCCAGCACCCTTACGATCAACCAGAACACGACTAACTGCACACCGACAAGAATCAACATGGTGCTGGCCAGCATATACAACCAAAACCGTTCTACCGACCACCCTTGCAGTCCAAGAACAAAGCTGAAATCCTCCCAAGCCAATTCCGCAGGCGATCATCAATAGACCAATCCACCAAAAGTGGCGGTCAAGCGGTTCTTTGAAGATCGGTTGACCAAATAAGCCTTGTCTTATTGGACGCTTGTGAAAGAGTGAGACCAGGTAATTAAATGTCACACCTAACGCAAAAAGTGTTATTCCGGTTGAACCTAATAATACTGCGCTGAAAGCTCCAGCTGCGCCCCATGGACCAAGTGTTGTTACTCCCATTAATCGCAGCGAAACGATGATTGAAATAATCAGCGTGGCAATTACGGCTAACAGCACTCCCAAACCACCTAAAATTCGAACCGGATTGTAATTCAGAGCTGTCCAAAGGATCGTCTGTAGAAAACGGATGCCATCCTTGAAGACACTCAGCTTAGAACGCCCCAGCCGCTCTCGATAAGGCACTGGGAGCTCAATAACTTTTAAGGATTCGTGGGCAGAGCGGGTGCTCATTACTGGAGTAAAATTTTAAGCCATCTGGTAGAGGATAAATATATTCCAACGCCTCCCGGCGAAAAACTCGCATCCCGCTTGCTGGATCGACCACCCGCTGTCCTGCAAGTACACTTAACAAATTTGACCAAATAAAATTCCCTAATCGCCGGATAGGCGGCATTTCGCTTACTGCTCCTGAACGGCGTGAGCCTACAACTACGTCAGCGCCATCCAGAATCGCTTTGCACAATTCTGGAAGATATTCGGGTGGATATGTTCCGTCTGCGTCGAGAAACCCCATTATTTGTCCACACGCGCAGTGAAACCCGGTTTTCAGTGCCGCACCGTACCCAATGTTATGGGCATGTTGGACCAACCGAACCTCCGGAAATTGTTTTACTTGATCTGCAGTAAGATCAGTTGAGCCGTCATCAACTACAATCAATTCAAGCTCGTCGACACCTGACTCAGTCAGCGGCTTACTGATCGCGATAACACGTTCTATGATATTCCGAATTCCCCCTTCTTCGTTCAGAGCAGGGATAATCATCGAAAGAACGATAGGTTTTTGGAAAACATCACTCATATGCTTAAATTCGCCTAGAGCAGGTGATCAAAAGTATATCGAGACATCTTTAATTGGGTTGGCGCCGTCAATCAGTTTAATCACTTTCGCCGGAACTCCCGCTGCGACGCAGTGAGCTGGAATATCCTTAGTCACAACAGCACCTGCTGCAACCACCGCTCCCTTCCCTATTCGAACGCCATCCGTCACGATTGCTGCTGATCCTAACCACACATCGTCTTCGATAATTATTCCCTCTGCGGTGATCCCTTGATTGATGAATGGTTGATCAGGATTATTAAATATGTGATTGACTGCAATGATTTGGGTCATTGGCGATGTATAAACACGGTCTCCGATCGTAACCCCACCCTGCCCGCGAATGACTGTATACTCCCCTATCAGGCAGTCATCTCCAATTCGGATCCCTGCATTTGGTAGTTCTCGAAAATTATAAACATGAAGAATCGCACCGTGCATTACAATAGTGTCTCTCCCGATCTGGACACCACGAGGTGTTGCGTGGATATAAACACCTTCATCGAGATAGCAGCCTTTCCCCAGCTGGATTTCGCTCGCAAATCGCAAACGCACTCTTCGTTCAATCGCTGCGGTTCCATCCATGGTCAGGATTAGTCGATATAGCAGACCCCTGATTCCGATCCCAACCGCCGTTGGCACCCATCCAACTCCGCACATAATTGTCTGCTCGAATATGTAGCGCCCAGGCGATCGAGCTTGTCGGTTTAGGAAACGTTTCAATAGTTCGAAGTCTCTTCTATAAGGTTTTTCGTCCTTTTTATTAAGTCCAGTTTGGTTGTGGGTCATACCAGTCTGCAGCGTTCTGACGAGTCCCTTGACTGCCCGCGCTCCGCCCTTCCGACAATCGACGGATAATTAATGGATTCAACCAATACAAATTACCTGATCAACGCTACGGCGACCAGGGGTTTATGACTTCTCAAAACCCGATGGTTCAGGTATGGAGGAATTTCGGCAATACAAAACCTTTGTGACCTGTGTAATGAATTAAACGCGTAGGCTGCGTCTGCGACTGCTTTTATACGATAAGGAAAATCTGGCGTTACGAATGAACAACCCGGAACGCAATCGCCTCTATTTCCTCCGAATACGAGATTGAATTTTATCTTAGCGACTCCTGTGTGTCAAGTTGACACCCCTATTTGAGGCGATTATTCAGCCCCAATATGTCCGATTATCTGCTTGTGAAGAGTATCTTCGCGTTCCTGCACCAAATGCGACAAGTGTGCTGACTTCAGAGTGGATTCATCCTTCAGCATCACTTCTAAGAATGTTCCAAGATGCTTCTTAGTTAATCCAATCCAATGTACAGGATAAAAAAGCCATACACGCGGCGATGATGGCAAAACGGGATAATCCTCAGCTAATTCTTTTTTTGAGGGGAAAAGGCGGTTATATACTAGCGCAAATTTTTCCTTAAAGGTTTTCTTTTCTAAGAATTCTGCGAAATTTCGGGAGAAATCGGGTCTAAAGTCTTTATTGATAAACAGGAGATCTTTAGCAACTTCCATGCTGGCATTGTCCATCGATGGGTCTTCTAACTCCGAAAAATCGCCTGCGGCGCCCCAATTCCAAAAATTGAATGGCATAACCGCAGTACCAAATAAATAGCTCGGTTCGCATTCCAACATGCGGTTCTTTCAACAATTATGGACCAATCGATCAGCTCGCCATATGTGTCCAAAGTCGCCGCAATATCATAAATAAGCCGCAAACCACCGGTAAGCTTGTGCTGCATGGAGGCATGTAACCCAAGGTGAAGTATAAGATCATTGGGAGAGAGAACTTGGATTTCAATATCACTTGCCTGCAGCTTTTGGCTGCGCTCCCAGAGCCCATTGATGTCGATCTTGTAAGGCAGGTCAGGCGTCAAGATTGTCCAATGCAGCTCAATCGGTATAAGCCCCTTGCCTGTAAAGATTGGAAGTTGGTGGCTGAACGTTGTCTCATATTCTGACCAGAACGATTTGGTCGGTCGATAACCCATCCTTGCCAGCACGTCGCTAGCTCGATCCAGGTTCTGCCTTGCGACCATTAAATCCAGATCGGTCATCAGCCGGGCGGCTGGGTCTTTGTAAACCGCTTCAGCCAGGTGGGCTCCTTTCAATAGAATGACCGGGATCTCAGCATTCATGAAATTGGACAGAATTAATCTTAACGTATGCCGGCGCTGTAACGCTTGCGCGCTGGAGGCAAAATATTGGCTCTTTTAATCCATTAAGGACATCTAATGGTAAATAATCGAGCTTTTTCAATGCTTTTAATTGAACATAGCATATTGGGGCAAGTCCAAGTCTAATCGCGTTTAAAAGAGTCGCATCCCAGTCTGAATCCGACAGATGTTCAATGCCTTCCACCGAAGGATTATCGATCCTCAACCATTGACAAATTCGTTCGGCAGCCGGATTCTTGAAGATTTCTACTGGCACTTCGTCAGACATTGCATAAAGATTATAGCAAAAGAACTCTATCCAGCCGTGATAGAATCCACGACATGAATGTAAATAGCGCAATTCATACAAAGCGAGCTGTCCGAGAATTTCAACCAATACCCATCTCGAATGAGGTCATTTCGGCTATCTTGAATGCAGGCAGGCGAGCACAATCTTCGAAAAACTCGCAGCCCTGGAATTTTATCGCCATCACAGATCGAACGACTCTAAAGCAGCTCTCAACCTGTGGAGAATGGGCTGGTCATTTAGCTGGGGCTGCGCTTGGTGTTGCTGTGGTCAGCCCCGATCCAACCCAGAAATTCCAGACGATGTTCGACCTGGGACAGTGTGCAGCCTATATGCAGCTCGCTGCTTGGGAGCTAGGAGTGGGTTCCTGCTTGGCATCAATTTATGAGGCTGACCAGGCACGCGAGGTTCTTGGATTTCCTGTAGATCTGCATTTGCGAATAGCAATTTCCTTCGGATACCCTGTTGATCCTGCGGTGCTGTCAGCTCCGCCTCAAAAAGGTGGGCGTAAATCTCTGGATGAGGTGGTTCATTGGGATCATTGGTGAGGATCCAATCATGGACCCTGACAATCCTTGCCGAAATTCAATTTAAGTAGTAATTGCCGTCAATTGCTTATTCCTTACTGTGAAGGTCTTTTATTCTGATCATCTTCTGGTTCCACTTCCGACCGGGCATAATTTTCCGATGCCCAAATATGCCCGCCTCCACAATGCTGTACAAGAACTCGAGTATCCCTGGGGTAAAGCTGTGCCCTTCTGGTGCTGCCAGTGCAGACCAGATTTTAATGGTTCATGATCCTGATTATTATTCTAATGTTCTAAATGGCGGTCTCAGCGTTCGAGAGTTACGAAGGATTGGTTTCCCATGGTCGCCAGCCCTTGTTAATCGTTCGTTCCATACAGTAGGTGGGACTATTGACGCCTGTCGAGCAGCTATGGAAGATGGGATAGCAGTCAATTTGGCAGGCGGGACGCATCATGCCTATCCAGATCATGGGGAAGGATACTGCGTATTTAACGATGTTGCGATCGCAGCGCGGGTCATGCAAGCAGAGGGCAGGGTTCGGCGGGTTTAATCCTGGATTGTGACGTTCACCAGGGCAACGGAACTGCTGCGATTTTCTCGAATGACCAAAGCGTTTTTACATTCTCAGTGCACGGTCTAAAAAACTTTCCATTCCATAAAGAAATCGGAGATTTGGATATTGCTTTACCAGATGGATCAGGCGATGATGAATTCTTAAGTGCGGTAATGAATAGCGTGCCAGACGCATTCCTCAAAGCTTATGCGGATTTGGCGATATATATTGCTGGCGCAGACCCATTCATTGGAGACCGTCTTGGTAGGCTTGCGATGTCCAAGCAAGGGCTGGCCGATCGCGATCGCTGGGTGTTAAGCTATTGTCAGGAGCGGCTTCTTCCTGTTGCCATTGTTATGGGCGGCGGTTATGCCCAACGGATTGAAGATGTTGTTGAAATTCATTTACAGACTATCCGGATCGCGGCAGAATTATCTTTGGATAATCCTGATTAAATTGGCATTCGGGAAATCGAGGACGAAACTTTTTAATGGGGATATCGTAAGAATAATGAATGCTTTTAGATGAATATTCCGGAGGAAAAATGGTAGAGAATAAACCTAGTAAGCTGCGTCGTTCTCGCAAGAATCGTATTATTGCAGGTGTTTGTGGTGGAATGTCTGAGTTCTTTGGGATCAACGCGTTTTGGTTTCGCCTGGCTTTCTTCCTTGCCTTGCTGCCTGGCGGAATTCCAGGTTTGGTTATTTACCTTTTATTCTGGCTGATCATTCCAAGCGAATCTACCTAAACGATCTGATCCTGCCAGCTATGCTGAAGGTTGGCAGCGAATTTTAATTATTGGCTATTTCGAATCTGGGGGATTATTAGATTGATGTTTCTATTGACCGAGGACCCGGGTATAATTAAGGTTATTATAGTCTTATTAAAATTGGAATATTTCATGGAGGATTTCATGGATCAGAAGAAGAGCGTCGTTACCTGTGATCTCGAAGGTCGTATTGAGACGGTAAATCAGGGCGCTGAAAAATTGTTTGGCTATTCAGCTGAGGAGCTGATTGGTAGAAAAAGAGTATCCATTTTCTCTCCTGGTTTGGTGGTTCTAGGACATGTTCAAAATTGGTTGAAGGCAGCTCGCGAGCAAGGTGAATTTGTTGGGCAATCTGTTTTCTTGCGCAGAGATGGATCTCGTTTTACGGCGGACATTCGCATAACACCGACTTTCCGGCATGGGCGCCAAATTGGATATTGCGGAGTAACCCAGGAGCGTCCAGATATCTCGCCGTCACTCGCTTTCCCAAAAATTAATTTTACTACTCGCCTGTTTTCCTGGTTTGTGATCACCCGCGCTCCTTTCCTTACTGCGACTATTATCCCAATTCTTACTGCGGGTGCCTGGGTTGCTGCAAGAAATCTCTCTGATGAATTTCCATGGATGCTGTTCTGGCTTGTGCTGATCGGCGGTATCTCCATGCATATCGCAGCAAATTTATTTAATGACTTATTCGACTGGAAGAGTGGAAGCGATCCGCTCAATAACGATTATTTTATGCCATTCTCTGGTGGGAGCCGGTCTATAGAATTGGGATTGATCAGTGAACGTGGGCTGCGAACCCTCGCGTGGGTGATGCTGCTGATTGCGTGTGCAGCAGGTCTTCCTTTTCTGGCATTCCGCGGATCTGTGATCCTTGCTTTTGGAGCTTTGGCGGCATTTTCTGTTTATTTCTACACCGCCCCGCCTATCCGCCTGGCAGGACGCCGCGGATTGGGTGAACTGTTTGTTGGCTTGAACTTTGGGCCAATGCTGACAGCAGGAACAGTATTGGCGCTCACTGGCAGCTTGACCTGGAGCGACTTTTTTATCGGTCTGCCGCTCGGTTTGCTTACCGCTGCGATCCTTTGGATTAATCAATTTCCGGATACCGCTTCCGATTCGCTCACCGGAAAAATCAACCTGGTTGTAGTGGTGGGCAGGCAGAGCGCTCGCTGGGGGTATTTAGCGATGATATTTTTTGCATATCTATTGGTTTACATGGGTGTGACCTTTGGAATATTACCTTCCTCAGCGCTTTTATCTTTTGTGACCATCCCGCTTGCAGTTTATGCGGTAATAACGCTATTCAAGTATTATGCTGAACGAAGCTTGATCCGTGCAAATTCTACGACCATACTTGTCCATCTGATTACTGGGTTGCTGCTTGCCATGGGGATTTATTTTTCCGGTCAGGTTTTTCCTTTCGCTTAGATGTATTAAAAAAATCCCCCATTGAGGTCCCTAGTATAGAACAAAAGTTCGTATATAATCTCCGTAACTCATCACCACGGAGAAAAAATGCGGATCAAACCGAATTGTAAAATTTGCTCACGTCCATATCTGGGTGGCGGCAAAGACACTTGCAAGTCTTGCTTGGTGTATGGTCCGCCTAGGCGAAAGCTCAAAAGGCTGCTGTGCTTGTGTGGGAAAGTCGCCAGGGTGGTTGCCATTGCAGAGGTCCTCTCACCGGAGGATGATCTGTTGGAAGTTGAAATCCCTTTCTGCCGCGATTGTGAGCAGCTTGAAATGATTTTGGAGGCAGCCGAGACCAGAATACGAGCGAAATCATGGGATAATCCCATCCAGGTCATAGTTGTCAAAAGCCTTCCAAGGCCTTCACGACCGCTGCGTGGCAGAAGGTTTGGATCTTGAATTTCCACGAATCTCGAATTCTTGTGGTTCTGTGATTTGCAGGAGGATGTCATGTGGTTCGATCCTTTGATGATCTGGCTCTTACAGCTCACCTCTCCATCGACTGCTCAGCAGTTCAACAATGTTGGTCACATACACAGGTAAACGCACAGGTCGAACCATCACATTGCCAGTCAACTACTTTCGTGAAGGGAATCTTCTTCACACAATCAGTTTCCGACGTCGATCTTGGTGGCGAAATTTTCGTGATGGGGCTCAGGTTCAGCTCCTGCTTCGTGGCAAGCGTATCTCGGCAAAGGTTCAAAGCTGTGAAGACCCTGAGCAGGTCGCGGAGATTTTAGTTTTTGCTGTTGAGCGGAACCCCGAGCTGGGCAAATTCCTGGGAATTCACGTATATTCGGACGGTGAGATCGATCAGGAAGATGTAAATAACGCTGCTGTTGATCGTGTGACAATCGTATTTGACATCTCCGGATCTTAAATCGCCTTTTCCTTAATCATGCTGCCAGGCATTAAGTTGGATGCTGCAATTGTCAGAATTATGCTCTGATCAATAATATTCATGGGGAAACCTCCCATAGAGATGTCTGACGGGAATCTCTGGAAAGCGCATCCCTGCTCTGGTCAATTGTCACCAGATCACAATAATCTTGTCATCAAGTTTCTGTTTGTCGGTAGGAAGGAATTTATTGTGCCAACTCTAAAGGTTCTAATACTTGGAATTTGGTTGAGTCAAATTTTTGTCCCATATCGTGTCAATCCCATTCAATCTTCACCAGTCGAAATTAGCGTCTTTGACCTTCAAGGCAATGAAACAACGTCTTTTACAGACGGAGACCGCATTCAGCTGCGGGTAAAGAAAACAGAGCCTGTAGCCGAGAAGCTTAATGTTCAATTCGTTCTGGAAAGCCCTGATCTCATAATTGCTTCGTGCACTATCGCGGCTTCAGAAAGCGAATGTTCAAGCGATTCGTTTTCTGCTTTGGGTTGGTATTGGGGAAATGGAGCAGGGACGCCAGATTCTCGATTTGTGATTGCATTAGACGAGAATCAAGAAATTGGAAGATCGTCCCCATTGACCGTCTCTCCTCGTCCGGTTGTCCTTGTGCATGGATTCCTTTCCAACTTTCAAGCATGGAATGCATATCTAGGCCCTACGGGTTTTTTGGCTGGGATTGGGCTTCATGGCTTCGCAGTAGGAGACGGTCAGGTTGCAGGAACTTTGATTACTGGAAGCCTGGCGGATCCGCTCGGACGAACCAACACAGTCTTTAAAAATGCAGCCGTCCTGCAGGAATACATTAATGGGGTTAAGCAGAAAACCGGTGCACAAATGGTGGATCTGATGGGTCACAGCATGGGGGGGATGATTTCGCGTGTGTATATCGATCGCCTCATGGGTGAAGATGCAGATCGCGATGTTGCTCAATTGATCATGCTAGGCTCTCCAAGTTTGGGTTCCGATTGTGCAAACCTGCCAGTTGCGCTTGGGTGGTATCTCCCAGCGGCTTTAGAAATAAGGTCAAGTTATGCAAAACAAATCCTAAATCCGCAGGTATTTCACCGGAAGGGGGTTGAGTTTTTTGCCCTTGCTGGAGATCCTATCCTGAAGCCGATCGGCTCGCCTTGCACGACGGTCCCGAGCGATAGCGTGGTCTCCTTAAAATCGGTTTCCGGCATCCCGCTGGAGTTTTCGAAAATTCCGCTCTTGCATACTTCGCTAAACACATCCGATCAGGCTTTTGGTGAATTCGTCCTGCCTTTGCTGCAAAAATCGCCTGGAGATTTTTCTAATGCATCCGATCCTGCCGCGCCAGATTCGGGTTACAGTGTTGATCAACAATTCTCTCAGGTTTATACCGGTCACCTTGATCCCGGAGAAAGCCGGGATCTTACGATCCAAATTGAAACAGGTGTAAGTCTTGCCAGCTTTGCAATGCATAATCCCGATGGGTCACTTGAAACGATCGTAACCGGTGCAAGTGGAAAACAGATCCCACTGGATACCGAGAAAAATGGGCTGTTTGTTGTGGATGACCCCGAATCACTTGTGCAGCTTGGGTATGGTTTTGAAAATCCAAAACCCGGGGTCTGGAAGATTACCCTGAATACAACCCAGAAGACACCGGTCGAAGGGGCAGATTTCGCTTTGACAGCCCGAATCACAGGCGGGGCGGTCTTACAGGCTGGAGTTGATAAGGTTTTGCCGGAAATTGGCGAGCCAGTGATCATAAATGCCGAACTTTCTGACGGTGGAACGCCGCTTTCCATTCAAACGGCAGAAGCGAAGATCCACCGTCCAGACGCTAAAGAAGAGATTGTTAGGCTGCAATCAAACGGAAATTCTTTTCAGACAGAATGGAAGCCGGATCAGCCTGGAATTTATGGGATTGACTTGCTGGTTACAGCGCAATCGAAAATTGGTGAGCCGATTGAGCGTTCTGCGTTTCTCTCAGTCGAAGCTCAACCCGATAAAAGCGCAGGTGGGAATCTATCGAGTTTCTTGATAAAAATGTTTGGGGTCTCTATCGTAGGGTTGATTGGGCTTGTTTTAATCGCGTTTGGATTGATCCGCCGGGGACGCCACACCAATAAGAAGTAATTAGAAACCAAATCCGCCAATGATTCGTCCTGTCAAATACATCGAATCATTGGCGGAAAGCCATTACCAGTCGGGGCGCCCGGATTTGAACCGGGGACCTCTGCGACCCGAACGCAGCGCTCTAGCCGGGCTGAGCCACGCCCCGAAGCCAGGTTTTTGGCGCTGGAATTATAACCGACCCCATACCCTTTGACAAGTGCGTTTCTTGGAATTTCCGGTATAATCACACCACGTCGTAGTTCTAAAGAACCGAAACCTGATGCAAATCTGCTGGGTTTCTCCAGCAAAAAAGATAAAATCTCCAATGAAAGGTTTTCTATGAGTGACAAAAAAGTCCGTGTCGCAATTATTGGTGTAGGCAATTGCGCCTCTTCGCTAGTTCAAGGTGTTCATTTTTATAATGATGCTCAAGATGATGATAAAGTGCCTGGTTTGATGCATGTCAACCTGGGTGGTTATCACGTCCGGGATATCGAATTCACGGCTGCCTTCGATGTCGTGGATACCAAAGTCGGAAAAGATTTAAGCGAGGCGATTTTTGCCTACCCGAACAACACTTACAAATTCACCAAGGTGCCGAATCTTAACGTACCGGTGTCGCGCGGGATGACTTATGATGGGTTAGGTAAATACCTTTCCCAAATATTGAAAAAAGCCCCGGGTCCCACGTCTGACATTATTGGCATCTTGAAAAGCACCCAGACCGATGTGGTGGTCAGCTTTCTCCCGGTTGGCTCTGAGATGGCGACCAAATGGTATGTGGAACAGATATTGGAAGCAGGCTGCGCGTTTGTTAATGGCATTCCTGTCTTCATTGCCAGCTCCGAGTACTGGGGAAACCGCTTCCGCGAGCAAGGTCTGCCGATCATCGGAGATGATGTCAAGAGCCAGGTTGGAGCAACGATCGTCCATCGCGTTCTCACCAGCTTATTTGTCGATCGCGGTGTTCGCCTAGATCGGACATACCAGCTTAATTTTGGTGGCAATACCGATTTCCTCAATATGCTCGAGCGTGAGCGTCTGGAGTCCAAGAAGATCTCTAAAACTGGGGCGGTAACCAGCATGCTCCCATACCCGATTCCCGCCGAGAACATACATGTCGGTCCAAGCGATTATGTCCCATGGCTGTCTGATCGAAAATGGTGCTATCTGAGAATGGAGGGGACCACATTTGGCGACGTTCCTCTAAATTTGGAAGCTAAGCTGGAAGTTTGGGACTCCCCGAATTCTGCAGGTGTGATAATCGATGCTGTCCGCTGTGCCAAAATCGCTCTCGATCGCGGTGTCGCCGGTCCTCTAATCGGACCGGCCTCATACTTGATGAAGACTCCACCGAAGCAATTCAAGGACGAGATAGCCCATCAGATGGTCGAGGCATTTATCCGTGGTGAAGAGTAGATTACTCGCCATGGTATAATTTTCAATCCAATAGAAACATTTAAATTACCACGAATTATTCATTAAGGTATATGTAGGAGATTAACCTATGTCCGGACATTCCCACTGGGCAACGATCCGTCGGAAGAAAGGCGCGGCGGACGCCAAGCGAGGGCAGGTGTTTACTCGCTTGGCGCGTGAAATTGTGATTGCAGCTCGCGAAGGCGGCGGCGATCCAGACAGCAACATGCGCCTCCAAATGGCAATCGACCGCGCCCGCGCCCAAAACATGCCGAAAGATAATATCGAACGTGCAATCAAGCGAGGAACTGGCGAAACGAAAGAAGGCAATGCCTTCGAAGAAGTAGTGTATGAAGGCTACGCACCGCATGGGATAGCCCTTTTACTGGCAGTGGTTACCGACAACCGCAATCGTTCTGTTGCTGAAATTCGTCACATCCTTAATCGTTATGGCGGTAGTATGGCTGAGGCTGGTGCGGTTGCCTGGCAATTCAAACGCACGGCTTATTTTGGATTCGAACAAGGCAGCCAGAACCAGGATAAAATATTTGAACTGGCAGTTGAAGCAGGCGCTGATGACGTAACGTTTGATGATGGATGGGTCGAGATCTTTGCTCCAGTCGATGCCTTCAAAGCCATCAGCGATGCTCTCAAAGCAATGAAGATCAATCCTGAAGAAGCCGAGCTTCGTTTCATGCCAAATAATGAAACCGAGCTTGATGATAGTGACACCGTTCAGGTATTGAGGATGGTCGAGACTCTGGATGAATTAGAAGACGTTCAGAGTGTGTACCACAATCTTGCGATCTCTGAGAGCGCCCTGGCACAGCTCGAGGCTGCCTGACCAGGATGATGGTGATCGGCATTGACCCTGGGACGGCAACAACAGGCTATGGTCTGATTGAGGAGAATCTGGATGGCAGTCTGAGAATGGTGGATTACGGAGCCATTGTAACTACTCCAGAAATGCCCATGCCTCAGCGTCTTCTCGCCCTACATCATGACTTAAGAAGAATCATCGATCTCCATCGCCCCCAAACCGGCGCGGTGGAGAAACTTTTTTTCCATAACAACGTGACGACTGCGATTAGTGTCGGTCAGGCAAGGGGTGTGGTTTTGCTTGCTTTGGCAGAAACGGATCTTTCCGTTGCAGAATACACACCGCTCGAAGTGAAGCAGGCGGTTGTTGGTTACGGAGGGGCGGAAAAGAATCAGGTTCAGAAGATGGTCCAGGCTTTACTCGGCTTAACAGAGATTCCTTCGCCGGATGATGCTGCGGACGCCCTTGCGGTTGCTATCTGCCATCTTCACAGTGCCCGTATTCGCCAGCTCGAGCAGAGCTGAAAAAGGTCTTCCAGCTAATTTTTAGCGGTTGCCGCTGCGAACCGCGAGAAACCAGATCATGATTGCGATTTTGAACGGTCGAATTTTGGATATCTATTCCGATAGCCTGGTGATCGGCGTAGGCGGGATCGGTTTACAGGTTTTTGTTCCGAGCCCATTGAAAGACAGCTGTCATCCTGGAGACGATCTATTTTTGCATACTTATTTGGTCGTCCGGCAAGAGTTGTTGAGCCTTTATGGGTTTCAAACCCGTGAAGAGCGGGATATGTTCTTGCTTTTCCTGGGCGTGGATGGAATTGGACCAAAATCTGCTCTTGCAGTCCTCTCGACCCTCTCCCCAGATGCAATCCGGAGGGCAATTTTCCACGAACAACCTGAGGTTTTCACGCGCGTCTCAGGGATCGGGAAAAAAACCGCCCAAAAAATCTTGCTTCATCTTCAGGATCGAATCCCTGCATTAGCGGGCTCTGAATTGATTTCTGCTTTTTCAGACTCAGATGCCGAGGTGATTGCAGCCCTCACAACGCTCGGTTACAGCATTATTGAAGCACAAGCTGCTATTCAATCGATCCCACGCGATGCCCCGGATGATATCGAGTCTCGGCTGCGGCTCGCCCTTCAATATTTTGGATGATACTGTCGGCCAAGCGGGATTTTCATAGGAGGTGTCAATGTTTTTCGATAATAAAATAATCGCCTTTATTGGTCCAGGCGCGATGGCTGAAGCGATGATCCATGGGTTGATTCGCCGAGAAGTCGCTTCTTCTGATTCCCTCATTGCTGCCGGTCCGGAAAGACCCCGTCATGAAGAGCTTGCTGAACGGTATCATATCCAATGTTTTTTAAACAATCAGGATGCCGCTTCTCAGGCGGATGTGGTGGTGCTGTCTGTGAAACCCCAGCGTCTGGAACGAGTCCTTTCGGGTTTGAAGGGCTCGATCAACCATGGAGCGCTTGTGCTTTCTATCGTCGCAGGTGCGTCTATCGAGAAGATCGCTGCGGGTCTCGATCATTCCTTGATTGTCCGTTCGATGCCGAATACGCCTGCCCAAATAGGTGAAGGGATCACGGTTTGGACCGCATCGGATGGGGTCAGTGAACATCAAATGGAGATGACTCGCTCGATTTTAGGAGCGCTCGGAGAAGAAATCTATGTCGAGGAGGAGATGTATCTCGATATGGCGACCGCCCTCTCCGGCACCGGGCCTGCCTACGTGTTTTTATTTATGGAAGCAATGGTTGATGCTGGGGTTCATCTTGGTTTTCCCCGCAGGATTGCCGAACAACTCGTCGCCCAAACCGTGCGTGGATCAGTCGATTACTTTACCAGGCGTGAAGATCCGGTTCACCTGGCCCGGCTTCGAAACGAGGTCACTTCCCCAGGAGGCACATCCGCGGCTGCATTATACTATCTGGAGAAAGCAGGATTTCGAACAGCAATCTCGCGCGCCATCTGGGCGGCATATGAGCGCTCGATAGAGTTAGGCAGGGGAGCTATGAATCGATCTCCAGAAGATCAAAACAAGAAAATCTCTTGAGTGCCTGGGTATAGCCTGCTATCACGCATTTATGATCCGTAATTCTTCATTTACACTGGCTGGCAGGTGCAAAACTGGACAAGTTGCAGGCTTTCAGGTATTATGTGTCAGATATTTTCTCGTACAAGCAATCGAATATCGAAATTAATATTTCGGAGGAATAATGTCCGATTTGATCCGTGAAATTACCGCCGATCTGCAGAGCCAGATCGATACTTTTCAACCTGACTATGGTGTGCGGGATGTAGGATCAGTGCTAGAAGCCGGAGATGGTATTGCCCGCGTTCGCGGCCTTGCCGATGTGCGCTCTCAGGAGCTGGTTCAGTTTGCCAATGGTGTGAAAGGAATTGCATTCAACCTGGAAAAAGACAACGTTGGCATCATCATTATGGGTGATTATTCTCAAATCGAAGAAGATATGCAAGTTCGCTCAACCGGGCGTATCGCTTCAGTGCCTGTTGGGGATGGACTTGTTGGTCGAGTAGTGAATGCACTCGGCGAGCCGATTGATGCCAAAGGTGCATTGAAATTCGAGCGCTATCGCCCGATCGAGCGCATCGCACCGGGTGTGATCGCCCGCAAGGATGTGGATTCCCCAGTCCAAACCGGATTGAAGGCGATCGACGCCATGATCCCGATCGGTCGAGGTCAGCGAGAGCTGCTCATCGGCGACAGGCAGACCGGGAAGACTGCCCTGGCAATCGATACCATCATCAACCAGAAGGGCAAGGACCTTTACTGTATTTATGTTGCCATTGGACAGAAGAAAGCAGCAATTGCCCGGACAGTAGCTTTGCTCGAGCGCTATGGTGCCATGGATTACACCATCGTAGTTGCAGCCGCTGCCGATGAACCTGCTGCCTTACAATACATCGCTCCCTATTCCGGCTGCGCGATGGGTGAAGAATTTATGGAAACCGGTCGAGATGCGCTGGTAATTTATGACGACCTATCCAAACACGCCTGGGCTTATCGTCAAGTCTCCTTGCTGCTCCGCCGCCCTCCAGGGCGAGAAGCTTATCCGGGTGACATTTTCTACCTCCATTCTCGGCTGCTCGAGCGTGCAGCTCGTCTTGCTGATCAATTCGTGATCGTACCGGGGGATTTCGCAGGTGAAAAAGCTGATGTCTCTGAAAGTCTAGATGGGAAAGTATTTAGTGGTCCGCTTGCAGTACACAATGTAAACGAGGCCATTAAATCACTCGAGAAACCGGAGCAATATAAACCGGTGAAATTACATGGCACCGGTGGTTCGCTGACCGCGCTCCCCATCATCGAGACTCTCCTTGGCGACGTATCGGCTTATGTTCCAACGAATGTAATTTCGATTACTGATGGGCAGATTTATCTCGAAAGCAACCTCTTCTATGCCGGCATCCGTCCAGCGGTGAACGTTGGTATCTCGGTCTCACGCGTCGGTGGAGACGCGCAAACCAAGGCGATGAAACAGGTGGCGGGACGGCTGCGTCTGGATATGGCATCATTCCGTGAACTAGCTGCGTTCGCCCAATTTGGCTCAGATCTTGATAAGGCTACCAAAGCCCAGCTCAATCGTGGTCAGCATCTACAGGAAATCCTGAAACAACCGCAATATGAGCCCATGCCGTTGGAAAAGCAGGTCATTGTGATTTACGCTGGTACTCAGGGCTATGCGGATGACGTCCCATTAGATCGCATGCGTGCCTGGGAGACCGCACTCATCCGTTATATGGAGACATCTCACCCGGAAATCGGGAATGATATTGCCGCGAAGAAGCAATTGACTGATGAGACAATCGAAACCTTGCGTGCTGTGTTGGAAGCATTCAAGGGGACCTGGATTTAAGGGTACTCAGAGAAACTGCAGAGACGATGATCTTATCGATTTCCTTGTCAGGTAAGAGTTCCAGGTAAAAGGATTCAAGAATGGCCAACGCAAGAGAAGTGCGTCAGCGCATCCGCAGTATCAAGAACATTGCTCAGGTGACTCGCGCCATGCAAGCGGTCAGCGCCAGCAAGGTCCGAAAATCCATGCTGGCAATGATGAATACGCGTCCATACGCTACCAAAGCCTGGCAGGTGTTAACCCACATCGCCGGCCAACCCGGCAGGGAGAATCTCCATCCGCTATTAACGAGTAGGGCTGAAGTTAAAAATATTCTTGTTGTTTTGATCTCTGGAGATCGTGGTCTAGCTGGAGCTTATAATTCCAATGTCGTGCGATTTGCCATCCATCAATTCGCCAAATCCAGCGTACCGGTTAGTTACATTACGGTAGGTCGAAAAGGTCGCGACATGATCGTCCGACGTCGCCAGAAGGTGATCGCAGAATTTAGTAATCTGCCTGCCGCGCCGACTTTCGCAGATGTCTCGGCAATCGGCAGGTTGGCTGTTGAGGATTACCTGAAGTATGATGCGGACGAAGTCTACCTGGTCTACACTGATTTCATCAATCTGGTTAGGCAAACGCCTGCGATCAAGAAGCTCCTACCTCTTGAGGTCACGTCTGGCGGCGACAGAGTGGTGGAGTTTGCGCCAGCTGCTCATCATGGACCACCCGCTGCATATATATTCGAACCGAATGAGACCGAAATTTTGGATGAAATCGTCCCTCGATTTACAGCTTTGCAGGTTTACCAGGCGATAATGGAATCGCTTGCCAGCGAGCATGCTGCCCGAATGGTCGCAATGAAGAATGCCACGGATAGTGCTACTTCGCTTGCAGGGGCATTACAGTTGGAATATAACAAGGCTAGACAGCAGGCAATCACTAGTGAGATCCTGGATATTGCTGGTGGAGCCGAAGCCTTGATAGTTGATTGATGATCTTTACTGAAAAATGAATTTTGTTGAGAAGAAAAGAATGGGATGGAGGCACGCATGCCGAGAGTAAAAGGAAGCATCGTACAGGTATTAGGCGGTGTGGTAGACGTAGAATTTCCTGCGGAACATCTCCCCGGTATTTATGAAGCAATCGAAGTGCCGCGCGAAGGTGCCGATCCGCTTATTTTGGAAGTTCAAAAGCATCTAGGTGGAAATTGGGTACGCACAGTAGCCATGGATGCGACCGATGGATTGCCTCGCGGGGTGCCTGCCTACACCACCGGCGCGCCGATCCAGGTTCCGGTCGGTGCCGTGACACTTGGGCGAGTTTTCAATGTGCTCGGGATTCCGATTGATGGTAAAGGGCCAGTTAATGCAGAAATGAAATACCCGATTCACCGTCCGGCGCCTGTCTTTGCAGACCAGACCACCCGGGTAGAAGTTTTTGAGACCGGGGTTAAAGTGATCGACCTGATTGCCCCTTTTACCAAAGGTGGAAAAACAGGGATTTTCGGCGGGGCTGGTGTCGGGAAAACAGTCATCATCCAGGAGCTGATTCGATCGATTGCGATTGAGCACCAGGGCAATTCGGTTTTTGCGGGAGTTGGTGAGCGCACCCGTGAAGGCACCCAGCTCTACCGAGAAATGGTCGAATCGGGTGTGATCAAAGATACGGTGATGGTATTTGGCCAAATGAATGAGCCTTCAGGTGTTCGCTTGCGTGTGGCGCTCTCTGCCCTCTCGATGGCCGAATATTTCCGCGACCAGGGGCGAGATGTGCTGCTGTTCATCGATAATATCTTCAGGTTTTCGATGTCAGGGTCAGAAGTCTCAGCTTTGCTCGGACGGATGCCTTCAGCGGTGGGTTATCAACCTACGCTGGCTACCGAAATGGGTGAGCTCCAGGAGCGGATCACTTCAACGCATACCGGATCGATCACCTCCATGCAAGCCGTCTATGTTCCGGCTGATGATTATTCCGATCCTGCCCCTGTCGCCACCTTCACTCATCTGGATGCGACCATCGCCCTCGAGCGTTCAATCTCAGAGAAAGGAATTTATCCGGCAGTTGACCCACTATCGTCTACTTCCCGGATTCTTGACCCAAATATTGTTGGAGAAGACCATTATGCCACTGCTCGAGAGGTTCAGCGTGTCCTCCAGCGGTATAAAGACCT
The DNA here is from genome assembly GCA_963827155.1 of uncultured Chloroflexia bacterium. Classification (GTDB taxonomy): domain Bacteria; phylum Chloroflexota; class Anaerolineae; order Anaerolineales; family UBA4823; genus UTCFX2. The sequence continues at coordinate 2,064,217 of CAWGZV010000002.1, read as the reverse complement.
GCAGGATTTGATTGCCATTCTAGGTGTAGATGAGTTGAGCGAAGATGACAAGTTGATCGTATCTCGAGCTCGCAAAATTGAGCGCTTCTTCTCTCAGCCATTTTTTGTCGCTCAGCAGTTTACGGGTCGTGAAGGCAGATATGTCCCCCTGCGTGAGACTGTGCGCGGCTTCCGTGAAATCCTGGATGGAAAACACGATGATGTTCCAGAAGGCGCCTTTATGATGGTTGGCTCCATCGATGAAGCGGTCGAGCAGGCAGGTAAAATGGCGAAGGTGAGCTGATTTTGACGAGGGAGTTTGGTTTTCCCTTCGTTTTAGATCCTGAAAGGAATGAAGATGCCAATTCGTTGTGAGATTGTCTCTCAAGAGCGAATGGTTTTTGAAGGTGATGTAGACATGGTCATTATTCCTGGAGAAATGGGAGAAATGGGTATCCTCCCAAACCATGCGCCGCTTCTCTCAACGATGAAGTATGGAATTTTGACGGTCCGCACTTCTGGTCAGGAAGAGCATTTCACGGTTGCAGGTGGAATTGTTGAGATACAGCCTCAAATCATCACCGTACTTGCAGATGCTGCTGAGAATGTCAAAGAAATCGATATTGCTAGGGCTGCTGCTGCTCGTAAGCGTGTGGAAGAAATTTTGGCGAGAGGTCTGCCACCGGATACCGACACTTATCTTAAGATGGAAGCCGCCCTTAAACGATCGAATTTGCGGCTGGATGCCGCCAGGCGGTTCGGGCGTAGCCAGTCATCCGTACGAATTGCTGGGACCGACTCAGGGGACGAACACGGAGTGCACAACTAAATTATGGCACTTTTTTCCCGTGAGCTGGGAATAGACCTGGGCACTTTCTTTATCAGAGTGGCTGAGGGGAATGAGATTGTCCTCCAGGAACCTACCGTCGCGGCTATAGTCATCGAAGAGCAGAAAATGGTTGCCTGGGGTCAGGAAGCCCAAAATATGCTCGGAAAAGTCCCGGAATCGCTCGAGGTGACTCGCCCTATGGTCAATGGAGTGATCGCGGACTATGAGGTGGCTGAATTCATGCTTTCAGCGCTCATGAAAAAATTGGCTGGACCTATGCGGATTTTCGGTCCGCGATTAATGGTGACAGTTCCCCATGGCATTACCAGTGTTGAAAGCCGGGCAGTTCATGAAGCTTCACTGCAGGCTGGGAGTCGCGAAGCTTATCTGGTCCAACAACCGCTTGCAGCTGCACTCGGTGTTGATCTCCCGATTGGGACGCCTTCTGGTAATATGCTGATCTGTCTTGGTGGAGGTGCAACCCAGGCTGCAGTAATGGCCATGTATGGGATCGTCTCTGCTGAAACCTTGCGCGCCGGCGGGCTCTCGCTCGACGAAGCCATCGTCGCTTATATTCGCAAGAAATACGGTTTGATCATTGGACAGCTCACCGCAGAACAGGTCAAGATCAGAATTGGTGCTGCTGTGCCGCAGGAAGAAGAACAGTCCATCGAGATTCAAGGTCAAGACCAGGTCAGCGGTCTTCCGAGGCCTGCCACCTTGACCACCGGCGAGGTCGTCGAATCGCTGCGCGATCCATTAAGAAACATTGTTGATACTGCCAGGCGCGTCCTCGAGAAAACACCTCCAGAGCTAGTCTCTGATATTATCGATCGCGGTGTTGCCCTGACGGGCGGTGGAGCACTGCTCCGAGGCATGGACAAATTAATTACCAAAGAGCTTGGCATCCCTGCTTACCGCGTGGATAATCCCACCGTGTGCACAGCAATTGGAGCGGTTCGAGCGTTGGCAATGTATCCGCTCATCCGCCGCAATTTGCCATCGATTTGAGATCCCCCTGAAGAAAATATTAGACCAGAGATCGCTTGTAATCGACGCGACCTATTCCAGGTAATAGGTCATACGCTGCAACCCAATCGAAGGATCGATATGTTGGATATAAACACCAGCAGGTGCAGTCAGGCTGATTGGAGCGTAATTCAATATCCCTCGCACACCGCCTTCTACAAGTTTATCTGTGACTTCTTGGGCATGGACCGCAGGAACCGCGACCATTGCGATTTTAATTCCTGCTTCACGGACTGCATCCACTATCCCGGAAAAATTCTGGACGACAAAATCGTCGATGGAGGTCCCGATTTTCTCTTGGTCGACATCAAAAACCATTCGAACGTTGAACCCCCGATTGGTAAATCCCTTGTAGCGGATGATCGCGCTCCCGATACCGCCGGCGCCAACAACTACGATATCCCAATCGTGGTCAACATTCAAAATCTCCTGAAGCTTCTTGATTAAGAATGAAATTTGGTAGCCGGTGCCTTGCTTCCCAAACTCACCAAATTGCGAAAGATCTTTCCTGATTTGAGCCGCTGAAATGCGCAGCCGTTCTCCTAATTCCTGAGAAGAAGTGACTGTTCGCCCTTCTCGTGCCATGCGCTGTAACGAGCGCAAGTACTGTGGCAGCCGACCCACAACGATATCGGGGATTTGCTTATCATGCATGGTCTCCTCCGCTTTAATTAAATCGATTTTACAATAAAAACCACTATTGTGCAATTCCACACAATAAATACACAATCATTTTTCAGAGGTATAATTTTTTTATGTTTCTAGATCAAGCGGAAATTCATATTCAATCTGGTAAGGGCGGGGATGGTTCAGTACATTTTCGCAGGGAAAAATATGTCCCACGCGGTGGTCCTGATGGTGGGGATGGGGGTCGGGGTGGGGATGTAATTCTGGAAGTTGAACCTCATCTAAACACCCTTTACCAATTCCGTCACAAGCGCCGCTTCAGAGCGCTCGACGGGATGAACGGCGCAAAACAGAACATGACCGGACATTCTGCCGATGAATTGATTATCCAGGTTCCTCCAGGCACGACGGTTTATAATTCGACGGATAACTCCCTGATCGGGGATCTTGTAGAGCCGGGGCAGCGTTTTGTGGTTGCTCGAGGCGGACGCGGTGGGCGCGGAAATTCGAGATTTGCCTCCTCTACCCGCCAGGTCCCTCGGATTGCCGAGAAGGGTGAGCCAGGTGAAGAACGCAATCTCCGCCTTGAGCTGCGGCTGATCGCAGATGTTGGGATCGTCGGTGTCCCAAACGCGGGAAAATCCACGCTGCTTGCTTCTGCAACAAATGCCAGACCAAAAATTGCGGCTTACCCATTCACCACCCTTGAGCCAAATCTTGGAATTGCAGATCTTGACGAAGATACTCACCTGATCCTTGCAGATATCCCGGGATTGATTGAGGGGGCTCACTCGGGTGTCGGCTTGGGGCATGATTTCTTACGTCATATCCAACGCACCAGGATTTTGATCCACCTTCTCGATGGCTTATCTGAAGATCCGCTCTCCGATTTCACCCAAATCAATACTGAACTGGCGCTGTTTGATCCGGAATTGTCTCAGAAACCGCAGATTGTCGTTTTCAATAAAACCGACCTCTCCGAAGTCAAGAACCGATGGGACGAGATAAAAACCCGACTGAAAGCTGAGATCAAAAAATCGTCACGAAAAATCAAACTTGACCCAGAGCCATTTGCTATTTCCGCTATTTCTAGCAAAGAAATTCGCCCGTTGCTTTTTCGTGCCGCTGAACTGCTGCGAGAAACTCCTTTACCATTGATAAAATCCGAGCTGCCGGTTTATCGAGTGGAGGTTGATCCAAATGCGTTTACAATTCAACGAGAGATTAATGGCTGGCGGGTTGCTGGTGTCGCGATAGAACGAGCTGCCAGCATGACCTATTGGGAGCATTTCCAATCAATTCGCCGTTTTCAGCGGATTCTGGAGACGTTAGGGATCGACAAAGCGCTGCGCGAAGCCGGAATTAAGGACGGCGACACTGTTTTCATCGGCGATTTTGAGCTCGAGTGGCAGGATTAGATAGGTGAAAAAAGATACCTTACGTCTGGGGATATTTGGAGGTACATTCAACCCGCCTCATATCGGTCATCAAATCCTGGCATTAGAAGCCTTGTTCCAATTAAAACTTGATCGGATCTTATGGGTGCTCACTCCATTTCCCCCACATAAATTACAGTACGAGCTTCCGCCGCTTCTGGCACGCCAGGAGATGTTGCGGCTTACTCTGGAAAATAATTCAAAATTTGAACTCTGCACCGTTGATATTGATCGCCCGCCGCCTCATTACGCAGTCGATACGCTCAGAATCCTGCACCAGCGTTTCCCATCGGCAGTTATTGTCTATTTAATGGGTTCCGACTCGCTCGATGATCTGCGAGATTGGTATCACCCATACGAGTTTGTAAAACAATGCGATGAATTAGGCATAATGTTGCGCCCCGGTAACCATGTCGACTTGGAGGAGCTCGATCGCCATTTTCCAGGTATTCAAGCTCGTATTCGAATTCTAGACGCCCCCCTGCTTGAAATATCTTCTTCACGCTTGCGTGAAAAAATCGCTGAAAATGGCCCTTACGATTATTATTTGCCGTACCCTGTTCGCTCCTTTATCGAGAAGAATTCCCTGTATTCCACTTTAAACCTAACTGCCTAGACATCGAAATACAACCTCATCTCATAAGGATGTGGGCGGTCGCGCACTTCATAATATTCAGATTCGAGCTTGAAGTGGATCCACTGCTCGATCATTTCTTCCGTAAAGACGTCTCCAGAGCATAGAAATTGATGGTCATTCTGAAGCGAATCCATTGCTTCGCGCATAGAGGCGGGCAGTTTATGAATTTTTTCGCGTTGTTCTTCGCTCCATGCAAAAACGTTTACATCGATAGGTCCAAATCCACTCGTGGTTGGATCAATTTTATTCTTGATCCCATCTAATCCGGCCAACAATTGCCCTGCAAGCGCCAAATAGACATTGCACGTCGCGTCAGGAGGGCGGAACTCAATGCGGGCGGTATGAGCCTGGTTCGCGTACTTTGGAATCCGGACAGCAGCGCTGCGGTTGCCGAGGGAGAAAAAAGCGTTTACTGGAGCTTCGTAACCAGGGATAAGTCGCCGGAAAGAATTCGTGCTCGGGTTTGTCAAGCCGAGCAAGGCAGCGCCGTGGTGCAGCAACCCACCGATATAATATCGCGCCGTCTCGCTCATACAGCCATAGCCTTGTGGATCATAAAAAAGGTTCCGATTTCCTTTAAAAAGATGTTGGTGAAAATGCATCCCGCTGCCAGCTTCTCCGTGGAGTGGTTTTGGCATGAATGTGACAGTCTGACCGCGGGCGTGCGCGGTCATCTTGGTCACATATTTGACCAGCATCGTTGCATCCCCTGCTTCCACCAATCCCATCATTGGAGTCTCGATTTCAGATTGCCCTGGGCCTCCCACCTCGTGATGATGGTACTTTACCGGGACTCCCATCGCCTCCAGATGAAGGGTCATTTCCGCCCTTAAATTAAATAGCTGGTCTTTAGGCGGAATCGCGTGATAACCGCCATGCAGTGGGATATAGTGCCCATGCCCACCGATTGCACTGTTCCAATCTGCTTCGTTTGAATCTAGCCGGTAGGAGGCATGGTTCACGCCATTATCAAACGCCACCTTATCAAAAACATAGAATTCAAATTCCGGCCCCCAAAGGCTGCGGTCGGCTGAACCCGTTTCTCGCAGGTAGCTCTCAGCCCGCCTGGCAACATTCCGCGGGTCGTTTGAAAATACCTGGTGGGTATCTGCTTCTAAGGTGATGCAGATAAAACTGAGCGTTTTAGCTTCCCAAAAAGGATCTAGAAAACCTGTGGCAAGATCTGGCACAAGCACCATATCGCCGGCTTTGACGCTTTTCAATCCCACTGCCGAGCCGTCAAAGCCGATCCCAGCCTCCATCACATCCGGCGTGAACTGGCTGGCTGGAAGGGTAAGATGGTGCCATCTTCCCCATAAATCGCAAAACTTCAGGTCGATCATCTGGATCAAGTTTTTTTCAACATATAAGGCGCTCTGATCGAAAGTCTCAAACATCAGACGGTCTCCTTTAAATTTCCTTTTTTCATAATTTGATTCCCCACGGATTATCAGGTTTTAATCTTTCAGCCAGTTAAATAATTTAGACCTCGCAGAATTGCAGGCTCATAATCTGGGTTGTAGTCACCCTCGACGCCTGGAACAATTTCGATCGCGGTTTGGACCCCTCTTTCGTTGAGCATATCGACCAGGGTGCTGATCGATGGTTGTGAAATGCTTTCGTCCAGCTCACCGGTGATGATATAACCGCGCCCTCCTTCAAGAGAAGTCTCACGAAGCGATTCATCCAGCTCATTCGGATCATCGATGCTTGGACCAATCGGGCAGATCGCGAGGAAGTGTTTCACCTCGAGAGACCCATTAAGTGCGAGCCAGATCGCAGTTTCGCCGCCCACCCCGCGTCCGGCCAAAACGGTCTGCCAGGGGTTAATTCGATAATGCTCGACCAAGGAATCATAATCCCGCCGAATTTCAGTTTTGGCGGTTTCCCGATCGTCCCAAATATATGCCCCTTTCATCCAGGCTTGCGAAGATTGGACGGCTCCAACGAGCCAACCATTGGTTGCTGCTGGTTTCCAGAATTCGATTGAACTTTGGACGGTCCCACCATTCTCATGGAGCCCAATCAACAGTGGGCAGGCGCTTCCATTATTGAGACATTTGCCTTCTGGTCGAATTACATAAAAAGGGAACAATTCCTGTTGGTCGTGTTCCGCGAGTTCTTGATTTCGGGTGATTAAATGCTCAAACCTGGGGTCGCCTTGGAGTGGTTTCAGCGATGGGCTTTGCCTCATGATCAGTTCGCTGAACCAGCTTCCTTTTGATTGAGCTTCCTCAATCGCATTAATTGCTCCATCCAAATCGCCGCTCCAGGCAGATAGCGTAAATCGCCAGTAATCCAAAACCGGCCTTCGCTCAGGGAACTGCTCAAACATATCCAGAATCAATTTGATAGCAGCAGAATAATCTTCTGCGTGATACAACCTTCGCAGCTCGGTTTGAAGTTCTTTGAATGTTATCGGTTTCATGACTACTCGCGGGAGATATTATCATAGTGGGGTTGGTTGTCAACCCGTCATAAATATCCCCAATTTCCAGCAAGTCCCCATTATTTATGAAGGACTTCAATTATGAACAAGCTCCTTCTGCTTCCTGGCGTTTCGAGTATCAAAAGTGGGTAAGGTTGATAGAAACCTGGAGGATGATCTGCATTCGGGTCCTCTAGCAGGCTGAATTGGATGGATGGTTGTTGGAAACTCTCAACGGAAAAGTCGATCATTGAAAAGATTATAAGACGGTCTCCATCGACAAAATCGATCTTAAGCTCATTTTCGTCCTTGTAGAACGTATACTGTTTTGCCCATCCGGGTTGCTGCAAATGCCAGGTATCGATAGCCAGTGGAATCTTGGCTTTGTAGCGCTTATTCGCAGAGGATTGTTGGATCGAGATTTCTATTCCGTTATTCCTAAGCCGAAATTCCTTCTCGATCCCTTCTGGATTATGAAAATTCAGTTTATTCGGTTCGATTGTAGGTTCGAAGCCACTCCCCATTATCGAAAAAGCCCCAGAGACGATCGCGGGGTCTGATGCCAATCCGCGGCCGGGGCTCCATAATTCTGGAGAGCTGAGCCCGCTGATGAATTGCGAGCTTGGACCGATGATCTGGTGGCTTTTAGGGTTGCTTCTACTCTGGTCATTTCCGCGAATAAATAGATAGTTCAATTCAGCATTATCAATCTCGAAAATCGTATAAGTGCTTTCAGATGCAAGGATGCATTCGACTTCCCCGTCCCGGTCCGGGTCGGAATTGCAGTCAGCATGCGTGATCGGATTTTCTGCCCACTTTGCAGCTTCTAGCAGCGACCATACCTGACCTATGTATTCGGATCGCAGCTTTGGGAGTTCTGGAGAGTAAGGATAAATTGGTGAGAACAAAGCTCGATAAGCATTCCAGGCAGCTTCGCTAATCGAATTTTTTGGGGCTTCCTTGAGCGATTGGACTAAATCATTGCTCGGTAATGACTGATCCGGTAGATTGATTTGCTGTCTGATTGCAGGTGAATACATCTGAGGTGAACCGTTCATTGACTTTAGGTCATCAGTCCCCAAGATCTTCACCCATGGATGTGATTTCAACCAGGCAAAACCGGCTCGCGCCGCCTGCGGATCCCCCCAGCGACTTCCCGGCAGTGCCCCCCCAAGATTTAGATACTTCTCCCTAGCTTCATTTTTTGCACCGGATTTGCTAAAAGCGGTTTGCAGGATTAGACGTTTCCAAACAGTCGTCAGTCCACCCAATCCTGTTTGTTGACTGCCTTCGGCGTCAGTCTCATTCGATAAGCTGTAATCATAAAGAGGAAAAACAAGGTTGTCTCTCCAGCGATATGCGTGGAAGGGAAAAATTTTTCCAAATTCAGAAGCGTTTTTGGAGCTTTGCACGCTCGTCGGAAGATCTGCAAGCGTAAAGATGAGCTGTCCTTTTTGATCCTTTAGCTCAGTCCACATTGGCGAGAAAACCATTTTTTCCTCGGGCAGACCAAACCGCTTCGCTGTCTCGCTTGCTTTTGAGAGAAATATTTCCGATGCCATGTATGGGATCTTAAACGGACCAAAGCGTTCATCTGGAATAGGGAGAGGTAATTCAAGCAGCCCTTCCCCCACCATACCTCTCACCAGATCTAGATTTCCAATAAAATCCAGTGCGGCGAGTGAGGGCAGGTTCTTTTAGGTCGAGCAGGAAGAGAGGGATTTGGGCTGACCGTGCCGTGCGAAGCAAATTGAAAAGCCCATGTCTGCCGCCATTTGGACCAGTGTGTGCTCCATCCCATCGACGCAGAGCGGTTGCAGGTGAGTAAGCATTGTAAGACTCCCAGAATGCAAAAATCACATTCGCCCTCGGAGGAGGGAAACCATCAAAGGAGACTGGTTCGGATTGGTCTGCAATATCTGATGATCCAGCATGTGTGATAAATATTTGCATCTTCTCGGGCTTGCCGAAGTCCAGCCCATCCGTGTTCTCTTGCAAAGGGTTGGCATTCATTTCGACCAGGATTGCATCGATTTCTGGCGAACGAACCACCAGCACGCCCAAACCACCCTTTTCAGCGCCATCAATGCCTTCGATCTGGATTTCCCCATGCGATGGGATTGAAATCAAATTTTCCCATTCAAGGTCAGTCTTCCCTTTAATGGGCAGGTCATGGCTTCCTCCAGATCGGCTGTCGATCGCCAGGTAGAGATCGATATCTTGAAAATCCGTTGATTCGAGCAGATCAATCCGGATTTCTAACCGTCCGCCATGCTTCCGAGCATATAATGCGACCAGGTCAAGATCAGGATTCTCTGTATCTGAAGGATCGAGGCTGAGCAGGTCAGTGTAATACCATTCAGTTAGTAAGTTGGATTTTGGTGAAAAACTGCAGCCCATTAAATTAAACAACAAGGCTGCAGCTGTGATTATTAATCCGATTTTCTGCGAGACCACCCTCTTATCATACCATGCAGGGTTTCTCCTCCGACTTACTCGACCCTGCCTTTGTTACCTTCCATTATCACCTTGTAGACCTTAAGGGCTTCATCGGCTGGACCGCAGTGAACCGAACCATCCCTCACATCAAAACAAGAGCCATGCCAGGGGCAGATCACCTCGAATCCGTTCAATTCACCCTCACTCAGCGGACCGTCGGCATGTGTGCACGAATTGCTGGTTGCAAAAAAAGCTCCGTCGACATTGTAGACCGCAATCGCCTCGCCGTTTAACATCAGTTGTTTGATTTGACCTGGTGTCAGCGAATCGATTGCAAACTCATTCGGTTTTAAAGCCGAGGGAGCGGCTTGTTTGCTTTTCACCGTCTCAGGTGCGAACGGATTGCTGTCCGATCCGTCTGGAACAACCAAATAGATATTATTGTCCCTGACAATAATTTGAAAGGTCTCTAACTTGAGCGCTGGATCGACGAGCAGTTCGCCATTGGTCACACAGTATCGAAAACCGTGCCATGGACACACGAGTGTATCGTCTTCCAAATGACCTTCGACAACAGGTCCTCCGGCATGTAAGCAGTAGTTCAATAACGCGCTCCATTGCCCCTTATGATGAAATATTCCAATCGAATTTCCATCCACCTGGACAATTTTCCGGCTTCCGTCCGGGATCTCTGCCACGCTCCCAATGAGCACTTCTTTAAAGCTGCGCGATTGATACAATCCCAAACCGCGTTCATAGGTCTCGACCGCCAGCTGGTAAACTGGAATTGGGTCGACGATATAACGCTTTTGGTCGCCAACACCCGGTGGTTCGGCCTCATAGGGGCGTGCGAGCATTTCTAGAAGCACCATCATCAGCATATTCCAGGCATGCGTTGCTTTCCGCTCGAGGTCCGGTTCTATCTCGTGATATTCCTCATAAATCGCTTTCCCAATTGCCCGCTGCATAAATCCAATTTGACCGATCACATACCGTTCAGCAATATAAATGTTTGGATCTGCTCCCCGAGCCGTGTGTGCGAGACCGACATAGTCAATATAGCGAGCGTATTCTTGATCATAATTACCGGAGGCAGTCCGTCGCCAGAAATTGGTCAGATGATGCATCCGTTTCTGAACATATTCGAGGTCAATCGTGCCATCCTTCTTGAGGAAGAAACTCCTGGTTGGTGGATACCTTAACAAATGGGTGTAGAATTCGGCTACAATCGATGGGATGTGCTTTTCAACTACTAAACTGCTCTCGCGGATCACAGCAGAATCAACCGACGTGAATCCCACAAATTCCATCATGTGCCGGAAGTATTCCCAGGCATCTTCAGCCCCACGCTTGATCTTGTCTTCCTGAGATAAGGTGTGTTCATTCATAATTTCTACCCTTATTTGGCGACGGTAGAAGACTCCTTGACAATTGCGGAGATTGCTTCTTCCTCGCTGCCAAACACTGGCATTGCTTCATCTAGCCGGGTGAGCTGAAAAATTTGCTGAAAATGATCCTTCAACCCACAGGCAACCAGTTTTTGCCCCTGGCGCTTCGCTCGAATCAAGATCGTGATCAGCAATCCAATTCCGCTGCTGTTGATGTAATCCATATCCTTGAAATTAAAGATCACCACTTGATTATGATCGCCAATGGCCTGATTGAAGGAATTCATTAACTGCTCTTCCGCCTGGCTAGTGAGCACCCCATGGACCTCGATTACCCCAATCCCACTTCCGGCATCACGCACGATCGTGCTGAGTTCATTCACATTCATCCTGTTTCCTCCTGTGATACGGATTAGCCACACTATTTTAAATCAAACGATTAATATTCGCGCGAAGCACATTCCAGCATTCCGCCTCATTGCTACCAGAGATTACTTTCAGATTGCTCCCACTCGGCGTGAGGGCTGTCCATTGATCGCCATTGTGGAGACAGCGGCATCACCCCTAATTCCCTAACCGCTTTGCGTGCTGCGAGACCAATTACGGCGGTAAATGTTGGGTATGCCAGCTCGAGTTCCGAAAGCTGCTCTACCCACATGTCCGCCGCCATCCCTGCCGCAACCACGTGAATGGTCTCGAGCGCTTGTTCCCCGACCACGTGCGCTCCCAGAATTCGGTGTGTTTCAGGAGACACAATCAGTTTGCAGAAACCGGTTGGATGACCATCGATTACGGCGCGGTCGAGATCGGAATAAGGAACCGTGCATGCGAGGTATTCCCCCATCCTTGCGGCTTGTTCTGCGCTCATCCCGACGCTTGCATATTCGGGATCGGTAAAACCACCGTGAGGGATTATTCGATGTTCGCTCCGCTGCCCAGGTCCAAGCACCGCATTTTCGGCAGCGGTACGACCTTCAAAACCTGCACTCTGCACCAGCATCATCCGCCCGGTGATGTCGCCGGCAGCAAAAATGTTGGGTGCAGTGGTGCGTAAGTGTTCATCAACGATCACATAATTGCGTTCGCTCCTCACGCCAGCAGCTTCCAGATTCAACCTGGATACATTACCCAGCCAGCCAGATGAAAGGATTGCTGCTTCAACTTCCACATTTGCTGTCTCACCTTGCTTAACATAGCTCAACAACAGGTTATTTCCGTCTCTCTCGATTTTTTCGATGGTCTCGAGCGAAGTGATCAACTTGATCCCGCGCTGCTCGAATGCAGTGCTTATAGCGTTGGATACATCCTCGTCTTCAACTCGCAGGATCCGATCTGCTCTTTCAAAGAGATAGATCTGTGCACCAAATGCATTTAGAATAGATGCCAGTTGGCAGCCGGTTGCCGCTGCGCCGATGATCGCAATCCTAGGGGGCAGCTTCTTTAGCTCCCACAGATCTTTATGAGTAAAGGCAAGCTCAGCTCCTGGAAAATCCAACCGCCTCGAATGTCCGCCAGCACAAAGGATAAACTTCTCTGCTTGAAGTCGGCGCCCATCTTCAAGCAGGATCGTATGAGAATCCATAAACGACGCATCCCCCGCTTCTCCATAAACCGTCACACCTGCCGATTTCAAACGGTGGAGCATTTGTTTCTTCTCATGGATCGTGTAGACTGTCTTCTGAGTTCTCGTGAGCAGCTCACTGATATCGATCTCTGGCCGTGAAATATGCAGGCCATACTCATGAAAATGTTCGGTTTCCCGCAATAAGCGGGCAGCTTTTGCCAAAACCCTTGTTGGCACACAACCATCGTTCGTGCAGGTACCGCCCAGTCGTCCGCGTTCTATCAGTGTTACCTGGGCGCCTAGTTCTCGTGCTCGCATCGCAGCTGTGATCCCGGCTGGCCCACCGCCGACCACAATAATTTGATCCATTTCAATTTCCTCCTGGAGAATCCGCCTGCTTACCTGCTCTATTTGGATATGTCTATCGTAATAATAATCCAAGAAAGGGTTAATATCATCCCAAATAAGGGTGATTTTGTCTTATCCAAATGGGGGAAATGCCGATCTCTTTCAGGGAGAATCCAGTTCTCAAGGATAAATACGCTTATCTTCCGGGTGAATTTACTCTCCGAGGAAGCCAGTAATCACAAGAATGCAATCGACATGTTACTTTCATCACTTGAGTTTTCAAAGGAAAATTTGTATAACTTTCATGGTTGAAAAGATAGACTTCGTCGAATGTGGATCTGAAACTTGGTACTTAAGGAATTCTATGTCAGATTGAATTCATATTTTTGGGCAAGAATCCATCAATTGGTCACAATTACTATAATTATGATAATTTGGTAATTTGCTCGCAGATGCATCCAATTCAGGAGGTTTAATTGTCTACACTTCTCGTGAAAAATGCCCGTCTGTTAGTTACCCAAGACGCCGACCATCGCCAATTCCATGATGGTGGGATTTTTGTTCGTGATCAGCGAATTGAGAAAATCGGAAAAACCGAAGAGCTTCCAACTGATGCAGACCAGGTGATCGATGCTCACAACCTGGCAATCGTCCCCGGGTTAGTGAACACGCACCACCATTTTTATCAGACTCTCACCCGGGCAGTCCCTGGCTCTCAGAATGAGGAGCTTTTCGACTGGTTGGTCCGCCTTTATCCGATCTGGGGTGAATTGACCGATGAAGCGATCGAGATCAGCACGCAGACAGCCATGGCGGAGATGATCCTTTCCGGTTGTACAACCAGCAGCGACCACCTCTACCTTTATCCAAACGGTGCCACCCTGGATGCCCAGGTGCGCGCCGCCAAGAAAATCGGGATGCGCTTTCATGTCACCCGCGGATCAATGTCTCTCGGACGCAGCAAAGGTGGTCTCCCACCGGATCATGTGGTTCAAGAAGAGGATGAGATTCTCGAAGACTGCCAGCGAGTTATTGAGGCTTACCACGATCCTGAAAAGTATGCAATGATCCGCGTCGCCCTAGCCCCTTGTTCTCCATTCTCGGTAACCACCGAGCTGATGCGTCAAGCTGCTAAACTCGCTCGATCGTATAAGAATGTGATGCTCCATACTCATGTCGCTGAGACTTCGTGATGAAGTGACCTTCACCCAGAAAATGTTTGGCATGCGCCCCGCAGGCTACATGCAGTCAGTGGATTGGGTCGGTCCAGATGTATGGTGGGCGCACTCCATCTTTGTCGATTCCGATGAGATCAAGATGCTGGCTGAGACCGGTACTGGCGTGGCGCATTGTCCAAGCTCGAACATGCGTCTGGGTTCCGGAATTTGCCCAGTGCGCGAGATGCTTGATGCCGGCGTTAAAGTTGGATTGGGGGTGGATGGCTCTGCCAGCAATGATTCCAGCCATGTCTTCACCGAAGCCCGCCAGGTCATGCTGCTCCAACGCGTGAAAGGTGGGGCAGCGATCTTCAGCGTCCAGGAAGCCCTCGAGCTTGCCAGTCGCGGCGGAGCATCTGTGATCGGTCGCGAAGACATCGGCTCGCTTGAGCCTGGTAAAGCCGCTGATTTCGTTGGTGTAAACCTTAATTCATTGAGTATGGCTGGCGGTGCTGTGCATGATCCACTGGCGGCTCTCCTGCTCTGTACTGTTGACGGTGTCGAACTATCCGTGATAAATGGTCGATTGGTTGTTCGTGATGGCAAGCTGCTGACCCTCGACGTCGAAAAGCTTGTCGAGCGCCACAACGAGATCGCGGCGGAGATTGTTTCCAGGCATCCCGAGCCAGAGCGTTTTAAGCTTGTCTAATCATCAAGTTTTTCGGAAGATGCGGCGCACTCAGATGGTGCGCCGCATCTTTGATTTCTACTTGAGGGTATCGGGAAATTTTCCGGTTTCTCAATAATCAATGCAGGCACGAAGTAGATGCCAGCATAATAATTGTATTACAGTCAAATTTCTCCCCTCACTCCATTTCTTAAACACAAATACCCCCAGGCAGACTCGAACCGCCGTCTTTGGCTCCGGAGGCCAACGCTCTATCCACTGAGCTATGGGGGCTTCAGCGGCATTATTTTACCACGTCAAAATGCGTTCGGGGATTTGGCAGGTCTTCCTTTGAGCGATTTAATTGGAATTCAGCCTTCTTTAAAAATCAACCTTATCCGCTCCACCCTGGCCGCCAGCGGATTCCCTCCCAAAGCCTCGATCACTTCTTCTGGTCTTCCCGTGGCCCCTTCCGCTGCTTTCAACCGGAGGAATATCTTCTCCTGCCCTGAATCGTCTGGTTCCACCAGTCTCAATTCCAGGATTAGTGGGCGCAGATCGTATTCCTTCCCGCGGCGAATGCGAAAAAAGCGCTCTGAATTGAGCAGAGCCGTAATCTGAGCTTGAAGATCTTTTATTGGATCCAAGAGGGTGATCTGGTAATCCGCAGCCTCAATCTCGGTTTGGGTTGATGGAGCATGCAGATCGATTGGTTCGATCTTATGGACCACCAATCCTGGCGGAAGCGACTTTGCCAATCCTGTGAAGAGTTCCTCGATTGGGAGATCCCTCTCCAGCCAGGCGTCAATGACTTCCTCCTTGCTGGTAAATCCCAGGGGAAGAGCAGACGCAAGGTTCAATTTAGGTCTTGGGTTGAAGCCCTGGCTGTACGCAAGCGGCAGCATTGCGCGTCGGAATGTCCTTTCCCACGCCCGATGCAAATCCAAATGTCCTGTATACCGCATTGCTGCAGTCTTCTCAAACCAGATCCGAACCCGCATCTTTTCGTTCTGCTGCAAGGCTTCACTCATGCGGCGTTGAGTCCTGTTGCAGTAGTCAGGATTTCTTCAACCGGAATGCGCTTAGATCGCACTTCTGGGCACTGCCAGACTTCCCCCGGGTTTTGTCTTCTCAGGTCTGCGAACGTCGGCAGGATCCCGCATGCAAAGCACCGCTCGCGGCAGTCGACCCGTGTTCTTCCTTGCAAGCTCCACAGATAATCTTCGGTCAGGAATTTCTTGCGTACCGAAGTGCTGATGTGATCCCATGGGAAGGTTTCGTCGATGAATCTTTCGCGATGCGTGTAGAATGCCGGATCCAGATCTGCAATCTCGAACGCCTCCATCCAGAGATCGAAATGAAAGTGCTCTTTCCAGGCGTCGAACTTAGCTCCCTGTTTCCAAGCCTGGTAGATTACTTCAGCCATCCGCCGGTCGCCGCGTGAAAGCCAGGCTTCAAGCATCGTGTCCTTAGGTGAGTTCCAGTTCAGCTTTAAGCCAGGTCCGCGCAGTGTGCGTTTCAGCAGATCTTGTTTCGCCGTGATTTGCTCAATCGTATCGCAAGACGCCCATTGGAATGGGGTGTGAGGTTTCGGCACAAATGTGCTGACTCCCGCGGTTACCTCCGCCCGCCGACCGATTATTTTACGACCTTCAGCCAAAACTGCTTTGCAGAGATCCGAAATTGCTTGCACGTCCTCGATCGTCTCTGAAGGATGCCCTATCATAAAATACAGTTTGATATGGTGCCAACCGTGCGAGAATATTTCTCTCGATGTGTCGAGCAGCTGTTCTGTGCTCACGGGTTTATTAATGATTTCGCGCATGCGCTCGGTTGCAGCCTCTGGTGCCAGCGTGAATCCGCTCCGCCGAGAATCCTTCAAAGCGTCCATCAACTTGACGGAAAAAGACTCAATTCGCAGAGATGGTAGTGAGATATTCAGATGCTTCCCGGCGAAACGGGCGCTGACTCCTTCGACCAGCTCAACGATATGCGTATAGTCAGAGGATGATAGAGACAATAACCCCACTTCTTCATATCCTGTATTTCTGAGCGCCTCATCTATGGACGCAACGATTTCATCCACCGTCCGCTCACGCACGGGTCGGGTGATCATCCCGGCGTGGCAGAATCTGCAGCCGCGGGTGCAGCCGCGCATGATCTCCACTGGAGCTCGATTATGGATAGTGTCAATATACGGAACGATAAAATGGGTAGGCGCCGGAGGTAATTTCGCCACAATCCGCTTCAAAACTGGCAGTGGCGCCTCTGCAGAAATCTTGTTAATCTCTGCGATGGTCCCGTCCAGATTGTAGCTGGCTTCGTAGAGTGTCGGAACGTATACTCCCCATATCTGAGAAAGCGCTAAAAGCAATTCAGTCCGCTTTGCCCCACTGAGCTTCCATACCTGTTGAGCATCGACGATCTCTTCAATGACCTCTTCGCCTTCCCCAATCACAAAAGCATCCACGAATGCGTGCATCGGCTCGGGATTGAACGCTGCGTGTCCTCCCGCAATCACCAGCGGGTCGGTTTCCCCCCGTTCGGTCGAAAAGAGAGGCACACCGCTCAAATCCAGGATATTGAGTGTATTGGTGTAGAGGGTTTCATATGGTAGCGAAAATGCGAGAATATCAAAGGCAGCTAGAGGGTGTTTACTCTCCAATGAGAAGAGCGGTGCATTGGCGCGGCGGAGTTCTTCTTCCATATCGCTCCATGGAGCGAAGGCTCGCTCAGCTAACACATCGTCACGCTTGTTAAGCAGGTCATATAAAATTGCTAACCCAAGATTGGACATCCCCAAGTCGTAGAGATCCGGAAAAATCAGGGCAACTTTGGTTTGAATCTGGTCCCAGTTCTTTAAAACCTGGTTGATCTCTCCACCGCTGTATCGGGCAGGTTTCTGGACCTTCAGCAGGTTTCGCTCCAAGAAATCTTGGATATCGTTTGGGGATTTTAGTAGGATTTCGCTGTTTGCCATAATTATCACCATTAAAAATTTACCTTCCAAATGATCGCGAAGTCTTATTTTAATCTAGATCAGCAGATAATTGGATAATTATTGTCAAATTAATATCCGCACTCGGCTAATGTTGTTCTTGTAGATCGCTAACTCTCAAATACCCAGCGATCAATATCTCTATCCCAAGATACGAGCTCTGCGTGCTCGAACCAAAGCGCAACTTCTTTTTCACCATTTTCCACTGTATCTGAGGCATGCGTCAGGTTGCGGCCCACTTCCAGTGCGAAATCATGCCGCATGCTTCCCGGTGCAGCTTCAGTCGGGTGGGTGGAACCCATGGTTTGCCTTACTGCAGCAATTGCGTTGGGACCTTCCCATACCATAGCCATTACTGGGGCGGATGTGATGTACCTTATTAGTCCGTCATAAAAAGGCTTTCCTTTATGGATCGCATAATGCGTCTCTGCCAGTTCCTGCTTTACGTCCATGAATTTTGCTCCAACCAAACGCAGCCCGCGCCGTTCCAAGCGAGAGACCACTTCTCCGATAAGCCCACGTTGAACGCCATCGGGTTTTACCAGTACGAGTGTTTTTTCCATCATTGCCTCCGAGAATCAGGTTTTGTCTGTTCGATAAATTTCCAGACGGCGAGTTCTTGCGGTATGATATCGCCGCAAGAACTCGCCATCATTTTACCAGCCTGCAATCAAGCAGCTATCCTAGCAGTTGTTCTGCCTTGATAAAAGCTTGCAGTGCTTCCTGCACTCTATTTAATCGAAGATAAACATCACCCAAATTCTGCCACACATCCACCTCATTCGGGTAGCTCTGGGATGTCTCCTCGAGGTCTTGCGCGATTTGGGTAAGATTCTGATTGACTTGGATCAATTGTCCATATTCTTCCATTGCACGATGGAGGTTCCCACTTCTCAACGCTTCTCTGGCAGTCGAGAGTTCCAGCGAAAGAGATCTTGTTTCCCTTAGCCAAATTGCGGCGTCCGCTGGTTTTTCATCCGGTGCTGGTGCTTCTTTCTTCTCAGGAAATTCCACATAGATATAGTTCTGGATCGCATCTGCGGTCGCAGAATCAATTCCAGGCACATTCATCAGCTCTTCGACAGTCTGAAAGATTCCATGCGCTTCACGATAATCGCTGATTTTCAATGCAGTAATAAAACCGACACCAGGCAGCCGCTCTAGTTCGCTGAGAGAAGCCTCATTCAAGTTAAGTTTTTCAGCTGGAATAGATACATCTGGCATATCGGAATTTTCTGATTCCCCCGCTACTGGCTCTGCCAACCAATCTGGAAGTTCTGGGATTTCGTTATCTGCTTTGATTGGATATGCTTCATCTACCCCCGCAGCTTGTTCATATCGGAGTGTAGCATCTTCATCAGCATCGATCGTAAGATCATCCCCGAGGATATCTGACTCATCTGCAGCGATAACTTCATCGACCAGTTCTTCTTCAGTGCTTTCAACCTTAGATAATTCAGATGCCATTTGGGCGGCGAGTGCATCCTGCTTGACCCAATCCGGCATTTCCTCCAACCGATCCTCTGGATTCGTAAGCAAAGCCTCGGTCGCTCCTTGCCTTACTGCCAGAGTTTCAAGCCAGGCAAATGCCGCCTCTTGATCGGTTAATTCTGAACCACCTGGAGTTTGCTCAGTCGTGGGGGTGCCGACCATTTCCTCACTTGGAGATTCTTGTTCAGATTTTTCCAGATCGACACGATATTCTTCAATTTCTTCTCCATCTAAAGAGATGCGCTCGCTCTCTGGTTCCAAAGGATTAACCTGGGCTTCCAAGTCTGCAAATGCGTGATTCTCCTCAGTAAGAATGGGAAGAGGGATTTCCGGAGGTATTTCTGATTCGATTGGTAAAAGCTCCTCAAAATCCGCGCGCTCGAACGGGACTTCCGCCGCCTGTTGTCCTTCGGGGATCACTTTGGTTGGCGCTTGAGATTCTGATTCATGAAAACCCATCAACCAGGCAAATGCCGCTGCCATCTCGGGCTTGTTATTCGCAGATTCATCTTGGGTAGGTAGTGAAGCAATCACAGTTTCTTCTTCAGCGGCGCTGAACGGGCTTTGATCGGAAATGAAATGTTGGGTTGCCGCTGCTTCAACTACGATAGGATGAACACGGGTTGGTTGGGTATCTTCGCTGATCTCATCCTGGAATACAGGCTCACCTGATTCAATAGCTTCCCTGGAGATATCTCCTTCAAGGTTTGGAAGAATTAATTGGTCAGATGGGTCAAGAGGTTCTTTCATCTCCAAGAGCCAGTCTGGAATTTCAGTGGCGGGTTCAGCTTCTGGTTCACCTATCTCTATTGGTCCATCCTCATCCATTACCCATCCAGATACATCCGAATCAACCCGAAATTCAGCTGAACTTGCCTCTTCCTCTTCTTCTGGGAGAGATTTTAACCAATCTGGAAGATCTTGAGATGATTCAACGGCTTGGGTCGTAGCTGCCGCTAATACCTCATCTCCTTGACTCTCTGCCTGTAGCTCGAGCAGCCAATCATCCAATCCTTCTAAAGCAGGGACTGCTTCCGGAGGCGATTCGATGTTCTCTTTTTGACTTTCTCCAGGCATTTCTTCCCAATTGACTTCTCCCTGATCTAAAGCTTCCTTCAGGAAAAGTGGTGCGATCAAAGCTGCGCCTTCGGCCTCTGTTCCTGTTCCGACTTCATCCTTCGTATCCCTAATCTCCATAAAGGAATCCGCAGATTCGAGGCCAAAGGATGGTTCCTCTATTTGGGTATTTTGTTCAGTTGGTTCATTTTGAATATCTCTAGAAAGTGCAGCATCAGCTTCAGTTATTGACTCGATCGCTACCGCGCTTGATGATTTTTCTTCTGGTTTGATTGTTTCATCGGCATCTGCTCTAGTTGCGACCTCAGTGGATCCAATTGCTGCGGTACCTGCAGCTATAAGCCAATCAGGGTAATCTGCCTCGCCTGAGTGAGGCTCTTCCTGACTGTGGGTTTCTTCTCGATTTTTTTCTGGAGGCAGCAGCTCTGCAAGCCAGGGATTAAATTCATCCGATCCTTCTTCGGTGGATAATTCACCTTCAGGAGGAGCCATAGCCCGAAGCCAATCGGGGATATCGCTGTCCTGTACTTGTTCACCGGTTCCATCGCCAGATTCGAATGTCTCGTTTGGAAGTTCCTGAGATATCACTGACCCCGCCGCTGCAGTCGCTTTCCATCCGGCATCCACCAACCAGTCTGGCACCTCTTCTTCTGCTCCAAAATCAGGAATTGGGGCTGATGTACCCATAAAATTTGTAATTGGTTCTTCTTCTTGCATGAATGAATCAGGAAGCAACATGCTTTCGGGTGGTTCCTCAGCATCACCAGTATTTTCAAGCCACAATGGCAGATTCCCTGCATCCGCGTTCGAAAGATCCCTAAGATCAACACCTAAAGATGCTGCCCAAGCTGGTTGGTTCTGGCTGGAAATTGCTTGATCAGGCTTCCATTCCAGTTTTTCAATTTGTACAGATCGATCCGGAACGCTTTCCAGATTCGATTCGCCAGGTTGTAAAAAAGAAGAATAAGGATCGAGCTGAACGAATCTCTGCTTGTACGAACGAAGCTCCATTTCACGATCCGTTCCTTCTAAGATCTGGATCATCACCAGGATGGCGGAGACGCAATACGGTAGACGTCTCAAAATCGCAAGCGCAGTATCAGCAGCATCCACTTTCTGGTCAGTTTTGAGATAGATCTCGGCCAGCATGGTCTGCAGATCCAGGCGATCCGGATTTTCTCCAAGCGCAGCGCGAATTTCTCCAATCGCTTGCTGAAAAAGCTCGCCTTTAAAATAAAGGCGTGCAAGCGCGCCTCGCGTCAGCCGAATTTTTGGAGGTTCAACATTGTCCCTTCGACCAAACAATCGGCGGAGCTCTTCCTGGATCGCGTTATTCGATGGCTGAACCTCAAAAGCGCGTTCCATGTGCCAGATTGCTTCATCTAGATTTCCTTCATCTTCACGGATAATGCTCATTCCTACATGGGATACAAAATCATCGGGTGCTGAAGACAGAACTCGTTGGAAAATATCATTAGCATCGGTGTATTTCTGGCTCTCAAGGTAAGCCTTCGCAAGCAAGCGATATGCATCCACATATTTTGGAAAGGACTGCAGAATATGTCGGCTGTGTGCAATTGCCTGATCGGTCCGTCCACTCTCTATATGCTTTTCAATCTCGTGTAAATAGGATCTAAGTGGTATTTCGGCCATAATAGTCAACTCCCGGCAAAATCCAAGTATGCCTCATTCAGAAAAACGGTGCAAGTCGCATTCCACTAGGAAAATTCCCTAAAAATTTTGTTCCCTTCTCCAATTACGCAAACATTATAACTTCTTTTAAATATAAAGCAAAAAAGATTAGCATTCGATTAGACTTGGCGGAGTCGCTTGACTTTGAGTGTTTTAATTTGCTATAAACTAACTCGGGTATATAACTCCAGGTATTAGAAAATTAGCAGAGAGACAATAAGTTGTTCCCAACAATAGCACTGCCGCCGTCGACGGTAGCTGTGCTTTTTGTTTTCTTGAATGAAACTTAAAGAACAGGAGTTCGTTTATGATCCGTGTGGAAGGATTAACAAAGGATTATGGCCTTCGCCGCGCAATTAATGGATTGACATTCGATGCCGCTCAAGGTGAGATCGTGGGTTTTCTTGGACCAAATGGCGCCGGGAAGACAACAACCATGCGAATTCTTACCGGCTTTATGCCCCCGACTTCAGGAAAGGCAGAAGTTGCCGGATTCGATGTTGTTGACAAATCATTAGAGGTCCGACGACGGGTTGGTTATATGCCTGAGACTGTGCCACTATACCCAGATATGACCGTCTTCGACTATCTAAAGTTTATGGCTGATCTGAGGCATGTTCCGAGTGCAGAAGACAAGGTGCTCGATATCCTGGAAATGCTGCATATGGAAGATCGCACTAACAGCTATATCGGCAACCTTTCGAAAGGTATGCGCCAGCGTGTTGGTTTGGGTCAGGCTTTAGTGCATAATCCCGAAGTGTTAATTCTTGATGAGCCAACGATCGGGCTTGACCCTGCGCAAATAATTGAGGTTCGCAATTTGATCCGGGAAGTTGGTAAAGAGCACACAGTCTTACTCTCGACCCACATTCTTTCAGAAGCTCAGCAGATATGCAACCGAGTCATGATTATCAATAAGGGTCAGATCGTAGCCGAAGACACGCCTGAGAGGCTTCAATCTCGTTTAATAGGCGCACAGAGGGTTGGGCTTGTTGTCGGCGGAGATTCAGATGGACTGGAAAACCTTCTCAGCGCGCATCCCAGGGGTTGCCCGAGTCGCCTCCCAGGAGGACGGAAAACTTGAGTTTGAAACCCTCCCAGGCACAGATCCTCGACCGGAGGTTGCCCGAGCGGTTGTTAATAATGGTTATCTTCTGCTTGAAATGCACCAGGTGGGATTAAGCCTGGAAGAGATTTTCCTACAACTGACCCGTGACACCCCCTCAATGCCTGAGCCAGCCGGAGACGACCAAGTTGAAATCATTGAAGAGGAATCAACAGATGGGCAGTAGTAAAGGTACTTCAATAAGATATGAAAAGGGATTTTGATTTATGAAGAATATTTGGACGATTGCCATTCGTGAATATAATCTCTATTTTTCGAGCCCAGTCGCCTATATGGTAGCTTTTGTTGTGTTTCTGGTGCTGGGTATCTTCTTCATTCTCAACCTGCAGGTGGCGATATCCCAACAAGGTTATGTCCCTGGGATTGATATCGTAATCGGCCCACTTGCTACCATGTTGGTATTGATTATCCCTGCACTGACTACTCGCCTGCTTGCGGAGGAACGCCGGCTTGGGACGATCGAACTGCTTCTGACAACCCCGGTTCGAGATAGTGAGCTTGTGGTAGGAAAATGGTTGGGCGCTTTCTTCATGCTAATGACCATAATCTCTATCTCCCTGGTTTACCCGCTTCTTTTGAACAAACTTGTCAGCCCTGGAATCGATCAAGGTCCCTTAGTGAGCGGATACCTTGGCTTAGCCCTGCTTAGCGCCTCAATGGTTGCCGTTGGAGTCTTTGTTTCCTCCTTGTTCAGCAATCAAATCGCAGCCTTTGTCACGACGATGGGAGCGCTAATATTTCTCTGGTGGGTGTTGAGCCCAATTGCGCAGGTAACTGGTCCGCTAGGAAGTAATTCAGAGCTCATCAGCTACTTGAATTACAGCGGTCATTTTTATGACACCCTCATGCGCGGGATAATCGACCTTAAAGATATCGTGTTCTATCTGAGTGTGACGGTGCTGGCGCTATTTTTTGGAACGGTCTCAGTTGAGGTTCGGAGGTGGGGCTAATGAAACCCGAATGGCGACGTTTTGCCCCGCTGGGGCTTGTAATTTCTACAATCGCAGTCCTGGTATCGATAGGTCTGTATGTTGTTTTCAGACGATTCGACCTGGCAATGCAGATCAGCCTTGGATTTATCGTTATTGGATTGGCGCTCTTTGCTCTGCTCGATCCAGCTCGTACTCGTCGGATTCTGACAGGCAGGCAATCTCGTTATGGAAGCAATGCCATTGTACTAAGCCTGGCTGTTGTGGGCATAATTGTGGTATTGAATTTCATAGGTTTCCAAAATTCCCAAAAATGGGACTTGACCGAAGGCAAGCAGTTCACTCTCGCTCCGGAGACCCTGGAAATTTTGGGGAAAATCAATCAACCAGTCACTGCCCAAGCATACTTCACAAAGCGAGCGAACTCGGAGAGCGCTCGTAGTTTGCTCGACCAATACAAAGACAATTCCAATGGAAATTTCAAATATGAATTCATTGATCCGGATCAAAATCCTGCTGCGGCGCAGCAAGCGAAAATCACCCGGGACGGCACCATTGTACTGATCATGGGAGAGCAAAAAGAACAGGTCACCGCCTTAACGGAACAGCAAATGACCGGCGCGCTCGTACGTTTGCAGAATCCCCAAAAAAGGGTCGTTTATTTTCTTAGCGGTCACGGTGAGAAGAGCCCGGATGATGCCGGGCAGGAATCGCTTTCTATGCTGAAGCGGACCCTGGAGAACAAGAACTATACGGTCAAATCTTTCAGTTTGCTGGCAGAAAACAAAATTCCTGAAGATGCAAATGTGATCGTGATTGCCGGCCCGCGTCAGCCATTGCTTCAGTCCGAGGTGGATCAAATAATGAGCTATCAAGAAAATGGTGGTGCATTGGTTGTGATGAGCGAGCCGCTTCCAGTCACTGATTTTGGCGATGCTCCGGATCCGCTTGCGGACTATCTTGCTCAAAGCTGGAATGTGTCGCTTGGAAAAGATATCATTGTTGACCTCACATCTCAACAACCGTTCGCGCCTATAGCCGCGCATTATGGTTCCTCTCCAATTACGGAGGATCTTGGTAATACCAGCTCACAGTTCCCAACAGCGAGAAGTGTCACAGTGATGACGAATACGATTACCGGGATCAGTCCGGTCGAGTTGGTTTTCACAGCTCAGCAATCGTGGGCTGAAACCACCCTTGACAACCTGGCTGAAGGCAGTTCACAGATCGGATTCGACGAGAACAAAGACACACCTGGCCCAATTACCCTGGCAGTAGCGGATGAAAACCTGGATACCAAAACCCGCCTTGTCACCTTCGGCGATTCTGATTTTTCGATAGATGCGAATTTTGTCTTTCTTGCTAACGGGGATTTGATTGTAAATTCGATCGACTGGGCTGCGGGTCAGGAGGAATTGATCAATCTAACCCCGAAGGAAAACACTACCCGGATGATGCTGCCGCCTCAAAGCGCAATAATGAATTTGATTTTGCTAGCGGTGGTGATCATTCTCCCTGGTTTGGCGCTTGTTGGTGGTATTTGGGTATTTGTTCAACGTCGAAGGAGAATGTAAGGCATGATCCGACGTTCAACTTTGATCACGGTTGTGGTGCTTGCAGCCTTGTTGGCGGTAGCCTACTACCTCCAGCAAACGAAAAGTAGCACGGAAGAAGCTGAGGCAACTCCCACCGAAGCAAGTCCCATGCTCTTCTCATTCAATTCGGAGATTTCCGGATTACGTCTGGAGAAGGTCGGTGAAGCCGTTTTAGAGCTGCATAAGGATGAAACCGCTGGTTGGTCGATTATGTATCCGGATGAAGGAGCCGCCGATACAGGTGCCATCGAATCTGCATTGAGCCAGCTGCTCTCTACCCGAGAGGTATCTTCCCTGCAAGGTGGACCAAGCCTGGATGAAGCAGGTTTGAACCCTCCAGTGTATCGGCTTTTAGTCGTTTTCAAAGATGACACGGAGGAAAGAATCAGTGTGGGTGATGAAACCCCGACAGCGAGCGGATATTACGTGCAGGTAGGAAATCGGGGGCTGTTTATAGCGAATAAATACAGCCTGGATCCTTTGCTGGGATTTGCCACCAAGCCGCCTTTCATGCCTACTCCTACTCCAGGATCTGGCGAGAAACCTGCAGCCGAGCCAAATACTGTCCCAACTCCTTAAGCAGGATAGCTCGATTGCAAGTCTATCCGAATTGGGTATTGATTTTGGTTTGAAAAGAGTGTATTCTGATAGCAGTAAGTATGCTTATTAAGGTGTCAGTTTATCTATGATCAACGAAGAATTACTGAAGGAAATCGAAGAACCAGACGAAAATACAGCAATCGCGCGTTTGATTGAGCTTGGGCGTCAGAAATCATATGTGACGATTGATGATATCCTGACGCTTTTTCCAGAAGCCGAGCAGGATGTCGACCAGCTCGAAGAAGCCTTTGCAGCTTTATTGAGCGCAGGTATTCCTTATTTGGAAGAGCCAGTCCCTGGAGGCCCGTCAGACGAAGAGCTTAATGAAGAAGATGAGTTAGAAGAGGAAACCAGCCGCGATCTGACAGTCGAGGATAATTATCTGGCGAATATCGATACCGATGACACCATCGGTCTCTATTTGAAAGAGGTCGGCCGTGTACCGCTCCTCACTGCCGAGGAAGAGGTAGAGTTGGCTCAGCGCATCGAGCGCGGCCGGTTGGCGAGAGAAGAGCTGGCGAAAGGGAATGTGAGCACCCGCCGGCGCCAGGAACTCCAGCTGCTGATTGAGGACGGCTGGGCTGCCCGGGAACACTTGATCACTGCGAACAGCCGTCTCGTGATCTCTGTGGCGAAGAAGTACATGGGACGCGGCGTCCCATTCTTGGATTTAATCCAGGAAGGGAATATCGGTTTGATCCGGGCTGCAAAGAAGTTTGACTATCGCCGCGGTCACAAATTCAGCACTTATGCCACCTGGTGGATCCGCCAGGCGGTGACGCGTGCGATTGCGGACCAGGGACGCACGATCCGCGTTCCCGTGCATATGGGCGACCAGATCAATAAGCTGCTGAGAGTCCAGCACCAACTGACGCAGCGCTTAGGGCGCGATCCATCGGTTGAAGAGCTGGCTGAAGCTCTGGATGTGACTCCACAGAAGGTGGAGAACATGATCCAGGTCGCGCGCCGTCCGCTTTCTTTAGAGACTCCAACCGATGATGAAGAGGACTTCAGTGCTTGGAGATTTCATCCAAGACGAAGAAGTCCCCGCACCTGATGACACGGCGACATACAATCTTCTGCGAGAGCACCTGGAATCGGTGCTTAATGGTCTACCTCCCCGTGAAGTGCGGATTCTTCAGCTGCGTTATGGTCTACTGGATGGACAAGCTTACACGCTTGAAGAAGTTGGCCGCAAAATGGGTGTTACCCGTGAGCGCGTCCGCCAAATTGAAGCCCAAGCGCTCAGCCGCTTGCGGCATCCGGCAATTCGGCGGAAACTTCGAGAGTATCTCGGATAGGTTATTTAAGTCAGCAGGGTGTGCGGCTCAGCCAGCGCACCCTGTTTTTCTTAAACCAACTTGCGTGAAAATCCGACTTTACCGGATTGAATGCCCTCAATGCAGTTGAAACACCAGCCCCCCAGAATCTTCATTAATGAGCGTGTATCTTTCCGAGCCGCGGAGCGCTTGAACCAAGGCTGAGTTGCCGACAGGCAAGCTGCCTTTTGGTGGTTTGATCTGGGGGATAAATATGTAATCAAACGCCACTCGATTCCTTCCAGCCCATTCATCCAGGCAGCTCACTTCTATAGACTGCAAACATAGACCAGCTTCCGTAAATATCTGTGCCTGATGGGAAAATTGATCTGGTGTAGTCCATTCATAACCCTGCACGGTTGTCACGCTCACTCGATCGGTCAGCGTCGGAAACCATTCTGTAACAGGATCATCCCACCACGGGTAACCGCTGAGCACAAGGAAAATGCTTCCAGCGGAGCTATTCTCGGCGATCCAGGTTAATGACTCCCTGTTATCGGGTGTGAGCACCGCCGCATCGAACCGGATGTAGCTGGATATCAGCGAGTAATAGACCAGGACGCTGAACGCAATCATCACAAAGCGACTGCGAATCCCTGTCTTCCAAAGCTTGCTTCCGGCTTCAATCATCCGTGCTCCACCGATGCCCGCGAGCATTGCTAACGGCACTACTGCTAAGGATACGGGTGCGGTCCGCTCAAAAATAAATATTGCGATCAGCCAGGCTGGCAGCAGGTAATGTCTATCCAGGAGGGTGAAAATCAATCCAAAAAGGCTGAATACCCCTATGAGCTCAAGGAAGTATTCACCAGAAAGGTCAAAGAAAAGCAATTGACTGAGGCGTACGATAAGCGGAAGAGCGTTGCGCGAAGCTAATGCCCCAAGGATTGGATCAATACTATGGGTGGTTAATATTTGCAGCCACCAGATTGCTGAAAGCAGCAAGACCCCACCTGCGACTAACATGCCACTAATAAGATTCCTCCTTTTTTTCGGCAGGAAAAGGTAGAAAACCAGGGCGCTGAAGACCACGAACGTGGTGTAGACCGGATGCGTGAGCAGGGTAAGCGTTGAGAAAAGGGCAGCTAAGGAGATATACAGGTGTTTTCCGTTTTCAAATGACAGGTAGATCCAATTTAAAGCAAGTAGCGAGAAAAAGAAACCGGGGGCACGTGTCAGCCCGCCGCCCATCAGCAGCCGGTCGGTACTGTAGGGCAGAAGAGCAAAAGCGAGTGTAGAAAGTGCTGCGAGATCGCTTCTGTGTGTAAAAGTTCGGGTCAACAGGGCAAAGGCGGGTATTGTCAGGATGCAAAAAATCAGCGGCAGCAAGCGCTGAAGCTGGATCAGTGAAAACCCCATGGCGGTCAGAGCGCCAGCCAGATAAAATCCCAAGGGTGGATAAACAAAAGGGATCTGACCAGAATTGTACGGGATCGTAACGGGCAGGTGAAAACCGCTTTGGATAAGCTCTTGTGTGACTGAGTTGAATAATCCGCCATCGTTATGCGGAAAATCTGCCTTCAAGACGATCGCAATCCGCAATCCGGCGCCGAGCAGAACAGCCAATCCAAACACAAATGCGGGGTTGAGACCGTTAGGAAGTGAAATCCAATCGGCTTTGGAATCATTTTCCAGAGCAGCAGGATCGTTCATGGCTTCCTTTCGAACGGAGCGGATATCCCATAGGCAGCCCAAAGGCAGGAGAACGGAACAAGCGGAAGTAAATAGCGCTGCCATGGAAACCCAACCACGGTGTAGATTCCAATAATAAGCGAAATTGTTGAAAGGATCACAATCAGCAAGACTGATTTTCGCAGAAAACCTGTTTGGAATAACCGGATTATTCCCAGAGTCAAGCCAAACATCGTGAATATCAGAAGCAGCCCGCCGACAGCCATGCCGCGCAATAAGTCATGTCCCCCGATTGCTAAATAATCGGTTTCGGAGGCTCTTATGTCATCTAGATAGTTTGATGTCTCAGCAAATATCGGCGGGACGAGAAAAAGGTGTGCTAGCATCGTTCCAAATCGGCGGGCCGGGGAATTTAAAACTGTCTCAGGAGAGAGCCGATTGAAATCAGCCAATTGCCTCAATGACAGCTCCTGGCGTTCTGCCCAGGCTGCCTGTGCGGCCTGGAACGGATGAGCCCACAGGATCGGATTCAGCGCCACGGTGATGACGAAAAAAACCATCCCATACTGGGCTGCACGCCAGAGGGTTCTTCTGATTTTTTCTGCGTGACTTCTCTGAAAATCTTCTGCGAGAGGCAGAACCACTGCGATCAAACCGACCGGCAGTAAGAATATACCGGTCTGTTTGGCGTTTGAGGCAACTGCGGCGGCTAGCCCTGCCAACCAGGGACGCCGGTTGCCGTCCAGAAAGCTCCAGACGCAGAAGATCACCCCGAATGTAAGTGCAGGTTCAGCCATCGCCCTGCGATCATGGAGAAGCACCAGGGCATTCAGTCCAAAGAGCAGCTCTGCCAGCAATCCGGTGATCTTACCTCCCATCCGCATCCCAATTATACAGACCAGGAGCAGGTCCAATGGTATCAGGAATACCAGGGCTGCGCGCCCGCTCTGGAGCAAGCCAGGCTCTGGCAGCGCGCCACGGGTAAAGTTTTGGTCCCAGTTCATCGACCAATCCCAATCGGCAGCGAGGGCTGCCTGGCCTGTCAATGACCTTCCTAATCCCAAGATGTATTTGGTGAGAGGGGCATCGACCAGCCGGTAGTGCTGGGGAAGGCTGCCGGATTTGGATGGCGACCAAGCCATCGCCAGCGGATCGTGCAGCAGCAGATCAAAATCAGCGCTCATATAGAGCTGCGTGCTTTCATCAGGATGGAAGGGAACCAGTCTCAGCCCCCAAAAAGCAAAAAGCGAGAGTATGGCAGTCAGCGCCAACCAAACCCATAAAAACCATTTCTTTTTGGAAGGCTGGACCTGCCCTTGATTTCCGCCGGCAGCTTCTTGGATCATGGGGCAGCTTTTTCCAGGATCAACATCCCATCACTGCCGTACATATCTGTCGGCAGTGTCTGGAGGAGGCGGTATTGTTCCCAAAATTCGGGTTGTTTCAGCAGCCCATTACGCCCATACACCTCCAGGATTACGATGTAATCGGGCTTCACATCCAGGATCAACTGAGGAGGGACGGCGTAGTTGATCGTGTAATAGGCTTTATCGATCGGGTAATAGCGGGTGGAGATTGGGCTGTTCAGTCCAACGGTATCTAATAGGGGCAAGCCGGTAAAGAAACCGAGCACGCCAACATCTCCCGCGGCGAGGGTAGGTGATAGATTTGGTCCTGCTGCAAGCCGCTGGTTCAGAATATCGGCGGCCTGGTAATAGAGCAGCTCCAGCCGATCCCAGGCCATATCTGGCGCAGGACGATCAATCCCGTGGTCGGGATGGATCCGCCAGCCGCGCAGCAGGAGCAAGGCCGGGATGAGAATCAAGAATATCATGTTCAGCCAAGATGGAACAGCTGAATGGTCCGCGCCGGAATGGAGCCGCCCCTGCAGCCAATCCCAGATATCAAGGATAATTCTCTCGATGCCGCCTAAGATGAACAAGAATAATGCCGGAAGCGGCGGGGTCAGGTACCAGCGGAAGATCAGCGGGTTTGCGGCTGCGAAAATGACCAGGTAAAGCCACGGGTAGACCATCAGCGGCCAGACATGCTTTTCTTGCCTGAAGCCGCGCAGACCGCCGACGATGAAGAAGAACAGGACAATCACCAGGCCGATTCTTATCCAGCCAGCCCCGAAGGTCAGGTTTTCCATGAAAGGTGTGCTGTAATGCTGGAGCAGCCGGACGAGACCCGCTTCCGAATCCAGCCGGTAGGCTACGCTCTTCGCGAGGATGGAATGCGGGAGCGGGCTGCCAAAGTAAGCCGACGCAAAAAGGATCCACCCTAAAGTAGGAACTGCAAAGGCCAGTGCTTCTTTTACAGTATTCCTCAGATTGAAATCCCCTCGCCGGGATTCATTTCTCCACTGCAAGATCCGGTCAAGAGCCAGCGGTCCGATCAGGATCAGGGCATCCGGTCGGGTGAGCAGCGCGAGTGCTCCGGTGAATGCCGCCAGGATCCGCCGCTCAGCGAGGTGAGCCGCAGCGCATCCGACCAGCAGCATGACGAACACGCTGGTTTCTAACCCGCCGATTGCGAAGGTTACGCTGTAAGGTGCAACAGCCCAGCAGACCGCAGCACCAAAGCCAGCAAAACGGAATCCCAGCCTGCGACCGAGCCAGATCAGCAGCAAGCAGGTGACCCCATCTGCGAGGGCATTTATGATCAGGGCGAGGTTCGGGAACGGCGCCTGGGCACCACCAGAAATCGACCCTAATCCGACCATCAAGATGGTGTAGAGGGGAGTGGTGGTCCCGAGGACACGCTCGCCTGGGTTGAAGACGAAGCCATCGCCGGCGATGAGGTTGCGGGCATAGCGATAGGTGATGAAAGCATCATCGATGGTGCGAGCACCGGGGATCAGCCGGAAGAAAACCGCAAGCAGAAAGATCACCAGCGACAGCCAGCGTTCGCGTGAAACCTGCGGTATGGGATTCCTGGAGCGGATGGGCATGGTTGGGCTGGTCTGGATAGATCCAGGTTATCGGTTGATCCTTTTGACGATCGTTGGATTGTATCCAATCCGTATGATACGTTGCGGGGGGTGGTTCTGTCAACCGAATTTTACAGATTTGTTATCGGTTTGGCCTGAATTCTGGCTTAAAATGAGCCCTGGATGCAAACTGCCGCAAACATCTCGCATAAGCCGCTGTTTTGGGTGGCACTCACGCTGCTGGCTGGGGCTGGATTAAGAGCCTGGCTGATTCTTGGAGGGTGGGCGCCTTTCAATGCGGATGAGGCGATTGTCGGATTAATGGCGCGGCACATCCTGCAGGGGGCGAGGCCGGTATTCTTCTATGGGCAGGCGTATATGGGCAGCCTGGACGCATTCTTGATCGCAGGAGGCTTCTGGTTATTCGGCGAGTATGTGTGGGTGATCCGGCTCATCCAGAGCCTGCTGTTTGGCGGGTTCCTGTTCACCAGCTACCTGTTGGGTCGTGAGATTTTTGGCAAGTGGCAGATCGGGGCGCTGGCAACGCTGCTGCTGGCGGTGCCAACGGTTAACCTGACACTCTATACCACCGTCTCGTTGGGAGGATACGGCGAAGCGCTGGTGATCGGCAATTTGATCTTGCTGTGCGCACTGCAGATCGGACGGAAATGGCGGGCTGGGGATTTTCCCGCCGGTGGGTTGAGCTGGATCATCTTTGGCGGATTGAATGGGCTTGGATTTTGGGCTTTCGGTCTCACTTTGATTTACAGCGTCTCGGCGGCAGCCTACCTGACGGCGACCGCTTTCCAGCGGAGCTCTCAATTGAAGCCCCCGGGAAGAGCGCCGATCTTAACGGCTCTGTCGGCTTTGATATTTGGCTTCATTTTGGGGTCGCTCCCGATTTGGATTTATGCGGCGCAGGAAGGGTTTTCCCGGATGCTGGTGGAGCTGGGAGGCGGGGCGATTGCGGGGGTGGAGGGGCTGCCCTGGCTGGCGCAGATTCCCAGGCACACCCTCAACCTGCTGGTCTTCGGGATCCCGGCGGCGCTCGGGCTGCGCCCGCCGTGGAGCGCGAGCTGGCTTGGTCTGCCGCTGCTGCCATTCGTGCTGGTCTTCTGGATGGCAGTGATCCTGCATGCGGTAAAGAAGGTCGCCAAAGGCCCAGGCGGGGAGGAAGCGCTGCTGCCAGCTCTGGTGATGCTGACCCTGGCATTCGGATTTGTGCTGAGCCCTTTTGGCGCAGACCCGTCTGGACGGTATTTCCTGCCGCTCGCGATGCCGCTTGCGCTTTTCGCGGCGGACATGATCCTTTCCTGGAAAGCCCGCTACGGCAGATGGGCGCTGGCGGCGGCGGTGCTGGTGGTGGCTTACCAGCTCTGGGGGACGGTCCAATCTGCGCTGAGGTTCCCACCCGGGCTGACCACCCAGTTCTACAGCCCAAGCCAGATCGATCACCGGTATGACCAGGCGCTGATCGACTTCTTGATCAGCCACGAAGAGAGGCGCGGCTATACCAACTACTGGACCGCATACCCGCTGGCGTTCTTGACTGAAGAAAAGCTTATCTTCACGCCGCGCCTGCCGTACCACCTGGACATGCGCTACACCGAGCGGGACGACCGCTATGCGCCGTACGATGCTCTGGTCGAAAACGCCGGGCGGGCCGCCTACATCACCAGCCTGCACCCGAAGCTGGACGAGACGCTCCGCGAGCAGCTCTCCATGAGAGGCATCAGCTGGGAAGAAGCGCAAATCGGCGACTACCGGGTGTTCTACCAGCTCTCGCAGCCCATCCGCCCGGAAGAGTTGGGGCTGGGGAAGACCACGCAGCCGTAGAGACGAACCGATGAGCATGAGACGCCTGGTTACCTGGATTGCATTTCTGGCGGTCTTCGCGATGGCAGCCCGTTTTTCGGTGGACAGCGACACCTGGTGGCACCTGCGGGCGGGTAAGTGGATGGTCCAAAACCGGCAGATCTTGAAGACCGACTATTTCTCCTACACCCGGTACGGCGAAGCGTGGGAGTATCCCGGCTGGCTGGCAGAAGTGGGGTTGGCTTCCATTTACCGCCTCTCCGGACCTGGCGGACTGAACCTTTGGACGGCGCTGATGGTTACGCTGAGCTTCTGGTTCGTCTGGAAAACGCTGACAGGCGGCGTCTTCCTGCGGACCTTCGTGATCATCCTGGCGGCGGCGGCAGCGGGGATCTATTGGGCGGCGCGACCCTACATGGTGACCTTCTTGTTCGCGGCGATCACGCTCTGGATTTTGGAAGGCTGGCGCTGGAGCAAACCAGAGGAGCGCAAGGCTGCAAAGCGGCTGTGGCTGCTGCCAGCGCTGATGGCGGTTTGGGCGAACTGCCACGGCGGGTTCATCGCCGGCTTCATCCTGATTGGGATCTACTTCCTGGCAGAAGCGCTCGGGTGGATCGGCGTAACGATGGGACGACGAAACCTGGCTGAACCAGAACAGGACCGCCCACCGGCGGAACCCCGAAACCTGGCTGAACCAGGAAAAGATCGCCCAGCGGCGGAACCCCGAAACCTGGCTGAACCAGAACAGGAACGCCCACAGGCAGAATCCCGAAACCTGGCGGCAGCAGGACAGGACCGCCCAGCGGCAGAATCGCCCAACGCCAAGCACGCAGTGAACGATCATGCGGCGAAGCTCAAACTGCTGGCCGGGATCGGGCTGCTGATGGGGGTGGGGGCGATGATCAATCCGCATGGAGCAAAGATCCTGCTGTATCCGTTCAAGACGATCTCGATCGGGGCGCTCGGGCAGTACATCCAGGAGTGGCAGCCGCCGGATTTCCATTCGGCGCAGGTGCAGCCCTTCGTCTGGCTGCTGCTGCTGAGCTTTGCGGCGGTGGGCTTCTCGCGCCGGCGCCTGGCGCTGAGCGACTGCCTGCTCTTCACCGTCTTCGCCTATCTGTCCTTCTCGGCGGCCCGGAACATCGCCCTGTTTGCGCTGGCTGCGGCGCCTGTGCTTGCCCGGCACGCCGCTCCGCTGGCTGAGGCGCTCTCGCGCCGGGCCGGGTTCACCGCTGGGGCGGCGGCGGAACCTCGCCGCTTCCGCACGATCAACCTGCTGATCTTCATCGTGCTGGCGCTGGCGGTTGCGATCAAGGCTGCGACGGTGCTGCCACTGGCGGCCAACCAGGAAGAGATCGGCAAGACGATGCCGGTGGAAGCCGTGGGCTGGTTGCAGGAGAACCAGCCACCCGGGAGGCTGTTCAACGCTTACAATTGGGGGGGCTACCTGCTCTGGGAGCTGCCCGAATACCCGGTGTTCATCGACGGGCGGACCGACCTGTACGACGACGCGCTGGTGAGCGAGTGGCTGGGGGTGGTGCGGGCGGAGGAGGGCTGGGAGGAGGCGCTGGACCGGTGGGGGGTGAGGCTGGTGCTGATTGAGCATGGTTTGCCTTTGGAGAGCCAATTAGAGAATGAGGGATGGATGCGGCTGGATTTTGGAGATGAGGCGTCTGGGTGGATGAGGTGAGGCTGGGGAATGGCGATTGAAATCGCGGCGACGGAAGCCAAGCCTGCCTGCGCCGGCTGGGGAGGTATTCGTTCCGCGAAAAAAACGAAGAGGAACGAATAAATTTTCGTAAGGAGGTGGTGGGCTGGGCATAGGTATGAATGGGATAGAGGAAGGAAGAAGCCTGGAGACTGACAGCCGGGGCGCAAAGAAGAAAGGTGAATGGATGCACGAAGGAGGATTTGAAGACATGGCTATACTCCAGGATAATTATAGCACATACGTTCTATTTTGACAAGCCAAAGCAATGAAACCAGAAAGTCAAATTATAATGATGCGGAACGGGCTACAAGCGCTGGTGGATTTGAGGATCGAGAATGAATATAATAATTTCAAAATAGACGGTTCCTGACGCAGATTGACAACATTTAACTACCTTTAAGGGAAGGTCCGTAACAATAACTAAATCGACTTACGAGAAGGGAATTTTTGAAGCTTGCCTCAGTGGTGTCGGCCTCTTCTTTCCTTGGTCCTCGAGATCAGATCTTTTCTGAGCTGAACGAATCCAATTGAACCCAGCCAAGAATGTGATCCTGATCGTATTGATGCGATGTCGGCGAGAAATTTGGATTCATTATACGGGTATAGACGCGACACGACACCCAACATTAATAAGCTAGCAGAACGGAGCATTGTATTCCATAACCACTATTCTGCCGCAAATTTCACATCCCCAGGAGTTTTTCACTCCTCACAGGATCTTATCCTTGGACGCACCTGGGCAATCAATATGGCAGGGCAAATAAGGAAAGGATTTATTGATCATAATATTTTCAATTATCTTGGGAGCGCACAAATTGGCATTTCTCAAAGTGCTTGGGCGGAATACTTATTAAACCAATTTGATGACGAGATTTCCGACCACCTGAAACCCAGCTCATTTTCATCGATAAATCATTCGTTGTCGTATTAATTGGCAAACGAGATCCGATATCCACATTCAAAGAGGCCTTGATGAGTTTCTCTTTCGAAATCCGTCAGATATCCCCGCTTCCTTTTTTTTATCATTAATTGACAGGGAAACAATGAATTACGAGAAATCATTCCTCTACTCCTCGGTTGCGAGAATTTTCCGAATGGCCTCCCATTAGGTGTAAATGGACGGTTTTCTTTTTCTCTAGAGCTTAATAATTGATGGACTCTCTCCAATTATTACAAATTATAAAATTCCATCCATTATGTATTTGCATTTTTGGCCTCCCCATGATCCTTACTTACCCCGGAAAGAATTCGACCATATGTTTGAAGATCAATTGATGGCCTCCAGCGAAGCCTATTCATCCTTTATCTCGGAGAAAATTCGATTACGAAACTTTTATCATATGCAAAGACGTGAATATGATGAATATATCCGGTATGCGGACGCGTTACTTTCGGTACTTTTGGAAGAAGATTTGGAGAGTTCGGGGAGACTTGAAAAACAGCTATCTCATCGTGACATCAGACCATGGGGAGATGTTTGAACGAGGGGATTACGGGCATAATACGCCACTATTATTTGATTCTCATTCACATCCCATTAGTTGTGCACACACCAAGTCAAAAGAGAAGAATAGACGTGAATTCAAATACCAGCTCTATAGACGTCCTGCCAACTATTTTGAAATTATTGGATCGCGAGGTCCCTTCAGATCTCGAAGGACTTATGCTTCCCTATCTTGGAGGAGAAGAGATATCAGATAGAAGTATTTTCTCCGATTGAGCGAAATCCTAATCCTTCGAACGAGAAACTTCGCAGAGGTCTTCATCCTTCTTTTGCGATCGTCGATCAGATAAGATGATCTTTTATAAGGGATATGCTGGATATCCAGAGAATTTTGAACTCTTCGACCTGAGTGAAAGACCCGGATGAATGGAAAATATTTATGAAACGAATAAGGTTATCTCCTCCTATCTATGCAGGATGAAATAACCAGAAAAATCGATATGGTAAATGTCCCAATATCTTTACATATTTTGGGGAAATTATGAATGACAAATATCTTATTGAATGCATACGATCTTTCTGATTATGAATGGATAAACTAAGAAAAAAGATACCTAATCCGATTACGCAACCTTTTTTCTGTAAATTCGAGCCAGAATTATCCACAGTTCTTTAACAATCGAATGACTTGCCAGCACAAAAACGTTTCCCAATCTGCCACTCTTCACTGATTTCCATCAACAAAGCAGAAATCAGTCTAAGACAGGAAGCCTCATTTGGAAAAACACCGACTACCCTGGTGCGCCTGCGGATCTCCCGATTGATCCTCTCCAAACTGTTGGTTGTTCGGATGGATCTACGGTGCTCAAGCGGAAAATCAAAGACCGAAAACCCTTCTGAAAGGTTATCTTCCAACCAGGCAGATAAACGCGGAGCGGATAGCGCATATTTCTGGACTGCCTGCTGCAGGAACTCTTCCGCTGTCCTTCGATCTGGTGCGTTGAACATCGCCCGAATATCAGCAGCCACTTCCATCCTCATGGATTGTTTGGGCAAGTAAGCTCCCGCATTCTGCTGCAAATGGAAGTGGCATCTTTGCCAGGGTATGCTCCCGAATACTGCCCGACGAGCTGCTCCAAGGCCTTCATGGTCGTCGCTGATCACCAGTTGTATGCCATTCATTCCACGGTCCTTCAGGCTCCTCAGAAAGGCTTTCCAATGGGCTTCATGCTCACTCAGAGACACAGAAACCCCTAAAACCTGTCTTTCACCCTGTGGAGAGATGCCGGTGGCCAGCAAAACTGCTGCATCCCGCACCTGTCCAGCATCCCGCACTTTCTCGTAGCGGGCATCCACGTAGAGGTAAGCAATTTCTCCCAGCGGTCTTTCTCGCCATTCTTGCAGTACTTCGTCCAACTGTGCTGTTGCCCGGCTGACCTGCATGGCTGAGATCTCAACCCCACATAATTGCTCTGTGATGGCTTTCACCTTGCGGGTTGAGACACCTTGAACATACATCTCAGCCAGGGTGATCATCAGCGCTCGTTCACTTCGCAGCCCTTTTTCCAGCGCAGAAGGATAAAAGCCTCCTTCTCTGACCTGGGGAACTGCGAATGTGATCTCACCTAAACGGGTCTTCACGGTTTTTGGCTTATACCCGTTTGCGTGGCCTTTCCGTTCTTCTGTGCGCTCGTATTCATCTGCCTGCAAGTACTTTGATCTTTCTACTTGCATGGCATTGTTGATAAGAACCCGCATCAATTCTGGGACCGCTTCAAGTCCCTTTTCTGTCAATTCTTCTGCGAAGGTATAATTGTTTTGGTGAGTCATTTTGTTCTCCTTTTTGGTTTGGTCACCTAAAGGATACTTCTGACTCACCATTTTGTTAAGGTTCAACAATTTACAGAAAGAATGTTACACCAACCCTAATCGAGGAAATATTATTCCTATTTTAGGATTAATCGATTTTATTGCTTTCACATGGATGACATTTTGGTTTTTCTTCAATATCTCAAGCTGGAGCTTGTTTTTGCCGTTTAACTGATATTCTAGTAATTTACTGTTACGGAGTAACAGTTTGCCTGATCGAAAGTCTGATATTGTTCCTCGTCCTGATATTGCTTTGCATTTTTCTCCCCTACTTGGCTGGTTTTCAATGACCTTTGTATCTTCGGGAAGCATCGTGATTGCTGCACTATCCATCGCAAGATTTTCTGCATTAAGTGAAGATCGTAATAATGTTGGATATCTCGCATTATTCCTAGGAGTGATAATATTCTTAATCCTAATTCATCGCCTAAAGAAGATAGGGAAAATTATAGAAAACACGGTAGAAAGGTTTAGTTTATTCTTTTATATTTACCATCCTATTGGGATCCTTGGCTTCCTTATTGTTGTTTTTAGGAATTTCTTGTAGAGTGTTGATAATCAGGCGGGATAACAGCTATTTGATTCACCTAAACTCGCTATGAAATAATGCCTCACTTTATGTGATGTATGGTTATATATGAGTACACGAATTACTAAAATGATGCGAAAATTGCAGGATCAATTAGCTTTTTATTTGTATGCGACTGTCATGCCATGCAAGCACACCGGCCACCAGTGGAAAGGAATTCGACCGGGATTTTTCAACGACAAATCCATTTGCCTGCAAGAATTTTCGCATGTCACGATGATTCCACTGGCGAACATGACCCGGATCAAATCGCAATTCCTTGAAGCGTAAAAAAACAAAACGGGCAAATAAGAAAAATCGATCGTTGGGAAAAAGAACGATCAGCTTGCCATTTGGTTTGAGCACGCGCGAGATCTCCTGAATCGCTTTTTCTGGATGATCAAGGTGCTCGATGACTTCCATAAATACGATCCCGTCAATGCTTTCATCTGCAAACTGAAGATCAAACACATCCATCTTCTGGACATTTAGACCGAATTGAGTGCAGATATCGATATTTTCTTGAAGATAATCAATGCCGATCACCTTTTCGCTTGGAAATCGCGCTGGTCATCTTTTCTAAAAGGATGCCTTCTCCGCAACCAGCATCTAGAGAAATTTCCACTTTCATCCAACTCGGCGAGAATCCTTTCGTCTTTATAATCCCAATACTGCCGACTGACTCCTTGAATTTGATATTGGGTACGCTGATACAAGACATTCCCGTTAGATTGCTTTATATTTACAGGCATAATTTTCAATCTTCAAAATTAATTTATCAGATGGTATTATTTCCCCATCTGTCTCTGTTGGCTCATCCATTCTACGGTTAGGTCTATGCCCTGCAGCATAGAATAGGGTAGAGGACCGACAATTGATTCCAGCGGTTTCATATCCTGCAATTCGTCTGTAACGATATTGTGGAGGCGAAAAGTACTTAGTGGTGGATTTGCCAACCGATAAATT
Source organism: uncultured Chloroflexia bacterium (assembly GCA_963827155.1). GTDB lineage: Bacteria > Chloroflexota > Anaerolineae > Anaerolineales > UBA4823 > UTCFX2. The sequence goes on along the minus strand of CAWGZV010000002.1, from coordinate 2,023,925 downwards.
TTAGAAAATCCCCAATCCGGGCAATGAGCTTTAAAAAGGGATAGTCTACTGTCAAACAAGGTTTTGAATCGAATGCTTGTTGAACCGAATTGGCAAATAAATGCAGATCAAGAGGTTCGTAATCTGCTAAATACATTGTTTTTTGATGGACTTTTTCGAATGGCACATCCAATAGACGAGTTATTTGGTAAACCGAATTTCCAACAAACCCCCACTGTTTGCGGGTAATGATCCCACCTGGATGCACATATATTTCACGTCTTATTGTCTCAAAGAAATTTTTATATGGCACACCGAACCAAGGTCCCCATAAAGAGGTCGGTCTTACAATTGTCCAAGTAATGTCACGCCAATCAGCGATTCGGATAATATTTTCGGTCAGAACTTTACTTTTTCCATACAACGTTGTCGGTCTGTAAATATATTCGTTTTCAGGTTGGTATCCAATTTCGCAAACCAATTGGCTAGAAGCGATTATTACCCTCTCAACTCTCTCTGAACCTCGAATTGCTTCGAGTAAATTACACACTCCTTGAATATTCGCGTCATAACCTTCCAAATTCTTTTTTTCATTCAAATCCGTACGCGCACCGAAATGTAAAACTACATCAGGCTGGAACTTATTTATCGTTGAAATCAAATTTTCGCGATCAAGCAAATTAACTTGATACCAAAGAGGTTTGTGGGCAGGATTTCGCGGCTCATTAATATCTAGACTAATTACACGCTCGCCGGCATTTCGAAAATATTCAACCAAATTGGTTCCTATAAAACCAGAACCGCCAGTTATTAGGATATTTCTAGTCATTAGACCTTTCTTCTTTGTTCTTTATTGCCCAACCATACAGCATCAAGATAAGAAAATTATGTAAAGCATGCAACTTAATAGTTAGTTCAGATTTTGTATGAATACGTAAAGTCTTCATTTCCTCCTTGAACTGGGATCGAGTGGAATACATGGTCTTAGATGACGGCTGAATTCTAAATTTTGCAAGGGTAATTGGTAATACCCATAATCTGTATTTTTTTCCAATCCGCAGCCAATAATCATAATCCATGGTAAAAAACAAATTCTCGTTAAAAAGACCGACTGAATTAATCACTTCCTTCCGCCAAAAAGTGGCAGGTTGAGAAATAAAATTTAGGATATTGAGTACGGGAAAACTCGCCCATTTTAACCAAAAATTTTTATAGATTGAAATCATTCTTCGGATCTCTTCACCGTTTGAGTTCACAATACAACATCTTCCTGATAACCAGTAAGCTTGAGGGTGATTTGCGAAGAAATTACCGACAACCTGCAATGAGCTGTTCTCAAAAATATCATCAGAATTCAAGTAAGAAAGAACATCACCAGTAGCGAGCTTCAATCCTTTATTAATAGCATTCGATTGACCAGTATCCTTCTCGCTTATCCATTTCAATTTACCTCGATATTTTTCTAAGATCTTGAGAGTCTGATCTGTTGATCCACCATCGATGATTATGTATTCAAGATCTGGATATTCTTGATTGATCACCGATTGAATGGTTTCATCAATATAATCCCCTTGGTTTAATGTTGGTGTAATAACAGATATTTTCGGTAGTCCAGTCAAGTTTAGATAACCCTCAAAAAAAGAATATCAATCAATAATCATTTTAGATCGCATTTTAGTAATTTCCGAAATCGATTTGCTTTCAGAATAATCATCGATCTATATTCTGCCGTTGATTTGAGGTTCTTAGAAGCATTAGGGATAAAGTAATCAAAAAGATATTAATTCTTTTTCTAAATGATTCAATGTTTCAATTTCCAGATGAATAGGTTCGCAGGGGAACGCTCTGGATGTCGACTACAAGAGCCTGGATCAGCAGTTCGGCTCCCAGGATCAACGGCAATGTCGCTACCATGACAGTACCAGTGGATGCAACCGCTTCGGTTATATACGAAAGGTACCAATGATAGAGACCGAACGCCAAACCGAAGGCGCTTAGAAATCCACCGATAAGAATGAACACCGATACGACATCGAAATCACGGATAAAATGCTGAACGACTAACCGTCGAAAGAAACTTGATAACAAGCGAAGGGGAAACTCAAAGAAGGTCTTCCATTCCGATAACGAACTTTCTTCACTCCCATATCTCGCGGGAATATATACATCACGGACCACTGCCTGGACCATTCCTAATTCAACCAGCATGCTGGTCTCGAAGAAATAGCGCCGGCCTATTTTTGCCCTGTTGAGAAGCGGAATCACTGCAGAATGGAGGGCAGTATAGCCATTCGATCGGGTCAAAAATATTCCAATAGCCTGAGGCGGCTTTGGTGAGGAAGGATAAACCCGTATTTCCGATCCGCCGCAGGAGAGGCATGGATTTCAACTCAATGGCGTGTAAAAAGCGATTCCCCTTGGTGTAATCTGCCTCTCCCAACAGGATCGGCTTGATCAACGGGAGGAGATAAGCAGGATCCATCTGATCATCGCTATCCATCTTGACGATGATCTATGCACCCAACTCAACCGCCTTTTGATAACCCGTCAGCATCGCCCCACCAACCCCCTGGTTGATTTCGTGAGAGACAAGACAGACACGAGGATCACTGCAATCTTGGACCAAACCGGCGGTTCGGTCTGGACTGCAATCATCCACTACAATCACATGTGCAATAAAAGATGGGATGCCGGAAATCGTTTTTTGGATAAATTTCTCAGCCCGGTATGCAGGGATCACGACTGCGATTGTGGTTGTTGAAAGCCAAGTCATTGCCATAAATTCGGTTCCGAATTCAACTGCCGCAGATGATAATTTTCAATCTACTGGTGATTCTATCTTAATCGGTCCTACTGCCCACTCCCCTTACCATTTTCAGAACAGATCCATTCAGGCATATATGGCGGATTAGTTGCAGTGATGCGGAAGATGGCAGTTGTTTCATTGGAGGCTATGGTGTCTACCTTCAACCAATCGGGAGAAGAAGAGGGATCTGGGGGCGAACCAACCCTGGTATGGAATTCCGAGAAGTTGTATTCATAGGTGATATAGCGGTAGCCCTGGCGATAAAGCGCTTCCCAAAAAGCCTTTGGGGACTGGTAAGCGAGATTCATTATTGGCAGAAATTCTTCCCTCCGCGTGGAACAGGCGAATAAATCTGGGCGTAAATAATAGCGAAATGCCTGGAGCGTGAAGACACGGTCACCAGGCAGAGCGAGCTGGTTTAGCGGCTCGAATGGCGTGCACATGAGGTCGATCGAAGCAATGAGCCTGTCCATTCCGATCTATTGGCGAGTATGTTGTTACAGCCGATGAGAATGGCTCGCACACAAATAAATGCAAGCAATATCACAGGTAATGCACGCAGGAAAGGCAAAATAGAGACGGGCGCGTTTTTTGAGCGCTTTCCAGTAGAAGAGCCATTGGCAGGAACAACAAAATCCATAGAAACATTACATAGCGGATCTCAACCACCGTGATGAACAAATACACCCAAACTGCAAGGGTAATGACAACTGCATAAAGCAGATGACGAATCGCCGGCTCAAGGTGGACATTGCGGCGAATTTCGGCGATGAGCAAGAATGGGAGAAGGCCGATCACTAGAGGAGATATTGTTCCCAGACTCTGTGGTGAATTCAGGAAGGAGACAGTCAATGGATATAGAAAGCGGAGCTGATTGAGCATCGAAGGGTCAAACTGCCACTGATAGGTCGATGACTTTATCTCACGGATGTGAATGAGAGGAGCGAATGGATTGCCCAACCAAAGGTAATTTTGCCATAAGTGGAAAATTCCTAGAAGGATCAGCGGCGGAAGAATCCAAAAAAGGGCGGGAGGAAATACCCGAAAAATTGAACGAGAAGGACGGGAATTGGGATCTGAAGGGGTGGGAACGAATGAATGAGACGATAGAGAAGGCGAAGAACAGAGCAAAATACAGGGGCACGAGGAATATGTTGTAAGCGCGGGAGATGATGGCAAAGCCAGTAAGCAAGCCAACGAGGAGAAAAGAACTGGTCAATGGGCGCTCCAGACCTTCAAGCATCCAATAAGCTGCGACCAGCAGGGGAAGGGTGACAATCAGCTCGATTTTGCCATCGCCGAAGAGGTCAATGAAGAAAGTGGAAGAAAGAAGGAGGACAACGAACCACAATCGAGCATTGGACGACAGTTTTAGCTTTTTTCCAAAGACAAGTCCGAGGAGCACTAACACGAGCCCATTGACCCATGAGAGCAGGCGGGCGGACTGGTCTCCGAAGAGCTGAATGAGTGGGGTAAATAAAATGGTTGGGTGTAAAGAACTAGCCTGAAAAGGGTCATTGGGAAAAAGTAGAATACGGTCCCCAGTCACAGCCCAGATTTTTGCCTGAGAAAAATATTCCACAGCCGCATCATAACTCAACCGTGTGGTGGCTAAGAAGACAGTCAAAGACAAAATTATGAATGCCAATATAAAGGTTGTTTTTTCGGAGCCCTCATATTTTACAGAAAAGTGAACATTAGAGAAAGCGCTTTTCCAATGCAAGAGAATAGGGAGGCCCAATAAGAAGCCCGATATAAGTAAGCCACACACAATCAATGGTGTGAGCGGCGTGAAACTGATCACTGCGAGAAAAACCAGCGAAAAAAGGACCTCGCCAAGAGCGAATGCGGTTACACCTCGCACCAGAGAGACTTCCTGCCAACGCAACACCCCGAGACCCAAGGAGAAGGCGGCAATTGAGAAGAGCGTAACGCCAAACCCAGCAAGGATTAGATTTAGGATGAAATTAACCGGATGAATTGAGAGAGAAATTCCAAAAAATGTGACAAACCAAGCGGAAAATCCATACCCGGCAGGAAACTGACCAAATTGACAAAGGAGAATATTAAGACACAAGCAATCAGCCAGGAGATGAGAAGGATACGTGAAATGAAACTGAAATCAATTTTCTTCACTCGACGCGCTCTAAATCAGCAGATTATCAATCCTTTTACTTTAATGAGGTAGATATTGGGAAATATTCAATAAGTGATTTTACTCGATCCTCTTTGGTGTGCTATTTCGAAAACCTTTACAGCTAAGCAAGGTCCCAAATTCCTTACCCGATTTTCATCGAATTCTCTCAAATACCACCACGCCATCCTGATCATAGACCACGCGGTAATCCGGCGAAGAACGCAGGCTGGCCTCAATGGGGAGGGGGGAGCCGAAACCCGAGACACGGTCCTGGAGGTTTCCGGAAAGGTAGATGTGGGTATAGGTTTCGCCAGTCTGCTGCTCGATGCCCTCCAGGCAGGAGAGCTCAGTTTGAAAGCTGCAGGCAGAGAGGAGACCATAGCTCTTTTGGACCTGCTGGTAGACGCCGCCTGGGATCCATTCCGTGCCCTGGACGGTGGTCAGGCTCCTGCGATCGCTGAGGACCGGGAACCATTCACTGCGGGCGTTTACCCACCAGAAGGAGGGCGAGGTGATCACCAGGAACTTGCTATCCGGCGGGGTGTTCGCTTGAATCCATGCCATCGCATCTCGATCCTGGATCTGGACATTTCGCAGGATCGGCTCCTGGATTTGGAGCTGCAGCTGGGAGGTGAATGCAGCCCGCAGAACCAGGTAGCTGACAAGCACCATAGAGAGGGTGGTTGGGAATATCCGGGCGGCAGCGGCCGCTTCTGAACCAGGGACCTTTGAGCTGAGACGCTTAAAAGCCGGGAGAACGACCGCCTCCAGCCCGATCCCGAAGAGCAGGCAGAGCGGCAGGGCGATGCTGCGCTGGAGGCTGCGCGGGTCGCTGAGGACGCTGACCAGCACCAGGGCTGGCAGCAGAAATTTGCGCTGCTGGAGTGCAAACCCCAGCCCAAGCAGGGCGATGACGAAGATCGGAGTAAAGAGGTACTCGCCGGTGAGGTCTCCAAACAACAGCTGACGCAGGCTGAACGCCAGGTTGACGCCACCCGCCTGAAGCGCCGAGAGGAAAACCGTGAAACCGAAGCGGCCGGCTAAAATCAGGACGTATGGGGCGATAACGACCAACGAGCCAACACCGATGACCGCGATGATCTGGGTCCCCCTTCGATTGGGGGCGATGAAAGGATAGGCCACCAAGATAAATAAGGCGCTGACCATCAAGATTTCGAGATGGCATAAGCCGGTCAGACCCAGGAGAACGGCAGCCCAGATTGCGTTTCTAATTTTTCCAGCGCGAAGCGCTTTCCAGGCCTGCCAGAGGGCGAGGATCGAAAGCGTGAATGCCAGCGAGCGGGTGACCCCACCGCCCATAATCTGCCAGGCATAGGTGTAGGTGAGGACGGCGAAGGCAAGAGCGGCGTGCAGGGCGGTCGTCCCCGATTTCGAGCGCCTCACGGCTCCAGAGGAAAAAAGCCGGGACCGCCAAAATGCTGAGCAGGAGCGGGAAGAGGCGCTGGAGGTAAAGAAGGTCGATCGACGTGAGCTGGGAGATGACCGCAAAAAAATAGAATGGGAGAGGCGGGTAAGCGAAAGGGATCTTGAAGTGATTGTAACTGGTGGTCAACGGGAGATGGAAGTTGTTTTCGATCAGGTCGGTGATCATGACATTAAACAGCCCGCCATCGTTGAGCGGAAAGTCGGAGGAGACGACCGGCAGGTAACGGAGCGCGGCGCCAAGGAGCGTGATCGCCAGGAGCGCCATCCATAAACCCAGACTTTCATTCGTTCTCAGCTTATTCATCATCGGATATTTCGCCCAGCAGGATCACTGGATCAGTCACAGCTTACCTTCCACAGGCCGATCCCGGTCGGGCTGTTCCAGCGGTCTTCCAACCGGCAGCCTATTGGCAATTGTGGGAACCACGGCCGCTCGGGGTCAGTTAGCGACTGGGTGAAGGCATGGGTGGTGGTATAGGGCTGACGCAGGAGCCAATAACAAGACGGCGAGCAGGTCGGGGGGAGCTCGAATTCGATCTGCGCATATTTCGTCCGATAATAGTATTCGAATGGCACCCTGATCTCCTCGTCGGTCATCCAAAAGCCGGTTTCGCCGATCTGCTGTTTGTCGAGGTACGCCACCAATCCTTTCCAATCCTCGCGTTGGAACTTCGAGTCGGCGTGGACCTGCCATCCGTTGTATAAGCCGACTGCCCCCATTAGGATGAAACCAACAACCAGGATCCATCGACGACCTGAGCGATCTGACAGGCGGTGCATGATCGCGGCTGCTCCGGCGCTGATCGGAAAAATCAGGAACGGCAGAAGAACAATAAAAAAGCGGTCTATATAAACCGAGCGGCGAAGTGAGATGATCCAGGTCAACACCAAAGGAACGATCAATCCGATCAACAAATATCGGCGGTTGCGCTTCGCCGGATCACCCAATGTGATCCCCACGATGACCAAGGTGAGTGCCAGGATTCCGAATAAGGTGGAAATAACCGAAGCCCTTCCGCCGTATCCTGAGAGGAAGTTCCAGAGAATCAAGGGGATATCCTGCAATCTCGGTGGCTGGATCCAACCGATGCCGAGGGCGATTTGGGGAAGCATGAAATACCAGGCAAGCCATGCTGCCAGGGGGATCATGGCGATCAACGAGAGCATCGTCCAACGGCGAAAGACGAGCGGCGCCGTTGGCAGGCGGGTAAACGCGAGCAGGATCAGTGCGCCATAGACTAGAAAGAAAAAGTAATGGGTAAGCAAGCCGAGCGCCAGCACGAGGATTGCCAGGATCGTGACTCCCGTGCTTTGGGAATCGCTAAATTTCCAGAATAGAATAACAGCGATCAGCGACAGCAAAACAAGCAGCGAGTAATGGCGGGCATCCTGAGAATACCAGATGGTCATCGGATGAAAAGCCCAAAACCAGCCTGCCGCCAGTCCCCCTGCCGGCCCGCCGATCTGCCAACCAAGCCAAACCGCGAGCAGCAGAGCAGCGAGCCCGGTGAGGACCGACAGCCCGCGCAGACAAGATTCACAATTCCCAAAGAGCGCCACAGGGAAGCGCTCGAGAGTGTAATAGACAGGCGGATGCTCGCCGTCAATCCGCACCACATTCAGAAAACTTGACCACTTGACCTGAACGTAGAGGTTGGTGTATGCCTCGTCCTGCCACAGGCTGTAATCGCCAATATGATCGATTCTCAGCCAGGTGGCAGCGGTCCCAATCAGGACCAGCAGCAGGGCGGAGAGCCAATGACGCCGGAGCCAGGCAATCATTATGGAATGCCCGTTCGATCTGCAAGCTCTAGACGCCATATAAACGGCATGTCTGAGATTATAACATTGGGAGGTCCTTTTAATCACAGATATCTGCACTAAATATTGCAGGATTGAGGTAAAATTCATCTTAGGATAATTGCTGATAATTCTAAGCTGAAGATGCAGGTCACAAGATGACGGATCGGCAAAGAGCAGTGTCTGGCTTTCTTTTCGGCTTTGGCGTGATGACGGCTGTGGTGCAGGTCTTTGTGGTCAATTCGTTTGATTTTGAGAACATGCAGCACGGCACCCGACTGCTCTGGTTGGGGGTAAACCCGTGGGCAATGACACCGCATTTGCCCCATTTTTACAATCCGCCGTTTTCGATGCTTTTTCTATGGCCGATGCTGTTCCTCACCCCAAAATGGATGCTGGCGATCGGGGGGGCTTGTCTATTTTCCGCGGCTTTCTACCAGAAAGCCTGGGTCGCATTAGCCTGGTTCCTGACTAATTCGGCGCTCTACGTGATAGCAGCAGGTGGGATAGACGCGTTCGTTATTGGCGGCGGTCTGCTGCTCTTATTCGCGTCTGATCGCTGCGTTAATCAATGGATGGTCGTCCTGCTCCGGGTGCTTGGATATGGGTTATTATTGACAAAACCCCAGGGGACCATTTTTATCGTTTTGCTCTTTGTCATTTTACGCCGCGATTGGAAGGGGGTTCTGGCAAGCCTGGTTTGCTACGGCATTCCTTTCATCGGATTGTATCCGGCCTGGCTGAAGGTCATTCTCACAGACCCACCGCTCTCACAAACAATCGCGGCGCATACAATCTGGGGAAAATTTGGCCTGTTGGCTGCGGTCCTGGTTGCATGCCTGGTGATCCTGGCGCGGCGCTGGCGGTTCTGGGATCTGGGGGGAGCTCTAGCGGGGATTCTCTCCCCATATGGGATGCCTGGGTTACCGATTTTTCTCACCCTGGGCGCGGTGCCCAAGCTCGCGGCGATCCCGGCGGTGGTGTTATTTTCCGCAGGACTGGCCGCGATGACCTGGATCACGCCTCCGCCAGGCGTTGACTTCTACGCAACCCTCAATCCATTGATGTCAATTTATCATATCGGAATGTTGGGGTTGGCGCTTTCGCTGGCATGCATCTCAGTATTACCGGACCCAATTGCGATACCCGAAAAGATAATCGATTTTCGAGCGTGGTTGATCCAATTCACCAGGAGATCTCAACCTTCAACAGATGAAGGTGGGAGTGCAAACCTGTCATCGGGAAATTGAATATTCGCCGATTAAATTATAGTGCTTTAGAATGTGCCATCACATGACATCAATGGCTGCCGGTTTTGGTCTATAACATAGAAAAGCATTGTGAAATACTCAACCAGGTGGATCCTATGAGATTAGAACCATAATCGAAACCCTTAGAACGCGATACATTGAAAAATATTATGTTATTGAAAAATACAATCGATAAGATTCGAACCTCTCTTCCACTGCAAGCTGCGATCGGTCTCATTTTTTATATCTCTTTCGTGATGGCGATCCAAAATCAGCTGCCCAGGGGCATCGACTGGTATGAGACATACAGACCTGTGGGGCAAGCTTTATATCATCTTAAAAGCCCATATTCAGTGGAGGGGTTTCGAGCTGCGCCATGGGCATCGTTGATCTCCCTCCCATTTGCCTGGCTGCCGGAACAGACCGGAAGGGCGGCTTATTTCCTTGTCAGTCTGCTCGCTTTTTCTCTTGTCGCGATAAAGTTGGGCGCGAAACCAATCACCCTGGCGGTATTTCTCCTTTCTCCACCAGTTCTTCACTGCCTGCTCAATGCCAATATTGATTGGCTTCCTCTAGTAGGGTTCATACTACCTCCGCCAATCGGGATTTTTTTTGTTGCGGTGAAGCCACAAGTAGGTTGGTGTGTAGCCGTTTTTTGGATAATTCAATCCCTTAGAGGTGGAAAATTTATTGAAACGATTTATCTTGTGGCTCCTATTTCGATTGTCATTTTGATTTCATTTGTGATTTTTGGATTTTGGCCAAGCAGATTTGTCGAGCCGATGGGTTACTGGTGGAATGCAAGCCTTTGGCCGGCTTCAATTCCAATTGGAATGGTTTTTCTAGCCTCAGCACTTTTGAATAGGCGGATAGAAGGGGCAATGGCTGCGTCGCCTTTTCTTTCCCCTTACGTACTCCTGCATTCCTGGTCTGGAGCGCTGTTATCGCTTGCAAGCAAGCCGGTCGAAATGCTGGCGGCAGTGGGAGGTCTTTGGATCCTGGTGATCATCCGGGCTTTTTCGTAAATTTGGTGAGCGAAGATGATTAGCTTTGCCCGACGTCAGGTTTCTTATGGTATTGTTAGAAAGCATAAGTTTGGGCCAATTCTGAATATCATGGGAATCGTTTGGACGCCATTAAACGCGCGATCGTCATCATCTTATTCGCTTTGATCGGCCTGGGCACGCTTATGGGGCTGGCGTGGATCAACTACCGCTATGTGGTCCAAAATCCGGGCGGGAGCGACTTCCTGCCGCGGTGGGTCGGGACTCGGGAATTCCTGATGAAGGGGCAGAGTCCGTACAGCGAAGAAACCACTAAGGAAATCCAACAATTGTTCTACGGCAGACCAGCTCAACCGGGCGAGGACCAGGTGCTGTTTGTCTACCCGTTCTATTCGATCTTCATTTTTTCCCCATTCGCGGTGATTGAAGATTACAACATTGCCAGGGCGGTGTGGATGACCGTGCTGGAGCTATCGATTATTGGGATCGCCTTGTTGGGGGTTTCGCTCAGCCGCTGGAAGCTCACGCCGGTCCGGATGGGTTTCTTGCTGATTTATGCCCTGCTTTCTTATTACAGCGTCCGCCCATTAATCAACGCGAATTCCTCGATCCTCGTCGGTCTATTCATCGCCCTCGCGCTGGTGGCAGTCCGCGCCGAGCAGGACGCCTGGGCAGGCTTGTTCCTGGCATTAGCCACGATCAAGCCGCAAATAGTCATCTTGCTGATTTTATTTGTGCTGATCTGGAGCATAAGAGAACGCCGCTTTCTCATATTTTGGAGCTTCCTTGGCAATCTCGCATTGATGATCGCGATCACCAGCCTTTTGATCCCAGATTGGACCTGGCAGAATTTTCGCCAGGTTATGGCGTATCCAGAATACACGCTCCCTGGGACGCCAGGAGCGATTTTTGCCGAATGGCTGCCTGGGGTGGGGAAGCAATTGGGCTGGGCACTGACAATCATTTTGACGACGACGCTGATTTGGGAGTGGCGCTCGGCGTTAAAGAATAATCAAAGATGGTTTCTGTGGTATGCATTTTTCACACTCGCTGCGACGACGATGATCGGGATCCGCACCGCAACCGAGAACTACATTGTTCTGCTCCCCGCGGTGGTGTTGGTTTTCGCGGCATGGGAACAGGAATGGAAATCGATTGGAAAGGTGTTGATTGTAATCAGCTACATTCTCTTGTTAGTGGGAGTCTGGTGGCTTTTTCTCGCGACACTTGAGGTTGGTGCACAGCCCATTCAGAGTCCGATCATGTTCTTCCCACTGCCGGTTTTCCTGTTGATTGGACTCTACTGGATTCGCTGGTGGGTGCTCCGCCCCGAAAAACCAATCCTCGATCGGTGGCGTGATAGCCATCGGACGATAGATTAGCTGGATCGATCCGAGCATTGAATTGTGGCCTCGCTTCTTCGTGTAAATCCCTGGAAATTTTGGTTAGGATTGATCTGGGTAGCCGGGATCACGATCGGCTATTTTGTATTCCATAAACCCATTACTCCCGAGCTTTCATTCAACCTGGCGCGGGCATCCTGGCAGATTGTGGCTTGCGCCGTCATCCTGTCGATTACAGGCGGGTTGGGATACCGACTGCTGCGGAATTTGCCAGTAAATGGGCTCACCGCCCTCGCCATGCAATCTGGGTTAGGATCAGGATGTACAGGATTGGTAATATTGGGATCAGGATATCTTGGTGGTTATTCCCTGATACTCGCAGGTGCTGCAACCTTGATTGCAGGGATTATCCTTTGGAAAGATGAAGCCGCCTGGTGGAAGCAGTGGGGGCAGATAACGTCCCTGGTAAAAACTTCCGGTCGATTTGGAGCGATCATCGGATGGCTGCTCGCGGTGATATTCGGATCAAGTTTTATCACCGCTCTGGCTCCGCCATTTCGATATGACGCTTTGGTTTATCACTTCGCCCTTCCAAGGCTTTACCTCCTCGCCCACAAGTTCAGCTACGTGCCAGAGCTGATGTTTTGGGGGATGCCGCAGATTGCTGAAATGAACTACACCTGGGCAACGATCCTGGGCGGTCCGTCTGCAGCATTGTTGTCAGGCTGGTCTGCAGGATTGTTGGCATGCGTCGGGGTGCTGGGAATTATCGCGTCGGAGCACGGATCGAGCTCGGGGTGGGCAGGCACAGCCGCGCTTCTTTCAGGTTTCACGCTGGCTTCAGGTCTGGCCTGGGGTTATGCCGATTGGTGGACGATCCTATTCGGGGTCGGCTTTATGGGATCTCTTTTCATATGGAAGATTACTGATCGGGATGCCTTACTAGGTCTGGCAGGGATCTTTGTAGGCTTTGGATTGGGGGCAAAATATACCGCAGGCATTCTGCTGATCAGTGGGGCTGTCGTTATCATTTTACAACGGCGATCTAAGCCAGGAAGGATATTTCGATCGCTGTTATGGTTCTGCGGCGCGGCACTGCTGGTATTTTCACCCTGGCTGGTTAAGAACGCGTTGGCGACTTTCAACCCGGTCTACCCTTTGCTCTTTCCATCTGGGGAGATGAGCTTATTGCGATTAGCCAATTATCAAGGCGGAGAACCGTGGGGAAGCTGGTTGGATGTATTATTCTTGCCGGTGCGGGCTGTGCTGTGGGGGGCTGAAGAGGCGCCGGGCTACAGCGCTTCCATCGGACCGCTCCTGCTCGGATTAGGACTGCTCGCCGGAATCTTCTGGCGTTCTTTCTCAGAGCGACAGCATAAGACAATGGTCGTCGCGGTGCAATTAGCAGGCGCGAGCTTATTGATTTGGATCATTGCCGGGAGATTTTCAGCTTATTTGCTCCAATCCAGGCTGTATCTGGCTGTTTTCCCGGTTTTTGCATTCATCGCCGGCTCAGGATATTACGCCGTCTCTCGGATTGAGCGGCAGGGGGTCCGACTCGAATTTATTGTCAAAGCGCTGATCATCCTGGTGCTCGGGTTGAACACGCTTGATGTGGGAATAGATACGATCAAATCGAAAGCCGGGCAGCAAATCCTCGGCTTTCAATCACGCGCAGAATTTTTGGGAGATAACCTGGGTTGGTTCGCGCCTGCAGCCCTGTCACTGCTGGATCTTCCTGCAGGCGCCAAAGTGCTGATGCTCTATGAACCACGCAGTTATTATTGCCTGCCGATCTGCCAGCCGGACGAAATACTCGATCGCTGGATCCGAGCAAGGCATGAACAAGATCCTGAGAATCCAGCCTCTCCGGCGGATATCTTGAATAATTGGAAAGCCATGGGATTCACCCATATTCTATACAATAAAGCCGGGGCAGATTTTTTGAGGCATGAAGAAAATCAAGGAGATCCCGAGGATTGGGAGGCGTTGGATAAACTGCTCCAGCAAGCAGATGAGGTCGAAAATTTTGGGGATAGTTATTTCCTGTACCGGATAAGCCCATGAACAGGCGGATTTACCTGCTGCTAGGTCTGTGCGGGCTTATATGCCCAATTTTGCTCGCACTGGTTCAAAAGTCTCCGGGATATATGGACGCCGAGTATTACTACACCGGAGGAAGACGGCTTTCTCAAGGATACGGTTTTACTGAAGAGATTCTCTGGAACTTTTTGGATGACCCTTCCGGACTACCACACCCTTCGCATGGTTATTGGATGCCGCTGCCTTCGATCCTTGCAGTTCCGGGCTTGCTCCTATTTCACGAGCAGGGTTTTGACGCTGCAAGGTTGGTGTTCATTCTGCTTGCGGCGCTGATCCCGCCGCTGACGGCCGCGATTGCATTTTCGCTGCACCAGCGGAAAGACCTGGCCCTTTACTCTGGTTTGCTCGCCTTGATCCCGGTGTTCTACTTGCCTTACCTTGCGACAACAAATTCTTTCATCCCCTGCATGGTGATTGGGGGATTGTTCTTTTTGCTTATTCCATCGAACTTTGATATCAATCGGAACAAGAAATCGATACCAGTTGTGTTTTTCTTGATTGGGCTTCTAAGCGGGTTGATGCATTTAACCCGGCCGGACGGATTTGTATGGCTGCTGACAGGATTATTCAGTGCGGTGGTCTTTGCCAGGGGGAGTGAGCTCGCCGAAAGAAGGTCGATATTCCGATATTCCATATTGGGATGCGTATTTGGATATTTATTGGTCATGGCGCCCTGGTTTGCTCGCAATGCCAAGGTGTTTGGAAGCCTGCTCGCTCCGGGAGGAAATCGGTCGTTATGGGTTTTGGAATACAACGAAATGTTCATCTACCCGGCTGGAATCTTAACTATGGAACGCTGGTTAAATTCGGGGTGGCGAGCTATTCTGGAAGCGAGGGTATGGGCAGCAGGGCAGAATTTACAAACGATCATCGCTGTGCAAGGTGAAATCCTCTTGCTGCCATTAATCCTTGCGGGGGCATTTCGCTTGCGCCACGATTTCCGGATTCGATCCCTTGGGCTGACCTGGTTGATGGTTCTTGGGATTATGACCTTGGTTTTCCCTTATCAGGGTGCACGCGGGGGCTTCCTTCATTCTGGGGCGGGTTTTCAACCAGTATTTTGGGCGCTTGCACCGCCCGGTCTTGAGTCCTTTTTGGAGTGGGGCGAGCAGCATCGAAACTGGAAAATTCGACAAGCCCGGATCGTTTTTGGATCAGGTATGCTTGCGTTGGTGGCCGGCTTGACTTTTTTTATTACTTTGAACAAAGTGTACTCGTTTAGCGAATCGCGAGTTATCTGGAATGACGATCTGCTCAATTATTCAAAACTGGAAGAGAGGCTGAAAACCTTGGGGGCTCAACCGAATGACATCGTTATGGTGAATAATGCCCCTGGC
Organism: uncultured Chloroflexia bacterium; assembly: GCA_963827155.1. Classification (GTDB taxonomy): domain Bacteria; phylum Chloroflexota; class Anaerolineae; order Anaerolineales; family UBA4823; genus UTCFX2. The sequence continues at coordinate 2,008,720 of CAWGZV010000002.1, read as the reverse complement.
TATCAAGCTTCGACGGAGAGGGCTGCGATTTCCATCCCTTTTGCAGACCTCGAGAATGTGTGTGAGGCCGCCCGACGATACCGGGTGAAATTCATGATCATGGAAATCGATCAAATTCCCGGAGAGACGGATTTATTCACCCACCCTGGAGATCGAGCTTGCTGGGATTATTTGGAAACATCCCAAGACGCGCGGATTTTCGTCTACCACCAATGACCTTGAGGCGCTGAATTACGAAATTGCTTAAAATCCTAAAATCTATTCGATTTCAAATAGGCGTGATCGCGGCCTTGTCAATAGGCGGATACCTGGCAGCCAGCGCTCTTGAATTTCGAACTGGATTCCCGCTCGATGACGCCTGGATCCACCAGACATATGCTCGAAACCTGGCACAGCGATTTGAATTCGCTTTTCAACCGGGGCAGCCTTCTGCTGGATCGACCTCGCCCTTGTGGACCTTTTTATTGGTACCTGGTTTTTGGTTTGGCCTTTCACCATTAAATTTGGACCCATTTTTTGGGATGGGTTGGGCTGACCGCGATTGGAATAACCGGAAGAACCTTCTTCACACGTTTGCTTCCGATTTCGCGGCTGGCGGTGGCTACTGGGATCTCACTAACTTTAGAATGGCATCTGGTTTGGGCCGCGGCATCTGGTATGGAGACCCTGATATTCAGCTGGGTCGCGTTATTCGTCATCTGTGGTTTATTCGTGGATCAACCCAAATGGCTGCTGCTCGGATTTTTAGTGGGGATTGGGGTTTGGCTGCGTCCGGATGGGTTCACCCTCGCCGGACCACTGCTTTTTGCGGCAGCACTTCAAGATGGGAGCATGAAAACCCGCGGCAAAACTGTGCTTCAAGCCTTATTCGGAATACTACTAATTTCTTCAGGGTACGTATTATTTAATTATCTCCTCTCTGGTAATTTTTGGCCAAACACATTTTTTGCCAAGCAAGCAGAATATGCGATCCTGCGCCAGGCACCCTTTGGATCTCGATTAATCCTTCAGGCGAAGATGCCTTTGATCGGTGCTGGATCTGCATTATTACCAGGTTTCTTGATCATGATCGTGCACTCTATCCGAACAAAAAGTTGGCGTTTGATCGCAGCCTGGGTTTGGGTTGTCGGGTTTCTTATTCTTTACGCAATCCGTCTACCGGTTACCTATCAGCATGGGAGATACATCATCCCGATTATCCCTGTGTACGTGGTCCTCTCATTATTCGGCGTGGGTCTATCTATCAAACTGCAAGATCCGGTATTTTGGAAGCGGGTTTTAAGCAGAGTGTGGTTGATATCCTGGATTGCCCTGACGATTGCATTTTATTTTATTGGAGGGCGTGCATACGCTAACGATGTCGCGGTGATTGAAAGTGAAATGGTAGAAACCGCCAAGTGGATTTCTCAAAACACAGATCCCGACGCCGTGATTGCAGCACATGATATTGGTGGATTGGGATACTTTGGTGGGAGAAAGATTGTGGATTTAGCAGGTTTGGTTTCACCTGAAGTAATTCCTTATATCCGCGATGAAAAACAACTCGCGAAACTGCTGGATTCAAATAATGTGGATTATTTGATGACTTTTCCTGGGTGGTACCCGGATCTAATTAGATATGCGATCTCTATTTTTAGTACAGGAGGAGAATACAGCATCAAAGCTGGCGGGGAGAACATGTCTGTCTATCGTTGGCGTTGAGCTGGAATCCTCAAATTCCCCAGAGAGGAATTCCAACTATGCTATACTGTAAAATAAGGTATGTCTGAGCGAGGTCCCATAGTGAAAAAAATCTCAGTGATAATCGTGGACGATCACCCGATTTTTCGTCAAGGGGTAGCAGACTTGTTCGCCTTCGAAGCAGACATTGAGGTAATAAATCAAGCCGAGAATGGGGAAGATGGGCTAGAGAAGATCCGTGCGGAAAAGCCTGATGTTGCGATTTTAGATATCAATCTCCCTGGGATAAATGGATTGCAGGTCACCCGTCAGGTTGTTTTGGAAAAGCTTCCTACTCGGGTTGTCTTGTTAACCGCCTATGCAGACCCGGCACAAAAGATTCAAGGTCTGCATGAGGGCGCGGCAGCGTTCTGCACCAAAGATATTCAACCCGACTTGCTTGCGGAGGTTGTTCGCCTGGTTGTGAAGGGAAAATTTTGGATTGATACCAAAGAATATGACAGCGATCAAATCCGAAATTTCCTAGCTGGTCAACCTGGAGGCACAATGTCCGAGCTGGCTGAGACCGTAAAGGGTTCAGAACCACTCTCGGCTCGCGAGATGGAAATTTTAACCTGCATCACACGCGGTATGAGCAATAAAGAGATCGCCTCAAAATTAGGAATCAGCCACCAGACAGTTAAGAACCATGTTACGGCAATTCTGCACAAACTTGGCGTCAATGACCGAACTCAGGCAGCTTTGTGTGCACTCCAATCTGGATGGGTTCGTTTATCCGAGTAAATCACGAAACTGGAGATCCATTATGAACCGAGGCAACACCACTCAAGAAGATGTCTGGGGCGCCTTAAAAGAACAGATCAAGGTTGAGCTCGACCAGAAACGGCGAGATATTAAGAAATCGCGCTGATGCTCGAGCAAAGCCAAATTGAGATGCAGAAACTCACCCACCGGAATGCATCGATAACCGCACATTTACAGCAAGTACAAACCCAATTTGACTCATTTCCCAGGGCTGACATTCGGATGGCTTACGATTTAGCCTTAGATGCCCAACAGCGTCTTTTTGTGATGCGCGGACAGGTTGAGAAACTGCAAAGCGATCAAAATCATCTTTCAGAATATATTCACATCATTGAAAAAATATTTAATACATTTGAAAGCGGAGATCCCTCCATTGCAGGAACTTCGAAAGGGGAATCAGCCGCTCATATCGTAGAAATGCTCATCCAGGCGCAAGAAGGCGAACGTCAACGCCTATCACGGCAAATGCACGATGGTCCAGCCCAGGCGCTATCAAATTTTATTCTTCAAACGGAAATCGCGATGCGTCTTTTCGATATCGACGCGGCTAAAGCCCGAGCAGAACTGGAAAGCCTGAAGCTTTCTGCAACTTCAACCTTTCAAAAAGTTCGAGATTTCATTTTTGAACTGCGCCCGATGATGCTCGATGATCTTGGTTTAATCCCAACCCTCAAGCGGTATATTGATATTTATAAAGATGAAACAAAAACTGAGATCCGGATGCACACAACCGGAAAGGAACGCCGCCTTGAGGCTTACCAGGAGGTGATGGTTTTTAGGGCAATACAGGAACTGCTCTATAATGCAATCCGACACAGCCAGGCTGCGAACGTCAAGGTTCAAGTAGATATCAGCGATCGAGCGATAAAAGTAGTGGTCGATGACGACGGGCGAGGTTTCGACGTGGACAAGATTGAAATGGGGGAAGGAATGGGATTGAAAGTTATCCAGGATCGAGTTGAGATGATGGGGGGCACCATCGACCTAGAGAGTGTAATGGGGCGCGGTACACGAATCACTTTGGAACTTCCAACGATCGAAAGAAAAGCGCCGGGTTCAAACTGATCATTTCAATCAGGTATGTGAATGCCGTGCCTCTAAATATTTATTGCATTAATTGTAAAAGATTAATAAAAATTGCAGAACTGCAAGGTCTATGTATTGCAATTTTCCAGGCAATTGAATATAATCTTTTCAAGCTCGGATATCATCACGGGCAAGTTCAAGGGAAAGGAGGAAAATGCCATGTTATTCGCTCCGAAAGAAAAAGGACAGGGCCTGGTCGAATATGCGTTGATTCTTGTTTTGGTCGCGATTGTTGTGATAGTTATTCTTGCTTTACTCGGCCCCGCGATCGGCAACGTATTCAGCACAATTATGAATGCAATTTAAAACATAACGTATTGTCCAGTCTGGGTATCCAGAACTGCGGAATTCGATAAAATAAGGCTTTGCTTTAAATGCAAAGCCTTTTCTATTGCAAATCACGAGAAAAATGCTTATAATCAATTCAAGCTCCGGATATTGTTACGGACAATCCCCAGGGAAAGGAGGAAGATGCCATGTTATTCGCTCCGAAAGAAAAAGGACAGGGCCTGGTCGAATATGCGTTGATTCTTGTTTTAGTCGCGATTGTTGTGATTGTTATTCTTGCTTTGCTCGGCCCCGCGATTGGCAACGTATTCAGCACAATTGTGAATGCAATTTGAACCATAACTTCTCGTCCAATCTGGATATCCATGACTTTGGGATTGACCAGGAAAAGGCCTTGCGTAAGAGCAAGGTCTTTTTTGATACAAATTCTGGTAATATTTTGGAAATTATGTCAAATTTACTTGACTTTTGACTGGTGAATAGTATGATTATAATAAATTTTCATCAACCACTAACCTGGAGGAGCACATGCGACGTGGGCGATTGTTCATCTTCTTAGCTTTCATATTAATCTTAGGGCTTGTAGCCGTCCTTGTCGTGTGGCGTTTCTTTATAGTCCCAAGCCAACAAAGCGCTGAGGTTCAGGCTACTCCCACTTTACCCCCTGTTGAAATCCTGGTTGTCTCGCAAGCTATACCAAAGGGAACGGTGCTTGATGAGACTATGTTAGCATCAGTTCCATGGCAGCAAGATTCGATTGCGCCAGGGATGTATAAGTCCTCTCAGATAAATGAAGTTATTGGGCGTATCGTCCGATTTGACCTGCAAGCAGGGATGCCTTTATTATCATCCATGCTTCTTTCAGAGGGCGAACAATTATCTGCGGCTGGATCACCATGGTCGCTTAGCATCCCTCCCGGTATGGTCGCAGTGTCGGTACCAGTGAACCGCTTGTCTGCGGTTTCTTATGCACCCCAACCAGGCGATCATGTTGATGTGATTGTGTCAATGCTTTTTGTGGATGTCGATACTGACTTTCAGTCAATTCTGCCTAACAACACTGGCGTTGTGATTGCATCTGGGCCGCTAGATCCTACGACGGGCGAACGAGCCCCGTTAACCGTTGATATCTCTAATGGGGTCTATGGAAAAACGATTATCGACCCAGTGCTTGGACAAGCTGTGTATGTAATACCGAGCGAAGCACAGCGATCACGGATTGTCAGCCATATGCTGCTGCAAGATGTTGTGGTGTTACAGGTTGGCGACTTCCCATTGAAAGTTGAGCAAACAACCACGCCTCAAGAAGCGACACCGACTCCGGTTCCAGAGGAAGGACAGGCTCCGCCTCCGCCACCTGTTCCGGATATCATTACTCTAATTGTTCGACCGCAAGATGCCGTAACGCTAAATTACTTGATGCTTGCCCAATCTCAGCTTGCCGCACAGCTTTCTTTAGCGCTGCGAGGCGCGAACGACAGTTCGCGTGAAAGCACTCTGCCGGTCACTTTAGGCTTTCTATTGGAGCAATATCAGGTACCTGTGCCTGCTAAACTCCCATTCAGCCTGAACCCGAGGATAGATATCTTGTCCCCAATCCAGCTGCCCATCACACAACCTACTCAATAAAGCCGATATGTTGGAGCAGTTCAATGGAAGGTGACGAACAGAAAATTCGAGTATTAATCGTTGATGATGTTGCAGAGACTCGCGAGAATATTCGAAAACTCCTTCAGTTTGAAAGTGATTTGGAAGTCGTTGGTGCGGCAAATTCCGGCCGGACAGGCATAGATGCTGCAAAGGCATTGAGACCGGATGTTGTTTTGATGGATATCAACATGCCGGATATGGATGGGATTACAGCAACAGAACTCATCCGGCAGCATAATCCATCAACCCAAATCGTCATCCTCTCGGTTCAAGGCGATCCCAACTATATGCGCCGAGCTATGCTCGCCGGCGCCAGAGATTTCCTCACGAAGCCCCCGGCTGTAGATGAACTTACATCTGCAATCCGGCGGGCAGGCCTGATGGCCCATCAAGAGCTAGCGAAGACATCATCACTATTGGGGAGGGGTGCTACTGGTGCGCTGCTTGCTGCAATCCCGCAGGCTTTGGGGAAGATCATCGTGGTGTACGGACCTAAAGGCGGGACAGGGGCGACGACGATTGCTGTTAATCTAGGTGTTGTACTGCAAAATGAAGAAACACCGGTTGCTTTGGTCGATGCGAATCTTCAGTTTGGGGATATTGCGGTTTTTATGAATGAACAGGTCCGAAACAGCGTTTTGGATCTAGCACCAAGGGTTGATGAGCTTGACGCTGAGGTCGTATTGAATGTAATGATTAATCACCCTGCTACCGGGATAAAACTATTAACTGCACCGGCTCGTCCAGAATATGCGGAGAATGTAAGTGGTGAACAATACGGAAAGATCCTGAAGTTTCTGCGGACTATGTTTTCTTATATCATCGTCGATGCTTCCTCAGCACTGACTGATGTAGTCCTGGCCGCTATGGACGTTTGCGACCTAGTCGTATTGCTGACAACCCAAGAAATTCCTGCGATTAAGAACGCCCGACTATATCTTGATTTGGCGAATGTATTAGGAATTGAAAAGCAGCAAATAATCTTCGTCATGACTTGTTTTGATAAGCGGATCGGCATCACACCTGAAAAGGTAGGTGAAAGCTTTAAGCACGAAATATCTATTGTGATACCATTCGAGGATAGAGTCGTTGTACCTTCTGTGAATCGTGGAATACCATTCATGCTCGGTGATCGCACACGTCCCATCGCCAGGTCGATTTTATCTCTAGCTGAGACTGTTCGCCATCGCCTGGCTGAAATTGCAAGCGAAACGCAGGAAAAACCACAGGGAACAGGAAAAGGTAATCGTTAACTTTGGAGGTGTAATTAATGTCGCTACTTAAACGAATTGAGCAGGGGCAAGCTAAACCGGCCCAAAATGGCAATAATAATAATAATGAGGTTAATAATGCATCTGGGGGACCAGTCACACAGAGCAAATTAGTCAATTTACAGACCCGCAGAGTAGCCCCGCCTGGAGTGAGCACACAGCATGACACATATTTTGATCTAAAAACTCGCGTCCAAAATCGTTTGCTTTCTGAATTAGATCCCTCGATGGATATTGCGCGAGTCCACGATGTGCGCGCTACAATCCAAGACTTATTTGACCAGGTTCTGACCGAAGAAAACATTGTTCTGACCAGACCCGAACGGGCTCGTTTATTTGAACAGATTGCGGCTGAAATCCTTGGTTTTGGACCTTTGCAGCCTTTATTGGAAGATGAAACCATAACGGAAGTGATGGTAAATGGTGCAAAGAACATTTATATTGAGCGGGCTGGAAAAATTCTCAGAGTTCCGATGACATTCGAGAGCGATGAGCATGTGATGCGAATTATCGACCGAATTGTGGCGCCGCTAGGTCGCCGCATCGATGAGTTTAGCCCGTACGTTGATGCTCGGCTGCCAGATGGTTCCCGTGTTAACGCGGTGATCCCTCCGATCTCATTGGTCGGGCCTGTGCTGACCATCCGTAAATTCTTCAAGGTCCCACTGACTATTGATCAGCTGATAGAATTTGGGTCGATTACGCCAGAATCGCTCCAATTTTTGAAAGCCTGCGTGGAATCGAGGTTAAATGTTATCATTTCCGGAGGCACTGGATCTGGAAAGACAACCCTGCTGAATATTCTCTCGCAATTCATCCCCTCCGATGAACGGATCATCACGATTGAAAACGCGGCGGAGCTTCAGCTTCGGCAAGAGCATGTCGTAACCCTGGAATCGCGCCCCCCAAATATTGAAGCAAAGGGTGAGGTGACAATTCGGCAGTTGGTGATAAATGCTTTGCGTATGCGCCCAGATCGGATCATAGTGGGTGAAATTCGTGACGAAGCCGCGCTGGATATGCTTCAGGCAATGAACACTGGCCATGACGGTTCAATGACAACAGCTCACTCGAACAGCCCGCGTGATACGCTGGCGCGTTTGGAAACGATGACGATGATGGCAGGCATGGAGCTGCCAGCCCGTGCGATTAGAGAACAAATTTCGTCTGCAATAGATGTGGTTATCCATGAAGAGCGATTGAGAGATGGAAGCCGAAAAATAGTCAACGTTACAGAAGTGAGTGGGATGGAGGGGGATGTCATCACCATGACGGATATATTCGTTTTCGAACAATCTGGTTATGAAAACGGCAAGGTCGTCGGAAGACTGCGTCCGACCGGGCTCCGCCCCAAGTTCATTGATAAAATTGAGGCTTCTGGAATTCATCTCCCCGCATCAATTTTTGGGATCGGAGATCGAAGGCGATATTAGGACCACGAGGCAACTTATATGGATCCGATGATATTGATCCTCGTAATAGGCGGTGGACTGGCGATTGTACTTCTAGTGACTGGCCTGGTAGTTACAGCCAGAAGCGAAAGATCGCTGGTCGACGAACGTCTGGGTCGGTACCTCGAAGAATTTGAAGCAAGTCGACGCACCGATCGTGAGAAAACATCTCCTGTTGGCGATTGGCTGGAAAGACGGCTTGAGAAATCCAGCATGGGAGGTGGGATCGCCAGAGAGCTTGCCCGCGCAGATCTGAAATTAAAACCGGGCGAATATATTGCCACAATGCTGATCTCAGCAATCGGGGTGGGCTTCGTATTCTGGTGGTTCTTCGATCGCAATAATCCGATCCCATTCTTTACTGTGGTTGGATTTATCGTCGGATTGTATATTCCACGTTTCTATGTGAAGCGGCAGCAAGGCAAGCGTCTGCAGCGTTTCGATGGCCAGCTTTCGGATATGTTGAACCTTATGGTCAATGGTCTGCGGGCAGGCTATTCAACCATGCAAGCAATGGAATCGGTCAGTAAAGAGATGCCGCCTCCCATCAGCGATGAATTCAGGCGTGTTGTGCAAGAAATGCAAATTGGTTTGAACATGGAGCAAGCATTAGACAACCTTCTACGGCGAATTCCAAGCCCTGATTTGGATCTTGTTATCACGGCAATGAATGTGCAAAGAGAGGTTGGAGGCAATCTGGCAGAAATCTTAGACACGATCTCGTACACAATTCGAGAGCGAGTCCGGATTAAAGGGGAAATCCGGGTGCTGACATCTCAAGTGATATATTCTGGTCGGTTCCTCGCGATGATGCCATTGATTATTATTGGTGTTTTGTGGGTTGTCAACAAACCCTATATGATGCAGTTTTTCAATCCTGAAACCCGATTTATTGGCATCACTGCATTAGTTATCGGCGGATTGATGATCATTGCCGGTTATTTCGTAATGACACGCATCGCTAATATCGATGTCTAGCGATTCTTGGAGGAAAGACCCATGATTGGCACGATTATTTTCATAGCCATCGTAATTACGATCGTTATCGGGGCGATCATCCTGGTGATTGTCGGCATGCGAGATACCCGGGAGACCGATCCGCTCCAGCAAAGGTTAGCGGAGTTTGCAGAGCGTGGAGAGACTGCCTCCTTAGAGCAAATTGAGCTTTCACAGCCATTTACAGAACGAGTGATTTACCCAACCGCTCGACGGCTTGGTGATCTGGTCACCCGAATTACTCCACAGAACGCGCTTCAATCCACGGCACGGCGGTTGGAGTTAGCAGGAAATCCCCGTGGTCTCGAACCTTCAACTTTCTGGGCGTTGAGGATTATGCTTGCAGTCGCGATAGGGGGGTTCATGCTTTTCCTCTATGCAATTGGAAATTTGAATTGGGGCTTGGCACAGAAAGTTCTGCTTCTAGCCTTATTTGTTGCCTTGGGATTTTATGTGCCCGATATGTTATTAACCAGCCGGATTCAAAGACGCCAGAAATCCGTTTGGAAAGCGATGCCAGACGCTCTGGATCTGCTAACGATCTGCGTTGAAGCAGGTTTGGGTTTCGACGGTGCGATGCAGAAAGTATATGAGAAATGGGACAATGAGCTTTCACTATCATTCGGCAGAGTGCTTCGCGAGATCCAATTAGGCAAGCTACGTCGCGAAGCCCTCCGAGATATGGCCGATCGGATTGGGATACCTGAGATGACCAGTTTTGTAGCAGCAGTGATCCAAAGTGAACAGCTCGGTGTCTCAATGGCGAAGGTATTACGCATCCAATCGGATCAGATGCGGATAAAAAGAAGGCAAATAGCTGAAGAAATGGCCCATAAGGCTCCAATTAAGATGCTTATTCCTATGGCGCTGCTGATTTTTCCTTCCATTTGTATTGTTCTTATGACTCCAGCTTTGATGCTCTTGTTGAGGTCTACCCTGGGAGGGATCCTCTTCCGGGGAGGCCAATAGAAGCGGAATTTTCGCACTCCAGGTAATAATCTACAAGTTGGAGAATCTCGATCATTTCTGAAACCCAGATGATCATGCGAAGCGGTATGGTTCCGTGGAATTACCGCACTTATCGCCTATTATGGGGAGTTTTAGATTGGATCTTTCCACCCATATGTGGAGGCTGTGGAAAACCCTACACTCGATGGTGTCCAGATTGTTCGGCCAATACATTCTTAATCAGGGACAACTTTTGTGATCGATGCGGTAATCCTGCTGATTTAAATGGACTTTGTGATGATTGTCGGTCAGCTCCATGTATATTGACATCCATCAGATCGTATGCGATTTATGAGGGTCCTATCCGCGAAGCAATCCATAGTCTTAAATTTGAAGGTGATATGGGTCTTGGGGAGATACTTGCAAGGCAATTGATTTAGTTATTCTCAACGCTGGATTGGTCTGTCAATATTATTGCGCCAGTTCCAAGCGGACTTGATCGTCGGAAGATGCGCGGATATAATCAAGCTTCACTTCTGGCTTTGCCGATCGCTTTATATTTCGGAATCCCCTTTCGTTCCGAGGCAATTAAGAAAGTTCGAGAAACCCGCACACAGGTCGGTTTATCAGACTCAGGAGCGGCGAGAGAATGTTAGAAATTCTTTCTTGGCACGCAGAGACTTAGTGTTCCAAAAATCCATTCTATTAGTGGATGACATCACAACAACTGGAGCGACCTTAGTCTCATGCGCGGAAACATTGTTGGAACAAGGCGCAAGCCAGGTTTTCGGCCTCACTCTGGCTCGTGCGGTCTTGGAGCATCATCAGGTCTAATAATTCAATCGGGAGGTCAAAATGGCACTGGAAGTTGAAATATATACCAGAAATATGGAACTTACTGATCGGATCCAGGAATACGTCAATAAAAAGGTTGGGAAACTGGACCGCTTCTTGCCAGGTATAGAAGAAGCTCGAGTGGATTTGGCTCATGACAAGTCTGTGCGAAGTATGACAGATCGCCAAGTGGCACAGATCACGATACGCGGCAAGGGTTTCATCTTGCGGTCTGAAGAACGCGCCGATGATATATTTGCGGCTATGGATACAGCATTAGATAAAATGCAGCGCCAGATCGAAAGATATAAAGGAAAACATTATCGAGGTCGAGGGGATGGAAAATCAGCCGCAGAAGTTATCGAACAGCCTGTATCTGAAGATGAGGCAGGCGGGACTGGACCGATTATTGCGAGAAGGAAGACTTTCCGACTTCAACCGATGAACGAACTGGAAGCCATCGAACAAATGGCGCTGTTAGGTCACGAGAATTTCTATATATTTTATAATGTGAATACCAATTCGATCAATGTTTTGTACAGCAGAAGGGACGGGTCATACGGTTTAATCGAGCCTTTGTATGGGTAGGTCAGAATATTAAGGGTTAATTTTTAGTTCAGTGCAGCATATCGGAACCCGCTCCCCTGTTTGTAGGAGGGCGGGTTGTATTATGAGGGCAGAATTCTCGTTGACACCTCTGCACGATCCGGTTACACTTCGCCTACCTTATGCATTGAATCAGAGGTCTTATGGAAGCGAATCCAAACAAAACCGAAGAATTTAGCAGCTCATCGGACAATGGTTTAATCGAAGATATTGCATCACTAGATCACGAGGCTGTTCGTCACGCAGTTCAAAAGCTGTTGACTGCAGTGGGGGAAAACCCAGAGCGGCAGGGTCTAAAGGATACCCCAGATCGGGTTGCCAGGATGTATGAGGAATTATTAGAAGGGTATTGGGTTAACCCCCAAACTCTGGTAAATGATGCTGTTTTTGACGATACCTACGATGAGATGGTGATCGTTCGAGATATCGAGTTCTATAGTTTATGCGAACACCATCTATTGCCATTCATCGGCAGAGCACACGTGGCTTATTTCCCGCGTGGAAAGGTGATCGGATTATCTAAGGTGCCAAGAATTGTTGATATGTTTGCACGCCGTCTTCAGGTTCAAGAGAGAATGACACGCCAGATCGCTGAGTTTTTACATAATACTCTAAACCCTTATGGGGTTGCGGTTGTGGTGGAGGGACTGCATCTATGCGCCACGATGCGTGGGGTTCGCAAACACGACGCCCGGATGACAACTTCGGCAATGTACGGTGCTTTTCGGAAGAATTTAGCGACCAGACAGGAATTTCTCGAAAATATATCTCGCGGATCGAATCCACTGTTATAGCGAATCAATTAATCAGCCGGAATATTTAAATAATAAGAAATTATGCTGCAGCGTTTGGGGAGGGGTTAGCTCGATTGAGCAGATGTCTCCGAACTAACAAAGCGCCGATCAGCACAATCCAAGCGATGACCTGGCTAACTCTGATTCCACCAAATATAAGTGAGCTATCTCCTCTCAGACCTTCGATCAACAATCGGCTTATGGATGAAAGACATATGAAGTTGATGAAATAAAGTCCAGCAGACCAGCCATCCAAGAAGTCTCCAACTCGGCCAGAGGAGGAATAGGATGGCGATTGCTGATATGGTTTCAATAATCTGAGTTGGATGACGCAAGGCACCCCAAAGCTGGATCCCCCAAGGCAAGCCAGTTTCTAAACCGAAAGCGGCTCCGGATGCAATGTGAGCAAATCCAATTGCAATTGCTTGAACAACAAGAAACGGTGTCAGAACATCCAATGTCTCCCAGAATTTCAGGTGTTTTCTATGTCCATAGACCCACATTGCGATTAGTCCCAGGAAAATCCCATCTTCAAGAAGAAATAGACCTGGGTTAATGGAGAATATGCTTAAAGGACTTCGGAGGAACGCGTCTGGAAATCGTAAGAAATATAAAAGTCTGCCCCCGATTACCCCGACAATCAGACCGGTGAATATGAGATTATAAAGATGGGTTTGTGGGAAACCGCGTCGGGAGCAAAATTTCTCGGAAAGCAACAGCCCCAACCAGAGACCAAGCATGATGATCAGCCCTGGAGTTTGAACAGCTATTGGACCAACCTGAAGTATTGGAAACATTATTCTATGTTGGAAAGAATCGATTGTATTCGAATGTCGAGCAGCGCCTCGGACATTGGGCCACCAAGAACGATATCTTGGATCACACCTTCTCTATCGATAAAGAAAGATGATGGAAGAGCATTAAGCTGATAAAGGTCAGATGCTTCGCGATCAATATCGAAGATGACTGGAAAATTTAGCCCAATATTATTTGCAAAATCCAGAGCTTCCACTCTGTCGTCTTGATATGCTGTATTCACTGCCAAAATTGTAAATCCTTGATCCTTATACCGCTGGTACACAGCTTCAATTGCCGGCATCTCTGCTCGACATGGTGCACACCATGACGCCCAAAAATTGACTAATACAGGTTGCCCTCGCAGTTCGGAGAGGCGGTATGTTTTCCCCATGGAGTCTTTCAGTTCAAAATCTGGCGCCTGGAATCCGCGGAATGGAACAGAGATAGCCGTTATAGTATTCGTCTTGGACGGGACTCTCGTGAACCAGATCCAGAAAGCGCCTCCAATAATTGCTAATACAACCCAAATAAATTGTAAGGTTCGGCTGAGCTGATGGGTCATTTTTGAATGCATAATTCACCAAGTTTACTGAACCAACAACTTGCTGTCAAGCTTGTTTCATTCGCTAAAATGGCCTTTGCTTGACAAACGAGAATACTTTGTTATGATAACTCGAGATGCGCCCTTGGAACGGTATTAATCCGATGGTAATTAGAGTGGTTCTTTGTGGCTTGGCAGGGATGGTAATTCTTGCGTGTACTCTTCCATCCAGGATGGTTAAGTCGGTGGCGAGCAAAGGAATCCAGGCAACATCTTCACCAACAATTTCTCCCTCTCCAACCAATAAAACATCACCACCAGTTGAGGGGGAATATCAAGAGACGAGCACACCTACACCTGAACCGCTGCCCTCCTGAATACCCTGGTATGCCGACCCCTGGTGAAGGGATGCCACCTTACCCACCACCAGGTGCAACGATTCTTCCATACACGCCCGAGACAGCGTCGGCTACGAAAGCTGATCAGGTCTACCCAGGTCTCACTCCCGGAACGCAAAATCTAGAGACACCAATGAATGGGTATCCACCATTGCTTCAGCCAGGATCTGAATTGTATCCTGCGATCGGGACGATTTATCCACCCTTCAATCCTTACCCAGGGGTTGTTCCTGGTACAGCAACAGCGACAACGCCCGCGCAAAGCTCTCAAGCAGCAACATTTACTGCGACTTCATCTGCACGCACATCACCATCCGCAACATCCAGCAATATTCAAGTTACACAACAAACAAGGGTTGTAACTCCGAACTCAACGATCGTCAATCCATCTCAAGCAATACCCTCTCCTACTCCGCCGCTATCTACTCCCACCCCACAGCCAACATCCACGCCATTTTTAACACCCACCCCAACGCTCACTTTTACGCCAACCCCAACGCGCACGCCCCTGCCTGCACCACCCTGGATGAGTGTAAAGCTCCAAGCAAGCGATCCGAGTGAAGTGAAATTAGCCAGCGGAAAACCGCAGTTGATTGAATTCTTCGCATTCTGGAGCGGTCCGAGCCTGGCGATGGCGCCGATAATTCAAGGGGTGGAAAATGAATATTCAGGCAGGATAATCTTCACCTATCTTGATATAGATGATCCAGCGGTTCAACCATTCAAACAAACCCTGCATTTCCAATCGGAGCCTTATTTTGTTTTACTGGACGAGCAAGGAAAGGTGCTTAATCAGTGGCAAGGCTACCTGACTGTGGAGCAGCTGCGGGCAGCACTAGACGCTGCATTAGATTGATCCCCTAGCCTGCTTGACAGCGCCGACGAAAATGATATAATCCTATTACCCCACCCCCCTGGGGGGGATAGGATGTGAAATGGATCACGAGAGTGCAAACCATCGTTTGAAAATCGTTGAAGGGCATGTTCGCGGAATTCAAAAAATGATCGACGAAGATGCTTACTGCATCGACCTCATTCGTCAAATTCAGGCGGTTCAGGCTGCACTTTCACGAATCAGCACCCAAATCTTGGAAGAGCATTTAAACTCGTGCCTGATCACTGCTGTTCGCGGAGAAAACGTGGAAGAGCGTGAAAGGGTATTAAAGGAAATTGTGGACGTGTTCGAAGCGGCTAAGAAAGCGTAAAGATCACACAATAGAATATTCAATTAACTCGAGAGGACATGACGATGAACACTGTAACCTATTCAATCCCAAATATTTCTTGTGGACATTGCGTCCACACCATCCAAACTGAGGTTTCCGATCTTAATGGAGTCCAGTCGGTTACTGCTGACCAAGGTACAAGAAAAGTAGTTATTGCTTATGAAGCGCCAGCAACCGAGGAAACGATCAAGCAGCTACTTGAGACCATAAATTATCCCGTTGCAGGATAATTATTTCAATCCATGATATGCGCCAAGAGGGATGTATCCTCTCGGCGCATATTCATTATTTTGGGTAATTGATTAAAGAATGAACGAAAATAAAGTCGTTATACTACCAATATCCGGAATGACCTGCGCTAATTGTGTGGGAACTGTTGAACGCAGCCTGAAGAAGGTGAGCGGTGTACAGGCTGCGTCAGTAAATCTCTCATCTGAGAGGGCAATTGTTGAATTTGATCCTCAACTTGCGGACTTAAATGATCTGGTCGAGCGCGTCCACAAAGCCGGATATGGAATCGCCTCTGGAGAAGCAGCGCTGTTTATAAAACGAATGAGCGACGACAATGATGCACGTCGAGTTGAAAAAGCGCTAACAAGCCTCGATGGAGTCATTGAAGCTCGAGTCAGCTATGCCAATGAACGCGCCAACGTAATCTATATTCCAACCATAGTCAGCTACTTAGATCTGCGGAGAACGATCGCCTCGGCAGGATTTGAAGTTTTGGAAGTGGGCGGTGAGACAGAGGATGTTGAGGCAAAAGCGCGTGAAATTGAAATCAATTCGCAGCTGCATTATCTCAAAGTAGGGCTGCTATTCACAGTTCCGCTATTTCTTTTTTCTATGAGCATGGATCTGGGACTGCTCCCACCAGCGATTGCCAATGCCTGGTGGGCAAATTGGCTGATGTTAATCCTGGCTACACCGGTGCAGTTTTATGTTGGCTGGCAGTATTATGTTGGAGCATATAAAGCGCTGCGGAATCGATCTGCAAATATGGATGTACTCATTGTGATGGGTTCATCGGCGGCTTATTTTTATTCATTGGCAGTTGTTCTCTTCTCAATTGGCAGCCAAAGCGCACATGCTTCAATGCAGGGTGGCGGATCGAGCCCGCATGTCTATTTTGAGACAGCCGCGGTCATTATTACACTGATAAAACTTGGGAAATACCTGGAAGCGCGGGCAAAGGGAAAAACAAGCGAAGCGATCAAAAAATTAATGGGCCTGCGCGCCAAAACTGCTATTGTGGTGCGTTTTGGGAATGAGCAGGAAATTTCCACCGATGAGGTTCAAGTTGGCGATGTGGTAATTGTCCGACCGGGTGAAAAAATCCCTGTGGATGGGGTGATCATAGAAGGGCGTTCTACTATCGATGAATCTATGCTCACAGGCGAGTCAATTCCCGTGGAGAAGTCGGTTGGAGAGGCAGTCATCGGCGCTACGCTGAACAAAACTGGGATGTTCAAATTCGAGGCGACAAAGGTTGGAAAAGAGACTGCTCTGGCTCAAATCATTCGATTGGTGGAACAAGCTCAGGGTAGTAAAGCCCCGATCCAAAAGCTGGCAGACCGGGTTTCATCGATTTTTGTTCCAGTGGTAATTGCGGTTGCAACAATCACCTTTCTGGTCTGGTATTTCTTAATCCCGCTTCCCCCAGATTCTCAGACCAGCAATTTTACGAGAGCTTTAATCAATATGGTGGCAGTATTAGTGATAGCGTGCCCCTGTGCTATGGGTTTGGCGACCCCTACTGCCGTTATGGTAGGCGCCGGCAAGGGCGCAGAAATGGGGATTCTCATAAAATCGGGAGAAGCCTTAGAGCGCGCCGGAGCGATCACGACCCTGGTTTTAGATAAGACAGGTACGATCACGCGAGGACTACCAGCAGTGACAGACCTGATCGCAAATGATCCAAAACACGAAGTCAGCAATCAGCCTCAATCACTGGATCAACTCCAAAAAGAGCTCCTTAGAATAGCAGCGACGGTAGAAAGAAGAAGTGAACATCCATTAGCAAATCGCTGATCGCAGAAGCAGGTAATCAAGCAATCGCTTTGTCAGAACCACTTGGATTTCAAGCGATCGTTGGCGGCGGTGTCGAAGCCGAGGTTGAGGGGAAAAAGATAATTGTGGGAAATATTCGATTATTGAAGGAGCGTGGGATCCCATTAAATGGGTGGGAAAATGCAGTCCACAAGCTGGAAGCTGAAGCCAAGACGGTGATTTTGATAAGCGCCGATGGTTGTGTGCAAGGAGCAATTGGTGTCGCAGACACCATCAAAGAAAGCTCCATAGAAGCGCTGGAGAGCACTCGCAAGCTGAACCTCAACATCGTGATGATTACCGGAGACAATTTCGAAACTGCTCGGGCAATAGGTCGGAAGGTTGGAATAGATCAAATTCTCGCGGAGGTGCCTCCAGGCGGAAAAGCAAATTCGGTGAAGAAGCTGCAAGATAGAGGGGAGATTGTGGGAATGGTTGGGGATGGGATTAATGACGCACCAGCGCTTGCACAAGCCGATGTAGGCATCGCGATTGGAACTGGCACCGATGTTGCGATCGCAGCCGCCCCGATAGTCTTGATCAGCGGCGATTTGAAAGGTGTGCCGCGAGCAATCGAGTTGTCCCGGCGGACGCTGCGCACCATCAAACAAAATTTATTTTGGGCATTCTTCTATAACATCATACTGATCCCGGCTGCGGCAATGGGTTTTTTGAGTCCTATGCTTGCTGCAGGCGCGATGGCTTTCAGCAGTGTATTTGTGGTTAGCAACAGCTTACGCCTTCGCCGGTTGAGACTGACTTGAACTTGAGGGTTAATAGCGAGGAAGGAACAATCGCCGTTTTTTCTGTCTGTCGCGACATACCTCAACCACCTCAGATTTCACAACCTTGACCGACACTTTCTTTACGGGTATGCTTAACCAGTTATGTTGATGGTGATAAATTACGAACATAGAAAACACTTATGCTTCAATACGTACATGATTCTTGATTGAAAATGAAGAAATCAGACCTTTTTCAGAGAAGTCAATCTGGTTCATTTTCCAGGCGCGACTTTTTAAAATTTACTGGCCTGGGTATGAGTGGGCTGGCTTATCAATTTATTGGCTCAAAGCCGAAATGGATTGATTTCCCACAGGCCGAACGTTTAGGTCGTGTAGCCGTAGGAATGGTAGAGCTGAAACTCAAGTGTGATCCGGAAAGTCAGACCGTGGGTGTGCTATACGAAGACGCAGTGGTGCCATGGCTCCATGAGACCGCTGGGGTAAATCCCGCATATATCTTCAATAATCAGCGTTGGGTTGAGACACCTGATGGCTTTATATACAGCCCATACCTTCAGCCTGTTCAAAATCTCCCGAATAATCCGGTGGAAGATCTCCCCCCGTCATCGCACGGACCAGGTATGTGGGTTGAAGTGACAGTGCCGTATGCCGAAGCTCAGCTCGACAAAGATAAACCTTCATCCAATTCCTGGGTGGAGGCGAAGCTGGATCAGGGCATCCCTATTCGAGTTTATTACAGCCAGACATTCTGGGTGGATCAAATCAAAACGCTTGATACCGGTCAAAAACTCTATCGAATAAATCCGAATTACTACGGTGGAGTGGATTTACTCTGGGCTGCTGCCAGAGTCTTTTCGCCCAATCACGAATGAAGATTTATCCCCAATCCGTCCTGAGGTCGAAGATAAACGCATCGTAGTAGATCTTTTGCATCAGACATTATCTTGCTTCGAAGGCAAGGATGAAGTCTATTTTTGCCGGGTTTCGACAGGGGCGAAATTCGATATGTATGGCAATCCGGTTGATAAATGGGCAACTCCGGTTGGGCTTCACAGGATAACCAGAAAATATATTTCATTACAAATGAGCGGCGGAACTACCGGTGCTGGATATGACCTGCCAGGGATTGCATGGACTTCGATATTTGCCACCGGCGGGGTAGCAATCCACTCGACTTTTTGGCATAACAACTTTGGAGATCCAATGTCGCATGGATGTGTCAACTGCACACCTGAGGATGCGCATTGGATATTTCGATGGACTACACCTGAAGTGGTTTACGACCCAGGAATGGTAGATGTTACGATCACAGGACAAGCCAGCACGGGAGTCGCAGTTGTCGAAGCTTAAATTGAACAGCGAAGGGGATATCAACAGACGAGGTTTTCTAAACCTGGTTTCTTTTTCAATTGCTGGAATATTGATTCCTTCCTCAGGTATTTTTCAATCAGGATCTAATCAAATCAACGGCAATTTCCCCACAGCTGACAGACTTGGTAGGGTGCTTGGTGGAAAAGTTGAAGTAAAATTAAAACCCGAGGATGAGAGCCTGACAGTAAAAGAGCTGTTTGAGGATTCTGTGGTCGTGTGGATAAAGGAGGTCATCGGCTCTCGGCCTCTTTGGAATGATCAGCGATATGTGGAGACACCTGAAGGATACATTTACTCAGCAAATCTGCAACCAGTGCGCAACTTGCCCAATTCACCGCTTAAGGAACTGCCTTCATCAACAGGTTATTGGGCTGAGGTGAGTGTTCCGTATGTGGATATCACACTTGCAAATCCGCCAGGCAGGTCACCCTGGCTGAAATATACCGCGAATCCAAGGCTTTATTTTTCTCAAATCATGTGGGTCGACCAGTTACGTACTGACGAGAATAATCGGACTCAATATCGAGTCAGCGATCGCTATGGAGGATATGGGGATTTCTTTTGGGCGGCTGGTGAGGCGTTCCGAATTCTAACCTCCGATGAGATCAGCCCGATCAATCCAGAAAATCCGGATAAATTAGTCGTTGTTAATCTAAATCACCAAACGCTTTCTTGTATGGAGGGCTCTGAGGAGGTCTATTTTTGCAGGGTTTCAACCGGACCAAACATCACCAGTAAATCGAGACCTGGGGGTGAATGGGCGACGCCAGTTGGAAAACATACAATCTGGCGAAAACTCATTTCCGTCCATATGACCGGCGGTACTACTGGGGGTGGGTATGATTTAGCGGGAATTGGATGGACGACCTTATTTGCCAGCAAGGGAATGGCGATTCATTCGACATTTTGGCACAACAGTTTTGGCATCCCGCAATCCCACGGGTGTGTAAATTGCACACCGGAAGATGCGAAATGGATTTTTCGTTGGACAATGCCGGAAGTGTCCTCGGAGCCTGGGGACATTACGCTCAGCGGTATGGGAAGCACACAAGTATTGGTTCAGGAATAAAAAAAGGAATAATAACGGGAGTTCTCAAATGGATTTAGCGAATATCGGTATCGGTCTGGCGTTTCTGGCAGGATTGGCTTCCTTCTTTTCCCCATGTGTTTTTTCACTGGTTCCAGCATATATTGGGTATCTTGGAGGCCGTTCAGTCGCTTCTTCGCGAGATGGAAAAGCAGATCCCCTGATCACATTTACACATGGCTTATTCTTTGTACTAGGTTTCAGCACAGTATTTATTACTCTGGGAGTTGCGACTGCGGCATTGGGGGGACTATTAATCGATGGGCGCAACTGGTTGGCAAAGATCGGTGGGATTGTGGTCATCATCTTCGGGATCCACATGACTGGACTGATTCGAATCCCATTTCTTGAATACGATTTGCGACCCCAAACAGCTCCAGCGAGAAAGCGCGGTTATTTCGCATCCTTTCTCATGGGAGTTTTCTTTTCCGCCGGTTGGTCTCCTTGTGTGGGTCCGATCTTAGGCGCGATCCTTACATTGTCGCTTAATGGGGGTTCAATATCGCAAGGGATTTTACTGCTGAGCTCTTACTCTGCTGGTCTGGCAATTCCGTTCTTGATCGCATCGGTGCAGATTGGCGTCGTGACAACGGTCTTAAGGCGTTATGGGAAAATGATGCATTATGTTGAAGTTGGGATGGGAATCTTACTAATCCTTGTAGGCATTTTGCTGCTTTCTGGACAGCTTCAGCAAATGGCGCGTTTTGGTTCTTTCTTCGATTATTATAATGAGTTAGCCTTAGGGCGCCTGCTCATCCTGGTTTTCCTTGCCCTGGTTATTATCGGTCTGTTACCCGGGTATCTGGCTTATCGAAAAGGACGAAGCTTCATCGTCTGGTGGATATTTGGAGCCACGTTTTTCCCGGCCGCGCTGCCGATGGCTTTAATGCTTTCACCGGAGCCGCCAGGGATCAATTCTGCTTCTTCGGTTTAAGAGGCTCCTCCCGCTACATTTGAAATTTACAAATATCAGAACTCCGGAGAATCGCGAAGACACTATGAAGAAATCGAAAAGCAAAAATTTGCTGATAGTCGTAATCGGCTTGTGGATCGGGATATTTTTAGGCGTTGCAGTGATCGTTGTCCTGGTGATCAATGGATCGATTTCTTTAGGCGGCAACAGCGATCAACAGCTGCCTGCTCTCGCAAAAATGGAGGATGGATCACCAGCAAATGATTTCGAACTTGAAAACCTGGAAGGAGGGAAAACACGCCTTTCAGATTTACGTGGAAAAGTGGTTGTTGCAAATTATTGGGCGACCTGGTGCGGTCCATGCGTAGATGAAATGCCGATGTTTGAGACTTATGCAGGACAATATCCAAATTTTGTCATGCTTGGGATTGATGAGGAAGAAAGTATGGACGAAGTGAAGTCCTTCCTCTCAGAAATGGATATTACTTACCCGATTCTATTGGACAAAAACGCCAAAGTAGCGGAAGCATATAAAGTTTTTATGCTTCCGAGCACTTTTTTCATAGACGAAGAGGGGATAATTCGCTATCGACACTATGGGGTAATGTCTCAGGAGCAATTTACATATTACTTGGAATCTCTCGGAGTACTTGAATGATCCTGGTAACGTTATACAGCCGATCCGATTGTCATCTCTGTGACCAGACCCACCAAGATTTAAACGAGCTCCAGAGTGAAATCCCTCACCAACTGAAAATAATTGATGTTGATAGTGATCCAAAACTGGCCAAGGAATTTGGATTTGAAGTCCCGGTTGTCGAAGTTGGACCATTCAAGCTGAGGTCACCGTTTACAATCCAAGAGCTAAAAATCACACTATTGGCTGCCCGCGATCGTGAACGGCATATTCAAATGGTCAAGTCATCTCCGAAATTACTTGAGGTACGCGAAAAAGGGGTTTGGAGGAAATCTGACAGTTTTTCCAGATGGTTTTCGAACCATTACATGATTATTTTCAACCTGGCAGTATTCATGTATCTTGCCGGAGCGCTGCTTGCACCGGTTTTAATGAAAATTGGATTGGAAACGCCTGCTGGGATGATCTACAAAGCCTACAGCCTGGTATGTCACCAGCTTGGATTTCGTTCTTTCTACCTTTTTGGAGATCAAGCGGTATACCCCCGGACGGCTGCCGGGATAACTAATCTGCTCACATTCAACCAGGCTACGGGTCTCAGCGAGAGTTCTACTGTCTCGGACCTGTTTAAAGCCAGGGCATATGTAGGTGACCATAGCCATGGATATAAGATAGCGTTATGTGAAAGAGATTTAGCAATCTACGCCGGCATTCTGATTTTTGGGCTGCTGTTTTCGCTGACACGCTACCGCATTCCCGCCTTGCCCTGGTATTTGTGGATCCTTCTGGCAGTAATTCCGATTGCATTGGATGGTTTTAGCCAGCTGTTAAGCCAACCTCCGCTCTCATTTCTCCCTTTCCGCGAAAGCACCCCTCAATTAAGGGTGCTCACGGGATTCCTGTTTGGCTTTGGAACTGCCTGGTTTGGATTTCCTGTGGTCGAGGAGTCAATGAAGGAAATGCGCAATATTTATCAGGACAAATGGGAACGGTTAAATCCATCTTCGTAAATATCCAGCAATGCGATACAGACAATCCGAAACCATCAGGACCTATTATTTTGATTCTTTGAATGAAAAGCATGTCTGTCATGGACTGATTACGCGCCGCGGCGGGATAAGCCCTGAACCATGGGCATCTTTGAATGTTGGTGGAACCGTTGGAGACGACCCCTCGAATGTCCTGGAGAACCGGCAAAGATCATTTGAGGGGGTTGGACGTTCAGTGGAAAGTATGTATGATGTTTGGCAGGTTCATGGAACTGAGGTGGTCTGTGCTAAAGCCCCTCGCCCATTGAACGAACCGCATTTACAGGCAGATGCGATCCTGACAGATCAACCTGGTGTCACGCTATTCATGCGGTTTGCGGATTGTGTGCCGATTCTGCTTTATGATCCCGCACGCCGGGTGGTTGGATTGGTGCATGCAGGCTGGCAAGGCACGGTTTCAAAAATTGCTTTTGACACAGTGCAAAGAATGAGGGATTGCTACCAAAGCAACCCTAATGATATCCTGGCGGGGATCGGTCCTTCTATTGCGGCTCATCACTACGAAGTTGGTCCTGAAGTTGTCGCCCATGCGAAGAAAGCGTTTGGAGAGGATGCGCGCCAATTCTTCTCGGAATCTAAATATCCGGATGGTTCATCCGGGGTAAAATTCGACTTATGGGCAGCTAATCAGTATTTGCTTGAAGCGGCTGGGATCACCCATATCGAGTTATCGAATATCTGTACTGCCTGTAATTTAGATGATTGGTATTCGCACCGCGGAGAAATGGGACGCACAGGGCGGTTTGGGGCGATCATTGGACTGTAAGCGAATTCCGTGAATAATCTAACCATAAAAGAAAGCTACCTTTATGTTCTCGAGCAGATCGAGGGGGCTGCAAGATCAGTCGGACGCGACCCTTCGTCGGTGAAGCTGATAACCGTGACCAAAGGACATTCTGCGAAGGATGTTCTGCTTGCTTATAAATCTGGAATCAGAAGGTTTGGTGAGAACTACCCGGACGAAGCCCTTGGAAAAATGAACGCCTTAGGAGACACTCCTGGGATCGAGTGGCACATGATTGGGCACGTACAGAGCCGGAAGGCACGGTCAGTGTGCGACAATTTTTGTTCCATCCACTCGATTGATAGTATGAAATTAGCGCAGCGCCTGGATCGATTTTGCGGTGAAAACGGACGTAAGCTAAGCGGATTGGTAGAATGTAATGTAAGCGGGGAGAGCTCGAAATTTGGTTTCCCAGCCTGGAGGGAGGATCTCTGGAGCAGTTTAGTTCCAGAATTTTCACGCTTATTTGAGCTCCCAAACTTAATTATTCATGGTCTTATGACGATGGCACCCTTTTTTGAAAAACCTGAGCCAGCTCGCATATATTTTCAACGCTTGAGACGTTTACGGGATTATCTAAACGATCAAATGCCGGCTCCGATGTTAATCGAGCTTTCGATGGGAATGAGCGGAGATTTTATTCCCGCTGTGCAGGAAGGCGCGACCTGGGTTCGGATTGGGACTGCAATTATGGGTCAACGGAGGGAATGATGAGATTGCTGCTTGGGAGGGAATGAATGTTTTTATTAGCCGAAATTATCCACAGGATTATCCAGCTATTCATTCTTATCGTAGTTGTTCAAGCTGTACTTTCCTTCTTTATGGATCCATACCATCCGATTCGAAGATTGATGGATCGAATTGTTCAGCCATTTCTGATTCCTATTCGCCGATTGCTTCCAACAACTGGAAATCTTGATTTTAGCCCAGTGGTTTTAATCATTCTGCTTCAAATCCTGGATGCGATTCTCTATCGATTATTACTCTCCATTGCCTAAGGATTGGAACAGGAGGAATTTTTTGTGAAACCCAGGAATTATCGGATGCATGATGGATTTTCTGGCTCGGCTTTAGTTGTTCGAGTGGTTCCTGATTCCACTTCTACAACACTGGCCGGGGTGCTTGAAGATGGGACTGTTATTATCCGGCTCATCAATGCGGCCGACGATAAAGCCCTAAACCAGTCATTATTAATTTATTTATGTTCTATACTGGAGATTCCGCTCAAGGATTTGGATATTGCGGCAGGTGAGAGGGGGAACGAAAAACTGGTTTCCATTATCAATCTCGATGCTCATTCGGTTCAAGAGAGAATCTTGCAATTGAAATCTTCTCCCTCTTGAAGAATTAATACCTGTAAGAATCAGGATACAGGAGCAAGACCTTGAGCTTTGAGACTGACTCCGCTTGAATATAAATTCCAGAGAGCAGAGCAAGCTGCCTCTTTGAGTTCTCCATCTTCATAAAGAAAAACTTGATAAAGGGGAAGAACAGCGTTCGAAATCTGAAGTCGATCCTAAATAGAATATCGCTGCCAGGCGCTGATCGCTGTTTCCTTCTTGCAGCGCACGACGAAGGATTGTAAAAGCTGGTTTTCCAGGAGATATTCCGATACCGTTTTCACCTGCAAAAGCAATCAGCCAGGGGGTCTGTGCTGGAGCTGGAATCGGGATTGGTGTGCGGGGATGTTTTGAGGCAGCAGAGAGGGCTTGATTTGCGGCATCCTGCACGATCCACTGGGTGTCTTCGGATGCAAGCTTGAGCAAGGTTTCGTTTGCCCAAGGCAGCTTAATGCGCGCTAAACCAAAAACAACTGATCGCCTTACAGCAGCGTCTTCGAGTTGGCTTCCTTCTTGGAGAGCAAGGTGACCTTGTTCAAGGTCATTTGATAAAGCTTCTGCTGCGGCTTTTCGCAGCCTTTCTTCCCCATTTAGCAGAAGGAAGGCAACAGCCTCCAAACCATCTTGATTACCAATTGATACCAATGAGAGTAAAGACGCGCGGCTCACACCTAAAGCAGGATCATCGATCAGACTTACTAAGGCAGTCACCGCCTGCTGATCTTTGAGGTACCCAAGACCCAAAGCGGCAAGCTGTCGGATAGGTGGCTGGGGATCATCAAGAAGCTGGCGCAGCAGCAAAGGGACGCCAGAATTTCTTGATTGTGCCAGGCAATAAAGGGCTCTGGCTTTTATTGCAAAAGGTATGTGTTTTTTTTGGATGCACAGGGCAAGTCTTCTCAAAAGGGCAGCAGACCAATACGGGTTATCGGGTGCATTCCTCAACCATTTTCCCGTTTGAATAAGCCCGACCTGCAACGGATCTTCGTTCTCGTTTTTAATTTGAGATTCTAACCACTCTGCTTTTGGGTCTAACCATGCACAATAATTTAGTGACTCAGTACATCCGATCCAGGCTGGCTGGTCAATCAACTGTCGTACCGCATTCTTACTGCACAACCACTTTGAGGCGAGATAAGCTGTGAAAACAGGGTGGACGATCCTCACTCTGTTTGTTGAATTGCTTATGAGGAGACCGCATTCCAATAAATCGGGCAGCGCTCCACGGGCACGGACACCTGCCTCTTGAGAAATCTCGGGCTCGGATTGTAAAGAATTCGTTGATGGAATCGACGCAGTCTCTTGAATAATCGGCTCGATCCCTCCAAGCCAGCGTTCGACATCTTTTTTACTGCTTATGGGCTGCATCCCTAAAACCATCTGACCAGCGAGCTGCTCCAGTCCAAGCCTATTTCTCGGGGCTTGATTGGCTGTCATCCGCCGCAAATAAGTCTCAAAGATTTCGAGAGATGAAGGTCCGAGGGAATCGCCGGCGAAAGCAGCCCAGGCTTTTAACGTTATCTCCAATGGAGAGCGCTGGCGACTGGTTTGCGTAAGCCATCCAACCAGGAGCATGGGATCAAGATCTTTGTCTGGTTGAACTGCTTTTTCAAGACGCAACTTCCTCCAAAGATCGTTCCAACGATTGAAAAACAACGATTTTTGAGCGGTATTCCATGAACACATTCCGACAATTTGGAAACCCAATCCTGGGAGTCTCCCCAGGTTTGTTGGGTGGGCAGCTACAACGATTTGAAGATCAGGGTGTTGTGTGATTAGATTATGCAATAATTGGCAAACAGCATTGAGGCTGTCTGGATCTAGCTCGTCCAATCCGTCCAAAAGCAACAGGAATTTGCCGCGTTCCAACAGCCCATGGAAGATTTGAGGTAATCGCTTCGGTGGGATTGCCGTGATGATGCCGGAGAGCGCGCCAATCAGGACTTTGCTTGGGTCATCGATCTTTCCGGATGGTATCTCAAGCTCACCAACATGAAGCAACAGCGGTACTATGGCTGGAATACGGGCAGTTCCTTCAGATTTGCGAATGATCTGGCAGCAAAGCTGAGCTAACGCGGTGCTTTTCCCAAATCCTGGTTGACTGATCAATGCCAGATTTGCCCCACCTTGCAGCGCTTCTACCAGGTCTAAAGTGGGGGCATTGTAGTGAACAGCAAACTCCGGGCTTTCAGGCGTGTAAGCAAGCGCCAAATCGGTGATGTCTTCGCCAGGAGGAGGCTCGTAAGCAAAAGGCAATGGAGCAGGTGCGAGAAGCCTTGTGGGAATGTAAATCTCATCAAGCGAAAACAAAGGAGATGCGAGATGCCATCCTTGAGCCCTCTTCATCATCTCATTGTTGAATTGAATTTCATCCACCTGAGAGCGCTCGAGGCGAGTTGAGGTAGACAACTCAACCAAATTTTTATAAAGACGGTTCAGGATCGGCCGCAACCGTCCTATGAGCCAAATAATCAGTAATGATGTGAGAAAACCCAGCCAAAAAGAGAGCCGATCAAAATTCTGAAGAAGGCTGCCGGTCATCTTCAATTAACCGGCGTAGAAATCCGGCCGCAGTTATCGCAGAAATGGACAAGGTCTGGAGAACGCGAAGCATTCAGCAGGGTCGCATTTAGTGTAGATCCACAAGCCGAACAAGCACGATCAACTACTTTCGATACGGCGATGCCGCGCCGTTTCAGGCGAAGCTGCTGGTAAGCGGTAAGGTCGGCAAGCTCGATCGATCCTATCGCTGCTCCCCGTTCGTTTTCAGTCCGGGCCAGGTCTTTAAGAAGTTTCGTTTTTTCGGTATTGAGCTTCTGCAAATTCTGCTCATGAGCAGCAAGAACTGCTTGCTGCTCCTTGCTGGTGGATTCAACGACGGCTGCTGCGGCTTCTTCTTGCACCATCGTTTCGAATTGACGCTCTTCGAGCACATTCATGTGACGCTTAAGCGCCGCAAATTCGTTTTGTAAATCCTGAAGCTCCTTAGGGCTCCTGACTTTTCCCCCATAAAGGCTCGCTTCAGTTTGTTCGATTTTTATCCTTAATTCCTGGGTTTCAAATTCGGCTGCTTTCAGCGCTTTTCGGGCATGGTGCAATTGATCATTCTCAAGGTTTACCTTCGCATCGATCGCCTGAAGAAGAGTGTCATCTTTACTTTCAATATCGATCTCCTGCAAGCGCGCATTAATCCCATCAATTTGGGAGTCAATCTGCTGCAAACGAAATAGCTTAAAGGGGCGACTCATATAAACGATTATAGAGGCGGATGACCGAAATAGCAAGGGAACTATAACCAACAAGCCCGTTAGGTATTGTTTGCTCTGCTTGACAGGCCATTTATCAGGTTGTATATTAGCCAAGGAACCGATAACCCTTCTGTGAAACCATCCACCGGCTTTCCCGTTCGTCTGGCTGCCATTTTCCTCCTGAGCATATCTGCACCGTATTTTCTAGCAATGCTGACGGCGGGTTCAGATTTTCAATTTGGCGGATTTTTACTAAATCCTATCGATGGAAACACTTACCTGGCGAAAATGCTCGAGGGTTGGAGAGGGGATTGGCGTTTTACATTACCATTTTCAGCAGAACCTGGCAGAGGCGCTTATATTTTCACCTACTATTTATTTCTTGGGCATGCTGCGAAGTGGCTTAATGTAAGTATCTTATTTATTTACCACCTGGCGCGCTTGTTTTCCGCTCTGTTTCTGGTTTGGGCTGCCTGGAAATTCTTTGGGGTTACTGTTTCCGAGAAGAAATGGCGTTCATTTTCATTACTTCTTGCATTATTTGGATTGGGGTTGGGCTGGGTCTTCCTTCCGTCCGGGGTGATCATCTCGGATACCTGGGTTGCTGAAGCATATCCGTTCTTATCGGCTTATACGAATGCGCATTTTCCATTAACTATTGGATTGGTCCTTAGTTTACTGGCTTTTGAATTCGAACAAGATTTTAGGAGATGGAAGATTTTGCCAATAATAGCGGCAACAGCTCTGCTTGGCAGTTTGTCACCCTTCTCCTGGGGATTAATGGTCGCGGTTCTCTGCGGTCTCTTGATTTGGGAGGCGGTCCTTATAGCGCAAGGCGATTTTCACAGCGCAAACTCCACTCGCAGGGTTTCCTTCAATTTCTTAGAAATACCGCAAAATATTCGGAATTTGGGCTTGAAACTGATTGTCATCGGCGGCGTCGGTTTCCCTGTCGTCCTATATTCATATATCAGTATTCATCATGATCCGATTTTGGCAGCCTGGAATGCGCAAAATATTACCTTAACCCCACCGATATGGGATTTGATGCTCGCATTCTCGCCAGCTCTGATCCTAGCGGTTCCAGGAATCTGGCACATTCTAAGGACGAAAGAGGAAGCCGGAAGGATGCTGGTCGTGTGGTTTTTGACCTCTCTCATCCTGATCTATCTTCCGTTTGATCTCCAGCGTCGATTCTTGTCCGGTTTCTACATCCCTATGTGCGGGTTGGCAGCGTATGGATTAATTGAAATCGAAGGCGTATTTCATGGGAATATGAAGATCGTTTCTTTGGCTGTGATTTTACTTTCTATTCCAACGACTATTTTAATTATTATTATGGGTCAATTTGGGGTTTGGACCCATCAGCCAGAAATGGTTCTATCCAAACGAGAGGTTTCTGCAATGAACTGGTTGGAGCAAGAGTCTCCATCTGATGCTTTGATCCTTACCAGCCCTCGTCTTGGTCTGTTTATCCCATCTATCATTGGAAGAAGAGTAATCTACGGGCATCCTTTCGAGACGCCAAATGCTGTGCATGAAAAAGAGGGCGTGGAAAAATTCTTTATCGATGCAGCACACAATCCGAAGGATGCTCGCAAGTATTTAGTAGATCGAAAAGTGGATTATATATTTTATGTCCAAGATGAAAATAATCAACATAACCTGGATGCAATTCCCGGATTGGAAATTTTGTACAACCAGGATGATGCATTAATTTACAAGGTACAGCCGCCTTGATAGCGAGTTTTAATAACTGTTTTTCTCCTAAAGCGTTTTTACTAATCAGGCGGTATTGGCTGTTAGGGCTCCCGTTATTAATGCTGCTGCCTTCGTTGGGGTCTTTTCCATATCCGAATTCAGAAGCTGCTTTTTCGGATCTCAGCATAACGCATTATCCATACGGACAATTTCTCAAACAGTCTGTATGGAACGACCATCACCTGCCGCTTTGGTCGCCATTAATTTTCAGCGGATCACCATTCGCGGCAAATCCGCTGTCTGGTTTTTATTATCCGCCTGGTTGGCTGGCGCTTTTATTCCCGCTTCCGTTTGGGTTCAATTTCTTGATAGGCTTGCATCTGCTTTGGGGCGGGATTGGGGCATATAAGCTGCTCCGACTTGAAGGTTTGAACCACCTGCCTGGGATTTTCGGATCGCTTGCCTTAATGATGATGCCAAAACTCTTTGCACATTACGGTGCTGGTCACGTGACTCTACTGTATGCCATCTGCTGGACGCCGTGGCTGCTTTGGGCTTCTCGAAAGATTATTGTTCATAGATATTCTAAAGTCGCTCAAAATATCTGTATTTCGCTAGAAGGACCAATTCTCGCGACGATCTTTCTTGGTGACCCTCGCTGGAGTATATATGCCGGTTTGTTTTGGATTGGGTATCGATTATTCGTAGTTATGCCAAACAAAACCAAGCATTTGTCAAAAGGACTGATCATTGAATTTTTCCATATTGGGCTGCAAACTATTATCGCAGCCCTGTTGGCTGCGCCCCTGGCTTTTCCCTTGATGGAATTTACCCGCCTCTCGACACGAGCGTCGTTAACAGCTTCTGACAATTTGATTTATTCACTGCCCTGGATGCGAATTCTTGGGTTAATAATCCCCGATTTCGGGGGTTTTCCAGAATTCATGCTTTATGCCGGGCAAGTCGTATTCATCCTTGGAATTAGTTTCGTCTGCTTTGGAGGATGGAATCGAGAAGCCCGTTATTGGTTTTCAGCAGCATGGATTACATTGATTACTGCTACGGGTCAATTCTTCACGCCTGCACATCTGCTATCAGAATTACCAATCATCAACCTTCTCCGCGTACCCAGCCGCGCCCTTTTCTTATGTGGGATGTGTTTTGCCTTTCTGGCATCACACGGGTTAGAACGAATACTCGCGGGGACTATTTCCATTAAGGGGAAACGCCGTTATAGATTGTTCCTTGCAGGCTATCTTTTATTTATCTTTATTCTGAGCCTCGGTGTTTCGGCAATAGGGAACAAATTGCCCTTGAATTTTATATGGGCTGCTGCTTTGGCACTCTTCACCGTCAGCTTACTGGCTTTATTTGAAGCAAAGCGAATTGACATTCAACTCTTATTCTTAGGGGTGATCGTCCTTGGATTACTCGATTGGGGTATCGTCGATAATTCTGTATTTGCACCGCGATCGAGTGAGCAGGTTTTAGCAGAAAGCGAACCCATGGCAGGGAAACTCTCTCAACTGGCTGAGGAATCGCCGCCATTCAGGGTCTATTCACCATCTTACAGCCTTGCGCAGCAAACCGCTTCAAAACGCGAACTTCAACTAGCAGATGGGGTGGACCCACTGCAGCTGAAAGCATATTCGGATTTCATGGAAAACGCGACCGGGGTTCCTTCGAAAGGTTATTCTGTCACTATCCCGCCTTTCGCCGAGGGCGACCCCAACAAGGACAACCGAAATTACACTCCTGATCCTGAATTGTTAGGGCTATTGAATGTTCGATACATCACGGCAGAATTTCCGCTAAATGTTCCAGGCCTGGTCTACGAAGGTCAAACAGGTGCAAGCTGGCTGTACCTTAATGAGTTTGCCCGCCCAAGAGCCTGGATCCAGAGCTCGACCAACCTGCTGGATGATAGAATCCGTGAGGTGATCGTAAAGCAACCAAACCCAGACCAGACCATAATATCGGCAGAAGGTCCTGGATTGGTTGTCTTATCGGAAATCTCATATCCGGGATGGAGAGTTCTGGATCGATAAGAAACCAGCTAAGATTGAACCATTTGCAGGCATCTTGCGCGCTGTAAGAATTGACGCTGGACAGCATGAAATTTTCTTCGCTTATCGACCGAAATCATTGTATTTTGGGCTGGGTTTAGGCTTTTCAGCCTGGCTGCTATATGGCTGTCTATACTTCTACAGCAGGAAATCCCTGAGAGAATGTTTCCAACAAATCTGAGAATAAATGACGGAAAGGTCCCGATCCAAGAATGGCGAGTTGTGTTCATCACAGCTATTCTTGTGATGATATTGACGACGCTCCCTTATTTGATTGGTTATGAAACTCAAGGAGACACACTGAGTTTCACGGGATTTGTATTTGGCGTCGAAGATGGAAATTCGTATATTGCGAAAATGCTCAGCGGCTGGGCTGGCAGCTGGACTTTTCAATCTCCATACACAGCTTTTCCTCAGAGCGGATTGTTTATTTTTATCCCCTATCTTCTTCTAGGAAAACTCGCGGCTCCACCAGCTCTGCACGATCAGCTCGTAGCAATTTATCATCTTTTTAGAATTGGAGCTGGAATTGCGCTCTTTGCAGCAAGCTATCAGCTGATCTCGAGATTTATTTCCAGCCGAGGACTACGCCTGCTGGCTCTTATCCTGGTTAAATCTGGGAGGCGGTCTCGGATGGATGCTATTATTTGGTAAACACTCAGACTGGCTGGCATCTTTACCACTCGACTTTTATTCCCCGGAAACTTTTGGTTTTCTTGGTCTTTTTGGCTTACCCCATCTCGTGATGGCTCGCGCCTGCATGATCTGGGCACTTTTGGCTTACCTGGATCTCTTTCAGAAAAGAAAAGAAAACCCGCTAATCCATTTGGAATTCAAATCAAGCTTGTATGCTGCAGTAAAACTAAGTGTGTTTTGGATCTTTGCTGGATTATTTAATCCACTGGCGCTGGTGATCGTTGGGTTGGTGATATTCATTCATATCCTTGGCACATTCGTTTATCAAAAAATTACGACAAGCCAAATCTCTTATGCATGGAAGCAAATTCTATTTCCTTTGGGAGCAGCCAGCTTAATCCCTGGGTGTTATTTATTCTATTTCATCGCGATTACACTTTGGGACCCCTTTGCACGCCAGTGGGCAGTTCAAAATCAGATCATTTCGCCGGATTTTCCCTACTTTCTGCTGGCATATGGGCTGATGATCCCATATGTTATCGCTGGCGCTATTGTTGCATTGCGCATAGATTTTAGTAAATCCTGGCTTTTAGTGGGATGGGTCATAATCGTTCCTGCGCTGGTGTACGCACCGACTGGTTTACAAAGGCGATTAACAGAGGGAGTTTGGGTCGCAATATGCATTTTGTCCATTCTCGCGCTCGATTATTGGAAGAGCGAAAGATCTAAAAGAATGCATCGATTCTATCCGTTCATCGAGCTTCCACTAGGATTGGCATTCCCATCGGCAATAATTTTTCTGATTGGTGGTTTGGCGACGGCACGAAGCCCTTTTCCACCAATCTTCCTGCCCAGAGATCAAACGGAAACATTCGATTTTCTGCAAGCCGAAGTCGAATCTCAGGATGTGGTTCTTGCCGCCTACTCAACCGGAAATGCCTTACCGGCCTGGGCTCCAGTCAAGGTTCTTGCCGGACATGGACCAGAAAGCATTTTCTCTGGCGAGATTTACCCTGATATCAAAGCTTTTTACCAAGCCTCTACCGATGATTTAGAAAGACTTAAATTTATAAAACGATTTGGAATTCAGTATATTTTCTGGGGACCTGAAGAAAAGAAATTAGGGAAATGGAACCCAGCATCGGCCAGCTACCTGGAAAGCCTTTTTGTGGAAGGGGAGTATTCTGTTTTTCGGGTCAGGGGCTTCGTTCCATGAGGCGGCTAAAGAAAATTATTTCCTTACCGTATTTGCCGGTTTGGATTACCGCATTGGTCCTTTTATCTCCAATATTCCTCACCGGGAAAGCCTTGTTTTGGGGAACACCGCTGCTCCAATTTGGTCCATGGTGGAACCAGGCCTGGTCGTCGATTAGGGCTGGTTATTTGCCGCTCTGGAACCCACTTTTGGGTATGGGGGCGCCGCTAATCGCCAATTATCAGTCCGCCTTGTTTTATCCCATAAACTGGATTTATTTCATGTTGAATTCATTGGGTGGGGCACGGTTAATGGCATGGGGTATGGCACCGATAGCCGCGCTGCATTTAGCCTGGGCTGGTCTGGGAATGGTCTTTTTGACAAGAAGACTAGGATTGGGAGTGCTGGCACAAGCTGTGAGCGGTCTTGCCTTCGGGTTATCAGGTTATCTTGTCACGCGGTTGGGCTTCCTGAGTATTAATGCAGCCTGCGCCTGGATTCCCTGGATGTTGGTCTGGTTGACGCCAGATAATAAAGTTTTTTCTTCTGAAAACCCAATTTACCCACGCCGCCAGGATTTCTTAAAGTTGATATTTTCTTCAACCGCGCTACTGCTTGCCGGTCATGCCCAAATAGGATGGTATGCATTTATTTTGGCTGCTGCCTGGACTGCTTTCTGGGCGTGGGAATTGTCTAAGAAAGACAATCCAGGCCACCTATTAAAAAGTAGCTGGTCCGTCATCCGTGGTTGGGGATTCTTGGGATTTTCGACCTTGTTCGCGACCGCAATTGCCGCAATACAATTGGTTCCGACTGCCGAATATCTTCAGCAATCGCAGCGTGCCGCGATGGTGGAGTATGATTTTGCAGTTAACTATTCTCTCTGGCCCTGGCACCTCCTTACCCTGGCTGCCCCAGGTTTTTTCGGCAGCCCGGTCAGCGGTGACTATTGGGGGTATGGAAATTTTTGGGAAGACGCTTTATACATTGGCCTTCTCCCTTTGCTGCTGGGTGTTTCTGCAGTCTTGAAAAGCTTATATATGAACAGCACCAGTCAAACTAAAAGACGCCTGATATGGTTCTTGATTGGGATGGTGTTCGTTTCGCTCATTTTGGCGTTCGGTAAGAACACACCGATCTTCCCCTGGCTCTACAATCACATCCCCAGCTTCAACATGTTCCAAGCTCCAGCGAGGTGGCTAATTTGGACAGAATTTTCATTGGCGCTGCTTGCTGGACTAGGGGCGGAGAAGTGGCGAAGACCAATGGGTTGGGGTTTGTATTGGACACGGCTGGCCACGATGGGAGCAATAGCGGTAACAATAGGTTCCGCTGCCGCCTGGATTATCTTGGGATCGATCAGCCCAAGTTTCATCCGCGCGACTGCCATGCTGGGTTTTTTGGGCGCCATTTGCGGAATATTAAGCCTGCTTGCTCCTCTGCAAGATATAACCCCGCGAATGATGCAAGCAGAGATGGAACGAGGTTTACAAAAAAAGAAGGGCTCGAAATCTTTCATTATCCAACTTGCGCCTCCATCGATTGACAGCTACAAAAGCCAAAAACAAATACCCTTCCTGTGGTGGAGTTGGGGCGTTGTTGCATTCATCGCCATGGATTTGCTGTTTGCATGGTGGGGGATTAATCCTGGAGAAACAACCGAATTGTACAGTCCATCAGCAACAAGCTCAGCTATCCGGAAGCTCTCGGATGGAGGCAGGATCTATGTACGAGACTGGGATGAGGATTGGCTGAAATACTCTCGCTTTTTGCGTTTTAGTTCATTTTATCCTGGTGAGGCGTGGCAAAATCTGCGTGCTGTCGAGCTGCCGAATACTAATCTGTTAGACCGCCTCGCATCAGTCAACAATTTTGATCCTTTAGTCCCTGCAAGGTATGCAGAATGGCTGAAAATGATACAAGTTTCCAGGCCGGAAGTGCAAGCTGAACTCATCGATTTGATGGACATTGGCCTAATAATCTCGCGGAGCCGCAGGGAACCTTACGGCGTGAGTTTTACCCCACACCAGGGTACATACTTGCGGCGGGTACCTTGCAAGCGCGCAGTCGGAAGTTCGGATCAAGCGCAGAAATTAATGCTTGAAGGTAATGTGGATTTCGATAGGGAGGTGATTATTGAAGATCCTACTGAAGATTCCGAATATGAGTGCAGCTCGGGTCAAAATCCTGAAGGCAATTCCCCGTCTGTACTATCCCAGATTAGAGCCGATCTAAATTCGCCAGGTCATGTGGAATATCAAGCAGGAGTCAATGCTTCGGGTTGGTTGGTAATTGCAGATACCTGGTATCCCGGATGGAAAGCCTGGGTAGACGGACAATCTACTCCCATATTCCACGCCAATTATCTTTTCAGGGCAATTTTTCTACCGGCTGGTGATCATCATATCGTCTTTGAATACAAGCCGGTTTCATTTACTGCAGGGGCATTAATCTCCCTTGTGTCTCTCACAGTGATTGCGCTAATTGCTCTCTCAGGAAACAAATCCCGACTCGCTCGTAATGGTAGGAACACGTCCACAATAGAAGACAACCATGATTAAATTGAAACCTGACCGTGGATATCTTTCAAAAAATCCAATATTGCCAGCGATGGTGGTGGCGGGGATCGCATTTGCGCTCATTTCTCTTGAGCTTTATAAAGCAAGTTGGGATTCCCAGGCATTGGTCAGGATTGGGACCAGGTTTTCTGAAGGCAGAGCCGATGGAACGGAAGGGTACGACGGACAGTTTTCATACTATATCGCGATCAATCCCAAGCCTGAAGTGGTTGAGCAATACCTGGATGTCCCAGCATACAGATATCAAAGAATATTGATGCCGATGGTTGCCAGATGGATGTCGTTTGGGGAACCATCATTGATCCCGTGGACCTTGATATTCATAGGCGTGATCTCCCTAGCGGGAGGAACCTATGCAGTGAGCAAATTGCTCACAATTTGGGATTTCAATCCCTGGTATGGACTAATCTATGGTTTGTGGGCAGGCTTACTGCTCTCATTGATTGTTGATCTATCTGAACCGCTGGCGTATGGATTGGCGGCTTTCGGCTTGTTGGCGATAGCCCAGAAGAAAAATCCGCCTGGCTGGCTCTTGATCGGATTATCGATCTTTGCAAAAGAAGTGACCCTCCTATTTTTGGCAGCTTTGCTGCTGGAGTACGCTGTTAATCGAAATTGGAAAGATCTGGCAGGCGCGAGCATCCTTGCCGGTCTTCCATTTGTCATCTTTCAAGGGTGGTTGTGGATAATATTTGGAAGACCGGGGATTGGATCTGGGGGAGCCATGTCGACCTCTTTTGAGCTGATTCCTTACATGGGGATTCTCAGGATCGCAAATCACAGTCTATATTATTTTGCTGCCATGCTGATCGTATTTGGGCCAGCGATTATTCTGCCATCGATTTGGGGGATTGTGAGCTCAGTGAAAAACTGGTTTCTTGTTGAAAGAAATTGGATATCGGCCGGGTTATTTCTTAACTCGCTAGCAATTGCGATGATGCCTTTTTCAACGTTTCGTGAAACGGGAGGCGTCCTTCGATTCGCGACTGGATTGGTTCTAGCAGTGGTCTTATTCGCTGCCAAATATCAAAGGCGACGGGTGATGAACTATGCTGCTCTCTGGGTAGTACTTAATGTGTTTCTATTAAAGTAGCCCATACTACCTGCTACAATCTTGGATGAATGCACTCTACATTCTGGAGGAATGATGACTGAAGTCCAGTCTTTTGCTGAAAAAGTTATCGGTAATATTGAAAAGGTAATCGTTGGGAAGCGAGAAACTATTGAATTGGCGGTAATTGGTCTGTTGTGTCAGGGACATCTGCTTATCGAGGATGTTCCTGGAGTTGGTAAAACAATGCTAGCCCGCAGCCTGGCAAGGTCGTTAGGGTGTTCTTTCAGTCGTATTCAATTCACCCCAGATATGCTTCCGAGCGATGTCACAGGTGTCTCGATTTTCAATCAAGTCTCGCGGGAATTTGAATTTCGACCGGGTCCGATAATGGCTCAAGTCGTGCTGGCAGATGAAATTAACCGGGCGACGCCAAAGACACAAGCGGCTTTGCTTGAAGCGATGGAAGAACGCACCACGACTGTAGATGGGGTAACCCGAGTTCTTCCCCGACCTTTTATGGTTCTGGCTACTCAAAATCCAATTGAGTATGAAGGGACGTTCCCTTTGCCTGAAGCTCAGGTAGATCGCTTCTTGATGCGTTTTCGATTAGGGTATCCGCTTGCTAGTGATGAAATTCGGATTTTGGAACGCCAACAGTATCATCACCCTTTTGAGGATTTGGAACAGGTTGTGTCGGTGGAAGAGCTTTTAGCAGTTCAAAAGGCGGTGAAAGAGATATACGCGGCGCCTGCTTTAAAAGGCTACATTGTGGAGATTGCCCACCAAACTCGTGAGATCCCGAAGTCTATTTGGGAGCAAGCCCACGCGGGAGCCTTGCGCTCTACCATACAGCTCAGGCAAGAGCCGCTATGGATGGGCGGGATTATATCCTGCCGGACGATATCAAATTCCTGGCGATTTCTACGCTTGCGCATCGTGTGATTCTTGGACCAGGGGCCAGATTGCGGGATCTCACATCCCAGCAGGTTGTCGATGAAGTACTCCACAATGTCCCTGTGCCTGGCGGCGATCCATTAGCTGGAGCCTTAAAACAGGAAGTGGTTGAGAAAACCACATTGTAGTTAACCGCAAAAGAATATCATGACCCCAGCGCTGCGAATTGTCCTGATTTTGCTTGGGCTCAGCCTGCTTATCGGAGTTTTTACCGGGGCATCAATCTATTACCGTTTAAGCTACGTTTGGGCAGGGCTACTGTTGATCAGCTGGGCTACATCTCGTTTATCACTGCAGGGTGTGCGCGCCTCACGCTCTGCTCGAACGCTGCGCTCACAGGTTGGTCAAATTTTCGAAGAACGCTTCGAGATCCAGAACAACAGCCGATGGCCTTGCTTGTGGGTGGAGATTTATGATAATTCCACTTTGCCAGGTTCTCGAGGATCTCATGTGCTTACTTTTATCGGAGGACATGAGAGCCGCACCTATCTTTCACGAACTCGATTAGTTGAACGTGGGGTTTTTCCGCTAGGACCTACGGAGCTTATCTCTGGTGACCTCTTTGGTTTGTTTTCTCATCGCCGAAACATACCAAGCGAAGATTCGCTCCTGGTCTATCCTTCAATGGTGGAAGTCCAGAGCTTTCCAAACCCCCCGGGACTGCTCCCTGGCGGTGAAGCTTTGCGAAGGCGAACTCCGCAAATTACTTCCAATGCAGCTGGGATTCGAGAATATGCCCCTGGTGATCCCCTGAACCGGATTCATTGGATGAGCACCGCTCGCCGTGATCGGTTGATCGTAAAAGAATTTGAGTTAGATCCCTTAGCTGAAGTTTGGATTTTTTTGGATGCCTCCCGGACTGTCCAAGCATCGAAACCTTTTGTGTGGCCGGAATTTGATCCACGCGATTTTTGGAGAAAGCGCTTTGAGTTTTCACTGCCGCCATCGACGATAGAGTACGGCGTAACGATTGCAGCTTCATTAGGACGATATTACCTTCAGCGTGGACGATCGGTGGGACTGGTATTGGCTGGACCTTTCCTGCAAATCCTTCCATCTGACCGTGGGGGACGACAGTTGAATAAAATCCTGGAGGCTTTAGCATTATTAAAAGCCGAATCCACTTTGCCTCTTCAAGGTTTAATCGAGCTTCAAGCCCGCCATATGCCGCGCGGCAGTACAGCCGTAATTATCACTCCCAGTGCCTCAGATTCTTGTATATAAGACTTCTGATTTACTTTTACGGAGAGGTATGCGGCCGGTGGTCGTCTTATTAGATTCACTCTCGTTTGGTGGGCATTTCAGCTCCGAAGTCGTTGAAAGTCAACTGCGGGCATTAAGGATTCCGGTGAGCAGGGTAAGTGAGGGGATGCAGTTAGCTACGATCCTTTCTGCAACCGTAAATCCATAGTCTTTGGATAATACATGCTGCGAATATGATTAATTATCTGATGAAAGACAAGGAATTATTGTTCAGGTAAATGATGGAACAATCGGGTTATTTTCTAAGAATTCAAGCTTGGCGAGATGAACGCGAGAAGAAAATTTCTGGTCCACATGGATGGATCTCCACCGCCGGACTGTTTTGGTTGGAAGAAGGCGAGAATCGGATGGGCTCTGGTTCCAGCAATCCAATCCGGTTATTGGAAAAATCAGCTCCCGAATATTCAGGTGTTTTCATTTACCGAGATGGATTGGTGAAATTTCAAGCACAAGATGAGGTTGAGATCCTTTACGAGGGACGGTCCATCAAAGAAGCAGCAATTACTGTTGATGAAGACAGCTCAGAAGTGATACACCTCAATGATCTTGAACTCTATGTTATTAGGCGAGGTCAGAGGTTGGGGGTCAGGATTTTCGATCCGGACAACCCTGGGTTAAAGAAATTCGAAGGTCTGAGCTGGTTTTTAATCGATACCGATTACTGCCTAGAAGCAGCATTCGTGCCATTTCCAAAAGCCGAAATAAAACAAGTCATTAATATTCTGGGAGATATGGAATCCATGGAGTTTCCGGGAATAATCGAATTTCTGTGGAACGGACAGAAATTTCAGCTCGAACCAGTTGTTGTTGAAGATGGAAAGCTTTGGATCATGTTTTGTGATGTCACTAACCGTGACCAAACCTATCCGGCAGGCAGATACCTAACCTGCGATCCTCCGCAAGGTGGGCGAATTATCCTGGACTTTAATAAGGCCTATAACCCCCCTTGTGCGTACACAGATTATGCGACCTGTCCGATTCCTCCATTATCAAATCACCTGCCATTCCCGGTTTTGGCTGGAGAACAAAGATTTCGCTGATTCGATTGTGTCGATAAAAAAAGAAAAGGGGCTGTCCATTTCGGACAACCCTTCTCTTTTTTATAATGCTGCCAGTCAGGAATTCGAAGCAAACGACAAATTTGTTTACGTTCGTTTCCTGCTAACAGAGATTATTGTTGAACTCCCGGTCTGACACTTAGTGTCAGGTCCAGTTCCATCTGCTCGCCGCCTCGCAACACAGTTAAAGTAATTTGATCGCCTGGCTTGTGGGTTTGAAGCACTGCGGCCAGGTCTTCCATGGAGTTGATGGTTTTTCCATCAATAGCGACGATCACATCTCCACCGATCATCACCGGCTGGCCGTCAATCGTGGCTGACTTATCGCTCCCTCGTAATCCAGCTTTATCCGCCGGACTGCCGACCTCGACCTGTTCAACCAGCACACCAGATTGATCTTTCGAGAGCCCCATAGCGTCTGCGATCTGCGGGATGAGTGAGCCAGCAGTGATGCCCATATAGACTCGATTGCTCGCCTGTTGAGGCTCTGCGGTCGGCATAGCTTCCGCTGTCTGGGTCTGTTGAGTTGGCCGAGCTTCCAATGTCACGTCCACTGAAGTCGGGTCACCATTCCGGATGATGCTCACGGTTACTTTCTGACCGACTGCGGTTGACTTTGAAAGGTACGAGATCAAATCATCCATTCCTTGAACCGGCTCACCATCGATTGCAGTAATTACGTCACCACCGACCTGAGCATCTCGCCCATCAATTTGGACATTTTTCGTGCTGCCTTTCAGGCCGGCTTTCCCCGCGGGACCATCTGCATTGACGTCCCCGACGAGAACACCACGCTGGGAAGAATCCAAGCCCATTGCTTTTGCAAATTCTGAGTTTATGGTCATCCCAGAGATGCCGAGATAAGGGTGCTGGAACGTCCCGTTCTCGATCAGCGCAGGGACAACCCGGCTAACTGCTGAAGCGGGGATCACAAAACCGATACCGGCACTGGCTCCTGAAGTCGATTCGATCATGAACGTTACTCCAAGGACCTGACCCTGGTCGTTGACCAGTACACCACCTGAGTTGCCTGGATTGATCGGGGCATCGGTTTGAATGATGTCAGGGATCGAGTAGCTTGGGGTGCCGGACACTGCCGCCGATTTATTCGCAGGAACTACTCGACCGATCGCGCTGATAATACCAGTGGTCATCGAACCTTCCAGTCCGAATGGATTGCCAATAGCAATCGCGATTTGACCCACTTTGACTTTGTTGGAGTTGGCCAGTTGAACCGGCTGAAGCATTTCTGGATTGACATCTACTTTGATGACTGCCAGGTCAGAATTGGAGTTTTTACCTACAAGCTCAGCTGGAACGGTAGTGCCATCGGCAAATGTTACTTCGATCGTGGTGGCGTCTTCGATCACATGATTATTGGTTACGATGTGACCTTCCTTATCCCACACAAATCCGGATCCCAATCCCTGTCGCTGCGGCATATTGCCTTGATCAGGCTGATTTGGTTGATCTGGATTGCCAAAAGGACCAAAATTGAATGGTAACCCGGGGATTTCTGGCATCTGCTGCCCATCAGGGAGATTTAATTGAGAGGGTTGAGCTGCTGAAATGACGCGAATATTAACAACGGATGGATTTACCGTGTCATAGATGCTCGTCAATGCACCTTCATATGCAGCCATTAAATCAGCTGATTTGGAAGGTAATACAACTACAGGTGCACCCGGCGTAGCTGTTGGAACAGGCGCGAGGATTTTCGTAAGGTCAGGATTGGCTTGAACTGTCTCATTGCTTTGGTCAGGCGCAAGATTTTCACTTGCTTGCTGTAGAACCTGGGAAGCCTGAGACCGTACATCATTTGCAATAGTCCCGCACGCACCTAAGAGCAGTGCTGCAACTACCATCAAACTCGGAAAGATAATTTTTCTCATTGTTCGTTCTCCTTGTGATCGCTTTCTAAACGTATTGGCAAAACGCCCTTAGTGATTTCCACTTCGACCATTGCCGATTTTGTAGGGAAGAATAATGGATAAAGGCAATTTTGTCCTTATCCCAGGCTATAAACAACCTAAAGATTACCTTAAGGCAGAAAATTGATTATTATTTCCGAATTGGGAGATTTCTAGATAAAACGAGGCAGAATTTGATGCAATCGATAGGTGGCTGCATCTGGGTATTGAAATTTATACAGAATCAACGGTCATTGAATGGTAACTCACCAAAACATCGAGGACGAGGATATTCCGGAACAACCATGTTTAATTATTCTCATTATTTCCAGCTGGGAGCCAGACTTGAAAACTGCTCCCGACATCCAGAGTACTTTCAACTGTGATTTCTCCCCCATGCGCTCGAGCCAAATCTTGAGCAATGCTTAACCCCAATCCCATGCCCTGCTTGATTCTTCGACCATAGAGCCCCTGAAAGAAAGGTTGGAATAATTGCTTTTGCTCGTTTTCTGGAATACCAGGACCGCTGTCTTCGAAACGAAGCCATACTTTTTCACCAGTGAATCCAGCTTTGATGACCACTTTCCCGCCAGCAGGTGTGTATTTTATTGCATTGCTCGCTAAATTGCCGATCACCTGCGCGAACCGGATGCGGTCAATTTGGACGACGGGTAAATTTGAAGGAATGTCCGTTTCCCATTTCAATTTCTTTTCGAGCGCAGCTTCTTGCCAAGGGATAAGGATGCGTGGAAGCCAATCGCAAATCTCAACCGGCTCAAGTTTTAATTCTAACGGGCCGAGAACCTGGTCGTGAAGGTGGGCGAGATCATTCAGGATATCCTGCAGGCGTGCAGCTTCCTCATCCATCCCGGAAGTAAGGTCGTTGAAGAGTTGAGGGTCCTTAGCGGCGCCGCGGTTGAGAGCCTGGATAGCAGATCGAAGTGCGCCAAGCGGCCTACCTAATTCGTGGACAAGGTTCGCCAAGAGCTGTCGACGGGCCTGTTCGAGGCTGTGCAGGCGCGTTACGAGTACGTTGACTTCTCGCACGAGCTCCCGCACTTCCTCGGGTCCGGTCTCCGTTAACACGTCACTACGTTCCCCTCGAGCCAGACCGCGGATTGCATCTGTGGCTTTACGGACTGGACGACCGATGCTGATTGCCAGGATTGATCCGAGAAGAGCCCCAATCAGGAGGCTTCCAGCGGTGACCAGCACAAAAATCAAACGCATTTGACTGAAGAGATTGGAAAGCGAGGATTCGTAATAGGTCATCCATAGGATCCCAACAACCTGTTCATTTCTGATTTTTACCGGCATCATCACACTGATTGAGTATGGATCGCCTGGGAAAATCGAATAATTGGTCAATAAAACATCTTCCCCTTTTTTTGCAAGCTCAAGATCGGAGGATTCGATCTTTTCTCCAATACGTCCCATAAATTCTGGATCATTTGAATACAGCACGCGTCCATCGGGGCGGAGAAAAACAAGTCGAACTTGAGGATTTGGTTGAAGTTGAAAAAGATACAACTGGAGACTGCGTTGGTCTCCGTATGTTAAATAATCGTTTCTTGCGATTTCGGTCAAGATGCGAGCATCATTATATAAATCCTGCGCCAACCTGGGCAGGATGAATTTGGATTCAATAAGAAAGGAGAATACCAGATACATTAGAGGTACAACA
Source organism: uncultured Chloroflexia bacterium (assembly GCA_963827155.1). Classification (GTDB taxonomy): domain Bacteria; phylum Chloroflexota; class Anaerolineae; order Anaerolineales; family UBA4823; genus UTCFX2. The sequence continues at coordinate 1,964,028 of CAWGZV010000002.1, read as the reverse complement.
ATGACCAAAGGGATGATATGGCTGAGAATTAAACGCCCACGCAGTGAACGGAACATATCCTTTAACTTTCTACCGGGATGAATTTATACCCAACCCCTCGAACGGTCAGGATCCTGCGAGGACGGTTTGGGAATTCTTCGATTTTTTCTCGCAACCAGCGGATGTGGACATAAACCACTTGTGGTTGACCGACAAATTCTGCCCCCCAAATTCTTCCAAGCAAGTCATCGGTACTCAAAACTATGCCTGGTTGGAGCGCAAAAGTGTGAAGGAGATCGAATTCTTTTGGGCTTAATGCGACTGAGCTTCCTTTAACCATCACCGTGTGAGCGGACGGGTCGATGGTGATATCGCCAGCAACCAAAGGATTCGACGATAGGGCAGATTTGGATTTTGGCTCAATCCGCCTGAGAACGGCTTTAATCCGAGCTAAAAGGATATCCAGGTCGAACGGTTTTGTAACGTAGTCATCAGCGCCCAACTCTAGGCCTAAGACTTCATCCAACTCACGCCGGCGAGAGGTCAGAAAAATGACTGGTACACCGGTTTGATCTTTTAATCGCCGCATTGCCTCAAGACCGTCCATGCCGGGGAGGCCGATATCCAGCAAAACTATATCGGGGAGGTCTCGCTGAACCAGTTCAAGGGCATCTTCAGCATTTGCGGCACTGAAAGTCCGGAATCCGCTCTGTTCCAAGTTAAATGATAGGCTCCGGCGCATCAATGCATCATCATCGACCAGAAGAATTTTCTTTGGCATAAGATTAATCCCGATTCTAACATTATTCCCTATAAGCGTCCCAATACCGCTTTTGCAAGTGTGATATTATGGCGGAATTATTCGATTCTGGATAGATAATAATGGATAGACAAGGATTATTGGATTTGTATGATAGAGAGCTTCGGAAAGAGCTCGAAATCCCCGGAATGAGGAAAGATGAATTTCCTAATCTTGTCCGATTTATCCGACCAATTTCTGGGATGAACTACATCCACTACAGCAAGATCGATGCAGCGGAGCTCGATTCAGTGATCATGGATCAAATCTCTTATTTGAGCAAAATCGATCAGCCATTTTCTTGGCACGTTTTTGAGCATGACCAGCAGCCAGAATTGGAGAGAAAATTGATCGAGCATGGTTTCGGGCGCGACGATGAGCCCGATAGAATTTTATACCTTGACCTGCGAAGTGGTTTGGGTCATGAATATCATCCGACCGAGTGGACCATTCGCCGAATTGAAGATCTCGATCAGATTGCAGCGGTGGCGGAAATTGAACAACAAATTTACGGTGGAAACTTCGACTGGCTGGTCGATCGATTATCTGCCCATCTGAACGTTCCAGGGTATTTGAGCATCTATGCTGCATATATCCAAGACAAACCCGTTAGTGTCGGTTGGATTTACTTTCACTTGAAAAGCCATTTCGCCAGTCTTTTTGGTGGTGGAACGCTGCAGAAATATCGTGGAATGGGGATCTATCACAACCTTGTTGATGCTCGAGTCCGTGAGGCGGCACAACGCGGATATCAATTTGCCGTTACTGGCGCCAGCGAAATGAGTTATCCAATCTTACTTGGATTGGGTTTCAAATATCTGACAAGCTCTTTTGATTTTGTATGGGACCCCAGATCCAAGACGAATAGTTGAATTTTTTTACAGCAGATCTTTTAGGGCGCGGGTGAGCACGAGGATGTCCGTTTCATCGTTGTATGCTTGAATTGAGACCCTCAATAGGTACTCGTTGTTCCAAGAAATCACGGGAACTTCAATTTTGTATTTTTGAAATAAGCTGGATTTTAGGGAAACCGGATCCATTCCAGAAGGCAACCGGATAGAGAACATCTGTTGGAAATTCGTTTCGGTACAGATCGATGTCATTCCGGTCACAGCTTCGAGCTCATCCCGGGCGAAAACTGCAAGATCATGGCAGTACCTTCTGATTTGATCCCAGTGGTTAGTTTGCTGGAATTGTATTGCGGCAGGGACGGAAAGATAGGCAGATAGATCGCGCGTCCCCTGCCATTCGTGATAATCGATAAATTTACTTTCCGATGGATTCTCCGCTTCATACCCCCAGCTTACGACAAGCGGGTCAAGCATCGATTGAAGCTCTTTACGAACATAAAGGAACCCAGATCCTTTAGGCGCACATAACCATTTATGACAAGCGCCGGCGTAGAAATCGCATCCTAATTCATGGAGATTGAGCGGGATTTGTCCCGGCGCATGTGCACCATCCACCAGGCAGTAGATTCCAGCTTGCTGCGCTCTTCGGCAAATTTCCCGAATTGGGAAGATAATGGCGGTAGGGCTGGTGATATGACTGATAAATATCAGCCGGGTCTTCGGTGTTACCCCTTCCCAAAAGCGATCAATAAACGCATCTGGGCTTTCCATGGGAAGCGGCACCCGAGAGATGACATAATTTGCTCCAGTGAGCCGGCAGATGTATCGCCAGGTTCGGTTGAGAGCACCGTATTCGTGGTCGCTTGCGAGTATTTCATCGCCTGAGTTAAGAATGAAATTCGAAAACCCGTAGGGATTTTCATCCATGCTACTTCGCGCCAGATTTCGAGCTACCATATTGACAGCACTGGTGGGATTCGGGAAATAAACGATTTCATCTGAACTTGCACCCAGATAGCGGGCTAATTCTGCACGCAACTCTGCCAATAAATATTCTGCTCTCCTGCCAAGAAATTCGACCGGTTGATGCTCGAGCTCACGCTGCCACTTTTGATAGACCTCAAATACCGGCTTTGGACAAGCGCCGAATGATCCATGATTAAGATAAATGATCTTCTGATCGATAAGAAATTGAGCGCGAATGCGCTGCAAGTCTATCAATTCAACCGCCGGTGCACACGCCCGCTAAAGCGGAGCCAATTTATTCGACCATCCGGACCGCGTAAAAATTCTGCGCGATTTCCTTTGAATGGTTCTTCCAAAGCTAACAGGCAGTCCGTTTCACACAATGCCATTTTTACTGGAGGAGGAGATGGCGGTGCTGGAGATTCCGGAACTGGAAATCCCCCTTTAAGGTTTACCTGAAGAATCAGTTCGCCATGATCAAATTTTAACTGCAGGTTTTGAGCAGATGCTTCATAAGAGCCGAGCAACTCGGCATAATCACCTGAAGATGCTGAAATCGGCTTTGGCTCGCTTTCGATAATGCCTAGAAGATGAGCCATCGCTTGCTTAACCCAAGCCTGGTAAAATTCGCTGCCCCGGTCTGAATTCGTCAATACAGCGACTGCAAATTGATGGTCAGGGACGAATTGAAGCATTGCCATTTGACCATTTGTTGCGCCGCCGTGTCGAGCGATCAAAACACGATCTGCATAACGGAGAAACCAACTGATCCCAATTTTCTCGCCATTCGCTGCGGATATCCCAGGAGTGAACATTTTTCGGAGGGTCTGCGGCTTAACAATCTGATCACCTTTCGGCGTCATCCCGTTTCCCATGAGAAAGGATGCATACTTGAGAAGATCGTGCACGGTGGATAATAAACCTCCCATTGCATTCGAAGCTCGCGGCATCCCCCACGGGAGCAGGATCCCTGGGACGCGCTCATCACCGGCATATACCGCTTCGTGTCCAACCGCAATTCGATGAGTGATCAAGTCTTCGACGAAAAATGACGAATGATCCATTCCGAGCGGATTTAGAAGGTGATCGTGGACAGCAATTTCAAAAGGTTTGTTGGTAAGCAGCTCGATCAACCGGCCGGCGATATAGAAACCGGCATTATTGTATGAATATATTTCGCCCAGAGGCGTTTCCTGAGGGAGTTTTTCCAGACGAGGGATCATTCTTTGAAGGGCATCGTCGCCCGGACCCGTATCGTCGAAATAGTCACCTTCCCAACCTCCAGTGTGAGTGAGTATATGCCGTAAAGTTGCCTGTCTCGTAACATGAGGGTCTGCCAATTTCAACTCAGGCAGGTATTCACGAAGAGGTGTGTCCAGATCAACCAAATCTTGATCAACGAGGCGCATGATCGTCAGAGCAGTTAGCGTTTTCGTGATTGATCCGATTTGGAAAATCGTGTCTGCGTCCACATCCTGCGGGACATTCACATTTGAGATCCCAAGACCCGAGGTATAAGTACTCCCCCGATGCAAAATCCCAATGCCAACACCCGGGATATGAAAATGATCTTTTAATGCTTGGGCAAGATCACGAAGCTGCAGGAATATTTTCGAATATGTTTGGTCGGTCATTTGTGATTTAATCAATTAATAGTTGGAATTTTCCTTGCTATAATAACTCAATTACCAGACAGAGAACAGGAAAATAGCCCCGTTTCTTCTTAGGAGAATCAGCCGTGTCAACATATATTATGCTGGGAACGCTCACTGAAGAAGGTGAAGAAAAACTACGCAATAATCCTGAATGGCTGCAGAACATTACCCAAGACCTTGCAGTGATGGGTGTAAGATTGATCGCCCAATATGCAGTCCTTGGTCCTTACGATATCGTTACAATCGTCGAGGCGCCAGATAATCGATCAGTCGTCAGGGTATCTACTCAACTTACTTTGCGAGGAACCTTAAAATAGTCACTCTTCCAGCTTTGTCCATCGATGATTTCTTATCCAGTCTTATTTGAACCAAAGACACCCTGGCTTCTGGTGTATGAGTCCATCAAGGGAAATACGAATATTTAGGAAATTGTTTCCACACTAAACTAGGTGAAAAAACCAATCAAGGGTCTCGATGTGAAATTTCATCGAGACCCTTGCTGTTTAGAAGGTGGCTGATTTTCGATAACGATCAGCGAACCAAAAACGGCAGGAAAGTAATATTTAAGGAAGTAACAGGTTGAAAATCATATACCGATGTCCGGCCAATTTCGACAATTTCAAGGTGATAGTAATAGGTTTTACCCCGCTCAATTTCCAGATCTACATAATTATATGTAGAACCATTTAAGCTGCCTGCATTCTGCCCCAAAATTTGGAATTCGTTGAGCAATTCGCCTCGCTTATCTGGTTCAGCGGACCGATAAACGTTGAATCCCAGCAAATCAAGTTCATTTGCAGTTGTCCAACTTAAGCTGATTTTTCCTTCTCCAAATGCGGCAGAGGCTGAACTCGAGCAGCACTGCTGTGGGTCCATTTACCGGAATATCAAGTTCCGGAGTACTGTTGTTGCTTGGGTCTGAATCGGGGATGGGAGACTCGATGGAAGCCTGAGTTCTGATTAAGGTTGGGTTGGATGCATTCACAGTTCCGGACACCTTGATCGTGCCAAATGCACCGGGCGCAAGAGATTCTATCTCCCAAGCTATCCGGCTGCCGGAAATTTGGACAGCATTCGCGTCCGATGTCTGGATGTATGGATTGATTAACAACTCAGGGAGTGGATGATCCACCCGAACATGAGCCGCTTGAGCCAATCCAATATTCTGGTAAGTTAGGGTGTAAGTGATCGGCATACCATCCGAAACACCACCTTCCGGCGATGCTTCGAGATGAACGGTCAAATCGCTTGGGCGAACATTTAATCGGGTGGCAGGATCGCCGAACAATGTGAAGGTGTCGATAAGATCTCGGAAAGATGAAGTCTGACCATACAAGTATAGTTTAGCCTGGAAGACTGCAGCACCTACCTGAGTTTTCCCTTCATAAAATATTGCCTGGTACAGCCCGCGATTGAGAAAATCTTGACCGGTAGATACACCCATCCCTGTAGATCCCAGAGCGGCGATAGCGCCTTTATTTTCCGCCTTCAATAATTTCTCTGCGATCGAAGAGTTATCGATTCCAGAAGGGCTGGGGTATTGAAAAGATCCGGTCAAGCAAGCCATCATGGCAAACATTGGCAGCTTACCGGTGTTCGTAAATGAGGATACAGAGCTTGTGTTCAGCAGGTTTTCACTCGCCCAGGCAAAGGCTGTGCCGTGACCGACGTAATTTACCAATAAGCCGCCTTGATTGATCTGATTCAATATCGCAATTTGGGCGCTGGAAACCGTTGTATGTGTGCTTCCATAATAGACTTTCGAAGCAGAGTATCCTTGAGGAAGATAATCGTTGACCACTTTATCAGAAAGGGCGTAGTAACTACCCGCGTTGTCTGGGTTATCGGCGATGAAGAGAACCCGGTTATTCCAATCTGCATCGAATGGAACTTTCTCATAATCGATGAGTTTTGCGACGAGGGATGCAGCCTCAGATTTGGTCTTGATCGGCAGCCGACCGACGATCAAATCGGGGAGATTATCCGATCCGCTGACCGTAACATAACGGTTATCGCTGGCGGTTTCAAGCATGTAAGGATCGACCGGCAGGAGATAAGCAGGGATGAATACTTTTTCATTGGTGCCCTTATAATTTCGAGGATCATAATGCCCGTCGCCTGCAAGCATTAAGAACTGAGGTGCAGGAGGCTGCCAATTCTGGTAAGCATAGGCAATAAATTCTCGAATGGCTGCCGGATCCATCATCCCGTAGTTAAATTCATCATAGATATCTTGGACATCGATCATCTTCACTCGCAACCCCTGACTCGAACGCCAATCTGCAAGAGGCTGCATTTCGGGGAAGAAATCTAAAGCGGTAATTAAAGATAGTCAGCTCCATTCGCAGCTGTTTTGAGGCCAGACGGAATCTCCTTCAGTACCTGAGAAGGGATTGTATAGGCAGATTGAGTCAGGGCAATATATTGTCGTTGGCTGGTTGATGAACCTTTGAAAGATAACTGGTAGACTTCGGCGTTTGGTGAAATTGTGAAGTCAGTCAAGCGGACAACTGAGGATGGGTCAGTGATATCGTAAAGCCGAATATCCGGCGATGCAAATCCATTGACCTGGTAATTGAATGTCCCGGTGGGTTCACCGGTGAATTTCAAAATGTCTTGCGAGGACGAAAATTTCTGCCAATAATAGATCTCAAACCAATTGATGTAAATGCTGTCGATTGAAGTACCGTTATCGAAGGGGATATCCACCCGGATCGTATTCGCACCTTCCAACAGGTAGCTCATCGGAAATGGTACATCGAAGTCGAATTGGGAACCGGTGTTCCAATAACCTTCAGCTACAAAGTTATTGTTCAGATAGATCTTCGTGTGGTGTTGAGGATCAGCAGAATTGCTTTTAATGGATCCACGGAGATGAGCGCCTGTCGAAGCAGCAAGATCGAGATTGAACGCAGAAAAACTAAAACTGCTTGAAGCAGGGCTGGTTGTTGCGGCGAGATAAGACCAAAACCAATGATCTCCCTGCGAATTGACTACGCTGGATTTGTATATATTATTATTTTCGAGATGCTGGTTAGCGATAAAACGAGTGCTCGATTTTCCATTCCCGCTGGGAGCGCTCAAAACCGACATTCGGCGACCGCTAACACTGCTCCAGCTCAGCCAATAGACGTTTGTATCCGTGTATCGTGTATTTGCTGGCTGACCGTAAAAAACAATTTTGTCCGCAGGTCCAAAATTCCCATCCTCATCACCTTCGACATCGATCGCGATTTCCGCACCTTTATAGAATACCTGGAAGTTCGCCGGGTTCGCTCCACTCAGGTCCAGACCAGCAGCTATGAGCTCCTCATAAGAGACCGAAACCATTCCTGGCCGGTTGACCAGAATCTTCGCTTGCGAAAATTCGGTTGCTGAAGATGCTTCAACAAAATTGGTGGAAGTCGTAGCGGCATCTGTGCGGAATTCCGCTGCTTTATCATAATTGACCAGGTTATCCTGCAGCACCGACTTGAAAGCACCCTCGTTAAAATTCGTGACCTCATCCGGAACCAGGAGGGCATTCGTTCCATAATCTACCTGAACCACGATCCGCTGGTAAAGTTGGAGCTGACCTTTGACGGGATTGTATTGGAAAGGATTGAATTGAAGCTGGATCACACGCTGGCTGCGAATTTCAGCCGGCTCGAATATCTGGGCAGGGGCAGCCGGATAATCGGTATCGAGGTTGTAAATATCAGAGTTTTTTGAAAAAATTTCTCCTTTGAATTCAGGCTGTCCGTCTTCGGAATAATCAAGTACCGGTTTACCAGCCGGGCACAGATTAAAAAAGCCATCGACATAGATGGCCTCAGCTTTGATGATCGACAAGTTGGGTTGGCTGACCGTTGGGATTCCAATCATTGTTCCGAAAACCGGAAGCCGCGGAAAGCCGGGGATTTGTAATTCGGAATAATCTTCGACGGTCAAGACCTGGCAGATTTCTCCGTCAATCTGGACTTCCTCCAAATTAAAATCATCGGTGATCAATTCAATCTGAATGCTCTGCTCGTTTTCAACGAGAATTTTTGGGTTGGCTCTGCTGCCAGTTGTGGATTCCGAAGAAAATGCTGTACTTTGATTTTTGAAGGCGCCGGAAAAAGTCGGCTCGGTGATCGGTTGCGTGCGGAATTGAAAAACAGGAAGACTGCTGGCTTTCGCGGGTGGGGTGAAGGATCCATCAAAATTCGTAAAGATGCATGCAGCAGCGAGGACAATTTGAAAAAAACGGATAATGGGTTTTGTTTTCATTGGTACTCCTGGTCAATAATGGACAAGAAATCATTTCTGTTTGCCGAATAATCGAGTTCTGCATTATGAATTGGCATCTCAGCGTTGAGTTTAAGTCACAAGTTTGGTGGCGACATTTACAGGTTTGAAAGCTAGGGAGGGAAATTACAGAACTGAAAGGGGGATATTTGACCAGGAATTGGGATCTCAGCTCGCGATCCAACCAAAATTGCGTCGAAATTTGTCCTGTTTCAGAGTGAAAATTAACCTTGACGGAAATCTTCACGTGAGATAAACTCGCTACAATCTCAGGACACGGTCGACAATATCTTTTATGAATACAACATGCTCCTATTACGGTTATTATTATTACGGCTTCTGGAATCCAGCAGCCGTTGGCGGCGGTTAATCGGGATACTCAATCATCAAATTCCCGAACGCGAGACCAACGGTCTCGCGTTTTTGTTTCTAATTTGACTTGAGGAAAAATGATCAAGCGACTGCAGGAGGAAAGATGGCATTAAGAGGAATTCGCGGTGCGACTGTGGCACCGGCTAATCGAGCTGAGGATATTCTTGATGCCACGAGAGAATTACTTATGGCGATGGTTGAGGGAAATCCCTCTATAAATAAGCAAGATGTCGCGAGTGTAATTTTCACTGTCACAAACGACCTGGATGCTGCTTTTCCTGCAGCGGCGGCTCGTGAAATGGGTTGGGACGATGCTGCGCTGATGTGCGCCCGAGAAATCCCTGTGCCTGGTGACTTGGAGCGAGGCATCCGAGTATTAATCCATTGGAATACAGACCTGCCTCAATCTGAAATTCATCATGTCTATTTAAAACAGGCGGTCCGTTTACGCCCTGATTTGAAAATCGAAAAAACTAAGTAAACTTTTTATCAGCTCGGAATAGGTGAGCTTACAGACACAGAACAATTTAATTGGTTTTTAAGGAGAGTGCAGCAATGATGATAATTATGCGAACCGATGCTTCACAAAAAGAAATTGATGCTGTAATTGAGCGTGTGCGATCAGGCGGGCTTCAAGCACATATCTCGGTGGGGGAAGAAAGGACGGTAATTGGAGCAGTAGGTGATGGGCGTCAAATTTTCCGAGATCAATTTCTGCTGCTTTCTGGGGTGGACCGGGTTATGCCCATTTCGCGGCCTTATAAACTGGCATCTCGAGAATTCCGCCCGGAGGATTTCAGTTTTTCCGATAGACGGCGTTCAGATTGGCGGACCTGGAGTGATCATTATCGCAGGACCTTGCTCTGTGGAGGACCGAACTCAGCTGTTGGAAACCGCTCAAGCGGTGCGTGAGGCGGGAGCGCATGCATTAACAGGTGGAATATTCAAACCGCGAACCTCTCCATACTCTTTTCAAGGTTTGGGTGAGGACGGACTCGAATACCTGCAAGAAGCTCGCAGTTTGACTGGATTACCCATCGTAAGCGAGGTTATGCGTGAGGAACAAATCCCAATATTGACTCGATCTATCGATGTTCTTCAGGTAGGCGCACGCAATATGCAGAATTATGCCTTGCTCCATGCTGTAGGTGAAAGTCAGCACCCAGTGCTTTTGAAACGGGGCATGATGGCTACCGTTGAGGAATTGTTGATGGCAGCAGAATATATTCTTTCTCACGGCAACCGAAAAGTGATATTATGCGAACGCGGGATTCGGACTTTCGAAACTTCCACCCGAAATACTACCGATATTAATGCAATACCAGTCCTTAAAGAACAAACCCATCTGCCGGTCATTCTCGATCCCAGCCACAGCACGGGGAACTGGTCGTATGTGACTTCAATTGCCAGAGCAGCGATTGCATCTGGTGCAGATGGATTAATCGTCGAGGTTCACCCGCATCCTGAGGATGCATTGTCTGATGGAGGTCAATCTTTAAAACCAGAGCGATTTGGGGAAATGGTTGCCCAAATCAAGAAAATTGCTCAAGCTGTTGGAAGAGAGGTTGCGCCCCAGAGTCCTATTCCTGAAAACGGAGCATATGCAAAATAATGGGATCTCTTTAAAGACGGATTGAAAGCAAACAATATGACTGAACTTGAATCTCAACGAGTAGCGATATTCGGGTTAGGATTGATGGGGGGTTCACTCGCGATGGCGCTCCATGGGAAATGTATGGAGCTTATAGGAATTGATCCGGATCCAGAGACGCTGGCGTTTGCTGCAGCCCATCAGATCGTGGATCGCACATCAGACGATGCGATGACGGTCTTAGCAGATGCAACCATTATTATATTAGCTGCACCTGTTCGGGTGAACTTGAGGCTGCTTGAAGAAATCCCCGTAATGCATCTGGGCGCCGCGAAAGTTCTTGATCTTGGATCCACAAAATCCCTCATTCTTCAAAAGATGTCTTTGCTGCCGGATCGGTTCGATCCGATTGGGGGTCATCCGATGTGCGGGAAAGAAAACGGAGGGATTATCAATGCAGACCCCAGCATTTTTTACGGCGCTCCGTTTGCCTTAACCCCATTATCTCGGAGTTCTGATTCGATAAGGCGTCTCGCTGAGCAGTTGGTCCATGAGATTGGATCAAAACCAGTCTGGCTTGATGCAGACACGCACGATCGATTGGTAGCAGCGACCAGCCATGTGCCTTATCTCATTGCGAATGCTCTCGCTGGCGCGACGCCGGCTGAAACAAGCTCGCTGATAGGTCCGGGTTTTCGAAGCACAACCCGGCTGGCAGGTTCGTCGATTGGGATGATGAGTGATATCCTTTGGACAAATCGCGAGAATATCCTGACCAGCTTAGAGCGGTTTCAGGATCGCCTTAAGCTCGTCCAATCCATGCTTGTATCAGAAGACGAAGCAAAATTACATGAGACGCTCTGTGAAGGACGTGAGAGCTACTACTCACTCACCCATTAAAATGTATTATTGAAACATTCCAGCCTGCAATCGGGAATAATTATTATGAATGGTTCCGTTTCACTGAAAGTTAACCCTGGGAAACCCCTTGAAGGAGAAATTGGAGGATCGCAAGGACCGGCCCTCCCGGGAGATAAATCTCTCTCGCATCGAGCAGCGCTGTTAGGAGCGATGTCAAACGGCACAAGCGTAATCCGTAATCTGCTGGTCTCAGGCGTCACCTGGGCAATGCTTGAAGGATTAACTACGCTTGAGGTACCCTGGAAGCTGGATGGGACTGAATTAACAATTTATGGAACGGGATTGGAAAAAAGAACAAAAGAAAAACCTGTCGAGCTAGGATGTGGAAATTCTGCTACCACCTTGCGACTGCTAACGGGTGGGCTTGCTGGATGGGATCAGACAGCCACTTTAGATGGTTCGGCTGGATTGAGGCATAGACCTATGGGGCGCATCATAGCCCCACTGAAGGCGATGGGCGTTGATATTGATGGCGTCAATGATTGCGCACCGATCACGCTGCGAGCTTCTGGCAAATCAATAGCTCCACTGCATCACACAATGTCGGTAGCGAGCGCTCAGGTGAAATCCTGTTTATTGTTGGCTGCTTTGGCGGCAGATGGCGAGTTAAGTCTTGAGGAGCCTGGACCGTCAAGAGACCACACGGAGCGGATGCTGCGAGCGATGGGTGTGGCGGTTTCTGCAGGAACTGAAGAAAAACCAGGCGGGAAGACCGCTCATTGGACACGAATCACCCCGCCGAATCCTTTCCGATTATCGCCGTTGAGTATGACAATACCTGGGGATATGTCGGCGGCGGCTTTCTTAATCGCTGCAGCCCTGATCGCACCTGACTCTCATATCTGCATCCGAAATGTTGGAATTAATCAGACCCGTACGGGTTTCCTTGACACGCTCCTGGAAATGGGAGCAAATATCGATGTGATTAATAATAGTGAACAGGGCGGGGAGCCAATCGGCGACCTCGTCATTCAACACAGCGAATTGCATGCAATTCGGGTTAATGGCGACCGGGTAGTGCGGATGATCGATGAATTCCCGGCGTTTGCGGTAGTGGCTGCTTTCGCAAAGGGTCTGACAATTGTGTCTGAGGCCGAGGAACTGCGCCATAAGGAATCCGATCGGATCTCCGCAATAGGTGAAGAGCTTCGATCGCTCGAGATCGATTTTCAAGAAACACCTGATGGCTTTAAAATCCAGGGAGGAAAGCCGGTTATTGGAGGGGTTGTGGGATCTCATGGCGACCATCGGCTCGCGATGTCGTTAGCGTTGATTGGGCTCGCGGCAAAAAACCCGGTGACAGTTATGGGAGCTGAGATCATCCAGGAGTCATTCCCCGGTTTTGTCGAGACTCTCCAGTTTTTGGGGGCAAACCTGGAATTTGCTGGAATTGATCTATTCTGATCAATTGGAAAAAAATCCCAAAAGCGAATCCATGCCTGTCTTATTCGGACTGATTGGTTATCCTCTGGAAAAAAGCCTTTCGCCAAAACTGCATTCGGCGGCGCTGGCATATGCAAGAATTCAGGGTGATTACCAGCTTTTCCCGATTAAAGAATTGCCTGAAGGCAATCTAGTTCTTACCAGACTTATTGAAAAAGTTCGGTCTGGTGAAATCGCAGGGCTCAATGTCACTATTCCGCACAAACGATCCATAATCCCCTATCTCGATGGAATAACAGCGTCAGCTCGAGCCATAGGAGCAGTGAACACAATTTACCACGTAAATAATGAAGCAATCGGGGACAACACGGATGCTCCAGGTTTTCGTAAGGATTTAATGAGGGTGAATGGTCCATATCAAATCTCAGCTAAGATGGACAATGACCGAAATGCCAGAGCGCTGGTTTTGGGAGCAGGGGGAGCTGCCAGGGCGGTAGTTTATGCATTATGTCAGATGGGTTTCGATGTCGTGGTGGCAGGGCGCAGGATAGAACAAGCCGAGTTGTTAGTGAGGGATTTTCAGAATTTGTCCAAAGAGTTCGGTTTTGTTTCTAGACGGCTAAGCTCAATCTCAATTCATGGCGAAAATCCATTTCATTATTCTTCTCTTGAATTGAACCCGCCAATCTGTTTGATTGTCAATACCACATCTGCAGGGATGTATCCAAATGAGGCTGCTACTCCATGGCCGCCAGGAGCTCGATTCCCAGACGAAGCTTTTGTTTATGATCTGGTCTATAAACCCATCGACACAACATTCTTGAAATCAGCACGAGAAGCAGGCCTTCCAACAGCAAGCGGTTTAGGAATGCTGGTAGAACAAGCGGCACTCTCTTTTGAGCGCTGGACACAAATCGATGTTCCACGCAGTATTATGTGGAAAGCGCTGGAGATCGATTTTGGAAATCCGCAAGGCTTGAATTATTTTCCTCAGGAAAAAATGGATAACTCATGAGACCAGCATCACGTATGTCCCATCTGTCCCCGCATTTCTTTGCAATATTGAACGAACGCATTTCCTTACTTCAGGCACAAGGGCATGAGGTCATTCGTCTTGACGAGGGCGCTCCAGACATGCCTCCTCCTGACCACATCATTTCAGCGCTGACAGCCTCTGCCAGACAATCGAACACGCATGGATACCAACCTCATCGCGGTCCGGATTCACTCAGGAATGCATGGGCGGGTTGGTATGAAAGAAATTATCTTGTTTCATTAGACCGAGACAAGAATATCGTGCCCCTATTAGGGTCGAAAGAAGGAATATTCCACCTAAGCCTCGCATTTTTAGAAGCCGGGGATATTGCTCTGGTTCCAGATCCTGGTTATGTGAGCTACACCCGGGGGGCATTATTCGCTGGTGCGGAAATCTACCCATTTCCATTGATCCCGCAAAAGGGATATCTGCCTAATTTTGGCGAGCTGCCTAAGGATGTATTGGAAAAAACCAGAATTCTCTGGTTGAATTATCCGAACAATCCCACTGGCGCAGTTGCGACACTGACATTTTTTGAAGAAGCCGTAGAGCTGGCACGAGAGCACAAATTTCTGGTATGTCACGATGCGGCTTACTCCATGGTTTATTTCAATAGTGAGAAGCCGCCCAGTCTACTACAGGTTCCTGGGGCGCTTGAAGTTGGGGTTGAATTTAACACTTTATCGAAATCGCACAACATGGCTGGTTGGCGCACAGGCGCTTTGATTGGCAATCCAGATGTTGTCCGTACATATTTCACCCTCAAGACAAATTCAGACAGCAGCCATTTCTTACCGATATTTGAGGCAACGACAATTGCGCTGACATCCGATCAAGCCTGGTTAACCGAGAGAAATCAGGTTTATTGTGAGCGTCGAGATGCAGTCCTTACAGGATTGAAGACAGCTGGTTTAGAGGCGAGTGTGCCGCAAGGGGGAATCTATGTTTGGTCCCCAATTCCAGTTGGGTGGGACAGCGAATTCTTTCGCGTTGGCGGCATTGGAACACACTGGAGTAAGCCTGACACCTGGGACTGTATTTGGGAAAGGCGGAGAAGGCTTTGTTCGGATTTCTCTGACCGCGCCTCTTGCAACAATAAAATCCGCAATGGAACGTCTGGTAGATTGGATAGAATGAGATGTCGCTCAGGTTTGTAACCGCAGGTGAATCACATGGTCCGGCATTGATCGCAATCCTAGATGGAATGCCGGCGGGTTTATCGCTAAGCGCAGAGGTGATCGATAAAGAACTTGCCCGCCGGCAACAGGGCTACGGAGCGGGTCCGCGCATGAAGCTGGAACAGGATTCCGTCGTTTTGGTGGGGGGAGTTTTGGAAGGACACACCACTGGAGCCCCGCTGGCATTTCAAATTGAAAACAAGGATCACATTCGCTGGCGGGGCAAACTTGTAGATGGGTTTACTACACCTCGTCCAGGACACGCTGATTTGACGGGTGTGATCAAATATGGTTATTCTGATCTACGACCAGCATTAGAGAGAGCTTCTGCGCGGGAAACGGCTGCCCGGGTTGCAGTTGGAGCTGTGTGCAAGAAACTGCTCTCTCAATTCGGAATTCTGGTTGGTGGTTATGTGAAGTCTATCGGAGAGATCCATGCTGAACCGATTGAAAGGCGGGATGACCAGCTTTTCAAAGACGCTGAAGCCAGCGAGGTGCGATGTCCTGATCCTGCTGCATCGGAAAAGATGAGTGCTCGGATCCGACAGGTGATCCAGGAGCGAAACACACTTGGAGGGGTTATCGAAATTATTGCGATTGGACTGCCGCCTGGACTCGGCTCGTTTTCACAATGGGATCGCCGGCTGGAAAGCCGTTTAGGAGCCGCAATTCTAAGCGTTCCTGCGATCAAAGGTGTAGAATTTGGTCCGGCGTTTGAAAATTCCAGGTTGCTTGGTACTCAAGTACAAGATCCAATCCGAATTGCTAATGATCGATTGAAAAGATTATCGAACCGGGCAGGCGGATTGGAAGGAGGAATCACAAATGGGGAGCCGCTTGTCATCCGGGCAGCAATGAAACCTATCGCGACGACGCTTACCTCCCAGCAGACAGTCAATTTAGCGACAGGGGAGGAAGCTGACACTCAATACGAACGATCAGATTTTTGTCCGGTGCCGCGAGCGGTCCCAATCTTAGAAGCAATGACGGCTTTTATCCTGGCAGATGTCTTGATCGAGAAATTAGGTGGGGATTCAATTGAAGAGATGACTTCCTCGGTTTAATTCCCTACGATCAACCCGTCTTGACGATCTTCATTTGGATGGCAAAGGTCATCTTTTCTGGCCGAATCCAGCTGATGAGACAGGTAAATAATTATGCCAAACTGCCCTTCAGACGAGCAAATGATGACTGTTTTTAAAGCAGCAAACAATAATCCTATAGAGTTTTGATAACGCAAGCGATTGCATTTGAATGATGGACACATTCGACACACCACACTTCATTTTTCTATATGGCCCACCAGCTTCGGGGAAAAGTGTTATTGGCGAGAGGTTGGCCAAGCGCTTGGAGGTCCCATTCTACGACCTGGATAACGAAATCGAGGCAGCTGCCGGGATGGTCATTCCTGATATTTTCGCCGAAGAAGGCGAAGCAGGTTTTCGCCAGCGTGAATGCGAGGCTTTGAATTCGACTCTGGAAAAAAGACCTGGCGTGGTTGCATTAGGCGGTGGGGCTTTGTTGAAGCCAAACAATCGGGAGAAGGTGGAATCATACGGAAAACTGATCTGTCTATCGGCTGATTTTGAGACTATTCTGGAGCGACTGAGATCCAGTGAAGATAACCGGCCGCTTCTCGAAGGCGATTCCAAACTACGACTCAAGGCTCTCTTGGATGAGCGAACCGATCATTATTTATCTTTTCCTAATCAGGTCGATACCAACAAACTTTCTGTGGAAGAATCTTTATGGCAAGTAGAAAAAAACCTCGGGTATTTTCCTGTAAATGGAATGGGGAAACGATATGATGTGATCATCCTTCCAGACAGCGCAACGAGGTTATGTGGATTTTTAGCGGAGCGAGGGATACACGGTCCTACAGCAGTGATTACAGATGATAATGTTGCCAAATATCATGCCGATACAGTCGTTGCAGGACTGCGAGAGTTTGGTGTGGATCCTGCATTAATTCTCATCCCTTCCGGAGAAGAAAACAAGACAATTGGATTTATTCAGCGCATTTTAGACCAATTTGTTGAAGCAGGATTAGATCGAAGCTCAACGGTGGTTGCACTCGGTGGGGGCGTTATAGGCGACATGGTGGGATTTGCAGCAGCGATCTACCTTCGAGGTATCTCCTGGGTTGGAGTTCCCACTTCACTATTAGCGATGGTAGATGCGAGCCTTGGCGGGAAAACAGGTGTAGACCTCCCGCAGGGGAAAAACCTTGTTGGCGCTTTCCACCCTCCCAGGCTTGTCCTGGTTGATCCTAAATTTCTCACAACACTGCCAGAAATTGAACTTCGAAATGGAATGGCCGAAGTCATTAAGCATGGGATTATCGCTGATGCGGGCTTGTTTCGGTTTTGTCAGTCTGGTTGGACTGAAATAACGGGCAATATTGTGGAGGTTGTAAGTCGTGCAGCCGCCGTGAAGGTGAAGATTATTGAGCAGGATCCTTACGAACAAGGTCGCCGCGCAACCTTAAATCTAGGACACACTCTGGGTCACGGGCTTGAAATCGCGACGAACTTCAAACTAAAACATGGCGAGGCTGTATCAATCGGGATGGTGGCTGCAGCTCGATTGGCAGAAAAGCGCGGGATTGCGAACCAGGGAATAGCGAAAGAAATCGAGGAGTGTTTGTACGGAGTTGGATTACCAACCGGATTGCCTGCAGGTATGGACCACCAGAAGCTCAAACAGATCATCAAAGTCGATAAGAAACGACATTCCGGGAAATTGCGGATTGTTTTACCAGTAAGGATTGGTGAAGTCATCTGGGGGATCGAGATTGATGATCCTGCAGAATTAATAGATGTGATGAGATGATTTATTTGGATCAATATAATTCGCATAGAAGGAAGATCGAAGGATGAAAGCCATTCTTGTTCTGCACGGACCAAATCTGAATTTGTTGGGTGAGCGAGAGCCTGAAGTTTATGGGGAGATGAGTTTGAGTGATCTTAATAGAAACTTGGAATTGGCAGGAGAAAAATTGGGTCTTCAGGTCCGCACTTTTCAATCCAACTCAGAAGGCGCGCTCATTGACGCCTTGCATGAGGCACGTGGGTGGGCGAAAGGGGTTGTTTTTAATCCGGGAGGTTTTACGCATACATCGGTTGCACTTCGAGATGCCGTTACTGCCATAAAAATCCCGGTCGTCGAGGTGCATCTTTCGAATATTATGAAACGCGAAGGCTTCAGACATGAATCAATTATTGCGCCGGCATGTGTCGGAATTATTGCAGGCTTTGGTTGGAGATCCTACGAGCTGGGTTTAATGATTCTGGCTGAGATAACCTAACTACAGGTAAAATGATTCAGGAAACCCCACAGATTTTCTTACGGAAAACCTAATTTTATAATTGACCTGAAGCTTCCGCCTGGGAAATCGTAAACAGATAGCTGGGATCTTCATAGCGTTTTAGATCGAATGCAGGCGCATAATCTGGAAGCTTTCTTTCGACGATATGAAGTGCGATAAGCTCACCTGCAGCGCAAGCAGCCATCAACCCAAATCCGGACAATCCACCAACCAGAAAAACACCTTTTACAGGCAAAGGGCAGATCAAAGGCCGATTTTCGCGGGTTCGGGTGTAATATCCCCCATCGATCCGTGGGCGAGGCATCCGTTGCAAGTAAGCACGCCCTCCGGGGATCATGCGACACAAACCATGCAAAACCACATCTGCGTAAAAGGGATCCTCCGGTATCGGAAAAATTGCATCCATCGGTCGATTCTGGTATTCCCAGAGCACCAATATCATTTGACTGTCAGGGCCGCCTTCAGGCCGGGTGTGAAGTCCGGCTGGTAAACTATTTAGAAGGAATTGTGTTTCTGGGTCTTCCTCAAGATACTCTCGTTCGTCAGAGGACCAATCGAGCGCTTGCTGGTCACTATAAATTACCAAGGGCGCATTTCTATTTAAAATATTCGCTCGATCATTGAAGGCTAATTTGAGATGCAGCTCATTATATAAGGGCAGATCTAACTGCATTTTCTGGCCGATTTCTTTTGTCATCGGACCCGCTGCGCTCAAAAAACAATCTGTCTCAATCAATTGACCGTTCGACAAGCTTACTGAATGAACCTGACCACCGTGAACATCGATCTGATTCACGGCTGCCCGGATCACTCTTACCCCAATCGACCGAGCTTGTGCTAAAAGATACATCCCAAGCTGCTGTCCACTTAACCAGCCTGCTCTTCTAATATGAAGAGCTGCTCTTATTTCTTTGGATAAAAATGGGAAATGCTGCTGGATCAAGCCGGGATCGAGGATGAGATCGGCTCCGGATGGTTGATTCTGATAATTCTCAGGGTGAGCAGGTTGGTAGGGGTGATCAAATCCCGATCCGGTATGAACTCGAAGCGGACCTGCTCCTGCAGCGGAGATGCTTTCAGCTTCCATCAGAAATCTGCTTCCGGCAGTTGATGCGTCACTGCAATATAGATATCCTCGCCGGTTAAGATGAAATGTATTCCCGCTCAAGGCGGCTAGTTCTTCGAGCAGGTCAATACTGCGATTCATGAAATTGACCATGCTGGAATCTGGCCACCAATTCCGGTAGCATTCGGTGGAATGATCACTGGTCAGGCTGAGCGGTGGATTCTGATCGACCAGGACGATATCAGACATTCCCTCCCTTAACGCGAGAAAATACGCAGCGCTGATCCCTGCGAAACCAGCTCCACAAATTACGATATCGGCTTTATCGATGCTCATAAAATTATTCTACTTGTTTTTCGTCTTCAACGGCGATATAAAGGCGTTTGTTGATTCTTCCTTTACTCTTATAATCAACTACCCGGATCCTGCCTACTTCACTTGTATTTGAAACGTGAGTTCCCCCATCTGCCTGTAAATCGAGCCCAACGATCTCAACTACTCGAACTTGTTGAATTCCTTCTGGAAGCAGGTTGATCTTCGTCCGGATCAAATCGGGAATTTTAAATGCCTCTTCGCGCGGTAGTATGGCAACCCTGATGGAGCGAGAAAGCGCTACTTCTTTATTCACAGCTTCTTGGATTTTCTCAACGAGATCGTGGTGCATCGTTTCAAATTCAAAATCCATGCGACCTTCCAATGGATCCATATCGCCACCGGTAACTGATGCCCCATAATCACGAAAAACAACCCCGCATAGGATGTGAAGCGCGGTGTGCGTCCTCATTAGTTGATATCGTCTATCCCAATCTATGACACCAAGAGCGATTCTTCCAGAATCTGGTAATGGTTGATCTCCCTCAATGTAGTGAAGAACCTCTTGTCCATTCTTCTTTGCCCTGTTTACGCGATATTTGGTACCTGCAACATCTAACCAACCGCTATCTGCTGGCTGTCCTCCCCCACCTGGATAAAATGCGGTTTGATCGAGAGCCAGGGTACGATTCAGAGGATCCGAAGATGTAATATTCGCCTCAAATGTTATTTTATAACTGTCTGTTTGATATAACAGGTCCGTCATAATCTTCTCCCTTGGTCTGATCACCATATTTAATATTTAGCTGGAAAATATATTTTACCAGGGCAAGGATTAAGATCTTAGAAATCACTTCAACGGATCTTAGCTTTTATCCATCGGATAAAAAATCCCATGAAATCCTGTTATGATCCAAATTATCGGCCACGTTGAATCGATTGGATCTTATTTCAAGTTCCTAGTTTTCCAAAAAACCAAGTAAATTCAAAAGATCATCCTGATTTAACAGAAAAATGGGAACATGGTATCATATCTCTTTAATTCACGAACAAATATACCAAATTCGATTTCCTTAATAAATCAAATAATCTTGCTGATAACAAATGCAAAATCTGGTTTATTTTTACCCAACGGGGCATGAAAAACATTTTATACCCGCCCATCCTGAACGGCCGGAGAGAATTGAAGCCGTCCGACAGGCGCTCGAAGCGAAAGGCTGGTGGGACAAATTTCCTCACTTACAGCCTTTCGATTTGCCCGATTCGGTGTTGACGAATGTCCATTCCTCGGAATATCTTTCTGGTTTGCAAAGGGCATGCAAATTTGGAGAGTATCTCGATATGGATACTTACACCACTCCATCATCATGGCAGCTTGCACTCAACGCGGCGGGGGGAGCGTCAGCAGTTGCTGCGAAGATCTGGCGTGGAGAAGCGCAGCGTGGGTTTGCATTGACTCGTCCCCCGGGTCATCATGCAACCAGGAACCGAGGGATGGGTTTTTGCTTGTTGAATAATTCGGCAATTGCAGCCCAATATTTACTCAGCGAGACAGACGGAACACATCCCAAAGCGAAGCGCGTGGCAATTGTCGATCTTGATCTTCATCATGGGAATGGAACTCAAGATATATTTTGGTATCGAAATGATGTTTTTTATCTCTCAACCCATCAATGGCCGTTATATCCAGGGAGTGGCTGGCTCGATGAACGTGGAGCAGGTGATGGAGACGGATTTACGGCAAATTTCCCGCTCCCAATAGGAACAGGAGATCAGGGATTTCAAACTATCATGCGCCGGCTCATAATGCCATTACTAAATTATTACAAGCCGGAAATGGTACTGGTAAGCGTAGGCTTCGATGTACACTGGCGAGACCCTTTGGGATCTCTCAATCTGACAGCAAACGGATTAGGGAGTTTAATCACCGATCTGACTGCCTTTGCTGACGACCATTGCGGCGGTCGGATAGTGTTGTTCCTGGAAGGTGGTTATGACCTGCTGGCAGCCCAAGTTTGCAGCCAGGCGGTTGTCGCATCTTTATTGAATGAAAAATGGGAGAATCCAACCGAAACCCCTCCATCACTTGAGACATTTGAATGGCAGAATATTCTTCGATCTGCAGAACAGGTCTGGGAAGCAGTTCTAAAAGCATAAATGACTTTAAACAGGGTAAGAAGGAGTAATATTTTATGACCGATCAACTTGCGATTTTCATAGACTTTGAAAATGTAGCTCTATGGGCGGAACGAGAATTCTACGATTTTGAAATCACAGCCCTGATGGAGTACCTGCAGGGCAGGGGTCCAGCGGTAGTGAAGAGAGCATACGCCGATTGGGCTCGATTTTCCAGATATCGTGAAGCCATGATGAATAACTCAATGGATCTGATCCAGATATTTTCGGTGAGGGCAGGAAAAAACCGGGCTGATATCCGAATGGCGATAGATGCTTTCGAGATCGCCCTGACACGGCCCCAGATTCATACTTATGTGATCGTTTCTGGCGACAGCGATTTCAGCCCATTGGCAGCGAAACTGCGGGAATACGGCCATTACACAATTGGGATTGGGCCTCGGAGCATCACCCATGATCTACTTGTGCGATCATGCGATGAGTTTATCTACATGGAGACAGCATTGGGGGAGACAGCAGATTTAGACGATCAATCTTGTGTTGAGATAGAAGAGGCTCGCAGTCTGCTTAAGAAAGCACTTCACGCTCATGGACAGCGCGGGGATCTACCGGTGTTATCGACGCGTTTAAAACAAACCATGCTTCTAATGAATCCTGCGTTTAACGAGGCGAATTTCGGTTACCTCCAATTTAAAAATTGGCTAGAAGAAAATTCCGATTTGGTGAAATTATTTCTAAAAGATTTACAGCTCTACGCTGCGCCTCAAGATTTTGACGCGGATGGTTACAGCGAAGTGCCCATCTCAGAAGAAGAAAAAGCAGTAAGCCAAGTAGCCACTCTGGTAGATAAGCAATTCAACACTCGCCAATCGCTCGATAACCAATACAAACAAATATTTTCTCGGCTCAAGCTTACTCAAGTTGATCTGGCTACCCGGCGAGATGTATTACGAGATCTCTACAGAGAATTGACAGACCATCCAGGGGAAATTACCTTGGATGAGCTGGTTGAGTCTCTAGCGGAGCGATATGAAGCTCAAGGGCTGCTCCGCGGGAAAGATACTCTTCGGGAGATTGCACAATTAGCATCAAGACAAGCTGCTTTTGATTACATGGGTCAATCGGCATCTCCATATACCCGCATCCGATTGTCTGAAGAACTTGAAAGCGAGTCGGATTTTATCAGCCGAGCCGAATCGGATTTTATTTATGCTGTTGTGCGTTCTGGAGCGGAAATTGATTTCGGAGAGCTCGCTTATTTATTGATGAATGATCGAAATCAGGAAGATCAAATCCATCTGCTTTTAGATTCTTTATACGAAAGAGGCGCGATCGTTTATAAGAACAATCGATATGTTTTGCCCGGCCGCAGTACTGTTCCTTTTGCGGACGATCCGGCATTAAGGATTCTCTTCCGGGACATTGAACAAACAGCGATTCCTGAGGGCACCACACCTGGAGCCGATTCCGCCCGTATGCTTGCGAAAAAAGCGATGCTTCAACGGTCGCAAGATTTCGCGGCATCAAGCAGCACTTATCTGCTCGCATGCAAACTGCAGTGGGATGCAGTCGAGCGAGGGGAAGAAGGCGCCACCTTGGAAGAGCTGCGCTGGTATATGGCTTCATATGCGTCAGCCATTGCGGGTAAATTATCACAGGTCAATCGGGATTATACCGGCGCTCGTCCATATTACCTGGCATTTTTTGCTTTGGTGCAGGAAGAAGATCCACTTTGGGGAAGAATGCGTGGGTTAATCAATCCAATGCTGGCATATTTTTGGTCAAATTCTGGCAGGGAACTGGACATCAATGTAAGCACCTGGAATTTGAGCATGGCTTCACCAGCTCAAATCGCAGTTTACGCGGCTACCCATCCAAATGCAGACCTTCGCAGGCTGTGGCGAAAAATTACCGTCGACCTGGCTCAAGTCAATCCGGGCGTTCTTCAAAGGATCGCAAATCAGCTGATGTTGAACAAATCCGACCATCCGGAAAATGCACGCGTTGCGGAGCAGATTGAAGAGATTCTGCTTGAAAGTAATCCTGTTTAATTCAACTTTGATGCGTAACTTTGACGAAAAACCTATGACCGAAATAACTTTGAGGCAAATTGAGCACCATATGATGGCAGCGAGCGACTCGCATGGCCATTCCATTGTGATTGGACGTTCTCCTGCCGAGCATGAGAATTGGGTGGGAGTAAAACCCTCCGATCTTTTCTTGATCTCGGTAGCTTCATGCGCGACTTATGATGTTGTTGAAATCTTGAATAAGCAGCGCGAGAACTATCGAGATCTGGTTGTTACCTGTTCAGGCGATCAATTGGAGGAACCTCCTTACACATTCACGAGCATTCAACTTCATTTCAAATTGCGTGGAAAAGTAAATGCAGATAGACTTGATCGTGCCATTCGACTATCTGTTACGAAATATTGCTCAGTAATCTCCACTATTCGTCCGGAGACACCTGTGACTTATGATTATTCGGTAAGCGACTAGGTAAGAAAGGGATCATGGTTTTAACCTCACGGTTCGAACAGGCATTTCAATACGCTTTTCGGATCCATAGAAATCAGGTTCGAAAAGGAAGCCTGACACCCTATATTACACATCTGTTAGCCGTTTCAGCTTTGGTTATTGAGGATGGGGGGAGTGAAGATGAAGCTATCGCAGCACTGCTGCATGATGGACCTGAGGACCAAGGCGGGATCGTTATCCTTGATGAAATCCGGTCCCTATTTGGAGATAATGTAGCAAATATTGTAGCAGAATGCACTGATTCGTATGATTTGCCCAAACCTGCCTGGCGAAAGAGAAAGGAAGATTATCTCGAACACTTGAGATATGCTTCTATTGAGGTAAGGCGGGTGTCGATGGCAGATAAAATCCATAATGCTCGATCGATCTTATCCGACCTTAGGCGTTCGGGTGAAAGCGTGTGGTCGCGGTTTAATGGAGGCAGAAAAGGAACATTATGGTATTACCATTCGCTTCTGGAGATCTTTCGAGCATCGGGTCCTTCCCCCATGCTAGCTGCTTTTGAGGATGTGCTGGAGAAAACCGATGAATTGCTGGGATACGTGTACGAAGGAGAAATCGGAGAATAATTGGTAAAAATAGTGCTTGTGTTATAATCTTTGCAGTGCCAAATAAGGGAGCATCTAATAATAATGGAAGCCGATATTAATCGGAATGAATCTTTAAGGGGGGCGCCTGCGGAAAGTCTTCAACTTTCGGCGCCTGATGGTGCAATCCCTCCCCAGGAACCACAGCTCACCCCTGACCAACGGAAGACACTTGCCATAATTATTATCCTGGCTATCGTAATCGTAATATTGATAGCTGGAAGCATTGTTTTTTTGTTAAATCAACCGGCAAGAGCGGTTGCGCAAATTCGTGATGTTTTCATTATTTTCATGGCGATCGGATCAATATTTACAGGATTGGCATTGGTTGTGCTATTAGTTCAACTGGCAAGGTTGATCAACCTACTACAAAATGAAGTGAAACCCATCCTTGATTTGACAAACGAGACAGTCAGCAACCTGAGAGGGACCACCATTTTCCTCAGCGATAATTTGGTAGGCCCGGTTATCAAGATGAATGAGCATCTGGCAGGACTGACTCAACTCCTGCAGATCGTGGGTTTGATGAAAAGAACATCCAAGACTCGGACACCCAAAGGAGAATGAAAATGTCAGACAACAATAACGATTTCTTTACTTTTTTCGCCGGGATGGTGATCGGCGGATTGGTTGGCGCAGCGGCTGCTTTATTACTTGCTCCTCAATCAGGAGAAGAGACTCGAACATTGATCCGGGACAAGAGTATCGAGTTGAAAGACAAAGCAGTTGAATATGGGCAAGATATTCAGCTTCGGGCTGAGAAAGCGTTAGATGATACTCGCCAACAGCTCGAAGTGGTCATGGATGATTTACGAGACCGCACGGATGAGCTGGGAAAGATGCTGAGTAAGGAGAGAGAAAAGACCAAAGAAGCAGCTGCGGTTGCTAGTATTGCGCCTTCAAGCGCACCGGCTGTCAGCACACCACCTGCAAGCGCACCACCCGTTGAGCCCAAAAAACCAGCCAGCAAGTAAAGTTACCTTTTCGAGTTTCCAAGTGTGAAAATACTCCCGCAGAATGAAACCCTGCGGTGGTTTGGTTCAGTTTTATTAAGGCTGTTTACGGAAATCGCCGTTTTCAGCCTTTTCATTTGTTTAAATCCGCCAGGACCTGGGGGATGGCATGAATCAAATCTCCTGCCAAAACACTTGCTGTTGCGCCCAAAACCTCCGCAGCCTGTATTCCGGCATGAGCGTGGATCCACCCTCCTAAAACCGCAGATTCAAAAGCTGGCAACCCCTGGGCAAGCAAACCAGCAATCATCCCTGCCAAAACATCACCAGTACCAGCTCTGGCTAAAGCAGGAGAAGCGACGGGGATAACGGCTTGCAAACCATCCGGCGATGCGATGACCGTGAATGCTCCCTTAAGGACAACAATATGCCGCCATTGGTCGCTGAATTGTTTTGCCGATTCCAATCGATTCGATTGGATTTCTTCCACCGGCAATCCGGTAAGGAGCGCCATTTCACCTGGATGCGGAGTAAGGATACTATTTGATGGGAGGAGATTTGCCCAGTTATCCGTCTTGCTTAAAGCTTAAGTCCGTCTGCATCTACCACCATGGGCGGCAAATCATCCGATTCGAGAAACCTTTTGATAAAATCTGCGGTTGTATCAGCCAGACCAAAACCGCAGCCTAACAAGAGGGCTGTCACCCTATCCAGACTCTGAAGGACAACCGGCGCAGCGTCCGACGCAATTCTGCCTTGATTGCTTGGCAGCAACAGCCAGGTTGCTGCAGGAAAATGACCAGCCAAAACCTGGTGGAGAATATCTGGCACCGCCATCGTAACTAAACCTGCACCGATCCTGTAAGCCGCTTCTCCAGCGAGCAGCGCAGCCCCAGAATAATTAGAGCTTCCGGCAATAACCATTGCCGTACCGAAGGTACCTTTATGCGCGTCAAGCGGTCTAGGCGGTATATTTGCGTTTATCCACTTTGAATCTGGGATAAATGTGGAGATTTCTCGCCAGGTTTGCAGGACTTCACCTCCGCCCGGCAATCCAATATCCACCAAATCTAAAGTCCCAACAAAATTGTAGGCAGGGAATTTGACTAAACCTTGTTTTACCGCAGCCATGGTTATGGTCCGGTCAGCTCGGATGCATTCGGAAGCCGCTTCTCCGGTATCGCAATCTATCCCGGAGGGACAATCCACTGCGATCACAAACGGCGAACCGCCTGATCCGGCTAAGACGTTCCGAATGAATTCCATATTCTTTATTAAATCCTGGCGGAGGGGAAGTTTCGTCCCGGTACCTAATATGCCATCCAACAAAATCGCATGTTCATGAATCATTGATGCTAATGCGGGCTCTTCAAATTCCTTGCTGAAGTCGAAAATCTTTCCGCCAGCGTCGATCAATCGAGCCATAAGATAATCATCAACAGGTCGGGACTTGAGGATCAGCGCGGCTGTTTTCCATCCATTAGCTGCCAGCCTAGTCAGAGCAACCAAAGTATCGCCGCCGTTGTTCCCAGATCCCACCAGTCCCAGCGCGCCCGCTTTTGCGAGATAAGAGTAGTCTTGCATAATTAATGATGCTAAACCTTGCCCGGCATTTTCCATCATGCTTTCATAGCTTAATCCGAGCCTCATTCGCTTCTCGTTCTACTGCCTGCATCTCAGCGACGCTAACGTATTTCATATCATCCTCGAACCTTCCTGCCGAAAATCCTTATAATTCGGAACCCAAGCGGATTTGTGTGCGGCACCAATTTTCCAGAATCTTTTAAAGAGTGAATTCCAGTCCAAGGTCAATAAGTTTTTCTTGAGTGGGGTTACCTGTGATTGGATCCCATCCACGCGCCAGGTAATATTGCTCAAGCATCTTTTCAAATTCAGGAGGGCTTACCGGGTTGTGGTGCAGATGATCCTGGTAAGGGATAAAGAAGGCACCGGGCAAGCAATCATCTGCTTTTTTGAGTCCAAAACGGTGATTGATCTGGCGTTTCAAGTTCCACCCACGCTCGCCACATTTTAGTAGATCTTCAATATTCCAATTCAATCCACAAGCGCTGTTGATCAAGTCCAGAACCATCTCGGGTGCGAGATTGGCGAAATAACAAAGGACGAGGGAATTGAACACCGTCCGCCAATTTTGATGGATTGCGACGTTTGCTGACTTCTCCGCACCGGCATGGTGATCGATCATCTGCATGCCGATACTCGGCTCAACCTGCCCGAGATCCACCAAAAAATAATCCGATTGGTTGTGACAGCCACCTCGAGGGGAGGTTGCATAAACCAGAGCCATCCCTGATGCCCCGCGAGGATCGTGGTATGGGATCTCAAGCCCTTTTACTTGAACCGCTTCAGCTTCGGCGCCCACCTGCTGGCTGAATTTTAGACTGCCTTCAGCAAGTAATGCGCCAAATCCTTCCCGTTTGACTGTCATTTCGATCAGACGCTCCAGGAAACGAAATTCACCCCATTCGAGCTCCATTCCACCGGTATCTGCCAGCCTGATAATATTCTTCTCAAAGAGGCGATAGGCCAGCCCAAGGATGTTGCTCATGCTGATCGTATCAACCCCAAGCCGGTCACATAATTCACCTAATCGAGTGATCTCGATCGGATCATTGATCAACAGGTTCGGCCCAAACCCGATGAGGGTTTCATATTCGGGGCCTTTATGTTTCTTGCCATCATCTAGCTGGACAACCCGTCCGCAGGCGATCACACAGGCATGGCATGCACTTACGCCAGTGAGGATTGTATCTTTGATGATTGATCCTGTGGTTTTGATTTGTTCGCCCATTTCAGACTGATGAAAATAGCGCTTGGGCATCTCTCCAATATAATCGAAGTATTCCGCTGGTCCGGCAGTCCCCAATTCCCTAAGCATCAAGGTCATTGCATCGTTTCGTAATTTTCGATTTGCGTCCGAACGCAGCGGTTTGTATTTTTCCAAGTTTGCTATCGGAACATCGCCAGTTCCTTGAACAGCGATGGCTTTGAGCAGCTTGCTGCCCATTAATGCCCCCATCCCGGTACGTCCAGCCACTCGACCATGATCGCATAATATTGATGCAAACTGGATCAATGCTTCACCAGCAGGACCGATAACAGCTATGCTTGGTTTTTTTGATTGATCGATTTCGGCAGCAATCGCTGCTTGAGTCTGGTACGTTTCCAATCCCCATAAATGCCTTGCCGATCGGATTTCGACATGTTTATCTTGAATACAGATGAAGACAGGTTCATCGGCACGACCAACGATCCAAAGTCCGTCGAAACCAGCGCGGCGCAATTCTGGTCCCCAAAAACCGCCGCAGTTCGATTCACCCCAAAGAGATGTGGCGGGGGACCGCGCACAAACCACAAACCGACCAACCGCGGGACCGGAAGTGCCGGTCAGCGGACCATTAAGAAAAAGGAGAGGGGCTTTTGGAGAGAAAGCTTCCAGGTCGGATGAAAGATAATCAAAGAGAAGGCGGGCAGCTAAAGAAGCTCCACCCAAATAATCATTCTCCCATGCCGATGGAACAGAAAATTGGCCGATTGACCTCGAGGTTAAATCGATTGTTAAAATTGGCTGCATCAAAATTATCCTGGCAAGTTTATTGCATATTGTATATTATGCCGCTCGAATTTTGTTGGCTATTAAGGAATGACATCTGAGATCTGCAATTCGGGCTTGAATGAATTGTTTTGAAGGAGGAAGAGAATGCCACCTTACCACATTTTATCCATGGACGGTGGAGGGATACGGGGTTTGATTACAGCTATCCTTCTTGAGCGTCTTGAACAAGCCCGACCAGGATTCCTCGCGATGATAGATTTATTTGCTGGTACTTCAACAGGCGGTTTATTAGCGCTTGGTTTAGCTTCCGGGAAGACACCAACTCAGGCTCGTGAATTGTATGAGGTCTACGGCAAGGCGGTATTCAAGGATACGGTTATTGATGAAATAAGGGACATTGGAAGCCTTATCGGAGCAGATTATGATCTGACGCCATTAAAGAGGTGCTGAAGATACAATTCGGAGACCTTACACTTGGAGAGCTGCAAAAACGGGTGCTGGTTTCATCCTTTCATTTGGATCCCAAGCCGCGAAATCCTGACGAACTGCGAGTCTGGAAGGCTAAATTTTTCCACAATTATCCGGGAACCGATTCGGACGCAGGTCAAAAAGTAGTTGACGTGGCAATTTTCACCAGCGCTGCTCCAAGCTACTTCCCAATCTATAATGGATATATCGATGGAGGTGTTGTGGCCGGCAATCCCAGTGTCTGCGCGCTCGCTCAAGCCCTCAACCCCCTGACTGGCGGCCAGAAAATCGGATCCATTGCGCTGCTCTCCATCAGTACAGGATTGAATCCTCATTATTTGGAGACGAAGAATGGGGATTGGGGATTGGTTCAATGGGCGCCGCACCTGGTCACTTTGATGTTAGAAGGGAGTGCAGGATTGGCTGATTATCAATGCAGGCAGTTATTAGGCAGGAATTATTTCCGAATAAATCCGATCCTCCCCGAGCCGATTGGAATGGATCGAGTTGATCGAATCCCCCTTTTGCGCCGAATTGCAAGCCGGGTTGATTTGGGGACAGCTATTCGATGGATCGATAGCGAGTTTTAATTGTCGATAATTTTTAGCCAGGCAGGCAGCGAATTGACCAATTTTTCCATTATTTCGAAGGAGGTTAATTCAAAATTATCCAGCGATCCATAAGCTGGGCTGCCATCTTGATCCACCAGATCGGTTACACCACGCAAAATTAATAGACGGGTATTGTTGCGCGCAGCTACCCAGGCGATCGCGCCTGATTCCCAATCTCCAGCAGAGGCCCGGAAGCGCGTTTTAATTGATGAAGATCTGATGGGACGATATCCCGGTCCCCGGAGACAAGCAGCGTACGTCGAACCTCATAAGGATACGGTTCCTTCAACCAGGAAAGATTAAGTTCGGTTGTGTAATGGGCGATATGCTCATCGAAATCCCCCATCTGTTCGAAAATGTCATATACAATTGCTTTTTCGACCAATATGATCGAACCTTGTTCAATTTCCCCCAAAAAACCGCCACAGGTCCCCAGGTTAATCAGGATGTCAGGAGACCAATTATCGATTGCATATTGTGCTGATGCTGCTGCCGCAATCTTTCCCCAACCCGCATGAAAAAACCGGCACTGCCAGCCCTGGAGCGTGATCAGAAAAAAATCCCCATAGGGACTTGAAGCCAGTTCAGCTTCCTTGAGAAGTCTCAGAACCGCCCGCCACTCAGCGTTGGCTGAGATCAAAATTACGGCGCGTTTCATGGATCTACTGAGTCAATTGGGAAAACCACTGCTGAAGCAGTGCGCTGGCGGGTTTTCCATTTACACTGGATGATTGACCTTGCAGTGCGGCGGCAGGGTAGTATCCTAATGAAATAAAGCCGCTTATCCAAGTTCGTGAATTTATTGCGGAGAGTAAGGATTGATAACAATCGGTTTGAGTTTGCAAATTTGGATTTGAGGGACACGCTGCGGCAATGATCAGTGGTTTTCCAGATAAATATTGATAAGACATGGCGGTAACATCCAACCACGAATCCAAATCCTGACCAAGCGTCTCTTCAATAGACCCTCCTACTGATACAGGTAATTCGATGTAAGTCTGATCAATCAAGTCGAGAAAAGGCGGCGGAAGGAGCAAATCTTGATATGACAAAGCCCAAAGGATTTGCCCATTAAAATGGGAGCGAACTTCTGTGAGAAGGCTGCGCCACCGTGCTTCAGCATCTTCTGGGAGCCCTGTAGCAGATCCATCAGGCATTTCTGCCCCAGGCAGCGCTGGCTGAAGCCACTCACCTCCGAGGATCAAACCAGATGCGCCGCTCTGAGCGGCCATGTCTGCATGATGGATCATAAAAGTTCGGTATTGTTCGAACCAAACTTGCCACCAACTTTCGTCTCGTGAAGCAGTGTTCCACCATTCGGTCGGAGGGATCAGGAAATTTGGAATAGGACGGAGGACGGGTTTCAAACCAACGGTGTGGGCTTGTTGGATCCAGGAGGTCGTTTCGAACCAGCTTGGATCTTGACCAGGAAGTGGAGCTAATATTGGGAGCTCATTACCTGGAGGCTGGCGGCCGTAAGTCCAGGAGGGGGTGATCACGACAGTATTCGATTTACCACTCTTCATTTGGGAAAAAGCCTGAGGGATCAAGGCACTCCAGGATGGGCGATATCCCTGGGAGATCTCAAATCCTGCCCAGTATCCATCACCATAAGAGGAGACATTTTCCACCGCAGGCAGATTTTGCGATAAGCTATCCATACTTGCTTCCTGCGGCCAATAAGCCCATGATTTTAAGACAGTGCTTAAGGTTTGCGGTTTCTCCAGCATTTCAACGGGACGTCCCTCAGCAGCAGGACCGGCAGTCTCAATATCGTCCGCGACCCCACATTGATTATTCCGGCAGAATCGATAGGAAAAACCACCCGGGAGATTTAATGGGCTATAAAGCACATAAGCCCAACGGTTTTCTCCCAGGCTCCAAATTGGAATGGGTTCGGTCCAGCCAAAGAGAGGTGAAATTGGATTGAGACAAAATCTGCATCAGGAGTGTTTGGCGGTACTGTAAGATCGAATGTGATTGGATTCTGAGCACCACTGTACCAGGTTTCTACCTTGTCTTCTACCAGAACAGTATGATCAGGAACAATCAGCTGGCGGACCATAAAATCCCCGGTATCACTGTGTTCCGCATTCCAATAACCGTCTCCCAGAGTATATTTATACCGAATATCTGCTCCAACAGGCAAAGCGGCGGTTATTGTGTATCGACCATCAGGAAGCATTTTGAGGACAGGCATGTTCGCAGCCAGGCTGCTCACACCACCTGCTAAGTCTGCGAAGGTATTTCCGAGTTGAAACAGGTTTCCAGCAAGGCGGAGCGGCACCACTGGCAAGGTGCCGTCTGGCACTTTTACAACAAAAATTATGTTGGATTTTTTTGCGGGATCCATTTGAATATGTGAAGGGGTGGTGGCGCCTTCAGCAACTTGCGCGCCTTGCTGAAATGTCTGGTAGGCACCATCCAATGAGTAGCCGACCAAATTATGAACACCAACCGGTAAGCCCTCCAGCATGAAATATCCGTCAGACGAAGTCAGCGTCTGAGCACCGCCAGCTGTGATCAACAGGCTGGCAATTGGCTCCAGCGTTTCAGAATCAGT
This sequence comes from uncultured Chloroflexia bacterium, assembly GCA_963827155.1. Lineage (GTDB taxonomy): Bacteria > Chloroflexota > Anaerolineae > Anaerolineales > UBA4823 > UTCFX2. The sequence goes on along the minus strand of CAWGZV010000002.1, from coordinate 1,930,889 downwards.
AGCAGTACCTTCGATCCGACCAGTTGGCAAAGTGAAAGAGGTGTCGGTCCAGCGGCTGACCACGTCCTTGACAGTGCTTTGTCCGGTTACGTGAACCATGCGGTAACGAACTGCACTTCCATCAGATAAATGTTCCGCCACTCGAATTGATCCTGACTGACGTTCATATCGATACTTAACCACTGATCCCACTGCAAATGGCAGAGTAACCATGTTACCAGGCTGTGAAGAGGGGAATTGGTTGATACGATCGCCTCCATGGGGACAGGTTGAGCATTGAGGGCCAAACCTGTGACTTCATCAAGCAGGGTTAAATAGATCGTTTCATCGGAAGGTGTGTCAGGAGGTGAGGAAACAATAAAGCTGATCAGCGTTTCGGCAGGCGGAGGTAAAGCTGTCGCGATCGGGGCATTCTGAGCGCCGCCCTCATTCGTGGCGTTCGCAATTTTCCCCAAGGCAGGCAGGTTTTGAATTGCCGGCATGTTGCAGCCAATCAGGCTGGCTACCAGCATAAACACGATTATGAGGCGAGACGCTTGTTTATCAGACATGCTGGAAATTCCTGCCCTCTCAGGTGCAAGAACTATTCCCAATAAAGGCGATAATACCCGTCTGGAGAATTGGAGGTGAGCGGGACTTCCAACTGCAAACTTACTCTTTAGATTTAAAAGTGAGGTATTTGACTCTTGCAATGGCATGAAATGGAGAATTCACTCCTCCTCCAGGCGACTATATTTGCTGGGGCTAGTGGGTTGGTGCGGATGGATAGGCCGCCTCAGGCACAAAATAGACATCGGTCGGCTTCAATTTGCTGTTCCGTAAGAACTGCGGCTTTACATTCATCCCGATCCAATCCAGAGATGGTGATTGAGGGTCGACACCCATTAATCGGGTTAGAAGGAGTGTGTCAACCCCCTCAATTTCTACAAGCGCCAGGACGAATGGTGTTTCAGGGAGAAACTCTTGCGAGCCAAAATAGCATACAGTGAAAGCATGTACGCTAGCCCGGCGTTCTGTGATGTCGATCCAAGCAGTCTCTTCACCCGAATTCATGTCATGGCCGCGAGGGGTAGCATAGGTATAACCGGTAGAGGGGACCGTATTCGCGAGCAGGCGGCGATTGGTCAGTCCAGCAAACCAGGGGCTATCCTGCCCGTATGAATGAAGGTAAGTGATTTGATATTCCTGTTCGATCTGGATAGGAGCCATTCTCTTGAGAAAAGATAAGGCTTCTGGATCCGTATCCACCGGGAAGGGTATTCCATGAATGATATAACCACCGAGGGTTTCCTCGCGCCTGGAAGGAAGTTTAGACATGTTTCGCCTCGTTTCTACTACTCTTCTCGCTCTAAGACAGAGACTGTGACATAGGTCCCGGTGCCTGCATGGCTGTGGATGGCCCCGCGCTTGGCACCTTGAACCTGAAGGGTTCGGTCGTGAAAGTGAGTTCTCAATCGATGCTTGAAGCTGCCAGATGGCAAATACAGCTTGCATCAGACCAGTTGCACCAACTGGATGACCGCAGGCGATCAAACCTCCGGAAGGATTTACCGGACATTCTGACTTTTCGGGAAATTCCAACCCATACTTGATCCCCGGCATGAAAGCTTTCCCGGAGACCGCGAATGGACCACCCTCTCCGTATCTGCATAACCCAAGATCCTCATAAGTCTGGATCTCACTTGAGGTGTAGGCGTCGTGGAGCTCTACAAAATCGAGCTGACGAAGGGGGTCATTTATTCCAGCCATTTTCCATGCCATGTTCCCAGCGGTTCGCCCTGCTCTAAATGAATGAACCCCAGGATATCGTGTCCCACGCTCCCACAAGGAACGATAATATGCCCGGGTAGCATCCGAGTTCCGTTCCTGTTCCGTGGCATAGTTCTGGATGAAGGTTTCATAGTCCAGGTGGGGGCGATCTGCCATACGCATCGCGTCTGTACCGCGGCCTATTCCGGTAACTTTCACGAGTGGTCTTCTGATTTTTGCGCCTGCAGATTCTAATTTCCGAAGTCCTTCTTCGGATGCCAATATTGCCACAGCTGCACCATCGGACATGACACAAATATCAAGCCGAGTTAAAGGCCAGGCAACCATTGGAGAATTTCGGACATCTTCGATGGAATAACGATTGCGTTTTTGCGAATATGGGTTGTAATACGCGTTAATATGGTTCTTGACACTTACCGAAGCCATCTGCTCCACTGTGGTTCCAAATTCCTTCATGTGGCGTGTGACCATCATGGCGTAATATCCTGAATAAAAACCTCCAACCGGGTAATCAAAAGAGACGTCGGACGCTAATGCGATGAACTCATTTCCTTTCCAGGTTTCAACATGGCTCATGGTCTCAAAACCGTATGCTAGACAGACATCCATGTGCCCGCTTGCGACCGATTTCCAGGCTTCTTGAAAACATATTCCACCAGTAGCCCCGCCGCCTTCCACACGATGACCGGGTTTTGGTGTCAGTCCAAGATAATCCTGCACCATGATGCCTGCCATAAGCTGGCGGGAGAAATGATCTGAGAAATAAGAGGCAACAGATCCGTCTGCCACATTTAGAAAGCCAGATTGCTCCAGGCTGATATCTTGAAGTGCATAATCGTAGGCTTCCTTAACGACTGCTTGAAAAGTTTTATCGGGTCTGGCTTTGGCAAACCTGGAAACTCCTCCAGTAACTGCGTAGACAGTTCGCATAGTTTTCCTCCTTTATTCCTGCCAAGCATCCATCGAAAAAAAAACTTTTCTAATCTATTTTACTATCTTGAAAATCCTTGGAAAGAAGGGTTAATAATCATTTGGAACGATCTTTCCAGCAGCTTTTGCACGGACGATCACTTTCTCAGCAGATTTTACTATGGGTGCATCAATCATCTTTTCATCTAAGCTGAAAGCCCCATGACCGAGCCGCTGGCTTTCTTCGAAAGCATCGATCACACGTTTGGCATGACCGATCGCGGCATCATCCGGTGTAAACGCTTGCTGGACCGGGTCTACCTGACCTGGATGGATGATTTGTTTACCGTCAAAGCCCATCCTTGCACCGATTAATGCTTCTTGAAAAAGCCCATCACGATCCTTGAAATCGATGAACACCATATCGATCGCCTGCAAACCAAAAGCAGCAGCATGGATCACGACCGCACTTCTGGCATAAAGCACTTCATTGCTATCCTGGGTTCTGATCGCGCCGATATCTGAGGCGAAATCTTCTGCCCCGAAAATGATCCCTTCTAGTCGCAAATCAGCACCTGCAATCTCTCTTAGATTTTAATATCCCCAATGCGCTTTCAACAATCACGATCAATCCAATTTTATTACGAGGCAAGCCGTACTGCGTTTCAAACCTGGAAATGACTTCACTGACCAATGAAACCTGATTGGAATGCTCCACCTTTGGGATAACGATACCATCCGGGATGGCTGGCAGTACAGCCTGCAAGTCTTCTATTTCTAAACCGCTACCGACGGGATTTATTCGAGCAAGGCGTTCGGATCTATTGAAATCTAAATCACTCAATGCTGCAGCGGTCGCAGATCGGGCTTCGGCTTTACGATTGGACGCCACGCCATCTTCCATATCAAGGCAAACACAATCCGAATCCAGGGTGCAAGCCTTCTGGATTTTATGAAAGTCATCCCCAGGCACATACAGCACCGCTCGTCGGGATTTCATTTCCCTTTTATTCCTCCTGGCTTTGCTACAGGCAAGTGCAATCTGCTACTCCTGGAAATATTAAGTGTTACCGTTCGAGGCTGAGCTATTTTGGCGAGCAGGATGCTGAAAAAATAAAGCAGGATCATCGGCGCCATGACCAAAGACATATTGACCGGATCAACGGTCGGAGTGATCAGAGCTGCTGCAACTGCAATAATTACAATCGCCAGCCTCCATTGCTTCGCCAAAGCGCTTGCGTTAACGAGACCTATTTTGGCGAGCATAAAGATAACAAGGGGAAACTCGAAAGCTATTCCGATCCAAAACATGATTGCAGTGACAAATTTTACATAAGAAGAGGGGCGGGGGATGGTTTTAATCCCCATAAAATTGATCAAAAATGGGATGGCGGTTGGAAGCATGACCAAATATGCGAAAGCCATCCCGCCGATAAAAAACAACGTTGCTACAGGGATAGCGAAAAGCCCATACAGTCTGGCACGACGGCTAAGCCCCGGAGCAATGAACAACCACAATTCGAGAGAAATATACGGAAAAGCGATCGCAAAACCCGTTAAAAGGGCTACTCGCATCACAGTGCCGATGGGCTCCGTCACTTCAATCGCAACGAGCAACTCCATTCCGCCTTCTAAAGGTTTTGCCAAGAAAGTCAGGATTTGCTCGAAGAAGACGAACGAAAATGCGGTTGTGATTGCGAGCGCTCCGACCGAGCGCAGCAGGTGTTTACGGAGCGCATCAAAGTGGACTAATAGCTCCTGAGGGTGATTGATCGCTTTATTCAGCGCATCTCCAACCGGAGCGTCTTCAATATCCTCAGTAAAAAAAGAACGGATCTCCTCGACTTTATTATGGAACCAACCTGAAATCGCTCGAAAGACCCAAGCAATTACACGAAAAGGGAAAGTGACAAACCGCCATACCGCCCGAAATCTATTTCGCATAGCCTAGGATTCCGTTTCATTTCTATCATTCACATCAGGTGTCGGTGGGCTAACATCCGGAGGTTGTATTATCGGAGGGTTGTCAGAGTCAAGCGAGGGAGGCGGAGGCGAGGAAATTGTTGGATTTTCGATTTTTGGTGGGGTAGTCCAGGCTGATAAATCCTGTGTAATTTCTTTGCCAGACCGATTGATATCTTGCGTGAGGCTGGTTTTTACTTTGCTTAACTCTTCGACTTCTTTTCCGATCGACTTTAACTCTTCTGCCTGCTCCTCCAAACCAGCTTCACGCATCAGTTTATTCGGCAGGTATCGAATTTCTCGCGATGTTTGCTGGACGGTTTGCCAGGTTTGGGATTTTACCAGGGTGCGCAGGAATTTACCGATTGTTCGCCCTGTGGCGACCATATCTTTCGGTCCCAACACGATCAGCGCAATGATTAAAATAAAAATGATTTCAAGCGGACCTACGCCAAGAAATTCCATATGCTACCTTTACAGATGTTTCAATGCATCCTGGATCTCATTCTGGCGCGCGGCCAAACTGCCCAGGACACCATTGACGAATCGAGGCGTGCTATCCGAACCGTATGTTTTTGCGAGCTCTACCGCCTCATTTATTACGACCTTAATCGGAGTTTTCCCAAAAACGGCGAATTCCCATAAGGCAATTCGAAGGATATTCCGATCTACAAATGCGACTTGATCCAGCGGCCACTCAGGAGCGTGTTCGGCAATAAATTGATCTAATGTATTGAACATAGGAAAGACACCGGAGACGATCTGGCGGACAAATTCGGCCAACTCGAATTCTAAATCTGCTTCTTTAAGTCGTTCTTCAAGCACAACACCAGGGGCGTGACCAGCGACGTCAATTTCATAAAGCGCCTGGAGCGCAATGCTGCGTGCCCTGGTCCGTGGCTTCATAAAGCGTTATGCCTCAGGAGACCTCTCCGGGATTTGTTCGGGAGAATAATCGATATCTTCGATATGGATATTTACTCTTCCAGCTTGCATTCCAACCATCTCTGAAATTGCTCTAGCGACATCGTGTTGGATAGCACGGCTCACATCTCTAAGAATAATATCTTGTTTTAGGACAACATAAAGATCGATCGTTACGATATCGTCTTTAATATCAATGCTTACGCCATCGCCGGAGCCGCGCTGGAAAATCCGGTTTACTGCAGGAGGCAGCCCGCCCATCCTGCTGACTCCCTCCACCTGCAGCGTGGTTAATCGCGCGATTGTCAGCAAGACCTCAGGCGCAACTGTGGTCTTCCCTCTTGGGATGGAGAGATCATCCATTTTGGTTGGATTTGTATCCTGGTATGACAACGTGCCTCCATTTTCGATCACATCATCATCATCCCACCGTCAACGCTCAATACCTGACCGGTGATATAAGATGCTTCGTCGGATGCCAGAAATGCGACTGCGTTAGCAATTTCTTCTGGTTGACCCCAGCGACCGAGTGGGATCATCTTCATCATGGCTTCTTTCAATTCCTGAGGTAAATCTTGCGTCAGGGTGGTGGGCACAAATCCGGGGGCAACGACATTTACAGTGATATTTCGAGAGGCAACTTCCCTGGCAAGCGCTTTGCTCAGTCCAATGATCCCGGCTTTTGAGGCAGAATAATTTGTCTGACCAGCCTGACCTGCTAAGCCAGAGACAGAGGAGACATTGACAATCCGTCCGTACCGCTGCTTCATCATCGGGCGTATCACAGCTTTACAGCAGTTCCAGGCACCTTTCAAGTTGACATCCAAGACAAAATCCCAATCTTCTTCATTCATCCGCATGATCAGCATGTCGCGAGTGACCCCTGCATTATTGACTAGAACGTCCACTCGCCCAAATTCTGCAAGAGTTTTCTCAATAAGAACCTGAGATTCTTCATAATTAGCGACATTCGTCGGGATCGAAATTGTACGTTGGCCGCAATTTGAAGTTATTTCTTCTGCGGCAGCGACCGCTTCATCCTGTTGCCGGTCTGCTATGACAATATTTGAGCCTCTTTCAGCTAACAAGCAGGCGATCGCACGACCGATACCACGTCTCCCACCGGTGATAACAGCAACTTTACCTTCAAATCCCATCCATTCCTCCCGGTAAAAACTCAGGTTATTAAACGTTGGTCATTATACCGCAGATCATTTACCATGATCCTCGTGAGGAATTTCATCGTTTTCGTCATTGGATAATAATTTTTCAGGTTCAACCGGGCTTTTTCTTTGATCCAGGTATTTTGAGATCAATGCGTATGCATAATTGATTAACGAGAATCCCAAGAGCAAAGCCCAGATGGGCAGTCTTAAATCAGCACGCCCTCGATCGATTAACCCAGTGAAATCCGGAGCAATGAAAAATACAACGCCGGCGCCGAATAAGAAAAGAGTACCCATAATAAAGCCACTTTTGAAACCTGGTGAAGCGTTCAAAATAAAAACTCCTGATGGTGCGAATAATTGGATTATATCCGGATCGTTAGAAAAACGAAACTTATGGCTGCTTGAGGCAACGCGGTGGAACGCATTTTATTTAATTTCAGAGCATGTTATTAATCAATTTTTATCAGATCCAGCTGATTCATAAGGAAAGCTGGAACAGATTATTCACCTGTTCCAGCTCAACTCAATGTGACGAAAAATTGAATAAAGAAAGAACCTACTTACAACAATTTGGGTATTTGTTGCAGTAGTTTTGGAAGTTTATTTCAGTGACCGGTGGACAAGCCGGCTTTTTGCAGGAATTCTTATTTACCCAATTACAGTTGCAGGTATATACGCTGTTGCAGTTTCCCCAGTTGATTGGGATGCAGGTTTGTTGGTTATTGCAACACTTGGGATACTTCCCACAATTGACATTTGTCCAGCACTTATTCGGGTAATATCCATTTGGCGGATATTTTCCATACGGGTTGTAAATACCGTAATAGGGATCATACACATAGTATTCATCGAATACGTTGCTAGTCTTTGTAGTAGAGGCGGCAGGCGCGTCTACCACGGGCACTTTACTTGTGTCCCCTTCTACTGTGGTAGAACCGTCCCATACCCAACAGAACTCTCCGGATTTCGTCGGATGTTCGATATACCACCAATCTTTGGTGGTATCTCTACCATGTACGAAGGACGTATCGCCGGCCATGAAGTAACCTGAAACGTAATGATATGTGCTCGGTCCGACGCGGCAATTCGTGTTTTGATCCGCATAGATCTTCGGGTAAGAAGTAGATGCGGCTGCTTCCGCAGCGGTGGGAGCTGGTTGGGAAGCAGTAGGAGCGACGGATTCTGTAGGGACAGGCGTAACGGTTGGTAAGGGGGTGGAAGTGGGCAGCGTTTGTGCCACCTGGACTGGCGCCATCGCCAAGGATTGCGCTGCGACTTTCGTTTCCACTGCAACCTGGATCATTGTCGCGGCAACGGCTGTATTGACCTGGGCTTCAAAATCTCCTGAGGAATCAGCAAGCACCTCAGAAGCACAGGCTGTCAAGATCATCCCCCCTATACTCAAGATTGCCAAAATCAAAAATGGGATTTGGATTCGACGCTTGTGCATTTAGATCTCCTCCGTAAACAATTCTGCTCCTGCATCGACCATTTTGAGATAGCTACGCAGGACAATCGTTTCTTGTTCCAATTTCGAGGCAGGTTTATTCCTGCAATCCGGACAAAAAAATGATACTCGATTTGATGGTAAATATATTATTGCAGAAAAATCATGACTTGTCACGGATGATTTCTTTCCAACCAAGGCTAGTGAAAATTTTGAAGTAAATTGTTTATGTGAAGGGGAGAAATGGGGCAAGGATAGAAAAAGCCACAGGTATATGGCGCACCTGTGGCCGCAATGTCGTTGCCACAATTAGCTAAGCAACCTGCTTAGACTGCTTCTACCCCTCTACCAGCAGGCGCGCCCATACTTAACGGAATACTTTTTCTCAAAATCTTGATCTGTCATGCAGCGCGCCACTCCTTTCCAAGAATCTCGGTTAATATTAGCGCAAATATACCATAAATCTGATTACCGTGTCAAGTGTTAAGTTTACGTTAAGTACATCTTATAAATCGATTAACAGACAATTGGTTTGAACTTCAATCCACATCTATTTTTGGGGATCTAAATAAAGATCGATCAATTAGATTGCTTTGAGTTTCTCGATATCTGCAGGCTCGCCAATTGCGTATCCAATAAGGTTCTCATCGATGCGTTTCTGCAAATTAGTAAGCACACTCCCGCTGCCTAACTCCAAGGTAATGGATACACCAGATCGGACGATTTCCTGGATGGTTTCTGTCCAACGGACGCGTGAGGTTAATTGAGCTTGAAGATCCGCGCGGATCGCTTCGATTGTGGTCAGCGGTTTTGCATTGACGTTTCCAATAAGAGGGGTGTGTGGGTTGGTAAATGGCGCCTCGGCGACGGCCTGGAAGAAGCGTTCCTGGGCGTGGATCATCAGAGGGGAATGCGCTCCTATGCTAACTGCTAACCTGCGGATTTTCCGGATGCCGGCTTTTTGCGCTAATTCGACCGCTCGATCCAATGCCGGATTGGCGCCAGAGATCACCACCTGACCAGGGCAATTGTCATTAGCAACTTGCACAATTTCGTCTTGTCGGCTTGCTTCGGCGCAAATTTGCTCGACTTTCGAGAGCTCGCCTCCTAAGATCGCTGCCATTCCGCCTGGTGTGACCTCACCGGCCTCTTTCATCAGCTCTCCTCTGCGCCGAGACAGGAGCAAGGATTGTTCGAAGGTCAACGCTCCGGAGGCCACAAGAGCACTCAATTCTCCCATTGAATGGCCAGCCGTGAAAGCAGGACGGATCTTGGGAAAAATCTCTTCCAAGACTTGCAGAACCGCGACAGAATGGGTCAGCAGTGCTGGCTGAGTGTTGATGGTGTCATTGAGCTCATCTTCAGGACCCTGCCAACAGAGCCTGGAAAGAGAAAATCCAAGCTGGTCATCGGCTTGCTCATAAACCTGGCATGCTGCCGGGTATGTATTTGCCAAATCGTGGCCCATTTTTAGAGCCTGTGAGCCCTGTCCAGGAAAAAGAAATGCAATGGCTGGAGAATTGTCCGGATTTTTCATCAAAAACCAATAACACACAATAGCAAGAAAGGATGCGAACCAATTTCTGGATCTGAGTCAAATATTTCAACAAATCTTAAGAAATAAACATGGTTTGCACAGACTGATAGAGCTTGTGCAAACCATGTTTAGCGAAGCAGGGGTAAAGCAGGCTATTTCTTTTTTGCTTCTTCCATGTTCACAACTTCACGACCTTTGTAATGACCGCAGTTTGGGCAAACAGAATGAGGCAATCTCATTTCGCCACAGTTGCTGCACTGAACCAGGTTGCGAGCTTCCAGGCTGTCATGAGCGCGCCGGCGGTCACGTCGTCCCTGGGAATGTTTCCGTTTTGGATGTGGGGGCATTACCTACTCCTTATTAATCAGTCCTAAACAAGGCTGCAAAATAGGCCTTAAAATACCTGCCCTTTAGGCAGGCGAAGGGATTATACGAGCGGATGTGGGAAATGTCAAGCACTTGATCATTTCACTTCGAAGATCCAAACCCCATCCACATGGTAACGAGTGTGGAAAAGAGGGCTGCCTGCAAACGAGCTTGATGAAATTGCTCCGGAGCGCTTTCCCAAGAAAATATAATCTATATTTTCCGATTTTAGTAATTCATACATGCCGCGTGGGTCATTAGAAAGGTCAAGTGTTTTTTTTGTGATTTGATTGATTCTCAGGATCTCGCTGCGGTCTCCCATTCCATAAAGAGAGACAGGCGGCATAGTCTGGTGACCGGAAAGCGGTGTGATCCAATAGCCGCCATCGTGACCAGCATACAGACCATATCCCCAGAGAAAGGGATTGATCAAGATTGTTGCATCATCAGGGATATTTGCCTCAACCCATTGGATTGCTGGTCGATCAGCATCTCGAAAGAGCAAAGTAGTTGGGTTCAAGATAGGGAGGAGTTTTTGGGTCCCAAAAAACATGACAATTGCGACGGCTGCAACAACAAAGAGCCTTGATATTTTCTTAAATCGCACTGGGAGGACATTGACCACAAATTGGAACAAAGTGCTCACCCCATCGCCTCCAAGTACAGCGATGGGCATGAAAAGCATGATCTCCACTGAAGTCAAGTTGATTGAACCGGCGAAAGGAAGAGGAATAATACTTTGATTTGCAGCAATAAAAAGCAATCCGATCCACAAAAGAAGCACTGGAGCATACCATCGGGCTCGGATTAATGCCAAAATGAAACCTGCGGCAGCCAACCATAACGCAAATTTCCCAAAAACTGGCGTCAAATATCCCCAGTCAATCATAATGGCTTGAGGAGGGGAGGCGATCTTTGCTATTCTCGGGATTATGAGGGTATTGAGTAATGAAGGCCACCATGGGAGAGTGATCAGAAAAGCAAATCCAACCGTTAAGCCACCCCAAAACAAAATTTTGGGTATGGTTTTCCAAACCTGCTGTTTATTTAACGATCGGATAACCTCGCCAACAAGAAACGAGATTGCCAGAAGACCAGTAAAGGCTGCGACCCGATAATGCACAAGAAATAAACCTGCTCCAGCCAGAGCAGCCAATACAATTAATATTATTGCAGACTCCATCTGACTTGAAGGAGGTCGATTATCGGAGTTTTTGTCTAGAAGGGTGTTTGACGAGGGAGTTACCGGAAAAACCCGGATTTCGAACAGACGAAAAAGTAATGCGATACATGTCGGCAAAATCAACAGCCCGGCGAGCTGGGTATACCTGCCCCAACTTGTGTAATATGCTGGCATGGGTGTCAAGAAGCTGCAAATCAATGCTGCCATCAATCCGCTTATTCGGTTGTGTGTCAGGCTTTTCGCAAGTAAGTAAACACACAGCCCCATCAGAGCATTAAAAACCTGACCAAGCAGGAGCATTGCCCGTTCAACTTCTAACCCAGATAGCCACATAAACCAGGCGTTGAGTCCGTGGAAGCCTGGATGGTAGCTGGCAGCACTCGATGCTATTAAATTTGATTCACCTTGTGCGTAAGCGCCTGTCTCAAAAATCGATTGGGAGATAACAGAGTGATGCACAGGATCCACCCAGGCAGGCGCTGTCAGGTCTCTGACCATCGTCAGCCGGGTATAGAGCGTGACCACCGTTATTATTAATAGAGCGGCGTCGATCGGATCGAAATGCAGCCTTCGGGGTTTCTCTCGGCTTCGAATTTTGATTAATAAAATCAGCGCCAGAATGATCAGCGCTGCAAACTTTGCAGTCGTGCTATTCCAAGAAATTCCCAGTGTTGTTGTCCAGAGTAGGGCCAAAGGAATGATCGCAAGGCTGAGGCCAATCGAGAGCGCAAATCGCTCGCTCCAATCCCATTGAGCGAAGAAAGCCACAGAATTCACTTCTTTATTGTGGAATTTGTTGGTGAGCTTTTTAAGAAAATCCGGAAATTGTTCGTATCGGTGGTCTCAAGAATTAGATACCCTGGAGCTAGAAGGAGCACCAAAAGCGGAAGGATAAGCCAAAGATGTTTTATGGCTGATTTGGAATCTTCCAGAACTGCTTCGGCGCCGTATTCGTATGAAGTTCGGAATGCCAGATCGGATTTAAGTTGGGTTTTGTTCAGATACAGGCTGCCGTCAGGATAATCGTCATTAGCTCTTCCATAAATCGCAATCGTCCCACCTTCAACTTCTAGCTCAATGAAATACTGCTGTGCTGGAGGGTCTTTTTGAGCGTTGAAAGAGATCTCAACCGGAAAAGTTCTTCGAATTTGATCGATGGGTATCGATTTGGTTTCAATGGGAAGTCGATCGAAGATCGAATGGAAAAGGGATACCTTTACTAATCCGGATCCGGAATTACCCTTTGAACCATCTCGGAGCCAAATCTGAATTCCATTAAATCCGGATCGGCGCGAAATGAAAGTTTGACCAACTTTTGATCTTTGATCGACGGTGGCGACAATATCTCCCGAATAGTCAAAAGACGATTTTGGATCTTTCATTGTGACACACCCAGTTAAAAACGAGGAGAAAATGGAAATGAAGAAAAATCCGGCGAAAAGCACTCTCTTAGCTTTTTTCACCAAGCTTCCCATTCCCCATCGTTTCACGAAGGTATGCCTCAATAAAACCGTCGATTTCCCCATTTAAAACAGCTTGAGTATTCCCGATTTCAAAATTTGTACGATGATCTTTTACCATTTGATAAGGATGGAGAACATACGAACGAATTTGGCTGCCCCATTCTGCCTTGGTGTATTCTCCACGGAGCTCTGCAAGTTGTTGTTCCTGTTCAGCCTGTCTGATCTCAAGGAGTTTGGCGCGGAGAACCCTCATCGCATTTTCACGGTTTTGGATTTGTGATCGTTCATTCTGACATGTGACTACAAGGCCAGTAGGGATATGAGTGATTCTGACAGCGGTATCATTCTTTTGAACATTCTGGCCGCCGGCACCAGCAGAGCGATATGTGTCAATTCGCAAATCATTTGGGTTGATTTGTAAATCCTCATCATCTTCTACTTGAGGAAGGACCTCAACCAGGGCGAAGGAGGTATGCCTGCGGTGAGCGGCGTCGAATGGGGATAACCGGACAAGCCTGTGAACACCTTTTTCCGGACGAAGATAACCGAATGCATATAAACCGTTGACGGCGATTGTGACGCTTTTAATGCCGGCTTCCTCACCAGGAGTGACATCCAAAATTTCTGTTTGATAACTTCTTAACTCAGCCCATCGGAGATACATTCTCTCCAACATTTCAGTCCAATCTTGCGAATCCGTCCCCCCAGCCCCGGCATGAATTGCTAAGAGTGCATCTCCCTTGTCGAATTTTCCCGACAGCATAGTTTCGAGCTCTCTGCGATCGATTTCTTCAGAAAGCAGTTCAGTTTCTTTTTGAAGGTCCGGCTCAAGGGTTTCATCTTCAAGCCCAGCGAGTTCCAGCGCATCTTTAATGCGCTGAACCAGCCTGTTCCAATCATCGACTTGTCCTCGAAGAGCGGCAGTTTGTTTCATAACCCGTTTTGCCCGTTCTGGATCTCCCCACAGCTCGGGTTCTTCAGCTTGTTTTTGATAATCTATAAGCTGTGTTTCTAAAGCAGGAAAGTCAAAGACGCACCAGGAGATGCTGAATTCGGGCTTGCAGATTTTCTAATTGTTCAATCAATTCTTGCATGATTTCAAGCTCCAGGAGAACTATTACTTTTCGGTTGAGATCTCTATTGAAAGGATCTCATCAACAAAAACATCCGGGTCGAATGGCTGCAAATCATCCGGTTTTTCGCCTAAACCGGCGAACAATATCGGCAGCTCGAGCTCATGCGCGATGGCAAATGCCATACCGCCACGAGCAGATGAATTGAGCTTGGCCAGAATCACACCTGTGACCTGAACAGCTTGTCTGAAAGCCCTGGCTTGCTGCAGGGCATTTTGCCCTGTTGTTGCATCCATCACCAGCCAGACTTGATGAGGAGCTCCTGGTTGAGCTTTGGCGACCACACGATATACCTTTTTCAGCTCTTCCATCAGGTTGAAACGGGTATGTAAGCGACCGGCGGTATCGATCAATACGATTTCTGTATCTCGCGCTTGAGCTGCTTTTACGGTATCAAACGCGACTGCTCCAGAATCGCCACCGAGCTGACCAGATATAATTGGAATATCCAATCGTTTTGCCCAAATTTCCAGCTGATCCACCGCGGCAGCCCGATATGTATCTGCTGCGCCCAAAAGGATCGACTTTCCTTGAGCTTTGAAACGCTGCCCTAATTTCGCGATGCTGGTGGTTTTTCCCGAGCCATTGACGCCAACAATTAATATTACTGTTGGACGGCTACTAAAATCCAACTCTGGAGGTGGAATTAATAATTCCCGTAATTCATCTCGAAGGGCATTACGAAGGTCCTTCGATTTTAATAATCCTTCTCGATCGACGTGGGATTTCGAGCCTTTCTAATACAATTTCTGTGGTCTCAATTCCAAGATCAGCCTGAATAAGCAGCGCTTCAAGATCATCCCAGGTTTCTGGGGTAATCTCGCTTGCTCCGAGTAAAGATGCGATCTGCCCGAAAGCTGCTTTACTTGATTTGGAGAGCCCATTTTTCCACTTTGAGAGTATTGTAGTCATGCTTCCTTCTATTCAACGGGCGGAATTATATCATGGCGAGACTTCTGGTCATGAATCTCCACCTTGCGCTGGAGAGAAATCGATCAATGCTATCGAGTTGAGATTCCAAAGGATATGGCAGCTATTGAAAGAGAGACTTTCTTTTTATCTGTCCTAGATTGATCGCGAAATGGAAATCATAAAAACTCGTCCGAAATCCTATTCCATGGCGAACCGCACCAAATTCAACTGCAAAATTCAACTTTCCGAAATAATTCGCGTCCGTAGAAAAAGCTCCAGCAGAATACATCACTGCCCATTGGTATTTTTCTCTCCTGATTTGTGAAAAGGGCTTCTGAAACACAGATGAGTAGAATTTTCTCGATATTATGGTAATAACATATTCAGATAGGTCCAGATTTAAAGCCGACAAATCAGGAATCCCCCCTACGACCGAAATAAATTTATAAGATTTAAAACCAGTCAATTGAACCGAAACTTGAGGAGATCTTATCATCAGCAGCAGAATCAATATGCAATCAACTGCTCGAGGATCGTATGGTTTTTATTTGGAAGATAGCACTTATAACCCTCAATGCCTCTTCCCGTTCTGGAATGAATTAACTTAGGAATCCGGTATAATTCTGGGCATGATGGATAAACTCACTCATATTGACGACACAGGTCGAGCTCACATGGTTGATGTCGGGCAAAAACCAGACACATCTCGCACAGCGATTGCAAAAGGCGAGGTGTTGATGCGAATGGAGACCCTGGCATTAATTCGAGATGGAATGATGAAGAAGGGCGATGTAATGACAGTTGCCCAGCTTGCAGGTGTGATGGCGGCTAAACGAACTTCTGAGCTGATCCCTCTTTGCCACCCCCTTGCCTTAACTCATATCGATGTGCAGCTCACACTCGACACACAGCTTCCTGGGATTCAGATTAGTGCGACGGTGCAATCTCACGGAAAAACCGGTGTAGAGATGGAAGCGCTTACCGGAGTATCGGTCGCAGCATTAACTGTCTATGACATGGCGAAGGCGGTTGAAAAGACCATGCGCATTCAAAACATTCGGCTGGTTGAAAAGCATGGTGGGAAGAGTGGAGACGTATTTAATGAATAAGGTGCGAGTGCTGTTTTTCGCCACCTTAAGTGATTATACAAATCAGCGCCAGGTGGAAATGGAGCTGCCGGACAACTTGAAAGTCAGTGAATTCCGACAGGTCATTGTTCAGAAATTCCCGAATTTATTAGTGCCGATTTGCACTTCGATAATCGCGATCAATAAAGAATACGCGTTTGATGAAGACCTGATCGTTCAAAGCGCAGAAATTGCCATCTTTCCTCCTGTAAGTGGAGGAAGTGGTTCAGCTCCGACAATAACTAAAATCACGACTGAGGAGCTCGATTTGGATGAGTTAATCTCCCAAATCACGCTTGACAGCACGGGAGCAGCATGTATTTTTACGGGAATGGTGCGCGGAATTACTTCGCGGGACGCCATGCATGAGACATTGTATCTTGAATATGAAGCATACATTCCTATGGCAGAGGCGAAAATGCTTCAGGTAGTGGAGGAGATCCGGGAACGCTGGTCAAGCGTAGAAGGCATCGCCATTATTCAGAGAATTGGAAAGCTTTACCCACGCACTCCAACGGTTTTAATTGCCTGTACGGCAGCCCACCGAGATACGGGAGTGTTTGAAGCGGCGCGATACGGGATTGACCGGTTGAAAGAGATCGTGCCAGTATGGAAGAAGGAAATTGGATCAAATGGTGAAGAGTGGGTAGAAGGTGACTACTTCCCAACCCGTGGCGACTGAAATCGTATGTTCGAACTGCCAAAGACCTTATCCCACGGCTGGGATTCCCTATCGATGCCCGGTTTGTTCTGGTCATTTCGATTTCCCTGTTTTCCCAAAATTTAATTTAGCCGAGATAGATCCTTCGGAGCCTGGGATTTGGCGCTACCGACATGCCTTTGGGCTGCCAGAGACCGCACCAATGGTCACACTTGGTGAAGGAAACACACCGTTAATATGGGGATCAGCCTTTGGACGTGATATTGCATTCAAACTAGAATTTCTCAATCCAACTGGATCGTACAAGGATCGTGGGACTTCTGTACTTGCCAGCTTCCTAAGATCGCATGGGGTACAAGAAGCGGTCGAAGATTTATCAGGAAACGCCGGAGCTTCCTTCGCTGCGTATGCTTCTTCTGCCGGGATCAAAGCGAGAGTTTTCATTCCAGAATACGCTTCAGGCCCAAAACGGCAGCAAATCGAGGCGTATGGCGCAGATGTCGTTCGAATCGAGGGCTCTCGGGCCAGGACGACTGAGCTCGCTCTTGAAGCGGTTGAGGCCGGAGGTGTATATGGAAGTCACGCCTACATGCCGCAGGGATTGGCAGGTTATGCAACGCTGGCATATGAATTATTCGAACAATTACGAGGCTCACCAGGTACGATCGTTCTTCCAGTTGGGCAGGGGGGCTTGCTGCTTGGGATCGGGCGTGGATTTGCCTCTCTGAAACAAGCCGGGCTGATTGAAAGACTCCCAGCAATTATCGGTGTTCAAGCATTAGCATGTGCCCCTTTATGGGCGCTTTTTACTTATGGAAGCGCTGGGATGGGTTGGGTATCAGAAGGCGAAACCCTTGCTGAAGGTGTTCGAGTTCGTTATCCATTACGAGGTGACGCAGTTATTCATCAAGTATTGGACAGCGGTGGTCAATTTGTCGCGGTTGAAGAATCCGAAATCCCACCCGGACGAGCGTCCCTCGCACATTTGGGGTTCTATGTAGAACCAACGTCGGCAATCGTGTGGAATGGTCTCGCCCAAGTTATCGATCAGGTCATTGAGCCGGTAGTGTTAATTTTAACCGGGATTGGGTTAAAATCGCCATGAGGCCAGATTCAACGGATTTCCTTTCCCCCATGCAAGCCTGGCCTGCTTTATCACAATTTACCCGGATAATTCACCTTCCAAAATCTGAAGTAGAACTATTTTATTACGATGTTGGAGACCGCGACCAACCAGCCATGTTAATGGTTCATGGTCTGGGTGATGAGGCGGACACCTGGAGGTATTTGATCTCTCCGTTGGCTTTAAAATGGCGGGTGATTGCTCCCGATCTCCCAGGCTTTGGTCGAAGTTCAAAACCCAGAAGGGCTTATAAAAAAACCTTTTTCCTGCAAGTTTTGGATGAACTGGTGGCTGAGTTAAGCCTCGATCGAGCGTTTTTGATCGGACATTCTTTTGGCGCCGCCCTCGTGCATGAGATATCCATATATCGACCGGAATTGGTTTCCGGTCTGGTACTGTTAGATGGTTCAATCATATTAAAGCCCGAGGATGTAAATCTCGGGATGCTCCTATTCTTATTGCCAGGCTGCGGGGAATGGCTTTACACAAGACTGCGATCAGATCCCGATGCGGCTTATCGAACGCTGAAACCTTATTATGTTGATTTAGGGAGAATGCCGAAAGAAGATCGTGATTTCCTATTCACCCGAGTAAACCAGCGTGTTTGGAGCGATGACCAGCGTCGGGCTTATTTATCAACTTTAAGAAATCTTTCCTTAGGCGCAGCTTCTCAATCGAAGAATCTCAAACAATTGCTGAGCAGCCTCAATGTGCCTACCTTGGTGTTATGGGGTGAAAATGATCGGATTTATGCCGCTGACAGCGCCAGGGAGCTGGAAGAAATTCAGCCTGATATTCGATTTGTGATGATACCTGGAGCCGGGCATAACATCCATCAAGAGCAACCAGAAATCGTGATCGAGCAGATCCTTTCAGACAACCGGTTCATGGGCTGATTTCTAAATAAAGACAAGTTTAATTTTGTGCTAAATTTCTAAGGAGACATTATGCAGGATCGTATTGTCGTAACTGGTACTGGGACAATCAATTCGATCGGAAACAACACTGAGCAAACCTGGAAAAACGCAATTAATGGCCATTCCGGCGTTGCGCCGATCTCACTATTTGACGCGACGCATCTCCTGGTTCAAATTGCGTGTGAGGTCAAAGACTTCAAGCCAGAACTGCACCTTGATCCACGTGAGATTCGAAGGAGAGATCGTTTTGAGCAATTCGCTGCGATTGCGGTTCAAGAAGCCCTTTCCCATTCTGGAATAGATATCAATAAGGAGAACACAGAACGGATTGGGGTAGTGATATCGTCGGCGATTGGAGGCTTAAACACAGTTCACGATCTGGCGATGACGATTTGAGACAGCGGTCCGCGCAAAGCGAATCCGTTTGCGATTCCGATGTTGATGGCGAATGGTGCGGCTGGATTGGCTGCAATCGATTTTGGTTTTCGCGGTCCGAGCTTTTCTGTTGCGTCAGCATGCGCGTCAGGTGCAGACGGGATAGGCATGGCATGGTTAATGTTAAAATCCGGCTGGATAGACGTCGCAATCACAGGCGCGAGTGAAGCTACCATATCCGAACTCGGGATTGCGGCATTTGACAGGGTCGGGGCATTGTCGCGCCGGAATCAAGACTATTCAAATACGCCTGCTCCATTTGACCTGAATTGAGATGGGCTGGTGATGGGGGAAGGCGCGGCGATCTTGGTGCTGGAGACCGAAACACATGCCCGAAAACGCGGAGCAATAATACTTGCCGAGCTGGCAGGCTACGGAGCCAGTGCAGATGCTTTCCACATCACAGCGCCTGCAGATGACGGTGCAGGCGGCGGACGCGCGATCCGAACTGCACTCAATTCGGCAGGTATAAACTTTGAGGAGGTTGGCTACATCAATGCGCATGGGACGGGCACAGAGCTGAATGATTTATCTGAGACACTGGCAATCAAAGCGGCATTTGGAGAGCTGGCGTACCACATTCCGGTATCATCGACAAAATCAATGACCGGACATATGATGGGAGCAACTTGCGCTTTAGAAGCGATTATTTGTGTTCAGGCTGTTAAGGAAGGGATACTTCCTCCAACAATCCACTATCACACTCCAGATCCACTGTGCGACCTGGATTACATACCTAATCAAGCGCGGGAAAAAAAGATCGATGTCGCAATCAGCAATGCGTTCGGATTTGGAGGGCATAATGCAGTGCTGGCATTTCGTTCATACACCAGCCTGCAGAATTAGTTCACCCAAATTACTGATCCTGTCTCGGTTGTATCGTATCCCCCTAACTCGAATAATGCAGTTTGAGCAGCAGATGTCAGCAGCCAGTTTTTGAGCTGCTCAACAGCGGGGTTGTTAGCATAATTTTCTGGAATAACCAGGTCGTATCGCTCTCTGAGAAGCGGGATAAAATCCAGCCCAAATGCTCGCGCAGCGTTTTGAAGACCGAAGCCGACATCGGCTCCCCCTTCAGCAACTTCACGGGCGACCTCGGTATGCGTTCGACGCTCTTCTTCATATCCGTGGATTTGGGCGGGATTCAATTTTTCTCGGTGCAAGGCAGAATCCAACCAGACCCTGGTTCCCGAACC
Source organism: uncultured Chloroflexia bacterium (assembly GCA_963827155.1). Classification (GTDB taxonomy): domain Bacteria; phylum Chloroflexota; class Anaerolineae; order Anaerolineales; family UBA4823; genus UTCFX2. The sequence continues at coordinate 1,910,655 of CAWGZV010000002.1, read as the reverse complement.
GGGCTGCCGGTTTAGAAACCGAACATCTGAACGAATTAGGTCAGCGAGCGAAGTTAGACCTTTAGGATTACCTGGGGAAATGATTAACCCCTGATACCTCCAAACCAGTGTGAGCAAACAGACCCGCCGACCGGGCAGCAGACGTTTTACGAAAGAAAGGTTGAATTCGCCTGTCTCTTGATCCCAAAGATGGCAACCAGCCAGGTCGGCATTTCCTTCGGCCAGTGCGATCAGTCCCCCCAAGCTTCCTGAAATACTTAGCTTTAGCGAAAACCCTGGAGCAATATCTTGGAAGTGGGCGGCAATCCATGCAAGCGCTAAGTCGTGGCTGCCTGAGCATCGAATTATGTCTGCCTCGACTTGAGGTCGGGTCTCGGAGATAACTCGCCATTGGTCTAAGGCAATTCGCACGGCGCTTTCTATCTCTTCCGGAGTGTATCCAGCCGACATATACTCTAATAAGAAAGATTGGGCACGATTGACAAGATTTGCTCGCCTTAGAGCAAAATCGGATGAATTCGGTATATTCGAGAGGACATGCGTACCTTGACCTGATCGGCTATTTACTAAACCCTGCTCAGCGAGATGATGGTAAGCGCGCTGTACAGTTCCATTGGTACAATCCCATCTCTCTTTCATCTCACGGATGGAGGGCAGCTTTTCGCCAGTTTTTATCTTTCCGGAGACTATCTCCTGTCGGATATCATCGGCGATTATCAAGTAAAGTGGCAACTGAACCATAATTTGGTAGTATAGCGATGATCAGGTGGAATGACAAGGCAGCTCATTCAATCCAATTTCAGAGGCCTCCAAATTTCCTGTTCCTTTTCAACAAACAAGACTGGTTGGTGATTGCGGCGGGCTGGGCGCAATTTTTCAACTTCGACCAGTCCATTCTCAATGATGCTGCCGTCCAAGGTGCGAACTTCAGCGACGCCGCTAAGCTTAAGGTCCGGAATCGATATCATCCCATTGAGCTCACGGGACCTTCCGAATTGTAGATAACGACCATCATCTCCGCTGGCTGCCAATCCAACCGCAGCAAGGGCTCCGATAATCCCATCTTCAGTTCCTCCCAAACCTTCGAGAAAAATCCGATTTTCACTGGCTAATAATCGGGCCTGCGATTGAGAGACAAGCTCGTGTTGGGCAAGCTTTCCAAAACTGGAAACCTGAATCGCGAAGGTCTCTTCCGCGAGGCAGAGCCCAGGATCGCTACCAATCTGAAAATCTGCCAACATCCGGGCTCGAATCTGTTCAAACAAGTCTTGGAGTCCATTATGATTATTCTCAATCAGGACGATTGCTGCACTGGAATTATGGGAAGTGTAAGGAATGCGGGGATCAACAAGGAGCTGGTGGCGCGTAACTCCAAGAATACGGCGGTTCTTTTCGAGCTCTGCTGCGATTTCTCGCGCAAGCCGACCAGTACCCCGGGATTCGATTGTATCCGTATCATCTATGCCGATATAAATTATCATCTTTGACACCTTATTTAAGATATGGTAAAATCATTATGGGTATATACCCAATATTAAGGAGGTAAGAATGAGTAAGATTTTTATTCGTGAGCGGAGGCACGTCGGGAAGGGGGCAGGAATGCCGCGTTTTGCTGTGGTTGCTGTTGAAGGCTCGGATCTGCAAGTCCTGGCTCCGCATCTTCGGAAGGTTGAGTTAGAGACAATGGCTGCATCCATAAGCGCTGAACTCGTTTATCTTCCGAGAGGAGAGTCCTCTGAAGAAGGTGAAGAAGAAGGTCGAAAGGGGCGAGGATGGCGGAAGGGTCGCAAGAACCGCCAGGGATAACGCGAAGTGCCTCGTCCCAGAAAACGCCGGCGAATAATCCATGAGCTTGCGGCGGGTATTTTTAAACCTTCAGGTGTCCCTCTGGAAAGACTGAAGATCATTAACATCCTGCCAGAAGAACTTGAAGCCTTACGTTTGGTGGAGCTTGAAGGTTTATCACAAGTTGTGTCGGCAGAGAGCATGGGGATTTCGCAATCGACATTTCAACGTATTCTGGACCACGCCCGCCGCCAGATAACATTGGCTTTAGTGGAGCAGCAGGCATTAAGGATTATGAGTTCCGGAGAGAAAGATGAAAACTAAATCCCTCTCTCTTATGCTCATCCCTCACGGAAGATCCGCGTCCCAGCTCTGTCGCCTTCCAAAACACTGGTAAGCTGGCCAGGATTAAGTCCATTCACCAAAATGATTTCTCGAACGCTCTGTGAGCGCTTCAGGTAATCCAATACCACACGCTCAATTGGCAAATCTTCCAGATCAAGCTTTTGAAGTTCACCGACTTCAATTTCAGAAATGTGGCTCGCATGCGGATCTTTCTTAGGGTCCGCGGTCAGCAAACCCTGCTCGTCTTTGACCAGGATTACTCGCGAGGCTCCGGCTACTTCTGCAGTGAGGAACGCGCCGACATCTGTTCGATGGGGAGGTATCCGTCCAAAGGTTGGTGGGGTTTCCCAAAGTCCATAAGGCGGCATGGCGTGCATAACAGGAATAGTCCCCAAAGCAAGGTAGGATGGCAGTTTTACTACGTCATCATGCCCAATTTTAATACCGCCGAAAGGAGCTAATAAAAGAGATACCATCAAGGCGTTTTGTTCACTAATGCTGGCCCCTAATTTAGCCAGAACGCCAGTTGGCATTCCCAAATCCAGGGCGATGGCATAGACATGTCTACTACGTGTTCCGCCGCCAGTCATCAACAAGATTTGGTGGTGTTTTCGAGCCGCGACGACTTCTTCCAACAACGGCAGAAGGACTTTGCGACCGCGATCGATGATGGACTGACCACCCAGTTTAATTACATTCAAATTTGGCAAAGGACGGAAAACCTGATCGGTCTCTGTCCTTTCTAACAACTTCTTATCCATTAATGATTCGGCGGTGAACTCTGTGAGGATGTTCAACCTGCCAGAATCGTCCTTCGATAATGTCATACGGCCTCCGAAGGGGAAATTGGGTGGCTGTCGACTGATCACAGCCAACCAATCATTTTACACGAGATTTGGATAAAGCCAGACTCTCGAAATGGATTCTACTTATTTTGCGCTTCTTTCCAAAGGGTAAAATCTGGAATAAACAGCGATTGGCCAAAATCAGCCTTCCCGAATTCAGCGATCTTTTCCTGTACGGCTACAGAAATGATCCAATCGATGAATTTTTGTGCCAGGTCCATTTGAATATTCGGGTTTTTCTCTGGGTTGACCGCAATGACACCATAGGGGTTGAAGAGGCTCTTATCTCCTTCAACAAGTAAGCTTAGATCCAGACCTTCCTTCGTTCGAGCAAGGTAAGTAGCCCGGTCGCTCAGTGTGTAGGCTTGCTGCTCGGCGGCCATGGTCAAGACTTCACCCATCCCTTGCCCTGCCGAAATGTACCAATCGCCGGCTGGTTCGATGCCCGCTTCTTTCCATATGGAAAGCTCCTTTGTGTTTGTGCCCGATTCGTCGCCACGAGAAATGAAACTCGAGCCGCTATCGGCAATCTTTTTGAATGCTTCCGCCGCGCTTGCCATCCCTTTGATGCCAGCGGGATCGTTTTCGGGTCCCAGGATCACAAAATCATTGTACATGACATCTTCACGGCGGGTCCCATTCCCTGCTGCCATGAAATCATCTTCTTTGGCTCTTGCGTGCACAAGCAGGACGTCTGCATTGCCATCCTCACCAAGTTTTAGAGCCTGGCCGGTTCCAACTGCGATGACATCAACCTTAGCGCCTGTTTCTTCCTCGAACATAGGAACCAGATAATCCAACAATCCCGAATCCTGAGTAGAAGTGGTTGTTGCTAAAACGAGGTGGTTTTCACCACCGGGGGCGGGTTGTTCAGGAGCTGCTTCATCGGCTGCTGGAGCCTCAGTCGCTGCTGGCGCCTCAGTCGCTACTGGAGCTTCTGAAGCAGCTGGAGCCATGGTTGCAGCAGGCGCTTGGGTAGCAGGTGCTGCCGGAGCGCAGGAACTGAACAGGATCGTCAGGATGACGACCGATGCAAAGATTGAAAATGTTCGCTTGTTCATATCTTCTCCTTAGATGGATAGGTTGGAATAGATCTTTGGGTTTCGAATCAAAATTGGGCCATGAACTATGCCTGTCAATGCGCCTTCATATCAAAAACCTTTAGTAAACCATCTCGCCGTTCACAAATGCTTTTGTTCGTGGATCGTGCGGGGAATTGAAAAATTCTTGATTTGCCCCAGTCTCAATTATCCTCCCTTCGAGCATAAAGATTACTCTCTGAGCAAGACGGTGGGCCTGGAAGATATTGTGCGTAACCAGAACCAGCGTCGTACCATACTCATTACTTAGACGAGAAATGATACCTTCTATCAAACTAATGTTGTACGGATCCAGGTTAGCCGTAGGCTCGTCTAAAAGTAAGACATCGGGTCTTATGACCATCGCCCGGGCGAGTGCAACGCGCTGTGCTTCTCCTCCGGAAAGTGTCTTTGCTCGCTGTTGCGCCAACTGGATCAATCCTACCTGCTCGAGGACATCAAGAATATTTTTCCTTGAATCTCGAATTCCGCGCAGCTGCAGGCTAAAAAGAACATTGTCATATACACTGCGATCAAGTAAAAGCGGGCGCTGGAAAACGGTGGTAATCTTGCGGCGAACATCCAACGGTATCTCCCCTCGGTTATTCGAAGTAATTCCGATAAAATCGATTTCTCCGCTTGTTGGGGTTTCAAGAAAATTTAATAGACGCAGAAGCGTGCTTTTTCCTGCACCACTTGGACCAACCAGGCTAAGGATTTCTCCTTGGAAGACTTCCAAGAAATCGATATCAAGAATGCATCGGTCGTTGTAGAATTTTTTCAATCCATGTACCTGGAAAATTGGAAGCATAGAAGAGCTCGAAGAAATAGATTTGGGATTTCATTCGTCAAAGCCCCTGCCCTGCAGCCGGAGCATTGCCAAATTTGCTAAGAAGGCAATAGAAAGCAACATAAAACCCAGGGCAAGAGCCAGGGAAAAGCTACCTTTGCGAGTTTCCAAAACAATGGCAGTTGTCAAAACCCGGGTTCGCCCTTCAATATTTCCTCCAACAAGCATCACAGCCCCCACCTCGGAGATAATGCTTCCAAAACCGGCAATAATTGAGACGATTACGCCAAGCCGGGCTTCCATTAAGATAGCAACAGCAGATTGGCGGCGAGTTGCCCCTAATGCAACTATTTGCTGGCGAAGCTGAGGTTCCACCCCCATGACTGCAGCCATGGTAAACCCTGCAACGAGCGGGAAGGCGATGATCGTTTGGGCTAAGATCATTGCGCCTGGCGTGAAAAGCTGAGGCACAAAAGATAGATTTAGCTGACCTAATGGGCTGCTTCTTGAAAGGAGTAAATATACAAATAGACCTATCACTACAGGAGGAAAACCCATACCCGTATATAGAAGCAATGCGACAAATCGTCTTCCGCGAAAACGATTTAAACCGACCAGTGCACCGAATGGGATCCCAAGCAAAGAACTAAAAAATAATGCAATGCCAGATACCTTTAATGAGAGCGAGACGATTTCAGCGAGTTCGTTGAACATGGAATTGCGATCTTGATCTATTTGTATTGATACAAGTATAGTTAAGAACGGTTGTCTTGTCCAGGATGGATTAATTATCATCGTCTAGTAGAGGGAGCATCTTGGAATGAAACCGATAATTACTGCAACATAAAGATAAAATTCCAAAGTAGATACAGATGGAATCCATCCTTGATATTTTCTAAGCTAAGCTGGTATACTCTGCGAACGGTATCTGAACCCTGAGGAATTGTAGGCTGTTTGAAATTTTCTTATTGGAACTGATGGAACGCAAGCTACCCGACTAAACGTGGGGTGTCTGGCGCTCCCTGAGTTCCGCGAGGAGGAATATTATGGACTCTGTGGAGACGGGAGTTGTTGAACTTGAAACTCCAGAGGATTTCGCACAACGTCTGCAACTTCCTTTCAATAATCTGCTGTTATTGAGAAGGGCGTTAACCCATAGATCTTACCTTAACGAGCATCCAGAAGCACTGGAAGATAATGAGCGCCTTGAATTCCTGGGAGACGCGGTACTTGATTTCTTAGTGGGTGCTTGGCTTTACAACCGTTTTCCGGAAAGACGGGAAGGTGAGCTTACACGCCTGCGCTCTGCCCTGGTGCGCACAGAACAACTTGCTGAATTTGCATCGAACTACGGATTTGGCTTTGCATTAAAGCTCGGGCATGGTGAAAGCCAGGCAGGAGGACGAAAACGAATGGCATTGCTCTGCGCGACATTTGAAGCCGTAGTAGCGGCGCTGTACATCGACTCGGGTTTGGATGCCGTTCAGAGGTTTATTGAACCGCTGCTCGAAAGTGCTTCTATGCAGGTGGTGGCATTAAACCGAGATCGGGATTCGAAAAGCCGTCTTCAAGAACTTGTACAATCAAAAGCTTTTGGTCCACCGCAATATCGTACAATATCGGCAGTTGGTCCTGAACACAGCAAGACCTTTGAAGTGGAAGTCCTAGTTAATGGAGTTGTAATTGCAGGCGGAAAGGGAACAAGTAAACAATCTGCGGCGCAGCAGGCAGCTCAGAACGCTTTGGAATCGTTCGATATCGAGACCTTCAGCTAGAATTAGATTGATTTGTCGACAATCCATTCAGATTAAAATTCAACTTTTCTCGCCATGCCATCCAGACTAAAGTCGCTCGAACTTCACGGATATAAAACCTTTGCGAACCGAACTTTCTTCGAATTCGCCGAAACGGTAACTGCGATTGTTGGTCCTAATGGGAGTGGGAAATCGAATATCGCAGATAGCCTACGGTGGGTATTAGGAGAGCAGTCATACAGCTTGCTGCGAGGCAGAAAAACAGAGGATATGATCTTCTCAGGTTCGGAAAGCAGAGCGCGGGCGGGTTTGGCCTCGGCGACAATTACTTTTGATAACAGCGATGATTGGCTTCCTATCGATTTCAGCGAGGTGGCGATTACCCGCAGAGCATTTCGAGATGGATTGAATGAATATCTACTAAATGGACAACGCGTTCGACTAAAAGATATCTCCGAACTACTGGCTGAATTTGGATTGGCGGAAAGGACTTATACAATCATCGGTCAAGGTCTCGTTGATGCGGCTTTGTCGCTGAAAGCTGATGAACGCCGAAGATTATTCGAGGAAGCGGCAGGAATAGGTTTGCATCGAAGCCGACGCGAGGAAGCCATCCGGCGCTTAGAAACAACAAAAAGAAATTTAGAACGGGTTGAAGACATTCTTGCAGAATTAAAACCCCGGCTGGTCAGCCTGGAGCGCCAAGCCAAGCGCGGAAAGGAGTATGAACAAGTTCGCGTTGATCTGCAGTTATTGCTGCGGGAATGGTATGGTTTCCACTGGCATGAAGCACAAAATGAGCTCACTCAAGCACAGACATCTGAACGTCAACAAGAAGCGAAATTGGAATTATCTCGCCGTGATCAGGAAGCAGCAGAAGCATACCTTTCCGAGCTGCGAGGATTGGTTCAATCTCGGCGGGATGATTTAAACAAATGGCATAAGGCCTTATCAGAACAGCATCTCAAACGAGAGGAAGCGATTAGGAGACTCACCTTAGAAGAAGAACGGATCAGATCATTTGGAAGGCAGAAAGAAAACGATCTGAAGACGTTAAATACGCTTGAAGCTGAATTTCAAATTCTTTCCGAGCAATTGAACAATTCCAACGAGGAAATCGAGGTTCTCAATTCAGAGCTGGTCGAGACACAGAAACAGGCGGAGAATGCCCGCAACGCCTTTGATCAAGGACAGATCAATCGGGCACGGATTGAATTACAAATCCAAGCAACTCGTCAAAGCCTAAATCAGCTCAATGGCGACCAAGGGAAAATTCAAGCCCGGCTCATCGAAAGCCAATCTCAGGCACAACGGATTTCAGCATCACAGATTCCCGCTAAAGAAGAACTTAAGGAAGCGGAGCTGCAGCTTCAACGAGCGAAGGATGAGTTTGAAATCTACCAGAAAAAAGCTGATGGTGCAAAAAAAGAATTAGATATTATTGAGCGCTCAAGAGCAACATTCCGTAAGCGAATCCAGGATGTTGAAGCAAAAATTGCAGAGGCGGAGGAAAAACGTACGGTCTTGAATACCGATGAAGCCAGACTAAAGGCCGAGAACGATATCTTGAACCAGGCGGATCATGCTTTAACGGGTTATGCGACCGGTACGAAATTATTATTAATCGCAGCGCGTCAAGAGAGATTAAAGGGGCGCGAGGTTCGTTAAATGAGTTCATACAGGTTCCCGAAAATCTGGAGATTGCGATAACTGCGGTACTTGGGGATTATCTGGATGCAGTGATTCTTGAAGATGACTCCGATCCTGCGCTTGATATCTTGGAAGCTGGTTCCGGCAGAGGGGTACTTCTTCCTGTAAAAGAAATAAAATCGTCAAAATACCAGCTGCAGACTTTAAAGAAAGACGATGATGTATATGGGAAAGCGGTTGATCTGGTGGGCTACCCCCCTGATTATCAAGTGGCAATTGATCTTCTACTTGGAGGCGTAATCGTAGTTAAGGATCGAATTGCGGCTCGTCGAATCCTACAGAATCAGCCAGCGGGAGTTCGTGCGGTTACATTGAAAGGAGATGTTTTTCATTCCTCTGGTCCCATCCGTACTGGAATTCCGGAAGGAGATGGAGATCATACTCTGCTCGGACGAGCGAGGAAAAGACGCCAAAACCTTCAAGCACTTGACCGATTGGGCGAAAAAATTCACAGTAATGAGGCACAAATCCTGGGATTGAGAAATGAATATAAATCCATGCTCTCTGAAGGATTGATGTTGGAGCAGAAATGGGACGAAGCTCGAAAGAGTTTTTTGAATATTGGTCGCATCCTTGACCAGACGCGGGGAGTATTTGAACAGGCTCAAAGGCATTTCGAATGGAGCAGGCTGCAGCTTGAGCAGCTCGTAAAAGATAGTGGATTGCGGAAAAACGAAATTGAAAAATTTAATGAAGAGCTTTTGAAGCTGGAGCAGAGATTATTACACGAAAAGGCAGTTATAAAACACAAAAGCGATGAATTGGATCAGCTCGGTATCGAGGAACTTCAAACACAACACAGCCATTGGGCTACTCGTTTAGCAGTGGCTCAACAAGCAGTAAACAATGCCCGATCCCGAATTGTGGAGCGAATGCAGGCTCTTGAGAGGGCAAGGCAGTCAATCAGCGTTCTAAAAGAGCGCATCAAGTCTATTGATGTAGAAATGAAAGATGTGGAGAAAGAGCGTGCCAATGCTCATGTTACCGAGGAAGAATTAGGTAAAGAAATTAATATCCTCAATTCAAAAATCTCACCGGTGGAAGCCGATATTAACGAATTAGAAATGAGACAGGAAGTTTTTCAGCGAGAAACCAATTCCCATCGACAAGCTGTCAGTCTTGCTGAACAGCTTCATGCACAAACGCGCATAAACCTTGCTCGCCGTCAGGAGAGCCTACAATCACTGCAGCGCAGGATTGAAGATGATTTTGGATTGGTAAATTTCGAATATGTTTCCCAGATTTCAGGACCTACCCCACTTCCGTTCATGGGCCTGGTCGAAGATCTGCCGATGGTAAGAAAGCTGCCACCTGATATCGAAGAGAATATAAAACGCCAAAGGGCTCAGCTTCGGAGGATCGGTCCTGTCAATCCGGAAGCTCAATCAGAATATGAAGAAGTCTACCAACGATATGATTTTATGATCGAGCAAGTTGCTGACCTGCAAAAAGCTGAGCAAGATATTCGTCAGGTAATCGCTGAACTCGATATTCTGATGCGGCGGGAGTTTCAGAGGACATTTGAAGCGGTGGCAAGTGAGTTTAAACAAATTTTCACAAGGCTTTTTGGTGGAGGCACAGCCCGGCTGATTTTAACGGATCCGGAAGACTTATCCAATACCGGGATTGATATTGAAGCCCGTTTGCCAGGACGCAGAACTCAAGGTCTTGCGCTGCTTTCGGGAGGTGAGCGAAGTCTTACAGCAACATCCTTAGTATTTGCCTTGCTGCGAGTATCGCCTACCCCGTTTTGTGTGCTTGATGAAGTTGATGCAATGCTTGATGAGGGCAAACGTCGGACGATTTCGCGAACTGCTGCGGGAACTCAGCAATCAAACTCAGTTTGTAATCGTAACCCACAATCGCAACACTGTTCAGGTAGCAGATGTAATTTATGGGGTGACGATGGGAACCGATTCCTCAAGTCAGGTGCTCAGTTTAAAGTTAGATGAAATTGAACAAGTATTTGAATAAGAAACGCCTGGCGAACCAGGCGTTTCTGCTTTATTTACGATCAAGAGCTCGATTCTCGTGGTTTAGACCTTGAAGCACAATCCCAATTGGTCTACGGTACAGGAGTGGCAAAATTCTCGGTCGGATTGTTAGCAGCTTTTAAACCATTGACGACATCCTGGATATCTGCAGGCAACGTGGGATTGAGAGGTACTAATGTAACCCAATTATCAAAGATCTGTACGTCCGAGTTTGCGCGCTGTTCATCTACCCATTTCTGGAACTTATCAGCAGGTAATCGTTCGCAATCAGATCCGGTAATTGGACGTTGCTCGCGAGCAACAAGCCGGATAATGTGCCAGCCAAATTGTGTTTGGACTGGTTCACTAATTTGCCCGGGTTCATTCAGGCCGAAGGCCGCTTTTTCGAATTCTGGAACCATTTTGCCAGCCCCGAACCACCCTAGATCTCCACCCTGGTCCTTGTTTGATGTGTCGGTAGAGTACTCGGCTGCGAGCTTGAACCAATCCTCTCCATTCAAAGCACGGGCACGGATATCCTTCGCAAGATTTTCGTCTGCAACGAGGATGTGCTGTGCCCAAACTTCGTCGGCAACGCAAGGGACTTTACCGATAACTTCATCCATCAACTTTGTTTGGATCAATCTGGATTCGATCACATATCGAAGAATGTCTTCAGGAATTTCAACGGATTTGAGATTAGCCACTAGGGTAGCATAATTGTTCTGGTATCCCTCAAGCGTGTAAGGCGTAGCTGTTGGAAGAGCAGTCGGAGTGACTGTGATTACTGGAGTTGCAGCTACTGTCGGTGAGGGCGTGGGCGAAGCAACTGGCGTCTCGCTGATCACTGCAGTTGCGGTAAGAGTTGTTGAAGATGCAACGGTCGGCAGCGGAGTAAAGGTGGGAGGTACCATTGCCTGTTGAATTGGCGAGAGCGTAGATGTGGGGACAACCTCAAGAGTTGGGGTAGGCGTTGGCGTTCCATTTGCATAGTACCTTAGGGCTGCCTGCAATTCAGTTTCAACTTCTTCGGGACTTACGGTAATCCCTCTCTTCTTTGCTTCCTGACGGATTAATTTATCTTGCACGAGCTGATCGATCGCCTGATTACCGGCACGTTCTGGGTCAAGCTCATCTGCAATTTGAACTAACTGGCTCCCAAAGCTTTGAAGGGCGTTTGCGTCGCTGCCAAACATGCTTGCCAGCTGGTAGGTGCTTTCTGCATTTTGAATTAAATTATTGCGGTAATATTTTGTGAACGCACGGAATTCATTTGCAGAGATTTTCTCATTATTTACCTCAGCTACAGTTCTCATAAACCGGAAATAACGTTGATCCAGGTAACCGTAAGCAATGACAAGAATCACCAGAGCAATGACTACGATCGCTCCGATGGTAATCAAACGAGTTTGCCTTTGCTCGCGATGAAGTCGATCTAAATGCTTTCGTGATAAGTTCGTCTGACTTGTTCGTGGATTTTTTGACATAATTCGCCTCATCTTTCTGGTGTGGGCGAGCGCGCCGTCATTTTAACTCGGCGCGCTCATCAGGTCTTCTCCAACCTGAGGGAGACCCAAACCGGAAGAGACTATCAGATTATCGCAAAACTTCGCCTGCAAAGGGAAGCAGGGCGATATGACGGGCGCGTTTTATGGAACGAGCCAGTTCGCGCTGGTGTCTTGCACATACCCCTGTCTGTCGACGAGGTCGGATTTTCCCTTCATCCGTTACATATCTCCGAAGCACCTCGACTAACTTATAATCGATTTTGGCATTCTTATCTGTACAGAATGCACACTCCCGAGGTCGGGCAAAGAAACGCCTACCTCCGGGTTGATATTCCTCTCGGGATGGTTGATTACTCACTTTCTTGACTCCTTGCTGGAGATTAGACCAGCTAATTTAATCGATAGATAAATTACTGAAACAAACTTTCATCGTCAGCGTAAATCTCACTGCTTGGCAGATTTGATTCTCGGCGTTCATCCAACATAATCATCTCAGAGGCGACGATTTCAGTGGCTGAATGCTTATTCCCTTCCTGATCTTCCCAATGACGGGTTTGCAAGCGTCCTTCGATGTAAACCAGATGATCCTTGACCAGGTATTGTTTACAAATTTCCGCTAGATTACTCCAGGCGACCACATTAAACCATTCAGTTTCGGTTTTACGCTCGCCGGTCGAAGTGTTCCAGGTCCGAGTGGTGCCTACACCAAAAGTTGTCACCGGTCTTCCAGATGGAGTGTAGCGCATCTCCGGATCTCGTCCCACCCGTCCTATGATCAGGACTTTATTCAAACCGCGTGTCATTTCTTACTCCTGTCCGAAAATCGAACAATAAACACCTAGTCAAGCGATGCCGGGGAAGGGTAATCTCCGGAAGAAATGAAATTCTTTATTCTTTAGCAACAATCAAGTAACGCATTACAGGCTCCAAAAAGCCCAGGTTGCGCTCGAGTGTAGTGCCAAGCTTGGGATCCATCTTGGAATGGAACAAAACATACTGTCCATATTTCTGTTTCCGGATCAGGTAAGCCATTTCACGCCTACCCCAAATATCCGTTTTTAATAACTCACCACCATCTTCAGTTATCCAACTGGAGATTTGTTTGATGAGCTCGGTCATCGCATTTTCATCCAAATCAGGGTGAAAAATGACCACCAATTCATATTCGCGCATGGGGAAAAGCCTCCTTTCCTCGGGATTGCCCCTGGTCAGAACTTTTGCCCGCCAGGAGCGGAAAGCCGCCGTAATAACGGCTCGGTCGGCGGTGAAGTTTAGCATAAAGTCCCAGATTTGCAAAGGGTCTGCTTACCAGTATAATTGACTATTGAGGTGGTAATTGAATAATAGGATTTAACGAGCTGATCCCGAATTATTGCGCCAAGCGATGCGCCAATGGGCAAGCGGAGTGACGATTGTCTCGACAATATTTGAGAATATCCAACATGGAATGACTGTCAGTTCGTTCACATCGATATCTCTAGCTCCACCCATCATCATGGTTTCTATCCAAAGAGGTTCGCGTACATTCATGATGATCAAGAAATCTCGAATATTCGGGATATGTATCCTGGATGCGTCACAAAGAGAAATTTCTGAAAGATTTGCGGGTCAAACGACTGATCTGCAGGATCGCTTTTCTGGTTTAGACTTTACTACGCTAATAACTGGATCACCATTTCTACTCGGTGGTCTTGCTTATCTTGATTGCAGAGTAAGAAGATCCATCGACCTGGGTGGGAATTCCGTCTATTTTGGAGAGGTAATTGCGGCACAAGTCAATTTGGGTGGAAGCCCGCTTTTATATTTTGATCGACGCTACCATGGGATAGGCAACGAATTCAATCGGACGAAGGAAGGTCCGGAATAATGGAGCATACTATCGACCCCCTGTCAGAAGATGAACGAAGATTATTACTTCATTACGCCCGTCAAGCCATCGAACTTGGGGTATATCAAATACCATCGCCTATATTGGATTTATCAAAACTTCCGCGCCACCTCAGCGAAAAAGGCGCCTCGTTTGTAACCCTTACGATAAATGGAGAATTGAGGGGTTGTGTGGGAGCATTGGAAGCCTACCAACCTCTCGTCGAGGATGTTTGTGAGCATGCAATCGCAGCAGCCCTCCAAGATTATCGATTTCCTCCTCTCGAAAAGGAGGAGGTTTCGAAGATCAAGATCGAAATCTCGCGACTTACCAAACCAACAGATCTGGATTATGACAGACCTGAGGAGCTGGTATCCAAATTGCGACCCAATATCGATGGTGTTACTTTATTTGATGGATGGCGCAGAGCCACATTCTTACCCCAAGTCTGGAGTAAACTTCCAGAGCCGGCATTATTCCTGGATCACTTATGCGATAAGATGGGAGCGCCGCATAACATCTGGAAAAAGAAAATACTAAAGGTTCAAGTTTATCAGGTTGAAGAATTTCATGAATAATTGAAATTCTATGCTTGAAAAATCCTTGTTTTTCATATTTGGAGATAATCTTCGACTGGAATTACAAAGATCGTTGCGCGTTTCTCCAAAGGGTCGTTTGGCGAAGTTGTATTATTGCGAATAATCTCTATTGCTTTATCAATTCTTTCTTCCGATAGACCGATCATCAGAGTGCTAGATCCTTTTCGAAAAAATCCGCCTGTAGAAGCAATCCTGGTGACCCGAAAATCTTCGCTTATCAGTGCTTGAGAGACAGAATCATTATCACTGTCGTTAATAATCGTGATAATCAGTTTCATTTAAATCACCTCGTAATGTTCCACGGGAAATGTGAAAACTGTAGCGCCGCCAACAGGAACTGGTGTAGAAAGTGGCAAGTGAAATGGCGCACCTTCGAGCGAGGTAGTTACGTATTCAATTCGGCGTCGGCACGTTTTCCGGAGAGAACGAAGCACCAATTCCTCCTGATCCCGATCCAAACCAATTAATAGGGTAGTATTTCTTCCACCGAGGAATCCGCCTGAACTGGAAAGATTTGTTACTGAAAGCCCAATTTCATTCAAGGCATTTATTGCTTCATCCATGTCCTGTACTTGAATAACGACCGTCATAAGCCGGTCAATCTGCCCATTTCCCATATATTCCTCCAGTTAAATAACGCTGATTATTCAAGGGTTACCAATTGTGGATTTGGATCGGTGACAATAACGGTCTGGTTATCTGGGAAGATTACAGTGGTTTTATCCTGCTGGCGCATGATTGTCATTCCACGATATTTTACCGTAACAGGCCAGGGGAAGGGGTTAAATCCGGATAAACCCACTTTTCTCGATGAAATCAATCTCACCCCAAGCACGTCCAAGAAAAATCCAACAGGCGCCAGACCGGAAATAGAGTTAAATTCCCCTAATCCCTTTCCAGTCTCGGCGTGGTAGCTCCTCCGAAATGCCCGATCTGCCTTTAGTGATTGGATAATCGCGTTCATTACTCGTGTCAAAAGGTCAGCTGCTAGAGTTCGATATCCAAATTTGACAAGTCCTCTTCCGATTAAAACATTCCAATATAAATTCACACTCCAACAGGTGTTTTGATTTGCGGAAGCGGGAGGTCGTGGAAAAGCTGGCAAGCCGAACTCTCTCCAGAATAAACCAGGATTGGTGACTGTTTCCTCAACAAGTTTTCCGATTCGATCTCTGTCTGGAATCTCAGCAAAGATAGGTGCAAGGAGACTAATATCAATAAATCGATAATCTACATTAGTGACCATGATCCGATCTTCCGGTTCAAGACCTCGAATTTCTATCCGATCAATTTGAGAATATACACGTTGTGCGGTAAATAGACCTATTCCAGGCATCCATCGAAATTGTTCCTCACCGATTTTTCAATTCTTGAATGACCTGATGCGCTTATTCCGTGAATAAAAATTAATGGGCTAGGACGAATGGTCTCTTCGGTATGCACCTGGATGCACAACCGGACGGGCTGTTCGTATTTCTGGCGGATTTGAATAATTCCCGATCCTTTTCCTTCAAAAATCAAATCGCCAGAAGTACTGAAATGGGTATCTCGATCACGGTCAAAGTAACAGATTGTCTGATTATCAAAACTGGCTTCAACAGCATCTTTCAGCGTAATTTCTTTATGGTTGAACTGAGCGATTTCAGCTTCTCGTCCCAACTCTTGTGCTATTTTTCGAAGAATCTGTAATTCATGAAAAAGGAGAGAGTTTAGGGAAACGCTTTCGGAGGTGGTGATATCGATGTTCAATGATCCTGTTTGCCAATGTGAATAGATTGGATGATCATCTAATCCAGACTGAAGGGAATTTTCCCATTCAGGAATTCCATCCTGATCTCGATCATGATCTGGAGAGAACCATTTCTCCAAGTATTTCGAGATAGCGGGAAATGTCTCCTGGAGGAAATTTTTATCTGCAGTCTGTTCATAGGTTCGGTAGATGAGCTCAGCGAGTAGTGGAGAGATCAATGCATGATTTCGCTGACCGGCCATCCCTGGTTTTGAGTCGATGGCGCCATCGGGTTCTTGGATCGAAAGAAAATTACGGATCAATCCTTTAACAATTTCCGAATCGATTGGCAACAAGATATCTGAAAGATAGAGGGTTTCAAAAATTGTTTGTCCATTCCAAAGGTGGGAATAATCTGTTCCGTCCCCGCGAAATGAAAAACCCTGATCCGGACTGCGGGTTGAAAGCAGCGAAGGATATGGTAAATGAACCGACGGCCCAGCTATTAAGCTTGTGGCTGCTTTCTGAGAAAGCATCAATGCTGCATCCCAGGCTGGCTCTCCCGTATAAATTTCTACCGAGCCAGCAGAAAGCATTTCAATTCGCGAGATCATTGCTTCCCAATTTTGGATGCTGATTTCATTTGCAAGGGATAACGAGCCTTCTCGATCTGACAATGCAGCGGAAACCCAAATGAATTGTCGTTTTTCTCCGGGAGCGAGCTGCATTGTAGTTGCCAAGGAGGGGTATGGTCCGGGTCCAGACTTTACTGCGCCGGTCATGAATAAGACTGGCGTCAAGCCGTCGCTGGAGCCATACAACAATGTGTTATTTGCCATCTCAAATGCTGCCATCCGCTGCCCTTCAATTGGCGATAACTGGGCGACTATTTCGGATTGTATCCGACGTTCGATATTGGCCTGGTTTTGAATAGAAATTCGTCCGGCAATCGTATGGGAATTAGGAACCCAAATCTCATAATTTACGTCTATATCGGAGAAGGGCGAAAAATCTAAAGAAATGAAATTTGGGAATATTTTTCTTACTGCGGGCGTACGGATGAATTTATCAGGATCCTGTTTAATTGAGTCTCCATCGGTAAAACGAGGGAATATCCTAGCGGATTTTGCTCTGAGACCGTAGGTTGTATTCAAACCGACGGCTGGCGGATCTCCGCCTTTAAGAGATAACTCCCAAATCTGATCATCCAGATAATCAGTAGGACCTAATCTTGCATCGCTGCATAATACCAATGATAGTGGGTCGCCATTCTTAAGATTCCATTCGCGCATAAGTACATTTTATGGCAAGTTTTCTTTCCAGTCAAAGGTTCTGTCGACTGGAATTAAGGTCGAATGACCAAATTGGCGTGGATTGTTTTATGCTAGAATGATGAATCAGTGGAAATTATGTTATCTAAATGAGGAAAAATTTATGAATCCCATTCCATCAAATCCACGCGGAATGTATTTTGAGGAGTTTGAACCTGGTCAAGAATTTATTACCGCAGGTAGGACGATCACCGAAACAGATGTTGTCCAATTTGCTGGATTGTCTGGGGATTTTAATCAAATCCATGTTGATGCCGAATACAGTCGGAACACGTTGATCGGCCAACGGATAGCACACGGATTGCTGATTGCATCGATAACATCAGGATTAGCCGTGCAGACAGGGGTTTTGGAAGGGACGGTGATTGTTTTTCGCGAGATTTCGGAGTGGAAGTTTATCAAGCCTGTCTACTTAGGAGACACCATTCATGCGAAACTCCGCGTGCGAGAGACAAAGGAAATGAGGCGAACAGGCGGTGGACTAGTGACAATAGATATCGATGTAATTAATCAGAAAACGGAAGTGGTCAACAAGGGTAGTTGGATCGTTTTAATTGCATTACGACCAGCTTGATCAGGTTTCCACATACTCAGTAAATTATCGAATCTGCCAGATATCAATAGAGAAAAATGACTGAAGGTGATACTGTCCCTCTCGAAGAAGAACCACGCCAGCCTTTTGGGTGGATGGTCGATAAATCAGAACATTATATTGATCCTTCACAACCTGCGCCACAGGAACCAGTGGATGGAGATACTGCACCAATCATTATAGATTCTCAATCGAAACCACCCCCTGTTTTTGGAGGAAAAACCCAGGTAGGAGGTGAATCATCGAATGAGGCTTCTCCGACTGGTGGGGCTGACTTTGTTGCAGAACCTGCACAGACCCGTAAACCAATCCGCCGGCCATCAGCAGGAAATTTGCCGCGAAGTGTTAGCCAATTGGATGATGGTGCAACTCATGTTACACCAGCGGCTTTTAATGGTAGTTCGAATCGAGCAGCTTCTCAACCTTATTCCATACCCTCATCCCCCAACGCTTCGGCGCATTCAGCCAGTGGAGGAAAAACAAAGGGAAAAAATTCCGAGCAGAATTTCCCAACTGGAAACCGTTCCTCTGTCCGTCGGTCTTCGCCCCAAAAAGTTGCATCTCCTCGGAGGATTTCACCTACACGTCGATCGATCGATTGGAATGCTGGAATAGGCTGCCTCCTAAAGGGTGGTTTTGCGGGTCTATTTGGCTTATTGGTTGTCGGATTGTGTGTTCTTTCAATCATGTTTTATCAATATTACAGGATAGCAGCTACCCTTCCGGATATCGCAGACCTTCAAGATCGGGCCTCCCAGTTTGAGACTACAAGGATTTATGACCGGAATGGCGGATTATTATATGAAATATTGGATCCGTCTGCTGGTAGAAGAACCTATGTACCTTTATCAAAAATCTCTCCGTATATGGTAGCCGCCACGATTGCCACCGAAGACAAAGGCTTCTACAGTCACCCTGGATTTGATATCACTGCGATCGTGCGTGCATTCGTGCAAAATTACCAGAGTGGGGAAACAGTTTCAGGTGCATCGACGATCACTCAACAACTTGCCCGAAATCTGCTCTTCACACCGGAAGAAAGATCAGAACAAACATATCAGCGCAAAGTGCGTGAAGCAATACTAGCCGCTGAGATCACAAGGCGGTACTCAAAAGATGAAATCCTGGAATTATATATAAATGAAATCTATTACGGCAACCTAGCGTATGGGGTTGAAGCCGCCTCCGAAACTTATTTTGGGCTTACCTCAGAAAACCTCGACCTGGCTCAAGCATCTTTCATTGCAGGATTACCTCAAGCTCCGGCTGTCTATGATATTTACACCAATCCGGATGAAACGCTTACACGACAAAAAGATGTGCTTGCATTGATGTTCGCTCTCAGTCAGGAACAGGGTTGTATTTATGTGAGCAACTCTGAGCAAAGAGTATGTGTTGATGCAGTATCTGTAACCAACGCAGCCAAGAATATGAAAGGCGACCAATTCGCTTCACCTGATATCAATATGCGATTCCCGCATTGGGTGAATTTCATACGAGCTCAACTTGAAGCTCAATATGATCCACAAGCGATTTATCGGGCAGGATTTAATGTTTATACTACGCTTGATCCTCAGCTTCAAAATATGGCACAGGATGCAGTAAGTCAACAAGTATCGCAAATGGGTGCACAAAACGCAAAAAGCGGTGCGCTGGTAGCGATTTAACCCAACACCGGGGAAATCCTTGCGATGGTGGGTTCGACAGACTTTGAAAATGAAGCCATATCCGGTCAGGTGAATATGGCGGTCAGTCCTCGCCAGCCTGGTTCATCGATCAAGCCCATCACATATCTGGCAGCATTTGAGAAAGGTTGGACACCGGCAACTCTTATTTGGGATGTGCCTTCTGAATTTACACCTTCAGGATTGCC
The DNA here is from genome assembly GCA_963827155.1 of uncultured Chloroflexia bacterium. Classification (GTDB taxonomy): domain Bacteria; phylum Chloroflexota; class Anaerolineae; order Anaerolineales; family UBA4823; genus UTCFX2. The sequence goes on along the minus strand of CAWGZV010000002.1, from coordinate 1,890,875 downwards.
TGATGATCCAAGCCCACAATATCGTCCTGTGAACTACGACGGCACATTCCATGGTCCTGTAACAGTGCGAACCGCATTAGCAAATTCTTATAATATCCCAGCAGTCAAAACCCTCCAATTTGTTGGAATATATGATGATCCGACACAGCCTGGTGAACAGGGTTTGATTGCATTTGCCCGAAAATTGGGGATTACCACCCTGGACCGAAATGATTATGGGCTTGCCTTGACATTGGGAGGCGGAGAAGTCACATTATTAGATTTGACAAGCGCCTTTTCGGTTCTCGCGAATGGTGGGATTCGCGTCGCTCCCGTGGCAATTTCAAAGATTGTAGACTATCAAGGCACGGTGGTATACGAACATCAAACCGAGATCGGAAACCAGGTTGTTCGAAGTGAGAATGCCTACCTGATCACGTCGATCTTATCCGATAATCGGGCACGGTCGGCGGCTTTCGGTCCAAATTCAGTTTTAGAGCTCCCCTTCCCCGCTGCTGTGAAAACTGGAACGACGAACGATTTCCGTGATAATTGGACACTAGGTTACACGCCAGATTTAGCTGTTGGGGTATGGGTTGGTAATCCAGATTACACACCAATGCAGAATACAACCGGTCTGAGCGGAGCTGCGCCAATTTGGTCGAATTTTATGCAGAGCGCGATCCAAAAACTCTATCAAGGCAAGGTGACATCGTTTAGCCAGCCTGCTGGGATTGTTCAAGAGGTTATATGTTCGATTTCTGGAACGGTTCCATCGCAATGGTGCCCTAATCAGCGGAATGAGCTGTTTACAATCGATCATCCCCCGCTCCCAGCAGATCAAGATTTATGGCAAAAGGTAACCCTGGATACCTGGACTGGATTGCGAGCCTCTCCAGCTTGCTCTGATTTTATTCAAGATAAGTTAGTGCTTAATGTAACCGACGCCTTTGCCCGAAAATGGATTCGTAAAGATCCGGCAGGACAATCATGGTCGGCCCAGATGGGATTCGATCCACCTGTTCAATTCAATCCAACCAGGGAATGCAAGGGCGATGACCCACGACCGAAGCTCGAATTTGCATATCCGCGGGATAAAGATGTCATCCAAAGCAGCTTATTGGATATTTATGCGGTTGTAAACAGCACGGAAGATTTCGACCACTGGGAGCTGGCTTATGGTTTCGGTGAAAATCCAATCGAATGGGAAACTTTAGCGCAAAGCAACGACAAATTCGACCAACCAGAGGTGATTTACCGGTGGGATCTTGTCGGCTTTCCCAATGAAGTGATCACACTAAGACTGTACCTTAAAGGCGGGAAAACGCGTATGCAGAGCGGAAAATCCGCTTATTCATCCAGGCTCCAACTCCGACGCCTACTTCCACACCAACTCCTACAGAGATACCGACGATCGCTCCAACGAATACTTCCATTGTCACCGAAATCCCGCTAATCAGTGAAACTCCTGCGCCAAGCGAGACAAGCATTTCACCTTAGAATGCCTCGATTTCAAAGGAGCGGCATTTGTAAGTCGCGATTTGCGAGAGGATCTTTTTTTAGAAGGAAATCAAAGCTCGACTTATCCACCCCTTCATTTTCAGCAAGCCAACGAACATGTCTAAATTTGAGGAACTGCCATTTATTCTCGACGGCAATTCGGAGACGTATATCCCGCCGGAGCTTGAGCTCAACCAATCCAGCGCGACTTCCAGGTAAAACGATTATATGCTGGCAAGAATTGTGCTTTTGGCCAGACATAAATTTGTCCGGGAGGAGAATGTTACCTAAAACCCCTGAGGCTGATAAGTAGAATAGATAACAAGGGGATTTACCACGCGACCCCCATAAGATAATAGGGTGGTCAGGTTCTGAAATGTTGGACTTATTCATAACTGGTTGAAATCCAAGTTTGGACCCCAATAGAAGAAGCATTTGTTGAATTTCTTCAAGGTCCAACCGTCGTTCTGATGGAAAATCTTGCGGACGTAAATGCCAGCGTTCCTCATCCCCCGGCCCTGGTTCACCATAAGATACCAGAACTTGATGGATCACCTCCAGGTCTGGAGTAAATAAACCTCGAAATTCATTACATATCTGCTTGTCAATTTCTCCTAAATTATATTCATTATTGGTTTGGAGCATTTGGACGATCGCTATCTCAACTCGGTCTGCGAGTGGGGTGGCGATCTCTGGCTCAGGATGATCAGGTCGCTTCAACCACCATTGTCCCGTATCTAATGAACGGCTGGTAGTATTCAACCTGTAAAACCCTTCTTCATCGCTCAGGATTCGGTTGATTGCATTTTCCGCAGAACGGTGAAATTCGGCATGGATCCCTTCAGACTCTACTGAATTATCTAAGTTTCTAAAGGATTGGGCTAACGCCGAAACACCGGCAGCATAGACCTTGAGATAGGTGGACGGTTCACCATTCATACGTAGAAAATCTTCGATCGCATCCTGCGCCACCTTCCTGTGTTTGGAGGCAATATCCGAAGGAATTCTGGGAATTTCACCTGTCTCCCAGAAAATTTCCGCCTGCTCCGGATTGGCGCGGATTGCAGTCCCAGTCAAGTTAATACCACTGACAAAGGCCGAGAGAACAGTCGACGAAATAAAACTAAATTCGGGTTCTCCAATAAATCCAAATCCTGGCACTCCAACATCCAATATTTTACGCAGACTAGTAAAGGCAGAACTCAATGCTACAAAATGCCAATTCCAATCATAACGCTGTCGACGGAGAACGCTTTTAAAGGTGCGCTGGCAGCTCTTCCCCATAACCAGCCCGCCCATAATGCAGAAAGAGTCCAAAATGCCTGGTTAGGGCGTGGAATTGCTGTGATGAACGCAGTGGGATGAATTGAAAAGGAGGAATTGGATTTAATTTGTTCAGTAAGGTCTTTTAATCTTCCTTCAAAAATACAAATTCCATTGTGTTCCGGAAGCTGAGGCCAGATTGTCAGTGGAACTTGATGGACATCTTCGCAGTCAGATAATAGCGCTGCTGGCCATTGGACAACGGCTTCTTCAAGTGTGAGCCATACATTTTTTTCTAAATAACGAACCGGAAGGCTTAACTGTTTTGGACGAAATCTAATGCTTGGATGGTGCCACATCCCATTGGATTGATCAAAAGCGGCCAGAAGTAATGCGCTTACCAGGTACCGTTTATTTTCGTGTATAAGATCTAATCGATTAATTAATTTGAAAAGAGCAAATACTGCCCGTGGAGGATAAATCGCCAGAGCTTCTTCTGCATATCCACGATCCGGATCATCAATCGAGGCAACCCTCTCTAAAGCTCTGGATTTATGTAATCCACTCCCGGTTAGATGAGCATTTCGTTGAATATCGGACGGAGAAATTTGTCTTTCTCCTGTATCTTTGCAGTAAGGGCAGGTATAGAATTTCCCTACCAAGGAGTTGGAGTTTCGATCCCAAATAAAGGCTTGAGCTTCGATCCGTCGACCGCAACTGGCGCATTCCGTTTCATATAAAGCACGAATGTACTGCTCTACTCTTTCTCCGGTATTTGGATCAACCGCCAGATCAGCTAGAGCTGAGCGAAGCTGATCCTCTGAAGGCGGCGCACAAAATAATTCGATCAAAAATCGTGAAATTGGATTATTTGCGGCGACCAAAACCCGATAACCAGCCTGGGCGATTTCCCGGAGAAGACGGGGGCTTGCGCCAAAGGGATCGACGACTAAAGATCCTGGCGGTATGCGATCCAGCAGCCAGGCTTTCCCAACTCCGGATGGCAGCGGCGGGAGAAATCGACTCAATGGACCTGGATGGGTGGGAAGATGACCGGGAAGAAATGCAGGAGAATTATTCACACGCCAATCGTATGAAGATACGCCATATTCGTTGAGCGCCCTTTTTGAACCGGGTAGCCGAATGTAAAAATCACTTGCTGTCCCGGTTGAAGAGAGAAACGATTAACGATTGCCTTTTCGGCAGAAGTAACCAATTCATCGATTGTATCCACTTTGGAAATATAAATTGGCTCAATGCCCCAATAAAGGTTCAGCTGTTGATAGGTTTGGCGATCTGATGTGCACGCCAGGATTGGTACAACCGGTCTTTCCTTTGAAAGGTATACGGCTGTGCGACCGCTCTCTGTAAATACCGCCAGCGTGGCGACATTTTTGTCGTTAGCTAATTCTGTGGCAGCCCTTGTAACAAATACCGTATCATCATCGGGATCTTGGATTTCTGGAACGCCATTCCATCGACCCCATCGGATGTTTTCGCTTTCTGCCTTTTCAATGATCGATGACATCATTTGAACGGCTTCTACAGGATAATTCCCAACGGCAGTCTCACCGGAGAGCATTAAGGCGTCGGTTCCATCGAATACGGCATTGGCTACATCGGATGCCTCTGCCCTGGTTGGACGAGGTTTATCAATCATCGATTCGAGCATTTGGGTAGCTGTAATTACGAGCTTTGATTTTTTATTTGCAAGCTCAATTATCCGTTTTTGGACAATCGGTACGATTTCTGGAGCCAACTCTACACCAAGATCGCCTCGAGCGACCATGACACCATCCGAGAGCTCTAAAATGGAATTGAGATTTGTAATTGCTTCTGGTCGTTCAATCTTAGCAATAATCAGAGGCGGACGAAAATTGGAAACATGCTCCTTTATCGTTTCATGCACCATCATTAAATCATCCGCAGTGCGCACAAAAGATACTGCCACTGCATCTACCCCTAGCTTCAAGGCAAAAATGAGGTCTTCGATATCTTTCGAGGTGAGCGCAGAGATACCTAGCGGTACACCAGGTAAATTGATACCCTTGTGAGATCGCAACTCCCCGCCTAGTATGACCTTTGCCCGAATGCACTTTCTGCTAGAGGGCGTCATTTTATCGATAACTTGAAGCTCAAAGATTCCCATCATCCATGAGGATCCGGTCGCCAGGACTGATCGAGTTGAAAAAACCAGGGAAATCGATTGGGATCGTTTGGTCGGGTGGTTGGTTCAATTCTGAAGTCAGAGTTACAATTTCATTCTGGACCAGTGTGATTGAACCCTCCAAGATTGATCCCACCCTGATTTTGGGTCCCTGGATATCTGCGATTATTGAGATCGGTTGATCAAGGGAAGTTGCAAGCGTACGCAGATCACGATATACAGATTTATGGTTAGCGTGGCTGCCATGAGAGAAATTCAATCGAGCGATATCAATCCCGGCAGCGAATAATTGACTCAAATTCTCCCTTCCGCTCGATGCAGGTCCAATGGTCGCGACGATTTTCGCGCGGCGTTTCATCATCGAACTCCTTAGATATAATTTAATTCCTTCGCCTGGCGAGTGAGTGCTTCGCGGAATTGTGGGTGGGCAACATTGATCAATTGAGTTGCGCGCTGGCGGATCGTCTTCGCATAAAGGTCTGCAACACCGAATTCGGTGACCACATAGCGGACATGATTACGGGTTGTTACTACTCCAGCACCCTCCTTAAGCATTGCCGTTATCCGGCTGATAATTGTCCCATCTCTCAGTGAGGTAGTGCTAGGCAGAGCGATTATCGGGATTCCATCTTTCGACCGTGACGCCCCGTAGATGAAATCAAGCTGTCCACCAACGCCCGAATAAATCTTTGGGCCAATACTATCTGCGCAAACCTGGCCTGTTAGATCAACTTCGATGGCTGAATTGATCGCCACCTGGCGATCGTTCTGCGCGATCACAAAGGGATCATTAACATATTCGGTGGGATGGAGCTCAATTAGAGGGTTGTCATCTACCCAATGGTACAGTTTTTTGTACCGATCACGAAGCCGGCTATCATCTTGCCTGGGTGGATGCTTTTTCGCGCCCCGTTAAGACACCAGCCTCCACCAGCTCTATCACTCCATCTGAAAATAGCTCGCTGTGAACACCGAGGTCCGTTTATCGTGAAGATAGCTCAAAACTGCATCGGGAATAGCCCCAATTCCCATCTGCATCGTCGCCCCATCCGGAATCAATTCCGCGATGTGGCAGGCAATACTATCAACAACTTCATCTGGGCCGCCTTCAGTCATTGCAAGTTCTCGCAGGTCATAATCTACAGGAACGATATAGTTAATCCGGCTGATGTGAATGAAAGAATCACCCAGAGTTCGGGGCATTTTTTGGTTTACTTCGGCAATAATGAGTTTCGCAGACTCAGCGGGTGATTTCGTGAGTCCCACTTCAACACCAAGGCTGCAGAAACCATGTTCGTCCGGTGGGGAAACATGGATAAGAGCAACATCAATCGGCAAGAAACGATGTTTAAATAACAATGTGAATTCTGAGAGTAAAACCGGAGTGAAATCTGCCCTTCCATCATGTACCGCCTGACGGACATTAGCACTAACAAACATGGTATTAACCCGAATGTGACCTTGCATCTCAGGACTTACGTAATCCGCAGGACCGATGCTTAATGCCTGGCAGATTTCAACATCATTGAGTTCAGGTGCATAGTCGACTAAGGCTTTAAGTACTTTTATAGGTACAGAGCAATTGCCGGTTAGAAAGATACGATCACCCGATTTGATTTGACGGACAGCTTCCTCGGCAGTAACAACCCGAGATTGATACAGTTTGTTATGATCCATTCTTACTCCAATTGGGCCAGCGGCGATAAACTTGAGATGTGGTGAATTTGGCCTTTATAGGTTCCTACCCCATGGGCGATTGCTGCATTCTCGGCGATTGCTTGATCAACACCTTTGCTGACAAACTCAAGAATAAACGGCATCGCAGCGTTTAGAAATGCATAAGTTGCCGTCCGTGATACCAGGCTTGGCATATTGGGTACACAATAATGAATTACGCCTTCATCGATAAATGTCGGTTTTTCATTGGTAGTTGGGCGTGAAGTTTCGACGCATCCTCCTTCATCAATACTGACGTCCATGATCACAGAACGAGGCCGCATTTGCTTCACCATTTCTCGACTTAACAGGGAAGGGGTTCGCTCCCCAGGTATGAAAGCGGATGTGACGAGAATATCTGCGTAAGCGGAAGTGCGTCGAATATTTATTGAATTCGATATCATTGTTGCTGTGCCTGGAAGCAAATTATGGATCGCTTCCAACGCATTCAAGCTCGTATCGAGGACAGTTAAATGAGCCCCCATTCCTTTAAAGGCTTTTGCTGCACCTGTTCCAGCTACCCCGGCGCCGATGATAACCACTTCGGCAGGAGGAACGCCTGGCATCCCTCCCAATAAAATCCCTTTTCCACCTGAATTCGCTTGAAGAAGTCTGGCCCCCACTTGTGCAGCTAAAATACCACCGATCTGGCTAAGTGGTTTTCGGATTGGAACTTTGCCATCCGAGGTTGTTATTTGTTCATATGCAATTGCAGTAATTTCATTCGTGAGAAGTTTATCAATTTTATCTTTGCGGGCGCTGCCCAGGTGCAGCAATCCGGCGACCGCACTGCCAGGTCTCAGCCAATCGATCTCTTCGCTCAAAGGACGGGCAACTTTTAATAGAAGATCGGCACGACCGAAAACTTCGTGTGACGAATAGACAATTTTGGCACCAGATTGGACATATTCCTGATCATTAAATCCCGCTCCCAGGCCGGCATCATGTTCGACATAGACAGTATGTCCTAACTGCGTCAGTTGTTTTACTCCGCGCGGGAATAAACCTACCCGATATTCAAAAGCACGACGTTCTTTTGGTATGCCTATGTTCATTGTTCACCTCCATTCATATCGAGAAGGCACTAGCCACATTCGTCGAAAACAGACCCAAGGATGAATTGGAAAGATCAAAAGCCTAAGAACAGGATTATTTTTGAAGGAGGACTTCACGAATGCCTGGAAGCGCCCAATCAATTTCCTGTCTGGATATAATTAAAGGTGGAGCGAACCGGATCACATTTTGGTGGGTTTCTTTTACAAGGATTCCTTGGTTTTTTAAGTCTTCGCAAAACCGCCTAGCCCCGCCAGCTTCGGGTTTCAATTCCAACCCGATCAATAATCCCTTTCCGCGGACCTCCTTTATATGCGGGCTGGTGATTTCTGCCAGCTGTTCAATGAAATATTCTCCCATTCGAGCTGCGTTTTCCGCCAGATTCTCATCTCGGATTACTGCCAGAGCTGCACGACCGATGGCTGCTGCTAATGGATTGCCCCCAAAGGTTGAACCGTGTTCGCCAGGAGTAAAAAGCCCCATAATTTCTGAATCTGCAAGGGCAGCAGAAACAGGATAGAAACCACCAGAAAGGGCTTTTCCTATCACCATGATATCTGGACGCACATTCTCATGATCTGATGCAAACAATTTTCCAGTGCGACCTAAACCAGTTTGAATTTCATCCGCTATCAGCAATAAATTTTCTGATCGAGAAATTTGATGAAGCTGTTGTAGAAAACCGGTTGGAGGCACAATCACACCAGCCTCGCCTTGTATCGGCTCTACCAAAATCGCTGCGGTGTTAGGAGTGATTGCTTTTCTAACTGCATTGATATCTCCAAAAGGAACAGTAACAAAGCCAGGTGTAAATGGACCGAATCCATCGCGATAAAGTGGTTCCGTTGAGAATGTAATAATTGAAATTGTTCGACCGTGGAAATTATTTGAAAATGTGATGATTTCAGCTTGATGGCGAGGTATCCCTTTTACTTCGTATGCCCATTTCCTTGCCAGTTTAAGGGCAGTTTCCACGGCCTCAGCACCGCTGTTCATTGGTAGAGACATTTCATAACCAGACAATTCGGAGAGCTCCTGGTAAAAAAGGGGCAACTGGTCGTTACGAAAAGCCCGGGAGGTAAGCGTGACTTTTCCGGCCTGCTCAACCATCGCAGCTAATATCCTGGGATGGACGTGCCCTTGATTCAAAGCTGAGTAGGCACTCAGACAATCTAAATATCGATTTCCTTCTACATCGGTGACCCAGACCCCCTCACCCTTTGCGATGACCACATCTAGAGGATGATAGTTGTGTGCGCCCAGGCGTTCTTCGAGGTCGATGTAATCTTGTGTGAGCATCAATATTCTCCATTAAAATAATTTGATTTGATTATAGCTTGCTTTGATAGAAGATGATGAGCACACTCCCATAATTGCGCCGATCGAATTCAATCAGATTGACAAGTTGGATATCTTCCGATTCAACTGGATGGATTTGGACAATGACCCAGGCAGCTTCCGCGAGCCATCCTGGATGAGAATCCAGCGCAAGTACAGCCCGCTTCCACATTCCTTTATATTGAGGTGGGGCTATGAAGACATAATCGAAAGCGCGATCGGGAGAACCCTCTATTAGAGAAAATGCGTCAACTCGGAGCACTTCTGCATCGCTTTCAAAACCAGTGGATTGCAGATTATCTCGGATTGTTTCAACTGCCAGACGATGCTGATCAATGAAACGCGCCCAGGCACACCCACGGCTAAGCGCTTCGATTCCCACACTTCCAGTGCCGGCAAAAAGATCTAGAAAAATGGAATTTTGAATGTCTGCACCGAGGATATTAAATAATGATTCCTTTGCACGGTCTGTTATCGGTCGAGTTGAGTCACCGGGCACAGCTTTCAGTCTGCGACCACGTGCCTTTCCTGCGATTACTCTCAATCCGCTCATTGACATACAATAATTGATATTGGTGGAATGGAGAATGATACTGCATCCATCAACTAACACTCTGGCGCGCAGCAAGTATATTCCCGAATGGAGCAATAATAGGGGTTACACATCCGGTCCCAAGAAGGAGGCGGTTTCCACCTACAGCTTGAATTGCTTCCAGCGCTTCTCCCCGAATCTGTTCGGGCGAGCCCAGGACGATGGTCTGTTGGGATATCCCTCCACAGACCACTCCAGAAAAACGCATGAGAGCTTGAGAGAGGGAAGGGGTTGTTTCTCGGTCATGCCAGTTGATTATGTTTACCGGATAATCTAAAAACTGATCGAACATCACGTCTTTTCCGTGAAGGTGGAGCAAACGAATCCACGATGATTTAGATGGCTCTAAAACCTGCAGATCGTAGCTCCTTCCAAACACTTTATATTCTTCTTCAGATAACAATCCGTATTGAGCATGTTGTACGGCGAAGAAAATACCGGCGATCCCTGTCTTAAGCGCCGCCTCAATAAATCTGACGGTACTCTCTGCAATCCTGCGAAGCCCGGCATGCAAAGCCTCTGGGTTGCGTCGTAAATGGATAATCATTTCCTGTCCCCCAATTAAATTCTTAGCCTGAGAAAGTGGGTTGAAAATCGTCTGGATGATAGGTGTGTCAGCACCCAATTCCTTAACCAGGAATTTTAATGATTCTAATTCGGCAGCCAAGTAACCTTTATTGGGATCCAAAATTGGGAGGTGTTCCCAATCATCCGGGTGCAAAATCGCTCGTTTAGAATATGATCGGGTTCCTTCAGGATCTCCTCGCCATTCATCCTCCACTCCCCAATCTTTTAGACAATATGAGGATGCTGGTGTCACTTTCACCAAATCGAAATCGTATGTTCGTTGAAAAACCATCGTCGCGTTAGCTAATCCTTGCGGTGTCTGGTCATCTACTGGAAAGTGCCGCCAAAGCGCTACGGGAAGACGGTCCAGATTACTGTTATTCAGGCAATTTTCAAGGCGCTCTCGATGAGTTGTCATTATTATTCTCCATATCCGTCTATTGATCAAGCAGCATGATCTGGGTCGTGATCAGCTGCCGTAGAATTGTCCTTTTTGATGAATTGATAATAGAACTCTCATTCTGAGCAAGATCCAGAGCGACATTAAATTCGTTTAAGGCTTCGGGAATTTTACCCTCGAGCTTTAAAGTCAGTCCGAGCCCATAATGACCATCAATAACCCGTTGATCCAATTGAACCGCCTGTTGAAAATTTGAAAGTGCGAGCGGAATATCCTTAGCTACGTAGGCTTTCCAACCACTTTGAATATAAATTTCAGCAGGTTGAACCTCAAATTTGTTTGAATTAATTGAAGAAGAATTCTCGGGATTCATTTTATCCTCCAGATCACCAAGTACGCAGACTTGATTATGATGCCAGCATTTCGATCGCAGCCTGGATTTTTGTTTCCTCAAGTTGCTGATTTTTGAAATACTCTGTCATGAAAGCGGATTGTCTGGCGCGCAAAGCTAATGAAGCTACCTTGATGAGGTCTTCCGAACTCACCTCTACTCGTCCATCGGCTGCGGCGTAGGCTCGGGCAGCTTGAAACATCGTGATCTCTGCGCGTAAAGAATCAAGCTCTAAATTCTGGATCACTTTTAGCCCTTTTCGAACGATTTTCTCAGAAATATTTACCTCTGGGAGAATATCTCGCGCTGATTGGATCTCCTCACGGAGCCTTAATGTTTCATCGGAATAGGAATTTACCGTCTGGCGCGGATTAGCCTGAAAAGCTTGCACCCGATAATACGCCTCTACTCGCTCTTCAAATTCTTTGAGCCCATGGACAAAAACTCTCAATCCGAAGCGGTCCATGATTTGTGGGCGCAGCCAACCTTCCTCCGGGTTCATCGAGCCGACCAAGGTGAGTCTAGAACGGAAAGTCGCTGTGATTGTTCCCCGGTGGATCGTATATTGTCCTTGAGCAGCCGCATCGAGAATCGAATCAACAATTTCTGGACCCAACAGGTTTACCTCATCAATATATAATAAATTTCGATCAGATTGGGCAAGAATTCCACGCTGTATACGCTTGCGATTATTAGCGCCCGCCATATCACCAAGCGAACCAATTACATCTTCGATTTTCGTGTTGATTGGCAGCTCAACGAGGTTGACACGATCCATACGTGCGAGAGGTTCTCCCATTACATACTTTCGAGCACAATCAGGACAAACCGCGTCCATTCCACCAATTTCCGCATCCTCAGGCATACAACCGTAATAGCACAAGCTGCGCGGCACTTCAGGAAGCAAATCGGTAAGGCTTCTTACTGCTGTGGTTTTCCCGGTACCACGAGGTCCAATCAGCAACACTCCGCCAATTAAAGGGTTGATTAATGTCAGGATCAATGCAAGTTTCATTTCATGCTGCCCAACCAATGCCAAGAACGGAAATGGTAGGGGTTCTACTAAACCTGCGTCTTCTCTTGGGAATTGCTTGCGGAAATCCCGTCCAGAAACCTGATCAATTAATTCATGAAGCGAGCGAGGACCATTTTTTACTTCTGGGTTTACGTCGCTGCCAGAAAGGGGATGATCTTTACTTGTAGCTGACATTAGAATTCATCTTGAATTCAATTGCTGAGTGGAGACTAGATAAATGGATCCGCTGGAGGAATTACTAATCCAAATCGTCCCGTAAGTCGCCAAAATCAACGGACGGCATTAATTCGGGATAATCTTCCAAAACATCTATCATAAAGGTTGGGATTTCTGGAAGGGATGGCGCCAGAGGAAAATGGGCAGGGGGTGAAATTCTTGGAGGAGGTGGAGGCGGCACTCGCCGCTCCCTGCCATATCCCCATTCGCGTTTGCGGATGATACGGGGATCTTTTGTAAGCTTCCCGACATAATGTCCATGCACGGAGTAGACGGTATTTTCTTCATCTACCCAGCCGATCCATTCTCCGGCTAGATTGAAAATATAAGGATCAACCATGATCGCGCCGGTATCGCCGTGAGATGTGTATACAGGGACCAGCTTCGGATCATTCGACATCGCTGTAGGTCCAATACCGATTGGCAAAGAAGTTCCAAAACATCACGATGACAACTGCGATAGCCAAGGTTAAATTATCTGCGATTACCTTGGAATTCAATACACCCGGAATAGCAATCCTGTAATTCGAGGTGATCGATTCCATAATCGGCTCGAGGAAGGCTAAGATTGGGACACGGATCGCAAGCCCCATGACGCTGACAAGGGAGAATTGAGCTAATTGGGCTGACACAGGTTTACTGCGCGAATCCGGATAAGTCCAGAAGCGATTCCAAATGAAATTACTCATTATTGCTGCAATAAATGAAATCGTACCAGCAAGAACAAGCGTGAAATGAAATGCCTGGATAAGTAAATTTGAGACGCCGAAATCGACTATGGCACCGATCACTCCGACAACAGCAAAGCGCATGAAACGAGTGCGTTCACGGGGATTTGAAAGCATTACAGTCATCCTGCCTTCAGCTCCTGCGTAAAGTATGGGATGGTCAGCGCTAAACCGCTTTCCAAGTCAACTTTTGGTTCCCATGCCAGAATATCTTTTGCGCGCTGGATATCGGGTCGTCGGCGCTGGGGGTCGCTTTCGCTCCTTGCGGCAGGGATGAAAATGTTTTCGGAGGGATTATTCGTGAGTCGATTGATAAGATTAGCAAACTCCAAAATGGTGGTTTCAACAGGATTTCCAATGTTTACAGGTTGATGTTCATTGGACATCAGCAATCGGTAAAGTCCTTCAATTAGATCATCCACATAACAGAAACTTCGGGTTTGAGAACCATCTCCATAAATGGTTAGCGGTTCCCTGCAAAGGGCTTGTCTCAGAAAATTCGGGACGACCCTGCCATCATCAATTTGCATTCTAGGCCCAAAGGTATTAAAAATCCTGGCGATCCGTGTGTCGACATCATGAAATCGGTGATATGCCATGGTCAGCGCTTCGGCGAAGCGCTTCGCTTCATCATAAACTGACCGCTCTCCAATCGGATCAACATGCCCCCAATAAGTCTCTTTTTGAGGATGTTCAAGCGGATCGCCGTATATCTCGCTGGTTGATGCGAGTAAAAAACGGGCTTTCTGGGCGTAAGCAACACCCAAGCTATTATGAGTGCCAAGAGCCCCTGCTTTCATTGTCTGGATCGGTAAATTTACATATCCATAAGGCGACTTTTCGTTCGGACTGGCTGGAGAAGCAAAATGTAAGACCGCATCAATTTCTCCAGACACAAATATAAAATTGGAAACGTCGTGCCGAATGAATGAGAAATTTTCATTTCCAGCGAGGTGAGCAAGATTGGCAGGACGACCTGTAATAAAATTGTCCATCCCTACCACTTGATGACCATCACGTATGAGTCGGTCGCATAAATGGGAGCCCAAGAAACCGGCAGCGCCTGTGATTAGAATCCGCATAATTGGACCTTATCCATGAATATGTTATTTCCAGATCACACGAGATGTCAAACCATCACCGGTGATTTGTTCGGGTTTTCCCCCTCCGACTGGTACTATCCATAGATTTCCTTGATAGATCACCGCGATTGCATACTCTCCATTCTCTTTGAGCGGGGCAGGGGACCAATTGCCCCAATTTTTTAATGGTTCGATTCCGGGTTTATCATCCGGTGGGAAAATGGTGCGTCGATTAGAGCCATCTCGATCCATGATTGATACGCGATAACGGCTCGTTTCACTTTGATTCGGGAATATGGCTTGAAGAAACGCAAGCTGATAATCTACACCTTCATCCAACTGTTGAAGGGGCGATGAAAGCGGATATGCAAACATTCCGGTCTGTGAAACAAGATGTAAAGTTGGCCCACCATCCAACAAAACGGCGGTTAAATCAAATATCTGTGATTCTTCTGGATTCGCCGAGCCTTCAGGCGCGATATGATCGATGGTGAAAATTGCTTTTCCATCCGGTCCCCAGGATATTCCAGGAGTCCACGCCCAATCTCGATGGGTTTGCAGCGGGAGAATATTCAAGGTCGTAGTAAGTGTGCCGGATCGATAATCCACGATTCCAACAGAATCAGCTCTTGAATATGCCAGATATCGATCATCCGGTCCCCAGAGATAATCCGTCCCCCACCAACCATACACACCGCCCGAATTAGACTCCAAGACCGTAGTCCATTTCGTAGTCCACCCATTGTCGCTAAAAGTCAGGACCTGAAGGTCATTATTGGCCTGCCAACCTGGAGCTGTCGGCCTTGGCTCAACAGTCGAAAAAATTACTTTGTTTGCAGAACCTGGAACAAAATCTGCAAATTGGGTAACATTATCTACTGAAAGGCTGACGGGTGTTTGGGGCTCTTGACCAAGCCCGGATTCTGTTCCCTGATCATTGCTAATATTTGCCACCCAAAGAGAATTTATCTGTCCTTCCTCTTCTGACGCACGGGAAAAGAGCAGCCATTTTTCGTCATCCGAGACAGCCAATATTCGCCCATCAAGATCATTCGTGGTGATCAAAGCTCTGCGATTTGCAGTGGTTCCATCAATTTTCCAAACGTTTCCGTCCCTGAGGTAATATATTGTCCCGGGGATTTCTACTGGAGTAAACGGAGTCTGAACACCGATCATTCTGATTTCTGGTTCTGGTTCTTCGACTACCACTGACTTGACGGCGACTGGATCACTAGAAATCATGACACCGTCCTCGAAGACGCGCCGGTAGGTGATTTCCTGGAGTCCAGTCTTACCC
This sequence comes from uncultured Chloroflexia bacterium, assembly GCA_963827155.1. Lineage (GTDB taxonomy): Bacteria > Chloroflexota > Anaerolineae > Anaerolineales > UBA4823 > UTCFX2. The sequence goes on along the minus strand of CAWGZV010000002.1, from coordinate 1,875,550 downwards.
CTTTGGATCAAGATTTCTTTTTCAACAGGCAGTGATTCATTGCGGATGGTTTGCTGTTCATATGGGATCTTTACCTGTTCGATATCATATTGCTCTGTAACGCGAACCACTGTAATCTCTGCACCATCTTCTAAGATGGTGTAAGGCGGAGGATCTGTACGATCCAGGGAGTTCAGTTTTATTCCTATATGATCCAATGCTGACTGAACGGTGGAACCAGCAGAAACATCAATACTTTGAAAGTGCTGATCTGCATTAATGGTTATCTTGAGGGCGGTTTGTGAAGGTGGTGTTTGAGCGCAGGCGGTTAAAAATCCCAGAATCAACAGTAAAAGCAAAACAAACCCTTCCCACAGCCTGGATGATATAATCCCACTGCGGAGAGTGTGCATTTTGAGGATGAGATATCTCTTATCGGGGTTGCGCGACAATCGTGAGCTTCCCATTATCGATGCCCACGCTTTCTACAAAAAGGTTGCCTGAACTCGCTGCTAACTGGGCTTGTAAAATTTGGTCGAATTCGGTTTGAATTTGGGCCATCAAGTTTTCAGGTAGTGGGAAAAAGCCAACTTTTCCAGATACAATTTCGGCATGAGGTTGACCTTGTGGGTCAACATTGATATGTAATAAAATTGTTAGCGGCAGCTCGATTCCATTCTGTTCGACATCTCCTGTTATCTTCATAATTCCGTCGTCCAGACCAATCGATAAATTTTGAACGCCCGAATCGCCTTGTTTTGAAAGTTCCTCAGCTGCTGCTGAGGTGAGTTGCGCCTCAGTGAGTTCAAGAAAGATCCTGCCGCCGTTTTGGGCTGTCTCGATCGCAGCGCCAATCTGAGTCTCAAGTGGAACATTCTCTTCTGTTGTGATTGGAGAATCATTTACAGCCTCAGAAGAACGGAGAGAAGCCCAGCAACCAAGCATAGCTGCCGCCAAGGCAATCAACATCAGGAAAATAATCGGCTTTTTGGGAAACACCATGAATAAATTACTCCTTCATTATCTACCAGTTCCGATGAATTGTATCATAGCATGAAAGACGAAGATTTCTCCACAGATGGAAGAAAGCTGGCAGGTTCACAGCCCGAAGATCAAGGGATTTCTTTGGATCTTGAGCAATCGAAACCCGAAATTCTTGATCACTTATTGGAGTTTCTCGAAGCATTGCTCTTTGTCGCTCCAGGTGAAATTCATCCGATGCAACTTGCAGCCGCACTTCAGGTTCCTCTTGGCGAAATCGAACGTGGTTTAGACACACTCGCGGAGTATTACAAGGATTTGGAATGCAGAAGGGGCATACGATTACAAAGCTATCGAGGTCGGTACCAATTGGTTACCATGCCTGAGGCAACCCCTTGGGTCGAACGTCTGCTGGGGCTCGAGTCTGCTAGTCGCTTGAGTCGTGCGGCAATGGAAACCCTGGCAATCGTTCTATATCGCCAGCCGATAACCCGCCCACAAATTGAGGGGATACGCGGGGTGAACAGCGACTATATTTTACACAGTCTATTAGTGAAAGGATTGGTTCAAGAGGTAGGTCGTTCCGAATCGCCAGGCCGTCCAATTTTATACACGGCAACTGCGGATTGCCTTCAACTATTCGGCCTTACCTCGTTAACGGAATTACCCCCTCTCGAGATCGAAGACCTGTAGTTTATCGATTGCAGGTTAAGACCAGCGAATTGAGATATAATTGCGCCTCGTGGAAGAGCGTCTGCAGAAAATAATGGCTCAAGCTGGACTGGGATCACGAAGAGCCTGCGAGGAATTCATCAAATCAGGACGAGTGATCGTCAATGGTCAAACAGCCGAATTGGGGATGAAGGTTGATATTCAACGCGATCGGATCCTATTCGACGGTCAGCTTCTTCATGCCCCGGAAGAACCGGTATATATTGCCATTTACAAGCCCAGGGGAGTTCTTACCACCGTATCTGCCCCAGATCCGCGACCGACAGTGCGCAGTTTGATAGATCTGCCTGGTCATCTTTATCCAGTAGGACGATTGGATTTTGATAGTGAAGGATTGGTCATCCTCACTAACGACGGGGAATTAACTAACAAGCTCACTCATCCGCGGTACGGTCATGAAAAAGAATATCGTGTATTGGTCGCTAGAAAGCCAGATGATCAGCAACTCGCTACCTGGCGAAGAGGTGTGGTGCTGGAGGATGGCTATAAAACCGCACCAGCAGAAATCCATCTGGATAAACCTTCGGGAAAAGGGATGTGGCTTCGAATAATATTGAAGGAAGGTCGAAAGAGGCAGATTCGCGAGACAGGTATGATCATCGGTCTTCCCGTGGTCAAAATAATCCGTGTACGAATCGGTAACTTGTTTCTAGGAAATCTAAAGCCGGGTCAATGGAGAACCTTAAGCTCTATCGAAGTAGACCAATTGAAATTGAGCACCAATTCGGGAGCCCGGACTAGAGCAAAGCCACATAATCGAAAAGCTTATTTCAAGAAGACCCAAAAAACTCAGCATGATAATAAAAGGGCTCCGAAGCGGGGATCAACGCAAAAAGAACTGAACTCGAGGGGAAAAATTTGCCCCGCAAAACACCAAAAAAAAGCCGCAAAACTCGCAAGCCTGATTGGGAGATTTGCATCCAGCATAACGAACAAGTCTCAATCGTGTTTAGTTTATCCCTAAAGATAGATATGTTCGCATAATAAGGATCTAATTTATGCTATTGGAACGTCCTGAGCGCAATTCCTGGTTAAACCGTCCCCTTTTCGGAAGAATCCAAATAAATGTCGAAACTCTGTTATGGGCAGTTCTGGTAGTTCTAGCTATCTTCAGCAGATTTTACATCCTAGGGGCTCGGGTAATGAGCCATGATGAAAACTCGCATGTTTATTATTCATGGCGGTTCTATAAGGGGGAAGGTTTTGCGCACGATCCGCTAATGCATGGTCCGCTTCAATTTCATCTGCTTGCGGCTTCCTATTTTATGTTCGGAGATAATGATTTTACAGCCAGGATACCGGCGGCATTATTTAGTGTTGCCACGGTGATATTTATCTGGTATTACCGAAGGTATTTTGGATCTGCCGGTGCTCTTATCGCGGGCTTTTTGATGCTGATATCGCCATACATACTCTATTACGGAAGATATGCACGCAACGAAGCCTTTGTCGGTTTGTTTGGTGTGATCATGCTGTGGGCTATCTTACGTTATCTGGAGACAGGCAAACCCATTTATTTATATACGTTGACTGCAGTAACAGCCCTTCACTTTACGGCGAAGGAAACGGCTTTTATCTATACCGCACAAGCGCTGATCTTTTTAACAGCATATTTCATCTATCGGTTATCAAAGGCTCAGTGGCAGCTTCCTGAATATCGAAATCGATTCTTGATCGCATTGATCATCGTTCTACTACTTTTTGGGATCGCTGGCGGATTCCTGGTTTTTATTAATGAAAATCCTGCAAATCCAGATGCGGCGATTACTGCTTCTCCAGCGGTCCCAGGTCAGGAGTTCACTCCGCCTGCAACACCAAATCAGTCACCGCTGATACTTGCATTAATTGGATTAAGTTTTGTTTTCCTTGTGACTGCTCTAATCTTCCTTGTCAAAGGTTATGGTCTTGCCTCCTTACGCAGCGATCGCTCATTAGGGTTAATAATAATCCTGGGTACGCTCGTATTGCCGCAGCTTTCCGCATTCCCCCTTCGTTTTTTTGGTTTAGAGATCCCAACTAATGCAAGTGATGTGATGGCATTGACGGCGATAGACATCGCGTGGGTTGCAGTATTTTTGGTGCCATTATTCATCATTTCAGCAGCTATCGGGCTTGTCTGGAACTGGCGAGTGTGGCTAATAAACGCAGGGATCTTTTATGCCATATTCACGGTCTTTTACACTTCGCTCTTCACGAACGGAGCAGGATTCTTTACCGGCATCGTTGGTTCGTTAGGTTATTGGCTTGAACAGCAAGGAGTGCAGCGTGGAAGTCAACCACCTTATTATTATGCCTTGATACAAGTGCCGGTTTACGAATATTTACCGGCAATTGGGACATGGCTGGCATTCGCTTACTATTTATGGAGCCGATTAAGGCGATCAATCGGATCTTCTGATGAGATCCCGGAAGCTAACGAAGAGATTCAGCTATCATTAAATATTGGCGATGAGTTTGAAAGCAAGCAAAGCCCGGAATCAGGTCGTGATAATTCTGAGAATAATGACACCTCTGCACCGGTCTTTCCTTTATTAGGGTATTGGGCTATTACCAGTATGCTTGCATTTTCCATCGCTGGTGAGAAGATGCCCTGGCTGACATTCCACATCACGCTGCCCGCTATCCTTTGTACAGGCTGGGTATTGGGTCATTATGTGGATGAACAGGACTGGAGAAATCTTTGGAACCAATAGAGGTTGGTTGGTTGTAGTGCTGATCCCGATTTTGCTTTTGAGTGGATTCTCGACAATTGGTTCAATATTAGGAACTAACCCACCTTTTCAAGGAAAAGAGCTGGCACAACTTCAAGCCACAAGCCAATTCATGATAAGTTTTCTAACAGCTCTGGTATCTGGGATTGGATTACTCTACCTGATCCGTTCCTGGAAAAATACTGAGTTTCTTCGGTTATTTACTTTGGCATTCTTAGCACTCTTATCTTTGATCACTGTACATACGAGTATTCAAGCGAATTATTACAATTATGATCTGGCAAGTGAACTGTTAGTTTACGCCCACTCTGCACCGGGAGTTAAGACTGCACTGGATCAAATTGAGGAAATATCGAAACGGACGACAGATGGATTAGCAATTCAGGTTGCTTATGACAATGAAACGTCTTATCCATACTGGTGGTACCTAAGGAATTATCAAAATGCGCAATATTATGGAGCAAATCCGTCCAGAGCTCTGCGAGAATCCCCGATAATACTAGTGGGCGACGCCAATTTTGGTAAGATCGAACCAGTTGTCGCCAATCTTTATGATCGATTTGACTATATCCGTTTATGGTGGCCAAATCAGGATTATTATGATTTGACATGGCAACGCGTGAAAGATGCAATGCTTGATCCAGCAATGCGCGAGGCTATCTTCCAAATCTGGCTAAATCGGGACTATACAAAATATGGCGAAGTGTTGAATCGCGATATGAGTTTGCCTAATTGGTCGCCTTCGGCGCATATGCGGCTTTACATTCGGAAGGATGTAACTTCTAAACTTTGGAATTATGGATCCGTACCTGCCCCTGTGCAAGAGATTGGCGATCCATTTGAGCAAAAACAAGTTCAGCTTAGTGCGAGCATTATTTTGGGGACTCAAGGAAGCGAAGCGGGTCAATTCTTACGACCTAGAGATGTCGCGATTGCACCGGATGGAAGCTTGTATATTGCTGATACAGAAAACCACCGCATCCAACATCTTTCAACCACAGGAGAAGTGCTCCAGGTTTGGGGATCATTTGGCGACTCTGCAACGGGTTCTGCTCCAGGTGGAAGCTTTAATCAGCCATGGGGAATAGAGGTTGGTCCAGACAACACGGTTTATGTGGCAGATACCTGGAATCACCGCATTCAGCGGTTCAGCGCGTCTGGTGAGTTTCTACAAATGTGGGGTTACTTTGGCCAGGCAGAGCAGCCTGAAGCATTCTGGGGGCCGAGAGATTTGGCAATTGATACAGCTGGAAGGGTATTCATTACCGATACAGGAAATAAACGAATTGTGGTTTTCACTGCAGACGGGAAATATATTACTCAATTTGGTGAAGCAGGAATGGGCGCTGGTCAACTAGATGAACCTGTGGGTATCGCAGTGGATGACGCAGGGTTGGTATACGTTGCCGACACATGGAACCAACGCATCCAGGTCTTTCAACCAGACGATCAGGACATATATACACCATTCCGATCTTGGGAGGTCCAAGCGTGGTATGGTCAATCGTTGGATAATAAGCCTTATCTAGCTGTAGATACCTCGGGTCATTTATTCGCTTCTGATCCAGAAGGATATCGAATTCTGGAATTTTCAGCTACTGGTGATGCCATAAGCTCTTGGGGAGAATTTGGGGTGAATTCTAACCAATTTGGGCTACCAGTCGGTATTTCAGCAACTCCCGATGGACTGCTTTGGGTTGTAGACTCAAGTAACAGTCGTGTGATGCTTTTCAGTCCTTCAGAGAATCCGTAATGAGTTTTCAAGCGACAATATATTGACTAGTTGGGTTCCAATGCCAATGATTTGCGATGTCCAATGAAGGATTCAAGCCAAAGAAAGATCAATGCCAGCCAGATGAAAATGAAGCCGATCAAAGTTGATGTCGAGAAGGATTCTTTGAATATGATCACCCCTATCAGGAATTGAATCGTTGGGGAGATATATTGGAGCAATCCCAATAAAGTAAGATCGATGCGTCTTGCCGCCGAACCAAAAAGTAGAAGCGGAATAGCGGTGATAGGACCGGTCAAGATCAATAAAACAGTGGTTTGGAGATCAGCTTGCCCGAAAGATCCTATTCCTTGATTATTGATGATCAGTAAAAAGATCATGCTGGGGATGAACAGCATACCGGTTTCAAGAACCAATCCATGGAATGAAGAGATTGGGGCGGTTTTTTTTACTAATCCGTACAAGCTGAAAGAAAGCGCCAGTAGAAGTGCAATCCAGGGCAAGCGCCCATAAAGAAAAGTGAGATAAAGCACGCCTGCAACCGCTAAGACGACAGGGATCCATTGAAAAGCGCGAAGCCTTTCACGCAAGAATACAACTCCGAAAAGAACACTGGCTAGCGGGCTAATAAAATAACCCAAACTCGTCTCGATGATAAAACCTGCGTTGACTCCATAAACGTAGACCAACCAGTTGGTCGCCAATAGCAGAGAAGAAACGAAGAAAATTGATAAGAATCTTGGTCCTTGGATTTTACCCTGCAGCTGTTTCCACTCTTTACGCAGGAGCACCAAAAGCGACAAGAATACGAAAGACCAGACAATCCGGTGTCCAACGATCTGAATTGCGGGAACATCATGGATAAACTTAAAATAAATTGGGAAGAATCCCCAAAGAATATATGCCAAGGCAGCAGAAACCACTCCGCTTTTCATTCGACGATCTTCATTCTATCCTTCTAATATCTTTCCTTGATTATTCGCAAGGACCAGGAAGATCCATTTCCTCAATGTTGAGTAAACCATCGAGCGAGAAAAATAAGGACTTGGGAGGCACCTGAGCCCAAATCCTTATTTTTTTATTGGGAAAATTCAGAATTAACCCCAAGTTCCTGGTCGAGTCCAGCTAAGAAATTTGAATGCTGTTCCAGTTTGCGTCTCTTTTAAGTGGTATTCCATTCAATCTGCGAGATCAGAGACATCGCCAGCAGCGACATCTTCACCCAGGTAGAATTGCAGGTCTGGTTTGACAACAATTGGCTTAATGGTCTGTTCAACGAATTTTCGGGTTCCGGATTGACCGAGAAGCAGGAATAATTTGCTGAACTGCTCTTCCCAGGCCTGTCCTATCTCCTCTTTCTTGGCGGCAGATAAGTTCCAGACCTGCTTTTTAAAAGGTCCGACTGCATTCTTTCAGAGTCTTGTAGTAAAACTGCTCGCTTGTCATATCCGGTTTCCGTTCGACTGCATATTTTTCGTCCAGGAAAGCATAGATCTCTGAGCGCAGATCTACTGGCAGCCGATCATAAAGCATTGTTTGGAAATTTGTCGCAAGATGGACCTCGACGGCAAAGCTGTCAACGAATTTGCCGAAGGCGTCTTCCGGAAGAGTGGATGCCCCGTGTTGAACGGCACCACCGAGACCAAATTCAATCCTGGCAATCTCGCTGAGTTTCTTTAAAGTATTAAAATCAACGCTCACGGTGGCAATCGACCCATCTGGTAAGACGACTCCGCCGTGTGAGGTACCTGTCTGGATGCTTATCTTGCTGATGCCAATCGCCTTGGGAGCCAGCTTGCTTAATTCTGTTGAATATCCATCCATGTAGGCGCACAGTTCTTCTTCGGTGGAGTTTTGACCACCCACTTCGCCAATCTCTCCGCCAATGGAGACAGTCACTCCGGTTGGTTCGTTCGATCGAATGAATTCGGTGTACATCGCCGAAAGCGAAGTATTTAAAGCCTGTTGTTCCAAAATGTTAGATTTACTCAGGTCAACCAGAGTCGAAGTATCGATATCGATGTTGAAAAAACCGGCTTTGAGGGCTTCAATAATTAAATCTTTGACAGCTTGCAGCTCAGCATCTGGGGCGCTTGCAAAGCGTTTTGCTGAAACTTGAAAATGATCACCCTGAATAAATACAGGGCTCGTGTAATCTTCAGCAACTGCAGCGGCGAGCACACTTGTGACATACTCAGCAGGTCGTTGGTCTGTATAAGCCATTTCTGACCGAGCAATCTCAAAAATAATTGCTGCGGCATCAATTTTTCGAGCAGCACGGAAAACGGCTTTGGCGGAATCAAACGCCATGGCGCGTAAATTCATGGCAGGGACTGTAAAATTGGTCGGTACCTCACCTCTGCCGCGAGCCATATAGAGATCATTGATGGATGCAGGGAAGATCCCTTTTTTCTCTGCAATCATTCTCACCAAAAATCGAGCCAATCCCTGGCGCGAGCCAGATTCTAACGCTGAGACTTCCGCCAGACGGTGGATGGTTGCTCGCAACCTAGGGGCATCCAAAATATCGACTTTGCCTTCTTGCACCTGGACACTGTTATCTAAAAGTGCTAAAAGGTCATGCAGGTCTTGCTTATTCATATCCATACTCCTGTATAAGGATCAATACAACGTTTATGTTATGGGCATTTCGCCGGTAGATTATAACATTTTCTAATCGATGATTGCCCTGACCCTGGGCGCCTGACTGCCACTCGATTATCCAGTTTGGCTGGTAAGGGATAAGTATTTGAGACAATGTTTAAGATGTGCAGATTCTGGACTAAATTTCAGAGATGCAATCAATCGAAGGTGAATGGATGAATTTCTTCTGGGAAAAAATGAATTGTGAGATTTGAACAATCCAGATGTAAACATCAGTGCTTCGATCAATTGAAGATATTGACTTATTAAAACGACTGGAAAATATCCTCCAGACATTTCTTCTCAACAAAGAACCCTTAAATAGCAAAATCTCTTTGCAACTGTTCTAACTTACCCTCGTAGTAATAATGAGGCTTGAAAATTTTGACAGAATCATGATCAAACTTCACATATGTTGCACGCAGACAAAACTAAGACTATAATCTATACAGTTACTTGTCTCGAAGAACTTGGATTGATTATCCGGTCAGAAATTATTAACTTCAAAGGAGTCAGGCATGTCTGATCAACTTTTCGATACCATTAAATCGGAGATGGATCCCTTCAAGAAAATTCTCAACTACATCCCGGGTTTTAAAGGATATATGGAACGCCAGGCTCGTCGTGATTCGGATAAACTTCTGCGTGAGACGATCGCAGATCGATTTGAACAACAATGGGGCCGCATATCTCAATTACAGCGTGATTTCATCAGCTCTGGAGATATTCAATATATCGATGACCTGGAGGCATCGGCAATCAAGCTCAGAACATTTGCAGATCGAATTCGAAGAGCAACGCGGGGCTACTCAGGGTTATTTGATGCTGTAAAGATAAACGAGGAAGAATTATTACGCCTTTACGAGTACGACTATCAGATGTTGGCTCTCGGTGATGAGGTTGGGCGTGCAGTTGATAATGTCGAAGCTTCTGTTGGCACAGATGGTCTACCGGCAGCATTCAGAAATCTTAAAACGGTAACGCAACAATGTATCGATGTTTTTGATCGCCGTGAAGAAGCGATTCTAAGCCCTGCCACGACTCAATAATTGAGGGGCTTTTTGTTTGATATTTTCAAGAATGTGAAATCCAGGAGAGAATATTATGACCAGGATCATAGATTTGATTGAATATCCGAATGAAATGCGAGACGAAATTGTTCACCGCATTCCAGAGCAAGGACAAGGTTCGGTGCGCCTGGGTTCGCAACTGGTTGTTCGCGAATCGCAGACTGCAGTCTTTTTTCGAGATGGCAACGCAATGGATGTTTTCGGTCCAGGTCGGCATACCCTGGTCACGTATAATATTCCTTTGCTGATTGAGAAACTTGGAAAACTTTTCAACGAGCGAACTCCATTCCCGGCTGAAGTCTATTTTATTTCAATGCGTGAGTTCGCAGATCGAAAATGGGGTACGCCTCAACCTATTATCGTCAGGAACCCCAATATGGGTTTAGGAGTTGCACTGCTTCAAGGATTTGGTTCTTACGGATTTCAAGTCAAGGATCCCCAGCAATTTGTCACACAAATCGTTGGAACTCAAGGCACTTATCGTTTTTCGGACATTGAATCCCGATTACGCTCGATGCTTCTATCTAAGCTGCAGGACTTATTAGGAGAGACGGCTGCAAAATACAGCGTTCCAGAATTAATTGGTCTCACCGAAGAGCTTGGAGCGGGTGTGCGGGCAAAATCGCAAGACGATTTCCTGGCAATCGGGTTAACTTTGAAGAATTTCTATGTTGAGAATCTCAAGCCGTCCAGTAAATCGGCAGAAGAGCTGCGGGCAATGGGCATGCTGGATATGACAACCTATACACAGCTTCAAGCAGCAGATGCCCTGAGGGATGCGGCACAGAATCCAAGCGGAGGTGCGGGTTTGACAGCTGGTATTGGCGCCGGGGTAGGAATTGGGAATGTGTTGGGGACTGCTTTAAGTGGGATGACAGGTCAGCAAAGCGGAGGACAATCTCCCCAGCAGCCTTCAGGCGGCGCTCCCGCTGGTACCATACCGTCTGTTATGACCCCTGGGGAGGCAGCACAATTCCTGCGTGTGTCTGAGGAAGATGTGGTTGCTGCTATCCAGTCTGGTGACCTGAAAGCCAAGAAGATCGGAAATGCATACCGGATCAGCAAAGAGGCGATCGAAGCATTTTTGGCTGGATGAGGATAAAAGATATTTTTCCTTAATTATCCAAAGTTGAGGAATTTAGCCGCTTATTCATTCCATTTTTATTTGATGGAGACGATAGTTTTTACAGCCTAAGATAAGGACTGTTCAATTATTAGGACAGTCCTTTTTTCGTGGAATGAGAATATTTCGTCCTGTTCTCCTATCTCTAATCGTATTTGCGGGAGGGAGTATTTTAGTTATGATTGCTGCGGGTGAAGGTACTGCAGCAGTTTCACCAACCTCATCACCAGCTTCAGCGGTGCTAACGAGGCCAACATACGACCCCTTTGCAACGCCTGATCTCTCCGACAATCCTTCGGAATTTGAGTCAGGGAGATATCTTTATTACTTTCACTGCATGCCCTGCCATGGAGACCTTGGACAAGGATTAACAGACGATTTCCGGAAAATCTGGGAGGAAGACCACCAGTACTGTTGGGGTAAAGGATGCCATGGAGGCAGACCTCAAGATGAAGGGTTTCCTATTCCTACTTATGTGCCGGCTATCATATCAAAATCGGACGCGCTCAGGGATTACTCGGAATTTAGCAGGATTTTGGCATATTTAGAAGAAACCCATCCTCCACAATCTCCAGGAATTTTGAGTGAAAATGATTACAGTGCCCTGGCTGTTTTTTTGTGGATGAGTAATGAAAAACCAGCTGAAAAAATGACGCATGCCATACGATCCAAAACAACTGATAACGGCACATTTTCCCTTCTAAAAACTCCTCTTATTACCCAAACCTTGCAATCCCCAGCTAACACTCCACCAGAATCAGTTACCTTGAGCGCGATAAATACTCCTCAACCCATTGTGCATGGACCTTTACCATCTAAAGAGCTTCCAGCTGCTTTACGATTACTGGGATTTGCCGCTGGAATTGCTGGATTGATTTTTGGCGTGATTCTGCTCATACTCTGGAGCAGAAAAAAGAGCGCATCTTGATGGATTAAGACCTACCAATATTGGTGGACCTGATTCTTTATCATTCGATTGTAAATCTCTGAAACCTGATGCATCACAATTTCAGGTAGCGGCGGAAGATCTGAAGCCCGGATATTTTCCAAGACCTGTTGAGGCCGTTTTGCACCAGGGATCGCGCATGTTACTGCTTCGAACATTAAGATCCATCGCATAGCGAATTGGGCCATGGTCCAACCTTGAGGGACAAGCGTTCGCAAAGCTTCTACCGCCTGGAGCCCTGTTTCAAAATCAACACCGGAAAACGTTTCGCCGCGGTCGAATAATTCACCATGGATGTTTTCTCTGCGGTGGTCATCCGGCTCGAATTCAGTTTTGTGATTCATTTTTCCAGCGAGCATTCCAGAAGAAAGTGGGAGTCTGGCTAAAATCCCTACTTTATGCTTGATGGCTGCCTGAAAGAAAAGATCTGCTGGACGCTGGCGAAATATATTAAAGATGATTTGAACGCTTTGGACACCAGGATACTCAATTGCTTTCAAAGCTTCTTCGACTTTTTCTACACTGACGCCATAAAATCGGAGCTTACCAGTTTGCTGTAAGTCGTCCAATATGCCAAAAACCTCTGGCATATAATAGACTTCCGTTGGAGGGCAGTGAAGCTGGAGCAGATCCAACGCTTCAAGATCTAGGTTTTTCAGACTTCGGTTTATGAATGCGGTGAGATTTTTCCGGTTATAGCCGCTTGCTATATGAGGGTCCAATCTCCGACCGGCTTTGGTTGCGATGACGATTTCGTGATTATTTTCTTTTTTAAGCCTGGCGAGAAGCTTCTCACTTCGTCCATCTCCATAAACGTCTGCCGTATCGAAGAAATTAACCCCCCTATTCACTGCTTCGCACAAGGAAGAGTACGATTCCTGGTCATTTACCTTCCCCCAACTTCCACCAATAGCCCATGCTCCAAAGCTGATCGTAGAAACATGAAAACCGGTTCTCCCAAGCTCGCGATATTCCATATGATCTCCTATCGGAAATTCAGTTACTGAATAGGGTTTTGGTAGTTGTTTATTCTCTAGGGATCACGTCTTCTAAGAGCTTGACTTTATCGGCAGCTAATGATTTGTTTTTTCCAGCTTTTCTGATCGTCTCCTTTAACTCTTTAAGGCGATTGCAGCCGCTGGGAGATCTGTGTCTTGAGGTATCTCAATAATCGTCCGCGAATTCAGTAAAAACCATCAACGCATCAGCTGGTGGAAGGGCTTGATCGGGAAATTTTTCCTGAACAAATTTATCTATTGATGATTTGGCGTTTGCGATTTCCAATTCTGGGCGGCCAAGACCTTCCTGACCGAAAATTTTCCAATACAAATTCCGCCCTTTCTGTTGGTAACGTCCGTTTGAAAAGCTTATAGTTCCACGCTGGTAATAAGGGAGCAAAACCCAAATCCCGGTAGGTCCGATTAAAAGGTGGCTGACCGGCGATAAGTAATGGTAAAGACTGAATTTCTTATCCAGACCTTTTAATGCACTGTCAAGTAATGTATCAGGGCGGGGTTTTCTGCCCCAACGGTTTTGAAAGTAAATCGTGATTTGGAAAAGGACAAAACCGACCAAAAGTAAGCCGTAAGCAAACAGAATCTGATCCGGTCTCTGAAATGAAAGGATCATGCCGCCAACAAGGACTGCCAATGTGACAATTAATCCTATTTGGGCTATTCGACCATTTCGCTTGATTAATTTTTCGTTTCGATAAATATTCATGTTAATAATCCATTCCCTAAAAAGAGTTTTTGATTAATCGATATATTTTTAATCACCAGACAAGCGTTTTGACCGCCAATCCCGAATGAATTGGAAATCGCGATGTTTACATTCTTATTACGAAAAGTGTTTGGGGTGTAATCGAGATCACATTCCGGATCTGGATTTTCGTAATTAATGGTTGGCGGGATCTTCCCGTGATAAATCGTCAAGATGGTTGAGATTGCCTCCAAAGCACCCGCGGCTCCCATCGCGTGTCCAATCATGGATTTAATCGAACTGATCGATAACTGATAGGAATGTTCGCCAAAAAGCGATTTGATTGCACGTGTCTCCGTAACGTCATTGAGGGGAGTGGAGGTCCCATGAGCATTCACATAATCCACATCACTGGGTGAAATGCCAGCATCGCTGAGCGCCCAACGCATAGCGCGTTCTGCCCCTTTCCCTTCAGGTTCGGGAGCTGCAAAGTGAAATGCATCGGAGGATGAGGCTTGACCGATGATTTCAGCATAAACCCGAGCACCTCGCTTAAGGGCATGTTCCTCGCTTTCAAGAATTAGAATCCCACTTCCTTCCGAGAGAATAAAACCCTCTCTCTTGGCATCGAAAGGGCGCGAGGCAAATGTGGGATTTACGTTATAAGAAAGCGGTAAAGCCCGCATAGCGCAAAATCCAGCAATTGCCCAATCTCGCACAATTGCTTCAGCTCCGCCAGTAATGGCAATGTCTGCTCTACCATTTCGTATGAATTCGGCGGCTTGTCCTATCGCTTGTGTCCCCGTCGCGCAGGCAGTCGAGATTGTTAAATTTTCACCTAAACAATTAAATCTCTGAGCGATCGAAAAAGCCGGGATATTTGGGATACCTGTTGGCAGCATGAATGGGCTGACCTTTGAAGGTCCGTGATTTCTGAGGGTCATCACCCCTTCTTCCAATTTATCAATTCCGCCTACAATTGACCCAAAAATTACAGCAGTTCGCTCTGGATCGGAAGCTTGGTCTGGTAAGCCGGCGTCTTGCATTGCCTCCAGAGCTGCTCCTAATGAAATCTGGCAAGTGCGTGGGGTTCGGCGAATTTCTTTCTTATCAATGAACAATTCTGCCGAAAAATCAGGGATCTCACCTGCGATTTGACAGGGGAAATCTTCAGGGTTAAAACCAGTGATTTGCTTAATTCCAGACTTTCCGGCAATTAAACCTTCCCAAAACTGCGGAAGAGAAGAGCCGAGGGGACTTACTGCCCCCATTCCAGTCACTAAAACCCGCGAACTTGATTTTTCTATTCTATTCATCTATTTTGGCGCCTGGATCGAGAATTTTTTGATTTGACGGGAGATCGGCTAGTCTTTCTTGAATTGCGTCATTCAGCGCAGAGATCAAATTCGCGGTTACTGCCCGGCGGGCAGTGTTTATGGCGCTAACGAGGGCATGTGCATCCGAACGTCCATGACCAACAAAGACCAATCCATCGATACCTAATAACGGAGCCGCACCTACTTCCGCAGGATCTAACATTTGTTTTAATCGTGAAAAGGCAGGTTTAGCCATTAATGCCCCAGCTTTCATCCGAAGACTACTGGTCAGCTCCTGACGAAGGACATCCGTAATCAACTTTGCAACTGCTTCGCTAGCCTTGAGGAGGATATTTCCTGTAAAACCATCGGTTACCACGACATCGGCTTCACCACCAAATAATTCCTTTCCTTCGACATTCCCAACAAAATTTAGACCGCTCTTCTCGAGCAATGGGTAGGTTAGTTTTACTAACTCATTGCCTTTTCCCGCTTCTTCTCCATTAGAGAGCAAACCTACCCGCGGATTCTCAATCCCAAGGACTTTATGCGAATAGACAGATCCCATTACTGCAAATTGGAGTAAGTGTTCTGGTTTACATTCGGGATTAGCGCCTATGTCCAACACGACTGAGAATCCGTTTTTCACGGGAAAGAGGGCTGTTAGCGCAGGGCGTTCAACACCTGTAAGCGTCCCGATACGGTAATAGGCAGTAGCTAAAGCGCCTCCAGTATTCCCTGCGGTTACGAAGGCATCGGCTTGTCCGGATTTCAGGAGATCCATACCTACAGCCATGGTTGTTCTAGAATTCTTTCGTTTGGCTTTCAAAGCCAGGGCTAATCCTTTGTCTTTCATGGTGATGATGTCGTCTGCATCGACGATGGTAATACGATGCATATCGCTGCCAAGTTGTTTGAATTTAAGCTCTAATGCTGATTTCTGCCCAACCAGGATAATATCCTCCCCGAAAAGTCTACTTGCTTCAATGGTCGCGAGGATTTCAGGCTCGGGGCAGTTATCGCTGCCCATGGCGTCTAGAACAATTCGCATAGGAGAACTCTCCAGGAAAGATTTAGCTTGACAATGATGTAGAGCCGATTATAATACTTTTGCTCTAGCGCTGGTGCTGGAACTGGCAGACAGGCATGGTTGAGGGCCATGTGCCGAAAGGCGTGTGGGTTCAACTCCCACCCAGCGCATTTGAATACGACGGAGGCAAATCTTGTTTGGATTTGTCTCCGTTTGCATTATTCATCAATCCTCATGCGCTGTTCCAGGAAACGGACGCCAGCGGAAAGGAGCAGCGTCATCGAAAGGTAGAGAAAAGCTGCAACGTTGAATGCCTCCATTACACGAAAGGTGCTGGACCGTCGAAGTCGAGTTAATTGTGTGAGCTCATTAACTGCAAGAACTGTCGCTAAAGATGAATCCTTCAGCATGGCAATAAAATCATTTCCTAAGGGTGGGAGGACCCTACGAATTGCCTGAGGAAGAATGATAAATCGCATTGACTGGAAATAATTCATACCAAGCGAACGCGCAGCTTCCATCTGTCCTTTGCCGATCGATTGTATCCCTGCGCGGAAGATTTCTGCCTCGAATGCCCCATAACCTAAAGCAATTGCAAAAACAAATCTCAGCTCCATCGAAATGGAGCGAATGCTGTAATTTCTCAGCGAATCAAATAATCCGCCTAATGCGAGCTCGCCGAATCTAGCAAAACCCCAATTGCCAATGGCTTGAATAGAGTTGACAAATACTGGCACCACCGCAAAGGCCACCATTAAAATCAAGACAACCATGGGAATTCCTCGAATGACCTCGACATATAGAGTTGATATCGTGTAAAAGACAGTATTTTTGGATGTTCGCATCAACCCGGTGATCAAACCAATAACTGTAGCTATTGGAAAAGCCAATAATGTGATCCGCAAGGTGACAATTACTCCAGCTTTTATGTAGATAAATGTTTCCCTATAATTCGCGTCGGAGATAATCAGGTAAAAAACAAAAGAGCCGGTTGCGGCAATAATCAATGCCCACCATGGAACCTGATTTATTCGGTCGATGCGCGGGATCTCAGATTTTGGATCTGATTTAGCATCCATTTCAGCTCCTTAGAAATAACCACCAATACATCCCTCCCGCAGTTCAACGCTATAACTGCGGGAGGTGACAACTAATTTCATGTCTAAAAACTAGAAACGGCGTGGGTGTTCGAGCTACTGGGTGAGACCCCATTTACGATTTAACGCATCGAGTGTCCCATCAGCCTTCATCGCCTCTAGCGCTGCATTGAAGGCAGCTTTAAGGTCGCTATTTGGCGGAAACACAAATCCGAGCTGTTCGTCTGAGGTCAGCGAACCAATTATCTTTAATTTTCCCTCATTTTCGCGCATGAAACCTGAAGCGGTAACATTATCGATCACAACCGCATCTGTGTCTTTAGACATAGTTGCCAAAACGGCTGCACCGAAATCCTCGAAAGATTTTACTCTCTCCGCCGGGAAATTCTCTTTGGCGACGATCTCATTGGTTGTACCGATTTGAGTGCCGACGAGCGCATTTGCATCTGCCTTCAACGCTTCGACATCACGCGTCTCATCTGCTCGCACAAGCAGAACCTGGCCGACCGTGACGTAAGGTATCGAGAAATCCACGATCTCCTCTCGTTCAGCGGTGATCGTAACGCCATCAGCAAGGGCATCAAATTCACCGGCTTGCATTGCGGGGAAAATGCCGTCCCAAGCAGCCTGTTTGAATTCGGGTTTGCAGTTCAGTCGCTTACAAATTTCATTTACCGCATCATAATCCCAACCTATGCCTTCATTGGTATTTTCATCGATTGAGTTGAAGGGCGGATAGGCGTTTTCAACTGCGACGGTGATGACCTTCCCACCCAGATCTGGGATTGCAGCCTTTTCTGGAGAGGCGGGTGCCGGCGCTTCGGTCGCCGCAGCAGGCTGGGCTGGTTGAGTACAAGCGCTCATCACCAGTGCCCCCATTAAAAAGACAACTATGAGAAATTTGAATTCTCGCATAGTATTCCTCATCTCTGTTCCTCCTTTTGGATAATCGAACAATTTCGGGAATTCAAGACGCCGTTTCTTTAGCCTGGTGCGCGATATCCAGGCATTCCTTTGTGTCTATAGGATAGACGAAATTCCTGGAATTTGCAAGGTTTTCTAAATAATTTTATATTCCAAATGAATAGCTTCTGGAGGTGGTTATAATAAAAGTTAGGAAAATTGAATTTGAATTAATCAATCCAGATGTGGCACGACGCGATCAATTCGTCCATTTAATCAGGTCCAATTTCGAAGTTTTTTTGGAGATCTTATGGCGAAATTTCCCACCGATGAATGGTTGGTTGAACTTAAAGCGAAGCTCAATAATGATGAACGTTATGAACGGATCGCTCAAACATGGGAAGGCGACATGATGGTGATTATCGAAGCGGGGGGTAATTTAATCGAATTTAAGAAAGTCTATTTAGATCTTTGGCATGGCAAATGCCGTTCAGCGACATTTCTTGAAGGTCCAAATGAACCGGCCGCGGCGATCTCACTGACACTTCCATATGAGAATGGGGTCAAATTGCTGGGCGGTGAATTAGAGGTCATGCAAGCATTATTAACCAGAAAAATTGGGGTCAAGGGCAACATGGCACTGTTGATGCGCAACGTTCCAACCGTCCTTGATTTTGTACGCTGCTGTAAAGAAATTACCGATGGTTTTATCTAAGGCGCAAGACTTCGATGCGAAATCCCCTCAGATATTACGGTTATTATCCTGGTGAATTTCCAACGGGACCTTCGAATACGATTACAGATGTGCCTGGTGTGTTCGCAGGACAAGTAACCTTGATCGAAGGCGATGGAGTCCTAATACCATCCAAAGGACCTGTCCGGACTGGTTTGACCTTGATTTGTCCTAACAGCGGAAAAATATATCTTGAAAAAGTAACTGCCGCAGTGCATACGATTAATGGGTACGGAAAAGTTATTGGATTTGAGCAAGTAAGAGAATTGGGAATTCTTGAAGCTCCTATCGCATTAACGAATACCTTTAATGTTGGATTGGTCCTTGACACTTTGTTGGATCAATTGATTTTGGAGAATCCAGAGCTCGGAATGAATTCGAACGCCGGAAGTGTGAACATCGTGGTTAGAGAGACAAAAGATGGTTATCTGAATGATATTCAAGGGCGACATGTTAAAGCCGCTCATGTACACCAGGCGTTTCAGATGTGTCCATCGGCTGCAGTTGAGCAGGGGGTTGTTGGGGCAGGTACAGACACCATGTGTTATGGTTGGAAAGGTGGAATCGGTTCTGGGAATCGAAAAATCTCCTGTGTCTTGAACCTATTCTTTCAAGCTGTAATTGAAACAGTAGAAGAAGCTGTTATTAATTCACTCACCTGCGCGATGACAATCACAGGAAGGGACAGCCGCACAGCATTTGCACTTCCGCTCGAGCCGCTGATCGATTTGCTGACAAAAGCAAACGTACCGCAAAGATTGTGATGAATTTGGAAAGGATACGGCATTGGATAAAATCATCATTCGAGATCTGATTGCTAGGGGAATCATCGGAGTAAATGAATGGGAACGGACTCAACCACAAGAGATAAGGATCAATATTGAGATTATTACTGATACAAGAAAGGCAGCAGTATCAGATGATTTCTCGAAATCAGTTGATTATTCAAGAATTGCACTGGAGGCACGCAAAATAGCAGAGAGTGTAAATCGCTTTTCCGTCGAAGCTCTGGCACACGATCTAGCAGAAATGTGTCTAAAGGAACCATTGACTCAAAAGGTGATGGTACGCGTGGAGAAGCCGAGCATATTACCATTTTGCGAAGCGGTTGGGGTAGAGATTGTTCGAACCAGGAAACAAATTTTGACGGGTTAATAAATTACGATTGGCACGGTTTCTGGATCGCCTGAAAATTCGACGAAGGCGCCAAAAATCCAACCGGTTTCCCCATTCAACTTAACTTTCCACCAATCACCAGTTTCGTTTCTACCAATAACAGGGAGAACTATGCCAGTTTCAACTGTAGCGATCACTTCATAACCAGTATTGGGACCGCTTCGGATATTCACAACCTGA
Source organism: uncultured Chloroflexia bacterium (assembly GCA_963827155.1). GTDB lineage: Bacteria > Chloroflexota > Anaerolineae > Anaerolineales > UBA4823 > UTCFX2. Next base: position 1,855,497 of record CAWGZV010000002.1, on the reverse strand, counting down.
GACAGGACGGTTACTGAAGCTGATTCAGCCGTTGGGGAAGTAGGAGTTGGGGCTGGGGTAGGGACCTGGTCCAATGCAAATGTATTTGCTTGGATTTCTCCATCAAATTTGATAAATGCCGCCTGGATATCGCTGATCGGCGAGATATTCTGCTGTTTACCATAGTTTTGTTGGCGCAGAACGACTCCTGTAATCTTATCAACCCACAGCCGATCAGTCACAACACCAGGAGAGCGGCTCCATTCTACTACCTGCGATTCCCTTCCGGCAATTATCTCCGACCCTGTGATTTGATATTCACCTCCTCGCTGAGCAAGACCGGCTGGAAATATCAGGTCGCTCACAGGGGTTCCTAAGTAGCCTGCCAGCGGATGTGGATAGACGGTGTCCGAAGGGTAATTTGGTGGGTTGAAAGGCGCAAACAGGAACGCCGGCACCTCCGAGCGATTCCCTTCATTGTCCAGCATCGATTTTCCATCACTGATGCGAAGCGCCGACATTTCCTTACCATTTTGGGTTATTAGCGTTTTATATTCCGCAGGTAATCGGATCCATAATTGAACAGTCTGAACTTCAGGCTCAGCTGAGGCGTCGGATGGATAGTAAGTGATTGAATATTCGGCGGATAAATTCTTCCAGCGGCTGTGGCTGAAGAGCATGAGCTGTTGAACTCCCACATCGCCTGTTAAATCTGGCGGCATGATCGGAGTTGGTGTTGGAAATTGTTCGACCTGAACGGTAGATTGTGAAATGGTGGGAGTTGGAAGAGCAACCGGCGATGTGTTTTCTTGGAAAAACGAACACCCACCTAGTAACAACAATAGAATCGCGGCGATAGTATTTCTTCTCATATTTTCTTCTCGGAAGGTGATTTTACCAGGTATCAATTCAAATTTCGCTAATAGGATCTGATGATGGAGAGGTTCATGAAAATTGCCCTCCCAAACGATTGATGTAAGTTTGAAATTAAAGTATAGTATTGCATAGTTCAATCTTCCAATTGCGATTAGCAAAGCCTTCAAAAATCCAGGAGCTAAATTGGACATTTTTAAGCGTATACAAGACACCCTGCAAGATGGAGACGTCGAAGAAGTCCGAATAGGCCTGCATTGGACAGCAGTAGTCGTCCGCATACATGGCAAAAGACACTGTGGATTAGCAGCGACCTTATATGCGCCGGATGAACAACACGGGGACCAAACATTTCGATTTGCTGGTCAACTGACCCAATTAAGCGGGAGGGAATTGGCGAAATTAGCGGAAAAGGGGTCCTCTCTCGAGACCTCGGTTGGGCTGGCAGCTATTAATGCGCTTCTGCCTCGATATCCGAATAAATGGACAGAGGAGAACGCAGAAGAAGTAATCGCTCGATATGGTGTAGGGAAATCGGTGGCACTAATCGGCCATTTTCCATTCGTCCCATCGCTTGAACAGCGCGTCGGCAAACTGATTGTGCTGGAATTAAAACCCAAACCGGGAGACTTACCAGCGAGCGAAGCACCGCGCATCCTCCCAGATGCCGAAGTTGTGGCGATGACTGGAATGACGATATCCAATCACACTTTTGATGAATTAATTGGCATGTGCAACCCTAATACAAAGGTAATCATCCTCGGGCCTTCAACTCCACTCTCACCGCTTCTTTTCGATCTTGGTGTGGATGCCATTAGTGGGGCGGTAGTGACAGAAATCGATCCAGTTCTACGGATCATTTCTGAAGGAGGAAATTTCCGGCAAGTCCATCGAGGTGGTGTCAGGTTGGTGAACCTTATTCGAGGTAGAGATGAGTGATGAACAAGTAATCTTTTCTATGGTCAAAGTCGGCAGGATGTTTCCACCGACAAACCGGCAGGTATTGCGCGATATTTCCTTGGGATTTTATTATGGTGCGAAAATTGGTGTGGTTGGATTGAATGGCTCGGGAAAATCCACTTTGTTAAGAATAATTGCCGGAAAAGACGATGGATTTTCGGGGGAGATAGCTTTCTCAAAAGGTTACACTGTAGGGATGCTTGACCAAGAACCCGAGCTTCACGAACAGAAGACAGTCAAGGAAGTGGTTGAAGAAGCAGTCCAACCGGTGATTGAGATGCTGAATAAATTCGATTCGGTCAACAGCCGATTTGCAGACCTGGATGCTGATTTTGACGCACTGATCAAAGAACAATCTGTGCTTCAGGAACAGCTTGATCGGATCGATGCCTGGACACTAGATAATCGCTTGGATGTCGCAATGGATGCTCTTCGCTGCCCACCAGGAGATACGCCAATAAAGCTGCTTTCTGGCGGTGAACGGAGGCGGGTGGCTTTATGCAGATTGCTCCTTACTGAACCGGATATCTTGCTGTTGGACGAACCTACAAATCACCTTGATGCCGAATCGGTAGCCTGGTTAGAGCATCATCTAAAACAATATCGTGGAACCGTCATTGCGGTCACCCATGATCGATATTTCCTTGATAATGTGGCTGGCTGGATTCTTGAACTGGATCGTGGATATGGCATACCCTGGAAAGGGAACTATACATCATGGTTGGAACAAAAGAAAAATCGTCTCGAGAAGGAGGAGCATACCGAAACGAAGCGTCAAAAAACCCTCGAGCGAGAGCTGGAATGGATTCGAATGTCGCCCAAGGCGCGACAAGCAAAAGGGAAAGCTCGCTATACTGCTTATGAGCGCCTTTTAGGTCAGGAGTCAGAGCAGATAAGGGAAAATCTTGAAATCTACATCCCGCCTGGTCCGCGTTTGGGCGATATCGTGATCGAGTTGGATCATGTTTCTAAGGGTTATGAAGACCGCTTGTTGATAGAGAATTTAACCGCAAGTATTCCACCTGGAAGTATCGTTGGGATTATTGGACCAAATGGCGCTGGCAAAACCACCCTTATCCGGATGGTTTCTGGGCAGGAAAAACCGGACGGTGGTGAACTTCGGATAGGTGAAACCGTAAGAATGAACTATGTCGATCAGAGTCGATCTGCACTTGACGCATCGAAAACAGTGTGGGAAGAGATTTCAGCTGGAGAAGATTTTCTCCAATTGGGATCAAAAAAAATGAATTCCCGAGCTTACGTCGCAAGTTTTAATTTCTTAGGCGCTGATCAGCAAAAAATTGTTGGCAATCTTTCGGGTGGAGAGAGAAATCGGGTCCACCTGGCAAAGATGTTAACCCAACCAGCGAATTTACTTCTGTTGGATGAGCCAACTAATGACTTAGATGTGAATACTTTACGTGCATTGGAAGAAGCTTTAGAGAATTTTGCAGGCTGCGCTGTGATTGTCAGCCATGACCGTTGGTTTCTGGATCGGATTTGTACGCATATACTGGCATTCGAAGGCGAGAGCCAAACACGATGGTTCATCGGAAATTGGTCGGATTACGAGGAGGATCGAAGGCAGCGATTGGGGATCCAAGCTGACCAACCGCACAGAATTAAATACAGAGCACTGAGGAGGTAGCACAGTGCTCTGTAATCATAAGGGTAACCAATTAATTCGGTTCAAACTAAGTGGCACGCCACCCAATGCGAATTTGAAACCTCGCGCCAAACCGGCTGGGATTCCGAGCATATCGAAATTGCCATAGGGCAGCGCGGGTGAAACCGGCAGCCACTCGGCGGGTTTAATGGGCTGGGAACATCTCCGCTCAATATGATCCGACGCCGGGCTCGATCTTTCTTTGGATCAGGTATTGGAACAGCTGAAAGAAGCGCCTGGCTGTATGGATGGAGGGGATTTTCATACAATTCATTTCGATCTGCCAACTCTGCCAGGATTCCAAGATACATTACTGCGACGCGGTCGCAAATGTGGCGGACCATGCTCAAATCATGGGCGATGAAAAGATAAGTCAATCCAAATTGATCTTGCAAGTCTTCTAACAGATTGACTACCTGGGCTTAAATCGAAACATCGAGGGCGGAGATTGGTTCATCACAAACAATAAATTCAGGATCAGAAGCCAGAGCACGTGCGACACCGATACGCTGCCTCTGTCCCCCAGAAAACTCATGCGGGAAGCGGTTAATTAACCTGGGGCTTAAACCTACCAACAACATCAGCTCATTTACTCTTTCGTCTCTTTCTGCTGTTGTTTCGGTTAGCTTGTGGACCCTGATGGGTTCCCCGATGATTGCGCTGACAGTCCAACGTGGATTCAGGGAGGAGTATGGATCTTGAAAGATTATTTGTGCTTTTCGACGTAAGGTGAGCATTTGATCGTGATCAGCGGTGTGCACATTGATCCCGGAAATCGTGACTTCGCCGCCGGTGATCGGATAAAGCGCCAGAATTGTCCTGCCTGCAGTGGTTTTTCCACAACCGCTCTCTCCGACCAGACCGAGAGTCTCACCAGGCATTATATGAAAACTGATCCCATCAACAGCTTTAACCGCTCCGATTTCCCGTTCGATGATAAGCCCTTGAGTCACTGGAAAATGCTTCTTTAAATCATTTACCCGGACGAGCGGCTTATTAGTTTGCTCATTAATTATGGTTGCTGGTTTTTGAGAGCTCATCGAGGTTTTCCTGTTGTTACATCCACCCAGCATGCGATTTTGTGGTTGGGAGCAACCAATTCTAACGTTGGATTTTCATCAATGCATCGGTCGAAGACAAAATCACAACGTACTGCAAATGGGCAGCCATGCGGTTCTACGAGCAAATTCGGTGGGGCGCCAGGGATTGATTTCAATCTGTTATGCCGGCTATCATCAACCCTCGGGAGTGCTGCCAATAATGCCAATGTATATGGATGCAACGGCGTCTCGTAAATATCGTCAACCTGGGCTTCCTCTACAATGAAGCCGGAGTACATTACTAAGACCCGCTCAGCAAGGCCGGCGACCACTCCAAGATCGTGGGTGATCCAGATGATGGCCATTGAAAGCTCATCCCTCAACCGTTTGACAAGCTCTACGATTTGAGCCTGGATGGTGACATCCAATGCGGTTGTAGGTTCATCTGCAATCAGTAAGCTTGGAGCGCAAGACAGAGCCATCGCGATCATAGCACGCTGGCGCATCCCTCCGGAGAACTGATGGGGATAAGCATTGATTCGTTTGGAAGCATCAGGAATGCCGACTTGTTCCAAAAGCTCGATTGCTCGGGCACGGGCAGTATTTTCATCCATACCAAGATGGACGCGCAACGGCTCACGCAGCTGTCGATCGATCGTCAATACAGGGTTAAGAGCGGTCATTGGATCTTGGAAGACCATGGCGATTTCTTTACCGCGCAAGTGTTCTTTTTCGTTCTCACTCAGAGTTAACAGATCCTTGCCGCGATAAAATGCCTGCCCACAAGATACTTCTCCAGGAGGAATGGGGATAAGCCCCATGATAGACATCATAGTTACAGATTTACCGCAACCACTCTCACCCACAACCGCGAGGGTTTCTCCTTCATTGATCTGGAAGGATACACCGTTTACCGCATAAACCGTCCCCTCAGCGATGTGAAAACGAGTACATAGGTCTTGAACTTGGAGTAAAGGTTCCCGTTGCATTATGGTTATCCTCCAGGTTCAATTATGCAGATCGGCTGTGTGGATCAAGTGCATCTCGCAGGCCGTCACCAAGAAAATTGATGCTCAATACAGTCAAGGCAATTAGCACGCCGGGGAAGAACCACAGCCACCAGGCGTTTTCGATATAGTTATAAGCCCCTTCAAGCATATTCCCCCAAGTTGCAGTAGGAGGGCGAACTCCCATCCCCAAGAAGCTGATGTAAGCCTCCAGCAAAATGGCTGAAGCGACACTTAAAGTGGCAGCGACAATAATCGGCGCGATGCTGTTGGGCAGAATGTGCCGGAATATTATGTCCCGAGTAGGAGTGCCTGTCGCACGAGCAGCCAGAATATAGTCGCCTTCTTTCAAAGATAAAAACTGAGAGCGAACAATGCGCGCCAGATAAGGCCAGCTTGTGATCCCGATGACAATGACGATCACCATAACACTCCCGCTGAATGTTCGGCCCAGGATAGTCATGTTTGGGATGGATTGGGCGAAGTATTTAGCCATCACAAGGAGCAAGAAGATCTGAGGTATCACCAGCACCGCTTCTGTGAAGCGCATCAGGACGCTGTCAATTTTCCCGCCAAAAAATCCGGATGCAGCGCCAATCGACACACCAATAATCAATTCAACCATCATGGCGGTTAGACCAATGAGGATCGAAATCTGACCGCCGTAAATAGTTCGGGCGAAAATGTCTCGTCCAACCGTATCGGTGCCCATCAGATGCTCACGCGAAGGCGCCTGGAGTCTGGCGCCTGTCTCTGTCCGGTTTGCATCGGCCTCACTGATGAAAAATGACAACCCAAAAGCGTAAATAATGATCAAGACCAGGGAAATAGTTCCGGTGATAGCCATCTTGTGGCGGCGAAAACGCCGCCAGGTCAGCTGGCCTAAGGATAAAGGAGGGGCTTCTAACTCGTCTGCAGTAAGACTGGGGATGATCGGTTTGGAATGAGAGGCGATGGTTTCGGTCATTTTTTGGTTTGTTTAGCAGTTATTTATACCGAATTCGGGGATCAAGCCAGGCGTAGCTCACATCAGCAATGATCTGGAAGATAATTACCGCAAATGCAATCATCATTAATAATCCCATAACCACCGGCGTATCGGCGCGTGAAACATGGTCCAAGAATAACCGACCGGTTCCTGGCCAGGCAAAGATTCTTTCCGTGACGATTGCACCGCCTAAAAGAAATGGCAGATCCAGGGCGATAATGGTGACGATAGGTAAGGCGGCATTTTTAAGCGCATGGATATAGACAATTTCAGATCGAGGTAATCCTTTAGCTTTGGCTGTACGGACATAATCTTGCCCGAGCGCTTCCAGCATTGTGCTTCGGATATAGCGGCTGTAACCAGCGATGAACCCGAAGGAAAGCGTTGCTACCGGAAGAACCATATGCCAAATTACCTGGCTGGGTGTCTGACCAACCTCTGGTTCAAACATTCCAACTGTCGGAAAATAGGGTAAACCCCATTTTTTAAAATTTACCGCAAATATATACATCACCACCAAAGCGAAGAAGAAAACCGGCATGGAATAAAAGAAAAATGTGAGGCCAGTAAGCGTGTTGTCCAAGGTGGAATATTGGTGAAGCGCCGAATAGACTCCGATGAGCAAGGCAAAGATCAAGATCAGCGCCTCTGCAGTCAACATCAACAAAAGGGTGTTTGGGAGTCTTTCTCCAATTACTTGTGTGACAGGCTTACGGTTTACTAATGATACGCCAAAGTCTCCACGCAGCACGCCTTTACGATTTCCGGGGGTTTCTGGAATACCATCACCGTCAAGATCAGCTTTTGCCCAATCATTGCCGATTAGCCAATAAAGATATTGGACAATGAGTGGTTTATCCAATCCAAGCTGGCGGGTCAGACGGATGCGGTCTTCGCTGCGTGTCACTTTGCGCCCACCCATTGTGGCTATTGGGTCGCCCATATTCTTCATCAGAAAAAAAATCACCATGCTGATGATCAGCAGGAGAGGGATAGCCTGCAGCAAGCGTCGAATAATATAGCGTGTCATTGAATTGTGGGAGATTGTGCAGGCGCTCTGCGCCTGCACAATCAATTGTGATTGGTTATTGTGCCAGGTCCCACTCGGCTACATTAAACAAGGGGGTAGCGCCAGAGATCTTTACATTCAGAAGACGGGAGCTGACGCCAAACAGGTCCGGATCTTCCCACAGTCCAAGCCAGTACACATTATCGAAGAGATATTTAGTGATTTGGTAGAACGTTTGCTGCCTTTCGGCAAAATCTACCTGCGTGGCTTGTTTAGTGAAGAACTCCTCGAGTGTAGGGTCGCATACACCGCTTCCATTTACACCATCTGGATAATCATCGGATGGGATCTCGGAACATCTCCAAACCACGGTGTTCGGGTCAGGCATATCTGGCGAGTCAGAGTATTGGATAAGATCCAGGGAGAAGTTCGCTGAAGGGCCGTCTTCACCATATGTAGCAAAGAAGATATCAGCGTCGTAGCTCTGCAGATCAAGCTTTATGCCAATCTCAGCGAGATCCTGCTGAGCGACTGCCTGAGTATCCTGGCGGATTTCGCGGTTGGTAGTCCCATAGACGAGAACTAGATCCTCACCATCTTTTTCGCGCACGCCGTCACCGTTCGTATCTACCCAACCGGCTTCTTCCAGAAGCGCCTTGGCTTGCTCTGGGTCGTAAGGGTAGGGTTCGATAGATGGATCGACCCAAGGGGAATTGTCCCAGTCGGTGGCTGCCACGCCGGTGCGCCCAAGCAGCAAGTCATCCACCAGTTTTTGGCGGTTGAAGCCAAGGGCGATTGCCTTACGAACTCGAACGTCTTTCAATGCAGGATTGCCTAATTCGGCATGCTGGTTGAAATAGATTCCCTCGTTATACCCTGAGAAGGAATTGAGGATCGTGAGCCCGGCTGCTTCTAATTCAGGCAGGTCGGAGTAAGCAAAGAAGGTACCTAAATCGCCGTCCCCGGCTTTGAGTGCTGCAATCTGAGAGGCATCATCGGGGACAAAACGGAAGAAGATCTCATCCAGCTTTGGGCGTCCAAGCCAGTATTTATCATTTGCCACAAAACGAGCAAAACTGCCAGATTCCCATTCTTCAAAGACAAACGGTCCGCAGCCAACAGTTGGCGCTTTGTTGTATTCGGCTGTATCGAGCGTCCCCTCAGCGTCAAACACGGGCTGGAGGATATGGGCGGGTAAAACTGTATGCCCATTGATTCCGCCGAACAGGCGGGCAAGCCAGGGGGCGTAAACCTCTTTGAATGTGACTACCACGGTTTGCTCGTCTGGAGTTTCGAGAGATTCGACCAGATCGAAGGGAGCCTGAGAGTTCACCGCATTCGAAGCAGCCATCGCCATATCGGCAGTAAATTTGAAGTCGGCTGAAGTAATCGGTGTGCCGTCAGACCATACAATGTCATCCCGTAATTTTAAGGTGATCGTCCGTCCGTCTTCGGATATTCCTCCATTCTCGGCAGAAGGAATTTCTTTGACAAGGCTTGGAATCGGTTCATTATTTTCGTTGAACTGCCAAGCCTGGCAGGCATAAATTGGGTAGACCGACGAGACGAACCACATGTTGGTGTAAAGGCTGCTTAGGGAGTCGAACTCCTGGGTCCAAATGATGGTGGCGACTTTTCGCTCCGCTGGAGCCTCGGTTGCTGCTGGGGGTGGGGCTTCAGTAACTTCTGGGGCGGCAGGAGCTTCGGTTTGTTCAGGAGCTGCTGGGGCTTGGGTTTCAACAGGCGCTTGGGTTTCAGCAGGAGCTTGGGTAGGAGCACCCCCAGTAGCGCATCCTGCTAACACAAGACTAAGGGCGAAAAAAAGGAATAGAATCGTGCGGGGGATGGATCTCGAGGACATTTTTTTCTCCTTCTCCAGATATTCTTCTCTTGAGTTATTGAAGGTTCGATTGGTTGTTGATCAGAAACGCCTCATAGAATAGGATCCAGTTGAGCACCTCCTTCCAAGCATAATTATTATAAATCGATTGTCCAATTTGTAAATAATCGGGATTGGCTACATAGTGGTCGAAATTAATAGATCACCTGACTAGTCGAAGAAGTAGGTCAATACAAACAATCCTATTTGATCGAAATCAATAATCAAGGTTGGATATTCCATTCAGATATATTGTAGAACGGTGAGATGGCTGAAAGCTTTACATTAAGTAAACGAGGGTTTGCTGCCCAATAGTCGGGATCATTCCAAAGACCCACAAAGTAAACTTTATCAAAGATCAGCTTGCTGATTTGATGAAATGTTTGAACCCGTTCTTGGAGGTCAATTTGAGTAACTTGTTTCTTGAATAACTGGTCCAATTCTTGATCGCAAAGATATGACCAATTTTCCCCCTGGGTCAATTCAGCAGTAGGGATATGATCGCACTCAAAATCGCTGGTGCTAGGATCTGGATAATTTGTAGTTCTGGCGGCATATTCGAAAATGTCCAACTGACCGGTTGCTGCTGGTCCCCCTTGATCTGAAGTCGCAAAGAAGGTCGCATTATCGTAGTTGGAAAGCTCGATGAAGAAACCAATTGAATTGAGTTTCTGCTGGATTGCATTCTGAACAGATTGGCGAACGGTTGATGTCGTTGTGCCGTAAGAGAGAATGAGCTCTACGCCATCTTTATCTCGGATGCCATCACCATCGCTATCTACCCAACCCGCTTCATCGAGAAGCTTTATGGATTCATCCAGATTATAGGTCCATGGTTGTAAGCCGGGTTCCACATATGGCGTGTTATCCCAATAAGTTGCTGCTGGAATAACAGAGTTGGAATAAACATCATTGATTATGGAAGGACGGTCGATCGCGATTGCGAGAGCATGCCGGACGCGTTCATCTTGCAATGCTGGATGTCCATTCGTTGGGTCGAGAAAGAAGAAAATTCCTTCCTTATAACCCGAAATCTACCGGCAGGATTTGCATACCTGCATCTTTCAAGATCGGAATTTGGATTGCACCGTCAATCAAGAAAATTGATAAATCTACCTCACCATTAATAATTGCCTGGGCTTTTGCTGCATCATCAGCCAAGAATCGGATCACAATATTTCCGATTATCGGATAATCCAGCCAATAATTTTCATTCGTTTTGAAAGAGACAGATGAACCTGGTTGCCAGCTTTCGAAAGTGAATGGTCCACAACTTACCGTCGGAGCACGGTTCCACTCGGCATTGTTTACTGAACCCTGCGCATCAAATACGGATTGTAAAACGTGTGAAGGTAAAATCACGGACCATAAAGTATGCACCCAAGAGGCATTAGGCTCCTTATAAGTAACCTTGACGGTCTTTTCGTCAGGAGCAGTTACGCTTTCCAGTAAGTTATATGGAGCGACATCAAGGACGGTGTTATTGGGATCAATGATCATTTGATAGGTAAAAAGAAAATCTTGACTGGTTATTGGGGTGCCATCAGACCAAACAATATCATCTCTAAGAACCAGGGTGATCTCTTTACCATCAGCTGAAATCCCCCCATTTTCTTGAGACGGCATTTCCTTGACTAATAATGGGAAAGGATTATTTTGATCGTCGAAATTCCAAGCTTTGCAATTCCAAATATCATAAATCAGTTGAGCAGATAAGACAGTTGCGTACAGAGGATTTAGTTGGTCAAACTCTTGGTTGAATGCAATGGTTGCAGTGCTGGTTCCAACAGTTCTATTCAGCTCTTCTGGTGGAATTTCCGTACTGGCAGGCGATTCAATTGGTTCTATGCTGGGTATGGAGGTCGGAGAGACAGCCGGTTCAAGTGTCCGAGTCGGGATTGATGTTGGATTCGCAACCTGAGAGCGACAAGCGGACGATATCAAGAGGATGAACACCAATGAAATCCAAATTCGCCTTGGGAGTCGGAACATCGATTACTCCTTCTTACCAGCATAATAAATTCAAGGACTAAACAAGAGTCAGATTCAATTTGCTTTCGTTTATAATTACTGCTCTCCGGTCTGGATTTATTATAAACGATCTTGATTTCTATGACCTCCTCTTTAATCAGTTTTCGCGAGGTGTGCGAGCCGAGCTTCCAATTCTCTTGGGGGTGATGCCTTTTGGGATGATTTACGGTGTTCTAGCAATGGATGCTGGCTTGACAAGGGTCCAATCTCAGGCGATGTCTGCGATCGTTTTTGCGGGTTCTGCTCAAATTATTACTACCCAATTAATTAATCTGGGGGTGCCGGGATTAATTATGATTCTAACGATTGCGGTTGTAAATTTACGCCACATGCTATATAGTGCTTCATTGGCGCCATATTTACAAAATTTACGTCCGGTCTGGAAATTGCTCTTGAGCTATTTGCTTACAGATGAGGCGTATGCAGTCACAGTGATATATTACCAAAATACAGACCGCAATCCTTTTTCCCCAATTTCTGGAGCTGACAAGAATACTCATCTTAATATTAGTCAAGAAAGCATATCAACCGAAGCGATAACTCCAACTCCAAAGGATTTAAGGCATTGGTTTTTTTTAGGCGCTGGACTTGCACTCTGGTCATCATGGCAAATCAGCACCGCGATCGGGATTTATTTAGGGGCGATTGTTCCGGAATCCTGGTCTTTAGATTTTACACTGGCTTTAACCTTTATTGCATTGGTGGTCCCGAATTTTAAGGACCGAGCAGCACTAGCATCTGCGCTTTCAGCAGGCATTGTTGCATTGATTGTATTCTCTACACCCTATAAATTAGGGCTGCTTATCGCTGCGATAGCTGGAATCTTGTGTGGCATTTTGGTGGAAAACAAATCATGAACATCTGGTTGGTTTTCATAATCGGCGGATTCATTACGTATGCGATCCGTTTTTCTTTCATCATGTTCATTGGTCGTCGACCCATAAATCCCCAATTCAGCAAAGCTCTGCGCTTCATCCCACCAGCTGTGCTCACAGCAATTATCTTTCCCGAGTTGTTTTTATCTAAAGGACATCTGGTTATCTCCTTTGGTAATGCACGGTTGTTGGCGGGGATTCTTGCGGCAATTGTTGCCTGGCGCACTCGAAGCCCAGTGCTGACAATTTTGGTTGGGATGATCAGCCTTTGGATAATCCAGTGGTTTGTAATCCATTAGTCTAACGTATCTTACAACGATCATTATAAGATTACTTACAATCCGAACTGAAAAACTATCATTCAAACTCATTCATTCCACAACCAAAGAAAACTTGAATTGAAAAATCGCCGAAATGGTTAATTGGACTCCAGTTCAACAAGACTTTCTCGATCTACCAGAGAATAATTCCCTTTCACTGAGAGGAATATTTGGTGCAGGGAAAACGAGCGTTTCAGTCGCTCGTCTACTTCGGATGTTAGCGAAGGGGATTGGTGGGAATTCGATCTTATTAGTCGCACCACATCGATACCTATTATCTCCATATGAGCAGGCGCTTCGCAGCTCATCAACACCCTCAGGGGGACAACTAACGCTTCTAACATATGGTGGGTTAGCCCAAAGAATGGTCAGGTTATTCTGGCCTCTAGCAGTTGAAGCTGCAGGTTTCGGATCTCTAAGAAAACCACCCACATTCCTGACCTTAGAAACAGCCCAGTATTGGATGGCTCATCTTATTCTCCCGATGATTGAAGAGAAGCGATTATTCGCTTCGGTCACTATAGAACGGAATAGAATTTATAGCCAAATTCTCGATAATCTGAATAAAGCTGCTATCGTGGGATTTCCTTACACCGAGATTGGCGAAAGGCTGAATTCGATCTGGGATGGTCAGCCAGGTCTCCAGCGGGTTTGTGAAGATGTTCAGATCTGTGCGAACGCGTATCGATCTTTTTGTCTAAGCAATAATTTGCTTGATTATTCAATGCAAATTGAGGTCTTTCGGCGCTATCTTTGGATTAATCCAATCTGCCGGGGATATCTAAAATCAAGTTTTCACCATTTGATTTATGAAAATGTTGAAGAAGACCCACCTGCGGCGCACGACCTAATTCGAGAATGGCTGCCTGATCTCCAATCGGCGCTATTGATCCTAGATGAAAACGCGGGGTATCGCCGATTTCTTGGCGCCGATCCCTTATCTGCGCTAGAGTTAATTGAAAGGTGCGATAATCATATACTCTTTCCAAACTCCCTGGTCCAATCTAAGCAACTTGTTAAATATTCGAAAAGAGTTCAATTCAATATTGTCGACGCCAGGAAAACCTCATTTCTTGTTCCGAGACAATGAGGCATATGATCGATTGTCCAGTGAAACAACATCCCGTGAGACAAGATCCTTTGAAAAAACCCTGAATTTTCAATCTTTCCGCTTCTTTCCAGAAATGATCGATTGGGCCGCTAATACTATTAGAGATCTTGTTATGGATGAGGGAATCGCTCCAGAACATATTGCTGTGATTGCTCCATACATGTCCGATTCGCTTAGGTTTTCGATATTCAACCGATTGATAGAATTTCAAATCCCTGTTCGGTCACACCGACCATCACGAGCACTGCGCGAAGAGCCAGCTTCCAAGTGTCTGCTCGATCTTGCCGCAATAGCCCATCCACAATGGGGGTTTAAACCCAGCCGTTTCGATGTTGCCTACTCTCTTCTCCAAGCCATTGAAGGATTAGATCTTGCGCGTGCTCAATTACTGGCTAATATTGTCTACCACCCGAATTATGAAGGTTTTTGGCTCACAAGTTTTGATGAGATTCAGTCTCCAATGCAGGAAAGAATAACCTATTTGGTAGGTGAGATGTACGAAAAATTGCGGATATGGTTATTTCAAGCGACCTCCCACGAGAGTGAATTAGATCATTTCTTAAGCCGTCTTTTTGGAGAAGTGCTTTCACAACCAGGATTTGGTTTTCACTCGAATTACGATGCAGGATTGACAGCTGCCCGACTGATTGAATCGGTTCAGAAGTTCCGATGGGCTGCCAGTGAGATGATTGGCGATATAGGAGGTATTGGAAAAGAATTTTTGACAATGGTTATAGAAGGCGTAATCGCCGCTGGCTACCTCCAAGAATGGAACACCAATACAAATGGTGCTGTTTTAATCGTGCCAGCGTATGCATTCCTGCTAGAAAACAAGCCAGTCGATGTTCAAATCTGGTTGGATGCAGGGAGCCGAAGCTGGTCGGAGAGGCTTTTTCAGCCGTTGACACACCCATACGTACTCAGTCGAAATTGGCCAGCCAATCGAAGCTGGAGTGATATGGATGAGTTTGCAGCTAATAGGGAGTCTACCCGACGATTGGTAATTGGCCTATTATTACGATGTAGAAAATCAATTTACCTGGGTTTCTCTCAGTTGGGGGAGCAGGGCTATGAACAACGTGGTCCGCTTCTAGCGGCATTTCAGAAATTATTACGCAATGAAATTGATTATAGGTCTGATGTTAAAGATAGATAACTTTAGAATATGAGACTAAACGACCTTCCTCTTCGACCTGCGCAAAAGGGAATACTCGCTTACCAAAGCGGATTTATGGGAGTCTCAGCTGTCCCGGGTTCAGGCAAGACATTCACGCTTGCGCTGCTTGCTGCAAAGATCGTCGCTTCGGGGGAGTTAGATGAGGATCAGGAGGTCCTCATCGTCACTTTGGTTAATTCGGCTGTAGATAATTTTTATCGAAGGATAAACCAATTTATCCAGAGGCAAGGTTTGCTGCCATTTACTGGCTATAGGGTTCGCACACTGCATGGGTTGGCAAACGACATCGTGAGAGAACGTCCTGGCTTGATCCAACTTGACGATCAATTCCAGATCATCGATGAAAGGGAAGCAGAACTCATTCGTACTGAAGCTTCGCTTTCCTGGTTGAGAAATCATCCTGACCAATTGATTGATTACCTCAATTCCGAAACCAATGAACAAACCTTAGAAAAGATCCGCCGAGAAAAGCTATTGACCCTGGTCGATGATATCGCCAGAGCGGTAATCCGGACGGCAAAGGATCGGAAGCTGTCGCCGGAGGCAATTTTGCTCCAACTAGATCAATTTCCCTTTCCTCTTCCTCTTGCCCAAATGGGCGCTGAAATATATTCGGATTACCAAAGAGGTCTTGAATATCGAGGAGCCGTTGATTTTGATGATCTGATCCGGTTCGCGAGCAAGGCATTATCGATGGATCCAGAATTATTAAAGAGGATGCAGCACCGGTGGCCATTCATTATGGAAGATGAGGCTCAAGACAGTAGCCGGCTGCAAGAAGATATTCTTGCCTCGTTAGCAGGGAAAACTGGTAATTGGGTCAGAGTAGGCGATCCTAATCAAGCGATCTTCGAAACCTTCACTACAGCCAGCCCAGATCACCTGGTTCGATTTCTTCACCGACCAGAAGTGACTGCAAAACCGCTGCCAAATTCCGGGAGGTCAACTTCAAGTATCATCGAATTAGCTAATTACCTTGTCACTTGGACAAAAACAAGTCATCCAGTACCTGAACTTCGTAAGGCGCTGCTCTCACCGCCTTTGATTGAGCCTGCTCCACGGGGAGACCCACAACCTAATCCAGCCGATTTGCCGCTGAATATCCATTTTCATGATTTCGCGACTCACACCAAGCGAAGAGATTTCTTATATCGCTAATTCAATTGCTGAATGGCTGCCAAAAAATGAAGAGAGCACAGTGGCTATTCTTGCACCACGGAACAAACGCGGATTTGAAATGGCTGAGGAGCTAAAACGCAGAGGTCTGCCTTTTGTGGATAGTCTATTAAGTTCATCAAGTACAACACGTTATTCAGCAGGCGCCTTAGGGCATATTCTCAAATATCTTGCAGATCCGAATTCAACTCGAAAACTAGTTTCAATGTTCCTGGTATGGCGTAGGGAAGAACGAAAAAATGGAAAACCTGACCCTCTGACAGAACAGGCGGCTGAGCTGCTGCGAAAAATACCAAAGGTGGAAGAATTTTTCTCGCCAACACCAAGGCAGGGTTGGCTAGAAGGTTTACGAAATGATGGAGCTTCGTTAGAAGTTTTGGATATTCTGACTCAATTTCGTGAAATCTCCATACGATGGCAAAAAACCATTTTGCTTCCGATAGATCAGTTGGTTCTGGCAATCTCTCAAGACTTGTTTAAGTCGCCGGCAGAACTCGCGGTTGCCTTCAAACTTTCGATATTGCTGAAACACGCCAACCAAGCGCACCCTAATTGGAGATTACCAGAATTAAGCGATGAACTTGCGGTGATCGCTCGGAATGAGCGGCGTTTTCTCGGATTCAGTGAGGATGATTCTGGGTTTTGATCCTGACTTACACCAGGGAAAAGTGATCGTAGCAACAATGCATAAAGCGAAGGGATTGGAATGGGATCGAGTTTATTTTAATGTCTGTTAACAATTATGATTTTCCTTCTGCTATTCAAGGCGACATATTCATTGCCGAGCCATGGTTCATCCGAGAGAGATTAAAATCTGTCAGCTGAAGCACTTTCGCAGTTCGAAACAGCTTTTGACAATTCTGAATATCAGTTCTACTCAATAGGCAATGCAACAATAAATGCCAGATTAGATTATGCGAGCGAACGCTTACGGCTTCTTTATGTAGGGATAACCCGCGCTCGAAAAGATTTAATCATCACCTGGAATTCAGGACGAGATGGAACCAGCCAACCTGCTATCCCATTTATTGCGTTGCAAAGTTATTGGGAAGGAAAAATGTCTGCATTATTAAGGCCAACAAGCGAATGATAATTGACAAAAGGATTAATTCTGAACGGGGACTTCCGAAACACTTTCAATTCAGCCAATCCAATCTCCAGGACTACACAGAGTGCCGAAGACGGTTTCAGCTGCGATACATTTTGAACTATATCTGGCCGTCAATCCAAAGTGAGCCAGCGATTGAAATGGAGAGGTTTCAACGGCAAGGGATATTTTTCCACCAACTTGCACAGCAACTATTCAGCGGAATCCCACCGATGTTAATAGAAAAGGAAATACGAGAAGAACCGGTTCATACGTGGTGGGATAATCTGTTGGAAATGGCATCGACCGTTATTCGTGAGAACTCGGTGCTGTATCCTGAGATGACTCTATCTGCTTCATTCAACCATCATCGCCTTATTGCGACGTATGATTTAATTCAAATTGATTCGAGCAATCGAATTACGATTTATGATTGGAAAACATCTCGTAAGCGTCCTGATCAAAAGCAGCTCTTTGAAAGGATTCAATCTCGTCTGTATCCATACATCCTGGTTCATGCTGGAAAAGAATTGAATAATGGAAATGAAATTTCTGCTGAATCTATTGAAATGATTTATTGGTTTCCGGAATTCAAGGATGCCCCGATCAAATTTCGTTATTCAAGAAAGCAGCTTCAAGAAGATCAACTTATTCTAGAAAGCCTAATAACGGAGATAGACTCCCTCGAATTGGGTGAGTTCTTCTTAACTCAAAATGAATGGCGTTGTAATTACTGCAAATATCGATCTCTTTGCAACAGGGGTGAAACCGCTGGCGTTGAAAGTGAGTTCGATGATATCAATGGAAGTCCAGCTTCGGAAATGTTTGAAATCGATTTTGGAAAAATCCAAGAGATCGAGGATTAATAAGCGGACTTTAAGCAATAAAAGAAGACTTTCGATATTAACCGTGAAAATAACCTTCGCAAAAGTTATTGATTATTATTGGCATACCTCATTATCATTCTCAGTATTCTAAGGTAAATCGATTAAAATTAATGCTATACTCGGAATCTGAGTGCGGTATTACTACTCGGCTGGTTATGCACGACCAGCTTGAGCAACTTGAAAAGGAGTTGAACGCATGGATTTAGACCGATCATGGACCAAGTCCCACAAACTGTTTGCCGCGGTGATGATATTCATCCTGACGGTTACTCTCTTCGTGAGCCTGGTTCCGCAAGGGGATGTAAGGGCGGTAACCTGTAAATTTAAACACAAAGTGGAGCAAGGTGAAACCCTGATTTACATCGCAAATCTGTACGGCGTGGATTGGGAAAAGATCGCCGATGCAAATAACCTTCAGCCACCCTACACCGTCATCGAAGCGCAAGTACTTTGCATTCCGGAAGGAACAAAACCGGGGAACACAACAACGACAGACGACAAAAATAAAACCCCACCCGCCCTCCAAGTTGTGCCTGGTCAAAACGACCTTCTTCTTTCCGTTGAAAACTTCCCTAAGAAAACCTCCTATTATGTAAGGATCATTCCAGCTCACGAAAACGTATCCTATCGGCTCGGGCATTTCACAACGAATAAGGAAGGCGATTTTACAGATTGGTTTAGAGTGCCCTATTTTGTTAAACGGTCTCCGCAAATGACTCTGTGTGTTAAGAATGTGTGGACGGATAAGACTGCGTGCATCAAGTACGACGATATTTTCTCTTACTATCCGTTTGTAAGAGGAAAGTGTTCGCCAAAAGAAGGTCGATAGTCGGAATTCGATCTTAGCAGAAGATCAAAGCTTCACTAAACCGTACCGCCGAATATTGCAGGGGACTGACCAACTAGTCAGTCCCCTGCATTGTTGCACGACAGCCTTCAACAACTTACGCGCGTCGAGATGGTAAAATCGAAGATATGAATTTGCAGCGGATATTGAACAGTCGAAAGGCAGGCTCTTATGCGCTGCAGATAAGCCAGATAATTCCACCTAAAATGGGGATTATCGCTTGCCAATGGATTGCCAAATGGCTTGCTGAAAATCGGGAACTTCCGCTCACCAGAGCAATCCGACTAAATCGATGGGTGGTCAGCGGGTGCAGCGCGAATTCCGATGAATTAGCAAAAGCCGTTCGGGCGAATTATTTCGAAATTGCCTATTCATTTTATATTTTGTTTCACAATCTAAATCGACCGGAACAACTTCAGAATTATGTTTCCTTTTCTCCTCAGGCAGAAGAGCTGATAGATTTGAGTCAGGAGAAACAACGCGGTATGGTCGTGTTGGGACTTCATATGAGCAACTTCGATCTGGTTATGCAGGCTGCGGCATGGAAAGGATTGCATGCAATCGGTATCTCAATTCCTGAGAACACAGAAAATAATGAAGCAGTTGAATGGCAGCACAAATTCCGCAGAAATTCAGGGTTAGAGATTTTGCCTGCTTCTTTCAGCACCTTTAAACAAGCCATCAGGCGATTGCGCGAGGGGGAGATTGTAATGACAGGGATAGATCGACCAATTCCCTCCCCAAGATTTAAACCAGTATTTTTTGGCCATCCCTCTTTCTTACCGACACATTATATTCATCTTGCCTTGGAAGCGAATGTACCGGTTATGCTTCTTGCAGCAACCAGAATGCCAGATGGGATTTATCGAATTCATTCGACACCAGAAATCCATCTAAACAAAATTCAGGATAGAAATCTCGAGCTGTCTATCAACACAGCAAAAGTTTTGGAATATGCGGCGGAATTCATTCGATCAACACCGGATCAATGGGATGTTCTGCAGCCCGTCTGGCCTGAATTACTATCACAGATGCCTTAGGGCTATTTGTTAAAAATTTCGTTTTTCATTTAATCCTTCAAATAAAGGTTTTGTTATGGGTGAAAATACTAAAGATATCAAGAATCATCAGCGCATACTAAATACGTTCACCAGTGTACAGGAGAAACGTCTTTTGCGATGGATTGCGCAAAGATTGCCTAGCTGGATCTCCTCCGACACTCTGACAATTGTTGGGGTTTCTGGAGCGCTGGTGATATTCGTTGGATATGGATTGTGCAACCTCAATCCTGCATTTTTATGGTTAGTCAACCTAGGGTTCGTCATTAATTGGTTTGGCGACAGCTTAGACGGAACATTGGCAAGGGTCCGGCACACGGAACGTCCGGTTTATGGATTTTATGTCGACCATGCAACTGATGCTTTCGATGAAATGTTTATATTCCTGGGAATAGGAATTTCCCCATATGTTCAATTCGAAATCGCAAGCCTGGCTTTAGTCGGATATCTCATATTATCCGTGTTGGTGTACGTTCGCACCTGTGTAAAAGGCGAATTTACGATTTCGTATGGAAGATTAGGTCCAACTGAAGTGAGGTTGATCGCGATTACTGTCAATACACTTGTATTCTTCTTCGGTAATCCTACGATTTCAATTTCGTCGATCACTCTCACTTTTTTTGATTGGGGTGCGCTGGCGGTTGCTACCTTATTGTTTATCATCGCCGTCACTACAACTATTCGCCAATCTCGAATTCTGGCGGAAGTTGATCCACCAGCAAGTCCATGATTTATTGATAATTATTGTGTAAATAAAAGTCATCGGGTGTAAAGATAAGCCGATGACTTTTTTGAAGCTATCTTTGAATTTATGGTCACTTTATTGCTTCATGATCTGCAGCTAGTAGAATTAAGCTAAGGCGCAAATTGGTTGTATTAGACTGGTTTTGGATTGGATAAGAATCATTCACAAAATTGGGAACCAGAGACGAGAAGCTTTCGTTAAGGCTTTAAGGAGTCTGAAAAATGAAAAGGATTTTTTATTGGATCATTGTCCTGGGATTTTTCTTTTCAGGATTAGTAATCCTACCTGTCTCTGGGCAAGAGCTGCCAGGTCCTGAACCAGATCCGTTTTCGATACAAGGTACGAAACTAATATTCTTACCAATTATCTCAAAAGGCGGCACCTTTTTTGATGTTTCGGGCCAGGTTACCGACGACAATGGATATCCGTTGAGCGGGGTAGAAATCAGCAACGGAGCTGGGGAAACAACAACCACGCTCATCGATGGCTCTTATAAAATGTCTGTTGACCCTTCTAAAGGTCCATTTTCATTTTCCCCTTACCAAGAGGAAATTGGTTTTGCCCCGACTGCAATGGACCTGACGGTTAATGGCTCAGTTTCAAAACTGGATTTCACGGGAATGTCGGGTTGTGGAGAAATGATCGGTAATGGAGGGTTTGAGACTGACTCAGAGTGGGAACTGCAGAATGCTTCCTATATTTCTGGGAAAAAGAATTCAGGCGATCGATCCCTACTATTAGGTTTACCCGGTCCAATTAATGTATCTGAGACTTCTGTGGTTATGTCGCCAGTGATTCAAATTCCCTTAACATCAAATGATCCGCAGCTTCACCTGTGGATTTTTACTCAATCCATAAGTAATAATTCTCATTCCCCATCTGTTGCTGGTCCGGCCGATAATTTCTTCGGTCCAGATGCTGATCCCAATGATATTCAGGCTATCCAGGTTTTAAGCGCAAATGGGCAAGTGCTAGAAACCTTATGGCAAGCGAACGGAGCCAACTCACAAGAATGGGTACTCGTTCAATACAACCTGTATCAATTCTCAGGGCAGTATATCCGTATAGGTTTTATGGTGAAAAATGATGGGTTGGGGAGTAATACTTCACTGTTCGTGGATGATGTTTCTCTTCAAACATGTCCGACGATTTTTTCTCCTGAGGAATATACCCAAGATGCGAATTCTCCCGAATCCCCTGATGCGTGCATGAATCAGGTGGTTAATCCTGGTTTTAAATCTACAGGTGGGTGGGGAATTCCATATACCGCATATTCAGCTGGATTCGTCGACCGTTTCCCTTATTCGGACGAGGTCTATCTAGGAAGTTGGGCTATCAGAACTGGCATCCCTGTCTATGCATATTCTCAAAACCGCTACAGCTATTCCGATTTTTGGCAAACGGTTTATATCCCCAATTCAGCTTCAACCGCGTTATTGACCTTCTACAACAGGATGGCAAATTCCGATCCATATCTTGCCCCTGAGCTTAAATCGGAGAGCGACTTTGCAGAGACCGAAGCGGCATTCGCGGAAGGAAGTGTATGGGGGCAAGAACCCTTATCTGGCGATTGGATGTATGTACTGGTTTTAAATCCATACACCGGCACGATACTCAAAACACTCGCTGCTTGGGATGGGCGGAATAACAGCTGGAAATACCGCCAGTATGACCTTTCTGAGTTCAGAGGTCAAAATATCCGCATACAGCTTGGTACCTATAACAATGGATGGGATAATGTGCAGTCGATGTACGTGGATGAGATCTATGTCACTGTTTGCGACGGCGTTCTGCCGCCACCACCAGCAGCCATTACCTGCCCCACTGGATACAGCGAAAGACTAGTCAATAATAGTTTCGAAGGAGGCGGTGGTTGGTACAGACCCATTACCGCCTATTCCGCTCGATTTATCAATGGGTTCTCGTACACAGGACTTCGCTCGATGCAAACAGGGATAATTAATCCATGGCACAACCGCTACAGTTATTCGGATTTTGGACAGTCAACAGTTGTTCCTAATGCACCTGCATCGGCTATATTAAAGTTTTATGCTTATATGAAATCCGGGGATTATCAAGATAAACAGTATCTACTGGTATTAAATAATTGGGGTTACTGGATCGATACGTTGTTATGGCAATCGGGAGGCAATACTGCTGGATGGGTGGAGGTAACTCGCGATCTTCGATTGAAATCGTATAACGGTTGGCCAATTAAGCTTCAATGGGGAACCTACAATAATGGTTGGGGAGGAGTTACATCTATGTTTATCGATGATGTAACCCTTTGCACCTATCCATGAGGATTCGATACTTGAAAAGGAACCGGGTAATTAATAATCAGATAAAAAATCACCCGGTTTCCTTGTTTTGTGATTTCCACAATATTTAATTTTATTAAATCATACTACTGCTAAAAGCTCTTTTAATTTCTCACCAGATTGCTTTGCGATTTCGGCGTGCAAGCTGGAACCATGTGAGTCCATTGTCACGACAGCAGGAAAATCCTGAACTTCAATCACCCAAAGCGCTTCTGGGACACCAAAATCAAGTTTGTAAACCCCGATCACCCTTTAACAGTTTGGGCGATCAATGATGCTGCCCCACCTATCGCATGCAGATAAACCCCCGGAACATCCTGGCAGGCTTGGAGTGTCTTTGGTCCCATGCCCCCTTTTCCAATAACTGCTTGGATCTTAAAATGATGCATTACATCGCCTTGATATGGTTCTTCACGAATGCTGGTTGTTGGTCCCGCTGCAACAAAATGGTAATTATTCGTGTCCAGCCCAGATACAACTGGACCGCAATGATAGATTGCGCTGCCATGGAGCAACCTTTGGATTGCAGAATAAACCTGGATGTCGTCTCCCTGCATGGAGCGTTTTTTCTGGATAAATGTGTCAACCATCCATTTGTGGACGGTATCGCGTCCGGTAACCATGATCCCAGAGATTAAAACTGGCTCTCCAACCTTCAGATCACGGATAATACGATCATTTAAGGGTAATTCTATTTTTTTCATGAGTTGATTTCCTTCCCAAATAATACCTTCGAAGCGTAATCTTTAAGAATAGCTTGTATGTCCATTTTTCCAAGTCATTTTCCTTCGGCGATAAGCCCAGCACATGTAAGATACAGTAACAAAATAGCTGGCCGGCAAGCGGTTCAGGTGGGTTACCTGGGTAGCAAGCACGGTAGTGTTGCCACCAAATCCCATTGGACCAATTCCTAACTGATTGGCTTCATCGGTAATACGCGCTTCTAGTGTAGCTAGCTCTTGATCCTGATTCGGTTCTCCCATTCTTTTAAAAAGCACCTCTTTTGAGGCGTAGTAACCTGAGCCTCGATCACCACCAATAGCAACTCCAAGGATGCCGGGAGCACACCCCTGACCTTGGGCTTCATTCACAGCATTGAGAACAACGCGGCGCACACCCTCCAGATCACGGCCTGCGCCTAGTTTGGAATGAGGAAGTGAATATTGAGCTCCGACATTCTCGCACCCACCACCTTTCAGAATCAATTCAATCACAAGATTATCGGATTCAATTTCCTCGGCATGAATAGTAGGAAAATAGGTTCCCCCGAGATTATTCCCGCTGTTTTTCCCAGTGAGGGAATCGACGGAATTCGGACGTAAATAAGATTTTTTGGTAGCAGCAGCAACTGCCGAGTCGATTGGGCGCGGATCAACCGACTGCTCCACCCAACAGGATATTTTACGTAGAATATCGGCGTACCGGTATCCTGACAAATCGGCGTTGAGTTTCTTCTAGAAATTTCAACGTTTTGTAAAATGGTTCCCAAAGCATTATTGGCTGCTGAGCCAGGGATTTCTCGCTTCAATGCTTCTTGAAGACCTTGTTCCACATCCATGGGGAGATCTGTGGAGGTCAATCGGATCAACTCTAAGATTTGGAGGGTCAGATCAATCATTGGCTCGCCTCGTTAATTCATTTGGTCGTCATAATCTTTAGAGATTCTGATTATTGTTCGGTCAACTTGATATTTTTAATTAGTCAACTAAAGGTCAGTTTCATTGATATATGTTTGGATTCTACTACAAGAGATAATTACGGGATGCGAACTAGTGACATTAATTATGCAACGACTGATTTGAGAGCCGCACAATAAATTCAAGAAGTATACAAGATCAAAATGGTATGACGTGTGTGATTGAAATTTGATTTGGGAAGTTTTTCCAGAATGGAATTATGGTATATTCCAAGTGATTAATTATTTCTGACCTGGGATACGAAAAAGATTTCTTTAAATCAACAGGATCAATGTTTCAGAGATATTGTTTTGTTCTTGGTGCTTGACACATCTCTTTTCAATCAGATATAATCCCTATAGTTAACAAAGATGACCTTTATACCCTATTTATGTCGATCCATTAAACTAGAATAAAGTGCAATTTAGAAATCTACTTTATGCCAATAAAACGCTTCATGATCACAAATTGAAAAATGTCTGGCGTTTAATTGATAACAGCTTGTCGTATCTATGAGTTTAGAGAAGAGGGACTATGAATAAGCTCCTAGTAAGAAGTGTTCTATTGGCGGCAGCTTTAATTACCGCAGCGCTTGCCTGTAATTTTTCACCTGAAAATTCAAGTGATGATCGCAACGCAACAGTTCAAGCGCTAAGTACATCAGTCGCAGCTACTTCCACTGCATTAATCCAAGAGGTCCAAGTTACGCCGCAAGTCCCAACTGTTGCAAATCCTTCTTCTCCTACCTTTCCACCTCAACAACAAATCCAAGTAACAGAAGGTCTGCAAGCCACCCAGGAATTTGCGAATGCGATGATCGCGACCCAGACTGCTCTTGCGCCATATGCTGCTGAACTTGTCAAGTATGGTGTGGATCCTCAAAAGGGACAGTTAGCTTGGGTTCAAAATGGACTAACGACGGAAGTGGATCAATATCGCGGTTCGAAATTTGATAACAAGTATCCGCAAGTGATTGCCCAGGATTTCGTTCTTTCAGCCGATATTACTTGGGATACGGAATATGGCGCGGCAGGATGTGCATTTGTCTTCCGGTCGGATGGCAATCAGTCTGCGCCAAACCAATACATGGTGTGGATGACCAGATTGACCAATGGAAGGGTGGAATTCGCGGTTTTCTCTCAGGGAGATATTATCGGTGGGAAAGATTTCTACGCCAACGGTGTTGATCCAAGCTTCGACGGCCAAAACGGGGCGACTAATCGTCTAACAATTGTTGCCAAAGGTTATGATTTTGAAGTTTATACCAACGATGTAAAGCTTGGAGATGCGGATCCAAATGTTCCCCCTCCACCATTGGTATTGCCAGATCCGCCTGAACAACCTAACTCGAACGATCCCAACATCGTCGCGGCTTATCAACGAGAATTGGCAGCATACCGCGAGACTGTATCCAGATTAAAAAATGAGTATAACGCAAGGGTGGCTGCGTGGAAGAAGGCGAACAAGGAATTCCCCGCGGGAATAATCGTCATGGGAGCTGTTGCTGATTCAGGTCGGACTTATTGTGAATTCAACAATGCCTGGTTGTGGCTGATGGCTCCTGCGAATTGAATCTAATTTTGGGTTGTGTATCAATAATTGGCATCCATAAAGAGATTTTTGATGCGATATGCCTATAGGGAGCCTGGGAGAAAAAATTGAGTCGACCGTGCTGGAACGATTATGCATCAGTGGAATGTATCTAATAAAGTGAGGTAATGGAACCGAATTTGCAAGGAGTTGTCACAACAGAAAAATTTTGTCGGAATCTTCCGCGTATCCTTCGGCTAGCAGCACACTGTTAGTATATAAGACTTGGGCAGTCCAATAGTCCCGTCACCCGAACAATGAATTGTATTTGAAATTAACCGTGACGAAAATACCGGTTACTTACCGGAATCATTAAGAACCCCACCTTCTGGTCAAGATAAATCACAACCAAAGGATTACGGTTATGAACATATGACCAGATAAATCGAAAACGGGGATTTCATCGGTCAGGATTTCTTGTCAGCCAGTTATTCTCGTTTAATTCGTCACATTATTTCATTTATTCCGTCTAATTACGTAGAGTGATGAAATGGAGATGGATTCTTATATATTGGATGCTGCTTCTACTCTCAACCGGCAAGCGTTGATCAAAATTTATGAACAGCACAGCGCCGGATTGTATCGCTACGCTTACCGAATGCTTGGTGATAAGCATCTGGCTGAAGATTGCGTATCTGAGACCTTCAGCCGTTTCTTGAATGTTGTAAGAGATGGTCGAGGACCAACGAATAATCTACAGGCTTATCTGTATCGTGTTGCCCATAATTGGGTGACAGATCATTATCGCTCGGGAACAAATCGGTTTATACCTTTAGATATGGAAATGAACGGTAGTCCGGAGGATAATCCAGCATTTCAGTTTTCTCAGGAACAACTCAGGGATCGAATCCGCGCTGCTTTGATGCAGCTTCCTCCCGAACAACGCCAAGTGATTGAATTGCGCTTTTTGGAGGGATGGAAACATGAACAAGTAGCAGAAGTAATTGGGCGGAGTTCCCGAAGCGACACGTGCATTGCAACATCGAGCACTATCTGGACTTCGCCGACTGCTAATTCGTGATGAAGAATGACTGCAAGAAGAATGCATAAAGATTTTCTGAATATATCCTCTAGCTCTTATTTTTATTACTAAGCTTTTTCACAACATGTGTTTTGATAGAATGCATAGGATGCATCTGATGAATAACCAAAATTCACTTGATACCATCGACCAAAGAATTTTGAATGATCTAAACTTGCTACGACCTGTTCCTCCAAGAGATCCAGAATTGGAAGCGGAGACAAGGTCGAAATTTATCTGGGAGCTGAATGCAGTTTTTCCTGAAGAAGCCTGGGTGAACAGCCGAGCTTTTGTAATTAAAGACACGATATTTTCAAATATTGTGCGGAATTTCCTTCAGCTTTATCCGTCAAATAAGCCTGTATTATCATTATTCATTGGAATTTTTCTCATTTTCGTATTCATGTTCGGCGGAGCGAGTATTACAGCCCGCGCATCAAAAGCAGCACTACCCGGAGATGCGCTTTACTCAATAAAAACGGGTCTTGAACAAGCAAGAGTGTCATTTTCTCATGACCTCTTTCATCAAGCTGAGTTATACATGGAATTTTCTGATAATCGCCTAGATGAGATCAGCCAACTGATCGAATTGGGAAGATATTCGGACGCATTCGCATTGACGGATGATTTTCGGTACTTCAGTGACAAAGCGCTCGATTCAATTGACCAGCTCTCGACGATCGATTCAGAAAAAGCAGCGGTGCTTAAGGAAGAAATCAACCTCAGACATTCGGAATACAACCGTGTTCTTGAGGAATTAATCATCGGATTGTCAGCTGACCTTCAGCCTAAGATTCCCAGCGGCGTACCAATCGCTCCAAGCGCAGTAACGGGAGAAGAGAATGAAAACTCGGACGAATATAGCAATCTTAACGATAATGGAAATGTAAATAATAACGAAGATGGCAACTTCAACGATAACGGCTATCCGGAATCCGAACAGAATGGGAACGAAGAGTTGAATTCCAATATATATGAGGTTGAGAATGATGCAAACGTTGATAATACCGGTGATGGGTCGGAAGATGAGATAAATAGCAACGAGGATGACTTGAACAGTCAAGAAGATAATGGAATCGAGAGCTATGACAATGGTTCAAGCGATGACCGCGAAGAGAATATTTTCAATGGAGATTATTAATTCGAGCTTTACTAGAGCATCCGAAATCTTGGACTGGCATTGAATATCCAAGATTTTATAGAGGAATATTCCATTGTTAAGTGGTAATTATTAGTGGCAGACCTGCCCCAGAGTTTTGCAAATAATGCTCTGGGGCAATATTTATTTATGTTAAGATTGAGGTCGATGGCATTGAACAATCATAATCCATCCTTATTGAATTTCTTCAAGAAAGCTGCTGATAAAAGGATGATCCACGCTGTTTTATTGCTTTTGGTCCTGGCGGCAGCGTTGAGCTGGATTCAGTTTTCCACCCCAAATCTACCCGATAATGACGGCTATTACCATATTCGTTTTGCCTCCTTGATGCGGGAAGAAGGGTTAAACCAAAATTCCCTTATTTGCCATTAACGATCCTCAATGCCAGAGAATTTTACGACCATCATTTCTTGTTCCATGTTGCATTAATTCCTTTCACATTTGGAGATCTTCGCGTTGGGGCCAAGTGGGCTGCGGTAGTTTTTGCATGCCTTGCAATTTTAGCGATTTGGGATTTATTTTATTCTCAAGGAGTAGCCTACTCGGGTTTATGGACAATCGGGACACTTGCCGTATCTGAGTCATTTCTCTACCGCATGAGCATAACAAGGGCTCAGTCTCTTTCACTTCTTTTTTTAGTATTAGGTTTTAATTTTTTGTTACGGAGGAAAAACAAGCTTCTAGCTGTGCTCGCTTTTTTCTATGTGTGGCTTTATGATGCATTCGTGTTATTAGCAATACTCGCCTTTGTCTACCTCGTCGGAGTCTGGTTGATCGAGGGGAGAGTTGAATGGCGGCCATTGGCGTGGGTGTTGGCCGGCACAGTGGTGGGGATGATGCTTAATCCATATTTTCCCCATGATATTATCTTTATCTTTCGCCATCTTTTTCCGAAGCTGATGGAGCCTACCGCAATCAATGTCGGAAGTGAATGGTATCCATATGACACAAAACAATTGGTGGAGAATTCCGGAATTTCGCTGCTGGCGTTTATGATGGGAGTACTGGCACTGGGATTAAGGGGAGAAAAAATGGAAGTTCGGACAGCTATGAGCTTGCTGACGGCAATGATGTTCGGCTTATTGCTCTTTCAATCCAGGAGATTTGTCGAATATTTCCCCCCTTTTGCTCTTATTTTCTGCTGCTTTGCCTGGCAGCCTTTCTTTTCTGCAACTCGAACTCAATCTGGCTCAAATAGCTACTCGATAGATTCAGGAAGCTCGATTATTGCTCAAGGTGAAGGTACCAATTCTCGACTAAAAATATTTTTGAAAAATCGGATGGCTGTAATATTCCTTACTCTAATTATTCTATTTGGAATGGCGATGAATTTGCCAAAAGCACGCGCAAGTATTCGCACTGCGAAGCCTTATTCTCAATTTGCTGGAGCTTCAAATTGGTTGAAGAAGAATACGCCAGCAGGTGGGTTAATTTTCCAAACAGATTGGGATGATTTCCCGAGATTATTTTTTTACAACACTCACAATACCTACCTTATCGGTTTAGATCCAACTTATATGATTCAATACAATTCAACGTTATATCATTTTTGGACGGGTATCACGGAAGGGAATATAGGAAACCTTTCTAAAGAGATCCCAAAGAATTTCAATTCCTTTTACATTGTCTCTGATCTCAAACATCAAAAATTCATCGAACAAGCCATGAAGGATCCTTTGATTCGCCAGGTATATCGCGACAATAATTCGGTGGTTTTTGAGATTTCGAAAGAATAGGCTTGACAAGATCGTTCGACTGGTCTACCATTTGGTCTGATCCAATTTATTCATTCAACCGTTTCATATGTAAGGAGGCAATAATGGCGAAACTGATAGATATCGAAGGGGTGGGACCAATATATGCCCAAAAGTTGAAAGCAGCCGGTGTTGGTTCGACGGATATGCTGCTTAAGATGGGCGCAACTCCAAAAGGACGCAAGGATCTGGCAGAGAAGTCTGACATCAGCGAACATTTAATTTTAGAATGGGTCAACCACGTTGATTTATTTCGAATAAAAGGTGTTGGAGAGGAATATTCCGATTTGCTTGAAGAAGCCGGGGTGGATACAGTCCCTGAATTGGCTCAGAGAAAACCAGAAAATCTTGTGGAAAAGATGGGTGAAGTCAACAAGGCAAAGAAGCTTGTTCGTCGATTGCCGGTGCTTTCTCAGGTGAACAGTTGGGTAGATCAGGCTAAAAAATTACCTCGGATGATCTCTTACTAGAAGGCGATCATGCTCAAAGAGTTCCGCGATTTTATTCTGCGCGGCAATGTGATCGATCTTGCCGTGGCTGTGATCATAGGGGCGGCATTTTCTGCGATTGTCAATTCGCTGGTGGCAGATATTATTATGCCCTTGGTTGGCATTCTGATGGGAGGCATAGACTTCACAAGCCTTTCAATTCAGGTTGGATCAGCCACGATTACATACGGTAATTTCATCCAAGCAGTGGTGAATTTTATCCTAATTGGATTAACCCTCTTCCTGGTAATAAAGGGGATAAATACGGCGGAAAATCGATTATCTGCAAAAAAGGCTGTAGAAAAACAAGCCGAACCGCCTGCTCCTGCTGAAGATATTATCCTCTTACGGGAAATCAGGGACCTGCTAAGAAAATAACTATTTTTCCCATTCGTTTCTACTCAACCGGGATCATCGATCCCGGTTTCGCTTTTCTGAAACTAGAAACGTGTATAATCACGAACCAGGATCTTCGGATGACTTACGATCCAAATACTTCACCTAATTTAAAAACTCCTGCGGTTTCCATTGTCGATTTAAAAAGAACGAAACCGATGATCAAAGATTGGTAAGAGAAAACCGTAATCGCAGGAGTCAGCTAGCGGTTAAACTTGGATTAGCTGCAAATGTACTGCTGGCAATCATAAAGACCATTGTCGGGATTCTTGGGCACAGCCCTGCATTACTTGCTGAAGGGATAAACTCTACATCAGATGTTGCATATTACATCGTTGTTTGGTTTTTTATGCGCCTTTCACATAAACCCGCTGATGATGAACACCCCTACGGTCACAGCCAATTAGAAAGCATTGCTTCTTTAATTGTTGGCTCATTTATTTTAACCACTGGTATTGCTGTATTTTGGAATTCAATAAATAATGTATTTGAATTGATAGCAGGCACAGCTATCTCAAGCGGAGCGTCTGCAGCAGCATTTTGGGTGGCAGTTTTTACCATCGTTGTGAAGATATTCTTATTGATTTTTACTCGATCTCTAGGAAAAGAGACTGGAAATCCAGCCGTCATTGCGCTGGCATATGACCATAGGAACGATGTGCTTTCTGCGTCAACAGCGGCAATAGGTATTTTCCTTGGTCGGCAAGGCTTTCCATGGGTTGATCCCTTAGTCGGAGCACTTGTAGCGCTCTTAATTTTGAGAACAGGCGTGGAAATCTTACGTCAATCCTCGTATGAATTAATGGATGCTGTGCCTAGCCAAGAACTATATGCCCAGATCACCAGTCTATTATCTGAAGAACCAGATGTAAAAAGCATCGAAGCGGTGCATGCCCATCGATTTGGTCCTTATCTGGTCGTTAATGTTACCATTGGAGTAGACGGGGAGCTCACCGTCGCTGCAGGTGACTGCATCTCCACGCAAGTTGAGATGCTTCTCTACGACAGATTTGATTTGATCCGCCAAGTTTATGTTCATTATCATCCGGTGAACCCCTCTCTGTTGTGCAAACCATTGGACATTCCTAATTAAGTGATTCCAATTTAGAGTGGTTCCTTTAGAGAAAAATTATCCTCTCATCTTCCTATGGGACAAGAAATAGGTATTTGGAAAATCGGGCTACAAGATTTCTATCTTGAAGGTTATGCATTCGATAGGCAGAATAAATCGGCGGGTCTCGATGAGATTTCTTCAAGTCTTCCAGCTGGAGTTTATACCACCTTCCGTACTTATTCTGGCTTGAAAATCATCAAATTCAAAGAGCATGTCAACCGGTTAGAGGATTCTGCTCGGATTATGGGGTTATCGATTTCATTGGATATCACGAATTTAAGAAAAGTAATCCAGAAAATCATTCTTGAATATAAGGCAAATAATTCGGATGGTGAAACCAAATACCAAAATCTACCTATGCAGATGCAGCAAATTAGCGATCTCCGCATACGGATTATTCTGCCTTTAGATAAAATGAAATTAGATAAGAACTTGAAAGCCTATATCCTCGTGGAACCATTGAGAATTCCTACCTTAGAATCTTATCGAGAAGGCGTGGAAATCCTTACTGCATGCCTGGAGAGATCAAATCCAGAGGCTAAGCTTACCCAATTTATTCAGACTTCAAGCACTATTCGCAAGGTTCTACCTTCAGGCGTGGAAGAAGCAGTGATGGTAGATAACCGTGGATTTGTTCGTGAAGGCATGAGCAGTAATTTCTTCGTGGTTATGAATTCAAAAATCTATACAGCAGAAATCGGGGTCTTAGCTGGAATTACGAGGGAGATCGTCCTTAATTGTATACAAGTTTTGGGTATCCCCACAATTTTCGAGCCTATCCATATTTCCCACTTACCTTTGGTGGAGGAAGCATTCATTACCAGTTCGAGTTCGAGGGGTATTACCCGTACGAAAAATTGATAGGTTAAATCTCAAGGTCTCACCTGGACCCATAACCAGAAGAATATCAAGCGCTTATAGTCGGGCAGTTGAGGAATTGCTAGAATTATTATGAACAAGATGGAGGATCGTCCTTCTAAATCTGAATACAAACATGAAAAGAAACGACCCAAACAATCGTTGAAATGACTTGATATAATCAAATCCGGTGAGCGACACAAGAAAATACAAGAACGGCTATTCGATCGATTCCGGTGTGCTGTACCGGGGTTCAGACTACCAACCCCCCAAGTCTTTACGTTCCAGGTTGATAGGTCGACCTTTATCGACCGCCGACGCGCCTCATCAGACTATTGGGAAAGCGATAGGTCTTGCGGTTTTTGCTTCGGATGCACTCTCATCGACTGCATATGCTACCCAGGAAATCTTGGTGATTCTTGCAGCCGGGGGAGTTGCAGCGCTGGGATACGCATTCCCAATTTCAATAGCGATCGTTATCCTGCTCGGGATCGTTACGATCTCTTATGAACAGACAATTCACGCCTATCCCGACGGCGGTGGGGCATACATAGTTGCCAGGGATAATATTGGAAGTACGCCAGCTGAAGTGGCTGCAGCCGCGCTTTTGACAGATTATATCCTGACGGTCGCAGTTTCGATCTCTTCCGGGGTCGCCCAACTTGTCTCTGCTTTTCCATCATTGTATGACTACCGAGCATGGATAGCTATCAGCTTAGTGATGTTTATCATGCTGATCAATCTGCGCGGGGTGCGAGAATCGGGGTCTTTTTTTTCAATCCCGACTTATTTTTTTGTCGTTATGATGATAATCACAGTTGGGATTGGGCTGCTTCGCTACATAGCAGGAACCCTGGGAACCGTTGTCAATCCTCCAGAAATCGAGACACTAACTGCACTACAACCTGTGACCATATTTTAATTTTGCATGCTTTCTCGAGCGGGACGACAGCTCTCACAGGTGTAGAAGCGATTTCGAATGGGATCACCGCTTTCAAGGAGCCTCGCAGTCGGAATGCGGGTATCACCCTCATTTGGATGTCCATGATCCTAGGCGTCCTTTTTCTAGGTATTACCTATTTAAGTGGGGTGATCGGTGCAGTACCATCAGAAACAGAGACAGTAATATCCCAATTGGCACGAACAGTCTATGGAGGCAGAAATTTCTTTTATCTATTGATGATCACAGCAACGACAGTGATCTTGATCATGGCTGCAAACACGGCGTATGCTGATTTTCCTCGATTGGGCGCAATGGTCGCTAAAGACGGTTATCTCCCCCGCCAGCTAACTTTCCGAGGCAGCCGACTGGTTTATTCCAGCGGGATCGTGACTCTGGCAATTATTGCAAGCCTATTAATCTTGATTTTCCAGGCAAGTGTCACGGCTCTTATTCCATTGTACGCAATTGGCGTTTTTTCATCCTTCACATTATCGCAATCTGGAATGGCCCATCGATGGTGGAAATCAGGTCAATTATCACCTGGCGAAGAGAAGATTGAGCGCGGTTCAACCGTCAAGCACGACAACCGATGGAAGTTCAAGATGCTTATCAATGGTTTTGGAGCATTCTGTACAGCGATCGTCACCATGGTTTTTGCTGTAACAAAATTCAATGATGGCGCCTGGATTGTGCTGGTGATCATCCCGGCATTAGTCTTTATTTTTCTCTCCATTCACAAGCATTACTCCGGTGTAGCGAAAAGACTTACGCTTGACGATTTTGGCAGCCCAAGAATGATCACTCGCCACCGCGTACTTCTGCTGATTTCTAGTGTGCATCGCGGAGCGATTCACGCTTTAAATTATGCTCGCTCAATCTCTGATGATGTCACCGCAGTTCATGTCTCTATTGATCCGAATGATGCCGCGAAAGCTCTTGAAAAATGGAAACTGTGGGGAGGTGGTACGCGCCTGGTGATTCTTGATTCGCAATACAGGCTGCTGATTGAACCACTGTTGGATTACATAGAAGAAGTGGCGGATCAGAGCCAACCAGGTGAAGTTATCACGGTTGTTGTCCCCAGGTTTATTTCAAGCAGCTCAATGAGCGGAATCCTCCATGCAAATACCGCAGATTGGCTGCGTCGTGCCCTGCTACATCGATCAGGGATTGTGATCGTCGAGATTCCCTACCAGTTGGACTAGCTTTTCATCAATTTAAACTGGATGTACGGATAACCTCTGAGGGGTGTATAATGAGCGGTTGTTTCTCCAGCCTGACGCCGGACTTGTCCGTATGGTCAAAGCTGGAAGTAATTTTTAAACAAGGATTTGTTTATGTCTGTATATCCCGATTCTGAGGGCGAACTAACAAAGCCAAACGTTATTCATCGACCTGCTGACTTTAAACCACGGCGGTCATGGAGAACTTGGTTAATTGGGAATCCACTTCAAACAGCAGATGCCCCTCATCAAACGATAGGCAGGTCAATAGGGCTGGCGGTCTTTGCGTCCGATGCGCTTTCCTCAACTGCCTATGCAACTCAAGAAATCCTGGTCATTCTGGCTGCTGCTGGGACTGTTGCCTTTGGCTATGCTTTTCCGATTTCGATCGCAATCGTTGCTTTACTTGTGATCGTCACGATCTCTTACGAGCAGACAATTCATGCTTATCCAGGTGGAGGTGGTGCCTACATCGTCGCCCGAGATAATTTGGGCGAATTGCCCGCCCAAACTGCAGGAGCTGCCCTGCTGACAGATTACATCCTCACCGTCGCTGTATCGATATCCTCAGGTGTGGCGCAGTTGGTCTCCGCTTATCCGGGACTTTTCTCCTACAGGGTTCTTATCGCGGTTGGGATGGTAATGTTCATCATGCTAATCAACTTGCGAGGTGTGAAAGAATTGGGAATATTATTCGCGATCCCTACATACTTCTTTTTATTGATGACAATCCTGACTGTTGGAACAGGCTTCATCCGCCTTCTGACCGGCAGCCTTGGAACAGTGATTGATCCACCGGCTATAGAAACCTTTGAAGCCTATGTACCCGTTACATTGTTTTTAATCCTTCATGCGTTTTCGAGTGGGACGACTGCGTTAACTGGTGTTGAAGCGATCTCCAATGGGATCACAGCTTTCAAAGAGCCACGCAGCCGAAATGCCGGCGTGACTCTGATCTGGATGTCAGTGATCTTGGGAACCTTATTTTTGAGTATCACGTTCCTCAGCGGTCAGATTAATGCTGTTCCCTCGGAAGCCGAAACTGTTATCTCTCAATTAGCCAGAACAGTTTACCAGGGTCGAAATTTCTTTTATATATTAATGATTTCAGCAACCACTGTAATCCTGATGATGGCGGCAAATACTGCATTTGCAGATTTCCCTCGCTTAAGCGCACTGCATGCCGGCGACGGTTTTCTCCCACGGCAGCTCACCTTCAGAGGCAGCAGATTGGTATATTCGAGAGGGATCGTTACCTTAGGATTAATCGCAAGCTTATTGATCATTATCTTTCAAGCCAGCGTCACGTCCTTGATCCCTCTCTATGCGATTGGGGTCTTCTTATCATTCACATTGTCTCAAACTGGGATGGCAAAACGATGGTGGAAGTCGGGACATCTCCGCCCAGACGAACAATTAATTGAGCCGGGATCCATTGTCGAACATGATTCAAAATGGCTCGGAAAGATGATCATTAATGGCTTTGGAGCGATTTGCACCGCAGTCGTTGCACTGGTGTTTGCGGTAACGAAATTCCGGGAGGGCGCCTGGATTGTTCTAGTACTCACACCTGTTTTGGTATTCATCTTTTTTTCGATCCATCGTCACTATAAATCAGTTGCCCGCAGCCTCACATTGGAAAATTTCGGCAGTTTGAGAAAAATCCGCCGCCAGAGAGTTCTGCTGCTGATCTCATCCGTCCACCGTGGGACTTTAAATGCTTTGAATTTTGCGCTTGATCTTTCAGACGATGTCACTGCTGTCCATGTATCCATCGATCCAAAGGATGCAGCAAAAGTCAAAGAGAAGTGGGAGAAGTGGGGGAATGGTGTCCGTTTAGTTATCATCGATTCGCAGTATCGCTTGTTAATTGAACCGATCTTGGAATACATCGATTTGATTGCAGCCAAGCGGCAGGATGGTGAGGTAATCACCGTTGTTGTACCGCAGTTTGTAACCGAAAGCCCAATGACTGGGGCGCTCCACGAGAATGCAGCTTATTGGCTGCGTAAAGCATTAGTAACAAGACCAGGTATGGTCATCATAGAGGTTCCCTACCAGGTATAAATCTCTAACAGACAAGATCATCCAATTTAATATCCGAGAGATTTGTTGGGATGGACCTATCGCTTCTCCTATTTGCTGTAGTGGGGAAAGTAAAATTTATGACTTAGGGGGCATCTACACATTAAAACGGAAATAGATGACATCCCCGTCTTCAACTAAATATTCCTTTCCTTCGAGCCGCATCAAACCTGCCGCTTTGATCTTGGCATGTCTTTCATAAATGTTGAAAACATCGAACGGAATTACTTCTGCCCGAATAAATCCTCGCTCATAATCGGTATGGATCACACCAGCAGCTCTGGGGGCAGTACTGCCTCGCTCAATGCTAAAAACTTGGTATGTTCGCCATTTATAGCACTTTGAAACTGATATCGTTTTCACTCGATCTGGGCAATATCTACTAAAGCCAGCTCGACCTGGATAATTTCAATATCTTGACGGGGAGATGGAGCGGCATTTACATGAACAAAGTTAAATTCACAATAACAACGGACCATATGCGGCAATCGCTTCAATCTCGAATTTGCGCTATAAATTGATTGTCTAACCCCTCTCCCGTAATCACACCTGCAACTAATCCTGAAATATCCACAAATTCTATTGTTGTATCGATTATCTTAGGCAATTTGACTAATCCGGCTAATCTGTCCAACCTCGAATCAGGAAGTTGGAGAATTGCCCGATTTGGATGGATGGTGAAAACGGAGCTAGTCAGGGAAAAGGCAGATCTATAGAAGAATGATGGGATGGTAATGTGGATGTTCCCATGGTTAGTACAGTTGAGAATATTCGAGTAAAATGATCTATATTATTTATAATCAGGCGGTATGATGAATTTTACTAATAAGGTTGTGGTCATCACTGGCGGTACAAGTGGAATCGGTCTGGCAGTTGCCAAAGAATTCTCTTCATTGGGTGCGAATATCTGCATTGTAGGTCGTCAAGACGAGAGGCTTTCATCAGCTTTAGATGAACTCACGAAACATAACCGGATCGGCATTTATGGCTTCAGCTGTGACGTGAGAAACCTTGAACAAGTGGAGAAATTAGTTAACAAAATCCACCGTGATCTTGGATCAATCGATATCCTAATAAATTCTGCAGGGGTTGCCCATCCTGGCTACATCCTCAATCTAGATCTGGAAGTATTTCGCTGGATGATGGACACCAATTATTTCGGTATTGTCCACACAGTGAAGACGGTTCTCCCTGAGATGAAAGCTCGAGGTTCAGGCAGTATTATCAATATTGGTTCGTTGGCAGCGTATATTGGATTATTCGGGTATTCAGCCTATGGGGCTTCAAAATTTGCTGTTCGTGGTTTCACAAAATCACTTCGGATGGAGACAAAACCGCATCATATTCATATAGGTCTGGTTCTGCCTCCAGATACTGAAACGCCTCAATTAACCTATGAGAACCAATATAAACCGCTAGAAATGAAGTACCTCTATCCTTTTCTTAAAGGGATAGCTCCAGAAAAAGTTGCCAAATCGGTTGTTAATGGTGTAATCCACCGCAAATACGAAATAATCCCCGATTCCGGAGTCAAGCTCATTTTGCTCTTGCACCGATTTGCAGGACCTTATACATACAATGTGCTTGATTGGTTGCTCACGAGATCAATTCGACGAATAGAGAATGAAAATCGGTCATCATAACCTCGCCAAACATCAAAGCAGTCGTAAATCAATCGTGAAAATTATCGATTATCCCCGATATATTAGCAGGCAGGAAATAGAGGTGGATTGTGGCAGATCTTTTTGACAAATGTGCTGAATTTTCATCTGCGAAGGAAGCCATCAAAGCTGGGATTTATCCATATTTCATCCCACTGACCGGTAATGAAGGGACTGAAGCAGATTTTAGAGGACATAAATTGATCATGTGTGGATCAAATAACTATTTAGGATTGACCACGCATCCACAAGTCCGCCAGGCGGCTGAAGAAGCTATAAGAAAATTTGGGACAAGCTGCACTGGATCAAGAATTCTTAAATGGCACCCTGGAATTACATGAACAGCTAGAAAATGAGATAGCCGAATATGTCGGGAAGCAAGCTGCATTGGTTTTTTCGACAGGGATGCAGACAAATCTTGGAGTGATCAGTGCCTTGATCAGCCGAAACGATGTGATTATCCTGGATAAAGATGACCACGCTTCAATAGTCGATGGTGCAAAGTTGTCCTGGGGGGAGACCAAACGATTTCGACATAATGATATGCAGGAATTGGAAATTATCCTGGAAAGCATCCCAGAGAAAAAAGGTAAATTGGTGGCAGTTGATGGCCTATACAGCATGGGAGGAGATATCGCTCCCCTGCCAGAAATTTCGAAATTATGCAAGGCTTATGGTGCTAGACTGATGGTGGATGATGCCCACGCGATCGGTGTACTAGGTGGAGGGCGAGGGACTGCGGCGCATTATGGCTTAACAGGTGAAACCGATTTGATCATGTCAACATTCAGCAAATCTTTCGCCTCGTTGGGAGGATTTATTGCTGGAGATGAAGAAGTAATCCATTACATTAAACACTTCGCTCGCTCATTGATATTTAGCGCCAGCATCCCACCGGCGAATGCTGCTGCAGCATTAACCGCTTTGAAAATTATGAGAGATGAACCTGAGCGTATTCAAAGACTTACAGAAATTGCAGAATTTATGCGCAATTCTTACCGGTCAATGGGATTCAATACCCTGAACTCGACAACGCCAGTAATTCCTATCCTTATCGGTGATACGATGAATACCGTCCTGAGCTGGAAACAGCTGTTTCAAGACGGGGTCTTTGTAAATCCGGTGTTAAATCCAGCAGTTCCTGCAGGTCAGGAATTATTACGCACATCCTTTATGGCAACTCATACCGATGTCCAGCTACAAAAAGTATTGGAAATCTTCGAAAAAGTGGGAAAACAATTTGGATTAATCTAATCGATTTTAGACTGTTATTCTGAACACTATTTGGAGGCGGTACTCACGCAAGTATTCTTATATAAGGTAAAATCTATAGAAATTATATATATATATATATATATATATAGGAGAAAGGATGCATTTTTGGATGGATATCCTTCGATCGAAATTAACCCTAGTTATAATTAGTTTGCTTTTCAGTACGCTGGCGTGCAATTTTTCATTCAGCACGGCAAGGATTGAAAACGCTCGGCTTTCAAGCGATGAGAGGGGGGAGCGATCAAATAAGGTATTTGGGCAGGATGATACCATTTTCTTGGTTGGGAATCTCAAGAATGCGCCCGATGACACAAAATTAAAAACATCCTGGATGGTTATCGATGCTGCAGGCGCAAGTTCAGGTTCAATTATTAATGAAACTGAAATCATTGCAGGAAGTGGATTATTCGAGTTTTCGCTTCAAAACAATAATTCCCTATGGTCTCCAGGAAATTATCAAGTTGATCTGTATATGGATAACGTACTAAACCAGTCTTTTGAATATTCGGTCGAACAAACTGCCCAACCGGAAATTCAAGAAATATTGATGTCGGCACAAGAACAGGGTGAATTGGCGACGACGGTCTTTAAACAAAATGACAAAATCTATCTTCTAGGCAATCTGATGAACGCCTTTAGCCAAACAAGAGTCAAAACAGTATGGAGCGTCGTGAGCGTGAAAGGCGACAATCTGAATGGCGTAATCGAAGAACAGGAACAAGAGCTTGTCAGCGGTCCCTTTTTGTTTACTTTAGATGCTAATCAACCCGCTAGACCAGCAGGTGATTATTCAGTAGATGTGTATTTGAATGATCTATTGGTCACGACGCTTTTATTTCAAGTGGAAGGTGGATCTCCAAATGCTGAAATGCTCAGGATGGCTAAGGATCAAGATGGCAACGAGCCAACAAATGTTTTTTCACCGAGTGATTCATTCTTTTTGCTGGCGAATATTGTTGGTTCCCCGGATGAGGGGACCGATATTAAAGTAGTCTGGTCATCAGTGCAAGTCTCGGAAGGCAAGGCTGAAAATAATCTCATCGAGACTTATGAAGGTACCACAGAAGATGGTCCATTTTGGGCTAGTTTAACTAGCAATACCGGTGAATGGTCAATTGGACGCTACCAGGCGGAACTATATCTTGCTAATGAAATTGTAGGGGCCTTAAGTTTTGATGTAACCAAGAACGGATTTAATGCTTCGGATGCTGGAGAGACTTCGATCGATGGGGTCTATCTTGCAAGAGATGCCGATGGGATTGATGATACCAATGTATTCGCCCCAGAGGACACTTTCTATATTGTCGGGGAGGTAATCGGAGCTGGTCCATCAGTCACAGTCGAAACCAATTGGATCGCAGAATCTGTCCCAGGTTTCGAAAACAATGAAGTGATTTCAGAACCAGACCAATTTCAATTTGACGAGGGCAGTTTTTCAATTAGCCTAGCCAATAACGAGAAACCCTGGTCTGAAGGAAAATATTCGGTCGATCTTTTCCTCGAAGGAGAAAAAGTCGAATCTCACCAATTTTTAGTTTCATCGATAAAAGTCGTCGATCCTCATATGGCTGTAGATGAAGAGGATAGTGAAAGAGTGACCTCATATTCAACAGTTCAGCCATTTTATTTGATCTTCGATCTTGAAAACGCACCGTCCGATACAAAAATCTCAGCTACCTGGTACCAATTGGATAGGACTTTGGAAGATGGCATCAAACTCGATGATACTGAGTTCACTTTTGGGACTGGAAGCTATTATATCCAACTCAACAGTGAATCTGGAACCTGGACTGTTGGAGATTATGGGGTGGACTTGTACTTAGAGGAATATTTTTATACGTCAATCTATTTTGAAGTTTCCGCGAATTGACCACCAATTTTCATTAAAGGGAAACTGATCGATATGGTTGAAACCAAATCGACCAGTTTCTTCATAATATAACTATTGTGATACCTATTGGACTGTTATCGTTGTATCTTCAGTGATATTTAATTGGCGTTCCCCCTGACATTGGGTCATATTCATTTGATAGCAGAAAACAAAGTTATGCTGCCCTCCCGGGATATTCAGGTAATAAATATACATCCCTGGCGGAATCGGATCCGTCCCCATTAAGCTACCATCTCGAAAAGCGAAGATTGGTTCAGGAAGAGTATTCCGAATTGTGACTTTAAATGCAGTTTTCACAGCAGTAGGTGAAGGGACTTCAGTGGGAATAGGAGAAGGAAGTAATTCCACGGTAGGCTGTGATGGCGGTTCTATAGTTGGAATTATTGCTGGAACAGTTGGGAGGATTGGAATGGTAGGAACTAGTGGGATTGGAGTATCTGTTGGAAATAGGATAGTTGTGGAGGTAAGAGTTGGGGTGGTGGTGGCGAGAACCTCTTTAAGGTAGGGCAGACCGATAAACAATCCAATAAGACCACAGATGAACAACAAACCAATTAATCCGCCGATCACAGGGACAAGCCATTTTGGGCGATTTGATTTTTGTGAGTCAATACTTCCCGGGAAAACTGGGGAAGAATGAGGAGAAGGATATTCAGAACGCGAGCTTGTTCCCCATGTCCCCCCAGGCACAACCTGTGTACCTGGAACCGGCTGACCTGCGACAACTTTAGTCCCTCCTATCTGCCTTGCAGACACAACTTGAGTTCCGCCAGGGGCTGCCGGTCCTGCGGGCGAAACACTTTGTTGGGTTGAAGCGAATAACACCGGATTAACAGGTGTCTGTTGATTTTGCGGATATGTATGCACCTCCGGTGGATGATCTGTGCCAACCACCTGAGTTGATGGAGGAGACGGACGGGCACCAATCCGATCGGCAACTTGATTAGGGCTCACTCCTAAGACTGCGCAGCTAATCTCAAGCATTTCTTGAGCGCTTTGGTACCGATCTTTTTGGTCTTTAGACATCGCAGTCAGAAGGGTCTGTGAAAGCTCACCAGGCAGATTTGGAATCAATCTGCGCGGATCCATAGGTTCTTGATCTAGGTGGGCCTGTCGAAGCCCATTGACTTGATTTTGATCAGCTTTTACCAGAGGGCTTGGGATTTGTAAGAGGGGATGGACTCCTGTCAGGAATTCATAAAATAGAATCCCTAATGCGTAAACATCTGCTGTAGGATATACGTTCTCTCCTCGGATCTGTTCGGGAGCCAGGCATAGGGGCAAACCGAAAACACCTGTATCGGTCATTGGATGATCGGCGTTTCGTGCAAACCCGAAATTGGACAGCATTACTGATCCATCTCGAGTTGCCCGAATATTCGATGGATTCACGGTGGCATGGACCAATCCAAAGCCATGCAGATATTCCAATGCTGTAGCTAAGGCTTTGATATAAACCAAGGCATCCATCGGAGACATCGGTTTCGCACCGCGCTGCTGCAGGATTTGGGCAAGATTCAATCCCTCTACGAATTTTTCAATTACGAAGCTCTTACCTTCATCTTCGAAGA
Source organism: uncultured Chloroflexia bacterium (assembly GCA_963827155.1). Lineage (GTDB taxonomy): Bacteria > Chloroflexota > Anaerolineae > Anaerolineales > UBA4823 > UTCFX2. The sequence continues at coordinate 1,811,756 of CAWGZV010000002.1, read as the reverse complement.
GACCATAAAAGGGGACAATATTGGGATGCATGATTGTCTGCAAGGTCAATTTGTCTTGTTGGAAGCAGAGAACGGATGGATCTGGATGGATTCGATATTGAAAGACATTAATCGAGAGCATCATATTGCGTTTCAAATCGAAGCCCCGATAACGTGCATACTCTGGTTCAGACGAAAGCAGGTCATCCACCCGGAAGCGTCCAAGAAATACTTTTCCTGTGCTATAGTCCATAACGTAGTCTCCTGAGAACAGAGAACCCACCTGGAATTATTTTACCGCGATCAATGGCGAGAACGAGCGATTGCCCAGGCAATAATTGCCAAGATTGGGAGCATCAGAAGCGGCACGAAGGTAACATCAGCGCCTCGGATTTGATTTATCTCGGTCATAACTACCGGTTGTATGGGCGGATTCACCTGCTCCTCGATCCACTGCTGAGCGAGTTTAAGGATTTGGTTAGGATTCTGGATTTTCCATTCCTGGATCTTTTGAACTAACTCAAATCTTTTATCGCGAAGTTGTTCAGGCAAAATGATTGCCTGGATCGAAATTGCTTTTGATGGAAATGTCTTCCCTCCATATTTTAATGCTCATGCTTATTGGAATACGCAAGATTCCGACATGATTGTTGATAGCCATAGTCTGAGAAATTGTTACCGTCTCGCCTGGAAAATAATCAGAATCCGGGATTTGTTCTTGTTGAAATTCCAATTGGTCTGCCTGGATTACAAATCGAGTGGTTTGAGGCGTCCAACTCACGATCCCAGAATTTTCTATCGTTATCTCCAAGGGCATTCTTTCACCCTCAATGAGCACCGGCAAATTTTGAAATGAAATGTAATTGTATTGGACAGGAGGGAGAGGTGCGGAGACGACGCCGATCGCCTGGGGGATAGGTCTGTCCGAACGAATCCACCAGCCGCTTCTGCACAGAAGCTGGGTTGAACCGCCACCATCCAGCATCATAACCTCAGCTGCTCCGAAACCCCGCAAAGTTTCAGCAGCCCAGCTTTGGGTAGCAGTTAATGAATTGAAGATCAGTACAGTTTCATTCAAACGATCGTTATCCCGATCAGCCAAGCCGATGAATGTTCTCCCAACGGAATACTTTGATCTTTTATTGGCTTCCTCAGACAATCCACCAATTATGTCAGGAGCGTTTGAATTTATCAAATTGGATTTCGTCAGGGGGACGATATCAGCATGGTCGTCCCAAATCTGAAATAAGAGTTTCTGATCGGGATAAGTGTCGATGCCCCATCCTTCTGAGATGATAGAATGATCAATTTTTAAGGGGAAAGCCAATCGAGTTGGATAATCGGGCATATAAAAGAATTGACCGTTTGTTGTGCAAAAAGCATAATCGCTTTCAGTTTGTAATTCACTAAAATATGTTTGAATTGGCAAGGAGGTCATGCTTGGATCTAATCCACCAAATGCACCTTTGGTTGGCCGCTGCTCTTTGATCTCTCCATGCATTAGGACTAATCTTCCCCCAGAACTGAGATCGATGACCTGGATAAAATCAGGATTTCCACCTGGATAATCTTTTCGATAAAGTTTGACACCATTTGCTGTGTCGATCAAAGTGAAGTTATTGGGAGGTGCTGGGGTTGAGGGTAGATCTTGCGCCTTAGCTCTGGCAGCAAAGATGCTGAGCAGGACACTAATAATCAAAGGGAAAACAAACAGGTTGCAACTTTTCCAACATTGACGCGCTTGAAGAATTAATTTGGCGGTTAGCATTTTATAAGACAACATCGAACAGACTGTACAATAGATGACAATTCCTGTCAAGTATCGCCTTGATGCTTGAAAAGCGGGAAGTTTATCTACTAAAGCAAATCATGCTTGCCCAATGACATATTATCGTTTATCATACCTTCAGGCAGATGGATCACTATATGTTAATAACACACCATCTACTAATGGATTGGAGGAAACAAATGAGAAAATATAAATCCAAGTTTCCGATTTTTTTTCAGATGATAACGCTCGTTCTGATAGGCGCAGCTTTACTATTTTCATCTGCACAGGCACAGCCTTTCAATCCTTTGGATGGAAAGGATCCTGCAATCCCGGAAACAAACAAGGAAAAGACTTCGCAGACTTACGATCCGTCAGTGTATCAGGGAGCATGGGGCACAAGCCCAGACATGTTGGTTAACTGTAGTCTTGGGGAGGAAATTCTCGCCAACCTGAGCCCAGCGATTCCCCAGACCGCGCATAAACTTGAGGCCATGGCGTGTAAAAACGAGATTGAGGCAGCTCTTTACACAGCATCACTGGATTTTAGCTCAGAAGAGTATCTAAATATCACTGGTTATAATGGTGTCGGTGGGGAAACAAAAATGCTGAAAATTTTCCCGGCAGTTACGGATACCCGTTATGTCTATTTGCAGTGTGGGAAGAAAGTAAGTGTTATCCAACCACCATCATGCTGCTGTTCAGCAGGTAATTGGCGTTATATCAACTCATGCAAGGGGATCAAGACAATTTATGTAACAATCCCTTGCCATTAGATCGCGTATAATTGGGTCTGCTTATAAGGACGGATCGCAATCGAATTCGAAAAAATGAATGCCATCAAGCAATCGCTCGAATTGAAAATCTCTCCTGGATGAATCGGATTCTTTACCAACTACTTCACAATTTCCACCAATTCATTCGTGCAAAAATGATGACAGGCAGCCAACAAGACGATTGGCTGCCTGTTTTTTTTAAATTACCTTCACGCTCGCGAAATAAGTTCCCAAATTTGAGGGAAGGCAATAACGAGCATCTGATTATTATTTTAATTTAAAACTCAACTAGATTATTCTTTGGTTAGGATGGGGGACTAATCACCAAGACAAATCCCCAAATCACGGGCGGTGAGGATCGTATCGCAGTCTAACGGAACGGTTTTCATCCTTGATGAAGCCTGGTGCAGCGGCACATAGCTGACATTTGGCGGATCTATGGCAACCATGACACCTCGGTTGCCTTCAGCGATGGCTCGAATCGCGGCAGCGCCAAATCTTAAAGCCAGAAGACGGTCTGAACTGGTCGGTGTTCCACCACGAAGCAAATGGCCTAAAACAACCAACCTCACTTCTTTCCCAGTCAGTGTGCCTAATTGTTCGGCTACTTTTTCTCCGATACCTCCGAGGCGTTCAGGACGACCGACTTCTCTTTCTAAAAAGCTGAAATTTCCGCCTTTTGGAAAAGCTCCTTCTGCTACGACGATTAGAGAAAACAGCCCGCCTTGCTGTTCTCGAGACCGGATTTTCTCTGCGACAGCCAAAATGTTGAAAGGGATTTCGGGGATTAAGATGGCGTCCACTGAACCAGCAATGCCGCTTTCAAGCGCAATCCATCCGGCATACCGTCCCATGACCTCCACAACAATCACTCGGTGATGCGACGCAGCAGTTGAATGAAGCCGATCCAGACATTCGCAAGCAAAGGATACGGCGGTGTTGAAACCAAAGGTTACAACGGTTTTATCAAGATCGTTATCGATGGTCTTGGGCACACCGACCACCCAAAGACCTTTTTCTGCGATTGCATTAGCAATCTCCATCGATCCGTCCCCACCTATAGAAATTAGTGCGTCAATTTCATGGAGTGCAAACGATCGTATCAATTCGTCGATGCGATTTACCTCGATCAAATTTCCATTGACATCTTCGATAGGAAACTTGAGCGGATTTCCGCTATTGGTAGTGCCAAGGATGGTCCCACCTAAATGTGTAATGCCTCTGACCTCACATCTTGTCAGGCGCATTAATCCTCCATCCACGAATTGTTCGGGGAGGAGCAGACCATTGTAACCATCTCGAATACCATAGACTTCCCACCCACGCTGAAGAGCGGCAAGGGTTGCGGCTCTAATAACGGCGTTAAGCCCAGGTGCATCACCGCCACCGGTGCTAATGGCTATTCTATGGATTTGATCTACCTGCCTGACCAATGGATTAACCTTCTTGTTTTAGGAAAAGTTGGCGGAGATTATCAATTGGGAAAAGTTCATTCTGCTCCGTCTCGTAATACCATTCTTCCCAACCATTGCATGGATTTCCTCCAGAGAGTTGACGGCCGGCTTGATGAATTGACCCTTGAAATCCTTGTCCGATCAAACTGCCATCCGGTTTTATATAGGCGGTAACTGTTCGCTGACCTTTAAAGAAAAAGGATCTGTCCTGGGTGAAGCAACCCGCTTTCGAGCAAGCTGCCAAAACGCACTTGAGGACGACGGCGCGCGCTGGAGTGGGAGGGAAATACCTCTTCTCGATAGGGTTCTGGTACGATTGCAGCTAATCGAGAATGAGCGATTTCAATATATTGTTCATTCTTTTCGATCCCGATCCAATGTCGATGAAGTTTCTTTGCCACTGCGCCAGTTGTTCCAGTGCCGAAGAATGGATCTAATACAAGATCGCCAGTTTTACTCGAAGAAAGAATGACCCGGTACAACAAAGCTTCGGGTTTCTGAGTTGAATGAGCTTTCTTACCGTTGATCTTGATGCGTTCATGCCCATTACAAATTGGAAGGACCCAATCACTGCGCATTTGAAGCTCGTCATTGAGAGACTTCATGCCATGATGATCGAACTCATAACGAGCCCCTTTCATCTTAGATGCCCATATCAGAGTCTCGTGGGCATTGGTAAAGCGTACACCTCTGAAATTTGGCATAGGATTTGTTTTTATCCAGATCACATCGTTCAAAATCCAAAATCCCAAATCCTGAAGAATTGCACCAACCCGAAAGATATTATGGTATGTGCCAATTATCCAGATTGTGCCTGTGTCTTTCAGAACACGATGGCAAGCGGTCAACCAGCGCCTGGTGAATTCATCATAATCAGAAAATCCCGAAAAACGGTCCCAATCATCTTCGACTGCAGAGACGCGGGTCATGTTGGGTCGAAATAGCTCATTTCTAAGCTGCAGATTATAAGGAGGGTCTGCGAAGATCAAATCGGCACAGGTTGCAGGCAGCTGGTTGAGGATATCAACACAATCACCCAATAAGACCTGATCAAGCGGTAATTGATTCGCTTTCATGAACTGGTGTTGTTCTTACTATTTTTAGCGACGAAAAATTCAACGATGCCAAACCAAATCAGTATATATGCGACGCCTTCGTCGAGATTCCCAATAAGAGGCAGGTTGTCTGGAATCAACTCGAGGATACCCAGGGTGGGGTTGAGGACATAAATCAGACCAATGATCGCCATTGCGAATACCAACCATTTTGGCCAACCTCGGCGGCTCAGCGGGGTGGTGAACGCTCTCAATTGCTCGGGGAGATCTGAGGGATTGAGCGAAGAATGAGATTGAATTGGATTCTCGGAGGGTTGTGTTTCAGGAATCGTCATGGTCTACTCCTTCCTGTGTTAGTATACACTGATTGGAAGTTCAGTAATGAGTATTTTTGCACAAAGCGGTTCGCCGCCAGCTGAGATTGTAATTCGTAAAGCGGAAATTTTAGATTCTGCAGCTTTACGCGAACTGCGATTGGAAGCTCTTTTAGATTCACCTCAAGCATTCGGTGCTGATTACGAAGAATCACAAGCACGAACAATAGAATGGTGGCAGGAAAAAATTCGAATTGGAGATAACAATAAACAGGATGTGGTGATGATTGCTGAATTTCATTCAGAGCTTATCGGTATGGCTGGGCTATTTCGCCCCGCCAATTCTAAGAGTCAGCACAGCGGCACAATCTATGGAGTGTATGTGAAACAGATATGGCGGAGGAAAAATATTGCACAAGCTATGATCCACGCCCTGCTTCGATGGGCACAGACAAATGAACTGCGCGTAGTCCGATTGGCAGTGATTACCACAAACATATCTGCAATCAATTGTTATCTCAGCTGCGGATTCAAAGTCTATGGTGTTGAACCGTTATCCATTCACTGGAACAATCGAGATTATGATGAGCTGATGATGTACCAATTGGTCGATCCAGAGCCTGAGGAAGATTTCCTTCAAACAAATTCGATTTAGCTATTAATAGATTGAACTTATGGGTTGATCACTCCCCGTTTCACTAATTCATCTCGAAATACATTGATCTGAGAACAGTGCTCTCTTTTATGTCCGTAAAAACCGTAGGCGATAAAATCTTCAAGGTCATATTCTTTCCCGTACCATGGGAGGGCACCTGTTTCTTGCAGTTTTTGAGGCGGCAATAGCCGGATCAGCTCCAGCGACCTTGCGTGCGTCTCTTGATATTCTGCCAAAACCTGCTCATTTGTCAGGTGACGTCTTTTCTCCACTTCTGGATCATTAAATCCTGCGACGCCATTCCTGTAACGATCCAGGGTTGGAGTAGCATCGTCGCTTAGAAACGAGCTTAACACTTCAACTAATACAAGCTCATGTGAAGCCAGGTGAGCGATGATATCTTTTACTGACCAAATTCCACAAACATCAGGAGTCTGCCATTCAGAGAAAGGGATGTTAGCCACAGTCATCTCGACTGTTCGGTTGCCATAAAAAAGCACATCAACTGCATGCATAGTTCAAAAACCTCCAGAAAATTACAAGAAATGAAATCAGATATCCTTACAAATTATACTTTATATGTCCGATATTTCTACTGCCATTAATTGGTCTGAAATTTTCTCCTTGTCCTCGCTATCTTATTCGTGTTTTAATAGATTCACCCCGATAAAACTTGAGAGGTTATACTTCTCTGAGAATATTTTTGTTGCTTGAGATGGCATCGACCTATGAATTCGAAGTTTGATGGGAAACCGGCAGAAAGATGGGAGAAGGTATTCGTAGTGTTCAATCCCGGGGCAGGGATGTCAGACCCGAATATGATTCTACGAAAAATCCAATTGGAGCTTGAAAAGAGAAAATTAGTTTATGAAATCCACCAAACCAGCCTTGAAGACCCAATTAGCAATGGTGTGCGAGATGCTATCCAGAATGGATTTGATTTAATCATCGCGGTCGGTGGTGACGGGACGGTCTCTCGGGTGGCAAGCAGTGTCGTTGGGACAGCTACCCCGATGGCAATAATTCCGACTGGAACTGGGAATATTATTGCCAAAGATTTACAGATTCCACTTCGCTTTTCTGAAGCGATCAATTTGATTTTCTCTCCGGATCGACGTGAGACCAAAATTGATGTAATGAAGGTTGGGGAAGAGTTTTATATATTGAACGTGAGCTCAGGTTTCAGCGCATATATGGTTGATAACATCGATCGAAAAGTTAAACGCCGGTTTGGAATGTTAGCGTATGTTTGGAAAGGTGTGCTCCAACTTGTGGGATTACAACCTATCCGGTTCCGATTGGATCTGGATGGTGAACCACTACATTTTTCAGCTTCAGACGTATTGATCACCAATTCAGCAGTAATCGGATGGTATCCTTTAATGCTTGATCCCGAAGAACGAATGGACGATGGAAGGCTGTCCATGTGCATCATGCGCGCCCGGAACCTGTTTGATTTCATTAAAATTGGAATTAACATGGTGCTGGGACGGCAAAAATCGATATACGAACTTGCGTTTCTGGAGGTGAAACGATATGTTAAAGTTGATGCAAACAAGAGCCTTCTCGTGCAAGGTGATGGAGATTTGATTGGTACAACCCCGTTCGTATTGGAGTTTTTCCCAAATTTAGTAAAGATGATCGTTCCCAAAGATTATGATGGTCCAAGAAAAATCTTTAATCGTCCCAATATTAAGCCGTATAAACTGGTGCGGCGGATAAAATTTGTCAGAATATCCCATAATTCACAGTAATAGAATATTGGAAGGTAATTTTGGAGAAAAGGAAAAAATCGTTAAATAATCGGGTATGCCCCTGGTGGCTCTTACCGACATTTGACAATCCGCTGCGCCATCTCGTACATCAGCCGGAAACCATCTTGATGGGGCAAGTCGCAAGGGGAGATAGGGTTTTAGACGTCGGGTGTGGGATGGGCTATTTCACAATCCCTTTAGCGAAAATGGTTGGAGAATCTGGTCGCGTAACTGCGATCGATCTTCAGCCGAAGATGCTGGAGGGATTGGTAAAACGAGCAGTCCGTTCTAATTTTGAGGATCGAATTGAGATAGGACAGCAAATTCCGAAACACATTGATTCTAAAGGAACTTATGATTTTTGTCTGGCATTTTGGATGCTGCATGAAGCTCTTGACCAACTCGGCTTGCTTACGGAAATTCATAACGTACTACGTCTGGAGGGAAAACTCTTGCTTGTCGAGCCAAAAATCCATGTCAGTGGGAAAGATTTCGAGCGAAGTTTAACCACCGCTCAGGCAATCGGGTTTCACTCAGTCACAAATATCAGCGTGTGGGGAAGCCGCGCAGAAGTTCTGATAAAAATGGTTTGAAATTTCTCATGGAATGGAAATCGGACACCGAGGTGAAAGCATTTGAGAGTAAGTTTTGGATAGATAATGAATCCGTTAGCAAGCGCGGTTCGGCCAAATGTGGTGGGAAAGTTAAAAGATTACATAATCGGCTGAAGGAATGACATTTAGCACTGGCATTCGAAGAAGGGCGGCTTAAAATTTCTATATGCCAAATGCAGGGATATCTTATCGTAAATTAAACCCCATTCGGACAATCAGCTTCACCCTTCTTCTCATATTAGGGGCGGTTTTGACCTATCCCTATTACTTGAGACCACTTATCCTGGATTGGGGCGCAACACCTACCGAACGCAAATCAAGTCTTGCTGGCGATGAAATCATCCCAACCCCGGAACGGATTACACACGGGCGATTTCGATCAAAGCCGCTCCTGAAAAGGTATGGGAATGGTTAGCACAGATGGGGGCGGATAAAGGTGGGTTGTACTCATACGTCTGGCTCGAGGCACTGCTTGACTGCAGGATGGAGAATGCCGATACGATCCACCCCGATTGGGTGAACATCCAAGCAGGCGAGAAATTTCTGCTGTGCCCAGAAGGCAAAGGACCTCCACCTTATGAAGTCAGTAAGGTGGAGCAAGGTAAGGCACTCATTTTGGGCCACCGAGCTTTGAGCGAAGCTGAAAAATCACCGGGAAGCGATTGGGCAGACACTTGGGCGTTCATCGTCCAACCTTTGGAGGACGGAACCAGCCGTCTGATTATCCGGACACGCAATGCTCGGCTGGCAGGATGGATGCAGGCGATCGAACCAGGTGTTTTTATCATGGAACTCGGGTTGATGAATGGGGTAAAAGCCCGGGCTGAAGGAAACCAACTTGATCCATCAGAAGAGGCGCTTTTTCGACTGGTCTTTGGCATTCTATTACTTTTCTATCTAGTGATTCGATATACTTCCTGGTTCTTCAGGACCGGGATTTCGAATCAAAAATCTGAAAGAGAACAGCCAAAAAAAACCGCTAATCGATTGTTGGAATGGTTGGTGGTCATTTTGTTGATCCCTGCCTTCATATATCCATTGAAAACATGGCTGGATGTGGGTCATGTCGACCTCCCCGCTGGATTGAGGTGGATCGGAGCAGGACTTTTCTTGATTGGCGACATCTTACTTCTTTGGGCGCGTAAAAGCCTGGGAAAAGGATGGTCGACGGCGAAGGGATCGGACGCCCCTGAATTATTGGTAACCAATGGCGCTTACCGAAGGATCAGGCATCCGATGTACCTTGCGATGTTATTAATTACTCTGGGGATGTTTTTACTCTCCTCCAATTTAATCGTTGGGCTACCTTATCTTATCGCAGTATTCTTTATGTATCGTGCATATGTAGAATCTGAAGAAGCAGCGCTGGTTGAGATTTATGGAGATGAATACCGAGATTATCAACGCCGAACAGGAAGACTCTTACCGGTGATTGGTATACGTTCTGGTGACAGCCGTAAAAATTGACACATTTCCATGGATGCACTTGAATCTAGCCCAATTTTTCGCCTTCGGAAACTCGAAATAAAAGATCTCGAACAGATTAATGCGCTGCAAGTGCGGTATGCAGAAGTTTACCCTGGAGCAGCCTGTATACCAGTCGAGGTCTATCAATCACCAGGATTTGCCGGCGGTGAGAATATATTCTGCGCTGTTGGCGAAGATCAAAGGGTTTTGGGTTTTGGACCTATGCTGCCAGCTTTTTATGAAGGCGAAGACAATCTGCAGCCAAATCGATTGTGGGCGGATATTAAAAGTAGAGCCAGAGCTGTCAAATCGGGAAGCGATCTGCGAGGAACTGCTGAAAGCAATAAGGCAAAGTGGCGGCGAACTGGTCAAGAGTTGGTCGGACCGTTTCACCCAGCTGGTTTTTCAATATTTTCCTTTCGAAGAAGAGATCATCAATTTCCTTTTCTGCCGCGGTTTTGTGCATACAGAAAGCGTTTATACTTTAACTCGAGATTTGACGGACCCTATACCAGATGTGCTATTTCCTCCCGGAATTCAGATACAACATTGGAAAATGGAACGCCAAGTTGAGAAACAGCAGTATGTCGAAGCAAGAAACAGAGCATTTCCTGAATCTCAAATCACAGTGGATGATTGGAATTACTTCCTGCATTCTCCTTTAATGGAGGTGGGGATGAATTTTGGAGCATTTGATGGTGAAGAACTGATTGGCTGCATCACAGTATTTTGGGATGAAAAGCAAAACAAGTTATCAGGTGAGCAAGTTGGTTCGACAGAATATTTATTTGTGACTCCAGCCTGGAGGGGATTAGGATTAGGGCGATGTTTATTGGCGCAAGGCATGCACTATCTGAAAAAACAAGGAATGATAAAGGCACAGCTTGAAGTCAGAGCTTCGAATGCTGGCGCTTTAGGTTTATACACCAAACTGGGATATAAGATCACTCGCGAAAGCTGGTTTTTGGTGAATTCTCTGTAAATCTCAAAATATTCTATCCTTCACATTTGTTTATCCTACTCTGCCTGATACGCAAAACGATGGCAAGCCAATGATACCGATCGGGCATTGGAAATTTTTGTTACCTGGTTTGTAGGCGAATTTTTATTCACGCCAAATTGTCTTGATATAACGCCAAATATTCTTGTTCTGAATGGAGCGAGACCAAGTCTGTATCCTCACGAGACCAATCCTTCAGCCCAGGATTAATTGTCAGTGCCTCTCGGAGCCAGTCGATCGCCTCAGATTTCTGGCCTGAAAGGGCGTAGCGGCAAGCCATGTTGTAGCGAACAATACCCTCCCAAGCTGGATCTTCAGGAGATAGAGCGAGTAAAGAGGTTACGATCTGCTCCTCGAGCTTCGTCGATGCTTTAGACTGACCAATCTCATTGAAAATTAATCCCATATGGATCGTGGCATGCTCGACTGCGTTACCGATGATTCGCTGCCAAATCAATCGCGGCGGATCTGGATCGATCGCCTGACTTTGGAGAAGATCCTGCTCGGTGAGGGAGGCGGTTAGATCTCGGGTCGCCTGACGAGCAGATCGAGCATATGCGAGAGATTGATCCCAGGTCAGGGCGCGCAATTGCTCGAAGTCGCGATCATTCAATTCCAGGTAATTTTCGAAGCGCTGCCAAGATTTGCCTCCCAACAAACGCTTTACATTCGCGACGGTTCGCTCGGTCCAAACGGCAATATGCGCAAAGACCTCTTTGGGGGCCCAACGGTCAATCTCACCGTACTGTAGGCGCTGCTCCAGTGATAATAAATCAATCAGGGTTTGTTCTTGCTGCTCGACCAGATCCAGCAGGTGATTGATGGTCGCTTTTACAGACATTCTTGCCTCCAGGACTGATGATGGGATATTCGTTTCGCGAAAAAAACGAATTGAAACGAATGTCCAATGACGATTATATTGAAATGAATTATACCTCGAAAATATGTTCTATTTCAAGAAAATTTACTACGATCACTTTGGGAAGGGGAATCGATTGTGAGGATGGATTTAATCTAATCTCTCCCGCAATGAAAGATAGAACGACGATCTACTTCACCTGATCCGGGGTGGTAATCTTCACGTCGTAAGAAAGCCCCTGTTTGCGTAATAAAACCACAGCCAAGTTGTTCTGAATATCCGTAAATGCAGAATTATTCCCAATGTCAAATGCAGCGTCGTTAAAATACGGGACAGACGGATTAGCATCCACGATCTTTACCGGCGACTGTCCATGGCGGCATTCCTGAACGGCATCATCGGCGAAAAGGATCATAATGCCAGAGGAAGGCAAATTTACATCCGACTCAACAGGCTGACGATTCTCAATCAAGTAATAAGTGGTCTCACTTATTGGGATTTTGATGACCATGGTGGCAGAATCAGCGCTAGCTAGCGGATCGAGCCGGATGGTCGCTGTATTGCCAGGATACAGCATTACGATTTTCGATGGATCAATCCATCCCAGGCGTAATTTCGTCCATGACGATAATCCTTCGGTAAATTGACGTTGGACGTCTGGGAAATCGGCGCGGATTACGTTATATTTCTTACTGCCAACAGCTTGAGTGGTGTGCAAACCGAGAAGCGATTCGACATCGAAGATATTCGCCAATGGAGGAGCGGCGGTATCCGTAGATGCAGGGGTTGGTGGGATCTCGGTCTGGGAGGGAGCAATGGTCGGAGGTGGGGAGGTCGGTGATGGGGGGAGGGTTGGCGGCGGATTAGACAGAGCGGAAGGAACTGGAGAGGATGGACCAGTAACCGTTTGCTCTGCAACTGGCAAGGATGACGGCGGGAAGTTCTCTCCAGTTGGGGAAGCCACCAATTTTCCAGCGCCTCCACAAGCTAAAGAGATGGAAAGGACAACAAGAATCACGAAGATTGAAAGAGAATGGGTTTGGGCATTCATAGGTATCTCCTCCCCAATAAATGGTACGCCCGAATAAAGATTTTTGAGAAAGATCTAGCATAAGGATACAGACTTATCGGTGAAAAGCAACCTTTTTTAATTTTTCCGAAGACGCTTGATGAACCCTTCAGTTCGGGTTATTAAAGCCAATCATTACCTATTTAACTATCGGGGATACGATTAAGATAAAACCTCTCCCAAATCGAAAGATTTAGGAGAGGGGGTCGTTCTGAAAAGGCTTAATTGATCAATGGTGAAAAGATGTCAATATCCAGAGCTGTAATTCTCAGGTTTTGGCTTCTTCGTAGGCGTTGGATACAACACTGGCGCGGCCTGGACTGAGGCCTGAGGCTTGAGCACGGTCCCATCGGGAGCGACTACATACCAGACTTCGCCGACCCCCTGGCCTTTGGTATCACCAGGTTTCAGGTCTTCCCACCAGTAGTACAGCGGCATGTGGTTGTAGGTGACGATTTTCGAGCCATCGGAAAGTTCGGAAAAGCCGACAAGAGCCGGGTCGACGCCCTCCCCAAGGCCTGGATTCCCTTGAGTCAAGAATGGCGGCCATTTCACCAGACAATCACCAGTGCAATTGCTCTTGTCTGGCTCGTCTTTGGTGAACATATAAAGGGTCATCCCCTCACCATCCACCAGGATCGGTCCTAACACCGGATCATTAGCGGTGTTGAGCGTAACTTCCTTTGATGTGCTCCCAGCCGAAGCTGAGGCAGATGCAGCGGCACTCGCGATTTCCGATTTGATAATCTCGCCGGCTGGATTTATGACCCACCAAACATCCCCTACGGCTTGCCCATCGGTATCTCCGGATTTTTGATCCTTCCACCAGTAATAGAGGGGCATATGATTGTAAGTCACAATCTTGGATCCATCCTCAAGGGTTGTGGAGCCAACCATGGTGGCATCAACGCCTTCACCCAACGCTGGTTGACCTTGGGTGAGCAGTGGAGGCCATTTGACCAGGCATTCGCCTGTGCAGTTGCTCTTATCCGCCTCGTCCTTGGTGAATATGTAGAGAATTCATGCCATTACCATCTACCAAAATAGGTCCATACTTTGGATCTTGGGCAACATTGATCGCGGCTTCTGTCAGACTCTGTTCGGTTGGAGGGACTGGAGATTCGGTTATCTCCGGGGGGGGAACGGTTGAGGTTGGTGAGGCGACCGTGGGCTGAGGGACCGTGGTGGGGGGTGCACTCGTGGGAGCATTTGCGGTCGGCGCGGCCGAGGTCTGACAGGCAGCTAAAACAAGCGAGGCAAACACGAACAAGGAAATTGTGAACTTCGAAATCGAAAGAATCCTTCGATTTGACCTTACTGATCATCTCTTCCTCCTGTAATTGGATGATTGAACTTCTTGTCTACAGTACGGAGAAAGCGATAATATTGGATGTAATTTATCATAATACTCTCATATAATGCTATCTGAAAAAATCTAATATTGCTCGATTTGGGGTTGGATTTTTTCCATTACAATGATTAGAAAGATGTTGATAAAATTGAATATAAAGCGAAATTACGCTGGTCCAAGCTAAGTAAGCCGGAGGGCAAGCAGTCTCAGCACACATGAAAAAATTTCAGATTCAGCCGGAGGTGACCCATGAATGAAGAGATAATTTGGAATATCCGCTGGTTTATTTACGATCAGTTCGCAAAGACAGGCCTGCCGGCTGATGCAGAAATGACAGCCGAGCATTTTGGCCTGGAAAGGGATGAAGCAGTGGAATGCTACTACGAGCTCCACCGCCGACACGCGCTGCTACTGGACCTGGAGACGAACAAGGTACGAATGGCGTGGCCATTTTCCGGCATCCCTACCAGGTTCCGCGTAGAAGCGAATGGAGTAATCTATTGGGCGAACTGTGCCTGGGACAGCCTGGGGATCCCGGCAGCAGTCCACTTTGACGCAGAGATCGAGGCTTTAGACGACTGGTCAAATGAACCAATCCGATTAGCGATCCACTCAGGGCAACCGATCCATTCCAACGAACGGATTTTTTTCTCCACACCTTTCAAGCATTGGTATGATGACCTGATCTTCACCTGAGCAAACATCCTAATCTTCCGGTCGGAAGAGAACATCGAAAAATGGAGTGATATGAATTAGGTTTCTGGTGGGGAATCGTTATCCGTGTCGCAGGTCTGGGAGCTCTCGAAATTGTGGTATCACAATCGATTAGATCTGGAATTTCACGGTCGCAGCTCAGAGGAAGTAGCAGCAATCTTTAAGCAAGTTGGGCTTAGCACCCAATTCTGGTCAATTCAGTGAAATCGCTCCTAACCATAAAATCAAGACACTCAGGTAAGTAATACGTAACCTTCAACCGCTGGAAAGCGGCGGGAGTGGTTAGGATCAGACGTTCAAGATGGCTGGATTCTATAATTAGACGAAAAGAGGAATACATGAAGCCGAAAAAGATATCCCGGAGAGACTTCTTGAACCTGCAGGCTGTCACCCTGGGCGGTTTGGCCTTGACTGGCTGCGGTGTATCTCAAGCAGCTGCTGCAAGCTGCTTCAAGAAAAATGATCCCGATCAGAAGAATACGCTGTTTGATAAACTGCCGACCTGTTGCCCAGGCGAACCGCTTGCCGAGGATGAAATGCGGATCACTTTCCTGGGCACCTCATGCATTCCCAGGCTCTCGCAGCAAGCCGTCAGCGTGTACGTCGAAGTTGGCCCGACGACATATGACGAAGAATTCCAAGCCTGGAGGCCGTTAGACTATGCCATGTTCGATTGTGGTTTTGGCGTCATGGCTAATTATATTGCCGCAGGCATCCCCTACAGCCGGATGGACAAGATCTTCATCGCTCATCTGCACGGCGATCACATGAGCGACCTCTCCGCCATCTACTGCTTTGGCGAATTGGCAGATCGCAAGTCCCCACTATACGTTTGGGGGCCGGGAAGGTCCAACTTTCCCGATCCGGTAACTGGAGAAACGCATGATGATGGATTGAGAGAGACCCTGGAACACTTACGTGAAGTGTGGCGCTGGCATACCGAAAGCTTCAGTTTTAACAACAACGGTTATACCGCCTGGAAAGCACCAACTCAAAAATCCTGGGGGACGCCCGTTCCGCTGGCGCCGGTCGGAAAATATTCACAATACCAGGATCCACCCAATGACTCCTATGCCCTATACCCGATCGAACTGGATTGGACCAAGAAAGGCGATGTGGAGGGAGATAACGTCGCCTATTGGAACAAGATTACCGGTTTGAAAATCAGCCACTTTCCGGTCGTGCACTGCCGGCAAGGTTCGCTCGGCTATAAACTGGAGTGGACCCCGCCAAACCTCCCCGGCGCCAAAACTTTATCCATGATCTACAGCGGCGATACCAAGCCAACTACGAACATGGTCGAGCAGGCTTCGGGGGTAGACGTCCTGGTGCACGAGATAGTCATGCCACCGGATGCCTGGGCAAGGAAATTACAGGGGAAGGAGCCTGGCGAATATTTTCTGCAGTACATCACCAACGTCCAGAACAGCTCGCACACCACACAAGGCGCGTTTGGCTACCTGCTCACCCAGCTAAATCCCCGCCCGCGCTTAACGGTTGCTACCCATTTTCAAGCCCAGGATGATACTATCGCTTCAGCCCAGGCAAGCCTGGACGCCTACGGCATCCCTCACAATGATTACACCTTTGCGGCGGACTTCATGGTGTTGAATGTTACTGAGGATACAATTCGCCAGCGAAGGATGGAGGTTTCCAGGTTCGCGTTCGCAGCGCCCAGCGAGGTCGCTCCGCAGCCTTACGATCTTCCCAAATATCACAACGAACATAATCAAGGCGACCCATACCTTCAGATTGAAGACCTCAATGAAATGTATGGGATTACTCCAGGATGTGATACATACACCGCTGACGGCTACAAGCCGGGCTATTATGGAAAGGACGAGAACGGCAATCCCTGCCCAGCGCCTTGAGGCACGCAGGGCGGCTCGAAAGAAATTATCGATTCGCTGCCGAAGAGGCACGGTGAGGGCTGCCGTGCCTCAAAATATTTATGGATGCGAGTGTATGAACTGGTGGGATTTACGGCCGAGACTTTTTGGGCGTTTCAAGGCAGGGGATTGCTTCGTCGCTGCACTCCTCGCAATGACATGTGGGGGACTATAAGATCCTACAAGAATATATTGGGGATGGCACTGCACGGAAGCACTCCTTAATTCGAATTGGCTGGGATGCCGCTTAATCGAGGGAATGTGAACTATCCTCGATGGGATTCGAAACGGACAGATGGGAAGCGAGATATTGCGTGGCTATTAGCTGGCGAAGGTATGAAGGAACCCCTGGTGAAGCGATCTCAGCTTTTGCTAGGCAGGGGATTGCTTCGTTGCTGCACTCCTCGCAATGACATGTGGGGGACTATAAAATCCTACAAGAATATATTGGGGATGGCACTGCACGGAAGCACTCCTTAATTCGAATTGGCTGGGATGCCGCTTAATCGAAGGAATGTGAACTATCCTCGATGGGATTCGAAACGGACAGATGGGAAGCGAGATATTGCGTGGCTATTAGCTGGCGAAGGTATGAAGGAACCCCTGGTGAGAGTATTTTTTGTTATGGTAATTTCGGAGTGGTGGAGAGAATGGGTAATGATTTTATTGGCCGGTTGGTCCTGACGAACCGTGCGGATAGAGGTAGGGAGGACAATAATTGGCGTTTAAAAATCGGACCCACGGACAGCGGTTTGGACCAGCCGTGGGACCAAGGGTTAGCACTAGTGGGCGCGAGAGGGCTCGAACCTCCGAACCTCACGGATGTGAACCGTGCGCTCTAACCAACTGAGCTACGCGCCCATTTATTGAAGTGGAAAGATTATACCCGATCCGATCTGAACACGCAAGAAAACAGCGAGCAGCGAAAATATGCTGCCAATCTGAGTGGCAGATAGAGGCGAGGGTCACGATCCCTTCCAGCCGCGGCCGGACCAGAGCCCAAATCCAGCCTGGCGGCGAGCCTCCCGGCGGGCTTGCTGCTCGTGGATTTCAGCGACATGGGAGATTTTCTCCTGCACGGCGGCTTTCAGCCACATCTGACCTTTCTCGACGGTTGCCAGGCTGCCGGCACCATAAGCGCCAGTGCGGGAATCGTCATCCCAGGGTGGATTGGCGATCAGGGAACCGCCTTCAACCCAGTCCATGTAATAGTTGGGAGTGGAGATAAAGTCGGTCTCATCAACGGCGCGCTCCATATGGACGAGCTGAGGGCACAGGTGAAGGATTAGCGAAGTCTCGAGCTCACAAGCATGGCCCATCCCACCGATGGGAGAGTTGCGAAGCGATTCAAGAGACTGAATGCCAGCATCGCCAGAAAGGTACAGCCAGGATGTTGCGATAAAGGCGCGGCGATGGCGTTCGCCGGAATACTTCGTGACATTGACCAAGAAGGAGTGGTTGCCGCCGTGACCATTGATGAAATAAATACGATCGAAACGGCGCGATACCAGGACATCCACGATCGAGACCCAGAAATCTTCGAACGCACGACCTCCACAATTCAGCGTACCGGCGAATGCCTGGCGGTGGGTGCTTACGCCATAGGGCATGACTGGCAGCGAGAAAACGGATTGGGATGATTCATGGGAGACACCTTTGGCGATTGCTTCGATAATTAGCGTGTCGGTACTCATCGGAAGATGAAAGGCGTGCTGCTCGGTGTGGCCTACGGGAATCACAATCACTTTGCCGCTCTCTGAGTTTGGTGGAGAAAAACTGGAACGGCATGTTGGGAATGGTGGCGCAGGTAAATCGCAGATGAACCTAAGCTCAGACTAAGGTCTTGCGGACCAAGAACGAACGTTTGGGTAAAGCCGTCCTCGCGCAGAGAATGAACGAGGTTCAACAGCATGGCAGTCAATACTGGTTCTGGGACAGCCAACCCGCTTCCAGACCATCCGAATGGGATCGGAGGGAGCATCCCGATTTTTGGAGGCTGACCAAGGGAATCGGCCAGGCGATTTTGATCGTATCCCTCTCCTAATGGGATAATCAACGGCGTGTCATGAGGAAGAGCATCGATTTCGGGAAAGGTGAGCTCTTCGTAAGCGAAAAATTTTGGCATGTCGGCTGCTACATTCTGGAAAGGAGCTGGTTTTTCTTCTGCTGAAATTCTTCTTCACTTAAAATGCCCTGCTTGCGGAGGGCATCCAGTTGTCCCAGGAGGACAGGAAGGCTTTTCATACCTCCCGCAACCCCCAAGTCACCAGAGACAAAACCTTCTCCGCTTTCCAGCCGCTGTTTGGCATTGAGCATTGAGGTTTTAAATTGGATCGGTCTCTCAATCCGCTTGAAGAGGTTCACGCCTAACTCGCTTGCGGTGAGGATCTCGATGTCGCCGTAATCGAATAACCGGCCCAGGGCGGATTGGGTCATTTTCACATCATTCACTTTCTCCAGCGAAGAATTGGTCACGGTCTTATCGATTACCCCTGAAATCTGAATCACACGGCGGTTGGTGACAATGTACTGGTGGTTTGACCAGCTGAGAATGTCGCGGGTCATGGTAGCGATAGGGATCAGGATGAGGAAAAATCCAATTGCCACGGCAATCAGACTAAATTGAGGATACAGAATCGCGATTGTCACCGTTGCCGCGAGAAAAACCAAGATCAAAATAATTTCCAAAATGATGGAACTGACCAGCAGAAACCAATGCTGACGGGTAACATATTCGATCTTTTCAAGATCGCCGAGCATGCTTTCCAGATAAGACTGCGCCATAGCTGCCGCCTCCGGGTAAGATTTGGATCGTCTATAGGGAAATTACCAGATTTGAATATAACAAAGCGGTAGGGTTTCGTCAAGCGCCGCTTTCAGAACCTGTATCTATCCAGGATCTTAAGCGGCTGGAGGGAAACCCTCCGATTTCATAGGAAGGTAACTTTCGGAGAAATCTGTGGGGTGATCCTTCACAAAAAAGTGAAAAATCAATGCGGCTGTCAGACCCCCGATGGCGCTGGCAATAAAAGCGGCAGGATAGCCGAAGCTTGCGGCGAGCCAGCCGCCAATAAATGGAGAAAGAATGTTGGCAGGAGCAACAAGCGTGTTTGCCAGTCCGATATAGGCAGGACGTTCATCTTCCGTTCCAAAACCCATGTTCATGGATAGGGCAATCGTCCAAATGGCGACATTGCCAATCGCAGCGAGAGCGAAAACGAGGTAGAACCAATCTCCAGATGGCGACCACCAGGCGATCAGCGAACTCACAGCCATTGAGAGCAGTCCAAACTCCATCACACGCCGGTGACCGTAGCGATCACCGATCCAGCCCATACTAATATTGGCGATCACGTTAACACCCATAAGGACGGCAGTCATGTAGCCAATCTCGATCTTGCTGACGCCGTGATCATTGACTGCAAAGACGGTATAAAATGCATAACCCATCAGGGAGAGCTGAGAAACCAAACGAGCGACAAGGAACCAGGCGAAATTCTGATCGTGCGGATTTGTCCTTTGAAGGATCCGCCGCATCAAGGTGCGCGTATCGATTGAAGAATGGATGGTTTCGGTGAGGGCGATTTTTAAACCGGATGGCTCGCGGGTCATCGCCAGAAAGACCCAGGAGATTACCAGCAGAAAAGAGGCGAGAAAAAAACAGACTGCGAATGCGATATTCCCCTGAGCGCGGCCGAGAATCTGGCCAGCCAGAACCGCGCCAAGACTGGCGAGCAGGAAAGATAAGCCTGCCTGCAGTCCCAGGAAGGTACCCCGCCGTTCTCCGGGGATGATCTTGGCGATCATACTTTGCCAGGGATTGGCGGTAAAACCGGCACCCAAACCCTGAATAATCAGAAGGCCGAATGCGATCGCAAGCCCAACCTGAGGACCGATCTGCGGAATGAAAAGGGCTAGAAAAGCCAAGCCGAGATAGGGGAGGCGCTCCAAGCTGGTGAGGCGGACGACAAGAGGGAGAATCCGATCCCGTTTCGAGATCCAAGATGCTGTAAATATCTGAGGAAGCTGCCAACCAGCGGCATGAATTGCAGGGATCAAGCCGATCAGAATTGGTGAAACTGTCATCGTACTAATGAAGAGAGGGATGACGGTCACAAAGGAAGCGAATCCGGTGGCAAAACCGAAAAAGACGCCATCGAGCAAGTTTACGGTGATATTATGCTTCAGCGACCGCAGCAACTCAATGTTCATGGCAGGCGTGCGAGCTTTTGGACCAGCCGCTGCTGACGGCGGGTGAGATCGACCTGAAATTTCCGACGCTGTGAAGCGTTCGAAAAGCCAATCAATTCCGCGGATGAATCAAATTCGGCTATTGCCGTTTCCGTCCAATAGAGCGCCTGGTGCAGATCTTTGATCTGGTGCTCGTAACATTTAGCGAGCTCAATGTGGGCTTCGAGAAGGTGATAATCCGCTGCCTGGGTCCAGAGCTGGATCGCTGCCTCCAGCTCATTATTACGCTTATGAATTGACGCGAGCCGCTGGAGGGCTTGCAGCAGCACCAGAACCGGGGTGCGCTCATTCTGAGTGTCTTCATGCTGCAGCCCGTGAAGGTAAAGGCTGTTCGCGCGGTCAAGATCTCCCAGATCTTCGAACAACCTGGCAAGTGCAATGAGGTCGATCGCATATTCCCCACCAAGCGAGATCGGATCATTCAGGAGGGCAGCAATGTGATCCAGTAAGGCGGAGAGAGATACCACATCCATTGCGTTGTGGTATAGGACCTGCTTGAGAGGCTCAGGATCGCCGCTGCGAAGGAAGTCGAAGTAGACTTGAGGGATCAACCAGCCTGGTATGTCTTGCTCTGTGCGAAGCGCACCCAGGATGTGAGCCTCAAGATTTGGAAGGGTACGGCTGGGCAGCCGGTTGCGCCAGAGCCGGCGGGCAAGGTGAAGCAAATCCAAATGAGCAAGATCGTGTAATGGAGAGCGAAGCCCGTGGGTGATGAAGCGGGTGTTTATGAGGGGGGCGTCGAAGGCTTTTCCATTGAAAGTCACCAAGGCAGATGCTGAGGCAGCGAAAGATTTCGAAAGCAAAAAGTTGGGCTGGTTCCTGGATTGGATCGGTCATAAAAAACTGGCGAAGGACGAACTCATCTGCAATAAACCGACCAGCCCCGATTAGAAAAGCATAGACTCCGGTTCCGCCGGAAAGCCCGGTTGTCTCAGTGTCCAGAAAGAGGAGTGAATTTGGAGGCAAGTCTCGCAGCCTTGGTTCGGAAGACCAGGAAGCAATTACATCCAGCGAGCTCAATAATTGGAGGGATGCGCGCCCATAGGGGTGACCGGTCGAGTAGCGTTTTTCTACAACCAGAGCCTCTCCGTACGGAGTTTGGATCCAGCGACCTGCCAACGCCTCTGCCAGGTCTGCGGGGGGCGGTTTTGGAATTGGTGAAATATCCTGTGCGCCAACTTTGACGCCCAGCGCTTTAAGACGGTCTGAGATGGATAAAGGCATTACGGGGTGACCTCTAGCTTGACTTTTCAATCCATCGATGCTATTGTATCATCCTAAGGTGGAATTCTCTGGAGCGCAACATGTACACGAAAACCCTCATCAGAATTTTGGCATGGAGCATATGTTCGATCCTGTTAACCAGCTTCAGTATTCCTATTGCGGTTTACGCAGGTAAAAATCCCATTCAAACACCGTCAAAAGGGGGGATTGAACGCTATGTGGTTCAAGCGAGCCGCATGGATGATTTTCCTGAACTCAGGACAATCCAGCCTTTGAATGCTTTGGAAATCACTCCAACGGATGTCCTTCCAGAGGTCCCGAACCTGCCGCTACCCAAAGCGCTGAAGGGCGCTTCGCAAGAGGTGGTGGGAAATTTGAGCACAAAGATCGATCATTCCCTGGCTTTAGAGAGCATGCCGCCGCCGCAAATTAATATTGACGGATTGGCGAATCTCTTCAGCGGTTGGCCGCCGGATACCCAAGGGGATATTGGACCCAACCACTATATCCAATGGATCAACCTGCATTTTGCCGTTTGGGAGATCGATAAGGTGAACCACACTGCGACAAAGGTATATGGACCGGTGGCAGGCAATACCCTTTTCTCGGGTTTTGGTGGGGTATGCCAGAACGCAAACCATGGAGACCCCATCACGCTCTATGATCCGTTTGCCGATCGCTGGTTTATGTCTCAGTTCGCGCTCCCCAACTATCCATACGGACCTTTTTACCAATGTGCAGCAGTTTCGGCAACGCCTGACCCACTGGGGTCGTGGCACCGGTATGAATTCCAGATGCCGGTTAATAAAATGAACGATTACCCCAAATTTGGGGTTTGGCCGAATGCTTATTACATGACAATCAACCAATTTAACTCGGGAACCTCGAGCTGGGCTGGGGCCGGGGCGGCGGCGCTCGATCGAGAAGCGATGATCGATGGACTGCCGGCGCGCATGGTGTATTTCGATTTATTTATGGTTAATGAGGATTTCGGCGGCATGCTTCCGGCGGATTTCGATGGAACACTCCCTTCGGAGGGTGGGCTGCCTGGTTATTTTGCGGAATGGGACGATGGAAGCTGGATCGGCCCGCAGGACGGTTTGAGAGTATGGGAATTCAAATTGGATTGGGATCACCCAGATGAAGCTGATTTTGGAATCGGAGGAGAGCCTAACTGGTTTATCCCTACCCAAGACGTCGATCCATCGATGTGTGCGATGATTCGCAACTGCATCCCACAACCGAATACCGCTACCAAGCTGGACGCAATCTCGGACAGATTGATGTACCGGCTGCAGTACAGGGATTTTGGAGGGTATAAAACCCTGGTCACAAACCATACGATTGACGTGGACGGGAGCGATCATGCCGGGATCCACTGGTTTGAACTGCGGAAAGCAACGGTCAGCCCTGGCTGGACGCTTTACCAGGAAGGAATATATGCTCCAGACGCAGACAACCGCTGGATGGCAAGCATTGCGATGGACCATTCAGGAAATTTGGCCTTAGGATACAGCGTATCCAGCAGCAGTATCTTTCCTTCTGTGCGATATACCGGAAGATTGGCTGGCGACCCACAAGGGAGCATGTCTCAAGGCGAAGTAAGCCTGATTGCGGGGAGCGGATCTCAAACGGGCTCAAACCGGTGGGGAGATTACAGCATGATGGGCATCGATCCTGTGGACGACTGCACTTTCTGGTACACCCAGGAATATGTCGCCAACAGTGGTTCAAACACCTGGCGGACACGAATAGGATCATTCCGGTTTCCAAGCTGCTCGATGGGACCGCAAGGCAGACTGAGAGGTCGGGTAACCGACAGCCAGTCCGGCGAAGGAATAGGGGGCGCCAAAATCCAGGCGACACTAAGCCTCACCCAAACGCTGACAACCAGTACAAACAGCGCAGGAGAGTATTTAATCTACGCACCAGTGGGGACTTTCACTGTGACGGCGACGGCATTTGGCTACTATCCAAAAACCGAGACAGGTGTTGAGATTCTGGAAGACAATGAGACCCTGCGAGATTTTGCACTTGAACTGGCACCGACGCACACCATCTCAGGTACGGTCTATGATGAAGCCACGGGATGGCCGCTTTATGCCAAAGTGACCTCCAGCAGCAAACCAGGCACCCCGATATGGACCGATCCTTCAACAGGCTTCTTCAGCCTTACAATGCCTGAAGGGACTGATTTCAGCCTTACTGCTGAGAGTTATTTACCAGGTTATCTGCCTGAAACGATCTCGGTGTCTCATGTGGTTGAGGATTTGACGATCGATTTCGCGATGAAAGTTGACAGCCTGAACTGCTCGCAGGTAGGGTATGAACAAAAACTGACTCCAATTTATTCCTCCGATTTTGAGGCTGACGGCGGAGGATTGACTCCGGGGGGGACAACGAGCTGGGCTTGGGGAACGATCGCGAGCGGTCCAGGGACGGCGCATTCCCCAACAAAGGGATGGGCAACAAACCTAGCGGGGAACTACACTAACAATGAAAATGGAACACTCAGCCTGCCGACCATCGATTTGAGCGGATATGCGGGTAAAAACCCGGCAGTGGGATGGTGGCAGTGGCTGGAGACAGAAGTGAAATACGACTATGCGAGCCTGGAAATCAGTAAAGATAATGGGCTAAGCTGGAACACGATTTATGGACCGGTCAGCGGCGGGATCGATCACGAATGGACCTATCATAATGCTACTATCGATACGAGCTTTGCTGTCCAAAACTTGATGCTGCGGTTTCGTTTCACCTCAGATATTTCGGTGACATATGCGGGCTGGTATCTTGATGACCTGCAAGTGGGAATTGGTGAATGCCTGCCCAGGCAAGGTGGATTTGTTACCGGGCAAGTTATGGATGGGAACACTCAGGACGGATTGAACCAGGCGAAAGTATATAATCAGAGTGGGGATGAAGCAATCACCACATCAACCCCTAACGACCCAAACCTGGGTGAGGGGTTTTATCTGATGTTTACTCCTGCCGGAACTCAGACTTTTACCGCCACATTAAATTCCACATACCAGGATACCCAGGAAATTGTTGATGTTCCGCAATTCGGCGCAATTCGAAAGGATTTTCTGCTTGAAGCCGGCAAATATGAAATCGATCCGCTAGAGGTAGGCGTTACGCTTGAGCTGGGTGAAACTGCAACCCAAACCATACAATTAAATAATCTTGGAGGTATCGATGCCGAGTTTGAATGGATCGAGTTAAATGGTGGGGCGGTCATTCAGGGTCCATTTGAAAAGCCCAACGGCGCAATGAAGCCTTTTAAAGCCGAGCTGAGCTCGAGCCAAGGATTGGGATTGGCGAGCGGTCCGGAGACGCCAGAAGTGGCGGGAGGGGAGGTTATCCAATCCTGGCTGGCGGGCGGGGTTAATCAGCCATGGGCGGCTGCGTACGATGTAATGGATAACTCGGTGTGGGTTTCTAGCCCTTCGGTTTCATGGAATGGTGATGACAAGCTATTCGAATTCAGCCAAATCGGTGAGCCCACAGGTCGAACTTATGATCAGACTCTTCCGCACTCAAGCGGTCCAGCAGATATGGCATACAATTGGAACTCTGGGAATCTTTGGATCATGAACGTGAATACCGGGGTGGCAAATTGTATCTATGAAATCGACCCAGATTTTGGATACACCGGGAAGTCAATTTGTCCGGGCGGCGGTTCTGGATTTGAGCTTTCGCAACGAGGGTTAGCCTACGATCCAGACACAGACACCTGGTTTGCGGGCGGCTGGAATGATATGATGATCTACCGGTTCGATTCAAACGGGACGATTCTCAGCAGTAAAAATGTTTCGCTGGCAATCGCGGGGTTGGCGTACAACCCTAAGAGCCAGCATCTGTTTGCAATT
The DNA here is from genome assembly GCA_963827155.1 of uncultured Chloroflexia bacterium. Classification (GTDB taxonomy): domain Bacteria; phylum Chloroflexota; class Anaerolineae; order Anaerolineales; family UBA4823; genus UTCFX2. Next base: position 1,785,691 of record CAWGZV010000002.1, on the reverse strand, counting down.
ACGAACTCGAATCCAACGCTAGTCTATGTGTTAGACACTGCGAATGATTATGCCCTTCTCGGTCAATTTTCGATCAGTATGGGATTTGGGGCTTATGCGGGAGCGGGCCTTGAATTTGATTGTGATGGCAAACTGTGGGCTGTGGATCTTGTGAGCGAACAGATCACTCAATTTGAATCGGGTGAAGCGGCGAGTTTGTGCAAACGAGACGTGAGCTGGATCTCGACTGAGCCGGTTAGCGGCACGCTGGCATCGAAAACGAGCATACCCATTAAGTTCCACTTCGATGCCAGCCTTGCAACCATCGACCAACCCGGTTTATATACCATGAAGATGAAACTGAAGGAAGAAACTCCATACCTGGTGCCAAATTTGCCCGTTTCGATGACGGTCACCGCGCCGGAGAGCTGGGGAAAATTAGAAGGCGAAGTGAGCAGCCTGGGATACTGCGACGGAAGCTCGGACCCGCTGAAGGATGCCGAGGTCAAAATCATGAGCAGCGGCGGGATGACGTGGACGGTCCAAACATCGGATACCGGAGTATATCAGCGGTGGCTCGATGAAGCCGGAAGCCCGTATACCTTGACCGTCAGCGCGGCAGACCACCTGCCTGCGACAACCAGCGGGATCATTGTTACTGGCGGTATGACTTCAACACTTGATTTTCCATTATTTTGGATGAAGCCCTGCGTCAGCTTCACGCCTTCAAGAATCGATAAAACATTGAAATTTGGGAAAACGGTGACATCAACGGTTAGCTTTGATAATACTGGACATACAGATACACCATTTGAGTGGAAAGAAGTCCCTGCCGCAGGTATGGATGCGACAGACATTGATTGGGTCACAGGTGATGCCGAATTCAGGAATGCTACAGGATGGACCAGGTTTTATTGAATTTACCATAACATTCGATGCGGGAGCAGGTTCGATCTCGGCTCCCGGGGTGTATACTGCGGGTCTAGTGTTGGAGACCGATGATCCGATCTTCCCAAGCCAATTCATGCCGATCACGATGACCGTTCTGGCGCTCGAATATGGCGTCGAAATCCAGGCTGATATCACCATGCCGGTGGGAATCCCGGGGGATGAATTTGGGGTCGCGCTGCATCTTTTCAATACCAGCGAAGGCATGACGGATACAATCCAGCTCAGTCTCAGCCAGCATTCTTGGGAACAAGAGCTATCCAGCTATTTGGTCGGTCCAATCCCTTCAGGGGGTGAAGGAATCGCCTTGTTGTGGATCAGGATCCCCGATTCAACACTGCCGGGTGAACAAGATGCGGTGGTCGTGGAGGCGAGGTCAGTTGGAGATCCATTGAAGACAGACGCTGTCACGATTACCACGACTGTACTGGATCCGCTAGCTGACCTGGAATTGGGTTTAGACGTATCTCCGGGACCCTATTGGGCGGGTCAACCGATAACGTATACAGCTACGATCAGCAACCTCGGTCCTACGACAGCACCAGATGTAGTTTTCGTGGATGTATTATCCCCTAAACTGCTTTTTATGGCAGATTTGGTCGATCAGACCGGCGGGAATGGATGCGAATTGAACGGAACAGTGCTGAGCTGCCAGCTTGGGTGGATTGCGGCGGGTGGGAAAAGAAATATTACAATCACCGCAGCACCGATGCACACCGGATTATTGCTCAACCAGGCAGGTGTAGTTTCACAGGCGAGCGACCCGGATACGACGAACAATTTTCGAGCTATTCAATTGATTATTGAAGGATTTCTCTGGTATTTCCCATTGATCTTTTCTCCTTGAGTTGAGCGAATTGGAAGCAAATGATCCGGAATCAAAAAGATCAGGCATCCCGATTTGCCCAATCTTTTGATTAAGTACCCCCAAATATTAGATGAGAATATTTACTTCAAGAACGTAATAACGACGGTCATACCCCAACGCAATCGCGGATCGGTTTCATCAAGCTTGACGCGAACGGTGTAGGTGATGTCGCCACGCTTTTCCTCAGAGATTTGGTCAATATCGGTTACAGTTCCATTGATGATCAGATCGGGGATGGCATCTGGCACTACTGTGACTTTCTGACCCAGGCTGACATCTACAACTTCAATTTCTGTTAAATCATCGGTCTCGGCGTAGACCTCAGAGAAGTCTGCAATCGTCATCACGGGAACACCAGGGCTGACACTCTGACCGACGATGAGATCGTTTTTCACGACCATACCGTCTATGGTAGATTTGAGCTCCAGGTTATCCAGGTTTGCATTTGCAGCCGCAATCGCAGCATCGGAGGCAGCAACACGGGCATCAGCTGCCTCGAGTTTGTCTTTGTCTGGACCGGCGAGGAGATCTTGATAATCTTTCATTGTTTCATCCAGGCGCGTCTCAGCTTCATGCAAATTGGTCTCGAGCTGAAGCCATCTAACGGCAGTGTTGTAATCGCTCTGGGCGGAATTGAGGTCTTCTTTCTTATCTTTGCGGGTTTCGTTTCCAGAGTCCCAATATTTATAAGGCTCGAAGGCAATCCGTTTGTCATCAAGAACGATTTTCATTGCGGCGATCGCTTCAAGCGGTGTCATGCCCTTCATGTTCTGGGGGACGGTGAAATTATCGAGGGCGTAACGGGCATCTTTCATGGCTTTATTAGCGTTTGCCATCGCGGCAGCGGCATCTGCCTGGGAGATGGCAAGATTATCATCGAGCGCTTTACGAGCCTGCCGGGCTGCGATCAACTCGGTTTGAGCAGTGGCGACAGCAGCTTCAATTTGCTCACGATCGCCCAAACGGGCAACCACCTGCCCAATGGTGACCTGATCGCCTTCATTGACGAGGACTTCTTCGACCTGACCGGCAGAGAAGAAGGCAAGCTGAGCATCTTCTTTGGGAACGATATTCCCCTCTGCGACGATTTGAGTATCGCCGACGACAACCGGTATTGGGGTTGCAGTGGCAGCAGGGGCGCCGCCGATTGAACCGCAGGCGCTCGCAGTGAGGCTGGCGAGAACAAGGATTGATAAGATGAACGAGGTTTTTGAATTCATTATGACTTCTCCGGCGGCTCTCCTAGTTTGCTTCAAAGACTATTATAAGGCATACTCGACGGCAATCACCTAGAAAATCGATCTGTTTGTGCAATAAATCGCTTACTGGTATGACAGGCTCTCACGAACACTGATTCTCGTGGCACCCCACGCTGGCAACCAGCTTGCCAGGATTGAGAGGACGGTAATGATCACAAACCACATGATTGCGCCGGTGGGTTGATACTTGTAAAGCATGTCGAAATCGAAAGCGGACCCGAGGACTTTCACCATTGCCCAACTGGCAGGGATGGTGAACGGCAAGGCGATCAACCAGCTCAGCCAACCCAATATCAAGCCTTCACCGATAAATAAACGAAAGACCGACCAGGACGAAGCACCGATGGCACGCATCACGCCGATTTCACGGCGGCGCTCCTGGACGCTGAGCGATAACGCGCCATAGAGAGAAATGCTGCCAATTGCCCCGATTAAGACGGCGATGACGCCTAACAGTACCAGAAGAAAATTAAACTGCTGGACGAACTGGTTCCCGGTAGCGGTGGTGCTATCGGAGCCTAAGCCGAATACGCCGCGTTGGGCACTGACTTCGATGTTGTTCTCAGCATAGAAAGCGCGGAGAGCTTTGGCGAGGGCTTCTTCAGGTGCGACGCCAGTCTCGTTGGTCTGGATCCAAACAGATTGGGCACGATCGACGCTGCCGATATCCCTCAATAACGTGTCTCGGTTGACCAACGAAAATGGGACGAGGATCGGGTCGAAGACCAGTCCAACGACTTGAAAGTCATATTCCTTTTTCTCTTCATAACGGACGGTTACCCAATCACCGACTCCGACACCAACGTCTCTCGCTTTCTTAACATTTAACACGATTGCGCGAGAATCTTTTGGATCGAGCCACCTTCCCTCACGCAGCTCGTATCCATAGAGGGAGGTGGGGAGCGGAACGCCCATCACGCTGATCTGCTCGTCGTCTTTTGTGTATGGCTTGCCTTTCTGACGCAAGGTAGCCGAGGTCAATCCCCACATCTCAACATCTTTAACACCAGGGACCGATTTGGTGAGCGGTTCGACATACTCGATCCTGACGGGATCTTTAAAGATCATGGTGATGTTCGACCCCAAGATTTTGAAGAACACATCGATAACCGTATAGCTGACTGAATCACGCACGCTAACAACCATCATGAACACGAGGGCGCTCAATACCAGAGAAAGCTCAAGCATGATGACCCGACCTTTGTGGCGGAAGGTGTTGCTTATGGTGATAATCACGAGGCGGGAGATGATGCGGATGCGATTGAGGATTCGGTCGAGGTAACCAGCGTTGGTCGAAAGACCGTAGGTGCTGATCGCTTCTCGGACTGTGACGCGAGCGGCGAGGGCAATTGGGATAAGGGAAGCCAGTAATGGGATAAATAAGGCAAGCGCAGCCTGGAGGAAGACGGCAGTGGGATCTATCTGAAACGTGCTGAAATTTGCCCCAAAACTGTTGAACAACCATTGGGAAAGTAAATATGCGAATAAGATGCCGATCGGCAGGGAAAAGGCGAGGGTGAGCAAACCATATATCAAAACCACAGTCAGGTAAAAACGGGCTATCTGACCTGTTCCGGCGCCGATGGCTTTCATTACACCAATCTGGTCGGTCTGGCTGGAGATGATGCCGTTGATGGTGTTATATACGAGGAGCAGACCGATTATTAATGAAAGGATACCCATCACACCCAAAAGGAGGAAGATAACATCCATCTGATTCTGAAAAAAATGCTCGTTTGGATCGGTGATCCAACGACCGGATTCATTCCCCATCCTTTTCAGACGGTCGGCGATCTGATCTGCTAAATTCGTGACATTTTCTTCATTCCATACAGGCGCTTTGACGAGGATCCGCGATATTTTCTTATCACCGACCAGGTATTCGTAGAATTCTTGGGTGATATAAAATTGGGCAGTCCCGCCGAAAGTGGCTGGAGCGGCAAGCTGGTCGTAGATTTTTCCCTCGGTCGGGGCGCGGAAGATCCGGTTATTAATACGCAGCTCGACCGGACTTCCTTCTGGAATACCGTAAACTTGAGGCTCCTGACCATTCGTGAGAACCCGATCATGAGGCCAGACTCCTTCTATCAGCTCGAGCTGATTCATATTCTGATCGTTATAATCTGAACGAGCTGTAACGGAGCCAACTTTCCATTCTTGATCGGGTGAGAGGCGCCATTCTACTGTCGCAGAATTGTAGCCTTCGATCTCGGCGATCCCATCCATCTTACCGAGAGTAATCAACTCATCATCGGTTATTCCTGGGGTAAGAAAAAGATTGATCATGGCAGGATTTATACGCCGCCAGATATCCTGCATGGCAGGGATAACCAGATTGCGCGTTCCAACGATCATCCCAATTGCAATCGAATTGATCCCGATGATCAATATCACCATTATGGTGCGACCTTTGTAAACCCAAAGATCGCGGATGATCTTATGCCATAAATTACCCATAATTTAATACCCTGTCCAGTGAACCTCACCAACAAACTCATCGCGGGTAATGCGTCCGTCAACTATCTCGACAACGCGCGGGACGCGGCGAGCTAATTCTTTATCATGGGTGACCATCACCAAGGTTTTTCCTTCTTCCACGAGCTTCGAGAAAAGTTCGAAGACCTCGTAGGCAGTCCGCTGATCGAGGTTTCCCGTAGGTTCATCCGCGACGAGCAATTCGGGGTCATTTGCAAGGGCACGCGCAATGGCAGCTCGCTGCTGCTGACCGCCAGAAACCATGCTGGGAAGTTTATTCGCCTGATCCTCCAAGCTGACTATTTCCAGCAGGTGGAGGGCACGCTCTCGCCGCTCGCGGGTCGAGAATTTCTTAGCGAAATCCATTGGCAGCATGATATTCTGGAGCAACGTGAGAGCCGGCAGCATTTGAAAGAATTGGAAGATGATTCCGACATGCTGACCTCGCCAGGCGGCTAGCTGGTTTTCACTCATTTTGTGCACTTCACGACCGGTAACGATTACCTCTCCTTCGCTAGGGCGGTCAATCCCGGTTATCATGTTCAATAAGGTAGATTTTCCATTCCCAGAGGGGCCGACAATCGTGACGAACTCGCTCCGATTGACTTTGAAGGAAATCCCTTTTAGAACAGTCACCACACCGCCGCCGACCGGGAATGTTTTTACTACTTCTTTAACCTGCACTAAAGTCCCATCTCCCGTGGAGGTATTATTCCCGTTGCCTGTACTCATCACTTGCTCCTGTTCAATCAAAACAGAAAAACTTAGAATATTGACTTTAAATGCCGCTGATTTGTCAAGAAGGATTAACAGCCTGTGTTCGCACGATCAATGGACCAGATCATCTCAAGCTTTGGTTTGTAAATTTGCGAGTTGTACCAAGCATCGACATTCACTGTTTTTATGCCCTCAGTCACAGTCTGGATATCGACATCGCACCACATGCGTTCCTGGATAAAGGCTGTCATTCTACCGTAACGACCGTCGGCGAGCAAACGGGAGGCGGTGAGAGCGAAGTTCGCTGCGCCCAACAAATCCTGTCCATCGGGGGGGCCTGTGCGCAACAGATAGGTAAGCGATTGCAGAAAAACCTCTTCTTGATTAATGTGAGCGATCAATTGAGCAGCGATCATGCCGCTGCCGACAAGGCTGCCGTAACCGCTGATCATCTCTTCGCTGATTTGGACACGAGGAGGACCAGCGGGGCGATCCAATTCTGCGAAAGGTGAAAGCTCGGGCGCACTTTCTGGGGAAAGCACTGAAGCATATTTCTGGGCTTTTTCCTTGAGAGGATGGGCGCCGTTGCAGACCAACATCACTGCGTAATTGGCAGGGGTTTGACGTTTATCTTGCGAGATTAGAGAAGCCAAGGAGTCGGGATCATAAGGAACTTCAGGGATTAGGACGCGATCGACACCAGCCAGAAAGGCCATCAGGAGGGTGCTGTAACCAGATTTCGCGGCAAATGTTTCGATTACTACGAGCTGTTCGCGCGATCCGGCAAGGGCACGTAATTCATGGATCAGAGCAACCCCACGAGCCAGACCGGTGCTGAAACCGAGGGTATAGTCTGTTCCATGGATATTGTTATGAATGGTCTTTGGGATTGCGATAATAGGAACACCCATTGAGCTAAGATGGGCAGCAGTGAGAAGCGTGTCATCATCACCGATCACAATCAAGGCCCGATAACCGAGGCGCTTGATGACCTCCTTGATGTGAGCAGAAAGATCCTGAAATTCTTTCTTGGATTCACGCAGAAATTCCGGCACGAGGACGCTTGGGGTTTTTTGAGGGTCCAGGCGAGACGAGTGGAGAAATGAGCCGGGTGTACGGTCAATTGGCCGAACCATATTCTTGGTAAGCTCGATGAAATGGTCGCTATAGGTAGAAGGGTTGTCTGGGTTGTATTGGATCAGACCCTCCCAACCTTTGCGCACACCGATCGGCTCGAAACCCAAGTCGATGGTGCGATAAACGAGGCTCTTCAGACACATGTTTAACCCAGGAACATCACCACCACCGGTCAGAATCCCCACCCGTTTGTTGGTATCCATCGATCTCTCCTCACAATATCATAAATGATTACGTAAATGTGACGCATAAGTTTAACATGATTCCAAGGTTTCGTAAATTGGAGAAAATCTATGTTAGACGTCGACAGGCTGCCCGATTGGCGTAATTTTCATGATAACATGACGCTTGTAATCGTCTCGGCTGCCTGGGAACGAACCCAAATTTTCCAATTATCATTCGTGCATCGCCAGAATGATGGATCAGGAAATTGGATAATATTGGAGCGGTTTATCTTTCTACGGAGAACGTTAAGGGTGCATGAAAGATGGAGCTGATCATATGAATGAAGTATCGATTAAGCCGCTATCAGAGGTATCTGATGGAGATTTTTTACACTTTTTTGACTATGAGGCGTTTGTGGATAATCCCCATTGGGCAGGTTGCTACTGCCAGTTCTATCTGACCGACCACCATTCGGAAAATTGGGAGAAGCTGACGGCGAAGCAGAATCGGGCGGCAGCGGAGGAAAAAATCAAAAGTGGGGTAATGCGCGGCTACCTGGCATTTCTCGATGGGAAGGTGGTCGGATGGTGCCACGCCGGTCCGCGTTCGGGTTTCGCAGCGCTTGTAGGAGACCCGGAAATTGGGGTTGATGATGAGGATAAAGTGGGATCGATTGTCTGCTTCATTGTCTCACCCGGCGAGCGCGGGAATGGAATCGCTACGAAGCTGTTAGAGGCTGCCTGTAAAGATTTTAAGGAGAAGGGGTTGGAACTGGCAGAAGGGTATCCACGGGTCGAGGCTGCAAGCCAGGCGGCGAACTACCACGGTCCACAAAAAATGTATGAACAAGCGGGGTTCACGGTCCACCGGAGCTTCCCGAATTATCGGATTATGCGGAAGAATCTTCGATCTTGACAGCTTGGGTTAATTTAACCAAACTCAGACCCCCTCCAAACGCAGCAGAGGCTAAAAACCCACACATCATAACAACAAGCATGGTTGCACGAGCAGCTGCGTCGGGGGCGCCGACCACCCAGCCCAAATTATGCATCAATCGGTTGGTGATAAAGAAGGCCGCTGCGCTAACCAAGGAACAACGCCAAGCAACTGCGAATGCCGTTGAAGGCTGTAAGAGCGCGATTAGAAGCAAAAATACGGCGCTGCCAGAAATCAAGGCTGCTGTCGAAGTGAAGAGAATTGTGAAAATATTATGGATTGGAATCTCAGGAATTACATTCTGCTCCACGAACTTTCTTTCAAGAAGTGCTAAGATGATACCAGAGGACAATACCAAAAGCAGATAGCCCGCACCTGTTTGAAAGATCACCCGCTTCGAGGGGCTTCGCCCTACATGTCGAATAGTGATCCTTGCCCACAATATACCACCCCCCCAAAAAAGGAAAGCCAAGAGCGCAATTTGGATGGCGGTGCTTAAGGCTGCGTCGCGGATGTGCCCGATGAGACGCTCACTTATGAGAACTGTGATGGCCATCCCTAATATCGGCAATCCAATCAGATATACACAAGTCCAGAGCGCGCCAAACAAGAAAGTTTTGCGAACCGGAGTAAAGATTAATGCTATCGTTTGCATAGTGAAGAAATAATAACAAGACTCATACTGTCCTATTATACACGGGATGGCGGGATAATCGTATGAAACAACCGCTTGATGCACATGCTCACTTTAATCCAAGACGGAGTGATAATGAACTTGCAGAAACGGGAGAGGTGCTGGCTGGTACGCTATCATTAGCCGAAGCGGAGATGGTCATAGATCGAAAGCTCCCGAATATCGTCTGGGGGATAGGCTGCCATCCTCGAAAAATGGACGCGCTTCAAAATTTTGACGCCGCTCGCTTCAGGAGGTTAGCCGAGAAGACAGGATTAATCAGCGAAGTCGGATTGGACAAAGGAGCGAAGACGCCGCTCGGACTGCAAATGAGCGTGTTCCGCCAGGTATTGGAGGTGATCATCGAAATGCCGCGGCTGGTAAGCATCCACAGCTACCAGGCAACGGATTTGGTAATCGAGGAACTAGCCAAGAGACCGATTTCTACACCGATCTTGCACTGGTGGACCGGAAATATTGAACAGACGATCAAGGCGGTTGAGCTGGGGTGCTATTTTTCGATCCATTCTGCGGTAGTTCGGCATTCGAAATTCCGGAGGTACGTTCCGATCGAACGGGTGCTGGTTGAGACCGACCACGGCTGGGAAGATCCGCCTGCGGCAATACCATTCCGAATCCGATGGGTGGAGTACCTGGCAGCACAACAGTATGGATTGGAAGTCGATGAACTCAGGGAGATCATTTGGAGGAATTTTGAACGATTAACATTCGAAACAAAAATCTCAGGACTGCTGCCAAACGAATTCAAAGCCCGGAATTCTGCTTGACTGGAGCGGTTGTTCCGACTCATCTGCTCAATCCGTGTATAATCATTGATTGAGTACTGATTGAAGGTAAATTACAGCGCATGTCACCGATGATAAAAAAGCCGTTTTCGATGGAGCTGGCATTGTTGGGATATTTGTATCAACAGCCACTTCACGGTTATCAACTTTACCAGATGCTTTCCAACTCGACCGGGCTGGGGCTGGTATGGAGGTTGAAACAAAGCCAACTCTATGCGCTGCTCGGCAACCTTGAAACAGGGGGCCTGGTCAAATCTACCATCCAACATCAGGATGTCTATCCACCCCGGAAGGTGTATGAGCTCACACAATCTGGGCGAGAGGCTTTCATGGAATGGGTTCAATCGCCCATTGACACACCCAGACAGATACGACAAGAATTCCTAGCTAAGCTTTATTTTGCACATATTTTGCGGAAAGATGCTGAAGTTGATCTAATCCAGAGACAACATGAAATATGTGCTGGCTGGTTGGCTGTCTATGAAGCTAATTTCTCCCGAATAGAAAAAGAATGGGTTTACGAGCGCATGGTACTCCGTTACCGAATACTTCAAATCGAAATGATTTTACGCTGGTTAGAGCAGTGTCTGCAAATGCTGACGTAAGCCCTGTAAGCAGTTTGGATTACAGCCGACGATCGAGCGATCGTTTATGGAATTTGCTCGCCCTTCCTATGCTGGCATTCCTGACGCTGCCGATCATCGCGCTCATACTCAAGATCCAACCAATCGAAGTTTTATCCGACCTGAGCAAACCGCAGGTGAGGCAGGCGATTGGGCTGAGCTTGCTCACTGCCACCATAAGCACAATGGTTACGGTTCTTTTTGGCTTACCTGTTGCGATTTTACTTGCCCACAAAGAAAGGCGGCTGTCGAGGTATGTGGATACGCTCGTAGATCTGCCGATGGTTTTGCCGCCGGCGGTGGCAGGAGTGGCGATGCTGATGGCTTTTGGCCGGAGGGGATTATTGGGCTCCTGGCTCTCATTGATGGGGGTAGAAATTCCCTTTACGGCCGTAGCGGTGATCATGGCGCAGACCTTTGTGGCCTCGCCTTATTTTATCAAGGCGGCGGCGGAAGGACTGGCGAATGTCAGTGAGGAGCTGAAACAAGCCGCGGCGCTGGATGGGGCAAATCGCTGGCAAGTATTTCGTAATATTTCGCTGCATCTTGCCGGATTTTCATTCTTAAGCGGAGCAGTCATGACCTGGGCACGGGCGCTTGGAGAATTTGGAGCGACCATTATATTTGCTGGGAATTTTCCTGGGCGCACACAAACCATGCCGCTGGCAATTTACCTGGGTTTTGAGATTGACATAAACATTGCACTTTCGCTTTCATTCTTGCTGATCTGCATTTCTTTATTAGTGCTTGTGATGATCAAGCTTGTACTGCATGGTCGGATTGCAACCGGATAAACAATTCAGGAAGATTTTGTTAAACGCTGCCACTCTGCGATTAAGACGAGGATATTTTCCTGGGCTTGAGGATTGAAGTCACGGATGTTATCCACTGGCGATAAGATAAATCCTCCGGTCGAGGCAAGAATTTCCATAGCTTGGCGGACCTCTTTGAGAACTTCGTTGGATGACCCATTTTCAACAGTCAAATGACCATTCACGCCGCCCCATAAACAGACCCGTCCTCCAAGCTTCTTTGCGGTTGCATCCAGGTCCCACTGCTTCGGATCAACCCCGATTAGAACGTCTACACCACAATCGGCAATGATCTCCAGAAGGGGCATACAATTCGAGGTGATTAAATAACCAAAGCGCGCACCTTTGCTGTGAGCGAGATCAACATCATCCCTCAGGATTGGCGCAAGGTGCTGCTGATAATGGTTTGGGGTCCAAAAATCACAATTTTCGTACCAGGCGCGCTTGATATAAAGGTCGATTCCGGCATCAAGGACCACCTCCATGCGACTGCGGTTCCAGGAAGAGATCATTTGAAGCATACTGTTTATGAGTTCGGGGGAATCGTAGACAGCGTAAAGCATGTTCTGAAGTCCGAAAATCCAACCCAGGACATCTGCACCGACGCCCCAGCCACCTACAAGGAGCAGATTATTAGCGGCTGCAAATTCCACTAAAGACCTAGAATTCTCGCGGAAATCTCTCAGGTCGGCTGCAGCAGGGGGCACAAGTAGGTAAGCGAGTTTTTCTAAGTCGGATGGACTCTCAATAAGAAATTTCAAGCTTCGCGAGCTTAGATAATCATCCAGGAAAGGAACGTGATTTCCCCAACGCCAATCGGCGGTTTGATGCACTTCGGTGCGCAAGTCTCCCGCAGGTGTATGGTAGATTTTTACCAGGGTAGGGTAAGGGCGGTCTGGATGTTTTTCGATCCATTCCTCAATTTCGACGCGTGGATCGTATGTGACTGGTAATCCATGGAGATTATAGCTGTCACTTATCAAGCCCGGCATGCGAGGTGGAATTTGAACATATGAATCCAAGCCGAGATTTATCTGGCTTTTTATAAATGACAGGTAATCCTTGCTCGCTGACCAGAGACCCCCAAAAAGCATAAAACTACAAGGGACAACGCCGGCAGATTGGCATGTCAGCGCAGCAAGCATGCGCTGGCGGGAATTATGGATCAAAGAAACCTCCGCGTTATTCGCATCTGTGTACCAAGGCTATGAATGTGCCACTTTAGAAGAAGAATTACAGAGGGTAATTTTACGATAAGAATGCTTGGAGTGGGTAAAGGTGAAGTAAAATGGATGGGCTTTTAACTATGGATGAGAAAACGCTCCACACGCTTGAATATTTTAAGATCCTGGAATTATTAACCGGGTACTGCTCATTCGCGGCGTCTGAAGAGAAGGCTCGGAATTTGCGCCCCACACAGGACCTGTTTGAAGCGAAAAAACGACAGACCGAGACCAGTGAAGGTTTGATGCTGTTGAACACCCATCCGGGTTTTACGATTGGGGGAGCGAGGGATGTAAGAGAACAAGTAGATCTGGCGCGGCACAACAGCGTTCTACCGCCAAATGAATTATTGGATGTAAAGTCGACCTTGACTTCAGCGAGAACCCTCTCACGGAGCTTCGAGCGGCTTGAAGTGGAATATCCCGCATTAGGAGACTTGGTCCGTCAGCTACCCACGCCATTTGGATTAATTGATGCGATCACCAAAGCACTTTCGGACCGTGGGGAAATCCTTGACAGCGCTTCCGAAAAACTCGAGCAAATCCGGCGAGATCTACGGGTGGTACACGACCGCTTGCTCGCCCGACTGCAAAGAATGGTGAGCGACCCCAGAAACGGCCCTTATCTTCAAGAAGCGCTGATCACCCAGAGAGATGGAAGATACGTGCTGCCGCTGCGAGCAGAGTTTAAAGGGAGGATCCGTTCGATCGTCCACGACCAGTCGTCGTCTGGAGCGACCTTATTCGTTGAACCGATCGCAGTGGTGGAAATGAACAATTCGTTCCGCGAATTTCAGCTGGCTGAACGAGACGAAGAGCGGAGGATCCTCAGCGAGCTCTCGCGACTGGTCGGTGCTCAGGCGGAGGCGATCATTAAAGTTGTCGAGGTGATTGCTGGCTTAGATCTGATCCTAGCGCGTGCCAGATATTCCGATGAAATCCGGGCTAATGAACCCAAGCTGCACGGATTAAGCGGACCGACCGATCCAACCGTATCCTCCAACCTGACACTGGATGAATCCAAAAGCCGAGCGGCAGTCAATCCAGTGATCCGATTGTATCAGGCACGCCATCCATTGCTGGACCCGAAAACTGTTACGCCCATTGATTTTGAGCTAGATCAAGCTACTTTTGCAGTGGTAATAACCGGGCCCAACACCGGCGGAAAGACGGTTGCATTAAAAACTGTGGGTCTATTGGCGCTCATGGCGCAGTCAGGACTTCACCTGCCGGCTCAAAGCGGATCGGAACTCAGCGTTTTTCAAGCCATATTTGCAGATATTGGCGATGAACAATCCATCGAACAATCGCTTTCGACATTTTCAGGTCATATCCGAAACATCATCCGGATCCTTCAAGAAGCCGATCGAAGCACGCTGGTTATCCTGGATGAGCTGGGAGCGGGCACAGACCCGCAAGAAGGTTCGGCGCTCGCTCGTTCAATCCTGACGCAACTGGTCCGAAGACAGATTCCCACACTGGTTACGACACATCATCCCGAACTCAAAGCATTTGCGCATTCAACCCCGGGTGTTGTCAACGCAAGCGTTGAATTCGACCTGGAAACATTGAGACCAACTTATCATTTGACGATAGGATTACCAGGGCGTTCAAACGCACTGGCAATAGCCCAACGTTTAGGGATGCCTGATGAGATTATTTCTGCAGCAAGAGCAGAAATTGATCCGAATGACTTACGAGCGGAAGATTTGCTGGACGAAATCCATTCTCAGCGAGACCTGGCACGACGTGCAAGACAGGATTCTGGAAGATGCCAAGAAGGAGGCAGAGGCGCTGCGGACCGAGCTAATCGGCAGGTTGGAAAAAATTGAGGAAGAGCGACGTGAAATTCTGGAACAAGCCCGCCGACAGGCAGAGGACCAAGTTCGAGTTTTGAGTGAAGAGCTGGCCGAGGCGAGGCGCAAATTAAGCCGAGCCCGCCAGCCAGTTGAAGCCCTGGATGAAATTGAACAACGGATCACCGAACTTGAGGAAAAGGTAGAAGCACCCATCGAACGAGAGGCTCTGCAGTTAGGCCCTGAACTGAGAAAGGTGGAGAAAGCTCAGCGCAGGGCAATCCAACCAGGCGATCGAGTCCGGATCCGGAGCCTGGGCACGCAAGGACAGATCTTATCGATCAACCCAGAAGAAGCTGAAGTGCAGGTCGGCATACTAAGGGTAAGAGTGAAACTGAGCGATCTTGGACTCCCTTCACCAAGCGGAGCAGTGGAATCAAGTGAGAGAAATCAATTCCAAACATCAGCGATCGAACCATCGAAAACCCGTTTCGCTTACCCGGAATCTCCAGGCATCGAGCTCGATCTGCGCGGTCAACGAGGAGAAGACGCAGAACAAACCCTTGAACGCTATCTGGATTCGGCATTTCTGGCAGGCCTGCCATTTGTCAGGGTTATCCATGGGAAAGGTACCGGCCGACTTCGGGAAATTGTGCGCAGGGTAATGAAGGACCACCCGCATGTAAAATCATTTGAGGCAGGGGGAGAGAAAGAAGGCGGGGATGGGGTGACCGTTGCGAAATTAGAGCAGGGATAATAATCAAAAAATGAGCTGGCATGGGTTTTAACATGCCAGCTCGAGACTGCAAAACAATTGTGAATTACTTATCTTTCATCTCTTCAGGAAGCTCTGGAATCTTTATCTTCAAACCTGGGCGAACACGGTTCGGATTTTCACCAATCACCTCTTTATTCGCTTCATAAATCAGGCGCCAGTACGGCGGTGTTGCGTGACCATAGTATTTCAGCGAGAGGTGACTGAGGGTCTCATCGGCTTTCAGCTCGTGTTCCGCGATGAATTTTGGTGCAGCAGCCTGTTGGGCTGAAGCGAGGTCCTTTTGTCGGTCTTCCCGCTCCTGTGCATCGGCAGCTTGCTGCATCTGAGCCATTAATGCTTTGGCTTTGGCTTCAGCCTCCGCGGCACGTTCGTTGGCTTCATCTACTACTTTTTGAGCTTGCGAGGCAGCCTGTGCACTTTGAAGATGGGCGCTCGATTGAGACTGAGTTGCAGCGGCTTTTGCCTTTGCGGCTTCTTCTTGAGCATCGGCAAGCTGCTTTTGAAGCTCTAGCAGCTGCTGCTGCATAGCGGCAATCGTTTCTTTTTCATCGCGAGAGCTTAGCGAGTCAACCAAATTGCTGAATACATTCTTCTTTTCTGCTTCTGCCATTATCCTTACTCCTCTCTATTCTGCTGGTTCCCGCCAGAAATTTATAGTTCGGTTGGAAGATGGAGCTAATCCAGCGCGCTTCATTGAAACATTGTAACACTAATGGTTTTCAGCCTCCCGCTCGGAATGTCTTTCTAATCCTTCAATAAAAATATTCGGTTTTAGATTAATATTTAAATCTAAGATGCCAGGCTCGTGAAAGGTGATGAAATATGCTAAGATTATGGTATTCGGAGTAGATTTATTCTAATTCGATGATAAATGTTCGAGAGCTTCGTCGATAATTGCGTAAGTTAATCGGTTCGGATCAAAAGGAGGGCATTCATATGTCGTCAGAATTTCAAAAGATTAAGAAATTCTTCGAGATTGCTATTTTAGGCAGTTTAGTGCTCGCAACTGGATGCAATTTTTCTCCGCCAAAAGACACCTCTATCCCGGGTGAGATTGAAACTGCGGCTGCAGCCACGATTGCATCGAACCTTCAACAACAAACCATTCAGGCGCTTGAGGGGCAGCTAACGGCTCAAGCGCTGACACTGCAGGCGCCAACCGCGACGCAGACAGCGACCCAAATCCAAGCGCCTACGGTTACGAACGCGCCGCCTTCTCCCGAACTGCCCGCCATAACTGCGCCGCCGACGCTGCCGCCTCCATCTCCTCAACCATTAATGATCAAGGCAGATGTTGAAACACGCTGCCGGCAGGGACCGAGCACCGCCTTCCCTACAATCAGCTATATACTCGTGGGGCAGGAAGCAGAGGTGATAGGGCGCAATCCTGAAGATACCTGGTGGTTAATTCGTGATCCACAAGGGAAATTTGGAAACTGCTGGGTGTGGGGGGAGACGACCACTTTAATCGGCGATAAAAACCGAGTGCCAATCGTCCAGCCTCCGCCATTGCCCACACCGGTGGCGCAAGTGAATTTCGAGACCGCATACGCCAATATTCATATTTGCGGGGGAGTTGGAACGGCGGTATTTCTGGTGAGAAACACAGGAACCGTTGAATTTCAGTCTTCGAATATTACGATCCGGGATGTCACAAATGATTTGGGTCTGGCAGGTCCGGAAAGCAGCAACAACCCGTTCTTGGCGAATGAAAGTTCATGCCCACCCGGATTCTCGAAACTTCAGCCAGGGTCGGCGGGTTTTGTCAGCAAAGGCATGGGGCTCCTACCACCTTCTGGAACAAAGGGGAGAGGGATAATCGTACTTTGCACGCAGCCGAACTTAGGAGGCCAGTGCCTCGAAAAGCGAGCCACATTTACTTTCCCGTAGACCGATTGAATATTCCTGATTAAATTAAGGCAGACCCGAGGGTGAGACCAACGTGAAATGGTCTCACCTTTTTTATCTATCTGCCAGGTTTTTGACAACCACTTTTTAACTTGCATCTTCAGAAAATTCTCTGTATAGTAGTGATATCGGAACTGCATCCTGCACGAGCTATGGTGGGGAATAGCAGCATAGTTTGCGTCAAGCAATTCGAGGAGGAATATTACGAGGTCATTTCGTATAGATACAATACGATTAGCATCGCCTCTCTGATATTTTTTATATGAGATTGATGCAAGTTCATTGATGTGGGCATTTTTCCAAGCAAATTCGATGCCATGATTTTATTCCTTTAGTGAGATCAGGATTATTTATACGTAATTATGGAGCCTGACAAATTTAAATGCAAGCAAGATGAATTTGAACCTTCGACCACCGAGAGCAGGAGATATGGGATGGGTAGTTCACCGGCACGGTTTTCTCTACGCACTGGAGTACGGATGGAATTGGCGATTCGAAGCGCTGGTGGCGCGAATTGCGGCAGAATTCGTGGAAAACTTTCAACCCGAAAAGGAGCTCTGTCGAATCGCGGAGCTGGACGGTGAGATAGTAGGATCGGTATTCCTTGTCCACATGGACGATACAACAGCTAAATTAAGATTACTTTATGTTGAACCTAAAGCCAGGGGATTGGGTTTTGGGACGAGGTTGGTTGAAGAATGCATTGAATTCGGGCGTAAAGCCGGTTATCAGAAAATCTCGCTCTGGACAAACAGCATCCTGGTAGATGCCCGAAAACTATATCTGAAAATGGGTTTTAATCTGATGTTCTCCGAATCGTATCAGGATTTTGGACAAGAATTGGTATCTGAGACATGGGAACTTGATCTATAAGCTCATTCAAATGCGATCAGCAGGCTTCTACGCAAATCGATGAAGAGATTGAATCAACGCTCAATCGAAAATTGTAGGTCTGCGCATTATTCCAATATCAGCACAGAAGGCAAAGCAGCTATCATCTTGTCTGGACAAATTTTATAAACATATGACAAACGTTTGTGAACCATCCGGATATTTGTTACATGACAGCATGCATCCAAATGGTTAGAATAGAGATCATGGAGATGCTTTTCCACCTGCAGGTCCACAGCGCTGCTAGCTGGACGATATCCCGCCCAATCTGATTGCCAGATGGGCGGTTTTTGTCAGCTAGAATAACCAAATTATAAGGCTGTAAAAAATTAGGAGGCCAAAGCATGACAGAACAACGCACAATTTCTGTTGAGGAGCTCCTGGCAAAAGCGAAGAAACCTTCCGCTGACGCTATGAAGCTGCATCCATTCTACCGAGGAAAGGTCGAAACCACGCTCAAATGCTGCGTTCGGGATTTTAATGATTTTGCGATATGGTATACGCCGGGAGTAGCGGCGCCATGCCGTGCTATTGAGGCAAATCCTGAGCTCGTGTATGAATATACCAACAAATGGAACACGGTTGCAGTTGTCAGCGATGGGACGCGTGTTTTAGGTTTAGGGGATATTGGACCTAAAGCTGGAATGCCGGTCATGGAAGGGAAGGCGCTGCTCTACAAATACCTGGGCGGGATCGACGGCGTAGCCGTGATGGTAGGAACCAAAGATCCAGACGCGATCATCAATCTGGTGCTCAACCTGCAGCCTGGGTGGGGTGGGGTGAACCTTGAGGATATCTCCAATCCCAAGTGCTTCTACATATTAGACACGCTGCGTGACAAGGCTGAAATCCCGATCTGGCACGACGATCAGCAGGGGACAGCCACGGTGACCCTGGCGGGTTTAATGAATGCGTTGAAAGTTGTTGGAAAAGAGAAGGAAGATGTGCAAATCGCTTTTATCGGCAGCGGCGCTTCGAATGTGGCTTGTTCCCGATTAATTTTCGGATGGGGTGTTGACCCAAGCCGCTGTTTTATGGTTGACAGCAAAGGGATCATGGGGATGCACCGCAAAGACCTGGAGATGCGCAAGGCAGAATACGTCGATAAATGGCGTCTTTGCCATATCACAAATGCCGAAAAACGTGAAGGGGATATCCAGGCAGCAATGAAGGGTGCGGATGTGGTCGTGGCGCTTTCCAGGTCAGGCCCAGGGGTGATTGAGGCTGAATGGGTGCGCGGGATGGCAAAGGATGCAATCGTTTTTGCCTGTGCGAATCCAGTGCCGGAGATCTGGCCATGGGAAGCGAAGGAAGCCGGTGCAGCAGTGGTTGCGACCGGACGCTCGGACTTCGACAACCAGGTCAATAACTCGCTTGGATTTCCGGGGATTTTCCGCGGGGCGCTGGACGTTAGGGCGCGAACGATCACCGATGAGATGTGCTACGCGGCGGCCCAGGCGCTTGCCGATCATGTGGGCAACAAGCTGAGCGAGACCCATATCTTACCTACGATGGATGATTGGGAGGTATTCCCGCGCGAGGCTGCAGCCGTTGGCATGAAAGCGATTGAACAGGGGTTGGCCAAGATCGAACACACCTATGATGAGCTGTTTGAGATGGCGACCAAGATCATCTCCCGCTCTCGAAGACAAACCGAGGTGATGATGAGGGAAGGGTTCATCGACAAAGCGGTTGAATAATCCGATGGCAGAAACTGCTTCATGAAATCTACCGTTAATAAAGCGAAAAATGAAGAATGGAGAATCCTATGTATGATCTCATCGTGATTGGCGGGGGTCCGGCAGGATTGACTGCGACGGTTTATGCGATTAGAAAACGCCTGAACGTATTGATGGTTGCAAAAGACCTGGGTGGGAAGACACAATGGAAATTGGCGCTGCCCTGGATTCAGGATTACCAGGTCATTAAAGGTCTGGAAGTGGTTAACAAATTCAAGAGCGAGCTTGAATACCTGGATTTTGCTCGTCATATGGAGGCGGTGGAAAAAGTAAGCCAGAGCGGAGAAGATTTTATCGTTTATACAGCAGGAGGAGGGGAGCTCAAGACCAGAGCGGTAATTATTGCGAGCGGTACAAAGCAGCTTCGGATGAAAGTGCCCGGTGAGAAAGAGTACATGATGAAGGGCTTATGCTATTCGGCGCTGAGCTATGCGCCGCTCTTCATCGACAGGACTACGATGGTGGTTGGTGATAAGGAGCTAGCGCTGCGTTCAGCGGCTGAACTCGCCATGATCGCCGAGAAAGTTTATGTTGTCTGCCCGGCAAACAAGCTGCCGGACTCGATGTTATGCCGCAAGCTGGAAAGCTCCTCGAATGTGACGATCCTGAGAGGTCATCAGGTGGTGGAGGTTAAAGGGGATGAATACGCCAGGTCGGCTGTGTTAAAGGACCCAAGCGGTGGTACACAGGAACTGGCAGCCGATGCGATTTTTGTAGAAATGGCGCTGATCCCAAATTCGCAGATGGTATCCGAATTGGTCGCATTGGATGGGGAAGGTCGAATTATTGTCGATCCTGGCTGCAAGACGAGCGTTCCCGGGATCTTTGCGGCTGGAGATGTGGCGAGCGGATATGCTGAGCAGGTTTTGATCGCGGTGGGGAGGGGGCGAAGGCAGCTTTAAGCGCTTACGATTATCTGCTGCCGAAATTGTAAAATCTATCTTTATCGAACGAGATACTCTCCTTCCTTGTGAATAGAAATACTGCAGGGAAGGAGAGTATTTTTATCTATGAGACAACCCAGGTTGACTTATTTGAGTATCAATGGTCAAGGGTTTTAATTTGACTTTGGAAATATTATAATTATAATGTTATATAATTATATAACAATAATTGACAAATTTCGGAGGGACAATTATCAACTGGGTTAAAAGTCATTTTTCCAAAATAATAGGTTACCGGAGGAGAAAATGAACAGACAAACTATCAAGAGCTTTTTGGTTTACCTTCCTGTCCTGTCAGTAGGAATGGCTTTTCTCTTTGGCTGCAAGCCAAAATCGGCGGAACAACCAGCGATCATTTTCACCAATAACGAGTGCCGGTATGAGGGGCCGGATCAAATCAAGGTGGGAGACGTTAGCTTGAAGATCCAGAGCGACGATAAGGCTTATCCAAAGTATGGGGTGGCAGTGATGACGCTTTATGAAGGAAAAACTCTGGCAGATTTGCAGGCATGGAAAAGCACGGATAAACCTGTCTGGGCAGAAATTGTAGCTTTTAAGGAGCTGAATGAAGGAGATGCCAATTCATTCATTATCCAAGTGAAGAGAGGTCCAATATATTTCAACTGTTTTGTCTCGCCACCGGATACAAATATCGGGGCATTCGGCCCAATTCAGGTCGAAGAATAAATGAAAAGTTTTGAGGGCAAGTCTGTTGAAACGTTGGGGAGGAACTCGATTTCCTCAAAATGGGGTTCTTTAGTAGAATTCAGGTCAGTCATTTAGTCCATTAATAGGATGCTTTGCAAAAAAGCATGGATTGAGTTCATTATTGACAACTGCGAATAAATATCGTTCGGATTACTTCCCATTACTTAAGATTGATCCAGGCTCGGGTGTTCCCCTGGTTGTACAACTTCAGCAGCAGCTTACCTGGCTGATTGTGAGCGATGAGATCCACAAAGGGGAAAGATTGCCTCCAGTCAGGGAATTTGGTCGCTATCTTGGGATCAACCTGCATACTGTAAGATCGGCATATCTCAAGATGGAAAAGCGAGGATTGATCTCCTCTCGACAGGGATCAGGGACAGTGGTGCTCGATTACGACCCTTCCAAACTGGCAGAGACCGGAACGCAGACCCCATCATTCATAATCGGAGTTGTGCTACCGGCGATTGATAATGCACTTTATGCCGCATTCATACAGGGCGTCGAAGGCGCATCTGAAGATCAACCGGTTATGCTGCTGATCTGCAATGCTCGCGACAACCCAAAAACCGCTGAGCGCTACTGTCACCAGCTTATCGCGCGGAACGTTGATGGTATCATACTGGCTTCAAGTGGTTACTTAATCAGTGAGGAACTGGAACGCGCTTTTCCCCATGTCGTTTATGTTGACGAACCTGAGGCCAGAAAGAACAGCATCTTGATCGATGCGCGCAACGCTGGTTATACTGCAACACGCCACCTCCTGGAACATAATTATGAACGAATAGGGATGATCAGTGCACCACTGGATTGGCCGAACGTTCGTGAACCTTACCTCGGATATCTGCAGGCGATCCAGGATGCCGGATTGGAATTTGATCCAAATCTGTGCATCGAAACGCCAGGATTTTCTGTAATATTCGGTGAGCAAGCAATGCAAAAAATGCTTCGTCGATCGCCAGAGGTTGAAGCTGTGTTTGCTGCGGGAGACCTGCTCGCAATTGGTGCAATGAGGGGATTCCGTAATGCGGGTCGAAGGATTCCCTATGATGGTGCGGTGGTTGGATTTGACAATAACCCGCTTGCAGAGCTGATTGATCCGCCATTAACGACAGTATCCATACCCATGTATGATATTGGGCAAAAAGCGATGAAAATGCTTGAAGAAATCCGATCCAACAAAGATGCTAGTTTTGAAAGAATTGTGTTTCAAACCGAACTGGTCATCCGCGAAAGCTGCGGATGCCAATTGTCATGAAGGAAGTTATTGGTTGAGTTTATCAGGAGGATCGTCGTGGAGTATAAATATGTTGTCTTAGGGGCTGGTAGGCAGGGAACCGCTGCAGCTTATGATTTGGCGATGCGGGGCAGCGCTGAATCCATCGTTTTGGCAGATCTAGATTTAAACACAGCAGAAAATGCAGCTATCACCGTGAACAACCTGGTTGGCAAAAATATTGCCCACCCCGCCAGGATCGATGCGACCCGATTGGAGACCGTGACATGCCGTATTGGACGGAGCCCACGGAGTATTAAGCGCCGTGCCGTATTTTTATAACCTGCAGCTGGCGCGCCTGGCAATTGCCAATAGGGCTCATTATGTGGATCTCGGCGGGAATACGGATATTGTCCGCCAACAACATTCTCTAGATCCGGAGGCCAGGGAAGCTGGCGTGAGCCTTATCCCGGATTGCGGCCAAATTCCTGGGATGGGAACGAGCCTGATGATATATGCGATGAGCCTGCTTGATGAAGCTGAGGAGGTATTTATGTGGGACGGTGGTCTACCACAGAAACCGCGCCCACCCTTTAACTACCTCTTGACTTTCAACATCGCCGGTTTGACCAATGAATACGCCGAACCTGGAATTTTCTTGCGAAATGGAATAATCACCCGGGTTGAGCCAATGACAGAGCTGGAGAAAGTAAATTTTACTGCTCCGATCGGAGAACTGGAAGCTTTTGTGACCGGTGGGGGAACCAGCACTATGCCCTGGACATTTGAAGGAAAGTTAAAAACCCTTCAAAACCTTACGCTGCGCTGGCCTGGTCACTTTGAACAATTGAAAGCGTATTGGGACCTCGGTTTATGGAGCCAAGAGCCGGTGATGGCGAATGGGATTTCAGTTAAACCCAGGGATCTTTTTCACGCCCTCTTCGAGCCGAAGGTTACCTATCCAGAAGATCCGGATGTCGTCTTGATTCAAGTCAAGGCGCTCGGCAAGAAAAGGGGAGTGCGTTCTACGGCGGTTGTGGATCTGATCGATTATTATGACGAGGAAACCGGCTTCAGCGCAATGCAGCGGACAACGGGATGGGATGCTGCGATCGTCTTAGCGATGGCGGTGCAAGGCAAGCTGCCTGCAGGTGCAGGAGGGGTAGAGATAATGGTTCCAACCGGACTGTTTGTCGAAGAAATGCGATTGCGAGGTTTCCAGCTAACAGAGCGAGTTGAAGCAGACCCTTCATGAATGAAAGAGCGATCCTTTGAAGCAAGATCGCCCCGGGTAATATTCGGTCAAGCCAATGTCAAGAAATCAGGATCTCTTCCAGTGTGATGAAGGGAAGAAGGTTCTCTGCTGTCTGTTTATCTACTTCACCTGTGGCTTCAGTAAGTACGGCGGCGGCAGAGGCTGCACCAGCCCATTTCAATGCCTCCGCCCAACTGTCACCTGACTCCAGTCGCCACGCAAGGGCAGCTGAAGCGGCGTCACCAGCTCCGGCAGGATTCACGGAGGATTGAGGCGGCACGAGGAGACGATAAATACCTTGAGGTGTCAACGCCAGAATACCTTCTGCACCGGATGTGATCACCAGAGATTGAATTTGATGCTGGCTCCAGACCTGAAAAGCTGAAAAACAGAGGTCGTTTAGGGTAGGCGCCGAAACTCCAAAAGTAGATGAAAATTCGTCGCGATTCATCTTGATGATCGCTGGTTTGCTCTTTAAAGCGTAGCATACAGCCTCACCTGAAGTATCCAAAAGTACAGGTGTTTGATCTCGATTTGCCACAGCGATCAACTCCTGGTAGATCTCTGGGGATACTCCTGGAGGGATCGATCCAGCGATCACGATCCAGCTTGAGGAGCGAGCAAGACGGGAAAATGATTGCGACAGTTCTTGGAGCTGAGGGGGATGGATTTCCAATCCACCAACTTTCACATGACTGACTCGCCCATGAGCGGTTTCAGAAATGACATAACAAATGCGGGTTTCGCCACCCACCCATACAGGCTCGAGAACAATGCCGTAACTGAGAACAATTTCTTCCAGTAATTTACCGTTTTTGCCAGCCAAAAAAGCCAACCCTGTGCTGGGAACACCTAAACCGCTCAACGCCACTGAAACATCCAGGCCTTTGCCACCCACACAGGTAATGGCCTTGCGTGCCTGAACAGGTCGACCGAGGTCCAGCTCCTCCAGCAGCAGAACCTGGTCAATTGCGGAATTCAGGGTAACGGTGAGGATCATGTTATTCCTGAGGAGGATTTTCCGGCATCAATTTTTGGGCGAGGATGCACCAGGCATTCCAATTGATCCGCTCTACGGCATCGAGGCAAAGCAAAATATCTTTTGATACCGCAAAAATTCCATGCTGGGCGAGAAGAAGAGCGGCGGCATGCCCGGTGATGCGCGCACGCTGATGCTTAAATGCGCCTACGATTTGATCTGCAATACCCTGGCTGTGAGCTGGAGCATAAGGGAGGACCTCGATGCGACCGAATTTTTGAGTAGCTTCCAGAACTGGCTCCATCGAGCGCTCTGCAGCGGCGAAGGGAAGCACATAGAAAGGGTGAGCGTGGATAATCCCAGCTGCTTCTGGAAACGCGCGATAGACACCAAGATGGGCTTTGCCTTCGCGTGAAAACATTGGGTCGTTCAGGACATCGTCGCTGTTAATATCTCCAGAGACTATGGTCTGCGGGTCGATATCCCAATGCTGTTTTGATCCGCTAAAACGAGGAGAAATGTAGATGGTGTCGTCCACGCGTAAACTAATATTCCCGCCGGCGAAGTCGGTCAGGCGCCGCTCGAAGAGCATGCGTCCGACATAGGCCAACAAATCGCGGGGCGAACTATTTTCGATTGAATGGATCACGATTAAAACCTTTGGATTTCTACGAAGGGTGTATGGTTTCGGGCTTCATCGGGGTTAAAGCCTTTCGAGATGGCGGCATAATATGCAACCAGCTGACCAACGGGAAGATAAGCAAGTCCAAGTAATTCGTCAGGCCAGGAGGAATTCAACGCGATCACGGAAGTAACATTACCGGTCGTCCATCCTTCTTGAGGGACAACAGCAAGTGTGGCGGCGCCATGCCTCTCGGTCAGCTCTTGCATGACCTGAGCCTCATAATTTATGCCACCTCGACTGTAAAGACCGACGACCAGCGAGCGGTCGTCAATCAAAGCGCGAGGGCCGTGACGGGATTCCAAAAACGGATAGCTGAAAGTATCGGTGGTAGCCATTTCCATACATTTGAGACCAATCTCCAGCGCCATGCCGTAAAGAAAACCGCTGCCGAGGATGAAGATGTTGTCAAATATTCTGCCATTGAAAATGGCTTTTACTTTGCTCTCGCCGTT
The DNA here is from genome assembly GCA_963827155.1 of uncultured Chloroflexia bacterium. GTDB lineage: Bacteria > Chloroflexota > Anaerolineae > Anaerolineales > UBA4823 > UTCFX2. The sequence continues at coordinate 1,759,722 of CAWGZV010000002.1, read as the reverse complement.
CTGGATAATTTGATCGACCATCGCCGGCGATTGTTCAAGCATTTCCATCAGCTCGATATTACCAGAGTAGTATGAAGTGATGAGCAAGGTTGATAAATACATGGCGCTCAGCGAACGCGTCTGCGGGATCGTTTGTTCCGCAGATTTTTCGAGTACGAGGCTCAACCTCGCCATATCGACCAAAGGACCTTGGGGATTGCAGCCAATCAGGAGAGTACGGCCAGGATAGCGATGGGTAAAGCGGTCAACCGCCATAATGGTCTCGGTTGTTTTTCCGGAGCGCGAAAGAGTAATTAATACCGGTTGAGATAATGGACCAGGATAGTAAATGGATGGATAAAGAATCAACTCAGAGCTTTGAACTGCTCTGGCTTCCATGCCAGTCTCTGATTTCCAAAATGCAGCGGCAGAAGTCCCGGCGTAAAAAGGAGAGGTGCAGCCAGCGAAAAAGACGCTTGATGGTTTTAAAGTATCAAAGAAATCGGTTATTCGGGCTTTATTCTTTTTTGTAACCTGAACAGCCTCCTCCCAGGCAAGTTTTTGGGTGACGATCTCCTGGTAACACTGGATGTTTTCAGACATGATTCATTTACCTTTCTTGTATGTTGAGAATATTTCAAATTCTGGGAGGAAGATTTAAGTGATTAAAGAGATTCACTGAGGCGCCAATTAATCCGGTTTCACCTTGAACTTCTGCAAGGACGATATCGACCCCATGATAATAACCTTTCGAAGCCGAGGAATACATTCGGTGATAATCGCCATTAATCGAATTCGAATCTTTCCCGAACAGCATCGAGAAGAACATTCCCTGCATTGGAGGTGCCGCCGCTGAGCGAGATGCGCTCTGGCAGAAAAATATGGGAGAGGGAGGCCAGCAGCTCTCCTGTGTACTCACCGATCTGGCGCATCACGGCTGTCGCAGAAGGATCTGCCTGCCGAGAGAGGGCAATAACTTCGCGTGCAGTCATATTTTGACCTGAAATTTCCAAAGCCAATCTTTCTATGCCTGCCACCCCGATTAATGCCTCTGCACAGCCTTTGCAGCCTGCCGAACATGATGGTCCGCCGGGTCGAAGGATTATATGCCCAGAATCCCCGATGCAGCCGCCAGTAAAATCCAAGAGCTTCCCGTTAATAATTGCACCGGCGGAAAGACCTGTGCCCATCGCCAGGTTCATAAACCGTCCAAACGAACGCCCGCTGCCAAATGTGTATTCCGCCAGGGTATGCGCGTTTGTGTCGTCGATTAAAACCACTGGAAGGCCATATTTCTCGACGAGAATCTGGCGCAAGTCGAAACCGTGAAGCTGCATAGCGTTGAAGCACAAGAAAGGACCGCTTCGATCTGGATCGATCCAACCGAGGAAGGTCCCACCAATTCCTGATATTGGCATTTTGGAGTCGGCAATTAATCCGGAAATCCGAACGAGAAACCGGTTCAGAAAAACTTCTAAGCCGATTGTTTGGACATCGGTAGGAAAGACCTCAAGCATGCGAATGAGGCCTTTATTTGAAACGAGACCTAATTTGGTCGTGGTTCCACCAATATCAAAACCTACTGCCCAAGCTTCCTCAGAAATGTTATCCATGCGTTATTAGCCAAAGCGTTTAAGCAACGATGACTTCGATTCCCATCCCACGGAGAGCTTCGATCGTATCGGGCGGGGCTTTGTCATCTGTGACAATTTTATCGACAATCGAGAGTGGACCGACCAACGTGGTGGACTGTCGATCGAACTTGGTGTAGTCTGCGACCACAATGATCTCCTTACCTTTTGTAAGGATCATGCGATCGGTGCTAAGCTCTGGGATGTAATCTATCGTAAGCCCACGGTCCAGGCTTAGAGCACGTACACCGACAATAACTTTATCGGCATAAAGTTCGGCAAGCGCCATTTCAGTCAAGACACCATAGGATACAAGTTCTGTCTGGCGCAGAAATCCACCAAGACTAATTAAATGGATTTCCCTGTTGTTGATAAGCGCCTCCAGAACTAGAAATGAATTTGTGATGACGGTGACATCGCGCCGATCTGCGAGATGGTTAGCTACCTGGTAGACTGTGCTCCCGCCGCCCAGGAGGACTGTATCGCCATCTGTAATCAAGGAGGCGGTCGCCCTTGCGATGCGCGCTTTTTCTTCGGTCTGTTCGTTGCCGCGCAAGAGCACCGGCGGCTCAGGAGGCGCTTTTTGAACTAACATTGCTCCACCATGGACGCGCTGGATCTCACCAATTTCGGCGAGCTCATCCAGATCCCTTCTGGCTGTCGCTACACTTACCCCAAAAAGACGGCTAATTTCTCCAACCTGAACCTTCTCGTTCTGCTCGATATACTTTCGAATTTGCTGCAACCGGCCGCGATCTGCCATTTACACTCCAGTTTCAAATACCTTGACCATCGGGTAAAATTATATTCTCTGTGAGAAAGAAAGAAACAGATTCGTCTGGACTAATGATGGGTCAAGGCGTATGTTGGTGAGGAAAATCCAGGAAGGATTATACTCAACCTTTCTGGTTAATGCAATCATTATGATGTATTTGCTTGACATTGCATCACAATTATGCTATCTTTATGCAGTAAAACTGCAAATTTCCCTTGCATTTAGTCGGATTCTTACCAAACCATACAGAATGGAAAACTAGAATCTCATTGAAAAACTCAGGGAATAAACGGCTCCTTCGGTGGGTCATTAACAATGTGGTATGGATCATTCTGGTCGTGATCGTATTCACTTTCTCGGTGACGATCGATGGGTTTGTCAGCATCCGGAACTACATTAACATTGTCTATCATTCTGTCTTTATTGGAATCCTGGCGATAGCGATCAGCTACTGTTTGATCAGTGATAATCTGGACCTTTCGGTCGAGTCTGTCGCAGGGTTTGCGGCGATTTTTAGCGCCTGGTTGTGTGGGAACTCAACTTTCGCCTCCGGCTACCAGATCAATCCCTATTTAGGTTTATTAATCGTTATGGGGATCGGGGGGTTGGTAGGCGTGATAAACGCTTTTTTCATCCTCAAACTTAACATTAATTCATTTCTAGTCACGCTTTCAACATACATTATTGTACGAGGGGTGGCGGTACTGCTTACCGGCGGTCAGGGCGTGTCTCGCCTGCCCGATTCATTCAGACTTGTGGACACAATCCATCTGTTAAATGTCCCTTTGATGGTCTATTTGATGTTCCTCTTTTATATCGTCTTCCAATTTGTTTTGAGGAGGACGCGGTTCGGAAGACACATCTATGTCATTGGGGGAAATAAAACCGCAGCGTATAATTTCGGAATTAATGTCCACAGCACAATATTCAAAGTATTTATCTTAAGCGGTGCACTGGCTGGCATAACCGGATGGTTGATTGCAGCAAGAACAAATGGGGCAACTCCAACTGTGGCAAATGGTTTTCTGTTCGAGACGCTTGCAGCTGTGATTATTGGCGGTGTCAGCATGACCGGCGGTGTCGGTTCCTTGCCAGGAGTGATCGGAGGCGTGCTGCTATTGAGCTCAATCCACAGTGCACTAAATATTTTAGCAATTTCACCATTTGTAACTGAAGTGGTTAGAGGATTACTGGTTTTGGTCGCGATTGTTCTCGATTCGCTCAAAAGAGTGCTACGATGACAACTATTGGACAAGAGGAGACTTCTATGGCGCTGCCAGAACGTAAAGTTGTCCTGGAAGTCAGCGGCGTTTCAAAAAGATTTGGCAGCGTGGTGGCTCTAAACAAAGTTGACCTTATTGTGTATGATGACGAAGTGGTTGGTTTGGTTGGAGATAACGGGGCGGGGAAATCTACACTGATCAAAATCCTTTCGGGAAATTTTCCTTCGGATGAAGGTACGGTTTCTTTGGAGGGGAAGCCGGTCCATTTTAAAAGCCCGGCTGAAGCAAGGTCCATGGGGATCGAGACAGTCTATCAAGACCTCGCCTTATGTGGAAATTTGGATGCCGTAGCCAACTTATTTATCGGCAGAGAAATTTCAAGGAAGATTTTGGGGCTTGATATTCTGCAATCACGAGAAATGGATCGTAAAGCTGAAGAGGTGCTCGCGAAAATCGGCACCGATTTCCCTTCTGTGCATGAATCCGTTGAATACATGTCAGGAGGGCAGCGGCAGGCAGTCGCTCTTGGTCGATTTATCGCATGGGGCAAGAAACTAATCTTACTTGACGAACCTACTGCCGCATTAGGAGTGCGCGAAACCAAACATGTGTTGGATTTGGTGGGAAAGACCCGGAAAGAAAAAGGCGTCTCAATGATCCTGATCAGTCACAACCTGCAGCATGTATTTCAAATTGCGGATCGAATTGTGGTGATGCGGCACGGAGAAGTCGTGGGGGTACGGGATCGCAGGAAAACCACTCCAGATGAGATCGTTTCATTAATAACAGGAGCGCTGCTGATCAATCAGGAAGAGGATGAGGGAGAATTCAGTCCGTAACAAGCAGTCAAGAAATAAGGAAATTGAGATTTTGGTAAAGGAGAATATTTTTGATTGTGAAAAATTCTCTCTAAAGGAACCTTTCGAATTAATAAAGCCGGTAACATTCAACAACCATATTCAAAACCAGGAGGCAGAAATGAATAAAAGGCAATTGTGGAACGGAGTTGTGGTCATCCTTTTGGCGTCCATGATCATTTCCGGATGTGCTGGTGCTTCTCAGTCTAACAGCAAGGTTGTCTATTACATGGCGCCTGGGCTGTTCGACGAGTTCCAGGCAGGCTCGAATGAGATGATGTTGAAATTTGGAAAGGAAGCCGGGTATGAAGTGCGGGCTCTGAACGCGGCTAACAATGCGGCAACCCAGGTAAACCAAATGGATGATGCCATCAACCAGAAACCAGCTGCGATCATCTTGAATGCAGTCGATGCATCTACCATTACCGCCAGCGTTGACAAATCTCGCGAAGCTGGAATCCCGGTGATGGTTTACGACCGCTTCATCCAGGATACAATGCTGGATTTCCATTCTGTAGTCGGCACGATTAAGATTGGGGAAATGGCTGCCGCTGAAGTTGCCAGGCTGCTTAAGGAGAAGAACGGGGAAGAGAAAGGCACTGTGCTGGAGATCATGGGCGACCCGGGTGATAACTATACCATCCTGATCGACCAGGGGTTCCAGGAAGCGATGAAGGCTTATCCGAATGTTGATATTGTAGCGAAAACGACGGCAGGTTGGGAACCAACTGTGGCAGCGTCTATTGTCGACGACCAACTGACTGCCAATCCTGAAACCGATCTGATTTTTGTACACGCCGATTTTAGGGCAACCTCGATCATCCCTGTGCTTCAGTCTCATGGCCTGGATAAGGACGAAGTGCTGATGGTTGGAACCGACGGCGCGCCGTCAGGTCTGCAGGCAATCCGGGATGGCTGGATGAAACTTACGGTTGGGGTACCCATGGTCGAACAGGTATATGGGATCTGGCAGTTCCTTCCAGACGTGCTGGCAAAGAAAGCCATCAACGCAGGAATGGTGGATGTCAAGGGAATTCAATCTGAGATGAAGATCGAAAAATGGGGTCCAACACTGTATCTTCCCGGCCAGATCGTTGACAGCACCAATGTCGATAACCCTGACCTTTGGGGAAATATGGAAGTTGAAGTCCAACAGTAGCTGAAAGGAATGCGATGACGCTGCCAAAGTCGGAGTTTCAGAGCAGGATTGAATGCCTCCGCAAGCATATGCAGGAAGCGGGGGCAGACCTATTCTTGATATATGGAGATGAATATCGAAGAGAACACCTACGCTACGTCTCCAACTATTGGCCGATTTTCGAGCGCGGAATGCTTGTCGTCGGACAAAAAGGGAGTCCGATCCTGCTTGTAGCACCAGAGTGTTTCCAGTATGCGCGTGAAACATCAGTTTGGCCAGAATTGAGAATTGTCCATGAAATGGAAATGGCTTATGTCTCTGACCAAGTCGAATACAGCGGCGAAAGCATCTACACAAATCTGGAATTTGTATTCGCCGAGGTGCTAAACGGGAAGAAAGCTGCCAGGATTGAGGTGTGCGGCGTTGATGCTATGTCGGTGCTCACTTTCACAGCGATTTAGCGAGCTGCTGAGGGCGGTGAGGTGGTCAATGCCGATAAAGTAATCTACGAAATGCGCCTGATCAAGAGCGCGGCAGAGATCGAGGCGCTGCGGAAAGTATGGCAGGTATGTGATCAGGGGTATCGGGCAATCCTGAATGCTGATCTTGTCGGATTGACGGAAACCCAAGCAGCAGCTTTGGGTGAAAAGGCAGCGAGAGATGCAGGCGCGGAACATATCGTGTTTTCGATCTTCGCGAGCGGTAAACGGACGGATACCGTAATCGGAAGAGCATCGGAGAAGGTGATCGAAAGCGGTGATATGGTGATGGCAGCGCTTGCAGTGCAATATGATGGCTATATCGCCAGCGACGAATGGCCCTTTGTTGCTGGAGGCAAGCCAAAGCCGGACCAATTCGAATTGATCCGACATCTCATCAAAGCCGAACAGCTGGGCATCGGTATGATAAGAGATGGTGTTATCGCAGGTCAAGTAGTTTCAGCAATTCGAGATTATTTCGCAGAAAATGGTCTGACCAAATTTGACCTGTACCCTCCCATTCACGGGAATGGATTAGCGGAAGCCGAATTGCCTTATCCTGACGAAAAAACCAGCTACGCATTTCGAACGGGGATGGGGGTTAATTTTGACGTCAGCCTGTTTGGATTGCCCAATGTCGGGTCTAATAGAGTTGAGGAAGGTTTTGTTGTCGATCGGAATGGGCTGATTGTTCTATCTGATTTAATCAGCGGTTTGAGAGGCGATTTTATCCGGAAGTTTGACCATTAGGCTGGCAGGACAACATCCAGACAATCTGGTGGATATGCTCATGTATCCACCAGAATTTTCCGTTAAAATCCTTCATAGATACCAGTCTTGATCAGGATGCAAATGACAGATTAATCAAGCTTCGAAATCGTAACAACTGAAAAGATTTGAAGATGGCAGAGCTAGACCCTGAAAACGAATTCAAATACTCGATCGCGGATCTTATCCAGGAAGGTCGGAAGGCTTTCGAAAAGGGCGACCAGTATACGGCGCGGATGCTCTGTTTAAAGGCGATCGAAGAGACCAAATCGCGAAATGAACCGGAGAAACTTCCGAGTGCGCTGCTTGGGCTGGCATTCCTAGAGTTCTATTCAGGCGCTTATCTGCAAGCCAGGGAGCTTGCCGAGCAAGCACTAAATTTAGCAGCTAATGACAGCATCGAACAGGTGAGAGCCTGGAACGTGCTTGGCAACTGTGCGATGGAGACGAACTCTCTTGATCGCGCTGAAGCTTATTACCATCAGGCGAGAGATCTGGCAAGACGACTTGGCGCAATAGAAGATCAAGTACGCCTGCTGCACAATCTTGGCAACGGGGTACACTTTTTACGAGGTCAGATCGATCTGGCAATAAACTTAGAATGGCAGAGCTATCATCTTGCCAGGGAGCATGGTCTCGATAAACTGGTTTTTAGACCTTTAATCACGATCGCATGGATTTCCATCATTCGAGGCGAATTTCCGATCGCGAAACAGGCCATAGAAGAGCTTAAACAGATCGAGATCCCAATGATGACTAGAGGTTACGTTGAGCTGCTCGATGCTCAACTGATGTTAGAACAAAACCAACTAGAACTCGATGCCAGCCCAACTCCACAAAGTAGCGTCAATTGCAGATGTCTCTGGCGACGCCGGATTGAATATCGAGTTCAGACTTACGCACAGCGCCTACCATCGGAAGAAGGGGGACCCTGGAACAGCATACACCTGGGCGCAAGAAGCCGTGAAATTTGCCAGCAGAGTGGGTTATGAACACTTGAGAGGCAAATCATTAATCGAGTGTGGATATGCCTCGATGCTCTGTCATGAATTGTTGCGCGGAGAAATGGAAGTTAATGAAGCCATCCAAATTTTGGAGGCGCTTGGAGCGAAGTTAGAACTTACACTGGCATGGTTAATCCTTTGTGCGATAAAGCTCCAAAAACAAATCGATCAAGGGTTCACAGATCCTAACATTGTATTTACCTGGATTGAGGCGGTAAATCGGATGTTTGGGGGAGGTTTTGTATTCCTGGCGAACCGGGAACGTGGATTAGTCTTCAAATTGGTGGCATATTTCATTTCTTCTAAAAATCCAGAGGCTTCACGCACCAGCAAAGAAATCCTTAATGCGTTGTTAAAAATCCAACCACCGCCACTGCGAATAGAAATGCTGGGAGGCTTGCGGGTCTGGGTCGGGGGTCTAGAGATACCCAGTCAAACGCTCCAACAACGCAGGGCTGGGGAGCTGCTTGCCCTCCTGGCAATCATCCCTGGTCATCAGCTTTCGATCGATGAAGTTATTGATGCGATCTGCCCGGATAAGGGGCTGCAATCTGCAAGAATGTGCTTCCACCATGCGAGCTCAACATTGAGGAGGATCCTTGAACCGGATATCCCAGATAAAAGGTTTCCTTCCCGCTACCTTGAGATCGGTGAAGAACGAGCTATTCTTAACATGCCGTCAGGCAGCTCGACAGATTACCTAGATTTCCTGATGTTTTGCGAAAAGAAAGAGTATCAGCTCGCTTATCCGCTTTATCAAGGTGAATTACTACTTGAATACCGTTTTTCACCCTGGAGTGAGGTGCTTCGAACAAGGATTACTGCAGCATGGCAGGAATGCCTGCTTGCTCTGGCAAACCAAGCCCTCGTGGGAGATGATCCAGCAACTGCAGGCGAGTACGCACAGAAACTCATTGAATTGGACAGCTTAAATGAAAATGCTATCATGATAAGCATGCAAGCTAAGCTTGATCTAGGCGATCGGAGCGGAGCTTTGCGACTTTATCAGGAGTTTAACAAAGAGCTCAAACATGAATGGGACATTGAGCCGCAAGAAGCTCTAAAATCATTTTACCGGTCAATCATTGAGCATCGAGAGTCAATTTAGGGTTGACCGTTGATACCTAATATTCAGGAAGTGAGGGGTCCCCGATTTCTAATAAAAAAAAGCCGATTCTGGCAATCTCGCGGCAATCTCTTTTGATACACTGAAATCAGGATTTACGGTTGGAGATGCCAGGGGGACGAATTGGTGGGATCTAAGGATCGGCCTGGTAGGGGCGGTCGATATGTCATTATGGGGTTAAATCCGCCGAATGGAGAATTTAACCCCACTGGGGGATTTTGAATCCAAAAACCTTTCCACTGGAAAGCTAAATATACAATCGGATCGACAATCTTATAAACGATCTAATTATTAATCCAGCTTGACTTAAAGATCATTCGCACTATAATACATCTAGATGTCAATACATCTAGGTGTGATGATCGAATGAAGGTTGATGAGATCTTCCGGATCGATCGCCAGGAAAAGCTACCGCTCTATGAACAGATCGAGCGAAATCTGCGGAGTCTGATTATCAACGGTCGGCTTCATTCCGGAGAAAGCGTCCCCTCCGAATGGGAGCTTGCATCTTTCTACGGAGTGAGCCGGCTGACCGTAAGAAGAGCGCTGGATGACCTGGTGCGCCAGAACTGGTTATCTCGCCGTCAAGGTGTGGGAACATTTGTTTCTCAACCATCCGTGGCGGACATTTCTCCCAGCAAACTCAGCTTTACCCAGGAAATGATTGCCATCGGTCGGCGACCTTCAAACCGACTTTTGTCCGGTCAGGTCATCCCTGCCACAACTTCTGTAGCACAGCGGCTTGCTCTTTCCAGAAACGCTCCGGTGATTGAAATCGTCCGTTTACGTCTGGCAGACGAGATCCCCATTTTATTAGAAACCACATATCTTTCAAGCGAAACATTTCCTGGCCTCGAAGAAGACCCGCAAGTTGAAAGCGGCTCGCTTTATGATTGTCTTTTGAATCGATTTCGGGGTAGTTGTCGCGCGTGTTGACCAGACATTGAAAGCAATTCTTTTGACGGAGGAACACGCGCTCCTGCTTGATGCGGAACCAGGCTCGGCATCTATTTTCAGCGAGTGCGTCGCCTTCACTACAGAAGGCGACGCTGTGGAATATTCCAGTTCGATAGCTCACAACCAATACAGCCAATTCTATTTTTCGTTTCGACGCGGTGAAACATGATCCATAACGCGCAGCCACACAGGAGGTGGAGATTTGTGAATTGTCGTTTGACCTGGTCTTCATATGAGTTTGAAAATTTCCAATATAAAATGGAGGATGTCATGAAAAAGAGTTTTCGATGGATTTCGATCTTGATTGCAGCAAGTTTAGTGCTCACTGCGGCAGCTTGCGGCGGAGCAGAGAAACCGGCTACGGTAAGGGTTCTTGCGATGGAGCAAGCTGGTCCTACGGTCGAGGAAATGAACTCGATTGTAGCTGAGTTCAACAAAGAGCACCCGAATGTGACAGTTCAAATTGATTATGTAGCTTATGACGCTCTGCACGACAAGATCACGACGGCGATGGCGTCCACCCCGCCAGCATATGACGTATTCCTTGTGGATGACATTTGGTATGCCGAGTTCGCCGACAAAGGCTACGTGCTTGATGCCACCAGCAGGATCACTAAAGAGATGCGGGATGGTATTTTCGAAGCTGCATGGGAGATTCCGACGGTAAACGGCAAGGTATTTGGGATGCCCTGGCTGCTAGACCAGAAGTATTTCTTCTACAACGAAAAGATCCTTCAGGATGCAGGAATTACTAATCCACCGACTACGTGGGAGGAGCTAATCGAACAAGCTAAGACGATCAAAGACAAAGGTTTGGTGGAATATCCGATTGTCTGGTCTTGGGGTCAATACGAAGCGGCAATATGCGACTGGGTCACACTGCTCTTCGGAAATGGTGGGGCGATGGCAGATGATCAAGGCAACCCGGTGTTCAACAATGAAGCCGGTGTAAAGACGCTAGAGTGGATGGTGAAAACGATCGATGACGGAATTACGAACCCTGCATCGATATCCTATGTTGAAGAAGATGTTCGCAATGTATTTTCACAAGGGAAGGCGGCTTTTGCACTGAACTGGAACTATATGTATGACCTGGTCAATAACCAGCCGGATCAATCTCAGGTGGTTGGTCAGGTAAAAATGAGCTTGATGCCAGCATTTGCTGGAGGGCGGAGTTCAGAGCGCCACAATTGACGGCTCGATGGGCTTCTCGGTGGCTGCGAGCTCGGCAAATCCGGACTCAGCCTGGGCATACGTCGCTTATCTGACCTCCCAGGATGTTCAGGAAAGATATTCTGCGCACATGCTGCCCATCTGGGAGACCAGTTTTGAAGGAGATGCTGGAGAAAAACTTGCTGCCACCAGCGAAGTGACTAAAGTCACTGTGCCGATGTTCCAGGAGCAGTTCCCCTTCTCGCATGTTCGCCCGAAAGTGCCATTCTACCCTGAAGCTTCGAAAGCACTGCAACTTGCACTCCAGGAAGCACTGACAAAACAGAAGACACCCCAACAGGCGCTGGATGATGCGGCTGCAAAGTGGACCGAGCTGATGAAATAATATTATTGCCTGTCGTTTCGATTAAATCAAGGCAATATTGATCGTCGGACCTGGCAGAAATCTCATCACCTGCCAGGTCCGACAAAATCGAATCCAACATGAAAGCGATGGTCGCTCCCATGAGGATATCTTTACATCGAAGAGAGGCGCTGATTGGGTTGGGATTGGTGCTCCCAGCAATGTTGATCATCCTGGGCATCACGCTCCAACCCGTGTTAAGCACTTTCTATCTCAGCTTCTTTGATGCAAGCCTGAGCAGAATAACATCTAATGTATTTGTTGGTCTGGAAAATTATGTAGAGCTACTTCAGGATGATGTCTTTTGGGAAACGATCCTGAGAACACTCTATTTCACAATGATTTCGGTAGGTCTGGAGCTGGTATTGGGATTGGGAATCGCACAATTGATCCAATCGCACCCATTCGGATGGAAATTTCTGCGGGTGAGTTTAATCATCCCATGGGCTGTGCCGACGATTGTAAATGGGACATTGTGGCGCTGGATATATAATGCGGATTACGGCGCACTGAATGCGCTTCTCGTACAGATCGGCATCATCCATAAATACATCCCATATCTCACCCAACCGAGAACAGCAATGAATCTCGTTATTCTCGCAGATATCTGGCACAGTGTGCCCTTTATCGCTTTGATCCTACAAGCTGCGCTTGCGACACTGCCGCCCGAGTTAGAGGAAGCAGCAGCAGTGGACGGCGCAAACGCCTGGAAGCGTTTCTTCTTAGTACGCCTGCCGCTATTAAGATCTGCAATCCTGGTAGCATTGGTCATCCGGACTGTTGAAGCCTTCCGCGTCTTCGATATCATTTATGTGATTACTAATGGGGGACCTGCCTTTGGTACGGTGACAATATCCTACCTGACATATCTTGAGACTTTTAGTTTCGGACATATTGGCCGAGGCGCCGCACTTTCTTTTTTGATTTCCGCATTCACGCTAATTATGGCGCTGATTTATATTAAAGGACTTTACCGTCCGGAGGATAGAGCCGTATGAGACGCAAAATGACTCGCTTTTTGCTCTTCCTACTGACGATACCTGTTCTGCTTTTCATATTCTTGCCAGTGATTTATTTGGTGATCACTTCGATATCGACGCGCGGAAGAACTGCTCGCCGTTCCGATTTATTGGATTCCAGAGAATCCAACGCTAAAAAATTATATCGATATTTTGACACCTGGGTCTGCAACCTCGGAGGTCTCGCGTACGTTTAAAGTCACCATAAAGAATTCCATGATCGTTGCCAGCTCGGTAACGATCATCTGCCTGATTGTGGGATCAATGGCGGCGTATGCGCTGACCCGAATCCGAGTGCCGTTCCGCAACGGAATGATGCTTGGGATCATGGGGACGAGGATGATTCCTGAAGTTTCCCTGATAATCCCGCTCTATATTATTGCAGTGAATGTTGGGTTATACAACAAACCGGCGGTTTTGGTTCTGACATACCTGAGCTTCGCGCTGCCATTCGCGATCTGGCTGATGTCAGCCTTTTTTGAAACTATCCCGATCGAACTGGAGGATGCCGCGCGGATTGATGGAGCATCGCATATTCGAACTTTGATCTCGGTAATCCTGCCGATTTCAGCCCCGGGGCTTGTCTCTACGGCGCTTTTTGTTTTCCTGACTGCATGGGACGAGTTCTTCTTTGCTCTGCTGCTTACCAGCACGATAGAAGCAAAGACGGTTCCTGTTGCGATCGCGGAGTTTACAGGACGCTACGTGGTTGATGTTGGGGGAATGATGACTGGCGGAGTGCTGGCAGCAATCCCGCCGGTTCTTCTTTCACTCATCTTCTCAAGATACATCGTCTCTGGGCTGACCGCAGGGGCAGTTAAAGGGTAAGGGAGAGAATCCATTTGATCGAATTGATCGTGATTGGAATCGACCTGGGAGCGACTACCGTGCGCGCCGGGTCCTTTATGCCTACCGGGGAGCTGATTAAAGTTCTCCAGACGGAGATCCAAGCTGAAGAAGGTCCTGAATCAGGCATTCTAAGGATAATGGAACTGGTCGAAATGCTCATTCAGGAACTGGAGCACGATGGAATACCGCGATCGCGCCTAAAGGGAATTGGGGTGGGCGCAACCGGGCCGACTGATCATATCAAAGGAATATTAATTAACCCACTGACGATGCCGGGTTGGCTGAACGTCCCAATTACAGATCCACTGCAAACTCGATTTAAGGTACCTGTGTGCCTTGAAAACGATGCGGATGCTGCCGCGTTAGGGGAGTACTGGCAAGGCGCTGGTAAAAAGGAGCGAATTGACCGTGTTGAGCCAGCTTCGCAAACGAGCAGGCTTTACGCCGTCACGGTTGGAACTGGAATAGGCACAGCTTTCATCTTTGATGGAGAAATTTATCGTGGGGCAGGGGGATTTCATCCAGAAGGCGGACACCAGATCGTCGACCCAAGCGGTCCGCTGTGTTACTGCGGCGGGCGTGGCTGTTGGGAAAGCATCAGCAGCGGTTCAGCAATCGGCCGCGCGGCGAGGGAGGCTGTCAGCGCAAACGGAAGTGATGGAGAATTGCTACGAAGGCTGGCCGGAGGATCGATTGAAAACATCCAGGCACAGGTTGTGGCCGAGGCGGCAATGCAAGGAGATATGCTTGCAATGGATGTCATTCAAAGAGCGGCGCGCGGCTTTGCACGTGGGATTATCAATATCATCATGCTCTTTTATCCAGGAACAATCGTGCTAAGCGGAGGGGTTATGCGAAGCCTTGACCTCTTTTTACCAGTGGTGCAGGAATTTATGCAGGCTGCTGATGGGTATGTCCCAACTGAAGGTGTAAGAATTCTCCCCGCGGAATTGGGGTATTATGCCGGCATTTACGGCGCTGCATTTGCGATCCTAAACCAGTCGAACCGTACTTCCCACATATGAAAGGGGCAGGGGAATCCTCCAGGCGACAATGAACCAGTATTTAGCAGACATCCTCATTCAACCCGAGTCACTAAGGGGGGCGTTGAAGAAACTTGATCTCAGCCCAATCAAGCCCATCCGAGAAATGCTGGACGGCGGCAAAATCGACAGGATCGTCCTTACAGGGATGGGCGCATCGCTTACCGGACTATATCCGGCCTGGATCCATCTTTAAAAGCTGGTTTCGCTGCAATCTGGCTCGATTCAGCCGAACTGATCCACCATACCCGAGAGGTCATTACGGATCACAGCCTGGTATGGGTGTGCTCACAATCTGGACGCAGCGCAGAAGTCGTGCGGCTGTTGGAGCTCTTGACCGCTCGAAACGCACGAGCGCTTTTGGCGATTACGAATGAACCAGAAAGCCCGCTTGGGGCAGCTTCAGCGAACCTTTCTTCAGGTATGACCACGGGCAGGCTGCTTATGAACGCAATTCCAGAGCAAGTCCCTTCAACCAGAACCTATATGAATACGCTTGCAATAAGCGAGCTAGCCGCAGCGGCTCTAAGTTTTGATTCCCAAGAGAATGTGGGGATTATCTTCGACGACCTTGATCGAACTGCAGATGGGTTGGATTCGTACCTGGAAAATTGGGAATCTAAAGTCGAGGAGTTTGGAGAGATTGTTCCCTCGAAGAAGAAAGACTACCCTGCCGATCATCTGAAAATAGCCTTACTAGGAAGGGGCCGGTCGATGGCATCGGTATTGAGCGGGGCGTTATGCTTGCAGGAATTAGCCAGAATCCCAGCGCTCGGATTTGAGTTGGCTCAATTCCGGCACGGACCGTTGGAGGTGGTGGATTCTTCGATGACATCGCTGGTTTTCGATGGAGAGCCAGGAAGCGAATCATCCAGACTTAATCGGCGGATCTGGCAGGATATGAAAAAGCTCGGCAGCAGGTCATGGCTTTTGTCCTCCGATGACAAATTCGACAAGAATGGAGAGGTGATGAGAATCCCGTCCTATTCGGGAATCGGACTGCCGCTTGCGGAGATTGTCCCCGTGCAACTGCTTGGTTACGCGTTATGCCTGAAAATGGGGATTAACGCTGGAGAGTTCCGAAGTATCGGAAAAGTAACCGATCGAGAATAGAGCCATCCTTGGGTCACATGAAAATTCTGGAAGATTAATCAAGCATCATGCGGATTCTTGAGGCGGTTGTAAGGCACCAAAAACAAAATAACTGAAATAGGTCAGGATTTGGAGGATCGTCGTAAGAAATTCTATCCTGATTTATTTGACTCTAAAACGCTTGTGAGGACGCCATGAAATCCATAGAACCAAGGAAGAGAATAATCATTCTGCTGGTCATTGTAGGAGGACTGGCTGGTCTCTATTTTCTGCTGAAGGGGCAGGCGGCAAAGAACGGTTCACTTCAAGCCTCAGGTACAATTGAAGCCCAAGAGGTTAATGTTGCTGCTGAGTTATCTGGGAAGGTGGATCAGATCTTTGTGGAAGAAGGTCAGGTGGTGAAGGCTGGAGATCCGTTATTTCAATTGGATGACGAGCTGCTGTCTGCTCAACGCGACCGAGCAAATGCCGGGCTTGAGACCGCGCAAGCGAACCTTGTTACCGCCCAGACCACGCTTAGCTCCGCTGAGACTGGGGTGAAAAGTGCAGAAGTGGCGCTTGAGGCTGCACAAGCTGCAGCAGAGGCTGAGCGGCTGCCGGTTCAGAAAGCACTCGATGACCTTTTTGTAAATGCCCCAGCGGCAAGAGGAGAAGCGGCTCGCAGTGTTGCAGCAGCAAACCGGGCGGTCCGGGATGCGGAGTACCAACTTTTCAACTACAATGTGTCTTCGCTTCAAAGCGAATTGACCCCTTCGGAGGGACTTTCGCTGACTTTGAAACTGCTCAATGAAGCCCGGGCAAAATTCGAACCTTACCGTTACGAGTCCGAAAATAATGATACACGAGAACAATTAAAAGAAGCCTTGGACGAAGCGCAAAGCGAGTATGACAGCGCGGTGAGGAGAATAGAGCTAGAAGCTGCGCTCGAAGCAGCGCAGTCACGGCTGCACAAGGCGGAGGATGATTTAGCCAAGCTGCAGGATGGACCAAATCCGCAAGACATCGCTATCCTGGAAGCACGCCTGGCGGCGATTGACGCCGCCCCTCGCCAGGCTGAAACGGGTCTGGAGGCGGCGCGAGTGGGTGTGGATACCGCGAAAAGCCGGCTTGAGGCAGCAAAAGCCGCATTGATGCAGGCTCAAGCAGACCTGGAAGTTTTAGATGTGCAGAACAGTAAGCTTAAAGTGGTCTCGCCAATCGACGGCGTCGTTCTTACGCGGGCGGTTGAAGCCGGAGAAGTCCTATCGGCGGGAACTCCGGTTATGACGATCGGTGACCTGTCTCCGCTGAAAATCACAGTTTATCTGCCTGAAGACCTTTACGGAAGTGTGAAGCTGGACTCGGAAGCCGAAATGTCGGTTGATTCTTTTCCCGGGGAAGTATTTCGAGCAAGAGTTGTAAAGATCGCAAATCAGGCTGAGTTTACACCGAGGAATGTGCAAACCGCAGAAGGACGGCGAAATACGGTATTTGCAATCGAGCTTGTAGTGGATAATCTGGATCAACGATTAAAACCGGGGATGCCGGCCGATGTCGTATTCATCCATCCCAACCCATAATGCCAGAAAAGGTGATGATTTACGCCCAGAATTTGAGCAAATCATTTGGGCATAATTTAGTTGTTGACAAGCTCAACCTGCAGATTTCTGCAGGTGAGATTTTTGGATTGGTAGGACCTGACGGCGCCGGGAAAACAACCTCAATCCGGCTGCTATGCGGCGCACTCAAACCTGATGCGATTACAGGGATACCTGAGCAAAAAGTACGTAAAGTGGGAAAAGTTCAGGACAAAGACATAATTGATGGTTCAACCAATGGGGTTAAGGATTTCGTCTCAGACCTGGTGATTAATATTGGGGAGTTTGATCTCCTCCGGCAGACCGAAAAGGCACGAAGCTTGATCGGCTACCTGCCTCAGAGGTTCTCGCTATATGAAGATCTTACCGTCCTTGAAAACCTCCGGTTTTTTGCAGAGGTGCGCGGGCTGCCTCCGTCAGAATGGCAGCCGCGCTGTATGGAGATCCTTAAGTTTGTGGGCCTAGATGGATTTATCAATCGAAGAGCGGGGCATCTTTCGGGGGGGATGAAGCAAAAATTAGGATTAGCCGCGGCGCTTGCTCACCGCCCAAGGGTATTATTGTTGGACGAACCCACAACCGGGGTAGACCCGGTCACCCGCCAGGATTTCTGGAGGTTGATAATCCGGTTGGTTAACCGAACAGAAGCCGGAGAAGGTGTGGCGGTATTGGTGAGCACCCCCTATATGGATGAGGCAGTCCGGTGCTCCAGGCTTGGGTTTATGAGCAACGGACGGCTTCTCATTGAAGGTTCACCTGGCGAACTGAGAGCCGCCCTTGCTGGAAGAATCCTGGAACTGCGCGGGAAACCGTTAACGGCTTTAAGACGTTTAGCGGAGGAAGATGATGATGTTGAAGACGTGCAGATGTTCGGCGACAGAATTCATATGCGAATAAAACCAGGCACGGCTGGAAGCGTGGAGAGGCGGCTGCGGGCTAAACTTGTGGACCAAAATACTTCGATCGAGTTGATTCAACTGACACCTGCTCAACTGGAAGATGTTTTCATTTCACTAATCGGCGCGCGATGAGGTCTTGGGATGACTGAGTATGCAGTTGTGGCAGAAAATCTCACCCGCCGATTTGGGAGCTTTACAGCAGTTGATCGGGTCTCTTTCAATATCGAGGCCGGCGAGGTGGTCGGCTATTTGGGTCCAAACGGCTCTGGAAAAACTACAACTATCCGGATGCTGCTCGGTCTCTTACTACCAACCGAAGGAACCGCAAAAGTTTTAGGATTTGATGCTGCAAGCCAGGCGGAACTGGTACGCGCCCGGGTTGGGTATATGTCGCAGAAGTTTGGGCTGTATCACGACCTGACAGTAAGAGAGAATTTAGCTTTTTATGCAGGCCTTTATGGGGAAAAAGATCGGAACAGGTTGGATGAAGTATTGGAGCTGGTGGGATTAAGAGAACAAGGGGAAGAGCGGGTGAAGGGTTTATCGACCGGTTGGCGGCAGCGGCTGGGATTGGCGACTGCACTCGTTCACAGACCTCGGCTGATATTCCTTGACGAACCGACCAGCGGCGTGGACCCGCTTGCACGCCGGGCTTTTTGGGATTTGATCTATGCCCTGGTTGCAGAAGGGGTTACAGTGCTCGTAACCACGCATTATATGGATGAAGCAGAATACTGCGTGAGAGTTGGCATTATGCAGGCGGGCAAACTTTTGGCGATGGATTTACCCAGCACGCTGAAGACTACCGCGCTTCACGGTCGCGCCTGGGATGTGCAGGTTGAACGGAGTGAGAGTGGCGAAGGCAGCCAATTTTCAGGTATGGATCCGCTGCTGGCGGGTTTGAATGCGCTTGAGAAAGCTCCATTTATACATCGAGTTGGATTGGCGGGGGACCATCTTCGGATTATTACTCCTATGGATATCGAGGGTGATAAGATTCAGGGGTATCTGCAGGATGCAAATATCCTCTCCACAAAGATCGAGTCTGTTGAACCTTCCTTAGAGGATGTCTTCCTCTCATTAACACTTGGCAATGAAAATAGATGATCGGTCCGCTTCAGTTGAGATTTTTCAGAAAACCTATGTCGATCTCGGATTTGAACGGAACGGTCTGTTTCAGCTGATCCAGGAGATTTACCGACCGGTAGAGGTGCTTTATCCTGGCTGCTCGACACATATCACCCCTGCTTTTTTCTTTCCGCATGTTGTTTTCCTTGATAAAGATCCGGATGCAAACCGGTTTTTTGCAAATCACGATCAGATCTTTCGCGAAATTGAGAACAGGAAAAGATATAAACGATCACCATATTTTGAATTTATATTCTGCGACTTTACAAAGAAACTGCCTAATTTTTACGCTTCTTTTGATCTGGTCCTTTCTCTATTTACCGGCAGCGTATCCAGAACTTTTGGAAGATATTTAAGAATTGATGGTCTGCTTATTACCGATAATTTTCATGAGGACGCTGTTGAAGCATTACAGCAAGCGGAGCTTCTGCTCATCGGAAAAATTCAGAGCATGAGAGGGAAATACAGGATATTCGAAGCGCAAAAACTTGATCGAAAAAGCAAAGGTTTTGTTCCGATACCTGGATGTCCCAGAGGGCGATCCGCAGGATCTGCAGATTGTCACATTCAGGATTGGGCGCGACCGCTTCACGGAACAGATCTGATATATGGAATATTACGACCTGGTTTACCGCTGAACCTGCGATTTCCCTGCATCTGGAAAGCTGGATGTGCGCCACAATGTCCGCCTGATGGTGCCGGGCTGCGGCATGAACCCACCGAACGGCGGCGAACCCAGCCTGGAGAAATTTGGAGGCGCGAGTATGAACCAGCGCAGGCGCTGAAGTTATTCCGGAGTGCCCCAGTTCTTAAGCATTGCGCGAACCGAGCGGTTCATTTCGATCGAGAAATCGGCAGTGAATTTTCGAATATAGTTTGCCTGGATGACATTAAGGGCGCCGTTAGGGAATTCGTGGAATTCGAAAGAGCGGCGACCGAACGGCAGGTGCATCTCATTCAGCTCTTCGGCGGTGAAGCGCCGGTAGCGGTCCTGGTGGACGATGAATTTAGGGTCGAAACGCGGCACCTGCGGACCGGGAGGCGTTTTTCCGGGTTTCCCGAAGCAGATCAACGCGGCGGGGATGGTGTAGCGCGGCAGCTCGAACATCGCCTGATGGACTTCCCAGTTTTCAATGATATCGCCGATGTAGCAGGAACCAATCCCAAGCGACTGGGCAGCGATAACCGCGGTCTGGGCGGCGATCAGAGCATCCATCAACGCCAGCACGAGATCCCCTTCTCCCGGTTGGCGGCTGGGGATATTCAGCTCTGCGGCGCGCTGCTCAGAGCCAGCCGCCTGATAGAGGTCCATCCAGCGCTGGTAGTCGGCGAGGAAGAGCAGAAGATAGGGAGCAGCGGCGATAAACGGCTGGTGGTCGCAGGTCTCGGCAAGCCTGGATTTCTTTTCCTGGTCATTCACTTCAATGATGGTATAGAGCATCATCGCGCCAGCGGAAGGGGCTCGCAACGCGGCGTGGAGGATGGCAGCTTTTTCCTCATCGCACAAGCGGAGCAGGATCATAGAGCCGGATGGAGCGGCGGTTTTCGATGACTTCAAGGGTTGGATTCATAAATTCTCCTGGTCGTGGGGCTGGGATGATTATATCGCCACCCAGCAGCAGTCCGGCAAAATTAACCAGAACTGATAATTCGGCTTTCTTAATTGGAATAGAAGAGCTGCCAACTGCCCCGAAAGGGAGGGTATTCGTGGGCTGCAAGGCGACTACTTTACGATCAGGGTGGAGCAGCCGGCATAATGGACGAGCTTGCGCGAGACGCTGCCTAAAAGCCAACCAGAAACCGCGCTCAGGCCGCGTGAGCCGCATACCACCAGGTCAATTTCAGAGCTTTGGATGGTGCGGATGATCTCGGTGGCGGCATCTCCACGCACCAGGATGCTCTGGGTGCTGATTCCGCCCAGGCTGAGGATCTTCTCGGTATCTTTGAGCAGGTTTTCACCTGCCAGCTGCTCGGCGGCTTGGAGAGCGGATGTATCGACCGGCTCCATAGGGGTTGGATAGAGGGCTTCGGGTCCAAGCGCCCAGGCTCGAACCAGGGTCTCGTTAGAGATCGGAGGGGGGAGGACATGCATCAGTCTCAAGCTCGAATCCGAAGGGAGCCAGGAACAGCGCAGCCGGGAGCCATCGGGACAGGGCGGGACGATGTAATCCAGGGCATGTTTGCTGGAATTCGGAACCGTCTATGACCATGAGGATGCGCTTCAAACCCCGGTATGGCGCCCGGACAACCAGGACCGGGCAGGTGGAATACTCGACGATCTGCTGAGCGACGCCGCCGAGCAGGATCCCAAGGGTAGCACGCCGACCTTTTGCGCCAATGACGATCAGGTCGGTCGGGTGCTCCTCAGCATATGCATTGATCGTGGCGGCAGGATTGCCAGCTTTCAAAATCGAGCTCACCTCAAAACCAGCCGCCTTCAACCGGCTCTCAGCTTCATTCAGCTCGGCTTGCATGGGCTCGTGACCGCCGATCGATTGGGTGGGCAGGACGGACATGAGGGTCACCGAACATTTGCTGGCGGCGGGGCGGCGGGTCTTCGGCAGGTCCATCACAAAAGAGACTGCCGCCTGAGCGTGCTCAGAGCCGTCAAATGCGAGCAGGCAGCTCAATCCAGATAATTTCTCTGACGAAATCGCGGTTTCAGAGGATGATTTGGATTTCTTCGCAGCCATTGGGCGCCTCCTTTTTCCTACCTATAAATTACAAAAAAAAAGGCGAGATGTCAAGTTAATTTGAGGCGCAGGAGGAAAAGAAAGCAGCCGGGACCAGTGATCCCGGCTGCAAAGAGGTACTTGTGGATTGAGTTCTACTTGAAGAGAAGCGGCATCTTCAGGTAGTGCATCGTATCTACACTCAGGACATCGAGGTTGCTGCTGCCAGAGCCGTCAACGAGCTGGACGAAGTAGTAGTAAGTCTTGCCCGGAAGGACAGAGGCATCGAAGAACTGGTATGCTTCGCCCGAACCTTTAGCAAGGATCAAATCGGCGTTCACTTTAGACTGCGGTCCATCCTGTACATCCGAGCGGAAGACGTCGAAGCCGACCGTGCTGATATCCTCAAAGCCGGTTGCCCAATTGAGGGTCACCAAGCCGAGGAACTCGTTTGCTGACGAGCTCGCCAGGGTAACTGCAGTCGGGTAATCGGCATTGGTAATGATGCAGTAGATATCCTGACCAGGAGTTATTGAAACATTGAGGTCTGAATCGTTCGTTAAGGCGGTCGTTGCAGCATAAGTGGTCGCTCCACCCGCCGGAAAATACGGCCAAGCCAGCCGGTCATAGCACTTGACGTTCTTGAAGTACCAGCTCAGGAGGGTATCCGGATCGGTGGTGGTACTGCCGGCTTCACTCACGGCGAAAATTTTCGCAGCAGTGCTATTACCGAAATCCAACAGCAGCTTGGGGGTGAAACCACCGTCACCGACGGGAGCTACGGTTTTGACGACATTATCAACAAGCAGGTCGAAAAGACCGTCGGTGTGTGTGGTGGCAGTCAGGTCTTTGTAGACCTGCAAGTAGGCTTCAAGGCTTACGCCAGTCGCGATGCTTCTATCCTGGTTGCCGCCCAATCCAACTGGTGCGCATATGATAGGACGAGCCGTTGATCGCGCCGGCACCGTTTGCTAAATTGGTGTTGGTCTGCCAATAGGATGACTGGGCCAGATGACCACCCCAGGCGAGAAGGGCGACACACTCAGTTGGATCCGGGGTGCAGGTAGCAGGGGTATGAAAGACCACCGTATAGTCACCTGATGAGTTGGCGCTGGTGGAACCAGAATACACTGCCTGACCGATTGAGACAAAGGTAGCTCCGAAGATCGTCAGGTTGGTGTTGCCATTGGCAATAGAATTCGCGATGGCGCCAGCGATTGAGAGACCGGCTTTATGGGGCGGGGTGGCGAAGGTCGTGCTCCCGGCGTCAAATGGAATGGTATCGCTCAAAACACCGGTCAAGCCTGTGGGAGTCGTGCTCGCGCACAATGGCGAATAACCTCCACCGTCTGTGCCGCACAAATTTACATTGGTTTCAGTGGCATCGTAAGTAGCCAGGAAATCATAGCCAGGAGCGCCGCCCTTGGTTACATCGAAGTTAATGTGGATGGTGTAATCTGTATCGGCTGCCATCCCATCTACAGCCAGGCGGAATGGGACGACACTCCCTTCAGAGTATCCTGCTTTCCCCAGGTTGCCGTTCTGCCATTTCACGGTGGATTTATTCCACTGGTCCAGATTGGCGCCGACCGCTGATATGGCGGCGATACTGAAAAGGACTGCTATTGCCAAAACACTATATAAGAAAACACGCTTAGTCATGATATCCTCCTCAATCTTTCTAGAAATCCTAAAAACTAATCCAATGAAACAGAAAAACCGGCCATCGTCAGATGGGCCGGTTTCGCCTAACTCCCCAGCGCTGCCCCCGGTGGTGTTCCGGGTAGCGACCAATCAAGCAGCGCTGGATTAAAGTTTCCCAAGGTAGTACGGTTATTCAGTTGGTAATCGGACTTTCGCTCAGTCCGCCTTCAAAATATCATTAACCCTTAAGTACTATTCTACAACCACCTAACAGAAATGTAAAGTAAGAAATGCGCTTAACCACCTCAACTTTGCCTTATTGTCTCACTTTTGGTTGTTTTGTTCTTTTGAATTCTGGAATTGCTCTCGAACCATCCTGGATGCTGGAAGAACTGGCAACTTTGTGCGTTATTTCGAAAGAGCCCCTGGTTAATAATCTGTACTATAAAGGTAGACTATTTCCACAATAATACCTTTACTTTACAAAAATGTAAAGTGCTGCAGAAAACTGTCTCAATGTTGGTGGATTCGCTTTTCTTGCATGTGTGGAGAAATTTTGAGGTCTCTCAGGGAAAAAAGGAAAAACATCAAGGTTTATTTAAGCAATCCTTGCAAGTTTCTTAATTTAAATGTCACATTGCAGATTATAATTCGACCGGTATAACCGCTTATGATCATTCTGGGGGCATTTGTTTCTGCGGACAAGAGCCGCTTATTTCAGACAGCGCAAGGATCAGGATGGGTTGCGTGGATCCTGCTTGGGGTGATTGCGCTTGTATTTGCCTGGATATGGTTCCTGCTGCGAAGGCTTTGGAGGCTTCAATCTGAGCAGCGCAAACTGCTAGAAGAACAGAGTATTCTCGAAAAGCGAGACAGCGAACTGAGACTTGAGAACGCAGAGCGAATAAAGCTCGAGCGGATCCTTGAGCGAGGCAAGCAGGAATGGGAAGGAATATTCGATGCGGTGCAAGATGCAATCATCGTCTCGGACGCATCCGGAATAATCATACGATGCAATGACACCGCAACCCAGCTGCTGCACAAACGATTCGATGAGCTGGTTAATTATCCAATAGACCAGATTGTGCTAGGCCAGAAAGAATATCATGATTTAACGATCCGTGAGGCTTTTGGAGAGACCTACCTTGGAGAAACCGGACAATGGTTTGACCTGACCCGGTATCCATTGAATTTCGGTGAGGATCATTCCGGGACAATCACGATTCTGCGGGATATCACGGAACGCAAGCGGGTTGAAGCGATTATTGCGCATCAGAATGAATATTTGCAGACGCTGATCAACAACAGCCCGGTGGCGATCCTGACAACAGATTTGAATCGAAGCGTCACCTCCTGCAATCCAGCTTTCAGCACTTTATTTGGATATTCTGAACAGGAGACTCTCGGGAAAAAGTTTGATCTCATGATTGTTAATGAAGCGCTCGCTTCAGAAGCAATTGTTATGGCGGACATGGTAATGAAATCGGAATGGGTCAAAGGGATCACCCAACGGTTAAACAAAAACGGATCCCTGCTGGATGTGGAGATCTCTGGCGTACCCCTAAATTTTAATAACGAATTGATCGGCGCTCTATGGATTTATCATGACATTACAGAGCTGATGCAAGCACGCCGCCTGGCAGAGGCTGCTGATCGGGCGAAAAGTGAATTCCTGGCAAATATCAGCCATGAGATCCGGACCCCTATGAATGGGATTATGGGGATGCTCGATCTCACATTAGGCACCGAGCTGTCAGACGAACAATACAGCTTCCAGGTGGCGGCGAGAGACAGCGCAGAAGCACTGCTGAATACATTAAACAGCGTGCTTGATTTCTCGAAAATCGAAGCTGGTCAGCTTCAGCTCGAACAAATTCCTTTCGATCTAACTGCGGTAGTTGAAGGGGTGGTGCAAACTCTGGCAAACCATTCCATCGCTAAAGCTATTGAGCTGCTTTCATTTGTTGATCCAAAGGTTCCGCCTCGATTGAAAGGAGATCCTAGCCGGCTTCGCCAGATCCTTTTAAATCTTGTGGGAAATGCGATTAAATTTACGGAGGTAGGCGAGGTACTGCTGAGGGCAGAGGTGGAAAATCTGGACGATGACGGTGTGGAGATCCAATTTGCTGTTAAAGACACCGGGATAGGGATTCCAGCAGACCGCCAGCAAGTGATCTTCGAGCGGTTTGTCCAAGCGGATGGATCGACCACACGGCAATATGGTGGGACAGGTTTGGGGCTGACGATTTCAAAAGAGCTGGTTGAGATGATGGGGGGAATGGTTAAGGTTGAGAGCGTCCCGAATCGCGGCAGCACATTCTCTTTCTTACTTCGAATTCGAGAGAATTACCGATGACAGTATGCCGTCAGCAGTGCAGCCAAACCTTCAAAAAGCACGCGTATTAGTCGTAGATGACAACCAGACAAACCGGACGATACTGATCCGGATGATCGAAGCGATAGGGTGTGAAGCAGCGGCAGTTTCCTCTGGACGTGAGGTGATCCCTGAGCTATTTCGCGGACTGCTGACTAACAGTCCGTTCGAGCTGATATTACTCGATATGCAGATGCCTGGGATGGATGGTGAGAGCGTGTTACGTGAGATCAGGCAAGAAGCCCTCACAAAAGATGTTAAAGTGATCATCCTGACTTCGGTTGGAAAAAGAAATGAACTTGCTCGAGCAACAGAACTGGGTTGTTCTGGCTACCTGCTGAAACCCATTCGGCAATCGCAGCTGCGTGAGACGGTGGAACGGGTATTGGGAATCGGAACTGAGGAGCGGATTGAAGTCCAAAAACAGCGAGTTAAAAAGGCAGACTGGCGAACTGGTCGGACCGAAGCGCCGAATACTGGTAGTCGAAGATAATGATCTCAATTTACGGATGGTTCAAATCATGCTGAGCCGCAGAGGGCATGAGGTGATCGGTGCGTCGAATGGTCAGCAAGCTGTGGATGCTCTGAAAACAGATAGATTTGACCTGATCTTCATGGATGTTCAAATGCCGGTACTAGATGGGTTGTCAGCCACTCGTTTGATTCGGGAAAATGAACCAACAGGCAAGCACACCCCCATCATCGCGATGACAGCTTATGCCTTGCAAGGCGACGCCAAACGCTGCCTGGATGCCGGGATGGATGATTATATTTCCAAACCACTCAATCCAAGCCATGTATTTGAAGTAATCCAGGCCTGGACCGGCGGTGTAACGGATAAGGGCAAACTGAATAAATCTGCTCGAGCTGAGGAAAATCCTGATAAGGCAACCCTCGTGTTGGATTTCGAGGAAGCTTTACCTCGATTTGATGGAGAGATGAATACGTATCTGCAATTTTTAACCGAATTCATTCAAATTATCCCTGAGACTTATGAGCGAATGAGATCGGAATTGACGAGTGGAAATTTGCCAGAGCTTTCGAACCTCGCTCATAATCTTAAAGGCGTTTCTGCCACCCTAGGCGCAAGACAGCTTTCCAATCTGGCATTCATCCTCGATCTCCAATGTCGGGAAAATCAGCTGGTATCTGCCGATCAGTCGATAGGAGAGATGAAGCTCGCAATCGAACGATTTATCGGTGAGGCAGAGAGTTTAATTCGAATGGAAGGTTTCTCCAGACCTTCAAACAGGTGAGACGATGCTACGCGTCCTTTTAATTGACGATGAACCTTTTTATTATAAGCTGATCCAGAAACCTTTAAAGAAAGCTGGATATGATCTGGCATTCGCAAGAAATGGGAAAGAAGGTCTTGCCACAATTCCCATTTACAAACCGGATGTGATCATCATGGATGTCCGGCTGCCAGATTTTACGGGATATGAAATTGTCGAAAGGTTGAGGCGTGATCCAAACCTTGGGTCAATCCCAGTAATATTCGTGTCTGGTCAGCAAGATTTGAATGATAAGTTGAAGGCTTTTGAGCTTGGAGCAGATGATTATCTGGTAAAGCCATTCCAGCCTGAAGAGCTGGTTGCCCGACTAAAAATATTAGCCAGACGCGGCGAAGCAATGAAAGTGGTGCAGCAGCTGGAGACGCGATATGTCGAAACTTCCGTTGTTGTTGCGCTACACAGCTTGAGGGGTGGAGTGGGCTGTTCCAGCCTGGCAGTCAATTTGGCTTTAGCTTTTCATGAGCTCTGGTTGAAACCGACGCTGCTGATCGATGCAGTGCTTGCGGCGGGTCAGGTGGCGATGATGCTAGACGGCTCTCCTCAGATGACCTGGCAAGATTATGTCAAAATTAATGCTGCGGGGATGGATCGTGAAATGTTCGAACAGCTGGCGAGTGAACATCGAACTGGGATACGATATGTAGCGGCACCAAAATTCCCGCTGGATTCGGATTTGTTCGACCCTGATTTTACTAAAACAATCATTGATGCCTATCGTCAAATGAACGAATTTGTTGTCCTGGATACGGCACATGATTTTTCAGAGATCACGCTTCAGGCGCTCGATGCAGCGGATCGAATCCTACTGATTCTAGCGCCTGAAATGGCGAGTCTCAGAGCGGCGATCTGCGCGCTTAACGTCTACAGCAAGCTGGGTTATGAACGGGGAAAAATTCTGATCACCTTGAACAACACCACGAATGCACCAGGAATAAAACAATCCCAGATCGAGAAAGTTCTGGGTGCAACAATTGATTTAATAATACCTTATGGCTCGACGGAAATCAGCCGAGCGATCAATTTTGGGGAACCTTTTATTTTGAAGAATCCCGAAATCGCCAGTTTCGATCGTTTTGGAGGATACGGCCTATCAATTGAGCAATGACCTGTTAAAAAATATCCCGCCTGCTGCGCCTACACCTGCATGGAGACGGGTCTCCGACCGGCTTGCCGGAAAAAAATGAATGGAATGAAATGACATAGAATATTGAAGCGCCCGGCAGAGGGAACCTTTCTGATATTTTCTGCTTGTTTGCTCGGAGCGGCAATCCTGTGCTGCGTTTGTATCTTCGCAGGTATTGGGATTTTCGGCACTCGCTCTCGAAATCTATTTGTGCGCCCAAAATCCATCACCACCGCAGTGAATGCAACACAAACGCCTGCGACGGCAGAAGTGGTCAATCCGACACCGGAAGCAACTCAAACCTTAGAGGTAGTTTTTCCAACGAGTGAAGCAAATTTTGAGGAAATTTCTCAATCCGATCTTGTTGCTTTTCTTGATGCGCCAGATGGTCCTCAGAATAGTCCATATGTCATATTAAGTGCATTCCAACCGCTTCCCAGCAATGAAAAGATAGAGCTGCGCGGGATGTTGGATCGATTTCGGGAATTTCGATGTCCCGGATCGCGCTGTGAAATTCCGGTGTGGCAAAATTCGGTAATCGCATTTCGAGCTTACTCCAGCAGTGGAGCTGCCAGCCCGGCGGTGAATGCGACAATCCGAGTCTCGATGAATGAAGAGGGCTACATTATCCGATTGGATTCGGTTGAACCCGTGCGCTTGTTCCACGACAGCTGTGCCGAAGTGTGGGGCATGGAGGGAGCGACACCTAGAGATTGGATGATCTTCCCTCAAACATCAAATTCATTAGCGACAAGAATCAGTCTTCACTACCTATCTGCTGCTTTGATAAATGCCGGCGTTGTGGACGCCTCTGCTTGCCCGGGAAACGGATTCAGCGCGGAGGGACTCAATGCATGCGGCCTTGAAGTCGCCTCTAACGCGGCACTCGAATGGCAGAACATGTACGACTTTAATATCTGGCTGGCAGCCAGAGACCATGGAATCCCTCCTAAAATCTTGAAAACATTAATTGAGGTGGAATCGCAGTTTTGGCCGGCGAACGCACGCAACTACCAGGATGAGTATGGCCTGGCACAGATCAGCGAACTAGGAACAGATGTTATCCTCAGGTGGGACAAAGATTTTTATGATCGCGCTTGCCCTAACGTGATCGGCGACTGCAGCAACCGGTATCTGAGGCTGCCTGCGGAGCTCAAAGCAATGATGCGAGGATTTGTGGTACGTTCGCTGAATGTAGAATGCGCTGATTGCCCGTATGGCATGGATCTTACGAAAGCCCAAAAAAGCATTCATACCATCGCACGAATTTTGAGATCAAATTGTGTGGATGCCAAGCTGATCATTGACACGTACAACTACCCGGCGAATTATGAAGATTTGTGGAAATATACTTTAGCGACTTACCACAGTGGTTTTTCATGCGTGGAAGAAGAAATCAAAACCAGCCTTGCAGTGAATCCAACGAAAGATTGGCAGAATGCTTCTTACCAGATCCGGTGCCCGGGATCACGAGACTATGTGGAGAACTATTGGACTAATTTATTGAATTTTGATTCAATGAGACTTCCACTCGGTCAAGATAAGACTGGACTGGCAGCCCCTGAATTCATGGCGACGCCAACACCTCAGCCGACACCGACTGTATTCGTTTCAACCGCAGCGCTTAATGTTCAAGTATATTTGGATGCAAATGATAATGGTCACCCGGATGAAGGGGAATGGCTGGATGGAATCCCCGTTCGAGTATTATTGGAAAACGGGATCGAGCTGAATGGAAAGACGAGCGACGGCAAAGCGTATTTTGACCTCCGGGGATACCCCGTTGGGATACGCGTAACGGTCGACCTCCCTGGGATCTACCGGAGCACAAGCTTCCAGCTACCAAGCCATGGAACCATACCGGTGCTGTTCAGCTTCGACCAACCGGTCTTTCCAACCGCAATGCCTTAAGTGAGGTATCCGCATGAGCGATCAATTTGATCATGAAAGAAATGAAGAAGAGCCTGAAAAACTATCCCTTGAAGAACCAAACAAGATTGCTAAAGGGACAATTGAAGAACCAGAACCTTTTCCAAAACCGGATGAACATTGGGAAGAGATCCGTCTCGATATCGATAAGACAGCGGTTCAAGAAGGACAAAAAGAGTCAAAGACAAAAAAATTCACGGATAAGATGTTGGAGGATCAACCGAAAGAGTTAAAGGGCGGCGCTGAACACATTGAACAAGACCCGAAGACCGGAATGAACCACAATATCGAGGATCAAGCTACGGGTGATCAGTTAAAACCTGAACCTGGATCTGATGAACCCTTTCTGCCCGAGAGTGACGATCTGGGGCAAAGTGAAATTACGGAAAAACAAGAATTTCAGGATGAAGATGAAATACCTGCAGCTTTCCGTCCGGAAGCAGGAAAAGAAGAAGCGGTAGTTCAAAGCCTACGGGAAGACTTGCGTGCTGGGAGGGAAGATATTGTAGAGCAATCCGGTGGTGAGGAATTAAAAACACGTCCTAACCTAGTCTCACGCCTTCTTGGAAAAAATCGAGATCGCTTGGAAACCGAAGGACTGGACGATGAGGAAGTTGAACGCCGGCTTGCCTTTGTGAATGTCGAGGCTGGAGAAACAATCCCGGCGGCTGAAGGAAGCTTAAAAACCACAGGACAATCTGAACAACAGGAGTCGGTTTTGCAGAACGAGCATCCTGGCGACAAAACTGATATCGCATCTGCGTTCGAAGGCGAGGATCTGGAGCTTGATGAAACGGAACCCGAAGAAATTGAAAAATCCGATTCAAGCGTTTTTCGTGAAGGGGAGGAGACGGAACGGATTGAGCCTTCCAGAGAAGGTTTGACTTTTTATAAGACTGCTATAGATGAGAAATCTGGGGATCTGAGCAGTCCGGAGCCGGCGGACTACCAAGAACTGCGTGAGGTGGCATTAGACGAATACGTGGAACCGGAAATCCCGGAACAGCAATTTTCCCTTGCTAAGTTCGCTCGGCAATGGTGGAAGAGCCTCAGTTTTATCCAAAAGGGGATTTTGTTTGTACTGGTTGGTTTGAACCTGGCGCTTGTGACAATCGGGATATTTTTCTTTATCCGGGCTGCTGTCATGGGACTGAGACCACGTACGGCAGAGGCACCTGCGATTATCTCGACCAGTGAAATACCATACCCTGTCGAGCTACGTCTGCCAGGCGGTTGGGGCTTTCGCCTGGAGGCAGCGACGATTCGCGATGGTAAGTGGCAACCAGCCGGTGCGGAGTGGCTGCCTGGGACGGAAATCCAGCGATGGATTGCGATCCCTTCTTCAAAAGAGCTTAAAGCGGTGATGCAAGCGATTGAAGCCGGCGACATAATTCTATTAAAGATGAGCAACAGGGACGAGTTGGAATACACGGTTCAGAGCATCGAAAATATTAAGGCAGATGACCTGTTAAAATTGAGTTGAAATACCCCTTCGCTGCTAATATTTAATGCTAATGAGAATTCAGATGATCGATGGGTAGTGATCGCGACCAGATGAGCGCAGCTCATCCTGAAAGGCATGAAAAGTTGGAAACCGATTTCGAACCAGGCGGTCTGCATGTACGCTGCTCCTGGCAAGTGAAATTGGTTGAGCAGAAGGTAATCGCGCGGTTCGAAAAGGGAAGCGAGCAATCTCATCTTATGATAGCTGATACAATACCATTCGGACCCAGAAATTTTCGAATTCAAATCGTGATGGGTGCCGCCACACAAACCGTCTACATATTATCCGGTGGGGTAGGGGCGAGCGGAGAGCAGCCTGTAAACACAGTCGCTAGCGCAGTTCCCAAACCAGGATGTGGGTCTGATCGTAATCCTACATTTGCGAAATGAAGACCAGATCCAAGAGGTCTTAGCTGAAGTGCGAGAGAGGAAGCTGTAGTAATCCACACAATGGTGAACCGCGAGCTTCGCAGATATCTTTCTGTGCAGGTGGAAGAGTTAGGTGTACCATCAATTGATCTAATGGGCGACGTTCCAGATAAACTGGAAGCCGTACTTGGGATCCAACCGCTAGGAGAGCCCGGACGCTACCGCCAGCTGAAACGCAGCTATTTCGAGTGGGTTGAGGCGATTGAGAATGCCTTGGCGCATGATGATGGGCGCGATCCTGTTGGAAAACAGCGAACTATCCGCTTGTGCCGGGAATCGATCCGCCTGCTGAGCTCTTCGGACTCGATCCTCAGCGGGTGATTGGGCTGACCATCGAGCCAGGGCTGCTGATTTCACTTCGGAGGGAACGCCAGAAAAGGATTGGCGCGATCGGTGAGGGAAGCTATGCGAATCCAGAAAGTGTGAACGAAGAAGTTGAATTTAGAAGGTCCTTTTTTAAAAAACAAGGATACAGCGTGATCGATGTAACCGATAAACCACTGGAAACGACAGCGGAGGAGGTAATCCAGCTCGCATCGATTCGATTTCAGGCAAGAAGCAGGCAAGGGTAATTGTGTCCGAATGGGTGATTGGGAAAATTTCTTCAAAGCAAATTTATCTTCTAGAACAAACCTTGAATAAAAAATTATCAAAGGAGAGCATTATGAATCGTGACAAATGGAGGCAGCTCATCAATGTCCTGGCGGTGACTGCAACGCTAATTGTGAATATCCTGGCGAACGCGCTTCCGCTTAACGGGTTGAATACCGGAGAAATATCAGACCAATTCGAGGTATATTTTGTCCCGGCCGGGTACGTCTTCTCAATCTGGGGGTTGATTTATATTGGTCTGATCGCATTTGCAATATTCCAGGCACTTCCTGCTCAAAGGGAAAATCCGCGACTGCGGAGCATAGGCTGGCTTTTTGCGCTCAGCTGCCTGGCAAATATTGTCTGGTTATTCCTATGGCATTACGAGCAGTTCGCGCTTACCGTCGCGGCAATGCTGGTCTTGCTGGTGACGCTGATTTCCGTTTATATCCGAACGGGGATTGATCGAGTGAAGGTTGGGATCGGAGAGCGTCTGGCAGTACAGCTAACCTTCAGCGTTTACCTTGGTTGGGTCAGTGTTGCTACGATTGCGAATATCACCCAGCAGCTCTGGTATATGGGTTGGAACGGCGAGCCGCTTCAAGCAGCATTCTGGGCTGTGATCATGCTAGGGGTGGGAGTGGTCCTGGCAGCGTTGATGGCTGTCTCAAGGCATGATGTGGCGTTCATCCTGGTATTCGTCTGGGCTTATATTGGGATAGCCGTAAAACAGGCGAATACCCCCTTGGTAGCAAACTCCGCCTGGGCGGCGGTTGTGGCGCTGCTTGTGCTGGCAGGCGTTGCTGCACTGAGACTCCCGAGGAGGTCGAAGTCGCCTACAAGCTAATTTGAGCAAACGCGCGTTATTTCACGCAAATTTTCAGTTGGCGTATGGAGGGGGATTGCGCACTCGGGACCGATGATTCTCACGCCAGCGGCGACAGCATATCGAGCTTGCTGGGCTACCTGTTCTAGCGTACCGTGGAGCAAGGTCTCGGGATTATTCACGTTTCCTACCAAAGCCAATCGATCGCCCACAAGATCGACAGCGGTTTTGGCATTGTTCTTGGAGTCAAAATGAAAGGCATCGAAACCAACCGCGGCAATGGCTTCCATGCGGTCAAGCGTTTTTCCGCAAATGTGCAATATTACCGGGCAGTTAAGCTCGGCGAGAATTTCGCGGTGGACCGGGGCGAGGAAATCTGTGTACATCCTGGCACTGACCAGATCTCCTGTGGC
The DNA here is from genome assembly GCA_963827155.1 of uncultured Chloroflexia bacterium. GTDB lineage: Bacteria > Chloroflexota > Anaerolineae > Anaerolineales > UBA4823 > UTCFX2. The sequence goes on along the minus strand of CAWGZV010000002.1, from coordinate 1,725,803 downwards.
GTGGTCCGCGAGGCAGAGGATATCTGCGCCTGCTTCGATTTGAGCTCTTCCAAACAGGATGGTAACCACTTTTAATCGGTCAAGAAAACGGCGAACCATATCCGGATCGAGCAAGGTGGCAATCAGGAAATCCTGAATCCCGTGGAGGGCGTAAGATAAGGTCCACGGTCCCATCACTTTCCCGATGATGGCGGCGCGGTCGCCATATTCGCTTTTCAAGATCTGGAGCGCGTCGAGGACGGTGCGGATGGATGGCTGGTCAAGGAAATCGATTGGGAGGTATGCCTGTTCCGGGCCTCGCCAGGGGTGGGTGCGGGCAACCGGCATCTCGTCGATGGCGCCCCAATCGATCTCGCAGCCCAGGGCAGCGGCTTCCTGGGCAACGCTGAAGACCGGCATAATGGCGTCATAACCCAGGATTTCGTAGGCTCCTGAAGCGAGGCGGGCCATCTTTGCGGCATCGAGATGGACGGCGGGAAATTCGGCTTGCATGAGCGACATCTGATCAACATTGGCGACAGAGGTTGGACTTCCGACCGGAGGGCGATCGACCGGCTTGCGATTGAGTGCATCAAAGAAACGAGTTCGGGAATTCATCTAGTGATATCGCCGTTTGATCAGAAATAAGCATATTCTATTGCAGGGGTATTTATCTGATTGAATTCCAGGGGGCCTGATCACTGACATCCACCAGTTCATATCCCTCTGGTCCCACAGCAGGACCGAGCATCGCCAGGAATTTCACTGGCTTATCTGAGGTGTTGAAGGATGCGTGCACCGTGTTCTTTGGGATAAATACGGTATCGCCTGGATTTAAAGATTCGTGTGTCCCTTCCAACCATTGGTCGAGGGATCCGGAAATGACATAGATGATTTCTTCCTGATTTGGATGAATGTGAAAATTGTGTCCGCATCCTGGCAGCAAATCAACTTCAACAAGAACGAGGTGTCCAGTGCCAGTACTGGCAGGCAGGCTTAACCAACTGCGCACACCCCAATCGATTTGCTCGTGCTCAACATCTTTTAAGAATGTAAACTTTCCAAACATTTTCCTGTCCTCCTCATAAATTCTAAATATACTGATTTCAGATGACGCTAATTAATTCAACAAATAGCCTTACTGATTGGAAATTGATTTTAACGGATAATCAGATTTGGCAGGTTAACACTTGTAAGGGATTTCATCGTAACCGGCTGATCGGATAACCTGAAAGATTCCTTGGAATACAGAAATTTGAAAGAATGGATGATATTCAATGATCTCAATATTTATAGACGGACTCAAATCCAATTCGGGCAAAGCTGTCGGTTGAAATTTATTTACATAACGAGCTATTAAGCCCATTCGCGAGGAGCTCGCGTTCCGACGTGGTGAGGTTTGCATTTGGATGCATCAACAAATATTGAGCCGGCGGCATTTCGCCTTCAAGAACAATTTCGCCAGCTTCTCGGAGCCCTTCGCCTGCTTCACGGTCTTCACGGATTGATCTGGGAATGCCGCATTCCGAAAAATTTAGTCGGGCTCTTCCTTCATCGACATCGTGCTGGATTAACCATGAAAAAGGAGCGATATTCGTGTACCAAGGCCAGAGAGTCTCATTGCTATGACAATCAAAACAAGCACGAGAGGCAAGCTCCTTCGTTTGGGGGCTATCCCAAACAGGTTCTTTAATCACTGGCGGATTGGCATGGCGGCGCCCGTAAGGGACGAGCTGAATAATGACGAATAAGGCGACGATAGTCGCTATCCCAATTCCGATACAACCCAGCACCTTTTTCATTTTTCCCTCGAGTTTTTATATAAGATATCAACCAAGCTTACTCAACGGTTTGAGGTTACACGATATTTCGAACAAGCTGCGCCTAACCCTACCAATCGATTAATTATCCTTGGACCTGGCTAGAGAAATTCTTAAGTCCTCCCAGAAGGTGATTATACATCCAGATCATTTGGTTATTCGTGGCGAAATTTCGATCCCAAATATCAGAATTTAAGGGCTGTATAAGCCTGATTATGGTGTCAGCTTTAAGTGTTGGATGTGAATTCGAGGGGGAAATGTCCGGCAGGTGAAGAAAAATTTTTTATGCGACCACACCGCAGATGCGGCTTTCCCAGATGACTTCGTTAAATTGTAGAAAGTTAAGCTGGATAGCTCAGTTCTCCGCCGCATGCATCTTTAGCAGAAAAGCTTCGAGCTCTCCCAGGTTGGATAATTCAAAGTACCGGTCGCAGCAGCTCTCAGGGAGAACGACCTGTTCGTGCGACCAGGTCAGATCGTGAGGAATGTGGACCCCCCAGCCGCCGAGCTCTAGAACAGGTAATATATCCGAACGGATGGAATTGCCCACCATCAGGAAACGCTCCGGATTTACTCCGATGCGGTTTAGTATCGCAGCATAAACTGAAGAAGTTTTGTCATTCACGACCTCAATATGCTGAAAATTACTCTTTAAACCAGAACGCTCAATCTTGGAGAGCTGATGATTGAGATCCCCTTTGGTGATCAACATCAAAGGATAAACCGATGAAAGCTGTAGAAGTGCAGTTTCAGAATGTTCAAAGATCTCGACCGGGGCAGTGAGCATTTCCTTCCCACTTTCGATGAGAACCTCGATGTCGGCATTGGAGAAACGACCCTCAGTGATCTGGATTCCGGCTTCGATTAACGAGAGGATAAAACCCATCGCGCCATAACCATACGCTGGCAGGTTTTGGATTTCGATCGCATCGATGCGCTGTTCCATATCTTGACGGAAAGGATACGCTTGCATCAGGGCAGCAAAGCGGTGGCGGACCAGCTGATATAGACTCTCGTTATGCCAGAGTGTGTCGTCGGCGTCAAAACCGATCAAGTCAAAACGCGGATGCAGTTTCAGCCCCCTAGCTCCACAGCCAGCACATCATAATAAGTGCCTGCACCAAATCCATCGATCAGAATGTGGTCACCGGGATTGAGTGATGGAAGCTGGCGCAGGAAAGCGATCATATTGGAAGCTGCACTGACATTTCCGAACTCCTTCAGAAGCCAGGGCATCGGGATCTGGATGCCCTCTCTTTGAAGATGCTTCTCCTTGAGCTGGTTGATTTTGAAATTAGCATGATGGACAATTGCAACCGCCAGCTGCTTTCCGGGCATACCCTGCTCATCCATTCGACGACGGTAAGCTGAATATGCTTCGATTACGGTCTGTACACCGGTGCGCACGAACAACTTGACCATACCCATTGGACCTGCCATCACAACCGGATCATCCCGCTCAGGTTCATGCATCAGACCGGCAATCCGGATGTGATTTGAGGCGCTTTTAGAGACTTCAGTCAGCGGCTGGTCTGGTTCGTGGGTGCGAGAGTGAGGGTAGAACATTCTAACCTGAAGAACGCCTTCGTCATCGTAAGCTTCATGGGAGGCGCCGGCAATGAATCGCATAAACTCTCCGGGAACAACTCCAATCACACCGGCACCGTTACCGAAAAGCTGGATTGCATTGCTGTCGCGAGATTGGAGCATAAAACGGCTGAGACCCTCTATACCGCCGACAAGGACTTTTTTCCCAAGGAGCGATCCTGCTAAATTTGCATCTAATAAAGATTGGATCGGGAGCTCAGGATTCAGAACCATGTTAAGACCTGCTACCGAAGAATCGCAAGCCTTGTGAACACTGACCTTGAGGGCATGTTCAGGAATACCGGCATTCTTGGAAATTCGCTCGGTAAAGTCATCGCTTGCCGGTCCGCTCATCCCGATCACGACAGCATCAACTTCAGCCGGCTGCCAACCGCAGGCTTGCATGGCTGAATGCAGGAAACGGGTACCTACTTCGAGCTCTAAATCGAGATGTTCTTTTTTTGTAAGAACGGGGACATGGTGGCGCTCAAGAAAACCCAATTCGGAGAGATTCAAGCGTTCATTGATTTCCAGATTGGCGCCAAGGCGCTCTTCAAGAAGGCAAACAAGATTTTCATTATCATAGCCGGCTCCCCAAGTGCCGTATGCACCCCCAATACCGATCGCAGAGGAAGAAACCTGCTCGATCCCAATGGGTACACCATCTCCAATCGGAATTACTTCAACCTCGGTTTGAGGTTTATCAAAAAATGAGACGATCTCATTGGGGGAGCTTTGTTCTTGGTCAACCATTATGACGTCCTTCTATTCCGAAGCCAAATAAACTGTTAGCCAGAAATATACAATATTCTTAAACACCAATATCATGGGATAGTTATGCGCCATCTTTGGGATGTATCGGAATTTGATCAATGCCGCTTCGAAGTTCGATAACCTTAGATATGATAAATCTTCTCACCGGCGCGAATTGGCACTTTCAACCGGTTCTCGAATGGAGTGAGCGGACAAGACCATCTTTCGTTATAAGCACAATATGGGTTATAAGCCAGGTTAAAGTCGATGAGGAGTTTACCATTTTGAAGCGGTTCAGGCTCCAAATATCTTCCGGCAGGATAGGTTTCGGTCCCTGCCAGGCTGTCTGCAAATGGAAGGAAGAAACCATTGTCACTCATAAATATCGTCAAGGCAGCAGATTGATCATCAATGTTGAATTGGATCTTACCTTCTCGGGTATAGGTCTGGACATCACCGGTGGAGGTTTGGATCTCGATTGTCTGTGGATCTGGAAAGCGCTCGAGCTCGAGCTCGAAACGGAAGGCGGGATTTTCGGCGAAGTAATTCAACCCACGAAAATTCTTTTTCTGAGCTTTTGTCAGAGGGCTTTGAGGATGTTGGGCAAAAAATTCATCCTTTTGCAGCCGAAACAGAGATATTTCACTGATTTGTTCAGACATCCTGATTCCTTTCATTCCTCGATGACAGTAGGTATCTTAACCTAAATATCTCCGATTTTTGATTGGGAGATGATTAATTATTTTGTTAACTGACTATCTACCTGATGGATTTTGAACAGAGCAGCAATCCCATCCACTTTGCCAACTGAATAAGATCAAAAACATGGACTCGGCGATGTGGACGAGGATATTCCCGATGGACCGCCTGTCTAGATCAGGACCAGCGTTCAGCCGAACTTGCTTGAGCTCTCGGATCAAGTTGAAGATGACCGGCTGAAATTAATCCAATCGACTGGAAGGCATCAGGCTGGATATTATTTCGATTGGATGAGGGAGGTTACCAGGATTGGCTAGAAATATGCACCATTCCAGCTTGAAGAGCCATGGTTTCCAGGTTCGATTCCTGATCTAGGCAGGGCTACGTTGGGACATTATTGGCATTAATGCTGACCAAGCGTACCGATGATGCGGACGTGGCGCTCAAGACGGCGGAAAACAAATAAGCCGAACCAGATCATCACGAACATAAAAGCGACCAGGATGGCGAGCTCCAGGCGGAGGGGTACAAGGGTTGGGGTTTGAAGAAGCCAACCACGGACAGCATCGAAGCCATAGGTAAGGGGAAGGGCAAGGGAGATCGGAAGCAGCCAGCGCGGCAGAACAGTGACCGGGAAATCGGAGCCGGAAAAGATCTGGATCAAGAAACTGCTGACATCGACCAGGATGTTCGATTCACGCATCACCAGCACTACAGCAGCAAACGCAAAGCCAAAGCCGTAAAGTCCGACCAGCATGGGGATTGCAGTTAAGATCGCAGGAAAGAATCCCCCCTGGGCGGGATTAAAACCAAAGATCAGCGCGGCGAGCAGAAGCATGGACATTGAGGTGATCGTGGTGATAAGCAAGCTGGAGAGGGTGGCACCAATCAACAGGTACGGGCGAGGCAAAGGAGTCAGCCAGTTAGATTCAAGGACACCGGCATCCATGTCATTTTTCATAGAATAGCCCATTCCCCAGAAGACGGCGTTTATGAAGCTCGATATGGTTGAGCCAATCAGGATGAAGGACATATAATCTGTGGTGCCGGCATACCCAGCAAAACCGATCGCCTCGCCATTAATCGAAAACGCTTTGCCCATGAAGTAGACCGGAGCAAGCCAGATGATTGGCTGGAGGACAGAGGAAACTGCGTTTAAAGGGTAGCGCCAGTAAGTGCGCCAATTTTTTTTGGCGATCACCCAGAGAGCATAGAAGTTAGATCGCCAGGTGGGATCGGAATGACTCAATAAAGCAGCGGACATTGCGGAAACCTCCAAAAATTGATCAAATCAATACTGACCAAGAGCGCCCGTGCGCCGTGCGCGGCGCTCCATGCGATTGAATGCCCAATAGCCGATCGATAGCCAGAGCACCCCAAACCCGAGAAGTGCAAGCAAGTCTGGCGCCAGGTCAGCCAAAGCTGCATTGGAAAGCAAGGCAGTGCGGAGACCGTGGATGATGTAGGTTTGCGGCAAAAGAAGAGCGATCGTCTGCATCCACGCAGGTAGGACTGAAATTGGGAAGGTGATGCCGGCGAAAATCATCACCAGACCGCGCACAAGATAGACGAACGCGCCGGCTTCTTTGGCAGTGATGACCAGACTGGCAAATGCAAAACCGAGTCCATAGATTGAGGGAATGGCTGCAGCAATCATCAAGATCGCCAACAACGGATTGCCATGCAGGTTTACATCAAAAATCAGGGTGAACTCGAGAACGGCGACGAGCAGGAAGATGAACATTGAGAAGAGCTGGGTCACACTTGAGCCGAGCAGAAAAGAGAAGCGCCAGGAAGGTGAAAGCCAGTTAGATTCGAGCGTGCCGCGCATTTGATCCTCACGCAGAACGTTCCCAACGTTCCAAAGGACGATGTTCTGCCACATCCAGATGGTTGTCCCGATGGCGATATAGCTCAGGTAATCGGATGTGCCGGTGAGATGGTTGAAAGCGATGAGCCCACTGCCATCTGGACCAGATAGGGCACGAGCAGTGAGAATGTAAGCGGCAGGGAATATAATCGGCCAAATAAAGAGGGCGATGACCCAGCTGGGATAGCGCCGAAAAATGATCCATTCACGCAAAACAATAGCCTGAAAGGCGCGCGCTTCGAGGCGCATTTCACGATGGGGGAGCGAAGGAGCTACGGGGTGATTGAAGGTATCTGTGGTCATGGCTTTCAATCTCGCAATGCTTTCCCGGTCAGATTGATAAAAACATCTTCGAGGGAGGGTTCCTGGACGCGCATATTCACCAGGCGGGTGCCGTTAACGCTGATCGAATTGACGATGCCGGGGAGGACCTGGCGGCTGTCTGATGCATGGAGGCTCACGGAGTGGAGCGAATCTCGGTCCAGCGAACGGACGGTAATGTTCGAGACACCCGGAAGCCGCTGTAAGTCCGCAGCGAACTTAGCGTCCCATCCTGAGACCTCAAGATGAATTACATTAACCTGACGGATCGAACGCTTGAGATTAGCTGGATTGTCCAGGGCAATGATCCGTCCCTGGTCGATGACTGCAATTCGATCGGAGAGCAAGTCGGCTTCTTCCATGTAATGGGTAGTCAATAATATCGTGTGGCCTTCTTTTTTCAGCTGTCCGATCAAATCGCGAAGCTGGCGGGCGGCCTGAGGATCAAGACCAAGGGTCGGCTCATCGAGAAGGAGGACAGGCGGATTGGCAAGCAAGGTTTTTGCGATAGCGACCCGCTGCTTCATCCCGGTTGAGTATTTTTCGACCAGCTCGTCGGCGCGAGAGGTCAACTCCATGCGTTCGATCAGCTCAGCAGTACGACGGCGAGCAATTCGGGGAGGAACCTGGAAGAGAGCGGCGAAGTACTCCAAGTTTTCGCGTCCGGTGAGCTTCCAATAGATACTGCGCTCGCCGGCAAGCAATGCACCGAGACTGCGGCGGACCTGATTTGGCTGGCGGACCAGGTCGAAGCCATTGATCAAGGCGGTTCCTGAGGTCGGTTCCAGCAACGTGGCTAGCATGCGGATGGTGGTTGATTTGCCAGCGCCATTGGGACCGAGGAGTCCGAAGATTTCGCCCGAATGGATCGTCAAAGAGACGCCGTCCACGGCAGTGAATGTTTTTTTAGGTGGGCGAGCATTGAGGAAATTGAAACGGCTTACCCCGACGGATCGAGAGGAGAGATTTGAGGGAAGGTCGCCGGAACCTTGGGATTCTGAATGGGGGCGAAGTGGAAAGCGTTTGATCAGATCGATAATCTCGACAGCAGATGCGGACATAGGAAGATTCCTTTGGTTGCAGGCAGATTTTCTAATAATCCGATAATCAGAAATATATAACTGTCATGCAGAAATATCAACAATATTTTAACATAATTATTCTATAAGTCAATACATATATCAATATAATTAATAACCATATCAAATAATATATAACAAATACAATTCCAAAACGGGGATTAATCCAAAGTGAAGAAATAGAAATGGTTGATTCCAAATGCTTGACTAATAGAGTATATAAGATCATAATAGGCTAATTAGAAAATACAGGGTGGTAATGTTCCGGGGGAGCTCGCGACTGAACCATCTGAGACAACACTGCCAGCGACGCATCAATTTGAAAACTTTGGAGGGAAATCCTTCCAACGCACCGAGCATATGAAGCGGAGGATTTATGGAATCTGTTATTAAAAACGATACCAGAAGTCTAAGAACAGTGATTTGTCTGGTGCTAGTTTTCGCGTATTATTTTGGTGGTAGACAACCGATCTACGCAAGTTCGGATGAGACAAGCGATTCTAACGCAGCAATTGTTGGAACAAAGGCTTCGCTGAATAATTACCTGCTACCGGACGGTAGCCTAAATTTGAATTCGGATTATGATGGAAATCTGGATATGTCGGGCTGGAAAATGACTCTGGCGGCAAATGGAGAACCGCATTTTTTTCAAAACCAGAACCCAGTTCAACCCGAAGAGCCTGAAAGCCTCATTAATACCTGGGAGGCGGTGGCGACCATCGCGACGATGGACAACTTCATCATCAGCATCGTGCTGTTCCATGGGGAGATTTATCTGGCTGGACAGTTTACAAACCTGAACAATAATCCCAGCGCGGACTATATCGCACGCTGGAACGGCAGCAACTGGCTGGATGTAGGCGGCGGTCTGAACAACTATGCTTACAGCATGCTCGTGTCGGGAAAATACTTGTACGTAGGAGGCCAGTTTACGGATGCTGGAGGAAACGCAAACGCTGACCGCTTTGCTCGCTGGGACGGAACGAGCTGGGCGGCGTTGAGCACCAGTTTTACATCAGGATATGTTTACGAGATTGCGGAGTACGGACACGATATCTATGCCACGAGCACCGACTCGCCTTATCTTTTCCGCTGGAACGGTAGTACCTGGAGCAGTATCCCCGGGATTTCTTCACAGATCATGGATATCACAGCAGACGGAAGCTATCTTTACGCAGCGGGTATTTTTACTAACGCGGGCGGGGACCCGAATGCCGATCGGGTTGCACGATGGAATGGCAGCCAATGGGAAGCTCTAGGAAATGGACTTGATTTGAGCAGCAATTTTGTTCGTTCTATTGCCGTCGCTGGCGAGCATGTTTATGTGGGCGGCGGATTCACGGATGCCAATGGCAATCCAGATATGGATTACCTAGCTCACTGGGATGGTGCTGGGTGGCAAGCAGTGCCTGGTGTGAGCAGCGCGATTCCCAACGGTCCTTCCCCAATCGAGGCAGTCAGAATTGCAGGTGGCAGCATTTATGTCGCCGGAACCTTCGATGATATGGGAGGATTAGCTGAAGCTGATACGATCGCCCGCTGGGACGGAAAGTACTGGCACGCTTTGGGGACAGGATTGAATGGTTATATCAACACGAACGAAGGCATATTTATTGACGGATCCGATGTGTATGCCATCGGTTATTTTTTCGACGCAGGCGGCGATCCGGATGCGGATTACCTGGCGCGCTGGGATGGGAGTGAGGCAACACCTATCTGGAACGCGGTTGGATTTGGTCTAAATGGGGTGGCATCCGCGCTGGTACAGGTCGGACCGGACCTTTATGTCGGCGGCAGCTTCACGGATGCAGGGAGCAACCCCAATGCGGACCGGATTGCCCGCTGGGATGGGCACCTGTATCATGCATTGGGGAGCGGAATCCCTAACGGGACCGTGAATGCGATCGCAGTGAGCGGGAAGGATGTATATGTTGGCGGCAATTTCACCAACGCGGGAGGCAATCCAAACGCGGATTATATCGTTCGCTGGGACGGGACTACATGGCAGGCGCTTGGGAGCGGGTTGAATTCAGCTGTGACAGCGCTGCTTTTCTACGGACCGAACCTTTATGTAGGGGGAGATTTTACGGATGCTGGAGGGAATGCTGCTGGGGACAAGATCGCCCGCTGGGATGGGAGCAGCTGGAATCCGCTTGGGAATGGCAAGAACGATACGGTATATGGGCTTGCAGCTTATGGACGAGACCTCGTGGTTGGCGGGCAATTCACTGCCAGCGGAGATGGGGGATCAAGCTACATGGCGAGGTGGGATGGGACGAACTGGGGCGGGTACGCTTCGAGCGCGATCAACGGTGGCTGGGTGAACGCGCTGTCGGTGAGCAGTGGTTATCTCTATATTGGAGGTAATTTCCTTGAGCTCAACTCAAACGGCAACCTGGCAAGGCTGGCACGCTATGACGGGGCGACCTGGGTGGGATCTGGCTTGAACAACGGATTTGTGCTATGCCTCGACTCAAACAGCTATGAGGTCGCAGTGGGTGGTTCGTTTACGGTGAATGGCGGATTTTTCCAGCACACGAATGTTATCAAATGGACAGGCGAGGAAATCCAGTTTTATGGGCTTGGATTGAACGGTGTGGTGACAGCGGTGAAAATGGTTGGTCCGGATGTTTTTTGGGGGGGCTTTTTTGAAGATAATGGAGGTAATGAGGTAATCGACCACATTTCGCGGTGGGGTACGCGGATCAGGAGCATCTATTTGCCGGTCATTCAAAAATAAATCTTGTCGACTGATGAATAAATTAGAGACCGCAAACTCCAGATGCTGCGGTCTTTTGCTTTTTCTGATTTGGCTACTTTCATTCATGAAAATTTCGACATATTATCTGGGAGGTATTAACGAATGTATAAAGAATTACGAATAGACATCAACTAAGCCGATAAATGGGTCGCCGGCAGCATTGGACATGCTCCACCTATTGACAAAAGACGAGAACAAATTAATATTGGTGAGAAGGCAGATAGAAGGTTTTGGGTTTCAAGTAAACCATCCCGGAAACTGAGGGGATTTCGGCTGCGACCCTAAATCCTGAAATAGAACAAACCTAAATCTAATGGAAGGATTGAATGGTAAGCAGCCTAATATTGGGTTTATGACGGAAGGATTGAACCAACCATTAGCAGCAGTGAAATTTCTGCAACCATGTCGGCGATTTGGTTGCCAAAGGATCGATCCACCGGTCAATTAACGGCGGGGACGCCCAGAATTAATGATTGAATTTTAAGGCAGCATCGATGGGATTTTCACAAGATCGATTAATTGAGGTCTTTAAAGGGAAATACGCCTGACCGAATTCCGTTTATTGACCGGATGGATTTCTGGCACCGAGGATTGAGCTTCCAAGCAAAGCTGCCGGAGGTGTATCAGGGGAAGAGCCTTGAGGAGATCCACCAGCAAGTGGGGATAGGGATGGAAGACTGGCGATACCCGTATGCATACCGCCACCGGCGGATGGAGTTGACCATTCGGCGAGACGGGGAAAAGATCTTCCAGGCTTACGAACCTGAGCTATTTGACTTCCCAAGTCTATGGGACAACCTTCCAATCGAAACACCTGGTGAATACACCAGTGAAGCAATCACTCCAGAAGGACGATTGTTTTTCAGCCACCGGGTATCGCTCGAAGGTTTGGAGGCAGGATCCTCGCGGGCAATTATGGTGGAGCGTCCGGTAAAAAAAGCCGAAGATGCAAAGGTGTTCCAAAAAATCATCGAACGGGCTGAATTCGTGCCGCGTTTTGAAGAATTTCATCAAGCAGCAAGTAAATACTTGAATTTCGGTTTTTTGGTACCAAAATTGGGACGGATGCCTTTCCAGGCTTTGCTGTTAGACGTCTATGGAGAAACCGCATTATTCTATGCTTTACACGACGATCGAGTGACGGTGCAGCGATTAATCGGAGTCGCTCAATATGAGGATGATCGAGCTGCTGGAATCGTTGGACAGGCTAAACACCCCTTATATAGAACTGATTGACAACCTCGACGGTGTGATGACTAATCCACGACTTTTCAGAGCACACCTGATGGAGAACTATCAATCCTACTCGGAAATTCTGCATTCTCAAGGGAAGCTAATGGGAAGCCACATGGATGGGGATCTAAGAGGATTGACAAGCCTGCTCGCAGACAGCGGATTGGATGTGTGCGAGTTATTTACCCCTACCAATGGATGCACTTTCGAAAGCGCCTGGAATGCCTGGGAGAAAAAACCGCTGATCTGGGGAGGGATCCCTTCAACGCTGCTCGAGAGCAGAACAGCCGAACCAGCATTCCAACAAGAAATTGGGCGGATCCTGGAATATGCCAGCAGGAAGCCGATTATCCTGGGGATAGGGGATGCAGTAATGCCAGAAAATTTGATGGAACGAGTAAAATGGATCGCTGATCGGGTTGAGGAGACCGAAGTGGGTTGGGTGTTGTAATTGCTGCCATTCAGATCGGGATTTGGGTTGCAGGGTCGCTGGTGTTCCTGGCTTATTCGTGGTCTTATTTGAGCGATGCCAGGTCGCACGGATTTTATCGTTTCTTCGCCTGGGAATGCCTGCTTGGACTAATCGTGCTCAACCTGACGGCGTGGTTTAATAATTTCCTCGCGTTGAATCAGATAATTTCCTGGATCCTCCTAACAGGATCGATCTTCCTGGCTGTGCATGGATTCTGGCTGTTGCAGGAGGTTGGGAAACCTGAAGGTAAATTCGAGGATACTACCAATCTGGTCGAGACTGGCGCATACCGGCTGATCCGCCACCCTCTTTATGCATCACTAATTCTGCTGGGATTGGGAATCTTTGCTAAAAAGATCGAATTGATCAGCATTCTGCTGGTAGTTGGCGTATGTTTTTTCCTTTATCTCACATCCAGGATCGAAGAACGAGAGAACGTCGACAGGTTTGGTGAGGTTTACAGAGATTATATGACCAGAACGAAGATGTTTATCCCCTGGATTTTCTAGGCAGCTGGAATCTGAAATGAAAATCGTGGTGACGAGCATTCTTCTAATGTTCCTGTTATCAGGTTTTCCCAGGATTCCAGAATTGGAAAAGCAATCCCAATACGATTGGATAATCGGTGATGGTCAGGAACTTCCCGGTGAGCGATGGAATTTGAGGCTGAATTCTGATTTAGATTTTCGGACGACGCGAGAATTCTTGAAGGAAATTGAGTCTCAACCAGTGAAGTACCTGCCTCAGATTGATACCTGGCTAGCCGTCTCGGAACAAGAATATTCTGCCCAAAGGCTGTGTGAATTGGAACAAGATCCACGGATCGAATGGGTCGAAAGAGATGGGATACTCAAGGCTTCGGAGATTGTCCCCAATGACCCGTTCTATCTTCCGCAACAGGAAAATTTGCGAGTGATTGGACTTGGAGATGCATGGCTTTTCAGCAGAGGGTCGTCAAATTGGCCAATCGCAATCATCGACTCGGGGATAGATTTCGATCACCCCGATTTAGCTGAGAAAATTTGGATAAACCGCGATGAAATTCCGGGCAACAATCTTGATGACGATGCAAACAGTTTTATTGATGACTATGAAGGGTGGAATTTTGTAGCCGATCATGCCATTCCACAGGACGATTATTCGCATGGGAGCCATGCGGCAGGAATTGCGGCAGCGGCGACATATAACCAGACAGGAATTGCTGGTATTGCCTGGAGCACGCCGATCATGGTATTGAAAGTATTAGACCGCGCAAACTCAACCGGCTCCTATTTCTTCAGCTCAGGCACTTCGATGTCTACCCCGCACGCCAGCGGAGTTGCAGCGCTGGTCTGGGCGCTGCACCCTGATTGGTCTTCGGTTGAGGTCTCTCAAATATTGACCTCCACCGCGAAAGATGTATGGTCTGGCGGGCGGGATGAATTGACAGGATGGGGGCGAATCGACGCTTCGGCGGCAATAAGAGACTCGTTATTGATTCAGTTCTGGCCGTTGATGCTGAACACTCCGGAATAATGCTGATTCTCCGCTGCCTCAATTCCAAACATCTCAAGAGGTTATAATCAAGGTGGTTATTATTCGCAGAGAGAGAGTGGTTTATGCATGCTAATCCTTGTGATGATTTAAAATTTGCAGAAGCGCCGACACATAGCGGGCCGATCCCATTTATTCGAGCAAAGGGAACACACCGGGAGATTGGCCAACAAATCGGTTCGGCGGCACGCGATCAGATCCATCACAGCATCTTGAGTGCCCGGTGTTTGATCGAACAAACCTATGACACCTTAGAACTCGATTGGGATGGGGCTTTAATCCAGGCGCGCAAGTACCTGCCTTTCGCCCAGGAACGATATCCTCAATACGTTGAGGAGATGATCGGGATGGCTGAGGGCGCCGGGGTAAAATTTGATGATCTAACCGTGCTGAATGCAATGGAAGCTGTGACGATCGATGCCCTGCACCTAGCTAAATGCACAAGCATGGCTGTCAATGAGGATCGCACTGCCGATGGGCACGTCCTGATCGCGCACAATGAGGATTGGCTGCCCGAGGATGAACAGGATGTATATGTCGTTCACGTAGAACCCAACGACGAACCGCCGTTCCTGGCGATGACATACGGAGGATTGATACCAAATATCGGTTTTAATGCCTTCGGGATCGCGCAGTGCTGCGACTTAGTCTATCCGACTGATTCCCGAATCGGGATCCGCGCCTTTTCGTATCTCGGGCGGTGCTAAGCGCACGTACGATCGCAGATGCAATCCGCTCTACACTGATCACTCATCGGGCGGCAGGATACAATCATCTGATTGCCCATGAAAGCGGGGAATTGTATTCGGTTGAGGTCTCAGCACGCCGGTTTGGGATCCTCTATGCTGAAGAGGGATTAATTGTTCATACAAACCATTATCTGGATGCGGGCATGCAGGCGATAGAGTATGAACCGGATGAATTGGTCGCAACACGCGTTCGCTATTTTCGAGCGCTGCGCCAGCTAAAAAGGATCCCAGCTCATACAATCAAGACCTTACAACACATCCAGCGCGACCACCTAAATTTTCCGAACTCAATCTGCAACCACTCGATGGACGATATCGTCCCATTTGACCGGGAGAAGACAATCAACGCGCTGATTATCGATTTGACGGCGCGGGCTATGCACATTGCCTGGGGAAATCCCTGTCAGAACCAGTACCACACCTACTACCTGGAAAGCTGACAAGTAAACTAGGCAGAACCTGCGAATTCGTTTACGAGGTCCTGACCGAGCTTGATTGTGGTTTTTATCAGGAGGTCGAAATCCTGGCGGGTAGTACGCTGATTGGTATTGGCGACCCGAATTGCATATTTCCCGTGCAGGGTGGTGTAGGAGGGCACGGCAATACCGCTTTCATGAATCCGGATCAATAATTCCTGGTTCAGCTCATTGAGGGCTTCTTCGTCCATGCCATCGGCGCGATATCTAAAACAGACGATGTTCGTCGGGGCGGGCGCCAGAAGCTCTAGCTTTTTCGAGCTTTCGACCAGCCTAACAAGATATTGAGCCTGTTCGATGTTCTGCTCGACCATCCGACCATATTTCTTGATCCCATGTTCTTTAAAGGACATCCAGACTTTCAAGCCCTGAAATTCGCGAGTAAGCTGAATGCCGTAGTCGCTGAACCAGCGAGTCCCGCTTGCGGCGGCTCCGCGCTCGGCTCGGGCTAGATAATCTGGTCGCTCGGCGAAAGCCATACGGTGAGCTTGTTCATTGGCGACCAGTGCGCATCCAGCCTGAAAGGGCATATAGAGCCATTTGTGCAGGTCTAAAGCCAGCGAATCGGCGAGCTCTATACCCGCGACGAGCGACTGGTAATTCGGAGTGATTGCGAGCAGGCTGCCAAAGGCGCCATCGATATGAAACCAGAGGTCCTCTTGATCGCAGATCGCTGCGATTTCTCGAAGCGGATCAATTGCACCAGTGTTGACCGTTCCAGCGGTGCCTACGACTGCGAATGGAAGATTCTTAGAGAGGCGGTCGGCCGCGATTGCGTCTTTCAAAGCCTGAAGATCCATCTCATAATCCCGGTTGACCGGGATCAACCGCAATGCCTGCGTCCCCAAACCCAGCAGCTCCACGGCTTTCTTCACACAACTGTGGACCTCGCGTGAGGCGTACAACACCATCGGACGGTCAGCAGCCTGGAGACCTTCCAGGCGAAGGTTATAACCGGCTTTATGATTGCGAGCGACGGTCAAGCCGATCAAATTTGCGACTGAAGCCCCACTGACAAGCACTCCGCTGGCAGCCGAAGGAAACCCCATCATCTCTTTACACCAGTTGATAACTTGTTCCTCGACGTAATTCGCGACATGATCGCCCCCCGCAAGGTTGGGATTCATTGTGGCTGCCAGGAGCTCGGCGAGCACTCCAAAGGGAGTGCCGGTACCCATCACCCATCCCCAGAAACGGGGATGGATATTACCGAGCGGATAAGGAAAAATATTCTCCAAGAATTCCGCATAAACTTCTTCAGGAGGGGTAGGCTCGAGGGGAATAGAAGATTTTAATTTCTCTTTTACCAGCTCAGGAACGGGCTGCCAAACTGGCCTGCTGCTTACATTCTGCAGGTAATCCATTACATCATCCATAATTTGATGACCAAGCTGACGCATCGAATCCCAATCTTGTGGATCGAGATGCTCTTCAAATTGGATTGGTGATAAATCAGATTTCATCAGGATCTCCTACGTTGATATCTTAGACCCAATATATCATAAATGCTCGTGTAAACAATACTTCTTGATCGACAAGCCCGGCGGATTATTTTACAGCTTCTTGGTTGAGAATGCTTGCGCCAGCACTGGCAAAACAAAGGTATATCGAGGCATTCTTCCCGACGGCTCGTTGATATCCGAGGCGCAATCCTTCAATAAAAGCATCTGCCTGTTGTGCATGGACAAGGTTGATCGTACACCCACCAAAGCCTGCGCCAGTAAGCCGCGCGCCGATACAACCCGGAAGATTACGGCTCAGCTCGACGAGCTTATCCTGTTCTGGTGTGCTGACCTCGTACAAGTTTTTGAGGCTGTTGTGACTGGAATACATCAAGGCTCCAAGAGCCTGGGTATCCTGGCGATGCAACGCACTGATGGCTGACCGGACGCGCTGGATTTCTTTAACGACATGCTCTGCACGTTTTCGTGGGATATCTGGAAGATAAGGGGCGTAGGCAGCAAATTCGGTGGTGGATACGTCTCGGA
The DNA here is from genome assembly GCA_963827155.1 of uncultured Chloroflexia bacterium. GTDB lineage: Bacteria > Chloroflexota > Anaerolineae > Anaerolineales > UBA4823 > UTCFX2. The sequence goes on along the minus strand of CAWGZV010000002.1, from coordinate 1,708,483 downwards.
GAGCATAGATATCTGGTAAGTACTTCTTCAGCAGGCTGACGGCTTGTTCGCAGGCATGGCGGCGATCGTTATAACCCGAATGAGTAAGGCTGCGGCGGATGCCTGAATTGGCGATGACCAGGGCAGTCCGGTCTGGGAGGGGCACCGGTTCCCATTCCAGGCTGCGGGTATCCAGGACCACGGCATGTCCTTCGATCCCGCAAGCGCTGGCGAACTGGTCCATTATTCCGGAGGATAAACCGACATAATGATTTTCTGCCTGCTGGCAATATTTCGCCAACTGCATGCGACCCATCTCCCACCCACCGATCGACTGCCAAAAAACAGCAAAAGCCACCTCCACCGCAGCCGATGAGCTCAACCCGGCACCGATAGGGATATCGGATCCAAAAACAACCTGGATTCCAGATACTGCAACGCCTGCTTTTTTGAGCGACCAGGCAACCCCAGCTGGATATAGCGCCCAACCGGACAAAGGGCGACCCTGAATATCAAGTTTTGCGTCGAGGTCTGAAAGCCGGAAAACCACCTGCTCATGTAGATCGGCTGCCAGTAGGGAAACACAATCGTCATCTCGAGGGGAACCAGCTATGACTACCGCTTTGTCAATAGCGGCGGGAAGGACCAGACCGTCATTGTAATCGACATGCTCCCCCAGAATATTTACTCTGCCTGGGGCGCGAATAAGCAGATTGGGATGAGTGTGGAATGACTCGAAAAAACGGGAGATCAGGTTTGAAGGATCCATTTCAGGGAGCGTGACTTTGGAAATCGACGATTTTTCGTGTCTAAACAACCATTATACCGCGCTCATCCTTTAGAGAGGATATCTTCAAAGCGAAAAGCACCCGGGTGATCTGGCAAGCCCTGATCGTGTTTTGCGCTCCAGGCAGAAATCTCCAACCGATAGACAGCGAGCCCATTGAGCTCACTCTCATCAATGGGTGGATAATCTTCGCCGGGGTGGAGATGGGGAGCATATTTGTCCATAGTTTGCTGTAGAGCAATGAGCGATTTATCGAACGTTTCGACCACCTTGATTTGTCCAAATACAACAACGCTTTCGTATTCAACCCCGAATCCTCTCGCACGGGCTGCCGGTAAAATGCGCCCCATTCGAAAGGTTGTAAAACATACCCTGGGATTTTCCTGAACATTGGTAAAAACCCGACCTTCGTTTGCCGAGTGAAGATAAATCACATGCCGGGTTTCATCGTAAACGAACATCTTTGTGCTAAGAAAAGGCTGGTCCTGAAATATCGTCGCGAGGACCCCAGCCGGCGCTTGCTTGAGGAAACTCTTGATCCAATCTTCGTCTTTTACTGCTTTCTTCTCCCGCCGGATGCTTGTAAACGAGGGATCTAAATGGGATGATTCCAGCATGAAATTCTCCAAATTATTATATGAGATTGGGATGGATTAATCCGAATTTATTCATAAGACAGGCTCTGGCGAACATTGATTTTTGCTGCATTGCGAGATGGAATTGCCGAAGCGAACGTAGAAATTGCGAGGACGATCAGCAGCCAGATAAGGACAGCCTGATAATTAAAACGAAATTCCAATTCGGATTGGAAAAGCATTTTCCCCAAGGCATTTGACATGAGCGGGGCGACAGCGATTGAGATCGGGACCGCTATACACCAACTCATCACACCCTGAATAACCGCTTCAAGCATGAACATTCCCTGGATGCTTTTCGAATCTGCACCGATTGCGCGCATGATACCAATCTCTTTGGTGCGCTCGATCACACTGATCCACAAGGAGCCCATTAAACCAATGCCGCCTACAGTAGCTATGACCACTGCGAGCACGAGCATCATAATGATCACATATGAGAATGCTGCCTCGGTTGTTTTTCGAAGCTGAGGCATGGTTTCACTTTGACGAACAAGGATATGGTTGGTTTTTAAGGTTTCACCAAGCAATCCATTAACCAATTCCACATCAGATTTATCGTGCTGCCTCGTGCGAACAAGAAGCAAGCTGCCCTTGCCGTTTTTCTTGGTTACTTCGTACACAGCTTGCCGGGGGGCATAAATGGCATCGACACTGAAACCGCCGCCGAACATAAGAAAGACTTGATAAAATCCAACCACCGTCCATTCCTGCTTCCCCCATGGACCCAGGTCCAATCCGATTTTGTCCCCAAGTCGAATTTTCTCGTCATCAGCGGTCTGCTTGCTCATAACAACCACGCGGTCGTCTCCCGGTTGAAGCCACCGACCGGCAACGATCATAGGAGAATACATCGGATCTTCGACAGGTACACCTTGAAGCTGTGAACCAAGACCTGCATCTTGCGATTTGACTCCCCGGCGCAAGATCGTGGCTGGCGCGACAAGCCAAAGGTCTGCTTTTTGGATCCCGCTGATCTTTTCAGACATTGCTTTAATGCGGTCGATCCGCTGAAGTGATTTAAAAGATACGATGATATCATGTGCTCGGCGGCTATACTCCGAATCCAGAGTGGCAGTCAGTGAACTGGAGAGGGACAATACAACCAAGAACATGAGTCCCCGTGCTGACTAACACGAGCTGGGTTAATACGAGACGACCTTTACGCCGGAATGTATTCCCTAAGGCGATTGCCTGATGAGAGGCGAGGATCCTTCTGCCGAAGCGCTCGACTGCTCGGTCAATCCAGCTCGAGCCGAAATCGCCCCCAACCCCATAACTGGAGATTGCCTGGCGAACCGTGATATTTGTTCCAGCCAGAACAGGAACAAGGGCTGCTAGAAGAGGGATCACAAGCGCAGCGACTGCCTGAATGATAAGGGTGTTTTTGGAGAGGGCGTAAGTAGAGTATTCAATGTTGTACATCCCCAAAAACCACTGTGAAATTTTATAAGATACAAACGCACCAAGGGGCCAGGCGATGAGTAGTGCAAGACTTCCATAGATTATTACAGCTGTGAGGTAGACCTTCACGATCGTTAAGAGCTGCCCCCGATGGCTTTTATGATACCGATTTGATTGGTCTGTTGGGTGATGATCGCGGTTAAGGTATTCCACACCAGCACAATCGAAAGCACCAAGGAGAAGATGGCGAGCACTTCCAGGACCATCGACATGCTATCCAGGAAAACACGCCCCCAGTGTTTTTCCGGATCCTGGTAAAAGACTGAAGTCACACCGACCCCCTGTTTAGCGAGGCGATCCTTCACTACAGTGGCAACTTGATGGCTAAAATCTGATGAATACGGAGACACCCTGAGCTTGATTTCGTTGTACTGACCTTTAGGTATCTCAAACAGCTCCATCACATCTTCACTTCCGAAAAACCAAGCCATGTCGTACATATTCGGCGGAGGGACGAATGGGTGGCGGATTACCCCAGTGATCGGAAGGCGGCGCACGCCATTTCCGACTTCGACCAAGATGCTCCCGCCGGGGGCAATCTTATAAAAAGGTCCGTGCATGCGTTCAACGCTCAAACCTTCCTTATTTGGCCACATCCCTTGTTTCAACTGAAGGAGGTCATATTTCTGGTTTTCATAATCGCGATGAAGGATATTTCCTTTCCGCCATTCATCCTGTGGTAGAAGTTTCCAGCGGATTTCGATCGTATTAAAACCTTCCAGGTTTTCTATTCCGGAAATGCGCCGCAAGGAAAGGATCTCATCCAAACTGATTGGTGTGGAAAGGTATAGGGTGATATGAGAGGGGATGCTGTTTTGGTGGGCAGAATCCATCGTTGGCAGCATCTGTTCCACCATACCGAAGGTCGTGCCTACAGCGAAGACACCGACCGTGATACTGACGACCACTAATATTGTGCGAAGTTTATTGTGCCACAGGTCGTACCATATTTTATGCCAGATAACACCCATTGCCGGCTCCGGTATTTTGAATGTAAGATAGCATGGAACCGAGATGAAGTCAATTGAAAATGGAGAATCGGCGATGTTTCGATTTCAGATGAAATCATCGTCGAAGGGGAAATGCCGATTTTTCCCTCCATTGACCGTCTTTATGAAGAGGTGTATATTCGCCCAACAGTGAGGAGTGATCGGGTAAAAAATTTCTGGTCACTCTCAAAACAATCGAAAAAATCTCATATCACATAGTCAAATCCAACCATAAGCTCGGGCGTCAGGTGATAGTGATTGCATTCGCTCTACTTGATGGAGGCACAAGATGGCATTTATCAGCGAACTGATGAATCGGCCTGTGACTGACCTGCAAGGAAGCCAGATTGGGGTGGTAAAAGACCTGGTTGCGCGCCGGCATAAAGAAACAAATATCCCAATTATTGAAGCGATTGAGGTAGACCAGCGGGGTGAGACCAGGCTGATTGCTTATCGTGATGTGGCAGCACTGCTCTCTGCTGCAGTGCCACTGAATGTTTCAGAAAATCATATCGAGCCATACATTACCGATGAGGAAGATTTTTTCCTGGTAGAGGAAGTACTTGACAAACAAATAATCGATACCGATGGAGCTCGTGTGGTGCGAGTCAATGATATTGAACTGGTTCGGGTAAATGGACATGTGGTTGTAAGCAATGTGGATATCGGGATTGCCGGATTGCTGCGCAGAATGGGGATTGCAAAAACCGTTAACAGGTTATTAAACCGGTATGGCCGTGGTTTGCCTGAGAATAAAATTGCCTGGGAATATGTCGAGCTGCTTCGAAGAGATCCATTTATGCGGCTGCGGGTACCGGTCGAAAAGCTTGCCGACCTGCATCCAGCCGATATTGCGGAAATCCTGACTGACCTCTCCCAAGCGGAAGGAAAGGAATTTCTTGACGGTTTAAACCTGGAACAGCTGGCAGACACTCTTGAGGAAGTCGAGACAGATTTACAGGTTTCGCTGGTAGAGAACATGTCTGATGAGCGGGTTGCCGATGTGCTGGAGGAAATGTCACCAGACGACGCGGCTGACCTGCTCGCCGAACTGCCACAAGACCGTTCGGAAGATATCCTTAACTTGATGGAGCAGGAGGAGGCAGATGATGTACGGCTGCTGCTTGGTTATGAGGAAGACACAGCGGGCGGGTTGATGACCACCGAATTCGCAACCGTCACACCGATGATGAATGTGATGCAGGCAATAGACCATCTAAGAGAGACAGCACGCGAAGCCGAACAAATCTTTTATATCTATGTAGTAGATGAAGATGAACATCTTATCGGGGTACTGTCGCTCAGCGACCTGGTGCTATCGGATCCACAGACGCCGATTACGGATTTTATGCACAGCCGGCTTATTACGGCTGATCCTTCCGAGGACCAGGACGAACTCGCCCAGAAAGTATCAAAATACAATTTGCTTGCAGTGCCGGTTGTGGATCAGGAAGACCATCTGCTTGGAATCGTAACAGCAGATGACGCACTAGATAAAATTATCCCCACTGCCTGGAAGAAACGACTGCCGCGCTTCTTTCATTAGGTGACAGAATTTTCATGGACGATCAACATCGAGGCAAGCACCGGATGTTCTCAGGGCTGCTCAGGCGGGCGGCGATAATTTTTTCCGTGCTTGGACCAGCAACGATCACCGCGCTTAGCAGATAACGATGCCGGCGGAATTGCGACTTATTCTGTGGCTGGTGCAAAGCTAGGATACCCAATCCTCTGGCTGTTGGGCTTGATCACCTTGCTGCTAGCAATCACGCAAGAGATGGGAATGCGATTAACACTCATCACCCGGCGCGGATTGGCAGACTTGATCCGCGAAAAATTCGGGGCGCGGGTTTCGATATTCATTTTTCTGGCGCTCTTGATTGCTAATCTTGGGACAATTACGGTCAACCTTTCGGCGGTTAAAGCGATTGCTCATATGTTCAACGTGCCAGCGGGATTGGTACCGATCATTCTGATCTTTACGGTAGTGCTGGCTTTTGTTTTCGTGACGCGCGGCAATTACCGGATGACACAGAATATCATGCTGCTTGGATCGCTGTTCTATCTCGCATATATCATATCTGCAATCAAAGCTAAGCCAGATTGGGGATTGGCAGTAAGCAACCTAATCTACCCGCATGGGGTGGAATGGACGCCTGAATACTTACGAAGCTATCTGATCATTGGGATGGGTGTTTTGGGAACCACGATCACGCCCTGGGGGCAGTTTTTTATCAGCAGCTTTGCGGGTGATAAAAAAATGGAGAAAAACACCCTTTTTTACTCCCAACTAGAGACATATTGGGGCGCGATCCTGACGGATTTTTTCTCTTTCTTTATGATTGTTGCGACTGCGGCGACTTTATTTGTGCATGGAATGCCGCTGACCTCTGGTGAGCAGGCTGCAGAGGCAATTCGTCCATTTGCCGGAGAACTTGCAAGCGAGCTGTTTGCTTTGGGAATATTAAACGCAGCGTTTATGGGACTGGTTGTGGTCTCGTTATCTACTGCCTATGCATTTTCTGAATTCTTTGGGATCTCGGGCAGCCTGGATTCCGATTATAAACAAAGCCCTTCATTTTATATACTTTTCTCTGTTCAGCTTGTTTTTGCGCTGTCAGTGGTGATGCTGCCATTTATCAACCTGTTCTCGCTCGCAATTGCCACACAAATCCTTAACACGATCATGCTCCCACTCGTTTTTTATTTTTTGATCAAGTTCACCAGCAGCCACGATTTAATGCACGAATATGAGAACTCGACCTTCCAGAGAAAATTTGCAAAGGCGGCTTCAATCGTGATCACAATAGCAGCAGTCATTACAGTTGGAGCGATTATCATGGGTCTGTAAACAGCCGCAAAGGGGGAGAAACTCATCTGCACGGGTTATAATTGAGGAATACAGTGCAAAGGAGGTGAGAAGTGGCGATGCAAGAACAGCTGATCGGATTGGCACAAAGAAGCTATGCAGAGATCCGGCGGTTTGCAGAGAAAATGTCCCAAGCGGAAAAGCAAAAAATCGGCTCTGTCGATCACTGGTCTGCACGCGACGTGATCGCGCACCTTGTGGAAGAGAAGAAACGCATTGCAGACCGGCTTGCTGCGGTGCGGTTTGGTGAAAAAATTGAAGTAAGCCCGGATTTTGAATCAGTCAACAGGGATACATGGGAAGCTTATCGGGACTATACATTTGACCAAATCTTGCAGGTACTGGATGAAAAACAGGAGGCACTACTGGTCCATCTCGAATCAATAGTAGAGGGGGATTTCCTTGAAAATGGACGATTTGAATGGTTGAACGGACGCCCGTTATGGAGATTTATTGCGGGGATCGATTTTCTCCATTCGCTTTCACATTTGATCCCGCTGTATATTGAAAAAGGTGATTTGGATTACGCCAACCAATTATGCCAAATAGAAGCCCGCCTGGCAGGACCGCTTGATGATTCCCCCGTATGGCAATCTATCATTAACTATAATGCTGCATGCAACTTTGCGTTGATGGGGGATAAGCTAAAATCAATGAAAAAGTTGACAACCGCGCTGAGATTATCTAATCACCTAGTGAAATGGTCGCAAGAAGATCCCGACCTGGTTTCTCTGCACGGCGATGCTGAGTTTAAAGCTCTGATATCATCTGTTTCTTCGGCTCAAAAGTAAATTCCAAAATTCATAAATCAACCCAGGTTTACGGAATAACCCAAACCGGGTGTATCTTTTGCGATCAGCCAGCCTTCCTGGAGACTAAACCCAGGAATGGAAGGGTCATCCTGCAAGTAAAGGTTCCCATCAAGGTCTGCAAATTGAACATTCGAGCTTGAGAGGGCAAAGCTCAAACCGGCTGCGATCAGCAGAGCAGGCTCGATAAGGCAGCTTACCATGGTAAAAATTCTAGCAGCGCGGCCGATGGAGTTCGATCTGCTGGGCGCTGCGGATTCCGCCGCAAGAAGCGAGTTTGACGCTCAATCCCTGAGCATATCGACCGGATGCGATGGTCAAGACTGATTTTATGCCGCGAGCGCTTTGGTCAGCCAAAACCGGAACTGGCGAAAGCTTGCTGACCTGGCGCAGCGATTCCAGGTCATCTGGGGCGGTTGGCTGCTCCAGCATTTGGATAATATTTTGTAAGGCGTGCGCAACATCAAGCGCTTGACGCTGCGTATAGCCGCCGTCAGCATCCAATCGGATTTGGAGATTGGGTAATTTCCGATGGATAGCCTGGACACGCTGAACGTCCGAATCGGGATCAACGCCACCCTTTACCTTCAAAAACCTAAAACCCTGACTGGCTCGTTCGCAAGCAATCTCGACCGATTCGGCGACCGACGAAATCGAGATAGTGATCGAGGTGGGAATTTTATTCCGGTAACCACCTAATAGCCGATAAAGCGGAAGATCCGCTGCCAGACTCAGAAGATCGTGAAATGCAAGATCAAAAGCGCACATTGCTGCTGGCGATTGTTTTAAAAGCGGTGACAGCTCAGAAAGCGAGAATTCGATATTGGTCGGATGGAGTTCGGGAACTTTGCCGGCGCATTCTCGGCAGATTCTTAGAACGTCCGCTGGCTTTTCGTTGTTCAGACACGGATCAGCGACTGTGCAGCCCCAAGCGCTTTGTCCCTGACGAGTAATGATTTGGATGAAAATCGCGGTCACTTTTTCTAACGGAGGCAAACAAGCCATTAAAACCGGGCTTATAAGCTTCAATTCGATCGGGATCACCTCGGCTTTTACGATCTGCATTGAACACCTCCAGTTTCTGCTGGATATGCTGACAAGGTCTTGAGTTTATTTTACTTGAATCAAAGGGTGATTGTAGAATAAAGGTATAATCTTTGAAATCTCGGAGGGTGCATGGAAGAAAATTCAATTCTTGAACTGCAATCGAGAATGGAGAGCGGTGAATTGAGCTCGGTACGCCTGACGGAAGCATACCTGGAGCAAATCAAAACCATCGATAGGCAAGGACCCAGCCTGAATGCTGTGATCGAGATCAACAGAGAAGCAGTTGAGATTGCAATGCGGCTCGACGAAGAACGGAGATTGGGTAAGATTCGAGGTCCGATGCATGGAATACCGATATTAATCAAAGATAATATCGATACTTCTGACAAGATGATGACAACTTCAGGCTCGCTGGCGCTTGAGGGTTCGGTTGCACGAGAAGATGCATACTTAGTGAAAAAATTAAGGGAAGCCGGAGCGGTTCTGCTTGGAAAAACGAATTTGAGTGAGTGGGCGAATTTCCGCTCATCCCATTCCTCCAGTGGGTGGAGCAGCCGCGGCGGACAGACTCGGAACCCGTACGCGTTGGACCGCTCCCCCTGCGGATCCAGCTCTGGATCTGCGGCGGCGGCGGCGGCGAACTTGTGTGCGGCTGCTGTGGGCACTGAAACAGACGGCTCGATCATCTGCCCTGCTCAAAGCCAGTCATTAGTTGGGATCAAGCCAACCATCGGATTGGTTAGCGGGAGAGGTGTGATTCCGATCGCTCACAGTCAGGACACAGCAGGTCCAATGGCGCGAACGGTGGTTGATGCTGCGATTTTATTAGATGCCATGGCTGGAGCCGATGAGGCTGATCCGGTTGCGTTTATGAGACCTGTGGATGTCACGAAATCTAATATTCCGGATAAAGAAGTTATGGGGATGCAAGGCAAACGGATAGGTGTGGCACGTTCTTATTTTGGTTTCGATTTGCGCGTCGACGTGATCATGGAAGCTTGTTTGAGCATATTGAAAGATCTCGGCGCCGAACTGATCGATCCAGTAGATCTCATCGATGAAGCCGACTTAGTGAATTCCGAATTAGAGGTCCTTTCTTACGAATTCAAAGCTGACTTGAACGCCTACCTCGCCAGGTTGGATCCAGATGCGCGGGTCCATAGTATGGAAGAAATCATCCAATTTAACGAACGAAACCGGGAACGTGTGATGCCTTATTTTGGGCAAGAACGAATGATCAGGGCACAGTCTAAAGGACCACTTATTCAGAAGCGGTATCTGAATGCGCTGGCGAGAAACCATCGATTGTCTCGCGTGGAAGGAATTGACCACGAAGCCATAAAGCACCGATTAGATGCGTTTGTTGCTCCCACTGGAGGACCTGCCTGGCTGATCGACCTTATCTGCGGTGATAATTACGGTGGCGGCGGTTTTTCGACTCTTGCTGCGGTAGCAGGTTATCCTCACATCACGGTCCCGGCAGGTTTTGTATTTGGTCTTCCGGTGGGGATATCATTCTTCGGACAAGCCTGGTCAGAACACGAGTTGATCCAACTGGCATATTCTTTTGAGCAAGCGTCAAAGGTCCGCCAACCACCGCGATTTCTGGCTTCAGCAGACCTGCGTCTGGATTTTGAAAGGAAAGAGAATGGAAATGCGCACCGGCAGGCGCTTCTAATTTAAGCACGACAGACTGAATTAAAAATTTTGATTATTTGACACGATACTTCATGGAGGATTTGTTTATGAGCGAAAATAAAGGACTTCATAATATCTTATTGATCACGGGAATGGTCGCGCTGATCCTTTTGTCACTTCTATTTGACCTGGCAATCACCACATTAGCCGAACAGAATGCTCAAGGTGGAGGATTGGACGTCACACTGGTGTGGTTGTTCCCATTGATGGAGTTGATCTGGATGCTTGCGGTAGTTGGTTTGGTCTGGTTTTTAGCCACTGGAGGAGGATACAGCCGGTGGATCAGCATGATTTATCTAATTGTCGGAATCTTTCTCCTTTATACAAATCCTGTCTTGTTTGTTAACGAATTGCCAGATTCCTGGTATGTTTTGGTGCAGTACCTTTCTCCTGGAACGCTGTTATTTCAGGCTGGAGGGGCATTAGCTGCGATTGGTTTGCTGAGTTTATGGTTTTGGAAAAGCCCTGCTTCTTCAACAGAAGCTGACAACCATGAAGGAGAAGAAGATCTTGAGATTGAGTCAGAATTCTTGCCAGATGGAGAAGAAGCATAGAATATGCTGGTCTTTAGGAAATTTCTCTTCGAGGTGGAATTAAGGTCACCTATTGCCGTTAAATAAGTATGAGAAATCTTTTAGCTTAATTTATTCGGAGAACCTCCATGCAGAAAGAAAATGAAATGATCGAGGATTACTTAACACAACTGATCGAGGTCCTCAAACATCTGCCTCGAAAACCGCTGATCGAGTTAATCCATGCCATGCAAACGATTTAAGTGGAGAACCGACATATCTACCTTTTTGGAAATGGCGGCAGCGCGGCGACAGCGGCGCACATGGTGTGCGATTTTGCAAAAAATACCCGGCGACAAGATAAGAACTGTTTAAAGGTTATCAGTTTGAGTGATAATATGCCGATGCTTTCAGCATATGCGAATGATGAGGGTTATGACCAGGTATTTTCCCAATCTATCTTTTCATTGGGAGAACCCGGAGATCTCGCAATTGCGATCAGTGGAAGCGGGAATTCCCCAAATGTTTTAAATGCAGTACTTGCCGCTAGAGAAATTGGTATGAAAACAGCAGGCTTAACAGGTTTTGAAGGCGGAAAGCTTAAGGACCTCGTCGATATCTGCGTGGTTGTTCCATCGAACAGGATGGAAATGATAGAAGATCTGCACATGATCATCGATCACCTGCTCACAATCGCGTTGAAATCAGGTTGACTGATAATAAAAAGCACGGTAGAAGAAAGGGGGATACCCCAAATGAAGGGTCACCTGGGTAAAAAATTTTTGAATACGACAACACCCGAGCAGAAAGTTCGACTTTATAAACCCGGATCATCATCTCGATGGTCTTAGATATATTCGAAATTTTTCGGTATTAACAGGTTCAAACGGCGAAAGGTTTTACCCGCTTCCAGACGGCAAATATAAAAGCGATCGTCCCAAAGCTTTCCATGAGGCGCCCAAGAATGGCGAGCGAGCTGGATGGAAGAAAAAAACCCAGAACCACCGACAGAATCCCAAGATTGAGCAACCCAAAACTAAACCAAGCGACCCCTGGGTTCCCTCTGCTGGAGACTTTCCCAAATCTGGGAAGGATCCAATAAGCCACACCAAAAGCCAACTGCACAAACCAACCTATCAGAAGGAATTCAATATGGATGGGGAGCAGAGCCAATATTCCCGGAAAAATTGGGAAGCCCTTGTTCCCTAGCATAATTGCGCCAAGGGTAAAACCTGCGGCAAGAAATAGAAGGGCACTTCGAATGAAATAACAGCTCAACCGCGGCATTCAACGCTCTTTCACACGTCCCCAGGAATTGATTACAAACGCCATTCCACTCAGCCATTGAAGCAAGGCAGATAATCCGAGAATCATCTTCCAGAAGGAGCCGCTTTCCAGTGTGGTGAGAGGCTCAGCCAGGGCTCGTAATATCAACCCGAGATTCAGGAAAATGAATGTAAACCAACCCAGAGCCTCACTTCTGCGAGGTCTCTCGATCGAATATTTTGGGAACATCCAGAATACGACCCCGAAGATGAGTGAGGTAAGCCAACCGAGAACTAACAAGTGGAAATAGACTGGGAATAAACCAGAAACAACCAAACCGAGGGTTGTTTGTACAGCCAGGAAGGCTCCTGTCAGCAGACCGAGAATTAAGTACAAGAACGAAGTGCGGATAAACCAACGGGTTAAAGTGGGCATCTATCTCAAAGTCTTCTTTGGTTCAAAATTGGGGTAAACATATCTAAAAAAAGTCAGGAACGCAACCGTACTCAGCAATCCAGCAACTTGCCTGCAAGTCCACCAAAATTCCAGATCAGAGACGATTTGCAACTGTCATAGTTGGTGAAGAAGAATCAAAGCAATGTAATCGCTGGTTCGAAAATGGACCTCGATAACAAGAATGCGAAGGATGAGGAAGAAGAAAATATCTCGGTATGAATGTCCAGTTAAAGGCGATCCCCAACCGAAGGGGACTGGATCAACGGTTGAAGCTCGTTCAGAAAAAGGGTGAGTGGCACCTGATGGAATCGCAGCGCTTCTGAAAGGGTATCGAACTTCTCCAAGGAACAGCCTACACACCTCATGTGGAATTTTGGAAACAAGGCGGCTGCTTGAGGCCACATAAGAACGATCTCTTCAATTGTATAGTTTGCTATGCACTCAAGATCGGTCATTGAGAATATTTCCATTAATGAGAAGATAGTTTTCAAACTCAATCTCGGATCACAACTTACTCATCCTGGTTGAAATCTTCTGCGAGCTCAACCAGGGCGTGGGGATTAAGGATTGTGACCTGCTCGCGTTTGCTACGAACCAACCCATCAGCCTCCCATTTCTTTAAGGTGCGGCTCACAGTAAAAAGTGTGGTCCCTGAGAGCTCACCCAAATCCTGGCGGGTTAATTGCAGGTCGATGATAATCCCATCTTCAGTCTTCCGCCCAGAATGACGGGCCAGCCTGAGCAGGGATAAAGCGATCCGGCGCTCCACTCGCTGGGTGGATAATTCACGGATGCGAGCCTGGAATTCACCAATCTGGCGGGCCATGATGTTCATCGCGTTACGCTGGACCTTCGGGTATTCGGCAAACATGCGTTCGAAGACCGTATGGTCCCAAGCCAAAGCTTTTGAGGGGCCGACTGCCTGGGCAGAGACTGGATACCTCGATGCATTGAGGCCGGCAATGATCCCAAATTCACGTCCCGGGCTGATATAACCCAACAACACCTGCTGACCCTCCAAAGTGACCTGGCTAAGACGCACCTGCCCTTCAACAGTCAGGAATGAGCGAAGGGCAGGATCGCCTTGCATGAAGAAGAATTCACGATCATCACGAGATTGCAAGCTGGATTGGCTTGCGATCGATTGGAGCTCACTATCGCTAAGACCTTGAAAAACTAAAGCATTACGAATCAATTCAATCCAAGGATTGTAAATCTGGGGATTGGGGGCTTTATTGGTTGTCACACCGGGATTTTAATCGAAATCCCGAACCCAATCCAGCAATATTTAAAATATCGCGGCTAATGAACCGGATATCGAAATGGTTACAGAATTATGGATTGTCCACGAGCTTCCTGGGAGAGCGCTTCAGCCATGGCGAGATATTTCTCGTGAACACCTTCACCAGTTTCTTCGTGCTCGACTTTTTCAAATCCATCTAAGACTGCTGCCTGGTCTGAGATTGGAATTACTTTATCTGCAAGAGGAAACAGAATGTTATCCTCTTTATATATATGGGCGCGGAGCAAAGAGGTATAGCCCTGAGCAGCATCGATCAAATCCTGGAAAGCGGATCGATCACCCTCCTGGAGGCGTTCGGCTGAGAGGCGCATCTGGCGGGTATAGACTCGCCCTTTTTCATGTTCAATCAACATTACACCAATTGGACCATTTTCTACGGGTACCCCACGATCGATCAATTCTTTGAATAAGACGCCTTCTTCCTTCATATGATGGCATCCATCAGCAAAGCCTTTGATGAAATCTGCTGCCTGGACGAAAAAGCCAGGGCGAAATTCCTCACCTGATTTCAACCTCTCCACCGCGGAGTCTAATGAGTTCCAAAACATTCTCAATCACGCGGTGCTCGGATGACAGTATGTTTGTTGCTTCCATTACTTCCTCCATTACTAGTTATTCATTATTTTTCTGCCTATCGATTAAGCAGGCTTAATAGAATGATTGGATTGTAACAAGTATTGATCGTTCTTCTTTGCGCTGAAGCAATGTTCAAGCAATTGAATATAAAAAGAACAAGCCCGTATATACGACGGACTTGTTCTTTCTTACGATGGAACAGGCGTCTGATGATTGGATCAATCTGGAGATATTGGAAAGAGGCGTTGGTGGTTGGCGCGCATGCACGTATCCATCACAGCCGTCAAACCCGCTCGATGCGCTAATTCGGCAGCCTGCTCATTGACAATCCCTTCCTGCATCCAAATGACTTTTGCGCCAATCTGGACAGCCTGTTCGACAATAGGCATAACTTCACTACCAGGGCGGAAAATCTCGACAACATCCACAGGTTCCGGGATGGAAAGCAGATCTGGATAGGCTTTCTCCCCCAGGAACTCTTCGATGTTTGGATTGACCGGGATAATTCGGTATCCTTTGGATTTCAAGTAGGCGGGTACAGAGTAGGCAGGACGTTCAGGTCTGGATGATGCGCCGACAACGGCAATGGTGTGTGTATTCTCGAAGATCTTCCTCAACATCTCGTCCTCAACCTCTGGGGTGGTCGCGAGTGGAGCATTTAGAGTCTCGGTCGAATCGAAATTGATCGGCAAGTGAGTGCGGAAGATGGTTTTTCCAGGCCATGAGAAGGCTTTTATATCGCCGCGATGCTTATTGACCACGATATTGTAGGATATTTCCAATCCCAGACCAGTGCCCTTGCCCGGAGGCTTTGTGGTGAAGAAAGGATCGAAAATGCGAGTAATAATCTCAGGAGGTATCCCAGGTCCATTGTCTTCAATTTCGATGGTAATCCAACCGTTTCCGTGCGAGGTGCGGATCACAATCTCAGGATTGGGTGTATTTGAGAGGGCATCTGCGGCGTTGTCTAGGATATTCGTCCACACCTGGTTTAGTTCGCTGCCGTATGCCTGGATTTTAGGCAGCTCTGGATCGTATGCTTTGTGAATCCCGATCCCTTTGAGTTTATCTCGAAGAATCAAGAGGGTGTTTTCTAGACCCTTGGTTACATCGACATCCTGCACCGGCGCCTGATCGAGGTAGGAATAGGATTTCAGGGCTGAAACAATATCTGAGAGTCGACTGGCGCCTGAACCGATTTCATTCAAAAGGTTATACACGTTATAAGTCGCTCCCAACCAACCAATCACAGCAGAGAGATGATCCGGTGCAAATTTTGAAGCGAAGGTCTGAAGCTTGTCAATATCGAAGCCCAGGTTTACCAGAGTTGGGGCGAGCTCCCAAGAGTCAGGCACGCCGATATCATCCAACCAGTTCTCCAGCGTGCTGGCGCGATCGCTCCTTGTCAAAGGGTCAATTTCGATCATCACCTGGGTGGCCGCCTGGCGGGCGTCAACCGTTAGCTGTTCGATGATCGATGATTGTTCGCGATCGAGGTTTAATTGGGCGACACGGGCCTGGGCTAAAGCATAAGCTTTCAAGAAATCACTCAATTGAGCTGCGCCGCGTTTAACAGCCGCGGCAGGATTATTTAGTTCATGTGCGACACCAGCAGTGAGTGTTCCCAACTGAGCCATTTTTTCACTTTGCTGAAGGGCAGACGACATTGCACGCCAGCGAGTGAGGACTGTGTTCAGTAAAACCCGCGAAGCAGTAGGACTGGTATCCAGGAGGGACTTCGAATTGAGCCTGTTCGATTTCATACAGGACAGTATCCGTGCGAGCCCGAACAGTGGCATTTCGAGGGGCATCATCCAGCAGAGCCATTTCACCAATCACATGCCCGGTCCCCCTGGTTGCCAGAAGGATGGATCTATTTCCAGAAGATTTAATAATATCTAAGGAACCTGAGAGGATGATATAAACCTTATCTCCACGACTGCCTTCGTAGAATAGATCTTCATCTGTTTTAAGATGAACCACCTGCATCATCTTGCAAAGGCGTGACAAATCTTCTTCTGGAAAATCCGCGAAAAGGGATACTTTTCGGAGAAATTCGACTGCGGTGGAAGTTTCAAGGGTTTCTGAAGACATGAAATAGACCTATCAGATCGTCTTGAGGAATTGATGAACCTGGCTGACCGCAATCGCACCTTCTCCGACCGCAGAAGCGACTCGTCGAACGGCACCGAAGCGAATATCTCCAGCCGCGAAAATCCCTGGATAGCTGGATTCAAGCATATAAGGTTCTCTTGCGAGCAACCAACCTTTTGGTCGCTTCCCGTCTCGAAGCAAATCTTGTCCGGTGAATATAAATCCGGTCGGATCGCGTTCAACCACATCCGCTACAAGATCGGAGTGAGGGACCGCCCCAATAAAGATGAACATCGCGCTGGCTGGGATGGATTCATTTTCCCCGCTATCGTGATGCATGATTGTGATCCTCTCGAGACGGGTCTCACCATGGGCTTCGGTGACCTCAATATTGGTCCAAACCTCGATATTTTGAGTGCCCTGGATTTGATCGATCAGGTATTGAGACATGCTTTCTCGCAGACCTTCGCCGCGCACCAACATTGTGACACGGCTCGCAAACCGAGAAAAGAACATCGCAGCCTGACCGGCGGAGTTTGCGCCACCGACCACAAACACAGGCTGACCTTTATAATAGGAGGCTTCGGTGAGCGCTGCGCCATAATAAATCCCAGCGCCTGTGAGCCTCTCCACGCCAGGGGCGTTCAAGCGGCGCACGGATACTCCAGTAGCGATGATTAATGCGCGGCAACCGAGCTCGCTTCCATCGTTTAAGATCACATAACGATTTGGATCTTCCACCCGAACGTGCATAACCTCTTGCGCGTTTAGTAATTCCGCACCCAGGCGCAAGGCTTGGGTTGTGGCACGCTGGGCGAGCTCAACCCCGCTCAGCCCTTTTGGAAACCCCAAATAATTCTCAATTCTTGAGCTTGTTCCAGCCTGACCTCCAGTGGCTTCCTTGTCGATCATCAAAGTGTGCAATCCTTCTGAAGCGCCGTACACCGCTGCGCCTAAGCCAGCCGGACCAGCGCCAACAACAATCAGGTCATAAAAAGGCTGGGTCGCTTGTGTGCTCAGCCCAACTTTATTGGCAAGAGCGATGTTATCCGGCTCGACAAGATATGAGCCGTCGGGGAAGAAGACGACAGGAAGCTTACGTAGTCCGGTCCCAATGCCCCCTTCTTTTTCAAGGGTGGCATCGACAAGCACGCGGGTTTGGTTGTCAACTTCAATATCCTGCCAGAGGTAAGGAATGCGGTTGCGGGCGAGGAAATCCTTGACATCGTGACTTCTGGGGGACCAAAGGGTGCCTGCCACCCGAATTCCATCATACGGGGGCGGTGTGGACTGTAACCAATCATTGATCAGCTCATCGAGCACGGGATAGAGGTGCTGCTCTGGTGGATCCCAGGGCTTCATTAGGTAGTAATCCAGCCCGATAGCGTTAATGCTGGCTATGGCCGCCTGTGTATCAGCATAGGCAGTAAGCAGGACTTTTTTGGTATCTGGAAAAAACACCATTGCTTTTTCCAGGAAGTCGGTGCCGGTCATTTCGGGCATCCGCTGATCGACCAGGAAAAGAGCCAGCGGTTCTTCACGCTGTTTGAGCTGGCGGACGACCTCCAGCGCTTCACTACCAGAGGTAGATTTTATGATTCGATAATCACCCCGGTAATGCTTTCGCAGATCGCGCTCAACTGCGCTGAGGACCTGAGGATCATCATCAACAGTTAGAATTACTGGTTTTGCCATAAATACTCTCGATTCAGACCTGGAAGAATAATTCGTCGGGATAGCACCAAATCCAATGTTCGCCGGATTCAAAGGAAGCGATCATTGGATGGTTCACATCGTGAAAATGGCGGGTGGCGTGTTTGTTCTTAGAATTATCACAACATCCGACATGCCCGCAAGTTAAACAAATCCTCAAATGGACCCAAGTATCCCCAATTTTCAGGCAATCTTCACAACCTTTCGCGCTGGGTTTTACTTCCTGAATTTCCGAAAAATGATTGCAGTCGCCAGGATCAAATTTTCCTTTTTCGATCTTTTCTTTAAGGCTTGTTGCGACTTCGAACTCGACCTGATAAATCCGGCTTCATGTTCCCTCCCATACTTGTGAAAACAGGTAAATCTTATCAAATTATAATAGATAGACATTATTCATATATTAGAGATTGATATATGCATATAGACACAGAACTTCAATATTGATGTATGATTTGTTATCATTCAATTCTGTGAGGTTATAAGGGATAGCGCAGAAGCGAAATTCGAAATTGACCAATCCGGTTCATTAAATCGCTAGAGGTCAGATATGGAACTACTCCATGCCGATGAATACATAACCTGCATCAAAGCTGGTAGAAAACCCGATCTCGCAGTTGCAGGATCGAAAGTAGTTACAGATGGATTAGCGACAACGAATGGTAAGTATTTCTTGACAATTGAAGGATCCCTTTACGAAGTGAAACCGGATTTTGTATTATTCGTTCAATGGAGGAGTGTTGAACAAGAGCCTTCAACGGATCAAGGGCAAACTCTGGAATCCTAGCCTTAACCCTATTATGGGGAATTCAGCTGTTGATGGAAAGCTGAATTGTTAGCACAGACGTAAAGGATGGTTTTCAATTGAAATGGAGCCAGCTCTGGGTGCTTGGAGAGAATTAAAGCGACAATACCAGCGATGTGAGGGGCGGCAAAGCTGTTTCCAGTGCTGATCATATACCCTTTGTTTGCCCATGCAACGGTAATATCAATCCCAGGCGCACCAAATTCGACCGGAGGCGAAGTATTGTAGTAGTAGGTAAAAGGATCTTGACCTTCATGAGCGGCGACTGAAAATACTGAAGAATAGAGTGAAGGATAGCTTGGGGCTGGAATATTATTGACTGCCGATATCAGCATCATATTCTTAAAATAGGCTTCGTCAGCCAACTGATGGAAGAGACCATAATATTCTTCGCGTGATGTGGATAGTGAAAGATTGCACACCTGCATATTGTTCTTCAACGCCCATTCGAGACCAGCAGCAAATTGAAGCGCTCGCCCAGTGGCGCCTTTACCCAGAACCCGAACGCTGAAGAGGTCTGCTTCGGGGGCAAGGGAATGAATAATTCCGGCACAAGCTGTGCCATGACCGACTAGATCGGTGGGATAGGGATCCTCAATCACGCGAATATTGTCTTCGGCGTCTTCATCATATTCCATCACGACACCACCGCGGACGCTGTCACCCAGCTCTGGATGATCATATTCAATTCCACTGTCTACAATCGCAACCTGAACACCTTTCCCAGTCGATCCACCCCAAGCCCAATCCCGATTTAAGTTTTCCAGAGGAGCAATCGATGCCAGCGTTTTAATCACATCTGGGGCGAACTGATGCGACCATGCCGGACGAATAATTTCATCGGACATATCCGCTTCCAATCTTCAAATGAAATGAGTGACAGCTATCTTGGTGAAAACCGCGAACGTCGATAATTTCGGAAGACCTCGAGAACCTGAATGCACGCTCTTCGTTCAGCCTCTCCTAAAGATGAAATCTCATTAAACAGCTTTGCCAATGACATTAAAATCGGCGGGAAGCTTCCCTTTCGTTAACTCCAGAGCGTCCACCAGAGCTTGAGGTTCTTCTTCGCCTGAATTCTTAGCCAGCTCTTTCAGACCTCGGATAAGGCTCTCACTAATCTGATCGAACTGCTGCGTCTGATTGATGGCGATAGCAGCCTGCTTAGCAAACAAACCCAACATTTCCATATCCTGCATGCCAAATGAAGTTGCGTTTATTTTATCCAGGACTTCCATAACTCCGATTACTTTTTCGCCCGAGAGCAAAGGGGTAGCCAGAATAGAACGAGGGATATAGCCTGTTTTTTCTGCAAATTCGCGATTAAAGCGGGAATCTTGCTGCACATTAGAAACAGCGATCGGCTGTCCCGTCATCACGACATAACCTGCGATACCCTTATCCATTGGGGTGCGCATTCCAATCACATTTTCATCACCAGAGTTAAACGCGACTTTAAACAAGCTCCTGGCGATCTTCATCGACCAGTAAAATAGAAGAAGCCGCCGCACCAAAAATTCTGGCAGCCGCTTCAACGATCGATTGAAGCAGTTCGTCTGAAGATCGAGGAAGCACGGCGGCGCTGGTCATCTCAATCGCCTGGACAAACTGACGGAGCTGTTTGACCATTTCAGCATCTGAACCTTGAGAATTTGCTTGCTGCATGTTTGCCTCTCTTTAACCCCCCTCCCGGGAGTTACAGGACACGTGAAACCGTGTGCATCTCTTTTCCCTCTAAAGAGATGCACACGGTGTGCGGTTGATCGATTGCTAATCTTCAGTCATCAAGCCGATAAATTTCCCCGTCCTTATCAAAAGTAATGTTGAAGGTCGGTTGATTGCTGTCTGGCTTCGAAGTGGGTTTTGTGTTCGAAGAGTGAGCTTCAACTTCGTCAGCTTTCCCGCTGGGTTTGCCGGAAGGCTTGGTGGTGGGCTTGGTGGTAAGGGAGTGAGCTTCGGCTTCGTCGGCCTTCCCGCTGGGTTTACCGGAAGGCTTTCCGGAAGGCTTGGTGGTCAGCGAGTGAGCTTCGACCTCGTCAGCCTTCGAACTGGGTTTGCTGGAGGGCTTGGAAGCGGGCTTGGTGGTCAGGGAGTGAGCCTCGACCTCATCGGCCTTCGAGCTGGGTTTGCTGGAGGGCTTGGAAGCGGGCTTGGTGGTCAGGGAGTGGGCCTCGACCTCGTCGGCCTTCGAGCTGGGTTTGCTGGAGGGCTTGGAAGCGGGCTTGGTGGTCAGGGAGTGGGCCTCGACCTCGTCGGCCTTCGAGCTGGGTTTGCTGGAGGGCTTGGAAGCGGGCTTGGTGGTCAGGGAGTGGGCCTCGACCTCGTCGGCCTTCGAGCTGGGTTTGCTGGAGGGCTTGGAAGCGGGCTTGGTGGTCAGGGAGTGGGCCTCGACCTCATCGGCCTTCGAGCTGGGTTTGCTGGAGGGCTTGGAAGCGGGCTTGGTGGTCAGGGAGTGGGCCTCGACCTCATCGGCTTTCGAGCTGGGTTTGCTGGAGGGCTTGGAAGCGGGCTTGGTGGTCAGGGAGTGAGCTTCGACCTCATCGGCCTTCGAGCTGGGTTTGCTGGAGGGTTTGGAAGCGGGCTTGGTGGTCAGGGAGTGAGAATACACCTCTGAAGACAACTCTCCAGCATCAGAAATCTGTGCATTCAAGACCATTTGGTCAAGCAGCTCACGCTGATCATCATTGAGCGTGGCTCGAACAGCAGATAGCTTCTTCAATAACTGTTTCAACGACTGGGAACGGCTGGTTTTCATTTCAATTCTCCTCTCGATTATCTTTCCTGAAAATCTGCTTCTCATTGAAGTCGAATGTGTTTTTTGTCTTAAATCTGATCGAATATTAACCTGATATAAGAAGGATTAGTGTCATTTCGGTGACAGTGCAGGCGACAACTCCCATACGGGCCGAAATCACTATCATGCGGAGCCTATCCGATCAATTGTTGTTCGAACTCTTTACGAGAAAATAGATCGAGCAAGACAATTTTTCCTCTGCCGGTGATGAGTAAACCTGAACGGCGCCAAGATCTGATACTTTATCCTGCTATTTGCCTGGTCAAACCTGTTCGATGGGCGAGTATTTCCCGGGAGATTGTGCCAGGTCATGTTGGTATTGACTACTGAATTCGTGCGGAAGGTATCGGAAAGTGCTTGCTTGAGCGAGATATGAATGCTGAGCCGCGTCTAAATTTTGGAAATGATCCAACTCCCTTAGAAAGCGGAGCTGGTCTTGAAATCGATCTCTGGGGGCTCTACAGGATTGAAATGCGAACTCAGCCAGGACCATTAATTAGATTTCTCCAAGAATTGATCCCTAAACCGGTTCTGGAGCCGGCTGGGGGGGCGTTTCCTGGACAGTCCGTAAATCGCGGAGGTCTTGCTGATCAAATCCTGCGAAGCGAGGAAGATCGGTCACGCTGGTAACCATCAAGCGTTCGGTCATTTTTGATAGGAAGAGCTGACTGAGGACTGGAATGGTCATAAGACCACGAAGGGTTTGAGCTGGCATCTGGAGGACTGTAGTCTGTTCGTCGGATATGACGTTTGCAGTACGTTTTGATCCTGTCAAGGCGGCGATTTCTCCAAAGAAATCGCCTGGCTTTAATGTAGCGAGGGAACGATAGCTTCCCCCTTCATCGGTCCGACCTACCAAGACCTTACCAGCAAGAATAAAGAATGCTAAGTCACCTTCATCCCCATATCGAACAATGCTTGTGCCACTTGGGGCGTCGTAAATCCTCGATTGACGCAAGATGTTTTCACGGTCTTTGCGAGCCAGGGTGGACATTTGAGGGAGCAAACCGACAAGCAGATCCATGTCTGCTGGCAGCGGCGCTCGACCGATGCCCAATCCAGGCGCCTCAGGTGCAGACCTGAGGATCTTCCAAGCACGCCGCCAATCTTCTGCTCCTTGACGCAGACCCGGGAGGACCTGTACCAGAATTCCACCCAAGAGGACTGCAACGGAGGCACTGAAATACATGACTCGGATATTAATCAGATCAGCTAGCCCGGCTAAAGCCATTCCGATTAAGAAAAGAACGTCCCTTGAAACAAAGAAGGCGCTGTTTACCCTACCGCGCATTTCACGCGGTGCATTTCGCTGAAGGATCAACCGGCGAGCGATTGCAGAAGGCGCGTTTATGAACCCAGAGAACATAAGGACTACGATTGCGACTGGAACAGATCGTGTAAAGGCATATGCCATCCCAGTGAGTCCCATACCGATAAAACTGATGGTCATCCACTGCCCTTCATATAATCGACCCATAATCCCAGCCATTAAGAGACTGCCGAACACAAATCCAAGGGATGTAAGGCCTTCTTGTAAACCGTATTCGAATTCGGTAGCTCCCAGGGCTCTGGTGGCAAATGGGAGCAATAAGGAATTTGACAGACCAAAACCGATCAAGACTGGGACAGAGATGATAAACAATGAGCGCAACGAATTCTGTGTCGAACAGAAACTTCAGACCAGTGCGCAGGTTGTTGACCACCACCTTGACGTTTGTTTTTTCTGAAATTATGAGCGGTTTGATCGAAATAAGCAGGATACAAATACCTGAAAGCAAAAAGGAAAGTGAGTCCAGGTAGAACGCCCATTTTATATCCATTCTGGAAGCGATCAATCCAGAGGCTGCAAACCCAAGGGCAGTCGATCCGAAGGAGCTGATCGCCATCAGCGCATTCGCAGAGGAAAGCTCCTCATCCGAGGCGATCTCGGGCAGGATGCTCTCGTGGGCTGGATCGTAGAACTGACCAACCGCGCTCGTAAGAGCAACTATGACATACAACCAACCGATATGAATAGAAACAAGGAATGGAATGAGAAATACGAGGCAAGCGCGGATGACATCCGCATAGATCATGATCTTTTTGCGGTCATAGCGGTCTACAAATACGCCTGCAACCAAGCCAACAATCAAGCTAGGGGCTGCGGTAGCCATCAGCATTAATCCTACGCTAGCGGCCGAGCCCGTAATCCTGAACACCAGGATCGAGGCGGCCAGGGAGGTCAGTGAGCTGCCCATGGTGGAAATAAGCTGCCCGACCCACATCAGTGTAAAGTTGCGGTGGCGGAAGATGGCGAATGGTGAAGTAGCTTTTTGTCCGGTCATAAAAGATTATTCCTGGAGCTTTCCTTCAAAAGTGTAAAAAAAATTGACTTGATGAGAGAGATGAATAAGATTTCAGGTGGATTAGGCAGTCTCTAATGTCTGGATCATTCCTGCAAGTACATCAAAACCACCCTGCCAGAATTCCGCTTTGGTGATATCGATTCCTGCTTCTGATAAAGTATTCATTGGACTTGCCGAACCACCCGAAGAGAGGATCTTGAGATACTTCGGGACAAAAGAAGCGCCCTCGGTGCGGTACATTTGATAGAGGGCAAGCACCAGAAGCTGACCGAAACTGTATGCATAAGTATAGAAAGGAGTCCGATAAATATGTGGGATGCTGATCCACTCCCAACGGAATTCATCGGAAAGCTCGACTAAATCGCCGAACTGCTCTGTTAAGTTAGCCATATAGTGATCTGCCAGCTCATCGCTGCTAGCGCCTTCATCGATCAGTCGATGGGCATCCTGCTCAAAAATAGCAAAGTAAGCCTGACGGAGGATTGTAGCGTAGGCATCGTCCACTGCATGCGCCAATAATTCTCGACGGGTGGTGGAGTCAGGTTCATTTTGTAGTAATCGCTCTGTGAGAAGCATTTCAGAAAATACCGAGGCAGTTTCTGCAAGTGGGAGAGATGGACTGTATGTAAGGTACGAATGCCCGGAGGAAAGTTGGGAATGGATGGCGTGACCCAACTCATGCGCCAGGGTGGCAACATCTCTGGCTTTACCGGCAAAATTTACCAGCACCCAAGGTGTAAGCTCAGGAAGGACGGAGTAGCAGAACGCTCCAGCACGTTTTCCCGGTCTCAGTTCACTATCAAGATGATTTTCCAGAAGAACTTTCATCGCATTCTTGGCTGCAATCGGTGCGAAATCCTCGAAACTAAGGCGGACCAGTTCAACCGCTTCAGAAAATGAATATTCAGTTTGGGATTGTCCCAAGGTGGCATAAATATCATATCGCCTGAGCTTCTTCATCCCCAGCCAGCCTGCTTTTAGACGGAAGTAGCGCTGAAATAGCGGGGCATTTTGACGGCAAACCTGGAGGAGAGTTTCTACCACCCGATCTGGGACATCGTTCATCAAATTGCGGGCAGAAATAGGCGAGGAGAAGCCCGCGTAAATTAATGCCTTCTGTGTGCCAATCCTGAACACGATGGATATAGATTTGTGCGAGGATGATGGCCTGGTCAGTATATACACGATAAAGCTCTCGGTAGGCATGCTCCCGAAGCTCTGCAGATGGGCTGCGAACCAATGCCATCAATCCATCGCGTGTCAATACCTGCTTCTCACCATCGATTTCCAGCTCGAAGTGGAAGCGATTTGTGATCATCTCATACATCTCCATCATCGCTTCGATGCCGTTCACATCTTTAAGTGTGATGATTTTTTCCTCTTTTTCGCTCAGAGTGTAAGGTTGGAACATACGAAGCGCTTCGAGGAAATAGCGCGCATCACCGCTGGCAGACAGGAATTTTTCGGCGGCACTAGCATCGAGCTCCTTGAACCATAATTCAAAAAAGACCATTTGGTTAGACGCGTCGGCGTATGCTTGATTTGCCAGGCTTTGGAGTTTTAGAGCGGTCTGGTTTTGGGTATCTTCGAAGAATAGGAGGTTAGTGAAACCAACGAGGCGATTTGCGGCAATATTTAACCGCTCGTAATCCATAAGTATCGTTGTGAATTCCCCATTTTGAAGATCTGGAGTAAGAGTGAGGCGGTAGGACTCAAATGCCAATGCGGATTGATCCAATTCTGAAATCAGTGCTTTCACTGCAGCTTCAGATGGTTCGATGCCAAGATCCTTGAGGCTCCAGCGAGCGGTTTCAAATTGCGTTTGAAGCTTTTCAGAGTTAGCTGTCACATTCACCCTCATCTAGAAAAGTGATTTATCCATGGAGACAATTGATATGGGAACAATATACTTGATTTGAGATGGTTGACAGAAGAATTCAGCAGCTAGTTGTCCCGCATTTATTCCAATCAAGCTACCAATTTGACGGTTATTGTATCAAAAATCTCTGACATTTAAAAGGGAAACTCATCCTCACCAATTTTGTTTGTTGTAAGATTTTGAATACTTTTCGGAGAAAGCCTGATAGACCTTTAATCGGCTGGAGCAGGCTCGGATTTTGGCAGGATTTCGAATCGATGGTGCGTAGCCCTGTGCAAGAAAATGAAACCTAAAACCGCAAGCGAGCACAAGAATCCCCCTGCATACCATACCCAGTTTGGATTGTAATTATCGAGGATATATCCAGCCGCGGCAGGTCCAAAAGTGGCGGGAATTGCCCATCCCAAACTAAAAATCGCCATATATCTTCCACGCATATCTTCGGGGGCAAAATTTGCAGCCAAGCCCTGGCTGACCGGCATTACGACCATTTCTCCGATTGTGATCAGAACAATCGCACTGATGAACATGAAATATGCCTGAACAAAGCCGAACATCGAGAAGCCAACCATGAAAAAAGCAGATCCGAGAGCCATCATTAACATTGGGGGATAATTTTTAATCTTGCGGCTGACCCAGAACTGGCAGATAACAACCGTTATTGCAGAACTGGTAAGCAAGAAACCATATTGTTGAGGTGTTACTCCGTGCTCATCGCGCAAGAATACAGACAAGGTATTGTACATCTGGAGGTACACTACCATCATTATTATTGAGGCAAGAATAAAACTCATGAACTGGCGATCTTTCAAAACTCGACGATAACCGATCATGGTCTTGAAAATACCCTCTTGTTTTTCGGATGCATCCTTCGCTTCTGGTTTTGTTTCTGGGATCTTCCGGAATACGATTGCGGCGGTGATGAGACTGCAAATCGCATCGAAGATAAAAAGCAGCATAAAAGACCGTGAAGCCATCAATCCCCCGATTGTTGGGCCAACAATCCAAGCCAAATTGGCAACGACCCTCAGCACACCAAAACCTTCCGTGCGCTGATTTTCCGGGAGGATATCAGCGACCATAGCCTGCCAGGCAGGTCCGGCGATATCGGAGAGCAATCCCACCACGATGGCAAGTGCGTAGAAGAGCCATAGTTCTTCCGCTAAACCCATCAGTACTGCGCTGAGCACGCTCACGATCAGACCAAAGATCACCATGATCTTACGACCAAAACGATCTGTTAGAGCACCGCCCAGCAAGTTACCGATAAATCCTGCAAATGAAAATGTCCCCAGAAGCACACCAGCCTGGGTCATACCTATCCCAAATTTCTGGGTGATATATAAAGCGAAGAAAGGGAATATCATTGTCCCGCCGACCCGATCAACGAAGCTCGCGCCGACAAGGATCCAGAACCTTGAGGGATATTCACTCATTGCGGAAGTGATTCTTTGGATCATATTCTATTGAGCTGGCTTCGGAGGCAGGACAATAAAAATTATCCAGCGAGATCTATTGCCGAAGGATGAAATCTCCTGCAGAGTATCATTAAATACCATTTGTTTTATTCCCGGATCGGTTCACTAAATTAAGTATATCCTGAGAAGGAGGTTTAATACAGTGATTATGGGAACATGATAAAATTACTGAAATTTAATCAAAATATTCCGATCGAGCAGGCTAACCAATCCAAGCGATTTCCCTTGTTTCTCACCAAATGGATTCAACTCAAGAAAAATCTTCCCGCGATAATAGCAGGGAATCCTTATGAGTTTAGGGTATTAAGATCCTACCCTGGAAAGGCCTTTGTGATTTTGTTCGCGGGATCTTTGAGACTTTTTAGAAGAGAAAACCTTGTTCGAGTGGTTCGCAATGAACCGACTCGAACTTTCAGTGGGATGCGCCATGACGGATTAAAATCCAACAGTCGTGGTTGCGCCCTCGGCCGTTTGAACCCAGCCCATTTTTACAGAATGTCAATACAATCAAAATCTCATCGATCTAGAAGTATAGATTTCGATGAGAATTCGATTGCACTCGATTCGATATTAGCCTACTTGAGGAGGATACCCCTTTGACTTTCATCGCTCCAAGGTTTGAGATGCTCCGACATGAAGATTGCCTGCGAATTCATCTGGCGTCCAGGAAAATTCTGCATGATACAGGGGTAGAAATCTTCCATGATGAAGGTCTAAGAATTCTTCGAGATGCAGGCGTAAATTCCAATGGAAGACTGGTCAAATTCCCACCAACTTTGATTGAATGGGCACTGTCAACGGTACCGAATTCATTTGATCTTTATTCGAGAGGCGGAGAACAAGTCGCCCTCCAATTAGATGGGGAGAATGTTTACTTTGGACCTGGATCGGATACCCTTCGCTATCTAGATCCACGGTCAGGGATCCGTCGGGATTTCCGGATAGAAGATATTGCAGATTGTGTTCGGATCGCGGGACGCGTTGCCAGAAATTGGGTTCGTCATGTCAATGGGAGTCCCTGTAGACGTACCTCCAGGTGCCTACTACCGTCACCAGTACGCGACACTGCTGAGAACGACCACGAAACCGATGGTGGTGGTTTGCAACGATCTTGCGGATTTGGAAGCGATCACCGGGATGGCTGCCGCAGCTGCAGGGGGGTTGGAAAATCTAGAAAAACACCCCACGTTTCTGGTTTATTCCGAACCGAGCACGCCATTACAGCATTCACTTGAAGCGACTGATAAGCTGCTCTACTGCGCAAGACATTCGATACCCATTACCCACTCCCCCGCACCGATGATGGGCGGAACTGCCCCGATGACCCTTGCTGGTGCAGTTGTGCTAGGAAATGCCGAGATGCTCAGCAGTCTAGTCATACACCAACTTACGAAGCCTGGTGCTCCGTTTCTTTATGGTCATGGCGTACACAACCTGGATATGAAGTCCATGATCAGCGTTTACGGATCGCCTGAGTATCAGCTTGCCAGGGTGATGGCTGCGGAAATGGGACGGTTTTACAGTATGCCCGTTTGGGGCTATGCTGCCCACAGCGATTCGAAAGTATTGGATGGGCAGGCAGCAGCTGACGCGCAATTCCAGGTTATGACTGCCTTGCTTGCGAAAACCAACCTCAATCATGATGTGGGTTATTTGGAGGCTGGTCTCACCCATTCACCGGAATACATGGTTTTGGCCAATGAGATTATTTCGATGTCACGCCATTTCGTTTGTGGAGTCCAGCTTGATGATGAAGCCCTGGCATTAGATGTGATCCATGAGGTAGGTCCAGGCGGGCAGTTCATGACCCACGAGCATACCTTAGCCCACTGGCGCGAGACTTACGTTCCCAAGCTATTTGACCGGCAACGCCTCGACCGTTGGGAGAGTCAGGGCTCGAAAAATCTCGAGATGCGTGTGCATGAACGAACAATGGAGCTATTAGAGACGCACCAGCCGGCTTCGCTTCCTGATTCCATTGACCAGGAAATCCAATATATCCTGAGCCTTTCCATGGATAACGGGAATTAGGATGGAAAAATTTATGCCAGATTCCGACTTATCGAATGCTCATCCAAACGCCCAAACCATTCTTGGATTATGTGGGGTTTGCCCGGCTGGATGTTTGAACAACATCGAGCTTGAGGATGGGAAGATCAAATCACTGCATCCGATAAAAGAGGAACCCCACAGTTCGGTTTGCACGCGAGGCAGTCAGGCAAGCGAGATTGTCTATTCACCAGATCGAATGCTTTATCCTCAGCGAAGGATAGGGGCACGAGGAGAAGGTAGATTCGAACGAATTAGCTGGGATCAGGCTTACGATGAAATCCTCGCCGGGATTCACCGAATAGCCGGACAATACGGTCCTGAAGCTCTGGCTGTTTACACTGGACGCGGTAATTTCGAATATGGTTTAAACGAGACTTTTGCTCCGAGCGGGACTATCGAATCGTCTGCGAATGCGGTCCTCTTTCCTTTTGGCTCTCCAAACACGAGCGGTGTTGGCTCATTATGCTATGTATCTTATGGGATGTTTGCTTCACGAGCCTGTTTTGGTGAATACCTTCGAGACATGGAGGAAGATTTTCAGAATGCGGATCTCATCCTGATCTGGGGAGGAAATCCAGCCACGGATTCGCCGCCAACCAATCTACCTAAATTAAGAGATGCTGCTAGAAAAGGAGCCAGGGTCGTCGTGATCGACCACCGCCGGAGTAAATCGGCGCGGGCTTTACGGTGTGAATGGATTGGTATTCGTCCCGGCACCGACGGGGCGCTGGCATTGGCGATGATCCATGTCCTGATTCATGAGGATCTAGTTGATCATAAGTTTATCGAAGACTGGACCTACGGATTCCCTGAGCTGTGTGGGTATGTACTCCAATTCTCTCCAAGCAAGGTTTCAGCGATTACCGGAATAGCTGAAGAGAAGATTTATGAACTGGCTAGGTCGATCGGGAGATCGAAGGGTTGCTCCATATTGACTTATACAGGTCTGGAATACTCTAACAGCGGTTTACAAGCGATTAGAGCGGTGTGGACCCTGCAGGCGATTGCTGGTCACCTTGATATCAAAGGCGGGAAGTTATTTCGAATGCACAATCGACCGAGGTTGAAACGATTGTTGACCGACCCGCCAAAGGACAGCCGACCACCGATCGGCGCAAAGGAATTTCCGCTTTATCGCGAGGTGAGGAACGAGGCTCATGGTTCGCTTTTTCCCAGAGCAATTCTAAACAACGAACCTTATCCGCTGCGAGGATTGATCATCGCAGGCTCCTCTTTGATCACTTCCTGGCCTGACCCAGACTTATGGAAGAGAGCATTAGGAGCTCTGGATCTGCTGGTGATTGTGAATCGGTTTCCTACGGCAGATGCAAAGTATGCAGATATCTTGCTTCCTGCCACGACCATGTTCGAGATTGAATCATACGTAATGCACGACAACCATCTCATACTGCGCCAAAGAGTGATCCCTCCAGAGGGAGAGGCTCGAAACGATTACCTGATCTTTGCCGAGCTGGCTCGGAGGTTAGGTTATGGCCACCAATGGCCGCAGACAGAGAGTGAGATGATCGAATTTGCAATTCAGGACTTAGGGCTTACCATCGAGGATTTACGAAGTAACCCAGGAGGAATCAGGCTGCCAACACCTGAAATGCATTACCGGAAATTTGCAAGCGGTGAACTGCGGTCAGATGGTGAACCTGGATTTAATACCCCCACAGGAAAATTTGAGATTTCATCTGAATGGCTGAGCAGGTTTGGATACGAACCGCTGCCAGTTTATATTGAGCCACTCGAAGGACCGTTGGGCAGTCCTGTGCTAGCGGAGAAATTTCCACTAGTATTGAATACCGGTGCAAGGACATTATATGACTTCCGCAGCCAGCACCACAATATCCCCTCGTTGGTAGCTAAACACCCAACTCCGCTGGTTCACATTCACAAGATCGATTCTGAGAAACGCGGGATAAAGAACGGAGAACGGGTGATCGTAAAAACCGCCCGTGGGGAGGTGATTTTCACTGCGAGGATAACTGAGGATATTGTCCAAGGAGTCGTGGAGGTTAATATGGGCGGAGGAGGGCCTCTTGGTCCTCAAGAATGGCGTGAAGCGAACGTCAATATGCTGACTGATGCCGATAATTTCGACGAGATTTCTGGTTTTCCAGTTTATAAAGCGCTTTTATGCGATGTGATCAAGATTCCTGGGTGAATCAAGAACTGGTGTCAGTGGATATTTAGTATCTTAATTCGCTGCAAATGCTAATCAGGCAGCAAAGTAAGTGTTCAAGAGAAGGTTGACCAACGAAACAAGCGTTGGTTCAGAAAAAGGAGGTGGAAGGCTCGCAATTGATTTCGATTATGAGGACTGTCTCCGTCGATTTAGTATTTGATTATTATGGAGGAAAATATGAAAAAACCCGAGATTTCGAAGTACACGATGGCGAAAATCCATCCTGCGATCCCAGAGGCGTATGATCAGCTTTCACAGGGTCGCATCAGCCGGCGAGAATTCCTGCATTTCGCGACCTTGCTCGGTATGTCCGCTGGCTCGGCGGTGATTGCAGCAGGTTGTGCTGCACCCCCTGCACCCACCACAATAGCGCCGGCTGCAACACAGGCTGTTGCACCAACTGCTGTGCCTCCAACAGCCGCTGC
Organism: uncultured Chloroflexia bacterium; assembly: GCA_963827155.1. Lineage (GTDB taxonomy): Bacteria > Chloroflexota > Anaerolineae > Anaerolineales > UBA4823 > UTCFX2. Next base: position 1,676,320 of record CAWGZV010000002.1, on the reverse strand, counting down.
AGCTGTGACTGAAGCAGTAATGGCAACCGTAGCCCCGGTCGTCACTGAGGCGCCGATCGTATCTGCGATAAAGCGCGGCGGGACCTTCACACGAGGGATGGAACTGCAGAAGATCGATCATCCTGCTCGCCAATCCTGGGTCCAGCAAGCGAATGTGATCCGCCATGTGGCAGAATATCTGACTGAAATCGGTCCGGATAATATCACTCAACCCCTTCTATTGGAGAGATGGGAAGCCAGCGAAGACCTGAAAACCTGGAAGCTCTTCCTGCGAAAAGGAATCAAGTTCAATAATGGGGACGAGTTCACAGCAGATGACGTGCTGTTCAATTTTGGAGAATGGTTGAATCCAGACGTCGGATCGTCGATGTTGAGCTTGATGGACTACCTGACTGGTCCTCAGGATGTTGAAAAGGTTGATGACTATACCGTGACGATGCACCTGACGAAGGGAAATATCGGGGTGCCTGAGCACCTGTTCCACTATCCTGCCAACATCATGCATCGCAATTTTGAAGGTGATTTCATCAAGCAGCCTATCGGCACCGGTGCGTTCACACTGGAGGAATATTCAGAAGCAGAGCGAGCGGTACTTAAACGCCGGGCTGATTATTGGAAGATGGGTGAAGACGGGCAGCCGCTCCCATATTTGGATGAGCTCATCTATGTCTCGCTTTCAAAAGACGCTTCGGTGGCCGCGGTGCAATCCGGTCAAATCGATGCGACCTACCAACCCCGCGCAAGCGATTGGCAGGCTTTGAAGGATATTCCAACGCTTCAGGTGCTGACCGCGCCGACTGCGGTGACATCGGTACTGCGAATGCGGGTGGATATGGATCCCTGGAAGGACCAGCGTGTAGTGCAGGCGATGAAGATGTGCCAGGATCGCGAAAAAATGCTTCAACTAAGCTATTACGGGCAAGGGGACCAGGCGATTGATGCCCACATCGCGCCGGTGCATCCAGAATACTGCACGAAGGATATTCCGAAATACGATCCTGAAGGCGCAAAAGCGCTGCTTGCCGAAGCTGGCTATCCTGATGGCTTGAAAGTCACCCTCGCTACAAAGAACGACCTGGAGGAGCCAGAGTGGAGCCAGGCGCTCAAAGAGCTAGCTGCCCCAGGCGGTTTCGACATCACACTAGACATCACGGACCCAGGCGGCTACTGGGACCGCTGGACAGAGGTGGATTTTGGGCTGACCTCATGGACACACCGACCACTCGGAACGATGGTTTTGAGGCTTGGTTATACGGCTGATGATACCGGAAAACCTGTTGAGTGGAACGAAACTCGCTGGGTGGACAAGGAATTCCAGGATCTGCTTACCGAAGCTGAAGCGACCCTGGACGTTGAAGCACGCCGTGGTCTGATGTGCAAGATCGAGGACATTTTCCAAGAACGTGGCCCGATCGGGATTGCTTATTGGAAGCGTGTCTGGAATATTGTGCCGAAGACATTCCACAACATCGCGGCACACCCAACTGAGTACGATCTAATGAACGAAGTCTGGAAAGAGTAAATTCTATTGAGAGCCTGGTTGGAGAGTGGTGGGGCAGAATGGAATTTGCTCTCAAATCCTCCAACCAGGTTTAACCACTATTAATCATCTCGTACTGCTCGAAAAAGCAGATTTGTTCGGGCTCTTGTCACTTTAGGATTACGGAACTAAAGGAGCAGGCCTATGTCTCGATTTCTCTTCCGCAGCCTCGTTTCGACAATAGTCACGATGCTAATCGTTTCGATTGTGCTTTTTGTTCTGCTGGAAGTCGGCACAGGCGATATCACAATCAAGCTCCTCGGGGTTTTTTCAACGGAAGCACAGCGCGAATCCTATCGAAAGCAACTGGGACTGGATCGCCCCGCCTGGCTTCGATATGCCGATTGGCTTGTTGGAACGGATTGGCAGGTAAAATCAAAGTTCGATTTTCCGTTAGCGATCTTACCGAATCCTAAAACTGGAGAGCCAGAATGGTGGGGGAATGTCAATGGAGAATATCTGCATTGGAACATGGAAGATGGAAAAATGGTGGCGCTTGTCCGCCAACCGGACGGCTCAAGCGTCAAAACTCCTACTGAAGTCCAATGGAAGGTCGATAAGAACGGAAGTGGTTATTTTTGGGGGGTCGACACCCACAACAATGCCGTCCGATGGGTGCAAGAGGGTGGAGAGACCGTGTATGTGCGCACCAAGACAGGCTTCAGCGAAATCAAAGATGGACCAGTCCAATACATCCCACTTCGGAAGGGGCTGCTGCGCGGCGACCCGGGGACCTCGCTGCAAACCGGTCGACCGGTGATGTTCACTTTAGTCCCGCGGATCCGGAATACGCTTGTGCTGGCATTGGTAGCCTTCATAGTCGTCATGCCGTTGGCGCTGGTGCTGGGCATCATAGCAGGCACAAACGAAGGGAAACCGCTTGACCGGGTGGTTTCTGTGACCAGCCTGGGAGCGACGGCGACTCCTGAATTCGTTACTGGAATATTCTTAATCATCATCTTTGGGATTTGGTTAAAAGTGGTGCCGGCAGTTACGGTATTTTTAACCCCAAATGCGATATTCGAGAATCCCAAGCTACTGATTCTACCGGTTCTCACGCTGACAGCAGTCGAACTTGGGTATGTCGTACGAATGACACGTGCAAGTATGGTGGAAGTAATGGGAACCGCCTACATCCGGACGGCAATCATGAAAGGAATGCCACGCTCGCAGGTCGTTCGGCGACATGCGGTTCGAAATGCGCTGATGGCGCCAATCACGATTATCATGCTTCACGTCAACTGGCTGGTGGGTGGGATCGTGGTTGTGGAGGTGGTCTTTGGATATCCGGGATTGGGGAAATATATCTACGACGCGGCGATTTTTGGCGACATCTACGCAGTCGAAGCTGCCGCCATGGTGACGGTTGTGATCGCGGTGATGACCCGTCTGGCAGGCGACCTGGCCTACACCTTTCTTAATCCACGAATTCGTTACACCTAATCATTGAGGAGCCAGGTATGACAGCAATCACCAGAACAAACGCGCCTAGACCATCCTGGTGGAATCGAATCTGGAAGTTCGTCTCAATTGTCTTTGAATCCAGGGTGTCGACAGTCGGTTTCTTTATTGTGCTATTCTGGATCGCGGTTGCAATCATCTCAATATTCTGGACACCCTACCCGCCGAATGCCCAGGATTTTCAGCAAAACCTGCCTCCCAACAGAGAAAACCTATTAGGCACCGACCACCTTGGGCGCGATATTCTCTCCAGATTAATGGCTGGGACGCAAGTAATCCTGTTAAAGACTCGCCTTCCAATTGGCGAAGAAATGTCTGCAATACCGATTGGGGTTGCGATATGGGGCGTCTTGGGGTCGCTGCTGTTTGGGGCGATATTGGGATTGAATGCCGGCTACCGGAGCGGTTGGAAAGACCAATGGATCATGCAGTTTTTGGATGCAATGATTGCCTTTCCGAGCATAGTTCTTTATCTGGTAATCATTGCAGCTTTAGGGCGAGGAGATCTGGTGGTGATCCTGGCGATTACGATCACAGGCGCCCCCGGGGTTGCCCGACTGGCTCGCAGCCTGGCGCTGGATATCAAAACGCGCGATTACATTCGGGCGGCAGAAACGCGCGGCGAGAATATCTGGTTTATTATGTTCAAGGAGATCTTGCCGAACGCGCGTGGTCCACTGCTGGTTGATGCCATGCTGCGAGTGGGGTATGCAATTTTTGCAATCGGCACCCTAGGGTTTCTCGGTCTGGGTCTTCCCCCGCCAGATCCAGATTGGGGGAATATGGTCAATGAAGCTCGCAAGAACATCTTTTCGAACCCATTGGCAGCTATCTGGCCATCGCTTGCGATTGCGAGCCTTGTGATCGGATTGAATCTCTTCGCGGATGGTTTACGCGAAGAGATGACCCGCTACCAAAAATAGAGGCATGCTCATGAGTGATCTTCTCACCATACCCACTTCTTCGCCTCCAGTTATCAAGATCGAGGAACTGGCTGTCGCTTACAAGGTTCGCGGCGGAGAGGTTGAAGCTGTTCAAAATGTTTCCTTCGAGATTGGGAGAGGTGTATCGCATGGAATTGTAGGGGAATCTGGCTGCGGGAAAAGCACGGTCGCCTGGGCGATCGTAAATTTTCTAGGACAAAACGGGTATGTCAAGCGGGGCAGTATAAAATTTCAAGGGCAGGAGCTGGTAGGAAAGAGCGGCGAGGATCTGCGCAGGTTGAGGGGAGACCAGATCGCGATGGTCTATCAGGATCCGATGCAAGCACTAAATCCTTCGATGCGGATTGGGGAACAAATGAAGGAGGTGCTGACCGTCCACCGCAAAATCAGCAATGACGAGGCGAAAAACCGCTGCATCGAAATGCTGGAACGGGTGTATATGCCCGACCCCGAGAACGTAATGCTTCGATACCCACACCAGATTTCGGGAGGCCAGCAGCAGCGGGTGGTGATTGGGATGGCGCTTTTGAACAACCCTGCTCTGCTGATCATGGACGAACCGACCACGGCGCTTGATGTAACCGTGGAAGCGGCGGTGCTGGATCTGATTGCCGAGCTGAGGCATGAATTCGATACTGCGATTATGTACATCACCCACAATCTTGGAGTGGTGGCGCGTGTCGCTACAGTTGTAGGAGTGATGTACGCTGGAGAAATGGTCGAGCGAGCGCCGGTCGAGGAAATCTTCGCACACCCCCAACATCCTTATACCCAAGGTTTGCTCCGCTGCATCCCAAGGTTGGGATCTGAGAAATCATCATCTATACTTTATCCGATTCGCGGCCGAGTACCAGCACCTGCTAACAGACCTGCGGGATGCATATTCTCTCCACGCTGCGACTATGTGCGCGAATTCTGCCGCACCGACCGCCCAAAACTTCGAACGGTTGAAGGAAGCCCTAGTTTGGTGCGCTGCCATTTTGCTGAAGAAATTGACCCTGCGAAGTGGATGCCATCTGAGGACATCGAGCTGCCTTCGAAGACGCCTGACTCCGCCGAAGGAGAGCCGATCTTAGAGCTAGAAGGGCTGCGGACATATTACCCGATTACCGGGAATTCGATGAGCGATGTATTTGGACTGGGCGAGAAGCGTTACGTTAAGGCAGTCGAAGATGTTTCATTCATTGTGCCAAAAGGTAAAACGTTAGGTGTGGTTGGAGAATCGGGCTGCGGGAAGAGCACTTTGATTAAGACGATCATCGGACTTGAAAGTCCAAGTGGAGGGGCAGCCCGGTTTCTTGGGGTCGACATCACAATGCCCATCTCGAAACGGGACGAGAAGTTGATCAGAGAGCTGCAAATGGTCTTCCAAAATCCCAATTCGACCATGAATCCGTCTTACACCGTGGGACAGCAGATTGCGCGCCCAATGCAGCGGTTCCGAACTATCCCTAAGGATAGAATTCGAGATGAAGTTATCAGGCTGCTGCAAGCTATGCGGCTGAATGAAACGTATTTTGACAGGCTCCCCAGCCAGCTCAGTGGTGGAGAAAAACAGCGGGTGGGAATCGCCCGGGCGTTCGCCAGCCAACCAGAGCTGGTGTTATGTGATGAGCCGGTCAGCGTGCTGGATGTCTCTGTGCAAGCTGCGATCCTCAACCTTCTGATGGATATTCAGCAAGATTTCAAAACCACACTCGTGTTCATCGCGCATGACTTGAGCGTGGTGAGATTCTTTTCGGACTACGTTGCAGTCATGTATCTGGGACAGCTGATGAATATTGGTCCTGCCGAGGCGATTTATCACCCACCGTACCACCCATATACCGAAGCCCTGCTTTCCGCAGTCCCAATCCCAGACCCAACTGTGAAGCAAAAACGCATCCGTCTGGAGGGGGTTGTGCCGAGCGCCATTAATCCACCAGAGGGCTGTCGTTTTCATACCCGCTGCCCGCGCCGGAAACTCCTCCCTGACCCTGAGATTTGCAAGCAAATCCCTCCCTGGCGCGATGCTGGAGGGGGGCATTTGATCTTCTGCCACCACACGCTCGAGATGCTCAACAGCTTCGATCCTGTGGTCACAAAAGAGGGTAGGCTGAAACACGAAAAAAAGGATGGAAATATGCTAGTAAAAGATTGCATGGTGCGTCATCCCATCATCATCTCGCCGGAAATGCCTGCGGCAGAACTTGAAAGGATCATGTCTGAAAACCGGATCCGACATGTGCCGGTGGTTGGTGATGGGAAAGAACTGGTTGGATTGGTCACAAGGCACAATCTATCCATGCGGGCGACAGAGATGGACAGCCTGAATGTATGGGAGATCACGCGGTTTTTGTCAAACCTGAAGGTGAAAGACATCATGGTGAAGGCTGAAGATGTGGTAACGATTTCGCCTGAGCGAACGATCGAACGCGCCGCCAGCATTATGACGCACTATAAATACGGGTGCCTCCCGGTAATCGATGAAAGCCGGATCGTGATAGGCTTATTGACTCAGATTGATTTGCTGCAGGCGTTCCAGGAGATGTTAGGTTTGCCAGCTGAAGGAATCCGCGTGACCATCCGAATGCCTGACAAAAAAGGCCAGTTTGTAAAGATGGCAGCGGTGCTTGTGGAAAAAGGATTCGGCGTGATGGGTATTGGAAGCTTCCCATCTCCTCGCAATCCAGGATTTTATGATGTAGTGGTAAAAATTCCGCATGCCACATGCGATGAGGTCCGTGAAGCGCTCTCCCAGATCGATGGGCAAGAAATCGTCGATATAAGAGATGCGGTTTGAGGTCCTCAAACCGATTTATTTTTCCGATGGCGGCTTTCGAAGACTGCCTGGATTGCGCTTTCGACTTCACTCGAGAGAGCAGGCGTTTGATGGCTCGCCAGAAGCTTTTTCGCACGTTCATTCGCCCGTTCGAACATATCTTTTGAACCTGCCGTCTGCCAGATATCGAAGCGCTTTCGATCTATGAGGCGTGGCGACCATTGATGAGTGCGAAAATGCTGAAAAGTGCTTTCATCCGATAGAAAGCCGCTTCCTGGATTTACCCGCCCGATGGCTTCGAGTGCGAGCGTTTCTTTATTGACTGGAATCCCACCGATAAAGTTGCGTGTCATTGAAATAATCTCATCCGCAATGACCATCAGCTCCATAGAGGAAGTTGAACCGTATTCCATATACGCAACGTCATGATTTACAGTGGAGCGGGAAAGAAAAGCACTCATGATCGAGAAGGTCGATTCGATACCCGCCTGCGCATCGATCACTTTGCTATCTGATGCACCTGCATAACCCCAAACAGGCAGATTGTAGTAGCGACCCAGATCGCAACATGCTGCCATCCCCATGCTCCATTCCGGGGACCCATAACTCACGATGGTCGTCTTGAGATCAAGAGCAGCAGTATTCATCCCGAACAAAAAAGGTGCGCCGGGACGGATTAGCTGAGTAACGATTAAGCCTACCAGGCATTCCGCGTTTCCCAACGCAATCGCGCCTGCCAGAGTTACTGGACCACCGCCAGCCGTATTTGGAGAAGGGAGATAGGCTGAAGGGATTCCTTTCTCAGCACAAAAGATGAGCTTTTGGAGCGATACTTCTGGAATTAACAATGGTGAAATCGGCTCAGCGTAAAGGAGCATGAAAGGCTTTTCGCGGAGAACCTGTTCTCCCCCAACCACAGCGGCGGCAATTTGATAGATATCTTCCATATCCTCCCGGTCCTGAGCCGTATACACCAGAGGTTTTACACTACCTCGAATCATGCGGACAAATTCTTCAACAAAAGTATCCTCGACTTTTACATCGATCGGGACGCCCATCGACATCACGAAATCGATATTCTCCAGACTGTCTGCCAAACGCGCAAAATCTTCGACATCCTGGGCTTCGGCACGGCGCCGCTGCCGGGTGGTTCGATCCATCGTGAAAATCGTATCGGACCCCGTTCCGAAATAGACATTGCCCTGTTCAAGCGGCATAATCAGCTCACCGAGGCGGTTATGCATCGGTATTCGGGATGGCGCTTTAGCCAGCGCATCTGTGACAAGATTTTCATGGATCTTGAGGCGACCACCTGATTCGACTGCGCCAGCATCCAAGAGGAGACGCCGTCCCTGCGGGTCCTGCATATCGACACCAATCTGACCGAGGATTGATAAAGTTGCATGGTGAATTCCCCTTACCTGGTCATCGGACAGCATGCGGATCGAGGGGGAGAGAGTCTGCTTATCGATTTGTTTGGTCATTTCGAGCTCCTATTGGTTTTTTTTCTGGCGACTAAAATCAGCCAAACGCCAGGTAGATTTTGGCAGCAAAAGCAACAACCTTCGAACAGTTTTTACTTCAGTCCTTCGCCTGATGAGAATTGGGGAAGGTCCCGGATAAAATCAAGCGGGCGTCCAGAGCGCAAACGCCTTGCCCATCTTCGAGAACGCGGAGTGGATTGATGTCAATTTCATTAATTTGAGGAAAATCTACCAGCAGTTTTGATAGACGCAGCAGGGAATCTTCGACAGCGTCAATATCGGCGGGCGGCTGCCCGCGTGCTCCAGCTAATAAATGATAACCTCGCAGATTCCGAACCATTTCGGTTGAATCCTCTTTCGAAATTGGAGCGACGCGTACGACAACTTCGTTAAAAACTTCCACAAAAATCCCACCCAAACCAACAACAACGACTGGACCAAATTGAGGGTCCTGCCTGCCGCCAATGATCAGCTCAATTCCTTGATTCAGCATTGGCTGTACGATTGCACCTTCTATTATCGATAGAGGATTGGAGGCTTGAATCCGTTTAAGCAAATCCTCGAAACCGGCAACGAGCTCAGCTGCGTTTTTCAAGTTGAGCACCACACCGCCGACATCGGTCTTATGAGAAATTTCGCCAGCGATGATCTTTATTGCGACTGGGTATCCAAATCTTTCTGCAACTTTTACTGCCTGAGCGCTTGTCTTCGCTCCAGCAGATGGGATTGTCGCGATGCCGTAGGCCTCCAAAATATCAAGAGCTTCAGGGAGAAGTAAGTTTCGCTTTTCGCTCTGAGCCTGGGAGATTAATTCACGAACTTTCCTTGTGTCTGAGGAAAAATCTAATTCACTCGGCGGTAGATTTAGAACCTGGGATCGTCCAAAGCGATACTGGCTCATTTCCAAGGCGCGTACAGTTTCTACCACTTGAGTAAAGACTGGAAAGTCATAATTCTGTTTGAGATAATTTACTTCGCTTGCACCCGTCGAGATATAGTAAGCAACAGGTTTTTGGTATTGTTCAACCAGCGTCATAATCCTCATTAGTAACTGACGACTGGTGAGGTTTTCGGCTTCAGAGAGGGCGGTCTGTAAAAAAACCACCCCATCGACGCTTTCTAACTGCAGTGTTCGCTCCACAATGTCTGCATAGAGGTCCAAATCAAATAGGTCCCCGAGATCCAGAGGATTGGTGAGCCGGATGACCGATGCGCGGAAATGTTTTTCGATCTCTCGAAGGAACTCCTCCGGAAAGCTTGCGAGCTCAAAACCTGAAAGCTCACAGGCATCTGCTGCAATGACCGCATGACCACCGGATCGAGAAATCACCCCAAGCCGCTTCCCTTTCATAGGCGGGAGCCCAAGGATTTTTAAATTATTTCCCAATGAGGTCGCATCTCGCACACGAATAATACCGGATTGGTGAAAAGCGGCATCCACGACCCGATCATCACTGGTAAGCGAAGCAGTATGGGACAATGCAATTTTCTGCCCCAACCTGCCAATATTGGATTTAAATGTCATAATTGGTTTAGACGAGCGGCGGGCAATTTCGACGAGTCGCTTTCCATTGCTGATACTCTCAAGATACATAAAGATCACCCTGGTCTTGTTGTCTTGGATGAGATATTCAAGCATGTCTTCGGAAGTTTTATCCAACATATTTCCAACTGAGACAAACTTACTCAATCCAAGTCCCTCGTTCGCCATCAGGTTCAATACACTCATTCCCACTCCGCCGCTCTGGGTGATGATCGAGACTTCTCCTTGTTTGAAGAACTTTTTCAGGCGAGGGAATGGGACACAAAATCCATTTTCCATGTTTATGGCACCGATGCAGTTTGGACCTACAAACTGGATCGAATACTTTGCCGCGATCTGACGGATTTGTTCTTCGAGCAAGCGGCCTTCTTCAGTGTATTCTCGGAATCCAGCAGACTCGATGATTGCCCAGTGGATTCCTTTCTGGCCACATTGCTCCAGAACCCCTGGGACTGTCTGGGCTGGAGTGAAAATCACTGCTAAGTCAACATGATCCGGGATGTCCAAAACAGTGGGATAGATCCGCCGGGTCTCTATTGTCCCGCCGCTAGGTCCTACAGCATAAACGATGCCGTCAAATCCAAATTCAACCATGTTGGCGACAATATTTCGTCCTAAATTAGTGGGTTTTGATGATACCCCGATCACTGCAACACTGGTTGGATAGAAAATTCCACGCATCATCCCTCCCGCCCGAATCCATTCCGTGATGGATGAATTATATACTAAAGAATCTGGCCCGATGATTGAGAGGATTCTTGAATGTATTTTAGTTCATTCGCTTCGATTGGGATCCAGAAGGAGAAAGTGCTGCCTTTTCCGATTGTGCTTTCCACGGATACCTGACCACCATGATACTCGACGATCTCTCGAACAATTGGCAGTCCCAATCCAGTGCCCTTCGGTTTGGAGGTCAGGCTATCACCAACCTGTCTAAACTTTTCGAAAACTTTCGGTAAATCCTCCTTGCTTATCCCAATGCCAGTATCACTGATATTTACTACAATTCGATCTCCCAGAGCTTCAGCTCGAACGACCACATTTCCCGAGGGAGTGAATTTCACGGCATTGGATATCAAATTGATCATTACCTGGAGCAATTTATCTCGATCCCCATTAATCGTCGGGAGCTTATCTGGTAGGGCAAGAACCAAATATAAATCAGAGGCATCGAACAGGCTAGCCGTATTGGTGGCAGCTTGCTGGATGACTTCAGAAATATCCAGCGGGTGGAAATGCCACTCCATTTTTCCTGCTTCGATTTTCTCTAAATCCAAAACATCATTGATCATGGACATGAGGCGTTGACTTTCAGATACTATGATCTGCAGGTTATCCTGGATTTGTCTCGCGTCACGTTCCATCCTTGGCGAAGTAACGGCAGTATTTGGAAGGATACGCTCTTCCAAACGTTTCTGTACCAATCGTGCAAAACCTAAGATCGAAGTAAGCGGGGTGCGAAGCTCATGCGAGACATTCGCCACAAAAATACTTTTTGAGGCGCTCGCTTCTTCAGCGATTTGGCGCGCTTTTTCCATTTCTTGAGCATAAGCCACGGTCTGGGCGAATAGCCTGGCATTTTCAATTGCTACCCCAATTTGCTGACCAATTGCTGTTGCAGCCGACATCTCTTCGTGAGATGGATATTCCTCCGTTAAACTCAAGACATTGATGGCACCAAGTACTTCATCCTTTGAGGATAATGGTATGCTGACCACTAGTTTTACGCCGGCACCTTCCAAAATATCTTTCACAGGACCAGCAGGATATGAAGTAAGCAAACGAGCTTCTGCTTCTCGGGTGCGCTTAACGCTGCTGACGATACTCGATTCCAATGGAAGATCCAATGCTAGCTCACGAACCCTTGGATTCAAACCTTTTTCGGCGAGTAAAGTCAGCCGCCCGCTTTGAGAATCCAATCGAAAGATTGCTCCCGCGTCCATCTCCATAACTTCTAAAGTCTTAGCAAGCGCATCTGGCAAGATCTGGTCCAAATCGAGGACCGGCTGACGACTTCAGAAACCGAATTTACAGCAGTCAATTCCTTCGTTCGGTCTGCCACCCGGTCTTCCAAATTGGTGTAAAGGTCTTTTAGCTGGGCAGCCATCCGATTGAATTGGTTAGCCAGTTCTTCCAACTCGTCATGTGTGCGCACACTAATCGATTGGTCGAAATCTCCATTTGCGAGGCTGCGTGCTGCAGAGATAAAACCATTAACCGGACCAGTTATCGCCCGCACGCCGAACATCACCATTAATGTTGGAACAACAACCCCAAGAATGAGCATAAGCACGAGAAAACGCCCATAATTACGACTGGGACTAAGAAGCTGCGCCCATTCTTCCTCGATAACCAAGCGCCAGGCAGAGCGAGGAACCGGAGCATAAGAGATCACGATGTCGCGTCCATCTGGAGATTTGATGCGTTGAGCTTCAAATTTTCCACTAAGAATCCCACTTGATACAGGATAATTGCTGAAATTTGTACCTACCAAATTGAAATTTGAAGCATATATAATGCCTCCCTGTCCATCGATTAAGTACGCATCCCCGTTACCGCCAATACGCTGTTTTATCAACGTGCCATAGAACGGGCTGACAGCGCTGGTATCCATGCGAAACATACCGAGAACGACTCCTTTGAACTCCTGTTTTTCTCCTAATATTGGCACGGAGATGACCACAACCTTTGCGCCGTCTGGTCCATCTGAGGAGATATCCGAGAACCGCGCATCGCGAATCCGGGTATTATCTGTAAAATATGGTTTATGTGACCAGTCTTGCCCCAATCTATCCGGCTGTTCAGGTTGGGCGGCGACCAGCTCACCAAGATTATTTAAGATGTAAACGCCACCATCGAAAAGCACGAGCTGGTTTTGAGCGGATTCGAGTGCTGCGGATTTACTGGCAGAATCACCTTGATAAACTTCTGGCAACCTGGCGAGTGCTCCCAGTCGATCTACGTAATCTTCAAATCCCGAGGATATTTGGCTAGCGGAGAGACGTGTGAGTTCAATATCACGATGAATAACAAAATCCTCCGTCACACGCTGATAGGAATAGTACAAAGTTAAGGCAACGATCAGCATAACGATCGCAGTAGGAACAAATGTATAAAGGATAATCTTGGTGCCCAAACTCAGTTGTCGTATATGGAACTTCAAGTCTTGGCCTCATCAATAATTAGGAATATGCGAAAATTAAAACTCAAACCTAAGTTACCCGCTGGTATGGAACCTTGCTACGTGTGAATTTTGACTTCTAGGCATCATTTCGACAATTGCAGTCAGGCAATAACAGACTGGTTGGAGCCTGGATGCTTTCAATCTGACGACAAACCTCAGTAACTTCAGATACATCTGCCTGCCCCAAGGTAAAAATTCGCTCCCAGGCTGCATCGGCAATTTTCCCCACATTGACCATATTCTTGAAGGTCTCTGAGGTAACTGAATAGCCTTTTATGTGCCCATCGGCGAAGGCATTCAAGTCCATATCTTTACTTTTTTCTGGGTAGGCTTGCTGAACGTAGCGGATCCAATCCTGAACAATGGATGCCCTCGCGGGCTGGAGGAAATGAGCACGCGCCATGGCGCGACCGTAATCTTTGCTTATCAAGAATTTTAAAAGCTCCCATGCAGCATCAGGATTCTTAGTACCAGAATAAATTGAAAATCCGTCGGTGGTGCCTAGGGTTACATGTCTTACCGGTCCGGTTGGGAAAGGGCTTACGCCGATCCGGAACTGAGCCTGGGTGAGGATATCTTTCAGAGCCCAAGAACCATCTTCAACCATAGCAATCTTCTGATTGATGAATGCCTGGCGGGTCTCGACATTTTCAACATCCAGGAAGGAAGCCATCACACGATCGTCCCACATTCGAGCTTTAAGCCAACGCATAGCTTCCTGTGCCGGGGGAGCAGCCATTTCACATTTCGTTGGATCATCCGGATTGACGAAATGACCTCCCCAACCATTCACATGGACCTGGATACGGTCCCAAGTCACATCGAACATACCGCCCCACTGTTTTATCTCGCTGCCCACTCTAATGGTGAGCTTCTTCATAGCTGATAGGTAATCGTCATAACTCCAGGTTCCGTCTGGGTAGGCTACACCAGCGGAATCGAATGCGTCTTTATTGTAGTACAGGGCTAAAGCCCCATGGTATTTTGGCAGAGCAAACTGATTGGCGTCTCCCAACCTGAGGGCTTTGAATTGAGCCTGGGACCAATCATCGATCGTGGATTTGTCCAGATCCGCCTCTATATAGGATGTAAGATCGAGGGTATACCCTTTCTGGGCAAAGACAGGATAGAAATCACAACAACCTGAAAAAACATCGGGAGCGGTTCCGGCTTCCATATCGGCCAGAAGGACATCTTCGAGATTCTCGGGATCGGGAGTGTAAAAAACCCGGATATTTGGATGCTGCTCGTGAAATTCCGCAAGCATCTGTTGTGCCATCCCAGGGAACCATTCTGTTCGCCAATCCTGATATACAAGCTGGACAGGTCCCTGGCTGGACTGTTTGGTTGGGAGAGGAACTCGATTACAGGATGCCAGGAGCGCACCGGCGGCTGCCAAACCAGAGGCACGTAAAAAATCTCTCCGTGTAATTTGGTTGCTCGACCCCTTCATTCTTCTCCTTAAATTAATAATCTGTGCATAAAGAAAACTTGACCGAATCTAACCCCAGTTTTTAATCTTGGTCGGCATCTAGATTTACCTGGTCGATTTTATCATATACGGAGGATTAAGCCCCACGTACAACAAGATTCTCCAATAATCTTTCGGTAACCGTGCTGATCTCAATCACTGCAAGATTGAATGCGGCTTGATTTGCCTTCGATGGTTTTCGAAATCCACTCACTTTTCGGACATATTGAAGAGCTGCCTCGTGAATTTCCTGAGAAGTTGGTTCGAGTTCTGGGTGCCTGAGGACTTTAATGCTCCTACACATCATCTACTCCTGATCAATTCTTGTTATCGAGTGGGTTCAAATGTTCTCGAATCTTACCATGGCAAGGATCTTTAGACTGGCGGAGAAAAGAAAATTAAACCAAATTTCTAATCTGAATTTAATAACATAATGAACCCTTTTTCGTCTTAAATCGTGATGCTGTAAATTTCCGATCATCTATTGGAGGTGTAGATATGACTCAGAGGACTGGACTTTTTATCGCTGCGGCGCTCACAGCATTCGTGCTGGTTGTAGGCGGGGCAGCGGCAGGGAATATTTACCGAATGAAAGATCTCTTCATAAAGTCAGGCGCCACCTCGGTGGAAGAGGCTCCGGTGGTAGTAAGTGCTGCAAAGCCAGAGGCCAAATCCACAACCGATATTGTCCAAGTGTTGATGGAGCGAGAGGCAGCTTATCAAGTTCTTATCAATCAGGCAAACGACCGGCTGGAAAACGCTGATAAGGATAGACAAACTCTTAATTCCAACACATCGACTGGAATTACCTCCGAACAGGCTGCTGGGATTGCGCTTCAAATATATCCCAATACTTTGCTGCTTAATGCACCAAGATTGGTGAGTTTCCAAGGAACGGCAGCATATGAAATTACCTTGATGGCAGGGACGGTGTATATCAGTTCTGAAACGGGATTAGTCTTATACAGCACAATCCCGACTTCTTTATCATCGTCACCGACTTATTATGGCTCAGGAGGAGGAAATGGGAGTCAACCTGCAAGTTTTCATGAAGCCGGTGAACACCGGCAGAATGATGATAAGGGTAATAGTGAAGATGGACAAAAGGAAGAACATGAAGCGGAGCATGAAGGTGAAGGAGAACACAATTAAGATTTACCGGACATTTTAGATGCTATTCAACAGATAATTGGAGGTAACATGACTGGAAAACGGAATCCAAAACAGATGAACGGTGTTGTTGGTGTAAAGATATTAATAACTGCTGCATCGCTTACGGCATTTGTCGGCGGATGGAAAGCTCTCGCAGGTCAAAGTAAGGCCGATTTAGCAGAAGCGACAGTTGAGCCACTCATCGAGGAATCTGAGCAGGATGTTGTGCAGGCTCTGAACCTGGCGCCAATCCCTACTCTATTTCCAGAGCGAGGCGGATCTACATCGAATTACAACCGGCTGACTGCAGCTCTCCCGAATGCTGGCGTTCCAAACCTTAGTCCTGTGAATGGGTTACCACTTGTGACGCCTTCGGCACCGATCAACGGAAATAAAAAAGTGGATCTTGATAAGGACGGGAATAAACAAACCGGCAAGACCTCGAAGGAACCTGTTGCCAACACACGTTCTTCATGACAATTTGAGATGGAACGAATTGAATTCAATGCGATGGGCACGCAAGTGCTGGCGGTAGTTGATAGAGATGAGGCGCAGGCATCGAGAACACTCAGGCATGTACCGGATTGGTTTAAATCATGGGAGCAAAGTCTCAGCCGATTTCGACCAGATAGTGAGCTCTCCAAATTAAATACTTCAGGTGTTGAAAATCCTGTTGAGGTTTCACCAATCCTTGAAGCGGTGCTTGAGGCGGCTGTAGATGCATTGCATCTAAGTGGGGGATTAGTCACTCCATTTATGCTTAACGAGATTGAGGCTGCGGGATATGATCGAAGCTTTGAACAGATAATACAGGAAAATTGGGGTTCCAAACAAGCAAAAGCAAGGGAAGTACCGGGTTCATCGATCGAAGGTTGGATCACTTTTAACCGCCAAAAACGCACACTTTCGCTCGTAAGTGGTGGTGGGCTTGACTTCGGAGGTGTGGCGAAAGGATGGGCGGCTGATCAGGCGGCAGCTCGGCTCAAACATATCGGCCCAGCAATGGTGGATGCCGGTGGTGATATCTCAGTCAGCGGGCCGATGATGGATGGAAGTCCATGGTTAATCGGTGTTTCTGATCCTTTTCGGCCTTCTGAACGGATCGACAAAATTGAAATCGATCAAGGCGGGGTAGCTACATCGGGAAAAGATCGCCGGGTTTGGAAAAAAGCCGGTATAACATATCACCACATTATTGATCCGCGTACAGGAAAACCGGCGAATACTGATGTGCTCAGGGCAACTGTGATTGGTCCCAGTGCACGTCTGGCAGAAATGGCAGCAAAAGTGGTTGTTATTTCTGGCAGCTATCAGGGTCTTGACTGGCTTGAAGCCAGACCTGATTATGCAGGTATGCTGGTTCTGGATCAGGGTGATATTATCTACAGCCGACGCTGGGTATATTATTCCTGGAGGTGAAATGAGACAGACTCAGAGTGGGATTTTTGATGAAAATAACAAGAACAGCTTTGTCGTTTTGGTCTTTAATATTCTTGGTTGGTGGGTCGCTTTGCGGTGTGGCAGCTGCGCTTTTATTACTTCCAGGGTGGCTCCCAGGACTGGATCGCTCCATGGAGGGCAATTCTCCCCAGGTGTTCTGGTTCCTTTCACGATCCAGCGCCGGAATCGCATATATCTTGCTTTGGCTTTCGATGGTGGCTGGATTATCGATCACGAATAAACTGGCGAGAATCTGGCCGGGAGGTCCCAAAGCCGTTGATCTTCATCAATATTTATCTCTGCTTGGGCTGACGTTTGCGCTATTCCATGGAGGGATATTGATAGGAGATCGATATATTCATTTCAGTTTACTCACTGTATTAATCCCCTTCAGCAGCCATGAATACCGCCCTTTCTGGGTAGGGTTAGGTCAATTGAGTACCTATTTGCTTGGGTTGGTAGCATTCAGCTTTTACATCCGCCGCAGAATCACCTATCGGGTGTGGCGGATGATTCACTATCTTAGTTTTGTAGTTTTTGGCCTCGCACTTCTGCATGGAATCCAGAGTGGAACCGACTCAAGCCAAGTTTGGGTCAATCGATTTTATTGGTTCAGTGCAGGAACGCTGATCTTTTTGTCCTTTTACAGGCTGGTCACACCGCTGTTGAAACCTTTCACAAAAACGGCAAGTGCATTGGAGTAATGGTAGTGCTATTTTGGTGTAATCAAAGTCTGGCAGCCACGTGATAAATGAGCTGAGGCTGAAATTTAACTCCACGATTGAATAAGGTACTTATGGATCCTTTTTTCAGAACTCCTTAATATCAGAATTTCGGTGTTCGTGAAAGCTTATGTTATAATCCCATATATATAGTCGAATATATCCGGGATGATCCGTTCATATGAGCTTGAACGTATCCCAATAAGACCAGGCGGATGGCTTTTTAATTCAAGCCAAGCGAAGTTATGCTTGGTTTTGGGGTGTACAAATAGTGGAAATGAGATGGTCAAGCGAGCAATACTGGTTTTACTAATAATCTTTCCTTGGTTATCATCGTGTGGGGAAAAAACAGGGGCGGCAAAAGTCGATCCAAATCGAAGTGCGGCAGTAATTATTGATTCTGGAAGCGCAAATGATCGATCATTCAATGAATACACGCTTCTTGGGGTACGTCGAGCCGCCGAGAGAGCTGGTTTGGATTTCTTTTCGAGGGAACCGCAATCGATTACAGATTATGAGGCTGCGGTCGAGGCAACTGCTCAAGAAGGTGCGGATCTGATTGTGACAGTTGGTTTTCGAATGGGGGATGCAACAGCAAAAGCTGCCCGAAGGCATCGAGATATTCATTTTATTATTGTCGATAACGGCTATTATCCTGGCGCTGGTTGTGCAGAGACGGTGAAGGATTGTTATTCAGAAGAAGGGGGATTGAGCAATGTGACCAGCCTTCTTTTTGCCGAGGATCAGCTTGGCTATCTTGCCGGGGTCTTAGCTGCATGCATGAGCCGCTCTGAAATCATTGCCAGCGTCGCAGGAGTGGAATTACCGCCGGTCGTGCGATTTGTTAAAGGCTTTGAGAAAGGGGCTCGATCGTTTAAACCGCAGATAGCTGTCCTCAATCAATTTATCCCCGATTTCAACGACCCACAGCTTGGCGAGGTAGTTGCTTTGGGTTTTATTCAAGAAGGGGCGGATGTATTATTTGGCGTGGGTGGAAATACTGGTAATGGGGCTTTGAAAGCAGCTCATGACGCAGGCTTGATGGCTATTGGGGTCGATGTCGATCAATATTATACCTATCCAGAAGTAGCGTCGGTATTGATTTCCAGCGCGTCAAAGAATGTAGACATTGCCGCAGATATGGCAGTGCAGGCATTCGCGGACGGAA
This sequence comes from uncultured Chloroflexia bacterium, assembly GCA_963827155.1. GTDB lineage: Bacteria > Chloroflexota > Anaerolineae > Anaerolineales > UBA4823 > UTCFX2. The sequence continues at coordinate 1,657,450 of CAWGZV010000002.1, read as the reverse complement.
CTCTAAACGGAGGAATAAGACTGGCGACACTTGCCAATAAAGGCATCGGGCTCTCACCATACCATGCATGGGCAGACCGGGTCCCAACAGCTTGCGATGAAGCCGTTCAAAATGCTGGAAAAGCAATAATCGCTGATCCAACCATTTCCCAGATTCAGTAAGACGACATGTCTGCCGCGATAAGCAAATATTACCCAAGAGCCACACGAGGGGTAATTTTCTGGAGTTTCACTCTCTTCACTGCCGCGTTTGCCATCGCTGTCACGGCAATGTTGTTGTTGAGTTATCACCGGACGGGAGCCTGGCAGTATCTCGCACTGGCTGCATATGGGGGAATTATCATTGCGACGCATTCAATTGGTTGGCTGCTCGCATTTAAGGGACGGCATTACCGAAGAGCAATCTGGCTTATTTCAGTGTCCCAAATTGTTGGGGTGATTTACGGCACCTTATTTGTTGATGGATACTGGATGGTCGGTCCATTTCTTTTGATTCTGGTACCGTTTGAGATCGCACTCATAGATGATTTACGGCGAGTACCTGCTGCGATGGTTGTCTCGCTGCTGGGTGCGGCAGGGATGCTGATTGTCGATCTTTTCGCAAATACCGATAGGCTGCGATTTTTGTTGGATGCACCTGGAGCGCCACAGCTAATTGGGATGCTGCTGTTAATTCAGTTTATCTTTCACATCTGGATGTTATGGCATTTCAGGTTGAGATATTATCCAGATGGGGATTTACGACTTGATTTAATTACTCAATTAGCTTTCGTTTTTACAGGTCTGGCTGGAGTGACGCTTCTGGTGGTTAGTGGGGTTTTTTTGATCCAAATCAGGAACGCTCAGATCAGGCAGGTGGGTCAAAATTTCCAGAGTCAGGCGATGGCAAGCGTGGAACGCGTCGGGAACAATTTGAGCGATCAGATCGATTCTCTGATGGCATTAGGTCGGCAGAATTCGACCTTACAATTCGGTCTTGAAAGTTCAAATGATCAGCACAATCAGTTGGGCAGCTTGGCATTGGCAAAACTCAAACAACAAGAAAGGGATTGGATAAGCTTACCCAATACAAACGAATTTGTACTTAAGGTCCGAAATAACTCGCAATCTATTGAGTTGAGCAAATTTCGCGGCGTCGATATGCTTCACAGTAATTTGATGCTGATCGACCGACTGGGAGGGCTGGTCGCGTCGCAGGGAGAACGACCAGAGCATTTTTATTTTGGCGAAGAGGATTGGTTCAAGAAGGCATGGAACGATGGATTGGGCGGTACATATATTGGAGATCTGACATTAATCCAAGTGAAAGCAATCCGACGGTATTTATTGCTGTAGGCATCCTCAATCCACAAACCAATCGAACATCTGGGGTGATCGCGACTACGTACTCACTCGGCGGCATTCAGCGGGAAATCCAGGATACCCTCCTCAGGCAAACCGGTGAGATCTCGATAATCACTAAAGATGGGGTGTTGGTTACCGGAGCTAATGGTTCGCAAATTGGAAAAGCAGTCAAGAGTGAGGTGCTTCACAATGAAAATAAAACTGACATGACCAGTCCAATTACTCAAGTAGATCCAGGGTGGCTGCTTGGAGTAAATGAGGCAGGTCAAAAATCAGTTCTTGGCTTTGCACCACTGACAACCTCAACGGGATTAAAAATTGATGACTTACGTACACTAAAATGGCTGGTTATTGTTCAAGAAACGCAAGCCGAGGCAATGGTTGGAGTGACCAGATCTATCAAGGTAACCACGCTCGTCGGGGTGTTGATGATGTTGGTAGTCGTTGCGGCGGCTGTAATGCTTGCGAGGCTGCTAATGCGTCCAATTGAAGCCCTGACAGTGGCAGCGGTCGCTGCAAGTGAAGGTGACCTTGATCAACGCGCTGAACCCGTTGGTCCGGTTGAGCTGGTCTCATTAGCAGAGGCATTTAATGGGCTGGCTTCACACCTGCAATCGATGATCAACAGTCTACAAAAACAGGTTGAAGACCGCACGGCACAGCTTCAACAAAGAGCAGACCAGCTGTCTGCTCTCAATCGGATCACTTCCTCGGTAGCCTCCGCGCGCGAGATGCAGACCGTGTTAGACATTGTTGCTAATGAAATGGTCGCGGTGTTTAATGTGAAATACGCCGCGATAGCATTGTTAGACAAAGAGCAAGGATCACTGAGAATTGCAGCAGAATATCATCGCCATCAAGATTATCCGATATTAAAAGGATCAAGTTTTCGATTAAGCGAAAGCCCATCATCGAATTCGGTGATTGTACAGAGAAAGACAATCAATTTGGGAGAAGAAGACGCTGGAAAACGCCCAGCGGATCATTTGAAGTGGCTGCTTGAACAAACCGGAACATTCAGTGTGATGGTAGTGCCATTATTGGCACGAGGCGAAGCGATCGGAACAATTGATATCACATGCAGCGATCGGGAGCGTTCGTTTACAACTGCAGAAATCGAGCTAGCAGAGAATATTGCCATCCAGATTGCCGGAGCGATTGACAACGCGCGGTTATTCAGCGAGATGGTTACAGCGAAGGAAACCGCTGAATTGGCGAAGTATGCAGCCGAAGCTGCAAATGCTGCGAAGAGCACCTTTGTTGCAAATGTAAGCCATGAGCTTCGTACACCGCTCACATCTGTGATGGGTTTCGCAAGGATTGTACAAAAACGATTACAAGAAAAGGTGTTTCCAAATTTGGATCGTGAAGATCAACATACACTGCGCACTATTCAGCAGATAGATGAAAACTTAGCAATTATTGTCTCAGAAGGTGAAAGGCTTACGAACCTTATTAACAATGTATTGGACCTTTCTAAGATAGAAGCTGGAAAAATTGTGTGGACTGCAAGACCAGTAGATATCAAGAAAGTAATCGAGCATGCTGTTACGGCTACGACCGGATTACTTGAGACGAATGAAAATCTAGAATTCCAGGTGGACATCCCAGCGGATCTTCCAGAGGTGCCAGGTGATAGCGACAGATTAATCCAAGTGATGATAAACCTGATTTCAAATGCGATAAAATTCACAGAGCGAGGAACGATCACATGCAAGGTAGAGGTTGTGAAGGATCATATTCAAGTCAGTGTCGCGGATACTGGGATAGGGATTTCCGAAGACGACCAATCGAAGATTTTCGAAGAATTCATTCAACTTGGTGACACATTGACAGAGAAGCCGCACGGGACAGGATTGGGCTTGCCAATTACAAAAGAAATCGTAGAATTACATGGTGGCCGGATATGGTTGGAAAGCCAGCCTGGAAAAGGAAGTCGCTTCATATTTGTGCTGCCCATCTTCAAGGAACCTGCGGATAATCCACGTAATATTATCGCCGGGCGGATGGAAGGGACTCATTGACGACCATGAACAAGATCGATAATTTCGCCAAAGTGAACACCAGCTTCATGAATTTGGAGAACCAACTTCCGATGGATTTCGAGCTAACATTACCCGCTGACCTTTCAAATTTGCATCAGATTCGCGAATTTATCCAGGATGCTGCCAGACACTTCTGTGATGAAGACCAGTTTGTTTATGATATTGAGCTGGCGGTTGATGAATTGGTCACGAATGTCATAATTCATGGTTATCGTGGTCAACATGGCTTGATTAAAGATAATTGCCAATGGAAGTCCAGGTCAATTTGAAATCAGGATCATAGATGATGCCAGCCCTTTTGATCCAACCTTGCTCGAAGATCCTGATCTTCAAATACCGCTTGAAGAACGCCGAATTGGGGGGTTGGGAGTTTATATGGCAAAGGTTCTAACCGATGAAATGAGCTACAAACGATTACCTGGGAATATGAATGAGGTCAAGCTGGTGAAGCGTTGTCCCGAACTTAGACAGCAGGCATTTAAAGAATAGACGGAAACTGTCGAAAGATAGTAGAAACAGTATGTTTGTTATTCAATTTTCGTAGAAAAGGTTAGGATGAAGAGATGGAAATCATTCGAGAAGTAGTGAGTGGACCTCCCCCAGTGACTATCCTGAGGTTGACAGGTGACCTGGACGCATCATCATATCAGGACCTGATTAATTCCGGGCGTAATGCATATAAAGATGGTGCTCGGAATTTAGTGCTGGATTTTGAAAAGGTTGGTTTTATGTCTTCATCAGGTTTAGTGGCGCTGCACAGCCTGGCTGTTATCATGCGGGGGAGACTCCACCAGACCTTGAACACGGTTGGCATACCATCCATGCGATGGGAGAATATGTAGAAAGTTCAGATTCCTTCGAGAAACATGTGAAACTTCTAGGTCCTTCTCCACGGTTGATGTCGATATTCGATAAAACTGGATTTTCGCATTTGTTTGAGATCTATTCGGACCGAAATACCGCACTGGCCTCATTTGGATAGATGAGCATAATCGTTTGTGAATGTATTCGTTTTCGGCAAGGATTTGGTGAAATTTGAGTGATTTGATTCAGCATGCTTCCCTTCCTATCCTTCAGCACAACCTTCGCCGATTGATTAAACCGGAAGAGGCGGCTGGGCTGCTGACTCCATTTCTAAAGCTGATGCCAGGGGTAGTTTTTGGCATGCTGGATCCGTTTGGTGAACGATACGCTGGATCCGATGTATGGGAGCAGCCAGTTATTTTGGACGCCTGGAAGCACGCTCAATCGGGTGAGACCACTCGCGATGGTCCACTTTTCTTGCGCCCTTTGGTAGTCCATAATCAGCTTGCTGGGGCGCTGCTCGTGCTGGACCGCGTGGGTTCAGCAGATTTGGATCATATCTTCCCATTGATCGATGCGGTAGGAAATGGATTTGTTCGCTTGTTAGAACAAGCTGTAGAGAAACGAGATCTGGGCAGCGAACTCTTGGACAGATATCGAGAGATCAATCTCCTATATCGGGCTGCAGAGACGATCGGATCAACTCTCAATCCGGAGCGAATCCCGAGACTGGTGCTTGATCAGATCGAATCGGTTGTACCATCCGATATGTCTCTGGTTATGTTATCCGCCGAATCAGAGGCAGACATGCCGGAGAGCAAGGCAGGATACGGCTTAGTAGAGAGCGCCTGGGATGGAGAGCCAGGGGTAACCGATTCACTGCGAGCCGCTGCAGGAGCAATCATTGATCGTGTTATGAATTCTGGTGAATCCTTCATCTTCAACCCAGAGAGTACAAGCTTAGTAAGGTTTAATGAGGAGGTCAGGCCAGGCATTGTGTTGGGCGTACCTTTGAAAGTGCATGAAAGAACGCTTGGTGTGCTCTTGCTAGGCAGACTGAAACAACATCCTGAATTCACGGCTGGTGACGAAAAACTGGTCAGTGCGCTGGCAGGTCAGGCGGCAATTGCGCTCGAGACAGCTCGCCTGCATCAAGAAGAAGTCAAGCTTCAGCGTCTTGAGGAGGAGATGTTAATTGGTCGACAGATCCAGCTCTCGTTCTTGCCCGAATCGCTTCCTGAAATTCCGGGTTGGGAATTTGCCGCCGCTTACAGGTCAGCGCGGCAAGTAGGGGGAGATCTTTATGATCTAATCTATTCTCAAGATAATCCTGCTCGATTGAATATCGTCATTGCAGATGTCACGGGCAAAGGAGTGGCTGCAGCCCTTTTCATGGCATTTGCGCGCACGGTTTTGCGGCTTACATCGATCGAAGGCGGTTCTCCTGGCGAAGTTTTAAGAAAGGCCAACCACTATATCCTTCAGGAGCGACGCAAGGCTGTATTTATGAGCGCATTCTTTCTTTCGCTTGATCTAAATTCAGGAAAACTCAATTACGCAAATGCCGGACATGACTGGCCGTTGCTGCTCGAGCGACAAACAGGCAGCATCTGCAGGCTTGAAGCCACCGGTTATCTCCTGGGAGCCTTTGGTGAAATTGAACCGGATGAATTCCAAACCACAATGAAACCAGGAGATTTGCTGGTACTCTATACCGATGGCGTTTCAGAAGCGTTTAACCCGCAGAATGAGCTTTACGGCACGAAAAGGCTTGAGGCCTTGGTCTCCAGCCGTATTTGGACGAACGCAGATGATCTGCTTAATAGCATTCTAGAGGATGTTGAACGATTTACAAACGAAGAACCACAATCAGATGATCTGACTCTTCTTGTGGTAAGAAGATTGGAAGGCGGGCAAGATGGTGCAATCGAATAAGGGGAAAATTCTCATTGTAGATGATGAAGCTCACATCAGGATGTTGATTGCGCAGACGTTGGAGGAGCTGGAGGACAAGGGAATTCAGATCATAAATGCAGCAGACGGAGCAGAGGCGGTGCAGTTAGTTAAGAAAGAGCTTCCCAATCTCGTATTCTTAGATGTAATGATGCCAAAACTGAATGGTTTTGACGCCTGCAAACAAATTAAGCAGGACCTGGGTTTGAAGAGTGTGACTGTGGTAATGCTTACGGCAAAAGGCCAAGAATTTGACCGCCAGCGTGGTAAAGAAGTTGGAGCGGATCTCTATATCACCAAACCATTTGATCCTGATGAGATTCTCTCCATTGCGAACAAAATATTCACCTAAACACCAGTTATTGTTGTTTCATCTGATCATTCTGGAAACCAGCGAAAATCCCCCAAATATACACACGATTTGTTGTAGGTGGGCTTAGAAATCGCCGGGTCCGCATCCAATCTCATCGAAATTCTTGTCAAAATCGTGAGGATCAGGAAATACTGCCTTGAAATTCCGATAAGGAATATCTAAACAAGTAAAATAGGGCGGCGGTGGGGGAATGCATACGTCCTCATAGGAGAGATCGCAAATTGCACCGAATGTGGCTGTAGCAGTGCGTGTGGGAGTGGTTGTGATCGTGGGGGTATTTGTGGGAGTCAAAGATGGAGTGGGCGTAGGCGGGGTGCCCGTCACGGATGGCGTCAGGGTAAAGGTTGGGCTTGGTGTAAAGGTCATAGTTCGGGAACTTGTCGGTCGGGTCGTGATCGTAGGCATAGGCGATGGGGTGGATGCCCATAGACCGACTTTCGCAGCGCGAGCAGACCCTTGCGCAAGCTGAAAGGTCTGATGGCATTCGAGGTTTATTGAGGCCGAATCGACTTCGGCGAGACCGCTTTTTAGAAGCTCGTAATTCACAAAAACTCCCTGGTCATACACGACGACATACCGGAGCAGGCTGCCGTTTGAATCAGCATCGGCGCCATCGCGCACCATCTCAACTACCTGATCTTTCACCATCTTGGCATTGCTTGTAGCTGCTGGTGGACCAAATTCTTCGATAATTGGTGCAATCAGCGGTGAATTTATCCCAGCATAATGGATTATCTGATCATTCCCTTGAATATCAACCAAGATGGTATCTCCACTAATAACCCTTTTCACCAAACCATATTCTTTGGATTGGGATTTCGGAATGCAAGCCATGGGGGAAATTTGATATGTAGGTGTTGTTATCTCGGTTCGGTCGCGATAGATCTGCGAACTGGTCGGATCTGGGGTTGCCGAACGGAAGTCAACAGCACTATGCGTGGTTTGGGATGGGGACGGGGAGAATCCAAGGACTACGGTTTGATTCGTAACATCCCGATCTGAATATAACTTTAAGCCGGCTTTAGAACTAAAAAATCCGCAGCCAATCGTCATACTCAACACGAAAGCACCTATCCCAAATCTTAACAGAGATCTTGAACACAGAGATCTTGGATTTTTCATTAACAATGAAATTCTACCTCGAAAAATTGTGGTTTTCCTCTTTGCTCTGGCGCAATGAAAGAATTGCGAAGATTGATAAGATATTTAGTGAAGATTCGCAATCTCTCAAAAAGGGTGAACTAAAATGATATCGGTGAAAAAAATTTCAATTGCTCGTTTACTACTAACGATAAGTGCAATTTTTGGACTGTCTGGGTGTTCCGTTGCTGCATATACAATTGGCGAACATACATTTGAGTCGGCCAAGTCCGCCGATCAAGCATCTTCGGTCCAGGTAAACCATCAAATGACCTCCACTGAATCCGTTTTGGAACCATCAAAGACATTCACGTTGAAAACTGCAATTTCTGACGGAAAGATGGTTTACATCGGTGTCGGTGGGGAACTTGAAGGATTGGTCAATCCGGATCTTGTTGTAGAACCCGGAGCTATTGTAAAAATCAACCTGGTTAATGGAGAACCCGTCCAGCATAACTTGACGATTCCAGACTTCGAGGTTCGAAGCGCAGATGTGACAAATTTGAATGAGACGGTGAGCGTTACCTTCAGCGCTGACAAGCCTGGAGAATTCGCCTATTTCTGCGATATCCCAGGTCACCGTATGGCAGGCATGGAAGGGAAGCTTATTGTTGGACAAAAGAAAGAAGCAGCGCAAGCGGTTTATGAGGATATCTCTCGTGCACCAGATGATCTGCCTGGTCCGATCAATCGCATGGAACCGACCACAGTTCGCCTGGACCTGGAAACAGTTGAGGTAGAAGGCAAACTCGCTGATGGTGTTGGATACCATTATTGGACTTTCAATAGACAGGTGCCAGGTCCATTTATTCGAGTGATGGTAGGAGACACGGTGGAAGTCCATTTGAAAAATGCGTCATCCAGTATGATGATGCACTCGGTCGATTTCCATGCGGTTACTGGACCGGGTGGGGGGGCTGTCGCTACCCAAACCAATCCTGGGGACGAAACCCAATTCACATTCAAAGCGCTTAACGCTGGATTGTTTGTCTATCATTGTGCAACACCAATGGTTGCTCAACACATCGCAAATGGAATGTATGGATTAATTCTGGTAGAGCCTGCTGGTGGGCTACCACCAGTAGATCGAGAATTTTACATCATGCAAGGGGAGATTTATACTGCTGAAGCAATAGGGAAGCAAGGCGCTACAACATTCGATGTTCAAAAATTGCTGGACGAACGGCCCGAATATTTTGTGTTGAATGGAGCGGTTGGATCTCTTACGAATGCTCACCCACTCCAGGCAAAAGTAGGAGAGACTGTCAGGATTTTCTTTGGAGTAGGAGGACCGAATTTTATCAGCTCATTTCATGTAATTGGCGAGATTTTCGATCGCGTTTATGACCAGGCCTCATTGACATCTATTCCGCTGACTGATGTTCAAACGACACTCGTACCAACTGGAGGAGCGACGGTCGTTGAATTTACCCTTCAGGTACCAGGGAGATATATTCTGGTAGATCATTCGCTATCACGCCTTGAGCGCGGTTTGGCAGGCTTAATAGCAGAAGGCGATGATGCTCAAGATATTTTTAGTGGTGAGATTACCCCAGGAAGCGGACATTAACCTGACCTAACAATGCCTCGAGCTGCTGGCGCTTGGATGATTCGAAGCCTAATTCGAGAAAGTTAAAATCCGGCAGCTCGAGGATCAAGTTGATAGACCCTGAGCAATTCTGGTTAATTTTGTAACCCATTAGATTGCGAAGGGGTAAATAGGTCCAAATACCGCCATATGGACTAAATTCAGTCATCTGTCCGCTCTTCGGATCATCACTCACCGTGATTAACCCGCGATCTGTCAGGATCAGAAGATGAGCAAAACTGCGTTTCTTTCGTAGGAAGGTCTGGTTGAATATATGAAAATAGGGTTCGTTTGTTTCCTGCTGGAAAACGAATCCAATCACCAGATCGCCGGAGATGACGCTCCGCCTGCCGAAATTCATATACTTAAAATTCACTGTCAGGAGTTCGGTTAAATTTATCCTGTTCTTCTTTCAAACGGACGAAGTCAATATTCGCCGGTTTCCCCCTCAACATATCTACAAATGGTTGAAAATAAGCGGTTGTTACAGAGTTGAATGGAAGATTGTTAGAGACCAAGACGCCTGCTTGATCTATCCCACTGACCAGAAGCCATCCTTTAAGCAGTACTTGACCGAGCTGAATGTAATGGATATTCTCAAAAGAGTAAGTGGTCTCAGACAATTTGGTGCGTTGACGTTCAATGATGAAAAGCTTTTGATTCACAGAAAATATCAGCTTCTCATTCTTCCGTCTAAGAAATCCTTCAAATGTTGGGGAAATTGCACAATACGGCAACTTGTCAGGATTTTCGACAAGCTCCTTCATTCGCTGATGATAGGCGAGGGGCAAATCCTGAAGCGAATTGATCTGTAAACCCCATGAGTGGTTGATTAGTTCTTCTGCGGTCATCATTTCCCTGGGATTTATTCCAATTGGACTTTTTTTTTCACAAGCGTCATTCGATAATCATGGATCGCTATTAAGATCAAAATGATTGATTTCTCTCGGCTCAACCCATTGATCTGGATTCTTTTTTTCATTATATTCACCAGACTATTGCGAGTCAATAAAAGATCATGCTTTGCATAAGAGAAAAATCTTGCATCAAGCGATTAAGGAATCATATTCTTACATCACCCTATTGGAATTAATCGGATAAAATAAATCGGATATCTTCCCGATCAGGATTCGAACTCGATCGAAGTCTCAAATTTAAAATGAAAAAGGAAAGCGACCATGGTTGATCAACCAAACTTCGTTCTTATATTTGAGCGATTGAAGACTTTATTTCTCCCTGCTTTGCCCAATGCCAAAATTCAGGTGGATGATCCTTCGAATTACATCATCAATGGAGGGTATTCAGAACTTTACCGCCGGGAGATAAACCTGGGGGGAGTAACCATTCGAAAGAATTATGTGAGCTACTACTTGATGCCGGTGTATATGTTCCCTGAACTTCTCGGAACAGTCTCCCCTCAACTCAAGAAGCGCATGCAAGGAAAAAGCTGTTTCAATTTCAAGAAGATAGAAGTGGACCTGCTGATAGAGCTGCAAGACCTGACGAACAAAGGAATTCAGCGATTCAGGGACGAAGGCTATCTGTGAGCGACCTCCCAGTCTAAACTCAACTTTACTCCTTAGCCTCCACCATTTCTTTTCGAGGGGTAATATGACTTACAAGGATGAATGTGAGGAGTGAGAAAAGAAGGATAAGAAAGCCAACTGGAAAAAGCACTTTTGCAAATGACTGAAACATGAAAAGTATGCCAATGACAATCCCCCCCATGCAAGCAAAGAATATTCTCAGGAAACGCTTCTCAGCCACCCTGCCACTATAATATCGAGAAACCGTAATAATCAATGCTATGTAAGTGAGGAGGATGGCGACAAAAACCAATAGGAAGGGGATGCCAGTGATTAATACAGTCATGGCAGTAACTTTTCCAGTCGGATCTTGGGTTAATGGTAGGGCAATTAAGCCCAAGATGAATAAAACAGCAGCAACTACCAGCAGCCTGATGGGGGGTTGAAGGCGTCTTTTCACTATTGTTCTCCGTAATTCAATTAATACTACCAACTACTCTACAAATCGCAATCGTTAGCGAAGAATTCGGAGGAGGGGTAGAGAAATCCACCCCTCCTTGGATTATGTTAATACATGAGGTCCACGATCTTCCGTTTTTCAGCTGATTCGAGGATCGCATCGCAGATCACTGCGGTGCGGTAACCGTCCTCAAATGTAGCGCCGATAGGTCCGACCTCTTTATTATTTACCACACAATCGATGAAGTGGGTGAGTTCGTGCACAAAGGTGTGCTCCCAGCCGATAATGTGCCCATGCGGCCACCAGTTTTGGATCCAAGGATGATCGCCTTCGGTGACAATCACATCATGGAAGCCCTGGGTTGTCTTGGGTTGGTCGTCGATCCAGAACACTTGCATTTCATTCATCCGCTCAAGATTAAAGACGATGGAGCCTTTTTCCCCATTAATCTCAAAGCAGTTGTAATTCTTCCGACCAGCAGCGAAACGGGTTGACTCGATCGAACCGATCGCTCCGTTCTCGAATTCAACGGCAGCCACAAAGGCATCGTCAACATCGACGTTTACCATGCCCTTTCCATCACCGCTGGGACGCTCCTTAATGAAGGTACGGGCAAGTGCGCTGACGCTTTTCATCTCACCAACCAGATAGCGGCCAAGATCAATAATGTGCGCTCCGAGATCTCCCAGGGCGCCGCTCCCGGCGATTTTCTTATCCAGGCGCCAAATCATCGGGGTGTTGTAGTGAGGCATGATCCATTCCTGGAGGTAGACTGCCCGATAGTGATAGATTTGTCCTAGCAATCCAGCATCAATCAATTTCTTGATCTGTCTGATGGCAGGAACAAACCGGTAATTGAAGCCAACCATGTTCTTGACACCGGCTTTCATAACAACATCCAGGGTGGCTTTTGCCTCTTCAGCAGTCCTGGCGAGGGGTTTTTCGCAGACCACATGCTTTCCATACTGCGCAGCAACTAATGATGGCTCTGCATGGACATTATTTGGCCCGCAGTTGTCGAAAATTTGAAATTGATCGCCTGCAGTATCCAGGAATTCACGCCAATCGGTGCAAGCTGTTTCGAATCCATAACGCTTTGCAGCTTCTTCGACGTTCTCCTGACCTAATCCACACACTCCAACTAAACGTGGAACAGCCGGCGGTGGGTACATCATATAAGGAATTTTCTTGTAGGCATTAGAATGGGCTTTGCCCATGAACGCGTAACCCAACATTCCAATCCCGATTTCCTTCACATCACCACTGGCTTTAGGGCCAGCCATTTCAGTAAAAGATTGCTTGGTTTCTTCAGCCATAATAGCCTCTCGTGTTATTTCTTGGAGGAGAATGCAGCATCGAATGCAACGTTGGATGGTGTGAGATCCAGACTGCGCACTAAATTGAGGGCTTCAGGCGCGCCTTGATCACGGTTCATATTGTTGTCTTCCCATTCTATCGAGAGTGGGCCTTCATATCCAACCGTGTTGAGAGCTCGGAAAATGCGCTCGAAAGGCACCCCGCCGCGCCCTGGCGAGACGAAGTCCCAACCCCGGTGATTATCGCCGAAGTTCAGGAGTGAAGAAATGATGCCGTTCCGCCCATTCAGATTTCGAACGGATTCTTTAACATGCATATGATAGATCCGACTTGCATATTCATAAACAAATTCCGCTGGATCCATCATCTGCCAGTAGAGATGGCTGGGATCGAAATTGATCCCAAAAGCCGGGCGATGATCGATCGCATCCAGAGTGGCTTTGGTCGTCCAGAAATCAAATGCGATCTCAGATGGATGGACTTCCAAGGCAAATTTGACGCCAACTTCATCGAATACATCGAGGATCGGGTTCCAGCGATCGGCGAATTCTTTGTAACCAGCTTCAATCATTCCAGGAACAACCGGCGGAAATCCTGCGAGGAGGTGCCAGATCGAAGAGCCGGTGAAACCATTGACAACTTTCACCCCGAATTTTGCAGCCGCTCGGGCGGTGTCCATAACTTCTTTGGCGGCGCGCTGGTGTACGCCTTCGGGCTTGCCATCGCCCCATAACCGGGATGGCAGAATATTCTTATGGCGTTCGTCGATCGGATCGCAGACGCATTGACCGACCAGGTGGGTGCTGATCGCAAAGCATTTCAAGCCATACTTATTCAAGATATCCCAACGGTTCTTGATATAGTTGGGTTCAGCCAGGGCACGATCCACCTCAAAGTGGTCACCCCAACATGCCAGCTCGAGGCCATCGAAGCCCCAAGCGCTGGCTTTCTTGGCAACATCTTCAAGAGTGAGATCTGCCCATTGACCGGTGAAAAGTGTTACAGGACGAGCCATATTAAATCCTCCATATCAATTTATTTTTATCGATAGTCCGGCAGGCAGATGACCTGCCCACCACGCATGGCTGATTCGTGCGCAAGAATCCCTACCGTGGTCCAATTTGCAGACTGGAAAACATTCGGGAAGGGATCGCGATCTTCTACAATGCTCATTATGAATTCATTTGCCAGATGAGGGTGTGACCCACCATGTCCTGAGCCCTGGATGAAAGAGAGATGTTTATTCTCTTCCATATCGTAGACCCCTTTGGTGGTAAATTTGCGGATCGGTTCAGGAAGGTAGTGGGCGTAATCTGGGATTGTGACATGAGTCACATCTTCTCCGCCAAGGTGGACCACTGGCTCTTCAGTTGAGATGAGCTGCCATTCAAAACTTGCCTTCGAACCAAAGCAGTCAAATGACTCGATATATTGGCGAGCAGTGTTGAAGAGGGAACGGCTAACTTCTGCAGAAAGATCAGAATTCTTCAACTTAATGTGGCAAGTTTCGACGGCAAAAGGTGAACCGTATTTGGTGATCAGCTCCGGTTGAATATGCCCTGACCCGAAGCATGAGACATATTCTGCCATTTTCTCGGCGAGCGCCAAGCAGGGGCTGACCACATGAGTGGCATAGTGCATCGGCGGCAGTCCTTCCCAATATCCAGGCCAGCCAGCCATATCCTGGTGGTGGGCGGCACGCAGGAACTGGATCCGCCCGAGCTTACCAGTGTCCCGAAGCTCTTTGACATAAAGGTATTCACGGGAGTAAATCACCGTCTCTGCCATCATATATTTCTTGCCAGATTCTTTGGCGGCGTTAATGATTTCCCAGCATTCTTCAACGCTTGTCGCCATGGGAACCGTGCATGAGACGTGCTTGCCAGCTTTAAGGGCGGCTATGCTCATGCGGGCATGTTCATGAATTGGCGAGTTGATATGGACGGCATCCACATGTCGATCTTGAATAAGCTCATTGAAGTCAGTGTAGCGTTTTTCAACCTTAAAAGCTTCGCCAATGGCATTCAGCTTTTCTGGACGGCGCTGGCAGATGGCGTACATGTTTGCATTCGGGTGAGCCTGATAGATTGGGATAAATTCTGACCCAAAACCAAGCCCGACAATCGCGACGTTGACCTGCTTATCAGACATATTGATCCTCCACTACTTTGCCAACTCACCGAAGCGGGCGAAGATCGCCAAGGCTGGATCGATCGGCGCGTCCGCTGGCTTAACATCCTTTGGAATGCTGATAGTTGGTGTAGGACGGATCTGCTTTCCTTCGAACTGAGGCATCCACTGGCGTTCGGCTTCTAGCATTTCGCTCGCCATTTCACGGATTTCCTTCAATGTGAGCACGGCACTGGTGAGAGGATCGAGGGCGCAAGCGTGGACCAAATGTTCCGGATCGCCGCTGATGCCGGCTTCGACTGCGAGCCGCTGTACATTGATATTGGTGAGGTTGAGGGCAGCGCATTGAGGTGGGAGATCGCCGACGATTGTCTTGTGGAGCCCAGTCCGATCGACATAGATTGGACCTTCAGCGCAGCAGTCTGCTGGTAAATTGGTAATCATGCCGCCGTTGATAACATTCCCGTTGAGCTTGAATGTACGTCCCGTCTCCAAGGCTTCGATAATGTAAGAGCCGTATTCGATAGACCGTTTCGGAAGGGCAGTCGGCTCGCCTTTGAGAATTTCTTTGTTCTCATATTTTTCAGCGACATTCTTGCACCAGTTGTAATAGGCGCCTGTTTCACCACCAAAGGCCGGCTCGTCGCAATAAAGATCTAATGCCTTTTTATTTTTTCGGAAATACGGCAGGTATTCAGATAGATGGCCAGTTGATTCGGTCATGAAATAGCCGAAGTGCCTGAAGATTTCACCACGCACTTTTTCATTAACGTAGTATTCTGGAAATTCGAATTGCTCGCGCAATTTTGGATAAAGATCGACTCCGGCATGCTCGATTTTTAGGAACCAAGCCATATGATTGATCCCCGCTGCCAAGAAATCGATTTCTTCTTTGTGAACATCGACATATCCGGCGATCAAGTCCAAAGTGGTTTGAACACCGTGGCAGAGTCCGACGAATGGGATGCTGGTTTTTCCAATGGTCCAGCAAATCATCGCCATTGGATTGACGTAGTTCAACAATACTGCGTTTGGACAGAGCTGCTCCATATCGTGACACAAATCAAGCATGGTCGGGATGGAGCGCACTGCACGGAACACACCACCTGGTCCCAGAGTGTCGCCAATACACTGATCAACCCCATATTTAAACGGGATTTTATAATCCATCTCGAACCCTTTTACGCCACCTACCTGGAAAGTAGCAATGACATAATCAGCTCCTTTTAGAGCTTCGCGCCGGTCGGTTGTTTTCCACACTTTTGCCGGAAGCTGGTTGTCTTTTATCACCCGCTGGATAAATTCTTCTACCTGAGAGGTGCGCGCCGTGGTCGGTGCCATAAGCGCAAACTCGGTCCCTTCCAAGCCGGAGGTTGCCAGAATATCCTGGATGAGGGTTTTACAAAAGACGATGCTGCCTGCGCCGATAATTGCAACCTTAGCCATAAGTCATCTCCTTTTATTACTCGGTGTTAGATGGTATTTCCTAATTTTTTGATGCTAATTTGGCACAGCTGAATTCGAGATAAAGTTATTGGTTTTACGTCTTAAACCCTGTTTCCTTCAAGGTTAAAGAAATGAGCGTTTGTGATATTCAGGTTAAAGCGGACATTATCGCCAATTCTAAACTCAGACATGCCTCCCACAGTGCAGACCAAAGTCTGGGTTCCTGATTGGATATGCAGAATTGTGATTGTTCCAAGCGGCTCTTTAAGCACGATCTCCCCATTGAATACACCTTCTGAATCCAGTTTTACATCCTCAGCCCGGATACCGAATTGGAATTCCTGGGAAAGAGTTTCTTTGAGCACAGATGGGATCTGAAGCTTGATATCAGATCCAACGAGATTGAAATCGCCATCCAGCCGTGCAGCATTAAGCAGGGTTATGCGAGGAGTGCCGATCAGCTGAGCTACGAATGTAGTAGCAGGCCTGTCGTAGATGTCATCGGGAGTGCCGATTTGAATCAAATTCCCTCTGTTGAGAATTCCGATTCTATCGGCCATGGTAAGGGCTTCGATCTGGTCATGGGTAACAAAGATGGTGGTAATGCCCTGCTGCTTTTGCAGATGCTGAATCTCGACGCGGAGTGATTCACGCATTTTTGCATCCAGGTTGGAGAGAGGTTCATCCATTAAGAAAACACGGGGAGAGCGAACGATAGCACGCCCAATTGAAACACGCTGCATCTCGCCGCCTGACAGCCGGGCGGTTTTCCGCCTTAACAGGTGGGTTATCTGCAGGGTTTCTGCCACACGATTGATTTGCTCATCGATCTCGGTTTTTGAAAGATTGCGCATCGGGGACCGAAGCGGAAATGCCAAGTTATCATAGACTGACATCGTAGGATAGAGGGAATATTCCTGGAATACGATTGCTGTATCCCGGTCTGCAGGCGATTCGGCATCCACGATTTGGTCATCAAATTGGACGTGTCCCTCATCTTGTTTTTCCAAACCAGATATTACCCGAAGAGTAGTGGTTTTTCCTGCACCAGTTGGACCCAAGAGTACAAAGAACTCGCCATTTTCAACCGAAAAAGACACATCCTTGAGCGCGGTAACCTGGTTAAAACGCTTGGTGATGTTTTCTAACATTACTTTGCTCATTATCAGGCCTCCCGTACCAGTGCTTTTTCGGTCTCTGGATCGAAGAAACGGACGTAATTTGGATCAATGCAGATATTCGCGGATGTACCTACCAAGGTTTTGTCCGAGCGATCCACACGAATGCGGATGATGTCGTTTTCACCCAACATCAGGTAGAGTAAGTAATCACTCCCATTCATGTCGATTTCGTAGACATCTGCACTGAGATGACCTTCAACATCCAGACTGCCAGATTCAGGTCGAAAACCAAGGATGACCTCTTTTTTCTCCCCCAATTGGCTCGAAAGTGCCGAATTCCATTCTTGAGGGACTTTATAGGAGTGACCGCCCGGAAAATCGATCATGCCATCCGAGAAGATGCCTTTGACCAGGTTCATCCCAGGACTGCCGATAAAATTCGCGACGAAAAGATTAGAAGGGTTGTAGTATACGTCCGCTGGTGAACCGATCTGCTGGATGGCAGCGTTGGACATGACAACAATTCGATCTGCCATTGCCATTGCTTCGATCTGATCGTGAGTCACGTAGACAGTCGTGGCGTTCTGGCTGAGATGCAGGCGTTTGATTTCGGCGCGCATCTGCTCGCGAAAATCGGCATCCAATGCACCAAGGGGCTCGTCCATCAGGAAGGCGGCTGGCTTTCGGACGAGGGCGCGGGCCAGGGCGACGCGCTGTTGGTCGCCGCCGCTGAGGGCTCCCGGACGAAGCCTGGAAAGATGCGAAATCTGGAGCAGATCGGTAACTTCCAGGACACGTTCCTGGATTTCAGGTCGAGCCACACCTTGGGCCTGGAGTGGAAATGCGACGTTATCCCACACAGTCATGTGTGGGTAGAGGGCGTAAAATTGGAACACATAGGCGATGTCACGACTGCTAGGATGGGCGAAGGTGACATCGCGATTATTGAGCAAAATTTGACCGCCGGATACAGTCTCCAACCCTGAAATCATTCGGAGAGTAGTTGTCTTTCCGCAGCCTGAAGGGCCGAGCAGAGAGACGAATTCGCCATCTTTGATCGTGAGATCCATCGGCAACACTGCCGGGATATTTCCAAATATTTTTTCTACTTGTTTGAGTTCAATCGTGGCCATTTTTAATCGTCTCGCAGATCTAGCGGCGAACAGCGCCAAAGGTGACGCCCCGAAGCAGATAATCGCGCATCGCGAAAGTCACGATCACAACTGGGATCAGGAAGCCCAATGATCCAGCGGCGATGGCAGCCCATTCAATCCCGCCTAAACCAAGGACCGATGGGATGCTTGGCGGGGCAGTGCGGGCTTTTTCAGTTGATAGCATGAGTGCAAAGGCGTATTCATTCCAAGCGAAAATCAGGCAAAAGATTGCAGTAGCGGCGATCCCTGTAACTGACTGGGGCAACACAATCCGCACAAAAGATTCTAACCGGGAGTAGCCATCTACCATGGCAGCCTCCTCATACTCTTTTGGGATTTCGTCGATAAAACCCTTCATCAACCAGACAGAGAAAGAAAGATTGAAAACTATATACAGCAAGATCAACCCGATTCGACTGTCATACATCCCTAACTGGCGATACATGATAAAGATAGGAATAGTGACGACCACTGCCGGCAGCATGCGCGTGCTGAGGATGAAGAACAAGAGGTCATCCTTGCCTTTCACCGGGAAGCGGCTGAAAGCATAACCCGCTAATACGCCAAACAATACAGAGAAGACCGTGGATGTAACCGAGATGATCACCGAATTTGTTAAATCTTTGACGTACTGGCTGGTGTCGACAATCTGCTGACCGCGCTTAAGCATAACTTTGTCATACCACTTTAGATCGGTGCGGGATTGAAGCTCTTTCAATCCTTGCTCGACAGTAATCTGGCGGCGCTGGGTGAGCAACGAGATAAAGCCCTCCATACTGGGCTGAAAAAACACTTTGGGAGGAGCAGCGACAGCATCGGACCGAGATTTTAAAGGCGGTCATGATCATCCAGATCACAGGGATCAACATTACCAGTGTGACAAAAACAGTGATCAATATCCGGATGGTTCGGTTGAGCCTCCAGGAACCGGTGACTTTGTCGACGCGAGTGGCGTAATTGAATTGGGTCGGAGTGGATTTGAGGTTTTCTGTCATGGATTAGCCCTCCCGCATCCGGTTAATGGCGGTGATATACAGATTACTGGCCGCAATGATGACGATCAGGATGATGTAAGCCAGTGCGCTCGCAGAGCCTGTACGGAACTGTCCCCCGAAGGCTCGCAGGTAAATCTCGATCGAGACAGTTCTGGTTGCCTCGCCTGGCCCGCCTCCTGTCAGTCCCATAATTAGGTCAAAACTCTTGAATGCTTCCATCGTCCGGAAAAGGACTGCAATCAAGAGGAGAGGGGCTACTTGCGGAAGGGTAATCCGCCTGAACTGGAACCAGGCGCTTGCTCGATCGATGACCGCAGCTTCGTAGAGGTAATCTGGAATAGCTGTCAAGCCAGAGAGAACAAGCAGCATTACGAAGGGGCTCCACATCCAGACATCCGTAATGACGATAGCCCACATGGCAAGGTCGGATTTTGCTAACCAATCCGTGGTTAGCGGAAATCCCAGCCAGGAGACCAGGTAGTTAAAAATACCGTAGCCTGGATTATAGATCAGTCCCCAAAAAAGCCCGACGACAACCGGTGAAAGCATCATCGGAACCAATATGAGCGTAGTCAGCAACCCACTACCTTTGAATTTGTCGCGGACCAACATTGCCAATGAAAATCCGACCAATGTCTCAAAGAGGACAGCCAAGAGAGTAAATTTTCCGGTGGTGGCGAAATACCCCCACACCTGCTCGCTAGTGAGCAGATTAACGAAATTCTGGAAGCCGACCCAAACAGGGGCTTTCTTAGCGATTGCAGAATAATTTGTGAATGCAAGATATAGACTATAAAATAAAGGGAATATATTCCAAAGGATTAGTAAAAGCAGCGTTGGCCAAATAAACAAATTCACAATCCCGCGTTCACTTAAAGTCCAGCGGGATTTTTTTATTTTATCTCTTTCAGAAATCGTCGTCGTCGCCATCGGTCACTTTCCTTGGTAAGGGTTAACGATCAGACGTCAAAATGGCTATTGGGTATTGTGTGGGAGGATTTCTCCTCCCACACATCGAAAACCTCGGTTATTTGAGGTAGCCGTATTCCTTGAGGATCGCTTCGAACTCGGTGGCGATGCTATCCATGACGGTGGAGGGGTCGCTTTCATTGCTGACCAGGTAACCGTGCATATAGCGGTTTACAACCTCTAGGAAGAGGCCATATTCGGGGATGTTCCAGAAGTCCTTGACAAAACCCATCGAACTCGGCGAAAGCTCGGTTGTAAGGAGTGTTGTTCAGGAATTCTTCGGATTCAAGCACCTTGGAATTACAAGTGTATCCACCAACTTTAGCCCATTCTTTCTGAACGTCTTCTTGAGCAAACCACTTGATGAAGTCCAAAGCAGCCTGTTTGCGAGCATCGTCGATGTAAGCATTGACGGACATACCCTGACCACCGAGCGAGACGAACCGCTCGCCAGTCGGACCGGCGGGGCCAGAGAAGAAGCCGGTTTGTTCTGCGAACTGGTTGGTGCCCGGATTCGCAAGCGCAGGGAAGAAGGCGAAGTAATTCATGATCATCGCGGCCTGCCCGGAGATGTAAGCATCATTCATCTCTGCATAGAACGCATTGCTGGTTCCTGGAGGGGCGAACTGATAGAGGTCATGATAGAACTTCAGGGCGTCTTTCGCTTCCTGAGAGTTTACAACACCCTGGACCTGGTAGCCTTCACCATACCAGTAGGCGCCATAAGAGAACATCGCGTTCTGGTATCCCATGATCATCCCATCGTAGTCCTTCTGAGTGTAGACACCGACGCCATACTTAACCCCGTTCTTGGGGTTGTCTGGGCGAGTGAAGAACTCAGCGATGTCATAGAGCTGGTCCCAGGTGGTTGGGATGGCCAGATCGTAGCCGTATTTTGCTTTGAAGGCTTCCATTTCCGCTGGATCCTCAAAGAGGTCCTTGCGGTACGCCCAGCCTACTGCATCACCTTCGGTCGGGAAAGCCCAATAGGTGCCGCTGCCAGCAGGATATTCACCGTAGTAGGTCATGGTAGCTTTGGTGACGGTATCTTGCAGGTTGCCGTTGTCCTTGAAGAACTGGGTTAGATCAACGTAATGGCCTTGCGTGGCGCCTTGACCAACCCATTGACTGTCGCCAACAACCATATCGAAAGCATCACCCTGGGCAGCCCATTCGGCTGAAACACGGTCATAGAAGCTGCCCCAAGGCTCTTCAACAACATTGACCTTGATACCGGTCTCTTTCTCGTACATATTGCCGATTTCCTGCAGGTACTTGGCAGGATCCCACTCGGCCCACAGGATCGTAAGCTCCGGCACGGCAGGCGCAGCAGGCGCTTCTGTTACAACTGGCTCAGCAGGAGCTTCCGTGGCGACAGGCTCTGCAGGCGCTTCGGTGGCGACGGGTTCAGCAGGCGCTTCGGTAGCAGCAGGCTCTGCTGGCGCTTCAGTGGCGACAGGAGCCGGGGTTGCTGCAGGTGCGCAGGCAGCCAACAACATTGCGAAGATCACAAACACAAACAGGAATTTCTTCATTTCTTCTTATCTCCTTTACACTTTCGAATGTTTGGTGCAGTTAAGGTATTGATTGACCATTGAAAGACAAATGTTTTGAGCGTCATCTCCTCCTTTTCATGGGCAGGGTGCTCCCCACATGACTGATTAATATTTTATCCATCAGGTCACAAAGACCGGCAGAGAGATCGCCGATGGTCGATCGCTCGGTTTCGCGAGAATTTGATGGTAGACAGCGGCAATGCCGCCCATCACACACGCATCTGCGCCGTGCCTGGCTGGGACAATTCGAGTAGCATCTCTATGCCATCGTAAAGCACGGAGGCGAAGTTGGTCCTCAATTATTGGATGTAAGAATTCCCAAGCGATGCTGATTGACCCACCAAAAACCACAAGATCTGGATTGAGCGCATTCACAAGAGAAGCAATCCCTATTCCCAGATTGATACCGATCATGTCCAATCCGGCTTTTGCGATTGCATCATCACATCCTGCAGCTTCAACAATGCGCTCTATGCTCAAGGTATTCAGATCACCGTGGGTAATATCCAGAAGCGAGCTCTTTTTTCCTTTGGCAATCTCATTCTTAATCCAATTAAAATAAAGCTCGCTGGCTGGCCTGGGTTTCCCAACAACCGATGTTTCCACAAGCGCATAGCTCTCCATTCGGGATCATTGTCATATGGCCAAATTCGCCGGCAAAGCCTGATTTACCGCGCATAATCTCACCGTTAATTATAATCCCACCACCGATGCCCACTCCCGCGCTGATATAAAGGACTTCGTTGAAACCGCGAGCAGCACCGAAATAATGTTCTCCAAGGGCTGCAAGGTTGGCTTCATTATCCACATAAACGGGGGCATTGATCTCTTGCCCGAGGATCTTACCCAGCGGTGCATCAAACCAGTGTAAGTTAGGAGCAAAAAGCACCGTTCCCTTCGCATAGTCAACCAATCCAGGAACGCCGACAGCCACACCGAGCAGTTTTCCGCGGATTGCTGTGTTCTCATTGAAGATATTTCGCAACAATACCAGAAGCTGATCGATAATCTGATCTTGTTTTTGGATGGGGTCGATGGATTTTTTGAGTTTATAGGTGATATGAGGGGCGAAATCGGTTGAAATTACGCTGATGAAATCGACGCCGACCTCGGCACTGACAACATAACCAGCTTTTGGATTTAAGCTAAGCTGGACCGAAGGACGACCAATTTTGGCATTATCAAGACCGAGCTCCACAACGAGTTGGCGGTCAATTAGTTCGCTAATCAAGCTGGAAACAGTGGTTTTATTCAGGCCGGTCCGATCTGCCAGGTCTGCCCGAGATAGTGGGGCATTTTCCCGGAGCTGGTCCAGGATGATAGCGAGATTGATTTGCCGAACTAAGGCCTGGTCTCCAGTTTTGATTCGGGACTGATTTCATATAATTTGCTTTGATGAATGGCTTTCAGAGGCCGATAATTTTGGGGTGTCTTTATATAATTTCCGATTGGCTCTCTAGTTTGTTGCATCAACAAACTAGCCAGATCTTCCCGATCATACATGAAAATTATCGCTGCCGCATGAGTTATTGGAGGGGTTTTGAGTAGTTCTTAAGAACCAATACTTTCAGACTAAGTTGAGTTTAATCGCTAAGCTGACCGCCTCGGTACGGCTTCTTACCCCCATTTTCGACAAAATACTGCTAACATGATTCTTCACAGTATAAAGACTGATACAAAGCTTCTCTGATATTTTCGAATTTGACAAACCAGCGACCATTAATAATAATACGTCCCGCTCACGTGCTGTCAATGCGATTTTTGGCGTCGGCTCGGTTATGGCTTCCTGGATCAGGGCTTGGGCGGCCTCAGGAGCCAAAGTTGGAACGCCTTTAGCAGCATTCCGAATTGCCTCAGCCAATCTGGCTGCAGATACGTTCTTGAGCAAATAGCTGTTTGCGCCATTCCTCAAGGCGTTTTTAATGAGCTGTTCTTCGCCAAAGCTGGATAAGACGATGATTTGAATTTCTGGCTGTGCATTGTGGATTAGTTTAATTGCACTTATGCCATCCATCTCAGGCATCACTAAATCCATCAGAACGACGTCAGGTTGAAGTGTAATACATTTTTCCACTGCCTCGGCGCCGGTTGCCGCTTCGCCGATCAGCTCCAAATCATCGAAAGCGCGCAGAAAGGATTGCAATCCTTCTCGCAGCATATCGTGATCGTCAACAATGATCACACGAACAGGTTCACCCGAATTCTTCATTGATTATCCTTAGGAGTTAGAACCGAGCCTTGGGCGGGCCATTCGACAAGGATCTCGGTACCCTGACCAGGATTGGTCCTGATCGACAGATGTGCTCCTATCGCGGCAGCTCGTTCTGACATTATCCCAATTCCCATCCGTTCGTGAGGAATTTTATCTTTGTTAAATCCAAGTCCATCATCCTTTATCATCAATTTTATCCCGACATCATTTGGCTTAAGACACATCTGGACATAGTGGGCGCGGGAGTGTTTGGCGATGTTATTCAGCGCTTCTTGGGCGATCCGATATATGCTGACCTGAACTTCTGAATTAATATTTTTGAAAGGTTGGTTTTTATTATTTTGACTGCATTCATTATCGATCGTAAGCGTGATATCTAATTTACGACGGCTCATCGTTGTTTGGGCTAGCTGATTAAGCAGCTCAGGAAGTCCAGATTCCATCAGCGCCGCTGGTCGCAACTCTAATAACAGCGTGCGCATTTCCGCCAAAGCACCCTGCGTGAGCCTGCGTAAATTTTCAAGGCTTTGTTCCCCTTGTTGGGGATCTTTCTGCCAAAGACCTGGTAAAACCTCGGCAATAATACTGGCAGTCCATAGTGATTGGCTGACGGAATCATGAAGGTCACGAGCCAATCTTTGACGTTCTTCGAGCATGGCGGCAGATTTGGCTTGTTTGAATAAAAGGGCATTTTGTATGGCAATTGCGGCTAAATCTGCCAGCGCGAGCAGATTTCGGGAGTTTGCAGCATTGTAGTAATCATTGGTGGCGCAGTTTAAATTCAAGAATCCGATGATCGAACCGTCTGACAGGATGGGCGCGCCAAGATAGGATTTAACCCAGGCAACGTGTGGTTTTGTGATCCAAATGGAGGACTTTTCGGTATCTGGAATAAGTAAGGGATCGTGAGTTTC
This sequence comes from uncultured Chloroflexia bacterium, assembly GCA_963827155.1. Taxonomy (GTDB): domain Bacteria; phylum Chloroflexota; class Anaerolineae; order Anaerolineales; family UBA4823; genus UTCFX2. The sequence goes on along the minus strand of CAWGZV010000002.1, from coordinate 1,632,404 downwards.
ATTCATTAATTGCAGGCTAGGAATTTCCTGGATTTTATAACTGCGAGCGCCGGTTCCATCAAGCAAGATTTTTTTATTCCCATAATACCGGGCCTGGACAGCCTCGTCATTTTCTACCAGAATGATCGAGGCAAAATCATATGGAACGATGCGTTTAATCAGCAGTGGAAGACTATCCAGGATTTCTTCGAGATCCAATGAGCGATTGAGAAGGAGAGCGACTTCATGAAGGGCGTAGGCGAGGGTATTTGAAGCGAGGGCTTGAGATTTCGCTTTCTTCATGCGGTCATTATAGCCCAGCTAATGAGGAGGATCAAATTTCAATTCTGGGTCGGATCGAGGTCGCCTGCGTCGATTATTTCGATTTCTCGCCAGGCAATCCAGGAAGGACTTTGAATGCTCTCGATTCGGATGTACCGAACCTCTTGCCAAGGAGATTCTGGAGAAACGGATAACACCGTTCCGTCATCGGTAATACCTGAAAAAACATGCAGAGTCACATATTCATCCTGGTTGGCAGCTCCTCGAGCAAGGATTGAATGTACGGTCATACCACGTGGATATTGACTAACAATCAGGCGGATTTCCTGAATATTGAACGCTTCTCCAAGATCGAGCTCGATCCACTGCGGTGCATCTGCACCCGAGTTCCAAAGCGTCCCAGGGTCTCCATCTACTGCCATAACTCCAGTGTAACCAGGCAAAGTTTGAGAAAATCGCACCGATTTCTTATAAGCCAGGTTCGATCCACGTCCTTTGGTTGAAAAACCCAGCATAGATTTATTTTCGAAATATTCGCGAATCAACCCGGTAAAGGTATATCTGTCGCTCTCAGGTAAGACTCTGTCTGGTTTATCATTCCAGGATTGGAATAGCACATGAGCAGGTTTACCAGATTGTTCGATTTCATACCGTTTTATCCGTTCGCCTGCGATGGAAATCCAAGATTGATCACTTGCGTCTTGAGAATTTCCGGTGTAGATAATCCCAACTGGGATGCTGTGCTCGGCACCGAATCGCTCTATTGCTTGAATTTCCGCTGGCCAATCCGGGCGGCTCCAATCGATATCCATGTGGAGAAAATCTAGATCATAGCCAGTTACCGCACGAAAACTGACTAACCAGGCTTGATACTGAGGCGCGCCAGCAGGTCCGGCTAAAGGCTCAGTATCACCGATGAGGACATCCGGAAAAATCTTGCGCATCTCCTGAATAAATCTATCGATATTCAGGGCAATTTTTTCATCGGTCCATTGGCAGGCATTCGAGCCATCATAGAAATGACCATAGAAGTAAGGCTCATCCATGGCGATCAAATCTATGCGCCCGCCTACCTGGTGGATGCGATCTGCAATCCGAATCCCTTCCTCGATGCCTGCAAAGCCTTCTACACCCTGTCCGCAATCATCTTCTGGAGTGATGGGACCAGCTTCGACAGCTAATGCAAGCCTGCGCTGCTGAATGCTTGAAATCAACTGCTTAAGCTCCTCATCGGCAGCATGATAGGCGACCCATTCTCCATAAAGCTTGAAGACCTGGAAATGTGAAGCCGCCATATTCCAATCTGCGGCAGGTTTAAAAAGATCCATGAAATCTATCGAACCGATGAAAGGTCTACCCTGACTGGTCGGCATTGGTGGGAGTGGGGCAAACCAGTAAAGCGGCTTTGCATTTAATTCGGGAATAGGTGGAATTGCCCTAGTGGAAGTAGGGCTGGGGCTTTGGGCAGGTGTTGGTGGCGAAGAAGTGGATTGCAGGAAAGGTGTTGGGGCAGATGGAAGCGATTGTGTCTGAACTGCGGGACCAGCTTGCTTTTGAGGCCAGCCAGGCAAATTGCACCCCAAAGAGATGAGTACCAGGATAATCGCCAAGCTTGGGAGAGTAAGCAATGTCCTTCCGTGAACCGATTGATGAGCCGGAACGGAATTTTGCTTCATACCTGGAGGGGTGAAATACCTCGAAAAAATTCGAGGAAAATTAACTTATCCGTTTAAAATAACAGTACAGCATATTCGCGTGAACGAACAGACCGACTAACTCCCAACCTTCAGCACCTAATGGGTTGATTTCCTCTTCACCGGGTGCATTGTCCAGCTCGAGATCGCGGATAAAAAGCTTATATTCCCAGGCTGGATTTTCCCCCACGTAAACAATGGGGGTTTGAGGTTTTTCTGAGGGTTCTTGATCAGGAAAAGGGTTTGTCAACATTAAATAATCTCCACTTCTCTTTAATAATCATATCATATCTCTAACTTTTCAACCTATAAATAGATCGAACCATGAAGTTGTGCGAACTTGACAATTCGCGAACATTAGACTAGAATCTAATTAGATATATATCTAATAACATATTCAGAATACAATTCAAGAAGAAAGCTGGCGTGTTTTTATGCAAAATCCATTCACATTTTGGGTGGCAGACATTCATCGATGGGAGCAGATTGATCTTTCAGAGAGAGAATCGGCGATCGGAAAAACTGATAATCGGGCAAGATTGACTGAGCGGATTCTCGTGCATGTTGGCGACTTGATGATCGTTGCAGGAGAAAACCTGCGCGCTCGGTACTCTTCAGATAATTGATTAGCGCTGTCCCACTTAAGAATTTGGCGATTCTGCCAGACATCCAACTAGGAATTTGAAAATTTCGAGCTTATAATGTCCCCCTCTTCGATCACCTGGGATATTGGATCTGCTTATGATTTATTTGTGAGTCTGGAAGTGCTGCATCATCCGGTGGAATTTGACGTTCGCAGCACATGGGCTGCCGGTGTTCGAGCCAGGATTCCAGGAGAATACAGATATGTTCTTGAACAGAGCTTGATTCTGTTTCATGTACCCTTTTCCTGGATTATTAATCTTCCTGGGCCGAAAAATGGGGAGGCAGTGCTAAAATCCCTGCAAGAAATTGAACCGGCGAAAAGACTGCCTGCGCTTGCATTTGAGTCATATTGGCCGAATGAATATATTCAGATTATGAATCGAGTTGGGCGCGAAAGTAAATGGAAAGACGACGATGTAGAGCGACTTGGCAGCATCCACAGGCTGGTTTCAAGGCATCAAGAGAAAAAACCTCCTTCACCACAGACAATCATTCAGATACTGGATTGGTGGACGCGCTCTGATGAATTTGGGGAACGCTATCTGAAGGCGCTGGAAGTGTATTACGATGTATTCTTCAGCCGTGAAGAACGCAGGATACAATCGGCTTTACAGAACTCACTTTCAAACGCAAAACACAGATCATCGATTTTATCGCTAGCCGATCTATTAGAGGAACTCAGCCAAGGGCTGCGTTTTGAAGAACTTAATGAAACTGAAGACATCGTGCTAGCCCCGTCTTATTGGAGCACGCCTCTGGTATATTTCAGTAAACTTCCCGACGATCGATCGATATTTCTGTTTGGCGCCAGGCCAGCCACAGATCCTATGGTTCCAGGGGAAGCGATTCCAGACGCCTTATTCCGCGTGCTCAAATCGCTTTCGGATTTAACTCGCCTGCAGATTATGCAGTATCTGACGGAACAACCGCTCTCTCCAACTCAGCTAGCTAATCGATTGAGGCTCCGGCTGCCAACAATTGTCCATCATTAAAAATTCTACGGCTGGCGGGTTTGGTTACCTTAACGCTTGGAGAAGAAGGGGTCACAAAGCATTACTCAGCCCGGCATGAAGCGATCAAAATCTCGCAAGAACTCCTGGATCAATTTCTTAACCCTGCTCACATCGATGCTCGATCCAATCCGCAGGAGGATAAGGTCAGCACATGAGCATTCTGGAAGGAATTGTCATCTTCTCTTTTATGGATTGGCTGTAACTGCTCAATATTAGATCTTCGGATGAGGGTGTGCAAGAGGATATTTATACTGATATTGATGGGCCAATGAAACACCTGGATGGTGTATTTTCTTAATTCCAGCGGCAAGGATGGGCGTGTTTCATATCTACAAACCCAACTGACATTATAATCAAGTCAAGTAACTTCGTTAATTTAGGAGAGTACGGATGATTGCTGATTTTGACCAGAAATTAGGTATTTATGCAGAGCTGATTGTAAAAATCGGTTTGAATTTGCGAGCGGGGCAGAAATTATTGATGGTGGATGCAAGCAGAAATCATGGGATTCCCATCTCAGTTCATGCTTTAGTCAGACAGGTCGCGCTGAAAGCTTATGAAGCAGGCGCTGGCTATGTAGATGTGATTTGGTCTGACGACCGGCTCAAGCTCATGCGTTTCCAACATGCACCGCGGGACTCTTTCGACTATTTTCCAGATTGGCTTCCAGGAGCGGTGCTCGAATATGTCCAACGTGGAGATGCGCTCCTCAATATTTCAGGCCTCGATCCGGATTTATTAAACGGACAGGACTCAGAACTGATCTCCACCGCTCAGCGAGCAATTTTGACTAAACTAAAGCCTGCGCAGGGATACACACAACGAAATGCTGTAAATTGGACGCTTGTTGCCGCACCTGTACCTGGCTGGGCTGCAAAAGTATTCCCGGATGTCGCGAAAGAGGATCAGGTAGACCGACTATGGGAGGAGATTTTCAGACTGGTGCGTTTGGATAAACCCGACCCCGTGTCTCTATGGGAAGCCCATATCGCTGAGCTTGCTAAACGCTGCGATTATTTTAATCATAAGAGCTATCAGTCATTAAGATCTATTGGCCCAGGCACAGAATTAACCGTTGGCCTTCCGAAAGGGCAAGCCTGGAAGGGCGGCAGGGTGATGAGCGAGCTAGGGATTGCCTTCATCCCAAATCTACCAACAGAAGAGATTTTTACGTTGGCGGATCGAAACAAAATCGTTGGGCACGTGACTGCAACCAAGCCGCTATCATATGGCGGACAAATTATTGAAGACTTCTCCTTAGAATTTGATGGAGGAAGGGTAATAAACCATAAAGCGAGAAGCGGGGAATCAACCCTTCGGAAATTGCTTGAAACGGATGAAGGCGCTAGCAGGCTTGGCGAGGTGGCGCTTGTGCCGAACAGCTCCCCGATATCGCAATCTGGATTGATGTTCCACAACACGCTTTTCGATGAAAATGCCGCATCGCATTTCGCTCTGGGAGCTGCATATAAATTTACGATGGACGGTGGCGAGAAATTAAGCGATGAGGAGTTCGCAACCCGAGGTGGGAATATAAGCATCACGCATGTAGATTTTATGATTGGTTCTGGTAGTATGGATATTGATGGGATCCGTCCAGATGGGTTTGCTGAGCCGGTGATGCGAGCGGGAGAGTGGGCTTTTACAGTCTAAGGTTACATACACGTAATGTGGTAAGCTCGTGTAAATTGTCCATCCAGGGCTGAGGGTTGGGATGTGAATGCTACCTGGATTGTCAAACTGGGGCTGATCGAGGTCGTAGAGGGTCTGATCTGGAAATTTGGATGAGGAAATAAATGGGCGGCATTTGCCTTTAAATGCCTGGCGATTAAATTGGCATGAATGTCTGTCGCGTGCAAAGCAGCAGACTGAGGAGCTAAGCCAGTAAATCAGATCAGCACAGCCAATGGTTTGCCACTAATCTCGCTGGAGGAATAGGCAATAAAAAAAGCTTGCGTATTTCAAATGGATTGAGCAGCCAGATGTGTCCCGGAGATTTTAAGATTTGGAAGTGGGAATTTTCGAATGCGCCTGTGCATACAAATCTTTAGTCGTGGATGCAAGCTGGAAAATTACAGCGCAAAATGGAGCTGAAATAGACAATAGCTTTGGGTAATTATCGTTAGAGATTGGGGGAAATTTGATAAAGGTTTGTAAGGTGACGGCTAATATTAAACGGAAGACGACGACGGCTTGAAGCGAGTCGACGCTGGGTGGAACTGAAAAGCTTTACCGAATCAAGAGAACGGTAAAAATTCTTTTTTCAATGGATCTATTTCATATACAAGCAATTTAATTTGAGAGAATCGGAAAAACGATTTTGGTCATCAACCCTTCCGGAGCAACTTCCATCGGATCATTCAGATAAAATTCATAAACAACCCCACTTGGCTGAATACCTTTTTCGGCCAAAAACCGGTTTAATGCTTCATAGGCTTTCCCCATTTCTGGGTATGGACCTTTGTGGATAACAGACGCATAATTTCCAGCGGGCATAACCTTCGAAATGATTTGATCTCTTGCTGGTAAAGGTCTCTGGACAGGAAAGCCGATTTCTATATCCAATTTCTGCATATCCATGTTGAAGTACGTGACAAAAGGCGCACCGCCGGGTACTTCATTGATCTCACTTAAATATCGCATGATGCTGCCGTATGCGTCACCCAGAATTACTGGTAAGTTCTCAACAGCGCATTGGGTGTGGATCACAAGAATTGGTTGGGAAGATTGTTCGAATAATTCACAATTGTGGTTCATCTATGCCTCCAAGCATGCGGATCCCAACATTATAGAACATATGTCCTACTTAGTCAAGGGAGATTTTTTTATTGAGGGAAGAAATAATTCTTGAGCTGTAAAATCGAATGAAAGTATTCGTTCCTTGTTGCGAGAGCCGCCAATACATGAGAGCTATTCTCAAACAGGTATAATTTAGTCAAGATGAAATTATCAATAGGGTACTCCAGGGCTGTTCTTGGCATTGTTCTTTTATTAAACTGGCTCCCTAATAGCGTTGAAACTGGGATGCGTATTTGGGGAACAAAACCTTTGATCAGTTATTTTTCAATGACCGCGAGTCTCGAGAGCTCGATGCGCCAGGGTGCAAGGCTTAATCCAAGTGAATTTAGGATCATCGAGGCAATCGGCGAACAGGAGGCGGATCGGTTAAAGGAGCTTATACAGTACTCTCAAATGATCGTTGCCAATCCACATATTTCCATTGTAGAGAAGCAAAGGCGAATAGCTTCGATTGGTTACAATCAGAAAGTCGATCAGATCGTGCATCAGACTGATTACAGCCTGCAGAGCTCACTTTCTAAGGAAACATACCGGCGATTGATCAACTGGATTGAAAGAAGATGGTTCGTCGAGGTGGCTCAGCATGGGATTACGTCCGCACCGGGAAGAGCGGCATTGGCTTCTGTCAGGACTTATGAAATTTTCGCGACCCGCTACGAATCCAAGGGCGGCGCATACACGGCAGCACTACCTGATAAATGTGTAAAATTCGCCAATGGGGGTTTACATACTTGCGATGATTTTGGGTATCAAGCTGGCGGCAACTATTCGATTGCGATTAGCTATAAAAAAGGGGCAGCGGTGACCGTTGGAGAAGCCGGTCCATGGAATATTGACGATACATTTTGGGCATCGGCTTCGGATCCAACACCACGCAGAATGTTTGCCGATCTTGCTATCGGAATGCCAGAAGCTCAGGCAGCTTACTTCAATGGATACAATGGGGGATTGGATCAATATGGTCGAAAAGTAACTGCCCCATTCGCCATCGACCTGGCATTTCAGGTTGGAGACGATATTGGGCTGCCGCCAAAAAAGAATGATTGGATTACGGTTTCATTTCTGTGGACTGGTGAATGGGGAAAAACGGGATCAAATTCCGCCAAACAGAGCGGACAAACTACAGATATCGCGCCAGACGAGCCATCGACTAGTTATAATATTATCCCCCTGGTCGCGACTGTCTCTCCCGAGGTCGATGGAGCGATCAACCACATTGTCCGGGCTGGGGAGACATTATGGGCAATCGCGCTTGCCTATGATGTTCGTGTAGCTCAAATCCAGTTCCTCAATAATCTTGGCCAGAAAATTGTCATATTTGAAGGTCAGAGACTAATTATAAAAGAAGCAGGTCCTACCTGAACTCCAAAGCCAGGCACAATTCGCTCGCCAGAAACCATGGAAGGCAACCAGGAAGCAACGAAAACTATCCTTGAGGAGACAATCTCACCGTCTGCTTCCACGACCATCACTCCCAATGGTGTTGTGGATATTCAATTAACAGGAACAGATCGACTCTAGAGATAATCACACCCTATCCATAGGTACTACAGCTCCTGTGATATCCCCCACACAACCAAACGTTCTCGCGCAATCGAAACAAAATAATTCAAGCGGTAAGTATGTAATTGGTTCCATATTACTGGCAGCAGTGGGCTTAGTTTTTATCTTGCTTGGTTGGCTTTTTTAACAACTCGAAACAATCCAGCACCCAAGAGGCGGAGCATGATGAGAAATCATAGGTTACAGCAACTCTAAGATCGCAAGGGTTTCTCGCTTACCCCCGATCCCAGTCTCACCGCCTGGGCCAACACATGATGGGCAGCCATCCTGACAAGAGCAGTCATTTGCCAGCTCGTAAGCATTTTTTATCAATTCATCGTGAATTTCGTAAAGCCGCTGACTAAACCCCAACCCAGCAGGCACCTGATCATAAATAACAACGGTAGGTTGTCCATCAGAGATCGGCGATTGGGGATCCGAATGCATGCCGAGATCTGAAATATCGCACATCAAGAACAAAGGTGCAAGATTCCCGAGCAAATAAGAGAGCCCGGCTAAACCGCTGCGGATGCGGACAGCTGTCTCCACACTCCGGTGGCAGGTTGGGCAGAGTGTAATCAGGTTTTCAATCACGTTTGCATGGATGAATGACGAGAACGTTCTGAATGGGGTGATGTGGTGGACATGATGCGATTTGCCTGATTCTGGAGTCTGGCAAATCTGGCAACGGTAACCATCTCTCTTACGGGCAGCGCTCGCGTTGTACATCCCAATTCGGTCCATAATTGATTGGATCGCTGCTCCAATAACCGGAGTTTCGTAGAGAATCGACGGTGCGATCGGCGAGCGATAACCAGTAACCGGTGGTCAGCATCTGGACAGAGGGCATATTCAACTGTTCGGCACCGATTACTTCATGGGTGAACCAGCAAATCTTTCGAAAACCAGTCACTTGAGTGGTTACCCGAATTTCTCCGTGTGATTTACTCCCTCCTCCGATCTCTTTTAAATCTGTGACTTCGACAAGCTCCACTTGGGTATCTCGCTGAGGTGTGGTGTAATAATCAGCCTCAGATCGGCTGAGCGCAGCAACATTCTGATCCAGGTCAAGGGAATCCACCAAATAAACTTCACCTTCATGTAGATAGATTGCATTTGGATGCACCATCCATTGAGCACTTGAGCGATCCACCAACCCAATCATCCCAGCATGGCTATTTTCACCAGATATTCTTAGCTGCACAGGATTTAAATCAACACTCCGAAGAGAAATGGTTTGTGAAGGATATTGGTCTGCCATCCAAAAATATCTCGTGCCAGAATGATGGAGAACCTTCTGCTCCACTAAATAAGCAAGATATTCTGAAAGAAGATCTGGGTCTAATCTACCAAAAGCCTGTGCAGTTTCGAAAGGCAGTTCGAACGCTGCACAGCTTAAATGGCTGAGAAGGATAAGGGGATTGTCTGGATTAATTAAAGCTTGCTCGGCAGATCGGCCGAAAAAATACTCGGGATGAGCGGCTAAGAACTGATCTATGGGGTCAGCAGTCGTCACCAAAATTGCAAGGGAATGATCGAGCCGCGTCCTGATCGTCCAGCTTGCTGCCATGATGCTGCAATTGAGCCCGGATATCCAATTAGAAGAGCCGCGCCTAATCCACCAATATCAATGCCTAATTCAAGGGCGTTGGTAGCTACAACTGCCCGAACATATCCTGATCTCAGTCCAGCTTCGATCTCGCGTCTTTTTTCTGGTAAATAACCGCTTCGATAACCGCGAACTATGCTTGAAGATGAAGCAGGATGAGTTGAATTCAATCGATGAGGATAAGCTCGGTCTGACGAAAGTATCGCTGACTCCAACTGCTGTCGTAGATATGAAAGGATTAACTCAACACTACGCCTTGAACGGCTGAAAACAATGGTTTGGACGCCGGAGCTAATCAACTCATGCGCCAATTTTGTGCCTTCATGCAATGCACTTCTGCGAAGACCTAAATCTTCATCAATTACTGGTGGATTATAGATCAGGAAGGTTTTTGGCCCACGTTCCGCGCCGTCTTGATCGATCAAAATCACTTCTTGCTCAATCAAACGCTCAGCATGGTCTTGTGGATTTCCGATTGTCGCGGAAGTCAGAATATAATGAGGAGCAGCCCCATAATGAGCCGTTATCCGTTCAAGCCGTCTGATGACATTAGCGATATGAGACCCGAACACCCCTCGATAAACATGGGCTTCATCGATGATCACAAAGCGCAACTGCGAAAAAAATGATGACCAGCCAGTATGGTGAGGCAGAATTCCCAGATGGAGCATGTCGGGATTACTGAATATTATCCTTGCTTGGGAGCGGATTAGCGGGCGGCTGCTTGAGGGCGTATCTCCATCATAGATGGAAAGCTTCGGAAAGCTGTTTTGTTGATTCGAAGAGTTATTCGATATCTCAGACAGCAATGTATTCAGCCCGGCTGCCTGGTCTTGGGTGAGAGCTTTGGTTGGAAATAAATAAAGAGCGCGAGCGTGGGTGTCTTTTAGCAAACGATCAAGAACAGGCAGATTGTAGCAGAGGGTTTTTCCGCTTGCAGTGCCTGAAACAACAACAATATTCGAGCCAATAGAGGCATGCTCAAATGAAGTGGCTTGATGGGTATATAACGAATGGATACCATGGGCATTAAGGGCATTCCTCGACGCGGGATACAAATTCTCTGGCAGCGGAACTGTAACTGCCGCCCTACCCGGGATTTCATGCCAATGTTGAATAGATGAAAATATGGCTGGCTCTTTGCGCCAATGCCTTAATATTCTCGATAGCTCCATACCGTATAGTTATTATTGATTTTCAATTCACCAGGACTGTAGTTGTTAGGGTGTTGTTCGCCGGATTCGGATCCACTTCAGAAGCCTTAATATCCACGATATTTGGAAAAGGTCCGGTAGCAGGTGGGGAGGTAATTGTGATCTGCACCTGTTTTGCGCTGCCAGCGTTCAGACTTCCCAAATTACATATTATTTTTCCGCTGCTGAACTGACAATCAGGAATTCCAGGGATAGAGGACACGAAACCCGCTGTGTTGGTGATGGTATCCGTAGAGTCTAATGTTGGAAGCAGTGGATGGTCCATTATTTGTGATCGTAATCGTGTAGGTCAGGGCGGTGCTGGCGGTGATAGAAATTGGCGCGCTGACTTTAAGCTCCAGATTTGCTTGAGGGACAATGTTCGTTGAAATCGCTCACAGTTTTATTATTAGTCCCCGGATCAATTGGCGAATTCAGGGAGGCTGAGTTTGTGATTGTGCCTACCGCTGAATTTTTCACCGTGGAATTAATGTTGAAAGTGGAAGTCCCACCAGGATTGAGACTGACAAGCGTATTGATATTGCCGGACTGCGTTCCAGAAACACCACAGTTTGAACCAGAGGTAGCGCTGCATGTCCATGAGACATTGCTGAGCTGATTAGGGAAACTGTCTGTGATTCCAATACCCGTAACTGTACTGGGACCATTATTGAAAACAATCACAGCATACGCGAGAGCCTGTCCAGGGATCACAAAATCTCGATTATCGGTTTTGCTGATTGAAAGCGCAGCATGTGGGGTGAGTGTATCGCTATCGGTCGCCTGGTTGTCGAACGGATTTAGCTCTACTAATCCTGAAGGACTGACTACCCGGGCAGTATTGACAAGCTGCCCGATGGCATTGGGGGCGATGTTCGAATTTGCATTCAGCGTGGCAGTACCACCCGGGACAAGATCTATCAGCGCATTAATATTTCCATTACCATTAGTAGTCAAACATCTAGAACCCGGGGAGGCTATACAAGACCAGGTAGGATTAATCATCGTGGAAGGAAACTGATCGATCACCTGGATATTCGAGGCTGGTGCTGGACCCTTGTTTGTGACAAGGATGGTATATGCGACATTCGCCCCAGGTATTGAAGAATTCTGCCCATTGCTGATCGCGATAGTAAGATCGATGAAGCGAGGAGTAGGCGAAACCGTTGAGGTCGGAGTGAATGTAGGGGTATGCGTAAGGGGAGGCCTATGGGTGGGGGTGGGGAGGTAAATTATTGGAGTGGAAGTCGCAAAATTTAACGGATCTGGATCGATCGAATCCACCAAACCATCACCGTCAGTATCACGGTCTAATGGGTCTGTACCACGTTCAACTTCAATGCCATCCACTAATCCATCACCGTCGCTGTCAGCGATCAATGGGTTGGTTTTCCAGGTGTGAACTTCAATTCCATCGGTTAAACCATCCATATCGGTATCTGGAGCGTCGGGATTCGTCCCGGCAAGCTGCTCAAGGTTGTTAGTTAATCCATCTTGATCTTGATCCATGGCTAACCATGCGGAAGTCGCCGTGGCAGCCTGGATCGTTGCCATATTTGCCCCTTCGATAGACTGTGAAGTGGCAGTTTGGAGGAAACTTGCGGTTTCGGTTGCCGCTGCGATCTCCGTTTGTGCAGCTTGGGCTGTCCGGTCTGCGCGACGCAAAGGGAATGTAATTTGATTGACAAGCAAGCATACAACACAAGCCAGGATGATAATCAACCCCGCCAGGACGATAGGCGCCCATGGCGGTATAAGCCCTTTGCTGAGCATTTCACCTTGATGGGTTTCAGATTGACCCCCTAATGAGCTAACATGAATTCTATATGGGTGCGAAAGCTCAGGTCCAACTAAACGGGGCTTATTCAGTGCAGGCTTAAACTCCACGACTGCCGATTTCCCCACCTGGAGTGTGACCTTCACTTGCGGTGGATCGAAAGCAAGCGTTCTCGCTCGATCTTCCCAAATCACAGTGAATGTCTCCGGTAAATTTCCGCGATTATGGATAAACACCTGACCGGTCTCTCCTGGATTTAAGACCAGTGGTTTAAGCTCGCTGGCAAATAAAGAGAAAGCAGTCACTGTCAGGGTGAGACGCATCTCAATACTTTGATCGCTTGAGTTTTGGCTGCTGATTCGTAAGACAATTCCATATCGACCGGCTTTAACCAGAGGCGAGCGAGGTGGTCGAATAGGAAGTTTCACCTCACGTTGACCATTTGATGGTATGCGGATATTCTGAGGGAGATTGGGAACCCATTCAAGCGGGATTCCTTGCAGGCTGATTGACAAGGAATCGGTCGCGGGTCCACGATTGAACAATAAAATTGGGATCTCGACCACAGCTCCAGGAGCGACCGATTGCGCCAAAGATTCTGCAAATACGCCTAACCATCCGATTCCTTGGCTGCGGAAGACCTGGCTGGCATCTATTGGTTCTCCATTTTGACCAACAAACACCTCATCGGTATTCGGAAGACCGGCAGTAGCTCCAGGACGGGTCGGTAAATCACGCGAAACGATTGCCTGGGTTGTGCGATTCTGCATTTTTCGCTCAACCCGCAGCCAGGCTTCCCCAATTCGCAGGTTCTCTCCCGGCAGCCAAACTTGAGATTGTTCTGCAGAGAGACGTTTCTGCTCCATAAAAGTGCCGTTGAGGCTGCCCAGATCACGGACTGAATAGTTTTGTCCATCAAAATCTATCCGGGCGTGCTGGCGAGAGATGCCTGGCAGGTCTAGGGGAATATCGTTTTCTTTTCCTCGCCCAATAGTCAATCCCGCAGGCTTCATTTTGAAACTGCGAACGCTTTTATCCGGAAAGAGCACATAAACCGTGTCTTCAGATAAATCCGGTAAAGGTGGTGGAGGAATCGCGCCTGGAACAGGGAAATTCGGTTTGTAAGTTTCTCGATCAGCAGAATCCATCTTTTTCTCAAAGACCGTCAATAATTGGGTCGTTTTACTGATACCTGATGGAGTGCTGTGACCTTTACCAGCAAGCGACGAGATCTGGTTTAATGCAGAGCCTAGTGAATTAGCGTCTGTAAAACGATCATCCGGATTTGGAGAAAGCGATTTTAGGATGATATTTTCAAGCCATTCCGGCAGATCGGGATGAAGAAGATGGGGTGCAAGGATCTGAGCGGGTCCACCGGTAACTTTTGTTTGTGGTGTGGGTGGCTGACCAGTGCAGAGCTCATAAAGTACCGCGCCAATCGAGTAAAGGTCAGAGATCTTGTCTATTCGACCACCGCTAGCTGCCTCTGGAGAACGGTAAGCAGGTGGAGCAAGATTTGCCCCAGGTTTAATCAATCCGGTTCGAGTGATAACAGGTTGATAAGGAAGGAATTCAGTCGGTTCAGGTTTGATCGCAATATTTCCTGGATGTATGTCTCCATGGACAAGCCCCGCTGATGGATAAATTCTACTGCCAGGCATAATTCTTTCGTAAATTGAACCGCTTCATGCAGGCTTATCCAAAAGTCCTCAGAATGCAATTCTTGCAGAACTCTCTCCAAGATTAGGGCCTGGGATGTGCTCCTGGACCATATAGACATTTTTTTCTAAGACTCCGAAATCGTAAATTCGGGCGATCCCAACATGCCGCCAGCCCAGTATTGTACGAACGGACTGCATAAAATACCTGTTTTGATCTTGCTGGTCATCCACCAGGTAAATTACGACATTACGTTCAAATTTCGGGTCGTATGCTTTGTAGGCTATGGAGAGTTGATCTTTGAACAACTGCGAGTTGATTTTGTAGCGGTCAATCGTTTGACCGATGATGTCCTGCATATCGACCTCCGTAAAAATTTGACCAATCTGTAGATTTCATAAGAATAATCCAAAAGAAGGGATCGGTGATCAAGGAATCATTGCCTCGATCAGATTAAAAAATACTTTCTGACCTTTATTCGTCATTGCAGAAGGCGTGCCACTGAAACCCCATAATGCATACCGGTGGGATTGACGGACAACTGGATAATAATCCTCTTTGCCAGGAATATTGGCAATTTGTTCAACATCCAAGATAGGTGAAGGCAAATAGATCCCAACATAATCACCTGGGTTGGAATATAAGGATATCACTTTATCTCCAGGGATATTGACATGGATAGGAGTGTTCCAATAAATCGCTGATCGATCGATTGCAAATATTTTCTCTTCTGATCCATGAGCGCCATTGCCCCAACCGATCGCCAGACCTAACTTCCCAAAAAAGGCATAGCCGCCTTCGCCAAGGCCGAGAATTGGTTTTCCTGAAGACTGAAGTGCCAGTGTTTGGGTGCCTCCTGCATCTCCCCAGTTTGAAGTGGTGCCCGTATCTGATCCGATCAGGATCAGGCGGAAGATCGATAGGTCTGAAACAAGTAGATTATCTGGTGTAATCAAATCGACAGAGAATCCCTGGGCTTGTAAGAATGTCTTAAAGTCATTTGCTGAGACGACATCTGAGTCGTAAATATATGCAATACGCGGAACAGCCTGGGCGGTCAAAGTGGCAGCATGAGCGGCATTAGCAGTGTGCGCAGCTGATAAAGTTAACTGCACCGCAGCTGAAGCAGTTGCCTGGTGAACTGCGGAAGTTTGGGAAGCAGATTGTTGTTGGGTTGCCAGAACCGCCGCGTTTTGGGTAGCATTCAAATCGGCAGTCGCCGTGGATGTTTGTAGAGGGGCAAGGTCTTGAGGGTCCAAAATCCCATCCCCATCGGAGTCCTGATTGAGAGGATCCATCCCTCTGGCGATTTCATCTCCATCCTTTAGCCCATCATGATCTAAATCGGGGTTTAGAGGGTCTGTCATCCTCCGATTGACTTCTTCCCCATCGTCCAGATTGTCTTCGTCGGTATCCCTTTTATTCGGTAAGGTGTTTAACGAAATTTCTTTTTCGTTGGACAATCCGTCATTATCTTCGTCATTTATAAGCCATATTGCTGTAGCCGAAACTTGAGCTTGAGAAACTTGGGTAGCTTCATATAGTTTGAGGACAGTTGCGGTGCTCGCTTCATTCGTTTTTTGAACCGCAATCGCAATTTCGGTTTGTTCGGAAAAATCCGTACTGGTAGGGAAGAGAGAAACATATCCTAATGTGCTCCCAATTACCAGACCTAACACGCCTATTCCAAGGCATAAGACAATCACAAGCGGAATGATCCAAGTGGGGATGACACTATTTTCTGCAATTTCCCCGTCAAGATATTGAGGCGGTCCTGAGGCAGGGTGGATTTGGGCTGTGAAGGGGTATCGTTTTGCTCCGCTAATCCATTTTCTGGGATGGGCTTCAGCTTGAAATTCCACAGCTACTTCACCGCCTTCAGGTACCAGGAATGCAGGTTGTGCTGGGGTAAATACCAACGCGTGATTTGGATCATGCCAAATTACAGAGAACTGCTCCGTAGCATTTCCGTGATTCTTGAGAGTTATGCGGCCTTTTTGACCCGCCCGAAGATGAGTGGGAGACAATGAACTCTCGAAGGATGTGAAAGCAGACAACGAAAGCGACAATTTGGTGTGTATTGGGTTCGGGTTCTGCTGACTATGAGCTTTGATTGTGACTGAAAACTGACCTGAACGGCTTTCGGCTGATCTGGGCGCTGTGAGGAAAATTGTCATGTCTTTCGATTCACCAGGCATGAGAGAGATTGGGAAAGCCGGTGTTCTCACCCAGGAGGAAGGGATGCCTTCGACGGATAATAAAACCTGATCCATTGAGCTGCCGTTATTCTCGATGGTGACCTGTATTTGAGCACCTGTTCCTGGCTCAACAGAGATATGATCGACATCCAGCGATACAGCGATGGCTGCCTCACCACGCATCTCGATTTTTTTTGTTGTTTTCTCCAGGCCAACCGAGGCTGCAACAGGTTCAGTGGCGGGAATATTTTGATTTCTGGCAAGCATTAGACGAAACCAGGTGTCGCCGATGCGCATCGCTTTTTCGGGAGGCCAAGGTTCAGCAGCTCCAGGCGTGAGACGCTGATCTGCGAGCGAAGTGCCATTGGTGCTGTTTAGATCAACAATTCTGTATCAATTCTGATCGAATTCAATTCGAACATGATGTCGAGATGCTTTCCTGTCATCGATTACAATATCATTGTCAAAATCACGTCCGATCATCATTCTTGGATGTTTTATCAAGACAGATTGAACGGTCTTATCTTTCGCAACTACTTGAATTCGATCTTCTGAAACCTCTGAAGCCGGATTGTTTTCAAAAAGGATTGAACCCTCTAGAGGATCGATAACGCTTTGTTGATATTGGGTCAGCAAACTCACTTCAATCGCAATTGGATTGGCATCGGTCTGGAATTCTTTCGACAAGGACACATTTTCTGAGATGACTGAAGCCAGCGCGAAAGCTGACGGATAGCGTTCATCGGGTGCTTTCTGGAGGCAGCGGAGAATGATGCCCTCAATATTGTGTGGGATATCCGATCGAATTGAGTGTGGGTCTGGTGGAGAGGTGTTGACATGATATAGAATTGCATCGGAGAGACTTCGAGCTGGGAAAGGAAGTTGACCGGTTACTAATTCGAAGAAAAGGACTCCGAGCGAATAGACATCACTGCGTGCATCCATAGCCTGGCCCAATGCTTGCTCAGGCGACATGTAAGCTGGAGTACCCATCGAGATGCTGTCAGGTATGATCACCCCACCAGACGCAAGCTTTGCCAGACCCAGGTCTGTGACGACAGGACGATAAGGTAAACCGGCTGAAGTTTCCGGCTCGATCATAATATTACCGGGTTTTATGTCTCGATGCAGGACTCCCTGCCGATGCGCGTAATCTAATGCCAAGGATAACTGTCGGATTAACTCACAAGCCTCAAGCAGCAAAATCCATTTCTGCTGAGAACGCAGATCCCGAAGCATCCGCTCTAAATTATCCCCCGAGATAAATTTCATTACGATAAATAGGAATGAGCGATCCTTTCCAAAGTCGTGTACTTGGACGATATTTGGATGATCTAACCTTGCAGCAGTCCGGGCTTCCTGAAGAAAGCGTTCTTGAAAATCTGGTCGACGGGAATAAAAGTCATGCAGTATTTTTAATGGCGACATCACGCTGCAACGTCGCGTCATAACCTTTATAGACTGCACCCATACCTCCTTCACCGAGCAGGCTGAGGATCCTGTACCGGTTAAGGTTTTGACCAACAAGATTTTCCACTAGGAGGCGCCTCTAATTGTAAGGACGTTGACATTGTAGGATTGGTTTCATCACTGCGAAATTCACCCAGCCATACCCGAGGTGAGTATAACCTAAGAAGAAAATAAAATAAAGCGATCAGACAAGCTTGGTGGGAATTAGCCAGGTTGGGAAGAATGGATGATAATTTGAAGCTCTTCATAGAGGGGCTTCAGTCGATGATACATTTTTAGATAGATACGGTTATAAATTTCTTGATAGAGGGCATGCGAAGTTGGATCCGGCTGAAACGTATCCCCTAGATGTGTCATCGCTTTGATCGCCGAGTCGAAATCTGGATGGAAGCCCAATCCAACCGAGGCGTCAATCGCAGCGCCTAAACCTGAAGCTTCATAAATCGATGGGCGTGAAGTCGGTAGACCAAAAATATCTGCGGTGATCTGCATAGCGGCATCGCTTTGACTCCCTCCACCGGCTATTCTCAACTGATCGATCTTTACACCTGTGCGTTTCGAAGTCCTTTCAGCACCCTCGCGCAAAGCATACGCGAGACCTTCTAGAATTGCCCTGTATAAGTGGGCTCTGGTGTGGTTATCGCCAAATCCAATGATTGCACCTCGGGCTTCGGGTCCTGGAATTTTCAAACCAGGGGACCAATACGGCTGGAGGATCAACCCGTCTGAGCCAGGAGGCACAGTTGCGGCAAGATGATCAAATAATTGTTCTGGTTCCCCACCCAATTGTTCGGCCAGTCTCAATTCCTCCAAACCAAATTCCTGTTTAAACCAGCTCACCATCCAAAACCCGCGGTAAATTTGAATTTCAAGGCTGTATGAACCAGGGATTGCTGCTGGATAGGGAGGAATTAATGGGATAACCTCTACGTACCTTCGGTGGGTAGTATTAATCGTTGCCGTAGTCCCATAACTCAAACAACCAATATTTGGCTCGAGGCAGCCTGCCCCGATGACTTCACAAGCTTTATCGGAGGCGGCTGCAATCAATGGTAATCCTGCAGGAATCCCGCTTCGTTCAGACGCTTCAGGGGTTATCTCCCCTAAAACAGCGGCTGGTGGAAAAAGGTCGATGAGCATTTGTGGATAGATCGGCAGCACCTGCCATTTCCAATCCCATTTGCTTGCCCAGCGCATCTTTTTATAATCAAATGGCATATAACCAACCTGGCATCCGGTTGAATCGCGGAGTTTACCAGTCAACTTGAAAGTCAAGTAGCCAGAAAGATAGATGTATTTTTTGGTATTTTTCCAGATATCGGGTTGGTGATGATAAATCCAATTTGCTTCCGCTTCTGCCTGCAGATAAGCAACGGTGCGGGTCATACCTGAAAGCCTGAATGCCAACCCCCACAGTCCACCCAGGGGTGCCAGACCGGTCGTCCTGCGCTGATCCAACCACACCATGGCTGGTCGCAGCGGGCGGTTGTTTTCATCAAGGTTGATGAGGGTTGATCGTTGGGTTGTCAAAGTGATCCCAGCGATGCGGTCGCGAGACAAACCTTCACTGCCATTTTTTAAATTCTGCCAGAGCAGCTGGCAGGCCTGGCAAACAGCTTCCCAAAAAACTTCGGGATGCTGCTCTGCAAGCCCGGGTGAAGTAGAGAAATAAGGTTCGATCGGGATCCGAGCTTTTGCCTTAAGTTCTCCTTGCGGATCAAACAGCAAAGCGCGAACGCTTTGCGTACCATTATCAATCGCTAAAATCAGGTCTTTTTGCGGATGAATCGACGAGTTCATTCGACCTCACAACTCATAAACGTTGAATTATAGAACGGTTAACCCCATAATCCTTCCCAGTATGATTTAACTGGCGATCATTGTTTTCAATACAAAATTACTGGCTTTCAATATCTTCCTTCGTGTGAGCACCTTTGAATTCAAGTTCTGGTTGATTGTGTGTAAAAATTTGATAATTTTTACCCGTTCATTGTCTTTAAGAGGATTGATCAATCCTGTTATATTAATCCTGCCACCTTTTGGCAACATGATGAAATGTTCATGTCAGATAAAAACAATCAGAGATCTTAATTCTTCAGTAAACGACGAATTTGTGAATGTATGCGCTAAACTGATGAGCCAGTAACTTGGCGCAAAGCTATCTTGAAAATTTTGATCAAAGGCGAGCAGATGCTGCATGCCTGGATCAATTCGGATCAAAGGAGTGACCAGAATTCGAGACAAGCGATTAAGACTGAGGATAGGTTGGTGGCAAAAAAATCAGAGATGCGGTAAGCCCAAAAAACTCTCGAAAACAACCAGCTGCCGTATCGGCAAAGGGAACTCGAAATTATTGACGCCCCAGCCTTTCCATCGTCTCATTAAAGTCTCCCGATCGGCCAATTCAGTCTATCTCGAATTGCATATACCGTCAATCCCGTTTTATAATAACAATGCTTCAACTGTCAGTTACGAAGAGGAGGGATACACTTGATGGACGTGCTGAGGGATTCTAGTTTTGTGGATTATGTGATAATCGGCTCGGGATTTGGGGGCAGCGTTTCGGCTATGCGTCTGGCTCAAAAAGGGTACTCGGTGGTTCTGCTGGAACAAGGCAAGCGCTTTAAAGATGCAGATTTTGCCGAATCGAATTGGAATATCAAAAAATATCTCTGGATTCCAGCGTTGAAATGCCATGGGATACTTGAGATCAGTTTCTTTAAAGATCTTGTTGCTTTACATGGAGCAGGGGTGGGGGGAGGCAGCCTGGGGTACGCTGGAGTTCAGATGGTCCCAACGGATGACCTATTTGCTAATCCATCCTGGAGTCACCTCGCAAATTGGAAGAAGGTGCTCGAACCGCATTACAGGATTGCTTCCAAGATGCTGGGCGTATCGGTCAACCCAAAATTGGGGCCGGCGGATCGAACTATCATGGAAATTGGAGAGGAGCTCGGTACCTTGGGAACCTTCACGCCGACCCATGTTGGGGTATATTTCGGAGATAGAGCGATAGAAGGTGAGGAAGCTGATGATCCTTATTTTAATGGTGAAGGACCCACACGGAAGAGCTGCATTCACTGTGGAGGTTGCATGGTCGGTTGCCGGAATAATGCCAAGAACACATTAGAAAAGAATTACCTCTATTTTGCAGAGAAATGGGGAGCCGAGATTCGATCGGGGTGCCAGGTTATCGATATTCGCCCAATTGAGAATGATCAGGACGATGGCGCTCGATATGAGGTGATTTACAAAAAGGTGCCAGGCGGGTTGTTCCAACATAACGAGCAGGTGAGGACCAGGAATGTCGTGTTTTCCGCCGGTTCGCTTGGATCTCAAAAACTTCTGTTTCGATGCCGTGATGTTACCAGATCGCTGCCGCGAATATCCAAACGTCTTGGAACGAGCGTAAGAACAAATAACGAATCACTGCTCGGATCGCTTTCGAGATCGAAGGATGTTGATTACTCAAAAGGGATTGCTATTACCTCATACATGCATATCGATTCTGTTACCGCTGTTGAACCTGTGCGTTATCCGGCGGGTTCATCTTTGATGCGATTCCTCTCTGGCCCACTTTTGGAGGTCGAGGGAGGAGTTTAACCCGATTAATCGGGATTTTTGCAAACATCCTCCGACATCCAATCAATTTCTTGCGAACACATGTGCTTCCAGGTTGGGCACAGCACACGACGATCGTGCTCGCAATGCAAACACAAGATAATCACTTGCACATGAAATTCGGCAGGAGCATTATGACAATGTTCAGGAAGGGTTTAATTTCTCAAGTCGGAGATGGCCACAATATCCCGAGTAAGATCGATATCGGTCATGAAGTAACTCGACGTTTCGCAACAAAAACGAATGGAATTCCAGCTGGAACGATTAATGAAGGGCTGATGAACATTCCCATGACCGCTCATATCCTAGGAGGCTGTCCATTCGGTTTGGATGAGACTGAGGGGGTGATTGATTTAAATTGTGAGATCCACAATTATCCAGGATTATTTATCGTGGATGGTTCGATTATGCCTGCTAACCCAGGTGTGAATCCCAGTCTGACAATCACCGCACTGGCTGAGTATGCAATGAGCGGCATCCCAGTAAAACCCGGTTGTAAAGAGCACAACCTTCAATTTTCTAATTTAATGGCTGATTGGGAATTTTCATACGCTAATCAAGTCTCATCACCAATAAGCGAACAGGGATGAATCCGAGACGACCCAGAACGAATGCAATCCTCGAAATCCTTCGAAAATAGGGTGGCATTTCAGCAGATTGAATCGAATAAAACCCAAATTTCGAATAAAAACTACCTAACTGCTCACGACACGTAAGAAAGATTGGACGAGTATGGGTTGCCAATAACCGCTGAATAATGGCACTCGCAACCCCGTGTTGTCTCCAAACAGGTACTACTGCAATTGACGCAAGCTCAATTAAATCATCCTTGTGCTGTTTTACCTGTCCACAACCAATAAAAGCATCATTTAAATCAACCGCAACTACAAACCGCGGCCAACAGATCCCCATCGGATTAATGCCCGTTTCCCGGATCAATTCTCGTATCTTCTGATAATCCGATTCTTGAGCCTGCCGGATGGAGAATTCGTATTCTGCAGTCGAATTAACGCGATGAACGGTGGTCAATCGATCTATTAATTACACAATAGTCTGCCACAAAGCCAACATCAAGAAGAGAGGAGTTCTTCAGAGAATCGTCCGTACGAGCTGCGGGTCGGCTTTGCCGTGTGAATTTCTCATCACTTGCCCGACGAACCATCCGATTAAGCTGCTCTTACCTTGTTTATATCCATTTACCTGATCCGGGTTTTCTTCTAACACGTCCAGACATAACTGGCGAATGGCTGTCGAATCGCTCACCTGTGCCAATCGATCATCGCTCACAATTTGGTCCGGGGATTTACCAGTCGCTTCGACTTTATCAAGGAGCGATTTTCCAGTCGATGTGTTGATCGTTCCCTGGTCGACCAGTTTGATGATAGAGGCGAGGAACAGGGGGCTGAGTTTGAGATCTGAGGCGGCAATCCCACGCTCGTTGATCATTCGAAGGACGTCATTCATCAACCAATTTGATACCCTTTTCGGGTCGCCTGCGTAGGCTTGAACAGTGTCTTCGTAATAATCCGAAAGGCTGCGCTCGGCGGTAAGGATATCTGCGTCATATTCTGGAAGACCATATTGATGAATAAATCGCTGGCGCCGATCAAGAGGAAGCTCTGGGAGGGATTTTAAGATCGTGTCAAGCCAGGTTTTTTCAACTCTTAGAGGTAAGAGATCGGGTTCACGGAAATACCGGTAGTCTGCCTCCGTTTCTTTCGAGCGCATTTTTTTCAATGTGCCGCTCTCTTCATCCCATTCCAACGTCCAGGCTTCAATTTTATTCCCCTTCTCGACTTCTCGAACCTGGCGATCGATCTCCTTAAGGATAGACTCGCGAACTGCAGTGATCGAATTTACGTTCTTGATCTCGGTTTTAGGGTTAAGATCGGTTGCGCCTGGTGGTCGGATTGATACATTCGCATCGCAGCGTAAATGGGCTTTCTCCATATCGGCTTCGGAGACGCCGATCCAGCGCAGGAGCTGACGCAGACGGATCAAGTATTGGGCAGCTTCTTCGGCGGAGTGCAGGTCTGGAGCGGTGACCATTTCAATCAGAGGAACACCGCAGCGATTAAAATCGATCAACCGCCTACCATTTTCATTCTTGGTCTTTCCTGCATCTTCTTCAATGTGAAGTTTCGTGATAGTGACACGCCGAACATATGGAGGGGTACCTGACAGGATGGGGACATCCAGGAATCCCCACGCGCCAACGGTTGATCGAACTGCGATATCTGGTAGCCTTTCGGTAAATCTGGATAAAAATAATTCTTACGATCGAAATAGGAAACTGGCTGGATCTCTGCCCGCATTGCCGCTGCCAGGAGGATTCCCTTTTCTACAACCGAATGGTTCAATACTGGTAGGACGCCCGGCAAACCCGAGCAAACCGGACAAATGTTGGTATTTGGGGGTTCATTCCAGGAGTCGGCTTTGCAGGAACAGAAGATTTTGGTAATTGTATTGAGCTGGATGTGGGTCTCCAGCCCGATAACTGCTTCGTAATCAGACATGGGAACTCTCTTTTATGATTAATCGCTGTTGGAGTTTCTCAGTTGTCAATTCCCGAATGGCATCAGAAGCAATCCAACGAGAAGTTGGGGAATTTAATTTTGATATTTGCTCTGCGGTCGAAATTGCAGCCTGATTTAGGAAATGGTTTCGCTTTCCAATCTGGCGCAATGCCCAATTGACAGCTTTTTTCACAAAGTTCCTGTCATCCTGCCGCGTAACCTATAATTAATGGAAAAAAATCAATAAACTGTTTATCCGGAAGCTTCTTATTATGCACTGCAAGGGCTGATATGATCACAAAACCGGCCCGACGGACAAATTCTCGCTCACGAGGACACCATTCGAACACTTTCGCGATTGCTGACTCCGAACGATCGAACAGATTGCTACAAACCTGATCGCAAACATCCCAAGAATTAAATCCAGATACCCAATGCTCCATCTGCTGGTCGGTTAGTAATTCCGGTACAGAAATCAGAGAAGCCAAGATACGAGCTTCATGGATGTTCGAATCCCACAGCTCTATCCCTAACGGGTGGTTTTTCCCGATCCGCGAAGCGATTTGGCGAAGGACCGGCATTGAAATGCCTAATGTCCCTTCTGGATTAATGCCGTAGAGAGCCATCCCGCGAACATTTTCAGTATTTGCCAAGGATTTCAATTCCAACAAGACTGCGTCGGATTCTTCGCTCATCTTTCGGGTTTACGCACTGACATAATTGCTAATTACGCTTGGTCGGGCAATCCTCCAGAACTCTTCTGCGGTGGCAGACTCAAATGCATATCCGAGCTGAAACAGGCGATCTTCACTGAAATCTGGACCAAGCAACTGGATTCCGATAGGTAAACCGTCATGATCCAATCCGGCCGGAAGCGAGATGCCAGGGATGCCGGCATGGTTGGCTGGCACAGTCAACTGATCGGCGTACTGCATCAGAACGGAGTCGCCGTAAATATTTGCCATGGGGAACGCGGTGGTCGGTGTAGTGGGTGTCAGCAAAGCATGAAGCTTAAATTTTCCTTGTTGGTTAAAAACATCTTCAAAATCCCGGCGAATCAAAGTGCGTACTCGAAGAGCGCGATTGTAATACTGCTCACTGTACTGAGCGGCGCTGACATACATCCCCATCAGGATCCGAAGTTTTGGTTGAAGTCCGAAACCCTGACCGCGAGATTTTTGGTAAAGCTGGCTTAACTCTGTCACAGGATCCGGTGTCCGGAATCCGTATTTGACACCATCATATCTGTGAAGATTGGAAGCAGCCTCGACTCTGGAGATCACAAAGTAAGCCGGGATACCGTATCTGGTGTGCGGCAGATGAACGTCTTCAACTATCTCAGCGCCCAACCTGGCGAGCTGGGAGGCCGCTTGAATTACAGACTCTCTGATCTCTTCTCCGATCAAGGTTTCATGGATCTCACCTGTAACGGGATCTGGGAAGGTTATCCTGAAATAGTCGGGAGATAATCCTACTCGCAACCCACGGATATCATCGCCGAGGACTGCTGAGTAATCTGGGACGTTAACGGTACTGGCGGTTGCGTCTTTAGGATCGGCACCAGCAATAATCTTAAGCATCAATGCGGCATCGGTAACATTCCTGGCAACCGGACCCGGACAATCAAGTGATGACCCGAATGCAATTAAGCCATATCGCGAAACCCGGCCGTATGTTGGTTTCACGCCGACGACTCCACAGAATGCGGCTGGCTGGCGAACAGAGCCAGCAGTATCGGTTCCGAGAGATAACTGACCTTCTCCAGCAGCGACGGCGGCTGTGCTGCCACCCGATGACCCACCAGGCACACGACTGGTATCCCAAGGATTGCGCGGGCTTGGTTGGAATGCCGACGATTTGCTTGAAGAACCAAAGGTAAACTCATCCTGATTTACCTTGCCTAGAACCACACCGCCGGACGCGACCAACCTTTCGACAGGCGTGGCGGTGTATGGTGCTGTGAAATTAGCAAGGATTCGTGAGCCTGCCGTGGATAAGGTGCCGCGAACTGTGAAGATGTCTTTTACAGTAAATGGAACACCTGCCAGGGGTCCTGGATCCTCACCGGCAAGGATTTTTTGATCGATCGCCTGTGCTTGCCTCCGGGCGAGTTCTTCTGTCACCGTTATGAAAGCATGGACTTTCAACGGATCAGTTTCATCTTCTTGATCAACGGAAAGACTACCCGGTCGCCCGTCAACTTGTGAAATTCGGAGTAAAGCCGAATCGAGGATCTCCTCGGCTTTGACCTCTTTTTTGACGACCATTTTGATTAATTGATGCGCTGGAAAATCACATAATTCCATATTCTATCCCTAATTAAACTGCGAAAGAATCAACTTTTCTTTTCGCTAACTTTACAAATCAGTGTGTGGAATTTCTGGAACGACAATATAGCCGTCTTCGAGCTCGGGCGCCTGCGCTAATATGCAAGCAGGGTCAGGTTCTGGATGCCACTCGTCATTGCGGATGGGAGGAGACATATCAGGTGAAAATGGAATTCCATGCGCTGCGGGAGGGATCGAAGGATCGAGAGGGATCGTTTGTAATTCTTCTATGGCTTGAAGCTGGTGGTTGAGCTGCATTCGCAGGTATTCAGATTCCTCCTGATCCAGCTCCAGCGCAGCGAGCTGAACAAGGTGGGAAAATAGTTCTTTTGAAATCGGGTCGGTCATCCTGGCTGCTCCTGGGTTTTGAGTATATCCCAATTTCGGTAAAACTGGGCGATGATGGGTATAATCGGTTGGATTGGTTTTGAGCCTTCCAAAGGAGGAAAGCATGACTCAAAATGATCTTTTTCCCTTTACCGAAGAACATGAAATGATACGCCAGGCTGCGAGAGATTTCGCACAGCACGAAATTGCGCCTATAGCTGCAGAATTTGACGAATCCGGCGAATTTCCTTCAAAAACAATCCAAAAAATGGGAGAGATGGGTTTCATGGGGATTGAGGTCCCCGAAATGTACGGCGGAGCAGGGATGGACACGCTGGCGTATGTTCTTGCTTTGGAGGAAATTTGTAAAGCGGATGCCTCTCACGGAACAATTATGTCAGTTAATAACTCGCTTTATTCCTACGGCTTACTAAAATTTGGATCGGAAGCACAAAAGAAGGAATTTCTCAAACCTGTCGCCTCTGGAGAGGTGATCGGAGCATATTCTCTGACCGAGCCAATGTCTGGTTCAGATGCAGGTACGATGCGAAGCCGCGCAGTTCGCAAGGGAGATGGTTACTTGATAAACGGCCGGAAATCTTGGGTAACGAGCGGTCCGGTTGCTAAATATTTTGTGCTATTCACGATGACAGACCCAGATAAGAAACATGGTGGAATCACCGCTTTTCTGGTTGATGCCGACAGACCAGGTTTTTCACGAGGTAAGAAAGAGCCCAAACTTGGAATCCGGGCTTCAGCAACCAGTGAAATTGTCTTAGAGGATTACTATGCACTTGAATCCCATATGCTTGGGCGGGAGGGGGACGGTTTTAAGATAGCCATGACTGTTTTGGATGCCGGTCGGATTGGAATTGGGGCGCAAGCCCTGGGTATCGCCGAAGCAGCTTTGGAGGCAAGCATCGCCTATGCAAAAGAAAGAGAGGCATTCGGCCAGAAAATTGGTCAATTCCAGGGCATATCATTTAAGCTGGCAGATATGGCGACCCGGATAGAAGCCAGCCGGTTCTTAGTTTACAATGCCGCACTTTCTAAAGAAAGATCCAAGCAAACTGGGGAGCGGTTCACTCTTGAAGCCTCAATGGCTAAGCTCTTCGCTTCAGAAACAGCCACATATGTTACTGATGAAGCTGTGCAGATTTTTGGTGGGATGGGATATAGTAAAGAGCTGCCGATAGAAAGGTATTTTCGGGATGCGAGGATTACTGAAATCTATGAAGGCACCAGCGAGATTCAACGGATGGTGATTGCCAGGTCTGTGACTGGATTAAAGTAGAGATAGATTAGGTTGAAGTAAGATGAAAACCATCTTGTTTTACGAACATGGCGGTCCGGAGGTCCTTAAATTTGTAGATTTCCCGACACCTGAACCTGGACCTGGGCAGGCGCTGGTGAAGTTGAAAGCAGCGGCTATGAACAGGCTTGATCTGTGGATTCGGGCGGGATGGCCAGGGATTCGACTCGAATATCCGCATATTCCAGGGGCAGATGGAGCTGGAACGATTGAAGCGGTTGGAGAGGGTGTTACTCAAGTAAGAACCGGTGATAGAGTAGTGATCAACGCCAATTTGAGCTGCGGCAAATGCGAGTATTGTGTGGCTGGCTTTGATAATCGCTGTAGAAGCTGGCAATTGCTTGGAGAGACGGTGCGAGGTACCTATTCGGAATATGTGGTCTTACCAGAAAGCAACCTGCTTCTCATCCCTGACGGGTTCAAAGAAACACCTGCTGCTGCCGCCGGGTTGGTATTTCATACGGCGTGGCATTCATTGGTCAAAATGGGCCGCCTGCAGCCTGGTGAGATTGTGCTAATTGTCGGCGCATCTGGCGGGGTGAACACGGCATATCTTCAGATTGCGAAGATGGCTGGCGCTACAGTCATTGTAGTCGGATCGAATTCAATGAAATTGAAGCTGGCCGAATCACTGGGCGCAGATTTCTTAATCGACCGTTCGAAGGAAGAAAACTGGGCAAAATCCGTCTACACCATGACCGGAAAACGTGGGGCTGACATTGTTGTGGATAACGTCGGAACAACCTATCCTCTCAGTTTTCGATCGGCTTGTAAAGGGGGACGGATCCTGACTGTTGGCAATACTGGCGGCGCTCAATTTGAAATTGATAATCGCTACATATTTGGGAAACATCTCAGCATCATCGGATCAACCATGGGGACCAGACAAGATTTTTCGCAAGTGATGAACCTTATCTTCACCGGAAAGCTCCACCCTGTTATGGACCGAGATTTCCCATTATCTGAGGCGGTGAAAGCCCACGAATATTTCCAGAGAGGGGAGCAGCTAGGGAAAATTACGCTATCGATCTCTTGATCAAGGGATAATCCTTCGAAGGAGGTAGTTTGAAGCAATTCTCCACTGCGAGAAAGAAGCGACCGGTTGGCGTAACTTTCATGAGCGGCGTGGTGTTAATCTTTGCAGTCACCCATCTAGTCAAATTTGGCTCGGCTATTGCTAACTGGCAGCAGCTAAGCCTGCTGCTGCAAATTTCTCCCCTGTATCTTGCCGCATCTGGATTAGGATGGGGATTGATAGGCCTTTTAACAAGCTTCGGTTTATGGTTTGGTTGTAGATTTGGCCAATTCCTGACAATAGGATTGATATTCAGCTATTCTGCATATTATTGGTTGGATCAATTCTTGCTGGCAGGATCCGATCAATCTCAAGTCAACCTGCCATTTTTGATTGGTTTAAATACTTTGATTATCATTGTAAGTATTATTTATTTGAATTTACGAAGAACCAGGTCATTCTTCGAGAACGGTGATACACGGCTATGAGTAAAGCACAAAAAACCGAACATCTTCACAAATTAAGGGCATTGAGCCTGCAAGGGGGAGGAGAAGAACGGATTGAATCGCACCATAAACGCGGACACATGACAGCCCGCGAGCGATTAGATTCACTTCTAGATCGCGGTTCTTTTCGAGAAGTCGACGCATTCGTCGAGCATAGAACGCACGATTTTGGCCTCGAGAAACAGAAATATCTGGGGGACAGCGTTGTTACTGGGTGGGGTACAGTCAACGGCAGGCTTGTTTACGTCTTCTCACAAGATTTTACGGTCTTTGGGGGGAGCCTGGGAGAAGCTCATGCGGAGAAAATTTGTAAGATCCTCGATATGGCTCTTAAAAATGGAGCGCCGGTGATCGGTCTGAACGATTCGGGAGGGGCACGCATCCAGGAAGGTGTTGTCTCACTGGGAGGCTACGCGGATATTTTTCTGAGAAACACACTCGCCTCTGGCGTCGTCCCGCAAATCAGCGCCATCATGGGACCATGTGCAGGCGGAGCAGTTTACTCTCCTGCACTGACTGATTTCATCTTCATGGTCCGCAGTTCGTCATATATGTTTGTCACCGGTCCGGATGTAGTCAAAGCAGTCACACACGAGGAAGTGACATTCGAGCAGCTCGGGGGTGCAGATGTACACGCTGAGATCTCAGGGGTGTGTCATCTATCCACTGAAACTGAAGCAGAGACGCTTTATTTGATTAGAAAATTAATGACCTATCTTCCGCAAAATAATCTTGAGGATCCACCAGAGCTGGATACCGGCGATGACCCACTGCGAATGGAATCCGACCTGGACCTGGTCGTTCCTGACGACCCCAGCAAACCATATGACATCAAAGATGCCATCCGATTGATAATAGATAAGGGTGATTTTTTTGAGATCCATCCAAATTATGCGGCGAATATCGTGGTAGGGTTTGGGCGCCTGGGAGGGCACAGCGTGGGGATCGTTGCCAACCAACCAGCGGTGTTAGCGGGGGTGTTGGATATCAACTCGTCTGAAAAAGCTGCCCGGTTTATCCGGTTTTGCGATTCGTTCAATATTCCGATCATCACCTTCGTTGATGTACCGGGATTTATGCCTGGAACAATTCAGGAGCACGGCGGCATTATCCGGTCGGGGGCAAAGCTGCTTTTCGCATACTGCGAAGCAACCGTGCCAAAACTTACCGTGATCACCCGCAAGGCATACGGTGGAGCTTATGACGTGATGAGCAGCAAGCATATTCGGGGTGATTTAAACCTTGCCTGGCCAACTGCCGAGATCGCCGTGATGGGACCAGATGGGGCTGTGAATATCATATTTCGGAAGGAGATTGCGCAGGCCGAGTCGCCTGACCAAAAACGCCTCGAATTAGTGGATGATTACAGGTCAAAATTCGCAAATCCATATGTGGCAGCTTCCCGGGGATTTATCGATGATGTGATCGAACCCCATGAAACACGCCCCAGGTTAATTAATGGGCTTGAGATGCTGTCGAATAAACGCGACGCCAATCCGTCAAAGAAACACGGCTGCATTCCGCTTTAGAGGTCATCATGTTTACGAAAGTATTGATTGCCAATCGAGGAGAGATTGCCGTCCGAATAGTCCGGGCTTGTCGGGAGATCGGAATGCAGTCGGTGGCTGTGTTTTCGGATGCGGATAGGCAGGCGCTGCATGTGCGTTATGCCGATGAGGCTTATTTGTTAGGACCAGCACCGGCGAGGGAATCTTATCTGCGGGGAGATAAGATCATCGACATTGCAAAGAAATCTGGTGCCCAAGCCATTCATCCCGGTTATGGTTTTTTGGCAGAGCGCGCAGATTTTGCACAACTGTGTCTGGATGCTGGGCTTGCCTTTATCGGACCAAAACCTTCTTCGATCGCAGCGATGGGAGACAAAGCCATTGCCCGAGCTACTGTTTCGGCAGCAGGCATCCCGGTTGTTCCAGGCACGGAAGGCGAAGGTTCTCTGAGAGATGATGATCTTCTAGAATTAGCCCCACGAATCGGTTTCCCGCTGTTGATTAAGGCTACAGCCGGCGGCGGCGGAAAGGGGATGCGCGAGGTCCACGATCTGGTAGATATGGGCAATCTCTTGACCGCGGCGCGCCGGGAAGCCGAGGCGGCTTTCGGCGACGGCAATGTCTATCTGGAGAAACTGGTTGAAGGAGCAAGGCACATCGAAATTCAGATCCTAGCAGATACGCTTGGAAACACAATATACCTCGGAGAGAGGGAATGCTCCATTCAGCGCCGCCACCAGAAGCTCTTGGAGGAATCCCCTTCTCCGTTTATTGCTGACGACGATGAGTTGAGACGAAAGATGGGCGAGCTGGCAGTTCGAGCATCGAAGGCAGTAGGTTACGTGAACGCTGGCACAATCGAATTCCTGGTGGATAAGGATCGAAATTTTTATTTCCTGGAGATGAATACGAGACTGCAGGTCGAACACCCAGTGACAGAAATGGTGACTGGAATTGACATCGTCAAAGAGCAAATGCGGATTGCTCGTGGTCGACCGCTTCGATATTCACAAGAAGATGTGCAGCTCAAAGGTTGGGCAATTGAGTGCCGAATCAACGCGGAAGATTCCACCAATAATTTCATGCCTTCGACCGGGAGAATCAGTCAAATTTACCAACCTACCGGACCTGGTGTGCGGGTGGATACCGGCGTCTTTCCAGGTTTTGAGGTTTCTCCATATTATGACGCTTTGATTTCGAAATTGATCGTCTCTGGGGAGACACGAGCCGAGGCGATCCTAAGAATGCGCCGAGCGCTCGAGGAATATATTATCCTTGGTGTGAGAACGAACATCCCTTTCCACCAGAATCTGATGGACTCACATCGATTTATGGGCGGTCAGTTTGATACCCGCTTTGTCGAGGAAAGGTTTTCGTTTGCGGCTGATGAAGCAAATGGAAATGGTCGACCAGAAATCGCTGCGATCATAGCAACTCTGGTCGCTCATCGGGAGACGCAACGCGCTGCTCATATTATTCAAAAAAACGAGCGAGATACATCCAACTGGAAATGGTTAGGACGCTGGGAAAGATTACAGCGGTAGGATCTAGGAAAAATGCGCTACGTCACAATTGTTGGCGAAAATGAATACCTGGTTGAAATTATTGATGACAACCACGTCGAGCTAGATGGAGAAGTATATAATGTTGATTTGTGCTCTGTCGGGGATCGCCAAGTCTATTCTCTGCTGCTGAACGACAATTCCCTTGAGGTTTACGTTTATCCGGATGGACGATCTTGGCAAGTCTCCTTTCGGGGTGAATCCTACTTGGCGTCTGTGGATGAGGAAATGGAACGGCGACTGCGTTTGATTTTTGGAAGCAAGGTCGTTGAAACGAGCGAGATTCCTATTAAAGCCCCCATGCCAGGTCTGGTTGTCGCAATCCCTGTTAGCGACGGCCAGGAAGTACACAAGGGGGATGTTCTGCTGATTTTGGAATCGATGAAGATGCAGAACGAACTAAAAGCACCGCGAACCGGCGTTGTCTCTAGAATCCGAACGAACATTGGGGAAGGCGTCGAGCAGCACCAAACCTTGATGACATTGGTCTGAAAGAGGATATCCTGTGGATAATGAGGAAATTGAGATCAAGTATTATGTGACTGATCTTGAAATCATAAAACGGCGCCTGGTAGCAGCTGGCGCCGTAATGATCCAGGAGCGAGTATTAGAGACAAATCTTCGTTTCGATACACCTGGACATACGCTCTCTGAGGGATTCCGAGTTTGAGAACTCAGGTATGATAATGAAGCACGAATGACTTATAAAGGGCCTTCACAGATCTCCGGTGGAGCGAGGATCCGGCAAGAGATCGAGTTCCTGGTTGGAGATTTTGACAAAGCGCGGTTATTCCTGGAGGCATTAGGGTTTCAAGTGATGATGATTTATGAGAAGTATCGATCCATCTATCATCTGGACCTGGTTGACATTACTTTAGATGAGCTTCCCTATGGAAATTTTATTGAAATTGAAGGACCTTCAGTTGAGCTTGTTCAAAAAATGAGCGAGCGGTTGAAGATAAATCCGAAAGCAAATGTACCAGCTAGCTACACAGTATTGTTTGACCAGTTAAAAAACAAGATGGGCTGGGATTTTCAAGATCTAAGCTTTGCTAATTTTGCTGGACTTGCAATTACTGCAGACGATCTGGCTGTGAAACCAGGCGATATCCCTCAGTGAGCTGAAGAACCAGCTACTAAAAATCCATAGAATTTTGTAGATTTCCTTGATCCTCATCCCATTCCAAGCCAATTACAGGCGCATCTATACCAATCAAATAGATTAGCGATCGGCTGAATTTTTCTGGATTCCCTGATGTGTAATATTTGGATTGAGGCTTGTTTGGACCTGATTTATTTGAGAGAAGACCAATCTGCTCAAGAACCCTGCGTGTCTGACGGGCAACCGAAGGGGCTGGATCTATGACGCGAACCTCTGGTCCGCAGATATCCTTGATCAAGGGGATCACGAATGGATAATGGGTGCAGCCCAGGACAACCGTGTCTGCGCCTCGGGAAAGCATAGGTTTCAACGCTTTCTCTAAGATATTGCGAGTTACGGCACCTGAAAAATCACCAGACTCAATTTGATTGACTAAACCCGGACAGGTATCCTGGATTAACTCGACACCGCTCGCAAATCTTTCCACTACCGAAGCATAAAGCGCGCCTTGAAAGGTAGCAGGAGTGGCTAGGACAGCAACAACTTTACTCTCAGAGTGCTCCACTGCTGGTTTTACCGCTGGTTCCATTCCGACAAAAGGTACTTCTGGAAATGCAATCCTGAGGTGATGAAGCGCTGCAGCGGAAGCGGCGTTGCACGCGACTACAATAATCTTGGCGCCTTGATCCAGCAGAAAGCGAGTTATGCCTTCTGAAAATTTTCGAACTTCCGCGAGCGGACGCGGACCATATGGAACATGGAGCTGATCGGCGAAGTAAATCAACGATTCGTTGGGAAGTTCGATCCGCAGCTCCTTCAGGACTGACAATCCACCGATTCCTGAATCGAATATCCCAATAGGTGAATTGTTGGAAATCGTTGGCATGTACGTAACTGGTCAGGTTGGGTTAACGATCTTTTTCGGTCAAGATTTCAAATTGTGTGCGGTTATGGAAGCAGAAACAAACTCGCGGAAAAGGTTATTCATGGAATCCAGTGCTAGCAGCCATTCTGGATGCCATTGAACCGCCAGCCCAAAAGGATGATTGGAGAGCTCAAATGCTTCGATGATACCATCTGGAGCAAACGCGGTAGGGACCAAATCAGGTGCAAGAATTCGGATAGCCTGGTGGTGAGAACTGTTTACAGGAAGCTCATCCGAGTTCACAATCTGATGCAAGCGGGAACCATCTTGAATTGCTACGATATGAGAGATTCGGTCTCTTGGCGAGTCATCTGTTGAAAAGTGAGTTAGCGATCCTGGGCACTGATCTAAAATGTCTTCATAGAGCTGCCCACCCATAGCAACATTGATAACCTGCAAACCACGGCATATTCCCAGGAATGGGATTTCTTTTTTAATGACGAGACGAGTGAGATGGATTTCAAGACGATCGCGGTCGGCGTCCACATTCTCTACTTTTGGATGCGGCTGGCTCTGGTAGCGTGAAGGATCAATATCACCGCCGCCTGAGTACAGGATACCGTCCAATCTTTCGATCAGGAGCTCTAATTTGGTATCCGGCAATCCAAGTGGGACCAACACAGGGAGACCACCCGCATATTCAACAGCAGAAGCGTAAGCTTCATTGAGGCAGAGTTGGGGATAACCAGACCGGTTGTATGCTCGGTATAAAGTGATGCCAATCGTAGGGACAAACATAAAAAATGATGCTCCGCTTTGAATACGAAAAAGGCGCAGAACAAGGATTGTCTGCGCCCTGAACTTCAAAATTTGGCATCAGGAAAACTTTTGCTTGAGACGTGCGCTTTTTCCCGTGCGCTCTCGCAGGAACAAAAGTTGAGCACGGTGCACGGCTGAGCGGCGTTCGACCAGAACTTTCTCCAGGCGCGGAGAACGGGTAAGAAAAGTTCGCTCAACACCGACACCGTTGCTTGCCACTCGCCGGACGGTAAAATTCGCATTATTACCGCCACCACGCAAGCGAATTATCGTGCCGCGAAATTCTTGAACTCGCTCGTTATTGCCTTCTTTTATGCGCAGAAAGACCTTGACAAGGTCTCCTGGACGAAGTTCGGGGACATTGGGATTGATTGGAGCTTCTACAGATTTCAGCAGTTCATCCATCGTCTTGATTCCTTAACCGATGATCTAGAATTATTCGTTGATTTCCCTTTGATGGTCAACAAATTTTAACTCGCCTGGTATTCATTCAGACAACATAAAGCCGCCATAGGCGGCGAGAGTAGGTATTATACCACTCAGTCGTTGAAATGCAAGTGATTGAAGAAAACCAGGATCCTAATAAATAATTCATGGCGCACTGAAGCATCAGGTATAATGCTGGATTATGATCGAAATCAACCTTTTGAGTTCAATCGATTATTTGATGATCGGGCATATCACTGTTGACAAAACACCAGAAGGTTTAAGGTTAGGTGGAACAGCAGTTTATTCGGCCCTAACTGCCCAAGCTCTTGGATTAAGGGTAGGCATCGTGACATCATGGAGCGAAGAACTCTCCTTGGCACCTTTAGGCAAGATCCCAGTCATCAGCTTTCCAGCGGATCGCAGCACTGCTTTCGAAAATCGATATTCTGAAGCCGGGCGAACACAATTTCTGCTGCATCGTGCCCCGGTCTTGGATTTCTACCAGATCCCTGAAACCTGGCGGACTGCTGGAATTGTTCACCTGGGTCCTGTTGCACAAGAGGTCGAACCTGGGATCGTGCGCAATTTTCCATCTGGATTTATTGGGGTTACACCTCAGGGGTGGATGAGAAGTTGGGATGAGCAAGGGAAAGTCCATTCAGTAGAATGGCCGGAAGCAGAATTCGTGCTATCAAGAGTTGGGGCGGCGGTGATCAGTGCAGAGGATGTAGATTTTAATGAAGATCGCATTGATGAAATGGCGGCATGCTCACAGGTTCTCGCAGTAACAGAGGGAGATCGCGGGACAAGATTATTTTGGCATGGGGATGTACGCAGGTTTCTGCCGGTTGAGGTACAGGAAGTAGATCCGACCGGTGCTGGGGATGTCTTCGCAGCAGCTTTCTTTACTCGCCTATACACAACTCGAGATCCCTGGGAAGCGGCACGGTTCGCCACTCAGCTTAGTGCGATCTCCGTAACCAGACCAGGGTTGGCAGGAATCCCAACTCTGGATGAAATAAATTCATGCATGGTTGAGGTATTCTGAGTTTGCTTAAGAGGGCGTTATGGGACGGATCTATACGATAGCCAATCAAAAAGGGGGCGTTGGCAAGACCACAACAGCCATCAACCTTGGTGCATACCTGGGGTATTTTGGCCAGCGGGTCTTGCTGGTAGATCTGGACCCACAATCAAACGCCACATCCTGCTTGAAAATCGACAAAAATCATGTGCGGGGCGGAACCTATGAAGTACTGATCGGGGCAGCTCCACCATCGAATTTCATTCTGCACAACCCACGTCTGAAAATATCGCTCTTACCGGCATCTCCGGCATTAGCTGGCGGAGAGGTGGAATTAGTCAATGAGCTGGCGCGTGAGACCCGATTGAAAAAAGGGCTGGACAGCTTACAGGACCGCTACGACTATATCCTTATCGATTGCCCACCATCGCTTGGTCTGCTGACGTTGAATGGCCTTGTGGCGGCGAAAGATGGGATCATCATCCCGGTACAATGCGAGTATTTAGCTCTCGAAGGACTGAGCCAACTCAACCAAACTCTCGATCGAGTGCGTGAAGCCATCTTTCCCGATCTGCAGGTCAGAGGGGTTGTGTTGACCATGTTTGATAACCGCACCAACCTGGCAAACGAAGTTGTGGAAGAGGTGCGCAAGTATTATGGAGATCGAGTGTTTAAATCGGTTGTGCCTCGTTCCATTCGATTAGCTGAAGCGCCATCATACGGCCAGCCAATTTCTTCTTACGCTCCTACATCGAGCGGCGCTCTAGCTTATTCAGCTCTGGCGCATGAAATTCTCCAATCCGATGGCGTAAATATTCCAGTTCCGCTGATCTCGTGATGACACGAAAAACCGGTTTAGGCAGAGGTTTGGATGCATTAATCCCCGGGGGAGAGAGCTCTCGAGGAGGTGGGTTAACGACTCTGCGGATTGACCAGATCGAACCCAATCCACATCAGCCACGAACGAACATAGATCCTGAAGACTTAACTGGACTGGCGAATTCGATCCGCGAGCATGGGATCTTGCAGCCATTGATCGTTTCGGAAGGGGAATCAGCAGATCGATTTGTACTGATCGCAGGGGAACGCAGGCTGCTTGCAGCCCGGCAGGCTGGATTAGAGCGAGTACCGGTAATGGTGCGTGAAGCAACTGATTTGGAACGATTAGAGCTGGCGTTAATCGAAAATCTGCAGCGCGCCGGCTTAAACCCGCTGGAAGAAGCAGAGGCATTCAGGCAGCTGACCGACGTTTTTGGGCTCTCTCATGACGAAATTGCTCAGCGCGTCTCAAAAAGTCGAACTGCTGTCACGAACACTTTGAGGCTTTTAAAGTTGGCGGACAGTGTCCAGAATGCTCTTACTGAAGGGTTAATCAGTGAGGGGCATGCACGCTGCCTCCTGGGGCTGCCTACCTCCCAGGCACAGGGCGCCGCCCTGCAGACGATTCTCACGAATGACTTGAATGTTCGCCAGACAGAGGCATTGGTCCGCAAGCTGACAGGTTTGCGGACCCCAATTAGGAGCAAAACAACTAAGTCCCCAGAAATCACCTCCCTGGAGAGCAAGACTCGAAAAAACGCTTGGCACACGTGTAAACCTGAAAACGCAGGGAAGACAGGGGAAGATCGTCCTTTATTATTATTCGGATGAAGAGTTGAATTCGTTGATTGATCGTTTATTGGGTCCTTCTTGGGATAACTAAATGTACATTTTTAATGGCCGAATCTATACAATGGATCCGGAGCGACCATTCGTATCGGCTCTTGCGGTTGAGTCAGGAAGGATCAAAGCGATTGGGAGCGATCAGGAGATATTGGGGGAATTCTGCGGATTGATGCGAGGAGAAGATTTGAAGGGGAAGACGGTGCTTCCCGGGCTGACGGATGCGCATCTGCATCTGGAGCATTATGCGCTTTCCTTGCAGAAAATTAATTGTGAAACCAAAACCAGAGCTGAATGCATCCAAAGGATCACTGATAAAGCGAGCAAAGTGAAACCTGGTGAGTGGATCTTGGGTCATGGATGGAATCAAAACAATTGGGAAGAAGGTTTCGGCAGCGCGGCAGATCTGGATCGTGCTGCTCCCTACAACCCAGTCTATCTCACTGCCAAATCGCTGCACGCTGCCTGGGTAAACACCGCCGCTTTAAAGCAGGCACGTCTTGACGATCACTCTCCAGATCCGGAAAACGGCATCCTGGGCAAGGACGAGAAGGGTCATCTCAACGGGATCCTTTTTGAAAGCGCGATGGATCTGGTTGCTAACTCAATGCCGGAAATCACTACAAGCCAAGTGGCAGCTGCGATCCAAGAGGCACAAGAGACGCTCTGGCGAGTGGGGATCACCGGAGTTCATGATTTTGATCGGAAGCGCTGCTTTCAGGCGATCCAACTGCTGCGGGAAAGGGGTGAATTACGGCTGCGTATCTTGAAAAGCATCCCTTTGGAAGATATGCCGCACGCGGCTGCGCTGGGCGTTCACACGGGTTTTGGGGACGAATGGATCAAGATTGGTCCTGTAAAAATCTTCGCTGATGGCGCACTTGGCCCTCAAACGGCAGCGATGCTCAATCCTTATGAAGGATCGAGCGATAAACTCGGTTCACTTTTTATTGATTCAGAGGAGCTTTTCGAACACGGAAGGTTTGCGGTTGAGAACGGACTGGCGCTGGCAGTGCATGCAATTGGCGATCGGGCCAATCATGTAGTCCTCGATGGATATGCTCATTTGCGAGAATACGAGCATAAGATTTCTCGGCATTCTTCACATTCATTACGGCACCGGATCGAGCACGTCCAGCTCATCCACCCAGGGGATGCGCCTCGCCTGGCGGAGCTGGGGATTATCGCTTCGATGCAGCCGATCCATGCCACCTCGGATATGCTGATGGCGGACCGATATTGGGGCGAAAGGGCGAAATATTCGTATGCCTGGAATTTGCAGCTCAATCACGGTGCGGTCCTGGCTTTTGGTTCAGATGCGCCGGTCGAATCCCCCAATCCGTTCCTTGGGATTCATGCTGCCATCACCCGCCATCGACTTGACGGCAGTCCAAGCTCGCAAGGCTGGTACCCGGAGCAAAAGATCTCGCTCCAGCATGCGATTGAGGCATTCACAACTGGCGCTGCGTATGCAGCCGGATGGGAGAGGACTCTCGGAATGCTGAGGAAAGATTACCTGGCTGATCTGATCCTGCTGGAAAAGGATCCATTTCTGAGCGAGCCCGACGAGTTAGCCGAGATGAAACCAATCGGCACACTGATCCAGGGAAACTGGGTCCATCGAGCTTAGATTATTGTTCACTGAATTGAGAATTAGTTCGAAAGGGCTGTTAGCGGTTTTACATTGATCAGCTCAGCGAAAATCGCCAGACGCTGGACATAAACTCGAAGGTCTGTAGACCAACCGGTGCAAGTGATTAAAGTTATTTGTGGCTTGGAAGTGGCTGAGACGACGCTTAAATCGGTGTCTTCCACGACCTTCTTCTCATTAACCCGGTAGGTGTAGATCTGTTTTTCGGTGTATACAACGACCTGATCGCCAGTTTTTAGATCCTTCAAGTCCCAAAACGGACCTCTTTCGCCGGTCGCAAGATCAACATGACCGGCGAATCCGGTATTGCTTCCCAAACCAGGCCAGGAGGTATCTCCCATCCAGGCGATCTCCTGCTTGAGACCGCTGATCAGCCAGGTGCTGCCGCTGAAGGGCACATATTTCACGACTGCATCCACCCCGATCGCGGGGATGGAGAGACGGTTGACCGAGGTGCTATCTGGATCCCCGCCGTCCGGTCCAACAGACGCCATTGCGGATGGCGTTGGCACGGGGTAATCCGGCAGCCTGGAAGGGGTCGGTGTCGGGAGCAGGTGGCTGATATCTACCTCTCCGGACGTCAGGGTGGGGGTGGGGAGAGTCTGATCAGAGGGAAGCTGTGCTTGATCGGGAGTGGGTCGAACCGGGAGGAGATCGCCGGTTTCGGTCTCGCTGTTTGTGGGTAAAGGCTCTTCGGTATTTCCGGCTGGATTCTCAACCGTTGGTGGATATTCAGTGGTCGGCAGAACGGGTAGAAGAGTTGCCAGCGGCGGTTTTTGTCCAGACAGCATCGATAATGCTTTTACAGGTGTTTCCCTTGAAGACAGCGCTATGGCAGCCGCACCTGCACACGCCGCCAGGACGAGCAGAACCAATCCAAAACGGGCATATTTTCCGGCATTCAAGGGATGACGCGCCCGGACCCAGATGGAATACATTAAGATCGCGAAGGCTGCAGCCAGAAGTAAAAAGCTAACAACCCCGACTATCCATGGGGTTGAGGAGGAAACGCCCAGCATCCCAAAAGCGCCGGTGCCTGGTAAAGTCCCCGAGAGCAGCACGCGGAACGGGACAACGTTCGAGCTGTATTCGGACCTACCGGTCCATTTGATGTAGGCGCGGTTCCGGTAGGTCTTTGGCGATTTTACGGTGGCATTTACTTTCGCGATAATTACGATCGTGGTCTTGTCGCCCGGATTTATCGAGGCGATGTTGATTTCGACCTCACGACTTGTGGTATTGAGCGTGGCAGTGCCGCGGCTGGTGGTGGCGCTGGTCAGGTCGAGAGCTTCTGGGAAATAATCATTCACCCGAATGCCGCTGACGGTCTGACCGCCGGTGTTGTCCAGTACGATTTTGAAGGTAAAGCTCTCGCCGACCTGGGCCTGGAGTGGGGTCACGGATTTGACGATATCGATGTAATCTTGGGAGGTATCATTGACCGGATTGGTAACTGAAAACTCCGATTTAGTCGTACGCCCGGTTAAATCCTTGCCAGATGCCTGAACTTTGTTGATTGCGGCGCCACCCCCAGAACCGGAAAAGGTTCTAACGGTAATGAAAAAATTTAGCTTTTCACCTGCGCCTAGAGATTTGTTCGGAAAATTCCATGAACGGACATTCGCAGTCTGGACAACTTCATTCATGGTTAAGCCATTCTTATTGATAGAGACAAATTCCAGGTTATTCACCAGAGTATCTGTGATCATCAATGTACCAGGCTGCAGTGCAAGACTGCCGGTATTTGTGATCCCCACTGAGTATGTAAATGTCTGCCCAGGATATAAAGTTGTTAACGAGTTATTTTTTCCTGCTTGGGCAAATCCTCCTGGGGAAATTACGACTTCTACCTCATCCGAATTGAGGGTGAAACTTGGCGAACCCCAGGTTACAGACGCAAAGTTTTTGACTGTTTTTGGGATGTCACCGATATCTTTATTCCCTCTAACTGTCACAACAAGCTCATATTTCTGCCCCGCAGGGATAGAAATGTAAGTATTGAGGGTCCGGTTTGCGACGTAGCATTTACTGCTGCCTGAAACAGCGTAAATATTGCAATCAATAATATCCAGAGTGGACGTAAAAATATCTTTGACCAGCGCCCCGATTGAAGCATTGCTTGTATTTGTAACAATTATGGTGTAATCGAATGGCGTACCGGCATAAGCCGTATCCGAAGAAACCTTTTTCCCGATCTCGAGTCCGCCGACGATAAAGCTGGTCGTTGCGGTGTTGTTGGAAGTATTTGTATCGTGAGTAGTGCTGAAAGCTTTGACGATGTTGGTAACTTGGCGTCCTGAGGTACCCGGTTTTGGCGACGTTCGAATGGTAAGTGTTTGGACATCACCAGGGAGAAAAGTGTTGAGTGTCCAGCGGTTGGTGGCAGGATTGAAATCGCTTCCATTCGGTCCTCCGTTTGTGGTCCACCAAATGGTGATCGGTTTGAGATCGGTTGATAAGGTCTCAGTCACATATACATTTGACGCTAAAGTCGGGCCATTATTCGTAATTACGATTGTGTAAGTGATTGGGGTTTCGGGAGAGGGAACCGGAGAGGGGGTTTGTTTTTTCCGGATAAGCAGGTCTGCGCTGCGAATAGGGGTTACGGCGGTAAAGACATCGGTTGGCTCAAGCGTGCCGCCGTAGAATAATTTTGCAACATTTGTTAGAGTGTCAACTGTTATGTTTGAAGGGACATTGACAATCACATTAATCGGATCGAATGCGATCTGGGTGGGAAGAATAAAATCAGCATAAGAACAAGAAACATGAGTTGTCGTGCTCGTCGTGCAATCCCATTTTCCGGGAGTAGTAGGGGGAGTCCAGGTCAGCCCATCTGGGAGCTGATCCTCAACGATCAGCGTGGATGTGATCGTTCCAGTGGTTGCCCGAGAGACGTTGATAATATAGCGGTTGTTTGAGCCTACGGTAAAGGTTTGCGGGATCCACGATTTAACGATTTTTAAGCCGTAAGGAGCGAGCGGGTTCGATGGCTCTTTTTGGGTTGAGAAGCTGATGGAAGGTATTATTTCAATCGGATCAGGAGCGGAAGATTCCTCAGAAAAAGCTGAAGAAAGATCATATTCATTTATACCGAGCGTGCTGGTATTTTGAGCAGACGCTACTTTCATCCAGGTTCCAAGCAGCAGGCCGCTGAAAGCGAATGCCATTATCAGCGGTAGGAACCTGCGTGTTAAACCAGGGCTGCGAGTGTGCATGTGCATATCTCCAAGCAAGATTCGTTTGCCGGTGCGTTTTATTATACACCTTGAAAATAATGGAAACGCAGCCTTGCTTTTTGTTAATGCATCCAAGTTCACTTGCATTGTCCAAATATTCTTAAGCACCGCCATGTTATAATCTTCGGTTAAATATGAGAACATCCCTTTTGAAGCAGATCGTTCATTTCCTTCCTCTTTTCGCCTTACCATTTCTAATCACATCATTCTTCATCTGGATTTTGGTCCAAAGTGTTCAAGCCAGCCCGGCTCCTCCCC
Source organism: uncultured Chloroflexia bacterium (assembly GCA_963827155.1). Lineage (GTDB taxonomy): Bacteria > Chloroflexota > Anaerolineae > Anaerolineales > UBA4823 > UTCFX2. The sequence goes on along the minus strand of CAWGZV010000002.1, from coordinate 1,588,801 downwards.
AGGCAAGTATTCAAGCTGGTGGAAAAACCCAAGAGATTACTTCCGGAAAACCATCTCAAGAAAATTTTGGACCGCGCATTATCTCTGAGGACGATCATGGTCTTGTGGTGGAGTTTAACAGCCCAGGGTACGAAATCGTCGAGGGTCGGGATGGTTCAGGGATCTGCCAGACCATCCAGTCGGAAAGTCTGGTAGATACTTGCGGAACCCGGACAGCCCAGGCTCCCTATCGGAAGCGGGTGGATTGGAATCCCTGGGGATCGGGATTTATCATTTGAAATTCTTGAGGCAGAATCGGTTGATCTGCAAGGCCAATTTTCCATTTGCCCGGGAACCGAACCGATTTTGGACCGGACTGCCGCTGCGGAGAACGCGCTGCTTGGGTATCGAGCGACAAAAGATCCCGTTGTTTATTCTCAGGATCAATTCATCCCGGCGGCAGCTTTCGATTTTGGCCCGATCGGATTTATCCGCAGCCAAAGAACGGCGGCACTGCGTTTTTACCCTTTCCAATATAATCCGGTCTCAGGCAGACTCCGCCGCATCCAAAAAATCAAGGTCCGGATTAATTTCTCTGATCCGATGCCTGAAATCGAAGGGACAGCTCAAGAAATCGACGAAGGCGAGTTTGAAGATTTCTTCCAATCGAACCTCTTGAACTACGAACAAGCTCGAAAGTGGAGAACTCATCTCTCGGATGAAAGCAGCGAGATCATGTCCCCAAGCAGCCTGGATGAAATTTTGCAGTCGCCGGCGGAAATCAGCCCTTCCTATAAAATTGCTGTTGATACCGACGGCATCTATTCGCTTTCATATGACAAGTTGAACCAGGCAGGATTACCGATTGATGCCATCGATCCAAGGACCTTCCGGCTTTTCTATAATAATCTCGAGGTGGCTGTTGACGTTTCGGGTGAAGCCGATGGATCCTTCGATCCTGAAGATGCTCTGAAATTCTACGGTCAAAAACCGACCACCAAATGGGCGGTGGACAGTATTTACTGGCTGACCTGGGGAGGATCGAATGGTTTGAGGATGGGCTCAATCGATGGGTCGCCCTCTTCACTTTTCTCAAAACCAGCCTATTTCACTGACACGCTGCGGGCAGAGCAAAATGTGTTCTACAACCAGCAGCTTCCTAACGGACCAGACGATGATCACTGGACCTGGCTCCAGATGGTGTCAAGCTCCGGATTAATAACGAAAACGGGAAATATCACCATCAACGATCCGATAACGGATCCTTTTACAGTGACATTTTCCGGCAGTTTCGCTGGTATCGTTGGGAATCCACAACATCATACCCGAGTCTATATCAATAATAATTTGATCGCAAATCTATTTTGGGGGGCTGGCGAGGACTACCAATTTACGGTCCAATTTCCGCAGTCCTACCTGCTGGACGGGGTAAATGTCCTTAAGGTCGAGGCGCCAATGGATAATGGGATCACGCTGGAGAGCTACTACGTAAATTGGTTTGATATTCAATATGCCAGAAAGCTGGAAGCAGATTTAGATCAGCTTGCAGTCAAAAACCAACCGGGGGATTATGAAATCCAGATCCGCGGATTCAGCACAGAAACAATCTCCGTATTAAATATCAGCGAACCTCTAATACCCGTTTGGATCACAGGGACATTGATTGAGCCGGTGACTTCAACATATCAAGTACATTTTGACCATTCAGTGGTAGGGAACAGCAAGCTGCTTGCTTTTGCTGCCCCGGCGATCCGAGAACCGAAATCGATTATTCTTGACAATCCTTCGGATCTGCACAGCATAAGCAATGGCGCCGACTATATCCTGATCACACATTCCGATTTCATTACAAGCGTACAGCCGCTAGCATCCTTCCGAGAATCCCAGGGTTTTCGAGTAAAAGTTGTGGATATTCAACAAGTTTTTGATGAATTCAACGCTGGAATGGTCTATCCCCTGGCGATTCGAGATTTCCTTTCCTATGCTTACTCATACTGGCAGCCGCCTGCGCCGACTTATGTCCTGCTGGTTGGGGATGGGAATTACGATTATAAGAATTACAAGGGATTTAATACCAAAAACTTTATCCCGCCTTATATCGACTTTCTGGACCGATATTTGGGTGAGACGGTGTCTGACAACCGATTGGTCACGATTATTGGCACGGATTTTATGCCGGATATGTTCATCGGAAGGCTTCCTGTCAGGAGCGCGGCAGAAACCCAGAAGATGGTGACGAAGCTGATCAATTATGAAAACTCTCCGGCAAGCGATTGGAATCAGAAAGTGGTCTTTATCGCAGATAAGAACGACCCTTCTGCCGGCAATTTTCCGGTTTTATCGGATTTGATTGCAGACCACGAATTACCGCCGCCTTACATTGAAGACAAAATTTATTATTTTGTAAACTATTTCACCAGCACTGATATGAGGAATGCCATACTGGCAGCGATTAATAATGGTCGATTGATCGTGAGTTATGTGGGACACGGCGCCAATCAACAATGGGGGACGAGCTTCTTCCACATTTCGAATATTTCTTCATTAACAAACGCTGGAATGTACCCATTTTTTGTGCCGATGACCTGCCTTGAAGGGTATTTTATCGAACCGCAGCAATCTCCTACAGATAAGTCTTCGTTGGCGGAAGCGATTGTCAGGGCTGATAACAAAGGCGCAATCGCCAGCTTCTCCCCAACCGGTTTGGGCCTTGCCACCGGTCATGACAAGTTGGAGCGAGGTCTTTTTCGAGCGGTGTTTTTCGACTATCTCAATATGCTGGGACCAGCAACTACCCAGGCGAAATATCAAATGATGGCTGCCTCCGGAGGGGCGTACCAGGACCTAGTTGATACATTCGTGCTGCTCGGAGACCCGGCGACAAGGCTGCCGGTCCTGCGTCCAGACGCAGCGATATCGATGACAGGTAAAAAACTCGATCCAATTTCGGCAGAAACGTATGTACAGTATCACATCGTGTTCTCAAACACAGGACCTGGTCTGGCGACCCATGTGGTGATCAGCGACACTCTGCCGGTTGAGCTGGAAAATCCTGCGGTAATATCTTCAGGACTGATGATCACCCAGACTTCTTCGGTACCGTTGAAATTTGATGTCCTCGATTATTTACCGGGAGAAATTGGTGAAATTACGATCACCGCGAAAGTGCAGGATGGATTTACTGGAGTTCTAATGAACAATGTGGAGATCCAGTCGGCAGGCGAAGAAGCGAGTGGAAGCTCCAACAACCGGGCAGCAACCTGGACCTCAATCGCACTCCCTGACCTGGTCATCGTAAAAAGCGGCCACCTTGATGGGATCAATTATCCTGACTACAATGTTTCCTACCAGGTCAATTTCACAAACACCGGTGATTTTACCGCCACCCATGTTTTGCTGACGGATACGCTCCCATCTGGACTGACCAATTTGGAGGTGATTTCTAGCGGGGTTGGCATCACCCAACTCTTGAGTGATCCGTATGTTTTTCAGGTAGCCGACCTGGCTCCAGGAGAGACGGGACAAATCCATTTTGGGGCTGTATTTCCAGATGATGGGATTGCGGCATCCCTGGTAAATGTGGGTGATATCCAAAGCGCAGGTGAACCCTATATCAGTCAGGCTGACAATCATTCCGAAGCCGCTATCTATCTTCCAAGACCTGACTTAGAAATTACAAAAACCGGAAATGTAGAAGGTTTCTTCCATCCAAACTTTTTGGTTGCGTATAATATCGCTTTCACCAATACCGGGACATTGACCGCTCCACAAATTATTATCAGCGATACATTACTCCCAATTTACAACAATATTGTGATCTCGACTGAGGGATTTACGCTAACCCAATTTTCGTCTATTCCATTGGTTCTTAAAGGTAATAATTTGGGAATTGGACAGGGTGGAGAGATAACGATAACCGGTAATCTCCTGGATGGATTCTACGGGTTATTCTCCAATGCGGTGGATGTTTCCGCGACTGGTGAACTGCCCAATTCTAGTGGAAATAACCGCGCCCAGATTATTCTGCAAAATTTTTACCATCTTTTACTACCATTTACTTTTAAGTGACGAGAAGCTCAACGCCGCAATTTGCGAACATCGCCTGATCGGATGGTGAAACCGATCGCGTCCAAATATTCTAACAATGCCAGGATGAATTTTCTGCTTGTATTAAAGTGATCACGAGCTTGAGCGACTGTGATCGAACCATTTTGGTCGATTATCGATCGGATCTCAGATTGCATGCGCTGGAAATCGATGGTGCGAAAGACAACATCTTGGGCGACCTCGGTTAAATCTCCGATATCCAGGAGAGCTCGATAAACATCGTCACCGACGGCGTCTTGACATTCCTTGACCGATGGTGGGGCAAACGGATCTGCTTCAAATCGAGCTTTGAGGCGGTCGATCTCCAGCTGCTGATTTGAGCTGAATCGAATTTGATGTTCTGGGGATGAAAGCATGGGGCCATTTTCGATGACCTTTTTATCCAAAACAAGTCTTCGGATTAAATTGTTGAAGAGCCGGGCAGAACCATGAATATGGCCTTTCAACCGGCTTTTCAGCTCTTCTTTAGGCATTCCAGACCGGAGTGGATAGAAGCGGTGATAGCTGCTGAGCTCAGTTAGAATTGTTTCAACTATCCGGTCAAGAGCTGCTTTTGGGATGACCAGATCTTCGGGTTGATAATTTTCTGTCTTGCTATTGTTATCCAGGTCGATAAGCTGACCAGCGGCTAAGAGGTGGTGCAGAGAAGCCACCGCCGAGTCGATTTCCAGATTGGAATGAGAAATGAGGTCTTTTGCGGATGCTGCCCCAAGGGATTGGGAAGCCTGCAGCAGCACCTCATCTGGTGTGCCTTTCGAGATCGTTTCTAGACTTGCGAGGGTTGAAGGTGCGAAGCGTTTATGTCGCCCGGATGGATGAGGATCGACGATCTCTCCACCTCCCAGAGTTTCTCCTGGAGAAGGTCGGCGCAAGATATAGCGATCGCTGCGTGCAGCAACGATAGGCTGATTTAATTCAAGCTGGAGCCAGCCACTTTCACCCGGTTTCAACTGCTCGACCCCTAATAAGCGGAGCCTGGCAAGAGTCTCACTGGTACCAATGAAGAGTTTTACATCTGTATTATGTTTAAGCGGCTGACTGACATCTGGGAGCAAAGAAAAGTGCACGTCTACGCGTTGGGTCGGACGATAATCGCCAGAATGGGCAATAACATCACCGCGTTTTACTTCATCTATTGAAATTCCAGAAATATTTACTGCAGTCCGGCTGCCTGGAACTGCGGTTTGCTCCTTCTGCTGATGGGTTTGCAGCCCCCTGACCCTTCCGCGCAACCTCCTTGGAAGGACTTCGACTTCATCACCGACCCGTAAGCACCCATCCAATAGTGTCCCCGTTACAACGGTTCCAAAACCAGGGATTGTGAACACCCGGTCGATCGGGAGGCGCGGCTTGTTGAGGTCGATGCGCTGCGGATGTTTTAGCAAAGATTCCCAAATTTGAGCTTTGAGCTCATTCAACCCTTTCCCAGTGCGGGCTGAGACCCTTAAGATTGGGGCACTCTCTAATACCGTTCCTGCAAGAACTTGCTGAACATCCGATTCAATCAATTCTAACCAATCAGGATCATCAATCAAGTCGATTTTCGTCAGCACAACTACGCCAGATTTGATTTTTAGGATATCCAGGATGGACAAGTGTTCACGAGTCTGGGGCATCACACCTTCATCTGCGGCTACAATGAACAGCGCGGCGTCGATCCCTCCAATACCGGCGAGCATATTCTCGATGAAATCCCGATGTCCGGGAACATCAACAATTCCCACCTCCTCAGCCTCTGGCAAATCTTCAGCTGGGAGCTTCATCCAAGCAAAACCCAGGTCGATGGTCATCTCGCGCTCACGTTCTTCCTTCAACCGGTCGGGATGAATCCCTGTGAGGGCTTCGATCAAGGTCGATTTTCCGTGATCAACGTGTCCAGCAGTCCCTATAACGTGCATATCATTACCTTAGGCAATGAAGAATACTGCTTATCTGGCTCTTCCAACGGTTCGTTCGTATGAAGAGACCCATTCATGCGTAACTGCTAAGAAGACTCTGCAGCCTCTTCTCTGTATGTTCATTAACTTGTTGGAGCAGGTCCTGGATTTCCTGGATTTCATCTTCAATATGGGTTACCTTCTCGACGAGTTTCTCGTGCTGACGTTGGCTCTCCCCGCGCTGTTCTTCCATGGTGAGGATGTAATTCGTCCAACGTTTTTGATCATCAGCCTTGAAAGTTGTCCATTCCTGACGGAATCTTTCTTCTGTCAATCGCTGGACCTCGGTAATTTCGGTTATCCGCCGCTCCAATTTTTGGGTGATTTCATCGACCATTTGTTGAGAGCGCTTCACAGCCCGCTGAGTTGCATCTAAAGCCTGGAGGGAGGACTCTATCTCTTTGGCTTGGGTTTCTACCTGCTCGAAACGGGACTGCCATTCTTTCCACTGACGCTCGCGCTCTACGTCTCGCAAGGACTGACTGTCTAGAAAATTAGATACGGCTTCTCTGCGTTCTGATTCAACCGCGAGAATTTCATTCAAGCGGGTTTCGATTTTCTTGATCGTCGCCGAAGCAAGCTCAAGTTTTCCGCTGTTCTCCTCCGACCGCTTCCTGACAGCAGATAGTTCACCTGTTAGATCGGTGATTCGTTTTAAATCCTGCCGACGCCCATCTTCAACCACCCGAATCGTGCGGGTATATTCTTCTTCACTGCGGCGTACAGTTTCCATATGGTTTCGGACTTCATCTATCGCACGAGACAATCGGAGCTCTTCCTCAACTCGATTCTTTAAATTTCTTTTGATCTCAGGAAGCTGCTCGAGCTCTTTTCGCATTTCTGTTGAATTGGCTTCAAGGGTTCGGATTTCAGTTCGGCGAGCTTTTTCAAGCTCTTCTTCTCGCTTTTTTTCTTGCTTACTGTGATCTTCAACCAATTGTTTCGTTTCGATGCGCAACTGAAGCAGAAATTCTTCAAATTCATCGATTCTGGATATTATCGAACCCAATCTTGTCACCTGAGCTTCGATGTCTTTTTCTTGACGCTCCAATGGGGGCAATTTATTTTCAAGCGAATTGATCCGTTCTTCCAAGTTACTGATGAGCTGCTTGTCTTTTCGCCGCTCTTCATCCAGCCAAATCAACTGCTTGGTCATCTGTTCCAGTTCCATTGATGCATCTCTCCATAATCTAAATCGCTGCGTGGGTGTTGACCCATGTAGCAGTAGGGGATGATTATAGCATGTCGTGGATTGCGTTCATGGGGTGATGGCGATAATAAATTGAGCGACATTCGATAGTTCATTCCAGAAAATCTGTGGAATTAATCCGACAACAACAACTAGCACGAAACTCCCAACCAAGAATACAATCTGAATTTTCCCTTCATGGACCTTGATTGATTGCTGATCTCGCGCTTGAAACATAGGAATCAGCACCCGACACCCGGTTATTGAAATCAAAAAAACTGAGACGATAAACAAGATGGCGGCAATTGGCGATGTTGCGGCAAGGCGAGAAACGAGTGGAATGTAAATTGGAAAACTTGCCAGCAGAGGAAACCCCGCGATCGAGAATAGACCAATTGCATAAACCGTCAAGGCGATTGGCGATCGCTCTGCAGATGTCTGAAAATTTGAAGGATCGAGGTTTGTATCACCATCGGCAGTCGAGTACATGATTTTTTGAGCGATTGCCAAAGTAAAGATCAGGATACCTAATGTGGCTAAGACTGCAATGAATACTTCTGCCCAGGTGACATCAGGAGAAACAAGCAGATAACCCATCGCAATCAAAAGTGTCCCGATTTGATGGGTAATTAAAAAACCATTTATTCTTGGTAAACGCTTTTCGGCTATGACTCCCAATCCACCTAACAGAACCATGATAATCCCGAGAAATTGAATCGCAGCCGAAAACTCAACCGAATTCACATCGAGATTCAACCGTAGAAGGCTAGACACAGCCAGAACGGCATTCGTCATAGGAAATATAAAAAAAATATAGCCAACGAGGTAAGGGTCTGATTCTTGCGAAAGTAAATTGATCCAAGAATGGAACGGAAATATTGGCAGCGTCATTGCCAGACCTACACCTATCACAATGAGAGGAATGACCTGATCCAATTGAAGATTTGATTGGATTCTTGAAAAAATGATCATCCAATTTCCCAGGAGCACCAAACCCATCCCAATTGTTTGAAAGCTTAGAAATCTCAATACGCCTTTAATGGGTCGCAATTCTGATTGAATGAGGAGCGGGACGGAAATCAAAGCGGCAATTTCGACGAGTAGTGGTGCAAGAATTCGGGGCTCAATCACGAGTGATGCTGTCAAGATGCTTGAAATTCCTATGGCGAGAGGAAAAAACAAAGCTTTGGCTTTTACAGCATATGTTCCAGCAAACCACACGACTAAGGCGATCAACAGTATAGAGAGTAATGGTTTGTCTGAGTTTGTAATTGTTAACCGAACTCCAGAGAAAGCAAGAGATTCTTTTATTATTAGTGAAGTCTGGTTGAATGGAAAAGGCAGCAAAACGACTTCTCCTATTGGGAGGGCGATGATTAGTAATAAAAGCAGAGCTGCTATAATAATAGCGATCAGACGCGCCCAATTAAAATGCGTATAGGAGAATAACAGTACCCCACTCACCAACAACGGCAAGACGATCCATAACAAAGGAGCACTCAAAACAGGTCTGCCTTGCTTGGGGAATTGATCAAATAAGCGCCGGCTAGCGCGATCAACAATGAAATACTAACTAAGAATGTAAGAAGAGTGGGATTTATCATCAGACCGCTGAATAGGATTTCAAAGGCGGTTATGATCATCAACAACGTGATAACCAAATCGGGTGGTTGAGATTTACTAGAAAGGTTAACCAATCCAATACCAAAAAGAAAAAGCGCCAGCCAGATTTGAATAGGCTCGAGATTAGGGATCCATATAACGAGGTGTGAGGGGAGTGAACTTACGACAAATATCATGATCATTGAAAAAAGCATATTTAGCAATAGAGGCGGCGGTCCGGGAGGAGGAGGACCGGATTCGGAGACTTTCGGATTACTAGATTTATAGAGGATTGTCATCCCCAGCACTGCTAAACTGATCCATCCAGCGGTCATAATGGAAAGCGCATAGAAGAACGGCCATTCGATTGCTAACAGTACAAAAGCCATTAAATACTGCACCGCAAGCATTAAGGAGTTGTACCGCCAGTCTGATGATAATAAGATTATCACTGCCGTGAGCGCCGCAATGAACACAACAGCAATTTCTAACAGGTAGGGCATATTATCTCAACCTCCTGCTCCTACCTGTTGAAACAAAGTCAGCAATAGAACCAACAATAAAATGGACCAGAGAATTCCTGATTGGCTTTCAAGCAGCTTGTTCAATCCAGAAAAGATGGCGATGATGGGGCGAGCAATAATTCCCAATTTGCTCGCTGAGCCGGTGATAATGATCGTACGGTTTATCACTGCATCGATTGATATTTTGGCCCTTTTTTTCCTTTGGAAATAAGCCGCAGTACATAATCCGAAAACACACACGATTAATGCAGGAACGATAAAACGAACCGTGGTGGTTCCCAATACTGGAATCAAACCTGTTATAGATCTTATGGTGGTTGCACTTATCAAGGTAATCATCAGTATCCCTGCCCCAAATCCGTCCAGAATAACTGTCCACCGTTCTGGAGTTGAAGGCAGGAATGGTTCAGGCGCAGAGAGAATTACCCCTGCGAGTAAAATGCTCTGTGAAAAAAAGAAAAACAATAATATTCCTGCAAAAGGAAGGTATAAATCCATCCCAAGCCAGGAAGCCGTCAACGGGAGCCCACTTAATGTAATAGCAATAAACCACTTCATGAGGCGAGAATACTTAGCTCCAGAAAATAAAAAACTAATTAATCCTCCACATAACAAGAAAATAACTCCCCAGCTTAGGCTGGCTTCTGTTTTTAAGAGCATTCCAGACACTATCACAAAACCACCTATCCCATTAATCCAGGCATAGGGAGCATACTTTTCCACCTCGGAGCCGAGCCATCTTAATGCCGCGAGAAGCACAGACAAACCGAAAACAGTTAATATAATCCTGCTGTACGGCAAGGCTTTTTCAATTTCAGAAATGCGTGTAACAACTACAACAACAGGTGCAAGGGTGATCAGCAACAAATACAACGTATTGTCTGCGAATTTCGAAGTTTCTTTACCGTTAGATTTTAGCTTTGGAGGAAACACTCCCAGGCGGATACTTGCCGCAAGGAATATCATCAGAATTTGGATAGGCGAGAGATTTTGATAGGTTAAGGAGCGATCTTCTGAGAATCCTACAATGATTGCACCAAAAACAAATAATAGGCTGATTATCTTAAGAAGGAAATGTGGAAAGAGATAGTCAATAACTTGCCCGTTGCTGAGAGGAGCCATAAAGCGAAAGAATATTAATAAATAATCGATCAATGCCAATGAAAAAATCAGAAAGAGGAGGTTTCCGGACAATATCGCGACTAACGATGCAAATGTAATCAGGATTGCACTGCTCAAATCAGTCCAGTTTTCTTCGATTTTAACCAAACCTGCTGAACGCGATGCCCGAGTGCTTACGAAGGCAAGCAGAAGCACCAACGCACATATTGTTACCAGCCAAGATCGGTTGTCGGCAATGATAAAGAGATTTATCGAGATTTGGCTATCAAAATTCCAAGGGTTGATCGACTGAGAGATTTTCCAGAAAGAATGAAAGCCAAGCGCGGCAATCAGAGAGGAAAATACGCCGGCGGAGGCTGCCAACCAATAATTTCTGTTGGCAGGTTTTATTATGCGAACAGCGATAAGAGCAAGAAAAGTCAAAATAAGGATGGTGGGGGGCAGAGCGATAAATAATTGGCTATTCATTTTTACGCCACCAATTGAATTTTATTTCCTAATTTCTGGCAGCATCCAATATAAGGATAATGGATCAATTTCACGACCCGGAAGAATATCGGATGTTTTTGAACTTGAAATATCAAAGTATAAGATATTCCCGCTCAAGTCGCTAATCAAGAACCCGCTGTCATCTGGGAACCACTTTATCCAGTTAACATCGACGCCCGCCATTGCTATCAGCTGAAATGAATCATCTGAGAGATCGACTAGAAGTATTGGAGTGTTCCAAGAGCCGTCCACGGATTGGAATCCAACCAGGACGCGATCAATACCAACCGGTTGGAGCCAGGTTAGGTTAACATCTTCGATGTCAAAATTTGGATCAATTTCTGGAGGAAGATTTGCCATATTATCCACCAGATTGATTTGAATAGATTTTTGCAGGGTCAGCAACTCGGAATTCGTGGGCATGATGTCCCATGACTTGATGACGGGATTTGTTTTCCGGTCAGGCTCGCCTGAATGAGCCGCTAAAAGCGATCCATTGGGCAGCCAAGCGACACATGCTTCTTTTGCACCGGTTGAATACGTGTCAACAACCTTATTTAGTTTAGAATTTCGAACGTCAAGGACGGCTTGCCACTTGACATGAGTATCCTTTGGGGAAACTTCAACCAGTACATATCTACCAACCGGAGACCACCTGGGAGAATAAAAGGATGCTTCAAGTTCAAGCAGCTGCCCAGCGGGATCGATAATTTGGACAATGCCAGGATTAATTAGGGAGCTTGTCCCCAAGGCGATATCGCCGAGCCATATCCCACTGTGATCCAACCAGATCAATTCGATATTATCGGGAGACCATCTTAATGATTTACAGCGGTTATTTTCACTGCCACTGCATTTTCCCAAAATGATTTTCTCAGACGGCGATGATATGTCGATGACAACTACTTTTCCATTCGATTCATTTTCGTGATATACAAGCCAGCGACCATTGGATGAGAGTGATATGCTGTCGACTCTTGGGAGGTTGACGGAAATTGGGTGAACTTGCATCGATGTGAAATCGAGCACCTCAAGATCATATAATTCTACCCCATTCGCAGCAACATCTTTCGAACGAAGCATTACAACCAAATTCTCCGACGCTGAAGCGGTGAATTCCAACACATTCTCAGCTAGAATCACCCCGTAATGGGTAAGCCGATCCCAACGATAAAGGCGATGGTCGGAAAGGAAGAGGAGGTCACTTGCTAGGATCGGGATAATGCTGGGGGTAATTTCTGGAAAATCTGTCGAATGATTTAGGATTTGAGGAATCCTGGTTGTTTCAAGAGGAGTACGGAATATTTGGGTTTCAGTTATCTTCGGTAAAGCAGAGGGTTGGATTGTGGTTGGGGTGATTATCGGAATCGCCTGCGAATTAGATTTCATTGTCGGTAAGTGGGTAGCAGTCAAGTCATTAGTTTTTTGAGTTGTTATTAGAGATTCTGGATTGCATGAGGACAAGAAAAGGATTCCAGCAATTAAGATGGATGCAAAACGGCAGCCCGTTTGAAGCGGGCTGCGAGGGGCATCATCTGACCAGCAGACTACGATACTATGAATTCGGCTCAACAATGAATATCTTGATTCATCCACTATAAAACAGGCGCACCTGCCTGACGGAAAATAAATTTTCCCATTCCAGCTCTACCGGACCATTGGTCACCGTCAACGATCAAATTACCGCGCAAAAAGACTTTTTCCGGGAAACCGGTAAGCTCCCAACCTTCAAATAAGTTGTAATCTGTTCGGTGGTGGGAATGAGCGACACCATATTTTAAATGCTTGTTGGGATCCCATATTACCAAATCTGCATCTGCACCTGGCAACAGGCTGCCTTTTTGGGGATACATCCCAAATATTTTAGCAGGATTTGTGCTTGTGAGCGCGACGAATTGATTGGCACTTATCCTGCCTGCACGGACACCGTATGTCCATAAAATTGGAAGTCTATCTCCAACTGCAGGCAATCCATTTGGTATCTTGGAAAAATCTCCAAATCCAAGCTCTTTTCCTGGAATAGCCACCAGATTATCTTCATAGAGAATCGGCTGAGTGCCATCAAAGAAGAACGGACAGTGATCAGTAGCGATTACCTGGAGAATGCCTTCTTCCACACCATGCCAAAGCCGCTCATTATCCGCATGATTGCGCATAGGCGGCGAACAAATCCATTTAGCGCCATCCGGTCTTTTTAAATGATCGACGGTGAAGAATAAATATTGGGGACAAGTCTCTCCCATTATTGGGAGTCCGTGCTGGCGAGCGTAATTCAACTGATCCACTTCACCAGAGACATTCATATGGACAATATAAAGCGGAGCGCGAGCTTGGGCAGCCAGAGCCGCGCCGCGTAATGTGGCTTCTACAGCTCCCCAGGCTGGACGAGTGTAGGCGTGCCATTCTGGGCTGGTATGACCCGCTGATAATGCTTCTTTAATCAGGATTTCAATCACATCCCCATTTTCGGCGTGCAACATTGTAAGCAAACCGTGTTCTCGGGCGATTCGCATCACCCTAAAAATCTCTCCATCATCGAGGCGCAGCCGGTTATTATATGCTGTGAATACTTTTAGGGTTGTTACTCCCCAATTTGGCAGTTTGGCAATCTCGGTTTCAATTTGATCATCAAGATGGGTGACATTCATATGGAAGCTGAAGTCGATCGCAGCTTTTGAATCCGCTTTCAAGTGCCAGAGATTGATCGATTCTTCCAAGGTTGCTGCATCTTGTGAAACAAAATCGATAACAGTGGTGGTGCCGCCGAATGCTGCTGCTTTATGTCCGGTGTAATGATCATCCGATGAAACCGTCCCAAACATCGGCAGATCAAAATGTGTGTGAGGGTCAACACCTCCTGGCAGAACAAACTTACCGGATGCATCCACTATTTGGGCTTCGTCATCTCGCAGGTTTACACCAATTTGAGAGATAGTTTCTCCCTCGATTAAGATATCAGCGCAGAAAGTCTCTGACGATGTGATTAATGTTCCAGATTTAATCAATGTAGTCATGAACCATCCTCACTTACGATCAGGAAAAATCTAAACTCATTATCCATTCGTTTAATTATTCCCCTTTTTAATTTGATAAAGTCCTAGCAAGGAATCAAGGGCATCTGAGCTCAACTCTAAATCGGGCATATCCTCTATCCGATAATCGTCTGCATGGATGGCTCGATCATATAGTGCGCGCCAAAGGATTTGTCTGGCTTCTGAACCAACCATCAGATCATTGAATGAACGAGCGCTGAGTAATAACTCGCCGGTGGTATAAAGAAATGTAATTCTTCTCCAATCATCGGCAAGGATTGGATTTTTCAATTCAATGAGAGGTCCGATTTGAACTTTGTAATATTCATGCATGGCGTGAGGGTGTTCTGGTTCATCCTTTATGAGCTCTAGTCTGGTGGTTAATTCATGACCCAACACAGGCGCTAGAAACTGGATTCTCCATTTCTGGTCTCCAAACGCAGCAGTTTGATAGAACGCGATAAAATCCACCGAGATGACTTTTGGCGCTGACCGCAAAGGGATGCGATACCAGCCTAGAATCCGAGCAATCTCCATGTCTCGCGGATTATTAATTACTGCAATAAGAATGAGGGACATTGGATCTAAACTATTCTGGTTCATTGTCAATTCGGATCAAGTCTACCACCAGACACTAATCTCTGCCAAATATGTCCGAAAATGATTCCTATCATCCGAAAATTATCTGAATATCTTCAAAGGAGAGGTTTTTAAAGAAAGAGCTTTCAGTTGTAATAATTTGATCGACTAACCTTCTCTTGCGATCTTGAAGCAGTAGGATTTTTTCTTCAACTGAGTCAAGTGAGATCAACTTAAAAACGAATACCGGCTTATCTTGTCCAATCCGATGCGTTCGATCGGAAGCCTGCATTTCAACAGCCGGATTCCACCATGGATCCACGTGAATGACATAATCTGCGGCGGTAAGATTTAAGCCCAACCCACCGGCTTTTAGACTGATCAGAAAGAATGGAATTGATGGATTAGCCTGAAATATATCCACCTGGTCCTGCCGAGCCAGGGTTTGTCCATCCAGGTAGGTATAAGGGATGTCTTTTTCATCGAGAGCCCCACGGATTAATGTTAGCATCTGGACAAATTGAGAAAAAACCAATGCCTTATGCCCCTCACTTTTTAGAGTTTCGAGGGTCTCAATCAGCAAAGAGAATTTCCCTGATGTTCCATGAAAATTCTCATCAACCAGGCGTGGATGATTGGAAATCTGCCTCAAGCGTAATAGCCCTTCCAAGATTTTCATCCGGTTTTGATTGATATTCTGGCTGTCAACCAGCCCGGTCAACATCCCTCGATAAAGATCCTTAGTGCGATTGTACAACTTTCGTTGGGCAGGTTCCATATCACAATACAGTATCCGTTCGGTTCGCGGTGGCAGCTCTTGAGCGACCTGGTCTTTGGTCCTCCTGAGGATAAATGGAAAGACGATCTTTCTAAGTTTCTCTGCTGCTTGCTCGTCCTGCTTCTTCTCAATCGGGAGCCCAAATTCGTTCTTGAAGTACTTCATACTCCCTAATAATCCTGGATTTAAAAAGTTAAACTGCGACCACAATTCAGCGGTAGAGTTCTCGATTGGAGTTCCAGTAAGAACAAGACGATGCTCTGCGCTCAGCAGATGGGCAGCTCTTGCAGTTTGAGATAAGGGATTCTTGATCGATTGGGATTTATCCAAGATTGCATAATAAAATGGGTAAGCATGAAGAAGCTGAATATCTCGCAGCATCACCCCATAGGTTGTAATGATTAAATCGAAATCAGCAAAAACATCTGGATCCTTACTTCTGTCTGAGTTGAAGAATTCGAGAATATGAAGATCAGGGGTGAATCTCTGCGCTTCTCGCTGCCAATTAATGAGCAAAGAGCGCGGAACTACCAATAGACTTGCGCTTTTTGGACGGTCAACTGGTCCTCGATTTTGGTAAATGGATAACAAGAATGCCAAAATCTGAACCGTCTTCCCCAAGCCCATGTCGTCTGCAAGACACCCACCTAATTCTGTCTCAAGGAGAAAATGGAGCCAATCAAAACCCGCTTTCTGATAAGGACGAAGCTCCCCCTGGAAACTGGATGGCAAATCTCTCGCTGATATCCCGCGAAAATTGTCCTCGAATAAACCGCGTATTTTTTTTCGCTTCTCCAGGAAACCTGCGTCCACATCAATGATTTCCGCACCAGTGAGAGCCTGCTCTATCAAGGTGACATGCCGTTTAGGAAAACGGAGGTTTGTGTCCCGAAGCTCACCAATGGCGAAGAAGTGGCGGAAGCGTTCCAGCCAATCATCTGGAATCTCACCAATTGAACCGTCTGAAAGCCTTACATATTTTTCATTCTTCCGGAATAAGCGCCGCAATTCTTTAATTGGTACTTCTTGATCTCCAAAGCTGACTACCGTATGAACGTCCAGCCAATCGATGCCAGAAGATACGCGAAATGAAATTGAAGGAGTGTGTCTATTTACTCTTGAGGTCTTGAGTTTTTCTTCTCCAAATATCTCAAATCCATCCTGAGCGAGACGTGGAAGGACATTCAACAAGAAATCGACCGGATGGGTTCGTGTTCGAAGGCGAAGGTAACCCTCTCTGCCAGGGAGGACGGCGCGTTTCAATCCAGCAGAGCTTGATATCAAGAAATCGTATATTCTTTGCTCCTCGTCAGACTTACGATTGAGCCTGATCAGCGTGAAGCTCTGTGGAAGATGGTGGATGCTTTCTATCGGGAAAGAGATCTGATAGGGGACTTCAATTTCGCCATATAAGAATCGAAGCTGAATAAAAAGCTCATTATTGATCTCACTTAAATAAAGCCTTGGAATTGGCTCTGCTTCGATAAATTCCCAAGAAATCCCGTTTCCTTGGAGCTCAACCGCTTCGGCAAGCTTCAGCAAATATTGATCGGCGAAAAGGACTTCATCTTTCGATGGGATAACGAGAGTTGTGGAGGCATGAGATTCATTAATGAATTCAAGATCCCTGAATGAAAATAGCTGGAGAATATTATTATTTGTGATTATCCAGGTGGGTGATTGGTTGATCACAGTCAAATCATCGTCTATACAGTCCAACATCCCTTGTTTTGAGACTAACATCGGATTCAAACGAACCCCATGATTGTCTCGGGTAATTTTTAAGCTGAACCTAAAGGGATCCTTCCATAAATGGAGCTTTTGTTTTAAAGGATGTTCGAAATTTCCAAGAAAAAGCAGACCTGATGTCTTCTGAATAAGCATCAAGGATTTATGCAGGTTATTCGAAAAATGAATAGAGGAGTTGCGGCGAAGTACTTAAAAGTAAATTTGCAAGGCTTACAGATTCTCGATCCCCATTTATACAACTTTCGGAATTTAAAGGTTGTGTGGGCGTTCGAATGCGCAGCAACAAATCAGGATGGGCTACTGTAATTTTTTCCCAATCCAGGTCGGTCGATTGAGTCTTGATAATTTCTGCAGGGATAGATCGCTCGGGTAGATACAGGGGAACCAGCTGCCAAGCAGCAACGCCGTGAGCAGCCTCTTTTTGTAATGAGAAGAACAAGTAATAGGAGGCGATTGGGATGGAGGGCGTTCTTGACTCAGCGATTTCCAGCGTTCTTTCGAGCTGGAGCTTCCATTCGGGAGGCAGGTTTTCCATTAAGCTCTTGCGGATAGCCAAATAGGCTGCGACCTCGTGTTCGCAAATTAACCCACGAGAGGCGTGGCTGCAACTGCATTTCAGAAGAAGGTTTTGTTTTTCGATCCTGAAATTTACATGGAAATATCGCTTATCCAAAACAGTACATTTTGCGGTCGATTCCGAGACTTCAGCGACTTCGACGCTGCCATTTGAAAATAAGTCCACTCCGAGAAGATAGGTCTCCGGATCGACTGATTGGATCAGTCGTTCTTCGTTAAGGGTATCTAAGTCAATAATATGCATCTGAGTTGTTATGAAGCCCAGAGAGTTCTGGTGGAAGAAATGCTCCCAGAACTCTCTGAGGTGTATAGAACGAGCGAAATCGAAATTGATGGCAATTGAAACTTAAGCGTTATCCGAGGCCAACATCGTGGTTGAATTCATTAATCAGCTCATCAATCTCGGCAACCTGACCACGGAATCCGGTCCAGTAATCCTTTTCATACCATTGATCCTGGATTTCTTCGTAGGTTTTACCTTGCTGTTCTACCCAGGTGTAATATTTCAAATTATGGACTCTTCGGCGATCCTGGTAAGAAAGCTCGATCATATTGTCAGTGGATTGACCATGCAAATAATGAGCAAAATGAGCGGAAGCATCAACTTCGGAATATCCGCCGAATTCGGCATGCATTTCCTTTAACCTGCTGCCATACAATTCCATGGAGTTTGTCAAAATCGTGAGGACAATATCATTCTCACCCATCTCGTAGTATTTCGCAAATTTGATTGCGGAAAGCACATTCGAGATGCCTGAAAACCCGAGGAGATCCAATTTTGAGACGACCTCTTTCGGTACACCTTTCTTGACCAGATAATCTTGCCCTGCTGGTTCGTTGAATAAGCGCGAAAGGTTGACAACAGCATTGTCGTCAATCGCGACAACCAGATCGGTGTTTTTTACATTGTGTATCCACGGCACATGCTTATCCCCGATGCCTTCGATGCGGTGAGCACCAAATCCATTCTCGAGTAAGGTAGGGCACTGCAGCGCTTCACTAGCGACAATTTTGCTGGTAGGGAATTGCTCTTTTAGGAAGTCTCCGCTGCCGATTGTCCCTGCAGAACCAGTCGCAGAAACCATGCCGCGATACTCATCGCCGGGACGCATCGCCATCTCGAGGACTTCTTGCATTGCATGTCCGGTTACGTCGTAATGCCACAGGTAATTCCCGAATTCTTCGAATTGGTTGAAGATCATCAGATCCTGCCCAGATGCTCTAAGCTCCCAACATTTATCGAAAATTTCCTTGACATTCGATTCGGACCCAGGTGTTGCGATAACCTCTCCTGCAATTTTTGAAAGCCATTCAAAGCGCTCGCGGCTCATCCCTTCGGGGAGGATCGCGATGGATTGACAGGCGAGTAATGCGGAATCGTAAGCTCCACCGCGGCAGTAATTGCCGGTTGAAGGCCAAACTGCTTTTTGACTGGTAGGGTCAAATTGTCCTGTTACCAGACGGGGCACGAGGCATCCAAATGCGGCACCGACTTTGTGAGCTCCGGTGGGAAACCATTTCCCTACCATGACGATGATCCGTGCCGGGGTTCCGGTCAGACTGGATGGCAGTTCCATGAAATTTACCTTACCAAAGCCGCCGCCTTTTGGTTGAGGTTCATTTTTCCAGGTTATCCGGAAAAGGTTGATAGGATTCACATCCCATAATCCAACTGAACCCAATTTCTGCTTGATTGATGCAGGAATTTTCCCAGGATCTTTCATCTGCGCAAAAGTTGGGATGATAATGTTCTGTTCGCGGGCACGCTGGATGGCGCGTTTTCTTCGTTCACGATCGATCGTTAAGTCAATTGTAGCCACTTATTGTTCTCCTCTTAGAATTATTATTGTCTTTCTGTGATTGAGTTTTAATTAACTTATGAAAGAATGGAATCTAATTCGGCTCCATATCTGGCGCATCCCGAACAATGTAAAGTGGTCTTCCCCTGGCTTCGTCATACAAACGCCCGATATACTCACCGAGAATACCCAATGATACCAGCTGGACTCCTCCAAAGAATAGCACTGAGATGAGTATCATCCAGTTCGAAAAAGAAGGCAGTGCTCCTGCAGTTATCAACCCTAACATCAACAAGAAAAGGAAAAGGCTCAAACAAAGTGTAAAAAAACCTAAATAGGATGCAACTTTGAGGGGAAAATATGAAAAACCAGTTATCCCGTCACTAGCCAATTTCAGCATCCTTTTTAAGGGATACTTGGATTCTCCGGCATAGCGAGTATGTCGTTGGTATGGGACACCAATCTGGCGATAACCCACCCAGGCGGACATGCCGCGTAGGAAGCGATGATGTTCTCGCATTCGATTTATCACTTCTACTACTTTACGGTCAAGCAATCTGAAATCCCCAGTGTCAACCGGAATCTTAACATCAGTAATTTTATGGATGATCCTGTAAAAAAGGGTGGCCGTAGCCAGCTTAAACCAAGATTTCACCTTCACGCTTCGTGCGTACGGCGTAAACAACTTCATAGCCTTCGCGCCATTTCGCAACCAACTCGGGGATGATTTCTGGCGGATCTTGCAGGTCTGAATTGATGATGATCACAGCGCTTCCCTTACTAAAATCCAAACCCGCAGTAACGGCGATCTGGTGACCAAAGTTCCTGGCAAAAATGACTGGTCGGACGTGGGTATCCTGCCGGGCTAATCCTCGGAATAATTCTGCAGTGTCATCTTGAGAACCATCGTCAACGAATACAAGCTCCCAGGTCTCACCAAGTTGTTCCATGATTGCCGAAATGCGGCGATGAAACTCGATGATCGTGGCTGATTCATTATAAGCTGGTGCAACAATCGATATTAGTGGGTCCATTCCGTGTTCCGACTTCCTATCAAGCGGAGCTACGATTTTATCATGGTCTTGACCGCTTCTAAGGTGGGTTGAATAACCGGGGCTTCCTTCACTGCCTGCATCGCGGCTCGAACATCCTTCAAGCCACTGCCGGTGTTCAGAACAAGCACAGGATCGTTGGAATTGATCAGTCCGGATTCCACCGCTTTCACAAGACCAGCATAAGAGGCTGCTCCAGCAGGTTCGGCGAAAATTCCGACTCTTCCAAGAGATGCAATTGCCGTAAGTATTTCGCTATCTGAAACCAGGAAATATTTTCCACCTGTTTGAGCTACTGCTCTCACGGCGCGAACACCATCGCGAGGTAGATCTACCGAAATACTGTCTGCTATTGTCTGAGCTTGGACAGGCTGGATGATTTCTGACCCGGCGAATGCCGCCCTGGCAATGGCGGCAGATCCCTCTGCCTGGACTCCAAATATCTTCGGAACTGCCTCAATCCACCCCAGATCCAGCAAATCCTTGAAGCCTTTATGAATTCCGGAGATAATGTTTCCATCCCCGACAGACACGAAGACATTTAGGTCACCAAAGGGAAAAGCCGGCTGATTGATCCGATGCCAGTCCCAGATCTCGAATGCGGCAGTCTTTTTCCCTTCTGCTGTAAACGGATTATAGCCTGTGTTCCGACAATACCATCCGAAGGCTTCGGCTGCTTCAACCGTTAAATCAAATGCATCATCGTAGGTTCCTTCTACGAGCATCACCTGTGCACCAAAAACCAGGAGCTGGGCGACTTTTGCTGGTGGTGCAGTTTTTGGAGCAAAAATGATTGCCTTCTGACCTACGGCTGCAGACATCCCGGCAAGCGCAGCTCCAGCATTTCCGGTTGAGGCGGTAACCACAACCTCTGCTCCAATCTCGCGGGCGCGGCAACAACGACCGCGCTGGCTCGATCTTTGAAGGATGCAGTGGGATTTCGGCTTTCGTCCTTAATCCAAAGATGGCTTAATCCTAATGCCCTTGCCAAGATTTGCGGCGACAGCACAGGTGTCCAACCAGCGAGGCGTAGGGGAGTCCCTAATCCTCCAGGATCACCAACAGGTAAGATGGGGAGGTAACGCCATAGTGATGTTTCGCCTGCTACAGGGAGCCTCGCGGGACCCAGGGCCCGATGAATCTGAACATTATCAAGAACGACATCCAGATTGCCTCCATCTTTTGGGCAAGTATAAACAACTTCTCCAGGCTGATATTCAGTTTCACATAGAGAACAGCGGTAGCCTAAGAACTTTTCCATAACTTTTGTATCTCCTTAGCTGAGTGAAAATTGGAACACAATGTAAGGTCAAATAATGTTCAGGTCAGCGCATAATCCAAGATGATCGGATGGAAAAATTTGCGGATTCTGCGGGTCTGGAAAATTCAATACCAATTGACAGTCCAGGACCTGGACTCTGCTATTGATCCAAATGTAATCGAGAGTGCCACGCCAGTTCAGCGAAAAATCCTTGATCCAATTCCTTCGGATATATTTTCCATATCCAATTGCGGTGCCAAATATCGATTTCAATGAACGGTGTAAAGGGGTGGGAGCTGTCCATTCAGGTTCTTTCCCATGAATGATTTCGTAAGCTGACTGGAATAATTCTTTCATGCGTTGGATAGCTCTGGTTTCTGGAGTACCATTGAAATCGCCGGCAATCACTACAGGTTCATCATTTGTCAGATGTTTTAACCAATCAATCAATTTCTCGACCTGAATCAATCGATCTTCCGAATCGCCTGGGGCCCAGAAAAAATGACCGTTCACTATCCAGAGGAGTTTCTCATCGACTCGCAGTGATACTGCCTGTGCTACCCGGTCCTGGCTGCCCAGGTCAAAAGGAATTGAATCAATCATTGGAATACGGCTCAGGATCGCGATGCCTTCGTGGGCGAGTTTTTGTCCAACCTTTGGAACCTGGTGCAGAGAGATGTATCCAAGCTGATTTGCGAGCCAGGCAGCATTATCAATGTCCAAGCGAACTTCCTGTAAAATTAGGACATCAGGCTGTAGAAGCTGAAGATTATTTACCAGCAATCCACGCCGCTGCGTCCACAGCGAAAGATCGCTCAAGATATTGATCGTGACAAGTCGCATAGCCTGAGGAATCTGGATTAAAGCCCGCGTTCTCCCCGCACGTATGGAGTCCCTAACGCTGCAGGTGCGCCCATGCGTTTGCGAATTGCTTCTCGGCTTCCTATAACCAGGACTATGATTGTGAAGGCATATGGAAGCATTTGCAGAAAGAAACCCCAGTAAGGGTTATAGTAGAAGGGGTTCGCAAAACCAAACAAAGTCACGGGTCCTTGAATATCCAGAATTAATCGGCGTAATGCACCAAAGGCATAAGCTCCAAATGCAGCTCGGAGTGGATCCCATTGAGCAAAGATCACCAAACCAACCGCAATCCAGCCCTGACCTGCAGTGGTGAGCTCACTGAACCAGCCTGGAGCTACAGCCAGGCTGATTGTTGCGCCTGCCAGCCCGGCTAACAATCCTCCAACAAAGACATAAAAATAGCGCAATCTGAAAACATTGATCCCTAGAGCATCTGCTGCCGCAGGATACTCACCAACTGCACGCAGATGCATTCCAGGACGAGTGCGGTTGATGTAGAACCATGCCAGTGGGACTAAGAGATATCCGACATAAACCAAGATGCTCTGGTTGGTAAAGAAGATAGGGCCAAGGATTGGGATTTGAGATAGGAGAGGAATGGAGAACTTCGGAAGCAATGAAACCGTTCCAGCCTTGCTCAAACCTTCTCCTAGAACAAGGCTGATACCTGCACCTAGAAAAGTCAGCGCAAGCCCGCTTACGACCTGGTCTGCTTGCAGCTTGATTGTGATGAAGGCGTGAATTTGGCTCAAGAGACCAGCGGCAATCATCGCGACGAGGACGCCAAGCCACGGATTTCCCGTTTTCACCGCAACGCTGAAGGCGCTCATTGCCCCAATCAGCATCATACCTTCTACGCCTAAATTCAATACCCCAGACCGCTCTGAGAATAATTCACCTATCGTGGCGAACAGGAGAACGGTTCCGCTAGCAACTCCAGCTTGGAGGATGATAATCACAGAATCCATAAATCAAGCCTCCTCCTGGATCCGCTCAATACGGATCCGATAACGAAGCAAGAAGTCGCTGGCGATCAAGCAAACCAGGATAATCCCCTGAATCAGTTTGGGGATACCTGAAGGTTGGATTTCTCGACCTGCTAGAATTAAGGCTCCAAATAGGATTGAAACAAGCACGACTCCAAATGGATTCAACTTGGCAAGCCAGGCAATAATGATACCTGTGAACCCATATCCAGGAGAGATCGCAGATTGGAGGCGATGGACTACGCCTGTGATCTCAGAAACCCCAGCTAATCCTGCCAATGCTCCCGAAAACATCATCACCAGGATTGTATTGCGGGTAATATTGATCCCGGCGTATCTGGCAGCGCGTGGGTTGTCTCCAATTAACCGAATTTCGTAGCCCCAACGACTGCGGTAAATGATGAACCAGACCAAAACAGTCATCAAAAGTGCGATTATTAGACCAAGATGGGAGGTAAGACCTCGGAAAGCAGGAATTTGGGCACCAAAATCCGTTAGCCTTGGCAACCATGAATTCTTTGGAAACATGCGGCTCATCTGAAAACCGCCTTCAGTCCAAACAGCGAAGATAAAGAAATTGATTAGTGAAAGAGCAATATAGTTCATCATCAAGGTCGTGATGATCTCGTTGACGTTTAATTTAGCTTTAAGATATCCTGGTATAAAAGCCCATAAAGCGCCTGCAGTCATCCCAGCGATCATCGTTACAAGTATGAACAGCCATGTCGGTGAATTTTCTGGAAGCACCGGGATCAGGATAACGGCGCTTGCTCCAAAAGCTCCGAGGTAAAACTGACCTTCGGCTCCGATGTTCCACAATTTCATCCGAAACGCCACCGAACAAGCCAATCCAACCAGGATTAGAGGTGTTGCTTTCACGATGGTATCGGAGAAAACACCCAGACTACCGAATGAAGCTCTTGCAATATGCGCGTAGGACCGAAAGGGGTCACCTCCAGAAAAAGTAATCACAATCCCGCCGAAGAAAAGTGCAAGAACGATCGCGCCAAACGACAATAATGGAGGAAACCAGCGAGGAGGTTCATCGAGGCGCGGCTCCAGCCAGATTCGCCACGGAAATCTCTTCCGATTTGATTCAACCGGGGAGGTTATAATCTCAGCCAATTTCGCCTCCTTCGCTGATGGTTTGCTTAATTTGATCGAGAGGCGTGCCTGTCATCATCAATCCAAGACTCTCTAAATTGGGTTCGAGCATTTCCCCCATGATTTTTCCTTCGTAAATTACCAAGATCCGGTCGCTCAGGCTCATCAATTCTTCCAACTCTTCTGAGATGAGAAGGATGGCGGAACCTGATTTACGTTGAATGAGCAACAATCGCTGAACGCCCTCAATCGCGCCAACATCCAGTCCGCGTGTGGGTTGGACCGCGAGCATGAAAGCAGGCTTACCAGAAATCTCACGAGCAAGGATCACTCGCTGAAGATTTCCGCCAGACAGCAACCGAACTGGAGTATCCACATTGGGGACAATAATGTCATATGCAGTTCTCAATTCATTCGCGAAGCGGTTTGCAGTCTTCATATCGACCATCCATCCTCGCCCGATAGGTGGTTGGCGATATTTTTTCATGATCACATTGTCAGTTACGCTCAGGTTTGGTGCAGTTCCGACATGTGTACGATCTTCTGGGATATAAGCAAGACCTTGCCTGATGGCAGTGAGAGTCGGTTGATTGCAGATCGACTCTCCATTCAACTCGATGCAGCCCTGTGTGCTTAATCGCAAACCACTGATAACCTGTGCGAGCTCGCTCTGTCCATTACCGGCTACGCCGGCGATCCCGACGATTTCCCCTTTCCGAACATTGAAAGAGACCCCGCGGAAAGCTGGAAGCCCCTTGTCATTCTCAGCATGGATATCCTCCACTTTGAGTACGACCTCTCCAGGTTCCTGGATTTTCTTCTCCAAATGAAAAATGACTTCTCGACCAACCATTTGGCGAGCAAGCTCCTCAAGAGTGGTGTCACGAGTTATTAATCCTGCAGCTGACACACGCCCTTTTCGAAGAACAGTCACTCGGTCGGCGATACTCATCACTTCGTGGAGTTTATGACTGATGAATATGACTGATTTACCCTGTGCTACCATGGCTCGCAGTGTTTGGATCAATCCATCAATTTCCTGCGGTGCCAGGACCGCAGTCGGTTCATCCATAATCAGGACTTCGACACCACGATAAAGCATTTTCAATATCTCTACTCGCTGCTGTTCGCCAACAGAAAGCTGCCAAATTTTAGCACTGGGCTCGACAATTAACCCGAATTTTTCACCGAGCTCAGACATCACGCTGTCATAATGAGAAAGATTCATGATAAAGCGCGGTTCATCGAGACCAAGTAATATGTTTTCGGTAACGGATTGGGTGGGCACGAGCATAAAATGCTGGTGGATCATCCCAATCCCTTCGTTTATAGCGTCTCTAGGGGAGTGAAACGCGACCGGTTTTCCATTGACGAAAATTGAGCCACTTTCGGCACGGTACATCCCTGCCAATACATTCATCAAAGTAGATTTTCCAGCGCCATTTTCGCCAAGTAAAGCGTGAATTTCACCACGCCGCAAATCGAAATCGACGCGATCATTCGCCATGACGCCAGGGAAACGTTTTACAATATTCCGCATCTCGACGACTGGGGGCGCTAAGGTGGTACCATTTCGCGTGCCAGAACCGCTATCAAGAATTTGAGGATTCACAGCGTCAGTCATATATCTCCGATAGACGTGTTTAGAACCGTTTCAGACTATTTCGGAAGTCAGGAAAAGATATTATTAGTATTCCAAATTTTCTTCTAATGATGAGGCCAGAATTCTCGCCCGGATTTCTCCTGATATTTCCCGGGTAGAATTCCGGCCTCAAGAAAGCTCAGGATTTACTGCTCGGGCAGCTCGGCAGTAATGCCATCAGCCCACCAATACATGCAGTACTTGCACTCCAGCCCAGGAGCACCGGGTGGGAATTGATCCAGGTCTGCCTGTTCCATTTTCTCGCCAGCAGGCACGATTACCTTTCCTTGATTATCCTTAATCTCGCCCGCAAAGACGTCGAAGCGATTAAACTGACCGGCCATCATCTTGGCGAGGGTATCTTTGACCATTGTGAGAACTTCTGGTGGTAGATCTTTCATCCCAGTGGTTAATTCCTGTCCTTCCATTAGGCCGAACAGACCAAGGCCACCAGTCTCGGCATCGAAGTAATCCCATCCGACGACATAAGTCTTATCGATCAAGCCTTTAGTCACACGGGCGTAGGTGGCACCCCAGTTCCAATATGGTGCGGTCAGACAGCGTTCGACTTTACATGAGCCAGCCCAGTCATACGTTACTCCCCATTTGCCCTTTTCCTGGGCGACATCTGCCACAGCAGGAGTGTCAGCGCCAGTGAACACTACCTGAGCACCGGCATCGAACAGGGAGGCTGCTGCTTCTTTCTCAATCACCGGGTCATGCCAGGTGTTGATCCAGCGCACATCCATGGTGCATTCGGGACAGGTCTTTTTCATACCCAGTGCGATCGCATTGCCGAGCCTTGTCTCTTCGGGAATCGGGAAGGTCGCCATATAACCAAGCTTAGGATTGCCATCCATTTTAGCGCGAGCGCCGGCAAGCATTCCAGCCAGGTATTTCATGTCTTCCATAGCGCCAAATAGATTGCCGAAATTCTTGGAATTTGACTTGTAGCCGCTGATGTGGATGAAGTATGTGTCTGGGAACTCATTTGCAACAGTCTCCATCGGATCCATGAAGCCGAAGGATGTGCCGAAAATCAGATTGAAGCCTTTGCGTGCCAGGCTGCGGAATACCTGTTCCGAGTTCAGCGCCTTCTGGCACATTCTCAATGTAAGCTGTGTGGACATTCGGAACATTCTTCTCTACGTAATCCAACCCTTCAAAATGGGCTTGAGACCAGCCACCATCGTCATGCGGTCCAATCAATACCATGGCAACATTGAATTTGCCTTGCTCGATATCCGGGATCTGAAAACCCCCGGCTTCCTCAGCCGGAGGCTGTGTAGCAGCCGGTGGTTGAGTTTCGGCAGGTTGTGCTGGTGGTTGTGCAGGGGGATTGGCACCTTGACCGCAGGCAGAAACTATCATTGCCAGGATCGCAATGAAGGCGAAAATACGCCACATGGATTTCGTTTGCATACTACTCCTCCGTTAGAAATTTGGATGATATTATTTGCAGAGTTTGTGAAGTTCTCCAGCAAAAAGGTTTTTAGTGTTTTTCTCTTCACCTCCTTCCTTCATTATTATTTGACATCTCTATTTTGAAACTTGTCTTCCAAAATTATTAGTATTCTACTCAAAATAAATGGAAGCGATCCGCATAGTTAAGGATACAACGAGAAAGTCCTTTCGTCTATGGTCATTCTTCCTGAGTTTTCCAGGTCGGAGGTCATTTACTGTTAATTGATGTTCAAGATTACTCTAAGACTGAAACACACCCTTGTCAACAAGCGTCCGCACAGTATTTACTTAAAGAGAGGCTTCTTATGCGGAAACACCGGTTGGGACGACACCTGCCATCATCATCCCGATTTGCTCTACGCTGGCAGCGTTACGGTCCAAGATCCCCATAATCTTCCCTTCGAAGATCACGGCGATGCGGTCTGAGAGCGTGCGGATCTCATCCAGGTCTTCGGATATGAGAAGGATGGCAATCCCAAGTTCGCGCTGCTCTAACAACCGCTTGTGGATATATTCTGTGGCGCCGATATCGACGCCGCGGGTCGGCTGAGCAGCGATCAAAACATTTGGTCGCCGGGAAAGCTCACGAGCCAGGATCAATTTCTGGATATTGCCGCCAGAAAGGTTTTTTACTGGGGTGTCCAAATCAGGGGTTTTGACCGCGTATTGATCCACCAGCTCTTGGGCGTGTGCCTTCATACGGTCTAAAGCCAGGAAGATACCACGAGCATAAGGTGGGGATCCATGCTCATGGAGGAAGACATTTTCTTCCACTGAAAACTCGCGAATAGCACCGTCGCGCATGCGCTCCTCGGGGATATACGCCAACCCGGCGCGGATATGTTCGTGGAGATTCGCATGGGTCAGGTCTACGTCACCGATCCTGATCGAACCAGACGTCACCTTGCGAAGTCCAGCCAGGCATTGTGCCAGTTCGCGTTGGCCGTTTCCCGAGACCCCAGCCAGCCCGAGAATTTCCCCCGAGTGGATATCAAGGTCGACTCCACGCAAAGCTTCTGAACCGCGATCGCCCATAGTATGAAGTCCCTCGATCTTCAGGCGCACATCACCGGCTTTCATGGGCTGAGGAGCGAGCGGCTTGACCTCGCGTCCAACCATCATCTGGATTAGCTCGGCACGGCTCACATCCTTGGTGGCTTTTGTCCCGATCGTCCGCCCATCCCTCAGCACTGTGACGCGCTGGCTGATCGCCAGCACCTCGTGGAGCTTGTGGGAGATGAAAATTAAGGCGTGCCCCTCTGCCACCATGCGCTTAAGAGTGATAAACAGGTCATCCACTTCCTGCGGTGTTAGCACAGCAGTTGGCTCGTCCAGAATAATCAGACCTGCGCCGCGGTAAAGTGCTTTGATGATCTCTACTCGCTGCTGTTCTCCCACAGAGAGCTGCCAGATGTATGCAGTTGGGTCTACTTTCAAACCATAAAGCTGACTTAATTCTCGAATGCGAGCGGAAACTTTTTCCAGATCTGTCAACGGCTCACGAGAGGAATGCAGCCCCAATGCGACATTTTGAGCGACAGTCAAAGTGGAAACGAGCATAAAGTGCTGGTGGATCATCCCAATCCCAGCCTGGATTGCGTCTGCCGGCGACCGAAATTCCACCGGTTTTCCATCAATCAAGATCTCGCCTTCATCCGGTCGGTAAAGTCCATACAGCTGCCGCATGAGGGTACTTTTGCCGGCGCCGTTTTCACCAAGGAGAGCAACGACTTCCCCGGCATTCACATCGATGCACACCCGGTCGTTTGCCAGAACACCCGGGAATTGCTTTACAATGTTGCACATCTCCAGACGCTGGATGCGCGGTCGCTCAGATCTGGATCGATCTATAGGGGTAGGCTGCATGGTGATTTACGGCTCCACTGGCATTGAATTGAAGCTGCGGCGGCAGAAGTGTCGTCCACCGCCGCAGCGGTAAACAGACTAAGGCTCTACCGTGATGCTGCCGTCTTTGATGCCAGCAATCGCTTTATCACCGGCAGCTTTGACGTCGGCTGGGAGGCTGTAGCCGGGATTATAGGCAATCTGCAAGCCGTCATTGGTAAGCTGCAGCTTGTAGGCCGTACCGCCGAGTGTACCAGCAGTCCGGTTCGCAATGATCTCTTTGATCATTTTGGTCCAATCATAGACTTGGCTCGCGACCACCAAGCTGGGAGCCAGCGAGCTCTGGTCTTGCTGGGTGCCAAACCAGAGCACATTGCCAGCTTCTTTCGCGGCACCGATCGAGCCGACAACCGACTGCGATGAGCCTGTCAACACATCTGCACCGGCGGCTATGTGGGTTTTGGCCGCTTCAGTCATCAGAGCAACATCTGAGAAAGAACCTGTCCAGGTCTTCGAGACATTGATGCTTGGATCTACAGAAGCAACACCTTGCGTAAAACCGTCAATGTAAGTCTTCGCATCGCCCACTTCCACTGGTCCGGTGACACCGATGGTCTTCGTTTTAGTCAGCATGGCAGCCAAAACTCCATTCACAAAGCCGCCTTCTTCGGCTGCTGCCGTATAGGCATAAACATTAGGCATTCCGAAGGTATTCACATCGGTACCCCAGGCAAAAGTCGTCTTTGGGAAATCGGGGGCAATTTCCTGCACAGATGATCCATACTGCGATCCGTGGGCGATGAC
Source organism: uncultured Chloroflexia bacterium (assembly GCA_963827155.1). Taxonomy (GTDB): domain Bacteria; phylum Chloroflexota; class Anaerolineae; order Anaerolineales; family UBA4823; genus UTCFX2. The sequence continues at coordinate 1,558,317 of CAWGZV010000002.1, read as the reverse complement.
GATATCATAGCCCTGGCTGGCATAATCTCGGATTGCTGCAGCAGCATCTGGGACTTTGAACATGTTTTCGGAATATACGATCTCCATGGCGCTCTCGCCACCCATCTCGGCTTGAACTGCTTTCAAAGCCGAATACATAGATTGGCTGAAAGCAAGGTCTGTTGTTGAACTGGGCATCACCACTGCTACGCGCACAGGTTTTTCAGCCTGCCCGCCGCCACCAGTACTGCCCGCACAACCGCTCAGCGAAATTATGGCGACCAGACCGATCATGATCAAAGCGTTGAACCATTTTTTAGATTCCATTACTATCTCCTCTTCATACTAGGGTTGGATTAATTTTCGCCTCTTTCAAAAGGCTTGTTTAAAGCTGCTGGCTGTTTGGCTCGATTCACAGCAACAGCCAAGGCGACGATTGTTAATATATAAGGCAACATCACCATCACATCGGATTGGATGTTAACATGCAGCACTTGCATCCACAATTGAAGCGAGTTTACGAAGCTGAACAAACAGCGCGCCTCCCAAAATACCGAGAGGTCTCCAACCGCCGAAATAGACCAACGCCACAGCGATGAAACCCATCCCGGAGGTGAGGTTTTCCTGGAAAAGATTTACCAGTGAGAGTGAAAGTGAAGCGCCTGCCAACCCAGCCAAAACTGCCCCGAGACAAACGCTGAAGTATCGCATTCTGTTAACATTCACGCCTAAAGTGTCCGCGGCGGCTGGATTTTGTCCAACGGACTTGATCCGTAATCCCAGTGTGGTCTTATCCAAGACCCACCAAGCAATGGGGACAAGAAGAAAAGCCGAGTACACCAGCAGACTGTGGTTGAAAAAGATCTCACCTATCACGGGGAGCTCCCCTAACACGGGGATTCGGATTTTTGCAAAGCCATCTATGGTCTTCACAGTACCGATTAGCTCTTTGAAGAGCAGCGAAGATAAACCCAAGCCGAACATATAGAGCCCAATACCGCTGATTCCCTGTTCGGCTTTCAAAGTCACACTGATGAAAGACATCAGAAGCCCCATCAAAAGACCTATGATGGCAGCGGCCAGCAGCCCCAACCATAAATTTCCGGTTGTGAGGGCAACATAAAAACCAGCGAATCCTCCCATCAGCATGATCCCATCGACACCTAAGTTCACCACTCCGGATGTCTGAGCAAATGCTTCTCCGATGGAGGCGTAAAGATATGGGGTTGCCAGTCGAATTGCCGATGCCAGAATGCCGATGACCACAGAAAGTGAAAATAGCTCGTTCATGACAGGATCTCCTGTGCTTCGAGGGTTTCATTCAACTTTGCTTCTGCAATCATCCTGCGAGCGGCCCATTTTCGGGATAGATATGCCGATCCGACAACGAAGAGCACAACCAGACCTAAAACGGCGTCCACCAGTGCTGATGGGACCTGCATTGCCCGCTGCATTTTGTCCGCGCCGACTAGCAGACCTCCGAACAACACCGAAGCAGGGATAAGACCAATCGGATGCAGACCTCCGAACAGAGCTGCCACGATGCCGGAGAAGCCGTAACCGCTAGTGATCCCTTCCAACAGCCGATGCTGAACTCCTATGACTTCAATTATCCCTGCTAGTCCCGCAAAACCACCAGCCAAGGTTAATGATAGCGTCTGATAGAAAGGAACGCTTATGCCGGCATATCGCGAAGCGTCTGGATTAAGACCAACTGCCCGAATGCGGTAGCCAATCGTTGTGCGCCATAAAAAGATATAGACGAGGATTGCCAGAACAACGGCAAATATTAAACCTGCGTGGAGAAGTGTTTGCGGGACTAAACGTGGGAGCCAAACCTGAGCAGGAAGCCGCTCGGATTGCGCCAAGTAAGTCCCAGCGGTGACACCTGCTGGATCGATCAAGGGTCCGCGAATCAACAGGTTCATCAGCTGTATAGCAATCGCGTTTAACATTACGGTACTGAGGATTTCATTCACTTGAAAACGAGCTTTCAGCACACCAGGGATAAATCCCCAGGCTGCCCCGCCGATAAAACCTACCAAAATCGTCGCACCGATTAGAATCCAGCCTGGCCAGGTCCGGAAGGTGAGGGCAAACCAGGTACCAGCCAAGGCGCCCAGGATGATCTGACCTTCTGCACCAATGTTTATCACGCTGGCACGAAAGGCGATACAAATACCCAGGCCGACCAACAATAGCGGTGTAGCCTTGACCAGCGATTGGGTGATCCCGCTCACGCTGCCGAAAACGCCTATAAACATAGCCGTGTATGCTTCAACCGGATTCACGCCTAACAGTAGAAGCATCACCGCCCCGGCCATTAATGCGGCAACTACGGCAAGCACAGGCAGCATGCTGCCGAATATCCTATCCATCCAATTCGTTTTGCGCTTGGATTTTTTACTATTTTTGGTTTTGCTTGGAGGCCCTTGCATGGCCATCTTGGCTGCACCCTTGGATGTATGTTTTGTTTGATTTTACCGGATGAACAGGAAAGTGATAATCCCAAACTTTACAAAAAAAAAGATGGTTGGCTTGTCCAGCAAACCAACCATCTGAATCCTTCGTCAATCCTGAGTAATCCAAGTGCCGTTCTTACCATCCAAGGCTTCGGCAATGCTCTCGGGTCGAGTAATTAGGGCTTTGCCCTTAGGATTTGCTTCAAGGAAAGCGATTACCGCTTCGATCTTAGGCCCCATACTGCCAGAAAGGAAGTGTCCTTCCTTGTATAGCTGCCTGGCTTCGCTTAGGGTCATCTTATCCAGCCACTTTTGATCTGGTTTGTTAAAATTGATCGCCACTTTGTCGACTGCGGTAGAGATCAAAAAAAGATCAACCTTCAGGTCGGATGCAAGCAGGCTGCTGGCACGGTCCTTATCAATGACTGCATAAACACCTTGTAAATCCCCGCGATCATTTTCGATCACCGGAATACCGCCACCGCCTACTGCAACTACGATAAAACCGTTATCAATTAACATCTTTATCGCTTCGCGCTCGACGATTTTGGTCGGGATTGGAGAGGCAATCATCCTACGCCAGCCGCGCCCTGCGTCTTCCTTTACTACCCAACCTTCTTTGGCAAATTCATCAGCTTTGTCTTTTGTCGTGAAACCACCAATGCCTTTGGTAGGGTTCTTGAAACCTGGATCATCATGGTCGACCAGAACCTGTGTGACGACTGCCGCGACCGAGCGATCGATCTTTCGCCGCTTGAACTCGTTATCCAAGGCGCGAGCGATCATATAACCGATGGAGCCCTGCGTATCGGCGCCAATCACGTCTAATGGGGTGGTATGCACCTCTGGGGAGGCGAGCTCGTTGCGGCGGAGGATAAAACCGACCTGGGGGCCGTTTCCGTGAGTGACGATTACATTCCAGCCGCGCTGGATCATATCGGCGATATGCTTGCACGATTCTTCAACGGCATTTACCTGCGAACCGACATCTTCGTGCTGCTTATCAAGGATCAAGGAATTGCCGCCAATCGCGACAACTGCTACGGGATTGCTCATATGTTTTCTCCTAGCGCATGGTCAGCGCCATGACCGCTTTCTGGGCGTGCATTCGGTTTTCGGCTTCATCGTAGACGACAGAGTTCGGGCCGTCCATCACACCATCAGTTACTTCGATGTTTCGATCGGCTGGGAGGGGATGCATGTAAATTGCATCTGCTTTCGCCATGGACATTTTGCGCTCGTCCGTGATCCAATGTTCGTATTTCTTAATGATCTTTGCGCCTTCCTCGGCATCTGGAGTGTGAACCATAGCACCCCAAGATTTTGCATAGACGATATCGGCGTCCTTGAAGGCAGCCTCCATATCATCCATAACCTCGAACCCTGCGCCAAACTTGCGCGCCTGCTCGCGCGCCTGGTCCATAATCTCTGGCATAAGCTTGAATTCAGGCGGATGAGCGAGGACAACATCAAGGCCGAAACGAGGCATCTGCAGGATTAGGGATTGAGGTACAGACATGGGTTTTTGATACGAGGCAGCGTATGCCCAGGAGACCACCATTTTCTTCCGGCGCAGATCACGACCTTTTTTTTCAACAATAGTCATCAAATCTGCGAGACATTGGAAGGGATGATAAACGTCGCACTGCATGTTCAAGACCGGCACGCGAGAAGCTCTCGCAACCGCATTTAAGTATCCATTACCAATTCCCCAATCCACATGGCGGATCGCAATCCCATCGAAGTAGCGGCCGAAGATTTCGCCGATTTCCTTGGGGGTATCGCCGTGAGCGATTTGAGTCGATTTACTCTCGATGAAGGCTCCATGCCCTCCTAGCTGAGCCATTCCGGCTTCAAACGAGCCACGTGTGCGGGTGCTAGAAAAAAAGAAGAGCATCGCCAAGACTTTATCGCGCAGGTATGCGTGCGATTCTCCGAGGGCTCGCTTTCGCTTCAGGTCAAATGCGACATCCAGGACAGTTTCAACTTCTTCTCTGCTAAAATCCAGGTCGCCGATCAGATCGCGACCCTTGAGATCTGTTTGCATGATAAGCCTCTTTTCTATTCCATCGCGCCCATGACAAGGGCCAACAGCGCCATACGCATCACGACGCCATTATAGGCTTCTTGCCAGTATCGTGACCACCGAGTGATGTCAACATCGGGAGGAATTTCGTCCATGCGCGGAAGCGAATGGAGAAGGATCGCATCTGATTTTGCTTTGGTTGAAAGCAGCTCGCGAGTGATCTTGTAATTGGCTGGGGTCAACCCCACATCGCCAGACCGTTCATCTCGGGACTTCGTGTAATCGGGCTGGACAACCGGCTCTACCAATATCACATCGGCATCTGCAATTGCCTGCTCGACATGCTCGGCCTCACGAAAATTCAGGTTGTACTCTTTGAGTTCAGCTTTGAATTCGTCCGTGAGCGACATTTCTGGCGGTGAAACAAATGTGATCGGGCAGTCGAATTGGGTCAAGGCATAACCCAGGGAATGCATTGTGCGCATACGCATATCGCCGACTGCAAGCCATTTCAGGCCATCGATGCGGCCTTTTTCGGTCATTACAGTTAAGAGATCAGTGAGGATTTGAGTTGGGTGTTCACCCCAACCATCTCCGCCGTTGATAATCGGTACGGAAGCCCATTTTGCGGCTTCATGGGGAGCGCCTTTTTGGAAGTGGCGCATAACGATGACATCGCCGTAGAACTCGAGCATTTTCACCGTATCTTTGATCGATTCCTGGTAAAAATCACCAGCGCGGGTCATTTTGGCATCAGAAAAACCGGTTACATGACCACCAAGACGATGCATAGCAGCCTCATGGGCGAGGCGAGTGCGGGTGCTTGGCTGATAGAAAGCGGTGACAAGGGTTTTTTCGGCTAACATATTACTGTTGCGGCGTGTTCGAGCGATCGGCTCGAGTTGACGGGCAACGTCCAATACATGAAAAAATTCATTCCTTTCAAAATCTTTCAAAGAAAGGATATCACGACCAGAAAAACTACGCATTTCTTAACCTCCGATTAGAAATTGTGTTTGTTGAAATATTTTCCATCTGGAAATGCCAGGATGGCATTTGATCATTCATTTCTTAAGCCGCTAACCAACACGGCGGAGAATGTGGAACCTAAAATAACCAGGCAGGAAATAGCTTTGTGAATGATCTATAACCCTGCCCAAGGTTGAAAATAATGCTGCAATGAAGCACAATAGCACGTCACCGCGTTGGATTCCAAGCAGGCGCGCCACCTGAGAAGTGGCTGTCACAGCTTTGATTTCGGTCCGCGATGTGAGGAGCTGTGGATCTCCGCGTTTAAGAATCAAATCAAGGATTGAGCCTGTAAATCCCTCCTTCAACTCCTCAGGGGTAAGGAGATCAACCGGAAGAGTATCGATCAAATATGCGACAGGACGATCTTCTGCCAGGATCAAACGGGAGATGTGAATAATTTCATCACCAGGTCGTAATGCAAGCAGCTCTTGATCCTCCGATTGGGCTAAGAGACGTTCAATTTTTAGCTCCCCCATTTTAACCGAAAGCCCGCTTCTCTCAGCAATACGTTCAATGCTTTCGAGCACCTCCAATCCGCTATCGAGCACATGAGGAGGGTGATTCACATAAGTGCCAGAGCCTTGTTTTCGCCGGATTACACCTTGTGTCTCGAATATGCGCATAGCTTCACGAAGAGTTGCTCGTGAAACTCCAAGGTTCGACGCTAATTCAGGCTCAGATGGCAAACGACCGCCAGCTTCGGTAATGGCGATTAATTGACCTAACTGGTCGTGAAGGCGGTGAGAGACGGATTGGTTAGACATGTGTTTCGTCGATAGAATTCTGTATAAATCTTCAGCTAACCGGTTCAAGGACAGGTATGAACTTGAAAGTGGTTACATCCACCAATCCCAGGTCGGAGATACGCAGCTCGGGAATAACGGGAAGGGCAAGCAGGCTGAGCTGCATATTTGGATTGTTAAGCTTACAGCCGCATTTTTTGAAGCCTTCCAAAACTGTGGCTGCTTGCTTTGCGACTATTTCTGCGTGTTGGTCAGACATCAAGCCAGCGATGGGGAGAGAAACGCTTCCAAGTGTCTCTCCATCGCATACAACGATCTGGCCCCCACCAATCTCAGCCAGGCGGTTGGCTGCAAGTGCCATCTGTTCGTCATCAGTCCCGACAACCAGCATGTGATGGCTGTCGTGGGCAACGGTCGATGCGATTCCGCAGGGTTTGCTAAATCCAAATCCATGAACCAATCCAACCTGCACATTCCCTGTTGCGCGATGACGCTCTACCACGGCAACCTTGCAGAGGTCGTTTTTAATATCAGCACACACTTGTCCGCTGGTCACCGCAACCGGCAGGCGCAAATGGCGGGTTGGTGCCTGGTTCTCAATTACGCCAATTACATTTGAATAGCGAACCTCTCCTTGCGGAGCGATGAGGCGGAAATCTTCGGGCTGCAGCGGGCGCGCAAGATGCACGGATTTTTTAACCCATCCTGGGTAATTAAAGATGGGTAGTTCAACCTTCAGCTTTCCGGCTTCCGAGACGACCTGTCCTTGAGCGATTACGGTGCTTGCATGAAAATTCTGAAGATCATCGACGAGCAGAATGTCGGCGAAGCGACCAGGAGCAATCATTCCCAATTCTTTTGACAAGCCAAAGTGCTCAGCGGTGTTGATTGTACACATCTGGATGGCGGTAACCGGTTCAACACCGTGGGCAATCGCCTTTCGGAGGGCACGATCGACATGGCCTTCGATGACGAGGGTCTCACAATGTGAATCATCCGTGCATAAGATGAAGCCTCTTGGGTCGAGCTTCATCTCGGTGATGGCTCGAATGCCTTGGGCGACGTCCTTCCAACCTGAGCCTTCCCGGAGCATGGCTTTCATGCCTTGTCGAACTCGGGCAGCAGCATCTTCGGGTGTGGTGCCTTCGTGGTCGTCAGACGGGCCTCCGGCAGCATAACCATGAAAAGGCAGGCCTAAGTCTGGAGAGGCGTAATGCCCACCTATCACTTTTCCTGCCTCACGGGTGGCTTCCATCTCGGCATGCATCTTGAGATCGCTCATAAACACACCCGGAAAATTCATCATCTCACCCAAACCAATGATCCCCGACCAGGTCAACGCTTCGGAGATTTCGCCCGGACCAAGGGTTGCTCCAGGAGTTTCCAAACCAGGAGCTGAGGGAACGCAAGATGGTACCTGGACATAAACATGGATGGGCTGCTGGGAAGCTTCATCAACCATTAAACGCACGCCCTTCAAACCAAATACGTTTGCGATCTCGTGCGGGTCAATGAACATTCCGGTTGTGCCGTGATGGACTACGGCTCTGACAAATTCAGTCACCGTGAGCATGCCCGATTCGACATGCATATGTCCATCCAACAAACCAGGAACAAGAAAGCGATTTTCTGCTTCGATCACCTGGGTCGAGGGTCCAATAGTATGAGAGGCATCTCTTCCAACGTAGGCGATTCTGCCGGCAACTACCGCGATAGAACTCTCGGGAATGATTTCGCCAGATTGGACACTGACCCAACGACCATTTCGAATCACCAGATCGGCAGGCTTGCGTCCCATGGCAACATCGACGAGGATGGTACTTATCGGTGGGGTTTTGTCAGTCATTGGTTTTCTATCAAAGATTTGTAAACTTCAGAAATTTGAAAAAAAAGGATGTGATCGAAAACGATTTGTCAGACAACTTAAAGTTTATCAGAAAAATATTTTGCTGTCAATTGTCAGACAATTAGAGTGTTTTGAAAATATTTTGAAAATGGTATTATTTTATTAATAGGATATAAATTATGTTATTATTCTACATCAGATTATGTTTCATAATCATTTCATTCGCCAAGTTGGGAGGGAGAGATTATGTCGGAACCGATCATCTTCATAAGCAATCAAATCATCAAGACTGGTAAGCTCGATGAGTACACTCAGTATTACCAACAAGTCGCTGAAAATGCTAAAGAGAACAAACCCGGCACGCTGTCACACGTCGCGTTTATCGATCAAACTGATGAGCATGTCAGTGTGATTCACATTTTCCCAAATGTGCGGGCGATGGAACAGCATATATTGGGGGTAGATGAAATCGCTAAAAATGCCGCCGAATTCTTCAGCATCGTCAGTTTTGATATTTATGGCGACCCAGGTGAGAAAATCTTGGAGTTCATGAAAAAAGTAGCAGGCAGCGGAGTTCCGATTAATCACAGACCGAGACGACTTGGAGGGTATATTCGCTTCGCAGAAAGTGACTGAAATTGAACCTTAGAGAGAATTGCACATGCCGGGTCTAACGCAGCGAGGATCTCAGCAAATGATTCGGGAACAGAATCTCGTGAATGAGATGCGACGTGATGTTCTCACCAACGGCAACATCAAAGCCAAACAACGGCGACACCTTTACAGCAGAATACAATCCAGTCCACGTAGTGTGCAGTGTTTGAGGCCATTTGCTGGTGCTGGCAGAGCGGCTTTGAGGATGATTAAGGGACGCGCCGGACGAACAAGAACCCGCGATTTTGTGCAGGCTGCCACGGATTCACAACCAGAAATCCAGGAGGTGCCGTAATCGAACTGACCATGTTACTCGTGGATGTACGAAGCTCCACCAGCATTGCCAAGAATATGAATTCACATGAAATTAGCCAGCTAATGAACTGCTTCTATAAACCTGCAATCGAAGTTCTTGTCCAGGCAGATGCATTTTTTGACAAATTGGTAAGAGATGAAGTAATTGCCCTTTTTATCCCTGGATATTCTGGGGAGCAGCACGCCTGGAAAGCCATCGATGCTGGTCGAAATTTTTGAGAGCGGCCGGACATGCTGCAAATAATGGTCTATGGAATCCGGTTGGAGTGGAAGTTCTATGGCAAGGAGGGTAATGCAGCTAAAGGGAAAGAACGACCAGGTGACTGTGATGGTACTTCATACATCGTGAAATGGTTTCTCAGGATGACCGCAGATGGCTGCCAACACGCAATAGTAATCCTCATATTTTTGAAATCTCTCCTGCGCTTGCACCGCGACTGTGCAATATTGAACAATCATTCACATAGTGGTAAAATGAATCCTAGTAGCTTTCAAGCTACAGTCCGAATTCACACAACTTCCTACCCAATAATGACCGATTGACCTTTTTCCACTTAAGATTGAATTGATACTGGTGGTAATTTGTTCGTGGGAACAGGATATTTTGCCGCTGCCAGTGATCAATTTATATGATTACCTCGGGGAGAGCTGCGGACTAAACCCATCAGAACGGGTTGCATAAATCCGCGTTGAAATCATTCAAAATTGAGCATTAAGGAAGAGGAGATTATGGATATTCTAGGTCTTTCCAGACATGGTCTAAACGATTTTGAGCAGATAGCGATAGTTGGGGTGTTAATTACGGCATTCATCAGCCTGATATACGCCTGGCTGCTGAAAAATAGTGTTCTGCGAAAAGATAAGGGCACACCAGAAATGCAGGTCATCTGGAATGCGATCAGGGTTGGAGCCGACAGCTACTTAAACAGGCAGCTCAAAACGATCCTGCCGGTGATTGCTGTGCTGACATTAGCTTTGTTTTTCAGCGTTTATATCGTGCCACCTAGCAAAGAAGCGCTGGAGGAATTCCCGAACAACGCTCAGCTTGTGATTGCGGTTGGACGCACAATTGCATTTATCATTGGGGCATCATTTTCGCTGATCGTTGGACAGCTTGGGATGCGGATGGCGATCCAGGCGAATGTACGCGTCGCCTCAGCATCTCGGCGAGGATTTAACGAGGCTCTTTCGATCGCGTATTATTCTGGCACCGTGACAGGGATGCTGACGGATGGTCTGGGTTTGTTAGGCGGGACGATGATCTTCATCATCTTTGGGCGTGCTGCGCCGGATGCACTGCTTGGTTTTGGATTTGGCGGCACCCTGGTAGCGTTATTCATGCGAGTTGGGCGGTGGTATTTATACAAAAGCTGCGGATGTTGGCGCAGACCTGGTGGGGAAAGTTGAGAAAGACATCCCCGAGGACGATCCACGAAATGCGGCAGTGGTTGCTGATCTTGTTGGTGACAATGTCGGCGACTGTGCCGGGATGGCAGCGGACATCTTCGAAAGCTATGAGGTTACGATTGTTTCGACATTGATCCTTGGGATCGCGCTGATGCAGGTAGACCCCACACACAGCTTAAAATGGATCGTATATCCACTGATCATTCGTGGGATTGGAGTAATCAGCTCGATATTGGGAACGTTCACCGTACCGATCTGGGAGCGATTCCCAATCAAATTCTTGCGAGCGCACAACGCAGAAGAAGCGATGTTTCGTTCGTATGAGGTCTCGAGTATCAACACGATCATATTCTCTTTCGTCGTGGCAATTTTCTACTCCAATGACTGGCGGATGGCGATGCTGACGACCATCGGCGTAGGATTGGCTGTGGTATTCAACCCACTGACTTCCTACTTTACTTCTGCGACAAAACCCCCGGTTAAGGAAATCGTCGACTCGACTGAGACCGGTCCTGCAACGACAATCCTTTCCGGATTGGCTGTTGGGATGGAATCGAGCGTTTGGGCGCTGCTCGCAATTGCCATATCCTTCATATTCGCGGTGCTGTTATATCGTGGCGATGGGGCTCTTTATGTGCTTTATGCGGTTGCGCTGGTCGGGATTGGAATGCTCAGCCATACCGGCAATAATGTGGCGATGGATTCTTATGGACCGATCTCAGATAATGCAAACGGGATTGGCGAGATGGCGTGGCATGATATGGATGACGAGAACACCCTAAAAGCCCGCCAGATCATGGCAGACCTCGATGCGGTCGGAAATACCACCAAGGCGATTACGAAAGGGATTGCGATTGCATCTGCAGTGATTGCGGCGGTGAGCTTGTTTGCCTCGTTTATTACGGATGTCGGTCGGGTTCAAATTTCGTTAGGCCTTCCAGTTCTGGATTTAATCCGCGTCTCGAGTACCAATGTTTTCATTGGGATGCTGTTGGGCGGCGCATTACCGTGGCTGTTCAGCTCATTATCCATTCGGGCGGTCAGCCGAGCGGCTGGTGAGATCGTTATGGAAGTGCGGCGTCAATTCAGGATCCCTGGTGTGATGGAAGGAACATTGACACCCGATTACGCCCGGGTCGTAAGCATTTCGACAACATCTGCCCAGAAAGAATTGGTCCCGCTGGCGACGATCTCGGTATTGCTGCCTTTATTAATAGGATTGGTGTTAGGTGTCGAAGCATTGGGTGGTTTTCTCGCCGGGGTGATATTGAGCGGTCAACTGCTGGCTGTGTTCATGGCAAACGCCGGCGGCGCATGGGATAACGCGAAGAAAGCGATCGAAGACGAGCCCCGGAATGTAGCCGATAATACTGGCAAGGGCTCAGAGCGGCATAAAGCGGGTGTGGTTGGCGATACGGTCGGTGATCCATTGAAGGACACCGCTGGACCAGCGCTCAACCCAATGATCAAGGTGGTCAACCTGGTTTCACTGATTGCAGCGCCGATTCTTGTTTCATATCAACACCTCGGCGTGATCGGATGGATCGTTGTCGCAGCGTTACTCGGTGGAATAGTCTGGAGCATCACACGCAGCAAGAAGGCAGCTCCGAAGTTAAAGGCTGCCGAACCGGTGTCTGGCGATTAGTTTACTGCTTGTGCTTGAGCCTCTCTTCAGTATGGGTGAGGCTGCCGACAATTTCAATTTTTGAATGAAGGCTGTGAGGGGCACGCCCAGCGTGCCCCTCCCTTAATATCGAATGAATGGATTGAGCAAGAATTGGGTGGATCATCGCTATGGCAAAGATTAAAATCGGAGCCATACTCAGTCCTGGAGGTAGACGATGATCGGTTTAGAGAACGCTTACGAGAATACTTACAAGAATGCTGATTTCGCTCCGTCCAAACAGCATTATATGTCAGATTACGCACTGATAGAGAAAGCACTGGTTTACCTTGAAGATCACTACCTGGATCAGCCATCTCTGGATGAAATTGCGGAGCATATCGGCTTGAGTGAATTTCATTTTCAGCGATTGTTCACGCGATGGGTTGGGATCAGCCCGAAACGTTTCTTGCAATTTCTAACCCGCGAACATGCTAAAATGCTCTTGGACCGGGAAGTCTCGGTAATGGATACTGCCTTTTTAACCGGCTTATCCAGCCCGGGGCGCCTGCATGATCTATTTGTCAAACTGGACGCGGTCACACCAGGCGAATATAAACAAAGAGGAGCAGGGCTATCGATCTATTATGGTTTTCACCCAACCCCTTTTGGCGAATGCATGCTTGCTCTAACAGAACGCGGTTTATGCGGTATGTCATTTGTGTCCCGAGGAGATCGTGACGGAACGCTAATGGACTTGCGGCGACGCTGGAATTCAGCCGAATTGATTCAAGATCCCCAGCAAACGGAATTGATCCTCGACCAGGTCTTCTTTGGTGGATCTCAAAAAGGTGAGCCGCTGACGATTTATCTGCAGGGAACGAATTTCCAGATCAAGGTCTGGGAGGCGCTGCTTCGGATCCAACCTGGAAGCCTGACGACCTACGAACGGATAGCGGCTCAAATTGGAAGACCAACTGCTGCCCGGGCAGTGGGTCTGGCAGTAGGATCCAACCCGATCTCTTATTTGATTCCTTGCCATCGAGTGATCCGCAAGATGGGCGTATTTGGGGGCTACCGCTGGGGCGCGGCTCGAAAAAAGGCAATATTGGGATGGGAGCTTTCGGGTGCACCGGCAGTGTTTGCGCAAGAGGTCGCCGTATGAAAGCTAAGATCTGGATGGCGTTAATCTCCGTTTATATCGTTTGGGGATCAACCTATCTTGCTATTCGGTTTGCCGTGCAGACCATACCACCATTTCTCATGGCTGGGACCAGACAATTAACGGCTGGATTGATCCTATACTTGCTGATGCGGAGGCGCGGGCTGCCTCGCCCAACGCGAAAGCAGTGGGCGGCGACCGCGGTGGTGGGGCTATTTCTGCTGCTCGGCGGCAATGGATTGGTTTCATGGGCTGAGGTGCGGGTTCCGTCAAGCGTGACCGCAATTATCGTAGGATCGGTGCCGCTTTGGATTGTGATCCTGGATGCGGTGCGTCCTCATGGGATTCGACCGATGTGGCCAACAGTCGTTGGGATTCTTATCGGCTTTGTGGGTATATTGGTGCTGATTGATCCTTTAAGGCTCAGAACAAGCGAGGATTCGGTGGATATGATCGGCGCGCTGGCGCTGCTGGTGGCTTCGCTTTGTTGGGCGATCGGCTCGATTTACAGCCGCGAGCATCATTCCGAGATGCCAAAGCAGCCGTTATTGGGATCTGGGATGGAAATGCTCGTCGGCGGCGCTGCGCTGCTGGCAATCGGAACTTTGAGTGGTGAATGGGCGTCATTCGAGCTTGCGAACATATCTACAAGCTCGCTAATAGGGATGGGCTATCTGATCTTCTTCGGCTCTTTGGTTGGGTATGCATCGTATTCATGGCTCCTGGGTGTCGCCCCTACAGCGCTGGTTTCGACTTATGCGTATGTAAACCCGCTGGTGGCGGTAATCATGGGGAGCCTGATCGCAAATGAAGAGGTGAACTTCAGGGTGATCTTAGCGACGCTGCTGATTGTGGGAGGGGTGATCATCATCAACACTTCAAGCTGGCTGCGAGCAAGTGGAAGACTGCGCACAGCCCAGGGAGGCGATTGAATTGTAGGCTGGAGCGGCGAAGCGTTCGAGGCGCGCACGCGGAAATATTCGCAGGAGAATCAAGGTAAAGCGCAGCCATAGGATTGAGCCCAGCAATTATTCAAGGGAATTGGATGATGATTGGATCGTTCATACAAAGAGAGCTGTATGAACAGGTTGAAACACCCCAACGCTCGTGACGACCCTGAACTCAATAGCGGAATTTAAAAGGAACTGCTTGACACCGACCTCCTGAGGTTTGGAAATTTGGTGCGGATTTCCCTTAAACCCATCTATTTTGCTAGCTTATTCAGAATGAGAAGAATCGCTGTGGGGAATTTCTGTGTGTGAATGCCAGGCAGGATTCGCTCGAAGAGGGTCTTTCTCTTCGGCGATCAGGACGGTTTTCAGGCGCATACTCGAGCTATAGGCCTGGATTTGTAAGACTTGACACTGAAGGGAGACCGCCAGCCGGTCCGGCGGCTTTTACAGCGCGCAGGATGGCGGCGCTGATTGCTTCTGCGGCGCAAGCGCCGACCAAGCTGACATCTGCGGCTACACTACCCATTGAAAGGGCGAAAATCGTATCCCCATCGACCATGGTATGGGCGGGACGAACGGTGCGAGCCAATCCATCCTGCGCCATTTGGGCCACTTTGTTAGCGCCTTCTTTTGTCAGGTCGGCATTGGTGGCGATCACTCCAATGACCGTGTTGGAAGGTGAGGCGGAAAAACCGAGCCATCCTTCACCAGAAGAGGCTTTCATCACTTCAAAGGTGTCGGCAAACGGATGATCTGGATCGAAAGTCTGACCAGGACCAAGCTTCTGGCGAGCGCCGGCCACGATTTGCCCTGTAGCGGGATCGATTACATCTCCGAATGGATTGACGGCAGCAACGGCAGCAACTTTTAAACCATTCGGGAGCTGGAGACTAAAGGCGCCGATGCCACCTTTCATGGCTTGATTGAGGCCAAAGATCTTGCCGACCGTTGCGCCTGTGCCGGCGCCCACACTGCCCTCTGGCATTGGTTGGGAGCCAGCATTGAGACAAGCTTGATATCCCATTCTGGCATCCGGGCGGCGGTCCGAGCGACCAAGTCCCAGGTCGAAGAGGATGGCAGCAGGGACGATCGGAACCCTGGCGACGCGAACATCGAAACCCACGCCGCGTTCTTCCAAATAGCGGACGACACCTGAAGCGGCGTCCAAACCGAAAGCAGAACCCCCCGAGAGCAAGACGGCATGGACCTTTTGGACGAGATGGAGGGGGTGAAGGGCATCTGTTTCGCGAGTGCCAGGCGCGCCACCGCGTTGGTCTACCCCGCCAACGGCGCCAGCTTCGCAAAGGATGACCGTGCAGCCGGTAAGTGCGTCCAGGTCGGTGGCATGACCGGCAAGAAATCCGGGGATATCGGTGATGGAACCGTGAGGTGAAGTCTTCATGATCT
This sequence comes from uncultured Chloroflexia bacterium, assembly GCA_963827155.1. Classification (GTDB taxonomy): domain Bacteria; phylum Chloroflexota; class Anaerolineae; order Anaerolineales; family UBA4823; genus UTCFX2. The sequence goes on along the minus strand of CAWGZV010000002.1, from coordinate 1,542,728 downwards.
AAATAAAATTGGAACTCAAGCTAACTTGAGGAAAATGCGAGAGGCAGGGATTCTTCAAAATTTGAAAAAAGATTTTTCGACGAGAAGTTTGACATCTTCGAACTTTCGGTTATAATACCCGTCGCCTAAATTATCAGGCCCCGTAGCTCAATGGTAGAGCAGTTGACTTTTAATCAATTGGTTGAGGGTTCGAGCCCCCCCGGGGTCACTTTCTTCTGCTGGCAACAACCCGCTCCCAAGGCGGGTTTTGGTGTTAATTTAGAACAAGAATCACCAACTGCCGTAAGTCTGGCGGCTGTTTATGGCATCTTTCAAGAGAGCGATCATTTCAACGTATCGCTGCTGATTTGATGGATCGATATCCTTGGACTGGTCTTCCAGTTTTGCGAGGAGGTATTTTAGCCACTTCAACCAGGTAATCGGGTTCGAATCATAGTCATGTATGTTCACCGCGGCGCTGTCTAAATCTTCAAGCAATTCATATTCCTTGACCATTATCCCTGCTCCCGGAATTATTTTTGTTCAAGTGACCAGTATAGCATATCCAAGGTGAGGAACGTTTTGAATTTGAGGCGAGGAGGATTTTCGTTTCAAAAATAAAGACTCCCCTGCAAGAACTAAGGTATGAAAGCCCTATAGCAGTCAAAATGCACATAATGATATAGAATGGTACCTTTCGCAAAATTGATAACAGGTAACTGAGGTTAGACTTTAGCAGCTCAAAGCCAGATAGCGCTGCATTTGTCGCACATTATTGAGAGCGGCCGATCCGATCATCAGGTAAAACATTCGAAACCTGCCTCGCACAGGCAACTTGCCCTTCGGGAAGGGCAGTTTGACCGCTCTAACAGTCGCTTCAACGGCCGCCCGAGGGTTGTGTTTCGTTTTTTGGAAGAACTTGCTCCGCTCTCGCCGCAAGCAAAGCCTCATTATCGAAGGCAAGAAATACAAACCAAAAAACTGCTTCCTCTTTCGAAAGCGGGTTGGGCATTTTCCAGCCTGATGGAAGGAGCAGGTCTCGCATCTGCTCGAAGGCCCTCTCCAGCAGGTTGATCCCTTCCTTCTGCATATACTGGCCCAATCGCTGGCGAAAGTAATATTACATCCGTAAATCAAACTCGCCTACCCCCAACTCGTGGTATCCCAGGGCGTAACGCACCTGCACATTGTAAAGAAATTCATCATACAGCTCCTCATCACTCCAGCCAAACCCGGATTTCAGGAATTCCAATCCTACCAGCACGTTGACCGGAATGTTGTGCCGAGAAGGCAGATCCGAATACAGGCATGCGAAAGCGCTCTCGTTCTTCGCAAATCCCGGATTGCTTCGTCGCTCCGCTCCTCGCAATGACATAGAGACTGCATGGTATGTCTTCGTCGCTCCGCTCCTCGCAATGACATAGAGACTGCATGGTATGTCTTCGTCGCTCCGCTCCTCGCAATGACATAGAGACTGCATGGTATGTCTTCGTCGCTATGTTTGCGGGAGAGGGGAGGGCGAGATTCGTTCCGCGAAAAAAGACTCCCCTGCAAGAACTAAGGTTTGAAAGCCCTATAGCAGTCAAAATGCACGTAATGATACAGAATGGTACCTTTCGCAAAATTGATACCAGGAAACTGAGGGTAGACTTTAGCAGCTCAAAGCCAGATAGCGCTGCATTTGTCGCACATTATTGAGAGCGGCCGATCCGATCATCAGATAAAACATTCGAAACCTGCCTCGCACAGGCAACTTGCCCTTCGGGAAGGGCAGTTTGACCGCTCTAACCGTCGCTTCAACGGCCGCCCGAGGGTTGTGTTTCGTTTTTTGGAAGAACTTGCTCCGCTCTCGTCGCAAGGAAAGCCTCATTTTTGAAGGCAGGAAATACAAACCATAAAACTGCTTCCTCTTTCGAAAGCGGGTTGGGCATTTTCCAGCCTGATGGAAGGAGCAGGTCTCGCAAATGGAGACGGAAAACCGGGCAACATAGCCTTTCTTCTGGCTACCGACTTCAACCGGTGCCATTTGTCCATTTGGGCAGGTCATTTGAGTGGGTTGACCGCGCTCATCTTGATGAATGGAAAAATGATAAAAACTCAGCTTGTCCTGACCTAGTTTCTTCCCGCGGATCCCGGTTTGAAATAAAGCAATCCCTTTATCCGTCAGGGATTGATCTAACTCTGCTCCACCATAGCCACCATCGGTATAGAGGGTATCCAAATCCGTCCGCTCGGCTAGATTCGGTAAGGCTTGCAACAGGAGTTTTCCATCATCGGTGCTGTTAGGCGCCACCTGGATCTTAGTGATCAGCTGAAAGGGGTTGTCTGGATCGCAGGTTTCGGCTAGATTAGCCACATAGCCTTGCTTCAACCCGCTGCCGACATCTCGGATGGTGGCTTCCCAATCGTCCGGGGATTGTAGACTGCAAGCCCCCAACTCTTTCTGGGCTTTGGGGACCACTCCGGCTTTTTCCAAGCGGTAGTGTTCACCAAATACCCGTTCGAGGACCTGATATTCTTTACACTGGGCATAATTCGGTTTCAATTCCACCAGCAATTGATGCATGATCAATCCGACCCGTCGAATGTGCTCGGGAAACTCAGATTGCTTCATCTGATAGACATACCAGCCAGGGTGGCCTCGCATAAAGGGTTGCAACCGTTCGGCATAATGGGCCTGGTCAGCTTCGTTTAGCATCCTTGACACTCGTTGGAGCACTTCCACTAGCAATTGCAGACGACCATGCTGGCGGATATTACTGGCAATTTGGGTGCTGTCCACGCGCTGCTTACCAGTTTTCAACTGAAATTTGGCCAGCTGTTCATCGGTTATCTGCTCGAAGGCCCGCTCCAGCAGGTTGATCCCTTCCTTCTGCATATACTGGCCCAATCGCTGGCGAAAGTAATATAACGTCCGTAAATCAAACTCGCCTACCCCCAACTCGTGGTATCCCAGGGCGTAACGCACCTGCACATTGTAAAGAAATTCATCATACAGCTCCTCATCACTCCAGCCAAACCCGGATTTCAGGAATTCCAGTCCCACCAGCACATTGACCGGAATATTGGGTCGAGAAGGCAGATCCGAATACAGGCATGCGAAAGCACTCTCGTCGAGGCGGGAGAATACTTCTCGATAAAAAACGCCTGCCCAGGAGCGCTCCAGGCGTAATAACTGACTTTCTGGTAAATGGGAAACTTCACTGATTAGAGGTGGTTGTAAATGACGTTTGTTCTTCTTGAACATCGCTCAGACCTTTTTTCCTGGATTGGCCTGATTATATTAAGGAATTGAAAAACTGAGGAGGGTAATCCAACTATTTCCCTCTGCTCGTTTTTTCAGGGGAGCCCGAAAAAACGAAGAGGAACGAATCCGATTCTACCCGAAATTTCCTATATCATTTTGAGATAGAACACAAGTTCTATTATACCACATTTATACAGTTTCAAATGGACTGTACAATTTTCAATTCACGATCGTAAGGCAATCGTTGGAGCGGCAGACAGCTCCAGATTGAGGGATTAAAGATTTACACGCAAAGCAGCGGAAACTTGCAGATTGAGGCATTAAAGATTTTATCGCAAAGATCACAAATAACGCGAAGATCACGAAGGAATTTCTAATGAAGAGATTACGAAAGAGAGGCGTGAAGGAATTTCGAGTGAAAAGAAGAAGAACGAGAAGAACTTTCAAGTGAATTGAAGAAGAACGAGAGGAGCGAGAATAGAATCGAAACAGACTGTTTTTTGCAAGGAGATAAACGAAATTCATGAGGAGCGAGGATATAATTTCTACAACCTAATTCAAGACAAGGGAATCAGCATGGAAGAGCGATCAAAATCTCAGACCTTAAATGAGCGTTCAAAATCTAGGACCTTAGGGGTGATCTTCCACCCAAGATTTCCGCCGGCAGGGCTGGCGGACTACGCCAGGCGGGCGGAGGCGGCGGGGTTTGAGGAGCTGTGGCTGTGGGACGACTGCTTCCTACCGGGGGCTTTCACTTCAGCAGCGATCGCCCTGCAGGCGACGGAATGCCTGAAGGTGGGGATCGGCCTGCTGCCGGCAACAGCCTACAACCCCCTGTTTGCGGCGATGGAAATCACCACGCTGGCAGGCGCTTTTCCGGGTCGTTTTATGCCCGGTTTCGGGCATGGGGTCAGCGGCTGGATGGACCAGATCGGAGCAAGACCACGGTCTTCCTTGAAAGCATTGGAAGAGACGGTTACGGCTGTGCGGAAGCTGCTGCGAGGTGAGCTGATCAACATTCAAGGGGAGCAGGTGAAGCTGGACCGGGTGCAGATGCAGCTGACGGCGGCGGTCCAGCCGCCGATTTTCATCGGGGCGATGCGCGAAAAAACGCTCCAATTGGCGGGGAGGGTGGGCGATGGCACAATCCTGACGGCGATGTCTTCGCCGGATTATGTGCGCTGGGCGGTCAAACCTATCCGCAGCGGGATGGACGAGGCTGGAAGAGGCGAGCACAGGGTGGTGGTTTACCTGGATGTGAAGGTCAGCCCGGATGGAAAAGCCGCCCGGGCTGCGGCAGAGCAAACACTGGCGAGAAGAGCCCCGTGGACGGATGTGCAGGTCGAGGCGGTGGGGATCGCGGCAGAGGCCGAGGTGTATTATCAGCAGTATCGGTTGGAAGGGGCGAAGCGGCGGATGCCAGAAGCCTGGCTGGAGGCGTTTGCGGCGGCGGGAACGCCGGAACAGGCGGCGGCGAGCATCCGGCGGCGCTTCGAGGCCGGGGCGGATGCGGTGATCTTCCAGCCGCTGGACGGCGACCCGAATTGCCTGGAGGAATATGCAAGGTGGCTGATGCCGCAGCTCATTGCAGGAATCCATGACTGAAGCGGCAGGTTTTTTATGGTCTGAAAGGGCGAATGAATTTAAACGCGGCTTTATTATGACACACAAGATTGTCCTATAATAGCCGAGCAAATCCGTAATATTAGAAGAGGTAAATTGACCAATGACATTAAAAACCTTCGAAACCATCCGAGTGAAACTCTCATCAGGCTCTGCCAGGGTGGATATCTACGGATTGGAGAGCGCCTCGCAGGCGGCTCTGGTCATCGTCGCCCACGGGTTCTTTCGGAACCGGCATAAGATGTCTGGTTGGGGGCGGCACCTGGCGAAGGAGGGATTTGTGACCGCAGTGCCAGACCTGCCGGCGATGTCGGACCACGCCCGCAACGGTCATTTTATCTCTGATCTGCGGGCGTATCTCTGCACCAGCGAGGGCTGGATGGAGCAGATTGACCCGGGGCGAGTGGGCCTGATGGGATTCTCTGCTGGCGGGCTGGCGACACTGCTGTCGGCGGCTGAGAGCCCTAATCCGGCGATTTGGGTCGGGCTAGACCCGGTCGACTGGAACGGCATCGGCGCGAAGGCAGCCCCGCTGGTGAGATGCCGGGCGGTGGTGCTGACAGCCGAGCCCTCGGCTTGCAATGCGCAGGGGAACTCTCGCGACATCATCGCTGCGCTTCCCGGCTGCGAGCATTTCGAGGTTGCAGGCGCGGTCCATGTTGACGCGGAGTGGCCGACCGACTGGGCAGGTGAAGTCGTTTGCGGCCGATCGACTGCGGAAAGGCGCAATGAGTTCCGCCTGCGCGCTACCAAAGCCCTGGGCGATGCCCTGGCGAGCACGGCAATGTACGAACCGGCGCCCGGGTAGGGCAGAGCGAAGCGCTGGTGCATCTGGTCGAGAAGTTATTTTCTGGCTGGATGATGACGGTCTCGGCAGTGGGAAATGGCTTCTGGACGGATGTTTAGAACAAATGGATTGGTTGGATAAGATCTGTCAAACCAATCCGATAATCAGGATAATTTGGATTATATTATGTCTCTATCGTATTTCGATGCCGTGAAAATGGGATAAACCATCAGCCCGGATCATTTATTGTTTGTTCTTACACACAAGGAGTCACAGCATGAAAATCAGCGTTGAAACCACGATCAAAACACCCATTGCCGAGGTGTGGAGAGCCTACACAACGCCGGAGGACATCAACCAGTGGAACACCGCCTCGGAAGATTGGCAAACTACAAAATCTACGGTTGATTTGCGCGTGGGTGGGACGTTCAGCTCCCACATGGAGGCTAAGGACGGCAGCTTCGGCTTCGATTTCGCCGGAACGTACACCAAGATCGTGCCCAATAAATTCATCGAGTATTCGTTTGGAGACCGGACAGGCGCGGTCGAGTTTGTGGAAGAGGCGAACGGTGTCAAGGTGCGCGTCACGTTCGATGCTGAATCCGAAAATCCGGTTGAAATGCAACGCCAGGGATGGCAAGCCATCCTGAATAATTTTGCCAAGCACGTCGAAGCGGGGCAGTGAGCAGGAACCCGAGCCTAAGACCTATTTGTCCTCTATTGACCCTCCTCAACTCCAAACCGTATTGCCGCTTCAAGTACATCGGTGTTTACATCTTTCATTGTTTTAAATCTGATGCAATACCCGCTCACGCTAGCCTTGCCTAGGTTTTTCCCATAAACTTGGGCTAAGTAAGTCTTATCTTTTATCCCAAAGATGTATACCGAGATTCCGGTTTTGTTTGCACTCAAACCAATTTGATAAAACTCTCTGGTTGATCCATCAGCATATCTTATCGTGCGAATCCCATAACCGATATTGGGATTAGATACAGTTTTATTTTCACTGTTTTTACCGTCCTGGAACCATAATTTACATGCTGGCATTACCTGCAGAATGATGCGATGCAACTCTTGCATGTCACCACGTTTAGGTTCAGGTTGGCTGGTAATATACTCTTCAATTTGTTCCCGTAGGTTCATGCTTATTCCAATTATTTCAAGCAAAATCCGCGAATATTTTGAGATCCTATCATTTGAAGGGGATGAAGATCTTCATCGCGGTGGTTGCCGACGCCCAGCTTTTTTGAAGCGGGACAACCCGACGGAGCATCAACAGAAAAGGACCGATCCGACGAGCAACCAGCCGACATAGACGATCACGGCGATAAGGCTGCCAGCCCCGAGGGCCTGCAGGGCTTTCTTCCAACCGCGCCCTCGCCCGAGCATCAGCGCAGGTGCGAGCCCAGCCCCAACCGCAGCCAAAGGCCAAAGCACGAAGATCCAAGCCATCATCAGGGTCTCGCCGACCGCGCTCGATGTCCCGAGACAGCCGTTGAAGAGGGCTAACGCGGCGACTGCCATCACCAGCGCGAACAGGGCGGCGAGGAGGGCGAGCGCCAAACCCAAGATAACGGCGAAAATGATGGTGCGCCGGGGAGCGGCTACGGGAGCGAGGTTCGGGCTGATCTCGGACATAGACGGTCGGATTATATCATTTTGGGAGGATTGTGCAGCTGATTTCTCCGTTTTTGACAAATCCGACCAGCCACAAATGCTGAGATATCCCAAGCCTATCTTCGCTTGAATATCACGAGGTTATAACCATCCGGGTCAGCGATGATGAACTCGCGGTTGCCCCAGGGCTGATTTTGGGGCGAGGCGGCAGGTTGAAGCCCTTTGGAGAGCAGGAAATCATAAAATTCATCCACATCATCGACGCTCAAGTAAATAAACAAGCCGGTGCCTTTCCTGCTCAGGTCTGAGCCATTTGGGTATGCGAGGCGCTCATTCGCCTGGACGGAAAGAAAATCAATCCAAAACCAATTCGAATAAACTGTAATGTGATCTGGCTCTCGCTTCTTCGTTTCGAACCCGAGCGCTTCGTAGAATTGGGCGGTTGCGTCCAAATCGCTGACATAAGCGGTGATCCCGGATACGCTCTTGATTTTCATGAGATTTCTCCTCGAATGTGTGATAAAATATCTTAATAATAAAGATACTTTATAATCAAGATATTGTCAAGAGGCTTCAAAATGTCAGATGAAACGAAAAAAGAACTGGTTGATAGGGTCATCCGGGGGGCGAGGAGCTACGGGATCAGCAATGTGCTGTTCCGCAACCTGGTTGGCGAAAGATTAGGGTTGAATGTTACAGATATGGAATGCCTAGGGCTATTATTTCACAAGGGAATTTCCACGCCCGGCGAACTTGCCCGGCACACCGGGCTCAGCTCGGGGGCGGCGACGGCGATGCTCGACCGGCTCGAAAAGGGCGGGATGATCGAACGGCGACGCAACCCCGATGACCGGAGGGGAACGCTCATCGTCCTGCTGGAGTCAGGAGCGAGGAAGGTCGAACCCTGGTTTTCAGCGGTGCGCGAGGCGCAGAATGAACTGGTCTCCAGTTTTTCTGAGGAAGAGCTGGAGGTGATCTTGATTTTCTTCGAAAGATCGACTCAAATGTGGGAGGAAGCGCGAGAAAAGCTCAATCGGAGTGCGGATAGGTGAAAGGCACCCGGGAGAGAATGCTGGCAGGCGAACTCGAGCTCACATCCATTTGACGCCGTTTTCGACGGCATCTCTGACTCGAAATTCGGCAATCCGGCGGATCAGAGCCACCGGAAGGGGTTTATCCAGCGGAAACTGGATGGTGCTGCTCGAGGTCTGATATCCTTCGAGCTCTTTTTCAAAGGCCTTAACAACAGACGGTGTGGGGTAGAGACTGATGTGTTTTTTGAAGGCGGCGAATTGAAACAGGATCCACTGGTAGGACAAGGCCGGATTACCCCATTTCAGGCTTTCCTGAGCCCCCGGTGCGGCAAGGCGGAGGCACTCCAACATTTTACGCAGTTGCGGCTGGGCTTCGGGCGAGGCGGCTTCAATATAGTCGGAGATCGATTTTGGTTTGTCCATAGGCTTGAACTCGATTTCTCTTCGAAATATTGGACCATTGTATCAAAAGGTGCAGCCGGTGTGGGGAATTCACGAAATGAGCCAGAAAGGAAGCGAGAAGAGCGGAATTGTTGAAACTTAAATTCAAAGATTTAAACGCGAAGGGCGCAAAGTGCGCGAAAAACACAAAGGTTCTGATTTATTGTTTGTGTTCGGCAAACCTGAAACGATGCGTGCGAGTTATTATTGGTCGTGAATTTGGCGGGCTTTTGGGTTGGAGCCTGGCAGGATTGATTTTTATGCTCTTTATTTTGCCAGACCATCAATTGTCTGGTTAATTTGTTCCAACACGAGATCCATTTGATCCTGGATTTCGGTGTTGGTGAATCGAAGAATTTTACAGCCTTTTTCTTTAAGGAAGGTCGTGCGGAGTTTGTCGGATTCTATTTGGGACGCGGTGAAGTGTGTCGGTCCATCCACTTCGATGCAAAGTTTTACCTGGTCGCAGTAAAAATCGACGATGAATTCTCCGATGGGATGCTGCCGACGGAATTTTACCTTTTGGGCGCGATTTCGGAGGGCGTGCCAGAGTTTAATCTCAGCCGCGGTTTGATTACGGCGAAGATTGCGGGCACGCTTGATTGCTTTTGATGGATGGGTATGTGATTTTGTCATTGAGGAGTTGAGGAATTATACGATAGAAAGGCCCTCACCCCTGCCCCTCTCCCACGGGGAGAGGGGAATAGGCGCTCACCCCTACCTCTATCCCAAGGGGAGAGGGGAATAGGCCCTCACCCCTACCTCTATCCCAAGGGGAGAGGGGAATAGGCGCTTGCCCCTGCCTCTATCCCAAGGGGAGAGGGAATTTTGGCTGAGCCAGTTCCGATGGGGTGGAGGGGAACAGGCGCTTGCCCCTGCCTCTATCCCAAGGGGGGAGGGGAATACGCCCTCACCCCTACCCCTCTCCCACGGGGAGAGGGGAATTTAGGTCTCAAGCCCGTGCCCACCTGCTCCGCATGGGGAGAGGGGAAAATTAGGCTGATGCCAGCTCCGATGGGGAGAGGGAGGTGGGAGGGTTGTCAAATTGAGGATGAAATGAGAGAATTGGAAAGAACAACACACAAAATAAACGGAGGGTTAACGATGGTCAACTTTCAGGGAGGGTTTGGAGAGAGGATGTTGAAGCGGCTGGAGGAGGAGCAGGTGATCTGGCTGACGACGGTGGATGCCAGCAGCAACCCGCAGCCCAGACCGGTGTGGTTCGAGTGGGACGGTGAGACCCTGATGATTTTCAGCCGGGCGAATGGGGCAAAACTGCGGCATATCCAGCGTAACCCGAAGGTGGCGCTGAATTTCAATACGGACGCCGAAGGGGGGAGCGTGGGGGTGATCATCGGCGAGGCCGAAATAGGAAACAGCCTGCCGCCGGAACGTTGGGACGATTATAAGCGGAAGTATGCAGAAGGGATCCGCGATCTGGGCTACACGCCGGAGGAAATGGCGGGAGAATATCCGGCGGTGATCTTCGTACGACCGGGGTCAATCCGGGGATTTTAAGTGAAATAATCAAACGCTAAGACGCAAAGATCGCGAAGATATTTACTTTATTACTTTGTGTCCTTTGCGTCTGTGCGTTGAAGAAAGCTCTTCACTAGCCAAAAAAAACGCTTAGCGGCGGCGGATGAAGCGGAGCAGGACGAGCAAGATGATGGCGCCGACGAGGGCTTTGATGATCTCGCCCAAGATGCCGGCGCCGAGGCTCAACCCGAGAAGGCCGAAAAGCCAGCCGCCGATAAAACCGCCCAGGATGCCGACAATGATTGCGCCAATGCAACCGACCCTGATCCCACGCACAAGGGCATCGGCAAGCCCCCCGGCGATCCCACCGACGATAATCCAGATGACAATCTGCTGCAGTGACATAGTTGATCTCCTCTCATTGAAGTAAAATATATCCGACCCATGCTGATCTGGCAGGGTGATTTTATCGATAACAACCGGGTGCAGCTCTACAAGAAATTATGAAAGGCTGACCAGGGCATTCAATCTGCGTAATCAGACATATTATATAATATTATTCCGAGGGGGGCTGTTCAGAAGGCAGAAAGCGAGGGATAAAACTGGTTGGCTAATCGACTTGCGGCGCTGTTGGACATTAATCCGGGTGAGGAGCGGCAGGTCTTCTGGATGTTTGCCCATTCGTTTATGTTGGGGACAGCCAATAATTTCCTGCAGACCGCCGCTTTCTCGCTCTTTCTGGTACGTTTCAACTCGCAAACCCTGGCGTGGGTCTACATCCTTAATGCGCTGATCGGGCCGCTGCTGATCGTACTTTATATGCGGCTGGGCGGGCGGCTTGCATTCGGACGGCTGCTGACGGTGACTTTGGGCTTCCTGCTGGCAGTGACGACGGTCGTTTGGCTGGGGCTGACGCTGGGCGCGGGGGATTGGCTGATATTCATCCTGCCAATCCTTTTCCAGGTGGTGGTGAACCTGGGAAATCTGGAGTTTTGGGGGCTGGCAGCGCGGCTTTACGACGTGCGCCAGGGAAAACGATTGTTCGGTCTGGTGGGGGCGGGGCAGTGGCTGGCGATCGTACTGACCGGCCTTCTGATCCCACTACTGGTCGGCTGGATGGGGACATCTAACCTGCTGATCTTTTCTGTTATTGGGCTGGCAGGAGCAATCCTCTTCCTGGGGGTGATCACCCGGCATAATGCCGCCAGGCTGGCAGGCGAGAGCGCCCCAAGCCGAAAGCAAGCGGCGGTGCAGAAGGAATCGACACCCAGCCTTTTCCGCAACCGGTATGCCCTGCTGATCTTCGCACTGGTGACGCTCTGGTGGCTGGCGTTCTTCTTCCTGGACAACATCTTCTACGACCGGGCTGCCGCACAGTACCCAGGTACGGAAGAACTGGCATCTTTCCTGGGGATCTTCCTGGCGGTGCTGGGAGTGATCACGCTGATCACAAACACGCTGGTGAGCGGTAGGGTCATCAGCAGCGTGGGAATCCGCTCGAGCCTGATGATCCTGCCGGTGCTGATGGTGATCGGGTCGAGCGGGATGTCTCTGGCGGGTTTGATCGGGGCGGCAACGCTGCTCTTCTGGCTGACGATGGGGACGAAGCTGGTGGATTTGGCGGTCGGCTTTTCAATCGACCGCGCCGCGCTGACGGTGCTCTACCAGCCGATCGAAGCGGAGCGGCGCAACCGGGTGCAGGCGACCGCAGAAGGGATTTTCCAGCCGCTGGCGAACGGATTGGCGGGTGTGGGGCTGCTGGCGCTGGGGGCGCTTTTCCAGGGGAACCGCCTGCCGCTGATCTACGCCCTGGCGCTGATCAGCGCGGCATGGCTGGTGGTGGCGGCTTTCATCGGGCGTGAATACCCCAAGGTGCTGACGCGAGCACTCACACGCCGCCGGTTGGGGGCAGCAGACCTGCAGGAGCTGGACCGCTCGAGCCTGGAGATGCTAGAAAGCAACCTTCGCTCGGAAAACCCGGAGGAAGTGGTCTATGCACTGCAGATGCTGGAGCAAGCCGCGCCTGAGCGGCTTTCGGAAGCGCTCTGCCTGCTGGTCGATCACCCCTCTGAGACTGTGAGGCTGGAGACTCTGAAGCGGATCGAGCGCATGGAGATGAAAGAAGCAGTAGAAGACGTGCGCAGGCAGATCAGCATGGAGCGTTCTCCGGAAGTGAGGGCGCAGGCGGTGAGGGCGCTGGCGCAGCTGGACGAAAGCGACCAGACCTTTGAGCTGGTCAGCGGGATGCTGGAGGACCCTGAGCCGCAGGTGCAGTGCTCGGCGATGGTCGGGCTGCTGCGGTCGGGAGGTATCGCCGGGGTGTTGGCGGCAGGTCAGCGCTTGCTTAAGCTGGCTGAATCGCCAGACCCGCTCGAGCGGGCGACCGCCGCCCAGACGCTGGAAGAAGTGGGTGCAAGCAACTACTACCAGCCGCTGATCCCGCTGCTGCAAGACCCGGACCTTGGGGTACAGCGCGCCGCGCTGCGAGCAGCGGGGAAGCTGAAAAATCCAAGGCTTTGGCCATTTGCTTTGGAAAAACTCGCCGTCCCGAGGTTAAGGAGCGAGGCGGCGACCGCCCTGGCGAGCGGAGGAGAGCTGGCGCTGCCCGGGCTGAAAGATGCCTTTGAGCAGGAAGGCATTTTGCGGGAAGTGCGCGGGCTGATCCTGCGGATCTGCGGGAGAATTGGGGGAGAAGAAGTGAGCCGATGGCTGGTGGAGCAGGTTGACGACCCAGATGGTTTTGTGCGCACGCAGGCTTTGTATTCGCTGAATTTGATCCGCTACCAGGCAAGGGTGGCTGACCAATCCCGGTTTGCCGCCCAGGTCCAGGCTGAGGTGATCCGGGCGGCGGAAATCCTGGCGATATTGAAAGACCTGGGGGATGCGGAAGAGGTCAGTCTGGTGCGCGAGGCCCTGATCGAGAGCCTGGAGCGGGCGCGCGAACGAGTGTTCTTGCTGCTGGCTATGGTCTATGACCGGGCGGCGGTGCTGGGGGCGCGCGACAATTTGAGGCTGGCATCTGCAGAACGCCGGGCGTATGCGATCGAGGTGCTTGATGTGCTCCCGTTGGGAGAGAAAAAGCGCGAAATATTTCCTTTGCTGATCGAACAGCCTTCAAAAAGAAGGGAGCGAGACAGGCTGAGTGAGGCGCTTCTGGCGATTTACCCGCAGAACCCGGCAGGGAGGGAGCAGCGGCTGGTGGAAGTGATCGCCAGTCCAGCGGGACGCTTCAGCCCGTGGACGCAGGCTTGCGCGATCTACTGCGCGGGCGATCTGCAGGTGAAGCGGCTTGGCCCAATCCTCGTGCGTGCGCTGGGGGCACACGACCCGCTGCTGCGTGAGACAGGGGTGTGGGCGCTGCACCGGCTGGAAGGGCGAGCGGCGCGTCCGCAGACGCGGCCGTTAACGGAGGATCGAGACCCGCGGGTAGCCCGAATGGCGCAGCGGATGCAGAGAGATCACACGGAGGGAATTGTGCTTACAATTATCGAGAAGGTACTGGCGTTGAAAAAAGCCAGCATTTTCGGCGAGACGCCGGATGAGGTGCTGCTGCAGGTGGCTCCGTTGCTGGAAGAAAAGCTGACCGAACCGGGAGAAGCTGTGATCGCGAAAGGCGACCTTGGCGACTGCATGTACATCCTGGTAGACGGCGAGATGCGGGTACACGACGGCGAGCGGACGCTGAACATCCTGGGACCTGGAGCGGTGTTTGGCGAGATCGCGGTGCTGGACGCCGAGCCGCGCACGGCTTCGGTGACGGCGCATTCCGAGGCGCAGCTGCTGAAGCTGAGCCAGGAAGGGCTCTATGAAGTGATGGACGCTTACCCGCTGGTGGGGCGGGGGGTCATCCGAGCGCTGACGCACAATTTGAGGGAACGGGTGCAGGATGTGCGGGAGCTGAAGGCGAAGATCGAGGGGCAGCCGGCTGGCGGATAGGGAAAATCTGGGAGGTGTTGACCGGGACGGAATTGGACCGTGGAAGTTCTGACAGGGATGGAAAGTGGACCTAGGAGGAAGAGGGTCTATATTGGAAAGCGTTTCTGGTTTGAGGATAAAACGCTGGCTGCCGTGGATTGTCCCGAGCTTTGGGATCATTACCGGACAACGGATATGAAACGGATCAACGGATGGAGGGCGGGGATGGGATTTGGTAGATGATGGTCCGTTTCGGCGACTGGAAGTCGCAGCAACGGATGCAAAGCCTGCCTTCGCAGGCTCTGAGAGGGGGATGGGATTGCTTCGCGAAGTACGCTCGCAATGACAGGAGGAGGAGGGAGGTCTCGCAATGACGGGGGGGAGGAGGGCTCACATTGTGATGGGGGAGGTGGGGACAACGGATATGAAACGGATCAACGGATGGAGGGCGGGGATGGGATTTGGTAGATGATGGTCCGTTTCGGCGACTGGAAGTCGCAGCAACGGATGCAAAGCCTGCCTTCGCAGGCTCTGAGAGGGGGATGGGATTGCTTCGCGAAGTACGCTCGCAATGACAGGAGGAGGAGGAGGTCTCGCAATGATGGGGGAGGGAGGGCTCACATTGCGATGGGGGAGGTGGGGACAACGGATATGAAACGGATCAACGGATGGAGGGCGGGGATGGGATTTGGTAGATGATGGTCCGTTTCGGCGACTGGAAGTCGCAGCAACGGATGCAAAGCCTGCCTTCGCAGGCTCTGAGAGGGGGATGGGATTGCTTCGCGAAGTACGCTCGCAATGACAGGAGGGGGAGGGATGGCTCGCAATGACAGGAGGGGGAGGGAGGGCTCGCAATGACAGGAGGGGGATAGAGAGGGCTCGCAATGACAGGAGGGTGGAGGGCTCGAATGAGGGGGAGAACGAGTATGAAACGGATAAACGGATCCTCACGGAACAAGGAAATATGAATCCTTAAAAAGCAGCAATTCCTGCGGTTGGGCAGATTTGAGGAATGGAACAGATATTGTCTGGCGGGGTGTGCTAGAATCCCGAGGCGGATTCGCGAGGATGGGATCCGCCTCGGATGATTATTTTGACGGAGGACGAAAATGGGCTGGTATATCTTGGCAGGGGTGGTGATCGGATTGGTCGTGATCGGGTCTGCGGCAGCGTATGGATCGATGCGCTGGCAGGGATTTACGCGGGAGGTGCGAGGGAAACTGGAGGAGGGGAGAGAAGAGATTGAACCGAAGGTATTTGAGGAATCAGAGCTGGATGGCTTGCCGGAACCGGTGCAGCGCTACTTTAGAAGAGTTTTGAAGCCTGGACAGGCTATGATCGCGGCGGTAAGGGTGGAACATGCGGGCACATTCAACCTGAGCGGCGAGGCCGAAAAATGGGTCCCGTTTCGATCGACGCAGCGGGTGATCACCCGCCGACGCGGGTTTGATTGGGATGCTCGGATCCAGATGGGACCGGGATTATCTGCGCTGGTGCATGATGCTTACTTGTTCGGCGAAGGGATCCTGCAGGCGTCGGTGATGGGGTTGGTGAAGTTTATGGATCTGCCGAGCACGCCGGAGCTGGCGAAGGGCGAATTGATGCGCTGGTTTGCCGAGGCAGCCTGGTATCCCACGGCGCTGCTCCCAAGCCAGGGGGTGGTCTGGGAGGCGGTGGATAGTACGAGTGCAAAAGCCACGTTAATGGAGGGCGATTTCACGCTCGCGATGACCTTCCGCTTCCGGGAGGATGGGCTGATCGAATCGCAGCGGGTGGAGGCACGCGGGCGGACGGTCGGTAAAGCGGTCATTCCGACGCCCTGGGAAGGCAGGTGGAGCAGATATGAAGAGCGTGATGGAATGCTCGTGCCGCTGGAAGGGGAGGTTTCGTGGATGATGGAAGAAGGGGCGAAGCCCTACTGGCGCGGGAAGATCCTGAAGATCGCTTACGAGTACGCGGTGTGAAACCACAGCACTGGATGGCAGCGCCAGACCTGAAGCTTGAGGTTTGATCTGCCGCCGGATTTGACTTTTCTTTTTTATCCGCATTTTATTCTCCTTTTCCTGGATGCTGGCTAAAATGATACTAAGTTTAGATGCGGCCCAATGCGCATCTGATCAGTCATTGTTCAGTTCGAGATTCAGGAGGAGGTCAAAATGAGGTCAATATTTAGAATTATCTTCGTACTGGCAGTCACGTTTGCGATGACATTTGGGGTCTTCGCAGGAAGCGGAACCAGCGCAGCGTTTGCTGCCGGAAGCCAACCCACCACCGCAGACGGCATCGGTCCGGTTGCCTCAACGCCAACTGGAATGGGCTACTGCTATCCAAGCGGCTACAACCGGCAGGGCTGGAGATGCGGCTGGAGGCTGGCCATGGCCCCGTACAACCTGGGCGACTACAACAATTACTACTACAACAATGGATATTGGTATGGCGGATATTATTATCCCTATAACAACTACAATCAATACAACAACTACTATCCATACAACAACTACTATCCTTATAACAACGGGGTTGTAGATTACGGCGGCCGCCCGCGCTTTGGGTCATATTACGATCCCTATAACTATAACTACAACTACAACTACAACTGCTGGTGCAAGTAAGGCACAGACCGATTGAACTAGCATGGAATGAAAGGATTTCGATATTCGATAACACCAAAACCATTTCGGATTTCTACGATACTTGAGAATTTCTTGCCAGCCGGATAGGCCATTCTACGGCTCAACCTTCAGGTAGACAGGCTGGTGAGCAGGGAAAGCCCTGCTCACCAGCCTGGGCTTGAGGGAAGCCGGGCTTCCACAATTCATAGATTCGAAAGCCTCCGAACACACACGCAGCCTGTTCAGCGAGCTGCCGCTTTCCTAGCCCACATGCGGCTTGGGATGCGGTTTGCATTGCGCCTTTTGATCGCGGATAGAACCCCGGGCTGTGATGGTTGACGGCATAATTCGGGATGATGGTCACTGGAACGAACTCGAGGCGTGACCTATAATCGCCGGAATGCCTGCACCCGACTATTTGACTTATTTCTTCCGAGGCGACCAGCGCCTGCTGCGAAGCATCTGCGAGCATGAGCAGAACACGGCAAGGCTCATGCTGAAGCAGGACATGCTCTGGCGGGCACAGATCGGATACCTGGATGAGCGGATAGAGCGCGAGCGGCGAATGCGGGCGGCGTTCATCGACAAGGGCGGCTTCCCGGTCCGAAAACACCCCATCTACATGATCCTGGGCGATCCTCCGATCGGCGTGAACGACCTGCGGATGGATTACGATTTCAGCGTGACGATCCCACTGGAAGTGTTTGACCCGGAGGAGATCAGTTTCAGCTACCCAGACAGCCAGTTTGAGATGCCGCCGGAGGACCCGGGATGCATCCGGCTGAGGCGGACGGACGCGCCGAAGATCTACCGGCTGGACGAGATCGAAGCGGTGATCGAGTCCTACCGGGTCTACGAATTCAACAATCATTATGTCGAGGCGCAGGTATGGAATGAAGCGCCGGCGCGGCCGTTTGTGGGCGTGGAGCGCTGGATGTCGTGCTACACGGTGATGACCTGAGGGGTGCAGGGGTGCAGGTCTGCACCGTAGGGGTATGACGAAATACCATTGAGGGGGATTCGAAAAATAAACCGGTCAGGACAACGGATTTGTAACGGATAAACGGATTATGGGAGGAAACCAGCGGGCAGCTTTTGGTGAATGCCGCGGCATCTGGTGAAAATCATTCTCACTGCCCGTGGTCATATCGTTCGTGCGGGGAGAACAATCGAGCGAAATAGTTTTGGACTAACCCCGGGGGGATTCATCAATGTGAGACTTTCATCATAAAATGGATAATTAATATCAGAAATAGAGTAAAATCTAGCGGTAATTCGGATTATTCATGAGGGGCACCAGTAGGAATGAGACAATGTCTGAGACAATCGATACGATTATCGTTGGCGCCGGTCCGGCAGGGCTATCGCTCTCTTATTACCTGACTCAACAGAAGCGGGAACACCTGCTGCTGGAGCAAGCCGACCAGCTGGCGGACCCCTGGCGCAACCAGCGCTGGGATTCGTTCACGCTGGTGACACCCAACTGGATGATCCGCCTGCCGGGAGGGGAATATCAGGGGGAGGAGCCGGATGGATTCATGCCACGCGACGAAGTGGTGAATTATCTGGAGAGCTATGCTGCGAGTTTTCGGGCGCCGGTCCAATTTGGCATACGGGTTGAAGCAGTGGAAGCGGGGCAAACTGGTTTTCGAATCCGAACCAACAACGGAGAATTCTCAGCCAAAAACGCGGTCATAGCCACCGGCGCATTCCAAAAGCCGCGGATCCCTGCCTTCAGCGCCGGGCTCCCAAATTCGGTAAAGCAACTTGCTTCAAGCGAATACCGCAACCCGGCTCAGCTCCCGGCTGGGGCAGTCTTTGTCGCCGGTTCCGGCCAATCCGGCTGCCAGATCGCGGAAGAACTCTACCAAAGCGGGAGGAAAGTCTATTTGAGCACCGGGAAGAGCGCGGGCAGATTGCCGCGACGTTACAGGGGCAAGGATATTACCCAAAGATTGAACCAGATCGGTTTTTTCGACCGGACGGTCGAGGTGCTGAAAACTCCAGAAGAGAAGTTTGGCGCAAACCCGCAAGTATCTGGGAAAGCCGGCGGGCACACGCTGAATTTGCACCAGTTCGCCCGGGACGGCGTGACGCTTTTGGGGCGAGTGAATTGGGCTATGGACGGCAAGCTGACATTCGGGCTTGATCTTAAAGAAAACCTGGCCAGAATGGATCGATTTGAGGTCGAAGCGCTGAAGATGATCGACCAATATTTTGCCGATCATGGGATTGAAGCGCCCGAGGAGAGAATACCCAAGCTGAGCGACGGCTACGATGCGAAAGAGATCAGCGAGCTGGATCTGAAGGCTGCCGGGATCAGCACCGTGATCTGGGCGCTCGGCTTCCGGTCCGATTTCAGCTATATCGATCTGCCGATTTTTGATGAGCACGGTTATCCAATCCATAAGCGAGGCGTCACCAGCTCTCCAGGGCTTGTCTTTCTTGGGCTGCCGTGGGAACACAAATTTAAATCGGCGATATTATTTGGTTTTGGCGAAGACGCCGAATATATCGCAGCGCAGCTTATCTAGAGGGGGGGAGAGAGGAGGCGGAATGGGGGGTGGACGAGCGCACCGGACCTATCAAGCCGCCAAGCGACATCCCTTGGATGAGAAAATCGCCGATCACCGGTACGCTGACGGCCAACTCTTCCCAGGCGCTGGACCTTACGATCCTAACGCTCGGTGGGAAGGCGGCCGACTCTTCCCAGGCGCTGGATGTGACGGTTGAGGCGCTGGGCGGGATGCCGGCAGGGCGGACCTCCGGTACTCTTGTCTTAGGTCGAGCGACCCGAATGAGAACGCGCTGCCGATCACGCTGAGGCTGCAGATTGGGACGGACCTGCTCTTCCTGCCTGCAATCGTAAAATAGTGGGGAATTTGGTACACCACAATAAGAATTAAATGAATCCCTCCTATTTTTGATCGGAAAAATTATCCTGCTCATAAGACCCTTCTACGATGAAATTTGTGTTAATTGAATGAATAATATTTCCGGGTTATTACAAAAGGAGTGATTCTTACTTACATTTCTCGGATTGCACATCCAAAAATCCTCGCGTATAATAATATTAGGATATATTTGGGAAATATCGCCAAATTAGTTGGTATTAAAGGGAAGGATATCGATATGGAGACAGAGCCGCAAAAAAAAGAAAGAAATTTAATCCCATACATATTAGTCGCAGTCGGGCTTGTTATCATTGCTGCTATCTTGTTGATGCAAAACAAACCCAGCCCTGCGCCTGCAGAAACCACTCAGCTACCGCCAACCGCCGTCCTGGAACAGCCTACTTCCAAACCGACTGAACCAACCGAGCCTCAACCGACAGAAGCTGTGCCAGAGGCTACGATGGCTACCATGCCGGAACCGGCGAACGAAGCCGCAGAACCGGGAGAAGCAGGGGTAAATCCTGATATTTTGGATCCGCTCACGATCCCTAAATATGTAGATCCGCTGGTCATCCCACCTGCGATGCCCAATAACGGCGAAAAAGATTGGGAAGGGCAGGGAGAGATCGCAACCGAATATTGGATCGCTGCCCGGCAATTTAAATCGCAGATACTCCCAACCGGATTACCCAAGACCACGGTTTGGGGGTACGGACGCTACGGCGATCCGCTGCCTGGGAGTGGAGCTCCGACAACGTTTAATTCTCCGGCGTTCACTATCGAAGCACGCTCGAACGAGCGCGTCCGGGTTGTATGGATCAACCAGCTCGTGGACGACCCCGAAAGCGAAAGCCCAAAATTCCTACCGCACCTGCTTCCGGTGGACCAGACCCTGCACTGGGCAAATCCAGGCGGTAAACCTGGGAGCCACGGGATGGAGGCCGGACCTTATACCGGACCAATCCCTTTTGTGACTCATGTCCACGGAGCGCACGTGCCCGCGAACAGCGACGGCTACCCGGAAGCCTGGTACCTGCCGGAAGCCAGCGATATCCCCGAGGGTTACGAGAAGCAGGGACCTTACTATGATTCCGTACATGAAGCACCGCCAGGTGGAGCAGTATTTGAATATCCTAACGACCAGCGGGCGATGACGATCTGGTACCACGACCATACACTTGGGATCACGCGCTTGAACGTTTATGCTGGATTGGCAGGTTTCTGGCTCATCCGGGATGAAGTCGAGGATGCGCTCAACTTGCCAGGACCGGCTCCCAAGGTAAACGATGCGCCAGGGACGAGCTATTATGAAATCCCGATCGCAATCCAGGACCGGACTTTCAAGAAAGATGGATCGCTTTTCTACCCGGACAGCCGCGAATTCTTCGATGGATATACCGGCCCGTTCATACCTGAGACAGAAGTCGCGCCAATCTGGAACCCGGAATTCTTCGGGAACACGATTATGGTCAATGGGAAGACCTGGCCGTATCTCGCAGTCGAGCCGCGGCTGTACCGCTTCCGGCTGCTTAACGGCTCCAACGCGCGCTTCCTGGTGCTGAAATTTGACCAGGACATCGATTTCCACCAGATCGGAAACGAAGGAGGACTGCTGCCGGACCAACCTATCACGCTCAAAGAGCTGCTGCTTGCGCCTGCAGAGCGGGCGGACGTGATCGTTGATTTCTCGCAGTTTAAACCCGGCGATGAGATCACGCTGGTCAACCTGGGCCCAGACGCGCCATTCGGGACTTACCCGGTAGACCCTGCCGAGCAAGCCAACCCTGAAACTACCGGACAGGTAATGCAGTTCCGGGTCACAGAGCTGAGCAGGGAAGGGAATGCCGGGAGCATTCCAGAGAAGCTGCCGGCGATCGAGCGGCTTGAGACAATTCTCCCAGCTCGCGATGTCACCTTGAACGAGAAGATGTCCATGCCAGCTGACATCCCTGCTGAAGCGAAGCTTGGGACTATCTCAGATGGCCCGCTTGATTGGGAGAACGATATCACCGAGAACCCGAGAAATGGGGACACCGAAATCTGGAGGATCACGAACCTGACCGCGGACGCTCACCCGATCCACTTGCACCTTGTACATTTCCAAGTGTTAGATCGGATCCCATTCGATATGGAAGCATTTATGCAAGCCCAGGCGGATTTTCAGGCGGGAGGCAAACAGAGCGCGCCGCCCAACCCGGAGGACTTCGCAACCGGCGAAGCGGTGGCTCCCAACGAATGGGAGGCAGGCTGGAAGGAGACTGTAATCGCCAGCCCGGGTATGATCACCCGGATCATCGCGCTGTTCGACCTGCCAGGCCTATACGTATGGCACTGCCACATTCTCGAGCACGAAGACAACGAGATGATGCGGCCGTATATAGTGCTGCCTTAACCAGAATTTAGTTGGATCAGGCTCCTGCAATTAGCGCTCTTGCAGGAGCTTTTTTATTACGCATCCCAACCGATGGGCGGGTCCAGCCAATTGTCCAGGTAGACAACTCCTTTCCCACCAGCCCACGGCTTTTTTGGATTATCTGGGACGATATGGAAATCGTGCTTCTTTTTGAAGGCATGCCATTGACCGTCCCAGTAGTAATACAACCTGAGTTTTTTATACCCCCCGGCTCTTTTCACGTCCCCACGTTTATAGCGAACTTCCAGGCGCGCCCAACCATCGAAGGAAGGAAGCTCAGGGGAGGGATCTAGCGCTGGATCGTAGAACTCGATCTCGGCGACGAGGCGTTTGGGCTTGCGGCCTTTTTTGACTGTATTGGGAAGCTGATCTAATGTCCGGGGTTCCGCCACAGATCGAACGGCAATATTCTGGAGCCCCGGAGAAAAAGTGACGGCAACATCGCCCTTATTGAGTTTGAATCTGGTTTGTTCCTGCATGAATTCCTCCTTGGATTGGACAACAGCGGACGGTCAAGATCGGATCACAACGATCATTCAAGATATGGTCATGACAAATCTTCAACCAGCTATAAGAACCTGGTACAGCCGCTCGACTTCCTGGTGAGCGGGGATGTTATTGAGGAAGCTCGTCTGAAACTCCGGGTTGCCGATCCGGGCGAGACGCTCGTGGAGCTCTCGGTGAGCATGCGAGACAGCCTGGCGAAGCCGGAGGGCGTCTCCATGGGCTTCGAAAACCCGAGCGCAGGCGAGATAGACCTCTACCGGGGATTCCATAACACTTGCCGGGTTAGCCTGGAGGAACTCCCAGACTTCGGCTGCGAGGCTAACCGCCTGGGAGAGCTCCCCGCGGGATGCCAGGCAGCGCGCCTGCCAGGCCTGGGTCTCCCAGGCGTTCGCCGGCATCGATATTCGCCGAAAAAGGGCGGCAGCCTTTTCGAAGGATTCAGAAGCGAGGTAGAGCTGGCCCGCTTTTTCCAGCGCTAACCCATTGTACACGAGGCCGAACGCCTGCCCGTAGTGATCGCCCCGCAGAGAAAATTCGGCGATTGCCTCTTCCAGCTTGCGGCGGGATTTCTCATGAAGCTCCAGATATTGAAGCGCCAGACCCAGGTTCACCTGGATCCAGGCAAGGTTCTGAAGATGGATTGAAGCGCTTTGTTTTTCTGCCTTCTCAAGGATCTGGCATGCCAGATCGAAACGCCCAAGCCGTGTGTAGCAGTAGCCGAGGTTGTTCTCCCCTTCGGTTTCACCGCGCGGGAAATCCTTTTGACGGGAGAGCATTAATTGGCGCTCCAGGAGGGTGACCGCCATGCTGTAATCGCCTATGGTGATGAAATAGACGGACAGGTTGACGAGCGCTCGGGCGATCTCCAGGTCATCATCCAGCTCTTCGAGGAAGTTCAAGGCTTTATCTGCGATAGTGCGAGCCTGACTGAGCTCGCCAATCGCGACCAGAACGGGGATTTTCCAGCCGTAAATAGAATTTTCAGTCTTTTTATCCCCGGCCAGCTGAGCGGCAGCTAAGGCGATGTCGCTCGCTTCAAGCGCTTTGGGCATGTCGCCGGCGAGGTAATGGGTGCCTGAGACGGCACGGTAGGCAAGGGCTTTGCGGTGGGGGTCCCCAAGCTCTGCTGCGAGGGCGAGTAAGGCGGCGTCATCAGCCTGGCGGGCAGGCAGGTCTCCGAGCTCGCCATGGAGCAGGTCGCGCTCCAGAAGGATCGACCAGAGCAGCTCTTTTTCGGAACCCTGGAGGGTTTCGAAGGCCTGATCCAGGAACCGGAGAGCTTCGAGCAAGGCGCCCTGAGTGTGAGCGTGGCGACCGGCGCGCAGGAGCCAGGCGGCAGCCTGAGACCCTTCGCCGGATTGGGAAAAGTGATGGGCGATTTGGGCGGAAAACTCATCGCCGCGGCCGGTCGATTCGACCATCTTCACCAGCCATCCGGCGATCAACAGATGGTCACGGCGGCGCTGGCGCTTCAAGATAGTTTCGTAAACCACTTCGCGCAGGAGGGACTGGTTGAACCGATATTCGACCGATCCTTCGAAGACCGATTGAGCCTGACGGGCGATCATCGACCTGCGCTCCAGAGCGGACAAGGGCACGCCGAGGTCTGCGGGTTCAACGATTTCCGACCCACGTTCCTGCGTGGAATCGGGCACGGCGAGAACGGCGGTGGAAATCATCGCCTCAAGAAGCTGGTCCCAGAAAACGCCGCCGATGACCGAAGCTTTCTGGAGCAGGTGGCGCTCCGGCGAAGCCAGGCTGTCCAGCCGGCCCTGGATGACGGCGGTGAGCGAGGCGGGGACATGCCAGGAATCGAGCCGCTTCTGGTCCACCTGCCAGGCAGGCGAGCCTTGAGCTTGATAGAGGATCTGCTCCTCCATCATCATCTTGAGGTATTCTTCGAGATAGAGGGGGTTGCCAGAAGCAGCGCTCAGGACAGTGTCTCTCAAGGCGGGCGGGAGACGGTTTTTCTTGCCCAGGACCTGGCTGAGGATCTGTTTAGATTCTGGCAGCGAGAGCGGGCGGAGGGTCATCCAGAGGCTGGCGTAATTTGCCCCCATCATGCGCGACTTCCATTCAGGGTGGTGGTCTTCCAGCCGCTGGCGGGAAAGGCAGACCGCCATCAAGGGCAGGTTGGGGCAGTTCTGGACGATTTGCTGGAGGCATTCCAACGAGGCAGCGTCTGCCCAGTGGATATCGTCGAAAAGGATGAAAATCGCGGCATTCTGGGAAATGGCGCAGAAGAATTCCACCAGGTATTTCAAGCCGCGCTCGCGCAGGCTTTGGGCGATTTCGGATGATTCCTTGAGGTGCGGGCTGTTTGAAAAGTCGAAACCCAACAAGGCGCCGATCCAATGGGTCTTCATCTGGGCGGCATCTGTGAAATGGGAAGAGAGGTTCAGCTCAAATTTGGTTCGGGCAACTTCGATCGGGTCGCTGTCCAGGATGCGGCACCAATTCGAGAACAGGCGGCGAATGAGCCAATAGGGGATGCTGGCATTCTGCTCGAAAGCGGCGGCTTTGAACGCAGCCAGAGTAATCGAGCGGGTGGCAAGCCAGCCTTCAAATTCGGCGAGCAAGCGGGTTTTGCCGATGCCCGGTGAGCCGGTGATCGTGACCAGCCAGGCTCGCTCTTCTTCAACGGAGCGCTCAAACACAAAGCGCAGGCGGCCCAGCTCGGCGCTGCGGCCGACCAGCGAGATTTGCGAGCCGCTCAAGCGGCGCGGGACCTGGGCGCTGCGGCGGCGCTCGGCGGCGACCTGGTAGACGGCTACCTGGCTGGAGATGCCTTTGAAGCTCAATTTTCCGAAATGACGGGTCTCGAAGAGACCCTGGATCAGGCGGAAGGTGGTCTCTGAGACCAGGATCCCATCGATCGGGGCAGCTTCTTGAATCCGGCTTGCCAGGTTAACTGTCTCGCCGACCACCACAAAATCCTGCCCCGGGCGCTCGCCGAGGGTGGAAACCAGGGCGGGGCCGGTGTGGATGCCGACGCGCATCGATAAACGGATGCCTAACTGGCGCTCCAGGTCACGGTTGAGCTCGGCAAGATTCCTGTGCATGCAGAATGCGGCAGCGACGGCGCTCTGCGGGTCGTCTTCTTTGGCGACAGCAAGCCCAAACACTGCCATGACCGCATCGCCGATAAATTTCTCGACTACGCCGCCTTGCGACCGGATGCAGTCGTACCAAAGGCGCAGATAGCGGTCGAGGGCATCTCGCATCTGCTCGGGATCGAGCTGTTCGGAAAGGGCAGTGAAGCCGACCAGGTCGGAGAACAGCACGGTGACCTGCTTGAGCTCTTCGCGCCCACGATCCTGGCGCAGCTCTTCCAGCTTCAGGCGCATCGCGGCCACAGCAGTCTCGACAACCGGGGCGCCGAGCGCCTGCCGCTGTGACTTTAAAGCGAGGATCGCCTGTTCCAGCTCGCGGATCTCATCCATATTCTGATTAAATCTATCGTTAACATCAGATTATAGTTTATTTTAGCGCGATTAGAACCTCCTGACACCACCTGGAGGTCCTGCAAGCTTCCAGAGCGGGGCAAAGGCAGATCTATTCCCTCGATCACGGCTTCAGGATCAACGGCATGAGCACGGTGTTGAAGTTGGTTTCAAAGACCAGCGAGAACCTGGAGGTGCTGCCGGTGTCATCAATGGCAGTGGCGGTGAGGAAGCGGTAAGGCAGGAACGGCAGGGTGAAGACAAAATTTCCCGAAGGATCCGTATCGGTCAGACCTAAGAAGAGCTTGCCCTCGCCGTCATTATCGGGGTTGGCGAAGAGCTCCACATCGCAGTTGAGGCAGGCAGTGCCGGTGACCACGATCGACCCTGAAATAGGGACCGAGCTGGTGAGGGCGGAGAGGATGACCGGTCTTTCGAGATCATGTTGGGCATCAAAGGTGTTGCATATGCCGTCGAGACTGTTGGCGTAGATGCTGTTGCGGGTGATGCGGTTATCGTAGGTGTTAACGCCGCGAACATCGATACCACAATAACCATCTGGATACCCATTGAAGGCAACCCGGTTGGCGGGTCCAATAAAATTCTGCTGGGCGCCGTCTGTGATCTTAATGCCTTCATATGCGTTGCCAAGTCTCAAAGAGCCGGACCAGTCGGTGCCGATCATATTGAGCAGGACGGTATTATTACGCGCATCGCCGCCTTCAATGAGGATGCCTACCTGGTTGTTGCCGGAGATCAGGTTTCCGGCGCTGGGAGCTTCACCGCCGACCATATTGTTCTGCGCTTTACCGAGGATATGAACACCGATAAAATTCGGTATGGTGAAGGCGGCTGAGGCATCGACCCCGATCAGGTTGGCGATCACGGCGTTGGATGAGGTGGCAGTGAGCGAGGCGCCCGAATCGATGGTCACCCCTTCGTCATTTCCGGCGATCAGGTTGCCTTCGCCGGGGAGGTCCCCGACCGATGGTATTCAGGCGGGCGCCTTCTGTGAGATGAACGCCGTTATGGGAGTTGCCAAAATCCACAGTGCCGGTCGAATCTGTACCGATGTAGTTGCCGATCACCCGGTTGAAACGTGAGTCGTCGTCTCGGATGAGGACGCCATCTTGAGCGTTATGGGAAAGGATATTCCGATCTTCTGAGGCGGCGCCGCCAATAATATTGCGGCTCGCACCGGCCTGGATAATGACACCGGCGCCGAAGTTGGCAAGCGGACCTGTTTCGTCGGGGCGGATGCCGATCACATTGCCGGCGACGGTGTTGCTCATCGTGCCGCTGCCGTATATCTGAACGCCATGCGATTCGTTCCCGCCGATCACATTGCCGACCGCGACCCTGTTAAAGGCGGCGCTGTTGGTAATGGTGACTCCGATTTCGTTTGACAGGCCCGTAATCCCATCGGACCGAAAACCGATCCAATTGCTGGAGACGGTGTTGGACATGGTCTCGAAGCCAGCGATGCGCACCCCATCGCGGCTATTCTGGCTGATAAGGTTGCGGTATGCCGATGAGGGACCGCCAACCAGGTTGTATTTGGCTTTGCTGTCGATGCGGACGCCGTAATCCTGGAGCGAGCCGTGGAGAAAATCTCCGTCTTTATCTGATCCAATGTAATTTCCGGAGATGGTGTTGTGGAGGGCGCTTATCCCGCTGATGTAAACGCCGTCGAAACCGTTGCCCGAAATCACGTTGCGCTCGCCGGCCGAATCGCCGCCGACGATATTATGCTGTGAGCCTGGTCCAAGATAGACGCCCGCGCCGCCGTTTGGGACCGCGTTTGACCCACCTCGGTCGGTGCCGATGTAGTTGCCCGAGATGGTGTTTGTAGTGGGGAAGCCGGAAGATAAGGTTCCAATCGTGACGCCGTTATAAGTGTTGCCAGAAATGATATTGCGGTCGGCAGGAGTTGCACCGCCGACGGTGTTGTCGTGAGCGCCGTCCAGGATGAAGATGCCGAAGGCATTTGGGGCGGCTGAATTGCCAAATTCGGTGACGCCGATGTAGTTGCCGGCGATGAGGTTGTGATGAGCGGCGCGTGCTGTAGATCGAGACAGCCGCCGTAAGGCTAGTTTAGCATTCTTGATCACCAGACCTTTGATGACATTATTGGCAGAGGTGATGTTGAAAGCGTTGAAAGTTGATGGCGGATGCGTCGATATTGATCAACACAACGGCGTTGGTTGAATCGGTCGCTGGTATTGAGCCCGCTTGGGAGTAGCCGTCGATGGTGGTGTCTCCGCCAGAGAGATTGGGGAGGGCAGAGGTAAGGGCGATGGTGCGGGAGCCGAGCGGGAGGTTAAAGCCAATGACGACGCTTTCAGCGCTGGCATTCGCGGCGAGGATGGCCTCGCGGAAGGTGCAGTCTCCAGGAGAAACACTGCAGACGCCGTCGGTATCATCGAGGTTCGAGTTGACTATGAGGTGGAGCGGAGGAGGTGCGGCAGCGCCTGCTGAAGAGGCAGCTTTTACAAAAAATGGAGGCGCAATCAGGCAGATGATTATAAAAACAAGAAAACTTGCGGTTATGAATGCGGCAATGAAGGGGATCCAGCGAGTGTTTGGGGACATGGCGACCTCCGGGTTTGTGTGCCAAATGTTGGTCATCTGCGCGCAATCTATCCAGATGAGCGAATGGGTTGAATGTCAGCCATCCGCTGGAGAGATTTGCGCAGCAATCGATTGGATTGGAGGCTACCGTTAAGCTGAGCTGAGCCGGCAGGCTGGAGCAGGTGTAAGGTCCGTGCCGTTTTACCCCTCTCGATTAAGTTATAGCATGTAAGAGGTGAAAAGACAACAGGGATTCTAGATTGAGGAGAGGGGAAGTTGAGAAGAAATTTTAACGCGAAGACGCGAAGGTCGCGAAGCAGTTTGAAAATGCTTTGGCGAATATAGTCGCAGTGGGAAAAATGGATGTCTGAAATCGCAGCGGGATGTACGGGCGACTAAAATCGCGGCAGCTGCGGCCAAGCCGATAGCTTGGACGAAATGCGAAGCCTGCCTTTGCAGGCTATGATCGATGGCTGCAAAGATCGAAGATTGTCGCGGAATGCGTCATACGAAGTACGAACGAGAAGGTTTTAAGGCATTGTATTCAAAGCTTGGCGTTCTTTGCGGCTTTGCGTTGATAATTTGTATCTTTGATGGCAAGTGGTAATCGCGGTAGTGGTTTCGCAACCTGGATAAGCTGTCCGTTTTTTCAAGCTGGATGGGATTCAGGAGCGGAGGACGAGGGCCATGCCGGTCAGGGCGTCAAATCCGGAGGTATGACCCCAGCCGGCGAGGGCAGCGAGGCTAGCCGCTTAATCTAAGCTGGCCGTATGCGAGGCTATCGAGGGCGAGGATCAGGCGCTCGTCAGCCTGACCGTTGGCGGCTGCGGCTAGCAGGGAAGCTGAAAGGGCAGTGGTCCGGCGGGCGGCGATTGGATTGATCTCAGCAGCCAGGGCGGCTGGATCGACGGGAGCACCGAGGGATGGTCCGCAGCGAGCCAGGGCAAGGATGAGACCGAGGATCAGGTCGTCGCCGGAGGGGGTGAGGCCTGCTCCCAGACCGAGGAAGGGCAGCAGGTGGGAAGCAAGCCCGGCGGGAGAGGGAGAAGGCTGCTGAGACAGCAGGCTCGAAATTTGCGTGTAGTCTTTCAGGAGTCTGAGAGGATGACCGATCGGGTTGCGGGGCTCCCGACCGAGGAGAAGAGGCAGGAAACCCGGAATTTCAGCGGGAGGCTGAATTGGGGGAGGGGGATTGGGATCAGCCGGATCGGAGGCTGAGGCTGGATTTGGGTTCAATTTTAATTGGATGAGGGCGTTGATGCGGGCTGTGCGCTGCTCTCGGGGGAGCGGGGTTCCGGCGGCGGGGGGTGTGGCCCAAATTGGGGCCTGGTTGAAGTCAATGATTGTGTCGATCGTGGGGAAAGAAATGAGGCGTGGCGCAAGCTCACCGGCGTCTCCGGGCTGGAGGGAGGCGATAGGCCACGGATCAGGAGCGAGGTTGATTGTCAGAGGGACCGTGCCAGGGCTCGCTGGTGATGAAGAGGACCCAGTCTGACGGGAGGCGAATGAATAAGCCGCGCGAGGTGAGACCTAGGACGGATGCCTGAGAAGAGGAATTGAGAGCGGTGAATGCGGTCTGCCCGATGGTAGAAGCGTGGAGGAGCATATGTGCTGGGAGGATAGACGAAAGGAAGAAATGGTCAAGGGAAAGCGTAAATATCACCGGCAGAGAGGATTGTTATTTTATTATTTTTGGGGGGCAACTTTTACAGGATCACCGAAAATTGGCGCTGGCTGATAGGTCACTCAAGGCATGGATTGCAGCCGAATTGATGTAACCGTATCAGCCATTCAGCATCTAATGATCAGTATCCAAGATTGATAGGGAATATGTTAAGGAGATAAGACAATGTTCAAAGCAAACGAAACAATGTGGGATAGGATCGTGCGGGTTTTACTGGGAATTGTGCTGCTGTCCCTCAGTCTGACGGGCGTAGCAGCCGGCACGATGGGAATGGTTTTGGCGGTTTTGGGAGCGATCCTGCTGGTCACAGGCGCAGCGGGTTACTGCTTGATTTACAAGCTGTTCCATTTCAGCACCATTAAGTCCTGAGAGACCTAACGCCCCTAAATACCTATTCTTATCTGGCGATGATAAATTCTTCGGGCAGCCAGGTGCGGACCACGCTTTCGGAGGATTTTCTGACCGGACCCGCAGTATCTTGAAGCATTAACAGCCGAAAGGCTGTTTGGGCGACAAGCTTGTAACCAATTACGTGGGCGATTGACCCTGAGGGCTTATGTACGAAAAACGATTTGACGGGACGGTTGAGATGCTGCGCTCCCCCGAGAGGGTGGAGCAGCTTGAGGTTGAGCGTGTGGCAGACCTGTGTTTGGAGTCCGCCGATTTAAAGAGCGTGCTGGATATAGGCGCCGGCTCAGGCTTATTTACCGAAGCGTTTGCGCTGAGGGGAGTGAAAACAGCAGGGGTGGATGTGAATCGAGAGATGATCGCGGCTGCCCAACGGTTTGTACCCGAAGGGGATTTCCGTGAAGCAAGCGCTGAGGCGCTGCCTTATCCTGACAACTCCTTCGATCTGGTGTTTTTAGGGCTGCTCCTGCATGAATGGACGAGCCGGAAAAGGCTTAAGGGAAGCCCACAGGGTATGCCTCAAACGGGCCTGCATATTGGAGTGGCCGTACCGTGACCAGGAGTTTGGACCACCAC
This sequence comes from uncultured Chloroflexia bacterium, assembly GCA_963827155.1. Lineage (GTDB taxonomy): Bacteria > Chloroflexota > Anaerolineae > Anaerolineales > UBA4823 > UTCFX2. Next base: position 1,511,498 of record CAWGZV010000002.1, on the reverse strand, counting down.
TAGAGCACCGCCTTAAGGAGTCTGTGATTGCAGAATTTGCCCGACAGGCAGGTTTTACTCAACTTGAGGTTATTCCGCTCACGGATCTGACTTTATTTCGCCTGGCAAGATAAGTCAAGATGACCAGAATGCCGCAACCTTCCGGTGAACGGAAAAACTCAGAACAAATAATCCCAATCTTTCTCAATTGGAGCAACAAAGCTGGCAGGAGCAGAAATCAGTTTATTCCCACAATGGAACGAGCTTCAAGATCCAGCGGGTCATATAGACACCCGCCAGTGAAGAGCCTGCCACAACGACGATCATCACCACCCAGGCACGCCAATCCAACGGAACAATCTCAAATAAACGGTGTAGAGGGGTATATAAAACCAAAAGCTGCAAGCCAACCGCTATCAGATAACTGGCTATGAGGGGGCGGTTCGACCAGATGGAGAGATCATCCAACTGACGGACTACCATGACGACAAGTAAAGGCATGCAAGACGATACTGGTAAACAGCATCGTACGAGCATAAGTCACACCGCCTAAGATAAGCCCAACCCAGAAAATCAGACCATATGCAATCAACGTTCGAAACACACTTCCGGCAATGGTGGCATATATCGCTTTGTTCAAAATAGGCTCATCATGCCGGCGTGGACGGCGCTTCATCACACGGGGGACGGCAGGATCAGCGGCGAGGGCGCTGGCGGGGATTAGATCGGTAACCACATTTACCCATAAGAGCATGATGGCAGAGAGGGGAAAATAACCTGCAATCGAGAGCATCAAAACTACAAATACCTCACCCAGACTGGTGCTGAGCAAGTAGTTGGTGAATTTGCGAATATTGTCGAAAGTGCGGCGCCCTTCTTTAACAGCGGTAATGATGGTGGAAAAATTATCATCCATCAGCACCATTCCGGCAAATTCTTTGGCGATATCGGTGCCGCGCAATCCCATCGCCACCCCTACATCCGACTGCTTTAAAGCAGTGGCGTCATTCACACCATCACCGGTCATTGCAACAAAATGGCCTTCGTCCTGCAGAGCCCGGAGGACCTGCTGTTTCGCCAGCGGGGTGGCACGCGCAACGATATCGACCTTTTTCATTTTATCTTTAAGGTCCACAGCGGATAAACCTTCAAACTGGCTCAATTCTGCAACCCGGGTGCCAATGCCTAACTGGCCAGCAATAGCCTGGGCTGTCAAGCCATTATCGCCGGTAATCATCACTATTCGGATGCCCGCACCCTGCGCCTGAGCAATCGCTTCAGCGGCTTTCAACCTTGGTGGGTCGATCAGTGCCAGAAGGCCAAGGTAAGTCATGTCCTGCTCGATCTGGTCTGGGGTGGCGTCTTCGGAAATCTCTTTTTGAGCCAACCCCAATACATACATCCCCTCGCTCTGCAACTGATAGTATCGTCTGACGAATGATCTGGCAGCGGTCATCAGCCAGCGGGATTTGTCGATCCGCATCGATACACTGGGTGCAGCGGGAAAGCACTACACCGGGAGCGCCTTTGGAGAAAGCGAGTTGACGACCGCTATAGGTGTGGATTGTGGTCATCATCTTGCGTTCAGAGCTGAACGGAATCTCGTCTGTCAGGGGTCCTTCAGCCCGGATCGCCTGCACGTTAAAGCCGGCCTCTTGAGCAGCCTTGAGCAAAGCAGTGTCCACAGGATCTCCGGTGATCTTCGGTGTTGAGCCATCTTCGATGATGGCTTCGTTGCACAATACCGCTGCTCGCAAAAGGTAAGCCAGTCCTGCTTGTTTTTGGCTTTCTTTTGGGGTTCCCCAGATCTGGCTTCCTGCAAACAGCCGCTGGACGGTCATCTGGTTTTGGGTAAGGGTGCCGGTTTTGTCTGTGCAGATTGTATCCACCGACCCTAAAGATTCGACCACGGACAATTTTCTGATGACCGCCTGATGAGCGGCCATTTCGCGCGCTCCCAATGCCAAGGCAAAGGTCAGCACGATCGGCAGGCTCTCGGGGATGGTGGCGACAGCCAGGCTGAGGGTATTCAGGGCAACGTCCACGAGCGGCTCGTGCAGGACAAAAAGCAGAATCGCTGCAACGATGATCGAAAGCACGGCTACAATAATCGTCATCTGGCGAGCCATCTTCTGGACTTCCTGCTGAAACGGCGTCGGACGCTCAGACATCTGCTGCAAAGCGGCAGCGATCTGGCCGACTTCAGTGGTCATGCCAGTATTTACTACAACCCCGCGACCGGTTCCGTGGGTGATAAAAGTAGAGCCGTATACCATGCAGGTGCGTTCGGCTAAAGGGGCATTGGCCTCCACCGTTTCTGGAGATTTATCCACCCCGACGCTCTCTCCGGTCAATGCGGACTCATCTGTTCGGAGACTGTGGGCTTCTATCAGGCGCGCATCCGCGGGTACTTTCTGCCCGTGATTAAGCACCAAAATATCCCCCGGCACGATCTCTGAAGCATCAATTTCCTTTGGGCGGCTGTCTCGCAGAACCGTGGTTTTAAACACCAGGAGTCTGTCTAGAGCCTCCAACTCTTTTTGAGCTCGAAATTCTTCGAAGAAACTCAATGCAACGCTCAGCAGGATGATCCCGAGGATGAAGAAGGCTGTCAGCCGGCGACTGCTTTCTCCAGGCAGAAAACTGACAGCATAAGCCAGCACCGCTGCAAAAAACAAGACGATAATAAAATAATTGGCAAACTGTTTTAACAGCAAACGCAGAGGAGAAACCGGCTTGCGGCGGGTAATTTCATTACGCCCATAGTGCACCAGACGGTCGACTACCTCCGTGGAAGTAAGGCCATCCGGTCGGGCATCTAATTGCCTGAAGACTTCTAAAATACTAAGAGCATGCCAAGAGTCCACAGTCTTCCCCTCCTTCGCGACGTAATTATTAAACCACAATCCTACGATGTTAAAAGCAGGATTGTGAGGAAAAGATTTGAACCCGAAGGGATCGAAGGACGCTAAGTACGCTAAGAGCTCATATACAAATAAGATCGGACTTGAGGTCTGTATATGCAGATACCCAGGATTTGGGTTGCTGGAACCTGTCGTGGGTGATGCTGATGGTTAGTGACGTTGAGGGGAGGACGGGCGACTGAAGTGGTAGTCGAGAGCACGGGCGACTGAAGTCTCGGCAACTGCGGCAAAACCTTCGGCTTGGCCGAAATGCGAAGCCTGTCTTCGCAGGCTGTTAAGCTCATTTCAGCGAGCCGAGGGTGAGGCCCTGGACGATGTATTTCTGGGCGAAGAAAGTGAAGATCAGCATGGGGACGATGGAGACCATCGAGGCGGCGGTCATGGCGCCCCAGTCGATCGAAGCATAGCCGCGGAAACCGGCGGCGGCGATGGTGACGGTCTTGGCGTCTGAGAAGGTGAGGGCGAGGGCGAAGGCAACTTCGTTCCAGATCCAGATGCCGGTCAAGATTGCTGTGGCGGAGATCCCCGGCGCGGCGAGCGGCAGGTAGATCTTCTGGAGGGTCTGCAGGCGAGTGCAGCCGTCGATGCGGGCAGCGTCCTCAAGCTCGACCGGGATGTCTTCGAAAAAGCCCTTCAAGAGCCAGATCGTAAAAGGAAGCAGGATGACCTGATAGGCAACCGCCAATCCGAGATAGGTGTCGTACAGCCCTGATTTCTGCCAGAGCACGTACATGGGAATGATGAAGAGGAACTCGGGCAGCAGGTAGGCCATCAGCAGCCAGATCGAGAAAAAACGCTTGCCGCTGAAGCGCAGGCGGTTCATGGCATATGCGGCGGGGATCGCCAGCGAAAGGGTGAGCAGCAGCCCGAGGACCACGATGACGGCGCTGTTTCGGAAGGCTTCGGCAAAACCGGCAGACTCCCAGATTCTTACATAATTCTCCCAAACGGGATCGAATATCCAGACCGGGGGGAGGGTAAAGGCATCCCGCTGGGTTTTGATCGAAATGGTGAACACCCAGAAGATCGGGAAAAGGGTGATGAGGAGACCCACCGCTGCGAGCAGGTAAGCCAGAATGGTTTTAAGGGTGCGCGAGCGCTTGTATCCCATCATAAGCTTCTCAAGCCCGTTTTGCGGATTCGCGCTCGACCAGCAGGTAGTAAGCCAGCAGGATGATCAGGAAGAGGGCAGCAAATATGATCATGATGGTCATCGAACGGCTCATCTGCATAAATTTAAAGGCGGTGCGGTAGGCGATCGTCTGGGTCGATTCGGTCGCCTGACCCGGTCCGCCTCCAGTTGTGCCGTAGATGATCTCAAATACCTTCAAGGCATCGATCACCCGGAAGACGATCACCGTGGAGATGATCGGACGCATCATGGGCAGGGTGAGGAAGCGGAATTTCTGCAGCCCAGATGCCCCATCGACATCTGCGGCTTCGAAAGGCTCAATCGGCAGGCTCCGCAGTCCGGCGGAGATGATGATAAAAACAAAGGCAGTGCGCCACCATACATCGACAAGGATGATCGACGGCATGGCGCTGGCTTTTCCTCCAAACCAGATCGAGGTAGGGAGACCAAGGGACTCGAGGGAGAAGTTGACGATTCCGAGGGTAGGGTCGAGCAGCACCTTGGACATCAGGGCAACGATGATCCCGGAAAACATAAGCGGGATCATCAGGACCGTGCGGACAAACTCGATGCCGGTGGTGAGACGGTTTACGATCAGCGCCAGGGCAAATCCGAGGGTCAGCTCGAGGATGACAGCGCCAGCGGTAAAGTAGAGGGTCTGGAGGAGCACCTGCCAGAAGCCGGGATCGCCGAGGTACATGCGGTAATTCGCAAGACCGACGAAATCCATCTTCAGCCCCCAGTTCCAGTTGAACAGGCTCATGAAGAGCGAGTAGATCACCGGGAAGATGGAGGTGAGCGCCAGCATGATCACCGCTGGCAGGATATACAGGTAATTGCTGCGCCGGATTTTTTCTTGAACGGGTTCGTTGGAGGCGAGGTTAAATCCCATAGGATTAAGTAAGCATGTGGTTAGAGAAAGGAGTGGCCCTCACCCCTACCCCCTCTCATAAAGGGAGGGCCCTCACCCTTGACCCCTCTCCCAAAGGGAGAGGGGGAGACTGTTGGGGATTTTATCCCATTTGGAGGCTTTACGGGCACTTACCTTCGAAGTCGGGCGCGACCTTTGCCTGAAGCTCATCCATTGTCTTCTGCGGATCGGCGCCTTCGTACATGACCTGGATGGCGTCAACGATCATCAGGGCGTATTCCTTCCAGCCGTCATACATCACAGCGGAGGGGTAAGTGGTCTTGAGCACTTCCTGGAGGGTGGCAACGTAGTCTGGGTTGAGGGCAGAGGTATATTCGGGGTTAGCCCAGGTGGAAAAGCGGGCAGCGCCGCCAGTGGCCTTGCTGATCTTCGGCTCCATCTCTTTGCTGGTCGCCCATTGGATGAAATACCAGGCTGCATCTTTCTGCTCGGAATTTGCAGGAATACCCAACCCATAGCCCCAATGAGCGGTGGCTGGTCCGAGCCCGCCCTTGGTCTTCAGCAGAGGGGAGTAGCCGGTCTTACCGACGACGGTGGACTTGGAGGGATCCTCGATCACCGGGGAGAACATGCTGGCGTCCAGGTAGAATGCGATCTTTCCCTGGAGGAAGAGCTGGTTGCCATCATACCAGTCGAGGGACTGGATATTCGGAGGACCGGCTTTCATCAGCTCGACCCAATAAGTGAGGCCTTCGACGATGCGCGGATCGTTGAACTGGGGGTTGCACCAGCCGTCGTTGAACCAGACACAGTAAGGCAGAGGGCGCGGGGCCGCCCCAGCCGTTGAGGATCACACCAGTGACCGTGTCCATAATGGTATCGGAGCGGACGCCGCGCACGAACGAGCCGTAGACATCGCCGCCGCCTTCAGCGGTGATTTTTCGGGAAGCTTCCACCAACTCATCCATGGTAGTGGGCACTTTGCCGTCCAGGTACTTGGAGACCAGGTCTTTATTATAGAAAAGGATGTAGGTCTCGAAGACGATCGGGATGCCGTAAAGCAGAGCGGTGGGGTCGCCGGAGGGGTAATAGCCGAGCTGGAGGTAGCCCGGAGTGAAATCCGAAAGCTCATAATCGGCGGATGTCATCGTTGGGTCGTCAATATAGGCGCTGATAGGGGCGATCAGCCCGGCTGACCACTGGGTGTAAGCGTTCGAGTCCATCGGGAGCATGTAGACATCGGCGACGGGCTTTTCGGAGCGCAAGGCAAACTCCATCTTGTCGTAGTAGACGTCCTCGGCGAATGCCTGCAGGTCGACCTTGATGCCGGTTTTGGCTTCAAAATCCGGAATGAAGGGACGCAGACCGTTTGTCCAGCCGTGTTCGTTCAAGAGCACGGTGATCTTCTCGCCATCGAAGCGCTTCCAGTCGAAGCCGGCGGGGGCAGCCGGAGGCGGGGCGCTGGTTTCAGCGGGAGCCGGGGTAGCAGCCGGAGCGCACGCGCTGAGCAGGAAGACTGAAATTGTGATAAAGCTGATGATTAAGGATATTTTTTTCTTCATTTTTCTCTCCATTTTGGGTTCTGGATCGATAGGCTTAGCCGGGATTTTGAGAGATTGATGGAACGGCGGAGAATTGTCTCGGATCAGACCTGGTCAGGGTGCCAGGGTCTGGGGCACCTCCAATTCGATCGGGGAAATTGGATGAGTCCAGCATTGAAAGGCGCCGGTTCGAGCATGTGGGTCGGATGAAGGATCCGTGAGAATCGGAAGGAGAAGCCCCAAGTTCTGGATAAAGCCACCGCCGAGACCATCAACCATTGAATTAGACGGAAAACGTTCTGAAACGGAAACAAACGAACATGAATTATTGATGTTTATTGCCGATTATTCTACAATTAAGGTTGTTTTGTGTCAAGGTTCACAAAGGGGAGGCGATAAGATTGAATGCTGATGGATCTTGTTGATGGGAAAGGAGAGACCACTCAGCTGTACAGGAGCTCGTGCATCTGGTCGGGGGGGATGGGCTCACAGCGCTCGGGGTCAAAGAGGATATCGTCTTCCAGGCAGTAGTTCAATTTCATCCAGCGCTCGATTGCGGTCGCGACACGCTGGTCGGACTGGCGCCGCTCATCGAGCTGATCTTTGTAGCGGTTGACGAGGTAGCGGCGCTGCCAGATATATAGACCCAGGCAGGCAATCAGAAGAAGGATAATAGGGATGAAAGCGGCGGTCTGGTTGGTGTAAATCCCTTTAAGAAAGATCGGCGAGACGATGGCGAGGGCGAGCACGATCCAATCTGGATGGATGAGGCGGGTCGTCGATTTGCGCTTCGAAGCAGGGGGTGAGAACCGCCTGGAGAGCTCGATCAGGTCTTGTTTGGAAACCGCTCTCCAAGGCAGGTGACTCTGCAGGATCTTATAAGCAGGTTCGCTTTCTTTAGAGACGCGCTGGGGGTATTTCAGCTCAATCCCGGAGATGTAGATTGCGCTGAGCCTGGCGACGGTATCGGCACGACCGCAAATGGGGCAGTTTTTATTCATGGTCTCTATTAGCGGAATCCAAAGCTGAACGCCAGGATGCCGAGAGTGGTTGGAATCCACCAAAACTGCTGAAGGGAGTATAAAGGGAGGGCGCCGGCGTTGAGCACCAGCCCGATGATCACCAGGAGGGAGCCGACTCCGGCTAAGATCAGGTCGCGAGGGTTCTGGCTGATGATCGAATAACGCGGAGGAGGGGAGGCTGGTTGAGATTTTGATTTTGGCTTTTTTGTGTAGTAGGCGGCGCGAGCCTGGGCGATTTGTTTGGCATGCTGACGCTGGATCAGGATCAGGCGCAGGTAGAAGAGCAGGGCGGCGGCGACAACGACGATCATTCCGGGGGAGAGGTTCATGGGGGTATTATACTGAAAAGATTAAAACGCGAAGACGCAAAGACGCGAAGGAAATTAGAAAAATCCTGGAAATTCTGGGATCTAGTTAATAAATTTTGGAACTAGAAATTGAACCACCACAATAAGGAAAATAACAAATGTATCTCCAAAGAATAGTGTTAAGAAAACTTGGCGTACTTTGCGTCTTCGCGTTTGATTATTAAGGGAGAAGGGATAAAGATCACCGTGAGGAGATGACAGATGGCAATTGCGCAGGGCTAGAATTGAAAGAATAATGCATATATTGGGTCGAAGTATGGCTGCTGACTGGATTGTGCGCATCTTTTATCCAATTATTGGGTTATTAACTTAGTAAAGAAAGTCCTTGCAGTTCGACGGGCAATTTGAAATCTGGCGCAGTTTCGATCCGACGGACATGATTAAAAATCCCTTACCCCCCAGCGCCCCACCGCGGGAAGAGGAAGAAAGCGAGAATATCCGCGCTCGCTTCCCTCGCCAATCAAAACCCATCTGTTCAACCACCATCCTGATTTTGCTTTAACCCGAAGCGGAGGCAAATGCTTTTAACGCTGCAAATGCAAGGACGACTTCACCCAAACAGCAGCGTTTATTGGGCATTCATACCGTCGGGTGAAAGGAGGCGCTGATCACTGAATTTCGATTGGCTTAGCAACCATCTTTCTATTATTTCCATAGATTTGAATGATTGAGGAGAGCAAATAGAATGGCTGTAGAAGCGAAAACAAAATTTGTGGGTTATTTACCTCCCGATACCCCAGCCTGGGGCGCAATGATCAGCCTGGGGTTCCAGCAGGTGCTGACGATGTTCCCGGCGACCGTGCTGGTAGCGATCCTGACCAAGTTCGATGTTGGGGTGACGCTGGCAGCGAGCGGGATTGGCACGATCGTGGCGCTGCTGGTCTCCGGCAGGCGCATTCCGCTGTATTACGGTTCGAGCTTCAGCTATATCACCGTGGTGGTGACGGCGATGACGCTGTATGCGAGCGATTGCTTCAACGACCCGGCGCAGTTCTACTGCCCGGCGGGCGTGAAGATCGTGCAGGTCGGCATCATCGGGACGGGCATCCTGGAGATCCTGGTTGGATTATTGATCATGCGGATTGGGAAGGAAGCGCTCGACAAAGTCCTGCCGCCCGTGATCACCGGCAGTGTTGCGATCGTGATTGGTATCGCCCTCGCCGGCGCTGCGCTCGGGATGGCCGGCACCAACTGGACAGTGGCGCTCATCACACTGATCCTCACGATCATCTTTTCAGTTTACCTTCAGGGCAAGGGGCTGATCGGGATGCTGCCCATCCTGCTCGGCGCTTTCATCGGCTGGCTGATCTCGATCCCGTTCGGGCTGGTGGATTTTGCGAAGATCGGCGCGGCGGCATGGGTGCGCATCCCGTCATTCACCATCCCGGCATTTGGCGACCCGAACGCCTGGGCTGCGATCACCGGCATCGCCTTGATCGCGATCGCGACCATCCCTGAGAGCACCGCCCACCTGTACCAGATGAGTCTGTATATCGACCAGCTGGCGAAGGAGCTGGGCAGGGCCCCGCTGGAGATCAAGAAATTGATCGGGCTCAACCTGGTAGCAGACGGCAGCGACGATATTGTTGTTGGATTTCTGGGAGGCTGCGCCGGGACGAACTACGGCGAGAATAACAGCCTGATGGCGATTACGCGCTGCTACTCCGTGCCAGTGCTGATGGCTGCTGGCGTGATCGCGATCTTGCTCGGCTTCATCGGCAAGCTGGCGGCGGTGGTCAACACGCTGCCGACGGCTGTGGTCGGCGGGCTTTCGATCTATCTGTTCGGTGTGATCGGCATGCAAGGTATCGCGCTGATCCAATCCGAGAAAGTCAACCTTTTTGAGCCGCGGCAGCTGGCAGTCGGCGCGATCATCCTGGTGACGGGCATTGGTGGCAACCTGGCGCTGCCGAACGGGATGTTCCCATTCCCGATCCCAGTACTGTTCCCGAGCGGGATCCCGGCGATCGTGTTCGCAGCGATCCTTGGAATCCTGATGAACCTGATCTTCCTGATCTTTAAACCCAGCAGGTTTGGGGTCGAAGATCGGCAGAATATTAACGACTAGAAAGTATAAAAACTGGGGTGCCGGGTGAGATAGTCCGGCATCCCAATCTCCAAACTCGAAACGCGAAGTCGCGAGGCGCAGCTGACCAACTTTGTGAAAACTTGCGTGTTTTGCGTATTCGTGTTTAGAAACCATTCACAAGGCGGTGAATATGAGTATCAACGCTCATCCAGAACTACCTGAGTTCGATTATATCCATCCGGCGACGCTGACAGAGGCGAGCGCTTTCCTGAGCGCCCATGCCGGCGAAGCGCGCCCGTTGCTGGGCGGGACAGACATCTTCGTGCGCATCCGCGACGGCGTCTGGCACGACCGCTACCTGGTGGATGTGAAGGGGCTCGAAGGCACGAACGAGCTGATCTTCGAAACAGGCGCATCCAACGGGCACAAGCCGGGCTTGACGATCGGCGCGGCGGTGAATATGAACGCGGTGATCGCATCTTCTGCGGTGCAGGCTCACTATCCGCTGCTGGCGGAGGCTTGCCGGTGGGTGGCATCCTACCAGCTGCGGACTCGGGCGACGATCGTCGGCAATATCTGCAATGCCTCCCCGGCTGGAGATACTATCGGGGCATGCATTGCCCTTGAGGGGGTGCTGAATGTGCACGGAGTGGGAGGTTTCCGCCAGGTCCCGCTGGCGGGGTTCTTCAAGGGTCCAGGAAAAACCCTGTTGAACCCGGGCGATATCGTTACTTCGATTTATTTCCCGCTCCCGCCGCAAGGCGCAGCGGGGGCGTATGTCAAACTGGGCCGCAACAATTGGGGCGATCTCTCGATCGTGGGTGTGACGGCGTTCGGGTTTAAAGACCCATCAGCACCATCCGGCTACCGCTTCAGGATCGCGCTGGCTTCGGTCGCGCCGATCCCGCTGACGGTGACTCAAGCCCAGGACTATCTGAATGAACATTCCCCAGAGGCAGGGGCTTTCAAAGAAGCATCGAAACTGGCTGAAGCGGCGTGCAATCCCATCGATGATGTCCGCGGCAGCGCCCGCTACCGCAAGGCGATGGTGCGAACGCTGAGCGAGAAAGCCCTACTAACAACCTGGGATCGATTGGCAGGTGCAAAATGAGCGTCCATCGAATAACTATGACGATTAATGGTGAAACTGAACAGGCTGATGTATCTTCGAATATGACGTTGCTTCAGATGCTGCGCGATAAGCTGGCGATCACCGGCACGAAGAACGGCTGCAATGCGGGCGAGTGCGGGGCATGCACTGTGATGCTGAACGGGGAAGCGGTGAACGCCTGCATGGTGCTGGCAGCCGAGTGCGACGGGGCGCAGGTCATCACTGTCGAAGGGCTGGCGCACGACGGCGTGCTGGACCCAATCCAGCAGGCCCTGCTGGACCACGGCGGTGTGCAGTGCGGTTTCTGCACCCCAGGCGTGCTGATTTCAGCCAGGGCGCTGCTGAACCGTAACCCGGACCCGACCGAAGCGGAGGTGCGTAAATCGCTGGTTGGAAACCTGTGCCGCTGCACGGGTTACATCCGGATCGTAGACGCGGTGCTCGACGCGGCCGAGAGGCAGAGGGCAGTGAGGTAGATATGACTGACACTCAAACAATTCCCCACCCGATCGGTGAAAGCGTGCCGCGCGTGGATGGGCGCGAAAAGGTGCTCGGCGCGGCGCTGTTTGCGGATGATCTGCAGTTTGGCCCCGGGATGCTTTATGCCCGGGTAGTGCGCAGTCCGCATCCGCACGCGTTGATCAAGAAGGTGGATGTAAGCAAAGCGCGGGCTTTGCCAGGTGTCAAGGCGGTGGCAACGGGCGAGGATACTCCCGGCCTGATTGGGCTGTATCTGAAAGACCGCCACATATTCTGCCGCGACCGGGTGCGCTATGTTGGAGACCCGGTGGCAGGCGTGGCCGCGGTGAGCGAGGCGATCGCCGAACAGGCGGTTTCGCTGATCGAGGTGGAATATGAGCCGCTGCCGGGCATCTTCAATCCGGAATACGGGGCGGGTGAGGACGCGCCTCTGCTCCACCCGAAAATGGCGGATTATCCGGTGGCGAATTTTATCTTTCCACAGCCGGGGACGAATGTCTCGAACCACTTCCGGATCCGCAAGGGAGACACCGAGGCGGTTTGGGAGCAGTGCGCGGCGATTGTCGAGCGAGAATATCATGTCCCGCACATCCAGCATGTGCCGATCGAGCCGCATGTGGCAGTGGCGAAAGTCGATGAGGCCGGTAAGATCACGATCTGGGGCAGCTCGCAGTCCCCGTTTGCGCAGCGCAGCCTGATCGCGGCGGCGCTCGGATTCTCTCCGTCGGACGTGCAGGTAATCGCCCCGTACGTAGGCGGCGGTTTCGGCTGCAAAGCTGGGGTGAGTATGGAAGCGCTGGCGGTGGTGCTGGCGATGAAGGTCAAGGGCAGACCGGTGAAGATGCGCCTGACGCGGGAAGAGGAGTTTTACACCGCCTTCGTGCGCCAGGGTCTGGTGGCGCATTTTAAGATGGGCTGCGACGCCCAGGGTAAGCTGCTGGCGATGGAGAACCGCTTCTACTGGGACGGCGGGGCTTATACCGAATACGGCGTGAACATCACCCGCGCTTCGGGCTACTCCTCCACCGGTCCTTACCGGGTGCCGAATGTAAAGACCGACAGCTACTGCGTGTATACGAACCACCCGGTCGGGGGACCGATGCGCGGCTTTGGGATGCCCGAGATGCACGCCGGATTGGAGCAGTGCATTGACGAGCTGGCGCTGAGCTTGAAGATCGACCCGGTCGAGTTCCGCAGAATCAACGTCATCAAGGGCGGCGACACGCTGGCGACCGGGATGACCATGCACCCCACCGGGCTATCGGAATGCCTGGATAAAGCTGCAAAAGCGATCAATTGGGGGAGGAAAGACCCGCCGAGCGCGCCGAACAAGCGGCGCGGCAAGGGGCTGGCGCTGATGTGGAAAGCGCCGGCAATGCCCCCGAACGCCGGCTCGAGCGCGAAGGTGGCGCTGGCTGAAGACGGCACGGTGACGGTGAGCGTGGGTGGGCAGGAGATTGGTCAGGGCTCTTTCACGATCGCGGCCCAAATGGCAGCCGCAGCGCTGGGTGTGCCTTACGACTGGGTGCGGGTGGCGACCCCGGTTGACACGAAATACAGCCCGTATGAATGGCAGACGGTTGCAAGCCGGCTGACCTGGAGCATGGGAAATGCGATCAGCGCGGCGGCCCGCGACGCCCGCAAGCAGATCGTCGACATGGTGGCAAAAGCCTGGAACGAAAATCCCGATGACCTGGACATCATCGACGGTAAGGTGATCTCTTACAAGACCGAAAAGTCGATCTCACTTAAGAGCATCGTGATCTACGGCATCCCACTGCCGAACGACCAGGGCTGGATCGGCGGACCGGTGCAGGGGCGGGGAAACTTCATGCCCTCCTACGTCACCGGTTTGGACGCCGAGACCGGGCAGGGACCGCGAGCAGTGGTGCACTATACGGTGGGCGCGCAGGCGGTGGAAGTGGAAGTGGACATGCAAACCGGCAAGGTGGATGTGCTGCGAGGTGTGGCAGCTTTCGACGTCGGCAAGGCGATCAACCCGGATATGGTGCGGGCGCAGATGGAGGGGGGCTTCGTACAGGGATTGAGCACAGCGCTCTACGAGAGCCTGCAATTGAAGGAAGGTGTGCTGCAGAATCCGAGCTTTGTCGACTACCGCATCGCCACCAGCGCAGATGTGCCGCGCGACATCCAGGCGATCATCGTTGAGGTGGCGCAGGACGACGGTCCTTGGGGGGCACGCGGTATCGGCGAGCACGCGATGGTGCCGACAATCCCGGCGGTGGCGAACGCGATTTACGACGCGATCGGCATCCGGGTCGGCGCGCCGCCCTACACTGCGGAGAAAGTCTATCTGGCGATGCAGGAGGCGGGGCTGGTGGAGTAAATTGAATTAACGCGAAGACGCGAAGGACGCAAAGATTTCTTCTAAAAACTTAGCGAGCTCCGCGTCTTTGCGTTTGGATTTTTTGGAGCGTGACCATTGATAATCGAGACAAAAATAAAACAAAGCCAGTATTACGACTCGGTCAGCCTGATGCTGGCGGCGAAGGAGCTGGCAAAGGCAGACGGCGTGCAGGACGCGGCGGTGGTAATGGCGACCGAGGCCAACAAGGGCATCCTGCGCCAGGCAGGCCTGCTGACGCCTGAAGCCGAAGCGGCAAGCCCGAACGACCTGGTGATCGCGATCAAGGCGGAGGCAGGGGCGGCGGAGACGGCGCTGGCGCTGGCGGAAAAGCTGCTTTCTCGCAAACAGTCTGGCGAGGAAAGCGGAGGCGGTGGGGCGGGTGGTTACCGACCTAAGACCTTGAGAGGGGCGCTTAAATCGAACGCGGGAGCGAACGTGGCGGTGATCTCGGTGGCGGGCCGGTATGCGGCAGAGGAAGCCTGGGACGCTCTGCAAGGCGGGCTGCACGTGCTGCTCTTCAGCGACAACGTCTCGATTGAGGACGAGATCGCCCTTAAGGGCTATGCTGCAGCGCACGGGCTGCTGCTGATGGGCCCAGGCGCAGGCACGGCGATCATAAACGGGGCAGCCTTGGGCTTTGCAAATAAGCTTCCCTTAGGACCGGTTGGGATCGTATCGGCGGCAGGGACGGGTCTGCAAGAGGTGAGTACGCTGCTGGCGAAAGCCGGGGTGGGGATCACCCAGGGGATCGGCACGGGTGGGCGCGACCTGAAGGAACAGGTGGGCGGGATTATGATGCTCGCCGGGCTGGAAGCGCTGCAGGACGACCCGCAGACCGAGGTGATCGTGCTGGTGAGCAAACCGCCGGCGGAGTCGGTGGCTGAGAAAGTGCTCGAGCAGGTGGGGAAGAGCTCCAAGCCGACCGTGGTCTGCATGCTGGGTGGGGAGGTACGCAAGCTCGAGAATCCCCGCCATGTGATCGCTCGCACGCTGGAAGAAGCCGCCTGGATTGCGGCGGGTTTTGCCGGGGGGAAGGCGCAGGCGCCTTTCACAGACAAGGCAGCCGCCCAAGCCAAAGAACTGGGCAGAGGATTAAAACCACACCAGCGTTATCTGCGGGGCTTGTTCTCTGGTGGGACGCTGTGCTACGAGGCGCAGGTGATCTGGAAGGACTTGCTGAAGGAGCCGGTGCGCTCGAACGCCCCGCTGCGTGAGGCTGACCAGATGGCCAATTCGACCCGCAGCTCCGGTCACTGTGCGGTGGACCTGGGCGAGGAGGAGTTCACGGTTGGGAGACCGCACCCGATGATCGACAATGACCTGCGCATCCGGCGGATTCTGCAGGAAGCCCAGGACCCGGAGACAGCGGTGATCATGCTCGACGTGGTGCTGGGCTACGGAGCGCATCCCGATCCGGCAGGCGAGCTGGGGGAGGCGGTACGCAAGGCGAAGGCTCTGGCGGAGCAGGAGGGACGCTCGCTGGCGGTGCTGGCTTCGGTCACGGGGACTGAGGAAGATCCGCAAGGGCTGGGCGACCAGGTGCAGAAGCTGGAGAGGGCCGGGGTGGTGGTCTGCGCGAGCAACGCCGAGGCGGCGAGGCTGGCGGCGAAGGTGGTGGATGAGCTATAAAAAGATTGAACCGCTAAGGACGCAAAGTTCCGGATAGGAAGTCCGGACGCGAAAAACACGAAGGTTCTTATCGTTGGTAATGAATATCGAATGGAAATAGATGGAAAAGCGAAGGATCGGTGAAAGAGGCCAGTTTTAATTGACAGGTTTAGATATCCATGTTATTCATTAATCGATTAATCGATTAATGAATAGCTGGAGGATCAAATGGGAAAAGTAATCAGTGCGACAGAAGCCAGAATTCGTTTTGGAGAGATGCTCCAGGATGCCCAAAAACATCCTGTTATTGTCGAACGCGGTGGAACTCCGATCGTCGTGGTCATGTCTGTACATGATTACAACCGCTTATTGTCTGGACAACCAACAAAAAAGTGGCGTGACCTAGTATATGAATCCCGAGAACAGGTGAGGATCGATCTAAAAGGTCGGACTTTCCCGGACCCTGCCATTGTTCTCCGCCAGATCCGTGAGGAACGTGATGAGCAATACGATTTGCATTGATGCAGGACCGGTGATCCATTTGGTCGCATTCCCCGAGAAGGAATCGGTTCAACAATCTTGGGAATCATGGGAAGAAAACGGAATTACGATCACAGCTCCAGTATTGTTGTATTTCGAGGTCACAAACATTCTCTACCGCTACCACAAGTTTGGGGTTTTAAGTGATAAGGGGTTGTTTACTGCACTAACTGCCGCGTTAGCGCTTCCTATCGACCTGGTCGAAGATCCAGAGCTGCATTTTCGAGCTGCTGAAATCGCGAGCTTGTACAATCTGAGTGCCACATACGACGCCCAATATCTTGCGTTGGCTGAACGGTTTGAATCTGAATTGTGGACGACCGATGAGAAACTGTTCAATCAAATTCAATTATCAGGAAAAATTGCGGTCCGTTTATTACCTTCATAGTTTTGAAAATAATAACGGAAGATTTTGAGGATAATTATGCCCGAACCTAAAATAAACGATCTGTTCGGCAAGCCCATCTCGGTGATCAACGTCGGGTTGGAGAGCATGGCCCAATCTGTAAAAGACCAGGGAGCTCAGGTGGTGGATGTGGATTGGAGACCGCCGGCTTTCGAGGGTAAGCGCCTGCGGATCACTACCACCGGGATCGATATCGATGCGGCGAACGCCGAGGTGACCCGCCGGATGAAGGAAGGCCGCCCGGTGCTTGCCGGGATGGGGATCGCCAAAGATGTGATCCCGGGGATGCACGACCGGATGATCCTGCACGCCGGGCCGCCGATTGGCTGGGAGCGGATGTGCGGACCGACCCGCGGGGCGGTGATGGGCGCGCTGATCTATGAGGGGATCGCCCGCGACGAAACCGAGGCAGCCAGGATGGCGGCTTCAGGCGAGATCGAGTATTCGCCCTGCCACCATCACCACACCGTCGGACCGATGGCGGGGGTGGTCTCGCCATCGATGCCGGTCTTTATCATCGAGAACAAAGCTTTCGGCAACCGGGCATTCTGCACGCAGAACGAGGGGCTCGGCAAGGTGCTGCGGTATGGCGGTTTGGGCGAGGAGGTCTACACCCGGCTGAAGTGGATGGAGACCGACCTGTACCCCACCCTCGACCGGGCATTATCAACCTTACCGGACGGGATCGACCTGCGCAGCCTGATCGCACAGGCGCTTCACATGGGCGACGAATGCCACAACCGCAACCGGGCGGGCACTTCACTGTTCCTGAGGGCGATCCTGCCGGCGCTGGCGCGCACCAGCAAAGACAACGAGACGCTGGCGAAGGTGATCGAGTTTATCGACCGCAACGACCATTTCTTCCTGAACCTGAGCATGCCGGCAGGCAAGGCGATCCTCGAGCCGGGTGAAGGGGTGGCAGGCAGCACGATCGTGAGCGTGATGGCGCGCAACGGGACGGATTTCGGAATCCGGCTGGCGGGGATGCCGGAGCGCTGGTTCACGGCGCCGGCTGGCGTGGTGCAGGGGCTGTATTTCCCGCAGTATAGCGAGAAAGACGCCAACCCGGATATTGGCGACAGCACGGTCACCGAGACCGCCGGCTACGGTGGGATGGCGATGGCAGCCGCGCCGGCGATTGTCAAATTCGTGGGCGGCTCGCCCTCGCTGGCGCTGCAGACGACGCTGGAGATGTACGAGATCACGTTCGACGAGCACGAGCAGTTCACGATCCCGGCGCTTAATTTCCGGGGGACGCCCTGCGGGATCGACGTGCGCAAGGTGATTGAGACGGGCATCTTGCCGCAGATCAACACGGGTATCGCCCACAAAGATCCGGGCGTGGGCATGGTGGGAGCGGGGATCCTGCGCGCTCCGGAAAAGTGCTTTAAGGACGCGTATGAGGCGGTGAGTGAGATGTAAAGATTTAAACGCGAAGGCGCAAAGATCGCGAAGATTTTTCAAATAAATCGATGATATTGAATGGATTTTATTTCGATGGAGATTGAAAATGCTGCAAGAGAGGTTGTAGACGCGGCGATCAAAGTCCATCGATCCCTGGGTCCTGGTTTGCTTGAATCTGCTTATCAGTACTGCCTGGCTTATGAGCTCGGAAAGCGAGGGCTATTGGTTGCTTGCGAAGTTCCGCTGCCAATTCATTATGATGGGCATAAAATTGATACGGGTTATCGTGTCGATATGATTGTTGATTCTCAGATCGTTATCGAGAATAAGACTGTCGAGGAATTGGCAGCGATTCACAGCGTTCAGCTATTAACTTATTTAAGGTTAGGAGGTTATCACCTCGGTTTCTTGCTTAACTGGAATGTCACTCTGATGAAATATGGGATCAAAAGGGTTGTCAATCAATTACCAGAAGTAGAATTTGTTAAGAAACGCAATTTAGATTGAGATTCTTTGCGTTCTTGGCGTCTTTGCGTTTAAATCTTTACTAAACCTGGAGGTTAAAATGAAATTCATTGATTTGACAGTGCCGTTGGGGATTGCGACGCCGCCGTGGCCGACGTACGAGCCGCTGCAGGTGAAGTATTTCAAGCGCCTGGCGCCGAATGGGGCGAACGGACAGGTGGTCACCCACTCAAACCACCTGGGCACCCACCTGGACGGCGAGATCCACTTCCACACACCGGGCAAAGACATCGCTTCGCTGGACATGGACTTCCTGGTCAACCAGGCCGCGGTCGTGGATTTGAGCGACATCTGCGGCGACTACGACGTCTACACCAGCAAGATGGTGGAAGAGCGGGTTGAGGTGCGCCAGGGCGATATCCTGATCATCCATACCGGCTACCACCACTTCGGCTGGGACCAGCCGACTGCCAACGAGATCCGCTACATGGTGATGCACCCCGGACCGGATCGCGAGTTTGCAGAATGGGCGAAGCGGAAGAAGCTGCGCTGGATTGGGGTGGACTGCGGGAGCGCCGACCACCCGATGAATACGATCATCCGCGACTGGATGCCGCGCCAGGCGCGCCAGGCGGAGAAGGTATTCCAGAAGAAGTTCGGCAAGCCGCTGGCGGAGTATTTCGACGATTCGAAGTACCAGCTGATGCACCTGGAGATGTTCCCATACGGGATTATCCATGCCGAGTGCATTGGCGGCGATATCGACCTGTTCGCCAACAAGCGCACAACGATCGGTTTCTTCCCCTGGCGCTTCGTGGACGGCGAGTCGAGCATCGGGCGCTGCGTGGCGGTGGTGGACGACGGCGAATATGAGGCGCTGATGAAGGAGAAAGCCGCTATGCCGAAGACGCGTTTCGGCGACGGCTACAATCCCAAACACCTGGAGTCGATCAATAAGCTCAGCGCCGCCAATCTGGGCTAGAAAGCAATTTAACCGCGAAGGACGCAAAGTGCGCTAAGATAAATGGCATGTTTTTAAACGATCTTTCATTCCTTTGTAGGAGTTTAATAGAAACTAACCTATGAAGGATGTTAATACGATAAGATTATGAACCAAAATGACTTTGCGTTCTTAGCGTCCTTTGCGGTAAAAGATTTTTAAGGAGAGTAAATATGGCAGTTGATATGGAGCTAGAGAAAGTATTAAGACCGTACCAGTATGATATGCCGCCGTACCCGCCGAAATGGATCACGCTGGCGAACGGCAAGAAGATGGTCATCCGCCAGGCAGAGCGGGAGGATGTGCCTGAGATCTTGAAGTCGGTGCACCCCTGCCTGTTTATCGAGCGGGACTATTACGACATCGTCAGCGCCCGGCTGTACGGCGAGCTGCTCGCCTGGTACCGCCACCGGGTGAAGAGCGCGTACTGCTTGATGGGGCAGGTGGACGGCTATCTGGTAGGGGTAGTGAACGGGCGGATGGAGACCGAGAAAGTCGGGATGAGTTACCATACCCTGGCGATCGACCGCGGCCTGCGGATCGGCTCGCACCTGTTTGCAGCCAAGATGGAATACCACATGGAATACCTGAACCAGGACCAGGTGCTGATTGTGGCAGAAAGCCCGATCGGGTTCCGGCGCTGGATGGTGGAGTACCCGCTGACCGAGACCAAGATCCCGCACGAGCTGGGCGGCGGCGATTTGTGGGTGCTGAGCCGCGAGACTTATTTCAAGTCCAAACCGCGGCTGGTGGTCGGAGAACGCCCGGTGCCGCAGGACCTGTGGGATGAGTCGCCGAGGCGATCAAGTTCGCGGATGACGATACGATCCGCGAGCGCATCGCCGGATTGAAGGGGAGATAAATCATGGCAGACACAGAAAAGCAAGCGGTGAAAACCTTCGGGCGACCTGTCGCGGTGGTCGGGATTGGGATGATCCCATTCGGACGGCGCGACGAGGACTCGCTGATGGATATGCTCGCTTATGCGGCGCTTCATGCGATGGATGACGCCGGGATAGGCGACGGGACGGTGGACGCGCTCTACCTGGCGAATATGGGCGGCGGGATCATCCAGCACCAGGTGGCGCTGGCGAGCTCGCTGGTGGACCGGCTGAGCCTGCTGCCTGCGGCGGCGGATACAGTGGAGAACGGCCCGGCTTCGGGCGGCTCGGCGATAAAGAACGGGCTGCTGGCAGTGGCATCGGGATATTACGACACGGTGCTGGTGGTGGGCGGCGAGAAGATGCGCGAGGTCACCGGCTGGCGGGCGACCGACCTGGTGGCGACCATGACCCACCCGACCGCCGAATATGTCTACGGGATCACGCTGCCTGGCATGGCAGGGATGTTCACCCGCCTTTACATGGAAAAATACGGGGTGACGCGCGAGATGCTGGTGGCGGTGGCGGTCAAGAACCAATTAATGGGCGGCTTGAACCCATTCGCCCATGTCGAAATGGCGATCACGAAGGAAGGCATTTACGATGACCGGGCTTCGATCGTGAACAACCCGGTGGGGGCGGACCCGCTGCACCTGTACGACATGTGCCCGGTGAGCGACGGGGCAGCGGCGGTAGTCATCTGCCCGCTGGACCAAGCCAAGAAATTCAAGAACACCCCGATCTTGATCGCCGGGTTCGGGCAGGCGACCGACACGCACACGCTCGCCGAGCGAGACGACCCGACCGACCTCAAGGCGGTTACGCTGGCATCGCAGCAGGCGCTGGAGATGGCGAAGCTCAAACCGGCGGATATCAGCGTGGCAGAGCTGCACGACGCGTTCACCATCCTGGAGATCGCCGAGAGCGAGCACATCGGCTTCTTCAAAAAGGGCGAAGGCGGCAAAGCGGCCCTGGCCGGCAAGACGAAGCTGGGCGGGCAGATCCCGATCAACCTTTCGGGCGGCTTGAAGGCGCGCGGCCACCCGGTGGGGGCCACTGGCGTGGCGCAGGTGGTGGATATCGTCCACCAGCTTCGGCATGACCTGCCGAAAGAACGCCAGGTGAAGAACGCCCAGACCGGCCTGACGGTGAATTTCGGCGGGTTCGGCAACAACGTGCTGTCATTTGTGCTGCGGAGGGTAGAGCCGTGAAGAAGAAAGAGCTTGGGATCGTGGCTTATAAATGCAAAAAGTGCGGCAAGCTGCACTATCCATTTCACGACCGCTGCCTGAACTGCCGCAGCCGGGAGTTCGAGCAGGTCAAGCCGCAGGGCAAGGCAAAGCTCTTGACCTGGACGCGGATCTTCAACCTGCCATGGGGCTTCGACCAGCGCTACCTGACGATCGGAGTGGCGCAGTTCGAGAACGGGGTCAAGGCGATGGGGCAGATCGAGTCCGAGGACACCGAGGAGCTGAAGATCGGGCAGGCGCTGGAAGCTTCGTGGGAGCCGGTGCGGGTGCAGTATGGGGAAAACGTGTACGGGCTGAGGCTGCACCAGATCAAAAAGTAGGTATAGGTTTTGAATTGGAGAGGGCGCGGCTTTACGCAGCCGCGCCTTTTTCATTGGTAGGTATTTTGGAAAGGGAGATAAAAGATTTAAACGCGAAGCGCCGGACAGGAAGTCCGGGCGCAAAGATCGCAAAGTGAGCTAAGACTTAATCTGAATGATTCGCTGGTGATTCTATATCTAAAGCGGTGTTGATCATTCAGTCCTGAAATTGACCAGAAATTATCGGAGAAATCCGATCATCAAGCCGATCAGCAAGACCGCGCAAACGGAGAGACTTCCAATCCATACCGATCAACAGAAAAGCCCCCGATTTCCTCGGGGGCTTTTTATTGTTTCTACGGCGCTGGGCAATTAGGGTATATGTTCCCCAAGCATTGATCGAGTTGGATTGTGCTGGCCCAAAAGCCCTTTGTGACCTCGGACACGCATCCGTCTGCGAAATGGGCGACAAACCGCTGATTGACCCAAGTCTGCTCGGTTATATATGGATTGGCGAGCGGGAACCAGAGCGCAGAAGTCAAAATTGCTGAGATTGTAATCCATGATCCATTGTGACGGTACCTCCAGCCCAGTATCTGCGTCAAAGACCTGGACGGTTACCACGCAGTTGCCTGGGGGATCATAGCTGATCTTAGCCCAATTCGAGCAGGGCGAATGGCCGGTTATTTGACTTTCGATCTCTACAACTGTCAGTGTAGGGCATGTCGCAGGTACGATCCGGTTCATAAGCGGGAGATAGCTGTAAAATGGCCCCTCAGGGAGAGGGGCGGGGGCGGCCAGCAACATAGACAAAAGCGCAATTATCCCTAAAACAATTCTGTTTTTCATCAGGCCCTCCTAAAAAGTATAGCATGAAATCGTGAAAATTCTTACAATATCCGTACGTGGGGATTTATAGATCTAAAAATTGCGCCAAAGCGAACAGCCTCGGGCAAGCTGGGAGGAGCGAGCTGCGGGGTTTGTGGAAAGACGGCATAGAGAGATTAAGGAAGGCAGGATTAATCCGGAACAGGCTCCGATTTCCGTAAGTTTTGAATTAAAGTGAGCCGAAACCTTGCGCAAGTGTCGGCTGATCGGGTTGGCGTTCCTGTATAATTCGATTATCTTTCTTGCCGGAAAGCTCTATGCGCCGCGTTCTGAACTCGCTTCCGATTCGAATCACGCTGCTCTATTTCCTCACCGCCGGAGCCTGGATCTTTGGCACAAATCTTCTGGTGCAAAAGACAGTAAGCGACCCGGCGCTGGCGGAGCAGCTGCACACCCTCAGCGATTGGATGATGGTCCTGCTGACGGCGGTGGTGCTTTTCTTTGGGATGCGCCAGGTGGCGATCGATCAAAAACGGGCGCAAGCCGATTACCAGAACATTTTTGAAAACGCCGCCGAAGGCATCTTTCAATCGAGACCGGAAGGGGTTTACCAGCGCGTAAACCCGACAATGGCGCGCATTTTTGGCTATGATTCGCCGCAGGCGATGGTGGCAGAGGTGGGGGATATCGGCGCTCAGGTTTATACCGACCCGGCGGATTGGGATGCGTTTAGCTCGATGCTTGACCGTGAGGGGGCGGTGAGGCGGGTCGAGGTGCAGAACAAGTGCCGCGACGGCACGCTGATCTGGACTTCCACCGACGCGCGGGCAGTGCGCGATCAGGCTGGAAAGCTGCTTTATATCGAGGGCTTCGTGCGCGATATCACCGAGCGAAAACAGGCGGAGGAGCTGCTCCACCTGGCAGAGAGCCGCTTCCGACTGCTGGTGGAGCAAACCCCTGCGGCGGTTTATGAAGTCCAAACCTTCCCGCGGGTGGCAACCAGCTATATCAGCCCAATGATTGAGAAGATCGCCGGCTACCCGTTGGAGAGCTGGAAATCGTATCCGAATTTCTGGGAATCGATCATCGTTGCGGAGGAACGCAAGCAGGTCGTGAGCGCATTTGCAAGCAGCCTTGAGACCGGGATGCATTTCGAGATGGAATACGGCATCACTACCCTGGACGGGAGAACCGCCTGGGTGCACGATCTGGCGATGCTGGTGGAGCGCAACGGCAGCCCTAATCAGGTCTGGCAGGGGGTGCTGATCGATGCCAGCGAGCGCAAAAAGACGGAAAAGATCCAGGAAGTGATTTTGCAGATCGCCCGGGCGACGATCTCGATCCCGACCCTTGAATCGCTTTACGCGTTAATCCATCAAGCGCTGGCATCCATTATACCGGTGGAGAATTTCTATATTGCCTTATACGACCCGATCCAGGAGCTGATTGAATTCCCTTATTTTGTCGATCCTTACGAGCCGCCGCCTGAACCAACCCCGGTGAGGCGCGGTCTGACGGAATATGTACTGCGCACACAGGCGCCGCTGCTTGCGACAGAAGAGATCTTTCAAAAGCTCGTAGACAGCGGTGAAGTTGAAATGATCGGACCGGCATCGCTGGACTGGCTGGGCGTGCCGCTGATCATTGAAGCGAAGACCATCGGCGTACTGGCGGTTCAATCCTATGCAGAGGGAACGCGCTATACCGAGCGCGACCGAGAGATCTTGAGCCTGGTGTCCACCCAGATCGCCCTGGCAATCGAGCGTAAGCGCGCCGAGACAAGGCGGGATGAGAGCGAGAGCCGCTACCGCCAGCTGGTGGAGCGCTCGCCAGAAGCGGTGGCGGTGTACAGCGAAGGGAAGATCGTTTTTGTCAATCCGGCAGGGCTGAGGCTGATTGGGGCAAGCCACGCCGAGCAGGTGATCGGACGTCCGATGCTCGATTTCGTCCATCCAGACTATCACGATCAAGTGACACAATGGGTGCAGGAGATGCAAGCCCGCAACGGCAAGAGACCAGCGGTCGAAGAAAAATTCGTCCGCCAAGACGGGCAGGTGGTGTCGGTCGAAGTGGTAGCGATGCCGATGGTCTACGATGACCGCCCGGCAGTTCAGCTGATCATCCGGGATATCAGCGAACGCAGGCAGGTGGAAGAAGCGCGCGAGCGCCAGCTGAAAGAGTTGTCTGTGCTGAACGCGATTGCGGCTGCCTGCTCGGAGACGATCGATGTGGACGAGCTGATCCGGAGAGTGACCGGGGTGATCAGCAGCCAGCTTTATCCGGATAACTGCGGTGTGGTTCTCGCTGATCTGCTGACTCGCACCTGGAAGCCGCATTTTTCATATCATGGGATCAGCGACGAGAAGCTGGCGAGCGTCCACCCGCTCACGGAGGGGATCGTCGGTAAAACGATCTCGATCGGGATGCTGCTGCGCAGTGGGGATATCCGCAAGGAACAAGCATACGAGGAGGCTACAGAGCGAGTGCTGTCGGAAATCTGCGCGCCGATCTTTGTCAACGGTCAGATTTTCGGGGCGATCAATGCCGAAAGCCGGCAGCTCGATGCGTTCAGCGGGCGGGATGAGCACCTGCTCCTGACGATCGCGGACAACCTGGCAACCGCGGTTGAGAAGATTCGCCTGGTGCGGAGCGAGCAGCGCCGGCGGAGGGAATCTGAAGCACTGCGGGAAGCCATGATTGCGATGACGACCACCCCAGACTTGAACTACCGCTTTGGGCTGATCCTGGATTACCTCGGACGGTTGGTGAGCTTTGACAGCGCCTCGATCGCCATGTTCAGCGGCGACGAGCTCGAGATCGTCGCGGCGCGGGGGTTCACGGAGGATCGACAGTGGGTGGGCTACCGCTCCAGAGGCGACGAGCTGCAGACGCTGTTCCGCAAGAGCCGCCACCCCATCATCCTGGCAGACGCGCAGGGCGACCTGCGGTTGAAGCGGCAGCCAGGCAGCGAAAACACCCGCGGCTGGATCGGAATCCCCCTGGTAGCCTACGATACGACGATTGGGATCATCCAGGCTGGCAGCCGGATGGCCGGCGCGTTCAGCGAGGACCAGACAAGCCTGCTGCAAACGTTTGCGAATGAAGCCGCCCTGGCGATCGAAAACGCCCGACTTTTCGAAGCGGAGCAGAAGCGCCGGATTGAAAACGGGCGGCTGCTGGACGAGCTGCAGCTTTACAACCTTGAGCTTTCAATGGCATACGATGTCACCCTGGAAGGCTGGGGGCGAGCGCTGGAGATGAGGAAAAGGAAGCCCAGGGGCATACCCGCCGGGTGACCGATTTGACGCTGCGCCTGGCGCGACGGATGGGGATCGATGACAATGCCCTCACCAATATCCGCCGCGGCGTGCTGCTGCACGATATCGGTAAAATGGGGATCCCGGACCAGATTCTGAACAAGCACGGGGATTTGAGCGAGAGCGAGCAGCAGGAGATGCAGAAGCACCCGCAGTATGCCTACGACCTGATCTACCCAATCCTGTACCTGCGCCCGGCGATCGAGATCCCTTACTGCCATCACGAGCGCTGGGATGGGAGCGGCTACCCGCGCGGAATAAAGGGGGAGCAGATCCCGCTTGCGGCGCGCATTTTTGCGGTAGTGGATGTTTGGGACACTCTGCTGCACGATCAACCGCTGAGCGCCGTAACTCAGGCAGAAGCGGCTGCGTATTTGAAGGAAAACAGCGGGACGCTTTTCGATCCTCAGGTGGTGACTGCCTTCCTGGAGACTTCTGGGATCGTATTCACAGCCTGGATTGGATTGACGATTTTCTATGCTTCGGTTTTTTCGAAGGCTTTATTAGACCCCTGGAAGTGCCAAACCCTTTCAGCCGGATAGGTCGCGATTACCCCATAGGTTTTTGAATTGAAGAGTTTTGATGGCGCAGGTTGTTCGTGGCGCATGTTGCGTGGCGCATGTTGCGTGACGCATGTTGCGTGGCGCAATTTCGTGCCAGCAGACTACTGGATCTCGCCGGGTGAGCAAGGGCAGCCTGAGATTTCGCCGCCTTGCGAGGATTATAATGTTGGGAGCTTAAGATATAAATTCACTCGACGGCAAGGGAAATCCATGACTGAAGACACTGAAATGTACAAAGAGATCCTCGACAACCTGTTCGACGGGGTCTATTTTGTGGACGAGCAGCGCCGGATCACCTATTGGAACAAAGGAGCGGAGCGGATCAGCGGCTATCGGTCGGGTGAGGTGCTGGGCAGCTCATGCGCGGATAACCTGCTGATGCATGTCGACGAAAAAGGCGAAATCCTTTGCCTGAAGGGCTGCCCGCTGATGAAAACAATCCAGGATGGGCAGGTGCGCGAGGCGGAGGTTTTCATGCACCATGCCCACGGGCACCGGCTGCCGGTGCGGGTGCGCGCCGCAGCGCTGCGGGATGAGCGCGGGGCGATTGTGGGGGCGGTCGAGACATTCAGCGACAACACTTCGATGATTGCCTTCCAGCAGCAGGTTGAATTGCTCAGCAAGGAGCTGGTCCGCGATCCACTGACCGGAGTGTGCAACCGGCGATCCATCGAGTCCAGACTGCAGGGAGCGCTGGCGGAACTCGAGCACCAGCCGCTCCGCACTGGGCTGCTCTTCATAGATATCGACAACTTCAAGCTGATCAATGACGAGTTTGGTCACAATGCCGGCGACCTGGCGCTGAAGATGGCGGCGAACACCATGCTGCACAACCTGCGGGCGAGCGACGCGCTGGGCAGGTGGGGCGGCGACGAATTTCTCGCGCTGCTCTTCAACCTGGATGCGGCGGCGCTGGAACGGATCTCGCGGAAGCTCCTGGCGCTGATCGAGCGGTCCTCGCTGGAATACGCCGGCAGGAGAATCAGGCTGACGGTTTCAATCGGTGCGACTTTGCTCCATCCGGGTGAATCAGCGGCTGAAGCTGCGAAGCGGGCGGATGAGCTGATGTACCTGAGCAAGCAGGCGGGAGGAAACCGGGTTTGCTTCGAAGCATAGGGATGGAAAATGGAGATGAGGGTCACAAAGCTGGAGAAAGAGCATCTTCTAGAGGCAGCCGGGTTGGCGGCTGAGAATTTTCGAGCGCTGCGCCTCGCCCACCCACTGCTGCCACGGCGGTATGAAGATCCTGACCAAATCCTGGGGATGCTGGAGGAGATGAGCGAGACCGGCAGCGGTGCGGCGGCGCTGGAGGGAGGGCGGCTGGTGGGTTTCATGCGGTCGGTGACGATTGCCGACTTCATGGGCAACGCGCGGCTTATTGCCCGGAGTGGGCGATCGCAGCAGAGCCTGGCTTCGAACCGATGGATCGAAGGCGGATTTACGAAGAACTTTACAGCAAAATCTCGGCGGATTGGTCTGCAGCGGAGCTTGGACTGCATGCCGTCAGCCTGATGGGCAGCGATCAGCCAGCCAGAGAAGCTTTCCATTGGCTGGGTTTTGGGATTGCAGCGGTAGACGCCCTGCGTGAAGCAGCGCCGGTTGAGGCGCTCGAAGCGAGCTTCCAGATCCGCCAGGCTGAGCCGGGGGATAAGACCGTGGTAGACGAGCTTCTGGCAGGGCTGGAGGAGCACATGTCTGCTCCGCCGATCTTCTGGAAGCACGAGCCAGAAAACGTTGAAGATCTGCTCAGCGGCGAGGGAGGCTCGCTCTGGCTGGCATTCGACCGGGACCAGGCGGTAGGGCTGAGCGGGCTGATGCGGGGTTATGAGGAAGGCTGCGCGATCTTACAGGATGAGAAAACGATCGAGCTGGAGCCGGCGTTCGTCAAGGCCGGCTGGCGCGGGAAGGGTGTGGGTACGGCGCTGCTCAACCGCTGCCTCGAACAGGCCCAACAGCAGGGCTTCTGGCGTGTGGGAGTGGATTTTGAATCGGCGAACGTGGGAGCGGTCCGGTTTTGGACGCGCTGGTTCGAGCCGGTGTGCTACTCGCTGGTCAGGTGGGTGGACGAGCGAGTATAGACCGCCACCTGCCAAAATAAATCCTGGTAGTGGAAGCTCTGGATGAAGCCTTTCGCATTCAACAGCGCTTCGACTGCCTGGGTAGATTGAATGAACATCCTGAATGGGCTGCGCTTCAGCTTGAAATAGAAATTCCCCAAAGCCTCCGCGATCCGTACCCACCAGGTTTCGCGCGGATACACCAGACCATATATTTGTTGAGCCCTCTCGGAGGAAAGACCCACAAGCTGATCCACATCTGGATAGCAGCAGATGACACGATCCAGGGTGACGATATCAGCAGGGGGGATTTCATCGGCGAGCTCAATAAAGTTGCCGTGGTGGTAGCGGATCCGGTCCGACCGGTTCCGGCGCTGCGTTTCAGCTCGAGCAACCTGCAGATAGGCTTTGGAGGCGTCCACGTCGGTGGCATGGTCCACCCCGAGGTCAATCAGGGCATGCTGGACCGCGCCGACTCCACCCCCGATATCGAGCAAGCTCAGCCCTGCGACCCCTTCTTCCTGGATGGCTTGAATCAAGATCCGTGTCGTCTTATCTGGCCCTTTTTTGCGGTAGTTTTCGAGCTCTTTCCTGGCAAAATCCTGGTCGAAAAATTCTTCAATTCCCTGGCACTGGTTGCAGTTCATAGGTTGATCCAACTTTATATCGAGATAACTAGACTAAAGACATCTAATTTTACCACTTTATCCAGGATTTCAAGCCGAGTCGGGATATCACCCCCCAAAAAAAGACCTGAATGGGAATGAAATCGAGGCTAGGCGATCAGTTTTCTGGGATATGATCCCAAAATCCGCAAGAAGGGGGCGAACTCGGAGAGGTTCTCGAGGGCGTGGGCGGTTTGCGGGTCGGTGGTGGAACCGCTGAAATCGATGTAAAAGAGGTATTCCCAGGGGCGGCCGAAGTCGGGGCGCGATTCGAGCTTGGTGAGGTCGATATCTCGCAGGGCGAAAACGCTTAGCGCCTTGAACATCGCTCCCGGCATATTGTGGAGCGAGAACACGATCGAAGTCTTGGCGTTTTCTGCCGGCACGACCGGCTGGCTGGCGACCGCCAGGAAGCGGGTGAAGTTGGCTTCGTCGTCTTCGATCCCTTCTTGAAGCACCTGCATCCCATAAGTAGCGGCTGCCAGGGTTGAGGCGATTGCGGCGAGGGTGGGATCGCGGCGCTGAGCGACTTCTTTCACGCTGCCGGCGGTGTCATAACCGGTTTCGACCTGCACCTGCAAGGCTTTCAGGCTGTGCTCGCACTGCGCCAGCGCCTGCGGGTGGCTGATCACGGTCTTGATCTGGGAGATCTGGGTGCCGGGGAGACCGATCAGGCAGTGGCGGACGCGCAGGTACTCCTCACCGACGATATGAAGCTCGTGGCGGATGAGCAGGTCATAGTTGCGGTGGATCGAGCCGGCGAGGGAGTTCTCGATAGGGAGCATGCCGTAATCGGCGAGCCCGTTTTCGACCGATTCGAAGACGACCTCGAAGGACTCGCAGGGGAGAGTTCTGAATTTGAGGCCCGAAATGGGCGAAGGCGGCCGCTTCTGAATAGGCTCCGTGCGCGCCCTGGAAAGCGACAGCGGCCGCTTCTGAATAGGCTCCGTGAGCACCCTGGAAAGCGACAGCAGCCGCTTCTGAATAGGCGCCGTGGGCTTCCTGAAAAGCAACCGAGGCTGATTTGGAATTTTGACCGAGCTCACCCTTCGATGACGGATAAGCGCTCATCCGGCGTCTCGGCTCCGGCTTAATGCGCCAGCGGAAAGCTCGATGGTCGCGACCACCAGAGCCAGCAGGGCAGACAGAAGCACCGGCACGCTCATCAGCAGGGCGGCGGATCCCCGCGCTTCGGGCGGCTCCATGCGCTGAGAGACAAAAACGTAAAGCCCGATGCTAACAGCGAAGAGCAGCATCCCACCGAGGAGAGGGCGGTACCAGACCAGTAGCAGCAGCCCGAGCAGGGCGAGCGCCAGGAGGGTAGGTTTGATGCCGCTCCAATCAAAGCGCAGCAGCTCCCCAAGGCCGTAAAGCAGCCAGAAGATCCCCAGCAGCCCGGCGGGAACCAGGGCGGCGGCTTTGAGCCAATCACTCCACCGAAAATGTGACAAAGCGTCCTCCAAAGAATTTCTCAATCATATCATTTGCCGGACATATCGTGAGGAAGTTTGTTTGGATCAATATCACGGTATAATTGACCTATATAGATATAATATGTCCGTAATATTTGGAAAAACTTTTTTATTAGAGGTTTTCGGTCGACTTCGACGAACAGGTCGGCAAGACGGTTGTGACGGATAATTCGGCCTTCCAATCGGCGCAGGATCGAAAAAGTATGCTGCGGGATGTGGCTGAGAGCGGTTCGGCCGAGACGATGGCAAAGCTTGAAGCGTTTCTGAAATAAGCGAAGGAACTCATTAACAGAAAGGCGAAAACAATGGAAAATGGACTGACGATCACCAGGATATTTAATTCACCGCCAGAGGAAGTCTGGCGGGCATGGACCGACCCGGAACGAATGAAGGGCTGGTTTGGGCCGAAGGGGTTCACCATTCCGTTCGTCGAGATGGACCTGCGGGTGGACGGGAAAATTCTTATCTGCATGGAGTCGCCTGAGGGTCAAAAATTCTACAGCACCGGAGTTTACAAGGTTATTGAGCCGCTCAAAAAGCTGGTCACTACCGACAGTTTCGCGGACGAACACGGCAATGTGGTGCCAGCCTCCCATTATGGAATGTCGGATGATTTCCCAGATGAGCTGCTGGTGAGGACCACATTTGAAGCTCTCGGCGGGCAGACTCGGATGACAATGGAGCACGTCGGCATGCCTGGTGGAGAATTGGGAGAAAGCACGCGGCAGAGCTGGAGCGAATCGTTCGACAAGCTGGAAGCGATGCTTAAATCGGGATGAAATTGGATCTCAGAGAAGGAGGAAAATCATGGAAAATGGTATCCAGATCACGCGCACATTCGAAGCGCCCGTATCAGCGGTCTGGCGGGCGTGGACAGAGCCGGAAGGCTTGATGGGCTGGTGGGGTCCCAAAGACTTCACATCGCCCTCTGCCAGGATCGACCTGAAGGTGGGAGGTAAGTATCTTTTTATCATGCGCTCGCCGGAAGGGCAGGATTTCTACAGCACGGGAGTGTATAAGGAAATCGAACCGATGAAGAAGCTGGTCTTTACGGACTGTTTTTCCGATGAGCACGGCAACGTCGTGCCGGCTTCGACATACGGCATGGGGGAGGATGTCCCCGACGAGTTCCTGTTCACCATCGAATTTGCAGACCTGGGCGGGAAAACCAGGATGGATATCCTCCACACAGGCATGCCACCGGGAGAGGATTTGGAGTTGTCCCGGACTGGGCTGATCCAGATGATGGACAAGCTTCAAACAATTTTAGAGTAGAACCCTTTCTCCAATTCGAAGCGAAAGCAAAGGGCTGCCGTAAAGCCAGATGATGGCTTGAAATCCGATAACCCGGTTCTGGCGGAGGCGCAGGTACTCCTCGCCGACGATATGGAGCTCGTGAGGGATGAGCAGGTGATAGTTGGGATGGATCGAGCCGGCGAGGGAGTTCTCGCCAGGTAGTACGCCGTAATCGGCGAACCCGCTCTCGACTTTTGTCGGAGTCTATCCGCTTCTGGTGGGGTACAGCCTGTGGAAGAGGCCAGGTTGGGGCTGGCCGGAAAAGATAAATCCATTCAAGTCTTCTCACTGGAGCTGGGCGGGGTCGCTGGCGGCAGGCGCGATCGCGATCATCTGGATCCTGGTCCAGGTCATTTGGGTGACGCCCGGAGCGCTGCATACGATTGTCTTATTATATGGCGTGGTGATTATTCTGGTCACGCTTCTTCCAGGAGTGAGGGGATACTGCCGGCGAGCGAATATGACAATTGACACCTGACAAATACGGGGAAATCTGTCAAAATACTGTCTGAAAGAACCTCAAGTCCGGCAAGAGCACCATTTTCGCCAATTTGATCGGTATGCGATTTTAGCGGTCTACAGGAGCCAGCCATGACTATCGAAATCTACCAGCGCCTCGCCCAACATCTCGACCGCCTGCCAGCCGGCTACCCGCCGACCCCAGACGGTTTGGAGCTGCGGATCCTGCAGCGGCTCTTCACGCCCGAAGAGGCCGCCCTGGCTGTGCACCTGACGCTGATCCCAGAGCGCGCCGTGGTGATCGCCCAGCGCGCCGGGTTGGAGCAGGAGGCGACCGAGCGGATGCTGAAGGAGATGGCGGAGAAGGGGCTGTGCAACGATGTGCAGAGCCGTGAGAAGCCGCCGCGCTACATGGCCTCGCAGTTCGCGATCGGGATCTGGGAGTACCAGGTGAAGCGGCTGACGCCTGAGCTGGCGGCGGATGTGGGCGAATATCTCAAGACGGCTCTGCAGCCGGAGATTTGGGCTAAAGCCCCGCAACTCCGCACCATCCCAATCCGTGAGAGCATCGAAGTGAAGGCAGAGACGCTGCCCTACGAGCAGGCCGAGCTGCTGTTGAGGCAGTACGATACCTTCGCGGTGGCGCCCTGCATTTGCCGGGAGGAAAAGATTTTGGTGGGGGAGGGCTGCGGCAAGCCGCTGGAGACCTGCCTGCTGATGGGCGGGGCGGCGAAGTCCTACATGCGCCACCTGCGGGGGCGCGAGATCACACTCGAGGAGGCGCTCGGGATATTGGAGACCGCCGACCAGGCAGGCCTGGTGCTGCAGCCTGGCAATATCCGCGAGGCGGCAAATATCTGCTGCTGCTGCGGCGATTGCTGCGGAGTGCTGCGCAATCTCAAGCAGCACCCAGCCCCGGCGACGATCATTGCCTCGGCTTATTACGCGGTGGTAGACGAGGCAGCCTGGCGGGGTGCGAGACTTGCGTGGAGCGCTGCCAGATGGAGGCGATCACGGTGGATGGGACGGCGGTGGTGGACCTGAAGCGCTGCATCGGCTGCGGGCTGTGCGTGACCACCTGCACCACCGCGGCGCTGCGCCTGGAGCATAAATCGCCGGCGGAGACGCCGGAAGTCCCCGCCAACAATATCGAGCTCTACTTGAAGCTCGCCCGCGAGCGGGGTGCTCTCGCCGCTGGATATCGGGAGAATGGCGGGGAAATCGGCGATCGACCGAATGCGGTACAGATAGGGATCGGATCAGATTGAAGTTGTCTTGGATCGGATTCAAATAAAAAAATAAAAAACGCGAAGGCGCAAAGTCCGCCAAGTTTCGTTTACAAATATCTTCGCGTGCTTCGCGTCTTTGCGTTAAGATTGATAGGTATAAATCGCTCAAGAGGGTGAATTCAGAAATTATGGAATCGTTTTCAATTACCTGTTTGATCCTGGAGTGAAGTGGAAAGCAGTGGAAAAAGAGTACCAAACCCAAATTTCGGCATCTGCTGTGCCAAGCAACTTGAAATACGCCCTGGCGGACTATTTCCGGGTTTTCGAGCAGGTCAAAGCCTCCCTGCCTGAAGCCACCCAGCGCTATTTGGGGCACTGGCTTTCTGGGCTGCTGCAGGAAGCAATCGACCCAGAGATACCATTCCACTGGTGGGAGGTCGCGCTGGACCTGATCGAGAAAGACCTGCTGACGACCGGCGAAACGGGCTTTCCGCTGATCGAAGCCGGGCGCAAGCTCGCAAATGTAATGAGGGCTCACCTTGGACCATACGACGAGGTGCGGCTGGGCGAGATCACCGAGGAAACGGTGAGGACGGTCTGTAAGCTGACTGATACGCTGGTTGAACCGCAGAAATATATGGTCGCTCCCAATGCAGTCTCGCTGGCGCAGGCGCTTTTCAGCAAGCACGCCTGGTACCGGGCGATCTACGCCGGGAAAGCGCTGGTTGGATTTTTGATGCTGTATGAAGATGAGAGCAAGCCCGAGTATTTCCTGTGGCGCTTTATGATCGCCAGCCCTTACCAGGGGAGGGGGTACGGGGCAGGGGCGATCCGACGGCTGGTGGAGTACGTCAGGACCAGACCCAACGCCAGAGAATTGTCCACGAGCTGCGAGCTCGGTCCCGGCAGCCCCAAGGCTTTTTATATAAAACAAGGCTTTATCTCAACCGGCGAGTTTTTAGATGATGAACTGGTGCTGAAGATGAGCCTGGATTGAAATTTGGGGGTACCGGAGCGAAGCGCCGTCTGCCTGATACTGCAGAGATCTATCCCTGTATGATGAAGACCCTCTGCCATGAAAAAATTCTTGACGAATAGAGACGATGAGCCTGTCCGCCTGCTGCCTGCCCTGACCGTGGTCTACCTCTGCCTGCCGGCGATTTTGTTTTTCTGGGGTTGGGTGCGGCTGCGGGTATCGCTGGTGGCGCTGTTCTTCCTGGTGAGCGTTATGCTGGCGGCGAGCTGGGAGGCGGTGCGTGCCGCGAAACGCAAGACGGCTGCGGCAAAGGAAGCCCGCTGGCAGCAGCTCCTGCGGATGTACCTGCCGGCGCTGCTCCTGATCACACTCTGGGTGAGCATCTCGGGGGCGGGCGGGATGGGACCCCAGACCACCGACCTGGACAAAAGCACAGCGCTCTTGAAAGACCTGATCCGGCGGGATTGGCCGCTGCGGCTGAATTTTGACGGAGTCCCGACCCCGATCGTCTACTATATGGCTTACTACCTGCTCCCTGCCTGGGTGGGGAGGGGATTGGGCTGGCTCGCGGCGAACCGGTTTTGGTTCATCTGGACGCTGTTGGGCACCCTGCTCGCATTTGCCTGGTTTGTGCAGATCAGCACCGTGAAGCTGCGAAATCGCGGCTCCAGGCTGCTCCTGCTGGCAGGGATATTTATGCTGGCTGGGGGGATGGATATCATCGGCGATTACGTCCTGCTTCAGAAGGCGATCTGGCTCAATAAGCACATCGAGTGGTGGGCTTCCCTGGGAAACCTGCAGTTATCGTCCAATTCCACACTGCTTTTTTGGGTGCCGCAGCACGTCCTCCCCGCCTGGCTGCTGATCGGGTTGGTGGCGAGCTGCATCCTGGAGGAACAAAACCTCAAGTACATCGGCATGGCGCTGGCAGCCAGCATTCTGTGGAGCCCGTTTGCCACCCTGGGGGTGCTGCCCTACCTGGCGGTGCTGGCGGTGATGGCGCTGCGGAAGGAGAACCGCCGGCATGCCTTCAACCCCGCCAGCCTGTTCTTCAATATTGGAGCGATCTACGTCGGTGGGATCGCGGCATTGTTCATCAGCGCAAACCGATTCAACTTCGACCAGGGCTTGATGTGGGAGTTCGTCCAGGGAGAGCTGCCTTTCGCGGCGAGGCTGGCGGTATTCTGGCTGATCGAGGTGGGGATGCTGGCGATCGTCATCAGCTTGCTGCTGATCCCCAGGCGGAATTCGGTCCATCGGGCTGCCAAGATGGCTTCCAGTCAGGCTGGCGGAGAGCAGCCTGAAACCTGGCGTAAATCCTTCACCACACATTGGGCGCATAACTACAGCCTGGGTCCCAGGCTGGTGCTGCTTTTTGGACTGAGCATGCTGGTGCTCACGATCCTGCCGATCTACAAATTTGGCGAAGCCAGCGACCTGCTGATGCGCGGCTCGATCCCGGCGCTGTTCATCTTATGGGCATTGAGCGCCAAGCTCAGCCTGGATGCCAGCCTGCGGATCCGAGTGCGACGCAGCTTCGAATATGCGCTGCTGCTGCTGGTGATGTTCATCGGGTTTATGAACGCGACGAACGATATCATGAACCGGGTGATTCATTACCGGTATGGTCCGCCGACCTGGGCGAGCGTGAAAAAATCGCAGGTGGTGGAGGACATGGCGCTGGTCCAGCAGCGGAAGGGCGACCTGGAGGCGCTGTTTTACCGGTATTTGAGCAAATGAGAGAATGGATCTTATTTCTTGAGCGCAAATTCGATCGCCTGCTCGAGCGTCAGCGAGCGGCCTTCTTCCTGAGCCTGCAGGCGGGCTGATTTATCGAGCTGCCGGCTGGCTGCCGCATCGTCGCGCTGCCATTCAGCCAGGTCAGCGGGCGAAAGCGGGATCTGAGAATCGTCCACCAGGAGCTGAGCGGCAGAGAACAGCCGGAGTGCCTTCGCCGGGTCGCCGGTCATGGCTGCCAGCCCGGCAAAACCCGCCAGACATCCTACCTGGTATCTCCTAGCACCCGGATTACTCCCGAGACGCAAGCGACCATCGCCCAGGCGCTGGAGCAGCCGGGTAGAGCCTTCAATATCTGTGAAGAGGAAGGTAATCGTGCAGCTGGGGAGGGACAGATTTGCCATATAAGAATTCCTGAAAAGGCGCACCCATTCAAACTTGGATACGGACTGATCTATTTTAGCGGTTTCAAGGACTGAATGCAATAGGTTGGATTCCAAACAGTGAAATGGAGATATCCGCAACCAGCGAGCGGGGAGGGTGTTTCAATATATACAGGTGCGGACTCTAGATCCGTTCCTAGTTTGGCATCCATCGATACAGCCTGGGGCAGCAATCAGCTAACGAACCTGTGTTTACTCCGGAGGGCTGGGATATGAACGCAAGGTGTAGAAGAAAGGGACTTCGATGGAGATCCAGATACACGCTTTTCAGATGCAGTTCGACCGGATCTATGCCGTGAAAGGGGAGGGGGTGATCTTGATCGACGGCGGCGACCCCCACACGATCGAGAAATTGAAAGAAGGGCTTAAAAAAGCTTCAATAAAACCAGAAGAGATCTCGCTGATCGCCCTGACCCACGGGCATTGGGACCATATCGGCTCCGCCCGAGAGATCCAGGAGTGGACCGGAGCAAAGGTCCTGCTCCACGAGAAGGACCTGCATTTCGTGGGCGAGGCGCGCATCTCTCAGCCGCCGGGCTTCACCCTGTGGGGGAAAATCATCATCGCGCTGCTCAAGCTCTATACCCGATCGTTGAAAATCCCCGCGTTCGAGGTGGATATTCCAGCAGGAGACCAAGAGATCTCGCTGGCGGAATACGGGATTCCCGGCAAGGTGGTGCCTACCCCCGGGCATTCGCACGGCTCGGTGAGCGTGCTGCTGGAAGGTGGGGAGGCGTTCGTCGGCGACTTAGCAATGAACATGCTGCCGATGCGCCGGAAGCCCGGGCTGCCGATCTTCGGCGACGACATCGAGGTGGTGATACAGAGCTGGCGCAAATTGATCGGGATGGGGGCGAAGACAGTCTACCCAGCGCACGGAGAGCATTTCCCGGTGGAGGCACTGGGGATCAAATAGCTTAGGAATACCAATCATCTGCATTGGAATGCCTACTACTGGTTATCGTCAACGCGCGGGCACTGTTAAGAATGGTAAAAACGATTTGTGAATTTTATTTTAATATGAGCGGTATATAGACAGTTTTGAGCACCCATGTGGTGAAACCGCTCCATGCGCCATCATCCGCTTCAGTGGGTCCACTGCTGCCGAGTGCCCTGACCTTCCAAAAGTAGGTTGTTCCCTCAGCCAGGCCGCTGATTGCTACGAATAAGTCAAATCCTTCATCCACCCATTCATCAGGACAATCACCCGTTGGGAGAATGTCCGTCTGGATCAAACAAACCTCATAATACCCAGCTCCCATGCTGTTCCCCCAACTCAAAGTTGGGTCAGTGGATACATTTTGAGCGTTTTGGATTGGGGCGAGCTTTGGAAATGGTCCAGGGTATGGGGCGAGCTCGGTGCGGAAATTCCACCAGGTCGATTCTGTATTTGCGTATGTGGTGCCAATATTATTCATTGCGCGCACCTGCCAGTAATAGAAAGTGGCGAGGCTCAATTCGCTCAGGCTCACTTGGGTGGTATTGCCTACATCGATCCACGATCCATCGCATGCGCTATTGTTGGACGTATCCAGGCAGTATTCATATTTAGCGACACCTGCGCTGGTGCCCCATTGCAGGGTGGGAGTAAGGGATTGGTTGGTAGAATCATTCAGGGGAGAACTCTTGATAAAAATGCTCGGCATTTGACCGGTGCTGAACCTCCACCAGTTTTCGCTCGCATCTCGTACAAAAGGGCTTCCAACCAGGGCTGCAGCTTTGACCTGCCAATAATAGGTGGTGTTCGGGGTCAATCCACTCAAGGCCATACTTGTGGAAGCGCCTGAGCTGACCCAGGCAGTGTCGCAGGCGTTATTGTTGGTAGTATCGTAACATACCTCATAATTGGCGGCGCCGGTGCTATTGCCCCAACTCAGAGTCAAATTGGTCGGCTGGGATGAAACCAAATTCAATGGTGAAAGTTTCGTGAATGCTGAAGGCATCGTATTGAATTGGGCAGACATCGAAGTGCCGGAATTGCTGATATTAATTATTTCGATCCGGGTGTCGCTGGTGGCGTAATAGGAGCTGGGATTCGGCGTTGCGGACCAATTGAAGCTGCGTTTGTTGGTGGTTCCAGGCCAGGCATCGCCAGCATCCCCCCAATTTTTGGGGGTGGTTTTATTTTCCAAATGCCATAATCCATCTGCTTGTTCCAATGCGACCCGGAAATGATTTGGATAAGGGCAGTTCCAGTTCTCGCGTTGATAACAATAAAAATCGTTCGCACCGCCGCCGTATCTTACCGGAATGGCGCTGTCGATGTGCCAGATTAGCAGCCCGCTCCCTGGTAAATAGGCGTCAAATCCAATCTTCTGGCGATTTTCAACCAGGAAATACTCTTGCGAGCCGCCTCCATAAGGTAATAGGCGGAAAATCCCACCGGCTGTTGTCTCGACATTCGGAAGACTGCGGGTTGAAGATCCGAAAATATCTGTGGCAGTGCTCCAGCCTAACTGAATCCGAGACCATGCATCCAGAAAAGCGGGTGAACCACCCAGGTGATGGTTGGATTGGATCGGGCCGCTCCAGCTACCGTAGGCCATCAAGCTCCAATACCCGACCCCTTGAGTTGTATTCGTTCCGTCTGGAAGGTGGGTAGTATCGTACAGGTCCGGCAATCCGAAGATGTGCCCCAATTCATGTGCGAACACTCCGATGGTCATATCGCCGCTGCTCAGCCAATATTCCGGTTGAATGGTGTAGGATCTGATCCGGACCCCGTTATAGAAGGGCTGCGATCTCGTCTGCCATTTGTGCGACCAAATATCATTGGAATTACCGGACATTTCAGCACCGGTTCCGGTGTGGATAACGATAACCGAGTCCACGTAGCCGTCATTGTCATTGTCATATTCTGAGAAATCTACGTACGCCGCCACGGCTGCTACGGCATCTTCGGTTAGCTTCTGGCAATTGTGCGGATAGCTGTAATATTCGGTACAGAATTCAGCATTCACATAATAGGCATGGTTCTGCGGCATTTGCTTCCAGCCGGTCGAGCTAGGTAAATTTACCGTGACGATATCCAGCTGCCCATAGGATACCTCGTCGTAATAATTGCGAAGGCTTTTCACCCCGGCTGTATCGCTAAAAAGCAAAGTGTCGAAATTGCCAGCATTAACAGAAGCATTCTTATCGCTAAATTTTACAAGTATAGCCAGCGCCTTCCATGTGCCGCTCGGAGTAGGTGTTGAAATAAGAGGCTGGTCGAATCCCGATTCTTGTGCAGACTCAGGTTCTAACATCACCTCCGGGAGCTTCACCACTCCTCTGCGGATCTTGTCCCATAAAGCAGGATTGGGCGGCACCAGCAGGGGATTTTCCACTCCTAGATTATCTTTTATTGCAGAGAAAAATCCGGCGTTGGTTCTTTGGCTTGGAACCAGAAATGCGATTATGATGGATAAGATTGAAAATATGCTAATGAGCTGGTAGATACGGCTGGCACTTTTGGCGCAGATCTCGATTTGGTTTGGAGAAGAATAATGGTTTTTCAGCCTGACCTCCTCCCTAATTCTATAAAGAATACCATTCTGACGATATGGTTTATTGAAACCAGGCTTGATGAGGGAATTTCTGTTTTTCGATATCTGCAAAAAATTAGTAATCCAACTAAATCAGTATAGACAATTTTTAAGCCGATTCAAGTGATATTCTTCTTAATTCATTTCTGTGGAAATTAAATTCACAAAATATGTTAATTAATGGATAACTAAACCATCTTCGCCTGCTGCCTGTAAATCAGCAAATAACCGCCAACCGAGATCGGCCCTGCGGTTAAATCGGGGGCATGCGACTGCGTATTTCGTTTCGGACTTTCAGGGATAATGGTCAGAAAATTGGTACGTCTCTCAGCAGACTCTCTCTTATCCGATTGAAACGTAGCAAGCCTAACAACGCGGGAAATCCTGCACATTCAAGGATGGTTGACCTGAGATAAGACAAAAAATCGGGTGGACCGGGCGGAGCAGAAACAGGACGCTGCACCCCAGGCCATTTGAAATTCTGCCAGGTTGGCAGCCAGTTCTCACCCGGATAGAGACCGTAAAATTCACCTCCACTGATACTGTCTTTGTGAAATCCATCTGGTGAGAGCTCCAAAAGGAAGCCGCCGGGCTCATCTTGAGACCGGTATGCTTTCCAATCCAAAAAATCATCACAGACAAACGAGGTCCAATCGTCACTGCAGGCATCGATATGCAAACCATCGCAGAAAAAATTTGGCCCGCTAAGATTTTGATCATTCCAAAAAAGAATATGTTGGTAGTGCTGGATATCCACAAGCGAGACGCCGCCAATTCGTTCCCAGAACATCGTCAGGATTCTCGGGATTGGAGAACCGACCGCGTTTTCAATCCTTGAAACGTTCTTTTGGATACCTTCAGGTAGACATCGTTCGACCTCGGTCCATGGGTAGCCTATCTCGTTCAAGTTTTTTCTCAGCACAGCAATTGCCTCAGAGCACCTTTTGAGCGCTTCATCAGCGGAATCGAAGGTGGATGGCTCTTCAGCCAAAGCAGCTCTATGCCATTTTTCTTGCGCTTCGATTACTTTCTCAATTTCAATCATGTTTTTGAGTACCAATTTATCTCATTTTGGGAATCATTGCGTACATTCGTTGATGAATTCTAATTATATCTACCTCAGCGTTTCCGGTGGATTTGCCATGGTTTTATCTTAAGTTGGGTCTATGGAATCACATGCTTGCCTGGGTTTTATTCAACACAGCTTGCTGCTTGTGGATCAGCAGATAGCCGCCGACCGAGATGAGGGCGGCGATGCCGGAGGCGTACCACAGCCAGTTTGGATTGACTGGCGAATCAAGCAGCCTGCCCGCCAGGTATGGTCCGATCGCGAAGGGGATGCCCCACGAGATGCCGAAGACCGCCATGTAGCGGCCGCGCATGTCTTCGGGTGCGAAGCTGGCGACCAGCGCCTGGGCGACCGGGGCGATGATCATCTCACCGATGGTGATGATCACAATCGCGACCATGAACAGCTGGTAGGTCGAGACGAAGCCGAAGGCGGCAAAGCCAATGGCATAAAGCAGCACGCCGGCTGCCATCACCAGCAGAGGAGGCTTATCCTCCACCCGCCGGGTGATCCAGAACTGCATGAAGACCACCATGACCGCGTTCAGGGTAAGCAGCAGACCGTAGCCCTGCTCGGGGATGCCGTGCACGTCGCGCAAGAAGACGCCCAGGGTGGTGTTCAGATTCATGTAAGCCAGCCCGGTAAAGACCCCAGCGAGGATGAACATCAAAAAGAGCCGGTCGCGCAGCACAACCGCGTAGCCGCCGAACGACTTCACGATGCTTTCCTCCGGCTCTCCTTCCTTGGGCTGAGGGCGGGTTTCGGGCAAGGCGAAGAGGACGATCGCGGCGGTGATCAGGCTGATGATCGCATCGGTGATGAAAAGCGCCAGGTAGGAGCGAGAGGCAAGAAATCCGCCGATCGCCGGGCCGATGGCGGCGGAGAGGTTGAATGCCACCCGCAGGATGCCGTAACCCTCGGCGCGCTGTTTCTCGGGGAGCAGGTCGGCGGTCATCGCCTGGTGGGCAGGTCCGCCGACTTCGGATAGCGTGCCGACCAGCAGGGTGATCAAGAAGAAAGCCTGGAAGTTATCGACAAAACCCATCAGCAGGGCGCTGAGCGAAGATGCAACCAGGCTGAAGATCAGCATACTTTTACGTCCAAGTCTGTCGGTGAGGGCGCCGCCCAAGGCGCTGCCGATGAAGGCGGAGACTGAAAATGCCGCAAAAAGCACCCCGACCTCGGTCATGCCAACCCCGAAGCGATCGGTTAGATAGAGGGCGAAGAAGGGATAAAGCAGGAAGCCGCCCAGCCGGTCGATGAAGGTCGCGCCGACGAGCGTCCAAAACGGACGAGGGAACTCAGCATAGATCTCGGAAGCTCGGGCGAGGGGTTTCATGGGATTGAAAATTAATTCTACCCCCCGCAGGCGATAATGGTAAACTTGTTTTCGTGAGAAAGCGGATCATTTCCAATCGAATCTTTAATCAAAAAATTTCTTTTTTCCTGGGAGGACGCGAATATGGTTGCCAAAACAGATTTTTCTGAGCAAGAATGGAAGCTGGTCAGCATGGCGCCGCAGACCGCGGCGATGGTCGTGATCGTCGCCAGCCCGAGCGGGCCGGTGGGGGCGATGAAGGAAATTGTGGCATTCACCAAGCTGATCGCCGAGGCGATCCAGGCTCCGAGCGGGAATGCCTTAATCGACGCAGTTGCGGCAGATTTTAAAGAGATGGTCGATCGGAAGGAAAAACCTGAACAGCCGCAGATGAGCAAAGACCCGAAAGAAGTTATCGCCCAAAGCCTGCAAGCCTGCCGCGATCTGGATGCGCTGCTTGCCCAAAAAGCGCCGGATGAGGCGGAAGGCTATAAGCAGTGGGTCTACAAAGCTGCCGAACTCAGCAGCGAGGCATCGAAGGAAGGCGGATTCATGGGGGTGGGTGGCGAAAGGGTAAACGACGCCGAGAGAGCCTGGCTGAAAGAGATCTCCAAGGCGCTTGGCTTACCAGGTTAGCCATAATTGAGATTTCGTTAAAATTGGAAATTGAGGTTTTTGATGAGAAGTGGTTTTGTGGAACGGCGCGGCAAAATCGAAGATCTGGACAGGTCGTTTGATATAG
Source organism: uncultured Chloroflexia bacterium (assembly GCA_963827155.1). GTDB lineage: Bacteria > Chloroflexota > Anaerolineae > Anaerolineales > UBA4823 > UTCFX2. Next base: position 1,468,122 of record CAWGZV010000002.1, on the reverse strand, counting down.
CATTCTGGGCGGCTCAACCACCCACAGACCGTTTCAAAGCGACCTGGGAGCTCATCGAGTATGCCTGGAAAGCAAAGGGAGGCGATGTTCGTCAACTCAGACTTCAGCGAGGATGGTTATTTCTTTCAGATAGGGGTGCCGCCTGTACGGATTGAAATTTTATTTGCATTCCTGGGGGGAAATTCGAAGAAGCCTGGGAACACAGGAATGATGTGGATATTGAGGGCTTGATTGTCCACTTTATCTCCAAGGAAGATTTGATTAAAGTGAAACGGGCTTCCGGGAGACCTCAGGACCTACTGGAAGCGGACACCTTATCTGCTTCAAATCTGGATTAAATCATTATCTAAGCCGCTGAGTTTTCGCTCATCCATAATTTGGTGCATCCTTTACCACCAGACCTCCCTCGATCGCACATCGAGGGAGGTCGTGGTATTTGACGATCTGGGGCAAATTCGACCAGGCTGCGAAGGAGACGCCTTTTTTTCTTCAACAGGAGTCCGCTCCTCGCAAAAAATAATTGAATTCGAAGTCGATACCCGTATCTGCTGACCCAAATCAGCGTCATAATTAAGAGACATAAATCAATGTTTACCACATTATTTGTGACGATATATCCTGATTTTCCTATGTGCTCAAACAGAGGAGGTACGATGATAAAAAAAGACATCTTCAAAATGCTCTGGAGTTGCTTGACCTGCCTCAGCCTGGTCGCGCTGCTGCTCGGCAGCGTCCAAATCAGACCGGCGCAGGCTGAAGGGGAGTTTGACCTGGAGATCGGGCTTAAAGCGCCCCAGCATGTCGCTCCGGGCAGCAATGCGCTCATAAATTTGAGCTACAGCAACATTGGGACGGCCGAATTACCGGCGGATACCAGGATTGAGGTCACACTGCCAGAGGGTTTAAGCTTTGTTTCGGCGGTCGATCAGAGCGAAAATCCCCTTCTGCCGGATGAAACCGATGGGAATGTCTACACCTGGATGGTTGGAGCACTGCCGCCTGGATCCTGCTGCGCACATATCTGGATCACAACTCTGGTCGGCGATGACTTAGCCGAAGAGACAGCGCTCACCACCACAGGTGAAATCGGCTCCGAATTGGCTGAAACCAACCTGACGAACAACCTGGCGACCGCTACCAGCCAGGTTTGCGATATGGCAGGATCCCAAAAGAAAGCGAATGTTGAACAGGCAAAACCCGGAGATATTGTCACCTATACGATCACCTTGCGGTTGGCGCACCGGCAAGGTACGAATGGGATAAGTGGGCGCAGTGTGACCCTCACCGATATTCTCCCTCCTGCCGAGCAAGCGCGTTTTCTGGGCTGGGTGGGGGGAACAGCCGGGACATTCGATGGTAAGGAGCTTCGCTGGCAGGGGATGGTTGGCGAAAACTCACCGGTCATGCTCCAATACCGGCTTGGAATTGAGGGTGAAGTCCCTCCTGGGGACCTGGTGACGAACCAGGCTCGCGTTCACTGGTCTGGCGGTGAAATGGAGCTAGAACCGGCACAGGTGAAAGCTTATCTGACCGATGATGACCGGATGTTCGGACCGGTCGGCGGGCAGTGGCAGCATTCCTGGGGTTTGACCCTGGAGGTGCCGCCAGACGCGGTTCGAGAGACCACTCGATTTCAGTTCCAGGCAGCCTCCGGTCCTCCGCCAGAAGCGCCTCCGGGATGGATCTATGCCAATCGTGCTTTCGAGATGAACGCGTTCCAATTTGGTGAGATTCACCAGTTCGAACACCCGCTCGAGTTCACGCTCCGGTACCAAATTGGGGATGTGGATGGAATTCTCCCGAATTCGCTGCGGCTGTGGTATCGGTCGGGTCCAGGAGAACCCTGGGCAATGCTTGGCGAGCCGGTTCAAAACCAATTCGGTGAGATCACATTTCGGTCGGACCACTTCACCGAGTTTGCCCTGTTTGGACAGCCGGGTTACTTTGTCCGACTGCCAATGCTCTTTAGATAAGTGCTGGCGGCTGCCGGATGAAAACCAGCTCCACGCAATAAGTTTCAGAATATCGGGTAAGAAGGCAATATTTGAAATCGAGAACCGGAGGATTTCGAGGCCTGCCTGGCAACTTCTAAACGTACCGCCCCCTTTCCATCTGGTAAGGGGGCGGTTTTAGGCTGGAGGTCGCTGGCTCAGTCGGGATCGGTCATCCCTGGTCGAAGCTGTCCAGCCTGATTTCTATGTCGGCGGACCCGGAAACCCCTTCCCGATAGTCGGTGGAGTTCCATGTCTGCGTGGGCGGCCGGCGGGAGCTAGACCACAGCCGGCGGCAGCTAGACCACAGCCGGCGGCAGTCTCAAGAAACTTATTCTCGAGACGGGCGGCAGCAGTTTTTTCACTCGCCATCACGGCGGGAGAAATTCTGTACGGGTCGTTCAAGACATCCATAGGTACCTCCTTTGGATTTGGGTCGTCGGACAGGATCGTACCGGTTGAGGGTTGAACGCCAACCTCAACCTGGCAGGGCTCGATCGCATCACCTCCTCTTTCTGGGATTTGCCTGTTGGCAGCGATCATTAAACCAAACCAGCCTTAAATTATCCAGTATATTTTGGTTAAGGGATGGGAAGAAGCTGTTAATATCAGGCTTATGAAGCGGCCCCACAGGACTAATGAGCACACAGGAAAGAATAAACAAATTTACCGCAAAGGAGGCGAAGGAGGCATAGATCCATTCGATTCAAAACGGATCCTGCGTCTGGTCTTCGTGTTCTGCCTATCTGGGGCTTTGCGTTAATATCTCTATCACTTAAGGACCAGTGGCAGGTAGTGGCGCTCGATGAAGAACTCGCGGGCTTCCAGGACCATTCCAAAGTGGTCGTTTAGCTCCTGGGTTCCCTGAATCTCGTCGAGCGCCTGGGCTAAGCTGCGGTTATTGTCCGTGGTGATCCCGTCTTTCGAGCCAAAAACGAGGTGAATAAGGCCGACGTCTGCGATCGGCGGAGTGCCCAGGTTCTCATAAGGCGCGCCGATCACCAGGTCGGCAAAACCGTCTCCGTTGTAGTTGCCGGCTGCCAGAGACATGCCGAATAGATCCTCGAGCTCCCAGGCGTCAGCCATGCCATCGTAGCCCTGATGGAGCGTGTCGATCGAATAACTGTAACCCCAAAATATGGAACCGTATACGACCATCACGGTACCGGCATTAACCACATTCCAATCTCCATAAGGGATCCCCAGAACGAGATCGGCGAATCCGTCGGCGTTGAAATCGGAGCTCTCCAGGGAGTACCCCCATTGGGCGTTGTCGGAGGCGTTCAACCCCAGCTCGAGGGCGTCGAGCACAAGATCATTATCATAACTGCCGCCTGAGGCTGAGCCCCAGATTATATGGACCATGCCGGCATCGGGGTGTTCGTCGACGGTCTGACCAATCACGCCTATTGCCAGGTCGTCAAATCCATCATTGTTGTAATCCCCGGCAGCCAGGCTGTAGCCAAACAGCTCTCCTTGCCCGATCTCGCCTTCAATGGTGGGCATGCCCTGGTGGAAGATGTTGTTGCCTGCGGTGATCAGCCCTGAAGCAGAGCCGTAGATCATGTGCACCATCCCGGAAGCACCCACCTGCGGCTCGCCGCCCAGAGCTTCCCAGGGAACGCCAACTGCCAGATCGGCAAAGCCGTCACCGTTAAAATCGCCCGTTTCGAGCACCAGGCCGAATCGGTCGTTCTCTTCCTGACTGCCGAAAATGCCATCCATTCCCTGGCCGAAGCGGGTGTTGCCAGTCACCGCCAATCCCAGCTCCCCGCCGTAAATCACCTGCACCATCCCTGAGTCGGGGTAGTCCCAATCTTCGTATGGGACGCCGACCGCCAAATCGCAGCGCCCATCGGCGTTGAAATCGGCAGCTGCCAGCGTTCGGCCAAAATGATCGTCTGTTTCAGGGCTGTCCAGAAGGGTAATTTGGTCAAAGAGCTGCTGTCCGCCAGTGCTCAGCATCGCCGAATCCCCATAGAACACGTGAACCTGTCCTGCGCCGGCTTGGGCGTTCACGGTCTGACCGGGGACGCCGACGGCGAGATCATCGAAGCCGTCGCCGTCGAAATCGCAAATTGCCAGCGCTCGGCCGAAATTATCGTCTGCCTCGAGTGTACCCAGTACTCCGCTGTCTCCTTGAAAGAAATATTGGTCGCCCGTCCCGGTCAGCCCGGCGGTTTGGGCGCCATAGATGACCTGGACCACGCCGCTTTCGAGGATGGTGGTCATTTCGGGGGTTGTATCTTCGTTATAGACCCCGATTGCTAGATCGGCGAAGGCGTCGCCATCAAATGATTCCGGGCTGTCCTCATCCCGTGGAGTTTGGGCGCTAGCCAAGTTTTGGGCCGCGAAACCAGATAAACTCAATGCAGGCAGGATCAGGCTGATGAGCAGGATCTTTGTGAACTGCATGTTTCCCTCCCTGGTCCGCAGCGGACCAACCCTTGATGAAGTAAACCCCCTTCCCCCAATCCAATAAAGGAAATTCCCCGATTCCATTATACAGGAAACGCAAAAAAAAGCTGCTTACAAAATGCGTAAACAGGCACGGACCTTACGCCAGCAGAGAACAACCGCCTTAAGCCGGATTGCTGGTTAGGCAGTCATATAAAATGGTTTTGCGGTCGATTTAAAGAAGAAAAAAAGGATCAACGACCTGGAATTAATATATACTTACTAATAACACCTTATAGGTATGATATAATTTCGGCGAATTAAAGGCACCTCAGGTGGATACAGGTTCCTGCTCTTCCCAACCCTCAACATCTCGGCAAGGAATTTCCTTATGCGCCGCCAGCCATCTTTAACAGAGAGGGAATTTCGTTTGGATCGATCTGGCAGATGATTTTCATGAGGTCGCGGATCTGATCGGGTGTGAGCTGGTTGGCAACCCCTTGAAGCGCGCTGAGCTGCTGCGGGTCCATCTGGTTTGCAATTCTTAGAAGCGTGAACATCTGTCCCGGAGTAAGCTGTCCGGAGTGAATATTTGTGCGAACGACCATTGAGTAAGCTCCTGGAATCTAATGTAGGTGATTTGAGGCGGATTATACCAAATCGAACATGCTGGAGGGCATGCGGTTCGCCGCATTATCCTGGATAAGGTGAGTGTTTTGGATGCCCCCGCCGTGCTGCTTGGTTTTGGATTCGGCTCAACGGCAGGGGCAAAGTATGCGCACCACAGGCCTGCGGCGGCGCCCGGCGATCCGGCAGTCTGGTCAGGGCTCGCTGAAAGTATAAATTGTGCGGGATCGATCGGTTCGCCGCCGATCGTCCCGGAATCGTGGACCACGAACTCGCCAACTTTCGAAGGGACGAGCACTACGATCCAATAATGAATTTTCCCGACCGTGGGATGGGAGACATCGACCAGACCGAAAGCCTGCAGGTCCACCGGGCGTTCATTTATGAACAGCTTGTAATCATGCTCCTTCCAGACGGTTTCCAGGTCTTTCCCGCTGAATGCATTGTATACACCTGTCGAAATGTTGACTTTTCGGTCAGCAGTCAGCTTGCAGGCGAAATCCTGGCTTCCCGAAACCTGGAGGCATTCCTTGTCCAGTTCAAAACCGTAGGTGACTTCGCCGCTGTCTGAGGCAGTGACCAATGCCCCGTCAATTTGATCTCTGGGCTTGAGCTCAGCGGAGGCAGGCTGAATAATCGCACAGCTTACCAGGACGAGTTCTATCAAAACGATCGGGAACAGACGCAAGAAAGGATTCGTTTTACCAGATCGGCGATAGTCTGAGTGGTTATGATGATCTGGCTAAAATGCGGAAGCAGCCGGCGGCTGTATATCCATACCAAGGTCTCGAAGCAGGTTTCGATTTTAATATTCTGGGATATTGAAAGATGATTCGAGGACAGTGGGGCGTGCGTCTGAACACTGAGATTGCTTTGCAAAGTGCGCTCGCAATGACAGAATTGCGCATGTCATTGCGAGGAGCGGAGCGACGAAGCAATCTCGAAAATTGACAGGAGCTGCGGATTATGTTCGTTAGCTTAGATTGCTTTGCAGAGTGCGCTCGCAATGACAGATTGCTTTGCAAAGTGCGCTCGCAATGACAGAATTGCGCATGTCATTGCGAGGAGCGGAGCGACGAAGCAATCTTGCGGCCTGTCAGCACATGCACCTCAATCGGCAGGCTTTTTCCCTTTAAAGTAAGCTGGCGTTTCTCTAATCCGCCCAGATCCATCCCAGAAGCAGTTAGCGCTGCTTCGCTAATTAAAATTTCGCCGATCCCGGCGCTTGAAGAGAGCCGGGCTGCTGTATTGGGTGTGTCGCCAAGCACGGTGATATCTGAGGTGCCGTCTTCAGAGCCAACTGAGCCGATATAGGCAATGCCGGTATGCACTCCGACCCCCAGCGGGATCCACGGTCCGTGCGAATCCAGATGACCGGTCGCGGCGAGCAGCTCTTGGGCTGTTTCGATTGCCCGGCGGGCGTGGTTTTGACCGGCAAAGCCGGGCGCGTATATCCCGGCAACCTGGTCGCCGATGATCTTATCGATCAGGGCATCCGAGCTGATCATCACCTGGCTGGCGGTATTGTAGAAGCGGTTGATCAGCCGGCTGAATTCCGTGGGGTTCATCTTTTCCGCCAGGCTGGTGGAACCGCGCACGTCGGCGAAGAGCAGCGACAGCTCGATCTCTGCCCCGCCCTGGTATTTGCTGGCATACTGCTCACAGACATTGCAGAGCTTGGGGTTCATTCTCGAACGCTGTTTGCCAAAGAAGGATTTGGTGATAAAGCCGCCAATCCCGCGAAAGGGCGCGTAGCAGTTCTTGCAGCGCGGGTTGCTCGGAAGAATCCGGTATAATCTCCGCCTTCTGCGCTCCGCTTCGGTGGTGCCGTGGAGCATATATTCGCGCCAGAGCTGCTCGGCTGCGGCTTGTTGTTCTTGATTTTCGGCGTTTGGCATCGTCCGAAGTCCCCAGTCTAAATAATAAATCCTATTATAACCCTGTTGGTCTTAATATAATATTAGATCGGTGGATGCTTGCTTTGCAGATGCGAGGTTTTGGACACCTTTCGGGAAGCGAGCGAGAAACCGGCCCCAGCGGGCCGGTTTTTAATTTCTGGCATGAGAGGGAAATCGTCAGTTTTTGGCAGTTTATCCCGTTGATTTGGCAGTCGCACTAATCCAAAATAGAGACGTCAAAGATTTATCTCATTCGAGCTGCCGACTGGAAGCTCCAACTTTCGACGGTGCCGCGGTCTGCAGAATAAGCAGAATTAGAAGGAGGCTCCAAAATGTCCTGGTATATTGCAGCACTAAGGAAATATGCAGTCTTTCGCGGACGGGCCAGGAGAAAAGAATACTGGATTTTCCAATTAATTCGATACACATTTTTTATCGCAGGGCTGCTCCTATACCCCCTGTTTGAACGGCTGCCGGCATCCGTGGAGGAGCAGTTTGGAGATATCTATCTGTTAATCCTTTATACCTACTATGCCGCGATGTTGCTTCCCGAGCTTGCGGTCACTATCCGCAGATTGCACGATACCGGACGGAGTGGCTGGTGGTACCTGATTTCGCTCGTACCTTATATTGGGGCGGTTGTCCTTTTCATTTTCGTTCTGCAAGATAGCCAGTATGGGGAAAATGAATATGGACCAAACCCGAAAGATATGGAAGGGAGCCGCCAGTGGAGTAGCCAGCCCAACATGGGTGTGTGAATTGAAATGCCATAAGACTGCTGGATGAGGCGGAGGCCTCCCCACCGACCATAGCCGGCTGTTTCGGCATCGATTGATGCTAGAGCGAGTTCCCCATTCCTTCGCGTATGAGTGGGCTCAAAAAATTCTAGAAAGAGGATAGGGTGCCCCCATCGGGGATTTGCCCAATATCATACGGGGTGAGCTGATATACGTAATAGTTGAGCCAATTTGCATAAAGCAGGTTCGCATGGCTGCGCCACCGCACGAGCGGCTGCTGGTCAGGATCATCACCCGGGAAGTAGTTCTTTGGGATAGTGATTGGTAAACCTCTGGAAATATCTCGATCGTACTCACTTTTTAGTGTCAGCGGGTCGTATTCTGAATGCCCGGTGATGTATATTCTCCGGCCATCCTTACTCGCCACGATATACACGCCAGCCTCCTCGGATTCGGCCAGGAGCTTGAGGTCATTTACCTGCTCAATATCCGATCGGCGGACTTCAGTATAGCGGGAGTGCGGCGCCAGGAATTCGTCGTCAAAGCCGCGCAGCAGCTTCTCATTCCTTACCATCACCCGGTGAGGAAAGACCCCAAAGATCTTTTCTGGAATCGGATATTTTGGGATCCCATACCGATGATATAACCCAGCCTGAGCTCCCCAGCAGATGAAAAAAGTGGAATACACGTGGGTATCTGCCCATTCCATAATCGCCTGTAATTCGTTCCAATAATCCACTGCTTCGAATGGGAGGTTCTCCACAGGAGCGCCGGTGATCACCAGCCCATCGAACTTTTGGTCCTGGACCTGTTCATAAGACTGATAATGATTTAGTAAGTGCTCCGCTGGAGTATTCTTCGATTCGTAAGATGCGGGGTGAATCAGGGTGATATCCACCTGCAGGGGTGAGTTGCCAATCAGCCGGCAGAGCTGAGTTTCGGTCTCCACTTTTGTGGGCATTAGATTGAGGATGGCGATTTTTAACGGTCGGATATCCTGGTGGTAGGCACGCTGTTCACCCATTACAAAAATATTTTCGCTTTCAAGCACACCTTTTGCTGGGAGCGTATCGGCAATTTTTACCGGCATGGTTCACCTCTTGATCAACTATTTATAAAGTAATTAAATATCTAAGCGATAAGGAATCAGCTGGATATTGGCTGCGGGTCGCCATTCATGTCCTCAAACATCCAAAAAGACCGCTACGCCAGGGCCTGATCCAGGTCCCAGAATATATCTTCGAGATCCTCGGTACCAACGCTTAAACGGATAAAATCAGGCGTGACCCCGGCGGTTCGCTGCTGCTCCGGGCTGAGCTGGCTGTGGGTCGTGCTTGCCGGGTGGATAGCCAGGCTCTTAGAATCGCCGACATTCGCCAGGTGCGAGAAAAGCTGCAAACGATCGATAAAGCTCCGCCCGGCTTCTATCCCGCCTTTTATCCCAAAGCCCAGGATGGCGCCCGGACCTTTGGGGAGGTATTTCTGCGCCGCCCTGTAATCTGGGTGGCTTTTCAAACCGGGGTAAGCGACCCATTTAACAAGTGGATGTTTTTCCAGATGCTCGGCAACTGCCTGGGCGTTTTGAACCTGACGCTCCATCCGCAAGCTGAGTGTTTCCAGCCCCTGAAGGAATAAAAATGAATTGAAAGGTGAGAGACAGGCTCCGATATCGCGGAGAATCTGTACCCGAGCTTTCAAGATAAAAGCAGAGGCGCCCTGCGAGGCATATACCAGCCCGTGGTAGCTCTCATCGGGGGTCGTGAAGCTCGGGAAACGCCCGCCGGCAGCCCAGTCGAAGCAGCCGCCATCCACAATGATCCCCCCGATGGAAGTGCCGTGCCCGCCGATGAACTTGGTGGCGGAATGCACCACGATATTCGCGCCCCATTCGAAGGGGCGGTTGAGATAAGGTGTGGCAAAGGTATTGTCTATCATCAAGGGGATGCAACTCTCACGGGCGATCGCGGCAACCTCTTCGAAAGGGAACACGTTAATACCCGGGTTGCCCAGCGTTTCACCATACAAGATCTTTGTGTTGGGGCGAATGGCACGGCGAAAGTTTTCCGGATCTTTCGGATCTACCAGCGTGACATCGATGCCAAGGCGCGGGAAGGTATAGACGAACTGGTTGTATGTGCCGCCATACAAGGTTGAGGCTGAGACGATGTGGTCGCCAGCACCGCATAAAGTGAAGATGGCTTGAGCTTGAGCTGCATGACCGGAGCTCACAGCTAAAGCGCCCACGCCACCTTCGAGATCCGCCATGCGTTGTTCGAAAACATCGCTGGTGGGGTTCATGATCCGGGTGTAGATGTTGCCGGATTCCTGCAAGGCAAACAATCGGGCGGCATGGTCGCTGTCTTTGAACGCGTAAGAGGTGGTCTGGTAGATTGGGACAGCGCGGAACCGGTGGTTGGATCAGGATCCTGTCCGGCATGTAATTGGCGGGTGTTAAAGCCGAACTGGTGGGGGGTTTTTGCATCAGAGGTCATCATCTGGATCTCCTGGTTTTATCAAAGGCATAACAACAAAACTCGTCCGATTAGCCGATAGAAAAAGTCATTATTTCGTCAGTATAAGAAAAACCTCCTCGCTTACATTCCTTACCCAGGAATCGGATATCAGAGGAGGCTCAAAAAAACCTCTTCTGAAAGAAGAGGTTTTTGGGCATTCGTTAACCTCTCATCTTCCAGGTGTTGCTCTGCCGGAATTGGCACCTGGGTTTCTTCAACCTGGTTGCCGAGGCTTCATCGGGCCGGTCCCTCCGCCTCTCTGGATAAGAGAATTCTCGTCTATTTAATTGGACGGTTTATATCATGCGCTGCACCGATTGTCAAGTGCCCACTCTTTTCATAATAATTCAGGCACCCATATTATCTTCGAAAAATTGGTTAGATGGTTCTCCGGTCTGGTCGCAGCAGCCATGGGGTCTGCTCCAACATCCAGGATTAGGACAAGCCTGGGGTTGAGAGCCAGGGCGACCACGATAAAGACGACAAGATTGAGAGAGAGGAGCAGGATTTTTTTCTTCATGTATCGATGATAGCGGGAAGCTGTCAGGAGAGTGTGAAGAATCGATTTAGAGTTGATTGGGATTAAACGTGACGTTCGTCACCTCCCATCCGGGCGGACATCTGGAATAATAAGACCTTACTGGTTTTATTCACGATGCCTCCACCCATCCCATTGCCGATTTGTCGCCGAATCCCACCCAGGGCTGCTGCCCTCGCCCTGTTTGGATTGGCGCTGGCGCTGCTGGGACTCTCCTGGAGCTGGGCTTTCGCCGGTGAAGGCGAGCCCGGCGAGCCGGACGAACCTGAAGCGACCGAAGCGCCATATGGAGCGCCATTCGGCGCGGAAATTACTCCCACCCCGCTGATCTACCCGCGCCAGGAGCAGCCCGTCCTGCCCGAAAACCCTACCATGGCAGACCTGGGCCACCAGACCTGGTGGTCGGTCTGTATGGCCTGCCACGGCGACGCCGGCCAGGGGCTGACCGACGAGTGGCGCCAGACCGCCTTCGGTGAAGACAAAGACTGCTGGACTTCCAAATGCCACGGCAAGCTCCACCCGCCGCAGGGCTTCGAGTTCCCGCACATCGTCCCGCCTGCCTGGGGACCCGGCACGCTCAAGCGCTTCGTCACCGCCGACGAGCTGCACGCTTACCTGCTCGAAAAAATGCCGTGGTGGAACCCGGGCTCGCTGAGCGACATGCAAGCCTGGGAGCTGACCGCTTTCATCATGCAGAGCAATGGCGCGCTCGCCCGAAGGCCATGGAGCTGGACGTGGCGAACGCCAGCATCGTCCCGGTCCACCTGCCGATCGCAGAAGACCGAGGACGAGCGCGGCTGGGAGATCGTCTACATCGGCCTGGTGGGTCTTTTTGTCATCGGGCTGGTCGCTTTGCGCTCGCGTCGTCGCCCTGCGGTACAACACGACACAGAAGCCGGAAGGTCACAGCTGGCAGCTGAAAGACACAGCTGGCAGCTGAAAAACCACTGGCAGCTGAAAACCACAGCTGCAGCTGAAAAACCACAATTGGCAGCGAAGCGGCCTTCCTTCTTCCACCACCTGCACCCGCCGACCATCCCCTGCCGCAGTCGCGCCTGCGCTACACGCTCGGGGCGGGCGGGCTGGCGGTCTTCCTGACGCTTGTCCTGCTGGTCACCGGGATCCTGGAGATGCTTCTTCTACATCCCGACCCCCGAGAAAGCCGGGCTCTCGATCCAGGACGATCACCTTCCTGGTGCCCGTTCGGGGGGCTGGTACGCGGGCTGCACTTCTGGGCGGCCCAGGCGCTGGTGGTGGCCGCTGCCATCCACCTGCTGCGGGTGGTCTTGACGGGCGGCTACGCCCAGCCGCGGCGGCTGAACTACCTGGATCGGGCTGGGGCTGTTCGTGCTGGCGCTGCTGCTCGATTTCACCGGCTATGTGCTGCGCTGGGACGAGGGCATCCGCTGGGCGCTGATGGTCGGCACGAACCTGCTGAAGACGATCCCGCTGATCGGCGAGGAGGTGTACCGCTTCATGATCGGCGGGACAAGCCCGGCAGCCCCCACGCTGCTGCGCTTCTACGCCTGGCATATCTTTGGGCTGATGGCTCATCATGGCGGTGCTGGTCGGCTGGCACATCTTCCGGGTGCGGCGCGACGGCGGGATTGCGGTGCCGCCGCCAGAGCCGCGCCTGACCCGCGCCGCATCAGCCGAGATGAGCTGGTGAGGCCGGGAGGTGCTGGCGATGCTGTTCGCCACGGCGCTGCTGGTCGCTCGCGGCCGTGCTTTTGCCCCCGCCGCTGGAGCCGCCGATCGAGCAGGCGCCGACCGCGCATCGCACCGGACGTGCGCGCCCCGTGGTTCTTCCTGTGGGTGCAGCAGATGCTGCGCTACGGCGAGGCATTCTGGATGGGCGTGGGTCTGCCGCTGATCCTGCTGGGCGTGCTCGCGGCGCTGCCTTACCTGTTCCCTCACCTGCCGGAGGGGCAGCGCGGCCGCTGGCTGCCGAAAGCCGGGCGCTGGGCGCAGCTGATCGGGGGCGCAGTCGTGCTGGCCTGGATCGTGCTGACCGTGCTGGAGCTTCTGAATTAGGGATCTCAGACGGCAGCGTTTTTTTCCACAGAAGGCTCTACTAAAATGGAATACAAAACGGGCTGACATATGAGCTCTTTCGCATCCTGTCATGGATTCATGTGCTGTGGACCCCTGCTGATGATCGGGTTGTGATTAAGGCTGCAATCCGGAGAGGAATAACGTCTTCCGCGGACGATGACCGAAATGAACGCGGAGCGATATCTGATGGCGGTGGTGGGCAACCGTTCGAGCTGGGGGAATGGCGATCCCACAGTTCGAGCTTCATTCGGCTTCCACCCTGTCCAAGAAGAGGGGATATTTGGGAGTACAATGAATTTCGATTTTCGAAAGTTAGATATTTAACAGGATGGTTGCTTCATATACTGAATGGATGGACTTACCAAATTTACAACTCTGGCCAAAACCATGACATACCTGCAGGAAATCTCGGCAAATAAGAATGATCCCCAACAGCTTGAAGCGCTGTACCAGCTCGCGTGGAGCAAATATGAAGCGGACCAATTCGCGGCGGGTTTGAGCGCCTGTCTCGCGAGTGAGCCGGAGAACCTCCTGCTGCAGGCCTGGCACTACCGCCTGCTTAACCAGGAGAAAGAACAGGGCAAACCAAAAGGTGCAGAAGCAAACTGGAAGCTGGCGATCCCGCTGGCGGCGGCGAATGGGCTGATCTTTTGGGTGTTATCCAGCCCGCAGCTGAATTTTCCGCGCGAGATCCCAGCCCTGGTGGTGCTTGCCGCGCCGATCACGGCATTATTCGTGATCTGGTTTCTCCATCTCGCTTCTCGGACGAATTACCGCCGCGCCCTGGCGGTGAGCGCAGGTCTTATCGCGCTGGTATCTGCCGCCCTGCTGCTGCACCGGCTCGCAACGCTGAGAGCCTCGCACGATTACCTGATCTTATTGGTCCCTCACCTGGCATTGTTGGCCTGGGCTGGGATCGGCATCGGATTGGTTGGACTGGCAAGGGACGCAGAGGAGGGTTTTGCCTTCTTAAATTAAGTCGCTCGAGGTTTTTATCATCGGAGGCCTGTACTTAATTGCTGGCATGATATTGGGAGCCATCACCCTGGGGATGTTTTCTGCCCTGAGCATCAATCTGCCGGATGCGCTGCTCCGGTTGATGGCTGCCGGCGGAGCAGGCTTGATCCCGGTGATCGCAGTTGCGACAATTTACAACCCGCTGAGGGCGCCGAAAGGCCAGGATTTCAAACAAGGATTGAGCGGTTTAATCGGCACGATGATGCGCCTGCTGCTGCCGCTCACGCTTTTTGTGCTCCTGGTATATATTTTTATTATCCCCTTCAATTTCTCGCAGCCCTTTACAAACCGCGATGTGCTGATCGTCTATAATGCCATGCTTTTCGCGATCATGGGGCTGATCGTAGGGGCGACGCCGATCGAGATGGGTGAGCTCTCGCCGAGATTGAGCTCCGCATTGAAGAACGGGATCCTGGCGGTGGCAGTGCTGGCAGGTTTAGTCAGCCTGTATGCCCTTTCCGCGGTCCTCTACCGGACGGTGATCAACGAGGTCACGATTAACCGCCTGACGATGATCGGCTGGAATATCATCAATACATCCCTGCTGGCGGTGATGACCTTCCGCCTTCTGCAAAAAAGCCCGCAGCCCTGGAACATGCGCATCAAAGAGATCTACCGGCTTGGGGCAGCGCTCTATGTGGTCTGGGCTTTGCTCGTGATCCTGGTGATGCCGTTGATCTTTCGCTGAAATCGAACAAGAGGTCAACGCCTGGAAACAATAGAGTGCGAAATAGCCTGGATCGTGCTGACCGAGCTGGAGCCGTTGAATAAAACTGGACCGCTCAATTCCATAAATTTGTTGGAAAAAAGGTTCCTCTACCAGGCTTATGGCTGCCATTCCATCGTCCAATCTTTGAGATCGCCGTAGAGGTAAATGCCGGAGATGATGATATTCAGTTTACCTTTAGGCAGCTCTGTATATACTTTGGTCAGGCTCCAATTCCCAAGGCCGAAATTCCCAGCGAAATCAACTGTCTGAAAACCTTCGATTTTTATATCTTCGAGGCCGTGCATGCCAACACTTTCGACGTTTTCATCTTCAGATTGAAAGTAGAAAGTGTAGCTGTTATAACCGGCGCTGATTTTTGTCAGCCTGACCTGGTGACCGGCTAGCTGGAAATCCTGATCCATCTCCCAATCCTGTCCCGCCTGGGGATTGGTCCCGGCATCGAATTCAAATTTGTAAGAGTTTTGAGAAGCGGGTGAATAAATGTACCGCGTGCGGTAGGTGATATCCAAGGGCGGTGTAAAGTTCTTTGTGAGCTTGATCGCCCAGACGTCTTTGCCTGGAGACGCGACGATGTAAGGGGTCAAATTCAATTCGCCGGAAGGCTGCCAGCCGATCTCTTCCCCTGCGCTGTCTCTTAATAGAAAGTCGTCAATGGCGTAAAATCCAGTTTCATCGGTGTTCGATTGCGGTGGAGTAAATGCCCCTACGATGATATAACTGTCGCCGATATCGATGGCTTGCAGCACAGTGAGCGCATCCTCCGGGGAGGGAAGCCTCTCGCTAGACGGAGTGGGTGTAATCGAACGAGATGGGGTGACCGCAGGTTTGGGCGCTTCGCTTGGAGTTATCACAAGAGCGGGGGTCATCTTTAGATCCGTCTGTGGGGGAGCAATCTCGAAATGGAGTGGAAGCTCCCAGTTCTCCGGTAGAATCCCCGGCTCAAGCGCACCCTGGATGCAAGGGATAATCAGGGTTGGGTTATTGGCAGGTGATGGAATCCCGCTGAATTTATTCTGGCTTTCATAGCCTCCTTGAAACGGGCTGAAATTGCCTTCCAAAGAGCGGATTTTCTCGCCGGAGGAGAAGTGGATTTCGGGTTGGGCTCTGCATGTCTCCGATTCCGGAAGCACCAGGAAAGAATGTTTGTCGGAAGGCACATCAGCAACCTTGAACACCACCAATAGCTGGTCACCGTTCAGTACAGCCTTCTGAACGGTGACGGTGACACCCTCTCGGGTTTGAGAGACGGGCTCTGCCAGCACATAGAACGGCGTGTTTTGCTCCACGACCCCCAACCCGGGGATATAGCCAAGTGCGATACCCAACGCATAGGCCGCACCGCTCAGGATTGCCAGCAACAGCAAAGTGATCATCAGTGCCGTAAGTGGATTGGACAGGAGTCTGAACATCGGCTGCTTCCTTTCGAGCCTGGCAGAAATATTCGGCCAAAGATTGATATCATTCGGTGTCCCACGCCTGGCGATGTTTTCCAGCGCGATTTTCATCTGTTGCTCGCTCACGGCTCACTCCTCTCGGACATAAGGCTGCGTAGGCGCTCGCGGGCTGCGTTCAACAGCCATTTAATGGTGCCTGACGCCGTCTCGGAATGCTGCGCCATCTCTCTCTCGCTCATCTCCAGATAGTAGCGCTGAACGAGGACCGCCCGCTGCCTCGGTGACAGCTGTTTCATCAAATCCCAAATACGATTTTGGAATTCAATCGATTCGACTTGAGCCTCAACCGATTCGACCTGGGCTGCCAGCTCTTCCAGGGAGAGATCATCCGGCTGATTCCCGACATCCACCTGCCTCCAAGACTTTTTAAGGTTTTCACAGAGGCATTAATCACGCTTCGCAAAAACCAGGGCTCGAATGGGCGATTAAGGTCGAAACCGCGGATGGAGTGAAAAACCTGGATGTAACAGTCCTGGACGATATCCTGGGCGAGATCGGGATCTTGCGTAATCAGATATGCGGTATGCACCGCCTTGCGCTGATAGAGTGCTACCAGGATCTCCAACCCACCGATATCGCCGCTTTTGAGACGCAGGATGCCTGTTTTTTCGTCCATGATCTTCTATGCTTTAATTATCTGATTCAGAAGCAAAAGGTTGGGTGTCTCTGTGGATGAATTTTATCGTTTTGTACGCAAACAGGAAATATCGAGTATGATCTAGGCTTTGAGAGACGATCGTATGGAATTTTCAACCGATGAGGCGTGACGAATTTTTAAACGCGGTGGCGAAAGCTTCGCTGGGGCTCAGCGGGCTGCTCGGGCTCGCCGGGCTGGTGCGCTATCTGGACTACCAGCCGCCTGCCCCGCCGCCCAGGCGTTTCGAGGTCGGGGATGAAAGCGATTTTCCGCTCGGCTCGCGCACCGTGCTGGCAGATATCCCGGCAGTGCTGATCCACAGTCGGGAGGGCTTCCGAGCGATCAGCCTGGTGTGCACCCACCTGGGCTGCACGGTCGAAGCGAAAGCTGGCGGATTACACCTGCCAGTGCCATGGCTCGGTCTACGATAAAGACGGCATTGTGATCAAAGGTCCGGCGGTGCAGCCGCTCCCGCCGCTGAGGGTAGAAGTGGGGGCAGACGGCAAGGTGGTGGTGATCAAGGGATAAATTCAGGCTGACATGCCGCTAGCCAAATCTACTTCGTCACGATCGGCAAATAGATCAGGCTGAATTCGACAGACTGGCGCTCCACGGCTCCGATGTCGGGAGCGCTACCGGCAGGGCGCGGCTGGTCGTGCTCGTCCTTGGAAGGCGCGCCGGCGGAGGTCTCGGCGTTCAATTGCCGGGCTGCACGGTCGAAGCGAAAGCTGGCGGTTTCGCCTGCCAATGCCACGGTTCGGTCTACGATAAAGACGGCAACGTGATTAAAGGGCCGGCGGTGCAGCCGCTGCCGCTAGGGGGATATCCGCGCGACGATTTCTCTCTGGCTTTTGAGTTAAGGCTTATAAGAGCCACCACGAAACGGATCGGCGGTTGTCGATCGCCGTAAACGGATCGCTGATCTTTTACTTATTGTGATAAAATTCCCAAAAAGCATCTCTGGGGGAGAATGATCCTCGTGTATTTCACACGTTTGTTCGGTCATCGAGGCGACACATGGCTCAATTATTCCGTATCTCCCTTGTCCTTTTTCTCCTGCTGCCTGCCAGGCTGGCCCCCATCCGGTTCCAAAGCCAGCCGGTCGCCGAGCCGATCCTTCTGGCGGTCGATACCTTCCAGGACAGCGCCGACCCACACTACCGGCTCTGCCGGCCAGAGCGCATCCCGGACTGCTCTTTGCGCGGCGCGATCTCCATCGTGCGGCTGGATAAAGAGCATCGCTACGCGATCCAGATCCCTGCCGGGACGTTCACGCTCAGCCTAGCGGGCATTGAGGACCGACAACGCGGAGGGCGACCTGGACATCGCCGCACAGACCACAATAACCGGCGCCGGGCGGGACCAGACCATCCTCTCTGGCGGGCAGGTCGACCGGGTCATCGAGATCCGCCCGGGCTCGGAGGTCCAGATCCGCGACCTGACTATCCGGGACGGGCAGGCGCCGCTCGAGCAGGGCGGCGGCGGGCTGCTCAACCGGGGCGTGTTGGAGTTGGTGAACGTGACAGTCACCAACAACCGGGCCGGGAATAATGATATCGGCGATCCTTGGGGAGCTTCTGTTAGCGATAGCGGGACAGGCGGGGGCATTCTCAATCTGGGGGACCTGACGCTGGAGAATGTTTTGGTCAGCCACAACTGGGCAGGGGATGGAGTGTTTAATCCAACCGCATGGTCTTATAACGGGCCTCCGGGCGGCGGTGGGGGAGGCATCTCCAACTCGGGTAGATTGGTGATCGAAAACAGCTCGATCTCGGTGAACCGGGCTGGGCAAGGCTGCAATAATACGCTCGAAGGAACTCATGAAGCTGTCTTCGAATACGCAGGAGTGGGCGGGGATGGGGGCGGAATCCTGAATCTAGGCGAGCTGTGGGCAACGAACACCCTTTTCGATGCCAACTGGGCTGGAGAAGGGGGAAATGGACTCGGTTGTGTAACCTCTGCTGAGGACCCATAGGCTCAAGATATTTGTATAGGTGGAGATGGAGGCAGCGGGGGTGCGCTTTCCAACCATGAGTATGCCAGCCTGGAGCAGGTGGAGCTGCGGGGAAACAATGCCGGTGCTGGGGGCGCAGGGGGGGATGCATTTTATCGGACCGATGGAGGAAATGGTGGAAATGGCGGTGGATTGTTCAACTCCGGTATGCTGACCATGCACAAATTTCTAATCGAGGAAAATGCTGCTGGCGACCCTGGTTCGAAAATGGGAACAGGGCATGGTGGATACGATCATCCTGGGTCCCCTGGCAGTGGAGCTGGCATATTCAATCGTAATGATTTGATCCTCCTTGACGGCTCCGATCCGCAATAACCGGGTTCCAGATATGCTGCCATGCGAATTACGGCCGATATTTAGGAAATGGCGGCGGCTTGATGAACACCCCTGGGGCAACCGTCGAGATAAAGCAGGTGGAGATTTCGGGGAACTACGCAAGCGGCTCCGGTGGGGGGATCCAAAACGAAGGCATGCTTGACTTTTACGAAGGTATGATCAGCCAGAATCAGGCTCACCTGTTTGGCGGTGGGATTTTCAATTCGGCTGAGATCAGGCTTGGCGAGCTGAAGATCGGCCTCAACCTGAGCGGTCCTGGATATGATGGATTTGTTGGATGCGGAGGAAGAGGAGGTTGTGCAAACATCGAGGGCATCTCGCCTTCTGGTGGTGGTCTATATAATAAGGGGAATGCTCGTCTGGACACGGTCGATATTGATCGAAAACCAAACCGGAAATGGCGGATCTACAAGATGCTGGGCGCCTACGTATGGATGTTATCCTATCTCAGGCGCGCATGGCGGCAGCGGCGGGGCGATATTCAATTCTGGCTCGCTGGAGATCCATCACAGCGGTATTCTGCGCAACCGCACGGGAATTGGAGGCATGGGAAACGGAAGCCCGGGAATTTCGAACGGCAGCGGTGGCAGCGGCGGGGGGATCTATTCATCCGGCAAATTGATCGCGGACGGGATCGAGGTGAGCGGGAACCAGACCGGGTCGGGGTATTCCGAAAACGAGTCCGGGGGAAACGGCGGCGGGCTGGCGGTGTGAAGGGGACTTCAAGCTGAGGCAACAGCCGGGTGAATTTCAACCGGGCGGATCGTAATGCCAGCGGCGGAGGGATCTCGTTTCAATATCCGGGCGCTGCAAATGGGACATCCATCATGCCGACCTGGAGCATTTCCAGCACCGAAGTGATCAGCAACGCGGCCGGGATTACCGGCGGCGGGATCATCGTCAAGGGCAACGATCTGCGGGTCGAAGCATCGATTATTACGAGCAACACCATCACAGAGAGCACTTCGGGAGGCGGTTTTGCGCTGCAGGGCGGAAATTTCACCCTGGAGCATCTCACCCTGGCGGGTAATCAGGGTGGGATGGGCTGCGGCATTTGCCTCTTGAGCGGGACTGCCGGAATCACCAACACGATCATCGCCGGGCAGCAGGTTGGGATCTACGCCGAAGTTGGTTCCCAGGCCTACCTGGATGGCACTCTATGGGGCTCTGGGGAGTGGGCGAACAGTCAGGATTGGGCAGGCGCAGGGCAGGTGATCACCGGCGCAGTCGACCTGCACAGCGATCCACTTTTTATCAATCCGGAAACGCTCGATTACCATATCCAACCGGGTTCCCCGGCGGTAGATCAGGGGCTTGGAAACGTTGTAAAACTGGACATCGACCGCCAGCCCATCCCCAACCCGCTCACCGGCCTGCCGGATATTGGTGCGGACGAATACTGGGAGCTGACACCGATCCAGCAGGTGAGCATCCTGGCGTCGGAACCGATCGTTGCCGGGGTGAGCGCCTATTTCCAGCGCCGTCGATCCAGCCGGAGAACGCCACTCCGCAGGTGGTCTATTACTGGCTGCCCGTGCCAGACGAAGGTCAGGGGACGCCAGAAGCCGTCTACCGCTTCGCCAGCGCCGGGCTGACCACGGTGCGCCTCATCGCGATCCAGGCCGGCGTGGAGGTCGCAAGCGAGGTGACCATCGAAGTGCAGCCTTTCATCGGGAAATATTACCTCCCCTTAGTGGTGCGATAGCCCCTGGATCTGGTCCGGATGGCAGGTAAGCTCGATCACACCCGAGGAGAATGTTTGGGTTTTGCTCAGGCTCATGGTGGTCCAGTCGATCCCATTGATCCATCGGGATTGTAACGACCCGACCTTCTTCGACTTAAAACTGCTGGCGGTCAGTGCAAGCCATTTTTTTGTTATCCGGTAGCTGGCGCCAATTTATCCCAGGGTCTTCTTTTTATACTGAGCCGAGAGCCTGCTCGAACTGGCTGTTGTACAGCTCGGCGTAGAAGCCGCCCTTCTGCAGCAGCTTCTCATGCTTGCCCTGCTCCACGATATCGCCGTTGTCCATCACCAGGATCCAGTCGGCATCCCGGATCGTCGAAAGGCGGTGGGCGATGATAAAGCTGGTGCGGCCCTTCATCAGCTCTGCCATGGCCTTCTGGATCAGCACCTCGGTATGGGTGTCTACCGATGAGGTGGCTTCATCCAGGATCAGCATGTTGGGGTCGGCGAGGATGGCGCGGGCGATCGTGAGCAGCTGCATCTGACCTTGCGAGATATTGGAGGTCTCCTCGTTGATCACATACTGGTAGCCTTCTGGCAGGGTGCGGATGAAGTGGTCGACGTGGGCGGCCTTCGCCGCGGCGATAACTTCTTGATCCGTGGCGTTCGAGCGCCCGTAGCGGATGTTCTCCATGATCGTGCCGTTGAACAGCCAGGTATCCTGCAGCACCATCCCGAACATGCAGCGCAGGTCGCCGCGCTTGAAATCCCTGACATTGTGACCATCCACCAGGATCCCGCCTGAGTTCACATCATAGAAGCGCATCAGCAGCTTGACCATGGTGGTCTTACCGGCGCCGGTCGGCCCGACGATCGCGATCCGCTGACCGGGCTCGGCGTAGAATGAGAAATCGTTGATGACGATCTTCTCCGGGCTGTAGCCGAAGTGGACATTCTTGAAGTCGACCCGACCTTCCATGCCGTCCATCACCGCCGAATGGAGCGGGTCGGGTTCTTCTTCCAATTCGGCCAGGAACTCGAAGACGCGCTCGGCAGCTGCCATGGTCTGCTGGAGGATGTTGGAGATGTTGGCGAGCTGGGTAATGGGCTGGGTAAAGGAGCGCATATACTGCAGGAACGCCTGGATATCGCCCACTGAAATCAGGCCTTTAACCGCCAGGGCGCCACCCAGCACGCTGATGACGACATATCCCAGGTTGCCCACGAAGTTCATGATCGGCATAATCAGCCCGGAGAGGAACTGCGATTTCCAGGCTGAAGAGAACAGGACCGTGTTGAGCTGGTCAAACTGTTCGATGCTTTTCTTCTCGCCGTTGAAGGCTTTCATCACCCGGTGGCTGCCGAACATTTCTTCGACGTGCCCGTTGACATGACCGAGGTAGTCCTGCTGCTGTTTGAAGAAAACCTGAGAGCGCTTGATGATCGAGCTGATCAGCACCATGGAGAGCGGCAGGATCAAGAGCGCCACCAGGGTCATCTGCCAGCTGATCGTCAGCATCATGATCAAGACGCCGACCACGGTGGTGATCGAGGTGATGATCTGGGTCAGGCTCTGGTTGAGGGTCTGGCTGACCGTATCGACGTCATTGGTGACCCGCGAGAGGATCTCGCCTTGGTTCGTGCCGTCGAAGTACTTGAACGGCATGCGGCTGATTTTTTGAGAGATGTCTTTGCGGAACTGGTAGGTGATGTCCATCGCCACACTGGTCATGATCCAGCCCTGGACGAAGCTCAAGACCGCCGAGAGCAGATAGAGCAGCAGCGTGAAGACCAGGATCCGGCTGATGGCGGCAAAATCGATCTCGCCAGTGCCGGCGTTCTGAGCCATGACCCCTTCAAAGAGAATTGTGGTGGCCTGCCCGAGGATTTTCGGGCCGAAGATTGCAGCAACCGTTGAAGCGATCGCGAAAAGCCAGACGACCAGGATCAGGAGCTTATAGGCGCCTAGGTATTCAATCAGCTTGCGGATAGAGCCCTTGAAATCGCGCGGCTTTTCGCCTGCCATCATCCCCATCGGCCCGTGGCCCATCGGTCCACCTCCCATGGGACCGCGCCCCCCATGGGACCGCGACCCATCGGGGCGCCCGCCGTTCTGCGGGGAATTGCTCCGCCGCTCACGTCGCCCCCGGACGGCGGAAGGCTGTTCGAATTGCGTCCTGCGGTTGAGTTTGGCGCTGGCGTGGTCATGACAGCTCCTCGTTGCTCAGCTGCGAGAGCGCAATCCCGCGGTAGACTTCGCAATCCTGCATCAGATCGCGGTGGGTGCCCTTGCCGACGATCCGGCCTTCATCGAGCACGATGATCTGCTCGGCGTTCTTGATGGTTGCGATGCGCTGGGTGACGATCAGCAGGGTGCTCTGGCTGGTCTGCTCTTTGAGCGCTTTTCGCAGGGCGGAATCGGTCTTGAAGTCAAGCGCCGAAAAACTGTCGTCGAAGATGTAGATCGGAGGCTGCTTGACCAGCGCCCGGGCGATCGCCAGGCGCTGCTTCTGACCTCCGGAAACATTCGCGCCGCCCTGGGCGATCTCTGCCTGAAGGCCGGCCTCCTGCGAATAGATGAAATCGCTTGCCTGGGCGATATCTGTGGCGAGCTTCAGCGCTTCCTCGCTGGCCTCCTCGTCGGCGAAGCGCAGGTTGCTCTCGATCGTACCGGAGAAAAGGCTGCTTTTTTGGGGTACATAGCCGATCTTGTCGCGCAAGTCGTACTGAGTGACCGAGCGGATGTCCAGGCCGTCGATCGTAATGCCGCCTTCGGTCGCTTCGTAAAAGCGCGGGATCAGGCTGACAATCGTCGATTTTCCCGAGCCGGTGGTGCCCAGGAATGCGGTCGTCTGCCCGGGGAGTGCGGTGAAGCTGATGTCGTGGAGGATGTCTTCCTCGGCATCGGGGTAGCGGAAATTCACGTTGTGGAACTCGATGACACCTTTGAACGGCGCCGGGAACTGCTTTGGCTGGTCTGGATCTTTAATGGACGGCTCGGTCTCGAGCACGTCCGCGATCCGGTCGCCGGAGACCGCGGCGCGGGGCAGGATGATGAACATCAGCGACATCATCAGGAAGGAGAACATGATCTGCATGACGTACTGCATGTAGGCGATCATGTCGCCCACCTGGATTTGGGCCGCGGCGACTTCGTGCGAGCCCACCCAGATGATCAGAAGGGTGGTCAGGTTCATCACCAACATCATCAACGGCATCATCACCACCATGATCCGGCTGATGTAGAGCATCGTGCTGGTGAGATCTTTGTTGGCTTTATCGAAGCGCTCTTCTTCGAAGGGCTGCATGTTGAACGCCCGGATGACCATCATCCCAGACAGGTTTTCGCGGGTCACCAGGTTGAGCCGGTCGATCAGCTTCTGGATGATCTTGAAGCGCGGCATGGCGATGGAGAAGACGATCAGGATCAAGCTCAGCAGCACGACCACGCCCAAGGCGATGATCCACCACATCGATGGGGATTTCCCCATGGCGCGGATGATCCCGCCGACCGCCAGGATCGGGGCGAAGAAGATGATGCGCAATGCCATCATCACCACCATCTGGACCTGGGTGATGTCGTTGGTGGAGCGGGTGATCAACGAGGCGGTGGAGAATTTATCGAGCTCGGCGCTGGAGAAGCTCTCAACCCGCTCAAAAAGGCCGCGGCGCACGTCCATCGCCACCCCAGAAGCGGTGCGGGCGGAAAGATAGCTGACCCCGATGGCGCACAGCCCCGAGATCAGGGTGATCAGCAGCATCACCGCCCCGGTCTGGAGGATGTAGTGGGTCTGGATGGAGCTGGTATCCATCCCCAGTTTTTCATATTGGGCGTCGACCGCCTTGACGGCAGCCTGCGTGACCGCAGATTCAACCATGTTGGCGAAGCGCTGGTCGACGGCAGCCGAGATCCTCGAACGCTGATCCCCGGGAAGCTGCCGGATCAGGCTGAAAATATCCGCCCCGGCTGGAATCTGGGAGAGATCGAAGCCAAACTGCTTTCCAAACTCGGCGGCTTTGGCTGGGTCGGCGGCGGCCTGTTCCAGGGCGGTGACGATCAGCAGCGGCTTTGCCATGATGGCGTTCAGCGCTTCCATCTGAGCCTGGTCGACCTCGTTTAAGACGTAGACCGGCTCCTCTGCCAGGGCCGGGTAGGTTTCAAGGTATTTTTCGTAATCTGGTGAGCTCTGATCGATTAAGCTATAAGCCGCCAGAACAGTCGCCTGGTCTTCTGGGGTCATGAAGAGCAGCAGCTTGTCCATCTCGCTCTGCAAGATGGCCTGCGGGACGGCGTTCTCGATCCCGCCGTGCTGGATGCCGGTGTTGACGATCTTCGATAGGTAGTCTGGCAGGGCCAGGTCGGCGTTCGCCTGTCCGAAAAGCAGGAGGATGTCCAGGAGGATCCAGAGCAGATAAGGTCGAATGTATTTTGCTAATCGCAGCATAGGTGATGGTGTTCCCCAAGGTCGGTGTTGGGAATGCGTCTCGTTCTAAATTGGGATCAAACTAGATGGTTTTACCACAAATCGGGCTTTTCACGATTAAAAGACCCGAGGAAAATAATTTTTCACGGAGCCGGGCAACCTGCCAGGTGCAGGTATTGCTGGCACTCTGCGGCCGTCAGAGAGCGCGTCAGCCGCGAACGAGCCAGAGCGGTCAGACGTTCAGTATCCAGGTAAAAGTCGCGGGCGTAGTTATCCTCGGAGAAAACCAGGATGCTGTTCTCATCCGGACCGAATTCGGCATCCACCCCGGGGAAGGTCAACAGCTCCTGCCCGCTGGTGGCGTCCCAGATCCAGATCGTTTCTTCAGCTTCATTGACGGAAGCAATCATTTTACCATCCGAGCTGAAAGTCACCTTATCCACCCCCCAGGGGGTATTGGCGCTCAGCATGAGCAGCTCCTTACCTGTCTCCACGTCCCATACTCTGGCAGTCAGGTCCAAGAATCCAGCGGTTACCAGTCGTTTTCCATCCGGGCTGAACCGAACGCTTTTCACTTGTGCTTTATGACCTGTCAGGTTCTGCAGCAGCTTACCTGAAGTCGAATCCCAGATGCGGGCGGTCTGGTCGCTGCTTCCTGTGGCAATCCGTTGTCCATCCTGGCTGAAATCTACGCTGATCACCGGCCGCTCATGCCCGCTTAATGTGAGGAACGGTTTTCCACTGGCGATATCCCACACGATCGCTTTCCCATCATCGCCGCCGGTGACGATCCGGTCGCCATTTGGGCTGAATTCCAGGGCTGTGGCCTTTCCGGCATGGCTCCCAGCGGAGTCATCCTGGCTAATTGGGATGGATTTGACCAGCTCTCCTGACCTGATATCCCAAACCTTGAGCATGGTCGTCTGTACCGATTGTGGCAACGCGATCGAGAGAGCTGCTTACTCGAATAGCCCTGATCATCGCTCCGGGATTCAATGAGACGTTGGATATCTCTTCGGCGCCGTCTGGGGTCAGCTCCCACAACCCGAATCTGTAAATTCCCTTTATTATCGGGGATGAATACGGTCGCCATCCGCTTGCCATCCGGACTGAACCGGCCACCGTTGGCAGGATGGGTTTTCCACCACTCGGATCCGCCGGTGGGAGAGATATCATAGATATTGACGAAACTACCAATTTGCGCGCTCGCCAGGTGAATCCCGTCTGGGCTCATCGCGAGGCTTATTATATTTCCAAGGTATCCCTCCCTCCACATGGCGGTGAATCCCATCCTGAACAGCGCCTGACCATTGGATGCGTCCCACAATCTGATTTCACCACCACTGCCTGTGATCAGGCGGCTGCCATCTGAGGTATAGAGCAAGCTGTTGAGATTGCCCTGATAACCTGAAAACATGAACCGGGGATCGACAGCCGGATTTTTCCCCAATTCTCCCATATTCCATACTCTCCCGCCCGATAAACCGGTGGCCGCGAGGTTTTTCCCATCTGGGCTGAAAGCGATTTGCCCACGCAAATTCATATTTTGTCCGAGGTCTCGGGAGAATATTTCCTTTGGTGGATCTGTTTCAAGATCCCAAAATCGGATCTTGTTTCGGTCTCCAACTGTAACCAGCTGTTTGCCATCCGGAGTGAACTCAGCCACCACGATTTCATCTGCAGGGGGGATAACCGTTTGCAGTTTCCAACCTGTCAGAACATCCCAGACCTTTGCCCAGCTGTGCTCGTTCGTTGTGACCAGGCGCTTTCCATCCGTGCTGAATGAGATGCCCTGAATAAGACCATCCAGATCGGTTATCGACTGCAACAACAAGCCGCTGACTGGATCCCAGAAATTCACGCGGTTTCCCTCGCCAACCGCGGCAAGGCAGCTGCTGTCTGGGCAGAAAGCTAAAATCGAGCCAGTTGAAAGGGAAGTAATATCAAAATCAAGCGGGTTCGCCAGGCTGAGCTGTAGCGTTGGGGCTGGTCGACCGTTCGAATCGCCCATTCCCCAGATCTTCACCAGGCCATCTGCACTTGCTGAAGCGAACCGGCCGCCTTGCGGATCAAACGAAACACCAGAGATTTGACTTTCATGCGCTGGGAAGCGGGCGACCAGCCGGTAAGCTCTCAAAGCCTGGTGCAAGGAGCTTCGAGCTTCGATCGTATCCCCGATCCTTAAAGCCTGCAAGGCCAGCAATATGCTGAGCTCAGGATCGATTTGCAGTTTATTGACTGATGCGGCAGCTAACTCGCGGCTGCGGGCCAGCTGCGCCTGCTCATCGGCGATCGCTTGCTGAGTAGCTCGCTGCAGAGTTTCCCCTTCGGCGCGCTGGCTCTCGCTCTGGGCAGTCGCTTCATTCTGCCTGGCAATCTTGGCATTTTGGTTAGACTGCTGCCCGAAGAAAACCGCCGCAGCTGCTAATAAAGCGGCCGTGGCCAGGGCTGCCAGCAAATACATGGCTCTGCGACGCAAACGACCTGCGGCGCGAGATTGGGTCTCGGCCAGCTGGCGTGCTGCTTCAAGTTCGCGCTGGTGCTGGTTTTCGCGCTCGGAGGCTTCGCGTTCGCGCAGAAGGACACTGACCTGGATAAATTCCTGTTCATTGGCGCTTAATTCCTGACTATAGCCCTCCAGCCAATCTTCAGCCTCCACTAACGGTGCTCCCCGAAGAAGGGCGCCTTCGTCTCGATCATTGGCCTGCCACTGCCGCAAGCCGCTGCGCAAACGTTCCTGCCAGGATCTGAAAGCCCGGTCGGCAGCCATCCACCCCCTGAAGCGCCCCCAATTCCGGATCAGGGCTTCGTGCACTACCTCGGCTGTCTCAGTCCCAGAGGCGTCCAAACCGGTCACAACCAGGCGTTGATCTGCGAGGTGCTGGATCAGCTGCCATCTCTCATCCCCCAACTCGTCACGGGACGCTACCCTGCGGGTGTCTTCTGTGCCCTCGCCCGGCCTCACCAGCTGGACCAGGGCGCGGTGGGCGCGCTCCTGGTCGTCCGGCTCCAACCCATCGAAGACCTGGTCGGCATAGCAGGCGAGGGCGCCGTCCACGCAGCCAAGCGCTTCGTAATCGGCGTGGGTCAGCCAGCCGTCGCTCTGGCGCTCCCACAGCAGGGTCAGCGCAAACTCTAACAACGGCAGGTTGCCGGGCTCACTGCCCACATCATCCAGGATGCGCTCGACCAGCCCCGGCTCGAAGGCGGCCCCCTGCATCTCAGCCGGCTTTGCGATCGCCACCCGCAGCTCTTCCCGCCTCATTGGTCCCATCAGGAGGGAGGCCTCTTGTAAGGAGTCTGCGAATGGGCGATATGCCAGGGCCTGGCCCATAAAATCCGCCCGCATGGTCAGCAAGACCACCAGCGGTGAGATCCGTCGCTCGCCTTCTATTCGACCCGTCTCCAACAGCATGTCAACAAACAGGCGCTGGATGTCCGCCTCCGGACAGAGCGTGTACAGCTCCTCAAACTGGTCCACCACCAGCAGGACCTGCCGGGCGGAAGGCTCTTTCTTCAGCACTCGCTCGATCACCTGGGGCAACCTGACCGCCGCTTTGTGCAGGTTCTCGGCCAGGGTGCGGACCTCTACCAGGAGCTCGTTTTCGCTCAGGCGCGGCTCGAGCAAGGGCATGAGCGCCCCAGCCAGCGCGTAGAACGGCTGGCTGCCAGGACGCAGAACCACGATCTGCCAGCCTTTTTCGGCCCGCAGGCGGGGGAGCAGCCCGGCGAACAGCGCCGATGACTTGCCTGAGCCGGAAGAGCCCACGATCACCACCACCAGCTTCCGAGTCCGGATGGCTTGCTGCAAAGAGGTCACAAAGGATTCCCGGCCAAAGTAGAATGAGGCGTCGGTCTCCTGGAAGGCGGAAAGGCCGCGGTAAGGGCAGGCGCCTACCTTGTGCGGCCGGCGGGCTGACTTGGGCGGGAGGGCTTCGAGCGAGGTTAATGGCGGGAATTCCGAGGGCAATCCTTCGATGACCAGCTGGTGGATGCGCTCCGGGCGGTGGATATCCTTGAGCAGGTGGCGGCCCAGATCGAGCAGGCTCACCCCGGATGACAGCTCGTCGAGCACCAGGGCGGTGGCGGTCTCGGAGAGCAGCACCTGCCCGCCGTGGCCAACATGGGCGATGCGGGCTGCCCGGTGGACATCGATTCCGACATATCCTTCCTCGGCGTTCCAGGGCTCGCCG
Source organism: uncultured Chloroflexia bacterium (assembly GCA_963827155.1). Lineage (GTDB taxonomy): Bacteria > Chloroflexota > Anaerolineae > Anaerolineales > UBA4823 > UTCFX2. The sequence continues at coordinate 1,438,877 of CAWGZV010000002.1, read as the reverse complement.
GTGTGGAGTCCCATCCGCACCCGCACGCAAACGCCTTCCGGCCATGTATGTTCAGCCAACTGGCGCTGAGCCTCGACTGCGGCCGCCACCGCCTGGGTGGCGCGTGGAAAAGCCACGAAGAAGGAATCCCCCTGAGTGTCGACTTCATGCCCGCTGAAGTGTGAGAAAACCTGGCGCAGGATCTGGCGGTGATCGGATAATAAGGTTGCGTATTGGTCTCGCAGCCGCTTTAATAGCTGAGTTCGAACCTTCGATATCGGTGAACAGGAAAGTTACGGTTCCAGAAGGTGCTTCCGGGCCAAGGATCTTGACATCAGCAGGGGTCTCGATACCCACCTCCTCTAATTGGAGAACCACCTAAATTGGAAGCTGATAAGAAGTGATGATGGATTGCTCTATCACTTATCGCATAATGGCTCAATCAAGTCAATAGGGAATCCTGAGTGAGTCAATTCATTTTTGCTGGCCTTGCAGGCGCTGTTTCCTTTTCTTTTCCTGCTCTTGCTCGAACTGCTGCTGCTGCTCTTTTTGAAGCCTGCGCTTATCGGCCTGTTCTTGCTCGAGCTTCAGCTGCTCCTCCCGCTGGCGCTTCTGCTTCTCGGCTTGTTCAAGCTCCAGTTTCTGCTGCTCCTGCCGTTGGCGCTTTTGCTTTTCGGCGTGCTGCTGCTCCAGCTGGAGCTGCTCACCTTTCTGAAGGCGCTGCTTCTCAGCCTGTACTTGCTCCAACTGCTGCCGCTCATCCAGCTGCTGTTCCATTTTTTCGGTTTGGGTCGGCTGTTCTTCTGGCTGCATTTTGGTTCCCTTCTAGAAATTGATCTTTCCATTAAAACTGCAAGAGGACGTGGATTTTGAGCAAGGCGCCAAGCTCACACCCCTGGTCGATTCCCTTTATAAACAGATCACATCTGGACACTCCGATTGGCAGCCTATCCAAATGCGTCTCGCTTTCATTATACGCACGATTCCCTTCCCAGGCGAACGAAACGGGGCTGGCGGCAGGCATTGGGGCACGTTGGTGGGTTTTGACTGCTGCTATTCAATACGGAAGCGGAAGGATTAACGTCCTTTAAGCTAAAACGGGTCGATTTTATGTTATTTTCAATCCGAATATGGAAGACAAAAAGCAAGATAGGGAGAGCTGAGATTGAGAAAACTGGTGTTCTTCAACCTGATGACGCTGGATGGAATTTTCGAAGGCCCGAACCGGGACATCGGCTGGCACAACGTCGATGAAGAATTCAACGAGTTTGCGATCGAGCAGCTCCGCGCCGCTGGCGAGCTGGTGTTCGGCAGGGTGACCTACCAATTAATGGCAGGCTACTGGCCCACGGCGGGTGAAGATGACCCGGTTGTGGCAGAATTAATGAACGCCACTCAGAAGGCCGTCTTTTCGCGGACGCTGGATCGGGTCGAATGGAACAATACCCGGCTGATCCAGGGGGAGGCGGCGGACGGGATGAGGCAGCTCAAGGAGCAGCCCGGCGGTTTGCTGTGCATACTGGGCAGCGCCAACCTGTCTGCGACCTTCATCCAGCACGGCTTGATCGACGAATACCGGATCATGGTGAACCCGCTCCTCCTGGGCAAGGGCATCCCGCTGTTCCAGGGGCTGAAGGCGCCGCTCAAGCTCGTCCTGACCGACCACCGGGCTTTTCGGAATGGGAACGTGCTGCTCAGCTACCAGCCTGAATGAGCGGACCTTTATTTTAATACCATGGGCAGGTTGACCAGCGCGGCAGGGACCGAAAACGCTTCCACACCGCCCATGTCGCAGCGCTTGCCGGCGACCCCGCCGTCGACCGTGCGCATATAGCCGCGCTGGTCGAAAGGCAGCGGCGTGCCGAACGAATCCGCGCAGCCGACGGGGCTGCCGGCGTCGATGGCAGGGCTGCCCGGCTGAGGGGCATGGGTCAGGGTCGGCCCGCCGTTGTTCGCCAGGCTGCCTAATTGTGGATCCTGAGATGTGAGGTTGCCGGTCAGTATCCCGGCGATCGTGCAGCCGCTGGTGGTTTCAACCAGGTTGTAGCCCAGCGAGTTCAGCGAACCGGAGCAGTCGTCGGCGGCCTGGGCGAGGCCGGTTTTGCGCAGGTTGTTCGCCAGGATGCTGTTGCCGACCGTCACCGTGCCTGTGGTGTGTAAAATGCCGCCACCGGCGCCGGTGTCGTTGCTGTCGCTGTCCGCCCGGTTATCCACCAGAGTCACGTTATTCAAGAATAACTCTAACGCAGGACCAGGGATCATGTAGATCCCGCCTCCATTGTATGATGCGGTATTTCCCCGGATGGTGCTGTTGATAACTTTAAGCGAACCGGACTGGTAGTAGATCCCCCCGCCGTCGCCCGAATTGGTTTGATTATTGCTGATCGTACTCCCCCGGATCAGCAGGCTGCCCTGATATTGGAAAATCCCGCCGGCATTGTAGTTTGTGCTATTCGCCGAAATCGTGCTGTTGGTGATCGTGAAAGCACCGGAATTCAAGATCGCTCCGCCAGCTTCCGTGCTGTAATTCAGATTGATCGTGCTGTTGATCAGGTCGACCGCGCCGGTTGGAGTGTTTGCGATCCCCCCAGGGCCGTTTGAACCGTTATTGCTGCTCATGAAACTGTCCAGGACCAGGAGCCGGCCGGTATTCAGTATCCCGCTGGTCAGAAAGGAATTGTTCTGCCGCACGCTGACCCGCAGCAGGGTCAGGTCGCCCTGGTTGAGGATCCCTGCGCCGGTTTCTTCAGGAGTCGATTCCACCCCCGCCCCTCCGAGCACCCGCAGATCCACCATGGATGCCTTCACGCCGCTGGCCACGTGAAAGACCCGTCCCTGGGTGACCGCTGAATTCCCATTGATAAAAGTGTCATCATAGCCCACCCCCCGGATCGTCAGGTCGCCGGTGATGTCCAGGTCGCCGTTCAGAGCGGTGTCGTCATACCCGAAGCGGGTCAGGCTGAACGTGCCGGCGGGCAGGTTGATCTCATCCAAACCTGGGGAGGCGTTGGCTTCCATGACCGCCGCCCGCAAGGTGCAGACGCCATTTCCGAGGACCGTCTCGCAGACGCCGTCGCCGGGGGCAGCGTCGGTCGCGTCCACCGCGCTGCTGTTGACTGATATGGCGAGCCCGTCTGCTGCCGCTCCGGCTGGGGAAAAGCCCCGCGCCCAGGAGGATAATGCCAGGGAAATTAACCCAACCAGCGCTGCCTTCAAAATCCTAGATTTCATCTCCATGCCTCCATTATTTGCATCCAGCTAAACCGCCTACGAAAGCGTCAATCCTGCCATTCGCGGGCAAGTGTATCCAGGAAGCGTCTTGAAAACGTTACGAATGATACAATGCTGAAAAGAAAATTAAATGAGGCAGACCAGCCTGTTCACGGCTGCTCTCCCTCAGGAAATAAAAGGTGCTTCGTGGCAAACTTCTTGCGGATTTCGCTCGGGCTGGTCCTTCTTTTCCAAAGCGCTTTCTCCTCCATACAATCTAATCAAACCTTTCCAGATAGATCCATCCTGGTCGTAGATACCAATATGGACCGGTATGAAGGGCGCTACCGCGCCTGCAAGGACGAGGCGCCGATGGACTGCTCGCTGCGCGGTGCGGTCTTCCACGCCAGGCTTTCTGGCGCCGAAGGAGCCACGATCCTGCTCGAAGCGGGGACCTATACTCTCAGCCTGCCGGGCAGCGAGGACGAGAACTTCGCCGGCGACCTGGACCTGGGCGGGGTGGTGAGGCTGGTCGGAGCCGGGCGCGACCTGACCGTGATCTCGGGCGGCGGGATCGACCGGGTGCTGGAGGTCCTACCCGGGGCGCAGGTCGAGATCGTGGGGCTGACGATCCGCGATGGGCAGGCGCCGTTCGAGCAGCCGGGCGGCGGGGTGCTTAACCGAGGGGAATTGAAGCTGGAGGATGTGCTGGTCACCCAGAACCGGGCGGGAGATGGATTTGAAGACCCGACATCTTGGTATCCAGCACCGCCAGGCGCAGGTGGAGGCGGGATCTACAACCTTGGCAGCCTGGAAATCAAAGACAGCCAGGTTATGGAAAACGAAGCTGGGAAGGGCAGCGATACGGCAATTGAAGACACACATGAAATGGTTTCAGAAGTAGCTGGACCCGGTGGGAACGGAGGCGGCATCCTCAACCTGGGCGACCTGCGGGCGACCAACACACTTTTCGAGAACAACACGGCGGGGGAAGGCGGCGGTGGGCAGAATTGCCCCTGGTTTACTCCACCCAATAATTATCCACCTGATACATGTGCTGGCGGAGACGGCGGAAGCGGCGGGGCGGTCTACAACCAGGGCTACGCCGTTCTGGAGCAGGTGGAGCTGCGCGAGAACCTGGGCGGGCCAGGCGGAGCAGGCGGATGGGCTGATCGTTCCACCTCGGGGGGAGCTGGTGGGGCTGGCGGTGGGCTGGTGAACGAGGGCTTGCTGATCATGCGGCACTTTCTAGTCGATGGGAACTCGGCGGGCGAACCTGGCCCAGCCGTTATGACCACATATGTGGGATACATGGATCCCAGGAACCCCAGGAAGCGGCGGGGGGATATTCAACACCGAAGGCTTTGATCCTGGAAGACGGGCTGATCCGATGAAACCGAATACCTGACATGCTTGCCAAGCAACGTTGCGGATTGCGTGTCGGAAACGGCGGCGGCTTGGTGAATACCGAAGGCAGCCTTGCCGAGCTCATAGAAGTCGAGATCTCCGGCAACTACACCAGCGGCTCGGGCGGTGGGATCTGGAACGATGGGCGGCTGACCTTTTTTGAAGGCGAAATCAGCCAGAACCAGGCGCGCAAATATGGAGGCGGGATCTTCAACCAGGGGGAGATCAGGCTCGGAGCGCTGCAGATCGAATTTAATCAAAGCGGTCCTGGCTATGATGGATTTATTGGTGGTGGATGCAAATATGGATGTCCGGCGGTCCAAAGCATCTCTCCGTCGGGCGGCGGGCTTTACAACTCTGGAAAGGCAGAACTGGATTCTGTCGAATTGCTCGAAAACCAGGCTGGAAATGGCGGCAGCGTCTCAAGATCTGCATGTTCCTACCGAGAAAAAGTATCAGGCGCGGACGGCGGCAGCGGCGGGGCGATTTACAACAGCGGAGAGCTGGAGATCAACTGGAGTGAAATCTCCCGCAGCCGGACTGGGAAGGGTGGGATGGGGTCACATGCTCAGGGCTGTGTTACGGAAGATGGGAAGGGCGGCAGCGGCGGCGGGATCTACTCCAGCGGTATCGCTGCGCGCCGTCGGGCTCGTGGTCGAGGGAAACCAGACCGGGGAAGGCTATTCCGACGCCCAGCCCGGTGGGAACGGCGGCGGGCTGGCGGTCCAGGGGGACCTGACGCTCAGCCTGAGCCGGGTGGCGGGTAACCACACCGTATCGACCGGCAGCGGCGGCGGGATCTCGCTTGTTAAGCCCGAGAAGGCCAACCAGCCCGAGCTGAGCTGGGTCATCACCAGCACCCAGATCTTGAGCAACGCCGCCGGGATCTCTGGCGGCGGAATTGACGCCGAAGGCGAAGACCTGCGGCTGGAGGCGCTGGTTTTGGCTGAGAACCGGCTGACGAACGGCGATTTGGGCAGCGGGCTGCTTCTCAAGGACGGAGACTTCAGCCTGCTCAATCTGACCATTGCCAAAAACCAGGGCGGTTTGGGCTGCGGGGCTTGCATCTTCGCCAGCACAGTCGCGATCACCAACACGATCGTCGCCGCCCAGCAGGTGGGGATCTACACCGGCGCGGATGCTTCAGATCCGCCTCGAGGGCACCCTCTGGGGATCGGGTGATTGGGCAAACGGGCAAGATTGGGCTGGCGCAGGGCAGGTGATCACCGGAAGCGTGGACCTGCACGGCGATCCATCCTTTGTCGATCTGCATGCGCTCGATTACCACCTGAGACCGGGATCTCCGGCGGTCGACCAGGGCGTCAAGCATGGGGCGCTCTTCGACGTCGACGACCAGCCGCTGCCGTACCCCAGCGATGGACAGCCGGACATCGGCGCGGACGAGCTCTGGCCGCTGGTGCCGCTGGAAGAGGTAAGCCTGGTCGTGCCGCAGAAGGTGATGGCAATGACGCCGGCGGCCTTCAGCGCTTCTTATGAGCCGCAATCAGCCACGCCGCAGGTGCGCTATCACTGGCTCCCCGCCCCGGATGAAGGCCAGGGGTCGCCGGCGCCAGTTTACACCTTCCCATTCCCAGGGAACTATCTCGTGCGGGTGACGGTCTCGAACGCCGCCGGCGAGCTTAGCGCCGAGCAGGTCGTGACGGCGGAGCCGTATGAGGGCCGCACCTACCTGCCGCTGGCTTTGAACTAGGCTCGCTTCATCGTTATCTTTTGGAAAATGAGGAGGCGTATCCTGGCGGCAAAATCAAGAGCAGAAGAAAGGGGCTTTACTTCTACTTACAGCTCAGAATTAGTGTTTGGGAAAATTCTTGTTTCTCTAGATCCCAAATTAACACGGTGTTTTTCGAAGTTCCAACTGCAAGACGACCTCCATCGGGTGACCAGGCCAATGATAGGATATGTTGATCAGCCAGCGGGATTTTCTTTATAACTTCACCAGTTTGTGGACTCCAAAAACTGATGGAATCATCCATCCCGGCTGTAGCCAACCGATCCCCATCAGGCGACCATGCCACGGCGTATACAGTCGTGTGATGTCCTTTCAGCTTTTCGATCATTTCACCTGTCTTGGAATCCCACAAAATGACATTCCCAATATCATCGCCAGAAGCAATGACTTTTCCATCCCGTGACCAGTCCAAATCATTTACCCAACCTTTGTGTCCCCTCAATTGGAAAAGTGGTTTCGATTGATCGACATCCCATATTACCACCGTGCTGTCTGCTGATGACGAAGCCAGCCTCGTGCCATCAGGCGACCAGACAATCCCGGTGACCATTGATGTATGTACCCCTCGTAATACCGAGATGGCTTTCAAAGAATATATATTTCGCTGTTCACAGTGTCCAATCATCCATCCCCTTCCGTCTGCTCCTGCCGAGTCCAGATTGATTTTTCGATAAACTAGGCTGCTGTGGGCGGCTTTGGCCGCCCACAGATTTGAATAAGCCGATCTGAAATAATCTTCAACCATTCCCAGACTTCATTTTCGAATAGGTATAGGGCAGCCAGACCGGGCAGCTCTCCCACAAATCCTCAAATTGGGTGATTCTTTCGAATTCAGGGGCTGCGTCAGAGATGGGGAACATCTGGGCGAAGCGTCCGCTCATCAAAAGGCGCCCATCTTTCTTCACCCGGCCGCCGGCTCCCAGGTAGACCAGGTGGTTACCATCCGGGGTCAGGCCGCAGGGCGCGAACCATTCCGATTCTTCGGGGATGTCCAGTTCAACGACGCGCTCTTCACCATTATCGACATCGATGATGGAGAGATAATCTAATCGCCAGAAACGGTGATTGAGCTGTTTGGCTGATTTACCGTAGACAACGATATGCTGGTTGTCCGGCAGCCAGTCGATGCCGAGGATCAGGGCATGGTCGTCTGAGATAAAAATCGACTTCTTCTCGCTGAAATCCTGGTTGGAGATCGTGATCACCGGGTTTCCCTGACCGGTCGGTACGAATTTCTGGATCCCGGCGAACCGTTTTCCATCTGGGGATTGGGCGTGGATGCAGTTGTTGTTGAAATTGCATTCGAATTTTTTCAGCTCATTTCCATCCGCGTCCATCTGGTTGACGACGCTGCCCTTCTGGGAATACAGGGTCTGCCGTTCGAAGTCCCAGGCGACATTGGTCAGCCTGCCAAGCGGGACGACCTCTCCGAAGTTCTCCGGATTGGTCTTGACCAGGTAAAAATCGTTTGCCATGGTCGACTCAAGGTAATACAGCAGCCGGGATTGGTCAGCCGACATCCCTAGAAAGGTGGGCTCTCCGGGGACATCGATGCTGGTCTTATGCCGCCAATCGGTGCTGAACAGGTAGAGTTTTCCTCGCAGCGTATCGCAGTATTTTTGGCTGCAGTTCCAGACCGCGGCCAGCTTTCCGTCTGGAGAGATGTAATCGGTTCGGGTGGTGCTGAGCTCTGAAATCTCCAATTTGGAGATCAGCTCATCGTAGGACACCACCACCTTGAAGTCATCAGGTTCTTCAACGGGGAGCTCGACGATATTTAGCTCGATGAACATCCTGATCCGGCCGCTCCCGCCTCCCAGAGGCGTGGGCGCCGGGGTCGGGGTCAAGGTCTCGGTCGGAGGGGGGCTGGTGTTTGTGGGCATTAATGTTGGCGTATCGGTCGGCAGTGGGGTCGAGGTAGGCGTTTCGGTTGGCAGCGGCGTGGCGGTATCGATCACCTCCACCGTAACCTGCGAGCCAGATTCTGGGGTAGCAGGCAGAATGGCGCAGGAAGACAATAATATCCCAATCATGAAAAGCTGAATTATTCCCTTATTCATTTCTTTATCCTCCTAACTTTACTAGTTTTCATTCGAACCATGAAACCATTTCCGCCGCTCGAAATCAGTGCGGCTTGTTGCGGCGCGGCGGGCTTACCAGGAACGCGATAAAGCTGGACCATTTTTCTTTCAAGATTGTATGATCGTCGGATTTCACCTCTTGAGTGGATAAGTAGATCAGGCTGAGCCCAAAACCCATCAGCGTGATTTCGACTGAATGGGCAGTCACCGCCAGGATCACCGGCAGAGTGAAGAGGGTGATCCGGGTGGTAAGGAACGAGTTCCTAATCAGCAGCCTAAGGAGCAGCCAGAACAAGATCGTGCCCAGGAACGCTTGCCAGGAGATGACCGCCAGCCCGGCGATGCCAGCCGTGTTGCCGCGCCCGCCTTTATAGTTAAGCCAGATCGACCAGCGCGTCCCAATGACCGCACTCAGGAGCGTGATGCAAACCACAAGCTCGCTCGCCCCGAGCCAGCGAGGCAGCATGACTGCCAGGACTCCCTTGCCAGCTTCCAAAAGGAAGACAATCGCCCCAGCCCAGCGCGCCACACTCAGGGCGGTGTTCATCACACCGACGTTGCCGCTGCCGAGCTCGCGGATATCTTTTCCTTTTACCCATTTACACAATACCCAGGCTTCAGGAATTGACCCGATGAGATAGCCCGCAAGGATTGGGATCACGATCGTTACGAATGTATTCATGTCCTTACTTCCTCGCAGCTCAAAACGATTTTTTCTTTGTCAGCCTGGGCGAATCCTTGCTTTTCACTCGCTTTCTGCTCGCGGACCAGCTCGCGCCGCAGGATTTTCCCCACCACGGATTTCGGCAGCTCTTTCCGAAATTCAACCTGCCTGGGGACCTTATAGGCTGCCAGATGTTCCTTGCAGTAAGCCCGGATGTCGGCGGAATTAGCCTGCTGCCCGTCTTTCAACACGACCCAGGCTTTGACAATCTCGCCCCGCAGCTCGTCGGAGACGCCCGCCACCCCCACCTCGGCGACGGCAGGGTGGGAGGCGATCACCTCCTCCACTTCTCGCGGCCAGACCTGGTAGCCTCCGGGCTTGATCAAATCCTTAATCCGGTCGACGATGAACAAATAACCATCGGCGTCCATAAAGCCGAGGTCTCCGGTATGGAGCCATCCATCACTAAGGATAGAGGCCGTCTCTTCCGGGTGTCCCCAATAGCCGAGCATGAGCTGCGGGGCGCGCAGCCAGACTTCGCCAACTTGATTGATGGGCAGAATTACTTGATCCTGCCCTGGCTCCGTGATCAGGATCTCGACATCCGGCAAAGGCAGCCCCACCGACCCGGGTTTATATTCTCCGCGAACGGGTGAAACCACGGCAGCCACCATCGATTCGGTCAGCGCATAACCTTCAACGATTCTTCCGCCGGTCAGCGCCTCGAACCTTGTTTTGGTCTCTGCCATCAGGGGCGCAGCGGCGGAGAAGCAGAGTTTGATGGAGCGAATATCCACCTCGCCTTTTACAATTCTTGGATGGTGAAGCAGGGCTACAAACAGCGTGGGCACGCCCGAGAGCAGCGCCGGGCGCACTTTTTGGATGGTATCCAGCAGATCGTCCAGGTCGCGAGGGTTGGGGATCAGGGCGAGCGGATGGTGCCCTACCAGAGCTGCACTCAGGATAGCCACGTTCCCATAGGCGTGGAACAGGGGCATATTTCCGATGACCACGTCTTGCCAGTCCAGGAAGAAACCCCCGAACCAGGCTTTGACCTGCATCGCCGTCATCAAGAGCATCTGGTGGGTGCCAATCGCCGCCTTGGGGGTACCGGTCGTGCCGCCGGTGAACATGAATAGTGCCGGGTCGTGTGGATCGATCTTCACCGCAGGGCGGGGATCTTTGCTGTGGTTCCGGATCAGGTCCTTAAGCCAGTGATCGCCTTTGGCAAGCGAGATCCGGTGACCTTCCTTTTTCTCCATGAAGCCTGTAAAAAGGAGCCGCTCTGCCGGCGGCAGGTATTCTTTGATGTTGGTCGCAATCAGACATCGGACGCTGGTGCTGGGTTGGATTTTCTTGAGCTCTTCGTAGAAAGGCGTCAGCACGATTGCCGTTTCAATCGAGCAGTCGTTCAGCAGATTTGCCAGCTCGCCTCCGGTGTAGAGAGGGTTCAGGGGCACAACGACGGCACCGGCTTTCCAGGCGCCCAATTGGGCGATCACAAATTGCGGGCAGTTCGGCAGGAGCAGTGCGATGCGGTCGCCCTTCTTGATCCCCATTGCGGTCAGCGCCGCGCCGAAAGCGCTGCTCAGTCGGTCGAGCTGGCTGAGCGACATTTGGGATCCCTTGAACAGCAGGGCGGGGTGGTTGGGTCGCTGGCACACAGCATCTTGGACGACATCCAATAAGGTCTTCTCTGGATAAGGAGCCAGGCTGACCGGCACCCCTTCGTCGTAATTCTTCAGCCAGAATTTTGGTTCCATTTCATTCCTCCTGATTGCATCCGACAGTAGATATCTCCACCGGCATACAGGCTCCATTTCTGCGATAAGACGCGTTTCAGACTTTTGGCGTCCACCCAGGTTGGCAATGCCAGAGTAAAACTTCCTGGAGTGCTGTAGTTGAACTCCGCCTTTCCTAAAGCCTCGAGATGCTGGAGCGCGGCGCTGGTAATTTCCGGAAACTCTTTCGAAAACTCAAATGAGAGCTGCGGGACGGGGGCAGTCAAACCTCGCAGGACCTCCAGCTCATAGCCTTCGGTGTCAATTTTGATGAATGCCGGGAGACCGTACCGGTTTACCAGGCTATCCAATGTCACGACCGGGGTCTGGATCACCTCTTCCCAGGTCCTGAGGGCATAACGGCTTTTCCTCATGAAATTTTCTGAAAATGTTGATGTGGTATGGTTCTGGCGGCAAATATAAAATGGTCGGATCTCCTCTTTTGATCCCAGGCCGGCAGCTACTACAGTCACATCTGGGCAGGCAGCAAATTTTCGATGGAGAATCTCGACACAGGTCGGCTGCGGATCGACGGCGACGATCCTGGCGCCCAAATCCGAAAAAACCTTCGTGTAGCTGCCGAGATTCGCCCCGATATCGAATACCAGATCCTTCTTCGAGATGAACTGTGAAAAGAAACCGGCCATTTTTGTCCTGGAATATGCGCAGGTTGTCTCACGAAAAACGCTCCACAAAGGCGCAGGAAGCATATTAAGGATGCGATCTCCCCATTGGAGCAAGCTGAAAATGGTCTCTTGCCCAAATGAGCCCCGGGCTTCGAAATTCTTAGACCAGTTTTTCGATTGCATTTCCGACCTCCCATTTGCCAGATGCTGCGATTGGCGGCAGCTCGACCTAGCTTGATTAGACATTTTCTTAACTGTCAATACCAGAGCATCGACTGCCAATACCTGCCATTTTTCGCCTCAATTCCTGACAGCAGAAAAAAACCCGCCAAAGGTATCGTTTGGCGGGTCAGATGGCTTGCTTAGTGAAATGGGTCTAAACAGCCTGGCTGGCAGCGTTTAGCTCGAGCAGCGCCCTGGTGATCCCTCGCAGCGCTTTTCGACGGGTGCGGTAGTATGTTCCTTCAGAGATATACAGCTTAGACATGATGTCTCTGGCCGGGGTGTCATTTACATAGGCATCGTGCAAAATGGTATAGCTGTACCATTCGTGGGTAAGCGGATCGGTGGGCAGCAGATTGTTCGGGCGCAATTTATCCAGGATGCTCAACAGCCGCTGCTGCACCAGCTTGCCGCGATCGATATGGTCTTCCGCTTTTATCCCGAATAATTCTACGAGCGGCGATCTGCCGAGGCTGGAGTAGTCGTACAGGTGGCGAAAACCGTCTTCGACGCAGTGGATCAGATCAGGATCCAGTTTAAAGTTGAAGATGGAGGTCAGGTCGCCGGTGTCGATATCCGGGATATCTCCCTGGTCGGCTGCCGGCGGCTGGATATTTGCCTCCTGGTCTTTTTCGAGGTTCGGACCGAAATTCGCCTGGATGACCCAGCCCATTTGGTCGGAGATCTCTTCAAGCCAGTAAAGATCTTCCTCATCGTACTTCAAGCCGCTGTATTTTGGACAGATCCCGATGATGGCGATCTGTTTTCCGCCGACGAAAATAGGAGCCAGCCAGGATACTTCGTTACATAAGGTTATCGGAGGCTGCGCCAAACCGGCGATCCGAAGCTCTTGCTTGGGAAACCGGGTGCCATCATGGATCGAATGCAGAGATGCCGTTACTTCAAAACCATCCTGATTGCGCAGGGCAATAAAACCCCCGCTGGAGTTTAGATTCTGGCACAGGATCGCCAGGCCTCTGCGGAGATAGCGCTGGAGCGAGATATTTTGGGAGGCGCCGCGGTCAACAGAGCGGATCTGGTGGCGCATGACCTGCTCCTGTTTTCGGAACAGCTGGTCGAGGAATTCTCGCACCAGATCATAGGAAGAATGGGTGAATATTACCATTACGATCAGCAGCAGCATCGCGGTCAAAGGGACGTGGATTTGCCAGCCAAAAATAATATAAAGACCGGTCACCAGACTCATGGTCAGCATCGTGATCGGTAATTCATAGCGACCTTTCCGGCGGCTGATAAAGATCTGATAGCGGGAAACGGAATACAATAAAAGGGAGAGCGAGGCGAGCACCATGAGATTGGGGATAAAGCGGGGGATCCGGATGTTAAGGATCGAACCAAGGACGCTCAGCCCAATCGTGCTGGCGCCGAATATCACCGCCAGGTAGACCGGGCGCGGTTGTTTGCTTGTGCGGTCGATCCCAATCCGGTAGAGGTTGTAAACAACCGCGCAAAAGGCCAGCAGTTTGAATAGATCGATGACCACTGAGGATCCATTAAGCCGGATCGGGCAGTGATAAAGCGGGTTGCAGGTGTCCTGGACCGGCAGGCTGAAATGCAGCATTGTGACGACGATGCCCAATAGTATTAACCCCTTCGAGGCCCAGGATTGTCTTTTTTGGTCTGCTGGTGGGAGGAAATAATAGGTCAAATCGTGGGTCGCGACCAGCGCGATCACCACTGCCAGCGAGCAGATGCCAGCAGTGTTGGCGGCGGGATTAATAATCTCGAGAAAGGCGCCGTAATAAAAGAAAACCAGGGCCAGCAGGGCGATGACCGCCCGGAGCGTGAACTGGTTCTCGTGACCGCGCGCCAGCAGATAGATGGCAAACCACAGCGAAATTGCCATGCACAGGAAATTGGTCAGCAGCGTCAGAATGGACAGGATGTCGTTTGGCATTGCGACCGCACCCCTTCAATTCCGAGAGTACCGGATCCGATTACTGGTCTGCCAATTCACCGGCTTTGCAGTGTTCCTTCCGCCGCCAGGATGAGAAAACAACATGCCGCCGATAATGGATCAGCGGCAAGAATGAGACAATCTGTGGTGGCAGATCTAAAGCATCTGCACCGCCAGCGATTAAAGCTGCAGGGAACTGTTTTGATTAATTATAATGAAAACCATCATTAAATCAATATATAAGTCAAATGAAATGGCGAGTAGCGCGCTCAATCCCAGCTCTTTGCCGTCCCTGGCAGGCTGCTTTCCGGTGATAAGGTGAGCTTCTTGGGGAGAGAGAAGATGAGGTGCCTGTTCAAGCACCTCATCAATCCATTAATTAAAAAGGTCCATGAATGAATAGAAGCTTTCTGGTGTTCCTCCAGAAATAACCACATCTTCATATAATAATGCGTCTTCAGGAGTAAGCTTGCTCAGAACCAGCTTCTTCCAGGTCAGAATATCGGTGGTAATCACAAACTGGGCACTGCTCGCGGACGGCGGATTCACCTCGAGGATGCCTTTGCGGACGTTCAATGTATAGTAGGCTGGTTTCGGTTTATTCTTACCTGCATCCGTGAGCTGCAGACCGACCACCATGTCCATTTCCATGGATTTGGAGGCGTTAAGGCTGACAGCCAAGATTCGATGCAGGGTGTCCATGGGCATCAATGGAACCATGCGATCGTCGATCTTCGCGAAAGCAACTTTAGGATCCCCGAATTCGAATGACAGATGGTTTTGTCCTGTCATTACCAGGTAGTCGGATAGCAGCATATTGCGCGCTTGAGAATTGATCGTGTCTCCTGCCAGGGCGAGCATCGCCGCCTTCTTTGTCTCGAATGCCGCAGCATTACCCGGCTCCAGCACAAGGACATCGTCGGCGAGTCTCAATGCCCACTCCAGCTTGCCTGCGACCCGAGCGCTCTCGGCCTTACTTGCCAGGGCAGCGACTCCCCCTGCCAGCTCGGCCGACATCTGTGCCTCGCTCAGGGTCGATTGCGGAAACAGGTCTCTGACCTCGCCGGTGTAATAGCCTCGATAGTACCTGAAGATGTGGAAGATGTTCCAGTCTTTCGAGCCATACGTCTCCTGCAGATAGGAATTGGAGGCGAGATGGGGCGGCAGCTGGATCAAGTCCATCATCTCTCCGGGTGTGAAGCCTCGGTTCAAGTATTGCACGGTCTGGTCGTGCATGAACTGGATGGCATCGCTGAAGTTGGTGAGGTATTGGCGGACGTTCTCTTCTCCGGTTGTGACGGGATTGGGGCCATGGAGCGCTACCAGGTATTTGGGGTTGAGGCTTCTGGCAATCTTCAAGCTGTTAATGTAATCCAGCGGATTTCTCTGACCGCTGCCTCTCGTTGTCGACAAAGCCGGAAAGGCTTCGTACATAAGAGCAATTTCAAGCAGGACCCTCTTGCCAGGCAGCCAGACGATGATGACATCTTGCGCCTCACCGGGTGCATGGATAAGATCTAGCTCTACACCGGCGATGGTTGTCTTTAATTCGTCCTTTACGGTCCTGGTCGGCACCAGAAAGCCGGATGGCCCGGGGATCTGCGGCCCGCCAAGGACATATCCAACATACCAGCCTTCTCCGTCCTGAACGGGAGCGTCCATAAACATAAGCCCGGCCATCTTTAACCCCGCCTTCAGCTCTCGACGGAAAAACCTGGCCAAACCACTCATTAAACAGGCCGCCCATCAGGCCTTCCTGAGCGATGATCTCGGTATGCTCATTCGCAAAGACCGATGCACCGTTGATATGGCAATCGTGCCCATGGGTGTAGATAATCGCTTTGACGGGTTTCTTCTCAAAGATGTTGTTCAATTCGGCATTGAAGCCAGCCTTGGCAGCCTGCGCCCCACGAATGCTCTCCCCTGGATCGACGACAATCAGGCCGTTGACGCCCTCGATCAGCACCGGATTATCGCGGTTATACCCTCTGGCAACATAGACGCCATCGGTTACCTGGATCACTGCGGGTGGAAAGAACCCCTCATACTTCTCCAGCAGCGGATCAGGAACTGGCACCGAATCAGGATCGTATGCCATGACCGTCGAGGTCGGCACAAGAACACTGATTAGCAATACCAAACAAATTAACTTTTTCATTTTATTATCTCCTTTATACAAATCTTTGGGTCAATCATCGACCCGGTGAAGTGCAGTCGTCCGGCGGAAAACGCCAGGAAGCGTGTCTGCTGGGGAATGAAAAGCTCTGGGAAGCAGCGATTGATTACAAGGGGACTAAAAACGCTCAGGCAGCTTGGGCTGGAGAAATCAGCGTTCTGGTGTAGGATAGCAATAGTTTGTGGGATCGCTTTTTTGGTCCCGTTCATCTGACCCTGGCTCATGAGCAGGCTCGGAATGTTTTCAAAGATGGTCTATTGTGAGGGCCAAAAATACCGTGTTCCATACCTGTGATGCGGATGGATGACATTTTTATCCGTGTGTATTTTCCTGGATGATAGATCCTGCAAGCCTTGGTCTAAAGCACCCGTTTAAATCCTTGCTCTTGGCTAGAACCAGGCCAGGAATCTTACTGGTTTCTGCCACAAAAAGACAAGCTTTTCTCTGATTGCTCCTCTCTACTACCTCAAATTGGAGGTCTTCTGGAATTATTCAATCAATCAGCTGGCATGCAATTTTCCATTTAATTCCCCACGCAATTAACCTTCGCTTTGATTATACAAAATTAAAAATCCCAAGTCAATCTTTAATTGTGAAAATCTCCACCAATAATCGGCTTTGATTAATAGTTTTTGGCAGTCCCAGGTCTGTTTTTGGTAGTCGTCTATACCTAATATCGAGATAAGCAACACCTTCACATATTCTAGGGAAAAGCAAAAATGGACACCTTCCTCGAAATTTGGATGTTCAATCTCGCGATCAACGCCTGGAATCTCTATGCGATCGGCAACTCCTGGATTGAGGCGCAGGACAGCGGTGGTTGGAGATCAATATTCTTATGGCTTGGCGCGGTTATTACTGCCTTGTCGCTCTCCTGGAATATCCTCGCCATTGAGGCGGCTGCTGCAAATACTTACAGTTATCTCGATCTGGCAACGAAGCTGACGATTTTTCATCTTGGTACCTATTTCCTCTTCTGTGGATTGACCTTTGGGATCATGGTGTTTCAGTATCGGTCGTGGTTAAACCGCAATCGAAGTGAGATCGTCGAAAATGTCGTGTATACCAGCTATCATCCCCACCTCTTCACGGGGAGCGCGGTAGAAGCGAATTTCACCCCAGCAGCAGAGATTAAACCTCACCTAGGCGCGAACAGAGCCTCCACTTCTTCAGAGAAGGGTAAGGGATGGTCATTTGGGGACGATGATTCGGCGAAAATTTTGATCCTTATCATCCTTGTATCTGTGGCAGTGTTTGGAGGTGTGCTCGTCACCTACTTTGGGATTAAGTTTTTCTCCGAGCGGAGCGAAGCTTATAAAGCACTTCAAACGCCAATCGAACTCAGGAGTCTAAGGTGATGAACCGCTATCTGAATCTGGTTTTTTCCGTCATCTCTTTCATTTTTTTCCTGCTCCTGGTCTTCCTGAGAGAGGAATTTCCCGTATATCCCCTGCTGAACTATCAGGATGTATTCGACCTGCTCTTTCCGCTGGTCGTCCTGCCATTCTATTGGCTGATGTTTAAATCGGCCTCCGACCAGGGCTTAAAGCTATCGGAGGAGATAATTTTCGTCATCCTTGCCGGGATCTGGGCAGAAGGGCACGGAATGCATCTTGCCGCCAACGCAATCAACAATCTGCTCGGCTCACTGGCAGAGCGTGGTGTCATCGATGTGACCAGTACGGATATCTATCTGCTTACCGATTTTTTTGACGAGCACCTGAGCCACATCCTCTGGCACCTCGGGGTGGTTGGGTTAGCTGCGCTGATCATCTACCGGGAGTGGCGCCACCCTGCCGCCGCGCAGATGGCATACTGGGTCCAAATTGCGGCTGGTATTCTGTATGGCTTAACTCTGTTCTGCATCTTCCTGGAAGGCGGGACGGTCTGGATCGGGCTTCCAGTCACGGTATTCCTTATCCTGCTGGTCCTGTTAGGAGGGCGTCGTAAATTGAACAACCATCCCATGCTGACCTTCTTTTTTGCCGCCGGTGTATTTGCCTTCCTGTTGTTCGCAGGTTGGGGAATCTATTGGGGCGGATTCCCGCAGTTTTCTGAAGTGGGCTTGATTTAGGCGGCGACGGCATGGATTCAGATCCACTGCGCTTCAACCGTTCTCTCGTCCCGGATATTCCCCGTGTTGAGCGTAGATTTGGGCTCCAGCAAAATCACCCAGACCTCTTCTTCGGCAGACGGGCAGTGTTCGACGCCTTTGGGGATCACGGCAAATTCACCTTCTCCCAGCCAGAGTTCGCGGTCGCGCAGCCGGATCAGCAGTCTGCCTTTGACCACAAGGAACAGCTCGTCTTCATTCTCGTGGTAATGCCAGGTGAACTCGCCTTTGAGCTTTGCGAGCTTGAGGTAAGAATCGTTCAATTCCCCGGCGATGCGCGGGCTCCAATATTCCTGGATCAGGTTGAATATTTGGGCGAGGCTGACGACCTCCATCCTGGTTCCTTTCGCTTAGATAATCCGCGGCTATTTCAGCCAGCGGCTCTCTGACATGACTTCGAAGTCGGCGGCTCTCGGGATCTGCTGCATGAACCTGAGCAGCTCGGGCGCCGGCAGGGCGGTTTTACGGGTTTTCATATCCAGCAGGGTACCTTCCATTGACAAGACCGCGGCTTTTTTACCGCTGGATTTCAGGATATCGTGATGGACTTTCCAGCGGGTGCCCTGGGGCGATAATCCGGCAGTTTCATAGGTGATGATCACTGTTTCGCCGTATCGCACTTCTCTTAAAAAGTGAGCCGTCAGACTGGTATACACGGCGCCGATCCCCAGCGCTTCAAAGTAGCCTGGGGGGAAATTGTTTTGGGCAAAACAGCGGTAGCGCAGATCGGCAGTTGCGTCGATATAGGCAGAATAAGACACGTGCCCATTCGCATCCAGGTCCGCCCAGCGGATATCGTAGCTCATTCGGAAAATGTCCATCGATCAGACCCTTATCTCTAGTATAGTTGTCGCCCAAATCGATCGGGCTGCTTGATTGGCAAGGTGGAGAATCCGATATCGGAACGCGGGCTTCTACACTGGATATCACCATTGCTGTGAATATTATCATCGTTTTCGGGCTGACAGTGCATTGGGGGTTGCTTGCTCGCCTGCTCCAATAGATTGACTCAGCCCCGATAGGACTGTACAATCAATTTGGGAAAGCGATCTGCTGCAAGGCAGAGTTTCGTTCGACTTGCCTGCATCAGCAAAAGCCTAGGCTCATCGGTGAACCGTCATGTCCTGGAACTATGCATCTTCTCCCAGCATTTGGCCGTCTTTTTTCACAGTCCTGTTATTGATACCGCTTGCAATTTATGCCTGGCGCCACCGCAGCGTGCCCGGTGCTGCGCCTTTTGCCTTCGCCTGCCTCTTCGCCGCAATGTGGGCGTTTGGCTCTGTTATGGAGGCTTCTGCCATGGACCTGGAGACGAAGATCTTCTGGTTCAAGTTCCAGGGCACCTGCCAGCTGCCGGTCGCCACCGCCATGACCTGTTTTGTGCTGGAATATGCCTGGCCTGGGCGCTGGTTAACCCGCCGCAACCTGATCCTGCTCTCCATTCCTTGCCTGCTCAGCATTGGATTGATCCTGACCAACGATCTCCACCATTGGATTTGGCGCGGGTTTGCCTATGAAAGAACTATTCTCCCGCTGCGGGGCCCCGGCAACTTGCTGTTATTATTATATGGGTATGGTTTGGGGGTCGTCAACCTCATCGTCTTTATCTGGCTTTTTGTGCGCTCGCCTCAGCACCGCTGGCCGGTGTTGATCATGATAACCGGCCTGCTCGCGGGGCGAGTACAGTACTTGCTCGAGGCTATCCGGGTACTCCCTCCTGATATTTTCAATAATGTCCCCCAATTCGCCTTTGAGTACCTGATTTATGCCGTCGCTTTATTTGGATTTCACATTTTTGACCCAACCCCCCTGGCTCACAAGACTGTGATCGCTCAAATGCGCGAGGGAATGCTCGTGCTGGATCCTAATGGTCGGATTGCCAGCCTGAATCCGGCTGCAGAAAAGATTTTTGGAGCATCCAGCAGGCATGTACGCGGCCAAGCGGTGGAAGTGCTGCTGCAAACCCTTTCAGGCGTTGACCTGGTGGAAACAAAGGCAGCCGAAATGGACCTACGCTTGAGCACCGGACAGGTTATCCGCGACTTCACGCTGGAGATTTCGCTCCTTAAAGATTGGCGTGAGCAGGCTGTGGGTTATCTGCTCTTGCTCCATGATGTGACCGAGCAGAAGCGCGCTCAGGCGCAGATCGTAGAGCAGCAGCGGGCGCTGGCGACCCTCCAGGAGCGCGAGCGCCTTGGGCGCGAGCTGCACGACGGGATCGGCCAGGTGCTGGGTTTTGTGAAGCTGCAGGCCGAAGCCGCCCGCACAAGGCTGGCGCAGGACCAAAGAGCGGAAGCGGACCGCGACCTGAAGATGCTTTCAGCGGTCGCTCAGGAGGCCCAGATCGACGTGCGCGAGTATATCCTGGGCGCCAAATCTGCTGCTATGGACCAGGACGGTTTTCTCTGCACGCTGCGTGTGTACCTTCGGCGTTTCAGCGAGCATTACGGGCTGCCCACGGTGCTGATCGAGCCGCCCGATTGGAACGACGGCCTGCTGGAGCCGACTGTCAAGGCACAGCTGCTGCGGATTGTCCAGGAATCCCTGAGCAACACCCGCAAGCACGCCCAGGCGCAGAACATCCAGGTGCAGATCCAGCTCGACGGCGGTCAGGCACAGGTAATCGTTCAGGATGACGGCGTTGGATTCGATCTTCAGGCGATGGCGAACGCAGAGTCTCAAATGTATGGGCTTGGTTTTATGCGCGAGCGTGCTGAAGAGGTCGGCGGCAGCATCGAAATTCAATCCGCTCCCGGACAGGGGACGCGGGTGCTGGTCGAGGTGCCGGTGAAGGAATAGGCGGTGATGGAAGGACGCAGCGACACTGTGACGCGGAGATGGGGGACGCGATGAGAGAAAGGCTCGGGGACGCGATGAGGCGGAGACGGGGTGACCGGGAGGTGAAAGGTGAGGAGTAATATCAGGCATTTTCGCGAATTGGATGTGTATAAGCTGGCGATGGAAGCTGCGATGGAGATTTTTGAGCTGACGAAGGTTTTTCCAGCCGAAGAGAGATATTCGTTAACAGACCAAGTCAGGCGAAGTTCCAGGTCTGTTTGTGCCAATATCGCTGAAGCGTGGAGAAAGCGCCGTTATCCAGCTGCGTTCGCAGCCAGGCTGAGCGATGCCGAGGCTGAGGCTGCCGAGAGCGAGGTCTGGCTTGAGATTTGCCGTTCGCTGCGGTTATCTGGACCCGGCCAGACCATTGGAACTCGAAGAGAAGGTTGAGCACATCCTGGGCATGCTGGTCATCATGATTTCGCACCCCGAGCAATGGGCTATCCGGTCAGTCCATGAAGAAGGAGTCGAATATGCCTGATTCTCCGCGTCACCCTCTCCCCGAGTCTCCGCTCCCCTCCCGTCCCGCTCTCCACTTCCCCCTCTCTCAATCTCAGGATCTTGCTTGCAGACGATCACCCACTATTTCTGGATGGGCTGAAAAACCTGCTCAGCGCCCATGGGATCCAGGTGCTTGGAACGGCGAGGGACGGCTTTGAAGCGCTCGAAAAAGCGCGCAGCCTGCGCCCTGAAGTGATCCTGATGGATATCCAGATGCCGCGCTGCGATGGGCTGTGCGCCACCCGGTTGATCAAAGCCGAGCTTCCCGAGATCAAGATCGTGATGCTGACAATGTCCAGCGATGACGACGACCTGTTCGAAGCGATCAAAAGCGGCGCATGCGGCTACCTGCTCAAAACGCAGGACACCGGGGAGTTCTTCGACCAACTGATCGGGCTGGAGCACGGCGAGCCGCCGCTATCGCCGGGACTGGCAGCCAGGATCCTGCAGCAGTTCAGCCGTGCAGGGGCTTGCAATGCAAGCGGACAACAGCGAAGGAAGCGAAACTCATCCAGATAGGGAGGTGCTCACACCCCGTGAGCAGGAAGTCCTTACGCTGGTTGCGCAGGGGATGACGTATAAAGAGGTCGGAGCGGTGCTGTATCTCACAGAACGCACAATCAAATACCATATGGGCGAGATCATCGCCCGGCTGCACCTGGAGAACCGCGCCCAGGTAATCGAGTTCGCCCGGCGAACAGGGTTTGTGGAGCCGGGACACGAGGAGAGGAAGACACGGTCAAAGAGGGACAAAGACAGCGGGGGAACGGGGTACACTGCGAATTAGTAAATCTTGAGGGAGTGCGGCAGATTGGTCTGCACCTCCCGCGGTTGAAATGCAGGAAGATAAAAAGTACAGTCTCCGGGCGTTGGAGGCTGTACTTTTTATGTACCTTAATTTTATCTGAAGGACATGGTCTGGGCGAGGGATTGGCGCGAAGATAGGGATGTCGAAAGATGGACTCATCCGATCAACGCGCACCTGTATTGGAGTGTCCTATGAAAAAAGTGGCGCTTTACGGAAATTCTCTGGTCGTTTCCAGCATCGGGGCAAGCCTGTTGGGGTGCCCAGACCTGCAGGTTCTGCCGCTGAATCCGGAGGCTCTCGACCCAAAACAACAGCTTCTGAACCTGCAGCCGGACATCATCATTTTTGATCTTGCTTCGACTCAACCGAGTTGGCTGGTGGCACTCTGGAAAGTGGAGCCTGATCTCCTGCTCATCGGCGTCGACCAGGACAAGGGTACGGCGCTCATGTTCTCCAGCCAACCTGGTCGAATGATGACGACCGATGATCTGCTTCAGGTGATCGCGGGCCACACCAGGGGCGAATCCGAATCCCATGACTGACCAGAATCCATAAACCCTGCGCTCGACCTGGATTCAGCAAAATCAGAAAGGATAGTAATTATGAAAGGTTTATTACAGAGAGAGATCCTACCCAGCCCCGATAAACTGCGTGCCATCAAGCATTCTCATTGGATAGGTAAAACCCATCCAATGCACGTCTCGATTATTTTCTATTTCTGTCGCTTTCAAGGAGGAAGAGATGAAGAAAAATTATAAATGTAATTTTGATGTGCTGCTCGTCATTCCTACGGCGCTGCTCTTGCTAACAGGTCTGCTTCTGTTGGTACGGGGTCAGGTGCAGCTTGCATATTCACAAGACGGCACGGAACCTTTCGCCCCGGCAGAGGAATCCTGCGACGTGAACAATCCGATCCCGGGCAAAATAGCCCGGCTGATCGGCGATGACGAGGTCATGCTGGCCTACCGCTACAGATCCAGCCCATACATCATGAGAACCAGGGTTTTCAACGAGGTCAATGGGGCGCTGGTATCGACGTGGAATAAAGCGTTTGACAACGCCACCACCTGGCCCGAGCTCCAGACCGGCGAATGGCTGGACGCGATCGACGCCGACCTGGACGGCGACCGCAACGCCGAGCTGGCCGTGGGCTTGAGAAACGCGTCCAATGATATTGCCGCCTTTGCCGATCCTTTTAACACATCTGCCACCTATACCGACTGGTACAAGGATGGAGACCGCACCTCGGGGGGCACCCTGCGGGACGTGAGCGTGGCGGCCGGCAACCTGGATAAAAGTGCGGACGGCAGCGACGAAGTCGTGCTGGCTTATGCGGATGACTATGCCGATTTCCACGTCGATGTCCTGGATGGAGACAGCAACGGACGTATCGGCAGCGCTGACAACGCCCAAATGGCCGATCTGTGGGAGGATCACCATCCCGGCCACGAGCGGGGGGACACCTGGGATTACTCGGTCGCAACCGGCGATCTGAACGGCGATGGCTTTGACAACGAGTTTGTCACTGCCTTTAACGATTCCGGCGACGATCTGCAGGTCATCGCCATGCGCTACTACACCAGTACGCAGTCGATTAAAATGATCTACCAGTACGACTTGCACGCCGACACCGTCATGGACGACTCAATCACCCCAGCTACATCCAAATGGGGCAGCGTCCGCCCGCTCGACCTGGCCACCGGCGACCTGGACGGCGACCAGATGGACGAGTTCGTCACCGCCTACCGCAATGGAGATGCCAATAACGATGGGACCGTCACGCTGCTTTACATGGATGTCCTCTCGGAGACTACAGAGACGACCCCCACCCAGCGGACCCTGAATATCGGCAACATCATCTCTAAAGACATCGATATCGCCTCCCAGAGCTACGAGGCGGCCACGAGTGTCTCGATCAAGGCCGCCGACCTGGATGGCGACGGTTACGACGAGGTCGCCCTGGGCATAAATCTACAGTGGGCGGAGTATGACTCCATGACGAACTCCCTCTGGCGCCGCTGGCAGCAGAGGGTCTATACCTTCGAATATTACCCTAAAGATTCACCCGATTGGGTGAAAAGCTGCAGCACCATGCTGACCGCCTGTTTTGTCCAGAAAGGGTTATGGCACACTGGCTCTACAACTTTCGAGAACGATGTCGATGAGCGCAGCCCGCAAGCCAAAATCAGCCTCGCCACCGGCGATGCCGACCAGGACGGCATGGACGAGATCGGCTTTGCCCACCTCAATCCGGGGGACATGGAGGTTAAAGTAAGGGTCTTCAACGCCGAAAGCGGCAATCCAACGCAGCTCGCCGGCTATGGAGTCGATCCTGGCAGCAACAATTTTTATGATTTCGAGCTGGCCATGGGAGATATGGATGGAGACAGCGTTTGGGGCACTTACGCCAACAAATGCGATACCCAGAGAGAGGCTGTGGTCCAGGCCGTGGTCCATGCCCCGCCCTTCTGGCCGCCCGAATTCGCGCCGGCAGGCTTTGCTAACGATTGGCGGACCCAGGCTAAGTTTGCGTGGAGCTTCTCAAGAGGCGGCGGCTCCGAGAAGACTACCACGTCTTTCCTCGGCGGTTCCACGAAGCTCTCCGTTGCGAAGGAAAGCAAAAAAGCCGGCAGATCCGCCTCTTTCACCAACGAATGGGAAAAGAGCGTTTCCGCTTCCACCGAGGTGATGACGAGCACCTTTTTTGGAAGCGGTGTTGAGACGGTTCCACCGGTCAGCACAGCCCCGAATTCTGAACCCGAATATGAGGCAGTCTCTTTTATCGAACAGGGATATTTCTGCTATTACTACGATACCGATCTCAGCACCGGCTTGGGCCAGATCCCGGTCTGCATCGTCAGACCGAACCTCAAGTACCTCACAAGCGATACGATCGCGGAATGGTACGAAAGTGGGCCGGAAAAGTACGCCAGTACGTGGGTCCCGCTGGGCATCAACCTGGCGCAGGGCCGCAGCGCCTCTCAGTCGAGCACGAACAACAGCGTTACGCCGGCCGGGGACGCCTTCCGGGCTGTGGACGGCAATACCGATGGCGTCTACGCCGACAAATCGACTTCGCTCACCAATTACGACTCTTACGCCTGGTGGCAGGTTGATACCGGAGGCATCCAATGGATCGATGCCCTCCAGATCTGGGACCGCACCGACGCAGGCTCCGACTTCCCGCCTCCATAACTTCTACGTGTTCGTCAGCGAGGAGCCCATTCCTGCCAGCGCCACTATCACCGAATTGATCAACGATCCGCATGTACACCACTGGCCGGAGAGCGGTCCATACACGCAGACGGTCGGAATTTCCTTGACCGTCCCGTTAGACCACTACGGTCGCACGGTCAGGATCCAGCTCGACCATCAAGACTATCTGTAACCTGGCCGAGGTGGAGATCTACGGCATACCGGGCACTCCTGACCAGTGGCCGTCAGGCAAACCGCTAGGGACGGTTGGAACAACCGATCCATTTACGATCACCTGGCGAGATGGGCGAAAACAGGCGGTTCCTGGCAAGCTTTACCTCGTCTGGCCTGACACCGTGACCTTCAAGGTCCAAAGCGGCGACATCCCGTTTCACACCGGGACAAGTCAGGACCAGCAATCGATCCAAGAAAGCGGCAGCTCCGAGAAAAACACCCTCGGCATGGAGACCAAGATCCGTAAGGGCAGCATGAGCTACGAGAAAGAACACTCGTGGGGAACCGAATCTTCTCAAGCGCTCATCACCACCTGGGGGAAGGATCTCGAGTTTGAAGGGAATATCACCGGCATGCCAGCGGGTTACCCCGAAGTGATGACCTATACCTTGAAACCGTACATCTGGCAGCAGGTAGTCAAGCCGGTTCAGGGCGGCGTCCAGAAGTTCCTGGTGCTGGACTACTGGGTGCCGGATGCCAGTGCAATCCCGCATTCCGTCTCGCTGGAGGCGCCTGCCGTTGATCGAAGGGCTGCCTTGTCCCCCTCTGCTGATCTGCCTCAGGCTCCGCTGATTACCAGCTCGACCCACCCAGACGGGAACACCTGGTATGCCAGCGGTACAGCCACATTCAACTGGAGCCAGCCTCCTGGCGACCCGGCGGTCGTCAAGCACTACCATTATGACCTGGATGGAAGTCCGGATACGATCCCCCTGGGCTTTAACTGGGAGCTGACCAATACCAAGACCTATACCGCGCTGGAGGACGGCGTTTATTGGCTGCATGTGCGCGCCACGAGCGACGGCGAAAATTGGGGCGCTACGAGTCACTTCAAGTTCCAGGTGGACACGCATGCGCCGCAGATCAGCCTTGCCCTCGACCCAGCCTGGCCGGAAAGCACCGGCTGGTATGTCGCCCCCGTCACGGTTAACGCCAGCGCCGGGGAGGTGATTGGCTCCGGCTTGGCGGTGAACGGCATCGAGGTCAGCACCGACGGCGCCACCTGGAATCCCTACACTGCTCCGCTGGTTTTCAGCGCCGACACGCCCGGCACGACCCTCTACGCCCGGGCCACGGACGGCACTCGGCAACATCTCCGAGCCGGTCTCGAAGACCTTCAAGATCGACCAGACTCCCCCGGACTTGCACGTCAGTGATGGCGTTGGCGACGGGACTTTAGTTGCCATGGTCAGGACCAACGCCCAGGGCAACCAGGAGCTGGTGCTGGCTGGCGCCGTCGACGATAACCTCTCTGGTCTGGCTACCATGGTGCTGGAGCAGGATGGGACGAACTGGGACAAGACCGCCCAGATCGGCGTCTGGAATCCGCTCCCCGATCCTTCGATCGAGGTTAACTGGACCTACACCTCCACCAACGACCTGGGCGCCGGCTATCACATCTTCACCGGCCATGCAGTCGACACAGCCGGCAACCAGGAAGAGCCATACGAAATCGGCAAGGTATTGTGGCTGCCAACCGAAAATCCCGACCTGAGCGGAAGCAGTCTGAGCGCCTCACAGTCGGCCGCTCAACCCGGCGATCAGATCGTCTTCACTCTGGTAGCCCGCAACGCAGGCCTCCAGGAGGCGCATGTCGCCGTCTCGGACGTCCTGCCAGAGGGGCTGGATCCAATGATGGAATACCTGTCTTCCGATGTGGTCTATGACCCCGGTTCCCGCACCCTCACCTGGCCATCCCGGCTGGTGTGGCCTGGCCAATGGCTGCGACGCAGCTTTGTCGCCCAGGTGGGTGCCAGCCAGGGGGCGGCGAGTTTGGAGAATCAGGCCACCATCCATGCCTTCTGGCCTAACAGCGATTCCTCCGACCTGACCGCCGAACAGAAACAGGAGTTCCTGGACCGTGAGCAGACCGTGATCCGGACCGCCGCGGTTAAGGTTGTCCCGGGTTTGCCAGAGAGCGCCGACACTCTCAAACCCTGGGGTATGCTGATGTTCTCCGACAAACAGGTGGCAGCCAGTCCTGAGGTTACGCTGAGCATCCAGGCGACCGAAGACGCCCGATGGATGTACCTGCGGGAGTGGACGCCAGACCCGCTCACCGGCGATTGGGTCGTCAGACAGAGCAGCGGCTGGATCGACTTCAGCCCCGAATTCACCTGGAACTCTCTCAGAAGGTCAGGGAGTTAAGTTCATCGGTGTCTGGCTGGAAGACGCAGCCGGCAACGTCTCGACCTTGAACGAGGCCAGCCTGACCTTCGTCAACCGGATAGACGGGTCCCAGGTCCTGGCGGATGGCGGGCGGGTCCAGTATCTCGGCCTGATCAAGGGCGACGAGATCCTCACAGGCGCCCTGACGACAGTCTCTGGCGACCCGGACGTCTACATCTGGAAGCCGCGCAACGCTTTCTGGCCAGACCAGACATCGCTTGAGTCCGTGGGGACGGGAGAAATCGAAGAGTTCGGCGAAGAGTTCGCCCCCGAGCCTGGGCGGTACGTCCTTGAGGTAAGGGCAGTGGGCGACAGTGAGTACCGGCTGAGCCTGGCCGGACAGGCGCAGCTGCAGTTCCCATCAACGCTTCTCCCGCTGGTTAAGACCCCTCCGCCGCACCCTCTGACAATCTCTGACCCGCTGAGCGCCGGTCAGACCGGGACGGCGCCCATCCCAACATTCGTGATTTACTTGCCGGTTATCAGCAAATAATCCAACAAACAGCTGCCAGGTGCAGCACGCTTGCAGGCGTGCCCCACCTGGCAGCACAGCCAAACAGCCCAGGAGAAAAATTAAAAAAATGAACAATCAGAACAAAATCCAACGGGAGATCCTCCCGATCCCCGACAGTTCGTATGTCGGGGTAACGACCTATGACGCCAAAGACCCCGAGACGAAGTTTCCGCAGATCGTGCCGCTGCGTCCGCCTGCGGGCGTTCCCAACGTTCTGATCATCCTTCTGGATGATCTGGGTTTTGGTGCACCCAGTGTTTTTGGCGGCCCTTGCCACACGCCAACCGCCGAGCGGCTTGCGGCAAACGGCCTCAAATACAACCGCTTTCACACCACTGCACTGTGCTCACCGACGCGCCAGGCTTTACTAACCGGACGCAACCATCACTCCGCTGGGATGGGGTGCATCACCGAGATGGCCACATCTGCTCCTGGCTATACCTCAATCCGACCGAACACCGTTGCCCCGCTCGCCGAGATCCTGAAGCTGAACGGCTATGCCACGGCACAGTTTGGCAAGTGTCACGAAGTGCCGGTGTGGGAGACCAGTCCGCTGGGACCTTTCGACCACTGGCCATCTCCGGGCGGCGGCTTTGAATATTTTTACGGATTTATCGGCGGCGAGACTAACCAATACTATCCAGGGATCTACGAAGGCACATCCCCAGTCGAGCCTGAAAAGACCCCAGAAGAAGGCTACCACTTTACCGAGGACATGACCGATAAAGCGATCAACTGGGTGCGCCAGCAGAAAGCGCTGATGCCTGACAAACCCTTCTTTATTTACTTTGCACCAGGGGCGACGCATGCCCCGCACCACGTGCCGAAGGAATGGGCCGATAAATACAAGGGAAAATTCGACCAGGGCTGGGACAAGCTGCGCGAGGAGACCTTTGCACGCCAGAAACAGCTGGGCGTGATCCCACCTGAGGCAGAGCTGACCAAACGTCATGTACAGATCCCCGCCTGGGAAGATATGCCCGCAGAGTTGGTACCGGTGCTGAAGCGTGAGATGGAGGTGTATGCCGGTTTTGTGGAGCACACCGATTATCAGATTGGTCGGTTGGTCGATGCTTTGCAGGACCTGGAAATCCTCGAGGATACCCTGATTTACTACATCACCGGCGATAACGGCGCCAGCGGCGAAGGCGGTCCCAGGGGAACCTTCAATGAGATGGCTAACCTGAACAACATTGAGCGTTTTGTGAGCCCGGAATTTCTGGTGGCGAACATAGATGGATTCGGCACGCCCGATTCTTACAACCATTATGCGGTGGGCTGGGCGCACGCCATGGACACGCCTTTCCAGTGGACCAAACAAGTCGCCTCGCATTGGGGTGGAACCCGCAACGGAACGATCGTGCATTGGCCTACCGGCATCCATGCTAAGGGCGAGGTGCGCTCGCAGTTCCATCACGTGATCGACGTGGCGCCAACCGTGCTGGAAGCTGCTGGTCTCCCGCACCCGGTGATGGTACACAGCGTCCAGCAGAAGCCGATCGAAGGAGTCAGCATGGTTTATTCCTTCGACGATGCGGGAGCAGCCGGTCGCCACGAGACCCAGTATTTCGAGATGTTTGTCAACCGCGGCATTTATCACAATGGCTGGACAGCCGTCACGAGGCACAGTGTGCCTTTTATTGATGAGCCTCTTCCGGCTTTTGACGATGACGTTTGGGAATTGTACGGCCCGGAGGATTGGACTCAGGCGCATGATTTATCTAAGGAAATGCCAGAGAAGCTTCACGCGCTGCAGCGCCTTTTCCTGATTGAAGCGGTCAAATACAACGTTTTGCCGCTGGATGACCGCCGGGTCGAGCGCTTTAACTCCGACCTGGCTGGACGCCCAACCCTGATTAAAGGCAAGACTCAGATGCTGTTCAGCGGCATGCAGCGGCTTGGCGAGAATGTAGTCCTCAATCTCAAAAATAAGTCTCACGCGGTGACGGCTGAGGTAATCTTCCCGGATGGAAATAAGGATGGAGTGATCGTCACCCAGGGTGGTAAATTTGGGGGTTGGTCGTTCTACGTGCAAGAGGGGCGGCTCAAATACTGCTATAACTTGCTGGGCGTCCAAAGTTTCTACACTGAAGCAACCACCCCGCTGCCGGCTGGAAAACACCAAGTCCGGATGGAGTTCGCTTATGAAGGCGGTGGCGTGGCAAAGGGAGGAGATATTTCCCTGTATGTAGATGGCAGCAAAGTCGGAGCAGGGCGAGTTGGCGCAACCGTGCCGATGATCTTCTCTTTAGATGAGACGCTGGATGTCGGCTGCGAAACCGGATCGATGGTATCGGAAGATTACACCGACAAGACCAGTAAGTTTAAAGGCACGATAGCCTGGGTCCAGCTCGATCAGGGCGCCGACGATCACGATCACCTGATCAGCCCGGAAGAGCGCTGGCGCCTGGCGATGACCAGGCAGTAAGAGGCATTTCTACATTCATAGAATAATGGAGAAAAAAACATGCGAACCCACAACGAGACAGCCCGCCTGGCAGCCGGTGATGAAGATTATGCACGCTTCAAGCTCAGCAAAGATCGGATCGAACAATGGGAGGACGGACTCCGCCTCGACCCCGGCGCACCAAACATAGAGTGGTGGTACTTTGACTGCCTGCTGGACGACGGCGCCAACCTGGCGATAATTTTTTGCACGAAGGATGCATCCCGGGCTCACCAACCGCTTGAGCCGCTGATCGAAATCGACCTTGACCTGCCGGACGGGAGGAGGCTGATGAAGTACGGGCGTTTCAAAGCGGCTGAATTCACATCATCAAAAGAAGGCTGCGACGTGCGAATAGGGGATTGCCGCTTCGTAGGCAACCTGCATGAATACACGATCACTGCCGCGGCCGAAGATGTCTCGGCAGAGGTTAGGATCGAAGCGACGACCGAGCCCTGGCGTCCAGCGACAGGTCACATGGTCTTCGGCGCTGAGGGAGAGATCATTTTCGCCTGGACACCGTTCGTGCCCTTTGGCAAGGTGACGGCAACCTACAAAATCGGCGACGAAGTCCATACCTCCACAGGAACGGGATATCACGACCACAACTGGATGAACAAGGGGATGGCGCACCTGGTCGACCACTGGTACTGGGGGCGCGGGCAGGTCGGCCCCTACTCGTTCGTCACAGCCTACATCACGGCCGCGAAGCAGTACGGTTACACGACTTTTCCGCTCTATATGCTCGCCCGCGACGGTAAAGTGATCGCGGACGACGGCACGA
Source organism: uncultured Chloroflexia bacterium (assembly GCA_963827155.1). Lineage (GTDB taxonomy): Bacteria > Chloroflexota > Anaerolineae > Anaerolineales > UBA4823 > UTCFX2. The sequence goes on along the minus strand of CAWGZV010000002.1, from coordinate 1,407,461 downwards.
AGCTGGTTTTTTCGAGGAACGGAAATCAGATCGACGAGCACACCGGCAAACCCATCCCGGATTCGATCTGCTTTGATTATCGCGACGGGGAAAGGCGCTACGTGCTGACTTACACTCGCCAAAAGACCATCGTGACTCAGAAATTCCTGGATCTGACCACAGGAGTGCAGAAGCTGGTGGCGGAGCTCATCCGGTACCCCGGGGGATACCTGCGCTTCTCAGGACCGGTGAGCCTGGATTGCTATCAGGGCGGCGAGCTCGTCGAACACTTCGAGGAGACTGGATCGTTTGAAGAGTGCTACCAGGCATCTGAGATCCACGAAGACAAGTAGGGCTGCGTGGATTAGAGCAAAAGGTCATCACAGGAACAAGTAGAGCACAGAGAACATCGAGAACTAGAAGTTATACGATGCGTTCAAAGGGTATGAAACGGATAAATGGATCAGAGCGGTCAGCCATCCATTTATCCGTTTGGTATCCGTCCTCCGGGCAGGGCTGGCTGAAGGTCTTGGTTAACGATAATTCAACTGCCACCCCTTCCAGGCGGCGGTCCGCCAGGAGAGGGTGGACCTACACCTTGGCGGCTTCGAACACGCCGTCTGGCGAGAAATTATCGGTCACAACCGTTCTATACAAGGATATTTCGTATTCGTCGGGAAACTTCAGGAGGACACCGGGGGAGATAATGGGGGGTTGGACTCAGGCGGCTGTTGGATCTGCTGGACAAGCTCCGAGACCTGGCTCATGATCTGGTTGGTGCACTCACGCAGGTGGCGGTAAATCCGGGTGGAATCGACCGGTTTCGCCAGGAACAGCGGATCGCCGATGTTGATGAAAACCTTGCCGCCGATCTGCCAGCCACCATCGGTTGGGCGGTTCAAAACGTTGCTCTGGATGCGGCGGATAAACTTGGGCGGCGACCAGATTCCGATCGGCAGCACCGGGGCGCCGGTTTGCAGCGCCAGCAGCGCCGCGCCGGAGCCTGCCCGGTGAAAATCTTTCCCGTAGTTCAGCCTCCCTTCGGGGAAAATCACGATATCGTGCCCTTTTTCCAGCCAGCGCACCCCGGCTTTGACCATCTCGTGCCCCTGTCCCACCACCACCGGGATCTGCCCGGCGAGGGTGAGCAGCCTGCCGACGATCGCGATATCGAATATATCCGCCTGGATGGCAAAGTGCAGCTTCTCTTTGAAGATAAAAGGCAACACGAAGCTGTCTGTGGCGCAGGGATGGTTGCCGACGATGATCTTAGGACCTGGGGGAATGCGTTCTCGCCCCTTCACCTGGTAGTGCAGGAAGAAGGTGGTGTAAAAACGGACTACGGATGTGGCAAAATCATACCAGAATTCCATGGCATCACTTCCGATGATAAGCAGCGGTGTCAATATAATTATAGCGGAATTTGTGAAAATTTCAACTGATTGTCTTTTTAATCCAATGGCGAGGGTTAATTACCCATCCAGACTAGATACGTGGGTGGATCGAGAAAGGAGTTCAACCAGATGGCTGCGCCTGAACCTGTCTGGTGGATGTCTTTTAGCCCATATCGACGAATACTGATTTTCTTAATGGTATCGCTGACTTTTGGTCTCATAGGGTCGATTTACTCGAAAGATTTCCGGTCCTTGGATTGTTGATTGATTAGTAACAGGGATAACTGATCGCACATTGTGTTTTCCCAGCATTATTCACTCTATGCTCATGTATTCGCATGAATACAATGAATGGTCCTTACCGAACTACAAGCGGAAGAAACAGTTTTGTCACGTCATCGGCGATACATTGGTAACCACTGCATAGATCGTCAGAAGAGGGGTTTCCCAAAACAGGCTGTCCGATTGAACTTTCCAGTGTATAGATCCCTGATGTGGATCGACCACCCCCGCTCGAAATGGCGTGCCAGGTTATTTCTGCTTCGCTGTCGAGCACAGCAGCGAGAAGGAGTAAGCTGACCAAAGAAAGGAGTATCAGGATATTTTTCATAAAGTATTCTCCTTTCTGCAATTATGGCGTTACTTCTGTCAGGGTTAGTTTGGCCGTGTAGAAATGCGCTTGATAACCAATCGGAAGCGTGAGATGGAACTGTACCCAGGTTGAATTATCCAGTATGACCGGTGTGGTGGTGCTGACGGTATAACAGGCATGGTTATAGCTGTCACGAACGGTGGAATCGGTCAGCATCACTGAATAACCTGTACTCCCGTTATTCTTGAGGACCTGTGTATCCAGGATGTCAACTGCAATGATATTCGAAACCGAATAACATACATCAAGCGATTTGACATACATGGGAGTCCCAAATAGTGTGCCAAAGGTGGATACAGGGAGCGTAATGTATTTCCCATCCGCGCCACCCGTAGAGGTAACCGTCACTGCGCCATTGTCCCTTGGTTCGAAGGCAAGACCGGTGGTGCCGTAGCGCATCTGCATGGTATGCGGACTAAGCACTAACACCGATTCTTTGGTGCTTTTGAACTTCCCTTCCGCATAAACAGCGATACCATTCTCACTCTCTCCAACAACACCGTAACCTTGGGCATGATCGGTGCTTCCCCAAACGCCAGCGCTCGTTGGCGCACTCGAACTGCCAAGCAAACCATTTGAATAGGCTTCAGTCGTATTGGTATTCATTGAAAAAAGGACAGCATCACCTGGTAAATCGCTATTTGTGCCTGCCCCAGCCACTATGTTAAGAGCATAGGGCACTGGAAACAATTCCTCACAGGCGACCAGGTTCCCAGAAACATAGGTCATGATATACAAAACATTCTGATCATGGAAATCTGAGCTGAGATAAGGACCCCAGGTGGGGGCAATACTGAATAATCCGTTTTGTACCTGGACGTCTACTGGAGCAGTTGCATTCACTGCATCTAACATATCAGGATGTGCGAGACAATCCACTCCAAATCCATGATAATCAGATTTTGCGAGAATAAAGCTCATACTCCGGATACCCGTCACCGGGATACCATTTTCTTTAAGTACACCCTGGTAAACAAACGTTTTACTGACACTTGCGCTGGGCGCATCCGGATCGGTAGGCTCAGTGGAGGGTATTCCAACCTCGGATTTGGCAAAACTGTAACTTAATCCTATAATAATTACCACGATTATGAGAAACATGATTGAAAAAGAGGTTTGGCTTTCATTTGACTCCCCTCCTTATTTTGGATAACAATAAACGATCATGTCATCCGTATTATCGAATTTCCCCGTCGAATAAATTCGACCAACAAAATCACCTCTCGAGGTGGTTTTGTTGACAATCTTGGATTAAGTGTAGCACCATTTGCTCCTTTGTGCACAATGTATTGACCTCACTTTCGCAAATTCGATTATCTGAAACGTATTTTTTATTGGTGGGTTCAAGCAGAAACAAAGGGACGAAACATGAAGAGTGATATGTCCAAGACAGGCAATTTCCGTACATTTCTTGATATGGATATATCTCAAAATGGTTCTACACCATGTATCTCGTCGTTCTGATTATTAACCTGATGATAAATTCTTGAATATTTCAAATATGGATCAAGACGTGTGATTTTTTTGATTAATGATTATTAATCGGCTTAAATCGCCTCATTTGCCCCAAAAATTGGCTGGTTCCGAAAAGTGACTTTCTTCCATTTCATGGGTGATTTTGAAACCAGGAATTAGATATCTGTTCTGATGACGAAATCAGCTGAATCAAAGAACGTTTAATAATTATTCATAGATTGGAAAGCGTATTACATGTACTGACTCCCGGTCGGGCACTTTGCGTTTAAGGTTTCTTTGGTCGGGTATTGTAGTAACCAATACCCTATTGACTTTCTTTCCGGAATATGCTAAATAATAAATATTCTTGTCGTTTTCGGAAGAGAATTTGCCAAAGATTGACCGAATTGACGTAAAGATCGTGAAGCTGTTGATCGAGGATGGTCGCATGCCGGCTTCCGAGATCGCCCGGCGAGTGGGAGGCGTCTCTGAGCGCCTGGTGCGCTACCGGATCGAGCGCCTGGAGGCGGAAGGGCTGATCGAGGTCAGCGCGGTGGTCAGCCCGAAGATGCTCGGCTACGACATCACCGCCGATGTCTGGCTGCAGGTCGAGTTGGGACGGGTGATGGAGATAGCTCGCCAGATGGCGGAATACGACTGCACCAGCTATGTAGCCTGCTCGATCGGTGAGACGGATGTGAGCCTGCAGGTGGTCGGGCGCACAACGGACGAGGTTTACCGCTTTATCACCGAGGTGATCGGAAAAATTCCTGGGGTAATCAAGACCACCACCTCCATCGTCCCGCTGGTGCTTAAAGACACCCACCATTGGTCGATCCCCGAATCGGCATGTATGGACAGTGAGGAGCGCCCGATCGAAAAGAAATCCTGACCTGAAAATAAGCCGCTGCTTTATGGGCTGAAATTCACGCCTGGCGGCAGACAAAAACGATCAAACCATCAATTCAATTAAGGAGAATTCAACATGAAAGTGCTGCTCGTCGGTACGGGAGGGGTCGGTGAAGCGATTGCCGTGATCGCCAAATCGCGCCCCTGGATGTCTCAAATGGTGCTGTCGGACTACAGTCTGGAGCGGGCGAAGGAAGTGCAGGCGAAACTGGGAGACCCGCAGCGCTTCCCGGCGGAGTTTGTGGACGCCGGAAAGCAGGAGCTGATCGAGGCGCTGGCGCGCAAATACCAGGTCGATCTGATCATGAATGCTTGCGACCCGAGCTTCAACGTGCCGATCTTCGATGCGGCTTTCAGCGTGGGGGCGAACTATATGGACATGGCAATGACGCTCTCCGAGCCTCACCCAGACGATCCCTTTAACAAACCCGGGGTCAAGCTGGGCGATTACCAGTTCGAGCGCGCTCACCTCTGGGAGCAGAAGGGCAAGCTGGCGCTGCTCGGGCTCGGGGTTGAGCCGGGGATGGCAGATGTCTTCGCCCGCTATGCCCAGGATCAGCTCTTCGACGAGATCGAGGAGGTCGGGATCCGTGATGGGGCTAACCTGGAAGTGCGCGGCTACGAGTTCGCCCCGAATTTCTCGATCTGGACGACGATCGAGGAATGCCTGAACCCGCCGGTAATCTGGGAGAAAAACAAGGGCTGGTTCACCACCGAGCCGTTTTCCGAGCCGGAGGTCTTCGAGTTTCCGGAAGGGATCGGTAAAGTCGAGTGCGTCAACGTGGAGCACGAAGAAGTGCTGCTCGTGCCGCGCTGGGTGAAGACCAAACGCGTCACCTTCAAATACGGTCTGGGAGACGCGTTCATCGGCGTGCTCAAGACGATCAAGATGCTCGGGTTAGACAACAAAGAGCCGATCAAAGTGAAAAATGTGATGGTGGCGCCGCGCGATGTGGTCGCCGCCTGCCTGCCCGACCCGGCTCACCTGGGCGACCGGATGTTTGGCAAGACCTGCGCCGGCACCTGGGTGAAGGGCGTGAAGGACGGCAAGCCGCGCCAGGTTTATATCTACCAGGTGGCAGATAACGAGACCTGCATGCGCACGCTCGGCTGCCAGGCGGTGGTAGCCCAGACCGCCTTCAACGCTGTGATCGGGATGGACCTGCTGGAGCACGGGGTCTGGAAGGGCGCCGGCTGCCTGGGTCCAGAAGCCTTCGACCCTCTGCCCTTCATGGAGAAAATGGCAGATTACGGCTTCCCTTACGGGATGAAAGAGATGTAAAGATATTAACGCGAAGACGCAAAGTACGCGAAGTATCTTAAGTCTAAGGTACAAGAAGCTTGATGGAAAAGTTTTCCTAAGCCCATGGTTGATCAATAAAAAATCTTAGCGATCTTAGCGTCTTCGCGTTTGAAACTTTCGTTTTCAAAACAAGAGGAGAAAAAAATGGCGGAAGCAACTGCAGTCAAAGGCGCTGAAATCCGGAAAGAGGCCAGCAAGCTGAAAAGAGAGCTTACCCTGCTGCCGCTTTTCGGGCTGATCTACTTCACGGTCTGCGGCGGATCGTTCGGAGTCGAGCCGATGGTAGGCTGGTCGGGTCCGGGCTTTACGCTCGTGCTGCTCTTCCTCACCCCGCTCATCTATTCGATCCCCAACATGCTGATGGTGCGGGAGATGAACTCGCTCATGCCGGTGGAAGGCGGCTACTACCACTGGATTAAGAACGCCTTCGGCCCATTTGCCGGCTTCCTTGCGGGCTGGATGAACTGGGTGGTCTCGTGGGTGGATGTCTCGATCTACCCGGTTCTGGGGGCCTATTATCTGGGCTATTTCATCCCGGCGCTGCGCGAAGGCGCCGTGATCGCCGGGGTCGAAGTGCCCGGCTGGGTGCTCTCCTGGATCGTGGCGCTGATCCTGATCTGGGCGATCAGCTACCTGAGCGTGCGCGGGGCGCGCCTCTCTGGGCTGACGACCAACTGGCTGGGGGCGATCATGCTGGTCCCGTTGATATTAATGTCGATCGTGGGCTTCTACAACTGGTTTAAGAGCGGCACGACAATCTCGCTGCCGTTCCTGCCTAACGGCGAATCGCTCACCGGCGCGCTGAGCGTGGGGCTCTTCATCGTGATGTGGAACTATATGGGCTGGGAGCTGCCGACCGCGGCGGGAGACGAGATCGTCAAGCCGAAGCGCACCTACCCGATGGCGATGGTGCTGGTGCTCTTCGCTGCGATCGCGACCTACACCATCCCGACCGTCGCGGGTCTGTACGGTGGGGCAGGCTATGATGGGCGCTACCAGGTCTGGGGGATTGAAGAAGCCGAGGACGGCGAAGGGATCGGCGTCACTTTGGAGGAGTATGGGGTGACCACCGCCCAGCTCGAAGAGTGGGGAGTCGACCCGATGAGCGAGATCGGCTGGGAGTTCCCCGACGTGGCTCACGCCATCGGCGATATGGCTGCCGGGAAAGACAGCCCACTCTCGCGCTTCCTCGGGCTGACGGTGACTCTCTCGGCGGTGCTCTCGATGATTGGGCTGTTCATCGGAAACGGATTGGGCGGCACGCGCATCCCCTTTGCGCTGGCTGAAGATGGGATGATGCCGAAGTTCATGGTCAAAGTCCACCCGCGCTACGGTACGCCCTGGGTTGCAATCCTGTTTTGCGGGGTGATCTTCTCGATCTTCTCCCTCCAGGCGTTCGCCTTCCTGGTGGTGGTGGACGTCTTCTTGAACGTGGTGGTGCTGTTAGGCTGCTTCCTGGCGCTGTGGAAGCTGCGCTTTACCAAACCCGATCTGCCTCGCCAGAAGGTGCCGGGTGGTTATGTGGGCTTGTTCTTGATCACCTTCTTCCCCACCGCGATCTTCGCCCTGGCGGTCTACAGCCAGGTCTACGAGGAGGGGATGAGCTCACTGGGGTTGGCGCTTGTCTCGATCGTAGTCGGCGCGGTGCTGTACTTCCCGATCAAGAAATGGGTGAAGCCGGGCGTCCCGGATGTGGATCCCTACGCCGCCTCGGCAGAGAGCTGAGAAAACCATTAAACCGCTAAGTACGCAAAGAACGCGAAGTTTTATTAAGGAAGAACTTGGATCGAAAGATTCTTAATTACAATAAGCTCGCGAATTGATCTTGAATTCCTTACTCGAAGAATTTTTCGCGTTATCGAGCATACAAAGGTAATCTTTGCGCACTTTGCGGGCTTCGCGGTTAGATCGTTATTAGGAGGTTGGGATGCCGTACGGTTATACCGGAAAGATCCTGCATGTCGATTTGATACAAGAAAAGCTGGAGGTCGAGCAGCCGCCGGAAGATTTCTACCGCAAATACCTCGGCGGCAGCGCGATGGGGCTGTACTATATCCTTAAAGAGACCCCGCCCGGGCTGGACGCCCTCGACCCGCGCAGCTTGCTGGTGCTCTTCACCGGCGTCACCACCGGCGCGCCGATCTCGGGGCAGAGCCGGCTGAACGCCAACGCCAAATCGCCGCTCACCGGCGCAATCGGCGATTCTCAGTCAGGTGGGTTCTTCCCAGCCGAGCTGAAATTTGCCGGCTATGACGGGATTGTGGTGCGCGGCAAAGCCTCGCGCCGCGTTTACCTGAAGATCTTCAACGGCGAGGCCAGCCTGCACGACGCCAGCCATTTGGCGGGAAAGCCCACCGCCGAGGTTGAAGCGCTGCTGCGGTCGGAGCTGGGCGATCCCAAGGCTGAGGTGCTGCAGCACGGCACCGCCGCCGATCACGGTGTGCTCTTCTCCAGCCTGCTCTCTATGTCTAACCGCAACAACGGGCGCACCGGGCTTGGGCTGGTGATGGCGAGCAAGAACCTGCAGGCGATAGTGGTGCGCGGTAAAATGCCGGTCTCGGTGGCAGACCCGGCAGCCCTGGCGGCGCTGAGCAAGCGCGGGCCGAAGATGCTTCCTGGCAACCCCGATGTTCTCGGGCTGAAAGACCACGGCACAGCTTCGGTGCTGCTGCCCCAAAACCTGTACGGAACGCTCCCAACCCGCAACTACCAATCCGGGCAGTTCGAGTATGCCGAGGAGATCTCAGGCGAGCGCATGACCGAGACAATCCTGAAAGAATCGGCGACCTGCTACGCCTGCATCGTGCGCTGCAAGCGGGTGGTGGAGCTGACCGGAGGGCGGTTTCACGCCGATCCGGTCTACGGCGGTCCGGAATACGAGACCCTTGCCACCTTCGGCTCGTACTGCGGGGTGAGCGACCTGGCTGCGATAGCCGAGGCCAACCAGATCTGCAACAGCACCGGCATGGACACGATCTCCGCCGGGGCGACGATCGCCTTTGCGATGGAGTGCTTCGAGGATGGGATCATCGGATTGGATGAGACCGGCGGGTTAGCGCTGCGATTTGGCGACGCCGGGGCGATGATAGCGGCGCTAAAGCTTATTGCCGAAGCAGCGCCGCCGCTGGGCAGTCTGTTAGCGCTCGGTTCGGCGAAAGCCGCCGAGCAGTGGGGCGCCGCAGCAAAGAAGCTGCTGATCACGGTGAAAGGGCAGGAAGCGCCGGCGCACATGCCGCAGGCGAAGAAATCGCTGGCGGTCATCTATGCCGCCAATCCCTTCGGCGCCGACCACCAGTCCAGCGAGCATGACTGGATGTACGAAGAAGGGATGAACACGCCGCTTTATTTGAAGCGCCTGGCCGAGATCGGGCTGGTCAACCCGCCGCCGTCCGGCAGCTTCGAGACCGAAAAGGTGAAATTTGCGGTGCTCACCCAGCATTTCTACAGCCTGTTGGACTCGCTGGAGCTCTGCCAGTTTGTCTGGGGTCCGGGCTGGACGCTTTACGGGCCGTCCGAGACCGCCGAGCTGCTGCGGGCGGTCAGCGGTTGGGATGTGACGGTGGCGGAGCTGATGCAGGTCGGGAAGCGGCGGCTGAACATGCTGCGTTTATTCAACGCCCGGGAGGGAATTCGATCGCCGCCAGGATGTGCTGCCGGAGCGCTTCTTCGTCCCGCTGGAGGGGGAGGGTCCGACCGCAGGGGTGGCAGTGGACCGGGAAGCGTTCGAAGCTGCAATGGAGATGTATTACTCGCTAAACGGCTGGGGTAAAGACGGCAACCCGACTCAGAAGACGTTGGAGGAGCTCGAATTATTGTAGGGTGCGTCGTGACGCACCGGATGTGGTGTGACCGGGAATGGTGCGTTTGCTCAAATTATCGTAGGGTGCGTCGTGACGAACCGGATGTGGGATGACCGGAAACGGTGCGTTTGCTCGAATTACTGTATGCTGCGTATTGATGAACCGGGTGTGGGATGACCGGGAATGGTGCGTTTGCTCGAATTACTGTAGCTGCGTCTTGATGCACCGGGTGTGGGATGACCGGGAATGGTGCGTTTGCTCGAATTATCTGTAGGGTGCGTCGTGACGCACCGGATGTGGTGATGACCGGGAATGGTGCGTTTGCTCGAATTATTGTAGGGTGCGTCGTGACGCACCGGATGTGGTGTGACCGGGAATGGTGCGTTTGCTCAAATTACTCGTAGTGCTGCGTCTTGATGAACCGGGTGTGGGATGACCGGGAATGGTGCGTTTGCAACGCACCCTACGGGAGGATATGTGGGGTGCGGCGTGGCGCACCGGGTGTGGGATGACTGGAAACGGTGCGTTTGCAACGCACCCTACTCTCCATTACCCGCATCCAATAATTCTTCCTGGAAATTTGCTCCCCATTCTGATTCGTAATAACCCAAATGCATATATCGATGGAAGGTCGACCAAGGCCAATCCACCACCCTGGAAACATATCCATGTTTCAATGGATTAAAATGAATATAATCGATCAATCGGTGTAAATCATCTTCATCCCGAATGGTATGCTCCCAAAACCGCCTTTGCCAGACAGCCGCTTCACCTCGCTTCAATCTTGATGCATTATCTGGTTTTTCTAGGCTGGTAGAAACCAGATAATTTCGGGTGAACAACCCTTTTATCCTTCTCCACCGAGTTGGAAAATCGGCATCGCCTTCCGGGAGAGTCCATATGCAATGGATATGATCTGGCAGCAGGCAGACTGCAAGTGTATTAAATGGGAAACGCTCAGAGACTTCAATCCAGGCATGGTGTAGTAATGAACGGGCAAGCTCAGTAGTCAGTATCGATTTCCGCTTGTATGTTACAACCGTGAAGAAGTATGTTGCGCCATGGACAAAATTTCGGCGATAATTTGGCATGAAAAGATTTTAACCCGAAAGTTAGAAACAACAGAGCATTTGCTTAGCTCGATGGATTGATGAACCAGTTAGGGTCGACAGGTTGTACCGGATATGGAAGAACCGGGAATGGTGCGTTTGCTCAAATTATCGTAGGGTGCGTCGTGACGCACCGGATGTGGGATGACCGGGAATGGTGCGTTTGCAACGCACCCTACGGGAGGATATGTGGGGTGCGTCGTGACGCACCGGATGTGGGATGACCGGAAACGGTGCGTTTGCAACGCACCCTACTACTTCTACTTTTGAATCACCGAAAGGTAGTTATAGAAATTTTTCCGGTAAATGATCACAATCCGGCTGGCGACGAGGTCGCCGGAAATTGGCGGGTTGTGGACTAAGGTGACTGGCAGGGTATAGAAAACAAAATAGTTGTACTGCGAGTTGTCTACTGTGTCGTACGAAACGATGTAAGGTACCGGACTTGCAGATTCATATCCGTTGTGGCCAGTGGTTGAAGCCGTCGCCATGACGTCGTAGCTTCCCAGCCTGGTCCGCGCCAGTGTTCCAGATCCGTTATATGCAAGGGTTCCATCGTAAAATCTAAAACCAATCCCGAGAATTGTCGAGCCCTGCGGCAGGTTCACCGGGGCGATGTAGATACCGCTTGCGGTGCCGCCCACTTCGGAATGCTTGTGGAACAGCCAGCGACCGTGGTTTTCGTAATCGTACCCGTCGTAAAAAGGCGTAAAGGCTGCATCGGAGATCGACAGCCTGCCGTCGTCGTGCACGGGTGGGGTGTACTCAATCGTGACAGCCCACAGCTCAAGATTTGTAGGCGGCAATTCGACATACGCCCAGTAGGTATAATTGAGATTGTCGATGGTGTTATAGGAGATCGAGGTATCATCGACTTTGTTAACGGGATCCACGCTGTAGGTCCAGGCCATTTCATCGCCGGTATCGTTGTAGGTCCGCTCCAGATAGAGGTTGATCTGGTGCGCATCGTTATCGTGGTAATACAGGCTCAGCTTGTTCACCACCGCGCCGTGCGGCAGGTTCACCTGCGCTACATACACCCCGTGCGTGCCGACACCATCATCGTAGTGTTTCAGCTTTCCGCCGACCTGGATTTGCCCGTCGTTGTAGCCATCCTCGAAAGGCCGGTCGAAAGCCGCCCCAGGCATCGACAGGATACCGACTTCGGTCGCCGGGCGGGCAAATTCGATCGTCACACCGCAGCCCCAGACATCATTCCCAGCGCCGCTCGAAGCTGGCAAAGTCAGCTCCAGCCAATATGCGTAAGCAGCGTTATCCACATATATAGGCAAAAATGTTGTCGGTCGTGCTGATTTGGAAATTTGAGCTGGTCGAGCTGGTGATTGTGGCTGATTTCGTAGTTTACACCAGCATTCAAGGGTAAATATGCCATTTTAAGCGTACCCGATGTGGCGTTTGAATTATCGAAGAAACAGGCCGAGATGCGCTTGATCACAGATCCAGTGGGCAGGTAAACCGGGGCGCGAAACTTGGATACACCCCCGAAAGCTTTGATGTAGCGGCCGTGGTTTTCGTAGTTATAATTTTGAGAAATTGGTGTGAAAGCCGCGGCCGGTATGGACAGGTAGTCGGTCTGGCCAAGAGGTTGGGGGGAGTTTCCATCTTCTCCGGCAGAGATCGAAGCGGGAGAGGCGGCAGCCGCCGGCCAGACGCAGGTGAATGTGAGCACTGCAGTGATAGCAAAGCATAGCATGGTGCCTATTCGGTTGTTCAAGATTTGCTCCTTTGGTTTTTTTGACCCTGTGATGAATCCCACACCTCGGGCTGATGGAACAATTTGATGTGGTATTCTACTCTTAAAGGGCGAATCAGACATTAATATTAATCTCAGATAAGTAAAGCCCAGAATTTCGACCCATATTATATAAGTTTGCGGATGAATAATCCGGGTAAACTCAGGCTTGAGCCATCAAGCTTTTTGATAGAAATCCCTGACCTGGTCTCATGTCCGAAAGTAGCTTGGTAATCCCTATCCGGAAGATAGAGAGCGCTTGAGGAATTGTGGATTTCGTAGAAATTTAAACGCAATGGACACAAAAGCTTATAATAAAAAATAAACGAGATCATCCCATTTTTCTCCGAGCGTTTTCTGCAGAGCGCTAGGGTCTCTGAGTTAAGGATTATTAGGATTGCCGAATGGTAGGGTGAAGATCCGATGCCCCAAACAATTGCAGCATTCACACTTGTGGTGCGGGATTACGATGAAGCGATCGCATTTTACACCGGCGTGATGGGTTTCACGCTGCTGGAGGACACCCCGCTTGGGGAGGGCAAGCGCTGGGTGCGGGTGGCGCCGACGGGACCGTCGGGCGGCGCCGGAAATACTGGCGGCGCGGCGCTGCTGCTCGCCAAAGCGGCTAGCCCCGAGCAGGAAGCCCGGGTCGGCGACCAGACCGGCGGCAGGGTATTCCTCTTCCTCCACACGCACGATTTCTGGGCGGACTACCAGCGCCTGCTGGCGCACGGGGTCCATTTCACCGAAAAGCCGCGCCACGAGCCCTACGGCTGGGTGGTGGTCTTCCTCGACCTTTACGGGAATAAATGGGACCTGGTCGAGAGGAAATAAGATATTAAAAGAAACCCCAACACAGAGACTCTGAGAAATAAACAAAGAGACTCTGAGAAATAAACAAAGAGACTCTGAGAAATAAACAAAGAGACACTGAGATTTTTACTTACAATCTCTTTGTGGACTCTGTTTTCCTTGTGTCTCTGTGTTGTCTCTCGCATAATCATTTCTTTACCAGCGGCAGATGTTCCTCATATCCCCAGAACGCCCGATAGATCGCGTCCTCAGCGTGCACCACCAGGTCGCCGACATACACCAGCGACTTGCTGTCTGGGGTGATGTGGAAACCTCGCACGTCGTTGGTGCTGTCTGCCAGCGGAATATTCCATTTCGTGATCGAACCGCCGACACTTGGGACGCTGAAAAGCTCATCTCTTCCTGCAGTTTCCAGATCGCAGACAAAAGCGACATGCAGGCTGTCGGGTGTGATGTCGAATGAAGGCTTCAGCAACCTTCCGGCAGGAATGTCTGTGAGCGGGGTGAGGGCGCTCCCGTTCATTAGATTGGCGTAGAGGTTATCGTTGAGGTTGTTTACAGTTCCCCGAAACACCACACCAGCATTGTTCGGGGCGATCAAGAAGCTGGTGACCATTCGCCCGGCGGGCAAAGCCGGGTGAAGGCGCACCCGGTTCGCCCCATTCCAGTCGACCTTATAAAGCTCGTACACACCGTCGATGTCCGAATCAGCCCGGTAGACGATCCGATTGCTGTCGGATGTGATCCGGAAATCGGATTGGACGTTCCCGGAGGGGATCAGCGCGCCGCTCAGTTTCAGCCATGCCCCGCCGCCGGTGATCGATACGATATACAATTCATTTTTATCCGCCGTCTCCTGGTCTGCCAGGTAAACCACCGCCAGGCTGTTCGGGGTGATTGAGAACTCAGCAACCTCGCTCTCATCCGGGAATTCCGGACTGATCTTGAGGCTCGCGGTCACACTGATCGGCACGCTGTAAAGCTCCAGATCGTCGTGGTCCTCCTGGAACGCCGAATACACCACCCGCCGGCTGTTTGGGGCGATCTCGAACTCATCCACGCCGGCATAGGTATCTTCCACTTCAGTCAGGTTGGTCCACAATCCACCGGAGAGCAGGGTGCTGTAGAGGTCGACCGGGCTGGTGGCATCTACTTTCAGGGTATAGACAAGGCGCAGGTTGTCTGGCGAGATCTCAAAATCGACGACTTCACCCCCAACGCCCAGGTTGTCGTTGTGATGGTGAGGCGTGCCGCCTTCGATGTCGACGCTGAATACATCTCGCTTTCCGGTTGACTCAGATCTGACCATAAACGCCACTTTTTCGCTGTTCGGGGAGATCCGGTAGCTGACCACGTCGTTGGTTGGGTCCAGCACGTAGATATCGTGGTTCAGCCGGACCGGGTCTGACGAGCCGTCGATCGGGGAGCTGTAAAGGTCCATCACGCCGTCGTGCTCCATGTCTGCCAGGTAAACAACCCACTGGCTGTTTGGGGAGATTTTTAACTGGAAAATCTCCTCGCCGGCTGACATCGGATCGTGCAGCTTTACCGGCTCGCCGCCTGAAGTCGAAACGCTGAACAGCTCTGGGATGCCTGCGGTCTCACGGTCGCCGGCAAATACAAACCAGTGCCCATCTGGGCTCAGCTCCTGATGATCGATATTGAAAGTGCTCTGGGTCGTCCCGCTCAGATTGAGATTGAGGACTTTACCCACAGCGGAGAGAGCCTGAGCAGGGATGAGCGCCAGCGAGGCGCAGATCATCAGGGATGTGAATATCCTGCAAACCACACCGGTGGCTCTAAAACCAGGGATCGATCTGAAACCGTTCATAACAGTCCTCCCCAAAAGAAAACAAACTTGGCGAGCTTTGCGGTTCAATCTTTTTTCAGCAGCTTCATCCCAAACAGGAAGCGCATCGGGTTCCAGCGCCGCACCAGGTATTCGTAGATCACCATGATGAGCCCAAACGAGATCACGACAATGGCCGCCCACTCCAGCACTTCGGGCAGCCCCCAGCCGAGCACGAAATAACCGACCGACACCAGCACGGTCTGGTGCAGGATGTAGAACGGCAGGACGGCTTCGTTGGCGTAGTCCAAACGAGAATTCCGCATTGTCAGGTACTGCATCGCCAGCCCGAAGAACGCCAGCACGCTGATCCAGCCGCCGAAGTGGCGCAGCAAGCCCGCCAGGATCACGGGCAAAGTCAGCTCATCCGTATTGTCGATCTGGCTGATCAGGATGACCGAAGCGACCACCATTGCCATCCCGAGCGCCAGCGAGAGCCAGCGGACCCGGCGGATTTTATCTTTCACCCGCTCGTCCGAAACGATCAGGAAGCCCAGCAGCACGATCCAGGCGTAGATGATATAGGGGTAGCCCCCGTTTTCCCGCATCATCACGCTGTCGCCGTCGAAAATGAAATACAGAAACATGATCGGCAGCATCAGCAGGTACAGGATGGCGGTCTTCGAGATGAAGTCATCCAGCCGGACCAGGAAGCCGCGTCCGCGGCCTTTCAGCCAGCGCATCAGTGGGTAGAGGGCGACGCTGAAGATGAAGAGGTAGAGCAGGTACCACAGATGCATGCCCTCCCAGGCGATCGAATCCAGGCGGTAGTAGTGCGGCAGGAACTGGAAAAAGCTCCCCGCAAATAGACCATGGCTACGAGCGCCAAGGTAAGCCTGCAGGGCGGCGTGGGTGAAGATCCCCACCAGCAGCGGCACCAGCAGGCGCAGGACTTTATCTTTGAAGAATTTGCCGAAGCCGCCTTTCCCGATGGCGTAAAACAGGCTGGCGCCCGAGATCGCGAACATCAGCGGCATCATGAAGGAGGTAGAGAAGCTGTTCCAGAGCTCCACCGCCGGGTACCAGACCTCATTCTTGACCAGCCAATCCTCCACGTTGTAGAAGCGGGAGGAGTGGTAGATGAACACGAGCAGGATCCCCAGGACGCGCAGCCAATCCAGGTAGTTGTCGCGGGTTTTTAGTTTGGCTTCCATTTACTTAATTCCTTGATTTTAATAAAGAAATAACACAAAGACACAGAGTGAGAGACACAGAGTTTTCTTTATAAACTCTCAATGAATTAAAGAATAGATAAAAATGCTCTGTGGTCTCCGTGTCTCTGGATTTCATTTATGGTTTATTCAGTCACGGCATATACAAGCGGGTGGCCAGCGGAGGCGTGGAACAGCTCGATTTTTTGGTCGATAAACGCGTCCGCGGTATAGACCACCGATTTATTGTCCGCATGATGATGAAGCTCCACACATCTGTGCCCGGCACCTGCCATCGGCATGTTCACCTTTAACAGCCCCCCGCCGAAGATCGACACGCTGTAAAGGTTGCCCTCATGGAAGGTCTCGAAATCGGCAATAAATAGCCACTCCTGGCTGTTGGGTGAGATCTCAAAATTTGTGCGCAAGTAGATGCTGCCGCTCTTCGACATCGGTGAGTGGGATATAAGCGCTGCCGTCGATCCAGGCGGCGTACAGGTCGTCGTAGATTCGGTGTCGACCTTGCCGCTGGTAGACCACTTTCTGGCTATCGGGAGAGATCCTGAATTCGTTGACCTCTTCACCGCCGCCCAAGATCGAATGCAGGCGGACCCGATTTGCACCGAGAATCCCAACCGAGTACAGCTCATATACAATCGACATCCGAGTCAGCCCGAAATACCACTTTCGCGCTGTTTGGGCTGATCTTGAACTCGATCACGTTCCCGTTTGCGATCAGAGCCCCATTATATTTGACGTACCCTCCTCCTCCTGTTATCGGGACGCCGTAGAGCTCCATCCTTGTTGGCGGTTTCCTGGTCTGCCATGTAAACCACACCATAAACCCCGCTCAGGGTAGTCGGCGTGATTTCAAAAGAGCGGATCGATCTTCCGCTAGCAAAAGCCGGGTTGATGCGGACATTCGCCGCCCCGGAAATTGTGACGCTGTAAAGCTCGACCGCGTTGTTGTTGAGCTTATCGGCGGTGTATACCGCATAGGCGCTGTCCGGCGAGATCTTGAATTGGCTGACCCCGGACCGATCCCAGATCATCGGTGTCAGCTCGTCCCCGATCCCGCCAGAAATTGGCGCAGAGTACAGGATCACCGGTAAGGTATCGTCAAATTTAATTGAATAGATCACCCGCGTGCTGTCTGGGGTGATCTGTACGTCCATGATCAGCCCGCCCTCTCCAGACGCCAGGCTGACATGCAGCCGCGGGGTCCCGCCCTCGATATCGACGTTGTACAGGTCCATCGCGCTCGCCGCCGTCTGTTTCCACGAGATAGGCTACGATCCCGCTGTCGGGGGATATCTCGAAAAACACGACTACCACCGCCTCACCGGCGGGGACGATTGGGGTATTCAACTTATGCGGCGGCGCCGAACCGTCTATCGGGGCGCAGTACAGCTCAATCACCTGGTCGATATCCTGGTCGGCGAGATAGACCACCCACTGGCTGTCTGGAGAGATCTCGAAGCTGTTGACCTTTCCGTTTTCCACCATCGCACCGCTGATCTTGACCGGCTCACCCCCTTGGGTTGGAACGCTGTACAGCTCTTTGATCCCGTCGGTTTCCAGGTCGGCGGTGAAGACGACCCACGATCCATCTGGGCTTAGATCGCGCCCGCCCACCGAGCCGGTGTCGGGCATGTCGCCGCTAAGCTTGAGGTTGAGGACCTGCAGGACGGCAGAGGCTGGATTTATCGGTATAACAGCCAGCAGCAGGCAGAGCAGTGAGGCACACAGGACTTTCCAGGAGATTGTGTGGAAAGATCGGGAATCCTTCTGCCTGGTTTTCATCGCTATCCCTCCCCAATCGTATTAGAGAAAAAAAACCGGAACAACCCCCGCCTCGTTTGTAACATTTTTCTCGAGGAGAGTCAACATCGGCAGGCAGACTGGCGAATGCCGGATGCCGGAGACAGGCAGGGTTGAGGGGGGAGCCTATTCGTTCCAAAAAAAAAACGAAGAGGAACGAATACTCCTTTCAGGCGAGGTAAAGCTGCACTGACCATGGCGAAAAGGTGCATTGGATATCTGGCAAAATGAACCTGACCGGAGGTGAATTGGCGCCGGAATATTCATGATAGTATAATAGCATAAATGTTCTATTTTCGCAAACCGGTTATGTTAATTTCACAACTATTAAAAAAGAAAAAAATACCACAGAGACACGGATTTCACAGAGAATATTAAAATGATAATCTCAGTGTGCTCTGCGTCTTTGTGGTTGGATCTTTTCTGTGGTGGATCTCTTTAACCCAATACCCTCTTCGCCCCCGGGATCTTGCGGATCCAGTTTGCCAGCACGAAACAAATCGGGGTGGCGATGATGCCCGTGAGCAGGAACTTCACCAGCATCGGCAGGCTGGTCTGGATGAAGTAAATGTCGATGGCGGCTACGATCGTCTGGTGGATGATGTAGACGGTATAGACGCAGGCAGCCATGGTGACCGCCAGCGCCCCGGCTTTCGAGATATGGTCGCGGAAGAACCAGAGCAGGAAGGTCAGGGCGGCGATCAGCATCGTGGATTCCCAGATCGTGAAGGCGAAATTCTGCCAGTAAAAGCCGCCCAAAAACCTGGCGAGGACCGCATCGTTCTCCACCGCGCCGCCCAGTACCGCAAGCACGAGGAATGCCGGGATCCCGACCAGCGCGACAATCCCCCAAGGCAGCGCCTGCTTGCGAGTGAGCTTTGCGAACCAGCCGCTGCGGTAGGCGAGGATCCCAACGAAAAAGCAGAAGACGTAGTGGGTGAAATGGGCAAACTGAAAGCCGATAAAGTCCTCCCCAATCGGGATAAAGACCCGCACCAGGAAGCTCACGACCGCCAGCGCCGCGATCGAGGCAATCAGAGCCCGGTTCGGCGGGTAGCGGTCGGGGTAAACGTGGGTGCCTCCGCTGGTCTCACCGCGGTACCGGAGCAGGCGGTAGCCCACGTAAATGAACGCGAAGAGCAGCAGCGCCTGGAGGAACCACAGGTGCCCGGGGTTGTAATCCCAGATCCAGTTAAAAGGCTGGTCGAGCCAGACGACGTTCACCAGCCAGTTGTTGATATTGATGATCAGCGTCGTGTAGATCAGCAGCGGCACGCCCAGGCGGATCAGGCGGTCGAACAGGAAATCCGTCGAGCCTTTCTTCTCCAGCGAGCGGGGGGTGAAGAAGCCCGCCAGCAAGAAGAAGGCAGACATAAAATAAGACTGGTTGACGGCGGTGAACCAGGTCAGGAGCACTTCGGAGAGGGTGTCGGCGTTGGGGTCGTCCACCAGCCAGGACCCGCTGCCGCCGAAAGCGATCGAGGCGTGGTGGAAGATCACCAGGATGGTGAGGAAGATGCGCAGGTTATCCAGATAATTGAGGCGTGAAGCGGCAGGTGGAGCAGGTGGCTCGGATTGCGAGGACAGCTCAGATGGAGACTTCATGATCCCTCCCGAACGAATCGGACGCGGTCAATCCCCCAGCTTGTGAAATTTATGACATGCAGCATAAATTATACAGGAAGCTGAATTGCAAGTAAAGGACTTCATTTCTCGCAGTCGGGGATTTGCCTGGATCCGCCGGGCTGTCGGCTTAAAAATGGGCGAGGCGCAGTGGTAGATCAGGCGGCTGTCGATCAGAGGTGCTCGTGCTCGGCGGTGATCTCGCTGTTGTCGAAGATGGTGTGGAGGGTTTTCATCTGCTCCGGCGTGATGCCCAGAGTTTGGAGGGCGGCCGCGTCGCCGCGCAGGACGCAGCGCCCAAGCTCGGACTGGCTCCATACTTTGATATCTTCTTCGATGGGCGAGCCGATGGTATCGTCTCGCACGATCTGCCCGTCCGCCATCATCACCACCCGGTGGGTCTGGCGCGCCACGTTCAGGTCGTGGGTGACCACGATAAAGGTTGTGCCCTGGCTTTGGTTCAAGTCGTTGATCAGCGCCATCAGCTCGTCGCCTGAAACCGAGTCCAGGTTGCCGGTAGGCTCATCCGCCAGGATGATCAGCGGCTTGTTCGCCAGGGCGCGCGCCACCGCCACCCGCTGGCGCTGCCCGCCGGAAAGCTGGCCGGGCAGGTGCTTCATCCGGTCGCCCAGCCCCACCAGACTGAGCAGCTCCCTGGCTCGCTTGCGCCGGGCGCCGGCGCCCATCTGCCCCATCATCGGCACTTCGACGTTTTCTAATGAGTTGAGGGTCGGGAGCAGGTTGTGGAGCTGAAAAACGAAGCCCACAGTGTGGCCGCGAAATTTGTCATAGCTGCGGATTTTTGCGAGGTCCTGCCCATTGACAAAAACCTTGCCGCTGGTCGGCCGGTCCAGCGCGCCGAGGACGTTGAGCAGGGTGCTCTTCCCGCTACCGCTGGGTCCCATCACCGCCAGCAGCTCGCCGGCGGCCACGGTCAGGTTGACGTGGTCCAGGGCGCGGATCGACTCGCCGTCGCCGTACACCCGGCACAGGTCTTGGGTCTCGATGATCTTAGTCGCTTCGCTCATCTTAGTCGCTTCGCTCATCTTAGTCGCTTCGCTCATCCATTTGGATTCGTCCATAACTGCTGCTCCCATCATGATTTCAGGGTTCCGCCGGCGCAAACCGTCCAGACGCACAACTAATTTCCAACCAGGATATCTACGAAGGCGGTCATCCCCCAGCGCAGCAGGGCGGGCAGCTCGTCCAGCTCCACCACGGCGGTGTAGTTCACGCCGGAGCCTTCGGAAGATTTTGGGGCGATGCTCTTGACCGTCCCGCCGACCTCCACGCCGGGTAACGCGTCGAAGGTGACCGTCACCGGGTTGCCGACTTTGACCCGCGCCGCGTCGATCTCGTTCAAATCGGTCGTCTCCACCTGCAGATCGGCCAGGTCGGCCGTCACCAGCACCGGCTGGCCGGGGATGACCCACTCGCCCTCGCGGACATTCACCTCGCTGACCGTGCCGGAGAAGGGGGCGCGGAGCTCCAGGTCTTTGAGCTTGGCCTCCGCTGCGGCCAGGGCAGCTTTCCCGTTATCCAGGCGGGCCTGGGCGACGGTGACATCCTTGGGATCGGGACCGTCTTTCCAGATCGCATAGTCGTCCAGGGCTTTTTGCAGGTCAGCCTGTGCGACCGCAAGATCGGTCTCGTACTGCAGGCGCTTGACCGCGGCATTGTAGTCCGCCTGGGCGTCGTCGTAATCTTCTTTTCGGTCCTCGCGGGTGTTGTCGGTCTCCGAATAATACTTGTACGGCTCGAAAGCGGCGTAGGCGGCATCCAGGCGCTCCTTCGCCCAATCCAGGGCTTCGGTGGTGCTCATCTTCGACTGCACCTGCGGGGGCGTGAAGTTGTCCAGCTGGTAGCGGGCGTCGCGCACCAGCTTTTCCTGGGCGGCGATGGCCTGCAGCGCCTGGGTCTTCGCCGTATCTGCGTTCTTTGCCAGGTCGTCAAGCGCTTTCTGGGCGGCGCTGATCTCGAATTTCGCTTCGGAGATCGCGGCGTTCAAATCGTCTTCACCTTTCAGCCGCAGCAAGACATCGCCTTCCTGCACCTGGTCGCCCTCCTCCACCAGGATCTCACGCACCACCCCCGGGACGGAGATGCTCAGCCGGGAGTAATGCGCCGGAACCGCTTTCCCGGTGGCGTTGATGACCGGTTTCACCTCCTCCACTGTCTCCGCCTCCTGGGTGGGGGTGGATTGGGATGCAAGTCCAGAGCAGGCGCCAAGCAGCAGACCGGCCAGGGCCAGGATCGGGACGTATTTCAGCGGGTGAAATTTCAACATGGGTTTATCCTCCAAAAAAATGATTGCAGCTCGTTTATAAATTCATGGTTTTGAAAATCCTGAGTTTGAGGCTATTCATACCTCAATGCCTCCACCGGCTGCAGGCGTGTGGCGCGGAATGCCGGGTACAGCCCGCCCAGCACGCCCAGCGCCATCGCAACGAAGATCGACCGAGCGAAAATCTCCGCCGTCCAGCTCGGTGCGAACATATCTCCGTAGGAAGGGATCTGCATGAGCAGTCCCGACAGCCCGTAGGCGACCGCGATCCCGACCAGCCCGCCGAGCAATCCGAGGATGACGGCTTCGCGCAGGATCAGCCCTAGGATGCGCCTCCGCCGCCAGCCCAGGGCGCGCAGCACCCCGATCTCCCGCGTCCGCTCGAACACCGACATCAGCATGGTGTTCAGCACGCCCACCCCGCCGACCAGGATGGCGAGAAACGAGATCGAGCCGATCATCGCCGAGGAGTTCTCCATATCCGGCAGCTCGTCGACGAAGTCGCTCGCCAGGGCGGCGTGGACATCTGGAAACTCCGTGTTGATCGTTTGGACCAGGTCTGCGGCGCCTTCCGGATCTTTCAGGCGGACCGCAATCAGGGTCGCTTTCCTTGGGCGGCCCATAAAGACCTGACCGTCGCGCAGCGTCATGATCGCCCCGAGCTCCTCCCAGCCGATTTTTGATTCATAGATCCCCACCACCTTGTAGCGGATGCCGCTCAAGTCCATGGTGTCGCCGACATCTTTGTGCAGGGATTCGGCGATGCCGCGCCCGATCAGGATCTCGTGGTTGCTGGTGATCTGCTCGCCCTCGACGACCTTGATCCGATTGGCCAAAAAGCTGCGCGGCTGGTAAGCCTGCAGGATCACGAAGCCGCCCGTTTCCGGCAGCATCGCCACGCCGAACATCATCGCGCTGATATCTTGCACTTCGGGCAAAGCGGCGATCTTATCGCCAATGCGCTCATCGATGGCGCTGAGCGAGGTATCGGCGATATCCGCCTGACGCACCATGATCTGGGCGGTGCTGCCGAACATATCGGTCATCTGGCCGGTAAAACCCAGCATCTCGGCTTCGATCGCGATGATCGCGCCGACCGTCAGCCCAATCACCGTCAGGGTGAGGATGGTGCGCGAGGAGCGCTGCCATAAGCTCTGGACCGCCATCCCACCGATTGGAAGACGGCGGAGCTTCTTGCCGCTGCTCCCGCCTTCGTAGCGCAGCGCCTCCACCGGGGCCATCCGCGAAGCCCGCCAGGCGGGGTAGAGCCCGCCCACCAGGCCGAGAATGAGTACGACCATAAACGCCTGCTGCAGCAGCTCCGGGCGGATATTTTCGACATTCAATCCAACCAGGGTCGTGGATCGCGACAGGCTGGAGATCAGCCCGTAGCCGATCGCAACCCCGATGAACCCGCCAATCAGGCAGACGGAGATCGATTCCATCAAGATCATCCAGAGCACACGGCGCTTGCTCCAGCCGACCGCCCGCAGCACACCGATCTCGCGGGTGCGCTCCATCACCGACATGAGCTGCGAGTTCATCATCCCGACCCCGCCGATCACGATCGCCAGCCCGCCGATCCCCCAGACCATCGCTTTCATCGACTCCACCATGCTCTGCTGATCCGCCAGGTCTTCCGATCCGCTCAGCTTGAGGTCGGGCCAAAGCCGGTCGGCGCGAGCCATGAAGCGCTGGCGCAGGGAGGGGTCTTTCAGCCGGATGTAATAAACGCCAACGGTGCGCGGCCGGCCCAGCAGCTCCTGGGCGTCTTTAAGCTCCAGGACGGCGCCGCTGTCTTCAAAGGCGTCGCCGGTCTCGTAGATCCCGACGATGCGGTAGACGGTGCCGCCTAAGAGCAGCGAATCGCCGACGGTTTTATCCATCACTTCGGCGGCGGCCGAGCCGAGCAGGACCGGCTTGCCGCGGAAGGACGACGCCTGGCGCTGCGAGAAGCCGGCGCCCTGGACGATGTTATAACGCTCGATCGCGAAAGAGCCCGGGCTGTGACCAAAGGCGAAGAAGTAGGGGTTGCCTTCGGCCTGGATAAAACCCTGGATCATCCCGCTGGCTGCAGCGACCTCCGGAGCGCTGAGCAGCTCTTCGCCGACGGACTCATCCACGGTGCTGTAGCTGAGATCGAAAGCGTCCGGCTGGCTCAGGATCAGGTCGGCTCTGGTGCCTTTCAGCATCGAGCCGTAGCCAGACTGCAGGCCGTCTGCCAGGGCGCCCAGGCCGATAATGGCGGCGACGCCGATCGCGATCCCAAGCATGGTCAGCAGGGTGCGGGTTTTACGCCGGAGAAGGTTTTTGATAAACATGAGATTTCACCGTTCGATCCCATCAGCCAGCCGCTGAGATCCCTTCGAACACCAGGTCGATCGTGGCGCGTGCGATCCGCTCCCAATTTGGCTGCTTCTGAGGGTCTTCCAAAAGCTGCATGATGAAAAGGCCGATCCACAAGCTGGTTAAAACCCGCGCCGTTGCGGGTACGTCCTGTTCGCGGAGCTGGCCGAGCTGGATCTGCAGGGCAAGGTTTTTCTCCAGCCCGTCCATGGTGGGTGCGAGCATCTGCTCGGCATAGCGCTGGCGCAGCTCGACATTTGCCAGGATTTCGGAGAGGATTGCCTGGAGCATGACCGAGTTCTCTACAATGTATTCCCGACGCAGGTCGAGCAGGCTGGCAAAATGGGCGCGAGCGCTCCCGGTGCTGTCTTCTGTCTGCCCGACTGCACCCGGGACAAGCCCGGCTTGCGGCAGCTCGCTTTCGCTCAGATGGCTCAGGATGGCAAAAAGCAGATCGTTCTTGGTCTCGAAATAATTGTAGATCGTGCCTTCGGCGACATCGGCCGCTTCGGCGATATCTTTGGTCGTGGTGCGGTGAAAACCGCGTTCGGCGAAGAGGAGGGCGGCGGCGTGCAGGATTTGCTCCTGACGGGCGGCGATCTGGCGCTCGCGGCGGGCTGGTTGGTTATTGGGCTCTGGCATCGGTCTGATCTCCCGTTAATCCGAGTGAGTGTCACTCAATAAGTGTCACTCATCGAGTGTCTAGTGACTGAGTGATCACTCAATAAGTGAGTACTCACTCATAATAATCCACTTTCCGGCTTTGTCAAGTGACAAACAGCATGTGACATTCCGCGATTTTCCCCCATGGACGCAAAATTGAACCCCTTATGATTCTGGATATCAGCCTGATTTAACCCACTGGTGCTGGTATCGAGCGGATAATCCCGCTTTCAAAACCTGATCACGGGGCGGCTTTGATCGAAAAATAGCTGAAATCCGCCGGCACGCTCCCAGAGCAGGACTGCCCGGCGATCAAGCCCACGGATTTCGGCAGGATTTTGCTTTCGTGCGCGCCGATGATCTCCCATTTCAAGTTGTCGGCGCTGGCATAGGCGGTGAAGGTCGTCCCGACCTTCTGCAGGCGCAGGAACGCTTTCGCGGGGTCTGGCAGGTTGGTGCCGAAGTTCGGTTCCTGGAACGCCCCGGTTTCAAACCGGTCGAAATAGATCCCATTCCCCACGCAGTCCGGCTGGCTGCACGTCGCCCTGCCGAGCTTTATGTGGTTGTTGTCATCCATGTAGACCGTCAGCCCGGCGAATTGGAAATCATTCAAAGGCTCGAAATCGACGAAGGTCTCGATCACGAAATCCGCGGCAGGGGGCTCGCGCACCAGGATATTGCTCTGGCGGGCGGTGCAGTTTTTTGGCTGGATGAGGATCCGAAGGAAGCCTGGGACGAGCTTCAGGCTCCACATCTCGGGGATCTCGCGGATCCAGCTCCAGCCTGCCGCCAGCTCGCCGTCGAAATTGTCGCGGAACAGGTCGGCAGGAGTTGGCTGGACGGTGAATGTTGGCGATGGAACGGTGGTCGGCGAAGGGACCAGGGTTGGCGTCTTGGTGGGCGGCACCGGGCTCGCAGTGGGTGGGGTCGTCCAGGTGGGTGCTGGGAGGGTGGCATCCTGCTGCCCGCCGATCTCCTGGGTTGTTTCGGCTGGTGGGGATATTCGGCAGCTCAGCGCCAGCCCCGCCAGCAAGAGCAGAATAACAAATATTTTTCGATCCATATCCCCTCCCGATTCGATCTGGAAAACGCTCAGGGTCCATTCGGATGGTTCAAGCTTGCTTAAAGATTATACAGGAGTTGAAATCTCAAGTAAAGCACAACATTGACGCAAGGGAATTCCTTGAATTTCTGTATTTGCTCTGGTGATCGATTATCTTTATTCGTATAGCTGATAAATCAACCATTCTCTCATAATAAAAATAAGCTCTGTGTTCTCCGTTTTCTCGGTGGCTCTGTGGTGAGCTTTTAATCATTTCAGCGGAAAAACCGCCAGCACCACCCATGCCAGGAACAGCGCCGCGCTCAGACCGAAGGACCAGGCGCTGCGCTGCCGGCCGGCTGCCAGGGCGTGGGCGGCCTGGAACGCCGGGAAGAGCGGCAGGATCAGGCCGAGGAAGATCAGGCTGGGTGAGAGGCGGATTTCCAGCAGCAGCCCGCCGACCAGGCACAGGCTCGCCGCCAGCCACCAGCCAGCCCGACCGGCGGGGCTTGCCGGGGAGGTCGCCTGCCCGACTGCCAGCGTCCACGGCAGCATGCAAACCACCGCCAGCGGGTAGAGCGCCAGGCGCGGCGGGATCAGCAGCCAGCTCAGGAAGATCTGCCCGCCGAGCAGCCCCACCCCGACCCATAAGAAAGCCGCCGCCAGCAGCCCGCTGCCGAGCGCTTTCCAGCCCGGCCAGCCGAGCCAGGACCATCCAAATAGCCCGGCTTCGCCTCGCCCTATGCTACCGGCTTCGCCCTGTCCGAGGCGGCTGGCTTCACCGGGACTTTCGCCGGAATTCTCGCCGGATAAACCGCTGTTTTTGGTCTCGGGCGGCTCTCTTAGCAGCAGCAGCGCGGCCAGCCCGGCGATGCCGAACCAGAGCAGCAGGTAGCCGCCCAGCTCCAGCCCAAACGCCCCGGTCAGGTCCAGCCCCGCCTGCCCCAGCCCATACATCAGCAGACTTGCGAAAACCGTCCCGGCAGCCAGCGCGAGCAGCCGCCGCCAGGTGCGCAGCCTGGAAGCTTCCGGGTGCGGGGCGGTCGCGGGGACCAGCGCCAGGGCTGCCAGCAGTGCGCCTGCCATGCCCAGGATGTATCCCAACACCCGCCGGTCGGTGTAGGCCTCGGCCCCGGGCTGAACGCCGAAGGTCAGGTCCAGCCAGTCCACCGCGGCCTGGTGGCTGTACGGCGCAAACAGGATCGAGAGGTGCTCCACGCCGGGGATGATCCGCAGGTCTCGGGCGGTCCCTTCAGCCGGGTCGCCGGTCACATTCCCAGGCGAACCGCCGGCTTGCAGGAGCAGCTCGCGGGCGTTCTCCGCGAAGTACGGCTCGCGGCTGCCCGCCATCAGCAGCAGGTTGTGCGGCAGTTCTGTGGAGACGCGGGTCTCGACCGGCGAGACCGCGATCGTCGCTTCCGTCTCGGGATAAGCCTGTCCGTAGGCGAGGGCCGCGCCGGAGCCCATCGAATGCCCCAGGATCGCAGTCCGGGATGGGTCGCCCAGTCCCAGCCGGTGCGCTTCTTTGACCGCAGCCCGAGCATTCGCCAGGAACTCGGCGCAGCATCCGGTGGGGATGGGGTTTGGATTCGCTCCGTGACCGTCAAAATCCCAGGAGGCGGCGACATAACCGGCTTTTGCGATGGTATAAGCGAAGCCGCGCATGATCGCCCGCGAACCGGCTAAACCGTGCCCGATCAGCACCAGCGGGCGGGCTGCGGCGTCCGAGCCGGCCGGATAGACAAACTCGATCGGGACGCCGCCAGCGCTTGTCGAGGTCCGCTCCAGCCCGGAAGGCAGACCAGTGAGCCGGAAAGAAATGGTCAGTGCGATCAGTCCCAGCAGGCCGAGCAGAAGGCGGAGGATGGATTTAGACATAGGAATTTCCGTATGAACAAGGTTATTGAATTTTTTCTTGAGGTCAAGGATTAAACTTAACCCAAATTCGTGAAGAACGCAAAGGTGTTATTTAAATATGAATGCTAAGTGATCTTTGCGCCAAAATCCTGGAATGATTGGCACTGGCGCCAGCCGCCAAGCTCAAGCTGCCGCGGCCGCCTCAGTCACCTGGCCTGGAGCGACCTCGGGGCGGGAGGCTATTTGGAAGCCGGCAAACATCAAGATCGCCGAGAGCAGCTTGCCCAGGTAAAGGAACTGCCCGTAGCCCATGCGGGTGAGGGTGCTGGCAGCGCCGATCAGCAGCGCCCCGGCTGCGATCATCACATTGGCGATCACCCGGTCAGGCAGCGCCAGAAAAGGTACGCGGAGTAAAGCGCCCCACCGACCAGTGTGAGCAGTCCGTAGATGTTAAAGAAGGGGGTGGTCAGGCGGACTGCCGAACCGAGCGGCAGCAGACCGGGGATCACCACCACCGGCGGTTTTTTGGTATAACTTGTGGAATTTTTCACTTTCCTACTTGATTTCTCCGAGGTAATTTGCTATATTACTACTGAGGGAAAACCGCCGCGGGGGCAAACGGCGAACCCAATACAGAACACCGTGCAAATATAACTGAATATTTACCGTTGCCGGAATGCCAGGAACCGAAGAAGTACACCATTGAAACCAACACTGCTGCAGCAAAGGAGTCCGCCTGATGAAAGCATCTCGAATTGCGATACGCCTGGTTTTCCTTGTTTCTATGCTGATCATGCTCCCCATGAATGCCGCATCTGCGCCCGCCGAATCATTGGGGTGGTCGATGTGGAGCCTTTCCTCTCTGGATATGGAGGGCGGCGCCGTCGCTGACGTGGCATTTTCCCCAAATTTCAGCAACGACCATCTGGTTTTTGCCGGAACCGAAGATGGCGGGCTTTACCGCTCGAGCAACAGCGGGGTGAGCTGGAGCCCGGCGAATAACGGGATCACCCACAAGCAGATCCGGGCAGTGGCATTTTCTCCAAATTTTCTCAATGACCACACTGTCTTCCTCGGCACCATGTATGATACCGTGCTGCGCTCCACCGACGGCGGGCAGACCTGGTACGAGTTATCCAATGGGTTTGGCACCTCGCACATCACCGACCTGGCGATCTCACCGCAGTTCGCCAGCGATAACACCCTGTTCGCCACGTACGAAACCGGGCACATCTACCGCTCGGTGGATCGCGGGAACTCCTGGGTGCCGGTAGGCGCTGTTTTGTCGCTCAAGACGATCCTGGATATCGCGGTCTCGCCGAATTTCTCTTCGGATCACACGGTATTCGTCGCCACCGCCAACGGGGGGGTTTATAAATCGACGAACTCCGGCGAGAGCTGGGGTCAATCGAACACCGACCTGCCTTCCCTCAGCGTCTACTCCCTGGCGCTCTCCCCCAACTACGCCACCGACGGCAAGGTGTTCATCGGGCTTTGGGACCACGGCGTTTACCGCTCGGACGACCACGGCGCATCATGGGAAGCTGCCGGGCTCACGGGTGCAACTGTATCGACCCTGGCGGTTTCGCCGGCTTTTGGGACAGACCAGACGATTTTCGCAGGCGAAAGGACCGGTGGGATTTTCAAAAGCACAAACGGCGGGACGAGTTGGACACCAGCAAGCGGCATTGATCCCGATATCCGAAGCCTGGCGGTGTCGCCGAATTACACCTCGGACGGCGTGGTGATCGCCGGGGCCTACGGCAAAGGCGCCTACTGCTCGAGCGATCACGGGAGCAGCTTCAGCGTGTGCTCCGACCAGATGACCAGCATCTACGCCAGTACTTTCGAGGTCTCCCCCGATTTCGACAACGACCAATCCGTTTTTGCCGGCACGGCCCGCACGGGAGTCTTCCGCTCGCTGAACGGGGGCAAAAGCTGGTCGCAGTCCGAGCAGGCGGGGGCGCTGCGCGAGGTGGAGGACCTGGCGATCTCGCCGGCGTTTGCCAGCGACCAGACCCTCTTCGCCGCTACCTGGGGGAGCGGCATTCAAAAATCAACCGACCGGGGAGTCAGCTGGAGCGCGGCAAACAGCGGGCTGACTACCGCAGACCTGGACCAGGTGGCGGTGTCGCCGAACTTCGCCTTGGACCAGCTTATGCTGACCCGGTCGGTGCATGGGGAGGTCTTCAAATCCATCGACGCGGGAGGCAGCTGGAGCAACGCCAGCGGCGGTTTACCTTACTCGCCATACTCTGGCAGCGCGCTGGCCTTCTCGCCGGCATATCCTACCGACCCGCTGATCTTTGCCCTGGTTGCAAACAAAGTCTACACCACCACGAATCTCAGCACCAATTGGGTCCAGGCCAGCAGCGGCATCGATTCTGACTGCGTCGCCGGGCTGGTCCTCTCCCCAAATTTTGCCTCCGATAAGACTGCTTTCGCGGCTGATTGCTCCGGGGTATACCGCTCCACGAACCGCGGAGCAAGCTGGACGCTGTTCGACAGCGGGTTGGAAGGGGTAGACATCAAATCGGTGTCCATCTCTCAGGATTACGCCAGCGACCAGACCCTGATTGCAGCCGGGGACGATGTGTACATCTCCACCGACGGCGGGGAGAGCTGGGAAGAGTTGGGCAAGAGAGTTCTGGGTGACCGCACTGCTGGATGTTGCACTGCTCCCGGTTTCTGGCGAGACCATTGCGCTGGCGGGTTCAGAAGGCGAGAGCGTGTGGCGGCTGGAGGAGATGGTGCAGATTTTCTTGCCGCTAATCAACCGGTGAGGATGGGAAAGGTCGGGTGATTCGTTGGTCCGATGCAGGATATGCTTCGGCGCCAGCTCGCATGGACTGCACGACCTGGACTCCTCCAGAAAGAAAGTCGCGGCAGATTGGAGGCATTGACTGCAGCGGCAGCTCCCTTGATGTCATTGCGAGGAACGCTCCCCGTTATGTCATTGCGAGGAACGCTCCCCGTTATGTCATTGCGAGGAACGCTCCCCGTTATGTCATTGCGAGGAACGCTCCCCATTATGTCATTGCGAGCAACGCTACCCATTATGTCATTGCGAGGAACGCTCCCCGTTATGTCATTGCGAGGAACGAAGAGACGAAGCAATCTCGTACTCATGCATGACATAAGTAATTCCTCTCGCTGCCATTCTGGATCAAATGCGCTGATCGCGGTGGGTTGCCTGACAAGGAAACTGATTGCAGGCTGGGGATGAGAATGATTGAGCACAAAGGAGCAAACATGAATACCAGGATAATCGGTCTGATTTTGATTTCTGCGCTGCTTGTGATCAGTCCGACCGCAGGCGGGGCGAGCGCCGCCCCAATGTCGGAGCCGACGTTCGGCGGTACATTCACCGTCAACAGCGGGCTGGATATCGATTTCTACGATTCGGTCCTGACCCTGCGAGAGGCGATCGAGGTCTCGAACGGTACGCTGTTTACGGACCTGTCGGATGGGGAAAAAGCCCAGCTTGGCGGCTGCACTTTCGTCGGATCTCCTGGGAGCTGGACGATCACCGGCGGCTGCGGGTCGGGTATCGCCGATACGATCGTCTTTTCTGGCACGCTGAACACGATCACGCTGAATTCCAGCCCTCTCCCAGAGCTGACCGATGCCAATACATTGATCAGCGGGGTTGGCGGCTGGCCGATGATCAATGCTTTGGAAGAGAGCAGCGGCAGCGTATTTAAAATCAATGGGAATAATATCGGGATCCAGGCATTATCGATCTACAACACCCCGCCAGACGATGCGGATATCTGGATCGTGGGCGGCAAAGGGGCTTATATCGAGAACAACCACCTGGGGATGACACCCACCGGCGTATGCGGGGATAACAGCCGGAATGGGTCGAATGGGGTCAAAGTCACCACTCCAGACGGCGCCGTCGGTTCAGGGAACGGGGCAGCCTATATCTTCCACAACACGATCGGCTGTCATTCCAAGGATGGGGTCCTGGTCAAAGGGGCGGATTACACCAGGATTGGGCTGAATCCGGCCTTGATAATGAACGGCAACTATATTGGGATTGACGCATCTGACAGCAGCCTGCCGAACGGATTGAATGGGATCCGGGTCGAGCCCAACGCTGCCGACCAGGCGTCTGACAACGTGATCATCGCCAACACGATCGGGAACAACGGGAACAGTGGGGTGCTGATCGACCAGACCTCTTCCACGAACGTGCTGTCGAACACGATCGGGGCGAACCGCTACGGGCTTATCGCAGCGCCGAACAGCTATGATGGCGTCCGCATCACCGGCGCGTCTTCCATTCTGAATATCATCCAGTTCAACACGATCAGCGCCAACCTGCAGAGCGGGGTGCTGATCAATGCCGGCGACAACAACTATGTCATGGACAACCGGATCGGGATCAATTCGCCAGGAAACGCTCGCCTGCCAAACGGACAGGATGGGGTGGCTTTATATAATAATGCGAACCAGAACTACATCGGTGTAGAAACCAGCCTCGCTCAACCCCAAAATATCATCACTCATATACAGCGGATCGCCGGAAACACCTACGCCGGCATCTACATCAACAATTCGGACCAGAACTACATCGGCGAATTGAATTTGATCTACGAGAATGGGAATGGAGGGGTGGTGGTTGCCGACGCTGGCTCGACAGGCAACAGAATCACACCCCTTGGGGTTATCAACAACGGAGGCTTGCCGATCGATCTGGGGGAAGACGGGCAGACGCTGAACGACGCTGGAGATCTCGACAGCGGGGCAAATACGCTGCTCAACTTTCCGGTGATCACTTCTTCGACTGAAACTTTGTTAGTCGGTACGAGCTGCAGCGGCTGCTATGTTTTCTTCTACATGGCATACCGCAACCCGGGCAGCAAGGGCGGCGGCGGGGAGCTGCTCGGACACGTGACCGCAGTGGGGACGGATTGGATCGTTGATCTGTCGACGTTCCCAAACGGCTCTGGTCTGACTGCCAAGGATGTTTCGCTGGTTGCCGTGCAGCCTGGACTGGAATCAAACACCTCCGAGATGAGCCCACGGGCGCTTATGTTCCTGCCGCTGACCATCAAGCCCTAAGCCTGAATATTTATCCAAAAATCCCGATCCAAAAATCTCTATCCTCTAAGGGGCATCCGATGGAAAATCAGACCCAAAAACCACTCCCGAGACACAGCAGCAGTCGAGACGTCATCAAGAAACTCGCGTTAGTCTCCGGTTCTCTGTTTTTTTCCGTTCTGGGGATCCTGCTGGTGATCCATGGATCGGCGGCCCAAAGTTCTATGAGCTCGCAGGAACCCGCTCTGCGCATACGCGCTTTGCAAGCTGGAGCGCACCAGGCAGGCGCACCTCAGTCTGTGCCGGCTTTTACGGTAAACAGCTCGGAAGATAATGATCTTAAAGATGATAAGCTCACGCTGCGCGAGGCGATCCTGATCTCCAACGGTGACCTGCCGGGTGAATTTTCGGACCTCGAAAAAGCCCAGCTGTCGGGATGCGAATTCGAAGGAGTGACCGATAACTGGATGATCACCGGTTTGTGCGGTAAAGGGTTCCCTGAGACGATTTTTTTCTCATCCACACTCACAACCATTACGGTTTCTGCCAACCCTCTCCCGGTGATCAAAGACGATGCAACCGTAATCAGCGGCACACTCGGGCTGCCGAATATCGATGCTGTAAACCAGGTCTTGACCAGCACGATCGTTATCTCGGCGAATTCTGTCTCGATCCGCGGCCTGTCGATTTACAACAGCCTCCCGGCTCATGGAGATATCCTGGTCAGCCACGGCAAACTGGTCGAGATCGCCCTCAACCGGTTGGGGTTGAAATCCGAAGGGAGCTGTGCGGGTCTGAACCGCCAGGGCGGGTATGGGATCAAAGTCGCTACCCTCGATGGCGGCTATAATCAGGGTGATGAATTCTCCTTTATATACGGCAATACAATCGGCTGCCATACCGGGGATGGGATCGTCGTATCCGGTTCGGACCAGGCGCTGATCGGGGTCAAACCGGACCTGACGGAGCATCCGAACTGGATCGGGATGGATCCTGCCAGCCTGGCTCTGCCGAATGGTGGGAACGGGATCCATGTGATGAGCGCAGGCGCTGAAGCTCCCGAGCTGACCGGGATATATTCCTCCAAGATCGGCAACAGCGGTCAGCACGGCGTGTGGCTGGAGGGTGCACTGGCGGTGGACATGATGCGCAACACGGTCGGGCTGGACGCGGTGGGATTGAACCCGGCGCCGAACGGGCTGGACGGGCTGCATATCAGCGGTGACGTCGCCGCGGAGCACGAAGTCCGCGAAAATACGATCAGCGGCAACCTGGGAAACGGGATCCTGATCGACGCGACCGACGAAAGCTATTTCGAGGTGAACTATATCGGGGTCAACAACCGCGGCGGCGGGAACCTGCCAAACCAGCTGAACGGCGTGGTGCTGCAGAACGCTGCCTCGCACAACAATTTCGGCGCGCCGCCTCTCCTGGGCGCTCATCAGCCGGACCCGCCAATTCCGTACAATCAATATATTCAAAAGAACATTGGGAATGGGATCACCATCAAGAACTCGTCCTATAACTATTTTGGACCCTCGAACTTGATCCGCTACAACCTGGGGGCAGGGGTGGTGGTTACGGGGTCGGTATCGACCGGCAACACGATCCTGCCGATGATGGTTTACGAAAACGGCGGGCTGCCAATTGACCTGGGCGGCGATGGGCATACCCCCAATGACCCAGGCGACGCGGACAGCGGTCCGAATAATCTGCTCAACTTCCCGGTGATCACGACTGTGAACGGGAGCGTGATCACCGGGACGGTCTGCCTGGGGTGCGAGATCCGGGTATACCAGAAAGTCGGCAATCCGGCGCAGGCTGGCGGGGGCGGGATCATGCTCGGTCCGGTCAGCTCGGTCGGCGGAGTTTGGAGCCTGGATCTTGCTTCATATATCAACCAGCCCGGGCTGAAGCCCTGGGAGATCACGATGATCGCCTGGAAGCCGGACGGCGATTACGGGGATACCTCGGAGATGGTCCTCCAGCCGCAGAATATCTACCTGCCGCTGATCGTTAAGTGAGATGATATTATAGAGCTTTCACCACAGAGCCGCAGAGCCAAAGAGAGCACAGAGATTTCTCCCAGCATCCGCGCACAAGCCCCAGATTGTGCACCGCCGCTAGCATGGTGCGTTTGCAACGCACCCTACGACCAATCACCCCCCGCCGCGGGGATGGTGCGTTTGCAACGCACCCTACGACCAATCACCCCCGCCGCGGGGATGGTGGGTTTGCAACGCACCCTACGACCAATCACCCCCGCCGCGGGGATGGTGCGTTTGCAACGCACCCTACGACCAATCACCCCCCGAGCCCGCGGGGATGGTGGGTTTGCAACGCACCCTACGACCAATCACCCCCACGTCCGCCCGCGGGGATGGTGCGTTTGCAACGCACCCTACGACCAATCATCCCCCGCCGCGGGGATGGTGGGTTTGCAACGCACCCTACGACCAATCACCCCCAGCCGCGGGGATGGTGGCGTTTGCAACGCACCCTACGACCAATCACCCCCCGCCGCGGGGATGGTGGGTTTGCAACGCACCCTACGACCAATCACCCCCCGCCGCGGGGATGGTGCGTTTGCAACGCACCCTACGACCAATCACCCCGCCGCGGGGATGGTGCGTTTGCAACGCACCCTACGACCAATCACCCCCGCCGCGGGGATGGTGGTTTGCAACACCTACGACCAATCACCCCCCTACGATCTTTGATCGCGGTGGGGCGGGGGAGGCTTCCAAGGGCGAGCAGGCAGACAAAGAAACCAGCCAGCATGGTCGCCGCACCGCCGAGGTAAGCCAGCATCGGGTTGAGGTCGAAGCTGGCTCCGGCGAACAGCGGTCCGAAGATGCGCCCCAGGCTGATAAAGGAGTTGCTGATGCCCATTGTGGCGCCCTGTGGGGCGGTGGTGCGTTTTGAGGTCAGCGAGGTCAGCGCCGGGATCTGAAGGGCGCTGGTTAATCCAAAGAGACCAGTGGCGATCAGGATCGTGAGATAGGTGTTCGCCAGCAGCATCAGCATAAAACCGGCGCAGGATGCCAGGAAGCTCGCCGGGACGACTGCCTGCTCGCCCCAGCGGCGGGTGAGCGGCCCGGCCAGACCTGCTTGAGACAGCGCCGAAGCCAGCCCTAAGACCATCAGCGCCACCCCCACTTCTTGAGGCCCGTAGCTGAAGCGCTGCAGGGCATACAGCCCGAAGACGGCGGTGAAGATCATCAGCCCGCAGGTGCTGATGAACGTCAAGATGAGCAGCACCCGAACCGACCCGCCTTCAGAATGCAGGACCGAGCGATAATTTCAAAATTCCCCGCCCGGAGATCGCCTTCTGGCGAGCGTCTTTCGGCAGCGATTTCGGGGAGGAATACCAGCGCCAGCAGCAGCGACAGGAGGGACAACCCCGCCGCGGCGAAGAAGGGGGTCGAGAGGGATTTTTGGGCCAGAAACCCGGCAAATACCGGGCCCATGATCGTGCCGATCCCGCCCGCCGCCCCTAACAAGCCCATCCCCGCCCCGCGCCCCTCCTCCGGCGTGCTGTCGCTGATATAAGCCATTGTCGTCGGCGCGGTGGCGGAGGAAAGGATCCCCGACAGGATCCGGGCGGCAAAGAGCATCCAGAGCTGGGCTGCCAGCCCAAACCAGACCATCGTCACGGCATACCCCAGGATCCCGACGATCAAGACCGGTTTGCGCCCGATCCGGTCCGAAAGGCTGCCCCAGATTGGACCGCAGATCAGGCGCATCAAGGCGTAGCTCGCCACCAGCAGTCCCAGCTCTGTGCCGCCAGCGCCCATGTTTTCGATATAAAACGGCAGGATCGGGAGGATGATCCCGTACCCCAGCATCACCACGAACAAGACAAAGGTCAGGATATACAGGCTTCGTTTTGAGGCGTTCATTTTCACACCCTAATTTTTGAGAAGCTCAGCTTGAGACGATTTGCTTCAGAAACTCAGCATGAATTGTTCATCCAGCCTGTTCGGTTAAAATCTCTACCGTGCCGGCGTCACCGTCTACGGTGATGAGCTGCCCGTTTTGGATGCGCCTGGTGGCGACGCCGGTGCCCATCACAGCCGGGATGCCGTATTCCCGGGCGATGATGCTGCCGTGGCTGAGCGGACCGCCGATATCGGTGACGACCGCCGACGCCATCGCAAAAAGCGGAGTCCAGGCGGGCGTGGTCGTGCCGGCAACCAGCACATCGCCGGAACGCATCCGGTCGAAGTCGTCGGTGCTGCGCAGCACGCAGGCCGGGGCGGTGATCTTCCCGGCGCTGGCTGCGGTACCTTTAAGCAGGTCGCCGGTCTGTTCAGCCTCGTTCTGAGCGAGAAACATATCGGTCTTGATCCCCATGACGCGCTTCTTGGGCGGCAGCATCGCGGGAGGTGTCAGGCCGGTCAGCCGGCGGATCCAGGCCTGGCGTTCCGCCACCTTTCCCTTCAGATCGTCTAAGGTTTCACCTCTCTCCAGCCTCGCGACGCAGCTCTCGATCTCATCTTTCTCGAGCATGAAGATATCGCTAGCCTCGCCGATCGCGTCTGCGCCTGCCAGCCGGCTGCCCAGCTCGAGCAGCAGGGACCGGGTCTGAGGATACGCCAGCCCGATCTCTGCCAGGGCGTCCTCGCGCACTTCAGCCAAAGATTGGCCCCAGTGCAGCATTTTTTTGAATATCCAGCGTTTGAGCCCTTTTGTTCTCTTCAGTGCGCCTTCGCCCGCCTGGATGCGCCGATTTTCGTTTGATTTTTGGCGCTCATACGGATCGGCGCCTTGCCCGCGCAGGTACATCTTGATCGTCTCGAGCAGCATCTCGGGGTGTTCGCGCGGAAGCGGCTCGGCGAAATCGAGCTGGAAGACGATGTGCCCGAACTGGTCCTGGTGGGTTTTAAAGCGCCGAGCGAACTCTTCCCAGCCTTCCGGCCCGGCTTCACCTTCGGCTTCCGGATCAGGCTGGGACGTGAGGCGCACCGCCAGAATCTCCGAAGGGGTTTCCTGGATCGTCTTTGCCAGCCCTGGCTCCGTTTTCACCCAGGCTGCCAGGTCGTAGAGCGACTTTTCTGCCCGGATTGGGATGTTGTCCCAGCCCATCACGAGGACGGTGGCGTCCGGGTCGCCGGTTCGTTTAATCAGCCTGTCGTAAAACCGGGTCAGCAGACCTTCGGAGCCGGCCGAGGCGCCCATCGTGGCGAACATCAGCCCGATGATGTAGTGGGCGGAAGCCCCTACAAACTCCTGCACGGCGGCCCACAGCGCACGCGGAGACAGGCTCTCGGCGGCAATCTCGCCCTTGCTGCTGACGAAAGCCTGGTACTCCGGGTGGAACCGGTCCCGCCAGAGCGTGACCCGCAGCAGCCGGGGGTAGGCCGGCAGCAGTCCGAACAGGATCCAGCGCCAGCTGCCGGGCGGAAAATGGGCGTTCATGTAGGCGTACTGGTTGATGGCGGTAAGGTAGTCTGCCGCGATCATCGGTCTCATCCTGGTCAGGTCGCTCCCCAGCGAAAACATCTGTTCTGTCAGCGCCGGGATGCCGAGGGTTGCATAGAGTGGGCTGAGCGGCAGCGGCATCAGGTCGGCGACGCTGGTGCGCATGTAAATCCCCTTCGGGTGCGGCAGCTTCCATTCGATCGGCGGCTCTGGCAGGGCGGTCACCGGACGGGCCTGCAGGACGGTGAATTTTCCGTCCCGCAGCGCCCATTCGACATCCACCGGCGCCTCGTAAAGCGCTTCGATCTGCATCCCGATCAGCGCCAGCTCCGAAGCCTGCTCGTCGCTCAGCACGGGGAGGTTCTGCAGGGGCAGCGGGACGGGCTGCTCGACAGTGCCGTCCCCGCCCCGGGCGGTCATCACCAGCTTTTGGGCGGTCTCGCGGCGCAGCAGGCGGCCATCGGGCTTGCTGAGCGCCAGCGTATCGGGGGTTACCAGCCCGCCGACCACAGCTTCGCCCAGCCCCCAGGCAGCATTGATCACGAGCTCGTCTCGCCGCCCGTTGAGCGGATTGATCGTGAACAGGATCCCGGCGGATTCGGCCTCGACGAGCAGCTGCACCACGATCCCCAGGGCGACGCTCTCTGGCGAGATGCCCTGGCGGCGGCGATAGCCGATCGCCCGAGCGGTCCACAGCGACGCCCAGCATTTTTGGACGGCTGCGAGCAGCTGGTCTGACCCGCGCACGTTCAGGTAGGTTTCCTGCTGCCCGGCGAAGGAAGCCTGGGGCAGGTCTTCGGCGGTGGCGGATGAGCGCACCGCCACCGCCAGATCCTCGCCGGGGAGGAGGTTGTAGGCCTCCAGGATGGCGGAAGCAAGCTCGGCGGGGTATCTTCGCCTGAGTGAAAAGCTCGCCGATCGCGGCGGAGGCTTTCTCGAGCTCAGCCGGATGCTCCAGGTCGTGGGCATCCAGGGAGAGGCGGATCCCCGCCTGCAGGCTGTTGGCCTCGACAAAGAAGCTGTAAGCCTCAGTCGTGATGTGGAATCCGTCGGGCACGGAGAAGCCGGCTTGCTTGAGCTTTGCCAGAGAGCTCCCCTTCCCTCCGGTCAGCATCAGGTCGGCTCGTGGGTCATCGAGCGGCAGGATAAATGGTTTCATTTTATTATTCCTTTGAAAAAGATTCCCAGGGCTTCATCCATCATCTCCTCGGGCGTGCCGGTGGGGCGGGAGGTGAAGACTGTGATCGAGAGCAGCGAGAAGAGGGTGCGGGCGGCGAGCAGCGGGTTTACCGGCCGGAATTCACCCTGGCGAATGCCTTCCTCGATCAGGGGTCGGATCATGTCCTGGTAGGCGTGGCGTTTGAGCTGGATTTGCGCCTGGCTTTCGGCCGGCAGGCGCTGGGCTTCGATGTTGAGCCGCTCGAATTCCAGTTTGTTCTCCACCAGGAAGCCCAGGTGCATCTGCACGATCTTGCGCAGCTTTTCGGACCTGCTCGAGTTCCTGGCGGATGATCTCCGCCGCCCGGCTGGTGAGCCGCTCGATCTGCGATTGGAAGTAGGAGACCAGGATCTCGTCCTTGGTCTTGTAGTAGTCGTAGAGGGTCGACTTGCCCACGCCGGCCGCTTCTGCAATTTCGCGCATTGAAGTCTCGTTGAAGCCTTTCTCGAGGAAAAGATGGAGGGAGGCCTCGAAAATCTCTTTTCGACGGCGCTGCTGTTCTTCATCGGTGAGGGGGATCCCTTTTGGCATGCTGAGCTCCTTTATAGCGACTATCGGTCGCTATAATTCTAAGCGACCAGCGGTCGCTTGTCAAGGGTTAATTTTATGTTCCCGGATGCCGGTAAGGGAGATTTTTGCGGTTAACAAAAAGGCGACCGTCATTCTGGCTGGACGGTCGCCTTCATCGAGCAGGGGATGGATCGAGCCTCACTCAGGGGTCATTCCGACCCTACCTGAGTGGGGCGCTGCGGCAGGAGCTTATCGCCCGCTGTAGTGAAAATCGACCACGGCGAGGTTTGCGAGCGCCTCAGCCTGGCCCTGATAGCGGGCACCCCAGGCGGTCATCGCTGCTTGCGA
Source organism: uncultured Chloroflexia bacterium (assembly GCA_963827155.1). Classification (GTDB taxonomy): domain Bacteria; phylum Chloroflexota; class Anaerolineae; order Anaerolineales; family UBA4823; genus UTCFX2. The sequence goes on along the minus strand of CAWGZV010000002.1, from coordinate 1,367,108 downwards.
GAGGCCGCCGCTGCCGAGGAGCGCATCCGCCTGTCCCTGGTAGTGGGCCGCCCAGGCGTCGAGAGCGCGCTGCGAGTTGTAGGCATTGGTCCGGGCGAACCAGGCTGCGGCAGTATTCTGAGACAGCCCAGCATTATTGGCCTCAGCCTGTCCCTGGTAGCGAGCTGCCCAGGCGTCGAGAGCGCGCTGCGAGTTGTAGGCATCGGTCCGGGCGAACCAGGCTGCGGCAGTATTCTGAGACTGCCCAGCATTATTGGCCTCAGCCTGTCCCTGGTAGCGGGCTGCCCAGGCGATCAATGCGGTCTGCGAGAGGCCGCCGCTAGAAAGGGCAGTGACGGCCAGGGCCTGGTGGCGTACCGGCCAGGCGGACATCGGCGGGAGCAGGGATGCTCCGTTCTTATCCTGGCTTGATTCATACAGCCTCAGGTCGCCAGACCCAACCGGAGCGGTATTCGGGCTCACGGCGCGGGCTTGGGGTCCCATGGCTCTCACTACCAGGACGGCTAACACGATCATGATCGCGATGGCAAATATTCGGGCAAATCGATTCTTGAACAAAGAGAACTCCTTTATAACTTATGACTGAAATCTTGAGGACACCGGCTTTAACAAGCCGGCTTAAAGAAATTCGGCTCGGTTATGATCAGAACGCTTGGGAAGTCAGCAGGCTAATAACAATTTCCCGCCCATCGCAAGTAGAAACCAGCCTCCCAGCTTGCAAAATCCCAATTTCCGCTGGTTTCGAACCAAATAAGCTAAACTTCATCGAATATATCATAATACATCAGACCGGACGAATATGAATACATACTCATAGAGGGAGCCAGGCGAAATCCTCAAAGCGCCCGATGGCCTCGAGGCGGTTCAGGCCGGGCTGGCGAGCCTGAAAATTTACTACAACAGGCGCTGCTGCGAGGAATGGGTATTCGGCGACCAGCAGGCGGTCTCCATAACGGAGGCACTCGATCACCAGCGGCAGGTGCTGGTGGAAGACGGCATCGCGATAGCGCGCCCCCCGAAGACCAGCCCGCCGCTGACATGGCAATACAGGTGCAGTGCGTATTGCGGTAAGGTCTTGGCGTCGCGCAGGTTCTCGGAGGTTTTTTGATCCAGCGCTGTTTCAATTGACGCCGGTTCGCCAGGGGCAGGAGAGATCTCTCCAGGATTTCCGAGGCGGGGAGGGGCGCCTTTGGAGCTGTCTATCCATTCCGCCAGCACCTCGTCGCGCATCAGGCGGGTGTACCAGCCGCTGATTTGGGGGCGGTTGAACTCCAGCCCGATCGAGAGCAGGAGCTCGCCAGTGGAATCGGAATGCGTCAGCGTGTAGCGGCGCGGCAGAATCGGTCCGTCTGGTTGAGCGCCAGGCAGGAATTGGACGGTGAGTTTTGAGGGCTTAAGGTTCTTCATTGGAGGTGAGGATTTAAGGTGCTAAGGATTATCAGCGCAAAGACGCGAAGCACGCCAAGATTATTTTGAAACCCTTTGCGGTCTTTGCGCCTTCGCGTTAGATTATTTTATGGGGTCGCGACAAATACCCTCATTTTCTGGAAAACCTCCACCGGCAAGGGATCAGAGTTCTGCGGATTGTAGCCGAATTCCTGCTCGCCATCGCCGTCCATCGGACCCCACAGCACGGTATTCAGGGTCGCGACCAGCGCGCCCAGGTGCTCGTTCGCCGCCAGGGCGTCCTGCTCGGGGGTGTTTGCCGGGTCGAAGCCGACCAGCACTTTGTAATCCCGCTGCCCAGGGTAAGGATTTGCATACAGCTTAATCACCAGCCGCGGGGCGCCGAGGACATCGTCCAGATAGAAAATCGCGTGGCTGACGCCGCCGACCAGGTGCACGTAGCTCGGGTTTTCGGACAGCTTCTTTTCGGCCTCGAACTCGTAGGGTGGGTAGAACTCGAGGCAGATTGTCCGCAGGTCAACCCCGCCGAATTTAACGCCCGGGTGAGCTTTCTTCCACAGCTCGACCGGGTCCGCCTGCTTGAAGCTCCACGGGTCGCTGCGGGGCGGCTGTTTGCCGACCGGGATGAGCGGTCCGCGCAGCAGGGTGCCCATCTGGATGCCCTGCTCGAAGCGCTCGTAGGTCGAAAAACCGGGGATGAGGTCGGCTTGCGAGCCGCTAAGATCCACCAGCCGCCAGAGGCCTTTCACAATCTCCGCCCGGGCAGCCTGGACCGTCTCTGGGTCCGGGTTGACCTGCACGCCCGATGGGAGGTTGTCTGGGCGCAGGCACAGCCCGCCGAAATCCACCCACTCATGCGAGCGCGGTTCGATGGATACGTTGGGAGCGGGCGGTTGGGTTGGGAGCGGGGTTGGGGTCACCACCAGCACTGCCGGGGTGGGGGTGCTCAGCTCGCGGGTCACCAGCACCTCCTGGGTGACCACGATTACCCGCGGCGTTGGGGCCGCGGCGGGTGTGCAGCCGGTGGTGAGTGCGAGCAAGAAGATGGTGAAGATGAGGCGGTGCGGCTTCATGATTTCCCTCCCAGTCGGTCTCATCGGGAATTATATGCGAAAAAAATCCAAAACAGAGAGACAGTGTTTTTTTATTAGCCCCGGTGTCTCTGTGTTAATTCTTTTTCTTTCAACAATTGTTCACTTTAACCCTCTTGACATACTGTATAATACACAGTATACTCTACCATAGAGTATAAGATGACAAACACTGAAAAATCTCAATTGGAGAACATCACCCTGGAGCTGCGCCGCGGTGTGATCGTCCTGGCGGCGCTCAGCCAGCTCGAGCAAGAGCAGTACGGCTATTCGCTGCTCAAGCGGCTTTCTGAGCTCGGGCTTGAGATCGACCAGGGCACCCTCTACCCGCTGCTGCGCCGGCTGGAGACCCAGGGGCTGCTGGAATCCAACTGGCGGGTGGAGCGCGACCGGCCCCGGCGCTACTACGTCCTGAGCCGCCAGGGGCGCAAGGCGCTGCCCGCGATGATCGCCGAATGGAAGAGCCTCGTCCAGATGATGGACGCGATGCTGAAAGCGTAAGGAGGTAGAAGATGGAACTGATCAACCTGTACGTAAAAGATGTGGCGAAGCGTCTGCCGCCGCGCATGCGCAAGGATATCGGCTCGGAGATCCGCTCGATTTTAATGGATATGCTCGAGGAGCGCAGCCAACGGGAAGGCCGCCCGGCGGATGAAGCCATGGCGATGGAGCTGCTGCGGGAATACGGCTCGCCGGAGCGCGTGGCAGCCACCTACCTGCCCGAACACTATCTGATCGGCCCGCAGCTCTATCCCGTCTTCTCCCTTGTCCTTAAAATCGTCCTGGGGGTGCTCGCCGCCCTGGCGCTGGTGGGGCTGGGCGCGGCCGTCTTCAGCGGGGAGCAGAGCTTCAAGGAGCTTCTTGCGACGATCGCGCGTTCGGTTGGGAGCTACTACGAGACCGCGATCGCGGCTTTCGGCAATATCGTGCTGGTCTTCCTGGTCCTGGAGCGCGTCCTGCCTGCCAGCCAGCGCCCGAATTTTAAAGACGAGCCTGAGAATTGGGACCCCACTGAGCTGGTCAAACAAACCGCCTCAGACGAGGTCAGCTTCTGGGGCCAGGTCGCTACGATCCTCTTCACCTTCGCGGCGCTGGTGATCTTCAATTTCTACCCGGAGGTCTTCCGCTACACGCCCAGCCTGAACGATCCGGACAGCATCGTCTCCTTCCCGATCCTCTCGGAGGCTTTCTTCGCCTACCTGCCCTGGCTGAACGTGCAGTGGCTGATGCAGATCGGGCTGAGCCTGGCGCTGATCCGGACCCGACGCTGGACGGTTGGCACGCGGCTCTTCGACGTGCTCATCAAGGTGCTGGCGATTGGGATCCTGACGGCGATGCTGCGCGGCCCTTCGCTGCTCGACCTGTCTCCCGCGGCTCTGGCTTCCTGGCCTGGCGACCTGCAGGGCACGGCGGCGCTGGCGAATCTGCTCAACACCCTGCTGCGCATCGCCCTGGTGCTCGGCGTGTTCGGCAGCGCGGTGGAGATCGTGAAGGATTTTGTCTGGATCTTCAAGAAGCTGGCAGGGGATCGGTAAAAGATTGAACCGCGAAGGACGCCAAGGTCGCTAAGTTTTAATATGGAAAAAATGACCTTCGCGTTCTTCGCGCACTCTGCGGTTAAATAGCTTGTAGAATCCAGGGTCTTCTTCAACCTGATGAGCGCAAGCAGCGTTCCATTTTATTCATTCTGGCTGACTGCTCAGGATTGGTGTGGATTCAGCCGGTTGTTCAGTCCATCGCCCAGCAGGTTCCACCCAACGCCGAACAGCACAATCGCCAGGGTAGCCGGTAAGTAGGTCCACCACCAGGTGAAGGGATTGCCCCCCACTCCGATGACGTAGTTCCGGCCCAGCGAGAGCAGCACGCCCCACTCTGAGCCCTGGCTCAGACCGATGAAGGTGAAGCCAGCCTGCAGCAGCACCAGATAGCCCACGTCCCGCGCTGCCAGGATGATCGCCGGTGAGATGGCGTTGGGAATGAGGTGGCGAAAGATCAGGCGCAGATGACCGGCGCCCAGGGAACGCGATGCCAGGATATATTCTGCTTGACGAGCGCTCAACACCACGCTGTTCATCAAGCGAGCGTAAGGCACCCAGGTAAAAAAGATAAAGGCGATCAGCAGCGGGTCCAGCTTGGTTAGATAGGTCTGCCAGGCGCTGGGCGACTCGATGTAAACCATGCTGTTCCAGTAGATCAGAGCGCCTGAACTGCGGAGCAGCATCAGGATGTAATTCTTGAAGAAGACCACGCCGGCGATGACCGGAAAGGCCAGGAAGGCATCGGTGAAGCCCATCACCAGGGTGTTGGGCAAACCCCCAAGATAAGCGCTGACCCCACCCAGGATGACGCCGAATGCACCGGTCAGCAGCACCACCAGGATGCCAAACCGCAGCGCTGAGCGGGTTCCCCAAACCACCGAATACCAGACGTCCAGCTGACGATGATTTTTCGAATCGGGAACGCCCCCGAGGATGAGCTCTGCGTTTGGCGGAATGGGGATGTATCGGTTGATCTGATCGGTGGCTTTGTAGGTGGAGAATTCGCTGTCAGGATCGGGCGGCGCGAGCAGCGGCGCCGCCCAGGCGGTCAGGAGGAATAATCCAACCATCCATGAACCCATCCAGATTGACAGATTTTTCCCCAGAGCTGGTAGGCGGATTTTCCAGGTCCGAGCGGGTGAAGCGGAATAAGCAGCCGGTTTGAGGCTAACTGCGCGAGGCTTTTGGCTGACTGAGGCTGGCGCTTGCGCAGAAGCCGCCAGCGGCGGTCCAAATGCCGCGGACGGTGTGCTGGCAGCGGAGGGTCTGGCGGAGTAGAGCGCCGGCTGGGGTCTTTGGGCTGACGGCTGGGATCCTTGAAAGAATGGCTGCGGTCTTTGGGCAGTTGGCTGTTTTGCTTGGAGGGGCGGCGTCGGTATTTGGAGCGGATGACTGTGATCCTTGGACGAGGCGGCGTCGGTTTTTGGAGGGATGGCTGGGGCCCTTGGGCAGTTGGCTGGGGCCCTTGGGCAGTTGGCGGCGGGATTTGGGCAGTTGGCTGCGGTCTTTGGGCAGTTGGCTGTTGTGCTTGGAGGGGCGGCGTCGGTTTTTGGATGAATGGCTGCGGTCCTTGGACAGGCGGCGTCGGTTTTTGGATGGAATGGCTGTGAACCTTGGGTGGGCGGCGGCGGTTTTTGGAGGGATGGCTGGGGCTCTTGGGCTGTTGGCAGGCGGTCTTTGACCTGCTGGCTGCGATCCTTGGGTAATTGGCTGCGGTCTTTGGAGAGGCGGCGTCGGTTTTTGGGCAGTTGGCTGCGGTGCTTGGGCGGGCGGCGTCGGTTTTTGGATGAATGGCTGGGATCCTTGGGATGATCGTCTGGGGCTTGCTTCTGCCTGGAGCCCATGGGCAGCTCCTGACTGCTCATAGTTCTGCTTCGTCAGCCGGACAAATTTTGCCACCAGGTCGACCGGCGCCTTTAGTTTGCGGCTGAGCACCGTGCTGATCTCCTCCGGGCTGTGGCCGTTTTCCAGCGCGGCTATGATGAAATCGATCGCTTCTTGTTTTTCCATCGCCTTACCCGTCAGACTTGCACCTGTCCCAGATCAAACCAGCGGATTTACCCACACCCGCCATTCAGCGCATGCACGCCGATAATTTTCTTCTGGTCCGCCAGCCTATTCGTGATCCCGATTAGATCCCGGGCTTCACCCAGCCCCATTAATTTCTGCTTCGGTCGATCCTGCAGGGCAATCTACCAATCCCACCGGGCAGCTGGCTGCTAGCGGGTTTCGTTATGGAGCATACCCTCCCGTGAACGAGGGTCCAGGATCGCACGCAGGAGGTCCAGCACGAACATAATGATCAAGACTATGCTGACCGAATAGAGGCTGAAACCCATGGCGAGAGGCATATCCAGACCGGAGCTGGTCCCATGCACCACCAGCTCAGCCACGCCATTCAAGTCGAAGATGATCTCGATCATAAAGACCCCGGTGAAGAGCGAGGCGGCTGCCAGGGCAGAGCTGGATAAGGCCGGACTCAGGACATTGCGCAAGGCATGCCGCCACTTCAGGCGCCTCTCGGAGATACCGTGCGCTCTGGCAGCCGTCAGGTATTCTTTACGGCGCTCGGAGATGATCGAGCTGCGCACAATCCGCCCCAGGGTAGCCCAATGCACCAGGCTCAAGGTGACCACGGGCAGCACCAGGTGGCGGAGCGAGTCGATGAATATGTCCAACCGCAGGTTGAGCAGGCTGTCGATCGTCATCAAACCGATAAAGTGATGAAATTCGGGGGACTGAACCTCCTGACCGAGGGCGGATCCCAGGCGTCCGGGAGGAAACCACCCCAAGAAAGTGTAGAAGATCCCGAGCAGCACCAAAGCGGTGATAAAGGGGGGGAGGCTGCTGGCGACATAGGCTGCAGAACGGAAGCGGAAATCCAGCAGTCCACCCTTCCTCCAGCCAGCGCGCAGACCAGACATAACCCCGAGAGGGATGAACAGCAGTAAGGAATAAAGCGTCAGCTCGGCTGTGACAGGCGTCCGCCTCAGCAAAGCTTTGAACACATCGCCTTTAACGGAGGGGCTGTAGCCGCCGCCATGGGTGAAAACGCTTTCAATCCAGTAGGCGTACTGCACGGGGAAGGGGTCTTCCAGGTGAAATCGCTTGATATATGGCTCGGTCTCACGGCGCAGCTCATCCATACTCATCCCGACCGCACGATCTTGAGTTCGGTAAGGCAGATATAAATAGGCTCGCACCTCCGGCGGGACGGCGGTCAGAAAGGCCATCAGCGTGACCGTCACAATCAGCAGGGTCAGGGGCACCAGGAGCAAACGGAGGAGCAGGAAGCGTACAAGCGGCGGCATAGGCTTGGATCGAGAGCAGCAGGTCGGCAGGAGGTTTTGGTTTTCATGATTAATACCTCCTCGGGCAAAAAATTGTTCATAGGAAAAGCAGCTTCAAGGCTTCAACCGAGCCGATATCGCAGGATGCGCCGACCAGCCGCACGACACCGCGCTGGTCCAGGCTGCTGATGGCGTGCGAGGCGCAGATGACTTCGTCTATTCACATCATAGCCGTCTACGGCGAAGACGCGTTTATTCGCTGCAGGATTTCCCGCATATATTTGATACCGCCGTTCATCTAATAGGGACGGAATGAAGGTTTCTAGACAGTGGTTTCCGCTCTTTATGAGCTTACAGCTTCCTGGATCTGCATCAGGAACGGGTTGATGTCTCCCACCAGAACCGCACCGTGTCCGGTGCACAAGACATCCGCCTCAAATTCACGCATATATTCGAGGCCCTTCAGACTGAGGGTGAGGTTGGTATCGTCAAATCGATCCGGTCCATGCATCCAATCACGCATGAATTCGCAGGTGGTCTGGCGCAGCTCTGCGGCATAAGAGATGGGTCCATCGCTGGGGAGCGGATCGCCGAAGAAGCAGATATGGTCTCCACAGAAGAGCGCCTTCGATTGGGGATCAAAGAGCGCGACCGACCCGGGGGTATGCTGACCGAGCAGAACACAGCGCAGGCTGAGCACCTTCCCGTTCTCGGGGAGACTCGGGTCGAACGCCGCCTGGTTCGTGGTTTCCAGCAGTGGAACATCTTGAGGGTGGATAAACCTGGCAGCGGCTGGGAAACCGGCGGCTGCGCCAACATGGTCACGATGACCGTGGGTTGCGATAATGTGGGTGACATCCTCGGGCTTCAGGCCGAGACTGCCCAGTGCGCCGATTAGTGATGAAAGGTGCTCGGCTTTGCCTGTGTCAATGAGGATGGTATGCGGAGGTCTTAGGAGAAGATAGCAGTTGATGTAGGATTGGATCGCAGCATCCCACAATATGAGGGCATAGCTTGAAGGTGCGAATTGAGCCGCGGAATAGCCAGAATTGTTCATGGACGCTCCTGTTGCGTATAAATTTGGACGTGAAAACCAGTCTCATCGACGACAAGGATCTTCATGACATCAAACCGATCATCATCGGTGAGAACAGACCCGAGGTCGCCAAACTGGAAAGCGCCTGGTGAGCCTGGCTGCCTGCGGCTGGCTTGCGAACAAAGGGAATATGAAGGCGAAGGATCATGTGAGTATAACCCGGTCACCCTATAGCAGCCAGGAGCTCGCGGGCCTTTTTTAAGTCTGGCGTGTCGAATCCCTCGGTGAACCAGGAATAGACCTCCGTAAGCCCGCTCCGGGCTTCGTCCAACCGGCCTTGCTGCTGCCTCAATCGAGCCAGGTCGATCGCGGCCTGCAGCTCCCAGGACCTGGCGCCTTGCCGGCGGGCGATCTCAAGGGCTTTCTCGAGATCGGTCTCGGCTTGACTGAAGTTACCCAGAAAGGTGTGAAGCGAGGCTCGAATCCGGTACATGGTAGATTCCCAATTGTGCTCACCGGACTTTTCCATTGTGTCAAATGCTATGTTAATTTTTTCCCATGCTTTAGATAGGTCGCCCACCTTGGAATACGCCTGCGCTAATAAATTCAGCATTTGGGGAAGCTGCAGATATTCGCCTCGAGAAAAACTCGATGCGATGCCTTCCTCGATTAGAACAATACCCTCTTCGAGCTGGCCGCGCATGCAAACCATTTCGCCTTTGTAGCAGTATGCCTCCGCCAGCCATGCGCCGATTTCGCCATCTACGGATAAGTGTTCCATTTCGTGCGAGTAGGTTTCAAGCGCCTGGATATCCCCGATCATTGTGGAAAACAAGCATCCAGCGAAGCAATATACGTCGCCTAGCGTGAAGGCATGATTTTGTTCGCGAGCATAATCGATCGCATTTTGGCTTTGTTTTGCGGCCCTATCGGGATACCCAGAAAATCCACAGACAGCAAGCATCGTAAGCCATAGCGCTCAGGCCTACATCGACGCCTCGGGACGAAACAAGCTCCTGGTGATGGTTTTTCGGATTATAACCCGCGAGCACATGTCCATAATGTTCTCGAGCGCGCTCATAATCACCCAGTGCGAAGAGGGCGATCCCAATATTCCAATGTCCTATCGAAATGAGCAGCGGATCGGCATGTTCCAGGCTGAGCGAAAGCATGATTTCAGCGAGCTCAAGTGCTTTCAGGTGCTCAGCTTTCACGTAATAATAGATCGAAAGTCCACTCAAGGCTAAGCACAACGTAGAAGTATTTCCAATCTCCTGGCTCAATTTTCTGGCTCGAATATATGCATTCGCTATTTCAGGTGTATTTCCAAAGGAACCATGATAGGCTTTCCCCACTGCAAGCTGAAGCGAGATCTCAAGCTCTGCCTTCTTTTTGGAATCTGGAGTGATCGAAGCGACATATTCCAGGCCCCTCGTTAATGTTCGACCGCCTCTCGATATGCGGAGAGATTCAAGGCTCTTTCCCCTGCCTGGAGAAGATAAGTACCTGCCTGCTCTGGGATCCTGGCTTCCTGGAAATGGCGCGCAAGCTGCAGTGCAAATGTCGGCGTGCCTTCCCGCTTCGTATAAAGCTCCTCCAGGACGGATCCTATTCGCTCATGCAGATGAACTCTCTCCACCTCGTCCAGGCTGTTATACAGGTATTTTTGGACCAGGATGTGCCGGAAGCGGTAGCTGGAGATCAGCTGATTCTCGAGGCGCTGGATGCTCTGGGCTCGGACCAGGCGGTGGACCCGGTCCAGCTCCCCGCTCAGGAGCTCCAGCGTTTGTGCGGGATCACGACCGAGTGCTTGAGCTGCAACTTCAGCGGTGAAACCCTCGCCCTCCACACTGGCGGCGCGCAGGAGAGCCTGCTGGTGCGGATCCAGCCGGCTGATCCGCTCAGCGATTACCGCCTCCACCCGGGCGGGCAAAGTTTCCCAATCCAGGGTTTCACCTTCGGTCCATTCTCCTTGTTGGTTCTGCAGCAAGTCGCCGCGTTCTTGCATTCCTCGCAGCAGCTCCACGGTGAAAAGCGGGTGCCCGCCTGTCTGCTGAAACAGCAGGTTCCTGAAGGACAGGTCTAGCTCGTTTGGCTCGGCGTCCAGCAGGGCATCGATGAAATCTAATCCGTCGACCTGCTCGACGTCTACGGTCAGATCACCAAAGATCCGCTGGAACTCGTGGATCACAGTCTCGAGGGGATGCCTTTCTCCAGCCCTGCCAAGAGAAATCTCTTCCGGGCGGTAGGCTCCTACGATCAAGATCCGGCTGCCTGCCAGGTTTCGCCCGAGCTGGAAGAGCAGGTTGATCGAACCGAGATCCGCCCACTGCAGATCATCGACCACCAGCATCAGTGGATGAACCTGGGCGAGCGCTTGCAGAACTTTGCTGTACTGCATAAAAAGATCGGTCTGCTGGAAGCTCCCTGGAGCGGGAGTGGTCGTTTTTCTCAAGAATCCTTCCACCTGCTTCAGCCAGTCTTGATCGGTCGACCCGAATTCCAAAGCCCGCTGATAAATCGCCTCACCGGGGATAAAAGATCCGATCAGATCCGGTCCGACCTCGATCAGCGCCTGGACAGAATCTGGGATCAGGTTCCAAAGAAAGCGGGCGTACTCCTCAAAAATCGCGCCGGCTAACCAGCGGGCTTCAACATCGCCGGTGAGCAGCTCCAGGATCTCTCGAAACGGAAGGTAGGGGTCTCCGACCCCGGTGTGGGCGTTGCAGTTTCCAGCAACGACAATCAGGTCTGGATGGCTCTCCTGGCTGCGGAGGGTGAACTCATCGATCAGCGAGGTCTTTCCCGTGCCAGCTTCGCCGGTGATAAAGATCACCCGACCCTGGCCTTTCAAAGCAAGGTCGAGCAGCCTGCCCATCTTCTCAAGCTCGCGCTCACGGGCTACAAAGATCGGTTTCTCAATCTGGATCGGCTGCCTTTGATCGAAGAAGGAAAGGTGAGGGTTGCCGGATTCCAGCACCGGCTTGCGGGGCACAGTGGGCTCCTCCAGCTCTCCACGGCGGATCTGCTGATACAGGCGGGTCGTTTCGGGCGAGGGTTCCAGACCCAGGTCGCGGTTTAAAGCATCCAGGCAGCGCTGGTAGGTGGCGCCAACCATCCCCGGGTGACCAGATTTTTCGTGGGCTATCATCATCGCCCGGTAGGCAGGCTCGGGAGAGATAGCTTTCCTGATCCACTCTTCTCCCCAGCTCAACACATCGTCCCACTGACCCAAATCGATCAGCCGTTCGAGGAGCAGGTCCATTTTTTGGGAATAGGCCGCCTGGAGGCGGTCGCGCTCGAGCACGACCCATTCGTCATAGAAACCTGGAAGCAGCTCTCCCCGGTAAAGCCTGACCGCCTCGATAATTTCAGCAAGCGGGCTGCCTTCCGAAATCTCCAGAAGGACCTCCGCGTCCAAACGATAATCGGAATTGGGAAGAAAAGCTACAGTGATATCGCTGATTTCGAAATAATCTTCCCACCTGAGAGCACTGGATTCGAAAGCTTTGCGGATTCGCCACAGTCCCTGGCGCAAGTAGGAGCGGGCGTTGTTCTCGGTCGATTCACCCCACAGCAGGCTGGCGAGCTTCTCGCGCCTGAGCGAAAGCCCTGGATTTAACGCCAGGTACGCCAGCAGGGATTGAGCTGGTCTGGAAGGCAGATCAATGGTGAGTTCGTTTGGCTTTCAGCTTGAACTGCCCAAGCAGAAAGATCTCTAACGACATTCGTCCACTCCCGCTGAAATGGATGGATCGGCTGTCTGCAGGTTATAAGCGTTGAGGAGGCGTTGGATCCGCCTCAATTATATCTTTATTAAGACTTTAATGAGGAAATAACGCTGGATAACGACAGCAAATACGCTTTCGGACGGTCGATTTGATATTCTCTTGACATCAATACTAACCGAAAGCGTTCTTAGATTTGAAAGGAGAAACAAATGGCTACCCGAGCAGAAGGACTGAATCGAAGCAAGTATCTCCATTTTCCAGGCTCGAAAACGGCATCCGTTAGGGCTCTGGTATCAGCGGCAGCTCTATCTATCGTCCTGATCAGCACGGCGTTATTTGTGATGGCATCGAATGGGGAAGAGGTTGGAGCGACTCAACGCGCTCTCGACGCCTGGGCAGCCCGCTACCAGGGTCAGGCGGAGGCTTATGTCGCTGGGGTGTCCCAGAATCCTGCGGAAGCCTGGTTCGCCCGGACCAATGCCTACAACACGCAGCGGGCGCTGGAGGCCTGGGCTGCCCGCTACCAGGCTCAGGCGGAGGCTTTTGAAGCTGGGCTGACCCAAAATCCTGCGGGAGCCTGGTTCGCCCGGACCAATGCCTACAACACGCAGCGGGCGCTGGAGGCCTGGGCTGCCCGATACACCGGGTTGGCGGCGGAGCATCTTGGTGGGAAGTGACCGCATTACCAGGGCGATTTCATTCCCCTGTTCAGTTATGACCAGTGCAGTGCGAATGAGCGCTGCACTGGTTTGTTGAGCAAAAAGAGGGGTGTTTAAACCGCGGTGGGTTTTTGGGAGTGCAAGATCGAACCGCGAAGCGCACATAGCACACAAAGGAACGCGAAAAATCTTTTCGATTTTCGCGACCTGCCCGGTTTTTAACTGAGATGATTATAGCCTAGTGGTTACTATCTCTGCGCCAATTCGCTCTCTTATTCATTAATTTTCCATTCTTTCAGGCTGCCCTTCTATTTCTGAATATTTCGGTTATCGAGCAGCTCCAAAATCGTTCATTTGAGCCGATCTAGAGAATCGGCAGGTGCGGCTCCTCAGAAAGATAGTCAGGTTTGCTGTTTTCTTGATTTACCGACGTCATAACTATTTTGAAAGGATACCAGCAGATAGCGTACTATAATAGTGAAGACCCCACAGCCAGGAGGAAAATGATGTTAAAAAACCGAAATCAGCGGATTGGTACGCGTCTGCTCAAGGTGCTTCTGGTCGTCCTCCTGATCTTTCCACTTTCTCAATTTCAAATTCAACCTGCCAGCGCTGCGACCGTAATTGTCATCCCAGGTCCAGCCAACAGCGGCGAATTCGGCTATTCCATCACGGTCCTGCCGAATGGCAACTTCGTGGTCGCCGATCCGTTTTTCGACTTAGGGCTGACCCAGAACGTTGGCGCGGTCTACCTATTCGACGGCGGCAGTGGGGCGCTGATCAGCAAACTCTCCGGGACTACTGCCGAAGACCGGGTTGGAATGCAAGGGATCACTGTGCTGGAGAACGGAAATTATGTGGTGAGCAGCATTTATTGGAGCAATGCCGGGGCAGCGGAGGTTGGGGCGGCTACCTGGGGGGACAAGACCATCGGCATCAGCGGGACAGTTTCCGCTGATAACAGCCTGATCGGAAGCCACGCCCTGGACAGAGTTGGCAAGGATGGGATCTATGGGTTGAGCAATGGTAATTATACCGTCGTAAGCTCGCTCTGGGACAACGGTAGCATCCAAAATGCCGGCGCGGTGACCTGGGGCAGCGGTGTCAGCGGCGTTAGCGGCGAAGTTTCTCCAGACAACAGCCTGGTGGGAGGCACTGACGGGGACCAGGTAGGCTTTAACGATGTTTTTCCGCTTGCCAACGGGAATTATGTAGTATCTTCACCTTACTGGGAAGATGCTGGAAAGGTGGACGTAGGCGCCGCAACCTGGGGGAATGGGCTGAACGGCGTGAAGGGGCTAGTTTCTAAAACCAACTCCCTGGTGGGCGGAGCCCCCGGCGACCAACAATCTACCTGGATCGAGGAGCTGTCAAACAGCAACTTCGTTGTGATCAACGAAAAATGGGACAACGGTCAGGCGGTCGATGCCGGAGCAGTGACATGGGCGGATGGTGATGTCGGGATCACTGGGACTGTCACCGTGACAAACAGCCTGGTTGGGAGCAATCCGGATGATCAGGTCGGTCTCGGCGGCATCGCCATATTGAATAATGGGAATTATGTGGTCTCCAGCGGTTTATGGGATAACGGCTTCATTGCGGATGCAGGAGCATCAACCTGGGGTGATGGGACAATTGGGATAACCGGTGTAGTGTCTTCAACGAACAGCCTTGTTGGGGGTACCGATGCGGATATGGTCAGTTATTTCGGCGCCAGGCCGCTCTCAAACGGCAATTATGTGGTCTTGAGCCGTTTTTGGGATAATGGGAGCGTGCATGAAGCAGGCGCGGCGACCTGGGGGAATGGGATTACCGGGATCAAGGGTCTCGTCACCCTTGAGAACTCCTTGGTTGGCGCCCAGAATAACGATGCCGTTAGTCTCGGGACTGTGATCCCACTTTCAAACGGAAATTACGTCGTGTCCAGCTATGTTGCCAGTATCAATGGCGTCAGCCAGGCGGGCGCGGTTACCTGGGGGAACGGCGCGACCGGTGTATCGGGACCGATTTCTCTCCTCAACAGCCTGGTGGGTTCGACCACGAATGATCAAGTAGGCTCCCAAGGCGTCTATAGGTTAGCGAATGGAAATTACGTGGTTGGTACCCCGTATTGGAACGGTAACGGTGCGGTGGATGCCGGCGCCGCGACCTTCGGGAATGGGCAGACCGGAGTAAAAGGACCTGTCTCCCCAGAAAACAGCCTGGTAGGAAGCAGCCAATCCGATCGGGTGAGCGTTGGCGTCACACCGCTGGCTAACGGCAGCTATGTTGTATGCAGCAGGTATTGGAACAATGGATCTGCGAACCAGGCTGGTGCGGCAACCTGGGGGAACGGAGAGAACGGGATCACCGGTCCGGTCTCACTTTCCAACAGCCTGGTTGGCTCGAAGCCGATGGACCAGGTCAGCAGCGCAGGGGTAATCGATTTGTACAATGGGAATTACATCGTCCGCAGCCCGCTCTGGGATGATGACCTGGTCTTGGATGCGGGCGTATTAACCTGGGGAAACGGCAGCATTGGCATCAGCGGCACGGTCTCAAGCCTGAACAGCCTGGTGGGAAGCACTAATTTTGATGAGCTTGGGCTCGGCTCTTACAAACGCCTGGACGGCGGTGATTTCTTCACGATCAGCACCTCCTGGTCGAACGGTGCAGTGATCAATGCTGGCGCAGTGACCTTCGGATTTGGTTTTAGTCCTATGACCGGACCGCTCACCTCCCAAAATAGTGTCCTTGGCGGCCAGCCGAACAGCGGCGGAACGATTAAGGCGGCGTTTAATTCGTTTAACCGGCAGCTTGTGGTGGGTTTGCCAAAGCAGAACGAAGTGGTGCTTTTCCGGCCCTATTTCGATCAGTTTCTGCCAGTTCTTTTAAAGTAACCCCGCTGCAGATTTCTCGAGAATATTGTCCAAACGCCAAGGCGCGAAGACCGCGAAGGAAATATCAGATTTCTTTGCGTCCTTTGCGCCCTTTGCGGTTAATTCTTAATTATTTTTCCTGATTTCACCTCCTCTTCCTGACTTTTGTCACATTCGCCCAAAAACTGTTGACAAGTCAAAAAAAATACGCTATCATTTCATTGTATAAAGTAATATTTCACAGAATGAAATAATTCAGGCGGTAATCGCCGCCGGCATATGCCGCAATCACTCCCAAAATAATATCACCTTTACCATTCCGGAGAACTTTATGGACAAAGACAAGGCATTGGGCCAGATATTGGAAACAGGCGTCGTCGCAATCATGCGCGCCCAGTCCTCCGACCAGCTCCTGGCGGCTGCCGAGGCGATTCTGGCAGGCGGCGTTTCGGCGATCGAGGTCACCATGACCACCCCCGGGGCGCTGGACGTGGTCCGCCAGGCGACTGCAAAATACGGCAGCGAGATGCTGTTCGGGGTCGGATCGGTATTGGACGCCGAGACGGCGCGGGCTGCGATCTTAGCCGGGGCGCAGTTCGTCGTCTGCCCGACCCTCAACCTTGAGACGATCAAGATCTGCAAGCGCTACAGCGTGCCGGTTGTGCCGGGCGCCTACACCCCCACCGAAATCCTGGCAGCCTGGGAAGCCGGGGCAGACGTGGTCAAGGTCTTCCCGGCCAGCGCCGGCGGACCGGAGTATATCAAAGCGGTGCGCGGCCCGCTGCCGCACATCCGCCTGGGGGCTGTGGGCGGCGTGGACCTGACCACCACCGCCAATTTCTTCAAGGCCGGGGTGTCAATGGTCGGCGTTGGCGGCGAGCTGGTGAACCAGAAGCTGCTCGACGCCCGGGATTTCGCCGAAATTACCGAGCGCGCCCGCGGTTTCCGCGAACAGGCGGAGATCGGGCGCAAGAAATAGAGGCAGGTTAGAGGAAACCATGATCGAGCGCCACGTCACTTTTGAAGTCCTTCCCGATAAAACCGATGCATTTGAAAAATTCTTCGCCGAGCATTACCGCCCGGCGATGTCGCGCATGCCGGGTTTTGTGAAAGTCGAGCTGCTGCGCGAGCAGAATGCGCCGCTGAACTACCAGATGGTCATCCGATTCCAGACCACCGACGATGCCGCCGGCTGGCGGGCATCACCCGAGCACCAGGGGCTTTCGCCGCAAATCAAAACGCTTTATTCCGGCAGCTCTCTTCAGGTCTATGATGTGATTTTATGATTCGGATGACCAAGATACCGATCCCGCTTCTGTCTTGCGAGGGGTTTGGATAATCTGGATGTCGATGCTGCCAATCCAGCTCCTGGTTTATGAGGCTGTTAAGTGAGCAGACCCTTCGCGTCCGGTAAAGGCGAGGACCCGCGCTACAATATCCGCGCGATCGACCGGGCTCTCCGGGTGCTGTCCCTGCTCTCAGACGGGAGGTCGCGCACCCTGGCTGAGATCAGCGAAGGCATCGAGCTGAGCCCCAGCACCACTTTCCGCGTCCTCTCCACCCTGGGCTACTACAGCTATGTCAGCCGCGATGAGAGAGCCAACACCTACCGCCTCGGGTTGGCATGCCTGGAGCTTGCGCAGGGCTTCGTCTCATCGAATGACCTGCGTCAGGTGGCACTGCCGGCCCTCGAGCTGCTGCGCGATGAGACCAAAGAGACCGTCCACCTGGTGGTGATGGACAATATGCAGGTCATCTACCTGGAGAAGATCCCCGGGCTGCACGCCATCGGGCTGATGTCCTCGCGGGTCGGGGGGCGTTCGCCAGCCCACTGCACTGCGGTCGGCAAGATCCTGCTCTGCAGCCATAGAGAAGAAGATATCCGCGAATACTACGCCAGCCACACCATGCGCCGGTTTACCAGCACCACGATCACCGATCTCGATGCGCTCTTGAAACAGCTCGAGGTGGTGCGCTGTCAGGGCTACGCTCTGGATATCGGCGAGCATGAAGACGAGGTGCGCTGCGTGGCTGCGCCGGTGTTTGATATGAACGGCAAGGCGGTCGCTGCGATCAGCATTTCCGGCCCTGCGCTCCGCATGGACCCGATCGAGACCAACCTCGAGCTGATCGAGCGGGCGAGGCGGGCGGCGCTGGAGATCTCGCGCCAGCTCGGGTATGTGGCGGTGAGGTGAGTGAAGAGAAAAGATAAAAAACGCAAAGGTCGTGGGTCGCATATTATGCTCGCAATGACACCCGCTGCTCATGTCATTGCGAGGAACGGAGTGTGAATCAACGACATCTGCAGCTCATGTCATTGCGAGGAACGGAGTGACGAAGCAATCTGAAAATGGCAAATACCGAATTGGCTTGCCCGCAAAGTACGCGAAGATTGCTCTTCTTTATCCTTCAGAGACAAAACTGCGCATAGCAAAAGAATTGGTCGCTTAGACTGTCAATTCTGCAGGTGATATTTCCCAGGACGAAGCGGCTGGGAGTGCGCCAAGCTGAATCGGGAAAACAGCAAGTGAGAGCCATGATTGAGATCGTTTGAGCCGTTGGACCGGGATAGGGATCATCCTTGTGAAACCGCAGAGAAGGTCAATCGAATCGATCGAGATGCTGCCAGAACACCCTTTAGAGATCAAGCCGTTTGATCCGCGGAACAAGCAGGCCTCCAGCCAGTATCTGGAGCTGTTAAACCGCCTGCTGGCGCCTTTTGGAGCTTCTGCTGAGCTTTTTGGGTCGGTCGAGCTGGAGATCGCCGGCAAAGGGGAATGGGAGTTTGCGGTATATCTGTCGGATGAGCAGTGGTTCCCCGTTCTGGAATGCCTGATCAACCATTACGGCGGCATCCATGCCCTGATGGATGATTTTGCAGTCTTCACCGACCGGATGGATGAGCAGGAGGTCGAAATCATCCCCATGCGCCTCGAATCCGCCCGCCGAAACCAGCTCATCATGGACTATTGGCGCAGCGATCCGGCAGCCCTGCAGGAATACGAGCAGGGAAAACTGCAGCATGCCTTCTCCAAACGGGAATACTACCGTTGGAAAGATGCCTACATTGCCGCAATTATTGAAACCTTCTGACCGATCTGCCGAGGGTAATTCATAAGTCAGCGATAGACCAGCAAGAAGAATGAATTGATCCATAAAAACAGGAGAACCATATGCGAAAAATTATCAACCAGCGCCAGACCACCCCAGACCCAGAGATCCTGCAAGGCTTTAAAGACCTGCTGAAGGTCTACAGCCCTTCCTGCGTGGTGGCTGATTTGCAGGAGCGCTTCGGCGTGATGCGCTCGTACCTGCGCCCGCTGACCACCGACACCCGCTTCGTCGGTCCCGCGCTGACCGTCCGGCTGGAGCCCGGCAACCAGGTGGACTGCCTGGATGCCCTCTCTGTGGCGCAGGACGGCGATGTGGTCGTGGTCGACGCCGCCGGCGAGACCGAGACCTCGATCTGGGGCGGGCTGATGTCGGGGCTGTGCAAGATGAAAGGTGTGGTTGGGGCGGTGGTCGACGGCGGGATCCGCGATACCGACGAGACCCGCGACCTCGGCTTCTTCATCTTCTCGAAGTCGATCGTGCCGCGCTCCACTCACTCGCCCTATTCGGGGCGGATGGAGCCGATCGAGATCAACGTCACGATCCAGTGCGCCGGGGTTGTGGTGCGCCCGGGCGACCTGGTGCTGGGCGACGAGATCGGCGTGGTCGTGATCCCGCTCGAAATGGCTGCGGAGACGCTCGCCAAAGCCCGAGAGCAAGCCGAGAAAGAAGAGAAAACCCGCGAAAAAATCCGCCAGGGCAAGACCGTGGAAGAGCTTTTGGCGGAATTTGGCAGGCTTTAAAGATTAAAACGCAAAGTGGCGGACAGGAAGTCCGGGCACGAAGATCGCAAAGCACGCGAAGGTTCTTTAACAATTAAATAGCATGACATGTCGCACATAATGTCATTGCGAGGAACGGAGTGACGAAGCAATCTCGTTTAGAAGTGATTATCAAAGGCAAGTGTTGAGATTGCTTCGCAAAGAACGCTCGCAATGACATGAAGACGCCTTGTCATTGCGAGGAACGGAGTGACGAAGCAATCTGAGCGCTGTAATTACCGAGATTGCTTCGCAAAGTACGCTCGCAATGACATGTGAAGGACGCTCGCAATGACATGAAAACGCCTTGTCATTGCGAGGAACGGAGAGACGAAGCAATCTGAGCGCTGTAATTACCGAGATTGCTTCGCAAAGTACGCTCGCAATGACATGTGAAGTACGCTCGCAATGACATGAAATCGCCTTGTCATTGCGAGGAACGGAGTGACGAAGCAATCTGAGCGCTGTAATTACCGAGATTGCTTCGCAAAGTACGCTCGCAATGACATGTGAAGTATGCTCGCAATGACATGAAGACGCCTTGTCATTGCGAGGAACGAAGAGACGAAGCAATCTGAATGCAGTAACGAAGCAATTTTACATAAAATCTTCGCGATCTTGGCGTACTTCGCGGTGAAAATCTTGAAACTTTACACACGAGAGGAGTGAATTCTATGGGAACCGTTGATAAAGACCGCCTCGAGCGGCTGCAAGCAAGAATGAAGCAGGAGGACCTGGCTGCATTGGTCTGCCGCCTGCCGGAAAACGTCGTCTACCTGACCGACTACTGGCCTCACCACGGCTTTTCGGTGGCGGTCATGCCGCGTGAGGGCAAGCCGATCCTCTTCCTGCCGGAGGTAGAGCTGGATTATTCCGACCAGGATTGGAACGACGTTACGACCTTTGGCTGGGGATTGCTGAAGGACGGCGACCTGTACGAGAACTACGCCCGCCTGCTCGCGGCTGCCAGCCAGAAGCTTGGGCTCAAGGGCAAGCGCGTCGGTGTGGAGCAGAGCTCGGAAGTAGTCGCCCCGACTTACCGCTCGGCCGAGCCGGTTGTGCCGGCAAAACCCTGGGCAGACCTGCTCGCGAAGGTCTTCGCGGATGCGACCCTGGTGGATATCTCCTGGACGATCCAGGAAGTGCGCGCCATCAAGAGCGACTATATGCTCCAGAAAATGCGGGTCGCCAACGAGATTGCCGAAGCCGCGATCGGAAAAGCCCTGAATAAGCTCCAGCCCGGGATGACCGAGGCCGAGCTGGGCGCGATGGTCGAGTTCCACGTGCGAGCCGACGGACCAGGCTACAAGGGCGCAAAACTCACGCGGGCCCTGTGCGAGGTCGGCGCCGGTCCGTTGGACAGCTTCAAGGGCACCCTGCTCGTCCCATCGACGACCTACAAGATGCAGTCAGGCGACTTCGTGATGATCGAGCTGGCGACCGTGGTCGATGGCTACTGGTCGGACCTGACCTACATGGCAGTGGTCGGCGAGCCGAGCGCCCGCCAGAAAGAAGTCTACAACCACCTGCTCGAAGCCCAGCTCGCTGCCGCAGCGATGATGAAAGCCGGCGCTTCGTTCGACGATCCCGATAAAGCCGCCCGGAAAGTGCTTGAAAAAGCCGGGCTTGGCGAGTATTTCGTTCACATCACCGGGCACGGGGTTGGGCTGCGCTACCACGAGTTCATCCCGTTCCTGATGCCAGGCTCCCAGGGGACCCTGGAAAAGGGCATGGTGAGCAGCGTGGAGCCGGGGGTCTACATCCCCGATTTCGGCGGGCTGCGGATCGAGGACAACGTCGCCGTAGGCGCCGACGGACCGGTTTTCCTGTCCACACCGCGCAAGCCGTGGTGAGTTCTCATGTCATTGCGAGGAACGGAGTGACGAAGCAATCTAACATGCAACTACCGAGATTGCTTCGCAAGAAATGAAGAGATTGCTTCGCAAAGGACGCTCGCAATGACAGATGGAGTACGCTCGCAATGACAGTTGGAATATGCTCGCAATGACAGGGATCAAGACATTGGAGTGCGCTCGCAATGGCACGAATGAATCAAACAGACCAGAAATGATGAAGAGGTGAATCCATGAAACTAAAAGACCGTGTTGCAATCGTAACAGGCGGCGCCAAGGGGATCGGCTGGGGGATCGTCAAGGTGCTGGTCCAGGAAGGCGCTAAAGTGGTTGTTGTTGATTGGGACGACGTTAACGGCCCAAAGACCGCCGAAGAGATGCGCAAAGCCGGCGGGGAGGCCATCTATGTCAAGTGCGATGTCTCGCAGGAAGACCAGGTCAAGGCGGTCGTTCAGAAGACCCTGGAAGCCTTCGGCAAAATCGATATCCTGGTGAATAATGCCGGGATTGGAGTGTACACCCCCGTGCTGGAGACCTCCAGCGAGGATTGGGACCGCTGCCTGGCGGTGAACCTCAAGGGTCAGTTCATGTTTGCCAAGTACGTAATCCCGCATATGCAGGCGCTCGGCAAGGGCGCTATCGTCAATATCTCCTCGGTGCATTCCTTCCAGACTGTGAACGGCGTCGCGCCTTACTGCGCCTCGAAGGGCGGCATCACCGCCCTGACCCGCAACATGGCAATCGATTACGGTCCAACCATCCGCGTAAACTCGATTGCCCCGGGCTGGGTGCTCACCCCGCTCATCCAGAGCATCTTCGACAGCTACACCGACCCTGCCGACCAGCAGCACCAGGTGGAGCGCCGCCAGGTGATGAAGCGCATCGGCGTGCCCGAGGATATCGGCTACGCGGTCGCATTCCTGGTCAGCGATGAAGCCTCATTCATCACCGGCACCCAGCTTTTTGTCGACGGCGGGCTGACCGCCCAATTGGAGACCTGGTAGCCGCAGAAAAGGCGAGGATCGGAAAGCAGCAAAGGAGCTAATATGGCTGCAGGAAAGCCGTTGGCAGCAAGAAAGCCGTTAGCAGCAGGAAAGCTGTTCTACGAAATTATCAAAGACGACCTGAGCGCATTCGCGGGCAAAGGGCCGGCCTTCGTCACCTACGGCGAGACGATGGTGCGCGACACCCCCAGCGACCTTCAGCGGCTGGAGAGCACTCGCCAGGTCTACATCTCGCTTGCCGGCAGCGAGCTGACCCTGTGCATGACGCTCAGCCGCTTCGGCATCCCCTCGGCCTACATCACTCGCCTCCCCGATAACCCCTACGGCTGGCTGGTGCGCGACACCGCCCGGGGTCAGGGCATCCAGACCGATCACATCGTCTGGGCGCCGAAAGCCGAGCCGATTGGGCGCTATCTCTACGAGCTCGGGCGCACGCCCCGCAAAAGTATGGGGCACTACCAGCGGATGTACTCTGCTGCCAGCAAGCTTGGGGCCGGGATGGTGGATTGGAAGACCGCCCTGCGCGACTGTAAGCTTTTTCACACCTCCGGCATCACGCTCGGGCTCTCAACCCACAGCCAGTATGAGCGCAACTACCTGCTGGAGGCGTTCGAGGAGGCCGTGAGCCTCAAGCCGGCAGGCTGCCTGGTGGGGATGGATTTCAACTATCGGGCTACCTTGTGGACCAAGGATCAGTGCCGGGCGGTGATGACCCCGCTGCTCAAGCAGCATGTCGACATCCTGATCACCACGATCGAAGACATGGCTGCCCTTTTTGGGATCGGCTGCGGTCAGTACTCTGCCGAGCAGATCGATAACGGCGATATCGGCGAGCTGAAAGACGCAGACATCCAGGATTTTGCCAGCCGGGTCGCCGAACGCTTCGACACCCGCATCGTGGCGATCACGATCCGCTACCCCGATACCTTCGAAGAGCAGCGCTGGGAGACCGCCGTGATGGACGCCGGCGGGAGCTTCTTCCGTTCGGAGGCCGTGCGCCCGATCGTGCTGCTCGACCGCCTCGGCGGCGGCGATACCTGGAATGGCGGTTTCTACTACGGCTTGCTGACCGAGGGTTTCAATCCGCAGGGCATGCAGAAAGGTTTGACAGTCGGCGACGCAGCAACCCGCTTGAAGCAGACCATGATGTTCGACCTGCCCATGGTGACGCGCGCCGAGGTGCAGGATTTAATGAAAGCCGACGTCGTTGGAGGCGGAAAGCGCGTATCGCGCTGAAAATGAGTACGAACGGGCGCTGCGGTGCGTTGCCGCCGCCCGCATAATTCAATGAATGAGTTGAGAGGAGAATTTGCATGAAAACCAAATGGTTCGTCTTGATCAGCCTGATCGTGCTGCTCGCAATCTCGCTGGGTTCGTGTGCACCCGCTGCGACCCCCGCCCCGGCTGCCACCGAAGCCCCGGCAGCGCCGGCAGCCCCCACAGAGCCGGCAAAATCCGCCGAAGAGTATATCTACGTCTCGGCGATGGGCAACCTGGAGTTCTTCAATGCTCACAAGTACGGCTGGGCATGGGGCGGAGACGCCCTGGGTGTGACCGCCACCTACGTCGGACCGGCGGAATATGACATGAACGCCATGGTCGCAGCCTTCGACCAGGCGATCGCCAAGAAACCCGCCGGCATCTGCACCTTCGCTGTCGAGCCGATCCTGCAGCCCGAGATCGACAAAGCCACCGACGCCGGCATCCCGGTGGTGACCATCCTCGGCGACCTGCCCGATTCGAAGCGCATCGCCTATGTCGGCTCTTTCCAGCGCGACCTGGGCTACACCGGCGGCGTGGCGATCTCTGAAGCCCTTGGCGGCAAGGGGAAAGTCGCCATCTTGAGCATCCCCGGTGTGCAGATGTTTGACGACCGCGAAGCCGGCTACCGCGAAGCGTTCGCCAAGTATCCGGACATCGAGGTCGTGCAGGTCGGCGACACTAAAGCCGATACCGTCACAGCCGTGAACGTTGCAAAAGACATCATGAATGCCAACCCCGACCTGGCAGCCTTCGTCGGCACCGACTCGACCGCCGGGATCGGCGCCGCGACCGCCGTGGAGGAAGCTGGCAAGAAGGGGCAGGTGAAGGTGGTTGCGATGGACCGCAACTCAGACATCCTGCAGAAGATCAAAGACGGCACCCTGACCGGGACCGTAGCCCAGGATGACGCTGCCATGGCGTTCTGGTGCCTGCAGATCCTCTACAACTACAACCACTTCCAGGCGCCGCTCACCTCAGACAACAAGGCCGCCGGCGTGACCACCGGTCCCACCAACGCTTTCATGTGGGTGAACTACGTCGACAGCTCCAACGTCGATTACTTCCTGGCGGCGAACGAGACCTACGCCAAGTAATCAGGATATCAACGCAAAGACCCAAAGGACGCTAAGAAATTCCTAAATAACTTCGCGTCTTTACATTGAGTTGATATCTGGGAACCTTCTGAGGCATGGGATTGACCATGGAAAATCGGTTTATTTCCTGTGCCTCAGAGATCCCATGGAAGATTATATTGAAATTTTCATTTTCTTGTCTTTTATATAAGAACCTTCGCGTCTTTGCGTCTTCGCGTTAGGTCTTTTTACTGGAGAAGTATGACTGAGGTCTTGCGAACCGAGAATATCTCCAAGAGCTTCCCCGGCGTGCTGGCAGTGAATGATGTCAGCATCTCGCTCGAGCGCGGTGAGATCCTGGCGCTGGTCGGCGAGAACGGGGCCGGCAAGAGCACCCTCACCCAGATCCTGGGCGGGGCCCAAAAGCCAGACAGCGGAGGCGTGCTGCTGGAAGGCGCCGAGGTCTCGTTCAGCTCGCCTGCTGACGCCATCGCCAGCGGGATCGCGATGGTCTTTCAGGAGCTCTCGCTCGTCGGCAGTCTTTCTGTTGCTGAGAATATCTTCGCCAACCGCCAGCCGACCGGGAAGCTGAACAACATCCATTGGAAGATTCTCTACCAGGATACGGCTGAATTTCTGAAGCGCTTCGAGCTCGACCTGGACCCGCACATGCTGGTCAAGCGCCTCTCGATGGGTCAGCAGCAGATCCTGGAGGTGCTCAAGGCGATCTCGACCAACCCGAAAGTATTGATCCTCGACGAGCCGACTTCTTCGCTGACCGAGAATGAGATCGCCTACCTGTTCCAGAACATCCGCCGCCTCCAGGCAGAAGGGATGTCCTTCATATACATAACCCACAAACTCTCTGAGATCTTCCAGATCGCCAGCCGGGTGATCGTGATGCGCGACGGCAGGTTCATCGGCAGCCGTGAGATCTCAGCCGTCACCGAGAACGACCTGGTGGCGATGATGGTCGGGCGGCAGATCACCAACCTTTACGGCGAGCTCGGTGCGGTCGCGGTGCAGCCGGAGATCTTGCGGGTGGAAGGGCTAGGCCGGGCAGGACATTTCGAGGAAATCGGTTTCACCCTTCACAAGGGCGAAATCCTGGGGTTTGCCGGGCTGGTGGGCGCCGGCCGCACGGAGGTGGGGCGGGCGATCTTCGGCATCGACCGCAAAGACCAGGGCCGGATCATCCTGAATGGGCAGGAAGTGCAGATCAACAAGCCGCAGGACGCGATCCAGAAAGGGATCGCCTACCTGACCGAAGACCGCAAGGGGCTGGGACTGTTCCTCGGCATGAGCCTGCGCGAGAATGTTATCGCGCCCTCGCTCCGGAGCTTCACCACCTCTCTGGGCTTTCTCAACCGCCCCCAAATCGACCGTTTTGCCGAGCGCGAGATCGCCACCTACGACATCCAGACCCCCTCGATCCAGAAAAAGGTGCTCAATCTCTCCGGAGGCAATCAGCAGAAATGCCTGGTGGCGATGTGGATGGGCATCGACCCGCAGGTGATCATCTTCGACGAGCCCACCCGCGGTGTGGACGTGGGCGCCCGGGCGGAAATCTACCGGAAGCTGCGTGAGTTCGCCGCCCTGGGTGTTGGAATTATGATCATTTCTTCGGACCTTCCGGAATTAATCGGGATGTGCGACCGGGTGCTGGTGATGCACAAAGGCCGGCTCAAGGGCGAGCTGCTTCGCCAGGATTTTTCTGAGGAAGCGATTTTATCCTTTGCCGCTGGAATAGAAGAGGCGAGTAAAGATTAGAATGCCAAGGTACAGAAGGGCTCGAAGAATACATTAAAAATAAATAAAAACGCGAAGACGCGAAGTACGCAAAGCGTTTTTAACAAGATAAATTAGTACTGCTTATGGTCGTGGGCGCTTCAAATGTCATTGCGAGGAACGCAGTGACGAAGCAATCTCCTGCCTTGCGAATTCTGAGATTGCTTCGCAAAGGACGCTCGCAATGACATTAACCCGCATGTCATTGCGAGGAGCGAAGTGACGAAGCAATCTCCTGCCTTGCGGATTCTGAGATTGCTTCGCAAAGGACGCTCGCAATGACATTAACTCATGTCATTGCGAGGAACGGAGTGACGAAGCAATCTCCTGCCTTGCGAATTCTGAGATTGCTTCGCAAAGGACGCTCGCAATGACATTAACTCGCATTTCGTTGCGAGGAACGAAGTGACGAAGCAATCTCCTGCCTTGCGAATTCTGAGATTGCTTCGCAAAGGACGCTCGCAATGACATTAACCCGCCTGTCATTGCGAGGAACGGAGTGACGAAGCAATCTCCTACCTTGCGAATTCTGAGATTGCTTCGCAAAGTACGCTCGCAATGACATTAACCCTGTCATTGCGAGGAGCAAAGTGACGAAGCAATCTGTGCGCAGTGAAAAAATAGATGCTCGGATGACAGATTGGGAGCAAGCAGCCATTAATCAAAGGACGAGGCGGAAGAGCCTATGAAAAAAACCGGAAAAATCTCGCAGACCCTCGGCGCCCTCACAGCCTACCGTGAGTTCACCCTGGTGATCGTGCTGGTCGTCATGGCTGTGATCATGTCTTCCTTCTCGCGCATCTTCCTCAGCAAAGCGAACATCGAAGCCATCCTCCTGGGGCTGTCGGTTGAAGCGACCATCGCGGTCGGGATGGTGATTCTGCTAATCTCGGGCGGTCTGGACCTCTCGGTCGGGTCGACCCTGGCGTTCACCGGGGTGACCACCGGGCTGGCGCTGACCGTCCTGCACCTGCCGGCGCCGGCCGCGATCCTCGTCGGGCTGTTCTCTGCCCTGTTGGTCGGTCTGGTGAACGGGCTGCTGGTCGCCAAGATGAAGATCAATCCTTTCATTGTCACGTTGGGGATGCAGATCACGGTCCGCGGCCTGACCCTGGTGCTCGCCTCCGGCAAAGCCGTGCTCAACCTCCCGCCCACCTTCACGGTCGTCGGGCAGGGGCGCCTCTTTGGGATCCAGTACCCGATCTACATCATGCTCTCCTTAGTCATCATTTTCGATTTATTGATGCGCAACTCGCGCTTCTTCCGCCAGATGTACTACATCGGCGGAAACGAGAAGGCTGCCCGACTGTCGGGCATCAATGTCGACCGGGTGAAGATCTTCAACTACTGCCTGGTAGCGCTGCTTGCCGGCGTCGCTGGGATCATGATCACCGGCCGGTTTGGCTCCTCCTCCACCGTGGGCTCGGGGGTGGAGCTGCGTGTCATCACCGCCACGATCATCGGCGGAGCGAGCCTGAGCGGTGGGGAGGGCTCGGTGTTTGGCGTGTTTCTCGGGGCGCTGTTTATGGGCGTGCTCGCGAACGCGTTGAACCTCTTAGGAGTGGACGTCTACTGGCAGAACTTTGTGACGGGCTTGATCCTGATCATTGCGGTAGTGGTGGACGTGCTCAATGAACGGCGTAAGAGCTTGAAGCGCTGAAATGGATGCGGATATTTCTAATTGAAAAGGAGGTGATCGAATCATTACCTGGGCTGGCATTTCAGGAACGAGTATTGGAAACCCATTCAAAAAACTGATTTGGAGGAGTGAGTGAAATGAAGAAATTTCTATCGATTTTGATGGCGCTGACCTTCATCCTGGCGGCGTGTACTGCACCGGCAGCACCAACCACTGCCCCAGCGACCGAAGCGCCCGCTGCGCCCGCTGCGACCGAAGCCCCGGCAGAAACTGCCGCGCCCGCCGCACCTGCTGGCGAATATGCGCTGCCTGAAGGCGCTGAGGAGCTGGTCCCGTTGGAAGAGGGCTCGCAGTCGACTGCGCCGGTGGCTTACAAAGCCGGCAACCCGGTGAAGGTCGCCTACATGCCTCCGGCGACGGAGTTCAACTACTACATGGCGATCGGTGCGGGGATCGATGCCCTGGCAGCCGAGCTGGGAGTTGAGACCTTCATGCTCGCCCCACAGAGCGGAGCGGACATCGCCACGCAGATGAAGATGCTGCAGGACGTGACGACCCAGGGCGTTGATGCGATCATCCTGTCGACCCACGACGAGAACGCCGCCGCCCCGCTGGTCAAGAAGGCGGTGGAGGCCGGGATCGCGGTGGTGATCGTGAACTCAGACATTGCGGCCTTCCCGACGCCGGTGAACGCGGTGGTGGGATACCCGCAGCGCAAGGGCACGACCGCCCTGGGCGAGTACGCTGCCAAGATGGTGGATGGTAAGGCGAAGGTCGGGGTGCTGGAAGGGCTGCCGGGGTATCACTCGACCGAGCGGATCGGCGGGTTCCTGGATGCGTTTGCGAACTATCCGGAGATGGAAGTCGTGGCCTCGCTGCCGACGGAGTGGAACGTGGAGACGGGCAACAAGGCGATGATGGACATGATCCAGGCGCACCCCGAGATCACGCTGGTGGTCTGTGCGAACGACTACATTGCGATCGGTGCGGACAAAGCCGCCGAGGCGCTGGGCCGCCAGGACATCCTGATCTTCGGCAACGACGGAGACACGACCGGGATGGAGCAGATCTCGGCTGGGATGTGGGAAGGGACGCAGA
The DNA here is from genome assembly GCA_963827155.1 of uncultured Chloroflexia bacterium. Lineage (GTDB taxonomy): Bacteria > Chloroflexota > Anaerolineae > Anaerolineales > UBA4823 > UTCFX2. The sequence continues at coordinate 1,337,908 of CAWGZV010000002.1, read as the reverse complement.
ACACCACCCCGTTTACCATGGGCAAGGTGGCGCTGCAGGTGACGCTGGATGCGCTGAACGGGAAGTTCCCGGGCGGCTGGGTGGCGACGCCCACGATCACGACCGACATCAACAACGTCAACAGCTTCCTGTGCAAGCCCGACGAGCTGGATCCAAAGCCCTCTAAAGAATACCCATGCGAAGCTCCGGCTGCCGCTGCTGCGCCTGCCGTGACCGCTGCGCCTGAATATGCGCTGCCTGAAGGCGCTGAGGAGCTGGTCCCGTTGGAAGAGGGCTCGCAGTCGACTGCGCCGGTAGCTTACAAAGCCGGCAACCCGGTGAAGGTCGCCTACATGCCTCCGGCGACGGAGTTCAACTACTACATGGCGATCGGTGCGGGGATCGATGCCCTGGCAGCCGAGCTGGGAGTTGAGACCTTCATGCTCGCCCCACAGAGCGGAGCGGACATCGCCACGCAGATGAAGATGCTGCAGGACGTGACGACCCAGGGCGTTGATGCGATCATCCTGTCGACCCATGACGAGAACGCCGCCGCCCCGCTGGTGAAGAAGGCGGTGGAGGCCGGGATCGCGGTGGTGATCGTGAACTCAGACATTGCGGCCTTCCCGACGCCGGTGAACGCGGTGGTTGGATACCCGCAGCGCAAGGGCACGACCGCCCTGGGCGAGTACGCTGCCAAGATGGTGGATGGTAAGGCGAAGGTCGGGGTGCTGGAAGGGCTGCCGGGGTATCACTCGACCGAGCGGATCGGCGGGTTCCTGGATGCGTTTGCGAACTATCCGGAGATGGAAGTCGTGGCCTCGCTGCCGACGGAGTGGAACGTGGAGACGGGCAACAAGGCGATGATGGACATGATCCAGGCGCACCCCGAGATCACGCTGGTGGTCTGTGCGAACGACTACATTGCGATCGGTGCGGACAAAGCCGCCGAGGCGCTGGGCCGCCAGGACATCCTGATCTTCGGCAACGACGGAGACACGACCGGGATGGAGCAGATTGCGGCTGGGATGTGGGAAGGGACGCAGAACACTACCCCGTTTACCATGGGCAAGGTGGCGCTGCAGGTGACGCTGGATGCGCTGAACGGGAAGTTCCCGGGCGGCTGGGTGGCGACGCCCACGATCACGACCGACATCAACAACGTCTACGGCTTCCTGTGCAAGCCCGACGAGCTGGATCCAAAACCCTCCAAGGAATATCCTTGCACCAAACCGTAATTCGCTGAGTTCATTCGAGATTGCTTCACCGCACTCCTCTCCATGTCTTTGCGAGGAGCAAAGCGACGAAGCAATCTCCTGACCAGCGACCATAGAGATTGCTTCGCCGGAAGAACACCGGCTCGCAATGACAAATCCCTTGTCATTGCGAGGAACGGAGTGACGAAGCAATCTCCTGACCAGCGACCACAGAGATTGCTTCGCCGGAAGAGCACCGGCTCGCAATGACAAATCCCTTGTCTTTGCGAGGAGCAAAGCGACGAAGCAATCTCGCGGTGACGATAACAGAGATTGCTTCGCAAAGTACGCTCGCAATGACATTAACTCGCATGTCTTTGCGAGGAACGGAGTGACGAAGCAATCTCCTGACCAGCGACCATAGAGATTGCTTCGCCGGAAGAACACCGGCTCGCAATGACAAATCCCATGTCTTTGCGAGGAGCACAGCGACGAAGCAATCTCGCGGCGACGATAACAGAGATTGCTTCGCAAAGTACGCTCGCAATGACATTAACTCGCATGTCTTTGCGAGGAACGCAGCGACGAAGCAATCTCGCAATGACATGCACCACAAATTCCACTGCCCCAGGAGCGCCAGACAATGGTTTTCCTGGGGCAGAAACGGACGGATTCAGGTAAAATGAATTCAGCCAATGAAATAACTATTCAACCTGGGAGCAATGCATGAGCGACATAACCGCAGAACAACCAGCCGTGCGCGAAATCCCACCCAATGACGCCATCTGGGAGGTGCGGGGCATCTACAAAGCCTTCCCAGGAGTGCAGGCGCTCGACGACGTCTCGCTGACCGTCTTCCCGGGAGAGGTCCATGCCCTGCTGGGTGAGAACGGCTCGGGAAAATCCACCCTCGCGAAGTGCATCGCCGGCGTTCACCAGCCCGAAAAGGGCGAGATCCTGTTCAAAGGGCAGCCGCAGAATTTCCGCCACCCGATGGACGCCCGCCTCGCCGGAGTGGCGACCATCTACCAGGAATTCTCACTCGTGCCCTCGCTAAGCGTCACGGAGAATATTTTTCTCGGGCGCCACCCGCGCACCCCAACCGGGATGATCGATTGGGCTGCGGCGAAGCGCGGCACGCGCCAGGTGCTCGAAGAGCTTTCCCTCTCGATTGACCCAGATGAAGTCGTGCGCAGCCTCTCTGTCGCCGAGCAGCAGCTGGTCGAAATTGCGAAGGCGATATCGCTCGAATCCAGCCTGCTGATCATGGACGAGCCGACTGCCGCATTGGGGCTGGTAGAGACCGAGCGCCTGATGGAGCTGATCCGGCGCCTGACAGCCCAGAATAAAGCCATTATTTATATTTCCCATCGCTTGGACGAGGTCTTCCAGATCGCCGACCGGGTCACGATCCTGAAAGACGGCAAGCATGTGATCACCGCCCCAATCGGCAAGCTTAAAATGGGCGATGTGGTGCGCTCGATGATCGGTTTCGACATCCAGCAGCACTACCCCAAGCAGCACAACGTCCGCCCGGAAGTCTGCCTAAGAGTTGAGAATGTGAGCACCGAGAACGGCGTGCACGATGTGAGCTTTGAGGTGTTTGTTGGCGAGGTCTTCGGGCTGGGCGGGATGCTCGGGTCCGGGCGGACCGAAATCGCCCGCGCCATCTACGGTTTAGACAAGACCACCTCCGGCAAGATCGAGTTCGAAAGCCACAAGACCGGCTTCCGCTCCCCAAAAGCTGCTGTCAGCGCGGGGATCGGTATGGTGCCCGAGAACCGCAAATCTGACGGCTGTTTCTTCAACTTTGAAGGTCCCAAGAACATAACCATCTCTCGCTTGAAAGAAGTCCTTCAGGGGCCTTTTATAAGCCTGACCAAAGAGCACCACTTTGGAGAGATGTATATCGATCGCATGAACATCCCGCACACCGCCCTGGACCGCTCGGTTCAGTATTTGTCCGGCGGCAACCAGCAGAAGGTAATCGTGGCGCGCTGGCTCTTCTCGCAGGCGCGATTGCTGATCATGGACGAGCCCACCCAGGGGATCGACATCGGCGCCAAGCTGGAGGTGTACAACGTGATCAACGAGCTGACCCGCAGCGGGATCAGCATCATCCTGATCTCCTCCGATTTTCCGGAGCTGCTGGCGATGTGCGATCGGGTGGCAGTGGTGCGCGACGGGCGCATCCTGGAGATCACCCCAGCGGAAAAGCTGAGCGAATATGAATTGATCGGGTTGGCGTCTGGGGTTGGTCCGAGCGAAGACGGCGAACTGACCCCCACCGAAGCATAGAGGAGAGTCATCATGGAGATCATATCGAAATTCTTTCGTTCCACAGTCGCCGGCCCGCTGGTCGCTTTCCTGATCGTCTCTGCAGTCGTCACCCTGGCGACCGACCGCTTCCTGATGCCCGCCAACCTGTCGAACGTCTCGCTCCAGGTCGCCACGGTGGCAGTCGTTGCGATCGGCGCCACCCTGGTGATCCTCACTGGCGGGATCGACCTTTCGCCCGGCTCGACCGTCGCGCTCGTCTGCTGCACGCTGGCGATCCTGGTCAAGAATATGGGGTTGCCCCTGCCTGTGGGCATCCTGCTGGTGCTGCTGCTCGGGGTGGGGTGCGGCGCGATCAACGGCTTCCTGTCCACCTACGGCAGGATCCCGTCCTTCATCGTCACCCTGGCGACGATGAGCATCTACCGCGGGCTGGCTTTCCTGATCACCGGCGGCACCCCGATCTTTTCGGTATCCGACCAGCTCGAGCCGCTCTTTTACGGCAAGTTCCTCGGCATTCCCCTGCCGTTTTACTATGTGGTGATCCTCTATGCCCTGGCGTCGCTCTTCCTGCGCAACACCATCCCGGGGCGGGCGATCTACGCCGTGGGCGGCAACGAATCCGCCGCCCGGCTGACTGGCATCGCCGTGAACCGCAGCAAAATGGTCGCTTTCGTGGTCGCCGGGCTGACTGCCGGCATCGGCGGGGTGCTGCTGACTGCCTGGCTGAACTCGGGCTCGCCCAACTACGGGCAGGAGCTGGGATTGCAGTCGATCGCCGCGGCAGTGATCGGCGGCGCCAGCCTGGTCGGGGGCTACGGGAGCATGATGGCTACCCTGGTGGGCGCCATGACCGTCGCCGTCGTACAGAACGGGCTGAACCTGCTCGCCGTGCCGGCCTCCTGGCAGGAGATCACGTTGGGGATCGTGATCATCGCCGCCGTAGGCTTGGACATGTGGAAGAACTCGATCGGCCGCGGTTTCTCGAAGCTCTTCAGTCGAGGATGAAAAGAAACGAAACGCCAAGACGCAAAGCTCGCGAAGGATTATTTAATTACAAAGAATGCAATGCGTTTTGGATTAGCCGGTGTATGATTTGGATGAAATTATTAATAAACGAATATAAAGAAAAGACTTGCAGAGTGCGATGCTTTTCTGAAAATTAATATTCTTGGCGGTCTTTGCGTCTTTGCGTTGAAATTTGTTCTTAATTCTGATAACAAGGAGTGAGGCATGTACACTTATGGAAGAAAGGCAGGCTGCCGGATCAGCCTCGATTACACCTACCGGGGGATGAAGGTCGCGTTCCTCGAGAACGAGCTCCTGCGGGTCGGCGTGCTGGTCGATAAGGGCGCCGATATCTTCGAGTTCACCTACAAACCCCTCGACCTGGACTTCATGTGGCAGTCGCCGATCGAGCTGCGCAAGCCCTTCGTCGCCACCAGCGCCCTGCCTGAAGGCGCCTTCCACGACTACTTCTACGGCGGCTGGCAGGAAGTGCTGCCCTCTGCGGGCTGGGCTTCAGAGCCGTATCTGGGCACCTTCCAGGGGCTGCACGGCGAAGTCTCGCTGCTGCCTTTTGAAGCCGCGGTGGTCGAGGATACCCCGGCGGTCGTCTCGCTGCGGACCTGGGTGCGGACCTACCGTTCCCCGCTCACCCTCGAGCGCACCATGACGTTGAAGAAAGACGCCGCGGCGCTGTTCATCCACGAGCGCCTGGTCAACGAATCGGCCGCGGAGTTCGCGGTCATGTGGGGTCACCATCCCTCCCTGGGCGTGCCTTTCCTCGAAGCCGGCTGCCTGGTCGATACCTCGGCGAAGAAAGTGGAGGTGCTCGCCTTCCACCCGAACGGGCTGTGGGAGCCGGGCGGCGATTATGACTTCCCGATGGTGCCCAACCGGCGCACCGGCAAGCTCCAGGATATCCGCCAGGTGCTGCCTCCCGAGGCGCGCTCGGTGGACGTGGTGTTCTTCAAAGAGCTGACCGACGGCTGGTACACGATCACCAACCCGCGCCTGGGGGTGAGTTTTGGGCTGAGCTGGGACGCTGACCTCTTTAAATATCTGTGGATGTGGCAGGTCTACGGCGGGCACAACGATTATCCCTGGTACGGGCGGACCTACAACTGCGCCCTCGAGCCTTTCTCCAGCTACCCGCCGGCAGGCGTGCCGAATGCGATCAAGAACGGCAGCGCTCTGATCCTCGGACCCAACCAGGTGATCGAAACCGACCTGGCTGCGGTTGCTTTTCAGGGCAAGAAGCCGGGGGTATTGGGGAGATAAAAGTCGCAAGCGATTAAACCGCTAAGTTCGCCAAGGACGCGAAGATTTTCAAGATCTTCGCGTCTTTTGCGGTTTAATCCTTCTATTCACTGGGCGCTAATTCGGGCGGCTGCGCTTTCTCTCGTAGGATTGGAAATGGCGCTGCTTGCGCTCGGATTCGTCCATCCCGCGAGCCATCTCTTTGGCGATAACTTTATACTCTACCAGCTGCGCATCGTCGAGAAACTTTGCGTTGTCCATCAAGGAATTCATCACCATCGCAGATGCCTGGGCGTGCAGACCCTGGTGCTCCAGCTTCAGGGCTTCGCTCGACACCTGGGCAATCTCCACTTCGGCGTAGCGGGCGAGCATTTCGCTGTTCCGCGGCGCTGCTGAGACTATCTGTGGGTCTGCGGCGCGGAACATGATCTGCGAGCGGACTTCGAACGAAGATCCATCCTCATACTCACCCTTCAGCCCCACCTGGAGCGGGATCTGCGCCCCCAGCATGGCAGGCTCGAACTTCGCCTTGAAATAGAGCGGCTGGCGGCGGGCGCTGAACATCGACCCCAGGCTGATAAGGAGCGATCCTCCGGCATGCCGGACGCTCCAATCCCCCAAGGCTTCGAGCTCGACTCCGGCGGGAATCTCAATCCCGACTTCCACCTCCAGCGCCGTCGCAGTCGAGAGCTCGTTGAACTCTCGCAGGAAGATGCCTGGGATCTCGGCTGGGGTCTCGATGAAGTAGTAGCTGCCGCCGCCCCGGTTGGATATGGCCTCCAGCAGGGTGTGGTTGTATCCCAGTCCGATCCCAAAAGTGGAGGTGGTGATCCCGCGCTGAGCCAGCTCGTAGGCGTGCGTGGCGATCTGCTCGGGGTCGGTGATCCCCACGTTCGCCAGCCCGTCGGTGAGCAGCAGAGCCCGGTTGAGCGAGCCGTTTCGAGCTGCCCCGGCGATCTGTTCGCAGCCTGTCAGCCAGCCCCCGCACAGCGCCGTGGAGCCGCGCGATTCCACCAGCTTCAAGAGCTGCTTGACGGTCTCCCGATTGCTGGGTGTGACCGGCACGCTCTTCGACAGCACGTCGATATTGTCGTCATAGATCACCAGGGCGACCTGGTCTCGTTCGTCAAGCAGGTCGAGTACGTGCAGGGCGGCTTTTTTCGCATAGACGATCTTATCGCCGCTCATCGAGCCGCTGCGGTCCAGCACCAGCGCCAGGTTGAGGGCTGGGCGCTCGCCGCGCTTTACAGCAGTTGGGGCGTTCACCGCGATTTCGATGATCCGCTCGGTCTCCGCCGATTGCGCTACCAGGTCCAGGTCTGCCTCTACCGATAAAGAAATTTTTGTCCCGTCCATTTCAATCTCCCTTCCTATTTTGTTTCAAAATTCGAGACTTTGCGTGCACCCATCCCGCCGTGCACCAGGGCGGCCTTCTGCCGCTGCCTATACAGATTGCTTGCCGTCAAAGAATGACGGTCGCTTCGAGATTGCTTGCCGTCAAAGAACGACGGTCACTCCGTTCCTCGCAATGACATGGCTACTGTCATTGCGAGAGTTCTTCGGCAATTCTCGGCGGTCGCAAGGCTCAGATTGCTTGCCGTCAAAGAACGACGGTCACTCCGTTCTCAATGACAGGCTACTGTCATGATTGCTTGCCGCGAAGCAATCTCGGCGGTCGCAAGGCTTCGAGATTGCTTGCCGTCAAAGAACGACGGTCACTCCGTTCCTCTCAATGACAGGGCTACTGTCATTGCGAGTGTTCTTTGCGAAGCAATCTCGGCGGTTGCAAGTCTCAGATTGCTTGCCGTCAAAGAACGACGGTCGCTTCGAGATTGCTTGCCGTCAAAGAATGACGGTCACTCCGTTCCTCGCAATGACAGGAGAGACCGCCGCTCACGGCGTTGAAAATATCCACCTCGCCTCCTGGATGAGCGCCTCGACCATCCGCTTGAGTTCGGGGTCAGCGGACTCTAGAACGTGCAGCTCCACCCCCGGGGCAAGCGGGATGCGCTGCCAGCGCTCCTGGTTGGGCGGCGGCGGCGTAGGTGGGACGCTTGAAGGGCCGGTTCCGCTTAACCTGGAGGGCTGCGGGCTTCTCAGCCGCTGCTGCGAGCTGGAGATCCTGGCGATGTAATCCAGGGCGTCTTTGCCTGGGGCGCTATCCCGAACGGAGCGTATCTGGGCTGGATCTGGGGCGGCTTCGTCGCCGACGCCTCCAGGTAGAGCCTCCTCCAGGGCGTCATTAGGAATGATCCCCTTGGGATTGGACCGCAGAGCCTGCTCCTCCGGTTCAAAAATTTCGAATTTATTAATATCTGCAAATTGGGCGTTGTCCGTCTTCGGTTTGTCCTCATCTTTCGCAAAGGGCACGAGCTTAAAGTCTGGGTAAACCGAATCGCCCACTTGAAATCTCGTCGCAGATCTGCCGGTCCGCTCCGAGAAATCATCTTGATCTGACAGAAGCTGCTCGATTTCCTCGGGAGGGGTGGTATCCAGGATTCGTTTGATCTCCTCCAGCGGCAGGTGGAGCTCTTTGAGCTTGCGGATCAGCCTCAGGCGGTCGAGGTGCTGCTGGCTGAAATGGGCGTACCGCCCGCTCGGGGTGGGCGGGGGCAGCAAGCCCTGGTCCATATAGTAGCGGATCGTGCGCACGGTGACGCCGGCCTCTTTCGCCAGCTCGTTGATCAATCGCTCTTCTGCGGTCATGGTTTCGTCTCATTCCTTCAATAGGATTGTGGATATAATACCACTATTACGTAATACTGGCAAGGTGTGATTTGACCAATTTTCTAGGAAGAAAAGGAAAAACTGGGCCGCAGAATAGCTATTCGGGGCTATTTTCTCTTAAGTGCTTCATTTATTATGGGGGATTTGCAGCGGGGATCGAAGATCTCGAAAAATGCCAGGGACAACGGATGCCCAACGGATGAACGAATAACCAGGTCGCGGTCCGATTTTCCGTTTCATATCCGATGGCCGCATGACTAAATCTAAGATCTCTGTGTTCTCTGTGTCTAGTATGATGAAAATTGGGCATGGCAGACCGATCTGTGTCTTGGTGGAGAAAACCGTCACGGAGCAGGCTCGCCATGCCATCTCAAATGGTATGATGCGAGATGGCGCAACAGGCCGTCTGCGAATTGGTCCGAGAGACCGTCACCGAGCAAAGGTTGCTGCGCCATCTAACCGCAATGCCCGAACAGTTGTGTGGACCTGTAGTCCGAATTCTGCTAGAACGGGCAATGCAATTATAACCAAGCGAGGGCAGAATGAAGAAGGAATCCGAAGAAGTATTTATTGGAATTGATGTGTCCAAAAAGAGATTGGATGTTGCCAGCAATATTGAAAAGGAAATCTGGGGCGTGGCAAACGATAAGGCTGGGATTGATGCCATTGTAAAAAGGTGTCTGGAATTGCGTCCCCAGCTGGTGGTGGTGGAGTCAACGGGAGGGATCGAAAAGAACCTGGTCGGCGAGTTATACGCCGACGGGGTTCCAGTGGCGCTGATTAATCCCCACCGAGTGCGAGAATTCGCCAGGTCGATAGGCTTGCTGGCAAAAACAGATCGCCTGGATGCGCGTCTGCTAGCTCGCTTCGGACAAGCAGTCAGGCCACAACCAACGCGATTGCCAGATGAAAAAGAGCAGTTATTGGCTGCAATGGTCCTGCGAAGGCGGCAGTTAATTGAGAACCGCACAGCAGAAAAGAACCGTTTGCTAACCGCACATAAGGCGATGCAAGGCAGCATAGAAGCCCACCTGAAGTGGTTGGATGCGCAAATTGCTGAACTGGATCGACAGATCAATCAATTCATCCAGGATGATCCCAACTTCAAGGTCAAGAACGAGATCCTGCGCAGTGTACCGGGGATTGGGAAGGTCACCTCATCACTCATGATTGCAGCTTTACCTGAATTGGGACATAGCGACCGCAAGCAGATCGCGGCGCTGGTGGGTGTTGCACCGATGAACTTTGATAGCGGCTTCTTTCGAGGTAAAAGACGCATCAAAGGTGGGCGTGCTGATATTCGGACTGTGCTCTACATGGCAACCGTTTCAGCAACTCGTTTCAATCCAGTGATCCGGGAGTTCTACCAACGCTTACTCAAGAATGGAAAACTCAAGAAGGTGGCTCTGGTCGCATGTATGCGCAAATTGTTGACAATCCTGAATGCGCTGATCCGAGATCAGTTGAGCTGGCAGCTCCCAATTCGATTTGTGGGGATCCAAAATGAAAGACGAGAACTCGCCCCGTTGTGAACAGGGTTTTGTTCCCGCCTTCCGGGTTTGGGGTGTCTTTATTTTACCAACTTGCTGACACCGCCAGGTTTGTTTATGGCGTTTTCACATCTTGACATTCAACACAGTTGCTCTGTGGTTATCTTTTTCTTGAATTTTCATCCAGCACCGGACTCCCTGTCCACAACCGGACTCCCTATCCGTCACCGAATTCCTAATCCGACGCCGGGCTGTCCCAAGCGATACCTGCTCCGCAGACGCCGCCTCCCATCTGGGCGCAGTCGCCAGCGAATACCTGTCCTCGGTGGGGTGTCTCTATGGGCACTGATCCATGTTCTGGATATCTGTCTGAATTTGGAGGATGCGGTTGCCTGGATCGGGGTGTGTGCTGAGGAATTCAGGTGGGCGCTGTCCCTGGCTGAGCGAATCAAGGAGTTGCATGACCTTGACCATATCCAGGGTGTCGTAGCCGCTGTCGTTCATAAAGCAGACGCCTAACCAGTCGGCTTCGATTTCGTCTTCACGGCTGTATTTCATGTTGATGATCTGACCTACGAGGGCGGCTACTTGCGAGGCAGCCACACAGCCGTTGGGGTTATCAGGGTTGCAGGCAGCGATGACGGCAGCTCCGGTAAGACCCTCGGTGAGCTGGTTTTTTGCGATCTGCTCGGCAGAATGGCGGGCAACCACATGACCCGTTTCGTGACCGAGGATGCTGGCCAGCTCGCCGTCGGTCTGCAGCTTATCGTAGAGGGCGCGGGTGATGAAGACCTGCCCACCTGGCAGCGCGAAGGCGTTGACGGTTTCCGGGTCGGCTAGCAGGTGGTAGACGTACTGGTAGGGGGTGGTGCTGGCGGGGGAGTCTTCTACGATGCGCTTCCCGATATCCTGGACACGCTGCTGGTCAGACTGGCTAAAGTTCGAGACCGCCGAACTGGTCTGCCAGTTCCGGAGCAGCCTGCAGCCCTATTGCGATCTCTTGATCTGTGCTCATGCTGATATGCTGGACGTCTTGGGTAACCGGGTTGGTGGACTGCGAGCTGAAATAAGTGATGAGGGAAATGACGACCACAACCGCGGCTAAGATCAGCCTCACACTGATGCCGCTGCTTCGTCCGCTCGAACCTCCTCTTGTATACATACTATTCCTCTTTTATCGTTTACAGAAATTATGCCGCCAGCCGGTCAGGTTTGCGGACGATCCAAATCAGCGCCAGCCCGGTGATGGCGCCGGCGACCAGACCAGTGATTCCAACGCTGACGAGCACACTGGTGAAAGTGGTTGGCACCGTATTTTGGAACAAAACGCCGGCCGCCAGCATGCTGATATAAGCGCCAAGCGTCCAGCCGATGACGTTGGCGAGGATCCAGGTGGCTATATGGGGGATTTCTCGGCGAAGGACGGGATATTGGAAGACGGCGACAATCACTCCGAAGCAAACAAAGCCGACAAGCATCCCAAGTGGAGTTTTGGATAACAGCTGCACGACATACAAACCGAGGGTATAGCCGAGCACCCATCCGACAGCGTGGTTGAGGATCCAGTCATAGGATTTCGAGACGTACGGTCGCAGCACCAGCCATTGGGCCAGGCCGAGAAGGATGCCGGAAATGATGGGTACGATGACGGTTGCGGCTCCCAGGTCGAGCGTACCGACCAGGAAAGCGAGGGGCAGGTAGCCAATTAGCATACCCAGCGCAGTGGCGAGGGTCCAGGCGAGCCACAGGCTGAATTCATTCCGTTTTACTTTGGTCTCATCGATATCGATCGTCATCTGTTTTATTATTCCACTAGATAGGTGCAGAAGCAATGAGACATGTTTATCGTGACCATCCCAATCCTTATAACCCTCATAATGATCTCGTCATAAGGATTAGTTTGGCTTCCGGAAATCATGATCTTGCTTTCGCTTGTCGACTCAAGGCTTGCCGTTGTTGCCGTTTTTTCCATTATTGCCGTTATTGGGCTTATTTCCCTGCGGATTTCCCTGGGGACTGGTGGGGCAGCCTCCCTCTGGCGCTGTGATGATATCGTCTGCATGACCACCGTGACCGTTCAAGCCGTTGACGCTCACGGTGATCTCGTTATATGGATTGCTCTGGCTGCCGGTAGCGTGGCAGATCGTGATCTTGCCGTCGTTGGATATCACTAGGCTTGCAGGGCAGCCGTTAACCGGCACCGGGGAAATGTCGTTAGGATGTCCAAGGTGCACATTCAAATCAGCGTCGTTTACTGCTGTGAGTTCTTCGTAAGGGTTCGCCGGGTCATCGGTGGCATGGCAGACGGAATAGGACGAAGTGGTGGCGGTAGTGTTACTGCCGAATGCACCGAAAGCGGTGGTAATGCTGTTGCGGAATGCAACCAGGGTGGTGGTGAAACGATTGCCGAAGTTACCCAGGGTGGTGGTAGTGGTGGTAGTGGTGGTTGTCGTGGTAGGTGGATTGACGAGCACACTTGAGGTGGCAGGGCAACTACCATCTGATGACGGGAAGACATCGGCTTCATGCGAGCCATGTCCATCTAAGCCCACAAGACTGACTGAGATCTCGTCATAAGGATTGTTTTCGCTGCCGGTGGCATGGCAGATCGTGATCATGCCTTCGCTGATCAAAACCGGGGCTTCAGGGCAGCCGTTTGCCGGTACCGGGCTTATATCGTGCGTGACCGTGATGACTTCATATGGATTTGTCAGGTCGCCGGTGAAATGGCAAGCAGTTGACAGCGGGGTGCTGGTGGTGTTATTGCCGAAACCATCGAAAGCGGTGGTGATGCGGTAGCTGATCACATCGAAAGCGTCGGTGAAGCGATTGCTGATTGTACCTGAAGTTGAGGGGCAGCCTCCCTCTGGCGCTGGGATGATATCGCCTGCATGCCCATCGTGACCGTTCAAGCCATTAACGCTCACTGAAATCTCGTTATAAGGATTATTCTGGCTGCCGGTGGCATGACAGATCGTGATCTTACCATCACCGGTAAAAACTTGGCTTGCAGGGCAGCCGTTTGCCGGCACTGGGTAAATGTCGTTGGTATGCCCAAGGTGTACATTCAATTCAGCCTTATTTACCGAAAGTTCTTCGTAAGCGTTCGCCGGGTCTCCGGTGGCATGGCAGACAGTTAACAGCGGGGCGGCGGCGCGATTGCCGATCGCACCGAGGGTGGTGGCGGTGATGCTGCTGCCAAATGCCCCTAGGGCGGCGCCCTCAACGCTGCAAGCCGAGAGCAATGTTATCGCGAGAACCAGAGCTGCCGCTGCCAGCAGGGTGCCTTTCATTTTGCTGTGATGTTCCATTTTCATTCTCCTTCTCGGTTTCCTTACTTCGGGTTGAATTGGGAAATTTCCTTGACCATTTCGGCAGTTTTTTCCGGCTGGTTCAGGCGCGTCGCCACATCCGCCTGGGCAATGATCCCTACAATCCGGTTGTCATTGTCCACGATTGGAATCCGGCGCAATTGATGCATAGCCATCGAATCCAGCGCTTTCTGCAGGTCATCCTCAGCCCGGCAGGTAACTACCTGGCGGGTCATCACCGCCTCCACTTTCGTGGATTTGGCATCCTTCCCTTTGGCAATAACCTTCAATGCAAGGTCACGATCGGTCACGATACCGGCTAACTTCAAGGTATCTTCGTCTTCAATAACGGGGATCGAACCGATATTATCCCTCTGCATCAACTGCGCCGCTTTTGCAACCGTGTCGTCCGGCCGGCAGCAAACCGGGTTTTTCGTCATTACTTCAGCACATTTCTTCATCACAATTCTCCTTTATTCAATTGGTAACGGTATTCTGTACGGCAATTCCCAATAAACCCAATTGCCTGATTATTCATTGTCTGACTCTTCAACATTCCTGGATTTCCACCTTTTATAAGCAGCTTTAATATCATCTGCTGTGTGGCTATCGCAGGATACCAGCGGTTGCCGTTCACCTGGCAGGCAATGACCTCCAGGGCTGCTTACGACACAATCCACAAATCTGCCGGTGGGGGAATAGCTGGCAAGGATGTTGAAGATTTTGGCGCATACCCGGCAGCCATACCCCTGCATTATGCACAGGATTTGAAGGCGGCGCTGCACGCCGGCTATTCGTCCGTTTCTCAGATTTAGTTAAAGTATAAGGATGCCGCGTCTCAACAGCGTCACACTGATCGCTTCATTCCCACCCGAATAATCCTCAAACAGGATGAAGGAATTTCAACCATCCCGTTTAATTTCTTTTTCATTCCGTTGTTCGTCGATAATGGATTATTCAGCTGACGATGATACCCTTAGGATGGATGCTTGACCGCTTGGATAAGCCTTCATCCGTCATAAACTCATGAGGTTCCCCCCGGAATTGATATTCGAGCTTTTATGCAGGGCTTGCGTCCATTTCAGTAGAATAGAAGCAAGATCGGCGGACCGCCATTGCAGGATTTGCCCGTCCGTGATGTTTTTCGATGGCGTGGATCGTTATTATTCAATTTATCGATATTCGGGAGGAGCGCAGCAGGTCGCCAAGCAAATTCGCTGAAAAAAGTGTGCCAGCGGCTCGCAACGGTAATACTTCAGCCGGGATCGCTGGTCCCGGAAAAATTTCCCGACAGCAGATACCCGGCCGATAAACGAATAGCTGGATTGTCATCTGTTTATCCGTTTCATATCCGTTGACCGCATGGCTTATTTCAATATCTCTGTGTTCTCAGTGCACTCTGTGTCTTTGTGGTGATCTTTAGATTACAAAAATCACGACCTCACTTCAACAAGACTGGCAGGTAGGTATAGTTAATGCTGTCGGCGACTTCAATCACCACCCCGCTCGGAAGGATCAGGTTGGCATCGTAGTCCGGCAGGCGCCACTCCAGCCAGTAGACAACCCCTTGATTGTCGATAAGGTCGTTCACCAGAGGGCTGTCGTTGTGGGTCCAGCCTGTCCCGCTGGAGGAAATCGTGACCAGGTCGGAAACAGTCGCCGTCCCAACTGCCCAGCCGCGCAGCAAAGCGGTCGCTTCGGCTGCTGGCGAGCCGGTCCTTTGGTAGTAAAACCGCATCTGGTGGATATTTTTTCCGTGCGGCAGATAGACCGGAGCCATGTAGCTGCCGTTGGCGTCGAAATTCTTCAAAAACCACCCCCGGTTTTCATAATCGCGGGACGCGGCATTACCGGTGAAAGCCGCCGCGGGGATGGAGAAGCGCTCTAGTCCCGAGGGCGTGCCCGGGTGGAAGCGGATCACCAGGCCGCGGCCGTCGATAAAGCTGTATAAAAAAGAATACGGAAGATCGTAGGTTACCCAATAAGCGCCTGACCCGTTGTCGATGGTCTGGTGGCGGGTAATCCCGGTCGAATCCACCCCATATCCAGCTGCCCCGCTGGAAGCGAGATCGACCATCGCGTCAGCCGGGTCCCAAGAGCCTGCCAGATCGGTGCGGTAGACCTGCGCCTGGGCGTTTGCCGGGGTCTGGTTATCATACCAGTAGAACTGCGCCCATTCGGCGGTGGCGCCGTCTGGCAGAAAGACCGGCGCTTCAAAATGGGCGCTGGGGGTTTGATCCATATTTTCCACCAAGATCCCCGTAGCTGAAGAATCCGACATCATCCGAATAAGGCACAAAGGCTGCTGCGGGGATATTCAGATAATCGTGCTCGTAGACTGTGGTCGGGAGGGTATACTCGATCTGCACTGCCATCAGGTCGGTGTTTGATTCGGAGCCAATGCTGATGAACTCGAAAAAATTATCGAAATCGGCATTGTTAATCTCCACCGGCGTCCAGCTGTCATCCGTCGAAACCGCTCCCAGACCGCTAGAGCCGCTGGAGGAAAGGATATGCCAGGAGCTCCCCTGGTTTCGGCTCCCCGCTGGGGACCGCAGGAACTCGACCAAAAATGAGGTAGCAATCGGAGCTGACATTGATATCTCGGTACAGGAATCTAACTTTGTGGATGGTGGTGCCGTGCTGGAGCTGCAGGGCGGCGACGAAAACGGCTACGTTGTCTGATGGGGCGGCGACATGTAAACTGTATCCAATATTCGAATACGTATAGGCATCCAGCATTGGATGAAACGCTGCTGCCGGGATCGACAGGTATTGAGTTGCGCCAATTTCAGGCGTGTCCTGGATTTCCGGTGCACCCGCAACTGCGCGATCAACCGGCAGGGATGGCGCAGCCCATCCGAGGATTATGATGACGGACATCACCCTTGCGAGCCAGGGCGCGACCAAACTTCGCATTTTTTCGAGAAGAACACATGGATGCCTTACAGTTTTCATGTCTGTCCTCCCTGAATCGAGCATCCGAAGGACGATATCCCATCCCTGACAGTCCTATTAATGTTGCATCTCTCTGTTATTTACCTATTATAGCGAATTTGCCGAAAGGCTGCATTAAAACCTGAAAGCGAATGAGATCGAAGGTCCCAATCTCGCCTCATGGTCCAGCAACTCCCCCTAGGTGAAGCGCGGCATTCTGAGAATAGATAAAAAATCCGGTTTTTGGGGTCTGCTTAACACCTGACCAAAAACCGGATTTCGGGTCAGTCTTGCGAGCCTAGACGACAAAGACGTCGTTCGGGTATTCCCCTAAATAGCGGTCCCTGCGGTCCACAATTACGGTAACAACATTCTTGTCTTTCCCCAACCGGGCGGCAATTTTTAGGGCAATGTGGACATTCGCCCCGGAGGACATACCGCAGTAAATCCCCTCTTCCCGCGCCAATCGATTCGCCATATCCCTGGCTTCTTCCTCCGAAACCATGAAAAATTCGTCCGGGAACCCCATTTCGATCATTTCCTCATTGATCGATTTCTCGGTCTGCCATTTTTTCAAACCCATCGAATCCACCAATTGTTTGTTTGTGGCAGAGACCTCGAATTCGCCTTTTTTCGCTTCGGTCTTGTTCAGCTTCATGTAGGATTCGCTCCCGTAGGGGACGATTCCGAAAGTCAGCGGTTTGATCCCTTTCTCTTGCAAAGCCGAAGCAACTCCATATAAGGTTGCACCCGATCCAACCGCGCAGCCCCAGGCGTCAATTTTCCCATCCAACTGCTCAAAAAGCTCATAACCAATCCCCTTTTGGCCGATCGTGTTGTACTTGTTGTAAATCTGATCGAGCCACACAGAACCAGGATTCTCTTCTTCCAATTCACTCATATGCACTTTTCCGGCGATGACCCATGCCAGCTCTTTCAAGTCCTCCGGAATATTCTCGAGAAATTCCTCAGTAACAAAATCGGTAGGGGGACGGCATGCGCTGACATCCGCACCGTAAGCCTCGATAATTTTCAGCCTGGTGCTCGCCCCGCGGATGAGTGGTTGATAGATGCAGAGCTTAACTTTATAGTCCTTTACCGCGCAGACGAACGCCAGGGCTGGAGCGGTGTTGCCAGCGGAGGCGTCACAAACGACTCCACCCGGCAGCAGCTTCTTCTGATTCCAGGTGAGCCCTTTCTCTGCCGCTTCAACCATCGAGAGCGCCATTCTGTCCTTGTAACTTCCACTCGGATTAAGGTATTCCAGCTTGACAAATAAATTCGCCTGCACATCTTTAGCGATCTTATTCAACTTCAGGAGCGGTGTGTTCCCGATCACTTCCAACATGTTGTTAACGTAATTCATAGCCTAATCTCCTCCGATGCGAAGTCGTCCTGCGTTTCTCTAATTGTAACATTGTTTCGTAATCATCGTTAAATATGTTATGATGTTAATACCGAGAGGCACGCGAGTATCTGCAGCCTAAGATATCCCTTAGAACAGACAGCATCGTCGGAAAGCGAAAAGCGAGAATGAAAAACCCAGAATCGAAAAGCCAGGCATTGGATAATGCAATCCAGGTTTTAGATCACTTTACGCTTGAAAATCCGGAATGGGGCGTTCGAGAGCTTGGCCGAGCCCTTGGGATGTCTCCCACAAAAATATACCGGGTTGTGTCCACCCTGCGCACTGCCGCATATCTCGATCAAAATCCCGAAACGCAGCGCTATACCCTGGGTCCAAAAGTGGTGAAACTTGCGGGAATTTATACCCGCTTGAATCCGCTTCCAAAGATCGCCCAAAGCATCTTCGAGAAATACACCGACAGATTTGAATTCAACTTCTACCTGGGCAGGTTAAACAACTACGAAATGATTTACCTGGCCGTCCTGGACGGGCGGGGTCCTTTGAAAATTGTCGTGGATCCAGGCGGGAGCACCACACTCCACTCGACGGCGTTAGGTAAGGTCCTGCTGGCGTATCAGAATGAAAGTTTTCTCGCCGGGTTTCTTGAAATGGCGTCCCTCAGCGGTTTCACGGGACGGACGATAACCGATCCGAAGAGCTTAATGACTGAGCTCAATCAAATCAGAACCCGAGGGTATGCGGTCAATGACGGCGAACATTACGATTCGATCGGCGCAGTTGGGGTGCCAGTATTAGAGAAATCGGGCCATGTCCATCTCGGTGTAAGCCTGGCGTATCCTCGCAATCTGCTCCTGCAAGATAATCTCGAAATTGACAACCTGGTTGACCTGGCAAAATGTATCGCAGAAGAAATATCTCCCCATATCGATTACCCATAATGGCTGGTGGCGGCAATCCAGCGCTCGAAGGCATGTAGATTGCCAGGAGAAGAGCGCAAAGACATTGGCAAGAGTCATCCTTGACTCATGCATAAAACAACTTATAATAGTCCATTAATGAAGCACTGTTTCGCCTAATGAAACACAATAGACAGCAGTGTTCAACTTATTTTAGCCAGTTGGAGGAGGTACAGGAGATGAAAGCCAGTAAGTTCGCCGTTAGTGTTCTGTTCTTGTTTCTCGCAGTAATGGTCCTCGGGGCATGTGCGCCAGCTGCACCCAGCCCTGCAGCGCCTGTGGCAACCGAACCACCGGCTGCTCAGCCGGCTGAGACAGCAGCTCCAGCCGAAACCGAAGCTCCTGTGGCCGAGGTCGCCACCGAAGCGCCTGTTGCCGCTCCTACGGAGGCTCCAGCCGAAGCCCCCAAAGAGCCGATTAAAAGTAGGGCTTTACCAGGGGCTCACCGGTCCCCTGGCGTTCATCGGCAACGGCTATAAGATGGGGGTCGAGTTAGCCGTAAATGACCTGGGCGGTGAGATTGATGGTCACCCGATCGAGCTGTTCGAAGCAGATTCAAAATGCAACCCCACCGACACCGTCAACGCAATCCGTAAACTCACCGATGTAGATCAAGTTGACGTCATGGTCGGCGGCGGATGCTCCAGCGCCACCCTGGCTGCCCTTCCAATTCTTAATGAAGTTGAAATTCCCTCGGTAGACGGTTCTTCGACAAATGCCACCATCTACAACCAGATGGGCAAAGACGCCAATCCCTGGCTCTTCCGGATTGCTCCCGACGATCTGATCATGGGTTCAGGATTTGCCCAATACATCAAGGACCAGGGCGTTAGCTCGGTTTCCTTCGTCGCAGACGACAACGCGTTCGGTCGTGGTGCCGGCGGCGTCTATACAGACGTTTTTAACCGCATCGGGGTTGATGTTAAAACCGAAGATTACTTCGACCCGGCGACAGCAGATTTTCGCCCCGCGCTTACGAAGATCAAAGGCGCCGCTTCAGATGCCCTCCTGATTGTCATGACCGAACAATCCTGCGCCACCCTCATGCGCCAATTCCGCGAAGCAGGGCTGGATATGAAAGTCTTCTCGCGCGGCGCCTGCACCAGCGGGGTCTTCAATGATATGACCAAAGATGACCCGGCTATTGGTGAAGGGATTGTCGAATTCTCGTTCTTCAACGAAGGTCAGGACCCCGAGTTCGATCAGCACTTCTTGGACTATTACAAAGAGCCGACCAGCGGTCACCGCATGGCAGGCTACTACATCATGTACCATACCATCGCTCCGGCAATCAAAAGCCTGATCGAGGCAAGGCAAGGAGCTCACCCCTGCCAATATCCAGGCCGCGATCGCAGCCCTGGCGGTGACAACCCCGTCTGGTTTGATCCAATTTGACGATCACAACCAGGCCTATGTCAATGGTACGCTTTCCACCAACGAAGATGGCAAAGCCGTACTGATCGCGACCGTGCCGCTGGCGCCGATCGATCACGCCGGCTACGACCCGAAGTAGATTGTCTGATTTGGAGGGCAGCGTTGAAATCCGCGCTGCCCTCATTCTTTTTCCTTAAAATTGCAGTTTTCTTCCCCCGGGGAAGTATGTTGGATTGCTCTGGATTTACATTGAGCAATCGATCATTATTTAGCAACCGCCGTAATAGATTTTAATCGCAATCCTGGAAGGTGGTCATGCTGCTGCAGCTCGAAATCCTTGCCGAGCATTTATTAAATGGCCTGACATTGGGGGCATTGTACGCGATGGTCACCCTGGGACTGGTGCTCACTTTCAGCGTGATCAACCTGGTGAACTTTGCGCACGGCGACATGTTCATGGTCGCAGGTTTTATATCTTACTTTTTACTCAACCTAACCTTCAAGCTCCCATTTATTATCGTAATTTTTCTCGTAATGGCGCTGACTGCGCTCTTCGCGGCACTGCTGGAGCTCGTCGCAATCGACCGGATTATCGATAAGAGCTGGCGTACCCATGCGATCACGACGATCGGAATTTCGATCATTTTGCAGAACCTTGCCCTGATCCTTTTCACCGGCGACCCGCGTCAGGTTACCATAGCTTCCGCTTCAAAAATTCTCACCTTTGGCGACGTTCGCATTTCGGTGCTGCGAATAATCATTCTTGTCGTTGCTTTGTTGGTTGTCATCGGACTGCAGTGGTTTGTTAAGTACACCAAACCTGGTAAGATCATGCGCGCCGTTTCTCAAAACCGAGAAATGTGCGCCGTTGTGGGGATTAATGTCCGCCAGGTTGCGGTATTGACCTTCGCCTTGAGCGGTGTGGTGACCGGGCTTGCAGCGGTGCTCATCACGCCTATGTTTACGGTCTATCCAACGATGGGCTCGCTCCTGACCCTCAAGGCTCTCGCCGCGATTGTGATGGGCGGGATGGGAGGGGTGAACGGTCCAATCCTATCCGCCTTCCTCATTGGGATCGTGGAATTGTTGTTTGGCGGCTATGTCTCGTTTGCTTATAAGGATGTGATCTCTTACGGCATGTTTCTATTGGTGCTTTTCCTGCGACCGCAAGGGCTGTTTGGAAAGAAGTCCCACCTATGAAATCGAAATCACGCCGCCTGATGCGGATATTGTTCATTGTTCTCGCCGGCTTTGTCTTGATCACGCTGCCTCAATTTTATAAAACCGGCTATGTGACCAATCTTTTCATCGACCTGGTGCGCTGGACAATTTTTGCGCTGTCGTACGACCTGGTTGCAGGCCACGTCAGCGCGGTCTCGCTTGGACAGCCGGTTTTTTATGCGTTTGGAGCCTACATTGCGGTCTTATTAGGGCCGGTATTAGGATTAAGCTTCCTGGGCAGCATTCTCCTGGCAGCCGTCTCGATGGCCATTCTCGCTCTGGGAGCAGGGGTGGCTTTCTTCCGCACTCGCCGGGTCACATTCGCGATCGGCACCCTGGGCGCAGCCATCATCGCCCAGATTCTTGTGAACAACGCCACCCGCTTCACGGGCGGCGCAATGTGCAAGATCGGGATCGCCCGCCCTGAGATCGCAATCCCCTTTACGGATACGGTCATCAAAATTGTCAAACCGCTCCAATACTATTACCTGTTGCTCCCGATGCTGGCGGTTACATTACTGATCTATTGGGCATTAACCACCGGTCGGATCGGCAGGGCTTTCGCGAGCGTGCGTGAGGATGAAGTCCGCGCAACCGCTATCGGGATTCACCCGTTAAGGTATCGGCAGCTGGCTTTTGCGGTCGGATCCGGGATCGCCGGTGCGTTAGGCGCTTTCCAGGCCTCTTACCTCACCGTAGTCTGCCCGACCGAGCTGTCGCAAGAAATTACCACCACTCTGCTGATTATCGTCTTTGTGGGTGGAGCCGCAAGCATGCGGGGCGTGCTTCTGGGCGCGCTGCTGTTCACCCTCCTTCCTCGATTTCTCGAAGTCGTGGGTGGGCAGACCTTCACGCCTGCCTATCAGCAGGTCTTATACGGAATGATTCTTGTGGTCGTAATGCTCTTCATGCCAGAGGGAATTGAAGGTCTGATCAAGCGGTATTCTCAATCCCGGCGTAAACGGGAGAAAGCGGTCTCGCAGCCATGAGCCTCCCTCCCAAATCTACCCTTAGCGGCAAACCGCTGCTTTCGTTGGACGGCGTGACAAAGCGTTTCAACGGTGTGGTTGCTGTCGATAACGTCGATATAGCGATTAATGCCGGCGAATTGGTCAGTTTGATTGGCCCGAATGGCTCTGGCAAGACCACCCTGTTTAACTGCATCACCGGGTTTTTGCAGCCCGAACAAGGACATATCTTTTTTGGGGAAACCGATATCACCCACCTGCGCCCCGATCGGATTGCACTGCGAGGCGTGAGCCGCACATTCCAGAATGTCCGCATTTTTCCGAGCCTGACGGTATTGGATAACCTGCTGGTCTCGCTGCAGCAATTCCAGGAAGAAAATTTGCTTTTCAGAGCGCTGCATACCCCCAATGTCAGGCGGCTGGATTCCGCCGGGACCGACCGAGCCATGCACCTGCTGGAGCTGGTCCAGCTCGCAGAACATGCCAACGAAGAAGCCAACAACCTGGTCTACGGTCAAAGGAAATTACTTGAGTTCGCATGCAGCTTGATACCAGATCCAAAGCTGATCCTTCTGGATGAGCCTGCTGCCGGCGTAAGCACCGCCCTGGTCAACCAGATGAAACGTCTCATCCTCGAACAGCACCAGCAGGGGAAGACATTTTTTGTCGTGGAGCACAATATGGGTGTGGTGATGGATATCTCACAGCGGATCGTCGTACTGGATTACGGCGTGAAGATCGCCGAAGGTACGCCGAGGGAGATCCAGGCCGATCCGAAAGTCAGGGAGGCGTATTTTGGCCGATGACCGACCCATAATCGAGCTGCGAAATATCCACTCCGGATACGGCGAGATCGAGGTTTTAAAAGGGATAACTATTCGCGTTGAAGCTGAAAAAATTGTATCGGTGCTGGGCGCGAACGGCGCAGGAAAATCTACGCTGCTCAAGACGATCTTTGGAATTGTAAAACCATCCCAGGGACAGGTTTTCATGCATGACGAAGATATCAGCCGCGAATCCACCTTATCCATTCTTAAACGAGGCATTTCTTACGTGCCGGAGGGCAGATGCAATTTCCCTTATATGACCGTTGAAGAAAACCTCCAGATGGGCGCGTATATCCGAACCGACCAGGCGGCTGTGATGTCCGAAATTGAACATCTGTGCGAGCGCTTCCCGATCCTGAGCCAGAAACGCAGCGCTGAAGCTGGAAGCCTGAGCGGAGGACAGCAGCAGCTGATGGAAATGGCGATGGCATTGATGCTCAAGCCAAAGATTATATTGATCGATGAGCCGACCCTTGGGCTTGCGCCGGTATTGGTTCACGAAGTCTTCGATGTCATCCAAGAAATTAATTCAAAGGGGACTACCGTCATCCTGGTTGAACAGAATGCCAAGAGAGCGCTTGAGATCTCAGATTATGCGTTCGTGCTGGAGCTGGGATCGATCCGCTATCACGGCCAGGCAGATGACCTGGCAAAAAATGAAGATGTGATCAGCGCCTATCTTGGCGAGCGGTAAACCAAAAGATTTCCAGGCTTATCCCGATTCAGTGATCGATTTGGACCGTTACGATCCTTATCTTTTTATCAATTCACAGGAGGAATCACCATGCTCATCAATACCAGCAGGCTGCAGGCAAAGATGGATGAATCCAAATGGGACGGTATGGTCGCGACCACGCTCCCCAATGTATATTACCTTGCGGGTTTCTCCAGCCTGGCGCTCAGCGGGTTCCCTTATGAAGGGCAGTGCTACGCTGTCATCACCCGCGACAACCCTACCGCGCCTGTCGTTGTATCCTCCACGGTAGAGCTGGACCAGGTGCTAGATGGCAGCGGCGTCAAAGATACCGTCCGCTTTGGCACATTTTATCGTGAAGACCCAGTCGGAAATGAGGCGCTGACCCAGGAAGAAGCCTGGTTGAGGCTGCATTCTGTAGAAAATGAAGCCGTGCCCGGACCTTTTGAAGGTTTGGTCGCTGCGCTGCGAAAGCTTGGCCTGGCCAACCACCAAATCGGTATCGATGAAAATGGGCTGCGGGCAGGTTTTCTGGAAGCCCTCGGGCGCGAGCTGCCCAATGCGCGTTTTGAAAACGCCTTCGAGCCATTTCGCTGGGTCCGCAAAGTGAAAACGCCCGAGGAGATCCGTCGAATTCGAGAAGTAAATAAAATCCTGGAACGCGCCATCCTGGCTTCCACCGGGATCGCCCGTGCAGGGACCACGGAATATGAGCTCGCCCGTGAATTCGACCGATCCATCGTTAGCCAGGGGGCTCATCCGGAGTTCACGATGGTTCGATTTGGCCGCAATGGGGTCGCGGGACAGCGAGAACCAGGCCGGACCCCCCTCAAACCCGGCGACACGATTTGGTTCGATGTGGGCGCGGTTTATCAGGGTTATTGGGGAGATATCGCCCGTACATTCTGCCTGGGCGAGCCGAGCAAACGGGCGAGCCAGATCTACCGGGCGCTTCTGGCCGGTGAAGAGACGGGCATGGCTGAAGCGCGGGCAGGGATGACAGGCGCGCAACTGTATGAAATCACCATGGCGGCGGCGCGAAATGCCGGGCATCCGAACTACCGGCGGCATCACGTAGGGCACAATATCGGCTTAGAGGTCTACGAATCGCCGATTCTTTCCCCAAGCAACCAGGATGTCATCGAAACCGGATCGGTCGTAAATATCGAGACACCCTATTACGAGTTCGGCCTGGGCGCTTTGCATGTGGAAGACCCGTTCCTGGTTAAAGAGGATGGTCGTCACGAATGGCTGACCACTCTGGATCGTAATCTGCAGATCATCAACCCATAGAAAAGAATCAAGCTAAGGAGGGGCAGATGCGCGTCAGTCTTGGGCTGCCAACTTGCATGGAAGGGATGATGTATCCGGTCCCTTTTATCTCGCCTGAACAACTTATCGAAATCGCCAGGCTCGCTGAATCCCTGGGCTATCATTCCGTCTGGGGGAACGATCACATGACGACCCAGCATTATGTAAGGAGAGAGTTCAGCCAGGCGCCAAACTTCTGGGAGATCCTGATCACATTATCTTTTGTGGCATCAGAAACCAGCAGCCTGAAGGTCGCTACCGGCGTCCTGATCCCTGCCATGCGCCGAGATATCGTGGTCGTCGCCAAGCAGCTGTCGACCCTCGATCAGTTCAGCAAGGGGCGGCTGCTGGTCGGCATGGGTGTCGGGGCGTATCGCGAGGAATTCGAAGCGCTCAATCCAGACTGGCAGGTCAAGCGCGGCGATCTCTTAGAAGAGAGCATCCAGGCGCTGCGGAAGCTGCTGACTGAGCGGAGCGCATCTTGGAAGGGAACTTACTATCACTTTGAAGATGTGGAAATGTTTCCCAAACCCCTCCAGGAACCCTTGCCCATCTATGTGGGAGGCAACAATCGGAACGCGATCCGAAGGGCGGCGATATATGCCCAGGGTTGGATGGGTGCAGGTATGCCTGCCGTTCAAATAAAGCCGGCGATCGAGACCCTGCATAAAATTGCGCTTGAGCACGGCCGCGATCCATTATCGATCGATGTAGCGCCGCAGTTCGTAGCCTGTATCGGTAAGAGCCATGAGAGCGCGATCCAGCGGTTTCGTTCCAGCCAGATGTACAACCACCTGGTCTCGCTGAGCGGGACAACTCTGAAAGACCAGGTTGAAGCCGGGGTCAAGTTTGAAGAAATGGATCTCATCGGCACGGCGAACGACATCATCGAAAAGATCAACGAGCTCCGGGCTGTGGGTGTGACGCATGTGTCTGGGCTGTTATTTCCCGCCAATAATTTCGGGGAATTTCAAGAGCAGGTCCAATGGTTCGCCGAAGAAGTGATCCCCCAGGTCCGCGAGTGAGAATCCAACATGAGCATCACACTGGGTATGGGACTGCACTGGAGCGACGATCTGGATTATCAGGGGCTGGTTGCGCTGATCGAAGAAGCCGAGTCGCTCGGCTACGACCAGCTGTGGGTGAGCAACGAGAAATTTTTCCGCGACATGTATGTCGTCGCATCCGTTGCCGCCGAGCATACCAAGAATGTGAAGATCGGCACATTTGTCGCCGATCCATATACCCACCACCCGGCTTTGACCGCCATGGCGGTGGGCACCCTGGATGCGATCTCTCAGGGGCGGGCGATCCTGGGGATCGGCGCCGGCGGAACGGGTTTTCCTGAGATGGGCATCGAGCGCAAGAAGCCCGCTCAGGCGATCCGAGAGGCTATTCTGGTCATCCGGCAGCTTTGGGATGGACGGACGGTCGACTTCCAGGGAGAGGTGATCCAGTGCCGCAGCGGCCGCCTGAACAGCCCGGTCCGGGCAGACATCCCGATTGTTGTCGCGACGCGCGGCGACCGTGTGCTGCAGATGGCCGGAGAAATTGCAGACGGTGTGATGATTGCCACCTATTCCGAGCCGGTGGGGCTGGCACGCGCTCTTTCCATGATCGAATCCGGCGCGAAACGGACGGGGCGGAAGATCAGCGACCTGAATATTTATACCCGGGTGGATGCCTGCATCTCAAAAGATCGGCGGGAAGCGATCGAAGCGGTTAAATGGATGGTGAGTGTCTTTTTATGGACAAGCTACCCGGATCGCACCTTTGTGCATACGGTTGGGCTTGAAGTCCCCGCCGAGCTGGAAGCCATCATCGCCAGGCGCGATTACAACCTGGTGGTCGAAAATACCCATTTAATCCCAGATGAGTTTGTCGATAAATTTTGCTGGGCCGGCACTGCAGAAGAAGTGGCGCTAAAAGTCGCCCAGGTGGTCAAAATGGGCTTTAAAAATATTACCTTTTTACCGCATCCTCCGGCTGGAAAAACCATCCATGAAACGATGCGAGAATTCAGCCTGACTGTGAAGCCGATCGTAGAAGAAATGGTCCGATCTTAACGGTTGAACCGGAGGAAAAATGACCGAAAAGCCAGTTGGAATCGCGATGCTCGGCCTCGGAAAGTGGAGCAGGCAGCTCGCAAAATCGGTCGAGCGAACTCCGGCGCTGCGCCTGCTCACCTGCTACAGTCGAACTGCTGAAACCCGAAAGTTATTTGCTTCCGAATTCGGCTGTGAAGAAGCTGCCACCCTTGAGGCTGCCCTCGCCCATCCAGGAGTGGAAGCTGCGTTCATTGCGGCACCCAGCCACACCCACCTCGAGCTGACCGAAGCCTGCGCCCGGAACGGCATCCATGTATTCGTCGAGAAGCCGATGGCAAACAGCCTGGACGAAGCCAGGCGGATGGCAGCCGCTTGCACTGAGCGAAGTCTGGTGTTGATGGTGGGGCACGAAATGCGGCGCCTGGGCTCCAGCCGAGCCATGAAGCCACTTATCGATTCTGGAGAGCCTGGTCGCATTATGGCAGCGACCGCGGTTTTGACCCTGCCCGGCTCGTTTCACCCCGACAACTGGAGGTGCCATCCAGATACAAACCGGGGCGGTGCGCTGATGCAGCTTGGCATTCACCAGCTCGAGACTTTGATGTACCTGATGGGACCGGTAGCATCGGTGCAGGGCTTTTTTACCCACCTTTCGGCCCCCGCGGATATTTTCGACGTGGCAGCCTGCCAGCTGACATTTGCCAGCGGGGCCCTGGCGAACGTCCTATCGACCTACGTCTCGCCCCATTCGTACGAAATCCGAATTTTTGGCGATATCGCGAATATCAGCTGCGTTGCAGACATGCGGGTTTGGCCAAATGCGGTTGAAGTGGATGCGAACACCGATCTGAGGTTCGAAAGCGCTGGTGTTAACCGGCCAATCCCTATCGCCCCACAAGATGTGCTGGCGCAGCAGGCAGACGAATTCGCCCGATGCGTGCGTGGATTGGCGGAACCGGAAACCGGCGCCCGGGAAGGCATGGCGGCTCTAGCTGTGGTTGAAGCCGCTCTGAGATCCCATGAAACCGGACTGCCTGTAGATCCGCGCCTTATTTAGCTGATATTCCAAGGAGAAAGATCATGATCGTCAGTGCGGGATTGCCGACCTGTATGGAAGGAATGATGTATCCTGTTCCTTTCGCCGATCCAGACGCCATCCTCAGGATTGCCTTACACGCTGAGGCGCTGGGCTACCACTCGGTATGGGGGAATGATCACATGACCACCCAGCAGTATGTTCGCCAGGAGTTCGAAACGCCTCCTAACTTTTGGGAGCCGCTGATCACATACGCTTACCTGGCAGCCAAAACGACAACCCTGCGGTTTGGCACGGGAATGCTGGTAACGCCCATGCGGCGGGATATTGTTGTGGTCGCCAAACAGGTCGCGACCCTCGATCACTTCAGCGGTGGGCGGTTCATTTTAGGTTTCGGAGTTGGGGCGTACCGTGAAGAATTTGAAGCCTTGCACCCTGGCTGGAAGGCTCACCGGGGCGAATTGGAGGAAGAGAGCATTCGTGCCATCAAAACCCTGTTCGGACAGCGCTCCGCCAGCTGGCAGGGAAAGTATTACCGTTTTGAGGATGTAGAGATGTTCCCGAAACCGCTGCAGCAGCCGCTTCCGATGTATGTTGGCGGCAACGATCCAAACGCTGCCCGCCGGGCGGCGATGTATGCAGATGGCTGGCTGCCAGCCGGGATGCCGGCCGAACAAATGCAAGTGCGCATCGCCCAATTCCGTGAAATGGTCGCAGAGCAGAACCGTGATTACGATAAGATCGATATCGCCCCGCAGCTAATCGCCTACGTTGGTAAAACCCACGAGCAAGCCATCGATCGGTTTACCCACAGCCAGATGTACAATCACCTGGTGTCCTTGCGAAAATCCACCCTCAAGGGTCAAAGCGGCGTCAATTTCGCCGAAATCAATCTGATCGGCACACCGGACGAGGTGGTTCAAAAAGCGCATCAATTTTCGGAGGCCGGGGTCAAACACCTGTGCGGAACTTATTTTTGCGCCGACAGCGTCAGCGAGCTGATGGACCAGATGCAAATATTTGCCGAAGAGATCATGCCCAATTTGTGATCTGAAATCCCGGATCCGGATCCTTTCTCTTCTTCAGCCGGGGCAAACGCTGCCCTCGATCCACTTCATCGGCTCGGGGAAACAGGTATTCCTGGGTCTCTCTCAGCGGCGCTGCCATACGGTTGAAACGGCGCGACTCCGACGCAGATCATAACAGGGCACTACAAAAGCGTCATGTGCCGGGAAAACATACATCGACTGTCGTTGAAATAAATCGACATATTGTTTGGTTGTTCATTGTTCCCCTCTCTGAGCTGAGCTTTCCGACGACCTGATAAATCTCCCTGTTGGTGCAACGCGGCAGCTGTACTTCAAGTTCTATATCCATTATTGCGAAACCATCAATAGAATAAAACTAATTCGCGAAGCTGCAAAAACCTCAGCAATTCATTATTTGCGATCATCGCGGCTCTGCGATAAATTTGAAGCAGGGATCGGTGATCCTGCCTCACACGAGAAAGCGGATTTGAAGGCGAAATGTTCACTTCCTGACTAGCGCCAGGTAATTCTTGAACTGGGGATCCCCATAAATCAGGACCCGGTTGTTAAACGCATCCGCTGCCCAGAGAACGCTGGTTTGCCGGTCGAAAAACAAACCCCAGGGCGCCGACAGCGAAGATGCAGATCTCCCTCCTGAATTGAAAGAGCAGGAGGTGAAGTTGGGCTGCCCGAGGACTCGCTGGGCCGCCGACCCATCGGGCAAAGCCGCGGCATGGTCAAAAAGCAGTACACGGTTATTGGAATAATCCGATACCCATAGCCGTCCGGATGGATCGCCTCCAACTCCTAATGGGTAGTCCATCCCATTTGAAGAGCAGGCAGCGCGCTTTGTACTGTAGACAACCTGACCCAGCAGGCCGTCGGCATTCGCTCCCAAAGATTTTATGGCAGCATTGTCGAAGCGCAATATGCGATTGTTAACAGTGTCTGCGACCCAGAGCCGCCCATTTTCGTCGACATAGATGCTAGAAGGGAAAAACATTCGATTTCGACTGGTTTGAGGGCTTCCTGTTGTAAAATCGGCCTGACCCAGCACACCATTGGCATCCGCACCATTATCCTTCTCGGCGGCGTTATCGAACCGTAAAACTCGGTTATTGGCATACTCTGCAACCCATAGCCTTCCGCCAGAGTCCGCAAATACATCGTAAGGCCAGTTCATCCCGCTTTGGGTGGTATGGGTCGAGCTGATGATAAAACTGGGCTGTCCCAACACGCCGTCGGCGCCCGCCCCGCTAGCCTTGGCAGCCGCTTCGTCGAAACGAAGGACGCGGTTGTTCCATGTATCGGCTACCCACAGCCTGCCATCCGCATCCAAAGATAGACCGGTCGGCATGTACAGGGTGTTTGTGTTTACCGGTCCGCCCCGGTTGGCAGCGGCATGGGTGAAATCCACCTGCCCCAACACTGCTTCAGCCGCAGCTCCGTTCGACAGCAGCGCCAGGGAGGCGAAGCGCAGCACGCGATGATTATTCCGGTCTGCCACGAAGACCTTGCCTGTCTTGGGGTCGACTGACACACCGCTAGGCGTTCTCATCTTCTCCTGAGTGTCGTCTGCATACGCTTCGTTGAAATCTGGCTGGCCCAGCACCAGCCTCGCCTGCCTGACCAGGTTGCCGTACATCAACACCCGGTTGTTGATACCATCTGCCACCCAAAGGGTCCGGGAGGCGCTGTCAAAAAATACTCCGTAAGGTTGAAACAACGAAGCTGCCGAGATCCCACCGGTGTTGAGGCTGCAGGAGTTGAAATCTGGCTGTCCCAGGACCTTGCTCGCATTCGCGCCGTTCCCCAGCCCTGCGGCGCCCTCGAAAATCAGCACCCGGTTGTTGGAGGTGTCGCCCACGTACAGCCTGCCGTTAAGATCTCCGCTCAAGCCCACCGGCATGGACATGCCAGATTGGTTGCAGACAGCATCCTCCTTGATATAGTCCACCTGTCCCAGCACGCCGTCGGCATTCGCGCCGTACGATTTAGCGGCGGCGTCATCAAAGCGCAGCACCCGGTTATTGAAAGAATCGGCCACCCATAGTCGACCGTTCCCTTCCATAAACAGGTGGGTTGGGAGGTGCATCCCTGACTGGTCGATGGCGCTGCCTGCGCTTGCGAAATCATCCTGTCCCAGCAGGCTGTCGGCGCCGGCGCCGTTAGTCTTTGCTGCGGCATTGTCAAAACGCAAAACACGGTTATTCTGGGAGTCGGTTACCCATAACCGCCCGTAAACATCCAGGAGAACATTGTTAGGAGACCGCATACCGTTTTGGCTGGTTGCCGGGCTGCTCGAATCAAAGTCTGGCTGTCCAAGCACGCCATCGGCGTCCGCTCCGCTGGGCTTGTTGGAAGCGTCGTCGAAACGCAGCACACGATTGTTGAATTTATCTGCCACCCAGAGCCTGCCGGATGGATCGACGAACAGGCCAGCTGGTTCGGATAACGAGTCAGCCGACGTCCACGGCCCTCGGTTGGGCGATCCGTGGTCGAAGTCCGCCTGCCCGAACACAGCTTCCGCCGCGGCTCCGTTCTCCAGCTCCTCCAGCGAGCCGAAGCGCAGGATGCGGTTGTTCAAAAGATCTGACACAAATATCTTGCCCGTCGTGGGGTCGACATTCACCTCAACAGGTAGCTTCATCCCGCTCTGGCTCACAAATTCGGTTCTGCTGTTGAAATCGGGCTGACCCAGCACCATGGTCGCCGGTTCGGCGGGATTGCCGTACATCAGCACCCGGCTGTTTTGCCAGTCCGCCACCCATAGTACTCCGGCTGCCTGGTCGAAAAAAGCCCTGGTCGGATTATTCAATGAGGCGGCAGAGAGGCCACCGGCGTTTGCGCTGCAGTTCGTGAAATTCGTCTGTCCCAAAACGCGGCTGGCGTTCGCGCCTGCCGAAAGCCCTGCCGCTCCATTAAAGACCAGCAGGCGGTGGTTGCTCGCTTCGCTCACGTATACTTCCCCGGCAAGATCACCGGCGAGACCAACCGGGTTGTGCATCCCCCCCTGGCTGCAGGCGTAGCCGCTGCTGGTGAAATCCGCCTGCCCCAGCACGCCGTCGGCATTGGCGCCGTCAGGTTTTGTCGCGGCGCCATCAAATCGCAGCACCCGGTTGTTGTTGTAATCCGCCACCCACAGCCGCCCTTCCCTATCCAGGTGCAGCCCGGCAGGACCGGTCATCCCAGATTGGCTGGTGGCGGGATTTTTATGGATAAAATCCACCTGTCCCAAAACGCCATTTGCAGCCGCGCCGTTGGCTATGTTGGTCGCGTTGTCGAAGCGCAGGACACGGTTATTTTTGTAGTCCGAGACCCAAAGCTGTCCATCCGGAGCAGCCCACACATCGTTGGACTGTTCCATCCCGTTCGGTCCGAGCCCTGGGGCGCTGCTGGTCATATCCGGCTGGCCCAGAACGCGATCGGCGTCTGTTCCGCTGCCAATAAATGAGGCTGAATTAAAACGCAGGACGCGGTTGTTGCCTGAAATCGGCCACCCAAAGCCGTCCGATAGGGTCTATCGATATGCCGAGCGGGCTGTACATAGAATTTGCGTTCGCCGCCCCGCCGCGGTTGACCGCATTGCTGGTAAAGTCTGGCTGGCCCAGCACGATCTCAGCCAACTCACCGTTCGCAAGGTCCCATATGGAGCCAAAGCGCAGGACGCGGTTGTTGCCCTGGTCTGCCACGAAGACCTTCCCAGTTTCAGGATCGATCGTGACTGCATGCGCGTACGACATCCCGCTCTGGGAGGTCGCCAAAGTCGCGCTGATGAAGCCCGGTTGGCCGAGCACTCTCAACGCATCCATGTGATTCAACGGATTGATATCGCCGACTTCGGCCCGAGCCACCGGCAAACCCGGGGAGACCATAGAGAGAGTTAGCAAGATGACGATGAACAGAGCAAAGGCTGCTTTTTTCATGTCGATAAGCTCCTCGTGCTGCGTTATTGTCCCGATTCGTTTATTATTTTTTAGAATTTCGCGATTGATGACTTGAATTTCTCAAGAAGTAACCTGAACTGCATGCCGCTTCTGGTAATTCCCACCTCTAATAATTAAGCACCAATTCATTCCTGATCTCTAATCAGGATAGGGCATTTTCTTAAATTCGTCAAGACCCAATATCAATTGAGCTTCGGCTGCAAAAGGTAAAAGGAAAAGCACGGGTTGCCTGGCGCTCCGGCGAATGGGTGATTAAACCGCCGGATGGGCAATCTTATCTGCCCTTTCAGTGAAGGATGCTGCTAATTGCCGATATTGCGGGGTTTGTTCAAGGGCTAACCAAACTTGCTTGTTTCGGTCTTTCTTACCTGTGCGGGTCTTCTTCAGCCGGATGGCCGAATGCAACTGGCGTTGTTCCAGGTAATAGTGATTGTTGCCATCATCATAGCCTTTGTCCCCGGTGTAGATCTCCAGCGGCAGTCTCTGTTCCAGGTCGTGATCCACTAATGAACAGAAGTAATGACCATCGTAAACTTCGCCGGAGCTGGTTTCCAGGCTGGTGATCAAACCGTTTTCAGCATTCAGGCTGACATGGGCTTTGTAACCAAAGAAATACTGGGTCTGTACTTCTTCTTTACCTTCTCCATTATTGACTTTGTGCTTGTGCTTTACACCCCACTGCGCATCCGGGTCGGTGGACCCTTCCCTTTCTTCTTCCGCCTGTGGTCTTTATCCGTGTTGACGTTGGCTATGCTGTGCACACTATCCACAATCTGGATTGTGCCAAACTTGATCCCACTTTCGAGCGCATTGCATATTGAGTCCAATCGACAGATACAATAGACTTGGGCAGCTGTGGATCTGTCACCCGATCAAGTGAGATTCGAGGCGGCCATCTAATCGTGCTTGGAATCAGATCGATATCCTCCAAATACGCTTGATTCCGCCATGATCAGACATCCGAAGTCTCCAAAATCGGATGTCTGCCGCCGGGATCGCTGATCCCAGAAATAATCCCGACAGCGTATGCCCAACCCATAAACGAACAGCCGAATAGTCCTCCGTTTATCCGTTTTATATCCGTTGACCGCATCGATTAGATTTTGAGATCAAACTTGCGTGCCCATACATCTCAAAACATTTCCTCAGTGATGCTCGGTGTCTCTGTGTTGGTCTTTTTAATATAAATATCAATAATTTCTGCCGCTATCCTGAAACCGAGTGCTTCACGGCCGTTCTGGCGGTTGCGCATAACGGCAAATTCGATGATAATCGGCTTTCGAAAGCATCTTCAAGGTCTTTTCCCTGGAGACCAAACATCTTGGATAGGCTGGCGATATCCCCTCTACCCGGGTTCAGGCCAAATCTGCGGATCGCGGCTGCCCATCAAACTCAAAAAAAACCAAGGTGAACCATGACATCAGAGACCAAACCCGAAAAAGTTAAGCAGACAAACCCCACCAACAGGCTTTCGATCCTGCTGGCGGCGGCGATGTTCGTGCTGGTGATCGACACCTCCATCATGAACGTCTCGATCTCGGCGGTGGTGGAGGACCTGGATACCACCGTCAGCGGCGTCCAGTCGGCGATCGCCCTCGAAGCGCTGGTCTCTGCCGCCTTCATCTTGATCGGCAGCAAAATTGGCGACCTTTACGGCAGGAAGCTGGCCTATATCCTGGGTCTGCTCGGTTATGCTGTCGGGGCGCTCGCCATGACATTGACCCAGACCCTGCCCCCGATGATCCTGTTTTGGGCGATCGTCGGCGGTTTGGGCGCTTCGCTCCTGCTGCCTGCCATGCAGTCGCTCATCCACGGCAACTTCGAGGGCGCAGCCCGCACCCGCACCTATGCCCTGGTCGGCGCCGCCACCGGCATCGCCGCCGCGGTCGGACCACTTCTGGGCGGCTTCATCACCACCTACCTCTCCTGGCGGATCGGCTTTCTGCTCGAATTCATCATCATCGCCATCGTGCTGGCCAATATCAAGCTGGTCAAAGATGTCCCCTATACCGGACCCAGAGAAGCGGATCTTGTCGGCTCGGTCCTCTCGGTCTTGGGGATGGGCGGGATCGTGCTGAGCATCCTGGTCTGGCAGGAGGGGGGCGAATCGGTTGGGATCTTAATGGCAGTCGGCCTCTTAGCCATGTTCCTGTTTGCCCGCTGGCTGGTGCGGGCGAAGAAGCAGGGCAAAACCACGCTGCTGGATCCTGAGCTGTTTGTTTCTAAATATTTCCGTCTGGGTGTCACCCAGCAGATGCTGAATAATATCGCCTTAGGCGGGATGATGATTGCCTTGCCGATCTACTTCCAGATGGTGTTCGAATACACTGCCATGCAGACCGGTCTCTCGATGGCGCCGCTCTCGCTGAGCATCTTTTTTGTGGCGATGTTTGCCGGCCGCAGGGTGGGCAGGCGCCGCCCGAGCCGCCTGATCCAGGTGGGCTTCGGCGTCCTGTTCCTCGGCGTACTGCTGATGATCCCGTTTATCCCGCGCGCCGATTCCGGTCTGAGCTTCTTCATCCCCTTGCTGATCGCCGGCACCGGTCTGGGTTTGCTGGTTTCCCAGTTAAACAACTTCACCCTGTCGCCGATCTCCGAAGAGCGCATCAGCGAGGCCGCCGGCGTGAACTCTGCGGCGGGGTCGTTTGGACTCTCGTTCGGGCTGGCGTTCGCCGGCGCCATCATGCTGGCAGCCCTTTCGTTTTCCTTCACCAACCTGGCAAATGCCAGCACCGTGCTGAGCCCGGAACAGCAGTCCCAGGTGGCGCAGGTGTTGGAGGAGGACGCCCAGATCATGAGCAACACCCAGCTCGAAGAGCTGCTCGTCAGCCAGCCGGCTGAGGTCCAGGACGAGATCATCCGGATCAACACCGAAGCGCGCTACCTGGCGCTCCAGGTCGCCCTGCTGGTTCCGCTGTTCGCCGCCCTGCTCGGGCTGCTCAACGGTTTTCGGATGGTGAAGATGCCCGACCTGGAGACCTTCCGCCGCGATCGAAGGGCTGCTGGGGGGCTGAAAATTACCGTTTGAACCCAATCTCCCGATCCCTGATCCAGTCCAGCAGCCGTGCCGGCACCAGATGGGCGAACATGAACAGGCGCGCGTCCGCTCCGACCGGATAGGTGAATTTTGGATTTTCATCGGTCAGAGCCCGGGCGATTGCGGCTGCAGCTGCCTCTGGGAGGACCCCGTTTCGGCCAAGGCGGTCAAGGTATTCGCCGAGGGTGTGGTAGCGCTCATAATAGAGGCTTTTCAACTCAGGCTCGGCAGCCTTGAAGATTTCCGAGGAGGTCTGCGTGCCTCGCTCCCACATCGGGGTTTGGATGCTGCCGCAGATCACGTTGGAGACTCGCATACCAAAAGGTTTGAGCTCCTGGCGCAGACTGTCGGTCAACCCATTTACGCTCAGCTTGGAAGTTGTATAGGGTCCGTGGAATTGCACTCGCATCAGCGTGGCAGTGGAGCTGATATTGACCACCCTGCCTTGAGCCTGGCGCAGCATCGGAAGCATGGCTTGGGTGACCGCCAGCAGCCCGAAGAAGTTCACCTCAAATATATAGCGGAGCTGCTCTAGCGGGATGACCTCCCACGGACCGGAGAATGCGACTGCAGCGTTGTTCACCAGCCCCCACAATCCTGCCGGCCCGGTGTGCCGCTCGATTTCTTCCCGGGTTCGCTGGATGCTCGCCGGATCGACGACATCCATCAGCACTGGCACGAGCAGCCCTGTACTCGCTTCGTGCAGAGCCAGGCAATCCTCCGGGCGGCGGACGGTGGCGAACACCGTGAACCCGAGTTTTTCCAAATGCAGGGCTGTGATCCTGCCAATCCCGGTTGATGCCCCTGTGATGAGAACGGACTTGCTTCTAGGGTCAATAACCATTCGCAGCTCCTATTCTTACCCCGTTGATTTCAGTATAGTGCACTCCATTGAAAAGTCAATCATCCATTCAACCAAAATGAACCAATCCATCGCAAGTTGGGCGAAGGCGAAACCATGCTGCCGTGATCGTAATTTGAAGCCGGGGTCGTTGAGCCCGGAAATGCCCCCCTCGGACCGCCGAAATCGAATGGATTAACCGATATCCGTCGATCGAGATCCTGCTATTCACCCCCTAAAACATGAAAATGGAATATAATCTAATAAGATCGTAATTATCATGTAATTTTCCTATCCTGATTCCCACGACTTCAAGGGATTGAAAATGATTTGTTTCAAGGGTGGTAATAAGCTTTTCTTTCGCCTGGTTTTGAAGATAGTCCTTCTGTTTGCAGCCCAATTTTCGCTTCCCGTTCCCCAGGCGCTTGCTGCCGATGCGGTCGTCGGCGGGAGCATGCGGTGAGACCGAATTCATCGCCGCCCTGAGCACTGTCCAGACCGGCGGCGGCGGGACGATCTCCTTCGACTGCGGGGATGCGCCGTTTTACATCTATTTCGGGCTGCAGAAATCGATCACTACCGCGGTGACGATCGACGGCGGCGACCTGGCGATCTTGAGCGGGCAGAACACCGCCCGGCTGTTCACCATCGGTACCACCGCCTCGCTGACCCTTAAGAATCTCACCGTCACTAACGGCGGCGGAAACAACGGCTTTTTTGACGGCGGTGCGATCTACAACACCGGCTCGCTGACGATCGATCACTGCAAATTCCTGAACAACTTCACCGGCGCGGCGAACAACGGCGGGGCGATCGTAACTTTCGGACCGCTGACGATTAAGAACAACAGCGAATTTGCATACAATCACGCTGCAGGAGGAGGCGCCGTCTATCCACGTTTTGATGGTGCGACCACTCAGATCTCCGATAGTAATTTTCACCACAACACCGCAACGGGTGATCCATACGGAGGCGGAGCGCTCCTGGTTTGGGATGGTCCAAACGTAGTCATTGAAAATACTATCTTCGATCACAACTCCTCCGAAGAGGATGACGGCGGCGCCATCTATATCACGCCTAATTCGAGCCTCGATATGAAGGATTTAACCTTGACATCGAACTCGGGTTTAACAAGCGGCGGGGCTTTGATTGAGGGCGCCGCCCGGATCACCGACACCTTGTTTGCAAACAACACGGCTGCGTTCGGCGGAGGCGGTTTATTCAATATTGGGAACACCCGGCTGGTAAATGTTCTCTTCAACAAGAATATTGCAGACGTAGCGGGTGGAGGTATATACAACCTGACCGGCGCAGAGCTTGAGATTGAAAAGTCAATCTTTTTGAACAATTCAACAAACACTTCAGGCGGCGGAATTTATGCAGGCGGCCTCGTTTCGATCGTGAATTCATTCCTTGCTTACAATGAGGGGTTATATGCAGAAGATATCCTAGGGAACGGAAATGTAAGCGTCAATTTCTCAACAATCCTCAATCCCGGAGCGCAAGCGCCTGGCACTGCAATCCAGATCCTTGATGGGACATTTTTCAACCTTAAAAACTCGATCATCCAGGCCGCCGGGGATGATTGCACCGGCTCGATCACCTCACAGGGTTTTAATATCGGCAGCGATAATTCATGCAGTCTCCTCCAGGTCAGCGACAAGCCGAACACCGACCCGAAGCTTGGGCTCTGGATCAGCCCGGCAGGCGCCTTCCTGCCCCTGCCCAAGGTAGACAGCCCTGCCCTTGACAGCGGGCAGTGCGGCGGGGTAGCGACCGACATTCGCGGCTTCTCCCGCCCAGTTCGAGGCTGCCTGCGACATCGGCGCCCTCGAACGCAGCCCGAACGAGCGCGACGACCATCTCTTCCTGCCGGTGCTTACGAAGTAGGGTATAAGTAAGGTAGTAAGGTAGGTAGAATTGGTCATCCGGACAACGGATACCCAACGGATAAACGGATGACTGTACGCGCTGATCCGTTTATTGGAGGAATTATTTGGCAGTACAGGCAGAAGAAACCCCACTGGTCCCAACCGGCTGCCCTGAAGCGCCTCTTGCGGTCCTCCCCGCTGCCGTGCAGCCTGCTGGAGTCCCTGCCCAGCGCGCCGCCCTGCCCTCTGGCCGGGTGCTCGTCGCCTTCGGGCTGTTTATCCTGATCGTCGGCAGCGCCTCGGTCGCCATCCGCTTCACCTATCATGAGCTGGCGCCCTATTGGGGCGGATTTCTGCGCTTCCTGCTGGCCGGGGCGATCTTCTGGGCGATCGTCGCCGTCCGGCGCATCCCGCTGCCGCACGGCCGTGCCCTTGCCGGGGCGGCGCTTTACGGCCTGTTGAGCACCGGCCTGGCCTTCCTTTTCGCCCTCTGGGGTCTGATCAAGACGCCTGCCAGCGTCTATGCCATCATCATGTCGATCATCCCGCTGCTCACCCTGATCTTCGCCAGCCTGCAGGGGCAGGAGAAGCTGCGCGGCCGGGGGGTCCTGGGCGCCCTGCTGGCGGTGGCTGGGATCGTGGTGATCATGGGCAGCTCGCTGAGCTCGGGCCTGGTGCTCTCTCCGCCGCACCTGCTCGCGATCGTGCTGGGGGCATCGTGCATGGCGCAATCGGGGGTGGTCGCCAAGCGCATCCAGCGCAGCAACCCATTTGTCACCAACGCCATCGCCATGACCCTCGGGGCGGTCGTCTTGCTCGCCGGCTCGCTCCTGATCGGTGAGCCGCGGGCATTACCCGCCAGCCGGGAGGTCTGGCTGGTGCTGCTCTACCTGGTCACGATCGGCGGGCTGGTGGTTTTCAGCCTCTATTTCTACGTCGTCTCGCATTGGACCGCCAGCGGGGTCTCGTACGGCTTCGTGCTCTCCCCGATCGTGACCGTCATCCTGGCTGCGAGCCTGACCGGCGAGGCGGTCACCTGGGTCTTCCTGCTCGGTGGGGCGGTCGTGCTATTCGGGGTGTGGGTGGGGGTGCTCTCGGGGAATGGGAAGGGCGGAAAGATTTAACCGCTAAGCACGCAAAGAACGCAAAGGGAAATCTTAATTCAAAGCAAGAACAATAACGCAGAGACACAGAGGAGGCACAGAGTCCACAGAGATTTCATAAGGATAAAAATCGTTATTCGTTGCCGCCAGAATCCGGAAGATGGATCACATTTTCTTCTGCCGCGGCACGATTAAAATTTCCCTAGAAATTTTTCATCAAATTATTACAATTAAGGTGTAATATATCCGCATACGCACCTCGCAGGGTGTATACCGTGGGGGAAGCCGAAGTACGACTTCTCACCTCATTCCAACAGTCCAGCAAGCAGAATGCGAGGGAAAATGGCTGTAGAAACGAAATCCCAACCCTTTATCGGTCCCGCTTGTGCAGAAGGGATGGTCGTCCTGCCGGTCACCGACGAGGAAAAGGCTGCGGCGCCGGGGGCAGGCCCGCTGGCGCTCCCCGACCGGCTGACAATGGCGGCATTCGCCGGTTTTGTGCTGATCGTGGGCAGCGCCCCGCTCGCCTTGCGTTTTGTCTATTCGGAGGTCCCCGCATATTGGGCTGGATTCATGCGCTTCGGTTTGGGCGCGCTGATCTTCTGGGCGTTTGCCCTGGTAAAAAGGGCGCCGCTGCCGCACGGCAAAGCCCTGTCAGGTGCGGTGCTGTACGGCGCTCTGGGGGTCGGTGCGGCTTTTCTGCTTTTAGGTTGGGGGTTAATTAAGACCCCCGCCGGGGTGACTTCAACCATCATGTCCATGGTCCCGCTGCTGACGATATTCTTTGCCAGTTTTCACGGGATCGAAACCCTCCGCCTTCGGGGAGTGATCGGCGGACTGATCGCAGTGGTTGGAATAGCCGCCATCACGGGCTCTTCATTATATAACGGCACCCAGCTCTCGATCCCCCACCTGATTGCAATATTAGCGGGCTCTGCCTGCATCGCCGAATTGGGGATTATTGCCAAGCTGATCCCGCCCAGCCATCCGCTCGCCATCAACGCCATCGCCATGACTGCCGGCAGCCTGATCATGCTGGCAGGCTCCTTCATGATCGGGGAAACTCCCGCATTGCCCGTCAGCAGTGGGGTTTGGCTTGCTTTTCTTTACCTTGCGACCCTGGGAACAGTGGGGACATTTGGGCTGTATCTCTTTACCCTCTCGCGCTGGACGGCGAGCGGCGCCTCATACGCCTTCGTCCTCTCCCCGATCGTCGCCGTCCTGCTCGCCACCACTCTGGCTGGCGAAGAGATCAGCCTGCTGCTGCTGCTCGGCGGTCTGCTGGTGCTGCTCGGGGTGTATGTCGGAGCGCTCTCCGGGAATGGGATGCGGGGGAAGGCATCTGCACCCAAAATGGAAAGAATTGAAAGCCAGACTGGGGACGATTAATACCACATTTCCCCCAGTGTATCCGGTCCCGTTAGCATCGATTATTCGCTGCGCGTCCGATCATTCAATCCCTTCCCGTTGAGAATCTGCGGGATCCATTTCACAACCCTTGCCTCCCGCGTCTTGGCTTGTTTGGGCGCCGAAAAATGCAGCAAATATGCTCTCTGCCTCCCCGGCGTCAATCCCTCAAATGCAGCTTTCAAAGCTGGGTTTTCATCCAATTGGACTTGAAATTCTTCTGGCATGTTGAATTCTGCCGTCTCTTTAAAATCTACCTTTAATCCGGCTTTTTCAACCTCAATCGCTTCACGAATATACGCTTTCAGGTAGGGTTCCAGCTTAACGATTTCTTGCAGACTGGTGAACCGGATCTGGCGCGCCGCCTGGACATTTTCCGATTGTTGGATCAGGATGCCCTGGGGATCGTTCAGCAAGGCGCCCTTGAAAAACAAAAGCGCGCAGTAATCTTTGAATGCATGCATTAGAACGATGTTTCTCTTCTCATCCGCGTAGCATGGATTGCCCCACTTCAGCTCTTCGCTCAGCGCGCAGTCAAGGATGATCTCCCTCAATTTTTCGAATTCCTGCTGCCACTTGCCGGAATTCTGGATAAATTCATCGACCTTAGGGTTCATTCTGCACTCAAATCAAATTTCGGCGTCTCAATTAAATCTACACCCGCAGCGCCCCGCGGAACCCCCTGGCGGCATAGTAAGAATCTGCGCCGTTGTGGTAAATGAAGACATGGTCGTAGCGCCGGTCGGCAAACAGGGCGCCGCCTAGTTTTCGAATAGCCGCCGGGGTGATCACCCAGCTCGAAGTCTTCGTATCGAAATTTCCTAGCGTCTGCAGCTCCCGATATTGTTCTTCCGTCAACATCTCAATCCCCATCTCGGCTGCCAGATCGATCGCGTTGGTTTCCGGTGGAAACGCTTTCCTTCCCATCTGCGCCTCACGGTCGTAGCAGGCGTTTCTGCGGCCTTTAGGGCTTTCCGCCGAACAATCATAAAAAAGGATTTCGCCTGTCTTAGGATCGATGCCAACGACATCCGGTTCGCCTCCGGTCCTTTCCATCTCGCTGAGCGACCAAAGTTTTTCGGGCTTTGCTTCCAGCCTTGCCTGAACTTTCGCCCATTCAACGCCTTCGTGGCGTTTCATATTCTTCTCAAAACGGGCTTTCAATCCCCGCAGCAGCTCTTCACGCTGTTCTGCTGACAGTTCCATACGTTTGCTGTTCTTGTTGTCCATCATTTTCGATTCCCTCTGGCTTCATTTTCTCCACGGGTCTGATTAATTCTACCAAAGATTCTCCGATTTAGCCCTTTTATGCTCCCACCGCACAGCCAATCCGGTCGGCAGCCTGGTCGATCCGTAATGATGATCCATATATCCAACCCAAACACCTCGCTCCCGCCGGCTTTTCAAAATATTAACACAGAGCCACAGAGACCTTATCATTAAGAATCTCTGTGAGCTCTGTGTACTGCTAGTATGATGAAAATTGGGCATGGCAGACCGATCTGTGTCTTGGTGGAGAAAACCGTCACGGAGCAGGCTCGCCATGCCATCTCAAATGGTATGATGCGAGATGGCGCAACAGGCCGTCTGCGAATTGGTCCGAGAGACCGTCACCGAGCAAAGGTTGCTGCGCCATCTAACCGCAATGCCCGAACAGTTGTGTGGACCTGTAGTCCGAATTCTGCTAGAACGGGCAATGCAATTATAACCAAGCGAGGGCAGAATGAAAAAGGAATCCGAAGAAGTATTTATTGGAATTGATGTGTCCAAAAAGAGATTGGATGTTGCCAGCAATATTGAAAAGGAAATCTGGGGCGTGGCAAACGATAAGGCTGGGATTGATGCCATTGTAAAAAGGTGTCTGGAATTGCGTCCCCAGCTGGTGGTGGTGGAGTCAACGGGAGGGATCGAAAAGAACCTGGTCGGCGAGTTATACGCCGGCGGGGTTCCAGTGGCGCTGATTAATCCCCACCGAGTGCGAGAATTCGCCAGGTCGATAGGCTTGCTGGCAAAAACAGATCGCCTGGATGCGCGTCTGCTAGCTCGCTTCGGACAAGCAGTCAGGCCACAACCAACGCGATTGCCAGATGAAAAAGAGCAGTTATTGGCTGCAATGGTCCTGCGAAGGCGGCAGTTAATTGAGAACCGCACAGCAGAAAAAAACCGTTTGCTAACCGCACATAAGGCGATGCAAGGCAGCATAGAAGCCCACCTGAAGTGGTTGGATGCGCAAATTGCTGAACTGGATCGACAGATCAATCAATTCATCCAGGATGATCCCAACTTCAAGGTCAAGAACGAGATCCTGCGCAGTGTACCGGGGATTGGGAAGGTCACCTCATCACTCATGATTGCAGCTTTACCTGAATTGGGACATAGCGACCGCAAGCAGATCGCGGCGCTGGTGGGTGTTGCACCGATGAACTTTGATAGCGGCTTCTTTCGAGGTAAAAGACGCATCAAAGGTGGGCGTGCTGATATTCGGACTGTGCTCTACATGGCAACCGTTTCAGCAACTCGTTTCAATCCAGTGATCCGGGAGTTCTACCAACGCTTACTCAAGAATGGAAAACTCAAGAAGGTGGCTCTGGTCGCATGTATGCGCAAATTGTTGACAATCCTGAATGCGCTGATCCGAGATCAGTTGAGCTGGCAGCTCCCAATTCGATTTGTGGGGATCCAAAATGAAAGACGAGAACTCGCCCCGTTGTGAACAGGGTTTTGTTCCCGCCTTCCGGGTTTGGGGTGTCTTTATTTTACCAACTTGCTGACACCGCCAGGTTTGTTTATGGCGTTTTCACATCTTGACATTCAACACAGTTGCTCTGTGGTGAAAGATCTTCCCTATTTCAGCGCCAGCGGCAGGAAAATCTCCGGCGCAGGCACAAACTCGACCGCCAGCCCGCTGTGCAGCGGACCGATGAACGGCGCCGTTTTCCGCTCGCTGAAATACTGGATCCCGCTCGCGCCGAACGGTCCTTCCAGCCCGATCGTTGCGCTGCGACCGTCGCTCGCCGCTGAACCAGACATATTGATATACTGGCACTTGATCGCATTGCTCGTCTGGTACAGGACCATCTGGTAGCTGCTAGGACCGCTTGTCGAAGGATCCAGGTTCTGCAGGTAAAACCAGATCACCATAAAATAGTTGGGTGCGCTGCCCTTAAGCTCGTATGCGACGCCCTGGAGTAAATTCGCTGCCTGCTGGTCGTCCCACAGGCAGGTCGCATAGTTGTCCACGCCGCCCGGCGTCCCGATCGGCTTGTTGTCCCAGTCCGTTGAGCCGACATCG
The DNA here is from genome assembly GCA_963827155.1 of uncultured Chloroflexia bacterium. Lineage (GTDB taxonomy): Bacteria > Chloroflexota > Anaerolineae > Anaerolineales > UBA4823 > UTCFX2. Next base: position 1,293,399 of record CAWGZV010000002.1, on the reverse strand, counting down.
TTGAACATCACCAGCCCGTTGGTGCTCACCTTCACGCTCGAATAGCTCCGTCCGAAGAACTTGAAATCGAAGCCGAGCGGGATGGTGCCGTAGCCGTCGTCATTGTCGCCATTTGTGACCGACATGATCGCGGCGCTGCCCGAAGGCGAAATCAAGGAATAGCTCGTACCGGGGGTGTAGCTGTCGTGGTAGTAGTAGCGCGGCGTCCCGCTCCCAAAGCCAGAGGGCGGCTGGACCGGCGTCACCGCCTGGCGGACCGTCGGCAGCGCCGCCGCCGGGTCATTGATCGAGGCGGTGTTCGTGATCAACCCGGAGGAAGCCCCCAGCACCGCCTGGAATGTCACTGTAATCCGGTGGGTCGGCAGGATCGAGCCGCTCCAGTTGACCGTTGAGCTGCCGTTGTTATAGCCTGCCACGCCGCCGCCGATCGCGCCCAGGCTGCCCGGCACGAAGCTGGAACCAGCAGGGATTGGATCGGACAATGCCACCGACCCGCCGGTGGTCCCGCTGTTGTTCACGATCCCCACCGTGTACTCGAGGACATTTCCCGGGTGCATGGAAGGGGTGACGCGCTTGACCGAAGCGCTGAAAGCCGGCACGTTGGCGCTTGGGAAGAACAGCACCGCCAGGTTGTTTTCAATCGGCCCCAGGATGTCTGGTTTTCCCGCGTCTTGAAAGAAGTACTGCAGCCCGCTGGTTTCGTCGGCGTTTTCCAGCCCGATCGTCGCCCCGCCGCCGCCGCTCCCTAAAACCGAGCCGCCCGCATCCAGGTACTGGCATTTGATCTGGTTGCTGCCTTCATACAAGATCATCTGGAAGGTGGTCGGCATGATCGCTGGATTGCTGTTGCTTTCAAAAAAGATCGTCTTGAAAGTCACCGCCAGGTATTTGCTTCCCGCCGGTCCGCCGGTCTCGTACCAGACCCCCTGCGCAGCGTCCTTGATGTACAGGTCTCCCCAATGGCAGGCTGCGAAATTCTTCGGGCTGTCCCCAGCCCTCGGGATCGGGCGGTTGATATTCTCGGAGTAGCCGGCGCCAAAGCTTACCAGCCCGTTGCTGCTGACGTAGAAATCGCTGAAGGCATTCTGGTAGAACGAGAACGAGAAGCCGATCGGGAAGGGTCCTGCCATAACGTCATCCGCAGGCACCGCCCCGAAGTTCACTTTGGTGCTGGTGGCGCTGGTGGGCACCCAGGTGAAGCTCACGCTCGGGTCGTAGCTGTCTTTATACGTGTAGCCGAAATAATCCGGTCCGCCGGTCGGCGGGGGCAGGACCCGGATCTGGCTGTTGTTCATGATAAACGGGGCGCTCGCCAGCCCGTCGTTGATTGTGGCGGTGTTGGTCAGCACGCTCCCCAGCACCGTCGGCACCACCACCTGGTAAGTGATCGTCACCCCCGAGCCGGCTGCGATCGAGCCGCTCCAGTTCACGGTGGCGCTGCTGGCGATAAGCGATCCGCCGCCCAATACCGCCGCCGAGCCTCCTACATAACTCGCCCCCACCGGGATCGGATCTACTACCGTCGTGCTCGACCCTGCGCCGGTGCCGGTGTTGCGCACCACCAGGGTGTATTTCGCCGTGTCGCCGGGATGGACGTTGGCGGAGGCCAGGATTTTGGAAGTGTTGTAGACCGGCAGGGCTGCCGCGCCGGGCGTGAACTCGATTGCCAGCCCCTCGTTCAGCGGGCCGATGGCGGTCGCCGGCATGGCTGCGTTGAAGTAATACGAGAGCCCGGCAGTGCCGTCATCGTTCTCCATCCCGATCTGCGACCAGCCCCCGCTCCCCGGTAGGGTGTCGGCGGTTGCCTGGTACTGGCACTTCACCTTGTTGCTTGACTCAAAAAGCACCACCTGGAACTGCGCCGGGGCGACATTCTCGAAGCTGAAATAGGCGGCCCTGAAGGTGATCGCGGTGTAGCGGTTTGGCGCCGAGCCGAAGGTCTCTACCCAGACCCCTTGCGAAGTGTCCAATAGGTACAGATCGCTCGCAAAACAGCTCAGGTAGTTGTCGGGGGAGCCAGGCGTCGGGATCGCTTTCGGGGTGTTCGTCGCGTTGGCAGAGTTCCCGGCGCCAAACATCACCAGCCCGTTGGTATTGATATACATATCCGTGTAGCTGTTGCGGTAGAACCGGAACGAAAATCCGATCGGGGTCAGCGGGCTGACCGCATCGTCCGCAGGCAGTGCCCCGAAGTTGAGCTTGGTTGCCGCGATTGTGTTGAAAACCCAGTCGTAAGACACGCTGCTGGCTGGCGCCAGGTTGTCCTTATAGGTATAGCCGAAGGGGTCCGGACCGCCGGTCGGCGCCTGGATCTTCAGGCTGGTGGCGAGGTTGATCGCAGCCGGAAGCCCGGGATCGAAGATCGCCGCACTGACAGACACGGCTTCCCCGATCGTCGCAGGCAGGATCGCCCGGAAAATGATCCGCACGCTCGCCCCGTTGGCGATCGTCCCCGTCCATTGGATCAATTCTGCCGATGCCAGCAGAGTGCCGCCGCCCTGCACCTGAGCCGAGCCGTTCACATAAGCCGCGTTTTTCGGCAGGCTGATCTGCGCTTCGGTATTGGCGCCGGTATTTGCGCCCGTGTTGGCGATCACCAGGATGAACGCCGCGTTTTCGTTCGGGTGGGCGCCGCGCCCGGTCAGGTATGAAGTGCTGTAGTCCACCGCCTCGACCGCCGCCGGTTTTTCGCGGTTCCCGCCCGACTTATCCAGCGGGTCTGGGGTGGGCGCCGGCCCTTTTGAATTTTGCTCTGCAGGGGTGGCTTCGCCGGGCTTGGTGGGAGGCTGGTCCTGCGCCAGCACCGACTTGCTAAATCCGGCAACCAGCGCAATGCCGATAAAGAAAGCTAAAACGATAAAAAAATAGCTGCGAGTGTTCATCCATTCTCCCTTGTTTACTATTAAGCAGTGATTATCCCAGGTTGGATTACGCTATCCATTACATACTCATATAACTAAAATCGATATATATACTTTCCGATAAGTTAGACCCTACGAATTCCATCAAAAAAACTCTTCTTCACAAAAAGAACCTTCGCGACCTTCGCGTCTTGGCGTTGAGAATCCTAAACGCCGGATGTGATTAAAATAGCTCTGTGTTCAGCGTGTCTCTGTGGTGGGTTCTTTCCTCAATTCGCCTCACTTTAAAATCAGCGGCAGGAATCCTCCGAACGCTTCCTGGTGCTCATACGCCCCCATGTCGATCGGGAAAGGGCTGGCGAGGTTGTTTTTGATATATACGACGTCCACAAAGCGGTTGGCGCCGTCATAATCGAGCGTGAAAGCCGGCGGCAGATAAGTCGAAAACGCCTTATCGATCGCGGGTGAAAACGGCTGCAGGTGCAGGTCGCCGTAATCGTTGCCGCTGGGATTGGCGAAACCGCCCGTCCCGCCGTCCGGATTGCGAAAGAACTGCGGGTCGGTTCCCGACCCGGGCCGACCGTAGATAAACATCGAATAGATAACATTGCCGTTGCCAGTCTCGCTGAACAGCACCGGTGCGTTGTCCCAGACGATGAAATTCCGGACGACGACTTGGGCGTCCTGATGGGCGCGTGCCAGCAGCCCTCCGTAATCCGAATCGTTGCTGGCGAATGTGACGTTCGCAAGCAGCAGGTCGGCGTTTTTTACATCGATCATCGCGTCTAACAGCCCGGCGGTGTCGACATTTCCCGCGAAGATGCTGTTCGTCACGGTCACCTGGGCGGTGCCGGTGATCAGCATCGTCACGCCGAAGGCATCCCCCCGATTCCCGTAAAATGCCGTCCGGTCGATCGTTGAGATTGTGCCGTCGAACATCAGTCCCCCGCCCAGCTCTTCGGCTTCGTTTTCTTTCAAGACCACATCCGCCAGGTTCAGCGATCCGATCCCTGCATAGATCCCGCCGCCCTTCGCGCTGGTGTTGCCGGCAATGGTTACATCCGACAGTGAACCGCCGGCGATGTTGAATCCCAGACCGCCGCCGTTCCCCGCCGACAGGTTGTTTTCAACCGTCCCGCCGTTGAAAGTGAGGCTGGCGGTGGAGAGGCCCATCCCGCCGCCAAGCACGGTCGCAGCGTTATCGCGGAAATCGACCCGGGTTAGGGTGACAGTCGCCCCCTCCGCAAACATCCCGCCGCCGAATCCCGCGTTTCCCAGGAACAGGCTGTCTTCAATAGTAAAAGTTGCTCCGGAGGCAGCCAGCCCGCCGCCCTGGTTTGTGCGCTGCCCCTGGTTCGCCAGGAATGCCATGTTCCGCAGTGTGCCATTGGCGCCGTTGAAGAACATCCCTCCGCCGGCTTCAGGCAGGGCAGGCGGCGCCGCGACCTGTTTGGATGAGCCGCTGCGCACCACGAAGCCGTCCCACACCAGCCCGGAGTTGAACTGGGTCCGCACCGCGAAGCGGTTGTTCTCGCCGTAGTTCGTGAATGTGGTCAGGTTGTCATTCCGGTCCACGTCCCCGCTCAAGATGCTGTAATCCTCGTCGCTGGTAAATACGCCGAAAGGCTTGATAAAAGCCGGCCTTTCGCTCAGCAGGCTCTCGGTCCCCAGGAAACCGCCGTAGATCTCCGCCGGGGTGTCGTGGATGAAGGCCGATCCGGAATTGGTCCCCGGGCTGTAGCTCCCGCGTGCCACCCACACCTGACTCCCGCTGCTGTACTCATCCAGCGCGCACTGCAGGTCGGAGTATGCCTGCGCCCAGCTGGAGCCGTCGAAGGCGCAGCCTCTCCCTTGTGCCAGCCGCAGCACTTCCGCAGCGTTTAGCGCCCGGTTGTAGATCCGCAGCTCATCCAGGTTGCCGTTGAAATGGGCGAGAATCGACCCATCCTGCAGCGCGCCGATCATCTTGGGCCCGCTTGGCAGGGTTGCGCTCCCGACCGAAGACGTCCCGCTCGCCACGCCGTCCAGGTAGAAGGTCAAATTTGAAGCTGCGTTGCCGTTTTTAACCACCGCAATGTGGTGCCAGCTTGTGTCGACGATCGCCGCGGTGCTGTAGACCTCCGCGATGCCCCGCTCGCCAAAACCCGGCCGGTTGTCGTTCGCGCCGCCGGAAGTTGCCCCGGCAATGAATACCCACCACTCGTTCGATTGCTCTCCCGAATCATAAATGGCATGGTAAGACCCGGTTGTGAGCCGCTTCACCCACACAGCCAGACTGAAGCTGGTAGCCAGATTGAGGGCGGGGCTGTCGAGCAGGGTGGCGCGATCATTGCTGCCGTCCAGCCCCAGCGAGCCTGGGTCGAAGCGTGTCATCGCTGGCGGTATGCTGGCGCTGAAAGCTGCTCCATTGACCAGGCTGGCATCGTTAGCACCGATGAGTGAAGAATCCCTCGCCAGGCTGTCGTTCTGGTTGTCGTCGAACTGCCAGTAGGCGACCAGCCCTTCAGCGACATCTCGCTTGACAAACTTAACGCCGTTCTGCGGCTGCTCCGCTTGAGCCCTCGCACTGCCCCCTGGTGCTGCAGTCTGAAGCATCAGAGCGCTGGTTAACCCTCCAAAGATAAATACGTGCACGATCCTTCGAAACATCTATCCCTCCTTGCAGTGTTAGGTGAGCAGCCCTGATATTCAGGCGTCATACCCAAAATAAATTCACCACAGAGACACACAGAATATTAAAAACTGTGTGCTCTCTGTCTTCTCCGCGTCTCTGTGGTGGTTATTTTCCTTAATCTGGTATGCGTCTCAGTAGTGGTCAAAAAATCTTTGCGATCTTCGCGGACTTCGCGAGCTTCGCGTTAAATCTTTATTCCCTCACGATAAATCAACCGTGATCATCAGCCCGTCGCCCGACTCGATGATCGTGATCGAGGCGCTTTGACCTGCCCGACTGTATTCCAATGTCGCGATCGTCCCCAGCGTGATCTCGTCGCCCGCCGTCCAGCCCTGCGCCTCCATCTCCGTGCGGTAGAAATCCACCGCCTCGTCGAAGCTGAGGGCGCTCTGATAGACCAGCGAGCCGTCGCTCTGGATCTCATTCGTCGCGTCTGCCAGCCGCGGCAGGTCGCCAATCGTCAGCGCGGCCCCTCCGCCGCTCCCTGAGCTTCCAGTATCTTCAGTGGTCTGCGTCGCGCTCCCTGCCCCTGTTCCGCCGGAACTTCCTGTTCCGCCGCCGGAACCTCCTGTTCCGCCGCCCAGGTCCGTGGGGATCGGGCAGTCGGCTGGCGGCAGGATCGGGTCTTCCGCTTCAAGCGTCGGGTTGAAGCTGTAGGTCACGCTGCGCTTCATCTCGCTACCGCTCTTCGCAAAGGGGCTGTCCTCTTCGCCGGCGAGCTTGCTGAAGACCAGCTCAATTTTTGCGGCGTATCCGCCCTGCTGCGCCAGGTAGAGCGTCCCGCTTTCGAGGGTTGTGCCCTCTTCCTGCAGTGCGATCGTTGAGGTGCTGGTGGAGGTGAATTCGCCCTCCTCGTTCGCCGCCGAGCCTTTGAGCTGGATCTCCGCTCCTGGCTTGAAGTTCTCTGCCTGCAGGGTGTAGGCGTCCACCGGCTGTCCATCCAGGTCGGCGCCGGCGGTGCTCCTGGCTGCAGATCCGGTCAGGGCCGCGAACAGCTCTTCGAAAGATGCCCTCGGCGCCTGCTCCTGGATCGCCTGCTGTGAGACCTGCTGGCACGGCATATCCAGGCCGGCTGAGTAGCCCTGCTCGCCGGTCAGGGTCAGGTTGTAGCTGGATGGCAGAAAGGGATTGTTGTCGTCATAGACCAGCTGCCAGGCTGGCTGCGGGCCGGACTGCTGCTGGTAGGCGTAGTTCGCCCCGGCTTGCTGCGGGCTGTCGTCGGGGTCGGTCCAGCTCATCTCCATCACGATCGCTTCGTGAAAATCGGGGACGACCGGCTCGGCGGAGAGCGTCTCGAGCTCGAGGGTTTCCGGTCCTGCCTCCGGGGGAGGCAGCGTCGCCAGCATAAAGCCGGTTTCCGCGGTCGGCTCGGGCGTTTCGGTCATCGCTGTCGGCAGCCCGGGCGTCATCCCGGGGGTGGCGGTGTCCGTCACCGCCGGTCCGGAGAGCGTCACCGGGGGTGGGGTGGAGGGCAGGGCTCTCGGTGGGGGCGCTGCTGCTCCCGCCAACCGCCTGGCAGGCCAACGAGGCGCCGGTCAGCGCCAGGATGACGAATATCATGCGGGGTTGTGCGAATTTCACGTTGATCTCCTCCTGATCAATCCGCAAAAGGGATCGATATTCTTTTGAAATGTTCTCTGCAGCCACCTGGTAGGGTTTCAGTCCCTGGTCTCTCGTTCGGCGCATGTCCGCCCCGGTTTGAATACAGCCAATTATAATCGAATATATCTGAATATGGCCGAAATTTCTGTTTGATTTTCTATAAGGTGGGTCGAGAAGAGGGTGTTCCGCCCCCAATATATTTCGTGTAGTTGATTTCGGCTCAACCTTCAATTGATCCGGCGCTCAAACAAATCCGCTTCCGGGACAGCGAGTTGCCTTAAGCCACCTCAGCCGCCTCTTCTGCCCTCCGACAGGACGGATATTGGGGTGATTTCCGCAGTGAAGGTGATTAAACGCAACAAATCGATAGACTGGAGCGTATAAGATATGGTTCTTGTTACGGTGAGCACATTTGCCCAATTTTCGAATAAATCGACCGCCAGATTCGTTATATACGTAGGAAGCGCAAAAGGAACCGCACTTGGTTAACAACCGTCCGGAAGACGAGAAAGCCATGGTCGAAAAAGCCCGGGGCCGAACCGCCCGGTCGCAAACCTCGGGCGATTGTCCAGCGGCGACTGAATGCCGAAGCGGCCCTGGTCGCAAACCTCGGGCGAATGTCCAGCGGCAGCTCGGAGGCCGAAACAGCCCTGGAGGCAAACCTCGGGCGAATGTCCAGCGGCGCCCAAAAGTCGAAGCGGCTATGGTCCTAATGCCCCAGCGATCGTCCAGCGGCAGTCCGTGTGCCGAAGCGGCCCTGGTCGTAGAGACCCGGCGATTATCAAACAGCGCCCAGAAGTCGAAGCGGCTATGGTCGTAGAGGACCGGCGAATCTCCAGCGGCGGCCCGGATTCCGAAGCGGAGCTGGTCGTAAAAGCCCGGTGCGGCGACCGGTATGCGTTCGGGGAGCTGGTCCGCCGCTATTACCCCGGCGTCGTCCGGGTGGTCTGCGGCATGTGCGGCGATCGAGACCTGGCCCAGGACGCGGCCCAGGATGCTTTCCTCAAGGCCTGGCTGAACCTGGGCGCGTTCCAACCCGGAACCTCCAGTTCCGCCGGAACCTCCAGTTCCGCCGGCACCTCCCTGCGGAGCTGGATCTACCGGATTGCGATCAACGCCGCCCTCGACCTCCTCCGAGCCGGGCGCAGGATCGCCCCCACAGATCTTGAGGGCCTGACTTTGCCAGACCCGCAGCCTGGACCCGAGGCCCTCCTCGTCCAGGAAGAGCGCCGCCGCATCGTCCAGCAGGGCCTGCTTTCGCTGGCAGAGACCAGCCGTTCGATCCTGCTGCTGCGCGAATACGGCCGGCTCTCGTACCAGGAAATCGCCGCCGCGTTGGATATCCCCATTGGCACGGTTATGTCCAGGCTGAGCTATGCCCGGGGTCAGTTGAAGCGGGCATTGCTGCCAGACCTGGTGGATGGAGATGGATGATGACAGAGCATGTCACTGAATGGATCGGCGCCTATCACGACCGCGAGCTGGGTGGGGAGCTGCTGCAGGCGGTCGAGCGTCACCTGGTTGAGTGCCCCGCCTGCCGGGCGGAGCTGGATTCTGCCAGGCGGCTCTCCTCCCTGCTGCAGAGTGCTTCCCTAGAAGGCGAATTTCTCCCCGCCGACCGCTTCCTCGCGGGTCTCGACCTGCGCCTGCCGCCCCTGCCCGCCGAGCCCCAACCCCGCCGCCTGCTCAGAATCGGCTGGTGGCTGGTCCCGCTCGGGCTGCTGGGCGCCTGGCTCTTCGTCGAAATCACGCTTGGCCTGACCTCCGCCCTATCGCTGGCTGCAGACGCCGGTCTGCTGGACGGGAGCCTCTCCCTTGCCCCCGACCAGTCCTACGCGATGAGCTGGTTTGCCGCCGCCCTGAGCCTGTTTGGCAGCCGGCTGGGCGCTCCGGTCTGGGGTCTGCTCTCGGTCTTGAACGATGCCCACCTGTTTGTGTCGCAGCTCGCCTCCAGCCTCGTCCCCCAGCTCCTGTTTGCTGCGCTTTATCTGGGCTGGCTGCTGGCCTGGTGGCTGCGCCGCCAGAATTTGAACCTGCCGAGCGGGCGAGTTGAGTCTCAATCCGCCTGATCTGGCCGCTCGGTTTATGGGATTACCAATCCGCAATTCAAACCTTAAGGAGTTTGCACCATGTTAAATATCGAAAAAATCCTCAAACGGTCCTGGCATATCCTCTGGAGCTACAAGCTGCTCTGGGTATTCGGGTTCCTGCTCGCCCTCACCGCCGGCGGCAGCAGTATGCCCCGCTTCAACAGCTTTTTCAACAACCGCCGTCCGATGCGGCCTACCGGCATCGAGGTCCCTCGCGGCTTTGAAGGTCTGCGAGGGGATACCTTCGCCGAGAAGCTGGGCGACGGGCTCAGGCAGATGGGTTGGGCGCTCCAGAAGCTGCAGGAGCAGCATCCCCAGGAGTTCCGCCTGGGCATCGCCCTGATGGTCACCTTCTTTGCGGCGGTCCTGCTATTCAGCCTCCTGGGGGCGTTCCTGCGCTACACCGCCGAGACCGCCTCAATCCGCATGGTGGCTGAGTATGAGTTCACCGGCCTCAAGGTCGGGTTCAGGCAGGCCTGGCGCTACGGCTGGTCGCGGCAGGCCTGGCGCCTGTTCCTGGTCAACTTCGTCGTCCACCTCCCCGTGCTGGCGTTGTTCGTTGTCCTCGGGCTGGCAGCCTGGTGGGTATTCTCCGCCATATTGGGCGGCGTGAGATCCACAATCTTCAGCGCCGTCATTGCCGCCAGCGGCCTGGCTTTCTTGCTGATCTTTATCACCGCGGTCGTGATGGTGGTCTTCTATGTCCTCCGTGATTTCGCCTGGCGGCTGGTCGCGCTCGACGGCGCCGGAGTGATGGAATCGCTGCGCCTGGCGTGGGCGCTGGTAAAGCGCCACTGGAAAAACGTCGGCCTGGTCTGGCTGGTGATGGTCGGTTTGAAGATCGCCTGGGGGATCCTCTTCTTCATCCTGGTCTTCCCTCTGCTGGTCGTCTCGATCTTCACCGCGGTCGCCGGGCTGCTTGTCGCCGTCCTGCCGGCCCTGCTCACCGCCGGGGTCGCCAGCCTGCTCTCCGCCCCGAGCTACTGGCCCTGGCTCTTCGCCGCCGTCATCGCCCTGCCTTTTTTCTTCGTCGTGGCGTTCTCGCCCATCCTGCTGGTCAGCGGCTGGTGGCGGATCTACCAATCCAGCACCTGGACCCTGACCTACCGCGAGCTGAAAGCCCTGGAGGCGGTCTCCTCCCTCCCACCGGAGCTCGAACCGCAGAACGCACCGGATGCCGGACCGGAAGCAGGGCCAGATGTTGGAGCGGAAATCGGACCGGATATTCTCCCGAGTTGAGCGCCCCGAGTTGGGATTAAATAATGGCAGTCCAGGCGGCTAGAAGATTGGTCGCCTGGACTGCGTATATGCCAGCCTTCAGCCAGGAAATTGTGCCTGTAATTCGTCCCCACCATTAAATGTCCAAACCTGATGAATTATATCTAATATATACAGATTGTGGTAGATATTTGACTCCGGCTGGCTCCTTCGAAATGACATGCGTTAGGTATCACTTCGAGCTTCTTTCCCCCTCATGTCATTTCGAGCGCAGCGAGAAATCTTAACCACTGACCAGGATCCCTCTCTCCCTTTGTTTTGAAATTCGCCCACCCATTTTGGGAAAGATAATGTCAAATGTCGATTGTGAAGTTGATTACTTTATGCTATATTTATCATCAAAGCAGCTGGCTGAGTTAATCATCCTCGGGCTTATGCGTGCAATTCAATGAACAACGATAAAAGGAGAAATATGCAATGCAAACCAAAACTCAGCAGTTAAAGGTAAACTCCAACGAACCACAGCAAAATGAGAATAAAGGATCACAGCACAAAATCCCACAATTGAAGGTACACACTGATATCCACATCGGGTTATGCCATTTGGACGACTATTGTAGTGATCAATGGGTTTGTTGCTAATTTTTTCGGTGGAACCTGATTTTTCTTAGTAGATTTCGCTTGGGGTAATCTTACGGCTTCGCGGCCCTCTGGCGAAGCCGAATTCAACTACCCGCTGAACGCTTTCCAGGCTGGCGGCGGGATCCAATCCATTGTTGAGTGTGGATTGGACCCTTTTTTCATCTACTTCCTCGTACAAAGTGTAATCGTGGAAGACTTCCCGATCGCCGGGGTCGACCGGGCGGTCCTGTCCCTGACATGTCATTCCGAATGAACCGAGAAATATTATATTCTGGTCAAGATCTCTAACTCCGTGTATTTGTTTTGGAATTCACCCACCCATCTTGGGTCAAACTCAGCAAAATGTCGATTGTGAAGATGATTGCTATAAGCTATATGTATAACAAATGAAGTAGACTGAGTATAATCATCTTCGGGCTTATGCTTGCAACCCAAGAACAAAAATTTAAAGGAGCAAGCAGTGATGATCAACAAAAACCAGCAGTTGAAGGGTCACTCCGACGTACCACAGCAAAATGCGATTAAAGGATCGCAGCCTAAATTCCCACAATTAAAGGTGCACACCGGCGTCATCGTTGGGGAATGCTATTGGGACCCCAGATGCGAGAAATATTGGTGCTAATCGATTAGGTCGGACCTGATATTTCTCAAAAAATTTTGCCTGGGGCATGCTTATTTAATTCCGCAAGGAAAAAAGGAGGATGCTAGGAAAAAAGAATATCAGGATATTCTCCTGAATTAATATTGAGGTCATTATTATCAACCGGACTTCCCAGCCGGTGCGCCAGTGCAGTGTCCTCACGAGCCCTCTCCCTGTCATTGCGAGCATCCTTTGCGCCACGCGTACTTCGTGGGCAAGCCCTCTCGGCAGCCGCAAGTCCGTAGATTGCTTCGTCGCTGCGCTCCTCGCAATGACATGGGTATTGTCAATGCACTTCTTGAAGGGAAATGGCAATCTCATCCTAAATCACCCTTGAAATTCCTCCCGGCCCCTTGTCCTCCCCCACGATAACCAACTCCTGCTGCACCGGTCACTATGGCCCAATCGAAATGGCAGTATAATGCGATCATAAGCATAACGATCTACATTCTCCATAATTATTAACTTCGAGCTGTCCGGGCGGCGCCGCCCAAACCCCTCGAGACAATGGAAAGATCAGGCAGATGAACCGCACCCGTTTGAAAATCCCAGGGCCAAAAGGCAATCTGATCACGGGCAGCATCGCGGATATCCACCGCGGCCGAGAAATTTCATCGTCGACCTGCTGCACAACTATGGCGACGTTTCACGAGTCCGGGTAGGGCCGTTCTCTTCGGTGATCATTTTGCACCCGGACGGCGTCCAGCATGTCTTGCAGGATAACCACAGCAATTATTCCAAAGATACCCGAGAATTTGCCTTATTCAGCTACCTGATGGGCAACGGGCTGGTCATATCCAATGGCGACTTCTGGCTGCGCCAGCGCCGGATGATGCAGCCCGCCTTCCACCGTCAGAAGATTAATGCCTTAAGCGGGATGATCTGCGAAGAAGCGCAGGCGACCATCGACCGGTGGGAGAAGACCCGCCTGAATGGGCTGTCCTTTAACCTGATGGGCGAGATGCTGGACTTGAGCCTGGAAATGGTCACCCGGGCGCTGTTCGGAGCACGCCTGAGCGACCCAGACGGTACGATCGCTGCAAACATCGCCTTTTTAATGGAAGATATGGGCTACCGCTTCGAGCGCCCATGGTACCCTCCGCCGGGCGTCCCGACCCCTTACAACCGGCGCTTCACGACAGCTCGTCAATATTTGGATAAGATCGTCTTTTCATTGATCGACGAGCGCCGCCGCAATCCCGACCTGCCTGGCGATCTGCTTTCGATGCTGATCCAGGCTACCGATGAAGGCGCTGAAACCCCAGATGGCAAGACCGCCCGGATGACCGACGTTCAGCTGCGCGATGAAGCGGTCACCCTGCTGGTAGCCGGGCATGAGACCACCGCTTCGGCTTTGACCTGGACGCTTTACCTGCTCAGCCAGCACCCCGAGGCAGAAGCCCGCCTGCTCCGTGAGGTCGATGAAGTCTTAGCAGACCGGACCCCCACATTGGAAGACCTGACCAGTATGCCGTACACCCGCATGGTCATCGACGAATCCCTCCGGCTCTATCCGCCGGGCTGGCTCACCTTTCGGAAGGCGCTGGCAGACGACGAAATCGGCGGCTACCGCATCCCCGCCGGCACGACCCTGACGCTTTCGCAGTGGGCCACCCACCGCCATCCCCAGTTTTGGCAGAACCCGGAGGTTTTCGACCCGGAGCGCTTCAGCCCGGAACGAAGCCAGGACCGCCCACGCTTTGCCTTCTTCCCCTTCGGCGGCGGGCCGCGCCTGTGCATCGGCAGCAGCTTCGCCCTGCTGGAGCTGCAGTTGGTTTTGCCGATGCTGGCGCGGCGCTTTCAATTCGAGCTGGACCCGACCCGCACTGTGCTCACCGATCCGCAAGTCACCCTCCGCCCCAAGGGCGGGATGTGGATGCGTTTGAAAGATAGGTGAAAATAATTCTAGTTAACTTTATCGGCTCCCCCTTGCTTCATCCCCCCATCAGCGCGATATTCCCCAGCTTCCGTCCGCTCTCATAGTAGCGGTGCGCCTCCGCCGCCTGCTCGATCGGGAAGCTCCGGTCGAGTGCCGCTTTAAGCTTCCCCGCCTCGGCAAGCTCCCGGATGAAATCCAGATCCTCCGATTTTTCCGCCGACAGGGCGCAGATCACCCGCTTCCCGCCCCTCAGCTTCGTCCAGAGCATTTGAAACAGCTCCTTCAGCTTAAAGCTGGCTGGCAGATATACACCGTTTTCGCTGAGCGACTTTTTGCAGCCCGCGAAAGAGCTCCTCCCCAGCACGTCAAAGATCAGGTCGTAGGTCTGCCCGTTCTCGGTGAAATCCTCCTGCGTATAGTCGATCACTGCCTCCGCTCCCAGGCGCTTCACCAGCGCCGCCCGCGGCCCGCTGCAGACCCCCGTGACCTTCGCCCCAAAGACGTTCCTGGCAAGCTGCACCGCCGCCGAGCCGATCCCGCCGCTTGCCCCTAAGATCAGCACCTTCTGCCCCGGCTGGATATCGGCTTTCCGCAGCAGGCTCAACGCCGTGATCGCCCCGTAAGGGATCACCGCCGCCTCGGCATAGCTCAAATTCGCCGGCATCCGCGCCGCGCAGCCGTCTTCCGCCATGCAGACATATTCGCCGTAGGCGCCCATCCGCTGCCCCAGGTATCCAAAGACCTTGTCCCCAACCTTGAAGCGGCTCACTTCGCTCCCTACCGCCTCCACTTCCCCCGCCAACTCGGCCCCAAGGATGTTGACCTTCGGGCTGCTGATCCCAAAATACAGCCGCGACGGCAGATAGAGGGGTAGGGGCATGTTGAACTCGCTCAGTGGCAGGTTTTTGAAGTCCCGCGCCAGAACGTCCCCATATCCCACCGATGTCGCCCGCACCCGGATCAGGATCTCATTTGGCTTCGGGCTCGGTTTTTCCGCTTCGGTGATTCTCAAGACTTCCGGTGGTCCAAATTGTGTGTATGTGACTGCTTTCATGGTCTTATTCTCCTTTTTAATTGCGGCATCCCTGCCAGATTTTTCTGTATCCTTAAGCCACCTGGATGGCGACATTGCCCTTCTTATGACCCTGGTCGACATAGCGGTGCGCCGCTGCCATTTCCTCCAGCGGATAACACCGGTCGATCACCGGTCTGACCGCCCCCGCCTCGATCAGCGCTTTGAGGCTGATCAGGTCCTCGATCCTTTCGCCGCTGCCCGAATCGGTGAGCACATTGAGATACACACCCCGCTGCTTGAGCGCTTTTTTCGCCCGCCTCGCCTCCAGCTTGCCGACCGCGTCAAAAATGACGTCATATCGCACACTGCGCTGGCTGAAATCCTCTTTCGTATAATCGATGACGTAATCCGCTCCCAAAGATTTCACCATCTCCAGGTTCGCCGCGCTGCACACTCCGGTCACCACAGCCCCAAAATGACTGGCAAGCTGCACCGCATTTGTCCCCACCGCTCCCGATGCCCCGTAGATCAAGACCTGCTGCCCTGGCTGGATCGCCGCTTTACGCAAACACCTCAACGCGGTCATCCCCCCGCCGGGCGCAGCCGCAGCTTCCTCATAGCCGATGTTTGCCGGTTTGATCGCCGCCATCCCGTCTTCCGGCAGGCATTTATACTCGGCATACCCCCCAAAATTCACCCCGAAAGTCGAAGCAAACACCGGGTCGCCCGGTTTAAACCGGGTCACATCCTTGCCGATCGCTTCGACCTCCCCAGCCAGCTCCATCCCAAGGATCGTCCGTTTGGGTTTGCTGTACCCAAGGTAGAGCCGCAAAAAGGGGCGTTTCCAGCCCGGTCCGGGAATCCGCAGGCTCCGCATGATCGTGTCCCCAATCGTCACCGTTGTGGCGCGCACCTTCACCAATATTTCACCATCCTTCGGCCGGGGTTTCTCGATCTCAATGAGCCGGAGGACCTCCGGCGGGCCGTATTCGCGGTAGACCACTGCTTTCATTAGGTATTCTCCTCGATGAAATGGATCGGATGTTTGCGGATGCCGGGTTCTCGGTCTTCCTGGCGATGATCAGATGGCTCACTGTTTCTTCATAGAAGCTTTCTTTCTCCAGGATCTCAAAATTCCTGTCTTCCACCAGGCGCTCCAGCTCCCTCCTGTTAAAATCTTTGATGTGCAGAAACAGGCCGAGCTTGCTCGCCAGGATCAAGATGGGCAGCAGCAGGCCGTAAAAACCCTTCATTTTCTCCCCAACACAAGGCGTATTCGAGATAAACAGCCCGCCCGGCTTCAACAGCTTGTGGATCCGCTCCAATGTCAGGTCCGGGTCATCCAGCAGGTGCAGGATGTTGAACGCCAGCACCGCCTCGAAGGTACCTTCTTGAAATCTTGGGTCGCCGATCACCGCATGGATGAAGGTAGTGTTCTCGACCTGGCGTCCGGCGGCTTTTCGCCGGCCGGCTGCTTTCCGCCTCGCAATAGCGAGCATATTGGCCGAGATATCGATCGCCTGGACTTCCTTCACCCCGCCGGCAATCTCTAACGCCAGCGTGCCTGTCCCGCACGCCAGCTCTAAGACCGTGTCTCCAGGGCGGAGCGTTCGCTTGACGATCGCAATATCCTTGCGCTCCGCCGGATTGCCTTCCGTCTCGTCATAATTCCTGGCTAAAAAGTCCCAAAACCGCTCGCTTTTTCTCATGCTTCCGTTCTCGCTTTCAATCTGTTCGTTCCTGGCTTATTTAAATTCGGGATTTCTCGATCTGGATTTCGACCTTGCCGACCATCCAGCCTGCCGTCTTGCCTGGCGTACCAACCGTGAACTCAGCTCTGCTTGCTTTCCTCTTCATCCGTGGTGTAGGAGAACACTTCATCCAGCGCCACCCCAAAAGCCAGCGCGATCTTGAATGCCAGCTCCAGCGAGGGGGCGTACTTCCCGCCTTCGATCGCGATGATCGTCTGGCGCGTCACCCCCACTTTTTCCGCAAGCTGCTCCTGGGTCAGCTCGCCGTTGTAAAAACGCAGCTTCCGAATGTTGTTTCTGACCTGGCGTTTTTCCATCTCAAGCCCCCCGTCGGTAGAGATATATCTGCCACAAGCTGCCGAAGATCTGGCTTGCCAGCGAGAAGAAGATCAGCAGGCTGAACATCATCAGCGCCGGCTGTCCCAGCATAAAGCTGAGCATCGAAATCAAGACCCCGATCGAAAATGCGATATACCCCACCCGGTCGCCTTTCAAGCCGATCAATTTGTCGCGCTCGTCCTCGATAAACCGTTCCTCTTCCCGCCCCTGGGTCTTGATCGCGTGCACGATGCTGAGCGCAATGTTCGTTAGGATGCTGCTGATGATCGTCACCAATATCCCCGCCGCGATCACGGTGATCCACAGGCTGAAGATCTTCGACTGATTCAAGCCTTCCGTCCGGTACATCGGGATCCATTGGATCAGAAAATAAATCATGATCAAGCTGAAGCTCATCAATTCCACGGTGATATTTTTTTCCTGGTAAGACATGCCGGTCTCCTTAGTACGTTATCCTTTACTTGTAGTATGTTATGCAGTACATATAGTATCATGTACATTACATAATGTCAAGTATATTTTACAATTATTCTGCAAATTGTTCCTTTAGGTACGGACCCGTGATGAATAATCCAGGCAAATATCGATCGCAAGCCTGACCGTTTGAGGAGGACCGAGATGAAACCAGCACCGGGCTGCGGGCAGCGCCGCAAATTCCTGATGGGCCATTCAAATTGCCAACCGATATCCCGGGGGAGGCGCCACAAAACCTGCCGGGCAGCGGCGCCCAGCCGGACAAGGCGGGTCGGCAGGGTCAGGAGAGTCAGCCGGGCAAAGCGCGCCAGCCGCGCTTCTTTGCCCGCCCGCATAGCCCTCTCGGCTGGTGGGCGGCGGGACTGTTTACCACCTTCGTCCTCATGTTCCTGGTCAACGTCTTCGTGTTCATGCCCAGCCCCAGCGAGGCCCCTATCCTACGAGCTTTTTCAATCATCTTCGGGCTGGCAATCCTGGCTGGCAATCCTGGCAGGCAATCCTGGCTGGCAATCCTGGCTGGCAATCGCTGGCTGGCAATCCTGGCTGGCGATGCTGGCTGGCAATCCTGGCTGGCAATCCTGGCTGGCAATCCTGGCAGGCAATCCTGGCTGGCAATCCTGGCAGGCAATCCTGGCTGGCAATCCTGGCAGGCAATGCTGGCTGGCAATCCTGGCAGGCAATCCTGGCAGGCAATCCTGGCTGGCAATCCTGGCTGGCAATCCTGGCAGGCAATCCTGGCAGGCAATCCTGGCAGGCAATCCTGGCTGGCAATCCTGGCAGGCAATCCTGGCTGGCGATGCTGGCTGGCAATCCTGGCAGGCAATCCTGGCTGGCAATCCTGGCTGGCAATCCTGGCTGGCAATCCTGGCAGGCAATCCTGGCTGGCAATCCTGGCTGGCAATCCTGGCTGGCGATCCTGGCTGGCAATCCTGGCAGGCAATCCTGGCAGGCAATCCTGGCTGGCAATCCTGGCTTGCGGATTGGGCTCAGGCGTTGCGAGCCTCTTCGCCATTCTCCGCGGCGGAGAGCGCTCCTGGATGGTCTGGCTGCCGATCCTTCCCGCACTCTGGGTGGTCTTTATGCTGCTTGGCGAGCTGCTCTTCCCACATTAAAGCCTTCTCCCAATGCCTTGATCTCTTTATCACAAGCTTGCGCTTGGTCGCAAGCGCCAGCTTGCTGTATAATCAGCGCTGGAATAAGACCTCAGACCGGCTCTTCCAGCCGCCTCTGGCCTCGGTTTAAGCCTGGGTTGCCCGACAAATTGCCCAGAAGATTAGAAGTGGGATCATCGCAATGACGATCGAAGAACAGCGGCAGGCGCTCAAAATGCGCCGTTGGACCTGGCGCCCGCGCACCAAAACGGGAAGTTGGGCGGTCTCTCTCTCCGCCGCCTTTCTGGCGCTCTACCTCATCAACTCGCTCGTCCTGCTCTTCCTCAAAGACGATAAAACCTGGGTCTTCGGCATCCTTCCGGTCTACAGCCTGCTGATGATGCCCGTCGGGCTGGCTGGCGGGTTCCTGGCTTTGCTCGCCCTCGTCCGCCGGGATAGACGCTCCAGGCTGGTCTGGCTCGCCCTCCTGGTCGGCCTGTATGTGCTCTTCTTGCTGATCGGGTAATCGATTTTTTTCCTATAGAGGTCGCTTATGGACCAATCACCGCTGGACCAGATCCATCTCGAGCCGGCTAGCCCGCAGAAGCTGCCGGTCCTGTTCGTCGGTCACGGCAGCCCGATGAACGCCGTCGAAGACAACCGCTTTTCGCGTGCCTGGCGCGAGCTGGGCGCATCCCTGCCCCGCCCTGCTGCCATCCTGTGCGTCAGCGCCCACTGGGAGACCTGGGGCTCGGCGGTCACTGCCATGCGGTCGCCCCGCACCATCCACGATTTCGGCGGATTTCCCGCGCGAGCTCTATGAAGCCCAATACCCCGCTCCGGGCGCTCCTTTCCTGGCAGAACGGGTCTGCGAGCTCCTCGAGCTGGGCGCGGCTGGATTAGACCAGGATTGGGGGCTCGACCACGGCACCTGGAGTGTGCTCAAGCAGATGTTCCCCGCTGCCGATATCCCCGTCGTGCAGCTCAGCCTGGATTACACCAAAAAGGGCTCGGAACACTACGCCCTGGCAAAAGGCCTGAGACCGCTGCGCGAGGAAGGCGTGCTGATCGTGGGAAGCGGCAACATGGTCCACAACCTGCGCCTGGTGGAGTTCAAGGGCGGGAATTTCCGCGACTTCAACGAACCCTTTGCCTTCGATTGGGCGGTGGAAGCCCAGGCCGTCTTCAAGCGCCTGATCGACGCCGGTCACCTCAAAGAGCTCGCCAAATACCCCACCCTCGGCAAAGCGGTCCAGCTTGCGGTCCCCACCCCCGAGCATTTCCTCCCGCTGCTCTATGTGCTCGCCCAGCAGGACCCGGGCGAGGCGGTGACCTACTTCAACGACCAGCCCGTCGCCGGCTCGCTGACCATGACTTCAATCATCATTCATTAAGACGGTTGTTGAAATAGAAGCAAGAAAGAAACAAAAACAAAAAATAAACCCCAATAATAACTGAAAAGGTCCCGCATTTTGAAAGGCTCCGCCAACACCTCCGCCCTCGACCTGGTATTCTGCGCATAGCCGATATCAAGGTGTTCTGCTCCGCTCGTGATTTAAGGTTGTCCCTTCCAAAATGGCTGTCCCTCAAAACTCTGGAGGCTCCATGCTAGGACTGGTCCAAATCTTAGGCGGTTTGGCGCTGTTCCTCTACGGCATCACCCTGCTCAGCTCTGGCATGGAGCAGCTTGCAGGTGACCAGATCCAAAAATGGCTCGACCGGGTCACAAACAACCTGCTGAAGAGCGCCGTCTTTGGCACGGTCGCCACGGCCCTCCTCCAGAGCAGCGGCTTATTGATGGTCACTATGATGGGCCTGATTAACGCCAATTTGATGACCGTAGAGCAAGCCATCGGCGTGATGCTGGGTCAGGAAATCGGCACCACCTTGACCGCTCAAATCGTCGCTTTCGATATCGGCAACTTCCGCCTGATCCTGGTCATCCTGGGGTGGGTCTTTCTGGAGTTTTTCCCCAGGCGTGATTGGAAAAAATACGGCGAAATCTTGATGGGCCTCGGCATCATCTTCGTTGGGATGACCTTCATGGCAGGGGCGCTGCTCTCCCTCGTAGAGGTCCCCTGGATCGCAAAATCCCTCTATCTCATGGGTCAGTATCCGCTCCTCGGGATCCTCGCCGGTATCCTCATGACCTCCATTACTCAGAGCAGCACCGCGGTCACAAGTTTGGTCGTCGCCATGGGGATCGCTCAGGTGATTTCGCTCGAAGGCGCGATCGGCATCATATTCGGGGCGAATATCGGCTCCTGCATCACCGGTTTCATCGCCGGGCTGCGCCTCTCTCCCACCGCCCGCCAGGCCTCGATCGCCCAGATTTCGATCAACATCATCGGCGTGCTGATCTTCATACCGTTCATCCATCTCTTTGCCGGCTTCATCCAGCAGACCTCGACCCTCCTGCCCCGCCAGATTGCCAACGCCCACACCGTTTTCAATGTTGTCGTCAGCCTCCTGATGTTCCCGTTCGTCAAGCAAATCGCCGACCTCGCCCGCAAGCTGGTGCCTTCCGATCCGCAGATTGAAAAGCCGAAGGTTACCGCCTACATCGATGAGATGCAGTTTGCCGTGCCTGCCGTCGCCCTCAACGAGGCCGCCCGTGAGCTGGTCCGCATGGGTGAGGTGACCGCCGAGATGATCGAGCTGAGCTGCCAGGCCCTGATCGAGTTCGATCCGGCCCCCATCCAGCGTGTATTCGTCCTGGAGAACAAGTTGGTTGATCCGGTGAGCAAAGAGCTGGAGCATTTCATGAACACGCTGATGCGCTACGACCTCAACCTTGTCCAGCAAAAACGCTGTTTCCAGATCAAGAATTTGATCTCCGACATCGAGCGCGTCGGCGATATGGCCGAGGATATTGCCCAGCACGCCCAGGAAAGGGTTGCCACCAAAACAGCCTTTACCGATGCAGCCATCCATGATCTCGGGCAGCTATGGCGCTGCGCTCATACGAACTACTCCCAGGCTTTGGCAGCCTTCCGAGATGGCGATCGCGAGCTGGCGAGGCGGGTCTGTAAAGCGGAGAGCGAATTCGACAGCATGTATTGGAAAAGCCGCCAGATGCATATCCAGCGGCTGGAAGAGGGGCTCTGCCGCCCGGAAGCCGACGTCATTTTTACCGAAACGCTGCGCCTGCTCGAGCGCATCAGCGACCACGCCGATAATCTGGGGGTGAGCGTTGCACGCAATTAGCGCGTTTATCAGCCTGGCACGGCTCGTGGAGGTCGGCGGCCTCGTCCCGCATCCTGTAGAATTAGCTGAACCCGACCAAACGTAGGGGTCGACCCGCTGACGCCTTCATTTCTTGCTCTAAAATAAATAAACCCCGCCAAACATCGGGTTAGGCGGCCACGCCCCGCATGCTGAAGAATTAGCTGAACCCGACCAAACGTAGGGGTCGACGGCGTCGACCCCCAGGCAACCTCATTTCTTGCCGTAAAAATAAATAAACGCCGCCGCAAAGCCAGCCATGATGGCTGCGTTCAGCCAGTAGGCCGATGGTATTCCGGCGAAAAGCAGCCCATAGAGAATGGTCAGCACAGCAAGCACCGTCCAAACGATCTCGGTCTGGACGACGATTTTGACCTTTTCCCATTCGGCAGCCTTGTACGTGTACCAGGAGCTTGCGCCGAAGCTGAGCACTGCCGCGCCCACCAACCGGAAAGTCTCCGGTTCGGTTAAGCTTACACCCAAGATGCCCATAAACGCCGCCGGGACGAGAAGGAGCGGCAGCCCGAATATGAGCGCGGCAATGAAATGGACCAGGAACAATGTCTTGAATCCCGCAGAGATCTTCATGATAAGTTTCCTCCTCTGCTTACAACTACAAGGGTCGCTGACCCGCACGATCGCCATGACGCGATATTTCCAGGCCGGTTTTCCTCCCCTCGGTGAAATGGATTGCATTAATATTATAGGTCGTCTGTAGTCAAAGTCAACGAACTGCGCCCACACCGGTTCGAGTGCAAACCTTCACCCCACCGTTTCCTGCTCCTCATTGATCAAGTTAAGTACGCTGCAGGTTGCAGACGGATTTTTTGTAACGCTTTAGATTAATATGCTATAATAAAATATATTTATGGATCGCAGTGAAGAACAAAGAAGGCGTGATTAGCCGAAAACCAGGGCTTAATACAAAGTGGTAAAGCACTGAAGCCGCTGACAGGATTTCGTCAGTGGTTTTTTAATTTTGGGGTAACAAATATTTTTCAACTTCTTTCGATAAGACTATTTTTCTAGGCACGTGGTATTGGAGGGATGTTACAAAAAGCTGCTGATGTAGAAGGAGGTGGGAAAAAGCTATGTTTGCCGCGTTCACTTGGTTTCCAGATAGCACTCCAGCCAGACCAAGAATTGGACGATTTTGCGACTCGCCCACGAACAGGTGTTCGCATGGGTGAGATATAACAAAATCTATGCCCATTAGAAAGGAACGGAAGGAGTCTGAAATGGCTAAGAAAAAGTTGTTCGGTGTATTGATCGTCTTCGTACTAACTGGGTTGATATTCTTCACCCCCGGAGTATTGAGTGTGCAGGCTGTAGCGCCTGCCAACGACGATTTCGACAGTGCGACCGTGGTCCCCAGTCTGCCGTTTGTTGATACGATTGACACCACAGAAGCAACTGTGGCATTTGACGACCCAAACCTTTCTTGCCCGTTTTCTCAGCCCATCTCTGTATGGTATGCCTTCACTCCATCTGCAGACACGATAATCCAAACGGATACCGATGGAAGTACCTTCAGCACCTCGATTGGGGTGTATAACGGGACGCCGGGTAATTTCTCTTCTGCCGCAAGCAACTGCACTTCAGGATCGGTCAAGATCAATGTTTATGCTGGTGTCACCATTTACTTCATGATCAAGGGTTACAACCCACCTCCTTACCCGCCGCCAGAACAACCAGGCGGAATTCTGGTATTCCATATCAACGAGGTTCTGCCTTCCTTCGCACAATGATTTTGCAAACGCGAAGGTCATTTCAACCCTGCCCTTCAGCGAAATGGTGGACACAGCCTTGACGACCGTGGAATCCGGTGAACCCATGCCCACATGCAGCTGGACCATCAGAAAGACGGTCTGGTATGCCTTCACGCCGGAGACCAGCGGTTCTTACACTGCATATATCAGCCTTGCTGACGTTCAGAGTCTGGCAGTATATACCGGTCCTTCACTCGAAGATTTAACCCAGCTTGGCTGCTTCTACGGATATACCGGATATCAACCCGGGTTTGTGACGCTCACCATGGATGCTGGGGTAACTTACTTTTTCCAGACCTTTATAATCTATGAATATTCCGGTCCGGTGCTGAAATTCGAGCTGGATTTCACGCCTCCGCCCATCGTTGTTATTGACTTCTGGCCGGGCGATCCCAATATTCTTGAAGACGTTGCGTTCTACAACTACTCGACGGATCCAGTCAATATTTGGTTTCAATCCAGTGAGTGGGATCTGGGTGATGGTGCTGCAAGCTCCGAGTGGGCACCAATTCACCGCTATGCCGCCGATGGCGATTACACTGTTGGGCTGACCATGACTACCTATGATGGGCGCGTCGCATCCACTGATGTTAATGTGCAGGTTCGGACGCCACGATGTAACCATCACTCGTTTTTCCGTCCCTCAATCGGCTAGATCTGGGCAAACGCGCCCGATCACAGTTGAGCTGACTAATAAGCGTTACACAGAAACTGTGGAGGTCCAGCTCTGGAAAAGCACACCAGGCGGCTACGTGTTGGTCGACAGCCGGGTCCAGAACGTGCCGGTCCGGCCTGGGAACCGCACGACCGTCTTTAATTTCAGCTATACCTTTACCAACGAAGATGTTGCGTTGGGCAAGGTGACCTTCCGGGCGGTCGCCAATCTCATAGATGTACGTGATGCGCTGCCACTTGATAATGAAGCCATTGCTCTGCCGTGCAAAGTGACTAAATAGGCAGCTCTTGGTCAAATTGCGAGATGCTGCGGGCAGACCCTTGCCTGCAGCATCTTCTTTTGTCGAGTCTCTTTATAATAAAGATTCCAAAAATCCAGGTGGTCGTGATTTAGCACGCTTTACGAGAGAGAGTCGCCGCTCCGGAGCCTGGCTGGCGCATTCTTGTGGGGTTGAATAAACGCGAACCTTCGGTCAATCGAGTGTTATGACCTCGTTTTGGAGACTTTGAATTCGCTGCAGCGCCGGCCCGATTCGGAATTTGAACGTCAACTTGCTTCAGTCTTAAATCGCCCCTTCTGACAGGTTCTACATGGTAAAATCTTCCGTCTTTGAAGACCATATTATTGAGGAGTGGTGCTGCTGCTGGCTTTTGAACCGCACCGCCTCGCCTCGCCGTCCAGATCTGAAAGTCAGAGTTTGTTAAATTTTGAAGGATGAGGTTAAATGACTAGGTCAATCTTAATCAGCATGTTTGCGCTTGCGCTGCTGCTATCCGCCTGCGCCGGCGCTGCAACTCCAGCCCCAGCCCCAGCTCCAGCCTCGGAGAGCGTCGGAAAGCCCGTCCCGGTCGCCGGCGGCGCATATACCGAGATCACAGTCTCTGAGCTGCAGAAAATGCTCGAAAACAAGGATTTCACCTTCGTCAACGTCCACATCCCATTCGAAGGCGATATCGCGAACACCGACCTCTCGATTCCCTTTGACGAGATCGAGGGAACCTGGCAAAGCTCCCCCAGGATAAAAATGCTAAAATCGTGCTCTACTGCCGCAGTGGGCGGATGAGCGCCATCGCAGCGAAAGAGCTCGCCGGTATGGGCTATACCAACGTATTCGATGTGGCTGGCGGGATGGTTGAGTGGGAAAAAGCCGGCTTGCCATTGGAAAAATAATCCCCCCGGATCCAGAAAATTCGGATGAACCTATCGTACCGCCGT
This sequence comes from uncultured Chloroflexia bacterium, assembly GCA_963827155.1. Lineage (GTDB taxonomy): Bacteria > Chloroflexota > Anaerolineae > Anaerolineales > UBA4823 > UTCFX2. The sequence continues at coordinate 1,268,238 of CAWGZV010000002.1, read as the reverse complement.
AAGATCTTTTACATACACTAGTTAAGAATTCTCTGTGTTCTCTGCGTCTCTGTGGTTTTATTTATTTTTAATCACCCAAAATTTACCTTCGCGTCCTTGGCGTTCTTTGCGGTTTAATCTTTTTTAAATCCTATTTACCAACAATTCTCTTCGCTCCCTACGCCCACGCCGCCGCAATCTGGACCCGGGTCGCGTCCAGTCGCTCAAGCGCCGCTTTCGCCGCGCTGTGCAGCAGCGCCGCCCCCAGCCGCCGGTCGATTTCGAACAGCCCTCTCAGCGCCTCCGCCTCAAATGAAATCGCCGCCCGGTCAGCGAAGCGATCGCCGTCGAAGTAAAAATATGCGGCTCGATCAGCGCCGAAATCCCGAAAGGCTCCCAAGGATTGATCTCCCCGACCGCCAGCCCTTTCTCCGGCGCGTTCGCCCTGGCAGAAGCCAGGGTGTAGTACAGGTCGACCGCCCCTTCCACCAGGAAAAAAAGCGAGACGGCGGGGTCGCCCTCCTTGAAGATCAGCTCTCCTGCCGCCAGGTCCTTCTTCTCGGCGATCATCGCAAGCTCAGAGAGCTGGTTCTCATTCAGCGTCCCAAAGAACGGGTGTTGTCGCAAGGTTTCGGGAGAAATCATCGCTCCTCTCCTTTAAATCACCTGTCAAAGCCGCCTCAACGCCAAGGCGCAAAGTCTTGGGAGCAATCGTCTTTGCATTTCAAGAGATGCCGGCGTGCTGCAGCCGCTTTGCACGGCAGGGTGGGTCGGCGCCGCTGAGGCGCTTGCAGGTCGAGCCGGGTTATCCCGTTCCACCGTTTATATTTACCGGCGCCCATGCCGCTGAAAGCTGGAGTCGGGCTGCATTCAAGCGGTCGACCGCAGCTTTGGCGACCTGGTACATCAAATCCATCGCCAGTTTTTCGTCCTGCTCGCACATCTCCAGCAGCGGCTCAGCCCGGATCCCGATCGCCGCGCTCGGTTCGAGGGCTCGGGCTGAGCTGGTCAGGATATGCGGCTTGATGAACGCCGAAATCCCGAATGTTTCGCCGGGATAGATCACCCTGAATTTCAATTCTTTTCTCAATTCCGGGTGATATTCGGTTTCGACCGTGAAAAACAGCTCGACGCTCCCTTTCAGCAGGATGTAGAACGTCTTTGCCGGCGCTCTCTCGGCAAATAGCACTGTCCCCCGCGGGTAGCTTTCCTCATTTGCAATGGTCGCAATCTGGATAAGTTGGTCGGGCTTGAGGATCCTGAAGAATGGATAGCGGCTCAAGTATTCTGGGCTTACCATTTCGATAATCCTGTCATCGGACCGGCCTCTGGCGGGTGGTTGTAGCGGTAAAGAAAATCCGCCTGTTCCCTCTATTCTATAAGAAAAAACTTCATTGTCAACACCCTCATAATTCGATTTTCCCGCCAACACCCTTCGATGGCTTTGCGTTAAATCCTCCCAGTCTTCCTCCTTGTAGTAAAAATCCTTCGTGTCTATAACTCCCTTTGATTGATTTGTGGTTAAATCTTTCCAGCTTTCCTCCTTTTCATATAGATCCTTTGCGTCCTTCGCGCCCTTCGATTGCTTTGCGTTTAAATCTTTCCAGCTTTCCTCCCCCTCATTTAGATCCTTCATGTGCGTTGCGCCCTTCGGGTGCTTTGCGTTAAATCTTTCCAGCCTTCTCCCTCCCTCACAAGATCCGGTCGAATTTATCGAGCTTCCAGGGGGTAATGGCGGATTCAGATTCGGCGTTGACGGCAGCTTCGAGGCTGGCTCTGTAAGCATCTTCGGCGCGTTTGGCATTGGTCTCGAAGGTGAATGTGAGGGTGGAGAGCGGACCAGGATTGACGCCTTCCTGGATGGAGAGCACCTGCCAACATTTCCAGCGGACATACAGACCAATGAGGTGACAGTGACGATCTTGGAGGGTGGTTTCGTCGGCGGTATCTGCGAGGGGTAAGTGCTCGGTTATGGCATTAATTCGGATTTTCTTGGAGGCTGGCGGTTTTGTTGAGATATAAATTTGCGGTGCATTAGAGCTATCGGCGTCGGAGGGCTTTACGAAGTCATAATAACCGTCGACGATCCAGAAATCGGGATGCGTGAAAGACCGTCGAACTAAGTAAACTGGTGGATCTTGACCCTGGGGGTATTCAACTGAGATGATTCCGGTGTGGGTGAGCTCGAGGTCATAGATACGCGTTGCGGCGGTGGTGGAAATATCGTAAACAGCGAAGCGCGGGAACTGGATAGATAGATACGCGAATGGCCTGATTGATGAAATCTTCGAGCTGAGCGTCGGTAAAATCGTAGTCCAGAGCGGTGAGATCTCCGAGCAGGTTGCGGGATTCTTGAATAAGCGTGCCTAAAGTTTGAGCCATGGGATCACCTCGGATACGAGTGAATGAGATCAGGATTGCTTCGTCGCTTCGCTCCTCGCAATGACATTAAACGTTCATTAATCGCGATGACATTAATCTGAGGGCTGGTGACAGCTGGGGCTGGTGGCAGCACCTGGAGGACGTCGAAGTAGGAGAAGGGGAGGGAAGCGGACGAAGCGAGGGCGGGCGGGGCGACAGGGGGGTGTGTACTTGGGACGCCTGGTTTGCGCTCTGCGGGAAGGCTGGAGGCGATCTTTCTCCAGACGAACCGCAGTGCGCAAGGCGTCCCAACGCCCCCCTGAAAAGCCCCTGCACGCACCGCAAGGGAGTGGACTGACCCGCTGCCCGCAGCATATGACTGGTCGAATCAGATGATTGCTTGAAGCTCACAAAACGAGCGGTCACAAGAGTCCTCGCAATGACATTAAAGAGCTAATACATTGGCCAGTGGCACCAGAATCGCAACAAAAGGGAAAATGGTGGGAATTAATGCCTGTTCTAAGTACTTGTATTTTTCTGGGCGCTGGAGTGGGGGGAAAGCGCCTGGCGGGCTGGAAGGGGCGGGGCGTATTCGGTCGGCTGAATGGCGCTCTGTGTGAACGTACTTTGAACACAGTGCGCCAGCCGTCCGAGCGCCGCCCCCGAAGCACGCCAATCTTAACGGTGGGATTGAGTGATAGATTGCTTTGCATAGATTGCTTGCCGCTCTTAGAACGAGCGATCGCTTTGCTCCTCGCAATGACATGTTGCTTTGTCAGATTGCTTGCCGCTCTTAGAACGAGCGATCGCTTTGCTCCTCGCAATGACATTAAGGTGTGCTCCTCGCAATGACAGGGGGCGCAAACCTTGCGCCCCTACGATCCGCTGGCAGCAGGAGTGGCGCTGCTGCAGGAGCCGCAGAGGGGATTGCGCCCAGATCCTTGATCAATTGACTGAGCTGATCTTCGGTGAGGGGCTCTCCGATGAACTTGAAAGCAGTGGTTAACATCAGTCGGGCATAGGATTCGGGCAAACCTTTTAGAATTGGGGTGAGATCGGCAAAGGCAGCGGAGATATTTTCGGCGGATTTGGCCAGGCTTTCATTGTCCCAACGGCTGATATCTGGAGCTGAGATCCTAAAAATGGTGTCGTAGTCCTCCGAGGAGATGCGGGCGTAGCCTCCAGATTGGACCGCTCTTTGATAACCCTGGTAAAGAATATCCTTAAGCATCCATAAAAAGTACTGCTGCCGGCGTCTCAAATGTCTTTCGGTTGGTCCCTGCATGGATTGAGCTGTGGCTAAAGAGATATCTCCGGCGTCGCCGCGCCAGTGAGGCGGGTAGCCGGAACCGGCGTCGATCATGGCTCGGACAGCCTGCATATCGTGACGGGCGTCAGAAGCTTTCAAGTCTGGTGAGCTCACGTCCCAGGTTTCCAATTCGTCTTTAATAATAATGGATCCCGATTCTGGTGGGTTTCTGTACATTTCTTGCTTCTCTTTGACCTTGGCGGATGGCACGGTGACGAACCAGAGAAACGAACGAACCGCCCAATTCAACTTAACCCGATCTTCCAACATTCTAGAATAACGCAGCAGCCAGGGGATCATGGTCACTAAATCACTCTCCCCAAGCAGCGCTCCGATGGGCTTATTGATCGTATAGTGGAGCATGACCGCCGAGCTGGCTTCGGCGGCTGGATGCCAGGGCGAATACCAGACCTTGGACTCTCCGACCTCCTGAATTTCGTAGTAAGCAAGCTCGGTCTCATAGTCATTGGGTGCGGTCTCGATCTTTTCAATCCGATCCTTTGTCACAAATCGAATGTAAGACATGCCGTCCAGCTCGTTGCGGTGCAAAGTCACAAACAGATCTCCTGCCCTCGACAGCTCATCGGACATACCTTCCAATCTCTGGCTCATGTTGTTCTTGGGGTGGTTCCAAAAGAGTTTGATATACCTGTTTAAGTTCCTGTTCGGGCTTGAGATGACGATTCGATCTCCAACAATGTAATCGGAGGTAATGGCAATAGAGCGCCAGGCGATGGGGTTTCTGCGCCAGGCTTCGAGGGCGTCTTTGTAGATCTCCTGGACGCGGGCGGGGTCGTAGTCATGTAAAGAATTGGTCAATCCGGCCCAGCCTGGGGAGTCGTCGACGCGGACGGATACGGAGGTGAGCTCTGATTTCTTTGGATTAAACAGATTTCTAAACCGATTCAACATAACCGCATCCTTTCAAAATTAATCAAACCACGTACTACCCGACGGCGGCCTCCGGCCGCCGGAGTAGGTGCGCACGCAGTGCGCCCCTACCGTCCATTCGCTAGGCCTCCAGGATGACAAACGCGTCGCCATTGGTGGAGGTTTTGGCGGTGAGACCGACCGTAAAGGCAAGTGGGCGAATCCGATCGAACAGAATGACAGCCGGATCGTAATGATAGGAATTAATTTTGATCAGAACATTTCCGGTGGCGTCGGTATTGTCATAGAGGGTGAGGGATTCGATTGCGCCGGTAGCTGCAGAGGAGAGAATGATCCCATGGACGAAACCGCGGCCGGTGCTCATACCTTTTTGCTGGTATTGGCGGGGACAAATTGACCGTAGCCGGCGAGGATTGCCATTTTATTTAACCTTTCCTTTGGGGCACGCGGTTCTTTAACCCAGGGGTGTCGCGGCGTGCTTGGACCCAGGGGTGGGCTCGTTATTGAACCCAGGGCGCACGCCTTGCGCCCCTACAGGGGTGGGGTCTGGATTGGGGCGCACGATGAACATGGTGTAAGGTTTGTGTTTGGCGAGGGTGGGACCGATCCAGATGCAGCCGTAAGCGTGGTGGGTTTTCTCTGGTAGGGCGTCGAAATGGTCTTTGAAATATTCCTTTGCCTGGTCCAGTGGGGTATCTTCTGGAAAGCCGAGGTAGTTTAGGGCAAGATCCTGGATGGTGGAGGTTGCGGAAAGATTGCTTGTCGCTCACAGAACGAGCGGTCACTTCGTTCCTCGCAATGACAGGGGGCGCACGCGGTGCGCCAACCCGGGGCGCTAGCCTTGCGCCCCTACGGGGTTGGGCTCTGGTTTCGACGGCTTTGGTTTTTTAGGTGTAGGTTGAGCTGTTGAGGTCATAGCCTAATCCTTGCCATTGTGCGAAAGTATAAGCGGCGCAGGGGCTGCCGACGGCAGCATAAAAATCATCCGTGCCTTCGCGCAGCTTGTAGAGGTTATTATCAAACACGAACACCGGATCTTGCGCGCCGTCGTGAATTAAATCCACCAGGCAATCGAAAGTGCATCCGTTGACGGTTAGCGTTAGATTGTTTCCGCCCTCTAAATTAATCCCTACCCAAGTGTCAGAGATGATGGTGCAATCTGTCAAAGACAGCGTTATAGAATTTTTGTTGAGCGCTCTGATGCAAGAGTTTGTTGGATTTGCAGTGTTGCGAAGGGAAGTACCATTGCAAGAGATCGTAAGCGAACCGGCTTGAAAGAAAATCGCGTGGTTTGCGCCTTTGATCGAACCGCCGGTGATGGTGTAGTTTTCGCCAGCTTCTATCCCGTAAAGCAATCCTTCAATGTCACAATCTTGCAGAACGACAGAAGCACTGGAAAAATTAACCCCAACGACGCAGTTTACAGCCTGACAATCGATCAGTGTGACCGTGCCGAAATTACCCGACACATTTACATGACCGTAATAAGCTGAACCGCCGTCGATTGCCTGGCAGTTGATCAGGGTGCAGCCTTCGTTGTTGGGAGTATCTGCATTGAGAACGAACATGGTGTTGGTCTCGTTGGTGTAGAAGCGCTGGGCGATGACCCCATTCAAATAACTGCCTGTGCCGAAATAGAGATTATGTTTGTTTCCATCTTCGACCAGGCAATCGCTGATGTTTGCGTAGGAAAGGCACTTGATACTTCCACCGGTGGCGAGATTGCGGAGGGTGTGGATCCCTTTGATCGTCGTATGATTGACCCCATAGATGCCATAATTGCGGACCGGCATTTCGTAAACCTTGCCGTTGGCGGCGGGGTTTCCGCTGCCGGTGGCATGGACATAAATTACGGGGGTTGTGGTGCTGTGGTTGGCGCAGTAATACGATCCTGGGGCTGAATCGAGGGCGGCTAAACTGGCAGCGAGGGTGAGGCGGGTATCATCCTCCCAGACGCTTTGAAAAGTTGGGTCTCCTGGATCGTAGTTTGTGGATAAAGTGACCTGGTAGATGTTGGTATAGCCGCCGGTTTTGGACCAGCCCGAATTGATCACATTGTCACAACGCAGGATTGGGCGCGCGCCTGGACCATAGGCTTTTATGGAGACATTTTCGACGGTGACGGTGAGCTGCTCTCGCCATTCGCTGCCGCGAGCGAGCCCGATTGTGTCTCCGGCTGAGATGGAGGTAAGGGCGGCGATGGTTTGGAAAGCTTCGGATGGTTTTTTTCCGGTGCTGCCGTCATCTCCATTGACCGAATCCACGTACCAGTCGAATCGTTTCTTTCCAGGGGTCGGCGGAGTGGGATTTTGAATTTATATCTCATGGTTTTACCTAATCAGATTGCTTGCGCTCTCAAAACGAGCGGTCACTTCGTTCCTCGCAATGACATTAAGGACGCAGTGCGCCCCTACGATTTCACTATCCACCAGGAGGGGGACAATACGTTGAGGGTCATCTGCAAATAATTTGGATCTGAATCGGGCGGTTCGTTGGCATTCCCTGATTCAGATCCGATTGGACCGCACCAAAGCAAATTCGAGGCCAGGATCATATGCTCTGGCTCATAGCCGAAGCGCTTGATGAAGATCTCTTTTGCTTTGGCTGTATCTGTGTCGGCGGTGAAGCAGTAGTATTTCTGTCCACCTGAAATTCCGATTCTTTGATCATCTCATTTCTCCCACGGAGGGCGTACGCGGGGCGTGGTTCCCGCGTGCGCCCATGGTGATAGGGGCGCACGCAGTGCGCCCGAACGGGTGCAAGCGTTGCACCCCTACGGATTAACCTTCTGTGAAGGTGAAGAACCACACAGACATTGGCCATATGAGATCCATGGTCGGTGACGGTGAGGAACAGGATCGTTCCGTCTGGGATATGGGGGTATTGTCCTGCGGCGTCTGCGCCGTCGAAGCCGGCGGGTGTGGCGACCTCCACCGGAGTGGCGGACACGCCGAAGTTTTCGGCCAGGAGGTAGGCGTCATCGTCGGATGATTTGCCGATTTTCAAGGTTCCGGCGTTGGCGGTGGTGTTGACGAGTGAGACGTGGACCAGTTGGGCGTCGAAGGGCATGGTGGCGTAAAAGTTATGGTTGGCGGCCAGGGTGCCTGGGATTACGTAGGTTTGCTGAAAGACTTGGTTCATGATTATCTCCCTTGGACCGGATGCGGGATGGTAAGTATTTGCATACCGGTCATTTGTTATGAAATTGTAGAAGTCGTTGGCGCTAAAAAGGGCAAGGGTCGCTCCGATCAGCACCACCAAGAGCAGAAAAGCAAGGTCATAAAAGGTCAGAGGCATAGGTTAGGGCGCACGCAGTTAGGGCGCACGCAGTGCGCCCCTACAATTATGCGACATTGGCCTTTATGCGACATTGGCCTTATACAGACCGCGCCAGTCGATGGGACCGCAGGCATAGACGAAGCGGACCTTGACCGGCATGGTGTCGTTGGTGAACATCAGTCCGGCGGTGGGAGAGGCGACGGAGAAGATCTCGGGGGCGCGTCCATAGCGGTAGCCGAGTCCGATGGTGGGGTAGAGCTTGGGATCTGCGACCGCTGCCCAGTTGTTGGTATCGGTCCACAGGTCGACGACGATGACGCGATCGCGGGCGAAATTCAAGCGGTCCATCATCTCGTTGCCTTCGGTGAGGGCGTTTTGCGGTGCGGCAGGGGCGTTGCTCAGGGCGTAGGTGTAATCTGCCTGCTGAGCTGAGGATCTGCAGGGCGGTGATCTCGAGATCTGGCGGCACCAGCAGGTATTTCGGTGCGGTCAAAGCTCCCAATCTCTCGCCTGAATTAACCTCGGTGAACTTGCGCATGGCGGTGCGGGCGGCGATGTAGGTGGTGATACTCAGGGCGGTTGTGCCGAGGTTGGCTGTGGACCCATCGAAAAGGGCGGTGGAGTCTGTCAGGGTTGGTCCGGTTCCGGTGTTGGCGGTGAAGATGGCTGAGATAGATTTGCTGAGGGTCAGCCAGGCAGCCTGAGCGAGCGCTCTTGGGGCATTGCGCAGCCGGCCGGTGTCGTCTTTGTCGATCGCTTCCATGGTGATCCCCAGGTAGCCACCTTTTTTGACGAACGCAGCGGTTTCGTATTTGTCATCCCAGGTAAGCTCAGTGTAAGCCGCGCCTTCTGCGACCGTGGGCAGCTCACCGACACCACCGAGGGTGATCCATTTGACGGCCTGGAGGCTGTCGAAGTCGGTGCCGATGACGATGGGCAGCCACCATTGGGGGTAAGCGATGAACTCTTGGGCGACGACCTTATTCAGGGCATTTGCGACCATGTTTGCCATGGTGGATGAATTGACGTTGGCGAGCTGGATTCGATCCCCCTGAAAAACGCCGGTCATTTCATAGTCGCCTGAGAGCAGATGGTAAAGCTCCCTGATTCCGGTGAGGGGTTGGATGCCGGCCGGAGGCCGACCGCCGAGGAAGAGAGCGTCGAGGGCAAGCTGGATCTTATCGAGGCTGGTCATCATCCCCGAGAGGTGGGGAGAGCGGGGGGCCTGGCCGCCGATGTTGATAACCGAATCCGCGTTGAGGGCGGCGAGGTAGGCTTTTTCGGTTTCGATGGCGGCTTTTAATTCACTGGGTTGGTTGTATTTGCCCTGGGAAAGGCGCTGACGGGAAGCTTCTGGCAGCCCGGAAGCGGCGAGGATGGAAGCACTGGCGGTCTCTGCCAGGGCGTCCTGCCAGGCAGAAACTGCGTTGCTGCCTGCGATTGGATTCACGTTTGGTTCGGGGGTATTGATTACGGGTTCTGGCATTGGGTTTGCTCCTTGGGTTTGAACGAAATTGTCAGGGCGCAAACCTTGCGCCCCTACGGCTGATAACTTCTGGAGGATACGGGCGTCGGAGGCCGGCTGAAAGACCAGGTCAACCGATTCGACGTGGCGGATATCGACGATCCGGCGGGGATCGTTCTGTTCTTTTGCTGCGAAGCGGACATAGGCGACCATAGAGAGTCCAACGTCGGGGGCTGCGGCCGGATCTGCCAATAATTCTTCAATAATGTCAGCTGCTAAGGTTCCGGCTTCGGTGTTGTTGAGCTTGATTTCTCCTTCGATGGATTGATCCTGGGGGTTATAGGTTGGATTGACGGTTACTCCTGCCAGGCGGGAGAGCGAAGGGTATTCGAAAAAGCCGGCGTGATCGACGAACACAGCGCGGTTATTGAACTTGTCTGCATTGAGCTCGAGGGCCTGGGTTTCGATGACTACCCCGGAATCGGTATTGTCTGACCCGCGGATCTTGCCGGCGCGGCACGAAGCGGGCTTTATAGGCATGAGAGTCCGCGGGTGAGGAGAAGAGCTCGCCGGAGAGGGCAAAGGTTACTTTTTGTTCTGCTGAATATTCTGCTTTTGGTTCGGTCATATTCACCTCATAAGGGTTGTCATTTGGTTCGGGTCAACCGTCTTTTTTTTCTTTGGGTTTCGATCACCGGATCGGCAGCGTCAGGATCGCAGGGGACGCCTCCGAGGCTGATGACCTGGTAGCAAAGGCGTTCTGCCCAGCGGCGGTAGTATTGGTTTTCGTTGGATAGGTCGGTCCACTGTTTTTTGAGTCTGGCGTTTTCTTCCTGCAAGGTTTTGATCGTTTCTCTCAGACTCTGCATCTCATCCTTGCGGGCTGCCGACCTGGAATTTAACAGGGCGGCCAGGCCGGTGAGGAAACCGCCGGAGGCAAGCGCGATCAACAGGGGAGTGGTCCATTCAGGCATAAATAAAATCCAAACGCAAAGGCGCAAAGCACGCAAAGGACAAGAAGATTATTTTATTCATTTCAAAAGTACCTTTTCATGCGGTAGACGGTCTTATTTTTATTCTTGATGATGATGTGCAGAGCCATAAGATCTTGAAACCGAGGCCCCTAAGACCTGCTGTGGGGGGGCAGCAGCCGGTCCAGGGTCTACCGTAAGGCTCCGATAGGGAAAGGACCGCCTTGGAGGAGGGGCAAGGGTCGACATATCCCTTATAAGCGGGGTTGTAAGAGGCCGGCAGGCGGATTCCGAGGTGGAGATGGGGGCCGGTGATGTTGCCGGTGGATCCCATGAAACCGATTGGGCGGCCGAAGGGGATTTTTTGACCTGGCAGCACCGAAACCGATTCGAGGTGGGCGTAATAAGACTTCCATTCCAGCAGCTCGCGGGTCATCAATAACAGGCTGTGTACTAGAACGACATACTTCCCATAACCAAATTCTTCCCATCCCACTTTGAGGACTTTCCGGTCTCGATTGCCAGGACAACGGGGGGCTCGTCGTCGGTCCAGAAGTCTGCGCCGTTGTGCCCTGGGTAGCCGAAACGAGCATAGTCCCCTGGATTGGCCCCGAAGGGTTGGGTAAGGACGGGGTTGCAGAGTGGATAATTCATGGTGTGACTCAGACTAAGTAAACAGCGCATAAAGATTTAACCGAGATTGCTTCGTCACTTCGTTCCTCGCAATGACATTGGTTTTCGAGTCTAAAAGCCATTTCTAAGATTGGGTTATAGCCTTTGATCACGACTGATTCTGCAGTGCCCCAAGGTTCGTCTGAAAGGGCTGCTACAAGGGCGGCGCTGAGTAAAAGGTCATCATGTAAGGGTTCGCCCGAATTGAACGATCTGGCGCCTTCTGGGACGGACCAGCGGGTAAGTTTTCCGGGTCCTGGCATGAGCTCGAATGTGGTTCGTTTGCACTGCTCGAAGAAGAGTTCTTGGAGGGCGGCGAGATTTGAATCGAATTCCTCCTGGTGGGCGCTTTGTGCCAACCCGGGGCGCAAGCCTTGCGCCAACCCGGGGCGCAAGCCTTGCGCCCCTACGAGGGTTTCGCCCAGGGGGAATGAATATTCTTTGTACCTGCCGGATTCGATCAGTGAAATTAGCTTCCAGCCGAGCTCGGATTTGGAGGCTTGGGTAAATTTGAAGGGAATAACGGCGGAGGGATAAGCGCGCATGAGGAAAGAAGTTAATCCCTCTCCTACTCCGGTGGCATCGACGACGATTCGGTAGGGGTTCCAGAGCTCGGCGAAGGCCTGGACCTGCTGAAAGACCTTGACGTGAGCTGCGCCGGTCCAGGCTTTGCGGTAGACAGCGTGGAAAGAAGGGCCGAAGCCGAGCAGATCTCGGGCCGGCTGGGCGATATCGAAGATGGTGAGGGTGGTTGAATCGTGTCCGTCGGTCATGGAACCCTCACCCCTACCCTCTCCCATTGGGAGAGGGGAATGATCGCTGAAATCTTCTCCTCCGACGTCGATGCAGAAGGCATAAGAATGACCTGGTTCGGGTGAAAGTGCGGGTTGGTGGGTGCCCTGCATGAGCGCCAGGCGCTCGGCGGTGAACATTCCGGTTTGCTCGTCGATCTCTTCGCTGAAATATTGGGTTCGGATAAAGGGGTGGTTGCGTCCGTGTTTAGCGATCTCAGAATCGACGAACTTCCCATAGGCGGGGACTTCTTCACGGACCTGGTTAGCGGTGATTTCGAACACTCTTTTTATCCCATCGATCTTTTCAGCTTCGAGGGCTGCTCGCCGTTCTCTGGCCAGAAGGGTTTGGGAGGTCCAGGCGGTGCCCCAAAATACGCGGGTTGCGTTGGTTGAGGCTGCCATGGGGGCGATCTCTTTGTCCCATTTGTCGATCAAAACGTCCTGAGCTTCGTCGCATTCCAGCAGCCAGGAGGCTGTTGCGCCGACCACGTTTGCGGTGGGGGAGGCGGAGAGGAAATAGATTCGGGCGCTGCCGACTCGGAAAATATAGCCGGTCTCTTTGGTCCAACGGCTGCGGGTGATGAAGTTTTTCTTGAGGTTTCTTTCCAGCCGGCGCATGGCATTGAGGGATTGGGGCTTCCAGGTGGGTGAGAGCTTGACGAATTCGGCGTCTAATTTGTGGAGCAAGAGCAGCAAGTACGTTTCTACCTGGGCCTGGAGCTCGTTCTTGCCAGATTGGCGCGGGAACATGATCACGAAGGAAAGGCCCTGCTTTTGGATGACCGATTTTGCGATGGCGTAAGCGGCTTCTCTCTGGTAAGAGCGGAGCCGGATCGGGGAGAGCTTATCGATAAACAGACCGATATCCATGAAAGTCTGTTTTATATCGGGGGTGAGATCGTCCATATGAAAGCAGGTCTGAAAGCGAGTTCATCAAATCACACGTTGAGGATGATCCAGGAGACGCCTTCGCCGTTGACGGCCGAATCCAGCATCAGGTCCGCCAGGTGAGAGACATATTCGAAAACGACTGATTTGCCGGCTTCGAGGCGGAGGCCGTTGGAAACGGTGACATCTCCGCTGACGTCATTGCCGAGGGCCACCACGCCGGTATTCGTGTCCAGCGCCTTGACCATCAGCGAGGCATTGACGGGCTGGGAGCCGAGCGCAACCGCGGTGCCGGCAGTGGTTACTGTTTTTTGTCCTGAAAGGGCCATATCAATCTCCTGTCCATTCCTTCACTTGATCCCCGCCCCCCGCATGTCATCGCTATTTCGAAGCGGCAATCGTCCTTTGCAATTCAAACCAATCTCGTCTCATGTCATTGCGAGGAGCCGCTCTGCGACGAAGCAAGCTGCTGATTTTATTGACGCCATGTCATTGCAACAGGGCAATGGCTCATATTATTCAGCTTCCATTCGTCATAGATCCTGGCACATGTCATTGCGAGAGAGCTGCTTCGACGGTGCGACGAATTGCCAGAAATCATCGCTTCATCCCAAGCACGTGTCATTGCGATAGCGAAGCCAGGCCAAGGGCGCCGAGCGGCGAGACGTGCTATCGCAACGAGCAATCTCCCCTTTTAGTCATGCAGGTTCCACTCATCAATCACCTCTCTAGCGCCGTTTGCACCGACCAGATTGAATTCGCCCAGCACCGGGCAGTCCGCGAAATTATTCGCACTCCTTGCAGCGTTCAAATGCTCTCTTCAGCCGGCGCATCGTCTTTCGCAGATCATTCGTCAGCGCCTGCACCCGCATCGCCCCTATCAGCACCGGGCAGTTTCCGCCCCGTTCGCTCATTCGCCCTCTTTGGGCTGATCGCAAAAGTTGCCTGGTTGCTAACCAGTGCCGTCAAGAAAGCCCGAACCAGCGCCAGTGCTCCCGCCAGGTCGCAGCTCAATCCCAGCGTCAGCGGTTCGGCCATGCCGCGCATGCGAGCGCGTAAGACCGCCAGCGCGCTTGCGGCCAGCAGCCCGAGCATCAGCAGGCGCTTCCGGCTGCCGTCCAGGCGGGAATACCAGGCGGAGAAGCCGGGGAGGTAAGATGCGGCGAGAGAAATCACCACGCCGGCGATCGAAGCGAGCATTTCAGCCGATATCTGTGCGGTTTGATCGAAGTTCATGTTTAAATCCTTTCTCCATGCCGCCATAATATAGAACGTTCGTTCTATTGTCAAGCCGAATAAGGGGAAATCCCCCCCACATGCACCATCTTCGGTGCGCCCGCGGGGGATTTATCCCGTCCCCCCGAAAATCACCCCTCTTGTAGTAAACTAGAACGGGTGTTCTAGTTATAATTAGAGCTGTACACCCTAGCTGGGCTGCGGATCCGGTCGAATATGGAGAGGAGTCCTGGATGCTGCCGTATAAAATCCATCGCCAGGTGGTCTACCTGACCGCCCTCGAGCTTCAGATCGTCTATCGTTTCGCCAATGACCTCGGCCTGCAGCGCCGCGGTTTTTCGGCAGCCTTGCGCTTCATCCTCCAGGATTGGGATGCCCTCCAAAGTTTGGCTGCCAGCGCCCCCGGGCCGGCCTGGCAGCGCCTGCCGCCATTACCTGGTGGAACAGCGGCCGCATCTGCCAATTCGCTCGTCGAAGGGGGTGAGGAAGGATGACCGCTTCGCCCGCTGATAGTCTCCCAGGCTCTTCTCGCCTCCCCATCTCTGCCGAAAAGCTCGGTTCTGTGAGTTTGCCCGCTCCCGCCGGCATTCCCGGCTCCGAGCGTCTGCCAAATCCCGCCGACATCCCTGGCTCCGAGCACCTGCCTGCTCCCGCCGGCCTCCCTGGCTCTGAGAGTCGGCTCGCTCACGCCGGCCTTCCTGGCTCTGAGCGCCTGCCGAATACCACCAGCATCTCCGGAGACGTGCTCGTCCCCGCTTCCCTGGCGAGCAATCCGCGCATCTCCGCCTCCGCCCTCCAGTTCTGGCTGCTCATGCGCACCCTCGCCCCACAGGGCGAAACGCCGGTTTTGGACCTCTCTGAGATCGTGCGCATCACAGGAAAAGCGCGCACATCCGTTTATATCTACTTAGGTCTATTGTCTTCACTTGGGGTTTTAGATTGGCGGAAAGCTGGGCGTGGAAGACTGGTGATCTGGTTTGAATCGATGGATAATCCAAGATTTCATCCTGCTCAAAGCAATTTTCATCTGGAAAATCCTGCTGAAAATTGTCAATCTCAACCTGACGCTTCAAATCATTTTGCAGAAAAAGTCAATTTAATCCGGAATTCCGGACAAATGGTCAATCAATCCTCTCTCTTATCTTTAAAGATAATTTAATTAATATTAAGAACTTAAAGAGCGCCCAAACTGTTCAATATTCCGGACAGTTGACGCAAGTCGATCCTCCCCCACCGCGTCCGCCCCCCGCAAAGCCTGATTCCACCGAATTTGTGACAGCCGACCCGCTCAAAATCTACCAGCGGTTGGTCGGGCAGCGCCTGAACGCTTCACAGCGCCAGATGATCGCCGCCCGGGTGGATGATCCCGCTGCCTGGCGGAGCACCGTCGACCATTGGCTCGCCCACCGCTGGAACCCCAGGAACATCCCGGGCATGCTGGATTCCTACTCCCGCGGCGGCGCATCCGCCTGCGCCGCCTGTCGGTCGGCTGGGCATCCACCCCCTCTGGCTCCGCCGCCTCAGGCATCCATGCCCCACCGTCCGATCCAATCCAGGAATTGAAGGAAAAATATGGCCTCACTCGACCGAACCGCGATCTTGATTGTGATTGAGCGCCTGGCGCTCGCCTATCCGGGCAAAGTACCCCCTGCCCAAAGCCTGCAGGTCTATGTCGAATCGCTCAGCGACATCCCGCCCTGGGTCCTTCGCCGGGCTGCCGATGCCATCATCCGGCGCTCCTCCTGGTTCCCCCGCATCGCCGACCTGCGCAGCGCCGCTGCCGAGCTCTGCGGCACCTCCGAGTTCCACGCCGTCCCACCCTTTCCCGTCGACTACCTCACCTACTCCGCCGTAAAGCTCGAAGAAGCCTTCTACCGTGAAGGAGTGCTCGATGAAGCCGAATGGCAGACCCTCATCGCCCAGCTCGAAAAAGCCGCCCGTCCCCACCGTGCCCAGCGTCTCCGTGAAAAGCTTGCCGCCTTCGCCGACCCTCCCCCGAATCCTCCTCCCCGCTCCCTCTGGAAGGGCGGCAAGGATAATGCGCATGCAGTACGGATTCGACCATCCTTCCCTCTCTCAGGAAGCGCGGCAAGGACCAATCACCCCTCTCCCTTTGGGAGAGGGGTCGGGGTGAGGGCTGTATTGCATACCTCACAGACTCTGAGTTGTAGTTGATTAAAAATATAAATATGTATAATCTCTATAGACAATTAGCAGTTAATCCACTTATCGGTCTACAGGCGGGGTCATCGGGTGCATCACACCGAACGGACAAATTCATCGGATCGTTCAAAGCCTTAATCCATATTCATTCATTTCCAAAAGAGGAGGGCAAAATGAACCGGATTATTGTACGAGCGCTGGGGATATCTGTAATCGCGTTTCTGTTTAGTTCTGGTGCAGCCGCATTTCAATCCGAGCCCGGACCGCCAGAAGAGTTCCCGTCAGTAGCGCTGACCACCGCTATCACCTACCAGGGCCGACTGGTAGATGGCGGCACCCCGGTCAGCACCCCGCACGATTTCATCTTTCTCTTGTATAACGCTGATCTGGGCGGCGCACAAGTGGGCTCGCAAGTGACCGCAAACGACCTGGCGGTCAGCGACG
This sequence comes from uncultured Chloroflexia bacterium, assembly GCA_963827155.1. GTDB lineage: Bacteria > Chloroflexota > Anaerolineae > Anaerolineales > UBA4823 > UTCFX2. The sequence continues at coordinate 1,251,786 of CAWGZV010000002.1, read as the reverse complement.
GCTATTTCACCGTCCTGCTGGACTTCGGATCGGCAGCCTTTATGGGAGAGAAGCGCTGGCTGGAGGTGCAGGTGCGTCCCGGAGACAGCAGCGGCGCCTATACCACCTTATCCCCGCGCCAGGCTCTCACCGCTGCGCCCTATGCCCTCTACAGCCTGAAATCTCCCTGGGGTGGGTTGAGCGGAGTGCCAGCCGGCTTCGCCGATGGGGTGGATAACGATACCACCACCTTCTGGAGCTTGACCGGCAACAGCGGCACGAATCCATCGACGAACTACCTGGGCACCGCTGACAACGTCGCCCTCGAGCTGCGTGTCAACGGCCTCCGCGCCCTGCGCCTTGAGCCAAATATTTACGGAATGAACCAGTTTGCTCCCAACCTGATCGGCGGATACAGCGGCAACTGGATCACTAGCGGCGTGTATGGCGCTACCCTGTTGGGTGGTGGTAATTTCAATGAACCCATTGAAAACCGTGTCACCGATAATTTTGGGACAGTCAGCGGCGGGGCACTTAACCAGGCTGGTAACAACGCATTTTCAACAACTGATACGATTTATGCCACCGTTGGTGGCGGATTCGGGAACTTCGCCAGCGGGCCTTATGCAACGATCGGCGGTGGCGAGGTCAACACCGCTAGCGATTATATGGCCACGGTCAGTGGTGGCTGGGCTAACACTGCAAGTGGTGAACGAAGTACGATTTGCGGTGGGTGGGGAAACACCGCCAGTGATGAGCAATCCACGATCGGCGGCGGGTGGGGCAACACCGCCAGCGGATCTCATGCATTAGTAGGTGGTGGATATTCAAACCTTGCGAGTTGGCCATATTCAATGGTCGCTGGCGGGTATGATAATGAAGCCAATAGTAGCTATGCCGCAGTCGGAGGCGGAGAATCCAATCTCGCCGGCTGGGATTACGCCGTTGTCGCCGGTGGGTATGACAACGAGGCAAGTGGCATTAAAGCCGCTGTACTAGGCGGAGATTCAAACCTGGCCAGTGGACCTTTTGCCGTGATAGCCGGCGGTTATGACAATGAGGCCAGTTCAGATAAGACCGTGATCGGTGGTGGTTATTCCAACATCGCCAATAACCAATATGCCACCATCGGAGGCGGTTACGATAACGCTGCGTACGGGATCTACACCTTCGTAGGCGGTGGAATTTCCAATGTTGCGAATAACGACTATTCCACCATCGGCGGCGGTTATTCAAACCTGGCCAGCGTAGGGTCAGCAACGGTTGCCGGGGGATATGACAACCATGCCACCAATTCGTATGCCACCATCGCTGGCGGAAATTCAAACCTGGCAAATCAAACCTATGCCACAATAGCTGGTGGGGATGACAACGAAGCCAGCGGGAGCAAGACGACTGTCGGCGGTGGGTTTTCCAACCTTGCAAGCGGGACTCATTCGGTGATCGGCGGCGGCTATGACAATACCGCCAGTGGGGGCTATTCCTCTATCCCAGGCGGCACTGCCAACATCGCTTCCGGGTCCACCAGCTTTGCCGCTGGCTATCAGGCGAACGCCTCACACGGCGGCTCCTTCGTCTGGTCGACCGGCACATCCACCGATTCCTGGGGCGATAACACCTTCACCGTCCGCGCCCACGGCGGTGCGCGCTTCTACACCGCGGCCGGCACTGGCACGGGAGTGACTCTGATTTCTGGCAGCGGATCGTGGTCAGGTCTCAGTGACCGGGCTGCCAAGGAAAATTTTCAGCAGGTCGACCCTCAGCTGGTACTGGAGAAGCTGGCGCAAGTCCCCGTCACATCCTGGAACTACCGCGCCCAGGATGACGCCATCCGCCACCTCGGCCCGGTCGCCCAAGACTTCATGGCAGCCTTCGACCTGGGCGAAGATGAGCGATTCATCTCGACCGTAGATGCCGACGGAGTCGCGCTGGCGGCGGCAAAGGGGCTCTACCAGCTCTCGCAGGAGCAAGCCGCCCGGATCGAAAGCCTGGAAGCGGAGAATGCCGGTCTGAATGCCCGTCTCACGGATATCGAAGCCCGCCTGGCCAGCCTGGAGAGCGGTGGGAGCGCCGGAGCGCGGGCGCTCTCGGTTGGGGAATACCTGCCATACTTCGGTCTGGCAGCCCTGGGGCTCGGAATAGCCTGGCGCAAGCGCTGGATGGGAGGTGAGAGATGAAGCGGATTCAGAATAATCGCCCTTCTGGTCATCGTCCTTTTGCTGCTCGGTATGGCTGCTGAGGCGCTGGCGGAAGCAGAGGCATTCTCCTTGCCCTTGTGGACGGTGGAAGGCGGCGGGGGCAGCTCATCCGGCGGGAGTTTCGCCTTGGTCGGCGCAGCCGGTCAGCCAGATGCGGGCGGCATGACCGGTGGGACGTATGAATTATCCGGCGGCTTCTTCCCCGGTTCGCCAGAAGCCCCGCCTGAGCCGGAGTACAGGCTTTACCTGCCGCAGGCGTTTAAGCCGTAGAGACTGCCGTTGGAGGGTATTCGTTCCTCTTCGTTTTTTCGCGGAACGAATGCCCTCCCCTCTCCCGCAAACGGAGCGACGAAGACATACCATGCAGTCTCTATGTCATTGCGAGGAGCGGAGCGACGAAGCAATCCGGTATTTGCGAAGAACGAGAGCGCTTTCGCATGCCTGTATTCGGATCTGCCTTCTCAGCACAACATTCCGTTCAACGTGCTGGTAGGATTGGAATTCCTGAAATCCGGGTTTGGCTGGAGTGATGAGGAGCTGTATGATGAATTTCTTTACAATGTGCAGGTTTGTTACGACCTGGGATACCACGAGTTGTGGGTAGGCGAGTTTGATTTACGGATGTAATATTACTTTCGCCAGCGATTGGGCCAGTATATGCAGAAGGAAGGGATCAACCTGCTGGAGAGGGCCTTCGAGCAGATGCGAGACCTGCTCCTTCCATCAGGCTGGAAAATGCCCAACCCGCTTTCGAAAGTGGAAGCAGTTTTTTGGTTTGTATTTCTTGCCTTCGATAATGAGGCTTTGCTTGCGGCGAGAGCGGAGCAAGTTCTTCCAAAAAACGAAACACAACCCTCGGGCGGCCGTTGAAGCGACTGTTAGAGCGGTCAAACTGCCCTTCCCGAAGGGCAAGTTGCCTGTGCGAGGCAGGTTTCGAATGTTTTACCTGATGATCGGATCGGTCACTCTTAATAATGTGCGACAAATGCAGCGCTATCTGGCTTTGAGCTGCTAAAGTCTAACCTCAGTTACCTGTTATCAATTTTGCGAAAGGTACCATTCTGTATCATTATGTGCATTTTGACTGCTATAGGGCTTTCATACCTTAGTTCTTGCAGGGGAGTCTTTTTTTGGGCGGAACGATTACTCTCCCATCACCTCCCCTTTCCCTCTGGAAGAGTGGCAAGGGTGATTCCCATGCAGGACGGGATGGACCCAACCTCCTCTCCCTCTGGAAGAGAGCCAGGGATGATTCGCATGCAGGACGGCATGGACCCAACCTCCTCTCCCTCTGGAAGAGTGGTAAGGACCCAATCCCCCTCTCCCTTCGGGAGAGGGGTCGGGGTGAGGGCAGGTGGCAATGGCTCCCTAAACCCTCCTCCCCTATGCGCTTCTGGGCGGAACAATCCTCGCCGCAGATCATCCTGCCGGCACCGCCTCAAAAAATCCAAATGCCTGATTACGGAACCATAAAATGTTCAAAGAATCATCCCAGAATCATCCGATCTTCCTGATCGACGATCAGGAAGATCGCCCTTCCAACTTTTACCTCGCATGGAATTCTTGGTGTCCTTAGTGACCGATCTTCCTTTTCGTCGTTTTGGCTCTTTTCTTATTCTAAAAAAACTTCGTGTCCTTTGCGATCTTCGCGAACTTTGCGTTTAAATCTTTTGTATATTCCGTGTTTAAATCTTTTGCCTCCAATGAGGGTAAAATTACCTCTCCAATGAATAAAACCGACCTCCTCGAAATCTTCACCCGCCAGCAGCGCATCGAGCTGGATTATCCCGGGATCCTCCGCGAAGTCGATGGCACCGTCCTCCGCTTCATCAGCCAGACCGGCGAAGACGGCTTTATCATCTACTCTCACCTGGATGAATCCACCGCGGACGAAGTCATTGCTGCCCAGGTTGCTCGCTTTGCGTCCATCCCCCAGGATTTCGAGTGGAAGCTCTACGATTACGACCATCCGAAGGACCTTGTCGACCGCCTCGCCAGGCATGGTTTTGAGATCGGAGAGCCCGAAGCCCTCCTCGTCCTCGACCTGAACGAGCGGCCGGCGGCATTGGCTCAGCCGGTGCCCGAATTTGTCGTCCGCCTCACCACCCCCGGCGAGATCGATTTGCTCGTCGCCCTGGAGGACACCGTTTGGGGAACAGATCATCACGAACTCGGCGAGCGCCTGAAGCAAGATCTGCGTCAGAACCCTGAGCTCCTGAGCATCTACATCTCCTACGAAGGCGAGCAGCCCGCTTCCGCTGCCTGGATCTATTTCCACACCGGCAGCCGCTTTGCCAGCTTGTGGGGTGGCTCAACCCTCCCCCAATATCGCCAGCGCGGCCACTACTCCCGCCTGCTCGCCGTCCGTGCCCAAGAAGCCCTCCGCCGCGGCTTCTCGCTTCTCACCGTCGATGCCAGCCCGATGAGCGCCCCTATCCTGGAAAAACACGGCTTCCAATATCTCGCGACCACCACCCCCTGCCGTTTCACCTTCAAGTGACATGCCAATGAAACCGATGACCCTCCAAATTTCAGCCCAAGCCGCCCCCTCTATTCAGGTTTCCCCCTCCCAAGGGTATAATTGCATTCAGGGGCGGAAAGCCTTTTTCATCCTGCATTCCAGTTTTCAAAGGATCCGCCTTGGGAGCTGCCGCTCCTCCTTCATAAAATTAGTTTCAACACCTCGATATCGGAAAAATCGGATCCATCGTTTCAGCTCTGGCAGAATACCAGCGCCGGAGAAAATCAAATAAGAGAAGGAATAAAACATGTTGCCCAACCGCCTCCTTAATCGATCTAAGAATAACTTCCCATCGCTGATTTTCCTGGTCGGGCTTCTCTGCCTGGTGCTCTTCCCAACTCAGGCGGCGCACGCCCAGGGTGGCGAGCCTCCCAGCAGCGTCCCTGCCGGGCAAACCGTCGTCGACGACCTGTACCTCTCCGGCCCTCAGGTCACCCTGGATGGGGACGTGGACGGCGATGTCGTCGCCCTCGGTCAAAACATCACCATCAATGGAGATGTGACCGGCAGCCTGGTCGCTGCTGGCTGGGGGAAAATCTCAATCAACGGTAAGGTCTCCGGCAGTGTCTATGCCGTCGCCGGGGTCTTTGAGATGGGGGAAGAGAGCACTATCGAGCGCAGCTTGTACCTGCTCGGCGGGCTGGTCAACCTGAAAGAGGGCTCCTCGATCGGGCGAGATTTTACCGCCATCTGTCTCAGCGCGGTCCTCAACGGCAGCGTCGGGCGAGACACCCAGGCGATGATCGGCTTGCCCAGCCTGCTTAATTTTCTGCTCCAGAGGCCCAGCCTCTTGGGTTCATCTTCGGGCTTGCTCAACGGCCTGCTCCAGCGCTTGAACCGCTCTCCCGCCTCCACCCCCGTTCCCGTCCCTCCCACGCTCGCTCCTCCTTCATCTTTGAATTTTGAGCGGTGGGTCGCCGGTCCAGGCGCCGGCGTTTCCGGAGCCGTCTCGAAGCCGCACTCCGCTGCCCTGCCGTTGCTCGGGTTGGCCTCCAGAGCGGGTTTCGGCCAGGTCTTCTCGGCCGTTTTCCCGTCCCTGGCTAAAGATCTCGCCCCATCTAAAGACGCCGCCGCTGTCGATTTGCAGAAGGTCGGTACTTGGGCCTTCGAGCGCCTGCGCGAGTTCGTCGCCCTGCTCCTCGTCGGGCTGCTGATGCTCTGGAAAGGTCCGCTGTTCATGAGGAATTCCGGCGACCGGCTCAAGCAGTCGCCTTACCGCAGCGCTGGCCTCGGTTTTGTCGGCTACATAATGGGATTTATCGCCATCCTCGTCGTCCTCGTATTGATCGTCGCCTTGGGGCTGTTCTTCTCGTCGCTCACGCTTTGGAATCTGGCCTGGCTGACCTGGGGGGTTGGATTGGGTCTTTTACTTCTCGCCGGCGCCCTGTTTGGCCTGGCGGTCGGCTACTTCAGCCAGGTCGTCGTCTCCTTCGTCCTCGGCGGGCTGGTCTTCAACAAATTTGCCCCCGATCTGAAGCGCAAGAGCTTCTGGTCGCTGCTCTTGGGCATCCTGATCTACATCCTGCTCCACAGCATCCCATACCTGGGCATCCTGGTCGCCTTCCTAGTCATGATCGCCGGCTTTGGAGCGATCCTGTTCATCCTGCCCGCTTACCAGCTCCGCAAGGCGCAGCCCGATGCTGCGCTACCGCCGGCAGCAGAGCTCTAGCGCAGATTTGCATCCTCACCTCCCCCAAATTGCCGGTCCAGGCGTTTAGGGGAGGTTGTTTTTTATGCGATCGAATGACCGTTGTTGTAGGAACGATTTTCTTTTTTATAACCTAAACATGCAGAGCTCGCGAAACCGTTCAGCCGGCTGTCTTCGCCTCGGTTGTTCCTGGTTCCTCAGCCCAACGCCGATTTTTCTGATGAATTCTTGCATCTTTTATCTTTGCGATCTTTGAAAGCTTTGCGCTTAAATCTTTAAAACCTTCCGATCTTCCTGATCAGCCCCGATCCTCCCAATCGGCATTCGTGTCCTTCGCGTTCTTTGAGGTTAAATCTTTAAAATAACTTCTGCCGATCTGATCGGCCCCGATCTTCCCGATTGCCACTTTGCATTTAAATCTGGATAATCTCTTCGGGTATTCCTCATCATTACGATCTTCCTGAATAACCCCGTAATTTCTTGTTATTAAATTAGAAATCTTCGTGTGCTTAGCGATCTTCGAGAACTTCGCGTTTAAATCTTTTAAATAACTTCCTTCAATCTACTCAGCTCCGATCTCCACATTCGGGTCCTTATTTCATAATCAGAAATCTTCGTGTCCTTCGCGTCCTTCGCGGTTAAATCTTTATTAATTCGTAAATATACCACTCACAAAAAACCCCGCCTTCCGGCGGGGCTGTCGAGTTTCTTCCATTCCTACATTTGCGGCATCTTCACGCCGAGTTGCATCAAGATCGCAGGAAGTCCGCCGTCTGCCGGCAAATCGATCTGCATATGAGACACCTTATCGCCTTGCACCGTAATCACATAAGCATCCTGCATCGAGACCTTTTTTCCGGTAGCGGGGATGCTCGGCATCCCAGGCACCGGAACCGCGAATGGTCCGGTGTGTGTGCCGCTGACCTTCGCTTTCACCGTAGCCTGGTTGCCGTTCACCGTGACCTGCTGGACTTCAAATTTGAGGTCGGGGAATGCGCTGTTCAACCCATCCATCATCTTGAAAGCTTCCATCGCCGGCATGGACTGCGGCAGCAAGCCGCCGCTCGCCGTTGCATTCGCGGTCAGCATTCCTTCCGTCGCTCTTGCATCGGTCATCTTCGTAATAAAATCACGTGCAACTTGTTCTACGCTCATTCTTCACGCTTTCTATGGGTAGTTAATCGGATAATATAGGTATTATATCACCTATAGGTTGTTAGTGTAAGCAAACAGAGTTGTCAAGTCGAACTGAATTTTATTTTCCGCCCAATAAGCTTTCCTTTGATCTGGGTTGAGGGATAATCCTTATGTCAGGATGGATATAATGCAAAACCGTCTTCAGCGCGAAATATTGGTTCGCGACTGTCACAAGCGCTCATGTTGGGGTGTTCAGCCGCGATTTGCCGCGCCTCCAGCCGGTATCATCTGGCTTTAAGATCAACTTTTTGAAACCATTCAATGGTTTTAGGCTGGATCTGGTTCTGGGCTTTGCGTCTTCCTCAACATAATCTCGTCGGCTTCAGTTTGATCATTCTTGGCGCGCTCATCGTCCGCGGATGGTTTTTGAATGAGATAAAGAAAGGTGGTCGTCAGCAGCAAGATGAATAATGCCGGAAAGTTGTTTTGGAGGATTAGCGGTTTATTGGTGTAGGAATATAACGTGGAAAAATAGAAACGGATAATATCAGGATCATCGTTATAAACAATACTTTGGACTTCCGCCAAAGTTTTGGCGTGTACTGCGTTGAAAGATCAAGGAACAGGATTGCCATAGGACCTGCCAGGATGGACAATTTGTAATCGTGACTTGTGGATGGAAATCATCAGAGCCCCGATGGTACATGCGAGCAGTAAATAAGGATCGATCCCAATACGGTTATTTCGATACCCTTGGAACAAAATAATCAGAATACATGCTCCAACTACAGCCAGGAGGAATAATTGGATTGTTCCTGAAATATTGCTGATCCATTCCCAACCATGTTCGGAAGAATAATTAGATGCCAATCTTGTAATAGCAAGGATTGAATGATTTCCAATCCAGATATAAGGTTTTGAGCTCATATTCGTTATTGTATGGATAAAATCCAGAAATATTGTATAGCCAAAAACAAATAACAACGCGATGTTCAAGGAAATCAATCCCAGGAATCTCATGAGGTTAATTTTCCAATCTCGCCAGTCTTTAACGAACATAATGATAAAAATCAATGGGTATAATTTAAGCTGTACAGATATAGTGAAAAGGATATATGCGAAAACGCGAAATTTATAATGATAGTGGAAGATCCAGATGGCAAGAAAGCAAAATGCGAATGCGATTACATTGAACTGGCCTCTCTCGAGCTCGAATTGCAAGCCGTAAGAAAATAATCCAGATACCAGGACCAAGGCCAATAAGCCGGAGAGTCTTCTTTTGCTGTTTGTAAGATATGGTAGAACGTAGGTAATTAGTAAATAGAAAACTAACGTAGCTATTGTAGTAATTCTATAGACAAATCCTTGCTTGACCGAGAGAAGCGGCATCAGGAGTATATTCGCAAAAGGCGGGTAGGGGGTTGCTAAAGTTTTCGTAGTTTGAGTAGAAAAAAGCAAATGTCTAGCAGAGCCGAGGGTCAGTTTTAAATCGATGCCAATCGGTTTCATCGCAGGGACATACTCGTTGAATTGCATGACCCCTGCGGAAAAGAAAATTGGTGAAATAAAAAATAAAAGATACGAGACCAGAAATCCCAGTAAGATCCAGTGGAAGAAAGTAATTTTTCCGAAATTTAGATATTTTTGCTTTTTTGATCGGTCCAATTCATCATTCCTGCCAAGAAACAGTGTGCACCGCTAGAACCTTAGAAGGGGATTTGTCATTATAGCTCAACTCTAATGATATCAAAATCAAAATAGATATTCTAGTACTTTGTCCAGCCTTATTGTAAAGATTGAAACAGGCAACTCGATGGCTGGACAAACCTTATAGTGTTCCGTCTGCCAGCTTATCTAATTACAAAATCACCATCGACGGAACACAAGTTTCAGCTTATTCACTTCCAGCAAGATAGCACCTGCAGATATTCTGAAAGAAATAACTATTATTATAGGTGACGGGATTGGTCGGGTTATCCGGTTGGTGAGGTGTGAAAGTCGATAGAAAAACCTCGGAGAATGTCCGAGGTAATCGTTATGAGCACTTATCAAGATTGTACTGGGATGATTAAAAACGGTGTGCTCTGTCGAACACACCTTACTCACTAAATTCACTGTATGATTCACAGACATCCTTTCTTTGATAATCAGGTCAGAAGTCTGTTGTGGAAATATTTGTTTTAAGATAATATGAATATATGAAGAAGGATGAATGAAGGTATTTGCGATTGGTCACGGATATCTCCCTAGTAACCTCAAAGAAAGGAAGATTGAAAAATGGAAAACCCCCACCAGAATTCCAAAGAACCTATAGAAGCCCAACATAAAATGCCAACATTGCTAAATATCGGGCTAATCCCACAGATGAAAGTGCGCTCGGATATTCACAGTGGAGAATGCGAGTTAAGATGTAGTGCACCCCCAAATTGTGACCTGATGCAGATATGTTCATGATATTAAACTGTACCTAGTGCTTTGTCCAGCCTGATTGTAAAGTTTGAAACAGGCAAGTCGATAGTTGGGCAAACCTTAAAGTATTCCGTCTGCCAGCTTATCTAATTATGAGAATCACCATTGACGGAACACTAGGAACCTCTTAATATCTAAAATTTCTTTTCTTGCGTCAATTTATGAGAGAATAAGCCCAAACTATCCCCCGAATTGTTGCCCTCGTACTTTAGGGGTGTTGTTAATTCACCTCTCCCAAATTGCTGTCATCGGCATTTACGTCAAGAGAGAAAGAAACGTTCTTTCAGCCTCCCCTTCCTATCGGAAGGGGCTTTACGGACGCTGCACAATTTCCCCAACCTGCGGCATTGTGCCGCTGGTACTTTGGCTTGTATCCCCAAAAAACGAATTTGTTTCGCCTAACTTTCTTCCTCAGCGCAAATCACCCCTGGCAGCCCTTTAGCTGAGCGTCCTTTCTTGTCCCCGGGATATTATCTCTTCTTGTCCTCCTCATGCTGCTGCGTTCTTCGCACTTGTTCTGTTTGGAGATCGATTTGATCCTGCTTCTGGCCGCAAGTCTTTTCCTTCTTTACCTGTTCCACGTCCAGCTGCTCCTGCACCTCGATCCGAGATTTTCCCTGCTTGCCCTGCTCCTGATCCAGCTTCTCCTGCTCCTGCCGGCGCAGCTTTCGGGCCTCTTCCTGCTGTTTCTCTAGTTGGATTTGTTCCACTTGCCGCAATTTTCGGTCCTGCTCCTGTTTCTGTTCCAGTTCTCGGCGGGTTTGCTTCCGCTGCTCTAGCTCCGCGTCCTGTTTCTCGCTCATTTCATCTTCCTTCTCCCACTTTTGGTCCGGTAATCAGTAAACCTCAGGCATATTTCTTATGGTAGGTCTCCATGCTTAGAAATTTGGCATTGATCCAATTGATTCCTATGATCCTGTACTTCGAACCGGTTTCCGCTAATGCTCAGCAGGTTGGACTGCGTCCTTTAGACCTGATTAAGGAATGCCATCCCTTAAATCGCCTGATCGTCTATTGATTCTAACAGAATTGAATGCCGCAAACTCAAGAATAAAAAGTGCAGCGCCTTGGATATTTTCGGGTTGCACGCTCATCCAAAAATAAGCTGCTTATCGGATCCATGTAGGTAGTTTCTAAAAATGATAAGCATCCGATTTTCCACGGATATGAGATAATAGGACCTGAGGTATTAGCTTATGCAGCCTGCCTCAAATCCTACAACCAGAGAACCGATCAAAGCGGGACAGCAAAACGCTCTGGCAACCCCAGAAGCCTACTGGAGCCTTCCCCTCGATAAGCTCCTCTCCTCCCTGGGCGCTTCGGAGGACGGTCTCCAACCTGAGGAAGCCGAGCAGAGGCTCAAGCTCTACGGACCAAACACGATCCGAGCTCAGCGGAAAGCCACTGCCTTGCGCTTGCTCCTGAGCCAGTTTAAAAGCCCGCTCGTTCTCATACTGATATTTGCCGCGATTGTTTCCGGAGTCGTGGGAGAGTGGGTGGATGCCGCCATCGTCCTTGCCATCGTGTTCGGCAGCACGATCCTCGGCTTCGTCCAGGAATACAATGCCAGCAACGCCGTGGAGAAGCTGCGCTCGCAGGTTACGATTAAATCGAATGTCCTGCGTGCTGGAAAGCTGCAGACCCTGCCCTCTGAGCAGGTCGTCCCAGGCGATGTGGTCTCCCTCTCGGCGGGCAGCCTGATCCCGGCAGACGGGGTCGTGCTGGAGGCCAATGACTTTTTCGTCCACCAGGCTGTCCTGACCGGTGAGACCTTCCCGGTTGAGAAGATGCCCGCCACCGCCGCTGCGAATGCCAGCCTGGCGGAGCGGGTCAACTGTGTCTTCATGGGCACCAACGTCGGCAGCGGCGCGGCCCAGGTTCTGGTCGTCCAAACCGGAAAGGACACCGTCTTTGGACAGGTCGCAGAGCGGCTCAGGCTGCGCCCGCCGGAGACCGAGTTCGAACGCGGCATCCGCCGTTTCGGCAACCTGCTTACGCAGGTCATGCTCGTGATGGTGATCATCGTCCTGGCAGTAAATCTCTTTCTTTCCAAGCCGTTCTTAGACACGCTCCTATTCTCGCTGGCGCTGGCGGTTGGCTTGACGCCCGAGCTGCTCCCCGCTATTATCAGCATCACCCTCTCACATGGTGCCCAGAAGATGGCGAAGCGCGGCGTGATCGTGCGCCGCCTCACCTCCATCGAGAACTTCGGCAGCATGGATGTGCTCTGCACCGATAAAACCGGCACCCTTACAGAAGGCGTTGTCAGCCTCGACGGCGCCTTCGATCCGGCGGGTCAGCCTTCGGTGGCTGTCTTGCATCACGCCTACCTCAACGCTCGCTACCAGACCGGGCTGAGCAACCCGCTGGATGATGCCATCCAGGCGGCTTCGCAGAAGGCTGGGGCGGATGCTGGCGAAGAGCAGAAGGTGGACGAAATCCCTTATGATTTTGTGCGCAAGCGCCTGAGTGTGGTCGTTGCCGGTATCCAGGGCGAGCGCACCCTCATCACCAAAGGCGCCCTGGCGAATATCCTGAGCATCTGCACCAGCCTCCAGACCGATGCTGGCGAAATTGCCTTGGATGACAAAGCACGGGCGGAGATCGAGCAGAAATATGGAGAATGGAGCGAAAAAGGCTTCCGTGTCCTCGGCCTGGCGGTGAAGCCCGTCGAAGTTTGCACGGGCTGTTACTCCTCATCGGATGAAAACGGCCTCGCCTTCGCCGGCTTCCTGCTCTTTTTCGATCCGCCGAAGCCCGATGTCCAGCAAGTCATCCTCGATTTGTCGCTGCGGGGGGTCCAGCTGAAGATTATCACCGGCGATAATGAGAAAGTCGCCAGGCATGTGGCAGAGGCGGTGGGGTTGCCGCTCCAGGGCGTGCTCACCGGGAGCCAATTAAACGACCTGCCGCGACGATGCCCTCTGGCACCTGGCTGAACGCACCACGCTCTTCGCTGAAGTGGATCCCAACCAGAAGGAGCGCATCATCCTCGCCTTGAAGAAAACCGGGCATGTGGTCGGCTATATGGGCGACGGCATCAACGATGCCCCTGCTCTTCACGCTGCCGATGTGGGGATCTCCGTTGACACCGCTGTCGATGTTGCCAAAGATGCCGCCGACTTCGTCTTGCTGAGGAAAGACCTGACCATCCTGCAGCAGGGCATCGATGAGGGTCGGGAGACCTTTGCCAACACGATCAAATACATCCAAACGACCATCAGCGCCAATTTCGGCAATATGTTCAGCATGGCGGGCGCCTCCTTGCTCTTACCGTTCCTGCCGCTCCTCGCGCCCCAAATCTTGCTCAACAACTTCCTGTCCGATATCCCTGCCGTCACCATCGCCAGCGATAATGTTGATCCGGAGATGGTGGAGAAACCCCGCCGCTGGGACACCAAATTCATCCGTAATTACATGGTGGCTTTTGGTCTGGTCAGCTCGATCTTCGACTTCCTGACTTTTGGAACCTTGATCTTGCTATTCCACGCCTCCCCTGAGGAGTTCCGCACCGGCTGGTTTGTCGAGTCCTTGCTGACCGAGCTGGTCATCGCCCTGGTGGTGCGCACGCGCCATGTCTTCTTCCGCAGCCGCCCGGGCAAGCTTTTGCTCGTTTCGACCATGATTGTCATCCCAATTGCCCTCGCCATCCCTTACCTGCCGTTCATGGCTGTGTTTGGATTTGTCCCCATCCCCGCCCAGCTCATGCTTGCAATGCTCGCGCTGACAGGGCTCTATGTTCTGGCGACAGAGCTCAACAAAAAGTTTTTCTACGCTCGGATGTCGCTCTCCCATTCATAATTCGGGCAGTATTTATCAAGGAAGCTTTGTGTCCTTCGCGATCTTTGTGCCCTTTGCGTTTAAATCTTTCCGTAATTCTCTGTTCCCTTATCTCCTCACCGGGTGTCTCAGCACCGTCTGCAGCTTCTCTGGCGCAGCCTTGCGTGGGTCGCCCAGGTAGATCTCGTGGTGCTTACCCCCCTCTCCAACCAGGTCGTGGTAGCCGTTTTCCTTCATAAAGACCTGCATTCGCTCGAGGGTCTCAAGCTCAGTCGCGTAAGGTCCAATATGCATCGTCTGCACGCAAAGACCTTCTTCAAAGCTTGCCAGCCGCAGCCGGGCGAACCCGGGCAGGTCGCCCTTCTTCTTCCGCATCTGCGCTAACCCTTGTGCAAAATCCTCCTGAGTGACCACCTCCGGCACCAGGATCATCACCGTGTAAACCCAGTTGTCCTTGACCTTGAAATCGAACTTCCCATCGGTCACATCCCAGAGCCCTTCCAGCGCCATCACCGGATAATCGACCGGGTTCGCCGCCCGCTGTTTGAGCATAAACTTTAGGGTATATGCTGCCCCGTATAGGGCGGTCATATTCTCCTCGAACAGCGGCGAGGTCCCCGGCTCCATCCCCGGCTCGACCGCGCCGTCGATCATCAAGAAATTGAAGCGCGGCAACACGATCGCCTCGACCTTCTTCGCCGAAGGCTTATAAAAGGATTTCAGCTCTTTCTTAAGGTCGATTGTCTTCATTAGAGTTCCTCCCAAATCTGAAACGATCATCTCTGCAATTATCCATCGCTAATGCTCAGAATTACTATGCCTCGAGCCAGAATTCGGATCAGCAGCGGGGATTTTACGGCTGGCTTCTGCTGCTCTGCTCGCCTGCGGTCATATCCGCCTGGCTGCTCAGCCGCCGAATACCATATTGCATTACATCCTATCTCCATCCTCGGTAAAGATCATGCTCTCCTGCAAGCGATTCCAATCCCGCCACCGCACCACAATCCCATTGGAGTGCTCAAAACCTGGGACCAGATGGTGAAGCCAAACGTCCGCTTAGGATAATTATTACAATTCCGTCATTTTTCAACTCACCGGTATCACTTCAAGATATTCGGCAAATAGCTCGCAGTCCCATAAACCCCTTCGGCTGCCCCGATATCGCACTGCGAACCTTGCGGCCTCGACCCGCCCCGCTGGTCGACCGCCGCACACGCCCCAAACCCGCCTCCGCCTGGCGTCAGAGGATTGCCGGCGTCGATCGCCGGGCTGTACGGCAGCGGTGGCTGGGTCGGCGTGAAACCGCCAAAGCTCCCCAGCGCGTTGAGCAAGGGGTTGATGAGATTGGCGTTCGTCCCAACCTTATCCCCGTTGACCCCGTTGGTAAAGCCGGCGCAGCCTTCTCCTGAACCGATCAGGTTGAAGCCGAATGAGGTCACCGTCCCGGCGCAGTCCGGGTTGATCGTCCCTGCCCCGGAATTGTTTGGGGTATCGAAGTTCCCGGCGATGATCGAGTTGCTCACCACCACAGTGCCGCCGCCCCGGTAGATCCCGCCGCCGTCCCCTCCGGCGTTGTTATCAAAATCCGCCGTATTGTTGGTGACCGTCACGTTGTTCATGCTGAAGCTGTAGGTGGTGCCAATTCTGGAGATGCCGCCTCCGCGCCCATTCGCCTTATTTCCGCTGATCGTTACATTCGTCAGGCGGGTATCGCTCGCGCTCTGAACTTCGAGGGCGCCCCCATCTCCAGCAGAATTGCCCGACAAAGTGCTCGCGGTGATGATCAGCACCCCGCCGGTCTGGTCGATGGCGCCGCCGTAATAATCGACCGTGTTTCCGGAAAACGAGGAATTATTGATCGTAACGGTCCCGCCGGGCACATAGATCGCGCCGCCGCGGGTCTGGGCATGGTTTTCATAAAAGCCGACACTGCTGACCTGCAAGGTAGTATCCAAATCCGAGGTGAGGATCGCGCCTCCGTAGCCTGCGGTGCTGGTTCCTGCAGCATTTCCGCGGATAATGTTAATATTGGAGATATTGACGACCACACCACCTAAGTTAAAAACTCGATAGGTGTATGCCCCGCTGACAACTGGGGTCCAGGTGCCGGTACCCTGGATCGTTACATCTTCGATCACGGTCGGCAGCGGGCTCGATAGAATGATCGTGCAGGGGTTTATCTTGCAGAAAAGGCTCGAAAAGGGGATGTTGATCGTATCCATTGCGGGGTAGGGAGCTCCAGCCGGGCAGCCCCCTGCCGCAGCGTTGCTGTTCGCGGCATTAATCGCGTCGCGCAGCGTGCAAATGCCTCCATCTCCGGAGGTATCCAGGTGGCTGTTTACCGTGATTGTATTCGCCGGGGCGTTGGGCTGTTCCGGAGCAGAATACGCTGGAGAAAATCCCATGATTGTGACCATCATCAAAATGAAAATCATCCCAAATTTGATGATCATCATTTTCAACTCGCTCTCCCTAAACGCTGAGCAATTTCGACCAACAAGCCGGCTGAATGTGTTATCCATAGATCGTCCCACCTTGAAGATTTAGCTCTTATCCAGAATTCACTGCAAAATCTGGCAACCAACAGCATAGATAGACTATAATTTTACTCCTATTTATCTGAATAATATCATCCAGCACTTTGGATGAATTTATGATCTCGAATGAATCTCCTTTTTCAAATAGACATGGTTAACCTGAGCTTGCCGCCAGGATCTTACCGATACGGTCTCGAGCGGCCTGGGGCGGGTGCAGTTTTTATGCGCTCAGACCGACATTCGTTCCAAAAAAAAGACTCCCCTGCAAGAACTAAGGTTTGAAAGCCCTATAGCAGTCAAAATGCACGTAATGATACAGAATGGTACCTTTCGCAAAATTGATACCAGGAAACTGAGGGTAGACTTTAGCAGCTCAAAGCCAGATAGCGCTGCATTTGTCGCACATTATTGAGAGCAGCCGATCCGATCATCAGATAAAACATTCGAAACCTGCCTCGCACAGGCAACTTGCCCTTCGGGAAGGGCAGTTTGACCGCTCTAACCGTCGCTTCAACGGCCGCCCGAGGGTTGTGTTTCGTTTTTTGGAAGAACTTGCTCCGCTCTCGTCGCAAGGAAAGCCTCATTTTTGAAGGCAGGAAATACAAACCATAAAACTGCTTCCTCTTTCGAAAGCGGGTTGGGCATTTTCCAGCCTGATGGAAGGAGCAGGTCTCGCAAATGGAGACGGAAAACCGGGCAACATAGCCTTTCTTCTGGCTACCGACTTCAACCGGTGCCATTTGTCCATTTGGGCAGGTCATTTGAGTGGGTTGACCGCGCTCATCTTGATGAATGGAAAAATGATAAAAACTCAGCTTGTCCTGACCTAGTTTCTTCCCGCGGATCCCGGTTTGAAACAAAGCAATCCCTTTATCCGTCAGGGATTGATCTAACTCTGCTCCACCATAGCCACCATCGGTATAGAGGGTATCCAAATCCGTCCGCTCGGCTAGATTCGGTAAGGCTTGCAACAGGAGTTTTCCATCATCGGTGCTGTTAGGCGCCACCTGGATCTTAGTGATCAGCTGAAAGGGGTTGTCTGGATCGCAGGTTTCGGCTAGATTAGCCACATAGCCTTGCTTCAACCCGCTGCCGACATCTCGGATGGTGGCTTCCCAATCGTCCGGGGATTGTAGACTGCAAGCCCCCAACTCTTTCTGGGCTTTGGGGACCACTCCGGCTTTTTCCAAGCGGTAGTGTTCACCAAATACCCGTTCGAGGACCTGATATTCTTTACACTGGGCATAATTCGGTTTCAATTCCACCAGCAATTGATGCATGATCAATCCGACCCGTCGAATGTGCTCGGGAAACTCAGATTGCTTCATCTGATAGACATACCAGCCAGGGTGGCCTCGCATAAAGGGTTGCAACCGTTCGGCATAATGGGCCTGGTCAGCTTCGTTTAGCATCCTTGACACTCGTTGGAGCACTTCCACTAGCAATTGCAGACGACCATGCTGGCGGATATTACTGGCAATTTGGGTGCTGTCCACGCGCTGCTTACCAGTTTTCAACTGAAATTTGGCCAGCTGTTCATCGGTTATCTGCTCGAAGGCCCGCTCCAGCAGGTTGATCCCTTCCTTCTGCATATACTGGCCCAATCGCTGGCGAAAGTAATATAACGTCCGTAAATCAAACTCGCCTACCCCCAACTCGTGGTATCCCAGGGCGTAACGCACCTGCACATTGTAAAGAAATTCATCATACAGCTCCTCATCACTCCAGCCAAACCCGGATTTCAGGAATTCCAGTCCCACCAGCACATTGACCGGAATATTGGGTCGAGAAGGCAGATCCGAATACAGGCATGCGAAAGCACTCTCGTCGAGGCGGGAGAATACTTCTCGATAAAAAACGCCTGCCCAGGAGCGCTCCAGGCGTAATAACTGACTTTCTGGTAAATGGGAAACTTCACTGATTAGAGGTGGTTGTAAATGACGTTTGTTCTTCTTGAACATCGCTCAGACCTTTTTTCCTGGATTGGCCTGATTATATTAAGGAATTGAAAAACTGAGGAGGGTAATCCAACTATTTCCCTCTGCTCGTTTTTTCAGGGGAGCCAAAAAAACGAAGAGGAACGAATATGATTCTTTTGGCGAGATACTCTCCCTCCCATTATAGCACAAAAGTTCTATTTCAGGTATCTTATTAGCTTATTAACAATATGCCTTCTTTTTAATCATGCTAGACGCAAAGCTCGCAAAGATATTTAAATCGGTGCTTGCGGATCCCGCGCGCCGAAATTTCCTGGTCGGCACTGGTCTTACTCCCTGGTAATCAGCGATTATAAATATATGTTCTTTCTTCGCGATCTTTGCGGACTTCGCGTTAAATCTCTTCTTTTCTCCCGCCCTGCTTGCTTTTTGCAATTTAATCTAAATTCTCCGCCTTCCTCTCGCTCTCCTTCCCCCAAATGCGTTTACACTTAACACAGCAACAATCGCCGCCTCCCATCGCTTTGGAATATCGAAGTCATCCACCCACGACCAGCACGGGGGCTGCAATCTAAGATGGCAGTGATTTATTGAGAAAGATATCCCGCTTATTCGCTAACTTACGCCTCATTGCCTTAACATCGGAGAATAGAGCGGGTACGCATACCAGGGGATCGTATATTTATATTTGATCCTTAACAGGTTGAATCTCATGTTGTTATCGAGATTCGATAACTTGACGAAGTATCCACCAGCAGGATTATTTATTGGGATTTCCCAATCATAAATGGTGATGTCATCCACATTCGTATTACCGGTAGAACCAGTTGTACCCATATTCTCGCTTGTGCCGTCGTGATTGTTCTTGAAGATGCTTGCCAGCATGTTTTGCTCGGACCCGTCTCTGAAGTGAAGGTCAAGTTCTATGATTGTTGAGCCGTCAGGTATTTGAAAGCCAGCGTAGAAATTACAAGAGTTCATTCCGTCAATTGTAAGATAACTCCCCATATTGATATATGAACAGTTCGATACATGTGGGTTAAAGTCTCCGGGTGAAATAAAAATGTACCCGTATTCAGTAATTTCAGTCTGGGCCAAGCACGGCGAAAAATGCAATGAAAGCCGCCAGTAAGATGGGATAAGCCGGAATGTGCTTCATTTTATTCAAAGGCTTCAGTGTCATTGCCTGATCATGGGCAGATAGAGCGGGTATGCATACCAGGGGATTGTGTAGGTGTACGTTATACGCAGCAGATTGAACCGCATCTGGTTATTTAGATTCTTCAATCCAACGAAATATCCGCTGATGACATTATCTATAGCAATTGAAGTGAGTGCTAAATTATCCAGATCGACATTCGTACTTCCATACGAGGAGACCGAACCCAAATCATCGCTACTGCCATCATGATTGTTCTCATATAGATGGGCAGTCATTTCTTGGGCAGACCCATCTTTGAAATGAATCCAGAGGGCGGTAATTACTGAGCCATCAGGGATTTGGATCCCGGCATAGAAATCGCAAGCCGTCAGTCCATCAACCGTGAGGTATCCTCCCCAATTAATATATGGGCAGCTGCCTATATGCGGGTTGAAGTCAGCGGGGGATAGGTATAGATAGGCCGTCCCGGTAATTTCTGCCGGGGTAAGCAGTCCAAAAAACGCAAAGAAGGCAACCGGAATGAACGAATAAAACGCATGGTGTTTCATTTTCCCTCCCTAAATTTGCAATTGTTTGGTTGGAAATTGTCTAAATTTATTATAGAGTAGTATAGACAAATTTAACCTTAAAACCTGCACAATTCCGCCCTCTCCCTTCCCTTAAAATCGTGCTTTTCGCAATTGAGGGAGTTTGGCAAGGGGTGGGCTGCCCAGGCGAGACCTTTCGATCTCATACCGATTTCTTTTCATTTCGGGTCGCAGGAAACGAAGGACGGATTCTTACTCAAGAGAATTGACCGCAAAAAACAATAACTGGGTAAAATTATCCGCATGATCCAAATATTGTGAAGTTTAGGAAAATATCCATGGACCGCATCTCGCTCCAGACTGCCCGCCAGGTCGTGCTCGCCGCCCAGGGGCTGGACCAGCTCCCTTCCAGCCCGGCAGATAAGCCCGCGGTGCTCGAGGCCGTGCGCCGGATGGCTTACCTGCAGATCGACACCATCAACGTCGTCGCCCGCAGCCCTTACCTGGTGCTGTGGACCCGGCTGGGTGACTATCGGTGCGAATGGCTGGATGAGCTGCTGGCGGAGGGGGCCTTGTTCGAATATTGGGCGCATGCGATGTGCTTCCTGCCGATCGAAGATTACCCGATCCACCGCCGGCGGATGCTGGACGCGATGCGCGACCGGACCTGGCCGACCAAATGGGCGGTGGATTGGTCCAAGGATAACCCCGAGATCATGGAACGTGTGCGCCGGCACCTGCGTGAGAACGGGGCGGTTCGCTCGGCCGAGTTCGAAAACCCAAACCACCAGTCCGGCGGCTGGTGGAACTGGAAAGACGAAAAGAACGCCCTGGAGGCGATGCTGTTCACCGGCGAGGTGATGATCGCCCGCCGCCAGAATTTCCAGCGGGTCTACGACCTGCGCGAGCGCGTCCTGCCCGGCTGGGACGACGCCGCACTGCCCTCCAGCGAAGATGTTAAGCGCTACCTGGCACTGCGCCCGGCGCACGCCCTGGGGATCGCATCGCCGACCTGGGTATCCGAATATATCCGCCAGCCGAAGACCGGCCTGGCGAAGCGCCTCGAGGCGCTGGCGGGTGAGGGACTGCTCCTGCGGGTTGAGGTGGAAGACATGGACAGCCCGATGTACATACACAAAGACCGCCTCGCTTTGCTGGAGCAGGCCGCCTTCGGACGCATCCAGCCGGACCTGACGGCAGTCCTCTCGCCTTTCGACCCGCTGGTATCGGACCGGGCCCGGGCACGCCAGCTCTTCAATTTCGACTACCTGATCGAATGCTTCACCCCCGCCGCCAAGCGCCGCTACGGCTATTTCAGCCTGCCCATCTTGCACCGCGGCCGGCTCGTCGGGCGGCTCGACCCCAAGGCCCACCGCCTCGCCGGCATTTTCGAGATCAAAGCCCTGCACCTGGAGCCGGGCGTCCCCCTCGACCGTGAGCTTTTCGCGGATCTGGCTGCCGCTATGCACCGCCTGGCAGCCTGGCACGGCACGCCCGAGATCCAGCTCCGCCGTTCGGACCCGCCCGAAGCTGCGGCGATGCTAGAATACGCCCTGTAGCTGGGCAAGAGTTCGGTTTTCCACGCATCTAAATAAACTTGTTCACCACCTGCTGGATCGAATTACAATCATACGAAACTTTGTATCCTTCGCAGTCTTCACAGACAAAAAAAATAACGCAAAGACGCGAAGGACGCTAAGATTTCTTTATATTATAAAATTGGTGGGCAAGACAGGATGTCTGGGGGAAAAGGAAAAGATTTATACCGTAAAGTGCCGGACAGGAAGTCCTGTGGCGAAGTAATTTTGAACAAAAGATTTGCGAGCTTTGCGTCTTTGGGTTAATATCTTCTTCTTCCGAATCCGCCCAAACTCAGCCGTTGCGCATATAATCAATCCATCCTGTTTGGTGTGAGGTACTAATGGAAGAAAGACCCTGGTTTAAAAGCTACGATCCGGGAATGCCCCAAACGCTGAGGCCGTACCCCGAGCGCACCTTGCTGGACGCGGTCCACGAGACGGTGAGCCTGCGCCCCGAGCACACCGCCCTGATGTTCAAGGGCGCCCAAATGAGCTACCTCGAGCTGGAGCGGCTAAGCGACGCCTTCGCCGCCGCCCTGGTGGACCTGGGCGTCAAGAAGGGCGACCGGGTGGCGCTGCTGATCCCGAATTCGCCTCAAGCGATCATCGCCCAGCTGGGCGTTTGGAAAGCCGGCGCAATCGTCTGCCCGGTCAACTCGCTCTACACCCCGGTGGAGCTGGAGACCGCCCTGAAAGATGTGGGAGCAGAGACTGTCGTGGTGCTGACGCCCTTTTACGAGAAAGTCAAGGGCGTCCAGGCTGCCGCGGGGGTCAAGCGCGTCATCGCCACCAATATCAAGGACTACCTGAAGCCGCCCCTGCGCCTGCTTTTCACCCTGCTGAAAGAGAAGAAAGAGGGTCACCGGGTCCAGCTCCAGCCCGGCGACCATTCCATGGTCGACCTGCTGAAGCGGTATGCGGATGCGCCGAGGCCGGCGGTGACGGTGAGCCACAACGACCCGGCGATCCTGCTCTTCAGCGGCGGGACGACCGGCACGCCCAAAGCCGCCCTCGGCAGCCACCACGCCCTGCTGATCAGCGCCATGCAGCTGCACGCCTATGCAAAGACCGTCCTGGCGGATTGGGACGACCGCATCACGATCTGCATGCCCATGTTCCACATCTACGGCAACATGGGGATGTGCACCTCGCTGCTGGCGCGCTGGCCGATGGTGCTGGTGCCGAACCCGCGCGACCTCGACGACCTGGTCGACACGATCCGCAAGACCCGCCCGGCGGTGCTGCACGGCGTGCCAACCCTGTTCAACGGGCTGCTCAACCATCCGGATGTGTTGAAGGGGAAAGTCGACTTCAAGTCGATGAAGATCTGCTACTCGGCGGCGGCGCCCCTGCTGGCTGAGACCAAGAACCGCTTCGAAGCCCTCACCGGCGGGCGGCTGCTTGAAGCCTACGCCATGACCGAGACGATGCTGGCGGCGGTGGCCTGTCCGGTCAACGGCGCGTACAAGGAAGGCTCGACCGGGGTGCCGATCTCGGACGTCGATCTGCGCATCGTCGACTTAGATATGGGGGAGAAGGTCCTGCCTTATGGCGAGGTGGGCGAGATCTTGATCCGGGCGCCCCAGATCATGACCGGCTATTGGATGCAGCCGACCGAGACCGCCAACATGATCCGCGACGGCTGGGTCTACACCGGCGATATCGGCTATATGGACGCGGACGGCTACCTGTTCATCGTCGACCGCAAGAAGGACCTGATCAAGCCCAGCGGCTTCCAGGTCTGGCCGCGGGAGGTGGAGGAGGTCATCGCCGCCCACCCCGCGGTCGCCGAGGTGTGCGTGGCGGGCGTCCTCGACCCTTACCAGGGCGAAGCCGTGAAAGCCTGGGTGGTGCTCAAGCCCGGAGAGCAGCTCAGCGCGAAGCAGATCACGGACTACTGCAGCGCGAAGCTGGTGAACTACAAGATTCCTCGGGAGGTCGAGTTCCGCGAGAGCCTGCCAAAGACGCTGGTTGGAAAGCATTTAAGGCGGATGCTGGTGGAGGAGAAGCCGGAGTAAGCGGCTGCGGCTGGGACGTATTCCAATATTTGCATTACCAAAACTTTCTGCTGGAGCGTTAAGAATGATCCAAATAGCGATGCAGCCTGTAATTATCAGGACCAGCCCAGCGCGGCGCGAGGTAAAGGAGGTCATCTTCACTTACCCGAATATGGTAGACACCGGCAATCGTAATCGCTATAATGGAGTAGGTGATCCGCTGCACAAAATGCAAATGTTCCTCTTCAAAGTTAGCAGTTGTTGAAATTCGCCTTTTCCGAGCATGATAGACATGGTTGATCAGCATGATTTGGATTGGTTATTGATGTCGTAAAAACCAGGTGCAGGCCGATATTGCCGATCAACCTTTCTCCTATACATGTCAGGCGGCTTGAAATATAAAAAATGGAGAAAATCAAATGAACACCAATCGCAAAGTCCTGGTTTTTCTGTCTGTTGTTTTTATGCTTCTCATATCCTGGGGAGAGCCTCAGGCGTACGGCAAAAGTGTGATGCCAGAGAATAAGGTGCC
Source organism: uncultured Chloroflexia bacterium (assembly GCA_963827155.1). Taxonomy (GTDB): domain Bacteria; phylum Chloroflexota; class Anaerolineae; order Anaerolineales; family UBA4823; genus UTCFX2. The sequence continues at coordinate 1,227,782 of CAWGZV010000002.1, read as the reverse complement.
TGGAAGGGTTGAGAGCAAAGCCCGCCGTCTCATGAACAGCCTCAAAAAACAAGGATTTGAGGTCGAACGCGGCTATTTCAAGCTGATTACCAAAGAGGACTGCCCAATATCCTTCCAGGAGATGGGTACTTGCTACGGCAATAATCCTGCCGCGCCTTACGTGACATTTGCCGTCCCCAGCTGGCCGGAGGAGTTTATCGACCCTGCAACCGACCAGGCATATGGGCTCAATTTGGACGGCTATTCCAATACCTACCGGCTGGATCGGCGCGAAGCGATCATCATCCTGGGCATCCTTCCGCCTCAGGCAGCTTATTTTGGGCTGCAGACCTACCTTTTCACCCGCGAGGGAACATTTGATATGGAGAGCCCAACCTATTTGTTTATGAAAGACAAGCCTCCATTAATGAGGATGTTCTTCTCAAAAGTGCCTCAAAATCCTGAGCGAGTGCTGAATTTCGCCAGCCTCAGCAACAGCTTCAACCAGGTGGTGATTGAGGAACAGTCAGGCGCAGCCTTCGATCAGCAGCGGTACTTCATCATCACACCTGACCAATTCATGGACGGAGCGGTCCGAGATGCTTTAATGGATATCTCGGTAGAGGATGAAGATATCTTCACCGAGCAAATCCCCTCGAATATGGTCCTGGGCCTCGACGAAGCGTCGGATGATTTTGTAACTATTTTGCGCTATGCCATGCCAGAAGACGGCGGAGACGCGGGAGATCCCTCGGATATCTGGAGAAATGATCTGCCGCTGGTCGTGCTGCGCGTCAGAGATCCCCAGCCGGACCGACTGCCAGAGGCGTACCCGGCGTTTACAGCACCCGAAGAAAGGCAGATCGCGGATGAGTTCTATCTAAAGGATGATCTGATCAGCCTGGTGCAGGCGGTGGGCCAAAGATGGGAGCAGCCTTCTGCAGCGGTTAACGCCTTAAATATGCTGCGGATGCAGCCCGCACCGATTAACATGGTTGGACCGAAGTGCGTTCCGATTGGGATGAACTGCATTGGGGACACTCAGGATGCATCTTATCAATACTCCTACCCCTTGCCCTTGGGGAATAATATTGTCTATGCATTGGTCGGCACTCTGGGCACGCGGACCCATAATGCGACCTATGTTGGATTAGGGCTCACCTCTACCAAAAGAATGCTGGGCTTCGATAATCGATCCGACGCAGACCTTGAAGACACTGCAAGCGATTATGCCCCGGGTGTGAACAATGTCGATAAATTCTTCGTGTATTATTTGACCCGCGACTGCAGCGGACTGGAGGCATTGACCGGCGGCAGCTGCCTGGAAATTTCTGACACCGATCTCCCGCTGTGTGATAATCCATCGGCGCCTGAATGTGATAAGCTTTCGATCTCTTTGCGGGATTATATCGCCTTGGGCAGCCGGCGGGGGCCGGATGACAATTTCATTCTGCCGGCCCGGGTGATCCCACTGCAAAGACCGTGAGGTAGGGATTGGAATAGGCGTGAAATCTGTGGCAGGGCGGGATCATCGAGGATGATCTCCGCCCTGGCGCGGGAGTTTGGTGAGATGCAAGGTGCCGCGGGAGATCGAGTTTCGGGAGAGCCTGGTCGGGATGGATTTGAGGTGGATGCTGGTGGAGGAGAGGGAGGGTAATGGTACTAACAAGGTAGCCTTTTTTGCCATCAAAATTTTCCCCGGATAGTTACCTATTGTAATAGTACCAATTTTCTGCTTGAAGCGATGCGTTAACCACCCTCGAAATTGATCTTCTCCCAACGAGAGAATAAACTAAGGATGGTGGCTTACTAATATGATAAGGGTATCAATATCGAAATTACTTGCAGAAATCCCCATAAAGTCGTAAGATAAATTTATGATAATAATAATCAAGTTACATATTACCGTACTTAAGTCGTTAATTAGCAATTCGGGACTTCTCAGAGATACGCGACGCGATTGCGCTAACAGAATTCGAAATAGATTTATCTGAGAAGAAAAAAATTGAATTTATTTTGAGTTAGGGGATTCTTGAAAATTAAAAACAAAATACAACCGAGTTACAATTAAAAAAAATGGACATTTTACAGCAACTTCAAAATGATTTATTAGATGAAAACACATCGCTCCCAAATGTATTACGAAAAGCTAAAGTATTAGCGCATCAATTTAAGAGTGATAACTGATAAATGGGTATCTACAGAAGAATTGGATGGATATAAATCCATAAAAGATCTACCAGATTATCGAGTTCTTCGCGTTGGTTGTTTTGGCGATTTTACAAATGGTTATTGGAATAGAACAAATCAACTTGTACCAACTTATAAAATTGACGATGATGAATTAAGGAATCGATAACTACATTTCCTTTTACTGAAGGATTACGTTCTATAGAGCATCTAGCCGAACAAAAAGAATTACATTTAAATTTACCTGTTGAAGCAGTAATTTTGGTTAATCGATTACGTAAGCCAACAAGGTTTTCATTTTACTTCCCTTCAATATGCGGTTAGCCCCAAAGATTTTGGACAAATTCTTGATACAGTAAAGAATAGATTGCTAAATTTTGTGTTGGAGCTTAGTGATAACTGGAACACTAATTCTTCCCTCCCCCTAAAGATGATATTAGTCAATTAGTGGCAATAAATATATATAACAATCCAAAAGGAGGAAATGTGGGGCCAATATTTGATCAACGAGGTCAACAAGTAAATTATCAATATAATGCTGCGGGTAATATAAATTTTGATAATGTCGTTGATAAAGAAGTTTCGTGGCAGAACTTGAAAAACTTCGTGCAGAGATTAGTAAGGCAAAAGAAATGAAAGCCATCGATAAAGATGTTGCCACCGAGGTTGATTTCCATATTTTGCAAGCATCCCAAAGAAGCAAAGAAAGAAAAACCCGACAAAAAATCATTGCTCGATCACATTGGACAAGCAAAAGCCTTGTTCGGTGACGTAACGTCTGCTGTTGGGTTTGTAACTGCAATATTGCAGGCATTAGCATTGGTAAAGAAATTATTTTAATTCTCCCGCCTCGATTCAGCTTGGCGATTCATCGATTTAAACCAGAGGTCAACCGGGCATTGAAAGTAATTGATAAATAGACGTTAGATGAACCTTTAAGCCAATTTGAAAAAGTGCTCAGATCGCGTCTGTCTTTGAGAACAACTTGATTTTTTTGGCTAGTCTGGATTGTTTTGCCAACTAAAGAAATCGACCAGTCACTTTACAAAACGAACACTAGGAATATAGGCAAAGTTTTTCGGTATGGCAGAACATAGTGTGCAACAACTCTCAGTGTGGCAATAACAAATATCAATATATCGTATGGATCAACGATTAAAGATGATGTTGGGTACTATATCAATTAGTATTCTGAAATGTAGGCGAATTACCTATGAGTAAATGCCCGTACTGTGCCGAAGAGATAAATGATTGGGCATTGTTCTGCCAACATTGCGGACGGGATATTATTAGGTCAATGAAAAAGTGCCTCTATTGCGATGGCGGTTACAAAGCGATGAGTTTTTTGGCGATGTGGGTCACAAATCATCAGAACATTTCCGTTAATCACTCAAGATATTCTCGAAGAATTCAATAATTATGAATTCCAGGGAAATAGAAGCGGAACAAGAAGATCGGAAACAAAATATTGTGACCCAAAATTATCCGATTCAACTGAGAATGTCGGATCAAGAAAAGGACAATGAAAAATCAGATAAAAAATGGATTTGGACACTTGTGATAATAGCAATTATTGTAGCGGGATTGTTAATTATCCATTTTCTATTCCCATATTGTTCGCCATCAAAAACCAGGTGAGACTATTACTACAGGATTAGGATTGCTGGCAATTGGTACTGGTTTCTTGGTTTCTTGCCGCTAGTGGAAAAGTAAGATTTATTGTGCGTGCTAATTGTTGGCTTGTTTCCATTTGTTGTTATTTTCTAGCTCTATATGGAATATTCGTATATTTATCGAATGATGTATTGAGCAACCAATAAGAATCAGACAATTATCCAATCTGCAACGGTTCAACAGTTGACCAAGGCAACCGCTACAAATAAAATTGTTATTAGACCAACAACGATTGATCTTCAACTTTCCGCACCAAAATCACAGTATTCTATCCTTATTGCCATCGACTAAGTCAGCATCCTTCAAAATCGACGAGGTTCTATATGTGGCCAGGGGGGACTCATCACTTTTTCACCCAGCTCCCAGTAATAAACGACATATGAAGGCAACGAAATCAGTACGATCCCAAATCTTAAGAAAAATATGTCGTTTGGCGATATTTCTGGTCCGCGAAAACCTATCAACCTTCGATTGAAATGACCATGCTCCGATTTACGTCCACTATTCGGAATATCAAAATAAAACGGAAATTCTGTACTCGGGGTTCCAAAATGCTTTTGAGATAGATGGGCAAGTACAAAGACCGTTATTGCAGGTACTTTTTAATTGGGCTTTATGATTGGAGGATGGGAAATTATGAGTTCAGCATTAAATATTGAAGCACTCGAAGATTTTTCTGATGGTTGGAGCAACATACCAAAAGGATCACTTGGTAGCTCGATAATTCGTGTCGAAGTGAAATCTGTTGCGGATAGTCCCTCATAATCGAGACACCTAAATTCAATTATCCCGAGGTTGATCAAATGAGTGAACAACAACGTTGGAATAAAGAGAAGAAACTATTTAGTGATTTTACTGGATCAAAAAGCCGCGCCGGGATTGTGCTGCCGGTAGTGCGGTCCTTGTTATTTGTTGAAGGAACCGGGAAATCGATTCTCGCTCCTAACCGCATATTCCAGTTCGTAGGATATGTCAAGACGCACCATCTTAATTCGCTCCCGCCGTCCTGGCCTCATTCTTCTCCAGTCGGCGCCTGCTTGCTTTTTTCCGCCAGGACAATACAGCCGTGTTACCTTGATCTTCCACGCCGGCACTGAGTCAGAGCGTTGCACAGCGTTTCGGCGCATGCCAGGCGATCGCTAATTCTTTAGCGCCTCTTTTTCCAAATTCGCCCCGAGCTCGGGCAGCGGGATAACCGGTCGCGGCTAAAACATGGTGTTGGCGTTCGCTGGCGTTTCGGGTACTTCCTGGACGACATCCCAGTGCTCAACGATCTTGCCGTTTTCGAGGCGGAAGATATCCACCACCGCCATCCCGCGGTCGCCGGTTTGGCGGATCATATGGCTGTGCAGGACGACGTGATCGCCTTCGGCGATGACCCTTTTTGATTCCATCCGAAAATCTGGATAGGTTTGGGCGAACCACTTCACAACTCCAATAAAAGCTTCGGGACCCTCTGCTGCGCCGGGATTCATTGAGAGATTTCAGCGGAATTCACACCTCTCCTTATTTCTGTCTCCTTTTCAATTAAGGCCAATGTCTCTGGGATGAGTACTTTTCGTATCCGCTGAAATTGTTTATCGGGTAAAAGAGGGTTTAAATCTTCATTGATTATGGTTTGGGTAACGTGTTTTTTAATAAATTCTGATAACTTCTTTAGATACTCTTTATAATCTAAATCCGTTCTTTCCTGGATTACCTGAATATCGTATGAAAACCCATTGATAAAAAAATGATGGATATCATAAATGTCCCTTCCCGCGATTGATTTGTGCAAGTCGTATCGTTCAGAAACCGCAACCAATTTGTTTGCAAACATTGTTTCAATTGTCTGGCAGGTCATCATTCTGTCAATTTCGGGTAAGTAAGCTACCTTATATTTGTTCGCTTTCACCATTTTGCTATTGACGCTTATTTTAATATTATTTCGTTTTCCTGGCTTGCTGGGATAGCGAAGCCGGAACATAAGGACATTATTTAACTCCAGTGTAATTATTAATCCCGCATCTTCAAACGCTAGATGCAACTCCCTCCTAATAACTGCTTCATTGGCGTTTTTAATAAGGTCAAAATCCAGATCAATTGAAAACCGATCCAGATAGTCTAGCATTGCGGCGCATGACCCGCCTTTGAAAGCAAGGTTTTGTGATAACACCGGTCTATCGATTATGGCCGTCAAGAGAATATTTAGCTGCGATTTATGGATAATATCTTCTTGTCTCAGGTCTAGCATGGATATCCAATTTCGTTTTGCAACCTTTTGACTTTTTCAAAGTCAATGCTAATAGGAAAATCAAAATGATATTTCGGATTGAAATAAAGCATATCCGCTACCGCCCGTTCAATTGTTGCAACAAAATTCCCCTCCTTATATTCGATGCCAGTTGGATTATAAAGATATTCATTTTTGAGTTTTCTAAAAAGAAACCAATAATTCCCAACTGCAACCTTTTTTGACAGACTGCTCGCAAAAGTATAAGCATATGTTGCCTGTGAGATAAGACCCGCCTGGGAAAGGACTGATTCCGTGGTTAAGTATGTATACCTGTGAATGACGGCTCTGCCGAGTTCCAGTGGGTTCAATTGTGTAATTGGCACGGTAGAAAACAAGCCTTTATAGATAGGAATCAGGATACCTTTTTGGACATAGCGTTTAATTGTGGTATATAGAGTATTCTTATTGGAGATGCCCCACAATATCGCCAAATCATTACTGTGATATATATTTCTTTCCGATTTAATTAATTCATTCATCCTGTACATATATGTACAGGATATACTAACTAAATCAGATTGTCAAGCGTGTTTTGGACTGGCATTATCCTTATACCGTTCCAAACCCTGGCATGTTCGGCAAAGTGGCCTCATGAAAAGTTTCATGCTGTATAAAAACTGGGCGATAGTTGTCTCCCTACCGCAGGTTTATATACTTCACCCCTGAATAGACGGAATGATTAGGATGTACAACCAACGTGGTTAGAAATTTCACACATAGAGATTTCTCGATTCAGCTGGTCAGACTCTAAACGCCTCCTTGACAATCCATAAGGGGACCTCGATGACCTGGGCAATCCCCTACACACCCCAAATCATGGCCATCCGTCCGGCGGGATAACTGGTCGCTGCTAAAACATCGTATTGGCGTTCGCCGGCGTTTCGGGCACTTCCTGGATGTCGATGTTGGACCTCAGCTCACCCTGACGATATCGACCGAGATCTCCACCGCGGGCGTCGTTCCCCGATTCTCAAGCCAGTGGGTGGTGTCTTTGTCCTCTGGCCAGCCCACTCCCGGCCCGTACTCCTTAGCCGCTCCATCGCGATGATCGGTGATCGTCCCTTGCAGGATATAGACCATGCCCGGTCTGTCTTTATGGTCGTGAATCGGGCCGAAAACGCCTCCGGGTTCGAAGGTCACCATCCGCATGCGAAGCTGGCGTCCTGCCATTCCTTCGATTTCAGGGCCAAGGTCAAGCGCCGCCAGCAGATTCACCGTGACGCCTTTGGTCTCATGTGCGTTCATCTCATTTCTCATCGTGGTCTCCTTTCTGTACAATGCCCATGCTGTACGCCTGACAATAAATTACCCGGTCTTGGATTATTCTGCAAGTCAGGAGAAAAATGAAGAGTAATTTGGCATACGATCCTGCATCATAACCAGGTGATCGCGCTGCTCGGGCTGATTTATCCCGAATAAGACAAATATTATAAACCCAGGATAAAAAGCGATTTCCCGATCCCCGGACCGTTCTCATCCAGGTCTAAGATATTTACAACCAGATGAATGAAATCTCGCTCTAAGTACAACTCCTCATGAGATCCTGCCGCGTGGAATGGCTATCCGTTTATTTTCTTGGATATTGATCCGTTAATTTTCCACAAATTCTAATCTGCTTTATCGCATATTATTCATATTCAAGCGCCTCGTTCGTCTCGGTCATCCAGTTCCACTCCTCAAACCAAATCTCGATCAACGGTTGAAGGAAGAATTAAAATGGATAGCCTCAATAAGATGACTGGGATGGAAGAAATGAATGGAAAACTCTCCACCCTCTGGATTGTGGTGATGTTCAACATGATCTTTGCCGATATCCTCACCTTTATGGCGTCCGGAGCCCTGAAAGAAATCATGACCGGATACGCCGGCACGGTCCAAATTACCCAGGGGCTGTTGCTGGTATTTGCCCTCTTGCTGGAAATCCCGATTGCGATGATCTACCTGTCGCGGATATTGAAATATTAAGGCTAACCGACTGGCAAATATCGCCGCATCTGTCATCACGATCCTTTTTGTGGTTGGTGGGGGATCGCCCTATCTTCATTACATATTTTTCGCGGCGGTCGAAGTCCTGGTTATGCTGCTGATCATCTGGTACGCCTGGAAGTGGCCGAAAGCCGAAGACCAGCCTGGATTATGATTTAGCTGACGATCATCGAAATATGGTATTCTCTGTTCTGCATACCAACTACAGTCAAAACCCTAATCCCGTTAGAGGAAGATCGAATGAACAGACCAAATGATTGGAACCAGGCGATTATCGATGAGTTTCGGGCTAACGCCGGCAAAGTTGGCGGTCCGTTTGCCGGTCGGACCCTGCTGCTCCTGCATACCGTAGGGGCGAAGAGCGGGCAGGAGCGGGTTAATCCGGTAGCCTATGTCCCCGATGGCGAACAATTCGTGATTATCGCCTCGAAGGGCGGCGCCCCGACCAACCCGGACTGGTACTACAACATTCTCGCCCATCCGATCGTAACGGTCGAGGTCGGCACAGAGCAGTTTCAGGCACAGGCAGCCGTTGCCTCCGAACCAGAACGCGGCCGTTTATACAGCCTGATGGTGGATATGATGCCTGCCTTTGCGGAATACCAGCGTAAGACCACCCGGGCGATCCCGGTGATTATATTAACGCGGCTGAAATGACTTCGAGAATATTAGGTGTAATGGAATTGAAAGGGCTTGAATTTGCGCACAGGTATAGTTGACCTGAGCAAATCCTTGTGAAACGCCGAGGGTTCGAAACTCGAGCGAAATGATATAAGATCGGGCATCAAGACCATTTTCTTAATGGGGAAGCTCAAATGACCCAAACTTTCTTGCTGTACGGCTCCACCGGTTTTGTCGGTCGTGAAATTCCGCGCCAGGCTGTTAAGCGCGGCATGCAGCCTGTGATCGCCGGGCGGAATGCCGCCGCGGTCCAGGCGCAGGCTGCCGAGCTTGGGGTGGATTACCGTATCTTCAGCCTGGACGATCCTGCCGCAATCGACCGGGCCCTCGAAGAGGTGAGCGTCGTGCTCCACTGCGCCGGTCCGTATATTCATACATACCAGCCCATGATGGCGGGCTGTATTCGTACGGGAACCCACTACCTGGATATCACCGGCGAGATCCCAGTTTTCGAAGGTCTGCTCGCCCGGGACGCCGATGCGAGGGCTCGCGGGGTAATGCTCCTGCCGGCGGTGGGGTTTGACGTCGTGCCCACCGACTGCCTTGCGCTGCATCTCAAAGAGCGGCTGCCTTCCGCCAACCGCCTCACGCTTGCCTTCCTCCATCAGGGTTCGGCAGGCTTTCCTCCCGGGACGATCAACACTCTGTTCGAGACCGTGATCCCGTCCGGCTTCAAGCTGCGACGGGACGGCGAGCTGGTGCCTTTCCCGAGGGTGCTGCCCACCCGACTGATCGACTTCGGCCGCGGTCCGCTGGAAGCGACGCTTTTCTTTTGGGGCGATGTGTTTACGGCCTTCTACAGCACGGGCATTCCGAATATTGAAGAGTATTCTGTGATTTCGCCCAGTGCGCGCCGGCAGCTGACCTGGATCCCCAGGATCGCCCCCTTGCTTAAACTTCCGCCGGTACGCAATTTCTTTAAAAGACTGGCGCCCGCCAACTCCACCTTTGAAACTCGAGCTGCAGCCCGGGTGAGCATTTGGGGGGAGGTGGAAGATGGGCAGGGTCGGAAGGCGGCTGCCCGCCTGCACGGACCGGAAGCGGGCGTGATCTGGACCACGTTAACCGCGCTTGCGGCAGTGGAAAAGGTCCTGGCAGGCGATTTCCAGCCCGGATTCCAGACGCCATCCCTGGTTTTTGGGGCGGATTTCGTTTTGGAAGCCGAAGGAGTCACTCGCGAAGATCTTTGAAGACACGATCGCTGGATAGGCGTTTATCACCTAGAGGAAACCCCCTGGCTGGGCTTTGAAAGGAAGCAGCAGCATGGAAGAAGAAACGGAAGGATCGAAAATAAACTTGAATTGGTTGGCGATCTGGCGGAATGCATTTTTCCACCCGACAGTCCAAACTTTCACTCAAATCGCCGGCGACCCGAAGGCCTCCACCTGGTGGGGGATCTTTTGGATGGGCGTTACCGCGCTGATTGTTTGGTTTCTCGGTCCGCAGCGAGAGCTGTTGTGGGGGATTGTGACAAATAATTTTGGAACTGGAATTGGTTCCAATTTTCTGATCATCGCAGCCGTGGGATATCCCATCTTAAGTATGGTCGCTTTGCTGGTTATCGCCGGGTTGGCGCATGGTCTTGCCCGCCTTTTCGGAGGTGCGGGTGCTTTTCACCAGCTCGTCTTCTGTTGGGGGGTGATCCAGCTGCCTTTTATCCTGCTGACCGGGATCGCGAGCAGACTTCCCCCGTATGTTTACTCCCTTTTCCGATCGCTTTCATCGAGCGAGATGAACTTCGAATGGATGAGAATAATCCTTCTCATCAGTGGGTTGATTGCCGCAGCCGGGCTTCTTTACCTGGCTTATGCCCAGCTAGCTGCTTTCAGCGCGGTCGAAAAGGTAGGGATCGGGAAAGGCTTTGGGATATTGATCCTGGTCGCGCTCCTCCTTGGCATTGCTGGTGCTTGCCTGTCATACGGCTTTCAGGCAGTGGTCATGAATAATTTGCGATATTGACCGACCTGACGATCCCGAGCAAACAAAGCCAGGCAACATAGAATGCGTGTAGCCAGTTGAAAGTAGGGATTTATCCTTCCCGCCAGATTAATAGGCATCGATCATGAGGTCCAGACCAGCTCGACCAGAAGGTTCCCAAAGGAGGCTGAAATATGTCCGAGACAAAACCGGCAGACTTATTAATCGTCATTAACGATGGTCCATACGGCAGCGAACGCCCCTACAATGCGCTGCGCCTGGCGATGAAGCTCGTCAAAGCGCGAGGGGACCCGCGTGCGGGTTTTCCTGTTAGGAGATGGAGTGCAGTGCGCCGTGAAGGGTCACGAAACGCCCCAGGGCTACTACAACATTGAGCGCATGATCACTGCCGTCTTACACGGCGGTGAAGTGGCAACCTGAGGCACCTGTCAAAAAGCCCGAGGTCTCGGGCTAGATGCTCATGATCGGGGAGCGTTGAATTCGGTTCGATGGAGCTGCTGACGGATTGGACCGTGGAAGCCGGCAAGGTCCTGGTCTTTTGATCTGCCAAAGCCTCGGCACGCCCGATGAAATCCAAGTCCGCCTTATGGATTGAGCTGTTGAGTCGCCTCCGGATCTGCAGCCCGCGTTCAAAAGCGGTCGTCGGACTTTGTAAAGCGGGCTTTGCCTCGGGCCTGTTCCAGCCAGCCGATCCGGCTATCTGTGTGTTCGTCGAACTCCGGCACGTAGGGCTTGATATCGATCAGCGGGGTCCCATTCAGCACATCGAGCCCCTCGACAAATAAGATATTCTCCTCGATCTTCCGCAGCGGGACGACAGACAGCCCGATGGGATTGGGCCGCACGGGCGCACGCGTAGCAAAGACGCCGCGCGGCTCGGAGTCCAGGAACGGGATCACCGTAAGCTGGGTCCTGCTGACTTTATGCAGGTGATAGATCAGGATGATATGGCTGAACCCATCCAGGTCTTTCAGACCCGCCGCAAAATCCGGGTAAATCTCCACCGTCCCGGAGGCGCTGGATTCTCCCTGCGGCTGGATTGGCATATCCGCAAGATCTTGAAAGGGGCTGTAAATCAGGCCGATCGGGCGGAATTTTATCTCCATCGCGATGCTCCCTTTACATTTAAACTAACAAGAATCGTTCAAGATCCATATTATCTCATGAGATTTCAGGGGTCCATTGACCGTTAGGGGTCTAACCACTACCAGCGCTATTGGCCCATCCTGGTTAAAGGTTCCAGGCGCGTACAGCGTCGCATCCTGCCGGAGGAAAAGGGGATCGCCCAGTTATTTTAGCGCTCCATTACGCGACAAATGGAAGAACGCGGCTAACGCATAGCGCCCGCAATTTGGAGGGATATTATGCGTTGAGCTGCGGGGGCAAATCACGAAAAATCACCGCCAGAGGGAAGGCCTCCCTCTTGCCAGCCGGAAGGAAGAGGCCTCCGTCCTGATCAATCTGAAAACCTCCCAGTTATTCCTTGGACGGTTCGAGCGCGCCATCAATTAATATAATCATGCGCTGGCGATCTGCCGTGAAACCGGGGATCGAGGCCGGTAGGCGATGATTCTTCGATCTAATCGGCAAGGTTAACTTTAGGATGAAGCAAACCAATAAAGCCACTGAAAACACTCAAGCTGCGGTCGATATTTACGATTAGCCTGGCGATCCAGGTGCGGCCGACGGCTATGGATGGGATGCATTCTGAGGTATACAAGATAAATAAGATATAATAAAGCTTTATTGAAAAGTCCCCAACAATAAAGGATGGTTCGTCGATCGATCGCAAGCGCCTAGAATGATGCACAATTATGAGAGAACAGGAGAAAAACCTATGAATTCGTTCACGGTCACCACGTTCATCAACCGTTCGATAAAGGAAGTCTTCGACTTTACGACCAATCCAGCCAACGCCACCCAGTGGCAAAGCGGAACCAAGTCCGCCAAATGGCTCTCAGACAGCCCGCCCGGGGTCGGATCGGTCTACCAGAGTGTCGGCAAGCTTCTGGGTCGAGAGTCGAAAATTGAGGTCGAGATCACGGAGTGGGAGGCGCCGAACCTGTGGAGCGGGAAAGCAAGCAACGGTTCGATGAAAATCGAGTTCTCGAACAAGTTCGAGGCCAAGGACGGCGGAACGCAGATGGTTCAATTTTTCCAGGGTGAGGTCGGCGGCTTCTTCAACATGGCCGAGGGGCTGGCGGTTAAGCAGATCCAAAAGCAGGTAGAGACGGACGGCAAGTCGCTGAAGGCTTTGCTGGAAGCCAAATAGGAGGACAACCGTAATGCGACCCCTTCGGTATTCCATCAACGTCACCTTAGACGGGTGCTGCGATCATCGTGAAGGCCTCGCGGACGAAGAATTGCATCGTCACGCAATTGAGAACCTCATCCAGGCCGATGCCCTGCTCTTTGGCCGGGTGACCTACGAAATGATGGAGGCAGCGTGGCGGCTGTCGACGCGGACGGTGAGGATGCCCGATTGGACGGAGCCCTTCGCCCGAACCATCGACGCGGCAAAGAAGTACGTTGTGTCGAGCACCCTGGAGCGGGTCGATTGGAACGCGGAGCTCGTGCGCGGGGAGCTGAGGGAGGCTGTCCAGCGCCTCAAGCAGGAGCCGGGTAAGGGACTGTTCACGGGAGGCGTGACGCTCCCGATGAGGTTGGCGGAGCTGGGATTGATCGATGAGTACGAGTTTGTGGTGCACCCCAGAGTGGCGGGCCATGGGCCGACGTTGTTCGCGGGGCTATCCAGACCTATCGACTTGAAGCTCGTGAGCCGGCTGGAGTTTGGCTCGGGGGCGGTGGCGATGAGGTATGTACCGAGGAGGTAGCATAATCGCCTCGCGGCGAGGAAGCTGGGAGCCGGCTGAGAGCATGTAGCGGGGATGGTGGGTCATCGACCCACCCTACGAGCTGTTAAACCAAAACCAGCCGGCAGATCCTGCGTTGGTTTTTGCCCCCTCGAATTTTCCTTATAGAATTTTCTTACTGACCGGGAGCGCGGTAGCTGCCGTGCTTCTGGGCCGCTTTGTCAACCTCTTCGGGGGTCAGCAGGACGGTTGTTTTCGTCCTGACCGCGCCGCTTGCGCCGACGATCAGGGCTGCCGCGGTTACATCGACATTATCCAACCCTTCGATGATGGAGAAGCCATCATATTCTCCGAAGCTGAAATAATAAGCAACCACTTTGCCGCCCAGGCTTTTGATGAGCTCTTCGGTGGCTGCCCGTCGTTTTGCTCCGCCATCTTTTAGAAGCCCTTTAACACCTTCTTCGGTATAGCTAAATTGAACCATGTATGTTGCCATATATCCTCCTCTTGGGTATTCTGGAATTATATCATCAAAGTTGTCGGTATTACCCAGTCAACCCGAGCTACCGCCTGTGGTTTGATAATTTTCTCCAACCTGGTGATAAAGCTGTTGGAGAAGCGCCTGAAACCGCCTGCGCAGCGACTGATCCGCTTTGCAACCCCCTCACTTCCATCGCCCGATTCGACCACGCCGCATCTTCGCCAGGTCCGGCCGCGGCTGCTGCATCACCTTTCCACCGCATCCCCGGCTCCAAATTTATGCTGAACACTGTGAAAGTCGCAGAAGGCTTTTGCTTCATCTTTTTTATGAACTGCTTTACAATAGAAATATTGTGATTAATAAATATCATGGTTCATTGTTCGGGGGAATATCCAAGACTGTCCTAATGAACTTTAAATAGGCAATAGAATCAACAATTGGGCTACCTAGCCCAGGAGGAAAATATGTTCGAGAAAATTATCGACCAGATCAAAGGACTATTGGGGGGCAAGGCCATGTCTGATGTAGACCTCATGGCGGTATTGGAAAAGAAAGCGGAAGGCAAGGGCTTGAACTGGAAAGTCTCGGTTGTGGATTTTCTAACTTTGTTGGGAATTGACAGCTCACGCAAAAACCGTGATGCTTTAGCTGCAGAACTTGGTGTTTCTCCAGAACTGAAAAGCGGTTCTGCCGCGAAGAATGAAGCCCTGCGTAAGGCTGTGTTCAAGAAGCTCGCGGAAAATGGTGGGAACATTCCTGGCTCACTTTTGGATTAGGAGATGAGGTTACGCCCAGCGTAAAGCGAGCTGAGATAACCGGGAATTATGCGGATCTACTTTGCTCGCCATGGAGAAAGCCAGGCAAATCTACTGCATGAGATCTCGAATTGGGGTCTTCAGCATGGGTTAACCCTTAAAGGACGTGAACAGGCTGCGGCGTTGGCCCAGCGACTGCAGCCTTACCCCATCACATCTATCTATTCCAGCCCGTTGTTGCGTTGTATCGAGACCAGTGTCCTTATTGCGGATCGGCTGGACGTGGATTATGAAATCACCGACGCTTTGCGTGAATATGATTGCGGCGTCTTAGAAGGTCGTTCGGATGAAGAGGCCTGGCGAAGCTGGCAAGAACTGTTTGACGCCTGGGTAGTGCACCACCGTTGGGAACAACGGATTGAAGGGGGCGAAAGTTTCTACGATATTCGGGCGCGTTTTGAGCCATTTATCGAGGGATTGGTCAGGCGCTACGGAGGCAGCGAGAAAGAAGTGGTTTGTGTGTCGCATGGGGGGTTGTATTGGATGATGCTGCCGGTGGTGTTGAAAAATGTAGATACGGCGCTTATTTCGAAGTACGGATTTGAGTATACTACGTGCATCGTGGCGGAATGGTATCCAAAGGGTTTGTTCTGTGTGGAGTGGAAACCGAACCAGTCCTTCGGGGATAGGGAATCGACCTGATACCAACAGGATGATTCGCACAGCGGCTTATTGAGCAATTGCCGTCTGCGAGCCGCCTTAGGCATGCCTCCACAGCCAGGTACGGCTGGCTTTCCTCTGGGAATGAAGAAAACGGGCCGATTTGTTGCTTATCCTAATGGAATCCTGTACAATAAACCTCAGTGCTGCACTTGACCAATCTTAGCGGGAAAAAAATCAATTGAAGTATCGTATCTATTAAGCCGCGCTCAATAGAGGAGCTCCTATGCCGCCTATCGATCCTCCACCGATGCCGGAGACTGATCAAATCGCTCCTTCCAACCCGGAGCCGGTAGAAACGCTGCTCAGCACCAAGCTGTTTACCCCCTCAATTCGCCCAGACCATCTTAGTCGACCTCGCTTGATTGCGCATATCCATGCTGGTATTGATAAGACCCTTATCTTGATATCAGCCCCGGCGGGTTATGGCAAAACCACCCTGGTTTGCAGCTTTCTCCACGAAACCAGCATCCCGAGCGCCTGGATATCGCTGGATGAAGGTGATAACGACATCATCCGGTTCTTGCAGGTTTTTCTCGCTGCCCTGCAAAAAGTGGTCCCGACCATCCAACCGGAGATGTTAAGCGCCCTGCGCAGTCCGGCTTCATTTCCAGCCTTCTTGAGCACGATTATCAACGAAATCGGCAGATTCCCAGACCCATTCGTCCTGGTGCTCGACGACTTCCACGTCGCTGCAGGCGCAGCCGGTTTTGGATTTCCTTGGGGCGCTCATCGATCATGCCCCAGCCAGCATCCACCTCATCCTGATCTCACGGACGGATCCGCTGCTGCCGCTTTCTCACCTGCGGGTCCGCAATCAGATCGTGGAGATCAGGGCTGATCAACTCCGCTTCACGCGGGATGAAATGGCCGATTTTCTCCGCACGGTGATGGCTTTGGATCTGTCTCCGGCTGACTTAGCGGCTATGCAGTTAAGAACTGAAGGCTGGATCGCCGGCATACAGCTCGCCGCCCTGTCTATGCAGGGCAGTGAAGACATCCACGCTTTTGTCGCCGACTTTGCCGGCAGCCATCATTACATCATCGATTATCTGACCGAAGAAGTGTTGAAGCGGCTGCCTGAGAAAACCAGCACATTTTTGCTGCGCACATCCATATTGAGCCGCATGTGCGGACCTTTATGCGATGCGATCATTGAGCCAGACCCCAGCGATCGGGTGAATGGACAGGAAATTCTCGAGGAGCTGGAACGAAAAAACATGTTCCTGGTGCCTCTCGATGATCGCCGCTGCTGGTACCGCTACCATCACCTGTTCTGTGACGTGCTCAAGCGTACTCTGGAAAATCTGTACCCTGATATAGCCACCAGGCTTTATAAAGGCGCTTCGGGGTGGTTCGAGCAAAATGGCTATCTCCCCGAGGCGATCGACCATGCCCTGCTGGCAGGCGACTTGGATCAAGCCACCAGGCTGCTCGAGCAGTACGGCGTCCTCATGCTGATCCGTGGGGAGGTGATGGCGGTCTTGAGGTGGGTTGCAGCGGTGGAGCCCCACGCCCAGGATCACCCCTGGATGAGCATCTATAAAGCCTGGGCGTATGCCCTCAGCGGCGACCTCGATCGGGTGGACGGAATGCTGGAAAAGGCTGAGGATTTGATATCTTCCCTGGAACCCTCTCAGGATGTGAAGGTCATGCAGGGAACCATCGCAGCGGCGCGTGCCCACCAGGCAAATTTGAGGGGTTTGCCGCATAAAGCCGCCGAATTTGCCAGACAGGCGATCGCGGTCCTGCCGGATGCCGATCTCGTCACCCGCAGCTTACGGGCAGTCTCGACTTCACTGCTCGGCGACGCCACCTCAATAACCGGCGATCTTGAAGAAGCCAGGCAAGCCTACCTGGTGTCTGCTCGCATCTGCCAGGAAGCCGGCGATTTTCACCTGACCATCGTCGTCAACTCCAACCTGGCGAATATCCTGGTGGAGCAGGGGCGACTTCGCCAGGCAGCCAGGATAAATTCTGAAACGATAACGCTGGCCTCTCGTCCGGATGGTCAAAAAGCGGTCATTTCAGGGCGGTCCATGCTTGAATTAAGCCAGGTCTATTATGAGTGGAACCGGCTGGATGAGGCTTTCCAATATGCGCAGCAGAGTCTCAACCTTTGCCGGCAGTGGGGAAATATGGATCTGCAAGCGGTTTGTTTCGCTCAGCTCGCCCGGCTGGAGCGTACATTTTCCCATTCAGATGCAACCCAGGCTGCTGCCAAAGCGGCGGAAGAGCTGTTGGCTGGCTTTGACCTTGCCCCGCGCTACGCCTCCTGGGTAAGTTCCGTATTGGCGCGTTTACAGATCGATCAGGGCAATCTGGAGCGGGCTTCGTTCTTCGTCCAAAAGGCGGGAATCTATTTGGAGGAGATTGACGGGGAGCTTGAAATCCCTTATCTCCATGAACCCATGGTTTTAATTTTGCTGCGCGTGCTCCTGGCTCGAAGAAAATACGATCTTGCACTCAAGTTGGGCGAACGGCTGCTGCACCAGGCTGAGGTTGGGGATCGGATTGGCAGGGTAATCGAGATTCTCGTCCTTCAAGCGCTCATCTATCACGGCAAAAATAACCTGGAGCAGGCATTATCCGTCTTGGGAAGGGCTGTCTTGCTCGCCCAACCGGAAGGCTATGTCCGGGTTTTTCTGGATGAAGGCGAGCCGATCGTCAGGCTACTTTACCAGGCTAAAGTCCATCAGGTCGCCGGCAGCTATGTTTCAGAGCTGTTGGCCGAAGTGAGCGCTCCCTCGCACCGAGGAACACAGAATCCCACCCAGCTTGTCGAGCCGCTCACGAAGAGGGAGCTTGAGCTTTTAGCGCTCATTGAGAAGGGATGCACCAACCAGGAAATTGCCGACCGGCTGGTCATTTCCATCCCCACTGTGAAGCGACATATCAGCAATATCTATTCCAAGCTCGGGGCAAAAAACCGGGTACAGGCGATTTCGCTTGGAAAAGAGTTATCCCTCATCCGCTAAATTACTTGCCAGGCATTTGGATATTTCCTCAGGCGGCTTTCAAAATACAGCCGCCGTTTTTATTAATCCCCCTCCATCATTAATCCAGCTCGAAATACAACCCCGTCTGCATCTTTTGGTCGATGTGTTTTGATGAGTTAAACGGCAAAATGGGGTCAGGTTCAGATAAGGAATTACCCATGGATCAAGGTAAACCGGAAGCATCCAGGCAACAAGGCGAGGCTCAAAACCAGTGTACCGCGCCCCCCAGTTAAAAGTTTATGAAATTCGGGTCAAAGGTCATCTCGATCAAAAATGGTCGGAGTGGCTGGAAGGGTTGGAAGTGCGGTTGTTGGAGAACGGAGAGATGATCCTTTACGGCTCCATCCAGGACCAGGCCTCTCTTATGGGAGTGTTGAATAAGCTTGGACGCCTGAACCTGAAGCTGCTCGCTTTGAATGAAGTTCAAACGAAGCGCTCATCGGCTGACAATCAGTAATTCCCAGCTTCATAAAGACCCGGAGGAATGAAATGGACCGTCAACAGATCAGCCCAAAGCATAAGCCCAGCTCGGGGAGCGAATTTTACCCAACCGCCCTCGGAAACCTGATCAAGATGGGTCACTGCGCACCTACGGTGATGAAGACGATCCTGGATATCTCGTCGGCAAAAGAAGAATGGCTGGTCAGGCTCAGCGCAGGCATGCCTGGAGGGATCGGCAACACCGGTTTCGAGTGCGGGGGCGTCACCTCGCCCCTGGTCCTGTTGGGGACGCGCTTCGGTTTGGAGGCTGACGACCATCAGCTGCCGGTGATCTTCGATAAAGGGCACGCCCTCTGCCAGAGCTTCTCTGCCTGCCACGGCACCCTGCAGTGCCGGGAGATCCGCGGGAATGACCGATTCCCCAGGCATTGCATCCCGCCGGTCTTGCGTTCGCCCGGCCTTTACATGGATGCGCTGGACGGCAGTTCTCATGATCCGATCCCGCCGTCGGCTAGAGCGGCTTATTCCAACCTGTACGCACATTTCAAAAGATCCAATTTCCACTGCGCCCAGGCTGTACTTACCCACCTCGGTTTTGACGCATTGAAAGATCCGGAGCTGTTCGACGCCGTTTCCGCTTTCATCGGCGGGACGCTGTTCATGGGACGCACCTGCAGCGCCTTCACCGCAGGTGTGATGGCAATTGGCTTGAAGACGGGTGAGATCGAAGACAGCCCCCTGCGGGTCATCCGGCTGCTTGCCATCATGACTGTTGGTGGAAATGCCTTCGACGAAAAGATCAATAAGTTCAACCGCAGCATGAACCGGGGCTTCAAGCTCTCGAGATGGTTTAACAAAGAGTTCGGGAGCACCCAATGCCAGGCGATCACCCATTGCGACTTTTCTAACCAGGCTGGAGTGAATGATTACATCGAACGTGACTGCCTCACGAGCTGCAAGCAAATCGCTGAGAAGGTTGCCGCAAAGGTGCAGGCGGTGATTTCTGTTTGAGAAACATTCATCCAAAATTTGAAAGGAGATTGTCATGAAACGGTTTTTAGCAGGCGTAGATGTAGGTCGGAAGAATGTCGTCTTCGGCGTGGTCTTGTTTCTGCTCGTCGGCGTGGTGGTCGGCATTCCCCTGACCGTGGATTTATTCGGGGGCTCCATGCTGACCGAGCGCGAGTACCAGACCTGGAAAATCCTGCATGCGTACGGCGTGTTCACGGCTTTCGTAAATTTCTTCTTTGGTTTTCTCGTCGACCGGATGAGCCTGCCCCGGCGTCAGCTTGAAATCGCGAGCTGGTCGTTCTTGATTGCCGGGTTGTTCGGCGGCCTCGGTCGGCCGGTCCTGTTCCTGTTCTCCGTTCCAGGGTCAACCGGCAGCTACCTCATTTCGCTCATCGAGACTGTGGGATTCGTCCTTGGGACATACCTGTTTATCCGCAGCCGGATGCAGGATGAGGAGGGCTAACAGACCAAAGAGAAATAATCCATTTCAGGTATTGAACCTATAACCAAAAGCTGCCGCAGGACCTGCGAGCTGCGGGGACATTTGATGAATGAATCAGGCTGGTACGCAGTGATGAAACTGAATCAAAAAATATTACGAAAGGAAAATCCGATGAAAGTCTTGACAGTTTACGCCCATCCGAATCCCAAATCATTCTGCCATGCCATTCTTCAGCAGTTCACCAAAGGGCTGGAGGATGCCGGTCACACCAGCGAAGTGGTGGATCTTTACGCGATTGATTTTGACCCGGTTTTCCGCACCCAGGATTTTGCCAGCTATGTGCATGAAAGCATACCGCCAGATATACTCGAACGGATGAACCTCAAGCAGCACGTGTTGGATTCCGCCGGGGGTCCTGTTCAGAGATTTATCGCCTCCCGCTGGCTCCGCGGAAAGGATAATGCTCAGGTGGCGAAATTCATCCACGAACACCGCCCCAAAGACGTGATTGCCCAATGGGAGAAGCTGAAAAATGCCCAAGGTCTCGCCTTTATTTCGCCCGTATTCTGGCTCCATTTTCCTGCGATCCTGAAAGGGTGGTTCGAGCGGGTCTTCGCCTACGGCGATGCTTATTCCTTGACATCCGAAGGCTGGGACGGTGATTTGAAAGGTCGGATACCGCTGCTTCACCATGAAAAAGCCCTGGTCATCAGCACAACCCTATTTAATGAAAAAGACTATAAGACCGATTGGGAAGCGCCGATGACCCGCATCATCGATGACTGGGGGCTGCGCTACCCCGGGGTGAAGCACGTCGAACATGTTTATTTCTACACCGTGCCTACCGTGGATGCTGAAACCAGGCGGGGATATTTGGAGCGGTCATACCAGTTGGGGAAAGAATTTTCCCTATCAACAGAATTAGCTTCTCACAAGGGCATCCATTAATCCATTAATTTATCCTTTATCCTTCGGGCGGAAAGCAACGCCATTTAAGGTTTGCGCCAAGATGAGGAACTCTTCGTAGGACGAATCCCATTTCCAGCCAGGAATACGACAGACCATCCGGCTGAATATCGGGTGCTCCTGCCGGAAAACTACGAACAAATGGGCAATTTCTTCGGAGGATAAGTCGCGCTGATCAGGAGCATAATGAGTGAGCCCGGTCTCAACCTTCAGCGCCGGCGCAGCCTGGATATTTTTATACCACTCGCTGGCATTCCAGGCCGAAACCGCCATAATCTCCTTGGTTTGCCGATCGAAGCACAAGACCGCCAGGACCGTCTTTCGGATCTTACCGCTGCGCCGACCCACATGCGTTAGCTGCATGAAACGGTGACCCACGACCCAGCCAAGGCGCAGTCGGTAGAGCACCAGTGGGAGCTTGAAGAGCGGAAGCAGGAGAGAGGGCGCCCGGGTTTGCTCGCTAATGGAACGGGGGGAGGGTGTATCCGGGGCAGCTGGATTGTGGAAGGTCACGGCTTGTTCCTTCCAACCATCTCATAATGGGGCGGGAGCTGCATGACCGAGTTTGGTCCGTGCAGCACGCCTGCAATATGCATCGCAATATGGCTGAAGATGGCGGTGAGAGGGTTGTTGGTCAGCAGGTAACCCAGGCTCATCACGCCGTTGCCGATTGTTGGACCGGCGATTCTGCCTGGTCGGCGATATTCTCGAAAGCCGAGGTGGTAGCTGGCAGTGACGAACAGACTGAGTAGGAGCGCAATCACCCCTACCACGATCGCCCCAAACCAGCTCGAAGTCCAACCCAGGGTCGAAAAAGCCTGCCAGGCAGCCAGCACGGGCAGAACAGAGAGCAGCAAGGCGTCCATCCCGCCGTAGACGATCCCGCTCCACAACAGCTCAAAAATCAGCTGCAAGCCGCTTTTGTGAGGGGAGGCGGGCTGAGAAAGCACATTGCGCACCACGAACACCCCTATCAGCACGGCTCCGATCACTCCCCAGACCCAATTGTGTCGTACCAGCTCGGCAACTGATATCCCGCTCCACTGCCAGTAGGCATACCCGAAGAGTACGACCAGCACGGCGTATGGGATCAGAAAAATGCTGCGCGACAGGCGCAGCCAACCGGAGAAAATTCCGGCGGTGGCAAATCCGAGGGCCCCTGCCGCGATGATCCATATCAGGTAGCTCCACCAGGCGTGGTAGAGCAGTTGTGACGCGTTTCCAATGCCTGACGATGTTTGAATTAACACGCTCATACGATCTCCATTATTCTGATAGTGTGAAATTGGAAATTTGCTTTATTTTTCTTTTTTTTTTGTGAGATACCCTTAGCAGAACGACCGAATCTGAACCATTATAGACATGGCTGTTGGGAATAAATAGTTAGGACTATCCTCGATTTCATGACCATTGTCATGTCCTTATTAATATTATCGAGGATAAAACAGAGTACCATTGGCAGCATATCTTGTATACTTGCTGAAAAATGACCTGCGTCGGCAGCGTTCTTTACGTCGAATAAGGAGGTAGCGAATATGGCAATCGTTCGATATATCGTCGCTAATGTCGATGAGTCGGTCCAGTTCTATACAGAGAAGCTTGGTTTTTCGGTCGTCGAGCGCATGGGTCCCGCATTCGCGGTCGTCGTCCTTGGAGGACCTGACGCTCTGGGTCAGCGGTCCCACTGCTTCAGCTGCCCGTCCAATGCCCGATGGTCGCCGTCCTGAGCCCGGCGGCTGGAACCGGCTTGTGATCGAAGTCAAGGACATCCACGCGTGCGTGAAGGCTTTGAAGGAGGCCGAGTTGGTTTCAGGAATGAGGTGATCACTGGCCCCGGAGGGTTTCAAGTCCTTGTCGAAGACCCTTCCGGAAACCCAATCGAAATTTTCCAACCTGCAGGGAGATGATTTCTTCGGGGTTTTAGCATCGCTTGCCTTTGGGTTTGGGGCGAAGCAGGGGGGCAGGTTTTTGCGGATTTCTCATCCAAAAACGAAACTATTTCCATCCAACCGGGTTTCATCAGTTAGAGAGCTCTTCGTGATGGGGACGATGAGGGATGTGTCTTCAATTCGCGGCATGATTGCGTGTTCGAAAGGAGGAGATGCCCCGGATAAATCCGTGCAGGACGAGCTAATTCGTTTTCATTCATTATCGTCGCTGCTTGCTGCTTTCACAGCAGCTCAGCGAACCCAAACAATCATAAATCGATATGGAGGTTTTTCATGGGATGGCTTTTTAGCTTTATAATCGCGCTCCTCGTAGCTGCGGTCGTGATTTATATCGTCGGCAGGCTCAACCTTGGTCTGACCGTCAGCTCATATAGTGCCGCGATAATTGCCGCCCTGGTGATCGCGGTCGTGGGCACAATCGTCTTGTGGCTGCTCGGCGCCTTAGGCATTACCTTTGGCGGCGGATGGTTAGGCACGATTGTTTACATTATCGTAGCTGCCGTGATCTTGATGATCAGCGACCGCTTCGTTCCGGGCATGAAAGTGAAAGGCTTCACCGGAGCCATTGTCGCCGCAATCGCGATCGGCGTGGTTGCCTGGCTCCTTACCGCGCTTCTCGGCATGCTCGGGATCGTCGTCTAGACGGTCTCAAGTTTCTTTTCATATCATTGACGTATCAGCCGCCAGACATCCCCGATTAATTATTTCGGGGATGTCTTTTTGTTTATCTGGCAGTGATTTCGAGCGTCCAGGGTCCGGTGGCAGATAGGGTGAGCAGGGATGCGTCGATTGGCGCGATGAATACCCCCGTGAACGGCGCGGTATTGTCGACGACCAATTCAAGGTAGTCCAAAACGGGCTCGTGGTCGTAAACCTGGATCCTGAAATCCCCGACCGCCTGGCTGGCATCCACAATGATCTTATCCGGCGTTTTTCCCACCAGGATCAGCACGGTATCATTCTTGCCTGACAGGCTTCCGGGAACCGCCAAAATTTGGGCCGAAAATACCGGCAGAATTTGGATCCCCCACGTGCCGTCGGCATTAATTGTCATCCTGGCGGTGTCGGTTTCGTCAAAATCTACCGGCACCGTCCCGCTGTAGTCTCCAACCGCATCGACCAGAAATTGGATGTGCCGGTTGGCGGCATCGAAGCTCTCCACGTTAAAATTGCTTTTCCCGGTGTGGGTGATCCTGGCGATTGCCGGTCCCTGCCATTTATGGATTTCCAGGACCTTCGACCCGCTCCCGGAATACACAATCGGGAAAGGCGCGATCGTAGGTGTGATCGTTGGGGTCGGGGGTGAAGTGGACGTGGGTATCAGGGTGGGGATCGGCGTGCTGGTGGGCGCGAGGGATTTCGGTCGGCACGGTGGTATCGGTGGGAAACACGGCGATCGTTGGCGCGGCGGTATCGGCGGCCTCTGCAGAGGCGGCCGGCGCCGCCATGTTCAATATGGAGGGGAGATTGGTCAAATATTGACTTGCGCCGACCGTAACCGCTCCAACCTGGGTGGGCTGCGGAGGAGCCATGGCCCTGCACGCCAGTGCAGGAAACAGGATCAAAGCGAAAGCCCATCTTTTTTGCATCTGAAATCGTATATATCGCACTTGAATCCCTTTCCGCGATCTTCGCTCATGGATATTATGTCCAATTTCCCTCCAAAAGTCAAATCCTGCTTTGCTGTCATTGCGAGCGCCCGATGCGAAGGAATCTCTGGGATGGGATTGCTTCGTCGCAAGGACGGCTCCTCGCAATGACATTAAGTTGCCATGTCATTGCTTCGTCGCAAGGACGGCTCCTCGCAATGACATGAAGATGTCATGCCATTGCTTCGTCGCAAGGACGGCTCCTCGCAATGACATTAAGTGCATGTCATTGCTTCGTCACTGACGAGCGCCCTCAATGACATGAAGCAATGCTCGGATGGGATTGCTTCGTCGCAAGGACGGCTCCTCGCAATGACATGAAGATGCCATGCCATTGCTTCGTCGCAAGGACGGCTCCTCGCAATGACAATGAAGTTGCCATGTCACTGCGAGCGCCCTTTGTGAAGCAATCTCTGGGATGGGATTGCTTCGTCGCAAGGACGGCTCCTCGCAATGACATGAAGTTGCCATGTCATTGCTTCGTCGCAAGGACGGCTCCTCGCAATGACATGAAGCTGCCATGCCATTGCTTCGTCGCAAGGACGGCTCCTCGCAATGACATGAAGTTGCCATGTCATTGCTTCGTCGCAAGGACGGCTCCTCGCAATGACATTAAGATGCCATGCCATTGCTTCGTCGCAAGGACGGCTCCTCGCAATGACATTAAGTTGCCATGCCATTGCTTCGTCGCAAGGACGGCTCCTCGCAATGACATTAAGTTGCCATGTCATTGCGAGCGCACTTTGCGAAGCAATCTCGTTATGACATGAGCTCTCCAGACTCAGGATCATCTCCAGCTTGCTGGTGGTGGCCGGTTTTTCACCCTCTGCTGGTGTACAATGAATGCAGCGGTCGCCAACCGCTAACCCTGAATTCTGGATTAAACCAATGAAATCGAGCCTGTCCATCGGACTTCCACGCATGCACCTGGAAATGGGTGAAAAAAGGGATTTCCTGCCGGAGTTTGTCCAGCGGCTCTCCCATTATGGATTTGAAATATTCCTCGAGCATGGTTACGGCGCCGGTATGGGATACACAGAGGAAGATTACCTCGAATCTGCTCCCTCTGCTCGTTTCACGACCCTTGCAGAATCATACCAGCAGGAGCTTGTGCTGGTGCTGCGCTATCCGGGGGATGATGCCCTGGCAGCCCTGAAGCCGGGCGCCTGCCTGATTTCGATGCTGCACTACCCGACGCGGCCGCGCCGCGTCCAGCTGCTGAGAGAAATGGGTTTTGAAGCGATTTCCCTCGATTCCATCAAAGATGATGTCGGCCGGCGCCTGATCGAGAACCTTCGGGCTGTCGCCTGGAACGGGGTTGAGGTGGCTTTCAATGTATTGAAAGACCATTACCCTCCGCCGGGGCTCGAAGATCCGGACCGATTGCCGGTCAAGGTGACCGTCCTGGGCGCCGGCGCGGTGGGTATGCTGGCGATCCAGGCTGCTATTCGCTATGGAAATGAGGATACCTGGCGCCATATGGCCAGCATCGGGGCTACCGGTGTCCAGGTCACCGCCATCGATTATGATCTGACCAACCATCCCGCGATCACCCGGCAAATCTTGAAATACACCGATATCCTGGTCGATGCCACCCAGCGGCCGGATCCAACCACTCCGGTGGTTCAGAACGATTGGATCGGCTTGATGCGCCCGCATGCCGTGCTGTTAGACCTTTCTGTAGACCCGTATGACTGCCAGTCGGAGCTGCGATCGGTGAAAGGGATTGAGGGGATCCCGCAAGGGAACCTGGATCAATACATTTTCCATCCCGATGATCCTGCCTATGAAGCGATTCCGGCATGCGTTCAGACAATGGAAAGGCGGATGGCGGTCTCCTGTTATTCCTGGCCTGGGATCTACCCCAAGAAATGCATGGACGTGTACGGCAAACAGCTCACTTCGCTGCTGCATGAAATCATAAAGCGGGGCGGTATCCAAAATATCGACCCCAATGGGAGCTTTTTCTCACGGGCGATCGGCCGGGCGATGCTCTCTCATTGGGGCCGCAGCGCAGAGAAAGGAAAGAAGTCATGAAGCATGTTATTTCGGTGGGTTTTCCCCGGATGCACAAGGAAGCCGGTGAGAAGCGCGTTTTTTTGCCAGATTTCATCCAGATGCTGACCCGTTTTGCCAATGTCTACCTATCAGAAGGCTACGGCAGCCGCCTGGGCTATAGTTTTGACGATTTCCGGCAGGGAAATCTTAAGGTTTTCAGCGTGGAGCAGAAAGAAGCCTTTCAAAAAGACTATGTCATCATGCTGCGCTCGCCGAATAATGATCAGTTCGAGCTGATGAAGAAGGGCGCATGCCTGATATCGATGATCCACTACCATACCCGCCCTCAGCGGGTCAAAATTCTCAACGACCTGGGGATCAATGCCATCTCGCTGGACAGCATCGTCGACGACCTCAATTTGCGGCTGGTTGAGAATATGCGGGCGGTGGCGTGGAACGGCCTGGAGGTCGGGTTTGATGTGCTGGAGAAGCAATACCCGGACTTGAAGCGACCGGACGACAGACCTTTCAATGTCCTGATTTTGGGGACAGGGATGGTGGGGAAGCATGCTGTCGAGGCCGCCACCAAGCTCGGCAACATCGAGCGCAACACCCGCCAGATCGAGAGCGGCGGCCCGGGTTCGGTTGCCCTGTGTGTTGGCCGGAATCTGACCCAAAATCCCGCGGTGATGGAAGCCCTGTTTCGACAGGCCGATTTGCTGGTCGATGCAACTCAACGCCGGGACCCCTCCAAGCCGGTCGTCCCCAATGCCTGGCTGGGTTGGCTTCCCGAGCATGCCATCGTGGTCGACCTGGATGTCGACCCGTATCTGATGGATCGCGAGCCGCCGGTGGTCCGCGGGATCGAGGGGATCCCCCAGGGCGACCTGGACCAATACGTTTTCCAGCCGGATGACTCAGCCTGGGATAAGACCGTGCCGGCCTCGATTCCGTCCGATCAGCGCCGGACTACGGTCTCCTGCTATTCATGGCCCGGGATCCATCCGGCAACCTGCATGGACCACTATTCCCGCCAGATGATGCCGCTGATGCAGGAGCTGCTGACCAAAGGCTGCTATGGGCTCTCGCAGGATGGGGGCTACTTCGAGCGCGCTTTATACCGCGCCAGGCTGCCAGAGCCGGAATGAGCTGGTTTGATTGGCATAGGGGATTACATCCTCATCGCCATCGGAAGGATGAACAGCCATATGTTTATAAAAGTCAATAAAACCATCAATGCCCCGTAAGGGATTAATGTTCTCCAGGTTTTATCGCTGGAATAATTCGATCGAGTGATCCGGTAGACAGTGTACATCGAACCCACAAAGCCGAGCGCGATCAAGCCAAACTGCAGCATCTGGATCGTGTCGTTGCCCACCACTGCCGGAGAGAGATCGTGACCGACAGTCTGCCCAATCAGCGCCACTCCAGTGAATATAATTGACTTTCCTTCGGCGAGCAGGTGAAAGAGGTTGTGCGCGATGTGACCAGCGATATCCAGGGCGATAATTGCATAGCCAAATCGGGTGAAGTTAAGCAAGAAAGAATCGTGGTTGAACTTTTGGGCGATCAGCGAAGCCAACCCCAGCAAGGAGAGCGGGATGAGCATTGAAATGAGAAAAGTGATCGAGAAGTTCACGTAGTAGCTTTGGGTGCCGGTGAGGCGCTCTAATCGAGCCAGGATTGAGCTCCACACTTCGAGCATGGTAACATTTTGAACAAATACGATGCCCATGATGACCGCGGAAAGGAAGGCTTCCTCGATCTTGGGCTTGCGAATGAACCACAGCTCTTTGGTTGGAAGCCGCAGGGTTAGCTGGATCGAATCGTTAGGGCAGTTCTTGATGCAGTTGGCGCAGACATTGCAGTTTGCATTCGAAGTCATCGTTTTAGGGAATTCAAACAGCGGGCAGCCAGCAGCTTTTTCAGTACCGCGATAGCAGGCTGCTGCGGTGCAGGTCGCACAAATCTCGGGCGTTCCCCGCAAAGAAAGTATGCTGGAGCGGGAATAATTGCCTGAGAGACCGCCCAGGAAGCAAACATAGCGACAGAACGTGCGGCGCTCCCAGAACGAGCCGGAAAGCACCACGCCTGTCACCAGCGTGAGCATCAACACCCCTGACCCATTTGGATTTTCAACCACCCCCCACACGTGATCGCTCCAGGTGATGAAGATGAAGAGCGCATCGATGATCCAGATGCCGTATTTTTTCAAGAACTTTGGCACCGGTCGATTGTTGCCGGCAAACTTCTGAACGAGGTCGTTGATGGTGGCAAATGGGCAGATCGCGCACCAGAAGCGCCCCAGAAACAGGAAGAGGATGGGGATGATAGGCCACCAGAGCACCCAGGTCATGGCAGTGCCGAAGTTATCGTGCGCCGAATATGGGCCGAGCAAGAGCTCGAACATAATGAACATGAACACCAGCAGAGTCGGCCACTGGATGATCCCCGGATACCATCGGCTGCGTAAGAATGCCCGGATCCACCTGTTCTTGAGAAGGTTCTTCGTGTTAGCTTGCGGTGAAGAGAAGGTCTGGCTTGTCATCGTAGCACCTCGGGTATGGGATGTAACCTGAATGGTTTATGCTTCAAGACCAGCGCCGCGGCGATGATTGCCGCATTGATAGCGAAAAAACTTGCCAGGAGGCTGATGGATCTTTGAATTGAGGCTACGCTCAGCGGGAAGTCAATTTCAAGCCATTCATCGTGAACAGCGACGTGCGCCCGAACGATCCATTCTCCGGCTTCATGAAAGGCAATTTCGCCCGCATATTCGCCGTTTTGGACGGCTTCAAACCTCACCTGCTCGATTTCGTTGTGCGATTCTGGCTGTGCGGAGGAGGGTTGTCCAGACGTACTGCTCATGCCAGACATTTCGTCTTTCGAGACAGCAGCAGGCTCCGATTCGGTGTGTTCTGAGGCTTCTTCGACAAGGCTCACATAGACTTCCGCATTGGAGATCGGGATACCATGGGAGTCTGTTATTTGAAAATGGATTGAATTCCGCCCAACAGCCAGGGGTTTCTCAATTACCAGCGAAATCTGGTAGCCAGGGACGATTTTGGTGATTTCATTCTCCCCACCATCTGCCAGAACGCCAATAGGCGCTGCCAGCATGAGAACCGATGCGATCAATGAACGTAGAAACGTCTGTTTCAGCAGCTTTCTCATAGTTCCTCCAGATGGGTCAGTCAAAGGGATCTATTTCAATTGGTCGATCTTAACAGCCGGATGAAAAGATGCAAACCGCCAAAAGGCGCATTTCCGTAAAGGGCTTAAATGCTTGTGATGAATGTCATCCGATCGAGATGACATCTTTCCCGAGGAGAAGGGGAGTAACGTGCAAATGAAGCCCGCGCAATGATAAGGGAATGTTCCGGGCAGTCTATAATTTCTGGGAGAAAGGTTCATCACCTTCTCGCGGACTGTGACAGGAAAGCACCCAGCGCTCCCTTTTTTAATTTCAGGGGCAGGTAGACCTGCCAGAGAAGCGGGGGCGAGTCGATCCGCATGCAAACCATTCTAAGGACAGCTGCATCGGAAATTGGCGATTGACTTTGTATGGCAAAATCCGTATGATCGAATTATCGATCACTGGATAAGTGGGGAGAAAATCTCTTTTTATTGTTTGGATACCGTATTGGTCGTGCAGACTGGAGCCAGTCTGCAACTTGGAAAGAGAAGGATTCCGATGAGAAAAAAACGTTCAGGATTGGTCAACGTCCGGGCTGTCAGCGGGACTTATGTTGTGTTCCTGGCATTCGATATGAAAGAAGCCGATGCGAACGGGCTGATGGGTTTCGCCATCCAGCGCCACGATCTAATCGAAGACGAAATCATCTGGCTGCGCGGCAACAAGACTTTTGCCAGCATCCGACCTTCCACCGGCATTGAAGATGCCAGCAGCCACGAGCACCCATTCCAGGCGTTTCAATGGGCGGATTACTCCGCCAAACCCGGCTACCGCTACCGCTACCGGGTGATTCCGCTGTTCGGCGCTCCGGGTGCGCTGGTGGACGGAGCGGCGACGAGCGTCACGATCGATACTGAGCCGCTGTCGGGTGCTGAGCACGACGTGCACTTCAACCGCGGCGCAATCGCCTCGCAGGCTTTCGCCAAGCGCTTTCCAGGGCTGACGCTCGACGAAGCAGGCGCTCCGGCGTATGCCTGGCTTGCCCGAGATCTGCTGCCGGCGCTGCTGGCTTTCATCGCCAAAGCCGCGGATGCGACCTACAGCCTGCACGCCGCGATCTACGAGCTTAAGCGGCCTGAAATCCTGGCGGCTTTAAGGATGCGAGCGACCGTGGGGCTGAAGTGAAGATTATCTACCACGCCAGGGACGACGAAACCGGAGAGGCGAACAGTGACCAGATCGGCGCAGCCGGGATTGAGGCGCTGTGCCTGCCGCGTGCGAATGCAAAGCTGATGCACAACAAGTTCATCGTGCTCAGCAAGGAAGGGCAGCCCATTTCGGTCTGGACCGGATCCACGAACCTGAGCCGCAATGCTTTATTCGGCCAGCTCAACGTGGGGCACGCTGTCCACGATCCCCAGGTCGCGGAGGCATACCTCGCCTACTGGAAAGCCCTGGAGCCGGATCCGCAGGCTGAGACCCTCAAGGATTGGGTTGAAGCGCACAATCCGCTCCCACCCGCAGATGAGACTGCCGAGCTCACCCCGGTATTTTCGCCGCACCGCGGCCGAGGCGTGTTCGATTGGTGGATCGCCCTCGCCAGCTCGCCGGGGAAGCCGGTCTTTATAACGTTTCCCTTCGGGATCGTCAAAGACTTCCGCCCGGTCTACGATAAGAAAGACGGCGTGCTGCGCTTTGCGCTGCTGGATAAATATGTCAATGGGGGCAGCCAGGCTTCCCGGGCGGCAGCCATCGCTGAGATCGAGCGGATTCGCCGCCATCCGAACATCGGCATGGCTTTAGGCGGGCGGATCTTTGTGGACTGGGTCGACGGCTGGTATAAGGAGCCCAGCGCCATCGGCGTGAACGTCAACTGGGTGCACACCAAGTTCATGCTCATCGATCCGCTTGGCTCGAAACCGGTGACGTTAACCGGATCCGCCAACTGGAGCGAGCCGAGTGTAAACGAGAACGACGAGAACATGCTCGTCATCCGGGGCAGCAAGCGCGTCGCCGATATCTATTTTGGCGAGTTCATGCGGATCTTCGCCCACCACCGCTTCCGTGAATTGGTTGCGCGCCATATCGAGAAATTCGGCACGGCGGCGTTCGACACCTGGAAGCCGCAGGACCTGTTCGAAGACTGGACGAAGTGGGCGCCCGCCCATTTCAAAGCGGGCTCGGAGAAAGACATCAAGCGGCGCTACTTCGCGGGAGGGTAGCATGTAGGATGGGTCGCTGACCCACCCTACGAGATGTATTACAATTTCCGCATGCCCGAATACCGGCGTTCGATGATCGAAGGCGGGACCTTTTTCTTCACAACAGTCACATTCGGTCGCGCTCCCATCCTGACAAACATTGGACCAGGAGGCGAGCCCAATCCTTCACGCCTGCAAAAAGGCGAGGCCGCCATCTGGCAGAGACGTTTTTGGGAGCATACGATCTGGGACGAGCAGGATTTGAACCACCATTTGGATTATATTCATTACAACCCGGTTAGACATGGTTTGGTGAAGCGCCCAGCGGAATGGCCATGGACGAGCTTCCACCGTTATGAAAGAATGGGGTTTTATGAGAAAGGTTGGGGAGATGCGGTTGCGGAAAAGATCGAATCGATGCGATGTGGAGAATAGCGGGGATGGTGCGTTTTCAACGCACCCTACTTTACGGTTCGAGGTGTCGAGCTGAGCCGTTCGGCGCTGAGGCGACTGTCTTTGCCGGCGGTGAAGATCGTTCGATGGATATTGGGATGACAGCTTGGGGAGGATGGACCACCAGGAATGAACCACACTGATTTTTCCATCGAGAATCTCGATGCCCAGCGTGAAGGGCGAATAGCACAGACGGCCGATTTGCTGTACTCGGTATCAAAGGTTTTCTTCCCTGATGCGTGGCCGACGGCGGAATCAGCCCTTGAAGAGGTCCGCGAGTCCCTGACACCAGAGCGGATCAGTCTGGTGGCAATTTCCTCGGGAAGTGTAGTGGGTTGGATTGGCGGCATCCCGCAGTATGACGGCCATGTCTACGAGCTGCATCCACTTGTGGTCCGCATCGAGTTCCAGAGGAGAGGAATAGGTTCAGCACTAATCTCAGCTCTCGAGCATGAGGTGGCGCTTCGAGGCGGGATCACGCTATGGTTAGGTTCAGATGATGAATCAGGAAAGACCAGTATATCTGGAAAAGACCTTTACCCAGATGTGCTTGGGCAGCTGCAGAGCATAAAAAACATCCACGGGCATCCATACGAATTCTATATGAAGAATGGATTCACTTTGGTTGGTGTTTTGCCGGATGCGAACGGGTATGGGAAGCCGGATATCTATCTCGCGAAGAGAATAAACAGGCATGCCTGATAAGCCGCTGGGGATGATCAAGTTGGGGGCAAAGCTGCACGGCAGGTGGAACCTCACCTGGTTAGGATTGTGTCGGTCGAAACAGCGCGACTACTCAATTAGGCATTATAGAACTGCGTCGAAGCCGGTGTACAATAAGAGAAAGTTGATCTCATTTCGGAAGGATCTCGATGAAATTTCTCTTCAAGCTGTTTTCGGCGGTCCATATTTGGATCTATCGGCGTTCGGGAGGAAGAATTTGGGGAAACATGAGCGGGATTAAAGTCCTTCTGCTCACCACCACCGGGCGCAAGAGCGGCAAGACCCATACAACCCCTTTGGGCGGTTTCGACCATAAAGATGGTTTTGTTGTCGTAGCTTCAAACGGTGGGCAGCCCAAGAATCCAGCCTGGTATCTCAATCTAAGGGGCAATTCTCGAGTCACCCTGCAGGTGCTGGATAAAGTAATGCACGCCAACGCCGAGCTGCTTATCGGCGAAGCCCGCGAGGATGCATGGCAGGGAGTGATCGCCGCCGCCCCCGCTTATGCCAGATACGGGAAAATGACCGAACGGGAAATCCCGCTGGTGCTGCTGCGCCTTGAGCTGCCTGAATAGCCAGTCCATCGCAGATTTGAGCGGTGTAAGCTGGGCTGCTGGATCTTATTTCAGAGTTGCAGGCAGGTAGATCAACCAGGGAGGTAGAGTTTGGTTGCTCAGCTCGACCGTTTCGCCTCCGTTTACCTGGATCTGGTGGGTCAGAAGAGGTTGCCATCCGGGGTATTGGATGAACAGCCGGTAAAATCCCGGGGGCAGGTTCCCAAGGGTGGCAAAGCCGTTCTCATCGGTGAAAGCTGGCGGCAGGAGAGGCTCGATCCTCTGCCAGCACGATCGCGCCGGGCAAGGTGATTGCCGCGGGGAGCATCAATGGCCGCGTGGGTTCCAGGGAGAACCGGGTGTCCAGCAAGACCCGCAGGTGGATGCTGCCTAAGGTTTGGCTGGGGCGGACATCTACCTCGGCGTGATAGACCTCCGATTGGTTCCCATACTCATCCATGAATTTGACATAGACAATCGCGTGCCCGCTGCCGTCAGGCGCCAGAATCCAATCCGGGTCCTGGCTGTAGACCTGCCACTTGACACCGCTAAGCTTTGGGTTGTTGGCGATCACCATCGACATCCCGGCTTGGTAAGCAGATCGCTCTGTCGCGGTGGTAAAGGTCGCGAAGTTCAAAGGCAGGTGCAGTTTCACCAGGTTCGATGTGACGAAACGGGCGTGGTTGTTGATCGTGATCCCGCCGACCGGTGGAAAGGGGTGGGCACTCGGGGTGCCTCTGAATTCGCCGCTTGGAGCGCTTTGAGCCCCTGCGCTGGTCACACCTACCAGGCGGTAAGAATATTCGACGCCAGGGGTCAGGCTTTCATCGAGGTACAGCCCGCCATAATCCTGCGCTCCAAACTCTTTGAAAAATTCGAATGGCTGGCTCAAGCTCACCCGACGGAAAAGGCGAATAAACTTGTATTCCTTGCTGGCCGGGTAGCGGATCAGGTTGGCGTTTGCTTTTATTCCCGGATCTCCCAGGTCATTTGACACCTGGTCGATCACGCCGACATCGATCGGGGGCGGCACGTCGTCATCGCCATTGTCCAGCGGTTGCTTGCCAAACTCGATTTCCGATCCATCGTTTTCGCCGCCGTTATCTGTATCGCCGCTGCAAGGGTCGGTGCCCAGGTTGAACTCTTCCAGGCTGATCAGCCCATCCAGGTCAGGATCCAGATGGCTGTCAGCAATAAGGTAGTTCAGGCAGGGATGTTGTTTTTCGTACAGGTCAGTTAAAGTATCCTTGTCGCTGTCTTGGAAATCGCCGCCTGTTTCGCGTGGGACGATCACGCTGAAAGAGCCTTTGACAACCCGCTGGAAGTACTCTTCGTAGTTATCCTCGCCCTCCGCCTCCACTATCACGTTGTAGCTGCCGCGCCGGCTGTAGACCGTATCCGCCTGGTGGGTTTTGCTGCCAACCGTAGTGCGGTAATACAAACCGCCGTAGATGCCGTCCCCTATCAGATTATCGTTGTGGCTGCCGTCATCGTAGAGCGGCAGGGTCATCTTCGTCCCATCGGGATGCTCGACTGTTGCCCGCAATCCTGGCGTCCAGCACTGGCCCTTTCATGTCGGTCAGGCTGGCGATGATCGGCATCGGCTTGCCGATCGGGAACTGATTGGTCGGAAATCCATCCAGATCGCCGCCATATGCCCCAAAAAACAGGCGCAGCTGTGCACCGAGGCGGTTGATGCCAGACAGGCTGGCCATATAATCTGGGCGTGGAGGCGCCAGCCTCCAGGGATATGCGCCATTCGCCCGGGTTCCAGGTAGGGCAGGCGGATCGTGACATGATTATCGTCACAATACACTTCAGCGCCCGGAATGTCCCCAGCAATGTGTCCCAGATGGGTCCTCGAGGTCGAAATCCACCATCTCGCCTCCGCTCCAGGCGTAAGTGAAAAGCGGATCCTCGATGCCGCCTTCCTTGACATTGAGGCTGAGCAGCAGGCGCTCGTGGCTGTCCATCGATCCGCTGCTCTCCCAGAGGCGTTCATGGGCCTGGATCCGCTCGGCTGAGAGGGCATATGCATCGCCGAGCATCAGCGGCAGTTGAGGCGCTGCGTCAGGCGCCCCGGCGCCACCGGGTGCCCCAATACCCGCACTGCTCGCCATCGTGGGGGGAAGGTCCACATAATAGTAGCGCCCGCCGGTATATGCCGCGATCGACTGCATCAATGGCTGGTCGCTCTGCGGACCTAATGCAATCGCATTGATTTTGATCTGGTTGTTTTTGATGGTATCCCGCACGGCTGACCAGAATAACGCTTCATTTTCCATCCCGTCGCTCAGCAAGACGATCCAACGTTCAGCCGGCGGCGAGGGCCGCCCGTGGCCCGAAAGGACGGTCTCTGTGTAAGCCCGATTCAGGCCGTCCCCGATGGAAGTCATATTTTGGGTCACGATCGAATCAATCGCTTTTTTGGCGTCGATACGGTTGTCAGGAGTGACCGGGTTGAGCGCGAAATCCAGCTTAGAGTCATCATTGGGCTCCATATTATCGCCGCTGAAACTGACTACTCCCGTATAGTCATCGCTGCGGGCGGAATCGACGAACAGCTTGCCGGCCATCCTGGCAGCGTTGATCTTGGAACTGAGCGCCGGAGAGAGCATGCTGGCCGATCGATCTATCACCAGGATCTGGTCCACGGTCCTTTTGGAATATACTACCGCTCCCTCGTTCGTTGCCGCATCGATCTTTCCCAGCTCAACCGTCAGGTTGTACATCTCGGGAGTCGCAGCTGGCTTTTCCGGCGCCTGCGCCACCAGCCAATATTCCCCCTGAATGTAAGCCCCGCTCAGCACCTCTGCTTCGTTCTCAGGATCGTATGGGTCGCCAACAAACACCGTGAAATCGCTGCTCTCCAGCCCCTCGACCGATGGAGAACCGAGCGAAACCGGACCCACGACGCGCAGCTTGATCAGGAAAGGTTCCGGCGCGTTATGCTTTCCAACATAAGCGATTGGATCGGGATGCATGGGCTCGCGAATAGTCAGGGTGGCTTTTCCGCAGTCAAAAGTGTAGGTGTAAGTTGAGGCGATGTCGCCCCCGGTCACCACAACCCCGAGTTTAGAATAAGGGCTTGCGCTGTGCTGCAGAAAAGCTTTCGAATAATTGTCCACAGTGGCTTGATAGATCGCTTGCACATCGTCTGTGCCTTTGATGGGAACCAGCGTGTAGCCGCCCTCCCACCGGTGGAATGAAAACCGACTACCCCTTCACCGCACCCAGAGACATTCGCTTCGAAATAGCGCGCCCCCCATCGCACGACATCCGAGCCGGCGGTCTGGGGCGGCGAGCCGGTCCAGGTCATCCCCACACTGCCGAAAATCAGTCCATTCCCATCGTTCTCATCCTGGTAGCGGTAATCCTGCGGCTGGGAGAGCAGGGACAGGTCCATTCGTTTGGTGTAATTGGCGACGGTGAAATCCTGGAACAGGGCTTCCAGGCTGGTGCTGGTGAAATGGGCGATTGCCTCCCGCACCGCCTTGACCAGGTCTGGCGGGTTGTTGTTTGCCTCAATCCGCACCCATAGTTGTTGGATGAAATCAGCGCCAGCGTGAGGTTCAGCGGTGGTGGTGCCGAGCTGCTCGGCAAGGTAAGTCCACCACAGCGCCGAAGGGTAGGTCAAATCCCAGAGAACATTATTGGGGCTGCTCAAGATGCCGTTCACCTCGCCCACATAACCGCAGCAGCAGCCTGCTCCGTTCCAGGCGTCCAGGTCGTTATAGATCTTGTCCTGCATCATGCGCGCCGTGCCTTCCGCAGGATGCAACCAGCTCCCCCAATTGCTGGCGCCGAAGTATGCCATCTGGACGTGGTGGAACAGCTCGTGACCGGCGACAGCGCGAATGCACTGCTCCGAGGCGCTGATGTACATGGTGGCCGGCATGAGAATCGCATCAGTTGTGGCGCCGCCGGAGTCGCAATCGGAGCAGTTATAGGTGTATAGGTTTCGGGTAGAACCAAAGAACTCTGGCTCATCGAAACCCAAATTTGTGTAGCCCACGTGCATACCGTTCGGATTGCCCGGCGAAGCTGAGGCGGAATTGTTGCATGCGTCGACCATGCGCTGCGCCTGCGCCGCTGGCATGTAATCCAGGTCGGGGCTGGCCCCAGGTGAGGCCGGGTTATAGGGGTTGTCGTCTTCGAAATGTATGGTGTAGCCAAAACTCGGCGAAGAGAGCGAGTCTGGCAGGCTCGGATAGTCTGGAGCGAGGGTCAAAGGGACCAGCGGTGCGATCAGGAGAGCTGCCAGGAGCAGGAAATGATGGATCTTCATCGGGTATTTCCTTTCAAAGCGCTCGAAAAGCTGGCCTAAAGAGGTCTATTCGGTTGGCAAGAAATTTGAAACTATTAACATTATATAGCCGGAATTCCTAAAACGATCACCCTTTTCGGTGGATTAGTGACTATTCCCTGGCAGCCTGGTTCTGGTCCTTTTACAAGCGGCAGGGAAAGAAATTCTCAGCCATTTTAATGTTCAAGTTCTCATTTCATTCGTTGGGGGAAATTAAAAAGCCCCCTCCTGGTGATAGGAGAGGGTTAATCCTGAATTTGTGGAAGCATCTCAATTTAGAATGATCCTGTTTTGACTTCTCCCGCTCGCTTGAAGTTCGCGACGATCACCCCGCTGGGCGAAGCAGCCGAATCAACCAGCTTAAATGCCGCCGGGATCGTGCCGCTGTCGAACAGCCGTTTTCCCGTGCCGAGCGTCACCGGAAAAATCTTAAGCCAGAACTCGTCGACCAGATCCTCGGCAATCAGGGTCTGGAGGAATGCCGCGCTGCCGTGCACCTGCAGGTCGAGACCTTCCTGCGCTTTCAGCTTTTTGACCGATTCGGCTGCGCTGCCCTTCAAGAAGACCGAGTTGCTCCATTCGTGAGATCGAAGGGTATTCGATGCGACATACTTTGTAATGCTGTTGATCCCGGGCCATTCATCTTCGTGCTGCGGCCAATAAGAAGCGAAGATCTCGAAGGTCTTTCTCCCGAGGAGCAGGTCGAAGGGCTTGCCCATTTGCTCGCCCATGACCTTACCGAGGAACTCGTCAAAGTAGGGCACTGTCCAGCCGCCCAGCTTAAAATCGCTGCTGGAATCTTCGTCTGGTCCGCCCGGCGCCTGCATTACGCCGTCCAATGAAACAAATGTGAGAACAATGATCTTTTTCATGAAAATTATTCTATCACAAGCTGTGGATAGAAGAAGCTGCCTGGCTGTGTTCGGCGCTTTTACATGCAGCCATTTTAGCCAATCCAACGCCGGAATTTATCCCCAATGGCCCGATTTGCCATTAGAATAAACCCGGATGGAGACGATCCTAAGAAGGTTCTGAGCGGTGAAAGATAATTTTCTCGAGCAGGCGCGCCGTGAATACAGTCCAAAGCAGCGCTTTGTGCTACTGGTGTGCCTGGCGCCGATTTTCCTGTTCATCTTGCCTATAATTTTTATTAAGCTGGGGGCATGGCTCGACCAAATCTTCCAATTCTCCCCAATCCTGGTCTCGCCCTATAACCTCCTGCTCGGTTTTTTGTTGATCCTGCCGGGTTTGCTGTTTGCTTTTTGGTCGAACTACAGCCAGTTCACCCTCGGACTGGGGACGCCGGTGCCGCTGATGGCGACCCAAAAGCTGATCGTCCAGCCGCCCTACACCTACTGCCGCAACCCGATGGCAGCCGGTGCGATTGGGATGTACCTGGGCGCGGCGCTGCTTTTCCATTCCATCGGCGCGGTGATCCTGGTATTGATATTTGCCGGCGTGCTGCTGATCTATATCAAACGGGTTGAAGAAAAAGAAATGGAGACCCGTTTCGGCGAGGAATACCTGACCTATAAACTTCAAACCCCATTTCTGATCCCCAGCTTCTGGAACCGGCCTAAACATACCTGAATCCGGCCGCCTAGCTGTTCAGTAGGAGCGCAGGATGGCGTTGATCCCTGCCCTACAACCGGGAATCCTCCATGATGGGATGCTTCTGGATTTGAGCCTTTGATCGAGGATTTCTACCTGCCGATCTCTTTAAATGGAACCGCGACTCGGCTGCCGCACTGCATTAAATCGTTGGCTCCCATATCCCCTTGACATAAGTCGCCTCGATGTCCCCCGGCCAGGGAGGCATCGTGATGCAGATGAACTTCAAGTCGTTTTCCGAAATATTCCGATATTGAAACGCGGTCCCAACCGGGATGTCGATTGAGGTACCCGGCTCGAGCGAGGTGATCCCGCTCTCTACCCCGTTGTCTCGCCAGATCTCGCCGCGGCCTTCCAGCACATACCAGAATTCGCTGACCGTGGCGTGCACGGTCGCCTTATTGACCTGGCGCGGCGGGACGGTGCTGTGGATCATGCCGCCCCGCTCGCTGTCCATGAGATAGCGAATGTCTGCGCCCGCTGGCGATTTCGCTTCCGGCTGTTCCGGCAGTACGGTTGTCTTCATCTCCGCTCCTTTAATCTTCTTTTTTAATCAGGCTGCTGCTCAAAACTGCCTCCGACAACCGCGGTCATGGGTGGCAGGAAGTGCGATTGCAGCATGTCTCTGCCTTCAATTTAGCTCGCAGCCGGAGCAGGCTTGCTGGACAGCCGCTTCCAGCTCGCGGC
This sequence comes from uncultured Chloroflexia bacterium, assembly GCA_963827155.1. GTDB lineage: Bacteria > Chloroflexota > Anaerolineae > Anaerolineales > UBA4823 > UTCFX2. Next base: position 1,187,164 of record CAWGZV010000002.1, on the reverse strand, counting down.
CAGCCCGATCAGGTACGCCAGCGCGGCGAGCAGCGCTCCAAAAGTGACCAGCATCAAATGGAGCGGCACAGGCTGGAGGGAGGGCAGGATCCCAAGCACCGCCAGCACCTGGAAGATAAAGTTGATCCCAACCATCAAATAGAGCAAACCGATCACCAGCAGCCCCAACCTCAGCAAGGGCAGGTGTCGAATCACGCCAGCGCCCGAAAGCCCGTAGAATCCAAAGACCACGAGCAGCAGCGCAACCAGCAAACCTGACCCCAGCAGCAGACTCGGGTTGGAGACCAGCGCATCGACGGCGCCAAAGGCGGCGCTCCATGCCGGCACCAGCGCGATGGCGGCTTGAAAGACGGCGGCGCAAAAGCTCAGGATGCCGGCGAATATCAGAAGGTAGGATGGTTTATTCATGGTCATTTTTTCCTTTTTTGGCAGCTGCGTGTAGATATTTCGGTTTGAAGTATTTTGATTTTCGGTGGACTGAGGAGAAGTAAGATCCAGGTTAGTTTGCGTTTAGGGCCATCGCCGTACGAACCAGGCACCGAACAGCATCACCAGCGCCAGCCCAGGGGCAGCGCAGGGCAGCAGCGGGTTGCGAGCCTCCGCAGGTTTTCGAGCGCTCACCGGAGTGGAGAGCTCGCCTTTCGTGGCAGGCGGGGTGCCGGATTGACCGGGTGTGGCAGCCGCTCCAGTCAGGGATTGTGCGGTTTCGACCGGCGTCTGAACCGCTTCGCCGCCGCTGCAAGGCACATCTTCAGCCCAGGAGAAATCTACCGGGCAGTTCTCGCGGTGGGCTTTCCAGCCGTCCGGCAGGTTGGCGCAGCTATTGATGTCGTCCACGAAGGCGCATTGGCGGCCGGACCGGCGGATGACCACATCTTCACAATCGCCGCTGACGCCGCTGTGACCTTCGGTGCAGCAAAATGAGACCTTGAAGTGGACCCAATCCGGAGATAGATCAATTAAAGTATAGCTCTCGGGGCATTTCTCGCCAGCGTCGGGATCCAGATATTCCCAATCCGGAGGCAGAACGACATCTCCGCATTCATCCCCCGGGACGATCTCGGCGCACTGCCGGGTTTGATGGTTGACCACGATCCGGGGCGGCATTGGCGCTGCGTAAGTCAGTCCGAAGTACGTGAAGATCATGAGGGCTGACAAGGACAGGCTGAGGACCAGGGCTAATCGGGAGGGTTTATCCATGGCGGTCTCCTTCGCATATCGACTGGTTTCAACTGGACTGCATGCAGCTAATCTCGCGAATTTCCTTCAGTTTGTCACCTACCTGACCTCATCAGAGAGTCAGGGGATCGCATACCATCTACCGGTCCGGCTTGGCTTCAGCTCCCTTCGATTGAGCCTCTCCCCAGGTAGAAAAACCGGCCGCAGGCCATCTGAGGTTCCACTGCGGCTTTGATCCGCTTAAGCGGGGTGTGGTAATTGCTGCACGCTGGTCCGAAGCGCTCATTCGCTTAACTGCCGGTTCCGGTCCAGACCTCCCTGACGACCATCGCTTTACCTGCCATCCGCTTCCCCAATCCTCCGCAACGGTTAGAGACGCCCTATCACCATGGTCGGTCTCACCCCTCGCCAGATCTGCCGGCAGCCTTCCCCCGGCTGGCGGGAGCGAAAGCTTGAAGTCTCTTCTGCAAATATTCCCGCCCTGATTCCGAGGCGGAGGCGAATGCAGATGAACCCAGGTAGAAATCATGGCAACTGCCACCAGCCAACATACGATCGGTGTTTCGAGCGCGGCAGGCTCGCAGCCGCGGTTTTCACCGGCGGAGGGGTGTGCCCCAGATACCCAGGATGCGCTATCGAGCCGGCGCTTCCGACCGCTCTTCTGGTTGGAAGACCAGAATGGGGATTTGGCGGTCGCCGGCGTGCTGTTTGTACAGCGGATAGCCGAGGTAGGTGTTGGCGGCGTCCTTCCAGTAGAGCTCGTATTCTTCGTCTTCCGCTTCGTGGGCGACATAGCATTTCTCCTGGTCCCCGAAGGCGATTTGCGCATGCGGGTTTGCCTTAACGTTATAAAACCAGGCAGGGTGATGGTCCTGGCCAAAATTGGAGGCGATAAAGGCAATCTGCTCGGGGCAGCCTGGATCGCGAATCCCGACCAGCGGCACCGAGCGCGGCGCCCCGCTCTTTGCGCCGGTTGCGGTGAGGGTGAAGATTGGCAGCCCGGTCAAGGCGCTGGTGATGGTCATTCGACCCCGGCTCAATTTGAGGATCAGCCTGTCGACATGGTGCAGGCTGCGGGCAAAGAACCAGGAGCCTGGTCGGGTCGAGACAATCTTCTGGATGAATGCATGAAAAGGGGCGATCTGTTTATTTTTCACCGCAGTCAGGCTTAGTAAGCAATCGGCAGGGTCACGTGAAACACGCTGCCCAGATTTGGCTGAGAATTCGGACCAAATTGTGCCGCGGTTGAGCTCGACCAATGAGCGGGTGATATCGAGCCCCCGGCCCGGGGTTTGGCCGGACTGTGGGGAGGCGCCCTTGCTCTGGAACAACTCGGAGAACAGCTCCGAACGCTCCTGCTCCGGGATGCCCGCTGCCGCATCTGCCACCGAGAGCTGCAAAAAGCCCGGCTGCTCTGCCAAACCAAGCCGGATGGAAATATGGCCGCCTTCAGGCGTGAATTTGACCGCGCTCTTCAGCAGGTTGGTCACGATCTGTTTTGTCCAATCCTCGTCGCACTTTGCGGGCGGCAGGTCTGCCGGCAGCTGCAGGTCAAGGACCTGCAGCCTGGATTGGATTTGGGAGGCGTTTTCAGCCGCGACCGCGTTGACCACCCCGACCAGGTCCACCGGCTTGATATCGAGGTCGATCTGCCCGGATTCCAATCGGACGGCGTTGATGAGCTCATCGATCATGCTCTTCACCCGCAGCCCATTCTTCTGGACGATTTTGACTGCTTCGCCCTGCTCCGGCGTCAGATCGCCGACCTGTCCTTCGACCAGCATCTTGAGGTACTGGTTGAGGGTTTTCAAAGGATTGCGCAGCTCATAGGTAGCCAGGTGGACGAACTGCGCCTTAAATTCGCTCATGCGCACCAGCTCGTTATTGGCAGCGACCAACTCGAGGTTCTGCTTTTCGACCTGGTTTTTCAGCAGCCTGAGCTCGTTTCGATTCTGGGTGATCTGCTGCTCGAGCTCGCCTTTGTTCGTCTCATCCTGCACCACATGGACGATCCCCACGATCTTGCCGGTCTCATCCTTGTAGGGCAGCTCGTCCAGGGTCAGATAGATGGTCTTCTCTTCGGTTTCACGGTTGATATAGACCAGCTGCAGGTTGGCCAGCTTCCCCGCCAGGATATCCTGGAGATCTTGGTGGTTGCCCAGCAGCTCGGGAAAAATATCGGTCAGCAAACAGCCCTGGCAGTTCTTCATCACCGACTCGATGATCTCCGGCTGGCCGTGCAGCTCTCTAATGATCAGGTCCCGGTCGGTGATGGCAAAGCCGATCTTTCGCGACTGCAAGATCAATTGATTGAGAGAGTGTTCCATAGTTAGTCCTAGGATTGGCGGGCCATCATCAGATGGCCGAGCTGGTGGAAGATGGTTTCAACATTGTCGCCGGATTTGGCGCTGGTCAGGTAGTGGGGGATATTCAGACCTTTAGCAAATGCTTCGATCTCGCCCGCGGTGATGAGGTGCTGCTCTATCAGGTCCGCTTTGTTGGCAGCCAGGATGATGTCTGCCACCGGGCAGACCTTGTTCATATCGTCGAGGTAGGACGGCAGATTCTGGAGGGTTTCCGGGCGGGTCAGGTCGCACACCAGCATGATCCCAGAAGCGCCCCGCAGGTAGCTGGCTCTGAACTGGTTGAACTCCTCGCTGCCTGCCAGATCCCAGAGCAGAATGGAGAGCTCGATCAGTTTGTCCTGGAGGGTCAGGGTCATCGATTTCCGGCTGACTTTAACGCCGATCGTGCTCAGGTATTTATCTTCAAAGCGTTCGTAGACAAAGCGGCGCACCAGGCTGGTTTTACCGACCCCAAAATCGCCCAGGAGGCACACTTTTTTATTAATTACGGCGCTGTTATTGTCAGGCATGGCATCCCTTTATGGTGAAGCTGTAGGCGTAATCATGATCGCTGGAATCGAGGCCGAGATCCCTAACCAGCGCGCGGGTATCCAGCCGACCGTTGCAAACTGGTCTTCCGAGATCTGGCGCACTCTCACCCAATCCCCGAACTGCGAGATCAGCTCTACTCGCTCCCCCAGGGGCAAGATCACGCCGGTGCGGGGCGATGCGAGCGAAGGCCTGGTGTGCATCCACACATTCCCCAGGGTGACCCCATAGAACGGGGCGGGGGTTGGGGAGGAAGTGGGCAGGCTGGTGGGGGTCGGCGAAGGGGTGACCGTCAAAGTGGGCGTTGGAGTCGCGGTCGAGGCGGCGGTTTCGGTTGGGATGATTGTGGCGGTTGGGACGGTAGTGGTCGCCGGCACGACGAGGACGACCGGCCGGGCGGCCTGCTGTCCAATCTGCCAGATCCAATAGGTGAACAATCCGCACAGCGCCAGGAACAGGGCAATCCCGCCCAGCGCCCCAGCCATGAAGCGTTTTTGGGAGCTGCTCAACTTTTGGGGCATGCCGGTCGCCATCAGCGGGTTGAGGCTGTCTTCAACTTTAACGAGGGCTTGAGCGTCGCCTTGATAGTTTCGAAGCTCGTCGGCGTAGGCGCTCTCGATCTCATTGATCGCGTCGCGCATTGCAGCTTTGAACCCCGCCGGGGGGATCCCGTTTACGATCACCGCCAGGTAAGCATGGCGTCCGGTTTCGATTATGATGTGCTGGTCGCTGTAGGTGATCTCGCCCAGCCCGCCCGATTCGTCGCCCCCAAGCGTATCGTGGCTGAAGTCGCGGATCGCGGTGAGCATGCCGCTGAACAAATCGATATCCGAGGAAACGCTGAAATCGCTGGTCAGGTGGTGCAGGAGCAGCCCGGTCTCATGGTGGATCAGGAGGACATCGGTCACCACAAAGGGCAGCAGCTCGCGCAAGCGGATCTGCGCATCCGAGGCGCCGCTGAGCCTGGCTCTAAACTGGTACCAGGCAAGCCGGAAGTTGAAGGATCTTTTTACCTGCGCGTCCAGCGAGCGAGCAAGATCGCTGACTGCTTCGCCCACGGCGCGCTGGACTACCTTACCGATGACCGGATAAAGCGCTTCGATGATCTCCTCGCGGGCCTCGTGGATCCTCAATCGGATCGCTTCCCCCAATACCGGCGCGATCATCCTGACCAGGGCTTCTTCGTCGTTTACCTGGTGTTTCAGGCGGTCGAGGCCGGCTTCCAGCTCTTCAATTTTCTCGATCTGGCTGTGGAATAAAATCTGGCGCAGGTTTTCGATGGGGGGATCTACAGAGGGAATCCGGCGGATCAACAGCCAGATCCGGCGGATCTCCTGCTGGATCGATCGGGGCAGAACCATGGACTTCCTCAGAACCGATCATTCTTCCTTGGGTTCCGGGCTCTCCTTAGAGGCGCCAGGAAATGCGCCGGCGGATTTGAGCTGGCTCCCCAGCTCGATGAGCAAGTCGCCCAAGACATGCCGGTCAACTTTATCGTCAGAAAGCTTCATGGCAGTCTCGCGCAGCTCGAGGCGTAAGGCGTCATCGGCTTTGCGCAGATCGCGCTCGAGGGCCTGGCGCTTCTGGCTCTGGTTTCTTTCCTGCTCGTCGGTCTTCTCATTCAAGCGCTCGATTTCGTTAAACAACCGCTCCAGGTCGCGCTGGATGGTTTGGAAGCTGCCCTCATAGAGGCGCATCTGAGAGCCGAAGATGATATCCCGGATGCGGTCGACCTCCTGGGGATTTTCCTCTACATTCGGAGTTTTCTTTTCAGGTGCCATGAAAGTCCTCCATCCAGATTGGTTTCATCATGATTGAATTTCTCTTGGAAAGACACCCATACCGGGCAGGCTTTGCTTAATCTAAACGTAAACGATTATACAATAGAATAAAAAAATCGATAGCCTGGTGGATTTTCTGAAGAAACCCAGGCAGTTGGCGAGAAGAGTTAACCATTTTCGCCGGCAAGACGGGCGATTTGTAAGATGCAGCCACGGATCACATCTTGCTTTTCGGGAGGAAGAGCGGTCTCTTCGATTTGGGCAATCCGTTCGACGTCATTGATTGCCCGGATGATCCTGACCGGCACTTCAATGTTGCCCTCCGCATATGAATTCAAAGTTTCAATCGCGTCTGCCAGGAAGTTCCGCATTTCGTCGTCGGCGCGCACATTGCGGAAGAAGCCTGTCAGGGTCGGCGACAATTTCGCTCCGCGCGCTTTCGGGATTGCCCTACCCATCGAGCCGATCGCAGCGTAAGTATGCAAAGCGGTGGCAAGCTCGGAAAAACTCTGCACACGCTGATAGATCGATTCCCCGATCACCTCCCAGATGATCGAGCGCCAACTGCGAATCTGGTCCGGCTGCTGAAGCAGCTGCGCGACCTCCGCCCGCCACCCGGGATCAATTTTTCCGGTGACATGTTCCAGGATTTGATCGATATCTGTGTTGAACAGATTTCTCTGCAACAACACAGCCAGATCGGGGCGAAGGGTGGGGATGAGCTCAGGGATAAAGATCCCATTGACGAAGAATTCGGCGATGCTGAGACCGTGGCGCCGTAAAAGTTCCTGCTGGAACAATGGCAAATAACGGGCGATTAAGCTGCTGTCTTCGCGGAGCGCCATAAATGCTGAATTGCCGGCTGGAAAGGCAGCTTCGATGTCCTTAATGAAAATTTCTTTCCAATCCTGAAAAAGGCGGAGAGTATTGAGGATTTCGTAAACCGGCAGGTGGGGCAATATGCGTTCTGCGATCAGACGTTCGCTTTCGGCTTCGGCGAAGGCTTTTTGGGCGAAGCGTTCCAGAGCACGGAATAATCCAGTCGTGAGCTGATTGATCCCCAGCACGATCGTCTGGGACTGATTATGGGCGATGGCTCGGAGCAAACTGCCCTGTTTTGCGAGCGGGATAATATTGGAAATATTGGCCAATATCTGCTGGCTGCGTCCGGCGCTTGTGTCAGACTTTCGTCTCGAGATTGGGCGGTCGCGCAGCTGGGGGATGGACCTCCCTATGAAATAAGAGATTATATGAATCCCAACTACGTCTTCTTCTCTGCCGTAGAGAATCTGGCGGAAATTATCCGTCAGCTCCGTCAGGAAGCCTTCATAGAGCTCTTCGTTGATCCCGATCGTCAAACGTTCCAGCTCCTGGACGTTGCGGCTTGGAGCGCTCAGACGGCTTTCAGCCATCGTTTCGGCCGCTCGAATCAGATCATTTCGATGAATCCGCTGGGATTCGCGCACATGATACAAAAGGCTCACAAAATCATGCGCCGGTAAGCAGCGCAGCTGCTCTGACAGGTTGCTCTGAAACGTTCGCAAATCTCCACCCAAATAGACGCCCATGAGAGGTGTGATTGCAAATTCCGTGCTCTTTCGGGCTGCGGCCGGCAGATAACGATTAAACCTTCGGCGGCTGTCTTCAGAGCTGATGAAAGCGGGAGAGCCAGCGACACGCGAGTAATAACCACCCTGACGCTGCATTGGCTCACCGCTGCCCAATTTTATCCGCAAGTTTTCTGCTACACCATGTTCACCCAACCATGCCTGAAAATCATATTTTGCCTTTAAATACCGGTATGCTCCGGCTGCCTGACCAACCTGCTGACTCAGGTCTGAGCCGGCGATGAAGACTTCCGGGATAATTTCAGCAAAACGCTGCTGAGGCGACTGGGTCATCTGGCGGCTTTGGAGCCCATAATCCCAGAGGTTGTCGAGATAGGTCCGGATGCTGCCAACCGAGTCGATATCTTCGAAAAGGGGGATCAGCCAAATGGAAGGGAGCTCAACGGCGGGATTTTCCCGGAGAGTCTGCTCTAAATGGATGCGCATCTTCCGGTCGAGCAATATCAGCGCGTCTGATTTTGATGAATAGCTGACCTGCAGGGCCAATGCCATGCCTGGATTACCGTATTTTCCGGTGATGGCGTTGATCTCAAACATATTGTGGATGGTGGTATCCATGGCGAACTGGTCGCGCGCCGTCACCTGGTCTTGATGAATGCGCGGTGTGATCGCGGTCCGCTGCAGGATATCATGGTATCCCACTGCTTCACGAAGAAGGGGTTCGGAATGTCGGTTAGACTGGATTTGGGGGATCAGGGCGTGAAGCTGCTTCCGGAGCTGCTTATTCAGACCGCAGTAATACTCCAGCATCCTGCAGCGCTGCTGGCGAAGCTCGAGCATTTTCTGTTCGTAGCGATCGTTGTGCTGCCAGAGGACTTTGACTGGATCGCGCCGCAAGTGGATGCGAGTTTCAAACCGTTGGAGGGAGGTGGTATCCGCGGAGAATGGCAGGATTCCGCGATAACGCTGTTCCAGCTGGTGGGTTAAGAGCGTAATTTCATCCAGGAGTTTTGTAAATTTTTGATGCTGGCGCGGCAGCCGATCGAGCTCCAGCAGCAACTCTGGGCTCACCTGGGACTGCGGGTCAACCTGGCGCAAGAGATTAAGCAGGCGGGCCATGCGCTGGACGTTCTCCATCACTACCACGGCGACCAAACGATGCCCCTGTCCTGACGGTCGATTACTCCCATCCCAATCGCTCCAGAAGGATAAAAACCAGGGAAGGTGCGCATCCGTGAGCAGCCCGGCATATTCCTCGCCCGTGATCAAGGCGGCGAGGTCAAGCAGGATTTCTGACGATTCTTGCCGTGAATTAATTGCCACATTCCGCCCAAGATATTCCTGCCATAATTCCTGGGAAGCTTTCTTGATTTCAGATGGTCCGGCAGGCTGGGAGGATATCAATCCTGCCACGATCTCATCGAAGGCCAGCTCGGTTTGCAGCGAGTACATCTGGGTAGGATGAACGGTGCGATCATACGGACGCAGTTTGAACTGCGCTTGCCGGCGCTCCAAAGAATCTTTCATGAACTCGCGGTCCAAACGCTCGCCCAACCAATCCCCATTATCTTTCACTGCCTGGAGGATCAATTCGTCGCTGAACCATGCTCGCTCGAGCAAACGGGTCCGAAAAGCCTCCAGGCGCGCTGGGGCATAGCGGCGCAGGAATTCACGATGGAGTTTTTGGGGGTCCAATGGGGGAAAGGGCTGCATCTTACGGAAGGACCGGCTGTCTTCGCTGTACTGTAAGATATTCCCTGCGGTAAGATCCCAAGCCCGCGAGAGCTCGTTTGAGCGATTCCCCTTGTTTACCATAACCCGGAACGAGACCTGCTTACGGTTAAAGTGCGCATCTTCTTCGGCGATCAACCGGTTCAGGTCGATCAGCAAGCGCCTGGTTTTTATCAGTAATTTCTCGGCCGGGTCTACGCCGCCGAGGGTCAAGCGAAACATGGTTCGCCCGGTTTCAAACCCCTGCTCGGTGCGCGCAAATGTGGCCAATGGGAGCAGCCCAATTCCGCGGCGCGCCAAAGAAGAAGCCAGCCAATCCAGAGACAGGCCGGCTGGCAGGCGGTCAATTTTCAACAAAGGATACATGCTCCCAACCGGAGGGATGATGGCGAGGCCAAATGGATTGCGTTCTGGAGGGAGGTTTTCGACGGCGGAGAGCAGAGCCTGGGTCCGTTCGTGGAAGATCGTGTTCCGCAGGCGCCAGTAAATGTTTACGGCTTGAGCGGAGCTCCGATAGAACAAATAACAGATGTAGATTGCCATCAGGTTGGGCTGGATGAGGGAATTCAGCTGCTTCATTCTTTGGTGGAGCTGCTGATCCCGGATTTCTACGACTGCCAGCCTGGCGCCAGCAAGGCAGTCTGTTTTTGACATCGAGTGAACCGTGATTACCCGATCAGCTTGCTCTTCAGCCACCACGCCAAGGCGAACAAGCTCCGATGCAATCTGGCGAACCGTTTTTATCAGTGGTAAATCCTCCACGGGGGCGAGGTTTTGGTAGGCCAGGTCGTCAATCAGATAGATCTTATGCTGCATACAATACGTTATAAGCTGGCGGATGGCGGCCTCAGCGAAGATCCTTCCTGTGGCATTGTGGGGGTTATTGATCACCACAGCCCCACGCTCCTGCCAGGACGGATCCGCTCGGATGAGCTGCTCTACTTTCTGAATGATGGGGTTAATGTCGAGGTCTAATGCGGTTGTCAGCGGTACGGCATGGACCCTGGGGAAGCATTGTTCGTAAGACCAGGACAGATCTGGAATCACAACTTCAGTAATCCCGCAATGAAAGCCCAGGATCCCTAAGGCTGTGCGGGCTGAACCGCTTACCACCAGGCAGGCCTCAAGCTCAACCTGCGGCTGATGGTTTACAAACACGCTGAGAAAGCTGCGCTGAAGGGATTGACACCAGGATTGATTATGGACATTTTGGATGAACAGGTTAAAAAGATCCTTCGCATCGACCGTGGAAAATTCATCCATGATGGCAGGGCTCCACTTATGCTGAATTCGATGCGAAAACGGAGCGGTTTTTTCTTCGAGGACAGCTAATGAATGAGCCAAGGTATTTGAGCGCTCATTCAATATCCGGTCAATGAGTGATTCAGCCCTTTCAGCCAGTTTGGGCAGCACAAGCTCAGCACTGAGACCCAGGCCAAGACCATCAAAAGCAGGTTTTCCGTGAGGAATCTCCGCTGGAATCTCTGCCTGAATGTTCGCTTTTCCCTGTTCTATCAGGTAGATCAGGAATTCGACTTCTGAGGCGGAAGGGGTCCCTTTGAAGTTGAAATGAACATTCTCGATCACGCTCAGGAAATCGGCGTTGCCGGCGATGAAGACCGTGGAGAGAGCCTGCAAACGCGAGGCGAAAATCGCAGGGGTTATCAGGCGCATCACGCGCTGCACCAGCTTCGCCTCGCGAGCCAGAGAGAGATGGTTGGGAGCATTGTTCACCTCGATGAAATAGAGCGGGTGTTCAATGCTCAAGATCCGCAGCTTACGCCGGGTCTCTTCACCCAGCAGCCCACCAATCAACGCAAAGGCAGGAAGACCGGGAGGATTTGTCAGACTCGCTTCGATTTGTTCTCGAGCAGCGCGTTCATCGGAATCGAGGTCTTCGAAAAGTAAATTGGGGATGGATTTCAGGGCAGGGTCGAGCTCGCACTGGTAGCAGAGGATTTTGGCGGGTGTGCTCTCTAAATAGTTTGAAAGGGCGAGCAGCAAGATCCGGATTGTTTCGGGCAATCCACCTGAGGCGAGGATAATTTCCCGCCGACCAGATCGTTCTCCGGTATCGTACTGCAGCGGTTCTTGCTGATGCTCCAGCCAAAAGGTAAATGCTTTAATCAACCCATGGGGATTTTTTCGGGAATAGCCTCCGCGAGGCAGGTAGGGCGAGCTGTGCTGAATGGTGCGAATGATTGTCTCGAGAACAGGTCTATCCTGAGGATCCCAGCCGATATTTTCCAGAATCGCATCGGGGTCTGCATCTTTCAAGCCCTGCTGGCTGACATCTAAACCGAGGGCAATGCGTAAGAAAGCTGAGGAGAAGTCTCGGATCCTGGAGCGGATTGCCGATGTGGAAATTAACCTGCTCATCACTCGGAACCGGCGCAGTTGTGGTGGTTTCACTAATTTCCGAAACTCGGGCAACGCGAATCGGCTTCAGGCGGAACAAGCTGAGGGGATCTGGCTGCGAGGACATATCAGGCGCTCAAACGAGTCTGTTATTTAAATCAGCTTCAGAGGGGCCGACGGTCAGCTTGCCTCTTTCTTTGATTCCAGGGCTTTTTGGATCAGATTCTGGAGCAGGTTGAGCAGCTCTGATCCATGCCCTGCCTCTTGAGGCGATAATGAGATGACTGTACGGGCATTCTTCAAATTTTGGCTGGCTTCCGCCAATCGGGCTACCTGAGGGGTCAGCATCAGTAATTCCGGGCTGCCTTTCAGAAGCTCTAATTCTTCCTTTTCGTATGCAAGGCGCATCCGGCTGCGGGTCAGCTCGTCTTCGATGCGCTGGCGGTCCAGAGCGGATTCTTTTTCGAGAAGCAGTTTCCTCAGCTCCACTTTTTTCAATTCGAGGGAATGTTCCATTTCGGCGATTTCTTCGTCGGCCTGGCGTTTCGCTTTCACAGCTGCAACTCGAGCCTGCTGGTTCAGCTCTTCGGTCTGCTTGAGCAGACGGGCCTGCTCCTGCTGGCGAAGCGCATCTGCAATCTCGGGGTCGGCTGGCTCCATCGCCTGGACAGCCAGCGAGATCAGCTCAACGCCGAATTTTTCCTTGATGACCGTCGACCGCTCATTCAAGTAGTGAAGCATGTCACTCGATGTCAATGCCTGGATCCCGGAGCGTTCGGTGTATTCTTTCACGAATCCCTGCAGAAGCACCTGAACTTCATCGGTGGCGCGGGCGACCGCATCGCTATTCCACCCGCCGACCCGGATGAGGGCCTGGATATTCTCGGGGGAGGGGGCTACAGAGCCGATGAGTTTGACCTGGACGACAAGATTGCCGACCGCGGCCGCATCGATGGTCAGCTGGATTGGGCAAGTGGTGCGTTTGATTACCAGACTGGAATGACGAGGATAGAGGGCGCTCGTTCGAAGCAGGATTTGACCTTTGGATTCATGGAGCACCAGGAAGTCTGGCTGGCGGATCCGATACTCGATTAGTAGAACCAACACGCAAGCAATAATGATGATGCCTAGAAAAACACCCAAAGCGATCTCCATAATCAGGTCCTCCTCCGAATTGATAAAGGTCAGCCCGGTTTGTCTGATCGGGCTGGTTATCCGACAGGTTCCGAAGATTCTTGCAGAACGGTGGAACTAAAAATAGGCATCATATGAGAGATGCCCACTCAACCCTGGTTATTATACTTCGAGTATCCACGCCTGAGTACTCTTCAATTCAGCGACCTGATGCTTATTGGGCGGCGGCGACGGACCGGCTGAAAACCCCGGGCAGAGCGGCGGGAGAATGCAGCGCGGAGATGCGATTGGCGCTCATTTTTCAGACGAGCTGTTCATAGCGGGCGCGGCGACCGATTGTGGAAAAACCAAGCCGGGAATAGGCCTGGATGGCGCCGGGATTGTTGGTGTGGACGGTGAGCAGGGCTGAATCCGCACCGCCAGCCTGCATGCGCCTCATCGTCTCGACCAGAAGCCCGGAAGCGATCCCGCGCCGCCGCAGGGCGGGGACCACCCCGATCTGCCAAACATGCCCGCCTGGTGGATGAGTGGTCAGGTCGATATTCCCAACCACAAAGCCCACCGGCTCGCGGTCAGAGCAGGCAAGCAGCGTCCAACCCGGAACGAGATCATTCTCGGTCACCCGGGATATCCACTCTTCAGAGCTCCAGCCGGGAAAGCCCGGTCTTTCTTTAAAGGCGGCGTGGTAGGCTTTGAAAAACGCGGCGGCCAGGTCTGAGGTCCATGCCGCAATGGTCACCTCCGGCGGCAGGCTATCTGACGGCAGCGGCAGGTGGAGATCGCGCCTCATCACGAGCTCATCGAAGGTACGCCGGTAATCCGTGCGCACGATACAGTCGGTCGGCTGTTCCGGTGAGCAATTCTGTCGCGACCTGAATGACCCGGCGCTCGGATGGGACCTGATCCAACAGTGAAAGAGCCTGGAGGCGGCTCCAGTGCATCAGGTAGGCGCCGATCCCCTGTCTGCGCCAGCCCGGGCTTACGAAATCCGACAAGTTTGACCATTGAATTTTCCGTGCTCGCATCGAAGGTCACTGAAGCGCAGGCGATCAGGCGGCTGTCCCGATTGAATCCCCCAATCGCAGAGCCCGATCCATCTGGAAAAAAGCGCTCCTGGATGATCTCGGGAACGAACAAGAATCCTAAGCCTCCATCCGTGGAGAGGCATTCGACCGCCAGCTCGACGACCGATGCCAGGTCGGCGACTCGGACCGGCTGCCAGGTAAGATCCGTTCAGGGTGGGTGGGGTGGGTTCGATCATGATCTTTTCTAAAAGAGCTCCTTTTTGATGGCCAACGCGGAAGCCGGAATTTTATTTCGAGCGACCAGCACAAGAATATCCTACGAGGCTGAAGTTTGGAATTCGAGGCAGGGTGGTATTCGTTCCTAAAAAAAACGAAGAGGAACGAATACTCTTTCTGCCAGGATTTATCCGGCCCCAGTGCAGTGAGAGGGAACGGCCGCAGATTGGAAAGGTGCGAGACGCATTATAGCACAAAAGTTCTATTTGTGGAAGTGGGAAGTTGGGGAAATAAGAAATTACAGATTATTAGCCAACGAGACAGGGCGGACGCCGTCCGCCCCTACGGAGGGGTTGCTTTTCTATGCAATTTTCTGATTTCGCCAACCGCCTGTGTAACAAACACCAGGATTAATGCTACTTGTAATCCGGTTGATTTTTCGCTATGATATTCTTAATAATGGGGAGGATTGCATGAGAAGGAATGGATATCGTTCGATAATTTTGCTGCTTTCCGGCACATTTTTATTTTCATTCATCGATCCCCAGCCAATCCCGGAGAGATCGTCCAGCGAATCGCTCATCCAGGATGAGATCGCAAGATCTGCTGATTATTTGCTGAGTGAAAGGGCGGCGGCAGGTCAGATGATCGCAATCATCCCTGAGGTTGGGTATTTTATCCGCCAGCCCGACGGCAGCGGCTCGCTGAGAGGCGAGCTCGACGACCCCTTGGGGCTCAAAATCATGTCGGCGCTGGAACGAGCAGGCCGCGAATCGGATTTGCAGAAAGGATCGGCGCCGACCAGCGAATATCTGGTGACCAACAGCCTGGACAGCGGGGAGGGTTCGCTGCGCTGGGCGATCGAGCAATCGAATGCGCACGCCGGACCGGATGTGATCTATTTCAGCACACCGGGGATGAACGGAAAGACGATTTCTCCCGCCAGCAGCCTGCCTGAAATTACCGATTCGGGCACGGTGATCGACGCCACCTGGAACTGGAGCGGAAGCTGGCCGGCGGGTGAGCCGGGGATCACGATCAACGGCAGCGCGATCAGCGAATATTCGTTTGGGCTGCGAATCTCCGGCGCGGAGAACGTCACGATCAAAGGATTGTCGGTTGAATTCTTCGACACCTGCATCTGGATCGGCGCCGGCGGGCACAACACCATCGGAGAAGGCGCCACCAGCCAGGGCGGCGGGAGGATGCTGATCCACAACTGCACGGGACCGGGGGTATTTATCATCGCCAGCCATGATAATCGGGTGATCGGTTCTTATATCGGCACCAGCGACGCAGGGAATCTGCCGGAATCGAACGGGGGCGACGGCATCACGATTCTTGGAAGCCAGCATAACTCAATCGGCGGCGAGGGAGCGCTGGAGGGCAATATTATCGGCGCGAGCGATTACGGAATCCGGATCATTGGCAGCGATTCGATTTCGAACACTGTAGCCATGAACCAGATCGGGGTGGGCATGCTGGATGGGGACATCGCCAACGACCATGATGGGGTCTCTATTGGAGGCGGCGCGACCTTCAACGCGGTTGGCGGACAGATCCTGGATATTCCAGGTGCTGGAACTTCATTCACATGTCTGCCGAATGGCAATGAAATCCGCAACAATTGGGGCAGCGGGGTCGTGATCACCGATTTGGGGAGCACATTGAATGGGATCATGAGCAACGATCTGGACGACAACCAGGTCTTTGGAATTGAGGTCACGAATAAAGCCTGGAACAATATCGTCGGCTGCAACACAGTGGTGCGAAACCATCAATCCGGGATATTCGTCCACCAGCTGGATACCGGCGGAGGGTGGATCATCAAAAACTACATCGGCACAGACGCTGAAAACACGCCTGGGATGTACAACGGGCACCACGGCGTCGGTCTGTATGATGGGGCGATAAATAACCTGCTCGATCGGAATATTATAGGAACTAACGGCTGGAGCGGGGTGGCTATCATCGGCGGGGACACTTCTTCTAACTGGCTGCTGAAGAATTGGATTGGTGTCAGCAACGAGGGGGAATCGATCGGAAATGGCTTTTTCGGGGTTGTGATCGGGAGCGGCTCGAATAACACGCTCACTTCCAATGACATTGCCAATAACGGCATGGTGGGCGGCTCATCCGGGGTGCGAATTGGAGAAGAGACGGCGGTGGGGAATGCCTTGTACGGAAACAAGATCACCAACAACGCAGGCGATGGGATCGAGCTGACGAACCACTCCCAGCACGATATCAACCCACCGGCAATCACCAACGCGCAGTGCCCGGTTGTCTCTGGAACCGCATGGCCTCCTGGCGGGAGGGTGGATATTTTTTCGGACAGCAGCAATGAGGGACAGTATTTCGAGGGCAGCGTGACGGTCGAGGCCGGCGGAGATTGGCATTATTTCGGCAATTTCCACGGGCCGAACCTGACGGCGACGGTAACCAACATCGAGACGAAGGATACATCGGAGTTTTCTGCCTCGATCAATGGAATTGGGGCGTGTAAGATCGTCCTGCTGCCGATGATGTTGAGATAAGTTTTTGCGGTGTCAATGAAAACTTGCCGTTTTCTCGCAGGTGAATCGGCGACGCTTGCCCCCTGGTCTAAAGCAGCCACAAACCTAATCACCAGACTGACGAGTGCGATATCGGTATTTACCGGAGTCTGCCTGCCGTTTTTGCTCCTACTAGCGCTGCAGAGCTGCGCCGACCCCGGCAAAGCCCAAAAACGAGAAATTTCCGGGCTCGTTCGAGAATCAAACGAAGCGCCGGTGGGAGGGGCAACCGTGCGGGTGCAGACGACCCTATTCAGCGCCACCAGCCGGGCGGACGGGCGCTTTAAGCTTGAGATCCCTGAAACGGGGGAGGAGTTCAAGATAACCGCCTGGGCGCCAGGTTATTACATCGGAGGACCGGCGCTGGCGAAGCCAAGCGACACCGAGATTGAACTAAGAATGCAGGCGCATGCCGCCGACGACCATCCCGAGTACATCTGGCGGACATCCTTTCACAGCCCCGGTGAAGGTGAAGGTCAGGGCTGCGCAGCCTGTCACAGCGCCGGAGAGAACGGGGAGGCTACCAGCTTGCCGTTCGATGAGTGGCAGCTTGACGCGCACGCCAACAGCGCCCGCAACCCACGCTTCCTGAGCATGTATCTGGGGACGGACATATTGGGCCGAAAAAGCCCGCCAACCCGATACGTCAGCAAGAAGGATTATGGGACCGAGCCGATCAAGCCCGATCCGGCCCTCGATTATTATGGTCCGGGTTATAAACTTGATTTCCCGGATACTGCCGGAAACTGCGCGGACTGCCACACACCGGCCGCGGCAATCAGCGAACCTTATGACACGGACCCGACCGCCCTGGCAGGGGCGGCTTCAGAAGGCACTCCTTGCGACTTCTGCCATAAAATTTGGGATGCAGTCCTGGACCCCAGCAGCGGGCTGCCGTATCAAAATATGCCTGGCGTGCTGTCGTACAAATTTCGACGTCCGGCGGAGGGGCACCAATTCTTTGCCGGTCCGTTTGACGATGTCGCTCCGGGGGAGGACACGTATTCGGCGCTGCAATCTCAGAGCCAATACTGCGCGCCGTGTCATTACGGCGTTTTCTGGGATGTCGTCGTCTATGATTCGTTTGGCGAATGGCTGCGCAGCCCGTACAGCGACCCCGAAAACGGCCGGACCTGCCAGGACTGCCATATGCCGCGTTTGGGAGGAAATTATATTGCCTTGCCAGAGAAGGGCGGTCTGGCAAGGGACCCTGCGACCATCTTCAGCCACCGGATGCCGGGAGCAAGCGATGTGAATTTGCTGCAAAACGCTGTCAGCATGACGGTCACCGCTGGTTTGAGCTGAAGGAATCCTGCAGGTGCAGGTCAACCTGACCAACGACCAGACCGGTCATCTTGTGCCGACCGATTCGCCGCTGCGCCACCTGATCCTGCTGGTCAGGGCGGAGGATGAGCAAGGTCAGCGATTAACCCAGCTCGACGGACCGCGATTGCCCGACTGGTGCGGGGTGGGCGACGCCACGCGAAGGCCGCTATGCCGGCTTGGCGGGGGCGGTCTATGCCAAGGTGCTGGCTGAACAGTGGACGAATAAAAGCCCCAGCGGGGCATACTGGAATCCGACCTATCTGGTCAGCGACAACCGCCTGGCGCCCTTCGAAAGCGACCGGACGAAATACAGCTTCAAATCCCCCGGAGATAGTGCAGTGCGGATCACGGTCCGCCTGCTTTACCGGCGAGCGTTCATCGAGCTTGCTCTGCAAAAAGCCTGGCAGGACGCTGACATCTTGATGGAGGAGGCAACGCTGGAGATAGAACCTTTAATTATAGGCAACCTGGAGGGTTAGCGATGAAAACCGCAAGATTTTTGAAAATTTTCCTGGCAGTCTTGATCCTTGCAGGGATCTGCGCGGCGCCGCCGGCAAGAATGGCGGATCGATCGGGGGATCGATGGGGCAGACCTGAGGCGGACCGATAATGGAGGAATCAGCATCGCAGCCGCAGCGCCGGAAACGGATACGCTGTTGTTCGACGATTTTGAAAACGGCTCGGGCGAATGGGACACCGACCGAAACTGGTCGATTGTCGATGAAGGCGGGAATCATGTCTTGCAAGGGACAAATCACGCCTGGGCTACCCTGATTGACCGCGAGTATTGGACCGATTATACATTCGAAGCCGATATCAAGATCGGGACCGGCGCGGTGCAGCTGATGCTGCGGATGACGGACGACCGAGGGCGCTATATCGTCGGCATCACCCCAGGCGGGATGTACCTCGACCGTGAATTCCCCTGGGAGAAGATCGAAGAAGACCTGGACAGCTCCAGCGGAGCGATCGCGATTAACACCTGGCACCACGTGCTCATCGAAGCAAATTTGAAAGAGATCACGGTTTACCTGGACGATCGGCTTCACCTCGACTATTCAGATGGGTGGACAAAGACACTCTGGCAGGGGAGCATCGGGCTGGAGGTGGTGCCCTGGGACTGGGGCAGCGGCTCGATTTGACAATATTTCGATCTACGGTGTGGTGCCTCCTGCGGTGGATTGGATAAAAACCGGAGGACCGATTGGAGGGCTGGGATACGATGTGCGCTACGGCGCGTCCACCGAGGTGATGTATGTCACAGACAACTACAGCGGCGTGAACAAGAGCCTTGACGGCGGAGAGACATGGTTCGCCACCAACCGGGGCATCACCGGACGGTTTGGGGCATCCGGCGACGCGGTGCCGGTGTTTACGCTGACGGTGGATCAAAATAACCCAGACATCATTTGGGCAGGACTGAAGGACGATAAAGGGCTGTATAAGAGCGTCAATGCCGGGCAAACCTGGAGCAAAGTAACGCCAAACATCAGCGAGGCCCAATTTGTGTTTCGAGGCGTGACGGTCCAGGACGGCAACTCGAATATCGTCTACGCGCAGGGCGAGCTGCCGATGAACGTCTATGGAAAGGTGTTCGATAGAGTAAGAGGGCGGATCTACCGCACAGCAGACGGCGGGGTCAACTGGGAGATGATCTGGGAGGGCGATAACCTGGTGCGGTATGTATTCATCCACCCCGATAATGACAATCTCCTATTTGCTTCATTGGGGATCTTCGACCGCGAGGCGAACAATTCAGACTGCTCTCAGACCCCTCCTGTGCAGGGCAGCGGAGGGGTGCTCAAGCTCGAAAAGCAAGGGAGCGGGTGGGACAACTGGACTATGAACACCGGACTGACCGATATGTATGTCGGCACGCTGGCGATCCACCCCGATAATCCAGATATCATGCTGGCCGGGGCGGGGAATACAGCCTGCTCACGCTACGAACAGCCAGCCGGAGTCAAGCATGAGACCGGCGGGGTGTTTTTGACCACAAACGGCGGCGGAACATGGACCAAGACGCTGGCGAACGATGTCATCACCGCGGTTGAATTTTCCCCCAACTTGCCGAATTTAGCCTACGCAGGCGGACAGCATATGATTTACCGCAGTGAGAACGGCGGTGTGGATTGGATCCCGGTCTCGGGGATGAGCTATGACTGGGGACCGATCGGCGCCCCGGCAGGTTTTCCGATTGATTTCGTCGTCGATCCCAGCATCCCGAGCGACCCTGAGGTGTTATTCGCCAACAACTACGGCGGCGGGAATGTGAAATCGGTCGATGGCGGGGGCACCTGGCAGCTTGCCAGCTCCGGATATACCGGCGCCCTGATGCTCGACGTGGCGATCAATCCGGAGAAACCGCAGATCGTCTATGGGGCGGCACGCAGCGGCTTCTTCCGCAGTACAGACGGCGGGAACAGCTGGAATGGGCTTTCTACATCGCCGGCTGTCCTGTGGTCTGCATTCGGGGCTGCCGTCAAACCGGACGAGCCGAATGTGGTGCTGGCTTCGCAGGAGCTGCTCGGGTATTTGTACCGCAGTGTGGACGGTGGTTTGAGCTGGACGACGGTTTTCACGGTGCCTAATGTGGTCCCTGGGGTGGACCTGTATCAGCATGGTTTAAAGAGCATCGAATTTGCGGCGCCGCCCAACAGCCACGTGGTCTACGCCGGAGCGTGCCGCGGCAGCGTGGCGTTAGACGACATCGCCAACAACTCCAAGAAGCTGAGCGAAGGCATCTTCAAATCAATAAACGGAGGGATCACCTGGGCAGATGCTTCGGATTCGAACACTACCGACAAATGCCTGGCCTCGATCGCGATCCATCCGACGAATCCCAATATCGTCTATGCGGCCGCGCCATATGCCGGGATCTACAAGACGACAAACGGAGGGGCGAGCTGGAGCCTGCAGAGCGGGCTGCCGACGGATATGCGCTCGGTGGCGATCAACCCCAAAAATCCGGATATCGTCTATGCTGGCGCTTTGAGCGGCGGGGTGTACCGCACGATAAACGGAGGCTCATTTTGGAGTGCTTTCAAGACCGGGATGGAGCCGAATGACCCGATCTGGTCGCTGGCAATCGACCCCAGCAACCCGGACATCGTCTGGGCCGGCAGCCGGGCTACCGGAATCTACCGCTGGGTACCGGAAGAGGAGCGCTGGACGCACGTCAATAAGGGATTGACCACCCGCACCGTCCAGGCGCTGGCGATCTCGCCGGATGGAAAGCTGCTGTATGCAGCCACGACGGGTGAGGGAGTATTCCGGATGGGCGAGATTCCTCCCTGGAATATTTGGCTGCCGCTGTTGATGAGGTAGAGGAAAGTAGGGCATCACCGTGCTTTGGCAGAGGCCTTATAATGAAAGAATCAGATGGTGGTATACATAAACGCTGGGGACAGGTGAACTTACCGGTGAAAGACAGTGATTCCTGTACTTGACAATGGGCACCAGATTAGATTTAATATAAATATGGGCAAATTAATCTACTCTATCACGACATCGCTAGACGGCTTTGCGGCAGATAAGAATGGTAATTTCGAATGGGCTATGCCAAGTGAAGAAGTCCATGCTTATGTAAATGAGATTGTACGGAATGTAGGTACGTCTCTGCTGGGACGCAAGATGTACGAGATTATGAAGATATGGGATACTATTCCAACAGAAGGGACAAGCGGGCCGATGGACGGGCCAAGCCAAGCGATGAATGACTTCGCTACATTATGGTTGGCAACAAAGAAGATTGTCTATTCCACTTCGCTAACTCATGTAACCATGGCGAATGCTACGATTGAGCGCTCTTTTGACCCAGGCGCCGTACAAAAATTAGCGGCGGAGTCAGATAAAGATTTCGACATCGGCGGCCCGAGTTTAGCGGCGGAAGCTGTAAGAGCCGGTATCGTGGACGAGTATCATCAATTCATTGTTCCCCAAATCATCGGCAGCGGCACCTATTGGCTGCCGAAAGAGGTTGAATGCAAGCTAAGGCTGGTGGATGTGCGAAAATTTGATAATGGCTTTGTGCATCTTCAATATCGTAAGATTTGAATTCCTTTATGGGCTTCGCTGAATTAAGAATGGTGAAAAACGCAGATTATGGCAAGAGAGCGATGGCTGCTCGAAGCTCGTCGTTCAGGTGCTCTTCGAATTTCCAGCTTACACTCCAACCTGCCCGCCGCCTCGATTGGACTGAGACGGAATGTTCCTCCCAACCACACCTCAAGAAATGAAGCGCCTCGGCTGGACGGAGCTGGACGTCATCCTGGTGAGCGGCGACAGCTATATCGACAGCCCCTACATCGGAGCAGCCGTGATCGGCAAGGTCCTGCTCCAGGCTGGTTTTCGGGTAGGCGTGATCGCCCAGCCGGAGCTGGATTCTGCGAGGGATATCTCCCGCCTCGGCGAGCCGCGCCTTTTTTGGGGGGTCAGTGCGGGCTGCGTCGATTCGATGGTCGCCAACTATACCGCCTTGAAGAAAAAAAGGAAGCAGGACGACTATACCCCGGGCGGGTTAAACGACCGCCGCCCGGACCGCGCCAGCATCGTCTACACCAATTTGATCCGGCGCTTCCATAAAAACACCGCCCCGGTCGTGCTGGGCGGCATCGAGGCCAGCCTGCGCCGGATCGCGCACTACGATTTCTGGTCGGACAAGCTGCGCCGTTCGATTTTGCTGGACGCCAAGGCCGACTACCTGCTCTATGGGATGGCTGAAAAGGCTGCCCTCGAGCTCGCGGCGAGGCTGCAAAGCGCTCAGGGGATGCACAATGGGGTTGAAGCGGTCCGCGGGATCCGAGGCCTGTGCTACCTCGCCGGGGAAGCCGAGCGCGATTCAATCCCGGGGGACTACCTCGAGCTGCCGGCTTTCGAGACTGCCGTGCAGGACAAGAACGCCCTGATCGATATGTTCCACCTCTTCTACCGGAACAACGACCCGCTCTCGGCGAAGGGGCTCTTCCAGAAACACGCCGGGAGATATCTCGTCCAAAACCCGCCGGCGCCCTATCTAACCCAGGCGGAGATGGACGCGGTCTACGGGTTGGATTATGAGCGCCGCCAGCACCCGTATTACGAGCGGCAGGGAAAGGTGCGGGCATTGGAGACCATCCAGCTCTCCATCCCCACCCACCGCGGCTGCTACGGAGAGTGCAGCTTCTGCGCGATCGCAGTCCACGAGGGCCGCACGGTGCGCTGGCGCAGCTCGGATTCGATCCTATCCGAAGCCAGGCTGCTGACCCAGCTTCCGGAGTTCAAAGGCTACATCCTCGATGTGGGCGGGCCGACCGCCAATATGTACGGTTTCGAATGCGAGAAGAAGCTGACCCGCGGGGTCTGCAGCAAGAAAAGCTGCCTCTTCCCGGAGGTCTGCCCGCTGCTCAAAGTGGACCACCGCCCCCAGCTTGACCTGCTGAAAGAAATCCGGGCGCTTCCCGGGGTCAAAAAAGCATTCGTAGCCTCCGGCATCCGCTACGACCTGCTGCTGAGCGACCAGGCGTGCGGGTCGGCTTACCTGCGCGAGGTGGTTACCCACCATGTTTCCGGACAAATGAAGGTAGCTCCAGAGCACAGTGAAGAAAGCGTTTTGCGGCGGATGGGCAAACCGGGCAAGGCTTCGCTGCTGCGGTTCAAAGAAATGTTCGACAACCTGTCCCGCGAGAGCGGAAAAGAGCAGTACCTGACCTACTACCTGATCGCGGCCCACCCGGGCTGCACGGAGCAGGATATGGTGCGTTTGAAGGAGTTTACCAGCCAGAAGCTCAAGATCCATCCCGAGCAGGTCCAGATCTTCACCCCCACCCCTTCGACTTACGCCAGCCTGATGTATTTCACCGAGCTGGACCCTTTCACGCGCCAGCCGCTGTTTGTGGAAAAGGAACCGAATCGTAAGATGGGCCAGAAGCAGATTGTAGTAGGAAAGAGCGAGCGGTGAGGTGGTAGGGCAGAAGATCTTCGCGGCCTGTGCGCCGGGTTTGGAAGCCCTGACTGCCGAGGAGCTGCGCTTGCTGGGGTACCTGCCTGCGAAAGCAGAGGCGGGGCGGGAATGGACTGGGAAAGCGGCTGGATTCGAGACTGCGGGTGGGGGGGTGGAGATGAGCCTGGCAGAGGCGGGGGGCGCCGGAGAGACTGCGCATAGCCAATTAGAAGCGATTTACCGCCTCAACCTGCGCCTGCGGACCGCCAGCCGGGTGCTCTTAAGGGTGGGTGAATTTTACGCGGCGGCCTTCTCGGAGCTGCGCAAGAAAGCGGGCCGACTGGAGTGGGAGCGCTACCTTGCTCCCGGCCAACCCGTGGCGCTGCGGGTGACCTGCCGCCAGTCGCGGCTGTATCATTCAGGGGCGGTCGCCGAGCGAGTGCTGGGGGCGATCGCCGACCGCCTGGGAAGCCCGCCGCCGGCCGCCAGGTTTGACGAGGAGCTCAGCGGCAAATTGCCTCAGCTCGTGGTCGTGCGCCTGCAGCAGAACCAGGCGACCGTGAGCATCGATTCCTCCGGCGAGCACCTCCACCGCCGGGGCTACCGGCTGGCCTCAGCCAAGGCACCGCTGCGCGAGACCCTGGCGGCAGCGATGCTGCTGGGATCGGGTTGGGACCGGATCTCGCCCCTGATCGACCCGTTCTGCGGGTCTGGGACGATCCCGATCGAAGCGGCGCTGCTGGCGAAGGACCTGGCGCCGGGAAGAAACCGAAGATTTGCCTTTATGGACTGGCCAGATTTCGACCGTGACTTGTTTGAAAGCCTGAAAGGACCTTACTCCACGGCGAGCGGCACTGCGACTGCGGCAGCCGACCGTTCTGCTGCCAGCTTTGCCTCGGATCCGGCCGCGGAAACTTACTCTGATGGGCCTCGAATCCTGGGATCCGACCGCGACCTCGGCGCGATCGCGATGGCGAAAGAAAATGCAGCCCGGGCGGGGATATCTGCTTCGATCGAATTTTCCCACCTGGCAATCTCGGCTGTCGAGCCACCATCACGTCCGGGCTGGGTGGTGACCAACCCCCCTTATGGTCTGCGGGTCAGCGCGGAGAAGGACCTGCGGAATTTGTACGCCCAGCTCGGGAAGGTGCTGCGGCTGAAATGCCCGGGGTGGCAGTATGCGGTGCTGTGCAGCGACGAGAGGCTGTTTTCGCATTCGGGTTTCCGCCCAAATGCCCGGCTTTCGTTCGAAAACGGCGGCGTGCCCGTCAGGCTGTACTGCGGGACGGTCCAAGGCTGACCGCTCGACGGTTTTTCCCTATCCCCGTTTTCCTTAATGGCAAGAGAACAACAATACCGTCGATTTATCGCTGCGGCGGTAGGAGGCGGAGAGGTTTGGTCACCGTAAACTTTACCAGAATTCGCATGGACATCCTTATGCCACTGTTTGGCGGCAACTTGGGTTAGATTAACTTCTGGCAAAAATGTTATCAATTATTAACCCAATACAGAGCTGGACAAATCTAGCAGTTACCCTGATAATGTGTGCAATACCTTTGTATTTCTCTAAGGTTATGCACACATGGAAAACAAACCTGACTTCAATCGTTTATATGAAATCGCTGAAAACCAGGCCGGTTATTTTACAGCCAGCCAGGCCCAAGAAGTGGGGTTTTCTTGGGAGCGTCTCTCTTACTATGCTACCACTGGGCGGTTTTCACGGGTTCAACGTGGTATCTATCGGCTTGTGCAGTTTCCTGGCTCTCCATACGAGGATCTCTTTGTCGCCTGGCTGAAGGTCGGTCTCGAAGCGGTCATATCCCATGAAAGCGCGCTTTACCTTTACGGGCTGTCAGATGTGCTTCCCAGTAAAATTCATGTGATTATGCCTCGCACCGGTTCAAGACGACGAGAAGGCATCCAGCTGCATACAAATCGCCTGAATCCTGGTGATGTCACCCTGCGAGAAGGCCTGCGTGTCACCAGCCCAGCAAGAACTATCTTGGATGTTGCCGCAAGCGGCGTTGCAGAGGAGCAGATCAGAAAGGCGGTCCGAGAGGCCATCCAGCAGGGGCTGACGGATAGGGAAAGACTTCTGTCTATGGCATCTCGCCGTGGTGGTAGAGTCCTGCGCCTGATCGATCGTATTCTGGGTAGCGAGGTTAACTGACTCAATATCAAAGCGGTGCAGCATTTCGGCGGGCATTGGAAGAAAGATTACGATCCCGGAGTTTAAAAATGGGAACTCCATTGGTCCGGTTGAGAAAGACCGTGGTCTTTGAGCGTTTCATTGCGCGGCTTATCCAACATCAGCCTGACATATGGATACTAAAAGGCGGTTTTGCAATCCAACTACGGCTGGTGAACAAAGCGAGAACTACAAAAGATATCGACGTATTGGTTCGAGCGAAGCTGCGCGACGTTCTTAAATTGTTGAGGGATGCAGGCGAGATTGATCTTCAAGATTGGTTCCGGTTTGAGGTTGAACAGAGCGAGAGTCAGACACCTGATGAATTCGGCGACAAGCGTTTTCATATTCGTGCTTTGCTTGATGGTCGAACATTTGAGGATTTTCATATCGATGTGGGTGTAGGAGATCCGGTTATTGATCCAATCGATGAGTTAAAAGGCCCATCTCTCCTGGATTTCGCGGGCATTGAACCGACAATTATTCCCTGTTATCCGATCACACAGCAGATCGCTGAAAAGGTCCATGCTTATACACGGCCTCACAACTCGGGTGTGGGTTCACGCGTTAAGGATTTTGTGGACATATTGCTTCTGGCTGGATTAGGACCCATTGATTTAACTCGGCTATATCGCGCCATACAGGCGACATTCGAAGCTCGAAATACCCATCCGCTTACACAGGAAATTTCTGATCCACCGACTGAATGGTCAAGACCATATCAGAAGCTAGCCGCAGAGGTTTCTTTGGATTTCCAGACTATGAACGAAGCCAGTATCGCAATCAAAGCCTTCTTGAATCCCCTGTTCAGCGAGAAAGGCACCCGTCAGTGGGACCCTGTTCAATGGTCTTGGAGATAATTCCCCCTGATTTTTTTCCATCGATCAGGCTTCACACTATAGTGGAGATGCTGCCAAAAAACATGGAAAGTATGGACATGTTGGGTACTTCTCCCCCAATTATTGGGCAACATGGAATTATCACTGCTGTATACGCATCATGGAACGCTTGCGCAGAGAATACTATCCCCGTTTTCCTTAATGGCAAGAGAACAACAATACCGTCGATTTATCGGTGCGGCGGTAGGAGGCGGAGAGGTTGCACTTCTGGAGGTTTGCTTTCTTCGCCTCAGCATTTTGGACTTCGATCACGGAATTGGCTTCCTTGAACAGCCAGACGAGCGCTTCAGCCTTTTCGCGCTTGCTTCTAAAGAATTCGTCGATCAGCCTGAGGCTTATAAAATATTCTTCCAGATAGCTGCAGCCTTTCATGGTCACCATAATCTTGGAAACCAGGTCGTCCTTCGCCTGCAAAGCCAGATCGACCGAGCAAGGATCCAATTTTAAGGAGGCTGCGAGGAAAGGCAATCCATTCTCTTGAAATGGATCTTTCAGATCCGAGGGTTTGAACTCGTTAAAACCGAATTTTGCAGCCGCCTCCTGGACCATTTTGCTGGATGGAACGGCTTGCTCTTCGATGGTTTGGGTCGGCATTGCGGAAGCCATCTCCAGCTGGCGGTCTTCGGCAAGGATCTGAGGCGTGATCGGATTTTTTCCCGCCTTGAGAGCCTCGATCCAATCCGTCAGCGCTTGATAAACCTTGATTTCCTCGGCGCCGGTTGACCGCTCCAGCAGCTTCGCCGCCATCTGAAAATCCTGAACGGCTGGATCGAATTTTCCGAGTGAGGCGTATATCTTCCCGCGGTAGATGAAAGTCTTATATGTAGGGTTCGCCTTAGCGGCTTTTTCGCAGTACGGCAGGGCCTGATCGGCTTTCTCCATCAGACCGTATACCCGGCATAGATCACCGTTCACCTGCTGTACTTGCGGGAAAACCTCCAGCGCTTTGATAAAAGCGGTCGCGGCGCTCTCGTAATCGCCGGATCTGGCATAGGCGTCGCCTTGAAGCGCATAAACCCTGCCGATCGTCGCCGGGGTTTTATAGTAGCCGGCGAGCTCACCCAGCAGGCTGACGAGCAGCTCATAATCTCCGGTCTGGTAGAAAAATTCGACCAGATCTTGTAAGGTCAGGTTTGTCTCAAAATCCAGGTGAGGAGGGGAGTCGGGGTATTCGTCGGCTGCAGGATGGGGCTTGCGGTTGGCAGTGGAGCAGGCGTGGCGCTTGGGGTTGGGCTGAGGGTCGGAGTGCTGGAGAGCGTGTGAGAAGATTGGGCGGCGGCCCCGGGAGTCGAGATCTGCGCCGCTGGAGACCTTCCAGGCGAACAGGCCGCCAGGATGAGACTTGGGATGAGGAGCAAAACGGCACCCAGGTATATTTTCATTTTGAAGCCAATTTTCGTCCAGGATTTTGGATAATTATACATCCCGCTGGGATTTGGATAGCGCTCAGCATGAGGTAATCATTAATTTATTAAATAAAAACCCCACCGTTTGAGGGTGGGGAATTTATCGGTTTTGGGATTAATAACGGCGGTTGTTGTAGCCGCCGCTGCGCGGGCGTTCTTCGCGCGGCTTGGCGATATTGACCTTGATCATGCGGTCATCGAGGGTCTTCTCATTGAACATGCTGATCGCTTTCTCTGCTTCAGCCTGGCTGCCCATCTCCACGAAGGCAAAGCCCTTGGGATATCCAGTATCGCGATCCTTAATCATATCGACGGTGGATACAGTGCCGGCCTGGCTGAGGAGCTCGCGCAATTTATCCTCAGTGGTGTCGTAAGACAGATTACCAATGTACAGTTTTGTTACCATAACGTTCATACTCCTTCAGTTGATTGGCAGATCGTGGTGTTAAAGAAACTCCGCCATTCTTACAAAGGGAATGGCGGAAGCGAGTAACACCCAAATCTGTTTATAAGTAATCAATATTATATCACAGATTTGTAGAATATCAGCGAAATTTCCGGCAATTTAAGAAGTGGTGGTCAGGTCATAAGGCGTAACGCCAATTGCATATCAGGGTTCTCTTGAATACAGATTAAGTGTCGCCGCAGACGAATTCTCCATTACCATTTGTTGGGCGTGGAGAGCCATTTCTATTATTTATGAATATATACTCGAATACAGCGCAAAATGGGAGGGGTTCGGATTTAATGAGGGTGGTTATATCCGATACATTCGCACAGCCGAGAGGTCTATTGAACAGCGCCGAAGCGCCGGTGTAGAACCCAACTCCAGGTGATTTATCGCAATGCAAGGGGGAAGTAATAGCGCCGGATCATCGCCTGCACTTGCACGGTCACGGTCGCGCTCAGCACCTTGCCCGCCTGGACCACCCAGACTTTGAATGAATGTTCCCCACCCTGCTCGAAAACATAAACTGCTTTTGAGGTCCACTGCCCGCTTTGCGGCGGCGGCGACCAGTAGAAGCTGATATAAGGCGTCGCCTCGCCGGGGATCGGATCAACCCCCACCTCCGCCGGCACCGTGGCGGTGATGGACTCCGAGATATAGACAGAGATCGTATACAGCGGAACGGAAGACCAGGTTTCGTCCGCGCCGATATCCAGCAGGTCGCTTCCAGGGGCAGGTCGCGGCTGGTTATCCAGATCGGAGACCAGGTCAGTTTGCTGTCCGGCATCCACTGCTGGCGAGAGAGCTTCAATGTGATAATTGCCCTGCACCGGATCCACGAACAGCGGATCGGCATGGATGTTCTGGGTGCCGGTGAATACCATCCCGGGTCCGCCCCAATCCAGCCCGTTCGCCCATTCGCCCGTCCCCCACAAGGTTGTACGCAGCTGTGCCTGCGCCTCTTGCTCTGCGAAAATGCCGACCGCCTGCCCGGCAATGATCGTGTTAGTGAGTACAGCCGTTCCCACCTGCAGGTAGATCCCGCTTCCGTCTCCGCCAGTGTTGTTTGCAATCGTCAGGTGTCGCAGAATTGTGTTCTGGTCTGCAAGGTAAAGTCCGCTGCCCAGGTTTCCAGCATCGATTTGATTGCCGGCGATCACCAGATTGTCCAGGGAAGCGTCACAGCCCTTCAAATACAGACCGCCCCCTTCACTGCTGGCGTGGTTGTCCAGGATGCTCGTATTCGCAATCTCAGGCTGCAGCTTTTCACTGCACCCGAAGAACGCGACCCCGCCGCCTACCCCACCCAACGCGGTTTGGTTACCGGATATTTGGGAGTCGCGAAAATTTAACAGTCCAAAATTAGCCAATCCACCCCCAGAGCCCCCGGGTTCCGCCGGTGAAGCACCCGCACCGGTTGAGTTCCCCTGGATGGTCAGAAAAGCGGCATCCAGCGCACCTGAGTTGAAAATTGCGCCGCCAGGGCCGCCGTTCCCATTCAACCCGTTGCCGTTTTGACTGGCTCCACCAATCCCACCTTGCCCGGTCTGGTTGCCTTGCAGGGCAGAAAGCGTGATTTCCAGCCAGCCTTTGTTATTGACCCCACCGCCGTAGCCTCCACTGCCGCCGTCCCCGCCCGGATAATTGTGGTATGAGCCGTAGTTGTGGTCGCCGCCTTTCCCGCCGTTTCCTGCGGTGTTTTTATTGATTTGGATTTCTGCCAACCAGGCTTTACCGCCGTTGAACAGCCCGCCGCCCACTGGAGTTTCACCGTCCAGCGGCTGTTGTGCACCGGCAATCCCGGCAAAGCCCTGAAATCCGTCATAACCCGGACCAGACGTGTTGTCTGATAGGGAAAACGACCTGCCCACAAGCTGCCCTTCATTCGAAATCCCTCCGCCCATTCTGCGCGCCTGGTTCTCATTTACCTCTCCGCCTGCTATGTCAAGCTCAGCTCGATTCATGATCCCCCCACCTGCGCCTGAGGCAAGGTTACCATTCACCTGCGTTTCACGCAAAGACATGTTTCCATTGTGATCATTGTAAATCCCTCCGCCATCCGCGGTCTGGTAATGTAAATGATGGTATTCCGGCGCGGTCGAATTTACTATCACCTGGCTATCATTCAGATGAGCTTCGCCGGAGTTATATAATCCTCCGCCATGCCCGGGCCCGCGCGACCCAGCCGCCCCTTGTTTATAGCCGCCATAACCGCTTGCACCGCTCAGCCCGGATCGATTGTTCGCGATGGTAGACCTTTCGACCTTAAGCCAGCCGTAGCTGCTGATCCCGCCGCCGTTCCCGCCTTGCCCACCGATACCTCCTGAAATCCAAGCTGCGCCGCCTTCTCCGCCCGATCCTGCCTGATTATCGAATACCTGGCTGTCCGCGATGGACAGCCGGCTGCTGTTGAATAAACCTCCCCCGCTCCCGCCATCCCCTCCATTGCCGGCATAATCGTAACTGGCTGGGCTTTCGGCAATGCCTGGAGCCAATTCGGGGCCGGGATAGGGCCACGGAGGGACATAGGTCGAATTCCCGACGCCGCCGGCGCCGGCTTGATTACTGTTGATCGTCGAATTGAGCAATGTGAGGAAACCGCGGTTGGCGATTCCCCCGCCAACGCCGCCCAATCCCCCCGTCTGGCCCGGGTACCCTTGATGTTCCGGCAACGTATCCCCGCCTTTCCCAGCCTGGTTATTAAAAACCATGCAGTTGCTGCAGGTCAATTCACCCTGGTTCTCGATCCCACCCCCCGAGCCGCCCGGCTCGCCTTGGCGGTCTTCCATTGCCGCCATCCGGCCGTCTCCGGCGCGATTTCCGCTGACGACGACATTCGCCAGCATCAGGCTGCCGAGGTTGTAAATTCCCCCGCCAGATTGTCCCTCGCCTGCCTGCCCGCCGGTGATCGTCACGTTGTTAATCGCAGCATATGCGCCCTCGAAGATTTGTATCACCCGATCCAGTCCGTCTGCTGTGATCACCACGACCCCTACGGACCGCGGGTATATCACGACATTCCCGCGCAGGTCCAGGTCGCCGGAAATATTGTCGTCTTCCTCGCCGGGCAAAGTCAAATGGTAAGTCTCCTGCGGCAGCAGGATCGTGAAAATGGCGCCTGTCTCGGCGTTGGCGCGCGAGATCGCGCCGCGCAGCGAGCAGTCCCCGGGAATGGTCGGCAGGCAAGACTGATAAGCGGCTGCATTGCTGTCCAAAGGTGTATCGACCACAAGCTGGATACCCGGTAAATGCGGCTCAGTGCCGCTGTCTGCCCGCACAACCTGCACTCCGAGCCCAGCCAGCAGCAAAATTGAAATAGGCAAGCGGAAAACTCCCCTGGTCTTCATCGAGCATTTCCTCCCATGAACGAATCGACCCACATCCTGTGTATTTCATTATGGCAAATAAAACAAGCCGTGTCAAATAATGAATGTGCTGGTGCAGCCGGTGAGGTGATGGTGCCCGATTCGTCAAGCTGCTGCAAGACGATTACCTGGTGGATGGCAGCAAAGCCGAGCGTGAGTTGGGCCTCAGCTATACTCCATTCCGCCTGGCTATAGAAGAGCTGGCTGTCTGGCTTGAGGAGGAAGAAGCAAGAATATCTTCTATACCGCTGTGATATGGAGTAAAAGGCAAAGGAACACCGGACTGGACATCCGGCTGTGCAGAGAGTGTTCACCGCGTTGTTTCAGGTAGGTGTGAATAAAGCCCACCGCTCGCCTGAAAGAAATGCGCTGTTCAGAGCGAGCGGTGGGTTTTCTTTTTATTGAAGTCGATCGCGGAGCCGCGACCCCGATTTACCTGCCTCACCAATTTTGTAATTTAACAGGCGACACGCTCAACTGCTCCGGCTAGCGAACGACCAGCGGAAGGTACATGTTGACCGTTTCCGTGACGGTGATCGACATATCTGCACTCGAAGGATAGGCTTCCAAGTTCCCGAGGGCGTCTCTCGCCCGGCTGCGGAAATAATAGGTCTCGCCGACGATCGGCGTGACCGGCGAGCTCGGGCCAAAATTCGCCGAGGCTGCAGTCGTGGCGCTCAGCCAATCCGTCCAGGCGCCGCCGGCGCCCTGCTTATATTGGATATCATAGCTGGCGAGCCCGGAGCCGCTGTCGGAACCGGACCAGCTGACCTGGTAGGATTTGCCGGGGACCAGGGCGGTGATCCCGCTGACCGCCGAAGACGGGGCGTCGGGGTCGTATTTGAAGGTGAACAGGTTAGCCCAGCTGCTGGTGTGATTGAGCAGGTCTTTGGATTGGGCTCGCAGGTAAAGGACCTGGGTGCCTGAAACGGCGGTCGGGTTGTAGGCAGCGCTTACGGTATAGCTCGCTCCGACGCCGGCTGGTTCGCTGCCCCAATAGTAGTAGTAACCCACAACACCCGATCCAGCATCGGTGGCCCCGCTCCAGGAGAAATTCGGGTCGCCGACCAGCTTTTGCCAGACATTGTTTGCCGCACCGCCGGTCTCGGAGGCGCTGGTTGGGGCGGTTGGGTTTGTCGTGTCAATTTTGATCGGCCCAAAATGAGCCGCGCCCGCATTCCAGAGCCCGCTGTTATCCCGCGTCCGAATGTGGAAATACCAATCGCTTGCATCGGCAAGAGGGCTGCTGGTGAGACTGGCGCCGGTGGTATCTTCGGTGGCGTCTGGCGTGGATGAGGCTGAGTGGTCCCAGGCATACGAATAGCCGTGCACCCCGCTGCCGCTGCCGTCGGAAGCGCCCGACCAGGAAAGATCCACGGTTGTATCCAGCGACCAGGCGCTGGCGGTGTGGCTGGAGCTATTGACGCCAGGATTTGAAGGGGCGGTGTTGTCGATGTAGAAAGGTCCATAATGCGCGGCGGAGGCGTTCCAGTTTCCGGCATTATCCCTGGCTCGGACGTGGAAATACCAGCTGTTCCCATCCGACAGCGAAGGGCTGATATTCGAGGTGCCGCTGGTGTCGGGGGTTGTATCGGGCAGGGTGGAATTGGAGGTGCTCCATTCGAAGGAATAGCCCGAAACGCCGCTGCCGCTCCCATCGCTCGCGCCCGACCAGCTTACATCGACAGTCCGGTCGGCGGACCAGGCGCTCAGGGTGTGGCTGGAGCTGCTCACGCTCGGGTTGGAGGGCGGGGTGCCGTCATATTTGAACGTGTAGAGTGTTACCCAGCTCGCAAGTCAGACCGCTGTAGTCTTTGGTCTGCACCCGCAGATAGTTCGTGCTGGGGTTGGAGACCGCGCCCGGGTTGTATCCAGCGCTGGTGGTGTAGTTGACAGAGGTACCGCTCGACTCTGTGCCCCAGTAATAGTAATAGCCCGCCACGCCAGACATGGAATCACTGGCGCCGCTCCAGGAGAAATTCGGATCGCTGCAGGTATTCTGCCAGGTGTTGTTGGCGGCGGTGCAGTTCGGGGAAGCCGAGCTGGGATTGGTTGGGAGATAGTAGTCGATCAGATACGGGCCGGTGTGCACGGCTGAGGCGCTGAAGTTTCCAGCATTGTCGCGGGTGCGGATGTGGAAATACCAGGTGCTCGAACTCGGCGAGCGAGGCGCTCGCGGCGCTGGAGAGGGTTGTATCGGCAATCGCGTCGGGGAGGGTCGAGCCCGAAGTGGTCCATTCGTAGGAATAGCCGTAGACTCCGCTGAGTGCATCGCTTGCCCCGCTCCATGCCATTGGAGATCGTGGCATCTGTATGACCAGACACTGATGGTATGGTCGCTGCTCCAGACTGAGCTTGGATTGTTCGGGGCGGTCAGGTCGATGTAGAATGGCCCCAGGTGGGAGGTGCTGCCCCAGTTGCCGGCGTTGTCTCTCGGCGCGCAGGTGAAAGTACCAGTTCCCTTGACCATCGCCCACCATTCGCTGGTCGCGGTTTCATCGATGATCGTATCCGGAATCGTGTCTGGGCTAAGGTCGATTGATAGGAATACCCACCCGCACCGCTGCCGCATCCGTCGCTCGGTGCGCTCCATGCCAGCTCGAGGGGAATCGCATTCGACCAGACGCCAACCGAGTGGTTCGTGCTGTGCATGCCAGGAGGTGCAGCCGGCGCGGTGCTGTCATAATTGATCGCAACATGGTTGAAGACCGACCAGACCTCAGGGCAGTAGCCGTTGCCGGCGCTGCCCCAGCTGTTCCAGAAGCCCTGGACGTTGACCGGATCGAGGGTATAAAACACTTTCCAGATCCCGTTGTTTGCGGCGCCGTTGATCCCGTTAGCGATCGTATCCCAGGTTTCCGCCCCTGAATCGTAGATATCCCATAATCCGGCTGCGACCGCGCCCTCATCTTCCGGATGGTCTGCCCAGGCGGCAGGCGGCTCGAGCGAATAGTTGATCGTCTGGTCCTCGGTATCCACGTAGTTCGGGTGATTTTGAATTGCACCTTCCAGGAAGTTCGCCCAGCCCTCGGTCCAGCCGCAGCCCAGGCTGGAATGGGCGCCCCACGAGTGCGGGTTGCAGTTTGGGGAAGGCGGGTAGGTGACGTAGGTTTTATGCATCACGAAATGGCCGTATTCATGCAGGATGACATCTTCATCCCAGCGATCTCCGGCTACCAGGGCTACATAAACGTTGTACCAGGTCCCCACGACCGAGGTAGGGTTCCACTGCACCTGGAGGTTGTAGTTGTTATCCCAGCCGACGGTAGAGTTCAGGTAGTTCCAGGCATCGTCGGCGATCTTATCCTCGATGAACCACGCCATGCGGTTGTTCGCATCGTTCACCACCCAGGTGCCTTCGTCGTGGGTCCCGTTCTCGAGGTTGGGTTCGATGTTGGCGTTTCAGCAAAATAAAGGGAATTTCCGGCCCCGCCGGATCTGACATTGACGGAATAATCGTCAGTCGAATAAAACTTGATCCGCAAATCCACGCCGGCGTTTTCATCCAGGTCGTTGTTCGTGAAAGTCGCGATGTAGTAGCCGTTGGAATCCGCCCAGGTTGTAGCCAGCAGCGTTATCCGCCATTTCATCGATATCATATAACTCGACCCGCACGTAGGAGGCAGCCCGGGCAATCCCGTCCTTGTCCGAGTACTGACAATACCCGTGCACCTCCAGCGGTCCCGGCGGGACATATTTCCACAAATATACGTCGTCAACAAACGCACCATCATCGACATTGCTGCTGTCGCTGGTGAACCTAAACATGATCCAGACATCCGAATCTCCGCAGTAGGAGTCGAGGTCGAATGTCACAGGCGCCCAGGCTGCTTTGATCACCGCTGAGCTGATAGCCGTAGAAATTGGATCCATTTCCTGAAGCTGCCCAGCCGAAATAATCAAAGTTGGGCTCGGATTTATTCCAATAATAAAAACTATACTCTGCTTCGCTGCAGTCGCTCAAATCGAATGGGCCGTAAACCATCCAGGAGTCCATATTATCTGGGTAATAATAGAGTGCAGGATCCACTCCATTTGCACCTCCGTTTGCCGGCCAGGCGCTCCAACTGCCCGTATTTGCCATCGCGTCATCGTCATCCCAGTAATACTCACCGTATGAACTTCCATTATTATCAAAAGAGTCCCAGGATCCATTTGGGAAGGCCCCTTCAAAACCCTCGAACATCATCAGGTTCCAGCCCACCGCGCTGCTGGGCGCCTCGGCGTCGTCTGGATCCGGAAGCTCTGGCTTGAGATCGGGGGGAAGATTGCTTGGAGCGGTTGGCTGATCTGGCGGTACTTGCTTATCTCCAGCAGGCGTGTAGGGTGGTTTTTCCAAATTTTGCTCAATCGGCTTATCCGCCGAAGGGATGGTCACTTCAAAAGGGACCGCCTCCGCTGGGTTTGGGTAGCTCTCGGGACGGGCGGCGGCTCCAATCGGATTACTGATCGGGACCGGTTCGACCGTGCTTTTATTTTTTGGCGGCAGGGCAGGCTCGGCTGGCGGCGGGAGCGGCGTGCCGCGCTCGATCTGGCTTTCGTTCGTCGAGTTGAGCGCGTCTTGCGAGAACTCGGTCACGGCGTTGCCGAAGGGGGCGCCCACCTGCACGAAGAAGGTCATATTTCGGCCCCAGAACAGGTCTTCGGAGGTCTTGCTGAGGGCCTCGATCTCGACCGGGAATTCCCCCTCCCGCTCGACGAGCATGTCAGCGGAAAGCTCGAGGGTCTCGTTGGCTGCCAGGTCGCGGGTGACCGCCGCCCCACTTGAGGGCATCGACAACCCTTCAGGGGCTCGGATCTCTAAGGTGGTGTTTGGCGAATCGACCCGGGCGGTCGCCCAGGCTTTGACGTGCAGGGTTTTCCCC
Organism: uncultured Chloroflexia bacterium; assembly: GCA_963827155.1. Classification (GTDB taxonomy): domain Bacteria; phylum Chloroflexota; class Anaerolineae; order Anaerolineales; family UBA4823; genus UTCFX2. The sequence continues at coordinate 1,150,306 of CAWGZV010000002.1, read as the reverse complement.
AGCCCGGGAGTCGGCTCGATGGTGGCGCTCAGCTCGATTGGGCTGGCCATCTTGCTCCCTTCTGGCCTCGCCAGATAGACGTAAACCGAGCCCTGAGCCGGGTTTTGCCCTTTTCGTTTAATGACAAGCTCTGCTATGCCGGGCTCACCCGGTTTTATGACAAATTCCTTGGTGTTGTTCGCTTTCGCCTGCTGCGAGAGCAGGGTGTAGCCCTTTGGTAGGATGAGCTGCAGGTCTTCGGCCTTCAGCTGATCCATTGGCGCACCGACCTTGAGGGTCAGCGGCTGACCTAATACTGGTCTCCCTGCGAGATGAATATCCAAATTCAGCGTTGCTGGAGTTCTAGCGACCTGCGGCTCAGCACAGCCGACCGCGATCAAGAAAATAATACCGAAGAAGATGGTCTTTTTCATGCTTCCCTCCCGTCTGAACGACCAGTCCCTTGTCCGAAGTTGGACTTAATTTATTGTTAATATCATATAGCAAATTGATTCGCGATTCAAGTGGCAAACTTCTCTTTCTAGCGATCCTTCTCCACCTCTGCCAAAAATCCGCATCCAGGCGATTTTCTTGACTTAGTATTCGTTGAGGGTAAACTTTAATGGTATACTAATTTTTTTATTGTATATTCTTTAACAATTATAGATGACCGTTTTGTGACGAATCTCCAAAATCGGCAACCCCATCGATTGAATTAAAAAAAACTGCCCATCTCAGGGTTATAACAGTGCTGCTAACATCGAAAAAAAGGTAAGTCAACCACCAGGCATGAAGCCTCTGCCTGAATGCCCGGGCACACCATTTCGTTCTATTCGGCATTGGTGACCCGAAATTCGTTTTTTTGTTCGAATAAAGATATTCCAGGCACGGTTAAAAAAACGAGAAAAAAAAATTGAATACCCATGTTGAACTCTTGCTAACCGTCAACGGCAGGGAGATCGCTGCAGCAATACCCTCATATCAAAGCCTGCTGCAGTTCTTGCGAGAAGTCTTGAATCTGACTGGGACCAAGGATGGCTGCAGCGACGACCACTGCACCGGTGTATGCACCGTGATCGTCAACGGTCGGGCTGTCCATTCCTGTCAGACCAGCATGGGGGAAATGAACGGCGCCAGCATTCTCACGATCGAAGGGTTGGCGCAGAACGGCGACCTTCATCCAATTCAAGCGGCATTCATCGATCACGGGGCGGTACAGTGCGGATTCTGCACCCCGGGCATGATCCTGACGGCTAAAGCCCTGTTAGATGAAAACCCCCATCCTTCCAGAGATGAAATCAAGCGAGCGCTCACCCAGAACAACAACCTGTGCCGCTGCACGGGCTACGTAAAAATCCTGGACGCGATCCAGGACGCAGCAGAGCGGCTGGATCCTGAGAAGGAGCACGCCTCGCTTGCAGCAAGTAAGCAAGAACTTTCAGGACTCAGCCAGGAGGCGGCGAACCTGGTGACCGGCGCAACCCGCTTCGGAAATGACATCGTCCAGGAGGGCATGCTGTTCGGAAAAATCCTGTGGTCCGCCCATCCCCACGCAGAGATCCTCTCAGTCGATACCGCTGAGGCAGAAGCCGCGCCGGGTGTCGCGTTGGTGATCACCGCCCGGGATATCCCCGGGAAAAACCAAGCGGGGATTGTCATCCGGGACCAACCCGCCATCGCCCACGACAAGGTCCGCTATATTGGCGATTCGCTTGCGGCTGTCTTTGCCGAGACCTATGAGCAGGCTGCCGAAGCGGTGAGCAAAATCCAGGTGAGCTACCGCATCCTGCCGGGTGTGTTCTCGCCCGAAGAAGCAGCCAAACCTGGCGCTCCGCTGGTGCACGCCAAGGGCAATCTGCTCCACCACCAGCTCATTCAGCGCGGCGACCTTGAGCAGGCTTTTTCGCGCTGCTCAGTCATTACCGAAGAAACCTACCATACCCCGTTCGTTGACCATGGTTTTTTGGAGCCGGAAGCCGGGATCGCTTTCCCCGATCAGGACGGCGGGGTCACGATCCAGATGGGCACCCAGACGGTATTCGACGATCGCACCCAGCTCTCCGAAATATTGGCTTTGCCTGAAGAGAAAATTCGGGTCGTTCAACTGCCGATGGGCGGCGCATTCGGCGGCAGGGAGGACATTATCTTCTACCAGTACCTGGCTTTAGGCGCATTAAAAACCGGACGTCCGGTCAAGATCGTCCTGAACTCGCCAGGAATCGCTGCGAGCGCACCCCAAACGGCATGCCGCCGAAATGCGCTTCAAAACCGGGGCGGACAGCACGGGGCATATCCTGGCAGTCGAGGCGAAGATCAGCGTGGATACCGGTGCGTATGCCTCCCTCGGGATCGATGTGCTGGAAAATATGCTCATTTTTGCCGCCGGTCCGTATTATGTCCCCAACGTGAAGCTCGAAGGATGGGCATGGTACACGAACAATATCCCGGCGGGGGCTATGCGCGGCTTTGGGGTTAATCAGATCGCGTTCGCCCTGGAACAGCAGATCGACGTTCTGAGGCGGTCTTTGAAGATGGACCCCTTCGAGTTCCGTTTGCTCAACGCCCTGGATGTGGGTTTGCCGACTGCCGCGGATCACATTTTGGAAGCCGGTGTGGTCACGATAAAAGAGACGATCGAGGCAGTGCGCAAGACCGTCAGCCAAATCCAGCTGCCGGCTGCTCAAAATGGCAAAAAGGTCGGGATTGGCGTGGCGAGCGCGGTCAAGAACATTGGTTTTGGGCACGGGATCCATGAAGAGGCCGGCGCGATCATCGAGCTGGATTCGGATGGGAGCTGCGTTGTGCGAGCCAGCCAGCACGATTACGGTCAGGGCGCCCGGATCGGGCTGATCCAGCTGGCTGCCAATGAATTGAATCTGCCGGTGGATAGAATCCAGGTCATCGGACCGGATACAGCCCTTACGCCGCCGACCGGTCCCACCACCGCTTCACGCCAGACCTTCCTGACCGGCAATGCGGTGGTGAAAGCCTGCCGGGTTTTGAAAGAACAGCTCATTCACCGCGCCGCCGACCTTTTGGACGTGCCGCCGGAAAATCTCGAATTGAATGGGAATAAAGTAATTAATAAAGAGACCGGGCAGGATCTCCCCCTGAGTCGACTTGGGAAAACGTTTAAAGTCGAAGAGACCTATGTCGCCCCAGGCACTGCTCCACTGCAGGAGGGGGCTGCCAGCCTGTACGGCGAGTCTGGCTTCGAATCGCGGCCGACTTATTGGTGCTACGCCTACAATACCCAGGCTGCGATCGTGGAGGTGGATGAAACCAGCGGGGAGGTGAATGTGCTTACGGTCGTCTCAGCCAACGATGTAGGGAAGGCGATCAATAAGCAGGTGATTGAAGGTCAGATCGACGGCGGTGTGATGATGGGAATAGGATATGCCTTATCCGAAGAATTTATTATGGAAAAAGGCAGAAATCTCGCCGATTCTCTCAACGCTTGCGGGATCCCTTTGGCGGAAAAGACCCCTAGGGTAATCCCAGAAATTTTGGAGATTCCCCATCCGCACGGTCCCCAAGGTGTAAAAGGTTTTGCGGAAGCGCCTTCCCTCGCGACCGCTCCGGCGATTATTAATGCGATTTACGATGCGGTCGGCGAGCGGATCACATCATTACCGGCGGATAAAAATAAAGTCAAAGCGGCTGTTCGAGCTGCTTTTCATGATCGATCGAACCATGCTTGAGCATGATCATGTTCAGGCTCACCGTGAGAAAGGAGTCAAGAAATTTCCTGAGGAGAATTTCTCTGAAAAGTGCAAGCCGTTCAGGACGTTCAAATAAATTAATTTAGGAGGTTGGTTCATATGGAATATCAACAATTTGAGAATAAAGCGATGCAAGAAATCTATGACGCCATGGTGGAAATCGATGAGGAAAAAACTCCTCAGCTGGCAAAAAAAGCCTTTGAAAATGGGGAAGATGTGCTCGAGATCGTTGGCACGCTGACAAAAGGGATCAACACGGTTGGCGACAAATTTGAAGCGATGGAATGTTTCCTGCCCGAGCTGATCATGGCTGCAGGGATTATGGATGAATGCATGAAGTTCTTGCGCCCCGAGCTGGTGAAGAAAAAACTCTCGTTCGGGACGACGGGAACGATCATCATGGCGAATCTCCAGGGCGATATTCACGACATTGGCCGAAATATCGCAACCGTTATGCTGCAGGCGTCCGGGTTTATCGTCCACGACCTGGGACATGATGTCCATCCAGATGTGATCATCGACAAAGCCGTCGAGCTGAAAGCAGATGTGATCGGGTTGTCTTCGCTGCTTACCACCTCCCTACCCTTTGCGCGGGATACCGTAAACCTGCTGAAAGAGTTGGGATTGCGGGAGCAGTTCAAGATTGTCATGGGTGGGGGGGCGGTTACCCCGGATTACTGCAAGGATATTCAAGTCGACGGATATGCCAAGGATGCAGCCCAAGGTGTCAAAGTCATCTCGAAAATTTTAGCTGAAAGGTAGGTCACTTTGATCAATTTTTACGAAATCCTCCGCAGGGCTGAAGAAGGCCCGTATATGAAAGAAGACGACTTCAACATGAAGTTGTTCAAGACCGCAACCCGCATCGGTAAGGAAGCTGAGCTGAAGTTTGATAAGAATGTCATCGTTACTGAAGACGACCAGATGGCAGATGCGTTGTTCGAAGGCGGGATGCGGTTAGCACTGGAAATGGGCATGCTTTCGACATCTTCCAGCCGTCTGATTCAATTCGATAAATCCGAGCTGCGTTTGGCGTTGAAAGTTGCTCTCAAAGAGCTGCATCTGGGCATCGGTAAAGACGGGCGAGTGCTGCGAGCTCGCCGCTTTGGGGACGGCTATCCGATGACGGTGTGCGGCGGCTGCCCGGGCACCCCGCTGTCTGAGGAATTGTTCCTGCCGGTGATGATTTCTTACGCAAAAGAGCCTCTACTCGATATCATCATCTCGGGCTCGCTGACGTCCATCGAAGGGATGGAAGTGCGCACCAACGGCCCGCTGGAGATCCGGGCTTGCCGCCAGGAAATGATCTGGGTTAGAGAAGCGCTCGAGCGGGCAGGCAGACCGGGGATGCACATTTATGCCGCCGGTGAAAGCAGCGCGACCGAGCTCGGGACGCTCGCGATCGCGAATGAGCGCTACATGCGCATCAGCGACTCCCACATGATCCCGGTGCTTTCTGAGCTAAAGACCGATAATGCCAGGCTCTCGCGGGTGATGACGGGTTACGAATATCCGGCGTTCACGACCAGCCTGATCAATCCGATCATCGGCGGGTTCTCTGGCGGTCCAACCGGCGCAGCCCTGGCTCTCACTGCCGGGATCATACTCTCCACCGCGGCCTATGGTGTGGATATGCACTGCCTGCACCCGATCCACAATAAATATATCTCGGTGAGCACAAAAGAGGCGATGTGGGTCGACAGCATCGTTGGTCGGGCTTTCGCCCGCAATGCGCCGCTGCCGCTTCTGGCGGATGCCTGGACCACTGCGGGAGCAGGCACGCCGGATATTCTCTATGAAGCTGCAGCCCTGGCGGTCGCCCAGGAATCAAGCGCCCTGAACACCGATTCGCTCGGGGCGACGAACGGCGTTTATCCTAACTGCAGCGGTCTGGAGGCGAGGTTCTTCGCCGAGGTAGTCCATGCCGTGTTCAATCAAAAGCTGAGCCCTGAAGAGGCGAATTCCCTGGTGCTGAAGCTGTTTGAGAAATACGAGGCTGGGTTTGAGAAACCCAATTACGGCCGACCTTTCACAGAAGTTTATGACACCCGCAAGATCATGCCAAAACAGGATTGGCTCGATATTTATCATCGAGTTAAGGCCGAAGTCGCTGAGATGGGTTTGAATTTTGTCACCTAGCGGCTGTCGCAACACGGTCGAATAAATGGCAAAATCAGGAAACGGTCAATATTAGAAGGAGGTCGCCAGATAACCATTAAGAATAATGAACAGCCTGTCTTCTTTATTTGCTGCTTCTATCGGAATATATTGCTTCGATCGGGTTTAGGATAAAGAGACAGGTTTCAACAAACTGATAACGGCAAAAGCACAAGGAGAAGAAAAATGTTCGCGAAAAGAATGTTTTATTTCATGACCCTTCTGATCCTCTTCAGTATGCTGGTTTCATGCGCTGCCCCTGCCACGCCAGCGCCGACTGAAGCGCCAGTCCAGGCGCCTGCCCAGGCGCCCACGGAAGCCGCAGCGAAGCCAGCCGCCCCAAGCGAAGTGAAAATTGCGGTGATCACCGGCAACACGATCGAGCAGCCTTATGTCAAGTCGCTGATCCAGGCTTTCGATCGCTTCAATGAGGGCAATAAATACAATCTCAAAATCTCGTATGACTATTCCGAGAACGTGGTCGGCGATGATGCGGAACGAGCCATGCGGGCTTATGCCGAAACCGGAGACTACGATATCATCTGGGCTCACGAAAGCTATTCGGACCAGGTGAAGAATATGATGAATGAATATCCGGAGCTTTTGTTCGTGATCGCGGGCTCAGGCAATACCGGACTCGGTGGGAATGCCTACTTTATCTTCGCCCATGTCCACGAATGCGCCTACCTGATGGGGGTTGCAGCAGGCATGATGACAAAGACGAATGTGGTCGGCGCAGTGGCCGGTTACCCATATGAAGACGTCAATGACGTTCTCAACGGCTTCACGGATGGCGCAAAATCCGTCAACGCGGATACCAAGGTCAAAATCGCCTTCATCGAAAGCTGGTACGATCCGCCAAAAGCCAAAGAGACGACCTACGCCTTGATCGCCGCTGGTTCGGACCTGGTCTATGCCGAGCGCCTTGGACCCTTCGAAGCCCTGGCAGAGAAAGGCCTCCTGGGTTTTGGCAACTACGAAGACCAATATTCCATGGCGCCGGATGTCGTCGTTACGAGCGATCTCCTCAAATGGGAACCGCATGTAGACTACATCATCAGCGAATGGTTGGGGCATACCGTGGATGGAAAGCCCTGGAACGGGACGATCGATCCGGTGTGGTTCGGGATAGCAGACGGCGGCTGTGATATCGCTCCGTTTCATGATAATACCTCCCCGAAGGAAGTTCAGGACGCAGTGTTGAAGGTGAAGCAGCAAATGCTGGACGGTGAGCTGACCGTACCGCTCAACATCGAGACGCCTGTATCGGACTGAGAATCGCAAGTAAATGACCGAATCTAAGAATCCAGGGCAAACGCAGAAATTCTGGTGTGAGGGAACTGCGCCGGTTTGTTAAAGCATGTTCCCGGAGACCGGCTGTCGTTTGCCCTGGGTGCCTTCAGCGCGGTCTGCTTGAGTCTGAGCAAGCCCTGTGTCGGATGATCGATGGCGGTAATTAGCTCCCAGTTTAATGTGGGATCGACGGCAGTAAAAATGGACTATGGATACAAAAGAACCCTTATTACGGACTTCTAAACTCACCAAACGGTTCGGCGGGGTGATCGCCAACAATGAAATTTCGTTTGAGATCGGTCCTGGCGAGATCCACTGCCTGCTCGGCGAAAATGGCGCCGGAAAGACGACCCTGGCGGAATGCCTGTACGGCTACTACAGCCCCGAGGCCGGGGAAATTTTCTTCAATGGAGAACCGGTAGCGATCGCCTCCCCGCACGATGCGATCGAACTAGGGATTGGAATGGTGCATCAGCATTTCATCCTTGTCCGGCCGCTCTCGGTGATCGAGAACATCGTCGTGGGCACCGATGCCGCGAATCTGTTCCTCAACCTATCGAGAGCAGAGCGCAGGCTTGGGCAATTGTGCGACGATTATGATGTATCCATCGATCTTTCCGCCAAGATCTGGCAGCTTTCTGTCGGTCAGCAGCAGTGGGTGGAGATCCTGAAAGCCCTTTTTGGGGGGGTCAAGCTGCTCATCCTGGACGAGCCGACCGCGGTGCTGACGCCTCAAGAGGCCGAAAAGCTGTTCGTTATCCTGAGAAAAATGAAGAAAGCTGGTTTGTCGATCCTCTTCATCACCCACAAATTAAACGAAGTGATGGCGGTATCGGATCGGGTCACGGTTTTGCGGAGGGGAAGCAAGGTTGAAACTGTGAATACCGCCGACGTCACCCGGGCAGACCTGGCGAGAATGATGGTTGGCAGGGATGTCGTTTTTTCGGTAGAAAAACCGGAGGTATCGATTGGCGAGCCGGTGCTTGAGATCCGAAATTTATGCGCCAAGAACGACCGAGGCCAGGATGCCCTCCAAAGCGTATCTATCCGGGTCAATTCCGGCGAAATCGTGGGGATCGCAGGCGTCTCGGGCAACGGGCAGAAAGAGCTGTTCGAAGCTATCATCGGTGTAAGGCCTGTAGATTCCGGCCAAATTCTCCTATCTGACTCAGATATCACCCGCCAATCCATAGAATCGATCTCTTCCAAGGGCCTGGCTCACATCCCTGAGGATCGTTTGAAAGAAGGGCTGGTTCCAGAATTTTCTGTCGCTGAAAATCTAATCCTGGGTCTGCATAAGAGCAGGTTCTTCAAATTTTGGGGCGGCATGCTCGACTCGAAGGATGTAGAAAAATTTGCAGAGGTCTGCATCAAAGATTTCGAGATCGTCACCCCGTCCGCGAAGCAGCCCACCCGGAATCTATCCGGTGGAAATATCCAGAAAGTCGTCATCGCGAGAGAGCTCTCCGGGCAGCCTATCTGCTTGATTTCCAATCAGCCAACCCGGGGGCTTGATGTCGGAGCGATTGAATACGTTCACAAGCGGCTGCTCAAGCAGTGCGAGAAAGGGACAGGTCTCTTGATTATTTCCGATGATCTGGACGAGCTCATCACCTTAGCAGACCGGATTCTTGTGATGTTCAAAGGGTCAATCGTCGGCGAGCTGGATCCGTCTGTCGCAACCCGTGAGGAAATTGGGCTGCTGATGGCTGGTAGTCTGGAAGGCGCACAATGATCGAGGCGCATGGGCTCAGGTATGAAAAAGGCGAGATGCTGTTGGCTGGTAGTCTGGAAGGCGCACAATGATCGAGGCGCATGGGCTCAGGTATGAAAAAGGCGAGATGCTGTTGGCTGGTAGTCTGGAAGGCGCACAATGATCGAGGCGCATGGGCTCAGGTATGAAAAAGGCGAGATGCTGTTGGCTGGTAGTCTGGAAGGCGCACAATGATCGAGGCGCATGGGCTCAGGTTTGAAAAAGGCGAGCTGCTGTTGGCGGGAAGTTTGGAAGGCCCACAATGATCGAAGTGCTTGGGCTTAGATTTGAAAAACGCGAGCACCCCAACCGCTTATGGCAGGCATTAATGACCGTGCTCGCCATCCTTGTTGCACTGGCTATTTCCAGTGTGCTGATCATTTCCGCCGGAGCTAACCTGGAGAAAGCTTTTGCAGGGTTGTTTACCGGCGCATTTGGGAGCTGGAAGGCGATCCTTGAGACGCTTGTCAAGGCAACCCCGCTGATCCTGACCGGTTTGGCAGTGACCGTCGCATTTCGCGGCAAGATCATGAATATCGGAGCCGAGGGTCAATTCTGGGCTGGGGCGATCACAGGTTACTGGGCGAGCGCAAATTTCTCATCGTTACACCCTGCGCTGCATTTCGTTTTCATTATTTTTATGGGTTTTGTCGGCGGGGCTTTATGGGGCCTGGTCCCCGGGCTGTTGAAAGGCTTATTCAAAGTAGATGAGACGATCGTGACCGTGATGATGAACTATATCATCATGTACGTTTTATCCTTTTTGCTTTCTGGGGTCTGGCAGGCGCCTAAAGAATTTTATTATATCTCCCCGCGGCTGCCAGATGCGGTATCCCTTCCGCTGGTCTTTCCAAATACCCGGCTTCATATTGGATTTATCATCGCGATCGCGGCGGCGTTTGTGGTTTATTGGCTGCTTCAAAAAACCCGGCTCGGATATGAAATCCGGACGATTGGAGCCAATCCCACCGCGGCGAAATTCAAAGGGATAAACGTATCTCGGGTCATCATCATCACGATGCTGATCAGCGGTGGGATAGCCGGTCTTGCGGGTGTCGGAGAAGTTGTCGGGCTACACCACCGCCTTCGAATGGATATTTCGGGTGGTTACGGCTACACCGGCATTATTGTCGCCATCCTGGCCGGATTAAACCCTTTTGGAGTTATCTTCGCGGCGATCTTTATGGGCGGCTTGATAAACGGCTCGAACCGGATGCAGATTTTCAGCAACGTACCGACCGCATTGGTTTATGCCATGCAGGCTATTGTCCTGATTAGTTTGCTCTCTTTCCAGGTGCTTGCCAACTACCGTATCAGGAGAGTCAAAGTTGTTGATTAATATTCTGCAAGGGACAATTATCATCAGCATGCTCTCCGCAATGGTGCGGATCGCCACACCCATCCTGCTAGCTGCATTGGGAGAATTGGTAACCGAGCGTGCCGGAATTCTTGAATCTGGGCGTCGAAGGGATCATCCTGACCGGTTCATTTATTGGCTTCTTCGTTGTCAACCAGACCGGGTCGATCCCGCTGGCGCTGCTCGCCGCCGTGATCGCCGGGGGCATGATGGCATTGATCATGGCGTTCATGGCTTCCACCTTGAAGGTCGACCAGGTGGTGACCGGCCTGGCGATCAATTTGCTCGCCTCCGGGTTAACCTTCTACTGGTACCGGGTGGCATTTGAGGGCACCGGCGAGACCCCGACGATCGATCTGATGAAAATCGTTCCGATCCCGATCCTGTCCAAGATCCCGGTGCTGGGAGAAGTGCTGTTCACCCAGCACCCGCTCACATATTTTGCTTTCCTGATGGTGCCGGTGATCTGGTTCTTCATCAATAAAACCAAGTATGGTCTGGAAATCCGTGCCCTTGGCGAGAATCCCAGGGCGATCGACATCAAAGGGGTGAATGTCACGAGCCTGCAGTACCTGGCGGTGATCTTCGGAGGGATGATGGGCGGCCTGGGCGGGGCATTTCTGACGGTGGTATCGGTTGGGCTCTTCCTGCCCGATATGTCTGCCGGGCGCGGCTGGCTGGCTATTGTCGTAGTGATCGCCGGGAACTGGCTGCCGTTCCGGATCTTGCTTGCTACGCTGGCATTTTCCTTCTTCGAAGCATTTCAGCTTCAAGCCCAAAGCCTTGGGGTGCAGTTCCCCTATCAGATCCTGCTGGCATTACCTTATGTCATGGCAATCGTGCTCTTAACGACCAGCCGGTCTAAGTCAGAAGCGCCGGCGCATCTGGGTTTGCCGTATCACCGGGATTAATATCGGTCTACCCGGGTCGATTCTGACCCTGCTTACGTTGCCCTTTCCTCCCAATCGATCCATTCCACCCCGCTCGCTTCCAGGTAGCCGTTCACAGCTTGCCCGATCGTCGTGAAAAAGCGGCGGTCGGCGAAGCGCTCAAGCAGCCCAAAGCGCTTCAGCTTATCCCTGACCGGGTCTTTCATTTCGGCGAATACCAGCTCGATGCCCGCCTGATTGAGCTCGTCGTCGAGGTGGCCGAGCATGTCAGCCGCGGTGACATCAACGCTGGTGACCGGCTCGGCAGCCAGGACGAACCAGCGCACCGGCGTGGGGGCGGCATTGACTGCTAAAAGGACATGCTCGTGGAACTGCTCGGCGTTGGCGAAAAATAAGGGTGCGTCCCAGCGGAAAAGCACCAGCCCCGGGATCAGGCGCGCGTTCGGGTAGCGGTTGGTGTCGTGGTAGCCCTTGACCCCGTCTGCCCGCCCGAGCACGGCGTAATGCGGGCGCCAACCGTCCCAGACGAACTCGAGCAGGGCAATGATGATCGCAAACAAGATCCCCGGGATGGGTCCGAAGACCGCTACCCCCAGAAAGCAGCCGATCGAGAGCCAGAACTCCCAGCGCTGGATGCGGTACAGGCGCCGCAGGTCGTGGATTTCGAACAGTCCGACCGCCGAGGCGATCACCACCGCCGACAGGGCGGAGTTCGGCAGGTTTTGCAGCAGTGTGGGAGCGAAAACCAGCAACAGCGCGATTGCAAGCGCGCCGGTGACCCCGGTGAGCTGGGTCTTCGAACCGGCCGATTCGGCGACCGGGGTACGCGAGGTGCTGCTGCTGATGGAGAAGCCCTGGAAGAAGCCGGCGGCGAGGTTAGCAGCGCCCAGGCCGATCATCTCCTGGTTGGGGTCGACCACTGAACCGCTCCTGGCTGCCAGGCTGCGCGAAAGCACGCTGGTATCGGCAAAGGAGACCACCGCGATCGCGATCGCGCCGACCAGCAGGGGACCGATATCTTCGAGACGAATCCAGGGGATGGTGAAAGACGGCAGCCCCTGGGGGAGCTCTCCCAAAACCGCCACTCCAGCTCGGGTGGATAGGTCTAACAGGCCGGTCACCAGGGTCGCGCCGACCACGGCGGCGAGGATGCCTGGGAAGCGCCGGAAGCGTTTGGTCGCCAGGATAAAGATCAGCGTGGATGCCCCGACTGCAAGCGCCGCCAGGTTCGTCTCGCCCGCCAGCAGGCTTTGAATGAAGGACGCCGCCTGCTGCAGCAAGCCGCTGCCTTCTGCCGAAAAACCGAACAGCTTGGGAAGCTGCCCGATCAGCACGGTCAGGGCAATCCCGTTCATATAGCCGTAGCGGATGGGTTTGGAGAGCAGCTCGGTAATGAAGCCGATCCGCGCCAGACCGGCGAGGATGCAGAGCGCCCCGGTGAATATCGCCAGGGCGCCCGCCAGCGCCACAGCCCGATCCGGGTCGCCGGCTGCCATCGGCAGGATCACGGCCGCGATCATCGCCGCGAGGGAGGAATCGGGGCCGAGCACCAGGATGCGGCTGGGGCCGAAGACGGCATAGGCGAGGAGGGGGATGATTGTTGCGTACAGCCCGTAAATCGCCGGCAGCCCGGCCGCCTCGGCGTAGCCCATCCCCACCGGCACCAGCACGGCGGTGAGCACCACGCCTGCCGTAATATCGCTGCGCAGCCATTTCAGGCTGTAGCCACGCAAGATCGTCAGACCGGGCGTCCATTTCCAGAAGCCGCCCTGTTCGGCGAGGGAGGCCTGCCGGATGATCCGTCCGGGTTGGGGGGGAGCGGAGGGTGGGGCTGGGTTGGTTTGCATGCAGTTACCTGGAGGTGCTTGTTGTGGAAAGTCTAACGGATTTCGGGTCAGACGTCAACGATGGTGGACGAAGGCTTACTTCTTGTTTTCAGCGAGACGATCACGATCAAACCATGAACACAACCAGACGGCGCGAATATGACGCTGTTGAGACGCTCAATCGCTATACTGATATTAATCGCGTCCAGGATATATATCCTGCAGGATATTTATCCTGGGCATTGTAACAACCGATTAATTAGATAATTGAGACTTGGAGGCTAGAATGGGAATACTTTCCTGGATTATCGTTGGTTTGATCGCCGGATTTTTGGCGGGACAGGTCATGCGGGGTGGCGGCTACGGCTTAATTGGCGACGTCATCATCGGCGTGCTGGGGGGCTTGTTAGGAGGCTGGATTGCTTTCTACTTCTTCAATATCGGTGACACGATGACGGGGATTAACGCCATGTCGATCCTGATCGTGTTCGCCGGAGCGATACTGTTGATCCTTGTGCTGCGCATGATCGGCGGCCGAGGTCGTGAACGAAGGAGTGATTTATAGTACGCATTGCAGCAGGTTGAGGGAAGCGTCTAAAGTCCCGATAACTAATCCATCTGACCTTTGCCGTGCAGATTTTGGTTTTTCTGGAACGGTCAGGTCAACTGCCAAACGGTCAACCGACCAGATGGCTTCCTTACAATTGTTCAATACGGAGGTGTCTAGTGGATACTACTTTCCTTATTATCACCGTTGTTTTGGTATTGGTGATCGTAGGTGTCATATTGGGTTACGTTTTTTCTCGCCGTAGACATTCAGAGCGGCTCCAGGATCACTTCGGACCCGAGTATGATCATACTGTGCAGGCCATGGGTGACGAGAAAAAAGCACAAGTGGAGCTGGAAGAACGGCAGAAGCATGTTGAGGCTTTGAATATTATCCCACTTACGGCAAGCGAGCGCGAGATGTATATCAAGGATTGGACTGCTGTCCAATCCAAGTTTGTCGATGAACCTGGACAGGCGATCGTAGATGCAGACCACCTGATCATGGAAGTCATGCAGAAACGTGCATATCCAGTGTCTGATTTTGAGCAGCGGGCTGCCGATATCTCGGTCAATTATCCTGCTTTGGTGACGAATTACCGCCGTGCGCGAGAGATCGCGATCCAAAATGAGCAGCACCAGGCAGATACCGAAGAATTACGGCAGGCAATGATTTATTATCGGGCTCTATTCCAGGAACTCCTCGGATTAGAGACTGTCGTTGAATAGGAGAAATAGAGATGAATGAAGGTTTATTTGAGAAACGTTTCAACAGCTCGGATATCGTTGTTAATGACGATGAGGGAACAAACATTCCGGCAGGATCTGCGGAGCCTATTGCCGAGGCAGTCCTGATGGATGAGACGCCCTACCAGGAGACCTCAATGGGTGGGACAGTTGCTGAAGTCGTATACCCACTGGACCAGGAAATTGTCCAAGAATCCCCAGTTGATGAGGCAATTCCCCTTGACGCCCCAAAGGTCGGGGATATACCCTTCACCCCAATGGGTGAGACATATACCCACGAAGCTCCGGTAGATAAGACCATAATCCATGAAGCCACTTTCGGCACGAATTCTGGAACCTCGGCGGCGCTGCTGAAGCCTGAGGAATCAGAACATTTTCGTACCCGCTGGAATGAAATCCAGGGTCAGTTTGTGGACGAACCCCGTACCGCTGTCCAGCAGGCAGACGCACTGGTATCTGAGGTGATTGCCCAATTAACTCAGATGTTTGCTAGTGAGCACAGCTCGCTTGAGGAACAGTGGAAACAAGGAAATGATGTCTCCACTGAAGATTTGCGGTTAGCCTTGCAGCGCTACCGCACCTTCTTTAATCGTCTGGTGGTTTGAACGCCGACGATTGAAGCAAAGGTCGAGAAAACCTGACGCCGCTTTGCTGGAGGCGTCAGGTATCTCTTCTTGCACAATCTACCTGAACGACTATGAAAAAACAATCAACGGGAGGACAACCATGAAGGGTTTTGTGAAAAACATTGAAGAAATATCTGTAAAGAATAAAGATTTTCGCCAGGTGCTATATACAGCCAAGAACAGTCAGCTCGTTGTGATGGCGTTAAAGCCCAAGGAGGAGATCGGGATGGAAGTGCACAAGCTCGATCAATTCTTTCGCGTGGAAGAAGGATCAGGCGAGGCTGTTCTCGATGGTGTTCACTCGGCGATCAGCGCAGGCTTTGCCGTGCTTGTCCCTGCTGGAACGAATTACAATATCGTTAATACCGGCAGTGTTCCAATGAAGCTCTATACGATCTATTCACCACCGAATCATCGTGATGGCGTTGTCCACCATACCCGTGCCGAAGCCGAGAAGGACAGCGAGCACTTCGACGGAAAAACTACAGAATAGCGAAAGCCAGGAAATTGGGTGTTCCTCCACCCGGAGGATGGGGTTTGTGTCCACGTTCAAACGGTCCGGGATTCGCTCCTCAATCGCGGAGCATGCGATCGTGAGATTAATCTAGGACGACCACCGTAAAAGCGCGAACTTCCCCTTCGCTTCCCAACATCTTGCCGAAGCCAACCGTTCATTTGCAATGAGGGATTTGTGAGCCGCACGGTGAGGAAGGTATCGAAGGGGAATATTGCCAGCTATTGGGTATTTTCCCAAGGAGAACGAATATGGATATTTTGACGAGAGCTGAGCTCGAAGAGTTAATGCGTAAAGAACAGGAATGGTGTGTTTCAATCTATATGCCGACACATCAAACTGGGACGGATGCTCAACAGGATCCGATTCGGCTGAAAAACCTGCTCAAAGATGCTGAGAAACAACTCTCTGACGGGGATGTAGGAACGCGAGCTGTACAGAAAATGCTCGAGCCGGCCAATTTGCTCTTGCAGGATTCTGATTTCTGGCAGCACCAGAGTGAAGGTCTGGCGATTTTTCTCTCTTCCAACAGATTTCTTCACTATCGGCTCCCATTGATTTTTGAAGAATTGGTAGCTGTCAAAGACCATTTCCACATCAAACCACTGCTGTCCCTCTTCACCGGTGACGGTCAATTCTACATTCTGGCATTAAGTCAGAAACACATCAGGCTGCTGAATGGTACCCGCGATAGCGTCAGCGAGGTCAACATCGGGCAAGTTGGGGGCAGTCTGGCTGAAGCCATCCCATCTGTCAATCATCAAATGAGCCTTCAGCTCCATACTTCTGGTCCCACCGGCGGGATGTCCGGGAGAGGTTCCGTAACATTCCATGGGCAAGGTGGAGGCAGCGACGAAAGCGATAAGAAAGAGCTGCTGCGCTACTTTCATCTTGTATCGGATGGCTTGACGGAATTTCTTCAAGGAGATCGGGTACCGCTCGTTTTGGCGGGAGTCGAATACTTGCTTCCGATCTATAAAGAAGCCAATACCTATCCGAACTTGATTGAAACCGTCATAAAGGGGAATCCTGATTTATTGCGCATGGACGAGCTGCACAAAAGCGCCTGGGACATTCTTGGACCACACTTCCAGGCAGCACAATATAGAGGCTTTTGCACTTTATCAACAGCTTGCAGGTCAGAAAAGTGAACGGATCGCAAACTCATTAGAAAAGATCGTCCCAGCCGCTTTTGATGGCCGGATTGAAACCTTGTTCGTCGCAACCGGGTTGCAGCAATGGGGTATTTTTGATCCAGCTACAAATGAGATTGAGGTCCATGATCAAATAGAGTCCGGCGACGAAGCCCTGCTGGACCTGGCAGCTGTTCAGACTTACATGAAAGGAGGGGTGGTTTACACAGTGAAACCAGAAGAAATGCCTGACGGGACAAAAGCCGCCGCTGTGCTTCGTTATTGATCAAGCGACATATCTCATCCAGACGATTGAATGCTTTGTAGTAGTGACCAAGCACAAGCGTATTCGGGCGAGGGGATTGAAACAGGCGGTCAGCCAGTTCTACCCGACGATTGAGCCCGTTGTGAGGCTGGAGATTACGGCATTGTGTATGCCCGCTGCTGCGCTTTCCGGAGAGTAGAAGTAGAGAAGGAGGCTGAGGTATTTGATGAGTCAGACAGATCCAACGGCGAAATTTACCCAACAGACCTTTGAGATCAAATCTGGAGGAAATTGATGAAGAAGAATCTACATATTTTTATTTTTATCTCCGTATTGCTCATAATGATCGCAGGCTGTGCTCCCGGAACAGGCGTACAAATCAATACGCCGGCTCCGAACAATCAAGCCGGTACGCCTGTTCCCAGCGGTCAATTTAATGTACCCGGCGTAAGCATACAAATCAATGCACCTGGCTCGAACCCAATGGGCAATACTCCCGATGAAAATGGTCGTATCGCGGGTATATTGACGGGAATCTGGCACGGGGTCATCTCTCCTGCAACCCTCGTTGTATCATTTGTTAATCCAAATATTCTGATGTATGAGGTGCACAATGACGGAAGCCAGTATGACCTTGGTTTCTTGATTGGGGTTGCGATCGTGTTTATCATTTTGGGTGTATTCGCTGGTTCGAGACGTCGATAACGAAAGTTTATTGATAACACGAAAAAGCGCCTTCACTGCGGCTAATAATAGAGCTGAACCCGCCACAGGCTTAGATCGAGTCACGCTTGACATAACAGAACAAATGTGCTATAATCTCTTGGAGATTATATATGCCCTCAGCTCTCTCTGCTTTCCCGTCGCCCGATCTCGCAGCCATCCTGCAGTCCTCGCTCACCGCTTTACGTTCATGGCTTGCATCCTCAGCTCGCACCAAAGGCTGCATTCTTTCCTTGCAGTTCGAAGCATATTCGTTCCTCTTCGTTATTTGGCTCCCCTGCAAGAACTAAGGTTTGAAAGCCCTATAGCAGTCAAAATGCACGTAATGATACAGAATGGTACCTTTCGCAAAATTGATACCAGGAAACTGAGGGTAGACTTTAGCAGCTCAAAGCCAGATAGCGCTGCATTTGTCGCACATTATTGAGAGCAGCCGATCCGATCATCAGATAAAACATTCGAAACCTGCCTCGCACAGGCAACTTGCCCTTCGGGAAGGGCAGTTTGACCGCTCTAACCGTCGCTTCAACGGCCGCCCGAGGGTTGTGTTTCGTTTTTTGGAGAACTTGCTCCGCTCTCGTCGCAAGGAAAGCCTCATTTTTGAAGGCAGGAAATACAAACCATAAAACTGCTTCCTCTTTCGAAAGCGGGTTGGGCATTTTCCAGCCTGATGGAAGGAGCAGGTCTCGCAAATGGAGACGGAAAACCGGGCAACATAGCCTTTCTTCTGGCTACCGACTTCAACCGGTGCCATTTGTCCATTTGGGCAGGTCATTTGAGTGGGTTGACCGCGCTCATCTTGATGAATGGAAAAATGATAAAAACTCAGCTTGTCCTGACCTAGTTTCTTCCCGCGGATCCCGGTTTGAAACAAAGCAATCCCTTTATCCGTCAGGGATTGATCTAACTCTGCTCCACCATAGCCACCATCGGTATAGAGGGTATCCAAATCCGTCCGCTCGGCTAAATTCGGTAAGGCTTGCAACAGGAGTTTTCCATCATCGGTGCTGTTAGGCGCCACCTGGATCTTAGTGATCAGCTGAAAGGGGTTGTCTGGATCGCAGGTTTCGGCTAGATTAGCCACATAGCCTTGCTTCAACCCGCTGCCGACATCTCGGATGGTGGCTTCCCAATCGTCCGGGGATTGTAGACTGCAAGCCCCCAACTCTTTCTGGGCTTTGGGGACCACTCCGGCTTTTTCCAAGCGGTAGTGTTCACCAAATACCCGTTCGAGGACCTGATATTCTTTACACTGGGCATAATTCGGTTTCAATTCCACCAGCAATTGATGCATGATCAATCCGACCCGTCGAATGTGCTCGGGAAACTCAGATTGCTTCATCTGATAGACATACCAGCCAGGGTGGCCTCGCATAAAGGGTTGCAACCGTTCGGCATAATGGGCCTGGTCAGCTTCGTTTAGCATCCTTGACACTCGTTGGAGCACTTCCACTAGCAATTGCAGACGACCATGCTGGCGGATATTACTGGCAATTTGGGTGCTGTCCACGCGCTGCTTACCAGTTTTCAACTGAAATTTGGCCAGCTGTTCATCGGTTATCTGCTCGAAGGCCCGCTCCAGCAGGTTGATCCCTTCCTTCTGCATATACTGGCCCAATCGCTGGCGAAAGTAATATAACGTCCGTAAATCAAACTCGCCTACCCCCAACTCGTGGTATCCCAAGGCGTAACGCACCTGCACATTGTAAAGAAATTCATCATACAGCTCCTCATCACTCCAGCCAAACCCGGATTTCAGGAATTCCAGTCCCACCAGCACATTGACCGGAATATTGGGTCGAGAAGGCAGATCCGAATACAGGCATGCGAAAGCACTCTCGTCGAGGCGGGAGAATACTTCTCGATAAAAAACGCCTGCCCAGGAGCGCTCCAGGCGTAATAACTGACTTTCTGGTAAATGGGAAACTTCACTGATTAGAGGTGGTTGTAAATGACGTTTGTTCTTCTTGAACATCGCTCAGACCTTTTTTCCTGGATTGGCCTGATTATATTAAATTGAAAAACTGAGGAGGGTAATCCAACTATTTCCCTCTGCTCGTTTTTTCAGGGGAGCCTTTTTTTTGAAACGAATACCGGTTCCTCTTCTACCCAATTTACGACGATCTTCCAGGCGCGCATTTCATACAGGCTTTCGGCGATTGAAATCGCGGCGACGCCCTCAAAGTCGACCTTCGGCGACTCTTTCAGCGTGCGGTGAATGGGTCTGGGCGATTGAAATCGCGGCGACGCTTGCAAAGTCGACCTTCGTCGACTTGATTTATTCCCCACTTCCAACCGCTCCGGACTGCCGCTCCGGCTCCTTGCGCCTGCACTTTTAGTTTTTTCTTAAAGGCTTACATCTGACTTCCACCCGATTTTCTTATTTCATATTCGATCCAACTGACTCAGCGACCTTAGCGATCCTGGCGGTTTTATCGCCTAAAAACCGATTAAAATAGCCTCAATAAATTCAAATACAGGTATTTCCCGCTTAATCGTACGTCCGAGGACAATAAAATGAACCCCCTCACTCGCCGTGAATTCCTTAAATGGGCAGGTATCACCGGCTTCGCCCTTGCCGGTGCGGCCTGCACTCCAACCATCTCAGCTTCTCCTCCGCAGAACACACCGGCGCCTTCCCCCACGCTCTCAAAAACCGACCAGGCATACCTCGCCGTCGCCCGCGGCGCCGACCCGGCTGCCCTGGTTCGAGCTGCGCTGCTCGCCCTGGGCGGGATGGAGCGCTTCGTACGCTCAGGCGCGGACGTCATCATCAAGCCAAACATCTGCACCGATTACCACCCACCCGAATACGCCGCCACCACCAACCCCCAGGTTGTTGGAGAACTGGTGCGGCTTTGCCTGGCTGCCGGCGCAAAGCGCGTGCGTGTCATGGATAACCCGTTCGGCGGCTCGCCCGCTTCAGCGTACGCGACCTCAGGGATCGAGAGCGCTGTGAATGAAGCCGGCGGCGAGATGGAGATCATGAGCCCGGTTAAATATGCCGAGTTCGATATCCCAGAAGGCCTCGACATCACATCCTGGGACTTCTACCGGGATATTCTCGAGACGGATGTCCTTATCAATGTCCCGATCGCCAAACACCACAACCTCGCCCGGCTCACCCTGGGCGGCAAGAATCTGCTTGGCACGATCCAGCGCCCCAACCGCATCCATGCCAACTTCGGCCAGCGCATCGCCGACCTGGTCAGCCGCGTCCGCCCCTCGCTGACGGTCGTGGATGCCTACCGGATCCTGATGGACCACGGACCAACCGGCGGAAGCCTGGATGACGTCAAACAAACCCAGACGCTCATCGCCAGCCACGATATTGTGGCAGCCAATTCCTACGCCGCCACGCTCTTCGGCCTGCAGGGCGAGCAGATCGCCTATGTGCAGAAAGCGGCTGCGATGGGTCTGGGCACCCTCGACCTCGCGAGCGTGCGGGTCGATGAGCTCCAGGTCTAGCGCGGGGGACCGATGAAAAGCCCCTGGCTTTCCTGGGAGCGGCTCCTCCTGGTTCGCAAACTGGTCCAGCTCGCCTTTTTCAGCTTCTTCATCTACCTTGTTTTCGCAGGGATGTCCGGACACTCGTCCGTGTTGGCGGATTTCTTCTTCCTTATCAACCCACTGTCCGCCCTGACCGCCGGGCTCGCCAGCCGGACCTGGATCCATGGGATGGAGTGGGCGCTGGTGACCGTCGGGGTGACCCTGGCGATAGGCCGAGTGTGGTGCGGCTGGATCTGCCCGCTCGGCACTCTGCTCGAGTGGACCCGGTTTCGTGGAGCCTCCAGGCGCTCCCGCCGCCTCTCCCAAAAACTGCGGATAGTCAAATATTTCCTGCTGGCGATCATCCTGGCGATGGCGCTTTTCGCCGGACTCAGCCTGCTTATTTTCGAACCGGTTTCGATCATCACCCGCTTCATGACCGCTGCGGCGGTCCCAGCTATCACCTACGCCGTCACCGCTGCCGAATCCATGCTGTATGGCATCCCCTTCTTACGCCCACTCGTCGATGGGCTGGAATCCCTCTTACGCGGGGTCGTTTTGCCAGCCCGCCAGCCTGCCTTTGTCTCGCCCCTGCCCATCGCCCTGCTATTTGGCGCGCTGCTCGCCTTGAACTTCCTGGCAGACCGCTTCTGGTGCCGCTATCTCTGCCCGCTGGGTGCACTGCTCGGCTGGCTGGCGAAATTCTCGCTGTTCAGACCATCTGTCGGCAGCAGCTGCACCGGTTGTTCTCGCTGCGCCCTCGCCTGCCGCCCTGGAGCCATCCAGGTCACCAGGCATACCCCTTCAAAAACCATACCCGCAGCCGAGATAAAGACAAATCGCACGTTAACGACCGCTTTACCAACGACGATCGACGCGGCAGCCTCTTCCCCTGATCTAAACCTTAGCTCCTTATCCGCCCGAGGCAATATCCCGCTGGCTGTCTCTCCCGACCTGCCGTCTGTCAATCCTGCCGCTGAAGGCTCGCCTGTTGGGATAACCGCCGTCCCCTCTCGCCCAAGACCCGACATTGACATCCTCCAAACCGAATGCACGATGTGCCTGGACTGCCTCGCCGCCTGCCCGAATACGGGCATCCAAATCCAACCTATCTTCAAGCCGGTCCCGGCCCAGGAGTACGATCTGGGCAGGCGGAATTTTCTCCAGGCTTTAGGAGCTGGAGCCGCAGCGGTGCTGCTCTTGCGGGTAGACGACCGCCTGCGTGTAACGGATTTGCGCCTGATCCGCCCCCCGGGGGTGACCGATGAGGCCGCATTCCTCAGCCAATGCATCCGCTGCTCCGAGTGCATGAACGCCTGCCCCACCACCGCGCTCCAGCCCGCCTGGGGCGAAGCCGGATTGGAGGGGCTCTGGACCCCGGTCGTTGCGCCCCGGATCGGGTACTGCGATTACGGCTGCAGCCTGTGTGGGCAGGTCTGTCCATCCGGCGCGATCCCGGCGCTCAGCCTGGAGGAGAAGCGCCAGCAGGTGATCGGTTTGGCAAGCGTGGACCGAAACCGCTGTCTTGCCTGGGCCTACAATACCCCCTGCATCGTGTGCGAGGAAATGTGTCCCACCCCACAGAAATCCATTCGCCTGGAAGTCGCTACCGTCCAGACCGAGGGCGGCGAGTCAATCCAGCTCCAGCGCCCGTACATCTTGAACGACCTGTGCATCGGCTGCGGAATCTGCGAAAACCACTGCCCCCTCGACGGTCCCGCCGCGATCCAGGTGTACGCAGTGCGGGATTGAAAGGTTTATCATTCGGAAATTCCAGACGAAAAGAGGCTGGTCTTGCCCAAGCCAAGCTCGTCCGTCTGCAAACTGCGGATGTGATCCCCGAAAATGGGGCGTTGTCAGGTGCGATTTTGACTCGGCAAGCGGGATTACGGCTTCGAGGCCTGCCAGCTGGATGATCTGGGTCAGCTCTGAGTCACGCCTGACAGCACCCAATCGTCGATCCCAAACCAGAAACCATCCTGACCACTGAGACCTGACTTTGAGGCGCCGACATCAGACAGGTTGGCCGCGGACTTCCCCGAACCAGGGCGTCTATTTCTGGACAACCGGCAAATAAAGGTCGAAAGGCTCCACGTACATGGCGATGCCTTTCAACGGCACAACCCCGTCCGCAGTCGCCGTGAATTCGCCGCCGGCATACAGGTCGCCCCCGTTCGCGGCGAGGGACCACACGGTGCCGTTCAGCCCGCTGCGCGCCAGGGCGGACCACGCACCGCCGCTGTATTTGGCGATTTTATTGAGGTTCGTCACCGCTCCGTCCCCGCTCGTCGTGAAAATTCCGCCGGCATACAGGTCGCCTCCGCTCACGGCGAGGGCATAAACGATGCCGTTCAGCCCCCAGAATGGCAAAGCGGACCATGCCCCGCCGCTGTACCTGGCGATGTAATTGAGGTTTGCCACCGACAAGTCCCCACTCTGGGTGAAAAATCCGCCGACATATAAATCGCTCCCGCTCACGGCGAGGGCATACACAATGTCATTCAGCCCGTTGTTCGCCAGGGTGGACCATGCCCCGCCGCTGTACCTGGCGATGTACTTGAGGCCCAACGACGTGTCGGCGCTCTGCGTGAAATAGCCGCCGACATACAGGTTGGTCCCGATAAAAGCGAGAGCATTCACGTCGTTATTCAGCCCGTTGTTCGCCAGCGGTGACCATGCGCCGCCGCTGTATTTGGCGATGCGGTTCAGGTTCGTCACCGACCCGTTCTGGCTCTCTGTGAAAGCGCCGCCGACATACAGGTCGCCCCCGCTCACGGCGAGGTCATTCACAACGCCGTTCAGCCCGTTGCCCGGCAGGCCGGACCATGCCCCGCCGCTGTATTTGGCAATGCGGTTCAGGCCCGTCACGGACCCGTCCGCGCTCGCCGTGAACGAGCCGCCGACATACAGGTCGGTCCCGATAAAAGCGAGGGAATTCACAAAGCCGTTCAGCCCATTGTTGTTAAGGGGATACCATTCGCCGCCGCTGTACCTGGCGATCCGGTTCAGCGCCGCCGACCCGTCTCCGCTTGCCGTGAAAGCGCCGCCGACATACAGGTCAGTCCCGCTCATGGCGAGGGCATACACAACGCTGTTCAGCCCGTTCTTCGCCAGGGGGAACCCTGCGCGGGGTGAGGTGTCGCTGTATTTGGCGATGCTGCCAAGGTTCGTCACCGCCCCGTCCGCGCTCTGGGTGAAAAAACCGCCGGCATACAGGTCGCTCCCGCTCACGGCGAGGGCGTACACGTAGGGGCCGCCAGTCAGCCCGTTGTGGTCCAGAGCGGACCATGCGCCGCCGCTGTACCTGGCGATGAGGTTCAGCGTCACCGACCCATCCCCGCTCGCCGTGAAATTGCCGCCCGCATACAGGTCGCCCCCGCTCACGGCGAGGGCATTCACCACGTCATTCAGCCCGTTGTGCCCAAGGGCGGACCATGCCCCGCCGCTGTATTTGGCGATGCGGTTCAGCGTCAACGACGTGTCCGCGCTCTGCGTGAACGCGCCACCGACATACAAGTCAGTCCCGCTCACGGCGAGGGCATACACGTTGTTATTCAGCCCGTTGTTTGCCAGCGGTGACCATGCGCCGCCGCTGTACCTGGCGATTTTATTGAGATTTGTCACAGAACCATCCGCGCTCTGCGTGAACCAGCCGCCGACATACAGGTCGGTCCCACTCACGGCGAGGGCAGTCACGTGGTTATTCAGCCCGTTGTGCGCCAGGGCAGACCATGCGCCGCCGCTGTATCTGGCGATGCGGTTCAGCGTCAACGACGTGTCCGCGCTCTGGGTGAAAAAGCCGCCGGCATACAGGTCGCCCCCGATCAAAGCAAGGTCATACACAACATCATTCAGTCCGTTGTTCGCCAGAGCGGACCATGCGCCGCCGCTGTATCTGGCGATGCGGTTCAGCGTCAACGACGTGTCTTTGGTCTGAGTGAATAAGCCGCCGACATACAGGTCGCTCCCGATCACGGCGAGGGCATACACAACGCCGTCCAACCCGCCATTCGCCAGGGCGTACCACGCCCCGCCGCTGTACCTGGCGATATTATTGAGATTTGTCACAGAACCGTCCGAGGTCTGCGAGAACGTGCCTCCGACATACAGGTCGCTCCCGCTCACGGCGAGGGCAAATACGGCGCCGTTCAAGCCGTTGTTCGCCAGGGCGGACAGATCATCGCTGGATGCAGCGGCTGGAGCAGCCGCTTGGGGCGTAAGCACCGGTCCGCGCACGGAATCCAGGGTGACATCCCAGCCGCGCAAATCCACGGCGCCGGTGACCCCCGTGCCCATATCGAGCGTGCCGTCGCTGTTCAGCAAGGATGCGGCCGGAATCATCGGCGCAGCAAAGGCAGACTGCGACGTACTGGGTGCAAAGGGCGCGATCGGAACCAGCAGAACCAGGATGAGTGCGGCATGCAGCGTCCACCGCCGGGTTTGTGAGAGGAACACTTCTGTTTTCATCCATTTCTCCTGATAAACTCAAATTGTCAGAACGAGATTGAATCGTCCCAGAATTAAAAACCCCCCTGGATGCGAAGCAAAACGCATCAAATGAGGATGCGCCAAATTGCGCCGTGCCAGGTTTCGGTCCTGCGCCGGTGGTCAATCACAAAGGATTCTGCTCACTCCCTCGTTAAACCGCCGGAAGAAAGACTCACGACAAAAAAACGCTGCATCTCCAGAATTGGTTCTTCTTTCGGGGGTACAACTGCGGTTATTATAAGTTATATGATCTAATTGGTCAATATTAATTGAATCAAATATTGCCAGACTGTATCAGAGGCTGCCCTAATTTATTCAGGGGTGATCGCCTGGAAGGATGGAAATTCTACGAACCTTTTCTGAGGCGATGCGATGCTAAAGTTCCGGGATCAATCCTGCGCAAGGGTTGGGATTTTTCTCACAAGCTCTGCCCAACCGTCCCCGACGGCGCCTTTGATGAGCTGTTTAGCCATGGCAAATACCGGCGGCGGCATCGCCATTTGCCAGATCCGGATCAGGATCTCCCGGTCTTCGATATCCAGCAGTGGAAACAACCAGGCGGTCGCCTCTGGAAAGCGCTCCTGAGGCACCGTGCTGGACATGATACCGATCGCCTTTGCCTGGTCGGGAGGAGAAACACGCTCACGCACCAGGCGGTAGAGGTGAGCATCTTCTTTATTGAGGTGAATGTCGATGTGGAACTTGAAGGCTGCGCTGGCGCGTGCCGTTTCCAAGGCATCGCGTTCTGCCACGGCCGCATTCATGGCGTCGAAGGCAGCATCCAGGCCGCGGTGATCTCGCTCATAAGCCTCGGCGACAGATGGCGCGACAGCTTCCAGGGCAGGGAAGATTGCGAGCTCTTCGCCGTGGGCATGCCAGACCAGCATTTCATTAAAAAATCGAAAGCGTTCGATTGTCGGCGAGAGTCCCGGTTTGCCGCGGGCAGCGTCGCGCGCCGCTATGTCGATTGCAGCCATATCGCGCCGGAAGGCGTTGTGAAACACAGTCACTGAATCAAGTGGTCCTGTCATTTTTCATTCCTCCTTGTTTAATTGTAGCATATGCAAGCCTCACGGCAGCAGGTTTTATCCGGGAAGCGGTTGTGAACGGAGCAGAGGCTGCGTTTATCAGTGTAAATGGAGTAGAGCCGAAGAGGTCATCCCGTTTCTAAAAATCCTGCGGACCGTCCCGGCTAAGCGTGCGAGGCCTTAATCAGTCGGACATTGGGTACAACCCTCAATAGGACTATAATAATCTAAATATGCGGCACGGCGGAAAATCCGACCAACATGGGCTGCAATCCTTTCTTATTCAGGAGGTAGAGAGATGGATCTGGCTGCAATTCTAACCTCGCAGTATCTTGCCTCGCTCGAAATGCTCAAGCAAACGATCACAGAATGCCCGGCATGGATCTGGAATTCGGCTAACGATCGCAATAAATTCTGGCAGGTTGCCTACCACACGATCTATTTCACCCAAAAATATCTTGCAGATTCAAGCGACACATTCACCCCCTGGATGAAGGATTGGGAGGCATACGACTTAGACGATACCCCAAATTCCGAGCCTATCGATAAGGAATCTCTCCTGAAATACCTGGCTTTCTGCCAGCAGTATGTCGCGGAGAGAGCGCCTGAGCTGCAGCTCGAAGCGATGGAGGGGCATAGAGACCGTTCTCTGATCACCCTGGAGCTGCAAATCTACTCAATCCGCCACATCATGCAGCATGCGGGTGAGCTGATGGAGCGGCTCGGCGCCCGAACCGGCGCTGAAATCGATTGGGTTGATTCAGGGCATGCCTGATCGGGGCTTATGGTGAAGGATAGACCCCTTACCATCCAACAAATTCTGACTTTTACAGCAGATGAGGAGAGTTAACCTATGCCAGGGGCTTCCACCCAGATCAAACGCCATTTAAAGGCACCGCGTGCTCAGATTTACCGCCTTCTGCTCGATCCGCTTGCAGTCTCGAACTGGATGGTACCGGACGGGATGAGCAGCGAGGTGCATATTTTCGAAGCACGCGAGGGCGGGTCGTTCCGGATCTCGCTCACCTACGATGATCCGACAAGTACTGGAAAGACGACCGCCCACACCGACACCTACAACGGCCGCTTCGTCAAGCTTGTGCCGGATGAGCAGGTGGTTGAGCTAATCGAGTTCGAGACGGTTGATCCCGCGCTGCGCGGTGAAATGACGGTCATATTCAGGCTGACCGATGCGGATGGCGGTACGGATGTGGTCGGCTTACACGAAGACCTGCCTCCTGGTCTTTCGCCTTCCGACAACGAAACCGGCTGGCGCATGGCGTTTGACAAACTTGCAGCGCTAGCGGAGGAGGGTTAGAACAGCCAAAACCGACTGCCGCCCAAGTTCATAACATCGGACACATCGACCAGACAGCTTGCAGGCCTCGCTGTGCTGAAATGGGCATCGTCCGCTTTCGGCCAACTGCCGCATCATTCGCTGTAATTCATACCTTCAAAACAACGGGCAGCCTATCCCGTCCCGCGGCGGATGAAAAAGAGCGGAGAGGAGATCGCAAAGTTCCAGAAAAGAGCCAGATAATCCTGACAGGAGATTATTATGATGGAAACTCAACCCGAAACTACCCTTATAGAGCTCATTCGCTACAACAACTGGGCGAACGCGCAGATCCTCAGCGCTTGCCAGAAGCTCACCCCCGAACAGCTCGCCACAGCTGCACCGGGCGCCTACGGCAGCATCCATCGCACCGTGGGTCACATCGTCGCGGCAGAAGCCGACTATATTGGGCGGATGACCGGAAGCGGTCCGCAGCCGCCGTTCCAGTGGGAAGACGGGCCAGCTGTGGCAGAGATCGCAGCTTTTGCCAGCCAGGTAGCCGATGCGCTCCTCGACGCGGTCCAGCGCATTTCGCCCACCCACCTCGTCCACGAAAAGGAGGACGGCAACACCATGGACTACCAGGCCAGGCATCTTTTCATTCAGACCATCAACCACGGCATCGAACACCGCACCAACATCACGACCATCCTCAGCAGTCTCGGTCTCCCATCCCCAGAAGTGGATGGCTGGGGTTACCTCATTTCGCATCCGGATCGGTTTGAGTTGAAGCAGAGTTCGCATTAAGGAGCCCATATGACACAATCTCATCCTAAATATTATCTGGCTGTCCCGCCTGCCGGCAAGGGACCCGGTGTGCTGGTCCTGCATGCCTGGTGGGGGCTGAATGATTTCTTTCGAGAATTCTGCGACCGGCTGGCGCATGAAGGCTTTGTTGCCCTGGCGCCGGACTTGTTTTCTGGTAGGATCGCCCGGACCATCGAGGAAGCAAAGCAGCATATGTCTGAATGGGACGAGGAGCAGGATGTCCCGCCGATTCTCCTGCCCGCGGTGGAGGAGCTCAGCAAGCGTGCAAACCCGGATGGCGGCGGTCTTGGGGTGGTCGGTTTTTCCCTTGGGGCTTATTGGTCGCTTTGGCTGGCTCAGAAGAATCCTGAATTATTCCAGGCTGTCGTCCTGTTCTACGGGACGAATGGAGGCGAAGGGAATTTTCAGCGGTCAAAAGCAGCTTTCCTTGGCCACTTCGCAGAAAATGACCCGTATGAGACCGAACCAGGAATAAGGGAGCTGGAAAATAACTTGAAGGGAGCTAACCGTCCGACCAGATTCCACACCTATCCGGGGACGGGTCACTGGTTCTTCGAGAAAGACCGCCCGGAGGCATTCAATCCACAGGCTGCGCAGCTGGCATGGGAGCGCACGGTAGAATTCCTGGATGAGCAGATCAAAGAATAGGTTTCGGCGATTGAAATTGCGGCGAGCAATGCTTTTGCCTTTCATTTAAGTAATCCAAATTCCCCCCCCTACCGCCCATATCCAAAATGTGATTCTTGCGTCATAATCATAGAGATGATGATCGAAACAGGGCTGCTGCAGCGCCTGCGCAGCCTCGATGAGCAAGCGCTGATCGAGGTCTATGACGCTTACAATACCGAGATCTTTCGATATGCATGCGGGCTGCTTGGCAGCCCGGACATCGCCGAAGAATGCGTCGCGGAGACCTTTCACCGACTGCTGCTCGCCCTTTCCAACCGAGGTGGACCGAATGATCACCTGCGCGCTTACCTTTACCGCATCGCCCACAACTGGATCTGCGACCAGAGCCGCCGCCAGCCGCTCCCCGAACTGGAGCTGGATGAACGCCTTCCCGCTGAGCCCTATGAGCAAACCTGCTCGACCCAAGGTTCTGATCCAGCCCGAGCGGCGGTAGATGTGCTTGAAAAAGAGCGGCTGCGCCTCGCCATTCTCCGCCTCACCGAAGACCAGCGCCAGGTGGTCACGCTGAAATACCTGGCAGGGCTGGATAATGATGAGATCGCAGAGGCGCTGCAGAAGCCGGTCGGTGCGGTGAAATCGCTACAGGTGCGCGGGCTTGCTGCTCTGCGCAGGATGCTCACAGCACACGAATTGGAAAACGCGCCAGACTCGCCGATCGAAAGAAATATTAAGGATGGTTCTCATGAATTTATTTAAAGATGATCATGCTGCACTAAATGAGGATCTGTACCAATCAGCACTCATCGACAAGATTTCCAGTCTTAGCGAGGGATATATCCGCAATCCAGAAGCAGCGGATCAGAGGAGAAATGCGTTTATCCTGCAAGCCCGCCAGATTGCTTTGCTGAAACCAGCAGCCGCGCCCGTATCCGTTTCGCCTCCAGCAAGTCTTAATGAAAAGCTTCAAAATATTAAGACTTCTTTGGCGAAAGGAAAAACAACCGATGTGGACTACTGTTACAGCATTGATCGTAGGTTTTGCGCTGGTGTTCGGAGGGACTGGCTTGAGCGCCTATGCTGCCCAGGAGAGCTTGCCGGACGAACCGCTCTACGGGATTAAACTCGCCAGCGAAGAGCTGCGCTACATTTTGACAATCCAAACCCAGAACAAGCTTTCGCTGGCACTGGAATTTGCCAACCGGCGCCTGGAAGAGCTGGGCGAGCTTGGCACACCGGCGTCCGAGCAAGCAGCCAACCGCTACGAATTTCACCTGGAGCAAGCAATCCAGAATTCCGCAGGTCTTCCTGAAGAGCAAATCCTCCCGGCTCTCGGAATGATTCAGCTTCAGCTCCAGCAGCAGGAGCAGATCATCACCCGTTTGCATGAGCAGCATCCCGATGACGCGGTGCTCCAGGGCCTGCAGCTTCGCCTGCGGGAGCGATTGGAGCTGATCCTGAGCGGGATGGATGATCCGTTGAAATTCCAGGAGCAGGTCCGTACGCGCACCAGCAGCATGAATCAGCAGCAGCTCCAAAACCAACAACAGAATTCCGAACCAGGCGGTACGCCGGCTGGAGCAGGCCTACCCAACCCGAGCGTCTCACCCAACGCTGCAGGACCGAACGGCACCCCTGCACCCGGCGGATTTGGTCCGAACGGACCGAATGGCACGCCTCAACCTGAGGGGGAGACCGGGAGCGGAACCGGCTTGAATAACAGCACCGGACCGCAAGACAACGGCGGCGGGAATGATGCCGGCGGCGGAGGCGATACTGGCGGTGGCAGTGATACCGGTGGTGGAGGCGATCCTGGCGGTGGCAGTGATAACGGCGGTGGAGGTGATCCTGGCGGTGGCAGTGATACCGGCGGCAATGGTACAGGCGGCAGTGACACCGGCGGCAATGGTACAGGCGGCAGTGACACCGGCAGCAATGGTACAGGCGGCACCGGAGAATCGGGGGGCACTGGCGGCTCCAGCAATTCAGGCGGATAAGCGCATTACAGCTCGTTTTTAAGTAAATATCCTGGAGCTTCTCTCTCCTTAGTGAGACCGGTTGGATCCACGATCCAACCGGTCTTGTACGATCGCCTCAGCCGTTCAGCCTCCTGGTCGAGGCTTGAGACCGCAAGGCTTGTAAAGGGGATCCGATCTCGTCTATGCGCTTGATGTTGTTCCTGGAATACCGGCTCTATCCAGAGCTATCTATTCGAAATAAGGTCTTCGATATGGTGAGGCGATCAGCAGCTCAGACGCTATTGCCGAAACCATGATCTGATTAAGTATGCTATATATACTATTAGGATATAAAAAATCCGATTATAATATACCGGTGAATTTAGAAATCCGAAATGCTTGTTCTGATTCTGGAAGGAGGGATAATGACCACGAAGGTTCGCCAGAAAATTTTTCACAGCCTCAACTTCCGCTTGATCGCTGCCAGTCTGCTCGCGGCACTGGTCTTCCTGGGAATGGCGGCCTGGCAGGCGCGCGCCCAGACAACGCCGCCGGTGCTTCCTGCCGCGGCGCCGGAGGAACCGAGCGCCGGTCCTATTACCTGCACGATCGGATTCGTCGCCGTATTTAATAACCGGGTGGTACTGCGCTGTGTGGAACCACTCCCGAGCACGATCATATTTGATTTTGCTGCGCCGACCGATGCGGCAAACAGCGCTCAGACGAACCGCTACCTGACGCTGCTGAACACCGCATATGCTCTTGGAAAGCAGGTCAAATTCTATTACATCAGCGATTCAGGCAGCAACCCGCCAGGCTGTCAAACAACTACCTGTCGACGACTTGATGGACTCTATATCGAATGATGAATCCCATCCGGTTTTTAAAAATGCTTGTACTGGGGGTGCTGCTGATAGCGCTACTGACAGCCGTCTCTGGATCTGCGATCCGGCAAAACGGAGTACCAGCGGCGCAGGCCGCTGCAGTCGAATCAGCCAGTCAGCGCACTTCAATTGATGGATCGCATTCCGCCAGCCAGCTGGATCCGGAGGCGCTGACGCTTGGGCAGATCGCGGCCTTGAAAGGTCCTGAAACCCTGCTGCTCGAGACCCAAGGCTACTTCACCCAGCACCTGCCGCTGATCAAACGATAGCTGCAGGAATCGACTGTTCGAATTTCTCGGCTTATGCGGGGAGGGAGGTGATTTTTCCCCGATAATCCCCCTCCCCCGATAAATTCCCCCGCGGTTCACCCCTCCCAAGGAGCGGATTTCAGCCTATATTTTGCGGACATCCCGCCTTTCAAAGAAAGGATCCGCCTATGCCGCCCGCAAAATTCATCTCACGCCAGGTCCAGCTTGAACAGCTCGAATACAAGATCATCCGCGGTTTCGCCCGAGAGAAAGGCTTAGGAAACCGCGGCTTTTCGATCGCGCTGGGGCTGATCGTGCGAGAATGGGTTGGGCTGCGGGTGATGGCTGAGATGACCAGGGGGCGAACACCCGCCAATCCATATCCGGCCGGACCTGATGCTCCGGTTCGATTCGTCGCTGGTCGGGCAGCCGGCAGCACGCCAGGAGCCGCCCCCGGGACGGCGGCTGGGATTGCGGTGCCCGAGCGGGACCCGTGAGCCTAACGGTTCGAAATGAGCAATTCCAGCATTACGATTGATAGCGGTAGTGCCAGGAGATCTTAAGAGCCTGGCGTCCGTCGAGTTTTAGTCTAACTTGAAGTGAAAGCCTGAAAACTAAAATCCGGCGACCGGAATAACAAACCCGACAGGTGAATCAGCCAGCTGGCTCTGAGATTGGACCGAATTTAGTCAACACCCATGCTCACGCGAAAAATAGATCTTCATATTTTGGGAGAGCGGCTCCTTCCGGAAGCGTTAGCACGGCCGGAGTTGGCGGCTGTCACTGCCAGCCAGGCCTGAGTGAGGTTCGCATAGCCGGGGAAGATGAGATAGCGCGGCGACCACTCAGGCTGAAATTTTTCTTTGAAAAGGTGCAGCCCTTTGAAATTGTAGAACATGTTGACATTCTCGTAAACGAAATGCATCAGCTTTTCAACCGCCGGGTCGGCGGACTGCTCTCCAACCCCAGAGAGCGGGCTGAGCCCGAGATTGAATCCTTGGTAGCCCTGCTCTCTCGCCCACAGAAATAGCGAAACAAACAGGAACTCCATCGTCCCAGGCTCGGTCTCACGGCGGTGGCGCATCAGGTCAATTGTGATTTCGTTGAGCTGGTATTCCGGGACGATGTTTGCGAAGGCGCTGATCCAGCCCTCCGAGGTATGCACGGCTCCAACCGGCGCTGAACGGATGTAATCGTCATCAAACCAGCCGAGCGAGAACCTTTTTTCGGTGCCGTGCACCATGGTGAGCCATTCATTGCTGATGGAGCGCAGCTCGTCGAGCAAATCTTCCTGGATAGGGGGCTGGTAGACTTTGAAGGTGTGACCAGTTTTCGTCAGCCTGTTCACCGCCGATCGCATCGGCTTCCCTTCTTTGCCTTCCATCGAAAAATTCTGCAGGTTGACAACGCCTTCACTGCCCACACCGAGGGCGTCGAACCCGGCCGATTGATAATGGCTCAGGGTATCTGGGAGGGTCTGGTAAAAAACCGGAAGCCAGTCGTTGGTCTGGCAGATGGATTTAAAAGATTGGATGGAAGCGGGAAGGTCCTCATCCGGTCCGATCGGATCCCCGAGGGTGACAGCAGTTCGCCTGACCAACACGTACCCGATGACGGATCCTCCCGGAGTAAAGATATAGCGTTTGTCGTCGAACAGCACGCACCGCGCCAGAGACGAACGACCGTAATTTGCGACTATTTGAGCGGCGCGCTCTCGTTCCTCCTTCGTTGCCGGGCTGCGGAGCAGAACCGGACGCAACAGCATTATCGCGGCGTAGCTGAACGTGACCATACCGACGAAGTAAATTGAGTCGGCGAAGAACCGACCAAAACGGGTCACGGGGGTCAATCCTGGGTCGTAGAACTGGGTGAACATGACGACGGTTTGACGCAGCGCAGCCCAAAAACCAAAGTTCACGCTGAAATGGCGGTCGAGCAGGTAGAAGCCGCTGATGCCGTAGGCGAGCGTGAAAAGAAAGGCGCCGAGCAGCACACGCAGTCCCTGCTGGAAGGAAGGGCGGTCAGAACGGGCATGGAAATGAGGGCGCATCAACACCAGCATCACCATCAAGCCAGCGGCCAGCAGCGCCTCTTCGTAATCCAGACCTTTCACCAGGTGGCTGACCACAGAAATCCCGAGCACCACCAGAGCCAAGAGCCAGGCGACATATTTTCTGCGAGCGAGACCGCTTGCCAATAGCAGCAGGCCGAAACCAGCCACTGCCGCAGTGAGATGTCCGCCATGGCGGATCTCCAGTGGAGAGACCTTCTCAAGAACGGTGAGGCGATCTCGAAGCGTGGGGGTTACTGCAGACAGCACATTGACGAATCCCATGAGGGCAACCAGGATCGCGGCGATACGCACCCCCCATTTCTCGGTGAGGGTCCGCCGGTTCGGATTGAAGCCGCGGATGCGCTGGACAGCAAAAAAGCCCAACCCGACCGGCAGCCAAAAGGTCAAACCACGATACGCCAGCGTGACGGCAGCGGCGACCTCGGCGGGAATCCCCAGCGAGGTGAAAACCAGCGCCATCATGCCTTCGACCACGCCGATCCCCATCGGGGTTATCGAGACAATCATGAAAAGGATTCCCATCGAATAGCCTGCGATCAAGGCGCCTAATCCGATGGGTTGGTTGAAGGCGAGAAATAATATATACAGCGTCGCAACGTCGAGCAGATGGGCTGCAAAGGCGACCGCGATGGTGCGGCCCAGGCGCAGCGGGTAGCTTGCAACAAATCGAGCAGCCTGGTTAAATTCTTCGGAATTTCTCCGCTTCCAATCGCCTGCCAGGGATAGGGAAAGGTTGAGCCGCCCGAATAACCAGTTTGCAGTGCGCTCTGACCAGCCGAACAGGCGGTTCAACCAATCTGGCTTCCAGATTCCAACCAGCAAGATGCTGCTTAATCCGGCGGTGACCAGGATTAAGATCAAAGCAGCTGCAATTTCTATAAGTTTAAGATCGTGCTCGATGAAGAGATAAATCAAACCTGGGATGAGCAGCAGCGTGAAGGCGGCAAAGTCGGCGATAAGCTGCAGCAGCACACCGGCGGCAGCTCGGGCGGCGGGCTTACCGCGCCGCGCCAGATCTTCAGCGAAGAGAGCCGCCCCGCCTGTGCCGCCTGCCGGTACTACCACATTGACGAACAGAGAGCCCAAAGTCACCGGGATGAGCTCGCGGGTTCGGGTGTGGAGGTCCACCGAATAGAAGGCAGATTGGTAGGAAGCGGAGAAGACAATGAAATACAGCACCTGGATGAGCATTGCTGCCAGGATCAAATCCCATCTGCCCTGGGCAAAGGTGCTTTTCAATTTTTCCAGCTCGGTGAGGTTCGAAACCACCAGCCACAAGAACAAGACGGTCAGAACAGCGAGTATCCAATGTTTTTTCATCACGGGTCTTGGCGAACAATTCTTTTTATTACTTTTCGATCACTGTTTTTCTGAAAAGAAAACCGGACAGCCATCCTAATGGGAACGCAATCAGGTGCGCCAGATCCGCAGAGAGTTTGATCTGAGGATCTTCCCCTTCGCCAGGCGGGAGCAAGAATGCGATCAGAAAGCCCACAGCTATGGCCGCGCCGCTGATCCAGTTCCAAGGGCGCTTTATCCTGCTGCTGAATAATCCCATGCAGGCGAAATATCCCGCTGAGGGGCCGATATCGCGGGCTACTTCCTGAGCTTCCAGGCTGAGGTACTGGAGCTGGTGGACGATCAGAGAGACCAGCACGGACAGCAAGACCAGCGTCAGGAAATGGACACCCCAAAAAGTGGCTGCAGTGCGCTTCCAGCCGGTCATCCATTCGGCGGCTCCGACTGCGAAGGCTACCCAAAACAGGGCTTCCCAAAAAACCACCCCACCGGCGGTTACAAGGGCTGAAGTGAACAGGCGCTCCAGCCGCCAGTACCAGAGGTCATTGGGAGCAAACCCGACACGGTTGATCCAATGTTCCGTGATTTCTTCGAAATAGGTATTGGTCACAACGGCGGCAAGGCTCAAGAGGACCAGCATCGAGAGCGTAAATGGGAACCGAGATAAGAGTTTTTTCAGCATAAAATCCCACAGGTCAGGCGGATTCCGTTTGGGCAGCAAAGTATTTGAATACCCAATCCAAAGCGCTAATTGTCTCGGTCGAATTTGGCGAGATCTTCAGCCATGTCTGCCAGGCGCCGGTTGACCCGAGCATAAATCCCATCGGGTGCAAAGGTCCCGTCCTGGTTCTTTCCGGCGGGTAAACCGGTAAGGACCTCGATCCCTTCTTCGATCGAGGCGACTGACCAGATATGGAACTTGCCGGCCTTCACCGCATTTACTACCTCGCTTTTCAACATCAGGTTCGAGACATTGCTGGCGGGGATCATAACACCTTGCTCGCCGGTCATCTCCCTGGCTTTGCATACCTCGTAATAGCCCTCAATCTTTTCGTTAACCCCGCCGATGGCCTGCACTTCCCCCTTTTGGTTAACCGAGCCAGTCACGGCGATGCTCTGCTTGATGGGCGCATCCGCGAGGGCGGACAGGATGGCATAGAGCTCGGTACTCGAAGCGCTGTCGCCGTCCACGCCTCCGTAGCTCTGCTCGAACACGAGGTTGGCATTCAGGCTCATGGGTTTATCTTGGGCGAACTGCTGCACGAGATAACCGGAAAGGATCAATACACCCTTCGTATGGATCGGGCCGCTCATCTCGGCTTCTCGCTCCACATTCACCACGCCGTGCTTGCCGAGCCCGATATTCGCGGTGATGCGGCTGGGGCTTCCAAAGGCAATATCGCCCAATTGAAGGACGGACAGGCCGTTGACCTGACCCACTGCCTCGCCGGCGCTGTCGATCTTGATCACATCGCGGGTGATCATTTCCCGCAGGCGTTCCTGGATCAGGCTGGACCGGTAAAAGCGTTCTTCTATTGCCCGTTCGATTTGAGCGGAGCTGATCAATTCGGCTTTTTCCAGGTTGGCATAGTAGTTCGCCTCACGGATCACATCGGAAATTTCGCCGAAGCGAGTGGATAACTTCTGCTGATGCTCTGCCAGACGAGATCCATGGTCTACCACCCGCGCCAGCCCGCTGGGATCTAGATGGGTGAGATGCTCCGAATCGCACAGTCCGCACACAAAACTGGCGTAATCCTGGATATGCTCAGCAGACCGATCCATCTGGGTGTCGAAATCAGCTTTAACCTTGAACAGCTCGCTGAAATGCTCGTCGTAAGCCAGGAGGAGCTGGTAGATCTCGCCCCGACCGATCAGGATCACTTTTACATCAAGCGGGATAGGCTCTGGGCGCAGGCTTTTGGTGGTAAACACGGGCTGTTCGACCGGCTCTTCAATGGCGACCTCATTATTGCGCAGGCAGCGCTTTAAACTCTCCCAGGTGAAAGGATTCCGGATCACATCTTCGGCAGGGAGGACGAGATAACCGCCGTTCGCCCGCTGCAGTGAACCGCCGCGGATCAAGGTGAAGTCTGTGATCAAGGCCCCCATAAAGGCTTCCTGCTCGATCCGGCCAAAAAGGTTGCTGTAGGAAGGATTCATTTCGACAACGACCGGAGCACCCTGCAGTTTGCCGTTATCCACCAGCACATTCACGCGGTAAGCATCCGTCGGGCTGCGCTTTGAAACCGGAGCCGGCCTCTCTTTTGAGGCATCCGGCGACTTGAACTGGGAAATGTTCTCGAGAATATTTTTTTCAATGGCATTCAGGTGGGCGATAACATCGGGCAGAAGTTTGTTTTTCTCCACCAGCACCGCAAGCAAGCGGTTTAGCACAAACTGGACCACTTGCTGGTCAAGCTGCTCCAATGCCTGATTTGCATCATGGTCAAGCAGGCGGGTCTGGCGCATGGTGGTTTCGATCGCATCCTGGATTTTCTCCTGAGTTTGCTTCAATTTATCCTGGTCTTGCTGACTAAGCTCCAGGAAATCTTTCTCACTCAGGGGCTGGTTGTTTTTTACGGGGACAGCCAGGATGCCCATCGGGGTTGCCTGCAGTCCAAAGCCGTTCTGGCGGGCGAATTCGCTTGTTTTTTCAATGAGGGTTTCTTTTTGTTCCTGGATTGATTTCACCGAGCTCTCTTGCTGGGCGGCATACTGCTCGCTTTCAAATGCCGTGCGAATTTCCTGGACGACAGATTTCAAGAAGCTCTCCAGGTCTTTTTGGAATTCGCGGGCGCTGCCGGCTGGCAGGCGGATGGCGCGGGGTCGGTAGCTATCGTCGAAATTGTGGACGTAGCACCAATCCGACGGGATTGGTTTGGCGACGGCAATTTCCTCCAAGAAACGCTCAACCGCGGTAGTTCGCCCGGTTCCAGGCAGGCCGGCGACGAAGATATTGAAACCTTTGTCGCGGATATCCAGCCCGAAGCGCATCGCCCGAACCGCCCGGTCCTGGCCGATGATGTTGCCTTTGGCTCCGATTTCTGCGCTGCTTTTGCACGAAATCGTCTCAGGATCGCATGCCAGGCGCAGTTCATCCGCAGAAAGTCTGTAAATCATATTTGCTCCTTGTGGTCGATCTCGTCCAGGGATGATGAGTTTATTGCGTTTCGGATTTGTTGATAAAAAGAGGGCTTTGACAATAACCCTGAGATGACTATAGCAAGAATCCACACCTGAGTCAATCTGAATTTTATTGAAGTTTGGGGACCAGGCACCTCGAACCTTGAGCTACCGCAAGGTTAATATAATATGCCGGCGGACGGAATAAAAATAGCGGAGGATCTGGAGGGAAGCCGCAAAATCGATGGTATATTCAATTTGTCTGGAGATTGTTCTGGCAGTGAGATAATTCGTAATAATCTCTGCTGACCTGCGATGGAGGGGAGATGGAAATTCCGTTTATTATCATCGGAACCGCTGCGCTGGCAGTCATCCTGCTGGTCTTGGGGGTAGTGGTATGGAAAAGCAGGGATTCTTATGCGCCAGATTACCGAGGATGGTTCTACATCGGGCTGATCTGGCTCCCTATTGGGGTCGTGATGGCGCTGACGCTGGACAACCCCGGCTACTGGTTCTTTGCGGTGATGGGGCTGGTCTTCACGGCGCTGGGATGGAAAAACCGGGACAAATGGAAACAGACGCCAAAATTTGCCGACCTGACGCCGGGGCAAAAGCGGCTCAAGCTCGTGCTGATCGGGGTGGTGCTTTTGTTTCTGCTGGCAGGGTCGTTTCTTTATGTGTATTTGGAGACTCTGGAAGCGGGGACCGGATGGTAAATCTCTTCATAATTAATCCAAAATCCCCTTTAATGCGCTAAAATGACAAAAGGCAAACATAAACATATAAGGGAAGGAAAAAGCGATGAAAATTGTCACCGACTGCGCGGCGGACCTGTCTGCTGAAGAAGCAGCCGAGTTGGGGATCACGGTTGCCCCGCTCTTTATCCACTTTCCGGACGGCGAGCTCAG
This sequence comes from uncultured Chloroflexia bacterium, assembly GCA_963827155.1. Classification (GTDB taxonomy): domain Bacteria; phylum Chloroflexota; class Anaerolineae; order Anaerolineales; family UBA4823; genus UTCFX2. Next base: position 1,110,542 of record CAWGZV010000002.1, on the reverse strand, counting down.
CTCCGACCAGCTCACAATCGACGAGTTCTATCTAAGATTGGAGGCGATGGCGCCATCCATCCCAACCACCTCCCAACCCTCCTCGGCAGTCTTCAGCACGATCTACCAGAAGCTGGCGGCACTCGGCGAGGAGGTCGTATCCATTCATATCTCATCCGGATTGAGCGGCACGATCAACTCAGCGCTTCAGGGCGCAAGCCAGGCTGCCGGCGCGGTGGTGCACGTCTTCGACAGCATGACGCTTTCTGGTGGGGAGCGCTTTCAAGTGCTCGCGGCGCAGCGCGCCGCAAAGGCGGGCTGGAAGTTTGAGGCGATCCAAAAGCGCCTGACCGAGATCCGCAAGCACACCGAGGTGGCCTATACGCTCGAAACGCTCACTTACCTGAGGCGCGGCGGACGGATTGGGCGGGTGCAAGCGCTTGCCGGAGCGCTGCTGCATATTAAGCCTCTGATCCGAGTCGAGCGGGAGGACGGGAAATACAGCACGTTCGGCAAGTCCCGGACGATCCCGCAGGCGCTTGAACTGCTCGCCGACCATATGGCGAAAGAATACGGCGAGACCGCGGTTTGGGTTTCGGTGATGCACGGCAAATTCCACGAGCAGGCAGAAGCGCTGAAAAAGCTGATCGAAAGCCGGATGAACGCCGCCAATGTTGAGCTGATGAGAATCTCGCCAGTGCTGGGGGTGCATACCGGGCCGGGAGTGGTGGGTGCGGCTGTGGTGCCGGTGAGCTTGATGCAGGATTTCCCGGCGGCCTGAATTTCAGCAAGAAGAAAATCTCACCGATTTTCAAAACCGGTGAGATTTTTTTCCCCGCTAATGTTTTCATAGGTCCGCGTCACAAAATTTCACAGATCCGCGTCACGAAATTTAAAGTATACCGTCATTAAAATAGAAGCAAAGTGGAGGGCAAATGAAGACGGGAATTTTATTTAGGGCGTTCTTGCTGCTGTTAGCGATTTTGGCTGGGGGACTGCTCGCCTCTGGTTGGGCGGAGGCTGCGGTTGGAGGAGTCGGAATTGGGATATCGGACGGTGGTAAAGCGGAACTTCTGCAAGGAATTGGAGCCACCGGGAAAGCAGACGGTGAATCCCCGCAGCCAATTGAAAGTTATGTTGTGCTCGGTTGGAACGATCTGGGGATGCACTGCTACAACAAGGATTTTCAGGACCTGGCGGTGCTCCCGCCTTTCAATACGCTTTGGGCGCAGGTCATCCGGGTGGGGGATCCGCCCGAAGTCGTGACCACCGGACTTAAGGTGGAATATTCCTTCCCTGACAACACCTATTCAGTCGGCAAATCCAACTTCTGGACCTACGACGAACAGCTCTTCGGTGTGAACCTGCCGGATAACGTTGGACTGGCTGGCTTTGGGCTTTCAGGCGAGATGCAAGCCGCCGGGGACCATTTTGAAGCGGTTGGAATCCCCCTGACCGAGTTCCGTGACGGTGAAACCGCACCCTATCCATACCAGCTCGCCGAGCTGGTGGTCAAGCAGGACCCAGGCGGGAACGAAGTGGCTCGCCTGACGGTTGTGGCGCCGGTCTCGACCGAGATGCACTGCGAAACCTGCCACTCAGACGGCGACCAGGAGGGGATCGCCACCGGACGGGTGGAGACCAACATCCTGACGCTCCACGATGAAGAAAATCTGGAAAAATACCCGGCGGGGGACGACACGCCGCTGATGAGCCGCCGACCGGTGCTGTGCGCCGAATGCCATTCTTCCAATGCGCTGGGCAAACCTGGATTGCCTGGGATCCCGAGCTTATCCAAAGCGATGCACGAAAAGCACGACGGTGAGGTGCAGGATTCGCTTGACGGCTGCTATTCGTGCCATCCCGGGCCGCAGAACTCGCTGCCTGCGGGATGTGATGGCGATCTCAGAATCGCAGATGACCTGCATCGACTGCCACGGCACGATGTACCAGGTCGCTCAAAAACCGGACCCCTGGCTGAATGAGCCGCGCTGCGACAACAGCGCCTGCCACGGCAGCGCTTATGCTCAAGATCAGGCGCTTTACCGCAACTCGAAGGGGCACGGCGCAGTTTACTGTGAAGGCTGCCATGACAGCCCGCACGCGGTCGCACCGAGCCGGGAGGGGAACGACTGGATCAAGTTCTTCGAGCTGCAAGGTCGGGCTGGACCGATTGACGACTGCACCCTTTGCCACCTGACGCAGCCCGCCAGCCCCGGTCCGCATGGGATGATGCCAGTGAGCTACGAGAGCCTGTTTCTGCCGCTGATGAAGAGGTAAGCGATGAAAATCCAATAAGCCAGCGCCTCAGCGCTGATATTTCCTGTGCAACCTTGATTTAAAGGAAGATCGCTTATACTGACCTGAGGCAGATCAAGGCGCTAACGCAGGATCACTTGACCGATTGCGTAGCTGATCCAGGCGACCAATGTGGTGAGGACCGCACCCCATGCCATATCGATGATGGTAATAGACAATGGCCAGTCTTTGAGCGTCGCCAAGTTGGTCAGGTCATAAGTCGCATACGTGATCAGCCCGAAAAACGCTCCAAGCAGCAGGGTCTTTGAAAGCGAGCCGGCCTTCAGCCCTGGGATGACGACAAAGACCAACACGCCAACAATAAACAGCAAGTAAAACAGGATCGCCGCCGCCCAGTTGGGCTTTGGGTTGAGCAGGTGACCAAGAAACCTGGCATACATCTGGCGGGCGACCAGGCCCAGCCAGACGAGATCGATCACCAGAAATGCGGCGAGGGTGACTAGGTAAAGCTTGAAGCTGTCCACGAACTGCATAAGGGCCTCCGGGCGTTAGATGCAGGATGATTCATTCTGACCCTATTTTATATCGAATTCAAGGTGGAAACACTCAGGATTAATCTCAATAACTCGGTATATCGGATTCGTTTATATGTCCCACAGAATAAATAAGTATAATGGAAGCCTTCATTGATCATATTAAAGCATCGTCGAGCCTGATCGAGCGCCTACCGAAGCGAATTATCAAACAACATCATGGAGCATGATTATGTTTGAGCTTCCCGAATACATCAACCTAAGCCGCCAGTTCGATACGACGCTGAATGGATTGACCGTCCAGCAGGCTGAGCTGGGAAACTCTCCCCACAAGTTCGTCTGGTACAACCGCAGCCGGGAGGAGTTCAGCAGCCTGATGAAGGGCAGGCGGATTGGGGAGACGCGGGTGCGAGGGCGCTGGATGTGCACGCAGGTTGAGCCCGGGTATGTGCTGGTGCTGGGAGAATGCGGCGGGAAGATACTCTACCATGCACCAGGGAGCGCCATCCCGTCGAAATACCACCTGCTGGTGCGCTTCGAAGACGGCTCCGCATTGACGGTAATGACCACCATGTGGGGCGCGATGGAGCTCTATGCTTCTGGGGAGGAGCTGGAGCGTCCGTACATTAAGGATATGCGCCTGACACCGGTAGATCCGGCGTTTACGTTCGAATATTTTGAAGAGCTGATAGAAGCTCTCATCCCGCTCGAAAAGCGCAGCTTGAAAAGCTTGCTGACGCAGGATCAGCTGATCCCCGGGTTGGGCAACGCCATCGCCCAGGACATCTTATTTAACGCCCGGATGCACCCGCGGCGCTCGATCTCTGACCTGGACCAGCCGCAGCGCCGGCAGCTATTTGAGGCGATCACCGGAACGGTTGCAGAAGCGGCACGGCTGGGTGGGAGATATGACGAGACCGATCTGTTCAACCAGCCGGGGGGATACGTGCGGCTGATGGATAAGAATGCGCTGGGGCGGCCGTGTCCAGCGTGCGGCGGCGCAGTGGAAAAAACCCAGTATCTGGGCGGGGCGTGCTATTTCTGTCCGGAGTGCCAGGTCCTTTAAAAGGCGCAGCCGAGCGGCGGCGCAGTGGAAAAAACCCAGTATCTGGGCGGGGCGTGCTATTTCTGTCCGGAGTGCCAGGTCCTTTAAAAGGCGCAGCCGAGCGGCGGCGCAGTGGAAAAAACCCAGTATCTGGGCGGGGCGTGCTATTTCTGTCCGGAGTGCCAGGTATAGACGCTTCAGGCGATGGGGGAAAGCGACTCAGCAGGCTGAACTTGCATATTTACCTCCCTAAAATATGCGTATAGCCATTATATTCGTATGTCTCCTGGAAAACGGTGCGGATTTGGGCTGTTGGACGGCGGGAAACCTTTTCGAGCCGTATGGAAGCCATCTGCAGGGCGATCGGGATCCCTTACAGCCGGTGGGAACCGATCTGTAAACCGGTCGAGCCCCACATACAAGCCGGTCGGAAACCTTAGAGCCGGTGGAAGCCTATCCGCAAGGCGGTTGGAACCGGTCTGCAAGGCGGTTGGAACTGGTCTGCTAGTCGGTCGGAAACCCACTGCCAGGCGATTGGAATCCCGATCTGCAAGGCGGTTGGAACTGGTCTGTTAGTCGGTCGGAAACCCACTGCCAGGCGATTGGATCCCATCTGCAAGGTCGGTTGGAACCGGTCTGCAGGCGGTTGGAACTGGTCTGTTAGTCGGTCGGAAACCCACTGCCAGGCGATTGGATCCCATCTGCAATCCGTAGGGAACCCTACTGCAAGGCGGTCGGAATCCTAATAAACGACAGTGGGAACGGATTTGGGTTGAGGCGGGTCATTCAGGATGGCGCTGGTGCCAGAGCTGGGCGGTGAGCTGGATATGCCCCAGGTGTTCGGAGGCGTGCTCAAGGGCGTGGAGCAAGGCAAAGCTGGCGCTGACCTGCTTGCCATGGCGGGGGTGGAGGTGGAATTTATCCAGGTCTTCCAACGTCAGGGTCTCCAGCCATCGTTCGAGGTCCTGCTCGGCGAGGCGCAGCCGGGCGATGAGATCGGCAGGCGAGGCGTGTCGGGCGCTGAATTCGGCTGCCCGGTCGCGACCGGTGGGGGTCTCCATGATGATATCGCCGATCAGGAAGCGCTCGGCGCCGGTGAGATGGGTAACAAGGATCGTGATCGTACTCGTCTCTGGGGCGGGGGTCCAGTCGAGGGCTTCTGGTGGCAGGGTTTCGATGATTTTCTGGATCTCGGCGTGGAGCTCGAGGATGCGGGTGTGGTATTCGCGAAAGAAAATTTCCATGGATCATTTCCTTAAGATCAGATTGATAATAATCAGCTACAGAATTTGAAGGCAGGGTATCAGAGATTATATAATAATATCTGGTCGGCAGCGTCCAATCGTACCACAGGACTGGGATGGAAATCTGGATCGTTTGCTGGAGGAGTGAGAAGCCAAGGTAATTTGGAAATCATGGTTGGGACTGATGGAGAGTGACATCCAGTACAACCATAAGGGATATTATAATGCTGGAGAGGAAATTGAATCAGATTGAGGGGAGGAGGTGAGTGATGCGCAAGATCAACCTGGAAACCTGGCCGCGCCTCGGGCAGTTCAACCATTTTCGCAACTGGGATTATCCCCATTTCAGCCTGTGTGCGAACGTCGACTTGAGCGTCTTCTATCCTTTTATCAAGCAAAAGGGGGAAAATTTCTCGGCGGCGGTTGCTTACGTAATCACACGTGTCGCCAACGGGATCCCTGAGTTCCGGCAGCGAATCCGGGGCGGAGAAGTGGTGGAGCATGAGGTGGTGCACCCATCCCTGACGATCCTGGTGCACGGGGATCTGTTCGCGTTCTGCCTGGTGGAGTATGCGGGGGAATTTCCAATTTTCGCGAGGCGGGCAGCCTTGAAATTTGAAGAAGTGCGGCAGAATCCGTCGCTGGAGGATCCACCCGACAGGGACGACCTGCTGTTTATGACCTCACTCCCATGGGTGTCGTTCACCAGCTTTATGCACCCGATTGACCTTTCGCCGGCAAACTCGATCCCGAGGTTCGCCTGGGGGAAGTATTTCCGGGAGGGAGAGACGATCAAGATGCCGCTGAACGTTCAAGCTCACCATGCGCTGATGGATGGGATCCACATGGGGTGGTTCTATGAGAAGGTGCAGGAATGCCTGGACCATCCGGAGGGATTTTTGGGGTGAGCGGCAAGAGGGGGTTTAAGAATTGACCGCGAAGGGCGCGAAGAGGGTTAAGATCGCAAAGATTAACTCAAATTCAATCGCCGAGACCGCAAAGACGGCCAGGGTCATTGGGACCAAATGGTTTATCTAAATCGAAGCGTGCGCCTTGACTTCGAATACAGACAACCTGGGTTCTGCCTCCACACCACGGAACAGCAGGATGCCGCGAGGGGTCTCGCCCGAATTTCTCATTGCATCCAGTGCTTCACGGCTTTGCCAGATTGTGACGATCTGCCACAAGTTCGGCTCTTTCGTCGAGCGCATTAGAAAAGTTTCGACTAACCCGGCGTCCAGCTGCTGTACAGCCTGTTGAAAAGCGGCTTCGAGAGCCGCAATTTTATCCGCTGCGACCTGCGCTTCCAAGACGGTAATCATCATTTTGGTATCTCCCTGGCATCGCGATGCTCGAATGCCCTAAATCACAACCAAGATATTCGATCTAAATAACTATTCTATCGCCAACAGAGCGGATTTCACAAGGAACCCTCCAAATTATTTATAGAATTATACGGTCTAATAAGTTATAATACCGCTTCACCACTCATCATAAAAAAGGAGGGATTTCTTTATGCTGCGGAAAATGGCTCTTCTCAAAGGTAAGATTCGGATTTTGGGAGTATTGGCGACAGCCAGCGTCTTTACGCTGGTATTTTTGGCATCGGTGAAGGCGGCTGGGGTTGTGGGGACCGGCACACCGGCCAGCTGCACCAAATCGGCGATCATCGGCGCGGTAAGCGGCGGCGGGCTGGTCGAATTCGACTGCGGCGGTCCAGCGACAATCACACTGACGAATTACCTGGCGATCTCAACCGCCACAACGATTGATGGAGGCGGACAGATCACTTTGAGTGCGGGGAGCAGCCGCCACTTCTTATTGAATCAGGGAAGCCTGACGCTGTAGAATATCCGCTTGAGTGGAAGGGGCACGGGCGGTGGGATCGATAATTTTGTTTCCCTTGTAATACTGAACAGCCAGCTGGTCGACAATAAAATCACCAACTCTCCCGGTGGGGCGATTTACAACGCCGGAACCCTGGAAATGGATGGGAGCCTGCTGAAAGGCAACAAAGCCCAAGATGGCGCAGGGGGCGCAATCGCGAACGGCGGCAATGCCTGGATCACAAACAGCTCTTTTGAGAACAACGAGACGAACGGTGATGGGGGAGCAATCGAAAGCGCCAGCCCGATCACGATAATCAACAGCACATTCACCCACAACCATGCCGCTGGATATGGTGGGGCGATCCGGATCGGGGGAGCGTACGGAAAGCTGATGTATACGGAAATCATCAGCAACACGGCGGAAATCGGCGGCGGCGGGCTCAACAACAATGGGAATCTGTGGTTGTTGAACTCGTTCTTATCCGATAATTATGCGAGCAGTTTCGGTGGGGCGATTTTTGCGCAAGGCGGGTCTACAGGGATCACGGATACAGTGCTGAGCAGCAACAAGGCTGGCGTAAGCGGCGGCGCAATCAATAATCCGGGGTCTAATTTAATGTCAACCGCTCGACAATCAGCTTCAATAAGGCTGCTTCATTCGGAGGTGGGATCACCTCAAATTTCACTACGCTGCTGCGCAATGTCACGCTCAGCCAGAACGAGGTGACCGGAGCAGGGGGGGCTGGCGGAGGGATCTATCAAGGTCATGGCGACAGTACGCTTTCTTTTGTCAGTGCGGTCGGGAACAGCGCCAGCACCGGCGCCGGGATCATCAAGGAAAGCGGGTTATTAACCATCTTATCCCTGGACAATATTATGCTCCAGGGCAACATTGGCGGCGACTGCGCGGGTCCGATGGTTTCGCTCGACCACAACTTCTCAAACGACACTTCCTGCACGAATTTTACCCAGACGAACGATGTGACGAACACGGTGCTGGCAATGAGCCCACTCCAGTTCAATGGCGGAGCAACTTTCACGCATATGCCGCTTGCCGGAAATCCGGCAATCAACGGAGGGGACTGCACGCTTTCGGCAGTGAGCGATGATCAGCGGGGGGCGGACTGTCCTGGCGGCGCGGCGTGCGATGCAGGTGCGGTGGAGTCGGACGGACTGCTGCCATGGGCATACCTGCCGCTGATGTTGAAATAAAGACAAGGTGTGAGCGGTTATCCAACGGAAAAGCACACAGCAGCGAGCTAAAATATCTTGAAATGGAAATCGACCTAGACAAACTCTGGGATTTCACCCAGGTCCAACAGATCCTGGCGAGAATCGCGCCGCAAATCGAAAAGGCGGGTGTCGAAGCACAGGTTTATTATTATTTGGAGCTTGGCCGCACAGCTTGCTCCGCAGCGCACCCAGCCGATTTGCTGACTGACAAAGCGAGAGTGCAGGCGCGGCACCGGAGCTGGGAGCGTATGAGATGGTGTTCGTGAGGCTGCCGATCATCTTAATGCCATGAGATCGACTGCGAAGGACTTCGGGCTGGATCGCCTTTCCGGCGGGGTCAAGGAGTCACTGCTCATAACGCTTAACTTGCGAGCGATGGAGACTTTACGCCCGGAGGCGCTGATCCAGGATGAGGCGGTGGTGGAGTTGGTCAGTCGCCTGGACAATATCTGCTTGCTGCGCATTATTGAAGCCCTGGCCAGGACGTTTCGGATTTGCCGGTTTCGTCTGGGAGAGGCGGCAAGCTAAGCAGCGATTTCACCTGCATGCTAAATAATTGACATCTGTCATGGTACACTGCTCGCTAAGGAAATTGGGCAATTTTATTAACGACCCCAGAGAAGGCGAGATGGCAGAGACAAAATCCCAATCATTGAGCGGTGTGCCTGAAACAGCGCTCGTGGCGCTCTACTGGAGGGCGATGAAATCGCAGCGCCCAGACACGATGATCAAGGACGAGAAAGCTGAAGCGCTGGTGAGGCAGATTTCCACCAGCACCGATCTCCACTACGATTTTGGGCGGGTCAGAACGAATTCCGCTGCCGGAGATGCTCAAGGTGATGCGGATCATGCTCTCCCGCGAAATGGACCGCTACGCCCGGGATTTCCTCAGCAGCAACCCGGAAGGGGTTGTGGTCCACATCGGCTGCGGGCTGGACTCGCGCTTCGAGCGGGTCTGCTCGGAGCAGGCGGACAGCGGTCGATTCGAGTGGTACGACGTGGATATGCCGGAGGTCGTCGATCTGCGCCAGAAGCTGTTTGGGGATGAAGGGAAGCGCCGCCACCTGATTGGCTGCTCGGTGTTTGAAGATGACTGGCTGGATGAGATCAAGGCGTTCTCACAACGCCCGATCTTGTTCCTGGCTGAAACGGTTTTCGTCTACTTCACAGAAGCGCAGGTCAAGAAGCTGGTGCTTGGATTATGCGACCAATTCCCGGGTGCAGAGCTGGTGTTCGACGGCTGGAAGCCGTACGAAATCTGGCTCGGCAATTTGTTTCTCGCTCCTTCAAATTTTGCGGGATTGATGCGCTGGGGTTTCCGGAGCGCTGAGGAGATCGAGGGATGGGTTGGTGCAAGCGGGGCTTCCGGTGCAAGCGGGCTTGCGGCGTCAGCGGGGCTTCCTCCGTCAGCGGGGCTTCCTCCGTCAGCGGGGCTTCCTCCGTCAGCGGGGCTTCCTCCGTCAGCGGGGCTTCCTCCGTCAGCGGGGCTTCCTCCGTCAGCGGGGCTTCCTCCGTCAGCGGGGCTTCCTCCGTCAGCGGGGCTAGCGACTGCATCCGGCTGCTGGACGAATGGTGCTTCTTCGACCAGCCGGAGGTCCGGATGCAGCGATTTCGCTGGATGGGGTTAATTTTTCGTCTGTTAAAGCCGATCTGCATCTATCATTTCCAGCTTGGCAAGACGGCGAAGAAGGAAAATGGTCTATAGTCCGGCAAGGAATTGAACAGACCTTGCCTAAGCATAAAGGGGAAATCTATCGCGGAGCAGTGGGAAGGATAGAGATCGCGCATTAGAACATCCCATGCTGGTTGGGAGAATTTTGAGGTACTTCCTGTTTATTTTCCTTCATAGGCTTCCCGCAGCCTGGCGATGTCCAATTTCTTCATTGGCAGCAAAGCTTGAGTTACCCGGTTAATCTGCGCCTGGTCAGCACTTCTCGTCATTTCATCCAGGCTGGCTGGGACCACCTGCCACGATAAACCAAATTGATCTTTGACCCACCCGCACTGCTCCGCTTCTGGCACGGCGGATAATTTTTCCCAAAAATAGTCAATTTCGTCCTGGTCCTCGCAGTTTACGACGAAAGAAATCGCTTCATTGAAAGCAAACTTGTGGTCATAGGCGCTGTCCATGACTTTAAAACCCTGGTTAAACAGCGAAAAAGAAGCGTTCTTTAAGGTGCCTTCTTTGTCGGGTTCTTCTCCTTTGCCGTAACGCAAAAGGCTATCGACTTTCGAATCTCCGAACACAGAAGTCCAGTAATTGACAGCTTCTTCCGCTCTACCGCAGACGCCGCCCACAAACAGCAGAAACGGGGTGATTTTCTGGTTATCTTGGGTTCCACCTGAATAATCGAGCTGCCAGGAGAGACCATACTTATCCTGCAGCCAGCCGAAATGCTGGCTGAAAGGGTAAGCTCCGAGCTCCATCAGCACCTGTCCACCTGGGGAGAGCTTAGCCCAAATCTCATCCACTTCTGCTTTCGTTTTACAGGTTACATGGAACGAAACCGAAGGATTGAATTTAAACAGCGGGCCGGCGCTGATGGCCTGGAACTCAAGCCCCAACAGCTCGAAGTTCACAATATCTACCGATCCTGAGGGGGTATCGTGGATGATGGTCTTGCCTTTGAACGATGAGTTTGGAAAGGTCGAGACGTAGTATTCGGCAGCTTCCAAAGCTTCTTTATCAAACCATAAATGGGGGATGATTTTTTGCATATGACGTGTCCTCCTTAGGGCATGGGATAATTCTCAATGCTATTCTTGCAGCGCCTGAGAAGAGCTGCTTCCGATCGATTTTGCAGCGCGAAAAGACCAGATTTAGGCTCTGCGGCTGGGAATAAACCATCCAGAATGATGGCTGTGATGGATGATGTGGTTTCTGCGCGCTTGAAGGATGATTTATGTGCGGGAGCAGATTCTTATCCCATTGGGGTGACAAGCTGGAAGTAGTTTCCATCCGGGTCCGTGAGGGTCGCGATCCATCCGCCGCCCATTTCATAGGGTTCCTGGATCACTGCGGCGCCCAAGGCTTTCACCCGCTCAAATTCTTCCTTAACCTGCGGAGTCTCAAAATTGAACATGATGCGCCCTGGATCCTTGGCGCGGCCACCCATCTGGGAATGATCCAAAACGGATAAGTAAGCTGAACCCACCTGCCAGCCATAGAAACCATGCTCTTCATCGGACATTCCTGGCGGATTTCCCAGGACTTTTTCATAGAAAGCTGCCAGCACTTTAGGCTGGGTCGTGCCGACCATCACTGAGTTTAAATTCAACATGTCGAAGGATCCTATCTTTAAGCGGTTCGATTGAAATTCAGGTCCGATTGGGCTGATAATCCTGCAAGATGGACTATCCAACCGGGTTAAGAAACTAAAATATACCATATTTGTCAGATAAAAAAGTTAAGCAAAGATAAGCACGATCGGCTGTGCGGGTTGGGTCAGGGGGGCGGCGCAGGAGGATCGGGAGCTTGCCGCGTGGGCGGGGTCAGGAGGGCGGCGGCGACGAGGGCGACCAGCCCGGCGGCGTCGAAATAACAGAAACGCATAATCGAGGAGCGCAGGCTGGTAAATTCGGAGGGAATTGAAAGCAAGATAAGGAGCTCGCCGAACAGCCCGACCGCCTGCATGGCGATCGCGATCAGCAGCACGGTCCGAAAGCGCCTTGGATCCCAGAGGGCGACGGCGTAGGGCAGGTTCCACATGAGGAACAGGACCCCAAAACCGCGGACTGCGGCTTCGCCCGGCGCCCCGCTGAGCTCGAAGGCGGGGGTGTAGATTCCAGGGCGAAGGATGAAGGCGACGGCGCACTGGACGTTCATCAGCAGCACCGCCGCGATCAATATTTGGGGAGGCGGGAGGGAAGCCTCGGAGCTGGCGACTTATATCTGGCTTTGGATGGAGGTCTGAACGATCGATTCCAGGCTGCATGCTAACCAGTATACATTTTTTTTGGGCGAGGTCAACCTGAAAGATTAATAACCGAAGATCGGGATACAATTGGCGGTTCGTGGCACCTAACCTTGACTTTCAAACCAGTCGGGGATAGAATAAATTTAATATATGCAGGATTACAGTCTAAATAGTCCGAATACTTGCGGGGAAAACCTGGCGAGCGTATGAAGAACTGTCCCGTCTGCAGCACTCAGAATCGAGAGGGTGCTAATTTCTGTAAGAACTGCGGCTTTTTGCTCATTGAAGCCTGCCCCCGCTGCGGAGCGGAGCTGCCGGAATCCTCCAATTTTTGCGATACCTGCGGCTTAAAAGTTAAATGATACTTATGGGATTTCCTGGTGGGAAAAAGACCGCGGAATATTCAGGCCGACCACCTCCAGCCCTCCACGCAGACCGATAAACCAGGAACCAGCAGCCCAACTCGATCCGAATTGCTCAAAGGAGCAGGCGGAGAGAAATGAAGAGAGTACTCCGATCTCCGCGACCTTCCCGGACTTAACCCAAACTTCCATGCTCGACCCGCAAACTGCTACCAATAGTCGCCTGCTTCAATATATCCCAAAGGAGCTGCTCCAGAAACTTGAAACGGCGCGGAACAGCGGGGCAATGTCCGGCGAAAGAAGAATTGTGACGATGCTGTTCTGCGATGTCAAAGGATCGACGGCTGCGGCTGAGCAAATGGACCCGGAGGAATGGTCGGATATCATCAACGGGGCGTTCGAGCTGATGATCCGACCGGTGTATCAATATGAGGGCACGCTTGCACGCCTGATGGGCGATGGTCTGCTGGCGTTCTTCGGGGCGCCGATCGCCCACGAGGACGACCCTCAAAGGGCGATTTTGACCGGTTTGGATATTCTTGCCGCGATCCAGCCCTATCGGGGGCAGATCAAGCAGAGGTACGGATTTGATTTCGATGTCCGGGTAGGCATCAACACCGGGCTGGTCGTGGTTGGGGAAGTTGGCTCCGACCTGCGGATGGAATACACCGCCCTGGGGGATGCGATCAACCTTGCTTCACGGATGGAACAGACCGCCTCGCCGGGAACCGTCCAAATCTCGCACGACACTTATAAACTGGTAAAAGAATTGTTTGAATTTGAAGACCTGGGCGGGATCGCGGTCAAAGGGAAAGACCAGCCTGTGCCGGCATACCGGGTAATCAAACGGAAAATTCTCGCCTACCGACCGCGCGGGATCGAGGGGCTTCATGCCGAGATGGTGGGACGCGAGAATGAAATGATCGCGATGCGGAGCATGATTTCCAGCTTGAAACAGGGGGTGGGACAGATCGTCTGCGTGTTGGGAGACGCAGGATTGGGCAAGAGCCGGCTGGTGCAAGAGACGTTCAAAGTATTCGAAGAACGGATCTATCCAAATGGAAGCTGGTATGAAATCCTGAGCCTTTCCTACGAGTTGCACCAGGCGTACGGTCTGCTGCAGCGGTTGATCCGCCGGATGAACGGCCTGACCCGCGACGACTTACCGGCGGTGGTGGGCGAGAAGATCTCTCAGCTTGTGGAAGCCCTGCCAGAGGGCCGGCGGAAACGGGCGCTGCAAGTATTCGAAACCCTCTTTAATCTCGAAAGCAGGAATGGAAAGGTCCAAATCGAAGGGGAAGCATTTAAGCGCGAAATGCTGGATGTGATTTGTGATTGGTGGAGGACAAGCTTTGCCGAGAGACCTATCGTGCTGGTCTTTGACGATATGCATTGGAGCGATGCCGCCTCAGTGGAACTTATCGTGCAGCTATTACCGCTGATTGGAGAGATCCCGCTCGTTATTATCTGTGCGATGCGACCTGAGCGCAACGCGCCAGCCTGGCTGATCAAAACGGCGGCAGACACCCATTATCATCACCTTTATCACGAGATCAGCTTGCAGCCGCTTTCGGATTTAGAGAGCAACGAGCTGATCAGCCGGCTCCTGGCAGTTGCTGAAATCCCAGACAGCTTGCGCTTCAGCATTCTCGAGAAAGCGGGCGGGAATCCGTTCTTCATCGAGGAAGTCGTGCGGACGCTGATCGACACCGAGGCGGTGGTGAGCGAAGAGCGGACCAGCGATGGGAGGACGCAGCGCTATTGGGTGACATCTGGTGAAGCGACGGCAATCACGCTGCCAGAGAACTTGCAGTCCCTGCTGGCTGCCCGAATCGACCGCCTGGAGGAAGGGACGCGCGGGACGCTGCAGATGGCATCGGTGATCGGGCGCTCGTTCTACCACCGCGTCTTGCAAGCTGTTGACGAGACCGACAAGGAATTGGACGAACACCTGGACACCCTGCTGCAAGTTGATATGATCCGAGAAGCAGCTCGCCTGCCGGAAGTGGAGTACGTATTTCGGAATCCGCTGACGCACGAAGCGGTCTATGAAACGATCCTGCACAAACGAAGGCGAGAGTTCCACCGCCGGGTTGGCGAAGCGATCGAGCAGCTTTATCCGGATCGGATCGAGGGGCTATACGGATTATTGGCAAACCACTTCACACTGGCAGGGATGCACGATAAAGCCGTGCATTATTCAAGGCAGGCTGCCCGCCAGGCGGTCGAAGTCTATGCTTACGAAGATGCCGTCCAAAACCTGCTGGCTGCGCTGGCTTTGATCCCGGAAGGCGAAAGAAATGAAGCCCACTTAAATCTGCTAGAAGAGCTGGGAGATGCGTACAACAACCTGCGGGATGGAGAGCGGACGATCGAGACCTATCAGCGGGCGATTGCACTTGGGGAGGAAATGCCCGATATCGATCCAATGGAGACGATCCGACTGCATCGAAAAATCCTGCAGATGGTGGCGGAAATCAAATGGTCGGTGGGGATCGGCAGGCTCCGATCTGCTCATCAAAGCCGAGAGGCTTCTCGCAAGAGCCTTGAAAAAAGCCTGGAATTCCTCCAGTCCAGACCGCCCGAGGAGGAGACGGTTAATGTGCTGGTAGCCCTTTCGATCGATTCATGGCGCATTCAAGATCCACCCGATTTAGATGCAGCCCAGCATTTTGCCGAATCGGCGGTGGAAAGCGCTCGAAAACTGGGCAAGGCGATCGACTTATCGCATGCATTGGGGGCATTGGCAACGGTGTTTGATGGTCGGAGCCTGCTGCGCGAATCGCTTAAAGGTCAGCATTCAAAGGCTAGAAATCTGTTCGGATCCGGCGTTCGACAATGAATATGAGCTCCTGGAAGCGCTGCGCAGCGCCGGCAGCGCGTACTCGTTTGCCGGTGAATACGATCAAGCCATGACAGCGCTCCAGAAAGCATACGACCTTG
Organism: uncultured Chloroflexia bacterium; assembly: GCA_963827155.1. GTDB lineage: Bacteria > Chloroflexota > Anaerolineae > Anaerolineales > UBA4823 > UTCFX2. The sequence continues at coordinate 1,095,198 of CAWGZV010000002.1, read as the reverse complement.
CATTAAAAGTCAAGTCAGTCAACAAGCAGGCGGATATTTTGGGGCTGCAGGCACAATGTTATTTCCGGCTCGACCGGTGGGATGAGGTGCTATCCGTTGAGACGCTGTGGCGAGATCTCGAGCGGCGCTATTCACGCGAGCGGGTTGGGGAGACCTGATACTCTGTCGCGCTGAGCGCGAGCATCCACGCGTTGCGTGGCGACCTGGTCCAAAGCGAAGCATATGCCAAGGAATCCCTGGATTACATGGTCTCGATGTCTGGTTCGCCGGCGGAATGGCAGCGCAACCAATTCTTCTGAAGATCGATGCCGCTAGCGGCCTCTGGCGAGTTCGCCAGGGTCAGTGAGATGATGGAAACAGCCCGCGAGCAGCCCGGGCAGCCCGTAAAGCGAGGCACGATGGCTCACGATCATGACGTTATGATGCAGCTGACAGAGGCGGCTGCGCAGCGCCGCGACCTCGCTGGGCTTCAGAAATACGCCCCGATATTAGAAGCGCTGGCAGAGCGAGACGAACATTCCCTGTATCTGGCGATCGCCTATCGGGGGATGGGGATTGCCCAGCGGATGAGCGGGGAATTTGGCGAAGCCGAGCGGTACATGGGTCGATCATTAGAAATTCTGCAACGCTTGCACGCCCCCTGGCAGCTTGGGCGGACCTATTTTGAATTGGGTGAGCTGTATCGGGAGATGAATAAGCCTGAGGCGGCGAACACCAATTACGCTGCCGCACTGGATTCATTCGAGGCGCTGCGGGCAGGTCCGGATATCGAGCGGACGCGTCTGGCGATGGCTGGGCTGATAGGGCTGGCAGACAGTGGGGCTGAGAGCTTTTCGGCAGTTTTACCTTGATTGCTTGTTGACTTTTCTTGCTTCCGGTGTAGGATATAAAAGAACTGTATAGATTAGAGGACCATCACTTTTCATCGCGGGAGGGAGAAGATGAGGAGCATCGCAGGATTTCGGCGTCCGTGTTTGGTGGCTGGCGGTAGTGTTTTTGGCGTTGGCGGGTATGCCCAAGCCAGCGAAAGATGGGGGCTGGCGAAGCGGAACCATAGGAGAGGGGGGATTTTTCTCCAAAATTTTCCAATCTATGATGGTCGACAAGACCCACGCCGCACCGGCAACGGCGCCGAATTTGATGGTCACGGATATTTGGCTGGAGGGTGGGAGCAATATCTGCGCCCAGATCATAAACAATGGGGATGCCGAAGCCGCCGCCGGACATACGGCTGAGCTGTTCATTGACGACATTAACAGTGATTCGCACCTGGTCAATGCGACGCTTGACCCAAAAGAACGCCTCGATATCTGTTATTCGTACAAATGGGGGTGCAGCGATCCGAGCGACAGTCTGCGGGTGAACGCCGATTATTACGATGTCCTCGACGAATCCAATGAAATCGATAACTCCCGGTTGGAAACGTTCACCTGCGACCAGTGGGCGCCCGAGATCACCAGCGGTCCGATCGCGACCGATGTGCTGAGCACCACCGCCACAATCGTCTGGTCGACCAGCGAAGATTCAGACAGCACCGTGGAATATGACGTGCTGCTGGAGACATTTGAGCATTTCAACGCATCTGATGAGCTGGTCACCGACCACTCTGTCTCGCTCTCGAACCTGCAGCCGGGGGCGGTGTACCAGTATCGGGTGCGATCGGCGGATGAAGCGGGGAACAGTATAGAGAGCAAGCCGGCGTACTTCGAGACGCTGCCAGTGGAAGACAGCGAGGCCCCAGAAGTCAATTCTGCCTGGGCTGACCGATCAGTGAGCAGCTCGGTGTTTTACACGATCAACGCGCCGGTAACCGATAATCACTCCGTCGCAAGGGTAGAGTTCTACCTGGACGATGTCCTGTTTGGGGTCGATTTTACGGGCGGCGACTCCGGCGCCGGGACGGGAGTGTTCCAGGCCGGGCTAGCGCCGGGATTGGTGGGGATGAACACAAGCGATTTCTTCAGCCCCCATACCATCACAACCCTGGCATTCGATGCTTCTGGACTGCCGGCGGCCAGCTTTACATCCTTCTCGCCGCCGCCGGACCCGTTCCGCGGCAATGTGGAGATCCAGCGTCCGGCGCCGGAGTATTTGGTCTATATCCCTGGCTCCACCGTGCCGAGCGGGACAACCGTGCCGGTGCGGGTGCAGGCGGAGCGCCTGGAAGAGAACTGTGCGCCAGCCAGCCTGATTGACCCGATCACCAGGCAGCCGATTGCCTGCGAGCCATACCCGGTGGATGTCGACCGCCTGGTGGTGACGGTGCACAGGACCGGCGGGTTGACCACAACGCTGTGCGACCTGACTCCGGACAGCCTGACGGTAACAACGATCTTCAACTGCACCTGGCACCCTGAGGGACAGCCGGTGGGGATGTACAGCATTGAAGCGACCGCCTACGGCCCTGGTGGGACGCAGCTGAGCGATTCACGCCTGGTGGAGGTGCTCACCGGCGCCCCCCGGCTGGAAGCTGCGCGTGAAGTGGCGCGGATTGGGAACGCTTACCGAGTGCGGATCAACCTGCACAACGCCGGGACGATGGCGGCGCGGGTCGGGCAGATCGCAGATGCGATGACCGGCTTTCAGCCGGTGCGATCCACGAGCGGCAGCTTCCTGGTGAGCGGCCTGTACTGCCCATTGGCTTACGCCAACCAGGCGGTGATCACACCCCAGTTCGGCGGGAAAAACACTTTCGACCTGGCGCCAGGGGGAAGCCAGACAGTGGAATACTTTGCCGAACCGGTGCTCTACCCTGATCCCGGCTACAGCACATACAATTTCGGACAGGTCAGCGTGACCTACACTTATATGGATGCGAGCCAGACCCAAAATTTTAATCTAAGCCGCAGCTCCACCGACGGCGGGGAGGCATTCAGTGCAGGCGTGCGGACAGCCCAGCAGGGCGCCGACTACCTGATCCTCACGCAGCCACAGGCGCTGTTCAACCTGAACCCGGACCAGGCAAAGGTTAATGAGGTGCTATCGGCGATGGCCGAGCTGGCGTACCTTAAAAATGGGATTTTGGGCTATGTGAACACCGGCTGGGCGCCGACAGTAGACGCGCTGGTTAACCGCTGGGGGGCAGAGATGCGCGGTGGAGATGGAGTTTCCCGGCACTGGCGCTCGAACGGCTACCTGCTGCTGGTTGGAGAAGCGGAAGTGCTGGGATCGTTTGGGGTTTACTACCAGCAGAAGAATTTCTGGGGAACGGTGACTCACTCACTTAGCGTGCAATATTCCGACAACGGCTATGCCGACACCGACAATGACAGCGTGAACCCCGAGGTTATTGTTGGGCGGATCCCCGGGGACACCGCCGCCGACCTGCTGATCCCGATCGACAACGCCATCCAGATCGCCAGAGGGACACCTGGAATTCGTCTACGATCGATCGGACGCAGCACTGCTCGCAGGACAAGGCGACGGCAGAGAAGAATTCGAGAGCAACCTGTACACGGTGAGAGATTTTGTGGACGATGAGTTCGGGGTCACCTGGTCTACCGAGAACTACCTGCAGAACCACGGCATCGACCGAGTCCAGTGGTGGGCTAATACGATCCGGAATAAGGACCTGGTGTACTACCGCAACCACTGCAACGGTTATTCCTGGGGAGATGCGGTCGACTCGAATACCATGATGGGCGGGCCGAATGAATGGTTCTTCGGTCAGCACCGCCCGTTCCTGTTTGCCAACTGCTGCGAAGCAGGGAGGTATGAAGACGTTGGGGACGGCGGGATGCTGGAGAACAGCCTTTATAAAGGGGCGGCGGTTTATATCGGGTCGACCGAGGTCTCACCGCGCGACGCGAACAATGACGCGGGGCGCTTCTTCTTCGAGCAGTGGATCAACCACAGCATGTCGATCGGGCAGATGTTCCGCGATACCAAAATCTACCTGAGCGGCTACACCGGCAACACCTGGTCGAGCGAATACAACCTATACGGCGATCCGAAATTCGGGGGCAGTGTCACATCGTCGGCCGCGCCAGCCGTGTCAGCCGCCTCGTCATCTGCCTCCTCCTCCGTCTCATCGTCCGGTCTAACATCGGCCTCATCGGCGCTCGAATCCAGAATGCTGAAGCAGACCGGCCCCAGCGAAGATGTTACGATCTATCTGCCCAATTACTCGATCACCACTACTGCGGAAGGAGATGTGCTGAGCATCCCCGACGGCTACCAAGATGTCCAGGTTGGGATGCCGCAAACGCCGGCTTACCCGGTACGCTACCAGGTACCCGTTGGGATGTGGGTGAAGGAGGTGAGCCTGAGCGGGATAGGGGAATCGGAAACGATCCACGACCTGGATTTGAAGACCGGCGCGGTGGAGATGGACGAACCCGCTGAGGTTCGCAGGGCTGCAAATCCGCCGGACCCGGAGCTTGAAGAATGGCCTCAGAAGTGGTATGACTGGCAGGTGGAAGAGACCCCCTCGGGCGAACGGACTCTGCTGATCACGATTTACCCGCTGCGCTATCACCCACTGACGGCTGAGGGACAGTATATCTACGATATCACCCTGAACGTTGTGCTGGTGGAATCCACCGCTTCGATCCAAGCCGTGGAGGCGGTAGAACCCGAACTGTATCCCGGTTGGGAGCAGCAGTTCCAGGTATGGCTGAAGGGCGGGTCGCTGCCGCAGGATGTGATCCTCAGCAGCTCAATTTATGATCGTTCCAATGGAGAGCTGGTGGAAGGGCTGCCTGTGCAGGCGCTCGACTCGCTTCAAGGGCTGGGGGAGGTGGGGCTGAGCTGGTACTGCGCGGGCTATCCGGCTGGGGAATACCGGCTTGAAGTGGAGCTGCGCAACAGCCAGGGGAATGTGATGGACACTGCCAGCACGCTTTTCAGGATTGGCTGGAGCAGCGGAAAAATCAGCCAGCCGACGGTGTCGCAGGCGGTCTTCGCTCCCGGCGACATGGTGACGATTGGGGTGCAGTTCCAGAATCTCGGCAACATGCCGCTTACCGGTACACTGATCGTTGAAATCCAAAATCTGGCTGGTGGTGAGCCGATCGAAGTAGATCAAGGCTTTTATATGCTTGATTCCAAGCAGGTGTTCGACGGCAGCTTCCCCTGGGATACGACCGGCGCGGCAGCAGGCGACTACCTGGTCTCGGCATATGCTCTGTTCGACTCGAAGAGCACCGAGGTGCTCAGGGCGGATATTTCGACGAATTGGAAGACTTTCTTGCCGCTGATGAAGAGATAACTTTGCTTCGAATTCCGTTGATGAATAATGGAAAGACCTGAGGATCTGGTTGGTCCTCAGGTCTTTTTTGCAAGAAAGCAGGTAAAGATCAGCCGCGCTGCTGGTCGTACTCGCGAATGCGGGCGTTTTTGGGATCCGAGCGCCCACCGGGGATGTATTCGAGCGACATCCAGATGTCGATCAGCTTCTTGGCGAAGTCTGGTTCGGTGGTCTGAGAGCCGAGGGTAACGATATTGACGTCATTGCTCAGGGCGGCGCGTTCGGCGGCATGCTCGTTGCCCACCAGGGCTGCGTAAGCTCCCTTGACCTTGTTGGCGGCGACTGACATGCCGATCCCGGTGCCGCAGATCAGGATGGCGCGCTTATGCTCGCCGCGGGCGACTGCCTCGGCGACCTGGAAGGCGACATTGGCATAGATGGTGTCTTCGCTGCCGTAATCCTGGACGGTGTAGCCCTGGGCGGTGAGGTGAGAGATGAGGGCTTCTTTCAAAGCCTGGGCGTTTGGATCGCAGCCGATGGCGATTGAGGGCATGGCTTGAGCTCCGGTCATTTATCTGGTTTTCCGGAGATGATCATGGTCACGATTTGATCAATCCCGGTCTCTTCTTTTGGTTTCACGCCTACCAGCCTGCCGGTTTTAAGCACCAGGAACCGGTCGGCAATCTCGAATATTTCATTGATATTGTGGGAAATAATGATAACCGCGATGCCGTTTTCTTTCAAGCGATGAATGAAGTCATATACTTTGCGGGTTTCAGACACCCCTAATGCAGCGGTAGGCTCGTCCATGATAATCACCTGAGCCTGGAAATGGACCGCCCGACTGATGGTCACCATCTGACGCTGCCCGCCGGAGAGGTTTTTCACTTCCCTGTTCGGATCCGGCACCTTAATCTCAAAACCATCGAGCAAATTCACCGACTGGCTGCGCATCTCTTTGAGGTTCATCAGCCCAAGCCAACCGAAGACTCCAGGGTAGCGAATCTCTCGGCCCATAAAAATGTTTGCCGGGATATCCAGGTTGTTCATTAAAGCCAGGTGCTGGTAGATGGTCTCGATCCCAAAGCGGCGGGACTGCATGGGGTCTTCGATGTGGACTTTCTCCCCACGAATATAAATATCGCCTTCATCCGCCTGGAATGCCCCCGATAAGATTTTAACCAAGGTCGATTTTCCAGCGCCATTGTCGCCGACCAGAGCCAGCACCTCACCCGGGTACAGGTCGAAGCTTACATCTTGAACTGCGTAAACGCCTCCGAAGTGTTTGGTAATATGCTGCATACTGACGATTGGCTGATCGTGTTCCGCGGATGGTTGGGTGACGAATTGGTATGCTGTCATTGCAGATCTCCTAGCGGTTTCTCCGCCGGCGCATGGTGTCTGCCAGGGCGGCGATCAACACGATCGCGCCAGCGATGACCGTCTGCCAGAATGATGCTACGCCCCACAGGTTGAGGGCATTGCTGACAACACCCAGGATCAATGCGCCGATCAAGGTGCCCAGAACGGTTCCGCGCCCGCCGGTCAGCGAGTTTCCGCCGATCACCGCTGCGGCGATGGCAGTCAGCTCGTAGCCAACCCCCACGCTGGGCTGGCCGCTGCCCAACCGGCCGGCAAGCACAACTCCAGCCAATCCAGTGAGCAGCCCACACAGGGCGTAAGCCAGCAGCTTGATCAGCTTTACCCGCACTCCGCAGAGCCGGGCAGATTCCTCATCTCCGCCGACAGCCAACACGTAGCGCCCGAAGGTGAAGTTGTTCAGCAGGAAATGGCCTAACAGATATACTACCAGGGTGATGATGACCGGGATTGGGATGCCAAGCCAGTATCCGGTGCCGATGGTGAGGAAGGGTTTCGGCAGGTCCCAGATGGCTTCTCCTTTGGTGACGATCAAAGCCGCTCCGCGGATCACATACATGGTTCCCAATGTCGCGACGAACGGCAGCAGCCTGCCGTAGGCGATCAGTGCTCCATTCATCACCCCGACCAGCGATCCGCTGATTAACGCGAGGAGGATCGCGGCGGGGATGCCCAATCCCTCTTTTAGAGACCAGGCTGCGACGACGCTGCTCAATGCGACAGTCGAGCCGACCGAGATATCGATCCCGCCGGTGATGATGACAAAAGTCATGCCTACCGCGACGATGCCGGTGATAGAGACCTGGCGCATAACGTTCAGCAAGTTTTTACTGGTGAGGAAAGGAGGGAGCAAATAGCCAACAACTGCGCACAGCAAGATCAACAGCAAAAGGGTACGCTGATCGAGGAGGAATTGCAGAACAACCGATAATGGGGCTTTATCGCCAGGTTTTTCGGCTTGGGCTGGTTTGGTATTTGTGGTCAAACAGGGATCCTCCAGTAGCTATTCACGAGGTCTGAATTCAATCATAACTCAAGTCAATATATTTCTGGAAGCCGTTTTATACCGGGATCGGTAAAAACGTCAATCTCATCGGTGCTCGGGGTGGAGAATTCAGAAAGGACGGCGCCTTCTGGGCCTCCCTGGAACCAATGGGCTTTGCCAGCTACAACAGTATATTGATCGCCGGGATTCAGGATGACCTCATGCCACAGGTTGAAATACTGCTCCCTACCTTTTGGAAGTCTAGCTTTTGGGTTAGAAGCAGCCGGTCCATTAACATAAAGAAAGACCTGACCCCAGCGGCAGCGGAAGGTTTCTTCCTTACCAGGTTCATTGTTGAGGGCTGGGTGAAAATGCTCTGGGCAAATTTGCCATGGAAAAAGGATGACTTCCTTGGCGCAGACACGCTCGGTGTTGACATACATCACAAGCTCGACGCCGTAATTTTCTAACTCGCCCAGGCCAAAATCTGCAACTTCGAGCTCTTCTTTCTCTTTTTCTGTAATCGCGATCGCGGCTTTTTCGAGATAGCTCACTGCGCGCTTTTTTGCTTCAAGGTGTTGTTGTTTAGAGATAGCCATCGGAAAACTCCAGGAAATGGGATGAAACGATTAAAACCTGAATCATGGGCTTTAGGCCTGTCGACCATCTGGCAGGAAAACAGCCTGAGATGGACTTGCCTTTCGTTAGCAGGGCATGATAATTTGGTCTGAATTATTAATAGGGATGGGTGGAACTCAACCACCCATCCCTGAGTGTGAAAGGATCAGAAACCGAGGGCTTCCCAGGCTTCGATCAATGGGGCAACATTGTCTTTCAGAGCAAGAGTCATTGGGGTGATGATCATTTTTTCGATCAAGCCGGTCTGCAAGAAATCCAATCCATACTGGACGGCGTATTCACCCATCAGGTCGGGTCGCTGGGCGACATCAGCCGAGATGGAGCCATCATCGACGGCGCGCAAAGCTTCGACGATGCCATCCAAGCCGACAAGCACGATGTCATCCCTACCGGCAGCCTGGGCAGCCTGAGATGCGCCAAGGATCATGCGGTCGGATTCGGCAAATACTGCCTGGATGTCTGGGTGAGCGGTCAGGAAGTCTTCCATAACCGTCATGCCCTGATCGGCTTCCCAGTTTCCGACTCCCTCTGCAACCAGCTCGATCTCTGGAAAAGCTTTGAGGGCTTCGGTGAAGCCGTTATAACGCTGCTCTTCGACAGGATTTCCGAGACGTCCGCGGATCACGCCGACTTTTCCTTTATTGCCAAGCTGTTCGGCGATGTAGTTCCCAGCCATCTTGCCGCCTTCAACATTATCGCTGCCAATGAAGGAGATCACCTTGTCGGTCTCGATCGGTGAATCCATGTTGATCACCGGGATGCCAGCATCTACCGCAGCTTCAACTGCTGGAACAAGGGCAGAGGCTTCTGCCGGAACGAGAACGATTAAATCAACACCCTTCGAAACGAGGTCTTCAATGTGGGCGACCTGCTGTTGGTAATCGCCTTCCTCAGTTGTCCCCAGGACGGTGACATTAACACCGAGCTCTTTCGCTTTTGCTTCAGCGGCGGTTTTTGCCATCATCCAAAACGGGTTGGAGAAAGATTTAAGCACGACGCCGATGGTGAAATCGCTGGCAGGCGGCTTGACCACTTCGGGCTCAGGGGTGGGTGCAGCAAGACCGACCGCTTCCCAGTTAGCGATGAGCGGATCGACGTTATCTGGCACGGCGAGGGTCATCGGGGTGGTGATGGTTTTTTCGAGAGTACCCCCTTTAGCCAGCTCCGCGCCATATTTCACCGCGTATTCACCCATCAGGTCTGGGCGCTGGGCGACGTCTGCAGCGATATCGCCGTATTTGACTGCGGCGAGGGCTTCAACGATCCCATCCAGCCCTACCATGACGATATCATCGCGACCGGCGGCTTTAGCAGCCTGCGAGGCACCCAAGATCATGCGGTCTGATTTACCGAAGACGGCGTTGAGATCCGGGTGAGCGGTAAGGAAGTCTTCCATCACGGTGAAGCCCTGATCGGCTTCCCAGTTGGCAACGCCCTCAGCGACCAGCTCGATCTCGGGGAACTCTTTCAAGCCTTCGGTGAAGCCTTCATAGCGCTGAAGCTCTACAGGATTGCCAAGCCGGCCGCGCAGGACGGCAACTTTCCCCTTGCCGCCGAGCTGCTCGCCGACGAATTTTGCAGCCATCTTGCCGCCTTCAACGTTGTCGCTGCCGATGAATGCGCTGACTTTATCCGTCTCGATCGGAGAGTCCAGGTTGATCACCGGGATGCCGGCGGCTACGGCTGCTTCTACTGCTGGAACCAGCGCCGAGGCTTCAGCAGGCACGACGACGATCACATCAACGCCCTGGGTGGTGAGGTCTTCGATATGGGCGACCTGCTGCTGGTAATCGCCTTCCTCTGTGGTGCCCAGGATGACCACTTCCACGCCTTCTTTTTTCGCTTCGGCTTCAGCGGCTGTTTTCGCCATCATCCAGAAGGGATTAGAGAAGGATTTGAGCACGATGCCGACCTTGACGGGGCCATCATCGGCTGGGGCTTCTGTTTCAGCAGGAGCTGCAGGTTCTGCTGGTGCTTCGGTAGCAACCGGAGCGGGAGGCTCAGTTGCGGCTGGCGCGGCTGGTTGGCAGCTTGCCAGGAGAGGGGCGAGCATCAGAAAGATTAAGGTCAGAATTGCCAGGATCTTTTTCATCTTTTCCTCCGAAGAATGTCTTCTAAGTTTTTTGAAACTGGTTTATTCCCTGAAAAGAAGCTAGAAAAGGGACTTTATGCTTAATTGCTCCTCTCCTTCTTAATGCTTACTGAGTAAGACCTGCTAAACATTCTGAAGCATGTCTGATTATGGTCTCAAGGTTCACGCCATACGCGCTGCGCAGCACCTGAACTTCATCTGACTCGGTAAAGGTATCCGGGATGCCTACTCGCCGAAGCGGTTTGCTGAGACCCTCTGCATAAATTTCAGAAATAATCGAACCCAGCCCACCGTAGATGTTATGGTCTTCTACAGTAATGCCAAAACGCGTCTGACTTCCAAACTGGAGCACCTGTTCGGCTGGGAGCGGTTTCAATGTAGGGACATTGACGACCTGCGCGGATATCCCTTGTTGAGCTAGAGCAAAGTGGGCTTCGATCGCCAGGCTGATTACATCGCCGGTGGCATAAATGGTCAGATCGCTACCTTCAAGTAAAAGCTCTGTGCGACCGATCTCGAAGCGGTAACCTGGATGGTGTGGATTTGGGACGGCGGCGCGCACTAAACGCAAGTAGGCTGGTTCGGCGGTCTCTGCCATACGCCAAACCATCTGGCGGGTCTCGAACGCATCGCATGGATTGAGGATGATGATACCGGGAATCGCCCGCAAGATGGAGAAATCTTCCAGGGTATGGTGGCTGGGTCCGGTATAGCCCATCGACTGTCCACCGGCATGACCGATGATTTTGACATTTGCATGATTGTAGGCGATCGATTGGCGGATCATATCTACGCCGCGATTCACCGAAAAGACGGCAAAGGAATTGTAGAAGGGGATCTTGCCGGAGAGCGCCAACCCGGCTGAAAATGTGGGAAGGCTTTGCTCGGCGACACCCAGGTCGAAAGACCGCTCAGGAAAATGAGATTTAAAGGCTTCAGTCTGACAGGAATCGGAGATATCGGAATCCAGGACGACAACATTTGGGAAGGCATGGCCCACCTCCACCAGGGCTTCGCTGTAGGCTTTGGTAATATCCTCCACCGCGGCATTCATGGATTCGCCTTTATCTCAATCGAGCTCAGATAATCGATCGCCTGCTGGTACTGCTCTTCAGTCAATCCAAAATTAGAGCGGACGGGGTGGGTCTCAGCATAAGGGATTCCTTTGCCTTTTAATGTGCGGCAAAGGATCACAGAAGGTTGGCCATTCGGGTGTTCAGCGGCTGCGAGCGCAGCTGAAAGAGAGACAAAATCATGTCCGTCACACTCCAAGACCTTCCAGCCGAAGGCAAGCCATTTATCGGCGAGAGGAACAACATCGTTCCGGCCATGCATCGGACCGTAAGAGGACTTCTGGTTCCAATCGAGCAGGACTGTGATGCGGTCGAGGCCAAGGTTGGCAGCGATCATGGCTGCCTCCCAGGTAGAGCCTTCGTTGCATTCGCCATCGCTGATCAGGGCGTAGACCCGATAGGAAGCATGGTCAATTTTGGCAGCAAGCGCCATCCCACAGGCGACAGGGAAACCCTGCCCGAGCGATCCGGTTGAACAATCCACTCCAGGTGTCTTAGACCGGTCGGGGTGACCCTGGAGAGGGTTATGCAGACGCCGGAAATTATCGAACCAATCACCAGGGAAAAAACCGCGCAGCCAAAGCGCGGCGTAGAGGGCGGGGGCAGCATGCCCTTTAGACAGTACAAAGCGATCCCGTCCATCCCACCCTGGATTTTGGGGTTGAATGTTCATCCAGCGGAAATATAGGATTGTGAGGATTTCGGTGCAGCTCATAATCGCGCCATAATGCAGCCGGATGCTGTGGGCGTGCCCCAACTCGAGGATTTTTCTGCGCTGAACGATAGCGGCAGCATTTAAATTTTGAAGAATTGAAGCATCGGAGTGAAGATCAAGGGGAATTTTTTGGGCGGTAGAGAAAAACGACATCCGATGGCTCTTTCCGGATCGAAAACTTCACCGGGGGAAAGGGTGCATTGGTATTTTGTTTATAACTTAACGAGAAATAATTGTCAATAATTTTCTGTAAATTCTAATATATCTAGAAATATTTCTCAAGAAATACAGAAATTACTTGACAATTTGAAAACCGTGATGGATAATAGGATTAGGAGATGCTTAATCCTCATACGAGCGATAGATCTTGCTTAGGATATGGAGGGAAGCTTGAAACGCAGCGAAATAAACCAGAATATCCGTGAGACGATCACTTTCTTTCGAGAGATGAATTTTTGGCTTCCGGCCTGGGCGCTTTGGTCACCTGAACAATGGAAGGGCAAAGCGGAGCTGGCGGCTGAGATTGTCGAAACAGGATTGGGGTGGGACATCACCGATTTTGGCAGTGGGGATTTCGAAAAGGTTGGCTTGATCAACTTCAACCTTCGAAACGGTGTGCCGGGCAGGTCCAGGAAGACGTATTGTGAGAAGATCATCGTTGTCAAAGAAAACCAGATCACCCCGCTCCATACGCATTACAGCAAAAAAGAAGACATTATCGTGCGCGGCGGCGGCAGACTGGTAATTGAGCTTTACCTGGCAGATTCCGAACACAAACCCACCGATCTGCAAGTCACTGCCATGATCGATGGGATCGCGCGCATTGTTCCGGCAGGTGGAAAAGTGACATTATCGCCTGGGGAAAGCATTTTCCTTGAGCCAGGAATGCTGCACCTTTTTTACGGGGAGCCAGGTGCAGGAAAAGTCCTGGTCGGCGAAGTGAGCACAGTGAATGATGACAAGACCGACAATCATTTTGTCGACAAAAGCCCTCGGTTCCCTTCGATTATTGAGGATGAGGCCCCGCAATACCTGCTGGTAAATGATTACAGCCAATATTTGTAATGTGAGTAAGATCATATGCCGCGAAAGAAAACAGTCACACTCAACGACCTGGCAATCAAAGCGAATGTCTCGGTGGCATCTGTCTCCCGGGTGATCAACAACGACCGATCGGTGCGCCCCGATATCCGCATTGCGGTTGAAAAAGCGACCAAGGAGCTTCAATACCAACCGAAGACCCGCAGCAAGAACGGATTTACGAATCGGATCGGTCTGCTGGTGCCGGATATTACCAATCCTTATTTCCCGCTCTTGATCAAGGGTCTCACCTATGCGGCATGTTTCCAAGATGTGAGCACGATATTGTGCAACTCTGACATGAACCTGGAGACCGAAGCGGATCACATTCGGGGCTTGATCAAAGCCGGCGTCGATGGGATGATCTATATTCCATTCAGCGAAGAACTAAACCCAACTTTGAACGAGCTGGTCGAGAGAAAATTTCCGCTGGTGTTTTTAGACCGGGAGATCAGCACGGATGAAATCTGCTCGGTCACGTCTGACAATGAGGAAGGCGCATACCAGGCAACTACCTACCTTCTGAATCTGGGTCATCGGAATATCACCTTTATCTCTGGTCTGCCTTATTTGAGCACATCGGTAACCCGCCTGGCTGGGTTTCGGAGGGGGTTCGCGGATTTCGGACTTCAGCCGCGGGAGGACCTGATCATTCAAGGAGACACCTCGTTGGAAAGCGGATACCGCGAAACGGCGGCGCTGCTGCAGGCGAAAATGGATTTCACGGCGATATTTGCTTCGAATGACATGATGGCGTTTGGCGCATGGCGGGCGCTCGAAGAAAGTGGGTACAAGATCCCGGATGATTTTTCGATCATCGGGTACGACGACATCCCGTTTTCTTCCTTTATGTCGCTGACAACGATTGCCCAACCAAGCTATGAAATTGGGCGGAACGCATTACTGCTATTGATGGATCTGATCTTAGGCCGCAGAATCGCTCCGCAGAAAATGGTACTGCGCGACAGCTTAATCATCCGAAAATCCTGTCAAAAAATTTGATTCCCAACTGAAATCGATTCAATACCCAACCGAGGCGGCAAAGATGAATAATGAGCCCTATATCCTTGCGATCGACCTGGGCACCACGCTATGCAAGCTATTGGTGGTAGATTCCTCTCTGCAGGTAGTCCATAAATTGGCGGTGGAGTACGGAGTGGACAATCCGCTGCCTGCCTGGTCTGAACAGAACCCGCTTACCTGGTGGGAGGTGGCGCGAACTGCACTTCAAAAAGTCTGCTCAGAAGTAGATCCAGCCAGGATCCAGGCGATCGGGTTGAGCGGTCAAATGCACGGGCTGGTTGCGTTGGATAAAGACTCAAACCCGCTTAGACCGGCGATTTTATGGAATGATCAGCGCAGCGCCCCGCAATGTGCAGAAATCTACAATAAAGTGGGCGGTGTCGAAGGGTTGTTGGCAGAAACCAACAACCCGATGCTGCCTGGCTATACCGGCGGCAAGCTGCTGTGGGTGCGAGAGAATGAGCCCCAGATCTATGAAAAAATCCGGCATTTCTGTCTTCCAAAAGATTACCTTCGCTACAGACTGGTGGGCGAGATCGCGACAGATGTCTCAGATGCATCTGGGACTGGTCTCTATGATGTCCGCCAGCGACGGTGGGCGGATGGATTATTGGAGAAGCTTCAGCTACCGCAGGACTGGTTCCCGAAGGCTATGCCATCGGGGGAGTATGCTGGTGAAATCTCAGCGATTGCAGCGCGGGAGACCTTTTTAAAAGCAGGCACACCTGTAATCGCAGGCGGCGGGGATGCAGTGATGCAGATGGTCGGCAGCGGGGGAATCAACAGCGAAGTCGTATTACTCGTCATCGGGACCGGTGGTAATGTGAGCGTTAGCCTCTTGCAACCGATCGCGAACCCAGGGGCGCGGCTTCAAGTGTTCTGCCACGTGCTGCCGCAGCAGTGGGTGGGAATGGGCGTAACCCTTTCTGCCGGCAGCTCGTTGAAGTGGTTTCGCGACCGCCTGGGCAGCCTGGAAACAGGATTGGCGAAGGACCTGAACCGGAGCGCTTACGAACTGCTTGGAGAAGAAGCCTTACAATCGCCCGCGGGCGCACGCAGCCTGATCTTTTTGCCTTACCTGCAAGGCGAGCGTGCTCCGCATGCCGATCCCTGGGCGCGGGGAGCGTTTATTGGATTGAGCTCCGTTCATACGAAGCAGGATATGATCCGGGCGGTGATGGAGGGAGTCTCTTTCAGCTTGAGGGATGTTTTAGATCTGATCCTGAAAGCCGGGATCACACCAGAAAGGGTCAATGTATCTGGAGGGGGATCATCCAGCCCGGTTTGGCGGCAGATACTGGCAGATGTCTTCAACCGACCAGTAACCTCGCTGGACTTCAGCGAGGATGCTGGCGCAGTCGGAGCCGCTATTGTTGCGGGTGTAAGGGCGGGAATTTGGGAAACCGCAGAGAAGGCTTCAGAGCTTATCCAACGAAAGACTGTTGATCAGCCAATCCCGGGACAAGCTGCTCGATACTCGGAACAATTCGCGATCTACAAGGACCTGTATCCAGCGCTGAAACCCAGCTTTGACAGGCTGGCCAAACTCTAATATTCAGAATCAACCCGCCTGGAAGCCGTCGACGCGGGTGCGCTCGAGCTTGCGCCCGACCAGGCGCTCGATCGAACGGACCATCGCACCGTCATCGGGGGTGACGAGCGAGAGGGCTGAGCCCTGGCGCGCCATCCGCCCGGTGCGACCGATGCGGTGGGTATAGGCGTCGGCGGTGTCTGGCAGGTCGTAGTTGATCACATGGGAGATCTGGGTGACATCGATGCCGCGAGCAGCGATATCGGTGGCGACCAGGATCCGCAGCCGGCCGCTGCGGAAGCCGTCCATGGCGCGCTGGCGCTGATTCTGGGTCAGGTCGCCATGCAGCGAGGTGGCTGAGAAGCCCGATTTGCCGAGCTGGATGGCGAGCTTGCTGGCGCGCCGTTTGGTGCGGGTGAAGACCAGCACCTGACCGCTTCCGGTGCGCTTGAGCAGGGCCTGGAGCAGATCGTTCTTGTGGGCTTGATCCACAGGATAGAGCATGTGGCTGATGGACTCGACCGGACGGTCGGCGTCGATCTCGATCGTGACCGGGTTGCTCAAGAACTCGCCGGCGAGCGAGAGGATCTCAGGCGGCATGGTGGCAGAGAAGAGCAGGGTCTGGCGCGAGTTTGGGCGGGCATTGGGGCTTGCGGGGTTTCCAGCTCTGCTGTCAGCGGATTTTTCGGCGGAGCCTGAGGCTGCGCTTGCAGCGGACTCCCGGGAGAAGCCCCGATTTGTGCCCCTGGGGAAGCCGCCGGTATCACTCCCGGAAGGCAGGGCTGCGACGATGCGGCGGATATCCGGCAGGAAGCCCATGTCGAACATACGATCCGCCTCATCGATCACCAGCACTTCGACCCTGGAGAGGTCGACCTGGCGCTGGTTCATCAGGTCCAACAGACGCCCGGGGCAGGCAACTGCGATCTCAGCGCCCATGCGCAGGCCGCGCACCTGGGGCTGGGCGCTCACCCCGCCGTAGATCGTCTGCGAATGCAGCCCGGTCTGGCGGGTGAAGGTTGAGATGAAGGTGTGGGTCTGCTCGGCGAGCTCGCGGGTAGGCGAGAGCACCAGGGCGCGCAGCTTGCGGCGCGGCCCGGAATGCAGGCGCTGCAGAATAGGGAGGACGAATGCGGCGGTCTTGCCGGTGCCGGTTTGGGCGAGTCCGAGAAGGTCGCGACCCTCCAAGATCGGAGGAATGGCACGGCGCTGGATGGGGGTTGGGGTAGAAAAATTGTGGCGTGCAAGTCCCGCGCCGATATGCGGGTGGAAATCAAAAGAATCGAAAGTCATGAAAAGAGGTCCTTAGGCCCTTTAAAATGAGCCAAGGCGAACCTCAGCCCGTCCGCTCCTAAATTGGGTATAGTTTGTCGTAATTGAAGCGAACGGGGTAGTATACCACAGATCGCAGGAAAGTAATTATTGGAGATTTGTTAACTTAAGGTTGCGGCTTTGATTGACAACGACTGTCCTGGCAGGCCGACCTAACATGACCAGCCAATAGACAGTAAGAAAGACGACGACCAGGAAAGTGCCGAGGTACATGAGTTGCATGGTAATCAGGGAAGAGTCTGTCCCAGACATGACGGCATGGGCAGCGCCGCCCAGGTAGGCGAGGAGGCTGAGGGTATGGATCAGCCGGAAGGCTTTCATTCCGATCTTTTTACGTAAATAGAAGGTGACGGTGACGAGCATGGTCAAGTAAAAGGCGATGACGCCGAGCCCAACCCAAAGTGGGCGGTATTCGGCTTTGAAGGGGATCAGGATCTGAGCGAGGCTGAAAGGCAGGTACTGGTCCGCGGTCAGGACAAAAATGTGCAACCCCAAAAAACCGATGGAGAGGAGCGATATGAACTGGTGGAAATCATAGGTGAAGCTGCCGTGCAAGACCGGCTCCAGCAATTTGCATGGAATGAGCAACCCCCAGACGGTGGACAGCCAGAGCAGCAGGTAGGCCAGGATGCCAGCCGAACGAGTGACGTACCAGATGGCACGCTGGGTGTCCAACGAGAACAGCCAGTTACGCCTGATGGGTATGCGAGCCAAGAAGGAGGTTTGCCCGCCAGGACAAGCGCCGCCAAAGCGATGCCCACAAGACCAAAAGCTGCCAGCGTCATAGGAAATATTTCCCCTGCGGCTGACCGCCGCGGTTTGATTTTCTTATCGTCGTTCATAAATCAGCTCCTTGCTTGCCTGGAGAACCTTCCAGGCTTCCGTCCTGGATTACGGCAATGAAATTAAGATCTGGGCAGTCTAGCAGCAAGCTGCCCCGCCTGGGTTGGCCCAGCAATCAATAAAGCTTTTGCGAATGCTTCGGCCTGGGTGGCTTTCTGGGTATAGACGCTTATACTAAGCCAACAGACCTCAGCGGGAGCGCCCGTGCGCGGATCGATGATGTGATGCCTGGGCTGGTCGCCCTGAAGCCAACGCCGCCGTGTGACGGACGACGTCGCTAAAGAACCCGGTTGGAGGTTCAAGACCGCCAGCACTGCTGCTCATCACGCGGGTCTTCCAGCGAAACCTGCCAGCCCGGCTGGAGGCCGGCAGCCCAGACAGACCATATCGCCGCCAACGCTGACCGCCGGAGCGCTGGTGTATTGCCTAAGCAGGTTTACCGCCCTGGCAGCGACCCAACCCTTGGCGATGCCCCCCAGGTCGATCTGCATCCCGGCGGGCAATTTGATCGAGCATGACCCCTGGAGTCCAGCCGGATTTCATCCAGGGGTATCCGCTGATAAGCTGGACCCGAATTGATGGGACATTTTTCCATCAGCCTGATCTCGTCCATGCTGCGGTCGTAGCCGGCGGCGATCAGGGCGCGGGTGATCGAAGGATCAAACAAAGCCATCCGTCAGAGATACAGATCCAGCGCTTCCTGGATGAGCTCAAACAGCTCGGGCGATGCCAGAAACCACCCTCCGGCAGAGCGGTTCAACCGGCTGAGCTCGCTGGTTGGGAGGAAGCGTGAAAACCGGGCTTCGCTCGGCGGCGATCAAATCTTGGGCCCGGGCAAAAACCGGCTGAAGCTCGATTGGATCGCCTTCAGCAGCGATCTGGATCAGGGTATTCATCGCTGAGAATTCGTAATATCTCCATCAGGACGCTCTGGCACGCAAGGCGGGGGGATTGAACATCGGCGCTCGGAAAACCTGCATCGGCTGGGAGCCGCCGCTCATAAACTGATCTAGGGAGGGGACCGGATCCAGCGATACCGTTTGTGAAACCGCCGGCAGATTGACCTGGGCAGACTGCTGGACGACCAAAGGAGCGGGCTTTTCGGAATGAGCGAAAACCGCCCAGCCAAACACAAACCCTATAATCGACGCCAGGAAGATCCAGACGTGGATGATTGATTTTGTCAGCTTTGCATCTGTTCTCCTTATTGAAATCAATGGGACCGGGGAATTGAAATTCCAGACGCTAACCGCCTAGTCATTGTCATCGGAGCTTGACCCAGGCTGGAAAGCGCTCCCCACGATCACCTGACCGTTTGAGGTGATCTGGATCACACCGGCGTTGATCAGCGCCTGGGTGAGCTGCTGGTACTGCTGGACCTGCTGATTAGCCTGATTGAGGGTATCGGCCGCCTGCTGCAGCTCGGATTGGTACTGCGTTTCTCGCGATTGGTATTGGGCGATCTGGTCTTGAAGCTGCTGAACGGCGGCTTGATCCACGCCTGATTGGGCAGCTGCAGGCTGAGAAGCTGCAGGCTGAGAAGCTGAAGCTTCAGATGCAGCGGAGGCTGCCGCAGAAGCGGGCTTATTCAACAACAAGGCGTTGACGCCTACGGCAACGATCAGCAATCCAACCAGGACGGTCATGCCGAAGGCAGTGAGCAGGGCGGTGAGATGCTTCTTGTTTTTGTGTTCATTATGGTTGATGGACATTGATTATTCTCTTTACTATGGTGACTAGGATGATTATATTGAATGAAGATGACAAAATCATGAAAGGGCAAGATTTGATTAATCCGAGAAAAGTCATGGATCTGTCATCCTGAAGAGGTAGAATCCAAGATGAAGCGAAGCATATGCGCATCTTGATTGTGGAAGATAACCGCCGGTTGAGCAACTCTCTGAAGGCAAGCCTCGAAGAAGATGGCTATGCTGTGGATGCCGCTTTTGACGGCGATGAAGGGGAAGCCTTCGCGCTGGCAGCGCCATACGATTTGATCATCCTGGATATCATGCTCCCGGTCAAAGACGGCTACAGCCTGTGCCGCGATCTCCGCGAGGAGGGGCTGAAAACGCCGATCCTGATGTTAACGGTGCGTGACTCGATTGAAGACCGGGTCGACGGATTGGACAGCGGGGCAGACGATTATCTGGTCAAGCCGTTTGCATTGAAAGAGCTGCGCGCCAGGCTGAGGGCTCTGCTGCGCCGCAACCAGCCCGAAAAGACCAGCTTCATAAAAATTGCCGATCTGGTCCTAGATCCGGCAAACCATTTGGTAGAACGAGGCGGTAAGGCGATCGAGCTGACGCCCAGGGAATTTGCCATCCTGGAATATATGATGCGGCACCCCAACCAGCTGCTCTCCCGTGAAATGATCGAATCGCATGTCTGGAATTTCGATTTCATCTCCGGCTCGAACGTCGTAGATGTGTATATCCGGCGGCTGCGGTCAAAAATCGACCAAACGTACGACCTGAAGCTGCTGGAAACGGTGAGGGGGCGGGCTACCGGCTGGTGAATCCAACGTAAATCCCTGAAGGCAGAGATGACCATCAAGCTCAACCAGTTCTTCCACAGCTTTCGCTTCAGCCTGACCATGTTATTTGTCGGGATCCTTGCGATCATCCTGACGATCTTTTCGGTCTTTCTCTACAACCGGCAGCAGCAGGTGCTGCAGGCAGAAGCCGTGACGCGCCTATCGAACCGGTCGGCGCAGCTGGCGGCTTATTTCAGCTCGCTGCTGCGCACGGAATATGAAGAGCCGGAAGAACGGCAGCCGCGCAGCATCCCTCCACAAGATCTGCCGCTTTTTGAAAAAGGCGACCTGCTGGCGGTGATTGGGCTGGACGGCGCTTTGATCCAGGAGCAGGGAGGCATCCAGAAACCAGAGCTCAGGACTTTGATCGACAGGTGGAACAATAACCCGGCACAGGCGGAGCCGATGCTCTTCCATCGGACAAGCAGCGACGACCGCGAGAGCCAAATCCGCACGGCTTATCTCTACCAGGTCACCCCGATCGGCTTTGAGGAGAAATGGCAGGGGGCGCTCTTTCTGGGCACGCCGCTCGATCCCGGCGAGCAGCTTCAGCGATTTGCGGTGACGCTGTTACTCACCGATTTTATCCTGCTGCTGACCGCCACAGTCGGCGGGTACTGGCTGGCAGATCGGGCGATGCGGCCGGTGCAGACCATGACTCGCACGGTCCGCCAGATTGGAGAGAGCGACCTCAGCAAGCGGTTGGACCTGAAAAGACAGGACGAGATTGGCGAGCTGGCGGATACTTTCGACCGGATGCTGGGGCGGCTTCAGGCGGCTTTCGACCGGCAGCGGCAGTTCACAGCCGACGCCAGCCATGAGCTGCGAACGCCCCTGGCGATCATCGAGCTTGAGTTGAACCGGGCGCTGGAAAAACGCAGGACAATCGAAGAATACGAACAGGCATTGAACCTCATCCAGAGCGAGAACGAGCGCATGAGCCAGCTGGTGCAGGAGCTTCTGCTGCTGGCGAGGATGGACAGCGGCCAAAACCTGCTTCACAACGAGATGGTAGACCTCAGTGAGCTTACGGTGGGCGTCCTGGAACGATTGAGCGATATTGCGGCAGCGAGAAAGGTGCGGCTCAGCACCGGAATGCTGGCAGAGGCTGTGATCTTCGCCGACCGGGGCTATCTCACCCAGCTGGCGACCAATCTGGTGGAAAACGCGATTAAATACTCGCAGGGAGACCAGGCGCAGGTGCTCGTGGAGACCGGTCAGGCGAAGCGAGACGGCTCGCTGTGGACCTGGATCAGCGTTTCGGATAACGGTCCGGGCATTGCTGCGGAGCACATCCCCCACCTGTTCGACCGCTTCTACCGGATCGACTCTTCGCGCAAACAAGACGAAGGAGATGCTGCAAGCGGAATATCGGGGAGCGGGTTAGGCCTCGCGATCGCCGATTCGATCGTGAAAGCTTACGGCGGCCGGATTGAGGTGAAAAGCGAGATTGGAATCGGAACTGAGTTTACAGCCTGGTTGATGAATGGTGGGTGATGTGGAATTAGTGGAGGGTTACTATCGGGCGATGGGCGAAGCGGGCATCCCGGTCTGCCCGGGTTACATCCAAGCCGGAGATTTCCGCTTTATGGGCAGCCAGGATGCCGCGGCGGCGCTGCTGAAATGCACTCCGCCCCCCACTGCTGTGTTCGCGTTCAACGATATGATGGCGATCGGGGCGATGACCGCGATCCGGAATTCCGGGCTGGCAGTGCCTGAGGACATCTCGATTGTCGGTTTCGATAATATCGAGCTGGCTGCCGCGATCACCCCGACGCTGACAACGATTGCGCAGCCGATCGATGAGATCGCCCGCTGCGCGACCGACCTGCTGATCCAGCGCCTGAAAGGCAGCCGGAAGGAAGCCAACCGGCGGGTCATCCTGCAGGCTGAGCTGGTGAAACGCGAATCCACGGCGAGGAGACAGGATTAGGATGGGGTATATCTGCGTGGTGGGCAGCCTGAACATGGACCTGGTGGTGCGCACGCCGAGGGCGCCGCTGGCAGGCGAGACGCTTACCGGGAAAGATTTTCATTTGATCCCGGGAGGCAAAGGCGCCAACCAAGCGGCGGCAGCTGCCCGGGCGGGGGCGCCCACCCGGATGGTGGGCTGCATCGGGACGGACCCATTTGGTCCGGCGCTGCTAAATTCATTAGCATCCGCCGGCGTGGATGTCACGGGGGTCACAGCGCTGGAGGGGAGGTCTACCGGAACTGCGACGATCCTGGTTGAAGATGGGGGGGAGAACCGGATTGTGATCGTGCCCGGCGCCAACGGGTTGGTTACCAGCAGCTTTATCGAAGCGCAGTGGCACCTGATCCAGGGATCCGACCTGGTGCTGCTGCAGCATGAGATCCCGCTGGAAACGGTCCATACCTTGATCCGACGCGCGCACGAAAGGCGGATCGGAGTGATCCTGAACCCGGCGCCGATCTTCCCGGTCCCGGCAGAGCTGCTCCGAGACATCGACGTGCTGATTATGAACGAAGTCGAGGCGTCTACGCTGACCGACCTGGAAGTCAGCAGCCCGGAGAGAGCGATCCGAGCAGCTCGGGCTCTGGTCCGACAGGGGGTAAGCACTGCGATCATCACGCTGGGCGCCAGCGGGGCGGTGCTTGTCAACGATGATAACGAGCTGTATCAACCCGGATATCTGGTTGAGGCGGTCGATACAACCGCGGCCGGCGACACCTTTACGGGCAGCTATGCGGCTTGCATCTATCGCGGCGAGCCGCCGCTGAAGGCGCTCAAGTATGCGGCGGCGGCGGCGGCGCTGGCGGTCACCCAACTGGGGGCGCAGACTTCGATCCCAAAAAAAGCTAAGGTGGATGCCTTCATTGCAGCAAACGATCTTCAAAAAGAAAGCAGAAAGGAGGCGGACAAGAGTTAATCTGCAGGCGGGTTTTGGTCTCTAATTTCAACCTATCTTAAGGAGAAAATCATGAACCAGAGGATTAAACTGCTGACCCTTATTACCATCCTTGCGATCGTCATCGCAGGCTGCGCCCCAAAACCAGCGGCGCAGGAAACGACCAAAGTAGTCTACCTGATCAACGGATCGCTTGGGGATAACGCCTTTTACGATTCCGGTCAGGCAGGCATGGATAAGCTCAAATCGCAGTATGGGGTAGAGATCCGTACGATCGAGTGCGGCTTCGACTCAGCCCAATACGAGCCTTCGCTGGAGGCGGCGACGGGCTACTCCGATGTCATTTTTGTGATCTCCTACGGCTACGAAGACCTGGTGAAGGAATACGCCGACAAATATCCGGACAAGGTCTTCGTCAACCTGGATACGGTGGTCCAGAACTCGAAAGAACACGATCACCTCGGTGGATTATATCGAAGAGGAGAGCGCATTCCTGGCTGGGGTGGTCGCAGCGATGGTGACCGAGGACCTGAGCATCAAGAACGTCAACGATCAGAAGCTGATCGGGGCGGTGGGCGGCGACCAGGACCCGGTGATTGACGCCTTCATGTTCGCCTACGAAAACGGGGCGAAGTATATCGATCCCGAGGTGGTGATGGAGCGGAAATACCTGGGCGACTGGGTGGACACCGCCAAAGGCAAGCAGGCGGCGCTGCAGCTTTACGATATGGGGGCGGATATCGTCTTCCAGATCGCGGCGGCTGCCGGCACGGGGGTGCTGCAGGCCTCGGGAGAGCGGGACCTGTACTCGATCGGGGTTGACACCAACCAGAACAGCCTCGTTCCGGGGCACGTGGTGGCTTCGGATATCAAGGATATCGGACTGGCCATCACAAATATCTACGCGACGATCAAGGACGGCACCTACAAACCCGGGCAGGTGCTGAACTACGGCCTGGCGACCAAGGGCGTGGATGTGGTTTTCGATGGGAACGAGGGTGTGCTCCCGCAGGCAATTGTGGACAAGGTCAATGACCTGCGCCAGCAGATCATCGACGGCACGCTAAAAGTGGAGATCTATAAACCGTAGTCGACCTGCGCTGCAGTCGATCTAACCGAAATCGGTCTCAAGTTTAAAGTGAATGAAGGGGGATGCTGGGGTAGCCAGCATCCCCAAGCTGCGGTAGGGGAAAGGAATGGTGCGGTGAGCGATATCATCGAAATGCACCAGATCATCAAGATATTTCCGCCGTCGCTGGTGGCGCTGGATAATGTCAGCGTCGCCTTCCGCAAGGGCGAGATCCATGCGATTGTAGGGGAAAACGGAGCCGGCAAATCGACGCTGATGAAGATCCTGTACGGCATGTACGCGGCTGATTTGGGGGAGATCGGCTTAAACGGCAGCAAGGTCAAGTTTTCCAACCCGGGAGAAGCGATCGAGGCCGGGATTGGGATGGTGCACCAGGAGATCGTGCTTATCCCTCAATACACGGTCTGGGAAAATGTGATCCTGGGGGTGGAGCCTGTCAAGGCATTCGGGCGCCTGGATGCGAAAAAAGGGCGCCAGACGGTGAAAGACAAGATCGAAGAATTCCATTTCAATCTGGATCCAGATGCGAAGGTTGAGGATATCTCCGTCGCGGCCCGCCAGAAAGTTGAAATATTGAAGCTGTTATTCCGGAATGTGTCGGTCCTGATCATGGACGAGCCGACCTCGGTGCTCGCCCCCCAGGAAATTCCGCAGCTGTTTGAGGAGCTGAAACGGCTGAGGGATGATGGGCGAACGATCCTGTTCATCTCCCACCACCTCGAAGAGGTGCTGGATCTGTCCGACCGGATCACGGTGCTGCGGAAGGGCAAGCTGGTGGATACGATCGAGGCGAGCCAGGCGACGAAGCCCAGCCTCGCCCAGATGATGGTGGGCAGGGAGGTGATCTTCGAATCGATCCGCACTCCCCAACAGCCAGGGGAGACCTTATTCGAGATCGTGAATTTGAACTACACCGCGCCGGATAAACGAAAGCTGCTGACCGACGTCAATATCCGGGTGCGGGCGGGTGAGATCGTTGGGATCGCGGGGGTGGAGGGCAACGGGCAGCTTGAGCTGGTGAAAGCGATCATGGGGCTGATCCAACCGACGAGCGGCAGCATCAAGGCGATGGGGGAAGAGATCACCAGCAAGCCGATCCTGGAAAAGCGCAAGCGGGTGGCGTTTGTAACGCAAGACCGGGCAAACATGGGCGCCAGCACGCCCGCCACGATCACCGAGAATGTGATCATGACCCACCACCGGCTCAACCCGCGCTTCACAAACTGGGCAGGGAGGGTGCTGGACTTAAAAGAGGCCGGGACCTTCACCCAGGAAGTGCGCAAGAAATTCGATGTGCAGATGAGCTCCGGCGAGGCCATCTTCAAATCACTGTCGGGCGGCAACCAGCAGAAGGTGATCCTGGGGCGCGAGCTGCTGCTGGAGGCGCCGTTCATCCTGCTGGACCAGCCAACCCGCGGACTGGACGTTGGGTCGATCGAGTTCGTCCACCACCAGATCATGGAAATGCGCTCGAAGATGCGCGGGATGCTGCTGATCTCGGCTGACCTGGAGGAGCTCTTCCGGCTTTCAGACAGGCTGGTGGTGATGCACCGGGGCAAGGTTGCGGCGGAAGTCCTAACGGATGAGACCAATGTGATGGAAGTGGGGTACCTGATGCTTGAAGGAAAAGCCTATGAAGCGTAAAACACTGGTGAATGTGGTGGGGGTGCTGCTGGCGTTCCTGCTGGGTGCGCTGGTGCTGGTGGTGCAGGGGTACAACCCGCTGGAGACCTATTTCCGATTATTCGAATATTCTCTCGCCCCGGGGAAGCTCGCCTACACATTAAGCAAGTCGGTGCCGCTGGTGCTTACCGGCATGTCGGCTTCGGTGGCTTTCGCAGCCGGGGTGGTGAACCTGGGGCAGCCCGGTCAGCTTCTTATTGGAGGATTGTTCGCCACAATCGTCGGCTTATACGTCAATCTGCCGCCGGCGCTGATGCTCCCGCTGCTGCTGTGTGCTGCGATGCTGGGAGGGGCTTTGTGGTCGGGCGTGGCAGCCCTGATGAAGCACTGGTTCAACATGAGCGAATTCATCTCGACGCTGATGCTCAATATGATCGCCGATTTTTTTACCTATTGGGCAATCAACTACCCCTTCTTCGAAAAAAACGCCACATATCCGCAAACCCCGCTGATTGCGAAAAGCGGGTGGATGCCGGAGTGGGGCAACTTCAACTCGACGATCGTGGTGATGATGGCGGCATTCCTGGTGGTGTGGTTCATCGTCAATCGCACGGTCTCGGGGTTCGAGTGGCGGATCTCCGGACAGAACAGCCTGTTCAGCCGGCTGGGAGGCGTGAATATCAGCAAGAACTACATTGTGGTGATGCTGCTGACTGGCGCGCTGGCTGGATTGGCTGGCGGGCTGGTGGTGATGGCGGGTCCGCACCGCTTTATCAAAGATATCGGCGCAAACTACGCCTGGGACGGGGTGATGATCGCGATGGTGGCGAATACCAGCATCACTCTGACGCTGATCTTTGGGCTGTTCTTCGGCACGCTCCAGACCGGCTCGCTGGGGATGGAGCTGATCACGGCGGTTCCCAGAGAGCTGGTGCTGGTGCTGCAATCGGTGATCGTTCTTATTGTTGTTGCGGGGCGCGGCTACTTCGAGACCCTGTTCGACCAGCTCGAAGCGAGGCGCAGATTGAAGGAGAAAACCACATGAATATCCTCACCGGGTTGATCAACGGGATGATCTCGGCTGCCACGCCGATCTTGCTGGCGGCGCTTGGCGGCGCGCTGACCTACTACGCCGGGATCTTCAACATTGCGATGGAAGGGATGATGCTGAGCGGGGCGTTCTTTGCCATGCTGGGCTCGTTCTACCTGGGCTCCTGGCCGATGGGGATCCTGGCGGCGATCCTGGGCTCGATCATGATGGGATTGATCTTCATCCTGTTTGCGGTGTATTTGAAGGTGGACGAGTTCATCACCGGCATCGGCTTGAACCTGTTTGCGGTCGGGCTGACCACCTATATGCTGCGGCAGATTTTCGAGGTGAAGGGGGCTTTTTCTGACCCCGGGATCATCTCCATCCCGAAAGTCGACATCCCGTGGGTGCGGGAGATCCCGCTGGTGGGGAACGTGGTCAGCGGGCAGAATCTGATCGTTTACGTGACGATCCTTGCGACGATCCTGGTCTACTACCTGGTGTTTAAGACCCGTTTTGGGCTGCGGCTGCGGGCGGCAGGCTACAACCGCACCTGCCTGGACACCAGCGGCGTATCAGCGACGCGGATCCGGATCTGGTCGCTGCTGCTCTGCGCGGTGCTGTGCGGGCTGGCGGGGTCATTTCTTTCGCTGGGGTATGTGACGCTGTTCTCGGAGGGGATGTCGGCGGGCCGCGGCTGGATCTCGCTGGCGGCGGTGATCATGGTCACCGGGAATCCGATCGGGATCGCGCTGATCTCGCTCCTGTTCGGCTTTACCGACGGTCTGGGGCTGTTTTTACAGCGGACGGTGCCTTCCCAGTTCACCTCTATGGTCCCTTATGTGGCGACATTGATCGCCTTGTTTGTATACTCGATGCGCTTGAAGAAAAAAGAAATCAGCTGAGGATGGGAGCCTGAATATGGGAAAACAAGCCTGGCAACTTGAACGGGAGATGCGCGAGACCGCTGTGCCGGTGGACCGGCGGAAGGAGGCCTCGCAGTGGATCAAGTCTGATGCGGAATTTCCGCACGGGGATGATCTGCTGCGCTGGTTTTGGAATGTACGAGTTCCCGGGTCTTTAGCGCCAGATGTCTTCTTCCAGGGGATGGTGCAGGACTGGGCGAACCAGGGCTATGATGTGAGCGCGGCCGAGGCGCTGCTGCCGGAAGGGCGGGAGCTGGAAGCCGCAGGCCGGCTGGCTGAGCTGCGGGTGGTGAGCGCGCGGATCATGCAGGCGCTCAAGGAAGCGCCGAAGATCGAGGGACACCCGTATCACCAATACGAACACCCGGCGAAATGGGAAGCGGTGAAGGCGGCGATGCCGGCCAATGAGGGCTACCAGCCGCTCACCGGCTGGCAAGAGGGTTATGCCAGGCGGATCCAGCAGGGCTGGATCGGCCAGCTGGCGGGCGGCTCGTTCGGCACGGCAATCGAAGGCTATATGGGCGACCAGATCACGCGGGTGTACGGCGAGGTGCGCGGGTATGTCACCACGCCTGAGACCACCAATGACGACGTGGTGTACGAGCTGCTGCTGCTGGAGGTCTATGAGAGGATGGGCAGAAGCATCACCTCAGACGCGCTGGCGGATGAGTGGGTGCGGCAGCTGCCTTATGGGGTTTCGGCAGAAGGGGTGGCGCTGCGCAACCTGAACATGGGGATCTACCCGCCAGAATCCGGCAGCTACCTGAATCCATACTGCGACTGGATCGGGGCGCAGATGCGCGGGATGGTCTGCGGGATGCTCGCACCGGGCGACCCGATGGAAGCAGCCCGGCTGGCGCACATCGACGGAGTGATCAGCCATGCGCGCAACGGTCTGTACGGCGAGATCTACGCGGCGGTGATCGAGCTCCCTGGCTTTCGTGATGGATGAGACCCGGGCGATTGTCCAGGAAGCCGCCCGATATATCCCGGCGAAGAGCGAATACGCTGCCAAGCTGGATTTCTGCCTGGGCGTGTTGAAGACTGAGACCGAGGCGACGGGAGCCTGGGCGAAGCTGGACAAACATTTCGAGCGCTACAACTGGATCCACGCATACCCCAACCTGGCAGCCGACCTGCTGGCACTGTGGTACGGGGAGGGGGATTTCACCGAATCGATGGCGCTGCTGGCGAAAGCCGGCTATGACGTGGACTGCAACGGCGGGCTGGTGGGCAGCGTGCTAGGCGTGATGGGCGATGTGCCGGAAGCCTGGGCAGGCCCGATCGGCGACCTGCTGGAGACCTATATCAAGGGCAAGGAAAGGTTATCGATCCAGGCGCTGGCGGAGACGACCAGCCGGCTGGCGCAGAAATACTACGCCTAGCTTAGAGCGGCAGCATTTTCTTCGCATAGACCTCGTTCAGCACCTGGGCGACGGCGGTGTAGACCGAAGAGAGACCGCAGATTACGCCTTCGATCCCGGCGATGGTCTTAATCGCGACGCTGCCGGTCAGGTCGCCGATGGCGAGCAGGAAAAACAGGACGAGCAGCGAGCCGAAAATGAATTGGAGAGAGCGGGTGAGCCTGAGCGTGCCGATGAACATGCAGGTGGTGAAGATCCCCCACATGATCAGGTAGGAGGCCATGGCGGTGTTTGAGGTGGGTTCTGCCCAACCCAGCTTCGGCATCACAATCAGCCCAACGAGTGAGAGCCAGAAGAGCCCGAAGGAGGTGAAGGCGGTGGCGCCGAAGGTGTTTTTCTTCTTCCATTCCTCGATGCCGGCGATGACCTGGGCGATGCCGCCGTAAAAGATGCCCATCGCCAGGATCATCGAGGAGAGCTCGTAGAGCCCAGCGTTGTGCAGGTTGAGCAGCACGGTGGTCATGCCGAAGGCAAGAAGGCCGAGGGGGGCGGGGTTGGCGGTGGTGTCCTGGATCGCGATGGAAGTTGGGAACGCAGAAACTTCCTTCACCGTGTAAGTGTCTTTGATCGCGATGGAGGTTGGGATTTGGGTTTCCATGACAGCTCCTATTTATTTTTATGGACAAATTGGTTGAGAGGACATCGGGATTATAGCATTGAATGGGGGAATTGTGAATATTTGCGCAAATAAGTGAGGAGGAGAGGAGGGATTATTATTGTAGATTAAAGATTTAAACGCGAAGAACGCGAAGGCGCAAAGGACGCGAAGAACTAATAATATTTATTTATTTACCTATTCTCGTTTTTTATTTATTTAACCTAAGTCGACGGATTAATTAATCTAAATCAAAGCAATCATTGACTGACAGACAGGAAGTCAGGGCGGGAAGATCTTTCTGATGGTTCAAGCGGAGTTAGAACAGGAGCGGGAATTAATTGAAGGGTCGTTATTGATCCTTATGCACCAGGAGGTGAAAAATTTTATAAATGTAGAAGAAACTTAGCGACCTTCGCGCCTTCGTGTTAGTCTTTTTGGGGATCTATCCCCTCAAGCCCGAAGCCTGATTTCGACCAGATCGTGGAAGCGGCGGGCGAAGCGGGTGGCGGGAGCGCCGTCTACGATGACGTGGTCGAAGCTCAAGGTCAGGTCGAGGAACTTGCGCGGCTCGATCCGCCCATCCACCACGCCGGGCTTCAGGGCAATCCCGCCGATGGTGACGGTCAGAGGGAAGACCCCCGCAGGGATCCCCCAACCGCCGCCTTTACCGAACATCCCGACGGCAGTGACCATCACCGGGCTCAAGATTTGGCGGCTCTTTATCGGGTTGCGCATTATCCAGAGGTAGAACGGGCGGCGAATGAAAGCCGGCAGGCGCAGGAACCAGTCCATGAAATGGGACTCCTCAGTCTTTGCCGGGGCGCTTTGGGCGCTGCGGATCTCATCGTGGAGCTCACGAAAGCTTCGCCGGTTGGCAGCCTCAAACCTGTGCGGCATGGCGACTTTGCTGCCTCCCAGCTCGGATTCCACGATCGCATTGATGTTGATATCGTCAAAAACCACCAGCCGGGAGCGCCAATCGAGGAAGGCGCTGACCTCTTTGTTTTCGTCGATGGCTTTGGCGAGACAGTGAATGATAAAAGCGGTAAACGAAAGGCTTTCACCGTGTTTGGGTTTTATGATCGCGGATCAGGCGGCGCGGCTCGGTCACATCGAGCTCAAGGAGACCGTGAATCATGCACTTGCGGGTAGCCAGCCAGCCGTTATCCATTGAAAAGCGCCGCATGGGAGGATAAGGGGTGGCGGTATAGCCTGGAGGCGTTTTTGGTTTCATAATTCGGTATAATAACCGATTGTTCAGGCAAATATCCATCATTTTCAAGCCGCAGTGCTTTTTTCCAGCAACTTTGGTGAGTTTTGAGATTTCTTATCAGATTTTGAGTTTCATCCATTGGTTGTACAAAAAAGTCAAACCGGACCGCGTGTGAAAATATTGAGCTAATGAATTTCAGCAATAAGGTTGCTGCCCTAGTAAATGAAATCGAGTCTTAAAATAAAATCGTTGCTCAATTACCGGTTTATTGCGTTTAGTCGAAACTGCAAGGAGAAATGTGAGGAGGAAGCATGATCCCGCTGTATGAAACCCAACCCGACCCGCTGCCCCCGGATGGCAGCCTGAAGATCACCCTCAACTTTGCCTCCCCTGCAGATGGATCTCCGCGCCTGGTGGACGTATATGTCCCCAGCCAACCGCCCTCGAATGCGCTCCCGCTGGTGCTCGCGCCTCACCCCATTACCTGGCGTCCCGATCAAGATTACCACCTTGGGGTGGACGGGCTGACCCGAGGCTATCACCGCGGCTATTATGGGCTGGCGCAGCGCCATGGGGTCATTATCGCCATACCGCACGGGCACCACCGGGCAGTTGATCTGTGCTCGCTGGGCTGCCCCGCACAGATCGAAGATATGGCGCACCTGATCGATTTCCTGCCCGCGAAGGGTTACCCGGTCGACCCGCGCCGCGTTTACGCCTGTGGGCTGAGCATGGGTGGGCAGGAGGCGCTGCTGGTTGCAGGGCGATTCCCAGAGCGGATCGCTGCAGTCTGCGTTTTTAATCCCATCGTCGACCTGGCAGCCTGGCAGATAGACCTGGCGAGCACCGAGATCGAAAAATTCAGGGAGATCGACCTGGGTGGGATGATTGCCGCCGAAGTGGGCGGGCTACCCTCAGAACTACCCGGTGAGTATGCACTGCGCAGCGCTACGAGTTATATCGATGGGTTGGCACAGGTGCCCAGCATGATTTTCTGGTCGGAGCATGACCTGATCGTGCCTCGCCAGGCGACACACCACTCCTGGCTGCTGTACCAGATGCTTAAACCGCGTGGTCCCGCCACGCCGGTGGGCGAATATAACCACACTCGGAGCCATGCGGCCAAGCAATTCGACCAGCTCACCCGCTGGCAGATACATGAATGGTGCGATTATGACCTGGCACTGCACTGGTTAGCCTGGCATGTGAAATAGGTAGGGCTGCTAACTTAGTTATGCAGAAAAAGACCAGCCAACCCGATTATCCAATATCAGGCGGCATGTTGATCAATCGTTCATTGGTGTAGTTATTTGATATTTATTTTTTAATGCAAAATCTCTTGGATAGGGAAAAAACGGCAGAGCTGAAATCAATCACGTCAATGACCTCGAGGATCAAACTTTGCGGAATAGATTCAATTTGGGAATGAGTGCAGAAAGCGAAGATCGCGGAGGCTTATTGAAATAAGTCTTCGCGATCTCGATGTTCAGGTATGGAATTCATTCACTCAGCCAGTACTCGCTGCCGTCCCGGGTGCGCTGCATGATTTTGAGGTCGATCATATCACGGCGCACGCCGGAGATATCGTCGGCGAAGCGGGAGACCTGCTGGTTGACCTGCTTTTCGGTGTAGCGAACGCCGGGGGTGAAGCCGGCGGCAATGTGGCGAAGCACAACTTCCAGCTTTTTCTGCTGGGTGGGTAAAGACTTGAAGCGCCCATCCGGTCCGAGGTAAGCTTTCAGCACCTTTCGGTCGAATGCTTCCAGGTCCACATCTGCGGCGGCGGCGGGGATCGATTCGCCTTTCAGCAGGCGCTCAGCCATCGATTTAAGCGTCTCTTCTTCTAAGCGGTAGACGTTGTAGTAGCCCTGCGCTCTGGCGCTCACCAGCCGAGCCTCCGAGAGGCGTGCCAGGTGGTGCGAGACGGTCGAGGTGCTCAGCCCGAGCATCTCGGCGATCTGCTCGCCGGTCAGCTCCTGACGGGCAAGCAGCCCCACGATCTTCAAACGGTTGGCGTCTGCCAATGCCTTGAAGAAGTTTAATAGTTCTTCGGTAGTTCCTTGGGTGTCCATCTTCTTATCCTTGTGAAATTAGATTGATCATGATCGAAGTAATTATACGATATTCGATTTATTTGTCAAGAGGGAAAAAGATTCAACACAGAGACGCAGAGAACAAGGAGAACACGGAGATTAAATAAAATAAGTTTAAAAGCAAAGATGGGAAAAACATCCAGTATCACGAAGGATTTTTAATTTGATAAAGTACTTCGCGAGCTTCAATTGCTTCGGATTTATATCTTTAGTTCAGTCTTCGCGAACTTCGCGCTCTTTGATCGCTTCGCGTTTAGATCCGGAATTGGCTCACGGCCGGAACACCAGCGGGAGGGTGATCACCGCGCTGGGGGTGAACTCGGAGGTGCGTTCATTAGACATGGCAAAGGCAGTGAGATTGTAGAGGGTGTGGGCGCTGGAGAGACCCGCACTCCAGGTGCCCGAGACGGAGGCATTCGCAAAGGTGAGAAATTTTGCGCTGCCGCCAAAAAAGCCCGGATTGCGGTCGGTCTCGAAGACGTAGACGGTGCAGAAGGCGCAAGCAGTCCCCTCTACGATATTGGTGTTCGGATCGATGGAGGTGATGAGCGGGTAATTGAGCAGGTTGTTTGGGCCGCTGTCTGCATCCCCCGGGTCGTTGGGGGTGAAGCCGTCGTTCCCAAGGTCGACCGGCAGCTTGCCGTTGTGACCGACAAAATCGGGGAAGATGATCGTGGTCGAAGCTGCACCGCTTAAAGAAACCCCTGAATTCAGGTTATTGGCGATAACATCCGCCCCGACTGTCGTGGAGATCGTGTTCGAAAGATGCACGCCGTCGCCCTGGTTGCCGATCGGCGAGCTCCCATCGGATGCAACGCCGATCTTATTCCTGGGCCAGATGAGGTTCCCATCCGAATTCTCGATCGAGAACTCCTGCCCCGCCGTTGCCCGAAATAAACTGGTATTCCACGCTGCCGGGCAGGCCGACCTGGTTGTTGTCTGAGGTATTCTGGATGCAGACCCCACCTTCGCCGTTGGGGATGGCAAATGCCCCGGCGCCGTCCAGCCCGATGTAGTTGCCAGCGACGGTGTTGTTGTCGGCGTTATTGCGGAGGCGGACGCCGCAGAAGGTATTGCCGCTGATATAGTTGCGGTCGGCAGGATTGGCGCCGCCGATGGTGTTGTTGATCGAGCCATTCACAATATTTACGCCATCCGCGGCGTTGGGCGAGGCGGCGGAAAGGTCTAAGGTGATGCCGATGGCGTTGAAGGTAAGGGTGTTCGAATTGGAATTATCCAGGCGGACACCCGCACCGCTGCTGCCCACCACATTGTTGACCATGATGGTATTACTGTGAGAGTTCTCCAGATTGATCCCCGCCCTGGCAAGCGCGGTCCCGCTGCCGCTGACGAGGTTGCCCTGGATCACGCTGCCGTTGGTATCCAGCAAGCTGATCCCATTCAAGCCGTTGGCGGCGATGAGGTTGACGTGCTCCAGCACCAACCCGCCGATCCAGGTGAAATAAGCGCCGTTCTGAAGGTAGATGCCGCTGTAGGAGTTGTTAGAGATGGTGTTGCCGCGGATGACATTGGCGTAAGCGCTGCTTGTAGAATTTGTCCCCGTCCCGAAGATGTAAATCCCGGATCCACCGCTGTTTTTGATAATATTGCCGTAGATTTGCCCGAAACGGACCGCATCCACCCCGGAAATGTTGAAGAAGATCCCATCCGAGCCGTGACCGATCGTGTCGCCGTTGGAATTCACGCCGATAAAATTGCCGGCGATGGTTGTGCCGTCGCGCTGCAGACCGATATAGACATAATCGGCGCCCTCGACATAAACCCCGTAGAAATTGTGGCAGCCGATCGTATTGCCGTACAGGTAGGCGACGCCGCTGCTGGCGCCTGAAGAGCCGGCACCGTTGGGGGTGACTATCACACCGTAGGTGGCGGTGCGGGTGATCGAGGCGTTGACGCAGGAGGTGGAGGCGGGAAGCACGCCCAGATTGTTGTAAGCAATCGCGGCGTTCTTGCCGGCAATCACGGCAATATCGGCGAAGCCATTCGCGCCGTTGATCAGCGAGAGATTGGAGATGGTGACGTGATCTGCGCCGATGATAAAGGTGTGGTTGGTCGAGCCGGTCGCGTCGATGCGCGGCACGCCCGCCGAGCCGTTAATCCAGGTGCCGGCGTCCAGGATGGTGGGCAGCGTGCTGGCGAGAGCCACCTGGCTGATGCCGGCTGCGAATGAGATGGTGTCGAAGATACCGGCGCCGCAGCCGCCGGTGATCGAGCCAGCGGTGAACGTGCAGCCGCCCAGTTGGGTTTGCTCGGAGGCGCTGAACGGTCCAGTCAGCGATCCGTTGGCGACCTGAATAGCCTCGCGGAGGGTGAGGACGCCGTCATTCGCAACGGTATCGGCGGAAGAATTGACGGTGAAACTGCCGTTTGCATGGGCGGTGCGGGTAAAAGGCGGGGAATTAAGCCCGGCTGCCAGGCTTGCTGCGATAAGCAGCGCTGCAAGGAATCGATGAAACAACCTGGTGACCAGCGGATTTGTGCGCATAGACCCTCCCAATTCGATCAACCGAACCTGCCGTGCCAACCAGCGGGTGGTGGAGTGCTCGATGAAGGGGGCGTCTGGGTGAGACGGATTACTGGACTAGAATTAGTATTATAGTCGAATTACTCCAAATTTAAGAAGAATAATATCTTTCATCTGCCGCAGGTGAATTCAAATAAATCACAGTGAAATTGAGCTTGAAAAGGCGCTCGATAAGATCGTCTTGTCGTATAATCTATGAAAACAACATCGACACTAACAGGGATAGGATTTAAGAAAAAGCGCCTGTGAAGTCCCCACTAAGCTTTCATAACTTCTCAGCCGGGTAATCGATGACCGTTTCTAACGTGATCATCTTGCTCCTGCTTACCGCCGTCATCGTTTTATCGATATTGCTGCGGCATTATTGGCTGCTTTCGAAGCGGATCTCACTCGGGATCGATGAGATTGCCGAAGATGCCCTCAAGGAGATCTACCATCTCTCGCGCGAGACGCCGGAGGTGCGTCGAAAAGACGTTATCCGGACGACTAATCTGCAGCCGGGGCAGTATTCGATCATCCAAGCAGAGCTGGAGCGCCGAAATTGGATCTCAGTGGAAGGCGAGTCCCTGCGAATCCTTCGATCCGGAGAGAAAGAAGCCCTCCGGCTGATCCGCGCCCACCGGATTTGGGAGCGCTACCTGGCGGATAAAGAAGGGCTGGAGCTGGGAGCTCTGCACGAAGAAGCCACGCGGCGAGAGCACCGCAGCACGCCGGATGAGATCGACCAGCTTGACGCCCAGCTCGGCTATCCAAAATTCGACCCTCACGGCGACCCAATCCCAGCACGGGACGGCGAGCTCAGCCAGCATGCAGAAGGAACGCCGCTCTCCAGCTGGCCCGAGCACGTCGCCGGGCGGGTAGCGCATGTGGAGGACGAGCCGCCAGCCTTATTTGCGCAGCTGGCAGTATTGGGGGTCACCCCAGGCGCATATGTTGAAGTCGACGAGCGCACCCCGGGGCAGGTGCTGGTGTGGAGCGGCCGCAAGCGGCTCTCACTGGCGACGGCGGCAGCCAGCCTTGTTTCGATCGTCCCAGCCCCAGCCGAACAGGTCCCGCTTTCTGAATTGGATATCGGGCAGGCCGCGCCGATCACCTCCTTGCCTGAAACGATCGAGGCGGCGGGTCTGGCTCATGCAGATCAGCTGAAAATTGGGACGCTCATTGCGGCGGTGAAAGCGGACCCATTAGGGGATCCGGTGACCTACCGGGTGGACAGCCAGGAAGTCCCGCTAAGCCGGGTGTATGCCAACCAGATCCTGGTGGACGCTGGGAGGATGGAGGAGATCGTACTGCCGCGCCGCAGCTGGCTGGCCGAACAGCTTGCAGTCGGCAAGGAGCTGTTCCTGAAGTACGGCAGCGCGCAGGTAATCAAGCGCACGCTGCTGTTTATGGGGCCGGCCTTCATTATCAGCGTGGGCTATATGGACCCGGGGAATTGGGGCACGGATATTGAAGGCGGGGCACGTTTTGGGTACGCCCTGCTCTGGGTGATCCTGATGGCGAATATGATGGCGATCTTGATGCAGATTCTCAGTGCAAAGCTGGGGATCGCTACCGGCAGATCGCTCCCGGAGGTAAGCCGGGATCACTACCCTCGCTGGCTGACGCTGTTTCTCTGGTTTACGGCAGAGCTTGCGGCAATCGCCACCGACCTGGCTGAATTCCTGGGTGGGGCGGTAGGTTTCAACCTGCTTTTTGGGATCCCGCTCTTCCCGGCGGCGATCCTGACCGGGATCATCATCTCGCTGATCTTGCTGCTGGAACGGTATGGAATTCGAAAAGTGGAGCTGGTGATCATCTTCCTGATCGCAGTGATCGGCTTAGTATATATGGTTGAAATACTGCTGGTGAAACCCCCACTGGATGAGATTGCGAGAGGGCTGTTTATCCCGACCATGCCGGCGGGGGCGATCCTGGTGGCGGTTGGGATTATTGGGGCGACGGTGATGCCCCACAACCTTTACCTGCACAGCAGCCTGATCCAGTCTCGAGTGCGCCCGAGCGACTTATTGGCGCGGAAAAAGAGCGTATTCCGCTTAACGATTATCGATTCCGCGATTGCGCTGAACGGGGCTTTTTTTGTGAACGCAGCCATTCTGATTATGTCCGCAACGGTATTTGCGGGCAGAGCGCTGAAAGATTACAGTTTGGAAACCGCTCACCAGACGCTTGTACCGATATTGGGACCCTTGGCTGCCACGGCCTTTGCCGTAGCGCTGCTGGCTTCCGGGCTGGCCTCATCGACAACTGCGACCATGGCAGGACAGGTTATCATCGAAGGGTTCTTGCACCGCAAGATCAACGTCTGGCTGCGCCGGCTCATCACGATGGTCCCCTCGCTGATCATCATCGGGCTTGGAATTGACCCGCTGAGAATCCTGATCCTGTCACAGGTCAGCCTTTCCTTCCAGCTTCCCTTTGCGATGATCCCACTGGTTCTTTTCACGAGCAACTCGAAGATTATGGGCGAATTCACCAACACGCGCACAACCCGATTCCTTGCCTGGCTGGCGACGGCGATTATTTTGGGATTGAACGCGGTCTTGCTGTACGAGATATTTACGGGCATGTGAAATTAAGCTTGCTTCTCAGAGATGGATAACCGTGAAGGATTTGCGGCGAAGCCCCTGAGCGCCTGGGAGAAATGGAAGACCTCCCGGCTGTGGAGAATTAAGAATTTCGATAAGGCGTGATAAACTATCCTCATTTGAAGTCATCTTCGAGACAGGGCAAGAGGGTTATGGGCGAGAAGAACAACCAGCTGGCAGCGCGCGAGTTCATCCTCCAGGCGACGCTGGAGGTGATCTGCCAGCACCACATCAGCGGGACGACCATCCGGCGGATCGCAGAGCAAGCCAATATCAGCCCCAGCCTGATCCATTATTATTTCCCCACGAAGCGCGATGTATTCATGGCGGTGATCGATTATCTGATCGAATTTTACGACCGGAACCATGCCGCCTACATTATGACGGATAACATTCGCCCCGCCGAAAAGCTGATGATCATGGTCAGCAACCAGATCGAATACACCTCGCGGCGAAAGGAATACTACGTCATCTATGATTTTTGGACGCACGCGATCACAGACGATGAGATCAAAGCGAAGGTAAAGGAGATGTTTCTCAAATGGGAGGGGTGGGTGCGGAAGATCATCGATGAGGGCATTCTGACCGGAGAATTTGACTCGCAGAACGCGGATTTTGTGCCTTATTTATTGATGTCGCTGATCAATGGGGCCGCGATCCAATACCTGATCAACGAGCACGTGTTCGACATCCACGATTATTACAACCGGGTCTACAAGCTGATCGCGGGAATGCTCGCAGCGCCGCAGGAAAAAATGGCGGTGGGGTAAAAGATTAACACAGAGACGCGGAGAGAAATTAAGTCCACAGAGTTCTCTTTAAAAAAATCCTGATCGATCCTTAAACAAAAAAGACCTGGTAGGTTTTTGGCGCCTACCAGGTTTCTATTTTAAGGGCCTTCGCGAGCTTCGCGCCTTTGCGTTAGGTTTTTTTCTTATGCAGGCGTCCAGGCGACCTGTTCAACGCGGCTTTCGGCGACTATCTGACCACGGCGGACGACGAAGCGCGGGGCGGGGGCGAGGCGGACGGCGTCCAGGACGGTTTCGACGGGCAGGATGATGAAATCGGCGGATTTTCCCACGCCAAAACCGTAATCCTGGAGGCCGAGAATACGGGCGGCATACCGGCGCGGCATGTCAAAGATGGTTTGGAGCTGGTCGGGAGAGGTCATCTGGGCGCCCAGTGCGGTGAAAAGTGCGACCTCGAGCATATTCATCTTGCCGAAGGGCAGGAAGAAGTTGCTGTTGTCATCCAGACCGCAAGAAACATTCACCCCGGCGGCGAGCAGCTCTTTAAGCGAGTGATTCCGCGGAAGGTGGGCGTTCCGGGGCTGCGTCCCTGGATATAGAGGTTGGTGAGCGGGTTTGTGATGATGTGGATGCCCGCCGAGGCGACCTTTTCGATCACTCTTTGGGCATATACGATATCGTAGGCGGAGAGGGCGCAGCAGTGACCCGCCGTCACGCGTCCCTGATAATTTCGTTGAACAGCCAAATCGGCGAGCAGCTCGAGGGTGCGGCAGGTCGGATCGAGAGTCTCGTCGATGTGGCAGTCGACATCCACCCCATACCGTCCGGCGACGTCGAAGACAAGCTCCAGATGGCGGCGTTTGGAGTTCGGGATCGGGCTCGACTTCGGGGATCCCGCCAATAAGATCTGCGCCGGCCTCGACCGCCCGGCCAAGCCAGGCTGCGGCCTCTGGCTCGGCAGCGAGCGGGTATTCCATGCAGGCTACGACCTGAATATCGACCACGCCCCGGTAGGCATCACGCAGCTCCA
Organism: uncultured Chloroflexia bacterium; assembly: GCA_963827155.1. GTDB lineage: Bacteria > Chloroflexota > Anaerolineae > Anaerolineales > UBA4823 > UTCFX2. The sequence continues at coordinate 1,055,002 of CAWGZV010000002.1, read as the reverse complement.
GGACGGCTTCGAGGTGCTTCATGCCGGCGATTGAATTGACATCGGTCTGGGCGCGGATGAAGGTGACGCCGTTTAGCAGCGCCTCGCGCACGGCCCGCTCCGCGAGGGCTTTGACGGTCTGCCTGGAGCGCCTGGGTTTGACCAGGATGAAGAGCTCGACCGCTTCTTCGAGCGTGCCGGACTTGTTTTCCTCGTCGAGCATATAGGCGCAATCCAGGTGCTGGTGGGGGTCGATCAGCGGAGGCGAAAGGAACATCCCGCTGCAATCGAACGTGCGGGCGGAAGCTGGATTTCGGCCGTTGGGGAGGCGAGCTGGCTCAACTGCTGGGGAGACGAAGCAATTGTCCATCTCTAACCAGCACATCCTGCGGTGCGTGATATCCTTCGACGATTACGCCGGAAAACAAAAGCTCGTCCATGATTCTGACTGCCTATATCCCTTAATTGTTTTGAGGGAACCGTTTGAAGGACTGGCTTTCCAGCTCAGCCTTCTTCACGGAAATACTGAGCCCCAAGGGCGTTCGGCCCCATATTCAGGCGGCGTTTAGCCTTCTCCATCATTGCAATCGGCACGATCATGATCAGCATGGTGCTCAGGTAGGGTAGCATCCCCAATAAGAAAGTATTGACTCCCCAATCGCGCGCCTGGGCGACAAATCCGACCGAAAGCACGCAACCGAAGAGCAGGGCGCCCCAGATGATGTTTATGGGCTTCCAGCGGGCGAAGATGACGAGCGCCAGGGCGATCCAGCCTCGCCCGTTGATGATGCCTTCCTGCCAGGTGGGGGAGAGGGCAAGGGTGAGATAAGCCCCGCCTGCGCCGGCGAGGGCGGCGCCGAGGGTGACGTAGAAGAAGCGGATCGGCTGAACAGCGATCCCTGAGGCGTCTGCGGCGGATGGATTCTCGCCGATCGAGCGCATATTCATGCCGTGGCGAGTGCGGTAGAGCACAAAGCCGACGATGAAAGGCAGCACGAGGTAACAGAAGTAGACGATCAAATTATGGTTGAAAAAGGCGTCGCCGAGGAAGGGAATGTCGCCAAGGAAAGGGATCTTGAAGGTAGGAAGCGTCCCGGGGGTGTGCTTGCCGGCATAAGGGATGCCGATCACGCCGGAGAGCCCGGTGCCAATGAAGGTGAGCGCAAGCCCGGTCAGAACCTGATTGGCCTGGATATAGACTGTGGCGATGGCGAAGACCACACCCATCGCGGCGCCGACCAGAATGGCGGTTAAGAAAGCCAGGTTGAGGTCGCCATTCGTCTTGTTCAACACAACCACGGCAGTTACAGCGCCCATCGCCATGACCCCTTCAACGCCCATGTTGTACATCCCGGTCAGCTCTGCCATCAGCTCCCCAATGGCGGGCAAGGTGATCACCACGCCGGAGACAATCGCAACCTGGATGATGAAAAGGATGACGCTTATGGTTTCCATAGAAGGTTTGGATCCCTTTTAATAGATCTTGCCATATTTCGCATAATACAGGTCAAAAAGCGCCTGGTTTTCGGCTCGCAGCAGACCGCCTTCCATCGTCATCTCCACTTTACCGGTTTCCGCCATCTTCTCCGGCGGGATGATGAAGCTGGTAAATCCCAGTTTGAGGTAATCTTCAGGATAGACCCCGTAGACCACCCGGCGGATGCCTGACCAATAAATTGCTGAAAAGCACATCGGGCAGGGCGCGCAGGATGATACGATCTCGCAGCCGCTCAGGTCATGGGTACCGAGCGATTGGCAGGCAAGCCGGATGGCGAGAATTTCGGCGTGGGCGGTAGGGTCGCGGTCTGCGACCACGCGATTATGGGCGAATGTAAGCGGTTCGCCATTACGGGCTACGCATGCCCCAAAAGGCCAGTTGCCGGCCTCGATCCCCTGGCGGGCGACCGCGATCACCTGCACCATCATACGCTCGTCAGACGCGGTGAATGACACTATGCCGCTCCTGTGTCTGCTGGAGATTGCGGAGAAGCTCCCGGCGAAGGCGTTTCATCTGATTCGCCCTGGAGAACTTGAGGAGTGATTCGCACCAGGCGGTAGCGCGCCAGCATATCGCCTATTGCCACCAGGAGCAGGATCAGCCCGGTGGAGACCGTGACGATGTTGGAAGACAGCCCCTGGGTCTGGAGGACGATGCCGATGTTGAGAAACAGGCTGAATAGCAGCCCGACAAACACCGTCCCGATCATCGAGGCGTTGGCGACGATCGCGACGATGATCCCCAGATAGCCGTAACGGTTGGAAAGGAAGCTGTTCAAGCGGTGAGTGGAGCCGGTCACTTCGACCACACCCGCGATGCCGGCGATCGCGCCGGCGATCAGCATCACGATCAGGATGCGCTGCGCTACCGGCATGCCGACATATTCGGCGGCTTTGCGGTTCAACCCGATCAGCTTGATCTCATAGCCGAAGCGGGTTTTTCCAAGGAAGAATGCCAGCAGGAGGGCAAGCCCGACTGCAATCAAAATCCCGATATGGAGCGAGCCGGAGATTTTCGGCAGGTTGTAGGGGATGCGGATCGAGGATCGCAGGACGAGGTTATCCTTCCAGACATCGATGGCAAAGATGTTGACCCACATGATGGCGATAAAGTTCATCATCAGTGTGGTGATGATCTCGTTGATATCCCAATACGCGCGAGCGATTGCGGGCACAAGCATCCAGAGGGCTCCGGCGATCGCACCAGCCACGAACATCGCCAGGAAGGCAGCCCAATCGGGGGCGACCCAGTTCAGCCCGACGGCAGTGGCGGCCCAGGCGCCCATATAGAGGTGACCTTCGGCGCCGATGTTCCATAAGCGCATCTTCAGGCAGATCGCCGAGGCGAGCCCGCACAGGATCAGGGGGGTTGCCAGCTGCCCGACCTGCCGCAGGCCGTTCAGGCTGCCGAGTGTGGATTTGTATGAGCGCACTGCCAGGTCTTTAACGGGTAAACCGCTCAGCTCGATAAATAAGGCGATGAATAGGAGCGCAATCAGGACCGAGACGAATTTCACCAGATTTAAGATCCAGCCCTCCACGGCAGGCCGGCGCTGCAGGCGGTAGCCTTTGAAGGGCGAACGGGAGTTCGCCGAACGGGGATTCGCCGAACGGGGATTCGGATTCGATTCAGCCAACGGTAGAGTCCTCTTCGGGATGCACTTCGGCGGCGCGTTTACCGCCCATCAGCAAGCCGATCTCCTCGATATCCACATTGGAGGCGTCGAACTCGCCCATGATCTCGCCCTCGTAGATTACCTGGATGCGGTCGGACATCAAGAGGACTTCATCCAGGTCTTCAGAGATCAGCAGCACGCCGCCGCCCTGGTTGCGGTGCTTGATCAGAAATTTGCGGACGTTTTCGGTTGCGGCTACATCCAGCCCACGGGTGGGGTGGACGGCGACGAGCACGGAGGTGGCAGTATCCATCTCGCGGCCGACGAGCAGCTTTTGCTGGTTGCCGCCTGAAAGATTGCGGATCGGTACGTGCAGCCCGGGGGTGCGAACGTCGCTCAAATCCACCAGCGATTGAGCGTAACGGTCAGCCTGGGAGCTGTTCATGAAGCCGCGGCGGGAAATCGGGGATAAGTGGTAATTGCGCATGACGGCGTTTTCAACCACGGACATCTCGAGGACAAGTCCCATGTTGTAGCGGTCTTCGGGGACGTGCCCGATCCCTTCGCTTGCCAGCCGAATAGGCGAGGCATTGGTGAGATCTGCACCTTTGACAAGCATGCGGCCCTGCTCTGCCGGGCGCAGACCGGTGATCAATTCCGCCAGCTCGCGCTGACCGTTGCCGGCGACGCCGGCGATCCCAAGGATCTCGCCGCCTTTGAGCTTCAGACTGAAATTCTTCAACGCTGGCAAGAGGCGGTCGCTCAAGGCGTGGATCCCATCCAATTCCAGGACCACATTCTCCTGCCCGGTATCTGACCGCTCCAGGCGAGAAACCAGATCGTAGCCGATCATCAGGCGCGCCAGCGAACGAGGGGTACAGTCGCAGGTTTCGCAGGTCTCCACCAGACGCCCTTTCCGCAGGATGGAGACGCGGTCGGAGACTTTGCAGACTTCATCCAGCTTATGGCTGATAAAGATGACGATCTTTCCGCCGGCTGCCAGCGAGCGCATCACCGTGAACAGCTCGTCAGCCTCCTGTGGGGTTAGCACCGCGGTTGGCTCGTCCAGGATCAGAACCTGGGCGCCGCGGGCCAGGACGCGCAGGATCTCAACCCGCTGCTGCTCGCCGACTGAGAGCTGCCAGATCTTTGCCTTGGGGTCGACTTGCATCCCGTACTGGGCGGTAATCGCCTGCATGCGCTCGTTTAACTGCAGCTGGGTCACCAGCCGGGGGGTATCTGACCAGCCCAGGTGGATGTTCTCGGCGGCGGTCATGGTCTCGATCAGGTGGAAATGCTGGTGGACGATCCCAATCCCGGCTTTCATCGCCTCTGCAGGCGAGCTGAGATCGAGGCGCTTCCCGTTCAGCAGGATGCTGCCCAGATCGGGGCGGTAGTAGCCGGAAAGCACTTTCATCAGGGTGGTCTTACCGGCGCCGTTCTCGCCTAACAAGGCGTGGACCTCGCCGGAGTGCAGGCTGAGGCTGATTCCCTGATTGGCGACTACATCTGGGAACTGCTTCCAGATGTTCACCATTTCCAGGGTGCAGACCTGGAAGCCGGTGGGATGCGAATCGCTTTCAGTGGGAGGGGTCGGGTGGATTGGCGGCAAGGACAGCTTTCAGAGGCAGGATTATGATTGAGGCAGATGATAGCTTAATTTTACTACGATGCACATGGAGATTATGCAATAACACGCTTCTCGTCCTGGTGAAATCTTGAGATTGCTTCGTCACTTCGTTCCTCGCAATGACATTAAGATCGGTGGATGAGTCTTGCTTCGTTATTAGCAATGACATTAAGACTCGGTGGAGTTGTCACAATGTTCTTCGCAATGACATTAAGATCGGTGGATGAGTCGCTGTGCTCCTCGCAATGACATTAAGATCGGCGGAGTTGTCACAATGTTCTTCGCAATGACATTAAGCCAGGAAGGCGTGGATGGGGCAGCAGGTGCAAGAATGCTAGCGTGATGGAAAGATGCTGCCCCATCTTGCGGGGGTAGGGGCCGATGATTCCTATTCCGTCCCGGTTATTCCGTCCCGGTTATTCCATCCCGGTGACGCCTTCAACTGCCCAATCCCAAGATGTGTACATCGTCATCTTGTCGAGCGATTCGCCCTCTTTCACCCGCAAATCGCCTTTACTATCGTAGATTGGACCGTTAAACACATTTATGCCTTCATTCAACATCTTGGAGCGGACTTCATCTACTTGCGTGGCTACCTCTGCCGGCACATTTTGACCCCAGGCGTCGCGGTCGGTGCCTTTACCAATCGGCAGCAGGGTCGGTTTGGTGGTGTCGAGGGTCTTGTTCAAGTACTGCTCGGCAGCGGTGGTGTAGTAGTAGACCATGTCCATCATGCAGGAAGATATGTAGGCATTTGGACCGAACTCGCGCGAATCGACGGTCCAGGTGGCAGCCATCTTGCCCTTCTCTTCAGCCACCTGCAGGTAGACCGGAGTTGCCATGATCCCAAAGAGCATATCGGAGCCGTTGTTGATCAGCGCTTCGGCGGCAGACCGCTCGGCGGCTGGATCGAACCAGCTGTTGACAAGCACGACGTTGGTGGTCACATCGGGATTCACGGCGCGCGCACCGAGGTGGAAGGAGTTCACGCTGGTGTAGACCGAAGGATATGGGAATGAGCCGACATAACCGAGCTTATTGGACTTGGTCATCAGCCCTGAGGCCATCCCGATCAGGTATGAGGGGTCCCAGTGCTCGATATAGAACCAGCTCACGTTCTTCTCGGCTTTGTGCCCGTTGCACTCCAGGAAAATCGTATCGGGATAATTGGCGGCGGCTTCGTACATGATATCGGCATATTCCGTCGCCAGGTAGATAATATTCGCGCCATCGGCGGCGAGCTGCTCGAGGGTGCGAGTGCCCTCTGCGGAATAGGGCTGGTTTTCGACGTAGGCGGTCTCGGTGAATGGAAATTTATCGACAACCGCCAGCATCGCTTGATGCTGGACCATATCCCAGCCTTCATCGTTGATGGAGCCGCCGTGGAAGACTGCAATTTTGAATTTAGGTGGGGCGGTGGGTGGGACTGCGGTCGGCGGCGCAGTGGGGAGGGCGGCCGTTGGGGTTGCGGCAGGGGCGCAGCCCGCCAGAATGGTCCCGGCGCCGCTCAGGCTGAGACCGAGAAGCCCGGAAAGCCGCAGGAATTCGCGGCGCGAGATTGAGCCTTGCTGATATTTCTTTGCGAGTTCTTTGGCGTTTGGTTGCATTACAATCTCCTTTTGCTGCCTAAAAAAACATTGATCAATCCTCGAGCGGAACGCCCATCGCGATCAATTCGGACTTCACCTCCTCGTAAATTTTCATCCATTTCGATTTTGGCGTCAGACTGTTCAAATCGTAGAGCTGGCTGAACGGCTCGCCCATCAGGATCTCTTTTTGGGTCGGTTTATATTTTGCGATTAAGTCCTGGACAATTGGATCGACCTGCAGGCGGGTCATCTTCTCTGCGGCATGGACGACCTCCGCCATGAAGCGCACTTCCAGAGGGGTGCAGTAGGATTCGAAGCGCCCGGTGGTAGACATCACGCCTTTCACGACCGCCACACCGCTTGGAACGCAGGCGAGGGTCATGGCGGCGATCTCGTAGAGGATCTCTTTTGTGCCTGGACCGGCAGCCGGACGAGAGAAGCAGGAGGTCATGAGGCGGGTGTTGCGGGCGAGAGCCTGGAGGCAGATCGATTTGCCGATGATGATCTCTGGGAAGGTGCTGCAGCTCAGATGGGCGTGCGATGGACCCAGGTTGACCGTATCCACGAGCAGGCTGGCCTTCATCAGCATCAGCCCGGCAACGCCTATCACGGCAATGCCTGGTCCGCCGCCAGCGTAGCCGCCGAAAATTGGGTTGTAAAAGCTATGGCAGTAGCAGCCGGTATGGTAGAAATGGCTGGTGCGAAGCAGGTTCTCATAGCCGATTTTGAGCTCGCTGAGGAAATTATTGTGGTTCCAGTCGGTCTGGCGGACGCCGCCGTAAGAGACCGACGAAAGCACCCCCACGGCACTGGCGGTGGTGTTCGGCGAGCCGATGCCCATGCCGGGACGGCCTTCTTCGACGAGAATCTGCTTGATGGTCTCGAGTTCCTGCCAGCAGGCGGTGAGATCGAGGGGGGATTTGGCGCGGATCGGGCGGTTGTAGGTGGTAGGGAGCGAGGGGGCTTCGAAAAAATCGATCAGCCGCTCGCGCACGTAGGCTCGCGTGACGAGCGGGTACTCTTCCTCGGGGACAAGGATGCCGTAAGGTCCACCGCTGATGGGGATGCGGCAGTTCTCCTCCAGGTCGCGGCGGCGGATGGTGACAGCGTCCGCCCCGGCGCCGCAGACCGTCTCGGTGGGGACCTGGCTCAGAAAGCCCAGCAGCTCGTCCCGGCTCCAGAGCATCTGGCGGTGGGTATCGATGTTGTAGACCCCGCTGCGCAGGGCGAGCTCAAGCCCGGCTTCAAAGACCCGGTCTGCGAAGGCGTCATCGGAATTGACCCAGTATTGATCGCGCTTCCAGCCGATCTTGTATTTGTCGAGGATCTCGCTGAGGGCCTGCTGGACAAAGATGCGGTCCCAATCTTTTTCTTCGACATAGGGACCATTTTCTGCTTTATCCAATATCGAGAGGTAGGTGTCATAGGGGACGATTGTTCGATCTACCATGCGGATCCTTTCTAGAAAAACTGGCTGACCTCAATGAGGTGAAGCGCCGGGAACTCTCTCAACTGCCAGGAAACCCGGACACTAATTTTATTTTGGAACGGTTATGAATTCACGGCAGAGGCGCACCGCGTCGGCAGCAGTATGACCCTGGGCATCGACGCCGATCTCACGGGCGAAGGCTTCAGTTGGGGCGGCGCCACCGATCATGATGAAGTAGCGCTCGCGAATTCCCTTAGCGTTGAGGAGATCAACGACGTCTTTCATGTAAGGCAGGCAGGAGGTCAGCAGGGAGGAGAGCCCGATGATGTCGACCTGTTCTTGTTCCGCTCTGGAGATAATATCGTGGGGAGAGACGTCTACACCCATGTCTATCACTTCAAATCCGGAGACATCCAGGATGGCGCAGACGATGTTCTTGCCGATGTCATGCAGGTCGCCTTCGATGGTCGCCATCAGGACTTTAGCGGCAGTGGGCTGACTCTCGGAGCCGAGGGCTTTGATGGCGGGCTGGATGATATCGTGATTGACGGCTTTGACGATCTCGCCAGCGCTGACCATCTCGGGCAAGAATATATCGAGGGTCTCGAAGCGCTTCCCGACTTCTGCCAAAGCAGGAGTGATGCAGTTTTCATAGAGCTCGGTTGGGGTCGCCCCGGAATCCAGGGCATTTTGAGCGATCTGGCCCGCCTCGCGGCGCTGGTCCGTCAGCAGGCTATCCAGGAATGCTGCCTGTACTGCTTTCCAATCAATTGCCATAGGGTAGCTGCTCCTTTGTTGTGGTGAAGGTCTTCGAGCATGCGTACTAGTGAAAAACGAGCTACCGCTAAGCGAGACTGCTTGAATGGATAATCAATTATCGATATTAATCTTGATCAACTGTTCAATTCATGTCATTTTAATCTGGAATGGGAATTTGTCAAGGAGGTTGGTAGGGTCCGCTGGGCGCAACAGCTGCGGCGAGACACTGGCTGGGATTCGACATCATCAACCCCGAGACGCTCACCCATCCCCTGACCAGGCCCTGGATCGAGATGCAGGCAAGCCTCGGAGGCTGTGGATCGGCTCGCTGGCGGACACGGCTGGCGAGCTGGCGAAGAGGGGCTGGCAGGCGGTGCTCAGCCAAGCCGGCGCGTCCGATGCAAACCACTGGCTGACCCTTCCCGGTGATCACGGTGGAAATGCGGGGCATCCCGCACAACTGGTTTGTGACGGCGAAGAAGCTGGCGCGCCAGCCATACCCATAAAATTCTCGATTTTTCCATACCGCGGGCACAATCTATTAATCACACATTAATTTAACCGCATATACATGACATTTGTCACTTGGAAGGCAACCGGATCGTAAAAATCAAGCCAGACGGCACGCCGGTCTGGACCTTCGGTTCAGCCGGGAATTGCGACGAGACAAATTCCACGCTTTGCGGCCCAATGGACGTGGACGCGGCGCCGGACGGCAAGATTTATGTCTCGGACACCTGGAACAACCGGGTGATGGTGCTCAGCAGCGGGGGAACGTACCAGACCACTTTTGGGACCTACGGCGACCAGAACGGCGAGTTTGATGGGGCTTATGCAGCGGCGCTGGACAACACGAACAACCTGATCTATGTGGTGGACCGGAACAACGACCGCGTCCAGGTCTTCAACCGCACCACGCAGGCCTATGTGACCCAATTTGGGAGCGAAGGCACGGCGAACGGCCTATTTAGGACCCCGGAAGACATTGCGATCGACTTGGCGGGGCAGATCTACGTCGTCGACCGGGACAACCACCGCGTCCAGGTATTCGACTTCAAACCGTTTATATGTCCGCTCGATCGGGCTCTCTGGCTCGGGGAGCGACGCTTACAACCGGCTGCGCTACCCGGTGGCGGTCGCAATCGGTCCAAAAGACCGGGTGTTCATCTCCACCAACTGGGGCGGCAAGATCAAGGTCTACGACAAGACCGGCGCTTTCCTGGACTGCATCGACAACGGTTGGGACAGCTTCCAGGGGATGTTCCGGAGCGTGCGTGGACTGGGTAGCGACCTGCTCGGCAACCTTTACACGACGGATGAAGAAGCCCACCAGGTGAAGCGCTTTGCGCCCAGCGCATACCCGGGCTGGCGTCAGGTGAACACGACCGGCTTCGGCGATCACTACAACTGGGCAGCCTGGAGCATGACGGTCTACAGCGACACGCTGTTTGTCTCAAGTGCGCCGTATTATGATATCGGCGCCAGGTTGTATAAGCTCGATAACGGCAATTTTACCCAGGTGATGAGCGGCGGATTTGGCGAAACTGCCAACATTGCGATCGAACTCGTTCGAGGTATTCAGCAACACGCTCTACGCCGGAACCTGGAACGAGAACTCGAGCCACGTCACCAACGGCGCGCAGATCTGGCGGACCGAAGACCCGGATACCGGAACCTGGGAGAAGGTCGTTAGCGGAGGCTTCGATAACGCCGAAAATGGGGAAGTGATGGCGCTGCGGAAGTTTGGCAACTATCTGTATGCCGGAACCTACTCCTACGACGATGCCGATCCCGAAGCCACGATCTGGCGCTCTGACACGGGGGACAGCGGTGACTGGGAGAAGGTGTTCTCAAAAGCCACCCCAGGATATCACCATGCGGTCGCCGTCCTGGACATGGCCGTGTTCCACAACCTGCTGTGGGCGGCCACATTCAATCGCGAGGATGGTGCGGAGATCTGGTTCAGCGGTGATGGGTTGGGTTGGACCCAGGCAAACACAGACGGTTTTGGCGACGCCGGCAACACCGGAGTCCTTTCACTGGCAGTCTTCAACGAGGCGCTTTACGCCGGCACCCAGAACTACGATTACGACACGGGCTACACTTACGGTGGGGAGATCTGGCGCTTAGAGGAAAATTCGGTCACTGGAGCGCCGACCGTTATGAGCTGGAGCCAGGTGATGGAAGGCGGCTTTGGCGATGTCCATAATTGGGGGATCGGTGGGCTGTTCGAGTACCACAACAAGCTGTACGCCGTCACCGCGAATGAATACAAAGGCACAGAGGTCTGGCGCTCGGCGACCGGCGACCAGGATTCCTGGGAGCAGGTTGGGGCGCACAGCCTGGGCAAAGAATGGGTCTCTGCCTATACGATGTGGAACAACAACCACGCGGTCTTCAACGATGTGCTGTACCTGGGGACCTACCGGCAGTGGGGGATCGGGGGCGGGAGGGTCTGGTCATTCATGCCAGATACGATCTACCTGCCGCTGATTGTCAAATAGGCGGCTAGCAAGACACAAAGCAGCCCACTTCGACCTGCGGCAGGACACGCTCGAGCGCCTTCCGCAGGTCGCTGGTTTTAAGGATCACGGTGGTGCCGCGCAGGCCGGATCCGATGGAGATTTCCGAGGGGAGGAATACTTTCTCGTCGACGAGGGTGCGCATAGGCGGGTCAAAGCCGAAGGGCGAGACCGAGCCGGTCTGGTAGCCGGTGCGCTCGAGGACTTCCTCTTTGCTTGCCATGGTGACCCGCGTGACCTGCAGGTGGCGGCGCAGGTCTGGCCAGGAAATCTGGTCTGGGCCGGCGGCGAGCACCATCACAAAGGGGTCAAACAGCCCTGTGCTTTCGGGCAGGCGGAAGACTATGCTGCGGATGACCTGCTCGGGGAGCTGATTGCGCTCGCGAGCAGCCTGCTCGAGCGATTCGACAGGTCCGGGGTGAGTGAAGAGGTGGTGAGGAAAGCCGAGGGAGGCGAGGTGGGCGGAAACGGGAGTGGAGATGGGGATTTTCATAATGTAATTTTGAAAATATCAACACAAAGACACAGAGAATTCTGAGAAAGGAATCTTAAATCAACGTTCAAGATTGGCATCGGCGAGCGAGATCGGGTCGCCGGCTGGTTCGATGTGGGTGACGATGTTGGCGTTTGGGATGGCAGCGCTCACGTCCTGCTCCACCTGCTCGGCGAGTCCGTGGGCTTTTTTGACGGACCAATTGCCGGGGACAAGCAGGTGGACGACCAGAAACTTACGGGCGGCAGCCTGGCGCGAGCGCAGAGCGTGATATCCCACCCCGGATTCGGCGAGCGAGTCCAGGATCTTCTTGACTGATTTCGAGCTCTTGCTCCGGAAGGGCGATGTCCAGCAGACCGCGACCGGAGCGGATGAGAAGCCGGTAGCCGGTAAACAATATGTTGATGGCAACCAGGATGGCGATGACCGGGTCAAGCCAGAGGGCGCCGGTGATCAAGACAAGCGCCATGCCGACCAGCACACCGGCAGTGGTGAGCACGTCGGTCATCAGGTGGCGGGCATCGGCTTCCAGGGTGATCGAGCCGTAGCGTTTGCCGGCGCGCATCAGCACCAGCGCCACACCCAGATTGATCAAAGAGGCGCAGATCGAGATAACCATGCCAAGCCCCAGCTTTTCAAGCGGTTGGGGGTTCAAGAGCCGCGGCACGGCGGTGATGATGATCCCCGCGGCGGCGAGCAGGATCATCCCGCCCTCAAAGCCGCTGGAGAAATATTCAGCCTTTGAATAACCGAAGCTGAAGCGATCGTTGGCCGGCTTGCTGATCATGTGCAGGACGATCAGGGCGACGACCGCCGCAGCAAGGTTGACAGTCAATTCGAGGGCGTCAGACAGCAAACCAACAGAACCGGTGATGACGTAAGCGGCGGATTTCATGGTTATGGTGACGATCGCGGCTGCGATTGAGAGCCAGGCATAGCGGGTGAGGGAAGGGGGAGGAAGGGTCTGGGTATTCATTTTTTTGGTTTCTTTGAGAAGTTGGGGTTAATAATAACGATTAAACCACAAAGGGCGCAAAGTTCGCGAAGAAATTATTTGAAGAATGGAACCGAATTGACACCTTTTACGTCAAAGGACTGTTGACATTCCTCGCCAAAAATGTCATGATATGTATGTTCAATAATCCACTTAACGGTAATAGAATATTCGATTGGAGGTACCCGATGTATTATTCGGATCAACATGCGTTCTGCTCAGGAGAAATCCAATGAAGATCCAACCAACTTCAATATTGCGCACCGCCTTACTTGTGCTTGCCCTGCTCAGCCTGGCTGGCTGTTCGGTGCTCGAAGCGTTCAACCCGGCTCCCCCGGAAATCCCTTATGAAACCGCGGTCGCCCAGACTGTCGCAGCCTACCCCACCCTCCCACCGCCGCCAGCTGCGACGCTGGAACCGCTGCCTCCGGCTGCGACCTACACCCCCCTGCCTACCTACACCGAGCCGCCTACCTATACTCCACAGCCGACATATACCCCCCTCCCAACCTACACCCCGCTCCCCACGCTGACTTTCGCGCCGGTGTATGTCTATCCGACACCCAATTCTTACTACCCGACCCCAGTCTACTATGCCACGCCGGTCAGCTACTCGGAACACCCCTATGTGCTTCGGGTGCGGAACCAGAACCTAAAAGCCACGTTATGGATCGGGACAGCTATGCCTTACGGCGGGAACTTCATCAAGCCGCTCTGGTACGTCGAGTTTTACCCGCCGCAGCCAACCTGGTTCAAAATCGTGTGGTGCCGGCGGTCATCGTACTACAACGATTGGTATAACCATTATTGGGACGACTGGTACGACCAGTGGAATAAGAAGGATGTTTATAACTGCCAGTCTAAGAATGTGTATATCGACGAGCCGTTCAAAGAGATTGGGGTGAAGTAAAGAATTAGAGGCAAAGATCGCTGAGCTCGCCAATTATCTCGAATATTCCACTCATCATCAAGACGCAAAGGGCGCCAGGTTTTGAAAATTATCAGCGCTCTTTGCGTCTTTACGTTAAAATATTCCTATGAGAACCAGCAGCTATCTATACTCAGTTTCTGCAGAAATCTTCCATCTGTTCCCGGGTTATGTGCGCGGCGTGGTTGTCGCGTCAGATGTGCGCAACCGGGAATCCCCACCGGAGCTGCTGGCGCTGCTCCGCCAGGCGGAGGCGGATTTGCGAGGGAGGCTGGAGCTCGACCGCCTGCTCGAAGAGCCCCATATCCAGGCGTGGCGGGAAGCTTTTCGGGCTTTTGGCGTAAAGCCGTCCGAATTCCGCCCATCGATTGAAGCGCTGGCAAGGCGAGTGCTGCGCGGCGAGCCGCTGCCCTCGATCAACGCGCTGGTCGATATCGGCAACCTGATCTCGCTATGCTTTTTGATCCCCACCGGCGGGCACGCGATCGACCGCCTCCAGGGCGACATTTCGCTGCGGCTGGCGGATGGGAGAGAGCGATTCATCCCGCTGGGGAGCGAGGAGATGGAGCACCCGCTGCCGGGGGAGGTTATCTTCGCGGAAGGGGATTTTGTGCTCACCCGGCGCTGGATCTGGCGGCAGGGGCAGCACACCCTCACGCACCTCGAGACAACGGCAATCGAGTACAACATCGATGGGCTGCCGCCGACGACCTCAGCGGAGGTAGAAGCGGTTTGCAGTGAGACTGCAGCGCTGATCGAGCGGTTTTGCGGTGGGAAAATCCGTTGGCAGGTGCTGAGCGAGCAGTCGCCGGTTTTGGTTTTGAGCTGATCAGAGACTGGAAAAGATTAAACCGCAAAGAACGCGAAGAACGCAAAGATTACTTATCAAAAAATCACTTCGCTTCCTGGCGCTTCTGAATTATCTCGTTTGATATTCAATCCCCTTGAACTGGCCCTGGTAGAGGTTGGTATAGACTTCGCGCAGCTCGAGCAGCAACTGGTGGGCGCTGTTCTCGACGATCCCTCCGCACTGGATCACAAGCACATTAGCGGCCTCGCGGATGGTGCTGAGGCGGTGGGCAATCACGAAGCTGGTGCGCCCTTTCATTTCGTTGATCACGAGCGCACAGGGCAGGGAGTCAAAGTCCATCCCCTAGAAGCGCACATCTCAGTAAAGCATTTCGAGCCGCACTCGATAGGTGTGAAGAGGTTTATCGACCGAGATTGAGGCTTGCCCCTTCCCTCGAAATGAGAGAAGGGGCAAGGTCAAACATGGATCTGACCGCTGAGCGGTGCTGGTTGAATTAGCTGCCCATCGATCAGCGGAATAAAGCTGGGATATATAACAGCTTGTATTCCACGAGATCAGCCTGTAGAACATCCAAAGCAGAGACGGCATCCATACTCGTCAGGAGGGCTTCCGCTTCCGCGATCAATAGGTCAGCGGCATCGCAAGTGATGGTTTTGCATCTCTGAGCCTCGACTTTATTGATGAAAGCGTTCAGGAGGTTGGCTCCCAGCTCGTCATCGCCGTCCGCGAACGCAGCCTGGGCGTCCAGGACTTTGTTCATCAAGCCGTAAAAGATTGGTGCCTTGGTAATCTTCCCTTCGATATAAAGCTGCTCTAAAAGCGAGATCAGAACGGCAGGTGTAGTAGTTACAGAGAAGGTTACGCTGGCGCTGGAGGAGTTGCCGGCTTTATCTACAGCGTTGACCGTCAGAGTATGGTCGCCAACAGTTAAATTGAAGGTGTCGATTACCTGACCGTCCGTCACTGGGATGCCATCCAGATCAGCCCAGATGCTGCCTACACCGGAGATATCGTCGGTCGCGCCGAAGTCCAGGGTTAACCAACGCCCGGTGCTGGTTGGTGTGGGCGAGGTGATGGTGATAACAGGTGGGGTGGTGTCGGTGATGAAGCTCAGGCGCCCTTCAATGGCAGGCGAGACGATATCCATGGCGTCGATGTACTCGATCACCACATCGCGGACGTAGTACTGGGTGTCTGCGACGATCTGGTCCAAGGGCCACAAGCTGACCCCGCCGTTGTTGAAGTTGCAGGAGCCGGCTGCCAGATAGTTGACGGTGGAGACCCGGTAGAATTTGGTCTCATCGGTGAAGTCGATTTGCTCTCCATCCACTTCCAGCGAGACCACGTAGCTCTTAGCCGGATCGTAGGCAGCGGGGTACAGATCATTGTAGGTGATCTTGCCGACCGAGTCGATATCCAGCATGCAGGTGGTGTAGTATGAGTAGCCGCCATAGCCCGAGACATACTTGTAGTAGTAATAGTTGCGGAAGGCGCGCTCCAGGACGGCTTTGAGCTGCACCCCGTTCATCTCGAGCACAACGAGGGAGTTCTCGTAGGGCATCAGGGTGAACATATCGCTGACCTTGAGGGTCACCGGGTATGGGCCGCTTGTGGCGACAGCGCGGTTGGTCATAGCGCCGGAGAGGTGGAAGTCGACGTCGATTCCGTGGGTCTGCTCCAGGGCGAAGACCGCCGAGTCAGCCTGCAAGTTGGCGGCGTTTGTCTCCTTGGTAAAAGCCTGCAGCGCGTCGATCGGGACGGTAGTCTGACCTACGACTTTGTTGTTGTAGGTCGAAAAGGCAGCCACGTAGGGCGCAACAATCGCCTTGATGTCTGGATCTTCGAGAGTCGAGCTGGTAACTGAGAGATACTGCCCGGTGCGGGTCACGACTTCGTATCCGCCACCAGCCTTCGGGCGGACCCCGAGGATCACCTCGCCGAGGGTGTTGTTGTAGCGGTAGGCGTGGTTGATGATCACTGGTTTATCGTCCGGATCGGCGACAAGGGTTGGAAGGAATTTGTAAAACCCGTAACCGGTCGCAGGGTTGGTATGGCTGTGCCCGCCAATGATCGCGTCCAGCCCGCCGACCTGAGCGGCCATGTTGGTATCGACGTTCTTATCCACCTCCACGCTCTTCGGATCTTCGGTGAAGCCGATGTGGGTGAGGGCGATGACCACATCGCTGTCTGGATTGAGCTGATCGGAGAGCTCCTGGGCCTTCACCAGCGGATCGGTGAAGGTGAGCCCGGGGATGTTGCTGGGCAGCTCGTAGTTCGGGACGCGGTGGTTGCCGATCCCCATCACAGCCACGTTGATCCCGCCGAGGTTTTTGGTGATGTAATCCTGGACGGGAACCTGGGCGATGCCGTACTCTCCGGTATCTTCCAGGTTAGCCTGGAGGGTTGGGAATGCTGCCTGTTTGAGAACGCTGGTGAAGATGTCTTTTCCGAAATTGAACTCGTGGTTGCCGAGGGTCCAGGCGTCGTAGCCCATGGCGTTCATCACCGCCATCATTGGGTGGGTTTGGAGAGATGGGGGAAGCGGGGTCCCATCTGCAGCGTAGCCAAGGGCGGCGGATTTGAAGTAGTACATCATGGCGTCGCCCTGGATATTATCGCCAGAGGAAAGCAGCATGGTGCGCCCTGGGTTGTGCAATCGCTCCTGCTTGATCAAGGTGGCAAGCTGCGGGTAAGCCACATATGGGCCGGTCACCAGGTTGCCGTGGGAGTCGTTGTGGTGGAGGATCGTAAGTGGAATGATGGTGCCGCTGCCGAGGGTGCTCGTCCCATCGCGCAGGATGCGCCCGTCGAGTGTGCCGTCGCCATTTGGACCTTTATAAGCGGTCTCTGGCGTGCCGTGGTTCGCGCTGATCCAGGCATTCACATTGTTGAGCATGTCGTCCAGGCGGACAGGGTTATTCATATACTTGAAGGCGAGATATCCATCGCCGCCGCCGGGCGCAAGGAATTCATTCGTCCCCACTTTGTAGACCTTGTCCATCACGAGCGGCTCGCAGACCTGCGTGACTTTGTCTACCACACAGGCTTCGAACGCCCCCCAGGCGAAGGGCTGCGGTCCGGGCAGCGCGTCCTTGTAGGAATAATACTTGTAATCAATCCCGGCGGGCTGAATCACGCCGGCTACCCTGGGCGCCTGGTCGAGGACCATCTGAATCTGGGCGCCGGTCATCTCGCCAACGGTGGTGACATTGCCGAAGGGGAGGATGGTGAACATCTGCTCGTATTTTAAGAGAACAGGATCGTGCACACCGGAATGACAATCGGTAGATGTGTAGCTCCATTTATAACCACCCGGATTTGCTGGATCGGGGATAGCACACAAATCCGTACGGATGCCGCCGGCGTTATTGAAGAATAGGTCGACATCGTTGGTTGGATCGGCATCGGTGTTGAGGTAGTTGAAGATTGCGTCATCGACGAAAGTCCCCATCATGTTATCCACTGTGCCACCCAGGCGCGGCAAATCAACAGCCGTATACCCGATCGGCGTGTTGATCAAGGTTTGATATGCGGGGATGGATGAATATTCAAGGATCTTCGCAGCGACAACCGGATCCACGGGGCCGGAGGTGCTGATTTGATTTCTGATCCAGGACACGGTGACGGCATTTGTGACCGGGTCGAAGGTCATATCGGCCTGCCCGAGTGTGCGGCCGTTATAGTATGCCTGGACAACCGCGGTTGAGCCGGTTTTGCCAGCAACGGTCACGACCGTTGCGGCGGTGAGATTCGAATGGGAGTGCCCGCCGATGATCAGGTTAACCGGTTGGCCGGCAGTGATCAGGTTCTTTGCCAGGGTCTGATCGCCGATGACCGGGATACCATATCCATAGCCGCCGTCGGCGTAGCCCAGATGGCTGAGCACCACGAGCACATCGGCATTGGCTTTCATTTCGGCATAATAATGCTGGATCGAGGCGGTCGGGTCTTTAAAGCACAACCCGGCAGTGGCTTCAGCGATGGTGATGGACGGCACTTCGATGGTGGTCACGCCGACAAACGCAACCCGGACAGAGTTGGGTGCCGTACCGATCGTTTTAACCACATAAGGCGTGGCGAAGGAAGGGCTGGTCCAGCCTGCGGTGGCACAGTTGCCGGTATCATTGACCACAATGTTCGCGCTGACATAATCGTAATCAGCCTGGGTCACGCGGGCGATCAACGTCGACTGACCCCAGTCAAACTCGTGGTTGCCGAAGGTCGCTACGTCGTAGCTCATGGTATTAAAAACCGCGATAGTAGGGATGCCTTTTTGGAGATTGGAGAGCAGGCTGCCCTGCATCTCGTCGCCGGCATCGACCAGGAGGACGTTCGCGTCGCCTTTGGCGGTGCGGATCTCGTTCACCTTTGAAGAGACACGCGCCATACCAGGGTTACTGCCACTAAATTCAAGCTGGCCGTGGAAATCGTTGGTATGTAAGATTGTGAAAGGGATTGCTGCGGATGGGGCTTGTGGTGAGCTCGCGCTCTGTTTCGCTGAAACCGGAACGGTGAAGCTGAAAATCATGATCAGGACAAAAAGGATGCGGAATTTGTTTGCCATTGCCTCTTTCGCCTTTTCTATATTTTTTTATGGATGGGAACGAATTGGAAGAACGGATTACGCGAAAATAAAACCCTTATTGATTTTTGGGTCCCTCCTTTCAATATTGTAAGGTCACGCTTTTAGTATATAACTTATCTGGCGTTAATGGAATAGGGCAAGGGCACTATATCAGGGAGAGTTGAGGCATAAAGATTCAAACGTTTTTCCCCGCCAGCCGATCGCTGGGCTGATTCTTCAAGGCGGTTTGGATCATCATGAACTCGCCGATGTTATCTGAGGTCAGCAGCCCGACCAGCTGCCCGCCGCGCAGCACCGGCATAGTGTGGCAGGAGCAAGCCTGCAGGCGAGCGAAGGCTGGCTCGAGCATCTCTCCTGCATCGGCGGTCTGAAGATCGGTGCGCATGATCTCACGCACACTGCCCGCCTGCCCGGGGCGCGAGAGGGCGGCAAGCAGGTCCGCCCGGGTGAGCACACCGACCAGATTCCCGTCATCCACAACCGGGAAATCGGTCTGCGAGCCGCTCAAGATCAGCTCAACTGCCCGGTTAAGCGATTCGCCGGTAGAAATGGTCTGGAAATTGGTGACCATTGCCCGCCCAACCGGGATGCCTGCCAGGGCGCTTTTCATCTGAACCATCGATGATTCCTGGGCTGCACCGATCCAAACGAAAAAGGCGATAAAAATCAAGAAGGGGTTGTAAAACAACCCGACAACGGCGAAGATCAGGGCGATGCCCTGTCCGAGCAGCGCAGCGGCGTTGGTGGCACGCGTATATTCGATCTTCAGGGCAAGCAGAGAGCGCACCACCCGCCCGCCGTCCATGGGGAAAGCCGGGATCAAGTTGAAGAAGGCGAGGGTCAGGTTAACAAGCATGAGGCGTGTGAAGAACGCGCCGCGGGTAAGGCTCAGGTCAGCAAGCGAACCTAAAGTGCCGCTGAGGAGCAGGAGGACCAGCAGTACGGCGGCAACTGCCAGGTTCACAGCCGGACCTGCAAGCGCAACCCAGAATTCCTGCAGCGGTTTTTCGGGCATGCGCTCCAGCCGGGCAACCCCGCCGATCGGGTAAAGGGTGATATCGCGGGTTTAACCCCAAACTTGCGGGCGGTGAGGGCGTGCCCGAACTCGTGAAGCACAACGCAGAGGAAGAGCAGCAGCGTAAAGCCGATCCCTTCCAACGTCCCACCGGCGGTCTGGGTTATCCGCCAGTAGCTCCAGGCGACCCAGGCGATAATTAACAGGAAGGTGGCATGGATAAAAACATCAATGCCAGCGAACCTCCCAATTTTCCAGGACCATTTCATTTCGTTCTCCTATCGATCACTCCAGCGCAATTCTGGAAACAGTAGTCTACTTTAATAAGATGTTCTTTGAACCAAAAAGTTACTTTTATCGAGATGGACTGATTGTGAGTGCATCGTTCTCTTCAGGCGCCAGCTTCATTTCCGGCATCCTAACGGGCGGAAGAATCAGGCTGGGGCATTTTCACGCTCCAGGCGTCTCCGGTCGAGATAGCGGCGCAAGCCTTTTTCCAGCTCGATTACAGCGAAAGAAACCAGGCCGACGCCTAAAACGTCGAGCCAGAGGACGTAGGGGATGGGGGCGCTGCTGAACAGCCCATTCATGAAGGGCAGGTAGGTGAATCCTAACTGGATGATGACCATTAAGATTGCCCCACCGACCGCGTAGGGGTTTGATAATAAACCGAGCTGGAACGGCGACTGCCTGAAGGAGCGGGCGTTGAACAAATAGAAGATCTCGACGAAGATCACAACATTGACTGCAACCGTACGGGCTTCTTCAATCGATGCTCCGTTAGCAAGCTCGTATTGAAAGAGCCCAAAAGCACCTACGAGGATGATGATGCTCACGAGGGTGATGCGCCAAATCATCTCGGTGTTCAAGATGGGCGCATCAGGGCGGCGAGGCTTACGCTTCATCAGCCCGAGCTCCTTCGGCTCGAGGGCAAGTGTCAGTCCCAGCACTCCCGCGGAGACCATATTGATCCACAGGATCTGGATCGGCAGGATGGGGAGGGTGAGACCGGCAACGATCGCGGCAAGCAGCACCAGCCCTTCACCGAGGTTGGTCGGCAGGGTCCAGGCGATGAATTTGGTGAGATTATCGAACACGCCGCGACCTTCTTCAACTGCAGCCTCGATCGTGGTAAAGTTATCGTCCGTAAGCACCATATCGGCGGCTTCCTTCGAGACGTCGGTGCCGGTGATGCCCATGGCGATGCCAATATCGGCTTGCTTGAGAGCTGGGGCGTCATTTACGCCGTCGCCGGTCATCGCGACCACTTCTCGGCGCGACTGCAAGGCTTCAACCAGGCGCAGCTTCTGCTCAGGGGCGACGCGAGCGAAGATATTGACGTTAAGGACCACATCGATCAGCTCCGCGTCGGAGAGCTCTGCGAGTTGGGAACCGGTGAGGGTGCCTTCACAACCTTCCGTGACAAGCCCAATCTGGCGCCCGATCGCAGCGGCAGTGAGGGCATGGTCGCCAGTTATCATCTTGACCTTGATGCCGGCATTCTGGGAAGCACGAATCGCTCCAATCACCTCCGGGCGAGGCGGGTCGATCATTCCCTGCAACCCCAGCAGAGTCAGTTCCTTGATATCTTCAAAGGAGATTTTCTGCGCTTCGGGCAAATCCAGGCGAGCAAACGCCAGGACGCGCAGCCCGCGAGATGCCATCTCTTCCTGGGCGTGGTAGAAACCAGCGCCGCAAGAGATCTCAATCCCTTGCGGATCGAGCGCAGCGCGGCAGGCATCGAGCAACACTTCCGCTGCCCCCTTGATATAGATCCGCCCGCCTGAATGGAGGGTTGCCATATACTGGTGCTGCGAGTTCGAATGGAATGGCATCCAGGCGGGCAGGGATTTTGTTTTGATCGGTTTCCAGGCCGGCTTTGCGGGCAGAGACCAGCAAGGCACCTTCGGTGGGATCGCCGACCACCGTCCAACGGCCATCATTCTCAACAAGCCGGCTGTCGTTGCAGAGCATCCCAGCGTTGAGCGTTTCTTGCAGGGCGAGATCTTCTGACAGAGAGGCAGACCGGGAATTTTCTGCAGTGATCTCTCCCTCGGGTTGGTAGCCCGTTCCACTCAGCGCATAGCGCCCGCCCATGGTGAAGACCTCCACCACGGTCATCTGGTTCTGGGTGAGGGTGCCGGTCTTATCCGAGCAGATCACCGTGGTAGCGCCGAGGGTCTCGACGGCAGGAAGGCGGCGGACGATCGCCCGGCGTTGGGCCATACGCGAGACGCCGATGGCCAGGATGACCGTGAGGGCGGCGGGGAGCCCTTCGGGGATTGCCCCGACAGCCAGGGTAATCGCGGCCATGAGCGTGTCGACAACCGGTTCGCCTCGCAAAACACCAATCGCAAAAGTGAAAGCAGAAAGGACCAGAATCGCGACCAGAAGCACCCGGCTGAACTGCCGGATCTTGCGGGTCAAAGGGGTCTCGAGATCGGCGGCGCTCGAGATGAGCTGAGAAATGCGCCCGATCTCACTATCGTCTCCGGTAGCCACTACCACGCCGATAGCGGTGCCGTAGGTTACAAGGGTGGAAGCGTACGCCATGTTGCGGCGATCCGCCAGGACCGTTTCAGGCGGCATGAGCAAGACCGCATCTTTTTCAACGGGGAGGGATTCGCCGGTTAGCGCGGCTTCGGTGACCTGAAGATCGCGCGAGCTCAGCAGACGCAGGTCGGCAGGGACCCGCGCCCCCGACCCAAGCTGGACGATATCGCCCGGCACAAGCTCTGCAGCAGAAATTCGGGCGAGCACACGCTTCGGACCACAGAGGCTTCGGTTGTCATTGTTTCAGCCAGGGCAGCGATCGCCTGTTCGGCTCGGTTTTCCTGGATGAATCCGAAAACCGCGTTGATCAGCACGACGCCGGCAATTACCAGCGCATCCAGCGGGTCTTTCAGTATGGCTGTGATCAGGCTGGCGAGCAGCAGGATAATGACGAGGGGCTCTTTAAACTGGTGGAGGAAGCGCACCAGCGGGCTCGTGCCCTTCTTTGGCGTCAGGACATTCCGGCCAAATCGAGACAGGCGGTGCTGAATCTCAAAAAGATCGAGCCCTTTTTGGGAGTCGCTCTCAAGCAGCTCGAGCACTTCGGTTGTGGGTAGATGATGCCAGTGGTTGCCTAAAAGCGTATTCATGACGGCTGCACCTTATGAGCACAAAGATCGGTATACACAGGATAACTGGAGATGTGGGTCGAGGTTTGGGTCATGGGATGCTTTCAAGCAGCTTCAAGGTAGCCTGAACGATCTGGTCCTGCTGCTGCTCGCGGCTGATCGAGGCCGGGTTATCGCCAGATTGGTCGCCGTACCAGCCGAACTGGGCGTGGTTGCCGCCATCGATCGCCACCCAAAGGGTCTGCAGGGGAAGGAGCTGATGGGAGGCTGCGATATCTGAAGGGGTGGCGAGCCCGTCTAATGTCCCGGAAATTGAGGCTGCCTTCAGGGCACTGCCCGAGAGGTCGTCACCCTCGGCGGGATATGCTGCCCACAGGACCAGACCAGCGGCGGCGGCAGGTTGAGATTTCACAAAATTCGCTGCCATGGCGCCACCGAGCGAGTGTCCGGCGAGCGCCCAATGCTCGATTTCGGGGTAATTGGAGATCACATCAGCGGCCGCGCCTGGGTTCAGGACTGCCAGGCTGAGCGGCATCTTGACGATGATGACCCGAAAACCCTCGGCGGCGAGGCGGTGGGCAGCGGGAGCGTAAGACCGGTAATCGACGTGGGCACCGGGGTAGATGATCAGCCCGGTCGAGGCGTCCCCAGATGCCGGAGTAAAAACCAGCCAGCGACCTTCCGTCACATTGACCTGGGGATCGGATTCGAGTGCAGGCAGCGCTTCGGGCATCGGCCCGGCAGGGGTGAGCCCCCAGACCACAAATCCAGTGATCCCCGCGAAGATCAAAACGAGCAGGGTTATCCCAAGGATGCGGAGGATCTTGCGGACCTGCTCAGGCATTGGCAAAGTCCAACTCGGAGGCGAGGCGCTCGCGGCGGGCAGGGATGATGATCTTGCGGTAAGCGAATGTCAGGCACCATGCCATCAGAAAGGCGGCGAACACGCCAGGCGCCCAAACCCCCAACTTTTGGAGGAGGATGCCGCCCAGGGTGGGCGCCAGGACGCGGGTGAAAGATTCGACCGAGGTGGAGATGCCGAGGATGCCGCCGACTTCTTCGCGGCTGACGGTTTTACTGATGGCGCTCTGGATCACGGTGTTCAAGACCCCACCGGAGAGGGCAAGCGGGACCATCACAATCAGCAGCATCGCCAGCGTATCGGTGAATGCCCAGGCGAGCAGCGCCAGGGACATCAGCCAAAGCCCGGTGATGATCAGCCAGTTCTCGCGGAACCGGCGGGTGATGGGACCCATCAAACCGCCCTGGACGATCACCGATAGCAGGCCAACATAAGCGAGGACATACCCTGTGGTTTGGGGTGAAAGATGGATCGCCTGGGCGTATAAAGCGAAGATGGTCTGGAAGGTGGCAAATGCCAGCCCGTAAAAAAAGCGGACATGGAGGAGGGGGCCGACCTTCGGGCGGTTTAGAGCAGTCCAAAGGGCAGGCAGCGTGAACGGCGGACGAGTTTTTCCGGCAGCCTCAGCCCGCTTTTCAGCCGGGAAGGATTCGGGCAAGAAGAAGAAGATCGCCACCAGATTGAGGAGCGAGACGCCGGCAGCGACGAATGCAGGCAGGTTGTAGCCCCACTGCGAGAGAGCGCCGCCAACCGCAGGACCGATGATGAAGCCCAGCCCAAACGCGGCGCCAATCATGCCAAGCCCCTTGGCGCGGTCTGTCTCGTCGGTAACATCGGCAATATAAGCCTGGGCGACGGAGATGTTGCCGCCGGTCAAACCGTCGATGATTCGACTGAAGAAGAGCACGGCGAGGATGAAGGCATCTGGAGATTGGGCGTTGAACAGGTCGGCGAGCATGCGCCCGATCGGTTCGGCAAAACCGAGCAGCAGAAAGCCGATGAATGTGCCGAAGACGGAAAACAGCAGCACGGGGCGGCGACCGATGCGGTCGGAAAGCCGCCCGAGCAGCGGCGCACCGATAAGCTGGGCGGCGGCATATGAAGCCACCAGCAGACCGACCAGGGCGGCGCTGGCGCCGTAAAATTCGGCATAATAAGGCAGCAGCGGAAGGATCAGGCTGAAGCCGAGCATGTCAACAAAGACGATAATGAAGATCGTCATGAGGCGTGAATTTTTCATAAGAGGTCCCAGGTTAAGCTAGATTATGATCCAAAACGGAGAGGCGGTGTGGCGGCTTTCCCCGCAAGTGATGTATATATTGTGTACAGGTTATTATAACAGGGTAGCAAGCGGGCGAGATGAAATTTGGATTAAGAGCGGGAAAAGGATTTACCGCGATATGCCGCTTCTACGTCGCTTATCGTCTCAAAAAAGCCATCGATCCCGATCATATCAACCAGTCCAGAGCGATCGAGCTCACGGAGAATGTCGCCGCCAACCTCCGCCATCACCAGGCGAACGCCTTTCGATTTCAAAAGCGTGCAGGTTTCCCTCAGGACGGCGGCTGCGGAAAAATCGATATCATCCACGGCGATCGCATCAATGCAGAACCAGGATACAGGCGGCTCGGCGCCTTCTACGAGCTCGAGCACTTCCTGGGAGAGGTGTTCTGAATTGGCGAAGTACATGCTGTGATGGAAGCGGTAGATTATCAGCCCTGGGATGACCTGGGAATGCCAGCTAACAGGGACCATGTACTGCCTGCCAGTATTATCCATGCGCAGCACGGCGTTTTTAGGACGGTAGCCGTGCCGGGTGTGGATCAGGATGGACAGCAATATCGCCAGCAAGATGCCTTCTTCGACGCCGATGAAGATCACCACCAGGGCAGTAACCAATGCAACCCAAAACTCGACCGGGCGCTCGTCGAAAATCCTGAGCATCCCTTTCGCGTCAACCAGCTCGACGCCGATCATAAAAACGACGGATGCGAGAACCGCTTCGGGCATATATGCCAGCGGGCGGGTGAGAAACAAGAGGACAAACAGGACGATGACGGAGGTAGTCAGAGAGGCAAGCTGGCTGCGACCGCCAGCGCTGGCTACCATCTGAGTCTTGGTTGGGCTGCCGTTCACCACAAACGCGCCGCTCAAGCCGGCAGCGAAGTTCGCCAGGCTGAGACCGACCAGGTCCTTATTTTCATTGAAGCTTTCAAAGTAACGGGCGGCATAAGCCCGTGAAGTGGCAGCGCTTTGGGCGAGGATGACGACAAACATCGAGAAAGCGATCGGCATGAGCAGGCTGAAGACATTCAGGTTTAAATCCACACCGGTTGGGAGGCCGATCTTGGGCAGACCGCTCGGGACGGCGCCCAGGACCGCGACACCATGCGCGGCAAGATCGAAGAGATAACTCACCAGGATGGCGCCGATAACGGCAATCAAAGGACCCGGGATTTTCTTATTGATTTTCCGGCTGGCGAAGATGATCGCCAGGACTGAGACCGCAACCGCCAGGGTGTAAGGGTTCGCCTGGTCGAGCTGCTGAATGTCGGCAGCGAGCTCCTGCACCGGACCGGCGCCTCCGCCTGAAACGCCAAGCATACCCGAAATTTGACCGATTGCCACCTGGATGCCGACGCCGGTCAGAAAACCGACCAGCACGGTGCGGGAGAGGAAATCGGCGATGAACCCCAGACGAATCAGGCGGGCGGCGACCAGAAATACGCCGGACATCAGGGCGAGCATCCCGGCATAGGCGACATATTCAGGCGATCCGGCAGAGGCGAGCTGGACTAAACCGGCTGTCATGATCGCGGCTGTGGCCGAATCAGCGCCGACAACCAGATGCCGGGATGACCCGAAGAATGCATACGCGGCCATGGGGATCAGGAGGGTGTAGAGACCCGTGATTACCGGCATGCCGGCGATCCTGGTATAGCCCATCACTGCAGGGATCGCCAGGGCGGCAAGGGTGAAGCCTGCAACGATATCGGTGGGCGCCTGGGATCGATCGGCGGGCAGAAACCCATCGATGAAAGAAAGAGGACGCCGGAGTTTCTTCTTCATCACGGTTGGAGACACCTTTTAGACTGTCTGGTCTGGGCCGGCAGGGTTAGCTGGAATGCTGCGGTCGATCTGGGTCATTGTTTGAATCAGGGCTTCCGCTCGACTACCCACCTTCCGGATCATCCCAGCGAAAATCAAGCGGTGAATTGGGTAGAGCCCATACCAATAGAGCAGCCCAAACAATCCCTTGGGGGCGAAGAAGGCGGTCTGCACCAGCCGGGAATCCCCCTCAGACTGGGGGAAAACCTCGAACTGCAGCCAGGCTCGCCCGGGGACTTTCATCTCGGCCCGGAGGCGCAAGCAGGCGTCGGGTTCGACGGCTTCGACCCGCCAGAAATCGACGGCGTCGCCGATCCGGAGTGCATCGGAATCTCGGCGGCCGCGGCGCATCCCTACCCCGCCCACAAGCCGGTCCGCCCAGCCGCGCAGCTCCCAGGCAAAGTTCAGGTAAAGCCAGCCGGTGTCGCCGCCCAACTGGCAGAAGACCTTGAAGACCGCGGGCGGACTGGCGGCAACGATGAGCTGGCGGCGCTCAATGATCATGCCTTCCTGGGTGGTCAGGGTCACAGGCACCAGGTCGCCCTGGCTGTTGGCGAGGGCGTCGGACCAGGAGGTCTCGATGCGGTGAGCTTCCAGGTCGGCAAGGGCAGAGGCTACGGCGGTGTGGTAATCCAGCGGTTTAATCTTGGGAAAAAGCACCTGGGCGAGATCACCGCGAACGATCACCTCGTTGCGCAGACCATCGATCAGCGGGCGAGCAATGGCGGCAGGGATGGGCGTGACGATGTGCACCCAGTAGGAGGAGAGGCGCGGGGTGAGCACCGGCACTGAGACCAGCCAGCGTTGCAGCCCCCTGATGCGAGCATAGCCGGTCATCATCTCGCCGTAGGTCAGCACGTCAGAGCCGCCGATCTCGATCACTTTGCCAACGCTTTCGGGCGATTCGAGGGCAGAAGCGAGGTAATCCACGACGTCGCGGATCGCGATCGGCTGGACACGGGTAAAGACCCAGCGCGGACAGATCATCACCGGGACGCGCTCGGTGAGGTAGCGGATCATCTCGAATGAGACGCTGCCCGATCCGACCACAATTGCGGCCCGGAACTCCGTCACAGGCACACCCGCCTGGCGCAGCGCTTCGCCGGTTTCCTGGCGTGAGCGCAGGTGGCGTGAGAGGTCGCTGTCTGGATCGCCGAGACCGCCCAGGTAGAAGATGCGCTTGACGCCGGCATCTCTGGCAGCGGCGCTGAAATTGTGCGCCGCCTGGAGGTCTCGCTCGACAAAATCGGCGCTGCCAGACATGCTGTGAACCAGGTAATAGGCGTCGGTTACGCCTGTCATGACCCCGGCGAGTGAAACGGGGTCGAGAACATCGCCTTCGACGACCTCTACCTGGTCCAGCCAGGTGCGTCCTTGCAGGCGCGAGCGGTCGCGCACAAGCACGCGGAGCTGGTATCCAGCCTCCAGCAGCCAGGGGGCGAGTTTACCGCCAATGTAGCCTGTCACACCAGTCACCAGCACCAGCCGATTCTGCATCGTCATCTCTCTTTCGTTTTGTCTTACTCGTCTTCCTTCGCGTCAGCGAACATGGAGGAGCGGGTCAAGTTGGAGCGGTACTTCCAAAGCAGGAGGATGAAATTCCCGGCCCAGACCGCCAATAAGACCGGCTCACGCTCGAAAACCAGCAGGTAGGCGAGCAGGACCAGCATTCCGACCAGCAGGGCCTGACCTTCTTTGTGGAGGAAGCGCAGCCCGACTGCAAGGGTGAGCCCCAGGACGAGCGGGCCGCGGTAATCCGTCAGTGCGGTCCAGACGCCGAAAGAGGTAGCCATGGCTTTGCCGCCGCGGAAGCGCAAGAAGGGCGAGTAGGCGTGCCCGAGGATCGGGGCGAGGGCGGCAGCGACCATCACCCAGCCGTCCAGCCCGCCCAGGCGCTCGGCAAGCTCGACCGGGATCAGCCCTTTGAATCCGTCCAGGATGATCGCCGTCAGGCCCCACCATTTGCCGCCGACCTGCCAGACATTCGCCCCGCCGGGATTGCCGTCGCCCACCTGACGGATATCGGTTTTCAAGAAAATTTTGCCAATCCACAGGGAGATGGGCAGCGAGCCGATCAGGAAAGCAAAGGGGATCCAAAGGAGCTCGTTCATCTCACACTTTCCTACCTTTCCAGCTCAGACCGGCGCCAAACAGCTGTGAAAACAGCCCCCACAGGGCAGCAGTCAGAACGAGGAGACCTCCGAAAGGCGCCAACAGGGCAAGCGCGGCGGTGTCCAGGTTTTTTACCCAGGGGAGACCGGCTGCGCTCAGCGGGAGCAAAGCGGGGTATCCAGGAGAGATGGCTCAGGGAGGCTGCACCCCAGGAAAGGACCAGCCAGAGCCAGGGCGCCTGTTTAAGCAGCACGCCAGCAAGCACAACCAAAGGCGAGACCAGGGCAGCAATGTAGATGGCAGTGAAGATCCCCGTGAAGCCCATCCAGGTCAGCGATCCGGAGCCCAGCCGCGAAAGACCGTGGAAGGCCTGGGTGCGGCTGCGGTACATGCGCACCGCGCCCAGAGACTCAAGGCGCGCAACCCGCAGGTCGTACCCGCCGGCTGCCAGCAGACGGCCGAAAGCCAGATCTTCCAATGCCTGCTCGCGGACGGGCTCGAAACCACCGCTGCACAAGTAGGCATCCCGCCGGATCAGGATCAGCTGCCCATTGAGGGGATGGTGGGAAGCGCTCAACCCGGCGAAAAGGCCGGTGTAGGCGGCACCCAGCGCCAACCGGTCGATGGTCGAGGAGCAGTCCTGGTGCAGGAAGGCGCTCAAGCCGTCCAGTCGCTGGGCGAGGACGTAGGCTAGCATCTGGGGCAGGGCATCCGGCCGGTAGGAGGTGTCGGCATCGGTAAACAGCAGCCACTCCCCGGAGGCGGCGAGGGCACCCTGGTGGCAAGCATACGGCTTGCCGAGCCAGCCGGAGGGCAGCCCGCCCATCAGCCTGACCAAGCTGGCACCCAGACCGGCGGCAACGCAGGCTGTCTCGTCGGTGGAGTGATCGTCGACGACCAGGATTTCGAGCTCGCCCGGGTAAGTCGAAGCCCGCAGGGAAGGGATGAGGGTGGAAAGGTTGCGAGCTTCGTCGCGGGCGGGGATGATGACGGAGAGCGAGGGAAGCGGAAGGTCGAGGAGAGAGGCGGAAATCTCGGGCAGGGAGCGGTAAGCCCATTCGGCGCGCATCGCAAGCGGGAGCGAGAAAAGGGCGATGAGGGTGGAGACTTCGTAGTTGATCAGCGGGGACATGGGAATGAGGCTTCAGGTCTGTTCGATGGGTTAAATTAGCACCCTTGATCCACTCCCGGATCTGGGTTGGGGTGGTCGGTTCGCTGATGAGGCGGAGATGCCAGGCCTGGCGGTCGCGGCGAGCGGCGTACAGCTCCTCCATTAAACGAGTCCCGTAGGCGTAGCAGAAGGTATAGGCGCGGCGCACGGGCTGCTTCATAAAGGCGACCATGGCTTTCAGGTTTTCATCGGACTCGGTCGAGTAATCCCGGATGTAATCGAAGACCTGCCGGTCACTCAGATGCTGGTCGTACATCAGGATGACGGCATTGGCGAAGAGCAGCTCCATGCGGCGCGCAAGGCGGGTGATCTGCAGATTGCGGCGTGCGTCTGCGCCCACAAGCCCGAGAGGCGGGTAGATCTCGGTTTCAAACCAGGCGACCAGCTCGTCATCGGGAAAGAGGGTCTCGAGGGCGAGCATTGCCGCTCCTTCAGAGATCACGCAGGAAGGCGAGTTCGCCATCACCAGGGTGTGCTCGGGGCGATCGAGCTCGCGAGTCAGGCGCTGCTCTTTGAGCGAATGCTCGGTGTGGTGCCCTGGGTAGGCTTCATGGGCGAGGATATGGATGAAATTGGTGAGATGCTGGGTGAAATGAGTGTTGACCGCCACGCAGCTTTTGTGGTGACCCAGGTACTCATGGTAGCCAGCCCAAGGCTCGTCGGCATCCGGCAGGATCAGCTCGACCTCTTCTCCAGCGGGCAGGTTGTAGAGGCGGTCGGTGCGCTGGCGGAGGACATCGAGGGCATATCGGGCAAGCGGCTCGACGCGAGCACCCGGGATCTCCAGCGAGGCCTCGTGGCGCTGGTAGCGCTCGGTCAGCGAGCCGCTTCCGGGGAGCAAGTCGTCGAGGTTCTGACGGAGGAGGGCGAAGTGCAATTCATCGGTCCAGGCGACCTGCAGGTCGTAGACGCCTTCGACTTCCTCGGCGAGGGAGAGCTTCTCGCCTTTCAACCGGCGGAGGATGGTGGCGGCGGCGCGGAGCTCGTGGAGCAGGTAATCGCGGCGCTGCTCGTCCAGGCTGGGAGAGGCGGCAATGGAGCGAGAGAGGGCTTCGGCATCCCGGCGCAGGTCCTCGAGCGGGACGAGCTTGACAGGAGAAGGCCGCCATTCGGGAGGGCCGTAGTAGCCGTCGACGTAGCCGGGGAAATGGCGGTCGATGGCGAGGACCAGGCGGACGAGGGCGATCGGGAGGGAGGAGGCGGTCATCGGGTATTCGTTCCTCGAAAAAACGAATCGAAACGAATGTACATTGGCGGGATGATGAACTTTGAGGGATATTATAGCACATGTGTTCGAGGAGGGCTGACTTTTTTGCAGGCTGATTACTTCGTGAATGTTCCCTGTGCTAAGAATAGATCCCGCCAATACAGGCTGCCGTCGCTTCTATGGGCGATGATCATGACTGCCTCATCGGCGCCTTGAGGTCCCCAGCCCTTCACCAGGACCGGTGTGATCACCTGGTCGGGAAAGAAGCGGGAGAACGGGAACGGATCCCCGAATAGAGAAGCCCAATCGACCTGCTTTTCCAGGGTCAGGTCGGGCGATTGGGAAAGGTATTGGTTCAAAATCAGTTGGGAGGCTCCATATCTGCCGTAGCGCGCAAACGCTTCGCTCTCTGAGGCGTCTGGGACCCAGTTCGCGATGCTGAACTCTTCATCGAGGAGGCGCATGATCTCAGCCTCGCTGCGCGCCTCGAGCGCTCTTTCAAGCTGGTAGACCATATTGTTGATGTCTGTCACAGGGGGCACAAGCTCACGTTCCGGCAGGAATCGCAGACTGTTGGTGACCGCCTCATAGAGGGTCTCCATCTGCTGGTTGGCCTCGCCGGTCTGAGGATCATCGGGTAAAAAAGTCAGGTGATACAGGAGGCCTTTATATACGATGAACATCTGGCGGTTCAAGTCCTGCCCGGGCATGCGCCCGAGGATATACGCCTGCTGACCGTCGATGACTTCTCGTCGAGGAGTAGATTTGGGAGGTGATTTGGGGGCCCAGATCGGCATTCTCCTGCTTCGCCTGGTCGGCGTACCACGCAGCATCCTGGTCGAGGACCCGTTCCACCTCAAGCCAGCCTCGCCAGCGTTCGCCCGGGGTACCTTGCGGCGCCAGGAAGTTGATCGAATGAACGGAGTTCCGCTGCAGTTCAAATCCTTTGGGGTAGTTAAAGCTGAACCCAAAGTCCTGATTGGTGTACTCCAGCTGCGCATCCGCAAGGTTTTCAACGGGGGATGGGGTGATGCTATCGCTGGGGAGCTCCTGGTCCCCCGCCGGCGTGGAAGCATCGCGGCTGGCGGCTGGCGAGCCTGCCAGGTCACAGGCAGAGAGCACCAGGGAGGAGAACAGGATGATGGACATCCCAATCCAAAGGGGTTGTTTGAAAGAAAATGTGAGCATTCTTTCTCTTTTCATTTGATTTGCTGTGGATAGGTTTGGGTTACGAGATTCCTACTAACGTTTGACGATGATTGATATAAGAAAGTTCCATAATTCGCGGGGCGGGATTGCTTTGCAAAGGACGCTCTCGCAATGACATGGGGGGGGACAATGGGAGGGATTGCTTCGCCAGAAGGAAGCTGGCTCGCAATGACAGGGGAGGTGGATGGGAGAAGGGATGGGATTGCTTCGCAAAGTACGCTCGCAATGACATGGGGCGGGGGACAATGGGAGGGATTGCTTCGCAAAGTACGCTCGCAATGACATGGGGCGGGACAATGGGAGGGATTGCTTCGCCGGAAGTACGCTGGCTCGCAATGACATGGGGGGGGAGGGATTGCTTCGCAAAGTACGCTCGCAATGACATGGGGCGGGGGACAATGGGAGGGATTGCTTCGCCGGAAGTACGCTGGCTCGCAATGACAGGGGCGGGGGACAATGGGAGGGATTGCTTCGCCAGAAGGACGCTGGCTCGCAATGACATGGGGGCGGGGAGGGATGACCGCAATGCGGGGGTAGGATTGCTTCGCCGGAAGGACGCTGGCTCGCAATGACATGGGAGGTGGGGAGGGATTGCTTCGCAAAGTACGCTCGCAATGACATGGGGGGGGGACAATGGGAGGGATTGCTTCGCCAGAAGGACGCTGGCTCGCAATGACATGGGAGGTGGGGAGGGATTGCTTCGCCGGAAGTACGCTGGCTCGCAATGACAGGGGAGGTGGGGAGGGATTGCTTCGCAAAGTACGCTCGCAATGACATGGGGGGGGACAATGGGAGGGATTGCTTCGCCGGAAGTACGCTGGCTCGCAATGACATGGGGGGGGGTTAGGATTGCTTTGCCAGAAGGAAGCTGGCTCGCAATGACAGGGGAGGTGGGGAGGGATTGCTTTGCCAGAAGGACGCTGGCTCGCAATGACAGGGGAGAGGGATTGCTTGAGAAGGAGCTGGCTGAGACAGAGCGGCGCAAACGCGCCCCTACGGGTCTTCGTCTACCCCGGAGGGTATTATGCTCATACTATGCTCATGGCAGAATTGAACGGAAGTAGTAATATTTAGATAATAAAGATTGTAATAATGCAAATTAATGCATACCTTTGCTGAATGGGTTCATTTTCAGTGTCAGGCTACTCAAGGAGAAATATTCATGGCAGGGATTTTAATTCAACACAAAGTAAAAGACTACGGAATCTGGAAAAAGGTCTATGATTCTCAGATTGCTCTCCGCAAATCCAGCGGCGCGCTTTCAGACCAGATTTACCGCGATGTAATGGATCCAAATAAGCTCACTGTAATTTTTAAGTGGAACACATTGGAGAATGCGCAGAAATTCACCAAATCCCCTGAATTATTGGCAGCGATGGAGTTGGCAGGCGTGGAAGGTCAGCCCAGCATCACTTTCCTGAACGAAGCTTAGCCTTTTACTCGAACATTACAGCCGGGCGCGGCGGCGGTTAACGATCATCAGGCAGCCGATAAAAAGCACGAGGCCGTTAAGAAACGGCCTCGTGCTTTTATCGGTTTGAAGGCAAACGCGGCAAACTTAAAAGAGGGGTTATTTCAAGGTTTTGCTGAAGAAATCCACGATCTGCTGCATATTTGCCGTGTCAACAAACTCGGCTCCACCGTGACCGGCGCCTTCAATGAATGTCAGGGATGTTTTCTCTTCGCCGATGGCAGCTTTGAGAGAATCATAAAGGTTTTGACTTTGCGCCGGCGGCACATTGCAGTCGGCAGTGCCGTGCTGGATGAGAAAGGGCGGATCGTCGGTGCTGATATAACTCATCGCGTTAACAAGCCTGGCAAGGTCTTGATTCTCCTGAACCAGGCCGCCCAACAGCTGCGATTCGGGAGAGGATGCTTCATTATGGTTGGCCGGGCAGCCAGTTCCAGTAAATTGCTCATCCATCGTTAGAAAATCGATTGGTCCATACCAGTCGACCACGGCTTGTACGCAGCTGGATTGATCGGCATTGCCCAGCTCTGGACCTTCCAAAGCTGCTTCACCGCAGGATGTACCCAGCAAGGATACCAGGCTACCGCCTGCCGATCCACCCCAGGCGCCAAACTGTTCCGGATTGAGCTTGTATTTGGCTGCATTCGCCCGCAGGAAGCGAACCGCGGCTTTGATATCCTGAATCTGGGCAGGGGCGAGCGCTTCGCCGCTCAGGCGGTAATTGACGCTAGCAACCGCAAAACCGTCTGCCAGCAGCTGATCGGTCCCGCTGATCGCATCCGGGCTGGCTTTATCACCCATCATGAAACCGCCCCCGTGCACAGCGATCACCAACGGAAACGGGCCATCTTTACCAGGCAGATAAATATCCAATTTTTGAGCTTCTGAAGCCGAGGCGTAGGGAAGGTCACTGTAGGCAGGCTTTGCAATTGTTTCAGGCATCATAGCGGGCATCGGGCCACCCGGCGTTGCACCCTCCGGCAATGGGGGCATCCCAGCGGGGACCGTTTCTGCTGCTGCTTTCGCCGCAGCAGGCACTTCGGTCGGTACAGCTGCAGGAGTGTCTGAGCTGCAGCCAATTGTTAAAGAGGTACCAGGAACACTAAACCTGCGAGCATCGTTCGACAATAAGATTTTTTTGAATGGGAAGCCATAGATATCTCCACAGAAAAATTGATATTTCTTTGAGTTCAGATTTTTATTCTTCGGACAAATGCTGCATGCTTCGACATTATCAGCAATATGTCAGAGCATTATAACTTTGACCGAGATTGCACGTCGAATAAATTTTGCCAACATATTCACCCCGGATGGATGATGCTTGTGGCGGAACTCACTCAACTTTAGCATAATTTCCTCCATACTGCATCATTTTTCGCGATTCATTTCATAAAATTAGACATGGGCAATGATTTCTTTGATCATTTCTGCTGTGCCATTCGCTGTAGAAGTATCCCGCAGTTAGAGGTAAGATTTTTGCCTGATAATTGATGAGATATTGGTACAAAAAGTCCATTTTTACATCGAAAGTGGGCGTTATTAACAAATTTTCTTCTTTGACTGATTCGGCGACATAGATTCCGGGTTATAATTTTTATTGCGCCCTTACTGGCAACAGGAGGGGCAGTTCTTTTTTTTGGTAGTGGTGTGGAGGACCGAGAAATGGGTATTCAGGCAGTCAGACATGGCGCGGTCACACCAGATCTGTGGCAGTCCGCCCGCGGGAGATCAGGCTCAATCCGCTGTCATCATAAGGATTATAATATACGGATAATATACTTTTCATCGACCTGTTCAAGGAGTGCAGCCTCAAAATGTCCAATCAACCCAATATTCTTGTTATTGTAACTGACCAGGAATACGCCCACCAGGCTCTGCCGGCGGGCGTCGCTTTAGCCAACCGAGACCGGTTAAGGGCTCGGGGGGTGACTTTCAATCAATACCAGGCTACAACTACGGTCTGCACCCCTTCTCGATCGGTGATGCTGACCGGCAGGCATACACCTTTCACCAAGATGTTCGATAATACGAACTTCGCCTGGATCGAGGATATGCGAGCCGATCCAGAGACACTGCCAACGATCGGTCACTGCCTGCGCGAGCTGGGCTACTACACCGTCTATAAAGGCAAGTGGCACGAATCGGAGTTTCCGGAAGGCAGCACCAGGGATGCCATGGAGCCCTACGGCTTTTCGGAGTACCAGGATTGGGGCGACGCGCAAGGCGCGCCATTGGATGGCTTCAAAAAGGATCCGATGATTGCGGATGAGGCCGTTCATTGGCTGAAAGACCACGCTCCTGAAATTGCGAAATCGCAACCATGGTTTTTGACGGTCAACTTCGTGAATCCCCACGATATCATGTATTTTGACACCGACGACGAAGAAATGGTCCAGGTCAGAGGCATGATGCCCATTTTCAGCAGCCCCGATACGCCGCTGTACGACCAAAGGTGGCCTACCACCCTGCCTGCCTCGTTTTTTGACGACCTCGAGCACCAGCCTCAAGCTGTTCGGAACTATAAGCGCTTGTGCGACATGGCATACGGACGCATCCCAATGGACCGGCGGGATATGTGGCACAATCACGTCAACTATTACATCAACTGCATGCTCGACGTGGACAGGCACATCGGGGCGGTGCTGGATGCCCTGGAAGCGAATGGTCAGGTAGAAAATACAATCATCCTATTCACCTCGGACCACGGCGAGATGGGCGCGGCGCATCACCTGCGACAAAAGGGGAGCGTGGCTTACAAAGAAACCGTGAATGTACCGATGGTCATTGTCGACCCGCGCTACCCAGGCGGGGTCAGGACGGAGGCGGTTGGTTCTCATCTCGATCTGCTCCCCACGATCCTGGCGTTTGCAGGTTTGAGTGAGGGAGAGATGCGAAAGCGGTATCCTTTCCTGAAAGGGCACGACCTGTCGGACCTGGCAGCAAACCCAGAGTCCAGCGGACCGCGAGGCAGCGCCGAAAATCCCGGCAAAGGCTGCCTGATGACGTACGATATGATTGCAACGATCGATGCCGAATGGATCACCCGATATGCTCCCAAACTTATGGATCAGGCTGCCGCCGCGGCTGGCTTAGAGTTCCACCGCGGGACCACAGCGTTCATGGAAATGATGGATGAAGTCGGTTTGCCGGATCTGGAGAAACGGGAGCTTTTCCGCGGGGTATTCGACGGGCGCTACAAGCTGGTGCGCTACTTTGGCTTAGGCCATTTCAACCTGCCGCATACGGTAGAGGAGCTGCTCGCAAACAACGATGTTGCACTTTACGACTTAAGACAAGATTTTGAGGAAATGGACAACCTGGCCGACCCACAGAACCCCAAATACGATGAAGGTCTTTTGATGACGATTAATGCGAAGCTGAATGCGCTGATCGAGGCTGAAATCGGAGAAGACAAAGCACTGTTTACCGTTAAGGAATAAGGGCGGATTCAACCACCCCTAACAAGTACGAGAATATTGAGAGAGCCCTGGGATGCACGCTGACAGGGCTCTTCGGTTTAAAGATCTTCTACTTAGACTGGTCAGCCCATTCCCACCAGGCAAGGGTGAGCAGAATTCCTACTGCGGCGGTGAGGAGCACGGCGACCAGGCTGGCAGGCGGCAGCAAACCGCCGGTATCGCCCCCCATGCCGGCATATAAGGCGGGGATAGCCCAGGGGAAGATCTCGCCCCAGCCGAGGATGCCGAAGATCTGGGCGAAGACGAGCATCAGCATCGCAGCGCCAAGCGGGAGAAGATAGCCGCGCCCGACACTGGCGAAGAAGGCATTGGGGGTGATGAGCAGGAACACTATCACAGCAGTGACCATCAGGCGGACGGCGCCGTTAGCGAAGAGCAGCGGCGACCCACCTGGAAGGCCGATCAAAGCGCCGGCGACCAGGGCAAGGACGAAAATCGAGGCGCTGAGCAGGATGCACCATACGGCGGTGAGGATGAACTTGGCGGTCACGATCGCCGGCCGCGGCATCGGCACTGCCAGAAGGTCTTTCAGGGTGCGGTCGACAAACTCGCGCCCGAAAACCCAGCTTTCAACAAGCGTGAAAAGCATCAGGCCGGCGATCGCGATCGTCTGGGCAAGCATGCTTATGTAGGTCGGCCAATCTGCGGCGCCACCCATCAGGTTGGCCTTGGCGGTGATCAAGCCGGCCCGGCGGGCAAGTTCGGGGTCCTTGTAGATGAGCATGATCAGCGCCAGGGCGAGGGGCATCAGCAGGAAACCGAGGGCGGTGAGGAGCGGGAGCCTGGAGCGGCGGGCTTTCAACGATTCGATCCAAAAGGCAGAGGCGAGGAGGCGGAGGGGTGAGAAGTTGGGGCGATTTTCGATAAATGGAGCGGGGGCTGCGGGTGAGAGATCAGCGATGCTGGTCGCGCCCTGAGGATGCGTGTAGCCATTAGATTGATAGGTTTGTGGAATTTCAGGAGGAATGGGGTGAGGAAGGAGAACCGAATCAGCGTGAGCGGGAGGAATGGGGTGCGAAAGGAGATCCGAATCAGCGTGAGCGGGAGGGATGGGGTGCGAAAGGAGATCCGAAACGGCGGAATCGCGGCTTCCTTGAGGCTCGCCGATCAGACGTAAAAAGTAGCTCTCGAGATCTTCTTCTTCAACCACGAGATGGGTGAGGGCGATACCGCGCTCGATCAAGAGGCGGGCGATCTCGTCTGGACGCCTGACAGCCTGAGGGCCGATCAATTCGAAGGCACCGCCTGACAAACCTTCAAACGACCCTCCGATCTCAGTCAGCGCAGAGCGGAGCGCCAGAGGCTCGCGCCCCCGCACAAGCAGACGCCGCCGACGGTCCCGCTCCAGCTCGGACATGCCGATTTCCTTCAGGAGCCTGCCCTGGTGGATGATGCCGATGCGGTCGGCGAGGCGGGCGACTTCAGCCAGGATATGGCTGGAGATGAAGACGGTGACACCGCGGGAGCGGCTGAGCTCGACCAACAGCTCGCGGATTTCGACAATCCCGACCGGGTCCAGGCCGTTGGTGGGCTCGTCGAGGATCAGGAGCTTCGGGCCGTGGAGGAGGGCTTTCGCCAGCCCCAGGCGTTGGGCATTGCCCTGAGAAAGGTCCCCGGCGCGGCGGTCGGCGTACTCGGAGAGGCGCAGGCGATCGATCACCTCGGCGATGAGGCGGGTGGGAACGCCGGGGTGAAGCTGGCGAGCCACCTCCAGGTTCTCGCGCACGGTGAGCTCGGGATAGGAATGGGGAATCTCAACCAAGCTGCCGACCTGCGACCAGGGCTCGCTGCTGCCCATCTGAACTTTCGTGCCGAGGACGACCGCCGAACCGGCGGTGGGGCGCACCATGCCGAGGAGCTGGCGGATGGTGGTGGTCTTACCGGCGCCGTTCAGACCCAGGAAGGCGTAGATCTCGCCGGTGAAGACACGCAGCGAAAGGCGGTCAACCGCCAGGACAGCGCGGTAACGCTTGCTGAGTCCATCGGTCTGGATGGCGAAATCCATTTATTCTTCTTTCGACATCGATGTGGAAAAAACCTGGTTGATCCAGGCTGCGAGCCCGGCTGGGGTGGGGTGATCGAAGATGGCGCGGAGGGGCAGGTCGATAGCGAGGAGGTGATTGAGGCGGGCGGAGGCTTTCATGACGAGCAGGGAATGGCCGCCGAGCTCGAAGAAATCATCCTGGGGGTGGAGGGAGGGGCGACCAAGGACGCTGGCAAAGACCTGGAGGATCGTCGCTTCCAGCGAGGCTTCAAGCGAGGCTTCCAGCGAGGTTTCCGGCGTGGATACCGGTGAGGCCAGACTTTCCGGATTGAACGGCTCTGGCGCTAAGGGTGGGGGAAATGACGAATATTGCGAGTAGCCATAATTGTAAGCATAATCAGGCGACATTGAGGACGAGTTAGGCGAATTAGACGGGAGCGGTGAAGAGCCCGGTGGTGAGGAAAATACCGGGGCCTCCAGCGGGGCAGTCGGCGGGGCCTCGTGCGGGGCAGTCGGCGGGGCCTCGTGCGGGGCAGTCGGCGGGGCCTCGTGCGGGGCAGTCGGCGGGGAATCAGCCCACAGCGGGTGACTGCGGAGGGCCTGACGGTCAACTTTTCCGCCAACCAGGCGGGGGAGCTCTGGAAGGACTGTGATCACGGATGGGACCATGATTTCGGGCAGGCGCAGACGCAAGTAAGACTTAAGCTCAGGGGGATCGAGCGGAAAAACCCCACCCTGTGATTCCATCCCTTCCACGAATGCTGCCAGGAAGCTGCCGCTGAGGCCGCGGCGCTGGAGAACGACGGCGCAGCGCAGGTTTGGATGGGTCTCGAGCTGGCGCTCGATCTCTTCGAGCTCGATCCGCACGCCGCCGAGCTTGACCTGGTTGTCCATCCGTCCAAGGAACTCGATTGCACCGTCGGGGTGATAGCGCGCCAGGTCGCCGGTGCGGTAAAGCCGGTTTCCGGCTGGACCGAACGGATCGGGGACGAAGCGCTCGGCGGTGAGCTCTGGCTTATCCAGGTAGCCGCGCCCGACCCCCATGCCGCCGATATACAGCTCGCCTTCCAGACCGACCGGCTGGGGGTTGAGGAACTCGTCCATTATGTAAACCCGATGGTTAGGGACCGGGCGTCCGATCGAATTGAAAGGCCAGCTGCCGTCAGGGTTGAGCCAGGTCATGGTCGAACGAACGCAGGTCTCGGTGGGACCATAGCCGTTGGTCGCAAAACCTCTCTGGTCTGAAGCGGGTTCAACCAATCCGGAGGGGAAGGTTCCCTATTTCCGGCTGCGGCGAGGGCGGCCAGGCGCGGCGGGAGCCAGGGCGGCATGCTCTCTCCGCCGGTGACGACGGCGCGCACGCTCATGCAGTCGAAGAAAGCAGGCTGCTCAGCACAGAGAGCCAGGATGGCGGTGGAGAGGTGCCAGATGCTGATCTGCCGGCGCTGGACGGCGGACAGGATATACGCCGGGTCTTTGTGCCCGCCCGGGCGGGCGATCACGGTCAACCCGCCGATCAGGGGCATGATGATCAGGTCGTAGACGGCGGGATCGAAGCTGATGGGCGTGAGCGTAAGGAGGCTGTCGGTCTCGACCAGGGTATAGTTGAATATCAGGTGCTCGACCAGGTTGTAAAGGGCGGAGTGGGTGAGCATGGCGCCTTTTGGGGCACCGGTGGAGCCGGAGGTGTAGACGATGTATGCCAGGTTTAGGGGGTGGAGGCGGCAGGGCGGATCAGGGGCTTCGGGCTGCGCCATCAGCGGGGCTTCAGGCTGCGCCATCAGCGGGGCTTCAGGCTGCGCCATCAGCGGGGCTTCAGGCTGCGCCATCAGCGGGGCTTCAGGCTGCGCCATCAGCGGGGCTTCAGGCTGCGCCATCAGCGGGGCTTCAGGCTGTGTCTTCAGTGGGGTGTCGAGCCCAGCCAGGGCCGGCTCGAGCTGATCCATGAACAGGAAAACGGGAGGCTTGCCAGATCCTGAATCCAGGAGCTTCTCCCACAGATCGCTGTGGCTCAGCACGACCAACGGGCGGCAGTCGCGGATCATGAACTTCAGGCGCTCGGCAGGGTAATCCGGGTCGAGGGGCACATATACGCCGCCGGCTTTGAGGACTGCCAGGAAGGCGACATGCAGCTCGAGCGAGCGCTCGAGGCACACCCCAACCTTTATCTCGGGACCCACGCCCATGTTCATAAGTTTTTGCGCCAGAAGGTTCGCTCGGTAATTCAGCTCAGCGTAAGTCAGGCTGCGCTCTGAGGTCTCGTTGGGATGCAGCCAGTCTTCCACGACCGCAAGTCGATGAGGGTGTGCGGCGGCGACCGCCTCGAAGCGCCGGGCAAGACGCCAATCCGCCTGAAAATCGTTCCGGTTGCTGTTCCAGCCAACGAGGATCGTTCGGCGCTGTTCCGGATCGAGCAGATCAAACTCCGCGAGGCGGCGATCTGGGTGAAGGGCGAACTGGGTGAGCAGCGCCACCAGGCGGTCGGCAAGCGGGGCTGCGGTGGCATCGTCGAACTGGCGCAGGTCGTAGATCATGCTGAGGACGGGCTGCCCTCCGCCGCGGAGCGATGAGATGATCGGGTAGGGCGCAGTCTGGCGCAGGTCCATTGAGCGAGTTTCCCATTCAGGACCAAGCTGGCGGAGAGCGGCGGTGTGGGTCTCGTTTTCGAAATTGCAGAAGGTGTGGAAAAGCGGCGTGCCGGGCGGCAGCTCGTTCCAGGAGCTGATCAGGGATAGGGGGGTATTCTCGTAGGGGCGCATCTCCAGCCACTGCCGGCGGAGAGAAGCCAGGCTTTCGATCAGCTTCAGGGAGGGGTCTGCATCGTAGCGCACCGGGACGGTATTCAAGATCGGTCCGATCAGGGTTTGGGTGCGTCCGGAGAGCGCCGAGCGCTGGCAGCTGCGGGTCGCGCCAAATAAGACCTGTCGTTCACCGGTATGGCGGCTGAGGAGCAAACCCCAGGCGGTCTGGAAGAGGGTGTTGAGGGTGAAACCGTGCCGGGAGGCGAGCTGCTCCAAAGCCCGGGCGGTGGGGCCAGGAAGGGGGACCTCGATGCGCCGATAATCTTCGATCTGGGGAGAATTGGGCGGGCGAGCCTGACTGAAGGATGACCTAAACGCATCGAGCGGGGTAGGCGCCTGAAATCTCTTCAGATAATGCTCCCAGTACGGGCGGGCTTGCGAAAAATCCTGGTCAGCCATCCAGCGGACGTATTCTCGATACTGCACCGGCGGCTCGAGGGAAGGCTGTTTGCCCGACATGAAACCATCGTAGACGGCGAAGATCTCTTTGAGAAGGATCATGAAAGAGCGGACGTCGACTATGGCGTGGAAGATGGTCAGCACCAGGGCGGAGGCGGGGCCTCCCGCAAGGCGGTCGGCGGGGCCTCCCGCAAGGCGGTCGGCGGGGCCTCCCGCAAGGCGGTCGGCGGGGCCTCCCGCAAGGCGGTCGGCGGGGGGGGGGGGCGGGGCTCCCGCAAGGCGGTCGGCGGGGCCTCCCGCAAGGCGGTCGGCGGGGCCTCCCGCAAGGCGGTCGGCGGGGCCTCCCGCTGAATTCAGGCGGAAAGCGGCAATTCGGATCAGCGGGGCCTGGCGGAGGTCGATGCCGCGCTGGCGGTCTTCAGCCAGGAATTGCTCGATCTGGTCCTGCTGCGCTTCGGATCCGAGCCGGCGAAGATCGTACACGGTCAATGGAATTGGGGCGTGATCCTGCAGGATATGCCGGGCTTCGCCACCGGCATCCCAATCCAGGGCGCAGCGCAAGATCTCATGCCGCTCGGAAACGATCTGAAGGGCCTGCTGAAGGCGGTCTAGTTCGAGGGTTTCTTCGAACCACAGGAGGACCTGGAGAAGATAGACGCCGGTGGATGAGAGCAGGCTTTCGTAGAGAATGCCCTGCTGGATTGGGGCAAGTGGGAAAGTCGAGAAGGCCATGCGGTGGGGAAGCGCTTCAGGCGGCGGCGACGAACGCAGCGATGAGGATGTAATGGCTCAAGGCGCCAAGGATGACAAAGATATGCCAGATGCCGTGAAAGCCGAAGGTGTTCGGCCAAAAATTCGGGCGCTTTGCGACGTAAACAACCGCTCCCAGGGTGAAGAGCAGCCCTCCAGCGAGCAGCCAGCCGATCGCCGAGGGGGGCATTTGGGCAAACATCTGGCGGCTTGCGATCACACCAAGCCAGCCCATTAACAGGTAGATGGCGGCAGTGAGGAAGCGCGGGGCGTTGATGACGAAGACTTTGACGATGATCCCAACCAGCGCCATGGTCCAGATGACGGCGAGGACGCCCCAACGCCAAAAGCCTTCGAAGAAATGGAGGCAGATGGGGGTGTAGGTGCCGGCGATCAGCAGGTAGATCGAGGCGTGGTCGAGCTTGCGCAGCCAGGTGAGAACCGAGGGGCGGGCTTTGACGAGGTGGTAAACCCCGCTGGCGAGGAACATGAGCACCAGGCTGAGACCGTAGATGAGGAGCGAGAGCTGGCGGAGGAGCTGACCGCGTCCAAGGACGAGAAGGAGCCCCAGGC
The DNA here is from genome assembly GCA_963827155.1 of uncultured Chloroflexia bacterium. Taxonomy (GTDB): domain Bacteria; phylum Chloroflexota; class Anaerolineae; order Anaerolineales; family UBA4823; genus UTCFX2. Next base: position 1,010,907 of record CAWGZV010000002.1, on the reverse strand, counting down.
CGAGGCCGGCGGCGACTGCAGCGGCGAGGTGAGAGATGCCATTGAAGGGTTCACGAAGCTGGATGCGCATTAAACTAATCGTATCATAATTATGCGGAAGAGGAGAGGCGGAGCGGCAAATCCAGCATCATATCTGGGCAGAGAATGGTAAAGTTCCGGGGCTGGTACAACCAAAAATGTGACAGAATGGTTTTTTAATATATCCTAACAAATTTGTAAGGTATAATTTTCTTAACCACGGCCTAGATGATTTAAATAAACCGATCAATTAAAAAAGGGTTGCCGTTCCACGTTAGAGCAAGATGATGTGGGGCTAAGCGAGCTTATGGGTATTTTTATAAAATATCGGGAGAGACGGGAAATCTCAGAGGTAGGTGTAGAAGGGAAAGATGCGCGCCTGGCGCCTCCCGGCACACTATCTGCCTGCTCGCTGCGAGCTGCCAGCATCAACGCTGGCAGCTTTTTTTATCTAATAGTGACAAATTAGATCAAGAAGATCGATTAGCTTGGAGGTGATATCCGAATGATATGATGGATTAAATCGCTTCATTGTCGCATGATGATCGAAAAAAATTTCAAATTTTGAGGAGGAATCAATGAAGGTTAAATTGTTTTCAGTCCTGGGGATCATGGCGATCCTGCTCAGCCTGGTGAGCGCAGCTCCCGCAGCAGGCGGCAAAGCCAAAGTCCAAAACATGCCAGCAAACCCGGAGAAGATCCTGGAAATGCTGATCAAAGAAGGCAAGATCTCAGCGAAAGCTCCCAAAGAAGCCCAGGAGCAGGCGGTGATGGAATACCTGCAGAAGAAGATGGCAGGCGGCGGTGAGGACAAAGGCCGCAACCCATTAGCGCGCAAGCAGATCGACGCAGCCGAGGCTAACTTTGGCAGCGCCGCGAACAACCTGCACGGGCGCAAGCTGGGCAAGCAAGGCGATGTTCCGCTTTCCACCCCGCAATGGAAAACGCTGGAAGGCACGGACAATCTGCTGCTGATCCTGGTCGATTTCAGCGACACGCCATTACAGCTGGCAGCCGATCACAGGCACTGCCCGTACTGCGGCTGGCCCGCTGTACAACCACATCCCTGCTCCGAATAATTCATTCGATCTTTGGGTCCCGGACTTCAGCACTGAGCACTACCAGGCGATGATGTTCACGCCGGGTGGCTGGACGATCCCGGATGGAACACCCTTGTATGCCGGGCAAAAACGCGGCAGCATGTACGACTATTTCCTGCAGCAGTCCTTCGGCAAATATACGGTTGAAGGCGACACTTACGGCTGGTTCACTGTCGATAAGCCCGAGGCATATTACGGCGACGACCATCCGTTTGGCGGGAATGACAACCTGCTCCCAGGCGTGCCTAAAGACCTGCTGAACGACGCAGTCGACAAGATCAACACAACCAGCGCGATCAATTGGGAGGCTTATTCCACTTATTACCCCGGAACCGGCTGTGTTATTGATCACCCGCTTTTCATCCACGCCGGTATTGACCAGTCGGGCGGCGGTGGGGCGCAGGGCGATGATTCAATTTGGGCGCATTCCTCCTCGACATGGAAGCAGGTCTCAGGCCCTTCACTGGCTTGCCCTGAAGGCACCTTCCTCTACAACTATACGATCATGCCTGAAGATGGCGGCGTGGGCGTGTTTGCGCACGAGTTTGCCCACGACCTGGGCCTGCCGGACGAATACGACACGATTTACAGCGGGCGGGGCGATTCGAACGCCTTCTGGACGCTGCAGTCCTCCGGCTCTTGGATCGGACGACCGGCGCAAACCCAGCCGGCTGGGATGAGCGCCTGGGCCAAATATTCGTTGGGTTGGCTTAGTGGCGACAATTTAGCTGTCACAAGTATTGATAAGCTGACCTCCAATACCGCTTCACTCGTCCTGGACCAGGCTGAGCGCTGGGGCGGCGACGGATCTGTAAATGGGCTGCGCGTCAGCCTGCCGCAAAAGTATTTCTACGTCAACACGCCGCACAGCGGTGTATCCGAATGGTTCGGCGGCAAAGCGGACCAGATCGACACCACACTGGTACGGACGGTCGACCTTACCGGCAAAACGACCGCGGCGCTCGATTTCTGGACCTGGTACGACATCGAACAGTACTGGGACTTCGGCTTTGTACAGGTCTCGACCGACGGCGGGTCGACCTGGACCTCGCTGGCGATTGATGGGACTACCTCAATCTTTGATCCATCTGGTATGGAATCAATTGGCGACAACCTGCCCGGCTTCACCGGAAACAGCGGCGGGTGGCTGCACAAGACCTTCGACCTCTCGGCATACGTTGGGCAGCCTATCCAGCTGCAGTTCCGCTACATGACTGACTGGGGCACCTCGCTGGAAGGCTTCTACGTCGATGACATCGGCGTGACCGCTGACGGGGCGCCGGTCTTTTTCGATGATGTCGAAACACTCGACGGTGCCTGGACTGCCTCCGGTTGGACGCGAGCTGCAGGTTCCGGCTTGAAGACCCACTACTACATTATGGAGTATCGCAACCTGGAACCGATGCAGACGACGTACGGAGCCGTCAAAATCGTCAACTTCGACAACGGGCTGAAGAACGCCTACTCGTTCGATCCATACACCTCCGGCAACCCTGACGAGCCGTGGTACTTCCCCTACAGCCAGGGCCTGCTGATGTGGTACCGCGATACTTCATATACGGACAACTGGACCGGCAATCATCCTGGAAGGGGCTTCCTGCTGGTGGTCGATGCCCATCCCAGCGCGCTGATGCGGGCGCCGTTCACCGGCAACTCCGGCTTGGGCGGCCCATATGTTGTCCTGCCGTGGAACTCGCGGATCCAGACCTATGACTCGGTCTTCGGACTCAAGAAAATGCCCGATATCCGGCTCAGCTATTGGGATAAGCTCCGCAGCTACAACGGCCTGAACGCGGTTCCGACCTTCGACGACAAGAACAGCTACTGGAACAAGCTGGCGCCGGCGGCGAGCGTGATCACGCCGCAGTACGGGCTGCAGTTCCGGGTGACCGGAGAAGCTTCGGACAACTCGGCCGCGGCGCTCAGCCTGGGCGTTAAATCCAACCCATCCGCCTCAGCGGTGGAAGAGGTCGCCGATGCGGTTTACGGCTATGTATGGACGTTCCTGTCCTTCCTGAGCCGCTAATCAAATCCCTTACCGTTCGATCGATCTGAATACGGATCGATCGAGCTCCATGCAACAAAACAACCTGCCGGGTCGCTTCCTGGCAGGTTGTTTTTGGGCGGATCATTTCGATCAGGGATTGAGGCGTTGATCGGTAAAGTAGATCGACCAGGGCCCGCAGCCCTGGATGAAGGGCTGCATCAGCGCCCGCTCGGCCTGGATGGTGTGGTTGAGGTCGTGGGCGGCCCAATTATTGACCATTTCACCGAGGGTGACCGGGCCAAGCTCCTGGTGGCGGACGCGCCGGTCGAGATCTGCGCTGGTCAGGCGCTCAAGGATTTGAAGCGATTTTTCACGCTGGGCTTCAAATTCCAGGGCGAGGACTGAGGGAGACTGGTCGCCGGGAGGAGTGCCTTCTGATTCTGGATTGAAGGCGGCGAAATCCTTGCCTTCCACGAAGCAGCCCACCCGGTATTGATAGACGATTTCGACATCGATCAGGTGCTGCAGACATTCAACCGCCGACCATTCCGCATCGGCGGGGCGCATGGCGAGGAGCTCCGGGGGAAGGCTGCCGGTGAGCACCAGCCAGCGGTTTGGGGTGGTGGTCAGGAGCGTACGGGTCCAAAGCAAGGGATTTTCCATCGGTTGGTTCCTTTATTATGGAATGAATGCGGGTTTGGCTGCCTGCGGATGGCGGGATTACTTGAAGTAAAAAAACGACGGACGCTGTGATGCTCGCAATGACGGAGGATGGGCGAGATTGCTTGCCGTCCAAGTACGACGGGCGCTCCGCTCCTTGGGATAACAGACTGGGGAGATTGCTTCGTCGCTCCGCTCCTCGCAATGACAGGGAGGGGCGCTCCTTGGGATGACAGGGAGGGGCGCTCCTCGGGATGACATATGGCGGATCTGTCATTGCGAGCGTCCTTCGCGAAGCAATCTCGGAGTTGGATTTGGTTGCCGTCCAAGTACGACGGGCGCTCCGCTCCTTGGGATAACAGACTGGGGAGATTGCTTCGTCGCTCCGCTCCTCGCAATGACAGGGAGGGGCGCTCCTTGGGATGACATATGGCAGATCTGTCATTGCGAGCGTCCTTCGCGAAGCAATCTCGGAGTTGGATTTGGTTGCCATCCAAGTACGACGGGCGCTCCGCTCCTTGGGATAACAGACTGGGGAGATTGCTTCGTCGCTCCGCTCCTCGCAATGACAGGGAGGGCGCTCCTTGGGATGACAGGCGATCGCTTGGGCGTCCTCGACAATGGAGGGGGTTGCCAGCGGTCGCTCCTTGGGATGACAGGGAGGGGCGCTCCTCGCAATGACAGGGAGGGTCGCTCCTTGGGATGACAGGGAGGGGCATGGTCGTCTGCGACTATGTGCATCAGGTTTTGGCAGAATCCGGTCCAAGATCTGGCTCCTGCTCAAGGCGGGCGGCAAGAGACTGGTGAAGCCTTGCCAAACGCCGGGAAAGCATGAAGGCGCCAAATGCAAGGGGGAGGATCGCGATCGTGCCAATCACCAGCAGCCAGGGAGTTGGCGTGACGACCGAATACCCACCGGGGATCCAGTTCCCGATCAAATATATAAAGAGCTCCAGCCCGATGAATAGGGATAGGACCAGCAATCCTACCAGCAGGGTTAGCAGAACGGCGCTGAGAAGATAGCTCCGAAGCAGCAGCCTCCCCGACCCGGCGGCAGCGGGATCGGAATTGGGACCGGCGGAGGCGAGCGGGCGGAGACCGGGTCCTTTTTGGGGCGGGGCGCTGCCCAGGCGCTGGACCAGGACCAGCCGGATGGCTTCGAAATCCTGATCGGCGTAGCGTTTGCGGTCGTTCTGCCCCCAGATTTCCAGCAAATCGGAGGTTTCCATGTCTTGGATCGGAATTTCTTTTTGCGGCATGGCTTAATCATACCTGCTAAGCGACGGTTTATCAACCCTCCGGCGGGAAAAAATTTCTTTGGTTTGGCAGGGAAGGCTGCTCGGGAAAATATTTTGGTGGTTGACGGGGTATGGGCTTTTTGCGATAATCGGGTGGTCAATGAGGATCCGAATAACGAACGCGAGAAAGGGAGATATTTATGAAGAACAGCCCGCATAGTGCCTTGTTGGGAATTTGCCTGACCATCTCTGTGCTGGTTTTTCCATTATTCAGGCCAACCACTGGCGCGGCGAGCGGGAACTCTGCCGAACGGGCGGCGCCGGAAGTACAGGCAGCGCCTAGAGTACAGGCAGCGCCTAGAGTACAGGCAGCGCCTAGAGTACAGGCGGCGCCTGAAGGAACGATCCTGCGGGTGGCGACCGATGGCGGAACCGCGGTTTGCGGGAGCAGCTGGGCGAATCCGTGCAACCTGGAATACGCGCTGAGCCTTGCCTCGGCGGGGGATGAGCTCTGGGTGAAGGCAGGCGTCTATAAGCCGGTGCTGAATGGAATCTCGCGGGATTACAGCTTCGCGATCCAGAGCGGGCAGAAGGTATATGGCGGCTTTGCTGGCGGCGAAGGCTCGCGAGCCGAGCGCAGCCCAAACCAGAATCTGAGCGTGCTTTCGGGAGATATCGACAATAACGACCAGGTCGACGCGAATGGGGTAACACCGACGAGCGCGGATATCGCCGGCGCGAACGCCTACCACGTGGTCCGTTTCAGCCAGACGGACTCAGCGGCTGTGGTGGACGGCTTCATCATCACGGGCGGTCAGGCGAACGGGATCGGCATGGATGGGAACGGCGGCGGGATGCTGCTGATCGGATCGGACCCATCACTGACGAACCTGGTGGTGGTCGGAAACCTGGCTGTAAATTTGGGCGGCGGAATGCACAACGATCATTCCAGCCCGACAATGTTCGGAGGCAGGTTAGAAGGAAACAAGGCGAAGATAGGCGGTGGGATGCACAATGCCTACAGCAATCCGATGATTTTCGAGATGGACTTTCTTAATAATCAGGCTTTTTACGGCGGGGGGATGGCGAACGGAAGCAGCAGCCCGCAGATAAGCGGGGCTACTTTTTCGCAGAACTGGGCATCCAGCTCCGGCGGTGGGATGGACAACACCAAGAGCAGCCCGACGCTGAGTCAGGTGGATTTTCACTCCAATCAGGCTCATAACGGCGGGGGAATGCGCAATACAGACGGCAGCAATCCAGTCTTGAGAGGCGTGAGCTTCGTGGAAAATCACGCCAGCGGCTACGGCGGCGGGATGCGCAACGCCAAGAGCTCCAATCCGAAGCTGGAGCGGGTCAGCTTCCAATCCAACCAGGCTGTCTCACAGGGCGGCGGAATGGAGAACCATGATAGCAGCCCCAGTCTGGATGAGGTCACTTTCCTGGACAACCACGCCACGAGCGGCGGTGGGCTGGCGAATACGCTCAGCCAACCGGCGCTGAGGAGCAGCACCTTCAGGCGCAACTACGCGATCTCCAACGGCGGCGGAATGCTGAACGACCGGAGCGAGCCGGCGCTGGCAGCGGTGGTCTTTGAAGGCAACCGCGCAAACCAGGGTGCGGGTTTGTTTAATCTTGAAAGCCGCCCTGTGCTGATGGATGTAGTATTTTCGGGAAATACTGCGCTCGCCTACGGCGGTGGGATGGCGAACCGTGGCAGCGCGGTGCGGCTTTCGCAGGGCACTTTTTCCGCCAACCACGCCGGGTTCTCAGGTGGGGCGGTCTACAGCGGCAGTGGAAACCAGATGCAGCTGTACAATTCTATCCTCTGGGGAAACACATCGGGCGGCAGCTTCAGCCAGGTCTTCAACGGCGGCTCGCTGCAAGTTTCGCACGCCATCATCCAGGGGGGCTGTCCAAGCCTGGCAAACTGCGCCAGCACGAACTCGATTGACCCGGCATTTGTGAGCAGTCCAACTGCCGGCAGCGACGGCGATTGGGGGACGCCAGACGACGATTATGGGAATTTGAGGGTCATCCCCAGCTCGCCGGCGGTCGATTCCGGCTGGAACAACCTTACGCCAAAAGACCTCGCCGACCTGGACGCGGACCTGGATCTCAGCGAGCAGCTGCCGCTAGACCTGGCGCTCAGGCAACGGGTCGCCGGCAGCGCGGTGGATCTCGGCGCTTATGAGGTCCTCGAGCGGGTTTTCTTACCGATTATCCTTGCGGATTAATGGATGAAAAATGCCCTCAGGGTGTTGAGCACCCTGAGGGAAAGCTTTCAGGCAGGTGCAATCAGGCGGCGCGCTTGTTTACCTCAAGCAAAAAAGCGTCGAGCTGAGCCTGGGTGAGACCGAGCTGTGCGGCCATCGGATTGCTTGCTGCCATGCGCAGGGTAAGACCGCTAACCATGCCAAGCATTGGGCTGTTTGAAAGCCCGGGGAAATACTGATCTACGGTTGGTTTCACTTTTGGATCGGCGATCAGATCGGCAATCGTGGAATCCATTGTATAAGCCATGAATAACCTCCTGGTTGGTTTGTTGGTTAGTTATTATAACTGGGGATTTGAGCGGCGACCAGGGTGACGGAATCAGCTCATGCGGCTGGCATAAGCGAAAGGTGCAGTCGAAATAATCTCTTTTATAATCTATTTAAGATCGCCAATAAGGCCAAATTTGATTTTGCTTGTCTGACATGCGGCTGCGCGATAAGATTTTATTGATCACCATCCCAATGACGATCCTGCCAACGCTCGTGATCGCGATGCTCGGGCGCGCTTATTTGCCGAGGGAGGCGGAGCAGCGCGAAAACCAGCAAGCCCGGCAAAGCGCGGTGCAGGGGCGCGAGGCGATCATTCAAGAGCTCGATGACCTCCAAAGCACTGCCGTGGATTGGGCAAATATGGCTGAAGTATATGCCTTCACCCAAGACGGCAATCCCGAGTTAATTTCCGCCAATATTTCTGACCAGGTTTTGGAGGGTCTTCAGGTCAGCTTGTTGGTCATCTTCGACGAGCAAGGTGTGATTGACTTTCTGAAGGACTACGATCTCGCCGCAAAGGCACCGAGAAAATATCCCTTGAATTTAGCGGCGTTTCTGAATGTTGAAGGTTCCCCGGCTCGGATGAGCGTCTCGACACTGCCGCACAGCGGGCTGCTGACGGTCTCTGATCGGACGCTGGCAGCCGCCCTCGCCCCAATTCTGAGGAGCGATATTGATGGGCCAGTGGCAGGATGGGTGCTGGTTGGTCGAGACCTGGATGCAAAGCGAATGGAAGCGCTCTCCGCGCAGACCGGGCTGTCGATGGCGCTGGTGGTCCGGTCCAACCCAAGCTATGAGGCGTTAATGGAGGTTCCGATGAAGCGCTGGCAGGGGGGATCGGCGCCAGGAGGCTGGATGCGAATTGGATTGCAGGTTTTGCGGTATTAGAGGATCTCGCCGGAAACCCCGCGGCGCTGGTGCAGGTTTCGCTGAGACGTGATATTTTTCTCAACAGCCTTGGCCGCCTGAGATTTCTCGAAGCAGCGCTGTTCATTGCAGCGCTGCTTTTTATCGCCCTGGGGAGCTGGATGATCGATCGAATTATCACCCAGCGGATTATCCGGCTGAGGACGTGGACTGCGGCTCTGCCTGCCGCTGCCAGCCCACCCCCGGTTCGCTCAACCGGAGGCAAAGATGAGCTCGATGAGCTAGCGCGTTCGATTGAGGAAATGGTGCTTTCCCGGGATCAGGCAGCACAGGCGCTTGGTCAGAGCGAGGAGCGATACCGGGCGATTGTCGAAGGGCAGAATGAGCTGGTCTGCCGCTGGACGCCGGATGGATTGATCACTTTTGCGAACACAGCGATGTGCCGCTACCTGGGGCAAGAGAGAGAGAGCTGATCGGAAAGAATGTATTTGCGATTATCGGTGAGCCCGGCGAGCCATCCTCCAACCTGAAGCCTGTGGTTGCGCATACGATTGCGAGAAAAAGCAGATGGAGGGGGGTGAGCCGACTGACTACAAAAGAAGGGCGAGAGCGCTGGCAGGAATGGGTGAACCAGCCTCAGTTCAACCCATCTGGCGAGCTGGAGGAGGTGCTCTCGGTTGGGAGAGATACGACCAGAAGGGTGCTGCTTGAGAAGGCGCTTCAAAAACGACTGGTTTTTCAACGGGTCGTGACCCAGATCTCGTCAAGTTTTGTCTCGCTGCATCCAGGCGATGTCGAAAAGGTCGTCAACGCGACGCTCAAGGCAGTGGGTGAGTTTATGAATGCTGACCGCTGCCACGTTTTTTTCGTTGATCTAGCCAGCAAGTCGATGCGGAATGCTTATGAATGGTGCGCCGAAGGGATCAAGCCTCAGATCGATGTGAGGCAAGCGCTGAAGATGAGCGGGGTCCCACGGTTTTCGGAAGTGATCTCGCGGCGGGAGGTTTATTACGTTCCAAATGTTGCTGAGCTGGGTGAAGAAGCGGCCAAGGAAAAAGCGGCTTTTTCAGCCCTTGAGGTCCAATCCGTTTTGGCGGTACCCATGGAAGCCGGCGGTGAGCTGATCGGTTTCTTGGGGCTGGAAGCGGTGCGCGATTTAATGAGCTGGAGCGGTGAGGATATTCAGTCCTTGAATATGGTGGCGAATATCATCGCAGTAGGGCTGGAGCGCTGTCGCGACGAAGGTACGCTGCTGCGGCAGCAGAAACGCCTGGAGCTGGTGAATGAGATCACGCAAGCGGCGCTGTATGCACCTAACCTGGACTGGCTGCTGAACAGGGCAGCCGGTTTGCTGAAGGATTTAGTTGAGGCAAGCGCGGCAGTGGTGGCGATCGGAGAGGACCCGCGCCAGCCAGTACTGGCAGCAGGCATCCAGGGGAATTTTGCTGAAGAGCTGCGAAAAATGGCTGCCGAGCCCGGAGTTTACCTGGATCTGGCGCCAGTCGAGATCCACCTGAAAAATGAAGGGAATCACCTTCTGAGCTTCATCAACGGCGCTGCAGACGGTAACAACGCTCCTGCGGACGAGCCGCAGGAGCGGAAGGCGGAGTTGCTGACATGCCTGCAGGACGAAGAGGCGCCGGCGTTCCAGTCGCAATTTGCTTTCCAGCTTGTGGCGGCGAACTTGAAGTTGGGGACCGCGAGGATATTTTTCGAGGATCCACGTGAACTCCCCGAAGCCGACCTTGAGCTGTGCGAGCAGGCTGCCGCGGCAAATTGCCCTGGCGGTGCTGAAAGTAAAGGCGCTGGAAGACGCCCACACCCGCCTGGCAGAAACGGAGACCCTGCGCCAGGCAGGCAGCCTGATTGCGGCGACCCTTAAGCCGGATGAGGCGGTCGACCGGATCCTGGATCAGCTCCAGCGGGTGGTGCCTTACGACAGCGCCTCGGTGCAGCTGCTTCACGACGGCGAGCTGGAGATCGTGGGTGGGCGCGGATGGGGCGAATTGAACCCGGTGATCGGACTGCGCTTCCCGATCCCTGGCGATAACCCGAATACGATCGTGATAAAGGAGCGCGCGCCTTGATCCTGGCGGATACTCGCGAGCGGTTCCCATCTTTCCGGACCGCGCCGCACGACCACATCCGCTCCTGGCTTGGGGCGCCGCTGATCGTGCGCGGCGAGGTGATCGGGATGCTTGCCGTGGACCAAAAGAGCCCGAATTTTTACACTCAGGACCACCTTCAGGTGGCAACTGCGTTTGCCGACCAGGTGGCGATTTCGCTGGAGAACGCCAGGCTCTATTCGAGCGAACACAAACGTCTGATGGAGTTAGACGCACTGCGGGCGACCGCCAACGATATCACGGCCGAGCTGGACCTGACCAGGCTGCTCGAAGCAGTGGTCGATCGGGCGCTGACACTGCTGAACGGCACAGACTGCGAACTGGGGCTCTACGACCCTGAGCTGCGGATGCTGGAGATCGTGGTCAGCCGCGGCCTGGGCGGGAAATTTCCTGGGGAGTGGATCGCGATGGGTGAAGGGGTGATGGGTAAGGCGGCGGAGAAGCTGGAATTGATGATCGTCGAAGACTACCAGAGCTGGGAGCCCCGGCCGGGGACGAACCTTGCCGATAATCTGCACGCGGCGATGGCTGCCCCGCTGGTGATCCGCGGCCGGCTCCTGGGAGTGATCGGGGTGGGCACCTCCCGGGTCGACCAGCGCTTCAACGATTTCGACCTGCGGCTGCTCTCGCTTTTCGCCGGTCAAGCTGCGATCGCAGTGGAGAATGCCCGGCTGTTCGAAAGCCTGCAGACCCAGGCGATCACGGATGAATTAACGGGGCTCTACAACCGGCGCGGGCTGATCGAGCTTGGCCGGCGGGAGGCGCTGCGGGCGGGGCGCACAAAAAAGCCGATCGCGGTGATGATGTTCGATATCGACCATTTCAAGCAGGTGAACGACCGCTTCAGCCATGCGACCGGCGACCGGGTGCTCAAGATGCTGGCGGAGCAGGGGCGAAGGTGCCTGCGGCAGACCGATGTGCTTGGGCGATACGGGGGCGAGGAGATCGCGGTGGTGCTGCCCGAGACCAGCGAACAGGAGGCCTTTCAAATTGCCGAGCGCTTCCGCCAGGCTGCGGCGAGTGCGAGCCTGGAGACCGAACGAGGCCTGGTGAGCGTGACACTTAGCTGCGGGATCAGCTGGGCGGTGGAAGATATTCCCGAGCTGGCGGTGATGCTTGACCGGGCGGACACAGCGCTCTATGCTGCCAAACAGGCAGGGCGGGACCAGACAAGGTTATACAGAGAGGTATTGTAGAATTAGAAACGTTCCGAAACACAAATTGTTTGAAGGCTGCAGGTGGAAAAATTTAACGCAAAGCCGCAAAGATCGCTAAGAATAGAATAGAAAATACGCTCTTAAATCAAACCGCCAGTCCGGATGATCGGATTTGTTGGCATATCTACGCCCTCGAACTAAGGTATTTGTCAAATCTGGGCGGTTTGAAGGAATTAACTTGCGTTTGGGTGAATTTTCCTGTATAGTGGGGTTTGGCAAGATCACCCCTGAGACCGCAAAACGACAGGAACACCATGGAAACCAGCAAGCTTGGAGCGCTGAATTCGGCAAACGGGGGTGGGGGATTGATAAAAGGCTATTTAACCGCAGTACCATTTGGGATGCTGCTGGGGGTGGCGTTCTATCTGCTCGCCCCCTTGCTTAAGACGCCGGTGGCGACGGCGACGATCACCCCGACCGCAAGCCAGGAGCGCGCCGCGGCGGCGGAAGCCCTATCAAAGCTGAAGCCAACACTTGCACCCAGCCCAACTTTTACTGTGGAAGCCGCGGCGACGCCAACCATCCGAATCGCGGCGCCAGGCTGCATCTTCTGGGACGAAGTGGAGGCACAGCAGGTGGGTAAGGAGGTGTGCGTGCAGGGGGAATACCTGCGCACCTTCGAAAGGGAAGACGGGACGATTGTGATGGCGTTTAGCGAAGCGCCGGGCAGCTTTCAGGTCTGGACGACGGGGAAGTCTTTCGAGCGCAGCCTGGAAGGGATCCAGGGGAACTGTGTGATGGCGCGCGGCTGGTTGATGACCTCAGGCGTCCGACCGATGATCATCCTTGGCAAGAACCACAAGCTGGAAGCCTGCCCCTGACAATGCTAAACGATCGGTGATTGAAAATTAGAATCAATCAGCGACTGTGCACAGCCATTTGTCTGCAATACAGGGATGATTTACCGGGAGTGGCAATCTGGGAGGCGCTGAGGAATGGGGGAGGTCGGCGGCAGAATAAGTCAATGCTCCGATCCGAGCACAGACCAATTATGATAAGATCGTGGAGGATATTTTATTTGCTCGCCTGGATCGTTCCGAAATTCGAGAGCGCTATTCAGCAGGGCAGAAACCGATCTTTGGAATTCAAGTCGAGTAATCGATCGATCAAATATTGAGGAAAGGAAGCTGACGATGGAACTAAAGGGCAAGCTGAGCAAGCCCGAAAAGCAGGCAATTCCGGACCGAGAAGGGCTCAAAATAGCGCTCAAAGTGCGCTCCAATCTGAATGCCGGGGCTGACTGCTCGGAAGGGATTGACTACTGGCGGAAAGAATACAACTATTGGAAGAATCTCGCCCAATCGATGGGCTGCGTATAAGGAGCGATGCGATGAAAATCCGAACAAGCCTGCGAGCAGGCGGAGAAGGCTGCAGCCCGGAGACTCAGTATTATATGCAGAAAGCGCTGGACATGCAGTACAAAGTCCAGAACTGCGTCTCGAACAGCAGCGCCACTTATCCAGCCGAGCCGTATTACGGCACGCTGCCGCCGTATCCGACAACGACGACAACTTATTACGGCAGCACGGGGACCTACCCCGATATGAGCGGGGCATGCGGGTAACGCAAAGGAGGATCAGATGAAACTGAGGACCAACTTGAAATCTGGCGCAGCCTGCTATGTTGTGCAGAGCGGAGACACGCTCAGCTCGATCGCTTCGACCTATGGAACAAGCGTGCAGGCGGTGTACGAATTGAACTACACGACGATCGGCTCAAACCCGAACCTGATCTACCCAGGTCAGAAGCTCTATATTCCGACCTAATTCCATACAATTCAATTTATTTCCATCTTGTGAATGGATCGAGACCTGGCAGAAAGCATTTGTCTGCCGGGTCTTTTTTTTATTTTTGGGGGCTTGATTTTTGGATGCAATAACGCGATAATCAATTCAACTTTAGAAAAGGGGGGAAGGACCCTGCCGCCAGCACTGGGTGAGGCCAGGGCGTGCCTGGGAACAAGTTCGGTGGGGTTGGGTGGTGATGAGGGGGTTGTAAGCGCTTAAGAGCGCTGTGGGGAGGGGCAGATGAAAGCACATTTCCCATTTTGGCGTGCAATGATATTTATGTTGGTCCTTCTGATGCTCGGGCTGCCTGCCAGCGGAGCTTTTGGGGCGGAGGGCGACCCGCCTGTCCTGCCGACCGGTTCGGATATCTCAATCAATCATTTTATCGGTCAAGAGGGGCAGGTTTCGGCGCCGATCAATCCGGTCGACGTGAACCGCTGGATGCCGTCGGCGGCTTACGATTACGACAACGGCCGGCACCTGGTGGTATGGCACGACAGTGCCTATACCGGGCAAGACCGGGCTGTCCGCGGCCAGATCATGGAAGATCACTCCGATAGGTATGGGTAAATTTCCCGATATCAATCGGGTCGCACGACCGGGTCCAGCCGGCAGCGGCATTCAACGGGACAGATGATGAATACCTGGTGGTGTTCATGTACGACGAGCTCGGAACCGGGGCGAAATATGAGATCAAGGGGCAGTTTGTGAATGTGAGTGGGACTCCCGTGGGTCCGGAATTCACGATCGAGAGCGTGGCAGGCTACAGCATGTGGTCGCCGCAAGTCGCATGGAACAGCGAATGGAACGAATATATGGTGGTGTGGGGCTCGGCTGCGATTGGACCGCCTCCGGTGGCGGCTGCGATCGGAATGCGGATCCTGGACCATAATGGTTTTTCGGTTTATGGGACCATAATTTCTGACCAGGGCTACCCAAGCGGCCCGGCGATTTCGTATGACAAGGTGAGCGGCAACTACCTGGTGGTCTGGAATTTCTTAAATATTTATGGCCAACTGGCGGTGAAGGGAGACCTGCGCGATGAAGACGGCAACCGGATCAGGCTGGTTGACGTCTTCGGCTCGGAAACGAACCAGGGGCTTTATCCGAGGGTCACAAACAGCCTGGGAATATTCTGGCTGGTCGCATTTGAATACGAATACACCACCACGAATCACGATATTTATATCACGCTGGTTTCGGCAGATGCAACCGGCGCAATCTCTGCGCCGCTGGTGGAAGGAGCGACGAACGATACGCACCCGGATGTTGCAGGAAGCTATGATCGCTGGGAATATATGATCGAATTCCAGAGAGCGGATGTTAATGGGTCGAAAATCCTGATGAGACCATGGGGCAACGTTGGCTCTGATGCGCTGATTGACATCTGCAACTTCTTCGGGACGGACTGCAGCGATCCGGCGGTCATCTACGGCGGCGGGGATTTCATCAGCGTCTTTCTCGAGGACATCCCGGTTTCAAGCGCAGCGGGAAGCGAATTCCCGACGACCCCGGTCACGGTGCAGCACGTATTCGAGAAGATCATGCATACCCAGGTGCTTTACCTGCCGCTGATGATTAAATAAATCCAACTCATTAAGGGGCTAAAAACTATGGCATCCGGATAGGCCGCTCAGGCGTGGTACTGGCGGCCTTTCCAGACGCTGCGTACGCCGCGGTAGTAGCGCAGGGCGGAGGACCAGGTCATCGCCAGGTAGAGCAGTCCGATCAGCGGGAGCAGCAGCGACCACAGCGGGGAGAGGCGGTAGAAGCGAAGGGTAGGCAGGTAAGTAAGCGCCATGGCAAGATAGGCGCCAAGGGAGAGCAGGCGGGTTGTAGAGGAGGCGGCTAACAGCCCCAGCGGGGGGACGGCGAATAACGCGAGCAGTGCCAGGGTGGTGAGCAGCAGAAGCAGCGGCGAATAGCGCAGCTGGACGTAAGCGGAGCGGGCGACCATCTCCCAGATCGGGCGCAAGCCGCGGTAGCCGCGCCCGCTGCGCACCAAGCGCGACTGCCCGGTCCAGGTGCGCACGCCAATCGACTTGAGGCGGGACGCGAGGGTGCAGTCGTCGATCAGAGCCGAACGGATCGACTGCAAGCCGCCGATCTGCTCGATGAGGCAGGTTTCGAGCAGGATGCAGCCGCCGGCAGCGGAGGCGAAACGCCGGGAAGGACCGTTGGCGAGGGCAAACGGGTAGAGCATCTTGAAGAAGTAGATGAACGAGGGGGTAAGCAGTTTTTCCCAGGCGGTGCGCATGGGCAGCTCTGCCATGATCGAAACGAAGGGGCGCTGGCGTTCCTGGGCGAGGCGGTGGAGGGCGGCGGCAGCGCCAGGCGCCAGCTGGATGTCGGCATCGAGCAGCAGGGCATAGCGGGTGGTCACGCGGCGCAAGCCCTGGTCGAGCGCCCAAAGCTTGCCAGCCCAGGATTCGGGCAGCGGCTCGCCATCGATGACGGTGAGATCGATCCCAACGACCTGGCGGGCGGCATCCGCGGTGCCGTCGTTGGAATTATCGTCCACCAGCACGACCTTCAAACCGCTTCCTTGAGGCTGGAGGGCTTCCAAAGTGGCCGCAATGACGGGGGCCTCATCGCGAGCCGGGATCACGACCGTGATGTCTGAGAGATCGGATGGGAGATCTGCCTGCGGAGGCAGCTGGACTTCTTTTTCCAGCACCTCACGCACCCGCCAGGGTCCCCAGGGCAGCAGCAGGATCGCGATCCAGATCAACAGGGAAACGGCAGCAGCAATGGCGAGCATGTTTTGGCGATGTGGAAGCGGTAGAGGTGTTCGAAAGGATCGGCATTCACCTGGCTGTCGATGATCTCGGATTTAGCCGAGACCGGGCGTGTGACCAGGATGAGGGCAGGGAGATGGGGCATGCGGGGATTGTATCACGGGGGGGAGGGATTGAAACACTCCCACCTGGATGGAGGAGATTATGGATTTAAACGCGAAGGATCCGATTGGAGACGATTAAAGATTTAAACGCGAAGGTCGCGAAGGCGCTAAGTTCGCTAAGATTATTTAATAAAGATTGGTAGAGCGATTTGAATGGTCAGCGGGTTTTGGAACGGATGTTGGTTGATGGATCGGGGATGTGAGGCGGGATTTGGAAGTGGAAAAGGTCGGAAAACGGATTTAGTACGGATAAAGGGATAAGGTGGGGATCGCTCGCCAGACATGCTGCCGGTGTTGTCAGACGGAGTATAATTAAGTGGATGAGCGCAAAAGCCAAGGCGAAAGACAAAGACGTCGTACAACCCTGGATGCTGGTCGAGGTCGAGATGGCATACGAGCAAGGGGTCGAGCGGTTGAAATTTGTGATTGTGCCAGACGAGCTTGCCGACTTCAATGCGGGCTTTCTGGGTGAAGGGACGCCGCTGGCCAGGTCGATCCTGGGTGAGCGGGTCGGCGTACAGGTGCCGTATTTTATCGGCGACGCACGCACGGTCCAGATCCTGAGGGTCTCACCAACCGAGCTCAAGCCCGACGAAGATACCGCCGTCCGGCGCCAGGAAAAGATCAAACGGGCGGTGGAGGACTCCGAGCGCACCAGCGCGATGATCTTTGCCTCATCCTTCAGCGGGAAATGGGGGGATTACGACCCGCAGGGAATTGAAAGCTGGGAGCAGAAAGAGGACGGAACAACTGACCGGTCGTGATTGGATCAAATCCAGATGCCGACCAACCTGCCGCCGGATTATTTCAAGATAGAGAAGCGCTTCCAGGAGGCGGAATCCAGCGCCGAGAAGATCAGCCTGCTGGAAGAAATGTACAGCGTGGTGCCGAAACACAAAGGCACCGACCACCTGCGGGCAGACCTGCGCCGCCAGCTGGCAAAACTGAAGGAAGAGGCGCAGCAATCCAGGAAGAAACGGGGCGGACCGCCGCCGGTTTTCCATGTGGAGAAGGAGGGAGCGGGGCAGGCGGCGCTGCTCGGCGCGGCGAACACCGGTAAATCGGCCCTGGTGCGAGCGCTAACGCACGCCGAACCGGAGGTCAGCCCGGCGCCTTTCACAACCTGGAGACCCACCCCCGGCATGACGCAGTTTGAGAACGTGCAGATCCAGCTGGTTGACACTCCCCCGCTGGCACGAGGCTACGTAGATGCAGGGCTGTTCGACCTGGCGCGGCACGCCGACCTGCTGCTGGTGGTGGTCGACCTTCAGGCAGACCCGCTGAGCCAATTGGAGGAATGTTTAAGCCTGCTGGAGCAGCACCGGATTGCGCCGACCGGTTGGGAGAGGGATTACGCCGGAGTGGAGCGAATGGGTTTCAAAGAACTGATCGTTCTGGCGAACAAGTGCGACGAAGGAAGGTTGGAGGCGGACTGTGCGGCGTTCTGTGAATTAATCAACACTCCGGACAGCGGACCCCCCGGCACGCCGCTCAAATACAAACTCGAAGTAATCCCGGTATCTGCGCAGAACGGGCGGAATTTTGAGGCGCTGAAGCAGCGGATCTATGCCCGCCTGGGGATTATGCGGGTCTATGCCCGCCCGCCGGGGGAGGAACCCGATCTGGAGCGCCCATTCGTGATCCGAGCGGGATCGACGGTCGAGGAGCTCGGGCTCAAGATCCATAAGGATTTCGGCGAGCACCTGAAGAGCGCCCGGGTCTGGGGAAGCAGCACATTCGAGGGACAGATGGTTGGGCGGGATTACGTGCTGCAAGAAGGGGATATCGTCGAGCTTAAAGCCTGAGGAGAGGGGGGTTATAATATCCTTATTCGAAAAAATCCTGTCGGCGATATGAAAAGGAGTATCTATCATGGATAATTCCGAGCTGCGCGACACCCTTGAAAAACTCCACCGTGAGCTTGAACATACCGAAAATATAGACGAAGAATCCATCCAGCGCTTGCAGCACCTGGCAAACGATATCCAGGAGGTGCTTGACCGTGAGGAACCATCTTCCACCGAGGAGAATGAATTGCTCGGCGATCAGCTCAACGAGGCGATCCAGGAGTATGAGGTCTCGCATCCAGAGCTTACGACCATGCTGCGATATGTGATGGATATCTTGAGCGGGGCTGGAATTTAACGATGTCCGCCGGAAAGAAATGGATGCATCGGGTCAACGACTTCCTGGACCGCAACGTCCTGCCATGGCCGGTGCGCTTTCTCACCTTCCAATTCGTGATCCTGGCGACGATTGCCCTGCTGATACCCTTAGTGGTGTACGCCAACCGGACTGCCCTGGTGCTGCTGATCAACAGCTACCTGAACACGATGAGTGTGGCAGTCAGCTCGATCGTGCTGCTGTATGCCACCCTGTCTGAAGCGCGCCAGAAACAGATCGCCGAAATGCAGGAAAAGCGCGCCCTGGAAGACCATCAGCATGTGACCGAAATGCACACCCTGGTGCTGCAAGCTTTGAGAAACCAGGATCGGGAAATCGAGGAGTTGAAACAGCTCCTGGCGGCGCTAAGCGGGAGCCCATATCAGCCGAACATCCCCGAGCCTGCTCCCGACCTGCGAGACCTGCATCCGAGGGGAGATGGACGCTTCCAGGAGGACGAACTGGGAAAACGCTGGAAGGAGCAAGTCCATCAGAATCCGCTGGCTGCCAAGGTGCGCGAGGACTTGAAACTCAACGCAGAAAATTGATAATGGAGGTGAGACCCTGCCAGCCATAGGCGATTTCTGAAAAAGTCATCCCGCCGATCTCAATAGACTTCTGGCGAACCGGCTTGCCACCTAACTTCTCATAGAACCTGCGGTAGGGATTTTCAGCGATCACCCAGACCAGCAGGTTTTGGCAGGCGATCCTCTGAAGAAGATGCCGGACACAAGCCCCAAAAAGCGCCCGACCGACGCCTTGATTCTGATTCTGAGGCAGCACGTAAAGGGTGTAGATTTCACTGTCGTAATCCGAATCTTGGGATGGTTCAGGTCCACAGAAAGCGAAGGCAATCACGGCTTTTTGGGAATTTTCGGCGACAAAGGCTTCCACTCCGGGAAGCCTAGACTCAAAATACTTCGGTTTCCAACGCTCTATGACATCTTGAATTGATAAGCGATCGAGGAACTCATCAGGTAAGATGCCGCGATAGGCGGACTGCCAGGTATTGACGCGCACGGCGGCGATGGAGAAAAGATCTGCGGGTACTGCTGGACGGACCGAGAAGAGGAATGTTTGGTTCTGGCATGAGATGTTATCGCTGCGCATAGCCATTTATGATCCAATTACGCGGCTGGAACGTGTGCCGAAACTGTGTGCCGAAACTGTGTGCCGAAACTGTGTGCCGAAACTGTGTGCCGAAACTGTGTGCCGAAACTGTGTGCCGATATAGAAATGAGGTTTTCGCCGCCCGGCTTGAGACCCATTCGGGCGACCATTGCCGGCGAGGCCTCAACCCCGCTGACCGGAACGCCGGCAGCCTGCAGCGGCAAGGCGATCCGCCCGGTGCCGATCCCCAGCTCTAAGGCGCGGCCGCCCTGCGCCAGCTCTCGCAGCCGCTCGATGGCGGCAGGGTCATAATCGGCATAGAGATCGTCATAGATCTCGGCGATGCGTTCGCCGTAGGTATCCTCCCTGAAGTTCTCCATTTCCTGTTTCTCCTTTCCCATACGACCGAATGTTCAGGTTTCGGACCGAAAAACACTCCGCCGGAATCTCTAAGTTATCACTGCACCGATCTAACGCTGACATCGGCTGGTCTAAGGGGAATTCAACCCTCAACGAGAGGCGGCAGGATTTGGGCGCCTCCGACCATCCACGCGAGCGGGATGACGGCTTTGAAGTCTGAAAGGCTTTTGCCCAGGGTATGGTAGTAGGCATCCATGCGGCGCTCCATCTCTGGCAGGTCGGCAAAGGCAAGCTGAGCGAGGGTTGCGTACCCGCCGCCGCACAGGTGCCGGACAGTCTTGCCGCGCACGAAAGCCAGGCGGGAAATGTCGGCTTTGTGCACCAGGCTGGTGAGAAAGCCGAGCGGGAGCTGAGCTTCCCCGGCAAGCGCCACGCGCCCATTCAGGCTGGAGGCGGATTCGAGCAGGTCCAGGTTCGAAAATAACCTCTGCTTCTTCAGCGCGTGCAGGGCTGATAATTCGGCGGGATTTTCGACATCGATCAATTCACGCAGGGGGAACTTGAAAGGGAATACCCAGCGGAGAAGGTAGCTGAGGACCTCGATCAGGGCAGCGAAATCGAAGCCGGTGCGATCGAGAAACTCGGCGCATTTCTCCCGGCTGTCAATCTGTGAGAGGAGGGCGGCGTAAGAGCTGACCTCACAGGCTTGCAGGGCGGCGAGCGACTCACAAATACGGTCGATAAAAGCGGTCGAGTCGCCGCGATCGTTCAGGTAGCCCCGGCGGACGGCGCGGGCGAAAACCTGCGCTTCCGGAAGGCTGTGGTCGTACAGACGCTGCACGAAGGGATAGGCGAGCGCTTCCTGGAGCTTTGCGATCAAATCTTCATAGCTCCAGAGGGTCAGCTGTTTGACCCGCCTCCAGTCCAGCTCTTCAGGTTTCATTTTCTATAATTTCCCGTGATGGGACAGTATCAGGCTGCGATTATGCCTGCCAGGCATACCCGCAGGCAAGACAGAGCGGATTGTGCATGCTGAGCAGCGCGCCGCAGCGCGGGCAGGTCCATCTCTCAGCCTCGATTGCAAGGAAACGGCTGAGGCCTTCATCCCGGATCGTTTGCAGGTTTCCGATCGGGCTGGTCGCATAGCGGGTGCGGTAGCGCTTATCCAGATGCTTGATCGGATCGCAGGGGAAGAGGCTGCATTCGAAGCAAAACGCAACTGCTTCACTTGCGAGAAGCTCGCAGCCCTGTTTGATCCGGCAGTTTGTGCAGGAAATCGGCTTGTGCGGACCTTCGAAGCGGCAGCCCGGGCAGCGGTTCCGCTTCCGGACATAGGCGCGGCAGAGGCGGCAGTCGATGCCGCAAGGGGCGACCAGGGCTGGATCGATCGTATTTTTATCCACTTGACTTCGCATAGACCTCAGGATTGACGCAGTAAGGCAGGCACTCGCCTTGCAGCCCGGCGAGCAGGTTTTCGGCAGCCATGGTCGCCATTTTTGCCCGGGTAGCGCGGCTGGCGCTGGCGATGTGCGGCGTGACGACCAGGTTTGGAAGGGTCAGGAGCTCGCTGTCAAGCGGCAGAGGCTCGGGGTCGGTGACATCGATCGCGGCGGCGGCGATCTGCCCGGTTTTTAGAGCCTGGAACAGGGCGTGCTGATCGACAAGCGGGCCGCGGGCCGTGTTCACCAGCACCGCGCCCGGCTTCATGCGCGCAAATGCCTGGGAGTCAAACATCCGGCGGGTCCCTTCGTTCAGGGGAGCGTGGATCGTAACGAAATCCGATTCTGCCAGCAGAGCACCCAGATCCACGCTTTGGGCGGTAATCGGGTTATTTTCCGAGGCTGGCGGCAAGCTGGGGTCATAATACAGGATCCGCATGTCAAATCCAGCCGCCCGACGGGCGACCGCCTGCCCAATCCGCCCGAATCCGACGATGCCGAGGGTGGCGCCGTGGATATCTGCACCGAGCAGCCACTGCGGGCTCCAGGTCTTCCACTCGCCGCTGAGGACCGCTTGCTGCCCCTCGACCACCCGCCGGGCAGCGGCAAGCAGCAGGGCGAAGGCGAAATCGGCGGTGGTCTCGGTCAGGATCCCGGGGGTGTTTCCAACCGGGATGCCTCTTTGGGTGGCGGCGGGGACATCGATGTTGTCATAGCCGACGGCGTGGTTGCTGATGACCTTCAGCGAAAGGCCGGCGGCATCCATCAGCTCGCCGTCGACAATATCCGTGAGCAGGCAGAGCAATCCGGCGATGCCGTGCGACCGGCGAGTGAGGGTCTCCCGGTCTGGAGGCATGGTTTCAGGCCAGAGATCGATCTCGCAGTGGGGCTGGAGCAGGGCGAGGCCTGCGTCGGGGATCGAACGGGTGATAAAAATGCGTGGTTTTGGCATAGGGTGACTTAAGATTTAAACTCAAAGGTCTCGAAGACGCTCAAAGCTCGCAAAAATTTATTAAATCAAACGCGAAGACGCGAAGAACGCCAAGGATTATCTATTTATATTAATGACCAATGAACTGCAATTCTGCATTATACAATACCTGTTGGAATAGAGGAATCATGTGAAAATGTAAACTTGAAAATGGTGCCTCGAATTTATGAAGAATCGAAAAGGTTCGCTTATATTCTTTTGGAATTCTTTGCGTCCTTCGCGTCTTAGCGTTAAAATCTTTTATGCCGCCAGAGAGTATAATCCCTGCCTGGGAGATTAAAAGTCTGCAGAACGCTGGAAAAATGGATGGAATATCACGCTACGACGCTCATCATGGTCCTGTTTGCGCTTGCCTGCTTCATCATCGGGTTCTCGAAAGCCGGCTTTGGGGGCGCGATGGGCTTCCTGGCGACCCCGCTGCTCGCCCTGGCGCTGCCCGTGCAGATGGTGGTCGGGCTGATGCTGCCGGTGCTGATGATTGGCGACGCCTTCACGCTGGCGGCTTACTGGCGCAGGTGGGACCTCAGCAAGATCTGGCTGCTGCTGGCAGGCGCAACCGCAGGGGTGATGCTGGCGACACTGGTGCTGGTGAACACCCCACCGGACACGCTCAAAAAGGGGCTGGCAGTGATGGTGCTGCTCTTTGTGCTCTACCGGCTGCTGGAGCAGCGGATCCTGAGCAGGGCAGTCTACCGAGGCCGGCCGTGGCATGGACTGCTGGCGGGCGGGGTGGCGGGCTTCACCTCGGCGCTGGCAAATGCCGGAGGACCGCCAATTACGATCTACCTGCTGCTCCAGTCGCTCCAGCCGGTGACTTTCATCGCAACATCAGCGCTTTTCTTCGGCGTGCTGAATTTCATCAAGCTCCCTTTTTTTCTGAGCTCTGGGATCATCCCCTTCGAATTGCTGGGAGAGCTGATCTGGCTGACGGTCTTCGTCCCGCTGGGGGTATTTATCGGCAAGCGAGTTTCCAGATCGCTGAATAAAACCGTATTCAACTGGACAATCGTAGGGCTGCTGCTGATATCGGCAGTTTTGCTACTGGTTTGAAAAACCCCAGACAATGACGGATGCCGGTTTGAGGCAGATCAGCAGATGCTCCGGGTCGTGGAGCCAGGACTGCGGCTCGGCTGCCAAAGCCCCTTCGGGACCCAGATAGCGGGAATAGATCGAATAACCACGCTCGACACCCTGCTGCCGGTCCTCGACCAGCTCAGCCTGCCCTTCGAAGACCACGCCGCGCACCGGCGCATCGGGATCGTCGCTGTTCACAGCGATGGAGACGAGAGGGTTGAGGTGGATTTCGCCGATCTTGCGGGTGGAGCGAAAGGAGGAGATCCAAATCCGCTCGCCGTCCCACTCGTACCAGACCGGTACGGCGTGCGGCTGGAGCGTTTTGGGGTTGGCGGTCGCCAGGCTTGCGATGTGAGGTTCTTTCAAGAATTGTGCGATTTGCGGACGGTGGGTGATGAGGGCTGGATCTGGAGCCATAGGACCTCACGATTCGGCGGGATGGATGATTGCGAGCACTTCTGGGAGCAAGGTCTCGGTGGTGGCGAGGCAGCGAGTGGAGGAGACGCCCGGTCTGCCTTCCCAATCGCCAAAATAGCCGCCCGCCTCGCTCAAAATCACCGGGAAGGGGGCGCAGTCCCAGATTTGAATAGACGGGTCGACCATCAGCTCGGCGCGCCCGGTGGCGACCAGGAGGTAGCCGTATGCATCGGTCCAGCCGGTTTGATAATAGCAGGCATCGGCGAGGCGGTCGAAGACATCGTCGCATCCCAATTGGGTGAAAGCGTTTGAGCTGGTGACGGTAAAAACTGCTTCGCTGAGACGCTTTACCGATGAGACGCGAGCCAACCGCCCATTCCAGCGGCAGCCCAATCCATGCCCAGCGGCAACCATCTCATCCAGGGCGGGAAAATAAGCTGCTCCGACCGCGATCTGACCGGCGATCTCCAGACCGAGCAGGACGCCGTAGAGCGGTACACCGTGCACGAAGGACTTGGTACCGTCGATTGGGTCGATCAGCCAGCGGAATTCGGCGGGCTCTGCTGGGTCCCCAGCGAGCTCGACACCAAATTCCTCGCCGAGGACGGCATGGTGGGGGTAGGCAGCCCGGATACGCCGGCGGATCAGCTCTTCGGCTTTTCGGTCGGCAATGGTGACGGGGGTCCGGTCGGATTTATATTCCGGTTGGACGCCGGTCTGGAAGTATGCCAGGGTCAGCCGCCCGGCAAGGTAGGCAGTTTCGACGGCGAAGTCGAGGTACGCTGAGATCTCGGCACGGTTCACAGCTGGATGATAACATAATTAATCTGTTAAAATCGGGCAGCGAAACGAATAGAGAAATTCGCGAAAACAACAACAATTGCTAAACAAATCTAACGCAAAGACGCGAAGGCCGCGAAGATGTTATTTATTAAAAATACAGAAGAAGAGATAAGTTCTCTTGGCGTCTTAGCGACTTCGCGTTGTATCTTTTTCGAATCTTGCTGATTTGGGTGAGAATTTATCAGGATGATAATTTGAAGAAAAAGACAGGGAGTATTCGAAAGACACACCGGTTATGGTATGGTCTGGCAGCGATCATGGCGCTGGCGTTGGTCCAGATTGCCTGCCGGGTGGGGATTGGGACGCCCGCAAAATCTCCGGTCGATGCAACCCTGGATGCACTGCATACGCAGATCAGCTTGATTGGCGAAACCCAGGCGGCTTTCACCCAGGCAGCCCTGGACCTCAGCGGCGCACCGGTTGGACAGGAGACGGTGGAATCGAACCTGGCGACTGCATCTGCTCAGGTGAAGCTTGCGGCGACGCTGGAGCAGCCGCTGGGAGGACCAGTGAATACCCCGGCACCCTACGAGCCGGACGAACGCCTGCTCAAATCGGCGCGCATCCTGCTCTTTGAAGACATGTCTGCATCGCGCTACATCCGGATTGTCAAAGAAGCGCTGGATGACGGCGGATACTTCTACCAGGATGTCGGCAGCGCCAAGGGCTGGTTTCGCACGCAGCTGCTCTCGGATGTGGATTGGGACCTGGTGATCGCGGCTGGAGAGGCGGAGCGTGAATTTGGCGGCGAGTTTTACGAATACATCGACCAGCGGGTGACAGACGGGGCGGCGGCGATCATCGAAACCTGGGACCTGGACCAGGCGCCAGAGGGCAAAGCCTATGGTCTGCTGAAACGCTGCGGGCTAAAAGTCGAAGCCGATTGGTTCGAGCCGGAACAAAAAGCGCTGTTTATCCTGCAGCCCGAAAACCCGATTTTCCTGCGCCCAAACGCCTTCACCTCGATGGTGCACAACGCCCAATCGATCTGGACCGGCGACCTGGGCGATATGTTGAAAGTCGATCCGGCTGGGGGGATGAATGGAAGCCAACCGACGATCCTGGCGGGGACAAGCCCCGCGCTCAAAAACAGCCACGGGCTGCTGGCGTCCTGTTTGGGCGGCAGGGTGATCCTGCAAACTTTCCGCACCCACGATTACCAGCACGACGATATGCTGGATTTGTGGCAGAACTACATCTACCAGGCTTTAAAGAGCTATTATGCCGATAATGGTCAGATCGTGCCGACCCCCGCGCAGCGCATGCTCCCGACGGCAGAGGGCACGCCGACGGCGTTCGGACCGACCCCCGGCCCCGAATACACCTTCCCGCACGCCTGTGCGGGCGTCTTCGAAGTCCGTGAGCGCACCGCCCCGATCTTCCAGCAAGACCTTTTCGAACACCATGCCAAGGGGAAATTCCTCAACCTGGGCCTCTCGATCCGGAATATTTCAAATTTCCCGGTGATGATCTGGGACAAAGACTACTTTGTCGAAGCCCAGGTGGACGATCACACGCTGGAATTCCGCCAGGACCCGGCCGCGACCGGCTATCTTTTCATCGACCGGGGTACCGACCTGATCCAGGGGGTCATCCAGCCAGGCGAGACCTGGGACATTTCGCTGGCTTTCGATGTAGACGGGCAAGCGGACGGATGGACGTTTATTTTTCGTCCTGGGAGCAAGTTTAACGAGCAGGTTTGCGAGACGCGCCTCCCGCTGACGCGGTGAAGCGCGCTGAAGACAAATGACGCAAATCCCTTCCGGCAGCCCAAAAAACGAGCCAATGTCAGTATAATATCTTCTGGACAGCTGGTTGGTTGGATGCGCGGCGGGCAAACGGCTGCACATATAATGAACGACCTTCGATGCAGCATACAAGCTCCAGGATCCTACAATTATTCAGAGATAACGAAAAGAAGAAGAAACAAAACCAATGATCGATCAAATGCTCAATATCGTGGCGGTCATCGCCTGGATCTGGTTTATCCTGGTCGCAGCGCTCTTGCTGGTGCGCGGCTTTCAAGCCGGTGGGGTCCAGCTTGCGGTCAAGAATGTACTTTCCTGGCGGATCGCGCTGGCGCTGGGAATTGCGATTGTGCTGTCGCTGCTCAGTGCGATGCTGGTTTTCATCCAGCCGCAGGAGGTGGGGGTGGTGATCTCGGTCGTCAGCCCGAACGGCTACCGCGATACGCCGCTGCGGTCTGGACTGCACGTCATCGTGCCGCTGGCTGAAAAAGTAGTGCGCTACCCGATTTACTGGCAAACCTATACGATGTCAACGGAGCCGTATGAGGGCACAAAAGTTGGCAACGACTCGGTTGCGGCGCGCTCATCCGACGGGCAGGCTGTTTATATCGACTCATCGGTGATCTACCGGATCGACGGAAACGAGGCCGTGCGGGTGCACATCGACCTGCAGGACCGCTACGTGCAGGACTTCATCCGCCCGGTGATGCGCGGGATCATCCGAACCGAAGTCTCGCAGTTTACGGCAGATGAGATCAACTCATCCAAGCGGAAGAACCTGGAGGAGAACCTGGGCGATCTGCTCGGAGGAGCCTTCTCGGAGAAAGGTTTTGTATTGGACCGCTTCTTACTGCGGAATATCTCATTCTCACCAGTCTATTCCAGCGCGATCGAAGCCAAACAGGTGGCGGAGCAGGAGCGGGCGCAGCGCGAATATCAAGCGGAGCAGGTGCGCAAGATAGCGGAAGGCGAGCGCGACCGGCTGAGCATCGAAGCAGATGGGAAGGCGGCATCGATTGAGAAGGAAGCCGCGGCACAGGCGACTGCCGTGGTACTGAAGGCGCAGGCTGAAGCGAACGCGCTGGACCTGATAAAGGAAGCCCTCCAGCAAGACCAAACCCTGCTGACCTACCGCTACATCGACAAGATCGTCCCGGGGATCCGGACGATGCTGCTGCCGAACAACGCGCCGCTGATCCTGCCGCTGGGCGAGATGATGGGCTTCGAAGCGACACCTTCAACGACACTGACGACCACTCAGACGGTACCGACGGCGACCCTGTTTGCGCCGGTTGGGACAACCCCGACCCTGACGCCAACGCCAACCCCGACACCTTAACAGCAGCAAAAAACCGCTGTGATATAATCTCGGTTCTCAGCGCACACTCGAATGTTTGAAATAAGGAGACAACGATAATGCAACTGCTACTATTCGTTCTGATCGCGGGGGTGGTGGGTTATTTCCTGGCTAAGAGCCGCTTGAGCAAACCGATCGACAGCACCGCCGGGAAGGTTGCCGACGGCACACGAAAAGCTGCCAGCAGCACGGAAGGCTGGTTCTCGCGGACTTTCCGAAGAGACCGCAAGCCGAAGGATGAGGTTGTGGAAGCAGAGGCGAAGCCAGCTGAGGCGAGCGTGGTAGAAGAAGCGGCGACGGCGACCAAGCAGTCGAGCCGCAGGCACAGCGAGGATGAGCCGGCAGCATAGATCCAGGCTGGTTTATAAGGTGAGCAGCTCACCAAGCAAATGATTCGAACGGATTTTCGCTGGAAATAGGCTGGCAACTTCCCGGGTGCTGGCTGGATGATAGAAAGTGAAATTCGCGGCGGTGAGCGGATTTATTCATTTGCAGCTTGACGAAAATCTGGTGAAAGAACAATTCCATCAAGGGGCTGTCTTCGTGTGACAGCCTCTTTTAATTTCTCGCTTCATTTTTCACTTCATTTTCCACTTTCACGAACAACCTATTGTAATTTCGACTTTTCCGAGTATATTAAATAAGATGAGAGTTTGGTTTCGATTTAAGGGAGGGACACAATGGTAGAACTGGATAATCAGATAAGCCTGAAGAACGGCAAAATCCTCGGTTACGCTGAATACGGCGATCATCATGGAATGCCGGTTATTCATCTCCATGGGCTGCCAAGCTCACGTTTTGAGCTGAACAACCCCGATCTTTATGCTATCGCCGAACGTCTTCATCTTCGAATCATCGTCCCAGATCGACCAGGCATCGGCCTCTCGGAATTCTTTCGGTATTCGATCGCGAGCTACCCCGATTTGATTGCCGAACTCGCTGACGCCCTCGCGCTGGACCGCTTCCCGGTGGTGGGCTATTCCAGCGGGGGGAAATTTGCGGCTGCATGCGCCTGGAAAATCCCTGAGCGGCTCACGAACGCCACGATTGTCAGCGGCAGCGCACCGTTCGATCTGCCGGGCGTAAAAGGAGCATTGAGCAAACAGGACCAGCAGATTTACGGGATGGCTGTCAAACTCCCGTGGGTCTTAAGACTGATGTTGGGAAAGATTGCGAGGGACGCTCGGAAGAATCCCACAAGCGTGATGTCGCTGTTCACCGACGTCTCTGAAGAAGATCGGGCCGCTTTGAATAATCCGGTTGTCCAGCTGACGCTGGGAGAAATGGTGAATGGGGCATTTCAGCAGGGCACCCGTGGACCAGCATACGAGTGGAAAATCGAGGCGCTCCCCTGGGGCTTTTTGCTGGAAGAGATCAGGATGCCGGTCCAGATCTGGCACGGTGAAACGGATAAAATCGTTTCGATCGAACAGGCGCGCATCCTGGCAAAAGCGATCCCAGGCGCAAGCCTGAAAAGCTATCCGGGTCAGGGGCATACGATCTTTGTGAACTGCTTCGAGGAAATCATGCGGACAGCTGTCTGCTGAAAATCGCTCGATGAAAGTCGCCCGATGGATGGGTGGAATTGTGCTTCGAATTTTAATCGGCTAAGAATCGAGTGGAGGAGGAAATGAAGAAAGTCCTTAAGTGGATTGGGATTGTGCTATTAAGCCTGATTGCGCTGATTGTGATCGCATTTTTTGCCCTGGTCTTAAAGGGCAACCGCAGCCTCACAAAAACCTATGAAGTCAGCGCGGAAGAAATTGTGATCCCGACCGACCCGGAATCGATCGCCCGCGGCGAGCATTGGATCAAAGCCGAGTGCATCGGCTGTCATCAGGACGATCTATCTGGAGGTGCATTTTTCGAGGCTCCATTTGGCTATGTTGACGCCAAAAACCTGACATCTGGCGCAGGTGGGGCTGGTGCGGAGTTCAAAGATTCGGATTGGGTGCGGGCGATCCGCCACGGCGTGAATCCAGAAAATCACAGCTTGCTCATCATGCCGGCTCCCAATTTCTGGTATTTCAGCGATGAAGACCTTGGCGATATCATCGCCTATGTAAAGTCAATCCCTCCCGTAGACAAAGAAACCCGTGAGCCGAACCTCAACCTGCTAGGCAAAGCAATGATTGGAGCAGGGATGTTCGGGAAGGGAGTCATCGTTGCAGAGGAGGTCCAACATGATACCCGTCCTGCTTACCCGCCGGTTGGCGTCACCGCTGAGTATGGAAGCTATCTGGTCAACGTGAGCAGCTGCCGCGACTGCCATGGGACGGAACTTGCCGGAGGGAAAAGCGCTGACCCGTCTGCGATCAACGCCCCGAATCTGACCCCAGGTGGGGAACTGATCGGGTGGCAGGAAGCCGACTTTCTCACCGCGCTTCGAACAGGGGTCACGCCCAGCGGTCACTCGCTTGACCCAAAGCAAATGCCGTGGGAGCATTATAAGAATTTCTCGGATGATGAGCTGAAAGCGATCTTTATTTATCTACAGTCGCTGCCGAAACTGGATACTGTTATTCCATAACGTTGTAAACCCAGATTCACTCGTGGGTTGGTTTTTTTAATGGAGAATAGGACCAAAAACTGGCGGGATCAATCCGCCAGTTTTTTTTATTATTCAGAGGATCAGGAATTCTTCCAGCCGGCGACAACCTGCACCAGCTCGCGATATTGGGCGGCGGCGCGGCTGCCTGGATCGAGCTCGAAGATCGTTTTTCCCTCCACGGCGCATTCGCGCAGCACGGTGGCGCGGTGGATCGGGTTGAGCAGCAGGCCGCCGAAGCGCTTCCCCAGGTCCTGGAGGGTGAGGCGGCTCTCGCGCGTCACACTGTCGAAGAAGGTCGGCAGGATTCCGATGATCTTACCGGTCCAGCCGTGCTCGTCGTGAATGCGCTTGAGCGTCACGGCGATATTGAAGACCCCGTCAGATGCCAGGTAATCGACCGCGCAAGGGATCAGGACGCCCTGTGCAGCCCAAAGAGCCTGCTCCTGAAGCTCTCCGACCGAAGGCGAAGTATCGATCACGACGTAGTCTATCCGATCTTTTGAGGCAGGCGGGACAATTTTGGTGTGGGTGAAGGAGATCGGCGAGCGCTGGACGTTGAGCACGGTTTGGGCGACGGCGGTCTTGCGGTCGCCCAGCACGACAAACAGGTCAGGCCGGTCGGTGAGGCGCACCACCTGGGCGAGCGGCTGTTCAGAGACCAGCAAGTTAAATGCGCCCGGCTCGGGTTTTAAGCCGAGGATCGTGGCGCACTGTCCCTGAGGGTCCAGGTCGACGAGCAGGACGCGCTTGCCCTGGAGCACTAATCCGTGGGCGAGGGTGACGGCGGTGGTAGTTTTGCCTACCCCGCCTTTTTGGTTGGCGATTGTAATCGTGACGGTCATTCAGGCAGGTCTCCGGCGAGTGAGCGGCCGCAAGAGAGCGGCAGCGATTATCAGGGTTTTGTCTGGTCGGGGCCAGAAGGAGGCGGGTTGAAACCGGGCGGCCAGAGGGTGAAAGCGTCGTAGTGAACCCCGGTCAGATCGGCTTCAAGAGTATATGGGAGCCCATCCACGTCGATTGTCTCTTCAAAGGCCACTTTGGAGAGGTCCGTCGATGAGAGATCGGCATACTGCAGATTGATGCCGGCGATGGAGGTATCGCGGGCGCGCAGGCCGCGCAGGGTGATGTAGCTGAGATTTGCGGCGCAGACATACCTGGCGGCAGTGCGCCAGCGGCCGCTGTCGAAAAACTCTCTGCCGAGGTCGCCGGCAAAATTGACCGGGACGGAATTTACCTGACCATCTTCGACAACCAGGAAGCTGCCGTTGGTGCAGTCGTGGGAAAAGAGGTAGGTGATGAATTCCTCGTATGATTGATCTGCGGGAAAGCTTACTTCTTCGATGCTGATCAATTTGGCTTTACGGACCATGGCTTTGTTGAAGGTGGTGTGGGAGAGGTTTGCGCCCGCCAGGTTCGCGCCGCTCAAGTCGGTCTCATCCAGGTCGGCAGCCTGCAGATTTGCGCCGCGCAGGTCGGTGTTGGTCATATTGACCTGGGAGAGGTTCGCCTCGCGCAGGTCGCCAAACTGGAAATTCGCACCGCTCAGGTTTGTGCCAGAGAGGTCGACACCGGCAAGTTTGGCCGCCGGGAATGAGGCGCGGCTGAAATTCGCGCCGACGAGCTTGGCTTGAAACTCAATCTGCTGTCCGTTGAAGTCGATCGAGGAATTAAAAGTGGCGGGGGAAGTCCCCATAGCGCTCAAATCGGAGCCAGAGAGGTCTGCGCCGGCAAGAGATGCGCCAGCCAGATAGGTGCCTGCCAGTTTAGCGCCGGTCAGGATTGCCCCGTCCATGGCGGTCGGGAAGGGCTGCCCGTTTTTGGGATTTATGTCGAATACAGCATCGGTGAGGTTGGCTTCTTTCAGGATGGTTCCAGAGAAGCCGGAGCCGCGGAATTCCGCACCGACCAGCCGAGCGCCGGTCATATCCGCGCCGTCAAAATAGGCGGATACGCTGGTGGCGCCGGTCAGGTTAGCGCCGGTGAGCACCGCTCCAGAAAGGTCGGTATTGATGAATGAAGCGCCGGCAAGGTTGACATTGGGTAAATTGGCGCCAAAAAGGCTGGCCTGGTCAAGCGTGGTTCCCAGCAGGTTGGCGCTGGAGAGATTGGCGCCTTCGAGGCTGGCGCCGGTAAAATTTGCGCCAGAAAGGTCGGCATTTGAGAGATCGGCGCCGTTAAGGTTCGCATAGGTAAGGAGGGCGCCGGTCAGGCTGGCGGAGGAGAGTTTTGCGCCAATCAGGTTGGCTTTATCCAGCTTCACGGCCCGCAAGTTGGTTTTCTGGGTGAAGTCGATATCTTTTAGTATGGTGTTAGACAGATCGGCGCCGTTCAGATTGGCCACAGTCAGGATTGAGCCGGTCAGATTGGAGCCGTTCAGGTTTGCGCCGATCAGCGAAGAGGCGCTGAAATCTGCGCCGATCAGGCTGGTCTTGATCATCGTCGCGCCGCTCAGGTCTGCCCCAGAAAAATCGGCATAGTCGAGCGAAGCGCCAGAAAAATCCGCCCCGTTCAAAATGGCGTTGTCAAAGCGGGCTTTTTCAAGGTTCTCGCCGCGAAAATCGCGCCCGGTGAGGTTTTTACCGATGCACAGCGGTGGGCATCTGAGATTGCGGTAGGCAACCCAGCCAAGAATCAAGCCAACCAATATGGTCAATGCGATTGCTTCCTCGATGAGCTCGCGCCAGACGATTTTCTTGCGCCTGGGAAGTGAGGTAGAAGGTGCGGCGGTTGATTGGTTCGCTGACACAGCAGTGTTCCGGCTCATTTGGACTTGGTGTTCATTAAGATTTGCCGAGGACGGGATCGGATAGCCGAGAGGCCAAATGGTATTTTCGTCGTAGATCACGCCCTGCAGGACGGTGTTTTTCAGCAGTGGTTTCAGGCGCACCTCGGTGAGATCGGCAACTCGGCTGTCGGCTATGACTTTGGTCATCTCGGTCCGATTTAATTCGGTGAACAGGTTGACGCCGGTGAGGTCATCGTAGCTGAAATCCAGGCGGCGAGCCGCGGGGTACAGGCAAGATCAAAATCGCTCCGGTCAGGTCGGCGCCGCGCAGGTCGGTGCCGCTCAAGTTTGCGCCGATCAAGTTCGCGCCGTTCAGGCGGGCATTCTGAAGATTCGCGCCAGTGAGATCGCTGCCGAAGAATGTGCTGGCGCTCAGATTGGCGCGGCTTAAGTCTGCTCCAACCAGCCGGGCGAGGTTGATCCAGGCGCCGGTGATCGAGACTCCCTGCATGCTGGCGCCGCTCATATCTGATAGGGTGAGCACACCGCCGTTGAGGTTGGTCGATATCAGCGAGGCGCCGCTCAGGTTGGCTTCATCCAGCTCGACGCCGCTCAAATTCAGTCCAGAAAGGTGGCTGCCGATCAGCTCCGCCTTGCGGAAATAGACGCCGTCCATGTTCGCGCTGGTCAGATCGACGCCGGTGAGCGAGACGCCCTCCAGGTTAGCACCGCTCAGGTTGGCGCCGCCGATTTGAACGTTGCGAAGGTTGGAGAGCGAAAGGTCGGCGCCTACCAGCCGGGCTTCGCTGAGATCGGCGCTCTCCAGGTTGGCCTGCACGAGCAGAGCGCCGGTGAGGTTGGCCTGATTCAGCAGGGCTTTCACCATCGAAGCCTTCGAAAGGTTCGCGTCCATCAATTTGGCGCTGGAGAGGTCAATCTCATCCATAGCGCGCCCGCTTAAAGTCTCACTGATGCAGTCGGGCGGGCAGCCTGACGGCATCCCGCGACCGCAGGAGGAAAGCAGGACAGGGATCAGGAGCAGCGCTGGCAGAAGTGAGCGCATCTATGCCTGGCTGCCACCCAGCGGCACAAGAGCATTCAGGGTCTCACGGCGGGCGTCGCAGCCGCAGTCTTTTCCGGTGACCTGCTCGTAAAATTTAGCAACCCGATCCAGACCGGTCAGGTGGGCCAGATCGGCAACCGCGTCTCCGAGGCCGCTGCCGGCCTTGATACCTGTGCGTACAATCATCTTCAAATTCTCCAATCTAATCATTATATCAGTTCTCAAGGATGGGCTATCACCATCACCGATTCAGCCCGCTTCAGCACACACTGCATGGCGCGCCCGAGGTTTTCTGGGTCCAGGGCGCCGAAACTTTCATCGAGGATGATCAGGTCGGCATGCTGGAGCAGGGCGCGAGCGATATAAAGCCGGCTGCGCTCTCCATGCGAAAGCTGCCAGCCGCTCTCTCCCAGCATCTGCTGAAAGCCGGAAGGCATGCGCTCGAGCAGCTCGCCTAAGCCAAGCTCTTCGCAGACCAGCCGGGCTTCTTCCAGGTCTTCCTGGGTTGGCGGCCAGCGACGTCCCATCAGCAGGTTGAACGCAAAAGTCTCGGAGAACACATAGTTCTCCTGGAACTGAGGCGCCATCACCACCCGCTTGCGCCACTCCTCGCCACCGAGGATTTTGCGGTCGTAGCCCCAAAGCAAGAGCGAGCCCGATTTCAGGGCTGCGCAGACCGGTGAGCAGCGCGCCGAAGGTAGTCTTGCCGCCGCCAGAAGGACCTTCAAGCAGCAGGCGGTCGCCTGGGAAAATCTGGAGGGTGCAGTCCTGGAGGACCGGGCGTCCTTCGGAGCGGTAGCGAAAGCTGAGGTCGCGAGCCATCAACAGCGGCTGGGCTTGCTTTACAGCCGCTGTTTCAGCCGTTTTCTTCCGGCTGGGCGGGACGAAGCTCAGGTCTGGGAGCATTCGCGGCCGTGAGGCGGCATCGAAAAGCGGACCGACCTGCTGCCAGGCGATCATCAAGCTTGAGAGGCTCTGGGCGCCGCCGGCAAGCTTACCCAATCCCTGAGCAGCCAGGAGCACACCGCCCAGCCCGATTGCCAGGCTGCTGGCTGAAGGCGCCTGGGTCACAAATGCAACTGCCAGCCCGCTCAGACCAACGATGATCCAGCCGCGCGAGACCAGCGTGCCGATCTGGAGCCCTTTTTGGTCCAGGTCTTCCGACATGCGGATATATCGCTCGAGGGCGATGTCTTCGCCATCGTGCCAATGGCCGGGATTCTCCTGCACCAGGCGAGTGCGGTGCCCGACCATGTTCTCCACCAGGTCGTTGGTCATCTCGCGGTAGACGGAGGACCATCCCAGGCTGGCTCGGGCATAACGCCAGAGCATGAAGATCGTAAGCCCGATCCAGGCGACCAGAGACCAGGCGGTGATCGTCCCCACCGGCGAGCGCGAAAGGATGAACAAAGCCAAGCCGAGCTCGATCAAGGACAGCACAGAGATGAACCCACCGCTCAGGGCCAGCATCTCGACCGCTTCGGATTCCATCACCCTACCGAGGAACTGACCGAGACCCTGGTGGCGGATCTCCTCCGGCTCGAGCTTGAGGGCGCCCTGCAGCAGGCGCTGTTTGAAGATCGCACCGGCACCCATCGAGAGCCCGGCCTGTGCATCGCTGACAATGACCTGCACCGGAATGGTGAACAGCAGCAGGATCGCCCAGGCGATCAGCCAGGCAGTCTCGAAATGACCCTGAAAGATGCCGCGACCAATGACAAACCAGGAGGCGATGGTAAGCAGCTGCTGGATAAAATACATGCCCATCATGACCCAGGCCGGGCGGTAGAGATTGTGTTCTCGGAAGCGTTTAGGGAGGGAAGCCCCGGGGGGCTGGCGCAGCAGCCAGCCGGCATCGATGCGCAGCGGGGCGAGCTGGTCGCGCAGGATGGCCTGGCGGGCGCGATTCCGGCGCTCGATGGGGGTGTTGGCGTCACGCAGGAGCTGGTCTACCTGTTCGCCGAGCTGACCTTCCAGCGGGGCGCTCAAGCTGGTAAAGAGGGCGCTGGTGGGAACCCGGCGGGTGCGCAGGTCTGGTCCAAGCAGGCGCAGTCTTTGACCGCGGCTGCCGAGCAGACCGAGGTAAAGGATCTGGGATCCGGGATCCCGGCTGGAGTTGGGGTTGGGGATGCGCAGGATCGCCGGTCCGCCAGCGCTCAGCAGGCGGTGAAGATCGGCGTACTGCAGGCTGATGGGCTCTGTCTCGACGCCGAGGGTGCCTGCGGCAGAATCCAGCCAGACTGCCAGTGCTTCACCCTGTTCAGGCAGCAGCAAGCTGTCTGGTGGGGGCGGAAGCCGCTCGTGCCCGCCCAACATGCGGGCTCGCCGGGCGAGGTTTTCGAGCAGCTCCCCGAGGCGGGCAGCCGGCCAGGCGATCTTGGTGAGCGAGAGCGGTTTTGGCATAGTTACAGGTAATGGATAAAGAATGGAAAGCTCTCAGGATGAGAACCCTGAACCTGAGCAAATCTTATCATGCCGGTTGGGGGGCGGCAAGTGCAATATGACGGTATTGGAGATACGACAATTGACGGGGGAACGAGGGATGGTTGAGGTCCATTGTAAGCTGATGAGATGGAGACATTCAAGATTGAAACGCGAAGGGCGCTAAAAACGCAAAGTTCGCGAAGTTTCTTTTGAGACGAAATGTCATCCCGAGGAGCGCAGCCCTTAATGTCATTGCGAGGAGCGTGGCTCTTAATGTCATTGCGAGGAGTGCAGCGACGAAGCAATCTCTTGGAAGGCGGAAAGGGGAGATTGCTTCGCAAAGTTCGCTCGCAATGACAGGAGGCGCAGTCAAAGAACGGCGGACGTGAAGCCGGCTGGCAATTCAGGAATCTTCATGAGATTGCTTCGCAAAGGTCGCTCGCAATGACAGGAGGCGCAGTCAAAGAACGGCGGACGTGAAGCAGGCTGGCAATTCAGGAATTCTTCATGTCATTGCGAGGAGTGCAGCGACGAAGCAATCTCTTGGAAGGCGGAAAGGGGAGATTGCTTCGCAAAGGACGCTCGCAATGACAGGAAACACAGTCAAAGTTCGCTCGCAATGACAGGAAACACAGTCAAAGTTCGCTCGCAATGACAGAAAACACAGTCAAAGTTCCTCGCAATGACAGGAGGCGCAGTCAATCAACGGCGGACGGTAAGTTTGCCGGAGAATCTGCGGCTTGCACTGGTAAGAATCGAAGGATTCCAGCACGTGAAGTTTGCGAAGAGGGTCAGGTGAAAGGTATAACAAAAACAGGGGCGAGGATTAATTCGCCCCTGCAAATAAGCATCGAGCCATTCCGGGGGCAGGCCAAATCTCCCTGCCCCCGTTTATTTGGATATTACCGGAGCAGGAGCGGTAAGTAGAAAAATCCTGTTCCCTGGTCGTAGAGGTAAGCGCTGTCGGCATAGGCGGCGCTCACCGAACCGCTGGGCAGGATCTGCGAGGCGCTGCCCTTGCTGACCAGCAGGCGGTAGCCGGCGCTGAATGGGCTTGCGCCCGGCCGATTTGAGATGACCACGATGGCGGGCTCATCCTTCACGTCAGCTTTAAAGGCGCCGATCTCGAACTCATAGCTTCCCACAACCGTATTGGTATCGACATAGCCGTAATCCAGGAAGTCGAATTTGCCTTTTGTGAATACCGGGTTGATGTAAGCAGCCAGCCAGTCGTTATCAAACAAACCGGTGGTCCGCTCCCAGCCGCCGAGGACCCAATTGTCGGCGTTCAATTCGAAGCCGTCGCTGAAGCCGTCGACTGACACATCATCGATAAACCAGCCCTGACCGAGGGTGGCTTCGTCGGTGTAGTAGGCGAAGCGCAGCAAATTGGAGCCGGCTGGCAGGGTAAAGGTGGCTTCGACCCATCCGCCGCTGTTGCCAGTGATGGCGGCGTCGGTTGAAGCCAGGCCACCGACGAGGGAGTTCGCCCAGGCCGTGGAGCCGTTCGGGTTTTCATTCAGACTGGTAATCGAGCCTGCGATCGGCATCCAGGTTACTCCGGCGTCAGTCGAGACCTCGACAAAGCCGTAATCCCAGTCTTCCTCGATGTCAAACCAGGTCCAGAAGGTCAAGGCAGCGCCGGCAACGGGTGCTTCGAGGGCGAGCATGCAGTCAGTCAACATGTTCGATCCGCAGCTGGCCGCTTCATACATGCCAGTATGCGGAGCGACGCCGGATTGGAGAGCGCCACGCAGGTTGAAGTTCAGCACCGGCTGGATGCCCTTATAAGAGCCGTAGATCGGGGCGTAAGGGGCGGCATCGCCAATTGGGTATTCGACCGTGCCGGAGTTGTAGCCGCCCCAGTAGCGCGAGACCGGCAGGTTGCCGTGATGATCGGCGCCGTAGATCTGCTCGATTCCGCGGGCGATAGACCAATAGCCATAATTCTGGTTGTAGTAAGGCGCCAGGTCGATCTCGCCGTAGCCGAGCGGATTGCCGCCCGCGCCCACCAGAGACGGGTCGTCGATGTAGTTTGCCAGGATCCAGGCGTCGTAGAGCTCATTGAAGTCAGCCCCGCTGGCAGCTTCGACGCCGTCGATGCCGTTAGCCTGCTCCTGGATCAGCTTGAGCGTCCAGTCATTCGACCATTCACTGCCGACTTTTTCTCCAAACTGCTCGAGCAGGTAGAGCTGGAAGAGGGCGCTGGCGCCGTAGCTCTCCAACCCGCCGCCCCAAACGGTGAGCGGGGTGCGGTGGTACGCCAGGTAGTAGACCACGTGGCTGGCGGTGATCCCGAAGCCGTTCAAGAATTCAGCCAGGTCTGCCATGCCCTCGTCCACCCAAGAATCTTCGTTGAAATCCTGATCGTTGTGGATCAGATGCTCGAGCTCATGGGCTACGGTGGCTTCATAGTCGTAAGGGTGAGTCCCGTTTGGACCGACGCGATTCTCCCAGTCGTAGCTGTCGATGAAGATCATATTGCGGTTGAAGGTCTCGTTAATGCTGGACCAGAAGAATCCGGCGATAAAGAAGGGGAAATCCGGGTCGTAATAGCTCTCATCGACGATGTTGTAGATCATCACATCGATGTTCGTATTGCCGGCTGGGCGCTCGACATAGTTGCCGAAGTAATGGACGTTAGTAGCAACTACATCGTCCATGCTGGCTTGCAGCATGGCAAGCTGGTCGCAGGTGATCACATCGGTCTCGAACGTATCCGCCAGGAAATCCCAGGCGACCCAGAGGGTAGCCATGCCGGTTGAGGTCGACATGGTTTCCTTCCAGAAGACGACATCCTGCGAGCCGGGGTGGGCAGGGTCGAAGCTGGAGATCGTGATGACGAGTGATTTGTCAGTATCTCCACATTGGGATTCAATCGTGGAGCCTGCTGCTGAGGCGACGACCGCTTCCTGTGGGGAAAGCTGCTCGGGCGCCGGGAGGCCTTTCAGTCGGTCGCTCACATCCACGCGGATAGGATCGAGCTTTGGTTCCTGCCCGGCAGAGGCAAAACCGGCGGGCAAAGCCGCGACCAACAGAACAATAATGGAGATGATCGAGAAAACTTTTTGTTTCACTGCAATCCTCCTTAAAATGAGTGAATATGGGTTATGAGATTTTTCTGGATCCAGGCTGCACCTTTTCTGTAGAAAAGAAGACGCCGAAGGAGAGAACCTTCGGCAGTCTGGCG
The DNA here is from genome assembly GCA_963827155.1 of uncultured Chloroflexia bacterium. Taxonomy (GTDB): domain Bacteria; phylum Chloroflexota; class Anaerolineae; order Anaerolineales; family UBA4823; genus UTCFX2. Next base: position 971,004 of record CAWGZV010000002.1, on the reverse strand, counting down.
GTCTGCGGTTTACCTGCAACAGGCAGATCCATGGCTTTGCGAACCCGCGGGAAGACGGGTCAGCCTTTTCGGGTTTTTCTGCAAACAAATTTATTAGAAGAGCTTATTCAAATTGTGATATGTAAAAATTCATTTACTTGTAGGTTAATTATAGCAAGGAAAGTTCACATATTTCATTAATAAACCGGGCTAACGCGGAATATAAAAATTTTTGTGAATACATCTAAGTCAATTGACTGGTTATTTCGCCCAGCGAATAGAATCCTTTTATAATACGAAGGCTTTCATACGTTTATTCAAAGCCCAGCCCTGGACTCGATCGGGCTGCGCAGACGGAGGGGTACGTGTCGCTCCAATTTTCGCGCTCGCTGCGCATTCTGCGCCTGGACAGCTACCGCCTCACCCGGATCGGCTTGGTCCTGGCGATTTTGCTGATGATGGGGCTGCTGGTATGGTTCTTTTTCGCCAAAATCACGATTTATGAAAACAGCACTGCTTTGGATATTCAGGATGATGGGCGGATTGTCGCTGATTTTTCGAAAGAAGGCATGCAGCGGATTGAGATGGGACAGGCTGCGATCCTGCGGCTGACGACCGGCGCTGACCAGCCGACCGTAGTGCTGGAATTGGCGGTTTATCAGGTGTTTCCAGAGTCAAACCAGGCGGAGCTGGTAGTGATGCCAGATGAAGGTGCCCCGCAGCTGCTCGGTGAAAAAGTAAGCGGGCGGGCGGAGGTAGAGGTCGCATCCCTGACGCCGGCCCAGCTTTTGATGCCGCGCCACCGGTAAAGCATTAGACCAGGTCGATATCCCGCTCAGCCCGCAGAATCCCCAACCGAATGAAGCTGAGGGGGGCACGTGAAGCTGCTGCCCGACCAGCCGGTGCCCGGGCAGCGTTTTTTCGCGCCAGAGGTCGTGCAGACTTCGGCGATGGACTGCGGTCCAGCAGCGCTGAAATCGATCCTGGAAGGTTTTAATATCCAGGTAAGCTATGGGCGGCTGCGAGAAGCCTGCCAGACCGATGTGGACGGCACATCGATCAATACGGTGGAGGATATTGCCGGGCTGCTCGGGCTGCAGGTGGAGCAGGTGATGCTGCCGGCGGACCATCTTTTCCTGCCGGAATCCCAGGCGCTGCCGGCGATCGTGGTCGTCCAGCGGCCCAGCGGACTGACGCATTTCCTGGTGGTCTGGAGCCGCTTAGGGAGTATGCTTCAAGTGATGGACCCGGCTACGGGCAGGCGCTGGCCGAGCTGGAAATCCTTCCAGCATGAGATTTACATCCACACCTTTCCGGTGCCGCATGAAGCCTGGCGGGAGTGGGCAGGCTCGGAGGGGCTGCTCCTGCCTCTACGGAGGCGGATGGGCGATCTGGAGATCCATGCGGAGCGGATCGAGGCGCTGATAGAGAATGCCAGCGCCGACCCGACCTGGCGCTCACTGGCAACGCTGGACGCGGCGACCCGGATGACCAGCGCCCTGGTGAGGGTAAAAGGCATCGCTGCAGGAGGACCGGCGGCAGGCGTGCTTGAGCGCTTCTACACCTTGAATCTTCATGGAGTGCTGCCAAAAATTGACCAGGCAGAAAGCCTGCCGGAAGAAACTGCGGCGCCAGAAAGCCTGACGATCCCCGCGACCTACTGGTCGGCGCTTCCATTGGTAGAGACCGAGGAACAAATGCTTGGCGCAGCTCCCCCGGAGCAGATCATCCTGCGCGGGGCAGTGCTGGTGCGCATCCTGGGAGTACGGACGCCGGCGGAACAATGGGTGGAAACTGAAGCAACCACGGCGCCTGCAGAACAGGCGGCGCCTCCAGAACAGGCGGCGCCTCCAGAACAGGCGGCGCCTCCAGAAATGGCGGAGGCAGAAGAGCTGCCAGGTCCTGGGATTGCGGAGCTCCCGCCTGACCTTCAAGCCGCTCTCCAAGAGAAGTCTTACCGCCCAGAGCGAGAGATCTTTAAAGCGCTGCGTGAAGATGGGCTGCTTACGCCAGCAGTGCTCTCCCTGGCGCTGCTGCTTTCAACCATCGGCGTCACGCTCGAAGCGCTGCTCTTCCAGGGCATGATCCGGCTCTCGCAGCTTTTCAGCCTGACCTCCCAGCGGCTGCTGGCGGCATTGGCGGTGGTGGCATTCGTGGTCGCGCTGCTGCTGCTCGAGATGCCGATCAGCGCAATCGCGACCCGGATGGGGCGGCGGCTCGAGACCCGGCTTAGGATCGTATTCCTCGAAAAGCTGCCGCGCCTCGGCGACCGCTATTTTCGCAGCCGGCTGGCTTCGGATATGACGCTTCGAGCGCACGACCTGCGCTCGCTGCGCATGCTTCCCTCGCTGGGGATCGGGCTGCTGCGGACCGGTTTCCAGATGGCGCTGACCGCGATTGGGGTGATCTGGCTGGACCCGATCAGCGCCCCGCTGGCGCTGCTCGGCACCGCTTTCTTTGTCGGGCTGACGCTGGTCAGCCGACCGCTGCTCGAAGAACGCGACCTGAGACTGCGGACGCATGTTGGGGCGCTCAGCCGCTTCTACCTGGACGCGCTTCTAGGCCTTGTGCCGGTGAAGACCCACGGCGCCGAGCGGGCGATGATGCGGATGCACGAGGTGCAGCTCTATGAATGGGTGCGGAGCGGCGGCGAATACTATACTATATCCAGCCTGCTGAGCTCGTTGGGCACGCTGCTGTATTCCGGTTTTGCGATCGCGATTATGTTCAACTACATCGCCCGCGGCGGCGACCCGGGTGAGATCCTGCTGCTTTTCTATTGGACGCTCAATCTGCCGGCGCTCGGGCAGTCCTTCGCCGGGCAGGTCCAGCAGTATCCGATGCAGCGCAACCGGGTGCTGCGCTTGCTGGAGCCACTCAGCGCGCCGGATGAGGAGGAGTCCTGGCAGCAGGACCAACGAGTCCAGCTCGCAGCAGGACCAACAGTCCAGCTCGCAGCAAGACCTCCGGTCCAGCTCGCAGCAGGAATCCCTAAGCGGGGCAGATGAGGCAGTCGGGAAAAAAGCATCCAATGACGCCGAAGCGCCTGGCGAAGCCGATGGAGATGGCGAATTCCCTGGCGGTGTGCAGATCGAGATCGAAGATGTGCGCCTGCAGGCAGGCGGGCATGTGATCCTGGATCAAGTGAACCTTTCGATTGAAGCAGGCGAGCATATCGCGATCGTAGGACCTTCCGGTGCGGGCAAATCCAGCCTGGTGGGGCTGCTGTTGGGATGGCACCGACCATCACAGGGGCAAATTTGGCTGGACGGGAAGGTGCTGGACGGGGCACAGATTGGGGAGCTGCGGAGCCAAACTGCGTGGGTAGACCCGGCGGTGCAGATCTGGAACCGTTCGCTCTACGAGAATATGCGCTACGGTATTGAGCACGCCGAAGGGGCGCCGCTTGGAGAGGTGATCTCGAGGGCAGACCTGTACGACGTGATGGAGCGCCTGCCGGATGGACTGAAGACCTCGCTGGGCGAAGGAGGTGGATTGGTTTCGGGCGGCGAAGGTCAGCGGGTGAGATTGGGGAGGGCGATGCTGCGCCCGAACGTCCGCCTGGCGATTTTAGACGAGCCGTTTCGGGGGCTAGACCGCGAGCGGCGAGCTGCGCTGCTGAAGCAGTCGCGCGAGCAGTGGCGCGCAGGCACCCTGCTGTGCGTCACGCACGATGTTGGGGAGACGCTTCAATTCCCGCGGGTTATCGTGATCGAAGCCGGGCAGATCGTCGAGGACGGCGAACCGGTCAGGCTGGCTGAGGACCCGAATTCGCGCTACCGGCAGCTGCTGGACGCCGAGGAAGCGGTGCGAAAAAACCTGTGGGTGGGAGTGAACTGGCGCAGGCTTTTGATCGAGTTGGGCAGGCTGAGCGAACCAAAAGACGGTGCGCTGAGCGAACCAAAAGACGGTGCGCTGAACGAAACAAAAGACGGTGCGCTGAGCGAACCAAAAGGTGAGACGCTGAGCGGGATTGAAAGGAAGGGGTGTTGAGGAGAGCAAGAAAATGCGCTCGGCGGAATAAATAATCCTTCTGTGGAGCAGCGTCCAGGCAGCCGTGAGTGCATGGAAAAAGGATGCATAAAGGCGTGTGTTATAATCTGCGAACAGGCACGCATAATCACTAAGGAGGCCCATCATGTCGCTTGTAATTTTGCTCGCGGTCGCATTGGTCATCGGTTATTACCTCGGGAAGCGGCGATCTGCTTGATCGGCGATCAAGAAGATCGCCGATCTGCATAACCACCGAATATGAAGCACGCCAATCGAGAGAACTGCAGAATATGAGAACTGGGATAATTCGCATGGAAACAGAGCCCGAACGGAGAAAATCATGGAGTTGTTAATCCTGCTTGCAGCGTTCGCGGTTGCCGGCTACCTGATTGGGTTGAGCCGGTTTGGGAGGGAAGCAGACCGCGCCACTGAACATGCTGCCGAAATCTCGGGGAGCTGGGCAGAGCGGATTGGCACCGCCTGGAATTCTACCTTCAGACGCCGCTCCTTGGACGAAGAATTCCGGCGATGGATTTCGAGCCAACCTGCCGACCGCTTTCCGGAGAGCGAGCGCCTCTACCTTCAAGGTCTAAGCAGCGCCGAGCTGCACGATTTTGTCAAATCGCTGGATGAATTTTCTAGCGGGCTGGGCTTCAGTTTGAAGAAGCTACTTCAGGGCGGTATGGACGGCGACCCGCGCCTCCGCACGGTTTTTGTCGAGGCGATCTCGGTCTATTCTTCGGCGTATCGCAAAGCGCGCGGCGCCCAGCGGGAAGCAGAAAGCAATCCGATGCCAGACGCGAAAGCCGCGGAAGCCGCGAAAGCCGCTGAATCGACGGGAGATGGGAAGTCCCCTGCCGAGAAGGCTGTCAGCCGGCGAAAAGAGGCTGAGAACAACCACGCCGCAGAGCCTGCCGCGACGGATTGAGAACGCAAACAGATCGATCATGGCTGGAAGCCACAGGGAAAATTCCCAGGGCTTCCAGCTTTCGATTTAATTGAAAGAGCTTGATTTTCGCAAATTTTTATGCTACATTAAAATTGGAATTGGGAAAATTTCACTATCATGTATTGATTTTCGTTCATATGGAGCACAGCCATGTCTAAAAAAATCTATAAACTCTTTCTTGGAAAGATGAAAGAACCCTGGCACCAGCTTTCGGATGGGGAGCAGCACGATCTGACCGCGAAAGTGAATGCAGCGGTAGAGAAGGTGGGCGGGAAGCGGGTGATCAATTGCGACCCGCGCTGGTCTACCGAGCAGTGGCACTACTGGGGCGTGGAGGAGTTCCCTGACCTTGAGGCTGTGATGGAGCACACCAAGCTGCTTGCCGAGCTGAATTGGGAGCGCTACGTCGAGACGATGACGGTGCTGGGGACTTAAGAAGCGCTGCGGTGCCGATGCCCTTTAAGCTAATGGAGGCACATTGAGCATTCCTATCTCGATCCGGGCTGCCGCAATCGCCTTATGGATTTCGGGAGTGGGCCTGGGGATTCCCTGCATCATGGCGATCCGGAATCTCTCTCAAGGTCTGGGGATCCCCCTGGTGCTGGGCTTCCCAGCCTACGGGGGCGGCGCGTTCGAGCGCCGCGGGATCGCCACAACGATCCCGCTTCTGCTTGGGTTCCTGGTTGTCTGCCTGTTAGAAGTGGCGGCAGGCTGGCTGCTGTGGGGCGGGCATCGGTCTGGAGGGATCCTCGGGCTGGTCCTGCTCGTGCCAGCGGCAGTCTACTGGTGGGGGTTCGACCTGCCGTACCCGCCCATTCTGGCCGTGCTGCGGGTGATCTTGATCGTGGTGGGCTGGTCCAGTCTCATTTGAGCCGAGGGGGTGGGCGCTTCATCTTACAATCAAAGGCATGAACAGCAGCCGATAGGCTTCGACCGCGCCAATGAGACATGCTTTATCAATCAGCCATGTCGTGGATCTGACAGCAACTCATGTCTTTAACCTGGCCCATCCTCTTGGCTGATAATTTTTTTTCAATTCTCCATCTATTCCTTTGATACAATACCCTTATGACCTCCAGCAAGGCGCTGCCTTATGGACAGATCGTTCTGCGGGAACGGCGGGTGGTATATGCCTCGCCGTTTGCGGCTGCGCTGTGCGGCTGCTCTCCAGACGAGCTGGCAGCGCTCGATCTCGATGGGCTGTTGGAATTCTTCTCGCCTCAAGATGGGGCGCGATTGGAGCGGCTGGTGCGCTGGGTGGAAAAGGGCGAGATCGCCGACCCGCAGAGCGGATTACTCTTGAAAAGCCGGAGCGGGGGAAGCATCTCGATCGACCTGCTGATCAGCACGGCCCACTACCAGGGTCAGCACGCCGTTCAGATGGTCTGGGTAGACAACACCCCCCGGGAGCAGATCGAGAAGCAGCTCAGCCAAAGCATCTGGCGGCTGCAGGCGATGCACGACATCGACCAGGCGATGCTCTCACTGCAGGACGAGGTTGCAACAGCCCAGGTAGCGCTGCGCCATATCTCTTACCTGCCGGATGACTACTACGCCGGCAGCGTCTACCTGGTGGACGCGCATACTGGAGCGGCGGAGCTGCTGGCATACGACCAGGACGCCCCCGAGCTGGAGGGGCAGGCGACGAGCTTTGGACTCGCCGAACTGGGGTTCGAGGTCGAATCTCTGAAATCTGGGCTGCCGCTGGTCTTTCAGGATCTACTTGAGCTGGACGAACTCGGCGTTGTACAAGCCAGGCTGCAGGCAGCAGGGGTGCGCTCGAGCGTTTCGGCGCCGATGCGCTGGGACGGCGAGCTGCATGGGATGCTCAACCTTCATTCGCGCGCCCGAGACGATTTCCCGGCAGAGCGGGTCCAGGTGGCGCTGGAGATCGCCAACCTGCTGGCGGTGGCGGTGCGGCAGTCGATCTTGAAAGACCTCGAGCGCGAGCGCCGTGAAGAAGCCGAAGCGATGCGGGACGTGATGGCTTCACTAGCCGGGGCTGGGGACTTGAACCAGACCCTTGAAAGCGTGCTGGTCAACCTTCATTCTGTCATCAGCTACGACCATGCCAGCCTGTACCTGGTGGACCAGAACGAGCGCTTTGTGGTCGCCCAGGATACAGTGAGCAAGCAGAAAACCGCCGGTCGGGCATTCCACGAGAACAATCCGATTATCGACCAGATGCGCCTGAAGCGCCAGCCGGTGATCATAGACGATATCCAGGGCGATCCGCGCTTCGCAGAATGGCCGGAGGTGGAGGCAGTTCGAGCCTGGCTGGGGGCGCCACTGCTGGCGGGAGAGGAGATGCTCGGTTTCCTCTCGCTCGGATCGCTGCAGCCCGGCACATTTCAACGGGCGGATTCCGATCGCCTGCGCTTTTTTGCCGAGCAGGTGGCGCATGTGCTGGAACGCGCCTGGCAGACCGAGCAGAGCCAACGGCGGACGGAAGAAATGGAAGTGCTCTCCTCGGTGACGTTGGCGTTGGGCAAAGCGGAGAGCAGCGAGAATACCCTCAAAGCGGTATTGATGGAGATCGCCCATTTCGTCGGGGCGCAGAGCGGGGTTTTCCTTTTCCCGGACCGGCTGGAGAGCACCCTGGTGGTGAAAGCCAGCCTGGATGAAGCGGCGCTTGGGATGATTTTCCCTCGCGCTGGGACCCGCTGTGGGGAGCCTACGTGCGCGGCGAGACCGGAGTCCTGGGCGAGATGGTGATGGGTGAGGAAACTGGATCGCTCGACGAGACTGGGGAACTCCATGAGACCTGGGGGCACGACGAAACGGGAGTCTTCGACGATGCAGGTCGGTCGAAAGACGGGTACAGCTTGGAAGGGGGGCCGCCGGTGGGACACCTGGATGCGCATACGGAGTTGGATGGAGCGCTGCGAGCCGACCATCTTCGGCTGTTCAAGGGCGCCCAGGCTGCGATCCTGGCGCCGGTAAAGGCCTCGGGTCACACCTTTGGCGTCTTAGGATTTGGTTTCGATAACCAGGAGCGGGTAAACCCGGACAGCATCCGGCTGTGCGAGGCGGTAGCTGAGATTGCGGCGGCTTCCTTGAGGCGGGCGGTTGTGCTGGAAACGCTCGAAAAGCAGGTGGACGTGCGCACCCAGCACCTCTCGACGCTCTATGAAATCAACGCGGCTGCAAGCGAGCCGCTCGAGCTGCAGGAAGCCCTCGAACAGGTGCTGGGCATCACGCTCAACTCGCTAACAGGCTCGCGTCAGGACCCGGCCGTTGGGCTAGTGCATTTTTATCAGGATAAGGAGCGCCTGTTCCGGCTGGCGGTGCAGCGTGGGCTGCCGCAGGAGCTGGTGGCGAATTTTTCAATCCTATCCGACCTGTCTGGGGCGGGAAGCTTTTGGGAACGGTTGAGGCGCTCTTCCAGCCCGGTGGTGATCAACGATACCGCCAGCGAGCCGGACCTGCCGCCCGAATTTGCAATGCTGCGCGAATGGGGGGCTGAAACGCCAGGCGAAAAGGTTCGGGGTCTTAAGGATTCTTCGGGAACCGGGTTTTCCGGCGGTCTGCAGGCGTTTCTCGGTGCGCCGATCCGGGCGAAGGGTCAGGTGCTCGGTCTGCTCTCGCTTTTCGACCGCTCGATTCTGGATTACACAATCGAGGATATCACCCTGTTTATGACGATCGCCGACCAGATCGGAGGGTTGGTGGAGCGCGCCCGGCTGATGAAGCAGGCTGGGCTGGCGGCGGTGGTGCAGGAACGGCAGCGACTGGCGCGCGAGCTGCACGATTCTGTTACCCAACTGCTCTACAGCCAGATGCTCTTCGCAGGCGCGGGGCTGAAAGTTCTACACCAGGGCGATGTCGGCGCGGCTGAGGCGCACCTGGAGCGGATCAGCGGGGCGGCGCTGCAGGCTTTGAAAGAGATGCGGCTGCTGGTATACCAGCTTCGCCCGTCGGACTACCTCGAAGAAGGGCTGGTAGGGGCGCTCAGTCGCCGGCTGGATTCGGTTGAGAAGCGCACCGGGATCAACGCCCGGCTGTCGGTGGAGGGAAGGCTGAGCCTGGATGAAGCAGTGGAGATGGCGCTTTACCGCATCGCCGAGGAAGCGCTCAACAACACATTGAAACACGCCGAAGCAAGCACAGTGACTATTACCTTACACGCCGCCGAAAACAATGTGGTACTGGAGATCGTCGACGACGGCCTGGGTTTTGACCAGGATGACGGCAGCACAAGTGGGCTGCGGTCTGCTGGGATGGGGTTGGAGAACATGCGCGAGCGCGCCCAGGCGCTGGGCGGAAAGTGTGAAATCCATTCGAAACCAGGAAAAGGGACGCGGGTGCGCGTTGAGCTGGAGGTGCAGGGATGAACCGGATTATCAGCATCTTGATCGTTGATGACCACACCGTGGTGCGAGATGGGCTTAATGCCCTGCTCTCGGCGGAGCCCGGGATGAAGGTGGTGGGCGCCTGCGGGGACGGGCAGGAGGCGGTGAAGCTGGCTTCCGAGCTGCGCCCCGATGTGATCCTGCTCGATCTGGTGATGCCGAAAATGGACGGCGTGCAGGCGACGATCGAGATCCGCAAGGTATTTCCGGGGCGCGCATCCTGGTGCTGACCAGCTTTGCTGAAAACCACCAGGTGTTCTCGGCGATCAAAGCCGGGGCGACGGGCTACTTGATGAAAGATACCTCGTCGGAAGAGCTGATCCAGGCGATCCGTGACACATATAACAACCGCCCGGCGCTCGGTCCGGATATCGCCCGCAAGCTGATGGAAGACATCCAAAACGCAGAGGGGGAAGCCAGCCAGGAAGGCAGCCTGACTGAGCGAGAGGTGGAGATCTTGCAGCACATGGCGCTTGGGCAAACCAACCAGGAGATCGCCGACGAGCTGTTCCTGAGCGAGCGCACCGTGCGCACCCACGTAACCAACATCCTGGCGAAGCTGGGGCTTTCTAACCGAACCCAGGCGGTGATCTTTGCCCTGCGCCAGGGAATTGCCCACATCGATTACACGAAAGAGGAATAAATGAAAAAGCAGGGGGTTTGATGCAGCTCGAGGATTGGTCTTGATCTTTTCTTGACCTTTTTCCGAACCTGCTTGTCATCCAATTGATTTCAACCGGGGTATATTCGAGCGCGTCTAGCAGATGGAGGTTCTATGGCAGATATCCTGATCTGGATTGCGGTGATTGCGTTCTTTCTCATCAGCTTTATTATTGTCGTTTTTTTTGGTCATCTGATGGAGCAATGAGATGAATGGATTGGAATGGCTTGCGGGCATTGTAGCAGCAGGGCTGATGATATACCTGTTCCTTGCAATGCTGAAACCGGAGATTTTTTGATGGCTGAAATACTGACCCCGGAATGGTTTCAACTGGTCCTATTCTTTGGGCTGCTTATCGCACTTGTTCGGCCGCTAGGACGCTGGATGGCGGCAGTTTTCCAGGGAGATCAGACCTTTCTCGACCGGCTGATCCGGCCGGTCGAACGGCTGCTGTACCGCCTGGCTGGGATCGACTCGGAACGGGAGATGACCTGGAAAGAATACGTTGCTGCGGTGCTGATCTTCAACTTTCTGGGCTGGGCTGCGCTGTACATTTTGCTGCGCCTGCAGCACCTGCTGCCGGGCTCCACCGTCGGTGCGATGCCAGCGCTCTCGGCGTTCAATGCAGCGGCCAGTTTCACAACCAATACAAACTGGCAGAGCTACGTGCCGGAGACATCGGTCAACCTTATCACTCAGATGCTTGGGCTTGGCGTGCAGAATTTTCTCTCAGCGGGGGTCGGAATGGCGGTGCTGGCAGCCCTGATCCGAGGTTTTGTGCGTCATTCGACCGACCGATTGGGGAACTTCTGGGTCGACCTGAACTCGCGGAACGCTTTACGTACTGATCCCGCTGTCAGCGATCCTTTCAGTCCTTCTCGTCTCTCAGGGTGTAGCGCAGACGTTCAAATCATCGATTCGGGTGGAGACCCTATCACCCTACCTGACAAGCGAAGGGGAACAGATCGACCATCAGGATCTGGCGCTAGGACCGGTCGCCTCGCAGATCGCAATCAAGCAGCTGGGGTCCAACGGAGGCGGTTTTTTTAACACCAACTCAGCACACCCCTACGAGAACCCGACACCGCTGAGCAATTTCATGGAGTGCCTGGCTATCATATTGATCCCGGCAGCGCTGACCCACACCTTTGGATTGATGGTCAAAGATGTCCGCCAGGGCTGGTGCCTATTCATGGTGATGCTGGTGATCCTGGCAGTTTTTCTTGGGATAGGGGTTTACAGCGAACTGAAGGGGAACGCCTCTCTAGAAGGGCTGGGGGTTGACCAGCAGGCTGGTGTGCTGCAGTCCGGTGGAAACATGGAAGGAAAGGAAGTCCGGATCGGGGCGGTGGGCTCGGCGTTGTGGGCGACGCTGACAACCGCAACTTCGAACGGCTCGGTGAACAGCATGCACGATTCATTCACGCCGCTGGGCGGAATGGCGCCGCTTTCGATGATTTTATTCGGTGAAGTCATCTTCGGTGGGGTGGGATCAGGTCTCTATGGAATGCTGGCGTTCGTGATCGTGGCAGTGTTCATCGCCGGTCTAATGGTGGGGAGGACACCAGAATACCTGGGAAAAAAACTGGCGGCGTTCGAAATGAAAATGGCTTCGCTGATGATCTTGCTCCCGCTTGTGCTTGTACTCTTAGGGACAGGCATAGGCGTCAGCCTGGAGGCGATGAAATCATCGATCCTAAATCCTGGGGCGCATGGTTTTTCGGAGGTGCTGTACGCATTCGCGTCTGCCAGCAACAACAACGGCAGCGCGTTCGCTGGGCTTAATGCAGGTATTCCGCTGTACAACGCGATCCTGGGTCTCTGTATGCTGGTGGGACGGTTCTGGCTGATCATCCCGGCGCTTGCGATTGCCGGGTCTCTGGCTCAGAAAAAGATCGTCCCACCGAGCGCAGGGACACTGCCGACGCACACGCCCCTATTTGCCGCCTGGCTGATCGGAGTAGTGGCGCTGGTTGGGCTGCTCACCTTTCTTCCGGCATTGGCGCTTGGCCCGATAATCGAAAGCTTGAAGCAGATCGTTGGAGCTGGTTATTAACCAGCTCCAAGGTACCGACATGAGAATCCACTCAGGAACAACAAAATCTCAAAGCCGAAGGATCTTGCTGCGCGCCAGCCTCGAGGCTTTCCGAAAGCTGGACCCAAGGCTGATGGTGAGGAACCCGGTGATGTTTGTGGTCGAGGTTGGCAGTGTGCTGACGGCGTGGATCTGGCTGAGGCAGCTCACAGGAGGGTTGGAGGGGTCCAGGGCATTTGCCGGAGCGATTTCAATGGGGCTGTGGTTCACAGTGCTGTTTGCGAATTTTTCAGAAGCGCTGGCGGAAGGACGCGGGAAAGCGCAAGCGGAAAGCCTTCGGAAGACACGCCAGCTTACCACGGCGAAGCGGCTGCACCAGGCGCAATATGGGTCCGAATATGACCTGATCCCGGCGACCGAGCTGCACAAAGGCGACGCGTTCCTGGTGGAAGCGGGGGATTTGATCCCGATTGACGGTGAGGTTATCGAAGGTATCGCATCGATAGACGAGAGCGCAGTCACCGGCGAGAGCGCCCCAGTGATCCGGGAATCAGGAGGAGACCGCAGCGCTGTGACGGGGGGAACGATGGTGCTCTCAGACTGGTTGGTGGTTACAGGCAGCGCAGAGCAGGGTGAAGGATTTATCGACCGGATGATCGCCCTGGTGGAAGGCGCGAAGCGGCAGAAAACACCCAACGAAATCGCCTTGAATATCTTGCTGGCTGGCTTCACGATCATTTTTCTGGTCGTGGTGGTCACGCTGGTGCCGTTTTCGAAATACAGTGCGGAGACGGCAGGCAGAGGAGAAGCAATCAGCCTGGTCGTCCTGGTAGCCCTGCTGGTCTGCTTGATCCCAACAACGATCGGTGGGCTGCTTTCAGCGATAGGAATCGCGGGAATGGACCGGATGATCCAGCACAACGTGTTGGCGATGTCTGGCAGGGCGGTGGAAGCGGCGGGAGATGTGGACGTACTGCTGCTGGATAAAACCGGGACGATTACCCTGGGCAACCGCCAGGCAGTGGCTTTCATACCGCTGGACGGCGTGGAGCCGATGGAGCTCGCCCGGGCAGTGCAGCTGGCTTCACTGCCGGATGAGACGCCAGAAGGGCGAAGCATCGTCGTGCTTGCAAAGGAACAATACGGACTGCGCGGCAGGCAGTTGGGACCAAATGAGCTGGCGCCGGTCGGGATGAAATTTATCCCTTTCAGCGCACAAACAAGGATGAGCGGGGTGGATGTGGATGGTATCAGCATCCGTAAAGGTGCACCTGACGCAGTTTTTGCCCATATTCAACAGCATGGGAATGGGACACCCGAGCAGCTCACCATACTGGTGGAGCAAATCGCCAGGAGCGGGGGGACCCCGCTGGTGGTAGCTCAGAATGGCAAAGCGCTTGGGATAGTCCACTTAAAGATATCGTGAAGGGGGGGATCAACGAGCGCTTCGGCAGGCTCCGCAGAATGGGGATTAAAACGGTGATGATCACCGGCGATAACCCGCTGACTGCGGCGGCTATTGCTGCGGAAGCTGGGGTGGATGACTTCCTGGCACAGGCGACCCCTGAGACCAAGCTCAAGCTGATCCGCGATTATCAAGCCGGAGGGCGGTTGGTGGCAATGACTGGGGACGGCACAAACGACGCTCCTGCACTGGCACAGGCGGATGTAGCTGTGGCGATGAACTCTGGCACTCAACCGGCGCGTGAAGCCGCGAATATGGTCGACCTGGACAGTAATCCAACCAAGTTGATCGAGATCGTGGAGATTGGCAAGCAGCTGCTGATGACGCGTGGAGCGCTTACGACATTCAGCATTGCCAACGATGTCTCAAAGTATTTCGCGATCATCCCAGCAGCATTTCTTCCGATCTATCCAGAGCTGAGCAAGCTGAATGTGATGGGGCTCGCCACACCTGAAAGCGCGATCCTATCCGCGGTGATATTCAATGCTTTGATCATCGTGGCGCTGGTCCCGCTGGCATTAAAAGGTGTGCCGTATCGGGCAGTGGGCGCCGAAAGGCTGATGCGCGACAACCTGCTGATTTACGGATTAGGTGGTTTGATCGTCCCTTTTATCGGAATTAAGCTAATTGACCTGCTGCTGATTTGGCTGAAGCTGGTTTGACCGACCAACTGGCAATTGGTTAGAGAGAAAGGGAGAAAAAATGTCATCCAATAAGAATCCAGCGTGGTGGCTGCTATACATAATCGTCCTGATATTATTAGGGCTGCTGAGGTTGGAGTGGGATGCGCCTTTGAGTTTGCTGGACCACAAACTGGCTGAGTTGATGATCATTATGATGATGTTTGGGTCGGTGATGCTGTGGCTCAAATGGGATGAAAGTGCGATCATAAACCAGGACCGAGAAAGGTATCGTGAGGCGCAATCGGGGATTTATACCCAACGAGAGCAAGCGAGATGGCGAAAATGAACAAATATTACAGTCCAGGGCTACAGGCTTTGCGGCTGCTGATAGGCCTGTCGATCCTCACTGGTCTAATCTACCCGCTGGTAATCACTGGGATTTCCGCAGTGTTCTTCCACGCCAAAGCGGAAGGGAGCCTGGTATATTCGAATGGGAAACCGGTCGGTTCGGAGCTGATTGGCCAGTATTTCGGTTCACCGGCTTATTTTTGGGGTCGTCCGTCGGCTACCAATTCTTTTCCGTACAACCCGCAGTACTCGTCCGGTTCCAACCTGGGTCCGACAAACCCTTTGCAAGCGCAGCTGGTAGAAGGAAGGATCAAGGCTTTGAAGAAGATGGATCTGGCGAATAATTCTTCGGTACCAATCGACCTGGTAACTGCCTCGGGGAGCGGGCTGGATCCGCATATCAGCGTGCTGGCGGCGCAGTATCAGGCGCAGAGAGTAGCATCAGCCCGGAGCCTGCCATTGCAGAAGGTTTATGAGTTAATCGAGGAAAACACCGAAGGCAGACAACTTGGAATATTCGGGGAACCGCGGGTGAATGTACTTCTGCTCAACCTGGCGCTGGATAAGATACAATAAAACTTGAACTCCGGCATCAGCCGGCGATCCTGCTTAGACCAAGGCACTTAACAGGCATGTCACGAGAACCGACCAGACCCGATCCGCAGCAGCTCCTTGCGAAAATCCAGGCTGAAGAGCAGCGCAAGGAACGCGGGAAGCTAAAGATATTCCTTGGATACGCGGCTGGAGTAGGTAAAACATATGCCATGCTGGAAGCCGCCCGGCAGCGTAAGGCAGAGGGGGTGGATGTGGTGGTTGCATACATCGAAACGCACGGGCGGTTGGAGACTGAAAGCATGCTTTCCGAGCTGGAAATCCTGCCGCGGAAATCGATCGAATATCGAGGCGTGGTGCTGACAGAGCTGGACCTAGAAGCGGTGCTTGCCCGGAGCCCTAACCTGGCGCTGGTAGACGAGCTGGCTCACTCCAACGCCCCAGGCATGACCCACCCGAAGCGCTACCATGACATTCACGAATTGATCGACGCTGGGATAAACGTCTACACCACCCTCAATATCCAGCATCTTGAAAGCGTGAGCGATGTTGTGGCGCAGGTGACCGGCGTGCCAGTACGCGAGACGATCCCCGATTCGGTCGTGGATGAGTTGACCGAGATCGAGCTTGTGGATCTGCCGCCGGATGAGCTGCTCACCCGGCTGGTGAGCGGGAAAGTCTACGTGCCGAACCAGGCGCGGCGCGCCCTTGAGAAGTTCTTTCGGACCGGAAACCTGACGGCTCTGCGCGAACTGGCAATGCGCCGGGCAGCGCAACGGGTTGACGACCAGGTGCGGGCCTATATGCAGTTAAAAGCCATCCCTGGGCCGTGGCCGGTGGCTGAAAGATTATTGGTTTGCATCAGCCCAAGTCCTAAAAGCGAACGATTAGTGCGATCGACCAGGCGGCTGGCTGATGAGCTAGGCGCAGAATGGCAGGCGATCTACGTCGAAACTTCTTCATCCAACCACCTCAGCCAGCGCGCCCGCAACCAGCTGCAAGCGAACTTCCACCTGGTGGAAGAGCTTGGGGGGAACGTCCGGACGGTATTAAGCGACTCGGCTGCAGAGGGGATTTTCGAATATGCTCGCAAGCAAAATTTTTCAAAATTAATCGTCGGGATGACCGTTCGCTCGCGCCTGGCAGAATTCCTTTCGAGATCGATCACGGATGAGATCCTGCGGAAGAGTGGGGATATCGATATCTATGTCATTTCGCACTCCCCAGACGAAAAGCCAAAGGGCGAAAAGGCTGCGCTGCAGCTAGATCAACCTGCGAGATCTTATTTCCTCAGCACTGCGCTGGTTGCTGGGGCAACACTGCTGGGGTTTCTTCTGCGACCTTTTATTTCTCCCACAAATATCATGATGGTCTACCTGCTGACGGTGGTGATCTCAGCAGTCCTGTATGGGCGAGGACCATCTATCCTGGCAGCCGTACTGGGGGTCTTGTGTTTCGATTTTTTCCTCGTTGAGCCTTATTACACTTTCGCAGTCTCTGATACTGAATATGTGCTGACATTCATCGCGTTGCTCTCGGTTGGGATCGTAATCAGCAGCCTGACCGTGCTGTCTCAAGAACGTGCGGAAGCGGCGCGTCGAAAAACCGCGGAGACTTCATCCCTGCTTGACCTGAGTGAGGAATTAACTGTGGCCAGCGATATGACCATGATCTTGCAGGCGGTAGCAAGGAATGTCAGCCAGACATTCAATATGTCGATCGTGATAGACTTGCCAGATTCTGATAACCCTGCCCATTTGAATCCGCTGATGCTGGAAGAACTGGCTGATTTCAATGAAAAGGAGAAGGCGGTGGCAGATTGGGCTTACCAGCATGGGCAGCCTGCTGGTGCTGGGAGCGACACGCTATCCGCTGCTGCCGGGCGCTATTTGCCGCTTCAGACATCACAGGGGACGATCGGAGTGCTGGGTATCCTGCCGAATACTGTGAAGTCCAACCTGGACCAAGCCGATTTCTACTTGATTGGGGCGTTTGCCAACCTTACGGCCGCAGCGGTGGAACGAGTGCTGCTGGCGGAAAATCCGCGTAGAGCGCAGCTGTCCCAAGAGACAGAAAAGCTGCAGGCCGCGCTGCTGAATTCTATCTCGCACGACCTGCGCACTCCTCTGGTGGCGATTACCGGTGCGTTGAGCAGCCTGGACGAGATGGAAGAGACCCTGACGAAAGAAGTCCGGATAAGCCTGATCTCGAATGCCCGCGGCGAAGCAGAGCGCTTGAACAGGATTGTCGGCAACCTGTTGGATATGACGAGGATAAATCTGGGGCGCTGCAGCTTTCGATTGACCTGTGCGACTTTAAAGATCTCCTTTGGACTACCCTGGAGGAATTCCGGGAGAAGCTTGCCGACGGGAAGGTCGAGATGGATATCCCGGCGGATTTTCCACTGATCCCATTAGACGACCGGTTATTCATCCACGTTTTGGTCAATTTGATTGATAATGCGATCAAGTACTCCCCAGACCAGGTAAAGATGGGAATTATCGCCAAAATCGAGCACAACAATGTCATCATTGAGATATCGGACCACGGGATAGGAATCCCGGAAGAGGACCTATCCCGGATCTTCGACAAGTTTTACCGTGTCCATCGACCGCAAAGCGTCGGCGGGACTGGTCTGGGACTGGCGATCTGCAAGGGGATCGTAGAGCTTCACGGGGGCACAATCACCGCCCGAAATCGACCTGGAGGCGGGGCGATCTTTCAAATTGAGCTGCCGCTTGAGTTGAAGGATGCAAAAGACAAGGGAAATACTGGATGAACGATGAAGGTCCCAGAATTCTGGTAGTCGACGACGAGCTGGCGATCCGCAGGTATCTTAAGACCATCCTGGAAGCGAGCCGCTATTCTGTTTTTGAGGCTTCGGATGGATTGGAGGCCTTGGGTGCGATCCTGACGTTTCGACCGGACCTGATCATCCTGGATCTGGCGCTGCCAGATATGGACGGGGTCGAGATCACTCGGAAGCTGAGAGAGTGGTCGCACACCCCGATCATCATCCTGTCAGTTCGCGACCAGGACCAAGTAAAGATAGAAGCGCTGGATTCGGGGGCGGACGATTATTTTAACCAAGCCGTTCAGCTCAGGAGAGCTGCTGGCACGCATCCGGACGGCACTCAGGCACGCAACACTGCCAGAGGATGAGCCGGTGCTGAGCAGCGGCGGGCTGGTGATCGACCAGGCCCACCGCCTGGTGACCGTCTCTGGAAAGGAAACAGGGTTGACGCCGACTGAGTACGATTTGCTGAAGCTGCTGATGCAAAATAAGGGAAAAGTCTTCACCCACCGACAGATATTAAGAAAGGTTTGGGGACCTGAATACGAAGGCGAGACGCACCTCCTGCGGGTAAACGTCAGCAACCTGCGCCAGAAAATAGAAGCGGACCCAAGCCGACCAGAGATTATCCTGACGGAAGTGGGGGTTGGCTACCGATTAAGGCCGGATCCGGATTAGTCCAAAACCATGTTCAAGAATCCTGACGATCGATGCTGGCGTCTTTGGTGCCGTAGCGGGTCTGGTAGCGTTCGAAATTCGCCTTCAATTCTTCGTCCGGCAAGACATCTGGCGTGCCGATCTGCAGCGCCAGCCAGACGGTGCGCGCCACGTCTTCGACCATCACCGCCGATTTGAGCGCTGCCTGGACAGACCTACCGATGGTGAACACGCCGTGGTTCTTCATCAGGATGGCGGGCAAATCGCCGATTGTGCGCAGGATTTCCTCGCCGATCTCGCGCCCGCCGATGCGGGCGTAGCCGGCGCAGGGCACCGGTCCGCCGAATTCGTCGGCAATGGCGGTGAGCACGGCAGGAATTGGCCGACCGACCGCGGCGAAGGCGGTAGCATAGTTCGAGTGGGTGTGGACGACACCCATTATGTCTGGGCGGTGGCGGTAGAGATAGACGTGTGAGGCGGTGTCGGACGATGCGCCCATATCACCCTCCACCACCCGGCTCTGCAGATCAACGACGACCATGTTCTCGGGGGTGAGCTCTTCGAAGAGCACCCCGCTGGGCTTGATCACCACCAAATTTGTCTCGGGGTCGCGCCCGCTGACGTTCCCGGCGGTCCAGGTCACCAGCCCGTTGGCGGGCAGGGCCAGGTTGGCTTTGCAGACTTCCATCCGCAAGTTCTCTAAGAGCATTTCTTGGCCTCTTTTCTGTGGTTATATCGAGCGAACTTTGCGATGCAATCTCAGTATTTCACTAAAGAGGGATTGCTAGCCGTCATAGAGCGACGGTCGCTGTGCTCGCCGCAATGACATGGGGATTCTTATTCCAACGAAACTTCCATCCGGCGCCCATCGGATTCGTCCGCATGCTCGGGAGGCTGCTCACCGCTGGAAGCGATCAGCTCACGCAGACGGTTGGTCTCGCGGGCGTCCAAATCTGCTGAGAAATGTCCGCCCACGTAAAGCACGGTGTTGACCAGCCCAACCGGAAGGCGCAGATCGACCTTGGTGAGACCGGAATCAAGGTCGCTGACCCGGATATGGACTTTGCGCGGCTCAGCAGGCGCTTCGATCGGGGCGAGCCTCGCCCAGGCGCCCTGTCCGATCCCCTCCAGCATCTGCCCGGCAGCTTCGGCGCTTATCTCTCCATCTTCGAGCTGTTCGAGGATGTTCAGGCGGGCATCGACTGCATCGTAGCGGGAGCGGCGGACGCGCAGCTCGAGGCTGTAGTAGGCTGCGGCCGCGATCAAACCGACCGTACCGGCGTAAAGCCAGAGCAGGTCGGGATTCAGGTTATCCAGGATCAGACCGGCGATGAGCGGACCAATGGCGAACGGCAGCACCCAACTGAAGCCGAAGACTGCCATATAGCGCCCGCGCATCTCTTCGGGCGCCAGCCTGGCGACTATCGCCTGTCCGATCGGGCTGACAAACATCTCGCCGATCGTGATGATCGCCATCGCGAACAGGAAGAGCGGGAACGCCTCAACAAACCCGTACATCGCAAATCCGACCGCATAAAGCAGCGTGCCGACTGTCATCACCATCAGCGGGCGGTAATGCTCAATCCGGCGGGTGATCGGGAACTGGAAGAGCACCACCATGGCCGCGTTAAGGCTGAGGATATAGCTGAAGCCGCGCTCGTCCACGCCGTGCACGTCGCGCAGATAGACCGCCAGGGTGGTGTTCATTTGGACATAAACCAGCACCATCAGGGCGGATGCCAGCAGGAACCAGGTGAAGGCGGTGTCTTCGAGCACTTTGCCGTAATCGCGAAAGGTCTTGCCCATCGATTCCTGCGGTTCGCCAGCGGTCTGGCTCGGCTTCCAGGTCTCTTTCAAGGCAACAGCCATGATCCCTGCTGTGATCAGGCTGGTGACCGCGTCGGAAACGAACAGGAGCATATAAGAAGATGCCGCCAGAAGACCGCCGATGAGCGGACCGATGACGACTGCCAGGTTGAATACGACCCGCAGTATGCCGAAGCCGGAGGCGCGCTTCTCCTCGGGCAGCAGGTCGGCGACCAGCGCCTGCTGGGCAGGACCGGCTGAATCGGCGAGAACACCCACCAGCAGAACTGCAAATACAAACAGGGTGAGGTCATCGATCACACCCATGAGCAGGCTTGAAAGGGCGCTCATCACCAGCCCGAACAGGAGCATGCGCTTCCGCCCCAGGCGGTCGGTCAGGCCGCCGCCGATCAACGAGCCGACGAAGGATGAGGTCGCAAAGACAAAGAAGACGATCCCGACCGTGGTCATGCTGATCCCAAACTTCTTGGTGAGGTAGAGGGTGAAGAAGGGGAAGAGCATCGCACCGCCGAGGCGGTCGATAAAGGAGCCGCCGACCACCAGCCAGAACTGTGACGGGTATTCGTGGAAGACAGCCTGGAGCTGGGCGATGCGGTTTGGGCGCGGTTTTGGGTTTTGTGGTTCGTTTGCGTCCATAGGGAAATCCAAACGAGGTATTTTAGCATAGGTGGGGAGGGAATGATGGCGGTGAAGAGAAAAGATTTAAACGCAAAGCAATGTGGGGAGGGAATAATGGGTGTGAAGAACAAAAAGATTTATACGCGAAGGTCGTAAAGAGCGCGAAGAACTCGAAGGTTTTGTGGAGAGCTTGAATATACGGTTGGAAAACTAGAAATTGATCTAGGTGGTTGGAAGCAGCGTCGGCAATTAACGGCGGTTGAAATCGAGGGGATGACTGCTGGCGGTTGAAATTGAGGGGATGACTGCTGGCGGTTGAAATTGAGGGGATGACTGCTGGCGGTTGAAACCGACGGACGACTGCTGGCGGTTGAAACCGACGGACGATTGCTGGCGGTTAAAACCGCGGCAACAGCTGCAAAGCCTGCCTTCGCAGGCTGGAAAAGGAAAGGAGAGGGGGTTTTGTAGGTGTCGATGCGAATTGATTTGCCAGGTGAAAAGGATAAGCAATCTGCGAAACCGGTATGTAAAATTCAATTAATGCATGGCTCGCCAAGCTGAGAATATTCCCCATTTTGAGGTAAAATGCGTCGAAGATATCAGACAGAAGAACTCTTATTTTGTGGCATGGAATCTAACGGAGGTCGAGATGAATAGTATTGATGCGGAAAAGCCAAAAATCACCACCGTCGACGAATACATCATCCAGTTCCCGCTCGAAGTACAGGAGATCTTGCGCAAATTGCGAATTCTGATCAAGGAGACCGCACCTGAAGCGGCCGAAAAGATTGGATACGGCATGCCGGGGTACTACCTGAACGGACCGCTGGTCTATTTTGGGGCGCACGCAAAGCACATCGGTTTGTACCCGGGCGGCGGCGGGATCCCCGAGCTGGAGGCGGAGCTGGCAGGTTATAAGCAGTCCAAGGGGGCGGTCCAATTCCCGCTGGATAAGCCGATACCTTACGACCTGATCCGCAGGATTGTTGCGCTCAGACGGGAGCAGAACTTATTGAAGAAGAAATGAACTTTCGGATGCCGGGTTGAATCTACGGCTGAGCCGAATCACCAAGCCCTGCAGGGATCTGAGGCGGCAGCCATCTCCAATCGGCATAAAATAAGAAAGCAATCAGCAGGATGGGGAAGACGAAGATCAGTAAGTTGGGAAGCGACTGGATATCCCGTACAAAGAAGATGATAAAAAGCAGCGCTGCGGCGAGAAATGCTGCGAACCCTACCGCCGGACGCCTCCAGGCGAAGATCAGCACCAGGATCATGCCGATCGAGGGGATGTTGTGCATCAAGAACCCGCCGAGCAGCTCGAGCGGTGAGGCCTCCATTTCAAAGACATCGAGTGAAAACAAAGAGGTGAAAAGGATGATCAGTATGGCAGCGAGGCGCGGAGCCCAATGGATGATCGCCGCCAGTCGGGGGTTGATCTTGCCGAGAGCGGTGTGCTCGCGCCAGGCAACCGCCAGCACGTAGATCGAACCAAAGAGCAGGCCGAGCGGGATCGATAGGATCAGGACATTCAGGGCGGTCATCCACCACTTTGTCCCCTGCGGGTCTGCAGCCCAGTTGGCGTAGTTGAAAGCTGTGATGCTGGCGATATAAAGTAATCCCAGGATGATCGCCAGGATGCGATTAAATCGAGACTTTCGAGCATTCATTTCACTTCCCTCCCTGACATTGTGAAATCCCCATCTGGTTTACGTCAAAATTGCGGCGTTACCATCAACGTTTCAACTCTATCATAGCAGAATTATCCTCAAAACACGATGTCTTTCCGGTACTCCAGGAATAGACGGCTCTGGCGCATGCCGCAGCGTTTGTAGAACTCCACGGCTTTCTGGTTTGCGGCGCTAACCCCTAAAGCCGCGTAATCCATCCCTTTTTGGTTGAAAACGCTCAGGGTATGCCGCAAGAGCAGCGAACCGATCCCCTGGCCCTGCAAGTCTTTGGCGACAGAAAGCTGCTTAATCCAACCTCGCGGGCGTTCGTCGTAGGAAAGCGAGGCGCCGATAAGCCGCCCAGCCCGGCGGAGCATTAGAAAAAGCTCCGGTTCGAAACGCCCACTGCGGAAGACCAGCTCTCGCCAGCGCTCAATAGATGTCGGAGTGCGCCCAGGCCAATCAAAAGTGGATTCGATCAGCTGGTACAG
Source organism: uncultured Chloroflexia bacterium (assembly GCA_963827155.1). GTDB lineage: Bacteria > Chloroflexota > Anaerolineae > Anaerolineales > UBA4823 > UTCFX2. The sequence goes on along the minus strand of CAWGZV010000002.1, from coordinate 947,990 downwards.
CTCCTGCTCGTCTGACGGCTGAAAAGGCGATAACTGGAAGCCAGCAGGCCAGTTTGGAGGGGGAACGGGAAGATCGTAATCCATCTGCATCCGGAAGTGGTAGGTATAGACTTTGAAACCGCGAGCTTCAAAGGCGGAGCGGAGGCTGCTGTTTACCTCTGTGGCAAAACCGGTTATTGACGAAGCAAAAAACGCTTCGTTTGACGATGCGAAGAACACATCGTTTGACGATGCAGAAGACGCATCATTTGACGAGGCAAAAAAAGCATCGTTTGACGAAGCAGAAACCGCATCGTTTGACGAAGTAGAAGACGCATCGTTTGACGAAGCAGAAACCGCATCGTTTGACGAGGTAAAAGCCGAATCCTTCGTGGTTGGGGAGGCGCCAAAACCGACCGCATTTGGAGATTCAGCGCTTGCGTTATCGCTTACCCGATCGGATGCGCGCTGCTCGCAGTTTGCCAGCAATCTTTCCGCAACGGCAGGCGGAGTGAGGGTCCTGTGGGAATAAAGATCGAGGAAAAAACGCTCGCCGCTTCCTGAAATCAGCGCATAGCCAATCATTTTATCGCCGGCTGACAGCGCGAGCCAGGCATCTTTCTCAAGGTCAGCCTCGCTCCAGAGATCTTGAAGGTCTCCCAGGTCGGTATCGGGCTCGCCGTAGTCGGCGATGTCGCAAGCATTCCCAAATTCGTAGACCCGTTCGAGATCACCGAGGGAAGGGTGGAGGAAGTTGATCTCAGTATGCAGATTTTGCATTAAAACCCTCCAATCTGAGGATATCTGAGCTGTGGGCGTTCCGAATCATAACTCAACCTTGAAACTGAGATAATACTACAGATTGACTGCCAGACGATCGCGAATGATTTCTAAGGAAGCCCATGTGGTGGAATACTGCCGAATGATAAAATCTCTTCAGCGGAGGTAACACCCGAAACGATGGTCAAAACAGAAGGCAGACTGCCGCCAGACGTGATCATGGTGCGCGGCGCCAGGCTGCACAACCTGAAAAATATCTCACTCGAGATCCCCAAGGGGAAGCTGGTGGTGCTGAGCGGAGTTTCCGGTTCGGGTAAATCGACGCTGGGCTTCGACATCCTGTTCAAAGAGAGCCTGCGCCAGTACATGGAATCGATCGGGATGGTGACATTTGGGCTGTCGAAGCCGCCGGTCGATTTCATCTCGGGGCTTTCGCCAGCGATCAGCGTGGACCAGAACCTGACCAACCGCAGCCCGCGCTCAACGGTCGGCACCTCCACCGAGGTCTATACTTACCTGCGGATCCTGTTCGCCCGGCTGGGTCACCGTCCCTGCCCGCGCTGCGGAAAAGATGTCCCGCCTTTTTACGACCCTTCCACTGCCAGCTGGGAAGGTGAATCCGAAGCGGATGAGCACGGTCTGGATGAGTGGTATCCCTGCCCGCACTGCGGCGCCAGGATTTCGGTGCTCAGCATGGCCCATTTTTCGTTTAATAAACCCGAAGGCGCCTGTCCCACCTGCACCGGGTTGGGGACGCTCCAGCAAGTCGACATTCACCGCCTGGTTGACGAGCAGAAGAGCCTCCAGGAAGGGGCGGTAGCCGGCTGGCTGGCGCCGATGATCGCCTTTCACAGCGCGACGCTTAAAGCCGCCGCCGAATACTACGGTTTGGAATTCGATCCAGACCTTGCTGTAAAGGATTTCAATCCGGCGCTGCGCGACCTGCTTTACAACGGGGTCGAAAGTCCTCGCTTCCGCAGTCACTTCCCGAATACCGAGCCTCCGAAAACCGTGCGCCAGGGGCGCTTCGAAGGCATAGCCACAAACCTGCTGCGGCGCTATGCCGGGCACCTTTCGGAGCACCAGCACGATGAAGGCTACCGGGATAAGCTGGAGGAATTCCTGAGGACGGATCGCTGCCCGGATTGTGAAGGGAGCCGCCTGAAAAGCGAGAGCCGGGAGGTGCGGGTGCTGGGGAAAGGGATCGTCGAGCTCTCAGGGCTGACGCTGGAGGCTTTAAGGGAATGGCTGGATAGACTTTTAAGTGCGCATAGCCAGAATTATGAAAGTGATCGAATGCGCTTTAAAGAATACGAGATACAAATGGGCGCTGCAGCCCTCACCTTGGAGGAGAAAAGCATCGCTGCACCCCTGCTGGCGGACCTGCAAGAGCGAATCCGGCGGTTGGTGCAGGTGGGGGCCGGCTACCTGACGATAGAACGCCCTTCGCCGTCGATCTCGGCTGGGGAAGCGCAGCGCTTGAGGCTGGCAGCGCTGCTCGGCTCGAGTCTGAGCGGGCTGCTGTACATCTTGGATGAGCCGACGATCGGGCTCCATTCTCGAGACACCCGGCGCTTGATCGAGGTGCTAAAGCAGCTGCGCGACCTGGGCAACACAGTGCTGGTCATCGAACACGACCTTGAAGTGATCGCAGCGGCGGACTATGTAATTGACTTCGGTCCAGGCGCCGGCAGGCACGGAGGGGAGGTCGTGGCAGCCGGAACGCCAGAATTGATTGCTGAGAACCCCGCTTCGGTCACCGGCGCGATATCTTGCTCGAAAAAGCCAGATCCCCCTTCCGCAGCGCAGGGGCGCTCCCCGAGAGGCATCGGTAGTGGTTCACGGGGCGCGGCATCACAACCTCAAGGACATCACCGTCCGGCTGCCGCTGAACATGCTGCTGGCGGTGACCGGCGTCTCTGGCTCGGGCAAGTCTTCGCTGATTTTCGATGTGCTCGAACGCGGTCTGCGTCAAAGGAAGAGCGACTCGAGCAAAGTTGTGAGGTCTGACGAAGCGGTTGGAGAACACGACTGGATCGAAGGATTCGAGCAGATCGATCGGGTCATCACCATCGACCAGGACCCGCTTGGGCGCCTGCCGCGTTCGAACGCGGCAACGTACGCAGAGGTCTTCACCCCAATCCGGGAAGCATTTGCAAGGACACCAGATGCCCTGCGAGGCGGCCTGAAGGCGCAAAATTTCTCATTCAACCTACCGGGAGGGCGCTGCGAGCGCTGCGAGGGGAGCGGGGTGTTGAGAGTTCCTATGCATTTTCTGCCGGATGTGGAAGTGCGCTGCCCGGTATGCAAGGGCAGACGCTACCGGAGAGAGATCCTGGAGGTGCATTTCCGCGACCTCGATATCGCCGAGGTGCTCGAGATGACGGTCGAAGAAGCGCTGGAAGTATTCAGCGAGCTGCCTGCCGTAAACTCCAGGCTGCAGTTGCTCATCGATGTTGGGCTGGGCTACCTGCAGCTCGGGCAGCCTGCCACCACGCTCTCGGGCGGCGAGGCGCAGCGCGTCAAGCTGGCGAAGGAGCTTGGGAAGCGGATGATGAGGCGGACGCTGTACCTGCTCGACGAGCCGACAACCGGTCTGCATCTGGCGGATATCAGCCGCCTGCTGGAGGTGTTGCAGCGCCTGGTCGAGGCTGGGAACAGCGTGATCGTGATCGAGCACAACCTGGAGCTGGTGAAGACCGCCGATTGGGTGATCGACCTGGGGCCGGAAGGCGGCGCCGGCGGCGGAAAGGTCATCGCTGAAGGTCCGCCAGAAGCGATCGCGGCAACCCCAGGCTCGTACACCGGTAAGTTTTTGAAGGAAGGATTGATTTAATCCGGTTTTTGAGCCCAGTACAGGTCGGCTTCTTTTTCAAGCTGATCCAGCCGGGTGTAATAATCCGGAAATTCATATAAATGCGCCAGGGCGATCTTTCCGGTGGTCAACTCATCATCGTTCGTCACGTTCGTCTCTGGGCTGCGCAAGCCATGTTCCAGCTCTACCGCCAGTCCCATCCGGAACTGCTCAAGATCGATTTTATTCCAATCGACTTTCAACTGGTCGCCGATGCGCCTGGCTGCTGCCTGATCGAATTGTTTTCCCGAACCCATGCGATTCCTCCAATAATGATTTTTTTTGGACGACCTGATCTATTCGAAAAGGGTCCAGTGCTGAATTTTCTCCAATTATCTCGCATATCACGAGATTAATCCGGAGTAAATTCGGTATTTTATAATTGTCTATCTAATTGATATTCAACGGGTAATAATAGTCGCTGGATTTATCCTTTTTTGAGCACCATTAAAGTGACATCATCCATCAGAGGCTCATCATCGGTAAAGGCACGGAAATCAGCCTCAATCTGGCTGAGTAATTCCCTGGCTTGCCCCGACGCAGCGGAGAATGAAGCCGACAGGCGTTCAGGGCCATATTCATCGTCTCGATTAGAGGAATGAAAGGCTTCAGTCACACCATCGGTATACAATAGAACCGCGTCGCCAGAGTTCAACGTGATGGACTCTTCGCCTAATTGGAGGTCATCGAAGACCCCGAGCACGCTGCCCGTATTTTTCAGCTGAACCAACCTCCCGCCTGCGCTCCGCACTATCGGTGGATTATGACCGGCATTTGCGTAGCGCATCGAATGATCGATTGGATCAATCACTGCCAGAAAAACAGTGACATAAATCAGTGAGACAGCCTGGCGGAGAAGCGTCTGGTTGACCTCGTTCAACACTGCCGCTGGGCTGCGCGAGCGGAGCGCCCCAGCCAGGATGAGGCTGTTGACCATCGCCATGTACATCGCTGCTGCGGCGCCTTTATCTGCCACATCCCCTATTAGAATCCCCCACCTGCCGTCATTCAATGGGAAGATATTGTAAAAATCGCCGGCAATCCCGCGGGCTGGCTGCCAGACGTAAGCAAGGTCATAACCAGGTATTTCCGGCAAACTAGCCGGCATAAGCCCAGCCTGGACTTCGCCAGCGATCACGAGCTCTTTTTCAAGCAGAATCCGTCGGCTCTCTGCGACCTCGTAGTAATGAGCCCGCTCCAGGGCTGCAACAAGGCGGGTGCTGACCGTAGATAGGAAGTGCAAATCTTCTTGGGTCAGCATCTGCCATTCCGAGGCTGCAACGTTGATCAGACCGAGCGGCTTGCCATTAGAAATCAGGGGCACGGTGGCGTGAAATCGCAGTCCCTGGTTGTCACCTTCATGATCGAAAGAGTTCTTAATCGGGTGCATTCGACGATATTAATCGGTTGGGTGAGGCGCGATTCTATAAGCAGCGCCTGGCAACGGCAGGCTGGCGGCTGGCGAAGGAAGCGGCGATTGTCGCGCTCCAACCCAGGCGGCAGGCCGCAAGCTGCAGCCAGCACGAAACCGTGTGGAGGTGGATCGCCATAGGTGGTCAGGCCTTGCAGATATTCGCTGTGCATGGAAACCCACCCTGCCTTTAAATGCATCACCTCGAGCAAAGTGCTTAAGGTGCTGTTGAGAGCGCTCTGGATGTCTACAGAGCTGATAAGCTGTTCGACAATTTGATGGAGGGCGCGCAGCTTCTCTTCATCAAGGTTAATCAAATCGCTGATCGATGCCTGCTGGATTTTCTCGATATGATCCATACCGGTGATCGGCTGCAGAAGGTCGTATTCGTCAAAAGGATTTTTCGTAATGACTCCTTCGATGAGCGCCCAACGATAATAGCTTTGGAGCGCAGCGGCGATTTCCTTGATGGCATTCATATCCATACCATTTGCATGCAGATTAAGGAAATAGGTCCGCAAATCGATATCGTCATCTGCACAGGGGACGAAATCTTTGGTTCGGTGCTTATTCTGCCATTCGAAATAGCCGCTCACGGCGGGCGAAGCTGGATCGGATGGGTGCAAAGTTGAGATGAAGGGCTCCAGATAATCCAATTAAACTGCTCCGTATAATCGCAAAGGTTGAAATCTGGCATATCATAAGTGTCAACTTCGGATTGGTTCTGGCGTCAGAAAACGGAATTTAACCTCCCTCATCTGACATCCAACAGACATGCTCCAAAGGATGGGACCGCCTGGTGCAGCACATCTGTCAGGAATTCTTTAGCTAACCTGTTTTGGGGCTGGGTCAGTATACTCCACCTATATGAGTAGGGAATTAACCATAAAGCCGAGTACTGGACCGGTCATTATCGCGGCTTTGTCTGCTTCAATTCTGCTGCTGCAATTCGCCTGCTGCAATTCGCCTGATTTCAGATTGCCTGCTTCAATTCGGCTAAATCAAATCGCCTGCTGGACAAGGTGGAATATCTCCCGGAAGGTCGATGCAGTCTGATGGCTTTCGATTAAGCCAAATTCTTCCGGGTTCAGCTGGGTTTCAAGGTCACGAAGCAGCCGACAGGCTTGTTTTTTGGTAAGCGCATCACTCGAAGGGTGGCTGGAAATGAAGCGGCAGAGCGAGAGGGCAAGCTCCAAAATACGGCAATGGTATGGGTATTCGACCGCGCTGAGAGGAGGTCGAGATGATTGACAGGCAAATCATCGACGAAGCCATGGTGGACCTGGCGCCGGCAACCGGATTGGAATTCCGGACCTTTATCAGCGAGACGCGGGGGGATGTGCTCATCGCGGAGCTTCGGTGGATCTACCAGGGTCGCTACGTCTCGGTATGCGTGTATCAGGAATGGGTCTCGAATGCCGAAGGTGGGCAATTTTATTTACGGCTGGAGGTCAGATCGGCGGTCAACAACCTGGAAAACTGTGAGCTGCGGATCGGCAGCAAGAACTGGATCCAAAGATTGTTCCAAAAGAACTGGATCCAACGCTTGTTCCAAAAAAGCGGGCTGGATATTGGTTTTCCTGCACTGGAGCGGCGGTACGCGCTGAAAGGATCACCGTCGGGTTTCTTCCGAAGAGTGCTAGAGCTGATCGACACCGATCCGCATACCCTGCTGGACCGCCCGGAATTCTTATTGATCTCCAGCAATGGATCCGAATGGGACTGCCTGGAATTGTGCGGGCTGGCAAGGCTGGCGGAGGAGATAGCTCAGGAAGTGTGCGAAGTCGAAGAGATGATTGAAAACATCCTGCGATTTCAGATGTTTTCTTCTTTTCGGATCACATCAAGTGGTAATATTTTTGATACAGACCAGCGTTACATCATCCTGGGCGGGTGAACTCCCGGTGAATTCCTCCAGCTTTCGATACAGCTGATCGCAGAAGGGCTGGGCGCCCAGGAGGCTCAGAGTCTGAATAGCGGGCAAGAGACCTACCTCGTAGAAATCCTCTCCAGCCGGATTGACCAACTCGCTCAAACCGTCGCTGTACAGCAGCAACCCGCCGCCTTTAGGGATAATCAGCTCACCGCCGTCCAGGACCGGCTCATCGAAAATCGCCAGCGGCTGTCCGAGCATGGTGGGTAGGATCAGGGCTCCTCCATCCGCTCCAATCAAGATCGGGGAAGGATGGCCGGCGCGGGCGTAGGTGAAGGACATCCGGTCCGTATCCAGCACACCGAAAAGGACGGTGACGAACATATTTGAGATATCCATCGCCGCCAGGTGTTTGTTGACCGCCAGGAGCACGGATTGCGGTTCTTTATGGCGCGACGCTTCGACCTTGAGCAGGCTGAAGGTTAGCGACATGAAGAGCGCCGCAGGCATTCCCTTGTCGGACACGTCGCCGACCGCGACTGCAATGCGGTGCGGGTCCAGCTGGATGATATCGAAGAAATCGCCTCCCACTGCCCGGGCTGCGACCATCAGAGCGCCAAAATCAATCCCCGCCGCTTCCGGCAGCTGGTGCGGCAGGATGTCCTCCTGGATGCGCCGGGCGAGGGCTAGCTCGTGTTCGAGCTTTTCTTTTTCGATGATCTGAGCCTGGGCTTCCCGCAGCTCATTGTAGGCATCTGCCAGCTCGCGGTTCTTGACCAGTAAATCTTCGATGGTAGCGTTTTCCGATTCTTCCAGGCGCTTGGAGAGCAGACGCGCCAGCTCGATGGTGAGCCCGGGGTAGCGTTTTAGCAGCTCGACGAACTGGCGCCGCTTGACCTTAACCAGGCGCAAGGGGGTTGCAGAGCGCACGCTGGCGGTATGCCCGCCTTTGGCGCTGAACATGCTCATCTCGCCAAAGATCGTGCCTGCGCCGCGCCTGCCTAAAAGGCGCTCTCCCGGTTCGCCGTAGGCTTTAATCACTTCGACTTCGCCTTCGAGCAGCACATAAAGGCAGGAATCGCATGCCGCCCTCACGAATAAGGAACTCTCCGCTGGCTAATTTCCTTTCAGAAAGCGTCAAAGCAAGCTCGTAGAGCTCATCTTGCGAAACGGAGTTAAAAAGTGGGACCTGCTTGAGGCTATGGACGTCCACTTGAAACCATCTGCCCAATCGGGACTGAGAAGACCTGCACGCCGACCGTCTTGCCTTTGAAAACCACTTCTCCTTCAGATTCTACCTGGAATTCGCCGCCCAACGCCTCTTGAACGACGCCATCGATCAAGATTGGCTTTCCGACGACCTTGGTGTGCGCCTCCAGCCGGGCAGCCTGGTTGACCGTATCGCCCACGCAGGTGTAGGTCGCGCGATGGCTGGTGCCGGTGTAGCCGGCAACCACCCTCCCGGAGGCAATCCCGATCCCAATCCGGATGGGGTCTTTGCCCTGGGCAGTCTGGTCCAGGTTGAAGAGCTCGATCAGCTCGATCATCTCAAGGGAAGCCCGCACTGCCTGGCGAGCGTGATCGGGATGCGGCACCGGTGCGCCGAAAATGGACATCAGCCCATCGCCTTGCATCTGGTTGACCACCCCGCTGTGGTTGCCGATCGCTTCGAACATCAGGGTGTAGTACGTGTTCAGCAGCTCGATGATCGCCTCGGGCGACTGGCTTTCGGCAATGGTTGTGAATGAGCGGATATCGGAGAACATCACTGTGGCTTCGACCAGCCGTCCGCCGAGCGAGAAGCCCTTTACCAGCAGATCTTCGGCGACCTCGCTGGTGGCAAATTTACGGATCAGCTCTCGCTGCTGGTCGCGCAGGCGTTTTTTCTCCAGGCTGGCGTTGATGCGCGCCCGCAGAAGCACCGGATTGAGCGGTTTCGGGAGGTAATCTTCAGCGCCAAGCTCGATGCAGCGCACGACCGCCTCCATGCCTTCCAGGGCAGAAGTGACGATGACCGGGATCGTGCGCAGGTCGGAGTTGGCGAGCACGTGCTCGAGGACTTGAAAGCCGTCCATCTCCGGCATCTCGATATCGAGCAGGAGCAGGTCGTATGCGCCGGCATGGAGCATCTCGAGCGCCATGCGTCCATTTTCCGCAGTCGCCACAGTATGACCTTGCTGCTCCAGGCCGCGCGATAGAAGCAGGCGGTTGACTTTGTTGTCATCGACGACGAGCAGCCGCCCGTTTTCACCTGAGATGATGTTACTCATAGCCCATCCCCTTCAGCGCGAGGCGCACCCGATTGAAAGATGCGTTCAGCTCATCGATCTGCGGCTGAGTCCCTTCCAGCTCGCCCAGGCGGCCGCGCTCCTCGAGCGCTTTTGCCTGCGCCGCAAAACCCTGGGCGCCGAAATTCAGGCTTGTGGATTTGATCGTATGGGCAGCCCGGCGAAAACCCTCGGTATCCCCTCCAGACAGCGCTTTAGCAAGCAGCTCGAGCTGGGCAGGGGTGTCCTCCAAATAGGCGGTCACCAGCTCCTGCATGAAATCTGCGCCCATCGAGTTCGCTCAAGGCGGAAAATGCGGCTTCATCGATTACTGCTTCAGGCATGTTCTTCCCTCTCCAAGATCTTGAAAATGTTCAGGTGCATTATATCAACGAGGCGACTGAACCGGCTTTGGAGTAATTCGCTTAACCGGAAACTCGACTGGATATCGATCAGCGCGCCCGTTCGACGGGTGTCGGAGGGGTGCGGTCCAGGGCGGCGATCAGCTCTTCGTTGCGGATCGGTTTAGAGATGTAGTCATCCATCCCGGCCGCCAGGCAGAGCTCGCGATCGCCCTGCATAGCGTTAGCCGTCATCGCCACGATGGTTGGACGCCGCCCAAGCGGGTAGCGGTCGGGCCAGCGGCTGTTGATCTGGCGAGAAGCCTCCAGACCGTCCATCTCGGGCATCTGCACATCCATCAGGACCAGGTCGTAATCCTGGCGTTCGACAGCCTGGATCGCTTCCAGCCCATTGCCGGCAACATCGGCACGGTAGCCCATCTGGCTGAGAAGGCGCAGGGCGAGCTTCTGGTTGACAGCGTTGTCCTCCGCCAAAAGGATGCGCAGCGGGTGGCGGGCGGCCATTTCTGAATCGAACACGGTTTTTGAAGTCGTTTCCTTCATCGCTGGCGTCAAGGGCGCCTGCTCGATAAAAACCTGGCTGAGGGCGTCGAAAAGCTGAGAGGGCTTCAGCGGTTTGGATAGCCAGCCTTCGACCTCAATCTCGCCGACATCGGCTTCCCGCCGGCCTAAGGAGCTGAACATGAAGAGCGCCATTTCGGAGCGATTTCTTTTCAGACGGACCTGCCGGGCAAGCTCTACGCCGTCCATCTCGGGCATGTGCATGTCCAGCACCCCAAGCTCGAAACCCTCGCCTGCCTCGATCCACCCAAGGGCTTCTACCGGTGAAGCAGTAGAGCGCACGAGCATCCCCCACTTGCTCATCTGCAGCGAGAGGATCCGCCGGTTGGTTTCGTTATCGTCCACCACCAGCACTTTGCAGCCGCTCAGATGCGATTGGGCGCCGCGTAAATCTCGCCGCCCGGTCGCCATCTTTTCTCCCTCCTCCCCAAGGATGGTGAACGTGAAGATCGAGCCTTCACCAGCGCGGCTCTCGCACGCCCATCTCACCGCCCATCAATTCGCACAGGCGTTTGCTGATTGCAAGCCCCAATCCAGTGCCGCCGTACTTCCGCGAGGTCGATACATCGACCTGGCTGAATGATTGGAACAGCCGATCCATCCGTTCTGCGGGGATGCCTATGCCGGTATCCCTGACGGTGAAGGTGAGGCGCTGGTTGGGTGTCGTTGTCAGCGTTCTGTCACGGTGCTCGGCATCCAGGTCCACCGGCTGGCTGGAAGTCCTGGTCAGCGATCCGTCCCGGCACTTGGCATCCTGTTCGCTTGGCTGGCTGGTGACGTTTACCACTACCTCGCCGTGATCGGTAAACTTAACCGCATTAGACAGCAGGTTAATTAATACCTGGCGCAGGCGGGTGACATCGCCGACCAGGGTGGGTGGGACGCCGGTCCTCGATGGTATATGCCAGGTCTAGGCGCTTCTCGGCAGCCCGTGGAGCGATCAGGTCCAGCGCGCTCTCGACGCACTCGCGCAGATCAAATGGATGGCACTCCAGCTCCATCTTGCCGGCTTCGATCTTCGAAAAATCCAGGATATCGTTGATGATTGCCAGCAGGGTATCGCCGCTGTCGCGGATGATCATGGCGAATTCTTGCTGCTCGAGGTTCAGGGGCGTATCCAGGAGCAGCCCACTCATCCCGATGATGGCGTTCATCGGCGTGCGGATCTCGTGGCTCATCATCGCCAGGAAGGCGCTCTTTGCCTGGTTGGCTTCTTCTGCTTCCCGGCGGGCGCGCATCACATCCGAGATATCGTGATAGATCCCAATCATCCCCAGCTTCTGACCGGCGACAAAGACCGGCACGCCGGAGAGCTCGATATCCACCAGCGTTTTGTCCTTGCGCATCCGCTGTGAGATATGGTGCACCCCCATCCCGCTCATCCCCATTTTTGAATAGGTCTCGGCTTCTTCTCTAAAACGGTCGTCGTTGGCGATCAGGCGATCGATATTTTGACCGATCGCCTCTGCTGCGGTGTAGCCGAAAAGCTTCTCAGCCCCGGGGTTCCAACCGGTGATATTGGCGTCCAGATCGAAAGTCACGATCGCGGCGGGCATGTTGCTGACGAGAGTCTCGAAATATTCGCGCCGGCGCTGGATCTCCTCGATGTGGCGGGCATTCTCGATCGCGATCACCGCCTGGTCGGCGAAGGTCTTGAGCAGATCGATCTGGCGGTCAGTGAACGCTTCGACATGGTCGCGGCGCAGCAGGATCGATCCGATTGCCTCCCCTTTTGCAAGCAGCGGCGCGGCGAGCAACGTGTGGATGTTGAGCGGGAGGTTCATCTGTTTCGCCGCCTCGTATTCCACCTCGCTCTCGGCAAAGATATCCTCGACATGCACGACGCTCTGGTCTAATATCGCACGCCCGCCCACGGTTTGGCGGTCCAATGGGATCTGGTTTTTAACCGGCTCTCCGGGGCCGACCAGAGGCAGTGACCCATAACCGCTGACCGGGATCATCACGCCGCCCTCTTTGAGCAAGATCAGGGCGTCCTCGGCGTCGCAGATCTCGACTGCCTTCTGGGCAACCGCCTTGAGCACCGGCTCCAGGTCTCCAGGGGAGGAGGAAATAATTCTCAAAATTTCGCTGGTGGCGAGGGTCTCGAGCGCCCGGCGCTGGGTCTCGTCGAAGAGCCGGGCATTTTCCACTGCGGAAGCCGCCTGGCGGGCGAGCGCCACCAGGAAATCCAGGTCGACCAGCGAGAAGGCGCCTTCGCGCATCAGGCGGTAGAGCAAGATCAGCCCGATCGGGCGTCCCTGAGAGATGAGCGGGGCGACCATGAGCGAGGTAATCTCGGTTTCTTCTTCGGGGGTGCCGGATACGTGCACGCCGCGCGGGTCGTGGCTAGGGTCGTTGACAATCTCAGCCGTACCAGAGGCGGCGATCGTGCCGCTGATGCCCATCCCGAGCCTGACAGTGGAGGCTTTGAAGTTCTCGGCATAATCTCCCAATGCAACTACCGCCTTGAAGGTCTCGCCGTCCGGCTCGAGCAGGCGGATTACGGTATCCTGAGCGTTGAAAATGGCATGCAGCCGCTCTGCCATATGCTCCAGCACGCTGCTCAAGTCCAGGCTGGAGGTCATCTCTCGTCCAAGCTCGGCGACGGTCGCCATCTGGTCGGCGCGGTTGACGGTTTCCATGTAAAGGCGAGCGCTTTCGATTGCTATTGCGGCTTGCCGGGCGACGCTCACCAGAAAATCGAGGTCTTGCTGGACAAATAAGCCGTTGAGGCGCTCGCGCCACGCATTGATTGTCCCGATTACCTTGCCGCGCGAGATCAGCGGCGCACACATCATAATTTCATCTTCCTCATCGTCTACCGGCGTGCCCGGGATGTGGACAACCTGCGGGTGTTTTTGGGGGTAGTTGATGATTTCAGCAACACCAGTAGAGGCAATCCAACCAGTGATCCCTGTACCAACCTTGATCTTGCTCTGCATTGTCTCCACGATATATTTACCCAGTGCGGCAACCGGTACGAGCATACTGCCGTCATCGCTGATCAGGTAGAAAGCGATATCGCGGATTTGGAGCAGCTCTTTGACGCGCACCGCCAGCCGGTCGAGCACCGGCTCGAGCTCGTGGGTAGAGGCGATATCGCTGCCGATCTCGGCGAGGGCAGCCATCTCCACCGCCCGGCGCTGGATTTCGCGGTACAGGCGGGCGTTCTGGATGGCAGTGCCGACGTTTGCGGCGATCGTGGTCAGCAGGCGCACATCATCATCGTCAAACCTGCCTTCAACCCTGGCGCTCTGCACGCTGAGCACCCCAATCGCCTCACCGGCAGATGCAATCGGCACGCCCAGATAAGAGAGCACATCTGTGCCGACTTTGGTGGCGCCAAGCGCTTTCCGCTGCGTGTCGACGTCCTGATTGATCAGCAGCGGCTCGCAGGTCGAGATGATGCGGGAGGTCAGCCCTTCGCCAAATGGGATATCGGGGAGCTGATCGCCGTAGGTGTAGGGGAAGCGGATCGTCTCGGTGCCGCGGTCATACAGGGCAACGTAGCAGATGTCCGCTGCGAAAGTCTCCCGAATTTGCTCGCCAACCAGCGATACCAGCTTTTCCAGCTCGAGCTGCGCCCCGACCGCGGTGGAGATTTGGTTGACCGTCGCCAGTTCAGCGGCGCGCTGGCGGGTCTCCTCCAGCAGGATTTGGGTTTCTTTGAATAGCCGGGCATTTTCGAGGGCGATGCCCGTTGAGCTCGCCAGGGTGGTCAGGAGCTGCACTTCCGATGGGCCAAAAGCGCCTTCACGCTCCACATTTTGGAGCTGGATATTCCCGCGGGTTTTGTTCCCCACCAGGATCGGGACGATCACAGCAGATTTTGGCGGTAAAGTGTCTTCGAATACCACGCAGCCCCTGGCTTCAAACCAGGCATTTGCGTCTTCATTCAAGGCGATAACATCCTTCAATACGGAGAGCTCATCATAAAACCCTTCATCGCACTTGCCGGCGTAGGTCTCTGGTTCAATGTAATAGCGCTTGCCCTTCTCCAGGACGTAATTCTGATAGAGGATCTTGTTCTCCGCATCAATATCTTCGATGATGACCGCGTCGGCGTCTTTAAAAATACCGCTGATCTTGTCCCCGACCAGGGTATAGATCGCATCCATATCCAGCTGTGCAACCAATCCCTGCTGAATGGCGTTGATCATCGCCAATTCGGCGTTGCGCGATTGGGTCTCGGAGAGCAGGCGCTGGGTTTCGTTGAAAAGGCGGGCATTCTCGAGTGACACGCTGGTACTGTTGGCGAGGGTCTGGAGCAGGCGGATGTCGCTCTCGCTGAAGGCATATTCGCGGTCGACGTTCTGGAGCGAGATTGCGCCGACCACTAGATTTCGGGATATCAACGGCACAAAAACTAGCGATTTCGAGGATTCGGTTTCATCCACCACTAACATTCCGAAGAGATTAATCTCTTCAAATGTGTTGGCTACGAGCGGCTTGCGATGCTCGATAAGGTAATTTGAGGAACTCCCAATTCTCTTGGCGGTGGGTAGAAGCGCTGCCCTTTTTCGATTACATAGTGAGCATGCTCAATCCGGTTAACAGAATCGATTGTGCCCAGCATAACCACCTGAGCGTCGAAGATCTCGCGGATTTTCTCACCAACCAGGTCATAGATCGCCTGGATATCGAGCTGTGCGGCGAGACCTTGCTGGACGCTGTTGATGATCTGCAGCTCGGCGTTGCGCTGTTCGGTCTCTTTCAGCAAGGATTGGGTTTCGCTGAACAGACGGGCGTTCTCCAGGGCGATTCCCATCGAGCTCGCCAGGGTGGTGAGGAGCTGGACCTCGGCGGGACCAAATGCATCCTCACGCTCCATGTTCTCGAGGTGAATACCGCCTTTCGTCTGATTCCCGACCGTGATCGGGACCAGGATAACCGATTTTGGAGGTAATGTGCCCGGGATTATCTCCATCCCCTTGTGCAGAACCACGGCCGGGCTCTTTATTAAGGACGATCACTTCCTTGAAGTCGGCGAGCTCGTCACTATAACTGGTCAGATTTACCAGCATAGCTTGCCGCCGTGTAATTAACCGCTTCCCTTTTTCCACGCTGTAATTATGAACAATTTTCTTTTCCTGGGCGATTCAGAATCTCTACAAAATCTGCATCAGGGTAAATCTCCATGATCTTATCGCCGACAAGGGAATAAATCGCCTCCATATCCAGTTGGGCGACCAGCCCCTGCTGGATGGTGTTGATCACTGCCAGTTCGGAGTTGCGGCTTTTTGTCTCATCCAGCAGGCGGCGGGTCTCATCGAAGAGCCGGGCATTCTCGAGGGCGACGCCCATCGAAGCCGCCAGGGTCTGGAGCAGGCGCAGGCTGCTTTCGTCGTAGGCGTTTTTCTTGTAGCTTTGGACATCGATCTCGCCCAGCACCTTCTCGCCGACGAAAATCGGCACACCCAGGTAAGATTCGGTCTCATCCGGATTGCCCTCGGCATCTGCCACATGGATGGTCTCGATCGGAGTCTCATCCTCCCGGGTATGGAGCAACAGCGGTTTTCTGGCGCTGAGAATATAGGATTTCAACCCTTTTCCCAGGGGTATAGGAGGGATATCTAAGTAGCCGCGGTCATAGGCGTAAAGATTCTCGATACTTTGACCATCTTTGGAAACCAGGCCGATGTTGGTGGAATTGGCGGCGAAAATCTCGCGCACTTTATCTCCGACGATCTTGATGATCGCGGCAACATCGAGCTGGCGGGAAATTGCCTCGCTGACGCTGTTGATGATTGTGAGCTCGGCGGTGCGCAGCTCCAGCCTGTCGTTGGCGGTCTTGAGCTCGGCGGTGCGCTGCTCGACGCGCTGCTCGAGAGTGCGCGCCCATGATGGCGTTTTCAAAGGCGACGGCAGCCTGATTTGCGAGCACTGTCAGCAGGTCTGAGTTCGATCGAATTGAAACGCCCGTACATCCCACTGATATCCGCATAGACCAGGCCAACCAGTTGGTTCTGGAAGAGCATCGGGATGCATAGGGCTGAACGCTGCTCCAGCTCGACCGCATTGGTAGGGTAAAAAGTCAGCGACCCACTGCGCTTCCGGGCGGTCTGGTCGAGAAAGGGGGTGATCTCTTTCAAGAAGCTCTGCTCGTCGATCAATCCCGGATCAGTCTGGCCGGGCGCCAGCATGACCGGCAGTGAAGGGACGGGCAGATGCACGGCTGCCGGGCGGCGCTCTCCATCAGCATCGATCAACATTAAGGCAGCCCGCTCGGCTCCGGTCAGCTCGAGGATCTCGTCCATGATCAGCCCGGGAAGTTTTTCCACTTCTCCGGAGGCATTCATACGCACGCCCACATCGAGCAGGCGCTCGAGCTGGAGGGAGATATCGGTCTGGGTCTTGAGCTGGTTGGTTAGCGGCTCGAGCGAGCCACCACGGCGCTTTGCCTGGTGAAGCCACTCAGGGATGAGCAGACGATGGGACCGGGTTTTGCCAAGGTAACTGCGGCTCAAACCGGCGTCATGTGGTTCGCTCAGGGGGATCAGCATCTCTTTTCTGGCATTGTCCAAAGCTTCCCAGGCTTCAATATCGAGCAGCTCATCAGGATCGCGGCATTCGACCAGCGCCCGGTAGCGCCACCACCAGGTCTCAGCGTCTGAGGCGACCTGGGCATTTCCACGTTTCTTGAAGATCTCCACAGCTTTGGAGGTGCATTGAAGTGCTGGCTCGAGCTGGCCTTTCGCCAGCCAGGCTGCCGCCTGCCAGGAGAGCTGGGCCGCTTCAGACGGCAAGGCTGTCTCAGCAGCAAGCAAGGATGAAGTCTGGATTGTGGCAAGCGCCTCGTCAAAGAGGCCGGCGCTCAGCAGCGCCATGCCCAGGTTCAGCCCAAAGTTTTGCTGTACCAGCGAGTCCTTGAAGAATAAGATCTGATCTTCCGATTCCTTGGCAAATTCGAGGGATCGCTCAGAGTTGCCAAGCTGGAAATACAGCTCGACCAGGTTACCCAGTAAGAATCCGTGTGTAGTTGCAGTCTCAAGGTTTCGGTGAAGGTGGAGAGCCTGCTCAGCATAATCCAGCGCTCGGTTGTAGTTAGCAGTACCCATATAAAACACCATCAGGTTGTTGAAGACCACATGCTGCCGCTCCAGCAGCCCGATCGAGCGGTAAAGTCCAAGCGCTTTTTCGGCGAACTGGCGCACCTTCTCCGGGGATTGGATAACTGAGGCAAGACCGAGACTGGCATCGGCTTCGCCTTCTACATCACCTAACCGGCGGAAGATCTCGAGAGAAGTCTCGAGCTCGAGGCGAGCCTCATCTCGGCGACCCATCCTCCAATAAGCCAACCCCAATTCCCAGTGGGATCGCGCTTTTCGCTCATCATCTCCCTGCTGCTTCGCCAAATGAAGCGCCTTGCCGAGCTGCACCAGGCTTTCCTCATACCGGTGGGATGTCCGCAGCACCTGTCCGTAGCGGAATGCAGCCATTACTTCCAGCTCAGATTTTTCCGCTGGATCTTGGACTTTTTTAACCAATTCGAATAGAGAATTGACAATTTTCTCGCTGCCCGGATAATCAGCCTTGAACAGCAAGCTCAGTGCCAGCCGGTCGATTGCTTGTGCTTGAATTTTCAGGGCGCCCTGGACTTCAGCCAGGCTCGCAAGCTCTCTCAGGTCATCAGCTTCGCGGGAAAAGTTCGCGAGCCTACGGTAGCACTCCGCCCGCATGGAGAGCGCCTCGAATTGCTGCTCGTCGGATATTGCTGGTTGATCGAGGGCATTGGTGAACAGCTCGGCCGCGCTGGCGAAATCTAGGCTTTCAAAGTCCTTCCGCGCTGAGGAGATCAACTTCATGAGCTTTTTAGGAGAAGGTTCGTCAGGTGCCATATCGCTCTCATCGCAAGATTGTCAGTCATCAATTCGAGGAATATCGATCTAGACCCACTGGGTCAATGGATTAACGAAAACATTCCCAGACGGCAGCTTCCACCGGGTCCAGTTCGCAATGTGAGTTCAGAATTTCTATGATATTGACCGCGTGAACGTTTTGGCGTACTGGCGAAATACGCCACACAGTTCGCCGCTCTCGCTGCTCGCAGCGACCGCTGTTGCAGCAGATTATACGTGTAAACTAGGGCGCTTACAAGTGCAGGGAGCGCCAGTCCGAAACCATCAATACGAGAACTCAAGCTGTGAGTGTGCCTAGGGCCTGCTCAAGTTCATCGAAAAAGCTGTCTACCTCTTCGCGCAGGTTGTAGCAGTGAAAAGAAAGGCGCAGGTGCGGCACGCCCAGCAGGTCTGGATACACCGCCGTGAATACTTTGCGAGCGGCAAGCTGATTTACCAGCGCCTGGGTCTTTTCCAGGTCCAGACCGCTGGCGAAGGTCGCGATTGGTCCGTGCTCACCGCGCACTGTGACGATCTCATAGCCGCTCGACCGGGCGCTTTCGATCGCCTGGGCTGCCAGATTAGTAGTATGGATATCGATCGCCTCGCGCTTCAGCTCCTGGATCAGGGCGATGCTCTCGAGCATCGCCAGCATTCCTGCCAGGTGAGGGGTGCCCATGAAAAAACGGATCGCGCCCTTCCTGGGCATCTGATTGTACTTGAGCTGGTCGCGGCGTTTGCCGAAGCCCATCGACGGGAGCAGAAGTGGGTTCAGCCGATCGCAAACTGCTTCGCGGACATACATAAACCCTACTCCCGGGCTTGCCATCAGGGATTTGTGCGCGCCAGAGACAAGCACATCGATGTTCATCTGCTGAACATCTATCGGCAGGTGCCCCACAGCCTGATTCGCGTCCACCACAAAGATGATCTCGCGCTCGCGGCAGAACTTACCGATCGCGGCAAGGTCGGTGCGGTGACCGGTGAAGAACTGCACCGCGCTCGCTGCGACTAATTTTGTGCGGTCGTCGGCTTCAGCTTGAAGCGCCTCCAGCACCAGACCGCCGTTCTGGGCTGGCACCTGCCGGGTAATCACCCCGTCGCGCTCCAGGCTCATCCAGGCGAAGGCATTCGACGGATGCTCCTGGTCGCAAAAGAGGATATTATCTCCTGCAGCGAGATTGAGCGATTGGGCGATCATGTTGATCCCGGCTGAGCGGGAGCTTACCACCACCAGCTCGTCTGGGGAGGCAGCGTTTATGAAGCTCGCCAGGGTGGAAAGGAAACTGCGATACATCTCGAAAGATCGTTCGCCAATATTCCAGGCGGCGTTCGCGATCAGCTCGCCCTCAATTTCCTGGATCTTCTCCAGCGTTCTTTTTGGGATTGGGGCAGCGCTGGCATTGTTCAAGTAGGTCATCCCCGCCATGTGGGCGAATTGGGACCGGCGCAGCTCTGCCACATCATATTGATACAAAGCGGGTACTTTCATCCCGATCATAGTCCCACCGACTGGGACGGTCAGCTTTGGAGTCTCGACCATGAGGGTGAAAGGTCCGATAATGAACTCCTGCTCGGATTTGATCGCAACCCGCCGGTTGGGCTGCAGGCGCTGCCCGTCGATCAGGATCCCGTTGGTTGAGCCCATATCCAATATCCAGAATCCTTGCTGGGCAACCTTAAGGGTGGCGTGGAAGCGCGAGACTTCCTGCGATTGGAGCTGGATATCGCATTCGTCGGCGCGCCCGATCAGGTACTCTTTGTCTTCCAGGGGAAATTCCTGCCAGGTCGAACCTTCCTGGCCGTATCGCAAGATGGCATTTGTCAGGGCTGTCATCATCGGATCTTACTGGAATCCCCTCCGCTGTTCAGGATGGTTTTGATCCAAGGATTGGCAACAAATCGAGGAATTTGAAGTGGTGCAAAATCCGTCTGGATTGTATCACCCTTGGTCGCAGACTCGTTAGTTACGATCCGACCTTTTAATAATGGCAGCACCTTCACTTTTTATTTTAATAGAGCTCAAGATTTTAGATCTTCTCGCATTTTACGATATTCATCCTGACCGATCTCGCCGCGGGCGTAGCGGGCCTGGACGATCTCCAAAGGGGATGGTCGCTCGCCCAAGCCAACCGCTCCATCCGGCTTTCGGAACGATCGAAAGGCAAGATACAGGAAAATGCTGATTACCAGGATTGGTAAGAGCATCATCATCGCCATCACCAGCCAGCCCCACCAACCACCGTATCCATAGAACCACGGACCCATCATAATTACCTCCACTTTCAATAAATCAATATTCTCACCAATCATGGTCCCCTACAGCTTCACTCGCCGCAGAAGCTGGGCATTCAGCGCCACAATGATGGTGCTGAGAGACATTAACAGCGCTCCAGCTGCCGGCGAGAGCAAAATGCCAAAAGAAACAAGCGCTCCAGCTGCGAGCGGAATCGCGATCACGTTGTAGCCGGTCGCCCAAATCAGATTCTCGACCATCTTGCGGTAGCTGGCTCGGCTCAGTGTGAAAATCTTAACCACGTCGAGCGGGTCGCTGCGGACCAGGATAATCCCGGCGGATTCGATCGCCACATCTGTCCCACTCCCAATCGCAATCCCTACATCCGCCCGGCTGAGAGCAGGTGCGTCGTTGATCCCATCCCCAACCATCGCCACCTGTTTGCCATCGGCTTGCAAGAGGCGCACCTTTTCTTCTTTATGCTCCGGAAGCACCTGGGCGAAAACCAGATCGATGCCCAGCTCTGCAGCGACCGCCTCAGCCACCGCCTGACTGTCGCCTGTCAGCATAGCGACCTGCAGCCCGGCGGCATGCAGCTTTTCCACTGCCCCGCGGCTCTCCGGACGGATTAAATCTGCCAGTGCGAAAGCTGCCAGGACCTGATGCGCTGGATCAGGGGATTTGTTTGATTCTGCAGGAGCTTCCTGAATGAGATAGATTACGCTCTCGGCGCGCTGGCTGGCAGCCAGCGCGAACCCCTTGAGCTCATCCGGTGGTTCAACCTGCAGCATCTCCAGCAGGCGAGGACCGCCGACAAAAACCATCTTACCATCCAGCATGGCTCGCACCCCACGCCCTTCCAGCGCTTCGAAACCGGAGAGCGCTGTGGAATAATGCCGCATTTCAAGTCCGCGAGCCTGGGCAGTCCTGCGGATACCAGCGGCAATCGTGTGCTCGGAGTTTGCTTCTATTGCTGCGGCCAGCCTGAGCGCATCGTCTTCGCTCCAGCCAGGACCTGCCGCGATCTTCGATACCCCAAATTCGCCTAGCGTCAGCGTGCCGGTCTTGTCGAAGATCACGATATCGAGCTCGCGCGCTTTTTCCAACGCCAGACGGTCGCGCACCAGCACCCCATTTCGGGCGCCGATCCCGGTCGAAATAGCGACGACCAACGGAATCGCCAACCCCAAAGCATGGGGACAGGCGATCACCAGCACGGTCGCTACCCGGGCGATGACTTCGACGTTGAATCCCTCCGCCAGCGACCAGGCAATTCCCGTGATCGCTGCCGAAACCAGGGCGACATAAAAGAGCCAGCCAGCCGCCCGGTCTGCCAGCACCTGGGTTTTTGACTTACTCAGCTGGGCTTGCTCCACCAACCGCATGATCCCTGCCAGGGCGGTGCCGTCGCCGATTGCCGTAACGCGTATCCGAAGGCTCCCGGAGCCGTTAATCGCCCCTCCGATCACCCCATCGCCAGGGTGCTTGCGCACGGGCTTGGATTCTCCTGTAATCATCGATTCGTTAATATCCGAGGTGCCTTCTTCCACCACCCCATCTGCTGGGATGCTTGCGCCGGGCCGCACGAGCAGCAGGTCGCCGACCATAAGGCTGGAGCTGGAGACGGTCTGGATTTCTCCTGCCGGACCAATGCGCTCGGACTGATCTGGCATCAGCTTTGCCAGCTCGTCAAGCGCGCCGGAGGCCTGGCGAACACTTCGCATCTCGATCCAATGGCCCAGCAGCATAATATCGATCAGCGTGACCAGCTCCCAAAAGAACGACATTTCATTCGGGAGCATGATGGCGGCAAGACTGTAAACAAACGCCACACTGATCGCCATCGAGATCAGTGTCATCATCCCTGGTGTACGGTTCCGGATCTCGGGAACCGCCATCCGTAAGAAGGGCAGCCCGCCAACAATAAAAACCGCTATCGAAAATACCGGCGTGATCCACCCACTGAATGGGAATTCAGGCAGATGGAAGCTCAGAAAGGACTGGACCTCGGGGCTGAAGATCAGAACCGGGATGGAGAGCGCCAGGCAAATCCAGAATTTCTGCCGAAAGGTCTGCTCGTGTCCGCGATGGTCGGCTGAGGCAGCATGATGGGCGTGCGCTTGATTTGGGCCTGGCGCGGCTTTATGGACATGGGCTTGATGAGGATCTGGGGCAGCTCGATGAGAGTGTGCTTGATGAGGATCTTGGGTGGGCTGATTGGCGTGCGCTTGATGTGGGTCAGGGGCTGTCTGATGGTTGTGCGCTTGATGAAGGTCTGGCTCGGACTGACCGGTATGAGCATTTTCTGTATGAGATTGGGAATTTTTTGGAGCGTCGTGTTCTATCACTCCGTGCACAGAAGGAGAAGCAGGCGAGCTGCTGCCCGCAGCGTGCACCGCGTGAAGGTCAGAGGAATGTTGTTTGGGGATGAGTTCCCCATGGGAGGCGTAATCGCCGCGGTTTATAGATTGGAGGTCCGGGTCAGAATTTGATTTTCTTAACGGGCTTGCTCCACCTTCTGATTGTTCCATTTTCCACTCCTGAGTGTATTTCGAGCCGCATGCTGAGAGGATAATCTTACAGCGGAATTCGCTGATCCTGGTCTGAATGAAAACACAAAATCCCGATAATATCTATCCGCATTATTGCCTATTTGGCAGTGAATGGGGGTAGGGTTGGTCGTATATAAGCGCTATTTGGATGAATGGTTATACTGAAAAACAAGGCAGGTTTAAGCGCCTGGTTTGGCATTTTTCCGTTTTGGTTTGGGGCGGTTATCAGGGGTATCGACCATTACCGAAACGCGCGTCCCGGCGCCCAGGCCGGGATTGGATGCGCAGCTGGGCGGAGATCATCTCGGCGCGTTCTTGTATTCCCAGCAGCCCGAAATGCCCGGAAGCGGCGAAAAAGGCGGGGGATTCCGGGACGATAAAGCCCTGGCCGTCGTCCGAGATCTCAAGAGAGACGCCAATTTGCGTGTAGTTGATGTCCAGCCGGGCATGCGAAGCCTGGGCGTGCTTGCTAAGATTGCTCAAAGCCTCCTGGGCGATGCGGTAAAGCGCAAGCTCTTCGGCGGGCGAGAGCCGGCGCTGAATTCCAGTCTGGTGGAATTCAATCGGCAGGTCATGGCTGCGGCCAGTCTCGCGCGCCAGCATCTCCAGCGATGCGACCAGACCGAGCTCTTCCAGGTAAGCAGGGCGGAGCAGGCGGGTTGTGCGCCGGAGCTCGTCCACGCTTTGAGCAGCCATATTCTGGATTTCCTGGATGCTGGCGGCTAAGGCGGCGTTTTGGAGCGACCCGGTTGCGGGTTGAGGCGGGCTGCCTAAGACTGTTGGATGAGCGTCTGGGCTTTCTCCGGCTTCAATTTCGGCTGCAGGTGCAGCTGGATTTAATGGTTGGAAGGCGGCTGCGAGCGCGGCGGCTGAAGCGGGAGCGCTTTTTTTGGGGGAGAGCGAGCCCTCATCCGAGAGCAGCAGGAGCTGCAAACGCTGGTTTAGGGCGATCAAGGTCTGGAGGGTATCGTCATGCAATTCGCGGGCCACCCGCCGGCGCTCATCTTCCTGCGCCTGGGTAATCGCACCGATGTAATCTCTCAGCCCGCGCTGGGCGTCGCGCAGCTTGTGCACCAGGCGGACCAGCTCGGCTTGCAGGTTGCGAATCTCCGAGATCCCGCCGACCGGGTCCTCGATCGCGCTGAAGTCCCCCCAGCTCATCTCATTTGCCTGGCGCTCCAGACGCTGCAGCGGGCGGACGATCGAGCGCAGTGAAAACCACAGCGCCAGACCTGCAAGCAGTACAACCGGGATGAGAACAAGCGGGGCGTTTTCAGTCAGACGCAAGGTGTGGTTGGCGATCGCGTCCCAGGGTTCATCAATCACCAATGCCCAGCCAAGCGGATCCACCGGGCTGAACGCGACAATGTGCTCCGAATCCCCTTGTTGGGCGTGTGTGGTTCCGGTCTGCCCAGAAAGTGCTTCGATTACGCCTGGATGTTCGGTAAAATGCGGATTAGAGACATCGCCGCCCTGCTGGTAGATTAAATTGTGATCCTGATCGTGGATTTGAACGACGGCTTCACCAGTGCTCGGAAAGATACCCTTAAACGCCTGCTGCGCCAGGCTGGAGACCGGAAATGCGCCAATCGCCACCGATCTGGCGGGATCAGGCGCAGCTCGGATTACCAGCATTGTCGACCCGGCTTGCTCCAACGCGCTCATACTGACACCATTCGCCAGCGAGAACGGCTGGCGGGTCAGGTTCTGGGCGGCTTCCGCTTTCAGCAAGGCGGCTAAAAGCGCATCGCTCTCGCTGAGCGAGCCGATCAGACGCCCTTGCGGATTCAGCAGCAGGAGCGCAGCCGGCGGGGAGTTAAACCGCTCTGCTGCAGGTCTCAGGTCCGGCTTGGAAGAAAGGAAATTGGTCTCGGTCAGGCGCTGAAGCTCAGCGGTCGCTTCGCCGATCAGGGCCTGGAGGGTGTTGGCAGCCGCCCTGGCAGTGCGCTGATCGCGCTCGGCTGCCAGCTCTCGCATGGCTTTTTGGTGCAGCTCTTGCCCGACCAGCGAGGTAACGATCAGCAGGAAGGTGAGCGGCAGGATGAGGAAGGTGAACAGCTGGATAACCAGTCCGCCGGCGCTGCTGAGCCTGGCGTTCAATTTTCCGGCCAGCTCGGAAAAGAAATCAGCCATCGCGCAGCTCGCCCAATTCCGGGCTCAGCCAGCCCAGCGAGACTGCCCGCATCACCGCTTCGGTGCGGCTGGCGGCATGCAGCTTATTGAAAATGTGGACCAGGTGTCCCTGGACGGTGCGGTCGCTGATCGCGAGCTGGAGACCGATCGCCTTATTGGTTTGCCCGCGGCCGACAAGCTCGAGCACCTGCAGCTCGCGGCGGCTGAGCGGTTCGATCGGTTTATTATCGGTGTCTCCGTCTATGTGCGAGATCACTTTCTGTAAAATGATCGGGTCAAGCGCAGACTTTCCGGCGAAGACCTCCCGCACTGCCCGGATGATCTCGGCAGGCGCGGCGGTCTTGAGAACATAGCCGTTTGCGCCTGCTTTCAGGACCGCAAAGACAAACGGATCGTCGTCATACGCGCTCAATATCAGCACCCCGGTCTGGGGCTGGTTCTGACGGATCCATGCCGTGACCTGGATTCCATTTGCCACCGGCATCTGGATATCGAGCACAGCCACATCGGGCAGCAGCTCGCCGATCAAGCGCTGGGCGGTTTCTCCGTCTCCGGCTTCTGCGAGTACCTGGATATCCTCAGTGGTCTCAAGGAACTGGCGAATCCCGGCTCGCACAACGGCATGGTCATCCGCCAGGATCACTCGGATTGGTTTGGATTCCATAACCGCTATCTTATCATTTTAAGATGGAAAATGTCAGAATTTCTCGCCAGATCAGCCAGGATAGGTCGGCATTCGAAATCCCCTCAGTGCTTTGATCGAGGGAGAGCCGGGTGCAGTCAGCGCTGCCGGAGAGCATCAATGTTTGGGGAGGCCTGGGAGGAGCGTAGACCAGCAGGATGATCACCTGGCAGCTGCAAGGGCTGAGGCCGTGGCGTGCGCAGTCCAGCGGCGCGCCGCGGCGAGCTTGCTGAAGGTTGAAAGACTGCACGACTCGCATTCCCAGCGGCTCCAGGTGCTCGATCAGCCAGGCGGCAGTCTGGTCAGGCGAGCGGGGAAATCCTGGGAGCTCGATAGGTCTCCTGCGGCTTAGAGGGGCATCCACTCCACCAGGATAGTCCAAATCCACGCCGGGCAGGAGGGTCCTATAACCTATTTGTGACCGCGCCATTTGGCGCATCTGCTCGCTCAGGTTTTCGATGGTGTTGCTTTGAGGCGCAGCCAACCGAAGACCAGTCCCATCACCACCAGCAGGATGCAGATTGCCCAGATCCAGGGCCACCAGTTGGACCCCAGCAGGTTGCGGAGCCAGCCAAGCCCGCCCAGCAGGGTGAAGATGAGGTAGACCTCGAGCAGCAGCACAGCCTGGCGAGGATCGGCAGACTGCCAGCCGCGGTAAGCGCTCCAGCTCAAAGCCAGCAGCGCTGCGCCTAGCAGCCGCGAGATCAGCGGGTCGAGGGGCGCCCAGTCGAAAAGCCCCAGGAACCTACCGGGTGCCAGAAGCAGCGGCAGCCCGACCAGCAGGCAGATCAGCATAAATAAGACAAACATAAACTTGGTCAGCTTTCCCATGAAGCCCTCCTTGTTTGGACAATGATCAGGCTTAATTAAAGCACATTATTGGGAGAATAGCGGGTGAAGGAGATGAAATCCCATTCCTCAATCCAAGTAGATCGAAAAGAATAATTTTGGTCTGCATACAGCCAGAACCCATTGACAGAACACATGTTCTGAATTATAATCCGATCATTCTTGTCTTGAATCAGACTACTCGAAGGAGAAACAGCCATGGGAAGGTTATATCATTTTGAAATTCCTGCGAAAGATATTCCAGCCGCCGCCCAATTCTACAGCAAGGTGTTGGACTGGAAAGTGGATAAATGGGATGGACCGGAGGACTACTACTTGATTTCTACGGGTCCTGAAACTGAGGTCGGGATCAACGGCGGTTTTTACAGCCCAGGTGAGGGGCTCAGCGGGGTAATCAATACCGCGGACGTGGCAGATCTGGATGCAGCCATGCGGAAAGTGACCGCCGAAGGTGGAACGATTGTGAGACCCAGGATGCCGGTTATGGGTTACGGTTGGCTGGCGTATGCCAAAGACCCGGAGGGCAACTTGTTTGGGATGATGCAGCTGGATTCAGCAGCAAAATAACCGGAATAAGGCTCCATATAGGTCTAGAGAAGCATCGGAGGGAATGAATGCCAAAACCTTACGACTTCATTCCCTTCGCTGTTATCCTCATTTCAACTTCAGGTTCGCAAAATTAATGCAGCAAATCGACGCGGTCGACGATCCGATTCGCTGCGAAGGCGAGCACCGCTTCATCGATATCGGCGATATCTGTAACTACCGGGAGGATCCCGCGCATTTTCATACTCTCGTAAGCCCCCTTGCCCATCCCGCCGCAGAGCAGAGCCTCGCAATCGGCGATCACTTCCGACATCTGGATGTGCGTATTGTGCGAAGCCGGATCCAGCCCATGCTGGTGACCAGGGAGCTCATCGTGATGCGGCTGGTCGGTTGAATGAGCGTGCCCCATTTTTTGGCGCAGCTCACGGGCGATGATCTTATCGTCCTCCACTGTGGCAACCAGATATTTTCCAGCCCGACCAAAATGCTGGCTGATCGTTATACCGTCATCTGTGATCGCGGCTATTTTTAATTGCTTTGATGCTGTCATTAAAGATCTCCTTGAAATCGTGTGGGGCTTGGATGGATTACGAAGTCATTTGCACTATGCGCTTCAATTAACTGGATCCGCTTGAAGTTTTGAGGCCAGAACAGCCATGATGATTACCAGCACAACCGCTGCCAGCGGCCCAAGAAGTTCGATTGGAACGAGCTTCTGTTCGATTCGTCCTGGTTTTTCCAGGATTATCAGGGCATTCTCCTCACGCGGCTCTGTAATGATCGCCGCTGAGGTGCCCGGTGGTTGAAGTCCGCCGACGGTTATCCCAAGCAGGGCGCCAAAACGCTCAGCGCGCTCGCCGTAATCGGTTGGGTGGCAGGGGTAGCAGTCCATATGGGCGTCTACCAGCGGGTTGACCAGCATCCCTATATGGGCCTGGTCTTTATCCATTGCAGTGCTGTTGCCTCCGTGGCAGTACCAGCAGCAGTCTTTTCGGGCGTGAATGTCGTGCCATTCCCCATTTCCAAAGACTGGATCTTCTTTGAGATGGCATTGATAACAGGTTGAATCCGGCGGCGTGTCACCGCACTGTGCTAAGCCGGCGCTCGCGGTCAGAATAATCGCCGCCAGGCAAATTCCACCCGCAAATCGCGATCGACCAAATCTCATTTTCGAATCCGCTTGTGGTCCATTTTCGCGCCTCCTTTCAGTAAACTGATGAATAATAAATAATAAATTGTGAAATTAACAATATAATACCATTAAATTTACTAAAATAATGTATGATTATCAAGTATAATATATGATATTGGAATTCAGCTTGAGATATTATTATGGGAATAGATTATCTGGATCGTAAATAATGTTATGGATATCTTCAGATCATGAAATTCTAGAGGCGCCATGAATCATAAATTCTCTTTAGGCACCCGGATCCGTCAGGTTCGTGACGAACGAGGCATGTCTCAGCGCGAGCTTTCGCAGAGATCAGGGATCTCGACGAATGCGATCAGCCTCATCGAAAGGGATGAAAATTCACCGAGTGTCGCCACCCTACAAAGCCTGGCGGCAGCGCTCGATGTCCGCATGAACTATTTCTTCGATCAAGATGAGCCTCAAGCCGTGCTCCATATAAAAGCCAGCTTGCGTCCGGCGATCGAAAGCAGAGGGGTCAAAATCGAAGGGATAGGTGGGGAGCTGCGCCACCAGGAGATCGAACCGTTTGTGGTTTCACTGGCGCCGCATGCCCAAATTGGTGAAAGGCAGGTGGTGCACACCGGTCACGAATTGGTTTATTGTTTACAAGGCAGAGTTGAATACGTTATCGACGGAGATGTTTACTATGTCGAAAAAGGGGATTTCTTAATGTTTGAGGCGCATCTGCCGCATATCTGGCGCAACAACACCGAGCAAGAGGCTCAATTCTTGCTTGTGCTTCAAACGCCCGGCGAATTGGATGAGCCTGTGATGCGCCATTTCTCGAAATACCCATCCCTCATCCATATCGGTCGAGATTGAGCTTGCTTTTTACCGCTTCCAATGAGGAAGCTGGTCTTCCGCAGGATCGTTGGTGAGGTTCACCAGCCCGCTCCCGTCGGCTGCCATCACATAAATCTCCCAGTTCCCATCCCGGTAGGTCTGAAATGCGATCAGGCTGCCGTCCGGCGACCAGCTCGGAGCCCAATCTTCAGCCCGGTTATTGGTCAAATTTTTCTTCCCGCTGCCGTCTAGATTAATCACGTAGATTTCACCTGGTCCGTCGCTGTGGGAGCGGTAGATGATCTGGCTGTTATCCGGCGACCAGTCTGGAGAATAATCGATGGCAGGATCGTCCGTCAGCCGCCTTAGCTCGCTGCCGTCGGCATTCATAACATATAGGTCATAGATCCCGGGGCTCTGATCGCGGTCGGAGACAAAAACGATCTGCAAGCCGTTTGGAGACCAGCTGGGGGCGAAATCGTCCCCGGGAGCATTTGTCAGGCGCCGCGGGTCTGATCCGTCTGCATTCATGACGTAAATCTCATTATTTCCATCCCGGCGAGATGTGAAAGCGATCCGCCGCCCGTCTGGAGACCAGGCAGGGAATGCCTCATCCGAATTCCGCACTTCGCTCAAGCTGACCGGATCGCTGCCATCCGGGTTGATTGCAGAAATAGAGCTGTTGGTCAATCCGAAGCTGGTGAAAAGGATGCGGTTGCTAATCGCCGACCAGGGCCCGGCAAGGCTGTCTGCTTCCCCCCTGGTCAAACGGCTCAGGTCGTAACCAAGCCCGTTCATAGTGAACAGGTCGCGAATTCCGCCGCCGCCGCGGGTTGAGTTGAACACCAGCATGCCTGAAGGAGGCTCGGCGGTTTGCTGACCGGCAGGATTCTCCTGCCCGCAGGTCAGGCTCACGGTGTAGAGCTGCTGCTCAGGTGAAACCTTGCAGGCTGAAATCGGCTGGTCGGTCGGGCAGTTTACCGATTGGTCCGGGCGCCAGCCGGCGGCTGCGACACACACCTGGTTATCCTTGCGAAAACCTGCCGCAAGCCCGGTTGGACCGCCGGCCGCGAACTGCGGATCTTCTACCCAGCCCTGGGTTATCAGCATGCTCCCGAGCGCTTCGACAGCCGCTTCCGGGCTGGTGAACTTCTCGCCGGTGCCTGATGCCGCAGCCTGGCAGCCCACGCCGTTTGCCCCAGTAGCCGGATCGCTGAGCGGGCTTTCGGATTGGGTCACCTCGGTCACATCCAGGGCATGAGCCATTGCCT
This sequence comes from uncultured Chloroflexia bacterium, assembly GCA_963827155.1. Lineage (GTDB taxonomy): Bacteria > Chloroflexota > Anaerolineae > Anaerolineales > UBA4823 > UTCFX2. The sequence continues at coordinate 917,818 of CAWGZV010000002.1, read as the reverse complement.
GTGCTTGCCCGTTGCAGACTTCGCTGACCAATGGCTGAATACCCGGTCCAGCCTCTGGTGTTGGGTTTTGGGCCTGGTTTTGATCGCATTCGCCGTTGAAATAATCCCAGACATCGCAAATCCCACCAGATTTAAGCGTGCAGGTGCCTTGCTCGATATCGGTGTTCGATTCCCCTGTAATCGTGTAGCTCCCACCGGTGATCACACAGTATTGGGCTGCCGGGGTAATGTAGCCAGTCACTTTAAGCCCGCCGACCGGACAGTCGCCGTGCATCAGCGCCCATTCTTCGCACTGGCGGTTATCTTCGAACAGGCAAACCCCGTACTGCCCGCCGTCGCCGCGCTCCTGGATTGAAACCGTTCCACCTTGCGCAACACAATTCGCAGAAGCTGGATTGGCGATTTCTGGGACGGCGGTCTCTGTCTTGGAAGGTTCAGTCTGGACGGGGGCGGTCGTCTCGGCAGGTTGGTTCTCCGTCACAGTTGCCGCCGGAGCGATGGACGTTTCGGCAGGCTTTGGCTGGGCAGACGCCTCGATAGTTGGCTCAACCGCAGTTTCAACGACGGTCGGGACGGCAGGCTGCAGCACCGTGCAGCCAGAAAGCAGCAGGGCGAGCAGGATCAGCAATGAACAGATTTTCCGGATGGACATTTCCCCTCCATGGGGTATTCAGCTTTTATTTTTTCAGAATATTGAAACCCATTCTTAAACAATTGTACGCCGTTTGGCTGGTTTTGGGAGCACTACCCGGTGCATCTGTTGGATTGTGTTTGTGAATTAAAAATCCGATTTGCGCTTCTTGGAGGCAGATGCGCAAATCGGGGTGGATTGCTGTGGAAAGGAAAAATTCTGGAAAGCCAGGACTGTGTAAGCGGGGATTTGTTCCTGAGCTGCAGCCGGTCTACACGTATTTGCCGAACCAGGAGAGGGTCTGCCCCCAGGCGTCTTGAGCCGCTTCGGGCACATAGCGCTCGCCGGTATCGTTATGAAAGGCATGCCCGGCGGAAAGGTAGATTTTCTTCTCGAAAGTTTTGCCGTGCTCCAGCATGGCTGATTCGATCTCGGGGATGCCGGCATTGATGCGCTGGTCCTGCTCGCCGTAGATGCCGAGCACCGCCGCATGGATATTCGGGACGTCCTCGAGAGGGCGGGTGTGGACCGTAGAACGGCACCGCCGCTTTAAGCTCGGGCATTCGGGTCGCCATCAGCCAGGTCACCCCACCGCCGAAGCAGAATCCAACCATCCCGACCCTGCCGGCATCCGCCCCTGGGAGGGTTTTGGTGTATTCCCAGCCACTCAGGAAATCGGCGACGAACTGGTCGGGCGAGATATTTCCCAGAATGCCCGGAACATCGTCCCGGTTCAGCGCTGCAGTCCCCCCGCTGCGTGAGAGCAGGTCGACCGCCAAACCGACATACCCGGCTTTTGCCACCCGGCGGGTGACGTCCTTAATGTGGTCGGTCAGGCCGCGGTTCTCGTGGCAGACCAGGATGACCGGCTTTGGGTCGCCGGTTAATGCCGGCTGCGCCAGATAGGCGATCAGCTCGCCGCCTACGGCAGGGATGCGGATTTCGCCTGCCTGGACATCCGGGTCTTCCGGACTCACTGTGCCGTAAGCGGAGGGGCTGGTTATGGGGGATGGCGATTCCGCTGCGGTTTGGTCCGCGGCGGAGGTGGGCTGTGCTGCGGCGGGTGAGGCGGTCTCCAGATCTGGTAGAAGGGGAAGAAGATGGGGTTGTGCCCGTTTTTGATGCAGGCTGGGTGGAGGTTGCCAACAGCGCCGTCTGGCTGGATTCCGGAGGGATGCAGGCTGCAAGGATCGAAGAAGCGAGCAGCACGCTGCCGGTCACACCGGCGATCAGTTTCAGGGCTTCACGCCGGCTCAAGCTCCCTTCGGTGTAGTCCTCGGCAAACTCTTCAATCAAGTAGCGCTGGAAATGGTTCATTTGGATCTCCTTTTCTGCCTTAAACGAAAATCGATCTAGCGGTCCAAAAGAATCGGGGAATTCCAGCGTCATTTTAGCATAAATAGGATAATCTATATCTAAAAATATCTTCAGGTTCGGCTTAACTCAGGCTCACCTGTTAAACATCTCGTACGGCGGCAGGTGAAAATAGAGCAGCTCAGCCAGGATGATTAAATTTACGGCAGCCGCAGAATAATAATTGAAGACAGGCCAGTTTTTGCCAAAGAGCATCAGCCCGATCAAGGAGAGCACTGCGGATCCGACCGCCAGCGGACGCCACCATTCCGCCGGGAAGAGCCAGCCGTAGAAGCTCATCGCCGAAATTATAAAACCGAGCGCTACCAGCGTCCAGACTACCCTGCTGGCCCATATCAGTGCGGAGGCGGAAAGCTTTTGCTTTGGAGACGGACTTGGCGGCTTCCAATAACCCAGAGTGTGACCCACGCCGTGCACAAAAAGCACGCCAGCAATCAGGATTTGGATCGTGTGGAGGGACATTATTTTCTCCTTTCTCAGGGTCAATGCCTCTTTCGAGGATTCGGCCTGCCCTTATGAACGCCAGCAATCATCAGCTTTATTAACCTGCGCATATTTTGCCAGCCTGGCGCACCGCCCCGGCGATATTTGCCGGTACAGAAGGCGCTGCTGGGAGTGAGTTTTTGGAGACGATCAGAACTTTCACGCTGCGGCTTTCTCCGATTCATCAAGAATTTTCCGAATAAAGCCGCAGATTTCCTCCATAGCTTCGGTCGCTTCGGGGAAGAGCGGTGCTAAGAGCGGGTAGCAGTGGACCATGCCTTCCCCTTCTCGCAACCTGACCGACACGCCGGCTTCTCGCGCTTTTGCCGCGAAGCGGATCGAATCGTCGCAGAGTGTATCGTCCATCCCAACGTTGATCAGCAAGGGCGGCAGCCCGTGCAGGTCGCCGTAAAGCGGCGAGATGAGCGGTTTTGTTGGATCGTGTTCGCCGGTGTAATGGCGGCAGCATACCGCGTTCATCCCCAACGGGGAGATGCAGACATCGACTTTTGTGCGGTAAGATTCGCCGGTCAGGGCGAGGTCGGTCCAGGGGCTGATCGCTACACCGCCAGCCGGAAGCGGGATCCCCCGGTCTCGCAGGGCGAGCAGCAGCGCCAAAAGCAAACCGCCGCCTGCTGATTCGCCCACGAATACTACCTTCGATGGCGAACAACCTTCAGATAACAGCCAGCGGTAGGCTGCTAGCGAATCGTCCAGCGCGGCGGGGAAAGGGTGTTCCGGAGCGAGGCGGTATTCGTAGAGCAGGGTCGCGATCCCGCTGCCGGCCGTGATCTTTGCGACAAAGCCGCGATGGTCCGCGCAAGACCCGGAGATATACCCCCCGCCGTGGACATAGAAAATTACCGGTTGAGAATCAACCCCCGCCTGGGGTTGCGGACCCGGGTAGATCCATTCCGCCTTAAGCCCTTCCGGAAGCTCGGGGATGAAGGTTGGCTCAATCTGGATCCCTGCAGGCAGCTTGCCCGTCTTTGAGGCGCCTTTTTCACAGGCCTCGCGGAAAAGGGCGACGGAGGTATTCATATCCCAGGTTTCTCGTTTCAGCTGCAGCTTGAGGAGATGCCGGTTTCGAAGAGTGAAGTTGATGAGCTTGCTTTTTGTGGAGGGCATTAATTACTCCATTAAATTTTAATATTTTGTCGAATTATACCCACCATGACCGAATTCAGCAGACTTTCAGCGGCGGATAGATTCACTTTGATCAAAGATAAAATAGATAAGATCAATCCGGTATTGGGCTATAATCAGGAGGTGACTATTGGGAGGAATAAGGTGCTTCGAACCGCGGATTTATACGGCAGTCTGCTTCATAAACTAAGAATCCAGCCTGCGGAGGCCGGGGTCGCCTTGCGGTTGGCTGGCTTGCTGTTTTTCGCCACAAGCGGCGCGGCGATTGGGTCGCCCGGGGTTGAAGCGATGTTCTTCTCGCGTTTCGGGGTCGAATACCTGCCCCAAATGTACATCCTCCTCGGGCTAATGATCGCCCTGGCGTCGCTGGCGATCACAGCGCTGCTCGAGCGGGTCGATCTTACCCGGCTGTATGTCGGGATGCCGCTGGTGATGTCTGTTTTGCTCGTTATTTCAAGGCTGCTCGTCGCCCTGGACCTGCGCTGGTTTTATGCCGTGCTCTGGCAGTGGATGAACGTCAGCTGGACGCTGATTGGGCTGTTCTGTTGGGGGATCGCAGCGCTGGTCTTAGACCCGCGCCAGGCGAAGCGCCTTTATCCGCTGATCGGGGCAGGCGGGATCCTTGGGCTGACCATCGGCGGACTGATTACCCGCCCATTGGTGGCCTGGATCGGGACCGAGAATCTGCTCTGGATATGGGCGGGCTCTTTAGCCCTCGCAGCGCTGATGACGAGCGGTCTGGTCCGTTCGGCCTCGCCAACCCGGGTGCGGAGAGCGGATAAACCGTCGCCGCTGATCGCTGGCATGCTGCAGGGCGCCCGTTTTGCATTTTCCTCACCTTTGCTGCGCTGGATGGCGCTGGCAGCGGCGTTTTTTGCGGTGCTGTACTACTCTGTGGTATTTCCATTCTCGACCGGTGCATCCCTGGCCTATCCAAACGAGGATGCCCTGAGCGCTTTCCTTGGATCCTTTCAAGGCATCAGCACCCTTGCGGCATTTCTGGTCTCGCTCTTCCTGGCAAACAGAATATATGCTCGTTTTGGGCTGATGACCGCGATTTTGGCATACCCGATTCTTTACCTGGTTGGTTTTGGGACTTTGAGTTTGATCCCGGCAGCCTTCCCAGCCCTGGTCTTGTTCCGCTTTACGCAGCTGGTCTGGTCTGAAGGAGTTTCGGAGGGGGCAAATCAGGCGATGTACAATCTTGCCCCACCGGAGCTGCGAGAGAAGTCTCGCCTCTTTATTCGCGGCGTTGCAAACCCGGCTGGGGTGACCCTGGTCGGGCTGATGCTGTACTCAGCCCAAAGCCTGCCGCCCTCAGCGATGACCTTTACCGGCTTCCTGACCGCCGGCGTGACTGTTTTGCTCGTCTGGAAGGCACGCGGGGCTTACCTTGCCGCACTGACTGAGGCGCTTCGGGTTGGGCGGCAGCCTTTGCTGCTAGAATCTGACCCGATTCAACCAGGATTCTCCCCGCTTCGACCAGGTCAGTCGGGAGCAGCAGCCCCGCACCTTGCGCTAAATGCGAGCCGGTATGACCCGGCAGTGATGAACGCGCTTGAGAAAGGGATAACCGATCCGGATCCGGTTGTGCGGCGGGTTTCTGCCGAGATCCTGCGGAGTTCAAACCAGCCGATTTCGCCGGATTTGGCGCTTCTTGGAGCCCGTGATCCGGACCCGGAAGTGCGCGCCGCAATGCTGAGTGTATTGAGGCGCAATCCGGATCGCGACGCAGCGCCAATCTTGCTCGATGCATTGAATGACCCTGAGCCGGAAGTACGGCTGGAAGCGCTGAATGCCCTTGTCCGGCAATCCGTCGAGCCGGATGCGCTGCTGTTGAAGCTGCAGCAGCTTTTAGCAGACCCCGCTCCGGTTGTGCGGATGCAGGCGGCAGCCAGCTTGCTCGGTTTGAGGTCTGTCAAAGCCGTCCATAATGGCGCCGCTTCGGAAAATGGGGCTGAGACGCAGGAAAAACGGGTCGAACAGGAAGCAGCTAGCCCAATACCGGTCCCACATGAGCTGCCAACATTAATCCAGGAGGCTGAAACCGTGATCCGGCAGCTGGCAGCAGACCCGGAACCTTCAGTGCGTGCCGAGACGCTGCGCAGCCTGGTTGGGCTGAAAACCCCGTTGGCATTCGAGCTTGCCAGCGGACTGCTGCGAGATGAACAGGCAGCGGTCAGGGCTCAGGCTGCCGGTGTGATCTATGATATCAATCCGCAGCTTTGCATTTTTCCGCTCGTCGCAGCGCTGGATGATGAAAGCCCACAGGTGGTTGAAGCGGCTTCCATCGCGCTTGGGGCTGCCGGCGAAGCCGCTATCCAGCCGCTGATTGCTTCGCTGAACAGCTCGCTCAGCGAAAATGGGGCGTTAAAAGCGCTCCGAGCTTTTCCGCTCGAGCGAATCCGCCTCCCGCTGGAGGTCTATGCCCGGAGAAAGCAGGAAGCTGCTCTCGCTTATCTGAGCGCCTGGGGCGCCGTCTCGCAAAACTTCGGGTTGCCCGGATCTAGCCGCCGGTTGGAAATCCAAAAAAACCAGCATCCAGATCCAAATTCTGAGCTTGAAAGCCTGACAGTCCCGAAAGCCAGTGAAAGCGGAAGTCAGGCTGCCGCGTTCGAGCCCGATACTGGGGCGCGTCGTCTATTGGCGGATGCGCTACGGCACAAGAGCCGTGAGCAAGGAATGCTGGCGCTTCAAGCCGCCGCCCTGCTGGCGGGGATTGGTTCACTAGAAAGCCGGACAATCGAGCTGGCAAGCGATCGGCTGACCAGCTCTGAGCTCGAACAGCGCTCGAATGCCGTAGAAGCGCTTGAATTGGTCTCCCAACACCAGCTGGTCCGCCCGCTGATCCCGATCTGGGAAGGGAGCGCCTCCCAGCAGCCAACCCCCGGCTGGTTTGAAAACCTGCTGGAGGACCCTTCAGCCTGGATCCGGGCTTGCACTGTCCTGGCGGCAGGGGATGGCAGTGGGATCAGCGCCGGAGATGCTTCTGGCTTAGCACTGATGCAGCCCTCCGTACTGCAGCGCCTGAAAGATGACGACCCGGACGAGCTCGTGCGAGAGACCGCCAGCCTCGCCATCCGCAAATTGGTTGATAGAGAAAGAGGTATTTCTATGGAGACTTTAGCCACCCTCGGACGGATGGAGCGGATCCTTTTTTTACGCCGGGTGCCGATCTTTGCAGAACTGCCACCCAATGAGCTGCTTCAGATTGCGGGGATCACCACCGAACAATTATGCCTGGACGGCGCCGTGGTCGCCCGCCAGGGGGAAGTTGGCGAGCGGATCTACATGATCGTGAGCGGTGAGGTGCGGATCGTGACTCGTTCCGCGAAAGGGGAGCTGGAGATCGCCCGCGCCCGTCCGAATGATTTTGTAGGTGAAATGTCGATCATCAGCCAGTCGCCGCACTCTGCCTCGCTGATTGCGGCTGGCGAAACCCGCCTGCTGACGATCAGCCGGACGGATTTCGAGCAGATCCTGCGCTTGCGGCCAGAGACCAGCCTGGCGGTGATGCGGGTGCTCTGCAATCGCCTGCGCGGCATGATCGCTCATGAAATGGAATATCACACCACCCTGGCATGATCGCTCACCAACTGGATTTTCACACCGCTCTGGCATGATCGCTCACGAACTGGATTATCACACCGCCCCGGCATGATCGCTCACGAACTGGATTATCACACCGCTCCGGCATGATCGCTCACGAACTGGATTATCACACCGCCCTGGCATGATCGCTCACCAACTGGATTTTCACACCGCTCTGGCATGATCGCTCACGAACTGGATTATCACACCGCTCCGGCATGATCGCCCACGAACTGGATTATCACACCGCTCCGGCATGATCGCTCAAGCATTGGATTTTCACCCCTCCCAGGCGTAATTGGATCGCGGCAGCCTCCCTTGCGATATAATTCCTGGGCATGAACGCGATCGAAGTAGACGGCTTCAGCAAGTCTTTTGGCGACCTCCAGGCTGTCAAGAATTTGAGCTTCAAAGTCTCACAGGGGGAGATCTTCAGCCTGCTCGGGCCAAACGGCGCCGGGAAAACGACCACCATCTCGATGCTCTGCGGACTGCTGCGCCCCGACGAGGGCGATGCGCTCGTGTTAGGACATTCGATCAGGCGCGAGCCAGTGCAGGTCAAATCGGTCCTGGGGGTCGTCCCGCAAGAGATTGCCCTCTATGAAGACCTGAGCGCTGCTGAAAACCTGGACTTTTGGGGGAAGATGTATGGGCTGCGCGGTGCAGCCTTAAAAAGCGGACGGCAGAAATCCTGGAGACGATCGGCCTGACCAGCCGGGCTTCAGATCGGATTGAGAAATATTCCGGCGGGATGAAACGGCGGGTTAATATCGGCGTGGCACTGCTGCATAAGCCTGCGGTCGTGTTTATGGACGAACCGACTGTTGGGATCGATCCTCAGTCGCGCCGCAGCATCCTGGATAGCGTCCTGGCGCTCAAAGAACAGGGCATGACCGTGCTTTACACGACGCATTACATGGAAGAAGCCCAAGAGCTTTCCGACCGGATCGCGATCATGGATCACGGTGAATTGATTGCCTCAGGAACGCATGAGGAGCTGGTGAGGATCGTTGGCGAGCGAGACCGCATCTCGCTCAGCCTGCAAGCCCTGCCAGGTGATCCTGTATGGGAAAAGTTCCGCAGCGCCTGCCAGGGCATTCCGGGTGTACAGCAGGCAGAAGTAGTTGAGGACAGGCTGGTCTTGCTGGCCGAAGAGGGGAGCCAGTCGCTCCCACCGCTTTTTGATCTTGCATCTGCACATAAAGTGCGCATCCTGAATGTCGAGATCCAGGAGCCGAATCTCGAATTGGTTTTCCTGCATCTGACCGGTCGAGCTTTGCGCGACTGAAGGAAAGAAACCACATATTCAATGGTCAAAGCGCTGGATATCGCCCTCAAAGACCTGAAAAGCTCTTTCCGGAGTGCTGGCGCGCTGGTGTTTATGTTTGGCGTCCCTTTGCTGGTCACCGGGATGTTCTACCTGATGTTCGGCAATATCGCCAAGGAGGGAGAATTCAACCTGCCTCGCACCCGTCTGGTAGTGGCTAACCTGGACCGCCATGCACCTGCGCTGGACGCCGGATCGAAATCCCTGCCGGGAGGGCTGCAGGCGCGAACGCTGAGCAACCTGGTGGTTGAAGTGCTGCTCAGCGACGACTTGAGCGATCTGCTGGAGGCAACCCAGGCTTCCGATGCTGGCTCTGCCCGCCAGGCAGTCGATGACCGGAAAGCTGAAGTGGCGATCCTGGTGCCAGACGGCTTTTCGCGTAGCTTTGCCGATCCATACGCGACAAGCCAGATCGAGTTTTACCAGGATCCAACCCTCACGCTGGGACCAGGGATCGTGCACTCGATCTTGAACCAGTTCATGGACGGGCTTTCCAGCACCAAAATCGCGGTTCGAACCGCGCTGGATACCAAAAGCGGATTCGATGCGCAGCAGATCGGGCGGGTTGTTTCAGAGTACCTGGAGGATTCTCCCTCCGGCGAAGACCTGAGCGGACAGTTCCTCGAAATCGTCAGTCCCGGAAGCCGCCCTGAAGCTGCAAGCCCGCTCGTGAGGGTGGTCGCCCCAATTATGGCTGGGATGATGATCTTTTATGCCTTCTACACCGGAACATCCACGGCCCAGAGCATCCTGCGGGAGGAGCAGCGCCGGACGCTGCCGCGCCTCTTTACGACTCCTACCCCCCAATCTATGATCCTGACCGGAAAATTCCTGTCCGTCTTCCTGACTGTGCTGGTGCAGGTTGTGGTTTTGATGGCGCTTGGCAGGCTTGTCTTTGGTTTCCATTGGGGGCAGCCGTCGACGGCAGGGTTGGTAGCCGTCTGTGCCGTGCTGGTAGCGGCTTCATTTGGGATCTTTGTCAATTCGCTGATGAAAGACATGCGCCACGGCGGCGTGATATTCGGAGGCTTGCTTACGATCAGCGGGATGATTGGGATGATTGGCGTGTTCGTTCAGGGAAATGCTGCGGCTGCCCAGCTTTCCGCAACGGCTTCGCTGTTCGTGCCGCAGGGGTGGGTGGTGCGCGGCTTTCTCCAGTCCATGAACAACCAGCCGTTCTCCCAGGTGCTGCTCACCTGCGCGGTGATGCTGTCATGGGCTGCGATCTTCTTTATCGCCGGCGTCTGGCGCTTCAGCCGGCGCTATGTTTAGATTCCGACAGGCGTTATCGATAAGGCACTATGCGTAAGATTCTGGATATCGCTCAAAAAGACCTGCTCCAGCTGGTGCGCGACCGCAATATCTTCCTGTTCCTGCTGATCATGCCGCTGCTCATGACGCTGCTTCTCGGCTTTGCTTTTGGCGGCTTCAGTCGGGAGCAGGACAACCGCTTGCCGGTAGGCTATCTGGACCTGGACGGCAGCCGCTTGAGCAAGCAGTTGGGGGACTTGCTTTCGCACTCGGAAGTGATCCGCCTTGAAGCCGGAGCCATGCAGAGTGAAGCCAGCCTGAGCGAGCTGGTGGCGAATGAGAAGCTTGCCGGGGCAGTGGTAGTGCCGGCGGGCTACGGCGAAACGCTGCTTCACGGCAGGCGCATACGCTTGAAGCTGATCGCAGACACCAGCCGGACTGCCGGTCGGAGCATTGAAAGCGAGGCGCTCAGCGCCGTCCAGCGGGTGGACAGCGCCACCCGCGCCGCCCTGGTGCTAGAGCGGGTGTCTGACGGCAAGCTCCCTTTTGATTATGCCTTCCAGAAGGCGTTAAAAGGCTGGGATGACCCTCCAATCCAGGTAGTCGAAACGACGAGCTCGGCGATCCCAAGCGAGGCGGATGGGAGCCCCCAGCTTGCCCACACCTCGCCCGGGATGATGCTTCAGTTTGCGATCGCCGGGCTGATGACCAGCGGGCAGATTATGGTGTCGGAGCGGCGCTCCAGGTCGCTCCAGCGCCTGTTCACGACCGCAACCCCAGGCTGGCAGATCCTTGGAGGGCATTTCCTGGCGGTATTCACCCTGATCTGCGGTCAATTCCTGGTGCTGATCGCGTTTGGCACTTTCATCCTGAAGGTCGATTACCTTCGCGCCCCAGGCGCCACGCTGCTGGTTGCATTCAGCAGCGCCTTTTGCATCGCTTCGCTTGGGATCCTGATCGGGGTGCTGGCAAAGACGGAAGAGCAGGCGGTCATCTTCTCGCTCATCCCGATGTTCGTGCTTTCGGGGATGGGGGGCACAATGGTGCCGTTGGAAGTGACCGGCGAGACCTTCCGGATGGTAGGACATCTATCGCCGCTTGCCTGGTCGATGGATGGATTTAAAAATGTGATCGTGCGCGGGCTTGGGCTTGAATTGGTCGTGCTGCCGGCTGCCTTGCTGGCGGGTTATGCGCTCGTTTTCCTGGCGCTGGCAGGCTGGCGGTTTTCCAGGTTTGCCGATTTCGGGATGAAATTTGATAAGAAAGATTGAACCGCAAAGGGCGCCAAGGGCGCAAAGATTTAGAAATGATTAACGAAAAGACGCGAAAAGCGACTGCCTGGAAATTACCGCCATCGGTCAGTGTGTGAAATGGAGCGACGAAGCATTAATCGTACTTCAATCGCTGCAAGACTATGCTCGGAAGAGTATGCTTTCGCTGAAAGTAAAAGTACGCTCGCAAGGACAAAAAAACCTAAATCCAGACAAGGAGGCCAACTATGAAAAAAATTGAAACAAGAATCAAAGAGGTGTTAGCCCGGGGGGAGAAAATCCTGGTTTCCGGCGTGCCGGTTGGATACCCGGACATCGAATCAACCCGCAAGCTGGTCGAGACCTATATCACCTCCGGCATCGATATCGTCGAATTTTCGATGCCGACCCTCAACCCCTACATCGACACGGCCGTCATCGCGGAGGCGAACCGAAAATCGCTTGAAGCGGAGCCTGACCTCCAGAAATACTTCGATAGTTGCGCCATGGTGCGTCAGGACTTCCCGGATGAACCGTTTTACATGATGGCATACGCAGACATCATCCAGGCTTACGGCGTCGAGAAGTTCGTCCAGACGATCCATCAAATTGAAATCGACGCAGTCGAGCTTCCTGACAGTGAGGAGCTGGTGCCAGAGCTCGCCAGCCGGCTGGATGCGGCGCTCCAAGCGGCAGGCATCTACCGGACCTACTTCTTGAAGCATCCCTTCAACCGCGAATACGTCCTGGAGATTAAGGATCAGATTCACGGTTTTGTCCTGGTGCAGTCGGCAGCCGACTCAGAGGGCAAGCGTCCAAGTGTTTCTCCCATGAACAAAGCCGTGATCGAGACCCTGCCGCGGGATGAATTTAGACGCGGCATTGATCTTGGGCTACGGGATCAGCAGCCCGGATCGAGTAAGGGAAGCCGGTGGGGTGGGCGCAGATGGCGTGATCGTCGGTACGGCAATGATCGAGCGGATTAATGAAGGGGATTTGGAAAAATTTTCAGCCTTCATCCGCAGTTTGAAGGCTGCAACACTGCCCATCTGATGGTGTTTGTGCTGGGAAGTCAGAATCGGGTCGTCTGGGACACCTGATCTCGAAGGTATCAATTTTAAGCGATTCGATAAAGCCCCACCGCCGTCCCGCGGTGGAGCTTTTAGAAAAGCTGGATTTCGCAACTCTATCTCCCCATGAGTGTTAGTTCAATAAATGCACAATCAATTCGTTAAAGGTCATACCAATTCCCTCTCAGTTCGCTTGACCTTGAGGCGCAAAAGACCTATAACCTAATCATCTGCGTGTTGCTCAGACGCCAATTCCGCTTGCATAAAGGGATCCACGCCTGAAATGTGGTTAACCTCGAGCCAAAGACAGATCTTGCTGGGATTGTTATCAACTGATAAGTCCGTCGCGATCTCCGAGATATCTGCGGCATTGGGGATGAGCCCTGGCGCAGTTCGCCGGCAGCTCCCTGCGATGCGCGCCTGGCTGGCGAAACACAATGCGGATCTGGTGCGCCAATCCGACCATACCTGGATCGTACAGCCGGCAGAAGAGTCAAAATCAACGCATATTAATCGCCGTTTGCTGATCGAGCAGCTCGCCTCCGAGGAAGCCCCAGCCAGCACACTCGGCCGCAAGGAACGCATTGAGCTGCTCACCTTCTTGATCCACGTCAGCTCCCAGCCTCGCATCGTCCAGGATTTCCAGAATGAGCTGCAGGTCTCGCGCAGTACGATCCTTGAGGATCTGGACGTCGTGGCCGAATGGTATGAAGCCCGCAACCTCTTCCTGGTGCGGCGGACAAATTACGGCATCAAGCTGATGGGCAAAGAAAGCGACTGGCGCAAGACTTTTGTCGAGCTGATCTGCCTTCACCTCGATGATGCCGCGCTGTTCCACTACTGCGTTGCTGGCGGCTCGAAAACCAACCCGATTTCACCGGTCAATCCGCCGCTTTCCAGGCTGATCAATTCCACACTCCGCTCGCTCGAACTTCCGGCAGCCCGCGAGCTGGTGCAGCTCGCCGAGACCCGCCTGAAGACGCGCTTTGTCGATTTGGATCACCTTACCCTCAGCCTGCATATTGCCCTGCTGATTAATCGCTTCCCGCAAGGCTACACCGGAGAGATGAATCCTGCCCAGATCCAAACGCTGATGGGTCAGCCTGCTTACCGGGTGGCGCTTGACCTCGGCCAGATCATCAAGAAGAAATGGGGCTTCGCGATCTCGCAGAGCGAAGTTTCGCTTCTGACCATCCAGCTGCTTGGCGCCAAGCTCGACAGCCGCTCGGTTGGGGAAATGCCGCCAGAATCCGAGATGCTGGCTCGCTCGGTGCTCCGCCGGGCTGCCGAGAAGCTCAAACGCCCACTCGACCAGGACCGGGAGCTGCTCATCCGCCTGACTTCACATCTCGCTCCTACCATCCAGCGTCTCATCCGCGACCTGCCGATCCGCAACCCACTTTTGGACGATATCCGCCGCCGATATCCCGAGGTGTACAGCACCGCACGCGAGTCCTGCTCAGATCTGCAAGAATATATCGGCCGCGAGGTCCCACCCGATGAGATCGCCTACATCACCATGTATCTGGCGGGTGCGATGATGAAATATGAGGACATGCCGCAGGTGCGAGCGCTGATCGTTTGCCCAAGCGGCAGCGCGACCTCATGGCTTCTGCACTCGCGATTGAAGAAGGAATTCAACAACATTCAGGTCGTCGAGATCCTTTCCACCCGCGATTTGCGCCGCGGCTTACCAGAGAATGTGGATTTGATCATTTCAACCGTCCCAATCCAGTCGGTGAATGTGCCGGTGATCGAAGTCAACGCCCTGCTTTCAGCAGATGATATCCGCCGGATCCGAGAATCGATGGAAGCAATGGTTGTCTGAAGATTTGGTAACGCGAGCCGCAAGCAATCTGGCTCGGAAAAAGGTATGCAAAGAAAGAGGTGATTGAATTGTCGCCTGCGAAAGAAAAAACTCCATCTCTGAGCGAACTGATCCCTGCCGGGCGCATCTTGCTGGATGTAGCAACTGCCGACTGGCGCGGCGCCGTGAGGGTTGCCGGCGGGCTGCTGTTAAAAGATGGCGTTATCAAACCTGAATATATCGACGCCATGATCAGCACTGCCGAGGAGTTAGGACCCTATATCGTAATCGCCCCCGGGATAGCGATGCCGCATGCTCGCCCGGAGGCGGGTGCGATCCTTACTGGAATGAGCCTGGTGCGGCTTGCGCCTGCAGTTGAATTTGGCAATCCCGACCATGACCCGGTAACGCTCGTTTTTGCGCTTGCTGCGGTGGATAAACGCGTACACCTGAAAGCCATGCAGACCCTGGCAGAGCTGCTGCTCTCGAAGGAACTGGTCGGCGAGCTCCTGCTCGCGGAGGACATTCCCTCCATTCAGCAGGTTTTTGGGGCTGCGGAGGCAATCGGATGAGATCCTCTGCAGACCAGATCCTGGTTGAAACCGATATCCTGGTGGTCGGAGGCGGCTCAGCCGGCCCGCTCGCCGCGGCTGCCGCTGCGCGTCAGGGCGCAAGGGTTCTGCTGGTGGAATCTCAAGGCGCGCTGGGCGGCAGCCGGACGGTTATGGGTGTGGATACATTTTACGGTTTCTACAGCCCAGGTGAAAACACCCGCCGCCTGGTGGGCGGCATCTCCTATGAAATCGTTGAGCGCCTTTTTGAGGCCGGATCGGCTTTTTCTCGTCCGAACACCTTTGGGGCCGGCACCGGCATCACCTACGACATGGAGCAGCTCAAGATCGTCTACGAGCGGCTGGTTCTGGATGCCGGTGCGAATCTGCTTTACCACACCTTCGTCCCTGAGGTGGTTCTGGAGGATGAGGCGCTGAAAGGGGTGTGGGTCGCCACCAAAGCCGGGCTGAAGCAAGTGCGGGCGAAGATCCTGATCGATGCCACCGGCGACGCCGACCTGGCAGCCCGGGCTGGGGCTGAGTTTGAGCTTGCCGGCGCCGAGGGCCGCCCGGTGCAGTCGCTCAGCCTGATCTTTTATATGGGCAATGTCGACACGGAGCTGGTCTTTTCGATGCCGCAGGCGGAGCGCACCCGCATTATGAAAAAAGCAGCAGCGAGCGGAAAATACTCGCTCACCCGCATCGGCGGCTCGATCCACCCGACTCCCCACCCAGGCTTCATCCACGCCAACCTTACGCGGGTGCCGAATGTCGATGCGACCGATCCATTCGCCCTCTCCATGGCGGAAGTGGAAGGCCGCCGCCAGGTGCAGGAATATGTGCGCTTCTTGAAGAACGAGCTGCCCGGTTTCAAGAACGCCTATCTGGCGCACAGCGCTTCGCACATTGGGGTGCGTGAGACCCGCCGTCTGATCGGCGAATACGTGCTGACGGGCGAGGATGTGGTCTTGGGGCGCCAGTTCGAAGACGCAGTCTGCTGCTGTGCGGCGCCGATCGAAGACCATCATGCCGGCGTGGACGTACGCTGGCAGTACGTTGGAGGCCCAGGATACTATCAAATCCCATTCCGCAGCCTGCTGCCGCGTAAAATCCCGAATTTGCTCGTCGCCGGGCGCTGTTTGAGCGCCACGCACGAAGCCCAGGCTTCCGCCCGAAACTCCGCCCAATGCATGGCGATGGGCGAGGCTGCCGGGCTCGCGGCTGCAGTAGCCCTGAGGCTCGGGATTCCGCCGTCAGCGCTCGAATCCTCTTACTTGCGGGATGAGCTTTTAAAAACCGGCGTAGTGCTGGAGCCCATCCCTGTTGAAATCAAGGAGCTGTAGAAATGCCTGAAATTCGCACCCTGACTGGCTCGATCCAACCTGAAGCGCTGGGCTTTACAAATTCGCATGCCCACCTGGTGATGGATCGCGACCTGATCCTCTCGAAGCACCCCGATTTTAAGCTGGATGACCTTGACAAGATCTGCCAGGAAGTGGAGCTGTTCAAGGCGGCTGGAGGCGCGGCTCTGGTGGAGATGAGCTGCATCGGGGTCGGGCGCAGCCCGCGCAAGATGCTCGAGATTGCCCGCCGCACCAGCCTGAATGTGATCGCAAGCACCGGTTTGCAGCATGAAGGCGATTACCAGGATTCTCACTGGCGCTACTTCTACACCGCTGAGCAGATCGCCAAGATCTTCATCGAAGAAATTGAGCTTGGGCTGGATGGCTTCAACTATACCGGGCCTCTGATCGACCGGCTGCCAGCAAAGGCAGGTGTGATTAAGTTTGGGACCCACTATCAGGTCATCACCGCCAACCAGCGCAAGGTGATCGAAGCCGCCGCCCTGGCGCACCTGCAGACAGGAGCGCCGATTGCCACCCATACCGAGAACGGCACGATGGGCTTCGAGCAGGTCGAGCTGCTTATATCGCACGGTGTAAAACCCGAGCACGTCGTCGTCGGTCACATGGATCGCAACCCGGATTTTTATGTCCACCGCCAGGTAGCCGAGACCGGCGCATATCTATGCTACGACACCCCGGGTCGGGTAAAGTATTTCCCCGAGACGACATTTATAAACCTGTTGCGCCAGATGGCGGAGGCGGGCTACTCAGCCCAAATTCTGTGGGGCGGCGACGTCGCCCGCCGCAGCTATTTTGTCTCCTACGGCGGCGGACCGGGACTGGCGTATGTGCCGGGCAAGTTCCTGCCGCGCCTGCGGGCGGAGGGCTTTGATGAGGCGCTGATCCGCCAGATTTTTGTGGAAAACCCTGCCAGGGCTTTCAGCTTTGCCGATCATCGCTAAGGCACAGACAACGCCCTGCAGGTTGATTCTGAAGCCGAATTCGGGTTGGGATCGAATTTACCAGAAATCGCGAAAATAATCGAAGGAGGTAGTCCAATCGATAATATTGAAAATGATATGGCAACAATCAATAAACCAAGTTAATGGAGGCGAGAATGGCAAGAAGAATGCAAATTGTGACCGTATGCGGATGCGGCCTGGGGAGCAGCCTGCTGGCAAAAGTATCGATAGAAAAGATCGCTCGTGAATATGGCTTGAAGATCTCGGTCATCGCAGCAGATGCCGGTACAGCAAAAGGGCATGAAGCCAACCTTATCGTTGTGCAGGACCACCTCGCACCGAGAGTTGGGGTCGTGCCGGGCATTCCGGTCATCGCGGTCAAATCATTTATGGATACTGATGAACTAAAACGACTGCTCGGTCCTTATTTCGAAGAGTACGCCAAAAAGGAGTGAAGCGATCGAGCTAAGCTGGGAGATCGCCGGGGACCTGCGTGTGATCGAACACAGCTCGACGATCGAACAGCCCAACATCAAAAAAAAACTGTATCAGACAGTCAATTCAGTAGAGGAGAATTGCTATGTCCGTAATCAACTTTTTCATCTCGCAGGTCTTCATTCAAGCGCCGGTCTTTCTGGGCTTGATTGCGCTGATCGGCCTGCTGCTTCAGAGGCGCGATGCTGACGAGGTGCTTGAAGGCACGATCAAGACCATGGTCGGCATCGTGATCTTGAACGCTGGCATCGGAGTCTTCCTGGGATCTTTGCTCCCCATTACCACGCTTTTGAACAACAGCTTTGGGGTGACGGGCGTCCTGCCAGACTGCTTCGGTCCGTTTGGCGTGGCGATGAAGACTTATGCAGTCGACATCTCGATCGCCTTTGTGTGTGCATTCATCCTGCACCTCATCCTGGTCCGCATCCTCCCGATCCCAACCTTTAAGAACGTCTTCCTGACCGGTCACATCATGCTCTTCAACACCTCGATCGCGATTGTGATCGGCGCTTCGATCTTTGCTCTTACAGGCGCCGGGCTGATTGCTTTTGCGACCATCATGACCGCTCTATTCTGGACGGTGATGCCGTTTATCGCTCGCCCATACACCACACCGCTCACCAAAGACCAGTTTACCCTTGGTCACCTGCAAACGATGGACCTGCCCACCGGAGCGCTGTCTGGGATGATCGTTAAATCGAAGCGCAGTGATGAGATCGAGCTGCCAGGGTTCTTCTCGATCTTCACCGACTACACCGTCCTGCTGGCGATCTTGATGCCGATCGTTTACATCCTCGTCGGTCTCGTCACCGGCATGGACGCGGTAAGCGAACTTAGCGGCGACCAGCACTGGCTGGTCTGGCTGTTCCTGCAGGGACTTGGTTTTGCCGCAGGCGTGGCGATCGTGCTTTTTGGTGTGCGCATGTTCCTGGCAGCGATGATCCCGGCTTTCGAAGGTATCGCCAAGACTGTCCTGCCCGGCACCCAGCCTGCGCTGGACTCTCCGCTGTTCTTCCAGTTCTCGCCCACCGGCGTGATCTTGGGCTTCCTCTCCTGCTTCGTCACCATGGTGCTCTTTACGCTGGCGCAGGTTGCGCTGGGGATGCAGGTCATCATCTTCCCAGGACCGATCTTCTTCTTCTTTGATGGCGCTCTGGCCGGCGTATTTGGCGACCGGCACGGCGGCTGGAAAGGCGCAATCCTCTCCGGCGCGATCATCGCCATTATCATCGATCTGGCGGCATTGGTGACATATCCGCTGCAGGCTTCCTTCTTTGAAGGCACCGGCTTGATCTTCGGCGGCGGCGACTATATCTTGTGGGCGCCGATCTACTGGATCATGAATCTGATCGGCGGAAGCCAGGTGCCTGGGTTTATGCCTTACGGCGTCGCAGCAATCGTATTGGGCGTGCTCGCGGTCGTGATGATCCTGGTCACCCGCAAGCGCCAGCCGATGGAAGCCTAAACAATCCAAAACCATTTCTGGTTGAGGGTTTGATCTATCAACAGTCTGCTTTCCACCTGTGCTCGCCACCGCGATCGCAGGGACGCATCCGCAGCGTCAAAAGGGGGCATGGCTCGCATTTACTCAAACGCCATGCCCCCCAAAAATAAATAATGGACGGTTTTCCTTCTCAAGAAAATATGCGGCTTAGCCAATACTGGGAGGATTTGGATGCTTCACCAGGGCTCAAGCAGCATGCTGCGTTGTACGACTGGGCCGGGAGGCAGTTTAAGCCCGGACTGTCGTTAGAGTTGGGCTGTGAGTACGGTTTTGGGTGCAGCCTGTTATTTGCCGCGAATCCGATGCTGCATCTGATCGGGCTGGATCTTGATCTCGACCGGCTGAAGACCGCCTCCATGATCTTTTCCTTTGAGCGACCGCCGATGGTTGGCGCAGATGCTCTGGCGCTTCCGTTCAAGACCGGTTCCATCACCAGCATCGCGATGATCAACCTGCTTCACCTTGTATCTGATGCAGCGAGCTTGTTGCAGGAGTGCTGTCGAGTGCTGGCGCTGGGAGGAAAAGCAGTGATCGCGCTGCTGATCGACTTGCCGGCGGGCGTCGATCGTACGCAGATCCACTTTTTCGAGCGTTTGATCGTTAAGTATTTTCCCAGGCGGTTTGCACCGCACGAAATTGAAGGAAAGCCGCCCGGCTTTCCGCCGGAGCGGTTCAAGCTCGGCCTTGATGCCGCTTTCTGGGTAATGGTTGTTTGGAAATCCATGCAGGAAGGAAACTAGCTCGCATGGCGACTGCAAGTCAGAATTTTGAAATTTTTCAGCGCAGCGGCGTGATGGCGATCATCCGGATTGATTTGCTGGAGGATGTTGAGCCTGCCGTAGAAGCGCTGCTCCAGGGAGGTGTGGGGGTTATAGAAATATCGCTGAAATCTTCCCAGCCGCTTGAGGCAATTGCCCTGGCGTGCCGGAAATTTGGGGATTCGGCACTGATCGGCGTCGGTACGGTGCTGGAGTTCAGAATTTGCTCGAGCGGCTATACTGGCAGGGGCAGAGTTCGTGGTTTCGACTGTGATGAGACTGGATGTCATCACCACCGCGCTTCGCTACGGCGCCCTTACTCTCAGCGGCGCCTTTTCGCCTTCCGAATGCCTTACCGCCTTCCAGGCTGGGGCTCATGCCGTCTACCTGTTTCCTGCCTGCCCGGCAGGTCCGGAGTATCTCAAAGCGCTGCGCGGCCCGCTCCCCCAGATCCCGCTGGTGGCGGTCGGGGGCATCACACTGGAGAACCTGGCAGCATTCTTTAAAGCCGGCGCGGTAGGTGTTGCCGGCGCGTCCAACCTGGTTAATCTCCAATATCTTCATGAAGGTCGTCTTAATGCGATCACCCAAACCGCGGCCGCCTGGCTTGAGGCAGCCCGCAAAGCGCGAGGTCACTGATGCCTGAATTCCGAGTTGTTATTGTCAATCCCTCTGGGCTCCACGCCCGTCCTGCCGCCCGCTTTGTCGAAGTCGCCTCCGGTTTTCCCTGTGAGATCTTGGTTAAGAATTTGACCTCCGATTCGCGCACAATCAACGCCAAGAGCATCCTTGGTATTCTGACGCTTGGCGTCGAACAAGGTCACGAGATCTTGATCAGCGCCGCCGGAGAGCAGGCAGAAGTGGCAGGCGAAACCCTGGTCCGATTGGTGCGCGAAGAGCTGCCGGCGATCGACGAACCCAATCCGAGCTAATCCTGCTATTATGTATCTATTCTTGTTAGAGAGAAAGGCTTTAAGGTGAAAATCCAGGGAGTAGTCCCTCCGATGTTGACGCCCTTCGACCCGGATGGAAGCGTCTCCGAGCACCGCTTAAGGGCTTTTGTGGATTTCTTGATCCCGCACGTGAACGGATTGTTTGTTTGCGGTTCATACGGCTCTGGGCCGTTGCTGAGCGTCGAGGAACGCCAGTATGTGCTCGAGATCGTGAGCGACCAGCTTGCGGGAAGGCTCCCGCTGATTGCCCATGTCGGCGCGATTGACACAGGCAGCGCGGTGCGGCTTGCTCGCCATGCCCAGGATCACGGCGCCGCGGCGGTGTCGGCTACCCCGCCATGGTATTACACCTACGGCGATGCCGCTCTGCGAGAATATTTTCTGGCGCTGGTGCATGCCGTTAAAATCCCGGTCTACGCTTACGATAACCCCAAGACGACCGGCAATCCAATCCCAGTGGGGCTGCTCAAACAACTTGCGCATGAAGGTCTGGCAGGAGTCAAAGACAGCTCTTTCGATATCGGCAAGCTGTATTTGATGCTGCGCGACATCGATCAGCCTGATTTTGATGTAGTGATGGGCTCAGAGAGCCTGATGCTCCCGGCATTTGCAATGGGCGTGCGCGGCTGTGTTGCCGGGCTGGCGAATGTCTTTCCAGAAGCCATGGCTCACTTTCACAAAGTGGTCCTGGATGAGAGCTCTACACCTGATGAGCGCGCTCGTTGGCAGACCAATATCCTCAAGCTTTGGGACGCGCTTCATATCGGTCCGTCTGTGCCCACCGCTTACACGATCCTGGCCTTGCGCGGTGTCGATGTCGGCGCGCCGCGCCCGCCGATGCTTCCGCTGGACTCGGTCCAGGCTGCAAAAGTGCACCAGGCGATGGATCGGATGTCCGAATATTGGCGTCCTGAGGCGCTGGAAGCTTTATGAAACCGATTTCTCCGCAAATCCTTCGGATCGCGAACGGTCTATTCATCTTCACGCTGCTGTTCCTGTCTGGCTGCGCAAACCGGCAGGCGCCAGTCGCGACGCCTTCCCCCATTCCATCCGGGCTGGATTGGCGGGAGATCCCGCTCAAAGATGTGCGCAGCGGGGAGAGTTTTCGGGTGGCGGATTTTTCCGGGAAATGGGTTCTCATCGACCTGATGGCGGTCTGGTGCATCAACTGTCTGCTCCAGCAGCAGCAGATCCAGCTGGCTAGCGCTGACTGGACGGACGATCAGGTGGTGGTCATCTCCCTCGATATGGAGCCCAAGGAGACCGAATTCATCCTGAACAGGCATGCCGAGAAAAATAATATTTCCTGGCGCTCGGCAGTTGTCCCAGAAGAGATGATCAAGCGCATGATCGCTGAGTTCGGCGATATTGTTCTGTTTGTTTCGGCAACCCCGCTGATATTGATCAGTCCAGATGGCAGCACCCAGCTCATCGGGCGCGGTCTGAAACCGCGGAAGGTGCTCCAGCAGCTGATCAAGGTGAAGCCTGAGTGACAGATGAAGACGTTGAAAGATGCTGCAAAATTAGCGATTGGGCTTTGTTGAATGACCACTTCAAACATTGAACGCGTAGAGCTTGTGCTTTTTGACCTGGACGGCACCCTGGTGGATATTATGGACGCCCACCTGGCAGCAATTGAGATCTTATCCATGGAGGTCTGGGGGATCAAGGGCTTTCCTCCCGAGGTACCGGTGCAGGGTAAGCCTCAGCTGCAGTTCCTGCGAGAATCCTGCCGCGCCCAGGGGGTAGCCGAGGCGGTGATTGAAGCGACCATGCCGCATGCAGCTCGGAGGCTGGCTGACCTGACGGTCGAACGCCTGCCTGAACCAATCGAGAGCGTAATCTTGCCGGGCGTTCTGGACCTTTTGGATGTGTTCATCGAGCGAGGCATCCCGCGCGCCCTTGTAACCGGCACCCTGCGCCGCACCGCCCATACCGTATTGAAACGAACAGGACTTGTGGGATATTTTCCGGTGCGGGTCATGGGCGACCTGGCTCGTCTGCGCCGAGACTTGGTGCACGATGCGATCCAGCGCGCCCAGGTGGAATATGCCATCGAGGTGGTTGGCAGGCAGATCACCGCGATTGGAGATTCCCCTAATGACATACAGACCGCCCACCACCTGGGGATCCGGGCCGTGGGGGTGGCTACAGGCTTCAGCAGCCTGGAAGAACTGGACCAGTACCAGCCTGAAGGTCTGCTGCCGGATCTCACAGATCTGCCAGCAGCTTTCGAAGCGCTACTGGGCAGGTCAATCCAGGAGGCTTGATCGTGGATCTTTTCATCCAGGAGCAGGTTTATGGTTGAGATCAAGCTGAAAGGCATCCCGGCAGCCGCGGGGCTGCAGATTGGACCAGTTTTTCGATATCAACCGGCAGCGCTGGTGATCCCAGAACTTCCGTCTGGCCCTTTCGAAGAAGAGCTGAGGCGCTTCAATGCGGCAGTGGAGCAGGCGGTCTTGGAGCTGGAAGAGCTTAAGAAGGGCTTATCCGCTCGCGCCGATCCAAAAACCGCTGCGATTTTCGAAGCGCACGCCGCCATGGCGAGAGATCCGATGCTGCTGGATGGCGTGTCGGCTGGGCTGCGGCGCGGTCTGTCGGTGGAAAAATCGCTGCGGGAGGCTTCGGAGGAGATCGCCGAACTGCTGAAAGGCATGAAAGTCCCGCTCTTCGCCGCCCGATCTGCCGATGTTCAAGATGTCGCTGACCGGATCCTGCGCATCCTGTTAGGGAATCAGGGATCCTCGTTCGGATTCGCTCCACGAGCCGGTGATCGTAGCCGCTTACGATCTGACCCCTTCCGACACCGCCGCCCTGCGCCCGGAGTTCACGCTCGGATTCTGCACCGCCGTCGGCGGGTTCACCTCGCATACAGCCATCCTGGCGCGCACATTGGGGATCCCGGCTGTCGTTGGGTTGGGTGCGGCGCTGCTCGAGCGCATCCCTGATGGGGCGGTTGCCGCCCTGAATGGTTTCGAAGGTGAAATCATCATTGAGCCTGATGAGGCGACCCGGAAAGAGCTTGAAAGCCGCGCGGCGGCGGAGAAGGCTAAGCTCACCCTTCTTGAAGCGGCGGCATCCGAGCCGGCGCGCACGATGGACGGGGTGCAGGTGGAAATCGGCGCGAACATCGGCGAAGTTGAGTTGGCTCGCGATGCGGTCAAATATGGAGCAGATGGAGTTCGGGCTGCTGCGGACGGAGTTCATGTATCTGAACCAATCCCAGCCCCCGGATGAAGAACACCAGCTCCGCCTTTACCGCCAGATATTCAGCGCCCTTGGCGACCGTCCCGTCATCGTTCGGACGTTTGACATTGGCGGCGATAAGCCGCCTTCATACCTGGAATTTGATAAAGAGCTGAACCCATTCCTGGGCTGGCGGGCGGTCCGTATATCCCTGGACAGCCCTGACCTGTTCCGCACCCAGCTGCGCGCCATCTTGAGAGCTGCGGTTGGCTTTAAGGTCCTGGTCATGTTTCCAATGATCGCCTCGGTGGAAGAGCTGAGAAGCGCGAAGCAGGCGCTTGCCGAATCCCGCCTGGAGCTGGAGCATGAAGGGCTGGAGCATGCTGAGAATATCCCGGTCGGAATCATGGTTGAGACTCCAGCGGCGGCGGTGCTGTCAGACCTGCTTGCGGCTGAGTGCGATTTTCTAAGCCTGGGAACCAACGACCTGACCCAATACACACTGGCGGTCGACCGCACCAACGAACGTGTCGCCAAGCTCTTTCAGCCGCTCCACCCTGCCGTGCTGCGGCTGATCCGTCAGACGATCGACGCAGCGCACAGGGCCGGGATCTGGTGCGGGATGTGCGGTGAGCTGGCCGGGATGCAGAAAGCGATCCCGATCCTTCTGGGGATGGGATTAGATGAATTCAGCATGGCGCCGCGCTTGATCCCTGCCGCCAAGGCGCTGATCAGCTCGCTCAACCGTTCTGATGCCGTAAATATCGCAAACCAGGTGCTCGAGCTGCGGACAGCGGCAGAGGTTGAAGCGCAAATGACCGATTGGCTTACGGAGATGCGCTGAATTCGTTCATTTCGACTAAATAAAAAGAATTCATGTACAGTTCATCTCGGGGTTGTATAATGGTCTGCGCATTCCGTTAGACAGAATAATCCCTTGATGACCGACGCAACTACCGCCGAAACTGGCGCTCAATCCCCCGATTTGCCGCTCTCCGCCAGATCACCGCATATCTCGCCTATAATCCAGCTGCGTCAGGTAGTTAAAGTGTACCCAAGCGCGGCTGGAGAATTTTTGGCATTGAAGGGAATTGACCTGCAGGTGTTTCCAGGCGAGTTTATCGCCATCACCGGAAAGTCTGGATCAGGGAAGACCACCCTCGTCAACATGATCTGCGGCACTGATCACCTGACCTCAGGATCGGTGCAGGTGAACGGGGTCGAGATCCACTCGCTTAACGAAAACCGGCTGGCGCTCTGGCGCGGACGCAACCTGGGGGTGGTTTACCAGTCATTCCACCTGATCCCGAACCTGACTCTGTTGGAAAATGTCATGCTCCCGATGGATTTCTGCGGGCTTTACCATCGGCGCCAGAGCCGGCAGAGGGCGTTCGATCTGCTGCAGGAGGTGGAGCTGGCAGAACATGCGCATAAACTGCCTTCGCAGATCTCGGGCGGGCAGCAGCAGCGGGTTGCCATTACCCGTGCTCTGGCAAACGACCCGGCTTTGATTGTGGCGGATGAACCCACCGGTCGGCTCGATTTGATCACCGCCGATGTGATCATCGCGATCTTTGAGCGGCTGGTTGAGCGGGGTAAAACGATCTTAATGGTCACCCATGAACGCCTGCTGAGTGATCGGGTTTCGCGCCTGCTCGAGATCCAGGACGGGGAAATTGTAGGGGAAGAAAGATTTCGGCGAGAGGCTGTAGGGAGGTCCATTGGAAACCTCCCCTGATTTCGAGCGCATTGGTCCTTCGGGAACGAAGCATGGCTCCAATTTGGCGAGACCAAACCATCCCTTGATATCGATGCAAACCGTGGTGAAGACCTTCCAAAGCGCCGCAGGCGAGGTGACGGTCTTGAAAGGCATCAATCTTGACGTTTTCGCAGGAGAGTTTGTCAGCATCGTCGGTCGCTCCGGCAGCGGAAAATCCACCTTGCTGAATATGCTCACCGGAATTGATCATCCGACCAGCGGCAGTGTGACCATTGGTGGGATGCGCCTGCACACCCTCGGTGAGAGCGAGATGGCTGCCTGGCGCGGCAGAAACCTGGGGATCGTGTTTCAGTTTTTTCAGCTGCTGCCGATGCTTTCGCTGATTGAAAACGTAATGCTCCCAATGGATTTGTGCGATTGTTTTCCACCTGCAGAGCGTGAGATTCGAGCCGGAAAGCTCTTAGAACGGGTTGGATTGAAGGGTTTTGAGCATGCGCTGCCGACAGTGGTATCTGGCGGACAGCAGCAGTGCGCCGCCGTGGCGCGTGCCCTCGCCACAGATCCGCCAATTCTGGTAGCCGACGAGCCGACCGGCAACCTGGACACCCGAACTGCCGAACAGGTGATGCAGCTCTTTCAGGAGCAGGTTGGGGTGGGGAAAACGGTCCTGCTGGTGACGCACGATAGCCTGCTCGCCAGACAGACCCAGCGCTCGTTAATTCTTTCCGACGGCGAGCTGATCCCACCGGCGCTGGTCCAGGTTTTTCCAGAGCTGAGTCACGCTGCGCTGCTCAAACTGGCGCATCTAAGCCGCCCCTTCCGCCTCGCTGCCGGAGAGTCCATCAATCCTGAGTTTGGATTGCTGATTGTGACGAGCGGCTGTTTGGAGGCTGTGCCAGGGAACGCGAGCATCGTTTCAGAAGCAGGTCAACGGGATTTCCAGCCTGGCGACCTGGTGGATGAAGCTGCGCTCCACCAGGCAGGTCTTGCGCTTCAAGCGAGCCGGGCAGGTTCGAGCGGTGTAGTCTGTGAAGGTCTGAAGCTCGAACTCGGCGGAAGCCCGGAAGATTATTGGTGAGGTGTTGAATTGAACAACCATCCGAACGAGAATATTGCGCATAGACAATTATTTAGTCCGAAATTATCATCCATCGAAATAGTGGAGAAAATCCAATGGAGAATTTTAAACTGATGGTCGATTGGGCAAATCGAGACATGATCAGCATCCTTTGGGGGCTGGTCACTGCGCTGCTGGTCTATTTTATCGGTCGTTGGATCGCGAAATTGATCACGCGCTATACCGTTCGATCGATGGAACGCGCCAAGATGGACGAGATGGTGATCCGATTCACCCAGACCTTGCTCTTCTTCGGGCTGATGGCAGCGGTCGTGATCGCGGCGTTGAGCCAGGCAGGCTTCCAGACCACCAGTTTCACCGCCTTGCTGGCTTCAGTTGGTGTAGCGATTGGTCTTGCGATCAAAGACAGTCTTTCAAATTTAGCTGCAGGATTGATGATTTTGCTTTTCCGACCCTATGCGATTAATAATTATGTCGAAGCTGGCGGCACCAGCGGTTTGGTCGAAGAAGTCCAGATCTTCTCCACCATTCTGAGAACGCCAGATAATTTGAAGGTGATCGTGCCAAATTCTGCAGTCATCCGCAGCAACATCCGGAATTATTCCTCTTATGATTCACGCCGGATCGATCTTCCGGTCAGCGTTGGTTTGGATGCCCATATCGGGCAAGTCAGAGATCAGCTGGTTCAAATTATGCGTTCGCATTCCTTGGTATTATCCGAGCCCGTACCGACAATCGAAGTGCAGGAGCTTGCCGAAACCAGCGTAAAACTGGTTGCGCATGCCTGGGTAGCCAACATAGATTACGTTCGAGTGCGGAGCGATCTGTTAGAGCAGATCAAGCTTCACCTGGACGAAGCCAAGATCGACAACACATAGATTAGAATTGCAGACTATATTTCAAGGAGTGACGTATGGCAGTTATCCGCCGAATTGGAATCCCAGAAAACGACAGCGAGAGCAGAGCCATCCGGCGATTAGGTAAGGGGTTGGCGGAAGATTTCACGCTCTTTCACAACTTTGAGCTGACTACCGGGCGCGGCCTGCCTTACGAATATGACATCGCTGTGCTCGCCCCGCATGCTGTTTACCATGTCGAGGTGAAAGGATACCAGGGGGATATCCGCGGCAACGTTCAGCAATGGGTCTTCGAAAACGGCTTCGTCTATCCGAGCCCGATCCCGCTGGCAAATAAGAAATCCAAGATCCTGGCGAACAAACTGCGCCAGTACTCCCCCCGACTGGAGGATGTCTTTGTCGACACGCTTGTGCTCCTGACCGACGATAAATCGCGCATCCGGATCCGGGACGATCAAGCCAGCCGTGTGCTGCACGTGCGTGAAGCCCTGAAGCGCATGGATGATCCCGATCAGCTGCCGGTAAGCTCGCGCGATATCACGCCGCTTTACAGTATGATCGGCGAAGCGATGTCTTTCACAAAACCAGCCTCGCCGGTCAAGCAGATCGGGCTGTATGACATCGTGCAGAAGGTCGATCAAGATGACCGCTTCACCATTTTTCTTGCCAGCCACCGCTTCATCAAAACTCAACCGCTGACCATCCTGAAGGTTTACCATTTTGATGTCTATGCCTCGGAGGAAGAGAGACAGTACCGTATCCGAGAGATCTTCCACGGGCAAGATGCCTTCAGGCTGTTGGGCAGCCATCCAAACCTGATGCGCACCGGCGACATGTTCGCCTGGAATGACGACAGTTTTGTTGAACCGATCGAGTACCTCGAAAAGGGGCGGCGGCTTGAAATCCTGATGGAGCAGGGGCCAGGTGAGCCAATGATCTGGCAGGAGAAGAAGAGAATTATCGAAGGTGCGGCTGCGGGTCTTGCCTACGCCCACCGTAAGGGCGTCATTCACCGTGACGTGCGACCGGAGAATATCGTGGTAGCGCCCGATCGAGTCAAGCTTGCGAACTTCGACCTGGCTTACATCCCGGACGCGCCTAACCTCAGCATTGCGAGCTCGGTGCACGAGCATTTCGATCGGCGTTATGTGGCGCCCGCCGTCTGGCAGAATCCGCGCGATGTAGCCCCGGCTGCCGATATCTATTCGTTAGGCCTGGTCTTCTACCAGCTGATCACCGGGCAGCCGCCGCGCCATGACGTTGACGCGGTCTTAGGAGGTAAGGGGATCGCGATCGATCCCCAGCTGTTGAGAGAGGAGCTGAGCAAACCAGAAAGCCTGAACTATATGCATGATCCCACCGGCGCTGTTGAAGTAATCAGCCGGATGTGCGCCCCAGAACGTTCCGATTGTTATGCCAGCCTGGAGGAAGTGCTGAGCGACCTGGCGATCGTGGAGCTGTAATGGGTAAATTGTATCGATTTTGATAAGCGAATTGGTGAGGAGAAAATTTCATGAGCGCAGAACGAAACAGATTAGAAGAAGCCAACCAGAAGGGGATCCCATGGAGAAAATGGGGACCCTATTTGAGCGAGCGCCAGTGGGGCACCGTCCGTGAGGATTACAGCGACACCGGCGACGCCTGGAGCTATTTCACCCACGACCAGGCTCGCTCGCGCGCCTATCGTTGGGGCGAGGACGGTTTGGCTGGATTTTCAGACGAGAAAGGACAGCTGTGTTTTGCCCTGGCTTTGTGGAACGGCGCCGACCCGATCCTGAAAGAGCGCCTTTTTGGGCTTTCGAACAGCGAAGCGAACCATGGAGAGGATGTCAAGGAATACTACTTCTACCTCGACTCCACTCCAACCCATTCGTATATGAAGTATTTATATAAATACCCGCAGGCAGCTTATCCTTACGCAGATCTGGTGAACACCAACCGCCAGCGCACTCGCCGCGATTTCGAATATGAGCTGCTGGATACCGGCGTTTTTAACAGCGACCGCTATTTCGACGTCTTTGTCGAATATGCAAAAGAGACCCCAGAGGATATCCTGATCCAGATCACCGCCTGGAACCGCGGCCCAGAAGCTGCCGAGCTTCATATCTTGCCCACATTGTGGTTCCGAAATACCTGGAGCTGGTTCCCCAACACCCCTAAACCCGAGCTGAAGGCAGCCAAAACCGGGAAAGGGTATAAGCTGATTGCTGCCTCTCATCACGCTCTGGGCGAGCGCTACCTGTATTGTGAAGGGGCTTCCAGCTTGCTCTTCACGGAAAACGAAACCAACCAGGAGCGGCTCTTCGGGTCGCCGAACGCTACACCATTTGTTAAAGATGGCATCAACAACCACCTGGTCAATGGTCAGGCGCAGAGTGTCAACCCTGAACAGCAGGGCACCAAAGCTGCAGCCAGCTTTATGGCGCTGATCCAGCCTGGGGAATCGGCAGTCGTCCGCCTGCGCCTGAACAACCTTCCTCCATCTGCCCTCAAGAAAGCCTACGGTGGTGATGGCGAGCCTTTTGGCGGGCACTTCACTCAGGTTTTCGAGTCCCGTCAGCACGAAGCCGATGAGTTTTATGCCGCGAAAGTCCCCCCCTCATTCAGCGCTGATGAAGCGAAAGTTTTCCGGCAGGCGGTCGCCGGGCTGCTTTGGACAAAGCAGTACTACTTCTTCGATGTAGATCGCTGGCTGGAGGAGCATGAGGCTCATCCCCTGCTGAACGCAAAGCGCAAGATCCGCAACATGCAGTGGTATCACATGATCAACGATGACATCATCTCGATGCCAGACAAATGGGAGTACCCCTGGTATGCAGCCTGGGACCTGGCATTTCATACGATCGCGCTGGGTATCGCCGATCCGGAATTTGCCAAGCAGCAGCTCCGGCTGATGCTGAAAGAGGTCTATCTGCATCCCAACGGTCAGATCCCGGCATATGAATGGAATTTCGGCGATGTGAACCCGCCAGTGCACGCCTGGGCGAGCATTTTCAACTATGATCTCGAGAAGCGGCTGACAGGCAGCGGCGATTTTAAAGTTCCTGGAAGAGGTCTTCCAGAAGCTGCTGATGAACTTCAACTGGTGGGTGAACCGTAAGGATCCGGAAGGAAAAAACCTGTTCGACGGCGGCTTCCTGGGTTTAGACAATATCGGCGTATTCGACCGCAGCCACAGCCTTCCCACCGGCGGTCACCTGGAGCAAGCCGACGGCACCGCCTGGATGGCGATGTACTGCCAGAACATGCTCGATATCGCTTTGGAGCTGGCGGCATCTAACCCGGTATATGAAGGGCTGGTGCTAAAGTTCGTCGAACATTTCTTCTGGATCGCAGGCTCGATGGATCGCGTCGGGGACAACCAGGATGAGCTGTGGGATGAAGAAGATGGTTTCTTCTATGATGTCCTGGTGCGCCCCGATGGGTCGGCGTCTCGCCTCAAGGTGCGCTCGATGGTCGGATTGCTGCCGCTCTGCGCAGTGCTGGTGGTCGAACGCGAAGCCATCGCGA
Organism: uncultured Chloroflexia bacterium; assembly: GCA_963827155.1. Lineage (GTDB taxonomy): Bacteria > Chloroflexota > Anaerolineae > Anaerolineales > UBA4823 > UTCFX2. Next base: position 886,968 of record CAWGZV010000002.1, on the reverse strand, counting down.
AAATGCCGTATCTATCCGAGCGCCTGAAACAGCGCTTTTCCAGACATCCAGAATTTCTTGCGAATATCCACCCGCCTGCGAAACCGGGGGTAAATGGACGGCTGCTGCTCTCGCCACTGAACGAAACCAAGCTGCGCCGCATTCTGGAGAGCATGCTCGCCGAAGACCGCTTTCTCAGCCCTTACGGCATTCGCTCGCTCTCGCGCCACCATCTGGACAATCCATACATCTTCGATTTGGGTGGGGAAGAGTATAAAGTCCAATACCTGCCAGCAGAATCGGATACCGGGATGTTCGGCGGCAACTCGAACTGGCGTGGCCCGGTGTGGTTCCCGGTCAACGCCCTCATTGTCCGGGCGCTGCTCCAGTTCTACCGCTACTACGGTGACGATTTCAAGGTCGAATGCCCGACCGGCTCGGGCAACCTGATGAACCTGTACGAGGTCAGCCGAGAGATCTCAAAACGCCTGGAAAGCATCTTCCTGACGGATGAAAACGGCCGCCGCCCCGTATACGGGAGCACCGAGAAATTCCAGAGCGACCCCAACTGGAGAGAAAATATCCTGTTCTTCGAATATTTCCACGGAGACAACGGGGCCGGTTTGGGCGCCAGCCACCAGACCGGCTGGACGGCGGTTGTGGCGAGATTGATGCAAATATACGCTTTTATCGATGCCGAGAAGTTTCTACGAGGTTCTGCCAACCCCTAAGCAGTCTCTGACTGGACTGAGGAGAGTTTGACCTGATCCGTCCGCGCTGGCGCAAGGTGCTCGCCGATTTTTGGAGCAATAAGATCCGCTCGCTGCTTGTAATTGCATCGATCGCAGTGGGTCTCTTTGCAGTCGGGATGATCTCGACCACGTACTCCTGGCTCGACCAGGCTATGCGTCCTGGTTATGCCGCGATCAACCCGGCGAATATCATTGTCAGCGCGGCCGGATTCCGACAGGATTTTGTCGACCACGTGCGTAATATGCCGAATGTGAAGGACGCCGAAGGCATCTCCCTCCACACCATGCGCCTGCAGACCTCCCCCGAGACTACCGTCCCGATCGATGTCAAAGCTATCCCCGATATCGATGAAATCCAGGATCAACCGGCTAACTCTCCTCGAGGGGACCTGGCCTCCGCAGGACCGCGAGATTGTGCTGGAGACCAACAAGCTGAAGGAGACCGGCGCAATGCTCGGTGACACAATTACGCTGCGTCTCGCTTCAGGCCGGCTTCGCCAGCTTAAAGTCGTTGGGATTGTGCAGGACCTGACGATCGGGGCAGGCGGTTTAGGGGGTGGGTTCTTTCTTGCCCCTTCCCAGGGCTATATCACCGATGGGACATTAAGCTGGCTGGAATTTCCGGAGATCTACAACACCCTCTATGTCACGCTGAAGGAAGGCAAGGATGATCCGGTCCAGATCCACCAGGTCGCGAGTAAAGTCCTGGATGAATTCGAGCGCCTCGGATATGTCACGACGAGCTCCATCGAGCGCAAGAGCACCGACCATCCGAATGTCCCTTATCTCGATTCACTGCTTGGGGTCCTGGCGCTCCTCGGGCTGCTGGTTGTTTTTCTGAGCGCCTTTCTGATCACCAACACCCTTTCTGCTCTGCTCAACCAGCAGATCCAGCAGGTGGGCGTGATGAAGACAATCGGCGCCAGCAGGTTCCAAATTGTGGTCATTTACATGGTATTGATCTTCACCTACAGCCTGGCAGCGCTTGGGCTGGCGCTGCTTGCCGCCGATCCGGCGGCATATTTGCAGCTCAAGTTTTTAGCAGGCAGAATCAATTTCATCGTCCCTGAAGTGCGCCCGGTACCGCGCTCGCTGATCCTGATGATTGGGATCGCGATGATCGTCCCGCAGATCGCCGGGGCTGCCCCCATCCTGCAGGGTGCCCGAATTACCATCCAGCAGGCGCTCAGCGGCGTGGGGACTGCGATCGGCGATAAGCCCAGCCCGATCTACCGCTGGCTGATGAAATTCCGCCGCATCTCTCGCCCGATGATGATCTCGCTGCGCAATACCTTCCGCCGCCGGGTGCGGTTGGTGCTGACCCTGGTGACCTTGATTTTGGGTGGAGCGATCTTCATCGCCACCTTCAATGTCAGCAAATCAATCGATGCTTATATCACCCGGTTGGGCCGCTACTACCTTGCGGATGTCAATCTCACCCTTTCGAAGGTATATTCGATCTCTGAGGTCAGCCAGCTCCTCTCGGTAGTGCCCGGAGTGGGGTCAGTGGAGGGTTGGGCAGCAGCCCGCGCCGAGCTGATCGGGTCCAGCGGGGCGGTAGGCGAGAGCGTCATCATTCAGGCGCCGCCCTCCGACAGCAAGCTGATTGAGCCCATCATGCAGAGCGGGCGCTGGATTGTGCCGGGCGATAAGAACGCGATCGTCTTGAGCGAGATGTTCCTTTCGACCATGCCAGATTTGAAAGTCGGCGATACCCTCAAGCTGAAGGTTAACGGTGAGGATTCAGAGTGGGTGGTGGTGGGCTTCTTCCAGTTTGCCGGAAAGAGCGGCGGGCTGCTTGCGTATACGGATAATGACTACCTCTCAAACCTTACCGGGACGGCGGGCAAGACCAATATGTTCCGGATCGTGGGCTCGGGCTCGGACCATTCTCTCGGGTGGCAGAAAGACCTCGGGCGAAGGATCGAAGCCCATCTTGAGAGCCTGGGCTACGATGTCACGGATATCCGAACTGGTTTAGACCTGCGGTTTTCGAGCTCAAAAGGGCTGGATACCCTGACGATATTCCTGCTCATCCTGGCGCTGCTGATGGCAGCTGTGGGAAGCATCGGGCTGATGGGGACGATGTCGCTGAACGTGATGGAGCGAACCCGAGAGATTGGGGTCATGCGCGCCATCGGCGCCACCGACCGCCAAATCACACGCATGGTGATGGTTGAAGGATTGATCATCGGCATGATCTCGTGGCTGCTGGCGAGCGCAGCTTCCTTCCCGATCAGCAAAGCCCTCTCCGACGTTGTCAGCATCGCAATTTTTTCCACCCCGATCGCTTTCACCTTCAATCCAGCGGGGATCCTCATCTGGTTCGCTCTGGTAATGCTGCTCTCCATCCTGGCGAGCATCTCTCCCGCCCGGGTCGCCGCCCGCATGACGATCCGGGAAGTGCTGGCATACGAGTAAAACAGTGAAGTGTGCAGAATTGTAGAAAATCAGGTCCGAAAATATTTTTTTTCGCAGGGATAGAAGATTAAATCAGTGACCAGGAATCGAGATATTTTTCTTTGAACTCAATGTTCGCTTCATCTCGGGCTTCCAAACCAGCAATCCAATTCCAAAAATTAGACACCCAATACCTACCGACGACATCGTGCTATTAAATGCATCGGCGAAATTGACCCCACCCCAGGTGTGGGTCGAGCCCATGGTTAGATGGATAGTGAGCATCAACAAGCCGTAAAGGATCGCCGCCGCGCCTGCCGCAGGGCGGTTGGATTCTTGATTTCCCTTATTGAAATCCACGATTCTCCAGATGGCGGGGATGCGGAAGATCAAGAACACCGCCAGTGTCAGCAAGGTCGTGTAGACCACTGCATCGACCGGCATTGAGCTGCCGCGCAGAAGTCGGGAGACGATGATGTGCAGGATCCCGATTGCCGCGCCTGCAATCAAGACGATCAGTGCATCCCGGTAAGCAGTCGGACTGCCTTTGATCAGCTAAATCGTAGCCCGGATTCCCAGGATGCCGAGGGCGATCCCAGTCAGGACGAAAAGAAGATACAGCCATTGAAAAGGCGCCAGCGCCTTCATGCTATCGTAGCTTGTGGGGGAGAGGGCCGCGCAGGTGGTGCCTACCCCACCAAGCAGGGTAAAGCCAGCGGTCAATCCCATCAGCAAGATGCCGATAAAGCGCAGGAATTTTGCGATGAAGCTGTCATTTCTCATATCAAGGTCCTTTCAAGGAATGTCATTGCGAGTGTACTTTGCGAAGCAATCTCACCCATTGCCAACCGGGAGATTGCTTCGTCGCTTCGCTCCTCGCAAAGACAGCTAACTTGTCATTGCGAGTGTACTTTGCGAAGCAATCTCACCCATTGCCAGCCGGGAGATTGCTTCGTCGCTTCGCTCCTCGCAAAGACAGCTAACTTGTCATTGCGAGCGTACTGTGCGAAGCAATCTCACCCATTGCCAACCTGGAGATTGCTTCGTCGCTTCGCTCCTCGCAAAGACAGCTAACTTGTCATTGCGAGTGTACTGTGCGAAGCAATCTCACCCATTGCCAGCCGGGAGATTGCTTCGTCGCTTCGCTCCTCGCAAAGACAGCTAACTTGTCATTGCGAGTGTACTTTGCGAAGCAATCTCACCCATTGCCAACCTGGAGATTGCTTCGTCGCTTCGCTCCTCGCAAAGACAGCTAACTTGTCATTGCGAGTGTACTGTGCGAAGCAATCTCACCCATTGCCAGCCGGGAGATTGCTTCGTCGCTTCGCTCCTCGCAGTGACAACTGGAATGATTACATCACCTCAATCATAACCAGAAGCATTGCCGCAAGCATATAGATTGAGGCGAATTTGAAGAGACCGAAGTTGGCCCGCTCGGTGGGTTTGATCAAGACCGCGATCGCGAGCAGCAGCAATCCCAAAGACAGCACCCCAAGCAGGCGCAGGAATCCCCAGGCCATCCCGATTCCCCAGGCAGAAAAGCCCATTGCCATCGCCGCCAGGAGGCTCGAGGCAGCGATCGCCAGCCGGGTGGACGCAAATCCGTATGTTGAAGGGAAGGTTGGCACACCGGCGGCTTGATAATCTTCATGGTAGCGCATACTGAAAGTCAGGATATGTGTCGGGATCCAGAAGAGGATGCTGAGCGAAAAAAGGACGCCGATCCAATCCACTTCGCCTAACCCAAGCGTCCGTCCCGCCAGGATCGGCATCCCACCTGCAATCCCGCCCCACACGATGCTCCAGCAGGTGCGCCTTTTCAACCAGATTGTGTAGACCACCACGTCGAAGAAAATCCCCGCGAAGATAATCAAGCCGAAAAGGGGGTCCATCAGCGCTGCCAGTCCAACTCCCAGAATCGACAGCAGCAATCCCAGCCGCAACGCCTCATTTGGATCGATCGTCCCGGCTGCAAGCGGGCGGTGATGGGTGCGACCCATCCGGGCGTCGATATCACGGTCCCACCACATATTCAAGACGGTGCTCCCGCTGACCGATGCCAGCAAGCTGACCAGCAATCCGGCAATCGCCGGCAGGTGAAACACCGGGCAGCGTGCGCTCACGTATCCGGCGATGCCGGTGGAGACCAGCAGCCCGGTCTGCAAGCTCTTGAACAGCGGCCAATACAGGCGGATTTTAGCGTTCAATCGATCCATGTCGGTCTCCTGAATAATAGATCACATTTCCGTGCTGATTATTCAACGTGCGCATCGAAAGCCTGCACCCGGGCTGTAATAGGTCGGTGTGGCATTATTCCGCACCCAGAGGCGCAGGTCCATCTCGTAGGTATCTTTCGAACCACCGCGCATGAAGCGGTAGTGCATACCTTCATACACATCGCCGGTCCACTGCCAGACATTGCCCGCCATATCGTACAACCCGTAGGGCGACACAGAATTGAGAGTCTGGTAGCCGCCGTAGTTGGCGCCGTTGTAGAAACCGACCGGGTTGGTGCGCGAGCCGTATGAGCTCATATCCTCAAATGGGTCGCGGCTGTGATAAAAATTGGCATTTTCGAGCTGGATTTGCTCGCCCCAGGGGAACGGGCGGGCATCGTCCCCGCGGCCAGCTTTCTCCCATTCCATTTCGGTGGGCAGTCGCCAGCTGAAGTGCTGGCAGTAGCCCCAGGCTCCAAACCAGGAGACCATCGTCATTGGATGGTTTTCGTACCCGGGCTGGACGGTGAATGCAGATCCGTCGAAATCCAGGCGCTGGGAGGGGTCTTCAATCGGAATAAAAATCCAATCGCCAGGGTCAATACGCTCCTCGTGCTTGACCCCGTGAAAAGCATCGCCCGGGTAGTAGCCGACGATCTGATCGCCGTTCACCTTCACCTCGCCTGATGCCAACGCTTCATTCAAGAAATCGGCGTACTGAGTGGTCGTGACATTCGTGATCATGATCTCGTACGCCGGGGTTTCAACCTGGTCTTCATGCTGCCCAGATATGAATACCCCCGCCGGGATTTGAACCCAGGCATTCGGGTCGATGCCGGTGTCGTACGCGGGCATGGCCGCATTCAGGTCGACCGGGGCGCAGGAGGCCAGCAGGGTGCCCAGCAAGATGAGAATAGACAGGATTGTCCTCATTCTGCCACCTCTTGCGAAAGTTCGTGATGGATCTCGTCCTTCCAGCGTCCGTGCTTTTTGAACAGATCCGTCAGCCGCCAGACCATCACGACCGCCAGTAAAACCAGGAGCATCGCCAGCGCAAAATCCATCAGGAGCATCAAAATATTGACAAGCGGCTGCTGCTCTGCTTCGCCGATAAACAGGCGCTTCATCTCGAAAATTGTGACTGCGGCAAAAGCCAGGTCGGAGAGTAAGATGATTGACCACCCGTACCATTTTCGGACTTTGCCCTTCAAACCGATCATATCGCCGTAGTAGAGCAGGATGATGGTGGCGATGATCGCCGAGAGCACATGCCAGTGCCCGGTTAGCTCGATCCGCTCCTCGCGCGCCGGCCATACCCGGAAAATTTCGTCCAGCTTGACAGCCATGAAGATCCCAATCCCGCTGGTTGTGAAATTCATGAAGAGCATTTGCCAGGTGGGGCCAAATTTGAGGGGATCGTGCAGGAGGGCCCCGATCTTCTGGCGAACATTCGGTTTGGGTATAGAGGCCGTGCCCTCTCGGACCAGCGTACCCCAGCTCCAGATCAGCAGCAAGAGCGCCGCCAGCATAGAGGGGGTCGCCCCGACGTAGATGATCATATGGGCAACCGGCTCGAGGGAGTCACCACACCCCAGACCCCCAGGTTGAGCACGATCGTGCCCAGGATCATCAGCGGCATGGCGATCTTGTGCAGGATCCCGCGGAAATTCAGCCAGCGACCGATGATCAGGGTGATCATGATCGCGATCAAAGCCAGCATGATGTGGAGATGCCCGATGATCGAGTACTCCATGGTGGTCTTTTCGGGGAGGCGGATGATATTCTCAGCAAGGAAGGTTTCAAACCCATTTCCAAAGAAGGAGCCTGGAACAGCCCCAAACAGGGCGGAGATCACCGTGGTCAGGGCTGCTGCGAAGAAAGCGGTGCGCTCCAGGTCGAGACCGCCCCTGGTATGCGCATAGTCTCCACCAGCTATCCGGTATTCCTTGCTCCAGGGCCACAGGGCAATAACCAGCAGCACACCTGCCAGGAACATCAGCGATAGCCCGAAGATATAAACACCGTGAAATGCCCAGCTGTGACCGAAATAAGCGAAAAATAAACCGAAGACCATCGTAAGCAGGTAGCCGGCGGTGATGATGGCATTGATCGCGGTCTTGAAAAAAGCCTTCATTTTTATTAAGCCAGTGATCATGTAAGTCTCGATGGCAATCACCGCCATCGCAATCGAGTGGTAAAGGATGATGATCCGCCCTTCTCGTTCTGCCTGGAGCAAGTCCATGCCGAGCAGGCGTACGACCACCTCGCGAACGCCGTACTCAGCCATTGGTCCAGACAGCATTCCCCAGACCGCAGTGACCATCGCAATCATGGCTATTGCCATAAGAATCAAGCCTTTGGTGGAGGCAAACAGGTAGTTGAAACGATTATTCTCACTCATTCGGATTATCCGGTCTTCATTCTGAAGCGTTCCATGCCGCCACCATGCGGCGTGTGCCAGGTAGAACCAGGTAGATCAGCAGGATGGTGCTTAACAGGGGCGCAGGGAGGAACATGGAGAAGCGCTGCACCTCGAAGATGGCATTGTGGAGACCCAATGGATAGCCGGCAAACATCGACATTACTGCCGCGAAGATCCCCACCGGGATGGACCAGGATTTCTTCGCCAGGACAGAGAAGATGAAGACCGCCCAGGCGGCTGCTCCCCACCAGCTCACCTGCTGCGACATGACATACATCCCATTCCAAAATCTGTCATCGTGAGAAGTGGTGTACTTGGCGATCGGCGCAACGCCGTCGATGAATGTCAGGACATATGCCAGACCGGCGACAAATGTCAGGGCGATAATCGATTTTTTGACCCCGCCGATGAAGAGCATCCCGAACCACAGCACCGCCGCCAGCAAGAAAACGATCATGGTTGGGGTTGGAAGGCTGCTGTCCATTGCGGGGATCATGGGGAAGAATCCGACCAACAGCTGGATTGTGCTGGCGATCGCGCCCCAGAACCAGGCCCATTTCTCTTTGTGTAAAAAGCCGTATAATACCGCTGCCCACATCGCGCCAGCCGCAATGCCGATCCAACCAAGTACGGCGTAAGTTATTCTGACGGAAGTGGCTTCATCCGCTCTGCCGGCTGCTATTTTGACGTCAATGACCAGGTTATATTGCGCTGCGAGCAGGTAGAAAGTAATTAACCCGGTTAAGATCCCGATCACAGCCAGTGCTGCCCCAAGCTTATAGTTGTTTTTCATTAGAAACCTCCATATTTTTGCATAATCGCCTGTTAGAATTCAGGTGAAGATTATCACAATCTTACTCATAAATCTTTAACTTAAAGCAAATTACCAGCGATATGCCGGTTCGGCTCTCAATAACAGATGGATTGTTTATAATTAAATGGGAGATACCGCCAGATGGATGAGATCGTTCGATTGCTTCGTTCTAACACCGTTTTTGGCTCGCTTAACGATTTGGAACTGAGGGAATTCGCCAGGCTAGCCAATCCTCACAGCTACCAGAAGGGCGAATTTCTTTGCCAGTACGGGGATTCCTGGCCTTATTTTTTTATTACAGCCGAGGGGATTATCGATGGGCGAATGGATTCATCGGAAGGCCGCAGTCTGCAGGTATTATCATTCTACCCAGGTGAAATATTCTGGGGATTGACCTTCTTTGTGGATTCGATGACCATGCCGGTTACGCTTGAAGCTCGAGAAACTTGCCGCATCTTTGTATGGAACTATTCAAATGCTCAGCCATTCTTGACCCGGCATGGAGTGGTTTTGTGGGAGATCACCCGGCTGATGGCGCAGCGAATGCTACATGCCAGCGAGATCCTCGAGGGTCTCGCTTTCCGGCCGGTGGCACAGCGTCTGGCGCGCTTGCTGCTGGAAAAATATCCACACCAACATCAAACGAATGAACGAAATCTGACTCTCGATGAAATGGCAGCGATGATCGGTTCGACTCGCGAGATGGTCTGCAGGATCCTTTACCGCTTCGCAGCTCAAGGCGCGATCGAAATCAACCGGACTGAGTTTATATTCAAAGACCGACAGCTCTTAGAAGATTATTAATTACTGCCTTCAGCTTGTTCGAAGGTGCACTCTCCCCATCCATTGAATCAGTGCTGGTGAAATTGGCAAAGTGATCAGCTGCTGCAGGAATTCGCATAGATTTGCTTAATAACCATAGGTCTATTACCGAACATCTTTCCCGGGCGCAGGTTCGGATAGCCTTACAGCATCCGGTCGAGCACAAGCTTGTGGTCGGGATGATATTGGCTCATACCAGCTCACCTTGAGCAACCAAGATGCATTTCCCTCCGACGTGGACCTCGATACCGTCCGGGTTTCTTTCGGCCTTGAGGATCAACAAGGAAGGTCTGCCAATCTCATACCCTTGCTCCGCCCGGACATGGATTCTCTCTGCTCCAAAGTAGCGGTGCTGAACCAGATAGCCCGCCAGGCACCCATTCCCGCTGCCGGTTGCCGGGTCCTCAGGTACCCCATAGTAATCCACAAAGACCCGCACGCTCAGGTCGTTCTCAGTCTCGTGGGCCCTCGGGGCAGAAGACCAAAATTCCTTTCGCTTCGGTCTGCTCTACAAAGTTGAAATACAGTTCTTTATTAATTTTCGCTTTTATCAAGGCGGCGAGGTTTTTTAGTGGCACAATAAAGAACGGCAATCCGGTAGATACTTCCTCGATCGGAAAACGCGTGTCAAAGTCGGAACCATTCAATCCTAGAACCTCTGCCAGGGCTTCCGGGCGATGCTGCGGACCAAATTCAGGCTCGTTTTGCCTTCATCCAGCAGTAACCGTCTGGAGAGAAGGTCACCGGGATCTGTCCAACCTTGAGATTCAGGACAACGCTATCTGTCTTTCCTTGAAGGATTTTTTCGCGGATAACTGTGGCGGTCCCGAGGGTTGGATGTCCTGCAAAGGGTACTTCGCTCCCTGGCGTAAAGATGCGCACGTGATACCCGCCCTGGCTTGACACATCCGAAAGAACAAACGTGGTTTCTGAGAAATTGATCTCACGGGCGATTTTCTGCATTTCGATGGAGGAGAGCTCGCCAGCGTTTAACAGTACCGCCAGCTGATTACCGGCATATTTCTCCTCGGCAAATACATCCAGAATGTGGAATTTGAGGTTTCTCATCCTGACCCTCCTGTTGAATAATTATTTCAATCTTACCACTGCAGCACAGCTGTTGCGTCCCCATCCAATCCAAAAAATTGAAAAAATCATGCCTCCAAGCGGATTCTAATCTATGAGGTGAAGCGAGTTAGTGAGGCGAGATGGTATATTCAATTCCTAAAAGACTGGAATTAGTATACCCTGAGTGGTTTTTTCGCAGTCGAAGGATTCTTTGGAAGGAGTGTGTATGCGATCTTCAGTAAAGACAATCCGGCTTCCGCTGCCTTTTCGAACAGGCAATGTGAACGCCTACCTGTTCCGATCTCCCGCCGGTTATACCTTGATCGATGCGGGGTTAAGTGGTCAGCGCTTCAGGTTGGAGGAGGCGCTGGTCACAGCGGGGGTAAAGCCCGGGGAGCTTAACCTGATTTTGCTAACCCATGGAGACTTCGACCATACCGGCGGCGCTGGATACCTGCGCGGGAAGTTTGGCGCCAAAATCGCGATGCACCCGAAAGATGCGGGGATGGCGGAGTTTGGCGACATGTTCTGGAACCGGAATGCCCACAGCGTGATAATCAATAAGCTCGCCGCATTCCTGTTCGGCTTCTTCAGATCCGATCGCTTTACTCCAGACATCTTGCTGGAGGACGGTCAGGATCTCTCCGCTTACGGGTTTCCAGGGCAGGTGCTCTCCACCCCCGGGCATTCGAGCGGCTCGATCTGCTTCCTGGCAGATGAGGTTGAGGTGGATTCAGGTCGCAGGAAGCAGCCGGGTGCTGTTCTGCGGCGACCTGCTGGTCAATTCAGGGAAGCAGCCGGTTCTCAACTCGATCGTTGACGATAAAACGTCAATGCTGGCGAGCCTGGAGAGGCTTAAGCCGGTTGAGATTGATATTGTGTTTCCGGGTCATGGAGAGGCGTTTAAAGGAGAGTGGATAGAAAAAGTCATCGCAGCCTAATTTTCCCATACCTCGCAACCTTTTGATTAGGAGCGAAGATAAATTGTCAGCGGGTTATGATCTGCTCTTACGTGGTGACATAGACTTGATCCTGCTGGCAGCCCCGGCGGAACAGGCAAATCTCGCCTGGTGATGTATAATTTAATTCAGATTGTCTAATCCAATTCTAGCCACCAAACTTTATATTCCCCCACCTAGGCCAAAAATTATTCCCCGCTCCCGCCTGATCGAGCGACTTAATGAAATCCTGCATAGGAAACTGACCCTCATTTCGGCGCCAGCTGGCTTTGGGAAGACAACGCTGGTAAGCCAATGGGCTGCTGGATACGATCGTCCGATCGCCTGGCTTTCGCTAGATGAGAGAGATGGCGATCCTTCAGGTTTTGTGATGTACCTTGTCGCTGCTCTACGGACGATTGAAGCGAATATTGGGGCAGGAGTGTTGGGTGCTCTTGATGCCCCTCAACCGCCGCCAATCGAATCGATTCTGACAGCCCTGCTCAATGAAATCACCACGATCCCAGACAATTTCGTCCTTGTCCTTGACGATTATCACATGGTTAATTCCAAACCGGTTGACAATATCCTCACCTTTCTGCTCGAGCAATGCCCGCCGCACATGCACCTGGTTATCGCCACGCGTGAGGACCCACCGCTGCCGCTGGCTCGCTTACGGGCCCGGAGCCAACTAACCGAGCTGCGCCTAGCCGACCTGCGATTTTCCTCCCGCCGAAGCCGCTGAATTTCTCAACCAGGTGATGGGATTGAACCTCTCTGAAGAAAATATTGCCGCCCTGGAAGCTCGCACCGAAGGCTGGATTGCCGGACTGCAGCTGGCAGCCCTCTCTATGCAGGGTCGCTCAGACATCTCCGGTTTTATCCAGGCCTTTACCGGCAGCCATCGCTTTGTGCTGGATTATTTGGTTGAGGAGGTTCTCGAACGCCAGCCCGAGCGCGTGCGCAATTTCTTGCTTCAAACCGCCATTCTCGACCGCTTGAGTGGTTCACTGTGTGACGCTGTGACTGCCCAAGATGGCGGCAGAGGTATGTTGGAAACCCTGGAGCGTGACAACTTGTTTGTCATCCCGCTCGACGACCAGCGCCAGTGGTACCGCTATCACCACCTTTTCGCGGATGTCCTGCAAGTACACTTGATAGAGGCGCAGCTTGATTGGGTAGCTACCTTGCACCAGCGGGCAAGCGAATGGTATGAACAGAACGGATACCCTTCCGATGCCATCCGCCACGCCCTGGCTGCTGAGGACTTTGAGCGCGCCGCGGGATTGATCGAACTGGCCTGGTCAGCAATGGACCTCAGCTATCAATCCTCCACATGGCTTGGCTGGGCCAAAGAGCTACCTGATGTAATAATCCGAACCCGGCCTGTGCTCAGCGTGGGTTATGCCTGGGCGTTGCTGGATGTCGGTAATTTGGAGGCGAGCGAGACCCGTTTGCAGGATGCAGAGCGCTTACTGAACACGACGACGGAAAGGTTGGTCGTCTTGGATAAAAAACAATTTCGTTCGTTGCCAGCTTCGATCGCCTCCGCCCGCGCTTACCGGTCCCTGGCGTTGGGCGATGTCCCCGCTACCGTAAAGTATGCCCAGCAGGCGCTCGAACTCACACCCGAATCTGACCAGGCCAGGTACAACCAGGCTACCTCGCTGCTGGGTCTTGCCCAGTACTCAATCGGAGATTTGAAGGCAGCCGAGCTTTCTCTGGCCGATTTCCATTCGAACCTGCTGAAAACCGGCGAAACCCTGACTCTGTTCGGGATCACATTTCTCCTGGCCGACATCCGCGTGGCGCTGGGCCGCCTTCATGAGTCGGAAAACAGTTATCAGCAAGCATTACGCCTTGTGACCGGCCATGGCGAGCCCTTTCCCCTGGGAACGGCAGACTTGTATCGTGGCCTCGGTGAGCTTTATGTTGAATGGGACAACCTGGAAGCTGCGGAGCAACACTTGCTGACCGGCCAAAAGCTTGGCAAGCAAATCGCGACGACGAATTGGCCTTATCGCCTGTGCGTTTCTCTGGCACGCCTGAAAGCGGCGCAGGGAGACCGGGATGGCGCGCTCGCGCTGCTCGATGAGGCGGAGCGCGTGTATATTCGGACCCTCTGCCAGATGTGCATCCCGTCGCGGCTTTAAAGGCGCGGGTCTGGCTCAAGCATGGCAGGCTGACAGAGGCCCTTTGGTGGGTGAATGGACAAGCACTATCGGTGGAGGATGACCTCTGCTTCACGCGCGAGTTCGAACACATAACACTGGTCCGGGTGCTCATCACCGCCGCAAAAAGCGATCGGGATGATGGTCCGCTTGAAGAGGCTACCCGGCTGCTGGAGCGTCTCCTGCAAGCGGCGGAAAAAGGAGGACGAATAGGGAGTGTCATCGAGATCCTGGTACTGCAGGCTATCGCTCACCAGGCAATGGGTGACCTCTCTCTAGCGGTCGGATATCTGGAACGCGCCCTTGCCTTTGCGGAGCCAGAAGGCTATTTTCGCATCTTTGTTGATGAAGGTGAAGGGATGAGGTTGTTGATTAAAGAACTATTGCGCTTTCGAGATCATCCGCTGAGCGGTTATGCGCAAAAACTCATGGCTGGTTTTAAACTACCGTTGACTGCATCACAATCCGCACTCACCCATCAAAAATCTGACTCGATCGAGCCTTTGAGCGAACGCGAGCTGGAAGTGCTCAAACTGCTCCGAAGCGACTTAAGCGGCCCAGAAATTGCTCAACAACTGATCGTGTCGCTCAACACCTTGCGGACTCACACCAAAAATATCTATTACAAACTGGGGGTAAACAACCGCCGGGCAGCCATCCGCCGCGCCGAAGAGCTCGATTTATTCTAGCTAGCCCGAAATCACCAACACCGGCCCCGGCAGGCTTCACAAACCACCTGCTGGGGCTTTTTTGTTATTTGCGATCAATCACCATATCAATCACATCTTGTGGTGATGACGCCTCACCACATCGGAAGGTATCCTTTGGGCAGATAAACAATGAAAGGATTAATGCAGGACGTATGAGTGACAAAAAAACATTCGAGGAAAAACCTAACCAGCATCAATGCTACGAAATCCGCCTCAATGGACACCTGGATGCTCGGTGGGCCGAATGGTTAGAGGGCATGACCATCACGCTGGAAGATAATGGCGACACGGTTTTAATCTGTCCAGTGATCGATCAGGCCGCGCTGCACGGCTTACTCAAAAAAGTGCGCGATTTAGGCATCCCATTGGTCTCGGTCAGTCCTGTTGATCCCGGTCAGGCGGATCAGTCAGATATCTAATCGTAAATGGATAGCAGCACCTTGGAAAGGAGGTTTGCCTTTGATTACATATCTAGCCTATTTCAGCCTTTGGGAACAATGTGGCAACCACATTTTTGTTCAAGTCCAATCCCATGCAGTAGCTGGGACCATTCAATGAAGCTCATCCATATCTTTCAAAAAAGGAGATAAAAATGAAAACTTTACATAAATTTGGCGGCATTGCTGCGCTGTACCTGGCAGCAGGATACATTATGGGTATGATTGGTTTTCTCGGCGTAGTGGACGTTTCTAGTGTTGCTGACCCTGTCCAGCAGGTGGCATTAATGGCAGACAACCTGGCATTCCTGTACATACTGCATCTACTTACCTATGTGGTATGGGGCATCTTTATGGTTGTCCTGACGCTGGCGCTCTACGATCAGCTGAAAGCCGGCTCAGCAGCATTAGTGCAGATAGCGACCGTCTTCGGGATATTCTGGGGCTGCGTGATCTTTATTGCCGGCATGATCCACAACGTCGGCATGCAAACTGTTGTCGATCTCTATGCTAAAGACCCAACTCAAGCTGGGACGGTCTGGTTGACGATTAACTCTGTGTTCAGAGGATTGGGCGGCGCTAATGAAGCCATAGGTGGCATATGGATTTTACTGATAAGTTGGGCAGCTTTGCAGACAGGAGCACTTCCCAAGGTACTGAACTATCTTGGCGTAGTGGTCGGTGCAGCGGGCATCATCTCGATAATCCCGGCTCTCGGCGAGCTGTTTGTTTACATTTTTGCGCTGGGTCAGATTGTGTGGTTTATCTGGCTGGGGATTGTGCTACTGCGAAGCAATTCGGGCGAGACAGACTAAATGTGAAGAAGATGTTTACTGCAAGCTTACCGCTACCCAGAAAACCAGGCACAACACTAATCCAATATCGACGTTTTATTCTGGCATTTACCGTAAAATTTTATAATCCATTTACATTCACACTCCATAAAGCGCTAAGATGTGGATATCGTATAATTGCTTAATGTCTGAACAGCTTCTCCTCACGAAACTTAATATCCCTCCGACCCGGCCTGAGCTTGTCCTCCGTCCACGCCTGGTCGAGCGGTTGAACGAGGGTGTGCATAGCAAGCTAACCCTCGTCTCTGCCCCCGCCGGATTTGGAAAAACTACCCTGGTCAGCGCATGGATTGCCACCTGTGGGAGGCCCGGTGCCTGGCTGTCTCTGGACGAAGGGGATAACGACCTAACCCGCTTTCTGACGTACATGGTCGCTGCCCTGCAGACGCTCGCCCTGAGCAAAGTCGAAGGGATTCCGGCGAATATCGGAGAAGAGGTGTTGAGTGTGCTCCAATCTCCCCAGCCGCCGCCCAACGAAGTGATTCTGACCGCCCTGCTTAATGAAATCACCACCATCCCGGACGATTTCGTCCTTGTCTTGGACGATTACCATGCGATCGACTCCAAACTGGTTGAAGAAGCCTTCGCCTTTCTGCTCAAAAGCCTGCCGCCGCAGATGCACCTGGTTATCGCCAGCCGTGAGGACCCACCGCTGCCGCTGGCGCGCTTGCGCGCCCGAGGCCAGCTGACCGAGCTGCGCCTCTCAGATCTGCGCTTTACCCCCGCTGAAGCTGCCGAATTTCTCAACCAGGTGATGAGATTGAACCTCTCGGCGGAAGACATCACCGCGTTGGAAACCCGCACCGAAGGCTGGATTGCCGGCCTGCAGCTGGCAGCCCTTGCTCTGCAAGGGACGCTTTCGATACAGGGAGGTCAAGACGCCGGCAGCTTCATCCAATCGTTCACAGGCAGCCACCATTTCGTATTGGACTACCTGATGGAAGAAGTCCTGCATCTGCAGACCCAAGAAGTGCTAACTTTTCTGTTGTGCACCTCCATCCTCAACCGCCTAAACGGGTCGCTTTGCGATGCCGTCTTGTGCGAAACAGCGGGCTCCGGGCAGGAATCTGGTCAACAGACCGGTCAGGAGACATTGGAGTACCTCGAGCGTGCAAACCTGTTTATTGTTCCCATGGATAACGAGCGGTGCTGGTACCGCTACCATCACCTTTTTGGGGATATCCTGCGCCAGCGATTAGCACAAAGGCTGTCACCCGCAGAAATCGCAGAATACCATCTCCGCGCCAGCCAGTGGTATGAAAAGAACGGGGATATCGCCGAAGCGTTTTACCATGGTTTTACTGCCGGGGATTATGGCCGGGCGGCGGGGCTGGCTGAATTAGCCTGGCAGGGGATGGACGGCACTTTCCAGACTGCCGCCTGGCTGGGTTGGGTGAAGAAGTTGCCAGAAGATGTGATCCGTCTCCGGCCGGTGCTCAGCGCCCAAATGGGCTTGGCGTTCATGGATGCTGGCGAACCGGAGGCCAGCGAGTCCCGATTGCAGGCTGCAGAACGTTGTTTGAATGGATCAACTGACGGGATGGTTGTGGTGGATAAAGCGCAGCTGAAACCCCTGCCGGCGATGATTGCCATGGCTCGCGCCTACAACGCCCAGGTTCAGGGGAATCTCTTAGCTACGCTGAAATATGCAGAGCTGGCACTTCAACACATCCCCGAAGATGACCTTTTCAGGCGCGCCCAGGCTACGATAATGCTTGAGATCACCCATTGGGCCAGGGGAGACCTGGAGTCCGCCCGCTTCGCTATGGTTGACTGGATGAATAGTATGCAGAAGGCGGGCAACATCGTTTTTGTCGTTGCCAGCGCATTTGCCTTGGCGGATATCCTGGTTGTGCAGGGGCATCTCCGCGAAGCAGAAAAAACCTACCAGCAATCCTTAAAGCTTGCCGCACAACATGGCAAGGAAGCGCAGCAGATTACGGCCCACCATTACTTGGGATTGGCGATGCTGTATCATGAGTGGGCGGTGGATGCAGCCGCTGCGGAACACCTGCAAATAGCCAGGGAGCTGGGTGAGCACACCACGCTTGTCGATTGGCCTTACCGCTGGAATCTTGCCCAGGCTCGCCTCAAGGAGTCTGGGGGAGATCTGGAAGCCGCGCTGGTTCACTTGGATGAAGCCAGGCGTGTGTATGTCAAGAACCCCGTACCGGATACCCGTCCGATCGGAGCCTTGAAAGCGAAGTTGTATCTCAAGCATGGCCGGTTAGCCCTGGCCTGGGATTGGGTGCGTGCGCAAGGTCTGACGTCTGATGATGAAATCAGCTACCTGAGCGAGTTCGAGCATCTCACCCTGGCCCGGGTGCTGACAGCCGAATATCAGAGCCGCCAGTCCAGACACTCTTTCTTGCAGGCAACCGGGTTGTTGGAGCGCCTGTTGAAAGCAGCTGAAGTCCAAAGAAGGATCGGCAGTGTAATTGAAATCCTGGTGGTGCAGGCACTCGCCCACCAGGTGCAAGGTAACCTTTCCCTGGCTCTGGCGTCACTTGAGCGCCTCCTGTTCCTGGCTCAGCCGGAAGGCTATATCCGAATCTTTACGGACGAGGGAAATCCAATGCGATTGTTGATTTTGGATTTTCGATCATGGAAAGAAAAGCAAACAAGCAGCCAGGGCGATCCCCTCCTCGTTTATGTAGAAAAACTTCTATCTGCCTTCGAGCGGTCGGAAGAGAAGCAGTCAACGGCCAATCCTAAAAAACCGGATATGATCGAGCCGTTGAGCGAACGCGAGCTGGAAGTGCTGCGCCTGGTCGCCCAGGGACTCACCAATAAAGAAATCAGCCAGCGGCTAGTGGTGGCCTTGAGCACAATCAAAGGACATAACTTACGCATCTTTGGCAAACTGCAGGTAGAGAATCGTTCTGAAGCCGTAAAGCGCGCCCGCGAGTTGGGCTTGTTGTAACCCCCCCGAAAAACAATACTCCCGAACAATACTTCGGTATCTATACATCCATACCGGGTTGCCGGTATATTACCTGTACATTGAACCAGTCGCACAGGCATTTATGTTGTTCACAACAGGTACAGGTCATGTCAAACAAATCAGACTTTACAACTAACCCATGTCAACCTGTGGTCTATCAGATCAGGATCAAGGGTCATCTGGGCCAGCCGTGGACAGACTGGTTTGAGGGCCTGACCATCACGCTGGAAGACAACGGTGACACGCTTTTATCCGGTCCGGTGATCGACCAGGCTGCGTTGTACGGCTTGCTCAAAAAAGTGCGAGATTTGGGAATGCCATTGGTGTCAGTCAGTCCTCTCGACCACAGCTCCTCGACGACGCTCCGGACAGGCCAGGCGGATCAGTGAGACGTCAAAAAGGAAACGGATATATGCTTCTTGAAAAAAAGGTTTGCCTTTGAAGTAATTTTTAGCCCATTTCAAACCCCGCTAAACAGATGGCGACCATAATTATATGCAACTCTTATTAAAAAAAACTCAACCATATCGTTCAAAAAAGGAGAAAAAATGAACACAATCAATAAGACCACCGAAATGCAGGATGTGAAGATAAATGTGAAGATGAAGCTTTCAGCATTATGGGCAGCCCTGATGTTCGTGTACATATATTGTGACATATATTCATTATTTAGGACGGGTCAGCTGGAGGAAATGATCTCTGGACGAATGGGACCATTTCCAGTGACACAAGTTTCGTTGTTGGCAGCCTCAATATTGATGATAATTCCTGCTGTCATGGTTTTCCTATCCTTGACACTGAAGCCGAAAGTGGATCGCTGGGTAAATATCATCTTGGGTGTACTGTATACGTTTGTCAATATGGGTAATTTGATCGGGGAGACCTGGTTTTTCTATATATTTTCTGGTGTTGTAGAACTCGCGCTTACTTTTCTGATCATCGGGTATGCATGGAAATGGCGTAACCCTGAAGCCCAGTCTTGATCGCAATCCTCTTGAATAAACTGAAATGGAGAATCCTATGAAAGCAATTGTATACACTGAATATGGCCCAGCCGATGTCCTGCATCTTCAAGAAGTTGAAAAGCCAGCTCCGAAGGATCATGAAGTGCTCATCAAAGTTCATGCCTCATCTGTCACTGCTGGGGACTGCAACGCGCGCAATTTTGTCTTTGTCCCGCCTGGCTTTGGTTTTCTTTCGCGCTTGATGTTCGGCCTTCGGAAACCCAAGCAGCCGATCCTCGGCGTGGAGTTGTCGGGTGAAATTGTTGAAGCTGGCAAGGATGTCAAGCTGTTCAAGAAGGGTGATCAGGTCTTTGGCATAAGTGAAAAATATGGTGCGTATGCCGAATATACCTGCATGGCTGAAGACGCAGGGCTGGTCTTGAAACCAGCGAATTTAACCTGCGCAGAAGCTGCTTCCATCCCATTTGGTGCCACAACCGCGCTCTACTTTTTGAGAGATAGGGCAAAACTTCAGCCCGGGCAGGAGATTCTCATTATTGGCGCTTCGGGTTGTACCGGCGTTTATGCCGTCCAGCTCGCCAAATATTATGGCGCCAAAGTTACCGGCGTTTGCAGTACGAGAAACCTGGAACTGGTGCGGTCGCTCGGGGCAGACCATCTCATCGATTACACGAAGGAAGATTTCACCCAGAACGGCCAGACGTATGATGTTATTTTTGATATGGTCCCGGGCAAGTCTTCGTTTACCCGCTTCAAATCCTCCCTCAAGCCAGGTGGGCTGTATCTTTCCGGGGCAGGTGGTCTGGATGCATTTGCTCAAATGGGCTGGACTGCACTTGTTGGCGGCAGGAAAGTGATCGCCGGGATGGCGCCCACCCGCACCGCAGATCTGGTTTTTCTAAAAGAGCTGGTTGAGGCAGGGAAGATAAAGCCGGTCATCGACCGGCGCTATCCATTCGACCAGACTGCCGAAGCGCACCGATATGCGGACACGGGGCGTAAAAAAGGCAGTGTCGTGATCACAGTGGCATCATAATAACTGGGATGAAGAGGGTCGCGGCATTATAATGAATTTATGCCAACCCCTCTTCTCCTCACCAAGCTCCATATCCCCCCACCCCGGCTCGAGCTTGTCCTCCGCACCCGACTGATCAAGCACCTGAACGAGGGACTGCACCGCAAACTGACCCTCATCTCTGCTCCCGCCGGCTTTGGGAAGACCACTTTAGTCAGCCATTGGGTCGCTGGATCAGCTTTCCCGGCGGCGTGGCTTTCGCTGGACGCGAGGGATGGCGACCCTTCAGAATTTGTCATGTATCTCGTTGCTTCCCTGCAGACGATCGCGGCGGATGTTGGCGTGGGGATATTGGTCGCGCTTCAGGCCCCTCAGCCGCCGCCAATCGAATTGATTCTGACAGCCCTGCTCAATGAAATCACCACGATCCCAGACAACTTCATCCTTGTCCTTGACGATTATCATATGGTTGATTCCAAACCGGTTGACAATATCCTCCCCTTTCTGCTCGAGCATTGTCCGCCGCAGATGCACCTGGTCATCGCCAGCCGTGAAGACCCACCGCTGCCTCTGGCTCGCTTACGGGCTCGGAGCCAGCTGACCGAACTGCGCCTGGCCGACCTGCGATTTACTCCCGCCGAAGCCGCTGAATTTCTCAACCGGGTAATGGGGTTGAACCTCTCGGAAGAAGATATTGCCGCCCTGGAAGCTCGCACCGAAGGCTGGATTGCCGGCCTGCAGCTGGCCGCGATCTCAATGCAGGGGCGATCAGATGCCGCCAGCTTTATCCAAGCCTTTACCGGCAGCCACCGCTTTGTGCTGGATTATTTGGTTGAGGAGGTTCTCCAACGCCAGCCCGAGCGCGTGCGCAATTTCTTGCTGCAAACCGCCATTCTCGACCGCTTGAGTGGTTCACTGTGTGACGCCGTGACCGCCCAACAGGGCGGCAGGGGAATGTTGGAAACCCTGGAGCGTGACAACTTGTTTATCATTCCGCTCGATGACCAGCGTCATTGGTACCGGTATCATCCGCTCTTCGCTGAAGTATTGCAAGCGCGTGTAATAGACGAACTGCCAGATCAAGGTTTCAGCCTGCACCAACGGGCGAGTAAATGGTTTGAGCAAAATGGTTTAGCGGCTGATGCGATCCGCCACGCGCTGGCGGCAAAGGATTTCGAGCGAACAGCGAACCTGGTCGAGCTGGCAATACCAGAAATACGCAGGAATAGACAGGAAGCCACGCACACGGAGCTTGGCTGGCTGAAAGCGCTGCCCGACGAGTTAATCCACTTCAGGCCGGTGCTCGGCGTTGCCTATGCTTACGCATTATTTGGTAACGGAGACCTGGAAGCCGTTGAGCCCCGACTGCGCGACGCCGAAAAGTGGCTGGACCCAACGACCGGTTTGCACGCCCGACCAGAATTTCCGGCGGAGGGGATGGTCGTCGTGGATGAGGAGCAATTTCGCGTTCTGCCGGGGATGATCGCCCTTCTCCGTGCCGCGCAAGCTCTGGCCCGGGGCGATATGGCTGAGGCCGTGAAAAACGCTCGACGGGTGCTCGATTTCGCGCCTGAGGACGACCATTTGATGCTCGGTGGGGCGGCTTCGATTCTGGGGCTCGACGCATTTGCGAGCGGGGATCTCGATACAGCCAGCCGGATGACTGCCGATGGCATTGCAAGTGTAAGGCGATCCGGGTACATCTCTTCCGCCATCGGCGGCGCCATTGTCCTGGCAGATATCCAGATTGCTCAAGGCCGTCTCCAAGAGGCAATGACCACCTACGAGCAGGCATTGGGTTGGGCGGCTGTGCCTGGCGCGCCAGGCTTGCGCGGCGCGGCCGACATGCACGTTGGCATGAGCAACCTTTGCTATGAGCATAACGATCTGAAAACTGCCATGCAGCACCTGCTCACGAGCCAGGCTCTGGGTGAGCTTGCCGGGTTGCCACAGAACCCTTATCGCTGGTGTGCAGCTTTGGCGCGCATCAGGGAGGCTCAAGGTGATTTGACTGAAACGCTTGACCTTCTCGACCAGGCTGAGCGCTTGTACAACGCTAACTTTTCCCCAAATGTGCGTCCGATTGCGGCGCGGAAGATACGGGTGTGGGTGGCTCAGGGTCGATTGGGTGAAGCCCTGAGATGGGTGCGTGAAGGGGGACTGTCCGTTGAAGACGAACTGAGCTACCTGCGCGAGTTCGACCACATCACCCTGGCCAGAGTGCTCCTGGCCCGTTATCAAAGCGATCATTCAGATGACTCCTTTTCTGAGGGTATGGGGCTATTGGAGCGTCTGCTGAAAGCAGCGGAACAGGGGGGAGGATGGGAAGTGTGATCGAAATTTTGGTATTGCAGGCGATTGCTTATCACGCACATGGCGATCTCCCTGCTGCTCTTTTGCCGCTGCAGCATGCTCTTTCGATAGGGGAGCCGGAGGGCTACGTCCGCATGTTCCTTGACGAAGGTCCAGGCATGGTGCAGCTGCTTCGCGAAGCTTCCGCCTCTGAAATCATGCCAGACTACACAAACAGGCTGTTGGCGGCTTTTGAAGCCGAGAAACGCAAAAGTGAAGGCAAATCTGACCTGCTACCCTCCCAGCCCCGTATCGAGCCGTTGACCCAGCGCGAGCTGAAAATCTTGCAGCTTGTGGCCCAGGGTCTATCGAATCGAGAGATTGGCGAGCGGCTTTTCCTGGCCTTGGACACGGTGAAAGGGCATAACCGCAAAATTTTTGACAAACTGCAAGTACAAAGCCGCACCGAAGCTGTAGCGCGCGCCCGCGAGCTGGGTTTGTTATAATAATCAATTTTCCTCAGCATTTCCCCGCATTAACCAAAATCAACACTCATAACCAACACTAAAGTGTCTTTTCGTTCACACGGTGTGGGGGATATGATCCTTGTACATTGAGCAAGTGGTACGGAAGGTAATGACCGACCACAAAAGGTACAAGGTGATGTCAAACAATTCTGACCCAACAACTAATTCAGGACAACCTGTGGTCTATCAGATCAGGATCAAGGGCCATCTGGGCCATCAGTGGACATGCTGGTTTGAGGACCTGACCATCACGCTGGAAGAGGACGGCAACACGCTTCTATCCGGCCCAGTGATTGACCAGGCCGCGCTGCATGGCTTATTAAAAAAAGTGCGTGATTTGGGCATGCCGTTGGTCTCGGTCAGTCCGGTTGAACCCGGTAGCTCGGATATGCCGGATATCAAGTTGTAAAACGGTTAAACCGCGTCAGAAAAATATTAAAACCATAGGAGATAAAAAATGAACTCAAATAGAATGAATGCGGTGATTATAGGGGGGCTTTTTATCATTGGGACTTTAACAGGCACAATTGCCGCCATGATTGGAATCCCTATCCTGGATGCTCCAGACTATCTAACAAATATTGCAGCAAATGAGAGCCAGGTCATTATTATGACCTTCCTTTTATTCCTGATGGGTGTCGCCTGCGCTGGGATTGGCCTGGCTCTCTATCCGATCTTGAAAAAATTCAGTATAGGTTTGGCTATCGGTGTGGTTGGATTCAGGGTAGCCGAGGGCATATTCGAAATTCTGGGCGGGGTTCTCACCATTGGCCTGCTGACCTTGAGCCAGGAATTTGTTAAAGCCAGCGCCTCAGACGCGACCTATTTCCAGACCATTGGCACCATCATCAAAGCCGGAGACGCGTGGCTGAGCAATGGTGCTACGCTTCTGCTCTGGTCTATCGGTGCTTTCATGTACTACTCGCTCTTTTACCAATACCGGCTTGTTCCGCGCTGGCTCTCCGTTTGGGGTTTAGTTGGCATTACCTTGGCCGCCGTCGGCGGCGTACTGGTCATGCTCCATGTCATCCCTGGTTTCGGTCCAGCGCAGATGCTTCTCAATTTGCCGATATTCCCGCAGGAGATGGTTTTTGCGATCTGGCTGATCGCCAAAGGGGTCAATTCGTCGGCAGTCGCTTCTTCGTCTGCGAAAACAGAGACAAACGAGCTTTTGAGCGCGGCATAGATGATTCATATTGGGGAAGCGGATGGCTGAAAAGCTTCTCTAAAGCCCTTCATAGTCAGCTGCATGAAACTCATTCAAATGGTAAGAAAAGGAGAAAAAATGACTTCAACCCGAAAGATTGCCGTGATTACAGGTGTGATTTTTATCATTGCGACCGCAGCGACTCTCCTGGCGTCGGTGCTGACGGGGGGGTTCGGACCTGACCTCACCGGTGCGGCCTACCTCACGAGCTTATCTGCGAATGCGAACCAGGTGACTGCAGGAGTCCTGCTCTACATCATCGGTTACTTCGCTTGTGCCGGCATAGCCATTGTTATGTATCCGGTTCTGAAGGAGCTGAACACGGGTCTCGCCCTCGGATCCGTTATCTTCAGGGCGATCGAGACGATTTTTTACATGGTCGGTCTCGTGAGCCTGCTGTCCCTGCTGGCACTCGGCCAACAGTTCACAACAGCGGGAGCGACCGATCTTACGTCGCTTCAGGCTATCGCCAGTTTGTTGGTGAGCGTACGCGAAGAGGCCGGGTTGGTTGCGGTGTTCGCCTTCTGCCTGGGTGCTTTTATGTATTACTACCTGTTCTTCCAATCACAGCTCATTCCCCGCTGGCTGTCGGGCTTCGGGATCGTCGCGATCATCCTGATGCTCTCGGCTTGTGTGTTGGCTTTGTTCAGCGGTAACCTGATTACCAGTTACATTCCCCTGGCATTCCCCATTTTTTTGCAGGAAATGGTGCTGGCGGTTTGGCTGATCGTTAAAGGATTCAATCCGTTTGTGAGCGCTTCCAAGTCTGGGAAAACAGAAACAAACGAGCTGTTGAGCGCGGCATAGATAGGGATTATGGGGATTCAGGGAGGGCTACAGCCCTCCCTGAATCCCTTCCCCGCTCAGCTACATGTAATTACTCATGGAATAGACCTAAAAAAAGCGGAAACCACACGAGAAGAAAGCAAAATGTTAAAAAAAGGTTCGATAGTTCTCTCAATTTGGAGCGGCGTAAATTTCTTCCTCGCCGCCTTGATATTGAGCAGTGTCGTCATTTTCGACGCAAACTCCCCAATATTGGTCATGGTGTTTGAAAAATCTGAAATCGCCAGCCTGGATGCCAAAGTCATTGCATCGCTCAACGCTTTGACAATCCTGTACAACTCTTGCTCAATAGGCCTCTCGGTGCTGGTGTGGTCGCTCATTCGAAATTGCTTGATCTCAGGCCAAAAATGGGCCTTCTGGGTGCTGCTGTTCGTGATCGGCTTTATGGAATTGATGGCCTTCATCGCCTCCGCACCCATTGGAAACGCACGCTGGCAAGTGAATATACTTCTGAGCGCTTTATACATTGTGGGCATTAGCCTGTCAGGCTATTCCCTCTTCTCAGGAGGTAAGAAATGAATTCAGCGTTTCCTTTTACCTGGTTACGAAGTAATATTGTACAGGCATGGTGGTTGGTTTCACAGCGGAGCTCTCTCTTACATTGTGTCTTCTGATTATGGGAGCAAATGATCAAAAACCAGCCTTGGAGGGCATTACTTAAGTCCAAATCTTGAGAAAAAAGTGTGTACCCATCACAAGGAGAAAGCTAAATGTCTAATAGAGGTTCGATCATCCTCTCTAGGAATCTGTATTTACTTACTATTGGGGGAGGAGTAGCATTCTGGGCAGTTAACTTCGCAATTTCCCGGACTCCAATCGCCGCCGAGTATCGAGCTGCTCTTTCAATTTCCTATTTTCCAATGGTGCTTGAGTCTATATTTGGTGGTCTGATTATCGGATTCTACGTCAGCTATTCTCTGCTTCGTTTCTTTGATAAGATTCCAACAAATAATCCAATTATAAAATCCGTAATACTAAGCTTCATCGTCCTGATCATTGTCACAATCCTGATCGGAGGTCCCACAAGTTTTTCCGCAACGAGTGATGTCTTGCGTTACTTTCTCATCGGCACAATATTTAACGTAATCAGGTTTCTCGCTCTTGGATTAGGAATCGGCTATCTATACAATAAACTCAATCGAGTCGGGTGATAATGAAAGCGATTGTCTGTTCAAAATATGGTTCACCGGATGTTCTCCAGCTCCAGGAAGTTGCAAAACCTGAACCGAAAGAGGATGAAGTCCTGATCAGAATTCATGCAGCCTCGATTAATTTTCGCGATTGGCGCCTTATGAGAGCAAACCCGTTCTTTATCCGCCTGGTGCCGGGAGGTTTTCTGCGACCTAAGAACAAGATATTGGGGTCTGATTTTTCCGGGCGGGTTGAGGCGATAGGCAGCAACGTCAATCAGTTTAAGCCAGGCGATGAAGTTTTCGGGTACCTGCCAAGTGCGACCGGTCGAGGCTCTTTCGCCGAATATGGTTGCGCCAAAGAAATTGCAATAACCCTGAAACCTGCCAACCTGACCTTTGAGCAGGCTGCTTCAGTACCTGTGGCGGCTTTGACTGCATTGCAGGGTTTGCGGGACAAGGGAAACCTTCGTCCTGGGCAAAAGGTTTTAATTCAAGGTGCGTCGGGTGGTGTGGGAACTTTTGCTGTGCAGATCGCAAAATCCTTCGGTGCCGAAGTCACCGCGGTATGCAGCACGAGGAACCTGGAGATGGTGAGGTCGCTTGGGGCTGACCATGTCATCGATTACAAGGTAGAAAATTTCACCCAAAACGGGCAAAAGTACGACCTGGTCCTTGCTGTTAACGGATACCATCCGAAGTCAGATTATCTGAACGCATTAAACCCTGAGGGAACCTATGTCGTTGCTGGTGGTTCAATGTTTCAGCTTTTCCAGGCGGCGAGCAGTACCAAGAAAAATTCCAACACCGGGGGCAAGAAAACATACATCTTATCCTTGGTTCACAACCAGCAGGATCTTGTTTTTATCAAAGAGCTCCTTGAATCCGGGAAAATCATGCCGGTTATCGATGGATGCTACCCTTTAAGGAATACTCCTGAAGCTCTCTGGTATTTCGAGAAGGTTCATCCCAAGGGAAAAGTCGTCGTAAGCGTAGATAAATAATCTTTATCCGTCTAACTCGTTTAAAAAAGGAGATATAAATGAATTTCAACAGATAGAACACAAGAAACCTGCTGGATGTGAGGATTATCCTTGCGTTGCTTTGGGTAGCTGGAATGTTAAGCGGCTTAAATGGGGATACATACCGCTTAGTGATTCGAATGTTCTAAAGTCTTTACTGGCAAATACCGGATCGATTGCAGCAACCCCCAAATTATTATTGGTAATGTCATCATTATTCGTGGGTTTTATTTTTATGAGCGTCTTGACCCTGACATTGAAGGCTTCCGTGAGTCGATGGGTAAACCGCACCATCGGCATATTCTATGCGGTGGTAATTTTAGCTTTTTGGGTTTTAGGTTTTGTTCTGCGAAACCCCGCGTATGAGTTCGTTTGGTCAACAGCCCAGCTCGTGTTTGCCTCTCTGGTTGTTTGGTACGCCTGGAGATGGCCTGATCCTGCGGGTTAATTCTGATAAATGATGCCGGTCAAAGGAAATAAAAATAAGTCGTTGAAATTTCATGCAAGGAACGGATTCCGCTTTCCCTTCCGATTGTTATCGTTCCAAAGACGAGAGATAAAACATAGGTAGTAGGTTGCGATTAAATCAGTTTGTAGCTCCTCCCATACACTTTGTTTTGGATTATCCGGCTGAATGGATAATTAATCCACTTGACACTCAAACCGGATTGGCAGTTAGAAATAGATAAGCAATCGGACTTGTGCAATGACAGCCAGGAGCCAGCTGCGAATTACGCAAATCCGAGATAGGCATTCAGCTTAGAACTTTACTCTAAATCCTCTTTATTTGAAATCATCATGCAGTAGCACTGCCCGCCGTGCAAGCCGGTGCGCACCTGCGGAACGTGCACCTCCAACAGGCTCAGGTCGTAGCCCTCCTGTGCCAGCGTCTCCGGCAGGGTTCCGGATTTGCGCGCCGCCAGGATATGCTGCCGGAAAGTCCGATCGAAACGCATACGTTGCTCAAACTCTTGTTTCGTTGAAGCCATAAGATTTTTCTCCTTCTTATCTGGTTGGAGGATTAGCTCTCCGACTGCTGAATATAAGAACAATAGCACAACCACCGCAAAAGCCGGTGCGCACCTGGGGAAGGCGCTAAGGCATGGGTCGAGGGATATCCGTTGTAGGATATCAAGGACTGATTGAATCTTCAATCCATTAATTTCTGAAGCATACGTGCAAACATCGCTTCAGCCAGATCGTCCCGTCCATTTGTGGGGATCTCCTGGTCGTCGGCCTGCTCGGAGAAATGCAGCATCAAGAATGCGCGCTGTTCGTCGGGCAGCAGCACCTTGAGCTCTTGAAAATATGCTTCCGGATCCACCAGGAAGCTGCGCCGTTGGTTCAGGTCGAAAGCCAGGTCGATAAACCGCTCGCGCAGGGTATCATCTTCCAGGTAAGTCTCAAAGCGCCGGTTTAAAGTGCTGCTCAGATTGCGTCCGATCCAGGCAAATTCCTCTTCGTAGGATATGTCCAGCGGTGGGCCAGCAGGGATTTTACTGCTCTGATCGGTCTGGCGTTCGATCAGGTGGCGGTAGCACAGCGGATTTTTCTTCAACGGGTTCCCAGTCAAACTGTATACGTTCGCCGGGCAGCCGCGGCAGACCAAATAGAAGTCACACTGCCCGCAGCCCTCATAATACTCGCGCCGCCGGTAACGCCGCAGGCTGGGCGAGCCCAGGAAAATCTCCTCAAAAGATTGCTCGGGCATTTTGCCAACCCGCAGAGACGGTAAGCGGCGGCAGCCGAGCACCACACCGTTGGATAGTACGGCGACGCTGCTCCATCCGATCAGGCAGCCGCTGATACTGCTCAGCTCGACGGCGCAGTATGGATAGAACTCCCCCGCTTCAAAACGGTTTAATTGGTGAAAAGAGCATTTTTCGGCAATCCATAGGGCAGAACCGTCTTTCTGGAGGCGCTTCTTTTCCGCGATATAGTCTGCCAGGATGGACCGCAGCTCTCGCGGGGTGAAATTCCGTTCCAGTTCGGCTGCGTTGCCGACAAACACACCAACATCGAAGCTGAACGAAGTCGCTGCGGTATGATCGGCCGCGAAACGCAGCAATGGGATCAGCTCGCCTGCATTGGTAGGGAAAAGCGTGAACATCACATTGCAGCGGATGCCAGCCTGCTTGAGCAGCGTCAGCTTCTCCACCGTGCGCTGGAAAGTGCCGGGGTCTTTACGGAACCGGTCGTGGCTCACTTCCAGTCCGTCCAGGCTGAGCTGATAATCCTTTACCCCGAGATCAACCAGCGCGGCGATGTTCGCCTCGGTCAGCGTCTCCGGATTGCCCATCATCACCACCGTTTTCCCCCGGCTTCTCAGTTCCCGGACGAATTCTTTCCAGTCCTTTCGCAGGAGTGGGTCGCCGCCGGTGATGGCGTAATGATCGATGTTTGCATCCCACTTTTGTTCGAACTCACAGAATGAATTTAGAACCCGGAATAGACCTTCCAAGGAGAGGGTGTGTTTCCGCTCTTCCGCCCAGGTGAGTGGGTCGTACATATAGCAGTGATCGCAGTGGTGACCGCAGTTGGTGGTGATATGCCATTGGATGCTCAGGTTCAGTTTGGGCGCCATTTAGGCAGTCCGTGTAGAATTTGATCAAAGAATTGACCTGAAATTCTCAAAGAATTGGGGAACAAAAAATCTCTGTAAAAGGTGACCAGGATTGCGGACTATAAGGTGCTGTGCCGCTGTCTGGCGCAGAAGGCTGAGGATTTTGCAAAGGCACTCCGGTTGCCAGGTCCCTGGATGATAAAAGACATCGGTATCAATTCACGAGAATATTCTGTTTGTCTTTTATTTAGAGTCCCCATGCAAAATCCTCTGAGAAATATCAGGCTCTGCCTGGAAATTATTAATAGCACCAATATTTCTCACAGTCTGGGATCCCAGGTGCATGTTCCGATGAGGATGCCAGTCTGTACCTTCAGCTGTGGGATTTTGTGTGGCGTTGCTTGATTCTCTTTTTGATGTAAATCGTAGGAGTGCGCCTTCAACTGCTGGTTTTTGTTTAGCATTGATTCTTTCTCCTTTTACAGTTGTTCATTGGATTTCATGGATTAGCCCGATGATGTTTTTTCTCGGTCTAATTCTTTTATTTGTTATTAATATAGCATATAACAATCGACTTCACAAACGACATTTGACTTAGTACCCATCCCAAAATTGGGTGCGAAAACTTGAATATGACAGCCTACCAACACGTATCAGCTAAAAATTTCTAATTTATTCAATACCATATCCGGCTCACGTCAATCCTACCAACCTCTCCGCATCTATGTTAGAGCTGCTTTTTCCTGGTTCTGATATTTCGAAAATGTTCATCCCTAGGGATAGAAGTCGTAAGCGCGGTTTCTTCAGCATAAAGGCTGCTCGATTCAACCGGAAGGTCACCTGTCTTTCGCTGGATAAAGGCAGTATAGACCACGGCCGTTTTCTGACGTAGTTCTTCGTTGCCTTGCTCACAATTGTGAGGAATTTTTGGAGGGGGTGCAGGGTGTTTTCGAAAACGATCAAAAATATGAACCCAATAGTTTGCAGCTCAGGTTTGCGGCAGCTTTGATATTTTCAGAATTTGATCAAGTCTTGACCAATAATCCTCGAAGAATGGGGGAAAATGTCTGCAAAAGCTTGTTAGGATTGCAGACATAATAATGCTGCGCAGCCATCCGGCGTAGAAGGCTGAGGATTTTCCACTGGTATGCCAGTGGAAAATCCTCTGAGAAATTACTTGGTTCTCCTAGAATATTTTTATTAGCACCAATATTTCTCACATCTGGGATCCCAGGTGCATACCCCGATGAGGATGCCTGTTTGTACCTTCAGTTGTGGGATTTTATGCGGCGTTGCTTGATTCTCTTTTTGTTGTGATTCGTAGGAGTGCGCCTTCAACTGCCGGGTTTTGTTTAGCATCGCTTCTTTCTCCTTTTACAGTTGTTCAATGGATTTCATGAATTAGCCCGATGATTTTTTCTCAGCCTAACTCATTTATTTGTGATTAATATAGCATAAAACATTCCTCTTCACCATCGACATTTGACTTAGTGTCTACCCCAATATTGGTAGTGAATTTATGAAAGTATCAGCCGACAAGCTCGTCTCAGGTTATAGTCTTTGATTTTTCCAATATCAACTTGACCGTGCAGGCATGTATTCACAGAGCGCGCAGGATTATCGTCTAACTGCGTAAGCCATCGCCACACGATATCCTAATTCATTGCAGCATTTGCAACATATATGCATGTTCACGTAAGTTGCCTCTAATTTTAGTATAATGGCATTAAATATCTTTCTCTTAGGTTTGGAAAACCAATCGAATGAGCCTGCCTTTCTCGGACACCTTCCTACTCTGGCAGTCTTTCCTGTTTACATGCTTTCTGCTGCACCTGGGATTCTACAAATGGCGGCGCCGAAGTGTGTCCGCCGCGCTGCAATTCGCCGGTCGCATGCGCTTTTTCTGCGCTGTGGGGGGAGGGGCGATCCTCGAGCTTACCGCCTCTTCAATCATCGCGAAATTCACCTGCTTCAAGTTTCAGCTGTTCTGGATTCTGCTCAGTTTTATCGCGATCTTGTGCTTTGTGATGGAATATCCTAATCCCGGGCGCTGGTTGCCCTGCCGCAGCTTGGCCTCACGATCGATCATCCCGACCCTGGTGGTGTTTACGATCGAAAGCAATCTCTTATGATTAGTATGCCTTAGGATCGCCAGCTCTCACGGTTAGAAGGGATAAGGCCGGATGCTCCAGAACGACCAGGAAGGAGTAGAAGCGATGAAGAACTTCTTCTGCTTTTGGATCCTGCTCACGGTGCTGTTGGGAGGTTGTTCAACTCGTCAGGCTGAGAGCCTATCCGCGCCGACCAGCACCGAGGCTGAGTCGGCTGAAATTGCCAATCCCGCTTCGCAAAACTGCCTGGAGCAAGGAGGCACGCTCTCGATCGATAAACGCGGCGATATAGGCCAATACGGGATCTGCATTTTTGAAGATAACATGCAGTGCGAGGAATGGGCTCTGCTGCGCGGCGATTGCCCGGTCGGCGGGCTGAAGGTCACCGGATATAACACGCCAGCTGCTCAATACTGTGTGATCTCGGGCGGAAGCTATGCGGCCACAGCAAAGAGCGGCACGGTGGATGAGCAAGGGATTTGCACATTTAAAGACAGCTCAGCGTGCGATGCGTGGGCTTTTTATGACGGGAAGTGCAGCGTGGGCGAACTCCCATCCCCAACAGCATCTCCAACCCAAAAGAACGGTCTCGAACAGATCGTTTTCGACTCGACCCGCGGTGGGATTTATCGTGACCTCTACCGGATGGACAGCGAAGGCACGAACCTCGTACGCCTGACCCAGGCGGAAGCTGACAGCTTTGCCGGACCCTGGTCGCCGGACGGGCAGCGCATCGTCTTTACTGCCTACGGTCTGACCAACAGCAGCATCAAGAGCATGAATGCCGACGGCAGCGGGATGAGAACCCTGAGCGAGGTCCAGGGATCGGACGAAGGCTTTCCGGACTGGTCCCCCGACGGACAGCAGATCGTCTTCACCTCTCGCCGGGACGGCAACAACGAGATCTACTTGATGGACGCAGACGGCTCGAACCCGATCCGCCTGACGAACGATCCCGGTGATGACTTTGCCCCGAGTTGGTCACCAAACGGCGCCCGGATTGTGTTTGTTTCGGATCGAGGCCAATCTGCGGGAGTCTACGATCTCTACGTCATGAATGCCGACGGCAGCGGTATCACTCGGTTGACCAACGATGAGGCGATCGACTATTCGCCGGACTGGTCGCCAGATGGGAAGACGATCGTCTTCCGCTCCGACCACGATGGGCAGGGGGACATTTATAGGATCAACACAGACGGCAGCAGACTTTACAACCTGACGGATGACCCGTCCGAGGATTGGGCGCCGACCTGGTCACCGGATGGGAGCCGGATTGCCTTCCAGACCGATCGGGACGGAAACTGGGAAATCTATAGCATGTCACCCGACGGCTCAGGCCTGCTGAACCTGACCAACGAACCGGCGGACGACCAGCTGCCTTATTGGAGAGCTCGGCGACCGATCAGCACTATTGCACTGCCAGTCGTCATGGGGAGCAGCACCCCGATCACGGCACGCCAGCTCACAGCACCGGGGGCATTGATGGGATCTGGGCCCTCAAGCTTCAGCTGGAGCCCGATAGGCGCCAGCCTGGTCTACGTTGAGCCTCTGGATGGGCGAGATGTCTTGTGGATCTTCGACCCGGCAGCCGAGGCCAAAAAGGTTCTGCTCGACCCCGGGGATAACCCGGATCAGATCGATCTGACCACCGCCCAGTGGTCGCCGCTGGGCGATCGGCTCCTGCTGGCAGGCGGGACAAAGCTCTGGGTTCTCGATCCAGAGACAGGCGAGCTGGAATCGCTGCTCGCAGGCGATAGTCCGAAAACCAGCCTGACATTCTCCCCTGACGGGGAGCGGATCGCCTACGTGCAGGAAAATGATCTATACTCGATGAGTCTCGCTGACGGTGCGATCGACCGCTTGACCACAGACGGGAGCGAGACCGTGTTCAATGGGACTCTGGATTGGGTTTACAACGAGGAGCTGGCGACGCGCTCCTCTCAGCCGGCTTATGCCTGGTCGCCCGACGGCAAACGGTTGATCGCCCTGCGCCTGGATGAAGCCGAAGTCCAGAACCACTCAGTGACCGACTACCGCACCGTGCCCCCCACGTTAAGCTTCACCCGCTACCCGGTAGCTGGCAGCCCAAATCCCAGGGCTTCGATATCCGTGATTGAGCTCGAAACCGGTAAAAGCTCGCCGATCGAGCTGACTGAGGAGGCCGAATACATCCTGCCGTTCTTCTCCTGGTTTCCAGATTCCCGAGAAGCGCTCTATGTCACGGTCAACCGCAAACATTCCCTGCTCGAGCTGAAAGTCTGGGATTCAGCCGCAGGTACTGGGCGCACCCTGATCCAGGAAACAGACCTGGATTGGGTGAATGAAAATTCGTATGCCGCGCCGATTTTCCTGGGCGATGGGAGTCAGTTCCTATGGTTGTCCGAACGCGGCGGCTTCATGCATATTTACCTATACTCCCGCCAGGGAGACCTGATCCGGCAGGTCACCGAAGGCGAATGGATGATCGACACGCCAGCCTGGAACCTGCTGGTTCCGGGCCGCCCGGTTTACGTCGACCCAGCCGGCGAATGGGCTTATTTCTCGGCCACAAAAAACTCTCCGCTGGAGCGCCAGATCTACCGGGCCAACATCTTCAGCGGCGAATTGGAGCAGATCTCGCAGCCGGCAGGGTTCCATTTCGGAGCGCTCTCCGGCGACGGGAAGTACCTGGTCGACCAGTACTCCGACCTCTCGACCCCACCCGTTACGAAGATTATCCAGGCGGATGGCACTGAAATAAGCGTGCTGGGCCGCTGCGCAGGTCCCACGCTGGAGCTGCCTGAGGTCTCGCGCGAGTTCATCACCGTTAAAGCCCACGACGGGGTGGACCTGTACGCCCAGCTCGTCAAACCCGAGGGGTTCGATCCGGGGCGAAAATACCCGGTTATCGTGCACTGGTACGCCGGCCCGACGCTGCAGCTGGTCTCCAACCGCTACGGCAAGACGAATCTGTTCAACCATATCGAGCGGGATGTGCTGTATACGCAAGCTGGTTTCATCGTCTGGCGGCTCGACAACCGCGGCAGCTTTGGCCGCGGGCATGCCTTCGAGACGCCGATCGCGAAGGAGCTCGGCA
Organism: uncultured Chloroflexia bacterium; assembly: GCA_963827155.1. GTDB lineage: Bacteria > Chloroflexota > Anaerolineae > Anaerolineales > UBA4823 > UTCFX2. The sequence goes on along the minus strand of CAWGZV010000002.1, from coordinate 851,687 downwards.
AAGCCGCCCTGGACGACCAGCTGGCCGGGATCGAATACCTTCGGACGCTGCCTTATGTCGATTCAAGTCGGATTGGCTGCGACGGCAAATCCTTCGGTGGATACATGAGCCTCTACGCCCTGATCCACGCCCCGGATGTTTTCAAGGCGGGTGTGGTCGCTTCGGCGCCGACGAACTGGGGGTACTACGATACGATCTACACCGAGCGCTACATGGGCACCCCTGCCCAGAACCCGGAGGGCTACGCCGCCACCGATCTGATCACCCTCGCCGGGCAGCTCCAGGCGGCTCCGCTGATCATCCACGGGCTTAACGACACGAACGTCCACCTGCAGAATTCAATCAACCTGATCGAGGAGCTCGAGCGGCTCGAAAAGCCGTTCGAGTTCCTGCCGCTTCCCAATTTGAACCACAGCTATCGGGGGGACGGTCTCGTCGCGGCCCTTTCCGCCAGCGTGGATTATTTTGTTCGCACCCTGGGGAATCACTGAGAAAGATGTGCAATGAAATTTAAAAGGTTAGTCCCCATCATATTTATGATCATCAGCCAGCTTCTAAATGCCTGTACCACACCGGATCAAGCCACGCCAGCACCGCAAGGCAGTGATATTCAGGTCACAATTGGTTTCACAGTCTCACAGACGGGCAGCTTGAATGTGGAATCAACCCGCCAAAACAACGGCCTGATGCTGTGGATGAAGCAGGTCAACGATGCAGGTGGGATCAAGCTCAAGGATGGTTCGGTTTTACATTTTAATGCCAAATATTATGACGACGAATCCACGAAAGATCGCGTCCAGCAGCTGTATACGCGGCTGGCGACCAGGGATAATGCCGCTTTCCTGATCAGTCCATATTCTTCCAACCTGGCAGATGCGGCCGCGGTGATTGCCGAGCAGTACGGCAAAATTATGATCACAACCGGGGCGGCTTCTGACAGCACATACAAACGGGGATTCAGCCTGGTGTACCAGGCTTACACTCCCGCCAGCAAATACCTTAAAGGTGCTATAGATCTGTTAGCCGCCACTGACCCGTCTGCAAAGAAAATCGCGATCATCCACGAGAACGATAAGAATTCAACCGATGTCACCAATGCGGTCAGGGAATATGCAATCCAGCAAGGATATCAGGTGGTTTTTTTCGAAGGGTACGATACCGGCACGACTGATTTTGCACCATTTATCAATAAGATTGAAAATACCGCCCCAGATGCCATCCTTGGCGGCGGCCATTTTCAAGACGGCAGCACATTTGCCAAACAATTGTACGAGAAGAAAATTGATGTAAAAATGGTGGCGCTGCTTGTCGCTCCAGCAGAGGACACATTTTCCGAGATTGGAGAGGCTGCCCTGGGGATTATCGGTCCCAGCCAATGGGAACCGCAAGTTCAGTTCAATGCTGAATCGGCAGAAAAAGCAAGCCTGCCTTTTTACGGCCCGGAGAACGCCGATTTTGTAAAAAGCTTCAGAGAGGCGTACAACGAAGAGCCATCTTACCATTCAGCAGGCGGTTATGCTGCCGGATTAATCCTTCAGAGTGCAATCGAATCTGCAGATTCATTGGATCCCCAAAGGATTAAGGACGCCCTTGATGTTATGAATATTTTCACTTTTTTTGGGCACATACAGTTTGATGCCAGCAGCGAGAGCCACGGCTTGCAAATCGGGCATTCGATGGTCTATATCCAATGGCAGGAAGATGCTTCAGGGCTGTTTGTTAAACAGGTGGTCTGGCCCCCGGAGGGCGCAACAGCAGAGATCCTATATCCATACAGGTGAAAATGAAATGCAGTATCTGGTTGACGGCCTTTTAATCGGATTTGTCTACGGCCTTGCTGCTATGGGCATGTCCCTGATCTGGGGGGTCATGAATGTAATTAATCTGGCTCACGGAGTGCTGATCGCCCTGGGAAGTTTCGGGGTCTACCTGCTGTGCACGAGCCTGGGGGTCAACCCGTACCTGGCAATTCTGATCGCCGGCGCAGGTGGACTGCTAGCAGGAATGGGTATTTACCGGGTCGCAATCCAGCGGGTGATCAATACTTCGAGCTTGTCTACTCTGCTGGCGACCTTCTCGGTCAATATGATCCTGATTGGGCTCGGAACAGCGGCTTTCAGCACGAACCCGCGCGCTCTTGACATCGATCTTGGCAGCATCACGATTGGCTCTGTGACGGTACAAGTCACTCGACTGGTCGCCGCGCTGGCTTCCATCATTATTGCGGGTGCTCTGTTTCTCTTCCTGAACCGCACCACCCCTGGTAAGTTTACGCGTGCAATTACGGATAACCGTAATGCAGCTGAGCTCATGGGAATCCCTTCTCAGCGTATGCTGGCATTCAGCTTTGGATTGGGCTGCATGCTGGCAGCCGTAGCAGGAGGATTGATTGCCACAATCTTTCCCTTCAACATCCTCTCCGGCGATATTTATCAGATAAAGAGCTTCGTGATTGTTGTGTTGGGCGGATTAGGGAATCCACTTGGGGCATTATTGGGAGGATTGATCCTAGGGACTTTTGAGGGAATATTACCGGCTTTTATCCAAACCTCATGGGTGCCGGTATTTGAGTTTGTAATATTTATTATTATCTTGATCGTTAAACCGTCAGGTCTCTTCGGAGCAAAAAAGTGAAATTACGAAGCTCACCTGGATTATGGATTACTCTGGCAGTCATCCTGACTGCCAGCCTGGTGCCGATATTTACCAATAACGCCGCTTTGAGAGAGACCCTTTTCACAATATTGCTCTCAATCACCATGGCAAGCAGCTTGAATATCATCCTGGGGTATACCGGATACATCAGCTTTGGGCATGTGGTCTTTTTCGGGCTGGGAGGATATATCGGACTGTACTTATTGAGCACCTTTGGAGTATCGCTCTGGATCGCTATCCCAGCGGGGGGCGCAGCAGCCGCGCTGCTTGCATTCCTGTTGGGCAAGGCCATCCTGCGATTGCGCGGCGCTTATTTTGCCCTGGCGACGATTGGCGTCAACGAAGCTATGCGCGCTCTGGTGATTAATTTACCTCGTTTCGGCGGATCGACTGGGATCGCGCTGCATTTCAGCATTTACAAATCGTACGGCGGTGCAACAACGGCGCTGTGGTTAGATTATGGGATTATGATCGCCCTGACCCTTGCGATTATCATGATCAGCTACATGATTAAGACGAGTAAATTTGGCCTGGGGCTGATGGCGATCCGTGAAGACGAAGATGCAGCCGGGGTGATGGGTATCGATACGACCAACGCTAAGACCTGGGCTTACATACTCTCGGCGATAATCCCGGGGATGGTCGGAGTTGTCTATTATTTCAAGAACAGCAGTATAGAGCCCAGCGACGCCTTTAATTTATCCTCTTCGATTGAATATTTAGTGATGGTCATGCTGGGGGGCAGCGGCACAGTCCTGGGACCGGTGTTAGGCGCAGCCGGCTATGAGACTCTGCGCGGCACCCTGTTGATGAGCCGTATATTTAAGAATATCCAGCTCACCGTGGCAGGTTTGCTCCTCTTGCTGGTCATCTTGTTCATCCCGGCAGGCGCTGTGGGTTGGCTGTGCAAGCGTTTCCCGATACTGAGGAAAATAGTCGTATGACGATATTGAATTTAACCGGCGTATCGAAGTGGTTTGGGGGGTTGCAGGCGCTTACCGATGTCAACCTGGACCTGCCTGAGGGTCAGGTATTAGGGTTGATCGGCCCGAATGGAGCCGGCAAGACCACCTTATTCAACGTGATCGACGGAATATATAAACCTGAAGAGGGGCGAATCACATTCCGGGACCGGGATATCACCGGCGAAAATCCCTTTCACCTGGCCCGGATGGGGATGGCTCGGACGCACCAAATCGTGCGCCCCTTGAACGAGCTGACAGTCCGCCAAAACGTGATGGCCGGCGCTTGCTTCGGGCGAGAGTATAAAGGCTTGAACGAGGCTGGAAAAATCGCCGATGAAGTGATGGAATTCGTTGGACTTAGGAAGCACAGCGGACAGCTGGCGAGCAGCTTGAACATAGCCGAGAAAAAACGGCTTGAATTGGCGCGTGCCCTGGCAGCCCGACCTTTTCTCCTCCTGCTGGATGAGGTGCTGGCCGGCTTAAATCCATCAGAAATCGCGATCATGGTTGAAGCAATCCGGGGCGTCCGCGACCAGGGGGTGTCCATCATCATGATCGAGCATGTGATGCAGGCGATCCTGAATGTATCTGACCGGATCTTCGTGCTGAATTTTGGACAGCAAATCGCAGAAGGACCTCCAGAAGAAGTTATGAATGACAAACAAGTCATCGAAGCCTATCTGGGCAAACCTGAGGACGCAGAAAAGCTGATCGGAAGTGAGCAGTAACATGGTGATCTTTGAAGTTCGCGAGATTTCCTCCGGTTATAACGACGTGCAGATCCTCCACGGGACCAACCTTATGATTCAGGAAGGGCTGCTGACGGCATTGGTAGGCGCAAATGGGGCTGGAAAAACCACCTTATTACGCACGATTATGGGTTTGATCCGGCCAAGCCAGGGTGAAATCGCCTTCAATGGAAAAGAAATCACGAAATTATCGGCTCATCAGAAAGCGGAGCTGGGTTTAATCCTGGTTCCCGAAGGGCGGCAGCTTTTTACATCGATGAGCGTCGTTGAGAATTTAGAGATGGGAGCCACGCCAAAACGAGCGCGCCCGCAGGTTCGGGCAAACCTGGAGAAGGTATTCGACCTTTTCCCGCGTCTGAAAGACCGCCGGCATCAGGTTGCGGGTACGCTGAGCGGAGGCGAACAGCAAATGCTTGCCGTTGGGCGCGGGATTATGGCTGAACCCAAGGTGTTTATGATTGATGAGATGTCCCTCGGCCTGTCTCCTGCCATGGCAATTACATTATTTGAGATTCTGCTCGGGCTCAAAAAAACCGGTATTACCCTTCTGCTTGTCGAACAAAATGTGCAGATGGCGCTCGCCATCAGCGACTATGCATACGTGCTGTCGCAGGGACGAATAGATCTGGAAGGCTCGAGCAAGGACTTAATAAGAAACGAAAAAGTTCGTACCGCTTACCTTGGTTTCAGCTCCCAGGAAACCCAAATGTGAATTCGAATCTCTCCGCAGACCTTCTCCATTTGCCAGAGCCGGAGATTCCGATCAAGAGGTGGTCAGGTCAAGTGAAAGCAGGTAAATTATGAACATCTACAAAAATTCCTTTGTAACCGTTGTTGTCGCAGCTTTGCTCCTGATAGCCTGTTCGGCGCCGGCAGGGCAAGTAAGCCCTGCTTCTTCGACTGTGGAAATCGAGCAGTTAAAAATCTCTACAGAGATATCACCTGCGCCTACCGATATTCAGACCACAACGATGCCTCAGAAATCTGAGACGGCTGCAGCCGTAACAGATACAGCCTCCACACCTATGACCCAAGTGCCGCTTCAGGACGCACTCGCGAGTTTAGAGCCGCAGGATGTATTTCAAAACTTCTATGACATAACTCAGATTCCCCGCCCCTCCGGTCAAATGGACCAGATCCGGCAGTTTTTGGTCAGCTTTGGAAATGGGCTTGGCCTGGAGACCATTGTCGATGACGCCGGAAATGTGATCATCCGTAAACCGGCTGCAGAAGGGATGGAAAATCGCCAGGGGGTTGTCCTGCAGGCGCACATGGATATGGTGCCCCAGAAAGAAGACGAAAAGGAGTTCAACTTCACAACCGATCCGATCCAGGCCTTCGTGAACGGGGATTATATCGTCACCGAGGGGACAACCCTGGGGGCCGACAATGGGATTGGGATTGCCATTATTATGGCAGTTCTGCAGTCGGATACTCTGCAGGCTGGTCCGCTGGAAGCTCTGTTCACCGTGGATGAGGAAACCAGCATGTCAGGGGTCAATGGACTAAAACCGGATATCCTGAACGGCAAAATCCTGATTAACATGGATTCGGAAGATGAGGGGGTGTTCACCATCGGTGCGGCAGGCGGAGAACATGCCGCCATACATTCCGCCTACCCGCAGGTCCCCGCTCCATCAGATAGGATCGCTTACCTGGTCAAAGTCCAGGGACTCAAGGGTGGGCATTCCGGTATGGATATCAACCTTGGGCGCGGTCATGCTACGAAAATCCTGGTTCGTCTGCTGAAAGCGTCCGCCGGACAATTTGGACTGCAGCTGGCGAGTCTTTCTGGCGGCACAGTTTCCAATGCGATCCCACGCGACGCGGCTGCATTGGTTTTCATCGCGGATTCGCAGGTGGATGCGTTCTTGAGCTTTACCAGGGACTTTGAGGCCACTGTGCAAAATGAGCTCAAGGCGGTTGAACCCGACTTGAGCATCGATCTGACATCGGTCCAAGCCCCTCCCCAGGTTATGGACGAGACCTTCCAGAAAACCCTGATCAACGCCTTGTATGGGACACCTCAAGGCGTACTTCGCATGAGCGATACAGTGCCGGGGCTGGTCGAAACATCGACAAACACCGGTGTCACCAGCGCCCAGGACGGCAAGCTAGAAGTGGATTGCACCGTGCGCAGTTCTGTGGATTCAGAACTGGAAGATACCGCACAGATGATCGCCAGCGTTTGGGAGCTGGCCGGATATCCCGTGGAATTCTCTGGCTTTTACAACGGATGGCCGCCTGACCCCGAATCTCCTATCCTGATGAAAATGAAAGATGCTTACCTGGAACTGTATGGTGAAGAGGCAGAAGTTATGGCTGTTCACGCCGGGCTGGAGTGCGGTACCATCAGTGGGAAATATCCGGATATGGATATGATTTCCATCGGTCCGTCCATGAATGATGTCCACTCGCCTTCAGAGCGGCTGTATATCCCCAGTGTTGAGAAGGTAGTGAGGCTGCTGTTCGAAGTGCTGCAGAACATCCCTGAGGGATAGAAATATGTGCACCATAACCCTATGAGCCCTGTTAGATTGTTTTCTTGATTTACTCATTAGCTGTTGCACAAGCACCGAAATCACCGAAATCCGCTCATTTTATTAAAGACAAATGAAGCACATATTAATGATTCTTAATCCAATTCGGTTTTTTAGGTGGTAACATTGCGCCTAATTAACTAACGCCGGTCTACCTGACCATTGACAAAAAAATGACTAACCACCTGATCGCTATTCTTGGCCTCATCCTTATTCTGGTTCTCGTTCTTATTGAGAGCCGGATTACGGTTGGGCAGGCGGTGGTCAGGGTCTGGAGCAGGAAAAACAAAGACCGATAGGACCAGAATAAGCCGGAAAAAACAGGAGCTGCCCAACCAAAGGGCAGCTCTTTTTATTTTTGAGGAAAATACAATGAGCAGCAGTTCAAAAAAAGGGATGAGATCTGACCAAATCAAGCGCGGGGTTGAGCGAGCACCGCATCGGGCGCTGCTCAAAGCCACAGGCGTTTCGGACGCCGACATGGGTAAACCGTTCATCGCGATCGTCAATTCTTACGTCGATATTATCCCGGGTCATGTCCATTTGCAAGAATTTGGCAGGTTGGTCAAAAATGCTGTGCGCCAGGCTGGAGGGGTGCCATTTGAGTTTAATACGATTGGAGTGGACGATGGCGTGGCGATGGGGCACATCGGCATGCGTTATTCGCTTCCTTCCCGTGAGCTGATCGCCGATTCGGTCGAAACGATGATCGAAGCGCACTGCTTCGATGGGATGGTCTGCATCCCTAATTGCGACAAAATTGTACCCGGCATGGCGATGGGCGCGCTGCGCACAAACGTCCCGACGATTTTCGTCTCCGGTGGTCCGATGGCAGCCGGCAAGACGCCGGAGGGAGAGGTAATCGATCTAATCTCGGTTTTCGAAGGCGTGGGGGCGTTTAAGGCTGGCAAGATCGATGAAGCCCGGCTGAAGACGCTTGAAGATTTCGCCTGCCCAGGCTGCGGTTCATGCTCGGGGATGTTCACCGCCAACAGTATGAACTGCCTGATGGAAGTGATCGGGCTGGCTCTGCCTTATAACGGCTCGGCATTAGCCCTGACCGCCGAAAGGGAGGAGCTGGCGGTCTGCGCCGGCAAGCTGATCCTCGAGCTCGTCCGAAATCAGATCCGCCGCGCGATATCGTCACTCCCGAGGCGCTGGACGACGCCTTCGCCCTGGATATGGCAATGGGCGGCTCCACCAATACAGTCCTGCACGCCCTGGCGATCGCCCACGAAGGAGAGCTGGATTACCCACTGGATCGGATCAATGCGGTCGCAGACCGGGTGCCGCACCTGGTCAAAGTCAGCCCATCCGGACGTTGGCACATGCAAGATGTCCATCGGGCTGGCGGGATCCCGGCGATCCTGAGCGAAGTCGCCCGCATCGACGGGGTTTTGCACCTGGATCGGATGACAGTGACCGGGAGGAGTTTGGCGAGAACTCGCTCCAAGGGGTTGAGATCCGCGATGCCGAAGTGATCCACAGTTTGGAGAACCCCCATTCGAAACACGGCGGACTGGCGATCCTCTTCGGCAACCTTGCTCCCAAAGGCTCGGTGGTTAAGACAGGTGGGGTGGCCGAATCGATGCGTAAATTCAGCGGTCCGGCGCACATTTACGAATCGCACGACGAAGCGATGGCCGGCATTCTGGCAGGTGAGGTTCGATCCGGCGAGGTTATTGTGATCCGTTATGAGGGTCCAAAGGGAGGTCCGGGGATGATGGAAATGCTCAGCCCGACCAGTGCCCTCATGGGGATGGGTTTGGGCGAGCAGGTAGCCCTGATCACAGATGGGCGCTTTTCGGGGGGACGCGCGGCGCCTGTATTGGGCACGTCTCTCCCGAAGCGGCGGCTGGCGGCCCAATCGCGGCTTTAAGACCCGGAGACGTGGTTGAGATCGACCTGGAGCAGCGAACCCTTAACGTCCGACTGCCACAATCGGAGCTCGAGCGCAGGCTGAAGGACCTGCCGCCGTTCGTGTCGCAAGCCAGGAGCAAATGGCTGCGGCGATATGCCCATTTCGTGACAAGCGCCGATACCGGCGCGGTTTTGATGAATTAAATCGGATCTTATCGTCATGGCAGTTCAAACCAAATGTTGTTGTAATGCCATCTTAAAGGGCAGATAAACGCAAAGGAGAATGTTGAAATGATAACCACCGGTGCGAGAATTTTTTGGGAATGTCTTGTGAAGGAAGGGGTAGATACGGTCTTTGGTTTCCCGGGTGGGGCCAATTTACCGATTTACGATGCCATGCTGGATTACCCCATCCACCACGTGCTCGTCCGCCATGAGCAGGGCGCAGCTCACGCCGCGGACGGCTACGCTCGCGCCGGAGGGAAAGTTGGGGTCGCGCTGGCAACCTCTGGCCCGGGCGCGACGAACCTGGTGACTGGGATCGCCACTGCATTTGCCGATTCGTCTCCGATTGTGTGCGTCACCGGACAGGTCGCCAGCAAATTCATTGGGTATGACGCCTTTCAAGAGACGGATATCACCGGAATAACCCTGCCGATCACGAAGCACAACTATCTGGTCACCGATGCATCTGAAATTGGCCCGGTAATGCAGGAGGCGTTCTTTATCGCTCGTTCAGGTCGACCAGGACCGGTGCTGGTGGACATTGCCAAAGATGCCCAGCAGGCTTCAATCGAGTGGGAATACACCCATGCACCGATCCGCCTGCCGGGCTACCACACCGACATGCACCCATTATCACGCGATTTGGAGCAGGCCCTCGAAATGATCCAGGCCGCAAAACGACCTGTGATCCTCGCCGGGCGCGGTGTGCTGCTTTCAGGAGCTATGTCCAGGCTTTACGAATTTGTCGAAAAGACCCAAACTCCGGTGGCGATGACCCTGCTCGGGATCGGCGGATTCCCTGCGGAGCACCCGCTGAACCTGGGGATGATGGGAATGCACGGTGAAGCCTGGGTGAACACTGCCATCCAGCAGGCAGACCTGCTGATCGCGCTTTGGGATGCGATTCGACGACCGCGTCACTGGCAACCTGAAGACCTATGCTCCAGAAGCGAAGAAAATTCACTGCGAGATCGACACATCCGAGATTAATAAGAATGTCTCGGTCGATCTGGCTCTGATTGGCGACGTTGGGGATACCCTCGGGCACCTGCTGGCAAACCTGCAGCCGTGCGAACACAATGAATGGATCGCTTATATCGACGAGATGCGCGGCGACTGCACCGTCCGAGACATTCAAAATATGCCGGACGATGGTCATCTGTATGCCGCCCATGTTGTGCACGATTTGTGGCGCTACACTTCGGGCGATGCGCTGATCGTCTCAGATGTCGGACAGAACCAGATGTGGGCAGCCCAATATTATCGGCACAACCAGCCGCACACTTACCTGACTTCAGGCGGGCTGGGCACAATGGGATTTGCTCTGCCGGCTGCGATCGGCGCCAAGTTCAGCCAACCGCAAGCTGAAGTCTGGGCGATTGCCGGAGATGGCGGGTTTCAGATGACCCAATCTGAACTTTCCACAGCAGCTCAGGAGGGGATCAAGATCTATGTCGCCATCTTGAACAACGGCTTTTTAGGGATGGTGCGCCAGTGGCAGGAATTTTTCTATGAACGGCGCTATGCCGCCACACCGCTGAGGTCGCCCGATTTCGTCAAGCTGGCTGAAGCCCACGGTCTGACCGGGCTGCGGGTCACCGAACGCTCCCAGGTAAAGTCGGCCGTCCGGCAGGCTCAAGAAGCCGAAGGAACGGTGGTTATCGATTTTCGGGTCGAGCAAGAGGATAGTGTCTATCCGATGGTCCCGGTCGGAGCCGATCTTCATAATATGATCCGCCGCCCGCTGCCCAGCGTGCTGGTCGAAACAGCCCAGACGGATCTTTGAGAGGAAAATAAATCATGCAGCATACCCTTGTAGCCCTCGTAGAAGATAAACCCGGTGTACTGAATCGGGTTGCCTCATTGTTCCGGCGGCGAGCGTTCAATATCGAATCTCTTACCGTAGGTCACACCGAGCAAACTGGCGTGTCGCGAATGACCATCGTTGTCGACAGCAACCAGACTAACGCCGAACGCGTCATGGCCAATCTGTACAAACTCGTCAATGTGATCCAGGTCAAGGACTTAGCCTCGCAGCCGATGGTCAGCCGCGATCTGGCGCTGATCAAAGTCTCCACCAGCCCAGAACATCGCAGTGAGATCATGCAGCTTGTCGAGGTGTATCGCTCGCGGATAGTGGATGTAGGGAACGACTCTCTGATCATTGAGATTACCGGAGACGAGCAGAAAATTGACAGTTTTGTTGGCGTTTTGAAGACTTTCGGTATTCTGGAAATGGTCAGGACAGGGATCGTCGCGATGGCACGTGGCTCGATGGAGGAGTCGGGTAGTTTTGGGTCGAATGGGAATGGAAACAACGGCTACAAGCACTGAGCAGCGGTAGGTAGCTACGCTCATCAAGGTTTTCAAAGCAAGTTCGTATCTCACTAAAAAAATGGCTGCATAAGGAGTTTAAAAATGGCAAAGATCAATTTCGGCGGCATGAATGAAGAAGTGGTGACCAGGGAAGAGTATCCGCTCGAGAAGGCGCGCCAGATACTGCGGGATGAAACTGTGGCGGTGTTGGGCTACGGTGTTCAAGGTCCTGCTCAGGCGTTGAATATGAGAGAGAACAACGTGAATGTGATCGTTGGGCAAGAAAAACGCAGCGGTCGCTCGTGGGATAAAGCTGTTGCAGATGGCTGGGTTCCTGGCGAGACCCTTTTCTCAATCGAAGAAGCTGCTGAACGCGGCACGGTTGTCCAATACCTGGTCTCGGATGCGGCTCAGATGATGCTCTGGCCAAATGTGAAAAAGCACCTGAAGGTGGGCGACGCCTTGTATTTCTCCCACGGTTTTTCGATTGTGTACAACGATCAGACCAGGGTCATGCCGCCCGAATTCGTAGATGTAATTATGGTAGCCCCAAAAGGCTCCGGTACCAGCGTCCGGGCTAACTTCCTGGCAGGAAGTGGGATCAATGCCAGCTACGCCGTAAAGCAGGACTTCACCGGGCACGCGACCGAACGCACGCTGGCGCTTGGGATTGTGATTGGCTCGGGATACCTTTTCCCAACCACTTTTGAGAGAGAAGTCTACAGCGATCTAACCGGCGAACGTGGTGTGCTGATGGGCGCGCTTGCAGGCGTAATGGAAGCTCAGTACAACCTGTTTCGAGCTCACGGGCACACCCCCAGTGAGGCTTTCAATGAGACGGTCGAAGAGCTGACCCAGAGCCTGATCCGGTTGGTGGACCAGAACGGTATGGATTGGATGTATCAAAACTGCTCCTCTACCGCTCAGCGAGGCGCTTTAGACTGGCGTCATAAATTCCGTAAGGCGGTCGAGCCGGTCTTTGAGGAGCTCTATGCCAGCGTAACCAGCGGTCAGGAGACTTGCCTCGTTTTGGAAGTCAAACTCTGCCCCAGATTACAAAGAAAAGCTGGATGCCGAGCTGAAGCAGATGCGCGAGTCGGAAATGTGGCAGGTTGGCGCAGCCGTCAGGGCGCTGAGACCGGACAAATGGAAGCGGTAGGGATAACTTATGAAAACCGATTACGTTTACATTTTTGACACAACCTTGAGAGATGGCGAGCAATCTCCAGGTGCCTCAATGACTTCCGCAGAAAAACTGGAAGTGGCGCGTGGGCTGGCTCGGTTGGGCGTCGATATCATCGAAGCTGGCTTCCCGGCTGCCTCCCCCGACGATCTGGAAGCCGTCAGGCGGATCGCAGCCGAGGTGGGAATATCCCAGCAGGAGGTTCGGTCGACGCCAAATTGCCAATAATTTGTGGGCTGGGTCGGGCTGCGAAATCGGATATCGATAAAGCCTGGGAGGCTGTGCAGTCTGCAGCGTACCCGCGCATTCATATCTTCCTGGCCACTTCGGATATTCACATGGAATATAAGCTTCGGATGACCCGCCAGCAGGTGTTGGATGCAGTAAAAGAGCAAGTGGCTTATGCTCGCAGCCTGTGCCAGGACATCGAATTCAGCCCGGAAGACGCAGGACGTTCGGATCCGGAATTCTTATACAAGGTGCTCGAGGTCGCTATCCAGGCCGGAGCGACCACGCTCAATATTCCCGACACGGTTGGCTACACCGCTCCACAGGAGTTCGGCGGATTGATCGCAGGGATCATCCGCAGCACGCCTGGGATCGAGAATTGCGTAGTCTCAGTCCACTGCCACGACGACCTGGGAATGGCGACCGCCAACACCCTGGCAGGGATTCAAGCTGGTGCCCGCCAGGCTGAAGTTACCATGAACGGAATTGGCGAGCGTGCGGGCAACACCTCGTTGGAGGAGATTGTGATGGCGCTGCATACCCGCCGTTCGCTCTACGGGTTGGCAACTGGCGTCGACACCACTCAAATCTCCCGGATGAGCAAGCTGGTAAGCAATTACACCGGCATAATGGTTCAGCCCAACAAGGCGATCGTCGGCGCGAATGCCTTTGCCCACGAAGCCGGCATTCATCAGGATGGGCTGCTCAAGAACCAGCTGACTTACGAAATTATGCTTCCAGAAACGGTCGGCGTCACCCAAAGCAAGTTGGTATTGGGAAAGCACTCAGGCCGCCATGCTCTGAAGTCTCGCTTAATGAGCTTGGGTATGAGCTCGCTGATGAAAATCTGGATAAGGCATTTCAGCGTTTTAAAGATCTGGCGGATAAAAAGAAGACCATCACCGATGCCGATCTGGAAGCCTTGTTGGCGGACGAGTTTTACCAGCCTCGCATGGTCTTCTCTCTGGATGATCTTCAAGTAGCGTGCGGGACAGTAGGTTTGCCAACCGCAACGGTGCGGCTTTCTGGCCCCGATGACGGTCTGCACGTTCAGGCGGCCGTTGGAACCGGTCCTGTCGATGCGGCTTTCAAGGCTGTCGATGCGATCGTCCAGGCTCCAAACACGCTGCTGGAATTTTCGGTTCACGCAGTGACGGAGGGAATTGATGCACTCGGTGAGGTGACTGTACGGATCCAGGGAACCAATGGAGTACACAGCCTCAATGCTCAGAAAGAGACCGAGCGGCCGCGCACGTTTGGAGGCCATGGGGCTGATACAGATATCATTGTTGCCAGTGTCAAGGCTTACCTGGCGGCGCTCAACAAGCTATTGGTGGCGCAAGGGGTAAATCCGAATCAGTCGGAGGATGCGATCTTATTCGAAACCTCCGTGGTGAGCGAGTGAGCGTCAATGAATAGAAATCAGGTCAGATAATTCTTGGTGATCTTTATTAAGGAGGACGACTATGAAAGACGAGAAGCACATCCCTAATCAACCCGAGGAGTTCAGTTTATCGGCTCGTGATCCATTTCCTGAACCAAACACCTACCCGAGAGGTTGGATTATGGATGCTATCCTGAACCCGGCTCCGAATAAGAAGCATTCTTCTGAGCCGCTTCCGGAGTGGGATCCGAAGTACCACAAGTCGAGCGCCAGCTCACCAGACAAGGATCCCTCTTAACCATGCCTCGCACACTTTTCGAGAAGATCTGGGACAGTCACATAGTCGCCCAGGAGGTCGGATCACCCGCGATTCTGTATATCGATCTGCACCTGGTCCATGAAGTCACTTCACCTCAAGCTTTTGCCGGGCTGCGTGAGCGGGGATTGAAAGTCCGCCATCCAGATCGGATCCTTGCAACAGCCGATCACAGCACACCGACCCATGATCCTGCGCTTGCATTCCTCGACGACCAGGCCGCTCGCCAGGTCCGCATCTTAGAGGATAACTGTCGGAATTTCGGCATCCGTGTTCATGGAATGGACGATCCGAAGCGTGGGATTGTCCATGTGATCGGACCAGAACAGGGTCTGACCCAGCCGGGGATGACAATCGTGTGCGGAGACAGTCACACTGCCACCCATGGCGCTTTTGGGGCTTTAGCCTTTGGGATTGGGACGAGCGAGGTAGAGCATGTGCTGGCTACCCAATGCTTGCTTCAGCGCAGGCCTAAGAATTACCAGGTTCGGATAGAGGGGATGCTCCAGCCTGGCGTTACCGCTAAGGATCTCATCCTGGCATTAATCGCTAAGATTGGGATCGGTGGCGGAACAGGTCACGTGTTCGAATTCTGCGGCCCTGCCGTGCAGGCGCTCGAAATGGAAGCGCGCATGACCCTTTGCAACATGTCGATTGAAGCCGGAGCTCGGGCCGGGATGATCGCGCCGGATGATATTACCTTCGAATATCTGGCAGGACGGGAATTTGCCCCACGGGGTAAGGCATGGGAAGCCGCGCTGAATTGCTGGAGGCTCCTCAACAGTGACGAGGACGCTCCGTATGACCGCAGCATTACTCTGGATGCTTCTTTGCTCGAGCCGATGATCACCTACGGGACGAATCCAAGCATGGCTATCCCAATCAGTGGGCAGATTCCCGATCCCGACCTTTTTTCAAATGGGCAGGACGGTTCAGAACGAGCGAAAGCGCTCGGCTATATGGGGCTGCAGCCTGGTCAGGCGCTGCTAGGTCATCCTGTAGAAGTGGTTTTCGTGGGCAGCTGTACCAATGGGCGAATCTCCGACCTGCGCGCAGCGGCGAACGTTTTGAAAGGCCGCCGGGTTGCTTCAGGTGTCCGGATGCTGGTTGTTCCCGGCAGCGGGATGATCAAGCGCCAGGCAGAATCCGAGGGTTTGGATCGGATTTTCAAAGAAGCTGGTGCTGAGTGGCGAGAAGCAGGCTGCTCGATGTGCATTGCTATGAACGGCGACCGACTCGAACCGGGCCAGTATTCTGTGAGCACAAGCAACCGAAATTTTGAAGGTCGTCAGGGACCAGGTGGGCGCACATTCCTGGCCAGCCCGCTCACCGCTGCGGCTTCGGCAGTGACAGGAAGCATTACAGATGTCCGGACTTTGATGGCAGAGTCTGCGATCACGTTATGAGCTCTCGATTCGGAACTCTTTATTAATCCTGGAGGACTTATCTAAATGGCGCAATTCTCCACTCTAAATTCACAGGTGTATGTCTTACCACTCGATAATATCGATACCGACCAGATAATTCCGGCTCGTTTTCTCAAGGCGACCGATAAAGCCGGGATGGGCGATGCGCTTTTTGCCGATTGGCGCTACCAGGCCGATGGACACCCACGCCAGGATTTTGTGCTCAACCGGGCTGACCTGCGCGGAGCCCAGGTGCTCTTTGTTGGAGACAATTTCGGCTGCGGCTCATCGCGAGAGCATGCCCCTTGGGCGTTGACCGGCTTCGGTATGCGAGCGGTCATTTCGACCTCGTTTGCAGATATTTTTCGAAATAACGCTCTCAAAAACGGACTTCTGCCTTTGGAGGTGAGCGCGGAAATCCATCGATCGCTGATGGATCAGCTCGCTGCTAATTCCCATTCAAGCGTAGAGATAAACCTGGAAACGCAAACTTTGCGCCTGCCGGATGGGATGACTGTCACTTTTCCGATCGACCCTTTTGCCAGAACATGTCTGCTCAACGGTATCGATGAGCTTGATTATCTCCTGGGCTTTTCCGAGCAAATTACCGCTTACGAGAAATCGACTTCGGAAAATCCCTGTGGAATCATGGTTGGTTGAATTGGCATAATCCCGGATGACCTTCGGGAATCGAGGTTATTAGGGTTAAAACAAGCTAACAGTTTGCGGAGGAATTCAATGGATATCCAGATTTATGATACGACATTACGGGATGGCACCCAACGCGAAGGCCTTTCGCTTTCGGGTATGGACAAGATCCGCATCGCCCGCAAGCTGGACGACCTGGGAGTCGCTTTCATCGAAGGTGGTTGGCCTGGGTCTAACCCAAAAGACGTCGAATTTTTCGAACGGGCTGGCGATCTGCCCTGGCAGAATTCCCTGATCTGTGCGTTTGGTTCCACCTGTCGGGTAAACGGAGATCCGGAAGATGATATCAACATCAAGGCGCTTTTGGAGGCAGGGACACCGGTTTGCACGGTGGTCGGTAAGAGCTGGACGATGCATGTAGAGGAAGTGCTGCGGACTACCTTCGATGAGAACTTGCGGATCATTGAGCAGAGTTTGAATTACCTCCGGCAGCAAGGGAAGCGGATTATCTACGACGCAGAGCATTTCTTCGATGGTTATAACGCTGATCCGGAATACGCCCTCGAGACCCTGCAAGCAGCCAGGCGAGGTGGCGCCGAGACCCTGGTATTGTGCGATACCAATGGCGGGATGCTGCCCTCAGATATTGAGCAAATCGTGCGGGCGGTCGGAGGTTTGATCCAACATCCGCTCGGGATCCACTGCCACAACGATGGGGAGTGCGCGGTCGCCAATTCGCTTGTCGGAGTAAAAGCGGGAATAATCCAGGTCCAGGGCACCGATTAATGGTTACGGAGAGCGGTGCGGCAATGCAAACCTGTGTTCGGTGATCCCAGACCTTGAATTGAAGCTGGGGTTGAAAGCCCTGCCGGATGGAAAGCTCTCAAAATTAAAAGAAGTGTCTCATTTTGTAGCGGAAGTCGCTAACCTGGCGCCGGACGAGCACCTGCCGTATGTGGGGAAATCCGCGTTTGCACACAAAGGCGGTCTGCATGTAGCAGCGCTGCGCCGCTCGAATACGTCTTACCAGCACATCGATCCTGGGCTGGTCGGAAACGAAATGCGTGTAGTTGTCTCGGAGCTTTCAGGTCGTGGGAACCTGCTCAGCAAAGCGGAAGAGTATGGGTTCGATCTCGACGGCGAGCAGGAGGTAGGCGAGATCTTGAGAGAGATCAAGTCGCTGGAGGCGCAAGGGTTTGCATTTGAGGCTGCCGACGCTTCGGTAGCGCTGATGTTCAAGCGCCAGAAGCCGGGTTACCAGGCGCCTTTCGAGCTGGTCGATTTCTCAGTCAATGTCGAGCATCGCCAGGGCAGGGGTATTTTCGCCGAGGCAATGGTCAAGGTCAGCGTCGATGGCGAGGTCCTGCACACTGCGGCGGAGGGGAATGGTCCTGTCAACGCCCTGGATACTGCCCTTCGCAAGGCGCTCCTGCCGCTTTATCCGCAGCTCGGGAGCTTCCATTTAGCCGATTATAAAGTCCGCATCCTGGACGGCGAAAATGGGACCCGCGCCACCACGCGGGTGCTGATCGACACCCAGAACGGCACCAAGCGTTGGAGCACAGTAGGCGCTAGCGCAAACATCATCGAGGCCAGCTGGCGAGCCCTGGCCGATTCGGTTGAGTACGGGTTGTATATCACCAAGGAGCCGGCGTGAAGGCTCATATCGTTCTGCTGCCCGGCGATGGAATCGGTCCGGAGGTTGTTACCGCCGCAGTAAAAACCCTGGATGCGCTCGCGGTTCGTTTTGAACACGAATTCAGCTATGAGGAACACTTGATTGGCGGCTGCTCGATTGACATTCACGGAACGGCTCTGACCGAGCCTGTGGTTCAAGCCTGCCTGGCGGCTCAGGCGGTCCTGTTGGGCGCAGTAGGCGGACCGCAATGGGACGATCCATTAGCGAAAGTCCGTCCAGAGCAGGGGCTGCTGCAGCT
Source organism: uncultured Chloroflexia bacterium (assembly GCA_963827155.1). Classification (GTDB taxonomy): domain Bacteria; phylum Chloroflexota; class Anaerolineae; order Anaerolineales; family UBA4823; genus UTCFX2. The sequence goes on along the minus strand of CAWGZV010000002.1, from coordinate 833,275 downwards.
CCGTAAGGCTCTGGGAGTATTCGCAAACCTGCGCCCGGTGAAGGTCTATTCCAGCCTGGTGCATACTTCACCGCTCAAACCTGAAAAACTGGCAGGCGTCGACATGCTGGTGGTGCGAGAGCTGACCGGAGGCCTGTATTTCGGCGAACCAAAAGAACGCCGAAAGATCGACGGAATCGTTCAGGCGGTGGATACGATGGCCTATTTCGATTTTGAAATTCGGCGGGTCGTCGAACTAGCCTTCGAGCTGGCGCGTGGAAGGCGCAAAATGGTCACTTCGGTGGATAAGGCAAACGTGCTGGAATCGTCTCGGTTGTGGCGGGAGATCGCTGCCGAGGTGGGTCGGGGGTATCCAGACGTCCGCCTGGAGCATATGCTGGTTGACACGGCTGCGATGCGCCTGATTAATAATCCGGCTGGCTTTGATGTGCTGGTGACAGAAAACACTTTCGGCGATATTCTGACGGACGAGGCATCGGTGCTCTCCGGCTCGATGGGCTTGCTGCCGTCCGCATCGCTGGGTGGCGAGGGTCCAGGCTTATATGAACCTATCCACGGTTCGGCTCCAGATATCGCCGGATGCGGGCTGGCTAATCCAACTGGAGCTATCCTGAGCGCAGCCTTGATGCTGCGCCATTCGCTCAAACTGGAAGTGGAGGCTGCTTACCTCGAAATGGCGGTTGAGAGCGTGCTGAAATCACAGCGGCTCACCGCCGACTTGGGCGGGAAGCTGACCACGGCTCTGTTCACCCAGGCGGTTGTGGATGGGATTGAATTAAAATTGCATAACGCAGAACAATCCTGATAACGGTATCAAGGATTGACAGTAAAAAAATCATTTATCGAGGAGATTACAAAATGAACATGGAATCGAAATACATCTGGATGAACGGCGAGCTGGTCGAATTCGAGCGGGCGACGGTCCACTTTTTGACGCCGGTGATGCATTACGGGATGGGAGTATTTGAAGGAATCCGCTGCTATGATACGGATAACGGCCCAGCTGTATTTCGATTGAGGGAGCATATCGAGCGGTTGATCCACTCAGCCCACTCCTTCGGTTTTCGGGATTTTCCGTACACCACCTCGGAACTGGAAGAGGCAGTTCGACTGACGGTTTCGGCGAACGGATTTGCCGAATGTTATATCCGACCGTTAGTCTTCCTGACCGGAGGCGGTTGGAACCTGAATCTTGACGGCGGAAAGGCTGCGGTGGGGATCGCGGTCTGGGAGTGGAAGGATTACCTGGGCGAATCAGCCCTGGAAAAGGGCGTGCGCGCAAATATCAGCTCTTTTACCCGCCATCATCCGAACGTGATGCTGACCAAAGCTAAGGTTGTGGGTAATTACGCCAACAGCGCCCTGGCGAAGACCGAATTGGTGCGTCTTGGTTTCGACGAAGCGATCATGCTCGACCCACAAGGTTTCGTCGCCGAATGCACGGGTGAGAATTTGTTCCTGGTGCGCGGCGGGAAGATATTCACCCCTTGCACAACCACAATCCTGGAAGGGATCACGCGTTTGTCGCTGATCACATTGGCGGGCGATTTGGGTTTTGAAGTGGTGGAGCAGCCGATTTCACGAGATCAGCTCTATATGGCGGATGAGGTGTTTGTGAGCGGTACGGCGGCGGAATGCATCGGATTGCGTGAGATCGATTTCCGGGTTATTGGAAGCGGGAGCTCCGGACCGGTAACCTGCCAGCTGCAGCGCGCATTTCATGAAGCGGTTCGAGGTCGGGGCAAGCGTTCAGCCGAATGGCTGGATTACATCAACACTTCAGTTGGAATATTTTCAGATGCGGAGACAGCTTCATCGCATGCTGCGGACTGAGTTTTGCATGATCAATCTTTAGATCTGGTTCTGAGACTCCAACGAACCGAAGACCTCCAGGCTGTCCCGTTTCCAGGAACCTGGAGGTCTATGGTTTTCTTCAGTAGCGGGGCCCAGATTCGAACTGGGGACCTTCGGGTTATGAGCCCGACGAGCTGCCACTGCTCCACCCCGCATCGGTTGACTTCGCCTACCCCCAGGCGGACGTCATTGTAACACGCCCATTCTCATCCGTCAAGCAAGCGAAAAATCAGTTACTGCGGGTCGATGAAAAGCAGCAGCCAGCGGTCCAGGTTGCTCATCGTTTGCCGAGCAGCCGCTGGGGGCAGTTTAGGGGTCGGTGTCGGTCCGGCGCCCCCAACTGGCACAACCGGGATATCCCCCGGGCAAATCATGTGGTTCTGGTAAGCCCAATCATACACCGCAGATTCAGAGGTGGCGAAAGCGATCTCCCCTTCAAGCGCCTCCTTTGTCAACACCTTCGCATCGCGCTCCGCTTTCACCAGCGCATGCTCTCCTGAAAGCCGGCTGAGCTCCGCCGTGCGGCTGTTGAAATCCATCACCAGAAAAGCCAGGATCACCAGTGCGGCTACCACGCCCACGTACTTCATTCCGCTTCCCTCTGCCTCCACTTCAAATCGATCAATCCCATCTTACCGCAAGCCAGCCAGAGTTGCAAGCCTCCTGTTAAGCTGCATATACCATGCCGCACTTAAAAATGATCCCCTCAATATTGAGGGGACCGTGTGCCGAAGGTGGGATTTGAACCCACACGAGAGTAATCTCACTACGCCCTGAACGTAGCGCGTCTGCCAATTCCGCCACTCCGGCAAGGCAATCCAACAGGATCTTCGGTTGCGGACGGTATTTTACCTTCTTCATTCCCTTTTTGTCAACCTGGAAATCCCTTCGACCAGATTTCTCCGGTTTCGCAGCAGTCGCTCTCTTTGAGCATCTCATCTCGATTGGGCTGCCGTGCTATAATCGACATTAAAGTTCAATGAGCGGGCATATTCCGAAGATATTCGTTATCAGGAAGCTCGGAATCCCGCCGAGCCTGCACGTGAAGGATCATCATGCTGATTGAAGCGACAATCGATTTGTTGGGCTCGAACGCTGGCAGCCTTGCGTATCACACCATCCTGGCTTTTTCGATTGCCATTGCCCTGCAGCTTGCCGTCAGCCGAAATGCCCGCCTCGGTTCAACTGTCAGGCGCCGCCTGGTTTTTGGGCTCGTCCTTCTGCTAATATTTCAAATTGGGCTCTTCTTCGCTTCCGGTTTGATCTGGCAGCAAAATAACCAGACCAGCTCCTTGCTGGGGCTGTTAGATCGAAGTATTGCTCTGCTGAGCCTGGTAGTTCTGGTCTGGCTTTGGGGTTTCCCGGAAAAAAATCCAGCTGCCGATGCCGGGACGTTGATCGCCCTTTTTATCACTTTGATTGGCTGCATTTTTGCCGCCGTCTGGTGGTCCAGGTCGATAATCGTGCCGCTAACGCAGGTCTATGGTCTGAACGGCACGGCAGTAGATCACGCCTTCCAGGTCTTCTCGCTGTTAATCTGCGGGGCGGGGATCGTCATTCTAGCCGCAGTCCGCGCTCCAGCCTGGTCTTACGGCATCGCGATGTTCTCATTGCTGGGCTGCGGGCATCTATTTCAGCTCTTTTTCCCCACATCTGGAAACTTCCCTGTGGTCCTGCGGCTTTTCGAAATGGCAGCTTACCCCTTCCTCATAGTTCTCCCGCAGAGAAATCTCATTCAGACCGCCGTAGTTGCAGAGGAACCAGTTCTGCAGGAAGACCAGACCATCCAGCAGGCTTCTGCTCCGGCTGAGCTCACCACCGTCCAGTCGATCGATCCTGCCATTTTGAAAGCGCTGCTTGCCTTCATTGATATGCCCGGAGATTACCAGGCTTGCCAGCGGGTTGTCTCCATCCTTGCTGGCGCGGCCCATGCTGAACAGGTTTTTTTGGTAAGCCCCCCAGACCCGCAAGGTTTGATCCATATTGAATGCGGTTACGATCAGGCTGCCCGGCAATATGTCGATGAAGCCTGGGTCGACGGTCGCGAGCTCCCGATCCTGACCTCATGCTTGAAGATGGGGCGAAGTCCGGAAGCTTTCCGCCGCCTCTGCATCACCAGATCGTCTGAGCCTGGCAGTTCGCTATAACCTCGAAAATATGGGCGCCATGCTTTTCGTACCGGTGATGTCAGGTGAAGGCAGGCTTATTAACGGTGCGATCTTGATCGCGAATGATCCCCAGGTGGATTGGACGAACGAAGAACAAGCCACAATCGAATTATTAGCTCGCTTTATCATCAGCCTGGTCCACGAGACAGAGCAATCCGCCCTGCTCCGCCAGGATCTGGTGAAGGCACAGCAGGCAGCCCGGCGTGTCCAGGAACAAACGCAGCAGATCGCTGAGGATAATCAGCGGTTGCGAGATCAGTGCGCCGCTCTGCAGGAATTTTCCGAACGCAATCAGCGCCAGATCGTCCGGATGACTGCAATCCTGGCAGAACATTCCGCTTTGGAGAAAGCAGCCCGCGATCTTCGAGATGAAAACCGCCAGCTCACTGAGGCGGTCGAGCGCGCCGAGCGAGCGGCTGCCAGCAGCCAACAACCCTTGATGGGCGAGCTGCGGATGGCGCTCGAGGAGCTCTCTCTCCTTCGTCTCTCGACCAGTGCCGCAGAAGCGCGTTTGAGCCAGCTCGGCGCTCACACCATCTCTTTAAGCGCCTCGAGCGAGCAAATCCAGGAGATTTTCCAGATCTGTGAAGAAATGCGCCAGCCGCTGGCATCTGTAGTTGGGAACACCGATATGCTTTTAGGCGAGACATTAGGAATCCTCGGCTTGAAGCAGCGCAAGCTGGTCGAACGCATCAAACTTTCCGCCGAGCGCTTGAACCGGCTGATCGATGACCTCACCCGCCTGACCCTGGCGGAATCAGATGCCTCCCGCATTCAGCGCCAGAGATTCGACCTTCTCAGTACAATCCAAAAGGTGCTGGAGGAGAATTCTGCCCTTTTTCAGCTACGCGGGGTACTCCTGAAGCAGGATTTACCCGGATCTCCGCTTCTTATCGATAGCGATCCGGATGCGATCAAACGCATGCTTGTGATTTTACTGTTCAATGCGGCATCGGTTACCCCCGAAAATGGCGAAGTAAGCTTATCTGTTCGCCTGGAGCCTTCAGAATCGAGTGGGGTGAGGGGCGGCGTTTTTTCCGGCGAAGCAAATCGAGATTTCTTGCTGATCCAGGTTTCCGATCGCGGCGGGGGGATTCCCCTCAACGAGCTTTCGAAGGTCTTCTCCCTTGATCCGGCAGTCCAAAAGATACCCGGGATCGGTGTATTGAATGCTGAATTGATGCGGATGCAGACGATTGTGGAAACGCTTGGCGGGCGCACCTGGGTAGACAGTGAAGCAGGGGCTGGATCGGTTTTCACAGTCTTGCTCCCAGTCCAGTTCCCTGAACCCGATGAAGGGATCCCTTGAAACCCAGGCTGCAAGGGCTCGGCGCACTGCTGATGGCGGCAGTTTTTATCGGATTAGTCGTTGGGAGCTTCTCGCTCTCGTTTTTTGAAACAGGCTTCCCGACCAGCACCGTGATCTACACCGTAATGCTCGATTTGGGATTTTCTCCATACGGCACTTCCATCCCGCAGACCACCTCAGATCTCACCGAGAGTGCAGCCAATCCGCCTGGGCAACAGGCGGCAGCCCCAACCGGGTCCATAACGACCGCCCAGATGCCAAACGAAGACTGCTACGCCCCTGCGACCTGGGTGAAAGTAATCGTCGAGACTGGGGATACGCTGCAGAGCTTGAGCAGCCGGGTGAATGCCGATATCAGTCAGCTCCAGTTCGCCAACTGTCTGGGCGTATCGACGGAAATCAAGGTCGGTCAGGCTCTGCTGCTCCCGCGCCTGCCAGAATCGACAGCCACCCCGACGCCGCTGCCTCCCAGCCCGACCCCGACACAAACCGAAGCGCCAGCCGCAGACATCCTATCGCCAACGTCCGCCTTCTTACCTTCATCCACCTCGACTCCGAGCTTTGAGATCATCATTGTTCCATAATCAGATTGCTTCGCAAAGGACGCTTGCAATGACAGAATCAGGTTTCCATAAATCGCCGCTTTGATTAAAATATCCTTGGTACGGAATTTGCACGGATGAAACATATGGAATTGCGACTGATGCGGATGAAACCCATGACCCTCGTATTCCTCGTCGGGATGCTGGCGCTTGGGCTCTCTGCCGCCGGTCTGCTTGCAGTGCGCGACTTGCTCTTCGCGGCCTATTATCCGGCGCCGTCCGGACCGTCACAGGCTTCGCTCTCATTCCTGCTGCCAGCCCAGCCCACCTATGTGCTGGCGCCGCTGGACGCGACCCCCACACCGACCCCCTTCCAGCCTTTGCTCCCAACTGCTTTAGCCACTCAATATGCCATCCAGTTTACTGCCACGCCGCTCCCTCCGATTCCAACCAGCACACCAGAGCCGGCAGCCGGATCCGGCGCATCTCCCACGCCGACCCTTCAAAACGGCCTGCCTGCAACCGCCGCTGCCCCTAGCGCAGGCACCGCCCAACCCACCCTTGGGCCATCTCCCGTGCCTCAGCTTACTGCCGCCGCCGCCATCGAAGAGCTCCCCAGCCAGATCAACCTGCTTTTGTTGGGCTCGGATCGCCGCCCCTGGGATGCCGGATTCCGCACCGATACGATCATCCTGGTCACGATCAACACCGACCTCGGGAGAGTCAATATCACTTCCTTCCCGCGCGACCTGTGGGTCACCTTGCCAAATTGGGGTGCAAGCCGGATTAATACTGCCTGGACTTATGGCGGCTGGGAAATGCTGCGCGACACCTTCCAGCACAATTTCGGCGTGCAGGTCGATTACCACATCTTGATCGATTTCTCTTCATTTAAAAAGATAGTCGATCAGCTAGGCGGGCTGGATGTAAATGTAGGTGAAACAGTCTCCGATTACCGCTATGGGTATTGGGTGACCATCAATAAGGGGATGCAGCACATGGATGCCGATGATGTGCTCTGGTATGTGCGCACCCGCAAGACCACCAACGATATCGCCCGCAACCGCCGCCAGCAGGAAGTCCTCCAGGCGTTGATGGAAAAGTTTATCTCAATTGACGCCATCCGCCGCGCCCCAGAGCTCTGGGACCTGTACGATAACGCTGTAAAAACCGATATCAAGCTGCTGGATGTTCTCCGCTGGCTGCCGTTCGCCGCCAAGATCGTCGAAACGCGTGATATCCATCCCTATTTCATCACCTACAAGCAGGTCTATGACTGGATCACGCCCGAAGGCGCCATGGTTCTGGTGCCGAATAAAGACGCGCTGATGAAAGTGATCCGTCAATCCCAAAATCTCAAGTAAAATCTATCTGTGGCTGTTCAGGGCAAGGGCTGGTACATCTGGCAGATTCGCCGCTGTGAAGGCGGCAGCGCGGCGGCAATTGGAATGGAAGCAGCTGCCTGCGGGCTTACCCATGTGCTGATAAAAGTAGCCGATGGCTCCAGCGCCTACAACCTGGATTTAACAACCGGCGCCGATCTGGTTCCGCCGCTCGTACAAGCTTTGCACAGCCGGAACATCCAGGCCTGGGGCTGGCAGTACGTCTACGGCTACGACCCGGTTGGGGAGGCGGATATCGCCGTGCTCCGCACCCAGCAGCTTGGACTGGATGGCTTTGTGATCGACGCCGAAGACCAGTACAAGCTCCCAGGAAGAGACGAAGCTGCCAGAACCTATATGTCGAGGCTGCGGGCTTCCCTGCCAAATCTCCCGATCGCTCTCTCTTCTTACCGTTATCCCACCTATCACCCACAGCTCCCCTGGCAGGCATTTCTCGAGAAGTGCGACTACAACATGCCGCAGGTCTACTGGGTCTCAGCCCACAACCCCGGCGAGCAGCTGATCCGCTCGGTGCGCGAGTTCCAGGCGATCTCGCCGTTTCGACCGATCATTCCCACCGGCTCGGCTTATAAGCAGGGAGATTGGTCGCCCACACCGGATGAGATCATCGAGTTTATCCAAACAGCCCAAATCCTGAACTTGAGCGCTGCCAACTTTTGGGAATGGGGGCACACCAAACTCTACTTGCCGGCGTTGTGGGAGACGGTCAAGACCTATCCTTGGGGTTCTGGCGCACCGCCGCTGGATATCGTCGAGCGCTACCTGGCAGCCTTGAACAGTCACGACCCCGCCCAGGTTGCCGCGCTTTACGATCCAAACGGCGTCCATTTGGATGCGACCCGCACCGTTCAAGGCACGAACGCGATAAAGAGCTGGTATGAGGCTTTCTTCATGCAAACCTTGCCGGGCGGCTTTTTCAGCCTCTCGTCCAGCACAGGCGATGGCAGCTCGCGCAGCTTCCAATGGACCGCAGTCTCCGATGCCGCCCGCGTTCAGGATGGGAGCGACTCGCTTGGGATTGTGAACGGAAAAATCGTTTACCACTATACCTACTTTACCGTCTCACCCCCCTGAGTGGCAAATTGTTGGCTGAAACCATCACAATCGCATTGATTTCGATTGGTCTTGCGATGGACTCGCTGGCGGTCTCGCTTGGGATCGGCACCGCCGGTGAAATCCCCACCCGAAGGGGGAAAATCCGACTGGCAGCTCACTTTGGCATATTCCAGGCTGGGATGACCTCTCTGGGTTTGCTCGCCGGAAGCACCATTGTGGATTATGTAGGGAATTTTGATCATTGGATCGCCTTTGGTTTGCTGGGTTATGTCGCTTCCAATCTTATCCGGGCTGGGCTCGCCGAGGATGGCAGAGCCTTCGATCAGGATCCTTCGACTGGAAAGGTCCTGGTCATCCTCTCTGTAGCTACCAGCATAGACGCCTTTGCGGTCGGTCTGAGCTTCGCGCTGATGGAGATCCCGGTACTGCTCTCAGTGATCTCGATCGGGGTTGTCGCAACGCTGCTTTCAGCTCTGGGTTTGTTTGCCGGCATCCGCCTGGGGGAGAAATTTGGCAAGCGTATGGAAATCGTTGGTGGGATCATTCTATTGGTGATCGGAATCCGGATTCTGGTCACGCATCTGTTTCCCTGAGCCCCAGCTCTCTCCCAGGCGCCGGTTCCACCGGAAATCATTTTTTGCTCCACGTCAGGGGGGTATACTTGATTAAATGACGCAGATGTTGGCCTCGCTCAAACGCTATCGCCTGGAGACCTTTTCCTCTTTTCAGGTCCGCAATTATCGGCTCTATTATTTCGGGCAAATAATATCTACCTCCGGCACGTTTATGCAGAGCGTCGCTCAGGCCTGGCTTGTCCTTAGGCTCTCGAACTCCGGTACCGCCCTCGGGATTGTATCAGCCTTGCAGTATATCCCCATTCTGTTCTTTGGTCCGCTGGGTGGGGTAGCCGCTGACCGCTATTCCAAGCGAAAAGTGCTTTATTTCACCCAATCCGCTGCCGGCATCCTGGCTTTGATCCTTGGGACATTGGTGGCGTTAAACCTTGTCCAGCTGTGGATGGTATACGTTCTGGCATTTTGCCTGGGTTGGGTCACCGTTTTTGATAATCCGGCCCGCCAGACATTTGTTGTTGAAATGGTTGGGGAAGATCGACTGCGAAACGCGGTTACTTTGTACACAACGCTAGTCAATATTTCGCGGGTGATCGGACCTGCTATCGCTGCTGGGCTGATCACGCTCATCGGGTTGGCACCTTGCTTTATCCTGAATGGGCTCTCTTATGCCGCGGTGGTTATCATGCTGTCCAAAATGCGAGCGGGGGAGCTGCATGTCACACCGCCGACCCGGCGCTCAAGTGGGCAAATCCGGGAAGGTATTCGATATGTGATATCAAAACCGGTCTTGAGAGATACCTTGCTGATGATCGTCTTCATCGGCACGTTCACATTTGAATTCCAGGTCAGCCTGCCCCTGATGGCGCGCAATGTCTTCAATGGGGACGCAAGCAGCTATGCATTCTTATCGGGGATGTTGGGGTTGGGAGCTGTGATCGGCGGTTTGGCGATTGCTGGGCAAAAAAGAAGCGCGCCTTCCATGCTGGTTGGCGCCGGTTTCCTGTTCGGACTCACCGTGCTGGCAGCTTCGCTTATGCCGACCCTTTATCTATCTGGGGCAATTCTGGTGCTGGCAGGTGCGTGCTCGATCTATTTCACTTCTCTGGCGAACAGCGTTCTCCAGCTGGGAAGCTCGCCGCAGATGAGGGGGCGGGTGATGTCTTATTGGTCGGTCGCTTTTCTGGGCACCACAACGATTGGCGGACCGGCGGTCGGCTGGATCGCGGAGACTTACGGAGACCGCTGGGGACTTGCTCTGGGAGGGATTGCCGCTTTGACTGCCGGGTTCCTGGGTTTGGTAAACCTGCGCAGAGTTGATGCTGTTCCTTCCTCCGAAGAAAACGGATAATCAGCGGCTGGATTCTGGGACGGGGCAAACCGGGTGCCCAGGTTTCAGCTATTCCCCTTTGGATGGTTGTGTGTATTAGGATGGTTACCTGTAATAAGCGGTTATTCAAAGTCGAGGACGCTGTTGAGCCCCGTTTTAACCCGGTAAAACTGCCGACCATGCGTATAGCCATTATTACACCGTCCACATAAGGCTGGGCGCTCATTCCAGCATCGCGCCGAATCGAGAGCCGCTGGTCAGGCAGGCCGAACAGGATCTCGAGGGAGACCGTATAGCCGGGCAGCCAGGCCGAATGGATCTGTGAACCGTTCAGCCGCAGCCCGCGCGCCTCAAGGCTGCCCTGGGTACGTTCCAGAGGCACGGTCAGGTTCGCACGGTGGATCAGAGCGAGCTGCGCTGCGAGCTGCCGCGCTGTTCCGCTGGGTAAATCGGGCTTGCCGTCGTGGGCGTAATCGATGACCTCTCAATGCGGCAGGAGTTTGGCCGCCATTTCCGCGAATTCCTGCAGCAGGACCGCGCTTATAGCGAAATTTCCGACCGCCAGGACTCCGCGGCGGTATTTATCAGCAGATACAGCGATCTCTGCGAAATCGGCCTCGATAATCCCGGAGATGCCAATCACAGCATCTGCACCGTGCTTGAGCGCGGTCAGGACGTTAGATTTTGCGATCTCGGGCTGCGTGTAGACGAAGAATACGTCGCAAGAGCTGGTGAGGGCACCCCGGTTGGTCACCATGCGGTTGTTGGGGGCTTTTCTTACGGTGAAAATGTCTCATTCAAATTCTGCTTGACTTGATTAGGTTTTGGTTTAAGGCAGACGTGAATGTTTGGCTCAGTATTTGGAACAACGATGGTCTGTCCTAATGCAGGACTATTATCCGTGATTACATCAAGATGAAGTGGCTGAAAGTTGCACAATTCAGATTGAACCATCAGGACAGCCGCTGTTAGATCGAAAATCTCAGCTGTCTTAAAACCCCAAGTATTGAACATAATGTCGTAAAGATCTACCACCATATTGGCTTTATCATTACCCTGGCGCCATCGAAGGATATCTTCATGACTTAATAGCACTTTATTTGTGGCGTCGAGCGGTACCATATATAGTTCCAAGCCAGACTCGAATACTTCTCTTGCGGCTTGCGGGTCGGCTATGATATTCCATTCTGCAACCCGGTTGTTGGAATCGCGAATCAGACCAGTTATATTGCCGGGGACATACACCGCGCCACCCATGAAGTAAACAGCCGAAATATTATCCTTAATTACCGGGTCGAGCTGCAGAGCCTGCGCCAGATTAGTAAAGGGACCGCTCTGAAAAATTGTTACAGGTTCAGGAGCTTGATTAATAGTTGAAACCATCAATTCAGGAGCATTCTGGAACGGATAAGTTCTGTCAGCATTCGGCAATGGATAATCCCAGAAATTGTCGCTTAGTTGGCGTAACCAATCGGGGAAAGGAATACCTCCTGCCAAAGGCTTATCCTGTCCTGCGCCAAGTGGAATATCACGAATTCCAAAGGTATCCAGCACACACCCCATGTGCTGTACATACAATTCGGGGTGCGCTTCACCGTAAGAAATGGTTATTGCCTGAATGGATATTTCTGGATAACTTAGCAAGTAAAGAAGCGCTGCCAGCCCATCGCGACTGCCATCATCGTCAAAAAGCAAGAGCATTTTCTTGAGCGACGACCCGGGCTCGACCTTATCGGTACGACTGGTGGGAGCAATTGGCGTTGTTGTTGGTGGAACAGATGTGCATGTTTCTGCTTCATTTGGAGTGACTGGAGGCGCACTGTCAACGGCTATCAAAGCCAACAGCCCCCAGCCCACAACATTGACTGCAATCCACCAGCCTGGCTGTGACAATCGTCCCCGTAATAGCAGCCATTGTGCGATCCCAATTGCCAACCCCATCACGAGAAACATCAGTCCGAGTTTCAGGGAACGGTTCCCGCCAGTAATGAGAAACAGCATCAATCCAAGCAGCCAGCTTCCCGTTGTAGCGAGTACCCACCACCCCATTTGTGGCAGGTAGCGGCGCAATTTCGTGCTCATTCTGATGATTTCGTTTTACACAGGTTTCGGCTGACCCATGTTACTCGGTTGCCGTCTTGCTGGCTGGTTTTTTCTTTGCTGGCGCACCGGAATTCGGCTTTGCTGCGGCTGTTTTCCTTGTCGTGGGCTTCTTCGCGGTTGGTTTGCTCGCTGGCGATTTGGTCGTTGACTTGCTGGCTGGTTTCTTCGCCACTGGTTTGCTCGTTGGCTTCGTGGTCGTTGACTTGCTGGCTGGTTTCTTCGCCGCTGGCTTGGTCGCTGGCGGTTTGGTCGTTGGCTTGCTGGCTGGTTTCTTCGCCGCTGGTTTGGTCGCTGGCGATTTGGTCGTCGACTTGCTGGCTGGTTTCTTCGCCGCTGGTTTAGTCAATGGCGGCTTAGTCGCTGGTTTTCTGGCTGGTTCCTTGCTTGCCGGCGCTTTTGCAGCTGGGAAACCTGAAGTCGCTTGATTATCGGGTGTCTTTTTCACATCTGGCTTTTCAGCCGCATGTTTTACGGCCGCCGGCATCTTTGGCGCCGCCTGTACTTTAGGCGCCGCCTGTACTTTAGGCGCCGCCTTCGCGGCTGGTTTTCCCCCACCCGGCTTTCCGTTAACGGGAGTTCCCTCTTCTACAAGCTCCAATTCATCGGTTTCGTTTGATTCTGCATGAGCCGAACGCTTCGGCTTCGATGCGCTGTGCCGGCTTCTTTCAGAATGGTCCAGCCGGGGCGGCTCCCAGCCCAATGTCAGCCAGACCACCTCCTGTCCGGTTTTTAGGTCAATGAGTCCGCTGCCGCGCGCTGCTCGACCCTGCAGCGGCGCCTCATCCAGCCGGATTGACCTGGGCGCCAGCTTACTAATGTGGAGGGTCGCTCTTGCAGTCCCTTTCGCAACTGCCAGCCCGATCACCCGCTCTCCTTCGTTCAGCTTCCACGCCAGCACGCCCTGACCGTAGCGCCCTTGCTTCGGGAACTGGTTCACCGGGGTGCGCTTGGCCCGACCCAGAGAGGAGACCATAAAAGCATCCCCATCCTGCGGCAGAATTTCCGCTCCTACCACTTCATCCCCCTCCTGCAGCTTGATCCCCATCACCCCCGCCGCTGCCAGCCCCATCGGGCGAATCGAATCCTCATTGAAGCGAATTGCCAGGCCATTCGCAGTAGCCAGCAGGATCTCGTTTTTACCGTTCGTGAGCTTCAGCCAGCCTAGCTGGTCGCCTTCGTTGACCTTAACCAGTGTAAACAGCGCCGCTGAAACCCCAGGCAGCTCGCTCAGCGCCGATTTCTTCAGCATACCCTGGTGTGTGACAGAAAGGATGTGATGAAGTTCGAACGCCTCGCCAAGTTCAGATCGTCCGCCGCGTTGGGGCAGCGAAAACATGCCTGCCAGCTCTGCCTCTTCGCCAAATGGTGTAACTTTATGGAACGGCGTCCCCTGCCCGCTTTCGTCGGTTTCAGGCAGTGCGTGCACCGGGACGGCTGCTGCTTCACCTTCCCGTCCGACCAGATACAGCACATCCCGGGTGCTCGATTTCACCAGCCAGCGGGGCGCCTCCTTACCGCTCTGCCGGGGGGGTTTTTCCCCGCTTGTGCGGGCGATCAGATTTTCCGAGTCCACCCAGACCCAGATTTCGCGCTCCTCCACCAGGTCGCTTTTTGTGAGCAGGGAGGATTTAGTCTCGCCCTCCTTGAGCTGAACGATGTGCGTTCGCCGCCGGTCTGCAAAGCGCTCCTTGACCGCCCCCAGCTCTTCTCTTACCACTTCGCGCATCTTCTTTGGCGATTTTAGCAGCCCTTCCAGGTTCTTGATCGTCGCCATTACTTCTTTGTATTCTTCTTCGATCTTCTTGCGCTCCAGCGCCGCCAGCCGCCTGAGCTGCATTTCAAGGATCGCCTGCGCCTGGATTTCGGTGAGCTTGAAGCGCTTCATCAGCCGTTCGCGGGCGATCTCCGCATCTGGGGCTTTGCGGATTAAGTCGATGACATCGTCCAGGTGCTGGAGGGCGATCCGCAAGCCTGACAGGATGTGCGCCCTCGCCCGAGCTTTCTCCAGCTCGAATTCGCTCCGCCGCCGCACAACCTCCAGTCGGTGGTCCAGGTAAACCTTCAGAGCCTGCTTCAAGCTGAGGTGCCGCGGCTCGCCATCAACCAGCGCCAGCATGTTGATGCTGAATGTCGACTGCATCGGGGTGTGTTTGTAAAGCTCGCGCAGCACAATCTCTGGGTCGGCGGTCTTGCTCAACTCAATCACGATCCGCATCCCGTGGCGGTCCAATTCGTCGCGCAGGTCGACGATCCCCTCGATCTTGGTCTCGCGTGCCAGCTCGGCAATCCGCTCGATCAGTGAGGATTTATTGGTCATATAAGGCAGCTCGGTCACGATGATCCGATTGCGCCCGCGCTCCATCTCCTCCAGGTGTGCGCTCGCCTGCACGGTCACCAAGCCGCGTCCGGTGCCGTAAGCCGCGTTCAGTCCCTCGCCACCAGCCGCCTGGATGATTACGCCGCCGGTCGGGAAATCGGGCCCTTTGACAAACGCCACAAGCTCTTCAATTGAGATGTCATCCACTCGCCCCCAGTTATCGAGTATAAAATTCAGAGCATCCACCACCTCGCCCAGGTTGTGAGGTGGGATATTCGTTGCCATCCCGACTGCGATCCCGGTAGCCCCATTCACTAAAAGGTTCGGCACTGCCGAAGGGAGCACGGTCGGCTCCGTCAGCGTGCCGTCGAAGTTGTCGCCGAAATCGACCGTATTCTTGGAGATGTCGGTAAGCATATCGATCGCAGCTTGCGACAGGCGGGCTTCGGTATAGCGCATCGCCGCTGGCGGGTCGCCGTCCAGGCTGCCGAAGTTGCCCTGACCATCCACCAGCAGGTATCGCATCGAGAAATCTTGCGCCATGCGCGCCATCGCGTCGTAGACTGCCATATCGCCATGCGGGTGGAACTTGCCGAGCACTTCGCCGACGATCCTGGCAGATTTCTTGTAATCCGAATCCGGGCGCAGCCCAAGCTCATACATTGCATAGAGGATCCGGCGATGCACCGGTTTTAATCCATCCCGCGCGTCCGGTAGTGCCCGCGCCACGATCACACTCATGGCGTAATCGAGATATGCCTGCTGCATCTCATCATTGATATTGACCCGTTCGACCATCCCGATTTCCATGCTGCCTCCATGTGCTTCCCGGTTTAACCCCGGTGAGCAGAGATCCCTTCACCGCCGAAATGCTGCAATCGGCTGCTGATTGGATCCTCAAGCTCGTCTTGGATATCTTACCGCGGGCAATTATAGTCCATCCGTTGGTTGCCGCGCTAACCTCCCAACGGTGCTGCTCCGCGCCTTGCCCGGATTCAGGGATTCGGGTATCATCGCAGCGTGCTAATAGTGGAAAAAATCACCCTCCAGGGCAATCTCATCCGCCTCGAGCCGCTTTCAGAAAGCCATGTGCCCGATCTGAGCCGCGTTGGGCTCGACCCAAAGATCTGGGAGTTCATGCTCTACGGAGATATCCGTACCGAGCAGGATCTGCGCGGCTGGGTCAATGAACTCCTCGCCCGCCAATCCAGAGGCACCGACTTGCCGTTTGCCGTGATCCATTTGCCCAGCGGGAAAGTCTGCGGGGCAACCCGCTACCTCGACATTCGTCCGGAGCACCGGTCTGTAGAGATCGGCGGCACCTGGTACGGGACGGCTTTTCAAGGTTCGGGTGTCAACCCAGAAGCAAAATATTTGCTGCTGCGGCACGCCTTCGAGACCCTCGGCTGTCTGCGCGTCCAGCTAAAAACCGATCTGCGCAACGAGCGCTCTCAGCGGGCGATCGAGCGCCTGGGGGCGGTGCGCGAAGGCGTGCTGCGCTCCCATATGATTCTCCCCGACGGTCGCCGCAGAGATTCGGTCATCTACAGCATCCTGGATTCTGAATGGCCGGAAGTCAAGCGGCGCCTGGCGGAACGCCTGCTGTCTCACGGCATCCGACCGCTCGAATGAGGAAATCGATTGCATCCGCCCCGGATCTCTGCTTTCTTTACGCTTTCGATCGCTTTACTGCTCGCAGGGTATGGGCTCTCCGCTTGCAGGCTGACTGATGCGCCCCGGATCGATCCCGCAAATGTGAGCCGCCCTGCCTGGGATGGCCTAACCAATGTATGGCTGCCGAGCGAAACGCCGGCTGTTCTGCTCTCGCGCCGGACGGTAACGGATACTCCCCGCTCTCCAAAGCCGGTCGCTGGCAGACCAACCCTGAATCCCACTCCGATCGCCGGGCTCCCGACCTACGCTCCAACTCCAACGATCCAGCTCACAGCGCCAGAAGCATCATCCAGCCGCGATCCAAAGCTCGAGATCTGCTCGCCGCTTGAGAATGTCGCACTTAAGGACCTGCCGCGCGTGGTCTCTGATCCATACGATCCCCCCCCCATGGGCTCCGACGCCCGCCATCAAGGGGTAGATTTTGCATACTATCAGTGGAAAGGCGACCATCCTATCGCCGATACCCCGGTTCGCGCCATCCTTGGCGGTATTGTCGCAGCCGCCGAAGCGAACTCTTTCCCATTTGGGAATGTTGTGATTGTAGAAACCCCTGCGTCTCTGCTCCCGCTCGATGTCCGCCAGGTCTTCCAGATCGAAACGGGCGAATCGCTTTACACGCTCTATGGGCATATGAATCTCGATTCTCCGACGGTCAAACCCGGGCAGGCGGTCCAGCCCTGCGACCTGTTGGGCTATGTTGGTAAGACCGGCAATGCCGGCGCATCTCACCTGCACCTGGAGGACCGGGTGGGTCCAGCCGGCAGCCGTTTCGATGGATTCTCTTATTACCGCGAGGGCGATACCCCAGAAGCCCGTAAGAACTACCGCCTCTGGGCAGTCAGTGGGGTTTACATCCATTTCGATCCGATCCGCCTGCTGCTCTTCGAGACGACCCACGGCGCTTTACCCACTCCCACCCCAAACTGGAAACCTTGATTTCGCCGTTCGGCAGGTCGCAAGCAAAATTCTTCAATAGGGTTGCCAGAAAACCCACTCCGCGCTATAATCCCTTCGCTCTGATCGGGGCGTGGCGCAGTCCGGCTAGCGCGCTTGCATGGGGTGCAAGAGGTCGGAGGTTCAAATCCTCTCGCCCCGACACGGAAGCCCGGGATCGTCTGACGATTGCGGGCTTTTGATTTAACCTTCGTCAAAACCGATGGTTGCATCATAATTACTTGACCCATGAGGTCGGTTTCAATCGATTACTCGGTCGTTCAACTGCCAGGATACCGTGTATGGAAAAACCTTCAATTTCACATTTGCTCATGCTCATCTCCCGGATCGGGGCTGACCCCTCCGACCAGGAAGAAATGAAGCTGGGCAAATCGCTGCTTGTGCGCGGCAGTCTGATGTTTATGATCGCCGGTTCTGTCTGGGGGATTGTCTACATCTGCATACTGCACCTCTCCGCAGGCTGGATCCCGCTTGTCTACGCTGTATTTTCGCTGCTCAGCCTGGTCTACTTTGGGTTCAGCCGCCGCTTTAATATTTTCCGCCTGAGCCAGCTGGTCTTGATCTTGCTGCTGCCTTTTTTTCTGATGCTGTCATTGGGCGGGTATGTCAATTCGAGCGCGGTTATTTTGTGGTCGTTTATCTCGCCAATCGGAGCGCTTCTGTTCTCCGAGCACCGCTTTGCACCGCGCTGGCTGGCAGCGTATATCTTTCTGGTGCTTTTAAGCGGCTTGCTTGAGCCATTGCTGAACGCCGTCCAACCGATGCCGCCTGCCTTTGTTAACCTGTTTTTTGTCCTGAATGTTGGTGCCGTTTCGATGATTGCGTTTATTTTGATGCACTACTTTGTAGATCAAAAGGAGCTGGCTTATCGCTTGCTTAACCGCGAGCAGGACCGTTCCGAACAGCTCCTGCTGAATGTCCTGCCGCGGGAAATCGCAGTTCGGCTGAAAAATGGCGAACGTACGATTGCAGATCACCATGCTTCTGTAAGCATTTTGTTTGCCGATCTTTCTGGTTTCACCCCGCTTTCGGCTGCCCATCCACCGGGCGTGATCGTTGGGCTGCTGAATGATATCTACTCCCACATCGACTCGCTTGTCGAGAAATACCAGGTCGAAAAAATCCGCACTATCGGCGACAGCTACATGGTCGCGGCTGGTGTGCCGACCCCTCGACCGGACCATGCTCAAGCACTGGCGCGTCTTGCCTTAGAGATTAATGCCTACATCTACGACCTTCCTCTGGTTGATGGTGTGCGCCTCAGCTTCCGGATGGGGATCAACTCGGGCCCGGTTATTGCCGGCGTGATTGGGCACAAGAAGTTCGTCTATGATGTTTGGGGGGACACGGTGAACCTTGCCAGCCGGATGGAAAGCCAGGGGTCTCCAGGCAGGATCCAGATCTCGAGTGACACCTACGAGCTGCTCAAAGATCAGTTCGACTGTGAGCCCCTTGGTAATTTGGAGGTGAAAGGCAAAGGCGAGATGCAGACCTGGTTTCTGCTCGGAGAGAAGCCAAAATAGCGAATAAATATTTGGTAGATGAAAATGCTAGCGCCCGAGTGAGGGGGGCACCCGGGCGCTAGCATTTCGAATATTACCACATTCTAAAATTCCTGCAAGAGGAATATTTCACAAAATACACGAAACGGACAAGAATCTTGCTCGTTTGTGATTCGCAGATGGCATACTTTCCGCTCGAACCTGTGTCAGTTTGGTCTCGCTGCCAGTTTAGCTTCCAGGCTGTGAGCCCAGGCTTCGATCGCCTTCCAATCGCGGTGGTCGCCTTCTTTCCAGGCGCCAAAGATCACGCTGAGCCGGAATTTCAAGCGGTCGCTGGCGGAAGGGATTCGCTTGATATCCAGCGCTCCGGCAAAAAGACCTTCGCTGACCGGGCTGATCACGCTGCGCACCGGGTCGAGCCAGGTCGAAACATGGCTGCGGTACTGTTCTCCGTTGCGCATAGCTAATGTCATGCACACCAGGAAAGCTGCAACCGGTCGCCGCTTCAGCTCCGCCTTCTGATCTTTCACAAATGTAAGCGCCTCCGGCAGCCACGCTCCGCCGTTGATCGCGCTCCCGGCTACCACAGCCTGGTAGGGTGTCAGGTCTTTTACCGATGCCATCGGCAGGACATCCACCACCGTCCCGCTCTCGCGCAGACTTTTTCCAATCGCCTCAGCCACACCTCCTGTCGAGCCGAACCGGCTTGCGTAAGTCACCAGAATTTTTTGGTTTTGTTCCATAATTTTTCCTTTTGGCGAAAATCTGATCCGAAATGTAGCCTTTTTTCGAGTTTTCAATTTTCAGATGTGATTATTCAGTTATCCAGCAGTTTTTGGCTTTTCCCTTCGCATATTTCCAAAGAACACCAATCCAGCGATTAAGCCAAGGGCGGTCAGTCCAACCCAAAGTTGGAGTTCGCTTCCGTTTCCAAGCCCTGCTCTCATCACAAGAACTGTGTTCACCGCCAGAATAAAGGTATAAAGCGGTCCTTTTACGCTCATCATGCCAGCAATTACAAATCCCCAGTCTTTCCGCCTTATCAGCCATATTGCGCCAAGCGCCATCCAGGGGATCAACAGCGTCAGGTCGAGTGCGAAGACAAGGCTGGTGGGATGCTCGCTGACGACAACGATCGAAGGCAGCTGCCCGGTGAAGACATAACCGAGGGATTGGATCACATAGACCAGGCTCAATCCGGTTGCCACGAATAAGAAATACCCACCAATCCAGCGTACAGGTGTCTTTTTTCCAAAGCGGCTTCGGATCGCAGAAGGATCCAATCTCGCGAGCCCAAATATCAGAGCAAAGATCGATAATCCGAGCAGCGCGGCGTAGATCAGAAAGAAAGCGTTGAATGCTGCCCCGAAGAGATAAAAAGCGTAGTTGTAAAGCATATAATCGAGCATTCCCATCCATATCAGCGTGGCGGTCAACGAGCCTCGCCGAGCGAAAACCAATGCCGCCACTAAGATGGGCACAGCCACCAGCAAGGTGACGAGATCGTTCCCAAGCCAGGTCGTTTGAACGAAGGAGTTGTCGTGGTACAGGTCTGGAATCAGCAGCCCGCCGATGGACGCGATCGCAGCCAGAACGGCAATCAGGATGGATATTCTGAAGGGTACCCTCAGATTTTCTTGGTTCATGAGACTACCGCCTCCGCTTGAATTTTCAGCTTGTTCTGGCGGCGGTTAGCCAGCCAGACCAGGACGAACATTAAAATCAAGGCTTCGATAAAGCCCAGCGCCGCAATCGGCGGCAGGTAAAGCTGGTCTTTAATCAAAGTCACCAGCTGTCCCATCGGTTGGAATACCGGCCACAGGATCCAGATGCTCTTGGTGAATCGGAATGTGACCGCGTACAGAATCCCGATGAAGAAAAGGAAAGTCATTTCGCTCGCCGGCATACCGTAGCCGATATGGTAAAGCGCGTAGAGCGCAGATCCAACCAGGATTGCCGGGATCAGTCCAAAGCTCTCTTCAAGCCGCAGCAGCACCCAACCGCGCCAGAAGATAGCTTCAAAAAATCCAATCGTCAGCGCCAGTGCCGTCAGCGGGAGCAGCTCCTCCAGCGGCGGCAGGTTTGATTTGGCAAAGGTGGCGGAATACTGCCAGAGGGAGAAGACTGCTTGCAGCACCAGGCTGACCGCGAGCATCCGTTTGGTGATACCCAAATCGTCGATTGGGCGCTTCCGGACAACCGTCATCCAATAAAGTGGGATGCCCACTCCGAAAAGCCCGGCGCCGATCACGGCATACATCACAAAGTAGCCCATCCCACCCAAAACCTCGCGGCCGATGATGAATGTCGCTGTATACAGCGCTGCGACTACCAGAATCCACGATACCGCGATTGCAAGCAAATCTTTGTTGGGCTTCCAGCGAAAAGTGAAGATTGTTTTGATGATTTGTGAAATTTTGCCCGTCATTGTTGTTCTCCGTAATGTTTTTTTGGATAATATACGGGAAGCAGATTATTCCGAATTGATGATAAATTGTTTGGTTTTATGCTGCCTGCGTTCGCGAACTGCGATACCTAACACAAGCAGCCATAATGCCGCCGCGAAAGCTCCCTGCCAGACCATCCCAGGAATTACCGGCATTTGCGGGCTTACTGCCAACAGTGTTCCGGTATAAAACATATGCATCAGTTGGGCGATAAGCAGGCTCTTCGTCTTTTCATTGCTATAAGCCATCAGAATCCGGTAAGCTGGCAGTGGTAGAAGCCAGAATATCAAGTAATAAGGCAGCCACAGCGACCCATAACTGGCGAAATTGCCCCAGAAGTCTGCCATCCCATGCCAGACCGCCCAAATCAAGCCCAGGATCAAACCGCTTGTGAAGACCCCGTACTTCATGCGCAAGCGGGGGAGTGCGAAACCAGTCCAGCCGAGCTCCTCGAGAAATCCAGCCAGCCCTCCGACCACCAACCCGAAGAGCAGGTTTGAGCTGGGTTTATAGATTGGTGAAACTGTCAACGCCATTGTCCAGAGCACTGCTTCCGCAAGAATTGGGGTTGTCAGAAGCGGCAGATACCCGCCAATCCCAACTCGCCAAATCTTCATTCGACCAAACAGGCGCTTAATCCCGGCTCCTCCGTCTAACGCTCGAGTATGGATCAGGCTGCTCAGGCTGGGACCAAGGACCATGAAGAAAAACATCAACAGCGCATCGCTGGTCTGGATCTGGGCTGGATCGAAGCCTTTCGATCCGGCGATCATCAATATCCCGCCCCAAGAGATCGCAAAGGTAATAATGAAAAAAGAAAGGATATGATTCTTCTTATTGGCCATATAAAGTCTCTGAGATCACGTTATTCACCATCACCTCCACGAACTGATCCAGATTATCCGCCTCCAATCCATGCCCGCCGTTAAGCCAGATCAGTCGCTTATGAGGAGCTTCGAGCAGGGTGTAGTATTCCTCAACTAAGGATGAGATTGCATTCACATCATCTCGACCGGCAAACAGGTAAACAGGGATCTCCAGCTTAGACGCCTGGGTTGGAAAATCCAGGTCCTCAAGCTGCGGATAGACTGCGGTGAAACCGTCGATCAACCCTCGGGTGTGGTTGATCTTGTCAAGGTAGCCGTATTCCGGGGCGAGGAATGGGATAATTGGTACGATCACGGTGTAGCGCGGCGTGCCCATTTTGAGATTCAGGATATCCAGATAGGCAACATATTTCGCCAGCATCCCATCTCCGTGATAGGGCGGCGGACCGTTGCTTTGGAGCCTGGCTAGCGCCTTCTTATCGCCTTGCTCCTTCAGGTAATTCAATGCGATCTGGTATCCCAGGATATCGTTTTCGGTCGTGTTGACCATCTGCCCGTTGCCGATATAGGCGTGGAACAGCTCGGGATAGCGCTGCACCAGCCAAACACCTAAAATGCTCGTCCATGAGACACCGTAGACGAAGATTTTTTCCTGACCGAAACGGGCGCGCAGATAGAGCGTCAGGGCGTGAGCGTCTTCAATAAACCGCTCAGGAGTCAGCGAATTGATTGGGACCGAGTGGTAAGATTTTCCGGTACCCGGCTCGTCCCAGCTCACCAGTACGAAATCTTTTTCAAGCGGTTCGAACAAACTGCGGGTCGCGAAGCCACCGCCGCCAGGACCGCCCATTCCGAGATGCAGCAGGATTGGCTTGCTGGCATCCTGTCCGCGGATCGTAATCCACTGCTTGCTGCCGTTCAGGTCTACTTCTTCCAGCACTGCTATCGAGCCAGGAATTGCATTCCCGTTCACGTCCGTGATTGCGGGAGTGGCAGCAAAACTCTGCGATACCCCGACTGCAGCGAATGCAGCGAGCAGTAATCCGCCTATACTGATGGTAATCCCGATTCGAGCTGGTTGATACCGCAGCTGCAGGATCAAAAGCCCCAGGTCGAATAGCGCCAGGGGGAGCCAGATCCAGGTCGGTACCGCTGTGGTTAGTGGAAGCAGCAGGATCGGCAGGATTAACAACAATGAGACGATCAATGCTAGCACGCGCCTCAGTAGACCTGGCGCCTTATTCAAGATATTCGGTTTTAGATTACTCAATGGATGGTGTCTTACCTTTTATTTAATATTTTGTTTTTTTTAACGATCGTTGCTTTGACTACTTTCATCAATTATTTTCATCAATTATTTTCAATATTGAATGTTGAGCCAATCGTTCTTTCGACAAAACCGCATCTCAGATTATTGTAGTCATAAGGCAAATCACGAATTCAACCTGTCTATTTTACTGACTACTCAATAGCTGTCAACCCTGAAGATTAAAAAAAGCCCCCCAATCTTTCATTTTTCTCAAATTCAGGTATAATCTCTCCGCTGGAAGCCTGACGCCGATATTGTCAGCAGGCAACCAGGCTCTCTCTCGGAGGAGGAGACTCGATGGGCGGGTGTCTTGAATTGACGCCCGCCCGCTAATTATCGTTCCGAAATACGGGGGAAATTTATTTACGGCTGAGCACATCTGCAATAGGCGTGCCGTTGATGGTAATCGCGATGTTCTGCACGCCGGCGAACTGCTTGATCGTCAAACGCAGCTGATCTTTGAAGCGGGAGGCGTCGCATGGGTCGTCAGTCTTATTGTACTGCCCCGACAGCGCCACCTTGACGCTGCCGCCGTTAAACTCAACCCCGCTCACGGAGAGATTAGAAGCCCAGCCAGGATTGTGAAGTGTGCCGATCGATTCGCTGTGATACGAGAGGATCGTTCTCAGCGCATTTGTAACATCGACAACAACATTGCCGGTCTTCGCGAATTGAGTCTTTACGTACCAGAGCGCCTCGCCGCAGCCGTATGGTCCATTATCTTCTTTATTAATGTAGTAGACGAGCACCGCTTGATCTTTGGTTAAAGTGGCTGTAGGCAGAGCTGGGGTGGGAGGCGCTGAAGTAAATGTTGGCGGAGGGGTATCGGTCGGTGCGGGTGTGAAGGTCGCCGTGGGCAGTGGGGTGTCGGTGGGGACCGGAGTATCGGTCGGCAGTGGGGTATTGGTCGCGGTAGGCGTGTTTGTCGCGATTACCATTGAGACGATGTCGCACGAGCTCACGCTCAGGCTTATGGCGGCGATCAAGATCAGTAGGACGAGTTTTCTCATACGGCTTCTCCTCCCGCCGATTTTATCAGACTTCGCGTCATTATATGGGTTTCTTCTGAGCCGCGACCCGCCAATTAAACAGGTTCTGCTTGAGCCTGGCGCATTCCTTCGCGCAGCGCTTGCGAGTTAAACGGCAGCAATCGGCGGTGCCTTTCAGGCAGGTGCTTCTCAAGCGCTTTCTCGATCGCTTCCACTTCCAGTACTGGCAGTCTGGCCAGCAGTGCGCCCAGCATCACCATATTGGTCAGGCGGCGGTCTCCTAGCCCTTCAGCGATCTCGTTGGCAGGTAGCAGGGTGCAGTCCAGGTCCGTCCGCTGGAACCCTCGGTCCACCAGGGATTGATTGACAATCAGCACGCCACCGGGTGTGACCAATGGCTCGTATTTGTCGAAAGACGGCTTGTTGAATGCCATGGCTGCCTTGGGATGACGCACGGTCGGCGCGCCGATTTCCTCATCCGCGATGACCACCGTGCAGTTCGCCGTCCCACCGCGCATCTCCGGGCCGTAGGAAGGGATCCAGGTGACTTCATACCCCGTTTCCAGGGCGGCGTACGCCAGCACTTGCCCGGCAAATAAGATTCCCTGCCCGCCAAAACCGGCGATTATGATTTCGGTCTGCATTTTCCACCTCGTGAGTTTGATTTGCGCTGACTGATTCTCGATACCTTTGTCGAATAAGTCGATTACGCCCTGAATCCTTCCATTGCAGGATGAATTTTATAATCGCCCAGCGGGAACACCGGGATCATCCGCTCTTCGATGAATTTGAGTGCAGACTGCGGCGTGAGCCCCCAGTTGGTTGGGCAGCTCGAGAGCAGCTCGACGATCGAGAACCCCAACCCCCGCTTTTGCACTTCAAACGCAGTACGGATCGCTTTCTTAGCCAGTCGGATGTTCTTCGGATCGTGCAGGCTGCGCCTCACGGAGTAACCTGTGCCGTCGTGAGATGCCAGCACTTCAGCCATCTTGAGCGGGTAGCCTGCTGTCTCAACGTCTCGCCCGAGCGGTGATGAGGTGGTTTTCTGTCCCGGCAGGGTGGTGGGAGCCATTTGCCCGCCGGTCATCCCGTATATCGCGTTGTTAATGAAAATTACCGTGATGTTTTCTCCGCGCCCGGCGGCATGGTTGATCTCGCCCATCCCGATTGAAGCCAGATCGCCGTCTCCCTGGTAGGTGAACACGATCCGGTCGGGCAACACGCGCTTGATCCCGGTCGCCATTGCCGGCGCGCGTCCGTGCGCCGCTTCGACAAAATCCAGGTCAAAAAACTGGTAAGCAAAGACCGAACAGCCGACCGGCGCCACCCCGACCGTAATTTCACGCAGCTCCATCTCGTCCAGCACCTCGGCGATCAGGCGGTGGGCTACGCCGTGTGTGCAGCCCGGGCAGTAGCTGGTCGTTCTTGGGCTCAGCGTCTCGGGGCGGGAATAAACGAGCTGGGCAGTGCTTTCGACAGGAGTATTCATACGCACCTCAATTAAGGATTTCTCGCATCCGTTTCAGCCAGGCTGCACGCGGGTCAACGCCTAATGCCGGGCGCTCCCGCACGATTCGCTGGATCTCGCCCATCACTTCGTCCTGGAAAAACATGATCCCGCCCATCCTGCCGTAGAATTCAACCGGTGCGCGGCCGTTGACAACCCGGATCACGTCATCAAGCATCTGACCGGTGTTCATCTCAACCACTAAAACTGCTTGAGCATTGGATGTCGCCGCGGCGATCTCTTTGGCTGGGAACGGGCTGAGTGTGATCGGTCGGATCAGTCCGACCGGGATTCCCGCCGCTCGGGCTTCGCGCACCGCCGAATAGGCCACCCTTCCGGCTGTGCCGAATCCCACGATCACGATCTCGGCGCCGTCCATATAGTACTCTTTGTAGCGCACTTCCTGGGCTTCAATCACCTTCCAGCGCTCAAACAGCCGCAGGTTGGCAACTTCTTCCTCGGCTGGATCGATATAAATCGATGACAGTACCCGCTTGGGTCTCCCGATTGCACCGCTAACCGCCCAATCTGGGGTCGGGCGCACGAGCGGCTTCATCTCGGGCAGCTCTGCTGGCTCCATCATCTGTCCGATGTTCCCATCCGTCAGCACAAAGGTGATTGAGCGGTGCTTTTCAGCCAATTCGAACGCCAGGACAGTCATGTCGATCGCTTCTTGTACGCTCGAAGGCGCCAATACGATCGGAAAATAATCGCCGTGCCCGCCGCCGTGCACGATCTGGTTGTAATCGCCCTGCGAAGGGGCGATGTTGCCCAATCCAGGTCCGCCGCGCATCACGTCGATCAGCACCACCGGCAGCTCCGTCCCGGCGATATAAGAAATCCCTTCCATCATCAGGCTCACACCTGGGCTGGAAGAAGATGTCATCACCCGCGCTCCGGTGCAGGCTGCTCCGTATACCATATTGATCGCCGCGAGTTCGCTCTCTGCCTGCAGGAATGCCCGTCCGAGCTCCGGCATCCGCAGCGACATCCACTCCAGCAGCTCGGTCTGCGGGGTGATCGGATAGCCAAAATAGGCTTCCACTCCAGCGCGAATCGACGCTTCAGCCATTGCCCTGTTGCCTTCGATAAATTCACGACCCATGCAAAGCCTCCAGCTCAATCAGCAAGAAATATATCCGGTATGCGCGCTTGATATCAAAAAAGCTCAGGCGGAGGCCGCCCGCACCGGCGCCTGGCGGTAGACGGTCAGCGCTGCCTCCGGGCAGACCAGAGCGCAGATCGCGCAGCCGGTGCAGCCGTCGGAAATCAGTTGGACGGGATGAAACCCTTTGGGGGTGAAATGATCCATATCCAGAGCCAGCACATGCTGTGGGCATTCGGAAACGCACAGCTCGCAGCCTTTGCAGTACATCAAATCAATTTCTACCCAACCTTTAACAGGCATTTTTCGGGCCTCCTCATCCGCTTGATAAATTCCAACCGTTCTTATCCCATTATCAACCGCCCTTTTCCATTTGGGTAGTGCCAACTGTCATATGAATAGAATACAAAAATCATTGGAGCAAAAAACCTGCGCTTCTCCAACTTCCATCGTAATTTAAATTTTCTCCATCTTAATTACGGGATTGGGGTTGGTGTTGCTTTTGCCAGCTCAGCCAGGATGCTGTCTTGAGCCTGCTGGAGCGCTTGCTCGGCGGTCAGCGCTCCCTCGAAGAACCCTCGCAGGGCAATATCCAGGTTCAAGTTGTAAACCGGCATGGCTGGGTTCACCGGGTAGCTCGTTCCATTCTTCAGCGCCTCGATCGCCAGATTGACCAGTTCTCCGTACGGTGGGTCTTTCAGCTTTACTGCGAGTGATGCTGGGATTCGACCCGTCTCGGCGATGCGGAACTGCGCTTCCTGGGCGGTCAGATAATTGATAAAATGTTCAGCCGCGTTGCGGTCTTGTTCATTCGCTCGTGCGCTCAAATAGACATTGTCGGCTAGCACATAGCCAGAGAGTTTGCCGTCGGAATATGTAGGCCAGGGGTCAATTGCCAGCTTTTCTGCTCCGATCGCATCTGCCAGATCTCGCATCTCCCAGCTGCCGTCGATAATCCACCCAACCTTCCCAAGCTTGAAGCGCTCCAGGTCCTCGTCGCTAAAGTAGTTCGTCGGACCTGCTTGCTCCATGTCTTTCAGCAGCCCAAGCCATTCCACTCCTTTGCCGTTATTGAAAGCTGGAAGGTTGTTTTCGTCAATCAGCTTCCCTCCCAGCCCCTCCAGATGGGCACCTGAATAAAAAAAGCTTCGTTCCAGATACGACCCGATCGTTGCACCCTGGGTCGAAGTCTGCGCCAGCGTGATCAGATCGTCAAATGTATTTGGGGTGATTGTGATCACATCTTTGTTGCGGTATAAAAGCACTCCAGAAATGGAATATGGCAGCCCGATGAGCGCACTCCCCACATGCGCCTCCTCCAGCGCTGCCTGGTTGAGCAGCCGCAAGTCTGCAGGTTTGACAGCATTACCGATCTCTGATATCAAACCTTTTTGGAATAGCTCCGGACCCCATTCTGCCGGTCCTAACAGCAGGGTAGGTCCAAGCCCCTCCCGAGTGTCCATCTCAAATCGCTGCAGCAGGTCATCCGCAGGGATGTACAGCACATCGAACGCAACATCTGGGTAGAAGGTCTGGAAGCTCTTGATTATTCCGGCAAGCGCTGGCAGCTGGGTTTCGTCCCACGAATGACGAATCGAGACCGTGCCGCGCACGATCTCTTCAGTGGGCAAAGGGGTATTTGTCGCTGCCGGTTGGGTCGACGCGGGCGTCGATTCAACGATCTCCGAGGCGACTTCGGAAGCCGGACCTGCCTGCGCACACGCGGATGAAAACAGGACCAGGATCGAGAGATAGAGAGGAACGCGGACCCTGGTATGCATCATGGGCGTAAATATACCAGCGAGTGCAGAGTTTATCAAGTTGCAGGGTTCGCGATTATAATCACCGCATGACGTCTGCAAAACCGGTCTCTGGGGTGATTGCTGCTGCGCTCACACCGCTCAAGTCGGATTTTTCCCTCGCCCTCGCTGATTTGCCGCCCTTCCTGGCTTTTCTAGCAGAGCGCGGGGCCCATGGCGCCCTCTTGCTGGGCACCACCGGTGAAGGCCCTTCTTTTTCCCCTGAAGAACGGATCGAGCTGGTGCGGGCCGCCCTGCCGATCCGTGAGAGCCTTCCTGATTTTCGTCTGCTCGTCGGTGCAGGGACTCCCAGCCTGGAAGAGACGATTGCGATAAATAAAGCCGTCTTCGAGCTGGGCGTGGATGGTGTAGTTGTCTTGCCGCCTTACTTTTTCCGAAAGGCGAGCGAAGAGGGGCTCTTAGAATGGTATTCGCTCGTCATCCGACGCTCGGTGCCTGCTTCTGCTGCATTCCTGATTTATCACATCCCGGCCGTATCCGGCATTTCGATCAGTCTGGACCTGCTCGCTCGCCTGCGTGATGCTTTTCCAGAACAGATTTTTGGAATAAAGGATTCGTCCACCGATCCGGATTTCGCTCGCCAGCTCGGACAACGCTTCGGCGGCGATCTCTTGATCTTCAGCGGCACCGATTCTCTCTTCAGCCTGGCGCTGGAATACGGCGCCTCTGGATCGATAACCGCCATGTCTAACCTTCGCTCACCCGACCTGCGCATCATTTGGGATGTCCATAACGACGGCCTCGCTGGCGAGGCACAGTGCAGCGAGGCGGTCGATGCCGCCCTTCGCTTGCAGCGAGCCCGCTGGATCATGGACCGCTACCCTCCAAACCCCCCACTCTACAAAGCCTTGCTCGCCCGGATTTACGGCTTCCCGCTCTGGCCTGTGCGTCCGCCGCTGCTGCCCCATCCAGAGGCGCAGATCGAAGCGATTCTCGCCGAGGCTGTTGAAGCAGTAGAGGGTTTTGCAGAGTGACCGCTTCCAGTCGTTGCTGAAGCTGGGGTCAATTGCCGCTGCCAATGAACGATTCGCCCTTTGCCGAGAACGCAGCCTCAGATCAGCCATCAAACTCTCAAACTGGCTCTCAAACCGGCTCTCAAACCGGATCTAATGCCGGCTTAGAAGCCGGTAATGCAGTTGGTAATGCAGTTGGTAATGAAGCTAGCTTTGAAGCGGGCAATGAAGCGGGCAATGAAGCTGGCAGTGAAGCAGGCTCTGAATTGGGCTCGGAAAAACAGCGCCTCACCCTGCTCGCCGCGAACCTGGTCGTGATCGCATTATGCGCTTTTGGGCTGATGCTCGTTACAATCGCATATCTGTTCTACCGCTCTCGCACCCCCCGGGCAGTCCCCGTTTCGACCGTTACGCTGATCCTCACCCGGACGCCGTCTCCGCACCCTTCGACCACCCTCACCCCGACGATTACCTTCACCCCCCGTCCAACCTCTACCGTCACCCCAAGCCTTACGCCAGTTCCATCCGGTTCCCCACTCGCCAGCCCAACGAGCACCCCGGTCCCCAGCCTCACCCCTGCAAAAGCGCTCGCCTATAAAGGCGCTTATGTGCTCCAAGAATGGACCGCTGAGAAAGCCGATGATCTGGTCAACCTTATCCAGGGCTATCCCGCCGGGCTGCTTCCCACAGGCGAAGATCCTTCTGCGTATTACCAATCGTTCGAATACCCGGTTTTTGCTGCCCAGGAGGCCCTCCTCCGCTTCCCGGATGATCCGCTGGCAGATTCCTGGCGCTGGACCCTCGCTTACGATCTCGCGCTCACCGGCGATCCAGCCGCGGGTCAGGAATATGCCGCCATCATTGCAGACAATCTCAACCGCCAGCAGGTCAGCATCTCTGAGCTTTATGCCTGGTTTATTCTGCATGAGCCGCGCCTGGATTTCTTCATGGTCGAAGTCCAGCCGCCTCCGAATATTTACCGATCTTATATCATCGAGCTTCGATCCGAAGCAGGCAGCTCCTTTATTTGGCTGCGTGAGACCGCTTCCGCATTCCAGGCCTTTCCGCTCTACACCGTTTTCGACTTCAGCCAGCCGCGCGTTGCGAACTGGATTCTCGCCGACCTGGATAATGAGCCTTCTAACGGGGATGAGATCGCAATCTATTTCTCCACTCTTCCTGAGCAGACTTCCCTCCCGCCTCCCCAGGTCTTCAATCTCTCCAGGAATACGCCCATCTCTTTACCGTTTATCCCGGAGGAGACCCTCTTTGACCTGGGAATGGAGTACCAGAACTATTGGCGAGTGCAGGAGGATGATTTATCAGACAATGAATTGGTGTTCTCGAGCACCGTCTATCCTCCTTGCCCGTTGGCTGCCGAGCGTGCTTATCAGTGGAATGGGATTTATTTCAAGCTGACCCGTTCTGCGATCACTATTAAAGATCTGCCCTCGGCGTTGGGTGTATGCGAGCCGCTATTCGAGCAGGTATTTCATTTCTGGGGAGCCGCCGAAGCCGTGGGGATCATGGAGACGTTGGAACCTTACTGGCCGCCCGCTGAAGATGCCGAAGGCGAGCCATACCCTCCCGATGAGCTCGATGCTTTTCGCTTTCAGCTCGCAGTTTATAAGCTCTTAGCCGGGCAAGAAACCGAATTGATGGAGCTGTTCAATCAAATCTCTACCGACCCGGTGATCCCGACCAGCTCCTGGATAGAACCAGCCCAGGCTTTCCTGGCTGATTACCAGACGCCAGATGATCTTTACTCAGTTTGCGTCACGACGCCGTTCTGCGACCCATCTGTCGCGATCGAGATCATGGCAGAACGGATTCCCGCCTCCGTCGATGCTCTGTCCACGCTGCAAGAATGGCAAGTCGACATTGTGTCTTCCGGTTTCTTCGACTTCGAAGATGACGATACGCCGGAGCGTTGGTTCACCGTCCGCAATACCCCGCAGGGAGCGCTGGATTTCTGGCTGCTTGCCCCCGCAGGCGGGTACCAGCATGCTGTCCAAGTCGGGACTGTATCCAGCAGCAGCCCGACCCTCACATATATTGATCCAGCCTATATCGCCGAAGAGGGATTGCCCTATCAGCCCGCCGTGCTTTTGGATGGTAAGATTCCGTTCAGCCTGCGCCGCTTCCCCGACACAAAACTGCCATACCTGATGACTATCCCGCTCCGAGACGAGTATCCCAGCCGTTTCCTCGTCCCTCTGGAAGCCTATAAACAGGCGCTTTTCGCCGGGGCCTCACCAGAAGTGATCCAGCAGGAGCTCGAAGATATGGAGGATTACCCCGGGCTGCTCTGCAGGTCCACCTGGAGCTGCGACGAATACGGTTATCTCCTAGGACTGTCTGCCGAGCTGGCGAATGACAGCGATAGCGCCGTGCAGGCTTACCAGAACCTCTGGCTGAATTACTCCAAGAGTCCATTCACTGCCATGGCGCGCAGCAAGCTGGTGCCTGTCTCCGAGCTACTTCCGCCCACCGCCACGCCCAGCCCCACCATCCTGGCTACTGTCCCACCGCCCACCGCTTCGGTCTCGCTCACTCCCACCCTCACCGGCACGCTCCCCACCGCGACCCCGTTAGCCACCCCCACACCGACCGTTACCGGGACGCCGCCAACCGCCACACCGACCGTCACTGGAACGCCGCCAACTTCCACGCCATCCCGCACGCCTGGCGGTTCGGGCCCTACCGCCACCAGCACTTCTGGCACAGCTTACCCTCCAATATTCACTTCCACGCCATATCCTTGATCGACAACTCACCAATCATGGAATATCCCTTCACACAATGGCGCCTTATCGTCGACCCGCAGCCTCATTCAGGTCCTTGGAACATGGCCCTCGATGAAGCAATCCTGGAAGCCGTTGGATCTGGCGGCTCACCTGCCGCGGTCTGCGTTTCTATGCCTGGGATCCTCCCTGCCTCTCGCTAGGTTATGCCCAGAGTATTTCGGATGTCGACCAGGATGAGCTGCATCGCAGAGGCTGGGGGATCGTCCGCCGTCCGACCGGTGGGCGCGCCATCCTCCACACCGATGAGCTGACCTATTCGATCATAGGTCCAGAAACCGACCCGCGCCTTACCGGCGGTGTGCTCGAAAGCTACCAGCGTCTTTCGCAAGCCCTCATCCTGGGGCTCCACCGTCTGCAGATCCCAGTGGAAGCGGTGGACCGCCCTCCGGAGAAGCAAGGAAACGAACAAAACCCGGTTTGTTTCGAGGTCCCCTCGAATTATGAGATCACCATCGCTGGAAAAAAGCTGATCGGCAGCGCCCAGGCTCGCCGGAAAGGCGGCGTACTGCAGCACGGCTCGCTGCCGCTGACCGGGGACCTGGCGCGGTATCGTCCAGGCATTGAATTTCCCGGATGATGGTGACCGCAAGGACGCCGCACAGCGGTTGATCGATCGCGCTGCAACTGCCGAGACTGCCTTAGGGCTTAAGATTACTTGGGAGCAAGCGGCTTCAGAGCTCTCTGCAGCTTTTGCTGAGGTCTTAACCTTAAATGGGATCTGCAGGGGATTTCGCCAGCCGAGCTTAATCGCGCTCAGGAGCTGGTTGAGGAGAAATATGCCCACATCTCCTGGACCGCTCGCATCTAACCCCCTGAGGTTGGAGTTGCCTCGATCTCTTCATACTCAAAGATCACGTCGGGGAAGCCAAGATCTCCGAGCAGCCTGCTGAGATAGCTCTCGGCGTTTTGGCGGGCGAGCTCCAGGATGCGGTCTTCAATAGCTGCTTTTTCGATCTCTTTTTCAGCGCTTAGCCGCGCCGCAAACTCCAGGTGGATATCGCCCTTAGTCAACAGCCCGGTATCGCGGTCGTAGACATATGATTTTTCGTTGTCCAGCGCGCTGACAAAGACTTCCGGCTGCGGCAGCCGGACCACCAGCAGCCCATCTCGATAATCCAGGTCGCCTGCGCCGAGTTTAGCCATGTCAATCCCTGCGATGACGTTGCCGTGCGCCACGAAAATCAGCCGGTCGCCGAATAATGACTCCAGCGCACCCTGGTTCTTTTCGGCTGTAATCACTTTCTCCACCGTGAACTGGATGGTCTCCAACCGCGCCAGAGAGCGCATATCTCGGATCACCGTGATAGGGGAGGGCAGGATTGTCGGCGTTGGATTGAGCACGCTCGAGATCTGGGTCGCCAGCTCGCCCGTCATCGATGTGACCGGTCGCACGGTGGATTGGATCGTGTCGAAAATCACCCAAACCAGCCCGAAGCCCACCAGTGCAACAATCACCAGCACCCCCACCACCATCAGCCAGCCTTTTTTCTCGTCCATCTTTCCGATTATACTATGCTCAAGTTATGGGACCGCGCGAGGAATTCGATGCCAGTTTCCGTGCTTACGCTGAATCTGTATCTGCATGGCTGTAATTCACTGAAAGAGAAGCGCAGCCGGATAAAGCCGCTCGTGATGCGGCTGCACCGTGAGTTCAATATCTCTGTCGCCGAGATGGATTATCTCGATTCATGGCAGAACGCTCAGATCGCCTGCGTGATAGTCTCCAACAACTCCGCCCATAATCAGCGCTCGCTCCAGCTCATCGTCGATTGGCTGGAGCGCTATTGGCCGGATGTTGAGGTTGTCTCAGACCAGATCGAGCAAATCTAGCCGGGATTCTTTCGATCTGCCGGGTTTACTGGCAGACAATCCGGCGTGCCACCACTTTCCCGTCGTACTGGTCGATTAAAAAGGCAGCTTCCGCAATCCGCGGCTCGGGAATGACCGGCACAAGCTCGGCTGCTTCACTGGTTCGGCGTAGTGCTTCGGGATGGGGGACAACCAGGATGTACCAGTATTCCGTTGAGATCTTGATCGGTAAATTTTCTGGCAGTTCCGGTCCGGGGCAGCCGCGCGATCGTCCGTTTGAAAACTCGTTCACGATGTCTTTCCCGTAGACTTTTAATGCCTGGTGGATTTCCCAGTCGTCCCGGTTGTGCGATTCTGTATTGGGATCAAGTGTGTCCCAGGCAATCTCCAGGGCTTCTTGCTGTTTTAAAAGCTCAGCCGGCTGGGCGCAAGCCGCCAACATGGAAAAAATCGGTAAAATTGCCCACAGGGTCACTAAGGTTTTTCGTATAGCCATTATTCTTCTCAAGATTTAGGGCTGCTGGTTTTCCCAGACAGCCCGGAGGATATTTTCAGGTTGGCCCGCCAGGATGACCTCGAATTCGATCGGACCTGCCGGCAAAAATTCTGAATGGATAGTGTATTCAAAGCCGCGCCAATCGACTTCAAGCGCCGTCAGCTCCCCAGTTTCACGACTGCGGTAGCGGATGATCGCAGGGATTGCAGGCTGGTCAGGATTTCCCCACCGGAGCATCAGTCCATTCGAGGTTTGGATGATTGCCAGAGGGTTGAGGCTGTCGTCCTGAATTGCGGTTTCAGAAACGAGCCTGGTTTCAGCCAGAATTTCATTTCCTTTCCAAATCCGCAGCCTTACAGGCGTTTGTTCCGGTGCCGCGATATTTGCCGACAATATCCCGCTGTTGCTGTCTCCTGAACGGGTCAAATCGACACCCTGGCGCAGGAACGGTTCGTTTTGGGCATCGAGCAGCTCAATTAGGTATTCTCCGGTCTCTCGCTGGAAATCTGGCACGCCGTCAGGCAGGGTATAAACCGGCTGCAGCTCTACTGATCCATCTGCCAGCACGAGCGCTCGAATCATGATGGTTTTCTGTTCGGGTAGGCTCAGCCGTGACGAGTAAGCCTCTTGCTGGTTCGCTTTCCAGATCTCGTAGGTGTAATCAGAAACCCAAACTGGGTCGCAGTAGCTCATGATATCTTTATATTCCGGGGGATAGAGCACAAATGCGCTCAAGTTGGTCACATCCATCCCAAAGTTGCCAATCGCGGCGCCCGGATATGGGTACGCGCCGGCGTCATTTGTCCCGCACGGCGAGTGCCATCGTCCCAGGTTGTGGCCAACTTCGTGTGAGACAACCACGCCTCCGTCGATATCGTAGTTTTCCAAATCGGTCAGACCGATCGAGACCCGTACGCCGATATACCCGCCGCCCTGGATCCCGCTGCTGTAGTAGTACCAGCTTTGCCCGGTGGCGTTCTCGACTGGAATAAGACCATAATAAACCAGTGTATCGGGAAGGTTCTCCACTTGTTTGATGGAAATAAGTCTGTTCAGCAGTAAGTCCCAACCAGATGGGTACTCCAATCCACCGGAGAAGTTGGTTGGAGAGCGAACATACATCCTGACATTCGCAACCGGGTACATCCGCATCAGCGCGTCATAGATAAACTGCGTTTCCGTTGGGGCCTCGTAGACGCCGTTTATACCGGTGTATCTCACTGGGATGATCCGCATCTCCAGGTCGGGCACGGATTCGAACGTGGCGTTGATCGTAAGGCTGTTGTTGCTTTCGACCCACTTCCTCGATCTCGTTCAGCGGATCGACTACGGCCTGGAAGCTCACATTTCCCGAGAGCCACTCCAGCGGCAGTCGCGCATTGACTGTTGAAAGAATATTTGAGCGCGTTGGGTTGGAGGTTGCCGGCCATGGGCCGACCAGGAGCGGCGAGTTTGCCAGCGGCTGTCCGCCCCGGCTGGCGCTGATCGAAACCATAACATCTTGGACTTCGCGGGTAGAGTTGCTTGACACATATAGGCGAAGGACAGTCGGTCTGCCGGTCACCAGGTCAACACCGTTAGCGACATTTTGGATCGCCTGGGTAATTTCATAGCCGTTTATGGTGAAATCGGCTACTATCTCCCGCTGTATGATGGGCAGAAAGAGCAGG
Source organism: uncultured Chloroflexia bacterium (assembly GCA_963827155.1). Lineage (GTDB taxonomy): Bacteria > Chloroflexota > Anaerolineae > Anaerolineales > UBA4823 > UTCFX2. The sequence goes on along the minus strand of CAWGZV010000002.1, from coordinate 796,752 downwards.
TTTTCGTCCTCGCTCCAAACTGGAGGCGTGCCTGGTTCTTGAAGCTGCGGCTGGAATGGCGAATTTAACCATGTCGTTTTGCATTTTCCCAGTTATGGGAGATGGCATGCCAAGCCCTGCCTGTGCCGATCGCGCTTCCGGTAATCTGCTCGCCGATGATCCCTCCGGCTGCCAGCTTCTTCCGCCGGCTGAACCCAATGCAGCCGCGAGGACCAATCCTGCCATCAAGATTTTTTTGCCGCTGCGCAAACAATCGAGCATTGATTGAGTAATCCTGTCGTTCCTTTGATCAATCAATTCGAGATAAATACATTTTTGCTAACTTCATGCGAGCCGCCTCAGACCGGGGCAAGTATAGCATGGATAATCCTCACTTTTCGGGTTTGAAGTTTTTTCTCACTGTCCATTGATCTTCGAGCTATCATTTATTAGTGAAATTTTCGTAGAAATTTAAAAATTTTGGTAAATAACATCTACATTGCTTGTATCGTATTCTAATTCGATGATTGAGATAGAGAAGCGCTGCAAGAATACCTGGCGCGATAAAGGTAAATACATACCAGGCAGAATCATTCGTATAGGCGAATAATATCACCACCCAACCCGGGATAGAAACAAGTACTGCCGCGATCTGGCAGAAATGGCTTATCCAACAAAGGGATAAGCTGGATTAAATCGTAATCATGCACCAGCGGACTGACGATAAATCCCCACAAAACCGCAAGATCAAGCCCAAATATTCTTTTGTTAAGCGCTAAGATCAACCCTATAAGCAAACCGCCAAGAATGAACAGCCATGCCCAGAACTCGATGGATTTTGGTGGGTAGAAAAATAACAGAGTCCGTGGAATGAATCCTGACATGGCAGCGCACAAATAGCGGGCGTGAAGATTCCAGCCAACGTGCCGGCCAAAATGGGAAAATGAGCAGGCTCGGTACATAAAGCGAAAAAGTTGTCAATAAAAAAGCTGCCGCTTGCTTTGGAACGACCTTATTCATCCGAAAGGTCTTCCACCATTGGTATGCAGCGAAAGCCAGAGGAATGATCCCTAATTGAGGCTTCAGCATAGTTAATGCAAGGTAAATGCCTCCTGTGAAAAAGCTCTGGTCGTTATATTTCCGATATCCCCAAAGTCCCACCATCCCAAAAATCGCACTCTGCCCACCTGTAAAATGTCCAAACAAGGGGGCATACAGCAGTACAAAAGGATTTCCCTTTGTGATTGCCAGGGCTGCCAGAACCGGCGCAAGCAGCCAAATCGCCATGCTGACTGGGCGTGGGGAGCCAGCTGAACAAAGCAAAAATCATAACAAAGGGCATAGGATAGTAGCTGTTTTCGCCGTAAACATCCATTCCATGGATCAGGCGAGATCCGATAGCCATGAATGTTTCATAATCTACGGGTCCACGATTTGCTTGGAGGACAAATCCAACGTACAAAACATAGGGAATGAGCAGGAGGATCACTCCAAGCAAATTTATTAAACGCGAATTCTTCATAAAAAATCGCCGTTCTAAAGCTGGAAACCTTCGATTAATCGGGTGAGAAAATATTGTTGGATTATTGTAACGGAAATTGTGCAATTTCTTACCGCATCAGCTGCGGAAGGAAGCTTTGGTGCGGCGCAATCAGGAGGCTCCAGGCAGCGCTCCAATCGCTCCAGGTCGGTTTTTCATCCGAAGCTTGAACCCGCCAATAGTACTGCCCGCTCTCAAGCGCTTCGGCTGCCGTGAAAGTTGTGGAACTCAGGGTCTGGTCAATAATTGGATTGTTAAAATCGGCTTGCATGCCCACCTGAAGGCGATATTGGATTGCGCTTGGAGGTGTGCTCCAGCTGAATGCAGGCGTGGGGTTGTCGGTGATGGAAAGATTTTCGGGTAAATTCAGGGTCGGGGCTGCTAGCGTTGTTGTTGAAGTGATCACCGGTGTGTATTCGCTCCACAAGCTGTTCGGCTGGCCGTCATGCGCCGGTGTATAGGTGCGCAGCTTGAAATAATAGGGGCTTAGAGACGCCAGGTTGCCTGCGAGGTAGGATGATGCAGACTTGCTGCTGGTGACGCCGTGCAAGCTGAAAGGACCGGACTCGGAAGGGGAGTAATAAACCTGGTAGTAGCCGCCGTTTGCGGTATATTCGATTGGGGTCCAGGTCAGCTGAACGACAGTTGACTGTCCCACAGCTTGCAGATCCAGTGGTGGCACGGTCTGGGTCTGGCTCCAGTCGGGCTGTTTGGCAATTAAAAAGCTCATCAACCCGGGTTCAGAAGCGGTAAGCATGTTCCATCCCAGCTCGAGCGTGGCCAAACCCGTTAGCGCCGACAGGCTGGAGGGGATCGCACCGCTTAGCGAGTTGTTCTCCAGAACCAGATGTTTCAATCCACTCAGGTTTCCAATCTCTGCCGGTATTACCCCACTCAAACCGTTGCCGCTTATGTCCAGCGATTGTAATCCGCTCAGATCGCCCAATTCGGACGGGATGCTCCCTGAAAGCTGGTTGTTTGCGAGACTGAGCTGAGTTACGTGTCCGCTGGTGCAGCTCACCCCTTTCCAGGTGCATGGATCGGACTTACCCAGCCAGCCGGTGCTTTCTACCCAGTCCGGACCATTCGTTTCGTTAAAAAGAGCAATCAACGCATCGCATTCCAATTCGGGAATCTGCGATTGCTGATCGCACGAGACAAATTCTGCAGGTGGGTCAACCGAGATTGTGACTGAAAATCCTGAAGCCAGCACGGAATTCACTGTCACGCTAATTCTATTCGACGCATCGACAAAGCTCTCGCCTATCAGCCACATCGCGCCTGCGTCACCGGTATTTCCGTTGTTATCGATGTCGATGACATAGGCGTAGTTGTTATTCACCTCGTGGATGATGACTGCGCTGCCGGGTAGCTGGTCGTCGTACGAGCCCGTTACCCTCTGGCGAGCTTCCACACTGTAGAAATGGGTAGTCGATCCATCAATTGGGATTTTTACGATGCGGTAGCTGCCCGTCTGCGGCAGTGCCAGGCGCTCCAGGTTCAATGTCGTCTGGCTTTGAGGCGGCGCTGTGAAGATCTGCCCGGATTCAAACCAGCCATCGAGATTTTTATACGGTGAGATGGTGTGCTGCGCCACACAACCATAGACCGGATCTCTGATACGGCAAAGCCAGGAGTTGCTCATTACGTCCCATGCGTTGTCATACACATTGCCGTATTTCCCGGAGGAGTGGGGCAGCCCAAAGCCGTGCCCGGTCTCGTGCGCCATGACCGAGATGTTCTGATAGCCCCAAGGCGGCTCCCAGGTCATCCGGTAAATTTTGCGCTGCCCGTCGATAATCAGATAATGCGTGCCTCCCCAGGCGAATCCATCCAGGTCGGAGTTGAACATCAAGTTAATCCCGGCGAAGCTGGGGTAGTAGATATCGGCATTGGCGGCATTGGTGCAATCGTTGGCAGCCCGGTCGTGGTCGAGATCTAAATCCCCGTCACCATCCTGGTCGTAGACATAATCAGGATCGCGGTTTTGGCAGGAGATACCAGCCGCGCGCCGAGCTGCCCGCCAGGTTGACTTTGTTATAAGAGACTTCACGCCAGTAGTGATCCAGCCCTGGATAGGAGTTCACATACATATTGTTGAAATAGGTAAGCGGCTTTGGCTCAGTGCTGACATCCGAGAATTTGCACATCACTGAAACCCACGGCTGTGAGCCGATGACCGAATCTGGTAATGCGGACTGAAAATTCTCATTCTCCAGCGTGATGCGCCCTGCAAGGAATTCAATAGGTGCGGATGGATCGACCCGTTCGGCTGGATGCCAGGCGCCTTCGACCACCACACGATGTCCGTTGAACGATAATAGGTTTCCGGTGGATGGATTTTGCAGGGCTCTCACATCCAATACAGTGGAATTCCCCGCTTCATCCATCAGCCGGTAAACTGGACCGGCGGCACCCGTATCGCTCGACTGTGGATCTCCCCAAAGGATGGTGAGCCAGCCAATCAAAAAGACCGGTTTACTGCTGGAATCGGTATAATTTCCTGTCAGAGGTTGCGCCGTTAGCTGGTCTGCAACTTTCTGGATCGCTGGCGGTGTTGCAGTCATCCTATTGCGATAAGGGATCAGCAGCGAAACCACTAAGAAGAAGATTTGGATTCGAAACACAAGACATTCATACCACCATTTCTCGAGAAACAACCATACAGTTTCTTAAAGTGACCAGTTTTCGATAGTAAGTTTTATTTAATTAACTCTTTCTCGCCAGTAAGTCTTATCAGGTTATCTGCTGTCGATTTGACCTGGAAATATCCATTGGAATAATCCAAATGGTAAAATCTGCAGAAATTGGCTTACCGAAGAGGAGGATATTAGTTTTTCTGCTCAGAATATTTTATATGCGCTTAGGAGAAGACATGGAGTCGGGTAATAATCTATTTGATCAGATTGAGAATGAGCAATGACAATGGATCGGACTTTTATCGAGCTGAATCGGGTTTCCCGCGTGCGCATGCGAGCATTGGCGGACCGTTTGAGCGATGCGGACCTGCAGCAACCGGTAGGCGAGCATTGGAATGTAGCCGTGGTTTTCTCCCATCTGGCTTTCTGGGATCGGAGGGTGATCTATGTCCTGGATATATCCCTGGAAGAGGGCAAGCTGTTTATTCCGAATATCGATATCTTTGTAAACGATCTCAATCTGCCGTTCTGGCTTGCTATCCCGCCGCCTCAGGCAGTCCGGATCGGCATTGAAACGGCTGACCAGGTCGATAATCGGCTCGAAGCCTTCCCGGAATCTTTACTGGATGAAATCTATACCTACAACCAGCGCTGGGTCGTTCGAGCGCTCCATCGCAATCAGCATCTGGACCAGGTCGAAGCGGCTTTGACGCGATGAAACCTGCTATTGAATCCGTATCGTGGATTGATTTGCCCAATAATTCAACTAAGATTGTTCATATAATTTAGATAATAACTTGACAAAAACTGCATAATCGGTTAAGATTAAATCATGAAACCTAAAGTCATCGTGATCGGCGCAGGTCTGGGTGGGCTTTCCACTGCGCTTCGCCTGCAGCACCAGGGATTTGAAGTCGAGATCTTTGAAAAAGGTCCGCGCCCGGGTGGGCGCAGCAACCGCATCGATGAAAACGGTTTTCACGTGGATACAGGTCCGACGATATTGGTGATGAAAGATGCATTCACCGAGTTCTACCGCTCTATTGGATTGGAGTTCGAGCAGCGTCTGTCCCTGGTCCAGATCGAGCCGAACTACCGCATCTATTTCCACGACGGCTCGTTTATCGACCTATCCAGTGTGATGCCGCGCCTCGCTGCCGAAGCGGAAAAGATCAAGCCCGGGGCAGGTGAGCAGGTTTTCCAGTTCCTGGGCGCCTCCTCCCGCAAATACGCCCTCGGGATGGATTTCGTCAACCGGAATTTTGACCATATCACCGATCTAGCCAATCCGATTGCCGGTCTGCGCTTGCTGCAGACCAGTGCCCACCAGAATCTCTACCGTCAGGTGGCTTCATTCTTTGATGGCGACGACCGCCTTGCTAAGGCTTTTTCCTTTCACTCGATGTTCCTTGGGCTTTCCCCCTTCGACGCCCTCGCAATGTACTCGCTGATTACCTATGCCGATCTGGCCCTGGGAATGTGGTATCCCATGGGCGGCATCTATGCGATCGTCGAGGATATGCTCTTGATCGCAGAAGAAAGCGGTGTGCGCCTCCATCTGAATGCCCCGGTCGAGCAGATTTTGATTGAAAATAAGCAGGCGCGCGGCGTGGTCCTCGAAAGCGGTGAGCGCTTCCTGGCCGATCTGGTGATCTCCAATGCCGACCTGCCCTACACCTACCGCAGCCTGATCGATCCTCAGCATCGCCGCCGTTATACCGACCGCCGCCTGGAGTCCATGGATTATGCCTGCTCGGGCTACCTGCTTTATCTCGGCCTGGACACTGTTTATCCTCACCTCCGTCACCAGTCCCTTTATTTTTCCGAAGACTACCGGGCAAACCTGGACGCAATCTTCAAGACCAACACCCTGCCTCAGGACCCCTCGTTTCACCTTAATGTCCCTACAACCACCGACCCCAGCCTGGCGCCGCCTGGAGGCAGCTTGCTTTACCTCCTCGCCCCAATGCCCAACCTGAGCGCTGGCATTGACTGGGATCAGGCTGCAGTCGTCGTCCGCGAACAACTGTTTAACCGTTTAGAGCAGATTGTCTCCCCTGACATTCGCCGTCACATCGTCTGGCAGCATGAATATCTCCCCACTGACTTTAAAACCGATTACAATGCGGTCTTCGGGACTGCCTTTGGTTCGCTTTCGCAATCATTTTTTCAATCTGCATATTTTCGTCCGCACAACAAATCCCGTGAAGTAGCTGGATTGTATTTTGTTGGGCAGGGCACTTACCCAGGTATTGGTATGCCAATGGTGATGATCTCTTCAAAGTTGGTAGCCGAAAGGATTCTGCAAGAATGGACATGAGCTCGCCCCTCCAACCGTCCGATTTCTCATCCGGGCAAACAGGTCTTGCTCTCGCCGTCAATCGCGAAAATTGACTCTCAGGTGGAACGAGGCGCTTCGCGTATCAAGCAGCTGAGTGCCCAACCCGAGCCTGATGAGCTTACTGTTAAAGGAAATTTCATCGCCAGCCAGGAAGATTATCTGAAATGCCGCGAGATCATGCGCCGCGCCTCACGGAATTATTCTTTTGCCAGCGCCTTCCTGCCGAAAGATAGGCTTCCCCATGTCGAAGCCTTGTACGGTTTTTTGCGCATCGGCGATGACCGCGTAGATGTTTCCCATCACGGATTTTCGAGCCCGCTCGAAGCGATCGACGCCTGGGAGCGCACTTATTACGACGCTTTCCTGCTGGGGGATAGTCCTCATCCGGTAATGCGCGCTTACTTGGATACTGCTGTCAAGTTCGGCATCCCGATGGATACCATGTCTGCCTATTTCCGCGAGATGCGTTCAGACCTGACCGTCACTCGCTTCCCGACCTTCAACCACCTGATGACTTACATGGAGGGTAGCGCTCTGCCGGTGGGGCGGGCTATGACCCGCATTCTTGGAACTCGACCCCCTTATACAATCGAGAACGCCCTTCCTGGAGCAGACTGCCTTTCGGTCGCCATGCAGCTCAGCAATTTCTGGCGCGATATCGCTTCCGATTTTGCCATTGGCCGTGTATATCTCCCTCAAGAAGACCTGGATCGCTTCGAATACCGTGAAAGCGACCTCGCTTCGGGGCTTGTCTCACCGGCCTTCATAAATTTGCTCGAGTACGAATTCGAGCGGACCGAAAGCTACTACACCCAGGCCCGTCCTTCCGTAAGCATGTTAGCCGCAGGGCGCTGGGCAGTGTGCAGTGGTCTGGAAGTGTATCGTTCCATCATCTCAGAGATCAGGCGCAGCCGCTACGATGTATTTAAACACCGCGCCGGGCCTTCAATGTTGCGCAAACTCAGCCTGGGGCTGCGAGCACGCTTTCTGGTGGATTGAAACGCAGCTTGTAAAATATTCAAAAAATAAAAAACTGTCAAGGATTTCCCGATGACCTATTTCAGCATACTTCTGGTCTTCCTCATTCCTCCAATCCTGGTGCTGCTGATCGTTGTGCCGCGTGATCTGTGGGCCTGGGTTTTTCGAAGAGCTCAACGCCCCGATTTGCTCCCTTATTATGCCGTGCTGCTTCATATCCTGCTGGCGCTGATCTACACCACGCCGTGGGACAACTACCTGGTTGCCACCTCTGTCTGGTGGTACGATCCGGACCTGGTTGTCGGATTGCGTCTGGGTTGGGTGCCCATCGAAGAATATTGTTTTTTTGTCTTGCAAACCCTCCTCACCGGGCTGCTGACGATCGGACTTTTGCGGCGCTTTCCAGCGAATAAAACCATCCTTGACCCATCAATAAAATCTCAAAATCTTAACGATTTCAGTGGTTCGAGCGTTAAATCAATCCGAGTTCGTCGGGTGGCAGGCCTGGTCGTCGCCCTGGTCTGGCTGTTTTCCACGATCTTACTGCTCACCGGCTGGGCGCCCGCTGCTTACCTGACCTTGATCCTCTCCTGGGCGCTGATCCCCTTCTTCCTGCAGGTCGTTTTCGGGTTTGATTTGCTGCTTAAGCGCCTGCTGCCATACTCACTCAGCATCCTTCTTCCCACGATATATCTTTGGGTCCTGGATGCGGTCGCGCTGCGCGGCGGCACCTGGGTGATCGATCCGGCGCAGACCCTTGGTTGGAAGCTGGGGGTGATCCCAGTCGAGGAACTGCTCTTTTTCTTGATGACCAATCTGATAATTGCAGGCGGTGTGACTTTAATGATCGCTGAAGAGAGTCCGCAGCGGCTGAAGAAATGGCTGGGTCGCCTCTATCCTGGCTCAAAAGCTGCTGCACCTGGGGGTAAGGTTCAGCCCCCTGAACCCGATGGTGAGACTGGGTTGCTCGCCTTGCGGGCGATGCTGCGCGAGCGTACGCCGCTTGCTGCGCTGCAGGTCTTTCACGCCAATCTTGGAGATGTGTTTCGCATCAGCCTGCCTGTATTCCACCCGATCGTCCTGGTCGGTCCCGAGGCAGCCCGTTTTGTGCTTGTCACCGCTAGGGATGATCTCAGCTGGCGGAGCAAAAACGATCCGGTTACTGAGATGCTGCGGCAAGGCGTCCTGGTAGAAGACGGCGAGTTCCACACAGCCCTGCGCCGCATCCTGCAGCCCTCTTTGCAGCGACGCATGCTCCCTTCCTACCTGCCGGTGATGCGTTCGAGTTATCGTGAAGTCGCAGCTTCCTGGCAGGCTGCAGGCCAGGTCGATATGCTTGTGGAAATGCGCAAGATCAGCCAGCTGGCCTTGATGCAGTCCCTTTTTGGGGTCGATTACCGGTCGAACCTCCAGAGATTATGGAAGCCAATCTTGGGTGCGATCAAATCAATTTCTCCAGGACCCTGGATGTTTTTTCCCTCCCTCCCCAGACCGGGGCAGCGTAAAGCCATTCGTTCAATCGACCGCTGGCTCTACGAGATCATCGCCGAGCGCCGCCAGGCGCCCGTACCATCAGAAGGCAGCCCTGCCGATATGCTTTCTGACCTGATCTCATCCGGGCTGCCGGATGACCGGATCCGCGATCAGCTCCTCACCATCCTGATTGCCGGTCACGATACCGTCACTGCCTTATTAGCCTGGACATTCTACCTGCTCGGTTCTCATCCAGAGTTCTCAGATCCGCCTTGCCCGCGAAGTTGCCGATTTATTTGCTGAAATCCCGGAACCACAGATCGACGACCTGGATCGATTGACCTACCTAGACCGTGTGATCAAAGAATCGCTCCGCCTCTACCCGCCCATCCATCTGGGCAATCGTTTTGCAGCTCGAGACCTGGAGTACAACGGCTTTCCGATTCCCGCCGGTACGCGCTTGCTCTACTCGATCTATCTGACGCAGCGCCACCCCGCCTATTGGGACGAGCCGGACGTTTACAACCCTGACCGTTTGAAAAGCCTGGTTTAGATGCCCCGTATTCCTGGCTGGCGTTCGGCGGCGGGCCGCGTAATTGCATCGGCGCAGCCTTTGGCAGATTGGAAGGGCGCCTTATCGTCGCCGAAGTATTGAAAGATTGGAAGCTAGAGCTGATAGAGCGGCGGGTTACCCTGCACATGGGGGCTACGCTGGAGCCCCATCCCGGTGTTCGGATGCGTGTTTCCCCCCGATCCGCCTGACCAGAACCGTCCCTTGAATGTGAAGAGAAATATCGCTTCTGGCTTGAGGCGAGATATATCCACCCCCCGCGCTGAAATTCAGCCAGTACAGTGTATCTCTCTCGAATGCGGCTGTTAGATCACCTTATTTAAGCCGTACTCTGCGATCATCTTCTGCATGATCGTCAGATCGCTGTCCGCCGCACGCACCAGCTTCAAGCCGGTGCGGTAGAGCTCCGGGTCTGGGTCCGGCTGGCACCAGATGACTTTCATTGTGAGCAGCAGCTGTTGTTTCTCGGCATAGTCTTCCGGCAGGTCGAACCTCAAAGCGAATTCCGAATTGACTTTCAATGCCAAGTTTCCGACGATCAATGCCCCGTTGGCAGACATATCCACCAGGTATCCTAATAGCCGCCCGTTCGTGTTGTCTATCACACGAGAAAAAAAGGTCAACAGCTTTCGTTCTTTCTTTCGCCGATCCACAGATTCACCGGTCATCTTCGTCGCTCCTTTACACCTGCTTTCAACCTCAAGTCCAGCTCCTTATTGGATGATTGAGCACGCTCGTTGTATGGTTTTACATCACCGTACATAAATCGGATTGCTGTAAATCCAGCCTACCTCCCTACCTTTAAAATTGATCTTGACCTCCAGCCGGTATGCACCTGGCTCGCTGGTGATGTGCGTGCACAGATCTTGGCTTAGCCATTGGGCTACCTTCTGCCCGTCCCGCAGCAGGCGGACGTTTGCCGGACGCGGGATGCGCGCCTGCAAGGTGACCCCACCCTTTGCGAGAATCGCCTCCCCCATCCCGGCGCGCTGCTCGAAGCCGTTGGCGCTGAATCGGAATCCCTGGCTGGGAGCAGGCAGGTCGTTGGCGACAAATCCCCGCCCTCCGCCCATCGCCTGAAAAATGAGATTCCGGTCTTTCTCCACTTCTCCGCTGAGCGGTTCCTTGATCAGCAGGTGGGTGTTGATCGACCGGAAATGGTATTCGTATGGAAACAGCGTCTTCTTCAAAGGTCCTAATCTGGCAGGCAGGGCGTGTGCGTCCGAGCCGCCGATCGCAGCCATGCGCTTCCCGCTCGCAAGCTGTTCGTCCCATTTTGCCAGAGTCTGGCTGAAGGGTCCATGCGCAATCCGGTCCGGATTGAAGGCGTAGTAGATCGCATGCGGGTAGGATCGCAGCAGCGATTTAAACTCCGACATTGCGTTCCAGATCTCCAATCCGCTCAACCCTTCGACCTGCCAATCTTCCCATGAAAGGTCTTCCTCTGCAAACACCGCCGCAGCCGGGTCGGTGGGATGAGCCGCAAAGGCGATCCCGCCGCGCTTCTTGATTTCCTTCAGTAAAGCTTGCAGGTCTCCATTCAGTGGCGCGAGCTCATCGTTGACTCCAAATACCAGCAGGTGGCTTTTTTGCGGCTGCCGAACCGGATCGTGGATCTCTTCGCCCACCAGCAGCAGTACTCTCCGCTCGCCTTCTTCGTAATACCGTTCAGGACCGTCGACGTACACATTGTGATCTGTGACGATTACCGCGTCCAGCCCGGCTTTCAGCGCTGCCTGAGCGATCTGGGCATGCGTTCCGAATCCGTCCGAATAAGGGGTGTGCATGTGTAAATTGACGATGATCTCGGGCATTTATGGAAGAGTCCCCGCAATCGGGATTTGACGTATTCCCGTACGAAAGGTATAATCCCCCCTGCTTTTCACCCGGTTGGATTATTTTCTAATCGGACGGACTTGGGTTCAGGAGGATTTTGTGTCAACTTATATTGATATTGCTTTGATTATAACGTCAATTGCCCTCATCGCCAGCGTCATCATGCAGAGTAAAGGCGCTGGGCTGGGCGGCTTGACCGGCGGCGATACCGGGGGGATTTTCACTGCTCGCCGTGGAATTGAAAAAGTGCTCTTTCGAGTGACCATTGGTTTGAGCGTTCTTTTCTTCACCCTGGCCATTGCCGCGACCTTGCTGGTGATTTGATTTATCGATCAACCCCGCCCGCGTTCGCAATAAATTTCAATTGAAACATCTGCGCTGGCAAATCCTGGTTGTCTTCGTCTCTCTGATCGCGATCGGAGTGGTGCTCCTCAGCCAGGAAATCCCTCTCCCTACCGAAGGCGAAACAGCCGACCAGCCGGTGGTCGGAGGCAGCTACTCCGAGGCGTTGATCGGTGCCCCGCTGCGCCTCAACCCGCTCCTGGACTTCTACAACCAGGTGGATTACGACGTCGACCGCCTGATTTTCAGCAGCCTGGTGCGCTTTGACGAGCGCGGTTTGCCTTACGGCGACCTGGCTGAGACCTGGGGCATCTCAAAGGACGGTACACGCTACAGTTTCTCGATCCGCAAAGGCGCAGTCTGGCACGATGGTCAACCGCTCACCAGCGCCGACGTAGTTTTCACCATCGGCTTGCTCCAGGACGACGGCATGCCGGTGCCGGAGGATATCCGCCAGTTTTGGAAGCAAGTCAAAGTCATCGCATTGAATGAGAGCACCGTCCAGTTCGAGCTCCCAGAAGCCTTCTCCCCATTCTTAGATTACCTCAGCATCGGGATCGTGCCGCAGCATATCTTTGCGAATCTCCACCGGCAGAGTTCATCGCTTCGCCCGCCAATCTCCAGCCGGTCGGCTCCGGGATGTTTAAATTCAAAGCCCTCGAGGTTGAAAACAACCAGATCCTCGGGCTCAACCTTCAGGTTAACCCCGATTATTACGCTCGCAGGCCGTTTATCCAGGATCTCACCTTCCGCTATTATCCCGACTTTCAGAGCGCGATTAACGCCTACAGCGAGGGCATTATCAAAGGTCTCGGCAACATCCCGACCGCGCTTCTGCCGGAAGTTCTTAAAAATGAAAACCTGCGGATCAACACCGGGCGCCTGCCGAAGCTCACACTGCTCTATCTTAACCTGGATGATTCCGAGCTCCCATTTTTCCGCGAGACCGAAGTGCGCCGCGCCCTGATGCTCGGTCTCAACCGCACCTGGATCATCAACAATATTTTGGGCGGGCAAGCCATTCCAGCCTCCAGCCCGATTTTCCCCGAATCCTGGGCTTATTATGAGGCCGCTCGCCCGAGCGAATTTAACCCAGACGAAGCCGTCCGCCTCTTGAAAGACCTGGGCTATACGTTCCCGGCGGAAGGCGGCGCTGCCCGAGCCAAAGATGGCCTCGCCTTGCAGTTCGAGCTGGTCTATCCCGATGTAGAGCCTTACATTTCAATTGCCACCCGCGTTCAGCAAGATTGGGCGCGCCTTGGGGTGGTTGCGAACCTCAAAGCGGTGCCTCAGGCCGAGCTGATCAGTGATTACCTCGACCCGCGCACTTATCAAGCCGCCCTGGTCGAGCTCGATTTCACCCGCTCCCCAGACCCCGATCCCTATCCCTTCTGGCACCAGTCGCAGATAACCTCTGGGCAGAACTATGCCCAATGGGACGACCGTCAGGCTTCCGAGTTTATCGAGCAGGCGCGCGTCTTCGATGACATCACCCAGCGCACGCGCTTATACCGCAATTTCCAGGTCCGTTTCGCTTCTGAAATCCCCGCTTTGCTGCTCTTTTACCCCACCTACACCTATGCCGTCGACAGCTCGATTTTCGGCGTCAGCATGGGCCCCCTCTACGACCCCGCCGATCGCTTCGCCAACATCTTCGCCTGGTACCTCCAGACTGCCCCCCAGGCGCAGGTGATTGGGACGGAAGTCCCCTAAGTTCTAATTTACGGTGTCCTATTGTAAATCAGCCGGTAAATATTGAAATTCTCGTAAATCCTTTTTAAATAGTTCCGCGTCTCCTCAAACCGGATCACCTCCAAAAACAGGTCCGGGTCGTCCTGCGCCAGCTTCTTCCACTCCGCCGCGTTCCCGGGTCCCCCGTTGTACGCTGCCAGCGCCGCGAACATATCTCCGTCAAGCTGCTCCCTTTGGTGGTCCAGGTAGTCCACCCCCAGCCGCAGGCTCACATTCGGGCGGTAGAGGTCCTGGTCGGTGTAGCCCTCTGGCCAGCCCAGGTTGGCGGCAATCTCATTCCCGGTCTGCGGCATGATCTGCATCAATCCGCGCGCCCCCGCCGAAGAATTCACAAAGCCCTCGAACAGGCTTTCCTGTCGGATCAGCGCGAACAAGAACAGCGGGTGGAAGCCGTACTCCTGCGCCAGCGGCATCACCAGGTCGCTGTAATATGAGCCGAAACGGATGTGGTTGAAATAGGGTGGTGCGCTGAGCGAGGTGGCGTCGTCCATCCCCGCCAGGTTCAGCACCTGCCGCGCCGCCATGATCGCCGGTCGGTAGGCGCCCAGGTCCATGAACAGGTTCGCCAGCCGGAATGTCCGCCCTGGGTCGTTCTGTGAGAGCGTCCTCAGCACTTCGAACTCGCCGCGCGCTTCGTCGTAGAGCCCCAGATTCCAAAGCTCCAGCCCTCTTCTCAGGTAGGGGTCAGTCACCAGGTCGCCGGGTCCGCTCAGGTCGGTCTCGGGCGGCAGGCTGAAGGTCGTCTTGACCCATTCGGCTGCTTTTGCTCGCTCTGCTGCCATATCGAAGCCAAGGTCGTAGCTTTGCGGAGGCTCGTAAGCCTCCCGCCCCTTGGCATAATCGCGGCTTCGCTCGGAGTAGTAGCCGGTCGGGTCGATCCCTGCCGCCGTCTCCCAGGCAGCCTGCGCCGCGGCATCGTCGCCCGCGCCGCGCAGCGCCTTACCCAACCAGAAATTCCCCGCCGCCCGGTCCTCCAGGCTGACCGCTTCGGCAGTAAAGCGTCTGAAGGCTTCCGCCGCAGCCGGGAATTCCTTCAACCGGTAACGCGCCAGGGCTGCCAGAAAGCGTGAGCGCGAGGTTCGCTCGTCGTTCGGGTAGACGCTCGCCTGCTTTTCCCAAAATTCGATAGCCTGGTGGAGTTTGTCTGCGCGCTCGGCGACCAGCCCGGCATCGACCAGGAATTCTGCGGCGCGCGGATCGCCCGGGGTGCGCTCGCTGAAATTCGCCAGCGTCTCGATCGCCTGGTCGTACTGCCCCAGGTTTGCCCACTGCGTGTAGGCTTTCTGCTCCCAGGCTTTATCCCACAGGTGGTGCTCGGCGAAGCCGTCGATCACCGCATCCCACTGGCGGATCGCCTCATCGTAGTTACCTTGCGCATAGGCAGTCAGCCCATAATAGTAGCGTGCCGTCGCCGGGTCGGCAGGGCTGTGCTGCAGGTAGTGGTCGAATGCCGCCAGCGCCGGTCCGTATTGCCCGGCGTGGTAGTCTACAATCCCGCGCTGGAGCTCGTTCACCTCGATCCCGGCCTCCACCAGCGCAACCAGCGCCGAGTAGCTCTCGTAAGCCATCGGGTAGTTGTTTACTGCGTCCAGGTAAGCCGATTGGGCGTTTTCGGTCTGCCCCAGGGCGGTATAAGCCTGGCCTTTCCTTAAATCCACCAGCGCCCGGGTGTATTCATTGTTCGTGCGCTGATAAATATCGTCGTACAGCGCCAGGGCAGTGGGGTAGTCGCCCGCGATTGCGTAGGAGCGAGCCAGCTTTAACCGCAGTTGGATCTCGTCCAGCAGGCTGGGAGCGCTCGCCGCAGCCTGAAAATCATTCGCCGCCCCGCTGTAATCGCCGGCTTCAAATAAGGCATCCCCCCGGAGATTGAGCATATAGCCGTCGATCGCGCCCGGTTTGAGCGACATGAAAAGCAGATATTCCTGCGCCGCCTCGCTGAAGCGTTCTTCCTGTTCGTAGGCCTGACCGAGGAAGAAATGGGCGCTCGCGGTCTGGCGGGAGTCAGAGTATTCCTTGATCAGCCGCTCCAGCAGCAGGATTGCCTCGTAGGTGTTGCGTCCCATCAGGTACGCTCTGGCGCTGCCCAACAGGGCTGCAGATTGGACATCGGGTTCGTTTGAATTGGCTAGCCCGAGCTGGAATTCCTCGAGCGCTATTTCCCAATCGCCGTTCAGCAGCGCTTGATCGCCGCTCGCAATCCGCGCCGCTGGCAGCGGGGTTGGCAAGGGTAGCGGGGTGAAGGTGGGAGTAGGCTGCTGAGGCGCCTCGTTTGTGGTCTCTGCCAGCGTTTTGGGGATCTCTCCGCCTGTGCCGGTCTCGACGGTTTCATCCGACCTGAGGGGTGGAGCAGAGCGTGTGCAGCCGGGCAGCCAGGCTGAGACCATTAATGAGACCAATAAAATGATCGCGATCAGCGTCCACATATGCAGGCGGAGCATTCTCGCCGATGGATTTGTCGATCCTCATCCATTGGATCAATATAACTGAAGTGCGCCAAACCTGTCAAGCACGTCCCTATCGATTATTTTTCCATAAATATGCGATCGTCCATCTCTCTTGGCGAATAATCAAATTGAAAGCAACTTCTTGAAATCAGTCTTTTGAAAACAGCATTTTGAAAACAGCAGTTTGAAATCAATCTTGTGAAATCAATTTTAAAAATGAATACTTGGAGTCTTTTGCGACCTTCGTGACCATAGCGTTTAAATCTTTCAGCCGTTCATTCCCACATTTGCAGATTCTTGCAAAAATTGACATCTGCAATCAACGATGCTAAACTTGTCCAACCGAATTCAGCAGGAAAGGCAGCAAAGACCATGAGAACTGTGGAGTGGGACGACCTGCGCCAGGAGCTGCGTTTAATCGACCAGCGCCTTCTGCCAGCCGAGCTCGTCTATGTCACCTGTGCCAGACCGGAAGATGTCGCCTGGGCGATTCGTGAGATGGTTGTGCGCGGCGCCCCGGCAATCGGCGCAGCCGCCGCCTTTGGGCTTGCGCTTTCCGCATTGCGCTCCAAAGCTCGCAGACCGGAAGCGCTGCTTGCGGATCAACAAAACGCTGCACAGATTCTCCGTCAGGCGCGGCCGACTGCGATAAACCTGGATTGGGCAGTTCGACGGGTGCTTGCTGCCGCCGATACCGCTTCAAACCGGCTGGAAATCGGAAAGACTCTCGCTTCGAAGGTCGAAACTATTCGCATAGCCGTACTATCCGAAGCCCTTCGGATTGCAGAAGATGACATCCGCACCAATCAGGAGATGGCGCTCTTCGGCGCTTCGCTGATCGATGACGGCGATACCATCATCCACCACTGCAACACCGGCTCGCTCGCCGGAGTCGACTGGGGCACTGCCCTCGGAGCGATTCGCATGGCCCATGAACAGGGCAAGCAGGTCCATGTCCTGGTCGATGAGACCCGCCCGCGCCTGCAGGGCTCGCGCCTCACCGCCTGGGAGCTCGATCAGTATGGGATCCCCTACCACATAATCACCGACAGCTCGGCTGGCTACTTCCTTGCCAGCGGCGAAGTCCAAAAGGTCTTATTCGGCGCCGATCGGGCTGCCGCAAACGGTGATGTGGCGAACAAGATCGGCACGTATATGCTCGCCCTTGCTGCCCACGCCAACCGCGTCCCGGTTTATGCCGTGCTGCCAACCTCTACCATCGATTTGACTGCCCCAGATGGGGCCGCAATCCCAATCGAGCAGCGAGATCCGCTCGAAGTCCTCTCGCTGAGCTACCAGGGTCAGCCGGCTGCTCCTTCTGGCGCCCGTGCCCTCAACCCGGCTTTTGATATCACCCCGCACCGTCTGCTGACCGCCATCGTCACCGAGTATGGCGTCATCCTGCCGCCTTATGTCCGCAATCTCCGCCGCGCCGTCTTTGAAAAATTGAAGTAAAATAGAAGACTGTGCCTGCCGCCGACCCTCATCACACGGCAGCCTGAAATGGGTTAATAACCACGCATCATGAACATCCTGCTAACCGGATCAATCGCTTTCGACTACTTGATGACCTTCCCTGGTTATTTCAAGGATCATTTCTTACCCGAAAAGCTGGATTCGATCAGTCTTTCTTTCCTGGTCGACTCGATGGTCCGCACCCCTGGCGGGATCGCCCCCAACATTGCTCACACCATGGCGCTGCTCGGAGCTCATCCGCACCTTTGGGCGACCGTCGGCGAAGACTTCGAGCCCTACCGCCTCGAGCTGGAGCATAAAGGGATTGACACCTCCGGAGTTCGCACGATCCCTGGCGTCTTTACCGCCTCGTTTTTTGTCAACACCGACCTGGCAAATGCCCAAATTGCTTCCTTCTTCCCGGGTGCAATGGCGCATGCCGCCCAGATCTCCCTGCGTCAGCGGTCGCCTTTTCCCGATCTGGTCGTGATCTCGCCCAATGATCCCGTTGCGATGGGTCAGTACTGCCAGGAATGCCGTGAGCTCGACATTCCATACATATACGATCCCTCCCAGCAAATTGTGCGCCTCTCGCCCGACGATCTCCGCTGCGGCATCGAGGGCGCTCGCGCCCTGTTCGTAAACGATTATGAGTATGCGTTGATCACCAAAATTAACGGGCTCAGCGCCGAAAGCGTTTTCGAGAATTCACCTGAAGCTTTCGTGGTCGTCACCCACGGCTCGAAAGGCGCCGAGATATTCACGCGCTCCGCCCGATTTACCATCCCCAGCGTCCCGCCTGTTGAAATAAAAGATCCCACCGGTGTCGGCGATGCCTTCCGCGGCGGCTTCCTAACTGGGTTAAACCACGGCTTCCCGCTTGAGGTCTGCGGGCAAGTTGGCGCGCTTGCCGCGACTTACTGCCTGGAGCAGCAGGGAGCTCAAGGTCATTTTTATACAGTTCAGCAATTTGTCGACCGCTTTCGAACCCATTTCGATGATCGCGGTCTTTTAAATTGCATGGTCTCAACCTGAAATCAAACCTTTACGGAGTATTCAATGCAAAATTATGATGTGAAAGACACCCGCCTCTCAGAAGGTGGTCGCCGCAGAATCGACTGGGCAGAACGCGAGATGCCTGTCCTGCGCCAGATCCGAGCGCGCTTCGAGAAAGAGCGTCCTCTGGAAGGGCTGCGCATTTCTGCCTGCCTGCATGTCACCACCGAAACCGCCAACCTTATGCAGACCCTCCACCTGGGCGGCGCGGACCTCGTCCTGACCGCCTCTAATCCGCTCTCCACCCAGGATGATGTAGCCGCCTGCCTGGTCTCGCATTACGAGATCCCCTGCTTTGCCATCAAAGGCGAAGATAACGTCACCTATTACAAACACCTCCGTGCCGCGCTGGATCACCAGCCGCATATCACCATGGATGACGGCGCCGACCTGGTCAGCACCCTCCACAAGGAGCGCCGCGACCAGCTCCCTAACGTGATGGGCGGCACAGAAGAAACCACCACCGGCGTTATCCGTCTGCGTGCCATGGCGGCAGACGGCGCCCTCGCTTTTCCGGTCATCGCCGTGAATGACGCCATGACCAAGCACTTATTCGACAATCGCTACGGCACCGGTCAGTCCACAATTGACGGTATCGTTCGTGCCACCAATGTGCTGCTGGCAGGCAAGACCTTTGTCGTCGCTGGCTTCGGCTGGTGCGGGCGCGGTCTCGCCAGTCGGGCGCGCGGGATGGGCGCTAATGTGGTCGTCACCGAGGTCGATCCCCTGCCGGCGCTTGAGGCGGTGATGGATGGCTATCGGGTCATGCCGATGGATCAGGCTGCCGCGATCGGCGATATCTTTGTCACCGTCACCGGCGATATCAACGTGATCGACAGCCATCATTTTGAGCTTATGAAGGACGGAGCGATCGTAGCGAACTCCGGTCATTTCAACGTCGAAATCAACATCCCCGCTCTTGAAAAGCTGTCTTCCGACCGCTCGCTGGTGCGCCCGTTTGTCGATCAATACCTGCTTCCTGACGGCAGGCGCATCAATCTGCTCGGAGAGGGGCGCTTGATCAACCTGGCTTCCGCCGAAGGTCACCCTGCCAGCGTGATGGATATGTCTTTTGCCAACCAGGCCTTAAGCCTCGAATTCATCGCCCAAAATGCCGGTACTCTCGAAAAGAAAGTATACAGCGTGCCGGCAGAGATCGACCGCCAGATCGCACGCCTTAAACTGGAGGGAATGAAAATCCAGATCGATACCCTCAGCTCCGAACAGCAAGCCTACCTGAATTCCTGGGAAGAAGGCACATAGCCGCCTGGTGATAAAGAAGGCGCCTGAATCCATCGATAATTTTCGGGTGCCTGGCTTCATCGGTGTGAAACAGGAGAAACCGTCATGTTCTATACTCGCGCTCAGCTAGAGACCCTGGAAGATCAAAGCCTGGCGCCTTATGCCTGCTGCAGCCGTTTGTCGAAAGGCCGTCAGCATCCCGAAAGCGAGCCAGATTACCGCACCGCCTTCCAGCGCGACCGCGACCGAATTCTTCACACCACTGCCTTCCGCCGCCTGGAGTATAAGACCCAGGTTTTTATCAATTATGAGGGAGATTATTACCGAACCCGCCTTACCCATACCCTTGAGGTCGCCCAGATCGGGCGTACCATCGCCCGCACCCTCGGCGCGAACGAAGACCTGGTCGAAGTCATCAGCCTCGCCCACGACCTGGGGCACAGCGCATTCGGTCACTCCGGCGAGGTAGCCCTTTCAAAGTTCATGCGCGAGTTCGGCGGGTTTGACCATAACAAGCAGTCTCTCCGCATCGTCACGATCCTTGAAAAACGCTACCCAGAATTTCCCGGTCTCAACCTCACCTGGGAAGTGCGCGAAGGCATCGTCAAGCATGAATCCGAATACGATATCGCCGATGCAGCCGAGTATGACCCTCAGCTCCGCGGCCACCTGGAAGCCCAAATCGTAAATGTCGCTGATGAGCTTGCTTATACCGCCCATGATCTTGACGACGGTTTGCGGTCTGGGATGATCACCCCTCGCATGCTCGATGGCGTCACGCTTTGGGAAATTTTGCTGGAAAGCGTGGGGCTGCGCAGCGTAGAGATCGACGATCTGGCTCGCCACCGCCTGATCCGCCGTATGATCGGGCTGGAAGTCACCGATCTGGTCGAGACGACCCACCAGCGGCTTCAAGACAGCCACGTCCGTTCGGTTGAAGAGCTCCAGCGTCTGCCCTATAACGTCATGGCTTTCTCTGAAGACATGCACCGCCGCAACCGCGAGATCAAAGATTTCCTTTACAACAATCTTTACCGCCACTATCGCGTGGATCGTATGGCTGTCAAAGCCGAACGCATCCTGAGTGAGATCTTCAATGCTTACCGCCAGGAGCCTGCCGGATTGCCCACCCAGGTCCAGGACCAGGTGGAGATCTATGGACTGGAGCGCACGATTTGCGATTATATCGCCGGGATGACCGATCGCTATGCCATCGAAGAGCATCAAAAGCTCTTTGATCCAAGAGTTAAGACCTGATCTCAGGATGATATTATCCAGCAGAATTTCCGGTAAGAAAGGAGCTAGATGATCGATGAGTGAACTTCCAATCTTGACCGCCGAAGGCGCTGCCCGTCTGCAGTTAGAGCTGGAGCATCTCGTGACGGTGGAGCGCCCTGCCCTTGCCAAACGCCTGCGAGCCGCTATTCAGGAAGGCGATCTTTCGGAAAACGCCGATTACCATAAGGCAAAAGAAGATCAGTCCTTCATGGAAGGGCGCATCCAGGAGCTCGAATATTTGCTGAAAAACGCAACGATTGTTGAGACCCGCACCTCTGGTTTCGATGTCGTCGATATCGGGGCGACAGTCACTCTCCAGGAAGAAGATTACGATCCTGAGAAATTTATGCTGGTTGGCGCCAAAGAGACTGACCCAAGCAAAGGTCGCATCTCAAATGAATCCCCTGTTGGTCGTGCCTTGATGGGTAAGCGCGTTGGCGACCTGGTCACCATTGAAACGCCCGGCGGTGTCACAATCATGAAGGTGCTCAAGATCGAGTAGTCAGTTTAATCCATTTGGTTTTTGGATAAAAAAACCAGCATTTGACGTATTGCATGTTCAAATAAATCGCATACAATTAAGCTGACGGAACCAAAATTGTCTGAGAGGAGATAAGACTTGATGGACAAGCAGAAAACTGAACAGTGTACGGAACATCGTCTGGTTCGGCATGCCCCGCAGTTTCAGGTACGCTCCGGCATTTCGGCTGGCGCCAGTGTAAATTCCTGCCTGGAAGACTTGTATTACTGGCAGAATCAATATTACAAGAAGTGCGGCGGAACTAAACCAACCCCTTACTATCCGTAAGTCTCGCTGGACATTCTCGTCCCGGTTTACCATCAGTGGTTTTGATGCAGGTTCAACAGGAGATAAAATCCATGAAGATCAAGTCAGATTTGCACGCAGGGATTACGTATGCGGAATGTGATGCCCAGCGCAATTATTGGAAGAGTATGGCGCAATCGGGTTCATGCAAAGCAAATTACCCGACCTACCCAACTTACCCGACTTATCCGACTAATCCTACTTATCCCACCTATCCGACATCGGGTGGGGGATATGTCAACGGCGTTTACTATCCCGACTACAGCGGCGCCTGTGGATAGCGCATTCACTATGAAGATCAAAACCGGAATTAAATCTGGAAATGCGATCAATTCTGCCCAGCAGGCGGTAGCGGCAGCCGGTGAGCAGGTCTCCGGATTCGTGAATACCGCCAACGCTCAGGCAGGCTCTCTGGTCAATCAGGCCGCCAGCGCCTGGAATAGCCTGATCGGAATGCTGCGTTAATCATCATTTCTGATAATTTTTCTAGAAAAGGAAGATCATCATGAAGATTCGAACGGATATGAAATCAGGTGCTGCATGCTACACGGTCCAATCGGGCGACAGCCTGAGCAAGATCGCCACCAATTTCTACGGCAGCGGCAGCGCAGATAACGTCAACAAGATATACTATTCCAACCTGGCTACGATCGGTCCCAACCCGAACCTGATCTTCGCTGGTCAGAAATACTACATCCCCTGAGATCGCTGTCCTTTTATATACATTACAGCCGCACCAGGTCGCCGGTGCGGCTCGATATTTTAAATGAATAAAAAACTGGCAGCTCGTTAGCGCCAGTTTTTTATTGCTAGCTGAATGTTGAAGAAACAAGATCTCGTGAACGCTGCTTACTGCCTTAACATCGTTGCCAGTGTTTCGAGCAGTGTGCTGGATACAATCTGTGCAGACTGGCTGTGGTGAGGGGTGTCGTTCATCTGGCTTCCAGACATCACAGCCTGGACCAGCGCATCAAGCGTCTCGGCGCCCTGTTGTTTGGCTTGAAAATACGCCACTCCCATCGAAAGGATGTCGCCAACATCCAGCCCGTCCCCTCCTGGCTGCCTGCCGCCTGCGGCGAAACCGGGCTGCTGGATGCCGCTTCCCCGCCGCCCAGCAATGATCCCATCAGGCTGCCCAATAAGTCAGGTTGGTCTCCGCTAACGTTCCCCTGCTGTCCTGAAGTGCTCTCGCCGGCAGCGCTCATTAAAGACCCCATCAGGCTGCTGAGCAGGTCGGGTTGATTTTCATTTCCGCCTGGCTGTTGAGATGCCTGGTTTTCACCGGCTGTCTCCACCAAAGACCCCATCAAGCTGCTGAGCAGATCGGGCTGTTGGTCGTCGGCTGGAGGTTTTTGCGCTGGAGACGCGCCGCCTCCCATTTGAGATCCGACCAGGCTTCCCAGCAGGTCGGGTTTTTGGCTGGCTGAATGAGCTACCGCTGTTGGAGGCTCCCCGCTGCCGCCCATGATTGTCTGCACCAGGGTAAATGCGTTCTCGGCTGTGATTGCCCGCTCGTCTTGCAGCTTGTAGGCTGCTGAGCTCAATCCCTGGGCATACGTCCGTGCCGATCCGGTGATCGAGCTCTTCCTCAGCGCATCGCTTGCTGTTGACAATTGTTCCGAGGGCGGCGCCCCGGGTCGTCTCTTCAATGCCCTTGAGATAACCCTGAAGTTCTTGACCATGTTGTCCCCATGGTCGTGATTGTACGCATCAGCCTTGTTGAGCGCAGTCTGGTTGTTTTTCAGTGCCTTGGCAACCGTCTCAAACAGGCTGGCAAGATCAACCTCGGGTTCGGGCATATTGACCTCTTAAGATGGTTTTGTCCAAACGGCAAGTTCGAGCAGCATGTGGTCGAAATAGCTCTCGGTTGGCATTGCTCCGTTGCCGTAGCTTGTATCCGCGACCCGCGCCACCAGCTGAAGCGTCTGGGTTTCGAGTACAGTCTCGATCCCAAATTCCAGCAGGACGGGCTCGCCTTTTGCCTGCAGCCTCTGGCGGGTGGCAGGGTCATTAAAGGCGTGGGCGCTCATCAGCACTTTCGTAATCGTCTGGATATCGTTCTTGTCGAACAGCCAGACCTCAAAGGCGGTCACTTTCTTGTGGTCGCCTACTCCAATTGTCTCAGAAATCCCTACACCGCATTCCCCGAGAAACTCTCCAGAAGCCGAATTGATCGAAAAAGAGTCGTCAAACAGGTCGTCGCCCATCTTATAGGAAGCCATGAATTGGGCGATCGGAGCTTCTTCACCCGCTGCGCCGTAATCAGTATAACCGGTATGCCGCTTTGTTTCCGTGGCTTGTTGGGCCGGGGTCAGCTCTCCGGTTGGGGAGGTCTTCTTGCGGAAAAGGAACATATAAGCCAGGAATGCACCCGCCACCAGCACCAGCACGCAGAGCGCTGCCAGCAGAATTGGCAGCGAGCTTTTCTCTTCTGGTTCTGCGGTCGATTCTATTGGAGCCGCAGCCGGCACAACCGATGTGGGGATCGTTCCGCTCGGGCTGGTTGGCACAACTACCGCCTGCATGCCGATCGCAGTCTGGAAATCGGCTATTGCCGTTGCGCTCAGCTCCTGCGGATCGCTCACCAGCGCCGCCATCGCCTCGTCGGCTTCGTCCCCGAGCTCGGCATAGTGCTGCTGGGCTTGGGCGGCATCGCGTGTAAGCGTGTACTCATTTACTGCCATCCGCAGGTATTCCGTCTTCCACTCCAGACTGAGGGCATCTGGGGAGGCATTCGTCCACTCAACCGGCCAGACCCACCAGCCTAACACGACCAGTCCAAAGATCGCGCCGATCACAAGCCCAACGATCCCTGTAACCAGCGGATTTTTCGCATATTGGCGGATTGCGTCCATTTGGTTTCTCCCTGTCAAAAGAATGCGGATGAAATCATGCTGTCTGGTCGGGTGGTCTTCACCTCATAAACCTGATGATCGATGTCTCGATCTCAAATTTAAAGGCGTATATTAATTTTAGACCAATCTCTCGTTTTATGCAACGGTTTTTGAAAAACCAGTCAGCCGGTTCCTTATTCCGCTCATCTTTTTCGGTGCAAGAATCATACCGCGTCCGTTTTTTGGGCTGTCTCTTCGATCGTTGCTTCTTCCAGCGGAAACCGTTCCTCACAGCTCAAGCATTGGGCGTTTTGTTTGTCTGCCACAACCAGCAGTCCTCCGCAGGCAGGGCATGGTCGTTTCAATGGCAGTTTCCAGGATGTGAAATCGCACCCAGGATAGTTCGCGCACCCGTAGAACGTTCGGCCTTTGCGGGTCTTTCTTTCAACGATCTCGCCGCCGTCTTTCGGGCAGGTCACTCCGATCTTTTCCAGCCACGCCTCGGTATGCCGGCACTCTGGGAAGTTGCTGCAGCTGATGAATTTCCCATAGCGCCCCCAACGGATCACCAGCTCGTGGCCGCACTCTGGGCATTCTCGCCCAATCGGTTCGGGTCCAAGGTTCAGCTCCGGCATGTTTTGCTCGGCTAGATCGACCTGTTGAGAAAATGGCTGCCAGAACTCACGGATCACGTTCACCCAACCCAGCTTGCCGTCAGCAATTTGATCGAGCTCCTGCTCCATCTGCGCCGTGAAACCCACGTTGAGCACATCGGGGAAGTTCTCGATCAGCAGGTCGTTCACCAAAATCCCGGTCTCGGTCGGCGTCAGCTTCTTCCCGTCGCGGATTACATAGCCGCGCGCTTGAATCGTCGCCAGGATTGGCGCATAGGTCGATGGACGCCCGATCCCATTCTCCTCCAGCGTGCGCACTAGAGAGGCCTCGGAATAGCGCGGCGGTGGTTGGGTGAAGTGCTGTTCGGGGATCAGCCTGTTGAGCTGCTGCGCCTGATTTTCTTCCAACCCAGGCGGGATGCGAGTCATTTCCTCCTCATCCGGCTTCTGGTCCTCATCCTGTGCTTCCTCATATACAATCAAGAAACCCTGGAACGTCACCGTCGAGCCGCTTGCTCGGAAGAGATACTCGTGACCCTCTGTTTTACCGGTCACATCGATCGAGAGGGTGTCATAGACTGCCGCCGACATCTGCGAAGCCACAAAACGCTGCCAGACCAGCTGGTAAAGTCGGTACTGGTCTCGATTCAGAAACTCTTTCAGCGAATCGGGCACTCGCAAGGTTGAGGTGGGGCGGATGGCTTCGTGCGCTTCCTGCGCCCCCATCGCTTTGGTCTTGTATTTTGGCGCGCTCTCGGGCCGGAATTTCTCGCCGTAGCGCTCTTTAATAAATTCCCTGGCTTCCGCCTGGGCGATCTCGGAAATATTCGTTGAATCGGTCCGCATATAGGTGATCAGTCCAACCGCGCCGCCTTGCCCGATATCGATGCCTTCATACAGCTGCTGCGCCAGAGCCATCGTTCTCCGGGCAGTGTATCCTAGCTTGCGGGATGCTTCCTGCTGCAGCGTGCTGGTGATGAATGGCGCCGACGGATTGCGCCGCCGCTCTCCGCGTTTGATCCGACTGATGCGGTAATCCGCCTTTTCCAGCGCATCCAGGTGCGGGCGCACCACGGCTTCACTCCCGAGCACCGGTTCTTCGTCGTCAATTTTAGCCAGCTTGGCGATGAAAGTCTGCTTTCCGCCTTCCGGTTTAAACTCGGCTTCAATCGACCAATATTCCACCGGGTTAACGCCTCGATCTCGCGCTCGCGCTCGACAATCAGGCGAAGCGCCACCGACTGGACTCGTCCCGCCGAAAGCCGGCTTCTCACCTTTTTCCAGAGCAGCGGGCTGAGGTTGTAGCCCACCAACCGATCGAGCACCCGCCGGGCTTGCTGCGCGTCCACCAGGTCCATGTTGATCTGGCGAGTGTGCGCGAATGCGTCCGCAACCGTGGGTTCGGTGATCTCGTGAAAAACCACCCTCTGGGTGAGTTTCGGGTCTATCTCCGCTGATTCCAGCAGGTGCCAGGCGATCGCTTCGCCTTCCCGGTCGGGGTCGGTCGCCAGGAACACTTCGGCCGCGTTTTTTGCCAGCGATTTCAATTCTTTTACCACCGGGCGTTTTTCATTTGGAACCCGGTATTTTGGTTGAAAATCATGCTCGACATCCACCGAAAGCTGCGAGCGCAGCAGGTCGCGCACGTGTCCTACCGAGGCTTTTACCGTATATTCTTTTCCGAGGAACCTTCCCACCGTGCGGGCTTTTGCCGGCAATTCGACGATTACCAGTTTTCCAGATCGAACTCTCTTCCGGCTTTCGGGGCTTGGGGCCTCGATTCCATCATGCGCCGGGGTGTGCCCCATCCGCGTCATCTTTGTTCCGCAAACCGGGCAGGTGCCGCGCGTCGCCGGCGTCCCATTGCGTGTGTAGAACGGCTCAGGATCCTGAATTTCCCGTTTCGTTTTGCATTTCACACAATAAGCTTCCACCGTTTCATCCTCCTTGCGTGTTGGTGGAATATACCGCTCCATCCTCAAAAACTGCGACGTAGCGCATATTCCCGACCTGTCTTACCAGGCCTTTCAGTTCCATGATCGTTAACGCGGCCAGACCTGCTCGATTGGCATCTCGGTCAAATTCCGAATTTCATCCACATGCAGCGGTTCGCGGCCGAGAAGTTCGTATAGCGCGGATTCAGCTTCTCCAGCAGGCAGTGCCTGTCGCGCCTCCTGACGCATGCGGGTCTGATCCATGCTGCTCAGATTCATCACGTTCAGCACATCCTGCACGTCCAGCAGCAATTTCGCCCCGTCATGGATCAGTCGGTTGGTCCCGCGGCTTTGGGGTGCGTATAGCTGTCCGGGGATAGCGAGCACCTCCCGTGCCTGGGCCATCGCAAAACCTGCCGTGATTAACGCACCGCTCTTTTCTCCTGCTTCCACTACCACCACAGCCTGAGAGAGGCCAGAAATGATCCGGTTGCGTGCTGGAAAATTTGCAGCATCGGGTGGGGTTCCAGGGGGATAGTCGCTGATCAATGCGCCGTGTTCCATAATTTGAGCTGCCAGGTTGCGGTGTTCAGGCGGGTACACCTCATCCACCCCGCTGCCCAGCACTGCAATTGTCCTGCCGCCGTTTTTCAGTGCAGCCTGGTGCGCCACCGCGTCCACGCCGCGCGCCAATCCGCTGACCACCGTTACACCGTTCTGCGCCAGTGACCGGCCGAGCTCTTCGGTCACCTGCCGCCCATATGCGCTGATCTGTCTGGTGCCAACGACTGCCGCCGCCCACTGATCCTCGTCCCGCAGACCTCCAAGAATATAGAGCACCGGCGGCGGTTGGTCCACCTCTTTCAGCCGCCGTGGGTATTCCGGGTCCTCCCACGTGATCACCTGGATTTTCTTTGCCTGGATTTCTTCCCAGGTTTTTTCAAGAGCATCGCTTTTCCGGACGGTTTCGATGCCCTCAGCCAGTCGCGCGCTCAGCCCGGCTTCCTTGATCTCTCCAAAGGGTGCTTTCCAGGCTTGTTCTGCGCTTTCAAACCGGTCGAGCAGCAGCCGCATGCGCATCGAGCCGATCCCTTTGACCAGGTTAAATCCGATGTAATATTTGTGCTCTTCGTCGGACATCAGGCTTCCTGCAGATTGATGATCGATGCGGGTTCGAGAAGGACGATCTCGTGAAATACACCCATGAAAGTTACAGGCTTGAGAAATTTTAGCTCTTGGAATCCCGATCCGCTGAATCCCTCGCCGTTTTAATCCGGGAGCAGACCAGGCGCCAGGTGAACCCGGATCAATCCGGCTTCCAGGTTGATTTCTGTCACGATGCTGCTGATATTGGGGATCAGCACTTCTTTTCCGCTCTCTGAGCGCACGCTGAATACATCATTTGCGCCGGTTTCTAGGATCCCGCTCACTTCGCCTAATACCTCCCCTTCATCGGTGATCGCTTTCAAGCCCAACAGCTGGTGGTGGTAATATTCGCCTTCAGGCAGGGAAGGGCGGTCGCTCGCCCGAACAAATACCAGCTGGTTGCGCAGGACCGCCGCGGCTTCAGGCGTATCGTACTTATTAAATTGGATCAAGAAGCTGCTTGAATGGCCGTGTACCCCGCTGATCTCAAGCTCGGTATGCTGCTCGCCGAGATAAAGGGTCTGACCGGGTTTGATCCGTTCCGGAAAATCGGTGAGTACATCCATAGACATCTCACCGTGCAATCCGTGCGGTTTTAACAGCCTGCCCACAGCAAGGAATAAAGGCTCGCCCTTTTCTGGCGAGCCTCCTGCCTGGCTGAATGCTGGCCGTTTTGACGTTCTCGGCATTTTTCTACCTTCAATCTGGCTCAGAGATATCCAGAATCGCGCGAATCCCTTCCTGCGCCGCGGATACTCGCAGCAGCGTCCGGATTGCGCCCGCAACCTTACCGCCTCTTCCGATGATCCGGCCCATGTCTTCCTTCGCCACCCTCAGGTTTACGATCACCTGCGAGCCGCTGTCGGTATTCGCGCACTTCCACCTGGGTTGGGTCATCTACCAATGACTTGGCAATAAATTCAACGAAATCGTCCATTTATCCCTCCGCGGGACAGGCTTTTCTGCCCCAGTCGCGAACGAATGGCTGAATTGCATTCGCCCACGCCTGGCTGTGTGATCTCGATTATGATTTCTTGCTTGGTTTGGCTGCCCGTTCGGTCTTCTGGTTGATATTCCGGCTCGCCTCGGCTTTTTTCGCTTCTTCGATCAGCGTTCCAACTTCTTCGCCCTTTTTGTATCGCTCGAATCGGTCCAAAAGCCCTGCACTGCGAAAGACCATCGTCGCCGATTCGCTCGGCTGCGCGCCTTTCGAAAGCCAATCGTACACCCGCTCTTCCTTCAGCGTGATGGTTGCTGGGTCAGTGCGGGGGTTATAGAAGCCCAGGATTTCCAGGAACCGCCCGTCGCGCGGCGCTTCCTTCTCTGCGGCAACGATCCGGTAGCTGGGTTGACCTTTAGAGCCAACTTGACGTAATCTTAAACGTACCATGTACTTGTTCTCCTTCGAATTTCGATTCTTTCAGTTGCTGGTCTGGCATCTCACCTGAACATGCGCGGAATGCCGCGCATCCCGGTCTTCTTCATCGTCTTAAAAACCTTCTGCATCTCCCGGAACTGTTTCATCAACCGGTTGATGTCCTGCACTTGTGTGCCCGAGCCCATCGCGATCCTTCTTCTCCTCGAGCCGTTCAGCAGATCGGGATTTCGCCGTTCTGCCTTGGTCATCGAGCTGATGATCGCCTCGGTCAGCTTTAGTTGGCGCTCTGCTTGCTCCGGCGGGATCTGCCGGGCTGCCTGCCCCAGCCCTCCGGGAAGCATCTCCATAATTTGACCAAAAGGACCCATCTTTCGGATCTGTTTGAGCTGATCCGCAAAATCTTGCAAGCTGAATTCCCCTGACATCATCTTCTCAGCCTGCTGGCGTGCGGTTGTCTCGTCGTACGCCTCTTCGGCTTTCTCGATCAAGCCGAGGATGTCACCCATCCCCAGGATCCGGCTTGCCAATCGATCGGGGTCGTATGCCTCGATCGCCTCGAGCGATTCGCCGGTGCCCAGGAACTTGATCGGAACGCCCGTAACAGACCGGATCGAGATCGCCGCGCCGCCGCGTGCGTCGCCTTCGATTTTTGTCATGATTAGGCCGCTCAGCGGGATCACATCCCGAAATCCATTCGCGATGTTCACCGATTCTTGCCCGATCATCGCGTCGACTACCAGCAGGATCTCTGCCGGATGGACGCGGTTGTTGATTTCTTGCAGCTCGGTCATCAACGCCTGGTCGAGCTGAGAGCGCCCGGCTGTGTCCAGGATCACAACTGTGTAGCCGCCTTTTGAGGCGCTCTCCACGGCTTTTTGGGCTAGTTTCGGCGGTGGCGTCCCTTCTTCAGAGACCACCGGCACGTTCAGCTTCTCCCCAAGCGTCTCCAGCTGCTTTACTGCTGCCGGGCGGTATGGGTCGCATGCCACCAGCATCACCCGTTCGCCTTGCGAGCGCAGCATTCGGGCCAGCTTGCCTGCTGCCGTGGTCTTGCCTGAGCCCTGCAGTCCAACCAGCATCAGGGTTCTTGGTTTCGCGCCGGCCAGGTTCAATCTTTCAGCCGGTCCGAGCGTGCGGATCAGCTCTTCGTTGACGATCTTGATGACCATCTGGCCGGGGTTGAGCGCCTTAGACACTTCTTGCCCAATCGCTCGCTCGCGTACCCGGCTGACGAACTCCTTAACCACGCCGTAGTTAACGTCGGCCTCGAGCAAGGCCATCCGCACTTCCCGCATCGCTGCATCGACATCCGACTCGGAAAGCTTGCCTCGCCTTCGCAAGCCCTTGAACACTTCATCTAATCGTGCCGTCAGGTTCTCAAACACAGCACTGCATTTTAGCGTGGAAGCGGATAATGGTCAAGGACAAAGATCCAATTATACCCGCTCCGCAACCAATCCATCGATTATGTGTTCTATCTGTAGTCGTGAGTTATACTGTGATTCTTATGTGGAGTTTTCGCTAGGCGGGTGAAGACCCAGATTGAAATTCGCCTGAAATCTATACCGTTGGAATTATCGAAGTAAATTTAAGGAGCATTCATGTCGAAAGTCGCCCTGATCACCGATAGCACAGTCAACCTTCCTGAGAACCTGGTTAGTGCTCATTCCATTAACATCGTTCCCCAGGTATTGATCTGGAATGGCGAGACATTTGAAGATGGGGTGGATATTCAGCCGACTGAGTTCTACAACCGGCTCAAGACCGCTAAGCAGTCTCCAAGCACCTCTCAGGTAACGCCGAAATCGTTCATGCAGGTGTATGAGACCTTGCTCGCTCAGGACTGCGAGATCCTCTCGATTTTAATTTCTGAAAAACTTTCAGGCACCATCGCATCCGCGGTCCAGGCTCGTGAGCATTTTCCTAATGCACCGATCGAAATCGTGGATTCGAAAACCACCTCGCTTGCGATGGGTTTCATAGTCCTGGTGACCGCCGAGGCCGTCAAGAACGGCGCCAGCTTTTCCGAAGCCCGCCGCCTTGCCGAGCATGCTCGCGAGCATGTGGGCGTGATATTTGCAGTCGATACCCTCGAATTCCTCCACCGTGGTGGGCGCATTGGAGGCGGCAGTCGCTTTTTAGGGACCGCCTTGAATATCAAGCCCATCCTTGAGGTTCTGGATGGGCGCGTCGAAGCGGTTGAACGTGTCCGCACTCGCAGCCGTTCCTTATCCCGCCTGGTTGAGCTGGTAGAGGCGCGTATCGCTGGAAAACAGCCGGCTCGAACTCGCTGCCCTCCATGCCAACGCCCGCGAAGAAGCCCTCGATCTCCTCTCTCAAGCCTCCCAGCGCATCGACAGCGAGCAGACCATCATCTCTGAGGTCAGTCCGGTTATCGGAACCCATGCCGGCCCAGGCACTGTCGGGTTGGCTTGGATGGCTGGAGTTTAGCTGAATTTATCCGTCTTGGATATTTTTTTCGCAGATCCTTCCGAAATACCACTTCCTCCGGATAAGGTTCGCATCCGCCTGTTTCATGCAGAGCCTTACGCTGACTTCACCCGTCTGAAGGTAAACCTGGAGCTTGACCCATTTCAAAGGCGACCCAGCCTCGAGCTGCGCCTGGTCGATCCTTCAGGTCGTGAAGCTGCCAGCGCGGAGATCATCGAAACTATGACCCGTAAGCTGGAGCTTAATCTGCACCTGCGCATCCAGCCTGAGCCTGGTGAATATACCCTCACCGCTGTTTTGTATTACAGTGACCCCCCGGTATTTCCGAATGCAGCTTCTGCTGCAGAGAACCCGACTCAGCCATCTGCTCCCGTTAGCCCGCCCCAGACATCCGCTGCCGATACCCCGTCTCAGCTATCCACCCTTAACCCTCCCCCAACCGATTTTTCAGAGAATGATTCCTTCGTTCAGCTTCAGGTTGATACTGCCTATTTCCGTTTTATTATTTGACCTGCTTATATATTTAAGGACTTAATTCACCCTTCCTTTCACTTCAAATTTGACTTTGAGTTCTTCCTCTATTGTATTCGAACCTCCACGTTGATTTTATTTACGTAACTTTGTGATCTTCGAAATCTTCGAGTCCTTCGCGTTTTAATCTTTATCTTTCGCCTTCTTTCGCCTCCTGGAATGTTAATCATTTTCTTCTTTTGATATATCCATCTCCCACCTTTACCACGCCGAATTCGCTTCATACTTTGCAATTGTCTTAGGTCAGTTTTTTTTACACCCTTTTAACCCGCTTTGATGGTTTAATATCACCATGGCGCAGCCTTCCCTCCCACCGCGCAGTCGTCGGATCTTGCGCTATATTCCCATTGTCCTGCTTGCGCTGGTCGCTGCACTGCTGATTATCGCCGCGGTCAGGCTCCTTCCATCTGCGCTTGCTCTCTTCCAGCCTTCCCCTCTAAATCCGGATGTCTCTCTGACCCTCACGCCCTCACGTTCCGCCACACCATCTGTGACCTTCACCCAAACCCTTCCGCCAGCCGCTCCGCTTCTCGGCCTGGAACCTCCCGCTCCTTCCGCTGCCCTGAAGTCAGGCTCGCCATTGCCTGTCTCGGGTTCGGCATTCCTTTCAATTTACGAGGCCGGGCATGCCCATCTTTTCGCTTTCGACCCAGTCGACCAGTCGTTTACCCGGATTACCTCAGGGGATTGGGATGACATCACCCCGTCTGTCAGCCCAGACGGATTACAGCTCGCATTTGCCTCAAACCGCAGCGGCGTGTGGGAGCTTTACCTGATGAGCCTCCAGGATGGGGTCACTCACCAGCTCACCGTTTCATCCGAGTTCGAATCCTCGCCCTCCTGGTCGCCGGATGGGCTCTGGCTTGCCTACGAGGCTTACCTGACCGACGAATCGGGCTCAGACCTGGAGATCTTGATCCGCCCTCTGGATGGTTCGCAGCAGCCGATTCGCCTGACGAATGATCCCGCTGCCGATTTCTCCCCAGCCTGGTCCCCATTTGGGCGCCAGATCGCCTTTGTTTCCACCCGCACTGGCGACCTGGAAATCTGGCTTGCTGACCTCGACCATCCTCAAGGTCCGGTCTTAAACCTCAGCCGAGAGCCGGAGTCAGACGAAGCTCACCCTGCCTGGTCGCCCGATGGACGGCATCTGGCTTGGTCTTCAAGGACTGATGCAGGGGTCGGCATGCTGCGCATCTTCGATCCAGCACATCCCAATGATCAAGCCGTATCGTTGGAAAGTGGGGAATGGCCAGCCTGGAGCCCGGATGGAGACCTGATCATCGCGGCTTTCCCAAACCCAAACCAGACCTATCTGACCGGCTACCGCCTTTCGGATCACTCACCGTTCTTTCCGCTCCTCGCCCTCAGCGGTGAGCTTGGCGGTATCACCTGGACCAATGGCGCCCTTTCATCTGAACTGCTCGCCGAGTTTAGTGCTTCGGCTGCGGTCACTCTCCAGCCCGCATATCTCCAGACCATCCAGGCTGGACCTCCGACCCAGGAGCGAGGTGTTCTTGTGACAATCCCGGCTGTGCAGGTCGGGCTGCCCTTGCTTCTCGATCGCGCCGCGGTGTCCTTCTCCGAGTTGCGTCTGCGCCTCGCCCAGCTCGCCGGCTGGGATTTCTTCGCGATCCTTGAATCAGCCTATATCCCGCTCACCTCGCCTCTCGAGCCTGGCTCTATCCAGAATTGGCTCTACACCGGTCGAGCCGTACTGGCTAACACCGCCCCATTGAATGCCGGCTGGATGGTATTGCTGCGTGAAGATTTCGGTTCAGAGACGTATTGGCGCCTTTATATGCGCGCTCGTTTTCAGGACGGCACTCAGGGTTCCCCACTTCAATCCCTGCCTTATGATTTCTCAGCTCGCCACTCCGGAGATCCATTGGCTTACGAAGCCGGCGGGCGGCGCTACTCGGCGGTCCCCAAAGGCTATTGGATCGATCTCACCCGGCTCGCGGCTGCTTACGGTTGGGAGCGTCTTCCTTCTTTGAGCTCCTGGCGCAGCTCCTATTCTGGCATCCGCTATAACGAGCTCGTCTTTCGCCAGGGATTGGACTGGATGAACGCCATGCTCCAGGTATATCCGCGCGAGGCCCTCAATACTCCCACACGTGTCTCGTCTCCAACCATGACGCCGACATTCACGAATACCCCGACTTTCACCCCTTCCAACACACCGACGAAGTATTTGTCGCCAACCCCGTCTCCGTCGCTCACCCGCCGACCCACCGCCACATTCACCCCCCGCCCGCCATGAGAGCCATCTCGGCAGACCTTCCTGGTGTTGGTTGCGGTCCCGCCAGCGCTCATCCTCGTCTCGAATGCGTCGATTCCGCCCATTTGGCGTCTCTCGGCATCACCACCGGGCTCAATCGTTCAGGCTCCTTCTATGTCATCGCAAGCACTCGCCGCAAAAATCCCCTTATTCGCCATGTCATTGCGAGCCCTCGCCGCAAAAATCCCCTTATTCGTCATGTCATTGCGAGCACTGGCCGGAAAAATTCCCTCTTTCGCCATGTCATTGCGAGCGTACTTCGCGAAGCAATCTCAACTTCCTCTACCATGGCAACCGTCTTTCGCGAATCAATCTCCTCCTCCATCCCATCCATTGCTGCCCTCTTCCGCCTCACTTCCCTTAATGTCATTGCGAGCCCTCGCCGGATAAATTCCCTCTTTCGCCATGTCATTGCGAGCGTACTTCGCGAAGCAATCTCATCCTCCTCTACCTATGCCATCGCCTTTCACAAACCAATCTCATCTCAGCTCAAAGCTGCTGTTATCAACATTCATCCTCAACCTCAAGCCCTCACTCGAAAACCAGCCTTCCACTTCCTCCTTCTGACCCTTACCCTCATATTACTATCCTCCTGCACCCCCAACCGCTCAGCCGAGCCTCCGCTGCCGCTGAAATCAACCTCAACTCCGACCCTCATACCGCCAGCAGACGCCTCTGAACAAGCCGTCCAAGCATGGATTGAGCCAATCCAGCTTCCCCCGAGCGAAGAATCCGCTTCCAGTGAATCTTCAGAAGCCCTCGCCCTTGAAGCCCTGATGCTTCTGCCACCGACGCCCCTCCCAGACCCGCTCGAATTTGCCTTTCCGACTGCTGCGCCCGAAGCGGTTTCGCTTTGGCGTCCCCCGCTCTACCCCACTCCCTGGGAGCCGAGCCCGCAGGACCATTTTTACTTCAGTCGTCCCATTGGGGCGGATGACGTCAATTGGCCTCTCGCCCGTTACCGCTATGGTTACCTGCTTTACTCCGAGCCGCATACCGGCATCGACATCCCTGCCCCTAAAGGCGCCTCCATCATGTCTGCCGGTCCAGGTGTGGTCACCCACGCCGGCTATGGGCTCTACTTCATGCGCAATGAGTTCAAAGACCCCTATGGGATTGCTGTGGCGATCAAGCATGATTTTGGCTACCGCGGCCAGGTTCTTTACACCGTTTACGGTCACATGAATGAGACCTTTGTTTACCCTGGTCAGCGCGTCAAAGGAGGCGAGATCATCGGATTGGTCGGAGAAACCGGTAATGTTACCGGTCCGCACCTGCACTTTGAGGTCCGGGTCGGCGATCATACTTTTTTCAGCTCCCGCAATCCTGAGCTGTGGATCGCTCCGCCTCAGGGCTGGGGCGTGCTTGTAGGTCGTGTCGCCGAGACTAGCGGTCGTAAAATTCCCCAGATCAAAGCCAAGATCGTCAATCGAGATACCAAACGAACCTACGAGACCAATACCTACGCCGAGGGATCTGTCAATCCCGATTCATATTATGACGAAAATTTGGTGCGCGGAGACTTGCCGGCTGGCCCCTACATGCTGTATCTTGATATTTCCGGAGTCATCTACAAAACCGAGCTGGAAATCCGCCCTGGCGAGGTGACTTATTTCAGCTACCGCACAAAAACCGGCTTCGATTTCACCCGTCCGCCCTCTCCTGGTCCTGGCTTCATCCCTCCAGACTTCACCCTATCCGCATCCCCCTGACCTTACATAAACATTGATTCCCCCCTTGACAAATAGAACGCTTGTGCTAAACTAGGATAAGCTTCAATTAAACTTGCCAAACCTTATTCGTTCCTCTTCGATTTTTCGCGGAACGAATACTCGCCGACCCCTGATAGGAGAATCCTCTGATGGCTAAGAAATCCAGCATGCCCCCCACGCCCACACCCTTTTATGAGCCCGACGCCGCTGCCCGCCAGGTCGCCCTGGATAAGGCGATGAGCGATATCACCAAGCGCTATGGCGACGGCTCGATCATGCGTCTGGGCGAAGCCCACCAGCTTGCCGTCGAAGCCATCCCAACCGGCGCCCTCTCGCTTGACATCGCCCTGGGGGTAGGGGGCATCCCCCGCGGTCGCATCACCGAGATCTTTGGCCCGGAATCCTCCGGTAAAACGACGATCTGTCAGCATATTGTCGCCGAAGGGCAAAAAATGGGCGGAACCTGCGCCTACGTCGATATGGAGCACGCTCTTGATCCATCATACGCCTCCCGCTGCGGTGTCGACGTGGACAGCCTGCTGATCTCTCAGCCCGATACCGGCGAACAGGCCCTGGAGATCACCGAGACGTTGGTGCGCTCAGGTGCGGTCGATATCATCGTCATCGATTCGGTCGCCGCCCTCGTCCCGCGTGCCGAGATCGAAGGCGATATGGGCGATTCGCCCATGGGCATGCAGGCTCGCCTGATGTCTCAGGCGCTTCGCAAGCTTTCCGGCGCCATCAAGCAGACCAACACCGCCGTAGTCTTTACCAACCAGCTCCGCCAGAAGATCGGCGTCATGTTCGGCAACCCCGAGACGACCACCGGCGGCATGGCTCTCAAATTCTACGCTTCGGTGCGCCTCGACGTCCGCCGAATCCAGTCGATCAAGCTCGGCGCGGAGATCATCGGCAGCCGCACTCGTGTGCGTGTAGTAAAAAATAAGGTCGCTGCACCTTTCCACACCGCCGAGTTCGATATCATGTACAACGAAGGCATCTCCCGCTACGGCGATCTGATCGACCTCGCTTCCGGGCTCGATATTGTCGTCAAGCGCGGCTCCTTCTATTCCTACGGCGATATCCGCCTGGGGCAGGGGCGGGAGAATGCTAAGGATTTCCTGAAGCAGAATCTCGAGCTTGCCGACGAGATCGAAACCGCTGTCCGCCAGCAGGCTATGACCGGTCAGCTCTCCCTCGGCTACAGCCCTGTCGATGATGATGAGACCGAAACGCTTTCAGACGAGGTTTGAGCTTTGCGCATAGCAATCGCAGTGCGGGTTGGGTTGGCACGCCTTATCCACCTTAGGGCCTGCGCCAGTGCTGCCCGCCCGCCTCTGGCCGCGAGAACCTTAATATTGGCCGTTCTCTGTTTAGCCATCGTATCTTGCACAGCCTCATCCCGAGACGCGAGCCCTGTCCCCACCTTATATTTTCTAACCCAACAGCCTGCGTCTCAAGCGCCCGTGTCAACCACTTTTGCCGTCCCAACCGCTGCCTCGTTAGTGCTTCCTCCAGTTGTTGCTGTTCCTTCAACCCAGCTGCCGACCCAACCGCCGGCTGTTCAAACCCCCAGACCCACCCCGACCATTGCATGCGGTGATAATTTGACTTTTGTCGCCGATTTGACCGTCCCGGATGGCTCCTACATCGCCCGCCTCTCGGACGTGGATAAGCGCTGGCAGGTGCGCAACACCGGCACATGCAATTGGGATGAACGCTATCGCCTGGTTCTGATCGCCGGTCCAGAGCTTGGTCAGCCCAAAGAGCAAGCTCTCTATCCGGCCCGCGCTGGCGCCGAAGCGCTGATCCGGCTGGTGCTTAAAGCCCCCGATACACCTGGCGTTTATACCAGCGCCTGGCAGGCGTTCAATCCGGCAGGAGAGCCTTTCGGCGAAGTAATCTACGTAGAATTCCAGGTAAATTAACCGAAAAGCGGGTGGTTTTTACATCCACCCGCTTGATTCGGAACCAAGATTACCGCGTTAGGGCAGGTTGTTCTCGTCGTCCGAGTTATCGATCTCGATGAGCTGCCCTGTGACGCAGTAAATCGTCCGCTCACAGATGTTAGTCACCCGGTCTGCCATCCGCTCGAGGTTGTGTCCCGCCCACATCAGGTGGTTTGCTTGGTCCACCGTTGTAGGATCGCGCATAATAACCTGCACCAGCTCCTGATACACCAGGTTGTAAAGGTCATCGACTTCATTGTCCAGTTCGGGGATTTTTCGAGCTGCCTCAACATCCAGATTCACAAATGCACTGGTCGCTTTATGCAGCATATCGATTACTAGCTCGGACATCTTCGGGATGTCAATCAGCGGTTTGATATGAGGCTCGTGTCCAATCATCAGGCAGATTTTGGCGATCCCTTTGGCGTAATCCCCCATTCGCTCCATCTCGCCGACCACTTCCAATATCGAAGCAATCAGCCGCAAGTCGCCAGCCATGATCGGCTGCTGCGTCGCAATCGTGATAATCACCTCATTCTCCAGG
The DNA here is from genome assembly GCA_963827155.1 of uncultured Chloroflexia bacterium. Taxonomy (GTDB): domain Bacteria; phylum Chloroflexota; class Anaerolineae; order Anaerolineales; family UBA4823; genus UTCFX2. Next base: position 757,623 of record CAWGZV010000002.1, on the reverse strand, counting down.
TCGAAACGTCGTTGTATTAATCTGGTTGTCAGAGGCGTACACTTCCCGCGCCAGGGCGAGATCGTGGTTTTTCAGCGCTTTGATCGCTTCACCTGTGGCAGTCTCCACCATGCTGTCCATCACCAGGATCTCGTCCAGCAGGTGTCTGATCTTACGGTCTAAAATATCTCGCGCCATTCTTCATCCCTGTCTATCCAAACCGTCCGGTGATGTAATCCTCGGTGACCTTTTCCTTAGGATTGGTGAAAATCTGCTCGGTCGATCCATACTCCATTAGATGACCGGCCCGCTTCTCGTCAAGCGTGAAGAATGCCGTCCAGTCTGAGACCCGAGCCGCTTGCTGCATATTGTGCGTGACGATAATAATCGTGTAATCCCTGATAAGGCCGCGCATCAGTTCTTCGATTTTCAGCGTCGCGATAGGGTCCAGCGCCGAACAGGGTTCATCCATCAATATGATATCAGGTTTTATTGCGATCGCGCGTGCAATGCACAGCCTTTGCTGCTGTCCTCCTGAAAGCGAGAGTCCGTTCTCATGCAGCTTGTCCTTCACCTCATCCCACAGCGCCGCGCCGGTGAGTGAATCTTCGACCAGGGCGTCAAGGTCAGCCCTGCTGCCTTTGAATCCGTTGATCTTTGCTCCCCACGCCACGTTCTCATAGATCGATTTGGGGAATGGGTTCGGTTTCTGAAACACCATCCCAATATGTCTGCGCACCTGGATCGGATCGACTTGCGGGTCGTTGATATTCTGCCCATGGAAATATACCTCACCTTCCGTGCGCGCCGTCGGGATCAGGTCGTTCATTCTGTTGAAAGCCCGCAGCACTGTGCTCTTCCCGCATCCCGATGGTCCAATCATCGCCGTGATTTTCTGCGGTTCCACAGCCAGGTCTACATCCCGCACGGCGCGGAAACCCCCATAATACAGGTTCAAATTCCGGGCTTCGATGGCATAATGCGATCCGGTTTCAGTGTGCTGGTGACCTTGGTCGTCAAAATGCCTTGGAGGTTGGGTTGCTTTAAGCTTGATCGAAATACTCATACCAGTCTCCTGGAATAGCGGTTTCGCAGCACAATTGCAAACGCATTGAGCGCCAGGAGCAAGCTCACCAGCACGATGATCGCAGCCGCAGCGATCGCTCGGAATTCGTCTTGCGGGCGTGAAGTCCACTGGTAAATCTGGATCGGCAGGGTGGTGAACTTCGAAAAAACGCTGTCTGGATCGAAAGTGATATACGTCGAAGCGCCGACGATCACCAGCGGGGCGGTTTCACCAATCGCTCGTGAGATCGCCAGGATTGTTCCAGTCAGGATCCCAGCCAGCGCGTTCGGCAGCACGTGATGCCAGATGGTCTGCCATTTGGTTGCCGCCCAATCCGTACGCTGCTTCTCGTAAGGAGTTCGGGACGGCTTTGATCGCTTCCTGTCCGTTGATGATGATCACCGGCAGGATCACCAGCGCCATCGTCAACCCTGCCGAGAGGATCGTTCGCCCGTTATTCGGGTCGGCTTCAGGATACCCCGAAAGTGACCCGCTTGTAAGCACTGCCAGCGCCCTAACAAAAATTGTCAGCCCCAGCATGCCGTAAATGATCGACGGCACTCCTGCCAGGTTGTTGATGTTTGCCTGGATAAGCCTGTTGACCCGGTTGTCTTGGGCATATTCCTGCAAATAAACCGCAGCCCCAATCCCGATCGGAAACGCGAACAGAATCGTGATCGCGATCACAAACAGCGAGCCCAAGATGGCGGTGCGGACACCTGCATATAAAGCATCGCTGGCTTGCGGTGCCACGAGGAAATCCCTGTTCAGCCAGTTCTTAAATACAATCGAGATCGACTTGGGATCGATATTCTTCTGGATTGCGATCTCAGTGGCTTCCACCGGGATCTCATCCCGCCTGAAAATCGAATCCGATAACCCCCACACCGCGACGACGATTGGCTGTACGACCTCATAGACCACCAGGTCTTGCAGCTCATTTTTTGTGCGATCATAGAGCGGCTTCTCATTATTCAGCGTTTTCAGGCGATTGGTCCGCAGGTTTGATTCCAGGATGGCGATCAGCTCCTCCTGTGTGGCTTGTTCCAGGGGTTTACCATCCGTTGTCAGTGAGGTCGGATCCGTTTTATAGGACAGCGCTGTGTAGCCAAAAGTATCATTCACGATAGTCGAGAGCAATATTCCCAGAGCGACCATCCCAAATACTGTGGAAGCCAAAAAAATAAGCCGCCAGAGTGCCCCTGCGCGTTGGCGCTTATTCATGTTCGGGATGAAATCTCTCGAATGGCTGGAAGGATGGGACAGGGTTGACATTTTTCTCATGAGTATTCCTCACGAAATTTCCTGACGATGCGTTGGCTGATCAGGTTGAGTGCGAAAGTGATGACAAACAGCACCAGCGCCAGCGCAAACAGGCTGTTGTAATCGATCGATTCCCAGCTCAAATCACCTCCACTGATCCGCACGATGTGCCCTGTGATCGTCTCGGCTCCTTTGAACGGATCCAGGGTGAATTTCGGACCTGCGCCTGCTGCGATCGCCACGATCATCGTTTCGCCGATCGCCCGAGATATTCCAAGGATAATCGCAGCCACCATCCCCGAAAAAGCAGCAGGAACCACAATTTTTACCGAAGTCTCCAGCTTGGTGGCACCCACGCCATATGCCGCTTCCCGCAAAGATCGCGGCACCGCATGCAGTGCGTCCTCACACATCGTAGCGATCAGCGGCAGGATCAAGATCCCCATAACCAACCCAGCCGAAAGTGTGTTGTAAATCTGCACGGTGTTATCGCCAAAGATACTCCGCAGCTGCGGGGTGAACCAGGTCAGGGCGAAATAGCCGTAGACCACGGTTGGGATGCCTGCCAGCACCTCCAGCGTTGGTTTGATCGCCTTGCGTGTGCTTTCTTGGGCATACTCGCTCAGGTATATCGCCACGCAGATCCCGATTGGGATGGCGATCAACATCGCGAAAAATGTGGTCATCAATGTCGCGAGCAGAAGAGGCCAGATCCCGAACGATCCGATTTGTGGCTGCCAGGTGGTTGATGTCAGGAACTCAATAATCTTGACCTCTGGACTGCTGAAAAAGCGCCAGGATTCTTCGATGAGCACGACCACAATCCCGATTGTCGTGAGGATCGAGATGGATCCGCAGATGAACAGCGCCGTCTGGATCAGGCTCTCCGATATGTGCGGTTTTTTCCGCAGATCGATAATCGGCTTTGGAGAAGCTGTTTGTGCAATTTGGATAAAATCTGAGGTATTTTCCATAAACGTCGCCTCTATTCATGATGTCCGCATTTTCCAAGGCGGATGGGAAGGGCGTTTTAATTCGCTCTTCCCATCCCTGTATATTTGGGGACATTGAATATTGACTTGATACGATTCCGTCTTGGCTCCTGCCAGGCGTGGGAGAGAGGATGAATTGAAGATACACGCCTGGCAGGACCGCCCTGGAAATTATTTATTCTCCTGCAGCATCCAGCCAGGACTGCATTGATTCTTCCAGGGCTTGTTGGGAGGCTGGGAAGTAGCCGACATCCAGTATTTCTTCGTTGACATAGGTCAGGAAGTAGTTGATGAAGGCTGCGACCTGGGGCTTTTCCTTCATGATCTTGGCATCGGAGTAGATGAATAGGGGGCGAGAGAGGGGGTATTCGCCGCTCTCAGCAGTTTGCTCATTAGGAGCTATCTCATTTATTGAGACTGCCTTGAGAGCGCCCTGGTTCTCGTTGAAGTAGGCGAAGCCGAAGTAGCCGATGGCATAGGGGCTGCCTTCAACGCCCTGGACGAGCACGTTGTCGTCTTCGGAGAACTGGATGTTCTCAGCGCTGAGGATCGCTTCTTCGCCCTCCCCTTTATCGGCTTCAGCGTCTAAGACGTATATCTTATCCATCACGGCTTCGACGAAGTAGTCGAAAGTGCCGGAATCGGTGCCGGGGGAGAAGCGCAGGATGTCTTCGGCCGGCCACTCAGGGCGGACTTCGCTCCACTGGGTGACATCTTTGGAGAAGAGCATCGCCAGCTCTTCGAGGGTGACATCGGTGGCGAAATCATTCTCGCTGCTGACAACTACTGCCAGGGCATCGGTGCCGACCCGGAATTCGACCGGAGTGCGATTGATCGCTTTGCAGTTCTCGGCTTCGGCGTCCTTGATGGCGCGGCTGGCGTTGGAGATATCGGTCTCGCCGGTCTTGCAGAATCGCTCGAACCCGCCGCCTGTGCCGATGCTGTCGATTGTGATTTCACCTGCGAAGCCATCGGCTTTGAAGCGCTCGGCCATCCGCTCTGCAAGCGGGAAAACGGTAGATGATCCGGCGATGACGATGTTGCCGCTCACCGAAGCCGGATCGACCTCAGGCAGCATACTGCTGGTGCTGGCTGGTGCTTCGGTCGCAACAACTTCTGTCGCAGCAGGCGCCTCAGTCATGACTGGCGCTTCAGTTTTAACTGGTGCTTCTGTCATAACCGGTGCCTCAGTCTTCGTTGGTTCTGCCGTTGGGTCTGCCGCTTCGGTAGCGGCTGGCGCTGGGGTCATCACTGGTTGAGCGCACCCGGCGAAAATCATCGTAGAAAGCAGAATTAAGGTAAAGAATCGAAATACTTTTGGGGACATGAAAATACTCCTTGATTATTAGTGTTGTCGCATTATCTTTTCACAAGAAGTATACCGATCGATGTTTAACGCCGAATCAACCGCGTTTAAAGGTTTTGTCAACAGAAGGTTAACAATTGTGCGCTCCCCCAGTCGCCTCATTTGAGTATGAATATAGTTAGTCTAGAACCCTTGGAGGAAGAAAACTCGTGCCAAACCGATCAAACCTCCAGCCGCAATCAACCAGCTGGAATTAAACTTGAATCGGAAGAGCAAAATTGTCGCAATCGCAGCAATCGCAATCGTCAGCGGGTCGATCAATGCCGTCCGCCCTAATATTACCAACACCCCTGCCATCATTCCGAGCGCGACCGCATTAACGCCGTCCAAAAAGATTCCGAGCGGCTTCGATTGGCGCAGGCGACCTACAAATGGATTGCTGATAGCCACAAAAATGAATGACGGCAGAAAAATCCCAAGCGTTGCCAGCAGCCCTCCAGGCAAACCGGCGAGGATGTACCCGATAAAGGTTGCTGTCGTGAAAACCGGCCCTGGTGTGACCTGCCCGATCGAAATTGCGTCAAGCAGCTGCTGCTCGGTCAGCCAGCCCAGCCTGGCGACGAAATCGGCTTGCAAAAAGGCCAGCAGCACATATCCGCTGCCGTAAAGCACCGCACCAATCTTTAGGAAGGTGAGAAAGAGCGTTAGCAGATTGATTGGAACTGGGAGTAATAATGCAGCTTGACTGAGGGCGAGCGGGATCATCAGTGCCGGTGGCGTAAATTTAATTCGATCCACCGCCGATTTGGAGAAGAAATACGCCAGCGCGCCGCCAAACAAAAGCAGCAGCGGGTGGACGCTGGAGAAATAAAGCCCAAAACCGATAAGCCCGATCACAACAAGCAGCTTAGATTTCAGTGCAGTCTTCGTCATGCTCACCAAAGCCTGCAGGATAACCGCAATCATCACCGGTTTGATCCCATAAAGCAGCCCTTCGATTTGCGGTAGAGATCCATACTTCACATAGAACCAGCCTAATCCAAGCACAATCACCATTGCTGGAGCAATGAAGCATGATCCGGCGATGATCAATCCGGGGATTCCCGCCCGCAAATATCCGATGTGGATTGCCATTTCTGTGGAGTTCGGCCCAGGGATAAGATTAGTCGCCCCCAGCAGGTCAAGAAAATGCTGTTCGCTCAGCCACTTTCGCCGCCGGACAAATTCCTCCTGGTACAGCGAGATGTGGGCTGCTGGTCCTCCGAAGGAAGTCGATCCAAGAACAAGAAAAATGCGCGCCAGCTCGATCAGTTTTGCGCCTGTCGAAGCAGGCTGATTGGAACTGGAGAGAGCTTGCGGGACATCGTTGGTTGGATTGCTGATGGTGAACCCTACGCGTAGGCTTTATCGAGCCGGATAGAGCTAAGATGGATTACGGAATGTTCGGGATCGAGATATAGAATGTGCTGCCCTCGCCTTCCCTGCTGGTTGCCCAGATCTTTCCTCCGTGTGCTTCCACCAGATGGCGGGAGATCGCCAGCCCCAGCCCGGTCCCGCCGCTGGCGCGGGCGCGGTCTGCTTTATAAAAACGTTCAAAGATGCGCGGCAGATCTTCCGCTGGAATGCCAACCCCATTATCTTCAACTTCGAAAACGATCGCATCGTCTTGCTGTTTAGCCCGGAGGACAATCAAACCGTTTGGAAGGGTGAACTTGATCGCATTATGGAGCAGATTGACGAGCGCTTGTACCAGGCGCGAGCCATCGACCAGGATCATGGGCAGCTCGGCAGGACATTCGGTCTTAACATTAAGCTCGGCACGCTCAGCCTGAAGCGATAATCGCTCGACCACTTCACGAAGTAAAGTGCATGGCTGGCTTGGGGTTTTTTCAAGTGGGACTTTCCCTGATTCGATCCTGGAAAGCTCCATCAGCTCCTCAACCATCTGGGTGAGGGTGTCAATCTCAGTCTGCATCCGGTCCAGGAAGCGCCGGGCAGCAGGCGGATCTTCCAGGGCGCTGTCATGGAGCGTCTCTGCCAGAGCGCGCAGTGAGGCCAGCGGTGTGCGCAGCTCGTGCGAGAGATTGCTGATGAAATCCTTTCGAATTGTCTCCAGCTTTCGAAGGCTCGTCAGGTTTTGAAACAACAGCAGGGTGTTTCCCGGCTGAGACAGACCTAAAGGTATGGCGGTTGCTTGCAGGTTTAGTGTGAAACCGGTCGTTTCGATCGAGGTCGATTGCTGTTCATCGCTCTCCCTGCACACTCTCAGCAGTTCTTCCATCTGGTGCAGCCGCACAAACTCAAAAAGCGAATGCCCTAACGCAGCTTCTGGCTCGGCGTCGAACATCGCCGCAGCGGCTGGATTAATCAGCTGCACCCGGTTATCGGCATTGATAATGATTACCCCGTCGTTCATCACGTTCAGCACGGCAGAGATCCGGCTTCGTTCTGCCTCTAAATCAGCCATGCGATTGTTCAGCTGTGCTGCCATGGTATTGAAGGTTTCAGTCAGCTTTCCAACCTCATCCTGGGAGGCAGGGATCAGGCGCTTATCAAGGTCGCCAGATGCCATCTGGTTTGCAGCTTCGATCAAATCGCGCAGGGGTGCGGTGATGCGGTTAGAGAGCCAGACCGCCAGCAGACCCGCCAGAATCGCGGCTGCGAGAGCTGCTCCGATCAGCGTGCGCTGCAGCGAGGCAACTTGAGACTTCACCACCTGAAGCGACACTGCCACACGGGCAAAGCCGTAGCGATTGCCGTCCTGCTCGATTGGCGTGGCGACATAGAACATATCGTAGCCGAGGGTCTCGCTGGGGCGTATCTGGCTCCCCATCCCATTCAGTTCTGCCTGGATGATTTCTGGACGCGTGGCATGGTTTTCCATCTGCAGCCGATCTTCCACAGATTCACCTAGAACCGCCCCGTTCTCGGCTATGATTGTCACCCGAGCATCGATCTTTTCGCCAATCTGCTTCGCCAACGCATCAATCTGATCCGGGTCTGCAGGTTGCGAGAGCAGCGGAGCTGCCATCGCGCTGACCAATCTGGTTTCGTCCTCGAGCCGCGTTTCTAGCGAGCTCAAGGAGCTCTTTTGGATGAAATTAGAAAGATAGATCGCCAATCCTGTCATGATGAACAAGATCAGCAGAGTAAAGGCGATACCAATTCGTGTGCGGATTGAATAAATCATGGTCGCATCCGAGTAACTCTAACCTTCAAACCGGTATCCGGCACCGCGCACAGTTACGATCCGCTCTGGTTTTGCCGGGTTTTTCTCAATCTTCTCTCGCAGCCAGCTGACATGAACATCTACCGTTCGGCTTTCGCCGCTGAAATCCCAACCCCAGACTTGTTCCAGGATCTGGTCTCGACTTACCAATCGGCCCTTGTGTCGAGCGAAATACACCAGGAGCTCAAACTCCTTCGGTTTAAGGGTCAAATTCTTGCCATCTTTTTGCACTTCTCTGCGCGCCAGATCGAGGTTGAGGTCGCCAAGCTGGATTGTCTCATGCGGCGTTGCTTCATCGCCAGCTGTTTCCTGGCGGATCAAGCGTACCCGGCGGAGCTGTGCTTTAACGCGCGCTAGCAGCTCCCGCATGCTGAAAGGCTTGGTGATATAGTCGTCTGCACCGAGCTCAAGCCCGAGAACCTTGTCGATCTCATCATCTCGGGCAGTCAGCATAAGGATTGGAGCGTTCATCTCTGGTCTTAAGATCCGGCAAATCTCAAATCCGTCCAGTTTTGGCAGCATCAGATCCAGGATCAGCAGGTCAGGCTTTTCCTCGCGCGCGATTTTTACTGCGCTCTCTCCGTCTGCACACGCGATTACGGTGTACTTCTGGCGTTCCAGGTTGTAGACCAGGGTCTCACGCAGCGCCTGCTCGTCTTCTACCACCAGGATCTTCTCATCCATAGGTCATCTATCCAAACCGGCCTTCCAGATAATCTGCCGTGGGTTTTTCTCTCGGATTTGTGAAGATCTCTTTTTCTGGGGCATATTCGACCAGCTCGCCTTGCAGGAAAAATGCGGCGTAATCGGCAGTGCGAGCAGCCTGTTAAATCGAGTGAGGCACAAGGATGATCGTATACTTTTGCTTGAGCTCTTGCAGAGTTGCCTCAACTTTGGAGGTTGAGATTGGATCCAATCCGGAAGTAGGCTCGTCTAATAAGATCACTTCAGGCTCGATCGCCAGGCTGCGCGCCAGGCAAAGGCGCTGCTGTTGACCGCCAGAAAGTGCAATCGCCGGATCGTTTAGGCGGTCTTTCACCTCGTCCCATAAAGCTGCTTGATGCAGGCTGCGTTCCACCGCAGTGTCAAGTACAATCCGGTTTTTTTCGCCTGTCAGCTCGAGTGAATAGGTCAGATTACCGCGAATTGAAAGTGGGAGCACGATTGGCCTCGCAAACACCATCCCAACCCGTCTGCGCAGTCCTATGACATCCGTCTTAGGATCCATAACATCGATATAATCCCCGCTGCTGCTGGCTAAAAGGACCTTCCCGGAAGTCCAGGTCACATCAGCCAGATCGTTTAACCGGTTGATCACCCGCAGCAGTGTGGATTTGCCGCCTCCTGCCGGTCCAAACAGCACCGAGATGGCATTCATGGGGATGTTGAGAGTTACATTCCGAAGCGATTCGGACCCATCGGAGTAGTTTAATGAGAGATTCTCGATGATGATCTTGTCCATCGGGTTTACCATTGGCGGCGAGCGCGGGCAATCGACCGAATCACGGTCGCAATCAGGGTCATCCCCAGCACGATCACCAGGAGGACCAGAGCCGTACCGAACTGCATCGTTTCAGGCATCCCGGGTACCTGGGTTGAGATAACGTATAGATGATACGGCAGCGCCATGGTCTGGTCAAAAGGCGACTGAGGCAGGGTTGGCAGGTAGAATGCCGCGGCGGTGAATAAAATCGTAGCTGTCTCTCCTGCGGCCCGCTCCATCCCCAGGATCGTGCCGGTGATAATGCCGGGAAGCGCTTGTGGGACAATGATCCGGCGAATGGTTTGCCAGCGTGTTCCTCCAAGAGAAACGCTCACCACCCGAAATGCCTGAGGTACAGAGCGCAGCGCTTCTTCGGTTGTGCTGATGATCACCGGGATATTCATGATCGCCAATGTAAGTGAACCCGCCAGAATGCTGGTTCCAAAATTCATGGCTAAGACAAAGAGTCCAAGCCCAAAAAGCCCATATACGACCGAAGGGATCCCAGCCAGGGTGATGATCGCAACTCGAATGATTTGGGTAAATCGATTCGTCGGGGCGTATTCGGAGAGATAGATCGCAGCGCCGATCCCTAGAGGGACAGAAAAAAGGGCAGTGCCGATGGTCAGGTAGATCGTCCCGACGATCGCTGGCCAGATTCCTCCTGCCTTCATGCCATTTTCTGGAAATCCAAACAGAAACTCGAAAGAGATTGCCCCTATCCCGCGCGTTACAATGATCCCTAAGATTAAGAAAATTGGCAAAATGGTGAGGAACGCAATCCCGGTTATTAGCCCAAACCCGATGCGCTGAACGCGATTGCGATCGATACGGGGTCTTCGGGGGGTTATCGGCATTTCAGCAGTAGATTGCATGGTAGGCTGTCAATGAAGTATCATTATTCATCAAGAGAGTATCCGTTCGGCGCGCTTTTTCTGTCGAAAAATGACAGAAGCAGCCGTCAGATTAACCGCCAGTGTGATTAAAAACAGCACGATTCCAACGAAAAATAACACATGGTAGTGGACACTGCCGGTTGCGACTTCGCCCATTTCTGCAGCTATGGTAGCCGTCATTGTCCTGACTGGCGACAACAAATCTCCCAAACCGCCTGGAATGATCGGCGCATTTCCGGTAACCATCAGCACCGCCATCGTTTCGCCAACCGTCCGACCGATTCCGAGCATGCAGGCAGTGAGTACGCCTGACCGTGCCGCAGGTAAGGTAACATGCCAGATCGTCTGCCATTCGGTTACCCCCAATGCAATCGCAGCGTCGCGATAAGCTTTCGGCACTGCATAGAGCGCGTCTTCAGAAACAGAGACGATTGTCGGCAGAGAGGTTGCCGCGAGCAGCAGGGCGCCGGCGAACGCGGTTAAACCGGTCGGTAGATCCAGCAGCCTTCTCAGATATGGCGCGAGTATGATGATCCCGAAAAAACCCAGCACTACCGATGGGATTCCAGCCAACACTTCTACCAGGGGTTTGAGCATCTCGCGCGCCCACTGCGGGGCGATCTCGGCGATGTATATGGAGGTGCATACACCAATTGGAACGGCAATCATGGTCGCTCCGATGGTCACCAATATGGTGCCACCGATGAGCGGTACCAGCCCGAAATAATCCTCAATGGGATACCAGCGCCCGCTGAGCAGATCGCGCAGCGGCACTTCCCTCAGCGTCGGGAGGCCTTCACGCATCAAGTAAAGGAAGATCACAACCACGAACACTATCGCCGAATACCCGGTGACTTTTATCGCGCGGGTGATCAGCATTTCTTTCCAATTCATTCCTGTATCCATGCGTGTAGCAATGCTCCGTAGCGGAATAACTCCTCGATTATTGGGTCGCGAGGATTGGGACAAATCCCAGGTCTTTTACAATTTGCTGCGCTTCTTGTGAGAGAATCCATTCTAGATAGGTTTTTAAAATCCCGCTTGGTTGACCCGAAGTGTACATGTAAAGGTCTCTGGCTATCGGGTAGCTGCCGTTATTTACCGTCTCGGCAGAGGGCATAATAAACGGTTCCCCTTTCTCTCGCGCAAGACCCACGACTTTGACTTCATCCGTCACATATCCCAATCCGTCATAACCGATCGCATGAGGGTTATCCTTGATCTCTTCAGTAATCCCTTGTGACGATGGCAACAGAAGTGTATCTTGGGAAAATAGGGTTTTATCATCCTTATCACCCATGCGCAGGACTTCTTCAAGGAAATATACATGCGTCCCAGAGTTTGTCTCTCGGGAAAGCCTCACGATCTCCAGGTCATCTCCACCGACTTCTTTCCAATTGTTTATCTTGCCGCTGTAGATGTCTGAAACTTGTTGCAGCGTGAGCTGTTGGACTGGATTGTGTGGATTTACGATGACGGCTATTGCATCGCGAGCAACTACGATTTCAACCGGTTGAACACCGTTCTTTTTTGCTGTTTCGATTTCCTCGGGTTTGATCTCTCGGGATGCGTTTGCCAGATCCACGGAATTATTGATCAAGGCAGCAATCCCAACCCCGCTGCCTCCGCCTGTAACCGATACGCTAACGTCTGGTTTAACTTTTTGGTATGCTTCTGCCCAGGCTAGAGCCAGGTTAACCATCGTATCAGAACCTTTATTTTCGATGGTGGTCGAAACTACCTTCTTCTCTTCGAGGAAGCCAGCAGGCGAAGGCGAACATCTCCAAAGCAGGCTGCAGCACAAAAATAGTAAACCAACTCTCAATGCGCCGGTCATCTATGAGATTATAGCCTCAATAAAAAACCAGGACAAGCCCGATTAGTCCGAATCCAGTAGAATAGTGTAGAATTCAAACATGCCTGATGACGAGCCTGTGCTGACCGTTCGCGATCTGGATTTCTATTATGGCTCTTCCTTAGCGCTCAGCAAGATCCGGATGGATGTGATGCCCAATTTGGTAACGGCATTGATTGGTCCATCAGGTTGTGGAAAATCTACATTCCTGCGCTGTCTTAATCGGATGAACGATACCATCCCGCATACGCGGGTAGTTGGCAGCGTCCATTACCTGGGGGATGATATTTATGCGGAGGATTATGACCTGACCGAATTGCGCCGCGGGATTGGGATGGTCTTCCAAAAACCAAATCCTTTCCCAAAAAGCGTTTATGATAATGTCGCGTTCGGTCCGCATTTGCTTCATCTGACTTCGAGCCGAGAAGAGCTGGATGAGCTGGTGAAACACAGCCTGGAGCAAGTCGGTTTGTGGGAGGAGTTGAAAGACCTGCTGAAGGTAGATGCGCTCAGCCTGTCGCTCGGCCAACAGCAGCGCCTTTGTCTGGCGCGGGTCCTTGCTGTCCAGGCGGATGTGATCCTTATGGACGAACCTGCCTCAGCTTTGGACCCAATCGCCACTTCTCGGTTGGAAGAATTGATCATTGACCTGAAAGAACGATACACGATCGTGATTGTGACCCATAATATGCAACAGGCTGCAAGGGTCTCTGACTTCACCGGTTTCTTCTGGCTGGGTGAGCTGATTGAATTCAACCCTACGAGCCAGCTTTTTACGAATCCAGCTCAGGAGCTCACTGAGACTTATATTACTGGGCGGATGGGTTAACTTCGGCTTTGGTTTCGTTAGCCTACTGGAAGCTGCCCCAATTATTCTGGAAAATGGTCTAATAGTTGCTGATTGCTAGGCTCCACCAGAATTTCACCCCCAGGTAAAATGATGGTTGGAACGCTGCGATTTCCGTGGCTCGTCTCAATTACAAATTTCTCCGCTTGGATATCACGGTCGATATTGATCCATTGATAAGGGATCTCACGCCGGTCAAAGAAATTCCTGGCTCGGCGGCAGTCCCAACACCAGTCGGTTGCATAAATGATGATGATTTCGTCTGCCATGTTTGTCCTCGGTTTGCAGGGCTGTTATTGAATTATAGCTTGAGTAGCCCTTAATCATGAAGACAATAGACAAGTTTAGTCTGGGCAGCCAAATCGCAGTTGTCCTCCTCATTCAGACGTGGTAAACTCGCTGAATTAGGTCAGAATTATTTGGACCTTCCCGGAGCAGCATTGCATTTGACCCGATTCGCAAAATTCGCCTGGTTCGTGTTGGCGTTCAACATCAGCGTGATCTTATGGGGCGCCTATGTACGCGCCACTGGATCAGGAGCTGGCTGCGGGTCTCATTGGCCGCTGTGCAACGGTGAAGTCCTTCCAACCGCCCCGGAAATCGAGACGATTATTGAATTCGCTCACCGTCTCAGTTCTGGTTTGGCGCTGGTTTTCGTCCTGGTGATGTTTATCTGGGGGCTGCGTGGTTATCCAAACGGGCATATTATTCGTAAAGGGGTCTGGTTTTCACTGGTATTCATCATCACCGAGGCGCTGGTTGGAGCTGGGCTTGTTCTTTTCAGTTGGGTAGCCCAAAATGAATTGCTTGCAAGAGTAATTTCGATGGCTGTCCATCTGGTTAATACCTTTCTACTGCTTGCCTCTTTAGCTCTTACTGCCTGGTGGGCATCGGGCGGACAATCGCCTTCGACGAAAAATTCTGTCATTAACAGGTGGTTTTTCTTCATTGCATTCCTGGGAATGATCATTCTAGGAGTTACCGGCGCGATCACCGCCCTTGGTGACACATTGTTCCCTTCTGAGACGCTCTCCCAGGGCATCCAGGCGGATTTCTCGCCGACTGCCCATTTTCTGATCAGGCTCCGCGTTTGGCACCCGCTGATTGCAGTTGCCGAGGGGATTTATGTGATGGTCCTTTCGGTCATCGTGGGTCTGGCCGACGAAAGAAATGTAGTTAAGCGGCTCTCCATGCTGTTAGGTGCGCTAATTTTCCTCCAGTTGGTCGCTGGATTGGTAAATCTCTTCATGCTGGCGCCAGTTCCACTCCAAATCATTCATCTTCTGTTAGCGGATCTGGTCTGGATCTGCCTTGTCCTTTTTACGGCATCTGCTTTTGGTGGGGAACCCAACCCGGATGCTGACTCTGTCCTAAATTCACTTTCAGAAAATCATTCCGAGATTTCTCCGCAGAAATCGGTTTCGCAAATGTTAAATCAAGGAGTGGGAATGCGATGACCGGATATGATCCTTTAAACGACGAGCGCCTCCAGCTCGATCAGCTTCGCAGCCAGATCCATTATCATAATTACCGCTACCATGTTTTGGATGATCCCCTGATCAGCGATTTCGAGTTTGACAAGCTGGTCGCTGGGCTACGTGAGATCGAAAGTCGCCACCCAGATTGGATTTCACCCGATTCGCCGACCCAGCGCGCCGGAGCTGCGGCTGCTGCGCGCTTCAATAAGGTTCGCCACCCAGCACCGATTCTCAGCCTGGCGAATGCCTTTTCGGCTCAAGATGTGCGTGGTTGGTTTGAGCGCATTTCTAAGCTGGATCAGGGCGTCCTTTCCACTGATTTCGTTGTTGAGCCGAAAATTGACGGGCTTTCGGTAGTGCTGCATTATCAAAATGGTGTTTTTATCCAGGGCGCGACCCGCGGTGATGGCGAAATTGGAGAAGATGTAACTTCAAATCTCCGTACCGTCCGCTCGATTCCGCTCAGGCTGCCTGTTTCTATCGACGGACCGACTCCGCCATCAACCTTGGTGGTGCGGGGCGAAGTCTACATGAATGTCAAAGACTTCGAAACGCTGAACCGACGGCTTGAGCAAGCTGGGGAAAAGCCGTATCTGAACCCTCGTAATACTGCTGCTGGCTCACTCCGCCAGCTTGATCCCATCCTCACCCAATCCCGACCATTGAATCTTCTCGCTTATACAATAGTTTCTGCGGATGGCCCTGTCCCTAACCGCCAGTGGGATCTGCTCGATTACCTGCAGCGTTTGGGTTTTCCGGTCAGTAAAACAGCATCCCTGCAGCCAGATCTGGAAAGCGCCATTGCAGAATGCGATTCCTGGACAGACCGGCGAGAGCATTTACCCTTCGAAGTGGATGGTATGGTCATCAAGATCAACGATCTGGTGCTGGCTGGCTCGCTGGGCTTTGTCGGAAAAGACCCCCGTGGTGCAATCGCTTACAAGTTTCCTGCCCAGGAGGTTACAACTAGCCTCATGGATATCGGCGTGAATGTAGGGCGGACTGGTGTGCTGACGCCTTATGCGATGTTAGATCCGGTGGACATTGGCGGCGTTATTGTGAAGCAGGCGACGCTCCATAATTTTGATTATATTTCCGAAAAGGATATTCGAATCGGAGACCGGGTGCGAGTGAAGCGCGCTGGCGAGGTGATCCCGTACGTCATCGGTCCAATTAGCGAGTTGCGGAACGGAGCAGAGCTCCCCTACAAACCGCCAGAATGCTGTCCTGCTTGCGGAGAACCGGTAGAAAATCTCCCCGGTGAAGTTGCCTGGTACTGCGTGAATGCATCCTGCCCGGCGCAGTTGATCCGCAACCTGGAGCATTTTGTCTCTCGCGGTGCAATGGATATTGTTGGGCTGGGGATCAAGAATGTTGAACAGCTGGTAGAGGCAGGACTGGTCCACGATGTCGCGGATATCTACTCCTTGAAAAGCGAGGACCTTTTACAACTTGAGGGCTTCGCCGATAAAAAAGTGGAGAATCTGCTCGCGTCAATTGATGTATCGCGCTCGCAGAGTCTCAATAGATTGATCAATGCCCTGGGTATAAGAGGGGTGGGCGAAGTCACCGCAGCCGATCTGGTGCTGCATTTCCCCGACCTTGACGCCCTCGGGAATGCGAGTCTTGCCGATTTACAGACGATTGAAGGTATCGGTCCAAACATTGCCGAGGCAATAGTCGATTGGTTTTCTCGTCCGGCGAATCGCAAGATAATCGAAAAGCTGAAAAAAGCCGGCGTTTTTCCACGTCAATCACCCATTTCAACCGCAGAAACTGGTTCGAAACCGTTCAATGGGCTGACGTTTGTTGTCACTGGGACGCTCCAAAGCTTCTCGCGGGAAGAAGCTAAAGAGTTCATCCAGACGAATGGCGGAAAAGTGACCGATTCGGTCAGCAGTAAAACAAGTTATCTGGTCGTCGGTGAAGCGGCAGGATCAAAACTCCAGAAAGCACGTGACCTGGGCGTGCAAATAATTGATGAAGCCGGATTACGCCGGCTTGTGGAGACTAATTAAGTCACTTTTTGGGAGCCAAAAAAGTCATGATGGATCGAAAATTCGACGATGCAGTATCGCAGCGCATCCATGCGATGAACAAACGCGTTCACGAAGCCCAACAAATGGATCTCTATTTCTACAACCAGCCAATAACTGAGCTTCGTGGCGGCGCGAAGGTCCTGGTCAATGGGCGCGAGATGAGCATGTTTGCTTCGTATAGCTACCTTGGTCTGATCGGCCATCCGCACATCAATGCCGCCGCGCAGGCCGCAATCGAAAAATTTGGCACCGGAACGCATGGCGTTCGCAGCCTGGCAGGCTCTTTGAGCATCCACTATGAGCTGGAAGAAACTATTGCCAGTTTCAAAGGCACGGAGGCGGCGGTCACGTTCAGCTCGGGATATGCGACGAATCTATCGGTGATTTCTACGTTGATGGGTCGTGGAGATTATGTGATCTCCGATAAATTGAACCACGCCAGCATCGTGGACGGATGCATCATGTCTGGGGCGAAATTTCTCCGTTTTCGGCATAATGATATGGCTGGTCTGGAGGAGCGCCTTCAGCAGGTCCCGGAAGGTTCGGCGAAGCTGGTAGTAGTGGACTCGGTCTTCAGCATGGATGGGGATATTATTGAATTCCCTCGTCTCGTGACGCTTTGCAGGCAATATAATGCCTGGTTGATGGTCGATGAAGCCCACTCGGTGGGTGTGCTTGGCGCAGGCGGTCGCGGTATCGAAGAGCATTTTAATATGCCGGGCACGATCGATATCAAAATGGGCACCCTAAGCAAGACAATCCCTTCTGTTGGTGGGTATATCGCTGGGAGTGAAGACCTGATCCGCTACCTCCGCCACGCCGCCCGAGCATATATCTTTTCAGCCGCTCTTCCACCTGCTCAAGCAGCCGCAGCGAAAGCTGCCTTCGAGGTGATCCTCGCTGAACCCTGGCGAATTGAAAAAATTAATGCAAACAGCCGCCAATTCATCCAGGGTCTGCAGCAGCGCGGCTTTAACACCCTTTACACCCAAACCGCGATTGTACCGGTAATCTGTGGCGAGGACGAAACCGCCTATCAGATGACCCGTATTGCCCAACACAAAGATGTTTTCGTCTTACCGGTAGTTTCACCTGCGGTTGCACCGGGTTTGGCGCGCCTGCGTGCGACGGTCACCGCCGCCCATGAGCCAGCGGAGATAGACCATGCGATGGATATCATCGCAGAAGCCGGGAAGCAGATTGGGCTCATCTGAACCAATCCTCCGACTTAACGCTGGTCGAGAAAAATCGCTGCTGCGTCGCCATCCTTGGATTTTTTCAGGTGCAGTGGCTGAGGTTTCAGGCGAGCCGGGTTGTGGCGATACCGTCCGAGTAGTCAGTAAAGATGGGGCCTTTCTCGCCTGGGCAGCATTCAGTCCTCAATCCCAGATCAGATCCAGGGTTTGGTCATGGGATGAGGCGGTGCAGATCGACGAACAATTCTTCCGATCCCAGCTCCTGGCTGCGATTTCCAATCGTGCGAAGTGGTTAATCAATGCTGATACCGAAGCAGTCCGTCTATGCCATGCCGAATCGGATGGTTTGCCGGGCCTGGTCATTGACCGCTATGCAGATACGCTGGTAGTGCAGTTCCTCAGCTGCGGACCAGAGCGCTGGCGAGATGTAATTGCCGGGATCCTCGCTGATATTCCAGGGATCAGGACGGTTTTTGAGCGTTCCGATGCCGATGTGCGTGAACTGGAAGGATTGGAGCCGCGTCGCGGTCTGCTTTCAGGTTCCCCATTTCAAGATCGTTTAATAATCGAAGAAAATGGGATCAGATTTCTGGTCGATATTCCAGCAGGACACAAGACCGGCTTTTACCTCGATCAACGCCAAAACCGGCTCCGGCTTAGGTCCTTTGCCCCCGGTGCAGAAGTATTGGATTGTTTTGCTTATACTGGCGGTTTTTCGATGAATGCGCTTGCTGGCGGAGCTGCGAACGTGTCTGTAGTTGATTCTTCGGGGGAAGCCCTTCAGATTGCAAAAGCGAACCTCGAGCTCAACGACCTGCCCGCCGAGAAATGCAGGCTGATCCAGGCTGACGTATTCCAGCTCTTGCGGGAATATCGTGATCGCGGCAAGAAATTCGATCTGATTGTGCTCGACCCACCAAAGTTCGCGCCCACAGCGGCTCAGGCAGAGCGCGCGGCGCGCGGCTACAAAGATATCAACCTGCTGGCATTCAAGCTGCTGCGACCGCATGGAATACTATTCACTTTTTCTTGTTCTGGGGGCATTGATATGGCGCTCTTCCAGAAGATTGTCGCCGGTGCCGCGTTGGATGCAGGTGTAGATGCCCGAATCATCGAGCGTCTGCATCAGGGTCCAGACCACCCGATTGCGCTAAATTTTCCAGAAGGCGAGTATCTCAAGGGATTAATCGTTCAGGCCGGTTGACCCGGCCTGATGGGAAGATAGTGGAGATGTCGGGAATCGAACCCGAGTCCGAAAGAATTGACCCTCGAATGTCTACGAGCGTAGTCGGTGTCAGGTTTTCGCGATTGGCAGCTCAACCGACCGAGCCAATCCTCACGCTATCTACTAGGACCCGAAAGCCCCTCTTTCGCACGCTTAGCAGATTCAGACATGCGGCACCCTGACTTTGTGTCGCCCGGACCCACGACCGGTCAGAGAGCGGTGCGGGCGGACGCGATCCCTCTTGGGGATCGGCTGGGCTGCTATCGCTTATGCAGCGAGAGGCAGTGCAGCGTATTGAGTGCGGTTAGCACTTATGGTTTGCGCTGATTTACCGAGTTCGGCGCCTCTCGACTCGCAATCCGGGACCAGCCTCTCCCGTCGAGACCTGTCATCCCCGTTGGAACTAAATTATACACCGATTATTTGATTTTCTGGTCGTGTTCTAAGTCCATTCAACTCGTCCAGACTGATCGAGTTCCAAACCAGGTGAAACTGCTTATGTTATACTCGCAGCAAGGTTTTCGATGCAACGATTTCTAATGATCGGTGTTTATATATTCAACAATCGAGCTGCTGCCTGGGTTGCTGTTTTGCCGAGCGCTGGGAGTAATATCAAGTGATTGATCCTAGCGATGATGAGGTCCTTGAAGCAGCCATATCAGGTGACAATGAGGCTTTTGGCGAGCTTTATGAGCGCTATGTAACCCGAATATTTAACTACATCTACTACCGGGTTGGTAATGTCAGCGACGCCGAGGACCTCACGGAAAGGGTTTTTATCCGGGCGCTGCGGCACATCGCGAATTACAACCAACGTGGGCTGCCTTTCTCTGCCTGGTTGTACCGGATTGCCCACAACCTGGTCGCCAACTGGCATAGAGATAGCAGCCGACGCAAAGACGTTCCTCTGGATGATGGCTTGCTCCTATCCCAGCACTTCAATTTTCCTGAACAGGAGCTTTTGAGAGGTGAAGAGCAAGAAAGGTTATTGCAGGTCATCCACTCCTTGCCGGAAGAACGGCAAGAACTGTTGATTCTAAAATTTGTCGATGACCTCTCTAACGCAGAAATTGGAAAGGTGATGGGCCGTACAGAAGGAGCGATCAAGAGCCTCTACCACCGCACGCTGCTTGCTATCCGTGACGATTTCAGCAGCTTTGCAATCTCGGGTGAAGAAATAGATAACAAAATTGTTATTCAAATCGAAGGGTAATGGCGTGACAAACTCCAAAAATTCAAACCTCCGGATCGTGTTTGACAGCGCCGGAGATGTTCCGGGAGACTGGTTAGACGAATACAGCCTGAATGTGATCCCCATAAACATCCATTTTGGCGAAAAGTTATATCTGCAGGGGATTGATTTAAGCAATAAAGAGTTTTATCAGTTAGCTTCAGAGAGTCGAGAATTTCCAAAAACCTCCCAGCCCACACCTCAACAGTTCATCGAGTTTTATCGAAAAATCGCTCACCCTGGAGATACAATCCTTTCTCTGCATGTTACCGGTAAGCTTTCAGGTACGCTTGCCAGTGCTCAGATTGCCAGCCGAGAGCTGACAGCAGAATATAATATTATCCCAATTGATTCTCGCAGTGGATCCGCAGCGATGGGTTTTATGGCGCGCGAAGCCCGATTGATGGAACGCGGTGGAGCAGTGGTCGATGAGATCGTCAAAAAAATGGAGCACATCGCCAGCCAGGTTCAAATTGTCCTTACCCTTCGTTCGTTGGAATTTGCCCGCCGGAGTGGTCGTGTGAAAGCGCTTCAGGCAGCGCTGGCGTCTTTGCTGAATGTGAAGCCGGTCATTATTTTGAAAAATGGAGAATTAGAGGTGGGCGATCGTGTGCGCACGCGCCGGAAAGCTTTGGAATTTGTTGTCGAGCAGATTGGCAAGCGGGTCGGGATGCGGGAAGTATATGCTGCAGTTGTGCATGCAGAAGATCTTGATGCTGCAGAAATTCTCAAGGAGCGTGTCCGCTCACTCCTGAATATTCGCGAGCTGATCATGACCGAGCTTTCTATCGGTGTTGCGGCTAACCTTGGACCTGGCACCGCGGGGTTGGTTGCATTTCCGGTGGAGGACTAATATATGAATAGCACTCAGAATTCACAATTTCTTTTCAGCCGTCCAGATGAAGAAATCCCTGTCGTCGAATCGTATTTGCATTCAAAATTTCGACCGATCAAACCCAGGCCCGATTTCGTTAATTCCCTAAAAAATCGGCTTTCAGACCCCGCAGGCGTAAAGCCTTCACGCGAAATCGGCATTTTATGTCCTCGCCCTGATTGTTCTCGCGGTATCTTCATTACTCTTAATCCTGGTGGGGGCGATTCGGGTTATGAGTAATCTATTGGAAAATTTGCGATTATTCAGATGATGGAAAGCCGATCAGCCTTTGACGCAGCCACACCGCTTCAGCGATAAGGTCTGCATCGACAGGGAGCTCATGGTTTGGATTTAGGCGGATCAAGAAATGATCCAGGACCTGGCTGATCTCGCTGGCAAAATTCTCTGTTTAATTGGACCAAACGCTCGTAAGCGCTCGCGGAAGAGGTTGAGACGTTCTGACTCGAGAAATACGCTCCAATCACCACGCCAGCTGCACGTCGGGCGCATACCCGCGCCTTACCTTCATTTCCTTGATCCCGCGCTTCTTGAGCATGCCGAATTTCGGCTTCAAAATTACTTTCCCACTCATCCACTCATTGACTCCTTTCTGACTGGTTCAATATATTTTCTCTCACGAGGGATTTATTGTACCCGAGCGGACCTGAGTTTTCCTGGTCCTCCTTAACTATCATTGGTTTTTCAATCGCTGATACAATAATCGCTAGTAATGAATTCAAGAGATTTGCGCCGTTATGCCCGGCAGACGAACGCCAGGTTATTCATGGGTTTTTTTCTGATCTTGCTTTTTGTTGGGTTAGGCTCGATCGTGTTAATTTGGGGCAAAGATGCCGCGCTCGCCGGGCTGGTCTGTATCGGTCTGGGATTAATCCCGGCTGCACTTATCGCCGCTCTGCTCTGGGTTCTCGGATGGATTGCCCGGAGAGCAAATGATGCTTAGAGGGTATTTATTGATTTAGAGCGTGGATCAGCTTCTGAATTAGATGTGTTCCTGATTGGATAAGTATATGCCGCATGAAAATGAAGAAATCAAGAGCATCGCGATCAATGATATTGTAATTAAATACCGAGATCCTGGAATCGATGGATCCAGACCGGTGGTGATGATGTTCCACGGCTGGACTGGAGACGAAGATTCGATGTGGGTTTTCGCAGAAAAAATGCCGCCTGGTTCATTTCTAATCGCCCCGCGTGGGCTTCACCGGAGTACATTTGGCGGCTATTCCTGGTATCGCGAATCGATCGGAGAATGGCCCGAATTGAAAGACTATTCTGACGCAATCGCCATAATCGAAGAAATTCAGAAGAGCGAGCATTTTCCACATGCAGATTTCTCCAATATCCATCTGGTTGGTTTCAGTCAGGGCGCTGCCCTGTCTTACAGTTTCGCAGTGACCCACCCCCACCGTATTCGATCGATCGCCGGGTTATCTGGTTTCTTGCCAGACGGATTTCAAGGTTTGATTGCGACACAACCGCTCGCAGGATTGCCGGTCTTCGTAGCTCATGGCTCGCAGGATCAGCTTGTTCCTGTCGATCGCGCCCGTCAAGGCGTGGAACTGCTCCAGCAGTTGGGCGCTCGGGTAAGCTACTGTGAAGATAATGTTGGGCACAAACTCAGCGCATCTTGTTATCGCAGCATGCAGGAGTTCTTGCGGCGAAATTAATCGTCTTTTTGAGAGGCTAGAGAATATTCAGCCAGGACTTGCAGCGCTAGATCGGACGCCGAGGGGACGGACGCGGCGACAGCTTCTGAGAGCGATTCACGAAATTGGTAATCTACTTCGATCTCGATCGATACGATCGCGATCCGTTCAGGCAGTTCCACTTCCAGCGATCTTCCTATTTGAATGGCGTTGAACAATGAAGTGTCGTGAGCCGAATTAAGAGGATTTATTTCCCCCATTTCGAAGTCGGTCAATTCATTCCGCGTGACTGTCCCAATCGGAAAGCGGCCGCAGGAAATTGCATCGATGATGATCGCATATTTAAATCCGATTAAATGCTCCATCAGGCTGAGACCGCCTAATGATAGGGTTTCGAATTCAATTTCCAGCTCAAATTGAGGGCTTTCTGGTGTGCTATTTTCGCTCAACCTGGCCTGGACCATTTCGGCGACGCGCCATCCAATCCCATCATCCCCCAGGATAGGGTTGCCAAGCCCAATCACAATGCAATGTGGGCGAGCGGAGCTGTCTTTATACCATTCGCTCCGCTCGCCCGGTCAATTCCCAACGCTCATTTTCAGCAATGCTGTTGCAGGATCTCTATTGGCTCGCCGTTCACATCTCGGATCGTGACCTGCAGCGGCATTTGACCGGGCAGCGAGTGGGTGGCGCAGCCAAAACAGGGATCGTAAGCCCGAAAAGCCATTTCGACCATATTCAGCATCGGCTCAGTGACGATCGTACCTTTTTTGATCAGGTTTTGGGCGGCCTTTTTGATTGACATGCTGATAGGGGCGTAATTGTTCGTGGTACCGACGATCAAATTAACCTCGGTCAATCTGCCGCGTTCATCTGTCTTGTAATGATGCGTCAAGGTCCCCCGCGGCGCCTCGACAATCCCAACCCCTTCTGTGGGTACCTCGGTTGGGACCCGGTGGAAATCCGGCGAGGTGATTTCGGGGTCGGTCGCCAGCTCGACGATCCTCTCGGCTGAATACAGCAGCTCGATCAGCCTCGCCCAGTGAATTGCCAACCTTTGATGGACGGGTTTGCCTCCTAAGGTCTGATAAAATTTTTCATATTCTTCCTGGGCGCGCGGAGTCGCCATTCCGTCTGCCGCGTTCAAACGAGATAACGGCGTTGCAAAGTACACTCCCAAATTCAACCCCATCAACAAAACCCTTCCAGCCTACTTTCTTGAGATATGGAAATTTCAAATAGGTCCAGGGTTCAACGCGCTCCGCGATCCAATCCGTGTATTCGGAGGGGGCGTATTTCCCAAATCGCTTTCCATCCGGGTCAACCACACTGACCTTGCCGTCGTAAAAATTGACCAGGTTCTTCTCATCAACAAGCCCGATTGAGTAGGTCCGGTGAGTGTAGATATCGCCCAGGATCAGATCCAGGTATGCCTGGTTGCCCAGCACAATATCCGCAAACAGCTTCAAGGTAAATTGGGCAAAATTGATCGCCCAATTACCGATCTCTTCGATCTCCTTGCGCTGTTCCTCGGTAATCCCTTTCGTGAGCCCGCCTGGGATCGATGTGCACGGATGGACTTTCCGGCCTCCGATGATCTCGACGATCCGGTGCCCATTTTTTCGGGCCTGGATGACTTGACCGCCAATCTCAAGCCCGACTTTGTGAATGACGCCAAGGATATTTCTTTCCGCAACCGGGGCGTCCGGACCCATGACGAAATCAGGACCAGCCAGTGCATAGAAATGCGTGGTGTGATCAGTAAAATAGAATCCTGAATACAGCAGCTCCCGCAATTTCTTGGCGGTTGGTGGCGGGTCGACATGGTAGACCGCATCGCTGGCTTTAGCTGCCGCCATATGGTGCGCTTCTGGGCACACGCCACAAATCCGGTTGGTGAGCAGCGGCATTTCTTCGACCGGTCTTCCCAGGCAGAAACGCTCGAATCCTCTCAGCTCTGGGATTTGAAAATAGGTGTTCGCTACATCGCCTTCTTCATTGAGAAAGATCTCGATCTTCCCGTGACCTTCAAGCCGGGTGATAGGGTCGATGCTGATTTTTTGCATGGTCTCTCTCCTGTGTGCCCTAGATTACCCATCCCAGGCGGATTTGCTGGATCGCAGCAGTGAAGACGCCAGATTAAACCTGTAAAACTGACCAGCCAGGTCGGGTATCCCATCGATGATCCTATTGATTTCATCAGGATCGTTGCTGTCAATCACTGAAGCAAACGCCCCAATCAACCGGGCGCCGTAATCCAACACCCCTTCTGCTGGTCCATAACAGCCAATGCATTGAGCGCCTGCTTGTGGGCATAATGCGCCGCACCCGTTGCGGGTCGCCGGACCATTACAAGGTATCCCTTGCTCAAGCAGACATAGTTTAGGGTCTGCAACTTCAAGATCTTGAATGCGCCGGAATGCCTTGATCGTCTTGAGGTTCCGATCGCGCGAACAGTCATCGCACACCGTGGATGTCCCTGCACCGATCACCGAGCCTTTTGGGGGGAGGTTCGCCTCTCCGTGCAGAACCTTCACAACCAGGTCAATTACAGCCGCAATTTGATGGGATTCGGGTGGGCAGCCCGGCATGTAGTAGTCCACATCCACTACCTGGTCAAGTGTACGAATCACCGGATAGAGCTCTGGGATATGGATTTCTCCTTCGGGCATTTGAAAGCTTGTAACCGGACGTTGATGGTCTGGGTTTTCTGTGGTAATGGTTTCGAATGCGGTCGAAATCAGCTCGTGTGCCGGAGACAGGTTTGCAAGCCCTGGAATGCAGCCTTCGCATGCGCACGAACCGAAAGCAACCAGGAGCTGTGACTTGCGCCGGAGAAGATGAGCCAATTCTTCATTTTCGGAGTTCCGGATGCTGCCATTGAACAAAGTTAGCAGAATCTCACTGTCCTGCATAGCTTTAACGTCCTTATACTTAGCATCCATCGCAACCGGCCAGAATGCAACTTCAAAATTTGCATCTACGTCCAGGATCTTTTCTCCGATATTCAAGACAGCAATCTCGCAGCCCCCACATGAAGCCGCCCAATACATTGCAAATTTCGGTTTACCATTTTCGCTCATACTGCGGCCTCCAGTAGTTCTAATTCGGGGGTAGGTTGATATCCATTTCCGCGTAGCAGTTTTGGCCAATGAAGTGGTCCAAGGAGGCGTACCTCTTCAACCAATGTAGCAATTTCCTGAGCAAGCTTTACCCCTTCGGCGGCGCTTGCCCAAACCAGCTTCAACCTGCCAGATTCGATCCCCATTTCTTCAAGAGTGCGGTGCAGTAGGATGAAGCGGCGCAGAGCCTTATAGTTCTGTTCGAGATAGTGACATTCTCCTGGATGACAACCCGTGATCAGCACACCGTCGGCGCCATTGGCGAATGACTTTAGCACGAAAGTGGGGTCCAGCCTCCCGGAGCACATCAGCCGGATCAAACGGACGTTGGGAGGGTATTTCACCCGGGCAGTGCCGGCCAGGTCGGCTGCCCGGTAGCTGCACCAGTTGCAGGTAAAACCGATAATAATAGGTTCGAAGTTTTCAGCCATTTTCTTCTCCCTTCGCTTAATCCGCAGCCGCCAGGCTTTTATGCTCAAAATTGACCATCAAAAGCCCTTCAATCTGAGCGAAAATTTGCTCGTTGCTGAAGACAGTACCGCTGATGGCGCCTGCCGGACAGGCAGCAACGCAGGTGCCGCAGCCTTGGCACAGCGCAGGATTGATTTCAGTGACCATGCGGTCTTCGTGGAACAGGATCGCATTGAACGGACACAGGTTGTTGCAAATCCGGCAGCCTGAGCAAATATCTTGATTAACGCTGGCTCGCACAGGTTCCAGAGCGATCTCGCCCTGTTGAATTCTGCCCAGTACCCGTGCCGCGGCTGCTGCGCCTTGTGAAACCGAAGAAGGTATGTCCTTGGGTCCTTGCACGCAGCCTGCTATAAAGATCCCTTCCGTCATTGTAGCCACCGGGTCCAGCTTTGGATGCTTCTCGATGAACCAGCCGTTCGCGCTGCACGAAATCCCAAATCGGTGAGCTGTTTCCTTTGCGTCGAAACGTGGGACCATTGCTGCCGAAAGCACAACCATATCGACCGGAATCCTTCTTTGTTTTCCAGCAAGAGTGTCTTCTACCTGAATGATCAGCTTGCCTTCCTCGCCGGCATATCGTACGGCATCCGTCACTTCGGCAACTTTCCCGCGTACAAAAAGTGTCCCTTCTTCCATCACCCGTTGATAGAACTCGTCATACTCTTTATATGCAGTGCGCATATCAATATAGAAGTTGTATACGGTTGCTCCAGTGCGCTCGTGAACAAGGTGCGCAAATTTAAGCGACTGCATGCAGCAAATTACTGAACAGTAGTTATTAAAATTGCGATCCCGGCTCCCAACACAATGGATAATCCCGACTGATTTTGGCGTAGTGACCCCATCTCGCATAACAATATTGCCGTTGGTTGGTCCGGCAGCATTTGTCAGCCGCTCGAATTCAAGGCTTGTAAAAACATTCGCCAATCTGCCGTAGCCGTATTGGCTGACCTGCCGCGGGTCGAAAAGATCGTAGCCTGTCGCAAGGATGATGTTCCCGACCTGGATCGTAAGAATTTCATCTTGCTGTTCGAAATCGATCGCATTGGTTGGACAGAATTTTTCGCAAGCTTTGCAGGTCCCTTTTTGGAAATAGGTGCAGTTTTCGACATCGATAACCGGGAATTTTGGCACTGCCTGGGGGAATGGGGTGTAGACCGCTTTGCGATAGCCTAAGCCAGCTTCGTAAATTTCATCGATCACTTTCTTGGGGCACTTCTCCTGGCAGATACCACACCCTGTGCATAGATCCTCTCGAACATGTCGGGCTTTCTTTCGGATGGTGACCGTAAAATTACCCACATACCCTTCGACCTGGACGACTTCGCTGAAGGTTAAGAGCTTCACATTCGGATGACCGCCGGCAGTTACCATTTTTGGGGTTAGGATGCAGGCAGCGCAATCGAGAGTAGGGAAGGTTTTATCGAATTGGGACATGTGTCCGCCGATCGACGGTTCGCGTTCCACCATGTAGACTGGAAAACCTGCATCGGCAATCTCGATCGCGGCCTGGATTCCGGCAATTCCGCCGCCGACAACCAGTGTTGCCGGATGGATTGGAACGTGCAGCGGTTCCAGTGGTTCATTGTGTATCACCCGCTCAACGCCGCCGGAGAGAACAGCCTTAGATTTTTCGGTCGCTGCAGCTTTATCGGTATGGACCCAGGAAACCTGCTCCCGGATCGAAACAAGCTCGCAGAGGTAGCTGTTTAATCCCGCTCGGCTGCAGGCGGTTCTGAAGGTGTTCTCGTGCAGGTGCGGGGAACATGCTGCCACCACAACCCGGGTCAGACCTTCGTTTTTGATATCATTCTCGATTAATTCCTGTCCAAGCGAGGAACACATGAATTTATAATCTCGAGAAATGACCACCCCGCGTTCTGCCAGTTCTTCGCCCGCCCAAACCGCAACGTCCTCAACGTCAACGATTCCGGCGATATTGGTACCGCAGTGACAGACATACACGCCAATGCGTTCTTTGGGTTGTTCATTGGATTGGACGGTCATGATCCTTCCTCCTCGTTGCCAGGCATCTTTGGCATTGGCAGTCCCGTGGATTTCTTTCTACGAGGTTGGGCCTGGGTTTCTTCCAGCTGGGGCACTTCCACGCCAATCCGGCTTAGGGCTTCGCGTGAGCTCACAAGCTCGCGCCCAAGTCCAAGCTGTTTTGGATCGATACCAAACGCGATCCCCATAAGCTGGGTGAAGAAAAGGACAGGCATTTTAAAATTTGTATGAAAATGGTGGTTCGTTTCGTTTTGATATGCATCGAGGTTGAGCTGGCACATCGGGCAAACCGTCACCATCACGTCTGCTTTGTAATGTTCAGCAGATGAAATCAGGCGCCGAATCAATTCGAATGCAGTATGCGGGCTGATCTGGGTCATATGTCCGCCACAGCAGTGGGTTTTGAGCGGAAAGTCAATCACCTCAGCGCCTAAAGCTTTCAGCAGGCGGTCCAGCTCGTCAGGATGTTCGTGATCCGACCAGTGTTTCTTATAGTCTGGGCGCGGCACCATACATCCAAGATAAGGTGCCACTCGCAGCCCCTTAAGCGGTTTATTGACCTGATTCTTGACCGTCTCCAGCCCTATGTCGTTGATGATGATATCGAGCAGATGCCTGATCTCAAGTGTTCCAGGTTTGTAGCTTAATCCGCCAGCATTGAGGGCTTCATTGACTTTTTCACCCAGCACCGGGCGTTCCGCCATGTAGTGATCCGCTTTAGCCAGATTCAGGTAGCACGCGCTGCAAGATGCGATCAGCGTGCGCGATCCATTCATCTGCTTTGCAGCAAGCGCCAGGTTTCGCCCAATCAGGGCGTATGCAGGCACCAGGCTGATCCCAAGGTATTCCGTCGCGCCGCAGCAATTCCAGTCCTTCACATCCTCAAGCTCTAAACCGAGCGGTGCTACGACAGATTGTAGCGACTCGTTGTAGGCTTTGGCGCTGGCCTCCATGGCGCAGCCAGGATAAAAGAGGTATTTTTCCATATCAAACTACCTCCAGCTCTTTGGCTTTATTCAATATGGCAGTTAGCTGATTCATATCTTCGATTCGGTTTGGCGTGATATCCATCCTTTTTTTTCCCAACATCCCCAAACCCATTGGCGCCATGCTGGGCATTCGCAAGGTGAAATGTTTGAGATAATGGCGTGTCGCAAGCCCGAATTCGTAGCTGCGCCCGTAAGTCTCGACCATATCCACGAAGGTTTGTGAAAAATCCGGTGCCGTGGAGTCTCGATAAAGTTTTGCCTGGATCGCCATGCTTTTGAGTGTGTACATCACATCCGCGATATGAACTTCTTGCGGGCATCGTACGACGCAGTGATAGCATGAGACACAGATCCAGGGAGTATTGCTGCTGAGCGCTTCGTCGCGCATCCCAGCCCGGATCATCGCAAAGAGCATTCTGGGGGTATGATCCATATCAGCAGCCGGTGGGCAGGAACCACCGCAGGTACCGCATTGGATACACATCTCCAAACGAGATACGCCAGCCGTACGAGCGCTGACTTCTTCCAGAAATCTGAGATTTGGATTTGGATCTTGGGAAAGAGATTGAGCCGTCAAGCGTCACCTCCGATATTGCGGATCAAAGCATACAAAGTATTACAGTGCTTCAATTTCGTTTACTTCCTGATTAAGTGGGGAATAAAGGAGCTATAGAGTTTGATTCTGCGGCGATGCCCTCCTCGATATAAAAGACCCAAATTCACATAGACTTTAACCTTAATGACCCTAGTATGACCAATATGAAGGTGATTATCTAGTGATATAAATCACGCACCTATCGTGATATTTGTCACGTACAACGAGATCTTAGCCTGGAATCCATTCACGAATAAAACCAGTGATGGTTCAGATAGGGCTTCCAAGAAGCCATTCGCGGTAAAATTGCCTGAAAAAATATATCAGGAGCCATAGATGGTATCAACAAAAATAGATCCACAGGATCAACAATTCATTGATCGAGCTGTAAATACAATCCGCTTTTTATCGGCGGATGGGGTTCAGAAAGCGAAGTCCGGACACCCAGGGCTGCCGATGGGAAATGCGGCTGTAGCCTACACATTGTGGACCCGCCACCTGCGCTTCAATCCGATCAATCCGAAATGGCCGAACAGAGATCGCTTTATCCTCTCGGGAGGCCATGGCTCGATGCTCTTATACAGCCTGCTCTATTTGAGCGGATATGATCTCTCAATGACAGACTTAGAAAGCTTCAGGCAGTGGGAAAGCCGCACTCCGGGCCATCCTGAATATGGACTTACGCCAGGAGTGGAGGTCACGACGGGTCCGCTGGGACAGGGTTTTTCCAACGGAGTTGGCATGGCTGTGGCGGGCGCTCATCTTGCGGCAGTGTTCAACACCACTGAATTCCCGTTATTTGATTATTTCGTATATGCAATTATTACCGATGGCGATTTGATGGAGGGCGTTGCATCTGAAGCTGCTTCGCTGGCGGGGCATCTCCAGTTGGGGCGTTTAATCTACCTTTATGACGATAATGGGATATCGATTGACGGCAGCACCAATCTGGCCTTCACCGAAAACCGTTTAAAGCGATTTGAGGCATACGGCTGGCACACACAGTCAGTTGCAGATGGAAACGATGTCGAAGCGATAGATCAGGCAATACGCATAGCCAAACGCGATCCGCGCCCATCCATTATTGCCGTTAAGACAATCATCGGATACGGTCTCCCAACCCGAGCCGGTACCGAGAAAGCGCATGGCGAGCCGCCTGGTGATGAAGAACTGAATGGTGCGAAGAAAGCCCTGGGTTGGCCTGAATCGCCTCGCTTCTTCGTGCCTGACGAGGTGCTGGCATATTTCCGTCAGGCTCAAGTTGTCGGTAAAGAGCTGGAAGCTGATTGGAGCGTGCTAATCTCAGCTTACAAGCAGGAATTTCCGGAGAAGGGAAATGAGCTAGAGCGCAGGCTTCAGGGGAGACTCCCTGAAAATTGGGAAGCTTCGCTTCCCGAATTTCAGGCAGATCCAAAAGGAATGGCTACCCGAGAAGCTTCTGGCAAGGTCTTGAATGCCGCTGCGAGGATTCTGCCAGAACTGCTCGGCGGTTCGGCGGATCTGGCGCCATCGAATAAAACCTGGATCGATGGATTACCGCCGTTTGATAAAGACTGCCCCCAGGGAAGGAATTTCCATTTCGGCGTGAGAGAGCACGCGATGGGCGCCGTCGTGAATGGAATGGCGGTGAACGGAGGCGTGATCCCGTACGGCGGCACTTTCCTTGTTTTTTCTGATTACATGCGCCCCGCGCTGCGTCTCTCGGCGCTATCTGGATACGGTTCCATTTGGGTATTCACGCATGACAGCATCGGAGTTGGCGAGGACGGACCAACTCACGAGCCGATCGAACACCTGGCTGCTTTACGGGCTATCCCGGGTATGGTTGTGATTCGTCCAGGGGATGCAAATGAAACTTGTGAAGCCTGGAAAGTAGCGCTTGAAAACCGCACAGGTCCAACTGCGCTCGCCCTCACCCGCCAGGCAGTTCCAACTTTGGATCGCAGTAAATATCAACCGGCAGCAGGTCTGCGACGGGGTGCTTATATCCTGGCTGACCTCGGGGATGACGCTCCGCATTTGCTCTTAATGGCGAGTGGATCTGAAGTGAGCTTGATTGTAGAGGCTGGGTTGAAGCTTGCAGCTGGGGGTGTTTCTGTTCGGTTAGTTTCATTCCCTTCATGGGAGTTATTCAAATGCCAGGATCGCTCATATCAAGAAAGCGTATTCCCTCCGGTTATGTCGAAAAGGTTGGCAATCGAAGCTGGCGCCAGCATTGGATGGGACCGCTGGGTAGGCGATCGAGGAAAAATGATCATGATCGATCGATATGGGGCTTCTGCGCCTTATAAAACGATCTTCGAACATTATGGGCTGACAGTAGAAGCGATCCTGGAAGCCCTGGAGGAATGGCTCTAATCACAGCAGCAGACCATGGCTGAATTTTCACCTCAAGCGTTTGAAAAAAATCCACAGATCCATTTGAGTCTGTGGATTTTTAATTTATTTTCGTTTTGTTAACATCAAACCTTAACGCAGTCTACAAAAGACCTTAACGTTGATTCGTGTATACTAAGTCCATATGCAATCATTAGGTAAAAATTATCATAGTAGGGTTGTGCGATTAATGTTTCTAGGTAGGGAGTAGCTATGGATTCGTTTCTTCAACCAGAAGATATCCCTCCGCCTAACCCACTCAAGCCCGAAATCCCTAACTACAACAGAAACGACTTGATCACCGTGATCTGGGAATCAGCCGAATCGCTTGGATCCCCAGATTTGGTTGTTCGCGAAATCCGCTTTTGATCGATTGGTCGAATTCGATGCCATCCGCCAGTTGCCGTTAGTCACGTACTTGCTGGTAACGCGGTTGGCAGAACCCGACATTGAGCTTCGCACTCGGATTGTGAAAAATCTGGGGAGCCTGGTAAATGCTGGTCTGAGCCCGGCTGGACCCAGCGAGCAAGTTGTTCAGACCTTGATGAACTGTGTGTCTGAGCTTCGCACTCGCGAAGTCTTCGCACTGTTGCAGGTTGCTGAATACGATAAGAATGCAGAAGGCTACATTGCAGATTTGCTGAGCCTGTGCTCTTTTGCCGGGGGGCATCTGTCCCAAATTCTATCGAATCGAAGTGCACCGGTCGAAATTCGCCGCCAGGCAGCTTACTTTATCGGGCTGCTAGGTTACCTTGAAGCGCTGCCGGTTCTCGAAAGGATGGCGTCTCGATTGGAAAGCCGTGGAGACTTGGACGAGAACAGCATTTTACCGGTGCTGCAAAACGCAGTCCAGCAGCTTTCTGCTCCCTGATCTTGATCCATCAGAAAACCCTCATCCTTGAGGTTTTTTTATTTAACGGATTTCTTCTCATTCGCTAGAGCGCTTTCCCGCAGTTCGGACAGTTCTTTTCAGCAGATTTCACGACAAACCCGCAGTTTAAACAGGTGGTGGGTTGAAAATTCCCCAGTGGAGCTCCACATGCTATGCAAGCTGGTTCCGCGACCGGATTTGCAGTCAAACAGTATTCGCACACCACAGATTTCAACCGTTCGGAAAGCTCGAGGCTCGCACCCAATGACCGGGCAGTTTTATCCAAGACCTTCATCACATCTTCGGTGAGCTGGAGGTTTTCGATATCCTGGGCGATATCATCCAGTCGACCCAAGAGAGTTAACGGGCTGCGCAGCGCCCAGAAAGCGGTCTGACCCAAACTGGCGGCAACTCCCAACCAGGTCTGTCGGCTGAGCTCAACCGAGACGCCATCTGGGACGGCTCGCAAGGTGACAGTAAGAGCAGTTTTTCCGCCGGATGTTGCTTGTTCGCGGGTAACGATTTGGACGATAAGATCTTGATTTGTCCCAATTTGCTGAGCGCGGAAGTTGCCCCTGTTGAACTCGCCGATCAATGCGCGAGCAAGGTCGCTTGGGCTGAGATTGCCGTGTAAGATTTTTCGTTCCATTCAGAGGAGCCTCTTGATGATCTGGTTGTCGATTATAATCCCAATCGTAAGAGGTATAAATTGATTGGAGATTTTCTGAATGTCATTTTTTCATAATAACCGCGTCCGGTTAGTAACCGGCGTTTTTATTGGCTTGATCGGAATAACTTTAATAACTCCATTAAGAATTGCGATTGCTGGAGAACCTGCCCAAATCCCGACAGGCTCGATTCCTACCGTCACCGGCACGCCAGTCGGGGCGATCGCTTTGGTGCTCGATAATGAGCAAGGATTTGTGAATGTGCGTGGCGGTCCATCAACTGTTGCTTATGACATTGTTGGCGTCCTGGTTGAAGGGTCGATGGTGCCTGCGCTGGGTCGGTCTCCTGGAGGTGATTGGGTTGAGATCGCCTATCCAGGGGTGCCCGGTGGGGTTGCTTGGATCTGGAGCGATCTTGTCGACGTGCGCGGAAGCCTCCCTGTGATCGAGCCGCCTCCCACTTCTACGCCAGCTGTCACTGCCACGATTGATCCCACGCTGGCGGCTCAATTCTTAGTGGAGATACCCCCCACTCGCTTGCCTACGTTCACCGAACCTCCGCCGGTACCTCAATCTACTCTGCCGGCAGATGCGCCGATTGCCTCTCAGGGAAGAGTGCCGATGGGGTTGGTGATCATTGGGCTTGCGCTTATTGGTCTCTTTGGGACGCTGTTATCGTTCCTGCGTGCAAGATAGGGTGTTTATAAATCTGTTATTAATGGTATGAAAGAGCCGGGATAAATTCCCGGCTTTTCAATTCTTTAGTGTATTTAGAAAATTAATGACAGCCGTTACAGCCGCCAGCGCTTTCCGATTCACTTCCAGCGCCTTCACCTGTGCGAAAGGAATTCCCACAGCCGCATGATGAGATGGCATTCGGGTTTTCAATCTTGAAACCACTGCCCATCACACTCTCGACGTAATCAACCGTCGCGCCGCGCAGGTAGTCAATCGAAATTTCATCCACGACCACTTTCACACCGTCGAATTCCGCACTGAAATCCTGCTCGCGAATATTCCCTTCAAGAGCCATCCCGTATTGAAAACCGGAGCAGCCGCCTCCAGAGACAAATACGCGCAGGGCATAATTCTCCAGGCTGCGCTTCTTCATCAAATCTTGCACTGCTTCAACCGCAGCAGGGGTCAGAGTAATCGTTTGAACATCCGTTTGATCTGCTAACATCCGGGCTACCTCTCAATTGGACTAATATCGGTTATTAAGAGCAATGTTATCATATTAAAAATTACCAGTCAATAGGAACGAAAGTCACTCTGTTTGCAGACATTCTTCATGAAATCGACTGATCTAAAGCATAATCAAACCTAAGATCACCGCGACTGCAGGAACCGTAATATTATCCAGGCTCATCGGAGTGACCGAATTCGACCAGAGTTGAAACGACGGCGATCAGCGTGATCGCGTAAAGATATCCCACTAGCGGGGCTGCAAAAATGCCCGCAGAAACGAAAATCGCCATCACCACTATTGTGAGCACCCAGGCGCCCAATAAAAAACCCAGACTTCCAATCCAGGATTTTCCCTTGTTCCAGGGCAGCTTGACCTTCCCATATTTTCGCCCGAAGATTTCAGCCAGACCGTCCCCACCGCAGACCATCATGAGGGCTATGATCCCAATTGGGCTGTCAAGCCAGAAAGCAATCGTAAGAATCACGAATACAATCCCATAATACAGCGGTCCTTTCAATATCTCTTTCGGATCGCCAGAGCGGGACATCGCTTGAACAGCTGCCTCATCTTTCATCACTCCAAATCCTACCAGCGCAAACTGGACTGTGATAGCCAGCGGCACCAATGCAGCCAAATAGCGGACATAAGGTTCTTGACTGAAAAGCAGCCAGCAAAGGACAAAAAGCGGGCCGGTACCAATATGGATGATCTTCCGGGAAGTTCGGCTGTCGATCCAACCGCGCTGGGCGATGAAATCGTTCAATCGCAGCCATGTCAGCGAGACCGCGAGAGTGATAATCAAGGCAATAATATCTTTGAAATTCATGATCACCATCCACATCCGGGGCATGTATTCAGATCGGCTTGAAATCCTATTCTCTTAACCATGGTTACTTCGGTATAAGGCTCACCCAATAAATGGTCATGGATCGCCCAGGACCTAAGGCGGATGCTCTGCGATGCCTCGTTCGAGCGGAAAGGGGTGGAACTGTCCAGGCATTGGATTAAATCGCCGCCGGATTCGAATCCAGAATGGATGCGTTCCATCAATTTGCGGCCTTTAACGTATGAAAATCCATAGCGCTCAAAAATTACTGCATTATGATAATAAAGCGGCTCAACGAAATAATAATCCTGATCGAGGCTCTTGACGAAGGCTTCGAAAGATTTGATTGCCTGACCCAACAAACCGAATCCTCGGCGGATTTGTCCGGGAGCCAACCCGTAACGCATGGCAGATACTTCAGCTTCGATGTTCCGCTGCTGAGTCCCAAACCGGGTAGGCGATCCATCGGGCATTCGGTCGACGTCAAATCGAGGAAAGTCTGGATCGTTCAGGATGTAAAGTAGAACGTGCACCTGACCGTGGACTGTATCTGCAATCTGGCCATACAGTATCGGATCCTGGAAGTCGGTCTGGTGGAAGAGCATCATTTCCGCCACTGCCTCGCCAGGATTAGCCCTAATCTGAAACAACGGCTGATCTTTTTGATCCCGAAATGGAGGAGCGAGGTTAAATCGGCTGAGCAGCTCTTCGGGAATCAAGCGGGTATAGATGACCTGCCGCTCTTTATCTGAGAGGTAGTTGACGCCCGAAATGGTGTGCGCTGGGAATGAATTATTCTCGCCTTTGATGGCTTCGGGCAAGCTCACGTTCTAAATCCCTTTTTGCAATTGCTTGGCGTTTATCATATAGTTTTTTGCCTTTTGCGATTGCGATTTCAACTTTTGCACGCCCACCTTTTAAATAAACCCGGGTCGGAACAATCGTCACGCCTTTTTGTCGGACTTCCTGAAAAAGTTTCCTGATCTCTTTTTTATGCAGTAGAAGCCTTCGAGGCCGGCGTGGTTCATGACCATAGGTTCCAGCATGTTCGTATGGTGCGATATGAGCGTCTTCCAGCCAGGCTTCCCGACCATCGATCCGCACATATGCTTCCGCCAGGCTGATTTGCCCCGCCCGGATGGATTTGATTTCGCTGCCGTGCAGGGCTATTCCTGCCTCAAATCTTTCTAGAAGAAAGAATTCGTGGCTTGCCTTACGATTTGTAGCGACGATTTTAAAACCAGAATCCATAGACCGATTTTAACATAGAAGTAATCGTTGGCATCGATGTCGAACCTGCTTGGAGTTAAATTTTGCGATTTGCAGAGCATGATTATGAAAATATCTGTCTGACCAATGCGTGAATTAATTCCCAATTCGGGAGCAGAACATTCGCGCCCTGGTCAGTAGTAAATGATGAGACCATCTCCCGAGAGATCAGGTGATAATCTACCCCATTAGGGCCGGTGAATAGAAGCATCAATAGAATCCTTGGCCAGCTATGGATCGGAATATTGCTGTCGGTAGCATCTAAGAAAGCTTTGGCAACAAGCGGCAGTCTTGGCCACTTAAGTGGATTCAAAAGGTTTAGAAATAACGATTTAAGCATGAACTGACCATGCGACATGCGGAAGAAATCATCCGCATTGGCGCGATCACGTACAAAAGCCAGCGCCTTGCGTCCTGTCAGGTGATGCCAACCTGCGCTGTATCCTGCCATAGGTTCTGATAGATTAATATCCACCCCGCCCAGTGCGTCCACCACCTCCCGAAAACCTTCGAAACGGATCCGCAGGTAGTAATCGATAGGAGTCCCAAAGTTGCTTTCAATAGTTTGCTTGACTGCTTCCGGTCCGCTGCCTTTTTGGCGGGATTCCGCATAAAAGTGGGCGGTATTGATCCGGTTTTCACCCACCCCTGGGATATTTACCCACAAGTCTCGAGGGATTGAAAGCAAACTCACAAACGGCTTTTTTGGCGCGAAAGTCGAGAGCATTAAGGTGTCGGTTCGGGCTACATAGCTTCCCGGCTCTGCATAATCGATGCCCATCAAGAGGATCGTAGTCCGTCCTGGTAGGATTGCGTAAATTGCAGTGGAAAGTAGCAGGCACAGGAGCACAAACACCAAAAGAGCGCAGCCGAACTTGAAACCGCCTGGACGAGAACGGCTTGGTCGCCTCACTCGATATATTCGCCCATCGCGGCCAGACTCGAATTTGGGTCGAGCGCGCGACCGCCTGCGAATGAATATCGTGTGGCGGCTGTCCCGTGGCCGGTCGGACCGTTTCTGGGGTAACACCGGGTTGACTCGCAGGTCTGCGTAAAGGAGCAGATGAGGGATAATCCGGTCGATCGCCCCTGCGATCACTGGATGGTTTTGGAGGCTGCGTCACAAGTTGTACTCCTAAAGGAGCGTAATTCCCTTAATGCTTTTCTGCGCCCGTTGGCGTCTGTGCCGAAAGCTGAGGAGACGGTTGTGCAAGCACGCTTGCAATAGGACGCAGGTTCATCCACCATTGTTCCCTGGGGCGTTGTTTCTTTAAATCCACCATGCGGTCGAAATCTTCGAACCGGTGGAACTTGATTTCTTTGCCTTGAAGACCAATAAATGCGCATTCTGGGATATTCTGTTCGACCTGCTCGATCAGGAATGCGATAGACCGGGTAGCGAGGCGGGTGGCTTGAATCCGGTCAAAAGGAGAAGGAGAGCCGCCCTGCTGAAGATGACCAAGGATTGACTGGCGAACGTCGAATAGCTCCTTTCCCTCTTCCTCGAATAAGGAGCACATAAATTTGGTATCGTATACTTGATTGGCGTATTCATTTCGGATCATCAGCCCGAGCCGCTTTCCATGGATAAAACCTTCATTCAAACGCTCCACATCGGTTTGGAGGTCTTTCAGCGAAACCCCTTCTTCATCGAGGTATACTCGTTCGGCGCCTGTCGCCAAACCGCTCATCAGCGCCAGATATCCGCAGTAGCGTCCCATCACTTCCACGACAAAACAGCGCCGCAGCGCCACCGCAGAGTCTTTGATTTTATCCACGGCTTCGACAATATTGTTCAAAGCTGTGTCTGCCCCGATGCTCAGCTCGGATCCAGGGAGATTGTTGTTGATCGTAGCGGGTAGACAGACAATCGGTAAATTAAAAGCCGGATAATTTTCGCGGGCTTTAAACATCTGGTAAGCCGTCTCATAACCCGACCACCCCCCGATGACCAGCAATCCTTGGATCTCGTGCTCTTCTATCGACCGGGCGATATTGTAGAAATCGCTTCCCGAAGGGACCTTTCGGCTGGTTCCTAGTTCACAGCCGCCGCGCGATGCCCAGCCATTGACGCTCATCCAATCCATTTCTTCGACTTCATTATCAATCAACCCCGGGAATCCATTCCGAATTCCTAACATGATGTGTCCGCGGTCAAGACCAATTCTTATAGCTGCCCGTACTGAAGTATTCATTCCAGGCGCAGGTGCGCCCGAATGCATGACAGCAATCCGGTAGCGTTTTTGGTCTGGCTGGGGAGCGTGCGGCAGTGCTCGGAGCATCGTTTTTAGCGTCGAAAAAGCTTCACGAAAGCTGCTCCCCCGCAGGTCCATCGCAGTATCGTAGTTGTGCTCTCGGA
This sequence comes from uncultured Chloroflexia bacterium, assembly GCA_963827155.1. Lineage (GTDB taxonomy): Bacteria > Chloroflexota > Anaerolineae > Anaerolineales > UBA4823 > UTCFX2. The sequence goes on along the minus strand of CAWGZV010000002.1, from coordinate 718,252 downwards.
TTGCTTTTGCGACCTCCAGGGTTTTATCCACGCATTCCACTAAAGGGGCGTGAGTAATTCGGTTTCCGCGCAAGCCGATAAGCTGCGGCTCGTCATCGATTTCGTCCGAGAGCAGCCTTTCTACTGCGGCATTTCCCAATAATGTGCCGAGATTTCGATCGAACGCGCTGGGTGCACCGCCGCGCTGCACGTGACCAAGCACGGTCACGCGAACTTCTTCGCCGAGGCTGTCTTCGAGTGTCTTAGCCACTTCGGTGCTCCCAATATATTCTCCGTGCCGATCGTGCGCCCCTTCTGCAATGACCACGATCGTATCGCGCCTCCCGGCCAGCCGGCCTGCTTTCAGGCGTTCTCCCATCAGCTCACGCCAGTTTTCTACATCTGGCGGGTTTTCCGGGATGAGGACCCAGTCTGCACCTGTCGCCAACCCGCCCATCAGAGCCAGATAGCCGCAGTTGCGGCCCATTACTTTTACTACAAATGCACGTTGGTGAGACGCAGCCGTGCTGCTTATGGCATCGATTGCCTCGGTGATGCGGTGCAGCGCCGAATCGGCGCCGATCGTCATATCCGTCCCGAACATGTCATTATCGATCGAACCAACCAGGCCAACAATCTGAAGCCTCGCATGCCCAGCTGCGGTTTCTGCATCAATTTCTCCCATCTGGACAAGCTCTGCTGAAAGCTCAGGCCATTCTTTGCGGAAAATATTCGCGCCAGTAAGGCTGCCGTCTCCTCCGATCACCACCAATCTTGATATTCCGACTTTGAGAAGATTAAGAGCGGACTGGCGCCTCCCTTCATGTGTGCGAAACGCATCGCATCTCGCTGTTCCAATGATCGTGCCGCCTCGGTGTAGGATTCCGCCTACCCCCTCCCAGGTCATCTTCTTGATTCGATTGCCCCCATCGACCATCCCTTGAAAACCTTCATAAATCGCATAAACTTCTGCGCCGCGTTCCAATCCTGTACGCACAACCGAACGAACGGCAGCATTCATACCCTGAGCATCACCACCGCTCGTCAAAATCCCAATTTTTATTTTTTGAATTTGTTCTACCAACGCTTTCTCCTGATAAGCTGATCTTTCCAGCCCGAGTTTGGACAAAACCCAAGTATAACCCCCTTGACAAATGCGTGTCAAACGGAAATGACCTGATTTATAATGACTGCGCCATATGGTTTAGATTTATCCATTTGACCGCAATCTTTAACTATTTTTACTCGAACGCTGGAGGAAGCCTATGTTGATCGTCATGGTTTACACACATGTGAAACCCGAATGTATCGAGGCATTCAAAGAAGCGTCGATCGAGAACGCCAGGTGCAGCCGAAATGAACCTGGCGTCAAGCGATTTGATGTGATCCAGCAGTTAGATGATCCCACCCGATTCATCCTGGTCGAAGTTTATAAGACGGAAGCTGCCCAAGCAGCCCACAAAGAGACCACCCATTACATTCAATGGCGTGACGCCGTCGCCGAGATGATGGTTGAAGCGCGCCAGGGGATAAAATATCGCAATATCTCTCCGCTTGATGCAGATTGGTGAATCTAACAAAAGCCATGGATTTTGAATTCGCGACCGCCACGCGGATCATTTTTGGACCAGGAAAGCTCGCCGTTCTTGGAGAAATATGCTCTGATTTAGGTCGAAGACCGCTGGTGGCTTCGAATTTTCCGGAGAATTCCGAAAAGATCGCCCTGATAAGGCAATCCCTCCCGGCTAACCTTCAGGATTTTTTCTTTTATCAACAGGTAGGGGAACCCACCACGCACTCAATCCAGGCAGGCGTGGATCTGGCTAGGACCCATGCGTGCGATGTGGTGATCGGCTTTGGCGGTGGGAGCGCGATTGACAGCGGAAAATCGATTGCAGCTCTGGCAGCAAATCCTGGACCTCTGACAGATTACCTGGAAGTAATCGGGAGCGGGAGAAAATTATCAAATCCCTCCCTCCCATTGATCGCTGTTCCGACCACAGCTGGCACCGGATCGGAGGTGACCCGCAACGCGGTGATTGGTTCGCCAGAGAATCGCTTAAAAGTCAGCCTTCGCGGACCTCAGCTCCTGGCTAGAGCTGCTATCGTTGACCCAGAGCTCACTTACAGCTTGCCGCCAGAGATCACCGCAAGCACCGGGATGGACGCCCTGACCCAGCTGATCGAGCCCTTTGTTTCGAATGCTGCGAATCCACTCACCGATGCACTCTGCCGGGAGGGAATTTTCCGAAGCGTCAGATCGCTGGTAGGGGTATTTAAGGATCCGCAGGATGAACCAGGACGAATGGACCTTTCACTGGCAAGCCTTTTTGGTGGGCTGGCGCTCGCAAACGCCCGGTTGGGGGCTGTCCACGGCTTTGCCGGCGTGATCGGTGGGATGTACGCCGCGCCGCATGGTGTGATCTGCGGGCGGCTGCTTCCTGTCGTTGTTGAGATGAATTATCGCGCGCTCTCCAGTCGCAGCCCAAGACATCCTGCTCTGGCGAGGTATCGAGAGATTGCCGCACTCGTGACTGGGAAGCCAGATTCATCCATTTATTCCGCCGTGGATTGGCTTTACTGGTTGCGCCAGGCGCTCAAAATCCCAGCATTGCGGGATTATGGGGTCCAGCCAGGTGACCTTGACCAGATCATCCGCCAGGCTCAATCCGCCAGCAGCATGAAGGGCAATCCGGTTGAACTATCGAACGATGAGCTTCGCCTAATTTTGGAACAGGCAATTTAGGTCTGTTCTTGCTGATAGAACTCGATAATTTCACCAGCATCTCTAACCAAAAGTGTATCGCGGTTTGGAGACAGCTGAGCCAGGATATAAAGATCTCCGACCGATCCGGTAAAATTGATCACAAGTCCAAATATCCACATCAAAAGGTATTTTGCAGGCAAATACGGAATCATCAAAATGCCCACGATAGTGATGATTACCAGGGGCGAGATGCCAATTAATTGATATTGATTGCCGGGGATGAACCAATCCGGGGCGGCGGCAAAGGCGTACGCGGCACCCAGTCCGAAGCGTGGGATCTGCTTCGTGAACCCCCAAAAGAAGATACCGTGTATTCCTTCATGAAAAACAACGAATATCGTGTTGATAGCGATAACCGCTGCCAGCCATTCAACCGCCGACAGCCCGACATTAACCAGCTCAGGGATTCTGTCGACTTGCGGATTCGACCAAATTCCAAACCCTATTAGGATTACAATGACCGGTACGACCAGCGCCAGAGAAATCAGAGAAAGTCTCATCAGCAGCCGGGTGTCCTTTTTGATATCGATCGTTCTAATCAGGTGATATCCCTGAGGGATATCCTGGGTGGGTTGCATAGTCTATTTCAGAAAATTGCTTATCTATAAAGTCTCGCAAGCTGATGATCGACTATAGTTGGGTTTAATCCCATTGTCAAGGATTGAGAAACCCACGGAGATCGCTCAATCAGATCGCTCAATGACGATTGACGAATTTCGATAATGAGACTACAATCTAATGTCGTTTCAGTGATGCCCCCATAACGGGGGTGGTTTTTCACCTCACAGGAGAAAAAGTGATGAGCGAACAGGACGCACCAAAAAACCAGGATTCCACCTCAACCCCCGAAAACGAGGAAGTTAGTGCTGAGGCCGTAAATCTGAATGAAACCTCGATCGATAAAGTTGTTGCAGATCTGGTCCGCATGAGCTCGAGCTATGCCGGTCAGATCAACGCGACTGAAATTGATATGCGCCAGAGCGCAACCGCGGAAATGAACGCCCAAGAGACTACCTTAAATCAAAGCGCTGCTGCAAAAGTGCAGACAACCAATTTCTCGGCAAGCGATTCGGTCGTTGGTATGGTTCAGGCTGAAAATGCGGCAATTCAGAATTCATTCATCCCGCTCGTATATGCTCAATCGGTAACCGCTAACGACGTGGCATCAGGGGTGATGGTTGCCAGTGAAATCCAGGCTCAATCCGTCCGGACTGGTGTGCTGCTTGCCAAGCAGGTTAATGGCGAGGTAGAAACGCTGCTTGATACACCGCGCGCTCTGTTAGTTGGGCTTACTGCCGGTGCCACATTTGGATTGATCTTATTTCTAATGCAGCGGATGGTTTGTAGGCGATGTAAATAACGATGTGTGGCTGACAGTCATGCATCGTTCATATCCACCGGCGGATGCCGGAATGCTAGACCCGCAGGAGCGAGGGTAACCGGAAGGTATCCGGTGAGAGGCGCTTCGAGGAAGGAAATGATGGAAGAAATTGTTTTCAAGGCAAAAGATCGGAAAGTAACCGGCAAACAGGTGCGCGCATTAAGGCGTGAAGGTAGGCTGCCAGCGGTGCTCTACGGACACCATATCGGCTCGATCCCCATCAGCCTGGATTTTCACGAAGCCTCCATGGTGCTCCCCAAAATATCAAGCTCGCACCTCGTCAAAATCTCAGTAGAAGGTGGGGAGCAGCATACCGCCCTGGTACGAGAGAAGCAGCGCCATCCGGTCACAGGTTATCTGATTCATGTTGACTTTCAAGCCGTATCCCTCACCGAAACACTTCGCGCAATGGTGCGTTTGGAGCTTGTTGGGCTTGCGCCTGCAATCCGAGATTTCGACGGAGTGCTGGTATCCCAATATGAAGAAATTGAAGTCGAATGTCTGCCAGGCGATTTGCCAGAGCGGATCAGTGTTGATATCACTGTTTTGAAGAAAATTGGTGATTCAATCCATGTGCGCGATCTGCAAATCCCCGAATCGGTCGAGGTGCTTACCGCCTCGGACGAAATGGTTGTTATCGTAACACCGCCTGCAGTTGCTGTACAAGAAGAGGTTGTGGAAGTTGCGGCAGAGGGCGAACCTGAAGTGATCGAAAGAGGCAAGCGCGAAGAAGAGAATTTCTAAATCGATCTAATCGATCAATCGCAGCGAGCTCAGGAGCGCCAGCGTGATCCTCGCGCTGGCGCCCCATAATAATTCGCCATCATAAGGCAAAAAGTAAACAACCGGAATTGGCTCGAAAGGCGCAGGAAGGGGGCGATGTCGAATTTCGTAATTATTCCGGTCGGCCAGCCAATCTAATGGGATCGTAAAAACCCTCGTCACTTCATGCCTCGCAAGGCGCAAAGAATAAGGCCACGGGATCAAGCCAACGATAGGTGCAACCACATAATTGGTGATGGTATGGTAGCTGCGGAGCTTGCCTAGAATTTGGACATCCTTGGGATCGACACCGATTTCCTCATGGGTCTCTCGCAGGGCAGTCACTTCTGATGACTGGTCTTCGGGATCGGCTCGGCCTCCAGGGAATGCGACCTGCCCGCTGTGCTCTGGAAGGTCTGCATGGCGGCGTGTAAGTAGAATGTGCCAGCTCGAATCTTTGCGTAAAAAGGGGATCAGCACTGCAGCTCGGCGCGGCTCGCCGTTTACATATCCTGGCAAGCCATTGAACTCGATTACGGGTTCACTTTCGGTCTCCAGATTCGCCAGTGATAAACGATGTGAAATTTCTCGAGCATCGAGATCGATCAAAGACCTAAACTCCAAGATCAAGGCAAATTATTCTGGCGGTTAGAATTCAAGTTCTCGAGATCGCTAAGGCACGGGCAAAAATCAAATAGCCGGTGTGTGCTACCATCCGGTCGGTTGGGCGAAGTCTATCTGCGTTTGGTTTGTAATGCCGCAGTATCAGCTCGCAGACCTCCACGAAAGCGAAACCATTCGGATGAAATGTGTATAGCAGCCGGCTGACCTGATTCATGGTTGGTAGGATTGTTCCAAAATATCCGCCGCCTTTCAAAGCCTGCCTCACCTGCGGCATGTAGTCGAATGGATTTGGCAAATCAAGGAAGAGGGCGTCCACGCTGTCTTCGTCAAAGCCCTCAGCGATATCGCGAAGTTTGATCGTTACGCGATCGATCAATCCCAGGCGTTCCAGGTTTTTCAGGGCGAGTTTCTGCATTTCCGGACGGGATTCGTAAGAATATATGTGGCCTTCCGATCCTACCGACCATGCCAAAGCTGTTGTGAGCGCGCCTGATCCAGTACCGGCTTCAAGGACGATGGAACCTGGACCAATTCCCATCATGATCAAGATGTAGCCGATATCTTTGGGATAAATAATCTGCGTGTTTCTGCGAGTCGCTCTTAAGATATCACTTAAGGAAGGCTGCAGCAAGAAAAAGGGGCTTCCAAGGTGAGTAGAGACCTCGCTTCCCCAGGGCATCCCAATTAGATCGTCGAAATTCACGATCCCTCGATGGGTATGCAGCTGTTCTCCTCTTTTCAACCGCACCAAATACACCTTGTTCGTTGGGCTGACAAGCTGAGCAAGGTCTCCTTCGCAGGTGTTGTTCTGAAGCTGGTAGAAGGTCATTTATGGATTTGTAGGCACCTCCAGCTTGATTATATACCGAGCGAGCGGAAGATGATAATCCCTTGACGAAATAAAGAGAGGCTGATAAACTCTACCGAGTTAGAGGCACGTATGTTCTAGCTGGAACCTGTAAGCCGGTCTGAACGAAGGACGTGTTCAGGCTGTTTTTTTTGTCTGAACAGACCGGGAAGATCGGAAATAGGACCGGGGAGCGTGCTGCAAAAAGTTCGGACTAGTTCTACAAGGAGAATAGAAGTAATGAACAACCGTATCGTTGGTAAAGTTAAGTGGTTCAATGCGAGCAAGGGCTACGGCTTCCTTGAGCGCGAAGGTGGATCTGATGTTTTCGTCCACTACACAGCAATCCAGTCTGATGGATATCGCACCCTTCAAGAAGGACAGCAGGTGGAATTCGCCATTGAACAAGGACCCAAGGGGCTTCAGGCAGCACAGGTGACTATTCTCTAGAGATATTTTGCACTCGTAAAATTGATCCCCTCGCAATCGCGAGGGGCTTTTTTTTTATTAATGCCTTCTCCTGGTTTTATTCTCGAGATCGCTGCGGTTCAACCAGCTCCCAATCAGCAGAAAGACAAGTCCCATTAAGATTGCAGGCACCAGGTGAAGCGAGCCCAGCGTGCCAAGTGCCAGATTGAACCTGAGTGCCAGAAACTGACCAAACCAAAAGCCAAACCAACCTAACACGAGGTCAAGCAGCAGGCTGCCGCCGCCTCCACCTTTCCATAAATGAAACGCGGCTCCTAACAAAGAAGAAATCAACACTCCCATGAGTAGTGCGGGCAGTGGCATACAGGACCTCCCTTAAATAAAAACGCATGTTATGTTGCGCATAGTCAGTAATATTGCCCCAAAATCAAGGATACAGATTACATAAAATCATGCAGTGATTCTGCAAGGATGATCCCACCGCCAAGACATTCATCTTCGTCATAAAAGACCGCCGCTTGCCCGGGTGTGATATCCCGCAGGTTGTTCTCGAAATACACCTGCGCTTTTAGTCCCTGCATTAGTGAGACAACTGCGGGGGCGGGCTGAGCGGTATAACGTATTTTGACCTGCGACTGGAATGGCTCTTCAGGCGGTTTACCGGAGATCCAGTTGATATTAGACGCCGTCAACCGATTATTTCCCAACTGCTCTGCTGGTCCTACGATTAATGCATTCCGCTTCAGGTCCTTTGCGATGACATAAATTGGTTTGCTTGAAGATATCCCTAGACCTTTCCGCTGTCCGATGGTGTAGAAGGCAAGCCCGGAATGTGTTCCCAGTTCCATTCCAGATTGGGTTAGGATTATGCCAGGTTTACGCACTTCAGGCGCATTCCTGAGCAGGAACTCGCGATAATCTTCTCCACCAAGAAAGCAGAGATCCTGGCTGTCTGATCGTTCGGCGACCGGAAGATCAAGTTTGAGAGCTTTTTGCCGTACCTGAGGCTTTGTCAGCTCCCCAAGTGGGAATAGTGTTTGAGAGAGCTGAATTTGATCCAAGACATGCAGAACATACGATTGGTCTTTAATAAGATCCTTAGACTTAAGGAGATGGAATTTACCCTGGGCATCCTTTTTTACTCTCGCATAGTGCCCGGTTGCTAAATATTCCGCACCCAGGGCTCGAGCGCGCTCGAGCAGAAGACCCCAGCGTACGTGCCGGTTGCACCCGAGGCATGGATTTGGAGTTTCGCCAGCGGTATACCCTTCGATGAAGGATTCAACTACCGCATGATAATGTGCTTGTTGGGCATCTACCGCATAAAATGGGATCCCGATTTGAGCAGCGACTCGCCTGGCAAGCGCCATCGATTCAGGAGTACAGCACCGGTTTTCAATCTCTCTACCGCGTTCATTCCAAAGTCGAAGCATCATACCGATTACCTGATATCCCTGTTCGACCAGGAGGGCAGCAGCGACCGAGCTGTCTACGCCACCGCTCATCGCGACGACAACTCTAGCTGATGGAGCGGGCACGCTCAACCTCACCGGGCAGCACCGCAAGAAATTTCTCAATTTCGGCTGGTTGGTTTCCAATTCCCAGGGTGACCCTCAGTGAACCCAATGCCCAGTTCTCGTCGAACCCCAGGGCTGTCAGCACCTCCGATGGCGCCGGATCACCCGTCTTGCACGCAGATCCGGATGAACAGGCAAAGCCAGCGAGGTCAAGCATCATTAACAACGCATTACCATCCATGTTGTGAAATACAAAACTGGCATGGTTCGGGAGTCGCTCGATAGGGTGTCCGGTCAGACAGGTTTCAGGGATTTCTTCTAATACCTGCGCGATCATGCGGTCGCGCAATGGAGTCAGGCTCGCTGTTCGCATCTTTCGTTCGTCTTGTGCGAGCTGGAATGCGCACGCCATCCCAACAATATAAGGGACATTGTGAGTCCCAGCACGCAGTCCAAATTCCTGACTGCCACCCGTCAATACTGGAAGAATCGGCGTGCCTCTTCTTACATACAGCGCGCCGACACCCTTCGGGCCGTAGAATTTATGCGCGCCCAATGAAACCAGATCGACGTTCAAATCCTCAACATCCATTTTCAGGAACGCGGCAGCCTGGACCGCGTCTGTGTGGAACGGGATTCCCGCATTTCTGCACACTTTCCCGATCTCTGATATCCGATTGATGGTGCCAATTTCATTATTTGCAAAAATCACAGAAACGACGGCAGTCGTTTTTCGGAGTCGATTTGCCACTTCATCTGGAAGGACGCCCCCAAATTCGTCTACCGGTAAATATTCCACCTCAAATCCATGCAGTCTTGCTAATTGCTGAGCAGTACGCGTCACAGCATGGTGCTCCACCGGGCTGATCAAGATATGGTCTGCTGACCGGTTCTTCCGAGCTGCGAATGCAGTGCCGCGTAGCGCCAGGTTGTCCGATTCTGAACCGCAGGAGGTGAAGATGATTTCGCCAGGTTGGCAGTTCATCCCGGCTGCGATCGTAAGGCGTGAATTTTCAAGAGCAGCTTCAGCCTGCTGGCCGACCTGGTGGATGGAAGAAGTGTTGCCGAATATCTGTTTGAAATAGGGCAGCATCGCCTCCAGCACCCGGTCGTCCAAAGGCGTTGTTGCGGCGTAATCCAGGTAAATCGCATCGGATGGTTTTTCCACGGGACAATTCTCCATTGCCAGATCGTTGCCTAGTTTAGTGCTTATCTACCAATATTATTTGAACTGTACAGATATCGAGTAGATTATAGCAAAGAAATCATTCTTGCCAGTGTCCCCTACCTTCATCTGATTTCCCTTGATATAATACCTCCGCCTGTTTCCATGAACAACGTGCTAGCCGATACCCACTGCCACCTAGATTTTCAATCCTTCGATCAAGACAGGGCAGAAGTGCTTCTGCGAGCAGAGCAGGCGGGGATCATCCGCATTCTCAATCCTGGAATAGATCTCAAATCCAGCCAGGATGCGGTGAACAATGCAAAGTTGATTGATCGGGTTTACGCTGCTGTTGGCGTTCATCCCAATGATGCCCTGACTTGGGACTCAGCTTCCATAAATCGCCTGGCAGAAATGGCCCAAGCGCCAAAGGTCGTCGGAATTGGCGAGATTGGACTGGATTATTATTGGGATGCGGCTCCAGCGCAATTGCAGCGGGAGATCCTTCATGATCAGCTTGATCTTGCAGCTCAGTATGGGCTGCCAGTCATCTTGCACCTGCGAGATAAGCAGGCTGGAGGCGGTCAAGCGTGGAATGATCTCCTTGAAATTCTGAAGGAATGGACTGGCAGGCTTAAATCTGAGGAATCTTCCCTTCGCCTTCGACCTGGTGTGTTACACTCGTTCAGCGGCGATGTGAGTGCGGCCGAAAGTGCAGTGAAATTAGGTTTCTGGATTGGGATCGGCGGCCCGGTAACCTATAAGAATTCAGAGACCCTCAGGGATGTCGTCAGGATGTTGCCTGATGAAAAGATCCTGGTGGAAACTGATGCTCCATTCTTGCCCCCACAAGCGCACCGGGGTAGAAGGAATGAGCCAGCTTTTGTGCGCTTAACAGCGGACAAGGTTGCAGAGCTGCGCGGAGTATCCACGCAGGACCTGTCGAAAACGACTACTGAAAACGCGGCGAGGTTATTTCTTTGGTAAGAAGTCTGGTGAAATCTGGTGATTTTTTAGCGCCTGTGCAGGATGAGCTCCAGCGGGTCGAAGATTTGATGCGCAGTCAGGCGGATGACAGGCATCCTCAATTGGAAGAAGCCCTCAAACACCTCTTGGGCTCTGGTGGAAAACGGGTGCGCCCTGGGGTCGTGCTGCTAATGGGCGGGATTCTGAATGGTGATCGAGATCGATTGGTTATCCTTTCCGCGGCTATCGAGCTGTTGCATACTGCAACTCTGGTGCATGATGATTTGATTGATGGCTCGATCCTTCGAAGAGGGATTGCCACACTGAACGCCCAGTGGTCGCCAGCTGCAACGGTTTTGACAGGCGACTTCATTTTTTCCCGTGCCGCAATGCTGGCGGCTGGAACAGACTCTATCGTCTTGATGAAAATGTTCGCCGAAACCCTCACAACTATCGTCAGCGGCGAGATAACCCAGATGTTCACCAGCCGTGGGCTTGCAAATCGAGAAAACTACGAACAGCGGATATTTGCGAAAACAGCCTCATTATTCGAGCTTGCGTCAACGGCTGCCGCCCTCTTGAGCCCTGTCGATGATAAAGTTATCGAATCTGCCCGGAAATTTGGTTATTCAATCGGGATGGCATTCCAGATTGTCGACGATGTGTTGGATTTTACCGGTGAACAGGCTACGGTTGGAAAACCGGTTGCCAGCGACCTGCGGCAGGGCTTGATCACGCTGCCGGCTTTGTATTTCCTCGAGGCGCATCCGAACGACAAAGATATGGTATCTGTGATGAGCAGCAATCACCTGTCCGAGACGGTTGTTGCAAGGCTGGTCGACGGCATCCGTCAGAGTGGGGCGATCGAACGGTCGATTGAGGAAGCACAGGTCTATATGCAGCGCGGGTTGGATATCCTGGAAACTTTCCCGGAAAATGCCTATCGTCGCGCCCTGGAAGACCTTACTCGCTATTTTGTCTCTCGGAGTATGTAAAATTCTGTCCGTAATTTGATTTTTTTGACCGCTCAACCGAGTGCCTTCAGGATCAGGCTTCAAGCGTTTTGTGTTGACAAATCAAATTAAGCATAGTAATATTCTGCCGCTCTGAATGGCGAGGTAGCTCAACGGTGGAGCAGGGGACTCATAAGCCCTTGGATGTGGGTTCAAATCCCACCCTCGCCACTGAATATTTATGTGGTCAATGAACGGCAAATCCTTAAATTGTGGGGGAAAGTGATCCGACAGTATTCTGACACTGTTTCTTTGAAATTTAGGACCGATATTTTCGCGCTTTGCCAGCCCTTTCCATAAAATGATCTGGTTTTAAGTCAAATAGAATTATAATCAATGGTAGTCATTGCATCCGATAAACAGGATATAAATAATCGGTTGCTGTTTGTGTGCTGGGGGAGGGCATTTACCGTAAAAAATTGATCCATAATCCGTATGATTTGGCGATTTGAACGGAGAAAAATCATGTCACAAAATTCACTTTCAGGATCCAATTCCGAAAGAGAGACCCCAAAAAAAGGATTTGGGCGAGGTTGTTTGGATTTTATATATAGAAATGCACTGGTGATATTAGTTGTTTTGATTGTCGGGAGCACAATATTTTCATTAACACGCGCTGCAATCTATAAAATTCGCCCTTATGAAAGAGGCCTGCATCTGCGGGGCGGAAAGTTTGTCAGTGTTGACCAGCCTGGATGGCATGTTCAGATCCCTTTTGTGGATACGGTCATCGGGGTCACTGTCATCGAGCGTGGCGGGATAGTCGAACAGCTCGCTGCAATGACATCAGACGACGTGACGATGGATGTATCCCTTCTTTATACCTATCGGGTGGACGATCCTGTCCGTTATCAGCTTGAAGTGTTGAACCCAGAAGAAATCGTTGCCGGTTTCGTCAAAGGCACTTTGAGGGACGTCGTCAATACTCGTAAAATGGACGAGGTCATGCATAATCGCGCCGAGATCAATCAGGAAATGTTGACTGCCCTGCAGAAGAAAGAGGAACAATATGGGGTACGTTTCATCCTGGTTCAAGTCCAGAGCGCTTCTCCTCCTGAGGAGGTCGTCACGGCAATCAAAGACCGAATGGTGGCAGTCCAGCTTCAAGAACAGGCAAAAGCCGAGGCGATCCAGCAGCGGACACTTGCTGACAGCGAGTTCTACACTGCCCAGAAGAAAGCGGAGGGTGATGCTTACCAGATCACCAAGCTTGCAGAGGCGCAGAAAGAATCGCTGCGCTTAATTCTTCAGGAGCTGGAAGGAAAAGGCGCCATGGGTGAAGCATATATTCAGGTTCTGATTGCCCAGGCTCTCAGCCAAAACAGCAAATGGATCATCAGCAGCGGTGGCACGATGCCTGTCATCGACTTTCGCCAGGGCGAACCCGAAGTCCAACCAACTCCAATCGCTCCCTGATTTCAGGAAACCAATCCAAAATTCGTATGTGATTCAGTATTCCCTAATTATCCTTCATGCATTTCTTGGTAAAATGTCAAGATTGTCGGTAAGCCGATCAGCCGTACGAACCAACCTGCATTAATCTCATTCTAAAAGGATGCTTGATGCCAGATCCACAGCCGCTGCCCGTGGTGATCCTTGCCTGCAAGGTGTTCCAAAACCTGATTGAGCAGTATATCCCCGCCCAGGTCGCCAGAGAATTCATCTTCCTCGATTACGGACTCCATCGAGTTCCCAAAAACTTGCGGATTGGCGTTCAGGAGCGGATCGATGCCATCTCTGAGCCGAGCCTGATATTATTAGGGTACGGGCTTTGCGGAAATGGTCTGGACGGCATTCGAGCGGGGATCCACACCCTTGTGATCCCTCGCACGGATGACTGCATCGCCATTTTCCTGGGTTCTTATGCCGCCTACCGGCGAGAATTTGATGAGTCGCCAGGAACCTACTATCTCACCAAAGGGTGGCTGGAATCTGGAAGCAATCCGCTGAAAGAATACGAGGAATATGTCGTGAAATACGGCGCTGCTAAGGCCGATTGGCTGATCGATAGCCTTTATCATAATTACAAACGTCTGGCATTTGTCGCCCACCAGCAGCGAGATATCGAGTTCTACCGCGAAGAAGCCCTCCGCGTCGCAGAATTCAGCAGCCGCTGGAATATCCAGTATCAGGAAATCTTGGGATCGGACCAGTACGTGCGCAAGCTGGGGAACCAGGCTGGAGGAATTGATCCAGATGATGAGGATTTTTTGATCATTCGACCTGGCGGCGTCCTCACCCAGCACGATTTCTTGCGAATCTTGTAATCGACCATGCCTCTCGTAACTATTGTTTACGGTGAGAAGACAGAAACGGTTGAAGCTGAAATTGGCAGTCTGTTAGGCGATTTGATCGCCGCTTCTGGTCTGCCATTGGAGCAGCCTTGTGCCGGCAGAGGCACCTGCGGGAAATGCAAAGTGCTTGTCGAGCAGGGTGCTGCTCCGCCAGATGAAATCGAGCTGAAGCATTTGACTGCTGGCGAGCTTGCAGTCAACAACCGCCTGGCCTGCCGGGCGCGCCTCGCCGGAGATGTCAAAGTTATCCTAGCGCCGATCGTTGTTTATTCCAACAAGATCTTTCGCACAAGCCAGCGTTATAAATACTCTGATTTACCGCTTGGGATTGCGGTCGATCTTGGCTCTACAACCGTTGCAGCATTCCTAACGATGCTGGATAATGGCGAAGTCTGTGCTGGTGGAGCAGGCTTGAATCAGCAAACTGTTTTTGGCGCGGATGTCATTTCTCGCCTTTCGGCAGTCCTGGTTGACCCTGAAAATGCGGGAAGGCTGCAGCGCCTGGCAATCGCATCCATCAACCAGGCGGTGGATTCCCTCAATCTTGCCCCCCGAATAAGAGCCCGGATTACCAGGGCGACCATTGTTTGCAATGTGGCAATGCATCACCTGCTGACCGGCATGCCGGTTGAAAAGCTGGCTGCCAGACCGTTCCAACCCGTCGACAGTGCCGCCATCCGAGATGCAGGTTGGATTACGCGCGGGATTTTTCCTGATCAAACCCAGGTCATGCTGCCGCCGCTGATTGGTGGATTCGTCGGCTCAGATGCCTTGGCTTGTCTGGCATATTTTCACTACGACCAGCCCGACGGACCTCTCGCGGCAATCGATCTGGGGACGAACGGCGAGGTCCTGGTGACCGACGGGAAGCGCATTCTGACAGCATCCACCGCCGCGGGTCCGGCATTCGAAGGGGTATTTATCTCATGCGGGACACGCGCCGTCGATGGTGCGATCGTCTCGGCGAGCTTGGTTGACGGTGAGTTGAGTTTTAGCACGATCGCTGACGCTGAACCGGTTGGTTTGACCGGCTCAGGTCTCCTCAGCTTGGTCCACGTTCTGCGCGATGCAGGTGTGATTGTCGAAAGCGGACGAATATTAGAAAATCCACCGGTATTGAAGGATCGAATCGGAACCGATCGGCATGGCGCCAGGCAGGTCAGACTGACGGAGGACGGCAGGTTGAGTCTCACACAGTGGGACGTCCGCGAGCTCCAAAAAGCGAAAGGTGCAATCCGGGCGGCAATGGATACTCTCCTCGCCCAATTGGACCTTGAACCAAAGGATTTAAAGCGAATTATCCTGACCGGCTCGTTCGGCGGGCAAATCGATAAAGAATCAGCCCGTTCGCTAGGGATGATCCCGCCAGCCCCACTCGAACTTATTGAGACTATTCCAAACGGAGCTGGCTTGGGTGCTGCGATTTTCCTATCGGAAGAAGGCTTTCTTTTAGGGGAAAAGCTCGCCAGGCGAGCGGAGCAGATCGATCTCGATCAAGATCCTCAGTTTATGGGCCGCTACATTGGTGCGATGGCGCTCACCGAAAACGTCCAAACCCTCGACAGCCAGATGTAATAATACCTTACAAAAATAGGTATGTTTGTCACTTGTCATCCTATGACAACTTTGCTATATTCATGGCGACCAATTTGATATGATATCGGTAGATTGCTGCTTAATGTTGGAGATTCCCTTTATTAGCTATGCTGCGTCAGGCATGATCGTATTTACATCCATTGTGCCTGGCGCTTTTCTTTTTCCTTAAGCAAAACGCCATTGAAACAGGAGTAAACAGCAAATGAAAAAGAAAGTAACTTACAACACACCGGTTTTATATGGGGACCACCATGTTCAAGAAGTTCGCCGGATCCTGTTAGAGCTGCCTGGTGTTGATGATGTGTATGCCAGCAGTGCTTTCCAGATTGTTGAAGTAGCTTTTGACAGCGATCTGATCCAGGAAAAGGAGATCAGCAGCAAGCTGGATGAAGCAGGTTATCTCGGTGATTGGATAACGCCATCAGAAAGCGGGATTGCAGCGAGCTTAGAAAGCGACCGCTCCTTGACATATTTTCGCCATACCGAAGTATATGAAACCAGCCGGGAAGTCGTAAGCTTTGCCCAGCGGGTGAACTATACCGGCAGGCCGCTCTGGAACTGTCCTGGATTTGGTGTGATTAACAAATAGATGGAGGAATGAAAATGGCGAAAGCTAAACGAACATACGAAGAGCAATCCGCTGACCCGGCGGCGCAGCAGATGTTGATCCGGGCGGATGAACTTGGAATTAGCACTGCATTCAGCCGGGCGGATGAAATGGTGCCGTGCAATATTGGCGGCGCTGGAATGTGCTGCAAGATCTGCGGGATGGGACCCTGCCGCCTGACAAAAGATGGTCAAACCGGGGTGTGCGGCGCGACGATTGACACCATTCAGGCACGCAATTTCATCCGGTCGGTGGCAGCTGGCTCTGCCGCCCATTCTGACCATGGTCGCGATATGGCTTTCACGCTCAAAGCGGTGGCAAATGGGGAAGCAGAAGGATATATCTTAAGGGATATTGCCAAGCTGCGAACGGTTGCACAGGGAAATGGCATCCCAATCGAAGGAAGGTCGCCGTCTGAGATCGCAAATGACCTCGCAGATCTTTACATTGCCCAATTCGGGCAGCAGAAAGGCGCGATCGTCGTCACAAAACGGGCGCCAGCGAAGCGCCAGAAGCTTTGGGAAGAAACTGGCGTAATGCCGCGCGGCGTCGACCGTGAGGTGGTTGAAGCCCTCCACCGCACCCACATCGGTGACGACCAGGATCCTGAGCATATCTTGCTTCACGCCGTGCGCACCGCCCTGGCGGATGGTTGGGGGGGCAGCCTGATTGCCACCGACATCTCAGATATCTTATTCGGCACACCTGCCCCAATCCTCGGACAGGCAAATCTGGGAGTACTTAAGGACGATATGGTTAACGTCGTCGTGCATGGGCATGAGCCGACCCTCAGTCAGATGATCGTTGCGGCTTCCCAGGACCCAGAAATCATTGAATATGCAAAAGCTGCTGGCGCAGCGGGCGTGAATTTATCCGGTATCTGCTGCACTGCAAATGAGATCTTGATGCGCCAGGGCATACCCGCTGCTGGGAATTTCCTGCATCAAGAGCTCGCGATCTTGACTGGCGCGGTGGAAGCCATGGTTGTGGATGTGCAGTGTGTCATGCAAGCCTTGGTAGGGCTGGCGTCAAACTTCCATACCAAAGTAATCACCACCTCGCCGAAAGTGAAAATTACTGGAGCGACCCACATTCAATTTGACGAACACAAAGCGCTGACGATCGCAAAAGAAATATTAAAAGTAGCTATTGACAACTATAAAAACCGCGGCAAAACTCATATCCCCCAGGTGCGCGAAGATTTGATCCCCGGATTTTCCCACGAATATATCAATTACATGCTGGGAGGCTCGTACCGGGCTTCGTTCAGACCACTGAACGATGCTATTATGTCTGGCCGCATCCGTGGTGTTGCGGCGATTGTCGGCTGCAACAACCCTCGCAGCAAGCAGGATTACCTGCATACTTATGTAACTGAGCAGTTGTTGAAGCAAGATGTCTTGGTGGTAGAGACAGGCTGCGGAGCGATTGCCAGCGCCAAATTGGGATTGCTGCTTGGTGAAGCCGGGCTTGAAAAAGTTGGACCCGGACTGCGTGAGATTTGTGAGACAGTGGGGATCCCCCCGGTGCTTCATATGGGGTCCTGTGTGGACAATACCCGCATCCTGACTGTGCTTACCCAGATGGTGGAGGAAGGCGGTCTGGGTGACGATATCGATCAGATTCCTGCCGTTGGGCTTGCGCCTGAGTGGATGAGTGAGAAGGCGCTTTCAATCGGAACCTACTGTGTCGCCTCTGGCGCCTATGTTATTTTCGGCGGCTCATCGCCTATCAGCGGTATGCCGGATCGAGTAGGCGACAGCGATATTGTCCTGCGCTACATCAGCGAAGGCTGGGAAAAGCTCTACGGCGGAAAGATGGAATTCATCGCCGATGTGGACGTGATGGTCGAAAAGACACTGGAACACATCGACAAGAAGCGAGCCGCGCTTGGGTTGCCGGAATATGATCCAACACGCTTCGGTCGCAGCGGCGACCAGCGAATGCTGGAGCTTGAAGTCTTGACCCTGGATGAAAGGCGCCAGGCTTTATATGGAGTGGCTGCGGACTGAAAGGTCCGAAGCTGAGGAGGTTTCGAGATGTCACGATACATTGCAACCCGAGCAATTCGCGGGGCAAATGCCCTGGTTACCGAAGCCGAGATCATGCTCCAGAAAGCCCTGGCTGAGCATGGAGCAGAGACGAAAGTCGCCTTTCCGAATACGGCTTACTATTTGCCATTAATTCTCGGGATGACCGGGATGGAAATCCAGAATCTCGGTCAGCTCGAGCCGGTCTTGAAGCAAGCTCGCATGCTGCTTCATCCCATGCCCTCCAACCGCCATTGGACGCCATACCTGGGCGAGACTTTAGACAGCGGCATGGCGACTCTTCTGGCTGCCGAGACAATCGAAGCGATCCGATTTGTCTATAAACTTCAGCCCGAAAAGATACCGGGCTTCAAGCTGGCTACCACATCGTTCACCAGTCCAGACGCCGGCGAAGAGAGCGGCGGTTTGAATGGACATCTTAACGGACCGATCGACGATATCCAGCTCCGATCTTGGGGCATCCAGCTTGTCGATGGGCGCATGCCGGGTTTCGCCGCGATCGTCGGTGCAGCGAAATCCAACGAAGTTGCGGTCAAGATCGTGCGCGAGCTGCAGAAGCGCAACATCCTGACCTTCCTTTCCGGGAATGTAAACGGGCGCTCCATCATCCACCAACTGATGGAGGAAGGCGTCGAGCTTGGGTACGATACCTATACCGTTCCCTTTGGTACGGATACGATCAGCGCGATCTATGCCTTAGGCTTTGCTGTGCGCTCCGCGTTGACCTTCGGTGGAAAGAAAGGCGGTCAGGCGCGCGATATCCTGCTCTACAACAAAGACCGCGTGTTTGCCTTTGTACTTGCGCTGGGTGAGGTCGATGATTTGAAATATGCCGCCGCAGCCGGGGCGATCAACTTTGGCTTTCCGGTGATCGCAGATACAGTCATCCCAGAGATCTTGCCAACCGGCGTTACGCGCTACGAGCATGTGGTCAGCATGCCCTTTAACGAGATCGAGGGTAAAGACGATCTTGAGCGCGCCGAGCGGTTGGTGCAGAAATGTATCGAAGTGCGCGGCGTCAAAGTGAAAGTTGCCGATGTGCCCGTACCGGTTCCTTATGGCTCGGCCTTCGAAGGCGAGGTTGTGCGCAAAACCGATATGCGCGTCGAATTTGGCGGCAAGCACTCGCGCTGTTTTGAATATCTATTCATGTCCCCGTTGGATGAAATCGTGGACGGAAAAGTGGAAGTCGTAGGATCCTCTTTTGATGGACTCCCCGAGCAAGCCAGCATGGATATGGGGATCCTCGTGCAGGTGGCTGGCCGTCAGATGCAGCCAGATTTCGAGCCCGTTCTTGAGCGCCAGATTCACTACTTCGTCAATGGTGCCTCAGGCATCCAGCACATCGGACAGCGAGATATCGCCTGGATCCGGATCTCCAAAGCGGCCGCGGAGAAGGGCTTTAACCTGGAACACTTTGGCAAGATCCTCCATGCCCGCTTCAAGACAGATTTTGGGGCGATCGTCGACAAGGTCCAGGTGACAATATTCACCGAGCCCGAAAAAGTACAGACATGGCTGGGAAAGGCTCGCGAAGCGTACGACTTCCGCAATAAACGTCTTGCAGATCTGACGGACGATAAGGTAGAGGAGTTTTACTCCTGCACGCTCTGCCAGTCCTTCGCGCCAAATCATGTCTGCGTGGTCAGCCCGGAACGTTTAGGACTGTGCGGCGCATATAACTGGCTGGACTGCAAAGCCTCCTTCAACATCAATCCCACCGGACCCAACCAGCCGATCAAATTAGGAAAGTCGCTGGATATGCTGAAGGGTTACTGGAGCGGGACGAACGATTATGCCAACGTTGGCTCGCATGGCGTCGTCCAAGAAGTCTCGATGTATTCGATCATGGAAAATCCGATGACGGCTTGCGGCTGCTTCGAGTGCATCGTGATGCTGATCCCTGAGGTCAACGGTGTGATGGTCGTCAGCCGAGAAGATACCAGCATGACCCCGGCTGGCATGACCTTCAGCACCTTGGCGGGGATCGCTGGCGGTGGATTGCAGACACCAGGCGTCATGGGTGTTGGAAAGTTCTACCTGGTCAGCCCGAAATTCATCTCCGCGGATGGCGGTTTTAAGCGAGTTGCCTGGATGTCCAGCGTGTTGAAAGAGACCATGGCTGAAGAGCTGAATGCCGTGGCAATCCGTGAGGGTGACCCAGACTTGATCGAAAAAATCGCCGACGAGCGCAGTGTAACATCTGTGGAAGAACTCATGGCCTGGTTGGAAGAGCACAACCATCCCGCCTTGGTCATGGATCCCATGTTCTAAGAAGAGCACAAGCCGCAGGGATGATAATACTCCTGCGGCTTTTGTTTGAATTGATTTGATGCATGATGCCTGAAGCCAAACCACAGCCGCAATTCGTTCGAGATTTGATGACAGTGGGGGTTGTGACTTGCTCGCCAGCGACCCCCTTGCGAGAAATCGCCGGAATGATGGTTGAGAAATGTCTGGAGGCGGTTGTTGTGCTCGATCCGGAAGAACGCCATGCGGTGGGATGGGTTGGTCAGGCGGAGTTGGTGAAAGCGCTCACCAGTTTGGATGTCGAAACCACGAAAGCTGAGGACGTAATGGATGTTCAAGTTCCTCAGGTGCCGGCAGATATCCCTCTTGTGACTGCGAGCCAAATCATGATCGATCAGGGCGTGCGTGTCCTCTTCGTGATGCATCATGCCGCTGGGATCGTGTATCCGGCGGGAGTGATCACCTTCGCCCACATCCTGCGCTATCTCGCTGCCTCCGAGAGCGACCAATTAAAGGATCTCGGGATCCAGGCGGAGAGAAAAACGCCAATTGAGATCTTTATTGAAAGGCGAGATGCCGCTCGAAAAAAGAACTTAGGCAATCTTGAATAATCGGAAAAATAGGAGGAAAAATGCCCGTTGAGCTTCCAAAAGAAAAATGGCCGGGGAGCGTGCGCCAGGTCGTAATTGGCGCGACAGCCGAGGAAGGGGGGACTTGCTCGAAAAAGGTGATCGTTGGAGGTGAGACCGCGATGCCTTTTATGCATTTTGAAGGAAATCTGCCAAATCAACCGGTCGTCGCGCTGGAGATCCGCGACCGCAAGCCTGAAGATTGGTCCCCGCTGCTGCTTGAAACGTGGAAGGGTGTTTGCGAAGATCCAGCCAGATGGGCGCAAGCCGCCGAATTGGCTGGTGCAGACCTGCTCCAGCTCACTTTAAGCTTGGATAACACACCGGAAACTGCGGTTGCTGCGGTTAAAAAAGTTCTCCAGGCGAGTGGATTGCCCTTGATTGTTTTCGGACCCGGTCAGGCAGAGACTGACAACCTGCTGCTGGTCCCAGTTGCCGAATTGACAAAAGGTGAGCGCCTCATCCTGGGGATTTGCGAAGATAAGAACTACCGCACAATCGTAGCTACTGCCATGGCAAATGGGCATTTGGTGGATGCCCGCACCCCAATGGATGTTAACCTTGCCAAACAGCTCAACATCCTGATCAGCGATATGGGTTTGCCGCTGGATCGGATCATGATGGACCCGACCACCGGCGCGCTTGGATACGGTATTGAGTATGGTTTTTCAGTGATGGAGCGCCTGCGGCTTGCGGCGCTTCAGGGAGACAGCATGACTTAACTTCCAATGTTGGTCACACCTGGTTTTGAGTCCTGGAAGACCAAAGAATCAAAAGTCGGTGAAGGTGTGCCAGAAGCGTGGGGAGATTGGCTGCAGCGGGCGATTAATTGGGAGACGATGACCGCGATTACGCTGCTGAGAATCCGGCGCAGATATTATCGTGCTGCGCCACCCAGAGAGCCTTCAACGGGTAAAAGCTGCGATTGCAGATCTGATGAGCGCTCCAGCGCTGGCGTAATGGAATTGGAGAGAGAATAATGGCGCTTTCAGGTATTCAAATATATAAACTTCTGCCGCAGACCAATTGCAAGGAATGCGGATTCCCTACCTGCCTGGCATTTGCAATGAAGCTGGCTGCCAAACAGGTCGAGCTCACTTCCTGTCCATATGTGAGCGAAGATTCCAAAGCCCAATTGGCTGAATTTGCCGCCCCGCCGATTTGTCTGGTTTCGTTGAAATCAAATGGATACGAGGTAAAAGCTGGGAATGAAGTAGTCCTTTTCCGTCATGAAAAAACCTTTTACAACCGGCCTGGGCTTTTTGTTCAAGTCCTCGATTCGGAATCCGATGAAACTATTCGATCGAAGGTAAAAGCCGCGGATTCATATGCGGTCAACTATGTGGGCATCGAATTGAAGGTCGACGGTCTGGCTGTAAAATCGGAAACCGGGAATCCCGAAAAATTCGGAGCGGCGGTAAAAGCGGTGAGGTCGGTCAGCAAGCTCCCGCTGGTGCTGTCCAGCAAAGATCCCGCCGTTATCGAAGCTGGGATGAACGGTCTCGCTCCCGGTGAGACCGTAATGATCCATTCCGCTGACGGCACGAATTGGGAAAAGATGGCTGACCTTGCTAAGAGCCGGAATGCTGCACTGGCAGCCTCTGCTGCATCGGTCGATGCAGCTGTCGAGCTGATCGAGAAGATTAAAAGTAAAGGGCTGGAGGATATCGTCTTAGACCCCGACCATGACGATTTAAGCCTCCAGCTGACATTCTCCACCCTTGTTCGCAGGTTGGCTCTAAAGAAAAATTTCAAGTCGGTGGGTTTCCCGCTGATCGTCTTTCCGAAAAATGAAGCTGCTGCGGTGCAGGCGATTACCAAATATGCAGGATTTATCGTCCTGGAGAAATTCGCTCCAGAGCTGGTTTATCCGCTGTTGGTCCTGCGCCAAAACATTTATACCGATCCGCAAAAGCCTATTCAGGTCCAGCCTGGGGTTTATGAGATCAATAGTCCAAATACAGATAGCCCAATCCTCGTTACAACCAACTTCAGCATCACCTATTTCAGTGTGGCGAATGAAGTCGAAGGTTCCGGACTACCGGCTTGGTTGATCGTCTGCGACGCCGAAGGCATGAGCGTATTGACCGCATGGGCAGCCGGCAAGTTCGACTCAGAGCGCATCGCGAAATCTGTGAAGGGCAGTGGTTTGGCTGATAAAGGATTACGCAAGCGCATTGTCATCCCTGGGCATGTAGCCGTCCTCTCTGGCGAGCTTGAAGAAGAGCTTTCTGGTTGGGAAATCCGCGTTGGACCGCGTGAGGCAGTCGATATCCCGAAGTTTCTGAAGGAAGCGCTTTGAAGATAAGCGATTAGATGGTTGATTTTAAGGTTTCTTTCAACAACAGCTCTGCTCCTGTGACAGTCCCTTCTGGCACGCTTCTCTCTGAAGCTGCCCGTTTGGCTGGCATTGAAATCAACCAGCCGTGCGGCGGTCAAGGTCGCTGTGGGCGCTGCCTGGTCGAGGTGATGGATGGTTCTGTTCGCAGGCGCAGCACATTAAGGCTTTCACCGGCAGATGTGAAGATCGGATACGCCCTCGCCTGTCAGACTGTTGTGGAGAGCGATGTTCGGATCCATGTACCGCCGCAGGAGAAGATCGAGCGCCGGCTGACCACCGATCTGACGGTTGTCGATATTCGCGTGCCAGAATCCTATCCTTTCGACGCGGACCAGCCCATCCGCAGAGTGCCGCTCCTGCTCGCTCCGCCGTCGATGGACGACCAGACCGACGATCGCAGCCGGCTGCTTACTGCCCTGCGCCAGCAAGCCGGGATCAGCCATGTCTATACCCCGCTCCCATTAATGCGTAAGCTGGGCAAGGTGCTTCGGGATAGCAAATGGCAGGTGAGTGCGATCCTGGATATTCGGGATGAGGAAGCCGGCTCTGCTGTAGATTCGGTGCTGATAGATGTTATCCCGGGTGTGAACCACGATCAAGAACCGATCTGGGGAGCCGCGATCGACATCGGCACCACGACCGTCACACTTTGGCTGGTAGATCTCCTGAGTGGGGCGGTTAAAGCCCAAGTCTCGGAATACAACGGGCAGATCACTCGGGGTGAGGATGTGATCTCGCGGATTGTCTATGCCAGCAAGAACGGGGCTCGCGACGAGCTGCGCGATCTTGTAGTCGAGACGATCAATGCCCTGCTGGAGACAGCCTGCAAACGAGTCAAGGCCCAGCCCTCAGTCCAGCCTGGGCAGGTCGTGAAAGCGGTGATATCGGGGAACAGCACCATGATGCACCTGCTGCTCGGCGTTCCAGCCGAAAGCATTCGATATTCACCATTCATTACGGCTGCAAACCAGTTTCCCTCGATGCAAGCCCGGGAAACCGCAATCGCGATCCACCCTTTGGGAACCATCGATTGTCTGCCAGGGGTAGCAAGCTACGTCGGGTCGGATATCAGCGCCGGTGTGCTCGCCGCCGGATTAGACGAGTCCTCCGAAACCACCCTGTTTATGGACGTGGGGACCAATGGAGAGATCGTCCTGGGGTCCAAAGAATGGTTGGTTACCTGCGCCTGTTCAGCCGGACCGGCATTTGAAGGCGCTGGCGTCTCTGATGGCATGCGGGCAACCAGCGGCGCAATCGAAGAGGTTTGGATCAACAGCCGGGATTTTGAGCCGAGCTGTCGCGTGATTGGTGGAGGCAAGCCGAAAGGGATTTGTGGCAGCGGTTTGATCTCCTTGTTGGCAGAGATGTTCATGACCGGGGTGATCGATAAAGCCGGCAACCTGAATCCGCATACCGGTTCTGCACGAATCCGTGATGGAGAGCGAGGGATGGAGTATGTGGTTGTCTGGGGCGATGAAACCCTCTCTGGAAAAGATATCACCATCACACATGTGGATGTGGATAATTTACTCCGGGCTAAAGGCGCAATCTTCGCAGGCTACACCGTGCTGGCAGAAAGTGTTGGCGTGCAGCTGGAGCAGATCGAAAAGATGCTGATCGGCGGGTCTTTTGGAAAATACATCAATGTTGAAAAAGCTGTTCAAATCGGACTTCTCCCAGACCTCCCCTGGGATCGCTTTGAGTTCTTGGGCAACACTTCGGTGAAAGGGGCTTACTTTGCCCTGCTAGACCGCAAGTTTAGAAAACGGATTGAAGCGATAGCCGGCAAAATGACCTATATCGAGCTGTCTGCTGACAATACCTTCTACGAAGCCTTCATTTCAGCGCTTTTCCTGCCGCATACCGATCTTTCGAAGTTCCCAAGCGTAGCAGAGACGCTGCAATCCTGACTGCAAGAAAAAAAAGGATAAAAAAAGATGTACATCTTAGGTGAAAACATTCATATCATTTCCGAAAAAGTGAAAGAAGCGCTGACCGCCAGAGATGCCCATTTCTTTCAGGATCTGGCTGTTAAACAGGTCGAAGCTGGCGCACAGGCTTTAGACCTTAATCTCGGCCCGCGGAAGAAAGATGGGGAGGAAGTATTTCCCTGGATTGTTGAGACGGTTGAAGCCGTGGTAGATGTGCCGCTCAGCTTTGACAGCACGAATTTATTAGGGATCGAAGCGGGACTGCGCAAGATCTCAAAAGCGCAGCCAATCATCAATTCGACTTCTGCCGAGCCCGAACGCCTCGAGAAAGTGCCGCTGCTTGCAAAGAAATATCAGGCACGCGTGATTGCCCTGACGATGGGCTCCTCCGGGATTCCGGTTGCCGCGGATGAGCGGGTGAACATCGCCGTCGAGTATTTGATCCCAAGGATGATGGAGATTGATTACTCGATGGATAACCTGATCATCGATCCGCTGGTCTTAACCGTATCTGGCTGCCAGGAATACTGCCCCCACCTGATCGAAGCGGTGCGTACGCTTCAGTATGCTTGGGACCCTGCTCCGGTGATTTCGGTTGGATTGTCGAACGTTTCTAATGCAGTTCCGGCAGAAAACCGCGCCCTGATAAATCGAGTTTACTGCGCCATGCTGATGGGCGTCGGATTGCAGATGATGATTGCAAACCCGCTGGATCAAAAGCTGAAAGACACCATCCATGTCATTGAGAACCGCGATAACAGCACCGCAGTCGGCCGGCTTTACTTGAAAATCGCAGACCGCATCGCCGCCATGGAAGAGCCTCAGGTAGAGGACGTAGATATGAGCGACCCTGAGCAGGTCGAAATTTGGAAAACAGTTCAGATTTTGCTTAACCGGGTGATTTACGCGGACAGCTACTTGAGCCAATAGGTTGAAGGAGACCCTTTAGCCGGTATGTGGTCTGGTTTTGGGTCTGGTATCACAAACATTCTTTTTTTGGTATTTTGAGGAGGTAAACAATGCCTGGCTTTACACCTGGTCGGAGATGGCAGCCCCCTTATCGTCCGTTCAAGCATGACTCTTTTGGACTGCGGTCACTCGAAGCCCTCGAACGCATCGTCAAAGGTCCCCTGTTTGGCTGCCGGATGTGTGGAAACTGTCTTCTCCAGGAGACATCTTTCATCTGCCCGATGGAATGTCCCAAAGGGATTAGAAATGGCCCATGCGGGGGGTCCACCGAAGAGCACTGCTATGTTGATGAAACGCGGCCGTGCATCTGGTATAAGATCTACGAAAGGTCCATCAAGCTCGGTCGAGAAGAGATCCTGCTCGAGGTGCTTCCTCCCCTGGATTGGGATAAAGTGGGCGGTGAAACCTGGGGAGATGTATTCCGGCAGGTCAAGAAAGTTGGCGCGAAGCATTTTATCGGTGGGATGCTTTCAAAAGAACCAGAAAGCCGGACCTTGATGTGGGATTCGGTCTTTCGTCCTGTGCGCCAGCCTGAATGGTGGGATGGCGACTCGAAATACCACCCTCCAGCCTACGATGAGCCGGCTTCTGAGCTGGAACGGCGGTTAAAAGCCGGAGAATTTGTTGTCACAAGCGAAGTCGCTCCGCCGGTTACTACCGCTACAAAGAAGCTGATCCAGAATATCGATCTTGTGAAAGCATATGCTTCCGCAATCAATTTTACCGACTGTCCCTCTGCCACGCCGCGTATGTCAAGCTGGGCGTGCAGCACGATCGCCGTCCAAAATGGGGCGGAACCGGTGATGCAGATAGCCGCCCGCGATCGTACCAGGGTTGGTCTTCAAGCTGAGGTATTGGGCGCGAATGCCTTAGGCGTTCGGAATATTCTCTGCCTTTCAGGCGACAGTATGAAGATGTCCCCAAATCCGCGCGGAAAAATGGATATCGTTGATATTGACTCGGTCCAGATGCTCTGGATACTGCGTCGGATGCGAGATGATGGAAAGTATCTGGATGGTCGCACCATGAAATTCCCCCCAAAATTCTTCCTCGGGGCGGCAGCCTCTCCGTTCGCCTCTGAGCCGCGCTTCCAGGCGATTCGCGAGCACAAGAAAATTAATGCCGGCGCTCAATTTTTCCAGACCAATCTGGTCTATGACCCTGATGGGCTGGATGAATGGCTCAATGAGCTGGCGAAGAGGAATGTCTTAGATAAGGTTTACATTTTGATCGGCATTACCCCGTTGAAGAGCTACAAAGTGGCTCAGTATATGAACAATGAAGTTCCAGGAGTTTTTATCCCAGATAAGCTTATGAAACGGATGGAAAGCGCCGGCGATGGGGCGGAAGAAGAAGGGGTGCAGATCGCGTTGGAGCTGATCGAGGCTGTAAAAAATAAACAGGGAGTCAACGGCATTCACCTTATGGCGGTTGGTTGGGAAGAAATCGTGCCTCGAATTGTGACAGAAGCTGGTCTCGCCCGCGAAACCCCTGCGATATAATGGAATAACCGTCTATAGCCTGACAAGATTTTCCTCCTTGTCAGGCACAGCATTCCTGGCAAGGATTTTCATTGAACGAGAATAAATGGCTGGAGGAATACATTCTGCTTGTCCTTCGAATGGACCGGGCAATGCAGGTTGTTGATTCTTCTTACTTTCTAGACACCTACTACGGTCCTCCAGAGCTCAGAACCCGCGCCAAAGAAGAGCCTGTTCTCAGTTTTCCGCAGCTGTCTGGTCACGCCCAAGACTTGCTCGCTTCGCTGCCTGGGCTCGGATTCGAGAATTCTCGCGCCGGATACTTAGCGAAACACATATCCGCCATAGAAGCCCTGGCTGAAATTCAAGCCGGCGTGGAAATGCCTTTCTATTTTGAGCTTGAACGGGTGTTCGATATCGATCCGGTGTGGATCTCCGAGGATGAGTTCATCGCCTCCCTGAAGCGTCTCGATCAGGCGATCCCGGGCACAGGCGATCTGCGGACTAGGTTTCAGAGCCTTCTGGAAGTCCAACAGATTGATGAGAAATCAGGGAGGTCAATACTCCTTAATGCATCTGCTGCTCGATGAAGCGCGTCGGAGGACCAGCCAGTTGGTACCGCTTCCAGAGGGGGAGGTTTTGGAGCTTACCCCGATCACAAACGGGAATTATGGAGCAGCGAATTGGTATCTTGGAAATTACCGTTCGAAGCTGGAAATCAACATAAAACGACCGGTATACACTTTTGGTTTGCTCTACCAAATGTGCCATGAAGCGTACCCCGGGCACCACACAGAGAGCTGTCTGAAAGAGCTCACCATATTTCGAGATAAAGGCTATCTGGAGCAGTCGGTGTTCTTCGCCCTCGGGCCGCAGCTTGTGATCGCTGAAGGGATCGCAACTCTTGCCCCACAGATGATTTTCAGCCCCTTATCAGCGGCTGAATGGCTATTGGATCATAAGGAATCTTTCCCCGGAGTTGATCTGCCAGACCTTGACCTGGCAGGCTTGTTTGAGGCGCTTTCTATGATCTCGCCAGACGAGCTCGGCAGCAATCTGTCAAGCCTGATCGAAGCCGGCCGGGGAAGTGAAGAGCTGGTTGAATATGCAATGGCATTCTGCCCTTATT
Organism: uncultured Chloroflexia bacterium; assembly: GCA_963827155.1. Lineage (GTDB taxonomy): Bacteria > Chloroflexota > Anaerolineae > Anaerolineales > UBA4823 > UTCFX2. Next base: position 689,524 of record CAWGZV010000002.1, on the reverse strand, counting down.
CAGAAGCGCAAATCCGCTCGTATATTTCCTGGCTGGATTCGCCCCTTTCGAGATTATATTCATTCACCTACTCGCACGGAAAGAGGCTGATCCAGCCGCTTCTAAGCGGACCGGATCGCGACCTTGTGATAAGAACCCTGCTGACCGAACAGGTCACTCCCAGTGGTTTAAGAGCGAGATTTGGGCTCTAGGAACCGGCATGGTGCAATTATTCTGGTGGATGAAAAATATTAATCCTCCTGGTGGAATCCAATCATATTAAAGATATGTCCTTTATCAGTTGTCAGCCCGACCTGTTTCTCGTACAATAAGAAAAGCATCCGCAATTTTTCAAAGTCTCACTTCTCAATTTGAAATTCAATAAACCTGGAGGCATGGAATGTCAGAAAGGAAGAAGCCGACCATCCCAACCCTTTTCAAAAAGGTTGAAGATGGAATCCCGATTACCTGGTTGACCTGCTATGATTTTCCGACTGCCTACCTGCAGGAGCAGGCAGGCATAGACATGATCCTGGTGGGTGACAGCCTGGGGATGACCATGTTGGGTTACGAATCCACGCTGCCTGTCACTATGGAGGATATGATCCGTCACAGCCAGGCGGTTCGCCGTGGAGCACCGAATGTGTTTGTGATAGGCGATATGCCTTATATGTCCTATCAGCCCAGCGTCGAATCTGCGATCCGGAATGCTGGAAGGTTCATGGCAGAGGCAGGATGTGACGCAATCAAGCTGGAGGGTGGAGTCGAGATGTGCGACCGGATCGAGGGGATTGTCAAAGCTGGCATCCCTGCAATTGGTCACCTGGGTCTCACCCCCCAAAGCGTCAGCGCCCTTGGTGGTTTTAAGGTTCAAGGAAAAGGCGCAGCTCAGGCAAAGAAGATCATTGATTCGGCCAAGGCTCTCGAAAACGCAGGCGCGTTTATGATCTTGCTGGAGATGGTCCCGGACCGGGTATGTAAATTGATAACCGAACGGGCGGAAAACTGCATCATCATGAGCCTTGGCTCAGGTCCCGATGCACACGGACAGCTTCTCATATATCATGATATGTTCGGGCTCTATCCGCGTTTCAAGCCGCGCATGGCAAAGCTTTTCGGCAATGCTGGCGAAGTGATCTTGAATGGATTGAAGGGATATGTCCAGGAGGTCACCGATAAGACCTTCCCTCAACCAGAAAATTGGTTCGGGATGAAAGATGAGGAATACGACGAGTTAAAGGCATCGTTAAAATGATTAACCGAAATCTGCCGGGATTCCTTTCGGCAGCATGATCAAAACTAAAATGTGGAGGAAATCATGGAGCATGACTTGCGTCAGCTTCTTAAAATTCCCTATGATCGGCTGGACGAAATTAATTCAGTCCTGTTAGATCCCGATACCCAGGTCGTTAACGACTTCTTGGAAGTTGTAAAAAAATACGGTACTCCCGACGAAATCAATCGAAAAGCAGCCGAGGCAGGTCGGCTGCCGAGCCTGATTGAACAGGTCAAGAAGAGGAATCCGGATTATCTGGATGATCTGGTCTGGCTTCAAGACCAGAGAGACCGCCGGGCATTCATCAGCGTGGAAAACTACCGGCGAAATGTGCTGGGCGGTGAAGCCGCCAGGACGAAATTTGCCGATGAGTTTGCCGTTACCCTGGAGATCAGCGCAACCCAGTATTTCCCTTGGATCATCGAGATCGCCAAGAAGTCAATCCGCGATCAAAAGCTCATGCCGGGGCGCTTCATCAAAGTCCGAAAAATGAAGGAACAAGAAGCGGATGGTGATCTGCCTGCGATAGCGGCCGCGATGCAGATCATCGGTGCGACCTATGTCGAGACTCTGGATACAAAAGGGACTGATGGATCCAACATCCATCTAGGAGGGCCGGAGACGATCACCGGCTATTTCGGCGGGATCGGTCAGCCAAACCACTATCCACTGAAGTGGCTGGATGAATACCTGTATTACTACACCAAATATGGCGTGCGCCAGGTCTTGAATATCAACCCGGGCACGATTCTGGTGGGCTACTTGCTTCACCGCCTGGGCGTGGATATCGAGTTCAAGATTTCGGTATTCGTCGGAAACGACAATCCTTACGCCGGGTTGTGGACCCTTCTCGGAGCGAAGCTTTTCTCAAGGGATGATGGCACCTCTCCCCTGATCGGTTTCAACTGGAGCAATTCGATCAACAATCAGACTCTCGAGCTGACTGCCCAATTCAGAAAAATGCTGGGCTTTGAAGATGTCATCCGGTTCGAGCATCATATCACCGAGACCTATAAGAGCATTGTGCGCCAACCTTATGATCGGCGGGAAGAGCTGGTGCAGGTTGCTGATCACGTCGCCAATATCTCTGCCAAGCACGAAGGCGGCGACCCTGAAATCGATTCCACCCGAGCCCATCCTTCCGACATCCTGGATTATTTCCGCGAGAAGAAGGAAGTCATCGAATCTGGAGATTGGGAAGCGCTGCAAGCCAATTTTGTGGATAAATGGGAAGCCACCAATCACACCGCCTGGGCATTGACGAAAAACGGACTTTCCTTTATAGCAGCTCAGCATCTGCATTGCCGCTGAGTTGAAGGATACGGATGCAGTTTCGCTAAGGAGTTGAATCCATGATCCCAAGACGGATGGAAGCATTCCTGCGTCTCCGGCTGCCAGAACAAACCTGGAAAAATCGGCTCGTGCGTGAAGATGGACGCTGTTATCTAGAATTTGCAGCAGTCGATCTGGAGCGCCTCGCCCGGCTGGGGATTGAAGTGGACAACCTGGGACCGTATTTGCTTGTCTGCATGTGGGATGAAGACAGCCCGCTAGAGGTCGGCGGTTATCTCGCGGTGGATAACCTGGCGATGGGCAAACCATCCATGGGCGGCATTCGCATGCTCCAGGACATCACCCCAGGGTCCGTCCACAGCCTGGCGCGTGCAATGACAATGAAGAATGCGGCTTCTGACCTGCCTTTTGGCGGCGGGAAAGTGGGTATCATCGCTGAGCGGAGCCTCACCCCCGAAGAGCACACCGAGGTTGTCCGCCGTTTTGCAAAGCTGCTCAATCGATATCGCACGATCTTTCTCCCCGGTCCTGATGTTGGAACGAACGATGCGGACATGAAGACCATCGCTGTTGAGAATGGGCTGGATACGGTGGTCTCAAAACCCGCAGAGATGGGAGGCAGCCGGGTGGACCAGCTCGGTGCTGCCGCAGGCGGGCTGGTTATTGCGCTCCAGGCGCTGCTCGAGGAGATGCCTCGATTGAAGGCGCTTCCCCAATTCTCGAATCTGGAGATCCCGAAGATCGAAGACCTTACCGTGCTGGTTCAAGGCTTCGGTGCAGTCGGGGCTAACACCGCTCATCTGATCCATGAGCAGCTCTATGGCGCGAAAGTGATTGGGATCAGTGATGCGCTTGGGATGCTATTCGACGATCGCGGTCTGCCGATTGACGAATTATTCCAAATGCGCCAAAAACGGGTTTCCGTCACCAGGCCTTATTTCACAGAGACGCTGGTGAGTGATCGTTGGGGAGTATCTCGCACCAAATACAGCAGCGCATCGAACGATCTGCTGCGTGAATCGGCATTCTGCATGATTCCTGCTTCCCCTGTTTCCAACTATCTCGATCTGGATGATGATTCTCAGCCAAGCGTGACCGTCGAACAAATGGGGACTTGGGATTTGATCGTAGAGGGTGCAAACATCTACTCTCCAGAGAAAAATCGCAGGCTGCAGCGTCTGCGCATGGAACGGAAGGTTTATCGAGAAAAAGGGGTTTTGATTGCCTCGGATTTTCTGGTGAACTCTGGCGGTGTGATCTTCGCAGCTCAGGAACAGCTTATCCGCACACCAGACCACCTTCGCATCCCCGGAGATATGTTGGGAGACCGGGTGAAGGTGGAGAGCTGGTTGTCCGAGCATGCCGCTGAGTTGAAGGACTTAGCCGAGCAGCGTAGGACAGCCGCGGAGGTTTCTCGTCAGGAAGTGATCCGCCAGAATATGAAGGAATTGATCGATTTGCTCGTTGCCGATCCAGATTTGCTGCCGTGCGAAGCCGCCGAAAGCATCAGCATCAGGCGAGTAGCGAAACGAGAGAGCGACAAAACCGCGCTGGAGATCATGATCCCAATGCCGTGCATCGAACAGCACAAGAGCATTCGCGAGGCTGCCGCGATGCTGGTTGAAACGAAATGTTCGATCCTGGCGGTTGTCAGTGAGGGGGACGACCTCGTTGGTGTGGTAACAGATTGGGATGTTACCCGTTCGACTGCTGAGGGAATCAGCAAGAAGCAGCCGCTGGATTTGATCATGCAAGCGGAGGTGATCCAGGTATCCCCGGAGGAAAAGATCCTGAATATCGTCCAGAAGCTGGAACACCAGGAAATCACCGCCATGCCGGTTGTCGAAGGTCGTCGGGTATTAGGGATGGTGAGCGCGGACTTGCTCGCAAAGCAGACGCTGCTGAGGCTGCTGCAGTCTCAGTAATCGAGCTATGTTCTAAATCGCAAATCATGCGTGTAGCCAGGTTATTCAACCTGGCTGCTTTTTATTAAATCACACAGGATCCCTAAATTCTATGGAATCGAATTCAGGCTGACGGGTTGGTCAATCCGGGCGGATTCGTATAATGCCAGCGCGGTGCGGACAAGGTTGCGCGTTTCCTCGAGGGTGAGGTAGCAGGGGGTATTGTCTAAAATTGCCGCGTTCATATCTTCGACCTCGCCAGCATAGAGATCCTGCTTTGGAACTCGTAGCTCGCGCGACTCGCCGTCATTCGGATAAAAGATCAGCTTGCGCTCTTTATCGAAAAGGTTGAAGGGTCGTGTGGAAATCAATCTGCCAAGTGTGCCCACAATTTCATAAGAAATGTTGAATTCCGTTCGGAACGAAGAAGAGATTTGCGCGAACCGGCTGCCGCTGAAGCACAATTGACCTGCAAAGGTCTCGTCTACACCGGTATCGCCCGCCCACTGGCTCCCATATACGGATTCTGGCGCTTCCCCGAACACGTAAAGCGACATACTCAGAGGGTATATTCCCACATCCCATAGGCTGCCACCGCCCATATCGCTTCTTAGGCGAATATCACTCCTATCAGAGATCAAGAAGCTGAAGGTGCCCCGAGTATGGCTGATATCTCCCAGGTTTCCTTGTCGAATAAAATCACCCAAAATCTTCGTCTGTGGGTGGTGGCGGTACATGAAAGCCTCGGCGAGCACTTTTCCGCTCCGTTTGCTTGCAGCAATCATTTCGTCCACCTCCTGCATGCTGATTGCAAATGGTTTTTCGCATAGCACGTTCACACCGGCTTCGAGCGCCTTGATCGTCCATTCTGCATGCAAATGATTCGGAAGGCTGATATAAACTACGTCAATCTCGCCCGAAATCCAGCATGTTCTGATATCCGCCATAAGCCTGCTCAATATCAAATTCCTTGGCATATGCCCGGGCTTTGGTTTCGTCTCGGCTTGCGATCGCGGTCAGCTCGGCTCGCCGGGAGGTTCGAATGACCGGGATTAGCTTTTTATTTATCAAGGCCGTGGATAATAAACCCCATCTTACATTCTTCATATTCTGCTCCTTTGTAAGTTTATTCGGAGACCTTTCAATTCACCCGATAAGGGAAAATTGTCTCCTCTTCGCTAATTAACACGGGGACAGTGCCTCCGTTTGTGGCATCTTGAACCGCAGCCTGAAGCCTGAGATACTGGTCTGAAGCGACCCTGGCAGTGACCGTGACATCGCCAGAAAAATCTTGATCAAGAATCGTCCCAGAAGCGGTATCGATCAGCTTGCGCAGCCTTTCAAAATAGCTGTACGGAAAGTTGATCATGAATGTGATCGTCGCGACTTTATGCGCAAGCGGTAGGTCTTTCAAGACTTCTCGCACCGCATCGCTGTACGCGCGCACCAGGCCCCCGGTGCCCAGCTTTGTCCCTCCAAAGTAGCGTGTGACCACCACGGCTGCGTCCCCTAAACCGCTGCCGGTTAATACCGCGAGCGCCGGGCGACCAGCCGTTCCAGACGGCTCGCCGTCATCGCTGCAGTGCGTCGTCACAGATGACCCGTAGCCGATAATATAAGCGGGCACATGATGGCTGGCATCTGGGAATTCACCCCGGATCCGCTGAATAAATTGGCGCGCTTGATCCACATTGAAGACTGGGGCGATCGTGGCGATAAATCGAGAATTGGAAACAAATAATTCCGATCTGTTCTCAGCGCCAGGGATGGGATGCTCAGCCACATGGTTTATTATACCTTCGAGCGTGATATCATTTACAAAGCACAACGGAAAACACGAATTTGCGCTCAACTTCGTTTGCACCTTGACTTGGAGATACCCGTATGGTAATATATCGCCCGCGTATGGTCCCGTGGTGTAGCGGCCTAACATGCGGCCCTGTCAAGGCCGAGATCGCGGGTTCAAATCCCGTCGGGACCGCCAGGTAAGAAAACCCTTTCCGCAGGAAAGGGTTTTTGTTTACTGCACAGGATCAGGATATTATGATCGAAGAAAGCTTGTCCGTCGCTTATTCATTGAAGCATTCGCCGCATAAGCAGAAGGTAGCCCAAATTTTGGATGCAGCCCTGGAAGCTGTCGATCCATACCAGGTGGTGCGTCGAATCGCCTCGTCCGATGGAAATTCCCTGCTTGTTTCTGGTGAAACCTTCCGCCTTGCAGATTTCGATCATATTTACCTGGTCTCATTCGGAAAAGCCGCCTTTCCGATGGCAAAAGCGCTGCAAGCCTTGCTTGGACCCAGGCTTACGAACGGCATTGTTACCGTAAAGGATGGGTATTTGCCGGCAGATAAAACCAGACAAACACTGGATAGGATCCGCCTCTTCAAAGCAAGTCACCCAATCCCAGACCGGCGCGGGATCCAGGCTGCCGAGGCAGTCATCGAGCTTCTGCAACGAACAACACCTGACGATCTCGTAATCTGTGCGATATCGGGCGGTGGATCAGCCTTGCTCTGCAAGCCGGTTTCGGGCGTCTCTCTGGGCGACCTGCAGGCTCTCACCGGTCTGCTGCTGAAGAGCGGCGCAGCTATCGCCGAAATAAATACATTGCGGAAGCATCTCGACGAAGTAAAAGGCGGAGGTTTGGCGCGGTTTGCTCAGCCTGCTGAGGTCATAACCCTGATCCTTTCGGACGTGGTCGGAGATCCGCTCGATGCGATCGCTTCTGGTCCTACGGTCCCGGATCCAGGCCGGTTTCAAGATTGCTGGTCAATTCTGGAGCGTTATCAGCTTCTGGAGGCAGTCCCGACATCGATCAAGCATCATATCCTGCGCGGTTTGAGCGGCGAGATACCAGAAACAATGAAAGCTGACGAGCCGATCTTCAAACAGGTGCATAATTTTGTGATCGCCAACAACCTTCAAGCGGCTGCCGCAGCACAGCAGAAAGCATTACAGCTCGGTTTCTTTACCGAGATTCTCACCACCCAACTCCAGGGCGAAGCTCAGGCTGCCGGAGAGATGGTCGGAACCGTATTGAAGCAGCTCGCCGCCCGACGCAAGTCGTCCGGCAGACCAGCCTGCACCATCGCAGGAGGGGAGACCACCGTAACGGTCCGAGGAGATGGGGTCGGTGGCCGAAACCTGGAGGTTGCCCTTGGAAGTATTTTTGAGATTAACAGTCTCGAAGAGGCGATGATAATCACGCTTGCAACCGATGGCGGCGATGGTCCGACCGACGCTGCAGGTGCGGTAGTCACTGGTGAGACCCTCCAGCGCGCAGCTAAAATTGGACTCGACCCACAGGATATCCTCGACCGTAATAATTCATACACGTTTTTTGAAGCCTTGGGTGATTTGATCAAAATCGGCCCTACCCAAACTAACGTCAACGACCTTGTTTTCATGTTTTCATTTTAGCGATCGATTCCTATAATGGTATTTCAGAAAGGTCCCTATGAAAATCGCGAATAATGTCACTGAGCTAATTGGCAATACCCCTTTGGTCCGTCTGAATCGGATTTGTGCAGGCGCTCAAGCCGAAATTGCTGCCAAGCTTGAATTCTTCAATCCTGCCCACAGCGTCAAAGATCGGATCGGCTTTTCGATGGTCCAGGCTGCAGAACGCGACGGAAAAATCCATCCGGATACGATCATTGTCGAACCGACCAGCGGGAACACCGGTATCGCCCTGGCGATGGTATGTGCGGCCCGCGGTTATCGATTGGTCCTCACCATGCCGGAAACAATGAGCCGAGAGAGGCGGATGCTCTTACGGGCCTACGGCGCTGAGCTGATCTTGACCCCGGGTCCTGAGGGGATGGGCGGCGCAATTCGAAAAGCTGAAGAGCTGGCGAATTCCGATAGCCGGTATTTGCTCTTGCAGCAGTTCGAAAATCCGGCGAATCCCGAGATCCATCGTCTCACCACCGCCCAAGAAATCTGGCGAGATACAGATGGGACCGTTGACATCGTGGTCGCAGGCATCGGCACAGGTGGGACAATCACCGGAGTGGGTGAAGTACTGAAAGAGCTGAAGAAAGATATCAAGTGCATCGCAGTCGAACCATCCGGCTCACCGGTATTATCTGGAGGGGTGCGCGGCCCGCATCCCATCCAGGGGATTGGGGCGGGTTTTATCCCCTCTGTCTTAAATACAAATATCTATGACGAGATCATCCAGGTTCAGGGTGATGATGCCTATAAAATTGCTCGCCGAATGGCGAGCGAAGAAGGGCTCCTCGTGGGGATTTCATCCGGTGCGGCGGTTTGGGCAGCGCTGCAGGTCGCTCAGCGAGCAGAAAACCACGGCAAGCTTCTGGTTGTAATCATCCCATCGTTCGGCGAGAGGTACTTGAGTACGCCTTTGTTTGCAGATCTGATAGATTGAGGTTGTCTGGTGGTGTTATCCTTTGTAATATCGATACGTGTATGATTAGAAAAGCTTTTCGGATCATTCATGCTGATATCCAATCGGTCTATGACCGCGATCCGGCAGCCCGAAGCACCCTCGAGATCCTCTTCTGCTATCCTGGGCTGCATGCTATCTGGGGTCACCGCCTGGCTCACTGGATGTGGCGCAGACAGATTCGGCTGTTAGCTCGCTGGCTTTCCCACTTCATGCGCCTCATTACTGGAATTGAAATCCATCCAGGCGCAAGAATTGGCTCCCAGTTCTTTATTGATCACGGCATGGGTGTGGTAATTGGAGAGACAGCCGAAGTTGGCGAATGCGTGACCCTGTACCATGGCGTTACGTTAGGTGGTGTCAGCTTGAGTAAGGGGAAGCGGCACCCAACCCTGGAAAATCACGTAGTCGTTGGCGCCGGTGCAAAAATATTGGGTGCAATCACGATAGGTGAGCACAGCCGGATCGGCGCAAATGCCGTGGTTGTAAAGGATGTGCCTCCAAATTCAGTTGTCGTCGGTGTCCCCGGACAGGTAGTTGTTCGCAGCCATCCTTCCTTGGACTCAGACATGCCGGATTTGGACCATAATCGGTTGCCCGACACAATCGGTGAATCGCTGGCACTGCTCATGCAGCATGTCAGTGAGCTTGAACAGCGCATCGAAGGTCACACAAGTGACGTCCATGCAGAGCCGCTCCATCCGCCAGATCACGGCGTCTGGCACGGCGAGGACTTTTCAATCTAGATTATAATTATTCAGATCCAGAAAGCATTAGCATGATCGGCGTTTAGGCCAAAGCGTCAGGATTGCCCGGAGGGGTTGCGATGAAGAACCGTAATATAATTTTTATCGGCATTGTTCTGTTTGGATTGTTCCTGGCAGCATGCAACCGTCCGATCCCCTCAGGATTAGTCCCTGCTGGGAATCAAGAAACGCCTTCTGAGGACTCCCTGGCGTCGACGCGCACGGCGCTTTCAGGTCAGATCATGGCTACATTGACGAGCGTGGTTGCCAGTCCGGAAGCTCCAGTTGTGTCCGAGCCCGAGTCGAGTGCGGCGCCGCCTACAGCCATCACCGAAGTTCCGATATCGACCGAGCCTGGATCAAATCCTAATCTTCCAACATCGATTTCCGAAGCGCCAACCCTCATCTCCCCACCAACGATCCTCGCCGGATCGCCGACTACTTCCCTGCCAGAACGAGTAACCTTCACTCCAATGCTTCTGGAAACAAAACAGCCTTCGACTGTTTATGTAACGGAGGTCGCGGTCGTCACCACCCCTGCTCCCGCAGTTGTTTTCGAAAATCCTTCAGCGGGTGAATTTGTTACCGGAGCTCCAGACGTCTACTATCTTCATAAAGGGGAATTTCCTTGGTGTCTCGCCCGGCGGTATAATATCGATCCCCGCCAGTTGATGAGCTTCAATGGATTTTTCCAGGGACAGGTCTTTTATGCCGGCCAACCCGTCTATTTTCCCTGGAATCCCTTTCCATTTCCAGGTCAAAGGGCGCTCCGCCCGCATCCAGATACCCACACGGTTTGGCACCGCGAGACCATTTATTCAATCGCCTGTTATTATGGGGATATTGATCCAATCGAGCTGGCTTCGCTCAATGGAATCATCGCACCCTATCGGTTAACAGCTGGACAGGTGCTTTTACTGCCATGACCAGATAATATCGGAGTTGCCATGTTTAGCGAAGAAAAAGAAGACACTACAATCTATAACGTTGTCATCAACTACGAAGAGCAGTATTCGATTTGGCCGGTTGATCGTGAAATCCCAGCCGGTTGGAAAGTGGTCGGCAAACAGGGGCTGAAACCGGAATGTCTGGCTTATATCGGTGAGGTCTGGACCGACATGCGGCCGTTGAGTTTGCGCAAGCAGATGGACGGAGATAAGGCCGGTTCAGCAGGATAGCTCAGAACAGCTTGCTTGTTTACAATTATTTGCGTTGAGCGCGCTTTTTTGCTTCTTTCAACCTGGAAAGCGAGTCGGTCGGCTGGATTAAATCGCCAGGTTTAGAACCTGAAACTTGCCTCCCCGAGTCCGAACCTGTCTTAACTTTGACAGGTTCTTCGATTTTTTCTCGGCTGACAATCGGGCGGCGTGCGCGCTGTCTTGCTTCAAAGAGATTTCCCAGTAAACGTGGTGCGGAGGATTCATGGGTTTCCTGCGAATTTCTGAGAGACATTACCCAGGCTTTCGCGAGCTCAAAATCTTTTCGGGTTAGAGACAGTCGGCGTACCGCGACATCGAATGGGAACAGCAAGGCTGTGATAATGAGCAGAAAAGGCCAGATTTCACGCGAGCTTGGGATTTGAGGCAAATCGTGGGTAAAAGCATTTACTGGGTTCTGTAAAAAGCCGCCGCCGGTGGTTCCGCTGAGCCGCTCTAAGAAATTTTGGTCAATCCCGCTGGATTTATACTCGGGAGAATAGGGTACCACCAGGCCTAATGTCGATTGGCCAAGCGATTGATCCCCATCATTTACTCCCACTCGAACTAAATAAACGCCCGACGAATTAAGCCCTGTTTTCGCCAGGTATTCGCCTGCACCGACTTGCTCCAATTTTAGCTCTTTTGATTGATTGGCAGGATCGATTATCGTCGCGGATGCAGTCAAAAAATTACGCGGCGAGCCGTCTGTTAGGTTTGCCTTTACCTGCACCAAAGCCTGATTGCCTTGTAGTTTGGCTTCGAACGTGAGTCCCTCAGCCCGATTTGAAGGCAAAGTCCAGCTGATTAATTGGGTCACAAATCGAGAAAATCCATCCCAACCCAACCATTCGATCGCCCATTGACCCTTAAGATCGGAGGTGAATGCTGCTGCTCGACCTAAGCCGTACTGCCAGGAAGCCAGCAGTGGATCGCCGCGCGGGGTGATCAGGTCCAGTCGGGCAGTCTTCTTTGGCGAAGTGCCGTTATATCCAAGCAGCGCTGGCAGCTGAATGGAATCTATGCCTCTCATAACCGGGCTGGGAGCAGATTGGATCGGGAAAAATGCCTCTTCAACAAGATATTTGCCGACAGATTGGATGGTTTCTTTCAAAAATATGTCAGGGACTTCCTGAATATTGACTGCTGGATAATATTCTCCACCCCCTAGCGCAGCGAGCGCGTGAAGGTATTCCGCCGAGCCGTCTCCAGCGGCAACGATGCTCAAGGTGATGCCCTGAGATCGCATATCCTGGGCTAAATTGTTCAGATCGCCGGTCCGCACCCACCCGTCGGTGAGCAAGATGATGTGTTTTTGGCGAGCCTCCACTTTTTCCAGCGCCTCATAGGCTGCCAGAACGCCGGCCTGCAGGTTGGTTTGCCCTTCAGCCTGGATCGCACCGATCCCTTTTTCGAGAGCCATGGGATCGCCAAGTTTTGACAGCGGCACAGCCCATCGCGGCTGCGTATCGAACGCCAGCACGCCGAGGTAATCCTGGTCGCCCACCGCCTCCGCTGCCCGCATTACAGCTTCTTTGGCGATATCGACTTTTGGCTGCCCACTCAATGTGGGGGAGTAAGACTGATTTCAGGTCTGGATTATCACAGTGGCAGCGGCCCATGCTGCCGGATTTATCCACCGCCAGGACCAGTGCCAGGTTGGATTGAATCTCTTTGTCTCGCACATCCATATCCACCGGTAGGGTTTTTTCTAGTGGCGTTCGCAGGTAGCCGCCTGCTCCAAAGGATTCCTGACCGCCCACCATCACCAGGCCTTTTCCAAGATCGCGCACGTAAACCTGCAGCAGGTCCATTTCTCCAGGCGGCAGGTTCGCTGCCGGTACATTCGCCAATACCACGCTGGCATATTCGGCGAGCCCTGAGAGCTCAGTGGGCATTTGATTAGCTGGAATCTTCGTAACGCGCATCGAGCCTTCTGTCAGGACACTCGCGATGTTTTCGCCGTCCCCAGGCTTCCCTTCGACGATCAGGATACTGGGTGGTCCGTGGACGATTGTAAAGGCGCTGCTGTCGTTGTTTTGAAGGCGAGTATCCGCCTCTGGAATTACTTGTGCTCGAAATCGCAAGAAGCTCCCTGCGGTCTCGGATATCGAAGCAGCTACCGGGATTTTGATCTCGTTCCTGCCAGGCAGCAGGTTGAGCTCTACCGTACGGATTAAGCGCTCTTCCGAGAAGATCCTCAGCGATGCATCCATCGCTGCACTGCTCTCGATCGACGCGGTAAGCTCCAGATCCTGACCTTCGTGGATCTCGGAAGGTGCCTCCAGGCTGTTCATCCATACTTCTGCGGAGCCGTCGCTGAATCCAAGCGGATGGAAATTTAATTCAATCTGGCTGGCAGCAGCGATCTCAGCTTGGTCCATCGCCGCTTCCAGGTTTTCGCGCCCATCAGAGAGTAAGATCATCCGTCGAGCGCCTTCCCCAGGGAATATCGCTTGGGCGAGCTGAAGCGCGCTGGCAATATCTGTGCGGGTGCTGATCGGAATGGATGAGATTTCGGCCAGGCGGGAATCTTCTGATGCCAGCCGTTCTACCAGCGCCTCTTCACCAAAAACGATCACCCCTGCCTGGTCTCCTTTTTTCATGCTTGAGATCGATTTCGCGGATGAATTCCTCGCCTGCTGCAATTTGATCGGGTGGGATGCTGTCAGAAGCGTCCAGCAAGAAAACCGTCGTGAGCAAATCCGAATGAAATCTAACTTGCGTGCCAGCGAGCGAAAAAACCAATAAAAGCAGAATGGAGAGACGTAATCCCAAACTGGACCAAAACCGAAATCCACCCGAATGTTTTTGTCCTGCCGCAGCGATCACTGCGATAGGCAGGCTCAGCAGCATGAGCCAAAGGAAATTCGGGTAAATGAATGAAACCTGCATCAAATCTGTCTCTTCCTCGCCTGCCAGCTGAAAAATCCGGTCCAAAGGCGCAGGACGGCTGCTCGATAGAAGACCAGCCATTCAATCAGCAGGATTACCAGTCCTAACACGCCTGCAAGCCTCCACCATTCCTGTTTTGCCAAAGGTTGCGAGCCGGGCGCATTGGTTGGAACGGCGTTTGCAGCGGTGACCCCTTTGCCGGGTGATATGGCTGATTCCTGTGGGGAGAATAGATTGACCGAAAAATAGGCATAATCTTGATCCGGAAAATCAACCCGATAAATCCCAACCTGGGTTGTGTCTTCGATAACCGGATTTTCTGAATTTAGATCGATGATCTCAATTGAGCCGTCTGGCCGGATTACCTTTGCTTCAGAGATGGACGCCTCACTTCCAGTACGGTTCCACAGGAGTTGCACCGGATCGCCTGGGTTCACAGCCGCTGGGATTTGTCGGACGCCTGTTGGCGCAAGCCAGCTCATCATCCGTGAGATCATGATCGGGAATGAAACTTGAAGCGGCAAATCTGTGCGGGTAAGGTCGAAAGCCATTACTGATACACGCCGGTCTCCAAATTCACCGGCGAATAATAAGGGGTATTGTGTTTCTGCTGGATCGGTATCCACGATCAGCGGTTTTGCCCAGCTTGGGAGTGAAAAAACGCCTGAATCCAGGATGCTCACGCTTTTCAATTCGAGGTCCTCAACGAGGGGATCCACAGGTTCGGCTAAAACAGGGATCGGCGATTGCAGCTCCCCGGTCCGGGTAAAGAATTCTGTGCTGGCAGGTGGGGCGATGAAGAACAGATTCGCCTGGGGCACGTCCTCAGGATCCGGAAGGCTGCGGTCGTAGATCACCACGCTGGGATTGCCTTCTATTGGGGACCCCGGGTCAACGAGCTCGAGCCCAATTTCCGGGATCAGGCTCAAGGCAGTCTCTAGAAAAATGTTGCCGCTGCTGACCAGCAAGATTTTTGAAGTCTCAGGTGTCCGGGCAGCGGCAAAGGCCTGATCGTCGATGCTGAGAAAATCTGGGGTTTCGACCGGTGAAGACAGCCGGGCTTCCACGATTTGGGTCTTGCTGATAATCCCCGAAACGATCGCCGGCTGGCTGGAATGCGCAGCGATAGAGAGGTCAACCGCGTTTACTAAAACGCCGTCCGCATAAAAAATGATCCGCCTTTCCGCTGGAACATCGCTGTAGTTCGCCGCCTGGGCGAATCCGGTTAGCGAGCCGTCTGCTGGATTTCTTTCTAAAGAAAGCATCGCGATGCCTTGATTCGAGCTGCCCTCTCCGTAGCTTTCAACCCTGGTGTTTTCAGGCAGCGCAGCTCTTTCGGGCAGCGAAGCGGTGCTGTCTGTAAAGACCACGGTTTGAGAATCCGTCTGGCGCCTGGCGATTGCAGATGCGATCTGAAGTGCAGGTCCAAGTTCGCTTCCGGTAGGCATGACCTTTATCTGGTTAATCGCCCTGTTTGCCAGGTTTCGGTCGGAGGAGAGCGAAAGGAGCGTGTGCGGCTGGCTTCCGGCTGTAATGAGCGTGATGCGCGCCTCTGCCGGCAGGCGTTCGATAATCCTTTTGGCTTCGGATTTCGCGGCTTCCAGCCTGCTGGGGATGATGTCTGAAGCGCCCATACTGGCGGAAACATCAAAGATAAAGATCACAGCCTGGCTTTTGATCCCTTCTGCCCATAGAAATGGTCGACCGGCTGCGAGGGTGACCGCAATAAGAAAAAGGAGCTGCAGAATCAGGAGCAGGTTCCGCTGCAAGCGCTGCCATGGGGCATTTGCTTGCATATCGCGGACCATTCGCTGCCAGAGGTATGTGCTTGAGATCGGGCGTTCTTCTCTGCGTAATTTTAATAGATAAAAAACTACGATTACCGGCAGAAGGAGACCCAAACCGAGTGCAGCCGGGTTAACGAAGCTCATCTCAAGACCCCTTTATCGGGCAACATCGCAAAAAGCAGCTCGGTCAGGTCTACTTCGCTGGAAATTGTCAGGTAGCTGATCTGGCGTCGAGTGCAGAAGGTCTGCCAGTTATTCTGCCAGGCTTTCAGCTCGGTGATGTAGCGTTGAATCGTCTCGTAATCAGCGGTGATTTCAACTTGCTCCCGGGATTCGCTGTCAACCAGCCGAAATTCGCCTTCAAAATTAGGCAGCAGCTCATCGGGCGAGAGGATATGGATCAAAGTTAATTCTCGACCTGCGCCGCTAATGCGTTGGATCAGCGGTTGCCAGATATCAGACATCAAATCACTAAATATGACGACATCGCTCCCAGGAGGGGCTTGCATCCTGGGCGTCTGCAGGTTTTCCGTTGCAACCGTGATGCTTTGCAGGTAGGAAAATAGGGAGAGGGTAGATCGTTTACCGCGAACTGGCAGAAAGCTTGTTGTTGGCTTGATTGACGGGGTGTAAAGCGCCTCCGCAGAGACCCGGTCCAACCCGACCAGGGCGATATATCCGATCGCTGCTGCAGCTCTCAACGAGAAATTCAGCTTATTCGGCTCTCCCCAATTCATCGATAGGCTGTTATCGATCAGCAGGTGGAGCAGAATATCTCTCTCTTCAACAAACAGTTTAATGAATAAGCGTTCAAGCCGGGCATAGGCATTCCAATCAATCCGGCGGAAATCGTCCCCCAGGGTATAAGGCCGAAAATCGGAAAACTCAATCGACTGGCCTCGCTGGGCGCTCCTTCGCTCGCCCTGTGCATTGCTCACAGACGACTTGCGAAAAACCAGAGCCATCCGCTCCAGGCGGCGTAAAAAGGCCTCATCGAACAGGCGCTGAGAAGTAGGGTCAGAAGTCATGCCTCGACCGGTATGCCTTCAGCGAGTTGCTGGAGAATCTGGTCCGCATCGATCCCTTCGGCGTGTGCATCGAAATTCAGGATCAACCTGTGCCGTAGGGCAGGCGGGGCAGCCTGGCGGATATCGTCATACGCGACATTGAAGCGTCCATCGATGAGAGCAAATATCTTACCTGCGACGATCATTGCTTGCAGACCTCGTGGGCTTGCGCCAAACCGCACGAAATCACGCACAATTTTTGGCGAATTAGATTGGTCAGGATGGGTCGATTTAAGCAGCCTTGCGGCGAAGGCGGTCACATGTGGAGCAATTGGCAGCTGGCGTGCCAGCTTCTGCATCTTTAAAATTTCCTCGCTTCCTGCAGCTTTGCTGGCGGCTGGTACAGCGATGGTTGTCGTGCGGTTGGCGATCTCGACCAGCTCATCTTCGGATGGGAAAGGTACGAGGATCTTGAGGAAAAACCGATCCAGCTGAGCTTCAGGCAGAGGATAGGTGCCCTCCATTTCCAAGGGATTCTGCGTCGCCATTACGAAGAAGGGCTCAGCCAGAGTCCGGGTGGTCTTCGCGACTGTGACGCTGTGCTCCTGCATCGCTTCGAGCATCGCAGATTGGGTTTTTGGAGTGGCCCGGTTGATTTCATCAGCCAGCACCAGATTGGCAAAAATCGGCCCAGGTTCAAATTGAAAGCTTCGCCTGCCTGACTCGTCTTCGACGATCAGGTTCGTGCCCACGATATCCGCTGGCATGAGGTCGGGTGTAAATTGAATCCGCGAGAAGCTGCAGTCGATTGCCTGTGCCAGAGTCCTCACCAGCATGGTCTTTCCAAGCCCGGGCACGCCTTCCAAGAGCGCGTTTCCCCCCGCCAACAGTGTGACAATCGTCTGCCGGATGAGCTCCTGCTGTCCGACGATCACGGAAGCGATCTCCTTTTCAATCTCCTTCACCAGCTCGCGGAATTCTTCCGGCGACATCGATTGATCTGCTTCTTGTTGACCTCCGATCGTGAGATCGTAGCTCTTGGGATCGTCTATCGTGAGGTCGTCTCTCGTCCGGCCGGGTTTTGATTTGTCGATTTTCGATTGGTTCATGCTTGATTCCCATCAATTGTGTATCGTCTATTCGGATATCGATTCAGATAGAGTTTATTTCGGTTCAAGCGACGAAAAATATTGGCGGACGTAATCGACCAGGTCCCCAGGGATGTAGCTGCTTTCCATGGCTTGATTTGCCGCGCTCAAATATTGTGGAAATACCTGGTAATAAGGCACCAGCGCCGGATTGTACATCCCAGGATTCTGCCCCTGTCCTTCGATTGTGGAGGTCTGTCCCTGACCGCTGTCTTGACCAGGGATAAAAAGCGGATCGCCGTTATCCTCGGATCGCTGCCATGGGGCGTAAATGCTTTGGTTCAGCAGCCCTTCTACTGCATTAGCCGCTTCTCCTTGTGGAGACCGCAGCGTTGTACGCCCACCGGTCGCTGGTGGAAGCGTATTTGCTTTGGAGCCGCCGCCTCCGCTAGGTTGACCTTGCCCGGTAGATTGCCCCGGGTTTTGCCCCGCGGTCTGCCCAGGCGATTGTCCAGCATCTTGACCGCTTCCCGCAGCTTGCTGCCTGCCTGAATGCTGGGCAGCCGCTCTCCCAGCTTGCACCAGGGCTTGCTGGCTTGCTTGCGTTTGATCAAGCAGACCTTGGATTGCGGCCTGGTTTGTCAGGTTCTGGTCAAGCTGGCTCATAGCCGCTTTTAAGTTCTTAGCGGCAGCTTGCGCAGCCGAAAGGTCGCTTTCTTGCAGAGATTGAGCCAGCCCCGAGAGCGCCTGGCTTGCGTGAAGATCTCCTGCCTGAGCCGCTTGCGCAGCCAGTTTCGCCAGCTCGCGGGCGAGCTTTTCCCGCTCAGTTTCGTCCATCGATTCAACTTGTTTCATCAGCTCTTCCAGTGCTTGTTGGGGGTTATCCGGAATGGAGCTAGTTGGGGATTCGCCTGCCATTCGAGCGAGCTGTTGGGCGATAGCTTCCTGTAATGCCTGCTGTGCGCCAAGCTCAGGATCCAGGCTCAGCCGGGCTTGCGCTTCAAATCGATTAAGATCTGCGATTGCCTGCTCCAGGTCTCCCCGGTTTTGTTTGAGGGCTTTTGCAAGCTCATCCAGCTCTTTAATGAGTTGCTCGCGCGATTCTGGCGTCAGTTCTTGGTTTATAGCTGCGTCCTCTCGTAGTTTTTCCACCCGAGCAGCCTGTTCCTGCACGGCTTGACGGATTTCAGTCCGCTCCCTGAGGAGCGCCGTCATCGGATTAGGCAGTATTCCCGAGAGAAAAGCGACCGATAAGAGTAAGGCCCCTACTAGCATCGGTTTCTTGAGCCAAAGAAAAGGAAATGCTTGCCTTGGATTAATCGAACGCAGATGGTCCAGGGCATCGGATCGCTGCCTGAGCAGGAGATTTTGACTTAGACTGTTATTTTGGGATGGCATGAAGGCTAGTGATGTGGATATTCGCTCTTTTAATGAGAGCTCAAGGTCCATCTGGCGAGCGGTCTGGTCCAGAGAAAGCGGTTTCAACATGTGGTAGCTCGCTTGGGACGCGATCCAGACCCCCATCGGCAGCAGCGTCCATGCCCATAGCTGCTGAATGGGGAAAAACCGCCCAACGATTTGAACAGCCAATCCTGCTGCCGCGGGCAGCCAGATCATGCGCTGTATGCTGAGCCAGCTGTTTCGCAGGCGCATCCGGTTGCGAATCGGAACCAGTCGGGTCTTCAGTTCGTTCATGTCAAACCGGGCTTGGTTCCACTCCAGGTAACCAGACCATTAGAAAGGAGCGAGCCAACCTCCGGTGGGATCCTCTGCGGGGGCAGATATCCTTTTGGCGCGATTTCTGGGCTCTCAGGAACGGGTGTCGTCATCAGGTTGGGGGAGTTTTCTTGGTCTTGTGGCGCGGATTGGATGAATGGTGTTGGAGTAGCCGGCGCGATTACCTTGATATTTTCGTACCGGTTCGTAGTCGAAAGGTATCCAATTGTCACGAATCCAAGAAAGCCTAACAGGATCACGAATGCTAAGACAGCTTCCGACCAATGAATTTCGAGCTTGCGTACTGGCTTCACCAGGCGGGTTGAAACCAGGTAAAGGATGATTGTGACAAAAAGATACACCGGCAGTCCGAGATGGTAGGCTGGACGGGGGATCGAAGTCAGGCTGATGGGTGGTCGACCCATGATCCAATAGACCGGGCTGCCGATCATCCAAAAAGTGCTCGAGATGCTGTCAGGATTCACAGATGGCTGGAACGCAGAAGCGAGCACCATGAATGGGCTGGGTGAGATCATCCAGCGCGGTGGGTCTCCCTGGTTCAAGACGCCGGCAAGCACTCCAGCAAACAGCGGTCCAAAAAGAAGCAATGCGATCGCGAGATAAGCGCAGACGGTGGCGCGCCCCGTGCGGGTGAACAGCGAGGAGAAGAACAAGCCGATCACGCCGAACAAAACCGCAATCACCACTAAGGAAATAAGCGTCTTTACCATATCTCGAATAGAAACCCCGCCGTAGATAAACACCAGGCTTGCCATGGGGACTGCCGCGAAGATGATCAGGAATACGTAGCTCATCGCCGCAACCAGCTTTCCCCACAGGATGCTGGTTGGGTTAAGCGGTGTTGCAAGCAGCATTTCATAGGTCTGCTTCTCTTTCTCGCTGCTGATTTCACCGGCAGTGACCGAAGGGGTGACGACCGCGATAACAAGCAGCTCGAAGAAAGCCAGACCTGCGAAGAGCATCTGTCCGATCTGAGGGCTGATCGGGGTCGATGAGTTTTGGGATCCTGTGAGGGTGACGCGGTAGAGCGAATAGCCAACCACCGCCAACAAGGTAAGGGCTGCAGTCAGTGTGATAAAAACACGCGCCCCGCGCATCCGCGAGCGCAGCTCTTTTACAATGATCGGGTTCGGTTCAATCAGCTGCGACAGGTTCATCATGCCACCTCGCCTTTAGTCAGCCTGAGAAATGCTTCTTCGAGGTTGGTCATCGTCTCGGAATAAGCGGATATTCGGATTTTTTCTGAGATTAGCAGATCGAGCAAATCCGCCGCAAACTCATCGTCGCCAGAGAATTCAAACTCGAGATGTGTGGTGGAGTGATTCTTGCGCTGCGTGTAAACATTGTGAACCTTTGGTGCGCTTTCCAACAGGGTAAACGCCCGATCTGGGTCATTCAGTACCTGGATCGACATCAATCGGCGCTCGGCAGCTCGTTTCAAAACATCATCCAGAGAACCGCTCACCACCAGTTGACCCCGCTCCATGATCGCAATTTGGTCGCACAGCTCAGCCAATTCGGTGAGAATATGCGAGCTGAGTATGATTGTCTTGTTCATATTCCGAAGCTCACGTAGCAGCTCGCGCATTTCAACGCGGGCTCGCGGGTCCAGCCCAGACGCAGGCTCGTCCAGAAGCAGCACCTGAGGATCGTTGATTAAGGCGTGCGCCAGACAAAGACGCTGGCGCATGCCCCGAGACAGCGTATGCACATAGGCTTCGCGTTTCTCGGTTAGGTCGACCAGCTCCAGAAGCTCGTCGATCGTCTGGCTGCGGCGCTTGGGCTTTAGCCGGTAGCACCTGGCAAAAAAATCAAGGTATTCCCACACCAGCAGATCGTCGTACACGCCGAAGAAATCCGGCATATATCCAATCATCCATTGAATCTCATGCCAGTAGCGTTTGATCGCAAGCTCGTTGATCCGGATTTCGCCGCTCGTCGGCTCAAGGAGTCCTGCCAGCATGCGCAGGGTGGTTGTTTTCCCGGCCCCGTTTGGTCCGATCAAGCCAAAAAGCGATCCGGTTGGCACTTTGAGGTCCAATCGATCCACGGCAGTCACTTTTCCAAATTTACGGGTCAAATCCCGGGTCACAATCGTGTAAGCCATAAAGTTTTTACCTTAAAGGGGTAATTCCTGTAATCAAATCCATTGGATATGCTCATTAAATCGCATTGACAATCCATCAAATGGAATTATCAATTCAGCTCGGCCCAAAAAATGCGTATAGTCATTTTATCGCATGAGTTTCAATTCAACAGGCTTTCCATACCGACGGAAAGATAAATGCAGCTCTGACCGCCTTGGATGTTAAGTCTTAGATTGATTTGCCCATCCTCCCGGATAAAGCTGGATCCGCCAGGCAGCAGGTTTACACCCTGGACGATCCCATCTAGCTGGGTCCAGGATTCGGATTCCCAATCATAGATTTCGATTTTCGGGTCGATGAAAACCCCGCTGTCTGTATAAACGCCCAATTTCAAGCGATCAATTGGGAGATAGCGCAGGTTTTCGGGTACATAATACTCAAAAATAGCTTCCCCATTCGTCATATACACCCCGGTCGAACCCGGCGAGCCGCATGTTCCTCCATCACGAGGATAGCTCACAAGCTTACCCGGGATCATCCCAGGCGGAAGGCTGATTTGACCGGCATTCGACAACCCATAATCCAGATTTTGAAGGACGACTGCCGTGGTCTGGCTGGCCGTCTCTGTATTCATAATACTCACTTCCGGCGGGGCTTGATCTTGCCAGCCGACAAATACTGGAGTCATCGAATACGACGAACCAGTTTTAGCAGCCGATTGCGATGAAAGCATAGGAGGTGTGCGCTCAAAAATATTCTCTACGATCGCGCGTTTCGCTTCAGCTCTTCGGCGGTTAGGGGCATTTGTCGTATCGTTCAGCTCTTTCTCGAAAACTGAGTAGCTGATAGACATCCCCATCGTTGGCGAGCCCATATCGCTCAAATCGATTTCAATCTCGGCGCTCTCCCCCTGAGCAAGCGGTCCTATCCGGTGGAACTTTGTGCCTATTACGACCATCGCATCCTGGAATTCATGCGAAGTGTTGTTCGTGACCGTCCCCGAAATTCGATCGTTATCCAGCTTTAGATCGGATTGTATCCCGCCGTATTGGTCGATCGATCCTTCGGACATGAAGCTTTGCATCGACCACTGGTCTACGCTTAGCCCCTCCACATATGCCGGATCGCCCTGCACAAAAGCCATCGTTTTCCCCGATGCACCGCTAACAGGTGGAGCCGCGGAAATCCAGGGCTCATAATAAGGCGAGAGTGGGCTCAGCAAGCCGCCTTCCTTGACTTCAACCTGGTAGTTGGTCTGTGCGGGAGAAAACACGCCGATAAAGCTGTCAAAGTGGGCGTCGCCGGAAGGGTCGACCTGGATCACGGAAATCTTGTTGATAAAAATGTCGGTCCCGTGAAGGATATAGCCCAACCCGAAAGAAGCTAAAGAGAAGAAAACCGTGATTGCCGGGATTGTGATCCAGGCCCAATGCAGGCGTTTTTTCGATTTCAAAATGAGGTAGTTCACCGGACCAACGACGAGGATGTATAGCGCCAGCATGACCGCCAGCCCTTTGGCAGATGGCAGGTCTAAAATTGGCAGGTTGGACAGGATATAAGGCATATTGCTGGCGAACTGCTGGCGGTTTGAGATATCCGTTGGCAGTCCCTCGGGGAAAACAGCGTCGGCGCCGATTAATTTTTGCCAGAATGGGGTCGTGCCGTTCCAGGCGTCAAACGGAGCGACGGAAGGATCGAGGCTGATAAAATCGACCGCTCCTTTGCCAAGTGTCCATTCATGGATCAAAGTGTCCCCTTCTTCCCCTGCAAGGATTTGACCGCCGGACGGATTTAATTTAGCAGCGACAAATGGTCCAGGCAGGAGGACAAGACGGTCTGGATCTGGATATTCCTCGAGAGGGCCGAGCTTCTCGACCGCTTCCGTGGTCTCAATAGTCGCTGGGAACAGGCTGGGTGGGAAGCCTGAAACGGTCAATTGTGCATCTGCTCCCCCGCCGATTACCAGCCGACCACCCTGACGGACCCAATTTTCGACCGCAGAAACCTGGGAAGGCGTCAGGGTCGATGTATCGATATGAGTCGCAACCAGTAAATCGAACGATCGAAGT
This sequence comes from uncultured Chloroflexia bacterium, assembly GCA_963827155.1. Classification (GTDB taxonomy): domain Bacteria; phylum Chloroflexota; class Anaerolineae; order Anaerolineales; family UBA4823; genus UTCFX2. The sequence goes on along the minus strand of CAWGZV010000002.1, from coordinate 666,049 downwards.
CCTTCTGATTTCTCAGGGATGTCTTCGGGAGGAACATCGATCAAAACTTTGGTGCGTTTTATCCCAGGGATTTCTATGGTATTTAATAAATTGAGGGCGCCGCGATCGGATGAGAGGATCCCAACCAGATAGTTGACGGTTGGATTCGGTCTAACCTCAATCGGCTGCGATGCCAGAGATTCGCCTGCTGAAATGAGCTCGATTTTGAGTTGGCGCGTAAAATTGTTGGGCAGGACATAGAGCGTGACCTGTTTGTGGGCGCCTGCAGCGAGCTCGACAGGTGTGGAAAACACCATCGTCCCCCCAGAACCCTGAACCGCGGTTTGTACACTAGCTTGCAGGTCAGCGCTGTCATTAATCAGCTCGACGTAGACTGGCAGCCATTCGCCGTACTTGAAATTTCCTTCGAAAGCCGGGCGGGCGGTCATTCTGACAGAAGAAAAAGCCGGCGGTGGCTCCGTTTGTGCCTTGCTTATGCTTGTAAAAGCGAAAAAGAGGCTGAAGAGCATAATCCATATAAATCCTGACTTAATCCACCAATTCGGCTTTACAGTATTCAAATTACAAGAGTTGTAGTTTTTTTCGAAGAACCGCTTCTGCATTTCTTATTTATCCTGAAAGTTGTTTGCTTCGATGATTACGACTGATCCGTTCCGTCCTGATATGCCTCGCTGACATTCCGCTTATCCATCCAAAAGATGCTTTGCTAACAGGTCAGAGACGCTTCACAAACACCTTGAGTTCCCGCCGGTCGAAAGGAGTATTATACATCAGCCAGTTTAATCGAAAATGCGGCAAGCTTAAAGGCTGCCGCATCTTTGGTTAAGACTTGATCCAGAGATCAGGCGCAGGTGATCAGCGCCTCAATCGCTTGCGGCGTTTCCAGGACGCTGGTGATCTTCCCGTCCTCGATCTGGATGATCTTATCTACGTATTTACACATCCGCAGATCGTGGGTTACCATAATCCCAGCTTTCTGGTTTTCATAAATCAGCTCTGAGTAAAGTTTTGTCACCTGGAAGGCGCGCTCGGTATCTAGGCTGGCAGTCGGTTCATCCGCGAGGATTACGCTGGGTTCGTGAATCATGGACCGCGCGATTGCTACTCGTTGGCGCTGACCGCCTGATAGCTGGTTTGGCAGGCTGCTCATCCGATCTTCAAGCCCCAAACGCGCTAACAGGTCTTTCGCCTTACCATTAATTTTCTGCTTTCCATTACTGTTCAGACGCAGCATCAGCTCTACATTCTCGAGGACACTCAGGTAAGGGATCAGGTTGTTGGATTGGAAAGTGAAACCGATCTTCTGGCGTCTAAATTCAACCCGCTCTTTTTCGCTCATCGCGCCGAGGTCTTGCTGGTCTATCTTTACTATCCCTTCGCTGGGCTTAAGCAGAGCGGCGAGCATCGCCAGCATCGTGGTTTTGCCAGACCCGCTTGGACCAACCAACCCTACAAATTCGCCGGAATTCACGGTGATGCTTGCATGATCTACCGCTACGACCGAATATTTCCCGGTATTGTAGATTTTCTTTACTTCATGGGTTTCGATTATTGGAGCCATTTTTCAAGTCCCTATGATGATAGACCTAGTGCAATAAGTGGTTCAACCGATAATGCTAGTCGCACAGAAACCAGCCCCCCGATCGGCCCGATCGCCAAAAGTGTTAAGATCGCCACAATGACCCCTGAGCCATTAAAAACGATCGGGACGCTGTCAGGGATTGCCAGTGCGAGCCCAAATGTTACCAGGCTACCCAGCAGCACCCCGAATGTGGTCACCAAGACGATTTGCGATACGACTGAAGCCCCAACAGAAAAATTAGATACACCGATCGCCTTCATGACCCCGATCAAGGGGACCTTTTGAAGTAGCTGGATTTGAAAGAAACCACCGATAACCAGGAGTCCGATCAGTAAGGTGAAAAAGCGCTGCGTATTCAGCGTGCTCTGTTGTACGCTGTATCCAGGGATCAATTCGATAGCCGTTTGTACGTCGCTCACTTCAATATTCCGGACTGACTGGACGATCTTGTTTTGAACTTCGATTGGATTCTGGTTAGGTTCAAGTTTTATTGCAACGATATTCGAAGTTGTCTCTACAAAACCAGAATTTGAGCTTGTGCCAGGTTTGATTTGGTCCCAGGTCCGGTAGGGGATGAAGATTGACGGCTGAAACAAATACAACTGCCCGTCTGTCATCCCGATCACTTTGAGCGAGTAAAACTCCTCTCGTGAGCCTTGGATTGTCTTGATGGTAATGGTGTCTCCAACTCGAATATTTGTGCGTTTGGCGATATTCCAGTCGATCAACACGTCGGATCCGCGGTCTATCAAAAGCTTTTCACCGGCAATCACCGGTGGGTCGCCGGGTTTGCCTGCTTCGACCCCGATCAATGAAACGTTCAAGTTATCTTTCCCATCGGAGAACACAATCGCCCCGTTGCTGAAACCGATTGGTCCAACCTCTTCTACGCCGTCTATTCGCGCAATATCGTTCAAGGTTGAGAAGCTGATCCTGCTTGTGTTTGCAGAAAGATCAACATTCTTTTGAAAAGCTATCAGCTGGGCGTCCAGTTTTTCCAGATACTGGCGGTTTGATTGCGCCAGGCCTTCTGCTAGCGCCGCGATAAAAAGCACCAGGGTAGTGATCAGTGTGATGACGAGTGAGAAAAGGAAAAACCTGCCTTTGTTTCGCCAGACTTCTTTGAATGCCAGATAAAATGCCATACTTCCTCCAATTTTTCTTTGTTTCCTATCTTATCACAATGTATAATAATTGTCAAGAAAATGTACAGCTATTCCTAGTTTGCTTTTGCAAAGGTATTAAATATTGCTCATAATAAAGACCCTTTCTTGCCTGACAGCCGAAAATGGTTTATGATCGAAAAAATTGGCGAATAATTATTTCTTACGAAATTGAGGCTTTCATTTGACTACCTGGTTTTCTAAAGGATCTGCTTATCGCGTTTTGGGGATGGTTTTATTTTCCATATTCCTTTTGGCTGGGTGTCGGCCGGGTGGGGAGGAGTTGATGCCGACCCAAACCCCCACGTTGAAGCCTCCTGAAGTCCGGTTGACCCAGCCGCCTGAGGTCGCGCAGTCTGCAGCAGCGTTCCTCGATAGCTGGAAATCCAGCGATTACGAATCCATGTTCAATATGCTGACCGAAGCCTCAAAATCTGACCTGAGCCTGGAGCAGTTTACGCAGGTATATGAAAACCTGGCCAATGAAGCGACCATTGTTGACCTTAATTACGAGATCATATCTGAGCGTATCGAACCAACTCAGGCTGAGATCAGCTTCAAAACAAAAATGGAATCCGCCATTCTTGGGGAGCTTTCCCGGGATATGGTCATGAATCTCAAGCTAGAGCAGGGGCAGTGGCGCATTTCTTGGGACCGCGGGATGGTGCTCCCCGAATTAGCAAACGGCGGCAGCCTGACTTTGGACCGTGAATGGACCGGTCGCGCCTCGATATTTGACCGAAATGGCAGCCCTCTTGCTGAGCAGAAAGAAGCTGTGGCAGTCGGCGTCTGGCCGGATTATGTCGATCTCGGCGATTCACCAGGTCTTTTGTCGCTACTTTCTAGCGTTTCGACCTATCGAGCAGATACGATCGCAAATAAAATCTTAGAAGCTCTGCCAGGCGAGTACATCCCAATCGCTGAAGTTCCCGCCGATCAGGATCCGCGCCGGATTGAGCAGCTCGCGACCTGGGGCTCGGTTGTCGTTTCGAATTACATCCGTCGACTATATCTCGACGGAGGGATCGCGCCCCACGTCATTGGGTATGTCAGTCCTATCCAGCAAGAGGAAATGAGCACATACCGCCGGAAGGGCTACGTCGTGGATGACCGCGTCGGCCGGAAAGGAATAGAGCTGTGGGGTGAAGATATCCTGATGGGCAAACCCGGCGGAGTAGTATACATTCTCGATCAAGAGGGAAAACCGGTGGGAGAGCTGGGGGCTTCTGGGAGCATCCCAGGAGAAGATATTTATACCACCATCGATAAAGACTTCCAGCGTGAGGTCCAGAAAGCCCTTTCGGTTTATAACGGCGCTATCGTTGTCCTGGAACGAAACACCGGTCGCGTGCTGGCGATGGCATCCTCACCTGGTTTCGATCCGAATGCTTATGAAATCGAAAATTACAACTGGAATACCCAGCTGTCAGAAATTGCCAATGATCAGCGCCTGCCTCAGTTCAACCGAGCTGCCCAAGGCCAATATCCTTTGGGTTCTGTGTTTAAAATTCTCACCATGTCTGCAGGTTTGGAAAGCGGCAGATATAACGCCGAATCGACTTACCAGTGCGACTACTCTTTCACCGAGCTGATTGGGATCACGCTTTATGATTGGACTTGGGATCATTTTCAAGAAGACGGCGAGACTCAACCAAGTGGTCTGTTAACACTGCCGCAGGGTTTAATGAAATCCTGCAATCCCTGGTTCTATCACATCGGTTATGACCTTTATAATGCCGGGCTGACCACAGCGGTCTCCGGTTTAGCTCGAAGTTTTGGCTTGGGATCAAAAACTGGCATTGAGGGCATTGATGAAGAGGCGGGAAATGTGCTCGATCCTGGCAGCCCTCTTGACGCCACCAACCTGGCAATTGGCCAGGGCGACCTTCAGGTTACACCGCTGCAAGTAGCGCGGTTCATTGCTGCGATTGGGAATGGAGGCACGCTTTTCCGCCCGCAGATCATTGAAAAAATTGTAAAGAAAGATGGTTCCATTACTCGGAGCTTTAAACCGGAGATCCAGGGGACGCTGCCATTAAAACCCGAAAACATGGCAGTCTTGAAAGAAGCGATGATTGGCGTGACCCAGAACAGAAAGCCAATGGGTACCGCGTTTCGAGAGTTGAACGATCTTGATATCAAGATTGCTGGAAAGACTGGCACTGCCACAAACTCAACCAGCGAGCCTCATGCCTGGTTTGCGGGTTATACAGACGAGAACCGGGAAGATAAATCGGATATCGCCATTGCCGTGATCGCCGAGAATGCTGGCGAAGGTTCCGAAATCGCTGCCCCGATATTCCGGCGTGTGGTTGAGCTTTGGTTCTATGGTCGTCCAATGAAGACCTACCGTTGGGAAGCGACTTTTGACGTCACCAGGTCGCCAACTCCTGAAGTTACCATCACCCCTACAGCCCAGCCTTTGATTATTAATCGCTAATATCTCGGGCAATTTAAGCTAAATTCAAGGGATGGCTGGCAGATTGCGCCAGCCATCCCTTGAATACGTTGGAAATCCTGGTTCGAGGCTCAATAAGTGGAGTTGTTGTAGAACCAGTTGTAAGCGTAGAAGCCAGAGCCTGTCGAGCTTTGCATTCGCATTGCGATCTGGAATTGACCGTAGTATGCCTGAGGGATATTGAACGTCATTGTTTAAGTCCCGCCTCCGCCGGTCTGGAATGAAGCGACGACGATCCCGCATTTGCCGGCGGTCCCCATATAGTTCATCATGACATCAAAACGGTCATTGGCAGGTAAATCGTAAGCTGTTACCGTCACAGAGCCATTTCTGACCACGCTGTTGATAAAGAAAGTAGGATAGCGGTAGTAGTAGCCTGCGCAGGGTCCATAGTTGGGATAGTAAGCGGGATTCCAGGCTGCCTGGTTGTATCCTTGGCAGGGTTTCTTTTTCAGTAACCCGTCTTGAGTTGACGCCTGGTTTCCGATGGTTGACGAGTTCGGACTGGCAGGTGCCGCCGAAGCGGTGCTCACCGGAAGCAGTGCAATCATTGCGATCATGATGATCATAGTCATACTGATGATTTTCGTAGTTCTGGTCATTTTAGCCTCCTGTTCAATTCACTTGAATTGAACTGTATTTATGGATAATCCTGTTCTAAAGATAATTTACCTTTGCTGAGCAGCCACGGCAAGGTTTCGCGTAAAAATGGGCGTAAAAATTCAGTAAAAATTTACACTATTTACGTCAATTATTATCTCCCCTTGCCCTTGGACGAACCAATGGTTATACTAATTGGAGTCTGGTCCTATTTATGAACATCGACGAGTTAATGGAGTGTTTACCAGAAATTTATACCCCGGCAGATCGGGAGCTGGTACTGCGCGCCTATCGGGTCGCCGATACAGCCCATCAGGGTCAAAAACGCGCCTCTGGTGAACCTTATATTTTTCACTGTGTTGCGGTCGCATCAATCCTATCCGATATGCGCGTGCCCCCCTCGGTTGTTGCCGCCGCGCTCCTGCATGACACGGTCGAAGACACCGGGATCACGCTTGCAGACCTTGAGCGAGATTTCGGCGAAGAAATTGCCAGATTGGTGGATGGTGTCACTAAGCTTACCCACTTGCCGCGGGTCTCGCGCGGTGATCAGCATTTCCAGGAAGATATCAAAGAGCAGGAATTGCGGGAAATCGCCGAACGTCGAGGTGAAGACAGTCCGGAAGAACAGGTGGATAAGATCCAGCGCAGTCGTAAATATGACTTGGTTTCGGAGACCCTCAGAAAGACATTTCTCGCAATGGGGGATGACGTTCGTGTGATTTTAATAAAATTGGCCGATCGCCTGCATAACATGCGGACTTTGAGCCACATGCCTGAGCAAAAACGCATTCGAATCGCTCAGGAAACGCTGGATATTTTTGCCCCGCTGGCCAACCGTCTGGGCATCTGGCAGATGAAATGGGAGCTTGAGGACCTTGGTTTCCGCTACGTAAACCCTGAAAAATTCCGCGAGATCGCAGATCATCTGGCAAGTCGAAGATCGGAGCGCGAAGATGAGATGCTTCGAATCAAAAATCGGTTGCTCTCAGTCCTCGAATCGCATGGCATCCAGGCAGAAATTTCCGTAAGGCCAAAACATATTTATTCGATTTACCGCAAAATGTCACGCAAGGGAATTCCTTTTGATTTGGTATTCGATGTGCGTGGCGTGCGTGTAATCGTGCCGGATAATAACGCTTGTTATACCGCTCTGGGGATCATCCATGCAAATTGGCGGCCAATTCCGGGAGAATTCGATGATTACATTGCCGCGCCGAAAGATAATTTTTATCGCTCGCTGCACACTGCAGTAATTTATGACGACGGACAGAATTTGGAATTCCAGATCCGCACCCAAGAAATGCACCAGAACGCCGAATATGGCATCGCTGCTCATTGGCGGTATAAAGAAGGCTCATCGCGTGACGAGGACTTCGAAAAACGCATCCTCTGGCTTCGTTCTTTGATGGATTGGCGGCAGGACATTGAAGATGCCGGAGAATTTGTCGATCACATGAAGAGCGAGGTCTTCCAGGATCGTGTTTATATCTTCACCCCAAAGGGAGATATTATCGATCTGCCGGCTGGCGCAACCCCGATCGATTTTGCCTACCAGGTACATACCGATGTTGGTCACCGCTGCCGAGGTGCAAAAATCAACGGCAAACTGGTTTCGCTGGACTACACCTTGAAAACCGGCGACAAAGTTGAGATCTTGGTTGCTAAACGAGGTGGGCCGAGCCTGGATTGGTTGAATCCAAACCTGGGACTTGTCAAAACCCAGCGAGCGCGCGGAAAGATCCGCACCTGGTTTAAGCGCCAGGCTCAAGAAAAGAATGCCAGCACTGGCAAGGTCATGCTGGAAAAAGAGCTTCGCAGACTTGGGCTTACCGACACTAATCTTGAGCGGTTGGCTCGCGAATTTGAGTTGAAATCGGTGGAAGATTTTTACGCCGCCATCGGTACCGGCGACCTTGCGACCCAAAAGATTGTAAAACACCTGACTCTTGGTGATAAAGAAGAAACCGAAGAATTGCTCGTCCCGACCTCAAAGCCATCTGCGCCTGGGGCTCTGGACGAATTGGTCACAGTCCTCGGGCTGAAAGGCTTGCTGACCAATTTTGCTCGCTGCTGCAATCCTGCCCCTGGGGATGAAATTGTAGGCTACATCACTCGCGGGCGTGGTGCAACGATCCACCGCAAAGACTGTCCAAATGTCTTGCGCATAGGCGACCGTGAAAGGTTGGTAAGGGTGAGCTGGGGTGAAGCAACTGCAACTTACCCGGTTCCAATCCGGATCAAAGCCTTCGATCGGGATGGCTTAATGAAGGATGTTTCAACATTGATTGCTGACGAAGGCGTGAATATGCCGAGGGTGAAGGTAGAGACAAATCGCAATATGGCAACCTTCGATCTCGATCTGGAGGTGCGGGATATCATCCAGCTCAGCCGGCTGTTAGATCGCCTTGAGAACTTGCCAAATGTGATGGAAGCCCGGCGGGTCAGACCTGGATAATGGTATAATTCCGCCGCGAATGGCTCAGGATACCCCCTTATTATCTGTAACAGAGGCGCGGAAGCGCCTGTTCGACCAATTCGATCCACTGGATATCGTCGAAATTAATCTGGCAGACGCAGCTGGTAGGATTCTTGCCGAACCTGTTTTGGCTTCGATACCTTTACCTCCCTTCGATAATTCTGCCATGGATGGATTTGCGGTTCGTGCTGAGGACATCTCTCAGGCTCAAACGAATACACCAATTGAGTTAAAGGTAATTGGCGATATACCGGCAGGTGAATCTGTCGATATTCAGGTTCAAGCTGGTCAGGCGGCTCGAATCATGACCGGCGCGATGATGCCTGCTGGCGCGGATGCGGTCGTCCCAGTTGAAAACACCGACTTTCAAGATCGCCAGGTAGGTGTCCCCGCACCAGATTTTGTGCGGATCTTTCGATCACAGGGAAAATTTGACAACGTTCGCTGCCGCGGTGATGATGTAATCGCTGGAGAACAGGTCCTCGAAAGAGGGATTCGTTTGCGCCCGCAGGAGCTGGGTTTGTTAAGCATGTTAGGCGCTGACAGGCTCAAGGTCCATAAAAAACCTTCGATTGCGATTTTCTCCAGCGGAGATGAGCTTGTACCGGTTGATATGCCTCTAAAACCGGGAAAAATTCACGATTCGAATATCTATACCTTGCGCGGTCTGGTTGAAAGCTGCAAGGCAGAGCCTGTAAATCTCGGCATTGCCGGCGATAAATTTGATGATGTTAGAAATATTCTCGATCGCGCTGTTGCGATGAATGTTAATCTGATCCTCTCATCGGCGGGCGTTAGCGTTGGGGCAATGGATTTTGTCCGAAGCGTGATAGAACAGGAGGGCAGATTAGAGTTTTGGCGGGTCAATATGCGCCCTGGGAAGCCGATCGCGTTTGGTTATTTTCGTGACACTCCCTTCATTGGGCTTCCTGGGAATCCTGTTTCAGCCTTCGTTGGCTTCGAAGTATTCGTTCGTCCGTTATTGATGTATTTGCAAGGCAGCAGTACGACCCTGCGAAACACAATAAAAGTAATCCTGCATGAGAATATCGTGTCGGATGGAAGGGAATCCTACTTGCGTGCAGTCGTAAAATACCAGAATGGTGAGCTGACAGCTCGCCTTACCGGCCATCAAGGATCCGGTAATCTGCGTTCATTGGTACAAGCAAACGCTTTGCTTTTAATCCCATCTGGTGTAAAATCAGTGCCGTTCGGCGGTCAGGTGAATGCCTGGTTGTTTGACGACGCTGTGACTTCGTTGTGATATTGTTAGCTCAGGAGGATATTTATGCCGCGGATTCGCTGCCATTACATTGAATGTGTTTTCCTGGATGATGGATACTGTGGTGCGGCTGCTGTTGAGTTTGACCCCGATGCCGGTTGCATGACTTTCGCGCGTGCGAACGGCGTCGATGAAGATAAAGAGTGGGAAGCTGAAGAAGAAGTTGACGATTGGGAAGAACTGGATATTGACGAAGAAGATGATGAAATTTGGCTGGATGAAGACGAAGAATATTGACCATGCTCCCAGCTAAAAAGCTTGCCGCGGCAAGCAAGACCTTTACGCTTTTACTGCTTGTTTTTATTGGGTTCTCGGCTCAAACTGTATCTGCCCAAACCGAAAGAATTATCTACACTACCCAACCCGGCACTCCGGTCGGCATTCAAAATTTCCCCCAAATAGAAATTGGCTGCAGCTTTTTAGGCGTGGGCGGACAGGTTTTCGACCATTTCGGCAGTCCTTTGACCGGACTGGTTGTGAAGGTCTTTGGCTCGCTGAATGGGCAAAGCATCTTACTTTTTGGAATCACTGGTGGAGCATCCGATTTCGGCCCTGGCGGTTTCTTGTTAACCATTGCCGAGCAGCCGATTCGATCTGTTGGGACTCTATTTCTCCAGGTGATGAATCTCGCAGGAAAAGAGCTTTCTACCCCCATAGTCTTTGATACCTATGACGACTGCAGCCGGAATCTGACCGTCCTGAATATCGTCGAAGGCGTCATTCAAAATCCCCTCATGCTGCCACAAGTATTCCGATAACCTCGGGACGATCGCGAAATTCGATCCATAATGCCGGTCCTCAATCACTTTGATCTCCTTGCGCCAATTTACGATCGATTTATCCATCCGGTCCATCCAACTCAGCTCCTGGATCTGCTAAATTTACCGCTGAACGGAACAGTACTGGATGCCGGTGGCGGCACCGGACGGATCGCTCAATTTATGTCTGCTCCCACCCGGCGGGTAATCCTGGCAGACCTCTCCCATGGAATGCTGTGCCATGCCTCCCGAATCGATGGCATCTTCCGGATTTGTTCCGATACCGGCAGGCTGCCGTTTCCAGACTCCATTTTCGATCGGATTATTATGGTGGATGCACTCCATCATATTTTTGATCAACCTGCCACCGCTGCAGAGCTTTGGCGAAGTGTTAAGCCTGGCGGAATTCTGGTTATCGAAGAGCCCGATATTCGATCGATCTCGGTGAAATGGATTGCATTCATCGAGAAAATCACTCTCATGCACAGCCATTTTCTGCCCCCTTCAGATATCGCTCGGCTCTTTACCCATGCAGATTTAATCATTCAGCTGTTCACAGAAAGCCACTCCGCTTGGATCAAGCTAACAAAACAGCCCGTGGAAAACCATCAATTCCACGAGCTGTAATTGGTCTCTGAGCGGAAGAATCATTCTTCTGCAGTGTTCACGACCTCAAAAAAAACAAATTACTTTCGCTCAGTTCAAGACTCCTGCGATATAGGAAAGCCCTCAGTTTCATCCTGTGCTCCTTCGTCCATCTCAAGCTCATCTTCATAATCGATGCGCAGCGCATCCTTCGCATCAGCCGTGGATGCCAGCAGAATTAAGCTGATTAATATCGCGCTCGTGATGCACCAGGCGCAGGTCGCGCCGATTACGAATGGCTCAAGAAAGGTCAGATAGATCGAAAACAGCAGGCCGAACCAGGCCATCCCCCAAATAAGGAGCGTGGTGATCTTATGGAAACTCTCTGGACCGAACTTTCTAGTAACCCAGAGCGCCAGGATAGCCAGATAACCCGCTGCGCCTAACAATCCAACCGGAAGAATGCCGAAGAGCTTGGCATACGAGCTTTGTTGGACGCTGTTGCAGTTTCCTACCGGGCCGCAGACGGCATTCGCGTTAGTGACTTCGACAAATGTCAGGTAAATAGCTACGCCCAGCCCAAGCAGCGCCAGCGCTGGGAGCACCCAATCTGGGAAGCGAAAGAATTTTCGATCAGGTCCTTTAAGGTAGCTGATCATTACCAAGGTCCCCACCGCAATCATCCCCAACAAGACGATCACCGCAATCGAATTTGCAAGCGGATCCTGTAAAAACCTGCCCATAAATCCTGGATCTTGTTCGTTTACAAAATGAGGATCCTCGAGTGAGGTAGGCGACAAAGGCGCAGCAGGACTGGATTGCGAAGCGAGCACGCTCTCCAGCCCCGAGATGTTCGGCCAGTTTGATCCACCTGTGGATAATCCGACTTTGATTAAAGCCGGAAAGTTTTGCTCGATCTCATTCGTCCCGACCAGCAGTGTCGATCCAACCACAAGCGAAGGCACTCCCAGCCTTTCATCGGGGACCTTGAGTTCTGTCAACATCGATTGATAAAGCTCTCCGCCTAGAGGGTGCGTGACGTCTATTCCGACGATATCCAGTTGGTCAGGGTATTCTTCGACCAGGGGTGGGATGACTCTTTCCATAACCTCCACGCAGTGAGAGCAGCTAGGAGAATAGAAAAGTACAGCACGGATAACCGCGGGTTCTGCGGCTGCCATCACTGGGATAAAAAAGATCGACAGCAATAATAGGATCAGCGGCAGGATTAGTTTTATTTGTTTCATGATCCACTCCAAAATATGCGAAAAATTAATAAGCGGGTCGTCAATAATAAAGAGCCACCCCCAGGAAGGAGGCGGCGCTGTGGAACAGGCTGAGAAACGCTGAGCTCAGGATTTTTCTTCTGGCTCGGATGGTTTGACTTCTTCAGGCTCTTTCTTTTCGTCAGGGCTTTGAAGTCCATCTTTAAATGAGCGTATACCGCTGCCAAGCTCGCCGGCAATTTTGCTGATACGTCCCACCCCGAAAAGCACGATGACAATCACTAGAATTATGATCAGTTCGGTTGGACCAAAATTCATGTCAGTTCTCCATTTTAGAGCGATTCGAATTGAAAGCGACAAGTTTTCGTGCAATTCATCATGCAGTAGCCGCCTTCAACCGCCAAAATTATACTACTCTTTCTTGGTACAATTGAATGAGAGATGTCTGATTTAGCGATCATCGGCGGCGGATTGGCAGGCAGCGAGGCAGCCTGGCAGGCGGCGAAGCTTGGTTTAACGGTGGACCTTTTCGAAATGAGGCCGCGCCTCCAGACTGGCGCCCACCAAAGCAGTCGCCTTGCAGAGCTTGTATGCTCGAATTCCCTCGGATCGAAGCTGGTTGATCGAGCAAGCGGACTGCTAAAAGAAGAAATCCGTAGGATGGGATCGTTGCTGCTTGAATGTGCACAGGAAACCGCGCTTCCCGCTGGCGAAGCCCTTGCAGTCGATCGGGAAGCCTTTGCGGAGCTCGTCACTGCTCGGATCGAGCACCTCCCGAATATTCGAATCCGGCGTGAAGAAGTGAAAGAAATCCCTTCAGAACTTGCCGTGATCGCGTCAGGTCCTTTGACTTCCCCAGCTCTCTCAGGAGCGCTGGCTTCGCTAACTGGTAAAAACCATTTGTATTTTTACGATGCAGTTGCCCCTGTTATTACTTACGAATTTATCAATATGGATATCGCCTTTCGCGGTTCACGGTACGATCATGGCCAAGATCCTGAGGGTGATTACCTGAATTCCCCGCTGAACAAAGAAGAATACGAACGATTTATCTCTGCTCTCCTGGAAGCTGAGAGGGTTACCCTGCTCGAATTCGAGAAGGAAATCGAAAATGGTGTCCGCGGAGGTCCAGACCGTTTCTTTGAGGGTTGCCTCCCGATCGAGATCCTCGCAAAACGCGGCAGCAGCTCGCTGGCATTTGGACCCCTGAGACCGGTCGGCCTGAAGGATCCGCGCACTGGGAAGCGCCCGTACGCTGTTGTTCAGCTACGTCAGGATAATCTTGCTGGCTCGCTCTACAACCTAGTCGGTTTTCAAACGAACTTGAAGTTTCCAGAGCAGCGCAGAGTTTCCGAATGCTGCCAGGGTTGGAGTTTGCCGATTTTGCTCGCTTCGGTCAGATGCACCGGAATACATTTATCTTTTCGCCTGCATTCTTGCGCCCAACTCTCCAAAGCAGACCCCGCGATGACCTGTTTTTTGCCGGGCAGATCACTGGGATCGAAGGGTATATCGGGAATATCGCCTCAGGTTTGCTCGCCGGCCTGAATGCTGCCCGACTTACCCTTGGAAAGAAGCTGTTCGAGCCGCCTGTCACCACCATGCTCGGAGCATTGTGCAGGTACATCACCGAATTGAACGAGAAGGATTTTCAGCCGATGAAAGCCAATTTCGGACTCATGCCGCCTTTAACGGATCTTTCAATTCATGGCAAACGGAACCGGGCAGGCGCTTATGCAAGACGTGCCCTTGAGGACCTTGAAGATTACCTGTCTGCGCTCGAATAATCTGCGGATCTTGATGTCAAAGACAATTGAGAATGAGAGTCAATCAGAATGACTAGAAAAATCCCTGAACCAACAATACCGTTGCGCGAAAAAGCTTTTCTGGTAGGGGTAGAGATCTACCATCGGAAAGATCTCCTCTCTATGGAAGATTCGCTTGAGGAGCTTGAGCTTCTGGCAGAGACAGCAGGTTTGGAGGTCGTTGGCTCAACGACCCAAAAGTTGGAGCATCCGAATCCAAACACTTTTATCGGTCCCGGAAAAGTTGAAGAAGTAAAAATGCTTGCAGAAGAGTTCCAGGCGGAAATGATCGTTTTCGATGAGGAGCTTTCTCCTCGTCATCTCCGCCAGCTTGAGAAAATATTGGGCGAAAAGATCCGGGTCATTGACCGTACTGCCTTGATCTTAGACATTTTCGCTCAGCATGCCAGCACGCGTGAGGGCGCGCTGCAGGTTGAGCTGGCTCAATACGAGTACCGCTTGCCACGCCTGACTCGCGCCTGGACCCACCTGGCTCGCCAGGCTGGCGGTGGGGGCGGCCGGAGCGGTGGTGTCGGTGGGGTTGGATTGCGCGGTCCAGGTGAGACTCAGCTTGAAGTCGACCGGAGAGAGATCCGGCGCCGCATTGACCATTTGAAAGTAGAGCTGGAGAAGGTGCGCACCCACCGCCGCCAGTATCGCGCCAGACGAAATCGCTCCCGTATCCCGCTGGTGACCTTGGTGGGGTATACAAATGCCGGAAAATCTACCCGATTAAATCGCCTTGCTGGTGCCGATGTTTTTGTTGCCAACCAGTTGTTTGCAACCCTGGACCCAACCACCCGTCGCGTGGAGCTGCCGGGCGGGCATCTTGCTTTATTCACGGACACCGTCGGATTTATTCAAAAGCTGCCTACCGAGCTTGTCGCCGCGTTTCGAGCCACGCTCGAAGAGATCGCAGAAGCCGACCTTCTTTTGCATATTGTAGATGTCACCCACCCAAATGCCTCGGCGCAATCCGATTCGGTCCATGAGACTCTATCAGAAATTGAAGCCAGCCACATCCCTGTATTGACGATTCTCAACAAAATCGACCGTCTGGAATCGCCGGAACGCGCCCAATCCTATCTGGCAGATTTCCCCAATTCTGTCGCGATTTCGGCGTTAAAAGGACTGGGCATCAATTATTTGCTGGAATCGATCAGCCGAAGGTTGTTTGAAAGCTTTTCTCCGGTTTCTGTGCGGCTCCCGTATAAAGAGGGCGCCTTGATTTCAATGTTCCATGAGCTTGGGCAGATCGACAAGTTGGAGCACACCCGCGGTGGGGTGACGATCGAAGGCAAAATTCCAGACCGGCTGATCGCCCGTTATAAGCCATTTATCTCCAAATCGAACCCTATTTGAAGCCTTATTGCCGTGGAGATTAACCGCATCGGGTCGCTCAGCCGGATATAAAAACCTGAATAAGCAAGGTGGAAATTATTATGAATCGTTTCGTTGATAAAACCTCTGATTTTTTGGCTGCTCGCAAAGGCCTGCTAATTATCGTCGGCATATTCCTGGTTATATTAAATGCCTTCTTACAGTTCTTTCCTCAGTTGGGTTGGCTGGTGAGCAGCAACTTGCTACTGCATCTAGGGATTGTGATTGGTTTTCTGGGTATCCTGTTCGCCTGGGCACTTTAGGTACTCATATTTAGGGGAATGATAGTTCGAGCAATAACTTCTCTGATCCATGATCGTCGCATTGTCAGGAAAAAAAGCGCCTCCTTTACTTCCCACGGGAGGCGCTCTGATTACTGGATATGTGTTAAAGTCAAATTTTTGGACCCGAATTGATCACTTCTGACGAAGCCTGATCTTCGAATTTTTTAAAGTTATCGATAAAACGGGATGCCAGGGCTCGGTAACGTTTTGTATAGGCGTCTCTGCTGCTCCAGGAAGATCCTGGATCCAAAACCGATTTAGGGATTTCTGGACAGGACTTGGGAACTTGAAAACCAAAGACCGGGTCGGTAGTATATTCCACCTGATCCAGCAATCCATCTAATGCGGCATTCAAAAGTGTCCGCGTATACCGGATGCTGATTCGCTTGCCAACCCCGTATGGACCCCCGACCCACCCGGTATTTATCAGCCAGCACGTGACCCCATATCGCTCGATTTTGTTCTTCAGAAGATTGGCGTAAAAAGCCGGGTGGTGGACCATAAATGGACCGCCGAAGCAGGTGCTGAAGGTAATCTCGGGTTCTTCGCCAAGCCCAATTTCAGTTCCGGCGATTTTTGACGTGTAGCCCGAGATGAAGTGATAGAGCGCCTGGTCTGGAGTGAGTCTGGCGATTGGCGGCAGCACCCCAGATGCATCGCAGGTGAGAAAGATAATATTCTTAGGGTGCCCGGCGCGTTTTTCCCGAATGGCATTCCCGATAAATTCGAGCGGATAAGAAGCGCGAGTGTTCTCTGTCAAAGTGTCGTCATCAAGGTCAATCAAGCGGGTGACCGGATCGTAGGCAACATTCTCAAGGATCGTTCCAAACCGGCGCGTGCAGGCGTAGATTTGCGGCTCGGCAGTAGGGGACAAAGCAATCACCTTTGCGTAGCACCCGCCTTCGAAGTTGAACACCCCGGCATCACTCCAGCCGTGCTCGTCGTCACCGATCAGCCCGCGGCGCGGATCAGCTGAGAGGGTCGTCTTGCCTGTCCCTGAAAGCCCAAAAAACAGCGCGACATCCCCTTTTTCGCCGACGTTCGCAGAGCAGTGCATCGTCATCACGCCTTCAAGTGGGAGCAGTCCGTTCATGATCGTGAAGATAGACTTCTTGATTTCGCCGGCATAGCTGGAGTTCCCGATGATGCAAAGCCGCTGGCTGAAATTAATCGCGATGACGGTGTTCGAGGGTGTGCCGTCGATCTGTGGAAACGCTTTGAAACCGGGTACGGCGATCACTGTAAATTCGGGCACGTGTCGGCGGTAGTCATCATTGGTCGGAGGAGAAAGGAACATATTCCGGGCGAAAATGGAGTGCCAGGCGCTCTCCGTGATAATCCGAACAGGTAGCCTGTATTCTGGGTCTGCGCCGGCGAAGCAATCCTGAATGAAAAGGTCACGCCCCTGCAGATACCCCTGCACTCGGCTGAACAGCTCATCAAACTTCTCGGCGCTGTAGGGACGGTTGTACTGACCCCACCACACATATCCCTCCGAGCTGGGCTCGCGCACCACAAACTTATCGTTCGCTGCCCGCGGGTATGCTTCCCGGTATTCACGACCAGCGGGCCAGCAAGCGTAATCTTGCCTTCCCCTCTGAAGACTGCCTCCTCATAAAGTGTTTCAACCGCCAGATTCCAATAAACCTTGTTCAAATTTGTCAGCCCATGATTTTCAAGGCCAAACTCGCTTTTCCGAGCTCCTGCCTGGGCTTCGCCTGGGGTCTTGATATCGAGAAGATTATTCATAGCCAATCCCTGATCAACTTGCGGTCGCCAATGTAGATTTCGTTGGGCGAGTTTGGATCGAGCGCCCATTTCATCCGTTCGACGGCGGTCGTGATGTCTTTTACCGAACCGGCGTAGCTCAGCCTGATGTAGCCCTCCATCCCAAATTCCTTCCCAGGGACGGTAACGACGAGCGCTTTTTTGAGTAGGAACTTGGAAAGCTCAACCGAGTCGTTTGAGTATGCCCGGAAATCCGGCAGCACATAGAAGGTCCCCTCGGGCTTGGTTGTCCTGATCCCGCTGAAGGTCTTCAGTTCCTGCATCGTAATATTTCTGTTATTTTCAAACATCAGCCTAAGGTTTTCTGTAACACTCTGCATCCCATTTAAGGCGCCTTCTGCCGCTGCCTGAAGCACACTTGAGGTGCAAGAGGTGATCTGGCTTTGGACATTCGTCATCACTTCAACCAGGTTCCGGTTGGCGACCACCCAGCCGATTCGAAATCCGGTCATACCATAGAGTTTTGCAACCCCGTTTACCACGACTAACATCGTATCTTCGATCGATCGATCCGTGAATTGATAGGCAGGGGCAGCTTTCTTGCCGTCAAAAACAAGCTTGTGGTAGATATCGTCCAAAATCAGGTAAATCTTCTTGCGCTCGCAGAAATCAACAATCTCGGCGATCAGCTCGGGTGGGAACACCGCTCCGGACGGGTTGTTAGGGCTGTTGACGATGATCGCTTTTGTGTAAGAAGTAGTCGCCGCTTCAATTTCCTGCAGCCTGGGCGTAAATTTTCCATCTTCCGGCGTTACAACCACCGGCAGCCCATAACACATTTTTACCATCTCAGGGTAGCTGACCCAGTGCGGTGCGAGGATGATCACCTCGTCCTGGGGGTTAAGAATACTGTAGAGTATGTTGTAAATCGCCTGTTTTGCGCCGGCAGAGACAATAATGTTCTCTGGCTCAACCGCGCGATCGTAATTCTCATCTGTGTAGCGAATGATTGCCTTTTTGAGCGAGGGCATCCCATCTGCCGGGGTGTATTTCACCTCGCCTCCTGAAAGCCGGTTTGCCGAGCTCAGAATAGCTGTGATAGGCGTTTTATTCTTGGGCTCGCCAATCCCCAGGTTGATCACCGGTTCGCCGCGTTCGCGCATCTGACGGGCTTCTTCGTTTAACGCCAGGGTAGGCGAGGGGGCAATCGATCTTGCTAAACGACTGATGCTCATCGAGTTTTTACTCCTGATTGCAGCCCGGGAGCCGTTATCCATTGGGCTGAACATATGCCTTCGGTCAGAGTCTATCTCCCTTTAGTAGGGGCGTCAATGTGACTTTCATCTGAGGTATACTCGCAATCAAGCATGGACCCAGGCAAAAGCAGACAAAATTTTGTTCCAGAAGATGATACTGAGGTAATTGCGCGCCAGCTTCAAGCCTCGATTCGAGGCGAAGTGCGCATAGACATTATATCACGCCTCCTTTACAGCACAGATGCTTCGATCTACGAATGGGAGCCTTTAGGGGTAATTTTCCCGCGGGACCAGGATGACCTTCAGGCAGTTGTGGAGATCTGTACCCGCAATCGCGCTCCAATCATAGCCCGAGGCTCGGGGTCAAGCCTCGCGGGGCAGGCGATCGGTCCGGGATGGGTTTTGGATTGCTCGCGCTACCTGGATAAGCTGATCGAGATCAACCCAGAAGAGCAGAGCGCCTGGGTAGAGCCGGGCTTGATCTTAAACTCTCTGAATCGCACCGCGAAAAAATTTGGGCTTCAATTTGGTCCAGACCCGGCTTCGGCCGAGCGAGCGACTCTCGGCGGGAGTATCGCGAACAACGCCACCGGCGCGCATTCAATCCTGTATGGTATGGCTGCCGACCATCTCCTTGGTGTAGAGGCCGTCCTTTCAGACGGTTCCATGGCGAGCTTCTCTGAGATAGAGCTTGAAGAAGCCGAGCGAAGATCCCGTGATGGATCTGGCGTCGAGGCGGTGTTTTACCAGGCTGCTCTGGATATCCAGAATCAGTCCGGGGAAGCCATCCGTATGAATTGGCCGCGGACCTGGCGCAGAGCTTCGGGATACAACCTGAATTATTTGCTGCCGTGGTCGCCAACTTCGCCCCCGGGCTGGGGTATTTCACCTGAAAATCGGCAGCCTTATCCGCCGGTCGGTGCTGGTCAGATCAACCTGGCGCAGCTTATCGCCGGATCTGAGGGGACGTTGGCCGTCATGCGCAAGCTGAAAGTGAAATTAGTCCCTCTACCAAAATTCGTCGTCCTCGCAGTGATGGGATTTTCTGGAAATGTAGAAGCCTGCGAGTTAGTGCCCAAAATATTAGAAACGCAGCCATCTGCGGTCGAGCTGATCCCGAAGAATTTGATTGCATTGGCGAAAGCCTCGCCTGCCTATGCCTCAAAAACACGAATTCTCGACCCATTAATTAACGCATATCAATCAGAATCTGGTTCGAAAGGCGTATCCCTGCTCGTTGTCGAGTATTCTGGCAGTGATCTACCGCTCGTTGAACAGAAAGCCAGGGATCTTGTCAAGAATAAGCCGCACATCCTGGCTTTAGAACCGAATGAACAGGCTCAGATTTGGGAGATCCGAAAGGTCGGTTTGGGTTTGTTCCTTTCTAGAGCTGGTGATGAAAAACCTTGGTCCTTCATCGAAGATCTGAGCGTTCCGGTAGAGCGCTTGGGCGAATTTGTGCGCGAATTTGAACGGATTATGCAAGATTATGCTGTGGAAGGGGATAATTATGGGCACGCCTCGGCGGGCTGCCTCCATATTCGCCCTGTCATCAATCTGAAAACGATTACAGGTATTCGGCAGCTGCGTTCCCTCGCCCGTGACGCGGTAGAGCTGACCTTGAGCTTCGGTGGGGCGGTTAGCGGCGAACATGGCGATGGCATTGCTCGTTCCGAATGGAATGAGCGCATGTTCGGGACCGAGATTATCGCCGCTTTCCGACGGATTAAAAACGCCGCCGATCCGGACAATATATTTAATCCCGGAAAAATCGTTGCTCAGAATTCAGGCGGTGTTCCACAGATGGATCGCCGGCTGCGGTTCGGAGAGGATTACCGGACTCAAGCCTGGACCAGCAGGTTGGATTTCTCCTCTCAAGCAGGCTTGGCTGGAGCGATTGAACAGTGTAATGGCGCCGGCGTCTGCCGTAAGCTGGACGGGGTCATGTGTCCATCTTTTCAGGCCACTCGGGAAGAAATGCATTCGACTCGCGGTCGTGCCAACCTGCTGCGTGCGATGATCAGCGGGAAATTCCCAACCGGGCGAATTGCCGAAAAGGCCGTGATGGATGCCCTGGATCTCTGTCTGGGATGCAAGGCTTGCAAGGCAGAGTGTCCGTCGGGTGTGGACATGGCAAAGCTCAAGGTTGAGTTCCTCCACCATCACTACAACCGCAGAACCTTCTTAACTCGCAGCGTCCGCTTGCAACGCAGCGTCCGCTTGCCAAGGGACTACTTATTTGGATATATCGGCGTCCTGGCAAAATACGCTCATCCATTCTGGATGTTTGCAAATCCATTCTTGAGAGCGAGTGTTCTTAGCAGGCTCCTGCGCTCATCGCTTCGGCTTAGCCGCGAGCGCAGTCTGCCGCAATTCGCCAGGAAGCCTCTCGGAAGGCTCTGGCGGGAGAACAATCAGACTGGCACAAAAGATCTTCAAAAGGATTGCTCTTCACGGGTCTTGTTCCTTTCCGATCCGTTCACGGAATATTTTCACCCGGAAGTTGGCCTGGCGGCGCTGAAAGTGCTCGAAGCATTAGGCTGTGATATCCAGATAATCCCTGTCATTGGGTCCGGCAGGACCATGATCTCGAAGGGGTTCCTGGATTCTGCGAAATCCCACGCTGGCAGGTTGATTGATGCTATCTCAATCCTGGATCCCGGAAAGAGCTGCCCGATTGTTGGGGTAGAGCCATCAGAGACCCATTCGCTGGTAGATGAGTATTTCGACCTGCTCCCGAGAGATGGCCGGGTCGAAGAGATATCAAAAAGAACATTTATGATTGACGAATACCTGATTCGAACGACAAATTGTGACGATCTTGATCTTAATAAAATGCGTGTAGCCATTTCCGCACAATATAACAATAATTTTCAAACTAATCTCAATAAACAAAAAACTCAAGTCCTGCTCCACGGTCATTGCTATCAAAAATCCCGTTCTCCGCACCCAGACCACGCGCCAGTAGGGGCGGAGGCGACCAAATTGCTCCTTGAGAAATTTGGATATCAGGTGGATCTGATCCCGGCGGGCTGCTGTGGGATGGCTGGTGCCTTCGGTTACGAAGACAATCATGTTGATATTTCGATGCAGGTTGGAGAAATCGGGCTTTTTCCGGCGGTTCGTGCAGCAGATGAAGGCACGTTGATATCCGCTGCCGGCGTTTCCTGCCGCTCCCAAATCGAAGATGGAACCCATAGGCAGGTGTTCCATCCAATCGAGCTGGTCTATCAGGCGATCAGATCAAACCAATCCGCCGACGAGCGCTAACAGAACGCCGCCTGCGATTACACTCCCTAATTGTCCGGCGGTGTTCGTTCCCATCGCGTGCATCAGCAGAAAATTTTCGAAATCCTCATCCTGGGCGACTTTGGCAGCCAGCCGTCCTGCCATAGGAAATGCGCTGATCCCGGCTGCGCCGATCAATGGATTGATCTTGCCGTGTGAAAGAAAACACATAAACTTGCCGAAGAGCAATCCTGCTGCCGTATCCAGACCAAAAGCCAGCAAGCCTAGTACCAGGATGCTGATTGTCTGCCAGTTCAAAAAGCTTTGAGCCGTCATTGTCGCTCCGATTGTGATCCCCAACAGCAGCGTGGTCACATTTGCAATCTCATTCTGGGCAGATTTGCTCAGGCGCTCCACCACACCGGATTCGCGCAGCAGGTTGCCCAACATCAGCATGCTGATCAATGGGGCAGCCGCTGGGACCATCAGGCCAACTGCCAGCGTGACCAGAATGGGGAATAAAATCCGCGCTTTCCGCGAGACCGGGCGCGGGGCATATTCCATCCTGATCCGCCGCTCTTTCTTCGTTGTCATCAAACGCATAATCGGCGGTTGGATAATCGGCACAAGGCTCATATATGAATATGCCGCCACTGCGATGGGCGCCAGGATCTCTGGTGCCAGCTTACTTGCTACGAATATCGATGTGGGTCCATCGATCGCTCCAATCACGCCAATCGATGCAGCCTGGTTGAGTGGAAAACCGATCATCGTGGCCAGAATTAAAGTGCCGTAGATCCCAAACTGCCCCGCGGCTCCCATCAGCACCATCGATGGCTGCGAAAGCAGTGGACTGAAATCGATCATTGCCCCGACCCCAATAAAGATCAAAAGCGGAAAAAGCTCGGTATTGATCCCCGCATCGTATAAAACCCTGAACAATCCACCGCTTTCCAGCATACCCGTGAGTGGGATATTCGCCACGATGCAGCCAAATCCAATCGGCAGAAGTAGCACCGGCTCGTACTCTTTGACGATCGCAAGACCTATAAGCAGCCCGCCGACAGCGATCATCAAGGCGTTGCCCCATGTAAAAGCCCCAAATCCTTTTAGCAGCTCATTAATCATCGCTTGAAGGGGCATGATTACTCCGAGTACTCCATCAGTGGGTGATTGTGGATAACGGTTTGACCCGCCGTCACCAACACTTTAGAGATTTCCCCCGCCCTGGGAGCGCGGATCTGGTTGCGCATTTTCATAGCTTCGATAACAAAGAGCGCCTGTCCGTGTACCACGCTGTCTCCGGGTTTGACCAGCACCTCCAGGATCACACCAGGGATCGGGGCATTCACCGTATGGCTTTTGAAGGCCGCCTTGGCGCCGGGTCCAAGTGATGATTCTCCAGGTTTTCCAGCTTCGGACGGTCTTTCGGTCGAAATTTGGACATCAATACACTCGGAGGATTGCGTGCCGGTTGTCTCTCCGTTTTCAGGCCAAACTTCGAAGCGCACCCCGTCGACATACGCAGCAATCGGCCGGGAGGCTAACGATTCGATCTCCACCATGAATGACTGGTCGTCAATGCTTACCTGGTATTTCATCTTCTAAAGCCTCTCTTAGTGAGCATGCGTGTTCGCAGAACAGCTTGCCAGGCGCTGACGATTGGGGTAGGGGGTAAAGGGAATGGATGCGGTTCTGTGCTGGCAGCTTGCCGCGCGAGCGCAGCGGTGACTGCCGCCGCAGCAGCCAATCTTTTTAGCGCAAGATCAGGTTCAGATATGCTTTCCTCTTTAATGTCGCCAGTTGAAATCAAGCTGATTTCGTCGCCTCCAGCCTTGCGGTCGGCAGCAAAACGGACGATCAATGCCATCAAGCCCCACAAAACCAGGATCGCCGCAAAGACCAGGCTCATTCCAATAACCGTGATTTGGAGCGCAAGAATCAGATTCTCACTCATCATTTCGCCTCAAACCGGGATGTTCCCGTGTTTTCGAGCTGGAGCGACCGTTTGTTTATCGCGCAGCGCCGCCAGCGATGCGATAATCTTCGGGCGGGTTTCCTTTGGCTCGATAATATCATCGACATATCCCTCCCGAGCCGCAAAAAGAGGGGTGTTAAACCGCTCGCGATAATCCTCGACCAGCCTTTTACGCTCGGCTTCTGGATCCTCAGCCGCTTCTACCTGTCGTTTAAACAGGATGTTTACCGCTCCTTCGGCGCCCATCACTGCAATCTCGGCGCTCGGCCATGCATACGTTACGTCTGTACCTAGATATTTGCTGCTCATCACCACATACGCGCCGCCGTATGCTTTCCGGGTAATCACCGTGATTTTTGGCACCGTCGCTTCAGAGAAGGCGTAGAGAACTTTTGCGCCGTGCCGGATGATCCCGCCGTATTCCTGGTGGGTGCCGGGAAGAAAACCGGGCGAATCCACAAATGTGACAATGGGGATATTGAAGCAGTCGCACATCCTGACGAATCGCGCCATCTTATCCGAAGCATCGATATCAATCACGCCTGCCATCACACTCGGCTCTTGCGCCACGATCCCCACACAGTGCCCGCCCAACCGCCCAAATCCGACGATCGCGTTCTGCGCCCAGCAGGATTGGATCTCCAGGAAGCTGTTCCGGTCGACTACGTGGTGGATTACCTCATGCATGCTGTAAGCCTCGTAAGCGTCCAGCGGGATGAGGCTGTTCAACTCCAGATCCATCCGCATCGGATCGTCGATGGGTATGAGATAAGGTGGGTTTTCAACGTTGTTCGAAGGGAAGTAGCCGAGCACCTGCCGCGTCAGCTTTAGAGCCTGGTGCTCGTCCGGGGTTGAAAAATGTGCCGTTCCAGTGGTATTCATATGGATGGCAGCACCGCCGAGGCTCTCCGCGTCCACGACCTCGCCAGTCATTCCCTTAATTACCTCGGGTCCGGTAAGAAACATGAAGGAGTGGTTATCCACCATGATGATCAGGTCGGTCAGGGCGGGGGAGTATGCCGCCCCGCCAGCACACGGACCAAGCATCACGCTGATCTGGGGGATAACGCCGGAATATTGGGCATTCCGCCGGAAGATCTCAGCATACCCGCCCAGGCTTTTTACGCCTTCTTGGATCCTTGCGCCGCCCGAATCGAGCAGCCCGATGATCGGGACACCGTTTCGCACAGCGAGATCCATCACGCGGCAGATCTTATGAGATTGCATCATACTGAGGGTGCCGCCATAGACCGTGAAATCTTGCGCATAGATATACACCGTCCGGCCTTCAATTTGACCGTATCCGGTTACAACCCCGTCACCAGAGTATTTTTCGGTTGCCAGCCCCATCTCATCGTCTGGAGCGACAACAAAGGGCTCAAGTTCGTTGAACGTGCCGGAGTCTAGTAGCAGGTCTAATCGTTCCCGGGGGGTAAGTTTGCCTTTCGAATGCTGAACGTCGACCCTTTTTTGGCCGCCGCCTTCACGTGCCTTCTCCCTCAGCGCCCTGAGCTTGAGAATGCGGGGGTCTTCGCCGTGATTAAAGTTGTCCGCGCCCATCGTTTCCGCCTCGAATTTCCCGAACCATGAGGAATTAGCTATTTCTGATAGTTCTAAAGTTCACGATCCCATCATATCCGTGTTGTAAGATATGACATAGTGACAAAAATCCTGATTCTGGCGGTAAATCAACAAGTTCAATCAATCGTCAAAAATTTCTTTGTAGCCCTTATCCAGCTCATCGTCAGAGAGGTGGGCATACCGCTGGGTGACGGCGATGTTCTGGTGGCGAGCGAGCTCCTGAGCAAATTTCAGGTTTCCTCCCGAGCCTCTCAGCACGGTAGTTACGAAATAATGCCGGAAAGAGTGAAGGGTGATCGTCCCAACCGCCTCTGGTTCAAGGCTTTCCGCCACCCGAGCCGAGATGATATTCCTGCCGGTGGATGTGG
This sequence comes from uncultured Chloroflexia bacterium, assembly GCA_963827155.1. GTDB lineage: Bacteria > Chloroflexota > Anaerolineae > Anaerolineales > UBA4823 > UTCFX2. The sequence continues at coordinate 640,308 of CAWGZV010000002.1, read as the reverse complement.
TAATCGGTTTGATTTTCTTTCCCGCGCCGCGGTCATGTCGTGCGAATAAGGGCAGGGAGCCTAATTGCTTCCCGCTGCCACCATCGAGCTTGAGCCGAGCCTGTAAGTATGACCGCAGTGCCTCCAGGCTGCGGAGCGAGAATCGGATCACCGCTTGCCGGTTCCCTTTTCCGATGATTACAGCTTTATGCTCATTCCAGTCGATATCCCCACGCCGCAGAGCGCAGGCTTCGTGCACCCTCAGCCCGGTATCGGCAAGGGTAAGGATGAATGCCCGGTCGCGCAGATTAATAAGCTGTTCGGCATCGTTGCTGTAGGGAATTAATGCAAGATTATTAGCATAATCTATAATTTTCTCAATATTTGCTTGCGGGAACTGCGGCAAGCGGATCCCAGGCTTGCGCGATCGGTGCCGGATGAGCAGGCGGACGCGCGGCAGGTTGAGGTCGGCGATCTGCTCGGCAGCCAGGTATTCGTAGAAACCTGCTGCAGCGGTCAGGTAGAGCTGCTCGGTTGCCGCTGAATAGACCTTAAGCTCCTGGGCGAACCAGCCAACCGCATCCTCACTCAGGGCGCTCACTGGCGACGTTTCAGGGCTCAGGCCGCGTTCTTCAAGGATCGCTGCAAATACAGCCATCGCATTTCGATAGGTGCGTGCTGTGTTGTCGCTTCGTGCGAGCTGGATCGCATGAATATATTGTTTGATTGCGGCAGATATTGTGAGTGCGCTCATGATCGAACTCCGGTGGAATAATCCCATTATATCATGCTAGTGATAATAATACTTATCAAAAGCATAAAGCGGTAAATCAATGGCAGCACCAGGGAGAGCTGCGCAGGACCGCTCCCTCATAGCCCCACGCGAAACCATCCGGGCTGTGGTTCCAGACTTCTTGCGAAGGCCTGGGGTCTAAAAGCACCCCATCAATGCGAACCTCTCGGGTATCGTAATCGCCCTCTATGTGAAGAATTTCACGCTCCATCGATCTCCTTTGTAAGTACACCCATCTCATGTGACCATAATACGCCGCTCAGGCAGTAAGCGAGCGCGGCAGCTTCATCTGGACGAAGCAGGATCGACAAAGCCCCCTCCCCCTCTCGTTCCAGGCGAAGATATAAAGTATCCACAGGATGACCGCTTAGAAGTCCTGCGCTGAATTTACAGTCAAGATAGGGCTGGGAAACTGTCTCTTCGAAGGTATAGGCCTGTGCCGATTGCTCAGCTGGCTGTAATACTTCGCTCATATGTTCTATTATACCCCCTTTTGAAAAACGATGGCTCAAAATAGGCCGGGAAATCCAGCCTATTTTGTGTCGAAATCGCTAACAGCAACGAAAACGCGGGATCTCCCACCATGTAGAGCGAAGGCCGTACACGGCCCAAACCTTAAACTGACCTTGAAGCGTATCGAAATAGACCTCTTCGGTAATTGGGACAACAGAAAACTGCAAATATCCGCTTCGCCTATCATAGCGGAATGGTTTCCAGTGGACATAGAAGCCATCAAACCAGGTTTCCTCGCGCCGCTTGGCCACATAATTCTTGTGCCTGTAAACAACAACCGCATGCGTAATCGGTACCTGATAACAAATACCATCTACAAGGCGGTGCCCATCCCAACGCTCGAATATATCGATACCCCATCTGAAGGGTACTCTCACCCAATCTCCTTCAATTTCAGGCAGCGGGGGATCGTTCCTTCTGACATTGCGAGTTTGGTCAGACTGCTTGAAAGTAAAGCCAGTATCAGCAACCTTTCCCGGCTTCATCTGAGCGTGAATATTCGCAGTCTTGCACTGCGGACGCGGGTCGTTCTTGACACATTTCTTTCCTCCTGCGTACGCAGGGGTAAAGGTCAGTATTACCATGACGAGCACAAGAAAAAGGATCGTCAGTTTCTTCATGTTTCCCTCCATAAATCAAAAAGGGGCTGGCGATTGCCAGCCCCAACATTATACTCTTGCGAGATCGAGTGGTACTACTGCTCTTCCGAGCCCGGATAGGGATCGGGAACCGTTAGCATTTCTTCGAGCTGTTCCTCGCCACCAGCCATCATGCCTTCGCCTGGGATTCCCACTGCCAGGTCGTCGTAGCCTTTGCCGTCAAAGGCACCCACTGCGACGGCATCGCTGTAGCAATCGTCGGCTTCACATCCTATCGAAACGCCGTTATTTTCCTCGCGAGAGGCTGTCGGTGGTCGAATAAAACATTCCGTCAGGCGAGCAGAAGAGCAGATGCACCGCTCCGCACTGCCTCCACACAAAACCGTTCACCAGCTGGTATTCTCGAAGAAATACCTCAACCCCCTCTGCTAATAATACGATGAACGTGATGATAAATCTGGGGGTTTTCGTTGAATAATTTCAACGAATTTGATCTCTCACCCTATCCTTCTTTCGTGATGGTCAATAAACCTGTTTTTAGCCGCTAATCCCCCTTGATTAATTAGAACATTTATGCTATCATAAGCCTATGTCTGCCCTCACTAGGTCATAACCGGGCTCTTTTACCCGTGACGAGATATTTATTCGTTTCGATTCGTTTTTTTGGCTCCCCTGAAAAAACGAGCAGAGGGAAATAGTTGAATTACCCTCCTCAGTTTTTCAATTCCTTAATATAATCAGGCCAATCCAGGAAAAAAGGTCTGAGCGATGTTCAAGAAGAACAAACGTCATTTACAACCACCTCTAATCAGTGAAGTTTCCCATTTACCAGAAAGTCAGTTATTACGCCTGGAGCGCTCCTGGGCAGGCGTTTTTTATCGAGAAGCATTCTCCCGCCTCGACGAGAGTGCTTTCGCATGCCTGTATTCGGATCTGCCTTCTCGACCCAATATTCCGGTCAATGTGCTGGTGGGACTGGAATTCCTGAAATCCGGGTTTGGCTGGAGTGATGAGGAGCTATATGATGAATTTCTTTACAATGTGCAGGTGCGTTACGCCCTTGGATACCACGAGTTGGGGGTAGGCGAGTTTGATTTACGGACGTTATATTACTTTCGCCAGCGATCGGGCCAGTATATGCAAAAGGAAGGGATCAACCTGCTGGAGCGGGCCTTTGAGCAGATAACCGATGAACAGCTGGCCAAATTTCAGTTGAAAACTGGTAAGCAGCGTGTGGACAGCACCCAAATTGCCAGTAATATCCGCCAGCATGGTCGTCTGCAATTGCTAGTGGAAGTGCTCCAACGAGTGTCAAGGATGCTAAACGAAGCTGACCAGGCCCATTATGCCGAACGGTTGCAACCCTTTATGCGAGGCCACCCTGGCTGGTATGTCTATCAGATGAAGCAATCTGAGTTTCCCAGCACATTCGACGGGTCGGATTGATCATGCATCAATTGCTGGTGGAATTGAAACCGAATTATGCCCAGTGTAAAGAATATCAGGTCCTCGAACGGGTATTTGGTGAACACTACCGCTTGGAAAAAGCCGGAGTGGTCCCCAAAGCCCAGAAAGAGTTGGGGGCTTGCAGTCTACAATCCCCGGACGATTGGGAAGCCACCATCCGAGATGTCGGCAGCGGGTTGAAGCAAGGCTATGTGGCTAATCTAGCCGAAACCTGCGATCCAGACAACCCCTTTCAGCTGATCACTAATATCCAGGTGGCGCCTAACAGCACCGATGATGGAAAACTCCTGTTGCAAGCCTTACCCAATTTAGCCGAGCGGACGGATTTGGATACCCTTATACCGATGGTGGCTATGGTGGAGCAGAGTTAGATCAATCCCTGACGGATAAAGGGATTGCTTTGTTTCAAACCGGGATCCCGGAAGAAACTAGGTCAGGACAAGCTGAGTTTTTATCATTTTTCCATTCATCAAGATGAGCGTGGTCAACCCACTCAAATGACCTGCCCAAATGGACAAATGGCACCGGTTGAAGTCGGTAGCCCAGAAGAAAGGCTATGTTGCCCGGTTTTCCGTCTCCATTTGCGAGACCTGCTCCTTCCATCAGGTGGAAAATGCCCAACCCGCTTTCGAAAGAGGAAGCAGTTTTATGGTTTGTATTTCCTGCCTTCAAAAATGAGGCTTTCCTTGCGACGAGAGCGGAGCAAGTTCTTCCAAAAAACGAAACACAACCCTCGGGCGGCCGTTGAAGCGACGGTTAGAGCGGTCAAACTGCCCTTCCCGAAGGGCAAGTTGCCTGTGCGAGGCAGGTTTCGAATGTTTTATCTGATGATCGGATCGGCTGCTCTCAATAATGTGCGACAAATGCAGCGCTATCTGGCTTTGAGCTGCTAAAGTCTACCCTCAGTTTCCTGGTATCAATTTTGCGAAAGGTACCATTCTGTATCATTACGTGCATTTTGACTGCTATAGGGCTTTCAAACCTTAGTTCTTGCAGGGGAGTCTTTTTTTTGAAACAAATACCCTGGATTCCCTGCCGTGGAAACAATCGATCGCTTGCAAAATCTGTCATCCAACACGCAGTTTGAGCTCGTAAACGAGCGGGACTGCCCCTCGCCCACCATCCGCCAGCGGGTCAGTGATGCGCTTAATATCAGCCATGCCGTCATGCCGAACGGGAAAACAATCGCCCTATTGAAAACCCTCCTGACATCCGCCTGCGAACGAGACTGTTTTTACTGCCCCTTCCGGGCCGGAAGAGATTTTCGGCGCGCTACCCTGAACCCCGAAGAAATGGCTCAGTCCTTCCTGGCGATGCACAAAGCCGGGCTTGTGGAAGGTCTTTTCCTCAGCTCTGGTATTGCCGGCGGCGGGCGGCGCATTCAAGACCGTCTGATCGACACCGCCGAGATCTTGCGCGGAAAATATCACTTCAAAGGATATATCCATCTAAAAATCATGCCGGGCGCCGAGCGAGACCAGATCATCCGCACGATGCAGCTTTCTGACCGGGTATCGATCAATTTAGAAGCCCCAAATGCCCTCAGGCTGCAGTCCCTGGCTCCGCACAAATCATTTGCTGACGAGCTGATCGCCCCTCTTCGCTGGGTCAAAGAGATCCGTTCTTCCTTATCACCAGATAAGACCATACACCACCGCTGGCCTTCCGCCACCACTCAATTTGTGGTCGGCGCAGCTGGCGAAAGCGACCTGGAGCTGTTGGAGACAACCGAAAGGCTGTATAAAGAAAGGATTCTTAGCCGGGCATACTACTCAGCATTCAATCCGGTGCCAGACACCCCCCTGGAAAATCGGGTCCCAACCCATCCGCTTCGTCAAAATCGGCTTTATCAGGCTTCCTTTTTACTGCGAGATTACGGCTTCGATATGGAAGAGCTTCAATTCAACCGAGATGGGAATCTGCCGTTGGAAGTCGATCCGAAACTCGCCTGGGCAAAAGCAAATTTTTCGGATGTCCCCTTGGAGATAAACCAGGCCGAAAGGCAAGACCTGCTGCGGCTCCCTGGCGTGGGGCCAAAAGCCGCTCAGGCGATTATCAATTCAAGACAGAAAGGAAAAATCCGAAGCGTAGCCGATCTCCATAAGCTCGGCATCCGTTCCACCCATCTTACCCATTTCGTCCTGTTTGATGGAAAATCTGCCGATACCCAGCTAACGCTTTGGGCTGTTAAGGGCTAATAAACGCTTCCAGGCGCCTTTCCAAAATTCATCCTTTGGCGGTCTTTTGAGCAATTGGACATTTTTTAGTTTTTCAGCTACTTGAGCGGCGGTCGCGGCAGCAATCTCCCAATCATCCTTCAAGATCGCTTCTTTCATTCTAAGCCCCATGCTCTCACTCCACGCCCATTCCATCCGGAAGCGGTCAGCCTTCAACCAGTAGCCGCGCTTTTCCCAGGCTGCCACCGACACGTCGATCGTCTTGCTGATCTCTGCAAGGGCTAAGACTATGAATGCCGCCAGGTCGTGCGTTTTCTCGTCTACCGCTGACTGCCGCATCAGCTCTTGAATAGCGATCACCACACTGCGAGAAAGCTGCGTGCGCTCCTTGCCGACCCCCTCTGGGTTGATGACTCTGCTCAATTAATGCTCCAATGGCAAGATTACGTTCGGGATTATAACGGATTTATTGTAAAGATTGTCTCATTTTAGTAATCAATGGAAAATTACAGGTAAATAGTTTGGCCAAATCAGCTTTCCAGCAGCAAACATTAAGTTGAAATTATACCCATCATGGAAGCTGATCTTCGGGCGGTCGTTCTCGTCGATCGCTAGCGATGTATATGACCCAACCTTCCATCCCGCTTGAACAACCTGGATTTTCCAGTTTCCAGCCACCTTGCAGGCCAATTTTACGCTCGTATCTTTTTCGTGATAGCTGATACAGGGATTACCCATCGAATCAAGCTTCAGCGAGGTGTAAGTACCCACATCTCCCAAATGATCGACTGTTTCAATTGACCAACCTTCGCTGTCCTTGAAGGAGTACTTTAGGTCTTTGGCTTCACTCTCATAATAGCTGATATGGACATTATCAGCATCGTCAAGCATCAGCGAGGAATAAGCGCCGGGATCACCATCCGCATCGACTGTCTCAATAATCCAGACACTTCCCGACCATTCTGCAGCCTTAAGCGTGTTGTTGGAGCGATCATAATAGCTGATGTGCGGATTGTCGCTGCTATCCAGACTCAGGGATGTGTATAAACCCACATTTCCGCTGCTGTCAACGGTTTGGGTTACCCAGTTTCCCGCAGCCATAGCAGCATACTTGAGGTCGCCGTGAGAAATATCATAATAGCTGATATGAGGGTTCTGATCGCTGTCCAGGTCGATCGATGTATATAAACCTACCCCCGTGCTGCTGTCAGGAGTATCCGTGAACCAATTATTTCCCCCACCATAGGTATACTCCAGGGTATCGAAAATGCTGTTGTAATAACTAACGTGGGCCTCGTCATTGTCGTCAAGGATGAGGTCAGTATACCCTCCTTCTAGACCAATCTCCGCGATAATCTCATGATCCCATATTCCTGCGTTTTCAGAGGTATAGGACAAGCTGCCATCTGGTATGTTGATATAACTGATATGGGCATTCCCCAAACTGTCCAGATCGATAGCCGAAAACATCCCAACCATATTGATGCTGTCAATCGGTTCCTTTTCCCAGCCAGCGCCTGCAGGTTTAGCGATCTCTAAATTGTGTGAGTTTACATTGAAATATGCGATACATGGGGAGCTAGAATTGTCGAGCGCCAGCGCGGTCGACCAGGCTTGGCTGCCAATGGTATCCGTGATCCAGGTCGAGCCTGACCAATAGGCATATCGGGTATCGCTACCGTATGTATAACTGATATGAGGAAAGTCTGAATTGTCTATCCTGATAGATGTAAACCCGCCAAACCATATCGCGCTGTCAACGGATTGAATATCCCACCCGCTCGGCGTCAATTTAGCGTAATTGAGCTTTCTTTTTTCAGTTTCAAGGTAGCTGATATGCGGCGTCCCGCTGCTGTCCACCGCGATCGAATTAAACTCCCCCAAATAGCCGGCATTCCTGTCCACCTCACTTATTTCCCAATTAGATCCGTTCCAATAAGCATATTTTAAATATCCAGGGTTGATCTGGTCTGCAGCAAAGTAGCTGATATGAGCGTGGTCGCTTTTGTCGATAACCAGCGAGTAATACATCTCTATCCAGGGAGCGCTGTCAACCGTTTGAATTTGCCAGTTACTCCCGGTCCATCTCGCATACCTCAAATCCCCTTGATTACTGTAGCATAGATTCGGATGACCAGCTTCATCCAGTGCGATTGCCGTGTCATACCAGATATTGTTACCCGGTGCAGCCGTTTCAACGATTTGAGAAATCCAGCCATTTCCTGTCTTATGGGCATAAATTACCGATGTGCTGTCACTATTTAAATAGCTGATATGCGGGTTGTTATTCCCATCCAATGCAATAGAGACTGGTGCTTGATGGGTTTCACTGTATATCGTTCCTGGTGATTCTGCAATAATTTCTATTTGCCAGTGAGCGCCGTCATGCTTCGCGTAGTAGACATGGTCGCCTGCATAGGCAATCTGAGGATAACCATCTGAGCCTATCACCAGACTTTGATCACCGACCGTAATGTGCCATTTAGTGCAGTCAGCGCATTCCGATTCCCATGTCATAACTTGAGAGGAAGGGATGGGATGGGCATAATCGGCAGGGCGACGGGTGATCAATGACTTTAGTGGGATTCTTGAGCTAAGCGGAATCAACAAAAGCCAAGCGAACCAAAATAACTGTAAAGTTGAACGGTGCTTTGGCACTTTTGTTGTTTCCTGCAGCAATTATATCTCATGGATATGTGGTCATACCCGACCTCTTAATTTAAATAAATACGCCATATTTCGAAAATCGTATTGGGAAAATCAAAAGTTTTTTCCGCAGTATGTTCGAGTTTCGAATATTCTTAATAAATTACCGATTGTAGTATGGAAATGAGTGATACCTGATCGTCAGGCTGTAAGCGCTAAACAGACACAAAGCTTAAGCAAAATTGGACGGCGGTCAAGCTCAATAAATTCTTGTGATCATTCCGATCTCATCAGGATCTATTACATAGGTTTCTGGTGAACAATCTCTAGCGAAATACACTGAGCATCCTTGCTGCTCAGGTTCATATACTTTTTACTGATCCTCGATGGAGCTGGCTGAAGGTGTGTCCTTTCTTCCACTAACTCAAACCCGGCTTGGTGGAACATTCCCAGCCATTCGTCTCTCTGTATCCTGTTGAAATACCGGATTTTGTTGTCAAAGAAAAACCTCCAGGCATCGTCAGAGTATCTCAGGTAATCCTTATTACAAACACCAAGGCTGTAGAATGCGAGATGATCACTGATATCAATACACTGAATAGAGTAACCGCCTGGTTTTAGCAGTCCATAGAGCTTTTCGATGTACTCGAAAATAATCGTACAATCGATGTGCTCGAAAACGTCATAGCTGAAACAGGCGTCGTAGGGTTTGTGGTCCAGCCCCTGTAGTTTTCCGGTTGGATCAACCACATATTCGAATCCGAGTTGATCGTAGAGTTCGGCAAATGAATACACCGATGCTACTTTATCTAGCAAATTTCGTGCTTGATCGTATCTCATTGGCGGGATCTCAATTTCCCTATCAAAAACATCGCAGAGCTCAGAGCAGTAGACTTTATAGGCTCTAAACTGTCGGTTGTCCCAGACATCATATAAGGTAAACCTTGCATCGTAAAGCAACCGCGAGACTGTTGACAGCCAATGCACCCAGCCCGTTCCCAACTCCAGATATCTCGCATCCTGATGAGCGACATCTAATGCCTCGAGGGCATGCAGAATCCATCTTGCTTGCTCTATATAGGCCGCAGGAAGGCCGGCTTTTGCGCGTCTGTATCCACCAAAGGTATTTCCAAGGATGCGGTAAAACTTCTTTGTTTGGGTAGACAGCGAAAATAATTTTAATATACACGCGAAGGCGAAGTATCTGATCATCTACGGTTGATTCTTTTTAAAGCATCCCACAGAATATTCTTAGGCACGTCACCAACGTTATCTGCTTGCTCATAGAAAGATCTCGATATTTTACTGAGGGTCTCATATAAGCAAGACCAGCTTACAAAGTCTTCATTCCCTGTCCATGACTCTATTTGCACTCGAGAATGTGAATATATTGACAGGTTACCATCAGCACGAACCAGAAAGACTTTCAAGATGAGGTGCCAGATAATCCAAAGACTTCGTTTAGAAATTGGATATCCATTGGAATAATTTTTTCTTTATTAATCCTATTTAACTTAGGGAAAGATTAATGCGTTTTCATTTTACCGCGCAATTCAAGATATCGATGATTATCGGACATTTTGAAGAGCATCCCCGATTGCACCCCAATAAAATCGGTGTTAAAATTGCGCTCACCTGGACAGAATCTTGGGGAAGTGCTGGAATTGGCAGACAGGCATGACTTAGGATCATGTGCCGAAAGGCGTACGGGTTCGACCCCCGTCTTCCCCACTACAATTACCTTCGAAAAGATAACCAATATCCATCCATGCGCAAATATCATTCGAATAGCCCATAACGACCCGGCGTTTTACGTTTTGGCTTTCAAGCATCTCGAGTTGAATCGAACTTAAACAGATCAAACCTGCCCGCGCCTATCCGAGATTTACCCATGCCTGGAGACCGGTAGCTTAGCCGGGATTGGTCATCTCGGGGATTCCAATGCATTTATACCTCCAAATTCCACCATGTGCAGGTCCTTTACCTTGTATCGTTTATAATGAGACCAATTCAACGAATAATCGGTCGAGATTCTTAATAAATAGAAGGAGAATTCAATAATATGAAGTCGAGAGTTTGTATTGCCCTCTTGTTGACCGTCATGTTGTTGGCAGCCTGTGCTCCGAGTACCACTTCCCCAGAAGATAAAGCCGCTTTCTGCGCTAACCTGGATACTTTCTACCAGGACTTCCAAGCCCTTATCGCCTTGGGTGCAGACGCACCTGACGCGGCTCTCAAAGCCGCCTACAGCAAAGCTGCCGAATCATTCCACACCCTTCAAGAATCTGGAAAGACCATGAGCGAGCCAGAAGTTAAAGCCTTCTTTACCGCTGCGAGCGGATTGAATACCGCCCTGGATTACTATATCAATAACACCAATCCAGATCCCACCAGTAAAGCCGCGGCTCTCGCCAGCCTCCAGCAGCAAGCCGAGCTTTTCAAAGACGCCTATCAGACCCTGACTCAAACGGTATGCCCTGCTCCTTAGCCCGATAGATAAAATCCGGAAGCAGCAAACGCTGGTTGAGATTTGTTTGATTCTTCCAATATTTATATATTCGTCTTACATTTCGAAAATTGAACGCATGTTATAATGCGGCGGATTAATCTTCCTTGAAGAATTAATCCCCATATCTCTTAAGGAAATTAACTTGAAAATTGAATCTCAACCCCTCGAAGGTCACCAAATTAAACTGAATGTCGAAATTGGTGAAGATCAGCTGAAGGAAGCGGAGCGCCGGGCTGCGGTGAAGCTGGCAAAGCGAATCAAGATCCCTGGTTTTCGTCCCGGAAAAGCCCCCTACCCTGTGGTTGTCCGAACCGTGGGAGAAGCTGCAATTTTCGAGGAAGCACTCGATTTGCTGATCGAAGAGGTTTATCCGAAAGTGATCGACGAATTGGGGATCAAGCCGTACGGTCCAGGCCGATTGGAAAATATCCCCACCAAAGAACCGCTTGTACTCGAATTTGTGGTCCCATTGGATGCCGAGGTCACTTTAGCGGACTACAAAGCTATGCGCAAACCTTATATTCCCGATCCGGTCACTGACGAAGCGGTAGCTGAGACAATTGAGACTTTGCGGGAGCGGAATGCGATCTTCGAGCCCGTTGAACGCAGTGCTGAATTGGGCGATGTTGTGACCGTGCAGTTGAGCGGCGTCGTGTTGCACGATGGGCATGAAGATGAGCTTCTCACAAAACGCTCCGTCCCGATCCATATCCAGCAAGAATCAGAAGATCAGCAGGAATGGCCGTTATCCAGGATTTTCAACGAATTTGCTCGGAAAAAATGTTAACGATGAAGGCGATGTCGAACATTCATTCCCAGAGGATTATGAAGTCGAGTCAATTAAAGGTATGCCAGCCCGGTTCCATTTCCAGGTGGAGAATGTCAAATCGCGCCGCCTCCCAGAGTTAGATGATAATTTTGCATCGAGCGTAGGCGAATTCACCAATGTCGATGACTTGCGAAAAAGCGTGCGAGAGATGCTCGAGAAGCAGGCGGAGGCTTCCTATAACGAAACTTACGATGCTGAACTGATGGATGAGCTGATCAAGAACTCCGAATTTAAATTTTCCGATAAGATGCTCGATGATGAAATCCACCAGGTTTTGCATGAGTTGGAAGACCGGCTTGCGCGCCAGAAGCTCGACATGGATATATACCTGAAATCCCGCAGCATCGATGCAGAGACGCTCCATGAAGAGATGAGGCCGGTTGCCGAAAAAAGACTGAAGCGCAGCCTGGTCTTATTCGAGGTGGGAAAAGTTGAAGATATCAAAATCGAGCAATCTGAGCTAGAAGATCGGGCTGGTAACACCCTGAATTATTTAAACAGCGTCCTGCCCGAGAAGGATGCTCGCCGGGTTGAAGAATCGGGACGTCCGTGATAACGTTGTCAGCAACGTGCTTGTAGACTTAATGAGCCAAAAAGCGATAGAACGGCTGCGCGATTATGCTCGTGGTTCGATTTTGCCAGAAAGTATTGAAACTGCTCCTAAAGCAAAATCTGCTTCAAAAGCTGGAACAAAGGCTGTCAAGAAAGTACCTGCAAAATCTGCTGCAAAAGCCCCCCCAAAAAGTGCAGCAGGGGACGCAGCCAAAGCTCCTGCGAAATCTGCGGGTAAGGCTTCAAAGGAATCCAAGTCGAAATCTGTAGCCAAAACCGCTGAGGCAGATGCTACCGCTGCAGCAGATACTACTGCTCCAGCAGATACTACTGCTGCAGTCATCACCGATGAAGTCCCCACAGCTACCGTCCAGCCAGCAGCGCCGCTAACTGACGCCCAATCCGAGGCTTCCTAAGCGGAAATTTAGGACGAAATAATCCCTCAGGTTTTATTTCAAACCTGATATGTAGAGATAAGTTGATGTAGTTCAATTTCAAGGAGGAAAAATGTTTACACCAGAGTCCCTGATCCCGATGGTCATCGAAACGACCGCCCGCGGGGAAAGGGCTTACGATATCTATTCACTTTTGTTGCGGAACCGGATTGTTTTTCTCGGTACTCCTATCAACGACCAGGTGGCAAATGTGATCGTCGCTCAGCTCCTTTTCCTGAGCAGCGAAGATCCAGAAAGCCCTATTCAGATGTATATTAACTCTCCAGGTGGGCAGGTTTATGCCGGGATGGCGATCTACGATACGATGCAGATGATCCCTAATCCGATCCGCACGTTAGCCGTCGGGATGACCGCTTCATTCGGCACTGTATTGTTAACCGCTGGTTCCAAGGGCGAGAGATACGCCCTTCCGAATGCAACCATTCATATGCACCAGCCGCTTGGCGGTGCCCAGGGTCAGGCATCAGACATCGAGATCCAGGCTAGGGAGATTTTGCGCCTGAAAGAGCAGTTGAATGAAATCCTGGCTAAGCATACTGGTAAGTCTACTGAAGCAATCGATCGGGACACAAACCGTGATTTCTATCTCGATGCAAAAGGGGCAGTTGATTACGGTCTGGTCGACCAGGTGATGGAAATCCCGGCGACAAAGTTGTTGAAAAACTAATCCTTCTCATGTTCGTAATTGGGCGAGCTGACGGAACCAATCCTCGGCTCGCCCATTTTCAAGATACCAGATGGGCGTCATGAACAAACATCACATCCAAATTAAGGCCTTGATCCTGGATATGGACGGGGTTTTGTGGCATGGGGACCGCCCGCTCGGCGATTTGCCAGCCATATTCAAAGAAATTGAATTGCTGGGGCTCCAGGTCTGCCTGGCAACGAATAACGCTACCCTCACCGCCGATCAGTTTGTGGAAAAACTTAAACGTTTTGGTGTCGATTTGGACGTCCATCAAATTGTCAATTCGGCCGAGGCAGTCGGAAGCTATCTGAAAACCATTTATCCAGCCGGGGGGTCGGTTTACATCATCGGCGAAGCTGGGCTCCGTTCCACATTGGCAAACTATGGTTTCACACATTCCGAATCGGATATCCTGGCAGTGGTCGCCGGGATGGACCGCCAGCTTACCTATGACCAGCTTAAAAAAGGTACGCTGTTCATCCGGGCAGGGACGCCGTTCATCGGAACCAATCCGGATCGATCCTACCCTACCCCTGAAGGTCTCGTTCCTGGTGCAGGCGCAATCCTGGCTGCATTGGAAAGCGCATCCGGTGTTGAGCCGCTCATTATCGGTAAACCCAAACCGGAGATGTACTTGCTTTCACTGAAGAGAATGGGGGTTGCCCCGGGAGAGACGCTGGTGATTGGCGATCGGTTGGAAACCGACATTATCGGTGCTCAAGCAATTGGCTGCAAAACCGGATTAGTCCTCTCGGGCGTAACGACCAAGGCGGATGCGCTGCAATGGCGTCCTCCGGTGGACATTATCGAATTAGATTTGACTGCCCTGCTGGCCAAATTATGACCGATCCTTCTCGCCGGCTTATCTACGACCTGGATTTCAAGACTCTGGAGCAAGAAATCCATTCGGCTGGTGAACCGGCGTTTAGAGCCGGGCAAATCTGGAAAGGGCTTTATCAAAATCTCTGGTCACACCCGGACGAATTCTCAAACCTGCCAAACGCATTCCGAAAATTTCTTCCTGAAAAATTCGATTTTCATCACCTTTCACCAGAAAAATCTATTGAGTTGACCGACGGCGAGACCCGCAAGACACTCTTTTCCCTTGAAAAAAACCTTGCGATCGAAGCCGTTTTGATGCGGTATCAAGATCGCAGGACACTTTGTATATCCTCCCAAGCCGGCTGTGCGATGGGATGCGTCTTCTGCGCAACCGGGCAGATGGGTTTTCGCAGAAACCTGACAAGTGGGGAGATTGTGGAACAGGTGCTATTCTATGCCAGGCACCTCTCAAGCCTGGGTGAGCGTGTAACGAATGTGGTCGTGATGGGGATGGGAGAACCGTTTCATAATTATGATGCCACCCTGAATGCTATCGATCGCCTGAATGATGCCAGTGGTTTCAACCTCGGAGCGCGTCGGTTCACAATTTCTACAGTGGGACTAATCCCAATGATTGAACGGTTCACCCGTGAAAAACGCCAAATCAATCTGGCAATCTCGCTGCATGCCGCAGACGATGACTTGCGTTCAATTCTTCTGCCGATCAACCGAAAATATCCCCTCGACCCACTACTTGGCGCATGCCTGGAATATGTTGAAAAAACCAAACGAAGGATCACCTTCGAGTGGGCATTGATCGATGAAGTCAACGACAGCCCTTATCATGCAGATAGGCTGGCAGTGAGATTAAAGCCGTTTATCAAAGAAGGTTCGGCGTTGTGCCATGTCAATGTGATTCAACTCAATCCAACCCATAAATATCCGGGTAAAGCGACCCCGCGAGCGTGGGCTTACCTGTTCAGGGATACTCTCGAAGCAAAAGGGATCCCGTGTACAGTTCGCCTCAGACGGGGGATAGATATCCAGGCAGGCTGCGGTCAGCTGGCGACTGGTTAGATTCCCTGAATAATGGAAAGCGGCATCCTAAAACTGATCCGCACAGCCTACCGATTTATATTCCATCTGCTCTATCACGAATTTGCATTTCTATACGATTCAGTTGCAGCCATAGTTTCACTGGGTTTGTGGGGTGAATGGGTCAGCACAATCATCCCTTTCCTCGACGAAAAGCCAATCCTTGAAATCGGTTTTGGCACCGGAATCCTTCAGAAAAAAATCGACATACCACTCTCGTTAAATTGAAAGACTGGTCAGCCAGATCAAGAAAGTGTCGCAACTCCTCAAATACGCAGCTATTTTGGTATCGATGAAAGTGCTTATATGATCCGGCAGACCAAGCGTAAATTGGGCGGCGCATTCACACGCAGAAACCTGGTCAGAGGCCGTTCCCAATCCTTGCCCTACCCCACCGCTGCTTTCCGTAGGGTCGCATCAACCTTCCCGTCTGAGTATGTGTTTGATCCTGAGACCCTGGGTGAGATTTTTCGCATATTGAAGCCAGGTGGAAAATTCGTGATGATCCCTTCGGCATGGATCACCGAACGTTCATTCCCACACCGCCTGGCAGCACTTCTTTTCAGGTTTACTCAAACATCCCAAAGCGATTCTTCGCCGGACGAATCGGTTTTTGGAATTGTAGTCGAAAGGTTGTGCCATCATGGTTTTTTGGTGAGCAAGCAAATTATCAACTGCAAAAACAGTCAGGTTCTGGTGATTATTGCAGAGAAACAATGGTTAGTTGATCTACAAACGAAGTAAAATTATCTATTATGGAAGTAAAAATCGCGGTTTCAAAAATCCGGAAATATGCCGTCACCTTAAGCGGAGATACTGTTGAGGTTGTCGAGCGTCCAAACGGTGGGCTTTCTGTAGTCATTGCCGATGGACAGAGTTCGGGAAAAGGGGCAAAAACCATCTCTTCCATGGTCGTTCGGAAAGTGATCTCCTTGCTGGCAGAAGGTGTGCGTGATGGCGCTGCGGCACGCGCTGCTTCGGATGCCCTCTACACAGAGCGTGGCGGTAAAGTATCTTCGACCCTTAATATTATCTCTATCGATCATCAGACACAAACGATGGTGATCACAAGAAATAATCCCGCGCCCGCACTGATCGCTCTGAACGAAGATGTCCGGCTTCTCAACGAGCAAAGTAACCCTGTCGGTCTGTATCGAGGCACCAGACCGGTGATAACCGAGATCGAATTAGAACCAGGATTGGTGGCAATCGTGTTTACGGATGGGCTGACAAACGCTGGATCACGGTCAGGTGAATTGATTGATCTGGCTGCTTCTTACCGGCGGCTAGTCGAAATTGATGACCTTTCTCCGCAGTACATTGCCGACTTTTTGCTTGAAGAGGCACTGCGGCTGGACCAGCAGAGACCCGTCGATGATATCTCGATTGTTGTTGTAAGCGTGACCCGCAGGACTGGTGACCAGGTGCGCAGGATGGTGGTCAGCTTGCCGCTCGACAGCTAGTTGAGATGAAATAAAGTCCCACAGATGGGAACCCCACGTATCGGTGTCGTAGGCCCTTGTGCCGCAGGAAAAACAACCCTGGTTTCTGCCCTTAGAGACCTTGGATACGAGGTGCGCCATATTGCCCAAGAACATTCCTATGTAAAATATATGTGGAAGCGGATCAGTAATCCCGATATATTGATTTTTCTCGAGGTTTCATACCCTCTCACAATTACCCGGCGAAGAATGGATTGGACCGAAAAGGAATACCTCGAGCAAATTTTTCGTTTGCGTGATGCGCGTGAAAATGCTGATCTGGTCATTAGATACTGATCCACTTTCCCCAACAGAGGTATTGGAACAGGTCCAAGATTTCTTGAACCTGTTGAAAAAAAATAAATAAATTGGACAATCTAAAGCATCAGCGGTATAATCTCCCTTCGGTCTGCCAGCCTTAGGCTGGTATTTGTTTGAATTCGGAGGTCGCAAGGCGAATGTCTCAACGCATGAGTTACTGGCTCGTTTTGGTCATTGCAGTAGTTATTCTGGCAATTTATATCGTTTTTCCCCAAAGCCCTGGGATCCACATCGGCGGAATGAACCGTGATTTTATAACCCGCCTGGGACTGGACCTGGTTGGTGGTGTGCAAGCTCTAATGGAAGCCGATTTACCTGAGGGCACGCCTATCGAACCGGGAGCGATGGATGCCGCTGCGAATATTGTTGAAAATCGTGTCAATGGACTTGGTTTGACCGAAGCGGTCGTTCAAAAAGCTGGCGATCGGCGTATCGTTGTGGAGCTGCCAGGTGAGACTGACCCTGAAAAAGCGCTTGCCACCATCCAGCAAACCGGCCTCCTGGAGCTCGTCGATTTCTCTGGGATCCCTCCCCAAGAAGCGGCAGCTTTAGTCGGGTCTCTGGTCAACACTAACATGGGGCCTGGCGTAGGAAGCTCGACTTCTTCGATTACTAATACCGCCGCAATCACTGAATCCAGCCCATTGACCCAGACCTTTCAAACGGTTCTGACTGGAGCTGACCTGAAAACTGTAAATGTCACTACCAGCCAGCAGACAGGTCAGTATGAAGTGGCTTTCGAGCTGACATCAGAAGGCGGGAAGACATTTGCTGATTACACCGCCTCTCACGTTGGCGATATCCTCGCTATCGTCGTTGATAAAAGGGTGATCTCCACTCCGAGCATTAATCAGGCGATCCCGAATGGTCAAGGTGTGATCACAGGTGATTTTACCTACGATGAAGCCAACAACCTGGCAATTCAGCTTCGTTACGGTTCCTTACCTATTCCATTAAAAGTAATTGAAATTCGGACCGTTGGTCCTACACTTGGTCTGGAATCGCTTAGAAAAAGTCTGCTCGCCGGAGCGATCGGGTTCACAATCGTGATCTTGTTCATGCTGCTTTATTATCGTGTTGCCGGTTTAGCAGCCGATATTTCTATTATCATCTTTGCATTGATCACTTTTTCCATTTTCCGCTTCATCCCGGTCACATTGACCCTGCCTGGAATTGCCGGGTTCCTCCTGAGCACCGGCAGCGCCTTGGATGCGAATATCCTGATCTTCGAGAGGATGAAAGAAGAGCTTCGAGCCGGGAAGACCTTGAAGCAATCCATTGATTTAGGATGGCGGAGAGCCTGGCCTTCTATTCGAGATTCGAATATTGCGACCTTGATTACCTGCAGCATTCTGTTTTGGTTCGGGAGCACTTACGGTGCAACGATGGTGAAAGGTTTTTCCATCACACTGTTTTTAGGTGTCCTCGTAAGTTTGTTCACGGCACTCCTCGTTACGAGATTATTAATAGATATCATCGCGAATAATTTCAAATCTAAAGATTATTCGAAATGGTTCGGAATCTAGAAGGGAACCGAAATGATTAACATCATCGGTAAGCGCTATTTCTTTTTCGGGCTTTCACTGCTGTTGATTGTCCCAGGATTGATCCTTTTAGGATATCAAATCTCCAGCGGCACCTTACCTGTATCGATTGACTTTTCTGGTGGCAGCTTGTTAGAGGTCCGTTTTGCAAATGCTGCTCCATCCGAAGCTGACATCATTAGCCTTTACAAACAGCTTGGGGTTGAAGATGTAAAAATTCAAACCACTAGCTCGGATTCGTATGTAATCCGGTCATCGGTGCTCAGTGACGAAGTGCGAGGCAGCGTGGTTGATGAGCTGAGCAAAGAGTTCAACTCAGAGGTAGACTTGCTTCGGTATGAGAGTGTCGGTCCGACCATCGGGAAAGAGGTGACCGCCAGAGCAGCGCAGGCGGTTGCTGTCGCAGCGATTATCGTCACATTTTATATGACTTTTGCATTTCGTGGCATCCCCCACGCAATTCGCTACGGCATCTGCGCGATTATTGCGATGATCCATGATGTTGCGATCGTTTTCAGCCTCACTGCCATCGGCAGCTTGTTATTTGGCTGGCAAATTGATGCGCTGTACCTTACTGCCGTCCTTACTGTCATCGGTTTTTCAGTCCAGGATAAAGTCGTTGTGTTCGACCGCATCCGGGAAAATACCGGTATCTACCGCAGATTAGATTTTGAAAGACTGGTCAACCACTCCATCGTCCAGACCCTGCAGCGATCAATCAACACCCAGTTGATGACAGTTGAATTTATGCTTCTGGCTCTTGCTTTGTTCGGCGGCATAACTTTGCGTGAGTTTTCAACAATTCTTCTCGTAGGTCTTTTCAGCGGTACTTATTCTTCGATCTTTATTGCCGCACCAATCCTGGTGGTCTGGGAAGGCAAAGAATGGAAGCGCTGGTTCCGATCGAAACAATCTTCAGCAGCTGCCTGAAATTCTAAATTTCTGGATGAGAGATATTTCGTCCGCAAGAACGAAATATCTCTCTTTTTCGCGTATTTATTCAGGAAAACCAGCTCTGAGGATCCAGATACAGCAAGACAAAGATACTTGCAGTTATAAAAGGTCCATAGGGAAGTGCGAGACCAGGGTGATATCCTCCTCGGATTAGCTTATAGATTATGTAGATCAGCGACCCAAATCCAGCGAGCAGAATTGCTAAAACTAATCCAAGGATGATCCCAGGCCATCCGAGCAGCAGCCCCATAATCCCGGTCAGATTGACATCTCCAAAGCCGATCGCGTCCTCCTCTGTCAAATTCAGTCCGCGCATCCGCCGGGTGAATCGAACAAACAAAAATCCAAGATAATATATCGCCAGCATAACCCCAAAACCGAAAGCGCCGCCAATTAGTGTGGAAGCCGCCCCATGAAGGGAAATCCCAATCACCACGGCGAGAACACCCCCGACCACGCTGGTAATATGCATAATGATACGGTGTTCGAAATCAATCACAGTGATTACTGCCAGATACGCGAGTAGGATCACCCCAATCCAGAAACCAAGTTTTTCTGGTGGGTTGATAAACATCAGAACTGCGGCGACAGCCATCCCGATTTCAACAATCCAGGTCCGCTTCGACCGAAATCTCCCACACTCCAAACAGTCTCTCGGCCAGATTAAATATCGCCTGAGCGAGAATTTCGCACCGCAGTACGAGCAGGTTGGAACATCCAGTCGTCGGCGTATGGGCAGCACATCGGCCAGATAATTAACCAACATTCCCAACAACCAGGCAAAAATTATTACAGGCAATTTGGACAACATAAAACTCGAACCTTTTCTTACAAGGGATCTTTTAGTGTCGGTTTTTACGGTATTATAGCGTTGAAAGGGATTTCAAAAATAACAACTCTGAAGGCTGTCTGTTTCACAAAATGACTGTCAAACTATTATTAAGGAGAGCAAAATCCAATGGATAAATTTGTTATTCAAGGGGGCATTCCGCTGAATGGAGAAGTCACTCCCTCTGGAAACAAGAATGCTGCCCTGCCTTTGCTGGCAGCTACACTCCTTACTGACCAGCCTGTAATCCTGCACAACTTGCCAGCAATTCGCGATGTCGAGGATATGTGTTCGCTCCTGGATAGCTTAGGTGTAAGCGTGGAGCATTTAGAAGGGCATTCTTGGAAAATTCAGGCTACTAATGTTCGTCCCGCCGATCTCGATCCTGACAAATGCCGGCGAATTCGAGCTTCTATTCTGCTTGCAGGCCCCATGGTTGCGCGATCTGGTGGTTTGAGGCTTCCACCTCCTGGCGGCGATGTGATCGGACGCCGAAGGCTAGACACCCATACCATTGCCCTCCAGGCTCTTGGGAACAAAGATTAACTACGATCGCGCCGAAAAAGTAATCGATTTCCATGCAGACCGTTTGATTGGCAGCGATATCTTGCTCGATGAAGCCAGCGTCACTGCGACTGAAAACGCGATCATGGCCGCGGTTACCGCTTCCGGCCAAACTGTGCTGCGAAATGCGGCTTCTGAGCCCCATGTTCAAGAGCTCTGCCACTTTCTTAACCTGCTTGGAGCCCAAATCCTGCACATTGGATCCAACACCTTAAAAATCCATGGTGTACCTCGCTTGAACGGCGGAGAATTTACGATAGGACCAGATTATCTGGAGGTTGTAAGTTTTATTGGAGCCGCAGTAGTGACGCACGGGTCGCTTCGGATCAGGAACGCCGGTCCGGAATATTTGGATATGGTTCGCATGGTTTTTAGACGGCTGGGGATCAGTTGGGAAACTGAAGATCAGGATTTGATTATTTCACCCCATCAAGAACTCTGCATTGAGCCTGATTTAGGTGACGCCATCCCAGAGATCAAGGTGATGACCTGGCCAGCATTTCCTACTGACTTGATGTCCATCGCAATTGTGGCGTCAACCCAATCTGCTGGCAGTGTTCTGTTTCACGATTGGATGTATCCAAGCCGAATGTTCTTTATTGACAAACTGGTCTCAATGGGTGCTCACATCGTTTTATGCGACCCGCATCGCTGCATTGTCCAGGGTCCAACCCCACTATTTGGAGAAAAAATGGAGAATCCTGATATCCGCGCGGGTATGGCGCTGGTCCTCGCAGCGTTGGCTGCAAATGGAACCTCCGTGATCCGCAATATCAATCAAATCGACCGGGGTTATGAGCAGGTTGATCAAAAGCTGCGTTCGCTGGGCGCTGAAATTGAGAGAATCCAGGAATCAATCTAAAAAGGGCTGCCTGTATTGTTCAGACAGCCCTGGCATCTAATAATTTCGGATGTACCTTCTATGCAGCAGCCGGATTCTTTGTGACCACTTCCATGAATTGGGTGACGAGATCTTTAAGCATGGGTTCTGGTAGAGCGCCAACCTGGCGATGAACAACTTTACCGTTCGCAACGAACAGCATGGTTGGGATCCCTTGTACACCGAATTTTCCAGCCCATTCGGGATTTTCGTCAGTATTTACTTTTGCCACCAATAATTTTCCGGCATTCTCTTTCGCCAATTTATCGAGAACCGGAGCGACCATTCTGCAAGGTCCGCACCATGGCGCCCAGAAATCAACTATTGTCGGCAGGATCGATTGCATTACCGTCTTATCAAAAGCTGCGTCTGTGACATGAACAGGTTCCGAGATCATTACAAACCTCCTGATGAAGTAATCTGTTTCTAATACTTTGATGCAGTTGGGTGTTTTTTCGTTACATCGATTCTCGAAAATTTTACCAGGTCTGAACGACCTGCATTCGATGTCAGGTATAATCTTCGCGATGCAGCCGCTAATCCATCCCTCAGACATTTATCAGGTTGTCACACCGGTTTATGAAGGACCGCTCGATCTCCTACTCCAGCTCATTGAAAAAGCTGAGCTCGATATTACCAAACTGGCATTGGCTCAGGTCACAGATCAATATCTAGAGCATCTCCGCCTTCTCCCGGAAACAAATGCCAGTGATGTGTCTGCATTTTTGGTGATCGCCTCTAAACTGGTTCAAATTAAAATCAGAAGCCCTTCTCCCCCGACCCCCAGTAAGAGAGCCTGGAGAGGAAGATCCTGGTGAAGCTCTTGCCCGCCAGTTGATCCTTTACAAGCGTTTCAAAGAAATTTCTGATAGTTTAGCCGCCCGCATGGAGAGTTTTCACACTTATCCCAGGCTTGCACCGTCGCCGAACATAGAACCTTCCTTAGATCTGCGAGGATTATCGCTGGACGATCTTGTGCTAGCGGCTAAACTTGTCCTAAAAGGCGAAGAAGAGCTTCTTGGTTTGCGATTTGTAGTCGCACCTCCCAGAGTAACCATTCGCGAAAAAATCCTACGAATCGCCGACTGACTTAAAACATAATCCGCGCGGCTCATTTTCGGCGCTCATTGAAGACTCCCCTCGCCGGCTGGATATCGTGGTGACGTTTCTGGCGCTCCTCGAACTAATCAAGCTTAGAAGAGTTCTGGCCTACCAGGAGGGATTGTTTAATGACATCACTATGGAAATGTCCTCCGTATGGGACGAAGCTCAGGATATCGAGTTGGAATTTGGTGAATAAAAATGTCTAATCGATTAATCGAATCCAACTCCCCGTATCTCCTTCAACATGCAGACAATCCAGTTGACTGGCATCCATGGGACGAAACTGCCCTGCACACCGCGAGAGTAGAAGATAAACCCATCTTCTAAGCATTGGTTATTCCGCCTGTCATTGGTGCCACGTAATGGCTCACGAATTGTTTGAAAATCCACATATCGCAGCTATTATGAACCAACATTTCATCAACATAAAGGTCGATCGAGAAGAGCGCCCTGACCTTGATTTCGATTTATATGAACGCGGTAGTTGCCCTCACCGGTAGCGGCGGCTGGCCAATGAGCGTTTTTTTGACCCAAGACTGCGAGCCTTTCTTTGGAGGTACTTATTTTCCACCAACGCGAAGATATCAGCTTCCATCCTTCGAAGATGTTCTTCTCTCCATTGCTCGCCTTTGGAATGACGATCGAGCTTCCCTATTGAATCAAGTCGCAAGATCACGGGACACCTCCAAAATCTCCAATCAAGTGAGTGGAAGTCAGGTCAGATCCTGGATCGAAAGGCGGTTGAGCTTGCCGGGATGCGTCTGGCTCAAGCATATGATTGGCAATTCGGTGGCTGGGGTCAGGCGCCGAAATTTCCACAGCCAATGGCAATCGAATTTTTACTTTTAAATGCATCTGATGGCGACATGCTCGCCAAAGATGTAGCATTGCATGGGTTGGATGCGATGGCAAAAGGTGGGATGTTTGATCTGTTGGCCGGCGGATTTCGCCCGCTACAGTACGGATAACGATTGGCTGGTCCCCCACTTTGAAAAAATGCTCTATGACAATGCCCAGTTATCCAGGGTATATCTCCATGCATATTTGCTCACACACGAGCCAGGTTACCTCGAAGTATCCCGGGCGACTTATGGATTTATCGAGAATGAGTTGACCAATCTTGAGGCGGCTTTATGAGCAGTCTGGACGCCGACTTTGACGAAGGGGAAGGAGTATTTTACACCTGGAAATTTGACGAAATTCAAAGTTTATTCTCAAATGCTGCTCAAGGAATCAACAGGTGTTTTCCGATTTTGGTCTGTTTCAAACTGCCTATGGGATTATAAAAGAAGGGAATTTTGAAGGTCGCAACCTGCTTCAACGCCGTTTAACCGATCTACAGTTAGCAGAAATGACTAAGCTGCCCATCGAGACCATCCATGAAAAACTGGCGCAGATGCGGCGAGTGCTTCTGGATGAAAGAACAAAACGCAGCCGACCAGCTGTCGATGATAAGATCCTGGTTTCTTGGAATGCTCTTGCATTGATTTCCTTTTCGGAGGCTGCCCGTTATCTCAATGACGATCATTATCTCCAAATCGCCCAAAAAAATGCGGATTTCCTGCTGCAAGAGCTTTTTGTTGATGGTCAGCTTTTCCGCTCGTGGAGGAAAAGGAAAGCACAGAACAAAGCCGGATTAGAGGATTATGCTGGACTTGCCCTGGCATTGTTAAATTTTATACCAGACTGATGCAAACATCCGCTGGTTCGAAGCTGCCGGGAAATTGATCGATATCTTCTGCGATCATTTCATTGATCCCGCAGGGGGGTTCTACGATTTAGCAAGTGCAGAAGACCTTTTCATTCGTCCAAAAGATCTCCAAGATAACGCCACCCCCTGCGGGAATTCACTTGCCGTACATTCACTCCTTCAAATGACGGCATTATCTGGTCGTGGAGAATATAGAGATCTAGCAGAAAGTGCTCTCGCGTCGATTTAAGAAATAGCGTCTCGATATCCAACCGCCTATGGAAGCTGGCTTTCAGCGCTTTATCTTGCCCAAAAGGGGATAAAAGAAATTGCGCTGTTGCATCCGCCTGGAGACACCGACGAGCTTTCCGCTTTTCAAGAAGTGGTTTGGGGCAACTTTCGTCCAGAAATCGTATTTGCAGCCTCGGTCTTTCCTGTTCCCGACCGATCTCCGGAATGATCTGAAATCGATCGCTCATCGAAGGAAAGACAACCGCCTACCTGTGCGAAAATTTCGCCTGCAAAAATCCAGTGAATTCTCCAGCCGCGTTGGAGAGACAGCTTGAAGAGAGAGTTTGATAGAATTTGACACTGGGTCATTATCGGGGTGGAGAACCAGAAGTGTATAATAACGATCTAACTTTTGGAAAAATTATCGACTGAATTTCTATTCCAATTACTGCCGCAAGGAGAGCCGTCCATGGAGTATGTTAACCTCGGTCGAACTGGTCTCAAGGTCAGCCGTTTATGTCTCGGTACAATGAATTTTGGCACAGTTACCGATGAAACAGATAGCTTTACCATTATGGATAAAGCATTGGAGCTTGGGATCAATTTTTTCGATACCGCAAATGTCTATGGCGGCAAACTTGGTGAAGGAATATCTGAACAGCTTATCGGTCAATGGTTCGCCAAAGCCAGCAGCCGCCGCGGGAACATCGTCCTGGCGACAAAAGTCTTCGGCCGGATGGGCGAAAAAGTGAACGACCGTCGGCTGTCAGCATATCACATCCGCAAGGCGTGCGAAGACAGCTTGATCCGCTTGAAGACAGACCACATCGATCTTTACCAAATGCATCACATCGATCGAAGCACGCCCTGGGAAGAGATCTGGCAGGCAATGACTCTCCTTGTGCAGCAAGGTAAGGTGCTCTACATTGGAAGCAGTAATTTTGCCGGTTGGCAGATCGCGCAGGCACAATCATTAGCCCAACAGCGTAATATTCTGGGATTGGTTTCCGAACAGAGCCTTTACAACCTTAACGCCCGGATGATCGAGCTGGAGGTTATCCCGGCTTGTAGAGCTTATGGGTTAGCGCTCCTCCCATGGAGCCCACTCGGTGGCGGTCTGCTAAGTGGCATTTTGGAGAAAAGGTCGCAAGGGCGTAGGAACTCCGATCGTCTCCAAGAAGCTGTAGAAAAGCAGCGTGGGCAGTTGGAAGCTTACGAATCGCTTTGTAAAGAGATCAATTTAACCCCTGCGGAAGTAGCCACCGCCTGGCTGTTAAAATCGCCTGCGGTTACTTCGCCGATTATCGGTCCCAGGACACTGGACCAACTGATGAATATCCAGCGAACCCTGGAGATCCATTTGTCCGATGAAACAATGAACCAGCTGGAGCAGATCTGGCCGGGTCCCGGAGGAGAAGCGCCAGAAGCTTATGCCTGGTAGCCAGATCATATGATCTCAATTCAGTTTTATTAGACCATAATTTTTCAAATCTGGAAGGTGCAACAAGTATGCGTGAAATAGCAATTATTGGAATAGGTCAGACCCGAGTCGCTGAAAATTGGAATCAATCTATTCGCGAAATCGCCGGCGAAGCGGTGCTTTCTGCTCTTGAAGATGCGGGAATCACATCGGCAGATGCGATTTTTGTGGGTAATATGCTTTCAGGGATTCTTAGTACGCCAGGAGAGCCTTGGTGCCTTGGTCGCTGATTGGGTAGGATTGCGGAATCGGGATGCGATGAAAGTCGAAGCCGCTTGTGGTTCAGGAGCTGCCGCTCTGCGCATGGGAATCATGGCTGTAGGGTCTGGCGAAATTGATTGCGCGGTTGTCGTTGGTGTTGAAAAAATGACCGAGACAAAAGGCGGCGAAACCACCTCCGCCCTGGCTACTGCAGCAGATGCAGATTATGAAGTCGTGCATGGCGTCTCCTTTGTTGGAATTAACGCACTTATGATGCAGCGCTATCTTTATGAGTACGGATGGAAGCACACAGATTTTGCACCATTTCCGATCAACGCCCATGAAAATGCACAGCATAATCCATTCGCCCGACTGCACGAAAAGGTTACAGAGAAAGATTATGTGAAAGCCCGTATGATCGCGGATCCAATCAATTTGCTGGACGCCTCTCCCATTGGGGATGGATCTGCTGCTGTGATTCTTGCAGCAGCCGACCTGCTGGATGTAAAATTTCCTATGTTGGCGGGACGTATCCGTCCAACCATCAGAATCATCGGTTCCTCCGCTGCAACTGATACCCTTGCGGTTCACTCTCGAAAAGATCTCCTCTGGTTTAAGCGTGGCAGAAAAATCGGCAAATCTGGCTTACAATCAAGCAGGAGTCTCACCTAAAGACATTGATCTCTTTGAGCTTCACGATGCATTTTCAATCATGTCCGCACTTTCATTGGAGGCCTGCGGTTTTGCCGACCGTGGTCAAGCGCCTCGCCTCGGACTTGATGGGGAGATAACCCTAAAGGGCAGAATCCCCATCACCACTCGTGGAGGTTTAAAAGCTCGTGGGCACCCAGTTGGCGCAACCGGAATTTACCAAATAGTCGAAGTCGTGCAGCAGTTGCGAGGCGAAGCCGGCGCAAACCAGATTGACGGAGCTAGAATTGGGATGGCTCAAAACATCGGCGGCAGCGGTGCAACCATCTTCACTCATATACTGACCTCCTACCGCCCGCTTTCGGGGTAGAAGCGCAACGAACGCCAAGTACTTCCGATGTAAAACCATGAAAAGAATTATTTGGATAACCATTCTTATGTGCGGTTTTATTGTGACTTCTGCAAGAGCATTTCAAGAGTTGAGAACCTCAAGAGCGAACCCTGATTCCAATGGGAGGCGGTTATCAGAATCTGGCTGCAGATTTCGTTGCTCAACTTATTCCTATGCTGACCAGTCCAATGCTCGAGATTTTGGTCCTGCCCGTCGGATACGCAACCGATCCCCAACACATCAGTGAAGCCGATCGCCGGGCGAATTTGGAGACTGCAAATCAGCGCCTGGCTGAAATCGAGCAGGCATGCCAGGACCTGGCGCCAGAGGGCATTGAATGTAAAATCACTTTACTCCCAATTTTTGTCCGTCAAGATGCGGAAGCATTCCAACCAGGACAGGATCAGCTCGAGAGTTTGACCGCTTTATATATTTTGGGCGGGGATCAAGAAACTATAATGCATGTGATCGGGAAAACGCCAGTTGAAGAGTTCCTCAAGCGGGCTTATCAAAAAGGTGCAGTGATCGGCGGTACCAGCGCTGGCGCGGCGGTATTATCCAGGTCACAAATCGTCAGTTATAGCGATGGTTTTTTCGCAGCAAATTCTTTGGATTTCGGCGCAGTAGACCTCGGCGATGCCTCAAAGTTAGGATTGAGTTTTGGTTTATCTCAGGCGATCATTGACCAGCACCTGTTTCAAAGAGGCCGGTTGGGCAGATTGATCAATGCTGTCCTCAACCCGGGAATGCCAAAGATAGGGATTGGCATCGATGCATTTACCGGTGCACAAATCACGAATGAGGCGGTTCTGCACGATGTTTTTGGTAGATATCTCGCCGCTGTGGTTGACGCTGAAACATATCATGCGGCTGATTCCGTCCGCTATATTGGCGATCGGCATATCCTGAGCATCCGGAACATGTTGATCCATCTGCTCGCACCCGGTGATTTTAGCTACGATCTTGACGCAAGAGAATCCTCTTTGGGCAAGCCAGCGGAAAAATTGATTCGCGAATTCGAAAACCTGAATTTGCCGCCAGGGGCGGGGAAGTTGTTTCTCAGCTCAAAAATCACCCAGGATCTCCAGCAAAATCTAGCATTTAATCGTTTCCTCAATACCAGCGGCGGACAGAATGCGAAAATCCTGGTAGTTTTTTCCGGCATCAGCGATACGGATCGTATGCAGGATTTCTCCGAGAAATTGAAACAATCGCTTCCTGGAAAGCCTGAATTCCAGACTGTGTCGAAGGAGACGCACGCTGCACTCGTGATCGACCCTTCAATAACGGGAATAGTCCTGGTTGGAGATGATCAGTCTCGGATAACTCCGGAATCGCTTGCACCAGTTAAGGAATCCTGGCTTGGCGGGATCCCTCTGATGACCATCGATGCAGGCTCTGCCATCGCAGGTAAGGCATTTTCTGCGCAGCAGCCGACTCCAGGTGAGGAAGCGGAGAATGCCGAAGCGGAATCGGAAGGGGCGCTGATTCTAGACGGCGCTAAGATAACGCCAGGCTTGAATCTTTTGGATGTTGTCCTTGAGCCGAATCTCTTGGAGAATAACCGCTGGAGCAAACTTTTCCATCTGGCATACACAAATCCTGATTCACCCGCATATGGCCTTTCAGAAAACACGGCAATATCGCTCTCCGAAACCGGACCAGAAGTGATGGGAGAGAACGTGATCATAGCCTTGGATCTGAGGAATTCAATACTCGATCAAGGGAATAATAAAGCCATTGTGATCGCAAATGGTCTCTTGGATGTCTTTGCCCCGGGCGAGAGAATAAAACCCGAGATAGCAGACCAGAAAGCCGCCTATATCCCGATTGGCACTCCGGAGAATTCTTCCAATTCACGAGAGCCGCAACAAATTCAGATAATTCCTGCCACCCCTACCTCATCTCCACCAACACCAACATTTGCTCCCACCGCTGTTCCTGAAAATCCCCCAACCCGTACACCAAGGGTCACCCCTATTTCGCAAGAGCCGCCTCCGCCTACAGATCCGCGCTTCCTGCAGTC
This sequence comes from uncultured Chloroflexia bacterium, assembly GCA_963827155.1. Taxonomy (GTDB): domain Bacteria; phylum Chloroflexota; class Anaerolineae; order Anaerolineales; family UBA4823; genus UTCFX2. The sequence goes on along the minus strand of CAWGZV010000002.1, from coordinate 610,837 downwards.
CATGATCTTATTTGGCGTGCTTTCAGTAATCGTTATTTTGATCGGGGTATGGCTCAATTCGGAAAAAATCAATCTGCGGTAAAATATAGGAATCCGTATGTTGAAAGCTCAGGAGTCATAGACCATCATGACGCTCTATTTATTTGATACTTATACCCGCAGCCTCAGGGAATTCACCCCAATTAACAATAATGTAGTTGGGATGTACACCTGCGGTCCAACTGTCTACGATTACGCCCACATTGGCAATCTTCGTACCTACCTGTTTGAAGATATTCTGCGACGGACACTGGAATTCAATGGTTATACTGTCAAGCATGTGATGAATATCACAGATGTTGGGCATCTAACCTCGGATGCTGATTCCGGCGAAGACAAGATGGAGAAAGGCGCACGAAGAACCGGGAAAACTGCCTGGGAAATCGCAGAATACTATGCGAAAGAATTCAGGGATGATCTTGACCGGTTGAATATTCTCCAACCTTCGATTTGGTGTAAAGCGACGGATCACATCCAGTCGCAAATCGATTTCATCCGCTGCATTGAAGAGAAGGGGTACACTTACCGCACTTCGGACGGCATCTACTTTGATACGACCAAATTAACCGATTATGGTTATCTGGCAAGGCTGGATATTGCGGGGCTTCAGGCAGGCTCCAGGATCGAGATGGGGGAGAAACGCAGTCTAACGGATTTTGCTCTTTGGAAGTTCAGCCCTCTTGAAGGACAAAGGCAGATGGAATGGGACAGTCCATGGGGGAAAGGATTTCCTGGCTGGCATATTGAATGTTCGGCAATGTCCGCCGAATATCTCGGACCCTATTTCGATATCCACTGCGGCGGAGAGGATCACATTTCCGTCCACCACACCAACGAGATTGCCCAAACCGAAGCATGCTATGGGACGCGCCTGGCGAATTTCTGGATGCATGGATATTTCCTTCAGATCGATGATGCCAAAATGGCTAAGTCATTTGGAGGGTTTCTTCGAGTTCAATCGTTGATCGATAACAACTATGATCCTCTGGCCTACCGCTTTTTAATGCTTTCAGCGCTTTACCGAGCAAAGCTCAATTTCACGTGGGATGCTCTCGACGGCGCAGCAAAATCACTTGACCGACTGAGAAACCTGGTTTACAGCTGGGGAGAACCTGGCTTATCGGATGGAAAATTCGTCGAAGAGTTCAAAAACCAAATCAATGATGATCTGAATATGCCCCGTGCTGTAGCTGTGGTATGGGAGCTTGCCCGCAGCCCGCTTGCCAACTCAGTAAAGAAAGCAACTATTTTGGTTTTTGACCAGGTCCTTGGGCTTAGGCTGAATGAGTGGAAACCGGCAGTGGAAGAGATCCCTGTGGAAATCATCAATTTGGTGGAAAACCGGCAGCGAATGCGCCAGGAGAAACGCTGGGCGGAGGCTGACCAATTACGCAGCCAGATCAGCGATGCCGGATACGAAGTTGAAGATACTCCAAGTGGTCCTCGTGTTAAGAGCCGCTGATCATTGATTTTTATTACAGGACGCTAAATGAAAATTGCGATAACTGGCAAAGGTGGAGTTGGAAAAACCACCCTATCGGCATTATTGGCACAATGTTTTGCCGACAAAGGTCGGCAGGTGCTTGCGGTCGACGCAGATCCATCCCCTTGCCTTGCCGGAGCGCTAGGATTCCCCGAAATCCTCCGACAGCAGCTCCACCCGATCTCTGAGATGGACGAGCTCATTTTCGAAAGAACCGGCGCAAAACCTGGCACAGTTGGAGGTTTTTTCACGATCAACCCGCGCGTGGATGATCTGCCAGAACGCTTCAGCGTCATTCATCGAGATGTCCGCCTGCTTGAAATGGGAGCAGTCGACCTGGGCGGCTCAGGGTGCATCTGTCCAGAATCGGCGATTCTTAAGACTTCTTCACCCACCTGCTGTTCAGGAAAGACGATATTCTCATACTGGACATGTACGCAGGAGTTGAGCATCTCGGCAGAGCTACAGTCGATTTTGTAGATGCCATGCTTGTCGTGGTTGAACCCACTCGCCGGAGTCTTGGAACCGCCGCACAGATTAAGAAGCTTGCCAACGATATCGGTCTTACCCGGTTATGGTTGGTCGGGAACAAGGTGCGAGACGAGATTGAAGCAGATTTCTTAAGAGCAGAATCCCCAGATTTACCGCTGTTAGGTTGGCTGCCCGCAAACCTGGGTGTTCAAGCCGCGGATAGACTGGGAGAGTTTGTCTACGATGAGGTTCCAGAATTGCGTGACGCTGCAGAGAAAATGGCTGAGAGGCTGATCCAGGAAATTGAGTTGAAATAGAAGGAATAGGAGCTTACCGTTACAAATGACAACGACGATTGCATTAGCAGGTAAAGGTGGTGTTGGGAAAACGACTATTGCTGGGATGATTGTCAAGTATCTGGTTGAAAACCATCATGGTCCAGTTATGGCAATCGATGCGGACCCTAGCTCGAACTTAAATATGGTCCTTGGATTGGAGCTGGAGTGGACCGTCGGCGACATCCGTGAGGACTTATTGAACCAGGTTCAAACCTCTATTACGGCTGGCGGCGCGGCAATGGGCACCTTATCTGGTGGGGTCAGCAAACGTGACTACCTGGATTACCAGATCCGTTCATCTCTTTCAGAGGGGACCCATTTCGATCTAATTGCCATGGGCCGTTCAGAAGGACCCGGTTGTTACTGCGCGGTCAACCACAATTTGCGCGAAGTGGTGGATGGGATGAGTAAAAACTACCGATTTGTAGTTATCGATAATGAAGCGGGTATGGAGCACCTCAGCCGTCGCACCACCCGAGACGTGCAGCACTTGATCGTTGTATCTGACCCCACCCAGCGCGGAATCGTTGCAGCAGAACGGATAGCAGGCTTCAGGAACGACCTTGATATTCATATTGACAACACTTACCTTGTTTTAAATCGGTTATCGGAAGCGATACCCGCTCCCCTGCAGAAGCGGATCGATGAGTTGGACATCCCCTTACTCGGGATCATCCCTGCGTCGAGTGAGCTGACCGAATTCGAATACGAAGGTAAACCCGTAGTCCAGCTCGATTCGAATACCCCTCCCTACCGGGCTGTCGCCGAAATGATGGCGAAAATCCTCGAAAATCCTGGCTAAGTTTGTGGGGTTTTTCTGGTTTGATCTCCCCACGCTTCTGTTTTTTTCTGCCAGGTTTCATCGTCAACTAACGTCACAACCCGGAAACTTTCTGCATAAGCCATTTCTTTACCCCTGGCGCTGTCTGCTGCCCATTTCCTGATCATCTCTTCAGGATCCCATTCACGCATCTGCGAGCGGTGCGCCCGCAGCGCTGCGATCTTCAAATCGATCGTTTCTTCGATATTAACAAAAATATCCCCGTCAGACCAGGTGGTCACATACACTTTTCTCGGTTTATGTGCCTTAAAACCTTCTTCTGCCAGTTCTTCGAAAAGATTTGGCTGACCTGCGGCTGGAAATACTGCGTCTAAAGCGGCGGTTGCCGCAGCACGATGATCTGGATGGTTAATATAATCATCTCCTGCCCAAACAATTGTTGGATCTCCGCAAATTACCACCTCAGGCCGAAAACGTCGGATCTCTCGAACGAGACGTTTTCGCAAATCCAGCGTCGGCTGGAGCATCCCATCGGGTTCTCTTAAAAAACTACCTCTGATGCACCCGAAACACCGGCGGCTGCTCTTTGTTCCGCCTCTCGAATTTCCGTCGCCTGCATTCTGGTCATCCCAGGCTCGTCGATACCTACATCTCCACTGGTGCATAGGACCATAGAGATCCTTGCGCCTGCTTTCGCCCATCTCGCCAATGTGCCTGCGCAGCTAAATTCAATATCATCTGGGTGTGCGACAATCGCCATTGCGCTTTCTGGAATGTAAGAATTCATATTCTCATACTCGCTCAGTTTCAAGGTTGATTGGGAACCAAATATCCGCAAAGTATATCATCAGTTCCTCGAGCCTTAAAATTCGGGTTTATTCTGTTGTATACTTCAACGCATGGAAGATCCAATCAATGGTTGTGTACAATAATATGCTGTACCTCCCGAGCTATTTTTTTTCATTATCTAGATAGGTTTCCATTTTGCGAGAATCTTCCCTGCACTACGGCTTGAAACAGTTCTACACCCAAGATGGCGGTATCACCGAAGTGTGGATCGATGGTTATTTAATTGATGTAGTAAAAAACCAGCAGCTGATTGAGATTCAAACTGGAAACTTCAACGCGATAAAAACTAAGCTAGAAAACCTGATCAATGCATATGAAGTGAGAGTAGTGTTCCCGATTGCACTCGAGAAATTCTTGATCTTGAGGGATACTCAATCCGTATTCATATCCAGAAGGCGCTCACCTAAAAAAGGTCGCATCGAAGATGTCTTTAATCAGCTAGTCTTTTTATCCCACCTTGCATCGCATCCGAATTTTTCGCTGGAAGTATTATTCACCAGCGAAGAGGAGTATCGAGTTAAGGATGGTTTGGGGAGCTGGAGGCGCCGCGGAATCAGCATAACCGATCGAAGATTGCTGAGCATCCTGGGTAGGATCGTGCTCGCCCAAAAAGCGGATTTTAGCTATTTAGTTCCCAGCAGCTTGATGCATGCGTTCACCAATATCGAGTTGGCTCAGGAGCTTGATATTTCCAGGCGATTGGCTGGGAAAATGACTTACTGTCTCACCAATATGGGGATTCTTGAGCGGAGTGGTAAGAAAGGAAAAGCGTTCCTCTTCCGAAGACCAGATTTATCAACCGATAATGAAGGTTGAGACGAACGATCCCAAAAAGAAGCAGGTTTCTGAAGGTATACTTATGGATGAACACAGCACAGCAGCTTATCTGCCGTATCAAGCAATTAACGAATTTATGAGGGATGATTTCCGGGTCAGCGTCATTCAGAAGGTCCTGATCCAGTCTTCTTCTCTTGCACCCGAACTGCGCGAGCCAATAAATCAGCTGACTAGAAAGTTCGTCCAGGTGCCAGGTTTTAGAAACAGTGCAAAGGCACCAGCTAGAGTGAGAATTAAACCTTCTGCAGAAGTGTTTATGAAAAATGCGGAATTTACAGTTGCAATCCTAAATGCCTGGGGTTCATTAAACCCTGTCCTGGAAAAACAAGTCACCGATTTATTGTCCGAGCGCGGCTGGGAGCTGCCGCCATTGCAGAATAATCCAGGCGCAGCGCCAGGATTCCTAACGGATTGGCCTGACAGCGAGAGTTTTGACTCTATCCAACATGCATTCCAGGAAAAATATCCGGAAACCGATGCAGATCCGGATGAAATTGGTTTAATGGTGGTCTGGTCTAGCGGCAGGCTGCCTTATCACTCCAATGAGTTGGAGAAGAGTTAAACCTGACATATTTTGATGCTCTTCAAACTATGTGTCAACCCAATCATCGCATCCAGAATTTAATTATCAGAATCAGGTTTAGGCATATCCCATGCAGAGAGATAGAATATTCACGATAAAAGAGCTGCAGCAATATGACGGCGATGACCTGCCGATGTATATAGGATATAACGGGCTGGTTTATGATGTCAGTCTGAGCCGCAGATGGAAGACCGGTCTTCACGAGGATCAGCATTTTCCTGGCTTGGATTTGACCAGCGAATTAACCCAGGCGCCTCATGGGACTGAAGTTTTTTCCCGTCCAGACATTCTACTCGTCGGAAAATTGAATACCACCTATTCAAATAGTGAGCAGCAAGAATGAATTGTCCCGAATTATCAGGAATTCCGCTAGAAATCGTCGAATATATCGATTACCTCGAACGACAGCTTGAATCCGTCTCGACGTCAAATTCCAGGCGCAAACCGCTGCATAAAATAAAGGAAGTACAGGAAGAGCCCGTGTCAGAATCCTCCTGGATAAGCGAGCCGCCTGGCAGAGCGAGTGTTATTTCGATTACAAGCTCGGGCGTCGCAAAACGCAGTTTCCGACACCTGTACAATCTGCAGAGACGCGGAGGGATGGGGATATTCGATATTGAGACAAACGAGGATGACCCGCCCGCGAGTTTGACGATCGCAGAACCAGAACAGACCCTGCTTCTGATCACAAATTTTGGACGCGCTTTTCGCTTACCTGTCCAACAGATTTAAGAGACCCCAATTCACGCCCGTGGCGCTTCTGTTATCTCAAAATTTGAATGGGACGATGATGAAAAGGTTGCAGTGCTTTTACCCGTTCAGGCAGAAGGATACCTGGCGCTTCTTGGAGAGCGCGGATATGTCCGTTTACTGCGCCATCATGTTTTTGGCGAATACATGAAACCGGGCACTTCCCTCATGGATGTGAGACAGTTTGGTTTCTTCACTGCAGCTTGTTGGACTCCTGGAAATGCAGATCTATTAATTGCCTCCAGGCAGGGAAAGGCGATCCGATTCGCAGAGAAATCTGTAGCGCCTCAAAATACGCTCGGGATTTGATTAGGGGAAGGGGATCAAGCGATCGGGATCGCATCGGTCAGTTCAGATTTTTTAGTTTTTTTCCTGGGAGATGACGGAAAGGGCACTGTTCGAACAATGGAAAGCTTCGCCCCAAATAAATCCCCGGGCTCTAGTGGTAAGAATGCGATGGCGGTGGACCGTTTGATCACAGTCCTCAATATCGAACCCGATGATCATCTCATCATTATTTCAAAGTTATCCAAAATTATCCGGTTTCGAGCAGACGAGATTCCTGCCAAAGAGGGCGTCGTTCAGGGTGTTGTTTGTATGAACTTGCGCGCCGATGTACCAATCGCATCGGCGCGGATTCCCGCTCATTAAATGGAGCTATGAGTTACGATTTACATCATCGAATATTAGATCATCCCGTACCGCTTCAGGGCCGCATCCAAGATCATATTCACCAGCTCAACATGGCTGACGCCATCTGCTTCCGCTTCCATCACCAGATCCGAGATCCCCGGCGACAAACCGGGGAGCGGATTGGTCTCCAAGATATATGGTTTTAGATTATCGTTAATATCAAGGCGGAAATCGACCCGCGAGACATCCTGCGCACCTGTAACTCGAAACACTGCGGCTGTGTACCAGTTGAGATCAAGCAGTAAATCACGATCGATCGGTGCGGGAATCAAGTAGTTTAATTCCTCAGCAAGTTCGACCTTCAGCCGGTTGCTGTATACACCATCCGTTTCGATAAATGGCTGCAAATCCACTTCTAACGGAGGGAAAAATCTCAATCCTGCCTGAATGTGCGGCGCGCCCTCATCAACAGGCATTCGCCGGGCGACCGGTCCAACCAGGTTTCCGACGATTCCGACTGTTACCTCCCTCCCCTCAATATATCGCTCAACCAATGCCGGTTGTTTGTAGGTTTCTAGGGTGTAGGCAACCTGCTCTTTCAGCTCGTCAATTGTATTCACAATGGAACGTGCAGAAACCCCCATTCCAGTACCCTCACGGCTGGGCTTTACAAACATCGGGAAATTCATATCCTCACTTAAGGGATCATCTACCCGCTCAAAGACTTGAAATGGCGGCGTGGGGAGATCGTGATAAGTCAAAACCCGCTTGGTCATAGGTTTATCCAGCGCAAGCGCCAGGGTTAGGACCTTAGAGCCTGTGTATGGAATTCTCATCATTTCCAACAGTGCTGGAATTTGGGCTTCACGTGCATCGCCAAAATGGCCTTCGCTGATGTTAAAACATATATCAGGTTTAAAACTCTTCAGTGTATTGAAAAGTGAAAGATCGCCTTCCAGAAATTCAGCGGTATGTCCTGCCGTCCGGACCGCTTCTACCAGCGCCTCCACCGTGTGTTCTGAATCGAGATCATCCCAACGATCCTCGCTTACGCCCTCAATAACCGGTGCATTGATTTTCAAGTTTGCCAGCACTGCGACTCGAAATTTCTTCACTTTGACTCCTCAAATTTAAAGGTTTTCATTCAATGGAAAACACCCTCATCACACCTTTGACATCCAGAACTGCTATTTCACTGCTATCCGGTGAAAAACTGATATTCTGAATCGATTGTGTTATTGGAAAAGCTTTAACTAGCGTATTCGTGTGCGCTTCCCAAACGGAGACCAGCGGGGTAGGTTCATTTCCAACAACAATAGCTGATCCTGTGGCGAATAAGTTGCTGTTGGGCGACCACGCTGTTGCGGCGATCGCATCTTGTTGCACCAGCGTGGATTTTAATTCACCTTCTGGTATGGTCATGAACTGGAGTGTGTTTCGTGCAATCCAGGCAATCTCAGTCCAGTCCGGGTTGATGAATGCCCCGTAAAGCGCTGGATCGGCAGTCTGGTCCCAAACATATTGGGTCTGCAAGCTGCCATCCTGCGAAAACACATAAAACGTAAAATTGGCGAGATCGACACCGGCTATTGATTCCCCATCAGGCGAGAAGGACAGATTGGACAACCATGCTGGAGCGTTCCATGAATGGGTCGTTGTTCTCTGAGATAAATCTGTTAACGCGGACTTGACCTTGGATGGTTGCATAAGCCATCTGATCCGAAAAGGGACTCAGGCTCAACCCGGTGATCGGATATTCTTGGGCTAAAATCGTGTCCGGTTGAATGGATTGAGAGCTATTCCAAAAATAAATATTTGTCCCATTCGAGATCCAAGCCAGGTTGCTTCGATCGGTTGTTGAGGTCAGTAGGGTAGGATTTTTCGCTCCACCGGCGGATTGTGCGGTTGAAATATTCTGAACAGCCGGATCGCTTACAGGGATTTCGGCAATCAGGACGTCGTTTTGTGCAGCTATACCCATTTGTTCATTCCTGAGCCAGATCAATGCGCTGGCTGTTTCCGTTTTCGAATCGGATTTTGGAAGAGAAAGTGTAAGCATTGGCTCGATTCTTTTAGGTAATGCGGTAGAAAAAATCGGATCAGTGACTCTCGTAACTGATGGTTCTTTCGAGGATGCGTCCCTTCTCGACGAATTCGACTCACAAGCCGCCAATATCAGGATCATTAACAGGATAGCTAAAATTCTCGAGAACTTCGATGAACCTTCAATCGGTATCAGGATAAGATTTCTGTGTTTTCCGTTGGGATTCTTTAAAGCTGCCATCATCGTCCAGCCAAATTACCGTTCTTAGAAAATACAATCGCTTTCTGGCTGCATTCCAGTATACACAAGCCACAAGAATTACACCGTTCCTCCACGATAAACGGAGGTTCATCGAAATCGATGGACATGATGGCTCTTGTCTTACAAATCCGACCTGCCTGACAAGGGGTGCATATCAAACATTGATCATTAAGGATGAATGGTTTACGCAAGAGAGATCTCAATTCGGGATGATTTGAGGATCATAATCATACCGCATTTTTCTGTGATCTAATCACACCAGTGTTTTAAGATATAGGCGGTGCTTTTTGTAGAACTGGATCCCAAAATTACTCATCTCCCGCAGCATATTCTCATTTTCAGTGCCAATCTGAACGATATCCGCAAAACGATATTTGCTTTCTGAGACGCTCTTATACATTTCATTGAACAAAATCGCGGTTCCGCCAGAGCCTCGGTAGCCTTCCATCATACCTGAACCATTAATATTGATCCATTGAGTTCGTTTCATCTCAATCATCATTGACAACCATCCGAATGGTAATATTCGGCCTTTTGTTTTTTGAATGGCAGCCGAAATATCTGGGTATGCCATTAGAAATCCTATCGGTTTGTCAGCTTTCAACACGATCTTGATTAATCTTGGATCCGCAAACCACATCATTTGGTCTGCTAAACTCTTTACGTCATCGTCAGAGAGTGGGATGTTCCCATCCGATTCGTTAAAAGAGTCATTATAGAGATTCTTAAGATCGGGGATCAACTTCTTGATATCCCGTTTGCTTTTATAAACTGCGATATTCAAACCCCGCCTTCGGATCGCGATTTCAGCAACAGCCTTCACCTTTTCCGGGAAATCAAATGTTGAATCCAGGTAGCCTGAAACCAGCTCGCCCGTGCTGGTAAAACCTGCGCTTTCTATCAGATTTGGGTAATAAGCCAGGTTATAAGGCTGCCCGAAAGCAGGACGATAATCAAAACCTTCTACCAGCATTCCCAACCCATCGAAAACAGAAAAACCTCTTGGACCTTGAATACTTGTCAGGCTTTGTTTTTTCGCCCATTCGCACCCCTCTTCGAGGAGCAGCTGCGCCGCAATGGGATCATTCTTGCACTCGAACATATAAAAGAAGGCGCTTCGATCCTGATTGTAAAATAGATAGTTGTCATTCCGAAGGACTGCAATCCGTCCAATGACCTCTCCTCGATCTTCAGCGAGCAGAAAGATCGCATCACCATGGCGGTAGAAAGGATTGCGATCTTTGTTAAATATTCCTCGGAGTTCTGAGGTTATCGGGGGCACCCATTGCGAGGTTCTTTTATATAACTCGAAGGGAAGGTGAAGGAATTTCTGAATATGCTGCTTGTTTTTGGGGTCAATTTCCAGGATATTCATACCTACCTCATGATCTTGTTAATCGTGAGTATAAGCGGAAATAACCTTAAAATAAACTTGAATCCGTATCGAATGCTATAATCTCGAGGTTGGAGGAAATTGAATGTCCATTCTGAATGAGAACCAGGAATTTGTATTAAAAGATGAGCGGCGTATCCTGGGTGACCTGCGCGTCTCCTTGGTGCGGTTCGATGTCGACGAAACCGATCTCCAGGCATTTGGAGAATCCATTTCCCAGTTAGATGATCTATTCCTTCTGGTTGTGGTCGGCGAGTTTAACGCCGGGAAAACTGCGTTGATCAACGCCCTTCTAGGAGACAGGTATTTATCAGAAGGCGTTACTCCCACAACAACTCAGATCAATGTACTCCGATACGGGGATCAATTCGAACGCGTCCAAATTAATGAAAATCAGCTTCTTTTGAAAGTCCCTTCGAATTGGCTTGCAGATATCAGCATCGTCGATACCCCTGGCACCAATGCGATTGTGAGATCGCACGAAGCTATAACGACCGAATTTGTCCCTCGCTCAGACATCGTACTCTTTGTAACTTCTGCTGACCGTCCTTTCACTGAAAGTGAGCGGGTATTCCTTGACCAAATTCGCGGATGGGGAAAGAAAATTATCTTCGTGTTGAATAAGATTGATATCCTTCAGAACGATGATGAGACCTCCCAGGTTGTCCGCTTCGTGGAAGAAAATGCACAATCCATGCTGGGCATTTCATCAGAAATCTTCCCTTTAAGTGCAAAACTAGCGATGCGCGCAATTCTTGGTGAAAAAGAACTCTGGGGTCAGAGCAAGTTTCAAGCGCTTCAAGATTATATTTCAAATACGCTGGATGAAAGAAATCGGGTGCAGTTGAAGCTTCTGAATCCCCTGGGAGTTGGCTTGCATCTTTCTGAGAAAATCCTTCAAACCGTCCTGATCCGTTTAGAGACCCTTAAGGTCGATTCCAGGATGTTGGATGATGTCGATGCCCAATTAGGAATATATCAGCAGGATATGCGCAGAGACTTTTCTTACCGGATGGCTGACATTGAGAATTCATTGTATGAAATGGAGACCCGTGGAATCGATTTTTTTGACCAGACATTTCGATTGACACATGTCTCCGAGCTGCTCAGTAAAGAACGAATTCGAAAATCTTTCGAAGAAAAGGTTATTGACGGAGTCCCGCAAGATATTGAAAAGAAAGTTCTCGAGTTGATCGACTGGTTGGTGGATTCGGATTTACGCCAATGGCAAGCGGTCAACCAACATTTAATGGATCGGCGCCGTGCCTATCAGGACCGTATTGTTGGGGATATGGGTTTAGGGACATTCAATTATGAGCGAGACCGGATTATGGAGGGTGTTGGCAAAGAAACCCAACAAGTTCTTGAAAGTTACGATAAATCGGAAGAAGCCAGAAAGATAGCAGAAAATGCTCAAGAGGCTGTGGCTGCATCAGCCGTGCTTGAAGTTGGTGCAATTGGGCTTGGCGCTTTGGTTACGATCCTGGCGACTACCGTTGCCGCAGATGTAACTGGAATCCTGATGGCAACTTTCATCGCTGCTCTTGGATTAATCATAATCCCAGCCCGGCGAAAAGCAGCCAAAAAAGAAATCCGTGCCAAAATCTTCGAGCTCAGGACCCAGTTAATTGAGACCCTTGACGATCATTTCACACATGAGATCGAACGCAGCGTCACGCATATCCAGGAAGCTATTGGACCTTACACTCGTTTCGTTCGGGCAGAGCAGGGAAAATTAACCGATATGAAGACCAGTCTTGAGTCCTTTATCACCGAATTGAAACGCCTGAAGTCCCGAATTCAAGAATTATAATTCTGGAAGCTAAATGACCAAAATTCAAGAGTTTAACAATCTTCTGAACCCAGATGAAAATTATTGGGAATCTTGACATTCTATTTATCGGCATGGTAAACTGGCACTCAGTTAATAATTCTATTAGAGAGGAGCCAGGCGCAGGATGGTTTATGTATTTAGAAAATATCATCAAGAATTCGTTTCGTATGAAAAGCGAGACCTTCCTTCGCGGATTGCGCCTGTAGCCTGATTTATAAATTTTCCATGTCCAGCCACGGGTGCATCTAGAACCCGTGGCTTTTTTTTTGAGGATTTCTCTCTACCTTGATCAGGCAAATTAATGAACAAAACAGTACCAACCGCACAGCTAAATTTTCAGACCATACTTACCCCCAATCGTCTTCATGGCATATGGCGGTTGATGAGTGGATTCCACCTTCACTATCTGCTCGCCAACATCTGTCTGGGGCTTTCGGCGGTGTTCAAAACCTCGACCTTTCTCTTGCTGAAATACTTTGCCGATCAAGTTCTTGGAAAACCAGGATCGAGTCAAAAACTGCCTTGGGTTGGATTGGGATTCCTTATTTTAGCCGCACTGGAAGGAACCTTCACTTATCTTAGTGGACGATTGGCTGCATATTCTGCCGAAAATACCACCTTACGATTAAGAAACTTTTTATTCGATCATATCCAACGGCTTTCATTCAGCTATCACAGCAAAGCAAAGACAGGTGAGCTGATCGAGCGCGCCACATCGGATGTCGACGCGGTTAGAAGATTTCTGTCCGAACAGGCAATAGGTGTCGGTCGAATACTTTTTCTGTTCCTCATTAACCTCACCGCACTGCTCCAGCTCAATGCAACCCTGGCGCTAATTTCCATCATCGTTGTACCCTTTGTCCTTGCCACCTCGATTTTCTTCTTTCGCAAAGTAACGAAAAGGTATGAAGCCTATCAGGAACAAGAAGCAGTGCTCTCGACTATCCTCCAGGAAAACCTGACGGGAGTGCGAGTGGTCAAAGCATTTGCGCGCCAAAGTTACGAAAAAGATAAATTCGAGAAGGAGAATTGGAAGAAGTACGTTTTAGGTCGCCGCTTGTTGACGATGCACTCGCTCTTTTGGCCTGTAACCGACATCCTTTGCTCGTTCCAGTTGCTTGGTGGTTACGTGGTCGCTTCGCTTATGGCAATCAATAGCACCATCACCATCGGCACTTACTTGGCATATGCCGGGTTGGTCATATGGCTTATTTGGCCTATGCGAAATCTTGGCCGTTTGATTGTCCAGACCTCGACTGGTCTGGTATCTTTTGGACGTGTCTTAGACATCGTAAAAGAGGAACGCGAGCCTCTGGATGATGGAGACTTTGTCCCGATCGGAAATATCCAAGGAGAGTTGAAATTCGAGCGGGTTGGATTCGAATATGAAGGAGACGAGGGCCTCGTGCTTCACGATATCTCTCTTGAGTGCAAGGCTGGCGAATTGGTTGCGCTGCTTGGTTCAACCGGATCGGGAAAAACCAGTCTCATTAACTTACTGCCCCGTTTTTACGATTATATCGAAGGAGAAATTTATCTCGATGGCATCTCGCTTCGCCGCTATCCCAGGAAATATCTCCGCAGTCAGATTGGGATCGTTGAACAGGAACCATTTCTTTTCTCCCGCTCTATTAGAGAGAATATTATCTATGGGGTCGGTCGGGAAGTGACGGAGGATGAGATTAATAAGGCTGCGGCGACTGCAGCCATCCACGATGTCATTTTATCATTCCCAGATGGTTACGACACGTTGGTTGGAGAGAAAGGTGTAACGCTTTCGGGCGGTCAGAAACAGCGGGTTACCATCGCACGCACCTTGCTGAAAAATCCGCGAATTTTAATCCTGGACGATTCAACCTCCTCCGTGGATTTTGAGACTGAAGCTGAGATACGCGAAGCTTTAAAGTCTCTGATGAAAGACCGGACGACATTCATTATCGCACACCGGATACAAAGCGTGATGAATGCCAATCAAATACTGGTGATGGACGGCGGTCGTATCGTTCAAAGAGGAACTCATGAAGAGCTTTTACAACAGGAAGGTATTTACCGCAAGATATTCGATATTCAAATGCGAATTGAAGTAGCGCTTGAAAGCGAGCTAACGATCGCTGATAAAGCGGTTTCGTCTGAATCAACTCCTACCCTCAATGTGGAAGATCTGATCCCAGGCGATTAAAAGCGGTTGATTTAAGAAGGCAGCTTATGACCAGCCAATACTTTGAAGAAGAAGAATTTTCAACCCAATTTAATGGGAAGACCGTCCTGCGAATCCTCGCTCAGACTAGACCTCACAGGACCTGGGTTCTTGGATTCCTGATCTGTATCATCCTCACCTCCTTCATGGACGGATATTTCACTTATCTCGGAAAGCTTATTATCGATGAGGGAATCGTCGCAAAAGACCTGGTTGCCTTAAAAGAAATCGTCATCCGTTATGCCTCATTGATATTTGTTCAGGCTGGTACGGTTTTTGGATTTATTTTTCTGGCTGGTGTCCTTGGCGAGCGGGTAAGATACGACCTGCGCAAGAATTTATTTAACAATTTACAGTCACTATCGCTCTCTTATTTCAGTAAGACTCCGGTCGGCTGGATCATGTCGCGCGTCACTTCTGATACTGAACGCGTTTCAGACCTGGTCACCTGGGGACTTCCTCGATGTGAGCTGGGCGATAGCTAATATCGCCACGTCCACTTTCTTCATGCTCCGCATCAATTGGCAGCTTGGTCTGTTTGTGATGCTGATTATTCCCGTTATCACCTGGGTGGCTGTGCAGTTTCGAAAGCGAATTCTGGCAGAATTCCGCAATGTTCGGAAGCTGAACTCGAAAATTACCGGTTCGTTTAATGAAAATATTACCGGTGTTCGAGTGGTGAAATCTCTGGGGCGTGAAGACGAGAATATCCGCGAATTCGGTTTCCTGACTGGTGATATGTATCAATCCAGTTATCGGGCAGCCTGGCTGTCAGCGCTTTTCCTGCCAGCCGTCCAGATAATCAGCGCCTTTGCGCTGGTGGTGGTTGTATGGTATGGAGGTATCCAGGTCGAAATTGGTGCCATGACTATTGGCGGCATCCAGGCTTTCATCTCTTACATCACTTTCATGTTGTGGCCTATCCAGGACCTGGCAAGAGTCTATGCGGAGATGCAGCAATCCGTTGCTTCAGCCGAACGAATGTTTTCGCTTATTGACGCAGTTCCAGAAGTGAAAGATCAGCCTGGCTCATTTGATCCTGGGACTCTTGCCGGGGATATCGAATTTGACCACGTTGATTTCTTCTACGAGAATGAAAAGATGGTATTGGAAGATTTTTGCCTCCACGTCCGCAAAGGGGAAACGATCGCACTTGTGGGCCCCACTGGCGGGGGAAAATCCACGATCGTTAACCTGCTTTGCCGCTTCTATGAGCCCAAGAAAGGGGAAATTAGAATAAATAACAATGACTATAAGCAATATACCCAGCATGCAATCCAATCTCGGATTGGGATTGTGCTCCAAACGCCTCATCTCTTTTCTGGCTCGGTGCGGGATAATATCCGCTATGGTCGCTTGAGCGCCTCAGATGAGGAAGTCGAAATTGCTGCCAGGCTGGCAGGAGCGCACGATTTTATCACGCGATTTGACAAGGAATATGACCAGGAAGTTGGTGAAGGCGGAAACCTTCTTTCGACCGGGCAGAAACAATTGATCAGTCTGGCACGCGCTGTGCTGGCTAAACCAGAAATCTTCATCATGGATGAGGCGACCAGCTCTGTAGACACACTTACCGAGTCTTTGATCCAGAAGGGTATGGAAAACCTGATGAAGGATCGCACGAGTTTTATCATCGCCCATCGGCTTTCGACGATCAAACGCGCCGACCGGATTCTGGTTGTCGATCGTGGGAAATTGATCGAAATGGGCACTCACACAGACCTGCTGAGGAGGCGAGGACATTATTACAATCTTTACGCCCGCCAATTTCGACAGGAAATGGATGCAGAATATAATCTTCTCAATCTTCCTGGGATGGTAGCAGAATAGTGCTGTCCGCTGTTACTTAATGGATTGTCAGAATGAAAGAATTTATCTGCTCGCGGCTGCCAAATCAATCATGATGAGCAAATTTCGCTCGGAATATCAAAAATTCCCTTCCCAATTCTGGCTGATGTTCGTTGGAATGTTAATCAGCACCATTGGATCAAGCATGATCTGGCCTTTCCTGCTGGTTTACGTCGGCCAACGATTGGAACAACCGTTGACCATAACTGCAAGCTTGATGACGGTGAATTCGATCATGGGACTAATTGCATCATTCTTTGGAGGTCCGATTATCGACCGGTTTGGTCGAAAGTGGATGATGGCAGCCAGTCTCTTGTTCAATGGACTGGCATATTTCTTTATGGGAAATGCCACCACGTTTCTCCAGTTCGCATTATTGTTGGCGATTACCGGAAGCTTCAACCCATTGTACCGGATCGGCGCAGATGCGATGATGGCAGATCTATTACCAAAAGAGCAGCGCATCGATGGCTACTCGCTGCTCAGGTTGAGCAACAACCTGGGGATCGCGATTGGTCCGGCAATTGGCGGATTTATCGCCTCCAACTCATATTCACTCGCCTTCTACCTTGCCGGTCTCGGCTTGTTTACTTACAGTGGGTTGATCATTTTCTTTGCAAAAGAGACTTTGCCCGAAAAGATAATTATCCAAAATAGGCTGGCAGTCCATTCTAAAGAAAAATCCGAGAAGTTTGGAGGGTACCTGACGGTTTTTTCTGACCTGCCTTATGTCCGGTTCATAATTAGTTTTATTCTAATAACTTTTTGCTCCACCTTAATTTGGGTCTTGCTACCAGTTCATGCCACAGAGAATTACAGCGTGCCGATGCAGCTATATGGGTTTATCCCCGCCGCGAATGCCATTATGGTTGTCTTCCTGCAGCTCTTTATGACCAAGTTCACCCGCCGTTTTCCACCACTGCCTGTGATCGCGATCGGCGGGATTTTTTACTCTGTGGCTGTTGGAGCGATCGCATGGATGCAAGGTTTTTGGGGATTTCTGCTGTGCATGGTCATTATGACGATTGGCGAATTGATCTTGGTTCCAACCTCGAGCACATTTGTGGCAAATCGCGCTCCAACGGATATGCGTGGACGGTATATGAGCCTTTACGCACTTACTTGGGGAGTTTCTTTAGGGATTGCGCCAGTATTCGGAGGGTTTCTGAATGACCTCTTCGGCCCAACTGCCATCTGGCTCGGAGGCGCAGTGGTGGGTTGGATAGGTGTACTTTCATTTCTTCTGCTAGATCGACAGTTAAAGAGAATGCCGTCTGGACCTATGGAACTTGAAGCTCAATCCGAACGTCTAGGTATCGGTTGAGGATTTGAAATCCCTGATAAGCGAACTGCTGTGGTTGGGAGAGAAGATTGACATGGACCTGTATCGAAAATCTACCAGGAATGGATTAATTTTCCTGATTATTGTCCTGTTGTTCACGGGATGCAATTTGCCAGCACGCCAAACCGCAACCCCGGATATCAGCCGGATCGTGGCTCAAACCCAGACGGCGATGGCTGTCAGCCAATTCCTCACCGCTACCACGCAGCCAAATTCAGCCGAACCAACCAATATTCCTCCATCTCCCAATTCATCCGCTTCAGCGCCACCCCAGACCTCGATAGCCACTTTGCCCTCCCCATCGAATTCCCCTGCGTCGGCAACCCAACCGACAATAATTAACAATGTCCCCACCCAGCCTGAATGCACCAATAAGGCAAAATTTGAAGCAGAGACAGTCCCAGATGGTACCGTTTTTTCACCCGACCAGGAATTTATGAAAACCTGGACTCTCCGAAACATCGGTACCTGCACCTGGACGCCGGAATATACTTTGACCTATGAGAAGGGGGATCAAATGAGCGGCACCAGTCCGGCGCCAATCGGTCAAACAGTACCGCCTGGTCAGCTTATCCAGCTTTATTTGCCCCAAAAAGCCCCCCATAATCTTGGTGAATTTCAAGGTTATTGGAAGCTGGGCGCCCCTGCAGGAGGGATGTTTGGGCTTGGGCAGAACGCCGATGTCGCTTTTTGGGTGAAGATCAAGGTCAGCTCAAATGCGCCGAAGAATGGGACCGGCGACCAGCCATTCACAGGCCCGCAAAATCTCGGAGCACCAACCTGGATGGAAATCCTTTAATGACAAAAGCAGTCCATGGTACCTCGGCACAGATGATGGGATCGACTTCGATATCGACGGTGGGCAGCTTGTAATAACAGCCTCAAAACCTACCGGGGATCGTTGGCGGGTTGCCCAACCTGGCTTCCTCGACAATTTCTACCTCCAATCAAAATTTGCCACAGGTCCAACATGTTCAGGTAAAGATGGCTATGGTCTTCTCGTGCGCGCCCCGAACCAGCCAGACGGCGTCATCGATTCCGGCTACGTATTCAGCTTTTCCTGTGATGGCAAATATAGAGTGTACCGGATCGATGCAGGAAGCTATGAAGGATTGCAGAACTGGACAACAGCACCGGCAGTAAAACCGGGATCAAACCAGTCCAATGTCATGGGTATTTACGCAAATGGCGATACGCTGCAGCTTTACGCCAACGGAATTCTCATCTATGCATTTGAAGATGTTACCTATTCAGGTGGTTTATTTGGTCTGATGATCCGATCCGAATTTACTGAGGATTTCAAAGTATTTGTTGATGAAGTTGCAGTTTGGGATCTTAATTAGATGGAACTTACTTTCTAGATTGGCAACAATCGTGTAGCGTTGGCAGTTTGAACAGCATCTTATTCAATGACCTCCGATTTTGGATCGATATCGACCTTTGGATAAGCCATTTTTAGGTTTTCCAATTGGTTAACCATAACCGAACCAATCACCAGGTTTCGGAACCATTTGCGATCCGCAGGCACGATAACCTGAATGAAATTATATCAAGCGAACAGATACAGTGACTTTTCAACTCATAACTGATAAAATTATATATCTTAGGTGTCAGAAATCCCTAATTAAATTATCGGTAGCGTTTCGAGGAAAATCCAGAGATGAACAGGACGAGCAAACCGAAAAAGCTCATCATGGTCGAGCCAGACCATATAGGTGAAGAGGATGCTGAAGTAATCGTCGAAACCCCAGTTTCTTTGACGGTGAATGGGGAAGTCTGGTTGAGTTTTATGTGCACCCCGATCGATGTTACTGCAATGGCAGTAGGTTTTCTCTTTAACGAAGGATTGATCGATAATTACGATCAGATCGCCGACGTGCGACTGTGCCCAACTGGGGATAATGTGGATATCTGGACGAACCAACCGATTGAAAAACCAAAATCTTGGATAAGGACTTCAGGATGTACAGGCGGTGTTACAGCGGTTGAATTAGAAAATTCGAAAGACCTTGAACCATCGCCGGTCCAATTGAATGGCTTGCTCATAACACCAGCGCAGGTGAGCGATCTCATTGGGAAATTATTCGCATCGCAAGACCTGTATCAAAAAGCAGGCGGAGTCCATACTTCTGCACTTTGCGAAGGCGATCGTTTGGTTGTAGTAGCAGAGGATATTGGCAGGCATAATACCTTGGATAAAATCGCCGGTCGCTGTCTGATGGACGGAATTAGCTTTTCAAAGCGGATTATTGTCACAACAGGCAGGATCAGCTCAGAAATGCTCCAGAAAGCCGCTCGGATTGGAGCAGCGATTATCATCTCACGCACCTCACCCAGTTCGTTGTCGATTGAGTTAGCCGAAAGCCGTGGCATCACTCTGATCGGGTACGCCCGGCGCGATCGATTTCGATTGTATACTCATCCGGAACGCATTCTAATGGTGCGAGACCGAGAAGGAGAGGTAGATGCCTAAATCAATAAAGCCTGCTGATATCGAAAAAATTCGCCAAAATGAACTCCAAAAACAAATCCAGTTCCAAAATTCTGCTCAAATCCAGGTGATCGTGTCTTATGGAACTCCAGCAATTGCGGCAGGAGCACACAAGACTTTACAAGCATTTCAAGAAGCGATCAACCAAAATAATCTCAATAACGTTTTCATTAAAAAAACAGGAAATTCCTGTCTAAACTCGCTGGAGCCTGTGGTTGAGGTTATCCAGGCGGATCAACCAGGAATAAAATATGGTCGCGTGACTCCAGAAGTCGCCTGGAAGATAGTTGAGGAACATCTTATCAATGGCAAAATCCTTCAATCTTTTCAAATTCAAAATGTGTGAGCTAAAAATAATATTGAATTGAAATTGCCCAAGAATTATAAAAAGGATATCCAGGTAAGCGAACATGAGAGATCGCGCCCAATCGTCAAACATCGCTCAAATCGTTGATGAAGCAATAAATCGGCACGGTAAATCGAACGATGCTTTGATCCCGATCCTGCTGGATATCAACCACATTTTTGGGTTTATCCCTATGCAAAAGCCTCACGGAAATCTCCAGGAAACTGAATAATCCCAAGGATGGGATCTGGATTCAAGAAGGCAGGCTCTACTCCCTGGCAAGCTTCTACCATATGCTGTCGACAAAACCGCGCGGTCGCCATATCGTGCTGTTTTGTGAAAGTGCGCCTTGCCATGTTTCCGGAGGCAGACAGCTCCTCCCTGATCTGGAAGATCAGCTAAACCTGCGTTTGGGTGAAACCAGTGCCGATGGAAAATGGTCGCTCATCGCGACAAGCTGCCTTGGTCTTTGCGGTCTTGGTCCAGTAATTGTTATCGATGAAGAATTATTTGGAAGTGTGACCTCCGAACAGCTTCCAGAAATCCTCAGCCGGTATGAATAACGAGATGAACTCGAATGATATCTAAAAGATCAATGGTTCTGATCTCAGACGATCCGCTCAGCAGGAGTTTAGGATCGGAAGAGATCTTTCAACGCTTCAAGCAGGTTCTCAAGGAGAGCAGCCTCACAGACCAGGTCGCCCTCTCAACGATCGTGGAAATTCAACCTTGCGAAGCTCTCCCTCTGGCAGTTGTTTATCCTGAAGCGGTGGTCTATGGACCCCTTTCTGTCGAAGATGTCCGCCAGGTGGTGCAGGATCATCTCAAATCGAGCATACTGGTTGATCGGCTTGTCGCATCCCGCCGGAAATTGTCCGGGCAGCTCGCCTGGCTGCCGGCACGCAAGGGCACATTACCAGCCGAGCAGCGCATCGTCTTACAGCGTGCCGGTCAAATCGATCCCGATAAGGTCGATGATTACATCGCATTCGACGGTTACAAAGCGCTCACCATTGCGTTAACTCAAATGTCACCGAAGTCGGTGATCGACGAAATTATCCTTTCAGGCTTGCAGGGTCGAGGTGGGGCAGGTTTTCCGGTCGGAAGAAAGTGGAGTTTTGTCGCCGGGACTCCTGGTCCTAATAAATACGTTATTTGCAACGCAGATGAAAGCGAGCCCGGCACATTCAAAGATCGAGTAATCCTGGAGAGTGATCCGCATTCGATCCTGGAAGCGATGATTATAGCCGCCTATGCGGTTGGCGCTGAAGAAGGATACATATACATCCGCGGTGAATATCAGCTCGCACAGCAGCGTTTTCAAAACGCCATCGACCAGGCGCGCCAGTATGGTCTGCTCGGGAAAAATATTCTCGGCACACAATTTAGTTTTAATATCCATATCCATTCTGGCGCGGGTGCTTATGTCTGCGGTGAAGAGACAGCTTTGATCGAATCGATCGAGGGTAAACGAGGTGAGCCTCGCTCGAGGCCTCCCTACCCCACAACTCATGGATTATGGGGAATGCCAACCCTAGTTAATAATGTCGAAACTCTGGCAAACATTCCCCCAATCATTCGGGAAGGTGGCATTGTATATCAAAACCTGGGCAGCCCTGGAAGCCCGGGAACGAAAGTCTATACCATCTTTGGCAACGTAAATCGAACTGGTGCCATAGAAGTGCCGATGGGTATTACTTTGCGTGAGGTAATACAAATCTATGCAAAAGGAATGAAGACCGGCAGCACGCTGAAGCTGGCTCAGACAGGTGGTTCCAGCGGTTCCGTGATCCCTGCGAGCCTGCAGGACGCTCCAATGGATTTCGATGCCTATCGCAAAGCAGGTGTCTCGTTAGGTTCAGGTGCGCTGTTGATTGCCGATCAGAATACCTGCATCGTAGACCTGGTTCGCGTTTTGCTTCAGTTCTTCCGCTTCGAAAGCTGTGGAAAATGCACCCCCTGCCGGGTTGGTACACAGAAAAATTATGAAATCCTTGATTCGATCGCGCATGGCAAAGGCAAATTAAGCGATCTTGATGACCTGCAGCGAATTTCCGGGCAGATGGAAAGGCTCTCCAACTGCGGTTTAGGACAAACCGCTTGTGTCCCAATCCGAGATATGTTGAAACACTTCCGCACCGAAGTCGAAGCGCATATCCGATTAGGCGTTTGTCCTACCGGTATATGCCCTATGGCTATCGAATCCGAAATTATCGAATCAACGATGGTCACCGCATGAAATGAAATAATCACCTGGCTTTCGCTCAGGCAAGATGGATGCAAGAAAATTGTGAAATATCAGAGGATCGATCCTGTCATAAATCAGCCTGCAAACAAATTGGTATCCATCAA
This sequence comes from uncultured Chloroflexia bacterium, assembly GCA_963827155.1. Lineage (GTDB taxonomy): Bacteria > Chloroflexota > Anaerolineae > Anaerolineales > UBA4823 > UTCFX2. Next base: position 587,965 of record CAWGZV010000002.1, on the reverse strand, counting down.
AATTAATAATCGAATTGTGGAAGCTCCAGAAGGCACCACTGTATTGCGAGCAGCTGAAAGGGTTGGAATTGAGATCCCGACCCTTTGCGACCACCCAGATTTGACGCCTTTCGGGGGCTGTCGATTGTGCGTGGTTGAAGTGAAAGGAAATAGGATACCTGCAGCCTCCTGCACTCTCCCTGTGATTCAGGATATGGAAGTGACCACAGAGTCCCCAGAGCTGGTCGAATCACGCCGGATGATTCTTGAAATGCTGCTTTCTAATTATTACGATGCCGGTTATGAGGACAGTCTGGGTGATTCAAATCGACTGATTTATTGGGCAAAACACTTCGGTCTTGATATTGATCAATACACATCCTCCAAGCCTCGCTATCTGGTTGACAGCGATCCAAATCCTATGATCTGGGTTGATTTGAATAAATGTATCCTTTGCACTCGATGTATTCGGGCATGTGCTGAGATTCAAGGCAGATTTGTCTGGAATCTGGCGGAGAGGGGATCTCACACACGGCTGATTGCCGGCGCGGACACAACCATGTTGAATGCTCGCTGCAAATCCTGCGGCGCCTGCGTCGCGTACTGCCCTACCGGGGCGCTGAACAACAAAATGTCAATGCAGGTTGGCCAGGCGGATCAACTCGTCAAAACCACTTGCACTTACTGCGGCGTTGGCTGCCAGCTGGATTTAAACGTCAAAAACAACCGTGTGATCCGAGTGACTTCGAATTCTCAAGCTCCGGTTAATCAGAAGTCATCTATGCGTCAAAGGCAGATATGGCTATGATTTTATTCATCACTCAGACCGTTTGACCCAACCTCTTGTTAGGCAATATTTATTGGACGGCAGACCTCGTAATGGTGCGCGTGACGAATGGGTGCCCGTCGATTGGCCAACTGCTTTGGCTCTCGCATCAAATGGACTGCGTAAGATTCGTGATGAATACGGAGCCGATAGTATCGGGGTTTTAGCTTCCGCCAAATGTCTGAATGAAGAGAATTATCTTCTAAATAAATTTGCAAGACAGGTCATCGGGACCAACAATATCGATCATTGCGCCCGTCTCTGACACTCCAGCACTGTAGCCGGTCTGGCTGCGGTCTTTGGATCTGGGGCGATGACGAATACGATGCACGATATTGCAGAACACGCCCAGGCTATGCTTATTATCGGCTCAAATACCACCGAGCAGCATCCTGTGTTTGGGACAATAATTCGTCAGGCGGTATTAAAAGAGGGATTAAGCTGGTTGTCGCAGATCCACGGCGCATCGATATGACTGAGTTCGCTTCACTGCATATCCGCCACCGTCCAGGGACCGATATTCCACTGATCAATGGTTTAATGAATATCATCCTTTCACAGGGTTGGGAAGACAAGAAATTTATCGAAGAGCGCTGTGAGGGCTTCGAAGAATTCCGAGAAGTAATCCAACTTTATTCACCTGCGAAGACTGCTGAAATCACCGGCGTGGCGGTCGATTTACTATACCAGGCTGCCGAGATGCTTGCTTTGAACAAACCAATGGCGGTTATGTGGGCGATGGGCATCACCCAACATATCGTCGGTGTTCGAAATGTGATGGATTTGGCAAATTTACAGATGCTCTTGGGGAACATTGGGATCCCTGGTGGAGGAATAAATCCTCTTCGAGGTCAAAATAATGTTCAGGGTGCCTGTGACATGGGCGCCCTGCCGAATGTGTATTCAGGTTACCAAAATGTCACCCTGGACACGGTGCAAGAAAAATTCGAAGACGCATGGGGGGTTCCACTCTCTAATAAAGTTGGACTTACCGTAACTGAAATGATTCCGGGGGTTGAAACAGGGATCACCAAAGCGCTCTATATTGTCGGCGAAGACCCAATCATGAGCGATCCAAACAGCCAGCATATCCGGCGCTGCTTGGAACACTGTCAATTGATCATTCTTCAGGAAATATTCCCGTCTGAAACAGCCCCATATGCAGATATCCTCTTGCCAGGGGTCACTTTCGCAGAAAAATCAGGCACATTTACGAATACCGAGCGCCGCATTCAAATGGTCGAGCAAGCTATCGATCCCGCCGGTGAAGCAAGACCGGATTGGAAGATCATTTCAGAACTGGCAAAATGTATCCTTTCTGAAGGCAATCGGGTTCCAGTTAAAAGTAAATTCTCGAATTGGGATTATTCAACAACCGATGAGATCATGGAGGAAATTGGAGCGCTTACCCCGAGTTATAACGGAGTAACGCATAAACGCCTGCGGGACGGAGCTCAGTTACATTGGCCGGTTAAGAGTCTACCGATCCGGGAACGCCGATCCTTCATTCTGAACAATTCACGCGCGGCAAAGGGAAGTTTATGCCCATTGAGCACATCCCACCAGCAGAGATGCCGGATGACGATTATCCAATGCTTCTCAGCACCGGACGAGTACTCTACCACTGGCACGGTGGCGAGATGACTCGCAGATCCCAGGGATTGATGGATATTTACAGCCACGCTAAAGTTGAGATAAATCCGGATGACGCTGACCAGCTGAAAATAATTGACACAGACCGGATTCGGATCACCTCCCGACGCGGCAGCCTGGAAGCACATGTCTGGGTAACCGATCGTGTTCCACCCGGGATGGTATTCGCCAATTTCCATTTCCCTGAGGCATCTGCAAACGAATTAACGCTTGCGGCTCTTGATCCAGTTGCAAAAATCCCGGAATATAAGATCTGTGCAGTAAAAATTGAAGCTTGTCGTTAAAATTGCCTTAAAAACGAACCAATCAATTTCCTGATTTGCCCAATAAAGTTGCAGAATTTCTGATATACTCATATTGGATTACAATTCTAAACCGTTTACTGCGTTGATATTTACTGTAAGAAGGAAATTACCTATGATCAGGCGGACCGAATTTATCTTGTCGTTTGCATTGGTTATGGTATTGATCAGTGGGTGTTTTACCGCGCCACCAATTGCGCAAGTACCTGGATTAGAACAAACCCTGGCTGTCAGAACCATGGTGGCAAAAAAGGGGGTTAGCTATTTTGCAACACTTACCCCAACACCAACGCTCACCCCCCTGCCGATATTTAACAATCTGACTTCGAATTATTACCCCACAGACACATCAACACCAGTCTTAGCCACACCCATACCGAGTCTAACTCCTTATAATATTGCCCTGGACGTTTCAGCGGAAAACACAGAATGCCTGAATAATGCCGAATTTGTCCAGGATGTTACCTACGACAATTCTGCAAAATTAAAACCAGGAGAGCGATTTACAAAAGTCTGGCGATTGAGAAATTCTGGAACGTGCGTCTGGACACCCGATTATTCAGTCGTATTTACCTTTGGAGATAAGTTGGGCGGAGAATCTCCGCAGCCCATAGGAATTGAGGTCAAACCTGGAGAGACCGTAGATATTGCTTTGGATATGGTCGCTCCAAAAAATCCCGATATTTATTCGGGGAATTGGATGCTCCAGGACAATCAAGGCACCATCTTTGGCTGCGGTGATAGCAAACGCAATTTCTTCTGGGTTTCTATAGTCGTTGGGGGTGGAGGCATGCGCAAGATTTTCGGTGGAATTTGCGGCGGCGGTGGCTGAGGGAAATAAAATATCGGCGTGGATCGCCGATTTCTTCTTACATCCATAGGAAGGCTTACGGTATGAAAATATCATATATATTTATGATTTTTTTGGTTTTAAGTGCCTGTACCCTCACCCACATCCCTTGATTCCAAAGATTTGACAACCACAGCAGTAAATCCAGGCTTCCCAACGGAAACCCCTATGCCTGATCCAACTTTAACGCTTACTCCTACTCTGACAAATTCACCTCGACCCTCGCCTACAGAGATTCCAACACTAACCCCAACCCCAACGGCTGCTATCCCAACCTGTACGAATATAGCCGAATTTATTCGACATCTTTCAGTATCTGATAATACAGAAATAATGGCTGGCACCTTCTTCGCGAAAGTTTGGCGGATTAAGAATAACGGGACATGCACCTGGACGACAGATTATTGGTTTGTTTTCGAAAGCGGCGATGAGATGAGCTCACAGCAAGAATCTCAATTAACCAAAGTTGTGGAACCTGGTGATACAATCGACGTTCAGGTCGTATTAATGGCGCCGCTCGATCCAAGGAAATATCAGGGAGACTGGCTGCTTCGCGATCCATCTGGAGTAGAGTTTGGCGCCGGTGATGCGGGAAACCAACCATTTTCAGCAATTATCGTTGTGGAGCCTAATAAATCGGACTTCCGGAAAGAAACTTTGCCTTGCGGCTGAAACTGATTATTCTGGCGCGTCGCGCCAGATATGCTTATCCGTATAAATCCTTACTGGAGAATCGTTCCATGCTTCGAGTCAAGCTGATTATATTTTCCCTCGCGATTTTGGTCATTTTATCTGCCTGTGCTGATTCAGGGTCTTCTCCTCAATCGTCTATAAGTGCTCCTGATCAGCCAACCAGGGTCGTAGTCCGCATATTAAACCTGGATGCTGCCCAGAATTTTATCTCGACCTCAACCTCCACGGTGGATGCTCTACAGCTCACACCGGTAGTGATCGAGATCATCACTCCTGTTCCTACGCTCCCATCGTCCCACCCGATTGAAATCGAATCATCGACGCCAACTCCTTCATGCACAAATCGTGCTGAGTTCGTCAAACATTTAACGATTTCAGATGGGACTGCATTATCTGCTGGCCAACCTTTCGGTAAAGTCTGGCAAGTCAAGAATATTGGCACCTGCACCTGGACGACCGATTATGCCCTGGTATTTTATTCAGGCGAGGCAATGAGCGGTCCTGAAAGCGCGCCCATTCCAACGACTGTATCCCCAGGAGATTTGGTTGATTTGCACATCGATCTCGTGACTCCTCTGGTCGGTGCAGCTTCTGTTGGCAACTGGGTTTTGCGAGATGATAAGGGTAATATGTTCGGTGTTGGTCCGAACGCGGATCAGTCAATTTCCGTCGCAATTAATATCAAACCTACTCCCAGACCAACCCCTGGCTGAGAAAAATGCACGAATCCCTAATTCGTGAAATCAGGTTTAAAATCGGTTTTTACAAAAATCTTCCGAACTACCTCTTGCAGTTGGGAAGATTTTTGTCTATACTAAAGTTAAATGAAATTAAGAAAAGGATCTGGAGGATCCATGAACATACAGCACAGAAGGCTGGCGCTGATTTCGATACTATCCCTGGCAATTTTCCTCGGATGCATCCTCGCTCCGACTGTAGGAAAGGTATATTTACCCCCTGATCTTCCTGAAACGCTGGCGGCCCAAACTTGGTCTGCAATGCAAACCTCTGCGGCATTGTCTGCAACTGCGACCTTTACCTCCGTTCCTTAACCGATACCCCCATCCCTTCGAATACGCCAACGATCACAAATACCCCTACTCCGACTCGAACGCCGGTGCCGATGTTAACTCAACCGCCCACCTTTACACCCGCCCCAACATACACCGCAACTCTAATACCCACTTTGACGAGATGGTATTATCCAGCCGGCGGTGGCGGAGGGACAGGCGGCGGCGGAGGGGGCGGCGGGACTGGATCGAATAAACCTTGTCTCGCAGCAAAGTTAGTCCGGGATATCACCATCCCTGATGGTCAATGGCTCCCCACTAACTACGACTTTGTTAAAGTCTGGCAGATTCAGAATACAGGCAGCTGTGCCTGGGACCATTCGGTAAAATTCTTCCCCTCCGGTGGTTCGGATCTGGATGGGGATACGATCAACCTGCCGAAAAATGTCCAGCCTGGGAAGTCGATCGACCTGGCGGTTCATTTAGAAACACCATCTTATTCGGGGAGCGTCACTGACGAGTGGCTGTTTAAAGCTGGCGGTCAAACCTTTGGGGACGGCGGCAAGCATCCATTCATTGTCTCGGTTAATGTGAGCGACAGCCCACCGAATGAAGTTTATCATTTTGCTTCTGATGCCTGTGATGGATCCTGGCAAAGCAATGCACGCTTCAGTCAGAATACCGGCAAGATCGTCCTGGGCGGTACTACCGCATTATCATGCAGCGGGAGATGGGACAATCCGATAGGGTTTGTATATAAGGACGGCGATCCAAATACAGAGGCAGGACCTCAGAATAAGACCAGTATTTGGACTGTTCCGCCTCGTGCCGATGGTGGAATTATCGAAGGCAGCTTTCCGGCTCAGATCATTCTGCCAGGTCCATATTTCTTTAAAGCCCAGGTTGGCTGTCGTCATGATGCCAACAATTGCAGTGTAACGTTTCAAATTAGCTATGAAGTCATCGTACCGCCAAATAACGAAATCTCTGAAAATTCTGCAAATTTCAATCAAACATATGATACAAGTTTAGATTCGATTAGCATTGATTTGTCGGGTCTTATAGGGCAATATGTACGATTCGAATTCAGGGTCCGGGCAAACAATAACAGCGACGAAAATTATTCCGTCTGGATTGATCCTCGCATAACCCGCTAGAATTCATGATCGTAAATCCTCACCTTTCGGGTGATTCTTTCTACTGGCAGGCAGGACCCACTGGGGTCCTGCTTGTTCATGGGTATACAGCAACGACTTCCGAGGTCCAGCCGCTGGCAAGGATCCTGAATTCCGAAGGCTATTCTGTGGCTGGTCCTTTGCTGCCAGGGCACCATACTACCCCTCGTGAGCTCAACCAGGTAAAATGGCAGGATTGGATTCGACGAGGTCGATCAGGCTTTTATTCAGCTGTGTGATAGATGCCAGCAAGTCGTCGTAGGGGGCGAATTCGCTGGCGGTTTAATCGCGCTGTATCTGGCAGCCCAGCACCCAGAAATACATGCCATACTGCTTTACTCCCCGGCATTGATCTTTAAATTATTCTTCTTTCGACCTCCTCCGACTGAAAGCCCTTGCACCGGTCATTCCCTGGGTTCATAAAAAAAATCCCGACGATAACCCTTTGTGGCAAGGGTATCGAGTTTATCCGCTTAAAGGGGTTCAGCAGTTGATTGCGCTTCAGCGAGAAGTAAAGCCTTTGCTTTCCCAGATCCAGCAGCCTGTATTAATTGTCCAGGGTCGCAAAGATCCTACAATCCATCCAGACGTGCCAGAGACCATCTCCGCTGCGGTTGGCTCCAAAATCAAGGAAATCCATTGGATGGAGCAGTCGAAGCACTGTGTCGCAATTGACTGCGAATTGCAGGCAGTCGCTCAAATCACACTTCAATTCCTTATGAAGGTCCGTACGGCATAGTAAAATCGACCATACTTCCAATCCATAAAAATTCAATGCAGCGGGCTCAATTCTTCCTTTTTTGTTTTGGAGTAACCTCAGGATGTCCGGAATAATTGTTTCGATAGATCAGGGTACTACCAGCTCCGCGGTGTATTATTTTCGATCACAGCGGGCAAATCATCGCTTCTGCCCAACAAGAACATGCCCAACATTATCCTCAACCGGGCTGGGTGGAGCACGACCCCATCGAAATCTGGATGCGAACCCAACAGGTGATTGCAGATTCGCTCGCAGCCGGCAATGTCAACCCAAAAGATATTTGGGCAGTTGGAGTAACGAATCGAGCGCGAAACCACCCTGATTTGGGACAAAAAGACCGGCAAGCCGTTCTATCCGGCGATAGTTTGGCAGGATACCAGGACAAAAAGCATATGCGATCGGCTTGCATTGGAAGGAGGCATAGATCGCTTTCGCCAGAAAACTGGACTCCCGCTAGCAACTTATTTCTCTGCACCTAAAATTTCCTGGATTTTGGAGAATGTACCATCTGTAAGAAAATCGGCCGAAGCAGGCGAAGCATTGTTCGGGACGATCGATAGCTGGCTCATCTGGTGGTTGACCGGAGGGCCGGGAAAGGGGGTCCACGTTATTGACGTCACGAATGCCAGCCGAACCCTAATGATGAATTTGGAAACATTAACCTGGGATGATGAGCTGCTTTCAATCCTTCAGATCCCATACAGCATGCTGCCTCGGATTATCAGCTCAAGCGACCCAGATGGGATGGGACGCACAGCGAAAGACGGACCTTTTAAGCGGGAGATCCCGATATGCGGTGATTTGGGCGACCAGCAAGCCGCCTTGGTAGGACAGACGTGCTTTAATCCTGGTGAAGCTAAGAATACCTATGGGACAGGATGCTTCATGTTGCTGAATACCGGAGAAAAACCTGTGCCTTCGAAGAGCGGTTTGCTGACCACAGTCGCCTATCAATTTCACAACGCCCCCGCACTATATGCTTTGGAGGGCTCAATCGCAGTTGCAGGATCTCTGGTCCAATGGATGCGAGACAATTTGGGGATCATTGATAAATCTCAAGATATCGAAGCGCTTGCTTCTACTGTCGATGACAATGGAGGCGTCTATTTTGTCCCCGCGTTTTCAGGCCTCTTCGCTCCCTATTGGCGCTCGGATGCTCGCGGGGTTATTGTCGGTCTCACCCGATTTGCTAACAAAGGTCATCTTGCGCGAGCTGTCTTGGAAGCCACCGCATTTCAGTCAAGAGAGGTGCTTGAAGCTATGGAAATGGATTCCGAGGTGAAGCTGACATCTCTCCGTGTAGATGGTGGGATGGTGCATAACCACCTGCTTATGCAGTTCCAGTCGGATATTCTCGGCGTACCGGTCGTCCGTCCAAAAATCTCCGAGACAACCGCTCTTGGTGCGGCTTATGCCGCGGGATTAGCAGTGGGCTTCTGGGACAACATGGAAGATCTTCGGAATAACTGGCAGATTGATCAAAGCTGGCAGCCCGAGATGGATGAAGAAAAAGAAGAATATCCTTTATAAGAGCTGGAAAAAAGCAGTCGAACGGACTTTCAATTGGGTCGACTGATCAATTACACCTCGAATTGAGTAAAAGATATTTATGAAGAATCTTCAGACCGAAGTCCTGGTTATTGGCGGTGGCGCCACTGGAACAGGGATTCTCCGCGACCTGGCGATGCAGGGAATTCGTTCGATCCTGATTGAGAAAGGCGGACTGACCCACGGCACAACCGGGAGATATCATGGTCTGCTGCACAGCGGCGCTCGGTATGCAGTAAAAGATCCTCCTGCTGCTCAAGAATGCATCACTGAGAACCGCATCCTCAAAAGAATAATGCCAGAATGCATCGAGGATACTGGTGGATACTTCGTCATTACCCCATTCGATGATCCGGATTATGGAGATAAATTCTTGGCTGGGTGCAAACGCGCTGGAATCCCAGTGGAAGAAGTACCAGTCGGCTCGATGCTGCGCCAGGAGCCTTATCTGAATCCCAGGATCCTGCGATGTTTTCGAGTTCCAGATGGATCGGCAGATTCGTTCTTAGCAACAGATATGAACGCCTCATCTGCACGCCAGTACGGTGCCCAGATTCTGAGCTACAACATCCTTGAGAAATTCCTAATTGCGAATAATCAGATTCGGGGCGCAGTATGCCGCAGCTTGATCGATAACGAAGAATCTACGATCGAAGCAGATTTTATCATCAATGCCACCGGCGCCTGGGCAGGTCAGATCGCAAAACTGGCGGGATTGTCCGTCAGGGTCATCCCTGGAAAAGGATCGATGTTGGCGATTAATCATCGCATTGTCAACACCGTGATCAATCGCTGTAAGCCCCCTTCCGACGGCGATATCCTCGTCCCCGCCCATACTGTTGCGGTGATGGGCACTACAGATGTGCCGGTGAAGGACCCGGACCACTTTGCAATCGAGCCCTGGGAAGTCCATCTGATGCTCGAGGAAGGCGATAAGATCATCCCAGGCTTCAGCCAGATGCGCATACTTCGTGCTTGGGCAGGTGTGCGCCCGCTTTACCAAGAAAAAGGAGTTAGTGATACTCGGGACATCTCTCGTGCTTTTGTCCTTTTAGATCACGAGACTCGCGATGGGCTTTTCGGTTTGATCACGATCACCTGCGGGAAGTGGACAACCTATCGAAAAATGGCGGAATCAGCAGTTGACCTGGTTTGCCTTAAATTGAACATAAAACGAAACTGCAGGACTCATCTTGAACCGCTGCCTGATCCACGAACGAAAAGGTCATTCACTTCACGACCCGGATCGCCGTATCGCTCCCGGCTAGCAGAGGTCGAGGAAAATCGCCTTCAAGGCAGCCTTATTTGTGAATGTGAGCTGACTACGGAAGATGAAATTACACATTCTATCCTGGAAAATTCCGCCAAATCAATCGACGATATCCGCCGCGAGACAAGAATGGGAATGGGACCATGCCAGGGGGGATTCTGCACCTACCGAGCGGCAGGTTTGCTTCATAAACTCCGCCCAGTTTCAGTGGATTCCACCAATCTGGCATTAAGAGATTTTTTGGATGAGCGCTGGAAAGGTCTCCTGCCTATCCTGTGGGGACAGCAGCTTCGACAGGAGCGGCTGGACCAGTTGATATATCTATCCATACTGAACGCCGATCATCTGGGTGGATCCCAATCTGGACCCTTATCTCCTGACCCATATTTAGCTCCTCGCAAGAATGCTGCGTATCAAAATACGGGAGGCGGTGAATCGGGATTGACGATGACCAGGGGCAATCCTGATTTTCCTTTGCCCCAACAGGATCCAACTCAGCTACCTTCATCTCATCTCGACGTCATCGTGGTCGGAGCTGGGCTTTCTGGCTTATTCTCCGCATATTTGCTCGCTCAAAGTGGAAAGCGCGTCCGACTGATTACAAAAGGTTGGGGGAGCCTCTATTTCCAAACTGGCTGTATCGATATTTTGGGGTATGAACCATTTCAACCATACCAGCTTATTGAATCACCCAAGAAAGCGATCGAGAACTCTTACTCAAATAAAACCGGACCACCCATACAGTCTATTCCCCATTTCAGACTTGGAACATGCGATTGAGGCTTTTAAAAAGTTGTGTTTTGAGTCAGGCGTACCCGATGTATGGCGACTTGGACAATAACTGGTTGCTTCCTGGCGCGCTAGGCGTCACCAGACCAACTTGTCTTGTCCCAGAATTGATGATCGACGGTGATTTACGACTTAAAGATCCTGTAGTTGTGGTTGGATTCGACCATTTCAACGATTTCTTCCCAGAAATCGCAGCCGATAATCTTATCGATTATGGGATCAATGCAAAGTGCATCCGGATTTCGATTGACCGAATCACGAACAGCAAAAGAATAAACAGCCTGACCTTGGCTTCTCTTTTTGAAAATCCAGACACATTTGAGCAGATTGCTGAAGAATTCGAAAAACAGCTGGCAAAATTGACCAATTTCTCTCCTCCCCGAGCAGGATTTCCAGCGGTATTGGGCGTGAGAAATTCTCCAGTGATTACCAAGAAATTGCGCGATCGTTTAGGGATGAAGGTATTCGAAATTCCGACATTGCCTTATTCCATCCCTGGGATTCGATTGAGCCAGGTCCTTGTCGATGCGATCAGAAGACACTCTGGTCAAGTTTATGATGGCATAAATGCAGTTCAAGCGTTCCAACGCGATAACCGGATTATCAGCGTCACGACAGAAGCCGCAGCCCGATCAAAAAACCATTATGCACCGACGTTTATTCTGGCAGCTGGCGGTTTTTTAGGCGGCGGATTGATTGCTGAAATCGATGGCGTAATCCGCGAACCCGTCTTCAATCTGCATGTGAATGCTCCGCACAATCAGAGCGAGTGGTTTGATCGCCATTTCCTATCTCTTCATGGTCATCCACTCTTTAGCAGCGGCATTCAAACCGATAAAGCGCTTCATCCTCTCTCTAGAGATGGGTTGCCGGAAGCTGAAAACCTTTTTGTGGTCGGCAGCATGGTTGCAGGTTCCGATCCTCTAAGAGACCGATCTCATCAGGGGATCGATCTTTTGACAGCGTATGCTGCAGCTCAATCGATCCAGGCGAATAGATGATCGAGAACTTTCAAGCCCAGAATTCTTTACACCGACCGGTTGAGTTTACCCTTGACCAATGTATCAAATGCAACATTTGCACCTCTGTCTGCCCGGTAAGCGCGGTCACCGATCTATTTCCTGGTCCAAAATACGAAGCGCCACAAGGTGGGCGTTTCCGCATCTCCGATTCAATCTCACCTGACCGTTCTGTGGATTACTGCAGCGGCTGTCGCGTTTGCAACCTCGCCTGCCCTGCTGGCGTGAAAATTGCTGAAATCAATGCTCGAGCCAGAGCCGAGATGATCGAAGATGGGGGCATTTCTCCAATTTTGCGTTTCAGAAATAATATAATCGCCAGAGCTGAGCTGGTCGGCAAAGTGGCCCGTCCGATCGCTCCGCTAGCCAACGCAGCGTTGAATTTTCCTCCAGCCAGGATCATCGCGGAAAAGACCCTCGGGATTTCCCGCCACGCACCATTTCCAGCGATTTCCCACCAGCGTTTTACTGACTGGTTCAATCGGCATGAGAATTCCAATCCACAAAAATCCCGCGGAAAAGTCGCCTTCTTTCACGGCTGCTCAACCCAATACTACGAACCGCGCATCGGTCGTGCGGCTGTTCAGGTATTAGAAGCCCTCGGATATGAAATTGTCATCCCACCACAGAACTGCTGTGGTTTGCCTTTGCTTTCGAATGGGGAGTTCCCGGCAGCTAGAAAGCTGCATATCCGGAACGTTCGAAGCCTTGTGCAATTTGCTCGAGAAGGTATCCCGATCGTTGGCACATCCACTAGCTGTACCCTTACTTTGAAAGAAGAAGCATCTGAATTATTAGAGATGCGTGATGAAGATACTTTATTGGTGGCAAACCACGTTTATGATTTTAATGAGTTCTTATTATCACAATTTGAAACGGGGCAGTTGGTTCAGGAGTTCGATCCAATCCCGCTGGAACTGCCTTATCATGTCCCCTGCCAATACAAAGCCCATCGATTAGGTCGTCCAGGCGTCGACCTGTTGAATCGGATACCGTCACTGACGATTGTTGAAAGCGATGCCCTCTGCTGTGGGATTGCAGGGACATACGGTTACAAACGCGAGAAATATGAGATTTCAATGCAGGTTGGCGCTCCGCTGTTTGAATTTATCAAACAAGCTCGCCCTCCGGTTGTAATTTGCGATAGCGAAACCTGCCGTTGGCAAATAGCGCATGCAACTGGCTACCCCGTTGTTCACCCGGTTGAGCTGTTGGCTGTGTCGCTCGGCTTCAAACCGGAATATCCATTGGCAAGCATTTTTACTTAATCATTTGGAATTAATTGAAATATCCGATAATCGGCTTAACTATGAGTTCTCCACCTATTCCTTTTGGAATTGGACGCACATTTTCCGCATTACGATATCCGAATTTCCGTCTTTGGTTCGCAGGTCAGGTCGTCTCTCTTTTTGGGACCTGGATGCAAACCTCTGCCCAGGGGTTTCTGATATTTGAGCTGACAAAATCGCCGGCATATCTGGGTTATGTAGGTTTTGCTTCCGGGATTCCAAGCTGGATATTTATGTTGATCGGGGGAGTTGCCTCAGACCGGTTTAGGCGCAGGCATTTGCTGATCGCGACCCAATCCAGTATGATGGCGTTAGCTTTTATACTCGCTGGTTTGACCTTTTCCGAAGTGGTGCAGCCTTGGCATATCATCGTCCTGGCATTCTTACTGGGAATCGTGAATGCTTTTGACGCGCCTGCTCGACTTGCATTTACCCCAGAGCTGGTCGATAAAGCAGACCTGACAAATGCCATAGCACTCAATGCAATGATGTTCAATCTGGGTGCGATCGTTGGACCGGCAGCCGCGGGATTAGTTTATGCCTTGGCAGGTCCTGCCTGGTGCTTTACCATCAATGGGCTTTCCTTTATTGCCGTGATCCTGGCTTTGGGTGCGATGAAACTTCAAGAGGGGCCTCCGGTTGTTAGAACGCGATCGGCTATCAGCGAGCTTCGTGAGGGAATCCGTTATGCGGTTTCAGATAAGGTTGTCCGAAGTATTATCATCCTGGTAGGGATCACCTCAATGTTTGGGATCTCGTTTACAACCTTGCTTCCCGCCTGGGCAGTCGATGTGCTCGGGGGCAATGTAACGACGAATGGTTTATTACAATCCGCGCGTGGTTTAGGAGCGGTGATTGGAGCATTGGCTATCGCCTCACTAGGCAGATTTAAGTATCACGGCAAGCTCCTCACCATTGGCACATTCCTGTTTCCAGCTTTGCTTTTTATTTTCTCTCTGATCCGCCAAATCCCTTTATCATTGGTTTGTTTATGTGGCATGGGCGTTTCGATAGTAGTAATAATGAACCTTGCAAACTCAATCGTTCAAACCACTGTTGCAGACCACATCCGAGGCAGGGTGATGGGGCTCTACAGTATGGTATTTTTTGGAATGAATCCATTCGGCGCATTATTGTTGGGTCAGACAGCAGCATCAACCAGTGAACAGGTGGCGATAATGTTTGGGTCGTTCGTTCTGTTCGTCTGTGCAGTTTTATTCTGGTTTCTTACACCATATATCCGTAAATTGGAATAATATGTAGCTCTAAACGTCTGATTTCCAACTTCCCAAGAGGATATATGGTATCTTCCCATATATATAGAAAGGATGCGGTTGATGGCTAATCTGCTGCTCAAAGCAATCGCGAAACTGATCGCCCAAACACGTCTTCCTAAGCTGGATGGTGATATCCACCTCAAAGGAATCCATGATTTCAGTGGAGATCATTCGGGACGAATGGGGAATTCCGCATATTTATGCTGAGAATCGAGAAGATCTCTTCTTCGCACAAGGCTTTGTGCATGCCCAGGACCGGCTTTTTCAGCTTGATTTTAATCGTCGCCTGATCGCAGGGAGATTGTCTGAAATTTTAGGTGAACTAACACTCCCTTTGGATCGTTGGATGAAAACGCTGACCTTAAGGCGAGTTGCCGAGTTCGAAGCCGCTCAGCTCGATCCCATATATACTGCCGAGTTATCTGCGTATGCTTCTGGTATCAATGCCTATATCCATCGAGGAAAACTTCCGATCGAGTTCACTTTGCTCCGCTATCAACCGGAAGATTGGATTGTTGCAGACACCCTTAGCTGGATAAAAATGATGGCTTGGAGTTTATCTGTCAATTGGGAATCAGAGCTTTTAAGAGCACAGCTTATCGCACGGTTAGGTCCTGAAAAGGCTGCTGAGCTCGAACCGCCGCATCTATCCCGCTGGCCGTTTGTAGTGCCTCCCGATCTTGATTACAGCAGTCTGGATTTGAGTGCACTTGAACGCACCCGTTTGATTCGTCCATTTGCTGGTCCGACACCATATGATGGATTAGGCAGCAATAATTGGGTTGTATCAGGTGCATTAACCCAATCTGGTAAGCCGCTTCTCGCCAATGATATGCATTTGGGGCTTACCTCCCCTGCCATCTGGTATGAGAACCACCTCAGTTGCGGAGATCTCTCCGTAACAGGTGTCACATTCCCAAGCATCCCCGGCGTTGTAGCCGGTCATAATGGGCACGTCGCATGGAGCTTTACAAATGGATTCCCAGACGTCCAAGATCTGTATGTCGAGCGTTTAAACCGAACGTCTGATGGTTTGATCGAAGTGGAATATGACGGTAAATGGGAAAATGCGACGATAATCAAAGAACCCATTCGAATAAAAGATCGAAAAACGGTCATGCACGAGGTAGTGATCACTCGTCACGGACCGATAATTAATGAGTTGGCTCCAGACCTTTGCGGGGATCTCTCCCTCTCCTTGCAGTGGACCGCTCTGGATCCGGATGATTTTATCCGCTGCGTTTTCGAGATATGGCAAGCCAAAACTTGCGATGATCTTCACGAAGCTCTCAAGTTCTGGTCCACACCCTCTCAAAATGTGGTCTATGCTGATCAGCAAGGAAATATCGCCTACACACTGGCTGGAAAAATCCCACTTCGTAAGAAAGGTCAAGGACGCATTCCGGTTCCGGGTTGGACCTCAGAATATGGTTGGAAATCCTATATTCCTCACACCTCCCTTCCTCATTTCAAAAACCCAAACCAACAATTTATCGTAAGCGCGAATAATCGGGTTTTTGATATTAATTTCCCCGTAGCAATTGAGCTTGAACCAATTACAGGTGATCGAGCACAGCGAATCGCCGAAATGCTGATGGACCCTGGGCTGCGAAGCGAAAATGATAAAATCGATGCCTCTCTCTTCAAACGAATGCATTACGACCAATGCTCTCCTTCCGCCCGCGTTGTTTCTCGGTATCTTGCCCAACTTAAAATTCCTGAATCAGCTCACCATAACCAATCCGATATTCAATACGTTTTGAATCTTTTTAAGTCTTGGGATGGGGTGCTAGCAGTCGATAGTCCGACTGCATTGATCTATGAGAGTTTCATTCGAAAACTCGTTTGGATGATTTTTCAAGATAAATTAGATCCCAGCTCAATGCATGTCCTCGCCCATGAAACAGGAGACAACCATCACAAACATTCAGATCAGGTTCGGCTAACCTCATATTTTTTGGGAAAAGGACCTACTCCGGTTCTCGCCGAAACAACGCTTTTTGGCGATCATTGGTTGCCTTGGTTGACCGATCATTTGCGCAACACAAAATCGCCTTGGTTCGATCTTGGAAATGGGGAAAATCGAGATGAGTGTTTGTTAAAAATCATGACGATTGTGATCGACGATTTAAAAAAGGAACATGGTGCGGATATTAATCGCTGGCGGTGGGGGCAGCGGCATCAGCTCACATTCAAACATCCATTGGGCACAAATCCAATTCTCGGTTCAATTTTCAACTTGGGACCATTCCCTATCGGCGGGGACAATACTACAATCTGGGCTGCTGGGACCCACTATCACGACCTTGAAACTTCGGACATGGTCGGACCGCCCTATCGGATGATTGTAGATTTAGGAAATTTCAATAATTCTGTAGCGGTCCTCGCTCCCGGGCAGTCGAGCAATCCTGCCAGTCCATATTTTGCCAACCAAATAAATGGCTGGTTCAATGGAGTTTACCATCCCATGCTTTTTGACCGGCGTGAGATCGAAAAAAAAGCCCGACATCGCTTGAGAATTTTATAAATTCCTTAAAATCGCCTGGGGTATAATCATCCAATTGGTTCCGTTCTCAATTTAGAAAACATCGAACAGTAAACGTATAGATTATGACAGCACACCCATTGAGAATATTTTCCGGCTCTGCTCATCCTGTTCTGGCAAATGAAGTTGCTAATCTCCTGGGGACTTCGGTGGGAAAATCCACCACGCGTCGACTTCCAGATAGTGAAATGCATATCATGATTGATGAGGTCGTGCGTGACCAGGATATCTTTTTAATCCAGCCTTGTTCGCCGCCAGTGAATGATAACTTGATGGAAATGCTCCTATATCTGGACGCATTCAGGCGTGCAAGCTCACACAGCGTCAGCCTGGTAATCCCCTATTTCCCCTATGCCAGGCAAGATCGGATGGCACGCGGCCGAGAGGCAATCAGCGCCAGGGTTGTCGCGAATCTTGTTGAAACTCTTGGAGCTGCGCGGGTAGTTTACGTCGATATCCACAATCGTGCTACTCAGGGGTTCTTCAATATTCCTGTCGATCCCTTGACTGCCATTCCCCTTCTGGCGGATTATTTCCGAAAACCGGAATTTGCGAACGCTGCGATAGTCAGCCCGGATGTCGGTAGAGCTGGGATGGCAGGAAAATATGCAGAGCGGCTAAACCTTCCACTCGTCATCATGCAAAAGCGGCGTTTGAATTTCCAGCAGACTGAGACAACCCATGTTGTAGGAGATATTGCCGGGCACAGACCCATAATCGTCGATGATATGATGGCAAGCGGTAGTGTTCTCAAACAGTTAGATGCACTGTACGAACGTGGCGCCGAAGGTAAAGCTTTTTTTGCGGTAACCCATGGTCTGATGCTTCCGTCCGCTTTAGAGATCCTCGAAAAGGAGGATCGAATTGAAAAGCTGGTTACAACCAATACGATTCCGCTGACTTAAGAACAAATGAATCCAAAGATTGTCACACTCTCCGTTGCCGGGATGCTCGCAGACATTATTAGCCGCATCCATCGTGGCGTTAGTATTTCCGAAAAATTAATCCTCGCATAGCCTTCTGTTGTTCATGACACCGGATCTTGAGGACACCCCTGAACAGCTCAACTCTCCGGTTGATTTCTCCCTGAATCAACAGCTCGAAGCAAATAAATGGTCGGTTCTGGTCGCTGTGGGAATAGGGACATTTATGTCTGCCCTCGATGGCAGCGTCGTCAATACTATCCTGCCTATCGTGCGTGAGCATTTTTCAGCTTCGGTTGCCTCCATTGAATGGGTGGTGACGATATACCTTCTCGTTCTGAGTGGTGTGCTTCTCGGCTTTGGGCGGCTCGGAGATATTCGCGGACATAAGAGAATTTACATGCTCGGATTTGTGGTCTTTATCATCAGCTCGGCGTTTTGTGGTTTCGCCACCTCCGTTGCATTCCTGATACTCTTTCGAGGCGTACAGGCATTGGGTGCTGCGATGCTCCAGGCAAATTCGCCAGCAATCCTGACCTCCAGTTTTCCTGGCCGCCAACGCGGGCAGGCGCTAGGCCTCCAGGCGACAATGACCTATCTGGGTTTAACCATCGGACCATCTCTGGGAGGCTGGATAACTGAGCATTTCACCTGGCGTGCGGTTTTTTATCTAAATATTCCGGTAGGTCTTGCAGCACTTTACCTCAGTATGAAGGCTATCCAGGCTGATAAGAAAACCACAAATCACGAAGGATTTGATTATGCCGGTGCAGGCCTTTTTATTCTCGGACTGATATTGCTGATATTCAGTCTAAACCAGGGGCATGCTCTAGGTTGGAGCTCATTGCCTATTCTGATCACCATTTTTCTTTCCTTTGTTCTGCTGTTCACATTTTTCCAGCTTGAAAAACGACTTGCCAATCCTATGCTCGACCTTCAACTTTTCTCGAGATCGAAATTCACAACATCCGTTGTGTCAGCTATCCTCAATTATATTGGCGTATACAGCATCATTTTCTTGATGCCGTTTTATCTGATTTCCGGTTTGGGGTTAAATCCAGCCCTTTCCGGCTTGATCCTGACCGCGATGCCGATCATTATGGCGATTACTGCGCCGATAAGTGGATCGATTTCCGATAAAGTGGGCACTAAAGCTCCCGCTGCATTGGGGATGATTCTTCTGACATTAGGATTGGTTCTGTTATCGAGGCTTTCGCTTGAATCCAATTTTTCAACAATTATAGGACGCCTGCTCGTCGCAGGCCTCGGCATTGGAATATTCATTTCGCCAAATACGAGTGCACTAATGGGATCAGCCCCAAGAGATCGCCAGGGAATCGCCTCAGGAATTTTAGCCACCTCTCGGAATTTTGGGATGGTATTGGGCGTTGGTCTCGCCGGCGCAGTTTTCACCAGCAATCTAAGCACTGGCGATATTCTGCCTTCCAACGAAGTGATCCTGGCAGTGCAGGCAAGCTTTATCGTTGCTGCTATCGTCACAGCCTGCGGAATACCCGTCATCCTACTCAATCGTCAGAAAAGGGAAGCAATCCAAAATGGTTCAACCTGAGAAAAAGGTTTCAGGCTGCATGGATCTAATTATCCTTGCAGTTATCAGCTTTGTGGTTGTTTCGGCGGTCTTCATTCGGCATCTGATTGTCTTGGGTGTCTCGATTACTCCCGAAGACACGAAAAAGATAGCTATAGTTGGGGCAGGAATCCAATTTTTTCTATTGATCCTCATCCTAACTCCTCTCAGTATCTTTTGGCCATCTCCTCGCAAGGCAATTTATCGTGGTTGGTTGATCGGCGCATTGATGACACTGCTCCTGGCGCCCGCTTATTTCATCAGCGAGATTCGCACATCAATTCAGGCAGTCTACCAAACGCTGATCATGATAATAATTCTAGGCGCCCTAATAATGGTTCGGAGACGATCAGAAGGTGACCATAATCCTAAAATTGCATCGATCTTGGAAATTCCCATTTCTGCTCAGCTTTCCTCTTGGATTCCTTTTGCTTTGATGATCGTCGTAGTGAGCTATGGTTGGTTAGTATTGGGTGCAGTAGGCTCGCTATTAGACACAATATTAATGCTGTTCACCGCTTTATTGTTAGGCGCGATCGCCGCGTTTATATTCCAGACGACAATCTTCTTGCCGTCAATTCAAGTCGAAAATGAGGGCAAGTTTGAAACCGTGATAAATGGGATTGCAGCCAGCACAACGATTATCTTATTAATTGGATCTCTTAGTTTCAGCTTTGGAGGGATTCAGTTACTCGCCATCCTTTGTGCTGCAGGATTAGGTTGGGTGCTCAGTATCCATCACTCAACTCGATCCAGGTCCAGCCTTTCGGAGCAGGAGACCGAAGACCTCTCAAAACACCCTACTTTGATTGGGTGGCAAATTGCAGCCCTTATCGGACTGCTCATTTCGTTGCCGCTCATCTTCCTGGATCCAGAAGAGATGACGCTGTTGCTGAACGCCTCACCTGGAGAGATCCTGGGAAAAGGGATCCAGGCATCCATGTGGTCGGCTGGAATCGTGGGGATCAGCGTATTCATTCTCGCAGCGCAATTAATTAGGAGTCGCAATAGCCATGGAGTGGCTATGCGCAATTCGCCTGGCAGCCGTTCCGTACGAATGCTACCTCTTCAATTGCTCGTCTTTTTGTTTGCGTTGGGTGCTGGTATCTTTCTCTATTTCCAATTCGGCCAGCCGGGGTTTTTTGGGGAGAAGCTTTTTATCGTCTTCCGAGATCAAGCCGATTTATCCCAAATTGATCAAATTGCTGATCCCGATGCTCGTCGAGCTGCTGTCTATGAAGAATTAGTGAAGGTTTCTAATCTGAGCCAGGCAGATATTCGATCTTTCTTAGATCGACTTGGAATCGCTTACACTCCTTATTACCTCGTCAACGGGCTTGTGATTGCCGATCGACCGCTTATACGCCTCTGGCTGGAAAGTCGTCCCGAGGTGGATAGAATTCTGATGAATCCAATGCTTCGACCGCTGCCGACCACTCCTCCTGTTCAGAGTGGTGAATTGACATCCCCTGACAATACATTGTGGAATATCTCCATGGTTGGAGCTGACAAAGTGTGGCAAGATTTTGGTGTCCGTGGCGCAGGAATCATCATCGGACAATCGGATAGCGGCGTGAATGGAGAGCACCCCGAATTGACGGATTCGTATCGAGGCAAAGATTCGGGTGATGATTACAGCTGGCTGGATCCATGGAACCTCTCGACTTCTCCAGTCGATATCGGAGGTCACGGAACCCATACGCTGGGAACCATCCTCGGAAACCAGACTGGCCTCGCGCCAGATTCCGAATGGATTGCTTGTGTAAACTTGGCTCGAAATCTTGGTAATCCTGCCCATTATTTAGATTGTATGCAATTCATGCTCGCTCCTTATCCTCAAGCTGGAAATCCTTTCACCGATGGCAAACCAGAGCTTGGAGCCGATATATTAAATAACTCCTGGGGATGTCCGGAAATTGAAGGATGTGATTCTTCGATCTTCGCACCAGCCGTCGAAGCCTTGAAGAGCTCGGGGATATATGTGGTCGTAAGTGCAGGAAACGATGGACCGAAATGCGGCAGCTTGAAAGATCCTCCGGCAATTTATCCTGAAGTACTTTCCGTCGGAGCCGTTGAACAATCCGGTCAGCTTGCTTATTTCAGCAGTGTAGGTCCGTTTCCAGCAGCTCTTGGGGAAAAAAATAAACCGGATCTCGTCGCGCCTGGCGTCTCGGTGGTTTCCTCGATGCCTGAGAATACCTACGCGGAAATGAGCGGTACCTCCATGGCAGGACCACATGTCGCAGGCGCCGTCGCACTCATGTGGTCTGCAAACCCTGATCTGATTGGAGAGATCGACCTGACAACTAGGCTGTTGATCGAGAGCGCTGATCCATATCCATTCCCTCAACCGGACTGCCCTGGCACAAGTCAGATTCCCAGCACTGCATCAGGTTACGGTATATTGAACGCTTACAAGGCTGTAGAATCCGCATTAGATTCAAAAATCCAGTGAGAATTTTACATTTCAATTAACATCTGTATCAAGAAGGAGGATCATATCTCGGATTAAATTTATGTTAATGCCCGATCAACCAAACCGAATAGAAAATCAAAAGGGAAATCATCATGGTCCACATTATCACGGATACAACCAGCTGCATATCTCAAGAAACCGCTGCGAGACTGGGCATTCCATTAATCCCTCAGGTAATCAATTTTGGTGAGGAATCATTTCTTGAGGGGATTGATTTATCTTTAGACGCTTTCATGGATAGATTGAAAACATCCAAAACCTTGCCGAAAACTGCTGCGCCGCCGCCCGAATTATTCATCGAGGAATTCGCAAAACTGGCTCATTCCGGCGAGACAATCATCTGCATCCACCCTTCCTCAGAAGTCAGTGGGACCGTCCGGTCTGCTACAGTCGCCGCCCAAGATTTTCCGGATGCGGATATCCGGGTCATTGACACAAGATCGATCGCCAGCCCGCTTGCCTCCATTGTCCTTCTTGCCGATGAATGGGCAAAAAATGGTGTGGACGCTGATACAATCGTTTCCCGGGTGGAATCAATGTCAAAAAGATGTCAGGTTTATTTTCTTGTAAGCACGCTTGAATATCTAGCCCGCGGCGGGAGGATTGGCGGGGCTTCTGCTTTGCTTGGCGGGGTTTTGCAAATCAAACCTATCTTACGTCTGCATGAAGGAAAAGTCGACCAGTTCGAGCGAGAGCGCACCCATAAGCGAGCAGTATCTCGTATGAAAGAGATTGTCGTTGAGCATTGTCCTCGCGAGGGTCGTGGTTATTTGACAATTATGGAAGCAGACAATATGGCCCAAGCAAAAGAAATGGCGAGCGAACTTGGTATGCTGATCGACCAGCATGAGGTGCCCGTTTATCCGGTCCCCCCTGCCATTGTGACCCATGGGGGACCAGGGATTCTGGGTGTTGGGTTCTTCACCGGTTAAAATCTGTTACTATTGAATTGAGGGCGAGTTGGTTAATATTTGCCAGCTCGCCCGTCGGATGATCATCTGCGATAATCGTAGAATCCTTTTCCTGTTTTTCGTCCTAATTCCCCTGCCGAGACCATTCGACGCAGTAAGTATGCCGGACGATATTTATCTTCACCCAGATCCCGTTGGAGCACCTCCATTACCGACAGAACCACGTCCAGCCCGATTAAATCGCAAAGCGCCAGCGGCCCCATTGGGTAATTCATCCCTAGTCTCATGACTGTGTCGATTGATTCCGGCTCCCCAACCCCCTCCTGAAGCGCAAAAATCGCTTCGTTGATCATCGGACACAAAATTCGGTTCGATATAAAACCGGGCGAATCCATCGCCTCCACTGGCTCTTTACCCATCTCCCGACAGACTTCAATAACAATCTTTGTGGTTTCAGTACTGGTAGCATGCCCTCGGATCACCTCCACCAGGCGCATCAGCGGTACGGGATTCATGAAATGCATGCCAATAACTTGATCCGATCGCTTCGTGGCGGCAGCAAGTTTCGTGATGCTGATCGAAGATGTGTTTGAGGCGAGGATAGCATCCGGCTGTGCACGGCGATCCATTTCAGAAAAGACCCCTAGCTTCAATTCTGGATTTTCGCTTGCAGCTTCGATAACCAGATCGGCAGATTCAATCCCGTCCATCGAATCAAGATACACAATTTTACTGGCGGCAAGCGCCTGTTCCTTGGTGATTTTTTCTTTCTCCAGCAGTTTATCGAGCGAAGCTTCAATCGACAATTGTGCACGTTCCAGCTGTGCCGGAACCACATCCATTATGGTCACCTGATAGCCACAGGTCGCTGCGACCTGTGCGATTCCGTTCCCCATTGTCCCAGCCCCGATGACAAATATTCGTGTGATGCTCATCATATTTCACTCCATTTCGATAATCATCGCCACAGCTTCGGCTCCGCCAAGACATAAACATGCCAGCCCGGTTTTCAATTCTCGGTCTTGAAGAGCATAGATTAATGTTGTCAATATTCTTGCGCCGCTTGCGCCGATCGGATGTCCCAGAGCGATCGAGCCGCCATTCACATTAACTTTCGACCAATCCCATCCCTTATCAGCTAGAGCCCGACCGTTTGCCAGGATTTGCGCTGCGAATGCCTCATTCACTTCAAAAAGGTCGATCTCTTTCATCTCCATATCCGCTCGCATTAAAACCTTCGGGATCGCTTTTGAGGGCGCATCAAATAAGTACTTAGGTTCGACGGCAGCCTGAGCATATGCGATGATTCGAGCCAAAGGCTTCAAGCCTTGATCTTCGGCAATCTCTCGACTGGCTACAACAATTGCCGCAGCCCCGTCATTCAATCCAGGTGCATTCCCAGGGGTAATATTTCCATCTTTGCGAAATGAAGGACGTAGACCTGCGAGCGTTTCAAGAGAAGTATCTCTTCGCGGGCATTCATCCGTAAGAAAGATCGTGGTTTGGTTCTTCTTTCCAGGTATCTCCACCGGAACAATCTCATTCATGAATTTTCCACGATCGATAGCTGTGAGCGCTTTCTGGTGGCTTTGGAAGGAATACTCATCCATTTCCTTCCTGGATATTTCAAACTGATCTGCGATAAATTCGGCGGCATCTCCCATCGGCCACTGCTCGAAAGGATCCCATAACCCATCATGCAGCAGTAAATCTGTTAGCTGTGCGTGTCCATAACGCAGCGCCCCTGTTCGCCCATCGACGAGAAACGGAGCGCGACTCATGGTCTCCATTCCTCCGCTTACAAAAAGATCACCATCTCCGGCTCGAACGGCTTGAGCAGCTAACATAACTGCCTTCATCCCAGATCCGCACACCTTATTTACCGTTGTCGCGCCCACACTCGTTGGCAGACCTGCAAAAATCGCAGCTTGCCGGGCAGGCGCTTGACCTAACCCGCCAGAGACGACATTCCCCATGATCACTTCTTGAATATCTTCATTGTTTTGAATTCCTGCACGCTCAACCGCCCTTTTTACTGCCAATGCCCCCAGATTTGTCGCCGTCACACCGCTGAGGCTGCCTTGAAATCGACCGATGGGGGTGCGGACTGCACTTAATATGACCGGATCTCGACCATTCTTGCCCCGATTCATTCTTGACCTCCTTAGTGACGTGTATTCGCTTATTACAATATAAATATTGCCTGGTTATTGTTCAGATTTTCTTATCCCATGCCTCCCGAATGCGATCGTAGGTGTCTCCCAGAAGTTCTGGGAGCACTCGTGTACTAGACACAGCTGACATAAAATTGGTGTCTCCGTTCCAACGGGGTACAACATGTATATGCACATGGTTGAGGATGCCAGCACCTGCCACGTCCCCAATATTCGCCCCCAGGTTAAATCCTTGCGGCTGATATTCTTGCCTGAGTTTTTTCATCGCTAAGGTCGATAACTCGATGAGCTCAGCCCGAATTTCCGGATTTAATTCTTCCAGGTTAGGTTTATGGAGGTAGGGCACAACCATCAAGTGCCCGCTGGTATAGGGATAACGATTCAATATCACAAAGCAGAATTGTGCTCGACTAATAATCAGATTTTCGACGCCATCCTCCTTCTCGAGACCTTCGCAGAAAACACAACCGTCTTGTTTCTCGCGCAGGATGTACTCCATTCTCCAAGGGGACCAAAGGTAATTCAAGACCAAGCTCCAATTATAAGGATGACTTTTTCAATCTGCAAACCTTGAAGCTAGAAATACCAATTATTCTTTTCCAATCGATAGAAACGAATTTTATTGTAGCAAAGATTTCACTATAAGGGAATAGTTGACATTCGCCTCGAATAAAGGTATCCTCTCGAAGTATTTCCTGATTGACAGCCAATAACGATATGGGCATTCTTAATAATTTCCATCAAACCTTGTTGTCGGTTGCAGAGGTAACTCGTTATATTCGAGATTTATTCGAAGAAGACGATTTACTTCAAAGCATCTGGATATATGGAGAAATCTCCAACCTTTCGAAGCCCTCTTCGGGTCATATTTACTTCACGCTGAAAAATTCATCGGCTGCTCTGCGCTGTGTGATTTGGAGGTCAACCGCTGCCCGCTTAAAAATTATCCCTGTGGAAGGAATGGCTGTTGAAGTCCACGGGAATATTTCCATCTACGAACAAGCTGGTCAGTACCAAATCTATGTTGACCAAATTCATCCCTCAGGCGAAGGTGCGCTTTTTCAGGAGTTTCTGCGTTTAAAATCTCGCCTGGAAGAAGAAGGTCTGTTTTCACCCGAAAGAAAAAAACCCATCCCTTCATTTCCATCCAATATCGGAATTGTGACATCTCCGACTGGTGCGGCATTGAAGGATATGCTAA
Source organism: uncultured Chloroflexia bacterium (assembly GCA_963827155.1). Classification (GTDB taxonomy): domain Bacteria; phylum Chloroflexota; class Anaerolineae; order Anaerolineales; family UBA4823; genus UTCFX2. Next base: position 561,707 of record CAWGZV010000002.1, on the reverse strand, counting down.
ATACAATTTTTCGCCGATTTCCACCTGTTCTGGTAGTAATCGCTCCAACCGCCGTTCAAGGCTCCGAAGCGCCGTATGGAATAATCCAGGCGATCAACTTATTGAATCAATCCCTAAAACCTGATGTAATCTTGTTGGCGCGGGGCGGAGGCTCGATAGAGGATCTCTGGGCGTTTAATGACGAAGGTGTCGCCCGGGCGATATCTTCCTCTGTAGCTCCTGTAATAACTGGGATCGGACATGAAACAGATTTTACAATCGCCGATTTCGTGAGTGACCTGCGTGCTCCTACTCCCACTGCGGCAGCGGAGCTTGCGACTCCCAATCAAATTGACCTGAAGATGGAAATTGGTTCTTTAGAAAACAAACTAAATTCATCTATCATGAAAATTATCGATGATCAAAAACACCAAGCCTCCCTCCAATATCACGATTTGGCTCTACATTCACCTTTTCGGAAAATCCAAACAGAGCTTCAGCGTTTAGATGATTTCGAGCTTCGTGCAAATTTTGGCATAAATCGAATCCTTGAGGTTCGAAGGATTTATTTTGCCGGAATCTACAACCAACTCGTGTCTCTGGATCCAAATGCCATTCTAAAACGCGGATATGCCGTCGTTAAGGATGCAGTTGGAAGCATAATTTCATCCACACAACAGGTTGAAGTCACCAATCCCATCATGATCCAGCTTAGCGACGGCGAACTTGAAGCGCTTGTCACAAAAAAACGGGAGTTCGGGCAAGAATACCCATGACAGAATCCTTTGATCCGGAAACGCGTGCAGAAATTTCCGCACAATTAGGGGATCTGAACATGAAATTGGAGGAAAGCGTAAATGCTGCCACCAATCAAGCGTTCAATCTTGGCTGCGCCCTGGGTCTTTTACCCGCCTCTTTGTTGGTGATCGCGACCTATTTCTTGACTGGGAACAGCTGGTTGGGGGCAGTGGTTATGTTCGTGATGATGATTCTGGGTCTGGTTTTGTTTGCTAATATGGTCGCCTCAATTTCCCGCCGCAACACCCTTAAACGAAAATACCATGATGAGTTAGAACATCAGATCATAAAACTTGCTGCTGAAAATCGCCTCGAGCTGGCCCAAATTTATGATATTGGACTCGACCTCACTTCCAAAAGGGTCCGCCCTGTCAGAAGTCTTTCCTGGGCAGCTAACATCGGAAGCAGTCCTACTATCCGATGAAATTGATTAGTATGTTGGGAGCAACTGACATCCAAGATTTTCCTGAAAGGAACTACGAATGGCTAACGTGAAGCATCAGAATATCAGCCAGGCTTTTGAAAACCTCACCTACGAAAAGGCGATTACGGAATTAGAAGATGTGATTGCTTCACTTGAGCACGGGGATCAGACATTGGAGGATTCACTGGCTTTATTTGAAAAAGGCAAACAGCTTTCAAAATTCTGTTTGAATATTTTGGAGCAAGCAGAGTTGAGAGTAAAAATCCTCAACGGTGAAGAAATTGTCGATTACCAACCAGAAAAGTGAATGCAAAAAAGAATTAATCCTTATGTATACCGGAAACTTCAATTCAATCGAACCTCTGCTCGCGGCAATATTCGCCAGCTCCCTCGCCCAAATCATCAAAGTCTTGATCGATTTTTCCCTCAATCACACCTGGAATTGGGCTCTGCTTCTTCGGGCGGGAGGGATGCCGAGTTCTCATTCTGCCCTTGTTGCTGGTCTGGCGCAATCTATTGCACTTAATTTTGGTTTTAATTCACCTCTATTTGCAATCGCTTGTGTATTAGCCATTATTGTGATCTATGATGCAACCGGAATCCGTCGCCAGGCTGGCAAGCACGCAGAAATAATAAATCAAATGATCAGAGAGCTTGCCAGTGGACACCCTCTGAAACAAGAACAATTGCGTGAGGTCCTTGGACATACTCCCTTGGAAGCTCTGGCTGGCATGATCCTTGGGATTGCAGCTGCCCAAATTCTTTTTTGGGTTCTGAGCTGATGATTGGTACTGGGGGTTGGTTTATGGGATCACTGGAACATTTTCAGCATTTTCTGCTTTAACATAAGCAGCAGCAACCCACCCGCGTTGATTTTCTGCTGCCGAAAAGCTAATCGCCCACCAAATGCCATCACTTGTTCTACCCACAATTTCCGCAACTTGCCCTTGATTTATAGTACCAATGATGGTGGAAGTGATATCTGGACCACTGCGGATATTCACTGTTGCATTAGCGGTTAGAAACGGCGAGCCAGATGTCAATGTGGTTTGCGAATTCGCCTGTCCATCGATAATTGGGATGTTATCCGCATTCTGGGCTACCGCATAATCCTTAGATATCCATCCTTGCAGGTTTTCAGTTCCAGGAACTTTAATCAACCACCAGTAACCGTCTGCCAATTCAGCGAGAATTACAGCGGACTGATCGATCTCAAGGGTTCCAATTTTCCGGTATTTTAGATCTGGCCCACTTCGGATGTTGATGTTCGAAATTGCCTTGGCTTTAGCAAGATTGATTGTAGTTGTTGCAATTGGTGATTCACCTGCGTTCTCAAGAATCTCTACATTCTCCACATTATGAGGTTCCACTTGTTCCGCGGAAACCCATCCTCGCCCTTCAGAAAGATACGGCAGTTTAATTGCCCACCACTGCTCATTTTCAGAGACTCCGATAATCTCTGAGGTCTGGTCGCTCTCAAGCCATGCCACACTGGGATATTCAGACCCAGGACCTTGATAAATCTGGACATTGGTCCGCGCCCGAAGCCAGGCTGTCTGCGGTGAGTAAGTTTGAGTGGGGAGCGAGGCAAACGCCTCGAACGTCGAGGTCGCAGAACTTCCTTTATCGAACCTCATCAATATTTTACTCACGAAGAATTCACCGGATGAGTCTCTTGATTGGCGCAGGAATATTAGTCCGCACAAAAGAAAAACCAGGTAAATAAGGATTACCAGATAAATCCTCGTTGCATTCGGAATCTGCTTCCAAAAATTCATCCTGTTAATCGCATCTTCACAAAACCAACAAGTTCCTGAAATTCACTAATTTTAATTACCCATGCAGATATTAGAAAAATGATTGTTCCAATTAAGATACCGCCAATTGCTTCCACCCAGTTCGGAGAAGGTCTGCCGAATGCTTGCCAGCCAAGAATTGCAGCTGCCATAATAAGACTTGCTCCAAGCGTTCGCCAAAAACCATCGATAAGGTATCTTGTCTCAAGGCCGATCAGCCTGCGCCTCATCAAGTAAAACAGTGCCGCAGCCTCAAGGGCGGTAGCGGTTGAATTAGCTAATGCCAGTCCGCCATGTGGAAGCCATCCGATTTTTATGAACAGGCTTGAAAAAAGATAGCTTAACCCGATGTTTGTGCTCATTGCTGCAATCCCAATCAGCACCGGAGTCTTTGTGTCATGTAGTGAATAAAAAGCCCTGGACAAAATTTCCACGAGAGAGTGCCCAAGTAAGCCAGCCACAAACCAAAGTAAAGCCCATGCAACCAGTTGGGTTGACCGATAATTAAACTCGCCTCGTTGGTAAAGCATCTCGATTATGGGTTCACGCAGGATCATGAGCCCAATCGATGCTGGTATTGAAAAAATCACTACAGCCCTCAAGCTGCTGGCAAGGGAATGCCTTAATTCATTAAATCGCCCTTGAGCAGCCTGGGCCGAAAATGTCGGTAGGGCTGCGATCGCAATAGACTGAGCAATCGCTGCCTGTGGCATTAACATTAACGTGAAGCCTAAGACCACCCCGGTTACGCTGCCTTCCATAAAATTAGAAGCCAGCCGAGTATTGATCCAAAAATTGAGCTGCACCACTGCTACCCCCAACAATCGAGGAGCCATCAATCGGGCAACCTCACGTACATCTGGTGAGCGCAAGCCAAATGAAAACACATATTTGCCGTGTAGATTGAACAAAGCCGGCAGTTGGAATAAAAGGTGCAGCGTTGCTCCGATCAAAACACCCCAACCTAATCCCACAATTCCCATAGTTGGTGCGAACACAAGCACGCCAATAATCAAGCCGAATTGATACAACGCCGGCGCTAATGCCGGGAGCAAAAAAATCTGATGCGAATTCAGCACACCCATCACCAATCCGCTTAAGCCAAAAATTACTGCCGAAGGCAGCATGAGCTGCATTAAAGATATCGTCAGAGATTCTTTGACTGGATCATTTGCAAATCCTGGAGCAAGTAAATTTCGTACAATCCATGGGGCAAAAACCCAAGCAATTACTGCAATCAGAATCGTAACTAACAGCACAAGATTGGCAATGGAGGATGCTAGCTTCCAGGCTTGTTCGCGATGTTTTTGACTCAACAGTGCAGTGAATGTGGGGATAAATGCGGAGCTGAGCGCCCCGCCAGCCACTAGATTAAATAATGTCTCAGATACCCTGTTCGCGGCATTGAAAGCCTCGATCGAAGCCTGTGTGCCAAATGCATCAGCAACCAGAATCTGGCGCGCCAGACCCATTAATATTGCTGAGTACGAAAGCAGCCATCACAGTTGAAGCAGCCCTTACGATCTGACGATTGTCAGTTCGATCCGTCTCAATCACAGGTTAAGATTATAAACGATACGACCCTCACCTTGACTTGGAACCATCGTTCGCTTATAGTATTGGCTCAACCAAAGAAAGGAAGGTTTTTTATGAGCTTTGGTTTCAGCTCACCGCCTGACCCTCAAGAATATCGGTTGTTGGTTTGGGAGATTGTTAAACAAATCCCACCAGGTTATATCGCAACATATGGACAGATTGCTGCTTTAGTAAACCTTCCCAATGGGATTTCTCCTATCGACTATCGATCTGTGGGTCCGCGTTGGGTTGGTGGAGCTATGTCTGCCTGTCCGTCAAATGTCCCCTGGCAGCGAGTCATTAATTCTCAGGGCAAAATCAGCCTGGGTGGTTCAGCAGGAGCGGAACAACGAGCTTTACTCGAATCTGAAGGGATTATTTTCAATGAAAAAGGTAGGATTGATCTTAAGAAATATCAATGGTCCGAAGTTAAGATCAACTCGACCAAGGAGGGTACATTGTGACGAAGAGATGTACCTGGGTACCGGAAAATGATCCGCTTTATATCAATTATCATGATCAGGAATGGGGTGTTCCTGTTCACGATGATCGCTTGTGGTTCGAATTTTTAACACTGGAAGGTTTTCAGGCTGGTTTGAGCTGGAGAACCATCTTGTACAAACGAGAAAACTTCCGAAATGCTTTCTCCCATTTCGACCCCATATTAGTTGCTGAGTTCGATGAAGAAAAGATCTCTGCGCTGATGTTAGATGCAGGCATCATTCGTAATAAAAGCAAAATCAGCGCGAGCATCTCAAATGCACGTGCTTTCCTGCAAATCCAGGAGGAATTTGGCAATTTCGACCGATACATGTGGTCTTTTGTCAATCACAAGCCGATAATAAAAGGCTGGAATACAGAGTTAGAGATCCCATCTCGTACAGTCGAATCAGACGCGATGAGCAGGGACCTCATCCAGCGGGGATTTAAGTTTGTTGGATCGACGATTTGCTATGCTCATATGCAGGCGACTGGGCTGGTGAACGATCATACGATAGATTGTTTTCGATTCGAGGCGATCAATAAGATCAACAGTTGAGGGAAAGAGTGTCTGGAATCGTTGAGAGCCGGGTACGCCGCTCCCGGCTCTCTCTAAGGAGGAGAAGAAGAGAAATCGCCCTTCGACCATATAATACCAAATGGGGAATCAACCTGCTTGACGATTACCCTACGATTACCCTACGGTTGCCCTATTTATCCCCATCAGTTTTGTTATTTTTTATTTTTATTCTAAAGTTTTTGCCTTATCTACGATATTTATACTTTCATAAACCATGGTAATATTGGCACGCAAAATCCCAATTCCAATTATGATTACCCATCCCCTCCTCCTCCTCCGAATATGATTCTTTCCCCTCCAAAATTGGGCAAGCTGAAATGAATTACTCTTTTGAAACAGCGCCAGGTAAGCAGCGTGGTTGGAATCTGCTCGAGAAATTAGGCGAGGGAGATGCTGGAGAAGTATATCGGGTCGAATCAATAATCGACCATATTCCTGCCATTTTAAAACGTCCAAGAAGAGGGTCCTTTCCTTCCGACCTTATCCGTCAGGCTGCTCAAATCCAGAAGGAATCAGTAATATTGGCAGCCCTTTCAAGTATAGATTCCCCTGCACGCCCCGTACGTGTTCCATCCCCGCTCGATCAAAGCCGACAAGGTACTGAATTTACAGAGCGATTCTTCATTATTATCACTCCAGCCTCAGGCATTAGCCTTGGACAAATGGCTCGACTGTTTCATTTCAACCACGATTCTTCCCTCGAAGACCGTGAACCCGGTATGAAGTATCTTTCCGCACAAGAACGTTTTCTGCTGAATGGATGGATCGAACGCCAGTCAATTCCTGAGCTTATCATCCTGCGATCGATAGTTGGGATAATCGATTTCCTTGAATTGGTTCATGCCTTCGAGTTTGATGCTCCTAATGGACTTGCTCATGGGATACTCTGGAACGATATCAAACTTGATCATATTTTCTGGGATCCCCAAAATCAGAGACTGACATTGATCGACTGGGGAAACAGTCAGTTCTTAACCACCGATGGTGTAACCGCCGACCGCCAGCATTCTCGCTCTGGCGACTATCTCCAAATGCTCCAGGAGTACGGCGGATTTCTTGGAGGCGTCGCACCCCAACTGCTTCAAGAGCTGGACTGGCCGGATCAGGTTTCTGCGACAAATATTTATTCTCAAATTATCCTTCCCCTCAAAGAAAAAGTCTCCAAATTACTCCAGGTCCAGATGTCCGCTCGAAATCAAATCCGTCGAACCGAAAGCGATCTGATTAATTCAAAACAAATTTCCATTGATCAAGTATCAAATCTTCAAAAAAACCAACAGACTATCTTAGATCTTGGTGAGATACCCGATTTCCAAGGAACAGACACTTTCTTTCAACGTTTTGGAATAGATTTGCTTCTAAATGGTGATTTTATAAGTCTCACAAGAATCATGGGGCTCGCGGCCAATACTCCTTTGATAGATATCCAACGTTATCGCTTGCTGCAAGATATTTCTGAGCTGGCAGCGAGTGGAGAAATCCCCTCAACGATCTTGATGGACTGTCTCTCTGGCGATTGGATAAATGCCCTCTGGGATCTGCGTCTTGTTTCAATCTCGCAAGGCGAACATCATTGGTGGGATGATATCTCTCACCGCATTCGACTTCTCCTAATCGGAGATGAAATCGTCCCGCCGATGGTTGCAGTCAGCCGGCTGCATCATGCACTGAAATCACTGATTTCAGGTGGAGAAATTAATGTAGAGACAAGCGGTGATATTGAAGATTTGATTAAGGATCTCTCGCAAAATATACTTCCTCGCTGGACACAGCTCGAGCCAGACCCGCCAAATTCAGGGATCGAATATAAGGAAATCGACCTGCCGCTTCACCTCTCCTCGCAAATATCGCCCGAGACGGCACGAATGGTCAGCCAGGTGATTGATCCCGCTCGTTCACAGGCTCAAAAAGTTTTGGAAGCTTGGAATCTTCAGGATTTTGTTTCGGCTAGAAATGGACTGAGGAGGTTGTTGCTTTGGGACCCGGACCGTTTAAGGGTGATCACTGCTGATAAAGCGCTGGATCACGCCGCTAGCTGGCTTGACGAGATCTCCACTGGATTGATCCGTGATGAACCTTTACAGGATTTCATCACTCGAGAAGAACTAATAGGACGTGAATTAAGAAATCAAATTGCACCAGCTGTCTGGCTTGACCAGCTATTGGATGCATTCAAGCAGCTCAGAAAAGGGGCAGAACCCACGGATGTCCTTGTTGAGAGTCTCGATATCCGTTCATTATTAGGTTGGCTGGTCTCTTTAGAGCCTAGACGCCCGCTGCTTTCCACCCCAGGGAAACTGATCAATCTCGAACGCAGCGAACGACCTTTTGAAAAGGTATCGACTGTGTCTGGCATCAAGGAAACTCTGTTAGGAGGTAAGAAGGAATTCAAGCTCGCTGAACCGTTGGATACCTGGTCCCCAGAAGCACGAGGTTCATCCGCAAGGCTCTTCCTTGGCTCACTCCCAACCCTCTCCAAAGGGCAAAAATTTGCGGCTGTGAAGATAATTCGACCCGACCGATTGGACTACGCCCTGCCGTTGTTTCGTGAAGAAGTACATGTATTATCATTGCTTTCAGATGTGATCGGTGTAGTTCCCTTAATCGAATGTGGTTTTATTCGTTTCGATGAAGGCGAACTGCCAAACGAAAATGATGGCGAATCAGCCAGTCAGCTCGCTGGGCATGCAATCCGGTATGGATTGGATTCCGTTCATAACTATCTCTCCGATCTTGAGAAGCGCACATCGGATGGTTGGCTTGCCTATCTGGCTGTTGAAAAATTGGAACGAGGCAGTAATTTACTTCTTCATTGCGATACTGGCTACACGAATGGAAAATTTTTGCCGACTTTGGATGGCCTGGTTATGTCTATCCAGATTGCAGAGATCCTCGAAGCCGCTCACAGCCGTGGTATTATCTACCGGGATCACAAAATCCTGCATTACTATTGGTTGGAAAATTCGAACGGCGCTTTCATGATTGATTGGAATATTGCTAAACACTTTCCCGAAGGTCTGTCTTCTTCTGAAGTCCAATTCGACCTGGTTCAATTCGGAGCGCGAGCTCTTCATTACATCCTGGCTGGTCGCCCAGCCCCCGGAGCGCTCCCTCTTGGCCCAAACCGTCCTGAGGATATTGAAGCCGCCGCACATTCTTATCAGGTCCAATGGACATACGATGATCAGAGATTACCGAAGGATATTAAAGATCTCTTAGAGGCTGTGTTGGCGGGATCGTATCTCTCAGCTCGGACGCTGCGCGAAGATTTGATCGCTATCTACCAGAAACTCTCCACGCTTGTATAACCAAGGGGAGGAAGCTTGAACGAGATTGATAGTATTAAAGAAACAGTCCAAAACCTCTTAGAGGCTGAGACAGCTTCGATAATGGAGCTAAGAAAAATTCTGTTGGATATCGAAGAATTGATCAATTCTTCCGATTATCCCGATTTCACGTCAATAGAGCAAGAAAACTTGCAAACCATGCGTCGAGATTTGAAAACCCGAATTCGACAGATCGAGGATTTGGAGATCGGGAGCAGCGAAGCAGATCTTGCGAATGATCAAACTTCTTCAGGTTCGCAATCCAATCTTGAAGCAGCAGATCAAGCCGCCAAAAAAGGAAGGGAACCGCTCGCTGAACGGGAAATGGAAGAAGCAGAAAAGCTCTTCTACAGCGGGAGATATGCGGAAGCGATAAAGTTATTCGATCGCACCCTCCAGCTTGAGCCGAATTGGGATCGCGCCCGCCAGCACCGGGCTGAATCCGAGAACTACCTGCGAACCGGTTATATCCCTCCGGTCGCCCTCCCACCTGAAGCAGCCTCTGCCTTCGGTAAAGCTCAATCTGCTGCACGGGTAGGGCGCTTCAACGATGCCTTGAACATGTTGACGAAAGCCCAGGCTACTCTGCGGGAATTGGGTATTCATCGCTGGCAAGAAGGGCTTGAGTTCGAGCAGAAGCTGCAAGAAAACATCGATGCAGAAATCTCATACAATGAAGGGATTCAAATATTCAGCCAGGGTCGGTTCGAGGAAGCTATTGAGCGGGTAGAGACAGCATCGAGAGCTACCGGTTTGCCCAAGTATGGAGACAAAGCTCAGGAATTTAGGAAGGTCCGGGATTCAATCCGCGGAATCAATGAAACCCTCGCCTCTCCAAATATCGATCCGAAGATGGTGACTCAAGCAAAATCCGAGCTCGATCTACTGACCGGAGAATATGGCGATAATCCCGCATTATTAAAAATAAAGGCACGATTGGAAGCAGTAATTCCACGCGCTGTTGCTCCGCTCCATGACCAGGCTAAAGAGCTGAAAATCCAGGCTGAACGTGCAGCAACCCTGGATGAAACGATGTATCTCGCAAAGCAAGCCAAATCGCAGCTCGATCAAATCCGCAACTTATCCGGATTGGACGAAAGTTTGGACCATTTGCAATCCGAAGTGGATCGTTTGCTGAGAGAAACATCACGATATCAAGACGAACTCTCGCAAGCAACCGCAGCTTTTGATCAGCACAGGCGCTGGCCTTCGACCGCCGCAAAAATTAGTCAGGAAGTTCGTTTGAAATATCCCAACGATCCAGCAGTAAACCGCTTACAGCGTCAGCTATCTGGGTATTATACAATTTCAGCCCTTCTCAAGATTGGCGCTGTGGGTTTAGGTCTGTTGGTGATCGCATTATTGATTTATTTGGGTTTCGGTCAGTTTACCAGGTATATGACCTCCTTAACCCCCACAACCACCCCCACCGCCACCCAAACCGCTACATTAACACCGACCAGCACTTCGACCCCACTGCCAACCTTGACGCCGACCCCAACTGCGACATTCACGCCTACTCCAACACCTTTTCTAGGTGTTGCGCTTCGCGATCTATGGGCTCGCAGCGGCTGTTATGAAGGATTTAATGCTATTGGGAGAATCCCGTCCAACGGCAGTTTAAGGTTTCTGCCTGATTCACGGCGATTCGATACCTTCAATCGCGAATGTGTTCTGGTCGAATATCAAGGTGAAAACCGCTCGATTATTGGTTGGATTCTAATCGCTGATGTGGGAAGTCCCCCAGCAACACGAGCCCCCTAACTAATTTTGTTAAATTTGGAATCCGCAGATTGCCTTCTATGAAGAATTTTTCAAATCGAAAAGCGGCGTGATATTTACTCATTTTCCACAAACGACATCCAGGGAACGCTAACATGATTTCATCAATTACAGATTACCTTGAGCTCCGATTACCCACATACATCCAGATGCTTCAATCTATGGTAGAAATCAATTCATTCACCTCCAATCGTTCAGGTGTTAACCAGCTTGCAAATCTAACTGCGGAATATTTTTCCAAAATTGGGTTCGTTCCGCAATTCGTCCCGTCAGTGAATAGTAACTTCGGAAATCATCTTTTTATGAATTATCCTATCAACAGCCAACAGTCTGACTCGGCGCATCCCTTTCCATCAATAATAATGATTTCCCATCTAGACACGGTTTTTTCGGCAGATGAAGAGAAAATCAATGATTTTCATTTTCAGATTTCCGGCGAAAAAATTTTTGGTCCAGGGACGGTGGACATCAAAGGTGGGACGGTCATGATTTTTATTCTAATGGACTTATTCAAGCAATTTAATCCCGACTTGTTCAATCAAATCGAATGGACGATTGCACTCGATGCCTCTGAAGAGACGCTTTCCAATGATTTTGGCTCGCAGTGTAAAGAACGAATGAACGAAAATACTAACGCCTGTTTGATTTTCGAAGGCGGGACACCTAATCATTCGAAGTATCCGATTGTCACCAGTCGAAAAGGTCGAGCCGAGTTCAGAGTGAGCGTCGAGGGTCGCGGCGCTCATGCCGGGAACTATCACAAACAAGGTGCAAATGCGATCGTGCAGCTCTCAAATACCATCCAACAGATTGCAGGCTTCACAGACTATAAGAATCAGCTTACTTTCAATGTCGGTGTCGTCACCGGCGGCAGTGTCGTCAATCGAGTCCCCACTTCGCCTCAGCAGAAGTAGAAATGCGCGCATTCGCTCCAGATATATTTCAGGCTGCGATAGCGAAAATGATGGCTCTTAATGGCACTTCGTCCATTTCCAGCCATGATGGCTATCCCTGCCGAATTTCGGTACAGATGGTTTCTAGAACAAACCCTTGGCCGCGAAATCCCGCTTCAGACATACTGTATGAAATATGGAAACAGGTTGGCGCAGATTTCGGGATGGAAATCGTGCCGGAAGAGCGTGGCGGATTATCCGATGGGAATTTCCTCTGGTCTCATGCACCCACAATCGATGGTCTCGGTCCTAGCGGTAATAATGCGCATTGTTCTGAAAAATCTCCTGATAATAGCAAAGAGCAAGAATTTGTTCTCTTGCCGTCTTTCATCCCAAAAGCGAACCTAAATTACCACGCCTTGCTGAAGCTCATCGAGCAAGTAGACCTAACGGAGAATCCATCCAGCTAACACCCAGGATTTTCGTCCTAGGAAACAGTCTATCGGCCTTCGTGCCGAAAGTTACTTACCAGGCATTCTCGACCAATATCAATGCTGGAGTATTTCCCAATCCGGTAGCTTTTAACTTTGAATATTGTCCGAGTGGTGAGCTCCACCCATTTTGAAAATACCATTCCCTCCAACGCCAGACCGTAATCGCTTGTTCATTTGAATTTCGTTCTTCAAGCACAATAAGCTCTTCGATTTTATCCCCATCCAAATCTGCCAGCTCGAGCTCGCGAATAGGATAAGCCACTGCGCTCCCCCCCCAAATCAATCGATAACTGCCTTTTCTATATCCAACCATGAATGGATGGCTCCTGATTTTCCCCTTCCCATCCATTTTTAGTACAGCTAGCAATGCTTCTCCTCTCCCATCCTGGTTGGGATCCCCCAAAGCGATATCCTGGATTTCCCATTCTGGCGGGCTTTCCCAGACAAGGTCGTCTTCTTCAAAAATCAGAGCTCTTTTCCCGACTAACTGGATCCTCTCGCCGATACCATCTCCGGTCAGGTCTATAGTACCTGCGTGGAATTTCCCATCCTGCCAATAGTTGGGAGGATCTGCATTTTGGCAACGATCGATCCTGCAGCGAAACGCCAGTTTTTTCGGAATAATTTTAACTACACTGGAATGTTCCTTGAAACTAGTCGTTTTCTCCCATGCCGGTTTTAATCCAGAGTTTACTGTGATGAATCCCGCAGCCCGTAATCCCACTTGGTCGAAAAGAAGGCGCAGCACTAACCCATTTCGAGAGCGTTCGTCATATTGGTCAGACACAAAATTTCCAAGGCTGTATGCGACCAAACCTTTGCTTGTGTTCTCACTTCCTCCATCGTCGATTTGGATTTCTTGGACTGTATGAGGATGGCTTCCAATAACCGCATCCACTCCAGCATCTAAAAACTCCCGGGCGGCTTTCTGTTGCATCACGCTCGCATTAGCATCGAATTCATTTCCCCAATGGATCAGCAGAATAACGATATGAAATTTTTGCTTGGCTTCATGAATTTTTCTGCATATCCGATCCCGATCGAAAGGATAGATCCCCCAATCATTCCCAGAATGTATTTCCTTGGAATTTCCTGCGTCATTCACAGCGTTTACCGCCAAAAAGCACATCTTTACATCTTCTAACTCAAACTGCACGCACTCATCGACCGAATCTATTGGACTACCTGCGCCAACCACTCGGATCCCAGCCATCGTCAAGGTAGAAATCGTGTCCCTGAGTCCATCTTCACCTCCATCCAAGGCATGGTTGTTCGCTAAAGATACCAGATCGAATCCTGCTGTCTTGAGCTCCAAGGCGGCAGCAGGGTTCGCAAACAACCGAATCGGTTTGGTTGCAGTGCCTTCTTTCAATACCTGCAGAGGTTCTTGTTTCGAGAATATTCCCTCCAAATTACCAATCGCCAGGTCTGCTGCGGAAATTATGTCTGCCACATATGTAAACGGTGCTTGGATCTTCTCCCCATTCCTACCGAGCATCAAATCACCCACAGCGATGATCTCTACCACCTTTTCGGATGGTTGGATTTGCTGATTGTCACGCAGATAATCCCAGACCCTTTGCTCAGCTGATTTCCCGTTAATTATTGTGACCCTTGATGGGACAAAGCCTGCAGATCCCAATCCAAGAATGAGCAGCCCTAACAGTAGAATAAACCTGTGAATAATACGGTTTATTCGGTCCAGTTTTACTGAGGCTTCCTTTGATTCACCTACCATCCTGGCGGCTGGCTGTTGTACTGAGCTTGCACAACCTCCCAAACTGAGCCCCAACTCTCCTCAACCTTTTCGAGGATGTAGGTTACATCCAATGGATAAGGTCCTCGCTCTTTGACCGCCTGCTCTTCGTAGCTCGGAGTGTCTCCGCTAAAGGAATAGAGCTTATCCATCCATGTCTCTCGGGCGGTTACCACAGCGTTGTTTTCAGACTGAAGATCAAATGACCGGAAATTCACATTGACCAGCTGGTGGCCAATATATTGTTTCGCTTTCCCCAGGTTTTCAATCTCAGCTCGAAATCCTTCTTGAGCACGCGAGAGATTTTCCAATGAATAGACCGGATCCCAATAAATATAGGTTAGGTCATTTTCAAACGATGCTACTGCACTTGAAAGATCTGAGTACGCGCCTTCGTCGACCCGAAAACTTCCGGTCCAATCTGGCTTGGAAGGAGATTTTCCTTCATCCAACATCTGGCGCCATTTTTCATCCGTTAGCCTGTCATCGGCTGGCCAATGAAATTCATAGAAAGAAAAAACCCCACCCTTTGCGACCTGTAGCGCTGTTCTTCCATCAATATCGATTATCGGCACCACCGCATACAGCTCATCGATTCGACCAACTCCCACCTCAAGCACGATTGGAGCGCTGGATCCACTCCCAGATGGATCTGGATCGGTCGCGACATCTGCAATTACCGCCGCCTGTTGGTCTTCAGCCATTTCTGCCGGCGTGCCTATCCCTTCTCCTTCAACATCCATATCCGCAGATAAAATGACCAGTTTTTCCAATTCGCCGCCGTAATATCGGATACGCTCGTACTCCTCATCACTGAGCTGCTCTCCCCTCAGTTCCTTCTCAGCCATTGTTTGGCACGCCCGGGAAAGATCCTCAATTTTAGCCAATCCTTCCCGATCTGGTTCGCTGAGCAGACCTCGAGATTCGAGCCCGGTGCGAGTCATCGCCGTCAGTGCAGCCAGCCGATCGAAGAATTCAGGAACTGGTTCAACATATCCACGCGGCGGGAGCGGCGGTGGCGGAGGCGGTCCACCTCCCATTTCCGCATAAACTTGTTTCGCATACAAGATCGTATCGTGCTTCAATTCAGCCCAACTCCCCAATACGGTATTGAGCTGTTTATCTAACCAGGAAGTTGATCGCATGAACTCTGGATACCCCTCGCCAACTGGTTCTAATAGTGGAAAGAAGCTGTATAGCCAGGCATTATTCAGCGTTTCTGTCCATTCTGGGACAGTCAAGTCATCCATCCATCCGCGTACTTTTTCCATTTGTTCTGGATAATTTTCATATTTCGTATCTCCCATCTGTTCAAGCAATGTATAGGCTCTATCAGATCCCATTGCTGCCATTAAATCAAGCCCTTTGGGTAATCCCCTCCGGTTTTCTGATGTGCTAACATTGCGGTATATTAGCTGCCTGAAAATATAAGCATCTGGGACGAACCGCTGACCCATAAATCGCAGACCCTTAGTGACTTGTTCCTCATCAACCGAATCTTGGATAACCATACCCAGGATTTTTGGCGGTGGAAGTTTTTCTGCAAGTGAAATGAATTGGTCCAGCTTTTGATCATTAATCGAGCGCGTCCGTGCTTGGATTGTTCCCGTACACAAAGTCGAATACGTCACCGTATTGAATTACGGTCAGGTCATCGCTTCTCCCGACGAAAAAAACGGTCGGGGCGTATAGATCTGCCCAGGCTTGCAAGGCAGGCTGTCCATTGACCTCCGTATTCCGCAGCATATTCACAAGCAGAATTGCGGACCGGGTCTCTTCTTTGCCAATTGCTGGATCAGCCCCTTTCAATCTGAAGGTCATCCGCCCATACCACATCATGCTCTTAAAATATGCTCTGAGCCCATCGCTGCGCGTGTAATGACCTCGCGGGATATATTGAGTAAAATCTTCCCCATTCTCTAAGCCAGGAAACACCGCCGATGGTTTAATTCCTTCTGCAGCATCTATTTGAGCAAGCTCTGTTTCAACAATTTCCTTGACATAATCAGGGATTTCAACGCCAGCATCTAACAGGCGGCTGGCTACAGAGAAATAAGCCACATTCCTCATCGCCGCATCGCGCCAATCCGTATCCTTGAACTGGTCGTATGTTTTCAGGCTGTTCTGCAGTAAAGCCTGGTTCAGATCGCGCAGCAGCGGGATAAAGTGTGATTCCTCCGCCACTCTCAACGTCTTATCAAACATCAAATGATAAGAATGAAGGAGCGAGTCAGATGTGACGAAGATCGGTTCATTGTCATATCGCGCCTTTTCATATAATGAGAAAAATTCTTTATCCACTCCATTACTCACCACAAATCCATCTTTGACCAAATGTTCGATCAGTGATTTCGAGAGTAAGAACGGATTTCGGACATTACTGAAATCCTGCGCAATTTTCTCATGCTGGAGAATTGCGGTCACCTCGCCGGGACTTTCCTCGAAAACAGCAAATAAAGGTCCCTGGCTCAATGGCACCGGTGATTCTTCAGTGCCTTCCGGAGCCCCAGCCGTTTCATTTGGATTTTCTGATTCAGCAGTCTGCTCTAGCTGGTCAACGTCCTTGGTCGGTGTATCTTTCGATTCTGGAAGATGACTGAACAGGTTGCAGGATATCGTCAGGAGTAAGGTGCAGAGACTCAGGCGGATCCATTTTTCTATCGACCTTCCTGTTTTCACATTCTCCTCCGCTACAAATCTGAATTGATTGTTTCAAGAGACCACTGGGTAAATTGCATCATGACATTTTCGAATTACGTTCAACATTTCTTCAACAACCATATTTCGTCGATGAATTTGTTCATTACCGCTGAGAAATATTGTATGTAGAGTTTGACGTATTATAATCGCTAAGATTTCACGATAATCATCTCACTCGTTTATTTTAAAGGTCCAAATGAGAATCTTCGGAATTAACAAGATTATTCTTTTAGGGATTTTCTGCCTGATTTCAGCTTTGCTTCCCTTTTCTCATTCGTATGCTGCCAATGGTTTAAATGCAAATCCAGGAAAAGCGGTACCCAATTTCGAGCCTTCATCCTGCATGTTCGAGCTTCCTTCCGGTGCAGTAGAGGGGGAAGATGTAACATGCGGTTATTTGATAGTGCCTGAGGACCATTCCGCACCGCTCGGACCAACAATCAAGCTGGCTGTCGCCATAATCAAAAGTAAGGATCCTCTTCCAAAACCTGATCCACTGGTAATGGCTCAAGGTGGACCTGGCGGCTCTACAATAGAGACATATGCTCAGACATTAATTACCAATCGATCGGATTTTTCCCCAGACCGGGACATCATTCTCTTCGACCAGCGCGGCACAAAATATTCTCGCCCCAATCTATATTGCGCTGAATTCGACAAACTGATTTCTGATACAGTTGAAGAAGACCTGACCGACGAACAAGAGCGGAGTTATTCCATAAGCGCGCTTGAGGAGTGTCGAAAAAGGTTATCCCAAGAAGAGGGATTAAACCTCTCTTCCTACGATAGTATAGAAAACGCCGCAGATATCGAGGACCTGCGCAAAGCCTTGGGTTATGACAAAATCAATTTCTATGGGGTCTCCTATGGAACCCTGCTGGGACTGCATTTTATGAGAGCTTTTCCAGACAGCCTCCGCAGTGTGGTTTTAGACGCGGTAGTTCCCCCGCAGACAAATTTCATTTTGAACAGTGCTCAGACCGAGGATGCCTCATTCACAAATTTATTTGCTGCTTGCAAGGAGTTGCCCGAGTGTAATCAGGCTTTCCCAGAGTTAGAGCAAGTGTTCTTTAAAGTGGTAGACGAGCTGAACAGTCGCCCTGCGAGAATAGAGCTTACCGATCCAGAAACTGCAAAAAAATATTCGCAAGCCGTGATTGATGGGGACGCATTCTTATCCGCGACTTTCCAAATGCTTTATGCCGGCTCACTTATTCCGGCGCTCCCAAGAATGATATCTGACGCGAAAGATGGCGATTTTCGCTTTTTCAGTAAAATTTATTCGCTGTTTTTATTCGACAGATCCATGAGTTTAGGGATGTATTATTCTGTAATATGTTCCGAAGACGCCGATTTTCAACCGGAAGAATACAAACTCAATGGGATAAGGCCTCAGATTGCCGAAGCCGAAGAATTCGAAGCGGTAGATCTCCTGAAGATTTGCGAAAATTGGAATGTTGAACGCTTGGATTCCGGCGTCGATCAACCTGTGCGGAGTTCTGTCCCAACGCTCTTGCTTTCTGGAAAATTCGATCCTATTACCCCTCCGGCGTATGCACAGCAAGTTGCATCGAAGCTGGACAATTCCTTTTCTGTCGTCTTTCCATCCGGCGGACATGGACAGGCTCTCGAAGGCGATTGCAGTAATTCAGTCATCAACGCATTTTTAGATAATCCCGAAAACAGTCCAGATACCAGCTGTATCGATAAATCTGTTGGCTTTTTTACTCCCCAAAATACGATCGATTTCCCAATTGGGCTTGATTTATTAAATTTTGAAGAAAAGATCAGGCCAGTATTCTTCTTGCTCTTTTCATCTTGGATCTGTGTGGCGAGTGCAGTTCCTGTTATCCCGTTGATCTGGCTGTTGAGTGGTCTGAGGCGAAAAAGAAGACAAGGCAGCGAAACTATCCTGGATGCAAGCTTCCCAAGTGGAGAAAATGCCTCAGAGCTTGTGAACACCCAATCGGATAAAACCTCACCCAGGTGCAGAAAATATTCAGGGTTGGCCGGTTGGCTTGCTGCAGCGGCTGGATTTTTGATCTCCCTGTTTATGATAGGCTTGATAGTTGTTTTATTGGGCATGGCTTTTGAGAATGATAATCGCTTATTCTTCGGAATAAGCGCTGCTTCTGCCCCACTTTTTTTCCTCCCCTGGATTGTGCTGCTTTTATGGATTGGCATGATCGGGCTTTCAATGAGATCGTGGATTTGCAGACAATGGTCAGTCTGGACCAGGATCTACTTCTCCTTGTTAACGCTCGGTCTGAGTATTTTCGTGCTGGCTATGCATCTGATCGGTTCGTTCATGCCAGCAATTCAGAGATTATTGTTGTAATCCAGAAATTCTGCTTTAAACGGTGAAATTGTTTTGTTGTGTTTATATCACCATTGAAAATTATCCATTGTGAGCGGATTTTAGAGTTTTCCTTGTGATATATGTCCGATATGCAAACAAAATCGGCATGCTCAACCACAAAATCCTGCTGATCAGTGAATTTCTCCATCCTGATCCCATTTCTGCTTCTATTTCGTCCCTGATTTCCGTAGATTTATTCGTAAGGGCAGCAAATCGATGCTTGTGTTTCCAAGAGCCGAACGGCCCCTCCACTTGGATATCATCGAACCCGGAAAGTGGATCGACATTTTCGTGGACTGCAGTCCAGCGAACTGCAGCGGATCCAAACCACATCACAAATTTAAGACTGGTTCCTTCATGAATTGATTGAGGTTCGTCAATTTCAACGCGTACTGGAGGGGGGTTAACAGAATTAGCGCGCTTGAATCTTTATGAAAATTCGCAACCGAATCAAGAGGCGCTTGAACCTCAAATGCATGATGGAATTTTTTCATCTTTTCTCCATGTTTAATTATACTATAATATATTGAATAGATATTGTCAATATAATGAAAATGTCAGTGGAATTCTTACGAAGGGGATTACAGGTAGGCTTAGAAAAATAATCCACTTATCACATCCCTCCAACTGAGAAATTCCGTCGAATTCGAAGTAAATTTGTTTTATACTGCGATGAACATGGATACTGTAAACGCCATGAAATTTCGATATTGGTTGTTAATTTGTGTTTTATTCATTACCTTGATATCACCAAATATTCGTGATGATTTGGGTTTTATCAAGGCGATGGCGAAAAGCGAAGCGGCAGACACGGAATATAACACATCCAATTTAGATCCCAATCAAGCAGATTGCCGATCCTGAAATTCGAAGTCCAGCATTGCCGTTTTTCCTTGGATCTGATATTCGATTCAGCCATTATTCTGCGGATCAAGGGCTCTCAATGAGCGTTGTCAATTCTATCGCTCAAGATAAAGTAGGCTTTCTCTGGTTTGCCACTCAGGATGGATTAAATCGTTTCGATGGTCGAAAATTCAAGATCCTTAAACGAGATCCCGATAATCCAAACAGTATTAGCGCCAACTGGGTGCAAGTAATAATGATCGATTCCACAGGTATGCTTTGGGTTGGGACAAATGGCGGAGGGCTGGATCGATATAATCCGCTCGATGGGGATATTCGAAATTTCCACAACGATCCTTCTGATCCTAAATCGATCATAGATAACCATATTCAATCGTTATTCGAAGATCGCTCAGGGTTTATTTGGGTTGGAACATCGAACGGTCTGGATCGATTAAATCGGAGGACTGGTGAATTTTCCCATTTCATAAATCAGCAGCCTTCTCCAGAAAAAGAGAGTTACGGCAAGATCTCTTCTGTCCTCCAGGACCGTCAAAACAAAATCTGGTTCGCCACTGACCACGGACTGTTTGTTTATAATCCTGAGCAAGATCAAACCATCCAGTTCACCCATCAAGATGACCAGCCCGGCAGTCTAAGTAGCAACAAGGTTGATGTGCTCTATGAAGATAGCCAGGGGAAAATCTGGGTTGGTACATCCGGCGGTGGATTGGATCGATACGATGAAGAACTGGGCAGCTTTTCTCACTATGAATTGACACCCACAAAAAATGAGACCGAAAACGCAGGTAGTAAATGGATTTGCGCGATCCTCGAAGATCCATCTGGAATTCTCTGGATCGGCACCTGGGGTGGGGGTCTTCACCAGTTGGATCCCAATACAGGAAAAACCCAGCGATTTGTCTTTGAGCCTGCCAATCCAAACAGTATCAGCAGTGACTATATTGAATTGCTTTTTTTGGATAAATCAGGATCTTTTTGGGTCGGCACTTTTGGGGGCGGACTGAGTAAATTTGATCTCAATTCGCTTCGATTCGTCCAATATCGGCACAAAATCGACGATAAGAATAGCCTGACTGGCAGCTCTGTCTGGTCGATCTTTGAAGATTATGGCGTACTTTGGGTGGGAACAGATCAGGGGCTTAACAGGATTGACCGCAGGACTGGCAGCGTTTTTCATTACCAGTACAATTCATATTCCTCTGACAGCCTGCCATCGAATTCTGTGTATGCAATTTATAAGGATTTTCTGGTCGATTATGGGTGGGTACAGGCGGGGGTGGCCTCAGCCAATTTGATCCCTTCAGCAGAAAATTCAAATCTTATCAATCCTCCGATTCTGATCCAAGCACAATCAGTCACAATACTGTGAATGCTATTGCTGAAGATAATCATGGCAGACTTTGGGTTGGCACCAGAAATGGCCTGAATCGGTTCAACCAGGAAAACCAATCCTTCACTCGATACCTTTCGGATCCAAAAGATCCGAACACCCTTAACTCAAATGCGATCATTTCATTAGCCCGGGGAGCAAATGGCACCATTTGGGTTGGGACAGATATAGGCTTATCCAATATAGATCCCGATTTTGGAAACGCCAAACGATTCTGATGTTCTTGCCGATGTTGAGCGTGAAAGTCACGAGCTTACGATCCTTACGATATACGAAGATAAAGTAGGAGACTTATGGTTAGGCACGGTTGGTCGTGGATTGATTTACTATAATCCTGATACTGGCGCATCCAGATTGTATTCCGAGAAAGATGGTCTCCCAAACGAGACGATTTATGGAATTCTTCCCGATCATCACGGCAGTCTATGGATGAGTACAAATAATGGATTGGTTCATTTCAACCCCCAAACGAAGCAGTTCAAAGTCTATACTGCCAAAGACGGTTTGCAGAGCAACGAGTTTAATTCTTATGCTTATTACAAGAATCCCATGGGTGAGCTTTTCTTTGGCGGGATTAACGGTGTTACTGCATTTCTGCCATCTAACTTAATCGATAATCGATATAAACCTCCTATCGTCCTCACTTCCTTGATCACCCAAAGCGAATTGCAAACCTCAATTCCTGATCTCAATTATTTGGACGCGGTTGAGCTGCGATATCCAGAAAATTCTTTTGAATTTGAATTTGCGGCATTAAATTACGTACAGCCTGAGGAAAACCAATATGCCTACATGCTGGAGAATTTCGACCGCGATTGGATCTATTCGAAAGATCGTAATTTTGGACGTTATACAAACCTCCCTGGAGGGCATTATTCCCTCAGATTGAAAGCCACCAACAGCGACGGGGTTTGGAATGAAGCCGCAATACCGCTAAGTGTTCGGGTCGTCCCCCCAATTTGGGAGACCGATTGGTTCCGCGTCGGCCTCTTTCTTGGAATCTTGTTAACCGCCTTCGTCGGGTATAGGCTGCGAGTACGCTCTGTCCTGAATCGCAGCCGGCAGCTAGAATCACTGGTCGATGAACGGACTCGCGAAATCGAGCACGGCCGCGAACAGCTTGAAGCTCTTTATGCTGCCGATGAAGCCCTTTATCGGAATCTCTTCCTCGATCAGGTTCTAAATGCCCTCGTCGAATCAGCTGTAAATCTGCTCCATGCAGATAAAGGTTCGCTGCTCGTAATCGATAAGACTCAAAATCGCCTCATTCCTCAGGTCGCGTATGGATTTCTCCCAGAAACAATACAACGACTAGCTTTGCCGTTAGGAGAAGGGATCGCTGGATTAGTCGCCCAAACCGGCGAACCTATTCTGGTGGAAGATGTCACGAAAGATCCAAGAGTCTCACGCTCGATAACCGATGCCGAAGGGATCTGCTCCTTCATGCAGGTGCCTATTCGGGTAGGTGGAGAAATCTTTGGCACTTTTAGTGCTGATTTCCTGGCGCCTCGAACTTTCGAGGAAGATGAGCTCAGGCTGCTGATGTCATTAGCCCAACGCGCCGCCCAGGCTATTCAAAATGCCCAACTTTATGAGCGCACTCAGGAACAAGCTGTAATTGAAGAACGGAATCGTTTAGCTCGCGAGCTGCATGACGCAGTAACCCAAACGCTTTTCTCTGCCAGTTTAATTGCCGAAGCGCTCCCAACTGCTTTCGACACGGATCTTGAGGAAGGAAGAGCCCTTCTTTCTGAGCTTCGCCAGCTCAATCGTGGTGCACTTGCTGAAATGCGCACTCTTCTCATGGAGCTCCGCCCATCCGCGCTTGCAGAAGCCGAGCTTCCAGATTTGCTTCATCAACTCGGAGAAGCAGCTTCAGGTCGGGAAGGCGTTCCCGTCCTCGTTAAAACAGATTTGGAATTCGACCTGCCGGTGGATGTCCACATCGCTTTTTATCGGATCGCGCAAGAAGCTCTTAATAATGCTTTGAAGCATGCCCGAGCCCATCAGATCCAAATTATCCTCGATCACAATCATTCAGCAGTTGCTCCGCCAGATTTATCCATTAACGGCTGCACCCGTTTAATCGTGTGTGATGACGGCCGCGGCTTCGATAAAGACCAAATTCCCGCCGATCATCTAGGCTTGAAAATCATGCAAGAGCGAGCCCAATCGGTAAGTGCTCAGCTAACAATCCAAACCCAGCGAGGAAAAGGAACGGAGGTCGCAGTCCTTTGGGAAAATAAACGTTTATAATAATCCCCGGAGGAAATATGCAAATATCAGATACCATTCGGGTTTTGATCGCAGACGATCATGGGATGGTCCGAAAGGGTCTGATCTCAGATCTTAAAAATAAATCCGATCTTGAAATCGTGGGGGAGGGCGTGTGACGGCAAGGAAGCAATTACCAGGTGTGAGGAATTAAAACCGGATGTGGTATTGATGGATCTGATCATGCCAGAGCTTGGGGGTGTTGCGGCAACTCATGCTATCCATAAGAATTGGCCGGAAATTCAGGTCATCGCCTTGACCAGTTTCCAGGAACGTGAGCTGGTGCAAGATGCCCTTCAAGCCGGCGCAATCAGCTACCTTCTTAAAAATATCTCGGGTGATGATCTGGCTGATGCGATTCGTGCGGCATATGCTGGCCGTCCTACCCTTGCACCAGAAGCGGTCCAGTCCTTGATAAGGCGAGAAGAAAGCGATCTGGTCGGCAGCGATCTCACTCGCCGCGAGCGCGAAGTGCTTGCCCTCATGGCGAAGGGGTTGAATAATCCAGAGATCGCCGAGCGTATTTTTGTGAGCCGGTCGACCGTGAAAGTACATGTCAGCAATATCCTTAAGAAATTGGGTGTGTCGAATCGCACCGAAGCCATTTCTCTTGCAATCAAACATAAACTGGTGAGCGGCTGAGAAAAATCCCCCATCTGGTGAGTATAAAAAACCCCCCGTCGGCATGATCCCCTGGAGGGGTTTTTTCGTTATAAATGGGGTTGAGGTTGTGAGATGAATATTGTCGTGGCCGAAGATCAGAAGCGGATCAGAACAGCTCTGCGAGTTTTGTTGGAGCAGCAGGCAGGTTGGGCCGTGGTCGGTGAAGCTTCAAATGCCTCTGAGCTGCTGATTTAATCCGAACACGTAAAGCCAGATCTTGTGCTCATCGATGAGACTCTGCCTGGAATGAATAACAACCAGGTTCTGGATGCTGTTCGAGAGATATGTCCAGGTATTAGGATTGTCGCCCTCGTTGATCCAAATTCAGTCGGTCACACCGGTTCCAGCATTCATGCAGATGCATATGCCACTAAAGTCAATTCACCCGATTTCCTGCTATCTGCTATCCGAAATTGCATCCCAAAAGGAGCATACCATGAACAGTATTGATGAAAGAATCAAAGAACAGTTTTCGGCCTTTCCAGGTGAATTAGGTATCCCGAATGAAATTCGAGAGAATATCATCAAAATTGCTAAAGAAATGAATTCTAAAGAGTCTCATAATACATTCTTAGAGCGAAAGCTTGGCGCTTTGACCCAATCTCCCAAAACAACCTGATCCAATAGCTGCAGTCAAACCATAATACTTCTTCAACCATAGGTTTCTTCTCCCTGTTGGGAGGGCAGGACCGACCACCCCTGCCCTCCCTTAATTTATCTCTGCAATAATAAATTCATCCCCTAGTGATTATTCAGCCGATTCTCAATTTCCATCGCCGAGATCAAGAGGTGTAGAATATTGACGACAAAAGATTGAATTGGAGGAACTATGAATGAGGCAGTGATTCTTGATGCGATCCGGACACCAATCGGTGCACTCGGAGGCGGGCTTTCTTCAATCCGCCCCGATGACCTGGCGGCTTTTATCCTTAAAACCCTTGTATCTCGAAACCAGCTCGATCCAATTCTGGTCGAAGAAGTATATTTCGGATGCGCCAATCAAGCAGGCGAGGATAATCGGAATGTCGCACGAATGGCCCTGCTCCTGGCGGGTTTTCCCGAATCAGTCCCAGGTGTCACAATTAATCGGTTGTGCGCTTCTGGTTTGGCTTCAGTAAATCAGGCAGCCCGCGCCATCATGGTGGGCGATGGCGATCTCTATATTGCTGGCGGGGTTGAGAGCATGAGCCGTGCACCTTATTCGCTCCCGAAAGCCGAAATCGGCTACGCTTTCGGCAATCTCACTGCCTGGGATACTGCCCTGGGTTGGCGCTATCCAAATCCAATCATGCAGGGGATTTTTGGAACAGAATTGATGGGAGAAACGGCAGAAAATATCGCCGAGATGATGCCAGAGCTTACCCGAGAGCTTCAAGATCAATTTGCGGTTACTTCTCATCAGCGGGCAATTAATGCGATCGACTCTGGGAAGTTTGCGGAAGAAATCACAGCAGTACCTGTGCCCCAGAAGAAAGGGGAATCAGTTTTAATGGCGACCGATGAGCGCCCACGCCGAGACACAAGCCTGGAGTCGCTTGCTCGCCTTAAACCAGCTTTTCGGAAGAATGGAACCGTGACTGCCGGCAACTCATCAGGGCTGAACGATGGCGCTGCGGCATTGCTGCTTGGAAGCCCTGAAAAAGCAAGAGAATTGGGCTTGAAACCACTCGCGTGGATCGTTTCCATGGCCGCTGCGGGGGTTTCTCCTCGGACCATGGGCTTCGGTCCGGTGCCGGCGGTACAAAAAGCCCTCTCTCGGGCAGGACTGACAATCGAACAAATCGGCTTGGTCGAAATTAACGAGGCTTTCGCCATTCAATCACTCGCAGTGATGAAAGAGCTTGGACTGCGACCCGAAACCACGAACGTTAATGGAGGAGCCATCGCTTTGGGTCATCCCTTGGGTTGCTCCGGCGCAAGAATCCTGACGACATTACTTCACGAAATGCGTCGGCGGTCACCGTTCGAGAAAAGACCGTACTACGGAATCTCATCTCTTTGTGTTGGTGTCGGACAAGGAGAGGCTACAATCATTGAATGGCAAGACTGAGAAATATCTCGATTTGTGACCGACTGAAATTGAATTGATCATGAATTGAGCCAATTCATAGTTTGACAGTTACCGTTTTTTTTGATATAGTCCATAAATCCCGAAAAAATCTCATCAAAATTTAAGGATTTTCATATCTTTATGGATCAACCAGTCGACCAACCCACACAGCAGCCGGAATGGTTTGAAAACTTCATTGCAAATTACGACACCCAAAATCCTCAACAGGGCGATATTCTCCAGGCAACAGTAATCCGCCATGACCAGGATGGTGTATTTCTGGACCTCGGTCTAAAACGGGAGGTTGTAATTCCACCACGGGATCTGGATCATCTCACACCTGATTTCCTTGAAACGCTAACTCCTGGCAGCCAGGTGCCCGTTATGGTGGTCAGCGCCTCATCTGAAAACCATGAAATTGAGCTCTCTCTAAGCCGGGGGGTGGAGCTCCAACAGTGGGAAAAAGCCCAAAAATGTTTATCGGATGGGGACATCTTATCGCTCGAGGTCGTTGACCATAACCGGGGTGGGTTGATCGTTCGTTTCGAGAGTTTACGCGGTTTTGTCCCTTATTCACTCGTGCCGGAGCTGCGTGGAGTTCGCAATCCAAAAAGGGCTGAATCCGATCAAGGGCAGTTTGGTGGGCAAATACATTGATGTTAAAATTACTGAAGTTGACGCCGAAAGGCGTCGGTTAACCTCTTCTTCCGAATTGGCGCAATCTGAAGTTCGCCAAAAACTGCTGGACAAATATAAAAAGGGCCAGATTATCACTGGGCGTGTTGTAAAAGTCGTTGATTTTGGTGCATTTGTTGACCTGGGAGGGATAGATGGTCTGATCCACGTCTCCCAGCTATCTTGGAAAAAGGTCGTCCATCCCAACGAAGTGGTTAAAATCGGCGACGAGCTCGAAGTCAAAATTATCGAAGTGGATCGCGAGCGCCAGCGCATCGGTTTGAGCCGAAAAGCGCTTCTCCCCGGACCATGGCAAACTCTCTCTGAAGAGTTAAAAGCCGGAGACTATGTTGAAGGGATAGTTACCCGCCTCGTTGATTTCGGTGCATTTGCAAAAATCCCTCAAGGTATCGAAGGTTTGATTCACACAAGTCAAATCGGGTACTCCTCCCACCAAGATCCCCAAAATGCCATCAAGCCGGGTGACCGAGTTCTTCTCAAGGTTTTGGATGTCAAACCAGAACGTAAACGGGTTGCTCTAAGTATGCGTCAGGTTCCCATGGAAAGGCAGATTGCCTGGGCGATGGACGCCGTAGACAAATCATTCTCGCCTGCAGAAACCGTTCAGCCGGGTTTTGATTTTGAAAGAGCGAGTTTAACGGTCGAAGTGGAGGCACTTGAAACCGAAGAAGAAGCTGCCTCACGTTCATCGGATATAACCGAGACCGCAGTAGAAGCTAAGTCTGTGCCAGAATCCGTGAGTTCAACGGTAAATGAGAGTATCGAAACCGAACCAAAAGAAATAAACGAAGCTTCCCTCGCTTGATCGGCTGATCCATGGAATTATTAGAAAACTCCCCTTCTATTGGGAGTTTTTTCTTTCCTAATAAGTGTATATAACAAGGTGGAATTCTGGTTTGGGTTCGGATAATCTATCTCGGCTTAAGCGTCTGTAAGAAGTCAGCGAAAAGGCCGTATGCGGTTGTTCTGGGTCCAGGGTTGTCCTCTATGATGGAAAGCAAACCTAAGACATCCGTTTCGAATTGAACCATGCTGGAGGTCCCATTCACTCCATAAAAAGGAGAATCTGAGCTGACTATTTCTGGGGCAACTTTGGTCATAACACCTTCTGGTGTTTTTTTCGCTGAACAGATCAACTTCCAGCGAAAGCCCTTTTCTCGGGCTTTTCCGATTGCATTAGCATCTATCTTCCGAATACCTTCTCGATCGATTTCAACCGGTTTGATCGGAGTGTCCATCAAGACAGTGCATAATGCCGCAACTTTCACTGCGGCATCCCATCCATCGATGTCACCGCTTGGGTCCGTTTCTGCTATCCCAATTTTCTGGCAGGTTGCAACTGCCTCATCAAAGCTGGCTCCTTCATCCATTTGTTTTAAGATCATATTTGTGGTTGAATTCAGAATTCCACGAAAACCAATCAGATTTGCGCCTAACAGCGATTCGCGAAATAAAGAAAAGATAGGCGCGCCGTCCATAACGGTTGATTCGAAATAGAAATTCACATTATTCTGGTGGGCAATCTCGCTCAGCTCCCGATATCCATGAACCACCGGACCCTTATTCGCGGTGATCACATGCTTGCCTTTTGACAGTCCAGAGCGAATATAACCTAAAGCAGGTTGTCCGTCTTGATAATTGACCGGGGAGTTCTCAAACAAGACTCCTGCATTGCTGGAAACGATGAACTGTTCTGGATCTCGAACTTTGGATTCCGAAAGTTCGGAAAATTCATTCGCACTTAGCAGCTGGCTTGTAATCAGACCACTCTGGTTAACCGCAGACCCGTGTCTATTCGTATAAACTCCGGTGATCCGAACCTTGACATGATATTTTTCCTCTAGCTCTGCTTTTTTGAGCTCAAATAATTCTGCTAGAGCTTTCCCGACATTCCCAAATCCTATGAACGCGATAGGTATTTCTCTCATGCTTTTTCTCCATTCAAATTTCAAAAAGAATTTCTCATCATTGGATTTATACCTGCGGCCAAGGAAAAGGTCTGCGGTAAGGATCAGGAGCAGGGAAGAATCCGCCTTCTGTCAGTCCTTCGGCTCGTTCGATTAACGCTTGAATTTCACCGCGACTCAAGTATTTCCATAATTTAGCCGTAATTCCATTCGAATTACTTTTGCTTTCTTGCAGTTTTCGGCTGAATTCACTCAAATCTCGGCATAACAGATCTGGAATGGGTTCGCCGATAAAGTCCCATATTACGGTTCGGAGCTTGTCCTCCACATGAAAGCATAATCCATGATCGATCAACCAGAGTTTTCCTTCAGCATCTTTGAGTATATGACTGCCTTTTCGATCGGCGTTATTAATGAGCAGATCAAATATTACAACCGGGCGCAAACGATTACGGTCAACCGAAGAAAAATTAAAATAATGGTATTCCGGTTCATGATCGACGAAAATCTGAAGTGAACCGGCGCCTAAGGGAGCTTTTGTTCGGTAGACTGTCGGTGGGACGAGCCCCCATCCTAATAATTCGCTCACCAGATATGCTGCTGCTTCCCTGCGTGCCAATGATGCCGCTGGAAAATCCCAAAGCGGTCGCTCTCCGCGGCTCGGTTTATAAACCGCTTGAACGGTTTGATCGCCCCGTTCAATCTGAGTTAGAAATGTATAATTCGATCCCCACAGGAACTCCCCCTTGATCGAAATCGTGCCTGTTTCCAGAATCGTGCTAGTTTCAGTGCTTATGTCCATTGCGCTTTGGACAAAAATGACCTTCCGGATCCATGGCTTCACCACATTGTGGACATATCGGTCTGCCTCGATTGACTACCTGCATCCCCCAGTGGCACAGGGCACGTACTTGTGCGCGAGTACACCAATAGCGAACGACTCTGGATTGTTCCGCATCTTCACCTTCAGGCATCATTTCTCGAGCCACTAAAACCACCAGGTCTTGATCAGAATCATACCCAAGCCCTATCTCGCCAACCCGAAATAAAGGATCGACGGGCGGGTTAATCCGCATATGTTCTTCCTGGTAGCTGCTTTCAAGATCGGGCAAATCTGGAAAGCGCTCTTGGATCTCGGAAATGAATTGTTCGTATCCAACCGCCAGGGATTGGATTTGAATTTTTTCTACGATCAATGTCACTGTCCGATTGCCTTGCCAGCCTTGAAGATAAAAAACGCGTTTTCCAGGTTGTCCGATGGCGTCGGTCGTGATATGAGTTACAGGCTGCAGATCAATTTCTTCGGGGGGCATATATTCTCCATGAATGCGTAAAGTATACCAGAATCAAGATTTTGGCAAACTGAACGAAGCATCAAAATTCATCATCAATAGATTTGCGCTGGTTTTCCCAAACTGCAGGACCGTCAGCGAACCAGGTGAAATATGCAGCCTCTGGAATAAATCCAGCGGCAAACCGATATAAAAAGCAGTCGCTAATTTTATCGGATCGGCATGAGAAACGCACACGATCACATCTTTTTCTTCATGCAACGCGCTGATCGTTTCGATCTCCTGACAGATCCTGAATTGGGCTTCTGCAAATGTCTCGCCGCCCGGGAACCTGGTTCGTGCTGGACAACTTTGGACATTTTTCCATAATTTAAGCTTGTTTAAACTCTTAACCGTCATCCCTTGCCATTCGCCGATATCGATCTCTGTCAATCCCTCCCTGGAGATCACGGAAAGTCCAAGCTTATTAGCAATCGGTTCAGCAGTCTCAAGCGCTCGTTCTAGAGGGCTCGAATAAACTGCCTTAATTGGGCTGTCTCCAAGGTTTTGGGCAAGCGCTTCGGCTTGTTTTTGCCCTTTTTCATTCAAATGCACTCCGTTCAAACGTCCGGCGAGCTTGCCTTTCTTGACAAATTCATTTTCGCCGTGCCTGATCATCAATAATAATGGCATATCCTTTTCCTTACCTTCCGTGCTTACCCTTTATTTCCTTAATCTTCTCTTCTGAGAGATCCGGAAGCATCTCCTCTTTAGTTATTCCAAGGGCATGACGCTGTGCTTCTCGCCACGCTCTCAACCTATCGTCTACTTTCGCCTCAAAGCCTTGGGTTGAAGGCTCGTAAAAATATGTCCCTAGCATTTCCTTTGGCAGATATTGTTGCGGGAGGAAATGCTCAGGCGCCTCGTGTGGATATTGGTATCCCTTCCCATGACCAAGAGCCTGTGCATCGCGATTCCCATCTTGAAGATGTTGTGGTACCTGTGTGATGCCCTCTTGCTCGATCCGTTGAAAAGCTTTGAAATAAGATAAAGCTGAATTCGATTTTGGCGCGGTAGAAAGATATAAGGTCGCCTCTACGATCGGGAAAATACCCTCCGGTAAACCAATGTAATCAAATGCCTGGGCAGCCGCGTTTGCGATTAATAGCCCCTGCGGATCAGCTAAACCAATATCCTCGCCGGCAAGGATGATTAATCTCCTTAAAATAAATCGGGGATCTTCACCAGCGTACAGCATTTTCGCCAACCAATACAGCGCTGCATCTGGATCTGAACCTCGCACAGATTTGATAAATGCCGAGATCGTATCATAATGGGCATCGCCATCTTTATCATAAAGCACCGCTCTACGCTGGATCGATTCCTGAGCCACTTCTAAAGTTATCGAGATAATCCCCTCCCGAGAGGAGGGTGTGCTCTCAACAGCCAGCTCGAGCGCATTTAGGGCATTGCGCGCATCACCCCCCGCCACACGGATGAGATGCTCCATCGCGTCATCTTCCACTCGAATATTCCGATTTCCATACCCTCGGTCTGGATCTTTTATTGCGTTTTCCAGAACCAGCTGCACCTCTTTGTTCGTCAGGGGGTGAAGCTGGAAAATTCGAGAGCGGCTGACCAAAGCTCCAATGACTTCGAAATACGGATTTTCAGTCGTCGCCCCGATCAATGTGACAGTGCCATTCTCGACATGTGGAAGCAATGCATCCTGCTGAGCCTTGTTCCAGCGATGGACTTCATCCACAAAGAGAATTGTTCGAGTTCCGTATAATTTTCTCCTCTCCACCGCTTTTTCGATCACTGCTTTCAAGTCAGCCTTGCCGGCCAGCACCGCAGATAACGTCTCAAAATGGCTTTTTGTTTGGTTCGCTATAACCATCGCCAGGGTTGTTTTTCCACTGCCAGGCGGTCCCCAAAGGATAATCGAGGAAAAAAGCTTGTCAGACTTAATCGCCCTCCGTAGCAGTTTCCCTGGACCTAAGATGTCATCCTGACCGGCATATTCATCCAGATTCTTCGGTCGCATTCTTGCAGCAAGCGGCGCTTCATCTTTTAGTCTTTGATGCATAG
This sequence comes from uncultured Chloroflexia bacterium, assembly GCA_963827155.1. Taxonomy (GTDB): domain Bacteria; phylum Chloroflexota; class Anaerolineae; order Anaerolineales; family UBA4823; genus UTCFX2. The sequence goes on along the minus strand of CAWGZV010000002.1, from coordinate 529,556 downwards.
CATGCGTAAACAGATCCATACCGCGATTATAACCTGCCGCTGTCCGTTAGAATGACGTCTCTGCCAATATGGTAAGATCAGTAATAATAACAAACGAAAGGAGCTGGCGTGAATAATCCTTATGAACTCAAAACTGCGCTGATGAATTTTCAGCGCAACGAAATTACCGAACATTTGATATACCTTAAGCTTGCAGATGTCGTTAAAGATCAAAATAACAGCAATACTTTAAAGAAAATTGCTGCCGACGAATTAAATCACTATCAGGGATGGAAGAAATACACCCAAACAGACATTGAACCCAATCGTTTCAAAGTCTTCTATTATTATTGGATAAGCCGCCTCTTGGGGATTACGTTTGGAGTGCAGCTTATGGAGCATGGAGAAGAAAAAGCGAAGGATAATTATGGGCAGCTTCGATCGAGTATTGATGAAATCGAATATTTTATCGAAGCTGAAAATGAGCACGAAAATGCATTGATCCAGATGATCGATGAAGAGCATCTCCGCTATGTCGGCTCGATAGTCCTTGGATTAAACGATGCCCTTGTAGAGCTAACAGGCGCACTCGCCGGGTTTACGCTTGCGCTTCAAAACACGCGCCTGATCGCCTTAAGCGGTGCGATCACGGGTGTTGCAGCGGCGCTTTCGATGGCTGCCTCCGAATTTCTATCCACCCGGGCAGAGGAAACCGGTAAAGATCCTGCAAAAGCTGCGCTCTATACTGGAGTAGCCTATATTCTCACGGTGACTATCCTGATCCTACCCTACCTTACAATCGAAAACTATTTGGTAGACCTGATCCTGGTACTCATTTTTGCAGTCGCTATTATTGCTCTGTTTAATTACTATATTTCGGTTGTCAAAAACGAAAGCTTTAAGCGCAGGTTCTTGGAAATGGCAGGTGTAAGCCTTGGTGTCGCGGCTTTCAGCTTCTTCCTGGGTTACTTATTCAGACGTCTACTCGGGGTGGATATTTAATGACCGAAAATACAATAATAATCATCGGGGCTGGCGTTGCCGGGTTATCCGCGGGCTGTTACGCACAGATGAATGGCTACAGTTCCCAGATTTTTGAGCTTCACGATTTACCTGGTGGTTTATGCACTTCCTGGGAGCGGAAAGGCTACATATTTGATGGCTGCATTACATACTTATTAGGTTCTGGGGAAGGTCAGCCATACCATTCAATTTGGCGGGAATTAGGTGTGGTTCAAGATCGCCAATTTATTAATCATGCTGAGATGATGCGAATTAATGATATGTCAGGAAACAGCCTCATCGTTTACAGCGATCCCGATATTTTTAAATCCCACCTCATCGAGATATCGCCGCAGGATGCCGGTCTGGTCCGAGATTTCTGTAATGGTATCCGAAAATTCAAGGATTTCGACCTCTCCCTCCTGCAGTCGAAACCTAAATCTCTTATGAAACCTATAGACTGGATGAAATTGGGCATTAAGATGTCTCCGTTTACGCAGGCTTTGGCGAAATGGGGATTGCTTTCCATTCAAGATTTCGCAGAAAAATTTCGCAATCCATTTTTAAAGCGAGCTTTCCCGCAAATATTTGGCTGGACAAGTATTCCTACTATGGTAGGGATTTCTTTATTGGCTGCAATGAAAAATCGAAATGCAGGTTTTCCATTAGGAGGCTCGCTCGAATTTGCTCGTTCGCTTGAAAAACGCTATCTTGAATTAGGGGGGCAAATCCATTACAACGCACAAGTGGAAAAAATCCTCGTTGAAAATGGTGTTGCAGTCGGAATTCGGCTCTATTCTAATGAGGAATTTCGGTCTGAGCGAGTTATTTCAGCATGTGATGGACGGATGACCTTATTAGACCTCTTAGGAAAGGAATATCTAACCTCACGAGCCCTGAAGCTTTACGATGGCCATTTACCAATCCGTTCTCAACTTCAGGTTTCGTTGGGTGTCGATCTCGATTTTCGAGAACAACCGCATTGGATTACCTATTTATTAGACACTCCCGTACTGATCGCTGGCGAAGAGCGATTCGAATTCAATCTCAAACATTATTGTTTTGATCCAGGGTTGGCTCCTCATGGAAAATCATCCGTTATTCTTATGCTCCCAACAGAATATGATTATTGGCAGCACCTGTATGGACGCCGCATTTATGGAGCTGAACAAATCCAAGAATCTGATGTCCTGATCGACTGGGTTGAAAAGATTTATCCTGGGATAAAATCAAAAATCGAGGTTTTTGATGTTGCCACCCCCCTTAGCTACGAAAGATATACCGGTAACTGGCATGGATCAAATTGCGGTTGGCTTTTAACAAAAGAAACGATGGGCTTGATGCTAATGGGTGTTCCAAAAACACTTCCTAAAGTTCGAAATTTTTATATGGCCGGTCAATGGGTAGAACCCGGGGGAATGGTGCCTGTGGTCGCCGCATCGGGCAGAAATATTGTCGTACAGATCTGTTCTGAAGATCGGAGACCCTTCGTTGCATTAGAACCATGATCCTAGTTTACGTGAATACTTTCACAAAGAAACGGTAACATATGTTACTGTCTGCCAGACGCCAGATTATATTAAAATGAATGCTCAAATTAAAAAAAATAATGGGATTTTCGATTCAATCTATAGAAGGAACTGGTAAGTTATGACACAATCAAGTCTTCCGATATTCGATCCTGTTCATGATGTGCTGTCTTATGAGCAGAATCCATTATCTGCAATCTTCGCCCCAAAAAACGTCGCCCTGATTGGCGCAACTGAGACTGCAAACAGCGTGGGACGCACGCTGATGTGGAATCTAATCAGCAATCCTTTCGGCGGCGCGGTATTCCCGATCAATCCAAAACGTTCCAGTGTGTTGGGGGTTAAAGCTTACCCCTCCCTCTCGAAAGTATCCGAGCAGGTCGAATTGGCAGTTATCGTCACACCCGCCCCCGCAGTCCCTGAAATTATTAATGACTGCGTGGAGAACGGTGTAAAAGGAGCTATTGTTATCTCCGCTGGATTCAAGGAGACAGGACCAGCTGGTGTTGAGTTGGAGCGCCAGATTATGGAGCACGCTAACCGTGGGGGGATGCGAATTATCGGTCCAAACTGCCTCGGAGTGATGAGCCCTGTGAGCGGCTTGAACGCTACTTTCGCAGCCGCCATGGCTCGACCTGGCAAAGTAGGTTTTATCAGCCAGTCTGGAGCGCTGTGCACGGCAGTTTTGGATTGGAGCCTGACCGAAAACGTCGGGTTCAGCCATTTCGTCTCGATTGGATCGATGCTCGATGTAGGCTGGGGAGATCTAATTTATTACCTGGGTGATGATCCCAATACTGAAAGCATCGTTATCTATATGGAAACGATCGGCAACGCCCGATCTTTTCTTTCTGCCGCTCGCCAGGTGGCAAACACAAAACCGATCATTGTGATTAAACCAGGTCGGACCGAGGGGCAGCCCGTGCCGCCGCTTCTCACACTGGCTCTCTCACTGGCAGCGATGAAGTACTGGAAGTGGCGTTTCGACGAGCAGGCGTGCTTCGGGTTGACAGTATAGCAGAGCTTTTCTATATGGCAGATCTGTTTTCCAAGCAGCCAACCGCCCGCGGTAATCGTCTGACGATCCTGACCAATGCAGGCGGTCCCGGTGTCCTCGCTACCGATTCTTTGATCACGAATGGCGGTCAACTTGCTCCACTCTCCGAAGAAACGATGCATGATTTCGATGGTCTCCTTCCTGCCGCCTGGAGTCACAACAACCCGGTCGATATCCTGGGAGACGCAAGCCCCGAGCGTTATGCCAAAGCACTCGAAATCGCTGCCAAAGACCAGGAAAGCGATGGAATGCTGGTCATCCTGACCCCACAGGATATGACTGATCCCACTGCCACCGCTGAAGAGCTGGTTGCCGTCGCAAAAAAGCTGAAGAAACCTGTCCTGGCAAGCTGGATGGGTGGTGCCGGAGTAGAAGAAGGGCAAAAAGTACTCAGCCGCGCCAACATTCCGGCTTTTCCTTATCCTGATACTGCCGCCAGGATGTTTTCTTACATGGCGAATTACTCCGGGATCCTGGATAGATTGTACGAGACCCCAACTCTCGAGGCTTATGATCTCGATCAGCCGCCAGACTCCGAGATAGCAGACCAGATTATCCAGCAAGCAAGATCAGAAGGTCGCACAATTTTAAGCGAGCATGAGTCAAAACAGCTTCTTGCCGCGTACCTTATTCCAACCGTCGAAACGATCGTGGCTCCAACCGAAGAGGAAGCCCTTGCTGCAGCAGATAAATTGGGATATCCGGTAGTCCTTAAGCTTCATTCAGAGACAATCACCCACAAGACTGATGTGGGTGGTGTCGAGCTGAATTTACGGAACTCCTGAAGGCGTTAAGAAAGCTTTTAGCAGCATCAAAACGAATGTCCTCAAGATGGCTGGCGAATTGGATCCAACTGGAAAGCCCAACTTCCTGGGAGTCACGGTCCAGGCAATGATCAGCCTGGAAGGGTATGAACTGATTATAGGCAGCAGTATCGATCCACAGTTTGGACCAGTGCTCTTGTTTGGATTAGGTGGCCAGCTTGTGGAGGTTTTTAAAGACAGTGCTCTCGGTCTGCCGCCATTAAATTCAACTCTCGTGCGAAGAATGATGGAACGCACAAAGATCTATAAAGCCCTAAAAGGGGTGCGGGGTAGAAAATCCGTCGATCTGGATGAGCTAGAGCGTTTAATCGTCAGATTTAGTACTCTGATCTCCGAACACCGCTGGATTAAAGAGCTTGATATTAATCCGCTCCTGGCTTCCCCAGATAGGTTGTTGGCGCTGGATGCCCGGATTGTTGTGTATGGGAAAGACGTTCAGGAAAATGAGCTTCCCCGCCTGGCGATACGTCCATATCCAAACCGTTATGTCACCCGTTGGACGGCGAAAGATGGAAGCGAGTGGATCATTCGACCGGTTCGCGCCGAAGACGAACCCGCCCTGGTTGATTTTCACGAGTTGCTTTCGGATCGAAGTGTTTATTTGCGTTTTCTATCTCCACTGCGGTTGAGCGATCGCGCTAAACACGACAGGCTCTCTCGCATCTGCCATGGTGATTACGCGAATGAGATCGCGTTGATTGTCGAAAATCCAAACCCCGAAAAGAACCAGCTCTCGGTCATCGCAGCCTCCAGATTGACGCGTTTACATGGCGCCAATGCAGCCCGATTCAGTATGTTGATCAGTGACTGTTGCCAGGGGATGGGAATTGGAAAAGAGTTGATGAGTCAGATGATCCGAATTGCTCGCCTGGAACATTATCAACGCCTGGAATGCTTAATGACGCCGGATAATCAACCAATGACGAAGATTCTCCAAAAGTATGGTTTTACGATCTCAGATAATGGAGATGGATTTATTCGAGCCGACCTTGCCCTTCGATAATTTCACCAGGGTTTATAAAACGGCAGTCAATGGATTGCCGTTTTTTTATTTTTGTAAGGATTGCCTAACCATCTTAAAACCCTTATAATCCTTACAATTAATGTCGAAATCTGAACCAATGAGTCGATCTCACCATATCGGCCTAGATTGGGGTATCAAATGGAAGAAAATAAACGATCCTCCTCTTCAAGTCTGCTTTCGGGATTCTTAGGTTTCATTTTAGGAGCAGTATTTGGATTAGTCGTTCTTGGGTGGTGGCTTTGGCCTGTGAAGTGGGAAGATTCAAGGGACAACCAGCTGATGCCAGCTTCTCAGCAAGATTACCTGCGAGCAGCGATTGATTCCTATTCGCACAATCTGGATAAATCATTAGCTCGCCAGCGGTACCTGAATCTTGGTGATGACGCCGATCTCGTTTTGAATGAAATCTGGAAAGCGCCAGATGGTACCCCGCCCCAGGAAATCAAGGCTTATGCAGTCGTAGTAGGAGCAGCCCTGCCACCGATTGATCAAGCAGCTGTTTCAACTGCAGCATCGCCTACCCAATCGATGACAAAACCGGCGTCTGGAGCTCAATTTCGCTGGTTTGCTAATCGACCATTGTGGATTGCCTTCGCACTGATCCTTTTTATGGCATTCCTGGTATTTCTCATTCTAATCATTATTGGCGTCGCCAGAAGCGCGTCTCGGGCAAGAAAAAACAAGTCCGCCCCAATCGTTCAAACATTTGATACTCCAGATCAAACCTTCGAGTCTCAGGCATCACCTGAAATGGACACTGCCGAACCCGGCGAGATTCCAGATTGGCTCAAGCCCGCTCCAGACCAAGAGATCACCGCTTCACAACCGCTGCCCGGCGAATCTGAAAGCGCCGAACTCTCTGATGAAGATTTCACTGAGCTTTCACAGCCAGATGCTGCTCCCATTCAAAATGAGATTGAACAAATAATCGAACAGCCTGCACCCCCTTCTGACCTCGAATGGACAGAAGCTGAGCAAAACCTTTCAACTCAAGTTGAAGAAGGAACTCAATTAGAAAATGAAGAAGAAATGGAATCCGAAGCCATTCTTGCTGAATCCCAATCAGAAGCGGGGGATGAAGTAAATATTTCCATTGCAGTTGGAGAAGAAACCCCAGAACAAACCTATGCGAAGTTTAGCCTTGACGTCCACACCCTACCTGATATTGAACCTGAAGAGGCTGGTCTGATGAACGATGCGGGCTATCCTGCCTTACTTCTTCTTTTCCGGGCTGGCGCCTCACCTGAAGGCAGATTGCAGATCGCAGAGAAAACCGGATTAGAACCTGATCTCATCCTCGGTTGGATCAACGCGATCGATCTGCTCAGGGTAAAAGGATTGAAAAACGACCACCTCCCAATCTTGAAATCGGTTGGAGTCGATCGAATAGTTCAGCTAGCAGCCGAAGATCCAACTTCCCTCTATCAGAAAATGATAGATTTAGGACCAGATGCACCTACCGCCATCCCTTCCAAACCAGAAGTCGTTAGTTGGGTGGAGCAGGCGCGACAATTGCCCCAAATCATCCAAACTGAATAAAAGGAGATCGGTACCTGATGAATACCATGGTGCATTCATGATCACAAAAGAGGTCAGATAATTATGAGCTCACGACATATCCTGATGCGCTGGTTAATCGCTTCAATCGCGGTTCTTGTCACTGCCTTTTTGCTTCCAGGAATCACTATTGAAGGTAATGGTTTCTTTGTTGCCATCGTCGTCGCCGCGATCCTCGGTTTGATCAATGCAGTGGTGCGTCCGATCCTGGTTTTTCTCTCGTGCGGATGCATCGTGGCGACCCTTGGTCTCTTCATGTTTGTGATCAACACATTCACCCTTTGGCTTGCCAGCCAGATCAGTCAATGGTTGGGTTTTGGATTTTATGTCGATGGATTTCTCCCAGCCCTCATCGGCTCGATCGTAATCAGCGTCGTGTCTTGGCTTTTATCGATGTTCTTGATCGGAGATGATGAAAGGGGAAAATAGCTAGATTAAAATCAAGATGATAGCGAATTGAGCCGCCTGGGAAACAGGTATAATATCCGCCTGTTGTCAGATCTTCAATAAACGAGCTAAGCCGATGATAAAAACAATTCTCATTGGGTTGGATGCATTCGACCCAATTTTGTTCGAAGCGTTTTCTGAGCGTGGAATACTACCAAATCTCTCTGGCCTCGCTGAAAAAAGCGGATACAGTCGTTTATCAGTGTCTAATCCCCCTCAAAGCGAAGTCTCTTGGACAAGCATTGCAACCGGTCTGAATCCAGGTTCGCACGGGATGTTTGATTTTGTACATCGTGATCCAGAAAGCTATGGGCTTCAAGTTTCTCTCCTGCAGTCCGGTAAATCCTTAAGCGGCTTACAATTTGTCCGGCCTTATAACGCCCGTACGATTTTTGATATAACTGCAAACCAGGGTTATCCTTCGACCTCACTCTGGTGGCCTGCTACATTTCCTGCCAGACCAGAATCGCCTGTAAGAACGCTGCCGGGATTAGGCACTCCGGATATCCAAGGGCGATTGGGTGTTGGCGCTTACTATTCTACCGACCCTCAATCCGGGGAAAGACGCGGCAAAACCCCGGTTTTTTCCTTGCATTCGAATGGGAAATCAAATCTATCGTCTGAATTTCAAGGTCCCATGGTCAAGAAGCAGCAGGCATCCAGCCATCTGATCCTTCCTTTTCAGCTTTCGATTATCGATGACCAGAATGCAGTGATTAATTTCAGTAATGTATCTCATTCTCTAAAAATCGGTGAATGGAGTCCCATCCTGGAGCTTGAATTTAAAGTGTCCTGGTTCGCCTCCGTCCGCGCGATCACCCGGGTCATTCTCATAAGCATCGGACCAGATGTGCAGATGTACGCACTGCCTCTGCAAATCCATCCACTTCACCCCCTTTGGCGTTATGGAACGCCAGCATCTTTTGTCAAAGATAGCTGGCGAGCAAGCGGACCTTTCCTGACCCTGGGCTGGCCTCAGGACACAACCGGGCTAGAAGATGGATGCATTTCCGATGAACAATTTCTTACACTATGTGATTCGATCTTCATAGCCCGGAAGAATTTATTTTTTCATCTTGCGGATCAATTCGATGAGGGTTTGCTCGCCTCCGTCTTCGATTCTCTTGATCGCATCCAGCATATGTTCCTCCTCCGCCGACCAGATGTGATCGAATCCTGGTATGTTCGTCTGGATAGGCTCGTAGGTGATATCCAGCAGCGATTAAAAAACACAAAAAAAGGAAACACCAGGTTGTTGGTTGTCTCAGATCATGGATTTTCAAAGCTTAATTCCAAAATTCATCTCAACCGATGGCTGCTTGAGAAGGGATACCTCTCCAAAAAGGATCCCTCGGATCCAGATGAAATGAAATCCATCGATTGGAGTTCAACCAGAGCATATGCAGTAGGGCTGAACAGCCTTTATCTGAATTTGCAGGGTCGAGAAAAGTCCGGCGTGGTGACCCGAGCCGAAATCGAGCCGCTCACAAAAGAAATCCAGAAAGAATTGATTTCCTGGAAAACCTCAGATTCCTCGTCGATCGTCTCCAATGCCTGGAAGAATGAGGAGATTTTTGAAGGCTCCATGTCATCCTACGGTCCAGATTTGTTAATCGGCTATGCCACAGGTTTTCGCGGTTCTGGAGAAACGGGTCTTGGTAGTTGGAAGGATGTTTCTATAGAACCGAATCACGATCATTGGGAAGCCGATCATTGTTTCGACGCTGCTCACGTTCCTGGCGTGATATTCTCTTCTGAGGGGCTGAGAAATTTCTCGCATCCATCCTATAAAGACATCCCCGAGCTTGCGATAAATGCCGCACCCGATTCTGACGGCAAAAATGCCGCCTCCGAAGTTTTCTGTGGATGACCAGGAAAAGGTTGAAGAGCGTCTGAAGAGCCTGGGATACCTGTAGGTGATTGGATAAAAATAATAATTTTGTAGGGATAACCTTCCCTGGAGAATCTCGAATGAATATTCTGATCTTTTCCTTCAATCTGCTCATATCGATTATTAAAGCCCCCGAGGCCTATATCGATCCAAACACCGGCGGCATGCTTTTTCAAATGCTGGCAGTTATCCTGGCGCTCTTTTCAGGAATTATTTTCTTTTTTTCCCGTCAGATTAAGACCCTTTTCGCCAGAATGAGGCGTAAAATCCGAAACGAGCCGCTAGAATCCGCGCCCGAAGATCCTGAAGATCGACCATAAAGGATAGGTGGGCAAAATTGCCGGGACTAAATCTCCAAATCCCGAAGAAAACTGAGATCGTTCAAGTTTTCCTGGCGGTGATCGCGCCTGTTTTTATCTGGTCGTTGGTGATTTTTCTGCGTGAACTGCCATCCTATATATTGAGATTAACGTTTTGGGATATCCTGGGAATTTTTTCCTATATCCAGGTGATCGCGCTTGCAGATGGATTGCTCTTAACCCTGACAGTCATAGTCATCGCCATTATTCTTTCCATTAAGCCGCTTCAAACCCAGTTTGTATCTTCAGCCACCATGATGGGGTTTTTATTGATCCTCTTTTTCATGCCTTTCGTTCTCCAAAACAGCGTGACGCCCTTAGCGCTTTATTTTTCCAAATCATGGTTTGGGTGGGCGTGGATTTCAATAATCGCCGCCATTTCCGTTTTTTTCCTTTTTCTGACAGCCAGGTCTCATCGTTTCAGACAGGCGATCCTTAAGTATGTTGACAAGATCGCGGTCTTATCGACTATATACGTCCTGACATCCATTACTGGGATCTTTGTGATCATAGCGCGTTTTCTTGGATTGCAGTAGCTGTGGCAGACCGAAGCATTTCGCGCCGTGAATTCATGAAGCTACTCGGGCTGGGATCAGTCTCAGCAGCCTTGGCTGGGAATTATCCTGATTTCAACGCCATGTTTTCTCTTGGATCACCCCTGCAGCCAAATATCCTGTTGATCGTTTTCGATGCTTTAACTGCCAGGGATATGTCATTATATGGTTTTAACCGTCCGACCACCCCGAATTTAGAGCGGTTTGCTGCCCAATCAGCTGTCTATCACAATCACTATGCCGCAGGAAATTTTACCTCTCCGGGCACTGCCTCGCTGTTAACCGGGGTGATGCCGTGGACGCATCGCGTGATCAACCTTCAAAGTCAAACTATTGACTTATTCACGAACCAGAACCTATTCTCGCTTCTCCCAGATTCTTATCACAAGTATGCCTATACGCATAATTCGTTGGCTTATATTTTACTCGATCAATTCCACGACCATATCGACGACTTGATCCCCATCTCTGATCTCGCTCTCTTCTCCGATCTCCATACCGATTCCTTACCTTTCGACGAATTTAATGTCCCATTTGAAGCAGAGTTGCTCTCGTTGAAGAACACTTTTGCCGTGAACAGCTCTTTATTCTTATCATCTCTGGATCGTATTCAGCGTATGATTCAGTCAAACCGGGTAAATCAAGCTTACCGAAGCCAATTCCCACGCGGTCTGCCAAATTGCCGTTTAGAAGATCCAGACAATTCACTTTGTTTTACAGTCGAGACTGCTGTAGATTGGCTGGTAGAACAATCGAAAAGCCGCCTTCAGCCCTATTTTGGGTATGTTCATCTCTTTCCACCTCACTCCCCATATAATTCCCGTAAGGAATTCATTGGGAAATATGATCAAAAACTTGCGATCCCTTCAAAGCCTGAAGACCATTTTTCAGAAGGCAAGGACCAGAAGTCGCTTGTTCGCTTGCGGCAGCGGTATGATGAAACCATCGCGTATGTTGACTTTGAATTTGGAAGGCTTTTTGATCATCTGCGTGCTTCAGGCGCACTGGAAAATACCTGCTTGATCGTCACTTCAGATCACGGGGAGCTCCTGGAAAGAGGGATCAGTGGTCACAACACACCTGTTCTTTATGAACCCCTTATCCACATTCCTTTGATCATTTCTTATCCTGGACAAACAGCTCGAACAGATATTTACAGCCCCACGCATGCTGTCGATCTTTTGCCAACGATCCTTGACCTCTCCGGTGCTCCACATCCTGCCACTTTAGAAGGTCTGTTGCTTCCTACCTCAAATTCTGCAGACAAAACCTCAAGAGATTTGTTTGTTATTGAAGCGAAATCCAGTGCAAAACAAGGTCCGCTTCACCAGGCAACTTTCTCGCTTGTAAGACAAGATCTGAAGATGATTTATTATCATGGATATGAAGGATATGATGAAGTCTATGAAGTCTTCGATCTTGTTAACGATCCAGAAGAGATCCAGAATATTTATTCCCCCATAGACAAAACATCTCTGGCACTTAAGGATGCCCTCTTAGAAAGAATTACTCCCTACCTTTAAGTTAGAAGGCGAAGGGGGCTGGAGTGACTTTAATTTTCGGTTAGAGAATGTCTGCCTGGAAATCTTAGGTTATTGCGACATCTTTGTATTTTCGCTGCCTGTATAATTTTGGATCTATCGCAGAAATCATCGCTTGTTTGTCCATGTTTCGGTCCAGAAAACGAATTATCGCTTCGACCGCAGGCTCAGGGTTCTCTAAAAGAAGATTGTAATCTACGTAGTGTGTTGAAAAATTCGGCTTGTTATCCAGCCAATGCCGCACATGAACCAGGTGTCTCTCAAATGACGAAGCGATTGCCTCATCCGAAATCTTACTCGGATCCTCCCCACGATTGGCGAGCATCACACGTTGTGAAGCGAGGATCTCTGGCAATTCTCGCAGCATAAATAAAACCTGGTATGTATAATTGTTAGGCAGGTTGGGCAGCAAAGCAGAGATTATCTTGACTGCTTTTCCCGGCGCTTCACGGATCCACCCCATGTCCCCATCTTTCATTTTCTTAACCCGCTCAAATTCATAATACCCTTTGGGATTATCTTCATCAGCGGCGCGGGTGCGATCGGTAAGCGGGGGTATGCCCGCAGCTTCAAGCATCATCATCATCAATGATGTGCCCGAACGAGGCAACCCCGATACCACGAGTATCCTTTTCGTTTTAGCGCCTTTTCGAAAGAGGCTCGAAAGCATAATATTGGCTGTTTTGTATCGTTCTTCCGAAAGCTCTCACACTTGCTGGCAGGAGCTGCATTGGGCATTTGTCATTGTGCTGCCGTTTACCTGACCAGCGCAATCTCGACACGACCAATCGCCAGCCTTCACATTCGTCCTTACCGACAATCCTCTGTTTGGATACCCAACTCGATCGGGTTTCTTGAAGTTCAATTGATTTCGCATAAAATTTCTCCCTAAAAGTTAGCTGAGGTAGCAAACCGCACAACTGGCGTTAACCAGGTTTCCTGGCGCGGATTCCGTTCCAGTGCATGATTTGCATGCTAATAGCTGGACACCTGGATCAGGTGGCGGAGTAGGGGTTGGCACTGGATTGTTCGGATCGACGATGGGGTACCACACGCCGTTAATTTCCTCGTAGCATATCGACCGACCTGCACTTAATCCAGTTTGTACTCGCATTCCCGAGAAAGTTTTCATCTTTAGTTTCATCTGCTCCTGGCCTCCACTTTACCCAATTCTAACATTCCATTTCTGCTTTACAATACGTCTTTTGACCTGTCGGGTTTTATTGATCACATTTATTTAAATTTTCCTTATCATATCGGTTGCGGTTTCTTACCCTGAATTCAGATTGTTCTCAGTTTTTCACGTTAAAATAAATGGATTAAATTCATCCATTTTCTTGATCCATCGATGAACATACTTCACGGAGAGCGGGTGCAAGACATAACGATCTTCGTTGATGACCATCAAAGTTATGAAAGAGAGATCCATGAAGCTACTTTTGAATAATAAATTGATCGTTCTAATGCTCGTGCTGGCGCTTTCTGCCATCGCCTGCGGTGTCTCCTTTGGAGGGGAGCAGGTCATTTCCACAGAAAAACCAAGCATTCAGACGATTTCACCCGCTCCAAACACGATTGAAAAGCTCGCGCCGGTAGGTTTGGAGTTGCAGCCTGCCAGTGCAGGGAATCCCCTCATCACCACAAATGAGGAGCAGCTGCTGATTGACCTCTACAAAAGAGCAAATCCTTCGGTTGTCACAATCCAAACATCTACTGAACAAAACGGTATTCTCATCGAGAATGGGCAAGGTTCCGGTTTTATCTTTGATTCAAATGGAAATATCGTGACCAATTCTCATGTTATCAGGGGGGCGGATCGGATCGAGGTTACTTTTTCGGATGGTTTAACGGTCAAAGCGAGTGTTGTCGGCGATGATCCTCATTCTGACCTCGCCGTAATTCATGTTGACAAGACATCGGAAGGTACGATACCGTTGCCGCTTGGAAAGATTGATACGGTTGCAGTCGGGCAGACGGTTGTCGCTCTTGGAAATCCTTTTGGTCTTGGGGGCACATTAACAAGAGGAATCGTCAGTGCATTGGGGCGGTCGATCCCAGCTTTGACCTCTTTTTCCATTCCCCAGGCGATTCAAACGGATGCTCCGATTAATCCTGGTAATTCTGGTGGTCCTCTCCTCAATCTCGCCGGCGAAGTGATCGGTGTAAACGCCCAAATTGAAACTGGACTTGATAGCCGAACAAACAGTGGAGTAGGGTTTGCTATCCCGGTTTCTATCGTCTCTCGTGTCGCTCCAGCATTGATCGAAAAAGGCGAGTTTATCTGGGGTTGGTTAGGGGTTACGGGTGGAGATCTAAACTCCCTTATCGCTCAGGCAATGAACCTTCCTGTGGATCGCGGTGCATACATTTCTCAAATCCTCGATGGAGGTCCAGCCCAGCTCGCGGGTTTGCGCGGCTCATCGGGCGAGAAGATTATCGACCAACACCCGGTCGAGGTTGGAGGAGACGTTATTATCGGGATTGATGGTGTTCAAGTTTTTACCTTTTCGGATATCCTAAACTATATCGCTTTGAATACAAATCCGGATGATCAGGTAATAATTACTATCATCCGCGATGGCGAAACTAAGGATATCTCGCTCACATTGCAGCCGCGCCCGAATATCAGCGAAGGAATTCCCGATAATTAAGTTATAAGCTGAGCTTCACGAACTTGGGTTCCTGGTTTATTCTTGCCAGGGACCTTAATTTATCTTATCCAATAATCCCGGGAGTTCACTCAATTTCGCAATTCGGGCATCCGGAAAAATTGTATCGATATGGGCTCGGTTTGCAGCGGTGTTCGCCCTTCGAGTGAGCCAAATACTGAAGATCCCAGCGTGTTTTGCACCCAGAATATCCGCCCCTAGAGTATCGCCGACCATTACAGCGCGATTCGGAGTGAGGTTCATGCTTTCCAGCCCGATTTGGAAAATTCTCGGATTTGGTTTTCGAATTCCCGCAGCGGCAGAGCTGATTATTAAATCAAAGTATTCTCTTGCCCCAAGTTTATCGACCAGGGTTTGTGTATTAGGATCATCTGCAGCATTAGATATCAAGCCTAGTCGATAACCGTCGCTCCGAAGCTTTTCAAGAGTTGGCAGAGCATCATCTTCAGGAATCCAATGGGATTGGGTGATGGCATGCATGTCAGCCAATGAAGCTAAAATGGTTTCCTCTGGAAGATCCTGGTAGCCCTGTTCAGCTAAGGTCGATGTCAGAATGTTAAAGGTTGTATATTCAATAAATTCGGTATCTCGTTCACGATAATAGTCCATCATCCGGGTTGTGAACCGTTCCAGAAATTGGTTATCTACCTTTATCCCAGCGTGGTTTAGACTTTTCACGAGCTCCAGGCGCGCCAATCGAAATATCTCAGGCCAATCATCATCGAAATAAATTAACGTGTCTCCAAGATCAAAAAAAACCGCTTCAATTCTTCTTTCGGTCATTTCTGTAATCCGCCTATTCGCAATTTAGAAATCAATAACCTCTCTCAAGATCCACCTGATTATATAACCGCTCTCCAGCCAGGTATTTTTTAATGTTCTCAGAAAAAAGATTCATCGCCCGTTCGTCGTAATTCGAGGAAATCCCTGAGATGTGTGGGGTAATGATGACATTGGCAAGCTTCCATAAAGGGTTTTCTGGAGGTAATGGCTCATCTTGAAATACATCCAATGCTGCTCCGGCTATCCGACGGTCTTTTAGAGCGCTGATCAATGCGGTTTGATTGACAACCCCACCTCGCGAGGTATCTACCAAAAAAGCTGTTTCCTTCATCTCACCTAGCACCTCCATTGTTATTAAGTCGCGGGTGCCCATGGTAAGCGGCACGGTGACAATCAGAAAATCGGAAACCTTCGCCATAGAGCGAAGCGCTTCTGCCGGATAAAGTCTGTGGACAAAATCCCCCCCAGGATCGCCAAATCCCTCCAAAGTGAAACCGCTGTCCGATGGATGCCGGATATCACGCTTGGTCGCAAATATCTTTGCCCCAAGAGGGTGAACTAATCTTGCAAGCTGTCGGCCAATACTCCCATAGCCGACAATCCCCACTGTCGCGCCGCGCAGTTCGAAGGGTAAGAACCGTTCCCACCGGTCCTTTGGCCAGGATGTTTTGCGTTGGTGGTCCATCATCTCAGGCAGCCTGTGACCCAATGCGAGCATCATCATCAAGATATACTCCGCAACCTGGGTAGCCGAAGCGCCGCTCATCGTTGTGGCAGCCAATCCCTTTCGCTGCAAGATAGGAGCTTCGCGTGCATGGTCTATCCCGGTGAAGTGGAACTGAATCCAGCGCAAGTTTGGCGCCTGTTCAGGCAACGGGATCACTCGTCCTGTATATAGAATTTCTGTGGTTGCCCAAACATCAGCGTCTATATCTTCAGACCGTTTTGAACCTTCTACCCGGAAATTTAGTCTCGGTGAAAGTTCTTTCAACCGCTCCAAATAGCTTTCGGATATTTCAACTGTCAATAGGACATCGATCAATTCATTGGATTCCATGTCTTCACCTTCTCACCGATAACGCTTTTTCCATTCGGAAATGCCGTGTTTTCACGCTTCGCATCTGCTCCGCAGCTCGCTCTGGAGATAAATCTCGTTGGGGCATCGCCAGCATCTCAAATCCCACCATAAATTTCCGCACTTCTGCCGACCGAAGCAGTGGAGGATAAAAATGCATATGGAGATGATGAATTGAGTGATCCGCTTCAACGCAGGGCGCCTGATGAAATCCCATTGAATATGGAAAAGGTATTTCAAACAAGTTGTCGTAAGCTGTAGTGACCTTTTGAAGAATATCCGCCAGATCTGCTATCAAAACTTCTTCCAATTCCACCAGTGAACCCAGGTGGTGGTGGCTGATAATTAAAATCTCAAATGGCCAAATAGCCCAAAATGGGACTAAAGCCGTGAAATGATTATTCTTGCAAACAACTCTTTGCCCATCGACAGTCTCAACCGCCAATACCTCGCAAAGCAGACAGTGATTATTCTTCAAACGGTAATTCATCAACGCAGTAGTCTCTTTTGCTGGTTCGTTGGGGATGAAACTGGTCGCCCATATCTGGCTGTGCGGATGAGGGTTCGAGCAGCCCATTACCGCTCCCTTATTTTCGAAAATTTGAATATATGCAATCCCCTTTTGCTGACTGATCTCGATTGTTTGCTCCCTCCATGTTCTCACAACCTCGGCGACCATATTAAGCGGAAGCTCTGGCAGCGTGAGATCATGCCTGGGTGAGAAGCAAACCACCCGGCACAGACCAGATACTTGTTCTTGCGTCAGAAGACCATATTGAGATTCTGAAATCGGTAAATTGATCGGAGCTTGTATTTTTTAACAAAGCAGGGAAATCATTGTCGAAGACATAAGTCCCGGAATATTCCTCATTTCTCCTCCCACCAGCCCTTTCATTCCCTGGACAAAGATAACAATGAGGATCGTAAGCCGGAAGACGCTCGATCGCCACTTTTTCAATTTGTCCCAACCAGGGTCGCTGATCTCTTTGTGGGGATACTAAAACCCATTCTTCGGTCAAAGGATTGAAACGTCTGTGTGGGAGTTCGTTTTTTGACATCATAGTATCTCTGACTTAAATAAGCATCGAGAAATCGGTATGGTCTAGGGTTCTGGCAATTCAACTTTATAAATATATTTTATCCCAGTCTCCTTTAGCACAAAGCCTTCTTCTCGCATCTCATCACCAACAACCCATAGCGCATAGACCGGATATCCGATTGGAATCGGTTCGCGTGTTGGATATACCTTAAAGTCAGCTTCATTGCGAAGATAAGCTTTGATCCCCTCTGGACCAGCAAAATAGACTGGGAAGGCGAACAAGTTCTTCTTCCCATAATCCTCTCCTAGTAAATAATACCAAAAATACGTTCCATAATCGTAATCATCCACCACGATAACAGCGTCACGTTCAACATAGCTCAGAACCCTCTCCACGATTCTGGCATGTAAGACGCGATTGCTCCGATCAACGGTTGAATAATTCAAGATAAGGAAAAACATTGGGACCACAATCCAGATAAACGATAATTTACGGCTCTTAAGAAATCTTCTCGAAAGGTCTTCAGCGCCAAGCCCAAGATACAATCCCATCATTAAAGTATGCCGGGAGAAAGAATACCCAGGTCTCTCTTCCATCCAGGTTGATCGAAAAAAGGATGTTCCCAAGCAGGCACAATCCCAAGAAGATATTTACTGGCTTGTTTTTTAAGCTGAAAATTCCCCAACCAACCAGGAGTGTTCCAAACTCGAAATTCTTTCCAGACGTATCCCAACGCCAAAGGGATCCTCTCGGTAATCAGCTGATATGGAGAAAAGATGAATGAAGCCGATGACTTGTAGTGGGTCAGCAAATGGAGAAGATCTTTTGTGTTCATCTCCAGAAAAGCCGTTGTTGGATCATTAGTCCGCCAAATGATATAGCCGTATTGTGAAAAGCCAATCAAAACAAAAATAACGATTATTCCGATTTTTTTTGGATTAATGAAGATTTTTCTATCGACCACCCAAACTGCATATCCAAAAGCTGGCAGCAATCCGATCATCGTCAGGTGATTTCCAAATGAAATCGCGTAGCTGAATGCTGCCAGATAGAAAAATAATTCCTTACGAGTGTTGATCCAGCTGACCAAACAGAAAACTAAAATCGCGGTAAACAGCGCATTCAATGTATATACTTCAGCCACCAAAGAATAAGACCACATGCTGAAAGTCAGTCCAATGGCCTACCGCCGTCAAGAGAGCGATGATTTTCCTCACTTGAAGAGAAATGAGAGTGCCGTACAAAAAGCATGCGGTGGCAGCTGAAAATATGGCCGAAAGAAGATTAGCTTTCCAAGCCAGAGTACCTTTCGGGAATGTGGTGACGAATATGTGGTTGAGCACCATATAAGTCGGGTAGCCGCTCGTATGGGGCGTTCCAAGGATCTTCCCAAGGAACGCAAATTTCGCCATGTCTCCAAAAGGACCGATCACTGGGGATAAGGTCCTAATATAAATTACCCCCAAAATTGCAGCAACGAATACAACTGGGACGATGTTTGTAAGGATCACCTCCCGTCTTGTAGCACTCATGCCTGTAATGAAAAAGCGCCTTCCAAGAAATTTTCTCCCATGCGGGGACAATTATACCTTTTATCGTTAATCGATTTCTGCAGTCAGCCTGAATCCCATTGGATTTCCTTGACATTCCATATTATTTGATTAAAATTGAAAATGGTTTTCAATATCATTATGAGTCACGCTCAAAGTAAAGTTCTGGAAACTTGGTATTCGCGCTTACAAGCGAGTGGATATCGACTTACCTCCCCTCGCAGGATCCTCGTCGAAATCATATCCTCAGCCTCCAGATTGATGAGCGCTGTCGAGTTATTTGACCTCGGTCGCAAAGAATATCCTGCCCTGGGTCTGGTTACCGTTTATCGAACATTAGATAAGCTCGAAGAACTGGAGCTGATTTAAAAAGTTCACAGCCAGGCCGGCTGCCATGCTTACTTGCGCGCCGCCCAGGCTCACGAACACATCGTTTTATGCACAAGCTGTAATCAGGTCTCATTCTTTTCAGGTGACGACCTCGATGATCTGATAGAAAAGGTTGCTCGACAGACAGGATTTCAAATCCACGAACATTGGCTTCAGCTGCTGGGTACCTGCGAATCCTGCCGAAATATGGATGCGAAGAATGGCTAATTTTATCCACAAATCGCTCATTCGATCACCGATTATCTTTATCCTACTCTTTGCAGCTTGCGCTCGTGCCTCCCAGGCTCAACCAGATTCCGCAAGCAAAATGAGAATCATTGCAGTGGAGCCGTTTCTGGCGGACATGGCTCAGAATGTTGTCGGAGACCGTTATCATGTCGATTCCTTGATTCCGCCGGGTATCGATCCGCATGCCTTCGAGCCAACCCCGGCAGATATTGGTCGATTATCCGATTCGGATGGTATTATTCTGAACGGTGCAGGGCTTGAATCCTGGCTGGATGAGACTTCTGGCTTCGTTGGAAGGCAGTCACGAGTTGATTATTGCTTCACAAGGATTGACCCCTCGCCGGAACGATCTGCTTGGAGCAGAAAATGAAGGGTCAGGAACAGGCAGCGGGGATTTGCAAACCAGCACCCTATCCGACCCTCACTTCTGGCTGGATCCGGTATTCGCCGTGCGATATGTCGAAAATATCCGAGATCGTATGATCGAGCTTGATCCTGATGGAAAAGAAGAATACAAAAGAAACGCCCAGGCATATATCGCTCAGCTGCAAACTCTAAATGAGTGGATCGCCGATCAGGTCAATCAGGTCCCTCCCATCTCTCGAGTTCTGGTGACCAACCATGAAAGTCTTGGATACTTTGCAGATCGATATGGATTTAAGATAGTTGGAACGATCCTGCCGTCAACAAGCTCTCAGGCAGCACCATCCGGGAGACAGATTGCCTGGTTAATCGAGTCTATTCGCAAGTTCAAGGTCAAAGCCGTTTTCCTCGAGACTGGGAGCAACCTCCAGCTTGCTCAGCAGATTTCACTGGAAACAGGCGTCAGGGTCGTCGATTCCCTTTTTAGTGATTCGCTCTCTGCCTCTGCAGGACCCGCGCCTACTTATCTCGATTTAATGCGCCACAATACCAACACCATCGTAAATGCTTTAAAATAATCCATCAGACGGAGTCAAAGGATGTTCTCCCGAGCAAAAAACAGGTCGAATAAACTGAACTTGGATGATAACTCCACTCCAGGATTCATGAAGGTCCAAAATCTCAGCGCAGGGTACAACGGTAGTCTTGCACTCGATTCGCTTTCTTTTTTCATTCAACACGGGGCGCAGATTGCGGTGGTTGGACCAAATGGCGCCGGAAAATCAACGCTTTTCAAAGTCCTAGTTGGTATCCTTTCGCCGCGCTCTGGAGAGATTTTGATCCATGATCGTCCGTTAGGCGACCACCTTTTCTGTGTGGCTTATGTCCCGCAGCGCGAAGAGGTGGACTGGCGATTTCCGGTGACGGTACGAGATGTTGTCATGATGGGGCGATATGGCCATCAAGGCTGGTTCGGCCGGCCGGGTCCCAAAGATCGAAAGTCAGTCCAGGAAAGCATGGAGGTCATGGATATCACCAACCTGGCTGACCGAATCAATTGGCGATCTTTCAGGAGGCCAGCAGCAAAGAGTTTTCCTGGCCAGGGCGCTTGCGCAGGATCCGCATATTTTGTTGATGGACGAACCTTTCACCGCCGTAGATGCTCCAACCCAAGAAATGACACTGAATCTGATCGACCAGCTGAAACGCAGGAATGTAACTACTCTCGTTTCAACCCATGATCTCAATATGGCAGCCCAAAGATTCGAACAAGTCCTTCTAATCAATCACAAGCTGATTGCTTTCGGGACACCAGACCAGGTTTTCACTCCCGAACATATTCGAGAGGCGTTTGGCAGCCGGATTTTGTTCATGGGAGGCGCGGTTCTTGTGGATGAATGCTGTCCAGGTGAGCATCACGAGGAAAGCCTTCGATGATTGAATGGCTGGTATCCCCGCTGACCTACGCTTTCATGCAGCGTGGCTTTGCGGCAGCATTGCTCGTAGGCGTTGTTTGTTCTATCTTGGGAACGTATGTGGTCTTAAAATCTATGGCATTCTTGGGCGATGCATTGGCGCACGCGGTATTACCAGGGGTTGCCGTTGCCTACATCCTCGGCGGAAATCTCACCGTTGGAGCTTTAATTGCTGCTATATCAGTGGCCTTGAGTATCGGTTTGCTCTCGCGACAGGGGGTTGTGAAAGAAGATACAGCAATCGGAATTTTATTTGCTGCAGCCCTCTCTTTGGGGATAGCCTTGATTAGTTCTATTCGCACCTATGCTGTTGATCTTAGTCATATTCTATTTGGGAACCTTCTGGGAGTGAGCAGCTCCGATCTATGGCTTACTGGGATTTTAGGGCTCTTCGTAGTCTTAGTCATCATCCTCTTATATCGCCCGCTGCTGGTGATTTCATTCGATCCGGTTCTTGCCGCAGCGCTCTTCTTACCCATTAATCTCATTCCGGACGATCCTCTTAATCCTGCTTGCTGTTACGATAGTAATCTCCATCCAAACCGTCGGGGTTGGATTAGTTTCCGCGATGCTTGTAACACCTGCTGCAGCAGCTTATTTAATAACACGCAGGCTGTCTCATATGATGCTGCTCTCCGCTGTGATCGGTGCTTTTTCAAGCGTGGTCGGTCTTTACCTGAGTTATTACTTGAATATTGCCTCTGGAGCGGCAATTGTTCTCACCGCCACATTCATTTTCCTTGTAGCATTTTTCTTTTCTCCGACCCGCGGATTATTCCGTCGAAAATCTGCCTATCAATAAAAAAAGCAGTCAGTTTTAAACCAACTGCTTTTTGGTTTTGGACAGAACGAATTAATGAGTTGGAATTCTCTTGCTGCCCGAAGTTATTGTTTCATCTGTAAACTGACGATTTTACAGACTTCATAAGTCAGCTCATATGTCTTATTCCCAATTACTACGATATTACTCTTATCCAATGGTAAGTAGAAGACGTTATTCCCAAAATCCACATTGGTCTTCGAGCCGTTGATTTCGATCGAGCCTCGCTTCTGTCCGCTTTTGAATACTACTAAGACAAAAGTGCCTGAAGGCACGTAAGCCGGGCAAGCCCCGTGAGGTGTGGGAGTGGGGGAATATTTTGAAGCCGGCGTAGGGGAAGCGTAAACCGGAGGTGCTGTTCCTGCTGCTGCAGGTGCAGCAGTCGGCGCGCCTGGAGGTTCTGGCGTCACCGGCGCGAGCGAAAGCACTTGAACGTTGCTTGCCAGCAGCCGAACGCCGTCCGACTCAACCGAATATCCGATTCTGCCGCTGTTAATCGGCTGCTTGTCCGTATAAGTGCTCACCTGAGCGCCGTTGATAAATAGTTGGATCGTTCCACCTTGGAAGCTTACACCCACTTTATTAGGGAAAGGATAAAACTTGACTGCCGGAGTTGAGGTCCAATCGATTAATGTTTGCCACTGCCCGCTGAGAAATTTCTGCAAAGTGAACTCAGCGGATGAAGGTCGGACTGCGAAATTGTACCAGCCAGATTTGGTCGAATTGATTGCAAAAACCAAACCTAATGCAAGCGTAGACGGTCGATCTTCCACAAGATCAGACTGGTAATAGTAGAAATCTTCATATGGTCCGCACTGATCCCCTTGGCAGAAACCGATTGCCGGCGCGCCGGTTTCCGAGCTTCGCAGTTGAAGCTGCTGCTCTTGGATGATCACCTCAGAATTGGAGGAAATCCCCACCCAATTATTCTGGTTGTCACTGAAGTCCTCTTCAAGTACCGGACCTCCTTGAGATAACGCGGTAATCCCTGACGGTGGCATCGGGACAGGCGTCTCTGTGGGAATTTCTGAAGGTTCGACTGTTGGAGTCTCGGTTGCAGTAGGTGCAGGTGTAAAGGTTTCGGTTGGGGGAAGCGTATTAGTCACGGTAGGTGTATCACTCGCCATCACGCTTAATGCTACCGATAGCAGCCTTGTACGAGCGAGGAACAGCGTTAAGAGCACAGCCAGGCACAAGAATACGACTACTACTCCTGCGATAAGCGCCCATTTGGGGACTCGGCTCTCCTGAGGTTGATAATCTTCTTCCATGGATTTGCCTCCTAACCCGATCTTTTGAACTTTTTTCTTCAGCAAGTATACAATGAAACTCTCTATTGTTTCCACTGACATCTGAAATGAAACAAAACCAGAGATTTCCCGCTTGAATCCGCTTCTATTCGCAAATAATCAGGATGCTTTCCGGAATATGTATCCTCTTCCAGGGATAGTCTGGATAAACTTCGGATCAGAAGGATTTGCTTCGACTTTCACCCTCAACCGGCGTACAAGTTGTGCCAGGCTTTCATCGCGAATCCCCCGATCGAAAATGACATCTTCTGGCCATACTGCTCGGATCAGCTCATCTTTTTCGCACACGCTGTTTGAATGGTCGGTCAAATACTTGAGCAGCAGGTCTTCTTTGGCTGTCAGGATTCTCTCGCCGATCCCATTTCGATGGGTATCATCGGGTTTGCTTTGTGAAAGAAGGGGAACATCAATTATTCCTGTGCGGATTAGTTCTTCTTTGCTTGGGTTATCATCCCAAAACTCTGCCAACCTGCGCTTTACGGCTGGATGATCAATCAACATTCGGATATCAGCAGGGGGATTATCGGCAGCAGCTTCACACACTGCCCGTAAAAAAGAAGGATACCCCCCACTAAGCGAGACTAAACCCATAATCTCTTCATCTTCCCATTCTGAAACAGGTTTTCCAGTCATCCTGCTCAAATCCCTCCGGGCGCTCCAGGCGGCATCTTTCTCATTCAATGGGCCTAGTCGAAGGGTATGTCCGTAAAATAACTCAGCCAGTTCGCTTTGGTCGCCAAGCGGTTTTCGACATCCAATCACGTAAGTTAATTGATATTTATACCTGTCTCGTAAATAGCGCAGGTTGTTAGCAAGTAATTGGAATTCCTGGAACTTAAATAATGCATCAAATCGGTCCAAATAGAGAGACAGACCGATATTTCCATCTAACCTGCTTCGAATAGCATGTTCGAGAATTTCGAGCCAATCATCCCCGCTCTGCTGTTGCCTTTCGACTTGATCTAAAATACTGCGGTAGATAAGCCTGAAGAATGAAGTAGTGGTTGGGCTTTCCACTCGATTGCAGTCGATCAAAATGGTCTTAGGGCAGTTGCGAATTTCTGCTGACTTTACCATCATAAACCCTAGTAAATTGCTTTTCCCAGATCCGCTCAATCCAATAACAGCAGCGCATTCACCGCTGCATATCCAACGAAGCACCTTGCTTACTTCTTTTTGGCGGTAATCAACCGGGAAATCTATCAGACTATACATACTTCTGCCTGTGGTCCTAATTTCACCTCAAAATTAATGCAACCCATTATACTATCGAGCTTATTCACACCATTCTTGCCAGATCTTTCCGTATCAGTGAAACTCAACACAGCCATTTGACGTCTTGTTAATAGAAATGGTTCTCTCAAATCGCACCCGAATAGGTTTCTTTATTATCGCAGCTTTATTGATGATATTGGGATTTACTGCACTTTTATTTGCGCTCCAACCGCTTCCCACCGCTGCGATCGATGAAATCATCCAGGCTACTTTGCTTGCCCCACCGTGAGGAAGAGATGAAATTTCCCGGGTGGATCGTCATCACATTTTTAGTTTGTTTAACCGTAATATTAACAACAGCTTGCTCGCCTGCTGTCCCTTCTGCCGAACAGAAGGATCAACCGGTTGAAGTCGTCAAAACGATCGAGGTTGAAAAGGAGGGCAAGCAAGATCTCCCAACCTCAGCCGCCTCTTCCAACCAGCCGCCTGCGCCTGCCGCCCCGCCTGCTGAACCCATTGGCACAATCCCAGCCGGCGAACCGTCATCAGCATTTGAACCCTCCGCCCCAGAACAGCCAGGATTCCATACCAAAACTTCCGAGCCTCCCGATGCTCAGCCGACCTCGGTCCAGCATAACTCGGCTGCCGAATCCCCGACTTCAACTGTTCCTGAGCAGACAAATCGTGTCGCATCCACTCCAGCACCGACCGCGATGACACCCTTGCCGGCCTCCAAACCTGAGGATCTTATTGTCCAGGTGGAATGGCCTCCCCGTATGCGCCTTGGGGAATCAGATGCGATTCGCCTTGCGCTGGTTCCATCGAGTCAGGGTCTCACCCTTATTACAGAATACCCGGAACATCAGACCATCACCCAAACTGTAAATGTCTCACCAATCCCGGGTTATGAGCTTTTCGCCGTCGCCCGGCTCGATGGCGGTGGTCTCCAAGTATCCCCGACCGGCGAACAATCCCAATATCTCACCCCTGACCAGACTCTCATCTGGCGATGGACGCTCTTTCCCGATAAGCCCGGAAAACACCGCGCCTCTATCACGCTCTTGTTGCGCTGGATTCCTTTGCAGGATAAATTTGGATCTATTCGCGAGCTTGCCGCATACTCGCGGGCATTGGATATCCAGGTCCTTTCGTATCTTGGGCTCACACAATCCCAGGCGATGCTCACCGGCTTGCTGACTGTTTTGCTTGGAGGTGGAATCGGGCTGATTGCAGTGGCTTCAAAATCAGGGTCACCTACCTCAAAACCTGTCTTGGATTCCATTGCTCCAAATAGAGATCTGGTTATTGAGCTTCCTCCCAATTTGAAATTGGAGTCCGCTGAGAGATCTATTCTCCAATCCTTATTCAATCGATATTCACGTCTGTTGGTAAAATCCGAATTCCTATCAGGATATTCTGGGGCGAGAACCTTTTTGGTAATCCCCGTGAAAACAGAAGGCCGTGTCGACGCATACACGATTGTGAAAATCGGCGGCAAGCAGGCTGTTCTCAGCGAGCATCGCAATTACGAGCTTTTTGTCAAAGATACCTTGCCTCCCGTCACCGCCCGTATTCAGCGTCCACCGGTGATCGCCTTGCGGAAAAAAGCCAACGCCCTTGCAGCCCTCCAGTATACCTTCATCGGCGAGCCAGGTCAGCCTCCAAACAGTATAAGACAATCACTCAACCAAGCACCGGATCCTCGTCTGATCCAGCTCCTTCTGGAGACATTTGGTCCGAATTGGTGGCTCCAACGCCAACCCTATTCTTTTTGGTGGGGCGTCGAATACGATCGGGTTCTACCAACCCATTATGTGATCGAGCCAGTTAAGACAAGAGGCGCCACTCTCGATGCTCGCATACCGCCTGGAGCTCACCATCTAAAATTGGGCGACCATGTGGTTCTTCGACACTTCACGAATCCAGAGTTAAGGTTCGATGGCGCCAGTTTATCATTGCAAGGACCTTCCACGAACGGGAACCCTCCTCTGCGAGTAAGATGGCTCAGCACTCAGCCATTTGAAGGTGCCGCTGGAATGATCACAGCAACACGTCAATCCATGCTCCATGAATGGGTGAATAAATTTGAGTTGTTCGGTTTACCCGATCCGCTCGATCGAATCGATCGAATCCTGTTGGATTCAATCCATGGTTCTCGATCGATCATCCACGGAGATCTAAACCTGGAAAATATTCTGGTTGGTCCTGGAAATTTGCTCTGGCTGATAGATTTCGCTCAAACCCGTGAAGGTCATTGCCTTTTCGATTTTTCCCACCTGACTGCAGAAATAATAACCCATATTATTGCAGAAAAAATCAAAGCGCCGCAAGACTTCATCTCCGTCTTGGAATCGAATGCCTTACCGCCATTTGAAGATCTACAGCTGTTATTACATGCATTGCAGCAGATCTCAGCTCAGCTTTTATTCAACCCGTCGAATCGATCGGAATACCAAATCTCTAGGGCGCTCGCCTGCCTTGGAGCATTGAAATATCGGAATATTTCCAATCATTCAAGGCATTTCCTTTACCTGGCTGCTGCTTATTACTTCAATCAAAATTAGTTGTAATAGAGATTTATCCTCCCCGGTTGTCAGGATTATGTCAGCAGAATATCAAGATTGGATTGATCTCCTCCTTTAGAGTCGAAATAGACTGATCTTATATTTCCACTGAAAGGAGAAGAGCGATGGGAATATCTATTAGGTGCATTCACACCACGATAGGATTCTTGGTATTACTGAGTGGCTGTTCAATTTCTCCAGGGGTATTGTTGGCTGTTTCCGCTCCAATACCTACCCCAATCGCCGTATATCCCTCTCCACCAGAAAATACCAGGAATGCCATCATTGATCTTATAGTTCCTGATGTCGAGCTTGCTGCGAACCAGGCTGAAGGGCTCACCCACCAATATCGCAGTCGAATTGTTAATTCATCCGCATGGTATGAAAACCACCAGCACGTCCTCATGATGGAGATCCTGGTCCCGGTTGATCATTTCATCAATTTGCACCAATCACTTCTTGGATTAGGTCAAGTGGTTGCAGATGAAGCCTCATATAATACAGTGCCCGATAGCAGAATAAATCCTTTTGACATCGGTCGGATCACCCTGATTTTGAGGTCCGACCAGCCCAAAATTCAACCAGTATTCCCCCTCGCTCGCCAGAGTTGGGACCCGTTAGCCACCTTCAAGCGAGCAAGTTCAGTCTTCATGAAGATATTTGGTTTTCTGGTTGATATCCTTATTTGGGCTGTGGTTGTTGCAGGACCATTCATTTTTATTGCGTTCGGTGCCTGGTGGTTGGCGAGGCATTTCCACCGGCGGAAATCCACCAACCCGTAGAAGAATGGCGAATAGTTAGTGGAAAAGAACCATCAATTGACATTAATCCCTAACCTTCGAATATTCCAAATATTCCTCTACCACTTCATTATGTCATCGCATCGTCAGGAGATTGTCAATCTGCTGTCAGGCATTTAAACGGTTTTCGGGATATCGTTAGAGCAGAATCAACCTTACCCAAGAGAGAAGATCGCCCTAATTTGAAAGGAGAATAACCGATGAACGCCTCTCGAAAACCTGTTCAGCTCATTGTTGGCATGATGATCCTCACCAGCCTGGCCTTATCTTCGTGTTCGTCAGCCGCACCAAATGACCAAATCATCGTTCAGACTATTCAGGTTGAAAAAGAAGGTTCTCAAGGGATGAGCCCACCTCCTCTTCAGCCTCGCCTGGACACGACCGATCCTTCAGCCGTAGCGCCCAATCTCCCTGGGATCGCCCCACTACCTCCAGCAGAAATCAGCGTTTCACCGCTCCCCCTTGCAACTATCGGGGCTGCCTCCGCTCCAGTTCAAATGCCTGCTCTCACCGGCACTTATAACCAAAGTTGGATACAATCCTCGCCGCCCCCGCCGGATAATTCCTTTCAATCTTATGGGGTTAATCCATTTGAGGATCCCCGTGAAGACCGTTTATCCACCTTTGCTCTGGATGTCGACACAGCTTCCTACTCTGTTGCCCGGAGGTATGTCACGGATGGCAACCTGCCTCCACCGGAAGCGGTTCGCGTCGAGGAATTTGTAAATTACTTCGATGCTGGGTACTCATCTCCTTCCGATATTGCGTTTGGGCTCTTCGCTGATGGCGCTCAATCGCCATTTCTGCACGATGGTTCTTACATCCTCCGCATTGGGGTTCAGGGATATCGTGTGCCTGATGTAGAGAGAAAACCCGCCTCCTTGACTTTTGTTATCGATATCTCCGGTTCGATGGACATGGAAAACCGCTTGGAACTCGTCAAACAGTCGCTTGAGCTGTTGGTTGACCGTCTACGCCCAAATGACACAGTGGGGATCGTGGTGTATGGCAGTGATGCTTATCTGGTGCTTAACCCAACAAGCGGTGAAGACAAAGATCGCATTCTGGACGCGATCTATTCGCTGCATACCGAGGGGGCAACCAATGCAGAAGCCGGATTGCACCTGGGTTATCAGCTGGCATATCAGGCAAGCCGTCCTGGTGCCATCAATCGAGTGATCCTTTTGTCAGATGGTGTGGCCAATGTGGGCGCTACTGGACCAGAACAAATCCTCGAATTGATTCGCGGCTACGCCGATGCTGGAATCACACTGACTACCGTTGGCTTCGGTATGGGCAACTTCAATGACGTCCTGATGGAGCAACTTGCGGATAATGGTGATGGAAGCTACGCCTATATCGATAACCTCGAGGAAGCTAGAAAGCTTTTTGTAGAAGACCTTACCAGCACACTGCAGGTGATCGCTCACGATGCAAAAATCCAGGTTGAGTTTAATCCTCAGGTAGTATCGCGCTATCGCCTGATTGGATATGAAAACCGAGCCGTTGCCGACCAGGATTTTCGAAATGATGCAGTTGATGCCGGTGAGATCGGTGCAGGTCACAGCGCGACTGCCTTGTACACGATCTTCCTCAATGGCGGGGCTCAGGGGAAGGTTGCCGCGGTCCATCTTCGCTGGCAGGACCCGCAAACCTTTGCAGTGCATGAAATCAGCGGTGATTTCAATACTTGGGATTTTTCTCCCAGCTTCCAAAATTCTCTGCCTCGCTACCAGTTGGCAGTAGTTGCCGCACAGTATGCCGAGCTTCTCAAACTCAGCCCTTGGGCTGCCGGAACTTCAATAGGAACGGTCCTTCAAAACGCAGTTCGAATTTCTGGTTTGCTCCCAGGAGATGATGAAGTCTCGGAATTTACCGCCTTGGTATCCCGGGCAAGCCAAATTCAAGTGCTGCAAGAATGGGAATAAATGTCAATGGATGATTTAGGATATGACATTTATCATGCATTGAAGGTGACACTTGTCAGATGAATTCCTAATTTGGATTTGCTACTATCTCAAAGGACAACTGAATAAGCCGGAGTAATCCATAAGATATGCTGGCATATACCTGGACTGAGGTCCAGAAGCGCAAAACCTGCGAGAATGCCAGAGAACCCCTGCAAATAAGCAGGTGAAGGATTACTCCGGCGTTTTCTTTTCCGTAGCATGGAGCTCCTCGTCTTCGAATTGGATATCTGCGAGGAACCCCATTTCAGAAATAGCATCTACCACCTTCTTCCAGGCATTGTCTCTGACGATAATTGCCGTGGGGCCAAGGGGTTCGCCCAAGAACCGGTTTACTTTCGAATTTCTAATTTTCACTAGCAGTTCTGGGTCCTTCAATCGCAGCACAACCACTTTCTGCATCTTGACGGCGATTCCATTGGTTTCCCAATCGTTTAAAGCATAAATCAGTTTCGGTGAAATTGAAGCCTGGCTCATATTCAGAATGTTGATTAAATGCTGGATTTTTAACCCTTGAAGATTGGCGCGTTTTAATGATTTTGGCGACAATCGATATCGGTATTCCTCGTGTTTCAATCCCTCCCAATCACAAAAACGGGCAATTAAATAACGCGCCGATCGTGAAGCTCCCTTGCTAATAATAATGCTCCCATCTGATCGAACCGCGGCAGGTCTGGCCGGAACTTGTCTTAGCGTTGCAGGAGGTATTAAATTAACCAGATCGCCAGCCCATGCCGAAGAACGAAAGCTGGATGGAGGTAAAGGCTCAATATTCGATGTTTCAGCGGGATAGCCCAGGTCCAGAAAGCCTAACCAATGCAGTGGACCGCAAATAATATACCTGATTAGCTCCCCATCTATTAAATCCCAATTTTCGAAGCCGCGTAAAAACTTCCCTCTCCTCCTATCGAGCAAATACCAGCTGTCGTAATCACCAGCTGATCGTTGGAAATCAGGGGTTTGCTCGCGCACACCTGCCACAAATGCCTGCAAACTCCAGAATAGACGTTCGGGTTCGTTTGGCGAGAGACGAGCAGTAGTCCTTAGTGAAGATATGAATCCAAGGATTTTCTGGCGTGCAGCCTGCGGATCATTTTTCCAGGTGCCTTGTGGTTCTAAATCGGGCAGCAGCTTCAATTCATTAAACTCGCTGCTTTTTACCCATTTAGAGAATAGAAAAACCAATGCTTCAGCATCCTTCAATTCAAGAAATTTCCGCACCGCCTCAGAGCGGGGAGTCGAACGTTTATCGATCAATTCTGCCGCAAATAGAAACGCAATTATTTCCCTGCTCTTCAATGGGTATCTGTAAGCATTCATCCCCGCAAGATGTGGTTGGATCGCTTCGAGTGACAAACCATTTCTCAAACCAGCCAGCATCGTGCAGGTATCATCCAATATTGTGGTGTTCGCTAGCTCCACGAAGGCTTTCTCGCCTGACGCCGCATATCGACCTGAGATATGTGTATTCTCGGTTTGCGATTCGAGCGAAATTAATCCCACCAGATCATCAGGGACATACACAAATTCCTCGATCCCATCAGGTTTATCCAGGGTAGTGGTTCCGATGAAGGCGCGATACCAAAGAATTTCAGATGTCGAAACCTGAGAATCTAGATAAGGTTTTTCTCTATCTCGGCGTCCAGAACCAACCTCTCGGATCTCCCCATAGCGTCGCCAAAAGTGGGCTGCCGGAAGACTGCCTCCATTCTGTATGAGGTCACTTAATGCTTGTTTGGCATTTTGTGGTAGGCTTTCCACCACCTCTCTCAAACGATGTTTGTCAGGCAGTGATGAAATCAGCAGGTCAAAACCAGCTTTCGCATCTGGCGCCGAAAAATCAATCCTCCATAAATCTGCGACAATTTTATAATGTCCCAGATCTTTTCCCTTCAGGCTCTGTTCAAGCGTTGGCACAAATTTCTTCCCAGAGATATTCTTTGAAAATTCACACGCTCACGGTTAGAGCCCCAGGAATAACCTCAGCTCCAATCTTCCGGATATCCATCCCCCAACCCGCAAAGATTTCTCCATCAGTATGTATCGATAGCGGAGCCTCCGATTCAAGCTCCAATCGGAGAAAATCTCCGGTCCTGACCTGATTAAAACGGTGGTATGTCCCCTTCATGAACTCTGGTACCAGCCTTAGCATCATCGGTCGGCTGACTTTCTGAACCGCAGTGTAATGAAGCACCCCATCCTCTGGTCTTGCGACGCTGCTGACGACAAATCCGCCCCCTTCGCGCCCACCGTTGCAGAGTACCAGCATCAACATCTCGGACGACCATTCCTCTCTGTCTGTCTTGACATTCATGCGCGGTGCATCGTGATTGAATAATATGGTCTGCATCACCGCAACTAGATAAATCATAAAGCCGCTGAATACCTTATTGCGGCGTGACCGGATCGTCACAGTCGCATCAAATCCGATCCCCAGTGTATTTACAAAATATTCGCTTCGCCCTAATTCATCCCAAAAATGGACTGCATCAATCGACTTCGGGCTTCCGCTCAGCACTTGCCTGATAGCTTTGGCTGGTTCTCGATCAATGCCAATCGAATGAGAAAAATCGTTCCCCGAGCCTAAGGGCACCGCCCCTAGTTTTGGACGTCTTTCCTTAGGAACTTGCGATTAATCCATTAACCACCTCGTGCGCAGTCCCATCCCCACCAGCCGCGATCACTAGATCGTAGCCCATCTCTCCTGCTTCTCGAGCCAGCTCAATAGCGTGGGTTGGATATACGCTCCCAGCCCAATCTGCTCCACCAAATTCATCCACAATTGGGCGTAAATCCGATGCGGTTTGCCAGGCTCGTCCCAAATCTGCATTGGGGTTAACGATGATCTTTACACGGTGAGATACCATAGTGCAAACACATAAATAATCCTTTCAATAGGTTTTTTTTAATTCCTTGACCGGTAAAACCACCACACCTTCCTCGGGATCGCCAAGCATACTGATCTTGTCTGGATTCATTACGGTTTGCAGCGCCGTGTAAGCCGCCACTAAAGCATCCAGCTCTCCTGGCTTATAAAGCTGATCCAGCATTAAAATCCCATTCAGCATTCGATACCGGGTGATTTCGTTGAAGAGCTCCATTGGATCTGGAATTTCGAGGTCATTATCATAGAGGATTAGCTGTCTTTGAATCCGTCCTTCCAGTGAGTTCTTATGGAATGGGAGGATACCTAACAGCGCGCTGTAAGCCGCATGTGGATAAACTTCCATACACACCCGTTCAGCCTTGGGATTCGGAAAGTCTTGGTAACCCATTTCCTTTAACCGTTTGAAGAGCCGAAATCCCATTTGCATCCAATTTGGACATACCCCTTCTTGGTTGGGTGTGAGGGGGACGAAGATATTGTGCTGTCGGAGCAGATATTCCACAAGCCGGGAATTTTCCCATCGTCCTGGCAGCGGAACGGGAGCCAATTGTTCTCGAAATTGTAAATCGTTCATCAAGCCAAGATTGGGCTGCTGAGGAGCGCACACCCCTATAATAGCTTGGCGTTGTCCTCCTGCAAATGCGAGCACATCGTCAAGACTCCCGCCGCCTAGTGCCAGCAAGTGTTTTTCCAGATCGATGGCAGCATAAACCATCGGTTTTTCGCCTGCAGTCGGATCGACGCCAAGGAATGTTGTGTTCGAAGAAAACATAATTGCGCCTCCACCCACAATAAGGTCGAAACTCGGCAATTCTCTATCGAATGGTTGCAATCATACCATGACTGGTTTTGGAAATTAGTTCATTGCTCTTTCACATCACGTTTCTACCCTCACAAAATTGACCATTTGATGAAGACGCGCTTTTCGCATATAATTCAAGCGTTGATGCCACACTCAACTGGTAAAGGATAAGTTCTTCCTTGGATAAAAAATGTAATCTGGGGATCAGATCACCTGCATCTTCAAATAACACCCGCCAAAAGACAATACATCATAATATCTATAACGAAGGAGTGCTAAATGACAGAGAAATTCAAGCTGACCTATGCAACCATGTTCAACCCTCCAGAAGAGCTGCATGAGAAATTTGATCAGGCTTTGGCAAAGACCAAATCCACTCTGGGTAAAGAGTTCGCCATGATCATCGATGGCAAAGATGTATATGCAGATGAGAAGTTTGATGATCGAACCCCCATCGATAAAGACATGGTCCTCGCGGTAATGCAGAAAGGTACGGAAAAACACGCCCAACAGGCTCTTGCTGCGGCACGGAGTGCCTTCCCAAAGTGGTCTGCAACACCATACAAAGAACGTGTGAAGTTGCTCGAACGCGCTGCTGACCTGATCGACGAGCGCATCTTTGAGCTTGGTGCCGCGATGGCCCTCGAAGTCGGCAAGAATCGGATGGAATCTCTCGGAGATGTCGCAGAGACAGCCGATCTTATCCGCTATTCTTGCTACCAGATGAAAAAGAATGATGGCTATGTCGTAGAGATGGGCCGCGATCCATTGGTTGGATTTAAATCCACCAATTTTTCTGTTTTGAAGCCCTACGGCGTTTGGCTTGTAATCAGTCCGTTCAATTTCCCGACGGCATTAACCGGTGGGCCTTCTGGTGCAGCCTTGGTTGCTGGCAACACCCTCGTGATCAAGCCTGCCTCCGACACACCGTGGATTGTCCGTCTCCTTTCAGAGTGTTTCCGTGATGCCGGTCTCCCCGCTGGTGTTGTGAATTTTGTAACCGGTCCTGGTCGAACTTTAGGACAGGCTCTAATCGATAGCCCAGAAGTCAATGGTGTGACCTTCACGGGCTCATTTGATGTTGGAATGAAGATATTCCGCGATTTTGCCGCCGGAAATTGGGTTCGCCCAACCATTCTTGAGCTGGGTGGCAAGAATCCGGCAATCGTCTCGAAAAATGCTGATCTTGAACAAGCTGC
Source organism: uncultured Chloroflexia bacterium (assembly GCA_963827155.1). Classification (GTDB taxonomy): domain Bacteria; phylum Chloroflexota; class Anaerolineae; order Anaerolineales; family UBA4823; genus UTCFX2. The sequence continues at coordinate 494,655 of CAWGZV010000002.1, read as the reverse complement.
AACAGGGATAGTCCGCTCCGCTTTCGGACTTCAGGGTCAGAAATGCTCGGCTTGCTCTCGGGTATTCATAGAAGCGCCGATTTACGATCAGCTTGTATCCAGGTTGGTTGAGCTTACTGAAAAGTTAGCAATCGGCGATCCAACCGAACGACCGGTATTTCTGGGACCGGTCGTAAATCAGAGCTCATACCAGGATTACAAGGATTTCACCGAAGAATTATCCCAATCCGGAAAAATCCTGACGGGTGGAAAGGTCCTTACAGACGGGGCTTTTGGTAAGGGCTATTTCTGCGCTCCAACATTGGTAGCTGACGTACCCTTCAATCATCGGCTATGGAAGCAAGAGATGTTTCTTCCGATCACAACCATCGGACGCGTCAACAGCCTGGAGGAGGGGATGAAAGAAGCGAATGACGTTTCATACGGCCTGACCGCTGGTTTTTATGGCTCTAAGGAAGAGACAGCCTGGTTCTTCAAAAACATAGAAGCTGGTGTCACCTACGCAAATCGGCCTCAAGGTGCGACGACCGGTGCCTGGCCGGGCTTTCAGCCGTTCGGCGGATGGAAAGGGTCAGGCTCCAGCGGAAAGAATGCCGGTGGACATTACTATGTCCCTCTTTACATGCACGAACAAATTCAGACTTTAATTGAGAAGTAACCACTTCAAATTTGAGGTTTCTAAAAAAAACAAGTTGGGCTCATTGTGTCCAGCTTGTTTTTTCATCCTTGCTGTTTACAATTTTTGCACAATCTACCGTGTAGCTCCTTGATTGTGCCATGGAGATCAGATACAATGCATCTTATGAACAAAGTCATGTCACTTTCTCAAGCAGTTCGAGATTTCGTTCGGGATGGAGACTCGGTATATGCAGCCGGTTTTACCCACTTAATCCCCTTTGCCGCCGGGCACGAGATCATCCGCCAGGGGAGGAAAGAACTGGTTCTGGCGCGCGCCACTCCTGACCTGATCTATGACCAGATGGTGGCGGCTGGCTGTGCGCGAAAAGTCATTTTTTCCTATATGGGAAATCCTGGGGTTGGCTCCCTTCGCCTGGTTCGCCGCGAGATCGAAGCCGGGAGGTTGGAGTGGGAAGAATATTCCCATTTTGCGATGATCTCTCGCCTGCAAGCTGGGGCGACAGGTCTCCCATTCATGCCCATGAATCCTACTGCGGCTGTAGATCTTGAGCTGGCTAATCCTGCATATCGCACAGTTCAAGACCCTTATTCTGGTGGAGATGTTGTCGTGGTCCCGGCTTTAAATCCGGATGTTGCCATTGTTCATGTCCAGCGTAGTGATGCTGCCGGAAATGCCCAGATCTGGGGGATTATTGGTGAGCAGAAGGAGGCCGCCTTTGCTGCAGATCGAGTCATTTTAACCTGTGAAGAGATTGTCCCTGAGGACGTAATTCGGTCGGATCCGAATCGGACCCTCATCCCAGGTTTTATCGTTGATGCTGTTTGTGAAGTGCCTTTCTGCAGTCATCCATCCTATACCCAGGGGTATTATGATCGCGATAATGCTTTCTACCTGGATTGGGACCGCATCAGTCAAGATCCTATGGCAATCCAAAGTTGGCTCGATGAGTGGGTTTTTGGGGTTAAGGATCGCGCTGAATACTGGCAGAAACTTGGTAAAGAGATTCAAGCCGCGGCTGAAAATAAAAAGCCACCTGAGTTATCCCGTCGATTATGGTCAATATTAGACCTTAGATTTTGGATTTAAAGATCACCGTTTCCGCATTTCAATACCCATTTGAGAATTTCAGTGGAAAGAGTAATTTGGAAAGCACTCCACTTCATTTTGCGCATGCAAACGGGTATCCCCCTTCAGCGTATTCCCCCCTCCTCAACCGCCTGGGTTCAAATTACCCCACATTGGCTATGCGCATGAGACCGCTCTGGCCTGGCAGTGATCCTTCCGAGATCTCCGATTGGCGGCTGTTTTCGATCGATTTGGAAGCCTTTTTCAATCAGCAAGCCTTGATTTCGATAATCGGCGTCGGACACTCTCTGGGTGGGACGGTCACTTTGCGCTCCGCGCTTTACTCCCCTGCTCGCTTCAAAGCAGTGATCCTGATTGATCCGGTCATTTTCTTACCTTCGATCGTGGTTATCTGGGACCTGATATGTCGGATGCGTCTTGGTTATACTCTGAATCCTCTCGCCAAAAAAACCTTAAATCAGGCGCGTCCATTTCTCGAGCAGAACTGAGATGTTCAACAATTACCGCCGTAAGCAAATATTCTCCCACTTGGATGATGAAAGCCTGCAAGCCTATGTCGATTCACTGGCGTGCTGTCGACAAACCGGTGATGTCGAATTATGCTATCCTCCTGCCTGGGAAGCGCGGATCTATGCCACCGGCGTGCGTGCCGATTTGGATATTTGGCGCAACCTTGGGCATCTCGACCCTCCGGTATTAATTCTCCGCGGCTCTGGTTCAGACACTTTTTCATTACGAACTTGGAAAGAGATCAAAATGCGTCTCCCTAGAGCCGAAATGATAACAATTCCAAATACGACCCATCTCGTCCCATTAGAAAATCCCTTCGGTGTGTACGAGGCGATAATGCATTTTCTCCAACACATAGGTCAAAATGGATCGATCGTTGATGTTATTCCAAAAAAGGATCACTTATGGAATTAAACGAATATACTTCTTCTGAGTTGATGATCATCAACGCTTCCCGTCTGCTGCGCGATGGTGATGTGGTCTTTGTAGGTGTTGGTCAGCCCAATTTAGCGTGTAATCTGGCAAAACGAACCCATGCTCCAAATCTTTTAATGATTTACGAGGCAGAGTCGTTGGCGCCCAGCCTGCTCGACTGCCTCTTTCGATCGGTGATCCGACCCTTGTGAGCGGCGCAACCGCAGTATGCTCAATGTACGATATTTTCGCCTTCTATCTTCAGCGCGGCAATGTTGATGTTGGATTCATCGGCGGCGCGCAGATAGACCGTTTTGGCAATATCAATGCGACGGTTATCGGCAGCTACCTCGAGCCTAAAGTCCGGCTTCCAGGATCGGGCGGATCAAAAGAAATTGCAGCGTGGGCAAATCGCTGTTATATCATGACTCCCCATCAAAAGCGTCGCTTCCCAGAGAAATGCGACTTTCAAACCTCGGCTGGTTTCCTAAGTGGAAGAACAGAACGCGAGAAATTGGGCCTGCGCGGTGGAGGCCCTCAGGCTGTGGTCACCGATATTGGCGTGCTTGAGCCAGATGCACAAGGAGAATTGGTCCTTACTGCCTTACACCCTGGAAAAACAATCGACGATGCAAGGGCAAATACCGGTTGGGAATTAAAAACAGCGATTTCATTGAAATCCACTGCGGCTCCAACCTCAAATGAGCTTCACATCCTGCGTGAGGATCTTGACCCGCAGGGAATTTACATTAAAGGATCAGGCGGATAATTTCGGTATTTCTTTATTGAAATGTGATCGGGTCCACTCGAATGTTTTCTGACCCCACTAGAAACACCAGGCGGTCTAATAAATCCTGGCATACTTTTGTTGACGAATTTGGGAATTCCAGCAGGTAGCTTCGACCCCTTTCGAAGACCTGCACCGAAAAACGGTCATTACCCGGGTAGGTGATAATAATCCCATGAATACGGCGCAGCCTGAGAATATCCCGGGTTTGGTCGCCGCTCGCTCTAAGAACCACCGTGACCATTTTTACTTCGGTATTGTCGTCACCTTCTTGGATCGGCGAAACCAGGTAAGTGGGCAGAACCCCGACTCCAGAATTTCCTTCAATCCCAATAGATTTCCGCTGCGGAGGGTTGATTACCGGAGGCATCCCTGTTAATTCAATAGAGGGGTTAACCGCCGGCTGCAGTCCAATATCACCTGTGGCAGTATGACTGGAACTTGCCACGTCACGAATCGCGGATTCTGGACCAGACGCAAGGATTGGATCAGTAACCAGATCCGACAGCGCTTCACGCCCAACCATGGTGGTGGGCATGCTCAAAGTATTGGATGGGAGGCTGAATTCTTCCTCGGTGGGATTTTGCCCAGGTTTCGATTCTGGCGGCAAATCATACCAGTCAGGCGGCTCTTCAGGTGGTTCAGCGATGGAGTTCGCCTTGATCAAATATTCGGGCTCAGCTTCTTCCTCTTCAAAGGTTTGTATCACGGGTTCATGGGAATCTTGAGCCTGCCCGGTTGGGTCCTCACCTGCTGGGGATTCACCTGTCCGAATATTTCCATTCCGAACGCTGCGCTCAGGTTCATCTTCAATTTTTCGGTTTGAAGATTGTTCTTTCGCAATAATCGGCGCATCTGCTCCAACAGTTTTAATAAATTCCACTGTGAGATTATCTACAAGGATTTTTGGATCCCCACTCGCTAAATCAACCTTACCATCAACCAATACAATTCGGCCAACCTGGACCAGTTCTGCAACCCTCTCCCACGTTCTCGGGAAGATCACCAGCTCAAGCACGCCCTGTACATCCTCAAGCGACACAAAGGCCATCGGTTGACCAGATTTTGTTACGTGACTCCTCATTCGTGTCACAATTCCAGCAACCCGCACTTGTTCGTGCTGCTCCAGCTCGCCCAGCTGGCTGGAATAATGCGTGACGACCCCCTCCAATACTCCAGCTGCCTGGTTCAAGGGGTGATCGGAGACATATAAGCCGATTAGCTCTCGCTCCCATCCAAGGATCTCGTGCTGGCTTACCGGTTTTCGCACCGCAGGCAATGTGATCTCCTCGGTGACCCCCTTGCTGGCTCCAAACAAACTCATTTGTCCTGATTCGATCGCTCTAAAATGAGATGTGCTGATCGCGATAATCTGGTCCAGAGCTTCGAGGATAGCAATCCGATCCCCAAATGCATTGAGAGCTCCAACTTTGGTCAGGCACTCCAGCGCTCTTCTCCCTACCAGGCGCAGATCTACTCGCTGGGTGAAATCCTGGATGTCCTTAAATTGGTGCGTCGCCCTGGCTTCAAAGATGGTTTCCACCGCGGATTGTCCAACGTTTTTGACCGCTCCTAAACCAAAACGGATGACCGCATTGCCCCCCTGGCAGTCTTCGATCGTGAAATCCCAATCGCTAGCATTGATATCTGGAGGTTCGACCGCGACACCCATTCGCCTTGCATCCGCCGTGTAAAGGGCTACTTTCCCAGTATCGTTCTTTGAGACTGAGAGCAAGGCAGTCATATACTCTACCGGGTAATGCAATTTTAAATAAGCCGTCTGAGCTGCAATCACGGCGTAATCTACAGCATGGCTTTTATTAAATCCATATCGGGCAAACTCTTCCCAATCCGAAAAGATCTTTTCGGCAATCTGGGCTGAGATCCCGTTATTCTGAGCTCCATCGATAAACTTCTGCCGGTGTGTATCGAGCTTCTCACGCATTTTCTTAGCAATCGCTTTTCGAAGATCATCGGCTTCAGGCGCGGAGTAACCGGCTAATTTCATTACAGCGAACATCAACTGTTCCTGGTAGACCGGATAACCGTAAGTTTCTTTGAAGATCTCCTCCATGAGAGGATGGTCGAAATGCACGGGTTCGTCTCCGTGCATCCGCTTGATGTATCCGGGGATGAAATCCATTGGACCTGGTCGGAAAAGCGCCACCATGGCAACAACGTGTTTGAGTTCTTGGGGCTTCATTTCCATCAACCAACGCCGCATCCCCGAACCTTCGACTTGAAATACTCCTGCAGTTTCTCCCCGTCCCAACAGCTCATAGGTCTCTGGGTCGTCTGTGGGAATATTATCCAGTGTGAATTTCACCCCATGGCGCTGGTGGATCAAATCACAGGCTTTCGCCATGATCGTCAAAGTCGCCAGGCCCAGGAAATCGACTTTGAGCAAACCCAGTGAATCGAGAATATTCATCTCGAATTGAGTTACTGTCTTAATCGGGCTTTCTGCTGCGGCATTTCCGGTGGGACGGTGCAAAGGAATATACTCGATGGTCGGTCGGTCAGTAATGATCACCCCTGCGGCATGCGTGCCGGCATTTCTGACGACACCTTCCATATTTGCCGCAGTCTCGATTAAATCCTTTAGATATGAAGTACTTTCATATGCATTACGAAAATCGGGTATTTCATCAAGCGCTTGATGGATCGTGACTGGTTTGCCGGGGATGTTCGGGATCATTTTGGCAATTCGATCGACTTCATTTAGAGGTACATCCATCACCCGCCCGACATCTCGAATTGCTGCCCTTGCGCCAAGGGTTCCAAAAGTGATGATTTGAGCAACTTTATCGTCCCCGTATTTTCGGGCGGTATATTCGAGCATTTCTGCCCGCCGGTCATCCCTGAAATCCAGGTCGATGTCCGGCATTGATATTCGTCCCGGATTCAAAAACCTCTCAAAAATCAATCCATGCTCGATCGGATCGACCAGGGTGATCTCCAATGAATATGCAACGATCGAACCGGCTGCTGAGCCTCGCGCGTTGTACCAGATCTCTTGTTCGCGTGCGTGGCGGCATAAATCCCATACTATTAAGAAATATGTGTCGAAACCCATCTGATGGATGACTTCAAGCTCATACTCCAGCCGACCGCGATAAACAGAATTATCAGCATCGCCAGCATAACGTCGATTAAGCCCGGTTTCACATAGGCTCCTCAAGTATGTATCGGCGCTATACCCTTCAGGGACTTCAAAGTTTGGCAGGTGATAACCTTTAAAGCTGAGATCAATATTACATCTATCCGCTATTAATAATGTGTTGGACAATGCTTCAGGGACTTCGGCAAATAGAGTCGCCATCTCCTGTGGGCTTCGCAGATAATAGCTGTTGTCCGTCATTCGCATTCGTTTTGGGTCGGTCAGCACTGTCCCAGTTTGAATCGCAAGCATGATATCCTGCAGGCGCGCATCTTCGGGTTCGATATAATGCACATCGTTCGTTGCGACGAACTGGGCATCATACCGTCTGCCGAGCTGCACCAGCTGCCGATTGATATTATCCAATTCAGGGATATCATGCTGTTGGAGCTCAATGAAAAACCGGTCTTTTCCAAATACTTCAAAATACCAGTCAAGCTGGCGCCGCGCCGCCTCAATATTACCTTCCGCCAGAAGTCTTGGTACTTCGGCAGACATGCATCCAGATGTGCAGATTATCCCCTCAGAATATGCACTAATCAGTTCGTGGTCTATCCGAGGATAATAATAGAAACCATCTAGCTGTGCTGCACTGGCAAGCTGCAGCAAATTCCGATAACCTGTCTGATTTTCTGCTAGCAATAATACATGCGTGGATTTCTTATCAATCTGTGGATCTCTGGAGCCTATCCCCCGAGAAGCAAGGTATGCTTCCACCCCGATAATCGGTTTTATGCCTGCTTTTTTTGCTTGGTTGAAAAAATCGATCACACCGAACATTGTCCCGTGATCCGTCAATGCAAGGGCTTGCATATCCATCTCTTTGGCGCGCTTTACCAGCTTAGCAATGTTGCTGAAGCCGTCTAGGAGCGAATATTCGGAATGTACATGCAGATGAACAAATGACATAGAATAAATTCTGCTGAATTACGATCATAAACTACGATCTTCGATCATCAAACCCGTAAAAATTATAGCACGCATGTGCAGATTATTAGTTTAAAACTTCGAAGACCAGCCTTAAAATATCATTGTAGATTAAGTCACGTAGCCTCAGTAAGATGACCGTTTCAATTCGCTTTTGTAGCGAAGTTATTAAATTTGACCTTTTGCAGGTTTTGGACGTCCAGTTTTGTGGCGAAGTCTGTGTTCAATCGTATAATCATCGAAATCAGCATAATCATCATCGCCAGGCTCTTCAAGCCCCCATATAGACGCACTAGGCTGCGTTCCCTTCCCCCCATTCTTACCTTTTTTAGAATCCCCGAGATCCAGCATAATGCTTGCTCCCGTCGGTCCGGTGCGCTTCCTCAAATTCCAATGGTGAAACGGAGACGACCTGCAGGTTTGCAAGACAGGTGGGACAGATGATCACCTGATTTTGTTTTACAGCCACACCCGGAGAGATTAAATCATCACAAACTGGACATCGTGCGGAATACATTCAAATCATCTCGCCTTGTTCCATACTGTTATAGGACGCGGGAAATTATACCAGGATTGAAATTTGATAAGTCTAATTTAAATCCCAGGAAAAATTAATCTGGCATATTCCTTATAATTCGCTTCGTGCTATAATCCGCCACTTAGAGGAAATGAAAAATGCTGAAAAAATTCATTCGTTTAGTTGGGGGTGACCCTAACCGGCGCGAAATTGATAAACTGGCAGACGCAGTCAATGAAGTAAATGCCTTAGAGAAAGAATATGAATCCCTTAGCGATGAGGGTTTGCGCGAAAAAACTGAAGAGTTCCGTGCCTCTATCGACCTCGCCCGGAGCGGAATCACTGATGCAGAAGAATTAAAAGCAGCCGAACAAGAAGCTCTTGCAGAAATCCTACCGAATGCATTTGCCCTCGTCCGAGAAGCCAGCAAACGCACGCTCGGATTGCGGCATTATGATGTCCAGATTGTTGGTGGAATCGTCCTCCATCAGGGAAAGATCGCCGAAATGCGCACCGGCGAGGGAAAAACCCTTGTTGCAACACTTCCAATTTATCTTAATGCTCTGCTAGGCAAAGGTATTCATCTAATTACCGTTAACGATTACCTCGCCCGACGTGATGCTCGCTGGATGGCGCCAATCTACAATTTGTTGGGGCTCTCAATCGGTGTTCTCCAAATTGCTGCCCGGACAGAAAACGGGAAAAAAGCATTCATGATTGACCTGGAACGTGAATCTCCGCATGAGGACCAAAACCAGCTTCGTATGGTGTCCCGTAATGAAGCCTATCTGGCGGATATCACATACGGTACGAACAGCGAATTCGGCTTCGACTATCTACGGGATAATATGACCATGAACCTTTCTGATCGTGTTCAGAGAGGTCATTACTTCGCCATCATCGACGAAGTTGATAATGTTTTGATAGACGAAGCGCGGACGCCATTGATTATCTCGGGACCTGCTCAAGATGAAGGTGAATGGTACATCCGTCTTGCGCAAGTCGCCAAATCGCTGAATCCAGACGACTACGAAGTCGAAGAGAAGGATCGGACAGTTACGCTGACAGAGCTTGGCGATGCTCACGTCGAAGAGCTGCTCGGGATGCCCTTGCGTGATCCTGAAAGGCCAGAAGATGTTACCCCTGAACAGGAACGCATCATCGGGTACTTGGAGCAGGCGTTGCGCGCCCAATTCTTGTTCCGTCGAAATAAAGATTATCTTGTCCAGGCAGGAAAGATTATCATCATCGATGAATTCACGGGGCGCATGATGCCTGGTCGGCGGTGGTCGGATGGTCTCCATCAAGCTGTGGAAGCCAAGGAAGGCGTTAAAGTTCAGAGCGAATCCGTCACCTACGCAACCATCACGATCCAAAATTACTTCAGGATGTATCAAAAGCTGGCTGGCATGAGCGGAACAGCATTGACCGAGTCGGAGGAATTTGACAAGATCTATAAGCTCGGTGTTGTCGCAATACCTACCAATCTCGAGTATCAGGCGCTCCAGCCTGAAACCGAGCTCGTTGAGCTTGAAGGAAAAGACGACCAGGGTTATCGTTATAATTATTACACCCTTCAAACAGACCCAGCAAAAATCCCGATATTTTGGCGTCGAAAAGATTATCCAGATGTGGTCTTCCGCTCAGTAGAGGCTAAGCTTCGCGCGTTGAGCAAAGAAATCCTCACGAACCATGTTCTGGGTCGGCCGATATTGGTGGGTACTACATCAGTCGAAAATTCCGAGCGTTTGTCAAATCGTCTTCGGTCCGAACCGTTGAAACGTCTGGCTCAAGTGATCTTGCTCCGCGAAACCTGGGTAGAACATAATAATTTTCAAGAAGATGGTCGTCAGATTCCATCTTTGGCCTTCCTTAATATTCCTCTCGAAGAGTTAGACCTCGCCCAGATGAGGAAGCTGGCGCGTGAGCTTGAAATTCCATTCATCCCCGATGACAGCTCGAATATTGACCGTTTGCTCCGCATATTATCACTTCCGCCAACTTCTGGCGATCGCCTGTTATCGTCATTGCAGGCTGGAATTCCTCACCAGGTCTTGAACGCTCGCAAGCACACAGAAGAAAGCCAGATCATTGCGACCGCAGGTGCATTCGGTGCGGTCACAATCGCCACAAACATGGCTGGGCGCGGCGTCGATATTAAGCTTGGCGGCGATATGGCTGAAGAAATTATGGTATCCGTCAATCGCATCTTAAGCCGTGCGGGATACTCAAAACCGTATGAGATGACCCATTTCGAGCGAAGAGAAGCCCTGTTGAAAATGGATCCATCTGAGTTCGGGATTTACGGAGCTGAAATCCAATATTTCCTGAATTACTTGGATGAGATGGAACAGGTTAGACAACTCGGCGGTCTTCATGTGATTGGCTCAGAACGCCATGAAGCCAGGCGAATTGATAACCAGCTTCGCGGTCGCGCAGCTCGTCAAGGGGATCCAGGCTCTTCGAGGTTTTTTCTTTCAATGGAAGATGACCTTATGCGCCTCTTCGGTGGTCAGCAGGCTGATTCAATGATGCAGCGATTAAAAATTGATGACGCCCTCCCACTCGAAATGGGTCTGGTTAGCAGATTGATTGAACAATCGCAAACCCGGGTCGAAGGCGCGAACTTTGACGTCCGAAAACACTTACTGGAATATGATGATGTCCTCAATGCTCAGCGCGCTCGGATTTATGCGGAGCGTAACCGCGTCTTCTCCAAGCCAGATATGACCGAAGATGTCTCTTCGATGCTGCGTACTGAATTAGTTCGCAGGGTACCTGAAGCGCTAAAAGATGAAGGAGGACCTTGGAAGCTGCTCGCCTGGCTCGAGCAGGTTCAGCCTAGTATATCCCTGGAAGGTAAGATATTCCCCTCCCTCACATTAAAAATCCTGGTGGATGAGATCAAAGAAAAATTACCCGAGAAGCCAGCCGTTCACGACATCCGGCAGAATATCCTCCTGGTTGCAAAAGAATCTCTCGAAGCAGAAGCAGAACACAACCTCCAGGCTGTAGAATTATTGATCGAACAGCACCTTGTGAAAATGGAGGCTCAAATTCGCGAACGCGAAGAAAGCCTCGATACCTTTTTTGAAGGTATCGAGTTAGGCGATGAATTCGGAGAGTCCAAAAAACCAGTCGAAATGGCAGCAGAGCTCTCCAATGTTGCTAGGATGCCTCTTAAGCTTTCTGGCGATCAGCAGCGAGCGCTCGTCAGCTCTCCCAATCAGATATCCCCAGTCATTCGAGATCAGGTAGTCCAAAATATTCGCCTTCAGACCGTTGCTCGTTTGCTTGGGACAATTGAAATGCGGATTGGCGAATCTCTCGATCTCTCCCCAACTCAATTAGATCCACAATACTGGGGCGCAATGACTCAAGAAATCCTGGACGCTGTGCAGGCGGCCGTCCAGGTCCGGATCGATAAGCTGGTTGGAGAAAATGGGCAAATCACCAGGGATCTGGAAAATCTGCTGAACCGCCTTTCTCCGCCTTACTCCGAGCATGAGCTTTACTGGCTCCTTCTTCAGATTCCCCAGGGGTCCAGAGCTGGATTCGACCGCAGAACCCACCGACGGGTCGTTCAGCGCACCAATCGCTTGACTTATGTTTTTCATGCGGCTCGTGCTCTTGAAGATATTAAGCCAGAGGAAATCTCTGAAATCGTTCTGGAACATCTTGAAGATGCCCAGCGAATGATCTATATGACCTGGGGGAAGCTTGAGTTCAACCGGCTTGCAAATAATTCATTAGCCGATCTTGACGACGAGATCTTATCAGAGCTGATGGAGATATTGGATGCCCCCGATTTATCGCCTGCGATAAATCTGACCTTAAGCAGCCTCGATGACGATATCCAGAAAGAATTGACTGAATTATTAGGAAAACGGGTGATCTCGAATATTTACCGGCAGCTCCTGCTGGGGGTGATAACGGAATTATGGGTGGATTACCTGACCCAAATGGAAGCGCTCAGGGTTTCGATCGGACTGGAGGCATATGCTCAGCGAGACCCGTTAGTTCAATATAAATCTCGAGCTTCGGAGTTATTCCAGGATTTGCAAAGCAACATCCGCCTGGGCGTCATATCACGGATGTTTACATACCAACCTCGCGATGCCAGTCGGTTTCAAACCCAAAAGGCGCTTGAGGCTGAATCTGCACCTGAAACCATTTCTGCAGAGGATCGTGAAGCCACAGAGGTCGAGCAGCTTGATACGAGCATTGAGCCTGCTCTAGAAAAAGCAGTCCCAAGTAATGAGGCTGGTGGAAAGAAAAGAAGACGGAGACGACATTAATTTTATTATCGTTTTCCTCTACCCTCTCTTTTCCCATTCAGCCACGCACTCACGGATTAGTTCGCGTACTGGCTCATCGGGGATATCACTTACACCATCATAGGCTTTCCCATCCACCATGAAAACCAATCCTTTTTCAGGGATCTCCATCAAGCGAATCGCTCTGTTGTGAAGCCCAGATTGTAGGAGCTTTTCCTGGAGGATCTCGTCCACCTGTGCCGCAATGCTTTTGGGCGTTTCCTTTTCTTTACTCATAATTTCAGGGACGATCGCACGGATGAAAATATCACTCATTTCCAGGCTGGGTGGTGTCACGTTTGAAGTTTGAATAGCAGCACCGACTGAGACTGTTGTAAATGCTTGTGATGGAGCTTGGTTTGCGGAAAGCCCTTCTTGGTATTGTTCGCCAGGTGTGGTGAGTGGTTCATCAGGGAGTTTGACCGCCAAATGATCAGTTGGTTGATCTGAAAGGATTTCGGTCGATTGCACTATAGTCGCAGGAGCGGTCGGCACGGATTGAATTCGGTTTGAAATAGCCTCAGCGCCAGTCCACAACTGCAGTTCGTCAATATCCTGAAGGAACGCTGTTTTTTGTCGCCTGCTAAGTTTTTCAATACTTGGGAAATATTCACCGTCCATTTCAACCAGAATTTTTCCGTTGTGGCGGTCTCGCCATATCCGGAGAATCTGGGCAAAATTCTTTCCAGGCGTCCTCCCATTCTTCGGGTTGGAATTGCGCATGCTTCCTGCGATCAGCCCGCCGATGATCCCACCAACCAAAAGGCCAATGAGACCTATTGCCACGATCGGTATCAGAGTGGTTAATAATTCTAGATCCATATTTTTCTCAAATTATATAAGATTTCCCGATTAAATGACCTGACAAAACGGACAGTAGTATGTGCTGCGCTGCCCAATAACCATCCGTTGGATGAGCGTCCCGCAGTTCTTACACGGTTGGTCCCGACGTTGATATGCCCGAAATTGATTTTGAAACTCTCCTCCTCGATAAACCCAGTCGATGCTGGATCCATTCCGTAGGATTCCTTCCGATAGGATCGTCTGCATCGCCTCAACCATTCGATTTGTTTCCTCCCAAGAGAGCGAGCTCGAAATTCTGGCTGGATGCAGGCGAGCCAGGTTGAGGATCTCATCGGTGTAAATGTTTCCCAGCCCAGCGATGAAGGTCTGGTCAAGCATCAACTGTTTCAACTGTCTGCGTTTAGTGAGCAGTTTTTGGTAAAGCTCATCCACCGAGAATTTCGAATCCAACGATTCCGGCCCAAGTTTCCCTAAAATCGTCTGCGGGTCATCTACCAGCCAGACTCTGCCGAATTTTCGAGGATCGATAAAGGATAATCTCCGTTCATCCCGAAAGAAAAAAAGCACGCGGGCATGTTTCTGGAAAGGAGCATCTGCTCCCTCAATAACAAGGTCTCCGCTCATCCGCAGGTGGATCAGCATTGTGGAAGTAGAAAGATTGAAAAGTAAGAAATTTTCCTCTCCTTCCAATCTCTTCAATCCGCTGTCCTGGCAGATCTTGATAGAATTTTTCAATCGTTGGAGTTGCTACGGTCTTTTCCCACAAAACTTCAACTTTCGAAAATTCCGTCTCGATTAGACCAGAGGTTTCCTTATCCCCTTTGCGCAGCATCTGCCGGATCGTCTCGACTTCGGGTAATTCAGGCATCCTTCGCTGCCCAATCCTTGCGGAGAACGCTCATGATCAAAACGTCGATATATTTTCCATCCTGAACCATAGCCTGGCGTTTTCGCCCTTCATGAACAAATCCCGCTTTTTCATAAGATCGAATCGCCCGCAGATTGGTTTCATACACATCGAGCATGATGCGGTTGAGATTAAGGGTCATGAATCCATAATCCACCATGAGCTTCATTGCCTCGGTCCCAAAACCGCGATTCCAATATGGCTTATTTCCGATAAAAATCCCAATTTCCGCAGAACGGCAACGCCAGTCAATGTTATGGAGGCCGCAGTTGCCTAAAGAAACCCACGCATCGCCTTCTAATACTTCGATGATCAGAGGGTGCTCGTCATTCGGTCGCTTCAGCATATCCTCATACCATGATTCCTCCTCAGCCACCGAAAGCGGGGCATAGAGCAGTAGTCCTTTAATGACCTCTGGATCGTTCAACCAGATTGTGAAATCTTTAAGATCGTCTTTTTCGATCGCTCTGAGTTGGATACGTTTTCCGTATATCACAGCATTCCCTCGGTTATGTCATTTCACAAGTTTAGCTACGCCTTCATGAGGCGATAATTTTCGATCGTATAAATCATCTAATACCTGGAGATAATCTTCGCGGCAAACACGATCTTGCCAGTTCAAGAGTAGCGTTTCTTTGATCAGTTCATCAATTTCTGATTTCAGCCGATCCCGCACCCTTCGCTCCCATTCTCCGGTCCGGTGTAAGTATATTGAATGATTGGAGATAGCTTCCAACAGCTCCAGAATGCCTTTGCCTTCCGTTGCAATCGTTCGGATGATCGGTGGCAGCCAAAACTCAGCTTCGCCGATTTTGAATGCTGGATCCTTTTCTGAGCTTAATTTCATTTGCAGATCACCGTGATGGCCGGGTTTTCCAAAATCCTCGTAAAATTGATGCGGGCTTGGGTGCGCCAGTTGCAGCATACTCCTGAGTGCTCTTTCAGCCGCATCCGCTCCAACATGATCGGCTTTATTAATCACCAATAGGTCGGCAATTTCAAGAATCCCGGCTTTAATTGCCTGGATATCATCTCCTAATCCTGGTGCTTCCACAACTAGCGTGGTATGGGCAAGCCGGGCGATTTCGACTTCAGCCTGACCAGCTCCAACGGTTTCAATGAAAATCACCTCGAAACCGGCCGCGTCCATAGCCTGGACAAAGCTCGAAGTGGTGGCAGCCAGGCCACCTAGTGATCCTCGAGATGCCATAGACCGGATAAACACCCCAGAATCTCCAGCCAGGTCTCGCATCCTTACCCTGTCACCAAGGATCGCGCCTCCAGTGAAAGGTGACGAAGGGTCGACCGCGATGATGCCGACCTTCCGAGCCCCTCCATCGCTGGATATTCGGATGGCTTTGGCAAGTTGATTTACGAGCGACGATTTTCCAGTTCCTGGCGGACCTGTCACCCCAATTAGGTGCGCTCTGCCAGAATAGGGGAAAAGCCCATCTAGTATTCGATGGGCTGTCAAATCCCGATTCTCGATTTGCGTCAATAATCTGGCAAGTGCGAGGCGATTACCATCCAGGATTTCCGAGATGGATAGGGTGGAAATCATGGTTTTTTTGCTCAGGTCCTGTTTTCAATTGCAACGGATCTGCGGATATCCTCAATAATTTTTTCTGTGAGGGTTCCTGGTCCATAAATCCCCTGGACACCCATTTCCTTTAACTTGGAGATGTCATCGTCTGGGATGATCCCGCCAAGGAAAAGTTTTACATTTCCCTGGCCATTTTTTCGGAGCAAATCAATGACGCGGGGAACCAGCGCCATATGGGCGCCCGAGAGGACAGATAATCCAACGGCATCGACATCTTCCTGTAATGCGCTTTCGGCAATCATCTCTGGCGTTTGTCGCAGTCCGGTGTAAATAACTTCCATGCCGGCATCCCGTAGAGCCCTCGCCACAACTTTTGCCCCCCGATCGTGACCATCTAAACCAGGTTTGGCAACCAAAACGCGGATTTTTCTATCGGTCATTTCCACCTCGATGTTTACTGGGGATTTTCGCTTCCGGTGATCCTTCTCGCCCCATCGATCATCGCCCTTGCCAGATTGATTGGACGGAGTGCATTGATGAAACCACCGACAGGTACGCACGCATCGAACTGGTTGATTTTGCCGTCTCCATTTGTATCCGTGATGACGCGGCAATCGACTACTTCATCTTCGACGCCAGAACCTAACTGAGTTGGGATCGCGATCATCTGGCCATTTGAATTCAAAACCAGCCCGCCGCTCGTGCCTCCAGAAATTGTGGCAGAAGTCTTTATAAATGCCCGATCGCCATACCCTTTTTGAGCCGTAAAACCTCCAACATTACCACTTGTCAAGGTAATTGTTTGCCCGCCAATGCCGGGGTAGCCGAGTATCGTTAGTGGCTCGCCAAGCTGAATTTCATCAGAATTCCCTAATGGAACATTGGTCAACTTCGTATTTTTCCAATCGATCGGTCTTAAATCCATATCGGTCGTGATTTGGATGACCGCCAGATCGAGTTCTTCATCTGTCAATATCGGCTCGGCATAATACATCTCTAGCGGCGGTTCAGATGGATCTTCCGTGATGGCAATTACAAATACATCCGGACGCGCTCCAGGCACGGGTAGCACCAGGTGGGCGTTCGTTAATATATAACCATCTTCAGACACGATTGTGCCTGACCCTCCCCACAAATTTCGGAGCAGGCTGGAATGTTTCACTTTTGCGATGATCTTAACCACCGATTTATATGGAAGGATGATGGAAGTTGAAGTCGGCATTAAGGTCGCTTGAGGAGATGGAACGGTTGAAGGGGTGGGTGTCCAGGTTTGCGTTGGGGTCGGCAAGGCGGTTAACGTTGATCCTGCTTCTGCGATTGGTTTATTAAAAACGATCCGAAATCCAACTGCGATGGTGTCTTCCCCCGATAAAACTCCAATATTATCGGCAACATCCGCGATCTGCCACGGCATCAGTTGGATCTTGAATTCTCGTCTTTCACCTGGCTCAAGCAAGATCCCGATCAGGTATTTTGTATATTCCCCGGTAAATTCCTGTTGTCCTGGATGCATTGAAGGGAATACCGCCTTGATGACTGCCGAATCCGTCATCGCTGGCGGCAGGCGGATTTCATCGATTGAGGCGATTTCTTTACCGTCATTTTCCACCATCAGGGTTAGTTCTATGTCGCTGCCAATTTCCGCAGTTGGAGGCGCTTGAACATAGACCGCCATGTTTGGTCTTGAAGCAATTATCGATTGCACCGAACCTCGCCAGAGCAGGATGGCAGCCGCTGTGATAAGCACCAGAGTAATGATTCCCAAAATTATCAGGCTAACAGAGAGTTCCCGCTTCATTTCGCATCACCAATGCTGCAGATAAAAAATATGAAGATTTATAAATGAGCTTGCAAGAATTATACCTTGATCTCCATCAACACAAAGATGCGCTCGTTTCTGTCTTCAAAGGTCCGCCTTCAGATTGATCGAGTGCGACATCCTTAGGGCGGTTATAATTTGGTCGCTACCATGCGAATCATCCGATCCCGACGAAAAACGATCGCATTGATCATCGATCCTGATGGAAATCTTACCGTCAGAGCGCCAATCGGTGTTAGCCCTATGCTAATTGACCGATTTGTTCGGGACAAATCCGAGTGGATCCAAAAAAACCAGGCGGTCGCGAGAAGCCGTAAGCTTAAAGTCCACCAATATCTTCCTGGAGAGCTTTTTTATTATTTAGGAAAAGGCTATCCGCTTGAATATCGAGAAAAACAGGAGAAGCTGCTGGTACTTGAACGCTCATTCATGATGAATGTAAATGCCCGCCAACATCCTGCGGAAATTTTTAAGAATTGGTACAAAGCTGAGGCAAAAAGAATTTTCACTGAAAGAACGGCTTTCCTCGGGCATAAATTTGGATTAACCTACAACCAGATCCGAATAACGAGTGCCCGCACCCGTTGGGGATCATGTAGCAGTAAAATGAATTTATCTTTCTCCTGGCGGCTTGTGATGGCGCCTCTCGCCTCCATCGATTACGTGATTATCCATGAGCTCATCCACGTTGAACACCCCAATCATTCGAAACGCTTTTGGGAGCGGGTGCGATCGATCGAGCCAGATTACAAATCTCATCGAAGTTGGTTAAAGCAGAATGGTAATCAATTGATGCTTTAAGGTAGAATGGCTTAAAGCCTCTCGGAGGTTTGAGAAATGAAATCCAGTGATCATCAGATAGTTTTGATCGGGCTCGTGGTCCTGTTCTTTTCATTATCCTCCTGCAGCCCCAAGCAGTCTGTCGAACCGCTTCCCGCCTCCTCGCCTTCTGCGAGCATCTCCACCTTAGCGCCAATCACACCTCTTGGAAATCAGGTCACCCAGAAAGCCTCCGAAACGCCAGAGATTGCTCATGAATTAATAAACCCCACACCACCCGCTTCTGAACAAAATTATCCACTCCTCCCCAACTTGCAGGTCACTCCGACATTTCTGCCTGCCTCGGGACCGGCTTTGGCTTTCCTAAAGGCGGGTGATATCTGGCTTCTCGATGGACCCGGAAGTGAGCCTTATCCACTAACGATTGCTGGAGATATCAAGGGTTTCACCTGGACCCCCGACGGTGAGCGCATCATCGCCTACAATGGTAAAAATCTGTGTTTTTATCACCGAGATGGCAGTGTCCGCACTTCCTGTCTGGAGCTAGGTTTAACGGAGGAACAGGCAGCAGTCGAACGGAGGCTGGTCGTCTCTCCCGATCAGCGCTGGGTCGTCTTATGGAACCCTGAAAGCGAACAAACTCCAGGCATGATTGGCTGGATGATCTTAGCCCTTGACACAAGTAATACCATGTATCGGATCGAAGACCCGGTTGATTGGGGAGCATCTTTTAGCGAAGGAATCATTCCCGGTGGTTTCACCGGACAACCCGTATTTCTCCGGGATGGACGTCTGATTGGAACCCTGTCTCATCCGACCCTTTGTAAAGAATTGGATTGCAGCTTTCAGCTATTCGAATTTGATCTACTTGCGAAAGAATTTATCCAACTTGGTCAAGATTTTGGTCGCGCTCAATCTTTTGGAGCAGGCCTCACGCTTGTTGGCGATGGATTCACCCTTTCGAATGTTTTTCCTTCTGTGCAGGACTGTAAGCAGTATTCTTCTATGGTCTATCTGATTCGCTTCACCACAGATGCAATTCAGGATTTCCAGATGTCCCAGGTCAATCTAAAAGAGATCGACTTAGCATCAGATTTAGGATGGGGGATATTTTCACACGTATCTCCCTGCCCCAGCGAAGATCCTGACGCCTGGCAGGCAGCCTGCGGTTTAGATGCTGAGTTTGACGTGCTTCCAATGCAGAGCTGGGAATCGGGCACATCCAACCGCGAGGACTTGTACCCAGGTTTATCCCCAAAATTATCACCCGATGGGAAATGGCTCGCTTTCACCTCTTGTCTGACACAGGACAGCACGGGCGCCTGGACGACTGCTGATCTTAAGCAGCCAGAAATCTTTCTCTATAATCTTGAAGATGAAGATCTTCGAGAGGTGATGGAAGGTAAATATTTCGAATGGCGCCCGTAGGACCTTATATGACAGATTATCTTAGATCACCGATTATTAATTACTAGTGCACCGATCACGCCAGGCACCCAGCCGACGACAGTCAATATCATCACAATAAGGATAGACCCGCAGCCTTTATCAAGGACTGCCAGCGGGGGAAAGAAAATGCATAATAAAACTCGCCAGATGCTCATTCGTTTTCCTTTCAAAATCTAGATTTATCTTCATAATTATTACGTTTGGGATTCAAAATAGTTGCATGCCAAATCGTCCTCCAGACGGATAGTTGATCACAGATCCGCTTCACCCAGGTAGCCTTTATAATTGGATTGTCATGCGCATTTCCCATCTCAAATCTAGATCAAAGCGAATGGTCGCCTGGCGATTCTTCTTTCTGGTAGGATTATTTTCTCCATTTTGTGCCCTCCCCGGGAGGTTGTTTACTTTTATAAATCCCCCAACTTTAGCTCCCACGTTGTCCAATACTCCATCTCCATTTCCTACCGCCACATTCACGCCAAACAAAATCCCTTCTTCGACACCAACATTGACCGCAAGCCCGACCCATACCACCACGTTAATCCCAATTCGATCGCTGCATTTGACTCCCCACCGAGTTCACAATACCATCATTAACTCCCGCTCCAAACCAGATCACAAATGAGCAGCAAATCTGGCAGCTTGAATCGGTCGACTTTCCTGCTTACATCAGCGCCCTTGGTCGGACCTATTCTCCCCCTACTCGCCGTGACCCATTACAAAGTTATGTGTTCCTGCGGATGAATTTCACCTGCACAACTGGAGATTCCTTGATCGAACTGTTTTCTGGTGCCGATCTTGGATTGACTTTTGTGCATAAGCAGTCGGGTTATCCCGACTTGAGCATCGAAGATCTTCAAGCTCACAAATATCTGGTGACCCTCTTAGGCGATTGCTGGCTCGCAGCACCGATTCCGCACTCGCGTATTCGTGATGGCGCCTTTCAGCTCAATTTTAAGGACCTTCCGCCCTTCTTTTTTGAAGTTCCAACACCAGCAAGCTATTCTTCAGCACGCATTTCCCTCGTTTCTGATCAGGATGGAACTGAAGAAATATTTGCCATGAACCCAGATGGCACCGGGCTGACTAGATTAACCTCCGACTTTGGAAGAGCCGCCGAACCCGCCTGGTCTTCGGATCAATATTACATCGCTTATGTAAGCCATAAGACTGGCAATGGGGAAATTGTCTTCATCGATCCAGAAGGAACCAAGATTGCCACCATTTCATCAACTCCTCACGAAGAAGGTTCGCCTGTTTGGTCTCCCATGGATGATCAGCTCGCTTTCCATACCGATCGCGATGGCAATTGGGAGATCTACACCGCTTCAATTTTTGAAAATTCCACAAGAAACCTGACCAGCAATCCTGCCGATGACCAATACCCATGCTGGTCTCCCGATGGAAGTCTGATCGCTTTCCAGAGCAACCGAGGTGGAAATCTGGATATCTATGTCATGGCAATTGATGGTTCAGAGCCTCGCCTTCTCATTAAAAGCCCTTTTCAAGATATCCTGCCGGTCTGGTCGCCTGATGGGCAGTGGTTAGCATTTTGGTCAAATCGGAGCGGTAGCTGGCGTCTATATCGGGCCAGGTCCAGCGGAGAGGATCTGGAGGAAATAACAACTTACGAAAATCCCGGTCCTTCCCCAAGCCGGCCCGCTTGGTCCCCTGATGGAGAATCTATTCTTTTGTCGCTTCGCAGAGAGCAGTACCTCCAGCTATTTCAGCTCCATTTATCCACCTTGGAGATGACCCGGATTACCAACGCGCCTGCGAATTATTACAACCCCGATTGGTAACCAATCATATCAAAGATCCCGTAATTGCCCCATCTTCTACGATAATCCTCTAAATATTCTTATGCGGTAATCGTTGAACGATCATTTCTCTTTCGGCTTCACTCAGAAATGCAGCCTTAAGTGCATTCCGCTGGAGCAGGCGAATTTGTTCAGGGCTCAATCCAGCCAGCGGTGCTGCGATCTCATATTCATATTTCAAGTCAATATTGCTGATCCCAGGATCATCCGTATTGATTGTGGCGAGCAAGCCCGCCTCTACGAATTGGCGAAGCGGATGGCTTTGATAGTCAGTAACTGTGCTTGTTTGTACATTACTTGTAAGATTGCATTCGATCGCGATCTGGTTATCATGCAAAAAATCGATCAAAGGAGGGTCTTCAATGGCTGTCACGCCATGTCCGATGCGTTTAGCCCCTAACAGCCTGATCGCGTCCCAAATGCTGCTCGCCCTGTCGCTCTCTCCTGCATGAGTTGTAACTTCAAATCCATTCTCTCGGGCGATTTGAAAATGTCTCTCGAAAAGTCGTGCCGGATAATTCAGCTCGTCTCCTGCTAGATCGAGCGCCGCAATTCTCCCTCGCTGTGAAAGCAGCGATCCCAGCTCTTTCATCCCAATTTCTGGTCCATAAGTCCTGCTGATAATTCCGATCAGTTTTACTGGCAGCCCGAAATCTTTGCTGCCCGCCTCAATCCCATCACAAATCACCTCCACCACTCCCGCTGGATCGAGCGCGTTCGCTGCAGCCATAAACCATGGACTGAACCTCAGTTCAACATAATCCAACCCTTCTTTGGCGGCATCTTCTATATTTTCATAAGCTACGCGCCGGCAGGCATCATAATCTACCAGGACATGGGTCATCCAATAGAATTTCTCAATAAAAACCATGACCCCCGGTTGAGGGTCAGTAACTTGTACCAATGGGCGCAGTTCTTCCACCGAGTTTGCAGGGATGTCAAGCTGAAATTTCTTTGCCAGCTCTAGGATTGTCTCCAGCCGAATACTGCCATCTAAATGCCGGTGAAGATCAATGAGGGGTAGGTTGGGATCGATTATGCTCACAGGATCCTCGCATTCGTCTTTCCGAGAAAATTCCTTCTCATCTAATTTACCACAACCGTGTTCCTTTGCAAGGCAGACAAACCTGGTATTCTTGGCGCTAGCGTTATAGAAACCTTCATTTGACACTTGCGTAAATAAGCTATAATACCCAAATTAATCTTGAAGCATTGAAGATACCAATTGTTTCAGCGCGAGAGGCTACATTAAAAAACGAGGGATTGAATATTTATGGATCAATACGACGATTTGAATCAAACACCTGTTGAACCCGAGCAAGAGGTAGTATCACCGGCTCATTCATCCAAAAAATGGGTGACACCTCTGGTCGGGCTTGTTATGCTGTTCATTGGATTGGGATTGGGATACCTCGCTCGTGGAACCATCGGTCCTGAGGCGACTGCTGCCCGTGGCACTTCCACCGCAGTTGCGGCGGCAGTACAGACTCGTTCAGCCACAAATCAAGAATTGATGGGGATGATCATAGGAGAGACCCGCCATTTCAAAGGCGATGAAAATGCCCCGGTTACAATTATCGAATTTAGCGATTATCAATGACCATATTGCGGCCGCTGGGCCACTGACGCGGGTCGTCAGATCGAAGAACAATATGTCAAAGATGGAAAAGTTCGCTTGGGTTATTTTCATTTTGCATTTCTTGGAGACGAATCCAAAATTGCAGCCGAAGCCAGTGAATGTGCTTCAGATCAGAATAAATTCTGGGAATACCACGATTACCTCTTCACCCATCAAAACGGAGAGAATCAAGGCGCATTCTCAAGCGAGAATCTCAAGAAATTTGCCATGGAGCTTGAGCTGGATACCCAATCGTTCAATGAATGTCTGGATTCGGGAAAATATAAAGACACGGTGGAGCAGCAGTCTCAATACGCCAAGCAATTGGGAGTTCAGAGCACACCGAGTTTCCTGGTGAACGGCACTCCGCTGGTGGGTGCTCAACCATTTGAGGCTTTTTCACAATTGATTGATCAATTCGCAAAATAACTCCGTACCGCCATCGCCGGTTGATGCTCACATGGATTTTTGCTTTCCGGTATCACAGGATTTGTCAAGGGTCATTATATATAAATAATAGCGCCCATTTACAATTCGGGCGCTATTATTTTTCCTTTTTTCATCTTGATTGAACAGGTCTGGATCCCGACACAATCTGGGTAAGCCGCTCGAAAAGTACTATTCGATCCAATTCGAGAGAACCACAAGCTCTTCCTGATCCTCGCTTGGATCATTTGTCGCAAGATGAATTCTAAAATCGTGCGGACCACCCATCCCCGGACTCATCGTAAATTCGATTGTTAATGTTGTAGTTTTCCCTGGATTAATGACCATCGAACCGATGGAAGGAGTAGGCGGTCAGCATCCTTCCTTTACTTCAATCCAAGGTGGTTCTTCAAACTCTAGTGGTTTATCTCCGATATTGGTCAAAGTATATGAGACCTTAGCCGGGTCACCCACCCGAATATCTCCAAAATCCACCTCATTTCCATCCACAACGGTATCAGATCCGCTGACTATCCGCAGGATTTTTAATTTTGGCGCTCCGGAAACAGCAGGCTGGAATCCTTCCCTATTCTTATTAGCCAGAGAGATAATCGCTCCCGCCGCAAGTATCAGCCCGATGCTGATGATGATCCATACTGTAAAGCTTCGCGAGTTCTTAAGAGAAGTTGTTCTTGACTTATCTTCCGTCATTCTCAATACCTCCGTAAATAGGTCGAAATTATATCATTTAAAATTTCTAAAATCCTTTCGGATATTATCCCGCAGATTGTCTCTCCGTGACTCAAGTTCATCTCCGAATATAATAAGGATAATCCAATGAATCAGGAAAATCCAATTTTCCCATGAAATATCCCTCAATTGTTATCTCATTGGTGGTTTTTGATGGAGATGACACCCTCTGGTACGGTCTGGATGGCGGTTATATCTCAGGTACCGATTGGTTTGATCAGGGACGTGAAGATTACACATTTTCAACCCTGGATGATCGCACCATCCTTCGAAATGATGGCAGAAGATTTCGACTATTTCCTGAGGTCCCAAACCTCTTACTCGAGCTCAAGCAGCGGAATGTCCTGATTTCGTTAGCAAGCTATAATCATCCTGAACCGGTCTTCAGTGCCCTACGCGGCTTCATGATCGGCGATTTCTTCGTACATGCAGTCGCCGAATGGAGCAGCCAGAAAGATCGAATGATTAAATCCATAATCAGCAGTTTCCAAAAAGACGGTTTCTTGGTCCGTCCAGAAACCAGCCTGTTCATCGACGATGATTTGATCGGTCGATACCGGAAACAAATGGAAAGAGCGAATATCCACTTCCTGCAAAAAGATGTGGATATCCAAGATTTGCGCGAGATCCTAAACCACCCCCGGTTCACGCTAGTCCCTCCACAAGCTAGTCTTATGGGTAGGACCTCCTGATTTTCAAAGCAGCTCGTGGAACTTCAGGTTTCAATTACGGGCAGTCCAGCAATACCGAGGTTCCCCCGATTCTCCCGGTTAAGATCGCCTGCTCCAGATTATTCAGATTTTGATATCCCAGCCGCAGCAAAATCCAGAGGGATATGTGGTAGGCCCCAAGTTGCCTGTTCTTAATCCCAGAAATCACTTGATCAGCCGACCAAAGTGAAAAATCTTTGGCAATTTTTCCATTCCCAATTTCCATATTCAAGAGCTCTTGACACCGGTCATCCGAGTTCCTGACTCCGCCCTGCAGCACATGGGCTGCTTCGTGTGCCAGTACACTCGCTAAGATATACCGGTTTCCAAATAAATCACGTCGATCAATCATGATTAGCCCGGTGCCGGTGTAGTTCATCCCCGAAGCCTGGCCTAAATCATCAAAGAAGAACATCCAAATATCCGATCCGAAAAGTGATTCCTTTAACGCTTCAAATACCGGCCGATCGAAAAGCTCGAAGGCTTCATTCAGCAGGATGATCTGCGAAGCAGTTAATGACTTGTCGATCCCAATTAAATTTTGCTCAATTCCATCCTCTGGCAGGGCATATCTTGGTACAGAGAGGCTCCCTTCCTCCTTTTGATCAAGAAATACTTGGACTAGCCGTGTCATCAGAGGGTCCTCTTCTGACAGTTCATCCGCCTCAATTTCCTTCTTGATTCGCTGGATGTCCGCTTCCGCTAGTGGATAGGCATCAGCAATCAGCATGACTTCTCCCTCGGTCATCTATATATTCGATATGCCATCCATCTTCGGCAGCGCGCATTCTGAAACCAGGAATTTGTGGCGCGGGCACAAGATCGATGAATTTTCCTTTTGCATCCCGTGCCAGCAGAAGCGGTGTTTCCAAACCATCTTCAAGATCTACGAGATAAGGCTTTATGATACTGCGGCCTTCGGAATTTTCTAGAGCTTGAACCTTTAATTGGATCCGGTGATTTCTTCCATACGCACTCGTATTCATCAGTGCGTCCAATTGCAGCCACTGATCCAAGAACTGGGCTAGATCAAGCTTCTCTTCTATTGTGAGTTCGGATTCATTTCGGGAAAAATCCAGCCATTTGTTTCTAATTAAGTCAGGAATTTGAATTTGTGAATAATCGGGATTTGAGAAGAAATCCACCAGCGCAGCTCTCAGTCCTGCCTCGCTGCTAAGTTCATAACCTTGCTCAACCAGGCTTGCCGTTGCCGCCGCATCCAGGCTCTGAACAGGCAGACTTTCATCATCCAATTCCGGAACTGCAGTTGAGGTCGCTCCTGGATCTGTTTCTGGCGCAGTCGGAGCTGCAAGCTGAACTTCTGGTTGGAGAGTTATATTGACAGTCGGTGTGTTGCTCCGTACATTTTTTTCAGACATGCATCCGTGCGCAGAGAGCAGGATGATAACCATCATTGCCAGCAATTGGGGAAGCAAACCATTATTGTTTCTGGTGCACTCAGGTTTCACCATCAAGCTCTCAATTCAACAATTCAAATCCAATCGAGGAAATATCAATCCAATCCGGATAACCCTGGTCGATTTTAGCATACCAATAGCACCTGGTCAATTCGATCTTATCAGATCCAGTCTCTTACATCCGGCAAGCTGAAGGTGACGTGGTAAAATCCTCGAAACCATCCTTATCCATCAATACTCCGGTGACAAATGATCTCATTTAGAAAAGACCTATGGTTTAATGTTCCCGCTCGAAGGGGTTTTCTCAACATCACACCTGAAGTGGTTGCCTGTGTAAAAGAAAGTAGTATCAAAGAAGGATTGGTGCTGGTGAATGCCATGCATATCACTGCCTCGGTTTTCATCAATGATGATGAATCCGGACTTCATAAAGATTATGACCTCTGGTTAGAGGCTCTGGCTCCACATGATCCCATTTCGAAGTATCTTCATAATCGCACGGGTGAAGACAATGCTGACGCTCATCTGAAACGGCAGATCATGGGTCGAGAAGTGGTTGTCGCAGTCACTAACGGCTCTCTCGATTTTGGTCCTTGGGAGCAGATTTTTTACGGTGAATTTGATGGGCGTCGCCCCAAGCGAGTGCTGGTGAAAATTATTGGGGAATAAAATCCATCCATAAGGCTTTATGCATAGAAATCTAAAAATCAGGAAGAATATCCATTGCGCAGTCCAGAAATTGAGGATATATTAAAATAAATAAAATCAAAGTCTGAGGATAGCATGAAAATAATCGCCTATATTGCTGCTGCGATCGTAATTTTCTTTGGAATACTTTTTATTTGGGGCGCGTTTAGTCCAGACGGTTCTCCTGGTTGGATCCCGGTTGGCATCATCAGCATTCTGATCGGATTTGCGATAATCTGGTTCGTTGGACGATCGAAGAAGTCTGCCCCGGGTACTGCAGAGGAAGTCTCGTACCGGGTAGATCTGCCTGCCAATGTAAACCTGGATACTCTTAAATGTAAATCCTGTGGAGGCTCGCTCACCGCAGACAACATTAAGATGGTCGCAGGGGCGCCAGTGGTCCAATGTCCATACTGCGGAACGACCTACCAGCTCACTGAAGATCCGAAGTGGTAATTAATTTGTTAAACTTTAAAAAGCCAATAAATTTTTGGAGGCTTCAATGAAAAGAGTTTGGATAGCAGCAGCACTCATTCTATTGTTGTCCTTTACCCCTAGTATCGTATTTGCACAAACCTATTACTTTGAACTGCAGCAGCTGAGTGCTGATGTATACATAAATGAAGACGGCTCAACCTCTATACTATATTCCTTCACTTTTTACAATTATCCAACTTCCTCGCCGATCGATTATGTCGATATCGGCATGCCAAATCCTAATTTTACACTCAATGACGCCAGAGCCGAAGCAGGAGGGCAATCGGTCTCAATTTCGCGTTCGGATTATGCTGGCGATGGGTCCGGATTTGCTGTCGTCATGGGGAGCCAGTCGATTCAGCCTGGTCAAACCGGCACTGTGCATGTATATGTCCCAAATGCAGGAAGCTGGCTTCGTTATGATGACAAGGATAAGAATTATGCCAGTTTTGAGTTCTCACCCACCTGGTTTGGCTCAAAATATGTCACCGGCTCCACCAGCATGCAGGTCACTATTCACCTTCCACCTGGCGTTCAGCCTGCAGAGCCGCGTTGGCATGAAGCGCCAAAGGGATTTCCTGCTGAACCCCAGACCGGCATCGATGAGCAAGGTCGGGTAACCTACACTTGGACCCATCCAAATGCTTCAGGATCTTCTCAATATTTATTTGGCGCCTCTTTTCCAACACATTATGTGCCTGCTGCCGCAGTTGTCAAGCCATCAATTTTTGAGCGGCTTGGGATCAGCAAGGATACTTTCTTCACTTTCATGTGCTGCGGAGGTATCTTTGCTGGGATTGTTGGCATCGGTTGGTTAACAAGCTCTTCGACGCGCCGCCGCCGACTGCAGTATTTGCCTCCGAAAATCGCCATCGAAGGGATGGGGATAAAACGAGGTCTCACTGCCGTCGAGGCTGGAGTTCTAATGGAACAGCCGCTCGACAAGGTCATGACAATGATCCTCTTTGGAGCCCTGAAAAAATCTGCGGCGACGGTCAAGACCCGCGATCCGCTCGAGATCGAGGTTGTTGATCCTCTTCCAGCTGATTTGAATCCTTATGAGGTCGACTTCCTGCGAGCCTTCCAGAAAGAGAATAAATTTGGGGAACGGCGAAAAGCGCTCCAAGCCGTGATGATTGACCTGGTGAACACCGTTTCAAATAAAATGAAAGGCTTCAGCCGGAAAGAGACGATTGATTATTACAGGACGATCATGGAAAAAGCCTGGAAGCAGGTCGAAGATTCCCAAACTCCTGAGGTCAAGAGCGAAACCTACGACAAATACCTCGAGTGGACTATGCTCGATAAGAATTACGATGACCGCACCCGCGAGGTTTTCCGCACAGGTCCAGTTTTCATTCCTTCTTGGTGGGGTCGGTATGATCCCACTTTTTCCAGACCAGCTGCCTCCGGTCCAATGCCCTCCCCATCCACAATTTCAAGACCTTCCGGCGGAGGACCAGGAGGTGGAATTTCCCTCCCTACCCTCCCTGGCGGCACCTTCGCCGCGTCGCTCGTGAACGGGGTTGAGAACTTCTCGGCTGGAGTTGTCGGAAATGTGACCGAATTTACCAGCAGTGTTACGAATAAAACCAATCCAGTTCCCATCCCAGCCCCGTCCAGCTATTCAGGCGGGAGCAGAAGTGGTGGGGGTTGTGCCTGCGCATGCGCTTGCGCTGGCTGCGCTTGTGCCTGCGCTGGAGGCGGGCGCTGAGCCTGCATTTCATGGAAATTCACCGATTCCTTGCACGTCAGGAAAAAAGTCCTCGCCCTGTCGCCGCCTCACAGGTCGCTTTATTCCATTATCTGCACCAAAATTCAGGGGAGCAGTCGCGGATTCATCTCAGGATTGATCCAGATGCCAGCGGGCTGCTGATGGTAAATGCCAGCCGCGTGATGCACCTGAATCAGACGGCTGCTTTCATGGCAAAACTGGCACTGGATCAAATCGCCGAAGAGGATGCGGTAAGGAAAATTTGTCAGAAATATCGGATAGGCGGTCAGCAAGCCAGAGCTGACTATGCGAAATTCTGCGACCAGCTCAAGGAGTTGGTGCGTCCTGAGGGCGCCTGTCCCGTCCATGACCTTGATCTTGAAATCATCCCACCTTTCCACACCCATCCTGCAGCTCCGTATCGAATGGATCTTGCGCTGACATACCGATGTAACAATGACTGCGCACATTGCTACAACAAAAGACCCAGACAGTTTCCAGAATTGCCAGGTGAGGATTGGATCGCAATCCTCGATCGTATCTGGGAGCTTGGCATCCCTCACGTTGTTTTTACAGGCGGAGAACCAACCCTCAGGGATGATCTCCCCAGGCTGATTCAACACGCAGAGAGAACCGGTTTGATTACCGGTCTAAATACCAATGGAAGGCGGCTGGCGGACAAACGCTACCTCGAGCAGCTCGTCTCTTCTGGATTGGACCATGTTCAGATCACCCTTAAATCGCATTCTGCTCAAATCCACGATCATATGGTTCGGCTTAAAGGAGCCTGGAATCAGACCGTTTTGGGGATCCAGAATGCCCTCGAAACTCCGCTCTTTGTTATGACGAATACCACGATGTTGGTGGATAATGCTCAGTGTTTAGGGGAGACTCTCGATTTCCTGGCAAATATCGGCGTGCCGACGGTTGGCTTGAATGCCCTGATCTATTCTGGGCGCGGTGAAACTTGCGGAACTGGATTGGCTGAATCCGAGCTGATCTCCTTTGCTCCAGCTTGCGCGCGAACGTACCGATCTCCACCAACAGCAGCTGATCTGGTACACGCCAACCCAATATTGTGCTTTCGACCCAATGGAGCTCGAGCTTGGAGTTAAAGGCTGCACAGCCGCGCTTTATAATATGTGCATCGAACCAGATGGTTCGGTAATCCCCTGCCAGTCTTACTACCAGCCCTTGGGTTCGATATTGACCGATCCTTGGGAGCATATCTGGAACCATGACCTGGCTTTATCATTACGCGAGAGGCGTAAAATCCAGGAAAAATGCGGATCCTGCATCCTGCTCAAAGAATGCGGAGGCGGATGTCCCATAAAAATTTCTTCGGGATTATCCAGCTGAACACCCTGGCTCAAGAGAGGGTATGACTGTCATGAAACCAAACATTTTGCAGCAGCTTTTCTCACCAAAAGAAGATTTACCTGTTGGAGTTTTCCACTACCAATCACCTTTGGAAGACCCACGTAATTATCGATTGCACCTTCGTACGGATCCAGCTGGAGGAGGCGTCCTTATTATCAACGCTTCCACGATCTTGCATCTCAACCAGACAGCCGCAGAATATGCTTATTTTCTCGTTAATAATACCGATCCTGATACTGTAGCTCGCCGTATGTCTGCGAAGTATCAGGTTGCGTTTCCCCAAGCACGACAGGATTATATAGTTCTGGCTGAGCGAATCCAAACCCTTGTTGAAATTCCTGACCTGGATCCGGTGACATTCCTGGATTTTGAGCGTCAGGAGCCATTTTCTGGTCGCCTCACAGCTCCTTACCGCTTGGATTGCGCAGTAACTTATCGCCTTTCTTCAGGTGATCAGGATGGAGCTGCTCCTGAAGACCGAGTTACCCGAGAGCTGACAACGATCGAATGGCAGTCCGTTCTCGACAAAGCCTGGGATGCCGGCATACCTCACATCATTTTCACCGGAGGTGAGCCCACTTTAAGGGAGGATTTGGTTGACTTGATCACCCATGCTGAGAAGCTTGGGCAGGTCACCGGTCTGCTCAGCGATGGTCTGAAATTTAACGACCGTTCAAAGCTCGAGACCCTTCTGCAAGCGGGGCTCGACCATTTAATGATAATTATGCACCCAGATAGTGACAAATCCTGGCAGGCTGTTGAAAATGCGCTCGATGAGGATTTATCATTAACCGCTCATTTTACAATCACACCAGAGAATCAAGAAAAAACAGAAAAGATTATCAACCGCCTGAAAAATATTGGAGTGAGCAAGATCTCCCTGAGTGCGATGGACGATTCCCTTAGCAGTGCCCTGCACCATGCGCGTGAATGGGTAGCGAGTTGTGGTTTAGAGCTGGTCTGGAATATTCCTGTCCCATATTCCTCGCTCCATCCGGTGGCTTTAGAGGTCGGCGACGCTATGATGGAGGGTGCCGGAAGAGCCTGGCTTTATGTTGAGCCGGATGGTGATGTCCGCCCGGCACAAGGAGATTCCAGGATCCTGGGAAATTTACTCAACGATCCCTTTGAAAAAATCTGGAAAGGCTGATCCGCCCACCTTTCTTGAGTTCGTCTGATTGGCATATGGATTGGCATCCGCGCTTTGTCCAGCAGGCAAGCTGGACTCAAGAGATCCGCACCTTCTTGCTCCAGAAAATCGGGTTTTCGTCCGATGAGCGTAGTTTAGAAATTGGATGCGGCACTGGAGCGATCCTCTCTGAGCTGACCGAAAAATATGGAATCCATAATCCCTCGGCATCTCACCAAAATCTAACCCTATTCGGATTAGATATCGATTTCCCCAGTCTGCTTGAAGCCAGGCGC
This sequence comes from uncultured Chloroflexia bacterium, assembly GCA_963827155.1. Lineage (GTDB taxonomy): Bacteria > Chloroflexota > Anaerolineae > Anaerolineales > UBA4823 > UTCFX2. The sequence continues at coordinate 462,571 of CAWGZV010000002.1, read as the reverse complement.
GGTGCGCCAAATTCTCAGCTGATCCAGGCTGACGCTCTCAGTTTGCCCCTGCTCGGTTCAAGTTTTCGCCTGGTATATTGTCATTTCGTTCTATTATGGTTGTCTGACCCGTATCTTGCCTTGAAGGAGATGAAGCGGGTCGCCCAACCTGGGGGGTGGGTGGCTGCATTCGCTGAGCCAGATTACGGTGGCAGGTTGGATTATCCAGATCCGCTGGCTGAGCTTGGAGCAGCCCAGTCCGCCAGCCTGCTGCAGCAAGGTGCCGACCCATACATTGGCAGAAAACTGCGCATGCTCTTTTCACGCCTGGGATTTACAAGTATCGAAACTGGCATCTTAGGTGCTCGCTGGACTTCAACCCAGGACGCTGATGCCTTGGAAATTGAATGGGACGTTATCGAACAGGATATGCAAGGGCGATTAATGAAATCCGAGCTTTCAAGTCTTAAAGAAATCGACCGGAAAGCTCGGGAGTGCGGTGAACGTGTCCTTTTCGTCCCCACTTTTTATGCGCTTGGGCTGGTGAGCGCAGACTTTAGCTTGCCAGCGCCTCTGCTTTGATTTTCTTCAAGCGCTTCATCACATCGTTTTCACCTCGCCCAAAGTAATCATGCAGTATGAGGTATTCGGTAAAAAGTTTATCGTAAACCGCCTTATTCTCCGCATTGGGTTTATAAATAACCTCTATCAAGTGCGCCATATTTCTCGCAGCTTCGATGATCGAGTCGTACCCGCCAGCCTTGCTTCCGGCAGCGACTGCTCCAAACATCGCCGATCCCAATGCCGGTGTTTGCCCTGATGCGGTTACTTTCATCTCTCTGCCGGTCACATCTGCATAGATCTGCATCAGTAATAAATTCTTTTCAGGCAGCCCTCCGCAGGCTACCAGCTCATAGACCGGAACGCCATTCTTCTCGAAAGCCTCAATAATCACCCGCGTCCCAAATGCCGTCGCTTCGATCAGAGCCCGATAGATTTCTTCAGGTTTCGTAGCCAGGGTTGCTCCGAGTAATAAGCCGGTAAGGTCTACATCCACCAGCACACTTCGATTCCCGTTCCACCAATCCAAGGCGATAAGCCCGCTTTCTCCAGGTTTCAGCTGTGCAGCTTTTTCTTCCAGGAGTTGATGAATCGAAATATCTCTCTCTGCAGCTTGCTGCTCGTAGGCTGCCGGGACGCAGTTCTCAATAAACCACGCAAAATGGTCTCCGACGCAGGATTGTCCAGCTTCGTAGCCAAATAATCCAGGGATGATCCCGTCTTCGACATAGCCGCAGATCCCGGGTACGAGTTTCTCCTTTTCTCCCAGCACCATATGACAGATGCTCGTCCCCATGATCATGACCATCCTGCCCACCTCAGTCACGGTCGCTGCGGGTACTGCAACATGCGCGTCGACATTTGCGATCGCCACTGCCGTCCCAGGGAGTAACCCTGTCCATTGGGCTGCTTGCGCAGTCAGACCGCCGGCATTTTGGCCGATCGGGATGATCTCCCGCGACATCTTCTCGTCGATCACGTTCTCCAATCGTGGGTCCAGCGCTGCAAAATATTTCTTGTCTGGGAATCCTTCTCGTTTAGACCACAACGCCTTATAGCCAGCGGTGCACGAATTCCGGGTCTCCTCACCGGTTAGCTGCCACACTACCCAATCTGCCGCTTCGAGCAGACGATCTGCTGCAGCATAAACTTCGGGGGCTTCATCCAGAATTTGCAGCGTCTTTGAAAAGAACCATTCCGATGATATTTTCCCGCCGTACCGCTCTAACCAGCCTTCATCGAGCTTGCGTGCCGTCTCATTGATCTTGTTTGCTTCGGGTTGCGCAGCATGATGTTTCCAGAGCTTGACCCAGGCATGCGGGTGGTTTTTAAATTCCTGGAGGTTGCACAAAGGTGTGCCGTCTTTTTTTGTGGGAAGCATTGTGCAGGCAGTGAAATCGATCCCCACCCCAACCACATCGGCTGGATCGACATGGCTCATATTAATTACCTCAGGGATCGCGGTCTTAAATACTGCAATATAATCATTCGGGTCTTGAAGCGCCCAATCTGGTTCGAGTCGCACTTTCAATTCGGGGAGTTTCTCATCGATCACTCCGTGGCTGTATGGATGGACATAAGTGGCAACCTCAGTCCCATCCATTACATCCACCAGCAAAGCTCGCCCCAATTCGGTCCCAAAATCCACACCAATCGCATATTTCTTGCTCATTCAAGCCTCCAATGAAGGGATAAAATCATGGCGTTATCATCACTTTCAATCCAGAGCGCTCGCTCGCAGTTCGAAACGCTTCTGCAGCTTGGTCAAGCGAGTATCTGTGGCTGATCAATGATCTGACATCAACCTTTTTATCAGCCACAAGTTGGATCGCTCTCGGATAGGTATTTTTCATTCGCCGCACTATTTGAATATTCAGACCTTTTCTTCGTGCGGTTGAAGCCCTGAATTCTGTTCTATCATTTTCGGGTACGCCGATAAGGATGATCTGGCCTCCCGGTCGCACTGCCTCGATCGCGCTGTCTAATGCATTATTATCACCAGAAACCTCGAAGACCAGGTCCAATCCTCTTTCTCGTCGTTTCAAGAATTCTTGGGGGAGTTTACCCGAGTCATCTACAAGCGCCTGAAGATCAGCCCCAAATCGCTCGGCTGCTTCTACCCTGTGTATGAGTCGGTCGGTTGCCAGAATGAAGCGCGCCCCAGAATATTTCAACAGCTGAAGGATCAATAATCCAATCGGTCCACACCCAAATATTCCGATATCCATCCGCGGCCTCAATCCAGCAAGATCAAGTGAAAAGATTGCCACTCCGAGCGGTTCGAGCATTGCTCCTTCCTCTGCCGTAAAACCGGCAGGTAATTCGAAGTAGTTTTCTCGCCGCCATGAGAGGTACTCCCGCAGTGCGCCGTCTTGTTTCCCGTGCCCGGCAAACACCACCATTGGGCAGAGGTTGTGGTTACCTTCCAGGCACGATTCGCATTTCCCACACGAGATCGCCGGCTCCACGGCGACCAGGCAGTTGTCATCTGCGGTCCAGCCGGCAAATTCATGTCCAAGAATCAATGGATCGACCAGGCGCGCATCTCCAATCCCGATTCCTCAAACCAGTGGATATCGGATCCGCACAATCCAACCGCGCCGACCTTTAGCAGCGCTTCACCTTCTTTTGGGACAGGCTGCTCCTCATCGTGCAGGCGGATATCCCCAGGAGCATGCAGGCGAATGGCTTTCATCGAATTTCCAGGATCGCCGGTCGAGTCAAAGTTGATCCTTGATATTCGATACTAAACGTAGGCCATCCAGGAATAACCGTTATGACCTCATTAGTAAAATCCCCAATCAAGATCGTGTCTTCTGATTTTGTTCCAGTGATCGAAGGATTCCAGGCATACGCCTGACCTATCACCACCCGGGTATCATCGTCAGCGGTAGCAACTTTCTCGCGCGGTTCATATCCGGCTGGCCCGCCTTGATGGTGAAGTCTCCATTCCTCAGGAAAACCAACCTTAGCATATGCTTGCTTCATCTCAAAGAATACTTGACCGAGGTTCTTTTCGGGTCTTGTGGCTGCGATCAGCGCTGCGTCCACTTTTGCAACCGCTTTCGATTTTTCGAGAAGTTCTTCCGAAAGTCTTCCAAAGTGAACCAATCGGGTGATGGAGCAGACCAATCCATATTTTCGGCCGCACAGCACAAGCATGGCATATTTGTTCAGAATTTTATCGGTTGGCAAGGGATGTCGATACATAAATATGCGTTCATCAACTGCAATCAAATTTACAATCGCCTGAACCCCTCGGCTTTGAGCCTCAAATCCAAGATTCGCTGCGATCTGATATTCAGACATCCCCGGCTTGACCTTTCGGATGGCAGCATCCATTGCCTCAGAGCAGAGTTTTCCCAATTCTCTGAAACGCATACCTTCCTCAGGAGTGAGATTCATCCTTAGTTGAGCCGCATCGTCCGAAAGGTTCTTGAAACCCGGCAGGTCACCATCCGAGCCTAAAGCTTTACTCCCCGCCAGCTTCCAGATATCTTCACCTCCTTCGAACCACGGAGCGACCACGAGATCCCAGCCTTGTAATGCGAGCTTCTCTTCTTTCTCAATCCTGGTGGATTCGATGTTGTTAGTGATCAGAAACTGTTTATCGATGGTGATCAATAATGACGCCGCTCCCTCCGACGCTGCTGTGTTCACGTATGAGCTTGCGCCGCAGGTAGCCCAGGCGAAGCTGCTGACTTTATTAAGGTAAAGACCATCCAATTTGTACTTGGATAACAGACCCCGTATTCGATTAAGCTTCCCTTCCAATTCAGTCATCCTGACCTCAATCGTCCTCGATGATGGTAGATTTCCCAACCCATGTACTTGGAAAGGGCTTCGTCTACAGCTGGCGCCACAAGCGATGGGCTGATTGCCACGTGATGCTCGAACCCATTTTCGCAGATGTGTGCAAGCAATTTTTGTAGATTTGGAATTTTAACAACCCCATAACCTCCAAAGGTCTTTAATGGGTCATTCGTGAGCTCTCCTTCACCCAGATACGCAAGAATCTTGCCGTTAAAATCATCTGTTGAAACTCGGCAGAAAGTGAATGGAGAGGCTTTGACTCTACCAACGATCGTGCCGTAGGTGTTTTCCTTACCCACAGTGCCTGCAATGATTTCCTGGTAATCCATGGTTGGCAGATCTTCTTTCGAGATTTTTTCGCTGACAAAAAGGTCTTTTGGCAGGTTGGAGCAGTGGAATACGACTCCTTTATCAGGGTCATCGGCATAATTGTTGTTCCAATCGACCAGAGCGCTGGGTTTTCCAGAAGCCAGCACCATCGCATACATCCCAACCACGCCGCTGATGTCTGTTTCACATGCAGAAGGCATCAGCCTGTTAGACATCATGCTCATCAGAGTACAGGGGACCACACCGTAGAATTCCTCCATCGCGGTCCAGCACTGAAGAGCGCTGGCCACCAGGCGCTTGTCCTCCATCCATGCATCAATCACAGCCCCGAGCCTCGCCATTCGCACCAGCGCTCCATTAGGTACTTTCGAGGTAGCCACATACGCCTTCATCTCATCCATCTTCGCCAGCAGCCTTGAAATCATCATCTTTCAATCGCTGTGCCTTGCCAAAGATTTCGGATAAATCAATCGTTTCAACCGAAATTCCGCTGCGCTCAAAGAGCTTCTCGCTAAAACGTACCGTGTTGAAATTTGTTGGGCGCGCTCCAATCGCCCCGATTCGTGCATTTCGAAGCCCTTTTACCACCCGGCAGACGCTCACAAATTTTCGCAGATCTTCCAGGAATTTTTCACTTTCCGGATCCATAGTATGAAGGGATGTAAGCGTAAATTTTATCCCGTACTGGAGCAGATTATTGCAGGCTGACATTTTTCCACAGAATGAGTCGCGTCTATCTGCAATCATCATTTTCGAAGCGTCGTCCGGGAAAGCATGCACCAACACTGGGACATTCAGGGTTGACCACCGGAGAGTGTTTGCTATTGCTCTCTCATCTCCGAAATTAGGCAGGGTGATCAACACTCCGTCGATCTCGTCGCGGTGTGCCTTGAATAGATCTGCCAGTTTTTGAGCATCCTCCAATGATTCCACCGATCCAAATTTCGAGGCATCCTCTGGTAAAGCAATCGCTTTGATCCCCTCATTTTCTAGAACCTTCAAGATCGTCTTGCGACCAAACTCACAAAGGTGACCTGGAAAGAACCCTCGATTCCCAACGATAACCCCGAGCACTGGTTGTTTTAAAGTCGTATCCATCTTGATCTCCTTATATTTTAAGAATCATCAAACTTTCAAGCAGCCTGGAATATTGTGTAAACCAATGGCTGCAGATTTTTCCTTAATTAAACAATATTCTCTCCAGAGCTTTCTCGGATGATCAGCTCAGGGAGGAGCACGTCTGCCGCAGGCTCTGGAGGCAATTCCTCCAGCCGCAAGCATTCAATGATTGCCACAACTTTTTCCACCGCCAGGCATCCCAATAAATTCTGGTCTTGCATTATTGTGGAAAGCGGGGGCCAGTAGTATCGTGTTTCTGGGATCCCATCAAACCCAATCAACCCAAGTTCGTACGGCACCTGCACCCCTTTACGGCGAGCTGCCTGAAGCAGCCCGAGAGCCATCTGGTCGTTCCCTACAAACACAGCATCCATTCCCGGGTAAGTCTCCAATAGCTTAAGAAAAGCGCTCTCTCCGCTTGCTGAAGACCAGTTCCCTTCCTGCCAGTGATTATCCGAAGGTTCCTTCCCTGCCTCTCGGAGGGCTTGTTCCCACCCCAGCTTGCGTTCCCGTGCCTCCCACCAATCCAACGGACCGGTAATGTGGCCTATGTGCTGGTATCCTTGGAGGAGCAAATGCCGGGTCGCCATCTGCCCACCGTATCGATTATCATACGCAATACTGAACACCCCTTCCCTTGGGTGTGCTGTGATAAATACGATCGGCACAGTGAAATCTCTCAAACTTTCTGATACCCAGCTTTGGTTTTCGCCAACCTCTGAGGTTGCCCAGATGATCCCATCGACATGCCGGGCGATCAGCGCTTGTATAAGGGGCTGGATCTCGCCGGTTGTAAAGCTTGGCAACTCCTTTAATAATAAGGAATAACCCAGCTCCTCGGCTCGTTGCGTGATTCCATTCAGAGTGCGAGAAGGGCCGATATATTTCAATCCTGCAATCACAACTCCAAGGGTAAAGCTTCGCTGTTGGATAAGGCTGCGCGCCAGCTCGCTCGGTTGATAACCGAGGTTTTCAATAACTTGTTGGATGCGCTGGCGGGTCTCAGGGGAAACATCGGGGCGGTCATTAATAACCCGAGAGACGGTCTGAACCGATACCCCCGCTCCCCTGGCAACATCTTTGATAGTCACTCGCTGTGAGCTCTTCATCCAGTTCTCAATCAATGTTCCCATTCAGCGACACATACGGGGTCTCGGTGATGGTATCCACCATCATCCAAAAATTCTCCATTGGCGTATCGAGTTGAACGTGGTAAGTCGGTCCCAAAATTAATCCGCCATTTTTGCCGATAGTCCGAAGCCGGGTAAGAATTTCATTCCGAACATCTTCAGGTCTCCCAAATGGCAGTGTCCATTGTTCATCGACCGATCCCCAGAAACAAAGCTCATTCCCGAAACGTTTCTTCACCTCGGCTGGGTCCATGCATGCCGGTTGGATAGGGTTAAGTACGTCAATCCCTATCTCGATCAGCTCAGGTATGATCGGTAAAATGACCCCATCCGAGTGGTAGGCAACTTTGATATTTGGGTTGATAGCTTTGGTTTCTGAGATCAAATTCGCCATCCGAGGTTTCAAGTAAGTTCGCCACATCTTGGGTGACATAAGCATGGACTTCTGGGCGCCGACGTCGTCTCCTAACCAGATCATGTCCACGCCCATCTGCGTCAGTCGTTTCGCTGCATACAGGTGGTAGAAGAATGGGATATCCAGGATCGCGTTTGCCAGGTCTGGGTGAAGCGCCAGGTCGCTCAGCATCCGCTCGTAGCCGCGTAGCCCCCAGGCGCATTCGAAGATAGTGGTCACAGTCACCCCAACGATCCAATATTCATCCTTAAAGTCTCGGATAACCCGTTCAGCTTCGTTGTACAGCTCAGGTTTACTGGGATCGGGGGGTACATAACCGTTAATTGCGTTATCTTCTGCTAAAGGATTCTTGCTGATTTCAGTGTAGCATCCCTTCCCAAACGGTGTCTGGTACTCGGCTGAACGCCAGCCGATACCCCATTCATCTCTGTATTCTCCCTCTGCCTGGTAATAAGAATTTGCCCACCCCACTGAAGTGAGCAGCATGTCCTCGCCAAGCATCCGTTCCAGCTCATAAGTATTTCCACCACCATGTGGATTGTGTGGCTTCCCAGCTTTGGCATTGAGATCAGTGTGCAAACAATTTGCAAACTCCGGTGTAAAGCTAATTTGCATCGGGCAGCGATCAGGCTCTTCGTGGTTGAGAGCCGTAAGCACACGATCTCTATGTTTCATTTTCCTTCGATCACTTCATTCGGACAGGGATTTTGCCAGGGCAACAGCTCGGCTTGCGTCTGGAGCGTATCCGTCCGCTCCGATCTGATTTGCATAGGCTTCCGTCACTGGCGCCCCGCCGATCATCACCTTTACCTGATCGCGCACACCTGCTGCCTTGAGCGCCTCTACTGTATTCTTCATGTTAGACATCGTTGTCGTTAATCGAGCAGACATTGCTACAAAATTAGCACCTTGGGTCTTAACGGCATCGGTAAATTTGTCCGGTGAGACGTCTGTGCCCAAGTCAATGATCTCAAATCCTGCTCCTTCCAACATCATCGCAACCAGGTTTTTACCGATGTCGTGTAAGTCGCCTTTAACGGTTCCAATTGCTACCTTGCCTGCTGTTTTTACGTCCGCTAGCTGAAGCTGCGGCTTTAGGATCGCAAGCCCAGATTGCATCGCCCTCGCTGCAATCAGCATTTCTGGCACGAAGAAATCCCCATCTTCGAACCGTTTGCCAACTTCAGCCATCGCTGCGATCATACCCTGGTTGAGGATTACACCTGCATCTATCCCCTCACCCAATGCCTCCTTGACCTTTTCCTGGACAAGCGGCGCATTCCCTTCAATTACTGCATCATAAATTGATTTCAAGATCGCTTCCATGTTTAAAGTCATCCAGTGATATTTTGTGATTCTAATTGTAACGCCCAAATTCGAGCGCAGTGTCATATGCAGTAATAACATTCTCAGGCGGAACGTAAGCTTGAATATTATGCACAGGGGCAAAAACAAAACCGCCGCCCGGAGCTAGATCGTCAATTCGTCGCCTGACCTCATCAGCTACCTCGGGCGGTTTACCAAAAGGCAGTACTCTTTGGGTATCAACACCTCCGCCCCAAAAAACAATATCTCGACCAAATTCCGTCTTAAGTGCCTTGGTGTCCATACCTTTCGCCGAAACCTGGACCGGGTTCAGAATATCAAATCCAATCTCAATCAAGTCTGGGATTAATCCGCGAGTTGCACCGCAGCTGTGGTAAAAAAGCTTGGCGTTGGTTTTCTTTTTGATCGCTTCTACCAGTCTCCGCTGCTTGGGTTTGATCATTCCTCGATAAATGTCAGGGCGGATCATCCAGCCCTCCTGGGTGCATAGATCATCCCAAAATGTGAACACCTGGATATATTCGCCTACCAGGTCGAGGTAATTGGCGCAGGATTCAATATAGATATCTGTGATTTTCTCCATCAATCGATCAGCAAAATCTGGCTCTTTCACCAGCGCCATCAGAAAACTCTCTAATCCCATCGTCCGCGCCGGCTGCTCAAATATCCCACCACCGATCACTGCACTTCCAACGATCGCATAGTCCGTGTTCTCATAAAGCGCCTTAGCCTCCGCTTGAAGTTTCAAGTTGTACGCCATAGGGTCCGGTTCCGGCCAATGATAGCTCTGCAGCGCTTCCAGCGTGGGTTCCTTGATTGGGAATTCAACCCAATCGAAATATAAGCCGCCGTCCTTCGGCATGTGGAGTTTGGAGCCCCATCGGTCAATAAATGCGTAATAAGCTCCTTCTTCAAAAATATGCAGTCCAGGCGCAGTTGCTGCAGGAAGCTGCACCATCCGAAAATCTACCCCAAACCGCTCCATCAGATCTTCTGTTAAGTAAGGGAGCTGCTGGACGTAATCCAGCATCTTGATCTGCTCGATCGGCATACCAAGGTATTGTTTGAGCTCGATGTAAGTCTGCTTGACAATCGAGCTGACGATTGTCGCACCTAGATCGATAGGGATGCGGTCGGGTTCTTTATGATTGAGGGATAGCAGCACCCTATCGCGGGACTTCATCTCGCTCTTTTCCATATAGCTGAAGTTGATTCACTTGGAACCACGCAAAGCAGCTTTTGCAGTGATGATAACATCTTGATTAATCCGACTGGGGCGGGATTACTCGCCGCGCTTGCGCAAATAGGTGTGCATGATTACCGAGAGCACGATTATTAGACCATAGATCAGCTGGGTCCAGAATCCTGTCAAGCCGATAGCCACAGTCGCCGCTTCGATTGTACCAATGATAAAAGCTCCGATAAAGGTTCCCAGGATCGTGCCAGTGCCGCCGAAGACGGATGTACCGCCCAGGAAAACCGAGGCGAGTGTGCTCAATAAATAACCATCTCCCAGGCTGGGCCATAAATAAGCAACGTAGAAGCTGGCTATCACACCAGCAAAAGCTGAGACTAATCCAATCAGCATAAAGGCTTGGATGCGAGTACGTCCGGTATTGACGCCCATCAATTCGGCGCTGTTGACGTTATCCCCAATCAGGTAAATGTGCGCTCCAAATCTATGCCGGTTTAGCAGCACCCAACCAAGGATCGTGATGACCACCAACCAGACCATCTGCATCGGTAAATACCCGCCGATCTTACCGACCAGCAGCGGGTGAAAGGGTGTCTTCATGACGAAATCCAGGGTGAAGTTCCCCCCAGAGAGTAGCACTAGCACCGCCCCCCGCCAGAAGAACTGCGTGCCTATCGTCACAACGAGTGAAGGGATGCCAAACTTGACAATGATAAAACCATTGATCCAGCCGATAATGGTCCCAGTCACTAAGGCGGCGATAATCGCCAGAAAGACCTGTATGGTCGGATTGCCGATGAAGCTGGTACCATTGTATGTAAAATAGAACGCCACCATCCCCATAGCCATGATCGATGGGAATGAGAGATCGATCTCTCCTGCAATCACGACGATAGTCAGCGGGATCGCCATCATGGCAAAGAAGGGAATGGTCAGCATGAATGCATAATAAATTTGTGAAGATAAAAATGTGTTTGGAGCCAAAATAATAAATATCAACCACAGTCCCGCTAACACGCCCAAAATTCCAAGCTGAGCGCTGTTCGTGCGGGTAAATCTCCGAAAACTGAAGGGCACTTTATAGTGCTGGGTGGCTTCGGGTGCGGTTGTAACGGTTTGAGAATCCATAGCTTCCATCCATGGACGTACGCTAGTCGAGGCTGCCAGTTTCTGCAACACGGACCATTTTTGCCATCAGGTCGCTTAAATCGATATCCTTAGGTTGGAATTCACCGGCGACTTTTCCTCGGTCGATCACCACCACGCGATCGGCCACATTGTAGACATGCAGAATATTATGGTCGATAAAAATTGCGGATTTTCCAGCTTCCTTGATCCCGTTAACGAAGTTGATCAGTTTCGCGGTCTCTTTGAGAGAAAGACCCATAGTTGGTTCGTCCAGCACGATTATTTCTGCGTCAAAGAAAAGCGCTCGAACGATTGCCACGCCCTGCTTTTCACCGCCGGAATATTTGCCCACCCGCGAAATCGGGGCTGACAGCCTGAGAAGTAAAGCCCATCGATTGGGTCATCAACCGGTGCGTTTCATCTCTCATTCGTTGAATATCAAGAAAACCTAAAGAGTTGCAAAGTTCTCGCCCCAGAAATATATTCCTCCACAAGGTCTGAAGCTCCGCCAGTGCCCGTTCCTGATAAACAGTTTCCACCCCTAATTCCCTGGCTTTGGGGACCGAGAGATGATCCACTTTCTGCCCATTGAAGTAAATCTCACCAGATGTTGGTTGGTGATAGCCGGTGATGATCTTGATCAACGTTGATTTTCCGGCGCCATTATCGCCCAATAGACCTACGACCTCATTCTGGCCCAACCGAAAGTCAATATTCTCCAGTGCTTGGACCTCTCCGAAGGATTTGGATACTTGCTTTAGTTCGAGGCGATATTTTTCCATGAATTTACTCCATTTGGGTTCTCGATGACCAGTATCCTCTCGAATGATCAATTATTTTATGATTAGCAAGGGCTAATTGGGTTTTGTTGCTTCGAACGCCTCTTAGCCCTTGCAGAAGTTTCAATTCTGGCTCACTGAAGGACCCAATCTGTCAGGCAGCATCCAGAGTGCCAACTTTAGCGAATCTGGCTCGTCACCAATGGGGCCAGGATGTCGATGTTGTTCTTGTCCGCGAAGCCCGCACCCGTATTGATCATTAAACCAGAAAATCCATAATTTTTCGTTAAGCAGATCTGCAGGATGCTGAGTAGCCTTGCAGATACTGCTGCTGGTCGATCACCAGTTGCAGCCAGCCATCCTGGATCGCCTTAACGGCATTCCCAGACATATCGAAACCGGCAGCGAAGACATCACCTGGTTTTTTGCCGGCAGCTTCCAGGAAGGACTGCACGGTGCCCGTCAGGTTTCCGTGATCGGTCACCATGAGCTTGATCTCTGGGTTGGCAGACATGATACCCGTGAAGACCGGCACGCCGGCTGCCGCACTCTTGTTGGTGGCGTCGTCGATTTCCTGGTAGATCACGGTCAATCCGGCTGCTTCCAGTGCATCCTTTACGCCTTTCGTGCGCTCACCACGGCCTGCTTGTGACAGCAAGCCCCACAAGAAAGCTTTGTCGCCCGCTTTCACGCCAGACCGTTTTACGGCTTCCTCGCCCAGGGCGTATCCCGCATCATAGAGTACCGCGCCTGACGTAGCCGAAACCGTTTGAGGCGTATTTGGCTTGCGCTTCCGGTAATTGTGTATTCATGCTGGTAACAAGATACCCTTCGATTCGGCGTCATCAATGAGGGGATCAAATGCCGCATCTCCTGGATGGCCCATGATGGCTATTCCGTCAGGTTTGGTCGCAGCGGCTTGAGTGAACTGGTTGGTCATTTTGGCTGGGTCCCAATCGGACCATACGTATTCTACATCTGCCCCTGTATCTTTAGCTGCCTGGAGGGCGCCGTTATAAACGACAGTTTCAAAACCGCCTCCTGGTGTACCTCCAGGGAAGAATACGATTTTTGTGCCAGAGCACCATCCGCCTGCGTCTGCTTCCAATGCTACTGGTGCTGCTGGTGCCTCTGTTGCGGCTGGGGTCGCAGCAGGTGCGCAGCCTGTTTGCAGGACAAAGATCAGCACAAACAGGACGCTCAGAGAAATCTTGACGGTTTTCATTTCTCTCTCCTAAATCGATCTTCGATTATGAAAGTTTACGCCTATACTTGGGGGTTGGTTTGCGTGATCCACATACTGTTCTCAAGACTTCAGATCACCTCACTTTCTGAAGTGCAGATTAAATGAATTGCGAACGCACCACGGACAAATTCGAGGATGTTATCGTTTCCGGGATCGTAAACATTATACCATATCCATAATTTCTCTCACAAGTAATAAACTGCATTCTGTCATATGACATTTGTCACCCCCTAAATATCCCTTTTTTACCTGCCGCCACCAATATATATCTTCTTTGGTTTTTCATTTGCCATTGAGTTTAATCAAAGGGGCTGTCTAGAAAGAACAGATAGAGAGCCCTAAAACAAGCCTAATGAGGCCAATTAGGCGAAAGGCAAAAAAACTGGCGGCAATCACACCGCCAGTTTTCGCATATTATGGGCAATACTCACCAGCCCCCACTCGGTTTTCACCTTCTCCAGACCTCGCAGATGAAATCTACGGAAGCCCATATTGTGTTTGACAATGCCGAACACCGTCTCCACATCGGTGGAACGGTTCGCTCGCAGACGTTGTCCTACCTGACTGGTGAGGTTTACTCTGGCTCGCCGGCGGTATTCCAGTAAGCGAAAGCTGATCCGAATCTTGCGGTTGCCTTTGGCTTTGGTACACAGCGGTTTGAGCGGGCACAGGCTACACTGGTCACATTCGTAATTGCGTCGATCGCTCAGATATCCATTGTCAGTGGTATAGCGAGAAGTATACTGAAAGTGTAGCCGCTTTTGGGCTGGGCAGATGAACTCATCTTGGTCTGGATCATAGTCAAAGTTCTCGGCTCGGAACTGGTGTCTGCGAATGATTTCTGGCTTTCGGAAGTGATGGGTATCCTGGTAAAAAGTGTTGTACTTGACGAAATTGCCCAAGCTGTGCTGCTCCAGGTAAGCGTAGTTTTCTTCACTGCCATAGCCTGCGTCCGTCACAACGTTTTGTGGTAAGCGACCCAAATGGGTGCGCATGCCTTCCAAATGCGGGATCAGGCAAGCCGTATCACCCGCTCGACCATGAACACTGAATCCCACCACATACTGGCCTTCCGTGCCGATCTGTACGTTGTAGGCCGGTTTTGGCCACGGCTTTTCGGCACCCCGATCTTCCTTCATCCGCATGCTGCTGGCATCCGGATCGGTTTTGGAATAACTGCTGCGTCCAGCCAGCGTCTTTTCCTGCTGCTCATATTTCTCTAGTCGCACCAAGCAATCTTCGGCGAGTTTCTTCAAGACCTTGCGTGCTGGTCGAGTGTCTTTCTTGGGTTGGTTTCGATTGTGCAGCTTCTGGTTGAGCTCGTCAATCTTTTTCTTCAGCAGTTCGCTGTTTACCGCATCTTGCCCCTTGCCGCCCAATTCCTCCAGATCATCCCCCCCATATTCGGACTGCTCATCTTCATTGGCCTGCTCAATCTGTTTCAGCAGCTCTTTGATCTGTTCCTGCACCCGTTTATGATAATTCTCCCGTCGCTTCGCCCATACTACCTTGTGCTTGTTCGCATTTGCTTCAACCTTTGTCCCATCCAAGAAATAGTGCTCCAACTTCACCTGACCTGACGCCACCAAATATTCCAGTACCGCCGTGAATACCTCTTCGATCACTGCTTTCATCCGGCTACCCCGAAAGTCATTGATCGTGCGAAAGTCCGGCCGGCTCTCTCCGCTGATCCACATGAAGTGGATGTTTTCCCTTAAGGCCTTAGCTATCCGCCGTGACGAATAGATCCGTTCGGCATACGCGTAAACCAGTACCTTCAGCAGCATCTTCGGATGATAGCTCGATGTGCCTCCTCCTTTATACTGCGCTATCAGTGCACTCACATCGATCTTCTCTACTGCTTCATTCACTACTCGCACCAGGTGATCTGTTGGGATTAATTCTTCATAGCTCGGTGGCAGTAACGCTACCTGGTTCATTACGTACGGCTTGAATACTGGGGCAGTTGCTTTCCTTTTCATTCCCCCATTGAATCATGCTTCTCTTAAATTGGGAAGGGACTGCCCGTTTCTTTTTGGACAGCCCCCCTTGAAAATTCCGCCGCCCTCATTTTTGGAAGGGCAGTCCGATCTCAATATGATCTCCATTTACCCTGACAGGAAAAGCTGGGATATCCTCGACTGCTGGTAGCGACAGGACTTTGCCTGTCCGGACCTCAAAACGAGCTCCGTGGCGCGGGCAGATCACCTCATATCCCTCCAGCTCGCCCTCCCCTACCGGACCATTATCATGGCTGCACAAATCCGCTATGCAGAAATATTCGCCTGCGATGTTAAATACAACCAGCGGTTCGCCATCGATTTCAAGAAACAACCTTTCACCTATTGGAAGGTCTTTTTTCTCCGCTACCGAAATAAACTCACATTCCTGCGGGTCTAAATGTACATAGTTAACCATATGGAATTCTCAATATTAAGATGCATTAGCCTATTCCACTAGCTGGTCGCTCGCTTCACCCAAGCCGTATACTCCGGCTTTCAAGACCTTTAACGAGAGCAGCGCGCATTTTAACCGGACCGGTCCGAGCTCCAATCCAAGCAGCTCCAACAAATCCTCTTTTGAAATCTGTTTGACTTCTTCGACCGGTTTCCCTATGATCAATTCGAGCAGTAAATCCGCAGATGCTTGCGATATCGCGCAGCCGTGACCGTCAAACGCCGCTTCTGCTACTCGCTGCTCATCGTCAACCCTGATGTCAATCCGGATGTGATCGCCGCACAGTGGATTGTCATCTTCGAAAGAGATATCATGCGGATTTAACGAGCCCCGATAGATGGGATTTTTGTACCGGTCGATAATGACTTCGCGATATAAATCATCCATAATTACATTCCAAATACATCCCGAACTTTATAAAGTCCTTCCGCCAGCCGGTCCACCTCATCTTCAGTGGAATACAAATAAAAACTTGCCCTTGCTGTTGCCGGGATCCCAAATTTTTCATGCAGTGGCATGGCGCAGTGATGGCCGGCGCGGATCGCAATACCAAATTCATCCAAAATTTGCGAAACATCGTGTGGATGGATTCCCGCCAGGGTAAATGAAGCTACCCCTCCTCGTAGTTCAGCAGCAGGTCCAAATATCTCAACTCCCGGGACTTCGACTAAGCGGTCCATTGCATAGGAGATAAGTTGTTTTTCGTGTTCCGCTACAGTCTCCATACCGATATCAGTCAGGTAATCAACCGCTGCTCCTAGACCAATCGCTTCTGCAATCGCCGGTGTTCCAGCTTCAAATTTATGCGGCAGGTCATTGGGGGCAAAAGATCTCAAATGAACCCTCTTGATCATATCACCACCGCCCAGGAATGGGGGCATCGCCTCTAACAGCCTCTTTTTTCCAAAAAGCACACCAATCCCGGTCGGACCGCACATTTTATGCGCTGAAAAAGCCAGGAAGTCTGCATCCAGATCCTGCACATCCACCGGTAAATGAGGCACCGACTGAGCTGCATCCACTAGAGCAGCCGCTCCAGCCTGATGCGCCATCTCTATGATGATTTTGGTTGGATTAATCGTCCCAAGCACATTCGACATATGCGTGAATGCCACAAGTTTAGGCTGCATTCGCAGGAGATCGCGGAAGGCTTCCAAATCCAGGACCCCAGCCTCCGTCACCGGAATAAACTCCAGGCGAAGATTCTTTTCATTGGCTAGGATTTGCCAGGGGACTAAGTTTGAATGATGTTCCATTTCTGTCAACACCACCATGTCCCCAGCTTGCAGAAATTTTCGACCCCAGGTATATGCCACCAGGTTGATTGATTCGGTCGTGTTGCGGGTGAAAACCACTTCCTCTGCAGACGGCGCATGAATAAATCTCGCCACTTTTTCTCGTGCTGCCTCATATTGGGCAGTGGATTCCTCCGCCAGCACATGGATCCCTCGATGGATATTTGCATTTGAGATGCGGTAAAAAGCGTCCATCGCCTCGATCACCGTCGCAGGCTTTTGGCTGGTGGCGGTCGAATCAAGATATACCAACGGTACACCCGGATGAACTTCCCGCCCAAGGATCGGGAAATCCGATCGAATCTGAGCTACATCATAGTGAATATTTGGTAAGGACATGAGCAGCCATTCAAATCTATTATTGTGACGAAGCAATAATAATAAAATTAATCCTCGTCGGGCTCATTTGAAACGGGTGGAGGTACAAGTCTGCCTCCGGTCGGGCGTTTGCGCCGCCGGCGCAGCGGTTTTCGGATATTGGCGGATCCTTTTGGACACCAAAGCACATGGTCCGGCACCATCCATCCGTCCGTTAGATACACATTTTCCTGAAATTGGACCGCAAGCATTTTCGGATCGACTTGTACGATAGTCCCTCCCAGCCAATCACGAACTCGCTCACCAGCGAAATCATGGTCGCAGTAGACTTCCACCAAATCCCCAACCCGAAAACTCTCCTCGCGGTCAGGTGCGGTCGAGAAATATAGTCCTGACAAAGCAGCCTCCTTAAAGTCACCCCAAAACAACAAATCCTTCTCACAAGCTGGAGATGACTGGCGATTTGCGAACTTTTTCGCACACCCCACACCCTCAGCCATCTAACGAACCCATTTTTTCTTCGATCGCATCCACAAACCGCGCCCTGACCCCTTCAAATGGGATGCGCTGCATGATTGGATCAAAAAAACCTTCCACAATTAGCCGTTCGGCTTCGCGGGTAGGAATCCCCCGGCTGCGTAAATAGAATAATTGATCTGGATCAATTTTACCAACCGTTGCGCCGTGTGTACAGCGTACATCGTCAGCCATAATCTCAAGACCCGGAATTGAATCGGCGCGCGCCTGTCTGCTTAACACCAGGTTGCGGTTTGCCTGGTAGCCGTCGGATTTCTGCGCTCCCGGCGCCACATAAATCATCCCTTGCCAGACCGACCGGCTTTTATCTCTAAGCGCCCCCTTGAAAAGCAAGTCGCTGGTTGTGTTTGGCGCCAGGTGGTTTTGCTGTGTATCGTGATCCAGATGTTGGTCGCCGTCTGTAAAATAGAATCCAGACATCCTGCCGGTGGAACCGCGCCCAACTAAATCGATTTCCGAGAAATTCTTCGTCAAATGGCTGCCGATCGCCCCGAATATCCAATCCAGGTTGCCGTCTTGTTCGACATTTACCCTCTCGTGGCTGAAATTCCAGACGTGCTCGCCCCAGGATTGCAGTTCTACAAACCGCAAATTTGCACCCGCTCCGACATGCACCTCAACGATCCCTGCATGCATCGACTGCCCGGCAGGTTCTGTGTGAGAGGCAGCTTCATGGACATAAGTCAGCGCTGCGCCTTCTTCAAGCCAAACCAGGATATGGGAAAGATATGCGAGACCGATGCCAGGTCCCCACAGTATGCTGTGCAGCGGCTGCTCCAGCTGAATCCCTCGTGGGACATAAACAAGCACTCCAGACGTTGCGAAGGATCCAGCAAGCGCTGCGAATTTCCCTTCCTCAGGTCTTACAATTTCGCCCATGATTTTCACTAATATTTCAGGGTGAAGGCGTTCTGCGGTCGCCAGGTCGCAGAAAACAACCCCCTTCTCGGCAATGCTTGGATCCAATTGGTTCTTCGCTCCACCCGCGGTCAAGATCACCTGACCGCCGTGTTCACCGTCTGCCAGTGGCGTTAATAATTCCGCCGGTGGTTGGGGAAGTCGAAGGTTGACCAAGTCGAGCTCTTCAGGCAGCCGAAAAATCTCTGCCGGCATTCCATGCAAGTCTGTGCGCCGCCAGGGCTCATCATTTGTCGATGGCATTGGAAGACTCTGATACGCCATCCAGGCGCGTTCTCGGTAAGCTTTGATGAAATCCGCCGTCTTGCTTTCCCCTCTCAATACGGGGGAGAGGTCGCGAGCGAATTTGAATTCTTTGGATGTTGAGCCAGTTGTTCTCCCGGTCCGGGAGATTACCACACGTTCTGCCATTTTTTTTAATCCTGTCCTTTACCCGATCGAGCCTTCCATCTGGAGCTGGATCAGCCGGTTAAGTTCGATCGCATACTCCATGGGAAGTTCTTTCACAAGCGGCTCGATGAAACCCGAGACCACCATTGTCATCGCTTCTTCAGCGCTCAAACCACGGCTCATCAAATAAAAAAGCTGTTCCTCACCGACTTTGGACACCGATGCTTCGTGTCCCACCGATACGTCTTCCTCATCGATTTCGATATAGGGATAGGTGTCAGAGCGGGCTCTATCGTCTAAAAGCAAAGCATCGCACACAACATTCGATTTCACGTCAAATGCCCCTTTATGGACCTTCAGCAAACCGCGGTATGACGCTCTTCCTGTCCCCTTGCTGATCGATTTGGATGTGATTTTGCTGCTGGTGTGAGGTGCGAAGTGGATCGCTTTACCGCCTGCATCCTGGTGCTGGCCCGGACCCGCAAACGCCATCGATAGAATTTCACCATGCGCCCCAGGTCCCAACAGATAGGTCGAAGGATATTTCATCGTAAGTTTCGATCCCAGGTTCGCATCCACCCATTCCATCGTCCCACCTTCATAAACCAGCGCTCGCTGGGTCACCAGGTTGTAAACGTTGGTCGACCAGTTTTAAATCGTGGTATAGCGGACCCGGGCATGTGGCTTGACAACGATCTCGATCACCCCAGAATGGAAAGAATCTGTTGTGTAGATTGGCGCCGTGCAGCCTTCGACATAGTGCACCTGGGCGCCCTCGTCGGCGATAATGAGCGTGCGTTCGAACTGTCCGATGTTCGCTACATTGAGCCGAAAATATGCTTGCAGAGGAAGATCAACCTTCAATCCTTTGGGAATATAAATAAAAGATCCGCCTGACCAAACCGCTCCATTAAGAGCTGCAAACTTGTTGTCCTCAATCGGAATCACAGTCCCAAAATATTGGCGAAAAAGATCGGGATGCTGGCGTAGACCGTCTTCTATACTCAGGAAGATGACGCCTTGAGCCTCAAGGTGCTCTTGCACCTTATGATAAACCATCTCAAATTCGTATTGCGCCCCAACCCCTGCCAGGAATTTTCGCTCAGCCTCCGGGATCCCGAGTTTATCAAAGGTATTCTTGATCGCCTCAGGCACATCGTCCCACGATTGGCTCTCATTATCTGATGGCTTGACATAAAAGTAAATTTCATCAAAATTGAGCTTGCTCAGGTCCCCACCCCAGGTTGGCATTGGGCGTTTCATAAAATGGTCCAGTGCCTTCAGCCGGAATTCCAACATCCAGTCCGGTTCGCCCTTCATGGCTGAGATTTTTTCCACAATTTCTCGGTTTAGACCTTTTCCGCTCTTATATACATAAGTATCCGGATCGCTAAAACCGTACTTGTATTCGCCAATACCATCTAAAATCTGGGAATCGCTTGACATATTCCACCTCCAAAACTGACGTGGTCGCTAAATAATTGTTCGATCCTGAATATCTGCTTAATTGGATTGTCTGAACTTAGTTTGAACTTAGTCTTATTTTAGATCGAAACCGTTTCGCCGTTGCGCTCACGCAGCCACTCGTATCCGTGTTCTTCCAGGTGCAAGGCAAGTTCCGCCCCGCCCAATTCGACAATTCTTCCATCCATCATGATATGGACGTAATCCGGTTTAATGTAGTTCAAGATCCGTTGGTAGTGCGTGATCACCAGCACTCCAAGCTCTGGACCGCGCAAGGCATTAACGCCTTCCGACACAATCCGCAGCGCGTCAATATCCAGGCCTAAGTCAGTTTCATCCATTACGGCAATTTCCGGGGTCAGCGCTGCCATCTGAAGCACTTCGGCGCGTTTCTTTTCACCGCCAGAGAAGCCGTCATTCAAGTACCGAGAAGCAAAATTATGGTCCATCTGCAGCAGGTCCATTTTATCCTTCAGCAGCTTCCGAAATTCAGGGACGGGGATGCCTTTGTATTCTGGATCAGCTGCCTTCCGTTTTGCATTGATTGCAGCCCGTAAGAAATTCGCCACAGAAACCCCTGGGATCGCTACCGGGTATTGAAACGCCAGGAATAATCCCAGGTGAGAGCGTTCGTCGGGCTCCAGCTCCAGGATATTCTGCCCTTTAAACCAGATCTCTCCCTCTGTCACCGTATAATTCGGGTGCCCAAGCAGGCTGTATGCCAGAGTGGATTTGCCGGTACCGTTCGGTCCCATTAGCGCGTGTACCTCATTCTGGCGTACGATCAAATTCACGCCTTTCAAAATCTCGCGGTTATCAATGCTCACATGCAGATTTCTAATATCAAGTTCAGACATCCAGGTTCTCCTAAAATTGTGTCATTCACCTTGCTCAGGCTTAGAAGATCCATAAGAAATTAGGATCACAATAAAACTCGCCATTAGAAGGGTCGAACAAAATTATAGCAGAGACGCGCAGGAAAGTCAATAATATTTAGGATAATAATCTTAAATATTGACAAAATTATTGTCGCATGCTATACTTCGCCAAGATAGGATTATTGGTTATGAGAATTGAGTTGGAAACATGTTAGCCAATTTAGAAGCAAAGAACACCCGAGAACGCGTTCTGCAGACTCTCCTTGTCCGCGAGCGCTGCACGATTAATGAATTGGCAGATGCCGTGGATATTAATCCGATTTCCGTTCGCCATCACGTTGTCAAATTGGAAGCAGACCGACTTGTGGAATCGGAGGAAGAGAGGCACGGGGTCGGGCGCCCCAGGCGAATGTATTTTCTCACCGAAAAAGGACGAGAGCAGTTTCCAACCCGCTACATTCGTCTAACCATCCGCTTGTTAGAACAGCTCAAAGAGCAGGCTAGCCCGGCTTTCATCAAAACCCTATTCACCCAAATGGCAGTGGATATGGCCGAAGATTATCGCCTCGAAATCCAAAATCTCTCAACTGAGAAGCGGCTCGATCTCATCCGCCAGCTCCTCTCTTATGAGGGTTTCAATGTTGAAATCGAAAAACAGGGCGAATACTATTACATCCGAGAATCGAGCTGCCCCTATTTCCATGTAGGACAGAACCATCCTGAAGTCTGTTCCGTCGATCAAACCCTCATCTCCACCCTGCTCAATATCCCCGCTCAAAAGGTCCAATGTCTCCTGCATGGAGATTCGGTATGCACCTACGTCGTCCGAGAAGATACCATCGGGAATGGCGCGATTCCATCCCTCCAAACCGAAGCAATCCGCTGAAGCAAATCGCTTCCATCCCCCTCTGGAGAACCAGATATGACAGAAAATAGTGAAAATCAAGCATCAAACCAGGCTGTATGGGATATTGAGCAGACCCACCCTGAAGCCGTGCTCCCCTTCAAAGAGAAAATGCGTGAAGTGGTTGATCCAGAAATTGGTTTGGATATTATCGCCCTGGGTCTTGTTCGGAATGTCCGGCTGACAGACGATGTAGCCGATCTCAAGATGATCCTTACCACACCCTTCTGCCCTTATGGACCCGCGATGATCGAAATGACCAAGAAGAAAGCGGAAGAAGCGTTAGAGCGACCTGTCCGCATCGAGCTTGGGATGGATATGTGGGACTTCTCCATGATGGAAGAAGGTGCAATGCCTGAATGGGGTATGTGGTAGCAGATCGGTTTTCAAAACCAGTCAACCCCTGGCAGGTTTCTGCTGGGGGTTTTTTCTTGGAATGATTATGGGTCCAAATTGCCGCCCATATCTTGTGATCCTGCCCGCCTGGTTCTTGTCTACCTGTGGGTTATAATCGGGCTCGAAATTTGAATTAGAAAGAATGGAGTTGATTTACAAATGGACCAAAAATCCGTTAAGTCGATAAAAAACTTCCTCATCGATATGGATGGGGTGATTGTTCGTGGAAACCAGATCATACCGGGCGCCGATGAGTTCATCGCCCGGCTGCAGAAGCAAAAGAAAGAATATCTGGTGTTGACTAACAACTCGCTTTATGCCCCGCGCGATTTAGCCCACCGTCTCCAGTCCATCGACCTGCATATTCCGGAAGAGAGAATATTCACCTCCGCCATGGCAACCGCTCAGTTTCTTCAAAACCAGCGTCCCGATGGAACTGCCTATGTAATTGGCGAATCGGGTTTGACTAGTGCCATCCACGACGCCGGTTACATCATTTCAGAGATCAATCCCGATTATGTGGTTCTCGGAGAAACCTACGCATACAACTATGAGATGATTACCCGCGGCATACGCCTGATCGAATTGGGAGCCCGCTTTATTGCAACAAATCCAGATGTCTCAGGGCCAACCAGAATCGGGCACAGTCCCTGGTTGCGGAGCGATGGCATCGTTGATAGAAAAAGCGACTGGGAAAAAGCCATTCTTTGTCGGCAAGCCAAATCCTTTGATGATGCGCACAGCCCTGAATTATCTCGATGTCCATTCAGAGGACACTGCCATGGTCGGAGACCGGATGGATACCGATATTGTCGCAGGAGTCGAGAGCGGCATGCACACCATCCTCGTCCTGACCGGCGTAACCAATCGCGAAGATGTCGAGCGTTACCCGTACGGTCCGACCTGGATTTTTTGACTCGGTCGCGGATATCGAGGCTTGATCGCTGCCCTTCAAAGCGTTTATTTGCCTGACCCCATCCTGGCGGAGTTAAATACTGAATAGCTGCTAATCTATGCGCATCTTTGTTAATACTGCGGGTGAAAAGGTAAACATTGGGTTAATTTTGCTTTGCATTTCTGTTAACCTCCCCCTTTTTGGCTTCCCCATTTCGCTCAAACCTTTATAATCACTTTATCAAACCCGAAGATTCCGACCATCTTGTTTAAGGAATTTCTGGGAAGGCATCATCAGGCTTTCCCTTCATAAGATCGAAGAGGTAACATGGATAAAGGTACCGCAAAAAAGTATGGGTTCTTCTCGACGCTAGTCATATTGGTTTTCACTGCTGTTCTGGTAATGCCAGCTTCCTCTGCTGCCCAAACACCCTCGAATCCACCTCTCCCAAATCAGCCGGCCTCGCCGTTCAACCTCTTCCTTCCGTTTACGGTAAGACCTCCAGATTTCCTCTTAGGTGACATCGAGCTGACCCAGTCCATCCAAACCATCAGCAACAGCGTCAATCTGGTAGCCGGTCGGACCTCACTCGCTCGTATTTATCTCCGTTCGTTGACCTCCAGTCAGATTAGCGGAATTTCTGCCACGGTCAAGGGTTATCGCGGCGCCACCTACCTTGGACAGATAGGACCATTTGCAGGGACTGCCTATCCTTACAACGTTGCGATTGAGTCGATGCGCTCGGATAAAAACAAATCCATCAACGTCTCGCTCCCCTCGAGCTGGGTCGCCTCATCCGGTGCCCTGACCCTGGATGTCAGCCTGACCGCTTCCACCCTGAGCGCTGAACAAGAATCGAATCTTCCGGATTATTCTCGTAATTTCAATTTCTTCAGCGTCCCAGCCCTCCAGGTTGTGGCAGTGCCCATTAAATTATATGATCCGTATTCCGGCACTTATGGACCACCAAACACAACCTACATGACTGATGCCCTTTATCGCATGTATCCTGTTCCGTCCGTAAATGTGACTCCGCATGCAGCTTATTCCTTCACAGGCGATTTGACTAATGGCGCCTATTGGAGCGATTTGCTTGGAGAGATAACAACCTTGCGGAATAAAGAAGTAGGGGAAAACTCCCCGGTTGTATATTACGGTGTGATCCCTGTTCGCAGCGCTTCCGGGTACACCTGGTTTTCTATTAATGGCGGCATCGTCGGTCTGGGTTATATCAGCGACCGCGTCGCCATCGGCGTTGCATCCGAGACATTTTATTTCCCTCAGTTTCCGGGCTACCAATACTCGCTTGCTGCAGCGGACACAGCCGCCCACGAGATCGGTCACAATTTTGGTCGGTCGCATACTTATGGATGTGGAGCCTCCAACTATGATAGAAATTTTCCATACTCAGATGGTTTGATAGGTCAGTTCGGCTACCGCTTCAGGGATCAGGTGGTGATCCCGAATACCCAAAATGACATAATGAATTACTGTGAAAATCAGTGGATTTCTGATTACACCTATCAAGGCTTATATGCTGATCAAATCCAGGTGGCTCAAAACAACGCCGATTTACCAAAACTGGAGAGTTTGTATATTCGCGCCCAATTCAACGAAGATGCTTCTGTTGAGTTGCTCCCCACCTACGTTTTTGACACGACCATCAGCCAACCGGATGCTGGGAGCGAGTATACGATCGAGCTCATAAATGATGCTGGCGAAGTAGTTTCTTCCCAGCCTGTCAGTCTCCTCCACGCTGAGGAGAAAGACATCACCGTCCAATCCATTCATGCAAACCTCTCTCTCCCAGAAAAGTCATTCTCGGCGCTCCGCCTTCTCAAAGATGGGCAAGAAATCGCATCGCGAACAATGACACCCCAGTCAGATCTCCAGCCAGCCGTTGCAAATGCAGCAGAAATCAGCAGCGATGGCGCTTCGCTCCAGTTGAATTGGGGTTCGCCTGAGCTGCCAGCGATGGTGAGCTACTCGACCGATCAGGGTTCTTCATGGGTGACGCTCGCGGTGGATGTCAAAGGCGGGAGCATGTCTGTCGACCTTGCAGACTTGCCTTCAAACTCGCTCCTCTTCCAGGTTTTGCTGGCAGACCAGCTCGAGCCTTTAATCATCGCCTGGAATAGATAAATTCAGGATCAGGTATTCTAAATCGCGAGGATCGATATAATCCTCGCGATTTTCTTATTAACTCCTTTTTCTGAACTATTTTGGCACGATCCTTGCATCTCAATAAACGTTCATTCAGATATTGTCGGATTCTAAATCACGATATAATTATCCATATTGAACATGGATCAAACACCTGAGTCAAAACCCAACCGTACCTCCTCTGAATCCTCGTCCCAAGAGGTTCAATCGCCGTCATCGACCGGCCTCACTAAGCGCCCATCTAGAGCTCCTGGTCATTCTCGTTTTTCGATGATAAATCGATCTCCACGTGCTGATAAGCCTCCTCGAAAAGGCACGATTTACCAATTGGAGATCGTTTTTGGGGTTGCTGTGATCCTGGCTACGCTCTTCACTGCCTGGACCCCTGGACGCTCCACGACCTTATTTGCGCCTCCAACGAAATCCGACATCTCCAAAATCCTCCAGCCTACCCCAACCCTCCTACCAGGCGTACCTACAGTCACTTTGAAGAATCCCCGCCTGATCGGGATCGTCGCCGGACATTACAAGAATGATTCAGGGGCAGTCTGTGCAGACGGTATTAAAGAAGTCGATCTTAACCTGAATATCGCGACCAAGGTCCAAAAAATCCTGACCGCCGAAGGCTATCAAGTTGATCTGCTGCAGGAATTCGACCCTCGCCTCTCAGGATACCAATCCGCTGCGCTGATTTCAATTCACAATGATTCTTGTGAGTTCATCAATAATGATGCAACCGGCTTTAAAGTTGCGGCTGCCTTCGCTACCCGTCATCCGGAGCGAGCCGCCCGGTTGACCTCCTGTCTGCGAGCAAGATATGGTGCCATCACCGGGATGCCGCTCCACAGCACCAGTGTCACGCCAGATATGACCAGCTACCATGCCTTTGAAGAGATCGACGAAATCACTCCCGCTGCGATTATCGAGACCGGTTTCATGAATTTAGATCGCACGATCTTGACCCAACAGCCAGATCGGGTCGCTCAAGGTGTCAGCGCTGGCATACTTTGTTATATGCGAAATGAAAGCGTGAACCCCACCCCACCAGCCTCGGGTGCAGCAGCAACCCCTCTATCGCCAACTGCTGCTCCTGCTCCATGAACCGTTCATCCGAGTCGCTTTCCCAATCAGAGCGATCCGCCCTCTCTCTAAAGGCGCTGCAAAAAGCCCGAGAAAGCCTCAAACAGGGCGATAAACGGTCTGCACGCCGGTTCGCAGCGCAATCGGCAGCCCTCAACCCTGAGGAGGAAGATCCCTGGCTTATCTTGGCGGCTGTCGCAGGTCCGCATGCCAGCATTGCTTATCTGAATCAAGCTCTTCAAATAAATCCCTCTAGTCCGCGAGCGCTCAAAGGGATGGAGTGGGCGGTTGAGCGGCTGCAGGCTCAAGAAACCCCGCCGCCAAAAAGCACGGCTGCCCAAACCGAAAAGAAGCCAAGCAAGCAGCCGCCGAAGAGTTCCTTTTTGGTCCTGGCTGCCTTCATCTACCTTTTCCTTTCTTTCATCGCCATGGGGATCGCCGCATCTCCATATTATCCTCAGCTCGCCTCCACCTTTTCTAATTCCCCATTAAATTACAATCCGATCGCCGACCGATTCCAGTTTAGCCTGCTTGTTCCGGAAAATGCGGGAGCGATTCCTGTCCTTCTCGTCCAAAACTCAAGATCCAATCTCATTCCGCCCCCCATCTTGGAACCGATTCCGACATCAACACCCGTCTCAACTGCAGTCGCTTTGAATCCTTCAATCGAATCCCCCGTCGCCATCGAGACCTTGGATCAGACCGAAACCCCAGTTCCACCCCCGACCGAAACGCCCACCCTAGTCCCCAGTCCGACCGTTTTGCCCACTGAAATCCCCACCGCCCTTCCAACGGAAACACCTTTTCCAACAAAATCGGCAGTACCGACCGAAGTCCCTGCCATCTCCTCACCAGATCCGTCAGCCACAATAGCTCCAACCTCAACCGCAGTCCCTCCGCCAGCCCGGAAGCAAAAGAAGAAAGCTGCCGTTGGTGGATCTGCTCCTGCTGCCGGGCCGGGTTTCCGCCCGTACGGCTTAACCTTGAATGACCGCTGGATCGCCGTTGATCTTTCCACTCAAACGACCTACGCCATGCAGGGCGATACGATTATGCACACTTTCCTTGTTTCAACAGGTCGTTGGCCTACCGTCACCGTAAAAGGTGTTTATAAGATTTACGTCAAATACCGCACCGCAAATATGACTGGTGAAGACTATTACCTCCCGGATGTACCCTATGTCATGTACTTCTACAAAGGATATGGACTGCACGGAACATACTGGCACACCAGCTTCGGTACGCCGATGAGCCACGGGTGTGTTAATCTAAGCCCTCACGACGCCGCCTGGCTGTATGAATTTGCCTCTGTCGGAACGCTGGTAAGCGTCCACGATTAGCTGGCGCGGTATAATTCCTGTATGCCAAAACATGCTTTATTCGAGGGTCTGGTGATCGATGAAAACGACCACCCGGTCGGGGTAGTCATGATTGGGGATGAGCCTTGTTATGTGGTTGATGACAGCGGCTTTCGCCGCCATATCCCAAGTGAAGAGGTCGATCGCCAGGTTTTAAAATCAATTTCCGAATCAATTCAGGGTCATGAAGATGCGTTGGGGGAGCAGACCGCAAAAATGTTGGGAGCCGAAGATCCGTTCTCGGTTGCAATCATCGAAAACCAGCTTCGAAACCTGGATAAACAATTCGATCAGGTAATCAATATGGGCATCCCGGAAGAATCCCGCACCTACCTGGGGATGGTTGGCTTCCGGGTTCGAATTAATTTACATGGTGAAGTCCTTGAGATCGACCAGCCAGGTATCGCAGCAGACGACGATCAATAATCATCTATCCAGGTCGGACTATCCGATAAAGACGATTACCAGATCATCTTTTCAAACAATCCCCCATTCTCCGCTAGGAATTCTCTTTCGCCACTGGAAAATAACACAGCCCTGCTGTCCCGGGTCCAGTATGCACTCCTAATGCGGGGGATAGTTCACAAAACAGCTCCTCAACCACTTGAAGTCTTTCATCAATCAGCATTTTAATCTTTTGAACTTCTTCAAGCGCGGCTGCATGCACATAGGCGATCCTGATCTTCGCTTCATGACCAACATTTTTCTCGACCATATCCGCCATTTGCTGATACGCCTGTTTCCGGCTTCGAGCTGTCCCTAGCGCAACAATTTCCCCATTTTCCATCCCGATCAGGGGTTTGATATTCAACAGCGATCCGATCAGATGTTTTGCTCGTCCAATTCGTCCACCCATGTATAAGTATTTCAATGTATCGGCGGTTTGAATCATCCTTGTGATCGGGATCATCTGTTTGATCCGCGAGGTAATCTGGGCGAGATTATTATTTTCCATCGCCTTTCGGGCTGCTTCAATCGCCATCCACCCGTGGCACATCGACACATTGAAGGTATCAATAACCTCAATTTTCAGTTCTGGCAGGTTCTCGGCGATCATCGCTTTTGCAGCCATTGCCGCCTGGTAAGCTCCGCTGCCCTTAGAGGTCATGTGGATGCTGGCGATTTCCTCGACCGCATCCTCTTTGGCTAACTGCTCGTAAACTTCGACGTAGTCCCCCGGACCGGGACTGGCGGTTTTTGGGAGTTGTGTGGCAGACGGAAGCCATTGATAGAAGGAGTTCGCAATCGATGTTGACAAGATCACGCAGCACTTCGCTGCCTCGATGGATATAGTATGGGATTGTTCGAATGGAGAGCTCATCGATCAATTTTTTTGGGATGCAGGTAGTGCTGTCGGTAACAATTGCCACCTTGGGCATGTCGTACTCCAGGAATTTGGTCGGTGGAGAAGTCGGCTTATGTGGGCTCTAAATCGGCTCATCTCTAAGTTTATCACCAGAAAGCTAGAATTGTTACGAAAATGGATTTATCGCACTTCTTTCATCCGGGCAATCCGGACCTGTTCCTCGATCCAAGGATAGGTATCTCTGATCCCATCTTTCAGAAAGTACTTCGCTTTCCAACCTGTTGAATAAATTCGCTCATTGCTGAAATTCCGGGATTGCACCCCCACCGGTCCAGGGACATGTTTTATTTTGATGTTCTTGCCGGCAATTTCTGCAACCGTTTCTACCAGCTCATCCACGCTCACATATTCTGGGCAGCCTATGTTGGCGGCCCCTTGCAGTTCAGATTGCATCAGGAGATAGATTCCCTCGACCATATCACCCACGTAGGTATAGGATCGAATTGCAGAACCATCTCCCCATACTTCGACATCACCACCGTCTTCGGCTGACGCTACTTTCCGGCAGATCGCAGCCGGCGCTTTCTCTCGCCCGCCATTCCATGTTCCCTCAGGTCCGTAGCAGTTTTGAAACCGGGCGATCCGCACCTTGATCCCCCGGTTGCGTTCGTACGCCATCGCCGCACGTTCTGCATACAGCTTCTCCCAACCGTATTCGTTATCCGGATGCGCCGGGATGGCTTCCGCCTCGGTCATCTCCGGCTCTCCAGGCTGCATATCTCGATAGACGCAAACCGATGATGAAAAGAAATACCGCGGGATCCCCAGAATAGAGGCATTGTGGATCATGTGGATGTTGATCAGTGCGCTGTTGTGCATGATCTCACATTCTGCCGAGTGGATAAAACCCATGCCACCCATGTCCGCCGCAAGTTGGTAAACCTCATCGAATTTTCCTACATTCAGGGTCAATGCCTGAACACAGTTCTCTGCTTCGCGCAAATCTAACAACAAGAATTCATCCGCAGAATTCGGGCTCCATTCATGGGGTTTTATGTCAACCCCGCGTACCCAATAACCTTCTCGCTTAAGCTTCTTTACAAGATGCCCACCAATAAATCCGCCAGCGCCGCATACCAAAGCTTTTTTCATAAATGATCCCTTTCGCGCACAGTTTGCTTGCATCTCCAGGTGGGCTTCATCGGCCCATAGGGTTTAGGGAGGTGCATCGATAGTCAAACCCAACTGCCAATTATAAGGGATTTTCAAAGTGAAAAGAGATGCTATCTTAGCTAGTCTATTGCTCTGCACGGTTTTCCTCCGTATAATTACATTCTAAGCCTCAGATAAATACCTGCCGAGATTTTCGTAAAATCCGACTGACCGAATGGTAACTGGGAAATATTATGCCCAATATTGTTTGGAGGAAAACACAGATGAGCGAGGGTACCAATAGCTTGCGAAATCTTTGGAAAACGGAATCGTCCAGTTTCCTCCCTAACCTGATCGGAGGGGTAGTTGCCGGAAGCGTTACCATCGTTTTGGCGATATCGTTTTCCGCTTTAATCTACTCCGGTCCTCTGGAACCCTATGTAAACCATGGTGCTGGGTTGCTCCTTGCCGGTGCAGTCTTAATGCTGACCATCTGCGCCCTTTTTTCCTCCTATCCGGCTCTGATTGCCACCCATCAGGATAGCGCCGCCGCAATCTTGGCGTTAATGGCGGCAGCCATAATGCAAAGCATGTCTGCCAATACCCCCATCCAGCAGGTTTTCGTCACCGTTGTCGCCAGCATCATGATCACGACACTGTTGGTTGGGATCGTTTTCTGGATTCTCGGCCGTCTAAAACTCGGCAGGCTGATCCGCTTCATCCCTTACCCGGTAATCGGCGGCTTCCTCGCTGCAACCGGCTTGCTGTTAGTCCGCGGCGGTTTTTCGGTTATGTTAAATGATATGCCCGAAATTCTACATTTGAATTTATGGTTCCAGCCGACAATCCTTTCCCAATTTTTACCGGGATTAATTTTTGCAGTCACACTCCTGATGATTTATCGTCGTTCGAATAGTGTCTGGATCCTTCCGGGCATGATTGTATTGATGTTCCTGATTTTTCACGCCTGGAGGTTGGTCTCGAGCTACACCATCCAGGAGGCCGTCTCGATGGGTTTATTATTAGGTCCTTTTGAGTCGGGCAGTTTTTTCATCCCTATTACACCTTCTAGTCTGCGGAATGTCGATTGGGGGCTGATCCTCCAGCAGGCAGACAAAATCGCTTCAATCTTAATGATAAGTGTGGTTTCGCTGCTTCTAAATGCTAGCAGCATTGAGCTCACCACCCGTCGTGACCTGGACCTCAATCATGAGCTGGAGACTGCTGGTATTGGCAACCTGATTTCAGGTCTGGCAGGTGCCTCAGTTGGATACCACATCCTCGCCGAATCTCTGCTCTTGTATAAAATTGGGGCTCGCAGCCAAATCGCGCCGTTGGTCGCAGCCTTGCTTTGCGGTGTTGTACTGATATTTGGCGCCGGAATAATAATGCTTTTCCCAAAGGCTTTACTCGGGGGTCTGTTGTTGTTCCTGGGGTTGGCGTTCCTGGTCGAATGGCTGGTTGACGCCTATTCCCAGCTTTCACTCACAGATTACATAATCGTTTGGATCATCCTGATCGTTTCAGGTGCTGTAGGCTTCCTGCAGGCGATCGCAGTCGGGTTGTTGATCGCAGTTGCGCTTTTTGTAATCAATTACAGCCGCACCGACGTGGTGCGCGCCACCCTTTCCGGGGCAAATTTCATGAGCGCCGTCGATCGATCTGCCGCTCAGCGCCATTTTCTAAGGGAAGTTGGAGACCAAACGGTCGTATTTCAGCTCCAGGGCTATATTTTCTTCGGAACGGCGTTTAGTTTGCTGACCAAGATTCGCGAACGAATTGAGATGCGCAATCTTCCTGAGGTGCGCTATATGATCCTCAATTTCACAAGGGTAAGTGGCTTGGATTCTTCCGCATCTTCAAGCTTCTTGAAGATGTCGCAGCTTGCCGAAAAGATGAACATCCATATCTTGATGGCACGATTGCCGGAAGATATGATTCAACATCTTGTGAGCAGCGGTTTTTGCGATATCGAGGCTGTCCGCTTACATTTTTTCGCAACCCTGGATGAAGCCATGGAATGGTGCGAGGACAGGCTGCTTGCTTCCATGGAAGACCCTGGAATGCTGCAGCCCCAGACGGTTCTTCTATCAGAGCTCAATCGGATATTTAATGATCCCATCAAAGAATTTAAATTCCTGAGTTACCTGGAGAAGATCCAGGCTTCCACTGGTGAGCGCCTCATCGAACAAGGTGATCCAGGCAACGCTCTCTTCCTTGTGGATTCTGGTGCTGCAGAAGTCCGGCTGCGCTTGCCGGATCAACACGAGATCCGCCTGCGTACAATTCGTTCTGGTGCTATTTTTGGCGAAATTGGTTTTTACCTTGGTGAGCCGCGCAGCGCTTCAGTCGTTGCTACATTTCCAAGCACGCTATACCGTCTGCAGGAGGATTCACTCAGGCGGATGGAAGCTGAAAATCCCGAGCTGGCTGCCGGTCTCCATAAATGGCTTGCCGCCGAGCTCGCTGAGCGCCTCGTTCAAAATAACCTTACGCTTGCTTCCCTCATGGATTAGCAGGGGCTTTATTGATAAGGGATGACCTCTGGTCCTTCCGGAATAACACAGATGCGCGAATCTGCTGGATATCTGAGAAGGATTTCCCGAAGTGTGGCTGGTATATCCCGGCATGGCTTATACATTGCTTCGGAAATCTGCTGGTCGCTCAACCCATCGCTGTAAACGTATACTGAGTGATCAAGCAAAATCTGCGCCTGGATCTGTGTCTGCCATTGGTCCGGGGCGAAGAAATCAGGTTTGGCGAGCATTTCCAGCATCCTCTGTGGTGAGCCTGCATCCTTTAACAGCTTGGCATACATCCCGTGGTCGGGCAGTCCATCCTGGCAGGCGCTGAAGATAAGTATCGTTCCACCCGAATGAACAGCCCGCTCTGCTGCACTGATCCCTTTTAAAGTCTGGTAAAGGTTTTGGTCCAATGGGTATCCGCCGTTCGTTGTGATGGCGATATCATACGGTCGGTCGACCTTGATCATCGCTGAATTACGTACAAATTCGCACCCCTGTCGATGCGCCTCGATCATTTCACCGGCGAATACCGCGCTGATCTCTCGATTGCGGTTGAGCGCGACATTCACTAGAAAAGTCGGCGATGTTCGCAGTGCTGCTTCTCGCATCTCTTCCCAAATTGGATTGCCTTCGGTGACTCCCCAGGTAGCTTTAGGATCGGCTATCATTTTATAGCTGTGATTTGAGAGCACGCTCTCCATTCCAGCGATCGAAGGCAGTACCCCTTTGGGTCCGCCGCTGAAGCCTGCAAAGAAATGCGGCTCGATAAATCCAGTCAAAATCCGGATATCCGCATTGAGATACACTTTGTTGATGCTGACCGGGTTCCCGAAAGAAGTCACCCCAATAGACTGCAGGCTCGCCTTGTCATAGCAGTCGTGTTGCAGGCAGGCATAATGATCGGCAAGAAAATCTCCAACCAACCTCCGGTTTTCCGCTTCAGTTTGTTTCCGGTGAGTACCCAGTGCGCAAAGCAAAGTGATATCACTCCGATTGACCCCCGAATCCTCCAATTCTTTAATGATCACCGGCAGAATCCGTTCGTTTGGAGTCGCACGGGTGATATCGCTGTGCACAATCACCGCACTTTGTCCTGCTCTTACCAGCTCACGTAAAGGAGGTGAGCCAATCGGTTGTCGCAGCGCCGCTAATACCGCCGCAGTTTCATTTTCAAGTCCGGGTTTATAGACCCCCCTCAGCACTTCTGCGTGATCGGGCAGTTCAACTGTAATTTTTTCGTGTCCATACGGCATTTCGAGATTCATTTTGAGTTCGATTCTATCAATTGAGCGATTTTCTCACGAGTATGAGCAGCTTCCTTTGCGTTTAAGGTTCCTACCTGAATCGCTGTGCTCCACTTTTCACCGGCTGGAATAGTTTTAATATTTCCTTTTGCTTTTTCGGCAATGTATCCTTCAACTTCCGCAGTCGCCGGCTCAATAAATCCACATGCTTGCTGATCCTTTGTGCGAACAATCCAGCGGATCCCATGGTCGAGCTGTTTGATCGAATGGCGCACGTAATCCGCCCTGCCGTCTGGCAGCACCTGCATACTGTAAGCCCACCCCTCAGCATCAGCCAGGTAGTCGATAAAGAAAACGACTTCCGGATCATAGACCTGCCCGGGCGCAAATCGGTGGTGAAGCTCTGGGTGGATTTTCAGGGTTTGTAGAAATTCTGCATATCCCGGACCAGGCGTGATATGCGATGGGATCGAGCTCCTGACTCGCACATGTTCCGGGGTTGGGAGAGCAGAGTAAACAATCTCTCCCCCATCTACCGGACGAAAATTGATATGCGCCAGGTACATTAAATCCATCGGAGCATGTTTCAGGTTTGTGATGCTTTGCGAGATATCAATCACGCTCGAGCCTTCATAAAGCAGTGTCTTCGGTTCGGCGATGTAGTTCGTGCTGAACGCGACGATATGCTGGTATTGCCCGCTCAAGCCGACGTATCGCCCTCTTTTGTTCTCCCCAAAAACGATCCAGGC
Source organism: uncultured Chloroflexia bacterium (assembly GCA_963827155.1). Taxonomy (GTDB): domain Bacteria; phylum Chloroflexota; class Anaerolineae; order Anaerolineales; family UBA4823; genus UTCFX2. The sequence continues at coordinate 427,521 of CAWGZV010000002.1, read as the reverse complement.
TTTCTGATAGGCTGCATTCGGCAGCTCACCGTGCAGCGGATGATTGTCTTGAGCGGATGGTCCGCCCATCGCCGTAGCGCCGCAGTGAAGGAAGAACCCTCCATAGGTTTCCAGGAAAGATTGTGTTGGTCTCGGTTCCGAAAACATCGAAGTCATGGTTAATGGTCGTCCGTCAAATTCAGCCGACCAGATCTGCTGTCCTTGAAACGGCAGCACAACCAGCTCCCCTCGCTGATTTTTCAGGCGCAACCCCATTACTCCGCTGTGAAAGCGAAATGTACTGACTGTGAATTCCTCATTCTCAAGCAGTATTCGCTCGCATCCTCCGAACATTTCTGGGAAAAGCTGGATCACAGTCTCATTTGATGACATAGGTCGCTCCTGACCGCTGAATGGATTCGATTCTTATTTATTATCCCTTACGAGTTATGGCGTTATTATTCTGCCAGTGTCAGCCACTGTTCATATTTTTTTCGTCCCATTGGGTCCTATCTGCCGGTTCGAGCCTTCCAATGATCGCCCTCTCGCTCGCGGCTCCTAAATCAAACGCGAGCAAGCTATCGTCTGGCATAGTTGCCTGTTTTCAGCAGCAAGCGCCCATCTGGCATCGTGATCCATTTTAGGACGGAGCGTTTGTCTGGCATAATCAACCGTTTAGCGAATCAAGTTGCAGCGTGAGCTAATACAGCGGACCAAAATTTTTACAGCTCCGGTAATCAGCCCCTTCAAGATCGCTTGTTCCGAAGGCTGCCCAGGCGGATGGTCTGAAAACCTCCGATTCAGGGACATTATGCATGCTCACCGGTATTCGGAGCATCGCTGCCAGGCTGATTAAATCCGCGCCAATATGACCAAAGCTCAACGCCCCGTGGTTCGCGCCCCAGTTCGCCATAACCGAATAGACATCACGGAAAGCCCCGCTTTCCTTCAAATTGGGGACAAAATAATGCGTCGGCCAGGTTGGATTGGTCCGCTCATTGAGCAGCTCGTGGACGTTCGAGGGTAAGTCCACTGTCCATCCTTCCGCGATTTGAAGCGCTGGTCCTAATCCGTCCACCAGATTGATCCTGCTCATCGTAACCGGCATCCCCCCTCGTGTCAGGAATTGGCTCGAGTAGCCGCCTCCGCGGAAGTATTCTGTCATCGCCGGATACCAGGTGGTCGCTTCAAGACATTTCTTCTGTTCTGCCTCGCTGACTTCCCACCACGGCTTGATCACAGCTTGACCGTCCTTTTCATGCGCTCCAGTTGCATCCAGCGTGGCTGCGCCCGAGTTGATCAGGTGGATGAAGCCGTTGCCTGCCCTCCCGCTTAATTCATATCCGCTTACCCGCTTGACCGCCTCCGGGCTCCAATAAGTTCGTACGTCTGCAAATATCTGAGCAGTGTTCGTCAGCAGGTAGCCCAACAACATCGTCGCCCCATTCAAGCTGTCGTTCTCAGTTGCCATCAAATAGGGTTGGCGCGGGCCGTCCCAATCAAACGAAGTATTTAGCATCGCCTCAAGGAAATCACCGTTCGGCTGAAAATCTGTCCACTGCCGTTGTCCTTGGAAGCCAGCCAGGATTGCATTGTGACCCATGGCTTCTTCCTCATAACCAATTTCTGACAGCTTTGGATTGCCGACCATCAAATCTCTGGCGATTATGGTCATTTTGACCACTTTTTCCCAATCCTGGTCTTTTTGGATTCGCGTCCGTTGGAATTGCGGGGTGTTGAAGTCTTTCCCTTCTTTGCAGTTCGCCTTCACCCACTTGAACGCCCGCCCATATTCATTTGGATCGAAAATTCCCAGCTCGATTCGCCGCAGGAATTCGGTTGCGTCAATCGTCTCAACCCTCATACCGAGGTAATGCTCAAAGAAGGGGTGGTCGACAATCGATCCTGCTATCCCCATCGACACACCGCCCATTGCCAGATATGATTTTCCGCGCATGACCGCGACCGCCATACCTGCCCGAGCAAACCGCAGAAGTTTTTCTTGAACGTCCCCGGGGATCGCATTATCCCCAGAATCCTGGACATCATGACCATATATCGAATAAGCCGGCAGCCCTTTTTGATTGTGCGCCGCCAGGACCGCTGCCAGATAAACTGCGCCTGGACGTTCCGTACCATTGAAACCCCAAACTGCCTTTGGAATCAATGGGTCCATATCCATCGTTTCGGAACCATAGCACCAGCACGGTGTCACCGTGATCGAAAGTCCCACCCCCTCACGCGGCAAATTTTTCTGCACAGGCTGCCGCCTCAGCAACCCCTCCGATATTCGAATCCGCGATAATCGCTTTCACTGGCTCGCCGTTCGGATAACGCAAATTGGACTGGAGCAGATCTGCAACCGCTTTGGCTAAGCCCATCGTTGTTTCTTCCAGTGATTCGCGTATCCCTTTTCTTCGCCCGTCAATTACCGGTCGAATGCCAATTTTCGGCCAGTTTCCAACCAGGCGGTTTGGTCCAATTTGAATTGTCATGATGTCCTCCAGGTTCACTTTTTTTTTGGGTTTACTTCAGGTAGTTGAGCGAAATCAAGAGATCATTCCAGCCGATGTTGATGATTTTACTGTTCATCCGTCAGGATGACGCTCTTTCATTCATCATTCCAAATGATTGATCTCACGTCTTCCAATCGTTTATCCATGTCCGCTCTTGAGACAATCGACTCCAGGTTGAGCCGCAGAAGCGGTTCTGTGTTCGATGTCCGCACATTAAAATGCCAATCGGGGTAATCCACAGAGAGACCGTCAAGCTCGCTGATTTTTCCGTCTCCGAATTGCTCTTTCAATGCTTCGATACGGGATTTGGGGTCGGAGATTCGGCTGTTGATCTCGCCAGAGATGAAATACCTCTCCTCAAGCGGCTTCAGAAGCTGAGAGAGCTTTCGATTTCTCTTCGATATCATTTCCAACAGCAGGAGCGCCGGTAAGATCCCAGAATCTGCCCCAAAGAAATCTCGGAAATAATAATGCCCGGTGACTTCACCGGCAAAAAGAGCGCCTTCTTCTGCCATCCGCTGTTTGATGAACGCGTGACCTACCCGCTCAACCAGCGGAATCCCACCCGCCTTCCGGATAGTATCCGGCACACCCCATGAGGCGCGCACATCATACAGGATCTTTGATCCGGGTGTTTTCTCTAAAAGATATTCCGCGAGCAAAGCTGTCAGGAAATCCCCGGGCACAAATTCACCCCGTTCATCGATCGAAAAGAATCGATCTCCGTCTCCATCAAAAGCCAGCCCAATATCTGCTTTTTCGCTAGCCACAAGCCGCTGCAGTTCCGCCCGGTTTTCCGGTTGCAGCGGATCCAGCCCGTGATTTGGAAGATTGCCGTCTGGTGCAAGGTATAGTATATTCAGCTCGATGGGTAGGACTTTAGAAATTTGATCAAGAATAGGTCCTACCATTCCATTCGCTGTATCCGCGATGACCTTCAGCGGTTTAATCGATTGAAGGTCAATCAATGAGAGAATTTTCCTGATGTAGGTTTCTGTAACATCCAGCAAGATCCGCGATCCGGTTCCCCTAACCGGCTTAAAACCCTCGCTTTCAACCATCTGGCGGATTTCTTGTATGCCCGCATCCCCACTCAACAGATACGGCATTTTTCGAACCATCTTGAATCCATTATAATCTTTCGGATTGTGAGAAGCAGTCACCATGATCCCGGGCAAGCCTTCGGTTGCACAGGCGCAGTAATATTGGTCTGTGCTCACCATTCCGATATCCAGGACATCCGCGCCTTGATCGAGGATCCCAGCCGCCGCGCGATCCATAAGCAGTTCTCCGCTTAACCGCATATCTCTCCCCAACACCACACGTTTTGGAGCGAGCAAACGCACGAATGCACATCCGACTCGATAGGCAATTTCTTCATCCAGCTCTTCTGGATAAATACCCCGAATATCGTAGGCTTTAAAAATCGCAGGGTTTACCTTCATCTGGCTCCTCTTACAGCTCTTCTCTCCCCTTTTGTTTGAGCTTTTCCACCAACAGCTTCACATCTTGTTCTTGTCCTTTACTGCAAATTAACAGCGCATCCTCCGTATCAATAATTATCAAATCTTTCAAACCGATCGTTGCAATCAATCGCGATTTCCCAATAATGATTGAACCTTGCGTATCCAATCCTTCGTGGTCCGCTTGGATAATATTCCCGTTTTCATCTGCCGGAATCAGCTCCGCCAGACTGCTCCAGCTCCCGATATCTGACCAACCCATTTCCACCGGGATGACCACGACATTCTCTGCGCCTTCCATGATCCCGTAATCAATTGTCTGTTTTGGAACCCCAGGCCAGATTTTACTGAGCACATTCATATACCCATCCGTGCCGATCGCAGCCTGGATTTCCATCAAGTATTCGTACAAATCCGGCATCTGGCGCTTGAATTCATCGAGAATTCGCTTTACTTGCCAGACAAACATCCCACTGTTCCAGGTATACAAACCGCTCGAGACCATCCTGGCTGCGGTTTCGCGGTTAGGCTTCTCGGTAAATTGCCTGACTCTGGAAGATATCGCAGCCATCGATCGTTTCAAGTTTTCTTTCCTCTTCGATATACCCATAGGCAGTCGACGGCGAAGTTGGGGTGATACCAAGTGTGACAAGGTACCCTTTTTCGGCCGCGGTTTTCGCAGCTCTCAGCGCAGTTTGAAATTGCTGAGAATTGCTAATATAGTGGTCGGCAGTCACCACCGCCATGACAGTATCTGGATTTTGATGAAGTAGGTGAACTGCCGCAAGCCCGATCGCCGGAGCTGTGCCTCGCCCCTCCGGTTCGAGGATGAACTGCTGCTTCGAAAGCCCAGGACTCTGCTCCTCAAGCAGTACCGTGTGCTCGGCGCGGGTAACGACCCAGATATCATTCTGCGAAAAAAGCGGCAGGAGGCGGTCTACTGAATGCTGGAACATGCTTCGTTGACCCGTGAGGGTTAGCGATTGTTTCGGTCGTTTATCGCGGCTCAATGGCCAAAGTCGCGTCCCAGATCCGCCAGCCATGATTAATGCGCAGTACAACAGTCACCTCTTTTCAAAAACCAATCATCCCATCAATCACATATTTACCATTCCATCATTAAATCTGGCTTTGCAGTTTCCGTTCACAAATAGATCGGATAAACCACTTGAAATCCATGGGGATATTCATAAAGCAATCGGATTCTACCATGCTGCTTCAAAGCCTCAAAAAAAATGGTGCAGGATCTGCTGCGTTCTCTCTGAGAAAATACGGTCAGATTGTCTGCAGCTTTTCCTCATTGCTCCCAAGGTTCCTTGGGATCAGCTCGAATTTTTCGAAAAATGTGAAGATTTCAAAGTTCCAAAGAATTGTTCTCCTTTTTCACAATCCCTTCCCACTTTTTCTTTCGTAATATTGCTGCTCTATCCAAAGTTTTGTGGGTTCGAGACCTTGAATGAGCGGTATGCTTGGTTCCCAGCCAAACATCTCTGGGAAAAGGTGTTGTCGCTGTCTCGTCCTGCCACACCCATCGGTGCCTCAAGATTATACTTACGATGGAGTTCTACGCCAGCGGTTTCCTCAATCATCCCGACCAGCTCATGGATAAAAATCAGCTCTGTGGACCCCAGGTTAAACAGAGATTTTCAGCCTGAGCCGTTTGTGGGTGTCATTCGGATAAAGGCTTTCTATCGACTGACCGAATCCGGATGAAACCTTGATTGAAAAAATCACGGATGAGGGCGCCGCCGAAAAATCCGCCTGCCCCTGCGATCAATATGATGTTTTCCTTTTCCAAATTCGGATCACTCGCCGCCATCGTGTTGTCGTTAATCTGCAAACCCCGTTTCAAACAATTCACTTCAATCGAATATGGGATGATCGGAAGGCTTATAACGGCTGTTGAAATGAAACAGCCATAGTTTCGAGCGATAATCTCATGAAGAATTTCCTGAAAGCTTGCGTCTCCCGCAACCGCTTGGATATCTCCTGATAGAGTTGGCTAGCCGCTTCAGAATTTTCTGTTCCTTGATTTGTAATCTTAATCATTATTGGATTGTCCCCTTCCAAATCTAAGCTCATCAGAGATCCTTCTGATTGAAGAGTGATATAGCCTTTTTCCTGAAGCCACCCTATTCCAGCCTTGGTGGTGCCTAAAGTCTGAGCCGTTGCAGATGCCAGTTTATTAAGATCAATCTTTTTTTCGCCGGATCCGATAATAAATTTAATTAATCCGGCAAGCCTCTCCAAGAATACTTTCGGTTGGTCCACGCCTGGATTTATTCCGAATACCATAACCTTGCTCGGTTTAGCCTGTCTCATTACCGTTTTGAATTCCTCCATCCCAGGCGGAATGCTCCACACAATCAATATTTCGCTTTCCTTCAGCTCATCCCTTCCGTGAAGAAAATCCATGGATGTCGTGATTTTCGCTTTCTCAAAAGCCTCCAATAGCATCCTGCGAGTATTGCTCTCTGCCCAAATCTGAACATCCTGACTCGGATTTTCTTCCAGGATCTTCACCAATTCTTGAAATGGATATTGAGCGGTTCGGAGGTCCACGAACTCAGGGGGATTATTAAGCGTGTTGAATACAGAGATCTCGCTCTCAATCCGTAAATCCTCAAAGATGATTGAGAGTTCCGGCACGCCTCGATAGCTGGTCGTTCGCAAACGATATGCCAGGTCAAAACGGCTGCTCGGAAGACTTTCGTTTTCCACCAATTCGGCGCCACCCCACCAGATCACCCGCCGGGAATTTCCACGCTCATCTTCCACCGTCATCTGGATGTGCTCCTTATTCCTGCCCAGCGAATTGTGGCTGGAAAGGTGGAGCCCTTTGCTCGCCATAACTGGCTGTGGATTGCCATTCCCGAATGGAGCCAGTTTTTCTATAGATTTGGCGGTATCCAGATCGAGTTCCTCCCACTTCAAGTAACATTCTATCGGCAGCTCATTTTTCTTTTGGGGAACCGATTCCAATTGAGAGGCGATCGCCCTGACCATCCCCGCCCGGAATTGCGAAATATTAGACGGATCAATTGAAAATCCTGCCGCCATCGTATGCCCGCCGTAGCCGATCAATATATCTCGCTGGGTGCGGATCGCTGCCGTAATATCTATCCCTTCAATTGATCTCGCCGACCCCCTCCCAATTTGTCCTGGTGGCGAACAGATCAGCACTGCCGGTCTTCCATAAATCTCCACCAGGCGGCTTGCCACGATCCCAATGACGCCTGCAGCCCAGGCTGGATGATCGAGCACGATCACAGGGGCTTCGCGTAGCGCTGCATCCTGCTCGATTCTGCTGGATGCAGCTCGAAAAATCTGGTTGGTCAGAAGCTGCCGCTGGATGTTCAGGCTTTCCAGCTCAAGGGCGATCAGCCGGGCCCGTGGAACATCTCGGGTTGTGAACAGCTCAACGGCTGGGTTTGCATCCGAAAGTCTGCCCATTGCGTTCAGCCGAGGCGCGATTAGAAAACCGATTTGTTCTTCATTTAGCTGTTCAGGTTTGATCTCCGCTCTTTCATAAATCGCCTTGATCCCAACTTGTTCCGGCATCCGGAGCAGTTCAAGTCCTTTTTGCAGCAGCGCCCGCGATTCGCCTCGTAGTTTTGCAACATCCGCCACAATCCCCAATGCCGCCAGATCCAGGTGCTTGCAGGCTTCTTCCGACCTCCCCGCATCCGCATAAAGCCGTTGCGCCAGCTTGTATGCTGTTCCAACTCCCGGGAGATCCGCCAGTGGATGCTCATCCGGCAGAAAGCGCGGTGTTACAATCGCCGCTGCCGGAGGCAGCTGTTTATCCAATATCGCATCCTCTCCCCCAATTCCGTTTTCCATTCCTGTCGGCAGCTCGTGATGGTCGGTGATGATCACATCCACATCTCGAGTCCGGGCATATTCAACTGCCTCGAATGCGGTAATTCCTGTGTCGCATGTCACCACCAGCTTGGGTCGATTTTCCGCCGCTTCCAGGTATTTCTTTAGTACTTCAACGCCTATTCCGTGCGATTTGGCTGCTCTCACCGGGATATGCCAGTTCACCTGCCCTCCCAGGTCATTCAGCGTTTCCACCAGCACCGCCGTTGAAGTTTGCCCGTCAACGTCAAAATCCCCCCATACCAGGATTCCTTCCCCCAGGCTCAATGCCGCATTCAGCCGCTCTGCTGCCTGTTCGAGACCGGGTAGCTCCCCATTTTCCTGAGAAAAATACACATCTGGATCTAGAAAGGCGCGAGCCTTAGCCGGATTGCTAAGCCCGCCTCGGTTTAGTGCCTGTGCTGCAATCTCACTCCCCCCCACAAGCTCCCGCAGTTCTTCAGAGACAGGTGTTTCCTCCGGCTCAACCCAGATGCGCATTGCTCAACTCAGCTCTTGCTTGACAAGAACATATGTTCTAGTTATAATATATTGGGAATTGAAGGAAAGCTTGCTGCTGATGACACTCAATTTTTCGTGCATAAAGGTGATCGGATCATGTCGTATTTTGACTCTATGTTGGAGAGACTGGGATTGCGTCGGATCGAACGGCGGCGGTATACACTGAACGGGCCTCTCGTAGATTATGTTGTGGCTCTGGCTGAGCACGAACACCGCTCCCCAGAGGAGGTTGCCGCCGAGCTGGTGGCCAGCGGCGCTGCTCAGCGAGATCAGGCGTCTGACTCCTACAGCCGCTGGCTGACGCTTTCACAGCGCGAGAAAGAGGTCGCCGCGCTGGTTTGTCTGGGTCTCACCAACCGTCAGATTGCTGCCAGGCTGATCATCTCCCCTGAAACCGCGAAATCGCACATCAAACGCGTCTTATCCAAGTTTGATCTGCACAGCAAAGATGAGCTTCGTATTCTCATGGCTGACTGGGATTTTAACGCCTGGAAATGATCCTTGCATTGGATCGAAAAATGTGCTTTCAATCCAGGGTTACCCCCAGGTGGCTGAGGATGATCTCCATTGGCCAGTGTCGATGATCGTCGAAAGCAGTACGTGCGTCGCTGAGCGCTCGTTGCTTCTCCCCTCGGTGAGAGATGATCAGTCCCTTCACTTGCTTTTCGTGAAGCCGCTCGGCTGTTCCCCGAACGCTTCCGTCGCTCTCACGTATCGCATCTTGGATATACTCTTTTAGATACTGTTGGTAGAGCTTGATATCCATCTAATTGCTCCAAACCAGTACTTGAAGCGAAAATCGCCTCAAATAGAAATCATCAAAAGGGGTTCAGCGCTTGCAGCCCCCCCTTCGCTGGAGAGTGCAGGTGTGGCCGATGATTTTTCTGGCACTCTAGACTTTAACACATGTCCGCTTCCACCATCTGGTCTCGCCTCCACCTTGTGCCTCGATGAACAGAAGATTCCCCTGCCAGATTCCGTCAAAAGACGTATGGTTAATCGAGCAGCATCGGATAAAATTACATCATCAGATTGATATAGCTAAAATGATTTTGCACTTTGGAGCGATGTGAACGTGAAAGTAAAAACCAATCTCTTTTCTGGAGAAATGACAGAGCCGGCAAGTGCCTCCCCATTAGAGTTTTTGAACGCTGCCGTCGATCTGTTCGCAACCGCGAACGGGATAGTGCAGATTTCGCTCACCGATCCAAATGCTCTTAAGAGATTGATGACTAGCCTTCCCCCAGCCAATTGAGCTTGACTTCCGAGAACTCTTCCATTGCATTCTCCTTCTTCACTAAAAATCCGGGTGCCAGCCCCGGATTTTTGGTTAAAGGGTCAATCGTGTTTTCACAACGCTAAATATCTAGAAAAGCCTAGCGAAGAGTTGATCAAAAATACCCTCAGGTCATTCCACTCTTGGCGGACCTTGCCTGATTCTCTGCAGAACTCCTGCGCGATCCTCCTCGTTCCACTTCGCTTCGATCCACCAGGTCGCCCCAGCTTGCTCGTACCCCCTCACAATTTCTGCTCCAGCGGATGGGTCCTCCCCGGGGGTCGCGCCTTCGACGATGACATCAAAACCGGTCGTTGATTTTCTGTTTGCCCAAATCCAGCGGTTCATCTCTAGCAGCTCTTCGGGGGTCGCCGTTCCCATCCGCACTTCTTTCCCATCCATGATGTTCGGTAAGATCCCGTCGTAGCGAATTGCCCGTTGCATAGATTTCATTCTTGGCCAGGCGCCTACCACCCAGATTGGGATTTTAGGTTTTTGGATAGGTGCCGCCGGAAGTTGAAAATCGGTCTCTTTCACTTTATAGTGCTTTCCCGAAAATCGAAAAGGCTGTCCTTTCCACAACCCCACCAATATCTCCAGGCTCTCATCCACTAGCTCAGCTCGCAATTTTCGGTCGGTGACTTCACCAAATGCTTCAAATCCGGTTCCCGTAGCGCCCAATCCCACCGAAAGGATCACCCGACCGCCGGAAAGATTGTCCAATGTCGCGGTTTCACTCGCAAGTTTCCACGGGCGCATCCTCGAGATCGGCGAGATCATCGTCCCCAACCGGATTCGCTTGGTTTGCATCGCAGCTGCAGTCAATGCAATCCACGCATCCACTCCCCAAACGGGTTCCCACACAAAAAAACCATCCCATCCGCTTTCTTCCGCTGCAAGCGCAAAATCAGCCGCTTGGCGCGCATCGCCAAATGGCATCACAAAACCAAACTTCATTTCGATTTGCTTCCGGGAAATTTCACTGGTTTCATAACCATCCGATCGTTGATTTCTTTCACAGGTAATGCAAAATCAAAACGGTCAAGATCAGAGCAGAAAAATACGTCTTGTGGCGCGTTCAATGGAGGAGTCTTGAGAATTTCTGCATTCATTGATTTGCGGACACGGACCAGGTAAGGTTCTGGGTCAACTTCTTCGCAAACGATCCGCTTTTCCAGGTACTCGGCGCATGCCAGATCTTCATCCCCTTTACCATCTGGCAGCAATCCAGTGACGATGAAAGCGACTTTGGATGGCGAACACTCTCTGATCAACCTCGCCGTCGCTTCTGCGCAGACAAAGCTCGCCCCCACGATGGTTTTTGCACCTCGTACAGCCATCATGCCTTGTGTGCCGGCGCTTGTCCTTTGGACTAAGGTATACCCGTGCAGATTTAGCGGTTGGAATTCTGAAGGAGAGTTGCCCAGGTCATAACCTTGCACTTTCAAACCCCCTACCTCTCCAATCGCCATGGATTTAGTATGAAGCGCTCGCTCAGCAATAGCCTCATCTACTCCTCCAACCAGGATGATTTTTTCTGCTCCGGCCTCAAAAGCGAAGCATGCTGTCGTGAATGCCCGAATCACATCAATAACCACAAATGCAGTATCTGGCTGTTTTTCCGCCCCATTGTTTTTACACTCCGCGATTGTTAGATATTCAAAATTCAATCAGAGCGACCCTCCCAGCACTTTTTCACCAGTCGGACCCGGACTGCCTCCAAAGGGTTCAATCGTGATCCCATAGGATGAGTAATGATTGAGTGCTTCAGGCGAGCTGACAACCAGGCTTCCATATCCCTCCTGATTTACCGAGAATACGCCTCCGTTCTCTCGTTGACCGTCCTGGATCAGCCAAAGCTGGAACTGCTGCTCCTCCGATAGCGATGGCAGCCTGTCGACAATTAATGTCCCGTATTCTCCATCGGTTGAGATCACCAGGATGCCCGTCGCATTGGGTGAGAAATCAGTTCCACTCAATTGAACAACCCTCAGGTCTGATGGTTGGGGACGTTCATGATTTGGTGTCCCCCATAGCTGCATCACATTTGTCACGACCAATAAGGTGATCACTGCCAGGCTGAGGATTCCCCAGGCAGGACTTAATCCTCGGAAGATAACTGGGAGCGAAATCCTTCGTGGTTGCGGAGCTGTTTTGGAGCTGATTCCATGCTTTTCCTGATCGCGAACTGTTCTAAAAATTGTCTCTCGGATATTTGAAGGTGGCTCAACAAGCGGAATCGCTTCTGCTAGTTCATCGACTATTCCCTGATACCTTAAGAGTTCCTCTTTGCAGGTTTCGCATTTCTCAATATGAATCCCAATTTGCACTTTTTCTCCTTCCTCGAGACATCCAAGCGCGTATTCGGGGATCAAATCAATAACATGATTTTCCACTTCATTTACCCTGTAAGTTTATTAGTATTAATAACCATACGTAAGCATTCCTGCTCTGGATTTATTCCAAGAAGATAAAATTCCTCGCAACCTACCCCTATAACGGCAGGCAAACAAGGTCAATTATTACCATGCTTCATAAAAATCCTTTTTCATCCACCAAAATCACCATTCTTAATTCCATGCTCTTCAAGCAGCGTGCGTAGTTTTTGCATCCCTAATCGGATTTGAGTTTTGACCGTGCCAAGTGGTTCACCGAGTTCGTCGGCTATTTCCTGGTTGGTCATTCCTCTGAAATATGCCATCGCCAGGGTTTTCCGCTGGCTTTCTGGAAGCTGTTTCAACGCAGTTCGAATATCCATCCGGCGGATAGATTTTTCGACCGTCTCTTCTATCGGGTTTTCAAACTGGCTTTCGTCCAACCGGAAATCCTGGATATCGATATTCACCAGGTTGCCCTCCGGTCTCACAGTTAACCCACGGATCGTGTCGATTGCCCGATTTCTGGCGATTTGAGCCATCCAGGATTTTAGCTTTCCTTTCTGCGCATCAAAAGTTTCCGCTTTTTGCCAGATACCGAGAAACACTTCTTGAGAGATCTCTGCCGCGAGCTCCGATCGACCAACAGACGCATATGCCACGCTGTATACCAATCGTCCATAACGGTCGTAGAGCATCCCAAGTGCATCCTGGTCGCCTTTGGTGACCAATTTGATTAAATCATCATCTCCCATATCGGAATAATTCATCATCTATCCCACCCTTGAATTAATCGGATAGACCGATCTTCGGTTCAATCCCGGCTGGAAACCGCAGCCGTAAGTCCCTGCTTCCCACCCAATTAGGTTTGGTCTGTAAAAAAAGAATTCCTGGTTCAATAAAGAATTCCACATATGCTTGGGTCGCAATCATGATCAAAGTGCGCCAATTTTAGCACAATCACCTTTTCTCATAGTGGCTGGATATTTTATCCAGCTGGCGGGATGGTTGTGATTTTAATATTAATCTTCTCTTGCTCGCGGCCCAAAATAGTTCGAATTTTATCTTTTAAAGCACTGAAGATCATATTCATCGGCGACATATTGAAGACCTCAATCCCGGTCTTAGAATCGGTAGCCTCAGAAGCTAGCCATACAGCTTTCTCAGTGACTTTATCAGGGGGATTTGCCCACATCCTCAAGATAGTAGGGAAGGCTTTCAGCCGGTCTTCATATCCCTCGATCACAGTGATGTCTGTTAGCATTTCGGTCAGTACCATCCCAGGGCTGTAAGCGAAAACCCCCACCCCGCTGTCCTTGCTTTCAGTTGCCAGAGTTTTAGTAAAACTGCGCAGCCAGGCTTTGCTCGAGCCGTATGCTGTCTGGAATGGTGCCGGTCGCTGCGCGCCAGCTCCCAACATGTTGATCAGCTTGCCTGCTCCGCGCGGGATAAAGTATCGCATCGCCGTGATCGAGCCGTAATATGCCCCTAGAATATTCGTCTTCATTAAGTTTTCGAATTTCTCTTCATCCAAAAGCCATACCGGCCCATAAGGTGCGCTGGTTGCCGCGTTGTTGAACCAGATATCGACCTTGCCGTACTGCTCAAGACAAAACTTAAGGATCTTTTCTACCTCGTTCAATTCCCCTACATCGGCAGCAATCCCTTTCGCAGAATATCCATGGCTTTCCAGCCGGGTGACAGCCCGATCCACCGACTCCTGCGACCTTGAGCTGATGACCACTGATGCGCCCTCATCTGCAAAAGCCGCCGCAATCGCCAGACCGATCCCTTTCGATCCTCCGGTGATCACTGCCGTTTTTCCTTCTAATCTTTTCATGGTTGCGCTCCTAGCAGGAATTATGTTCAATGACCTTCAGCATTACCACCTTAATATTATCAAATGGAATAGCTGCATCAATCGAGGTAGATTTACTTTCTCTTATGATACACTTTCCCCGTAAAAAAAAATAGAGAGCCTTTTCTCTGGTTCCAATTCATCTGATTCAAAAGCCAGCTAAATAACAAGGGTGCCATGAGCAAAAGAGATGACCTGATCGCCGCCCTCTCTCACCGTCAACCTGATGGAGCCGTGCCCATCTGGGAGCTTGAATTTCATCTCTGGGATAAAGTCTCCAGGCAGCACCTGGTCATCGGGCAGGAATATCAGCAGCTGACCGAGCGTGAAAAAGACCAGGCGGTGCATCACAATGCGGAAATATTTATCTCAGTATCCGAGCGATGTCATTTTGCTGCTTTGACCATCCCCAGCCAGTATTGGGAAATTGGCCCTGGAATGCCGGCGTATTATTGGATGCCGGAAGAGGGGCGTGATCGCCAGGCCAAGGTGCTGCGCAAGCTGGCTCCTCCCGATCTGATGCTTGTGGCTAATTGTTCCGCCCTATTGGGAATTCCGATGCGAGAGGATTATGTTAGCTTCGCGTATCGGCTTTTTGATGCGCCGGAAGAAATTGACGAGCTAGCCGTTCAAAAATTGCAGGAAGGGATCCAGGCTGCCAAACGCTTCAGCGATTTAGGCGTGGCGGTCGGCCTTTCAACCTCCGATCTTGCCGATAATCACAGCACTTTTATAAATCCAGCTCAGTTGGAGCGATACGTCTGGCCTTATTTAGATCGGTGGGTAAACGAATTGATAGAATTTGGGGCTGTTTTCGATCCTGCACTCGGATGGAAATCTGGAATCCTGCCTGCAGCGCATCGCCGCATCTGGGGTAGATTGCTTGCAGGCAATCGACCCAACCGCCGGGATGCAGATGCTGACCGTCAAAGAATTGGTTGGCGATCGACTTTGCCTCGGTGGGAATGTGGATTGTAGGACGCTATTACTAGAAAATCCTGAATCGGTATTCGACGAGACGAGCAGGCTGCTCGCCGCCTGCAAACCTGGTGGAGGTCTGATCTTAGGGGCATCCAATGCCGTCCAATCAGTTGTTCCACTAGAAAATTACCTCGCCCTTATCGAGGCGTGGGAGCGTCATGGCAGGTACTGAGCCCGACGTTAAGAGAAAAATACTGGATAATAAATCTAAGAAACAAACCGTAGCTAAATTACTTTTCTCGACAAATCCTGCCGACAAATTATTATTTTCATATATATTCCGCCGTACTCATTTCCTACACCCGATTGATATGATTAAATACATATCATAAAGATGACATTTGTAATATCTTTCGAATGAATATTTCGAGTATAAAATGAATTGTGTATATATTAAAGACCGTATTCATTATTCGAAATGAATTCAGAGGCGGTTTCGGAGGCGGTTTCTGGAGGCGGTTTCGGAGGCGGTTTCGGAGGCGGTTTCGGAGGCGGTTTCGGAGGCGGTTTCGGAGGCGGTCATGGAAAGGAGCTCTAAATCATGTGGTGTTGCTTCCAGCACCCTCACCCAGGGTCTGGATGTGCTTGAGTTTACCGCCCTCGTCGGTCAGAAAAAAGGCATCAACCTCCAGGAGATCTCCAGGTCCCTGGGCATGAACCGCAGCAAAGTCTACCGCTATCTCAAAACCCTCGTCGACTGCGGCTGGCTCGATTACGACCCAGAAACTTTCCGCTACCGCATCGGCGCTAAACCCCTCCAAATCGCTGGCGTCTCCCTCCAGCAGATCGACTTACGCACCATCGCTCGCCCTTTCCTCGAAGAGCTCGCCGAAGAAACCTGCCTCGCCGTTCACCTCGGCGTCCTGAACGAAAACTCCATCATCTACATCGATAAAGTCGAGAGCAACAGCCCCATCCAGATGCGCTCTCACCCAGGCATGGTCTCCCCCGCTTACTGCACTGCCATGGGCAAAGCCCTCCTTTCCAACCTCCCCCACCACCAGGTCGCTTCCCTGGTCTCAGGCGCCTTATACCAGCGCACTCCCAATTCCATCACCTCCATCGACGCCCTGCTCACAGACCTGGATCAGGTCCACCTCCGCGGCTACGCCCTCGACCTGGAAGAAAACGAGCCAGGGATCGGCTGCGTCGGTGCCGCCATCTTCGGCTACAGCAACGAGGTCGTCGGCGCTGTCAGCATCTCGACCTTGATCCAGAACCTCACCCCTGAGAATACCGTCACCTTCGGCAGCCGTATTATGAAAACCGCCAGCCGCATCTCTCAGAGCATGGGTTGTCCCATCAACCACTGGTCTGTTGAGGTGGAGCGTACCTTTAGTTGGATGCGGCAGGGTAGCTCCCTGCCTGTGAAGGAGGAGAATCCCTGATTCAGATCAACCAACCCAGTAGTCGCGATTGAGCACTAACCCTACTATTCAAAGCCCAATAAGGAGACGAAAGAAATGGCAAAGTTACATAAGTTGTTCAGGTCTGGGATCGTGCTGATGGTCTTGCTATCGATGCTGTTGGCTGGCTGCGCCCCCGCCGCCACTCCAACCCCCGCAGAAGTCGCCCCAACTGAGCCTGCCGCTACCGAAGCGCCGCCTGTGGAAAAACCAACCATCATAGTCGCCATCGATGGCGACATTGACCACATCGAACTGCAGCAGTTCCGGACCATCGCTGGTTATGATGCCACCGCCAATATGTACGAACCCTTGGTCACCCAAAAAGCCGAGCAAGATGCAAATGGCGTCTGGATCGGTACGAATGAGTACCAGGGTGCCGGCGCTGAGTCTTGGACAATCTCAGATGATGGTTTGGTATATACATTCAAATTGCGCAAAGAAGCAAAATTCGCCGATGGCACGCCTGTCACTGCGAACGATTATTACTACACCTTCGACCGTGCTCTGAATGGCAATGGTTATATCAAGCTATTGCTGCCTTCATTCGCTGGGGTTGAATCCATCGATCAGGTCAAAGTCCTTGACGATTACACCCTCCAAATCACCCAGAAGAAAGCCTCTTCTCTTTCTCTCATCATTTATGGCTTCCAGGTCTTAGGTGCCATTAGTGAGAAATACGCCAAAGAGCATTCGACTGCGGAAGATCCTTGGGCGGAAGAGTGGCATCGTACCCACGCCAATTCAAGCGGTCCTTATATCCTCACAAGCTGGAAAGCTGGCGAAGAATATGTCTTCGAGCCGAATCCCAACTACTGGCGCGGACCGGATTATTATGGCAACTCAAAAGTGATCTACCGCTATATTCCAGATGCCTCGACCCGAGAACAGCTGCTGAAGGCTGGCGATATCGATATCGCTCAGGGTGTGCCTTATAAAGATGTGAAGGATATGCAGACAGATCCAAATCTCACCTTCTTCACCATCAAAACCCCACGCGTTTACCATGCTGGCATGAACGTCACCAAGAAACCCTTCGATGACGTCCGCGTCCGCAAAGCGGTCTCCATGGTCGTGGATTACCAGGCGATTGTCGATAATGTGATCTACGGATTTGGTAAGAACCCCAAATCGCCAGTAGGCGATGGTATGCCGACCCACACCGAGGAGTTTTGGCCCTACGATAACGCCAAAGTCGAAGATGCCAAAGCCCTTCTTGCCGAGGCAGGGTATCCGGATGGTTTCACGGTTGACCTGCTTGTTCCTCAAGAAGACCAGGCTCGGATGGACGCTGCTACCTGGGTTCAGGCTGGATTGGCAACCATCGGTGTGACCGTCAACATCAATGCTCAGCCAACCGCCCAGTTCAACAGCTTGCTGGACACCCATGAGCAGCCATTCTACATGTTCGAGTGGTACTCCTGGGGCAATGATCCTGCCTTCCAGCTAACCTGGAATTTCCGCTGTGAAGCCTGGACGAACTACGCCATGTATTGCGATCCCGCTATGGATAAAATCATTGATGACTTAATTGTCATCAGCGATCCTGCCCAGCGAGAGACCTTGAGCCATGAAGGCCAAAAAATGGCTATCGAGGCCGCCACCTGGATCTACTTATATCAGAACGATTGGGTCATCGGAGCGCGCAAAGGCGTGACTGGCGTCGGTTTCTACAACGACCTTCACACCCATTTCCCGAACCTGACCAAGTAGGATCGGTTTCCAGTCGAATCTTTCCATCAAAATCTTGCAAGGGCGTTTCTTATCGCCCTTGCAAGATCGTCCTTTAGCTTGGATTTCAACATATTCGATTAAAGAACCACTGCTTCGGAAAACTGGCTTATGCCTTATTTTATCCGTTATATCCTCAACCGGTTCTGGCTAACGCTGATAGCACTTATTGGTGTCGTCATTTTCGCATTTCTGCTAACCCGATTGCTTCCGAACAATCCCGCCGCTTTACGTGCCGGACCGCTGGCTGATGAAGCCTTGATCAAACAATACGAGCGCCAGATGGGCTTAGATCGTCCTTTGTATATCCAGTTAGGAAGCTATTTTGGTCAATTACTTCGGCGGGATTTGGGTGATAGTTGGCGAACTGGACAGCCCGTTAGAGAAGAGCTCGCCATTCGCATCCCTGCCACATTCGAGCTGGCATTATCCGCATTCATTATCGCAGTTGTTGTAGGTCTGCCTATGGGAATCCTGGCAGCCGTTTATTCTGGAAAATGGTTTGATCAGGCTGCTCGCGTCTTCGCCACGCTTGGAGCCTCACTTGCTCTCTTTTGGTTAGCCTTGGTTGGGGTCTACATCTTTTATTATATTTTGGGTTGGGCGGCTGCTCCCGTCGGACGGCTCACCATCGGAGTCGATGAGCCATATCAGATAACAGGTCTCTACTTATTAGATAGCCTTCTGACCCGCGATTTTGTTACGTTTAAAGACGCCTTTGACCATATCTGGCTGCCAGCATGCACACTCGCTTTCATTGTCAGCGCGCCCATCATAAAAATTTCCCG
This sequence comes from uncultured Chloroflexia bacterium, assembly GCA_963827155.1. GTDB lineage: Bacteria > Chloroflexota > Anaerolineae > Anaerolineales > UBA4823 > UTCFX2. The sequence continues at coordinate 408,765 of CAWGZV010000002.1, read as the reverse complement.
CGCTGCGATGAAAGATGTTTTAAATTCAGATTACATTCGCACTGCGAAGGCAATCGGAGTTCCGGATCGGCAGCTGTTGTTTAAAGATGGTTTATTGAACGCTTTCATCCCGATCCTCACCATGTTGGGGATTGTATTTGGTTACTTGATGGGTGGAAGCTTGATTGTCGAACAGGTATTCGCCTGGCCCGGCATCGGCCTATATGCCTGGAAGGCGCTGGTCACGAACGATTTTAATGCCGTGCAGGGCTTTGTCATTCTGATTGCTTTTGTGTATGTATCCCTTAATTTTCTGATTGATGTAACCTACGCGTTGGTAAATCCTCAAATCCGTTTGGAGTAAATGATTGAGCGTATCCAATCCCGACTCGAATATTGACGTGCTCCGCCCAAGGCGAATTGGAAAAAGCTGGAAAGGCACCAGGAAAACCTTGCGCCGCGCTTTGCGTTTTCCATTATTCATTTTGGGTGTTGCGATCATCATCTTCTTTTTGATAATCGTCATATTTGGACCTTCAATGACGCCGTATGATCCCGCAATGCCAAACCCAAGGTACACTTTGGGTGAGCCAAATGCCTTACATCCTTTCGGAACCGACAAATTCGGTCGAGATGTCCTCACTCGGATCATATACGCTGCCCGGTTGGACTTGTTAATCGCATTGTTTGTCTCCGTGCTCTCATTCAGTGTAGGGTCCCTGATCGGAGGTATCGTTGGTTTCTACGGCGGGAAGCTGGACGCTGCCGCCATGCGAGTTGTCGATGTGATGTTCGCATTTCCCGCATTCATCCTCGCGATGGCGATCACATCCGCAATGGGTGACACGGTCGCCAATGTCATCATCGCCATTGCCGTAGCCTACACCCCTTACTTCATCCGCCTGACACGTGGCGAAATGCTTTCTGTTCGAAACCGTCAATATGCCGACGCCGCTGTTAGCGTAGGAAATCCCGGATGGCGAGTGGCTTTGGTCCATTTACTGCCAAATGCCCTCACACCCTCCCTGGTCCAGATGACCCTCGTCTCTGGATGGGCAATTCTGGATGCAGCGGGATTGGCTTTCTTGGGGTTGGGCATCACCCCACCTACGGCTGAATGGGGTGTAATGGTCTCCGAAGGCGCCCAGCGGATCATTACCGGTGAATGGTGGGTGTGGCTTTACCCTGGCGCCGCAATCGTCCTGGCAGCGTTCGCCTTCAACCTCGTTGGCGATGGACTTCGCGACATCATGACCAAGGAGGAGCAGTGAGAGAAACCCCGCTCCTTCACATCGATGAGCTGTCGGTTTCACTGCAGACGAACGATAGTCAGCGAGTCATCCTCGATCGGCTTTCGCTGAAGATCTACCCGAACGAAGTCGTCGGCTTGGTTGGCGAAAGCGGTTCTGGTAAAACCATGACCGCTCTGGCTGCCATGCGGCTGCTGCCGAATACGATCAAACCAACTGGCGGTCGCATGTGGTTCGAAGGTCAAGATCTGCTGAAGCTCTCGTCAAGAGAGATCCGCCAGGTCCGCGGTCGAAAGATCGCTATGATCTTCCAAAATCCGCGTATGGCGCTTAATCCTCTGATGCGTATTGGCGATCAGATTGCTCGCGCCGTAAAACTTCACCGCTCAGTTTCATCTGATAAATGCTATCCAATGGCAATTGACCTGATGAAGCAGGTAGGGATATCCGATGCTGATTCGCGTGCTCGCTCATATCCTCACCAGTTGAGCGGCGGTATGGCTCAGCGTGCCCTCGTCGCCATGATGCTGGCTTGCCAGCCGAAATTGCTGATCGCCGACGAACCGACAACCGGGCTGGATGTCACGATTCAAGCCCAGATTTTCGAGCTCATCAAGGAGATCCAGGCTCGGACGGGCGTCGCAGTCTTATTGATCACCCACGACTTGGGCGTCGTCAGTGAGGTGTGCGACCGGGTCGGGGTCATGTACGCCGGTCAGGTAATGGAAATCGCCAACGTAGCCGATATATTCAAGGACCCAGGTCATCCTTACACCCAGCGTTTGCTTAAAAGCATCCTTCGGGTGGATCAAATCAGCGACCTGGATACCAGCCAGGCTCTCGCCCCGATTTCTGTTGCATTCAATTCGCTGGGTTGCCGGTTCGCCAGCCAATGCGCCGAAATCTGCCCTGAATGTACCCTGAAACGGCCTGAAATTCCGGATGATGACTGTGATCACGTTGTCTACTGCTACAAATATTATCAGGGGATATCTTGATGACCTTATTTCGAGAAAATCTCTGGATCATATCTGCTTGGACAGACTGCCAAAGGAAATTTGGATCGGTATAAATGATAGAGCCACTGCTGCAAGTTGAGAATCTCCACAAATATTTCAATGATGGCAGGCACACCATCCATGCTGTGAACGGGGTGAGCTTTGAGGTTTTCCCAGGGGAGGCGGTTGGTCTGGTAGGTGAAAGTGGGTGTGGCAAAAGCACTACTGCTCGCTGTATTTTAATGTTGGATAGGCCCACAAGTGGAAAAATTATTTTCAAAAACAAGGATTTATCTGCAGTCAATGGGCGCAGCCTGCGTGATTGGCGAAAATTCTTCCAGATCGTCTTCCAGGACCCGAACAAATCGCTAAACCCCCGCTTCAGCGTGCAGAAAACCCTGAAGGAACCTTTAACGTTGCATGGTCTCTACCACTCCAAGAACCAGCTTGTCGAATTGGTTGAGCGCGTGACCCTGGAAAACGAACATCTGGATCGGTATCCCCATCAGCTAAGCGGCGGCCAAAAACAGCGGGTGGGCATCGCTCGGGCAATTGCCACCAGTCCTGAATTTGTCGTCCTGGACGAGCCGACTTCCTCGCTGGATATGTCCTTGAGGATCCATGTTTTGGCGCTTCTGCGGCGACTTCAGCGCGATCTGAACATGGCTTATCTATACATTTCCCATGACTTGAGCACCGTGCACAACCTGTGCGATCGCGTCCTGGTTATGTACCTCGGTAGGATAATCGAGATGGGTACAGCAAAGGAGGTTTTTGGGAATCCGCAGCATGTCTATACCCGTGCCCTCCTTTCGGCAATTCCAATCCCAGATCCTTCGATAAAACGCCAGCGCATCCTGCTCCATGGAGAGACCCCCACTTCCCATGACATTGAGGCAGGTTGCAGCTTGCAGAGTCGCTGTCCCTTTGTGAGGCCCGAATGCAGCCAGCCTGTTCCATTCGTCGATTTGGGGAATCGGCATCTCGTTGCCTGCGTCCTGGCGGCAGACGGCATTGGTGTGGAATCCTGATTGACACTAGCGGACAGATACCACTAGCTGTGTCAGGTAAATGTAGGTAACAAATAACATATAAGACATATGACATTTGTAATTTCATATAAAGCAGCATTTCGAGTATAAAAAGGCGCACACAATAATTGAAAACCCTGTTCATTATTTGCAATGATTTCGGAGGCGGTTTCGGAGGCGGTCATGGAAAGGAGCTCTAAATCATGTGGTGTTGCTTCCAGCACCCTCACCCAGGGTCTGGATGTGCTTGAGTTTACCGCCCTCGTCGGTCAGAAAAAAGGCATCAATCTCCAGGAGATCTCCAGGTCCCTGGGCATGAACCGCAGCAAAGTCTACCGCTATCTCAAAACCCTCGTCGACTGCGGCTGGCTCGATTACGACCCAGAAACTTTCCGCTACCGCATCGGCGCTAAACCTCTCCAAATCGCTGGCGTCTCCCTCCAGCAGATCGACTTACGCACCATCGCTCGCCCTTTCCTCGAAGAGCTCGCCGAAGAAACCTGCCTCGCCGTTCACCTCGGCGTCCTGAACGAAAACTCCATCATCTACATCGATAAAGTCGAGAGCAACAGCCCCATCCAGATGCGCTCTCACCCAGGCATGGTCTCCCCCGCTTACTGCACTGCCATGGGCAAAGCCCTCCTTTCCAACCTCCCCCACCACCAGGTCGCTTCCCTGGTCTCAGGCGCCTTATACCAGCGCACTCCCAATTCCATCACCTCCATCGACGCCCTGCTCACAGACCTGGATCAGGTCCACCTCCGCGGCTACGCCCTCGATCTGGAAGAAAACGAGCCAGGGATCGGCTGCGTCGGTGCCGCCATCTTCGGCTACAACAACGAGGTCGTCGGCGCTGTCAGCATCTCGACCTTGATCCAGAACCTCACCCCTGAGAATACCGTCACCTTCGGCAGCCGTATTATGAAAACCGCCAGCCGCATCTCTCAGAGCATGGGTTGTCCCATCAACCACTGGTCTGTTGAGGTGGAGCGTACCTTTAGTTGGATGCGGCAGGGTAGCTCCCTGCCTGTGAAGGAGGAGAATCCCTAATTCAGATCAACCTACCCAGTAGTCGCGATTGAGCACTAACCCTACTATTCAAAGCCCAATAAGGAGACGAAAGAAATGGCAAAGTTACACAAGTTGTTTAGTTCTGGCATCGTGCTGATGGTCTTGCTATCGATGCTGTTGGCTGGCTGCGCCCCCGCCGCCACTCCAACCCCCGCAGAAGTCGCCCCAGCTGAGCCTGCCGCTACCGAAGCGCCCGCCGCGCCTGTCGCAACTGAAGCGCCCGCCGAGCCTGTCGCGACGGAAGCGCCTGCTGCCCCAGAAGTGACCGAAGCTCCGCCGGCAGCAGCGCCTGCTGGTGACGACGTTCTTACCATCGCAGTTTCTGCAGATATCGCAGGCTGGGATCCAGCTACATCGATCTATTGGCTGGCAAATGAGGTGATCATCAACACCCATGACACGCTGGTTGACTATGGTCCAAAGACTGATGAAAATGGGAATCCCGTCCGCGATATCACCAATGTCGTCCCGAACCTGGCTAAATCTTTTGAGGACGAAGGCGGCACCGTTTTCACCTTCAAACTTCGCCAGGATGCGAAATTCAACAATGGCGACCCGGTTACCGCTCAGGCCGTCAAAGACAGTTTCGTGCGTGTTTTGGGAATCCCCAGCCTGGCTTCCTTCCTGCTCACCGATGTAGCTTTCGTCAAGAGCGGCGATCAGATTGAGGTAGTGGATGATTACACCGTGAAGTTCACCCTGCCCCAGCCTAATCCCATGTTCCTGAAAGTATTGCAAGAAATGAACATGGTGATCGTTAACGTGGCTCAGATCAATGCCAACGGTGCTACTCCTGAAGAGCAGAATCAATGGGCTTCTGCCAATCCAACTGGTTCAGGCCCTTATATGCTCGAGAAATATGAAGCTGGTGTAGAGTTGGTGCTGACAGCCAGCCCGAATTACTGGGGCGAGCCCCCCTTCTACAAGAAGGTTGTCTACAAAATTGTCCCGGATGTTCAGAACCGTTTGCTGCTCCTGCAGAATGGCGATGTAGACATGGTCTATGAGGCGCCTCTCAAGGATATGGAAACCCTCAAAGCAAATCCGAATCTGAAGGCATACGCCACCCCGACCTTTGGGACCCTCTTTTGGTGGCTTGGAGCGAATGCAGAGCCTTGGAGCAAGCTGGAGCTGCGTCAGGCTATCGTCTATTCGATCCCTTACGAGACCATCATCAATGATGTGACTTACGGCTACGCCCTCCCGGCAACCAGCTGGATCCCAGTCGGCTTGGAAAGTCATATCGATGCCTCCCCATACACCTATGACCTGGAGAAAGCCAAAGAGCTCTTAGCCGCTGCCGGTTATCCAGAAGGCAAAGGGTTACCTCCCATCACCTTCTACTCGAAGCAAGGCGTTCCTGAAGAAGAGCAGGTCGCTGTCTACATCCAGGCCGAGCTCGCAAAGATCGGCATCCAGATGGATATCCAGCCGATCGCACTCGCAGCCCACAGCGAAAAATTGGCTTCCCACGAGCCAGGGCTGTTCGCTTTCAACTTCTGGATCCCCTACGTTCCAGATCCAATCTACTCCCTATATTGGAACTTCAAATATTCTGAGAGTGGCTGCTGCAACTATGGCAGCTACAACAATCCTACCGTCGACGAGCTGATTACCAAAGGCTTGACCGAGCTCGATACCACGGTCCGTAATGGGTATTCCGAAGAAGTCCAGAAGATTGTAGCCGCGGATCTTCCCAGCATGCCGATTTACCATCCAACCTGGAATCTCGCCATGCTTAAGGGCGTGATGGGATACTCCTACTATCCCGATACGCTGCTGCGGTTTGCTCAATTGTTCGAAGAGTAAAACGCTCGATCCACTTTTCTGCAGGCTTTGCTGTGGCAAAGCCTGCAGAAACCTTCGATTATTAACGGATTAACGGTCGGCAGACATGAGAATATTGATATACGCATTAAAACGAATAGCATTGCTCCTCCCCATCCTCTTGGGTATTTCTGTTATTACGTTTTTTATCACCCATGTCCTCCCCGGCGATCCCCTGTACATCCTCCTAAGCCCCTATGCCAAGGAAGAAGACGTCCAAAAAGCCCGCGTTGAATTAGGACTCGACAGGCCGTTATACGTGCAATACAGTATTTATATTCGAAATGTGCTGCAAGGAGACCTGGGCTACGCCTACCGCACTCGTCAACCGGTGATTGAAGATTTGAAACAGCGTGTCCCAGCTACATTTGAATTGACAATTACAAGTTTAATCCTGGCGGTGTTGATCGGTTTACCGCTGGGAATTCGGGCTGCTGTTAATCGTGATAAATGGTTCGACCATGTTATCAGGGTGGTATCCGTGGGTGGAGTCTCGATCCCCATCTTTTGGACCGGAGTCGTGCTCATCTATATTCTCTATTTCAAGCTTCATCTCGCCCCGCCGCCATTGGGGCGGATGGGAATCAATGATGTTCCCCCTGAAACGATCACCGGGATGTACATCATCGATTCAATTCTAACCAGAAATTGGGAAGCGCTCGTCACCAGCCTCAGGTATATCGCCTTGCCGGCCATCACATTAGGTTTTGCCATGCTGGCTCCAATCCTGCGCATCACCCGCAACAGCATGCTCGAAGTCTTGAATTCGAACTACGTGCGTACCGCCCGTTCCTTAGGTTTGAATCCAAATACGGTCATGTACCGCGATGCGCTGCGCAACGCCCTTCTCCCCGTAGTGACCAGCATAGGTTTGATTTTGGGTTGGTCGCTCGGCGGTGAAGTGCTTGTCGAAGTTGTATTTTCCTGGCCAGGGCTTGGGTATTACGCGGTCAATTCCATCCTGAACACAGATTATGCACCTGTCCAGGGATTCGTTTTGTTGACCGCAACGATCTACGTCCTGATCAATCTCTTCGTTGACTTGCTTTATACCGTGATCGATCCTCGGATTACTTATTGATCGGAAGGTGCGTGAATGGATCAACCATACCCTTTACGGCGAACCTCAATCTTTCATAGGCTGAATGTTTTTGTTAAACGCTATGATTTTGAGATTTATTTGCTGCGTCGAAATCCAGTCACGTTGTTAGGGTTAGGAATCATCATCTTTATGACCCTCGTTGCCATCTTCGGTCCTTCCCTTGCCCCATACGAACCTTTAGATGTAAAACCTGCCGACCGGCTGGAAGGACCTTCATCCGCCCACTGGATGGGTACCGATGAATACGGAAGAGATATTTTCTCGCGGGTAATTTACGCCACACGCACGGATATGGTCATCGCCTCAAGCGCCGTTGGCATAGCTACCATCATCGGAGTTTTTCTTGGAGCCGTCGCTGGATATTTTGGCAAAGGCCTGGGGGAGTTGATTATGCGCGTCCTCGATGTGATCCAGGCCTTTCCTGCTTTCATTTTAGCCATGGCTTTGGCCGTAGCCCTTGGCTCGGGGACAACGACCATAATTTATGTCGTGGCTTTTATCATGATTCCGATATTTGCCCGTCTCATGCGTGGAGAAATTTTGTCCGCCCGTGAGCGTGGATATACAGAAGCCGCACGCTGCATGGGGGCTTCCGAGTCTGAAATCATCTTCAAACAGTTGCTCCCAAACTGCACCACCCCAATCTTGGTTCAATTTGCCTTGAGCATGAGCTACGCAATCCTGGATGCCGCTGCGCTGAGTTTTATCGGTTTGGGTGTCCGGCCTCCCCTTCCAGAATGGGGTTCCATGATCAATGCTGGGGTCGGCTATATTGCCTCGGGGCAGTGGTGGCTCTCTATTTTTCCAGGGCTGGTGATGGCGGTAACAATCCTGGGTTTCAATTTGCTTGCCGATGGTATGCGTGATGTATTTGATCCGAAGTTGCGGAGCTGATCGTGGCGGATGCAATTCTGACGGTTAAAGATCTTAAAGTTCATTTCTTCACCTTCCGCGGTGTCGCTAAAGCTGTTGATGGCGCCACTTTTGACGTCCACCAGGGGGAATCCCTTGGTCTCGTTGGCGAGAGCGGTTCTGGAAAATCCGTCACCGGGATGGCGATCATGGGTCTTATTCAACCACCTGGAAAGGTCGTTGGTGGGGAGATTCGGTTCCAGGACACATCGTTGTTGGAAATCCCCGAGAAAGAAATGCAGGAGGTCAGGGGTAGTAAGATCAGCATGATCTTTCAAAACCCGCGCACTTGTTTAAACCCTGTCTTGACTCTTGGAGATCAGATAGACCGGGTGTACCGTCGCCACATAAAAAGTTCTGCTTCAGAGGCTGCTGAACGGCGTCTTGAGATGTTGAGCCGGGTCGGGATCGGCGATCCTGCCCGCTTCAGCAGCCAATATCCTCACCAGGTGAGCGGTGGGATGTGCCAACGAGCGATGATCGTTATGGCGATTATCTGTGAGCCGCTCCTGGTAATCGCCGATGAGCCCACCACCGGGTTGGATGTGACCATCCAGCGCCAGATCATGGAGCTCCTGGCGGAAATCCGGCAGCGCATGAATGAAACCCAGATCCTGATTACCCATGATCTCGGTGTTGTAGCTGAAACCTGCCAGCGGATCGTGGTGATGTACGCCAGCCGGGTGATGGAGGTCTCCCCGACCATGGATCTATTTAGCAATCCTATCCATCCCTACACAATCGGATTGCTCGAATCGATCCCGCGGGTCGACATTGACGAGCAGCCTATCCCCTTACCGGGATATGTCCCCAACGCCCTCAACCGTCCCGCTGGTTGCCCATTTCACCCGCGCTGTTCCAAAGCACAGGAGCTTTGCCGGGCAGAACAACCCGAATTATTACCGGTTAAAAACGGCCGGCTGGCAGCCTGCCACTTTGTGGAGAGGTAGTGGAAATGCAAGATTTGCCGATCGAGTCTGTACTCAATATTAAATCTGCGCCATTAAGTCCCCCACTGCTCGAGTTGCGTGACTTGACGATCCATTTTGTGGTTCGCCGCAATATGATCGGACCCGACACCGTCGTCCACGCTGCCGACAAGGTCAACCTTTACCTTTATCGGGGCGGAGACTCTTGGATTGGTGGGAGAAAGCGGGTCGGGAAAAACCACCGTCGGACGGGGCGCCGTCAGGTTAATTGAGCTCACCGGCGGAGAAATTCTTCTGAATGGAAAAAATATCGTCAAACTTCGCGGTAAAGAAATGCGCGACCTCCGCCGTAAAATGCAGATGGTCTTCCAGGATCCATCAAACTCCCTTAATCCCCGCTTCACCTGCCGTCAGACATTGTTCGATGCTCTGGCTCATGCCGGCTGTCCTGCGGAAAAACGCCTTACTAGAGCGGTCGAGCTGCTCGAAAGCGTTGGATTAGAGACCTCCGATCTGGACAAATATCCTCATCAGTTCAGTGGCGGCCAGCAGCAGCGCATCGCCATCGCCCGTGCCCTGGCATTCACTCCGGACCTTCTAATCCTGGATGAGCCAACCGCCTCCCTGGATGTGTCCGTTAAGATTCAGGTCACCCAGTTGTTGCGCGATCTGCAGAAAAGATTTCGATCTAAGCTACATCCTCATTTCTCATGATTTAAGCAATGTGAAGTACATGACTGATCGTGTCGCCGTGATGTACCTGGGACAAATCGTCGAGATTGGGAACACCTGTGACATTTTTGCCAGCCCGATGCACCCTTATACCCGTGTTTTGATCGATTCGGTCCCCGTACCAGATCCAACCCTTCACCGGGAGCGCCTTACCTTGATCGGAGAGATCCCCAGCGCCACCGCCCCGCCATCTGGCTGTCGCTTCCATACCCGCTGCCCCTTCCGTAAGGATATTTGCAACCGCATCGAGCCTCACCTCGTAAGGCTTGAGAGCGGGCGAATGGTTGCCTGCCACGTGGAATAGCAATCAGCTCCGAACCGAATACTAGAATGTAATACCGTCTTCATGAGAGGATTTTAGATATGAGTGCAAAAAAAATGAAAGCAATCGTTTGGGATGGTCGCAATTTTCCTGAAGGTCTTTCCTACCAGGATTTCGACGTCCCAAAGCTGCGTCCCGGCTGGGTGTTGGTCAATACGCTTGCTGCCGGGATTTGCGGGTCCGATCTCCATTACTTATTGGGATACACCCGCAGTTGGATCCCAGATAAAAACTTACCTGCGGTCCTTGGTCACGAGAACGCTGGTGTCGTCGTCGAAGTTGGTGAAGGGGTTTCCAGCGTAAAGCCTGGAGACAGGGTCGCGATCGAACCGCTCCACGGCTGCGCAGAGCGTGGATTACCGCAGTGCCCCATGTGTAAAATCGGCAAATATCACATTTGTCAAAACGGCCTGACTCATGTCGGCATCCCTCTGGTTGAAATGCTCCCCGGTGGTTATGGTGAATACTCCATCGCCCATGAGAGTCGCCTGTTCAAAGTGCCCGACAATGTCGCCTTAGAGGATGCTGCATTGTTGGATATCCTTGCGGTTGGCGTGCATGCCGTCAAGCTGGTTCATCCCGGGATGGGTGATTCGACCGTCGTCTACGGCTGCGGCATCATCGGGCTTGATATGATCCAGTGCCTTCGGGTTGAAGGCGTAAAAGACATCATTGCAATTGCGAAGTATGAATTTCAGGCAGAGATCGCCAGGAAGCTGGGCGCCACACAGACGATCATCCTCCAAAAGGATCTGGACCCGGTCAAGGAAGTGATGAGTCTGACCGGTGGCTGGGGTGTCGACCAGGTCTACGAATGTGTTGGCGGCGAGACGAACGCTCTCGACGAATCCGTTGGGATGTGCCGGATGGGTGGACAGGCAGTCATGTTAGGAGTCTTCCCTGGTCACCGTCCAATGGATTTATTCACCATGCTGTGGAAAGAGATTAATATCATCTCATCCAACAGCTATTCCACCGCCGGTTACGAGCGCGAATTTCAGATCGCCATGGACCTGCTTCGAGACGGCAAGGTGACTCACCAGGAACTGATCACTCACCGCTATGCTCCCGATCAATGGGAAGCCGCTTTGAACATGGCAATATCGAAGGGTAAGAACAAATCCATAAAAACGATGTTTATTCGCTGAAAAGCTTGGCTTCAATGATGATTTTTTAATGAAGGGCAAACACTTATGAAAGCAGTTATCTGGGACGGCGGTAAATGGCCGAATGGCGTGAGTTATGGGGAGTTTCCGACCCCAGAGCCCTCTCCAGGATGGGTTGTAGTGAAAACCTCCGCTAATGGGATCTGCGGTTCGGATCTGCACTACCTGCAGGGCTACACCCGCCATTTAGTGAACGACGAGAACCTTCCCGCAGTGATGGGGCACGAAGCCGCAGGTATTGTGGCAGCCCTTGGCGATGGTGTGGAAGACTTTAATTGTAGGCGATCGTGTCGCTCTAGAGCCTTTGCACGCCTGCCGGGAATTAGGGCTCAAACCTTGCCCGATGTGCCAGACTGGGAATTATCAGCTCTGCCCGCATCTGAGCATCGTCGGTGTTCCGATTGGGCGCATGATCCCGGGTGGCTATGGAGAATACTGCCTCTACCATCAATCCCGCGTATTCAAAATCCCTGGTCATGTCAGCCTCGAGGAAGCAGCCCTGCTTGACACGCTCGCTTGCACCGTCCATGCCATCAACCTGGCAAGACCTGTTCCCGGCGAGACCGCTGTGGTGATTGGCTGCGGGATTATCGGGATCGATACCATCCAGTGCTTGCGTGCTGCTGGATTAAAAGAAATTATTGCTGTATCAAAATATGACTGGCAGGGAGAGATGGCCTTGAAGTATGGCGCCACGGATTTGGTGATCGCCTCCTCCCGGCAGGACTCTGTTCAGGCTGTGATGCGCCTCACCCAGGGTTGGGGTGTTGATCAGGTTTACGAATGCGTCGGTGGCAACACCGATGCCCTCCAGGAAGCGGTCGGTATGGTTCGACCGAAGGGCAAAATCATCATGGAAGGCGTATTTTCTGGAGATCGGCCTTTCGACCTGCTCACCTTGCTTCTGCGCGAATCGCCTGTGTTGCCTTCGATGTGTTATTCCTATTACGAGGGCAAGCGCGAGTTTCAAATGGCGCTCGACATGGTCAGCAGTGGTAAAGCGGAGCAGGCTTCCATGATCACTCATCGATTTGCGATTCAGGATTGGCGTGACGCGATCCAAACCGCCATTGATAAGCACCGCACCCATGCCAGTAAAGCAATGTTCATCTATTCCTGATAGATGAACGCAGATATAAATTATTCCGAGTGGACATCTCTATCAGTAAATAACATTGGAGGAACAAAAAATGGCAGAAGATGAAAAAATGGTCCCCATCTCAATGGCAGTGCGCCTTTTTACTACTGGGATGGAGTGGGAAGCTGGATTGTTTGTTGAGGCTTATCGCGAATTGATTAAGCGGATGCCCAAAGAAGATGCCCGGGAAATTCTTGGTAAAGCTATGTTTCGCGCCGGGCACCGTCTGGGCGTGGAAGCGCGCCAGTTCTCCAAGACTGCTGAAGGACCGGTCGGAATGGCTGAAGCCTGGGATGTTCTCTATGGCGTCGGAACGAAGGAAGCTCCAATCCTGAATAAGGACAGGTTCGTTTTTCGGGTGAATGCCTGCGCCGCTTTCGATCTGATGGCCCGTTGGGGGTTAAGCCCTGAAGAGATCCTGTACATTGGAAAAGCCTACTGTGCCGGAGATGTCGGTCAGTCGCGTGGCTTCGATGAAGAGATGTTTTTCCAGCACACCCAACGCCTCATGGCGGGCGATGAGGGTTGTGAGTGGGATTACACCACCTACGAGCAGGAGAAAGCCGCCTCCGCCGCAGCGGTTGAAGAATTAGGACTGGACGGCTAGCGACCATCGATGTCCCTGACTCTGGAGCCTCTTGATCCATGTTGAGCCACCGTGATCGCGTCCTGACTGCCCTCGCCCACCGTAAACCAGACCGGGTTCCGCTTGATCTTGGCGGCACTCAGACTGGGATGCTGGTCGAGCCGTACGACGCCCTCAAGCGTCAGTTAGGCTTGACCACCCCAACTCAGGTAGGGAATATCGTTATGGGGCTGGCGCGCATCGAAGAGCCGGTTCTGCAGCGTTTCGATATCGATATCCGTCACGTCCTGCCCCGCTCGCCGGACGGATATCGTTTTGAGCTTCTGCCAGATGACAGCTTTTATGACGAGTTCGGCACCCGCTGGCTACGTCCACCTGGTGGCTATTATTACGACATGGTCGAATTCCCCCTCGCTTCTTGCACGCTCGACTCTCTCGATCGCTTCCGCTGGCCAGACCCGCTTGATCCGGGGCGTGTCCGCTGCGTCCAGCAGGATTTGGCCCGGTTGCGCCAGCAGACGGATTTCGCCCTTGAAGCCGGTCTGGTCGGACTCTGGGAGACATCCTGGTTCACAGTTGGTCTCGAACGCTGGTTGATTGCCCTCACCGATCAGCCTGAGTTTGTCGAAGCCTTGCTGGATCAGACCCTGGACTTTTTGCTTCAATCTCACGGTGCCTATCTGGATGCCGCCGGTCCGCACCTCGACCTGGTAACCCTTTGGGACGATTACGGCGTTCAATCTTCCAGTCTCATCAGCCCAAACCTCTGGCGTCGTCTGGTAAAACCACGCCTGGCCCAGCTCGTTGCCTTAGTCCGCTCAAAAACCGAGGCGTATATCGGCATCCATTCCTGCGGCGCCATCTTCTCGTTGTTGGATGATCTGGCAGAGATCGGCATCCAGGTCATCAATCCCGTTCAGGTCTCTGCTAAAAATATGCAGCTCTCAGAGCTGAAGAAACGTTATGGCGATCGTCTGACCTTCTGGGGCGGCATCGATACTCAGTTCTTGCTGCCTCACGGCTCCCCTGCAGATGTGCGTCAGGCTGTTGAAGACACTTTAGACATCTTTTCCAATGATGGTGGTTACATCCTTTCTGCCGTCCACAACCTCCAGCCAGGTGTTCCCCCAGAAAATGTTGTTGCCATGTACGACGCCGCAGTGAATTTCGCTGCCGCGGACCGCCTCTCCGGATCTGAGGTCCGTTTATCTCAGAATCAGGTTGAGCAGCCAATTTCTGTCCGGAAGGAAAGTCAAGTATGCCGTTGAACCAGACACCGCTTGTTGGCGCTAATCAAAGATACAGCGGCATCCGCCCGCAGCTTCACCAGCGCATGGAGGTTTTGAGCCCTGCTGATCTGGATAAAATCCACAGCGCCTCTCTGCGGATTCTCGAGCAGGTCGGCGTTCAGTTTGACAGCCCGGAAGCCCTCGCTTTGATGCACAAAGCCGGGGCGAATATCGATGGCACCCTTGTCCGCTTCTCCGCCAGCCTGGTTGAATCCGCTGTTGCCAGTGCCCCTGGAAAAGTGACCCTTTACGCCAGAGATCCGGCAAATAATCTTTATCTCGGCGAAGGCAATGTCCATTTCAGCAGCGGGTTTGGCGCCACCTGGGTCCGCGATCCAGATACCAGCCTTGTGCGCCCCGCAAATATCGAAGACCTGCGGATTTATACTCGCCTGGCAGACGCCCTCGAGCTGGTGCACATGGTCCTGTTTGCCGTCGTCCCTCAAGACGTTCCCGCCCGCATGCTCGACGTAATTTGCACCGCAGAAGTCCTTCAAAATACATCCAAGCATATCCAGCTCAGCCTGGAAGCCGCAGAGCTGGTGGATTTCGCCCTGGAGATTGCCCGTCAGTTTGTCCCCAAAGGTGATCCCCTCCCTGTTTCGGCCGGTGGGGTGCCGAACTCACCCCTCCATTACTCGGATGATGTTGCAGTCAAATTTATCCGGCTCGCGCGCCTCGATGTCCCCTGTTTCATTGTCTGCGGCGCGATGGCTGGTGCCACCGCCCCGGTCACAATCGCAGGCTTGCTGGTACAGCAAAATGCCGAGTTCCTGGCAGGCGCTGTTCTCCACCAGCTCGCCAATCCCGGTGCCCCTCTGATATACGGCACTTTTTCAGCCGGATTTGATATGCGCTACACCAAGATGGCTCTCGGCGGACCAGAGCTCTCATTGATCACCTGTGCCACGCAGCAGCTCTGCGACCGGTATCAGATTCCGCTCGGTTATGCGACAGGCGGGGTGACCGACAGCCCGGTCAGCGATGTGCAGGCAGGGGTTGAGAAAACTTTCGGAGTCCTCTCCGCTGCATTAGCCGGTGTGGATGTCATCCATGACGGAGCCTCCGGGCTGCTTGGCGCCGGAATGGTTTCCAGTTTGGGTCAGCAGATTGTCGACCACGACATGTGTGCCTCCATCCGCTATTTCATGCAGGGTATCCCGACAGCTTCCGAAAAGCTGGCAGAAGACCTGATCATCTCTACTGGTCCTGGTGGAAATTTCATGTTGAGCGATCACACCGTCGCTGAGCTCCGCAAGTCGCTGTTCATCACCCCCATGCGCGCTCGCAATCTGGATCCAATCAATACCCCCGAACAAAGTTCCTATCTGCTGGAAAATGCTTCAAAGCAAGCCAAGAAAATTCTCTCCGCTCATCAACCCTTGCCCGTAGCCCAAGACCAGCGTTTACAAATTGAGCATATTATTGATGAAGCATACGAATTTCTTAGAAAGAGATCAGGAGGCTGACATGAGTGCGTCCATTCTTGGAGATATATTGCTCGTAGATCTTACGGACCGTAAGATAACAAAACGCCCTTACACAAAGGAATTGGCAAGCCAGTACATCGGCTGCCGCGGCTACAACACCGCCCTGTTATGGGAAATGGTCCCGAAAGGTGCCGACCCCCTCGGTCCAGAAAATGTCTTGATTTTTGGGACTGGCCCGCTGACCGGCACTGCAGCTCCAAGCTCGGGGCGGATCTCGGTGACCACCAAGAGTCCTTCGACCAATCTGTATTTGAAGACCAATGTAGGCGGCGCCTGGGGCGGAGAGTTCCGCTTCGCCGGTTACAGCTATGTCGTTTTTACCGGCAAAGCCAATTCGCCGGTTTATCTTTATATCAAAAACGACAAAGTTGAAATTCGAGATGCCCGCCATCTTTGGGGGAAGGATGTTCGTGCAACTGAGCATATCCTCCAGCACGAGCTCAACGACAGTCAGCTGAAAGTCGCCAGCATCGGTCCTGCCGGCGAAAACCTGGTCATGTTTGCCGCCATTATGTGCTCCAATTACAACGCTGCTGCACGCGGCGGCGCTGGCGCTGTGATGGGCTCCAAAAATCTAAAAGCGATCGCCGTACACGGCTCTCGACCGGTCGAAGTTGCCGAACCCGCTCGTTTTAAAGAGCTCGTAGATTACGCCTGGGAGCTCTATAACCAGCAATCTGGCGCCCTCAACACCCACCTGCTGGGAACATCCGGGAGTGTCACAGCCGTGAATGAGATGCATATTTTGCCTACCCGCAATTTTCAGGAAGGCTACTTCAAGGACGCCAATAAAATCACCGGTCAGGCTCTGGTGGATGGAGGCTATCTCAAACGCCGGGTTGGCTGCTACTCCTGCCCAATGTCTTGCCACCGCTATTCTGAGGTGAAAGACGGGAAGTATCAGGGGGCTTATGCTGGCGGTCCAGAGTATGAGACCTTCAGCGCCTTGGGTTCCGGCTGCGGAGTCAGCGACATTGAAGCGATCATCCGTGCCAATGAGCTTTGTGATATTTACGGATTGGATACGATTTCGACCGGGAGTGTCATCCAATGGGCGATGGAATGCCATCGAGCGCGAGCTAGATTTCGATCGGGATGGGCTGGATCTCACCTGGGGCAATGGCGACACCGTGATTTCCTTGATCGAGAAGATCACCTACCGCCAGGGCTTGGGGGATCTGCTGGCAAGCGGAGTCAAACGCGCCTCAGAAGCCATGGGTCAAGGCTCCGAAGATTGGGCAATGCAAGCCAAAGGTCTGGAGCAGTCCCGCGTGGAGACCCGCTCGGCATACTCTTATGCCCTCGCTTTCATGGTCAACCCGCGCGGTCCTGACCACCTGATGACCGAGACCCTTGCCGAATTTGGCATGTCGCCCGAGATGGTGGATGTAATCGAAAAAGTGACTGGGGATAAGAAATATGCCACGCCTTACACCACCGAGAAGCGCCCCGAAATCGTCCGTTGGCATGAAGATGTGTATGCCATGACCGATGCGTTGGGCTTGTGCGCATTTGCGTCCACTGCCCAGTACTATATGACTCCCAGGTTGATGTCAGACTTGTTTTCAGCCTCGGTTGGTGTGCCCTGTAGCGAAGAAGCGGGTATGAAGCTTGGAAAGAAGATCATCGCGATGGAGCGCTGTTTCAACGCCCGCGAAGGCGCCACCCGGGCGAACGATCGCCTTCCAAAACGCCTCATGACGGAAGCTCTCGAAAATGTGACCGACCGGCCAAATATCAATTCCCTCGAAGTGATGGGACCTCTGCTCGATCGCTATTACGAGATGCATGAATGGGATGTTGAAAGCGGCCGGCCGACCAGAAAAGTCTTGCACGATTACAACCTGGATTCTTGGGCAGAAGAGCTGGATCGCTTCGGGTATTTGCCAGATTAATGTCTTCAATCTTTCCGGTATTGGAAATCTTTAGCTTTTCGAATGTCTTTTTATAATCTTAGACCTCACTAAAAGGGATGCTTATGTTTACGAAATCAAATCTTGGACCATTTTTAGAAGGCCTGGCGATATTAGGGACAGGCGGTGGCGGTTCCCCTGAGTGGGGCCGGATCATCATGGAGAACGACCTTGAAAAAGGCCGCGCGGCTGTAATTGTCAAACCAGAGGACATCGCAGACGATTCCACTGTCGCCAGCGGTGGCATCATGGGATCGGTGAAAGTCCTGGATAAGATCAGCCCCCAAGAATTGATCGCCGGCTG
This sequence comes from uncultured Chloroflexia bacterium, assembly GCA_963827155.1. Lineage (GTDB taxonomy): Bacteria > Chloroflexota > Anaerolineae > Anaerolineales > UBA4823 > UTCFX2. Next base: position 390,726 of record CAWGZV010000002.1, on the reverse strand, counting down.
GGAAAAGCGTTTTGAGCTCACTGAAGCCTTCAAGCTCCAGGCAGAAACCATCGGGAAAAAGATCGATTATATCGTTGCGTTTGAAATGGGAGGCTTGAATACTCCGGTGATGCTCTCGCTGGGTGCCCGCACCGGCATCCCCGTCATCGATGGCGATGGGCTAGGTCGAGCTGCGCCAGAGACCCAAATGATCTCGTTCATCGGCTATGGCGTCTCGCTCACCCCCATGCCCCTCGTCGATGCCGCCGGAAATGCTGTGGTCGTCCGCTACGGCGCCGAGAACACCTTTGCAGATATGCTCGGCCGTTGGGTTGTCACCCGCGGCGGTGGGATGGGTGCCAACAGTCACTACCCTATGACCGGGAAGGTGCTCAAAGAGACTGTCATTCCTCACACCATCTCCGGCGCGCTTGCTTTGGGTGAAGCGGTCTTCAAGGCCAGATCGGAAAAATCCGATCCCGTTGCAGTCGTTGCCAAAATAGTCGGCGGGCAGCATATTCATACCGGCGTTATCGAAAAGCTTGAAGAAAAAGAGTGGGAAGGGTTCTACTTTATTAACGCCCACTTGAGCGGTGGCGCAGAGCTCGTAATCAAGAACGAATATATGGCTCTGTTCTTGAATGGACATCCGATCACCGTCTTCCCAGATATCATTCTGGGTTTGGATCCTCAGACCGGTCGCGGACTGATGAGTGCGGAATTGAAGATAGGGCATGAAATGGCGCTTGTAGTATCGCCCTGCCATCCGCGTTTGCGAGGCGCATTGAAATCGAAAGAAGGTCAGAATGCCTTCTCTCCACTCCGCTTTGGGCAGCCTCAGCTGACCTACAAACCAGTAGAAGAGCTCCTTAAAGGTAAATTCTAGTCGTTGTGAGAAAGGAAGGACCTCATGAAACAGATCCGTGTAGATGTCGAAAAATGTACTGGCTGCGGGCAGTGCGCCCTCACTTGCTCATTCAAGAACTTAGGGAAGTTTGAGCTGAACCAGAGCAATATCCGCATAGTCCAGTGGGAAGAAATCTGCCTCTCCGTGCCGCATCTCTGTCAGCAGTGTGAAGACGCACCTTGTGTCGCTTCCTGTCCAACAGAGGCAATTTTTGTCAATCCCGATACGGGAGCGATAGTGATCGACACCGACCTCTGCACCCAATGCTATAACTGCGAAGAAGAGTGCCGCTACCAGGTTATCCATATCACACCCGAAGGATATCCGCTCACCTGCGATTTATGCGGCGGAAGTCCGCAGTGTGTTGCGGTCTGCTTCCCGGGCGCACTCAGCTTCGTAGAGTTCTCAGAGGCTGAAAAAGAGCCGCTCAAAGCCTTTGCTCAAGTCTTGATCGATCGGGTTTCCGGCAAGCCCGTCGAACCTCCCGCGGAGCTTGCCGCTAGGAGCGTCACATGAGCCAACCATCAATTCTGGTCCACACCGAGATTCGAGCCACCAGCGGCCCACGGTTCAATGATCTCCTCGTCCCCTCTGGCAGCCCAACTTTGTATGATGTCCTGGAATCGATGTCCTCTCAAGAGTGGGCTCAGGATTTATTCACCGAAAAAGAAGGCCGGGTAATCCCCGTTACAGGATACTTGATGGTCTTGGGCAACCGCATGGTTCAGCAGTGGGAGGTTGACGATATTTCGGTGAGCAATGGCCAAAACCTCAAATTCGTTCAGGTCGTTCCTGGTGGGTAGATCATAATGACAGAAAAAATCCGCATCCTTGGAATATGTAGCAGTCCGCGCCGCGCCAACACAGAGATCATGCTCAAAGAAGCCCTCAAGGCAGCCCAAGAAGCGTACCCTGAAGTTGCCACCGAAATTGTGACCCTAAAAGCCAAGGTCATCAAACCTTGTTATGACTGTAAAGCTTGCGAGCGTCGTCACGCCATGACGCTTGCCGATCAATGCGTCCTGGATGATGATTGGGCTGAAGCCGTCCGCCCGATGGTCGATCCCGTCCCAAATGGCATCATCATGGCGTCCCCAGTCTATTTTTCCGATGTAAATGCCCAGATGCGTGCCTTTATGGAGCGCTGCACCTCGCTCGTCAAGCCCTTCTGGTTCCCCGCCATCCCTTTTCCAGCCCCAGATTATTCCCGTACCGCTGCTGGTGGGTTGACGGTCGGATATCACCGTCACGGCGGTCAGGAATCGGCAATCCTCACCATCCTGCGTTTCTGCGCCATTATGGGCATGACCGTTGTCGGGAGCTTTGACCCAGATCACGGCCCAATTGGCTATTACGGCGGCGCAGGCTGGGAAGACGTGACCGGTAGCCAGAGCCGCGAGGCCGTTAAACAAGATGCCTGGGGGCTGTTCTCCGCCCGCGTTGTCGGTCGCAAAGTCGCCCGCACCGCCATCATGCTCGCTAGAGCCCCTGAAGTGCCCGCGGTCAGTGAAGCCTTCGTATCACCAATGGCTTCGTATCGATAATTTTTTTTTGCTGAGAACCGGTTCGCACCAGGTGCGCCTCCGGAATATCCTTTCAAAAGATAAGGCAAAAGATGTCTCAAAATGAACTATTGTTGATGATCCCCGGACCGATCCAGCCCGAGCCGGAAGCGATGCTCGCCATGGGCAGCCCCGTCCGGGCACACTACGGTCCAGAATGGACCGAGCTCTACAACCAGACCACCGGCATCCTGAAGCGCCTCTTTAACACCTCCGGCGATGTGTTTCTCATGGTGGGCTCTGGCTCATCCGGGCTGGATGGCTGCCTTGGCAGTGCTTTCAGTTCGAAAGAAAAGGTGATCATCGGCCTGAACGGCTTCTTTGGTGAGCGGCTGAATGCCATTGCCGAAGGCTACGGCCTCAATGTTGTGTTGGTTCACGCGGAGTGGGGTAAACCTCTCCAACCTGCCGATTTTGAGGCTGCCATCCACGCGAATCCAGATGCTGTCGGGGTTTGCGTTGTCCACCTGGAGACCTCCACGACCATCATTAATCCGATCGCAGAAATCGGAAAAATTGTCAGGAAGCATGACCTGTGCTACATGGTCGATGCGGTTTCCTCGCTCGGCGGTATGCCTATCCAGATGGACGATTGGAATATCGATCTCTGCGCTTCCGCCTCCCAGAAATGCCTGGGTGCGCCTCCAGGATTGGCGCCCGTAGCCGTAGGTCCTCGTGGATGGGATTTCATCGACCGGAATCCATCAAAAGGTCATGGCTGGTACACAAACCTTCGCACGTGGCGCAAATATGCTCTCGAATGGGGCGATTGGCATCCATTTCCCATCACGATGGCCACGAACAATGTCTTGGCGTTGAAGACCAGTATGGATAACCTCTTGAAAGAGGGTGTTGAGTTCAGGATGGAGCGCTATAAAAGGCTTGCCGTCCGCCTCCGCAATGGGCTGCGTCAAATTGGTATGCCGCCGTATACCCCCGATGAAATGATGGCGCCGGTTCTGACCGCTGCTTACGGACCCAAAGGAGTTCCCACCAGTGAGATCGTCACCTACCTCGCTGAAGTCCACCGGATCAAAATTGCCGGGGGTTTGGGCGCCTTGAAAAATAAGATCTTCCGCATCGGTCATATGGCGCCCACCGTTTCCGAGGCAGATATCGATCGCGTTCTGGACGCGCTCAGTCAGTTTAAGCCATAATCCATCACTGCTTGGAGGGAATTATCATGAATGACAAACCATTATCCGGGAAGGTTGCCCTGGTAACAGGGTCTTATCGCAATTTAGGCGCAGTTACTGCCGAGACTCTCGCAGCCTACGGCGCTTCGCTGGTGATTAATGATCTTGATCTGCCAGAATTGGCGGGTGCCGGCAGCCTGGTCCTCGACCGAATCCGCTCGCATGGCGTTCAAGCGGTCGCTGTCCCAGCCGATCTCTCGCAGACCGCCGAGGTTCGCCGTCTTTGTCGGGATGCGGTTAAAGCCTTTGGCAAAATTGATATCCTTGTAAATAATGCCGGTCCTTTCAGCATGGATCCGTATACCACTATGGATGAAGCCGTCTATGACCAGGTGATGGACGTCAACCTGAAAGCAGTCTATCTCACCGCTCAGGAGCTTGTGCCGCAGATGAAAGCCAACGGCTGGGGGCGGATCGTCAGCATGTCTGCCGGCTCAGCCTACGTTCGCAACCACAGCGTTTACAGCCTGGCGAAGTATGCCGTTCAATTTATTACCGAGGAGCTTGCCCTCGAGCTTGGCCCTGAGGTCACCGTGAATGCCGTCGCCCCTGGTCAGATCGTCGAAAGCCTGCCGGATATCACCGAGTTTGACCCAACCTTTGGAGACCGCTACACCGCCCGATCGCCGCTGAAAACCCTCGTGACCCGTCAGGACGTTGCCACTTTAATCGCCAATTTTTGTACACCTGCATATGACCATGTGACCGGGATCACCATCAAGATTGACGCTGGTGCAGAGATCTGGCGCTTCTAGGAGAATTCTGGTTTCGATCCAAAAGTTGGTAGATAAATCATTATTGCACTCATAATAAGTAAAGCAGAAATTTTTCTGGGTGGATGAAAGGATTTAAATATGGAAGTCTTAGAAATTGCAAGCTCTTTTGGCCTGCTGACGGTGATCGAGCTGCAAAATGCACCGGATGCAGTACCTCTGGGTCGTGCCTTGCTGGATGGTGGGTTGGGCGTGGCTGAGATCACCTTCCGCACCGCCGCCGCAGCTGATGCGATTCGAATAATGGCCTCGACCTACCCTGAAATCGTGGTCGGCGCAGGCTCCGTGATCCAGGTCGAACAAGCCGAGCGAGCTCTCGCCGCTGGTGCGAGCTTCATCGTTTCCGCCGGCTTTAACCCCGCCCTCGTGGATTGGTGCATCGCCAATAACGTCCCTACCCTCCCGGGCATCGCCACACCCTCTGAGATCATCCAGGGAGTGGTTCGCGGTCTGAAGGCTTTGAAATTCTTCCCGGCAGAAGTGATGGGCGGCGTTAGCGGTTTGAAAGCGGTTTCTGCCCCGTTTCCGGGGATGAAATTCGTCCCCACTGGAGGAGTTTCTCCCACTAACTTGGCTGAATATCTCCGCCAGCCGAATATTCCCGCTTGCGGTGGCAGTTGGCTGGTCAATAAAAAATTAATCGCCGAAGGTAGGTTTGATGAGATCACCCGCCTGACGCGCGAGGCAGTTTCAATCATAAAAGAAGTGAAGGAATCAAAATGACCGATAAAAAACCTCGCATCATCACATTGGGAGAAATTATGCTTCGGCTGAAATCGCCCGGATTCGAGCGCCTGCTTCAGTCCGGCGAATTCGAAGCCACTTTTGCTGGAGGCGAAGCCAATGTTGCCGTCTCTCTCGCCAATTATGGTGAAGATGCCGCTTTCGTAACTGTTCTGCCAAAAAATATCATCGCAGAGGCTTGCATTACCTTCCTGCGCGGCGTGGGGGTTGACACTCGCCTGATCGTGCGCGGCGGAGACCGGATGGGTGTCTACTATTTGGAGGCAGGTGCAAATCAGCGTCCGTCGGTTGTTGTCTACGACCGTTCAAATTCAGCGATTGCTGCCGCCGATCTCGACTTGTATAACTGGGACGAGATCTTCGCCGGTGCCGACTGGTTCCATATTTCTGGCATTACTCCCGCCATCAGCCAGAAAGCCGCCGATGCCTCCCTGGTCGCGGTCCAGCACGCAAAAGCAAAAGGCGTCACGGTCTCTTGCGACTACAACTACCGCAAAAACCTCTGGAAATATGGCAAGAAACCGGTCGAGGTGATGACGGAGATCGCGAAATTTGTCGATGTTGGCATTGCCAACGAAGAAGATTGTCAGCTTGCACTCGACATAAAAGTAGGTGAAGGCTCGTGGAAAAAAGACATTCAAAAAGGTGAGCTGGACCTCGGAAAATTCGAAGCGTTGTGCGAAGCTGTTCTCGCCAAATTCCCAAATATGAAAATGCAGGCAATCACTCTGCGCCACAGTTTTAGCGCCGACCATAATGGCTGGTCTGGATGCTTACATGATCGTGATAACTTCTATGTCGGCCCCTATTACAACATCACCGATATCGTCGACCGGGTCGGTTCGGGGAATTCCTTCTCCGGTGGATTGATCCACCGCCTGGTAAATGGTGCCAATCATAAGGATGCCCTCGATTTCGCCGTCGCTGCCTCGTGCCTCAAACATTCCATCATCGGCGACTTCAACCGTGTCACTGCCGACGAAGTCTTTCGCCTCCTCGGTGGCGACCAGTCTGGGCGTGTCCAGCGCTGACCAGACATCTTAATCACAAGCCGCCTCCTTATCACCCTCCTCTCACCTCCCCCTCTCCCATCAGCTGTTGGAGAGGGCTGGGGTGAGGGCTGTCATGGTTTATTCAATATTTAGTCTTCATTTTCACTTACAAAACACGAACATATGTGCTATAATAAAGTCCTGCACCTCACCAATCTATGCCAATTCTCAAATATTTAACGGGCTCTAACTAATTTTCCTTAGAAGAATATTCGTTCCTCTTCGTTTTTTTGAGGAACGATTACCCTCCAGGTTCGGCGAAAATGCGCCTCCGCCCTGGCGAAGTTCCATAGAATACGATCAGGAGGATCTCTATGCCGCCCATTTTCCAAAAGCTCAACCTCAAAAACCAGACCGAGATCCTGGTCCTCAACCCGCCTGCCAGCTTTGAGCCCGAGCTCGCCTCGCTCACCGGCGTCGCCGTGGTCCGCGACCCCGACCTCGTCGCGGGTTTCACTTTCTCCCTGGCATTCGTCATCAAGCAGCTCGAGCTGGACGAGATCGCCGACCGCCTTCTTCCGAAGGCGCGTGGCGATGCCCTGCTCTGGTTTGCCTACCCCAAGGGCACATCGAAAAAGTATCACTGCGAGTTTAACCGAGATACCGGCTGGACGGTGCTCAACCTCGGCGGCTTCAGGCCGATCCGACAGGTCGCGATCGACGAAGACTGGTCCGCCTTGCGCTTCCGCCGGGTGGAGTTCGTTAAGGAACAGAAGTCCTTAGAATAATCCCTTGAAGCGGAAAAATAAATAAGTCAGTGTTTTGAAGGATTTCTCTGCGCTTCCTCCTGAAGATGCTACTGGCCGCAGCCGCGATTTCCTGGTGAAATTGATTGGGTAGCTTGCCTGAATGGGATTGTGGACTTTCCTGATGGTTCATGCAATAATAATCTTGAGCTGAAAATCTTTCGGAGAGGCTTGTCTGCCAATGGGCACTTAGGAGCAAGATCATGAAAAAAACGATGTTTCCATTCCTGGCTGCATTTTCGGGTCTTTTGCTGATCACGTTTTTTATCAGGACCACCCGGGTCCAAGGCTCCAACCAGGATCCTGGACATGCGTGGAACCCAGAGCAGCAGGAGCTGCTCCAAGAATCCGGCGAAATCCAATCGGCGCAGTCGGTTAATCCGCCCTCGTATCTTTCAAGCCTGCGCATACCGGGCATCGCCCTCCAACCGCTAAGATATGATTATGAATATTTTTCCAGTCAGGGTTGTCTGAGCGTTGGAGAGACAGATCACACAACCAGTTTTGTCGCGCCGCTGTACCTGCCCGATGGTTCAACGGTGAAATACCTGCGCTGGTACTTCAGCGATTACAACCTTCCGGATGCTGTGGGACAATTCTTGGTTTATGATTTCAATGGCGAAGAAATATTTACACTGGAATTACCTTCTTCCGGTAGCAGCGGCAGCGGTATGTCAACCTCCGAGGAATTTACCAGGACGATCAATTATGATGTTTATTCTTATGCTGTCGGCGTTGAGCTTCCAATTCGATCAATTTCTGACGGCGCGTACATGGTTTGTGGGTTCCGCATCTACTACAAACCTTCGCCGGGTTCGCTCTTCCTCCCGACCATTTTCAAATCCGACACGCCTTAGAATGAGACGACTGGCTTATCCTGGTTGGAGCTCTGTCAACTCTTGAAAAAGAGATTCAAATTCACCAGCAGAATCTTCCAGTTTTTCGAAAGGGTTTGGGCATGAAAAACCAATCGAGTGTCACCGCCCAGGGCATTGCTGCCATTCGTGCCCTCGAATTGAGCAAACCCCCTGACCAGCGGATCTGCTTCGACCCCCTCGCTCGCCGGCTCGTCAATCCGATTTACTACATTCTGGTAAAGCTTTTCGCCGGATACGGCGATCGAAAAGCTCCGGGCACCATCGGCTTCCTTGTCGCCCGCTACCGCTGCATCGACGATTATTTGGCGTCTTGCCTCCAGGCTGGGTTGGACCAGTTAGTGGTGCTGGGCGCCGGGCTGGATTCACGGGCCTATCGCCCCGAAATCCTGGCTTCCCATCTCCGGGTCTTCGAAGTCGATTATCCCCCCACCCAGCAGGATAAATGCCGCAGGATCCGCCAGATCTTTGGGGCGCTTCCCAATCACGTCGTCTATGTCCCTATCGATTTCAATCTCGAGACCTTGGACCTCCTTTTCAAATACGGCTATGACCGGGACCGGAAAACATTGTTCATTTGGGAAGGCGTCACCTACTACCTTGCTCGGGAATCTGTCGACCAGACCCTCCGTTTCATCAAAACATGCTCGGCGCCAGGCAGCGCTGTTATCTTCGACTATGTCTATCCAGGCGCTCTGACCGCCACACACCGCCGCGGTGAGATAATGCGAATGCAGCGCTACTCTCGCATCACCGGCGAGAACCTGACATTCGGGATCGATCCTGAGGAAATTGATCGCTTCCTGGCTCAGCGGGGCTTCACTCAGATTGAGAACTTCACCGCTGAAGATCTGAAACAGGCCTATTTCACTGGGATTAACCAGGCTCGGGCGGTTGCGCCGATCTATGCTGTCGTCCGTGCTGTTGTAAATGGTGACTTTACCCAGTCTAAGGCGTCATTCTTGGGTCATTTCGCTGAAACTGATGAGTATATATCCATCTCGGGGATCAAGAAGCTTGAAAAAAGCTTCCATCAGGCTGGTCGACCGGTATGTTTTCACATCTACCCTGGCACAGGTCATTGGTTTTTCGAGTCCGACCGCCCGGACGCCTACAAACCCGAGGCTGCCAGCCTTGCCTGGAGCCGCACCCTCCAGTTTCTCCATGAGAACCTCGATGTGTGGCGGATATCCTGATCCCTTTCTTGAATAGGAGGTTTGGATCCAGATCGCATCGTTCGTCTGCAGGCATCGATATCAATCTGAGGCATCTCCAGGCCGCCTTCCCCCATTGCCTGCCGACCCGCCTCCTTGTGAATCTCCCTGGATGATTATCTGAGTACCCGTCCCTCCAAATTGACCTATCGACTATACGCATGTTTTTCAAATCCGCCTTAATCGATTCCGACGCCGCTGTCCAGGCGGTCCGCACCCTTCTCCACCGCTTGGGCGCTTCATCCACGATCGTCGACTTCGAAGAGCATCTCCTCATCCCATCCGTCCGGAGCACGATGCGACTCTGGCGCCGCCGCGCTCGCCTGATGGGTATTGCCTATGTCGACGATTACGCCAACCTCTGGCTTGAATCCGATCCTGCCGCCGGGCTGAGCGCACTGGAGCTGGAAGCCCTCTGCTCGGAGCAGATCGCCTGGGGCGAAGCCTGCCTGCGCGGGCTCTCTCCAGACGACCGCGCCGTTCTCTCGTTGGACTCGTGCTGTCCTGCCTCCAACTCTCAGCGCATTGCATCCTTGCTTAAGCACGGTTTCCTCCTCCAGGAGCTCCGCACTTTGCGCTATTCCCGCCCCCTCAGCCAACCGTCGCAGGGTCTCCCTTTGCCCAATTCGCAGGGATATCTCCCGCATCTTCCGCCCCCTGGCTTCACCATCCGCCCGACCTTCGGCCTCTCCGAGCTGGACGATCTCGTCCGGCTCCACTGCAGCGCCTTTGGCACCGACCAGATGACCGCCGACCAGTGCCTGGGCATCATGTCCGCACCCGGCTACCTCCCCGAACTTGACCTCGTCGCGGTCTCCCCTTCCGGGGAACTGGCGGGCTTCTGCATCTGCGGTCTGCGGCAAGATGACCCGGCTGTTTCATATACCGACCCGCTGGGCGTCGACCCGCGCTTTCGCCGCCTGGGTCTGGGAAAGGCTCTCCTATCGAAAGGTTTTCGTCTGCTGAAAATGCGCCGAGCTTCTGCAGTCGAGCTCGGGACCACCAGCGCCAACCTGCCAATGCAGCGCCTCGCTGAGGTCATGGGATTCGTCTTGGTTTCAGAGAAATGCTGGTTTTCGAAAAGCCTCCCCCATCTGGCTGAGAATCCATCTAACTCAGCCGGTTTTTATCCATGATATTCTGGCGTCGAGCCTGGATCTCAACCTCCATGTCGCTACCGTCATCCATATTTGTCTCACTCAGTTATCCGGTCTTCGATCTCCCAGGCATGGTCGAGCTCGTGCCACGCCAGGCGGCGGACAAAGAAGCGCGGCGTCCACCGGGCGCCACCTCGCGGCCCATACGCTGGCACTTCACCGTTCGCGGCTGCGGTCAGCGTCGTCAGGATCGTCTGGCGCAGCAACTCGAATGTCCGGACCGGTTCTTCCTCTTCGTCGATCTTCACCTTCCCGCCCAGCACCGAAAGGTAGGTTATATCCACATCTCTTACGTGCCTCACGATCATCGACAGCTCCCGCCCGCCTCCGCGTGGACCTTTCTTCAGCTCCTTACCGGCCGCCTCCTGCACTGTAGCATCAAATGTCCGCCAGCAGGCTCGCAGCAGTTCCCCCCACCGCTCGAGTTCAATAGAGGTGATCGGCTTGGTGTCGTTGGGCAGGCTAAGGTCAGGTGCCCCAAAGTCAGTCGTGGTGTTTCCGGTCTGCCGCTCGACAACGATCAGGTCGGAAGCATCCTCCGGAGCCCGGAAACCGAGCTGCGTTGTCTGAAGGGCTCGCTTATAGCGCCGGCCGTAATCGCAAAGCGATTGCAGCGCGGAGGCTTCGTCTCGCCCACTGCGGCACCAGCCCGGCCAATCAATGGCGGTTGCGAAGGTTCGTGTCCGGCCAATTTCAAGATACACCTCTATAGAGTTCGGATTGTCAATCATGCCGCGCATCTCCACATAGATCGGTTCAGAATGAGGACGGGCTTCCACCGATCCATCACTCGGTTAAATCCGGTCCTCCGCCAACTGCAAAGTATATCAAAATTCATCCCATGCGCTGCGAGCTGCGGATTTCCGCTGGGTGCGGTAGCCTCCCGTTTCAGCGGGGCGAATCACCTCTGTATCCTCCGATCTTCAAAGGTTCAGGCCTTTTCTAACATTTGCTTGCCGACCTGGAGCGATAGCACTGCATGACCGTTCATCCTGATATAATCTTAAGCGAACAGTTCGATCGTTCTACCTGCGATCTCTTCCAGGCTTATCGACGCTGCCGACCACGCTCTTGTTGGGGAACCCTCGTATGAATCGCCCAGTCCAAAGACGACCAGAAATTTCTTTGGCGATTTCGCTTGCACTCGGTGCCGGCTTCGTGTTCCCCAGCTATGCTTCCGCCGAAAGTCCGGTTCCCAACCCACCCGAATGGTCCAATCCCGTTTCCCCCTCGCTCCAGTCCGAATCCAGCGTCTTTACCAGCTCGCTCACCTCCGCATCCCTTAATTCCACCGGCTCGCAAGCCGCAGGGGACCCTTCTCTACCGCTGGATGGGATCCTGACCTACCTCCCCCTGATCAGCCGGTTGGTACCGCCCCAACTCGGGGATTTAAGCAGCGGGTGGTATTTGATGGTCGATGATGGGCATATTGTGAGCCGTGACCTCGAGCGGATCTATTATCCTTTCCAGAAATACTCGGGGAATCCGGTGCTGCGCGCCGACCGCTCCTGGGAGGGAAAGGTCGTCCAGCTCTACGGCGCCGTCCTTCCTGGCTTTCGGATGTGGTACTCCTCGTACAACCAGGATGCCAACCAGGGACAGGTGCTCTACGCCTCCAGCTCCGATGGCCTGACCTGGATCAAGCCTTCCCTGTCCGCTTCCGGTCGGAATGCGCTGTTCGGTGAGGCGAACGCTAACCTGGTCTCTGTGCTCCACACCCCTCACGATTTTTCCAGCCCATTCAAGCTGATGGCATATCAGAATGGGGCTTTCAACGGCTACGCCTCTCCAGATGGGATCAGCACCACCCCGTTCGCAGGCAACCCGCTTTATTCCAGCGGCAGCGACATTGCCCACTTTTACTGGGATTCCCTTCTGGGCAGCTATCGCGGCACGAGCAAAACCAGCCAGTCGATTCTGGGCGTCACCCGCCGCGTGATCCGCTTCATTGACTCGCCTGACTTGGTCGACTGGCTCCCGCAGCCCGATTTGCTGGTGCCTGATATCAACGATGATCAGATCTTCTCAGGCTACTTCACCAATTTCTACGGGCTGCCGGTCTTCCCCAGCGGCGAGCAGTATCTCGGGCTGCTCTGGGTGCTCAAAGCCCGCGATCAAGCCGGTCTGCACGGTAAGACCACCATCCAGCTTGTCTCCAGCCACGACGGCGCCCATTGGATCCGTGAGGAGGGCAATCGTCCGTCCATACTGGAGGTCGGTCCGCCATCAGCCTGGGATGATGGGCAGGTTTATACTGCCTCCAGCCCGGTAAAGGTTGGCGACGAATTTTGGCTGTATTACAGCGGCTGCAACCAGGAGCACGGCGCCAGCCTGCAGAACACCACCTGCAGCATTGGTCTGGCTAAAGCCGGCTTCAACCGCCTGGCCTCGCTGACCGGCAGCGGCTCTTTGCTCACCGAAATTCTTGAGCCAGCAGGCTCTCAGCTACACCTGAACCTCGATGCCAGCAAAGGCCAGATCCGGGTCGAGCTTCTGGTCGACGGGGTGCCGCTACCTGGCTATGAGGCTGAGCACTGCCTCCCGCTCACGCAAAACAGCTACGACCAGCTCGTGGCCTGGGCCCAACACGATACGCTGCCGGGGAACCCCTTTCAAATCAAATTCGTCCTTGAAGACAGCTCGTTATTTGCTTTCGAGATTTCCGGTAAGTAATTTCGACAATCCAGGTCATCGGTCTGGGCTACAATTATGTTCTTAAAGGAACGGATGCAATGCCTCAAATTAAACTTCTGCTTTCAATGGCCATTCTCATGATAATCAGCCTTTCTGCCTGCACCTCCGCAAACCCGCTGGAAGGAACCCAATGGATCCTGTCCACTTTGAACGGGGAGCCGGCGCTTTCGGGAAGCCAGGTCACGCTCCAAATCCAGAAAGACCAGCTGACCGGCAGCGATGGCTGCAACAGCTATATCGCCAATTATTCGGCAAAACCAAGCGGCGAGCTCAAGGTCGACCCCAACGTGATCAGCACGATGATGGCTTGCGCAGAACCGGTAATGGAGCAGGCTTTGGCTTTTACAACCGCTCTGACCCAGGCTGTCCGCTTTCAGGCAGACTGAAGAACAGCTAACGCTCTTCAACCAGGCTGGCGAAGCTGTCGCGGTATTTACGCCCCAAGATATGGATCTGACCGGTGCTGCCTGGCTTGTGACCGGCTATAACAACGGTAAGCAAGCTGTGGTCAGCCCGCTGGTCGGGTCGGAAATCACCGCAGCCTTCAGCTCAGCTGGCAAGCTAACCGGCTCGGCTGGATGCAACCAGTACACTGCTGACTATGAAATTAAAGGTTCCTCCATCCAGGTCGGACCTCCTGCAACCACCCGCAAGATGTGCGCGGAGCCTGCCGGCGTTATGGATCAGGAGGCGCAGTATCTGGCAGCCTTGCAGACCGCCTCCAGCTACCACCTGGAAGGCGACAGACTTGATATGCGCACCTCAGATGGCGCCCTGGCGGTCTCCCTGGTCAAATCGCGCTGACCGAATCCAGGGTTTCCCGTAAGAATAACCATCTTTCTGGCGGATCTTTGGAAAGCCACCGGTTTCCTTCAAGGCCAGCCTTACCGCTGGATTATGTTTTTCCAGCATCCAGGATTTACTGACTTAAAGAGCTGTATACGCAATGGACGATCCTTTTTAAGGTCGCAGCCCAAATCAATTCCGAGATCCGTCTCCTTCCGCTTCAAAACACCTCTTCGATGCGAAATGTATTGAGCGCCTGGTCGACCCGGCTCAAGGATCAGGATAGGGATTTCATTCTGCAAACAGCAAGCGTGCTGTCGTCAACCTATGGCTATCGTTGGCTTGCATACGAGCTGATTGCCGATCACAGCGCTGCATTTGCCATCCTCGCCGAAGCGCAGCTGGAAGTGTTGGGGCAAGGTATCGACAGCTGGTGGACAGTCGATTCCTTTGCCCGCACGCTTGCCGGTCCAGCCTGGTTGAATTGCCAGATTTCAGATGCCTCAGTTCTGCGTTGGGCGCGCTCGGGTGATCTCTGGTGGCGACGGGCGGCGGCAGTCAGCACGGTGGCGCTCAACCTGCGCTCTAAGGGCGGCCGGGGAGACGCCAGGCGCACGCTTGAAATCTGCCGCGTGCTTGCAGCGGACCGTGAGCGAATGGTTTCCCAGGCCCTGTCTTGGGCGCTGCGTGAGCTGGTCGTTCACGATCCCGGCGCGGTTGAAACCTTCCTCAAGGAATATGAATCTGTGCTGCTTCCAAAAGTAAAACGCGAAGTCCGTTCAAAGCTCTCAACCGGATTGAAGAATCCCAAATCTAAAGTTTCCCCAAAAATTTTGGAGGGCATTTTGATTGATAACGCAGAGAAACGTGCCCAGGAGCTGTTTTCAGCCGGCTATAAATGTTCCGAAAGTGTGCTGCAGGCGCTTGCTGAGCGTAAGAACATCCAATCCGACTTGATCCCTAAGATCGCGACCGGGTTCGGCAGCGGGGTCGCCCGTACCGGCAGCACCTGCGGAGCGGTGAGCGGTGGGATCTTGGCGATCGGCTTGATGACCGGTCGGAATTCCGCCGATAAATCCGTCGAACGCACCTACACGCTCGTCCGAGAGCTCCTCAATCAGTTTGCAGCCCAGCATGGTAGTCTGATTTGCGGTGAGCTGATCCAGGTTGACCTCGGGACGGATGAAGGTCAGCAGCGGTATAAGGACCGCGACCTGAACCAGCGACTGCCTGGAGCTGGTCGGCAGCGCCGCTCGGATTGTCTCAGCGCTTCTGGATTGATCTTAATTTGGGCAGGGTCGTACCCTCTGAGAACCGATCGAGAAGTCTTCGATTTCTTGGTAAATCCGGTGCGCATCCAATTCAGGTCCCGTTCCTCAGACCGGGATAGAGGATTTACTCCTGTTTTCGGAAACCGGTTCGGATCACCCAACCGACCCCGACCGCACCGACCAGGATCAGCAGCGCCGCCAGGACCCGCCTGCCGGAGCGCCCGGACAGTTCGAGAAGCGGTTTGTTCGTCGGCGTGGGCGCCGGCACCAGGGATTCGATTGGAGCAAGCGCTGGTTTGGAGGCGGCGGTTTCCGAAGGCGCCACAGCGACAGCCGCGGTCTCTGGGGCTGCCTCAAACCCCTCTGCTCCCTTTCCATCTGTTGGCGGCGCTTCCGGGGTTCCAGCTTCCTGCGCAGCGGGCGTTGATACTGAACCAGCCGGGCGGATCAACAGCTTCTGTCCGGCATAAATATCCGTCGAGCCTGGCGCTAACCCGTTCAATCCCCGGATCTCATCGATCTTCACCCCGTAAGCGATCGCGATGCTCCACAAAGATTGCCCATAACCAACCGGATGAACGATCGAGCCGTTCGCGCCTGGGGTCGCCATGACCAGCGGGACAAGGGCGATTTGCGTCCCGGCAGGAATTGCCGGGCTCTGGCTGCTGCCGGAGGGCGCAAGGGTTGCGGCGCTCGTCCCTGGGCGAACGTCCAGAGTTACGTATACCTGGTCGCCGGTCTGCGCGATCCCCACCCCGGCAAAACCGCTTTCATATCCCACCATCGTGTTCATATGGATCGAATCCGACCAGACCTGGTAAATGATCCAATCCAGCGTGACGAAAGAGGTAGTGCCGGCGGCGATATTTTCCGTAACCCCATACGCCCACGGTGAGAGACCGTCGCTGTGGGTGTGTGTGCTGATTCCGGTGCGCGCCTGGTATTCGGAATGCTCCTGGGCATAGCCCATCAGCCCACCGTCGATTTCGTACGGCGCCAATCCGCGGCTCGCCCGCAGAGCATTCACTGCGGCGATCAGATCATAAGCTGTGAAATTCTGGGCGGTGGCATTGAAGGAAGGTAAAAGTAAGCCAGTTGAAGCAAACAGCACAAGCAGGACCAGGCGGACGGCAGGTTTCATCCAAAGCATTATGCCATAAAACATATAGTTATATATAATTAGGACGAGGGCGCCGTCTATCGAAACAACTCGGAGTATGCTCAAGCAAATCAAAGACCATGCCTGGGAAGGGCTGCTGGCGTTGATCGGGTCGCTGGCCGTCTTGCTGCCCGCCTCGCCTATGAATATGCCCTATGTAAATCGGGATTCGGGCGTCTTCCTTTACATCGGATCGCGCCTGCTTCAAGGAGCAGTACCCTACCGCGATATCTGGGATCACAAGCCGCCGCTCATCTATTTCTTGAATGCGCTCGGTCTGGCATTCTCCGGCGGCTCTCGCTGGGGAGTCTGGGCGCTGGAGCTTGGCTTTCTTTTCGCTGCCTGCTTCCTAAGCCTCTGGCTCATCCGTAAAGCTTTTGGACCGCTGCCCGCCATTTTCAGCCTCTTCCTGTGGCTTGTCGGATTGACTTTTGTGCTCCAAGGCGGCAACCTGACTTCTGAGTATGCCTTAGCGCTTCAGTTTGGCGTTCTTGCGATTACCTTTCAGGGGGGTGCGATATCGTACAAGGGAATCAGGGGAGTGGTGTTCGGTTTGCTCTTCGGCCTGCTCCTTCATGCTCCGCCAAAATTCGATGGCGATCCCGCTCGCGGGATTGCTCTACCTGGCTACTGTGCGCCTGCGTGACCGCCAGCCTGCCCATTTGTTCCGTGAGCTTGCCTCTATCCTTGCCGGTGCAGGTTTCGTCTGGCTGTTGGCAATCGTCTTTTTTGCCTGGAACGGGGCATTGGATGATTTCTGGCAGGCTGCTTTTGTCTACAACTTCGCCTATATTTCATTACCCTGGATCTCCCGGTTGAAAACCTTACTGTCTGGGATGGATGTTTTTTCTTCCAGCGGACTGATTCAAATAAGCCTGCTTGGATTTGGCCTCGCCGCATTCGAATGGGTATTTCCTGACCATCAGCGCCCGAGCATGCTCCCCTTGCTCAAAATTGGATTGATTGCCCTGCCGCTCGAGCTTATTTCTGCTAACCTGTCCGGGCGCCCATACCCGCACTACAACATTGGATTTCTGCCGGTTCTGGCTGTTTTCTCAGGATATTCGTTTTTACCACCTCTTTCGAGGCTCTGGCTCGCCCGAACCTTACCCAGGTTTGCTCCGGCATGTCTTTTCGATCATCAATGCTGGCCCTCCTGACCTGGACAGTTTTGCGATCCCAGGTTCGATTGGTACTCGGCTACCGCGAAGCTGGACGCCGCGACCTGATCCAATATATCTCGGCAAACACCACCCCTGAAGACAAGGTCTTGGTCTGGGGGGCAGAGACCTCCGTCAACTTCTTCACTGGACGAGCGAGCCCAACCCGCTTCGTCTATCAATATCCGCTCCACCAACCCGGATACACCAGTGAGGCCTTGATCCTCGAATTCCTTCGCGACCTTGAAAGCAACCCTCCGCGCCTGATTATCGATCCCATTAACGATGCAGACCCCCTTTTTGAATTTCCGATCAGCTCCCCGGAGATCGCCGCTACAATTAAACACATTCTTGCCAATTACCGCACCAAAGAACTGTTCGGGATATGGAAAATCTACGAATATGCCCCGATCCTTCGATAAGCCCCAGCCCCAGCCAATTGATTCTTCCAGTTCCGAGCGGATCGGCTTGGGATCAATCTATCAGATCGGCATCCTCCCCAGCGCATCCGTCTCCAAATGGATTATTCATCTGTAGAATCGCTTACATGAACCATGCAGTCTTCCGATTTTTTGACGAGCTGAATGACTTCCTCTCGCCCTCACAGCGCGGCTCACCGGACGATATCGCATTCAATGAGCGCCAATCGGTGAAGCACCTGTTTGAATCGCTCGGCGTGCCCCACACCGAAGTGGGGCAGGTGCTGGTTAGCGGGCAGCCCGCCGAATTTTCTTATTTAGCCAGAGATGGTGATCAAATCGATCTGCACCCATTCACTCCGGCGCAGCGCGGATCCTGGCTGCGGCAAGACTGCGCCGGTTTCCTGCTGGATGTGCACCTTGGCAAGCTGGCACGCAGGATGCGCCTGCTCGGCCTTGACACCGCCTACTCCAACCAGATCAGTGATCAGGAGCTTGCTGCGATCTCTGAAACGGAGCGGCGCATCCTGCTGACCCGAGACCGCCGCCTGCTGATGCGCAAACAGGTGGCATTCGGCTACTGCATCCGTGATCTGAAGCCGGCTCGCCAGATATTGGAAGTACTGAAGCGTTTCGACCTGTTCGGCGAGCTTCACCCATTTCAACGCTGTCCGCTCTGCAATACCATGCTCGAAGCTGCCAGCAAGCAAGACGTGATCGAGCGCCTGGAGCCGCTCACCAGGCGTTATTTCGAGGAATTTCGGCGCTGCCCGGGCTGCGGGCAGGTCTATTGGGAAGGCTCGCATGTGAGCCGCATGCGAAGCTGGATTGAGAGGGAGATCAATGTCTGAGAGCGACCGTCCAACCAACCCCCTGACCATGGATTACAACCAGGTCGCCCAGAGCTACAACCGCCGCTACCAGGCAAACTCGCTCCTGGGCGTGGCGAATGCGCTGCATGCCCTGGCAAACCGCATTCACCCTGAAGCAATCCTGGAATGCGGCTGCGGCACCGGTCGCTGGCTCGCTGAAGTTCGAGCGCGAGGCCCGCCTCACCTGTGGCCTCGATCTTTCGAGCGGGATGCTCGCTCAAGCGCGCTCTCGCAGTGGAGGTTTCGCCCTGGTGCAGGCGGTCGCCTGGCAGCTGCCTTTCCCATCTTCGAGTTTTGACCTGATCTTCTGCGTTCACGCATTCCATCATTTCGGCGACCAACCGGGCTTTATCCAAAGGGCGTACCGCCTGCTTCGTCCTGGCGGCGCGCTGGCGATCATCGGGATGGACCCCCACAGTGGAAGAGACCGCTATTACATCTATGACTATTTCGAAGGCACGCGCGAGACCGACCTGCAGCGCTTCGCCCCCTCAGCTTCGATCGCAGATTGGATGTCCTCCGCAGGTTTCAGCCGGGTCGAGCGCAGCACCGCCGATTGGATTTCGCGATTCCTTCACCGGTGAGCAGGTTTTCGAAGATCCGTTCCTTGATAAAAAAGCCACCTCGCAGCTCACCCTCCTGAGCGGCGAGGCGTATGCCGCCGGTCTGGAGCGGATGCGGGCAGCGATCCAGACGGCGAAAGATCAGGGCAGCACGCTGATACTTCGAAGCCGATATCGAAGTCACGATGGTGACCGGCTTTAAATCCCCAGCATTAAGTTGCCGCCGGTTCAGCTTGATCCCAAAAGAATGCTGGCTTTAGCGCCTTAGCCAGGGCAAGAAGAGCCAGGCTGGCGTTTTCACGGGACCGCTCTGGAAGGTTTCACTGCCGCCATCAATCTCAAACAGCTCCAACCAGTAATAATAGCTCTGACCCATCCGTGCAGTCCCATCTAGATATTCATATTCAAAGCCAGCCAGCTTACCGCTGTTCGCGGCTTCAAGCAGGCTTGTATTGAGCAATTCGCGTTCGCCGGCAAGATCCTCGGATCGGTAGAGGTTAAATCCTAGCAGGTTGAGCTCCTGGAGCGTGTCCCATGCCAGCGAGTTGTACCACAGACCGGTCTGCGAGCTGAAGCCGCCAAGCGTCACCGCGGTTGGGGTGGCAGGATCTAACAGCGGCGGATAGGTTGCATGCTCAAATCGGCAAAGCCTACAAAGTCTGTACCAGGACATCCAGAGGGACAGCTATTGAATTTTATTAAAAAGGACGCTATCTTGGTCGGGTCATTTGTATATTCATTGTTTATATAGCTTGAAAGCTGCAGGCCTGTGAACTCAATATATGCACCAACACTTGTTGGGGATGGTTTCTATCCAGCTTCGCGATCGGTGGATGCGATTGAGCGGTGGTCCAGGTCAGCGTCGATTTATCCCAATTGTCATCTACACTCCAAATCGAGAGATTGAAAGGCGAGATTGCCGGGCTAGTCGTATATAAACGGATCTTTGTTGCATCTCCGACTGGTCCGCTCAAATTATTCAAGTCAAATTTGAGGTAAGTTATAAAAGCCGTTCCATAACCGACCCCTTCATTATAGGTAAAATCTGCATATAAGCCCAACCCGTTATGGTTGATGTCCGCAGAGAATATATATCCAAAAATGTCTTCATCTGGCGTGAACGGAGAATCCGCAAGCGCCACCTGGGCCCCGGATACGCACACCAACAAGCAGACAATCAACGCCGTTTTTAATACTTCATCGCAAACCTCCATAACCCGCTCGAAACATCAAAGCCATTCGAAAACCTATCTGTATTGCACGATTAAAATATCCGCATCAATCACGGCCAGGAAGTCGGAGCGCCTGGATTGAGTGAAGCAGAACTGGTTCGCCCACCACAATCGGGAAATCTGTAAAAGGAAGCCCTGGGGTATAAGTCTGATAAGCCTGGAATTCATTCCGATAGCGGGATATCCTGAAAACACTCGAGCCGATCGTACCCGCCACGTCGGAGGCATCCACCAAAGCCCCCTGATCCAGCGCAGAAGACGTAATTAAATTTCACCCTCCTCCGGAAATGCAGGCAGAAGCCCACACTTCCGGCAGCGGTAGATCAACCAATGGGAATGAAGCCGGAGCGCTGGTATCGGTAATCAAGAACATAAACTGCCCTGGTGTGATAACAAAATCGGTAAAAGGCAACCCAACGGTATATATTTGATTGAGCTGCGTTACAGGATCGTAGCGAATCACTCGCTGACACTGCTGCCCACATAGCTGGCGAGATGCGATGCCTTGGTTATCGACGCGTTATTGAAAACCATCGAGATATCGTTGTAGTTGAATGTGCTCGCGCTTCTCAACGCAAAATCATACTCGCCCACCCGGTTGCTGATCTCGCTTTTGAATTCGTTGGCACAGGCAGCCTTGAGGGTGTAGTAGTGCTGGACATTCACATCCCCCAGTGCGGTTGTGTCATCGTACTGAATTCCAGATCCAACGTAGAGAGCTGGATCGGCTGGGTTGAAATAAGGGGTTGTGGCGCGATAAAGATGGTAAGCCGTCGCGTCGCTCACCGTCCCCCAACTCAGCCGCGCCGTGGTGCTGTTCAGCCGGGAGATCGCCAGCGTAGGTGCGAATGCATTCGAGGTCTGCACGCTGCCGTTTGTGGGTTCGGCAGTGATCTGGACGCCGTGCATATCTGCCAGTTTGGTGTAAGTGAAAGTCAGGTCGGTTGTCCCTGCCGATTTGGCTTTGAAGTGGATAGTCGCCACTGCCCCACTCCCGCTCACCGGCAGCGCTGGATTGAGCTGTGTCACCGCATACCAGATTGTGCCAGCGGTATTGTTTGCCTCATTTTTCGCGATCCAAAGCTTTGTCAAAAAGGTATTCAGCGGTTGGATATTCACCCCTGAATCCGGCAGATCGTCAACCACCTCCAGCACCGCCGGATCAAATGACAGCCTCACATCTGCCCCATAAAGATCCGTGACATTATTAACCATGATCTGGACCGAGATCGTCTCGCAGCCTGCGATCATTGCCGGAGTGGGCGACAAGGTAATTGTCGCAACACCGTTTGCATGTACACCGGTAATCACTCGATCGGCTGGGAGCAAGCTCAGGCTGCAGAGCAAGAGCGCTGCGCAGACCAGCAAAGCCAGACCTTTATATAATCCCATGGGTATGAATTGGATCTTGGGTCTTTGGTCTTTGTATCTCAGCATGGACGCCTCAATCTGTTTCTACCTCGGTTGTTTTCGCTTCATAATCACGATAATGATGATTGCGGCAACCAACAGCCCACCCAGCCCGATCAGGAAGATCAGGCCAAAAAGTGAAACCGAGATCGCCAGCCACGGAATCTCTGACTCCCGATGCCGGCTGCGAGGACCGCCTTCGCTGGTCTCCGTCGAGCTCGACAAAGTGCTGGCTTCGGTTTCAAGATTAGCTGAGGTTGCACCTGCTATTACCGCTTGTGTGCCGCTGCCCGATTCAGCCTCAGCAGTTAAGCTGGCTTGAGCCATTGGATTGGGAGCAGCGCTTTGCTGCGCTTGTGCGCTGGTCTGCAGAGCTTCAGGAGTACCTCCCCCCCCAGATTGGAGGGTTACTGGCTCGCTGGTTGAAGCAGTGCTGGTAGAGCCTGAGGCGGAAAGCGCTCCTGGGATGCCCGTCGATTGCGAGCCCGTCGTAGGCAGGACTCCACCACTTTGAGGAGTAGAGTTGACCTCGGGAAGATCGGTAAAGTTTGGAGGCATGGGTGTGCCGGCCCCCTGGGTGGGGATGCCGGTGTTTGTTGGACCGCTGACAGTCTGGACGACTTTGATCTCCCCATTCTCCAGCGAGGTCCGGGATCTTGTCGCCGTTGGGCTGGGCGATCTGGACTTTATTCAGTTTGATTTCCGAAGTCAGGTTGACCTGTTTGCCTTTGAAGCGCACCACCACAAGATTGCCCGACCCTGTTTTCGGATCGCTGGGATTTAGTTGGGTGGTCGCCACACGGATCGTGCCGGCGGTGTTATCCGCTTGATTTAGGATCAAAAAACCCGGATCCATGAGCGTGCCCATCGCCACCTGTACGCCGGCTTTTGATGGATCTGCATCGACCACCTCAATCGCTTGCGGATTGAAGCTGACCTCTGCATCAAAGCCGTACATGTTCGATCCGCTAACCACTTCAATCGCCAGGTCGACCGTCCCGCCGGCAGCGACCTGAAGCGACGCAGGCGCGATCCGCACCACGACCGGGCTGCTTTGGGCGAAGGCCTCCGGGCGAAAACCAAAAATCAGGACAAGCAATAGTAAAACAAAAATTGCCGCACGAAGTATTTTCTGCATCATGCTCCGAAGCTCAACTGGATGGCCCAAACCCTGGAGGCCTGGGTGACCTTCAGGGTTTGGGTAAACTTTCTCGAACAACAAAATGTAAATCTCGAATTAACCGCTCCGATTTACGGCCAGGTTACCGGGCTGAACTTGCCGAAGTTGCCGCCCATCAGCACCAGATCGAGGACGTCCACTGTGCCGTCGTTGTTGATGTCGGCCCGAACATCCGAAATACTGAGTCCGGATTTCCCGAAATCAGCACCGATAATCGAAGCGTCGGAGATATCAACTACATCATCGTCGTTTGCATCGCCGCCAAGCAGCTTGACCTTAGCGAGAGTTGTCGTCCCTCCACCAGAAATTGTGACTCCGCTGCCGCTGGCTCCCTTTTGGGCGTCCAGGTAGCGAGCCATCTCGACATTCACCTGGTAAGAGCCTGCAGGGATATTGCTGATGTTCCAGGTCCCGTCGGCGGCTGAGATCGGTGTGGAAGCGGTGTAACCACCCGCAGTCATAATGGAAACCGTACCGCCGCTCTCAACGGGACGTCCTTGCAGATCCACTTGACCCTGCAGACTGCCTACGTTGTACAAGGTGAGCCAGGCATACTGCGTGGTGTGGATGAGAGGGTCACCATCGACCGTACCAAGCAGAGACTGTGAAAAATCGATCTTGGTTGATCCAGCAGAGGCTCCGATTCTGCTTAAGAAAGTCACGGTCGCAAGAGGTCCGTCTCCAGCAAGCGGTGTTTGCGGATTCTGGCGGGTTCGGGCAAAGTAGACTTTGCCGTTCGCATTGTCGATTGTAGCTTCCCATCCAGGTGGCGATCCCATAGGTGTTGAAAAGAATGAGTTGACAAACGCGGCGGCAGTAGCCTCCACCTTGGTTTGATCAAACGTGATCACAAACGCGAAGCCGTAGAGATCGACCGCATTAGCGATGTTCACCGTGAATGTTTGGGTTGCGATATGGTCATTCTTGATCGAGGCTATCGCGGGATCGAGCCAGAGCTGGGTTTCGTAGCCCAGGGTCGCCAACCCAATCGCATAGGTCCCACCGTAGGAGAACCAGATCTTCCAGGTTCCGCCGTCATTCAGCGCGCCGACGTAATCTAGAGAATCGTTCGAGCCATCCGGGACTAAGATCGGATTACGCGCTTCTTCTACCCAGGAAGTGCCATCGCTGGAAGTAGCATGTCCTGTGGACCATTTATTGCTTACCTTATTGTCGGTGCCAGAGAAGTACATATGATAGGTTGTGCCGTCCTTTACCACGCTGGGGGCATAGACCTCAAATCCATCCCAACCGCCGGGTGTTCCAGTGAAAATCGGATTTCCAGAATCTTTGGTCCAAACAAGCCCGTTAGGCGAGGTGGCGTAGCCGATCTTGAAGACCGGCCAGCTGGCGGTGCCGGCGTACCACATCTTATAGGTGCCGCCATTGAGAATCACGGAAGGCTCGCGAACCATTTCCGAATCCCAGGTTCCCACCAGGCCTTTATCGAGGACCTTTCCGACTTTCGTCCAGACTATGCCGTCAGGTGATGTCGCATAACCTATAGTCCAGACCGCATTGGCATCGCGGGCGCTGAACCACATTTTGTAATTTCCGCCATCATTGAGCACCGATGGACCTGCGACACGGACTTCATCGTAAGCGCCGGGCGTTCCTGAAGGCGCGAGCACCTGCTGTTTATTGCCCCAAGTCACGCCATCGGTTGAATCGGCGTAGTACACAGTCCAGACGTTGCTGTTGTCAACATGGGTGTACCACATCTTGTAGGTGCTGCCTTCTTTCAATACAACAGGATCCAGCGCCATACTGCCCGTGACAACTGGATTCGAAGGGTGCTTCTTCCAGACTTCTGGAACCGAAGCCGTGGCGATCCCCCACAGCGCTTCGCCGGTAATCTCGTTGTTTTCTACGCTCTGACAAACTCATAATTCTTCCAGCCGCCGGTCGGCAGCTGAACAGAAATCAAGTAATGAGAAGCCTTCTTGATTTGATTCATATACGCAGGTCGATCAACCTGATTCAATGCGAGGATGGAATAGGCTGTTTCCTGAACGGCCTCATCTCCATCATTAGGGATAACCCAGTTTGAATTCCATGCAAAACCACCGCTTGAGATCTGGTAAGTTACCAGGATTTCTGCCAGATCGTCAAGATTTGAAGCTGCGGCATGTTCACCAGCAGTGGGATCATAATCTTCTCCGACATATGCCAGACCATATACCGCTCCAGCCAGACCGATTACATCATAATCAGTATCACCGTCGAGTTCATCGATCTCGCCTTTCACTCCTGCAATCCAGGCAGTGGTATCTGCACCAGCCATTGCTGCCGCTACCAATCCCATGCCTAAATCCCATGCAGCCAGGTTGGGAATCCCATCGCTTACACGTTTTGTTCGGACAAGGTTTACGTATCCAGCGGCGTCATATAATGTACCTAGACCTTTGTAATCGTAAGATCCACCAGCAAGCGGATCATAGAAATTAGACAAAAGGTGGGAGGTATAGGTATTCCCTCCAAAAACCTGGTCTAATTTGGCAGCCAGATAACCATCCGATGGAGAGAAGTTGTTAGTCTTCGTAAGCAGGTAAGCCCCAGCATCCTGAAGCGCAGACTTTTGTGTCAAACTTCCGGTATGAATATAGGCGTGAGCCAAGCCCATCGCGATTGGACCGATGGTATTAGCGTAAGTAGGTGGAGCCAATAAAGGCCATCCCCATCGCACCGTCTGTATATTGGGTGCTAACCAGCCGGTCACCGCCTGCTGGCAGCGCCGCCTGGAAGCCTCCGGTCGCAAATAACGGCCCGAGGTCTTTAGAAGAAACGCCTTCTTCCCCAACCACACCAGCATCAAAGGGCGAAGCCGGTCCCGGTTTCGCCTCCTGGGCAAAGACATTGCCCTGGCTGAACGGAAATGCGACCATCCCAATCACCAGGATGGCTGTAAAGATACGCCATGTCATACGTGCAGTCATCTTAAACCTCCTTGTTTTGATTTAGAAATTGGATGGATTGCTAATTTGAATAGCTGAACGTTCAAGCTCGGTTGCCCCTCCTCTCCCCTGGTACAACTCCCTTTAATATCTCCCTTCGAGTCCTTATTCAATCCGTCCCCTTTCATTTTGAAATCAACGGCAGATAGACCGGCAACGCGCCGGTCTCCGGCAAGACCCGGATCGCTCCAAGTTGAACAGTCACCTCGAGTGGATTTGCATCTTCGATCGGCAATGATCACCTTCGTGAATTCCAGTTCAGATAATCCGATCGTTTTTCCCATCAGTTTGAGCGAGACGATGATGCCGTTCCCGCTTGCCGGCAGCTGAGGATTGATTTGAGTGATGGCATAGCCAAATGTTCCAGCAGTGTTATCCGCGCTGTTAAGACTGACCATCCCCGGCACGGGCAAATTCCCGGCAGTCATCTGGACCCCGTCCAGACCGAGGTTCGCATCCACCACCGCCACCGCATTCGGGTCGAATGTCCCCTCTACCTGCGCCCCATAAACATCCACCGCATCTTCGATTACGATGTCGAGGGTCTTTTCCTCACCAACCTCCAGCTCAAACACCAGCGGCTCCGGGCGGACGATTGCGCCGGGCAACGGCGCGTTGTTGCTGGCTTGCACCATAGGGGCTGCACCAACCAGCAAAAGCAGCGCCCCGATCGCTGCGAAAAATGGAACCAATTTCTTGATACTTGATGAATGCGCCCTGCTCAAAATCGAGAGCGCCTGGAACGAGGTTTTTTGCCGACTTTAAATACACCCTGTGTCTGCTGATTTGCATCCGCTCGCCTGATAGATCCTATTCATATAGGCAAAACCGGTAAGGTCACATCAGTGCTGTGGGGTTTCTCGTCTGTACCCCCTTCGACGTTGAATTTCACGTTAACGATGGTACAGTATGAGTATAGGGTTAGAAATCTAATTTGTCAGGTGATCAATGTCATAGAATCAGATGCATTTTGTCATCATCCTTTATCGCCTCGTTCGAGACCTCCGCACCATCGTCCGCGGTTCTAAAAACTACGCCAGCCTCATTCAAAACTGTGGCGAATATTCGCTCTCCAATCGTCAATCCATGAAATTTCACCGGGCTTTGACCCTCTGGCTTTCAAGCCGCTTTATTATTCTTTCGTCCTTAACCCCCCGTGCCTCGATCTTGCACAACCGGCTGAACTCCCTAAGCGTTGCCGGCGATGCTCACCGCCGCGCCTCGCCAGATCCCATCCTGCTTGCGGTAGATCCCCAGGAATTTGCCAGTCACCTTGATCAAAGCGTTTGAACCCTCGAAATACGATACGAATGTGCCGAAACCCCAAGCCAGCTCCCCAGATTCGGCAATCTCGATCCCCAGCGGCGTGATCGTTGTGGAGATAAAATGTTCGAAGAACTGCTCGTAGTCGGCAATCCAGGCCTGCCGCCCCCGGATCAGCTGTACGCCGGCTTTCTGCATCACCGCATCCTCAGTCATCAGCGCAGCCACGCCCGCCGCATCCTTCCGGTTCTCGGCTGCTTCGATTTTCTTGATCAGCGCCAGGATTTGATTTTCTTCGGCGTCAAAATTGATCATCTGCTCTGCCTCCTCCGGCGTTGATCTTATCAGCCTCGCCATCAAGCCCAAATCCTCCCCTCCGGGCTCGGGCTCGTTGCGGGAAAATCATACTTTAAACGACTGGAAAATGCAATCCAATCGCTTTTCCCCCTTGACATTAACGTTCCGTCATAGGATAGAATCTCGTTCACCTGCTGGAATGGAGGTCACGTTGCCCTACACAGTCAAGCAGCTTGCTTCGCTGGCAAAAGTCTCCCGGCGGACGCTGCATTATTACGATCAGATCGGACTGCTCAGCCCGCAACGCCAACCGTCGAACGGCTACCGGTGCTACTCCGAGCAGTCGCTCTTCCGCCTGCAGCAGATCCTGTTCTACAAGGAGCTCGGGGTCGAGCTCGAGCAGATCCGGCGGATTCTGGATGACCCGGATTTCAACCAACTGCAGGCGCTGCAAGATCACTACCTTGCGCTGTGCAGCCGCCGCACCCGCCTCGAACGCCTGATCGAGACGGTTGAACGCACAATTATGAGTCTGAAAGGAGAGATCATCATGTCCGATGAGGGACTGTTTAAGGGGTTTGACGATCCGCAGGAGAAGGAATACGCCCAGCAGGCTGTGGCGCAGTGGGGTGAAGAAGCTGCCGACAGCATCCGCAAATGGAACGCGTATAGTCCTCAGAAGCAAGCCCAAATTCGAGCAGAAAGTCAGGATATCTACATTTCTCTGGCTGCTTTGGTCGATCGAGATCCGGGCGATCCCGAGGTGCAGGCGATCATCGCCCGCTGGCACGAGCATATGCGGTACTTCTACGAGCCCTCGATCGAACGGCTGCGCGGGTTAGGTGAGATGTATGTGGAATCGCCCGATTTCCGGGCGACCTTCGACCGAATCCACCCCGATTTGGCGATATTTATGCGCCGCGCAATTTCAATTTATTGCGAGAGGAAAGATTTAAACGCGAAGGACTCAAATCACTCGAAGAACACGTAGGGATCGAAATATGAAAGCCCATGGCGTTTTACAATAAAAATTCTAAAATCATTACCGTTAATCGAGCATATTAAATTCAAGCTTATTAAGAAATGATCAAATAAACTGCCTGGTTTTTGTTCTTTACACGAGAAATCTTAGCGAACTTTGTGTCCGGACTTCTTGTCCGGCGCTTTGCGTTCTTCGCGTTAAATCTTTATCTCACGGGCAGTGGAAGATCCCCTGCGCCCAGAGACAGTCGGCGCAGGAGGGGTCATTTCCAAAACAATCTACGTTTTCCTGGGCATACGTGCAGTCCATCCCGCAGTCCACACACGAAGGGAAGCGGAAATCATGCACCTTGGCCCGAAACTTGACATAATCTTCGGAAGTCCAGATCTCAACCAGCGAGCGCTCGCGCACATTTCCGAGGGTGTAGCGTGTCACTTCCTTGCGCCGGCCGTAAATGAAATACGTATACGAGTGCATCAAGGCGCTGCATGGGCTCACCTCGCCGTCCCAGCCGATCGTCACGCTCAGCTCATCCACAAAACGGCACTTGCGTACCGCGCCCCACTTCATCCTGGGGGTTTGAGGCCATCCCCACTTCACCCAACCTGCCCGGTGAACACCCCAACCGCCGCCAAGCTTGATCAGCTCCTCTCGATCGTACAGGATCTCTTTCGAAAGCTCTTCAGTATGCGGCAGCAGGTTGTTTACGATCACGAATGAAGCGCCCACTTCGCGCGCCAGCTCGGGGAGCTTGTAGACTTCCGGCAGGTTGCTCTGGGTGGCGACGAACTCGATCCCCAGCGCGGGCAGTTTGAAGCCGCTGTCGCGGATCAGATCGCGCAGCTCTTGAAGGTTTTCCAGCACCTGGTCGAAACCGCTTTTCAGCCCGGCTTGCTGATATGCCTGCAGGTGCATCGAATTGAGCGATACCACGAGCGTGTCCACCCCAGCCCGGATCAGCGCTTCAGTCAGTGAGCGTTTTAACAACAGCCCATTTGTGATCAGCGTCACCCCTACCCCCAGTCCGCTTACCTGGGTGATCATTTCCACCAGGTGCGGGTGAGTGAGCGGCTCGCCGTAACCGCCAAAAACCACCCGCTTGAGTTTTGGAAAAGCCTGCAGCCCCACCAGCGCAGCTTGAAAGGTCTCTTTCTCCATCCGCCCTTGCCCGTCCTTCCAGGCGTGCCGGATGCACATAGCGCAGTCCAGGTTGCACCTGGTAGTCACCTCGATATAAGCTTGCTGCAAATCGGGTCTGGCATAATGGAGCCAGATGCCGTGTTCGGAGGTCTCCAGAATCAGCTCGGTCCCGGGATCTAATGCAAGCTGGCTGTGTTCAACCTTCGGCAGCCGTATCTGCCCATTTTTTCCAACGTTAATTTTTGGCATTTTCAAATTTCCTTTGTTTGTTTAGCAAAAAAGGTCTTATGTGCGATCTATGGTCAGTTTTATTAGATAAGAATTTGACCGTTGCTCGTT
Organism: uncultured Chloroflexia bacterium; assembly: GCA_963827155.1. Classification (GTDB taxonomy): domain Bacteria; phylum Chloroflexota; class Anaerolineae; order Anaerolineales; family UBA4823; genus UTCFX2. Next base: position 360,800 of record CAWGZV010000002.1, on the reverse strand, counting down.
CGTTAGTCTTATTTTAGCCGAATATCGCCTGATGGAAGGAACGATGCCTTTTAGCAATTTCGGTGGGTAGATGTTTTCGGAGGAATTGACGGATACGTCATTCTCCGTTCAGCATTCTGCTATCCTGTCCTTAATATCGGTTATAATTATCTTTAAGACGATCGTATTAGTCTATTATAAGCGCTTTCGAATGGGGTAATATTCCTGCAACCAGAATTTCATGAGATTTGAATGGATCGACAGCTGCCCTCACTAATCACCACAGCAGCCGAACATCCCACCGAAAGCATATCTGTCTGCTCAGTAGTTAATTCAAGCAGGGATTTTATGACAAATGACTTTCAATATGGTACCTTGACCTTCCTCTTCACTGATCTGGAAGGCAGCACGCGCCTCTGGGAAACACACCCTCAAGCAATGAAACCCGCTCTGGCGCTGCACGATCACTTGCTCCGGGCGGCTATTGCCGCGCACGGCGGTCGGATCATCAATCCAACCGGCGACGGATTGGTCGCTGTATTTGCGCATGCGCCTGACGGCGCCGCTGCCAGTCTCGCCTGCCAGGAGGCGCTTATTTCGGAATCCTGGGCTGGTCTGCCTGGCCCGTTGCGTGTGCGCATGAGCCTGCACAGCGGGGCTGCCGAGCTGCGGGACGGCGATTACTTCGGTCCGAGCCTCAACCGTGCAGCCAGGTTGATGTCGATCGCATCTGGAGGACAGATTTTGCTTTCGGCAGCCGCTGCAGAGCTGGTGCGAGACCAGCTGCCGGAAAATGCCCTCCTGCAGGACCTGGGCGAAGTTCGCTTGAAGGACCTCACCCGCTCAGAGCATGTCTATCAGCTCACTCACTCTGAGCTGCCTTCCGATTTCCCTCCCCTGAAGTCCCTTGACGCTTATCCCAACAACCTTCCGGTGCAGCTCTCGAGCTTTGTTGGGCACGAGCGCGAAATCCACGAAGTTGAAGCTCGCCTGATGTCCACGCATCTTTTGACGCTCACTGGACCTGGCGGAACTGGCAAATCTCGCCTATCCCTGCAAGCTGGGGCGGAACTGCTGGACCAGTTTGCCGATGGCGTCTGGCTGGTGGAGCTTGCGCCGTTGACAGATCCGGACCTGATCGCTCAGGCCGCCGCCTCCGCCCTCAACGTCCGCGAGCCTCAAGGGCGCTCGTTGCTCGACGCATTAACGGATTATTTGCGCTACAAGCAGCTCCTGCTCATCCTGGACAATTGCGAGCACCTGCTGGAGGCTTGCTCCCGTTTCGTGCACCACCTCTTAAGCTCCTGTCCCAAGCTTAAAATCCTGGCGAGCAGTCGCGAATCCCTGGGCATCGAGGGCGAGACAACCTTCCGCGTCCCCTCCCTGTCCCTACCCGGGACCGAGCCTCCCACCCAAAAGAGCCTGGAAAACAGCGAATCCTCCCGCCTGTTCATTGAGCGCGCCCGGTCGCATGTCCACGGCTTTGCGCTCAACGAACAGAACGCCCCGGCAATCGCCCAGATCTGCCTGCGGCTGGATGGCATTCCCCTGGCGCTGGAGCTGGCTGCAGCCCGCCTCAAGCTGCTGAGTGTCGAACAGATCGCCGCCCGGCTGGACGATCGTTTTCGTTTGCTCACCGGCGGCAGCCGCACTGCCCTCCCCCGCCAGCAGACTCTGCGTGCCCTGATCGATTGGAGCTGGGAGCTGCTCTCCGTGCCCGAGCGAATCTTGCTTCGCCGCCTTTCGGTGTTCGCCGGCGGCTGGTCGCTGGACACCGCCGAAGTGATCTGCGCCTTCCCCTCCTCTTCTCCCCACCCGGATACCGCCCTGGACGTGCTCGACCTGCTCGCCCAGCTCGTCAATAAATCCCTCGTCGTCGTGGAAACCGGAGACAGCCCTGAGCCGCGCTACCGCCTGCTGGAGACCATTCGCCAGTACGGTCGCGAGAAGCTGGTGGAAGCTGGAGACGCAAGCACAGCGACAGGAGAAGCAACGCAGATCCGCGATCGCCATCTGGATTATTTCCTGGCGCTTAGCGAGGCCGCCGAGGCGGGCCTAAAAGGGCCTCAGATGATCGCCTGGCTTAACCGGCTGGAGACCGAGCAGGACAACCTGCGCGTGGCGATGGAATGGGCCTTCGAGCACAATCCGATCGCCGCCTTGAGGATGCTCGGCGCTACGTATATTTTCTGGGGTCGACGCGCCTCCGCCACGGAGGGGATTGCCTGGGTGAAGCGAGCACTGGAGCGCGCCGAGCAAGCCTATCTTGTGGAAGCCAGCACGGACCCGGCTTATCAATCCGCCCGAGCCAGGGCTTTGACCGCCAATGGAATGCTGACCTTTCAGTTGGGCGACAACCTGGCCGCCCGCGACTTGCTTGGAGAGGCGATCCGGCTGGCACGGGAACTTAACGACACCCAGACTTTAGCTTCCGCCCTGGGCATTGGCGCCACGGTTTGTGGGTTGATGGGCGATGTCGAGCACGCCGGTCCTTGGTCTCAGGAAGCGCTAGAATTGAGTCGCGATCACGGTTATGCTTATGAAGAGTCGCTGGTCGCCGGGGCAGAGATGTTCCTGGCAGTGGCAACTTCTCAGCCGGTGCCTGCCGGCGCGGCGGAAAGATCCATCCGCGCCGCCCGCATTTCGGGGAATCCCTGGTCTATGGCGATGGCGATCTCGAACTTCGCGATGACATCCCTGATGATCGGAGATTTGGATCAGGCTTACACCAACTCAAAAGAAGCCGCTCGTCTCTTCAAAGAAATCGGCGATCGCTATATGTATACCGCCGAACGCGCCGATCAGGGCCACGTCTTACGCCAGAAAGGCCATCTTTATGAAGCGCTGGCGGTCTATCGCGAGACGATCCACTTATGGCAGGAGCTCGGTCAGCATGCCGCCATCGCCCACGAGCTGGAATGCATCGCGTTTATCGCCTTCACCCTTGGGCGGAACGGGGAGGCGGTTTGCCTCGAAGAAGCCGCCCGGCTTTTAGGCGCGGCTGAAGCCCTACGCGAATCGATCCACTCGTCGATGACCCCCATGGAACGCCGTGAATACGAGACAACCCTGGTCGAATTGCGCGCTGCAATAAACCCGGCTGCCTTCGAGCGAGCCTGGGCGGAAGGACGTGGCCTGTCGATGGAACAAGCGGTCGAAGATTCGCTCGCCATAGCCGCCCCCTTGACTTTACAAGTCGCAGCCTGATCAGCTTGTATCAGGCGGATTTTCTCATTATCCGCTCTACGGCGATTTCTGGTAAGCTTTCCAGCGTGGGCACCAACCGGTATGCGATTTCCAAAAGAATGCTGTGAAGTTCTTGGGTTAGCCTCTGCTTAGTCCGAAACGGACAGTCTTCGCAAGATCTTTTTTTCTCCATTTAAAAATCCATTCCAATTTATCAATCATTATCCGTTTCTAGTCAAAACTGGACGGTGTCTAATTCTCCTCAGGATGTTCTCCCACAAATCGGTTTTCTAATATAGCTTATATATTGCCGCTAATTTTTAGGAATAGAATACTACAACCAGACACTCATCCGGGCGGCAACCTGGTATACGCAATTATCTTGAATGGCAGCGAGAAAATTCAGATGTCCTGGAAGCGAATCTTGTTTGTTTTATTTATTGTGTTAGTTGCGGGTGCCTCGGCTTTGACAGGCGCGCTGGCCGGTGGGCTGGCGGTATACCGGGCAATGCAAGCCAATCAAACCAAACCAGAGGCAGAGTTCTCAGCACCACTGCTGCCCGCCCCAGCGTCTCTCCCGCTGGCAGCTGCCAACCCGAGCAGTAATGACGGTACATCCCTGGTCGAATCCGCCGTCCGTACTGCGGCGCCGTCGGTCGTCACGGTCGTCGGCACTATTCCCGGTCAGATGACCTTCTTTGGTCCCACCGGCGATCAAATCATAAGCGGCTCTGGCTTTTTCATCACACCCGACGGCTACCTGGTCACCAACAACCATGTCATCGAAGGGACGAAGGACGTCGCCATCATCTTATCCGACGGCAGCCGTGAAAATGCAACCCTGGTTGGCAGCGACCGGTATTCGGATCTTGCCGTGCTCAAGACAGACCGCACCCCTCCGGCAATCGCGGCCTTCGGCAACTCCGACACCCTCAATCCTGGCGAGACGGCCATCGCGATCGGCTCACCGCTGGGCGATTTCAAAAACACAGTCACTGTCGGTGTAATCAGCGCAACTGGACGCTCGATCGACTCCGGACAGGGCTACCAGATCGAAGGGTTGATCCAGACCGATGCGGCAATCAACCAGGGTAATTCTGGTGGACCGCTGATTAACTTGCTAGGCGAAGTGATCGGGATCAATACACTGATCGTGCGTAGCAGCGACAGCGGCGATGTCGCTGAGGGGCTGGGATTTGCAATCCCAGCCAACACTGCCCGCGCCGTGACCGAACAGATCATCCAGAAAGGGTTCTTCGCCCGCCCCTACATGGGATTGCGCTGGCAGCTTGTCACCCCTGAGGTCGCCCAGATGTACGATCTGCCGGTTGTATGGGGGGTATATGTGACGGCCGTCGCCAATGGCGGTCCGGCAGATAAAGCTGGCATCCGAAAGGACGACATCCTGGTGCAGATCGGCGATATCCCGATCGACGAGACGCACTCCTACCTTAATGCCCTGTTCCAATATAAACCTGGTGACCAGATCACCATCCAGTTGATGCGGGGCGGGCAGCAGCTCTCTCAGCAAGTCACCCTCGGCGAATTGCAGACAGAATAGATCTGTGGCGTTTTTGGCGAGCAACTCTTTCGGGATATATTCACGGCCTTCGGTCAAATTCACGCAGACTGGCGGCTGGTCTCCGAGGTTTTGAAGTAAAATGGCTTATCGGTTTGGATTACTGCACTTTCCTCGGAGGCTGCATGCAGCTCACCCCCTTCAAGCTCGAACGCTATTTTGCCCGTTACGAATTCAATGTTGAGTTCTCGCTCTGCTCATCCGATTGCGAGTCCATCACGATTGGCGCTCTGCTGGCGCTCGAGCCTGGCGCAGCAGAGCGCTTCCATTCCCACTGGCTAGGGTACACCGAATCATCAGGTTTGCCTGCTCTTCGCCAGGAGATCTCACGGATCTACCGCACCATCCAGCCGGAGGAAGTGCTGGTGTTCGCCGGCGCAGAAGAGGCTATTTACCTGTTTATGCACGCCGCCCTGCAGCCTGGCGACCACCTGATTGTGCACTGGCCCTGCTACCAATCGCTGCACGCGGTGGCAGCTTCTCTGGGAGTTGAGCTGACCCGCTGGGAAGCCCGCCCAGAAAACAATTGGAAACTGGACCTGGACGAGCTCAGAGGCGCGATCCGTCCGAACACCCGGGCTGTGGTGGTTAATTTTCCTCACAACCCCACGGGCTTCCTGGCTTCCAGAGTCGATTTTGTCCGCCTGCAGGCAATTACCCAGGCGCATGGCTTGATGTTGTTCTCAGATGAGGTCTACCGCGAATCGGAGCATGACCCAGCGCTGCGCCTTGAGGCTGCATGCGACTTGAATCCCCTGGCGGTATCGCTTGGAGTGACCTCGAAGACTTACGGATTGCCCGGTCTGCGGATCGGCTGGATCGCTACCCACCAGCATGAACTGCTTGGGCGCATCGCATCGTTGAAAGACTACACCACCATCTGCAGCTCTGCACCCAGCGAATTCCTGGCCGAGCTTGCCTTGCGCCATCGAGAGACATTGGCCAATAGAAACCTGGAGATCATCCGCCGCAACCTTGACATCCTGGATGGATTTTTCACCCTTCATGCCGCGAGCTTCGATTGGCGCCGTCCTTCTGCCGGCCCAATCGCCTTCCCACGCCTGCTTGATGGTGAGATCGAGGCTTTTTGCGACAGCCTTGTTCACCAGGCCGGCGTGCTGCTCCTTCCTGGGACGATGTACGACCACCCCGGCAACCACTTCAGGATCGGATTCGGGCGTAAAAACCTGCCCCAAGCTGTCGAGCGGCTCAGCGCATTTCTGGATCGCTAGCTCGGACCAGGTTTTTTCTTGGGAATAGCCAAATCGAAGTCTGGCGTTTGGAGGTCAGACCGGATCATCTGGTGGGACAGTCGGTGCTTCAGAAATGCCTACCGGAAGCTCAGGGTAGACTGATTTCAAGCGGAAGATCCCCCACAAACCCAGCCCACCGAACAACCCGACCACCAACTCGATCCCCCATACCAGTCCGATAGAATCCAGACCGCGCACCTGTGCGTATGCCGCGATTGTATCGAGCAGGGTCTTATATAGAAATGCAGCCCAAAACCAGCGGCTCTGACCGGTCCTCACGCTGTAGAACAGCAGCAAACTCGTGAAGATGTGAATCAGGATCGTGAAAAACCGCTCCCAGATCGGCGCCAGCCCCCAGAGGAGGCTGCTCTGGCGCGCGATCGCCTCCAGCGCTCCAAGAGGGAGTGAATCAGGGGAAATGATCCCGGTAAGCACCGATCCCAGGCTGTTAATCCCCAAGAGCAAGGCTTCGATAGCCCCGAAACCGATCCCAAAACCTAAAGCTCGCTTCCAATTCACTTGTCCTAATCGAGTGAAACGCAGCACCAGCCAAACCAAACCAACTTCAAAGACACCTGTCAATAAGCCGACATACAAAGAAAACATGAGATCCGCTACACCCTGGCTGAATGCGGAGGTCAGCGCGTTGTAAATCCGCCCATTCATTAAGGCTGCCCACCCCAACTTGAGCGCCACCGTGATAACCCAGGCAAGCGCCCCCAGCAGCAGGTATCCCCACCCTAACCGCCGCTGCACCGCCAGGATGAGGAATGCAAGCGCAGCCAGGATCATCCCGATCCCTCCGAGCAGCGCAAACGGCTTGACCTCGGGGGTCTCTATCCGCCCCGGCGCCCAGCGCAGGCTGTATGTTGCCTGCACCGGTCCTTCCCATGAAAGCAGCAGGTCATAGGCACCCGGTTCGGGGACGGTTACGAGTGTGTTAATCACAAACGGGCCTGGATCGGCAATCGGCTCATCCCAGATCGTTTCACCGTTTTCAGACAGAATCTCTAAATGCAGAAACCCGGAGGAAAGCACCCCCCGGAAATCCACCCCAATCTCCTCATCCTGTTGGGCAGTTTTAATCTCGAGCAGGTTTTGGCTGCCGGCGCCGGTCTCATTCAGTGCTGCGCTGGCGACCGCTCCTCCGGATTCACCTCCCGCTGCAGGTTCTTCCACCGGATTCTGTTTCTGAGAGGCGCAGCCTATCAATAATGCTCCTAGTAGGATTAACGCGGTTAAGACTGCCGCCCAGCGGCGCTGATCTGCAGAAATCCTCATTCGAAATTGAAATTTCTTTCTAAATTTGGCAGATTTTGAATCATTTTCCCGTTTACTGACCAAGCGGACCTCCCGCGGCAAGAAATGGATACCCTGCCAGAAAGTTTACCATCGCTTCGCCGGAAATATGGGTACAATACAGAAAAAGTAAGACCATCCCCTTCCGCCGATCTACCGGTTAGGATCAGGAGCTGTGTATGTTCTCCAGGAATATTTATTCAGAAGAAACCATGACCTGGCTGCTCGAGCCAGAATCGCCTGGCGCGCGCTACCTCGCTATGAGAGACCTGCTCGACCTGCCTGCCAGCGATCCCAATCTGATCGCCGTGTGCGCCCTAGCCCATGAAAATGGCCCCATTGGGGAAGTGCTCGCCAAAATGCTTCCAGACGGAAGCTGGGAGAAAGCCGGACCCGGCTACAACCCCAAATACCGCTCAACCGTCTGGTCGCTCACCCTGCTCGCGCAGCTTGGCGCCTCAATTGAAGTAGATCCGAGAATAGGGCTTGCAATCAACCACATCCTGGACCATGCCCTCTGCTCCAACGGACAATTTAGCTATAACGGTGCGCCATCCGGGACCATCGACTGCCTGCACGGGAACCTGTGCGCCGCGTTGCTCGACCTTGGCTGCCGCGATCCGCGTCTGGAGCAAGCCTTCGATTGGATGGCGCGCACTGTAACCGGGGATGGCATAGCGCCCAATACCGAGAAGGACGCTCGACTTCGCTACTATGCCTACAAATGCGGCCCTGGTTTTAAATGCGGGGTGAACGATAAACTGCCCTGCGCCTGGGGAGCCGCAAAAGTGATGCTCGCATTCGGAAAGCTCCCTAAAGAAATGCATACAGCACGGATCGATGCCGCCATTCAAACCGGAATTGAGTTCTTGTTCAGTGTGGATCCAGCTGATGCAGCCTACCCATCTCCCGGTGACCAGAAACCCAGCAGCAACTGGTGGAAATTTGGCTTTCCGGTCTTTTATATCACTGACATCCTTCAGACCGTCGAAGCGCTAGCGCTGCTCGGCTGCGGGCAGGACCCGCGCCTCCAACATGCCCTCGAGCTGGTGCGGTCGAGAGGCGAGCCGGATGGACGCTGGAATCTCGAATATGACTACCGCGGTAAAACCTGGGGAGACTACGGGCAGAAAAAAACCCCCAATAAGTGGGTCACTATCCGGGCTTTGAAACCTTTAAAAATGGTTGGAGAGATTTAAATAATCAGAAATGCTATTCGATATCCTAATAGATTTTCGAGATTCATATGGATAGACCATTCAAGAATCAACTCGAAGGAATAAACTGATGTCCCCACTTGTACTTGACGGTAAAACCCTTGCGAAGAAGCTCGAGGTAGAGCTGGCTGAACGGGTAGAAGCTATCAAGCAGCGCTCGAACGGGCGAATCCCAATCCTGGCTACAATCCTGGTGGGAAACGACCCATCCTCGGCAACCTACGTGCGAATGAAGGGCAACGCCTGTGAACGGGTCGGGATGCGGTCGCTGAAGGTGATCCTTCCCGAGGAAACGACCACTTCTCTCCTGCTGAACAAGATCGATGAGCTTAACGAAAATCCTGACGTCCACGGGATTTTGCTTCAGCATCCTGTTCCCGGACAGATCGACGAGCGCAAGTGCTTTGACCGGATCGCGATCGAGAAAGACGTCGACGGTGTGACTGCGCTGGGCTTCGGTCGGATGGCGCTGGGCGAACCGGCTTACGGCTCGGCGACCCCTGGCGGGATCATGCGAATGCTGAAATATTATGGGATCGCGCTCGAGGGGAAGGATGCCGTCATCGTCGGACGAAGCCCGATCCTGGGCAAACCCCTGGCAATGATGTTCCTGAATGAGCATGCCACCGTCACAATCTGCCACTCACGGACCCGGGACCTGGCGGACATCGTGAGCCGGGGTGAGGTGGTGGTCGGAGCGGTTGGCAAACCGGAGTTCATCAAAGCCGATTGGATCCGGGAAGGAGCGATAGTGATAGACGCCGGCTACCATCCCCAGAACGTCGGCGATATTGAACTATCCGGTGTGGTGGAAAAGTGCGCCGCTTATACTCCGGTTCCCGGCGGGGTTGGTCCAATGACGATTGCCACACTCATCGCCCAGACCGTGGAAGCAGCCGAAAAAGCGCCAATTGCAAGAAGTTGAAATGAGTTAAGAATCTGAAATCAAAAGCGTCAATTGATGCACCTTTTGACCTTAGAAGCTGCAAGCGAATGAGGCGAGTGGTTTCAAATTCATCATGAAAATGAGAACGAGCTCTGGTTGGTCTTTTTCAATGGGCGACCAGCCAGCCTTCGCTCGATTATGAAGCAGCTGTCGAGGAAGCGGTCTGGTTCGGATGGATCGACAGCCTGAACAAGCGCCTGGACGAGGAGCGCTTTGCGCGCGACTTCACCCCCAGGAATGCAGAGAGCAAACGGTCGCAGCTAAACAAGAAAAGGGTTGAACGTTTGATCGAAGAAGAGCGCATGACCGAATATGGTCTTTCGGTCATCGAAGCTGCCCGCAAGAACGGGTTGTGGGATAAATCCAACCCACGACCGGTCGTGAGCCGCCAGATGCCAGATGACTTTCGGGTAATGTTGGAGGCAAACTCTGATGCGCTAGAGACCTTTAGTAGGATCCCTGCCAGCGTTCAGAGACAGTACTTTACCTGGATAGCGCTGGCAAAACGCCCGGAGACGCGCCTCAAACGGATTGAAGTATCGATTGCGCTGTAGGAAAAAGGGCAGCGTCTGGGGTTAAGATAACACTTCTCCAGTCACCGGTTTTTCTGGGAGCTTCATGATTGGGATCAGGGCCAGCAGAGAGACCAGCGCCCCCCACAGCATCGCCTGCTCCAGGCCGACATGGTCGCCGATAAAACCGACCGAGATCGTACCGATCGGTTTCAGCATAAAACTCAGCATCATAAAAAGGCCGTTAGCCATCGCCCGGTTGTTAGGGAACCGTTCCTGAGTCATCGCCATCATGATCGGGTTGGTAGAAAGCGTAAAAAAACCCAACAAAGGCAGCAGCGCGATGGCTGCCCAACCTCCCAAGGTCAAAAAGACCAGAGAAAGGGCTGCGCTGGAAAGCGTAACGATAACAAGCACCGGTTTACGCCCCCAGCGGTCGCTAGCCGGACCAACTACCAATACCCCCGCGACCCCAGAGATCATATAAATCGATAACGAAGCCCCGGCAGCGATCAGTGTAGCGCCTCGGCTGCTCATTAATGTAGGCAGGAACGTGCTCAAACTTTCCATTAAAGGGTAGCGCGCCAGAATAAAAAGGGCGATCGGCAGGTAGAGACTGGGCAAAGCCGGCAGGATCGCTCGCAGGCTGCCCGGTTTCTCTATTTGCGCTGCAACGTTTCGCAGTCGAAACCATAAGAAGATCGAAGCTGACCAGCCGATCACCATCAGGCGGGCGTATCCCTCGAGCGTCCAGGCAGTTACTGCCCAGACCGCCAGAAGCGGACCGATTGCGTATGCCAGCTCTCCGGCAGCCATGAACAGGCTCATCCCCAACCCAACTTTCCGTCCAGACACCTGCCCGATCATCGCTGGCGCCGGAGCATGGAAGCAAGCGACGCTCACCCCGCCAAAAAAGAGCAGCAGCGCCAGCGTCCAGTAATTCGGGGCGTATCCCATCGAGCCGATGAATGTGGCAGTCATTGCCGGCGCGAGGATGACGAAATAGCGGAAGCTGACTTTGTCTGCGATATAGCCAATGAATGGATTCAGGATGCCCGGAATCTGCAGAAAGCTGGTCAGCAGGCCTGCCTGGGTCAGGGTAAGCGTCATTTTTTCAATCAGGACTGGCAGTAGGGGTGCGACGCTGGCCGGGTAGATGTCAAGGCTGATATGCCCCAAGACGACCGGCGCAATGACCTCGGTCTCAAATGGCTGCTCTTCGGTGGGATTTTTCAGGGATGCTGTTTGGGTTGTCATAAGCTTCCAGTATATCAAAGCATACTGGATTCGCGGAGATTTCGAATTAATTCTCAAGCGGGAACTCAGCAGCAGCCCATGCGTTCATTCCTCCCGCAAGATTGCAGAGGTCATTCCAGCCTAACATGTCCAACGGTAGAAAAGGTCACCTTCACTGTATTATTAAGTCCAATCTTGAATAAAGCTGCCAAAAAATATTGCCAACAAGTTCCAATTCCTAACTGCTTTGACCAAGCAGTTTCATCACTTCGCTGCGATCGAGTTTTTGACGGCCCGATTCAAGTGCATCCAGCGTGGCATAAGCTAAAATCAGCGGCATCCGGCAGAAATCTAATGCCGGACCTGGGGGAAGCTCTGCGAGGTATGCGTCTGCAAGCGCCAGATTTTTGCGTGAATAGGCAACCAGGCTGGAGGCATCCCAACCTTCTGGAAAGAAATCGACTCCTCTTGCCAGGTCCTCCTGGCGGTTGCGTAAAATATTCACCGATTGAAGCCCGCGCCCGAAACCGATCGCGTTGCCTCTATTGGTCTGAGTGCCGTCGTACCACGCCCATAAATCCGAAAGCATCAAACCAACCGCCCCCGCCACGCTCATCGTGTATCGGTCCAGGTCAGCTTCACTGCAGACTTTGAAATTCTCTTCCGCCCAGTCAGCCATGCGATCCGCCATCGTGGCAGTCGCGTCCCAGATGCGGTGGGCAATATTCGCGGGTGCGAGCGCCAACCATTCCGGCAGCCGAACGCTCACTTCGGGCAGGTGCTCTCGAATGCCAGGCAAGATCACCTGAAGATCTTCTGCCCTTAGGTGCAGACCAGAACTCTGAATTGTGCGGCTGATATTGCGAAGCAAGTCAGCCTTTTGGCGGCCATTAAGCCTGGAATGATCTTCAATTTCATCGATCGCCCGCATGCAGAGATAACCCGAACCGACAGCTTCAAGCAGCCCTGACGGCAACTGGCTGATTGGGACAAAAAATGTCCGACTTGTCTCTTCGAGCATGGTCAGCGCGCTTTTGCGAATAGCGGAATCATTCAATCCTGCCTCGGATTTTACGATTGTGATCACCGATCTTGATACAACATTATGATGGGTGTCCATGGGACCTCCTCTTTCTGTACAATCCCATCGAATGATGGCCAGCCAATTCCTTATTCCCGGGTGTCCGCACAATGAAATGCTCAGGAGGGTTCAGGACGCTGGGATTCATGCCCCGAATCACCTCTTAAGCGATCTTTCCAGCAGACAGTTCCACCTGAAGGCAGCGGCTCAGTGCTAAAAGCGGGAAATACAACCGGTAATAGTCATAGCGCAGATAAAAGACGCGCGGGAAACCGGTACCTGTGAAATACGGCTCCTCCCAGCTTCCATCCTCCAGCTGGGTTGATACCAGGTACTTTACTCCTCTCCGTGCGGAAGGAGCGTCTGCCTGCCCCGCTGCTGCGAAACCCAGTAGCGCCCAGGAAGTCTGAGAAGCGGTGCTTGCTCCCAACCCCCTTAAACTGGGATCGCTGTAAGTCATACATGTCTCACCCCAGCCTCCATCCGGGTTTTGGTGTGAAGTCAGCCAGTCCAACGCCCGCAGGACAATCCCCTGGCGAATATCTTCGCCTGCGGCTGCCAGACCAGTGAGAGCCAGCCCGGTGCCGTAGACATAATTAATTCCCCAGCGGCCATACCAGCTTCCGTCCGATTCCTGAGAGCGCTTAAGATACGCAACTCCCCGGCGGCGAGCTTCGTCTGCCTGGTTAACTTCTGCGAGAAACTCGAGTGCATGGGCAGTCACATCGGCGCAGGTCGGGTCGAGCGGGGTTAGGAAATCGGCGAACGGAACCTGAGTCAGCGCCTGCAGGTCGTTATCCCGATCGAAAGCCCCCCAGCCTCCGTTCTTTGACTGCATCCCGACCACCCAATTTACAGCACGCTTCACAGCCTCCGAACGCCGCACGACCGCATCGCCTTTCAAGCCCGCTCTCAACAGCGCCCGCGGGACTAATGCACTGTCATCCAGGTCGGGATACCAGTCGTTCTTAAATTCAAACGACCAACCGCCTGGTTTGATCTCAGGATTCTTGACCCGCCAATCGCCTGCCATCCGGATCTCTTTTTCGAGCAGCCAACCGGCGGCGCGTGTTAAGCTCCGGTGGGTGGCTTCCAATCCCAATTCACGCAAAGCGATCACGCTCCAGGCTGTATCCCAGACGGGTGAAGTGGCTGGCTGGAAGCAAAAATCCTCTCCGTCTTCAATTATGAAATCTTCAAAACCTTCGATCCCAAGCGCCATCACTGGATGCTCGAGAGGGTAACCCAGGCTTTTTAGACCGAAGAGCGCATATATCCAGGGAAGCAAGATCCCGCCCCAACTGCCATCGGCCTCCTGATGTTCGACGATCCAATTCTCCACTTTTCGCAGCGCCTGCTCTCGGCCTGGGTGCCAGGAAAAGCGCTCGTACCATTTGAAAATGCGGTCGGCGATCAAGAAAAAGCCTCGCCAGGTAAAGGGATTGCCGACCTTGCCAGGGCTGAACTGGCGCTCGCCAGGGGGTTCGAGGAACAGCTCTTCCAATCGAGCATTTTCCGGAACGGCACAGACCGGTTTCTTAGTCAGCACGATCGCTAGCGCAATCAAGGTCTCGCGCGACCAGCTCGCAAACTCATATATATTGAAAAAAAAATTCTTTGGAAAGTAAATAACTTCGGGAGGGATGGAAGGCACACCTTGATAATCGAACTGTCCGAAGACCGCCAGCCAGATCTTCGTAAAAGCATTCGCCTTACTCACTCCGCCTTTTGCAAGAATAAAATCTCGCGCCTTTTCCAACCAGGGCTCTCCGGCCGCGACCCCAGCAAGCTTCATGGCGAAGTAGCACTGGATGCTAACATCCAAATCGCCTGGACCGGCATAATGTGTCGGCCAGGAGCCGTCCTCGTTCTGGTTGCGGCGCACATATTCAATCACCTTGCGCTTGCGCTGCGGATCAACCCAACCGAATAAGTAGAACATCAAGGGGATATGACCGGCGGTTGTGCTGGCGTCGCCCTCCAACTTTCCAGCCCAATAACCATCTGGCTGCTGGCGCCTGAGAAGTTGATTTTGAGCGCTGCGGACGGCTGAGTCGAGCTGCTTCAGGTCAAAATCCGATCTAAATTGCGGATCGGCAATCAGTGGAGCCTCAGAGGTCGTTTCAGTCATTCAATTCCACCCAATTCTTCATCTTGCGAGGTCCGATCCTCCTGCCGCAGCCCGCCCATAAGCATCTCATAGATGAATTGCGCGGTAGCTTCCAACTGATCGTTTTGCTGATAATGGACATCGAGCAGAAGGTAGGAAATTAATGTATTCATCAAGTAGCGGTGAGTTTGGTCAGGGTCGACATCCCGGAATCTTCCTCGAGTGATCCCATCTCGGAGGATTGCCAGAGCGATATCGTCCACAGCTTTAAGCTCAGCGGACACTTGCTCCATGCTGGCCTGATTGACTTGGGTCGTAGCTTGTAAAAACATCCCGGGGTTGAAAAAATCGCGCGGGAAGTCACTCAGACAGGTCGCAATAAATTCGTGCAGCTGCCCGGTGGGTTCTGGATGCTTACCGACCGCAGCTGCGAGGGAATTCGCAGAAATCACGCAGGTTGAGGGTCTCCTGGATGACTTCCTGGAAGAGGCGGTCTTTACTGCTGAAATAGTGGTAAATTGTAGGTGCGGTGACGCCAGCTTGATTACAGATATCGCGGATAGATACATTCGCAAAGCCGCGCTGGCCGAAAAGCTTGGAAGATACAGCCAGAATCTGGTCACGTTTGTGTCGATCTCGCTCCACCGCTTCGATCATTTTTCTCCTGCCCCGTTCAACCTGAATCGGAGGCTTTCCTACCTTACCGGTTTAACCCTAATTAGCAAGCATTGCTTGCGAAATATAATGAGCGTTAGATAAAACCCCTTTCTCTTAACCTATTATATTAATCAGACATATTTTGTCAATAATGAATCTGGGGGATTTAGATTAATAAATTTACTGATATTAATATCAGATGCCGGACAGGCCCTTTTTGATCGACCGTATGCATGCTCAGATTGGCAATGGACCGCTCATATGTTGTCTATGAAACCCCGCTCAGACAGGAGTCATCGATATAGGGTAGAAAAGAGCTATTCGATATCGATGTGAGCCAATAATGCTGCTTCGATCTCCTGCACGGTCTGGGCAATTGGGTCCTGAATCGCTTCAGACATCATACGTTCGTTGATCCAGCGCGCTGCAAGCTTGCGCTCGTCTTTAAAGAAGACTAAATCGAGCTTATCGCTGGCTTTCAGCAAACTGAGCAGGAAGAGCTCCGCTCGCTCTGGTTCCAATCGAGTCAGCACCAGCGCTCGCAACCTGCTCTTTAGTAAGAATTTCGCTGATGCCTGCTGACCGCTCGGATCGACTTCAGGAAAGGCCCAACTGAAATCATCTTCTTCCTGCCTAAGTACCGCCTTCGCGATCAATCCTTCGCTGATCTGCCGGAACACTTTCTTGGACTTATAATCCAAGTCGTTCATCCAATAACTGATCTTTTTTGCGCTCTCAACCGATAGAATCTTTTGAAGGATTTCATCCAGGAAATGATCGCCGGTTTCTTCACCTGAGACCAGGCTGAGGCGCTGCTTTTCTTTCACAAGGACGCGTTCGCCAAGGGTCAAATCAGCCAGCAGCGAGGCGCCAAACCAATAGGGAAAACCAAGCTCGGCAATCTGAGTTGGGACAGTTTTCTCTTCATGCAAACAAAGAACATAGATCTGCTCATACAGTTTCAACATGCGCCCTCCACCGGGGGTTTCGTCCTCGTTCTCAATCATGTTCTCAATCTTGCTCTCAATCCGCTATCGCGGCGGATTATAACCGCGAATCTCGAGGGGTTCAAGCAAATTCAGAATTTATCTCTCAAATAGGTAAAATGTCTGTATAATCCATGAAAGGGAACAGCGTATGTCTATCCGGCTACCGTGCAGAACCTAGAGATGAGCCTCCCCGAATGAAAATTGCTTATGAACGCCTGACCGCTTCGCAGCGCCGGATTTTGGAGACGATACGGGAAACCTCACGTCTGGTAATCTTTGGCTGCGCCGGCTCTGGAAAGACCGCACTGGCAATTGACACGATTGAACGTTTGGCAGCCGAAGGTAAGGACGTGCTGGTATTATGCAGTAACGGGATGCTCGCAAACCGCTTGCGGAGCGATCTGATCGTCCCTCCCAGCGCAGCAGTCCCAGGGAAATCCACCCAATTCTCTAAGATTTTAATCCCTACTGGGGAAGTATACGTTGCAGATTTCTGCGCCTTCCTCCGTTACCTGGTGCGCAGCCATGGCTCACCCGGAATGATGCTGCCGCGTTTGAAGTGGGTAAACTCTCAACCGTGGGCCGAGTTCGACAATCCAACCGAGATCGACTTAAACCTTGCTCTGGACTACCTGTTTCAATTTCCAAGCCGCTTTGATGCGGTTGTTGTAGATCAAGGAGAAGATTTTCTTGGAGATTGGTGGCCGGTCGTTGAGGCATGCCTAACAGACCGCCAGAACGGCACCTTGTATGTCTTCGCGGATAACAACACGGCGGTTTATGATTTCCAACCGAATTTTCGCTACGACATATATGAAACCCCCATCCAGCTAACCACAAATTGCAGAAGCTCACCGCAGATCGTAGAGCGGATCCGAAAACTGCATGCTAATCCGAACGAGATCGAAACGCTTACAACAAGAGAAGGATTTGTACGAGAATGGATTTATTCCACACCAGATCAGCTCTATGCGGCGATGAAAGAGGCAATTATCGCAACCGAGGGAGTAATCAATCTGCTGCAAGAACTTGTTGTGATCGCGCTGGAGAACCGGCCTCCGAAAGAGAGCGCCTTACGCGGGATGGTATTTGACAGCCCAAGGATGCTTGCGGCACGCCAACCCGGCAGAATCTCCTGGCAAGATGCTGTGTGTTTCTACCTGAAACCCTTCGGTTTTGTCGAAAGCGAGCTCTCCGGCCACCCACTTCCTGGCGGGGAAGACCTGCACCGCATTGGAACTTTCTGCAGTGCCTATCAGCGGCGGCACACTGGCGAGCTTAAGCTTCAAACATCGCAATTAGGGCGCAAAAAGCTGCTCTGGAGAATGGATTATTACGGAGAGCTAAGGCTGCACTGGGAAACGGGGGAGGATAATCGACCTTCAGAACGCGACTTGGTGGATTTCTTCCGATCCGCGAACTGGACAGCCTCGCTGCCGAAAGCTCACCGCCGTTTTCGACTGACAACCCCAGATAATATCCCAAAATTTCCAGATTACCAAACAATCCCATTGGTGGATGTGGGTTACTTTAAAGGGCTTGAAACCAATGCTGCAATTTTTGTCCTGCATGATTACATCTCCCAATATGAATGGATGCTGCATCAAAAACTATATGAAGCCCTCTCGCGCCCGAAAAACCTTTTGAATATTGTGAGCCCATACAGTTTGTTAAACCCATAAGCAGCATACCATTCCCTTTTCTCAAATAACATCGGGCGGCGAGCAGTATCGTGACCGCGGCCGCAAGTAGCAATATGGACGCGCTTTTCAATTTGCGTAGAACCCGCCTATTAAAAGAGTTATTAATTCTGAACAGTTTCAAAATCCAGGCACAGACGGCGCACCCAGCAAAGATGGAGGCGGCAAGTATCCAGGATTAATGAGGTCTTCTCTGTATCCAGGTCGGCATCAGCGAGGATCACACCTTCAATTTTGTTGCGGGTGAGGAAAGCTGATAGCTGTTCCAGATCGCCCATGACTTTCGTGCCGTGGATGTAGCGGCCTCGCAATAGAGGGTCGTTGGCGATCAGCCCGACCGGGTGGTACTTAAATTGGGGGTTCATAGCGATCCAACGCAAGGCCATCTCGGCAGAATCTCCAGCTCCGATGACCAGCACGAGCTGCTCGTCTGGTTGGATCCTCTGCCTGAACAAGGTATCGAGCACGCGAAATGAGGAGCGGGAAAAAACCAGTCCTAAGAACAGGAATATAGCAAAGTATAAGATTACCACGGATCGAAATCCCGAAGTCCAGGGAGCAAGACTTAGAGAGTTAATGAAGTAAAAACCAGCTGTGAACAGCGCCACCCCTCCGAGGGCTGCCCCGAGATAACGAAGAAGGTCATCGAAACCAAAATAACGCCAAACAACTCTATAGACACCAGAGAGATAGAAAGCCAGGTAGCTGCTTGCAAATGCCAGCGGGAGCGAAGCAAGATACACTTCAAGACGAAGCTGATTCATCCGCATACCAAACCCCCCCAGGTAAGCCAGATAATAAGCGATCCCTATCAGGAAGAAATCCAACAAAACCTCGAGCAGACGGCGGCGGACGGTTAAGTCGGTCATGATTTGGGCAATCGTCAACCCTGGGCGCGATGGCGTTCCCGCGCTGACCACTTTGAGGCGGCCTAAGTAGGCTGTCAGCAGCGACAGGCCTAAGATCAAGATCGGGACAAGCACCAGGCTCAGCCAGTAATTCAAAGCTTCTATCATGGCAGCCATAAGCGCGGAGACAAAGGCTACTCCGAAGAGCACTGCGAGCGCTTGACGCTCGCTTAATCCAAAGGCGACGAGACGATGGGAGGTGTGGTCCCGCCCACCCTGCACCGGGGATTGACCGCGCATCATGCGGGTAATCATCACAAGCGTTGTATCGAGAATTGGGATTAGAAAAATGAGCGTCGGAGCTGCGATAACAGCGAAGACATCCGATGCCTGCTGCTGTTGCGCGATCGCCAGGCTGGCGAGCGAAAAGCCGAGGAAAAGCGAGCCGCTGTCACCCATGAATATGCTGGCCGGAGGAAAGTTGAAAACCAGGAAGCCAGCCAGGCTGCCTACCAGCGCCATCGAGATCCAGTAAAGTGAAATGTTCCCCGAATGCCAGAAAAAATAGCCCAGCACCAGCGCGGCAATCAGCGAGATCCCCGCGGCAAGCCCATCCATATTGTCCAGCAAATTGATTGCGTTCGTGATGCCGACCAGCCAAACATAGGTGAAGAGAATGTTTGGAAGTTGTGCGAGCAGGGGGTTGGCGATGCGCGGCGAGAAAAAAGTGCTGGTGTAGCCTAATGCAATCACCAGGGTGGCTGCCAATATCTGAGCGACCAATTTGGCAATGGGCGACATGGGTCGGAACTCGTCATACAGCCCGACGAAGAAAAGCACGACCGCGCCGCTCATAAAACCCCAGCGGACTGGTTCTCCGGATTTCAAGAACATCTGGCTGATTAGGAGCGCCAGGGCGATAGAAAGCACAATCCCAAGCCCACCCAGGGTAGGCGTTGGTTTTTTATGCCAGCGGTCGTCGCGCGGAATGGCCAGACGGCCAAGCCGGAATGCCAGGCGGCGGATCAATGGGATTGTGAGCAGGCTAAAAAGGAACGCCAGGGCGAATGGGACGATCGCAATCCAGCGCATGGAAATCATCCGCCAAGCTGGGCAATCAGGTCCTGGATTGTTATTTGCTGGTCAGCAGGAGCTGCTGAGAGGGCGGCGCGCGCATAATCCAGGGCACGGGCGGTGTCTCCCATTCGGGCGACAAGCTGGGCAAGGGCAAGTTTCACCCGCCAGTTCACGGCTGGATCGGGTTGGATGCTTAACGCACGCTCGTAGCTTTGAACAGCCTCGTTAAACTGCCCGAGTTGGGCATGCACACCTGCAAGGGCAATGGCATAGTTGTACATCATCAGAGGAGCAGCGGAACCTTCTCCTAAATCGAGGGCTTGCTGGTAATCATCGGCCGCCTGACGCAGGGCTTCTTCACGCTTATCTGGCTGATCGGCTAAAGCAGAGACGACCTCTTTGCTGTAGTAATCCCCAAGCAAGGCATAAGTCCAATCATAATATGGGTCGAGCGCCAAGGCCGCATCGAACCGATCTTTGGCTTGCTGCGGATCGTCGAGGATATTAAGGTAAAGGACACCCCACTCGTCCCACAAGCGAGCGCTGTTGGGACTCAGGCGTACGGCGCGAGCGAAGTAATCTTCCGAAGTCAAGGCTCGCTCACGCTGTTGGGTCGGGTCCTGAGAAAAGGTAGACCAGAGAGAATAAAGCCGGGCAAGGTTAGCGGTGTGATCGGTGTTGAGGGGATTGATCTCCTGAGCTTTACGAAGGTCGGATGCCGCCTGAGAGATCAGCCGCTCTCGTTCGTTTGGATCTGTCAGGGTCTTTGCGTATTCCAGATAGGCGCGGCCGAGGAACAAGTAGTAATAATCTTCATTTGGCGCCAGGTCGTTGGCGCGATTGTAGATCGAAATTGAGACCGGCCAGCTGTCCGGGCGAGCGAAGAGGTCGCCGGTCTTGAAAGCGATATCTGCCTGGATTACACGCAGATTTGAGTAAGAGACAAAGGCGAAGGCGACTACCAACGTTCCAACCGCGACCAAAATGCTGATGGCGCTGTTACGCGTCTGAGCTGCCGGCCAGCTTTCAGGGATGAAGAATGCCAGGCTGAAAACCACCAAGAAAACCTGAATATAGAATGAGGTCAGCAAGCTTTCGGAGTCGCGAACCTGCGAAAGGATATCCTGGATAGTGCGTGCAGATTTTCGGCTTAATGAAGCCAGCCCGGCAGCATCCCAATACCAGAAGAAAAATGTTAGCCCCAAAGAGACCGCGGCTCCGAGCAACATTGCTTTCAGCCAATCAGTGCTGCGTGGGAGGACTGCTTTACCCGACTCTGCAGCACCCTCTGAGGAAAGCAGGACGATCCCGATCAACCAGGTTGTCAAAAGGAGCGGCAAAACACCGTTGCGAGTCCCTTCTCGGGCAGGCTGAGTGAGCGAGGCAGAGATCAACCCTCCTGCGCTCGGCGCCCTGCTGGCGTTTGAGATGTATTCGAAACCCAGAGTCGCGCCTAATAAGGTCATCAGTAAGCCAACGATCAAAGCCAGGCGCAGCCAGTCTGGGAATTTCACCCCTTCCCCACGAGATGTGCTTCGGCGTGAAGCTCCTTTGCGACGGCCTGGACTGCTTGAATTATATTTATCGCGGCGAGCCTGAGCGGGAGACTCTTCACCAGACGGAAGCGGCAGCTCGACGGCGGCCGGCTCTCCAAAGCTCTCCTGGTGGAGGGGAAAAACATAGCCGACCAGTACGAGCAGGGCAGCATAAACCCAGAAGTAAATCCGCGTGGCGGCGATGGCGATCCCGAAATTGATCTCTACAAAGTGAGCAGTGACCGCAGCGAGCAAACCGAGAAGCACATAGGCGCGCAGCCGGCTGGTCTCTGAGACGCTCTCCTGAACGCGTCCAAATAGTGAAATCAGGATCATGTAAAACGCTACACCCAGCACCATACCAAAAGGAAGTGCGACCCCGAGATATTTTAAACCGCCAAACCAGACGAAGAACAGCGTGGATAATGCGCCGCCTAGCAAATAAAGCAGCAGGTAAAGATTGCGCTCCTTTCGACCCGGGACAAGCCCGAGCCATTTCAGACCGAAATACAGCAGCGAGCCAAAAAGGGTCAAATAGACAATCAGCCCCAGAACTCCGGTGATGACGAGCGAATCCCAGGTCTCATTGTGTGAGCGGTCAGGCGAAGCGTTGCGCTTCTCCACCAAAGTGAGCTCTGGGGGATAAAAGGGGTTGTAGGCGACGTACATCGACTCCGGACCGTAGCCGATCAATGGGCGAATGATGTTGAAAGGATCCTTGCGCCCATCGGGGTATTCGAGGGGGGCATGAGGGAGCACCAGCTCGGATGCGCCCTGCCAGATCAAGGTACGGACCTTTCCGGTACGGCTTTCGGCATCGAGAAGCTGACCGAGGCGGCCGAATTGCGGGCGGCTGCGCAGGCTCTCCAGCGGTCCGTTCGGGATGTTGAGCGTCACCAGGAACCCACCAGCCAGCATCGCCAGCACGACCCCGCTGACCGTCAGCCAGCGCTTGCGCCAGACGAGCGAGAGCCCCAGCCAGACCACGATCATCGAAGCGCCCCAGCCGAGCCAGGGACCGCGACTGCCGCTGAAGTAGATCGCGATCGACTGCAGCGCCAGGATAAAAATGTAGGCCGTTGAGCGGGCGAAATTTGGGCCGATCTGGCCACGATCGACTAGCATTGCCTCGAATGATTTAATTGCTCGCAGTAATGTAGGCGGGAAGACCATAATCAGGTAAGCTGCAACGAAAATCGAGTTGCCCAGGTTGGCGGCTATCCGTCCGGATACGTCACCGCCCCAGGGAATGGGATCGGCATGGTACCGCTGCAAGATACCGTAAAGGCTGACCGGCAGGCTGGAAAGGATGGCTACTGTGATCAGGCGCTCCACCTGGACCTTCCGGCGCAAGTTGAGAAGGAGCGAGGCGAAGATGACCAGGTAAGAAACGGTTGTATATGTACCCTGAAGCCGCTGATATGAGCCCCACAAGCTGGTGAAAGGAGTGATTGAGAAGACGGTTGAGACCAGGTAAACGAGCAACAGGGCGATCACTACCGGAATCAACGGGATGCGAATCAGGGATTTAAACCAGCCTTCCTCGTTGGAGAGGCGCTTCCAATGCACACCTCCTTCTTCAAAGAGCTTCACCAACCAGGCGGCTAGGGTCACAAGAGCAAGGGTTCTCAGCAGCGTGATCTTATCGGGCTCGAAAATACGGCTGGAATAGATGTTGAAGAAAACCGGGATAAGCATGACCGCCGCAAGCCAGGCAGCTTCCAGGATTCCTTCAGCATAGCGACTTAACTTTGTGGGCAAATCCATCCCTCCATCCAGGCTAATGCGGGCTTGACCCAAATTATATCCGATTTAACCGAGCATATCGGGAGGGCTTCATCTGCGGTTCCACATGATCTCCGGCACCAGGTCCGGGTCGGGCAGAATTTCCTCGTTCTTAGAAGGGAATGAAAATGAGCAAAATTTGGATATGGAAGCGTTATGGTTTGAGGCGGCGCTCGATGGAGGCTTTGAACAGCAGCCGGAAACGTGGATCGAACAGAGCAGTGGGATCATTCACCAGGGCTTTTATAAAATATCCCATGGCGGGAAATGGGCGGCGGAGCTTGATATTACCGTAGGCAACCTGTAGGCAACTCCGAGAGCGGGTGCGACGTGCCTGCCAGCGCGCTTTAGCAGGACTTATCCCCATGATCGCTGCCAGGTTCGGGGTGGACTGCAGGCGATCGAGAACAACCAGCTGTTCTTTCGCCTGGGCGGCAGTCTGCCCAACGGTTTTCGATCCACTGGTGAGGCGAAATTGGGCAAGGACGTTCGGCAAGCGATTGAAACTCACGTCGGCAAGCGCCATCCGAGCCCAATATTCATAATCCATGGTATAAACCAGGCTTTCATCTAGCAGACCGACTCGCTCGAGGACCTCCCGGCGCCAGAATGCCCCAGGCTGGTTGATCACACATTCGCCCAGGACCTTGTCCAGGCCAAAATCAACGGAGTCCTTGGGTAGGAATGGGGTCGGGATAACCTTTCCTTTCTCGTCTATTCGATCGATGCGCCCGTGGACAAACTCCACCATCGGATTCTCGTGGAAAACCTGGACGATCAGGCTGACCGTGCCGGGGCTGAGCAGGTCATCCGAATTTAGCCAGGAAAGGATCTCGCCGCTTGCCCTCCGGAACCCCTTATTAATTGCTTGTGACTGACCGGAATTGCTTTCTGAAACCCAGTAACTAAAGGAACCGGCGTAATGCTGGATGATCTCGAGCGAGCCGTCGGTCGAGCCGCCATCGATCAGGATCAGCTCTATCCGGGCATAATCCTGTTCGAGAATTGATCTGATGGCCGGTTCGAGGTAGCGGACCTGATTCAGGTTTGGGATAACGATGGAGACCAGCGGGAGGTCGTTCATTGGCGTCTCATCAGGCGGTTGAAATGGTTGGATATTCTTATCCATCGCTGTTTCACAAATTTCTTGATCGGAGCCAACGGACGATCCAAAAGTAGCGAGTGCTGCAGATAGTCATCGGCAACAGCAAATCGTGTCAGCTCGGTTGGATGGATCAGTGGAAATGCGATCGGCAGGATGGGCATAGCGCTGTAAGGGCTCCGGCTGCCGGTGGTATTCAATGCCTTTGATCCGAAACCGATATTCGAGACCAGATTAACCGCCGGGACAATCGCGGAACCTCCATTTAGCCAGCAGCTTAAGGTCCATGGGTAATCCCAGGTATCCAATTTCCCGGAATAGGTCGCGTCGAAGCGCCTGGTCCAGTAGCGGATCGCTTTCTTTTCCTGGAATAAGTCTGCCAGCAAACCGTCCTCCCGTACATCAGGCCATCGGCGCATCTCCACATCGTTTAGCTGCCAGGCACGGCGCCAGGTCGCCCAACCCCAAATTTGCGGATAGAGCGAGAAATAATAGCTGTGCAGAGTTATATTGCGCCCAAACTGAAAATTCGTCCCACAGACCATCATAACGCCCTCATCCTGTCGGTAGCGCTCCAGCAGCTCCTCGCAGAAGCGGAAGAAGGTAGGGTCTGGCAGGCAGTCATGCTCGAGGATTATAGCTTCTTCTACCTGCGAGAAAACCCAATCCAGCCCTTGGCTAATGCACAGCTTTGGGCCGAGGTTTTCCTTCCCGTAGAGTGTATGCAGTTCGCAAGGCCAATCCAGCGAGACGAACAATTCACGGACAGCAGCACAACCCACCACATCCTCTGGATGACTGCTGCGGGGAGCATCTTGGATTACGAAGAGCGTCTCGGGGCGCTGGGCCGCGATCTGCTCGAACACCCGGGCAGTGGTTTCAGGCCGGTTGAAAACAATCAGGACGACCGAAGTACGAAGCGAGGTTGAAATCATGGTCGGCGGTCGGGCAGGTGAAGCCTGGATGAAATCGATTCAGGAAGCGCGATGATCGCCAGGATCTCTTTTATGTTTTGGAGCAGAACTTTTCCTTCCATGAGATAAAGCACTCCGGCATATACACCAATCGAAATTACAGACTTTATCCCGGCAGTTAGCCAATCGGAATCTGGAAAAGGGAGATACGCATTGGCAAGCAGGCTGACACCGAGCGCCGCCGCAAGCGATAGCGTTGGTGCGGTGAATAGGCGCGGCAGTGAAACGTCGATGTAGGCTCGCACAAAATAGAGCGAAAGGATGGTCCCAACCACCAACATCAGATCGACTGCGAGAGCAACCCCAGCAATCTGGTAGCGAATGCCGAGCGAAAAGAGACCAATCAAGAGCACTATCAGCTGGGTAACACGGATAATCGTGATCTTCTGAGGGACGCCGACCGTCATCAAGATGCTGGAAATTGTCACTTTAATCGGGTCAAGCATGGTGAAAACCAGCATCAAACGGAAAGCATCGAGCATCGGAAGCCAACGCACCCCGAGCAGCAAACGAATAAAATAAGGGGCGATGACCGCCAACCAGACTGCCATCAAAAAGCCCGTTCGGATCAAAAGGGCGTTGATCTGAAAAAAAGCACGTGAAAGGCGAAAGCGGTCGTATTTCAGCTCGGCGTATGTGCCTACGGCGATCGTATTGACGGGATTCGATAAGATCTGGCGGGGGTAGATCGCGAATTTGAAGGCGCGCGAGTAGTAGCCTAGAAGAACGTCTCCAAGGAAGATGTTGGTCCACAGATAATCTACATTTTCAAGGGCAACATCAAGCATGTTGTTAACCAGGTTTCGGGAGCCAAACCTGATGAAGTAGCGAATAATAGGCAAGTCCCAGACTAAACGCGGCGACCAGAACGGTTTATAAAGGTAAAAGCCAATAAATCCGGCGATGATGGCAATATAGGCTGAAACAAAAAGGGCATATATCGAATGAGCGGCGAATGCAATCGAGATCGAAATCACGGCGGAAATGATCGTCACATTAAGGTCAATAATTGCCAACCGGCGGTGTTCTACCCTCCGAACCAGCAGGATGCGCGGAACTTGGGTCGTGCGGTAGAAAAACATCGCAACAACCAGGATAATCAAAGCCTGCTGGCGTACCCCTGTAAATGCAATCATCCCGAAAACCGTAAGACTTACCGCGGATACCGATTCGAAGATGATGCGCAGCGTGAAGAAGACGTGGGAGGCATGAGTCTCGTCCTCAGTCTCTGGGGCACGGTGGATGAGGGCATTGATAAAACCGAATTCGAAGAAAGTAGCGCAGATCGCCAGGAGAGAATTGACGCCTGCAAAGATCCCAAAATATTCAACCGGGAGCAGGCGCGCCAGCAAGATGGATTGGAGAAATCCTACCGGCAGCGAGATAAGGGTTGTTGAGGAAGTCCATGCGGCTGAATGCACGCTGCGCTTCGCGAGATTCATCCGAATCCCCCTACCCTTTCGAAGCGAAGCGATGGTTTTCGGCTATCCGCATGCTGAACGCCATGATCGAAGAAAGTATAGCATGAGACAGAATAAACTAGAATGGTATACTTCGATCATGCCTCTAAAGCCGGACGTAGCGATCTCACAGCAGGGAACGAACTACCTGTACCCTGAAACGCCGCCTTTTCACCCAGGGGTAATGACCTCGAATGGAGCACCCTTGGAAACCCCCGAGGCGCCGTTTGGGGACTTCGATAACGCCTCTAATTCTGTCTATGCTGCGGTTCGGGAAGCATTCCACCTGCTGGGGTTGGATACTTCGCATTATGGGACTCAAGACTGGAACCCGCTCGGGGAAATCGTGCACCCTGGTGACCGGGTACTGCTCAAACCCAATTTCGTGCGCCATTTCAACGGATATGGTCTGGATCCATTCAGCGTGATCACCCATGCTGCCGTGATCCGAGCAGTTTTAGACTATACCCATCTAGCGCTGCGGGGTAAAGGTCAGATCCTCGTTGCAAACTCCCCTCTTCAGAGCGCCGATATGGATGTGATCCGCCGACTGACCGGAATCGATACGGTACTTGAGTATTTCCGCAGCTGCTCGCCTGTCCCAATCGATTTCGCCGATCTGCGGTTGGAAGCAGTGCAGGTGAAAGACAGCATGGTTGTGAAGAAGCGCTCGATAGCCGACCCGAAGACCGAGTACCTGGCAGTAAATCTGGGAAAGCAAAGCAACCTGGAATCGATAAGCGGGCGCTCCCAACAATTCCGAGTGACTGACTTCCAGCGGGAGGCGATGACTGCCCACCACCAGCCTGGGAGGCATGAGTACCTGATCCCGAGAGCGGTGCTCGAGTCGGATGTTGTGATCAACCTGCCAAAGCTTAAGACGCACCGTAAGGTAGGGGTGACCTGCGCATTAAAGAACCTTGTGGGGATCAACGGACAAAAGGACTGGCTGCCGCATCACTCGAACCGGTCCATTGTGGAGGGAGGCGATGAATACGAACATCCCAGCCGCAGAAAGCGGCTGGACACCTGGCTGGACGAGGCTATGGACCAGACTGATAAGCTTTGGGTGAAGCGAATGCTTCTAGCAGGCAGGAAAACAGTTTGGAAAAGCAACCAGTACGCTCATTTCAAAGATCCTTATTTCGAGGGGAGCTGGTGGGGAAACGACACATTATGGAGAACGGCGCTCGACCTGAACCGGATCTTGTTCTGCGCGGACCGGGATGGACAAATGACCGAGTCGATCCAACGGCGCTACCTGGTGGTTGTGGATGGGATTATTGCTGGAGAAGGCGAGGGACCGCTCGAGCCGACGCCGCGCCCATGCGGTCTGATAGCGGCTGGAGAAAACCCGGCGCTTGTGGATGCGGTATGCGCCAGGATAATGGGATTTGACCCTGAGAAGATCCCGCTGATCCGCGAAGCGCTGAACGCCCCATTCCTTTTTGGAACATCACCAGGTTCTGCAGAAAGGGGATTGAAGGTACGCTCGAACGACCCGCGTTGGGAAAGGATCTCGGAACTAAGTAGAAGTGAGACGCTCTGTTTCACACCGACTCAGGGCTGGCAAGGACATATCGAGCTCGAATGAGAGATACCTTTACCAGGCTGGCCGAGTCAAGCTCACCGTCGCGACAACAAAAAGCCGCTCATTAAGTGAACCGCAGCTTCTGCGGCAAGCAGGCGTAACTATGGCAGAACTCCCTTATCTTACAGTTCCTGGTTGGATAGTACGCGGGATGGTCTACCCGGCGTATCAGGTCTTTACGGGCAGGCGGATCCTATCGAAATGGGAGGAATTGGAAGCATCGCAGTGGCTGAGCAGGGCAGAAATTGAGAGGCGCCAGTGGGAAAAGCTACAAAATCTGCTTTCACATGCCTACACTCACACCGCGTTCTACCGGCAGCGCTTCGATCAAGCCGGGATCAAGCCGCAAGACATCCGGTCACCAGAGGATTTAGGCTGCATTCCTCCGCTTACCCGGCAGGAGCTGCAGGAAAACAAAAACCTTCTGCGGTCGAATAATATCGATCTCGCGAAAATGAAACCAAATGCAACCGGAGGCTCGAGCGGAGAGCCAGTCCGCTTTTATAACGACCGTTACGAGCTCGATTACCGCTCAGCAGCGGTGCTGCGCAACTACCGTTGGGCTGGTCTGGAGCCTGGCGAACCGCAGGCGACGATCTGGGGTTCGGCTTTCGACATTTCCGCAGCAGAATCGCTCGGAGGCCGACTGACCGATAGCCTGCTCAATCGGCGCTTCATGAAAGCCTTTGGGCTGACGATTGAAAACATTCCCCGCTATCTCAAGCAGCTCAAGCAGGCAAGCCCGCGGGTGATCACCGGCTACACGACCATTTTAGTAGCATTGGCGAGAGCCGCGCTGGAGCTTGAGCCGGATTTCCGGATCGAAGGGCTGCGAGGTGTTGTGGCATCAGCGGAAAACCTGCTTCCTCAGCAGCGGAAGGCGATCAAATCCGACGTTCAAAGCCCCGGTCTTTAACCGCTACGGCTGCCGGGAAGGCGGGGCGATCGCACATGAATGTGAAGCAGGCGGGTTGCACATAAACGCCGAAAACATCTTCCTGGAAATTGTCGACAAAGGAAAACCGGTGCAGGATGGGGGTTACGGTGAGATCGCATTGACGATGTTGAACAACCGCGGTTTTCCCTTCATCCGCTACCTGGTGGGTGATGCAGGCCGATTGGGGGATGAGAGCTGCTCCTGCGGTAGGGGTCTGCCGGTGCTTGGCGAGCTGCTCGGCCGGACTCAGGACATCCTCATCACACCGGGCGGCAGGTTGGTGCCCGGGGCATTCTTCCCGCACCTCTTAAAGAAGTGGATGGCGTGGAGCGCTTCCAGGTCGTCCAAAACAAAGAATATGATCTGCAAATCAGGCTCCAGGCGGGCGAAGGATTTACCGAGATGAAGCGTGATTTTCTGCGGAAGCAGATATTGGCGCAGATGGGGGAAGGAGTAAGCGTGAGCTTCGAGGACCTGGAAGAGCTGCCGCTTCCACCATCCGGAAAACAGCATTTGACAATCTCAGAATGCAATATCGATTTTTCGAAAGTGCGCCGGGATGATTAAAGTCTGCCTTTTCATCACCGAGCTGAGCATCGGCGGAGCCCAGACCGCCCTTCTGCAATTGCTGCAGCACCTTGACCGGGGCTATTTCGAGCCGAATGTGGTCTGCCTTTACAACGGGGATGGGACGGCAGGGCGGCAGATCACTGCACTCGGTATTCCGGTGGAAGACCTGGGGATGCGCTCGAAGCTAGACATTCGGGCACTCTTTCACCTGTACCGCTATCTAAAGCGGGAACAGCCGCAGATCCTCCACTGCTGGATGTTCCACGCCAACATCCCTGGAAGGGTGCTGGGGCGCCTGGCGGGAGTTCCGGTGATCATCACCTCCGAGCGGACGATGGGACAGGAGAGTTTGATCCGGCGTTGGATTAACGCCGAGACCGCCAAGTGGGCAGACAAAGTGACCTGTGTATCGGAACAGGTGGCGGAGTATGCCCGGGCATCGATCGGCATTCCACCGGAGAAGCTCACCGTTATCCCGAATGGGGTCGATTTCGAAAAATTCCAGGGTCTGAAGGAGAAAGCGGCGGCACGCCGAGATTGTGGGCTGCCTGATGAGGGAGTGCTTGTCGGAGCAATCGGCAGGCCTCGGGCAGTAAAAGGCTATGCCGACCTGATCAAGGCCTGGGGGAACTCGCCGGCAAACAAAAGCAGGCGGATCTGGTTGTGGTTGGGGATGGTCCTGGGAAGCGTGAGCTCATTCGACTTGCCATACAGGTGCAAGGTTCAGAACGGATCCATTTTCTGAGAGACCAGGAAGATGTCCGGGAGGTGCTGGCTGCGATCGACATCCTGACCGCACCGTCGCACGCCGAAGGGATGTCGAACGTGATCCTGGAAGCAATGGCGGCAGGAATTCCGGTTGTGGCGACCCGGGTAGGCGGCACGCCGGAGCTGATTGAGGACGGCGCCAGCGGACTGCTCGTGGGGAGGCGCGCCCCTGATCAGCTGGCGGAGGCAATCGATAAACTGATAGAAGAACCAGATCTGCGTGTGAGGCTGGGAAGAGCCGGTCAGGAGCGGGTAAGGTCCCTGTTTTCTATTGAACATACTGCTGCGCTCACCAAGCGGCTGTATTTAGACCTGCTCACCGAGCGGCGTTTGCGCAGGATGTTGAACGAGAAATCCAAATCTAAGGAGTGGGAGACGGCTGAAACGCGAGCCGGAAAACAGGAGCGAATACAAGCCAAACAATCGCAGGCGATTGAGGCTGAGGAACAGGATGAAGCGGCCGAAGAGCAGGTGGGACACCAGCTTTGAGTGAAGAACGGATAGAGCCTTCCCGTGTTCTGCACGTGATCACCCGGCTGATCGTGGGCGGGGCGCAGGAAAATACGATGTACACGGCAGCTCTTCTCAACAAGGAGCGCTTTCAAGTGGATGTCATCTCCGGCTCGCAAACCGGCAGCGAAGGCAGCCTGATCGAAGAAGTGCGCGAGCGCGGGGTGAAGCTGACAATCCTTCCGGAGCTGGTCCGAGAGATCAGCCCGCTGAACGACGTCAAAGCGCTCCTCTCGCTGCGCAAGCTGATCAAGCGTGGCAGGTACGCAATCGTCCACACGCACAGCTCGAAAGCGGGGATCTTAGGGAGGCTGGCGGCGTGGTCAGCTGGAACAACGATCATAGTCCATACGATACACGGGTGGAGCTTTCATGATTACATGCCGCGCTCGACACAGGCGATTTACATCTTCCTGGAGCGCTGGATAGCGAAAATCTGCGACCGCCTGATCGTGGTCAGCGAGCAGGACATCGAGAAAGGGCTGCGGCATGGGATCGCGGAGTGGGAGCAATACCTTCTGGTGCGCAGCGCCATTCCTCTGGACGAATTCAAGCCCGATGGGCTGAGCCGTGGGGAGGTCCGCACGGACCTTGGGATCCCAGAACAGGCGGTGGTGGTTGGGAACATTGGGCGCTTTTCATCTCAGAAAAACCCCCTGGAATGGGTCCAGGTCGCCGGGAGGGTCGGTCGGGAGCTGCCAGAGTCCTGGTTCCTGCTGGTGGGTGACGGGCCGCTGCGAAGGGAGGTGGAGGCCGCGCTGGTGAAGGAAGGGATTGCGGAGCGGACGGTTCTGCCCGGGCTGCGGCGGGACGCCAGCCGGATGCTTCGGGCAATGGATGTATTCCTGCTCACCTCGCTGTGGGAAGGGCTGCCGCGCGTGATCCCAGAGGCGTTGGCCATGGGCGTACCGGTGGTTGCTTACCGGGCAGACGGGTCGGTTGAGGCGGTGCGCGATGGGGTGAGCGGGTATTTGTGCCTTCCGGGTGACCTGGAAGGGATGGCAGGACGCTGCCTCTCACTGCTGGGAGATGCCAAGCTGCGCGAGGAAATGGG
The DNA here is from genome assembly GCA_963827155.1 of uncultured Chloroflexia bacterium. Lineage (GTDB taxonomy): Bacteria > Chloroflexota > Anaerolineae > Anaerolineales > UBA4823 > UTCFX2. The sequence continues at coordinate 328,845 of CAWGZV010000002.1, read as the reverse complement.
CGCCTGGGGGCGGGAATGGGTGAAGGCAGAGTTCGACCTTAATGTTATGATCAAGCAGATCGAGGAATTGTATGAGGATACTGTTGGAAGAAAAGGAGCAGGAATGAGCACAGAAATATCCCCTAAAACGCAAGAAGATCGGTCCATCAATATGAAGTACCAGGGCGGTTCTTCGGAAGCCGTCTATGGGCTGGGTCTCATCGGTGCGTGGATCTATTACATCGGCCGCGCTAACACCTTCCAGGAAGGAGTGGTTGGGTTCTTCAAAGGGCTTGTCTGGCCGGTGATATTGGTCTACGAGGTGCTTGAAATACTTGAATAAGGAGTGACCGTCCCACAGCCAAAAAAAAGCAATAATTCGACGAGATAAGTTAAATCATTTTCTGATTCCAGTAAAAGATGAGGACCTGGTTTTGTTTCATCCTGCTTTTGGTCTGGATGTCAGCTTGTACTCCCTCTACCTTTGGTAGACCGAATTGCAGCCCGAAGGGCGAGCTTTGTATCGAACTGCGAGCAGAAGAACCGATCCGTGTGGGAGAGCCAATCAAGGTCAATGTGACTGTTGTCAGCGAGACCGATTTGCCTGACCTGGAGGTCCATCTTTCTGGATATCCTGTGATCCAAGTCTTAGAGCCAACCGGTGAAGAAAAGGGGGTCGTGATCAAGAATAATCCAACTTGGGTGAATTGGAGTGTAGACTTGAAATCCAAACAGCCACTTACGATAACTCGTCAGCTAGTGTTGCCGAAATTTAGGATAGTGGTGTATTTAGGGTAGTATGTCAGGCATTCGTAGATAATTTGGTTGCTCAAGAGACAATTCGAATTCACAAAACAAAAGAAGGCGGGAAGGCCTATTACTCGGGAACATCTATCCCGTTACACTCCTGGACCAATGCCTACTTTGAACGAGAGCCAGCTTGCAACCATCACTGCCTGGTCCACAACTTCGCCATTTCCGACCCTGGTGGGTGGGAAACCCGCTGCCACTCAGACCGCCGCCGTTACATCCGTCGCCAGCGAGACGACTTCGGTAAAAGGGATCGGCACACCCGCTTACCCACCGCCTCAAGCGCCGTATCCATAACTGGGAACACAGGCTTGTGGGCTAATTTCGTACAACGGATATAAAACGGATCAACGGATGGGCAGCAAGCAGATTGGAAATCTCACAGGGAAGAACTCCTTGTGAGATTTCCTTTTATGGATTTTACACTTGCGCCTTCAATCGAGGCAGCGCCAGCAGGCGGCGTGCTTCAAGGCCTGGACCAGGACCAAACCTGGGTATTCCAGGACGAATATCTCGCCTAGCTGCAGGAGGTAGTCCTGCGGGTCGCCCTCTTGGGTGATCCACAGCACGCCTTTGGTGCATACAAGGACGCTGCCTTTTTGAAAATCATCCAGGCGGACGGTTTGCTCGGCGCTCAGGCAGTGCTCGGATCGCGTTTGGGCATCCGGCAGATTTAGAACATAAGTTGGGGAATTAGAAACACGCACAGTCACATTTACCTCCAAAATTGACGTCATCTCATTTACACCGTTATAAAACGACATTTTCAACCATCAAGAAATCTGAAGGTTCGAGCTCTCCTGGATCAGATGGTTCTCGTAATAACGGATCCATGGACCGCACCCCTGCAGGTAAGGTTGGATCAGAGCACGCTCGGCCTGGATTGAGTGGTGCAGGTCTTGAGCCACCCAGACACTGAGCATCTCACCCAGGGTCACGAGGCCGAGTACCTGGTGGCAGACGCGATTCACCAGATCATTGCCTGCACGCCCATCAACCGCATCGAGGCTCTGGAGACTCAGGACCTCAAATTCGGTTCCCAGGTCGGAAGGCGACCTATCGCTAACCTGGGTGCCATTTCTGTCAGGGTCAGAGCTTGGAAAGTCCAGGCTTTTCATGAAGCCGCTCACCCGGAACAGGTAGACCCCCTCCGAGTTGACCAGGTGCTGCAGGCACTCTAACGCTGACCATTCGGTTTTCGTTGGTCTCCGAGCAAATAATTCGACCGAAAAGGCGCGGGAAAGTCTGTGCCAGCGCTCTGAAGTTGTGGTCAAAACGGCTCCTACATCTCTAACCTCATCTCCCATCTCATTACCTCTATTCTGCCATGGATGCCTGGATTCTAAATTTGTTAGACCCTGCATGCCACCCGATTCTTGCTCGATTATTGATTAACTGGAACGAATAACCTTAATAATCCTGCTCCTGGATGGATTGCATGCCGGTATTCATGCAATGAATGCATATTCTAGCTAAATGCCTGCTTAATCAGCTTGCAAACTTTCGCCGAATGCAATCAGAGAAAATAATCATTCACCAGTTCTGCACTTCCCCTTCACGAGGTATTCACATCCTTGCTGTACGATATATGTGACAACCGAACATGGTTGCCCACATTAATGACCACATCAAGGATGAAAAAGAGCTAGAGATGAAGATCGGAACTGTATCCAAACAAACTCAGAAAAACTGGTGGGTCGACGCGGCGCTGTTCGCAAGCGCGTTGGTTGCGGCGCTCTCCGGGATCTATTTCCTCTACCTGCCAAATGGCGGTTTTCAAGGAGGGCGCAACCCATATTACAACCTGCAGATCTTTTTCTCCCGCCATATCTGGGGTGACCTTCATACCATAGGCGGGGTGGCGATGATCGCCGCGGCCATGATCCACCTGGCAATCCATTGGAGCTGGGTGAGGTCGATTTTGCGACGGACCTGGAACGAGCTTTTGGGGAAAGGCGGGAGCATGAACGCCCGCGGGCGCTGGATCCTGGTCCTCAATTCCATCCTCGGGCTCAGCTTTGTGCTGACCGCCCTCAGCGGCGTGTATTTCCATTTCGTCCCCGGCGGAAGATGGGCAGCCGACCCGCTGGTCCTGTTCACCCGCTCCACCTGGGACCTGATCCATACCTGGGCGGGAGTTGCGCTGATCGCTGCGGCCGTGCTCCATTTCTCGATCCACTGGAAGTGGGTATCGAAAGTGACAAAGAAAATGTTCGACACTAATTCGTCTCGGCAGCCTGCAAACCAGCCGGCTTCCGCAGCACAATCGTAATTTTCCAGTAACAACATTCTATTAAAACAATTAGAAAGGGTAATACACATGATCAAGAAAATTTTACTCACCACGGCGCTTGTCGCCGTCATCTGCGCCCTTATTATTGGGGCAGTCAACCGCACGCTGGCAGGGAACAACCGTGAAGGCACCGCCCAAGGCAGCTATGGACGTGAGCAGGACGAGAATTCTACCGCAGGGATGGCAACAGGGGCGAATGGGCAGTGGCAAACCCTAGGGCTGGCAAATCGGTTAAGGCAAGGCTCTATAGGTGAACTTCAATCAGGCACGACGGGTGGGTCTTATGACGAGGATTTCGGCGGCGGGCAAGGTGGGCGCCAGGGTGGAAGCATTGACGAAGGATATGGAGATCCAGGCGAGCTGGCATACCTGCCGCCGGCCACTCCTGGGGAGTTGAGCGCTGAGGAATTGGCAGCATTGCTGTTCATGCTCGAAGAAGAAAAGCTGGCGCACGATGTTTATCTCTCGTTGTATGAGCGGTGGGGACTGCGAAGCTTCCAGAATATCAGCCAGAGCGAGCAGACCCACATGAACGCAGTGATCGCGCTGATCGAGAGGTATGAGTTGGACAATACCGCCTCGAGCGAACCTGGTGTATTCATGAATCCGGATCTGCAATCGCTCTATAATGCGCTGGTCGAGAAAGGCAGCCTTTCGGTGGCTGAAGCACTGAAGGTTGGGGCGGCGATTGAAGAGATCGATATACTGGACCTGGAGAAAAGGCTTACTCAAACCGATAACGCCGATATCCAGCAGGTCTTCAACAGCCTGATAGACGGTTCGAAGAATCACCTGCGGGCTTTCGTCTCGACCCTGAACAGACAGACCGGGGAGAACTACGCACCGCAGTATCTGAGCGCCGAAGCTTACCAGGCAGTCATCGGGACCGGAATCAGCCGGGGCGGTGGATTTGGCGGCGGCGGATCCGGTCGAGGCGGGGGGAATGGTCGGGGCAGTGGTGGGTTCGGCGGAGGCGGCTCCAGCTTATAATCCAACCGATTTATTAAGAAATGTGAAGAAAAAAAGGCGCTTTAAATCAGCGCCTCTTTTTTATCCAGGATTATAGTCGAGTGGATTTACGATAGGTAGGTCTTGCGATGTTTGAGAGCCTCAGCCTGCTTGCTCGAGAGCCTGTTTCAGCCTCTGGACGACGTCTGACTGAAGCAGGTGGCGGAAGAGCCGTCCTTCCCAGGCTTCGGACGTGCGCACCAGCAATCCATCCCAAGGCGGCTCAAGCAGGACTAACAGCGCAGACGTGCCGGGTTTGAGCGCTTCCTGCAGGTCTTTGAGCAGGTCGTCAGAGAATCCAAGGTCAACGCCGCCAGCCACCGCCCCGCCAGCTGCTGCTCCTGCCACGCCGCCTAATACCGCACCGATTGGACCGCCAAGCAGCCCCAGCAGTGCGCCTGAGATCGCCCCAAAAATCGATCCCTGCCAGGCTTCCAGATCGTGAGCTTCGCTGAAATCGGTCTTCCCAGATAAGTCTTTTAGGACCGCTGCGGCATCAATGAACTTGATCTGGTCGCCCTTCTCCATCTTGCGCAGCTCGCGCAGAGCCAGATCCGCCTGGCGAGGATCGGAAAAGAGGATCAACAGCAGCTCAAGATCGGGTGTTGATGGCATGAGATTTCGCTTTTAATGTCCGCAGGAGGCGCATGAGCCGCCGGCGCAGGAACCGCATCCGCCGTTTCCACCGGCGACGACTTTCCCGCCGCTGGAGGCAAAGAACAGCGATAATTTTCGGGAGGTATGCTCTCCCCGGCAGGCACTGCATGGGGTTGGTGCATCGGCGTCTTTCATCAGGCGGACTTGTTCGAAGCGCTCACCACAGTCATTACAGACATATTCATAAATGGGCATCTCTCTCTTCACAACCCTTTCTTTCTTTAATTCTACCTCATGAGAGATACAGGTCAATCCCCTTGGATGCCATATTTACTTTCCGCACCTGGTAATCCCGGCGGTTGAAACCGCTCCAACAATTGCGGAGCCTGCCTTCGCAGGCTGGCGCTCTCTCCTTGAGCCGCCGAAGGGTGGCTTTGCAGATGTTGCCGCATTATTCGCCCGGTAATTTACATCTTAGCGGAACCGACGCAAAATTCCAAAGATAGGCTACTTGCTAGCGTGATTCCGGAGGAAACCGCTCCAACAATTGCGGAGCCTGCCTTCGCAGGCTGGCGCTCTCTCCTAGAGCCGCTGAAGGCGGCTTTGCAGATGTTGCCGCGAATTTATTCGCCAGTAAAATCGCGACTTCATTTTATCTGCTGGTTATTATTGCTCTTGAATATCCAAGGGGCCCCTCGCCAATTGACAGCCCTGCCCTTCCGGAGTATAAAGCCAGCATCCATGCGCAAGTACCTGGCATTAGCTCAGCTCGCAATCCAACGCCAGATCACCTACCGGTCGGCAACCCTGGCTGGTCTTGCCACTAACATTTTCTTTGGGCTGCTGCGAGCGGCGGTGATGGTGGCGCTATATGCTTCCCAAACCGAAGTTCTGGGGATGACCCTGCAGGATGCTGTCACCTACACCGGCATCTCCCAGGCGAGCATCGCCTACCTTAGCCTGTTCTCGTGGTTCGAAGTGATCTACTCTGTCAGCTCCGGGCAGGTGGGCTCAGACCTTCTCAAGCCGATGGACTACTATTTCTTCTGGATGTCGGTCGACTTCGGCAAGGCGATCGTCTCGCTCGCGCTGCGCGGGCTTACAGTCATGGCATTCTACGCCCTGGTCTTTGACATCAGCTACCCAACCAGCCTGGGGCAGTGGATTTTACTGGCCATCTCGCTGGCGCTGGCTTGGTCGGTGAGCTTCGCCTACCGCTTCCTGGTCAACCTGGGCTCTTTCTGGTCGCCGAATGCCCTTGGCTTCTGCCGGCTTTTCTACGCATTGAGCTGGTTTATGTCCGGCTTCTTCATGCCGCTCAGATTGATGCCTGAATGGTTTCAGCAGCTATGTGCGCTGACCCCCTTCCCATCCATGGTGAACGCGGTCGTGGAGATCTACCTGGGGATCATGAACACACCGGAGATGATCCGCACACTGACCACCCAGGCAATCTGGTTGGTGGCTCTGTATGCGACCGGACAGCTAGTGCTGAGGCTGGGACTGCGCCGGCTGGTGATCCAGGGTGGTTGAAATGAGACAGACAACGCACATCTACTTGAAGCTGATCTCGATCCGCATCCGGGCACAAATGCAGTACCGGCTCTCGTTTCTCCTGGACGTATTTACAACTGCGGTCGTCTCGGGGGTGAGCTTTTTGACCATCGCTCTGATCCTCCAGCAGTTCGACGGGATCGGCGGCTGGTCTTTGTGGGAAGTGGGTTTCCTCTACGGCACGGTCGAGACCGGTTTTGGGATCATGGACCTGGTCTTCAGCGGTTTCGATCCACCTGCGTTTGGCCGCCAGGTTAGGCTGGGGACTTTCGACCAGATGCTGCTTAAACCAGCCAACATCATAGTTCAGGTCTTTGGATCGGAATTTGTTATCCGGCGGATTGGGCGGATCATCCAGGGGGTCGTTGTTCTGGGACTCTCACTGGCGAACCTGGAGATCAGTTGGACGGTAGGTAAGATCATCTACCTTCCGCTGGTGATCGTCGGGCTGGTGCTGTTCTTCGGTGGTCTGTTCGTGATCGGGGCAACGATCACTTTCTGGACGGTCGATTCTATCGAGGCGATCAATATGCTGACATATGGCGGGACGGAGATGATGTCATACCCTATCCATATCTACCCAGACTGGCTGATTGCCTTCTTCACCCTCATCGTACCGGGGATCTTCATGAATTATTACCCTGCGCTGTACTTCCTGGGAAAGCCGGATCCATTCGGGCTGCCAGAAGCAGCTCACTACATCGCTTTGTTGGTAGGGGTTTTCGTTTTTGCGATCAGCCTGCTTTTTTGGCGGTTCGGATTGAAGCACTACCAGAGCACAGGTACCTGAGACTAGGCCGAGGGCAGCATGGATGTTTTGATTGAAGTGAAACAGCTGACGAAGCATTTCAAGGTGCCGGTGCATCACCGCGGCCGGTTTGGAGCACTGCGCAATCTGGTCAGCCGTGAAAATCGGCTCGTAAAAGCTGTAGATGGAATCAGCTTCGAAGTCTTAAGGGGTGAGATCGTCAGCTGCATTGGACCAAACGGGGCGGGTAAATCCACCACATTAAAAATGCTGACCGGGCTTCTGGTGCCCACCAAAGGGGATGTGCACGTAGACGGAATGGTGCCCTGGCGCGACCGGCGGCGCTACGTCGCCAGGATTGGGGCAGTTTTTGGTCAGAGGACGACGCTGTGGTGGGACCTGCCGGTGGTCGAATCCCTGGAGATGCTGCGGCATATCTACGAGATTCCTGAAAACCGCTTCCACAACCAGCTTTATGAGTTACGAAATCTGCTCGAGATGGACGAATTCATAAATACTCCGGTGCGCTCTCTCTCACTCGGACAGCGCATGCGCGCCGATTTATGCGCAGCCATGCTGCACAGCCCTGCACTGCTCTTTCTGGACGAGCCGACCATCGGACTGGATGTCGTCGCCAAAGAGCGCATTCGCCAGTTCATCCAGCACATTAACCAGACCTATTCAACCACCATCCTGCTGACCACCCACGACTTATCGGACGTAGAGAAGCTGAGCGAACGGGTGATGATCATCGACAAAGGGCGGATCTTGTTCAATGGGCGGCTTAGAGCGCTGCACGAGCGTTTTGGCGGGAAGCGGGAGCTGGTGGTCGACTTGGCGGAGGATTATGCCGCGATCGAAGTTGAGGGAGCGGAGATCGTCCGGCGAGAGGGAAACCGGGTCATCCTGCAGTTCGAACGGGTGACAGAAGCGGATAGAGGGCTCGAAGTAACTGGGTCTGCGATCAGCGCCTCGGAGCTGATCGCCCGCATATCGGGTAAATACCGCATCCGCGACCTGGTGGTGCGTGAGCCAAACATTGAAGATACGGTACGCAGGATCTATGAGGATCGACTGCTGGGGTAAGAAATCAGGCCATGAAGGTATAATCCGGTTCCTTAGGGCTTAAAACGGGACATTCACGGGAAAATTCAGCTACAAAATTGTAGAAATTAACCCCTCTGGGATTTTTGAATTTAGAGGGGTCCGATGTTATTTCAGCTAACGCCAGTTCAGCAGAAAATCCACCAGCAGCCGAACCCCGTAGCCTGTAGCGCCCCAGGGAGTATAGGGGGTTTCCTGGATCTTCGTGATCAGGACCATGCCCGCCATATCGATGTGCGCCCAGGGGTAGTCGGTGAACTCTTTTAGGAAGATTGCTGAAGCGCCTACGCCGCCGTAGCGCCCTCCGGAATTGGCCATATCGGCAACGATCGAGACAATCTTGCGCTTGTAATCTTCCCAGAGCGGCAACGGCCAGACCCGTTCGTAGGTTTTCAACCCGCTTTGGTAGAGCCGGTCGCGAAGCCCATCGTCCGTGCTGAAAATTCCTGCGGCAATCCATTGACCCAGGGCAGTAACGCATGCGCCAGTGAGGGTCGCCATATCAACGACCGCCTTTGGCTTGAACTGCTGGGCGTAGACTAGGGCATCAGCGAGGATGAGCCGACCTTCGGCGTCGGTGTTGATGATTTCGATTGTCTTACCGTTGCTTGCAGTGAGGATATCTGCTGGGTGGTAAGCGCCGCCATCGGGCATATTCTCCGTGCAGGGGGTGATGGCGACGACATGCAGCGGGAGCTTGAGTTGACCGACGACCTGCATGGTCGCAAGCACTGCCGCTGCGCCAGCCATATCCGATTTCATCTCCTCCATCTTTTCGCCCGGCTTGAGTGAAACCCCACCGCTGTCAAAGGTAATCCCTTTTCCGACCAGCACGATCGTGTCCAATTCTGTCCTCCCGGCGTTGTGTTCCAGGACAATGAAAGCCGGCGGCTGTTTTGCAGCCTGGGCAACGGCCAGGAACGCGCCCATATTCCGCTCGGCAGCCCAGTCGCGGTCGCCGACGGTCAGCTGCATCCCGTATTCTTTCGCGATTCCAGCAGCGAGCTCTGCCAGGTAATTCGGGGTGACCTTATTCGGACCCCAGCTTACCAGGTCTCGCACAAGATACACCGCCTGGATATTCAGGCGCGCAATCTGGAGGCGCGGCTCAATGGCAGCGACCTTGGTGGGATCCAGCTCTACCAGCTCCAGGCTCTCGATGACGTCCCAATTCTCCTGAGACGGTTTTGGCGCTTTATAGAGACCGAGTGCGCCGCCTTCGGCGACAGCCTGGGCTGCATCCGCGGGGTCAAGCCCGCCGATCCCGGCGCCGTGGATGATTGTGGCAACCCGGCGAGCGTTTAGCTCACGCGCTTTCTTAAGGGCATGGGCAGAAGCGCGCCGGGCGATCTCAAGATCAAATTCGGATGCTTTACCGAGCCCGGCAACGAGCACTCTCCGGGCAGGGATCAACCCCCGAGGATAGAATACCGTCACCTCCCCCAGCTTGCCGCGCAGGTCGCCGTTTGCGATCAGCTCGCGGATCGCTCCACCAACGGCATGATCCACCGCTCCGGTGGCGCCTCCAGGTGTCTTGAGACCTTCAAACAGGTTGACGATGATGGTATCTGCGGTGGAGCTTTCGATGCTCCCTTGTATGACATTCAATTTCATCATTCATTTCCCTTTATGGATAATAATTATCGGATTATATTTCTGGTATCCGTAATCTAAGGATTGAGATCACTTCGGCGTGGCTCTGCAGATTATGATAAATTTTGCCTCATTCCCAGGACCATCTCAGGCGGAAGAAACTGCAGATCGGCAGCATCGAGGATCTTAAAAGCGATCGTACTTCCAGAAATGACGTATATTTTAACCTTCATTTCCCAGGCCATCCCAGGCTGATCCGGCCGCGCTCTGGCTCAACTTTGAGGATCTCAACCTCGATCACATCTCCAACTTTGAGGGTGTTTTGTAATGGGATCTGGGTGCGGTGGAGCAGACCGTCTTGTTTTACGCCAATATCGACAAAACTGCCGAAGTCAACAACATTTCGGACAGTGCCCTTCAACCGCATTCCTGGGGCAAGGTCTTCCATTTTCAGCACATCGCTGCGCAGGATAGGAGCAGGCAGGTCCTGGCGCGGATCGCGCCCGGGGCGGATGAGCTGTTCTAGGATATCCTTGAATGTAGGCAGCCCGAGCTGGAGCTGCTCCGCGAGTGAGGCATAGTTGTCCTCGCGCACAAGGGCAGCAAGGGCGGTCTTACGATCATTCGGAGTGGAATTCAACGGTAAACCGGCTTTCTTTAGCAGTGCTTCAGCGGCAGGGTAGCTCTCGGGGTGGATTGCACTCGCATCAAAAGGGTGCTCCCCGCCGACGATGCGCAGGAAGCCAACCGACTGCTCGAAGGCTTTTGGACCTAATCCGCTGACCATGCGCAACTCTGAGCGGCTGCGGAATGCACCGTTTTGGTCGCGATAGGCGACGATCTTCTCTGCAAGCTTTGGTCCGATCCCAGCAACATGCGATAGCAATGCTGGGGAAGCGGTATTTAAATCGACGCCGACCGCATTTACCACGCTTTCGATCACGCCTTCCAGGGCGGAGGAAAGTAGTCCCTGGTCGACATCGTGCTGGTACATCCCCACCCCAATCGAGCGCGGATCGATCTTGACCAGCTCGGCGAGCGGATCCTGGGCCCGGCGGGCGATTGAGACCGCACCGCGCAGGCTGACATCCAGGTCGGGCAATTCAGCGCGAGCTAACGGCGAAGCACTGTAGACGCTCGCTCCAGCTTCATTGACAATCAGATAATGCAGCCCGGGGTGAGCTCGGGTGAGCTCGGCGGCAAGCTGCTCAGATTCGCGGGAAGCCGTGCCGTTGCCAATCGTGATTAAGCTCACCTTATGACGAGCGATCAGGCTCGTAAGGATCTGCAAGGCGGCATCCCATTTTCTCTGTGGCTCATGGGGGTAGATCGTGGAGGTCTCGAGAAGCTTGCCGGTCGGGTCGACTACCGCTAACTTACACCCTGTCCGAAAGCCCGGATCGATCCCAAGCACAACTTGCCCTCTAAGAGGCGGCTGGCTTAGCAACGATCGCAGGTTTTCCGAAAAAACAATAATTGCGTGTGCTTCGGCGCTCTCAGTCAGCATCCGCCGGATATCGCGCTCGATGGTGGGCAGCAGCAGGCGTTCGGCCGAATCGGCGATCGCCAATACAAGCTGCCCGGAAAGCTGGGAGCGCGGATCGGGAAAGATTACTCCCTCCACGACTTTGAGCCAGTCTCGCTCGGCGAGCACCATTTTCACACGCAAGACCTTCTCCGCCTCACCGCGATTGATTGCAAGGATCTGGTGAGGGCGGAGTCTATCGATGCGCAGCTCGAACTCGTAATACAGCTCATAGACCCGCTTCTCGTCGGCAGAGGTTTCATCCTTGACCGCCTGAAGCACCCCTCGTTGGATGGCTTTCTCACGTGTTCCACGACGGATCTCAGGGTGGTCGCTGATCCATTCGGCGACGATGTCTCGGGCTCCAGACCAGATACTTTCAATAGTCTGGACCTCTTCACTCAGATAAGGAGCAGCCACCTCATCAAGGGAGGCGGTGAGAGCTGCCTGCTGAAGGATCAGGTCTGCAAGCGGCTGCAAACCGTGATCGCGAGCGATCGAAGCGCGCGTCCGGCGGCGGGGTTTGTACGGGGCATAGAGATCCTCCAGAGCTGTCATCGTGGTCACACCTTCAATCTGCCCGCGCAGCTCTGGGGTAAGCTTGCCTTGCTCATCGATTGAATTAAGCACAACCTGGCGGCGCTCGTCCAAGACCCGTAGCTTGCCGAGCAGTTCCGCTGTCTGGCGGAGCTGTTCTTCATCCAGGCCAAATGTGGCTTCTTTCCGATAGCGTGCGATAAAAGGGATTGTGTTCCCACCATCCAGCAGCTCAATAGCGGCAGAGGCCTGTTCGACGCGAATATTAATCTGGGAAGCGATCCCAGGTGCATAACTCATTGCTTAATCCTCTCAATAATGCTCGTAACGGACGAGCTCGGAAATCGGCTTGCGCTCGCGCTCGCCAGGTTGGTCGGCAGGATAACCGAGCGGGGTAAAAAGGATCGGCTCGATGCCAGGAGGGGTCTGGAGAAACTCGACGGCTGGTGGGGCATTGAAGGCGCCCACCCAACAGGTGCCTAATCCCAGCGCGGTGGCGGCGAGGATGATGTGATCCATCACTATGGCGATATCCACTTCTAGATAACTGCGTTTGTCGTAACCGCGCACCCAGCCGCGCTCTGCAATCCCACAAACACAGATCACGAGCGGTGCCTGTGAGAACCACTCGCGCGGATAGATGCGTTTCAAAGCCGCACGGCAGTTCTCGGTAGGAATAACGATGATCTGAAATGGCTGGTTGTTATGCGCTGTTGGTGCAATCCGGGCTGCTTCCAGGATCTTATCCAGCTTTTCATCTTCCACGGGATCAGGTTTATAAGCCCGGACGCTGTATCGTTTTTCGATGACTTCGAAGAAATCCATTTTGAGCTCCACATTTATTTTGATTCTCTGGCAGGCTGTCCGCCAGGATATTCTCACAGCATTGGATCGGTCCGCCGTTCAGCTCCGGTTGTAAACGACTGGCTTAAACAGCAACTGGTCGAATCCCTGAATTCCATCCGGTCCAAGCTCTCTCAGGCGCAGATGGACGGATTCCGCATCCTGACGAAGCCTGGCGACATCTACCCCCCGGCAAATGTCGGGGAGGGGGTCAATCCACTGGCGCAGGCGCAGAAACATCTTGAGAGCGCCGCGATAGTTACTGCGCTCGATCTGCAGATAAGCCACAGCGACCTGGAGGATGGCGCGGTACAGCTCCCGACCGGGAGATGGCTCTTGTTTCCAGGCTTTTTCCAGCGCTTCATGGGCTTCGAAATATTCCCTATTATTGAAAAGCTCAAGCCCTTTGAGGGCTGCTGGGGAAAGCGGCTGTTGGCAGGTTTCTGCCAGCACCTGACTGTCTGATTGGCGGGCAAATTGGGTGATCAGGGCTGGAAGATCATTAAAAAATCGAGAGCGGGCGAATACCCCATCTGCACCCATATCCCGAGCGGTGGTAAGCGTTTCGCTAGCGACATGCGAACCAAAGCAAATGAGTGGCAGTCTGCGCGTAGCGGGGGCGGATTTAATCAGGGCAATCCATGTCCGCCAAGGGATCTTATCGTTTCCTAGATCAAAAAGCAGTAAGCCTGGTTTCCAACGGGTAAGGGCTTCCAGCAAAGCAGCTCCCGGTCCGGTCAGGTGTTCGGCGAGCTCAGGCGGGGCATCCACGGGGAGGAAGGGTGCCCCGGCAGGCAGCGGCAGCAGTTGGTCCGGCTGCTCAACCCAGATGACCTCAAAGCCCAAAGACTGAGCGGTGGATCCTATCCGGGACGCAGAAATCAAATCGGAAACAAATGCAACAATAGGTTGGGCGCTGATCATTTCGGGCACAGCTAGATTATACCAGTCGGAAAATCCGGACTTCTGGGACAGGTTATAATTCCGCTGGATGTTCGCAATCGAGCTGATCGAACTCACCAAACGCTACGGCGAAAGAACCGCGGTTGACTCCCTCAACCTGGAGGTGCATTCTGGCGACATCTTTGGTTTCGTCGGTCCGAACGGCTCGGGAAAGACGACCACGATCCGGATGATCGCCGGATTGTTGGAGCCGAGCGGCGGCGAGGCGCGGGTTATGGGAATTTCCGCCCAAAAATCTCCAGGCGGAGTCAAACGGCTGATCGGATATATGCCGGATTATTTTGGAGTTTACCCAGACCTGCGCACCTGGGAATACCTGGATTTCTTCAGCGCCTGCTACCAGATTGAGGAACGGCGCCGCAGCCAGATAATCGAAGAGCTGCTGGAGCTGGTTGAGCTGAGACACCGCAGGGACGATATGGTCGATAAGCTCTCGCGGGATGAAGCAGCGCCTGAGTTTGGCGCGCACTCTGATCCATGACCCACAGGTTCTGATCCTGGATGAGCCAGCTTCCGGGCTGGATCCGCGCGCCGGATCGAGATTCGTGCTCTGCTGGTGGAATTAGCCAGGATGGGGAAGACGATTTTCTTTTCCACCCATATCCTTTCGGATGTGCGCGAAATTTGCACGCGGGTGGGAATCTTGGAAGCCGGCGCCCTGGCAGCTTGCGGCGAGATCAGCGATCTGCTGAAACAAAGCCAGGTGCGTAGATCGGTGCAAATTGCCGTTCTTGAGCGGACGGCTGAAGCGGTCGAGATCCTGGAGACGTTTCAAGGAGTAAAGCAGATTGAGCCGGTTTCCATTGATTATGATGGCAGCCTTCAGCGCCTGAAGATCCAATTCGAGGGAGACGAGCGCCTGCTGAGCAGCCTTTTAGCGGAGCTCATCCGGCAAGAGATTCCGGTGGTCCATTTCAGCGAGGCGGAGCGGGACTTGGAAGATGTATTCCTGATGGCAACAAAAGGGGTGGTCTCATGAAAGTGTGGTTGGACTCCCCATATCTCTGGAAAAACCCGATCGTGGTGAAAGATGTGCGCACGCGTATGCGGGGGATGCGCACTTATCTGTTGGTGACCGCACATCTGCTGGCGTTGGCGCTTGTGGTTGCCGCAGCATATTTTGTCTTCCGCTCTTCGCTGACCACGACAGGCAACCTGGAGCAGCGTCGAATTTTCGGCAAAGCCGTATTTGGACTACTGGTATGGATGGAGCTGGTGATGGTAAGCTTTGTAGCGCCAGCGATGACCAGCGGGGCGATCTCTGCGGAGCGCGAACGCCAATCGTATGACCTTCTGAAAGTCACTTTGCTCTCGACCCGGCAGTTGGTCTTGGGCAAATTCTTTCCTGGGCTGGCATTCGTCTTTTTACTGCTCTTCACCTCGATCCCCCTTCAAGGACCCTCCTTTTTGATCGGCGGGGTATTATGGGAGGAGATCGTTCTTTCAACCCTGATCCTGCTGGTGACAGCAGCGGCATTCTCTGCGCTTGGATTACTGCTCTCAGCTTTGGTGCGTCGAACCATGATTGCGACTGCCATAGCCTATGCAACCACGATTTTTTTGGTATTTGGAGTCCCGATTATTTTTGTAATTCTGCTGCTGCTGTTAAACACCGCCATGTCGAACACTCAAGGGAATTCCATGCAGGCTGGCGAACGGATCCTGTTGTTGGTGGGCTGGCTACTGGCGGCGTTTACTCCGACCGGGGTGATGATTGGATCAGAAATTAGCCTGCTTGACCAGCACAACCTTTTTTCAATGCGGATTCCGCTCAGCGGTGGGTTGGAAATATGGCTGCCAGCACCATGGATTCCTTATGTTGTCATATACCTGTTGTTCTGCGCCTCGGCGCTTTGGCTCAGCATGCAAATTGTTAAAAAGCCTGACGTATGAATTTGGTGGGTCGAAAGAAACATCCATTATCAACAACTGTAGAGAAGGCACCGTAGTAAAACCATAAGCGGGCAGCGCCATCCGGTTTATTTGTGGCATTGCCCGCCTTCAAGGCTATGAATCTGGTAAGCAGCCGCTTCTTACTTATCCCGCTTGCCGAAATTCAGCTGGCCCCATTCGTTGATAAACTGTTTGAGCTTATCATTCTGCTCCGGATAGATGGAGGCGGTTTCCGGCGGCATGGGAAGCAGCCAATACGTCTCACCGTTTCCCTCAGGGACGTAGCCAATCTCGCCTTCCGGCGTGCCGACCTGCCATACCAGAGCGCCTCGGGTACACCAGGGACCTTTGCGAATTTCGAGCATCTCGCCATTGACCAGATAGCGGAATTGGGGGGAGTCGCCAATATCTTTCGACATGTGCAGGCCGATTAAACCGCCGCCGTTAGCGACGAAAGCAATATCATCTTCATACAGCCTGGAGGCAACACATCCACCAATCGGGTAATAGATCTTCACCGAAAAGGGATCCCAGCCGCCGGTCGATATTGGAGCAACGACCGCTGCCGGTTGAGTTGGTCCAGAGGTGGGAGTGATCGTGGGGGTCGCAACGATCTGGGTGACAAGTCGGGTGATCAGCACGGTCGGATTTACGACCTGAGGTTCCTGGGTAGACTGGACGGCGGATCCAACACAGGCGGATATCAGCAAACCAAAGCTCAACAATACCGCAAGCAGCAGTGAGCTTATTTGATGCTTTTTATTCATATTTGTTTCACTCCTTCATTTTTTCCACGGCAGGCAATTTATGGGCCAACCGGCAGGAGCCAGTATTCGTCACCATTTCCCTCTGGGGTGAATCCAACCACACCATTGTTAGCCCTCACCTGCCAGATAAGCCAGCCGTGACTGCACCAGGGTCCATTAACGATATCGAGCTTATCCCCTGGCTGAGCATAACCGACGATCGTATCATAATTTATATCGCGCCCATAGCGGATCCCATTTGGTCCACCGACCAGGGACACCATCGCCTGTTCGCCAACATGAAGGCGCGAGGCAACGCAGTCCTCGAGCGGGTAGTAGATCGGGGCGCTGAGCGGATCCCATGTGGGGGTTACGGTGGGCGGTAGGGCGGTGTTTGTGGGAGGCGGCGTGGGGGTCACCGGGAGTGGGGTAGGCATCACAATTTCGGTCACCACTTCGGTAAGCACGATGATCGGCGGCGTGGCGCTCTGCTCGGGGGTTGGCATCACAATCTGGATGCAAGAGGTGATCATCCCCGAGAGGAGGATTATCAGAAGGACCGCCAGCGGGAATTTGCCGGGTGCAGCGATCGCGCTTTTATATTTTTGTTTATCCTTCAATTTCGTCACATCCTTTGTTTTTTAGGTCCTGGTCCTGTCGGCTAGTCATGATTTAAATACAATGACACGCGTGCCTTCTTTGGTCTCAACGTAATCCTCTTCGACTGGGACAACAGGATCGGTCCAGCGGTAAATCCATTTGGCAGCCTGGGGCGTCAGGTTGATACAGCCATGGCTTTGTGGCGTGCCGTAGTTATTATGCCAGTACGTGCCGTGAAAGGATACACCTGTCCAGGAAATATAACACACCCAAGGCACGCCTGGAAGGTCGAATTCATTGCCTTGTAAGTTGGATGCCATATGACGTGAGGGTTGCTTGCGTTCGACGCGAAATTCGCCTATTGGAGTATCTCCTTCAAAATAGCCGGTGGCTATGCGAGTCGTAAAGACAGGACGGTTTCCCTCATAAGCGACCATTCGCTGGCGTGTGAGGTCGATTTCGATGTGTTTATCTTTGACTTCCGGTGAGATCGGCTCCACTTCAGCGACTGTGATCGGTCTGAGATGGTGAGCGTCTACGGCATAGAGCTCTTTATTTCGCTCATCATAAATCTGGTACCAGACTGTATTGTTGACTCCGTTGAAAGTGTTGAAGATCCAATAGGTGGTGCTAAAGTAGCATCGGTAGATCCGCTTCCAGCCGCGGTCGGTGATCGCCCAGGCTTGCGAATACGGGACTGTCACCTCTGCCAACAACCCATTTTTCGGGATTTCAAAGACAGGCTCATTCAAAACATCTTCGACAGGCTGAACATAGGAAGAATGCAGCCAGCCGTCTTTAGTGAGCAGCCAGGTGGGGTTGTGGGTGGGTTTTGGGTCGCCAACAGCTTCTTCGAGTATATCGACTACCGTATCCGTCACATAATAACCTACTTCAGGGCTGGAGGTGCTCGGCTGCTTATAATACCGCAGTGAATAGATCGTCCGACCGAGGGAGTACGCGGGTGGCCGCTGACCTGCAGGATCACCTCCAGGCGGAAAATCTCGAAATCCGACTCCAACGGCGGCTGCCCCTAATAATTTGAGGAAATCACGCCGATTAATGGTAGAAGTCATAAACCTTTATCTGCTCAAATACGCTACAAACGATAAAAAACCGCTATCAGGTGCAGTCCGCCATTATGCTAAAGTATTTTTAAAGCTTTCCATGCACAATACGGTTTTAATCATAGCATATTTAGGAAGTTTGCGCAAATCTGTGAGAACCTCTGGATGTTGGCGTTGAAACAGGATGGTACAATAGCCATGTAGGAATTGTTATTTTTCGAACAAATCCTCGTAGTTTCAATCAATCGATCCATGCTGCGGTGATCTTGGTCAGGCTGGGTATCAGCAAGAATATTCTCCGTCAACGGATGGATGGTTCATTACTGACAATAGCTGGAGGAGGAACCGGATGCATACTTTAAACAGCACCGACGTCCGTTTTTTCAGCGGTCAGTCTCACCCGAAGCTGTCTGCGGGCATCGCTTCATATCTAGGTGTGCCTCTCGACCTCACTCATTTCAGCCGTTTCAGCAACGATAATCTTTACGTTCAGCTTGGGGCAAGCGTGCGCGGTAGGGATGTTTACCTGGTTCAGTCCCTTATCCCGCCTGTATCTGAAAACCTGGTGGAGCTCTTGATGATGCTCGATATCGCCAAGGGGGCTGGGGCGCACCAGATCCATGCCATTATCCCATATTTCTCCTACGCCCGATCTGATAAGAAAGATGCGCCGCGCATATCGATCACTGCTAGGCTCGTCGCTGACCTTCTCGAAACGGCAGGTATGACACATTTTATGACCATGACCCTGCATTCTCCCCAGGTTCATGGTTTTTTCCACGTTCCAACGGATCCATTGACTGCGCGGCATCTGTTCATCCGATATTTTCATGAAAAAAAATACCGTCAAAAGGAGACCATTGTAGTCTCGCCGGATATCGGGCGGGCAAAACCTGCGGCGCGTTTCGCCGATCAATTAAAGTTTAGAATGGCGGCAGCGCAAAAAGACCGCGTGTCCGATCATGAGGTAAAGATCGGTGAAGGGCTGGAGCGCCAAGTAAAGGGATTCCGGCGGGCGCTGGTATACGATGATGAGATTGCGACGGGTACTACTGTAATTGAGCTTTGCAAGTTGCTGATCGAATATGGGATTGAGGAGATTGCAGTCATCTGTACGCACGGGCTTTTCACAGAAAATGCACTGGATAAGCTGGTCGCATTTCCTCAGATCACCCAAATTGTGACAACCGATACTGTGCCGCAGAGTGAATCTCGCCGCGACCATAAACTGGTGATCATATCTGTCGCTTCGGTATTCGGTGAGGCAATCTGGCGGAATTCAACCCGGCAGTCGATCGGTACACTATTTAGTTTTTATCAAGATTCCGACGAACAGGTCGGCGAATAATTCGATATTCTCACGGAGAACTGGATGGTCGAAGAAAGCTCACTAAAGGATATCCTGGCAGAACCAAAAACAATCGAAGATCTGCATATCCCCCAAAACCTCGTGATAGATTTGATCTTTCGCTTGCTTTACAACGAAGGCAATGTAGCCCTTTCGCGGTTTACTGAGGTCCTGAAAATCCCCAAAACCATCATCGATGATATTCTTCTCTGGATGCAGAAAGAGCACCTGGTGGAAGTCTCCAAAGCGACCGTCGAGCTGGGCAGGCTTGGAAATGTGTATTCCCTGACCGAAGCGGGGGAGCAGCGAGCCCGGGCTGCCATGGACCGCAGCCAATACGTCGGACCAGCCCCGGTGACGATCCCATACTATAACCGCGGGATTGAGCTTCAGACAAGCCATCGTTCGAAAGTTTTTCCAGACCAGGTTAAGAAAGCTCTGAGCCACCTGATGCTTCCCGATGAATTCCACCGCCAGATCGGACCTGCAGTGAACTACGGAACATCGTTGTTCTTATATGGACCGCCAGGTAATGGCAAGACGACAATCGCTCAAGCGATAGCAGGTCTGATTGCAGGCACGGACCCGATCTGGGTTCCTTATTCGATTACCGCCGGTGGCCAAATTATCCAGATCAGCGACAGGCTGGTCCATAAACCAGTCGCTGCAGAGAAGACACGCTCGGCAGAGCTTGGGAGGATTGACCAGCGCTGGAATTTAATCCATCGGCCGGCAGTCACTGTTGGCGGTGAGCTAAAAATGGACGCTCTGGACCTGCGCTTCGACCCGATCTCGAAATTCTATGAAGCTCCCCTCCAGCTTAAAGCCAATGGTGGGATGTTCCTGATCGACGACTTTGGAAGACAGCAGGTCAGCACCTCCGATCTGCTCAACCGCTGGATCGTGCCGCTGGAAAGCATGATCGATTTCCTGCGGCTGCAAAGCGGGCAGACCATTGTGGTGCCATTCCGGCAGCTGACCGTCTTCAGCACCAATCTCGACCCACATCAGCTGGTAGACGACGCGTTTCTGCGCAGAATTCACATGAAAGTGAATGTGGGCTCGCCAGATGAGCGCCTGTTTTATCAGATCTTCTCGATGAAGTCTAAGGAGCTCAAAATCCCCTTTGATAAAGATGTCTTCATGCACCTGCTCCAAAAGTGGTACCGGGAACCAGGCAGAAAACTGCAGGCGGTGCATCCGCGCGACCTGCTGCAGATTGTGAATACGCTTTGCGAATATGATAACCGCCCTGCACAAATGACCCTTCAGCTGATCGATGAAGCATGTAGAAGCTACTTTGTTGATTGATCTAAATTTTCATTTTGATAGGACATCCTATGGATTTCAACCACTATTTTAGAAATGAAGAAATTGAAGAGGTTCTAACGAGCTGGGTATCCCAGTTTCCAGAGCTGGCAGAGATGCAGTCGATCGGGACGAGCTATGAAAAGCGACCGATCTGGCTGTTGAAATTGACCAACCGCAAGACAGGCCCGGATCTGGAAAAACCCGCAGTCTGGCTGGATGCCAACATCCATGCAACCGAGGTGTCGGGGACGACTGTAATCATGCATCTGGCGGATACTCTGTTAGAGGGGTATGGGAAAGACGATCGAATCAGCCGGATTCTTGATCAGAATGCCTATTATCTCGTCCCGCGTATTAATCCTGATGGCGCCGCTCTGGCGCTGGCAGACCATCCGCGCTACCTCCGTTCTGGGGTCCGGCGCTATCCATGGCCTGAACTGGAGGAAGGTCTGCACGACCAGGACATAGACGGTGACGGGCGCATCCTGCAGATGCGGATTCAAGACCCAAACGGCGATTGGAAAATCAGCTCGCTGGACTCAAGATTGATGCAGAAGCGCGGCCCAGCCGAATTTGGCGGGATGTATTACCGGCTGGTTGCTGAAGGCAAAATCGAGCATTTCGATGGGTATACAATCAAGATCGCCTCGAACCCAGCCGGGTTGGATTTTAACCGTAATTTTCCCTTCGAATGGCGCCCAGAAGGCGATCAAAACGGGGCTGGCCCCTACCCCACCTCAGAACCCGAGATCGAGGCTGTCGCCAATTTCATATCAGAGCACCACAATATCAACCTGGCAGTGACTTACCATACCTTCAGCAGGGTGATTTTACGACCGTACAGCACCAAGTCTGACGATGATATGGAGACGAGCGATCTGTGGGTATACAAGAAAATCGGGCAAATGGGTACGGAAATCACCGGATACCGCAACGTCTCGATTTACCATGATTTCAAATACCACCCGAAAGAGGTGATTACCGGCGGATTTGATGACTGGCTGTACGATCATCGCGGGATGTACGCGTTTACGATTGAACTCTGGGACCTTCCTACCGAAGCGGGGATCAAAGACCGCAAGTTCACCGAGTGGTTCCGCGACCACCCTCACGAAGATGACCTGAAGATCATCCATTGGGCAGACGAACACGGCGGGGAGGATGCATATGTGGATTGGTATCCGTTCGATCACCCCCAGTTGGGAAAAGTGGAGCTGGGCGGGTGGAACCAGATGTATTCATGGCGAAACCCACCGTCCAAGCTGATTGGAGCGGAAGCGCAGCGGAACACCGAATTTGGGCTGACCCTTGGCGAGCTTACGCCGCGCCTGGAGCTGCACACCCTGCATGTTGCGCCGCTGGGAGAAGGGAATTACCACATCAACCTGGTGGTAGAGAATGCTGGTTTTCTACCAACCTATACAAGCGAGCAGGCTAAAAAACGTAAGGCTGTGCGACCTGTTCGAGCCGATTTGGAGCTGGGAGAGGGTGTGGAGCTGGCTAGCGGCAAACCAAGAATTCGAGCTTGGGCACCTGGAAGGGCGCAGCAATAAGATGGAGCCGGATGTGCTCTGGGGAATGTCGCCGACTGACAACCGGGCTCGAGGGGAATGGGTGGTGCATGGCGTGCCTGGGGGCACGGTGACGACACATGTCCTGAGCGAGCGTGCCGGCAGTCTCCACAAAACGATCGTGCTGCCGTAATTTGGTTATTTGACGGAGGAAGTCACTATGGAAACATTGGTCCAACAGAAGGTTCAGCAGGCAGTCGAGATCTTGCAGGAACAGGCGGTGGATGCCTGGATGACATTTGTTCACGAGACACCTGCTGCCGGAGACCCGGTGCTGCCTTTGATTTACGGGTATGATCTAACCTGGCTGAGCGCGCTGATCATCTGCCGCGATGGGCAGCGAATTGCAATTGCGGGCGCCTACGACTCAGACACGCTTCGAGAGACCGGAGCGTACGAGACAATCATCCCATACCATCAATCCATGCGCCCGGCATTGATCGAGACACTGGAGCGGCTGAAACCGGCAATGCTTGCGATCAACTATTCGAAGAATGATGTGTTGGCAGATGGGCTTGCTCATGGGCTGTACCTGACCCTGTTGGATCTGCTCGCAGGCACGCCGTTTGCAGAGCGGTTGGTCTCGGCAGAAGCCATTATCGCCGCACTGCGCGGCAGGAAGACGAAGGCCGAAGTCGAGCGAATCCGTACGGCAGTTAATACCACGGATATGATTTACGAGCGAGTATTCGACTATGCGAAGCCCGGGATGATGGAAAAAGAAATCGGCGCGTACATGCACTTGCTGCTGGACGAATTCGGGGTAGACCCGGCTTGGGACCTGAACGGCTGCCCAGCTGTAAACGCCGGACCACAATCCAAATTTGGGCATACTCACCCTTCCGACATAATCCTCGAACCCGGGCACATCCTGCATTTCGATTTTGGCGTGAAGCAGCGCGAATACTGCTCTGATATCCAGCGCGTCATGTATTATCTAAGACCTGGCGAGACCAAAGCCCCGGAGCCGGTGCAGCACGGATTTGACACGATCGTATCGGCGATCGAAGCTGCACGGCAGGCGATGAAACCGGGCGTTCTTGGAAAAGCGGTGGATGCGGTCGCCCGTGGGGTTGTGGTTGGGGCAGGATACCCAGAATTCATGTACGGCACGGGGCATCAGCTCGGCCGGCTGGCACACGACGGTGCCGGAATGCTGGGGCCGGAATGGGACCGTTATGGCGACTTTCCCAATTATCCACTGGAGCTCGGTCAGGTTTATACGATCGAGCCGGGATTGGAGGTGCCTGGATACGGGTACCTTGGGATCGAAGAGGATGTGATCGTTAGGGAGGATGGGGCGGAGTGGTTAGGAAAACCACAGACGAAGTTGATTTTGAAGTAGGGACTGGGTTATTAAATAAAGATCAACACAGAGCAACTGTGTTGAATGTCAAGATGTGAAAACGCCATAAACAAACCTGGCGGTGTCAGCAAGTTGGTAAAATAAAGACACCCCAAACCCGGAAGGCGGGAACAAAACCCTGTTCACAACGGGGCGAGTTCTCGTCTTTCATTTTGGATCCCCACAAATCGAATTGGGAGCTGCCAGCTCAACTGATCTCGGATCAGCGCATTCAGGATTGTCAACAATTTGCGCATACATGCGACCAGAGCCACCTTCTTGAGTTTTCCATTCTTGAGTAAGCGTTGGTAGAACTCCCGGATCACTGGATTGAAACGAGTTGCTGAAACGGTTGCCATGTAGAGCACAGTCCGAATATCAGCACGCCCACCTTTGATGCGTCTTTTACCTCGAAAGAAGCCGCTATCAAAGTTCATCGGTGCAACACCCACCAGCGCCGCGATCTGCTTGCGGTCGCTATGTCCCAATTCAGGTAAAGCTGCAATCATGAGTGATGAGGTGACCTTCCCAATCCCCGGTACACTGCGCAGGATCTCGTTCTTGACCTTGAAGTTGGGATCATCCTGGATGAATTGATTGATCTGTCGATCCAGTTCAGCAATTTGCGCATCCAACCACTTCAGGTGGGCTTCTATGCTGCCTTGCATCGCCTTATGTGCGGTTAGCAAACGGTTCTTTTCTGCTGTGCGGTTCTCAATTAACTGCCGCCTTCGCAGGACCATTGCAGCCAATAACTGCTCTTTTTCATCTGGCAATCGCGTTGGTTGTGGCCTGACTGCTTGTCCGAAGCGAGCTAGCAGACGCGCATCCAGGCGATCTGTTTTTGCCAGCAAGCCTATCGACCTGGCGAATTCTCGCACTCGGTGGGGATTAATCAGCGCCACTGGAACCCCGTCGGCGTATAACTCGCCGACCAGGTTCTTTTCGATCCCTCCCGTTGACTCCACCACCACCAGCTGGGGACGCAATTCCAGACACCTTTTTACAATGGCATCAATCCCAGCCTTATCGTTTGCCACGCCCCAGATTTCCTTTTCAATATTGCTGGCAACATCCAATCTCTTTTTGGACACATCAATTCCAATAAATACTTCTTCGGATTCCTTCTTCATTCTGCCCTCGCTTGGTTATAATTGCATTGCCCGTTCTAGCAGAATTCGGACTACAGGTCCACACAACTGTTCGGGCATTGCGGTTAGATGGCGCAGCAACCTTTGCTCGGTGACGGTCTCTCGGACCAATTCGCAGACGGCCTGTTGCGCCATCTCGCATCATACCATTTGAGATGGCATGGCGAGCCTGCTCCGTGACGGTTTTCTCCACCAAGACACAGATCGGTCTGCCATGCCCAATTTTCATCATACTAGACACAGAGCGAAGAGAGAGCATAGAGAATTCTTAATCATTCTGGCAATCTTAAACCACAAGAAAGTTTTTTTTCAACGAATGAGGAAACCTATTCGCGAATTATTGATGATTGGGATCTGAAATATGACTTGAATAGTAAATGGGGAGGATGAGTTCATTTCGACAGTACCACTCATTTGGAGATGAAAGGGGTAGCACATTTTCCATTTTGTTATTTGGTATAATTTTGCTTTCCTCGGCTTAAAACCGAGAATAAAATCAGCAAATCATCAATGTTAGGAATCACATCATGAAGCAGTCGATCCAAGCTGTCAAAGGAACACGTGATTATTATCCTGAACAGATGGCGGTACGGAACTTTCTCTATACCACCGCACGCAAGGTCTCGGAATCTTTCGGCTACCAGGAATGGGATGCTCCATTTCTCGAGACAATTGGCCTATATGCTGCAAAATCAGGGGATGAGCTCGTCAATAAGCAGTCATTTGTCTTCCCTGACCGGAGCGGCGACCTGATCACACTGCGCCCAGAGCTCACGCCTAGCCTCGCGCGGATGATAGCACAACGTCAGAAGCAGCTGGTTTACCCGCTGCGTTGGTGGACCTGGGGGCCATGTTGGCGCTATGAGAAGCCGCAGAAGGGACGAACCCGCGAGTTCTTCCAGTGGAACGTCGACCTGGTTGGTGTAGATACCCCTGAAGCCGATGCAGAAATGGTGGCGATCGCGGCTTCCTTTATCAAGCAGGCTGGGCTTGGGTCGGACCAGGTGAATATCCTGGTGAACAACCGCAAAATGATAAATGAAGAGCTTGCCGGGCTGGGTGTGCCCGAGCAGATCCGAATCGAGACGATCAAGCTCATCGACCGGCGGGACAAAATGTCGGCTCAGGAGTGGGATGCTAACGCGGTCGAGATCGGTCTGGATGGGAAGCAGATCAAGGGTTTGCGGACGATCCTGGACGATCTGGACCTTTGGCGGAAATCACCTGAGCTGATCTCTTGCTTTACACTCGTTGAAGCACTTGGACTGAAAGACTACGTGCGCTTCGCACCTCACATCATCCGGGGTTTAGATTACTATACCGGGACGGTGTTTGAAGCATGGGACCTGAAAGGCGAATTCCGGGCGATTTTAGGCGGCGGGCGCTACGACAATCTGGTTTCAGACGTAGGCGGCGAGCAGATGCCCGCGATTGGATTTGCGATGGGAGACCTGGTCATCAGCCTGGTGCTGGAGAAATTTGGGACTTTGCCAGCCGAGCTGAGCGCCTCACCTGCCCAGGTGCTGGTGACGATCTTCGACCAGAACAGCCAGGTGGAGGCTTTCCAGATCGCAGGCGAGCTGCGCGCAGCGGGTATCAACACGGCGCTTTATCCTGAAGCGGCTAAACTCTCCAAGCAATTCAAATACGGCGACCGGATGGGTATGAAAGCCGCGGTGGTGGTTGGACCGGAAGAGAAGGCGCAGTCCTCCGCAGCAGTAAAAGATCTAAAAACTGGCGAGCAGCGGGTCGTGCCGCGTACCGCCCTGGTGGAAGCACTGCACAGCTTGTTCGATTGAGAAGACTTGCGGGAGGATATCGATCGTGATAGAATCTCGCGGCGCTACGGTGGGTGTAGCTCAATGGCAGAGCACTTGACTGTGGATCAAGTGGTTGTGGGTTCGACCCCCATCACCCACCCTGGAATGAAAAAGAGCCTGTGGATATTCAGGCTCTTTCTTTGTTTACCGATCTCAGAATTGGTGTGTTATACCTTCATTTCCGGTCTTCTCGACCCATACATATCCGCATAAACCCGGCAGCTCACCGCCCCAAGTAAGAAAATCTGGGCGACATAGTAGAAGCTGACCAGCAGTATGGTGAATGCGCCGGTTGCCTGGAGTGCTGAGTTCATCGAGCTGTACTGGAAGTAAATCCCCGCCACAAAAATCGCCGCCAGGATGTGCACGGTCGTGATCACTGCCCCGAGCCATACATCCCTCCAGGCGATCTTTGTCTCTGGTAGATTTTTGAAAAAAAACGGCCAACGTTCACCAGCAGTTTAGGCAGGGCTGCGAATCTGGCTGCCAGCGGCGGATCTGGATCATTGCCCATCTACTTCTCAAGGATCGGTCCTACAAAAGGAGCATACCTCGGCTGTCACTACGCTTCCTGTGGCTCTGAAGTAATCTTTCGAGCATTAGCTACAGCCGCACGCACAGTTCGATAGATGTTCTGTGATCCAATTTCTTCCAGCGTACCAGTCTTGCGTATTAGCTCAAGATTATCACTGCCAATATTAACCAGGAGAATCTGTACGTTTTTCTTACGCAGCTCTCTGAAAAGTTTGGCGAGAATTTTATCGCCATCTATATCCATCATAATGACCGCGCTCATATCGATCACCAGGGTCTTTGGCTGGTTTTCCTGAACGAGGTGCATCACAGAATTATAAAAATTATCGACATCAGCGAAGAATAATGGGCCATGGATCCCAGCTACAACGATGCCAGGGATTAATTCAGCTTCGGGGTGATGATCTGCATGTACAAAAACATCATGTTCTTTATCAAAAGCCATCAAGCGTGTTGGCGATCGTGAAGCAGAGACTATAAGTAATAGTAGTGAGATGATAATACCGGCAACTACTCCTGCCAGGACGCCAATAAAAAATACAACAAAGGCTGTTGTCAGGAAAGCGGCAAAATCCCGGCGGCTCAATCGATAATGCTGAAATTCTTTGATCTTGACCAAGCTGATGCCAGCATCGATGACCACTGCGCCGAGCACAGCCTGAGGCAATGCAGTAAAAAATCCGGCCAGGAAAAGAATGGTGAGCAGGATCAATCCTGCACAGATCAGCGACGCAAGTTGGGTCTTTTGTCCCGCCAGGTCGGCGACGGTGGTCTTGGAGAGGCTTCCCTCGACCGCAAATCCGCCGACAAGACTAGAGGCTGCATTCGCCATACCCTGAGCGACCATCTCCTGACTGGCGTCGATCTCGTAATCATATTTTGAGCTTTCTTCTTTAGCCGCCGCCAAGGATTCGCTGAACCCTATGAAAATCACCGCTAGAGAACCCAAGATCAATGTGGTCAGACTGACGGGAGGGAAGCTTGGCCAGAGGATCGAAGGCAAACCAGTCGGTACTGTGCCGACGACTGAAACCCCGTAGTCCGCAAGTCCGAGCATGGAAGAAACGATGATCCCCAAAATCACGACTATAATGGTTCGCGGCAGCTTTGGCAGAAAGCGGCGCATCAGCAGCAGCAGGACGATACTGCTGGCACCGACAATCAGCGTAGGGATGCTGGTTTCGGGCAGTGCTTTGATGGCACCAATCAGGACCTCAAAATAGCTTCCTGAGGCTTTTGGCACGCCCAGGATCTTAGGGGTTTGGTCTACAATCAGCCCTATACCGAAACCGAATACAAAGCCGCCCAGCACTGCCCCAGATATAAAGTGCGAGATCCAGCCCATCTTTAACCATCCGAGCAGGAGATAGACCACGCCGGCGGTCAGAGCCAGGGCCGCGGTGTAGGAGATCCACTCAGGTGTGTCTGAGCTCGCCCAAAGTGCAATTACGGCAGCCGATACCGCTGCAATTGCTGCGCTTGGACCAGTAATCACCTGCCCGGAAGTACCAAAAAGGGCATAGCCAAGCAGCGCGCCTAAAGCGGCATAGAGGCCATATTGCGCTGGCACACCCGCGATCGATGAATAAGCGATGCCTTGCGGGACGAGTAATGCCCATACCGACAGGGCGGCGATCAAGTCAAATCGCAGCCATTCAGCTTTATAGTGCGGTAACCAGCTCAGAATGGGAAGATATTGTCTTATACCTTTGGTCTGTGTTTTATTTTCCACTGTGGTATCACCACGTATTTCGTTTGATTATTTCTCGTCCAACTTGTTCTTGAGGACCATGCCGGTCTGCACCAGCATGGTCCTGAAATCATTTAGTGCGGCAGCGCAGGATCTCAATTGCATTCCGGCGCATCAAGACTGGGATAAAGGTTAAGATGCGCGCCTCTTTATATTTAGGCTTGAGATCGACCAGCACCTGGCGGATTTTTGACTGGTCCACCTGCCCCTGCAGATCACGCCAGATTCTGTCGGTCAATTCGTCCAGGTCCACGATCGAGAACTCCTGCTTCAGCTTTCATAGAAAGTGGCTCAAGAGGGTCGGCGTTCATCTGAAACCTCCACGCATTCTTACGATACAGTTCTATTTTTCACCACACAAAAGGTCTAATCTCCCGAGACAGCGGCATGCGCCGGCTGAGCGACTCCGATCGGTTGCTGTACGTGCTGGCCTCTTCTGCGCATGAAGAACTTGATCACTTCGTCCACCAGCAGCAATGCGATGGCGAGACCGATGCAGGTCAGCCATTGGTCGCTTGTGATCTGGGTTAAACCAAGCCAGCCGAACCGGACCGGTATGATGGTCATCAACAGCGAAATTCCGTAGAGCAGGAGCTGGTGACGATTGGCGAGAATATCTCGGTTGAATGCGCTGGCTCTCTCACTGCGTGCGCTCAGGGCAAGTACAACTACAGCCAACGAGAAAAAGACAAATCCCATCGTTGCTGCAGTTGTTGCGCTTGAAGTCTGATACGCTGCTTCCAGATAGATCGTGACGACCGACATCAGCAGTCCGATAAAGACGATGCGCACCCATTGTGATCTAGAAAGGATGGGCTGTTTGAGGGGACGAGGCTTGTGCTTCATCAGATCCGGCGCCGGATCGTCAAAGCCCAGCGCTAATGCAACCGGGATTTGCACGAGGAAGTTAATCCACAGGACCACGAAAGTCGTGAACGGCGTGCCGCCGAGCACCACAAAGAACGCCGCCAGCAGATAGGAAAGGATGAACGCAATCAGCGATTCCATCTGGAAGCGCACAAAGTTGAACAGGTTGTTGTAGATCGCCCGTCCGAACTCCACCGCTTTGACGATGGTGGCGAAGTTATCGTCGGTCAGGATCATCACCGCCGCCCCCTTGGAGACTTCGGTGCCGGTGATGCCCATCGCCACGCCGATGTCGGCCTTCTTCAAGGCAGGGGCGTCGTTGACGCCGTCCCCGGTCATGGCTACGATGTTGTCCAGCTGCTGGAGCATTGTCACCAGTCGAATCTTGTCTTCTGGCGCTACGCGGGCCACCACGCCTATATCCGGCAGTTTTTTCTTCAATTCATCGTCGCTCGTAGCGGCAAATTCGGCGCCGGTCAAAGCCGTGCCAGTGATGCCCAGCTCCTTGCCGATGGCGGCTGCGGTCACAGCATGGTCGCCAGTGATCATGCGCACCTGGATGCCTGCGCTGTGGCATTTGGCGATGGCATCCTTAGCCTCGTTGCGCGGGGGGTCGACGATGCCGACCATTGCTAGGAGGGTGAGGTCTTTCACCTGTTCGATCAGATTGCTCTTCGGATCGAAAGTCTGCGGGTCAAAGTCCTTGCGCGCCACTACCATGACGCGCTCGCCCGCTTTGGCGATGCGCTCGTTTTCCTCGAGCGCCAGCTTGCGGTTATCGACATTGACGGGTCTGGCTTCTTCGCCCGGCATCCAGTAATAACCACTTCGGGCAATCAGCACATCCGGCGCACCCTTGACAAAGGCGCGTACTACCGGCTTGCCCTGCTCGTCTGTCATGTTATGGAACGTGGCCATGAACTTGTAGTCCGAGTCGAAGGGCACTTCGGCCACTCGGGGATACATCTCTCGAGCGCCATCCACGCTGATGCCGCCTTTTTCCGCCAGCACGATCAGCGCGCCCTCAGTGGGATCTCCAATCAAAGCGCCGTTGTCGAGACGTGCGTCGGCGCACAGCGCCATGGGCAGCATGATCTGCTCGAGATCGACCTTTGCCCCGCCTGCGCTCAGCAGCTTGCCTTCAGTGCTGTAGGTCAGGGTGTTTTTCTGCCAGGGCTGCAAGTCCGCGACGCCGCTGGTGAGCTCATATTTCCCTTCGATGCCGTAGCCTTCACCGGTCACCTTGAAGCGGTTCTGACCCGGGATGGTGAACTCGCGCGCCGTCATCTTGTTGAGGGTCAGTGTGCCGGTCTTGTCGGAGCAGATGGCTGAAACCGAGCCAAGCGTCTCAACCGACGGCAGGCGCTTGACAATTGCGCCTTGGGCGGCTAGCGCTCGCGTACCCATGGAATACATGGTGGTGACCACAGCTGGCAGACCGGTGGGGATGGCAGATATCGCCAGGGCTATCCCGGCGATGAAGATGGCGTCCATAGGCTGCCCGTTACGCAATCCCATGATCACCATGAGGATGAACGCCAAACCAGCCAGTGACGCAATTATCTTGGTCAACTTATCAAGCTGCTTTTGCAGCGGCGTCTTGTCTGCCTCGGTCTTGTTGAGCAGATCGGCGATGTTGCCCATCTCGGTGCCCATGCCAGTGGTGGTGACGATCATCTCGGCACGCCCACGCGTGACCGAAGTGTTCATGTAAGCCATGCAGTGGCGGTCGCCTAAAGGGGCATCTGCCTTGGCGATGGTTTCGGTGTCTTTCGGCGAAGCGACGCTTTCACCGGTCAGGGCGGCCTCTTCGATTTCGACATTCGCAGTGACAAAAAGGCGCCCATCCGCCGGGACGCGGTTGCCCGCCTCCATCAGCACAATGTCGCCAGGAACCAGCTCCTCTGCATCGATTTCGATTGCCTGACCGTCTCGGCGCACGCGGGCGATGCTCTTCATCGCTGATGCCAGCGCAGCCAGGCTAGCCTCGGCCTTAGCTTCCCCACGCATGCCCAGAATGGCGTTGAAGACCGTCAGCCCGACCAGTACCAGGGTGGTGCCCCACTCTCCGGTGAAGATCTGGTTGATGATTGCCGCGCCGAGCAGGACGAACTGCATGAGGTCCTGATATTGTTCTAGAAATGCTTGCAATCCCGACTTTTTCTTCTTCTCTGCCAAACGATTCGGGCCATATTTCTGCAGCCGCTGCTGTACCTCGGCTGCACTCAAGCCCTTAGCCAGGTCTACTCCAAGCTCCTTAGCCACGGCCTCAGGATCCAGGGTGTACCAATTCTGTTGGTTATTGGATGTGTCTGCCATCGTATAAGCTCCTTAAACTTTAGTACTTCTGTGGGACGTAGCGGAAGGGATGAGTTGGTTCTTTGTAGTTGCCCTTCGCCTGGCGCTTGGGGAACTTGATCGGCTCGCGCGGTACTTCATCGTATGGGATCAAACTCAGGAAATGTGTGATGCAGTTCAAGCGCGCCCGGCGCTGATCATTGGAAGGCACCACGTACCAAGGGCAATCCGCGGTATCCGTAGCTTCGAACATGGCATCCCGCGCCCGGGAATAGTCGTACCAGCGCGCCTGTGCCTGCAAATCCATCGGGCTGAGCTTCCAGATCTTGCGGTAGTCTTCGTTGCGCTCCTGGAAGCGCTTGGCCTGCTCATCCATGTCCACTTCCAGCCAGTACTTGATCAAGTGGACACCGGAGTGGATGATGGACCGCTCAACCTCAGGTGCAAATTTCAGGAAGTATTCCACCTGTTCCGGAGTGGCGAATCCCATCACCCGCTCGACGCCAGCCCGGTTGTACCAGCTGCGGTCGAACAGCACCACCTCCCCGGCTGCCGGCAAGTGGGGCATGTAGCGCTGGAAGTACATCTGCGATTTTTCCCGCTCCGTCGGGGAGGAGAGCGCCACTACACGGAAGACGCGCGGGCTGACCCGTTCCGTGATGCGCCTGATCACGCCGCCCTTGCCGGCGGTGTCGCGCCCTTCAAAAATGACGCAAATTTTGGCGCCGGTGTATTTGACCCACTCCTGCATCTTGACCAGTTCGTACTGGAGCTTTTTCATCTCCTTATCAAACTCTTTGCCGCTCATCGGAAGGGTTGGGCTTTCGGCAGTTGCATCAGCTCCGATAACATTTGAGTCGATTATCGTTGCTTTCTCCAGAACCTCAGTCTCTTTCGCCTTCTTGTTCTTCTTCTTACCTTTATCCTTTGCCATGCTAGTCTCCTTTCTCTGGCAATTACATACTCTATTGCTGAATTCTGATGAAGCGAGCCTGATTTTATGGATACTATTTCAATGGTCAGACCGCTGGCGATGGCGTGGGCGGCGGCATGCCGCCCAGCTACAATAAAATCGCGCTACTGCTGAGTGTTTAAAATGGTTTGGACCAGTTGGTTCTTGGTGGCCTCCAGCATACCGTAGATGCGATCCAGGACGGATTTGACCGCCTCACTCTCCGCTTCTTGGGAAGCGCTCTCAACGGTCTGCAATGTTTTGTTAAACTGCTCGATGGCCAGGTTTAGCCTTTCGATAGCCAGATCGCCGCGCGCTTCAGAAGCTGATTTGAGGCGATTGCCGATCTCTTCGATGTCCTGCTTGACCAGATCGGCCTTTGCCTGTTGCGACGGCAGGTCGCCGGCTACCTTGAGCGCCAGGTCAACCGACTTGGTCGCCATCTCAACCGCGGTGTCGACCCGCTCCTGGCTCATCTCGACCCGTTGTTCAACTGCGCCTCTGGCGATGCGGTAGGCTTGTCTACTCGATCTCCCAGCTAACAGCAGGCCAATTAGAGCCAGACCTACAACGATCCCGATGATCCAACGCCAAGTGTTGTTCATGGTCTCTCCTTCTGGACTTACTAAATTCCGTCACGCAAGAATGGGCAGGTCATACAGTGCCCGCCGCCGCGGCCCTTGCCCAGCTCGAAGCCGGCGATCGCCACCACCTCCACCCCGGCCTTACGCATCTTGGCAATGGTGAAGGTGTTGCGCTCATAGGAGACAACCACACCTGGCTCCAGCGCCACCGTGTTGTTGGCGTCATCCCACTGCTCACGCTGCGCCTGGTATTCGTCGCCGCCGGTCTCGACAATGTTGAGCTTCTTTATCTTGAGAGCGTCGGCCACTGCATCGATGAAACTCTTCTCCTCAGTCACGTGGAAATCGCCGGGTTTCTTGCCTGGGCGCAGGCTGATGGCGCGGATGTTGTTGACTACCTTGGGGAAGGCTGTGGCAATATCCCGATCTAAGAGGGTGAAGACGGTATCCAGGTGCATGTGGGCGCGGTCTTTGGTCATCAGTGCTACCAGCACCTGCTCGACAGCGCCTTTTTCGAACAGGTTTTTGGCGACGATCTCGATCATTCGCGCCTGGGTGCGCTCGCTGCAGCCGATCGCCACTGTACCGTGGCCAATGGGCTGGACGTCACCGCCTTCCATCGAAGCCCGGCCGAAGTCGTGGATGTCGAAGACACCTTCACCAGTCTGCTCCGGATACCAGAAGTCGAACTTAGCAGCCTGGAACATCGGGTGGTAGCGGTAGATGGTCAGCATATTGAGCGACTCTCGTCGCCGGGCTGGCCAGAACATCGGGTTGACCGTTACGCCGTTGTAAATCCAGCACGAAGGGTCACGCTGAAACAGCGAGTTTGGTACAGGAGGGAGGACAAAATAACCCGGCTCGCTTTTTGCAGCCGCCGCGCCCAGGGAAATCTTGGTGAAATTCGCCAGGTCAAAGCCTCCCTTCTCCATCTCCCCGATCGTCAAACCACCTACCAGGTGCCTGGCCAGCACATCCGGCTTCATCTTGGACAAGAACTCGCGAACTTCTTCGACCAGCGACCAGCCCACCGTGTATTCGGAAGCGACCATTTCGATCACATTCCGGCGAGCTTCCTCAGATGCCGCCAGCGCTTCACCAAGCAGATCCACATGGTAATACACATCGATGCCTCGATCGCGCATGGCTTTGACAAACTGATCGTGCTCCCATTGAGCACGTTCTACCCACAGCACATCATCAAACAGCAGATCATCGTGATTACTGGGGGTCAGGCGCTTCAGGCTGAGCTCTGGCCGGTGGACGATCACCTTGCGGAGCTTGCCGACTTCTGAATGAACGCCAAATTCGTTACTCATATCATTATCTCCTTCTGGATTTGCTTAGTTTTTTCGAATTATTAATCCAATGGTTTAAATGCTTCACTAAAGATAGACATTCGTCCCGGCATTGCCCGCCACGATCTTCTCGATATCCTTCAGCGAGCCAATGGCGGCGCGTTTGCCGGTCTTCTCGACGAATTGGATAGCAGCATCAACCTTAGGACCCATAGAACCAGCCGGGAAGGGGTGGGCTCTAAGCTCCTGGGGGGTCACCCGTCCCAGCTTGCGCTGCTCCGGCTTCCCCCAATCCAGATAAACGCCGTCCACATCGGTGGCAATGACGAATAAGTCGGCATCTACCTCGCGTGCCAGCAACTCGCTGGCCAGGTCTTTATCGATCACGGCTTCGATGCCGGTCAGCCAACGCTCTTTTTTGGGATCATACATCGTTGGAATGCCACCGCCGCCGGCGCAGATCACGATCGTGTGATGTTCCAGCAGCCATTTCACCGGTCGGATCTCAAAAATCCGCTTGGGCAGCGGGGAGGGCACCACCCGGCGCCACTTAGCTCCATCTTGCTTGAAAACCCAGCTTTTCTCAACCTTCAGCCGGTCGGCTTCTTCTTTCTCATACACCGGGCCGACAAACTTGGTCGGGTTCTGGAATGCCGTATCTTCCGGATCGACTTCGACCATAGTCAGGATGGTGGCAAAAGGCACTTCAAAGGGCAGCAGATTGCCCAATTCCTGCTCGATCATATAGCCGATCATGCCCTCGGTTTGCGCTCCCAGCACATCCAGAGGATAAGCCTCGACCTCTTTATAGGCTGAAGCCTGGAGCGCCAGCAGCCCTACCTGCGGGCCATTGCCGTGCGCCAACACGAGTTGGTGCTGCTGGGCGACTGGCGCCAAAGCTTGGGCAGCAACCTGAATGTTCGTCCGTTGAGCATCATGGGTCATCGGCTCTCCCCGCTTGAGCAAGGCGTTTCCACCTAAAGCTACAACTATTCTCATGAGTTTCTCCTTTCTACGATGGTAGTCATCTCACGCGTACCCTAGACTTGCATCCGTTGAGCATAAAACTTAAGCATCTTGTTCATCTTCCTACTTGGACAGGTCCACTAACGGCGCCTGTGCGAGGGTTTCTAACGCTGGCTGATTCTCGGGTGTCAAACGCTGAACGTTAATTCCAGCAAAGCCGAAGATCATCGCCAAGATGGGATCGATAAAGTTGAAGAAACAGTAAGGAAAATAAGTGAACGTAGATACACCCAGCGTGGCCGACATGTATGCGCCGCACGAATTCCAGGGGACTAACGGCGAGGTTATTGTCCCAGAGTTCTCAACCGCAGTCGCCAGAGTTTCGGGATGCAAGTCGCGCTTGCGAAATTCAACCATGAACATGCGCGCCGGCAGCACGATGGCAATGTATTGGTCGCCAGCAATGATATTAAACCCGATGGAAGTGAGCATCACCGTGGCAATCGTGCCGCCGGCAGACTTTACCCGGCTGATAATCGGTGTGATCAATCGGTTATTAAATCCACCATAATCCATCATTGCACCAAACGACATCGCTCCCAGGATCAGCCATACGGTCAGGAGCATGCTGCTCATGCCGCCACCTGAGAAGAGCTTATCGATCTCCGCAACGCCTGATGAGGCGGTGAAGCCATTGGCCATAGCCATCCAGACGCTTTTCAATGAAGCCAACCAGGCGCTCAGGCTTGGGTCATTGGCAAAGGAGAAAACGACCTGCGGCTGCAAGATTACTGCAACCAGGGCGCCTACCAGTGTGCCAATCAGGATGGACAGGAAAGCTGGATATTTGCGGATGCCGAGCAGAAGTAATACCAGCACGGGTAGCAAATTCCACAAACTGATGTTGTAGGCTGTTGCCAGAGTTTGCAACGCTACGTCTGTATCTATGGGCGGAATGATCACATCACTGCTTCTACCGATCAGGAAAAAGATGCCAAGCGTTCCCAGGTAGGCCGGTACGGTGGTTTTGGTCAGGCTGCGAATATGCGCATAAACGTTGCTGCCCACGATTTGCGGGGTTAAGATGGTCGTTTCCGAAAGAGGCGTCATCAAATCGCCAAAATATGCACCAGAAATCACTGCCCCAGCAGTAATGGCTGACGAAAGACCTAGCGCACCGGACATGCCTACAAAAGCCACCCCGATGGTCGCTGCAGTCGTCCATGAGCTGCCCGTTACAATCCCGATTATCCCGGTGAGCAGGGCAGTCGCTAGGTAAAACCAGGTTGGATTGATGAACTTGATCCCGTAATACACCATGGTGGCGATCGTTCCGGACATGTTCCATACCCCAATCAGCGCCCCGACCATCAGCAAGATCATGATAGCGCTCATTGCAAGCGAGATGCCTTTAACGATTTCCTCGCCCAGCTTCTCCCAGGGATGGCCATTCTTGTGTGCCACGACCGCGGCGACCACTGCGCTCATTAGTAATGAAACCTGCAATGGGCCAAGGGATGCATCCAAGCCGAATAAAACGATCGACAGGGAGAGCATAACAATCATGAAAATCAGCGGGATCAGCGCATCCACCAGGGATGGCTCGCGGATTTCCTTTGCTTGTTTGATAGAAGTAGTTGTCATGTCTAGTCCTGCCTACCGTAGTTAACCGATGACAAATACCTTTGGCGGTGAAGTGCGGGAAGGTGCGGCGCATAATGCGCCGCACCTCAGCATCATTAATCTCCCAATGTGGCGACCATGATCGCCTTGATGGTATGCATCCGGTTCTCCGCCTGCGCGAATACGATCGATCGCTCCGATTTAAACACCTCTTCGCTCACTTCCAGGCTTTCCATACCCGTCTTCTGGAAAATATCCTCTCCGACCTTGGTCTCGCGGTTGTGGAATGCGGGGAGGCAGTGCATGAACTTGACCTTGGGATTTCCGGTCTTCTTGACCACCTCCATATTGACCTGGTAGGGCTTGAGCATCTTGATCCGCTCATCCCAGACCTCCTTTGCCTCCCCCATCGAGACCCACACGTCCGTGTACAGGTAGTCCACGCCCTTCACACCCTCTTCCACGCTTTCGGTGATGGTCAGGCGAGCGCCGGTCTCCGCCGCAATCTCCCGGCAGGTCTTCAACAGTCCTGCTTCAGGCCAAAGGGCCTTCGGCGCGCACAGCCGCACGTCCATCCCCAGTTTGCAGCCGGTCACCATCAGCGAGTTGCCCATGTTGTTGCGGGCGTCGCCCAGGTAGCAGTAGGAAATCTCATGCAGATGTTTATCGCTGTGCTCCATCATGGTCAGAATGTCGCAGATCATCTGGGTGGGATGGAACTGGTCGGTCAGACCGTTCCACACCGGCACGCCGGCGTACTGGCCCAAGATCTCCACCAGCTCCTGCCCAAAGCCGCGGTACTCGATCCCATCGTACATGCGCCCCAGCACCCGGGCAGTGTCTTTCATCGACTCTTTGTGCCCAATCTGCGATCCGGTCGGTCCGAGGTACGTGACGTTTGCGCCCTGGTCGTATGCCGCTACCTCAAAAGCGCAGCGAGTGCGGGTGGAGGTCTTTTCGAAGATCAGGGCAATGTTCTTGCCCTTCAGCGACTGCTTCTCGTAGCCGCCGTATTTCGCTGCCTTCAGGTCGGCAGATAATTTGAGCAGGAACTTAAGCTCCTCTGGAGTAAAGTCAAGCTCCTTGAGAAAGTTGCGATTGCGTAGATTGAAAGCCATGTTGAATTTCCTTTTCCAAAATTGTCCGTATTTCTGAATTTAAACGCCTATCCGCCGCATGCCCAGTCAGCTGCGGCTCCCATCTGCCCTGCAGGCAGCGCTCTGTGGATTGTGGGAGGTCATCGATCATACAGCGAACACTCCCCCCGCAAGGACGATAACGGTGAGCACCATGAGTAAGATCAGCAGCGGCCAAACAAACTTAAGCCAGACGCCGTACCCTACCCGGGCGATCGCCAGCCCGCCCATTACCACCGCCGAAGTGGGGGTGACCAGGTTGACTAAGCCGTTTGCGGTCTGGTATGCCGTTACCACCAGATAGCTGGGTACTCCCGCGAATTGTGCAAGCGGGGCCATAATCGGCATGGATACGGTCGCCAGTCCAGAGCTGGACGGGATCAAGAATGAAAGCGGCAGGTAGAGCACGTAGGTGACGATGATGAATGCCACGCTGCTCAATCCAGCTACCGCTTGTTCTGTCCAATACAGTACAGTATCGGTGATTAAGCCGTTGTTCATGATCACGGTAATCCCCCGCGCCACCCCGATGATCAGCGCCACACCCAGCATATCGTGGGCTCCGTCGACGAATGTATCCACCAGGGTCTTCTCAGATAATTTTCCGACAATCCCAATCAAGATCCCGAAGAACAGGAAGCAAGAGGTCATCTCTGGGAACCACCACCACCAGGTTGGGATCGCGATCCCCAGGTCTTCCCAGGGGACCACCCCATATACCATCACAACAAAAGCCAGGAAGAAGAGCAGCAGGATCACTTTGTGTCGGCCGGTGAATTTCCCGAAATCTGTGTTTTCACCGCTCCCAGACATGAACTGCTTCTCGTTTTCCGCCTTCATATCAAAGATCAGCGATTTGGACGGATCCTTCTTCACCTTATCGGCATATCGCATCACAAAGATAATCCCGATTATCGTTCCGATCACCAGGATGATCACCCGCCCGATCAATCCTTCGCTGATATTCGTCCCCGCAAAACCGGACGCGATCCCGGTTGCAAAGGGGTTGACGGTAGATCCGATCACGCCAATCCCGGCCCCCAGCAGGATCAGCGCTCCTGCGGTGAGACCATCGTAACCAGCCGCTAACATCACGGTGATGATCAGCGCATAAAATGCCAGCGTCTCCTCAGCCATACCATAGGAAGTCCCGCCAATCGCAAAAATTGTCATCAGGATTGGGAACATCCATTTCTCTTTGCCCTTCAGCTTGGCAACCACCCAGGCAATCCCCGAGGTGATCGCGCCGGTCTTCATCGTCACCCCCAGAAAGCCGCCGATGATCAGCACGAACATCGCCACGTCGATCGCGCCGA
Source organism: uncultured Chloroflexia bacterium (assembly GCA_963827155.1). Lineage (GTDB taxonomy): Bacteria > Chloroflexota > Anaerolineae > Anaerolineales > UBA4823 > UTCFX2. Next base: position 289,115 of record CAWGZV010000002.1, on the reverse strand, counting down.
AGAGCTCACCGTAGTTCCACACATCTACGCTGCCGTCGTCGGCTTCGATCCCGTACATCCCGTTGATCGGTCCTTTCAATGCGCTGGAGAGCAGCTTCTGCGGATTAGGCTCTACGGTATGGTATGTGCCTGGGATCGGCGCCCCTTCCTCGTCATAGTCGTATGAGCCAGCCGGGACTATCCAGGTGGCAGCGGCAATCACAATCAGCAGGAGGAATAAGATCGTGAACGCGCTTGGAAAAGTGAATTTCTTCTTGGTTTCTTGCGCAGCCATAGATTTGTTCTCCTCTCGACCTTTGAGATTAGGTTCTCTTTCTGATCTCTTTAAGAATTAGCGCGCGTTTCCAATACTTCGCCGACCTGTTCGGCCGTTTCGCCGAAACCGATCATCTCCGCGCCTGCAGCAATTTCAGATACGCCGGCTGCGGCAGCGGTGCGGGCTACTTCTCGCGCCATTTCAGCCGTCACGAGCTCGTCCACGCCCCTCCCTGCCAGGGCCTCACTCGCTCTGGAAAGCTCCTGGCTGCGCTCGGCGGCTGCCTCCGAAATGGCCATGCGCACTGCGCCTTCGGTAACTTCTTGTTCGCCAAGAGCTTCAATTTCTCCGCCGGTTTGCTTGAGCGCTCCAGCCAATGCGCGCGTCCCCGTGAAGCGGAGCAGCTGGTCCACCGCAATCTCCTGCAAGCGCATGCCGCGTTCATCCAGGAATTCGGACAGCACCGGCATATCGAGCATGTCGACGACTTCGCCAACAGTCCATAACTCGCCTGCCATCCGAGCCAGCTCAAGGCCTCGCTCCAGCTCTTCTTTGCTCATCAGACTGACGATCGCGCCCATCGCGCGCACATCGCCGCCCTTCATCAGCATGTCTACGCCTTCGGCTACATCGACAATGCCGGCGGCTCCGACGATCTCGCTGAGCTCCTGGACGCGCCCGGCCACCACCGCTGCATCGGAGGCGCGTGTCAGGTCGCTCGCGCCGGCAGCGACTTCAGCCAAACCGATCACCGCGGCTGTTTGAGCAACTTCCAGATCCTCCATACCGGTGGCTATTAGATCTACGCCCTCGATTTCGGCCATTGTTCCTGCAGTTTTTAACCCTTCGCTAGTCTCGGCCAACTTTGCCTTGCTGACAGATAAACGCTTTGACTTTGACATCGTATGTTCCTTTCCTATTGTGATTTTCTTGGGTGCTCTTTGTCTATATCTCACTAAATTGAATAATCACTTTGACATCGTCGGGTTGTCTCTCGAGAGCCTGCTTGAAATTCTCCGGCTTTTCTCGGCGAGTGATCAGCCTGGTCAGCCACTCCCGGTCGGAATTCGCAAGATTTTCACCCGCTTTATACCAGTGACGCTTATTGGCGTTCACGCTGCCGACAATCACGTTATTCTTTAACACCGCGGCTGCGGCGACTTCGGCTGTAGTCCTGCCGGCGGCACCGCCAGCCCCAACACCCGTAAGACATACAATCCCGCCCGATTTCACCTTCTGGATCGAGTCCGCAATCACCGAGCCAACACCCGTGCACTCGACGATGATGTCAGGCTCGAAATCAAGGTCCAGCGCACTACCCGTATGATAAGTTGCGCCCAGATCCCTCACCAGGACCGGCTTGGGGCCGGTTTCAGCGCGATCCAAGACATGCACCTTGAGGTTTCTCACACTCAGGCGAAGCGCCGCCAGCAGACCAATCGGTCCGGCGCCTGTCACCAGAGCGGTCTTGGGTTCCCAGTAAGCGCGCTGTCCTACCATGAGGACCTGTTCCAACGCTTTCGTGATCACTGTCATCGGCTCGAGAAGTACGCCAAGGATGCCCAAAGAAGAGTCAACCTTGATGGCGAATTCGGGTTCGGTGCGCCAGCGCTCCGACATAAAGCCGTGGATTTCTTAATGCCGCGCTCGGTATACTGACCGTTGCTGCACATATCCCACTCGCCTACCGCACAACTGGGGCAGGGGACTGGATCGGGACGGCGAACGATCCCGACCACCAGGTCGCCCTTCTTGAATGAACTGCGCGGCCCTGGATCGATGACTCGACCGAGCGATTCGTGCCCCAGCACCAGGCGGCTCGCACCCGGCGGCGCCCAGCCGTATTTACCCTCGACAATCTCGGCATCAGTCCCGCAGACACCGACCGCGATCGCTTCAACCAGGACCGAGCCTTCCCATTCCTCCGGCTCCGGAATATCCTCGTATCGCGCTGAGCCAGTCTTCTTAGGTTCTACTGTGATTGCTTTCAAAGTTCATCCTCCAAGGTATTTCTATGATCGGTCATGCAGTATTTCAATCTTCCAACAGCACCGAGTGTGAAAGCATGCCACCGGAGATATTTCTAGCTTTGAAACCATTCTGCAACAGGAGGCGCGTGGCGTAGTAGGCACGCTGGCCGGAGCGGCAAATGACAAGAACCTCGCGATCGTGTGGCAGCTCGCCCAGGCGATCGCGCAGCTGCGGCAGCGGGATGTTGTATGCCCCGGGAATAGACTCCACAGCAAGCTCTGCAGGATTACGCACATCCAGCAGGAACCCGTGATCCACGGAGTCCCAGTGGCAAAGCGGCATATCGCCGCGCAGGATATTTGCTGCGACCATTCCGGCGAAGTTGACGGGATCCTTTGCGCTTCCAAAGGGAGGCGCATAAGAAAGCTCGACTTCTTCCAGGTCATAAACGGTGCAGCCCATCTGGATTGCCATGGCGAAGGAATCGATTCGCTTCGGAACGCCGTCCTCTCCCAATACCTGCGCGCCGAGCAGGCGACCGTCGGATTTCCGGAAGATGACTTTTATCGCCAGATATTTTGCCCCTGGATAATACCCGGCATGTGAATTCGGGTAGAGGTAGATCTTCTCAAAATCCATCTCCCCAAGCTGAGTAAGCAGCTTCTCGCTTGCGCCCGTCGAGGCAATCACACCCTCGAAGATCTGGCAGATGGAGGTGCCCTGGGTGCCACGGAAACGGGAATCGCGCCCGACTATCGCTTCAGCCGCGATGCGGCCTTGCCGGTTGGCAGGCCCGGCAAGCGGGATGAGCGTCCATTGGCCGGTGACGAAGTCTTTGACTTCGACCGCGTCGCCGACGGCGAAGATATCCGGGTCGCTCGTGCGCATATGCTCATCCACGCGGATCCCACCGCGCTGACCGATCTCGATGCCAGCCATCTTCGCCAGGGACAACTCTGGGCGAACACCAATCGCCAGAATCACAATGTCTGCATGATGTCTCTTGCCTGAGTCGGTGAGAACCTCCAGAGAACCATCTCCTCTCCGCTCAAATCCGGCTACGCCGTCACTGAGCTCGAGGTTGACGCCGTGTTTGAGCAAATAACGTTCGACGAAGCGCGCCATTTCCGGATCGAGAGGCGGCATGACCTGATTGAGCTTCTCGATCAGCGTCACTTCGAGCCCGCGATGGATCAGGTTCTCAACCATCTCGAGACCGATGAACCCGCCGCCGACAACCACTGCACGCTTTGGGGGCATCACCGTCTGATATCCCGTGTACGAATCCATTCCAGATTGCTCCTCCGTACCGCGGTCAAGCCACTCGCGGATGATCCTGGCATCGGGAACGGTTCTGAGGGAGAAGATCCCCGGAAGATCAATGCCGGGCAGGGGTGGGCGGATTGGCGCCGCACCCGGTGACAAGACGAGTTTGTCGTATTTCTCAGTGGTTACCTCACCAGTAACGTGGTTTTTGAGCTCCACCGTTTTCTGTTTGGGCGAGATGCCTACCACCTCGCAGCGCGTCCGGCAGTCGATGGCGAACTGTTCTCGAAAGGTCTGTTCTGTAGCCACCAGCAAACTCGACTCCTTTTCAATCGCGCCTCCAACATGGTACGGCAGCCCGCAGTTGGCGTACGACACATATGGTCCGCGCTCCACCATGAGAATGTCTGCATTTTCATCTAACCTGCGCAAGCGCGCTGCGCACGACGCGCCGCCAGCCACTCCGCCAACAATAATGACTTTCATGTTTCTAGAACTGCTTTCGGATGCCATTACAAATCTCCATTCAAATTCTGGTTTTCCGACAAACTTATGCCGATTGTCTTCTGATTGCTCTTATCGTTTGTTAGAAGATGTTATTCTTTGTCAAAGTTATTTTCCGCGCCGTATAGTTGGAGGCATACCGGCGTTGGCACTTTTGCCACATGTCCGGTTGCGGTCAGCATTCCGGATTCTTGATTGATCCAGAATGTGACCACCGTGTCAGTATCCTGGTTTGCCACCAGCAGCAGCGCACCGGATGGATCGATAGTGAAATCTCGGGGACCTGTGCCATGTGACGATTGGTGGCCAATAATCGACAGCTTGCCGTCCTCCTGATCGACGGCATAGATTGCCAGGCTGTCATCCCCACGGTTTGATGCGTACACAAAGCGACCGGAGGGCGCAATTTTGATTTCCGCGCCCAGATTTGGTCCCTTGAAATCGACAGGTAAGGTTGAAAGGGTTTGTAAGGGCTCAAACACACCCTGCTGCTCCATGAAGTGGAAAACGGTGACCTTAGATTGGAGTTCGCTGATCACATAGGCGAAGGGCTTCTGTGGGTGAAATACCAGGTGTCTCGGTCCGCTGCCGGGCGGCATTTGCGTCCAGCGTGGGCTGATAGGATCCAACTTCCCTTGCTCTAAATCGAGGCGGAAGGCCATAATCCTATCCGTGCCAAGGTCGACTGCCAGAATGCAGCTACGGTCTGGGCTGGGCACAATCATGTGGGCATGCGGGCCTTCCTGGCGCTCGGGATTGGGACCCGATCCAGAAAATTGAACCGTATCGGTTGCCTCTCCCAGGCGCCCGTCTTCCCGGATCGGCAGAATGCACACGCTGCCAGTCTCATAATTGGCCACCAGGCAATACCGTCCTTGAGGCTCGATGCTGGCATAGCAAGGTGCCAGCCCGTGGGTTGACTGCTGATTAAGGTACCTAAGATGCCTCGTCACCGGATCGATGGCAAAAGCGCTTACAATCCCATGCGGGCCTTTGCCCCCGGTGATCTCGTTTACAACATAGAGATAGCTTTTATTCGGCGCGAGGGTCAGAAACGAAGGGTTGACCGTGCCGGGGCCGCTCACGGTGGCAGCATAGGTCAGCTCACCTGTAGCCGGATCCAAGTCATAGATATAGAGACCCTCGGCTTTCCCATTGACAAATGACTCTCGCCGGGTGTAGGTGCCGATATAGGTAGTGATTTTGTCGGAACTAAGCATATTTTCAGTCTCGCTTTAAGCGCCATTCTTTCTTGGTGTGATGGTGAATTCAACTACAGCCACCATTCACGGATTTGTCCCCACGCAGACTCTCTGAAGGTATGGGGCTTCTATGCTGAAATCGATCGCACATTTCTCAGCAGCAGCTGCGTTACAGCGCTGGGTTTTTACTTCTCTATTTCGAGTGCGAATGGCAACCGGCACTTTAGCTGGTCGCCTGGAAATCAAGCTTGACACCAGTACCAAGGCCAGAAAGGTCAGCCCACCGAGGATAGTTACAGTTTCGATCATTTCTCTCTTCCCTTCGATACCTTTCGATAGTTATTCAGGCAGTCTGCAGGCGAACAATCAGCTTGCCAGCAGCTTTTGCTTAGATGCGGCGAACTCTTCTTCGGTAAGCATACCCTGGGCTTTGAGCGCACCTAGGCGCTCGAGCTGCGTGATCATATCTTCTTCCGGTGCAGGGACAGTATTCAGTTTGGATATACTCCTGCGGCGGCGGTGCCGTTTGCGCATAAGCAGTTTGCTCAGCCTGTGCGTACGCCTGGGCGTTCTTGTCAGCCTGGCGGCGGTTTACAGCATTGCGTGTGGCTGTGGCTGTGCCGACTACGACAGCAGTCCTGGCCATTCCTCGCACTCATACCTGGCATCTTAGTCTCCTTCTTTCAATCTACACCGAGCGAGGCAAATGCCTCGTCGACAACAAGCGCCGGCACGCGGAAGTTCAACGCGACATCCACACCGGCCTGCCAGAGGGTGTTCACCAGAGCCAGCGCCCAGGTATGCTCGATCGCCAGACGCGATCACCGCGGATCCGGGCACCATGCCCTCGATCAGCGTGGCGGCATCTTCGGAATCGAACAAGCCGCGCGTCCCGGTATCGATAAAGCCCACTTTCGCAGCATCTTCCGGTGGCAGGTCTTCGAGATCGAGGCTGAATACCTCGCCCTTCTCGTCTTTCAACAAGATCATCGCATCGAGGACCCTTATCGTCCCCGATTCCGCCTGCCGTTCGAGCTCCGCCAGCACACCGCCATCGAAGCTCGGCTCACCGGCAGCTAAAACGACAACATCTACTGGACCATGTTTGATCATTCTGTCTTTTCCTCTTTTGAGCATTGAATATAGATAAAGGTAGAGTAATGGAAGAGTTTAGGCAGGATCAACCCACATAAACTCTCCCCATTACGCAACCAACTGTTTGACTTTCTATTCTAAGGTGCGGTGTCCGGGTACATCGGCACCGACTTGCGGTTGTGGTAGCCGCCAACGTAGCTGGCGACATCCGCCAAGATCCCGAAGCCGAGCCAGATCCAGTCAAAGCCGTTCAACGGGAAGATCATCACGTACATCAAGGCTGTCCATGGGGCAAAGATCAGGCTTGCCAGGCCAACCAGCCAGGGGAAGTTGAAGGTTGCAAATGCGGTATTCACCCGAATCGGTGCGAGCAGCCAATAGATCAGGAAGCCCAGGCGTGGGCCAAAGAAAACCAGTGCAGCAAAGAAACAACACATCGGAAACTCCTTCTAAACCATGAATTTTGAAAAGGAAAGGTTATTCCAGGTTAATTTTGATCCCGCCCATCATGCCGGCCACGGCGTTGTAGACCAATGCTATGACCCAGCCAGCGATCGCGCCGCCAACGGCTGCAAAGGCTGCTCGCAGGAACACCAGGCCAAAGGTGTAGAGCGAATAGGCGGTCCAGTTGCCCAGGTTCATATCGATCCACCAGGACTGGGCGCCGAAGATCCAACCCAGGATCCAATAGCAAAAGCCAAAAACAAACGTCCAGAAAGCTGCCAGGACGGCGCCATAAGGCTACGAACGAACCAACACTTACTGATTTGATTGTTTTCATTGTGAAATACTCCTCTCTATGATCTGATAAGTTTTTTGATCGAAGATGTGTTCAATAGTGAACTCATCTCTATCATTCATTCAGGCGCTTCACCGAAATTACGGTCAGATGCATCTCATAAAGCGTGTTCATAACGCCGGCCAGAGCAGCCTGGTCGATCAACTCACCCTCCAGACTTGTGCAGTGTGGATTATCATCCTGCATTACCTGGCTGACCTTCATGCCTTCCAGAAGATCAGACCAGGTTGTGTCGATCCTCCCTTCTACAATGATCTGGTAGGTTGCCGGGAGATCGTAGGGGATGGGTTTCCTGGGCGGTATGCTCATGATGAATTGATGATAGCTTACCTTCCCGCGCATGAATACCACCCGAGAGGTGTGATTGAGATGTAGTTAAGGTGTAGAACTATCGGGTTTTAGAGAGGGGAAAAGGTCAGTCAGGTGGAAGGATGCCCAGTTCTATTGCACGAGCCACTGCCTTCCAGCGCTGGTTGACGCCAAGCTTTGTGTAGATGTTGATGGTATGGCGTTTGGCGGTCGCATAGGAAATATTGAGTTTGAGGGCGATTTCTTTGATGCTCAACGGCTCTCGCAATAAGATCAAGACCTCGAGCTCCCGGGGGGTCAGGCGCTCAAACAGAGTCGAATTTCCGGGCGACGGATGGCGCACCGGAAGCGCAGGTCTTGCACTTCTAACTGAATTTTCATCAGCATCTGGAAATGCCGCCAGGAGGCGGCGTATCGTCTCCGCCGAATGTTCTTGTTTTGCAAGCCGGTGGAGCATCCTCTGCATGGGTTGGCCCAAGTCGACGAAGACCCGGATGAAGCCCCCTACCCGTGCGAGGTTCACCGCCTGCTCCAGCTCTACGTTGGCTGCGCTGGTTTCCCCCTGGGCATTCAGCGCCAGGGCGCGCAATGCCAGGATCTCGATCTTGACGCGGGTGTTATGCGTCCGCTCGGCGATCTCATACAAGACATCCAAAATTTGACGCGCCAACCGCAGGTCAGCCTCCGAGCCTCTGGCCACCAGGATGCGCGCCCGGGTCACTTGAGGTTCTTCCAGCCAGAGAATAGCCTGATCCGGCGGCAAATCGGTGAAAGAGTCAGCCCACCGGCCGGCGCCTTCCAGGTCCCCTTCCAAGAGCATCAACCTGGCGCGCAGGGAGCTTGTCCGCTCGTCTTCGCTGCCTCTCTGCTGCAGGTCAAACTGGCTGATCGACTCCACCATCCGCCATGCCTCTGCGCTCTCCCCTTTGATTGTGATGAATTAAAACCAGGCCCGCAACGGCATCGCTGTAAGCAGAACCGTGGGCATAAAACCGATTATTGGAGATCTGGGTAAAGTATTGTTCGGCAGTCTCTAACTCATTACATTGATAACACGCCACACCGAGATAATAGTCACCCCAATTCTTCATGATTATTATCCTGCTGCTGGTTGCCTCCTGAATCAGCACCTGCCCAATTTGCTTTGCCTTCTCAAGCTGGCCTGTCCAAAGGTAGATGTAACCCAATGATTGTAAGAGGATCAGGGGATAGATAGCAGTCTTATCGACGCAAGACTCAAATTCATCGAGCAGCAACCTTTCGGCTGCGTCTGCCTGGCCATTGGCTTGCATGGACAGGCACATGTATAACATCGCCGCGCCGCGCACGAATGTCCACGCAGGAGGCATGAGCGCCAATGCTTGCTGGGAAAGGTCGATCGCTAGCGTGGTCTGGTTGCTGAAATACGCCTACTTCGCTCTTAATCAGGAGGATTTGCCCGCGCTGGATTTGCAGGTCATTCGCCGGCAACGTGCACAGCCGTCTCTGAATCCAACAGTATTTCTACCTGCTGGATAATCTGTGCTTGAAGGTTTAGTTGCCATGTTAACTCCAGTATCCAAGCCCTGATTATCAACAGCTCTGGACGTTGCTGGATCATCTCTTCCGGCAGCAGGCGCAGCCAGCGCTCCAGGGTTCGGTGGTCTTCGCGGTTGAGCAAGTCGCGCAGCCCGGCACTCATCTGGCGGGCAGCCAGATCCAGGTCGCCGGCTGCCAGGGCGTGATGCAAGGCTTCATCCATCAGCCCATGCTCTTCGAACCAGACCGACGCCAGGCGAGTGCAAGTTGGCCACCTGGTCAGGCGCCAATTCGGCTGGACAATCTCTGCTGCAGCAATCCCTGGAATAAATGATGATAGCGGTACCATTCCCGGTGTTGGTCCAGGGGTACAAGGAATAACTCGGAGCGTTCAATCCAATCCAGACAGAGGCGTGCATTCCAGGCGGGGTCGATCACTTCAATCACGGCTTCACACAGCGAAGCGCAAAAGCGATCCAGGATGGAAGTCTTCAACAAAAATGTCTGGATCGCCGGTAATTGGTGGTTAAGCACCTCTTCCACCAGGTATCCGGTAATGTTGGCATTCTCACCGGATAAACACGACAGGACGGTTTCCCCGCTGCCTGCAGAACGCAAAGAGAGGGCTGCCAGGTGCAAACCGGCCGGCCAGCCTTCGAAGCGCTCTGCCAGAATGGGCAGGGCGTCCTGGCTCAGATGGCCAACTTGCTCCTGACTCAGATAGTCAGCAATCTCCTGCGGTGTAAAGCGCAGGTCACTGGTGCGAATCTCGCTGATCATGCCCCTTCGCACGTAAACTGTCGAGCGGCAAGGGCGGATTGATGCGTGAGATCAGCACCAGATGCAGTGATTTTGGCCAGTGGCGCACCAATTCACCGAGCAGATTGTGCACCTCCATGCCGTGGATGGTGTGGTAGTCGTCCAGGACGAGAATAGCATCTCCGGGAAGCTGTTCGAGCTCGTTACTGAACGTGGCAAAGATGAATGCCTGAGGTGGTTGCAGCGGCGCATGAAGTAAAGCCAGGGTTTCCTCACAGGCTTCGCTGAAAATCGTACGCAGTGCGGCGATGAAATAGCGTAAAAAGAGGTCGAGGTCGCTGTCATCTTTCATCCAGCGAAAGCCAGGCTGAAGGCAAGGAAGCTGTCTTCTCATCCTGACCGGCAGCCATGCTCTCAAGCCAGGTGCTTACCAGGGTGGTTTTACCGAAGCCAGCCGGATGCACAGACCAGGATAAGCTGGTGGTCAATATCGTGGTTGAGCAGCTCGATTAGCCGCGAACGTTCGAGCAGATCGTTAGGCAGGCGTGGCCGGTGCAGCTTGGTTTGGAGAAGGATTTGAGTTCTGGTCAGTCATACGAATTGCTTAATCATGAGAGATTTCCGAACAGTTATTGTAGATCATCTCTTGCTTGACAAATTATACAGGATTTCTTTATAAATCGATTATATTGCCTGCATTGAGAAAAGACCAAAATGGAAATTAAGGTGTATTAATCGTTTGTTTGACCTCTACCATGGTATAGGCTCGAAGTTGATCCAATAAACCTAAGCCAGGAGTTGATGAGCAAGGTCGCAGGTCGCCTTTACTTGCTTCATGCCGGGTGCAATTGTGGTGCAGATACATTACCAAAGCATAGAAACTGATGGATCTGATAGACCATTTTCATCCTTATTATTTGGACTGTGTGTGCGTGGAACCGCAATATGTAACGTGTGGAACTATTCTTACTTGACTGTGGATCAAGTGGTTGTGGGTTCGACCCCCATCACCCATCCCTGGAATGAAAAAGAGCCTGTGGATATTCAGACTCTTTCTATGTTTACCGATCTCAGATTTTGTGTGTTATACCTTCTTTTCCGGTTTTCTCGACCCATATATTTCCGCATAAACCCGGCAGCTCACCGCCCCAAGCAAAAAAATCTGGGCGACATAGTAGAAGCTGACCAGCAGTATGGTGAATGCGCCGGTTGCCTGGAGTGCTGAGTTCATCGAGCTGTACTGGAAGTAAATCCCCGCCACAAAAATCGCCGCCATGATGAGCACGGTCGTGATCACCGCCCCGAGCCAGACATCCCTCCAGGCGATCTTTGTCTCTGGCAAAATCTTATAAAAAAGGGCGACGATGACCATCAACAGGAGCGGGGCTGCAAACCTGGCTGCCAGCAGCTGATCTGCATCTATTCCCAACAACTGCTCCATGAATGAACCAAACCAGTCAAGCAGTAAGCTCGCAAAGGCGGCAAGAACGCCCAGCAGTCCCAGACCAATCACGATGAGGAACGAAAACAAGCGCTTTCGGAGAAACCCAAAGGTATGCCCTTTTTCGGGTGGCGGTATCTGCCAGATCTTATTTAAGGAAAATTGGAGCTGATAAAATAATCCTGAGGCAGCGTAAACAAGCGCAAGGAAACTGACCAATGAGATCAACCAGGAGCTGCTCGAAGGAGTAGTTGAAACCGCAGCTACTGATTTTGCACCAATTCGCTGATCCCTGCTCCGAATACTTCCTCCAGGCGCTGGTAAAACTGACTGAAGGGTCAATCTCCTCGATAAAAAAACTAACGATGCTGATCGACACAAATATGATTGGCGCAAAGGAGAACATGCTGTAATAGGCGAGCGCAGCCGCGAGCTGGTTCGGCCGTTCCAATGTCCAGATTTTAGATACCTCTTTTATGAACTGTTTCAGCATGGGATGGTTTTCCTCCTTCGATATTTAAACAAATCAACCCTCCGTTAGATCTGTTGTCCTGGAGGATTCCAGCCATTGCCTGGCATCTTCCAGGGCTGTGATGGCTGAGTCGCCCATGATCGAGGTCGCTCGGTATACATTCTCGCTGCCCAGGTTATCCAGAAGGCCGGTTTTTTGGAGCTGCGCAAACACTTGCTTGCTCACCCCAACTAAGATCAATTTGCCTTGGTTGGCATGGATGGACTTTGCATATCGATCGATCACGCGCATGAAGGTGCTGCCGATCTCGTTCCGCCCGCGTAAGCGCAGGATAACCGCCATTCCCTGAGCATCTCCCACCTTGGGCAGGTGCTCTTCGAACTCGCTTGCCCCTGCAAAAAACAGGCTGCCCTTGGGGAACAGGACAATGACCTGGCGGCTGGGCAGCTGCTCTGGAGCGGGGCGATCCTCGTACCTCCCTCCTTCCAGGGGCACGATCTCGCTGATCTCAACCCGTCCGGCAGCCCGAAACACGTGAACCAGAATGCTGAGCAATACGCCCAGGAACACAGCATTCTGGATGGGCAAAGCCAGGGTGGCGATAAAGGTGAAGATCATCACACCCCGCGAAGCCATGCCGGTCTGCCACACGGTTTCGATGCGAGGCAGGTTGAGGCTCTGCACCCCCGCGATGATCAGGATCGCCGCCAGACCGGCCATGGGCAGCACCTCGATCAGCGGCGCCAGGAGCAGCACCGCCAGGATTGCAAACAGCCCGGTGAAGATGTTTGCCAGCCGGGTCTTTGCCCCAGCGCTGACCACCAATGCAGTCGAGGATAACGAGCCGCCGACCGGCAAACCCTGAAAGAAGCTCACTACGGTATTAGCAATACCCTGGCCAGTAAAATCCCGCGAGACATCCGGATACTTGCCGTCGGGATTGGTATATCCGAGGCTGACACCGGCGCCTTGAACCAGACCAATGATCGCTGCGGCAATACCAACTGAAATCAGCTCCAGGTCGAAAATCGGGATGGGTATCACCGGTTTTGGAAACCCGCCAGGGATATCCGCAGTGTCGCCAACCAGCACGACCGAATCCCAGCCAAATATTACCGGCAGCAAAGAGACAATGATCAAGGCGATCAGCATCGAAAATTTGTTCAGGCGCGTCCGGTCGAAGAGCAGGATCAGAGCCATAGCAGACAACCCAACGATCGTCGTAGGCAGGTCTATCTGGTCGAGGTGAAAAAGCAGATCCACTGCCTTAACTACTTTATTGCTGAATTCGCTGCTGTAGCCGCTCAGATCGCCCAGCTGGCTGAGCACGATCAGCACGCCCAAGCCGCTCAGGAAGCCGGTCATCACCGCGTTGGAAACGAAACGAACTAAAAATCCCAGGCGCAAAAGGCCTGCTGCAATCTGGACTATTCCAATAACCAGAGCGAGCGTAGCCAGCGCCTGGAGCTGCTCTTCCCCCTGGTATCTGGCAAGACCAGCTGCAAGGGTGATAGATATGGCACTAGTAGCGCCCACGCTCATAAAAGCAGAACCGGTGAACAGGGCTGCGACCGGGGTCCCGACCATCAATCCATACAGGCCGTTTATGGGATTTATTCCGGCCAAAACACCGGAGGCCATCGCATCCGGGATTGCTGGGATACTGTTGGTCAACCCGGCAACCATATCCGAAGAAATTGTGCTTTTATTTTTTGGGGTGCTTTCCATGGACTATTTCTCCTTATTGATTTCCCTCGAGGACTCTGCCAGCCACTCCTCGGCTGCATGGAGGGCAGCATTGCCTGCCTCGCCGATTGTCTCGGTAGCCAGGAAGATGTTATCTTTGCCGATCAAATCGAGCATCCCGGTCCGTTTGAGCTGGTCGCGCAAGGCCGGGGAGACACCAGCCAGTACCAGCTTGCCGCCGCAGGACTGCAGGGCTTGTGTGTACCTGCGCAAGACTTCAGTCACCGTGCTGCCGACATCTTCGTAGCCGCGCAAAAGCAAGATCACTACCGCCCGGCTGGCAAATTCGACTGCAGGCAGGCTATTCTCGAAGACTTCCGCCGCAGCATAGAACAGGTTTCCGTAGACAAACAGCACGGTCGCTCGTTGAGAATCAAGCTTTTTAGGAGCGGGTTTTTCAACTGGCCAACCGCGATTTCCAACTACCCATTCAACTACCCGGATCGTATTTGACTGCTGGAGTACAAAGAGCAAGATTGAGATGACCACACCGAGAAACACCGCATATTGGAGCGGCATGATCAAGGTGGATCCCATCGTGACCAGCATAATGGTGCGGGCTACTGTATTCGTGTTCCACACCGTCCGGATGGAAGCGATGTTAACCATCTGGACACCCGCGACAATAACTAATCCAGCCAGGGCTGGCATTGCCACCATCTCAACCAGATTGGCAAACAGCAAAACCACAATTGCCACCATGATCCCGCCAAAGATGTTTGCCCAGCGAGAGCGAGCCCCAGCACTGACCATCAGGGCTGTGCCCGAGCTGGAGCCCCCTGCCGGGATGCCGCCGAAGAATCCGGCTGCCACATTGGCAGCTCCTTGACCAAAAAAATCCCGTGAGACATCCGAGAACTTCCCATCCGGATTAGGGAAAGTTTGGCTGACACCGGCGCCCTGCACCAGACCGATGATCGCAATTGCAATCGCGGGGACAATCAGTGGGGCAATGAGTGTCAGATCGGGAAGAACGAGTTTTGGAAGGGAAGGAGGCACATCTGCAATGTCGCTCACCAGCTTGATGTCTGCAGATGAAAACTCATTGAGCAGGACGGCTAAACCAGATGCTAAAACAAGCGCCAGGATCAGGGAAAACTTTGACAAGCGAGTTAACCCCAGACCGTAGATCAGAAAAATCGTAAGCAGCCCGATCCCTAGGGTTGCCCAATCGATCGATTGTGTGTTTAACACCAGGTCGGCTACCTGGGAAATTTTCCCTGAGTAATCACTGTAGTAACCGGTGAGATCACCTAGCTGACCAATGATGATCAAAACAGCCACACCGGTCATAAAACCGGTCATGACTGAGAACGGAATGAAACGGGTCAACCATCCCAGGCGAAACAAACCAAAGAGAATCTGAAAGACGCCAATCAGAAGGACCAGGGTCACCAGGACGGTACCGCGGTCATCCGAAGAATAGGTCACCAGCGTATCCCCCGCTGCTACCGCCAGTGCGCTGGTCGTCGAAATGTTCATGAAGATTGCGCTGGTGAAGAGCGCCCCGACTGGCGCCGCCAGCATCAGGGTGTACAGGCCGAACACTGGATTGACCGCCGCCAGTAAGGCGTGGGCCATTGACTGAGGGATATTTACCAGGGCAAAGGTCAACCCTGCGAGTAAATCAGATGAGAGGGATTTCTTTTTCGGTATATTCGCGTCCATAGTTAGGATCCTAGCTCATTTGATAGTATCGTACAGCGCTGGGAAATTTGCTTCCGATCCCAATCAATGATCGCACCGGCCTGGCTTTCTGCCTGGATAAGGCCTACGTGACGATGCAGCTCCTGGCGCACCTCGGGCGAACCCGCCTGCTGGCCTAAGGCACTGATAACATCCAGCATGTGCAGCAGGACACTGGCATTATCACAGCTCGCATGGCGGAGCATATGGAAAGCGCCGTCGAGCAATTCCGGGAAGGTGACTGGCTCCAGAATCAGGCGCAACCGGTTATCCTGATCATAGAAGTAGGGACTTTTTTCTCCCTGTTGGATGAACAGCGCTAGTCCCTCCCCGATATAATCCAGGCAGGTTATCGCGGTGAAAGGATCATTGATCGCCGGAGACATTGCGCGTACTGCCATTTCGACCAGCTGGTTGACCGCATAAGCGACATCCTGGGTGGGTGTGCGACCTTTTCCTATCCGAAAAGCCTTACGGATCTGTCGATCTAGCTTCTCATCAACCCGTGAAGCAGGCCAAACCAGAGCGACCCGCGCCCCGCGCCAGACAAGGTGACCTGGCTTGCGTAAAAGGCGGATGACAAGATCCTTTTCCTGTGTTAGGGTTAAAACATATTGCGGATCGATGTATTGGATATATCCAGTTTGACTCACCCGGACCGGATAACTGTCCTTCTCCGCCAGCTCGTCGGGGTGGATTTCAGAACTCGCCATTTGAACCATCACCGCTCGTGACATCTGGGATTTCGGCAAGAACCACCTCCTGCAGCTCTGCACCCGCTGCAGCAGCAATGGTTGGGGCTTGCAGCATGGTGCTGATATGATGTATGAGTAAGATCAATGAGGCAAAGGTCGCTAATAATAAGAGCAATCCAACAGTAGCGGTAACTTGAGGCCCATCTGGCTCTACTTCGACCGCTGGGATGGTTAGAGCAGCGGTTAAACAATAAGTAAATGTAGCCACAAATGTCCCCAAGACGATCTGGGTGGTGCGATCGCCCAGGAAGATTCGCAACAAACGAGAGCCATACTGTGAAGCTACCGTAGAAAGTGGCAGAGTGAGCAGAGTGAAGACCACCCCTGCGGTAGCCAGGATCGTAGAAGCCTGGGCTATCAACATCGCGCGGATTTCATCAGGAGTACCCGAGAGGAAGAAGCGGCTGTCCTGCAAAATCTCATTGGCGATGTGATCATCTACCCAATACATCACCCAGGCTAGCAGGACCGCTCCAATGGACATCACCACCGGGGCGAACCAAAAGCTCACTTTCAGGCGGTCCCAGTTGTAACGAGCTATGACTCTTCTCATTTTGGGAGTTTTCATCTTGCGCTCCAGAGTTTGGCAATGACCATCTAGGATTGACCGGAATCAAATACAGTTCACAAATTCTTCTCATCCGAATTCGAGCTGGAACCGAATGTCCCCTTAACTCTACTCCATAAGCCTTTCACATGTTTTTCCGCCGCTTTCCTTTCTTCTTTTTTCTCATCACCGGTATACCGCATCAAGATCGCAAGAGAGCGCGTGCCTTCGAAATTCTCCATGATAATCAGCACCAGCAGGGTCATCGGCACTGCCAGGATAGCGCCGATCCCGCCTAACAAGTATCCCCAGATAAACAACCCGACAAAAACCACCACAGGGGAGATCTTCAACCGGTCTCCCATGACTTTCGGCTGGTAGAAGTTCTGCACACCACCATTGATGACAATGTAGCCGATCAGGACAACCAACGCGGTATTCAAACCAAACTCAGCATAAGCCATAAGTACGGGCGGGATCAGGGCGATCATGAAACCAATCGAGGGGATATATCCCATAAACCAGGCGAGCAGCCCCCACAACAGCGCATAATCCACCCCAAGGAACAAGAGGAAAACGGTATCGCCCAAACCTACTAAGAAATTGACCCCAGTCAAGACAGTCATATACTTGCGCACATCTTCAGTGAGTACGGTCACTCTCCCCATTCCCGATCCGCCTGGGTCCAGCCCCAGTCGGGAGGGGGCAGGTAGAGCCAATGCGGCGCTGATCATGAAAAAGAAAATCGCCAGCGCCATTCCGAACGTGACTAATAACTCCAAGACGCTAGCCAGGATGCCTTGCATTACAGCACCGATTGAGGTGGCTACATATTCAATTTCTGTTGCCGTTTCTGAATCCGTTGTCGCAGAAAGGTCCTCGCTGGCTTGCTCCGAAGCGCTCTCCATGTATGCCGGCAGTTCGGTGGTGAGCTTGGTGATTGAGAAGAAAACGGTCGCGATGACCAGACCGAGAAGAAGAACGACCATCAAGATGCTCAGGACAAGCGCCAGCCAGCCGGGCACTCCGCGTTTCGTCAGACGGCTGGGGATCGGCAATACCGTGATGGTGATCACAGCCGCCAGTAAGATTGGATTGATGATGGAAGCTGAGCCGCGGATCCCAAACAGGATCACAAAGATCGCAGCTCCCGCAACCAGGTAAACCACCAGGCGACCAGATAGATTATTCATTTAACATCCTCCATTAGGCAATAATGATTGAGGCACAGTTTTCAGTTAATCGGATTGTTTTGTTCTGTTTGAGCACGACCCTCGATAGCTTGCACGGCGGTGTCGACGGTCGGGAAGATGTGGTCTTCACCGATCAGCTCAAGCAGCCCCGTCCGTTGACCGAATTCCCTCACCGGTGCATGCAGCTCAGCTACGTAGTAATCAATCCCTTTGTTCTTCAGCTCAACAACCAGCCCTTTCAGCGCTTCTGCACTGGTGATATCCAGGGAATCCTGCCCGGCAGCGTCCAATACTACTGCCCGGAGGGATGGTCCGGCTTCGTCAACAAGAGCTTTTATCTGCCCTCGGACGGTCAGCGCGCTGGCATAGTAGATCGGCGCATCCAGCCGCAGGATCAAAACTCCGGGAACCGGAATGTTTTCGGGGTGCCGCTTCAAGTCGGAGTAAGCGCCGGGAAATCCCGGGATGCGGCCCAGCGACGCGATATGCGGGCGGCTGGATTGGTAAAGCACCAGAAGCACCGAGGCGACCAATCCGATGATCATACCTTCAAGAACGTCGATGAACAGCACACCCAGAAGAGTGAGCGCTGCTAATCCATATTCTGTTCGAGAAACCGTCCATATCTTCTCCAATTTGCGGGCGGTCAGGATGTGCCAGACAGCATGGATGATCAGCGCGGCCAGCACTGCCTCGGGCAGGTTGGTGAATAAGGGTGTGAGGAACAGCAGGGTTATCAGAGTCACTCCCCAGGCAACAATATTTGCGACTTGAGTTCGTGCTCCCGCCCCTTCCTTCACCGCAGAGGCAGACATCCCTCCGGCGGCGATCATACCCGCCAAACAAGC
Source organism: uncultured Chloroflexia bacterium (assembly GCA_963827155.1). GTDB lineage: Bacteria > Chloroflexota > Anaerolineae > Anaerolineales > UBA4823 > UTCFX2. The sequence goes on along the minus strand of CAWGZV010000002.1, from coordinate 270,748 downwards.
CGCTCGCGAGGTTGACAAAAGCATGGGCATTCAGCTCCTGGTCGGGATCGACGTCATAGCCGTGCTTTTCGGCGAATTCCCGCGCCACTCCCAACGCCTCGCTGTAGCCCAGCAGAAAGATGCCGATTGCAGGCAAGATCATTTTTAGAACAGTCTCAAATGGCACCTCAGGTATCGCGACGGAAGGCAGTCCCTGCGGTAGTACCCCGGCAACATCCACACCATACATTAGTATTCAGCTGAAAAACAACGCTAATAATAATGGAGCCGAACAGGACCAGCAGGCCTGATGGGATCTTCTTGTTCCAGCGCGGCATCAGAAACAGCAGCGCCAATGCTCCAGCGCCTACTGCAAACGTCACCCAGTTGGCCTCGGGGAGCTGTTTGATGATGGCGAATAATTTTTGGAAGGTATTCCCTTCTCCTTTTTCTACACCAAACAACTTGTTCAGCTGCCCTACGGCAACGAAGATCGCAAGACCGACAATGAAACCATCCATCACCGGCTTTGACAAAAACTGAGTTACCCAACCCAGGCGCGCTATTCCTGATACCAGGAACACAACCCCGATGACCAGCACCAGGGCGGCGGCATAGGCTGAGTATGTTGCCATATCCCCTGTTGTTGCGCCCACAGCAATCACGGTGGAGGCAATTAAGAGCTGCCGTGGCAGAGGTTGCCCCAACCGAGAGGTGGCGTGAAGAACCAAACAAGGCATACACAATCAGGGAGGCGACCAGGGTATACAGGCCAGCCTGTGGAGGCAGTCCAGCGATGCCGGCATAGGCCATGCCCTCGGGCACGACCAGATCCCCACAACGTCAGACCGGCGATGATATCAGCGACCAGCCAGAGTCGGTTGTACTTTGGCAGCCACGAGAGAATCGGGATGTAGCTGTAAGGATAAGGCTGCGAGCTGATTTTGATTTACGTCGATTTGCAGACATCTACGTTCTCCTTTATCGTCACTGAAGATCCGTCTGTAGCGTTCTCAACAGTCATTGTTTTGGAGCGCAAAGCCTCTGATCTTCCGCAACCTGGTCAGTTTTTTCGTTCACCGCCAAGATCTGAACTTGTTCTCATTGTGCTGCCCTTTATTGGCATCTTCTGCCGACGGGACATAAACCGCTTTCTCTCTTGTGCTGCTTCGTACATTGCCTTGCCGCATTCATGCCTCCAGGATTGTGGCGCTCAAGAAGCCGGTGACAGCTGCAACGATGCTGATTGGGAGAGCAGACGGTGACGACATAACCATCATCACCACCATGACCGTGACTGGCATGCGCATCACTGCGCCGCCAATGCCTGCCATCATGCTGATCATCGCCACGTCGAGCGGTACGAAAGGAAATAGCAAGTTGAGCGCATACCCAAGGCAGCCTGCCGGAAAAACAATGGAAACATATAACCGCCCGGAAACCCGCTCGCATCATGCACACGCTGAGCGTAACCAGCTTGATCACTGCCAGCACAATCAGCATGATCACTCCGATCTGCGGCGCATAGCCAGATTATGTTCAGATCCTCTTCGCCGGAAAAGAATGTCAGCGGCAGCCAGGCGCCGATGATCCACAGTCCAATCCGCCGACCATCGGCTTCAAAACTAGGAACCGGTTAAGCGGGATTACCAGGCGGGTTTCAAAACCAAATATAATCTTGAACAAGAATGCCGCACACCAGCACCTACAAGGCCGAAAACTACTGCGAATAAGAAATAAATCCATTGAAAGTCGGCGTACTCCGGAAATTCCAGCAGGCCACGCGGCACCAACCCGGTGAAACTGAGTATCACCAGCGCTCCAATTAACGAGGCGACATGGCAGCGATCAGGTTAGAATAGATCGGATAAGTCAGCGAGCCGGTAAATTCCATCCCATGAATGCCCCGCCAAAGGGTGAGGAAGGTAGCCTCCAAAGGCTGCCGAGATTCCCGAATAGGGTCCTAATCGCGCGAGCTTCTTCTTTTGGCAGCTTAAGGCGGTCGGCTACCCAGCTCCGATCCGCTGCCGCACGCATATGCCCGAGCGGAGCTTCCGGACCCAGGCTGGCGCCACGAGAGAGCGCCTATAAGCGCCGTCAATACGAACGCTGGAGCCTTGCGTAAGGCACTCGCCCTGTCTTCCATCTCTTCGGGCAGCGACTTCACAACATGCCGCTACTCGCCAGATAACGGAGCTTCACCAGCAGCCCGACTAGCAAACCGCCAAGCGTGGCATAATAGGATGGTACAACACCGGCTGGGTGAAGTCCACCAGCTGCGGGTACGTTTCCTCACAAATTCCACGCCCTTCGATGAGCGCCAGAAAGATCATAGTCAGCAACGCAACCGGAGTGCTCAACGGCGCTCAATAAACGCCCGATATAATCCGATCACCAATATCTCATTATCGTCCATGAGGATTTCGGCTTATCATCTTCGTTCAGGACCGTTCAATTTCGATTATTATCCTTAGACTTTGAGCCGGATGTGCTGCGGTTCGATCATAGCTCCTTGCCTTTGTTTTCTAACATCTGGCGCAGAGCAGCCAACTCATTCTTTACTCAGCGCGAGCTCCTGTTCGACAGTCGTTGCTTGCAGCGTCCCAGGCTCTTCCTCTTCTTCTGGGGCAGAAGTCCCAACCAGCAGGCTCGCTAGGATGCTGGCGAGGGCGCCGATGATCCCGACCCCCGCAAACATGATGAACATCGCCGTGATCCGGCCCCCTGCCGTCACCGGGTAGTAGTCGCCGTATCCCACCGTGGTGATGGTCACCAATGAATACCAGAATGCATCATTTCCGGTGAGGATCTTCGCTTCCGGCGATTGGCTCTCAAACTGCAGCACGAGTGTACTGGCAACCGTCAGTACCAGGATCGTCAGCAGGATCGTGATAAACCCCGCATACCGGCTCCGGTTTTCGAGCACATCCTTCACCAGCGCCTTTTTGTTCTCCCCGCGCAGCAGGCGGGTGATTCGCGCCAGCCGGCTTAAGCGGGCCAGGCGGAAGAGGCCGGCAAATTTACCTACATTTGTCAGCAGCCCTAACGAAGGGATTGAGCCGAGCAGGTCAAGCCAGCCGCGCTGCCCGATAAAGTAATCGGATTTCTTAGGAGACTTGCTCAGGTTGTAGAAAAAGTCGATCAGAAAAATAACGCAGATCAAGTTGTCATAAACGGACAGCAGCTTGAGGGTTTCCTCAGATAGAGGTAGCAGCAGCACCACCATCACCGCCAGGGAAAGCACAGTCAGGACCAGGATAAAGATGTTGTAGGCATTGCTGTGCATGTGAGGGGAATGAAACGGTCCCTTGTGCCATAATGTTATTCCTACTTTGAAGTAGTGAAGGGAGTATAGGCAGACCTTGCCACCTAAACCCCAGCACCACTCAAGTCAGGATTTGGTCTCTGTGATTTATTCACTTTTTGGTTTTCCGAGATTTGATATTAATATATTCATACTGATCAGTAACACCCAAAGTGGAAATACCAGCATAGCCCAGGAAACGTAACCGCTGCTCAACAGTAAAAATAGAGCTAAGATCAGGCCAAGGTAAGCCATCCACCGTGGGATTATCCCGGTGCGCAGGGAAAGTGTGCAGGTTGTGATCATGAACACTCCCGCCATTTTCATCGCATAGACGTTCATTATCTCATAGGTTATCACACGCCCGAATGTGTATAAACCAGTATCGATTAGCAAAGCAGGTGCAGAACCGTAGATGATTAAAATTGCACCCGCGATTCCCGTTGAGATGAACAGTGAGGCGAGAAACAGCAGCCCGCTGCCCAGGAAAACAGTGGCAAATAAGCGATCTTCATACACTCCCAGGCGATCGCGCACAACGCCGATGAACCACAAAAAAGCAATCCCCGCAAATGGAACCAGGTTCTGAGCGAAACCCACAATCTTCCAATTTTCAGAAAGCCAGCTCCCTACGTCCTGGGGGTTGTAGGGAACTAGAATCTGGATAATGGTCAGGCTGATAATCAGCAATATCGAAAACAGGATGCCGGCGATTGCAGCTGCGCGCGGCGTCGTCAAGCTTTTTTTGATTAGGATGGCATCTTGGTTCAAAAGTTTTTCTCCCGATCGACCATCTGAGTGCTGCGCTTTGCTATTCTATCCTTGCCTATCCGAACGGTGAGACACCGCACACGTTCGCTGCACCGGCTAGCGCAGCAGTCCGACGCCGTTGCGCCGTCTGCCAACGCCGCCGACTGGGCCAGGGGGATTCGGCCCACGGCCAACTCCGCCAACCGGGCCGGGGGGATTCGGTCCACGGCCAACTCCACCGACAGGTCCCGGGGGATTTCCACGGCCAACCCCGCCAACCGGGCCGGGGGGATTCGGTCCTCTTCTGCGTCTCATGATGTTACCTCCTATTTAGAGTGATTTTCGGATGTTGAGTTTCTTGGTCTTGCGCTATCCCTCAGCGAGTCCTTGTTCAAACTGCTGGACCACTTCGGGAGCGATCTGGGCACGCTCTACCAGCTTGCCGCCGGCATCCTGGATGGCTTTACCAATACCGGCAACCCACAGATTTTCCCACAAAAGGAGCATCGCCGCCGAACCCTCGGTTAGTTTGCTGGCCGCAATCTCCAGGTCGTCGTTCGTAAACAGGCTGGAGACATGCTCGCCTATCGGGACAAACATCTCGTACGACTCCGGATCGAGATCGTTGAGCTCGACGGTACGTATGTTGCCGTCTGCCTCTTTATGGATAAAGACGATGTCGATAAAGCGCACGATACCGCGCTTCGCCAGATCCAGAAGCTCGGGGACAATTTTCCCTGTGGGTCTGGCATCCTCGAATGTAATCAAGGCATATTCTAATGGAAGATCGAACATAATCTGACTCCTTTAGTTGTTACCCGAAGGGTTCTTTGGGAACCCTTCGGGTAATTCTAGCTACTGTTGCATCTTACCTACTACCTATGCGTTGCGACGCCCATAACCAGCTTGCGGATAGAACCTCTTTGCAGCCCTTGTATGTTACAAGATCTCAGCAAAGTGTAACCATCTCCTAGGGGTACGGGACGACATAGTTGCCCGAAATCCAGCCGATCCCGCCGGGCAGCGACGGCAGCACGACCGAGAGCCACCCATTCGACTCCCCTGTCACCTGCAGCGGAACCCCAGCCGGAATCTTGCCGTAGCTCGGATATTCGTTCCCCGGTCCCGCACGCACGTTCAGCGGCTCGATCGTGATCACCCAGACTCCGCTCGGCGTGGTGGGCGGTGGAGGCGCTTCTACCGATGCCGGAGGCGGCGGCGCCGCAACCACCGGCACATTCGCGGTGTTTACAGCGTAGGTGTAGTCCCCGGATACCCAGGCCAATCCATCCGGCACGACGGTTGTCGACACCTTCACCTGCCACCAACCGCCATCCTCGCTCACCCCAGCGATCTCGGCGCTCGCTCCGGGCTGGGCCACTCCCAGGACCGGGTAGTCCGTGCTCGGTCCGGTGCGCACGTTCACCGCTGTCGTCGCGGTTGCCGTCGCTGCACTCGTACTCGATGGCGGCGGCACCGGCGCACTCACCGGCGCTGGCGGCGCAGCGATCACCGGCGCATTCTCTACATTCGACGCCTGCACCAATGAAGCCTGCACCCAGGCGAATCCACTCGGGACGAACTGCGGGTTCACCCGCACAACCCAGTAGGCCCCGTCCTCGCTTTTACCAATCACCAGGGCGGTCATCCCGGGCTGGGCCGTGCCGTATGCCGGGTAGGTTTCCCCTGGTCCCTGGCGCACGTAGACCGGCTGCAGCGCGGTTGCTTGAGGGTCATCCGGCCCTGGCGGCACCGGCTCCACCGAAGGCGGGACGGGCGGTGCGGTCATCACCGGTACGCCTTCCGCATTGCTCACGTTGACGTACTGGGCGGATGCCCAGCCTATCCCGGTCGCGGATACTGGCATATTCAATGCCCACCACATTCCGTCCTCGCTCTTGCCGACCACCTGCCCTTGAAGCCCAGGCTGCATCACGCCGAAGACTGTGTAGTTCTCTCCCGGTCCGCTCCGCAGGTTGACCGCCGTGGTCGTTTGGGCGGAAGGGGCGTTCGGTTCAGGCGTCGGCAGGATCGCTACCGGCAGCATCTGGAAGGTCATGACCGATTTCTGGTCCCCTGAGGTGAGCACCAGTTTGCCCTCCGTAAATCCATAGGTTGCCGTCAGTCCGAGCTGAGCCAGGTAGGCATCCGCTTGCGAGTCCTCCGGGCAGGCTGCCAGCGTGGAAGCCCCGAGCTGGATCGTCATCGTGTTCCCTTCCCCAACTGTGTAGGTCGCCGTCACCATGTTGCAGTCCGCTTTTATCGACACCGTGCCGTCCACATTAAACGTAGCCTGGTAGCGGCTGGGGTCGTTCACCGGGGTGATCTGGTCTCCTGTCTGGCTGGCCGTCCACTGCCAGACTGCGCCAGTTAACGCAGGTGCATATCCCTCCGATACCGGGGCAGGCTCGGCGGGCGGCGGCGCTGTGGGCGCAGGCGGTGCTGCTCTGTAGGCGGTGCGGGCTGCGCCGCAAGGGTCGCGGCTACCGATGCGTCCACGGTCGCCTGGTTGTCCACCGGCGGCTGCGTTGGCTGTGCGGGCGCCTGGGTTGGAGCCGGCAGCTGAGTTGCTGTCGGCGCGCAGGCGGCCAGTAGGATGGTCATTAACATTATCATGATTAGACTGATTTTTCTCATGGGATTATGTCCTTTCCGGTGGAGATGTCTCCACCATTTGGCTAAGTCAGGTTATCGGCATACAAACATTGGTTCGAGCCGATTTGTACCGGCTCAACCCCGAGGAGCTTATCTTTCCCGGTCCGGTGCCTGCAGATTTCACTCCCGATTGCATACTCGGAGAGCAGACTGTATAAAAGATTTCCCGCCCAGCTTCCAGACAAGAATACTGGACAGGGCTGCAGTGGTGTTGAAACTGGCACACAACAAACCAACTGGCGCGGCGTGAAAGTGCGTCAGGGGGTCATGCCGGTGATCTATATTCAAGCGATCCCCAAGTTCCACCATGCCATCGCTGAGCCATGCTCGCTGGCAGCCGGGAAGCCATACCAGGAAAGGTAAGATGCGCTAGATGACTGGTTTTCGCAGTCAAAGGTTTTCATGATGCATCACTTCAGCGGATGGCATGAACTAATCCAGCGGGATGAGCGCCTCAGCCCACCAATCGGGAGGCGGCACCGCGACGGGTTTGAAAGCCACACGCTGCACACCCGGAGTAGGCGGGAGCTGGTCGAACTGCTTTGCCTGGCGAGCGACCACAGCTTCCTTCGTAACGTTGAAAACCGTCAGGTCCTGGGTCTGGACCACGGGACCGCTGTATAATGCGCCAAGCTCCGTAAATACCATGGAGATGACCTGAGGAGAGAGAAGCGTGTGATAGAGGCCAGCCACACGCGGCTTCACGAGCCCGAATACCTTGGCGGCAGCCGTAGGCGAAGTATGGGCAGCATTGAGGGCGATCGTTGCCCGCTCGATGGAGAGCCCAGAGGCAGCCGCGAGCGCCGCGGCGGGCGGGAAGCATTCGTGGATGAGCAGGTCGACACCTTCGCAGGCATGCACGAGCGGCCAGCAGGCGCGGGTGTCTCCGGAGAAGGCAAAGGACAGGCCGGCGAATTCGAGGCGATAGCCTACTGCGCCGCTCAGGGCGTGGACCACGGGAAAAGATTTCACCTTCACGCCGTTTGCCTCGTAGACAACCTGGGTTTTGCTGAATTCATGCTCAGACACAACGATCCGCATACTGTCCGGGTTGATAGCGCCGTGCCCGGCTGCGGTGTCCCAGGCAAGGGCTTCCTCAATCCCTTCGACGAAATGCCGCGTGCCCAGGCGAGGCTCGGTCCCGCTGGGACCCCACACGAAGACCGGCCCGTCCGCCCGTCCTACCTTCGACCAACTTCCCGAGAGGGTGATCAGGTCGCCGGTGTGGTCGGCGTGCAGGTGAGAGAGGAACACTTTGTTGAGTTTGTTGATCGGAAGCTTCAGGCTGGCATAGTTCGCCAGAGAACCGCTCCCGATGTCGAAAACAAAAATTTCGCGCTCGGCGTTGCCGACCTCGACCATGATGCTGGCTGATGCTTGAGCGCGGGTATTCCAGGGATTGCCGCTCCCGAGCACCGTCACTCGCAGTTCACCGTCCTCGAGCTCCTCAGCGCCTGGGATAAACATCTCAGCATACTCCCGCCGCGGCGTGCCGACGACCGGGGTCAATGTGATCGCCTTCGTACCGCCCGCAAAAGCCGGGACCGGCAGGGACATGGATTTGCTGTTCGTCTTTATGTCGTCCTCCTACTAACAATTTTCTTGTTTACTCGCTAATACTCGACAATATCCGCTATCAAGCAACCTGGGGATACTCTGCCAGAATGTCTGCAATCAGCTTGCCAGCAGTTTTTGCTTGGCAGCCGCGAACTCTTCATCGGTCAGCGCGCCGGCATCATGAAGCTTGGCGAGCTGCTGGATCTGGGCCGTCAAATCTGCCTCAGGCGCCTGCTCAACCGGAGCTGCATACTGCACCGGAGGAGGGGCATACTGCTGGGCCTGCGCATCGGCTGCGCCCTGCTGATAAGCCTGATCGTACTGCTGCTGGGCAGCTGCATCTTGGGCACCGTATTTCTGCTGCTGGTGGTGGTGTACCGCGCCGGCAGTGCCAACGACCACCGCTGTGCCCACGGCAGCCGCGCCTAAGCGTGCTACGGGTCTTCTCATAACTCTTCGTCTGCGTAACATATCACACTCCTTATTTATTCGGTTAGATTTTCATACCTAAACGGAATCTGCGGCAATTTCAGCATTGGCAAATGCATCCAACGCCTCATTCACGACCTCGAAGGGGATCCGTTCGTGCATCACCATCCGGCCGTTCGCCCTTTGCGCCGCTTCTCCGAACTTGACCGCCCACAGGTTTTCGAACAGTATGAGTGCGGCGGTGGTGTTATTATCCATCAGCTCGGCGATCATCTCGATATCTTCGACCTGGATGATGCCGCTGATTTCCAACTCCAGCGGATCGAAGATCCGCACCACCTCAGCATCTAGCTGCTGAAGCTCAAACGCCCGGTGCTTCCCCTCTGCATCTTTCTGGACGATGATCAGGTCAACCACCCGGACGATTTTATTTTTGACCAGCTCTAGCAGCTCCGGTAGTATCTCACCTTTGAACTCGGTGCCCTTGAATTCAAGCACCAAAAAATCAACAGGTCCGTATGTCATTGGATTTCTCCCTTCTTTATATAAAAAAATTGGACAGTCGTGGTTAGGAATGGAAGTTGTAGGGTGTTTGGGCGGCGGAGACCGCCCAGTCACAATCACCTATGCGTAGCTTCCGTTTAAGGTGCGGTTTCTGGGTATAAAGGAACCTGCTTGCGGTTGTGATAGCTGCCGACGTAGCTGAAGACATCAGCGGCGATGCCAAACCCAAGCCAGATCCAATCCCAACCGTTCAAGGGAAAAACGATCACGTACATCAGGGCAGTCCATGGGGCAAAGATCAAGCTTGCCAGCCCCACCAGCCAGGGGAAATTAAACGCTGCAAAAGCAGTGTTGACCCGAATTGGCGCGATAAGCCAGTACACCAGGAATCCCAGGCGCGGGCCAAAAAAAACAAGGGCAGTGAAGAAACAACACATTGGAACCTCCTCCTCAAAAGAAAAATGGAATGGATTACCTATCAGGGATGGCAGCCATCACGAGACTGGCACCCCTCCTACAGCATCTACCCGGAAATCTGAATTGTAAGACAAACAGACTACTGAAAGGACGGGCAGATGTAGCTCATAGAGTGAGTTCAGTACACCAAGCAGTGCAGACTGATCGATTAATTCGCCGTCTAAGATTGTAATAGGAGAACTCGCCTGCTCAGCGACCTGGCGGATCGTCATACCTGCCAGCCGGTCGGACCAATTTGGATCGATGATACCTTGCACACAAATCTGGTAAATTGCCGGGCGATCGAAGGGGATTGCATCGCTAAATGGATTATTCGCCATGAATAGATGATAAGGGATTGTTCTGCGTAAAAAAACCACCGAAAGGAGGGATTAAGGTGGGATTAAGATGGATTAATGAACGTTCTAGTGTATAGAATTTCTCAGCGTGGGGGAAGGATGTTCAACTCTTCTGCTCTGGCTACTGCATCCCAACGCCGATTGACACCGAGCTTGGCGTAGATTTTGATGGTGTGGTCTTTAGCGGTCGCATAGGAAATATTGAGTTCTTGGGCGATTTCTTTGATACTGGATGGTCCCCGCAGCAAGGAAATTACCTCGAGCTCTCGGCGGGTCAAGGGCTCGGCTGGAGATGAAATCCCGAGTTTTTTCTGAGACTCTGACAGCATTGAGCTTTTCCTGCTCATCCCATTTTCTTCGTCTGATGGGAATGCTGACATTATGCGATTGATTGTCTCATCTGAGGTGCCTTGACCGGCGAGGCGATGCAGCATCCCTTGCATTGGCTTGCCCAGGTCAGCAAATACCCGGATAAAACCTCCAGGTCGGGCGAGGTTAATCACTTGCTGCAGCACAGAAATAGCCTGGCTGGTTTCTCCCTGGGCTTCCAGCGTCATAACCCGCAATGCCTGGATCTCGATCTTATAGCGGAGATTATGGGTCCGGTCGGCTATCTCATCCAGGACGTCCAATATTTGAACAGCCAGGCGCAGGTCGATAGCCTCTCCCCTTGCTATCAGGACGCGCACCCTGGTCGCCTGTGGTTCTTCCAACCACAAGAGCGGCTGGTCCTGCGGCAGATTGGTAAAAGTGTCAGCCCAACGCCCTGCGCTTTCCAGATCGCCTTGCAAGAGCATCAGCCGAGCCCGCAGGGAGCGTGTGCGGTCGTCTTCGCTCCCGCTCGCTTCCAGGTCAAATTGGCTGATTGCCTCCACCATCTTTAATGCGTCTACGTTTTCCTTCTTGATCTGATGGATCAACGCCAGGCCTGCTACCGCATCGCGGTAAGCAGTTACTTGAGCTGCGAATCGGTTTTCGACAACCTGGGTGAAGTGCTGCGTGGCAGACTCGAGCTCATTGAAATGATAGCATACCAGGCCAAGATACCACTCCGCTAAGTTTCGCATGAATGCATTCCTGCTGCGGTTTGATCCTTGAAACAGCAGCTGCGCGATTCGCCTGGTCTGCTCAAGCTGGCCGGTATTTAGATAGATGAAACAAAGAGATTCCAAGACTAACAGGGCATAGGTATCGGTTTTTTCGCCGTAGGATTTGTATTCAGCGAGCAATATTCTTTCAGCCGCCTGTGCCTGACCGATGGCTTGCATGGAAAATCCCAGGAAAAGCATTGCGGCACCGCGCCAAAAGGTCCATGATAAAGGCAGGAGCGCCAATGCCTCACGGCAATATTCGATCGCTTGATTTGGCTGATTGCGGAGATACGCCTGCTGAGCTTTAATGAGCGTAATTTGCCCCCGCAAGATTTGAAATCCGTTATCCTGCAGTGCTGCATACTCACCTGAATCCAGCAGCTCTTCAACTTGCTGGAGCACCTGCGCTTGCAGGTCGAGGCGCCATGAAAACTGCAAAACCCAAGCCTTCATCATTAAAAGTTCAGGATTTCGCTGGATCAGCTCTTCTGGCAGCATACGCAGCCAGCGCTCCAGGGTCGGTCGGTCCTCGAGATTGATCACATCGCGCAGACCGGAGCTCATCTGGCGGGCTGCAAGATCAAAGTCTTTGATCGCCAGGGCGTGGTGCAAGGCTTCATCCAGCAGCCCGTGCTCTTCAAACCATACTGACGCCTGGCGATGAAGGCTGTAAATCTGTTCCGGTGCTATCTCGGCAGCGGCACTCTGCTGCAATAACTTCTGGAATAAATGGTGATAGCGATACCATTCCCGGCGGTTGTCCAGTGAAATTATGAAGAGCCCAGAACGTTCGATCCAATCCAAACAGGACCTCATGCTCCAGGCCGGGTCTATCTCTCCAATTACCGCTTCGCAAAGCGAAGGACAGAAGCGATCTAGAAAGGAAGTCTTCAATAAAAAATTGTGGATTGCTGGAAATTGGTGGGTCAGGACCTCATTAACCAGGTATCCGGTTATATCGGCATTCTCGCTGGATAATTCCAACAGCACCGATTCCTGGCTGCTTGCAAAACGTAATGAAAGGGCAGCCAGCTGCAGACCTGCAGGCCAGCCTTCAAAGCGCTCTTCCAATAGGGGCAGGACATCTTGGTTCAGAGGAGCAAATAGCAGCTGGCTCAGATAGGCAGCCGTTTCCTGGGCGGTAAAGCGCAAATCCTGGGTGCGAACCTCGCTGATCCTGCTCTTCGCACGCAGACTGGTGAGCGGAAGGGGCGGTTCGATGCGTGAGATCATCACCAGATGCAGCGGTTTTGGCCAGTGGTGAGCCAATTCACCCAACAGATTGTGCACTGCCTTACCGTGGATGAACTGGTAGTCGTCCAGCACGAGAACAACATCTCCAGGAAGCTCATCAAGGTCATTACTAAACGTGGTGTTGAGAACTGCCTGAGGAGGCTGCTGGCCTGCCTGGAGAAGCATCAGAGTCTTCTCGCAGGCATTTGCAAAGATCGTCCGAAGTGCGGAGATGAAGTAACGAAGAAAAAGATTCAGTTCGCTTTCATCTTCATCCAGCGATAACCACGCCGAAGGGAGGAAAGATGCGTCTTCACCTCGACCAGCAGCCATTTTTCCAAGCCAGGTGCTTACCAGGGTGGTCTTGCCATATCCGGCTGGAGCGCAGACCAGGATTAGGGGTTGATCGATACAGCGATCGAGCTGCGCGAAAAGACGCGTCCGGTCGATCATACCTCTGGTGATCGACGGTCGATTTAACTTGGTTTGCAGAAGGATTTTATCTCGATGAGGCATACCAATTGTTAATCGAAAGAAAAATGAATTCGTACAGCATTAATGGATAAGATCATAGTCTATTAATTATAATGGAAAAATTTTTGTGAAGATTGAGAAGGTTTTCTCACAGATCATTTCTTTGCCGCTTATCATGGATTGCAGTTATTGGTCGAGTGAGCCTCATGGTAGACTCCGAATAATCCTTTAGAGCTGAGTGCGGTTCTCGTGGGTAAGTTGTGCAAACCGTGTAAATCTAGCAGTTGTGGGTACGACCCCCATCACCCACCTCAAATGGATTGGGAGTTCCTGCGCAGGACTTCGATTACGGTGCTGCCAAAATCTTCGTAGCCGCGAAGCAGCAATTTCACGACTGCACAGTAAACACCTTAATGGACCAGGCAACGGTGTTCGTCTGCCACAACGTGCGTTTAGGATTTGGATTTACCGTCGCAAATAACGCATGTGCCATAGACTGGGAAATTCATTCTGGGCAAAGGTCAAACATGCCAGCATATCAGATGTGCAGAGCTTCTTATCGATCTTGATCAATGTCATGTTCTAACGGTCGATGCTGTGCGATCAATCAAAAGTCAATCGCATGGGTTCAGTCGGCATGCGCAGCTGACTTCCGACCGTGACACTTCCTGAAGATCTTGCCGCTGCCGCATGGACACGGGTCGTCGGGTTGGGCTCTCGAGATCGCTTGTTTGATCTTCTGCATCGCTTCCATTGCCAGGACGTTCATTACTTCGTCAGCATAGCGGCCTCGCCGCAGAAGCTCAGCCATCAGGCGCATTGGATGATTGATGTGGTTGAAGAACAGCTTGTACCCGGCGCATAGATAGTTTAATCCAACCTCCCCATCTGGGGTGTGGATAAAGCGGTTGCGTGGGCATTCTCCATAACAGGCAAAGAGGACTTCGCAATCCCGGCAGTATTTAGGCAGGGAGTCATATTTGTCCTGACCAAATTTCTGCTGCTGTTCCGATGTGACCAGATCGATCATGTGTGTCTGCTGAATATTCCCTAACAGGAATGCCGGCTCTACAAAATGATCGCAGGAATACAGGTCGCCGTTGTGCTCCAGTGCCAGGGCGTTTCCGCAGGTGGGTTGAAAGATGCAAAGGCTGGGCTGGCCAATCCAATTCGCGAGAGCTGCGTCAAATGACTGCACGAAGACCTTGCCTACGTCCCGCATGACCCACTCGTCGAAAATGGTGATCAGAAACCGACCGTACTGCTCAGGCTTCACCGATCGCTCGGTGACCAGCTCGCCGATCTGCCGGTAAAGTGGGCGGTCTCCACCAGCCCTTTCACTCCAGCCCTGGTTAGCCATGGGCAGCGTCTCGGGGGTGGCGCGCTCTATGATCGGGATAAACTGCATATACTGCGCTTTCAGCTCATCCCGGAAGAAATGATAGACTTTCAGCGGTTGGTCGGCGTTCGCAGCATGGACTGTACATAGGACATTAACGTCGACGCTGTGTTTCTGCAGATAACTCCAGCCGCTGCATGACCTGCTCGAAGGTACCAGAACCGCCCTTGTTGACCCGGTAAGCATTATGGAGCGGCTGCGGGCCATCCAGGCTCAGCCCGACCAGGAAGTTATGCTGCTTGAAGAAGGCAGCAAATTCATCATCGATCTTGGTCCCGTTGGTCTGGATGGTGTGCATCACAGACTGCGAAGGTTTCTTGTATTTTTCGACCAGCTCGATCGAGCGCCGGAAGAAATCCAAACCCATCAAGGTGGGCTCTCCGCCCTGCCAGGCAATCGTCACCTCAGACAGTTGCTGCGCCTCCAGCAGCTGGCGAATGTAGAGTATCAAGCAGATCATCCGCCATCCTGAACCGGCTGCCGGGATACAGCATCTCTTTTGAAAGAAAAAAGCAGTACTTGCAGTCCAAATTACAGACTGCCCCAGTGGGTTTGGCGAGAAGGTGAAATGCCAGGGGATTTTGCGGTACAGTTGTCGGGGTTGGTGGTTTCTTGGTTTTCATTTTTCTCCGTTTTTTCGGATCGCAGGCACCATTAAAGTTTATAAGGTATAAGTTTAATCCCCAACGTGATCTGACTTCTCGCCGGAGCTGAATGTCCCCTTCATTTTTCCCCACAAGCCTTTCATATCTTTTTCCGCCGCCTTCCTTTCCTCTTTGTGGTGCTCTCCTGTGTAGCGCATCAGGATTGCGAGCGAGCGAGTGCCCTCGAAGTTTTCCATGATGATCAAAACCAATAAAGTCATCGGCACAGCCAGGATAGCGCCGATCCCCCCTAACAAGTATCCCCAGATGAACAATCCGACAAAAACCACCACGGGGGAGATCTTCAACCGGTCTCCCATGACTTTCGGCTGGTAAAAATTCTGCACCCCTCCGTTGATTACGATATAGCCGACAAGTACAATCAACGCAGTTTGTAAGCCGTACTGCGCATACGCCATCAGCACCGGCGGGACCAGGGCGATCATAAAGCCGATTGAGGGGATGTACCCCATGAACCAGGCAAGCATCCCCCACAGTAAGGCATAATCCACACCAAGGAACCAGAGAAAAACGGCATCGCCCAACCCGACCAAAAAGTTGACCCCGGTCAGGACAGTCATGTATTTGCGCACATCTTCGGTGAGCGACGACACTCGTCCAATAATCGAATTATTTGGATCAAGCCCCAGACGAGAGGGCGCAGGCAGCGCCAGCGCAGCACTGATCATAAAGAAGAAGATTGCCAGCGCTAACCCGAATTGGACCAGCATGTCAACGACAGCCGAGAGCGCGCTCTGCGCAATTGCACCTGTGGAGGTAGTCACATATTCAATATCTGTGCTCGTTTCCGAGTCCGTGGTCGTGGAGAGGTCTTCGCTGGCTTGCTGGGAAGCACTCGCCATATATGTTGGAAGCTCAGTCGTCAGTTTGGTTATGGAGAAAAATACTGTGGCGATGACCAGGCCAAGGAGTACGACGACCATTAAGATGCTCAGCACCAGCGCCAGCCAGCCTGGCATGCCTCGCTTTGTCAAACGGCTGGGGATTGGCAGGACTGTGATCGTGATCACGGCTGCCAATAAGATTGGATTGATTATGGAGGCTGAACCGCGAATCCCGAACAAAATAACGAAAATCGCAGCTCCCCCAACCAGGTAAACCACCAGGCGACCAGATAGATTATTCATTTGATTTCCTCCAATTTGATTGTCGGTTCAGGCTGCCCTCACACCTGTGGATTGCTTGCCGCCGTATCTTGACGAAGCTCGATAAATTTTACAGCAGCTTCAACAGTTGGGAAGACATGGTCTTCGCCGATCATCTCAAACAGCCCTGTCCGCTGGCTGAATTCACGCACAGGTCCATGCAGCTCAGCCACATAGATCTCGATACCTTTAGATTTCAGCTCAGAAAAAAGCCCTTTCAGCACATCAGCGCTGGTGATATCTAAGGAATCCTGCCCGGCTGAATCCAATAATACAGCCCGGGGAGACGGTTGAGTTTCAGCGAGCAAGGCTTTCATCCTCTCTCGGACGGTCAATGCGTTGGCATAATACATCGGCGCATCCAGGCGCACGATCAAAACTCCGGGAACCGGAATGTTTTCGTGATGCCGCTTCAAATCGGAATAAGCGCCGGGAGATCCAGGGATGCGGCCAAGCGAAGCCAGGTGCGGCCGGCTGGACTGGTAAAGGATCAAGAGCACAGAAGCGACCAGACCGATGAGCATACCTTCCAGGACATCGATGAACAGCACACCCAGCAGAGTAATCAGCCCCAACCAGGCTTCCGTCGGCGAAACGTGTTGAATCTTTACCAGTTTTCGGGAGGTAAGGATATGTGAAACGGCATGGATGATCAGCGCGGCCAGCACAGCTTCGGGCAGGTTGGTGAACAGGGGGGTGAGAAACAGCAGGGTGATTATGGTCACTCCCCAGGCAACGAGATTTGCAATTTGGGTACGCGCACCCGCCCCTTCCTTCACCGCAGAGGCAGACATCCCGCCGGTAGCGATCATTCCGCCGACCAGACCGCTGGCAATGTTGACAAATGCATGAGCTTTCAGCTCCTGGTCGGGATCGACTTCATAGCCGTGTTTATCGGCGAACTCCCGCGCCACACCCAACGCCTCGCTGTAGCCTAGTAAAAAGATCCCGATCGCCGGCAGGATCATAGCCATGTAAACTGTAAATGGAACTTGAGGCAGTGCAATAGATGGCAGCCCCTGCGGAAGTTCTCCCGCTACATCTACCCCATACAATGCATTGAGCTGCAAGACTACGCTCACAATAATGGATCCGAACAGGACCACCAGACCAGCCGGAATCTTCTTATTCCAGCGCGGAGCAAAAACAGCAGCGCCAATGCTCCTGCGCCCACTGCAAACGTCACCCAGTTGGCCTCGGGGAGCTGTTTGATGATGGCGAAAAATTTTTGGAAGGTGTTCCCTTCTCCTTTTTCTACGCCAAACAATTTATTCAGCTGCCCTACGGCAACGAAGATCGCGAGTCCGACAACAAAGCCGTCCATGACCGGCTTTGACAAGAACTGGGTAACCCAACCCAGGCGCGCTAATCCCGCTAAAAGGAAAACAATCCCAACTACAATAACCAAAGCGACAGCATAGGCAGAATACGTTGTCATATCCGCGGCGGTTGCTCCGACGGCAATAACGGTCGAGGCGATCAAGGCTGCGCTGGCGGAGGTTGCCCCGACCGACAGGTGTCGGGAGGAACCGAACAAAGCGTAGACCAGCATGGAGGCGACCAGCGTGTACAAGCCAAATTGAGGAGGCAGACCAGCAATCCCGGCATATGCCATACCCTGGGGGACTACCAATCCCCATAAGGTCAAACCTGCGAAGATATCACCAGCCAACCAGGCCATGTTATAGCCTGGCAGCCAGGACAGGATGGGGATCAACCGGGATAAGCCACCAGAGGTATTTGCGGTTTCAATGGGTTGGGTAGCCATTTCGTTTCTCCTGTTACTCTTAAGATTCAGCTTCTTTCAAATCTTGGCTCGCCTCGCCGGCTTCACGCCGGGCTTGAAGCATTGCCAATACCGCAGTCAGCAAAGCGCTGACTACTACGGCAACCGCAACCACGGCCGCAGTCTCTTTTTGCACCAACACCAGTGTAAAGAGCGCCGCAAACAGCGGAGACCTCAGGGCAGCGACAAGCGCACCCGCCATCGTCGCAGCAACGCAGACCGCCACCGGTATCCCAGGAAACAGAAGATCCAATGCCAGACCCAGAGCGACGCTGGCGAACATGATCGGGAAAATATAGCCGCCTTTCCAGCCCGTCGCGAGCAGCAATGACGTTGCGAACAGCTTGGACAGCCCTAACACGATCAGCATCACCACGCCGATCTCCGCCGCATGGGCGATCAGGTCGGCGGTTTCTGACTCGCCCGAGAACAGCGTCAGCGGCAGGAGAGCGCCAATGATCCCCATTCCCAGCCCACCGATCACCCCGCGCAGCACCACTCTCCCCTTCATTGCCTGAAAGACCTGCTGCAGGCGGCTGAGTGCGACCATGAACAGCAGGCCGACCACCCCACCGACCATGACCCAACGGTACGGCGTAAAAGATATGGTTCACCTTGGGTGCATAGTCGGGGAATACATACAGCGTCTCGAAGAATACCCCGCTGAGCAAAACGAAGACCACCGTGGACACGGCTGAGGCCAGCAGGCTGGGAAACAGCACCCAGAAATAAGTCTGTTTTCCGCTTGTCCCACCTTGGGCAGACTCCAAACCCAGCAGCGCCCCGCCAAATGGATTGGTGATAAAGGCTGCCAGCATCCCGCTGACGCCCGAATAGCCCATCGTGCGGGTTTCCTGCTCATCCAGCTTGAGCCGGTCCGAAGCCCAGGTCCCGATCCCACCGCAGGCGTCTGCCAAAGGCGCTTCGGGTCCCAGGCTGGCGCCAGAAATGAGGGAGAAAAAGGCGGTAATCACGATCCCAGGAGCGTTGCGATAGTCGAAGCGCCCAGTCTTGCCAAATTCGCGCATCACTTCGGCAAATATGCCGCTGTGATCGCCAAAGAGCTTCACCAGCAGCCCGACCAGCAGACCGCCGAGGGTGCAAACCAGGATGGTAAACAGCGGCATTGAAATACCCACCAGCTGGGCGGTTTGCTCCCAAATTAGATTCGTGCCCTCATGAACGAGAGCCATAAAAACAAAGGTGATCACTGCGCTGATAACCCCCAAAATGGCAACCAGGAGCATTAATCGAAAATAGGATTTAGGCTTTGCTTGCGGGTCGATCATTGCATTCTCCTTTCATTTTCTGTAGCTATCTTTTCCATGAGCTGGCGCAGAGCAGCCAGCTCATTCTTGACCATTGCGAGCTCCTGTTCGACAGTCGTTGCTTGCAGCGTACCAGGCTCTTCCTCTTCTTCAGGGGCAGAAGTCCCGACCAGCAGGCTGGCTAGGATGCTGGCGAGGGCGCCGATGATCCCGACCCCCGCAAACATGATGAACATCGCCGTAATCCGACCCCCTGCCGTCACCGGGTAGTAGTCGCCGTATCCCACCGTGGTGATGGTCACCAATGAATACCAGAATGCATCATTTCCGGTGAGGATCTTCGCTTCCGGCGATTGGCTCTCAAACTGGAGCACGAGTGTACTGGCAACCGTCAGTACCAGGATCGTCAGCAGGATCGTGATAAACCCCGCATACCGGCTCCGGTTTTCGAGCACATCCTTCACCAGCGCCTTTTTGTTCTCCCCGCGCAGCAGGCGGGTGATTCGCGCCAGCCGGCTTAGGCGGGCCAGGCGGAAGAGGCCGGCAAATTTACCTACATTTGTCAGCAGCCCTAACGAAGGGATTGAGCCGAGCAGGTCAAGCCAGCCGCGCTGCCCGATAAAGTAATCGGATTTCTTAGGAGACTTGCTCAGGTTGTAGAAAAAGTCGATCAGGAAAATGACGCAGATCAAGTTGTCATAAACGGACAGCAGCTTGAGGGTTTCCTCAGATAGAGGTAGCAGCAGCACCACCATCACTGCCAGGGATAGGACAGTCAGGACCAGGATAAAAATGTTGTAGGCATTGCTGTGCACGTGAGGGGATGAAACGGTCCCTTGTGTCATATGCCACCTCTTTCTTGATGCTCTTCAAGCTGCACTGGTAACTTTGACGAATTGTAAGATCCTACCGCAGGTAAAGCCCAGGGCAGGCTTGTATAATCACCTCAGCGAAGATGAGCCAGGTTTATTCTGAATGCGCCTCTATCCTTCCGCTGCGCACCGCCGCGACCAGGGCGGCATGATCGAGCTCATTCTGTTTCGCATAAGCGACGCCGAAATCAGCCAATGCATCCTCGAAAGCTGTGCTCTTGCCCAAGTAGCCGGTCATAACAACCGGATCGACTGTGCGAGCATGCGCCCGTGCCAGAACCTTGCCGCACAAACCGGCGTAGTTTTTGAGATTGACCTGTTTCATGATCTCGATCACAGGCTTGATCTTGGCATCGCTGAGCTGGCGAATATAAAGTTGAGTTTTCGCCTTGCCTGTACTCGTCGTCCATCCCAGGAACATGTCCCCGGCTGCCTGCATGGCGCGCTGCCCCACAACAACTCGCTGTCCGGCATGTTCCCACGGACTGGCGCCGCAATACGGTTCCAACACAGATTGACGTGCCTGCTTGAATTGCAGGAAAAGCGGATCGCCTCTGCCTGACATCATCAAGATAATGCCGCAAATTGTGCCCACACTTCCGACGCCCACCACCTTGAAGGCGACGTCTACTACCTCGAAGCGATCCAGCAGCAAGCTTACTCCCAGCGAGATGTTCTTCCGATAGGCTTTCATAGTATTGACGGCGATATTGTAGAGTTCTTGATCCCTTTTATCTCCATAGTGGAAGATCAGCGGCGGTTGGTCAAGAATGCGCGGCGTGTCACCGGCAGTAAAAGTCAGCTTGGCAAACTCTTTCTCGTGTGCGCTCTGTTCTGTGGCTCCCGTCAGTTTTTTTGTGTAAAAGCGTTTCATATCCTTATCGGCCAAATTTTCAATGATCTCGCCGAGGTCGAATACATCGTTCCACACATTGAGAGTAGGCATCCCGGCATATTCCGCCATACGCTGGCGGTAAGCTTGCGCAGCCAGGAAGGCAGCTTCCTGGCTGTCAACCGGGTCGAAGCCGTTGGATTGCCCGGCGATGTAAAAGCTGGCGACCAGCCGTTTGACATCCCACTCCCAGGGGGCGAGCGATACTTCATCGAAGTCATTGACATCAAAGATGAGCTTCCGCTCGGCAGTAGCGAAACCGCCAAAGTTCAGCAGATGGCAGTCGCCGTCGGCAAGAAGGGTAAGGCTAGTCGAGGGTGTATGCGAGAGGTCATACGCCATAATAGCCGCTGCGCCGCGGTAGAAAGTAAATGGGGTCACCATCATCCTGGCGTATCGGATGGGAAGCAGCTCTTTCATACGACCTTTGCTGTTCTCGATCAAGATGTCGACCGGATCGAGGCGATCGGCGGGAGGTTTCCATTCACTTTGAGCTTTGCGTGAGGCAATATCTCGCAAAGCTTTCCCTTTCGCGATGCGCTCCTCCATCCGCAGAGTATGGGTCTGCACTGGGATTGGAGCTTTTGTCAACTTAGGTAAGCTTTCTTCGGACATATCGACTCCTATCGATAGATGATTTCGTTTGCTAAGAGGGCAGCGCGGCCTTCACTTTTACCAGAGCTGACAATTGCGACCGGCGCTGCCCTTATCTCAGCAGTGAAATCAGCTTTACTGCCGCATCATGGCGATCTTCATTTCAGCTTCACTGTCCGGGATCAGCTCGCCGGACAGATCCACCGTGACGCGCTTGATGGTTCCGGTGAAGCGGAACTCACCGCTGTATTCCTCCGGTGCGGCCGGGTCTCCGGCGTCATAGCCGCAAGAAAGACCTTGCGTTCCGAACATGAACAGGATTGAATAGGGCATTTCGACGCTGCCTACCAGCTTACGGTTGATGTACAACTGGCCGCGCGCCGGCACTCCGAGTCCATTTGCCGGATCGGGCTTTCCAGTCGGCTCGAACTCATAGCGCAGCTCGACTTTACCCTCAGGTATCCCTTCATTGGAATGCAGCCAGAACTTATCCCGGCCAATGAAGTTATAAAGGAAGTGGAGTTTCTGGTCCTTGACGAAGAAGACGTAACCACCGGTGCGACCTCCCTGGGCCAACAGAACCCCCTCTGCGCCTCCCTGCGGAATCTCCACATCCGCCGTGATGCTCCACGGCCGGTTGTAAAGCTTTGGTGTGGCAGCGAAGGGGATCGACGACCCGCCCGGGTAAAGGACGATCTTATTCCTCGGCTTGGAAATCGTCGGGCGTTCCACCACGAGGCGGCTGCGGACGTCGCCGTCGATTGGCAGCACCTGGTATTTACCCGCTTCAGCCCACCAGCGCCCGATCATTTCGATCAGCTTGTCGCGGCGCTCGGCGGCCAGGTTGTGGGTTTCGGAGTAGTCCTCATCGATGTGGTACAGCTCCCAGTCGTGGGTCTCGATATCCACCAGCACTTCGTTGGGGATCGGCGAGCCGAACTGGCGGCCCTTCTTCGCAGCCTCGGTGAAGCTCGGCCCCGGCCACGGGCAGACTGCCCGCCAGCCGTCGTGGTAGATGGCGCGGTGCCCGAACATCTCGAAGTACTGGGTGTGGTGGTTGCTCGGCGCTTCCGCCAGGTTGAAGGTGTGGGCAAAGCTGATCCCGTCGATCGGGGCCTGGGTCACCCCCCGGATGCTCAATGGCGCTTCGACACCCAGCGCTTCCAGCACCGTCGGCACCAGATCGATGGCGTGCGCATAATGCATCCGCACCTCTCCGCGGGCATTGATCCCCTTAGGCCACGATACGATGCACGGGTCGGTGGTGCCGCCTCGGTAGGTCTCGCGCTTCCAGCGGCGGAAGGGCGTGTTTCCGGCATTCGTCCAACCCCAGGCATAGTGGTTGAGGGTCTCAACTCCGCCCAGTTTGTCGATCATCTTGAGGTTGTCTTCCAGCGATTCCTTCACATTGTTGAAAAAGAACATTTCGTTTAGCGAGCCGACCGGTCCGCCCTCCGAGCTGGCGCCGTTGTCCGAAATTACGATGACCAGGGTGTTCTCCAGCTCGCCGATCTCTTTCAAAAAGTCCAGGATGCGCCCAAAGTGGTAATCGGTGAAGCTCATGAAGCCAGCATACACTTCCATCATGCGGGCATACAGCCGCTTGGCCTCGGCCGGGAGCGTGTCCCACACCGGCACGTCAGGATCGTGCGCCGACAGTTCGGTGCCCGGCGGGATGATCCCCATCTCAAGCTGGCGCTGGTGGACGATCTCGCGATACTTGTCCCAGCCCATGTCGAACTTGCCCTTGTACTTGTCCGCCCATTCCTTGGGCACGTGGTGCGGCGCATGCCCGGCGCCCGTGGCGTAGTACAGGAAGAAAGGCTTGTCCGGCGCGTTGACCTGCGCATCCTGGATGAACTCGATCGCCTTGTCAGCCAGGTCGATGCTCAGGTGGTAGCCCTCCTCCGGAGATTTGGGCTGGGCGACCTCGTGGTTGTCGTAGGTCAGCTCCGGATACCACTGGTGGGTCTCACCGCCCAGGAAGCCGTAGTATCTCTCAAAGCCGCGGCCGAGCGGCCAGCGGTCATAGGGTCCGGCAGGAGTCGTATGTTCGGGCGGCGTCAGGTGCCACTTCCCGACGCAGAAGGTGTTGTAGCCTTTCTGCAGCAGCATCTCGCTCAGCATCCCCCGGTCGAAGGGCAGGATGCCATTATAGCCGGGGTAGCCGGTGGAGGTCTCGGTGATCGAGGCCAGCCCGAGCGAGTGGTGGTTCCGCCCGGTCAGGATGCAGCCGCGCGACGGCGAGCATAAAGCGGTGGTGTGCACGTTGGTGTAGCGCAGCCCGTTGGCAGCCAGGCTGTCCAGAACGGGCGTCTCGACCAGCCCGCCGAAGCTCGACAGCTGCCCGTAGCCGACGTCATCCAGCACCCAAAACAGCACGTTAGGCGCTCCCTCCGGGGGATGCGGCGGCTCCGGCCAGGCCGGAGAGGACTCTTCAGTAGTGCGCCCGATGACGCCGGTGAATGGGGTCCCATCTTTGTACGTACTAATTGCCATAATTTTTCTCCTTTCGAGATAACTATCGTTAGACTAACTGCACGAAATTTTCTTGGAAGAGCCGCTGAGCCAGAAAACTCCTCAGCGGCTCTGTGCTTCTACAGCTGCACTCTTATGGTGTTGCGCCGGTGTAAGGAACGACATAGTTGCCGGAGATCCAGCCGATCCCACCGGGCAGCGACGGCAGCACGACCGAGAGCCACCCATTCGACTCCCCTGTCACCTGCAGCGGTACCCCAGCCGGGATCTTGCCGTAGCTCGGATATTCGTTCCCCGGTCCCGCACGCACGTTCAGCGGCTCGATCGTGATCACCCAGACTCCGCTCGGCGTGGTGGGCGGCGGAGGCGCTTCTACCGATGCCGGAGGCGGCGGCGCCGCAACCACCGGCACATTCGCGGTGTTTACAGCGTAGGTGTAGTCCCCGGATACCCAGGCCAACCCATCCGGCACGACGGTTGTCGACACCTTCACCTGCCACCAACCGCCATCCTCGCTCACCCCAGCGATCTCGGCGCTCGCTCCGGGCTGGGCCACTCCCAGGACCGGGTAGTCCGTGCTCGGTCCGGTGCGCACGTTCACCGCTGTCGTCGCGGTTGCCGTCGCTGCACTCGTACTCGATGGCGGCGGCACCGGCGCACTCACCGGCGCTGGCGGAGCAGCGATCACCGGCGCATTCTCTACATTCGACGCCTGCACCAATGAAGCCTGCACCCAGGCGAATCCACTCGGGACGAACTGCGGGTTCACCCGCACAACCCAGTAGGCCCCGTCCTCGCTTTTACCAATCACCAGGGCGGTCATCCCGGGCTGGGCCGTGCCGTATGCCGGGTAGGTTTCCCCTGGTCCCTGGCGCACGTAGACCGGCTGCAGCGCGGTTGCTTGAGGGTCATCCGGCCCTGGCGCCACCGGCTCCACCGAAGGCGGGACGGGCGGTGCGGTCATCACCGGTACGCCTTCCGCATTGCTCACGTTGACGTACTGCGCGGATGCCCAGCCTATCCCGGTCGCGGATACCGGCATATTCAATGCCCACCACATTCCGTCCTCGCTCTTGCCGACCACCTGCCCTTGAAGCCCAGGCTGCATCACGCCGAAGACTGTGTAGTTCTCTCCCGGTCCGCTCCTCAGGTTGACCGCCGTGGTCGTTTGGGCGGAAGGGGCGTTCGGTTCAGGCGTCGGCAGGATCGCTACAGGCAGCATCTGGAAGGTCATGACCGATTTCTGGTCCCCAGAGGTGAGCACCAGTTTGCCCTCCGTAAATCCATAGGTTGCCGTCAGTCCGAGCTGAGCCAGGTAGGCATCCGCTTGCGAGTCCTCCGGGCAGGCTGCCAGCGTGGAAGCCCCGAGCTGGATCGTCATCGTGTTCCCTTCCCCAACTGTGTAGGTCGCCGTCACCATGTTGCAGTCCGCTTTTATCGACACCGTGCCGTCCACATTGAACGTTGCCTGGTAGCGGCTGGGGTCGTTCACCGGGGTGATCTGGTCTCCTGTCTGGCTGGCCGTCCACTGCCAGACTGCGCCAGTTAACGCAGGTGCATATCCCTCCGATACCGGGGCAGGCTCGGCGGGCGGCGGCGCTGTGGGCGCAGGCGGGCTGCTTCGGTGGCGGTGCGGGCTGGGCCGCAAGGGTCGCGGCTACCGAGGCGTCCACGGTCGCCTGGTTGTCCACCGGCGGCTGCGTTGGCTGTGCGGGCGCCTGGGTTGGAGCCGGCAGCTGAGTCGCTGTCGGCGCGCAGGCGGCCAGTACAAACGCCGTGATGACCAAAACGAGTAAACATACTTTTCCCAAATTTCCAGGTATCATCTTCTTCTCCTTGTTTGATTCTTGATTTGAAAAACTCATGAGACATAAGTGATTTCGTTTATGATGATGGGAATACTCCTTCGAGCTCAAGTCCAACCGAGAATTTCGATCGCAATGCTTCGGCCTTGAGCTGAATTTTCTGCCGGTCTTGCTCAATTAATGCCCCCGCCTGAGATTCGGATTCCACGAGGCTCACATGATGGAGAAGCTGTTGGCAGCGCTCAGGGGAGTGCGTCCCTTGACCGATCGTATCAATCGTCTCCAAGATGTACAGCAGGACACTGGCGTTGTCGCAACTCGCATGGCGGAGCATATCGAAAGCGGAGCTGAGCAACTGGTTAAAAGGAACCGGCTCGATAATCATACGAAGCTGGCCATTCGTATCTAGAAATTGAGGAGGTTCATCTCCCCTCCCCGCGAACAATGCCAGACCTTGTCCGAGATAATCCAGGCAGGTCATGGCAGTGAATGGATCATTGATTGCTGGGGACATAGCTCGCACAGACATCTCAACCAGCTGATTGACTGCATATTCAACATCCTGGGTGGGCGTGCGCTGTTTTCCGAGCCGGAAAGCGCGTCGAAGCTGCTTATCAAGTCGTTCGTCGATCTCAAGGTTTTTTGGCTGGCCTCTACTCTCTTTATCCCCCAATTGCCAGACAAGAGCAATCGCCTCATTCCGGACAACAAAGTGGCCGGGCTTATGCAGCAGTCGGATGACCAGATCTTTTTCCCTGCCAAAGTGAGGGTAAACCCCAGGTCGATATATTGGATATAACCGGGGCTCTTCACCCGGACCGGATATCCATCTCTATCGTCCAGACTTGCAATCTCTGTTTGCGGTTTGGCGCCGCAATACTTCCTAATTTATCGGGGACTTCGAATTCGACAATATCCAGCAGCTCCGCACCAGCAGCGGCTGCGATCTGTGGAGCCTGCAGCATGGTGCTGATGTGCTGGACCAGCAGAATCAACAGAGGCAAAAGTAAGCAGCATCAAGAGCAAACCTACCGAAACTAACAGCTGCGGAGCATCACGCTGGAAATCACCATATGGGATGGAGGTGGCAGCAGTCAGACAGTACACAAATGTTCCCACAAACATCCCCAGGACAAACTGGGTGATGCGATCACCCAAAAATAATCGCAGCAAGCGCGAGCCGTATTGGGCGGCGACGGTGGAGAGCGGGAGAGTGAGCAGGGTGAAGACCACCCCGGCGGTTGCCAGGATCGTACCAGCCATGGCAAGTAGGGAGGCGCGCATCTCGTCACCGCTGGTTGACAGGACAAATCGGCTGTTCAGCAGCAAAATATTGGGGATGCGGGCATCAACCCAATTCATAAATCGAACCAGAAAGATCGCCCCCAACGCCATGACCAATGGGGCAAACCAGAAGCTCACCTTCATCCGATCCCAGGTGTAGCGAGCAGTGACTCTTCTCAGCGAACGATTTTGCATATGCCTCCTCCAGAGTTGATGTTGTGATTCTATATAATGCTCTATGCTTTCTGAGGTTTTTCCCTCAGGTTCAAGATCAAGAAATACACGCTGACCGCCAGAACCCATCCTGGAAAGATCAAGGGAACGAATGAGGAAAAGCTGATGCTCAGCAATAGAATAAAAGCTAAGGCATAAGTCACGAAAGCCCAACCGCGATGCATTAAACCGGTGCGGAGCCAGATGGTGCCCAATGAGATCATGAACACCCCCGCCATCCGGATCGCATAAATATTGATGACATTGCTCACAACAATCCGGCTGTATGTGTACACGCCGCTTTCCAATAAGGCTTCCTTATGGATGGTGTAGCTGCTCAACAATCCCGCAGCCATCGCCGCCCCGATAAAATTCAATGCCAGGAACAGCAAACCGCTGCCGAGGAATACAGTTGCAAATAAGCGGTCTTCCATTTCGCCCAGGCGGTCGCGAATAACGCCAATGAACCACAAAAAAGCGATCCCAGCAAACGGTATCAAATTCAATCCCAACGTTATGTTCTTTGAGTTGTTAACCAGCCAGGTAATATTTTCAATCGATGGATTGCTGGGGATCGAGGTCCGGATGAGCGCCAGACCGGCTCCGTAGAGCAAGGCAAAGAGGATACCGGCGATTGCTGCAGCGCGCGGTGTTTTAAGTTTTTTACGGGTCGAGAATATGTCTGCGTCGATCAAGTCTTCCTCTTCTCTGCAAAAACTATACAGAAATGAAGCTAATCAATTCCAAAACGGGCTCGATATTCCTCTACGGCAGAGCGGACGGAGGGATAGCTGGTTCCATCGCCTAGCCGCTTCGTCAAACCCGTAAGAGACAATATCTCTCGCAGCGGTTCATTTGCGCGCGCAATCCAAAATTCGATGCCCTTCCGCTCAAGGTTTGCATCGAGGGTCTCCAGTGCCTCAGCCGCAGTCGAATTTAGATCGCTGATCGGCTCCGCGTCGAGGATGACACATTTCAATCCAACACCGGCATTGGCGATAAGCTCTTCTAAACGTTCGGTGAAAAACGCCGCGTTTGCAAACACAAGCGGAGCATCAAATCGGTAGACGATCAAGCCCGGCTCGGTCAGTGTCGTCTCCTTATCAGCGACGCCGCGATAGACTGTACCCCCGCTTGCGTCCAGCTCGTCCAACAGTGCATCGTGAGGCCGCGAGATATGATAGAGGATATTTACCAGTGAAAGGATCACTGCCACGAGAATCCCTTGCAAGATGCCCACGGTAAGAACACCGAGCGTTGTCACCACTGCGAGCCAAAACTCGGCAGAACGCACCTGGCGCAGAAAGCGAAACGCTGCCAAATCGATCAACCCAATCGAAGCGACGATGATGATAGCGCCCAACGCCACGGTGGGGAGCGGCGCCAGCAGCGGCGTCAAAAAGAGAAGGAAGATGATTGTGAGAGCAGTGGCGATCACTCCGACCCACTGCGATTTACCACCCATCTGATCGGAGACGGTCGTTCGCGAGGCGCTGAGGGCAGCTGGGAACCCTCCTAATAAACCGGCGCCGATATTAGCCATGCCTATCGCAACGAATTCCTGGTTAGAATCGATTTTTTGGCTGTGCTTGGCTGCAAAGACGCGGGCAGTCAAGATTTCGTCGGCGTAGATCAAGATTGTTAAGGCAAGAGCGGCAGGCAGCAGAGAAAAAATATCTTGAACACTGACCGCCGGAATCGCCAGCTTTGGCAGCCCAGCTGGAACCTCACCGACAACCGCGACGCCCTTTGACTGCAAATCAAAGGCGGCAGATAGAGCGATTGTCGCTACAACAATAATGAGAGGACCAGGGAGGAGGCGGTTTACTTGACGGATGATCAACAGAGCTGCTAAGCAGATGACCCCGAGAACGACAGTGAGCAGGTGTGCTTCGTCCAGGCGGCTGATGAGCTCGCCAATTTGCTGGAAGAACTGATCGCTCTCGATCTTGATGCCGAACATCTTGCCCAACTGGCTGCCAATTACGATCAGTGTTGCGCCAAGGATATAGCCTACCAGGATCGGTTTTGACAGGAAGTCGGTAATGAAGCCCAGCTTCGCAACTCGGGCGAGCAGTGCAATAACGCCAACTAGAATTGCAGTCATCGCGGCGAGGGCGGCATAACGCACCGGGTCACCTCCGGCCAGCGGCGCCACGGCTGCAGCGGTCATGATTGCGCTTGTGGCTTCAGGCCCCATCACCACCAGTTTGGAGGTGCCAAACAGGGCATACATCACCATTGCGCCGAGGGCAACATATAACCCTGCAACAGGCGTGACACCGGCGAGATCGCCGAAAGCCATCGCCGACGGGACGAGCACCGCTAATACCGTGACGGCAACAACAAATTCTGCGCGGAGCAGCGTGGGATTCACGGCCTTAAAGAGGGTGAGACCGGGGATAAATCGAGATATGCCTTTGGAAGCCGGGGTTGTTGGGTTAAATCAGTCTCCTCCTGCCAAGTATTTGTTATTGAATCAAGCAAAGAACCACTCAAGATTTCAGAATTCTGGTTGGCGACCCGACGGGAGAAAACATGAAAGCCGAACGAAAGTCAGACTGTGCTCCATAGGGGTCATCCAATCAACCCGCCCAAATTCAGGACCCAACCTATCTCGAAAAAAAGTGGTGAGCCGGCAGCTGCCGGCTCACCCGGATCGGTCAGCTTTGCATTATCTAACCAGCCACGCCTTCAACGTTTCTTATTTCGTGATTGAGTGGTGACTGGAATTCGAGCCAGCCGTCTGGCCCGCATCCCTGCAACCAGCACTAAAGCCAACCCACCAGCCACCGCGAGAATAGTTCCAGCTTCGACCATTTCCACATCTTTCTGCACCGATAATTAACGGCCTATACAAATAGGAAGTGAACAATTAACCTGCCATCAGCTTTTGCTTTGCGGCGGCAAATTCCTCTTCGGTAAGCAGTCCCTGGGCTTTGAGCGCGCCGAGCCGCTCGAGCTGCGTGATCATATCCTCTTCCGGAGAAGGGACATATTCAGTTTGGACAACAACTTCCTGCGGCGGCGGGTCTGTTTGGGCGTAAGCAGTTTGGGTTGCCTGGGCGTACGCCGCGGCGTTCTTGTCTGCCTGGCGGCGGTTTACAGCATTGCGTGTGGCTGTGGCTGTGCCGACCACGGCAGCAGTCCTGGCCATTCCTCGTACTAATCCTGGCATCTTAGCCTCCTAACTTTCAATCTACACCGAGCGAGGCAAAAGCCTCGTCAACGACTAGAGCAGGCACGCGGAAATTTAACGCCATCTCCACGCCGGCCTGCCAAAGCGCATTCACCAGGGCCAGCGCCCAGGTGTGCTCGATCGCCAGGGCGACCACTGCCGAGCCGGGCACCATGCCTTCGAACAATGTAGCGGCATCTGCGGCGTCGAAAAGCCCGTGCGTCCCGGTCTCGATAAAGCCCAACTGCTTTCCGCGTTCTGGCGGCAGATCTTCGAGGTCGATCGAGGCATGCACCCCACATTCGTCTTTCACGAGGATCATTGCATCCAGCACCCGGATCGTCCCCGCTTCGGCCTGCCGTTCGAGCTCCGCCAGAACTTGCCGTCAAAACGCGGCTCCCCGGATGCTAAAACGATTACATCGACTGGTCCATGTTTGATCATTTGTCTTTTCCTCCTTTGAGAGTTGAATATATGGACTGGCAGTTCGAAATTGGAGGAGTTTGGGCCAGCGAGCCCGCGCGAACTCTTCCCTTTCATAATAAACTTTATGACTTTGTATCCTATGGTGCGGTGTCTGGATACATCGGCACCTGCTTGCGGTTGTGGTAGCCGCCGATGTAGCTGGCGACATCAGCCATGATCCCGAAGCCGAGCCAGATCCAATCAAAGCCGTTCAATGGGAAGATCATCACGTACATCAGGGCTGTCCATGGGGCAAAGATCAGGCTTGCCAGCCCTACCAGCCATGGGAAGTTGAAGGTTGCGAACGCTAAATTCACCCGAACAGGCGCGAGCAGCCAGTAGACCAGGAAGCCCAGGCGTGGGCCAAAGAAAACAAGAGAAGCAAAGAAACAACACATCGGAAACTCCTTTTTGTATGAACGTTCTATCTGATGTCGGTTATTGAATCGCGATGTCTAACGATTTCCCAGTTTGCTGGTTTCGCTTTAAGCGGTGGGAGTACTGGGAGTAGCTGTTGAACCAGGAAGGCGATTGCGATTGGAGTAGACCGTGCTGCTCCAGTGCATCACATCGATCACAACAGCCATAATCAGCCAGAACCAGTCATAGGTGGTCAAGCCAATCCCTGGCGACCAGAGGATCACATACATCAGCGTGGTAAACGGCAGGAAAATGATCCCCAGGATCGGCCAAAGCCAGTTCCCGCCAAAGGCAGCGCTGAACAATTTTGGACGAGCAAGCCAGACAATCAGCGTCCCCAAACGTGGGAACATTCCAGCAACCAGTGCGAATAAACAGGGCATATTGTTCTCCTCCTTAAAATTGAATAAATCTAGATTGATACCGGGAGATGACAGAAACGCAATCTGTCATCTCCCACCGACATTCTCTAACCAGCTAGCGGCCTTCGTGTGACATCTCGTCGATGCAAACCGCCACAGCCAGGATGATGACGATCATTCTGGCCGGGATCGATCGATACGCCGTAGCTGTCGCGCAGGCGGAACCACTTCTTGGACACTTCCGCCATCTTGTCACGCCCTTCGCCGATCGATGTACTCGTGGTCCAGGATATTCCCCTGCACATCCAGGTCCGGTCCGCCCTTGATCTTGACCACCCAGCGCTCGCGTAATGGGGTGATCATGGCTTTCTTGACCATGGCAAGATTCTCGCCGTGCGGGCCTTCGATCTCCATGCTGTCTTTGACCCGCAGCATGCGCTCCTGGATCTTTGCCAGCTCGTTGCCGTGGGCGTCCTCAAAGATCAGGGTCTGGCGCACGCGCAGCGCCTTGCCGTCGATCTTGAACACCTTCTGGCCTTGCTCGTTTTCGATCCAGAAATCATCGCCGATGGCGACCATCTTCTGGCGCATCTGGTAGCGGTTGCCGCCGCCGCCCGGCCGTCCGAGCTGGCGGTCTTCCTGGCGCTCTTCACGGCGTTCTGCTCGTCTGCCTGGTGACATATTTCACTCCTTATGCTTCTACGTTGGAAAACCTATTCCAAGTTAATCTTAATCCCGCCCATCATGCCGGCGACTGCGTTGTAAACCAATGCCACAACCCAGCCTGCGATCGCGCCGCCGACAGCTGCGAAGACCGCCCGCAGAAACACCAGACCGAAGGTGTAGAGTGTATAGGCGGTCCAGTTGCCCAGGTTCATATCGATCCACCAGGACTGAGCGCCGAAGATCCAGCCCAGGATCCAATACCACATGCCGAAGACGAACGTCCAGAATGCTGCCAGGACGGCGCCGTAGGCTACGAACGAGCCAACATTGACTGATTTGATTGTTTTCATGAGGAAATTCTCCTTATTAAAAGTAATGGGTGAATGATTGGGTTATGGATCGATCATCGCCTGCTTGATCATTTATTCATCTCTATTCGAATTTATTTCCAGATGCACCTCCATTGATTAAATATCATCTCATCAAATATCACAAATTGAAAGGATAGCTGATGTTTGTCAAGAATGGAAGCAGCTCGTCTGGCGGAGCGTCTTTCGACGATAAAGTGGTCTGCTCCAGCCGCTGTGATTATCTCCTTTTCTTCCGGCTTGCTGGATAGGAGCACAATTTTCGGTGGACATTCGAGTTTGTGGATATCGGTCAAGAGCTTTTCCATCGATTTAAAGGGCAATTCCCATTCCAATAACAATGCATCCGGCTGAGATGCTTCAACTGAACCAATAAACCCTTTAGACGATCTGTGATACCCACCACAAAAATTCCGGGCTCATTCTCCAGGAGCAGGAGCATCGCAATTCTGAGTCTCTCATCGGCGCACGCTATGAATATTCGCATTTTTGTCATCCAGCGGCCTTCCTGTTCAACTCGAAGAAAATATCAATTTTTTCAAATCGTCCAAGCTCCCCCGCATTGCAGCATGGAGAGACAATCAACCTGCATGAATAACACTGATACAGAGTATGGCACCCCGTGAGCAGGAAAGCATCAACCATTCAGTCTAACTCACGATAGGTCAGAATGGCCTATTCTATTTGGGACCATTCATCCAACAATGGGTGACAGGACGCGTATTGCGACAATTTATTTGTTGAGGTTATTATTATTATTCCGATTGAATGCTGAAGGGTAGGATCTGCCCAATTTCTGCACAGTAATTCAATTTGTTTTAATAATAATATCCGGATCAGGAGACCAGGCCGTTTTTTACTGCCAGGGCGGCTGCCTGGGCTCGGTTTGCAGCACCCAGTTTTTGGATGCAGGCGCTTACATGATGCCTGGCGGTGGCAGGGCTGATCACCAGTCGATCGGCGATCTCTTCATTGGTAAACCCTCAACCATGAGAGCCAAAATTTCGAGCTCCCTTTTGCTCAAATCACTTCCTGGTTTTTGCGGGCCTGTTTTCATGTGGATCAATGCGCTCGTCGCCTCTGGCGCCAATGTTGGCTGTCCGGAATATGCCGAGCGAATGGCGCCTGCCAATCGTGTCGATGGAGGTGTTCTTGAGAAAATAACCGATTGCGCCAGCATCAAGCGATTGCTGGATCAAATCATCTTTTGGATAGCTCGTCAGCATGATAATCCTCACCTGCGGATATTGATTGAATAATCGCACGTGCGGCGTGGATCCCATCCATTTCTGGCATGATGATATCCATCAGGATCACGTCAGGAAGATGCTGGCGGCAGCAAGCCAGCGCAGCGTGCCCGTTCTCCGCCTCGCCGACCAGCTTGAGGTCATCAAAAGCCAGCAGCATATTTTTCAGCCCGTCACGTACGACAGGATGGTCGTCGACGATCATCACTTTGATCGGATTTGCATCCATCATTTCTGCTCAACTTCCTGCATCACTGGACCAGGTTATCGCTAAATCTGTCCCATGACCGGGTTCGCTGTGAATATGCATATTCGCTCCGATTTGGTCTGCTCGTTCATGCATCATTTTGATCCCCAGATGACCTTTTTCCACGGTCTGTGGGTCAAAACCGCTTCCATCATCTATTAATCCGAAGCTCTATCTCTTCTGGTTCAACGAGCAGGGAAACATTAATTTGGGCTGCTTCTGCGTGAATAATCACATTATTCAATGCTTCGCGGGCAATTCGATAAAAGGCAAGGTCACGTTTTCCGGCAGCTCAGGGATGTCCATCATTGAGATCGGAAATCACGGCGCGAGAACGGGCTCGAGCTGCCTCAACCAGGGTGATTAACAATCGATCCAAAGTTTGGTAGGGCAACTCCCCGGAGCGCAGTTCGATCAGCAAGTTTCGCATCTCGGCTAATGCGCCGCGAATCAACAGGCTGAGCTTTTCCATATTCTGGCGAGCAATTTTTGATCTTTATCCCAAATTCGCGGGGTTACTTCAGCGAGCACGCTGGCAGTGAATAAGGTCTGCGTAACCGAATCGTGCAGCTCACCTGCCAGTCGATTGCGCTCATCGGCTGTGATCAGAGACTTTGAATGCTCATAAAGATGAGAAATCTCGATTAATTGAGCGATATCGATAGAAAAGATGCTCAGAAGGTTGTATTCTTCATTACTGATATTTCTTTCTTCTTCATGGATCTCCATACCCAAAAAACCGAAGAATTGTTCACGAAAATACAGTGGTACAAATACAAGCAGCTTGAATATTTGAGTCTGAATGTGGATGCGAAGTGGACCGCTTAATCGATTCAATCTGGTCCTTGGTGACAAGAATGGGCTTTCCGTGTTCCAGTTTCGAATCAGACAGAATTTGGTCGGGAAGGGAAGTGAACGAACCCTTTATTTCAGCATGATGATCACTGCGGCAGGAATGTGAAAATATTTTTAACTGACTTCGATTTTCGTCCATCTCAGCAATGAAAGAATTTTGAATAGAAAATAGGCGGTTGATATATTTCGATAATATTTTCATAAATTTAGCTGAAGTCAGAAGATCGAGCCATGATCTCATTGACTTGAAAAATTGCCGAAAGCCACTCGAGGCGCAGCCGAAGTTCCTTATTTGCAGCAGTGATCTCGGAATTCGCAGTTACCGCTTCAGCCGTCCGTTCTTCAACCAGCTTCTCGAGATGTTTGCGGTATTCCACGAGCTCAGCCTCTGCATGCTTGCGCCGGGTGATATCCTGAAAGACAACCACAGCCAGATTCGACCTTTCCAGCGTCGTCCCAAACCGGGTTTGCCCAGAATTCCAGAGCGACCCGCCCGCTTTCCCGGTCCATTTCGATGTCATCCACATAAGCCGACTCGCCTTGCAGCGAGCTAATGATAGGGAAATCTCCGAGCGGGTATTCCCGATCTGTGTTTGCCACTCTGAGCGAAAAATACCTGATCGACTGCGCAAGAGTGCGACCGACGGTGATATCCGGTTGAATACCTCGGGTTGGATCGCTGAGGATATCGATCGTGCGCCGGTTGGCATACTTCGGTTTTTGATCACGCCCGTATAAGATCACCCCGAGCGGCAGGCTCTCCAGAATATGGTTGAGCCGGCTCTCGCTTTTTTGTAAATTCCGGTTGGCGCTTTCAGTTTTGGCTTTCAGCAGATTGATCCGATCGGCTAGAGCGATCGACCAGCAGACACACATCCAAATCATTCCCAGTTTGTAAAAATTTTCAGAAAATATTGCACTAGGGATTATTGTCAATCGCACTAAAATGACGATGATCAAGGAAGCTACCAGCCCGAACCAGGAGATCATAAAGAAACGAGCAGGATGGAAACCCTGCCGCCAGGATGCGACTCCAGCTGCCAGGATCGTGATAAGTGAAACCACTGCCCAGGGGACCATAAGATTGGCAAGGGTATGATAACTAGCGAACAGTGTCAGCACCATCAGCAAACCGAAGCCTACCACTAATATAATTGTCGCCCAATGAAGTAATGCATGCCGGGTTCGTAATTCTAAGAACACATCGGAAAATAAGACCATCGAGGCAATTAATGACGAAAACGCCAGCGGGAAGTAGATTTGCTTAATCGAATATAAGTTGGGGAAAAAATATACCTCAAGGTAACCATTGTAAGTTAGCTCTTCAAAGATCAGACTAGCGAGCATGATGACAAAAAACAGGTAGCTCGCCTCCCGCAATGTAAACAGCAAGAACAGATGAAAGACCAGTAAAGCCATTAGTGCGCCGAAGAATAACCAGTGCAGCATATGCTCATATTGCGACTCGAGATAAAAAGCATCCTTGGACCACAAGGTGAGAGGCAGGGTCATCGAAGCGCCGTTTTCGAAACGAAAGTAGAAAGTCTGCTGGCTTTGGGTGGGGATGGCCAATTTGAGAATGATGTATGGGTCGGGGACATCCCGGGTATCGAGGGGTCTCAAAATCCCGGTTTGCCTCACAGTAAAACTATCTTCGCCTGGTGAAGGAGTGTAGAGATCGACGTAATGCATATTGACAAAACCAACCTTCAACAGCCATTCATTTACTTGGTGGCTTTGATTATCCAGATTCAATCGCACCCAATATGCGCTGGTGGTGTACCCATAGTTCGGCACTTCTACCTGGCTCGGGATAAACCTCGAGCTGTAAGCAAGTGAAGCGACGTCCTCGATGGTCAGCTCCCCGCTGGGATCCTCAAGAATCTCCATGTGCAACCCTAACTGGTATTCTGTTTGCGCGTCGGTAAGCACGAGAGGTTCCAGCTTGGGAGGCTCGCTGCTTTGCGCAATGGCGGTGCTGCAAATAATAAATGCCGCCAAACAGGTGAAACAATATCCTAATTTCTTCAGAACGCACACTCTCAATTTAGATTATTAAGCCTTGGCTCACCCAACTCAAGGTTGTATATCGATATTCGTAAAACCTGGTTTCCGAAAGTGAAATCTACACGCTCGATGGCGTATCTTAACCTATCTTTGTTCCTCAATTAGTCAATTATAATTTCGAAGACATGGTAGGACCACGGCTCGAGATCCAGATACAGCCCTCGCTCAACCAGTTCGGTCCCTTCACGGGAATAGCTGGCAGCGCTTAATAAATCCGTAAACCGAACGGAATGGTTTTGGATTTCAGGAAAATGCAAGCGAAGATAGCACTGGCTTTGAAATGGAGCATAGTTCACAACCACCAGCAAACGTTTCCCGTCTGAACCGCGCCAGGAATGGGCAACGAAAGAATCCCAGGATTCGTTCCCTTCCCAGGCAGGCTGACAGGTCAGCCACTGCCATTCCCCATTTTTCATGATGGGGTTTTGGAGGACGGCGAGAATTTGATTATAAAATTCGAAGATATCTTTATCCAGCGATTCCTTGGGCGCCCGGATAAGATGAGGCGAAATTCGCTTCCTCCGGCCTTCGAACTGCCCCTGATGAAAGAAACGAAGACCGGGTATTGAAAAGGAAATCACAGCGGCAGCCCGGTGAACCTGCGGATCGAACACTGCTGAAGCGCGAGGCTCATCATGGTTTTCCAGAAAACGGGCGAGCCGATCCTGATAATCAAGCGCCGCATAGAGATGTTCGCGGACCGGACGGGCATGTCCCTCGCGCAGACGGTCGTAGAGGCGCTTGTCATAAGTGTAATCAAAACCCAGCTGTTGAAGGGTCCATTCCAGCCCCCAATAGACCTCTGCCATAAAACAAAAATTCGGGACCTGTTTGCGCACGCGTTGAATTGCACTTGTCCAGAACGGTTTCGGCATACGGCCCCAGGTTTGATAAAAGACCTCGGGAAGAATAAGCATCGCCATGTCGCAGCGAACACCGTCGCACTGCCCTGCGATTTTCTCCAGCACCTGCATCATCGCTTCTTGAACGGCTGGATTGCTGTAATCGAGCTGCAAGGTATCTGACCAGCCAGGAAAGTAAGGATCCCTACCGTGAGCGAAGATTAGCTCTCGCTTTTTCGTCATGATTCGGATGTAGTTCTGCGGTTTTTGGGCCAGGAGGTCTTCGTCCCCCGAGATAAAAAATTCCGGGTGCTGATCGACCCAGGGGTGATCGAGCGCCATGTGGTTCGGGACGAAATCAAGCATTAATTTACAACCGCGGTCTGCTAGCCTTTCACGAAAGCGAGCCAGTGCCTCATCGCCGCCAAGATCGGGATGGACCTCGTAGCCGGTTATAGCAAACCCAGAGCCGGCGATGTCTGATTCCCGTAAATCCGGCAGAGTCTCTCTAAATTCCTCCCGCCAGTAGGTCTGCTCACGCGAGACTTTCTGGCTTGCTTCACCTGTCTCCCAGACGCTCAGCAGCCAAATCCAGTCAAAACCCATTTGAGCTAACCGATCCAATTCAGCTTCCGGGATATCGTCTAACTGGGCTGGTCTTCCAAGGGTCTCCGAGATCGAAGTCAACCAAACCCGCGTGTTGATTTGGTAAAGCGATGGGTAATAACCTTTCATCAACTCACCTTTCCTGATTCAGATGCAGCACCAACAAGCTGCCCATAATCATCCACTAGCCTGACCCTCCACACTCAACAACAATATTATTCAGACAGAGAAAGAGAATGAAATATCTCCATTTCATTATATCGTTTCTGCTTCTTCTGCACCCAGCATGATAAAAAAACCATCATGAAGCTCCGCTACATCGATATCAGATCTGCTTCTACTACCGGAAAGAGAAGACGCTTAGGCGGATGCTGATTGGAAACCAGGGCAGCTTGGGCTTCGCTGGTCACTGTCATCGCGGACGTCATTAGCCGCACAATGACCTTAACTACCACAACAAATTCGCGGTGGAGTGATACCAAACTCAGTCCTTTAAAAAGGCATGTATAGAAATTAACTGTGCAACACCTGTATGCATTTTTTGTGGTTGTTACAATTGACCTAGTGATTTCAACTCAATTTTCTATTCCGTCTTAAAGGCTCGTCTGACTCCGGGAAGCATGATGTAGATAAGAATAATGGCGTTTAGCATGAAGCTTACGCCGGCATCTGACCATTCGCCTGCGCCGAGAGAAACGGTGAAACTTAGAATCAGATTGAATAGTGTCACCACAGCTAGGAACAACCAGGCTTGCTTGTCGAGATTCAACAGCATCTGAGCCAACCAGACATATACCCAAACCAGCAGTGCCCACATTAGAAAAGACCAGAAATTAAAAGCATGAACACTGAATTGACCGATGAAGTAGGGCAAAATCCCCAGCGCTTGCAACGCGTGGACGCATGCCGAAGCTGCAGCAAGCACCACCAGTCCCACCAGAACATAGATACCAAATGGACGTTTCATTTTGTCTCCATAAAGTCGATTATTATTCAATATTGAGCCCAACGCACTCACCAGCCAGTTCAAATCAAGATGCTGCTCACTTCGTACACCCAACTGGCGTACTTTGGGCCTTAAAAAAGCAGTAAAAAGATGGAAGCTACCTACACAATCGATTACACAAAAATTAAGAGCTCAAATTATGTCACCGGATTGGCTGCTGCCTCACTATGCGCACCCATCCGCTTTGCGACCGGCAGAAAGATCAGCAGAATTTGGACAGTCCCTACCAGCACAAACGGGAGTGTATCTGTTCCAGAGAAGTTCTGGGTGGCGACCAGCAGGGCTGCAGCGCCTTTAGGATTGGCTGTACTCAACCCCATGGCGCTGCGGACCCCTGTAGCGGGTTCATATCAAATTCGGGGTAAATCTGGTGTGCACCCATTGTCATCCGTTGAGACCAAGGATGCGTCCGCCTAAACAGGCGTTTCAGTTTGCTGGCTCACAGCCTGTGCCTCGCTGCGCCTACCCAGCCCGCGTGCAATGGATATTAAGATCAGCGGGAGCAGGATAGCCGCCACAAGCACAAATGGGACTGCAGTCGTGCCGGCAAAGTTTTGCAGCGTAATGAGAATAGCAGCCGACACATTGCGCTGCGCCGTACCCAACCCCATCACATTTCGGACGCCTGGATCGCGGCCGCCAAATGCAAAACCGATCAGAAGACTTCCGAAGATGAACAACAGCAACGCCAGGAAACCGCGGGTTCCGATCAGGCCGATGACGTTGGCCACGTTCAATCCCAGCCCGACCACCAGCAGGATCATGATCCCTAAGCTGCCAATCTTGTTCATTGTCGGCGCCCAATTTTTAGCTGTATCGGGCGCGTGAGCCTTGACCAACAAGCCCAGGATCAATGGGATAAGCATCAGCACGATCAGCGATTGGGCGATCGCCCCCGCATCCACCTCGACGCCGGTCAACAGCATCGGCAGGACCACGGGCAGGTAAAAAATAGTCACGACCATCAGGAGCGTCATCAACCCGACCGCAACAGCCAGGCTGGCTTTGGCGCCTCGCGCCTCCAGGATCAGGAACGGCGCACCCGCGCATGTGGCCAAGACGATCAATCCGATCCTCAACGAATCTTCGAGCGGGATGACCAGCGTGATGCCGTAGGCGAGCAGAGGCACCAGTACAAAGTTCGCCAGCAAAGCCAGCACCACCAGACGCACATTCTTCAACGGTTGGACAATCTGAGCGATGGTCAGGCCCAAGCCCATTGCAAACATACTTGCTACGATGCCGAGCAGGCCGGACAGCTGGGCGATGATCGTAAAGAGTTCATTGGCAGTCATTGATTTTTCTCCTCATCATTATCCTCTATTATGCTTCCTCTTCGCCCACAGCACTGGAAAATCGAGCGGGAAATGAGGAAGCATCACAACACAGGATTACACATCCAGAGTGCTGCGCAGTTTTTCAAGCTCTTCACCGGTTGGAATCCAGACCTTTGATGGATCGAGATCATAGGACCAGGGAGCGGAGTTTTTCCAGCCGTTTTTCATCCGCTTGCCGTGAAAAACGCTCTCAGGATCGCTGACTGTGTCCCCTTCAAAGCCGTCGATGATGTTGTAGATTTTCGTGAAACCCGCCTTAGCAAGCATGTTGATAGCAAAGGCGCTGCGCCCGCCAGACCGGCACATCGCCACGATGGTATCGTCGGGCTTGAAAACTTCCTTTACATGATCGACGAAATCGGGGTTCATCTCGAAACCATATTTACGCTTCTCCGCGTGCCATTGGTATTTAGGAAAGGCAACCGGAATATTTACTGCGCCTTCTGCGTGGCCGAGGAAAACGTACTCCTCAACCATGCGCACGTCGAGCACTTTGACCCTCTCAGGGTCGGCTTTCCACATCTCGTAAGCCTCCTGGGCGGTCACGTAAAGCCCCAGGCTGGTCTGCTTTCCCTCCGGCAACTGGCGGCCTGATCCTGCGGATTTCTCTTGGTTCGTCATTTGATTTTCTCCTAATTCAAATTGGTTTCTATATATCGGACGGCTGTTTCCACGGTTGAAAAGACGTGGTCTGCGCCGATCAGATCGATCAAACCGGTCTTCGCACCAAACTCCAACACCGGTTTGTGGACTTCGGCGAAATAGGTCGCGATTCCCTGGTTATTTAGTTTAATAATCACTCCTTTCAGCATCTCGGAGCTGGTGATATCCAGTTCGTCCTGGACGGCGGCGTCAAAGAGCACGGCCTTCAACGGCTGTTCTGTTTCTTTGATGATTTGAATGACATGATCGCGAACAGTCAAGGCATTGGCATAATACAGCGGCGCATCGAGCCGAATGATGAGTATCCCAGGCACAGGAACATTATCAGGGTGTCGACCCATGTCCGAATAGGCTCCGCTATCACCAGGCGACCTCCCCAGCCGCGATATGTGCGGGCGGCTGGAGCGGTATACCATGACAAGGATGGCGCTAATCAGACCGATGAGCATACCCTGCAGCACGTCGATGAATATAACGCCGGCAAAGGTGAGCAGACCCAGCACGAACTCAGTTCGTGACACCAGCCGGGCATAGCGCAACTTTTGCGAAGCGACAATGTGCCATAAAGCATGAATGATTAAGGCTGCCAGGATCGTTTCGGGCAGGTTTTGGAAGATAGGGGTCAGGAACAACAGCGTCAAGACCACCGCTCCCCAGGCGACGAGGCTGGATACCTGAGACCGCCCGCCGGCGCCATCGTTCACTGCCGAAGGCGCCATACTGCCGCCTGCAATTTGACCGCCGAAAAGGCTGCTAAGAACATTGATCCCGGCAAAGGCATTCAGCTCCTTGTTCGGGGTAATCTCGTAATCGTGCTTATCGGAGTATTCTCGTGCCACACCCAGCGACTGACTGAATGAGACCAACAAGACCCCTATCGCAGGAGCGACCATGAGCAGTAAGGCTGATACGGGCACAGCCGGAAAGTTAATAGATGGGAGCCCTTGCGGCAGCTCACCGACAACGTGGACGCCGTAATTGAGATTCAACTGCAGGACCGTGCTCACGATAATAGACCCAAACAGGACAATCAAACCGGCTGGCAGCTTTTTGTTCCAGCGAGGTAATAGAACCAGTAAGATAAAAGCAACTGCACCAATAGCGAAGGTGATCCAGTTTGCCTCGGGTATTTCGCGCAGGATCGTAAAGAACTTCTGAACGGTGTTCCCAGAAGGTTTCTCCAGACCGAAGAATTTGTTGAGCTGCCCAACCATGACGTAAACCGCAAGGCCGGTCACAAAACCATCTAACACCGGCTTGGAGAGAAATTGCGTAATAAATCCCAGTCGAGCCAGTCCTGCGATCAGGAATACTGTGCCAACCACCAGGGTGAATGCGCCGGCATATTGCTGGTAAACCAGCGGATCGACCTCTGCGCCACTGAGGGCGATCCCGGTCGCGACCATCACGGCTGTTACAGTTGAAGCGATCAGGGCTGCCGTCGCCGAGGTTGGCTGGACGAAGAGATGCCGCGAAGTCCCCAGCACCGCATAGACCAGCAGCGAGACTGCCAGCGTGTAGAGCCCAAATTGGGGAGGCAGGCCGGCTACGCCGGCGTAAGCCATCGACTCTGGAATGACCAACCCCCAAACGGTCAGCCCAGCGATCGCGTCAGCGGTCAGCCAGCCGCGGTTGTAAGTCGGTA
This sequence comes from uncultured Chloroflexia bacterium, assembly GCA_963827155.1. Taxonomy (GTDB): domain Bacteria; phylum Chloroflexota; class Anaerolineae; order Anaerolineales; family UBA4823; genus UTCFX2. The sequence continues at coordinate 227,582 of CAWGZV010000002.1, read as the reverse complement.
GCCAGGAGAATATTGGGACATTTCGCTTAAGCCAGGAAGGCTCCATAAGGTTTCCTTATCTAAATCGGCTTTGCTTCGGTGTCGCACATCAAAAGTCAGGATCCGGATACTCAGCTTCACGGCCTTCAGTGAAGGCAAGTATTCCCTGAACGCGGTCGCTGTGGACGACAGAGCGCCAATGCTAATTCATCATGATCGCTACTGCCTGCTCGACAGGTTCTCCCTGCCCCATTTGAACAGACTGCTTGACCGACTGCACCGCGGTAGGCGAGTTGTTGGCGATCTTCTCCGCGATCCTGAGTGCCGCACTCATGAGGTTGGCCTTGGGGTGGACTTCATTGACCATGCCAAGCCGGTACGCCTCCTGTGCGGTGATTGGTTCTCCGGTCATCAGCATCTGCATCGCCTTTCCTGGAGGAAGCACACGCGGAAGGAAAACCGGCGAGCCGCCGCCGGCGCTCAAGCCAACGATTGCTTCTGGCTGGCCGAAGACGGCTTCCTCAGTGGCGATGATAAAGTCCGTGCTGATAGCCATCTCACATCCACCGCCGTAAGCCATCCCGTGCACTGCGCTGAATATCGGCCTGCGCATCTGGCGCAGAGTAAAGAGCACGCGATCGAAGACCAGGCGCTGGCGCAGCCATTGCTCCTTCGTCATCTGCTTGCGCTGGTACAGATCACCGCCGACAGAGAAAGCTCTTTCACCGGCTCCGGTCAAGATGGCGCAGCGCACAGAGGGGCGAGAAGCGATGGTCTCAAGCACCTCGATCAGCTGAGCAGCCAGTTCCGTCGTGATGGCGTTATCTGCGTGCGGCCGGTTGAGGGTGATTATCGCCACGCGCCCGCCGGAAACGTACTCGACCAGCACCAGCTGATCGGGTTCCGGGACATCCGCTGGCGGACGGTAACCCATTCTTTTCAACCGTGTATCTGCGCTGTTGGTCATATTATTCTCCTATTTGGTTATTTCCTGTTACCTGTTCGAGGCGCCTGGCCCTCAAAGCCAGGTCACGTCGACGGGCTTGCGCACAGGAATCCGTTGATATTTCTCGGCTGGAATTCCGATTACAAACGTCCCATACGGAATAGTTCCCTCCGGTATCCCAAGCATCTCTATCATCGGTGGATAACCTTGAGCGGCTGTGTTGATACTACCGGTAAAAGTGGTTCCCAAACCGAGCCCAGGCGCTGCCAGTTGAATTTGGTGGATGGCGATCATCGCCGCCGGAGGGGCCGTCCGCTCATCTTTCGGGGCGCAGGCCATGATAATACACGGCGCTCCGCGGGAAATGCGATCCTCGCCGCCATCCCACGCAGAGACAAACACCTCCAGGTTTGCTTCCTCGTAAAGCGCCGGGGCTTTTTCCTTCACGATTTTCATCCATTCGATGGTCATCTCGGAAATCCGGTGAACTTTTTCTGGATCGTTGACCACGATCCAGCGTATCACCTGGCGGTTCGCACCATTCGGGGCATAGCGGGCAACATCCAGCAGCTGTAATAGCTTTTCCTTTTCAATGGGTCTTCTTCTGTAGCCGCGAATAGAACGCCTTGAAATGAGATACTGTCTGACCCGGTCCCATTGTGGAATCAGATGAATATCGATCTCCTCGCAATCCTCAGGCCCCATCGAACGCTGATGCATGGCTTCGGTCGGGCAGATGGCCACGCAGTGCCCACAGTCAATACACAGCTCCCAACCGTTTTCGATGGGGACAGGGAAGTCTTTTTTGATGATCAATCCACCCGGGCAAGCCCGGATGCAGGCGCCGCACGAAATGCATAAACTCTCATCCACCTGGATCATCTTATCCAGTTTAAAGGATGTCTCCATTTTTCCTCCATAGAATTTTAGTCAGGCGCCAAACGTCAGGAAAATCCCGTTCGGCGCCCGTTTAGAACTCAATCTTGCTTGTTCCTGCTTTGCAAGTCAATCTTCAATTGAGTGGTCTCCTAACTAGCCGAGCCGCGTGCCTTCCACATCGAGCCCGCCTCCGTGAGGAAGCTTGCTCCAGCTCCGGCGCTGCCATTCTTCCTTGAGCACTTCAACCGCCGCCTGCTCCAGGAATTCCGGCGCGGCCCATTTTTCCACATCGAAGTCGTGCTTTATGTAGCCGTGGCTGAACATGAAATCCTTGCCGATCTTGACGCATTCCAGGTTCTGGGCGCTCAGGCTCGGCACCATGTCGACGTGCTTGATGCCTTCGTAAGTGTGCTCAGCATCCAAGTAGAAAGTCTGGCGGTTGAGGATGAACGCCGCAGCGCGCTTGTGCTCGTTCGCCCAGCGCCCGACCTTGATCATAGCTTTCATATAAGCGATTACCAGCTCGGGGTGCTCCTTGGCCATCACATCGGTGCAGGTGATGACGGCGGGGGTGTTGGCAATCTGCACCGTCCAGTCCGGGAGCTTGGACAGGTCGAAGATGGCTTTGATTTCGCCCGTGGCTTCCGAGAGCTGTCCTAATTGTCCCATCTGATTGTAGATGGCATCGACGGTCCCATTCAGCAGTGCCTTCTCCAATGGCCTGAAAGCATAGTCATGCTTGTGGTCACGGCGAAGCCACAGCTCCGAGGGGTTGTTCATCGGCGGCACAAGCATCTCGGGCTTGTCATACCAGTCGTCCGGGTAGGGGAACTCGACGAGCTCAATATCGTCCATGGTCATGTCGTGCAGCATCAGGATATTTTCGATGCCCATGTGCTCCTGGATGCGCCACCAGTCGTTCTTGATGGTGTTCAGGCTCTTGGTGATGCCGATCTTCTTGCCTTTCAGGTCCTTCACCCGGAAGATCTTGTCGCGGGCGCGCACCTGCATCACCCCACCCTCATAGACCCAGGTCGCCCCCAGCAGCACGGTGCGGCGGATGTCGGCGTGGACGGCGATCGGGGGATACAGGCCGCCGAAGCGGATCAGGTTGTCCAGGTTGTGGACATAGTGCGGGTAGAAGTTATTCTCGGGTGCGGAGCGGAAGTAGGCGTACTCAACGCCGATTTTCTTGTATTCCTCACGGCACCAGCCCAGCTCCTGGTCTACGTTATTGGCGGATATCATTGGGCAGTTGGTGTACCACACCTCTTTCCAGTTCAATGGTACTGTGGTGGAAACTTTTTCTGCAGGCATTGCTTGATCCTTTCTCAGAATTACTGGTTTTGAAATTTTGAATGGTCTCCGGGAAAGCAGGTGGTTGTTCAACCACTTTGGTCTTTTGCTTTCCCAGACATAACTACACTCTCGATATTATTCAGCTGCTCATCATCGGAACGTTGTCCATGGATTGTTCCTTCCAGGTTAAGCCGCCTGGATCGCCCGTTCTGTAGTAGATTTTCTCGTCTCCCTTTCACCTCCGGTTAATGGATCTCTTTGGCAAGGATTGTACGAGCGAGCATTTCCTCCTGAAATGGTCTTGGCTTTAAACCCGTTTTGCAGCAGGATGCGCGTGGCATAATAGGCGCGCTGACCCGAGCGGCAGATGACATGGATTTCACGATCATGCGGCAGCTCCCCAGTTCGGTCGCGCAGCTGTGGCAGCGGGATATTGATCACCCCTGCGGCTTGTTCAACCGCCAGCTCCTGGGGGTAGCGCACATCCAGGAGGAGCCCATCCTGTTCTGAATTCCAGTGGGTCAGCGGCATGTCGCCGCGCAAGACATCCGCCGCGACCATCCCGGCAAAATTGACTGGGGCTTTTGCACTGCCAAACTGGGGAGCGTAGCACAGCTCGGCTTCTTCCAGGTCGTAAACGGTCCCACCTAGCTGGAGGGCTATGGCAAACGCATCGATGCGCTTGTCCACCCCATCCTGACCGACCGCCTGCGCGCCGAGCAGGCGACCATCGGATTTGCGGAAAATAATTTTCATCGCCAGGTACTTAGCGCCTGGGTAATAACCCGCATGGGAGTTCGGATAAAGGTAGATCTTTTCATAGTCCGTATCGCCGAGATGTTTGAGCATTTTTTCGTTGAGGCCGGTACTGGCGGCTGCGCCTCCAAACAGCCCGATGATCGAGGTTCCCTGGGTGCCGCGGAAGCTAGAATTTCGGCCGACGATCACTTCGGCTGCGATCCTTCCCTGCCGGTTGGCCGGACCTGCCAGCGCCACCAACGACCACTGCCCTGTGATGTAATCCTTCACTTCGATCGCATCACCTACTGCAAAAATATCCGGGTCGCTGGTGCGCATTTGATCATCCACCCGGATGCCCCCTCTTTCACCGATCTCGAGCCCTGCTTCCTTCGCCAGCCAGCTTTCCGGGCGCACGCCGATTCCGAGCACGGCGATATCCGCTGGATATTCCTGACCGGACGTGGTCACCACCTTGAGCGAACCGTCCGCGGTCTGCTCGAAACCGCTTACATCCTGGTTGAGCATAATGCGAACGCCGTTTTTTTCCATATGGTTTTCGACGTAGCGCGCCATTTCCGGATCCAGCGGGGGCATGACCTGGTCGCCCCGCTGGACGAGCGTCACCTGAAGCCCGAGATGTTTCAGGTTTTCTGCCATCTCCAGGCCGATAAAGCCGCCCCCAACAACTACCGCCCTTCTGGCCGGAACCATGGTCTGAAATCCGGTGTAGGTGTCCATCCCTGTGGAATAAGGGTCATGCCCCTCAAGCCATTCTCTGATCTGCTTGACATCCGGGACGGTCCTGACCTTAAATACGCCAGGAAGGTCAATCCCTGGCATAGGCGGGCGGATCGCCTTCGCCCCGGGGGACAGGACCAGCTTGTCGTAATGCTCGGTGGTCACTTCACCGGTGAGCACATTTCGCAAATCAACGGTTTTGTTCTCCCGCGAGATGCGGATGGCTTCGCAGTGGGTACGTACATCGATCGCGAACTGCTCGCGGAAGGTTGCTTCATTAGCCACCAACAGGCTTAACTCGCGCGGAATCACACCACCGACAAAATAAGGCAGCCCGCAGTTGGCATATGAGACGTAAAGACCGCGTTCCACCATGATGATTTCCGCCTTCTCGTCAAGCCTGCGCAGGCGTGCGGCACAAGACGCACCACCCGCCACACCGCCAACAATAATGACTTTCATTCTTGTTTACTCCTCGGATCAAATATTAGAGAATTCGATAACGACCTTAATATCATCGGCTTCTCGGGTCAGCGCTTGCTCGAAATCTTCCGGTTTTTCACAGCGAGTAATCAGCCGCCGCAGCCATAAGCCCTATCTGACCAGCACCGGTCACCAACACAACTTTGGGCTCCCAATAAGCGCGCTGTCCTATGACGAAAATCTGTTCCAATGCCTTGGTAATCACAGTCATCGACTCAAGCAGCACGCCGAGCAATCCCAGGAAAGCGTCCACTTTGATGGCATATTCAGGCTCGATGCGATAGCTTTCTGACATAAATCCATGGATTTCTTTAATGCCTCGCTCGGTATATTGACCGTTGGTGCACATATCCCATTCACCGACCGCGCAGTTTGCGCAAGGCACCGAATCCGGACGACGGACGATCCCGACCACCAAGTCCCCTTTTTTGAGAGAACTGCTCGGACCTGGATCGATCACACGGCCTAGGGATTCATGCCCCAGCACGAGGCGCGTGCTCCCCGGAGGCGCCCAGCCGTACTTCCCTTCGACAATCTCCACATCTGTCCCACAGACCCCGACTGCCACCGCCTCAACCAGAATTGACCCGTCCCGCAAATCCGGCTCTGGAAAATCCTCATACCGTGCGGTTCCGGGTTTTTTTGGTTCTACAGTGATCGCTTTCATTTTTTCACCTTACAAACAAACTGGTCTCATTCGATCATAAGCTGTGCGGTGAGCAGCAGGTACCTGACTAATTTATTGGCGACCTCGTATTGTGAGCTAAGCACCCTTCAAGCGCACCACTGAAAGAACAGACAGATGCAGCTCATAGAGAGAATTGAGAACACCTGCCAGGGCAGCCTGGTCGCTCAATTCACCCATTAGAGTTGTGACAGGCTCATTCGACTCCCCTGCCGCATTCCAGATCGTCATCCCTTCGAGGCGATCGGACCAGGAGGCGTCAATTCGTCCCTGGACGATAATCTGGTAGGTTGCAGTGCTATCGAAGCAGACTGGCTTCCTGGATGTTTTATCCGGCATGAACAGATGATAGCGAGATTCGAGGTGAAATGACACCACCCAAAGGTGTATTATGGGGTGTAAATAAGGTGTATGGCGATGTGGGTTCTGAATGGAAAAGATGTACGCTTCGAGCTGGACTCAACGAGGAGGGATAATGTTCAATTCTCGAGCCCTGGCCACAGCATGCCAGCGCTGGTTGACACCAAGTTTTCCGTATATGTTAATCGTGTGGCGTTTGGCAGTTGCATAGGTAATATTCAGTTTACTGGAGATCTCCTTGATAGAGGAAGGTCCCTGCAACAAGCTCAAGACCTCAAGCTCTCGAGTGGTCAAAGGCTCGGTCAGGTAAGAATTGCCATCCGAGGGATTAAACACTGGCAGCTCAGGGCTTTTGGTGGTGAGCAGGAATTTTTCTTCATCAGGGAAATCCGCCAGGACTCGATGAATCGTCTCCACTTTATAATCCTGATTTACAAGCGTGTTTAGCATCTCCTTCATGGGTTTACCGAGGTCAACAAAAACTCGGATGAAACCACCAGACCTTCCAAGGTCTACTGCCTGCTTAAGGTCGGATTCGGCGGCAATGGTCTCTCCGAGAGCTCCCCATACAAGGGAACGCAACGCCATGATCTCGATTTTGAAACGAGTGTTATGCGTCCGTTCGGCGATCTCGTTCAAGTCATTCAAAACATCCCTTGCCAAATCCAGGTCTTTATCCGTCCCCCTGGCCAGCAAGATCCTCACCCGGGTGATCTGAGGCTCTTCCAACCAAAGGAAGGCTTGATCTGGCGGGGGACCAGTGAACGCATCAGCCAAGTCGCCGGCTCGTTCGAGATCTCCATGCAAGAGCATCAATCTGGCGCGGAGAGAACGTGTCCGACGGTCCTCGCTGCCGCGTTGCTCCAGGTCAAACTGGCTGATCATATCCACCATACGCAAGGCCTCAGCCCACTCTCCCTTGATCTGGTGGATCAAGGCCAGGCCAGCAACGGCATCTCGATAAGGAGAGATTTGGGCCACATAGCGATTTTCGAAGATCTGGGTAAAATTCTGCTCGGCAGCTTCCAGCTCATTACGCTGATAGGAGATGACACCAAGGAACCAAACCGCCCAATATCTCATCAAAGGCATCCCACTCTGGATTGCCCCCTGAACCTGCAACTGTGCCATTTGCCAGGCCTGATCAAATCGGCAGGTATTCAGATAGATGAAGCTCAGTGCTTCCAGCAAAAACAACGCATATGTATTCGTCTTTTCGGAATAATTTGTGTATGCATCGAGCATGATGCGCTCGGCTTCTTGCGCCTGTCCACTGGCCTGCATGGATAATCCGAGGTAAATCATAGCTCCACCATGGACGAATATCCATGAAGGAGGAACAAGATCCATTATCTTCCGGCACATTACGATAGCAAGGGCATTCTGATTGCTGAAATATGCCTGTTGGGCTCGAGGCAGAAGGATCTCCCCTTGCAAGATCTGCAAGTCATCCTCCGGCAGCGATGCACCAGCACCATCAGCCAACAGCGCTTCAATCTGCTCGAGCACCTGTACTTGCTGATCAAGCCTCCAGGCAAACTGCAGCGCCCATGCTTTGATCATCAACAGCCCTGGATTTCGCTGGATCGTCTCTTCAGGCATAAGACGCAGCCAGCGCTCGAGGGTCGGCCGGTCTTCATGGTTGAGGACGTCGCGGGTTCCGGCGATCATTATGCTCGCAGCCAGATCATGATCGCCGGCAGCAAGGGCGTGATGCAGTGCTTCATCCAGCATTCCATTGCCATCAAACCAATCTGACGCCTTGAGATGCAGTTCGGCTACCTGGTCTGGCTCGAGCTCAACTGATAATCTCTGCTGCAGCAATTCCTTAAAAATATGATGGTAACGGTACCATTCCCTGCGGTTATCCAAAGGTATGATGAACATCTCTGCCTGTTCGATCCAATCCAGGCAGCTGCGCGCATTCCAGGCCGGGTCGACCTCCCCTATAACGGCTGCGCACAGCGATGCACAAAAGCGATCCAGGACGGAGGTTTTAATAAGAAAGATTGGATCGCCGGAATTTGACGTTTCAGCACCTCATCTACGAGATACCTGGTGATGTTGGCATTCTCGCCTGATAACGCTGATAGAACGGATTCCTGGCTGGCAGCGGATCGGAATGAGATGGCAGCCAGATGCAGACCGGCAGGCCAGCCTTCGAAGCGCTGTTCCAGGATGGGCAGAGCAGCCTGGCTCATAAGAGCAAATTGGGTCTTATTCAAATAAGCAGCCGTCTCCTCAGTTGTAAAGCGTAAGTCCCGGGTGCGAATCTCGCTGAGAAGACCCTTCGCCCGCAAACTGTCAAGCGGAATGGGCGGGCTGAGCCGCGAGATCAGCACCAGACGCAGCGGTTTTGGCCAGTGGCGGACCAATTCACCCAGCAAGTTGTGCACTTCCACGCCGTGGACGGTGTGGTAGTCATCCAGGACGAGGATGATCTCGCGGTGAAGATTCTCAAGCTCGTTACTGAATGTGGCATAGAGGACCGCAGTTGGAGGGATTTCTCTCGCTCTAAGCAGCAACAGGGTCTGCTCGCAGGCATCTTCATCAATTGTCCGCAATGCTGCAATGACATAGTGTAAAAACAGGTTGAGGTCGCTGTCATTCTCATCCAGCGAAAGCCAGGCAGAAGGCAGGCAAACCTCGCGCTCACCCTGATGAGCATCCATAGCCTCAAGCCAAGTGCCAATCAGCGTAGATTTTCCAAATCCAGCTGGCGCACAGACCAGGATCAGCTGGCTGTCACTATTATGGTCGAGGAACTCGATCAGCCTCTTCCGTTGGAGAAGATCGTGCGGAAGGCGCGGTCGATGCAGCTTGGTTAGAAGAAGGATATTTTCTGAGGCAGACATAAAAAATGCAAGGGGTTGAAAAAAGTTAGGCGACTGTCCGGATCTATAATCTTAGTTCGAATTCATTATAATTGAAAATTTAACCAGTATTATGCTGGTGGTGTGGAAAAATCATAAATCGCAAGAGAGCGATTTCACCGCCAACGAGATCCAAAATGCCTGTGAAGTGCAAATTCCGACCTAGGGTTTTTAGACTTCAACCAGGCTGCCGACGACAATTTGAAAGATTTTCGTGAGGCGAACAGAAGGCGGAACAGTAAATGATTCGCCCGGCTTTCGAACGGCATAATTCACGACGATCAATCCGTTCTCAATCCCGGTGGTCTGAGGAGCGATCCGATCGCCCAGAAGAACTGCGTTGGCGCCCTGGTAGCCCTGATCTGATAACAAGGCCGCTACTACATAGAAGAATGTTCCGCTGCCTCCGCTCTCTTGGGTGAGGAGGAAAGCGACGTCTTCTCTGCCGTCCCCATTGAGGTCACCGAACGCCTCGTTTCCGAAGTAGCGCGTGACCGTCTTGGACGCTGAACCAGGTGAGGATTCCATTTCAGAAACACCGCCAACCAGGGTCACTGGCTTGCCTTCAATCAGATATGTTGCATTCTTATAATCGGCTGCAGGAGAAGGGACACCCTCGACAGCCTGGATCAAACCTGAGGGAGAGGTCGTGACCGGAAATATTCGCGCGGCCGTCGTCTTCCTCGTATTCGGAAGCGTTTTGGTGGCTGAGGCACAAGCTGGAATCAAGAGCAGGGATGCCAATAAAGTGATTACCAACGTGCAGAGATAGATGAAGTTTAGACCAGCAAATTCTAGACAACGGATGAAGGTTCCCAGTATAATTTTCATGCTTTGTAACAACCGCGATTGATGGAAAAACTAAACCGGCCTGGGACGTGAGCGATTTCCCAAGGCAGCAAGCTTTTCCCCTTGACTTGAATAATGTTCATAAAGTCAAGGGGCTTACACTGACTGCTATCCCGACCCGCCGCCGCCTATCTGAATTTTTATGCTTCGAAGCTGGGACATGGGATGCGGTGACGGGTTCAATCCCTTTTCTACTAATATTAATATGTCATTACCGGTTCGAGCTGCTTAGCTTGCTCCACCCAGAACTGCACCTCGGAGAGATGGGGCATTCGGCGAACCATTTTCCGCTGCTCATTGGTTTTCAGCATCGCCTGGTGCAGGTTCTCCGGGTTGCGGTTGCGCAACTCTTTTACCGTATCGACCCCGGCAGCTTCCAGAAGCTCGCTGTACTCTTCACCGACTCCGGAGATGCGCATGAGATCGGCCATATTGACCCACTTCAGCACCAGGGTCGGCGAGATGCCGGTCTTTTCACCAAGCTCCTCTCGGCCTTTTCGGCTTGCGCCAGAAGCTAACAGATCGTGGACATAAAGAATACCGACCTGCTTCAGCTTTTCAGCGTATACCGGTCCTATGCCTTCAATTGTATCAACAGGGATTTTTGGGTGGGAAACATGAGCAGCTTCCTGGACTTCTGCGGTTTTCTTCTCAACTGGGGGAATGGGAACCAGTTCTTCGGCTGTTTGCTCTTCTTGAGTGGAGAGAGGAACCGGGATTCCGGGGGTCTGCTCTTCTAGCAGGAGAACAGAAACCGGGACCTCAGCAGTTTTAACTCCCTCTTCCGCTGCTGCAGCGACCACAGGAATTACGGTCTCTGCGGGAGCAGAGATATCTATGGGGCCAGCGCGCACAGCCTCAGCGGGGGCGGCAGCAGGCCTGGTCTCGCTGACCTGCGGGAAGGCGTTCTTCACATTTGGCGACAGGCAGTAGATCAAGATAATAGCGTTGACGAGAAGGACGACTGACCGATGATCGAGACAAATGCCAGGATCAGGTTGATAACGGCGATCACGACCACAAACAGCCAGCCCTCCAGGCGCAAATTCCACAGGCTGAGAAATATCCAGATCAAGATGGCCGCGTTCACTCCCCAAAGGAAGGCGCCAAGAAGGTCGAGGGTGAAGAAATGTAAAGGTCCGATCGAGAATGGGAGGACATGAAGGAATTGGAGGGTATGGTAAGCGGCAAGCAGTGCACCGAGACCGACTAAGAAAGCTAAAATTGTAATGCCAAGCGGACGTTGTTTTTTCATGGTGTTTTTCCTGGCTTTGTCGATTGATTTATTTACAGACCATGAAATTATGGATTTTTCTTCTATTTGACTATCAATCCAAACGCATTAGCTCCAGTTTGAGGCGCATTTTCACGTCATTATCTACGAACAATGAGCCGTGATGTTGGTGTACCGGGTGGATTTCGGTCCCTTTTAGAACAGCGCTCTGTTCGAGAACAGAACCGTCGCCCTTGTTTTCGTTCAAATATTCAATTTGCAGCAGTTTTCGGGACGCATCTCTCACGACAGAGACCATCGAGATGGTTTTAATCCCATAGCCAAAGACCGAGACATACGGAATGGAGGTGGTCATTCCTAGCTCTCGACGAAAATCCCGCCCGGTTTTTAATAAGATGCGATATTTCGGGTCCAGCCAGCTTTCATCTTTCAAGAAGTTAAATCTTATCCCCTGCCTGGTCTTTACCCACGGCGTAGACAGGTAGAATCTGGAAGCTGGTTGGGAAGGTGAGCAAGATCTCGCGCAAACGCTCTCCCATGATGCCAAAAGGAAGCACCTGCGGAGCGATAAGCATACTGGTAAGACCTTTGACAGCACCTTGATGCGGTCCGCCCATCAGGATGGCGCGTTCAATTCGTTTCTTCCCGCCCAGGCATTCAATATAGTAGCGTGTCACCATGGTCCCCAGGCTGTGCGCGATAATTACGATTGGCTGCGAAATGGGTATTCGTTCGACCAGCTCACCCAGCTGCTGCGCCGTTATGCGCACATCCTGACGCCAGTCATAAGCAAATTCGAAATAATCTTCATTCAAACGGTAGTGCAGCTCTTCGATTAGATATTCGCCCATACGCCGGTATTGGTCCTGCTTGATCAAATTGGGGATGATCACTACCTCATCGACGATCCCACGCGGTTCGAGAGGAACCTTGGAAGGATAGGATAATATCTCGGGGTTGGATAGGATGGTTTTTACATCCGGCCAGACGCGATTGCTCCCATTCCAGAGCTCGGAGCCCATCATTCCAGGGATGAAGATAACAGTCCGCCGGCCATGCGGTTTTTCCAGAATCTCTTCTGCCATGGTCAAGGCATGTTCCTGGAACCCTTGTTTATAGATGATTTGAGCACGACCGACATGGAAGACATCGCCATCCTGCAGGGTGTATTCTTGAACTTTCTGTCCGTGCATCCAGGTCCCATTGGTACTTCCAAGGTCCTTCAAAATAAATGAGTCCCCGACCCGCTGCACCTCGGCGTGGTGCCGAGAAACATTGCTAGTATCTAAGAAAATCGTGCCATTTTCGTCGCGCCCGATCGTTGCTCTGTCCAGGTTGAGCAGATCGACCTCCCAGGTCCGTTCCTCGCTGAAGATCACCAGGCTTGGATGCCTGGTTTCGTTGATCGCGACCGGGAGAAATTCTTCGTTCATCGTCTGAGTGAGCTGGACCTGGGTGTCAATTTGAGTCAATCCAGGATCTTCTCTGGGCTCTTCAGCGAGATACTGCAGTCTTTGACTGCCCAGACTGATAGCGTCGCCAGGAGACAGGTTGGCGCGGTCCACCCGATTCGCATTCACCCAGGTACCATTTGAAGAACCAAGATCCAGGATTGATATACCACTAGGCCCGAACTCTAATTGGGCATGGCTGCGTGAGACGCTGGCGTCTGATAGGATGATGTCATTTGTATGTGCTCGCCCAAGTGAAATGCTTGCCTTGGATAATTCGAATTCCTGGTCTGGACCATCTGGATTAATCAACACCAATTTGCCATACTGTGTATCCATTTGCCCTCCAAGCCATTTCCATCAATTAAAATCCTGAAGCTCGGCGTTCATCATTAGTTCTTAAGGATTGTTTTGCTGCCGGAAAAGGAGAATCGTATCGCCAAAGCCAATTCGATCACCATCTTTTAAGATCACCGGTTCATTTAGGTCTTTACCATTAATACTCGTGCCGTTGTCGGACTCCATATCTCGCAATATCCACCGAAGATCCTGAAAGAGCAGTTCGGCATGCGGGCGAGAAATAAAAGGATCGATCAGGTCGATTTCCCACTGCTTTGCACGGCTGGCGCGACCAACCAGGTGCCGCTCTTTTGTGAGCAAGAAGGTGGTCCCAGAACCCAAGCCTGAAATGACCACCAGCCAGGATAGGAAAGGTTTTACGATCGGCGCTGCTTGTGATCCGAGAGCATTGAGCTCAGTTTTTCCAGCCAAAATTGCATCGTCTGCATCAGCGGATGACTTTTCTGCAATCTGGAAAGCTTGTTCTCCAATCCGGATTTGATCCCCGGGTTTTATGATTTTGCTGCCAGTCACCCGTTCTCCGTTCAGAAAAGTGCCATTTGTGCTATCCAAGTCGACCAGGGTCAGCAAGTCTCCCTCTGGTAAAATTTTACAGTGAAACCTGGAAGATGCCAGGTCTTTGATGGGGATGTTATTTAGAGAACTGCGCCCGAGGGTCAGGCCAGTACAGGTGATCGGCAAGCGTTTAAATGTATCTTCTTCATTCCAAGTTAGAGCCGCGATGGGCTGGAAGATTTGCGCTGGAATTTTTAAGGAGCTGGATTCCGAGGAGGACTTAATGGTATTCAATCCAGTGGAGTTAAAAACCTCCAGGTCTATTGAAGGATGATCCGATTGGATACCCCAAGAAGTTTCAGCTTTAGTGGGTGGTTGAACAGCAGCTTTTGGGATTGCGGGGATGTCAACCGGCGTTTTTGAAAGCCATGACGGCGTAAAGGAAACCGGTTCAAACTGCTCCTGCACTCGATTCAAAGCCTCGTCCATCTCTTTCATCGACTCAAAACGCTGGGCTGGTTTCTTTGCGAGCGCTTTTTCGATGACTACCCGGAGGTCCTCAGGGATATCACCACGATAATCACTGATCTTGGGCAGGGGGCGATTCAGGACGTTCATCATGAGCGAGACGGCTGACTCCGCCTGATAGGGCGGCCGACCGCTGAGCATCTCATATAAGGTTACACCCAACGAATAGATATCCGAACGCCTGTCCACTCTTTCCCCACGGATCTGCTCTGGGGACATATAGGTTGCTGTACCAATGGTAGCCCCAGTCTGCGTGTGATAATCCCCTCCGACAATTTTGACGATCCCGAAATCCATTAAGATTGCCTGCCCGCGCGGATCGAGCATCACATTGGCAGGTTTGATATCGCGGTGGATCAAGTCTTGTGAATGGGCATAACCGAGTGCTTTGCAAAGCTGAGAGCAGATATTTAACGCTTCGTGAATTGGGATCAACCGGTTTTCAGCATTCAGGCGCTTCAGCACCAGATGCAGGGTGTCGCCTTCCAGATACTCTAAGACCATATAGTAGCTGCTGTCGTCGATGTTAAAGTCATGAACCTGGACGATATTCGGATGGCGCAGACGGGCAACCGCCGCTGCTTCTTCTTTGAACCGACTAATGAATTTCGGATCGGAGGATAAGTGGGAATGGATGAGCTTGATTGCGACCTTCCGCCGGAGATTCGGATCATACGCCCGGTATACAGCCGACATCCCTCCCTGTCCGAGAAGCGCGTCGATTTCGTAGCGCCCACCGATATTCTTACCGACCCAACTCTGAGAATTCATATCCTCGCTCTTCTTCCGGCTGCTCATAAATATAATACACGAAAAAAGCTCCAAATTCAATCTAATAATTTGCATTATTCTTGACTATGATCCGATGAGTTTCCTTTCCTGGAGAATAAGCAACAGGTTTCAGATCAACCATCGTCCAATTGCAGGTGGACTATGACACCGGCTGTGATATCTGGGAGGATGTTTTTCGATAATCAAGAGAGGGATAAGGACTATTGGCAGGATTTCAAACCATGCTATACTCAAATCAAGCACGACAAACCGCCAACCTATCTCGGATACATCCGCTGAGAACGCCTGCGTCGGATTTGAAGAAAGAGGAAAACGATTATGTCGGAAATTACTCAGAAGAAACCCAAGTCATTCACCAAACTCAGCTGGACAGATGACCGCTCTCAATCAAGAGAGCATCTGCTCGACCAATCGAGCCCAGTCTCGATTGGACGCGATACTGGCAACACAATCGTCCTATTGGACCCAAAAGTCTCAAAATGGCATGCCAGAATCCATTGGAGCGATGGAACATTTCTCATCGCCGATCTCGGCAGCTCAAATGGCACGACAGTAAACGGTTCAACAATTTCCTCGCCAAAGACGCTGAGCAACGGAGATCGGATTGAGATCGGTGATTTTATTTTAAGGGTTCAAGCTACGGAGGAAGTTACGCCCGAGGAGCTTAAAACCAGGCAATTAGAAGAACTCGAAACGAGCGAGGGAGCGCCTGACTCTGAGCAGCTGACCCACATCTTACCCGGAACAATGGAAACGGTGTCGGAACCAGAGCTGAGAACAAAGCTAAAATTTCCAGAAGCCGTGCCAAAAGTAGCCGCCAGCCCGCAAGAGGGGTCGAGCCAACCAACTTTATCTGAATCTCCGGCGGAAGATGAACGATCAACAGTGATTGATACAGCAGCAGGATCTTCATCCGGCACAGGTGAAATCAGAATTCTTGAGGATTCTAAGACGGCGATGCCATCTGGAGAAGCTACCTCCTTGAGAGAAAATGGTGAAACGGAGACATTCATCAGCAATCCAAGCGTACTCGCACCTTCACAGACACCGAGCGCACCAACATCATCCGAGGGCAATCCTCCTCGAGCAGAACCGGTGGACCGTTTCAGCAAGAGCTTCGATGAATTACTGGAAAATATATCCATCGCTCAGTCCAGCGGAAACGTGCTCAAGACCAAAAGCTTGAAATTGATCAATGACATTGAAACCACGACAGACCAGCTTCGGCTGGTGTCAGGGATGATGAAAGGCTTTGGAAACGAAGCTGCGAAATCAGGATTGGACGAGCTTATGAAGAAGCTCAAATCCAATCCAAACGATGTCACGCTGCTCATGGAACTATCCGTCCACTCCGAACTGCTGCAGAAGTTTTTCGCAGCATACGCAGAACAAGCTGCCAGTATTAAGAAGATCATGGATAAAATCGAATCAGATCTCGAGGATTTTAAGGAATAATCCCGCATATTTGCCGAGGAATCCTGCTCGACGAATCCGCGGTTGGAACGGATGGTTGAATACAGAGGAATGAAATGTAAGCGCTTTTCTTCAATTTATGGCGGGCGAGCCCTGTCAAGGGCACATCCCCGTTTTGGCGATGCAGCGGTTTTGATGGGCTACATGGGAAAGAATGAGCCATTCGATGAAGCCATTTCAGAGTTCAGCGTGGCATATGCCGATCAAAATGGGCGCGATCATGCAGCCTTGCTGGAGGCTATTCGCAGTAATCGGATTGAAGCAAAGTTGGGGATATGAAAAAGTCGGAAGGTTGGATCATCTGATACCCATCCGGAAATCGCGTAGAAACGGGAATTTCAACAGGAGATCAGCCAGCGAATCCGATCAGTTGAAAGGAGATAGTGGATCAGGACGGTGATCCCAAAGACCCAGCCTGCCGTTGGATAACCAAGATCAAAGAGCGCTAGCGCCGCCAAACCGAAGACCAACAGCTCGATTGCCAACCGAAGCAATCCAGGGATCGGGACTGGCGCGGACCCGGAACGGCTAGGGTCGTTCGGAACATTGAGAGTTCCCCAAATTACGGCTAGGAGGAGAGGCAAGCCGATTGCGAAGAGAAAACGTACTGAGCCGGTGCTCTGTGCCCAGCCCCACAAACCGGCGATTACCAGAGCCGAGAGCTCAAGAAAAAAAACGAAGGGTCAGGTTAATCGGATTGGATCCCAAACTGGCCTCGCCAGATTATGGCGGCGCGTTTTATCAAATCTGTTCAGCAAAATGGAAGGTCTGCAGCATTAAAGAAAATTACCGGTGGTGAAGGGAGGATGGCCACGAATCGAAATTCCTTCGCAAAAAACGCTCGCGATGACAGGAGTGAGTTAGTTTTGTGAAATCGCGTTTTTGATGACTGATCTACTGATGGTTATTATACAGACAATTGCAGTGAAAGCAGAGAGAACATCGTTCTCAATTGGCGCTTCCAATGGCTTAAGTAAAGAATGGAACGGAAAAGAAATTCGCATCGCCATAAGTAAAATGGGAGGGAAAAATGATGCTGTTGAACCCGCATATACACAATCGATATTATCCGGACGAACGCTCACGGCAGATCATGCTGCGGACAATCGAGTTCTTCGAGCGCAAGGGAAAACGCCGTATCAAAGAAGACGACTACAATCGAACCTGGTACGATGATTTCCTGGCATTTCAAAAGCAAGATCATCTTTTCGCCACGCTGCTCACACCTTCAGCTTACGGATTTGACCCCGAATGCCGCTGGGATACCTGGCGCAACTGCGAGTTTAACGAGATCCTGGGATTTTACGGACTGCCGTATTGGTACACCTGGCAGGTGAGCATCCTTGGCCTTGGACCCATTTGGATGAGCCGGAACGAAGCGCTCAAGCAGAAAGCAGCAAGTTTATTGAAAGAGGGCCAGGTATTCGCATTCGGTCTTTCGGAAAGAGCCCACGGCGCAGACATCTACGCGACTGAGATGCGGCTGACACCCCAAACAAATGGGATATATCTGGCGAATGGAGAGAAGTACTATATCGGCAACGCCAACCTGGCACCTATGGTCTCGACCTTTGGAAAATTCGACGGGACAAACGAATATGTCTTCTTCACGGCGGACTACCGCCATCCGAGCTACAAGCTGCTTCAAAACGTGGTCGCAAGCCAGAACTTCGTGGGGCAGTATGCCCTGCGAGATTACCCTGTGACGGAACCGGAAATCCTTTCACGCGGGCAAGAAGCCTGGAATGCGGCGCTAAACACGGTCAACGTGGGCAAGTACAACCTGGGATGGGCTTCCATTGGGATCTGCACGCATGCGTTTTACGAAGCCATCCTGCACGCTGGAAACCGCCGGCTTTACGGCATGTATGTGACCGATTTCCCACACGTACGGCAGATGCTGGTGGACGCCTACGCCCGGCTGACAGCGATGAAGCTGTTTGCCCTGCGAGCGGGGGACTATCTGCGCTCAGCTTCCCCTGCGGACCGGCGCTACCTGCTCTTCAACCCGCTGGTGAAGATGAAGGTTACCACCCAAGGTGAGGAGGTGATCAACTTATTGTGGGATGTAATCGCGGCGAAAGGCTTCGAGAAAGACACCTATTTCGAAATGGCAAGCCGCGATATCCGGGCGCTGCCAAAGCTGGAGGGAACGGTGCATGTGAACATCGCCCTAATCGTCAAATTCATGCCCAACTACTTCTTCAATCCAGCCGAATACCCATCCATTCCACGCCGCGATGATCCAAAGGACGACATATTCTTGTGGAACCAGGGCGAGGCGCGTGGTCTGGGACAGATCCGATTTCCGGATTATCGCGAGGCATTTAGAGGCTGGAACCTGCCGAATGTGGCACTCTTTGAAGACCAGACCAATGTTCTGCGTGAATTTCTTGTCGCTGCAGCGCCAGACGAAGCTCAGCAGAAGGACGTCGACTTTCTGATGGCGCTGGGCGAGCTGTTCGCATTAGTCGTATATGCGCAGCTAATCCTGGAGAACGCCGGGATATACCAGGAGCATGTCGAGAAGGACCTGGTCGACCAGATTTTTGACTGCCTGGTGCGCGATTTTTCAACTCACGCCCTGCAGCTCTATTCAAAATCGAACAGCACGGCGAAGCAAATGGAAATATGTCTGCGGATGGTGCGTAAACCTGCCGCGGAAAATGGACGTTTCAAGCGGGTGTGGGAACAGGTCCACACCCTAAAGGATGCCTACGAACTAGCCTGGTAATTTCGGCGATGATCAAAATCCTAAACCTGCTGATGTTCTTGCTGACACCGGTTGAAATTTGTTCGAAAAATTGATATATTAGATTTATCCAAAAAAGCCCATTTTCTTAATCGTGAAAATGATGTAGTGTTTACTGGTGCTGGGAAGCGGCATAGATTGGCATGCGCATGAAATTCCGCGCAAACCCGCATCTTGTCTAATGCATGCATGGGAGGGAATTCGCCATGAAACCCAAATGGTTATCCATTGGACTGGTGGTAGCCCTGATCATTTTAATTCTTCCTGCTCAGCAGGTAGGGGCTTCGACTTTTACCGTTAATACTACATCTGATGAAAACGATGGGAGCTGCAGCGACGGCGACTGCTCACTGAGGGATGCGATCATCCTGGCCAATAACAACCCCGGGAACGATACGATCGAGTTCGAAATCCCGATGACGGATCCAAACTGTATGGACGGGATCTGCACAATCTACCCTGGTGACGAGCTGCCCTGGCTGAGCGGCGGCGGAACGACAATTGACGGCTACAGCCAGACCGGGGCGACTCGGGCGAATGCTTCTGGAACCGCTGTGATTAAGATCCAGATCGATGGGCACAACCTCATAAGCTGCGGACCGAATGATATTTCTCTTTGCAATGGGCTGCTGATTACCTCTTCGAACAACGTTGTTGAAGGGCTTTCTCTGATTTTCTTCAACCACAACGCCATAGCCATCGGCAACGCTGCTACGGGCGCCTCAGCAGACAACAACGTCATTAAAGGTAATTATCTCGGAGTCAGCAGCAGCGGGATCACCGCCCCGGGCAACGGCTGGGACGGCGTGTTGATTGGTTTCAATGCCTCAGGAAATACTGTAGGAGGCGACGAGAACGCCGAGCGGAACGTCATCTCCGGCAACAACATTGGGGTGGAAGTTGCGGCAGGGAGCGAGAGCTTCGAAGCAGCGAACAACGTGATCTCAGGCAATTACATCGGCACAAACCACAGCGGTACAGCCAGCTTGCCGAATGTGCTGGACGGAATCTGGATCCGACTCGGGGCGAAGAACAACAAGGTGGGAGGCGGCTCAGCGGTTGAGCGAAATGTCATTTCCGGCAACGGGCGGAGCGGCGTGCGGATCAGCGGATCCGGTACGGACCTGAACACTATATCGGCAAATTACGTCGGCATTGATAAAAATGGGTCAATAGCGTTAGGGAATGTATCGGAGGGCGTCTTTGTCGGTCTGGGGGCGAAGCAGAATACTGTAGGTGGCGACTCGTTTAATGAGCAAAACGTGATCTCGGGGAATCTGGATTTGGGGGTGATTTTGACTGGCACGAACACGATCAGCAACACAGTGTCGGGCAATATGATTGGGCTGCACCCATCTGGTTCGGGGATCCAGAGAAATAGCGGAAGCGGGGTCTATTTATACAACGCCTCTCACAACCAGATTGGCGGGAATGCAGTAGGCGAGCGCAACTACATCTCCGGCAGCTACATCGGCGTGGCGATATTTGGACCTAATGCGCATGATAACGCGGTGATTGGAAACTATATCGGCACCAACTCCACTGGCAACTTCGCGTTGGGGAACCAATATGCCGGTGTGGTTTTGGCTTTGGAGGCGCACGACAACCAGATAGGGTCGGGCGCAGGCGGACGAAACGTGATCTCGGGAAACGGCTTTTATGGGGTCACGATGGATGGAACGGCGACCGGGAACCGTGTATTCGGCAACTATATCGGCACCGATACAGCTGGTGAAGCCAGCATACCGAATGACATTGCTGGTGTGGCGCTGCTTGGGTCCTACGGAAATACGATTGGAAGCGAGACTTTCACCGAATGGAATGTGATCTCCGGGAACGACGGTCCAGGCGTGAAGATCGTGAATGGCGGAGGAAACACAGTCTCCGGCAATCTTATTGGGCTGACGGCGGATATGAACAGCACCCTTCCGAACGATTCTTAGCGGAATTTTACTTGAGAATTTCGCCCATGAAAATGTGATCGGCGGTACCTTCACCACCATTCCGCGGAATTATATCTGCGGCAACAACGGGGAGGGAATCACGCTGGACGGCGCTGGGGTGACACAAAACATCATCTCGGGAAATGTCGTTGGGCAATACGAAAAGGGGAACTCCGGTGTTGGCATCCTCTTGAAAAACGGCGCTCATCAAAATACGATCGGCGGCGCGGCAGGCAATGGGAACCTGATTTCCTACAACAACCAGTACGGGATGCTGCTCTCCAACGATGCAACAGATGCCAATATTATCTCCAACAACCTGGTCCAGTACAACAATTTTCACGGAATCTCGATCTCAGAAGGTGATGACAACCGGATCGGACCGATGAATACGATCAGGCATAATGGGTGGGCAGGCATTGGGATAACAGGTATCGGGACGACCGGCAACAGTGTCACCGAAAACGGAATCGGGGACAATACAGATCTTGGGATCGATCTTACGGGCGGCGCCAATGGTGGAATCCTGCCGCCAACGATCGAAGCCCAGGAAGCGATGACGATCACCGGGACTGCCTGCGCCGGATGCACGGTCGAGTTGTTCGAGAGCGGCGACACGGAGGGAGAAGGGTGGTATTACCTCGATAAGGCTGAGGCAGACACAGAGGGCGACTTTTCCTTCACAATATATTTTCTGAATCACCCTTACCTTACTGCGACCGCGACCGACTTAACCAATGGGACCAGCGAATTCTCAGGGATCTTCCTGTCGGATTATCAATTCGTTTTCTTACCGGTGATTGTTAAGTGAGGAACGCGAAAGCCAAATTTCAAAACCCAAGTGCGCGGGGAATTTACTGCGTAAAAATGATCCCTTAAGGCTTTTTACCTTCTATCTCGAGCCCTGGAATCCGGGCACGGCGCTCGAGGTATTTCAATCCTTCACTGAGCAGGGCGACAACAGCAAGGTAGACGACCGCGACCGCTAAGTAGGTGCCGATCGGATCGAAGGTTCTGGCGGCGATGCTCTTGGCTTTCGTCATCAGGTCTGGGACGGCGATGAGAAATGCAATCGCGGTTGATTTAAGCAGCGAGATTGGCTCATTAGCCCAGGAAGGGATCGCCAGGCGGAGCGCTTGAGGCAGGATAACATACCGGACGGTCTGCAGGCGCGACATCCCCACCGAACGACCAGCCATCATCTGTCCACTGCCGATCGCGAGGATCGCGCCGCGCAGATATTCTGCCTGATAGGCGCCGCTGTTTAAACCGAGAGCAAGGTAAGCTGACAGCATGCGCGATAAGGTGATTCCCAGCCCGGGTAAGCCATAATAAATGAGAAACAGCTGGACCAACAAAGGAGTACCGCGGAAGAGCTCAATGTAGCCGATCGATAGGCGCTGAACCCAGGGACTTCCGTATGTTCGTCCGAGGGCCGCCAACAGACCAAGCACAAAACCAATGACCAACCCAACGATCGTCAGCTGAAGTGTCACTACCAGCCCGTCCCAGAAAGCCGGTAAGGATTGAATTAAAAACGCCAGCCAATCAGCCATTATTATTAGTCATTGTGATTAACCACATTTTTTCCTGTCGTAATGAGCCATCTAAACGCCATTTTACTCAGGACCCATTTCACTACCGGGCGAGGCAACTTTCTCATCATGGGAGTGACCGTACAGGTCGCTGATCTTCCACAGAAATTCGCGGGTGCGATCAAATTTGGGGTGCATAAAGAGATCGTTAGGAGTGCCTTCTTCGACAATATGCCCCTTTTCCATGAATATGATCCGGTTGGCGACCTCGCGTGCAAAGCCCATCTCATGCGTGACCACCAGCATGGTCATCTTCTGTAGGGCGAGCACCCGCATAACCTCGAGCACTTCGCCAATCAGCTCGGGGTCAAGGGCAGAGGTGGGTTCGTCGAAGAGCATTACGCGCGGATCCATGGCGAGGGCGCGTGCGATCGCGACTCGCTGCTGCTGCCCGCCGGAGAGCTGCCCAGGGTAATGACCGGCTCGATCTCCCAGTCCAACCCGATCCAGTTCGGCCAAAGCCTTCTCACGGGCGGCTTCTTTGTTCATGCGCTTTACTTTCAACAAGCCTAACATCACATTATCGAGGGCGCTGAGATGATTGAAGAGCAAGAAGTTTTGGAAGACCATCCCAATGTGTTGACGCACATGATCTTCATTATGACTCGGGGCGGTGATCTCTTCACCATCGAGGTAGATTTGCCCGCTGTCGACACGCGTGAGCAGATTGAGGCAGCGCAGCAGCGTGCTTTTCCCGGTGCCGCTGGGACCGATGATCACGATGGTGTCGCCTTCCTGAACGGAAAGATCGATATCCTTGAAGATCTCATTCTGACCGTAAATTTTGGTTAGCGCTTTAGCCTCTAAGATCGGTGCACTCATAGCTTCAACCTTCCGAGGGTACTCATAAATGGGCCGGGATGCGGGTGCGTTTCTCTACAAGGTCCAACAGCCGGTTGGTTGTAAATACCAGGATGAAATAGATCACGGCGGCTGTGCCGTACGCCAGGAAAGGCTGCTGTGTGGTGGCACTGAGCTGCTGGGCGCGGCGCAAGATCTCTGGCACACCAAGGGCGTAGACGAGCGAGGAGTTTTTCAGGACAATCGAGGCCTCGTTCGACCAGGGCGGGATGGCGAGCCGCAACGCCTGGGGCAGCAATACATGGCGGATCGCAATCCAGCGCGACATCCCGACGGCGCGGGCTGCCATCATCTGACCAGACGCTGACCGAGAGGAAGGCACCGCGAAAGATCTCCTGCTGGTATGCGCTGCTGATGATGCCCAGGGCTATCGCCCCTGCCCAGAATGGGGAGATATTAATCGACCCGGCAATGATGAAATAAAGGATGAATAACAGCACGATGGGAGGGACGCCGCGCATCAGGGTGCTGTAAACGGTCATTATGAGCCCAATGATTTTCCCGCCATAAATATGCAGCAGGGCGAAGACCAAGCCCAGAATTGTTCCCATCGGAAGGGCGACCAGAGTTACGCCGATGGTGACGACGGTGCCGCTGCCGATGTAGAGGAGGAAATTTTGGAACATTTTCTTCCTTTATATACACGAAGGAGAATGGCTTTCGCAAATCGACTGCGCCAGCCATTCTCCTTATTTTAATCTGATTTTCCCAAAATTACTGGATACCGCCGATATACTTCATCGCAAGGGCATCGACAAAGCCTTCTTCCTGAAGCTGTTTGATGATCTTGTTCATCTCCTCTGCCATGGCGGTGTCGCCATTGGGAACGATGATGTTCATCGGACCGCTGGAGAGCACACCTTTGTAGACCACTTTCAAACCACCAAGCTGATCTACCAGGGTTTGCCCGGGGACATAATCCGCCATCCACAATTCGATGCGGCCGTTTTTCAGGTCCATGGCTGCCTGGTCAGCCCGGTCGTACCGAAAGAGATTATCTTCACTGAGCAAGCCGGTATCGAGCAGGTTTTCAGTCAGCCAGGAATCCTGGGTGGTACCCGTCTGGACGCCGACCTTATACTTCGCAGCATCTTCTGGGGCAGCAATTGTGTCAGCAAATCCCTCACCGACGATGTAGGCGTCCTCTGAGAGGTAATACTGGTCGGTGAAGTCAATGTTTTGATCGCGCTCTTCGCTGTAATTGAATGCGGCTATTGAAGCGTCGATTTTGCCTTCCTGAACGGCGGCGATCAGGCTGTCGAATGGCATATCCACCCATTCGAGCTTGACATTCATGCGTTTGGCGATCTCGGTCATCAGGTCAACATCGAATCCGGTTTTATTTCCGCTCCCATCGATAAACTCGAAAGGCGGGTAATCGGCAGATGTGCCTACTTTCATCACGCCGGCTTGCTGGACAGCTTCGAGGTGATTTGCAGGTTTCTTTGGTCCACAAGCTGTCATGGTAGTGATCAGGACAAGAATCAATAGAACAGATAGTGTAAACTTTTTCATTTCTTCGCCTCCGGTGAAAATTGAAAGGTATTTAGAGCTCATCGAGCAGGCGTGGCGCTGTTGGGGAAGTACTTATTTACCAGCAGATGAACGATGGCACTGTATGACTTTATACGAAAATTTCCAGACAACCAAGTGACAAATATCACAAAAATGATCTGACAATATGTCTTGTTTACGGTCACAAACCAGAACCTGTTGCATTCCTTCTCGTTGGGCTATAATCGTTTGGCGGAAAAGCGAGGCGGTCTTGTGATTAATTTCAAACCCCCACCCGGATACATCCAAACTAAATCTGCTCTCGATGGGATCTCGGTGTACATGCCTGAGCCGCTCATCGATGAGGAGCAGCGCGAGGTTGTTGATTTCAAATGCCCACAATGCGGTGCAAACACGGCATACAGTGCATCTGAGGGTGGGTTGATCTGCACACACTGCGGTTATTACGAAGCACCAGAAAAACCTGCCGCTGGACGGAAGGCGATCCGGTTCGAGTTCACCCTCGAAACGATGGATCGGTCGAGCCAGGGTTGGGGGGAAGCTCGAAAAGAGTTGGCATGCCAAAGCTGCGGAGCGCTGACGACTATCCCGACCGACAGTCTCAGCCACACCTGCCCTTTCTGCGGATCCAACGAGGTCCTCCAGCGATCTGCAGCACAGGATCACATCCGACCGCGCTACCTGATCCCCTTCAAAATTGAAGCAGAGGCGTGTAAACAGCTGACCCGAAGCTGGATGGGCAGCTCGTGGATGACACCATCGAGTTTGAAAAACCTGGCAAACATACCGGCTTTCAACGGGATCTACCTGCCGTTCTGGACCTTCGATGCAACAACACATGCAAATTGGAGAGCGGAAGTCGGGCACATTGAGACTGAGCGATATTACGATAACGGCGAATGGAAGACACGAACAGTGACTCGATGGAAATGGGAGGCGGAACTCGCCGAGTTAAAATCTCTTCGACCTGGTCGTGCCAGGGACAAAGCGTTTAAGCGACAAATTGATCAAGCAAATCCAGGGCTTCGATCTGGCGAGTTAACCCCCTACGAAGCAAAATACCTGGCAGGATTGAATGCCAAGGCATATGATGTCCCGCTGGAAGAAGCCTGGGAGATTGGTCGGAGGGAGATGCGCGAGCAGACCCGGGATGCCTGCCTGGCTCAGGCAAGCAGTAATCAAGTGAGAAACTTCAACATGAACCTGGATTTTGCGGAAGAAAGCTGGCAGTACGTGCTTCTTCCGGTATATCTGACGACGTATCGGGTTGGAGAGGCGAGCTACCAGGTAATGGTCAATGGCCAGAACGGGCTGATCAGCGGTCAGCGTCCGGCGGATTGGAATAAAATCTGGCTTGCGATCGCAGCGCTGATTTCACCCGGTCTATTCTTGGGTGCGATCGGGCTGCTAACAATCCCACTGGGCGGAGTGGGATTGATAATCGGAGGGCTTGGATTTATCCTGCTGGTCGCCGGGCTTATTATCAGCGTGATCATTTACCAAAAAGCACAGGCTCTGGATGATATCTAAGGATCTGCGATGAAAGGGAATCTAGAAGCAGAGCAAGCTGATGCCGCCCAGTCATTGACCGAAGGCTGGGGGGCGACCTTACAATCCGTCCTCTGCACCCGCTGCAGTTGGGTGTACCTGGCACCTGCAAGTGAAAGCCTTGAGCGCTGCCCGCACTGCCAGGCGGCAGCCCTTACTAGTGTCGAGGAAGTCGAAAGTTCAGCCAGAGCGGCGCAGTCTCACCAACTATCGATGAGTGAACAAACGGCAGCACCAGAACTGGTCGCGCCGTTTAATATTTCAAACCAAACTCTTGAATCGGCTATTGAGCGCTTTTCAGCAGGGATACCTTTTGCGGGGCGCGGCGTTAAGCGCTCTTCACCTGCGCATGCGGCTGAAGCGGATCATGCTGCCGGTCTGGTTGGTGGATGTAGAAGTGAAAGCGAGCTGGAAAGCTGAGGTTGGCTTTAACTACCAGGTCGTCAGCCACCAGGAAAAATACGAGCAAAACAAGGGAGTATGGTCAACGCGAGAAGTGCACGAGACACGTACACGTTGGGAGCCGCGGCTGGGCAGTCTGCTGCGACGCTACAACAACCTCCCGGCGCCCGCAACCGAAGATCACATGGCAATGATGGGCGAGATCGGAGAATTTGATTTCAACAATTCACTGCCTTTTAGTGCAGATACGATCCAGAGTGCCTGGATGCGGCTGCCGGACCGCTCGAACCGCGCTGCCTGGTCTGACGCTGAACCTGCCTTGAAATCCGCAGCGGCTGAGGAATGCCGCCAAGCTGCAAATGCGGATTTTCTCCGCGAGTTCTCCTGGCAAACTGAGGTTCGCAACCAAAATTGGACGCTCCTGCTGCTGCCTGCCTTGAGCAGCTTCTACCTCGATGACGAGGGGAAGCGCCAACCGATTTTTATAAACGGTCAGACCGGCAAGATCGCCGGGATGAGAAAAGCCTCACCGAAGCGCGCTCGACAAACTGCTCTAATCATGCTTGGAATCTCTGCCGTTTTGTTCCTGTTAAGCGTCGGACTGCTGCTGGCTGGAGTTGTTTTCCCGGGGGCAATCGGTGTCGGGATTGTGGGCGGGCTGGTGGCCTTACTTATTTCAGCGAGCGCAATGATCCCGATCGCGATTGTGTGGGGCTTTAACCGTAAACAGGATGCTCACTCGCAGATTGGAGAGAGAAATTGAAACTCTCTCGGCGAAGTGTGATCTTGGGCGGGTTTGGGACTTTGATCCTGGTCCTGCTGCTGGCATTGCTGGTGGACTGGGAAAATGTCTTTACCCAAATACAACATGCAATTCCGTTTTACCTGTTTGTTGGGGTCGGGCTGCTGTTGATAGGCTACATCACATACGCCATTCGCTGGCATGTGCTCCTGCTGGACAAACCGCACTATCGATCGACTTTTCACGCCGCAAACGCCGGCAGTATGGTCAATTTACTGCTCCCACTTCGCCCCGGGGACGCGACCAGGATCTTTATGCTTGGGAAAACCGAACCAACAGCATTGATCAACGTGACAACCAGCATCGTGGTCGAACGCTGGTATGAGCAAGCGTTGCGAGTGGCAGCACTGGGAGGCGCGCTCGTATTTGGAGTGGGATTGGAAGTCTCGACATTCACCGTAATTGGTTCGATTGCCTATCTGCTGGTTGTATTTTGGGCGATGGTGCTGATGGTAAAACAGCGAGCTTGGGTAAAGGCACACATCCCACGCTGGCTGGCAATACTACCGCGCATCGATGAAGATAGCGCAAGTGGGTGGATTACCACCCTGATCGATGGGCTTATGTCTATGGCAAAGCTTCACCTGCAGGGCAAGGCTTTTTTTTGGTCGCTGATCTGCTGGGGATTGTTTTGGGCTTATCATTATGTGATCTTGATCTCACTCCAACCAAACCTACCGGTTGAGGAGGCTCTGGGTCTTTCGTTAGGGTCACTTGCGCTTGTACCTCCCTCTGCAACGACGCTGCCCGGTGTATACCAGGTCTCACTGATCGTGCCGCTGGTCCTGATCGGCTACGATCGCAGCGTACTCACACCGTATGCCATTTTGTTGAACATGATCGAAATGGTCGTTGTGATGGCATTGGGGATGTGGGGTGTAGTACGCACCGATGTCTCGGTTCGGCAGCTATTGGGGATCACGCTTCTGGAAACAGCTAGAAAAGATCCTGGCGGAACTCCAGCAGAAACCGAGAAGCTTGGGGATTAATCGTGGGCATTAACAAGTCGAAGCACCTGTTTCCCACAATCGGTTTCTTCCTAAGGCGAAAGATTTCCGATCTTTCTTAAGCTTGATTTAGACTTGTTCAGCCTCATGCTCGCTATTTAATTCCTTCAGCAGGGCGAGAAGCTCTTTGTTTTGGGGGATATCGCTCATCGAATTACCATAATGGGCGAAACGTACGATCCCGCTCTGGTCAATAATGATCTGGGCAGGCATGCGCCCTAGCTTAAAAAGATTAACTTCCTGCCCGAATAATTTCAAGACCTTGAAGTCTGGGTCTGGCAGACCGATAAAGGGCAGATTATTAGCCTCGAAGTAAGAGCAGAAGGCTTCTTGACTTTCTGGACCGACGACCACAATGAACGTGTTCTGGTCGACAAATTTCTGATAATCTAGGCGCAACTGCGCCATGTGCCGGCGGCAGAAAGGTCAGGTGAAGCCGCGGTTGAAGACCAGCAGGATGTTACCTTTGCCTTCGTAATCCGAAAGCCGAAATATTTTACCTTTGATGTCTTTCAAGGCAAAATTCCGCGGTTTTTGATTGATCCTGACTGCATTAATCTCGCCCATAGCTGACCTGTCTCATTAATTCAAATGGTAATAGAAGGCACCATTGTACTTCGTCCATCAATTATTAGGAGTGATGTTCAAATATTGAAGTTATTGTACAATATTTCAGGATTTTTGTCAAGATATTGTATAATTATTGGAATTAACAAGCTTTCGATCCTGAATTCCCGATTGAACCAACCTAACCTTTGGCGTGCGAATGGACCGATTCTTTGCGCCCCTCGGTCGCAACTGCGTCTTCCCAAAAAGATTAAGATAGGTTCAGACAGTTCACCAGAGGGTTTAAAAGAGTTACTTCGCCAAGCTTCGGGGGCTTCCAGAATTTTCCCGGTGCGATGTCGAGGCGGAGAATTTTTAAATTTTAAGCAGTGGTGAAAATATCCATCGAAGCAATCCGCACTTCAATGTCTGCACTGCTAATAATCGCAGGATATCATAAATCTACACGCAAGACCCGCTAACCAGCTCCAAAAATCCGTTACCAAACCCAGATCCAGCTAGAAAAATTTGACGTGTTCTGCGGTCCAGACGCGACCTAGTGGGCGGCTTAACCAGCGACGGCTTTGGCGTTAAAGTCGAAGGCATGGCTAGCGCTTTGATTTGCCAGGTCCACAGCCCCTCCAACCGCGACCATGAACTTGACTCCGACGATCATCAATAAGGATCGCTAAGGACAGCAAAGAGGATTTTCAACCCGGTCATAGAAAACGCATCATCAGACATAAGCATATCAGGGGCGGATAAACTCCTAGAAGTATTTCATGGTAAAAGGAAAACCAGTTCTGTCAAAGCGCACGTCGATAGACGCGGTGATTCTTATAAGGTTTTCCACCGAGGTTTATCAAATCGGACCGCATCTGAACAGCGGTCTCAGCGACCTGGGTGAGATCGGCATATTCGAAGCGGGAGTTGTGGACCGTTTTGTCGATCTCGGAATAAAGCAAGGCGTTCCCGCCGTGACCCTGGAATTCCTCCAGAATGCCTTCGCCGTTAAGCGCCACCCATTTTGTACGGCGGACTTCGCGCATGATATCCATGATACCGAAGGGCAGCAAACGGCCCTTGGAATGCTGGAGGGCAGCGGAGATATCTGGAAAGGCAAATAAGAAACCGACTACATCATCGCCGTGGGTGATCACTTTGATCAGATCTGGATCGGCGAGAGTCATGATGTTGTCAATTACAAACTTCAGCTCGCGGTCCGTGAGCGGGACGTATTCCCAATTACGAATAAAAGAATCGTTGTATGCTTTTCCGATGCGCGGCGCCCATTTGACCAGCTCTCTCTTGTTCTTGAAGCGCTTGACCTGCAGCGTTCCGCGCTGCTGGACTCGCTCAGCGATGCGGTGGATGCGATCGGGGATCTTGAAATCCGGTGTGTGGATGTAGCACGAGACGAAATCAACTTCCTTCTCGAAGCCAAGCGCTTCCACAAGTTTGGGGATATAAGGGTGGTTGTAGTTCATCATCGTCATCAGTTGGCGGTGCTCGAAACCTTCCACCAGGATGCCGTAGCCGTCCAGCACATTAAATCCTTTTGGTCCAATGATGGTGTCCAGACCACGAGCACGCGACCATTCAAAGGCGCGTTCAAATAGCGCGCGTGCAATCTCCAGGTTATCTTCACATTCGAAAAAGTAGAACTGGGCTTTCTTATTGCCGTGATATTGATTGAAATTTCTATTTTCTAGCACGGCGATCCTGCCGACATCCTCGCCGTCCCGGGAAGCGATGAAGAATGCCGCATCGGAATGCTCGTAGTAAGGGTGCTTTTTCCGGTTCAACACCCCGGTTACATCCAGCAAGATTGGAGGGACCCACTGAGGGGTGTCCTTATAGAATCGGAATGGAAGGTGGACAAAACGCTTGACCTGCTTTTTGTTTTCCGTGTCGATTTCTTCAATTTTGAACATGGATGCCTCAAGGAATCAGGATAAGAACGAATGAGGGGAAAATTAACCCGAATTATATTAACACCGAATAACCTTCTGAGATATGGAGTTTCTTGATTATCAGGACCAGAGCTACTCAATTGAGCAAGTATATGGATACAGGAGATCCTTTCCAAGTTCGCAGCATTTCGTGTGGATCTCATCCCAGCCTGCCATAACGTAATACAAGGATTCGATCCGCAAGTGCAGCAGCAACAAGGCTCTGAGCGGCAATGATCACATTAATATCCAGCTGGCGGTTTAGGCTGTCCAGCCAGGCGAGTACCTGTTTGCCGGTTCACTTATCTTAACTGCCGGTTGTCACTTTTCCGAGGCTTACCGACGGGTTATTGACCATGGTACGTGTGATCGAAGTCCGCTGCTGATCACTGCCCTAATCGAGATCATTTATATCTGCATTTTTGTTCAGCTAGGTGTTCGTACCGCTGGCAGTCTTGCCCAACACTACCGCAGTCTCCCCTTTTCGAAAAGGAGCGCTCTCTTTCTGAAGCTCTACCCTTCAAGTATCGCCTTCCGGGCAGGTTTAGGAGAGGTCCGGACGGAGGGTATAGTCTTGTGGATCAAATCTCAGCCGCGGCATTCTTTTTTAAGGGGCGGTATGCATCGAGCAGGCGCTTACGGGCGAAATCATGATCTACGATAGGGTGGGGATAATCTCTGCCGATGACCACGCCGCATGATCGCTGAAGATCGAGTGGCATCTTCCAGGGCTGGTGAATCCAGGCTTCGGGAACTTGAGTGAGCTCAGGCAGCCAGCGTCGAATATAGCTGCCCCCTGGATCAAACTTGAGGCTCTGGGTGATCGGATTAAATATTCGGAAATACGGAGCGGCGTCGAGCCCTGTGCCGGCAATCCACTGCCAGCCGCCGTTGTTGAGCGCCGGGTCTCCGTCGATGAGTTGGCGCATGAACCATTCTTCTCCCAGGCGCCAATCGACAAGCAGGTCTTTGGTCAAGAATGAGGCGCTGATCATGCGCAATCGGTTGTGAATCCAGCCTTCCTTCAGCAGTTGGCGCTGGGCGGCATCGACAACCGGATATCCAGTCCGCCCTTCCTGCCAGGCGCTGAGGGCAGCCGGGTCATTATCCCAACGCACCTCTCGATGTCGAAAATTCGAGCTTAGGACGGCAGGAAAATGATGGAGGATGTGTATGTAGAAGTCGCGCCAGATTAGCTGGTTAAGCCAAACGAGAGCACCGTTGCGCATTTCATCCGATAGTTCGCCTCGGAGAGCCTGCTGGACTAGTGCAACCGCCGAACGAGCCGAAGCCATACCAAATCGAAGATAAGGCGAGATGGCCGAGGTGCCATCATTGGCAAAATGATCGCGATGGATAGCGTAGTGGTAAAGTTTATGGTCGTAAAGTCCTGAACCTTCTTCCATTAGCCCGACAAAATGCTCCAATCGGCGCCGAGCCTCATGCTCGCCTGGCGGAAAGAGGGTTGGAGGGGAAAGGGCGATCGGAAAAGCGACAGCTTGCAAACCAGGTGGAGTGACAATTCGTTCTGGAGCTTCATGGGTTTTTATATGTGGATGGAGAATTGACAACCATGCCTTTCGAAAAGGCGTAAATACGATATAGGGTCTGCCATCAGATTTCAGGACACTACCCGGGGGCAGAACAGCCGGGCTTCCAATCCAGCGGAGGGGCAGCCTTTCGGAGACATTCTGGTCTCGACGGAAGGCAAATGGGGAATAATCTGGCTCGGCGAAAATGAATTCGGCGGCAGCTTCCTGTTGAAGGCGCGCAAGTTCTTGGAGTGGATCACCAGATCGCAAAACCAGGTAAGATCCACGACTTCTAAGTTCATAATCCAGCACCCGGAGACCTTCAAAGAGGAAAGAGAGTCGGGGTTTTCCAACCTGCTTAGAGAGCAACAGCTTTGGATCCAGAATAAACACCGGGACAACCTGCCCACCAGATTTTAGAGCTTCGAGCAGCACCGGATTATCGCACAGGCGCAGGTCACGCCGGATCCACCAGATTATCGTACCCATTTCGTTCCGATCCTTGATCGCGGGTTACCTGACGAGCAGATCCTGCAAAGCCGATTTAATCTCCGAGAAGGTGAAACGGAAGCCCTCTTTCATCAGCCGGTTGGGGACGACGCGCTGGCCGCCAAGGACGGTTATCGCCATCTCGCCAAAGAGCAGACGGATAATCGGAGCTGGTACAGGGAATAAAGCCGGGCGGTGCATCACTTGACCGATTGCTTTGGCAAGCTCCCGGTTCTGAAGCGGGTTCGGCGAGCTAAGGTTGTAAACGCCGGAGGCACTGGAGGTGTTGAGGAACCAATCCATCGCCTCGACTTCATCGTGCATATGCACCCATGAGAACCACTGCCTGCCGCTCCCCAGAGGACCTCCGACGAAAAAGCGGAAGGGCATTAAAATTTTCGGAAACGCACCACCTTTCGTGGTGAGAACCACGGCACTGCGACTGACTATCCGGCGAACCCCGTACTGCTCCACGCCGAGGGTCGCATCTTCCCAGCCGACACACACATCGCTCAGAAATCCCTCCCCATTCGGCTGGTCGTCCGTGATAATTTCCTCCCCATGCACGCCGTAATAATCCACTCCCGAAGCCTGGATAACCAGACCTGGCTTTACCGCTGCCTGGCGCACAGCTTCAACGATCGCGTTTCCTGCATTCTGGCGACTCTGGAGAATGGCAGTCTTTCGTTTCCGCGTCCATCTTCCGGCGCCGATATTTTCGCCAGCAAGGTTGACAATCGCGCCGGCGCCATCAGCAAGACCACCCCACCCCTTTGAGCTGTGCCCATCCCATTTTTCAAAATGAAGGCCCTGCGGCACGCCTTTCGAAAGCTGATCTGGATGGCGGGTTAGAACAATGACTTCATGACTTTTCTCAAGCCAATGGGCAGCAAGCTCCTTGCCGATCAAGCCTGCGCCTCCAGTGATTATGATTCGCATGATCCATCTCCAACTTTTCCAATAATTATCGAAACTATTATTTTGATAAGAAGATTATATCCTGCCGAGATTTCTATGTCAAGTTATTGTACACAAATAGTCAACAATTCTTGACAAGCGCTTGAAATTAGAGTACAATCTTGATGCAAATAAACTCAACAATTGATGGAAGATAATTATGAGCCCTTTACCTGATGTGACGATTGGAAGCGAAGAACCACTGTATAACATCGGCGTGGTCGCACGAATGACGACGGTTTCGATGGCAACTTTGCGCGCATGGGAAAGGCGCTATAATTTTCCGCAGTCCCGTCGTACGGCTGGTGGGCACAGATTATATTCTGAAAAAGACGTGCTGCGCTTGCGTTGGGTAAAAGAGCGTATCGATGAGGGCATGCAGACGGCCCAGGCGATCAACGCACTGCGCCATCAGGAAAAAACCGGTAAGCTGACCCTGATCGATTCGCTGCCGAGCGTAATATCAGAAGAACAGAACGAGCGCACCGGTCCGCATCTGCCCCTGTTTAAAAACCAAATGGTAGCTCACCTGCTTGCAGGCGACCTCTCGAAGGCAGACCAGGATCTGGGAGAAGCTCTGGCATTATCCTCCCCAGAAGAACTTATCCTCGAGGTGATTGGACCTGCATTTTCCGAGGTGGGATCCGCCTGGGAAGAGGGCAAGATCAGCGTCGCCAGCGAGCACCTTGCCACCAACTTCCTACGTCAGAAACTCCTGATGTGGATGGTAAGCGGACCGCCACCAAAAGCAATGAACCCAATCGTACTTGCATGCGCGCCCAACGAATGGCATGAGGGCAGCCTGTTGATTCTTGGCGCGCTGCTCAGGCGACGGAGATGGCCGGTGGCATACCTGGGTCAGGCGGTACCACTGGGCGACCTCGCCAGCTTTGTGCGTGAGCTGCACCCCTCCATGATCTTGCTTGTGGCAATGAGTGAAAATTCCGCCGCACAGCTGGCTGATTGGCCGCAGTGGCTTCCGGAGGCAGCTCAAAGCGGTACGCCTATCATTGCCTACGGCGGACGGATATTCACGGAACAACCTGAATGGCGCGTCCGGGTCGCCGGAACCTATCTTGGAGATAATTTCAAGCTTGGGTTAAACAACCTGGAGCGGATGCTGGTTCAAGCATCCTGACGGAAGAGTTCCGAGGCCATTATGTCTTCACTCCGATCCGACCGCGCTAAACGCCGTGCCTCCAGATTACGCAATACCCGCATCATTCTCATCATTGTGCTGCTGACGATCTTGCTGGCAGCGGCTTATTTCCTTTGGAACAGACAATCACCTGCCGAAGCGAGCTTCATTAGCGAACGCGCCTGCGTCGTTGTCTCTGCAGCCCAAATGCTGGTGACATCACATCCATCAACCGCAAATTGGGTTTACACACCGATTTGACCAAAAATGATTAATTAAAAAGATCGGGGTTCTGGAAGCGGCTGACGTCCGAACCCCGATCTTTTTTTATTGGTGAAGTAATTACATCGTCAATGGCGCGCCGATTTTCTCCTGCAGCACCTTCCCCAGGCGCGAAATTCCTTCTCGAATTTTTTCGGGGGTGGCGTATGAGAAGTTCAAACGCATCGTGTTGTGACCGCCGCCCGATGAGTAAAACGGCGCACCTGGAACAAAGGCGACTTTCTGTTCGATCGCGACCTTCAAGACATCCGCAGCGTTGACATCCTCAGGCAGCATGCCCCAAAGAAAGAGCCCACCTTGCGGGTGAGTCCACTCTACCCCAGGTGGGAAGTAAGCATCCATCGCCCCCAGCATGACATCCCTCCGCTCGCGGTAAACGTCTCGGATATGCTTGACATGCCGGTCGAGGAAACCACCGCGCGCCACCTCATATGCAACCAACTGGTTGAAGGTCGCGGTGTGGAGATCGGCGCCTTGCTTAGCATGGGTCAGCTTGCGGATAACATCGGGTGGCGCGACCACCCAGGCCATACGCAAACCTGGAGAAAGGGTCTTTGAGAAGGTACTCAGGTAGATCACGTTTCCGGCGTAGCACATCTCGCTGGAGTTGCGGAATTCGCTGTCCAGGACGACCACCCCGGGCAGGTGTTCTCCTTCGTAGCGCAGCTGGCCGTAAGGGTCGTCTTCGACAATCGGAACGCCATACCGATCGGCAAGCTCAATTAGCTTATGACGGCGGTCTAGAGAAAGGGTAGAACCAGTGGGATTCTGGAAATTCGGGAGGACATAAATGAACTTTGGACCGCTGCGCAGGGCGTCCTCGAGAGCATCGGTGATCATACCATTTTCGTCCATAGGAACGGTGACATACTCGGCGCCGTACGCTGCCCAGGCTTGCAGTGCGCCGAGATAGGTAGGCGATTCGACAAGGATGCGGTCGCCGGGATTGATTAAGATCTTTCCTAACAAGTCAAGCGCCTGCTGCGATCCAGAAGTGATCAAGATATTATCAGGCGTCACTTCCAAACCGAACCGAGCGCTGTGGCGAACGATCATCTCTCGCAGGGGTTTATATCCCTCTGTTGAGCCGTACTGCAGCGCCAACGGGCCTTGTTCAACGAGAACGCGGTCGCAAGCAGCTCGAAACTCTTCGATCGGGAAGATATCGGCTGCAGGCATCCCGCCGCCAAAGGAAATAATATCTGGTTGTTCAGTGAGTTTTAATAGTTCGCGGATCGCCGAACTACCCATCCGGTGGGTTCGCTGTGCAAAGCGATGTTCCCAAGGGGTCTGCATAATACTCTCCTTCTGCTGAACAGGTCTTTACTTCTTGCATTCTAACATGGCATAAATAAAACATTCGGGGCACTTGAAAGTGCCCCGAACAAGATTTCCTTATTTGGGAAACCTGCTGATAATTAGTGCAACGGATGCCAGAAGGGATCTATCTCCTAGTTTGAGCGCGGATGGTACTTTCCCGGCGGAGTCTGGGGCGCCCTGGTAGATATGTAGGAGCTGTCCTTCAACCGCGAACTTCAAGTCGACATAAGCCAGACCTGTTAAAGAACCGTTAGAATTGACGGCACAGCTTGTTACCCAACCAATTACCTTGCCGCGCGGTCGAGGACCGGGTCGCCGGGATGAGCCATGCGTACGCCTTTTTCACTGAAACGGAAGCGGACAACCTCTCCATGGCGGTTTTTTTCATTCTCCAAGTAAGCCTCTCGCCCCACAAACCAGGGTTTGTAGGTTTTCACGTAAGAGCCGAAGCCCCCTTCAGCAACACCCAGATCTGGGGCGCCTAATTTGCCTGATCCCGAGCCCATCTCATGGCCGTAGAGTGGGAGACCAGCTTCGGTTCGAAGAGAGTCGCGTGCCCCAAGCCCAATCGGCTTCAATCCGAGGGAAGCGCCCACCTCCAGAAGACGGTTGAACAAAGACTCTGCTTTATCTGGATGTACGAAAAGCTCGAAAGCCATTTTTTCGCCGGTGTATCCAGTTCGAGATACGACCAGGTCGTATCCTTCGAGCTCAGCTTCACACAGCTCGGTGCGTTTTAGGGCTTTGATGCGTTTTTGAATGGATGGATCTGTTTTAAGCAATAACAGAATATCCCGCGAACGAGGGCCTTGTAGAGCGATATCGACGCGCATCTCTGCCCCTTCTTTCGGATCACGCAAATTTCGTAATGTTGCGCCGGAGCCAAAAGCGCGGGCATTCGGCCGCTCGTTGCTAACCTTGACCTTGCCTTCGTGCACAAGGTTCAGCCATGTCCAATCTTTATCATCATTAGAAGCATTTACAACAACCAGCAGCTTCTCTTTCTCCCGCCGGTAGACTAGCAGATCATCGATCACGCGTGCTTCCGGCGTAAGGAAATGGGTATAGCATGATTTGCCCACTTTGAGCGAGCCGATGTCGTTCCCGACCACACTGTCGAGGAAGACGACCGCATCCGGGCCTTCAACCTGGTATACGCCCATATGAGCCACATCGAAGATCCCGGCTGCCTGGCGCACAGCGAGATGCTCTTCCAGAACAGAAGTGTACCAAACAGGCATTTCCCAACCGGCAAACGGAGTGCATCTTTGCGCCAAGCCGCTTGTGGGTTTCAAAAAGCGGAGTGCGGCGCAGTGGGGAATCAATTTCCTGCCATTCAAAAGCAGGAAGCTCATCCAAACCACCTGGTTTGACACCGATGAAATAGGGTTTCTGGTCAGTTAGAAGATCACCGGCAACAGGAGGGATCGCGGCAGCATTCGAATTTGCCACCCAAACGGGTCCAGGCAGCTTGCGATAGGGATCTTCGTCGAAACAGACATAGCCATCCGAAAGGTCACGCAGCCAGCTGGTAGTAAGGCCGGCTTGCTCAGCAGCAACCGTAAGCTGATAGTGGTGAGCACCCAGACAGGCGAGAGTCCCTTTTACTTCGCCGTACGGTGTATTCAATGTTGTCGGCTGATGCTTGCCTGGGGTAAGCTGTTCCGCATCCGAAGCAAAGGCAAAATTGATGAACTCACGCACGCGGTCTCCGCCTAATTCGAAAGCCCCCCATTCACCATCCGGACGCTCATCAACAAAGTAAAAATGCGGGAATCCGTGTTGGCTGGGTTCGAAATCAATGCCTGCTCTCTTCGATAAAGATCGAACGGCAGTCTTTGCACCTTCCAATGCGGCAAAATCGACCCGTGCTCGACGTTCGGTCGATTTGCGGCCTTCCTGCGCGAATGGCGTGATAGCTTTCAACAGATCAGAGATCACATCTGCTAGCTCGATCATTTCTTTTTCTTTGAATCCGCGTTGGGTTACCCACGGAGTGCCCATGCGCAGACCGGAGGGATCAAGGGCGGATTTATCTCCTGGGATGGTATTGCGATTCGTAACGATTCCAGCGATATCCAATATGCGGGCAGCTTGATCGCCAGAAAGGGTGACGCCGTCGGAGCCGCGCACTGTCGAGCAGTCCAAATTCATCAAATGCGTGTTTGTGCCGCCGTAAGGTATCCTGAAACCATGTTCTTTCAAGCGGTTGGTAAAGATTGAGCAGTTCTTGACGATCTGGGATTGAAGTTGTCGGAATTGGTCAGTCTGGGCAATTTTAAATGTAAGAGCGATGGCAGCGAAGACATTAACATGCGGACCACCCTGTTCGCCGGGGAAAACTGCTCGATCGATTTTGCGAGCAAGGGCGGGATCGGTGGTAAGAATACAAGCGCCGCGCGGCCCGCAGAGCGATTTGTGGGTGGTGAAGGTGATCACATCGGCATAACCGATTGGAGATGGGTAAACTCCGCCAACAACCAACCCTGCAACATGGGCAATATCGGCGAATAATAATGCGCCGACATCGCTGGCGATCTCTCGGAATCGGCTCCAATCCACTGACCAGGGGTATGATGAGTAGCCAGCGATGATAAATTTTGGCTTATGTTGGCGCGGCAAGCGCTGCGACCTGTTCGTAATCGATCTTCTCAGTATTCGGATCGATGGTGTAATGGATGGCGTTGTAGTACTTCCCACTGCGGTTTACCGATGAGCCGTGTGAAAGATGACCACCATGGAGCAGATTCATCCCCATGATGGTATCTCCAGGGTTAACCAGGGCATGGTATACCGCATTGTTGGCAGGTGCACCAGAAAGCGCTTGAACGTTCACATAAATATCATCGGCTGCAATGCCGTTGGTGGCAAAAGCCTCAGCACAGCGACGTCGAGCCAGGGCTTCGACCAAGTCGGCGTATTCCACTCCTTTATAATAACGTGGATCGGAGTAACGCCGGAAATGACCCAGGCGGGCTTGAAAATCCACAATCTCCGTCTCCGTCATAACGCGAGTATCTTCATCCGGATATCCTTCAGCGTAAATATTCTGGAACGCTGAAGCTAACGCCTCACGCACTGCCAGGGGCGCCTGGCTCTCGCTCGGGATGAGGATAATCTTGCGAGCCTGGCGTTCTGCTTCGAGCTCTGTCAGCTCAAAGATGTTAGGATCAAGGGCTTTGAGCGAGCCGCGGAAAAGGAAATCATTCATTTCTTACTCCTGGAGAACCGGAATGGATCAATGAGATCATCGCGAAGTCAGATTCAGCCAAAAAAAACGCGCCAACCGAACCAGATTAAATCAGATCAGCCGGCTGCACTGAATTTTTAGGATAAAGCTGGCATCTTCTTTTCATTGTAGCCCTTGCAAAAAAGTGGGTCAAGTGATGAAAAGCATAGATGAAGATGTGTATGTTTTCCGCATTCTTATGAAGGACAAGAGGAAGAAAGTGAAAAAGATAAAGGTGGCGGATGGCCAATTCGGTTGGGCATTATCCAGAAATCCCTTGGACACTGCCGTCTGGGGGGAAAAGCTGATGAGCTGAGAATAGTTCTCTTTAGCGGACAATCACTACAAGTGAAAGCACAGATATTAAAGATATACTCTCCCCCAATCTCAATTAATAAGCCGAATTATCCATCCATTAGATAACCCAGAACCAAAACCATTCTCTCTCGATCTATTCTTGACCAGCCATGTTCGCCAAGGCAGCCGTTTCGTCGGGATAGATAGACATAAAATCCACAAGCCGGGTGATCTGAAAAATCCGCACATAATGCTCAGACAACCCAAAGACAGACACCCGGGTATGAGTTTTTCGCGCTTCTGCCAACAGTCCAACGATGAGAGCTATTCCGGTGCTGTTGATATAAGTGACCTGGTTGAAATTCATGACGATCTGGTCGTCAGATAGATCTTTCGCTTCGGTATAGGCGCGCCAGAGCTCGTTCTCGGCAAACGCATTTAACTCCCCATTTAAGTCGATCGCGGCGATGCCATCTGACCTGCGAACTTGCGCCTCGAATGGAATTGGCTTGGTCATTTATTATCCTCAAGGTTGATGGTCAACTCAATCGTATGATGGGTCTCGTCCGAGTGAACGCGCACATCATCGACCATGTTCTGAATCAGGAATAAGCCCCAACCGCGAGGGGATTGGATCCCTGCTAGTTTGGCATCCAGATCTGGCATAACATACTCCGGAATGGTACGGCCTCCACCGTGATCCTGGATCTGGATGTATAAGGCTTTCTCGGTCGCCGAAACAACGATCAATGCGGGAAGGTCGCTACGGTATTTATTCCCATGCTCCATGGCATTCATCGTCGATTCCGCCACAGCGGTCTTCAATCCCTCCAGCCTTTCCTCGCTAAGAGGATAATGCGAGACCAACTCTGCTACGCGCTGCATGGCAAGGCGCTCGTTTCCAGGTGCGCTGTCCACTTCAAATTTGGCTAATAGGACCGCGCCGTCAGGTATGCGGGAATCATCGAAATCGCTACTGAACAGCGGCAGACGCTCAAGAGATACCAGGGTGACATCATCCTCTTGCTCCCAATCAGGACCAGTGAAAGCGGAAAGCTCACGCAGACTCGCCTGGATTTGAGCAGATCCACCAGAAAACGACTTCAACAAGGCGAGTAATCGAGGCGATTCGAACATCTCACCCTGGGTGTTGTGAGCTTCGGTCAATCCGTCGCTGTAGAGCATGAGGGTCTCGCCAGGCTTGAGGGATGCATGCTGCTCCTCGTAAATCATCCCGGGGATCAGACCTAGAGGCATGCCACGCGCGCGCAGTTCTTCTGCCCAACCCGATGCACAATGGACCGGCAAATTGTGACCGGCGTTAGCGAATATCAAAGCACCTGTGGTTGGCTCGAGCAGGATGTAAAGACAGGTCACAAACATTTTTTCTGGGATGTTGGGAACCAGTAAATCGTTGGCGCGCGCAAGGACTTTTCCTGGCGAGATCAAGTGTTCGGCGGCTTCATGAAGGAGGGTGCGGGTGGTCGCCATCACTAAAGCGGCAGGGACACCTTTATCGGTCACATCGGCGATAATCAACCCAAGCCGGCCGTCTGGAAACTGGAAGAAATCGTAAAAATCGCCGCTGACAGCCCGCGCCGGCTGCCAGTGCGCCGCGATTTCATATCCTGGGACTCGAGGAAGCTCTTTAGGGAGCAGTGTCTGCTGGATCACACGCGCCACTCGCAGTTCCTGGTCCATACGCTCACGCTCTCGGGCTTCGACCTGCTGCTGGCGTGCGAGCTGTGCGACCCGCAGAGCCGGAGCAGCCTGTGTTGCCAAATTGTTGAGTAAACGCCGGTCATTTGAAGAGTATTCTTGCTCGCTGCGGCGAGAACCAAGGTGGAGCAGTCCGACCAATTCTCCCTGGCTGACCAACGGAACAGCGATCTTTATACCGGCGTCCTTCATGAGCTGTAGCGCCGGAGAATTGATCTTTAATCGCTCGATCTCGACTACACCGGGAGCAGTCGAGAAATAAGTAAGGATCGGATCATCTGGCGCAATTTCAATTTCAATTGGCTGAGGCGCGGAGAGAAAACGATCCAAATTAATCTGTATGCCAGGTCCTCCACCAGGATTCTTCCCTCGGATTCTTTCGAGTAATCTGTCAATTATTGAAAACATGGTTGCGCGGTATCTTTCAATCCCATACTCAAATTCTACAACAAATGCGTTACCAAAGCGTTACCACCCTTGGCTTAAAAAGCGATATCTCCCGGACTAAGCCTAGCCCGCAAGTCACCATCGCAAATCTGAGCTGTCGACCAGATCTAACAGATCCAGAGTATCCAGACCTTTGCAGTCCCTCGAACGCATCCAAAGCGGTTCCAGCTCAGGCAGAACTGTCGTCTAGTCAAAAGAGACCAATAATTCCGAATGAAGAAAGCGCTCCACTTTCTGGTGGAGGGCGGAGCCGAAAACCGAAAAGTTTTTCTCAACATCATAATCGCCGCGCAGATCCTTCAAATTGAGGCGCTTTCGTTTGAAGGCGCATCGTGGTCGATTAATACTGCAGTGAGAAGCTATGCTTCGAGCAGTAGGAAGATTTGAGCTAGAGGACTAACGCTCATTTAAGGGAGCACTGCTAGGACCTTGACCAGGCTATGATCAGCGCTCCCTGTTAGGTTTTCGTCCGCTACTCCGGCTGGTTCGCTGGCAGCGCTTCAAGTGAAGATAGGTACAACCAGATTGCCTTAAGCTCGTCGGCTGTCATTTTTCCGTAGCTTTTCCAGGGCATCTCGTCGCTCATCGTCGTTCCCGAAGGCTTTAACCCGGTCTGGATGGCGTTAATAAAATCCGATTCGCTCCAACCTACAAGCTCGCCGCCGGGTGTTAGGTTCGGGCCTGCAGGCGCTTCATTCTCACCGCCGCCCGATGGATTCCCGGCTAGGTTAGGTCCATGGCAATCCCGGCAGCCACCGATATCTACGAGGTACTGACCATAGCTGGCTGTGATTTCGGGAGGTACAGACTGGGGCCAGGTCGTGCGTGTGGAAATCAATTCAGCTGAAAAGGGTGGAAGCTGTCCTGTAGCGGCAAGAATACGGCCCAGCGGACCGAATTTATTTTCGGGCAGTTCATTATCAACTGGTTGAACAGAGCGCAAATAAGCGACAACCGCAGCCAAATCCTCATCAGAATAATTCGTCGTTACGATCGCCGGCATGATAATCAAACCCTTGCCTTCGGGAGAAACGCCGTAGCGGAGGGCACGAACCCAGTCTTCATCGCTGAATTCTGAGGCTGCACCGCCTTTTCCGGATGTCAGGTTTGCAGATGATACCACTGCCATGATCGGGTCGTTAATCATTGTCTCCCCACCAAGGTTATCGCCGTGGCAATCGGCGCAAGGAGTGATTGCTTCGACAAGATGCTTGCCGCGTGCGATCGCAACCGGATCGTTTGTCATCGCCACCTGTATCACCTCGGGTTCGAAGCTCTTGTTCAATTTTGCTCCCCCAATCATGATCAACGTGACGAGAACAACCATTAATAAGACCACAATCCCCGCGAGCACAATCCCAATCCATTTCAAGACCTTTCTCATACTACTAATTCCTCCAAAATCAGAATGGGTCAATTCGTAACCATAATAATCAGAAGCCGTCTCAATATCGTTACGAAAATCGTTACGGTTGAAAAATTCGAGTAAAATGATGTCATTTAACCAATAAATCC
This sequence comes from uncultured Chloroflexia bacterium, assembly GCA_963827155.1. Classification (GTDB taxonomy): domain Bacteria; phylum Chloroflexota; class Anaerolineae; order Anaerolineales; family UBA4823; genus UTCFX2. Next base: position 183,569 of record CAWGZV010000002.1, on the reverse strand, counting down.
AACAATGGAAAATATCAACCTTTTACTTTTCGGCCCTCCTCGCCTGCTGCGAGGAGACCAATCACTTGAACCGGATACCCGCAAAGCCACCGCGATGCTGGCCGTGCTGGCATTATCGGAATTACCGCAGACCAGAGACGCATTAGCAGCATTGTTCTACCCAGATTACGACGAAAGCCACGCTCGCGGTGCTCTGCGGCGAACTCTGCATGCGCTGAACAAAGTGTTAGGAGAGAATCGGATTCAAGCCACAAGGCAGAAGATCGAGCTTGGCGTGGAGCCGAAGATCTGGGTTGATGTGAACGAATTTAGAAGTTTGTTGGAATCGACTCGATCGCACTTCCATAGAAATTTGGATGAATGCCAGGAATGCCAGGAAAATCTTAGGCGCGTCGCTGACCTTTATACAGACGAGTTCATGGCGGGTTTTGCTCTGCGCGATTCCCAACCTTTTGATGACTGGCAATTTTTTCAACGAGAGAGCTTACGAAGGGAGCTGGGTTACGTGCTTGAATCGCGGGCGCGCAACTTGCGGAAGGCTGGTCGATCGAAGGAAGCGATCGAAGTTGGATTTCGCTGGCTTAATTTGGACGTGTTGGTGGAAGAGGCTCACCGCGAGCTGATGCGCAGCTTTGCTGATAGCGGGCAGCGAAATGCCGCTTTGCGCCAATATCAGGTGTGCGCCCAGATATTGGAACAAGAGCTTGGCGTGCCTCCGCTTGAAGAAACCACGCAACTGTACCACCAAATCCTGGAAGGATTTGATGTATCGGAAAATCGTGCAGAGGAGCTGAATTGCTTCCAATTTATCCAAGATGTCGAAAATGATGAGGATATCCTGCAGCCGCAAGCAGCCGAAAGATTAGCCAAAAATGATTTGATGGAGAAAAGGACAACTGCGCCAGAATTTCAATCCCAGGAGATGAATTTGGATTGGGAATATAGGGCACATGCGTCCAATGGTGAACAATCGCGGACAGTTTTGAGCGACATCTTAGAGGAATCGTCCAACCAGAAAGAAGCAGTTATTCATTACCCGTTGGTCGGTCGCTCGCGCGAATCAGAGATTTTAATGCAAGCTTACATAAGGTATGGAAAAAGTGGATACTTCCTGGCGTTAACAGGCGATGCTGGGATCGGGAAGACACGCCTGGCAGAGGATTTTCTCCGAATGGTCCGCTCACAAGGAGCGGTAGTAATCAAGGCGCGCTGTTTTGAAGGGGAAAGCACATTGGCATACAGCCCGTTGGTGGATGCATTGAATTTGCTTATGGGGGATCAATCCTTTCAGAAAAACCTCGTCAGCCTTCCGAAGCAAACCTTGACTGAAGTTGGCAGACTGCTGCCAGCCATATCGGATATCTTCCCACACCTCCTTTTGCCTGGACCATTGAACAGTCCAGGGGCGCAAGCATTATTTTTTGAAGGTCTCCGACAGCTCCTGCTTCATTCAAGCAGAGGCTTTCTGCCAGGAGTGTTGTTCCTGGATGACTTGCAATGGGCAGACAGCGGAACACTCGATTTCTTAGCTTATCTTGTGCGTCGACTTGAAGCACAATGCCCTTTCATATTAGCGACCTGGCGGTCAAATGACCTGCTTCAAGACCATCCATTAGAGAGGTTAGTAAATGAAGCTCAGCGTCCCGGGCAGGGTACTCAACTTGTGCTGAAACCTCTGCAGCTCAAAGACATCGGCGACCTTGTCCGCTCTATCAGCAGTCAGGCTGTCAGTTTACCCGAGAATGTTGAAGATCGACTTTACGAGGAGACGGAGGGAGTGCCTTTCTTCCTGGTTCAATATCTCGATTTATTCATCAGGTCGAAATTTGAAGGGATGGAGCATGATGCGAGCGGCGAGAGTTGGAAGATCCCTGCTGGAGTTCGAGGTCTCATCCACCAGCGTTTAAATGGGTTGGATGAGCTGAGTTGACAGTTAATGACAACCGCTTCAGTAATTGGTAGGTCTTTTGATTTCGATACCTTGCTGCAAACCAGCGGGCGCTCCGAGATTGAAACGATTGCAGGTTTGGAGAAACTGATCGCTCACCGATTGATTGAAGAATGCGAGAGCTGCGAAGACTCGAAACCAATTTACTATGATTTCACGCATCAAAAGATCCGCAGCCTGGTGTATGCAGAAGTCACCCAAACCCGCCGTAGACTGCTCCACCGCCGGATCGCCGAGGCTACGGTCGCTCAGCAGCGGAGGGCAGAAAATCCACAGGTTTTGGAAAGCAAGATCGCCGCCCATTATCAACAGGCTGCGATGGATTTTGAAGCCGGTGAACATTATGTTCATGCAGGTGAATATGCCCGCAGCTTGTTCGCAAATCGAGAAGCGATCTCGCATTACAAGTCGGCGCTTTCATGCGGGTTTACCCCGGTGGGTTCTATCCACGAAGCGATCGGAGATCTGTTGACACTACTCGGAGAATATCGGTCGGCGTTGGAGAGCTACGATTTATCGATTCGAGAGACAAACTCTGCAGGAATTGCCAGGCTGCAGCACAAGCGCGGCAGCGTATACCTCCGTAAAGGGGATCGAGAGCGGGCGATTGAAACATTTCAGCTTGCACATTCTACACTGGTAAACAACCCATCGCCGGACATAGAAGCCCGCATCTTAGTTGATTGGAGTTTGGCAGATTACCAAAGTGGGCACCTAGAAGAAGCCCAGCATTTAGCCCTTGATGCTCTCGGTTTTGCAGAAGAGGCGGGGGACAGGACCGTCGCAGCAAGAGCGCACAATCTGTTGGGGATTTTAAAGCGCGGCAGGGGTGAAACCGAAGATGCGCTCGAAGAGCTTAATTTGTGCCTGAGAATTCGCTGAGGAATGCGGTGAAATGAGCTTAAGGGCGGCGGCATTAAACAACCTGGCGCTGGCGATGAGCGATCTGGGTGAGATTGAACGGTCGATTGAATACTCCCGCCAGGCTATTGTAATCAGCGAGCAGCTCGGAGACCAGCATCATGCCGCCGCGCTGCATAACAACCTGGCTGATCTGCTTCATCGTGTTGGCATGGAAGATGAATTATTCCACCATCTAAAGCAAGCGGTTCAACTCTTCGCTGAAATCAGCGAACAAAGCAGCGAGCTAGAACCGGAGATCTGGAAGCTGACAGAGTGGTAGATAGATTTTCAGCCAGCGCGTGTTACCTGACGGATTATGCCGCGCAGTCGGCGAGCGTGTTCTGGGGCAAGCTGTCGAGTGATCTCTTTTGAAAGCAGTTTAATTTCTTGATCAAGCAGCCTTTGGGTTTGTGCACGCTCCTCCATAGTAGCGGAAAGCCACTCCAGGTAGAAGTCAAATATCTCAATCGATTGCTTTTCCACAGAATCTGCCAGATAAGAGATCAGAATGAGCACATCACGAAATCTGGCTGCCCGCCCAACATAATCACTACCCTCTACCTTCGAACCGGCAGAAAGGCGCTCGACCACCGCTACTGCAAGGGAATTTTCGCAAATATTGAGCGCACCACTGGCAGGATTTTTATACTCCAAGCCGTTGTATCCCGAATTTAAATAAGGCTCGATGAACGCCCAATACTCTGGAATAATTTCGAGAATGGAAAGCTTCAATGTAGCTAACAATTCCCTAATATGACGCGTGCAGATTCCGCGCCAAACCGATACGTTCTGCAAATAATGATAATAGTGGGCAGGTGAATCAACCAAATTAAACTGTACGGCAATCTGAAGATTATCGAGGTGCCTGTTTACATCAAGAGCAGCACTCGCCTGACCTTGTGGTTCAATACGCAAATCCCATATTGGGTTTTGAGATATCCGATCTAGAAAGTCGGAAACGATCAGGAGACGATTAAGGTCAATGGCTGATGATGCAGCAGCTGCTGCTACAGTAGGAGCAGAAGTACCAACGGCCGGATTAGGAGCCGCGCTCATTTTTATCTCCTCGTTTCTTATTCCAATTACTTTAGCCGGTCGGCAGCAGTCTCACGGTATATCCTTTCCATCATATCGGCATGATGGACGAGATCAGAGATTTCATCAGGCAGAAACTGATTTCTTAAGGCTACGTATGAGGTGTCTTGAATGACTGCTTCTAAACATCGCAACAAATCCATTTCATCATCTGAGGCAAATAAATCACCATTTACTCCGGGTTTGATGATTTCTGGGAGAGCGCCGATTCTGGCGGCAATAACCGGTCGAGAATGGATCAGAGCTTCACGTGCGACTAGCGAGAAAGATTTGGGCATTCGTGACGGAACAACGACCACGTCCAGCTGTCTGTATACCGCGGTGCGTTCAGATTGGCTGAAAGGTCCCATAAAACGGATGCGCGGATCGCTGTTTGCGAGGTTGTCCAACAATCGTCGATAGTCCGGAGGGGCTAGCTCTCGTGAACCGAAAATCAGCAGGCGCAGCTCTTGACTAGGCAGACGGCGAAAAGCGCGCAGAAGCAAATCTAAGCCCTTTACAGGAATCAGGCTACCCACAAAACCAAATGTAAGTGCATGCCCTGTATTTATCTGGTGCGTCTCCACAGCCGAAACGGGTTTCACAACGCCAAGCGGCAAGACTTCAATCCCGTTCTCCGGGTAACCATTGGCGATATAAAGGCGGCGAAGGTATTCGGATGGTGCAAGCAGGCGATCAACGGACAGCAGAGCCTTATGATAGGATTCGTAGCGGGCGAAAAAATCTGCCGCTTGCATCTGCATGATATGACCGCGAGATCCTTGCATCAGAATATTCCGACGCACCAACTGACGAAGCTTAAACGGGATAAACTGTTTGATCGATCTTAACATTCGCAAATACCAGCCTGACTGCCCTCCAGACATACAAGTCAGGCAATCAGCGCCTTGCATCAGACCAGGACAGACGAGCTCCCGCCAATCCACCAGATTAATACGAGCACAGAACGGCCAGAAGTCATGCAGGGTGAAGATTGAAGGGATTTGGCGGCTATTTGAGATCAGCGGCAATCGAGACGATAAACCTATAAGATGATTGAAGTGGATCAGGTCAAAAGGGGTCTTATCGAGGATCGCTTCGAATAAATCTTCGACGTGGGTTTCCCGATAGGTATGCTCTAAGTTGTCAATGCACTTAAAATCGTTGACCAGACGGATGACAGGGATATCTTCAACAATCTCATGGAGAATCTCAAAATCCGGTCGTTCGGGTGACACATGGCGGCAGAATACTTGGATCTCGTGGCCGCGCGCAAACAGATTTTTCACCAGCTGGTAGGTATAAGTTTCAACACCTCCGTTTTCAGCCGGAGGATATCCATTGGCAATATACAAAATTCGCATACGATATCCGACCAAATTCCACTTCAGGAGATTTACCCTGATAGCGCTGAAATTACGGAATTCAGTGGTTAACGATCAGGGTAGATCAGACGGGCGGCGAAAAGCACGAACTTAATTGTGATTACTAATTATAATGGTCAAATCCATTTCTTAACAATACGATGATTGGGTGATTGATGCAGTTTACTGTGTGACAGTTATATTATTATTATGGTTGCTTTAAGATGTTCTTCGATCGGATACAGACAAATTACCATTAATTTTTTGGCAATCAATTCGCAGATATTAACTACTTCCGCTAGAAGGAATCAGGATCAGCCTCACTGACCTCTTTATGCGAAGAGTGCCATTTTCTCACAAAAGGCAACCCCAATCCGAGGAGCGGGCCGACCAGCAAAGTGGGCAGCAGGTAGCGCGCCTGGCTTTGAGCAATGAATACATAAGGCAAGGCGTTTAAAAGCAGCGGTGCTGCCAGGATGAGATATACCCAATTTCCTTTTCTCAGGCTGGCGATCACAACCGCGAAGATTACCAGATCCATCCAGAAACCGTTCCTCCAAAGAAGCCAGTCGAACCATGGCTGCTCAGATAGATATACGAGCTTTTCTGCCCGCAGCTTGAGCTCCGGAAACTTAGATTCCGAAAGTATTCCCCAATTGTTTGGATAAACCTTCATCTCAACATAGCCGAAGAACTTTAATGGGGGTTGTAGGATCTGGAAAACAAAAGAGGAGCGATCCAGGAAATATTTCAAGGTTGTGAGGGGGTTTCGCAAGCTTGTTAAAATTGCCTGGCGGAGCAGCTCATCTTTCAACGACGCCAGGTCGACGATACGGATTCGACCATCATCAAAATGGACCGCCGTCAGCAGTTGTTTGGTTTGAGGAGCCAGGATTGAACTGTGGTCCTGATGATAGCGCAGCAGGTAGTAGAGCTGCGAGTAAGCTACCAGGTTCTCTCCACTCGATTCAGCCCGGGTGTCGACATTCAAAAATGAGTACAACGGACCTTTGATAAATACCCAAAGGACAGCGCTTGCTACCAGCGTAAAGAAAATCGCTCTTCTAGAGGATGGGACGGCAATGAACAAGAGAGCAAGCGTGCCGAATGCGACCAATCCCCCATTGTGCCTGAAGAGCGAGACACTCACAGAACAAAGGACCAATGCGGCCCAAAACTCGAAACCTACCGGCTTCCCACGCTCCCGGCTGTGAAATAAGAAGAGCAAGAGCAGAGTCAGGAAGAGTATAGCGATGCTGAAGGCGGTATCTTTCCAGGGATTGAGCAAAAAAGCAGCAATCGCTGGAGAAAAGGCGAAGAACACAATTGTGATCCAGGCTGCCCAGCGCGGCATGCCTTCTTGCCTGAGGACCGAAAGCCCCCATCCGATCAACAAGCTGAAGGCGATCATTTGGACCAGGTCTGCAGGGACGGGTGAAAATGCCAGGCGAGTGGTAAGCAGCAGAAACAGCGTATGGAAAACTGGGTGCCAGTCGGAAAACTGCCTGCTTTCGATCTGGGTAAACTGGTCGACAGTGTCGGGGCTAAAAAAACCCGGCCAAAAGACCAGCAGCATAAATATCCATATTAGCAAAGGGACAAATGCATATCCAAGCCAGCCGAAGCAAGGACCACCGCTAGGCACGGGATTGGAAGGTATATCCTTGAGAAAAAGCAGCAAAGCCAGCAACAGGATCGCTATGGATATCCCATCTGCCACGAACAGCAATAGCCAGAAAATTTGATCGCCCCTGCCAATGTGAACCGGAAGCCGGATCTGCATTCCCGAATTTTCAGGAGAATAGAGGTCCTGCTCGATTTTCTCCGATCCATAGAAGAGCCTCATTTCGCCTGACCAAGGATGCTTGACAAATTCAAGCAAGATGTCATCAGTTGTCTCAATTGTGCATACCAATGTTGCTGGCTGGTTTTCCTGCAATGATACTAGGGCAGAATCCATCCGGCTCCATGGTCCTTTACACATGAGATTGAGCGGCAGCAGATTCGATTCGCCGGAGGAGAGTTTGGTGAGCCAAACCTGGCTGCTTTTTGCCTGCAGATTCTTTTCACCTGTTGCCACTATCCGAAAAGTCTGCGGCTTGGGAAAAACTGTCAAGGGGATTGTAAGCACCAGGTAAAAACCTGCAAGGAGACTGAGCAAAATTGCGATTGATGCCGTCTTTTTTGAGGTTCTCTCAAGTGCTGGCTTAAAGAGCTTTTCTAAAATGAAGCCAATGGCGAAGAATGCCGCCAGAATGCAAATCAAAATTCCAGGAAGCAGAAGGTAGAGCTCGGTATTCAGGTTAAAGATCTGACTGGAAGCGAATAACCCCAGCGCAAAAGCTGAAATCAGTTTAACCGCGCTCCAGGACTTCGAGCTTCGAACAGTCATCACCCTCCATTAAGATCGGTCAATTTATCACTTATTTTGAATTTAAGAAAACAATTCAATCCAGCTTCTTCCGCCGCCCGCCGCTGATGAATGACAAGAATTTATCAACAAGAAACCGGATCAGGTTCTTGAGCCACGGCAGGCTGTCTGCCCAGCGGCTCATCCGGCTGGTCGCCAAACGGCCGATCAGCTCATATATACGGAATTGGTACGGATTTATCAACCTGTCTTGGACGAAAAAAGTACGCAGCACTTTCCCCCGATTTTCCAAAGCCAGGAGAAATCGGGCAAGGCGGATTTTTCGGTATGGGGATGCATCTCGCAGAATCAGGTAGTCAAGCACAGGCTGTTCAAGCGTGGATTTTGCAGAGTCCGAAACCGTGATAAGCACAGTTGGGACAACGATACCGGTCGCCTGACTAAAATCCAGCTGCCAGAGATAAGCCAACTCGCCCAGACGCCCAACACGCGGATCAAACAGATCGATCAACAGCCGGCCGGGGACCGTGCGCATGACGAAGCGGTTAAATGGCGATGTTTCTATGAATGGTACGATTTCCAGGATGGCATCAAGCGGAAGGGTATCCAGACGCTGCTCACGCCCAAAACCTAGCCGCTTCCATGATCCGGCAAAAGTGATCTGCGGCTGGCGGGCAAGGATTCCGCTCAGACGAGGCAGAAAATCCGGGTCCAGTTCATCACCCGATCGCAATATTAGCAGCGTTTCGGCGGTCTTTATGCCGGTAGGATTGAGAGCAGTTCCGTCGGTGAGACGAGCCACGTAGAGATCCCCTAAGAACCAGATCTGCACATTCGAATTTGGATCGGGAGAGGCGCTGGGATTTTTCTGAGACTCAGACTGCGGATATAGAAGGATCAATTGACTCGCAGGAATTTTATCCTGGGCAAGAACCCCGTCCTCCCTACGTGGGTTTTTGAGCGGCATCTCGAATGAGCCAGGCAAGCCTCCAAGAAGGCTGAGCGAATGCTTAAGAGATCTCAGCGTCCTCTCCAGGTATTCTGGCTGTTCGACAAGGATGCAGACCAAGAGATTGGGGAGATCAACATGTGGCTCAGGAGAGATCCAGCTGGTCACCTTTGTTAAGGCGGAGTAATCCCCTAGAGGTTCCCTGTTAAGAGTGTAGGGGTGAGTGATGCGCTTGCGCAGATTTGCATCCGTGCTTAGCAGGCGCATTTTTTCGGCAAGGTCGCCTGCTGTACCATCATAAACCAGGGCATTTTCACCGTGGCGGAAGGAATCCTCAAATGCCGGAATATTCGAGACGATGAGCGGGAGACCGGCTTCATAAAGCTCGTGAGCTGCATAACAGAAAGACTTGAGGTAGCTGGGGATCACACCGAAAAGGATGCGCGGGAGCAACTCACCCAGCTCTGCCCAGGTGAGCTGACCGAGGAAGATAAAATGCGGACGGATCTGGACAGGGATTTTTTTAAGCAGATAATCCTTATAGCTTCCTCGACCGGATGGGGGCAGGTAAGAATCATAGCCGGCATAGAAAAATGTTCGCCGTGGATTTGCCGGATCACTAAGGTACAGCACGGCTGCATCGGTGAAGCTATCTACACCTTTAAATCCAAATAGCCGGCCCATAAAGAGCACCCCATCGGGATCTTGAGCGGTATCGCCAAAACTGGGATAGTCCAGCATGGCTGGAGGAGAGAGCACCTTTTCGCCGAACCAAGGTTCATAATTTTCCAGATATATTTTTTCGAGGTATGAAGGAGAAGGATATAGCACGCTTTCAGCAAAACGTAAAGTGTGGCGTTCCATGTCCATCATAATAAAGCGGTCTAATCCGTGGCGGTTGCCGGGTTGGTAGCGATCGATCATCTCGAGCGAATTGTGCAGCCGCACCACAATCCTTGAATCGCCAAAATCTATTCCAGCAATTTTGGCATTGAGGGTGTAGTAACCGGCTCCGCAGTACTCGACAAATTCGAAAATCTCGGGTTTTTCAAGCTTGTACACCTGACGGGCGGCGAGGTAAAAAAGATGGGCTTTATATTCGAAGTAAGTCGTGAAAGCGCGTAGAGGGAGGTTGGTCCCCTGCACGAGCTTGGAAACAAGGTAGGCACGGCAGTTTTGAGGGTTTGGCAGTGCCAGCCGATCGACCTGGTCGAAGCGCTGAAAGGATTCTCCGTCAACATCCAGCAGTAAGATCACCTCATCACCCAGAGAAAGCAGTTGGCGGGCGGAATGGTGGAGTAGGACACCGCAGCCGCCCTTCACGGTCGGGTGGATTTCGTAGGAGACAAAGCAGATTTTCGATCACGAGGGGAGCGGCTCCGGATCCATCTGCCATCGGGAATTCCAGGAAATCGGAGATCGACTGAACAGCCTGCTGGTTGTAATCCACAGCAAATGTACGGTATGCCTGGATCACCCGTTCACGCTCTGCCAGGACTGAATTGGCTTTTTCAGCGATTATCTCGGCATGCTCCGGGTAGGGCACGACCAGACGGCTGTGAAGGTAGGCGTGATCCCGGAAGTAATGCGAAGTTGGACCAAGCAAGCAGGGCACGCCAAGTGAAAGCGATTTGAGCGGTAGCATTGGGGCGCATTCGGAAAGAGTTACATACATGTTCAAGTGCATTTCAGAAAGAATCTTCAAAACTTCGTCGCGCTGGATGACACGAGTATGATATTGAGCATTCAGATGGAACCAATCGCCAAATTCCTTTGAACGCGGTGAGATATTGACCACCTGGGCGGAAGCGCCTGACACCAGACTTAGGGCTGCCAACATGGCATAGGGCGGTTTGCGCCAACCGTAATCCGGCTCACCCCAGATCCCAATGTGCGGACCACCGGGAATAGGCTGCGCGGCAGCATCTGGGATGCGCCGGACGTAGTTCATGATGAAGTAGGCGGGCATCCCGGTTGTGCGCATCACTTCCGCCATCCCCTGCTTGACGAAACCCACCTTGCGGACAACGCCGTCTTGCGCCAAAGCTTTCACCATGTTCAACCCGGTCCAGTCATAATCTTCTTTCATTTGGAGGAAATTACCGTGCCAGATCACATGGATTTGCAGGTCAGCTTTGAGCTTCCTTAATGCTCTTACCAGGTGAATGTAGGTGTGAGGGAATCCCTGAATTGTGATTGAAGGCAGTCCCGCCTCGGCAAAAAGGGCGGCGTAGTATTCTGCTTGCTCTGAAGTCAGCTCATCGGAGAGCAGGAAGATCGAGTTGAAAAGCTCGCGGGTTGATGAAAGAATCCCGCGCCAGGATGGATTATTCACAGATAGCGGCTGTGGATTTGCTCGATGTTCATCGATCCAGAGCAAATCGCGCGGCAGAAACGCTTTTTGCTTCAGGAACGCAGGTGGAGTACGGGCAGCGTGCGATTTAGCCAGGACATCCTCCCCGCCTGCGGGAGAATTGATCACTTCAATCCCTTCCTGGTTTGGATATATCGAGAGAATTGAATTGCCTAGAGCGAAGAGGTCAATCTCGCGGCTTCGATTTTTCGCGGTTATGCGGATGATACCGCCGAAATTGTCCATTCGGAAGTCAAGACGCAGATTTTCGTGGCGCGAATAGACTGAGAGCTTATCTTTCTCACCGCTCAACAAAGCGGTGCCGTATGGAGAATTATCCTTCGAAATTGCCTGCCATTTAATTGGGTCCCGCTCCAAGAATTCAAGCGGCATTCCGTAGGGGTATTCTTCGCTCCAGACCCCGAGCAAACAAACCTCCGAAGCCTGGGAATCCGAATTGGATCTCCCCAAAACATCCACCTGGACACGCATATTCCGCAGCCTGATATGGCGGAAGATCCTGAAAGGCAGGCTTTGCCGAATCCAGGAGCCTAATGCTAATTCACGACTTTTCTTTAAGTAATCGAGGTAATGTTCTGAGTCACCCATTTCGCACTATATTATAATGTGCCGCAATCATGAATGCTACAGACATCTCACAAAAAAAGCGAATCCTATGCATCGCCGATTTGCCAGATTGGGTATTCAACCGTCATATTGTTACACTTAGACGCTTTCTGAGCGACGAATTCGAGCTTGTGACCGGCTTCCGCTACGAATTGTATGAGGAAGATGATTTCGACCTGATTTACCCGCTCGAGCATATGCTGGTAGCGCCAGAGCAGATCCGAAATCCTAAGAAGTATGTCACGGGGATTTGCTCCTGGGTTTCCTGGGCTGACCAGGATTTTCTACAATTCACTGCTAACATGAATAAATGGTTTCAGCGTGTGCATGTGATCTCAGCAGAGCTGTTTGGAGTTTTTCTCCATACCTTCAACATGTGGAGCTGCTACCGAATGGGATCGATCTGGATTTCTTTTCAGCGCTTGAGCCGCCGGCAAATGAAGCCGGTAAAATCCGGCTGGGTTGGGCGGGGCGGCGTGACACGTTTATTAAAGGGTTCCGTGACTATATCCAGCCCCTTGAAGAGCTGCCCGGAGTTGAGTTAAAATTCTGCGGGTATGTCGATCACAATTTGACTCTGGAGGAGATGCCGGGTTTCTACGCCGGGATCGACGTGTATGTTTGTGCTTCCAGCTATGAAGGCCATAATAATTCGATCATGGAAGCGGCAGCAATGGAGAGAGCAATCATCACCACCCGAGTTGGGACTGTGAGCGAATACCTGAGGGATGGAAAGAGCGCGCTCATTGTCGACCGAGATCCCGAACAGTTCAAAACTGCTGCGATTCGCTTGCGAGACGACCCGGAGTTGAGGCTGCGATTGGGAACGGAAGCCAGGCGGCAGTTGGAGAAAGGCGGTTGGGACTGGAGACTGCGGGCTGAGCAGTTCCGGCGCTTTTTCCGTGAGGCTATCCAGGCGGCAAGCGAGCCCGGGAGTTCGCCACCCAAGCCTGACTTTCCGTCCGCCTATGACCGGGATCACCTATTCAAGACCATAAGCGCTCAAAATCAGCTGCTGAGAGAGATGCGGAATGGCGACTGGGTATTAATAATGGGGCAAAAATCCCAAATCTCAGAGCAAGACCTTCAAATTAAAGATTTGCTCAAGCTGATCCAATCGCTGGAAAAGGAAATCCTAGACATTCGCAGCTCAGAGAGCTACCAATTGATGATGCGGATAGGTTCCAATCCGATCGTCAAAGGGTTGGCGAATGGATTTAAACAGTTCACCAAGCGAAATTGAAGAGAAGGGAGCAGTAGAAACCGAGCCCCATCGAATCAAGCAACGATTGACGATATCGCAGCTTTGTGGTATATTTCAAATATCAGGATACCAGTAATTTCTTCGTTGGATGTACAGCAACAGAAGCTCAGAGGTAAGCCCCTGAGCTTTTTGATTGTCCCGGTCCGATGAAAAGTACCAGGTGTCAGAACCCATTTCTTTTTTTGCCAGAAGGAGGCAAAATCATATGTCAGACAGAATCATCGGAACGGTAAAGTGGTTTAACGGCGGTAAAGGCTACGGCTTTATCGAGCATGAAGGCGGCGAGGACGTGTTCGTGCATTTCTCCGCCATCCAGGGTGACGGATACCGCACTTTGCAGGAAGGCCAACAGGTCGAGTTCTCGATCGAGCGCGGTCCAAAAGGCCTGCAGGCGAGCAATGTTGTCGTCCGCAGCTAAGCGGCGAGAAATCGATACATCCCCAGATGGAAACGAAATTATTCGTTGGTAATTTGTCTTATTCAACCACAGAGGAAACCCTGCGTGAGGTTTTCAGCCAGGCAGGCACAGTCACTCTGGTGGAATTGATTAACAATCGCGATACCGGCAGATCCAAAGGTTTCGCCTTCATCACGATGGGCAGCCAGAACGAGATGGAAAAAGCCATCACCACGCTGAACGGCAAGATGGTGGAAAACCGAGAGCTCAAAGTCAGCATCGCCAAGCCCCGCGAAGAACGCCCACGCGGCGAATGGTATTCCAATAATCCAGCCGACCGATTTGGCAAGCGCGACAACCGCGGGAGCAATCGAAAAGGCAGCGGCGGTGGTACTCGCCGGTATTAATATTCGAGAAATTCTCGAAAATCAACAAGCCCCTTCGAGTTTCCTGGAAGGGGCTTGTTCTTATAATTTCCTTCATTCTCAAGTTATTGAGACACAGTTTGTAGAATGGATAAATACGCAAGACTTCTTCAACGGCACGGACCGAGCGGGAAATTATGGCACCTCAAGCTTGCTGGCGAAAACTGAGCGGGGCTGAACAAGTATTGAGTTGTCGAGTTCCATTTTTTTCTCACTTCTTGATCAGCGGCAGAAATACCTTGAGGCTGCTGATATGGGTGGTCACTGGCAAACCTACTGCCGTCGAGCCTTCTGCGCATGAGGCCATATAAGCAGCATTGATAATATCCAATATCCCACTGACCGTGACTTTGAAGGTAAATATCTGCTCGCTGCCAGCTTCAAGAACAGGGAGAGTCCAAAGCGTCTGACCAGCAGACAGCTGCCCGTTACCGCTGGCACTGAATGGGACAAAGGTCGTGTTCACTGGCAGCGTGTCGGTCACCACAAGCTCGGTCGCAAGCTGACCCAGGTTTTCCACCCGAACAGTGTAGAGCAGCTCTCCCCCCATACTAACCGGGTTCGGTGCAGCGGTTTTCGAGATCCGCAAGACCGGGCGGTCAGTGACATAACTCACCGCAGCGACGAACACATTATCCAGCAGGCTGGGATGGGTGATCACCGCTGAATTTGTGACCGGGCCATCATAATTCGGGTCGACCATCACGGTCATGGTGACCAGTTTTTCGGATAGAGCCGGCACATCACCGGTCCAATCTACGGTGACGATGTCGCTGATCACCTTCCCTCCGCTGGCGATCGCATCGCGCTGGTAGGTGCTCACCTGCCAGGGTAAGATGTCGTAAGCTTTGACGCCGGTTAGAGTGTAGGGACCGGAGTTGACAATGTGGACGGTGAAAGTGAGCAGGTTGCCCGTTCCTGGAAGAGCGATGGTGGGCGTGACTGATTTGTAAGAATCAATCAGACCAACTTCCTTCACGACGGTCGTGATCGGTTCACCGGTGTGCGATAAAGCCACCGTGGCTGAAATCCCAATGTCTGACCAGGCTGTCCAATAGTTGTCGTTCACGATTAATGTTCCACTGACCAGGTCGGGGTTTACAAGAACAGAATAGGAGCGGGAGAGACGGTCCCCCGGGGACATTGAAGGCAGAGTCCATGAGACGGTTGTTGTACCGGTTAATGTGGTCGATATGCCGCCACTGCCGATGCTGACCAAAGAGGTGTTCGGCGGTATTTCATCGGAAAGGATCGGGTAAGGGGGAACATCTGTCGACAGCCCGGAGTTCCATACCTCTATCGTGTATGTCATCCGCTGCCCGGCACCAATTACCGCCGGAGCGCTTTTGGCAGGGATAAGGTTGGCGAAATGGGTCACATGACCGACCGCAGTAGCTGTCACTGGCTCATAGGAGAAGCCGCTCAAAGTATCGGAAACCACTATGGTGGCTGTATACGGGGTGCCTTCATCGCCGCCGATCGTGCTCTGACCTTCGATCACAGTGAATGTGACCATCTCCCCGACATCCATATCGCCAATCCATTTGTAAGAGAGGCATTTATCACCGCAGGATGGAGCCGCGACAGGCAGCCCGGCGCTTGTGGGGATGACTTTCAGAGCGCTGGATGTGACGCTGATACGTCCAAAATACAGCATGGCGACCGCATTAAGTGCATTTCCTGGACCAATATTTTGGATTGTGAGGGTTGGTGTAACTGGGCCACCCCCTCCGCCGGGCTTTTTTGCAATCGGATCCAGGGCAGCGGTTGCAACGAAGGTCGGTCCTTTGATAATGCTCGTTAGCGGGACGCCGGTTTGACAAACTCCTTCTACGCTGCAGACCATGTATTCGCTGTTCAATACAGGAACTTCAGCCACATCTCCCACATATACCGTGAAATTGACGCTGGCGGATTCGCCGGTATCCAGGCTGGGCAGCTCCCAGGTAACCATGTTTCCATCGAATGTACCTCCACTGCCAACGCGGACAAAGGTCACGCTGGGAGGAACCGTATCGCTGATCACCAGATCAGTCGCCAGTGAGCCTTTATTTAGAACAATCAGGGTGTAGGTCATCTCACGGTTTGAACCAGGCGGGAATGGGTCAGTTTCTTTATATAAGAAGAGGATCGGATCCAATACGGTCGTTGTGTACAGGGTTCCAACCGCCAATCCGCTTTCCGGATTTTGGACGCTATAATTGTCGTTTACGATCACTGTCCCGCTGGGAACGTCGCCAACCGTGACCGCATAGCTAAAATTGGTGGACTGACCTGTGGCGAGGCTGACATTGCGATTCCAGGTGACGGTGTCATCCAGGGGATCGTGATCACCTCCATCTGCGCTGCTTAGGAAGGTCGTGCTGATCGGCACGTCATCGGTGACAATAACAGGCAGGTTCGAGGCGGTTTGACCAACATTCGTGATCGTGATTGTGTATGTTAAGGGTTTGTTGGGACCAGGGATCGTCGGGGCGGAGCTTTTCTGGATCTCGAAGAGCGGGTCATCTGTAATCATCGCATCAGCTGAGACCGGCACCGGCTGAAGCAGACCAGCATGGCTGATTACCGCTGTGTTGCGAATGACACCGCTGTAAGTCCCAGAAACGCTCACACTGAAGGAGACCATCACGGTCGCATCGAACCCGACGGTGCCGTTCCACCGAACAGCTCCATTCAAAAATGATGGGGGCGTAGGTGAGTTGGAGGCGGCATCATTTTGATAGGTGGTGTTGGCAGGGATTGGATCGATCAGGCTGACGTTGAAGCCAGTATAAGCGCCGGTGTTATTGATCTCAATCTGGTAATGAAGAATTGCGCCGCCAGTCGGTGCTAACGTGGGGGAAACGGTTTTGTTCGATAGAATGAACTTAGGGTAACCAGCAGGCGGAAGGATTGGAGCCGCTGGCTGGGACAGGATAGATAAGGGCGGCAAAGCCGCAGGTGTTTGGCTTGCTGCATACACAGCTTCTATGCTATTTAATAATGAAAAAAACAAGATAACCAGTATCGGTCCGCAGATCAGCGGGATGAATAACCGGATCGCTGCCTTCGCTATCCTGATTCGCTTTTGACCCATGCCGCACCTCCTGGATCATCTCATTCTAGACAATGATCGCAAAAACTTAATCGCGCTCCTAATGAGAGCGCGCCTCTGTTTATTTAATTGCCCACTGGACAAGAATTTTAACATAAAAACTGGAGTGAAAAACCTAAAAAAATTGAAAGGCGCGAGAACGAAGACGAATCAATGATCCCTGATCGAACCGAAGGAAGAAATGGCATAAATATTCAAGGCAGGCATTGAATCAAATCGAAGTTGGAATATAATCATCTTAGTCGTTGTGCGATTTGCCTGGCAGTGGGAGAAGGAGGAATCGATCCCCATGCTGAGCGTTTCGCTGTTAGGTGATTTCAACATCCAGCTGGATGGAATGCCTGTCATCGGTCTAGATACAGCGCGTCTGCAATCTTTACTGGCTTATTTACTGCTGCACAGCGATGCTCCCCAATCCCGGGCTCATTTAGCATATCTTTTCTGGCCAAATTCAAGCGAGTCTCAAGCCCGAACGAATCTTCGCAACCTCCTTCACCACCTGCGAATATTGCTGCCATTTGCAGACTCTTATGTGGATGTAAGTACACAAACCCTTCAGTGGCGTTCTGATGGGCAATTCTCAATGGATGTTGCTAACTTTAATCGCTGCTTAACCCAAGCCGAACATGAGCATCAGAACAACAATCCTGAAGCAGCACGAATGGCTTTGGAGCAGGCAGTAGTAATCTATAAGGGAGAATTACTTCCCAGCTGCTACGAAGAATGGATTATTCCACTACGTGAAGAACTGCGCCAGGCGTATTTCAATGCTTTAGACAACCTTGCGACCATATTTGAGGAGCAGCACGACTACCAGGCTGCGATCCGCTGTACGCAGCGAATGGTCAATCAGGATCCACTGCTTGAGACAATGTATCGCCGTCTCATCCGACTGCATGCCCTGAATGATGATCGGGCAGCAGCATTGCGGGTTTACTATATCTGCACGACCAATTTACGGCGTGAGCTTGATGTTGAACCCAGTGCTGCCACTCGTGAGGCTTACGAACAATTAATGGGCATTCATTTAGATCGATCCACTGTGATACCCACTACGACAGCATATTCTCCCTTGGTAGGTCGGGATTGCGAATGGTCTCAGATCATCCAAGCCTGGCGAAAGGTTAACTCGAAATGTGAGCCGCGTATTGTATTGCTGAGTGGAGAAGCAGGAATTGGCAAGACCAGGCTGGCTGAAGAGCTGTGTCTATGGGCTGCCCGCCAGGGGATCACGAAAGCTCACGCCCGCTGCTATGCGGCTGAAGGCGAGCTTGCCTTCACCCCTGTTGTAAACTGGCTTCGGATGGTATTTTCTATGCAGATAGAAGATATTTGGCTTATAGAGTTGGCACGGCTTCTCCCAGAAATATTGGCACAACGGCCTGACCTGCCAAGACCGTCGGCTCTTACTGAAGCCTGGCAGCGACAGCACCTCTTCGAAGCAATTTCTCGGGCAATCCTAGGCACGAACCGTCGGCTTATACTGTCGATTGATGACCTGCAATGGTGTGACAAGGATACTTTTGAATGGCTGCATTTCCTACTTCGTTTCGATCGTAAAGCAAGGCTGCTGATCCTTGGAACCTATCGACCAGAAGAGGTCGGGGACAACCATCCCCTCAAATCTGCTATTCATAATCTGCGAATGGATGAGCAGGTCACCGAGATTGAGCTTCAACCATTAGATGAAATCGCTACATCCAGACTTGCAAATCACATCGCAGGTGTGGAGATTGATCAAGACACATCTGCACTCGTTTTTCGGGAAACTGAGGGCAATCCTCTATTCGTGGTAGAAATGGTGCGAGCAGGTTTTACGAATGATGATCCGGTGGAAATTCGCGGCGATCAGAACGAGACCCCAACCACGAGATTTCAAAAAGCCATCGGATTGACACCGAAAGTACAGTCGGTGCTCGAGCGGCGTCTTGATCAAGTCTCGCCGCCATCCCGAGAGCTCGCCGGGTTAGCAGCTACGATAGGCAGGGAGTTTAATATCAACCTTCTGGCAGAAGCCAGTGGGTGCGAAGAAAATACTCTCGTTCGGCAGCTCGACGAGCTCTGGCAGCGGCGGATCGTGAGAGAACACGGTGCAGACGCCTATGACTTCAGCCATGATAAACTGCGGGAAACAGCCTATCGCAGCATGAGCGAAATCCGGCGCCGAATGCTGCACCGCCGTACTGCCCAGGCGCTTGAAACACTCTATGCTGCAGAAATAAATCCAATCAGCCAGAAGATCGCGGTCCACTACGACCAGGCTGGATTACCTGAAAATGCGGCACCATATTACTTGCGCGCAGCGGAGGTTGCTCGCCAGGTTTATGCAAATGAGGAGGCAGCTGCCCTTTTGCGGCGCGGCATCGAGTTATTGGGAGATTCCATTTCAAACAAAAGCCGAGGGGAGCGCCGCGTGACGATCGCTGCACAGCTCTGGGAAGCGCTTGGAGATATTCTCGAGCTTAAGGTTCAGCATGAGGAAGCTCATCAAGCTTACCGAAAGGCACGTATGTATGCCCCCGATGGATATTGGATCTGGCATGCCCGGCTTCATCGTAAGGATGGAGCTGTCATGCGGGAACAAAGATTATACGCAGAAGCATTGCAGCTATGCCATACCGCCGAGAGTACTCTGGGTAAGCCGCCGGAGGAGAACAGCATTGGCTGGTGGGATGAATGGATTGAAGTGCAAGTTGAACGGGTGTGGGCGCACTATTGGCTTGGCGAGTGGCTGGAAATGGAATTGTTGGTGGACGAACTGCAGACGGTTGTGCAAGAGCGGGGAAAGCCTTCCAGCCGGATGGTATTCCTCTGGGCCTCCTGCTTGATGCATCTGAGGAAGGAACGTTATGTGATTTCTGACGAAATGATCTCCGATGGTCGTGAAGGTTTCGCGGTCAGCCAGGAATGTGGCGACCTGAAGTCCAGGATTGAGTGGACTTTCGAGCTCGGGTTCCTCCACCTTTGGCGGCACGAACTGGATGATGCATCCCATTATTTACATTCTGCGCTCGAGCAGGTGGAAACATCTGGAATTGTCCCGATGAGAATCCTCACAATCACTTATTTGACAATTCTGTACCGGTTTCGGGGTCAAATTGATACTGTATTTGACTTCGCTCAGCGTGCTCAAAGAGCCGCGGAAGCTGCCCAAATGCCCGATTATATTGCCGCGGCGCTTGGCAACCAGGCATACACAGCCTGGCGCAATCAGGATTTTCCTAGAGTTGAACAAATGGGACAAGAGGCGCTTTCACTCTGGCGCAAGTCTCCATTGGAATACCCTTTTCAGTGGCAGGCGTTGTTCCCTCTGTCAGCGGCAGCCCGTGCGCGAGGGCAGCTGGAAGAGTCTCTTAAATTTGCGAAAGCTTTACTCGATCCGGACCAACAGCGCCTACCGAATAAGCTTAATGATGCAATGCAAGCCGCGGTCGATGCAAGCGAAAAAGATGCGGTTGAAGCTTCGATCCTCCACCTCGATCGCGCTCTGGCAATTGCGCTTGAGTTGGGCTATCTCTAGAATAATTCCAATAATCAGTCTTACCCTATCGCGAAGATAAATCCGCTAGAGGCGTTTTTGGCAGGCAAATACTGCTTGCCTGATTTTGGGTCGATATTTTAATGATTTCTCCCGATAGAAACGCTTCACCAAACGTTTTCGAAACGCTTGTTTTTATATGATTACTTCTGATGGATTTTCGAAAAACTTCTCATAACGTCAGAGCAATAGGAGATCCCCGTGAAGCTGAAAATCGAACTATCGAATCCGTTCTGGTGGTTTTGGGCTGTCACCCTGGCATTCATCATCGCCGCGATTGCAGGATGGACGTTAGGATATTATGTCGTCATTGCCATCAGCGCCGTGCAGGTCATCGTGTTCCTGGCGCGAGAAAGGAGCGTGATGGCTTTCCCAACCCAGATCCGGTTGGTGTACTTTGCCTGGGCGCTGACTGGGCTGTGGCCTCTAGTCCGCCTGCCGTTCTATATCGTGCTGTTTCTGGGCACGGTTATGGTCGTTTTCTTCGGCCGCTGCAGCATCGCTATGGTGCTCCGTTATATGCCCTGGAACCAGGATCGGGCACCACGGCTTGTGTAAGCAGAATTCATTAACTAAGCGGGAAATGATAAGGAGAAGAATAATGGACCTCATCGTCGGGTCAACTGGAATATTGGGCGGCATGATCACCCGGAAGCTTTTAGGAGAAGGCAAGAAGATTCGCATCCTGGTGCGGCACGGCTCTCCATCCGAACAGATGGCTCTGCAGGGGCTTGCCACATCTGCTCAAACCCTGATCGACGCAGGCGCGCAACCGGTTTACGGCGACCTTAAGGATCGCGCATCGCTCGACAAAGCCTGTGCTGGGATCGAAACCGTGATCACCACTGCCACTGCGGCGATGCGCAGCGGGGATGACACCGTGGATTCTGTCGACCGCCGGGGAAACCGCAGCCTGATCGAAGCTGCGAAGGCGGCAGGCGTGAGCCAGTTTGTTTTTGTATCTTTCCTCGGCGCTGACCTAAACAGCCCGGCGCCACTTTTTCAGGCTAAAGCCGAAACCGAATCGGCGCTCCGTGAAAGTGGGATACCTTTCACGATCCTGGCTCCCAATTACTTCTTGGAAAGCTGGGCGGGGATGGTCGTCGGCCTGCCGCTGCAGTCCCACCAACCCATCACGCTAGTTGGAGAAGGACTGCGTTTGCATTCATTCATCTCTGTGGCGGATGTTGCAGCATTTGCGGCAGCTGCGGTGGGTCACCCCGCCGCGATTGACCAGCGGCTGGTCCTAGGTAGCCCAGAACCTACATCCTGGCTTGGAATCGTCGACTGCTTCAGCCAGGTCATCGGTAAGGAGCTGCCAGTGCACTTCGTTCAGCCCAGCGATCCTATTCCAGGGCTGCCGGCGATGGTCCTACCTGTTCTAGCTGGGATGGAGACCTATGATTCGGCCATCTCGATGAAGGAGACCGCCCGCACTTTCGGCGTTGAACAGACACCGCTGGACGTTGCAGTTCGCTGTATGCTCGGGATTCCAGTCGTTTCATGAGGTCTCATCATGGTTGAATCCAACTGCAGGGTTCAACAAACTCAACGCTCTCACCTTTTCATGGTCCGCCTTTGGCTCGAGGAAATTGGAGATGGACAGACTGATTGGCGCGGAAGTGTCCAGCATATCAACAGCCGTGAGGCGCGCTACTTTCGCGATTGGCCGACACTGGAGACATTCTTGGAGGACTTGCTGCACAGGCACGATCCCGAGGAATTATCTCCTGGTGGTATTGAGGAGTGTCTCGAAAAGGATCGAGGGCTCTAATTCATACAGATAGGCTAGAATGAGGCATTCCCCGCTGTTTAAGTAAGCACAGCGGGCAATAATGAAAAAGTACTGAATTTGGCTGTTTGTGGATTATTTCAAGATCGACCGCAGGCAGCCAAATACGGCTGCAGGGCTTCGGCGATCTTGCTGCGCACAAGGTCGGTGAGTCTGCTGCTGAGAGCACCATCTTGAATTTGCTGGTACTGGTTCGGCAGGTATTGGCTGAGAAGCGTAGGCGGGATAGATGCGGTGGAGAGATTTTGGTAAAGCCGCTCCAGGGCTGAAATTACCTCTAGATGCATCCAATAGTAGCGGCAGCGGTCGCTGTAGCTGAATTTAAGAGACAGACGGACCTGATGCAGATCCCCGCGGTAGAACCCCTCCCAAGAAGTAGGCTCTGCAAGCATGACCCGCTCCAATACCTCTGGTATGGTTGATAATTGGATATCTGACCGTCCGCCCAGCCACTCCTGCTCGATGCGGGCGAGGGCGAAGACGGCTTCACGGTACGCAAAGGTGAGCGCAGGACCTACCTTCAAGATCGCGAAATGATCCCTCACCAGATGCTTCAGCGCTGCGGAGGACTGATAATCGGTGGAATGGGCTTCAAAAACCAGATTGTCAAAACTTTCGATCAACCTTGACAGGGCTGCTGCTTTAGAAGGAAGGTATGGGTAAACAACCTGGTCGCCGAATTCGACACCCGGGTGGACAACGACCGCAATCACACGCTCCCAGGCTTCTTCCAATCCCTGCCGGAAAAATTCCTGGCGGGTGAGCTCAATCGTCTTCTGGCAGTCCTCGGGGTGGGTAACCTGCAGCCCACTCTCTATGTCCTGGATCCCACCAGGAGGCGGGACTTCGGTGCCGATCACATAGACCGGCACAGGCGAATTTCCGGCGGTTTTCTGATAGGCAATCTCACCAGCAAGGCACAACTCAGCGGTCCTTCGGGCTATCAGCTCTGGTGCCAGCGGATTTGTGACTGCCTCGCCGGCGCAAGGCATGCTGGCATCCAGGTGGAGCTTGGTGTAACCAGCCTGGACATAATCGGAGACCAATCGACGGGCTTTATCCATCGCCGTTTCTGGCGTTTGTTTTCGCCAGGGATAAGGACCTAAATGATCGCCACCGAGGACAAGACCCTCAGGAGGGAGGCCGCTGCGCTTTGCTAACCGGCGCACCATCTCGGAAAACCGAGCGGGGGGCATATTCATATAACCGCCATCCTGATTGACCTGGTTGCAGGTGGACTCGATCAGCAAAGCCCGGCCTTCCCGGGCTGAGGTGCTGAAGACTGTCTCGAGAACCTCCGGGTGCGCAGAGCATACCGAAAAAATCCCAACGGGCTCGCCGCTCTTATGCGTTTGAATGAGGTCCAGGATCGAGGACGCTAGAGGCGATTCAGGCGTCATAATTCAGGTACCAATCCTCACCAGCCGCACCAGGCAGGTCCGGATAAAAATCCCGCCATGGGCGGGCGGACTGGATCGCGATCGTGTTGAGCGCATCCAATCTGGAAGCACCTACTTCGGCCAGCCAATACTCACGCTGTCCATGCGGGATCGAAACGGCTTCCTGCCAGATGGCTCGACCCCCAATAAAACCCGAGGCGCCAGCCTGGCAGGCGACCAGGACCTGGCGGGAAAATGTTTCAAAATCCGCCGCAGCGCTGAGCAGCGCCCAAGGGCATGGGCTTGCCTGTGAAACTTCACTGCAGGCCTCAAACCAGCGCTTCTCATCAGGTTCCAATTGGATATTCACTGGAAATTCAATTTTGAGGACATCCGGATTGAGTTCACCCAACCGCTGTGCGATCCTGACCATCAAGCCTGGCAGCCTATGCGCAAATTCCGGCGAGGATTTTTGAATACCAGGAATAGGGCTGTAAGTTATGATTTCAAGGAACAGGAGGATATCTTCTCGCTGGCATTCTTTTACAACCGCATTGATCAGGCTTTCTTGCTTGAATGTGGTTGCCCCGGCATCAGGATGGTAATATACCAGCAGTTTCACCGCATCAGCGCCCATCCGCTTGGTCTTGCGCACGCTCCAGCCAGAGAGCACTGCGGATTCACGCTCGGTGTCGGTACCGGTATAGCCTGTCTCCTCGAGGGCGACAATCAGCCCGGTGCTGCCTGGCAAATCGTTCCCAGCGATAACCTGGGCTGCGCTATAGACGGGGTCCAGCAAGATCGCGCTGGCATGCGGTGCGAGCAGGCGGACAAATTGTGCTTTGGAAGTCTCGATCGTGTGATAATCCGCGGTCTGGGTCTGGGCAGGATTCAGCATCTTGACAAATGACTGGCGGTGGTCGAAGGCGAGAATCGAGAACGAACCCGCGGCGTTTGTGGTCGAGGCGAAGCCGCGGGCTTTTCCTATGGAGTCGATATTTAATCTCATGCGAGACCTCGTAGATTTCCGGGCTGAAAAGTCTCACCCCTGGGAGCGGATGAGCCCCCAGACTGTTTCAGGGCTGATTTTACCCTCCATCGGGCCGAAGGCAGCGGCATTCAGTGCGCCGGCGGCCGCCGCGATTCGACCACAATCAGACAATGGTCTGTGCTCGAGCAGCCCGGACAGAAAGCCTCCGTCAAAGCAGTCGCCTGCGCCGGTCGGGTCCACTTCAGGGACGGAGTAAGCTGGGATCTGGATAACCTGGTCACGCGAATAGACTGTAGCGCCTTGGCGGCCGCGTTTCAGGACAATCAACTCAAGGAGCGGGTTGGTAAAGAGCAGCTCGACCGATTTGTCAATCACTGGTGTTCCACTCAATAACTCCAGCTCGGCTACTCCCGGGAAAAGGATCGCGGAGCGATCCAGAACTGGACCGATGATGTCGAGCAGGTCTTTCTCACCCAACAGCTCGGGTCGGATATTCGGATCGAAGCTGATGCGCGCACCATGATCGTGATAATACTCGACAGCTTTAAAGATCTCTGCCCGAAAATGATCATTCGCCATCAGGGAACAGCCCATGACATGGAAGAAAGCTGGCTTTTCCTGCATCGCCTGGTGGGTAAAATCGGGCCGTACTGCCGGAGTGCCGTCGATATGGAATATGAACCTGCGCGCGCCATCATCAAAATAAGTCACAAAGGCAACTGCTGTAGCGCCTGGCGTGTAAGAACGGACGAAGGATAAATCCAACCCGTCTGTTTTCAATCGATCGGTCAGGCAGCGCCCAAAGTCGTCATCCCCGATCCCACCAATCATTGCGGATGAATGCCCGAGACGCGCCGCTGTATCAATAAAGATCGCCGGCGCCCCACTCGGAAACGGCCCCAGGAACTCCCCTGCTTCGGAGAGAGACATTTCCGGTCGTGGGCGCATGACTTCGACCAGCATCTCTCCCATGGTCATAATTTCAACCATTACAACCTCCTAACGACGGAGCTCTTCGGGATCGACCGTAAGCAGCAGCTCTTCGCGCTCATAGAAGGTTGCTGCCGTCTGGGCGACAAGTGGATCGAGGATCTCAGAATGCGGGTTGCCAAACATTTGTGGGTATGGATCGCCACCTGGACCGAGCGGTTCAGCAGAGCAGAAGCATTTCTCGTTGTTATAGCCGACTACATAAAGGGCCATGATGATCAGGTCAAGGTCCATCGAACCCTGGCCGAGAGCGCGCCGGTTCGAATCTGCCATGTGAAGATTGGTCATGATATGCCCATATTCCAACAAAGTCCCAGAGAGATGCTCCTCGCCCGTATACATATGGTAGACGTCTCCGGCGATGTGCTGGACACCAGGGTGGTTGATCAGGTCTATCAGGGCTTTTGCCTCACGGAAAGTGTGGCAAAAACTGACCTCTGCTGGACGGACGGGTTCAATCGCGGCTCGGATCCCGGCTTTCTGAAAATCGTCACCAAGAATCCGAATGGCATCGGCGGCGCGGAAAAACTCCTGATCATCATATTTTTGAGGCCTTCCGACCGCACCGGGCGCGAAGAGTATGTAGGACCCTCCCAGCTCAGCGCACATTTCGATATTGCGGCGGAAGTAATCGATCGACCGCTGGGTGATATGCGGTTTATTGGATGAGAGCTCGCAATCCGGGCTTACCATTCCGCAGACACCGGAAACTTTAACGCCGTAATTATCCAGGATCGTGCGCGTCTCTTTGGTCTTATAACCAAGATCCAGTCCGTAGCGATTGCCATGCAGCTCGACATACTTAACATTGTACTTTGCAAGACGGGCAATGGATTTTTCGAACGGTTCGATCCCAAAGCCCCAGTTGCTCCATGAAAGGTGGAGGCGCTCCTTTACAACTGGATTCATCTTGCGAAAATCGATAAATTTCTGGATAACTTCACGGTCTTTTTGCTGAAAATTCTGAGGTTTCATTGTTTGGCCCCTAGGGTGAAATCTGGCAGGCGGATCGGAACTCCCCCCTGCATGGCGGATTCATGAGCAAGGATCCCTGTGCAGGTGATATTGGCAGATTGGGCGGCATTTGGATAAGGGTCGCGATCTTCAATGAGGGCGGAAAGGAATTCATGTACAAGGTGCGGATGCGAACCTCCATGCCCTTCCAGCGAACCGGGATCGGTGATCAGGTGGGAGTGGGTGCCATCGGGATCGGCGCCACCACCGCCTTTGAGATGGTGGTACTCTGGTAGATCTAGAAAAGTTTTGGTAGTGAAGTGCCGAATACCCTCGGGCAGAAGGTGAGCATAATCAGGCGCAGTGACTCGACGGGTCATCTCAGCCTGGGGCATTTTCGCGGTGTGGAGCACCAGACCTTCACCTTCGACCAGCGGCCATTCAACTGCCTGCTTCGAGCCATAGACATCGAAGCTTTCGCGATACTGGCGAGCGGTATCAAAAAGCGCCCGATAAACTCTCACAGCCACGTCCGAGCCGCGCAACTTGACGTGAGCACTTTCGACGGCATATGGGCTGCCATAATGGGCAGCAAGCTCAGGCCGAATTGTGCCCGAACCAAAGCAGGAGACCAGCTCTGCCTCGCCGTTGACAATCCCTATACAGGGGCTCAGGCAATGGGTGGCGTAATACATAGGCGGCAGCCCTGGCCAGGCATCCGGCCAACCATCCATATCTTGATGATGGCTTCCCTGCAAGAACTGGATCTTGCCCAGATCCCCTTTCTGGAAAAGCTCCTTGACAAAGAAATATTCTCTCGAATACAAGACGGTTTCAGCCATCATGTATTTCAAGCCTGTCTTGTGCACAAGCTCGACGATCTCCCGGCAGTGATCGACGGAGATCGCCATTGGAACGGTGCACATGACATGCTTCCCAGCTTTCAGCGCCGCGATTGACATAGGTCCGTGCTCTGGTATAGGAGTGTTAATATGAACATAATCGACCACCGGATCTGCCAGAACATCTTCATATCGGGTGTAGCGCTTTTCGACTCCAAATGTGTCACCGACCATCTTTAGCTCGCGCTCTGAGCGGCGGCAGATCGCGTACATATTCGCCCGAGGATGGCGTTTGTAAATAGGAATAAACTGAGTTCCAAAGCCTAAACCGATGATGGCTACGTTAATTTTTTCAATATTCATAGTGTTTGCTCCTGAATGTTTAGATCTCTGAGGATTCTGCCTTGTTTTCGGGTTTGGACCCTCTCTTGCGTAATTTATCGAGCGATTGGCGAATTTTCTGATTATCGCCCAGTAAGCCGTTCGGCAAGAACATCACGATCAAGATAAACAATGCGCCGATAATCATCCAGTAGCGGCTGGTAAGCTGGCTGGTAATGGAGATCAAAAACGCAATGATCACCCCACCCAGGATGCCACCTTCCAGGCTGTTAATCCCACCGACGAGAGCAGCCATGATGACCATAACGGACTGCGGCAGGTTGGCACGGGTCGGCGAGACCACACCGGTATAGTAAACCGTCAGGATTCCGGCAATTCCCGCAATCGCACCAGAGATCACGATCGCCAGGTAGCGGTGCATCTGGACATCAAATCCCAATGCTGCCATTCGCCTCGGATTATCGCGGATGCCCTGCAAAGCATAGCCAAAAGGTGAGTTAACTAACCGGCGTAAAAAGATGTAGCAGGCAATAGTGCAGATCAAAGTGAGTATATACAATGGAACAGCTTCGATCAGATCATACCCAAAGAGCACAGGGCGCTGGAGCCCGGTGAAACCATATTGACCTCCAGTGACCGAAACCCACTGCATCCCCACACCGTAGAAGAGCTGAGAAAGCGCCAGGGTCATTACCAGGAAATAGATTTTTTGAGAGCGGATGGCGACCCACCCAAAAACCGCTGCAAGAACGATGGAAGCTAGAAAGCCAAGGATGGCAAGCACACCATGCCCCATGCCCCAATTCGTCAATCCCATTCCGATGATGTAGCCAGACATCGCCGCGAATGACATCTGCGCTAATGAGACCATATCACCGTAACCTGCCAGCCAAATAAAACTCATCGCAATGATCCCTAAGTAAAGCCCGCGAGTTGCCAGCTGCATGGTAAAGGTCGGCGCCCAGAATGGCAGTGAAAAGCTGAAAACCAGGACAGCCGCGCCAATAATGATTTGTGAATTATTTGAAAGCTTCATCGCTCACCCTTTCCGAATAATCCCTGAGGGCGAAATGCCAGGACAATGATCAGCGTCCCGCTCAGCAGAAAGATCGCCAGCTCACTGAAATAGCTGCGCCCAAAGCTGTCCACAAGACCGACAATAATGGCGCCGACCGCCGAACCAGGAACGCTCCCCAACCCGCCGATGATCACCACCATCAGCGCAAAGAGCAGGATCTCGTTTTCTTTCCCAGGCCCAAAAGCCAGGAAAGATCCACCAAGCACACCTGCGACCCCGATCAAGAGTCCGCCCAGAAGGAAAACCTGGGTGAAGATGCGGTCAATGTTGATCCCAAGTGCCGAAACCATAATTCGATTGTCTACCCCAGCTCGGATGATGCGTCCAAGCTGGGTTTTCTGAAGCAGGTACCAAAGACCAACACCGATTAAAACCGCCACGACCAGGACAAAATAGCGGTAGCCCGGATAAGTAAAGCCAAAGAGCTCGACGGGCTTGCGGATTATGTCTGGCGGATCGATCGACTTTGGATTGCCACCCCAGATCCACAGGATAAGATCTGCGACCATTACTCCAAATCCGAGCGTCAGCAGAGTCTGCGGCATATCTCCGGTGACCCGCTTCACTAGCTTTTCGAGAATAAATGCGAGTATGACCACGGAACCAATCGCCGCTACAACGGCAAGGTACCAGCTCAAACCAGCCGTCTCTGCCACGGTATATGCAATGTAAGCTCCAAGAAGGTAGAAGACGCCATGGGCCATATTGACAACCCGCATCAAACCAAATATGAGGGTGAAGCCGCTAGCAATCACGAATAACAGTCCGGCAAAAGTCAGACCGTTTACTACTTTGAGCATAAAACTTGTAAATTCACCCATAGCAATCCTTGACCTCCATATTTCTAATTTAATAAAGACCGATCGATTTAAATTGACGAACCGCTTGTGCTACACTGAACTCGACCGGCATGCGCTCTCCAGTGGAGCCGGTGGCATAACCATCAGCACCGGTCTGGTGTAGCATCTCGCCAACAAATTCCGGATCGACTAGTGGACCGCCGTGCCCCAATATGAAAGGATTATTGCTAAACGGTTTGACAGCCTCTACGACCTCTCGAATGAGCTCGATCGATGAAGATAGAGAGGTGGTTGATTCGCCTCCTGCCGCCCCACCAGCTGTCACGCCTGTTACCACCCCTATGATCGGTACACCGACCTGAGCCATCGCTCGCGCTTCTTCAACAGAAAATACCCAGCTGAGTGCAAGACCGCCGCATTCAATACACGATTTCATCATAGCCAGCTCCGCGAGAAACCAAGCCCAACGGCATCTAACTGGATGCGCAGCTCGTTGCCGTACATCCCAAGAAAAGGCTCGTTAGTGACGCCTGCACCTCCAGCAGCAATAGCTCTTTCAACCAGAGCTTCGGGACGGCTGCGTGGATCATGAGCGCCCATCCCAATAATTACAGGAAGATCGGAGGCATTCGCCAACACTTCCGGCACGGCAGACATGGTGATTTCGGTTGCATTGTCGTAGGGCAAGAAAGCCAGCGCGGTCGGCAAACCGCGGACGCGGTAAACTGCTACATTGTAGACTGCAAGCAGATCAGCCCCACCTTTGGATGCAGCTCTCGCCGTCAACCCGCTGCCTACTCCGGAGACGATCACTGGTCTGCCGGCGGCACGCTCAGACCGCAGTCTCGCAAGGATTGCCTCAGTTTCCATCACCAGCCTTGTCCTTCTTTGCCACTTCCCATAACTTGATGAATGTTTCGACCGCGGCTTCGGCAAAACGTGGATCGTTGATGTACAGCTCGAGCTCTTGGAGGGGGATATCTTTCCGCAGGTTCGTACGGATGGCGTGGAACATTGCTTCGTCTTTATCTTTATCTATCCATGGTCCATCTGGAGGCTCCTGGTATCGATCCTTTCCTTCAAGAGGGATCAATACTGCAGTGGGCCCTTGGGCAGCGTTTACTTTAGCTGCAAAAAGCGCCCCAATCTGCTGGCTTTCTTCTTTGTTTATCCGAGAAGCGCACACAAAGGGGTTGTGGATAATGAGCTTGCGGTCTGGGGTAGTAAATTTCTCAGGCACAGTATCTCGAGGTCCAAAATTGCAGACTTCCAGACCGCCTGGGATGACCAATTGCGGAATCCCCTTCTTGCCCGCAGCTTCAAGTCGGTGTGGACCAGCGCCAAATGCTCCCCCAAAGGTATCATCGGTCAGCTCCTTGGTGGTCATATCGATGACACCATCGATTAAGCCCTTATCGATCAACTCCTCCATGGCTTTACCAGATCCATTGGTGTGAAAGACGGTGGTTTCGAATCCGGCATCCTCCAGACATTCGATAATCCGCAAGCCACAAGGGGTGGTGATGCCAAACATGGTCACCGCGATCAGGGGTTTGCTTGTGTCTTCATGCCCGAGGGCAGCGTGCTTTGCCATCCCGGCAATGCCAAAGGCAGCGTTCCTTAAAATCGGGCGGGAGATGCGATTTAATCCGGCAATATCAGTCACGGAATACAATATTGCGATATCCTTCGTCCCGATATAGCCTCCGATGTTCCCACAAGCCATTGTGGAGACGATCAGCTTGGGCACCCCCAGCGGCAGAGACTGCATCGCCGCACTTACCACACTTGTTCCGCCAGAGCCGCCCAATCCAAAAACAGCATCGCAGCGGTTTTCTGAACGTAGTCGATCCAGAATAGAAATCAGACCAGCAGTCATCACGTCTAAGGCGACAGCGCGGTTATCTTTCTCCTTGCGCGCGAGCCGCAATTCTTCCAGGGTGTGACCAGCTGCAGCTGCTACTTCCGCGGCAGAGATATCTGTTTTTACCGTTGGGTCGGAAAGCACCCCAAAATCAACCAGCACGGGAGTGACTCCGGCTTCCACCAAACGCTCACACACAAAGCGGTACTCTCGCCCTTTTGTATCCAGGCTTCCTAAGAGAACAACCGTCGCCATCATAATCCCTTTGGAAAAAATTTATTTTTTCGTGTTGTCAATTTTGAGCGCCAGGAAATCTTTGACTACTTTTGTTATTGCAATTTCTACCGGAATACGCTCAATGCTGGAAGCGCCCATATATCCATGCACCGAAGTATGTTCAAAGGAGTATTGAACAGTTGGCGGGTCATTGAAGGGACCGCCGTGCGATACAAGAATTACATCTGGGTTGACAGCCCGGGCAGCCTGGCACATCGCCTCGGTCAGCTCACATGCTTTATCCAAACCTGGGGCGATTTCCTCGCTTGCCGCCACCATCCCTCCGGTCGTATACTGCACGTGTGGGGCGACCACATCTGCACCTGCTTCCGCCATTGCCCGAGATTCCTCAGGGTTGAATACGTACGCCATAGAAAAGACATCGCGCTCGCGGCACATCCGGATTAGGTCTACCTCTTTAGGATATCCAAGCCCTGTCAGGTCGATATGCTTCCGCATATCTCCGCCGTAAACACCGGCAGTTGGAACATTGATGATGCCAGAAAAGCCTATGCCGATCATCTCGTCGATCAGACGACTGATATCTCGATAGGGGTCGCCTGCACCGATTCCGGCGATTACAGGTGTATTCTCCACGACAGGGAGCAATTTCCTGCCGAGATCAAGCGTGACTTGGTTCGAATCCCCGTAGGCAAGGTAGCCCGCAAATGAACCGTGTCCATCCATACGGTACGGGCCGGTGTTGTACGCCAAGATGCAGTCAATCCCAGCCCGATCCGCAACTTTGGCTATCAGACCAATTCCAGCTCCGCCCATCAAGAGGGGCTGATTATTCCTTATCTTTGTATTAAGCCGATCCAGGATTTCACTCCGAGTGAATTGGTGCATTTCGCTGCTCTTTTCTATCAAATTTCTTTAATCAAAAAATTAGTCCTTGACCTTCACGCCGAGGTATTTCTCGCGAGCATGCTGATCGTGAAGAAGAGTCTGACCGTTGACCTTATTGACTATCCGACCTGCTACCATGATGTAAAGTTCCTCTGCAACGGAGACTGCGGTGTGCAGATTTTGCTCGACCATCAAAATGCTCATGCCCGATTTCAAGAGCGACTGATAGGTCTCCATCAGGTGGTCTAAGATCACAGGAGCCAGACCTTCGGATGGTTCATCCATGATAAGGAGGGTTGGATTTGAGACCAATGCGCGTGCAATCGCCAACATTTGCTGCTCGCCGCCGGAGAGTTGGGCAGCACCAAGTTTTGAACGCTCGAGAAGACGCGGGAACAGCTCGTAAACTCGATCGATGTTCCAGCCATCACCATTCGAGCCGCGCCCGGTGAGCAGCAAGTGCTCGTGCACGGAGAGGGATGGGAAGAGCTCGCGGCCTTGCGGCACATAACCAAGCCCCATGCCGCCGATCTGATATGGTTTTAGATGGGAAATATCAACGCCGTTGAAAAGGATCTTGCCTTGCCTGGCATGAACGATACCCATGATCGTCTTGACTAATGTGGACTTGCCCATCCCATTCCGACCAACGATGGCTAGAGCACCTCGATCCAGAATGAGCGATACTCCCTGGAGAACATGGCTGGTTTCGTAATAGGAATGAACATCTTCCAGCTGTAGTAAAGGTGTCTCAGTCATGGACTTTGCCTCCCAGGTAAATCTCCTGGACAACCGGATTGGCGCTGATTTCGTCAGGAGTCCCTTCTGCGATAATAGCGCCTTCATGCATGACCGTGACCTTTTCCCCAATATTGAGGGCAACATCCATATCATGCTCAATCAGCAGAAGGGTAACTTCCCGGTCCAAATTATTCATCATGTCCATGATGATCCGGCGTTCATCTACCGACAATCCGGCAGCCGGTTCGTCCAGCATAATCAAGCGCGGTTCGAAGGCTATTGCCAGTCCGATTTCCAGCTGGCGGCGCTCGCCGTGCGAAAGATCTCCAGCGGCTACTTCCAGGCGGTCGTTCAGCCGGACTGTCTCTGCAACCTGGTGGACTCGATCTATGCGAGGCCAATCGCTTTTAGCCAGTTTTGAAATCATGAAGTGACCGTGGTTATCGGGACCTAGAACGCCAAGGTAGAGATTTTGCGAAACCGTAAGTTTATTGAATGAATGCCGAAGTTTGATAAGTCCGGCGTAAGCCTAAGGGTACCCGTTTGAACGGGGGCAATTTTGTCACATCGTGGCCAAATATTTCAATTTTGCCAGATGTTGGGGGCAGGTCGCCGGAAATCACGTTGAAGAGCGTGGTCTTTCCGGCGCCGTTGGGGCCGATTATGGCACGCCGATGCCCTTGCGGGACATCCAGTTGGATGTCCCGCAGGGCTTCGAGGCCGCCAAATCGTTTCGTGATGCCGTGCAGATTCAATGCATCCACTGGTGGCCTCAAGAGAGATCTACGGACAGGAAGGATTATCGCGCCCAAACGGAAGGGCAGCGTTGAACTCTTCTTCGGTATAGGTCCAGTACTGGCTCACATTCGGGTAGGTCTCGACCAGGTTGTTGATCCAAATACCGTCGATGAACGTTACCTGGTTGCGGTACATATTGGCGATGACGTTGTGATACTGGTCGAATTTGACCGGGCCGCGTGGGGCGTTGATCTCAGTCCTATCGAGGGCCGCCCTGAAAGCAGTCTGGTCTTCAATGTTGCCGTTGACTTCCTTCCCAGCCTCGTCCACAAAGGTCAAAGCTTCATAGGTGCCTTCAGCAAAGAGTGTCGACTGGCGACCGGTCTTTTCGAAGAACGCGTCGTTGAAAGCCTTGAACTCGGGGTACGGAAGGTTACCGGAGTAGATCGAGCCGCTCATCGTACCGTCCAGCAGCTCACCAACTTCGTTCAATGTGCTGGCGTCTCCAAATGAGGAGCCGGCCAGGATCTTCACTTTACCGATCAGACCAAAGTCATTCATCTGTTTGGTGAAGTTGACCGCATCTGAACCGCCGTAGGCGATGAAGACTGCATCGACATCCAGGCTTGGGAGCTCGGTCAGGATCGAGGAGTAGTCCGCAGTCCCGATCGGGGTCCAGTAAGCTTTTGGAATCTTGCCTCCTTGCTTACAAAAGACATAAGCAAAACCGCCGATTTGGTCCCATGGGAAGGCATAGTCTTCACCGAGGGTTGCGATCCGCTTGATCCCATTGGCCAGCGCCCACTCCGCCAGACCGTAGACCGGCTGACCACCTGCAAATGCCGGACGGTAGAAGTTCGGGGCGATCTCTTTCATCGTAATCTCGTTCGCCGCGCCAATAGTCAGGAAGGTCGTGTCGGGGAACTCGCCTGCGGCTTGCTTGACCGCCAGGCTCTCACCACCAGACAGTGGTCCAAGCACAACGCTGACTTTGTCTCGGTTCACCAAAGCGCGGGCTTTCTCGATCGCAACATCCGGGTCGAGCTGGGTGTCTTCCACGAAGAGCTTCACCGGACGTCCGGCGACTACGCCACCAAGTTCTTCCAGCTTCATCTCGACGCCTGCGACCATGTCTTCGCCCAATCCGGCGAATGCACCAGTAGTTGGGGCAAGCACACCAATGCGGAGCTCACCGGTCGCTGCCGGGGCTGCAGGCGCTTCTGCAGCAGGAGCGATAGGTTCTGGGCAAGAAGGATTATCGCGTCCGAACGGAAGTGCAGCGTTGAACTCTTCTTCAGTGAAGGTCCAGTACTGGCTAACCTCTGGATACGTCTCGACCAGGTTGTTGATCCATTTACCATCGATTTTCGTAACCTGATTGCGATACATGTTGGCGACCGCGTTGTGGTACTTGTCAAATCGGACCGGACCGCGGGGAGCATTGACCTCAGTATCGTCAAGAGCTTCCCGAAAAGCTGTTTGGTTCTCAAAGTCGCCATTGACGGTCTTCCCGGCTTCATCGACGAAGGTAAGGGCTTCGTAGGTACCTTCGGCGAATAGGGTCGATTGCCGTCCGGTTTTTGCCAAGAAAGCGTCGTTGAAAGCCTTGAACTCAGGATACGGCAGGTTGCCGGAGTAGATCGAGCCACTCATCGTGCCATCCAAAAGTTCACCAACCTCTTCCAGGGTGCTGGCATCGCCGAACGAGGAGCCAGCCAGGATCTTGATCTTGCCGATCAGACCGAAGTCGTTCATCTGCTTGGTGAAGTTGACCGCATCCGAGCCGCCGTAGGCGATGAAGACTGCATCGACATCCAGATCCTGAAGCTCAGTCAAGATCGAGGAGTAGTCCGCAGTTCCAATCGGAGTCCAATATGCTTTTGGAATAGCCCCGCCAAGCTTGCAGTAGACATAGGCGAAGCCACCGATTTGATCCCATGGGAAGGCGTAGTCTTCACCGAGGGTCGCGATCCGCTTGATCCCATTCGCAAATGCCCACTCAGCAAGACCGTAAACCGGCTGACCACCCGCAAATGCCGGACGGTAGAAGTTCGGGGCGATCTCTTTCATCGTGATCTCGTTAGCCGCACCGATGGTCAGGAAGGTAGTGTCGGGGAACTCGCCCGCAGCCTGCTTGACCGCCAGGCTCTCACCGCCAGACAGCGGGCCAAGCACGATGCTGACCTTATCGCGATTCACCAGGGCGCGTGCTTTCTCAATCGCCACGTCAGGGTCGAGCTGGGTATCCTCAACAAATAGCTTTACCTTGCGTCCGGCGACTACTCCACCGAGCTCTTCCAGCTTCATCTCGACGCCAGCTACCATATCTTCGCCTAAACCGGCAAATGCGCCGGTGGTTGGGGCAAGGACGCCGATGCGAAGCTCTTCTGTAGATGCTGCAGGGGCGGCTGGTTCAGCTGGGGCTTCGGTTGCAGCAGGAGCAACCGGTTCTTCTGGCGCGGGGGTCGCTGCCGGCTGGCATGCTGAAGTGAATAAAATCACCAGAGCAATCAGGATGCTAAGAATCGAAACTTCTTCATGTTACTCTTCTCCTATTTGTCTCTTGAATTGATACCTTGAAATCGATATTTCTTTAAGAAATTTGGAAAGGTCTTCCTGTTCAGATAGCTTTTCTCCTCTCTTGGATCATCCGTATTGAAGGAAAGCGAACAATTATTTACGAAGACTTGCCCACGGTTCTTCATCAGACAATTCGACCAGGTCGTAACCATCATCCCCAAAACATGGTCCCAGGATTGCCAGCGTTTTGACAGGTTTATCGGATACATTATAGGAGGCATGAACTACACCTCGACCAATGAATGCCGAATCACCTGCTTTGAGGATGCGCTTTTCAGCACCTAACCACTGTTCGATCTCGCCTTCCAGGACATAACAGACTTCCTCTTGATTCTCATGGACATGGAAGCCGTGTCCAAAACCAGGCATGAGCTCAACTTCGCACATTGCCAGGTCTTTGGCGCCGGTGAAGCGAGGCAGGCTGTGCCATCCTCGCACACCCCATTCCAGATGTTCTCGCTCGATTTCATCTTTCAGCATAAATTGTTTGCTCATTTAGGCTCTAATTCCTCCTCGAGAAATGTATTTGGAAATGGGATTTTCTCTGGAAAATAGAATTCCGGCGATACAAGCCGGATGCGCGGTGGATCGGAATTACCGTTTATCCGGTCTAAAAGAAAATTTACAGCAACTTCAGCTATCAGCTGGTAGTTTTGTTTTACGAGGGGAAATGGGGACGGGAGCAGATCGTTCCAAGGAGATCCGAAAAAGCCGCCAGCGACGAGCACCCGCTCAGGAACCCTGATTCCGCTGCGGATCAAGGTCTTAGTTACCTGGATCAAATGGCTGTCAGTGGTACAGAGGATCCCATCCGGGAGACCAAATTTCCGAAAATGCGCCAGCAGCTCATCGTCCCAAGATTCCCCAGCTGCATATCGGAACACCGCAATTCTGTTTTCATCCACCGGAATTCCGTGTTCCAGGTGTGCCTGGCGATATCCATTGACACGCTCTAAAGCCGAAGAAGCCTCTTTACTGAAGAGGACACACATGATCTTGCGGCAGCCTTGCTGGATGAGGTAACTTGTCATCTCACGGGCAGCAGCAATATTGTCGGTCATCACCACATCTGCAGGTACTCCCTCAATGTATCGATCGACGAATACCATCGGCATGCCTTCATCCATAAGCCGTTGGATGAGCCCACTGTGAATGTTTGAGGTTGGGATATAGAGTAGACCATCAATCGATTGAGAAGCTAATAAATTGAGCAAGTCCTCTTCGCGAGAAACATCTTCATGGGTGCTGGCGAGCACCAGGCGGTAGCCTTTATCGGCGAGGTATTCTTCAAATGAGTTGACCAGGTGGGAAACAAAAGATTGGATCAAGCTTTGAACCAGCAGTCCAATCGTTTGGGTTCTGCCCTTTCGCAGGCTTCGAGCAATGGCGTGCGGTCGGTAGCCGAGCTCTTCAATTGCAGAAAGGACTTTAATCCGGGTCTCGGTGGCAACCGAGCGTGGTCCATTATTAACCACATAAGATACTGTAGCGTCTGAAACCCCCGCAAGTTTTGCTACGTCAGACCGTGTGAACTCGTTTAACCATGGAATGGTGAAGAAGTTGGCTGCAAGATTTAGTTTTTTATCTACTCGTGTTGTCTACACGTGTAGATAAATCATACATGATTCTTTGTCCGTTGTCAAGCCAAACTCATCAGCCATTAATTTAATCCGGAAAATCGAATTGACTTGCCTCTCACCCGTTTCGCATCCCCCGCGGCGGCGCTTAGATCCTTGATTTTTCTTATTTTTTCAACCGACCGAAAATCAATCCACGCAGAAAACGCTGACTTTCGATCCCATCCCCGATATCCAGTAATTGGTCCAGCTGAACCATGCCCTCAGCTTGAATCAAATCTATGATCGCCTGAAACCAACGCTGACCTTCAACCACAGTTTCAGCCGGATCGGTGCGATTGGCGTATATATCCATTGAAATGTATCCCTGGTAATCGGTCCTCATTAGCCAGTAAACCATTTCAATAAACGCATTCAGATGGACCGCTCCAAGCGGCAAGTCCCAATCCATATCTCCATAATTATCATTCACATGCAGATGGAACAGCCTATGGTCCTTTTGAGCTATCGCAACGGTCTCGCCAATATTTTCATGACCAAATAATGCATGACCAATATCAAAAGTGAGCCCTACGTTCTGCCTGTCGATATCCTTAATCATAAGCAGGGCTTTTACGCCAGAGTTCAATAATGAAAAGGCGCGCGGTTCATATGGTTTTGGTTCCAGACCAAGCTTGATCTGTGGATTGTGGTCTGCGAGGGACTGCATGCCCTCCACAAAAAGATCGTATGACCGTTGATAATCCATCTCGAAGTAATAATCCC
Organism: uncultured Chloroflexia bacterium; assembly: GCA_963827155.1. Lineage (GTDB taxonomy): Bacteria > Chloroflexota > Anaerolineae > Anaerolineales > UBA4823 > UTCFX2. The sequence goes on along the minus strand of CAWGZV010000002.1, from coordinate 144,701 downwards.
AGCCATCCTGTCCTGGCCACTGGCTGACGAACTCGCAGCCCAATTCTGCAGCAAGGTCGATTGTCCGGCGGACAAGATCTAACGCTGATTGGCGCACCTTTGGATCTGCCGCACTAAGCGAGCCTCTCCTGAAATCGGCGGAAAAGGTTTTTGCAGTAATTCCAGCAAACGACATGCCGTTCTGCTCCAGTGCTTTCTGGACATCCCACTTGTTCCCTTGATTGATTGCAAAAGGCTCTTCGCCAGTGAGGATTTCAATACCTTGGAAAACCTGTTGGCTCGCGCAGAGCTCTATCAACTCGACGGCGGTTCTTAGTTCCTTTCCGTAGGTCGCGAATCGGTCCTGCGGGAAGAGATAATTTGGGAGGATGACGGCGTATTTAGATTGGAACATTAGCCCTCCAGGGCTTTTTTAAGGCAATGCGATTCCGGGACAACCAGTCGATTGGATCAGAAAAGTCAATGTGAATAAAATTCTACCATGTTCAATTTTTTTCGGTTTATCTGGATCGGAGTTTATTTATGTAAATCACTGCTTGACTCTCAGAGGGCATTTTTCTATACTTAGCATGTGAATCCGGTCAATCCAGAAAAAGGGAGAAGTATAGCTAACAAATTCGACAATTGATGCTGATGATAAGAAAGCAGGCGATATGGATATCTTAGAAGCAGGCAACGGTGAGCTGATCGGCTGGCACGACCCAGATGAGAACCGAATGTGGATCCGCGACAACAAATCACGAGCCTTGCAAGACAAGCGTGTGGCCTTGCCAGAAGCAGTTAAAAATTATGTCACGGATGGAAGCTTCATCGCCTCGGGAGGTTTCGGGCATGTGCGAGTGAGTATGGCGTTTGTGTATGAAATCATCCGGCAGGGGTGCCGAAACCTGACGATGGCAGGGAAGACCGCCGTCCACGATTCGGACTTGCTAATCGCAGCCGGATGTGTGAACAGGATAGAGGTCGCTTACACCTTTGGACATGAGCTGCGCGGACTCTCCCCTGCTTCACGGCGGATGGTCGAGACCGGCAGGTGCCAGGTGACCGGCGAGATCAGCAATGCTGGCTACCAATGGCGTTTCCTGGCTGCCATGATGGGTATTCCATTCATCCCCACTCGCAGCATGCTAGGCACAGATACTTTCAAGAACAGCTCGGCAAAATCAGTCAGCGACCCCTGGTCTGGTAAGCCCATATGCCTGCTGCCAGCCTGCTACCCAGACCTGGCAGTAATCCATGTCCACCGTTGTGATATGTATGGAAACGCTCAAGTGGATGGGATCATGATTGAGGATTTCGAACTTTCGCGTGCGGCGCGGCGGTTGATCCTGACCACAGAAAAGATCATCCCTACTGAAAAGATCCGCAGCGAGCCGTGGAGAACCAATATCCCGTTCTATCTAGTGGATGCTGTTGTGGAAGTCCCATACGGAGCCCACCCTTGCCACATGCCTTACCGTTACTACTTCGACGAGGACCATATTCGGATGTGGATGAAACGCTCGCAATCGGAAGCAGGCACCCAGGAATACCTCCAGGAATTCGTCTATGAGATGCCGAATTTTCGCTGCTACCTGGAAAAGATCGGCGGTGTGAACAGACTCCGCCAACTTAGACAGATCGAATTATTGAAGAACATCGAGAGGGACGAAAATGACTGAAATGCGGGCTCATTCCTCTACCATGGTGATGGCCTGTGCAGTAGCGCGCTTGCTCGAAGACGGCAAGTCGGTATTTGTAGGTACCGGGCTGCCGATCATTGCGGCAATGCTCGCACAAAGAACACACGCGCCAAACCTGCTGATTATCTTCGAAGCCGGCGGGATTGGTCCCAGGATTCCGGTGCTTCCTATCTCGGTCGGTGATTCGCGCACATTCTACCAGGCTGCTGGCGCATCAACCATGCACGACGTGATGTCTCAATCTCAAGCTGGCTATCTGGATTTTGGAATCCTAGGAGCCGCACAAATTGACCGTTATGGAAACGTCAATACAACCGTCATTGGGGATTACAATACCCCAGATGTCCGCCTTCCTGGGAGCGGTGGGGCGAATGATGTCGGATCATCCACCCACCGGACGATTATCATCATGCGTCAGGACCGCCGAAAATTTGTCGATAAGGTGGATTTTGTCACAACTCCCGGCTATCTGACAGGACCCGGAGCACGAGAGCGAGCCGGGCTTCCGGCTGGCAGCGGACCTTATCGGGTGGTGACCCCGCTTGGGATCTACGGCTTCGATGAAAGCACCAAACTTCTGGAGTTGATCTCGCTGCATCCCGGGATTACTTTGGAAGCAGTGCAGGAGAACAGCTCTTTCGCTATCCCAATCTATCCAGGGTTATCCACCAGCCCGCCACCCTCGCTGGACGAACAGCGCATCTTGCGTGAGGTCGACCCAGAAGGTTTGATTATCGGACGATAAATTGTCTATATTCCTACCAGCCGACGGGCAAGCTGTTTCTTCATTTTCCAAGTCACTTAACTTCTCAACCATAATCGCCTGAGCTTCTGGAGAACCTGCACCGTGCAAGGATTCGGTGCGATATGCGACCGCCCCCGCGCCTATGGTCAGGTTTTCAATCAGGCGCAAGACACGCATTCGATCGATCGTCGATACCGATTCAATACCTTGCAGGTACTTTTCAAGCAGCCAGCCAATTTCCGGGTTAGAAAAATCCAGTTCCGAAGGCATTGTGACCATCAGACCGCCGGCCAGATCCTCAGCCAGCCGGGCAATTTCGTATGGGAAGCGAGTGACATTCTGCTTGCAAATATTTGCCAGCAGCAAGTCCACCATGAATACACCGGATGCCAACCGGAATCCACAGCTGGAGCATGCCAAGCCACAAGAATAGATCGTCTCGTTCAGATGGACCATCTCAGCAAGCTTACGCCGCACGTGTGAGGCTCCGGAGATTCCGACATTATCTGCTGCCAGAGCGGCTGCCCCAATAAGCACATCTCCCATGCCCGATTTGCAGCCGCCGTAGCTCTGGCGGTGGTAACCCGCAAAACGTTTCACCAGCAATCCCGAAAACGGCACTTCGCCGTCCATAAATATCCGCTCGTTGGGGACGAAAACGTCCTCGAAGATCACCAACGCCTCATGCCCGCCGAAATGAGGATTGCCCACATCCAGCCGCCCTCCTTCGAGCTTACGGGTGTCGCTCGCCTGGCGCCCTAGCACATGAATGATCCCTTCAGTATCGCTCGGAACCGCAAAGCAAACCGCATAGTCGCGCTCATCTGGTCTCAATGCCTGGGTAGGCATAACGATGATCTCATGAGCGCCTAGAGCACCAGTTTGGTGGGCTTTCGCCCCGCGCACAACGATCCCATCCGGTCGGCGGTCTACCACCCGCAGGAAGGAATCCGGATTGGGCTGAAGGGCAGGTCTGAGACTCCGATCTCCCTTGACGTCGGTCATAGCCCCATTGATCACCAGGTCGTGGCGCTGAACGTAGTGGAGATAGCTGCAGAAACGCTGGTAGTAACGGCTGCCATTGGAGCGGTCCATCTCGAAGGTCACACTGTCCAGAGCGTTTAATGCGTCCCAGCCGACACAGCGCTGAAAACAAGTCCCGGTACGCTGCCCGAGAATCCTCAGCGCATTGACCTTATTGATCAGGTCATCGGGAGAGCGGTGAAGGCTGGTGAACAAGTTGACCGGGTCCCCATCAATACCTGCTCGGGTGAAGGTAGTCGAATAGTCGGAGTCGCTAGCAAGGTCATAAGTGCAGCCCAGCGCGTGAAGCGATGGTTTAATAAGCGGGTGTATGCTCAAATCCTCCACCCTCTCGCCGAGGATGTAAACGCAGCGTTTGAGCAGGCTTAAATCACTTAAGTATTCTGCAGAAGTTTTCATAAACCCATCGGACAAATAGAAATTTTAAAGATCCGCCGGAGGATATTGGATTGTGCTCCGCCGGATATTCTGTACAATTACACAACAGCGGGATGAATACTTAAAAATATTCTGGGTAATGTTTAAAGTAATTTTCAACCGGTTTTGAGTACTTCGGTGGCAATCCTTGAGGCCTTGGCAGAGCCGATCCCAAAGCGCACTGCACCAGCCTGAAGCAGCGCCTGGACCTGGTCCAGGGAGTTGATTCCACCGGCTGCCTTCACTAACACGCGTTCGCTTACCGATAAGCGGAGTAAACGGACATCAGAGACTGTCGCTCCGCCTTTGCCAAATCCGGTGCTGGTTTTCACAAAATCCACTCCAGCAGTCTCGGCAATTTGTGCTGCGATTATCTTCTCCTCATCGGTAAGCAGGCAGGTCTCCAGGATGGCTTTAACTAGCCCACCTTCGGCAGCTTCCACCACCGACTGAATATCCTGCTGAACAAGCTCGTAATGCTTGCTTTTTAGGGCACCAATATTGATCATCATATCGATCTCGTCGGCGCCGTTTGCAACCGCTTCGCGCGTCTCGAAGACTTTAACAGGCGTAGAATGCGAGCCGAGTGGGAATCCAATAGGAACTCCAATCTTCACCTTACTGCCCTTAAGCAGAATGGCGACTAACGGCGTCCAGGCGGGCATGATAAATACCGCCGCATAACCAAACTGCACCGCCTCTCGACATGTCTGCCTGACGAGATTTACATCTGTCTCAGGGTACAGGCATGATACATCGATCATCCCCACGATCGTTTGGGATTGTAATGGTTTTTGAGGGCTGATATTTTGGATCATGCGATTCTCCGGTGTCAGCCTCAGCATAACAGCTCTTGCAGCTCCAACACCCGGCGGGCTGCCTGGTCATCTGTGATCAACGTGTGGACGTGCTTGCCACGTAAGGCTGCGAAGATACTCTCCCCTTTTTGATATCCTCCTGCCACTGCCGCCACTTCTTTTATTTTTTTCAGCGAAGACGGCGGGATCGCCACAATTCGCTGGTTGATCCAATGGTCCATAATGAACTCGCCTTTGATGTTGTAATGGAAGCCACCGACATCACCAATTAGCCCGTCAGCACGAATTTTCTCCACTTCCTGGAGGGTGATATAGCCGGTTTTATAAACGTTGTACAGTTCTGGTAAGGTAGACCCGATCCCAACTAAGGCTAGATCGCAATGTTCAGCCCGCTCTACAGTCTCATGAATAGTTGGATCGCTCATTAATAACTGGCGAGTTTCGCCATTTTGCATGAAGAGTGGAGCGTGTAGAAAACGACATTTGCATCCCAGCATGTTCGCCAGATTTGGTGCGAGCAGAGGACCAATTGCCGAACTATATTCAAAACCCGTACCACCAATCAGCTGGATGATTTCCATGTTCGGTCGGTTTTGTGGACGCATAGCACGAACCATCTGGAATAAACCAGTTCCCCAGGTAATACCAATGATATTTAAAGTAGGCAGTAAATTGGTGAAGTATTGGGCTGCCAACACGCCCAAACCCTGCAGCATTTCCTCATGATTCTTATTCTGGCGGAGGAGGACTTGAACGTGCCGCAGCTCGAAGCGAGCAAGCAGCTCATTTTCCAGCTCGGTGGAGGTACGCCATGGATAATGTACGATATGCTCAACAATCCCGCGTTTTTGGGCTTCAGTTAATAGGCGCGAAACCGCTGATCGAGTTAGCCCGATTTCTCTGGCGATTTCTCGCTGGTGCAGATTTTTATCATAGTACAGCGAGGCGACCCGCGCAAGCAACTCCACACGGCTTTGATTGTCTGGCATAGTCCCTTCCTTGGTGTTGCTGTCGTGATTTAGGCTCAGAATGCTGGTCGTGTAACTATCGGAATCGCACCAGCACTCTTATGGGCATTAATCAGCCAGTTAATCCATTATGCATACCTTTAATAATATAGGCGGTAGAGATCGAACCGGGATCTGGATGTCCCAGGGTGCGGTCGCCTTGGAACTTCGCCCGACCGAAATGAGCTGGAAAATTCTTGGTCGATTTAGCGCCCTTCCAGGCGGCATCTGCTGCCAACGCCAGCATCTCTGTGATCTCTTTTCCTTGTTGGGCTGAGGCCTTCAAGCTTTCGACTGCAGGGATCAGCGCGTCCATCAAGGTCTTGTCGCCAACCCGGGCTTTGGTTTGCTGCTCGATCGAAACCAGGCCGCGTTCGAAAATCAAGGCCATGTGCTCCGCATCCAAGTCCTCCTGATCAACCGCCCCATCCGCCATTCCCAAGAAAAGAGAACCGAAAAGCGGACCGGTCGCGCCACCGTCAATGTTCAGCAACTCCATCCCAATCTCATTAAGCAGGTCTGCGATTTTACCGGTCGGGTGGGATTCCATAACTGTGTTTACCTTTTCCATGGCGCGCAGCATCGTCACTCCATGATCGCCATCCCCGATCGCCGCATCCAAATGGGAAAGCTCGTCGCACTTCTCCCGGATAATCACCACCGAACCGTTTAACATTCTTTTGAAACGATCGTAGTCTACCCGCATGAGTAAGATTCTCCGTCTTCTGATGAACTTATTTAGGCTTCAGCAAGTAGAGCTGGACGAAGGCAGGATAGCCTTCCCGACCTTCGTCCATGCTCGTGATGCTGTCTGATTAGGATCGAAATCTCGCTTATTTACACGACTTTATAATATGCAGCGTCGCAAGGAGCGTTGTAAAGTTTTTCAAGCTCAGCATCCATTCGGCCGATCGACATCTGGAAGCCGCCCTGCTCCTGGACAGTCAGCAGTTCACCGATCTGGGCGCCGATCAGTCCAATACCCTTCTCTTCGAGAAGCTGGGCAACCCGGCGAAAGACGATGAACATTTCCATCAAAGTCGTGGCGCCTGTCCCGTTAAGAAAAACCACCAAGCGCTCTCCGGATTTTACACCAAGGTCCGTAAGGACTTTATTAAGCATGATCTCAGCGGTTTCGTCGGCAGATTTCAGCTTCATTCGCCCTACCCCGGCTTCGCCGTGCTGCCCCATGCCGATTTCCATCTCATCGTCAGGGAGCTCGAAAAATGGGAAGCCTGTCGCGGGATGAGTTGCGGGTGTGGCAGCAACAGCAAGGGTGGCTGTATTGAGGGTCATCTTTTCTGCTACACGCAAGACATCTTCGAAGGAATAACCAGCTTCTGCAGCTGCGCCAGCAATTTTGATCACCATCAGAGAACCGATCAACCCTCGGCGGTTCTCAATGTCGCTGCGCGGGGCTCCCGATGTATCGTCGCCGCTGAGGACCCGCTTCATTTTGATACCCTGGCGCTCTGCCATCTGAATTGCCATATTGGATCCAAGCACATCGCCCTCATGGTTGAAGACGACCAGCACAACACCTGCGCCGAAGTCTGCAAGCTTAACAGCTTCAATAATGCGAGGGGCACCCGGAGCAGCAAAAATATCGCCCAGAGCGCATACGTCGATTAAGCCCTTTCCCACCCAACCAATCAGGGCAGGCTCATGTCCGGCGCCGCCCATCGTTACGACCCCAACCTTCCCGTTTTCCTTCGGGTGAGTGCGCACCACAATACGGTCGCCAACTTTACTCACTCGCTCCGGGTTGGATTTTACAAATCCATCCACAAGCTCGGGGACTAAATTCTCGACCTTATTCATGAATTTTTTCATTGCCATGGCAATATTTGTCCTTTCTTCCTTTTATAAGCATAGAATCATATCAATGGTGTTCACATTTGTGAAGGTTACTGACCAGATTTCGGTTATAAAGTGCGATCGTTGCCTCCATCAAACTGGATCTGTGCGCCGGTCATGTTCCGGAAGAGCGGCCCGCACATTTCAGCGATCATTTCAGCGACATCACGGCTTGTGATTTCTACCTTGAGCAGGTTGCGCTTTTTATATTGTTCAACGGTCATGCCGTAGTGGGCAGAACGCGCCGCCAGCACCTCCTCGGTATATAGAGCAGTATCGAAAACCGAATCGGGGTGGATTACATTCACGCGGATTCGGTCTGGACCCCATTCCAAGGCAGCGACTCGAGCGAGCTGGGTGAGTGCGGCTTTCGAGGTGGAATAAGCAGAGGCTCCCGGACCAGGAGCGCGGATGTTACGCGAACCCACCATCACCACTCGACCGTAACGCGGCGCCCGGCTGAGGTAGGGATGCGCTTCACGCATCATCACAAGGTTGGCAATAAAATTCACATTAATTACCCTGGTGAATTCCGCCAGATTCATCTTGTCGATATCGCAGCCGCTAGGGAACATACCGGCATTAAGAACAAGCATATCCAACCCGCCAGCCCAGAGGATAACCCGCTGGATCGTCTCTCGTACAGCAGCTTCGTTCGCTACATCGCACACAAAGCCACGATAGGACGGATGGACGAAATTGGCCTTGATTGCCGGATTGATGTCTAACCCAACAACGGCGCTGCCTCGTTCTAACAGTGATTGGACCGCAGCTTTTCCGATCCCAGAAGCTGCTCCAGTGACCACAGCTACCTCTCCAGCGAATGGCAATCTTTTCCGGCTCGCCACTTGCTCCCATTCTGAGGCTTTGCGAACGTCCTCGAGCTTGGGCAACAGTTGCAAATCTGCATTTCCTGAAACGGCTAATGCAGCAGCTCCCATATGAAAAATTTCGGCTGAGCGACGGGCTTCTGCTGGAGAGTCAGCAGCAGCCAGGAGCCCTAATCCAGGTCGCAGTATGATGGTTGTCCCCACCCGGCTTTCCGGAGGCCAGATTTTTCCTTCTTCAATCTCCCCGTCCAACCAGAGCGGTTCTCCGGTAAGAGTGAAGAAGCCCGGAAAAGGGAGTCCCCGTTCAGCAAGAATGGAGGAAGTGGGCGAATCCAAAACCTCTCGGATCGTTGGAGATGTATCAAGGTGCAGCACCAGCGGCTGCCCACGCAAGGCGCAGACTCGCGGGCGCAAGTCCTTCAGGATTTCAATCCAGTCCCCAGCCTGGACTGGAATGGACTCTTCCAAGGCATCCAGATTTCTCGAATCATCCAATTTAAGCTTGAATTTCTCGAACAGTTTCAGCAGACTTGCCAGGTCATCTGCGCCACACAGAAGACCGCGCATCCCCAAGAGAAGCACATTTTTGGCGGGTGCGAGAGCCTCAACCTGACGGCAGAGCAAAGGCAGGCTTGGTTCGAACGGCAGTCTATCGACTTCATTTACAGGCAGCGGATCCTGATTCCCAAGCAGTCCGGCGAGAACAGCGGGCGATACGCTCAAGATTGAGAACCTGGGGGGAAACACAGCGTGCAATAAGGCGTAACCTGAAGCAGATGGAGAAGTCCGGCCGATTAGGCATTCACTAATCAACTCCTCCAGCTCATCAGGATCGACGTCTTGAAGGCTAATGATCGAGCGGAGATGGTCTAGGCGCAGGCAAGCCCAGTCCTCCACTGGAGGTAGCTCGTCACCAGGCCTTGAAACCGAGGTAAAGAACAGCACTTCTTCGTGGTGGTCGAACCGGTTTTGCCAAGAGGATTTGACACCGAATGAAAAGCCAGGTTGTGCTCGACCAACATTGCCAAGGCTTCGAAGTCCGTCCAATATCTCCGGGCTCAGGTCAGGTTTGAGTTTGTTTTGCATACCCTCTCCGAATTAAGTGGTTTCTGCGCCAGGTAGAAAACCTGGCGCAGGAAGAAGGTTATTGTTCGAAGGATTTGTATAGCTCAAAAGCTTGGACAGGGGTTGAACCTTCATGGATCACAGCTTGAAGGGCTCGAGCCATGGCGCGTGGTCTATCGTTCTGCCAGATGTTTCGCCCCAGGTTGACTCCAATCGCGCCACCCTGGATGCCTTTATAAACGAACTCAAGCACTTCCAGATCGTTGTCGGTCTTCGGGCCACCGGCAATAACGACAGGAACGGGGCAGCCACCGGCAATCTTTTCAAAATTTTCAGCGTAGTAAGTCTTTACGACGCTCGCCCCAGCTTCAGCGCAGATACGGCAAGCCATCGCAAGGTAGCGTGCTTCGCGCTTGTCCATCTCGCTGTCCGACTGCAGTAACAGCCATTACTGGTATGCCGTAAGGCTCACATTGGTTTACCAGCTCTGCCATATTCAAGATCGACTGACGCTCGTATTCGCTACCCACAAACACTGAAATCCCAATCGCGGCTACATTCAGGCGTAAGATCTCATCAATTGAGGTTGTGACCCCTTCATTAGACAGGTCGCCGCCAGACATACTGGTGCCGCCGCTCACCCGCAATATTATGGGGTTTGTGGTTTCAGGCGGGATCTGCGCCCGCAGCACCCCGCGAGTCACAAACAGACAATCTACAAACTCAAGCAGAGGCTTGGCTGCTTTGCCTACATTCTCAAGCTTGGAGGTAGGGCCTTGAAAATAACCATGATCCATGGCGAGGTAAAAACACTTGCCATCGGATTTGATCACTTTTGACATTCGATTGGCTTTTCCCCAGTCCATAATTAACGCTCCTTAGTTAGAATTTCGTGATTGGCCAGCTAGGTGCAAAGCACCATTCCAGCAGGAATTCCTTGCGGGAAACAGAAAAAATCCCGCGATAAAAAGGGACCAGGAAGGCCAGGTGTGGCATGTGGCTGACCCGGATCGGAGGCACAACCCCGTCAGCGCAACTTAAGTTTGACTGTAAGGTCCCCCAGCATTATGAGAATAGCATGAATAAGAGTTCATGTCAAGTATTAGTTTCACATATGACTTATGTTTTCACTTCTGTGACATTAATCGCCCCTATAGAAACCCTAATCAGGGATTAATCAACATTGACAAACTCACATTTGCGTGCTATATTCACTTATGTGAGAACAAACAGCCATGACGATTAATAAAACCCTTTGTGCGGTCAAAAAATTATTAATGGGTTTTCCCTTCTGGTGTGTCTCTTTTCAATTACAATACTCTTCGTTGTGACAGGCCAATGGATGGCCTTCAGGTGTGGTTCTTTAAGATCTTTCATATGGATAGGCTTGGGAAGGAGCTGCCCAATCGGAGGCGATCTAACTCGGACGGCTCCTAAGACCTTAGGATCGGCTTTGCCAGCAATTAGCTGCAAGGTTTGCCGCAGGTCTTGCACCAACCATCGTCTCAGCTTTGAAAGGAGGTAGGTCACAGGTACCCCACCGATTTCTTCAGACAGCATTACCGAACGTAAAATCGTATCGAAAATATCTGTATATATATAGGAAGAGGAGCCATGAAGAAACATAGATTTTTTAACCTGATGATGGTGCTAGCGCTGGTTTTAGGCATTCTTTCTGCATGTGCCCAACCCGCAGCTCCCACCACCGCCCCCGAAGAACCTGCGGCGCCTGCCGCAACCGAAGCACCAGCAGCAGAAGCACCTGCCGCGACGGAAGCCCCAGCCGCAGAAGCACCTGCCGCGACCGAAGCTCCGGCTGCAGAAGCCCCGAAATCGGATGTTGAGCTGGTCTTCGTATGGCATTCCGGCGGCCTTGGCGAGAAATTTGAAGAGCTCGCCCAGCAGTATACCGCGCTGACAGGCGTAAAAGTCCGAGCAGACCTGGTCCCCTACGGCCCGCAGTGGCACGACAAGATCGCAGCTGAATTCGCAGCCAAAGGTTCCGGATTTGACCTGGCGATGTTCGACAGCCAGTCGATGTCCGAATTTGCCTCCGGCGGCCATGTCGTCAACTTGAACGATTACATTGCCAAAAGCACCTTGATCAAGAAAGAGGACTTTTCCCCAGCAGCGCTCACCCAGTACGGGGAGTATCCGGAAGGCTCTGGTAATCTTTATGCCCTCCCGATCAACCAAGACTGCATGGGCTTAGTCTACCGCAAGGACCTCTTCGAAGATCCTGCCGAGAAGGAAGCTTTCAAGGCAAAATACGGCTACGAGCTGGCTGTCCCCACCACCTACATGCAGTTGCGCGATATCTCAGAATTCTTCACCCGCCCCGACCAGAACCTTTACGGCTTGGCCTCCTACGGCAGCCGCGACTACGATGCGGTCACCAGCCCACTTGACGGCGTGATTTGGTCCTTCGGCGGCGAGCTCTGGGACTCCTCGACTAAAAAGGCCGAGGGTGTCATCAACTCCGAAACGAACGTCAAAGCCCTCGAGTTCTATGCCGACCTGTTCCAGTTCATGCCTCCCGGCGCATCCGCCTGGTTCTATGATGAGGTCAACAACGCAGTCCACACCGGCATCGTCGCAATGGCGATCAACTGGTACTACTTCTTCTTCGTCCATGCCGACCCGGCTATCAACCCATACGCCGACAAGATGGGCTACGACATCCTCCCAGGCGAGATGGTTGATGGTAAGCTCAGCCGCGGCATCTCCGTCGGCGGTCAGGGTCTCTCGATCTCCGCTTACTCCAAGAACGTCGAAGAAGCCTGGAAGCTGCTCGAGTGGTTCATGACCAAAGATATCCAGTGGCAGTGGACCGAAATCGGCGCCCAAACCGGCCGTATGGATATCCTCACCGATCCAAAATACACCACCACTAAGCCGTGGAACGCGACCTTCCCCGAATCGATGAAATTCGTGAAGGACTACTGGCATCTGATTGAATATCCCGAGCTGCTGGACATCTGGCAGAAGTACGCCAGTCTGGTCGTCTCTGGCGAAATGGGTGCTAAGGAAGCCCTGGACGCCACAGCGAAGGAACATCAGGCGATCCTCGATCAAATCGAGTAAGATTGTGTGAAGGCACCTCAGCTCAAGAAAATTTGAGTTGAGGTGCTGCTCAATTGCTTCTGGCCTCATCGAAGTGGCCATTACACTAGCCAGGGTGTGATTGAGTTCATAAAGCTGCTTGCGTTCCCGATTTTCACCATCGAATTTCATCACCGAAAGAAGATCGGGAACGCAGGCCCCCAAAATTCACTAGGTGGAGGCTGAATTTTGAATACTGCCCTTCCTGCTCCTACAGATGAGATTCCCCAGGTCGTCAAACGGCGTGGGATGAGTGACGATACCCTAAAGCGGGTGCTGCTTTTGCCGACTGTTTTGATCATTGTTGGGCTAGTTATCTACCCGTTTTTGTGGGCCGTTTATTTAAGCTTTCATAACTATTCCATCCTGAAAAATAAACCGCCTGTATTCGTCGGGATCGAAAATTATCAAGAAATCCTCAGAGATCCGAATATTTGGGAACGGTTTATATTTACCGGAAAGTTTGTGTTTACAGCAGTTGCGATCGAATTGGTTTTCGGTTTTCTGATCGCCTATTTTATCCACACGCAATTCAAAGGAGGCGGCGTTTGGGTTACTCTGCTGCTCTTGCCGATGATGATCGCGCCGGTCATCTCCGGGTTGTTCTGGAAATACATCCTCTCGAACAACTGGGGGGTGATTAATTACTTCGTCAAGAGTATCCTAGGGCTTCCAGAAATCCAATGGTTGGGTACCAATACGGCAGGTTTCTGGGCGATTGTCATCGTCGACGTCTGGATGTGGACGCCGTTTATGATGCTGCTCAGCCTGGCAGGGCTATCAGCGGTCCCGACCTACCTTTATGAATCCGCAGAAGTCGATCGGGCTTCTTCCTGGTTCAAGTTCACCCGAATCACTCTACCGCTTTCTGCGCCGTTGATCCTTCTTGCAGTTGTGTTCCGCACGATCGACGCATTCAAGACGACTGATATCGTCTGGGTGCTTACCGCCGGCGGTCCAGGTTCGTCGACAGAGACCATTGCCTATGCGCTTTATAAGCTGGCCTTTGCCTTTTATAAAACAGGTGAAGCATCAGCCCTTGCCGTGATCATGCTGGTGACGGTGATTGGCCTCAGCATCATCCTGGTGCGGACATTGAACCGCGCCAAACAAGCCACGCAGTAGACGGAGCTGGCTATGCAGAAACAAAATAGATTTAAACGCGTTATTGTCTGGGCGGTGCTTATCCTGCTGATCGCGATCTTTATGTTTCCTTTCTACTGGATGGTCGCTACGGCTTTGAAGACCCGCATCCAGATCGTCAATATCCCTCCCTTGTTTTTCTTTACCCCCACATTGGACAATTTCCGGGGAGTCTTTTTTACAAGCTCGGGGCTGGAAACGAACTTTAAAGAGTTCTTCAAGATGAGCATCATCATCAGCGCCCTGAGCACTTTCTTCTCGGTGCTGTTTGGCTCTCTGGCCGCTTACAGTGTCTCGCGGTTCAAGATGAAGGGCAAAGATGATCTGATGTTCTTCATCCTGAGCACGCGAATGCTTCCCGCAATTGCGACTCTTGTGCCGCTGTTCTTGATGTATCGCGCCCTCGGGCTTTCTGATACGGTACATGGTATGGTACTGCTTTATACGATGTTCAACCTGGGCTTTACAACGTGGATGATGAAGAGCTTCTTCGATGAGATTCCGATCGAATACGAAGAAGCAGCACTTATGGACGGATACAGTCGCTGGGAGGCGTTCATTAAGGTGGTCTTGCCGCAATCCGTTACTGGTCTGGCAGCTTCGGCAGTGTTCTGTCTGATCGCCAGCTGGAATGAATTCGTTTACGGTTCAATCCTGACCACTCGCTATGCCCGAACTGTACCCCCAGCGGTAGCCGTGCGCGTAGGTCATGAAGGATATGAGTGGGGAAAAATCGCTGCTACAGCCTTCATGTATGTGCTCCCGGTGCTGATATTCACCTTCCTGGTGCGCAAATCACTGCTGCGCGGCCTGACGTTTGGAGCGATCAAGAAGTAGCTGATCGCAGCCGCGGATGATGAAAAGCGAGGTATCCTAATGGCGAGTGTAGAGCTCCGTGACATAGTCAAGAGATTTGGTGATAACGTCGCAGTCAATCATGTTAACTTGAACATCGATGACGGCGAATTTCTGGTACTGCTGGGACCTTCGGGCTGCGGCAAAACGACCAGCCTGCGGATTATCGCTGGATTGGAATCGGTTGACGAAGGCGAGGTCGTGATCGACAATCAGGTGGTGAACGAGAAACGACCATCAGAGCGAGATATGGCGTTCTGCTTTCAACAGTATGCTCTCTACCCACACCTGACCGCGTATGAAAATATCGCATTCCCACTACGAACCCAACAGGTATCGAATTCTGAAATTACCACGCGGGTGGGTGATGTGACCACGATGCTCCATCTTGAAGAAATCATCACGCTTAAGCCGAGCAAGCTCAGTGCGGGCGACCAACAGCGTGTGGCTCTGGCGAGGGCGATGGTTCGTCAACCCAAGGTGTACTTGATGGACGAACCGCTGTCCAACCTGGATGCCCAGCTGCGTGTGGATATGCGCGCCGAGCTGCGGCGCATCCAGATCATGAACCGCACAACAACGATTTATGTGACCCACGACCAGGTGGAGGCCATGGCGATGGCCGACCGGATCGCGATCATGGAGAAAGGGCATTTGCTCCAGGTTGCCTCACCCGATGAAGTCTATTCTTATCCAGCGAACCTATTTGTCGCCAACTTCATCGGCAGCCCGAGCATGAACTTCATCCCCTGCAGTTATCAGGCTTCAAACCGAAGTGTTGGGATCAAGACCAATGGAGAATCGGTTGCATACAAGCTCCCTTCCAATCTGGTGCAGTCCCTGGATAACCTAGTCGATGGTGCCGAACTGATCTTCGGTATCCGACCTGAGGACGTGAATATTTACTCCGAACCGGTCGAAGAAGGTTTCCAAGTTAGGATGGATATCTTAGAACCGCTTGGGTCGGAAAATATCCATCGCTTAAATCGGGGCGAGCTGTTCTTCCTTGCCCGAACCCCGCCATCTGATGTTTATGCTGAAGGACAACCCTTGTGGGTTACTTTTGAAGCAGAAGGCATCCGCCTGTTTGATCAAAAAACAGAGCAGGCAATATAGAGAGGGCGCCATGGCTGATTTTGAATTAGTTGGACTTTATAAACGATTTGGCAAAATCCAAGCTCTAAGCGACGTGAGCTTTTCGATCAAAGATAGAGAATTCGTGACTCTATTGGGGCCAACTGGCGCTGGTAAAACTACAACGCTGCGCTGCGTTGCCGGTTTGGAGACGCTTGATAAAGGTGAGGTGCGCCTGAACAGGGCAAATATTAATATCCTCCCTCCCGGCCAGCGGAACATGGCGTTCGTTTCTCAGCATTATGCCCTTTATCCCCATATGACAGTAATGAGGAACCTGCAATTCCCGCTCGATAAGACCAGTTTGAGCACGGGGGAAAAAAATAAGCGGATCGAGGAGATCGCGAAATTGCTGCATATCACCCCCCTTCTCAAGCGCTATCCAAACAAGCTGAGCGGCGGCGAGATGCAGCGCGTAGTGCTAGGCCGCGCAATGGTACGCAGCCCACAGCTGTTCTTGCTGGATGAGCCTCTCTCAAACCTGGATGCCAAACTGCGAGAAGAGCTGCGATTTGAACTGAAAAGGCTGCATGAAGATGCAGGGTCGACAACCCTCTATGTGACCCATGACCAGATCGAGGCTATGTCAATGTCCGACAAGGTCATCGTAATCGACCATGGTGTTATCCAGCAAGAAGGCACTCCTGCAGAAATCTACTCATACCCAATCAATACGCTGGTTTCGAGCATCGTCGGTACACCGGCGATGAACATTGTGCAAGTGCACGTTGAGGATAACCGCTTCCTGGTTAGCTCAAGTGCTCACTCGGCAGCATTGCCGCTTAATTATCTTAACCAACTGGCATCAGGCGATTACCAGCTAGGAGTGCGTCCCGAAGATGTGAAGATTGTCGCCGAGGACACCACGAATGCCATGCCTGCAGAGGTGTATCTGATTGAAGCCTTTGGATATGAAAAACTGGTTCAGATCGACCTCGGGCAGAACCGGGTGCGGGCCAGAGTCTCGCCAAGGGTTAAGACGAAGGTTGGCGAAAGAATCCACATCTTGTTTGACGAGAAGAAATTGCGTTTCTTCAATCCGGCAGGCACATTGATCCGCGCTTAATAGACGGAGGACAGCATGGAAGACCGCAGCAATTTTGGAAAGTATGGGGATATTATGGCGATTGCGCTAATCATCATTGGATTCCTGATGATGATCCAACCATTCACCATGTTTTTATATACAATCGGATTTCCGTTTATTTTGAGCGGTGTGATTTTTTATAATGTAACATCTCATTATTAATAATGCTTGGTCGCAGATGCCTGTACCTTGAAAATAAAGAATGACATTCGTCATTAGGAGGGACCAGTGGTAAAGAAAATTATTAACGACCCGAATGACGTCGTACAGGAGACGATCGAGGGCTTTCTGATGATGCATCCGGGTGAATTTCGCCAAATCGAAGGCTACACCGCGATTGTGAAGATTCGCCTGGATCCTGATAAGGTTGGGCTTGTTATTGGCGGCGGAAGCGGGCATGAGCCAATTTTTCTGGAATTCATCGGCGACGGCTATCCCGATGCGGTCGCAATGGGAAACATCTTCGCAGCTCCCTCACCAGATATCGTCCTGGCGGCCACTCAGGCTGCGAACCGCAATCGAGGCGTGCTGTACGTTTACGGCAACTATGCCGGAGACAACCTCAATTTCGATATGGGCGCTGAGCTCGCTGATATGGAAGGCATCCGAACGGAAACTGTGCGCGTATGGGATGATGTCGCTTCAGCCCCACTGGAACGCATAACCGACCGGCGCGGGATTGCAGGAGACTTCTTTGTGATAAAGATCGCAGGAGCTGCTTGCGATGCTGGTCTTGACCTTGACGAAGTGAAGCGCGTAACGACCAAAGCACGCGATAACACCCGCACGATGGGAGTTGCACTCTATCCCGGCACAATCCCGGGCGAGGGCACACCTGCCTTTACTCTGGCAGAGGATGAAATTGAGATAGGGTTGGGCCTACACGGTGAGCCAGGCGTGAGGCGCGGGAAAATCCAGCCGGCAGATAAGCTGGTGGATGAGATGATGTCGCTGATCGTCCCCGACCTACCGTTCAAGGCAGGAGACGAGGTTTGCGCATTGATCGACGGTTTTGGCTCGACCACCCGAATGGAGCAGATGATCGCGATGCGGCGCATGCTCCAGAAATTGGATGATTTCGGTCTGCGAGTCCACAAAGCCGAAGCCGGTGCGTATGCAACTTGCCAGGAGATGGCCGGTTTTTCAATCACCTTGATGCGTCTGGATGAAGAGCTGAAACGCTATTATGATTGGCCGGTGTGGTCGCCAGTCTATAAGAACCGATAATGATGCAGCCTGCAATGGATACCCTGACGGCTGAACAGGCGAAAGACCTGCTGCTCCGCGTTTCCGAGGAAGTCATCGCGGCGAAGGAGATGCTTTGTGACGCCGACCGGAATATCGGCGACGGCGACCATGGAATCGGGATGGCGAAAGGCTTCGAAGCGGCCCGCACAGCGCTTGAGGCAGAGCACTTTGAGGATGTTTACGCCGTATTCAGTACCGTTGGAAGGACGATGATCCGGGTGATGGGGGGAGCTTCAGGGATCATCTTCGGTTTGCTGTTTTATGCGGGAAGCAAGAATATGACCCCAACAGCCAAGATCGGCACGGCTGAATTCAGCGAGCTTTTCAGCAAGGCGCTGACTGAAATCAAAGCCAAAGGCGGAGCTCAGCTCGGCGATAAAACCCTGATCGATGGGCTTCAGCCGGCCGTTGAAGCGATGCAGCAGAGTGCTGCCAAAGGCGAGGACTTCCAAACCTTGATCCACAATGCCGCGCTGGCAGCCGAACGCGGAAGAGAAGCGAGCAAAAGCTACATTGCCCGCCACGGAAAAGCGAAGACACTTGGGGAACGGGCAATTGGATATCCAGACGCTGGGTGCGTGACCCTGACTGTCATCCTAGGAGCAATGGACAGCTGGGCACAGAAGGCACTAGAATCATAAGGCCCTCACTTGTATACATATGAGGCCAGGTTTCCCTGGCCTCTTGTTGGTTCAATAGAAAGCGAACGATCGATGACGGGACGATTCAGCCAGATCTACGCTGGCTCAAACCTGAAGATGTTCAAGACCAATCGGCAGACGGTTGAATACCTGCAGTTGTTGGAGAGATTGACCGATGATCTGCCCCGCCCACCGCTGCAGCTCTTTATCCTCCCTTCCTACACCGCGCTGGCAGACGCCTGCCGAGGCTCGAACCAGGAAAAGGTCTGGATTGGAGCCCAAAATATGCACTGGGAAGCGGAAGGTGCGTTCACCGGAGAGGTATCGCCGAGGATGTTAACCGAAATCGGGGTGAAGCTGGTGATGTGCGGGCATGCTGAGCGACGCCAGATTTTTGGCGAGACCGACGAGCAGGTAAACCGGCGTGCTCTGGCGGCGCTTAGCCATGGGATGTACGCGCTAGTCTGCGTTGGAGAAACGATGGCTGAGAGGCAGGCGGGGCAGTCCATCGAGCGTCTACGCTTCCAGCTCGAGATCGATTTGAAGGATATTCCAACCCAACAGCTTGACCGGCTTTGGATAGCTTATGAGCCAGTCTGGTCGATTGGCGAACACGGCACCCCAGCCAGCCCGGAAGCCGCAAACGAGATGCATGCAGAGATCAGGGAAACTCTGGTGGAGCTATTTCCATCCAGGCAGGGCAATTTCCCGATTCTGTACGGTGGGAGCGTCAACCTGGAAAATTCAGATGCGCTGATCAGCCAGCCGGAGGTCGATGGGCTTTTTATCGGCCGGGCAGCATGGGATGCTGTGAATTTCAACCTGATCCTGCGGCGAGTTTTTGACAGGCTTGGGTTAAGCTCGAGTTAGCTCCGGGTTGATTGAAACTTTCATCACCTTTCCCTCAATCATTAAATTTAAGGCTTTCTCCGTATCTTCAAGCGCCATCTCGCCAGAGATCAGATGGGTGGTCTGCACGACGCCGCTGGCGACCAGGTTGCAGGCTTCCCAGAAATCGACCGGAGAGTTGCCATGGGTGTTGAATAGGGCGATCTCGCCGTAATGGACCGCCGGGGCATCCAAGACCACCTCTGTGGCGCCTGGCAGCCCAGCAAACCAAAGCACGCGCCCGCCTTTGCGGACGTAGCGCGGGGCTGATTCCCAGGTGGCTTTCAGCCCGGCGCATTCAATCGCCGCATCCACGCCACGCCCGCCAGCCAATGAAAGCACGCTCAGCACCGGATCCGCGTCGTCCGGGTTTAAAACCCGGTGTGCGCCGAGCTCGAGGGCAAAGCCCAGCCGCTCAGGATTTTTATCGACCAGGATGATCTCTGCTGCACCGCAGGCTTTTGCGATTTGCAGGTGCATCAACCCTATCGATCCGCCGCCAATGATGACCACCCGTTCGCCAGGTTTGACCTGCAGCAGCTTATGGCTGTGGACCACCGAAGCCAACGGCTCCAGCAGGGCAGCCTGAGGATAGCTTAGATTTTCTGGGATGACCAAGGTGTTCCAGCGAACAAAAGGCCCCGTCAGGCGGACATATTCGGCGTAGGTGGCAAAGTTGTAGGCCATGTTCTCGCAGAGATTCTCCTGGTGGTGTTTACACGGATAGCAGGCTCCGCAAGGACCAAAACAGCTGGCGGTGACGCGCATTCCGGGCTCGAATGCCCGGACCATTGAGCCGACCTGAACCACATCTCCAGCGAACTCATGTCCAAATCTGAAAGGCGGCGGGTATTTTGGATGACCACGCAGATAAGTTTTTAATCGGTCCCGCAAGTGGTTGCAGAACGGACTTTAACCAGGATCTCGTCCGGCTCGATAACGGGGAGGGTCACCTCTTCCACGCGCAAATCCTTTGGGCCGTGATAAACCACAGCGCGCATTTTCTCAGGGAGAGGCGGCAGGCGAGTCATTTCAATACCTCATAAGCAGCTTGGAGGTCTTCGTCGTGGACGACGAGCTGGATCGCTCTAACCAAGCGGGCAGGATCGGGATGCTGCCAGACATTCCGCCCAAAAGCAATCCCAGAAGCGCCGCCTCGAATGCATACCAACACATCTTTCAGCATATCGGCAATACTGTCGGTCTTGCCGCCACCGAGGAGCACGATCGGGACCGGGCAGGCTTCTGCGATTATGGTCATATCTTCTGGATTTTCGGGAAAATCGGTCTTGACCACATCTGCGCCGATTTCGTAAGCAATCCGAGCCATGTCGGCGAGGATCTGTGGATTTTTCAGCTCATTTTTCTTGAAGCGCAGCCCCCAGGTGGTGGGCTCAACCATGACCGGCAGCCCAACGCGGTGGCAGTTTTCAATGGTCTGGGCAATGAAAGAGAAGTTCTGCATCATTTTTTCGGTGCTGCTCTGCCCAAAGATCATGCAGATCTTCACCATATCGGCGCCCAAACGGGCTACCTCTTCGGGAGAGATGGTGGGGATGGCGCCGTCGGTGGGATCGCCGCCCGAATGGCTCTTAAAGAGCGGGAAATCGGCAGCGACGATCGCGGCAGGTCGGTCTCGCCCGACGAGCAAGTTGCCGAAGCGCCGGATGCCGCCTGGGTTCAGGAGCACACCTTCCGGCTTTCCATTGAACCACCTGCTCGAAGCGCTCACCAAGATTTTCCAGACCGGCGACGGCTCCCATGGCAATCCCATGATCCAGTGCGATAACGACGCTCCGTCCAGAAGCTGGATTGAAGATGCGGCTGGTGCGAATGGATACTCCATAGTCGAATGATTGCGGCTGCATAGTATGGGCTCACTTCCTAGCAATGATGGATGAAGTTGACGATTGACGATATACGATTACTCAATCGGAATATGGATGTTGATTGATTTTTTTACTTGTAGATTGACAAGAAATGAGATGAGCGTTAAACTCTTCTCATAACATATGTGATATTTTATCACAATTGTGAATAAATTCCAGCATTCGTAGAAGGTCCATTCGATGAAAATCAAGGGTAATCTGGTCATTGGGCAGTCGGGCGGACCGACCGCAGTGATCAACAACTCGCTCTGCGGAGCAATCCATGAAGCTCAGCGGCATGAAGAGATTGAGGCGCTGATCGGGATGAACCATGGAATCCAGGGTTTTCTGGGTGAGGACCTGATCGACCTGAGACGCGAAAGCCCAAGAACGATCGCCGGGCTGCGCTGGACGCCTTCGGCAGCGCTGGGGTCGTGCCGGTACCGACTGCAGGAAGCGGATTATGCCCGGATCATCACATTGTGTCGGGAATACAATATCCGCTATTTCTTGTATGCCGGCGGAGGCGACACTATGGACACAGCGAATAATGTGGCTCGCCTCGCCGAGGGATCGGGATACGAGATGCGGGTGATTGGCATCCCCAAGACCATCGATAACGACCTTTCGCACACGGACCACGCCCCAGGCTACGGCAGCGCGGCGCGCTTCGAATCGATCGTCTGCCGCGAGATCGGGCGAGACACCCGAGCGATGAAGCTCACCGAAGCCGTCAAGATTTTGGAGACGATGGGGCGCAACAGCGGCTGGCTGACGGCAGCGACCGCGCTGGCAGGAGAATATGCTCCTGACCTGATCTACCTTCCCGAGCGGGCTTTTTATCCGGACAGGTTCCTGGCGGATGTGGAAGCGGTTTACCGCCGGCAGGGTTTCGCAGTGATTGCGGCATGTGAAGGCTTGCGGACCGCGGCGGGCGAATTCGTGTCGCTTAACCAGGACCCAATCAATGTCGACGCCTTCGGACATCCGGAACCGGGCGGGGTCGGGCAGTACCTGGCAGATATGGTGGCAGACGAGCTTCATCTCAAAACGCGGGTGGATAAGCCCGGGACGATGCAGCGCAGCTCTGGGCTGGCGATCTCGCCAGTGGACGCCCGAGAGGCTTACCGGGTGGGTGTATTTGCGGTGAAGCGTGCGGCTGAAGGGGCGAGCGGGGTTATGATCACCCTGCAGCGCAAGCACGACGAACCGTATTGGTGCAGCGTCGGCGAGGCGCCACTGGAGCTGGCGGCGAATTTTGAGAAGAAGATGGACGACGCGATGATCAACCCAGAAGGAAACCACGTGACAACTGAGTTCATACGCTACGCCCTTCCGCTTATTGGCAAGGGGCTGCCGGATTATGTTTCCCTGGAAAAGCATCCTTTCCCCAAACCGAGGCGATTCTGGCAAGGCAGTTAATCGATATGGAGGCGGCGCCTGGGATGTTGCCATTTTGCGGAAAGCACAGCCCTGAGGAATGCCCGAAGTGAAACCAAGGAGACAGCGATGATGAAAACCGCAGCGATGAGCTCTCGAGAACGCGTCCGGCTGGCATTGGAGCATCGCGAGCCGGACCGGGCGCCGTTCGACATCACTTTTACGGTGGAAGCCTATCATGCCCTGCGAGCCAGGCTGGGACTGCCGCCGGAAGCGGAAAAGGCGGTGGGGATTTGGGCGGATGTCTCGCCGAGCCTGGACCTGCTGGATGCGATGCAGATCGACCTGGTCTACCTTGGGCTGAACCCTGGCTCGACACCCTGGCCGCACGACCCGGGAGACGGGCTGCGCTACGACCAATGGGGCGTGGGGCGGGCAAAGGTGGGCGCGAGGACGGGAGCTTCTACTACGAGATGGTGAAACACCCGCTGGCAAAGCTGGATAGGGCTGAAATCGAGGCACACCCATGGCCTGACCCGTTCGACCCCGCCCGGACGGCAGGCGTGCGCGAGAAGTTCGAGAGAATGCGGGAGGAGACCGATAAGGCGATCGTCGGCAAGTTCACGACCTCGATCTGGGAGCAAGCCACCTACCTGTGCGGGCTGCAGAATTTCCTGGAGGCGCTGGCGCTGGAGCCGGAAGCGGCGGGCGCGGTGCTGGATAAGACCTGCGATGTGGCAATGGGGCTGGCGGAGGTGGGATTGAACGCGGCGGGGGACCTGATCGACATCTTCCGGCTGAGCGGCGAGGACCTCGGCACGCAGCGCAGCAGCCTGATCTCGCCCGGGATGTACGAACGCTTCGTGAGACCGAGGCACGCCCGGCTGTGGACGTATGTCAAGAGCCGGCTGAAGGAGATCAACCCGCAGGCTAAAATGATGCTGCATTCCTGCGGGGCGGTGCGGGCTTTTATCCCTGCCTGGATCGAGATGGGGCTGGACGTGCTCGACCCGATCCAACCCAGCGCAGCGGGGATGGCGGCGAAGGGCTTGAAGGCAGATTTTGGCGACCGGCTCTCTTTCCACGGCGGGCTGGACCTGCAAGAGATCTTGCCGCACGGCACGCCAGAGCAGGTGAAGGCGCACGTCCGAGAGACACTGGCTGCCCTGGCGCCGGGCGGGGGCTACATCCTTTCGCCCGCTCATAATGTGCAGAGCGACGTGCCGGCGGAAAACCTGATCGCGATCCGAGATGCGCTGCTGGAACAGGAGGGTGAATGAGCGGGGAAAACCGGCAATCGAACAGAATGTGTTATCATATTAGAAATTATTAATCCACTGAGCAAAGGTTTCATCCGACTGAGAAACCGTCGAATGGAACTCCTTCAATTGGCGACAAAGTTTATCCATATCATTTTACGCTGACCGACAAATCTTACCAAGACGCCTTGAACAAGGTTTCGCTTATCGATATCAACCGATAAATAAATCCACCCGCGCAGCAAGCCAATCAACGTCAAAGGATACCTCGAGGGCTATTATTGTTTTGGTGGATTTGCTTCACAACCGCCTTGATTATGTCGGAATGGCGGAGCATGCCTGGGAAACCTGCGCTTACCTGGAGCGCATTTCCATCAGCCATCTGAGATAGAACAGTGCGGCGATGATCATGACCAGGACGACGACCAGGACGCCAGGGGAGGCTAACGGGAAGGGGAGCGGCTGCGGGGCAGGGGAGGTTGGCGACGGCAGGAAGGCAGGGGTGAGGGAAGGGGTTGGGGTTGGAGCCACAGCCGAGGCAGGGGTTTGGGCGCCGTAGAGCAGCTCGAAGACCCCGGGGGTCTCGGTCACCTGCCAGGGCGCCAGGGTGGGGGAGGGGGTTGGGGTTTGAGAAGGGACAAAGGGCGTGCGAGTTGGGGGCGGCGAGGTAGGGGTGTAGGGGGTCAATGGAACCTGGGTCCAGGTTGGAGGGAGCAGATAGAGCCCGCACTGGTCGCAGCTTTCGATGCCGACGTAATTCTTGAAACCGGTGATGTAGGAATCCAGAGCGCCGCATTGATCGGTCTTGACCTTTGGACCGGAGGAGATTTTGGCATCGCGGATCTGGTAGAAGGGGACCAGGTCGCGAGGATGAGCCTGGAGGAGGTAGGTTGGACCGCCGCCGCAGGCTTTCAAACCGACCAGCCCGACGCCGGAGTCGGCCTCGGTGAGGTAGACGAGCTGACCGCAGAGGCGGGGGATGGTGAAGGCAGTGGTGAGCGGTTTTTCGGGCTTGCGGGAGCGGGTGGGGGTGGGGGAGGAGGCGTTGAGGACAAGCCCCGCCGGGCGAGGGGAAGCAGAACCGGGCTGGAGGCCGACCCAGAAGAAGAGGGCGGGGAGCAGGGCGAGCAGGATGAGGCGGCGGGGGGCTTTCATTGGGTGTGGGGCAGGCGAGAGGCGGATGGGGGGCAAGTGAAGGGCAAGCGGGCGATGAAATAATTCCCCTCGATGCGGCGGATGGGCTTAGTTTAGCATAGAATGCCGGATCGGTATGAAAACCTGGAGGTGGGATAAATGGGTACCGGCAGGAGGAGGGTATTCGTTCCTCGAAAAAACGAAGAGGAACGAATAATTTTCCAGAAAATTTTTCGGCAAGGCTTGATCGGATTTTTGGACTATCTTTGAAGTTTATCTCCACGCTCATTTGATTGGATTATATATAGAACACTTGTTCTTGTCAAACCTATTTTGGGTCATGAAGTCGTTCAATAACGCTCATATTTTATAAAAACCAGATTTTCATGAATCTTAAGAAAAGCAATTATTTAGAAATAATCTTTGTTATTGGACTATTCATCATTGCGAACATCATCAGTCAGGCAATGCAAAAGCCGATTACTTATCAAAACGGGAAAGGCTGGGATGGGGTAGAGTACTACAGAACGGCAGAACAGCTAACGAATCATACCTACCCCAAGGCTGGAGCGCCTTTTGTTTACAGGATAGGAACACCTTTTCTCGTCTCGCTATTTTTCAAAAACGACCTGCTCTTAGGATTAAGTATATAAACATCCTAGGAAATCTCTTAGCAGTTTTCTTGATGATTTACTGGCTGAGATTATTTATCAATAATTGGATCATCCGGTTTACCCTGGCAGCCCTATTCATGCTGATGTGGCATGGTCCCATCCGGTTTGTTTATTACTATCCTGCTTATATCGATCCCTGGTTTTTTGTCTTTCTTCTCGCCGGTTTAATTGGAATCGAGCGAATATCGAAAAGCCCCTCATTGGGGAGTATTTGCTTGCTTGGATTGATGGTCTTCATTGGGGTTACTTTTCGGGAAGGGATGCTGATTATTCCAGCAGCACTGCTGTTTGCCAATAATCCGATCGTTTCCCCAAATGATTTGTCAGCCGTGTGGCATTTTTCATTTTATAAACAAAACCTAAAAAGGATTCCTTTAACATTTTTCTCCCACTGGCTTTTGGTATTCTAAGCGTCCTAATGGTTCGACTAGTTTCCACGCAAGATAACCCCTATTCATTTTTCCGAATCGCTGCATATTGGGCGTATAACAAACCTCTATTAACTTATATCCATGCCTGGTTTGTGGGATATGGATTAATCCTTATTGTTCTGCTCTACAAATGGAGGTACGTCCTTCGATTTTTGGCCGAGCATCAATACCTATTTATATATATTATTGGTTTTTCGGTGATGGCCTGGATTGGAGGCTCTGATACCGAAAGAATTCTCTATTGGAGCATGCCGGCGATCTATTTATTGGTCGGGAAGACAATTGAGGATAATCCAGAGATTCTCGGATCTCGGCTATTTCTTGGAGTACTTTTTGGAACTCAAATCCTATCCCAACGAGTTTTTTGGAGCCTACCAGATTATCCGAACAGCTACACGACCCCCTTTCCCATCCTGACCATCCTGAGCAATCAATTTCAATATCTCGATTTATATTCTTATCATGGGAATGGTGGTATCCAGGCAATTTCGCTGGCAGAATACCTTGCGGCGGCTTTCGTGCTCTTGCTTATTTTGAATACCAGAAAAATCAAGAGATCCTTCCAAATGGACCCACCAACCCATGAAGAACCGGATCAGGAATTTTCCCATTCTTAAGCATTCCGTTCATTGCAAAAACTGGTGCAGGAAAAAATAAAAGGATTACACAATGTTAGGATTCGAAACAGGTAAGATCGATCCTTCAGCGATTATCAGCAAGGAGGCGAATATCGGGGATGGGGTGACGATCGGGGCTCACGCGATCATTTACGATCATGTGAGCATTGGCGACCACTCCATCATCGGCGCAAACTGCATCATAGGCGAACCGACGGCAGATTATTACCGCAGACCGGATTATGTCAACAAGCGAATAACGATCGGAGCGAACGCACTGATCCGATCGGGGGCGATCCTTTATGCTGGGTCGGTGATCGGAGCGGATTTCGAGTGCGGGCACCGCGTCACGATCCGGGAGGGCTCGATGATCGGCGAACACTGCCGGGTGGGCACCCTCTCGGATATCCAGGGCGACTGCAGGATCGGAGACTACGCCCGCCTGCACAGCAATGTGCATATTGGACAAAAAAGCCGGATAGGAAATTTCGTCTGGATTTTCCCTTATACCGTATTGACCAACGACCCTTACCCACCTTCAAACGACTTATTCGGGGTAACTATCAAGGATTTTGCGGTGATTGCAACTCACGTAACGATCTTGCCTGGTGTTGTGATCGGGAGAGACGCCTTGATCGGCGCAGGCTCGGTGGTGCGCGCCGACGTCGCGCCCGAAACCGTGGCAGCCGGCAACCCTGCAAAACCGATCGCCACGATCCACGAGATCGAGAACAAACGATCTAAAGGGGAAAAGATGTACCCTTGGCGAGAGCATTTCGAGCGCGGCATGCCCTGGGAAGGGATGGGCTATTTGAAATGGAAGGAAACCGCAGCCAAAATCGACCAGACGGACGATTTGGAATGAACCAATGGGAATTTAAGGAATGCAGCACGATCAACCTGCCGAAGATTTTCGACCCGCGCGGCAACCTGACCTTCATCGAATCCAACCAGCACATCCCCTTTCGAGATTAAAAGGGTTTTTTACCTGTATGATGTGCCAGGAGGATCTTCACGGGGAGGGCATGCCCACAGGAAACTTCACCAACTCCTGATCGCAATGACAGGCAGCTTCGACGTGATCGCGGACAACGGAAATGAAAGAATCAAGTTCCAACTGAACCGGTCTTATTTTGGATTGTACATCCCGCCGCTGGTCTGGCGAGAGATCGAAAACTTTTCTTCGGGGGCAGTGTGCCTGGTATTGGCATCTGAGCACTACGATGAGGCGGACTATTACCGCGATTATGAGGAATTTCTCAGGGAGATCAGGGCCGGGGTGAGGGGATAGGTCCACAGGAAATCCAACAATTATGAGACACAAGACCATGATCGTACCTTTCTTAGACCTGCGGCTGGACGCCCTGGCGCTCAAGGACGAGCTGGAGGAAGCCTACCGGCGGGTGATGGACTCGGGCCGGTATATCCTGGGGGAAGAGGTGGAAGCCTTCGAGGCCGAATGGGGGGCGTACTGCGGGGCGAGGCACTGCATCGGGGTGGGGAACGGGCTCGAGGCGCTGCACCTGATCTTAAGGGGCTATGGGATTGGGGCGGGGGACGAAGTGATCGTGCCGGGGAACACCTACATTGCGACCTGGCTGGCGGCGAGCTACGCGGGGGCCAGACCGATACCGGTGGAGCCGGTGGAGCGGACCTACAACCTGGACCCCGAAAAGATGGAAGCTGCGATCACGAAGCACACCCGGGCGGTGATCGCAGTGCACCTTTACGGGCAGGCGGCGGAAATGGCGCCCATCCGCCAGATCGCAGAGCGGCACGGCCTGAAGGTGATCGAGGACGCAGCCCAGGCGCACGGGGCGATCTACACAACGCAAGAAAACCGGAAGCCTGGGGGAGGCGGCCGGGTGGAGCTTTTACCCGAGCAAAAACCTGGGCGCATTCGGAGACGCGGGGGCGATCACGACGAGCGACGACGAGCTTGCCGAGCGGCTGCGGAGGCTGCGAAACTATGGGGCGAGCAGTAAATATCTAAACGAGATCCAGGGCTTCAACTCGCGGCTCGACCCGCTGCAGGCGGCCTTCCTAAGGGTTAAATTGAGACACCTGGACGAATGGAACGAGCGGCGGCGAAGACTGGCGCGGGCATACCTGGAAGGTTTAGCCGGCACGCCGCTGATCCTGCCGGTGGTGGCGGAAGGCAGCGAGCCGGTCTGGCACGTGTTCGTGGTGAGGACGCAGGAGCGCGAGGCGCTGATGGGCTATCTCCAGGAGCAGCAGATCGGGACGATGGTGCACTACCCGGTGCCGCCGCATTTGCAGGGGGCATACCGCGAACTTGGGATTCCGGAAGGGGCGCTGCCGATCAGCGAGCGGATCCACCGCGAGGCGCTGAGCCTGCCGATGGGACCGCACCACACGCTGGAGCAGATCAGATATGTGATTGAAAGGATTCTGGCATATTGTTGAGATCGATGGTCTCATATTTGATACGGTATTGCTACCATTTGTTCATGAATTTCTGGTCGTTATCCCGAATTGCAAACCTGAGACTGCAGGTTTTTCTTAACCGAGGGAAAATTGATATCAAGCCAAACCTTCGAATCGTTCATTCAGTTTAAATTCCAGGGAAGAGGCACACTTCAAATTCATGAGAACGTCTCGCTCGGATTTGGATTAGCAGGCGCGACGAAAATCCCATCCTGATCCAGCCGCGCAACCCGGAAGCACAAATAGACATCGGGGCAGGAACTGCGATTATGAACGGCTGTGAATTGTTTGCATGCAGCCTGATTCGGTTTGGCAAGAACTGCATGATTGGTCCGCAAACGATATTTATGGATTCCGATTTTCATGGGATATCACAAAATGAGCGTATGTCGCCGGGGAAAACATACCCGATCATTGTGGAAGAGAATGTTTGGATTGGTTCAAGATGTATGATTTTAAATAACGTTCACATTGGTAAAGATGCAGTCATCGCAGCCGGATCGGTTGTAACCAAAGATATCGAAGCTGGAAATGTGGTTGGAGGGAACCCGGCACGCAAAATCGGGAATGTATATCCATAATTCGGACGAAGCCTTCAAAAGTTTAATATGCTGGATCTGATTAAGGCTTCAATCAAAACCGGCTCGAGCGCCTTCATCACGATCCTGCTGCGGGTGCTGAGCGTGAAGATCCTGGCAGTGGTATTTGGCCCGGCGGGGATCGGGCTGTTCTCGCTGCTGCGCCAGGCGCGAGACACGCTGGTGCCGCTGGCGACGATTGGGAGCGGGACAGCGATCGTGCAGGGGGTCGCCAGCCAGGAGCAGGACGAGGAGAAGCGCCAGGAATATATTGGGACGGTGGCTACGCTGCTCGGGGTGAATGTGCTGCTCTTCATCCTGGCGGCGGCGGCATTGGCCCCCTGGATCGGACAACTGATCTTCGGCGAGCTCGACAGCCGGGAAATGACGAACGCGGTGCGGTGGGTGACCATCCCGGTGATTTTGGGGGCGATGGCAGGTTTTCTCACCAGTCTGCTGAACGGCTACCGGGCGATCGGCAGGCTGGCGGTGGTGCAGGCGGCGGGGATGGCGGCGCTGGTGCTGCTCACCTACCCGCTGGCGCGGCTGGCGAACGAGGCCGAGATGCTGGGGATGACTCTGCTGCTGGTGGTGACCCCGGCAGCGACGGTGGCGCTTGCGGGGTATTTCCTGTGGAAGGGGGGCTGGCTGAAGGTCTTTCGCTTCCGCTTCCGGGGTTGGGCGGCAAAGCATTTTTTCTGGATGTCGATCCCCACGCTGGCGGCGAGCTTTGGGATGAACGGGATGCTGCTGGCGGTACGCTCGATGATCACGCGCAGCGGCGGGCTGAGCGCAGCGGGCTACTTCGACATGTGTTGGTCTTTCAGCCTGCTGTATGTGAACCTGGTGACCAGCTCTTTCGGGACGTACTACCTGCCGACGCTGAGCGGCACGCACGAGCGCGAAAAGGTGAGCCTGCTGATCGGCCAGGTGGTGCGCCTTGCGACGGTGCTGCTGACGCCTTTGATCGTGGGATTGGTGGTGCTGAAGCCGATGATCATTCGGGTGTTCTACAGCAGCGAGTTCCTGCCGGCGATCGAGCTGATGCAGTGGATGCTGATCGCGGACTACCTCAAGGTGACAAGCTGGATTTTTGCCTATACTGTGCTGGCGTTTGCAAATATGAAGGTCTTCTTATGGACCGAGCTGGGGTTCTTCGGCGCGTTCATGGGCGGGGCGTGGATCTCGACCCGAAGCGGGGCCGGCTGGCAGGGGATTGGGGCCTCGTTCCTGGCGATGTATATCGGGTATTTCGCCTATATGCTCTATTATGTGGTCAGAAAACACGGCTACAGGCCGACCCTGCGAGGAGCGGCATTCTGGCTAGGAGGCCTGGGGATCGTGGCGATGGCTTCGGGATTAACCTGGTCGCAGACCGCGTGAACTGGCCGCTGGCGCTGCTTGAGCATTGGAGTTTCGGTGATCTTCTCGGCGCTGATGATCGACAAAGGAGAGTACCGGCGGATGCTGCAGATTGCGCTAAAGCCGCGCAGCCTGCTCTCGTGAGGACGACCGATCATTCATCCAACCGCAGGCTTAATAAGGCGATAGTTTCTTCACGAAGTTTTTCTCTTGCCCAATCTTTTTGACCTTGGTTTAACAATTCCCCCAAGCCATCCAAAATGTGGCGGTTATCCATTTTTTGCAGCTCATCAACAGCTTTTTTAATGACCTGTTTGAAAGGTTTTCCAGCTCGTTTCTCCACTATTGATTTATTAATCGGGTAACGCGCCTGCAAGAAAAACCAAACATCGTAAATATCCCGACTGGTTTCACTAATCCGCTCAGTCATGGCGATGAGCTTGTGGGCGAACATATCTTGAACAACCATCACCTGCATGGATACCCCCAAATAGGTTCGGATCTCATAACGGGAATCAAACTGCGTTTGATTGATCTCTACTTTTAACATTGCGGGCTTTATCTTCGTAAGAGATCATAAAGAAAAGATTAAACCGCTTTTGATTAGCCTCTTTGAGCGTTCCGTATCGCTTTACGATAGATAGTACACTGTCAAAGACACTGTCCTTTTTATCAGCATCCAGAAGATCAAAATCAAGGTCCACCGAAAACCTATCCAGACCATAAAACATCAGTGCAGCCGTACCCCCTTTGAACCCCAAGAATGGGGAAATGGAAGTGTCGGAATAATATATCTTTCAATATCTGAAATAATATTGTCTTATGGATTGCTATATCAATCGTCATAATTTCTGGTTATTTTCTTTCTTTATATAAATGATTGGTTTTCTTGATCATCCGCTTATTATGATATATGGGCAGAATTTCGAACACTTTTTCCCAATTTAACGAACGAAGATTATCAAAATGATAATCGGCGTTCACGTACAGGGTGTCTAAGAATGCTCGCTCCTTTGAGGAGATGGAAGTTTCATCCACATGTTCAATTCCAACTGAATTTATCAATATGCGGTAATTTATTCTTCTGAATGAATAGGTTTGACCAGCGATCACGACATCCCTCTTGAGATAAGAAGCGACGAAGATTGGATCGTAGTATTGGAATATCATTCCCTTCTCTCGCCAGCACCGTTTCGAAGCTAATGTATGACGGAACATAGATGCGAGTAGCTAATTCCAGCACCCGAAAATCTTCACTTTTGGCATACAAACCTCTTCGGATTCTGAATAAATCACCGTTCTTTACAAAATATGATAATCTGACCCGAGCGGCTGTCGAGCTCGATTCGTGCCACAACAGGGCTATGTCTTCGGTTGAAAACACGGTCTTATTTGAACGAAGGATCGCAGTGAGATAGTCGCCCTTACGCATATTTAACCTGGATGTTTGTTTTAACCTAACATCCAGGATTAATATTACACATTCTATCGGTCCATGTCAAGCGAAAGCTGTATTCCCGAAATCATCTACCTTGCAGACCGCATTCCGGTGAGCGTGATTTCGAATATATATTCTTTACTTAACAATTTGGTTTCACTATGATGACGGAGAATAATCCAGACCGACCGCTGCTTACGTTTATATTGCTGGCTTACAACCAGGAACGTTATATCGCCGAGGCGGTGGAGGGGGCGCTGGGACAGACCTACTCGCCGCTGGAAATTATCCTCTCGGACGACTGCTCGGGAGACCGGACTTTCGAGCTCATGAAGGAAGCTGCAGATGAGTATCGGGGACCGCACGAGGTGATCGTGCGGACGGAATGAGCGGAACCTCGGGATTGGAGGGCACGTCAACGCGGTGATGAGGCTGGCGCACGGTCAAATGATCGTTGCGGCTGCCGGGGACGATGTATCGCTGCCGCAGCGCAGCGAGAGGATCTGGCAAGCGTATCAGGAGTCTGCCGGAAGCGCCCATTCCATTTTTTCGAATGAATTCATCATCGACGAAATCTGGGCTGCGTCATGCGCTGACCTGGAAAAAACCGCCGGACGAGCGAAAACTCTGCCTGGAATGGTTTACAAAACACCAGTGCAGCGTCACCGGAAGCAGCCACGCATGGAACAGGGAGGTTTTCGATTTTTTCGGTCCCTTGGGCGACCAGGTTGTCAGCGAAGATGTGGTGATCCCGTTCCGATCTTTGCTGCTGGGGACGATTAAATATATTGATGAACCGCTGGTTCTGCGCAGATTTACGGGCAGCAACCTGACTTTGGGGGAAATTCGACTGTGGGATCGCGAAATGACCTCCGAAATCTTCCTAGAACGCACACACCAGAACGCCAGGAATTTTGAAGCTGTTTATGCGATGAGAGCTCAAGATATCGAAAAAATGAGCGCGAAATGCCCGGAGCGGAATGAAGAGCTTTCGAAGCTGCGGACAGCATCGGAGCGCAATTTATCCAAAGCAAAAGCGGAAGAACGATTTTGGCGGTCTTCGAACTCAAGAAAATTCCTGATCCTGATGGTCGAATTTATTGGAAGGGGCTGGTTTCGAACAGCGAGCAGACTGCTGATATCGTGGCTATTTCCCCAATTCCTGATGCGCTGGATCCATATCAGATCTTTCAAATCGCGTGGGAAATTGAGTTTCAATCAGAAATCACAGCCACTTGATGAAATATCCTATAATAAATCTTCCAAAAATTAGAAATTTACTTTCCATCACAGCGCTGATTGCACTTGGCATCTTGTCGATTCTCCTCCTTCGCTCGAATGATTATTAATGCTATTATTCTCTCGGACCAGGCAGAGTATTATTTATTTTCCTAATCTTCTATGTTCCGGTTATCAAAAACTAGTTTAGTAATCTTTCTGCTATCCCTATTTATCGCTCTCCCCTTGCTTCAGTCAGCCTGGCAGACAAATCGGGACCATTTGAGAATTTTGAAAATTCTCGATCTCCGGCAAATCGATCCATCAGGGCGGCTGAATCTTCGCGACCCGGAATGGATCAATCATTCGAACCTGCAAACCCCTGATCCCAGCTGCATTGGAGTATGGCAAAGCAGGATTTGGGCTTCCTATGATTTCCAAAAAGCGGAGGAATATCTGGCTCAATCCGAGGGCTGCCAGCGCATGCCAGAAGAAAAGCACTTTTGGGAGGGCAACCTGGCGTATTTACAGGGCGATCTTGAGGGAGCTGCCGCGGCATGGCAGAAAGTATCCGACCGGACACTGATTGACCGGACCAAAAACCTGGTTTTAGCAAAGAAGTTCGAGCTTGGTCAGGCGATGCTTGGAGTCCTTGCAAAGCGGGCGGAGAATTGGAGAAACGAGCCAGAACAAAGCTCCGCGGTGTGGGAGATTGGAGACGTGTATAGATTTGCCGGAAAGGAAGCCGAGGCATTACCGTATTACCTGACGGCATGGGAAGGTGGAAAGCGCGGGTACGCCGAGGCATTCTACCTGGCAAGGGGATACCGCTTGAATGGGAATATTAAAAAAGCGATCGAGATACTGGAGGCGGTTTGGTCTATCGTGCAGCGGTAAATAAATTCACCTTGAATTTCGATATGTACTACTTTCCAGAGATGGTGCGTTCATATGCACAGGCAGGGATGCCCGGGAAAGCATGCACGACAATCCAATCTGTGCGCCAGAATCGTTATCGACACGGGCTTGAAGCCCGACGCTGATCTCTCTATTCAATACAATGAGCTACTCGATGGATTGGAAAGAGAGATTGGAGGGTGCTGAAACATGTCGCATGGTAAGCCGCGGGTAATTTTATCTGGCGGAAATATTGCCCACTACCACCATGCCGCGCTGGCGCTCCAGAATGCTGGGATTTTGGCGCAATATTTATGTGTTTTCTCTGGGATCAATGATCTTCAACCTGGAGCGAGAATTCTTCCCAGAAATATTCAAAAAAGGTTAGCGGGGAAAGCGCTCGAAGGATTGGATCCTTCTATCATCCACACCATCACATGGCCGTACCTGCTTTCTCAAGCACTGCTGAGAACAAAGATCATTCAAGCCGGACGAGCCAATTCGCTGTTCAATCGGATTTACGATCAGAGCTCTTTAGCCTACCTGGAGGACTGCGAGGTATTTCATTTCGTAAGCTCAACAGGCCTTAAAGGAGCTCAAAAGGTAAAAAAAATGGGAGGCACAGCCGTTTGCGATGTTCGAGAGGAACATATCGATTCCTATGAAGAGAAAGTTGAAACCGAATATCGGCAATTAGGACTGCCATATATATCATCAAGAATTCAATCTAGAGCCCGGATTGAGGAAGAATATTCCACCTCGGACTATTTTGTGGTTCCTTCAGAATATGCTGCCGGAACTTTCATCGAGAAAGGTATTTCAGAAGAACGAATATTCGTTGTGCCTTATGGGGCAGACCGTTCAAAATTTAAAGGTCTGGTAGATGCCGGCGCAGCGGGATCGCAGAAAGATGGATTTCAGGATCCTCTATGCCGGGAGCATCATCCCTGGAAAAGGGATCCAATACCTGGTGAAAGCGTTCGATCGATTGCACCTGCCAAACAGCGAGCTGGTTCTGATCGGGTCACGCGATCCCGATTATTGTCTGAAGCTCGAACAAATGAGTATTTCTGGGAAAATCAGATTCCTGGACCATTTGCCTCAGATGGAACTTTGGAAATATTATCAAAACGCTTCGGTATTTGTATTCCCCACGCTTTCAGAAGGGTCTGCTTTAGTGATCTATGAGGCTATGGCGGCGGGTCTGCCGGTCATCACGACCCCCAATGCCGGGTCTATCATCCGCGACGGATTGGACGGCGTAATCGTCCCGATCCGTGACGTCGATGCCCTGGCGGAAAAGATCTTATGGATGTACGAAAAGCCGGAGAGCAGGCATGAATTCGGAATTCATGCTGCAAGTCGGGTTGAGGAATTTTCATGGGAACATTACGGACAACGCCTGCTGGCATTTTATGAAAAAATCCTCCAATTAAACCTATTAACGGGGGATTACAATTGAATTCTTCAGCATCTACGGTGCTATTGTGGACAGCGGCAGTGATCGGCATCGAGCTTGGGATCATTGCCCTGGTCCTCGTCCGGCGAGGGCGGTTCAGGTGGCTGAGCGCCGGATTTTGGGGGTGGTGCGCTTTCGCCCTTTATTTTGTGCTTTCTCCCCTGGCGGTTGTCATCAGCAAGAAACTTATCGATTATCAGATTCGCCTCGATATCGGAGGAGGTGCCGGGAGGGGATTCTGGATTATCTTTGTTCTGTTCAGCGGGATTTTGGTTTTTTTCCTGGCTTACTTGAGAACGCCATATCATATTTATACGCTTGGAATTGATGAAACAAAAACGCCTTTCATCCTAATAGCCCTTTTATGGCTGCTGATTTTTGGAGGATTTGGCACTTTTTCCTTGCTCGCTTCACGGTCAGGTCTGGCTTCGTGGGGAGCTGAAACAGTCATTCAGTCCGGGAGATTTACTGGAGAAGTTACCGGATATCAATATACCGGATATATCTTTCTAATTTTTCCAATAATCTTCCTAATGGCGCAGCGCAGCCGAAGCATGAGAGTAATCGGCAGCTTGTGGATGCTGGCATTTATCTTTTTCTCTCTGCCGCACGGTTGGTCACGCTTCGTGACGATCTCGATGTTATTGGCGAGCAGCATGATATTTATTATCTGGGTGGGCAGGCGCTGGCCTCCAGCCTGGTTGGTTCTCAGTATATTGGCAGCAGTGTTCCTATACCAAGCGCGGGGACATGAAAGCTGGGATTATGCCGTTATGACTGAGCAAGTAACCGAAAGCTGGAACACCGTGACAGATAATGCTATCCTTTCATTAGCGGAAAATGACACCCAAATGCTGGCAACCTTCTGGTTAGAAAGCTATGTATTCGATTACTGGAAAGGGTACGAGTACGGCTTGCCCTTTATTAACTACATCCTGTCCGGATGGATCCCAAGCAGGATATTTCCGCAGAAGTATTTTATCGTTGATTGGCTGGCAAGCCAGAATAAGAACACGATACCGATGGAGTTCGACCAGCTGTTATACGGCGCAAAATCATCATTGGTTGGAAGTTTCTACCGCAACGGCGGATTGGCAGCAGTCTTGCTTGAAATGGCTCTTGCCGGCTGGCTAAGCCGCAGATTGGATGGATTCCTGGATAAGAAAACGCCGACCGCCCTGCGCGCCCTGGGGATTGTCTGGCTGAGCGTCTTATGGATGGTATGGGGAAGCAGCGATTTTTGGGGTTTTTCGACGTTGGGCGTCCTGGCAATCCCAGCATTTTTCTATTTCATGCTGCTTTTTCTTTTTCCAAATGGAAGACGATCGGGTTTTCAGACAAGAACTCGCCCTCAGTATAACGAGCTATGAAGGAAAATGATAATTCGATGGGTGATGATGATAGATATGCAGATTTAACCAGCACGAATTATACGGGGCAAAAAGGGCATGAGTATTTCAATGCTCAAAAGAGTTTCGGTACACTTGCGGCGCGATGGAATTTGCCGTTATTTTTACCCTATCTCTCTAATGAAGATCGTGTGTTGGATTTTGGTTGCGGGGGAGGGGATTTATTGAGACTGCTGCCGGTTCGCGAGAAAGTTGGAGTGGATATCAATCCATCTGCATTAGAACAAGCAAGGAAGCTTAAGTTGGAAGTACACGCTTCACTTAAGGAACTATCTCCGAAAACTTATTCCAGGATCATCTCAAATCACGCTCTCGAACATGTTCCAAATCCTTTACAAGTCCTACAAGAGCTTCATCATCTCATCGATCCAGAAGGATTATTGATCGTGTTATTACCGCTCGATGATTGGCGATCGCGGGATCATAGATCTTATCCGCCTCAAAATGATTTATCGGCAATTCATCACCATCTTTATAATTGGGATTCCTTTAAATTTAGGAAATCTGCTATCTGAAGCAAAATTCGAGCCGCTTAAGATATTTATTCTCTGCGATGCCATGCCTCCAATTCCGCGGCTTGCAGAGCACCTTGTAAATTATCCTACTCTGAAGAAAGGAGTTGGTTGGATGCTGAGCATCTTGTTGAACCGGCGCCAAATCTTCGCGACTGGGAAACCAATAACCTAATACAGATACTCATATTGATTTGATCTCGATGATCCAATCCGAACTTTCAAGACCACGAGAACCAAAAAAACTGGTTTTACAATGGCCGAACTTTGGTCCTTACCATGTCGCGAGAACGGCCGCCTTGCAGCGATCATTAAGCAGCGGGGGATCGAAGTCCTTGGATTGGAAATCGCCGATCAACTCAAGTCCTATGCCTGGCAGAAAAGCGAGCCCTGTAAAGAATTTCAACGCACAACCCTCTTCACCGAAAAAGATTACGAACAAGTCATCCGGAAACCCGTTTTGTTAGCTAGAACGATCTGGCATGGACTTAGTGAAATTGAACCCGACATCCTGGCGGTCAACGGGTACAGCACACTCGATGCGTGGATCGTTTTCTTGTGGGGGAGGTCTCACTCACGGAAATTGATCTTGATGTTTGAGACCAACCAAAATGACGCTGAAAGAACTTATCTAAAAGAAACGACAAAAAAAGTCCTTTTGACTCAATTCGATGCAGCCATCTGCGGCGGCTCACAACATAAGGAATATTTGATATCCCTGGGAATGCCGCAAGATCAGATTTTCACCGGTTATGATGCGGTAGACAACGATTTTTGGGCAAATTCGGTAGAAAGAGCGCAAGCGCAGCCCGAGGCGTTTCGAAACCTGCCAGGACTTGAAGATTTCAGCCGGCCATATTTTTTGACTTCGGCTCGATTTTTAGCACGGAAAAATATCACCGGATTGTTATTCGCATACAAGTTATACAAGAACCAGATGAAGGCTGACCTTGAGAAGCCCTGGAGGTTAGTGATTATTGGGGATGGAGAACAAAAGGACATGATCCTATCCACCATTCGGGAGAACCAGCTGCAAGGCGATGTGACACTTGCCGGATTTCACAGCGCAGATGAAATCGCAGCTTACTATGCATTTGCCGAGGTATTTGTTCATCCGGCGCTGCAAGATCAGTGGGGATTGGTGGTGAACGAAGCGATGGCATCGGGTTTGCCAGTTTTCGTATCCAAAATGAGCGGATGCGCCAAAGATCTGGTTCAAAATGGGGTGAACGGATATATTTTCGATGCCAGCGACCCCGAATTGCTGGCGGCGCTTATGCTCAAAGCGGCAAATGGCGCAATGGACCTGCGCAGGATGGGTTGCAGGTCACGCCAGATTATCGCTGCATGGGGATTGGAGGGTTTCACCCAGGGCATGAACGGCGCAGTTCAAAAAGCTTGGGGGTGATCTAAAATGCATATCCTTCAGGTCACGCTTGGATTTTTACCAGCGGTGGGTTGGGGCGGACCAGTCCAATATGTTTATAAATACAGCAAGGAACTTTTAAAGCGCGGACACAAGGTCACGATATACTGCACGAATCTCCTGGATAAACATCAGAAAATTCAAGCCGGGACATTCGAGCGGGAGATCGAAGGAATAAGAGCGGTCTATTTCAATACCTGGAATCTCCCTTTCTGGCCCGGGACACTGGGGCCGATCTGGCTGCCAGAAATTTCAAAGTACCTGCGCCGAGAACTCCCACAATTTGATGTCGTGCACTTGAATGGATTTCGTAATTTTATGAATTTAAGTGCAGTTAAAGAGGGCAGGGAAAGCAGACGTCCCTGTGGTGCTTACACCGCATGGGACGATGCAGATTATTGTCAACTCGTATCTGACTAAGAGGATATATGACAGAATGTATGGCGCTCGGGAACTTAAGGGATCCACTGCGTTTATCGCGCTGCAAGAATCCGAGCGGGAACAAATTATGAAATACGGCGTACCGGCAGACAAGATCGATATTATCCCGGTAGGTAGAGATCCGTCTGAGCTGATCGACTTCCCGGCGAAAGGCACTTTCAGACGAAAATTCCAAATACCGGAAGATTGTCCGCTCATTCTATTTCTCGGAAGAATTAATAAGAAGAAAGGCGCCGATATGCTGGTTGAGGCGTTCGGTTTATTGGATATCCCGGATGCCTGGCTGGCGATTGTTGGCAGCGATGATGGGCATTTAGCCGCGGTGATGGAAAAGGTCCATAAGGTAAAGCAGGCGAATAATATTATCTTCCCCGGACTACTCAGCGGCGCGGAAGTGTGGTCGGCATACCAAGATGCAGATATTTTCGGACTGCCGTGTCGTGCCGATACCTTTCCAGCGACAATCGTTGAAGCATGCCTTGCAGGTACTCCGATGGTAGTCACCGACCGGTGTGAAATTGCACCGTTGATTAAAGATCGGATCGCCGAGGTTGTGCCGTTCGATCCTAAGGAATTTGCGGCTGCGATAACCCGATTGCTTGAAGATAAAAGTAAATATGCCCTTTACAAAGCCAACTGTGCGGAGATGATGCAGGAAACATTCTCATTGAAAAATTCTGTCGATAAATTGGAATGTTGTTATGAAAAAGTAATCCTCCAGCATTCCCATGAACACACAGCATAGTTCCATGGAAGCTCTTGATACCCCCTGGAAGATTTGGAATGAAATCGGTCGGTGGATGATTTATCCCTGGGTGCGCCTGATTTTTGCTTCAAGCGGAATCCGGTGGGGTAAGGGCTGGCGTTTGCATGGAACCCCGATCATTCAAAAATATCGGGGAAGCCGGATTGTTATTGGTCATGGACTGGGATTGCGCTCTTCTGTCCGTTCGAATCCGTTGGGAGCGAATCACCCGGTAATTCTATGCACATGGACGGCGGGGGCGGTAATCGAGATCGGCGACAACTTTGCGATGACCGGCGGGACAATCTGTGCGGCGGACCGAATCCGAATTGGGAACCATGTGACGGTGGGAGCGAACACGACGATCATCGATACCGATTTCCACCCCGTTGATTATTCAGAACGGCGTACGCATCCTTCAATTGGGAAAACAGCGCCGATCGAGATAGAAGATAATGTTTTTATCGGAATGAACTGCTTGATCCTGAAAGGGGTGAATATTGGCTCCGGGAGTGTTGTAGGCGCAGGGAGCGTTGTCACCGGCGACGTGCTAGAAAATTCTGTGGTCGGCGGCAACCCTGCAATGGTAATCTCGACTGTCCTGCAATAGCGAAAACTCAACTACGAATGAAAGTTACGATCATTTCAGCGGTTTTCCCGCCGGAACCGGTTGTTTCGGCGACGACATCGATGAGTATCGCCGAAACTCTGCAATCAAGGGGAGATGAGGTGGTCGTGCTGGCACCGTTTCCCAACCGGCCAGGCGCCAGGGTTTTTAAAGGGTATAAGCGGAACCTCTATTCTCATGAGCAGATCGGCGATAACTTTAAGGTCATCCGGTGTTTCGCCACTCTATCCAAAGAATTGTCGGTTTCAAGTCGATTTGTGGAAAACCTGACATTTGGAGTAACCTCCAGCCTGCGCTTGCTTTTCCTGAAAAAGCCAGATGTCATCTATGCGAATACCTGGCCGATACTCAGCGCCGGACTGATCTCCATTGTGGCTGGTCTTCGCCGGATACCGGTCGTGCTGAGCATCCAAGACCTCTATCCGGAGTCGCTCGTAGCCCAGGGGCGAATGCGTGAAGACAATCTCATTATCCGGCTGATGTATTGGTTGGATCGAAAGATTGCCCAACGCGCTGCAGAAGTCATCGTGATCTCAAAACGATTTGCGGAGGTTTACATAAATTCTCGGCGAATTAAGAGGGACCGGATCCATGTAATCCCGAATTGGATCCGTCATTCAGAAAAGGTTGAAATGGATCCTGGTGGATTTCGAGGATCGGTGGATTTGACGAGAGAGGAATTTGTCTTTTTATATGGAGGCAATATTGGGGCAGCATCTGGCGTTGAGCATTTCATTGAAGCGATCAAGCATACGGAGGGTATAAATCATCTGATCATCGCCGGTGAAGGAAGCGATCTGGAAAGGTGCCGAAAGCTGGCAAGTGATGAGAAGAGAATTACAATTTATTCCCCCTGGCCGAAAAATGAAACAAATAAGGTGCTCGATTCTGCCGACGTATTTCTTCTACCAACAGCAGCTAGCCAAAGCCTGGTTTCAGTTCCCTCGAAATTGATATCATACATGCTGCACGGAAAGCCGATCCTTTGTATCGCACATCCAGAATCCGAGATCGCAGAGATTATTCAAGCATCGGGATGCGGTTGGGTTGTAACCCCGGCGGAGATTGGCGCAC
Source organism: uncultured Chloroflexia bacterium (assembly GCA_963827155.1). Classification (GTDB taxonomy): domain Bacteria; phylum Chloroflexota; class Anaerolineae; order Anaerolineales; family UBA4823; genus UTCFX2. The sequence goes on along the minus strand of CAWGZV010000002.1, from coordinate 102,140 downwards.
TTTCCAGGAAAATGGACGATATCTCGAATCTACCGATCGATGAGTTGAGCCGACTTGGGGAAAGGGGAAGAAATTATGCGCTTGGGATTTTTTCTGAAAGCGTTTGTGTTCCGAAGGTGATCGAGATACTGGATTGGGCTGCAGGATTTTCGCAATCCTGTTGACTGAAGAATGGGATCGACGAAAATGAGTAAAAGTTTATTGGAAACTCTATACCGCTCTCCATTTGGGCGGATGATGTCGATCTTGGGCGATTTCATTGCTCAGGTGCATCAACCGTTTATGGTTTACGGCTACTTCGATCAAAATTCCAATCAATTTCATAAATATACCCGGATCAGCAGCTCGGCAATCATCATTAATAAAAAACACATTTCGTTTGGCGACCAAGTGTGGGTGTGGCACTATTCGATTCTGGATGCTACGGAAGGGTTGGTCATCGAGGAGGGCTGTCAAATTGGCGCCTGGGTAGGTATCTTCACCCACGGCAGCGAAAATTCTATTCGTTTGCTCGGAAAGCAGTTTGTTCACATCTCAAACACGGAGCGAAAAGGCTATTCACGCGGAAGCGTTCGAATTGGGGCTTATACATTTATTGGTGCGGGATCCGTGGTACTGCCTGGAGTGCAGATCGGAAAGGGATGTTTGATTGGATCCGGCACCCTGGTGACCAAGAATATCCCCGATTATTCGATTGTGGTGGGGAGTCCTGGGCAAGTCAAAGGCAGCACAATCGATCTGGATGCAAAATTCTTTTTAGAGCAAGATTTTTCCGATACCTATTATGACCAAGATGCGCTCACATTGATTCTCGAAAAGATATCCATGAATATTGAAAAACGAAATAATGAGTAACCTGCCGCGTAAGACCTTTCGAATCGGGGAAAGGGCGCAGCTGACGAAGACGGTCACGCTGGAGGATATCGAATCATTTGCCAGGCTGACGGGAGACAACAACCCGGTGCACCTGGATGAAGATTATGCAACAGCGAGCTTCTTCAAGGGAAGAATAGCGCATGGGATGCTGGCGGCGGGTTTGATATCGGCGGTGTTAGGGAGCAAATTACCGGGTCCGGGCTCGGTGTATCTAAGCCAGGAGCTCAAGTTTCTCGCGCCGGTGAGACCAAACGATACGATCACGGCACAGGTCGAAGTCATCGAATGGAATCCCGAACGGGGGCGGATCAGCCTCAGGACGGATGTGTTCAACCAGGAGGAGATATTGGCGGCGACGGGAAAAGCGAGGCTCGTGATGGCTTCCTTTCTGGAGGATTAACAATCGACCCAATGCAGGGGGAACGCAACGATCGATTTTCACGTTACTTTCAAACCTGGTCTGATCGGGACGGCTGAGGGATTGGGTTTCGGCGGTGTTTGAGGGTTTCGAGCAGGCTGACGATAATCATCACAACGACGACTGTAACGGTATCGAGAACCACATCGGAGACCGAGGCGCCGCGGCCGGGGACGAATGTTTGATGGATTTCGTCGGTGACGGCGAAGAGCAGGCAAGCCAGGATCGACCAGGCTCCGGGGCGGCTCGAAATCGAAGCAAAGCCGCGGCGGAATGCCAGCCCCAAGGCGGCGTAGCCGATGATGTGACCGACCTTCAACCATTTGATCTGCAGGGCGGCGAGGATGGGCAGGTACCTGGCAATCAAGAGCTGGAAGGTACTTTCTACCCCTCCTACCTCTTTCGCGGGAATGCTTGAAAAGGTAAAGATCAACGCCATGAGCAAGAATGGCGGCGCCCAAAGCGCAAGGTTTCTCGAAATTGAATGGCGATTGGACAAATGGGTTTATCCTGGGGCGAGTAAGGGGATTATAATCGATGCAAAAGTGGGGGGATCGATCCCCGTGGACGCCCTAACCGAATAACGAACTTATCGCTCCTATTATCCATATGATTTCCTTTATTATCCCGCATGTCTGAAGCCACCAGCACTCCCAGAGAATTCCCCGCGCCGAATTCCGCCAGGCTTAACGCATTCACGTACCGGATATTTAAGCGAGGGATGGACATCCTGGCGGCGGGGATTGGGCTGCTGCTGCTCTGGCCGCTCTTTTTGATCATCGGCTGGCTGATCCGGCACGATTCGCCCGGACCGGTATTTTTCCACAGCCCGCGGGTGGGAAGAGGCGGACGGATTTTTGGGATGCTCAAGTTCCGGACGATGTACGAGCACCCGGAGAGCTACGCCGGGCCGAAGGTGACCGCCCAGGACGACCCGCGGATCACACCATACGGCAAGCGGCTACGGGATACGAAGCTGAACGAGCTGCCGCAGCTCTGGAATGTGCTGAAGGGGGAAATGAGCCTGGTGGGGCCGCGCCCGGAAGACCCTGAAATCGCGGCAGGCTGGCCGGAGGAGATCCGGAAGGAGCTGCTCTCGGTGCGGCCGGGAATGACCAGCCCAGCTTCGGTGGTGTACCGGCATGAAGAGAGCCTGCTGAGCAACGGAAATGTGATCCCGACCTACCTGGACGAGATCGTGCCGAGCAAGCAGCGGCTGGATCAACTATACGTGCGAAACTGCTCGATGTGGAGCGACCTGGACGTGCTGTTTTGGACCGTTTTGGCAGTGACGCCGCGGCTGCAATCCGAAACGCCGCCGGAGCGCTGGCTGTTTGTTGGACCAGTCTGGCGGTTGATGAGCCGCTACGTGAACTGGTTCACGGTGGACATCCTGGTGACTTTTCTGGCGATTGGTCTCACCGGGCTGATCTGGCGATCGTTTGGGGCGCTGAATGTCGGATGGGACCGGTCGATCTTGCTGGCGTTGGGATTCGCCCTGCTGTTCAGCGTGACGGGGGCGCTGATGGGGATGAACCGGGTGGAATGGTCAAAGGCGGCGCCTTACGAAGCGATCGATCTGGCGGCGCCGATTGCGGTTGCGACTGCAATCGCCCTGGCGCTGAACAACCTGGTGCATACCACCCTACACCAGACCTGGTTGGGCTGGCACGGCTTCTATTGGAGCCAGCGGGCGCTGCTCCCACGCGGGCTGCTGCTGACCGCGGCAGGGCTGGCGCTCGCCGGCTTCGTGGCGACGCGCTACCGGGGCAGGCTGATCACCGGTCTGGCTTCACGGTGGGTATTCTGGCGCGGGGCAGCGGCAGCTTCACGCGAGAAGGTGCTGGTGATCGGCAGCGGCGAGACTGGGCAGTTTGCGATCTACACCCTGACGAACGAACGGTACGGCGGCTCGCTGGAGGTCATCGGATTGGTGGATGACGACCTTTTCAAACATGGCGTTCGCATCCAGGGGGTGCGGGTGTTAGGGCAGCGGGCGGATATCCCAAAAATCGTGCGAGAACAGGACGTGGGCATTATCGTCTTTGCGATTCACAACATCGAGGCGGCGGAGCGACGCAAGGTATTGGAGATCTGCGGCTCCACGCCGGCACGGGTGGTAGTTTTCCCAGACTTTTACAGCACGCTCGGGACGGCGATCCGGGCGAATTCAAAGTTGAGAAATGAGCCGAGCAGCGACAGGCTCAATTCTTCAAACCTGGGATCGCTTCCCTGCCACCTGTGTCAGGTGAAGATCTCTCCGCTCAAGGTGGACGGGTGGCTGCTGGAGCTGGACCGACTGGCAGACCAGGGCAGCCTGGCGGTGGTGCGCGAGCAGATCCACGAGCTGAGGGCGCAGCTATCTGAAGAGGTCATCCTTCAAGCCTCGGTGAACGAGGATGAAAAGGGATAAGGCATGGAGATGACCTGGGACGGTGGGCGGGTGTTGGTGACAGGGGCAGGAGGGTTCATCGCCAGCCACCTGGTGGAGCGACTGGTTGCGGAGGGGGCGCTGGTGCGCGGCATTCGTTCGCTACAACTCGAGGGGCGACCCCGGTTACCTGCGGCTGCTCCCGCCGGAGACGCTCGCTCAGGTGGAGGTCGTGCCCGGGGAGCTGCGCGATCTGACCGCGGTGCAGCAGGCGATGCACGGCTGCTCGCACGTGTTTCACCTGGGGGCTTTGATCTCAATCCCATACTCATACAAACACCCCGCAGAAGTGGTGGAAACGAATGTGCTCGGCACGCTTAACATCCTGCTGGCTGGAAGGGAAAGCGGGGTTGAACGGATCGTACACACTTCGACCAGCGAGGTCTACGGCACGGCGCTGGACGTCCCCATCGACGAGAGCCACCCCCTGCAGGGCCAGTCCCCTTATTCAGCCAGCAAAATTGGGGCAGATAAACTGGCGGAGAGCTTTTACAGGTCTTATGACCTGCCGGTCGTGACGGTGCGCCCGTTCAATACCTACGGGCCGCGTCAATCGGGGCGGGCGGTAATCCCTACGATTATTTCACAGGCATTAACCCAGAACTCGATCCGCCTGGGCAACCTGGAGGCGAAGCGGGACCTGACCTATGTGAGCGACACGGCGGCAGGTTTCTTAATGGCTGCCAGGACGGAGGGGATTGAAGGAGAGGTGATCAACCTGGGAAGCGGCAGCGAAACTCGGGTCGGCGAGCTGGCAATGCTGGTGATGGAGCTGATTGGCAAGCCTGTTCAGATCGAAATCGACCCAGAGCGCCTGCGACCGGAAAAGAGCGAAGTCCAGCGGCTGCTGGCTGACAATAGGCTGGCATTCGAGCGATTAGGGTGGAAGCCCAAGGTGGCGCTGCGCGAAGGATTGCTGCAAACCATCGATTGGATACGTGAGCATTTAGACCGCTACCGGATCGGAAACTATGAGGTCTAAACCAAAGGGCAAGGAGAACTGGGGATGAAAGCGGTCGTACTGGCGGGAGGCAAGGGGGCGCGTCTGGCGCCTTACACACGGATCCTACCCAAACCGCTGATGCCGATCGGAGATATGCCCATCCTTGAGATCCTGCTCCGCCAGATGAAGCGGGCGGGGCTGATGGAGATTATTCTTACGGTGGGGCACCTGGAACATCTGCTGCGGGCTTTTTTCCAAGATGGGAAACGCCTCGGTCTGCAGATCGACTACAGCTATGAGGAACAACCTCTCGGCACGGCAGGACCGCTCTCGCTCATCGCGGATCGGCTGGATCAGACATTCCTGGTGGCTAACGGCGATGTTTTGACTACACTGGACCTGGCTGAGCTGATCGCCGCCCATCGAAAATCTGGAGCAATGGCAACGATCGCATCGCACGCGAGAAAAGTGAACATCGACTTTGGCGTGCTCCAGTTCGACGGTGAAAATGTCGTCAAAGGGTATATCGAGAAGCCTTCCTTCGATTATTCGGTTAGCATGGGTCTGTATGTTTTCGAACCAGGCGTTCTGGATTACATCCCGAAAAACATGTACCTTGATTTTCCCGATCTGGTGTTGAAGCTAATTGAGCATGAGGAGCGAGTGCGCGCTTACCGCTATGACGGCTACTGGCAAGATCTGGGACGACCTGACGATTACGAAAACGCGATCCAGGATTTCGACCGGCTGCGACCATTGATCCTTGGCGAGGGGGAGGGTAAGATGGCATGGCGAGTACCGTTGGCGGACCTGGATTTCGGAGAGGTGAGAATTCGGGCGGTGTTGGAAGTCTTAAACAGCCGCTGGCTGAGTATGGGGGAGCGAACTCTGGAATTCGAGCGGCTTTTTGCGGAAAAAATCGGAATTCGATACGCATTCGGGGTCTCGAATGGGACGGTAGGGCTGCATCTCGCCTGCCTGGCATTGGGGATTGGTCCTGGGGATGAAGTGATCGTCCCTTCACTGTCCTTCGTAGCCACAAGCAATGCAGTCCTGTACACCGGGGCGGAGGTTCGCTTTGCGGATATCCTCGGGATGGATGAGCCGACAATCTCACCAAAGGAGGTTGAACGGTTGATTAACCCGAAAACCCGGGCGGTGATCGTGATGCACTACGGCGGATACCCGTGCCGAATGAATGAAATTCAGGCAATCGCGCAGAGGCACAAGATCGCGGTGATCGAAGACGCGGCGCATGCCCCGGGAGGCAGCCTGGAAGGCCGCAAGCTGGGGAGCTGGGGAGATGTGAGCTGCTTCAGCTTCTTCAGCAATAAGAATATCGCAACGGGGGAAGGCGGGATGGTGGTCACAAATCGGGAAGATCTCGCGGAGAAAGTGCGCTCAAGACGCTCACACGGGATGACCAGCCTGACGTGGGACCGCCACCAGGGGCATGCGTACAGCTATGACGTCGTGGATCTGGGATATAATTACCGGCTTGATGAAATCCGATCGGCACTGGGGATCGTGCAGCTGGGAAAGCTTGAGGACAACAACGCCAGACGCGGGGCTATTTCTGAACAATACCGGCGATCGCTGGAAGGGCTCGGCTTCCAGATCCCGTTCGATGAGCAGACGAAACGCGATACGGTCTCACCAGCCTATCACATTTTCCCGATCCTGCTGCCGGAGGGCAGGGAGGCGGGCTGCATTTATGGATGGGATGCGCTCCGAGGGCATTCAAACCAGCATCCACTACCCACCGATCCATCTTTTCAGCTATTATCAAAACCGCGGTCCAAAGATCCGGCTGCCAATAACAGAAGCGTTTGCCAGGCGCGAAGTCACCCTTCCGCTGTATGCGTCAATGAACGATGGAGAACCAGAAACCGTGATCCACGCAGTCCAGAGGTTTATGAATGGAAATTAGACAATACATCCTGCTCGGCAGAAAATACGCCTGGGTGCTGATATTAGGCCTGGTCATCGGCGGCTTCGGCGCATATATTCTAAGCTTGTATCAATCGATCATTTACCAAGCAACAACCAAGATCATGGTCAGCCGGGCTCAAGATCTCGAAAACCAGGGCTCTTATTATTATGTCTATAATGACATCCAACTAGCCCAAACTTACGCGCAAATTATCAACACTATGCCGATCCTGCAGTCGCTGAGCGCCCGGCTCGGGTATCCGGTGATGGAATCTCAGGTCTCGGTCAGGCAGATCAGCAATTCACAGCTGATCGAGATAAACGCCACAGACGGCGATCCGCATCGGGCAGCGGATATTGCGAACACTCTCTACAAGGTATTTGTCGACTATAATGCCAGCCTTCAAGATGAGCGATATAAATCCACTGAAGACAATCTCAAATCCCAAATTACCCAAATTGAAAACCAGGTCACCACGCTTCAATCCGAGCTGACCCAGGTCAATGAGACAACGCTGGAGCTTCAGAAACAACAGCTGCAGGAGCAAGCCCAGGAGATCGAAAAGATGCTTTCAGCAGCAGATTTCTGAGGTGATTCAAATTGAGAGCCAACTGGAGACTTTCATCCCGACGCCAGAGGTGACGAATACCCCCAACCCAAGCTGGATCATCCCGACCTCGACCTCGGTACCGGTGCCCACCCCAACGCTATCATCCGCCGAGCAGATCCGCTACAAAGAGCTCCAGGTGAGGCGGGATCAGCTCAACGAAATGCGCTCGCTATTCCAACAAGCGTACGGCAACATTTTGGTGCTCAAGCAGAGCTCGGACGTTGACCCCGCTCTACGCCAGAGCCAGATCCAAACCACGCTGGCGTTATACCAGCAGATTTACTCGAACCTGCTGTCGAGCTACGAGAACGTCCGGCTTGCGCGCTTGCGCAGCACCCCGAATATTGTCCAGGTGGAACCCGCCTCAGTGCCTGAGACCCCGGTTCGACCTCGACCGCTGCGGAACTCGGTCCTCGGCGCGATTGTCGGCTTGCTAATAATAGGATCAGCCGCTTTCGTTATTGAATATCTGGATGATACGATCAAAACGACTGAAGATGTGAACCACTTCCTCCAGCTTTCTGTGCTAGCGATGATCGGCGACATGAATTGGGGCAAGGAAAAGAACGGTAAGAATGGGGGTGGGATCTATGTTTTGAATAATCCCTTCTCACCGATCACGGAAGGTTTTCGCACCTTGAGAACGAACCTGGATTTTGCGAGCATCGACAAACCCATGCAGATCCTCGAGATCACCAGCCCAGGACCATCGGAGGGGAAGACCACGGTCGCGGTGAATTTGGCGGCGATCTTTGCTCAGGGTGGTCGAAAAGTGATGTTGTTGGACGCCGACTTTCGACGCCCGAACGTCCACCATGTTTTAGGAATCCCCAACCGCAAGGGTCTTGTGGACCTGTTCAAGGACATTTCCCTGCTGGACCAGGTGGTCAGCCAAATCGATCCGTCCCCAATGATGGTCATCACGACAGGCGAGGTGCCTCCGAATGCCGGCGAACTGCTAGCTTCGGAACGGATGGGAACGATCCTGGAAAGGCTGAAAGAGCTTGCGGATGTGATCATCATCGACACACCACCGACGATCTTATCCGATCCAATCGTTCTATCTGCAAAGGTGGACGGCGTGCTGGTAGTCATTAAACCAGGCACAACCAGGGTCGGTCCGGCGCAGGTGATGATGGAACAGCTTACTCGAGCGGGGGCACGGATATATGGATCGGTATTGAACCCAATCTCGCCGAAGAATGCCCATTATTATTCGAAGTACAGCTATTCCTCTTCTTACTATTCCAGGTCTCATGGGCACCGCCAGAAAGATCATGATGCCGGAGGTGATGCAGAAGATTTAGAGAGCTGATCCATGTCGATCCTGGCACTGAGAGCTTATGCCAAAACCCTGAGCGACATCGAGATCATCCCGGTTGGGATTTTCTTCGGGGTGAGTGTGATTTGGCCAAATGTGCTTCCAGCCGCGCTGATCTGCGCGGCTTTTTTTTGGATCGTTCGATGGGCGGCGTACGGCTCCTTCAGCGTTCGAACGCCGGGGGATTGGGGGATCATCATCCTTATCATCATGGTACCGATCACATTATGGGTAACTGCTGTACCGGAGAAGACCCACCTGCAGGTACTGCGGCTGATCAGCGGGATTGGTCTTTATTATGCGATCGCCAATTGGTGCAACTCGCTCAAACGGCTGCGGATGACCTTACCGGTGTACGCCTTGTCCGGACTGGGATTGGCGCTGATGGCAGCGATTAACGTTCAATGGGCAATCGGTAAACTGGCGTTTGTCCCCGCGTCGCTTTTCCAGCAATTTCCAGCCCAATTCACTGATACCATTCATCCCAATGTGCTGGCAGGATCTTTAATCCTCCTGCTTCCAATTATCCTGGCAGAGCTGCTGTTTGCCTGGAGGGAGCTTGGGAGGTTCGAACGAACAGTGAACCTGGTTGGGCTGCTAGCAATGCTCACAGTGATCCTGATGACGCTTTCGAGGGGCGCGTGGATGGCATTGGGTGTGGTGGTGGTCCTGATGCCAATCTTGCGCTGGCGCCGGGGCTGGATCGGATTGGCACTGATCTCCAGCTTATTCATCGGGCTGTCCTTGTGGTCAAGCCCAATGACGATACTGGAAGCGCTGGCGTCGTCTGGAACGATCGGAGGGATTGAAGGGAGATTGGAAATTTGGTCTCGGGCAATGTATATGATCGAGGACTTCCCATTCACCGGGATCGGGATGGGTTCTTTCAACGAGGCGGCAGACACGCTATACCCCTTCCTCACCTATGCACCTGGCACGGTGGCACACGCCCACAACCTTTTCCTCCAAATCGCGGTTGACCTGGGTGTGCCTGGCTTAATCGGCTGGCTGATGGTCTTTGGATCGGTTATCCAGTGTTCCTGGAAGCTCTATCGATCTGGCAAAACCGCAAAGATGGGGCTCGCAGCAGGATTGGGGGCAGGCCTGTTCTGCAGCCAGCTTGGGCTGGCAGCCCACGGGATGACGGACTCTGTGACCTGGGGGATGGTGCGTCCGGCGCCTTTCGTGTGGGCGGTCTGGGGATTGGCAGCGGCTGCGTGGATTGTATTCACAAAGAATTTCGAGGCTCAACAACAACCGGAATGATCGATTGAGGGAATATTCCCGAATGAAGAGATGGAGAGGTTGAAAGAAACACCAGCAGAATCGCTGGTGTTTTTTATTCTCTCATAATCGGTGGATCGGGATTTTTATCGAATTGCAAATGGTAAGAACAACTGCCCGACACCAGCGCTGGCTGATTCCGAGGGCTGGTCAGGATCCTGCCCAAATGCGGAAATCCAGGCGGTGTTATTAAGAAAACCCTCTAGCGGTTGGTTGATCTGTGCGGTAATGGTAATCGTCCCGCCGAGGCCGGGGGCGAGATCTGCCACATCCCAGATAAAAGGAGCGCCGACATGTTGGGTGATGATTGCGCCAGAGGAGATCGCGAGCGGATTCAGCAGGGCCGAATCCAAGACATCGCTGATTACAACCTGGGTTGCAATCCGGTCGCCTGCGTTGGAATACACCAGAGTGAAGGTGACCGGCGAACCCTCTGCGAGCGGGAGGGTGAACTGGGCGGCTTTCTTGATTTTTACTTCCGGGCGGAGGACCTGCAGCGCCGTGGCGGGATCGCCGAACAGGGTGAAGGTCTCGATCAGGTCAGCATAGGCAGAGGTCTGGGCATGCAGCTCCAGCTTGGCCCAGGTTGAGGCAGGCCCGAGCTGGACATTGTAATCTTCGAACAAGGCGTGGAACAAAGCCCGGTTGAGGACGTCGTGACCGTAGGTGGTGCCCATCCCGGTGGGTGAGAAGCTGGCGACCGCCCCCTGCGGGAAGGCGCGGACGAGGGTCTCTGCCAGGGCCGGGCGGCCTCCGCTGGGAGGAATTGGATTGATGAAATAACCGTCCAGGCAGGTCATCGAGAGGAACAGCGGCAGCTTCCCGGCGTTATTCAAGGTGGGGACATCGGTGAAGCTCAAGTAGTGTTCAGTCACCCCACCAATTCAACTGTGCCGTGGCCGATGTAATTCACCAGCAGCGCGCCTTGCTCGAGGGTGGAGGTGATCGCGTGCCTGGCAGAGGCGGGGGTGAAATGGGTGAGCTTGTAATGCATCCGGACGGGATCGTAACCCGCAGGGAGAGCATCCTGGATCAGGTGCTCGGAGAGGTAAGGATAATTTCCGTCATCATCCGAATTGTCGGCCACGAAGAGCGCCCTGCCCTTCCAGCCGCTGCCGGTATCCGAGCCCTCATAGGCGATGATCTTAGAGACCAGGTCGGCAGTCTCCTGAGGGGAGCGCACCGGCAGGCGGCCGAGGGCCATGTCCGGCAGGAAATCGGGGCCGGACACACTGACGTAGCGGTTATCGGCGGCAGTCTCCACCATGTAGGGATCCACATCAGCCAGATAGGGAGGGATGTAGTTCGGCTCGCCGATTCCGGTCCAATTCTTGAAATCATAATTGCCGTCCCCGACCAGCAAGACGAGGCTCGGGGCAGGTTTGTTCCAGTATTTGAAGGCATGCGCCAGGAAGCTGCGGATCGCCTCTGGGTCGAAAAGCCCATCGCCGAACTCATCATAGATGGTATTCACGTCGATTACACGGACACGCAATCCCTGGGCGGCGCGAAAATCTGCCAGCGGTTGGACCGAGCTGTAGAAATCCGGATGGGTGATGACGATGTAATCCGCGGCGTTGTCGGCGGCATGGAGATTTGAAGAGGTATAGGGCAAGATGGCAGAAACCTGCCGGCGGTTGAGGGTGGAGAGGGCCAGGAAGCGCCGGGGGGCAGCCATCGGCTGTTCGAAGCGCAGACGGTAGCCGCTCTCGAACGGCTCGACCAGCCCACCGGTGAGGCGGGTCGGCGAGATCGGTGAGGTCAGGTCGTACAGCTCCACTTCCTGGGAGCTGAAGCCAGCCACCTGAAATTCGGTCGGACCCTGGTCTTGGGAGCGAAAGTCCAGCTCATCCGATAGAGCGGTAAATTTCCGGGCAAAATCCAGCTCGAAGCGGTTTACCAACACATAATCGAGGGAGATCCCTCCGCCCATCGGTAGATTCAGGGTGATGGTATTCGGACCATCCTGGATCAGGCTCATCGGGATTTCGGCTTCGAAGGAATGCTCGGCGGCGGAAGGCCAGTAGGCATCGTCCAGCAAGTATCCATTCAGGTAGACCCGGGTATGGTGCTGCGGGGAGGCATAGTAGCCGTAGAGATAGCCGCGCACAGTCGCCGAGATCGTTGTGGTAATGAAAGGATCGTGGATTTCGAAGGGATAGGTTTTTGAGACCGGGCTTCCAGTGCTCACGACCATGTTCCAATACCAACGCTCCCGCTCTGGCCCGCTCGGCTGCGAATTCCAATATCCGTTGTTTTGCTCCACTCGCCTGGTCTCCCAATAATAGGTTGGGATTGAGGCGTACCCACCCGGGGAACCGTCGATTGAAGTCATGCGCAAGCCGGAACCATCTCCCCAGCTCAGCCAGTAGACGTTGGTATCGGTAAAGCGCGTCCCGGCGCTCAAGCCATAGAACAACAGGCTATCGCCCGGGTCGAATAAGCCGTCGCCCTCGCCCGGGATGAAAATCGCCACTTCCTGACCGCGATTGGTCAAGCGAAAGGTTTGAGGGTCGATCGCGGCGAGCGGAAGACCGGCTGCTGCCAACTCTGAATAGCTGACTTCATAGATACCGTCTGCGTCGACAAGCAGCTTGTATTTCGGCTCGCCCTGGCTCGACGCTGGAGCGGAGGTCTGGAGTGATAGCTCAGGCTGGACCCGCCACAGCCGGGCTTGCTCGTAATTCAACAGGCTGTCTTGCAGGACTTTCTCGAATGCGCCCTCATCCATTTTGCCTGCACCAAAGGATTTATCCGCTGCGAGAGGGTTGAAATCCAGACGAACGAGCATGCGCCGGTAATAGCGGAGCGAATCGCTGACCGGGTTGTATTGAAAGGGCTGGAAGCGGATTTCGGCGACGCGCTGGCTGCGGATATATGCCGGTCGAGAGGAGCTGCACAGCCGGCGTGGGTGAGAAGGCGTTTTGGCGGTAGGCGTCATGATCCCGCTCGGAGGCATAACCGGCAAAGATCGGCTCTCCAGAAGGGCTGCGCTCGACGATCGGGGCTTGCTGCGGGCACAATTCAAACTGCCCTTCAGCCTGGACCAGGTCTGCTTCGAGCAGGGTGACAACCGGAGAAGCGTTTGACGGGAGGCCGAGCATCGCGCCCTTTATGGGCAGCCGCGGCGAGCCAATTTCATCAGTCTCGCCGTAGCCAGGCAGGTGGATGACCTGGCAGGGACGGCCGCCAGCCGAGAGGGTTTCCAGTGTGAATTGGGGGAGGGCAAGCTCGATGGTGACACCAGCGGAATCCTGGGCAACAACGACCGGCTTGCCGAAATTGAAACCGGCGTCTTTGAAACCGGAGTCATCGAAACTGGAGGTGGAATTCATCGTTCCTGGATCTAGGGAAGCCTGCCCGATTTTGGTTGATGGTTCAACGGGATCGACGGCGATCTCGGACCCGGCTGAAGCCACCCAACTCACTGCGATGAACACCCACACCAGGCTCAACCCCAGGACGAAAGGCAGCAGGGTCCGGATTGAAGATCGTAAGAAACGGGCGGCAGGCATCCACCGCAACCGGGCAAGCAGGCGCTGGACCGGGGGATTGACTGAGATGCTTTTTCCACGGCGCTCGCAGGCGGCGAGGATGCCGATCGCCTGGCTGGAATCGATCCAGCCATCTGGATGTGGGAGGGAATCGCCCTGGACGAGCAGCCGCCGAACAGGGCATTCAGACAATGCGACCACGCGGTGAACGAGCATGCGCCCTTCGCTGCTTTCGTAAAGTACGACATCACCTACACGAATATCTGCGGGGTCTATCGGACGAACGACGAGAGTATCCGCACTTTGAATGAATGGATGCATGCTGCCGCCGCGAGCCGTAAAGCGCAGCTCGCCGCCCGCCGCCAGGACCTTCTTTGAAAGGCTGGCAAACTCAACCGAATCGATCAGCAGCTCATCCACGGACGAAATCCACGATCTCAGGATCAGGCCGGAAGCCCAGCTCAAAACAGGGTACGGAGGCGACCAGCCCGGCCAGGAAATCCAGGGTGAAAGCCATGCCTTCGGGATCCCAATAGGTGGTGAAACAGCCCGCCATCAGACGGGCGGCAGCCTCGATAGGGCTGAGAGGAATGATGCAGTTCTGATCAGCGTGATGAATGACATAAATCGCATCTAATGGGACGGAGCTGCTGGAGACGACCGGCAGGCTGCTGTGCCATGGTGTGCCGTGGACGCGGTAAGCCCCATCCTGGCGGCCGATCAGGACCCGGTCGTCGTTCAAAACCTTCCCATCCGAATGCTCATGCCACAGGCGGGCCATGGTCGATTTGCCTTGTCCCGAGCGCCCGACGAAGAGCCGCCCTATTCCCCGGTCGTCTACGGCGGCGGCGTGGATCGCAATCCCTTTTCCGCGCGCTAAGAGATTGACCGAGAGGAGCATATCGACCGGAAAAAGGAGGGGGTAGAATGACTTGCTCGCATCCAGCCAGCCCTGACCGAGGCAGAATACTTCGCCGGAGCTCAAATCCGGCTCGAGCAGGAGGGCATGCGAGCTCAGATCTGCTGAATTTGACTTAAGCAGGACTTTTTTGCCCTGCCAGAGCCCCAGGGTCCATTTCTGCTCGACCTGAAAAAGGACCCGATCTAGAGCGATCGACCAATCATCGCGATAATGGACCTGGAGAGCGGTATCCGGAGCGGATCCACCGGTGAAATGCTGGTAGACAGCAGGCAGTTCAAGACGAGGATGGTCGCCTGAGGGGATTAACTCGATACCAATAAGCCCAAAATTAACGGTTTGTGTGCACACAATTTGTCGGTAATGTGTTCTTTACTCATTGCTAATTATCTATGGATTCGATTATCCTTAATCCGGGAGAAAGTGATTCCCGGCAGAGGAATAATAACGACCATTTATTATATGGACCCAGGCGTCGTGCAACCTGGGACACCAAGTTGGAGAAGGCATCCAAGCACAACTTCCGATGGCGATAGCTTCACTTCGGTGACCGCCGGTTTGGAATAGGCTTTTTTCTGGTTTAACCCTGAATTTTTTGTGTTTTCCATGCTGTTCTCCTGATGATTACCGAGCCCGATAAAGTGTTTTATGAAAACATTTCAGCTCTTTGGTGGGTAAGGTCACAAATATATTCGACTCGGCTTTCCGGATCGCCCTGCTCGAGCCAGGCCCAGCCGGGGCAATGACTGCAGACTGAACGAAGCGAACATGAGGTGCATTGATGATGCTCGCTGTATTCTGGGGCTCGGGCTGCTGCAAGGAAATCTCGCCAGCCATCACGGAAAGAGCCGCGGCGCAGGTCGAACTGCTGGCTGCGGTCCAGCATGCACAGGCTCAGCTGCCCGTACGGGTCGATATGGAATGAATCGAGCCCCGCGTTACAACGATACACGCCTGGCGAGGCGGATTGGGTTGAGGCGCCATAAATCTCGCCCCAGGCTGATCGTTGGGCAGGGTCTTCCCATTCCATCTGAACAAGCTGCCCGGGAGGAATTCGCAACGCTGCCGGTCCGGACTGACGATCCAACCCCATGTGTACCTGCCCATTATAATAGAAATTCACCCCGAGGCTTTTCGAAAACGCCTGCATCTGGCCCAGCTCGGGCTGGTTGAGGGTCATCAGCACGGTCTTCAGGCGTAGCGGAACCTTGCGCTCGAGGAGCAGCTCGATGGCGCGCATGCAGCGGGCATGCGAACCGGGCACCCCGGTGATGCGCTCGTAGGTCTGCTGGGTGTAACCGTAGAGCGTGATCTCGACACAGAACGGACGCCATTCCGCCAGCAGATCGGCGCGGCGAGGGTCGAGCAGGGTGCCGTTGGTGAACAGGTAGAGCAGCAGACCTTTGCGGCGGGCGTAGAGGTAGATCTCGTCGAAATCCTTGCGGAGGAGGGGCTCGCCGCCGGTAAGCAGGAACCAGAGGCAGCCCGCATCGGTGACCTGATCCAGCAGGTTATGAATTTCGGGTGTGCTCAGCTCCAACTGACCAGGGAGGCCGCGGTGAGCGTGGGCAACGTAGCAGTGCTGGCAGCGCAGGTTGCAGCGGAAGGTCAGCTCGAGCGAGCCCTTGATCGGGATGCGCTGCTGGGCGGCTTTCTGGGTGAGCTGGGCCTCGAACGCGTCGTAATCCCATGATTGGTCGATGCCGCAGTTCATCTCACACCTGCTCCAAGGCGCTGAGCTTGAGCAAATGGTCCACCAACTCGAGCAGGTCCTGCTCCGCCTGGGCCGGGTCTATCTCGTATTCTTCGAGGAGGTGATCGCGGATCTGGTCTAGCGAATGGTAGCCGTCCATCATTGCCCAGATTGAGGCGGCGGTGTCATTTAGCGTATAAATACTCTCCAGATCCCCCATATTTTGGCGGATTGGCACCAGAATGAAATCGTCCCCGATCTTACGGCTGACGATCGAAGGAGCCTGCCGATAAGTTGTTTCGATGTTCACCATTCAACTCGAATCATTAATAATTTCTTATGATTATACCGGAAACGGATTTATTCTACCATAACGGATTTTTCGGCTACCGGTAATGTTGAATATGAATTCAGCCTCTAGATCAAGATTTTTCTAGAAAGCACCAAAATTGATTCGGGGATTATATTTGCAGAACTACAATATCGTGCAATATTATTTGTACATATTTTATGATAATAACCGTGTTGCTCCTGGTCATGTTATAATTTGGATTAAAAGAAAATGAATTACCGGTTAAATTTAGATTAATACCATCAGAATTATCAAGTAATTTCAAGCGTTCCTAGATGTCTCTTAATTCCGATCTCAAGCTGGAGGGATATTATGAAGTTAAGTGTCCGATCAAATTTAATTGAAAATATATTCATACGCACCATTACAGCGATTATTTTAGCAGCTATTCTCCTATCTTTTGCTGTCCCACCGATGGGGAGGCTCGAGGCGGCGAAGGCCGCGCCCGACCAGGCGGGTCCGGGCTGCGGTACGGATCCCGCCCAGATGGGCTGTTGGATGTTCGATGAAGGCAGCGGGAATACGACCGCAGACGGTTCAGGCAATGGGAATACCGGCACATTGGTGAATAATGATGGCACCATGTGGGTAGCCGACCGCTTCGGAAACGCAGCAAAGGCATTGCATTTTAACGGGACCAGCCAGTACATCAGGGTCGCTGATTCTAACAGCCTGGACATCACCGGTGATATTACGATCGTGACCTGGGCAAAACCCGAGGAAGTAAAGACTCAAGATGTGGTGAAAAAGGCTGTCACAACTGGGACAACCGTGAATGGCTATGAATTCGACCTTTCCACAACAGGTACAACATGCACACCAGGATTGGGTCCGTGTGCTTTCGCTCGGTTTAATCAATCGACCTCTACGGATAACTTTCGAATTAATGCAGTCTCGACATACACTGCGACTGATCCTTGGATTCTCTATGTCGTTACCTATACTGGCGCTGACAATACTCTTAGAATATATAAAAACGGCCTTTTGGACAATTCCAGGATAGTAACAGGTTTAGTGATTGCAACAAATACCTTATATCTAGGTATTGGAGCTCAGCTTGCAGGAACTGGTCCCACAGCTTCACGATGGTTTCATGGTTCCCTGGACGATATCCGTATTTACAAGCGCGCACTCAGCGCGGCTGAAATCAAAACTCTATCACAAGACGTCGTCCCCGCCGGCGTCAGCTGCACTGCCTTGCAGAGCCAGGCCGGCACTGCCGCCACCGGCGAAAAGCCGCAGTCTAAGGTCTGGTATTACGAAAATAAGTGGTGGAGCGTCTTTCCAGCCAGCTCGGGGGTCTCTTCATCAGGCTCATGGCTGTGGCGGCTGGACGGCTCAGCCTGGACGCCGGTCACCCAGCTCTCCACCAGCACTACCGCCAAGGCAGACGTCAAACCCGCCGGCAGCCCGGCTGGCAGCTTGGTTCATGTCCTGCTCTACAACGGCAGCAGCGCCGACCTGGCGTCGGTTGAGTATAACGCTGGCGTCTACCAGCCCTGGAGCCTGCGCTCCAGCCTGACTTCGCTCTCCCTGCCTGGCAGCGAGACCGCAACGATCGATATCGATTTTACGGGGCGGATGTGGCTGGCAACCCAATTCAACACCGGCTCCAACCGCGAAATGAGGGCTTATGCGAGCGCTGCGCCCTACGAAAGCTGGAGCAGCCCGATCACGCTTGCGACCGTAACGAATAATCAGGACGATATCTCTGTAATCACGGCGCTGCCCAACAACACGGTGGGGGTCTTATGGTCGAATCAGAACAGCAAACGATTTGGATTTAAATATCACGTTGATACTAATCCGATCGATACCTGGTCGGCAGATGAGGTCCCCGCTTCGCAATCCGCCAACGATTTAGTAGGCGCCGGGATGGCGGACGATCATTTGAACCTTGCGGCTGCCTCCGACGGTACGCTGTATGCCGCCGTGAAGACGGGCTATGACACAGCGGGCTATCCCAAGATTGCGATGTTGGTGCGGCGATTGAGCGGCAGCGCCGGCTCTGGCGTTTGGGACAACCTACATGGAGTCAGCGAGACTGGCACGCGCGGCATCATATTGCTGGATGAAACCGCCGGGAACGTAACGATCGCCTATTCCTCGGCTGAAGGCGGCGGTGATATCCTTTATAAACAAACCGCGATATCGCCAATAGGCTTCGGGGCGGTGCAGACGATGCGCAGCGGCACCAACAACGACGTCTCCAGCACCAAACAAAATATCAACAGCCAGCTGGTCGCGATTTACTCCAACGGGACGACGATCAACGGGAGCCTGTGCGCGGCGATCCCCAGCGGCGGGGTGGATCTTTCCATCACCAAAACGGACAACAAGACCAGCGCTATACCCGGCGAGGCGACTGGCTATACGATCGTGGTCAGCAACGTCAGCGCTTCGCCGGTAGCCGGGGTGACAGTCGCAGACAGCTTCCCGGCTTCACTGACCGGCATCTCCTGGACCTGTGCGGCGGGAAGCGGCTCGAGCTGCACGACTAGTGGGACAGGAAATATTAACGATACCATCACGCTTGCCGGAAGCGGCTCGGTGACTTATACCGTGAGCGCCATCATCGATCCCACAGCGACCGGTTCGGTATTAAACACCGCAACAGTTACAGCTCCAGCAGGGATCAGCGATCCAAACCCCGGGAATAACAGCGCGACTGACAGCACTGCTTTGCGCTCAGGGATTGGACGCTGCGGGAGCGATGCTGACCTGGTGGCTTGCTACGAGCTCGATGAAGGGAACGGGAGCGTCTTTTTAGATGGCAGCTTGAATACGGTCTACAATGACGGCACAACTGTAAATGCGCCCACCTGGGTGACCGGAAAATATGATATTGGATTGAACTTTAATGGGACAAACCAATACGGCTCTACGCCAGACGAAACCAGTTTGGATATCGCCAATCAGATCACGTTGGCGGCATGGATTTGACCTGGAAAGAACGCAACGCAACGGGTTATATCCAAGATGATTATGGGGAATACAAACGGATATGAGCTGAGTTTATCCTCAGCCAATAAGGTATTCGTGCGTTTCAACCAACAAACCAGCAGTGATACCTACCGGATAAATTCAACCACGAATTATCCTACCGACGGCACGACCTGGATACATGCGGCTGCAACCTATGATGGCTCGACCATCCGGCTTTACATCAACGGTGTTCAGGAGGGGAGCGACCTTGCGATGGCTGATCCGATTGCAACCAATAGTCTCCCGCTGGCGCTTGGGTGGGAATCCGGTGGATCGAGCACCTACTACTTCCAAGGTGTAATGGACGATGTGCGAGTGTACAAGCGGGCGCTGAGCGCCAGCGAGATCCAGGCACTGTACGGCACGATGCCTCCTTCGATGCCTACCGCCCCGCTGCCTGCCAACCAGGCTGTAGGGGTAGTTGTGAACCCTGGAATTGGGACAGAGCCTCCCAATTTTGTTCATCTGCGAACGACCGTCAGCGACCCCGACAGCAGCAATCTGACAGTACGCTTCTATGGACGAGAATACTGCGAGGCGGCACCTTCATTTTCCTTAGTCGCTTTGCCGGACACCCAGTATTATTCCTCGGGAACCAGCAGCGGCACGCCGACAATGTTTTACTCCCAGACCCAGTGGATCGTTAACAACCAGGCGATCCGCAACATTGCCTATGCCACCCACCTGGGCGACATCGTCAACACCTACTCAACCGGCGCCGAATGGGAGATTGCCGGTAAAACGACGGATCCAAAAGGCGCCCTGACCAGGCTGGATGATGCCGGCATCCCATACGGGCTAACCATAGGCAACCACGACGGCGGACCGAGCAATACCGCCAATTTTAATTCGTACTTCCCTTCCTCCAGAGTGGGCGACGGTCACTACGGCAGCGACAACGACAACCACTACGGCCTGTTCAGCGCAAGCGGACTGGATTTCATCGTCATCCAACTGGAATACAATCCGACTCCAGACCCGCTCGTGCTAGCCTGGGCGGACCATCTGCTCGATACGACCTATCCCACCCGGCGAGGCATCGTCGTCTTCCACGACCTGATCGCCTCTTCAACGGCTCTAAGCACAGCCGGACAGACTATTTACGATGCTCTCAAGCACAATCCCAACCTTTTCCTGATGCTCGGCGGTCATATGGATACAGAGCTGAAGCTGACCCTCACTGACAGCGGCCACACCATTTACGCGCTGCGCTCCGACTACCAGACCCGCACAGGCGGGAACGGCTGGCTGCGGCTGATGGAGTTCCAACCATCTGCCAACCAGATCCAGGTATATACTTACAGCCCGTTCATCAACCAGTGGGAGACTGACAGCGACAGCCAGTTTGCGCTGCCTTACTCGATGGGAGGCGCTGGCTGTTCGCCCTTTGGGCTGATCGAGACGCTGACAAACGTCCCTTCAGGCTCCAACCCAATGGTGATGTGGGGAAGCAGGCTTGGAAGCACGACCTATGAATGGTACACCACTGTGAGCGACGGCACCAACCTGGTCACCAGCCCGATCTGGTCTTTCACAACCCAAAGCCCTACCGCGGTCAGCGTGTTTAATTTCAGCGCCCAGGTAGCCCTGCGCTCGGTGCAGGTGAGCTGGCAGAGCGCGAACGAGGTCAACCTGCTGGGCTTCAACGTATGGCGGGCTGCTTCACCGGACGGGGAGCGGGCGCAACTCAACCAAGCGCTGATCCCGGCGAAGTCCCCGGGGCAGAACGACAGCAACTTCTACGAATTCAGCGACGAGAGCGTCGGCTTCGGGCAGCGCTATTCCTACTGGGTCGAGGTGGTCTCACAATCGGGGGCGGAGATGATCGGTCCGGAGAACGCCCAGACTTCGCTGTGGCTCTTCCTGCCGTTTCTGGTCCGTTGACCGAAGAACCTAATAACCACAGCAGAAATAATTTTTCGGCTACCAAAACTCGCCAGACCCGTTATATTACACGAGTTTGGTGAGTTTTGATTCCTGGATTCCAAATTTTCAAATCAGATGAATATAAGCTGCCGATGCAATATCGATTGTTTATTCAGGAATTTCGTTCATTTGAAAGGTTTTTGCCATCCTGAGGGTAAAATGGTGCAGGCGCGAAGCTGATGGATGTCCCTATTTTTAATTGTAATGAACTTCCAGGCGGAATCTCAGAAGCGGACCGAATGCTTTGCGGGCTGATCGGTTTCGAGCCCACGCTGCCGGAAGGGGCTGAGCGTATTGGGGGGCAGGTATGGGAGGAAATCGTCCGAACCGCCGAAAAGGAAGATCTCGCAAGCCTGTTATACAACCGGCTACATCAAAGGTCAATCTGGCCGAAAGTTCCGGAAAGCTTGCGCAGCCGATTGGAAAGAGCCCATTGGGTAAACGGCGCAAGGGGCGTCATCTTCGAATCCAGCCTGCGCCAGGTGCTGGAAGATTTTTCCCGGGAAAAGATCGTGGTGATCGTCCTAAAGGGCGCGTTCCTGTCTGGAAATATTTACGGAGACCTATCGGAACGGATGATGGGAGACATCGATCTTCTGGTGCAGATGAAATCATTCGACCAGGCGGCTGCAGCGCTCCGGCGGGCAGGATACCGGTCGACACTGGATTATCCGGCAGAAGAAGGAGCAACCTTCAATAAGGCAGCGCCCGGTTTCTTCAAAGAGGGTTATCCCCCGGTCGATCTTCACTGGGATTTAGAAATGCCAGATTGGGGCTTTCAGGTCGATCTGGAGGGCATCTGGCAGCGTGCGCAGATTAATGAAATCGAGGGGATTCCTACCCTGGGGCTATCGAAAGAAGACTTGCTGATCTATTTATCGATGCATCTAATGAATCACCGGTTGCGTTCAGGCATCCGGTCGGTCTATGATTTTGGGATAACGATCGATCATTATGCTCAAGATCTTGATTGGGATATTCTTATAAACCGCGCCCGATCCTGGAGAGCAGATCGCGCTACAACCTTGACCGCTGTGCTCGCGAAGGAGTTATTCGGCGCCAAAATTCCCGCGCCGGTTTTGGGTTCGCTCAAACCAAGCGACTTGGATCCGATGATACTCCTTTCAGCCGCTCAGCTGCTTTTCGAAAATGAGCAAAGCGGCGCGTATTTAGATGCAAATATCGTGAGGCTGACGAGGGCTGCGGGGCTCCGGGAAAAGACCCGGGTAATCCTGAGCCGGATTTTTCCCACCAAGACGGTCATTTCCTACCAATACGGGGTGTCGCCAAACTCTATCCGGGTCTGGCTTTATTATCCCAGGCGATGGGTGTATTTGATCCGAACCTATGCCGGACCGCTTTGGAAGCAGTGGAGCGGCGATCGAAATTCCCAAGCATTTGCTCTTGCTGGGGCAGAGCGCTTTGAGCTGGAGGAACGGGTGACCCAATGGGCAAGCTCGGGCGCCAGGGATTTTGGAAATGAGTAATTCGAGTTTGAGGATGATTCCCTGTCGGGCAGCGGGATTGAGAGTTTTGGAACAAAAAACCCCCATCCCTGGGGGCACGCCCGTGGGGTAGAATGGTGGGCGGAACAGGGCTCGAACCTGCGACCTCCTCTGTGTAAGAGAGGCGCTCTGACCAACTGAGCTATCCGCCCCGGTTCAATTGGATTGCTAGTATATCACAAAGTCAGGCAGGAAGCAGGGAGGAGACTGCCGGAGAGACGAGCCCTTCAGGGATCGGCGAGCCCGCCAGCAGGCGCTTGAGCACCTCCACTCCGTTTTCTGTCGCCACTGGCGCGCCATGCCCGCAAGCGAAGCGCCGGATCTTCCAACCGCGATCTTCAAAGAGCTGCACCAGCTGCCTGACCGAACTCAGATTCTGATGCATATCTTCGGTCAGCCCCTGCCAGCCCAACTCGAGCTTAGGCCAGGTGACCAGGATGTCACCGGTGAACAGGGTTTCGGTCTCTGGCCAGTAAAAGGAGGTGCTGCCGGGGGAATGCCCGGGAGTGCGGAACGCGACCAGGGGGCCGACCTGCTCGTCATCCGCCTCGATCGGGACGTCAACCATGACCGGGATGACGTTCAATGGGGCGAGGCGGACCCCTACCCGCCAGAGAATATTATGGAGATTGAGCAGGTACTGCTGGGGGAGCAAGCGGAAGGGCCGGCGGGGAATGAGGGTGGTGCGGTTGGAAGGCTGACGCCCTTCGATGATGGCCTGTTCGGCGAGCGGGGCGAAGAGATTGGCGGTGCTGAGCTGCTTGAGCCTTGCGGCGCCTTTGACGTGGGTGGGGTGCCCATGGGTGAGGACAATTCGCTTCAAGTCTTGAGGCTGGCGGCCCATCGCCTTGATAGCTTTGAGGATGCTTCCCGCCTGGGGGTCGGCGAGGGCATCCAGCAGGGTCAGACCGTCACCGCCGTCGAACAGGAAGGCGTGGACGCGCCCGAATGGATGGGAGATCGGGATAAAGGGGAAATCCGCCGATTTCATGTGGTCATCCTTTCATGCTTCCAAAAATAATAGATCAAGAGGACCGAGAAGATTCCAAAAGCGACCCCGAAAGTCAGACCGTTCTCTCGGGTGGGATCAAAATTCGGAAAGATGAACAGCCAGAGGACAAAATTACATACGGCATAGATGGTCAGGCCCATCACGGCCCTGCGCACCTCCCCCCAATGCCTGGCAAAATAGACCTCCGCGCACCAGGCGGCGGCGAGGGCAAGAAAGGCGGCAATCACGCGGGCGTTGAATGGATCCAGCGGCCAGGGCCAGCGCGAATCCAGAAATTTTGGATTGATGAAAGCTAAAGCGCCGATCGTGAGGCTGACGATCAACCCCACCGTCACCAGGCGCTTCAATCCAACCGAGATCTCGCCTCTCTGCAGCTCCTCCGGCAGAGGAGCTCGGGCTTCGGGGCGGCGCGGCTCAATCAAGAAAAGCAGCACGGGCTCAATCGTATAAGCCAGGACCCAGATATGCGCCACGACGATATTCGACCCCCAGTTCATCTCGTCCATATGCCAGTAGGTGGCGAGGAAGATGACGACCAGGAAGGCGAAGTTTGCGGCGCTCTGCCAGCGCAGCATGGGCCAGGATTTCTCGCGCCAGAGGAAGAAACCGATGAAGGTGCGGACGATGAATCCCGCACCGATAAACATGGCGGTGAAAGCTGGCGTGACCGGCCAGGCAAACTGATCCCCGGTGGAAGGGAAAAATAAAAGCCAGATGACAAAGGCAGCGGCGAGCAAGATCTGGGTGATCCCGATCGTGGTATACGACCTCGGCTTGGGGAGCATATATCCTCCAAAATATGAAATTATAAGATAATTAGGATTGGATTACTACAATTCTATTAAACCACAGAATCCAAGCTATGGTTATGAGGAAATCGAGACGGAGAAACTGAGGATTAACCGGGGAAGGTGGATAATTTTTTCACGGAATAATGATTAATTGCAGATAAAATAGATGTAAAAAAGTTGTTGGAATTATGTTTTCTTACATAATGTATTGCATATACAGGATGGTTATGATACACTTTGAGCGCTCTTCTAGCATCAGACGATCTGAAAAACGATTTATCAGCGGAAATTCCAAACATTCTTGAGCACCCACTTCCCAATTGGAGACTCGCCATGTCGTATGAAGATAGAATTCGACAAGAGCGCTCGAACATGTCCAAGAGCTTTGCAAAGCTGGCGGATTTTTTGCTGGACTCTTATGTTGAAGCGGCATTTATGACCGCCAGCGAGCTGGCGCATGCCTTGAACCTGGATGCCGCGACAGTTGTGCGATTTTCCCAGCACCTTGGATACGATGGTTTTCCAAAGCTGCAGCGCGAGATCCGCCAGCGTGTAAAGGATGACCTGTTAATCCAGCCCAGACAAGCGGAAGATGAAGATTCAGTCGCAGGGATCGCTTCCAAGGCGATGAACGAGGTCTCGATCTCGCTTGAGCAGACGCGCATCTCGCTGGACACGCAGGTGCTCGAGACGCTGGTAGAAAAGATCGGGCAAGCGCGCAGGATCGTGATCCTGGCGGAGGGTCCGGCGCAGCCTTCAGCCTACAGTTTGGTGCTCTTTATGGAGCAAGGCGGATTTCCGATTTATATTGCGCGATCTGGAATTGCGGATCTGGCGCGCACGGTCAACACAGCAACATCCCACGATTTGCTGCTGGCAATGGAGATCGCCGGACACGCGCCGTATATCGCACGCGCCCTGGAAGAAGCCCAGCAGAAAGGCATCCCAACCGCAGCAATCGTAGGCTCGGCGTCCCTAGCGAGCGCCCGATTCGCCGACTTCGTGCTCGCCGCTCAGGCTCACCCAACCCTCGGCGTGGGGATCGTCTCGATCGAGGCGATCGTATACGCCCTTTCGCAGGTGCTGCGGTGGCAGTTTGCCGACCGGTTTGCAGGCACCGAACAAGCCATCTCGGAGCTTTCGGAACGGATCCAGCTGCCGTTCGAATAGGGCTTTTCAACGTTTTCCCCTCAACTCAGCAAATTCCCTTCGATCAGGAGGAAACCAGGATGCGTCTAATCCGATATCGCAAGGGGGACCAGCCCATTCGCAATGGATGGATGCTCGATGATGGCGGGACTGATAAGGTCGGTCTGCTGGAAGGCTCGCCCTTTGAAGGTTTTCGGCGACTGGAAGCCGATCAGCCAGCCGGGTCGGTGCGGCTTCTGGCGCCGGTAATCCCAGGCAAAATCATCTGCATCGGCAGAAATTATATCGCCCATGCCCGCGAACACGAAGTCGAAGTGCCCGATGTCCCTTTAATTTTCCTTAAGCCAACCACCGCGATTATCGGCCCGGAGGACCGGATCATACTGCCCCCGCAATCGAGCCAGGTGGAGCACGAAGGGGAGCTGGTGGTGGTGATCGGGAAGCGCGGGCGCTGGATCTCGCACGAGGAAGCGCTTGAATATGTCCTGGGGTATACTGTTGGAAACGACGTCACCGCTCGCGACCTGCAGAATCGCGACGCCCAATGGACGCGAGCGAAAGGTTTCGACAGCTTCTGCCCGATCGGTCCATGGATTGAGACCGATTTTGATCCGGCTGACAGCCTGATCACCTGCCACGTGAACGGCGAGATGCGCCAGATGGCTTCAACCCGCGACATGGTCTTCAATGTGAAGCAGCTGATCGCCTTCATCTCATCGGTAATGACGCTTGAGCCGGGCGATATCATTATGACCGGCACGCCAGCGGGGGTCGGACCGCTGAACAGCGGCGACGTGGTAGAAGTGACGATCGAGGGCATCGGCAAGCTGCGCAACCCTGTTGAAAGCCCAGGCTCCGCAAAATAGCGATCCGACGGTTTGCACGCGAACATGAACCTGGATATCCACACTGCTGTAACTACCCTGATGGTGATTGCCGTGATCGCGGCGGTATTCAGCCTGTGGTACGGTATCCGATCGATCCGGAAAGCGCGAAGCCTGCCCTTCTTTCGCATGCGGCGGATTACGATGACGCGCGGTTGGCGGCTGGTTGGTATGTCGCTGGTGTGGGGACTGCTGGCATTCCTGCTCAACGGCAGGATCGAGCCGTTCATCTACACCATTTTTCCTCCGACCGCCACCCTGCCTCCCAGCCCAACGATCACTCTGGTGCCATCCCTCACGCTCTCCCCGACGATGACGCTAAGTCCAACCATTACGCTCACACCGGCGATCTCGAATACCCCCACGATCTCACCAACCCCTCAGCTTCCAGCGGCGGTCGAGCTGCTATTCGAGAGCACCATCACGCCGAACCCCGATGCAGCGTTTTCCGAGCTGACGTTTACGGACGGGTTGGATGACCAGTACCGCCCGCTGAAACCCGGTGAAGTATTCCAGAATCCGATTGTCCACATGTATGCGGTGTTCAGCTACGACCAGATGATCGTGGGCTCGCAGTGGAGCGCATTGTGGTACCGCGACGGCGAACTGGTGCATTATGAGACAATCCCCTGGAACGGCGGTTCCGGAGGACTTGGATTCACAGACTGGCAGCCCGATCCATCTGAGTGGCACCCAGGACAATATGAAGTGCAAATATTTGTGGGGAATGTCTTCCGACAAGCCGGTCAATTTATCGTCGAAGGCGAGCCGCCTACGCCCAAGCCGAGCGCCACGCCAACTGCCACCCAGACACCAACCGCAACGCCAACGCCTACACGCACACCTTGGCCTACTCAGACGCGGGTCCCATCGTCCACGCCGCGTCCAACCGTGACCCCCTATATATCCCTGACGCCTACGCTCAAACCCTCACCTTTTCCTACCCAGACTCGCCCTCCAACCTCGACGCCGCGCCCAACCGTGACGCCCTACATGTCGCCAACACCGACAATCAAGCCTTCGCCGTTTCCTACCTTGACGCGGACCAATACCCCTACAGCAACGCTCAGCCGCACCCCAACCCGAACGCCAACCCCAACCCCATGATCAAATGATCGTCTGATCAGATGATCAGGCGGTCGTAAAGCTTCTGCAGGCTGAGATCGGGCACCACCGAGCCGGGATACTGGAGGGTGATGCTGGAGGCCGAAACCCCAAGGCGGATGGCATCATCGAGAGGGATATCATTCAACAGGGCAAATAGAACGGCGGAAGTCAGGGCGTCTCCCGCTCCGGTGGGATCTGCGATCGTGGTGCGCAAAGCCGGCACCTGACCGGTCGTTTCGGATGTGGCATAGCAAACTCCAGACTCTGCCATGGTAATCACCGCAATCTCAACCCCGCTGCTGATCAGACACTTCGCGGCGTCAAGCGCTTCATTCCGGTCGGCGGGATCGATCTTGAACCCGCAGAGGATCTCGGCTTCCGAGAGGTTCGGTGTGATCAGCTTGAGGCGCGGCAGGTAGGGTTTCAGCCGATCGGCAAGCAGGAAGGAGGTCGTGTCTGCGCAGACCGGGATCCTGGCGCGTTTGGCGAGGGTGAAAACCTTGCGCAAGCTCTCTTTCGTTAGATTTAAATCGACGAAGACCAGGGAAGCTTCTTGGAAGAGCGAAAAACGGTTTTCAAGCCCATCTGGCGTGAGCGCAGATAGGATGCGCATATCATCAACAGCAAGCTGCATCCGGCCGCGCGGATCGACAATCGCAAGGTAGGTGCTGGTGGGTTTATCGTCCAGGCGAATAATCTGACTGGCATCGACACCTGCCTCTTCCAATTGGTGGATAAGCTGATCACCCGGGCTGTCTGCACCGACGACAGTCAGCAAGCGAACCGGATGACCCAGTCGCGCCAGGTTCTCAGCGACATTGCGGCCCACCCCGCCGAAGGACCTGCGTATTTTTCCTGGATTAGAGGTGCCTGGTTGCAGCTCGAGCCGCGACTGACCCACAAGGTCCTGCCCGGCAGCGCCGATGACCAGAACCGGAAAATCGGGTGAAGGCGGAGAATCGATCATCCATCAACACGCTCCTGAGTGGATTGTAACATGCGTTCGAACTGGTGATAAAATCTCCCAGGAAGGATCGAATTTGCCGAGCTTCGATCCGAACTTCAAAAGCAGAGTCATCATTTGGAACGCAAAAGAGTTCATTAAAAAATGGAGTGATAAAAATGGCCGAATTTCCAGGCAAAGGGAAGGTCGCGGTGCTAAAGACCGCACCGGAAACCGTTCTGGAAGGGTACGGGGTGCTGATGGAGCTGGCGGAGGTTGAGAAAGCGCTGCCGAAAGATATCTGCACCGGCATCAAGATCAATATCTCCTGGCAGACCTGGTACCCGGCGTGCTCTTCAGCGCCGTGGCAGCTGGAAGGGGTGATCCGGACCTTGCAGGACAAGGGCTACACAGATCTGGTGGGGGTTCACAACGATACGGTGGTGGTGAACACTGCCGACGCTGAAGTTAACAACAAACACAAGTTTGTGACCGATAAATACCAGGTCCCCTGCCTGTACCTTTACAACCAGGATTTCGAATGGATCCAATACCAGCCCAAGCGACCCTTGCTGGTGCTGGATAAAGTTTACCCAGATGGCGTTTTCATACCCAAAGCACTGGTAGGCATGAACATGATCCACCTGCCAACGGTGAAAACCCACGTGTTCACAACGATCACCGGCGCGATGAAAAATGCGTTCGGCGGGCTGCTGCATCGAAACCGCCACTGGACGCATGCCGTGATCCACGATACGCTGGTTGACCTGCTGATGATCCAACAGGAGATCCACCCCGGGCTTTTCGCGGTGATGGACGGCACTTTTGCAGGGGATGGGCCAGGTCCACGGGCGATGCGTTGGCATGAGAAAGACATCATCCTGGCTTCGGCAGACCAGGTTGCGATCGACGCGGTGTCAGCGAAGCTGCAGGGTTTCGATCCGATGCAGATCCCATTTATCCGGAAGGCGCATGAACTGGAGCTGGGGATCGGGGACCCGCGCCAGATCCAGATCGCAGGATACGACATCGAGCAGGAATCCCCCTGGAATTTTATTCAGGAAGACACATTCGCCAGCCGCGGGCAAAAAATGATCTATCACGGGCGATTAAAACCCTTCGAGAAGTTGCTGCTTCAGAGCCCATTGGTGCCGTGGTCGTATTTTGCGAGCAATTTTTACCACAACGTCTACTGGTACCCGTTTGTGGGTCGCGGCCGGGTAAAGGAAGCCCTGCAGACTAAATGGGGCAAGCTGTTCGCAGATTACGGAAACGGCGAAGTGGTGATGCCTGGGATGGAGCCGAAAACGGTGCTCCAGGCGGCGGTTGGACTGACAGTGGCGGCGGTGCTGCTTGCGGGTCTGGCAATCGGGCTGAGAAAGAAAGCCTGATTACAGATGCCTGATTCGAAAGTGAATTCCCTCAAAGCAGAAGCCAGCGGCAGTGAAAACCTGATTCGGGTTGAGTTCCACTGCCACACAAAATATTCCAAAGACAGCCTGGCAGAGCCGGAAGCGCTGATTGAAACCTGCCAACTCAAAGGGATCGATCGGCTGATCGTAACCGACCACAACACGATTGATGGAGCGCTGGCAGCCCAGGCGCTTGACCCGCAGCGGGTGATTGTCGGCGAGGAGATCATGACGACAGCCGGCGAGCTGCTGGCGAGCTTCGTCATGGAAGAGGTGCCAAAAGGACTCGCCCCGCTCGAAGCGGTGGAGAGGCTGCGCGAGCAAGGAGCTTTCATCAGCATCTCGCACCCTTTCGACATCTTCCGTACGCCGTGGGATCGGTCAGCGCTGCTGGAGATCCTGCCCTACCTTGATGCGATTGAGACATTCAACGCCCGATGTTTATGGAAGAGGTTCAATAAGCAGGCGGCGGCATTCGCTCACGAGCATGACCTACCAGGCACCTCCGGCTCCGACGCTCACACCGTCGAGGAGCTTGGAGCGGGCACCCTCCGCCTGCCGGTATTTTCCAACGCTGCTGAGCTGAGGGTCGCGATCCGTGCCTCCGAATCGATCGAAACGCTCTCCAGCCCGTGGGTCCACTTCTGGTCCACCTGGGCAAAAAACAAGAAGGTGAAACCTGCCCCGAAAATTTGACGGATGTTGAGATTTCCGAGATGAAGAATAAAGGCGTACATTTGTCGGAAGCGATCCTGTCGATTGTCCTGGGTTTAAGCCTTGGAGTGATCCTGCTAGGCTGCCGTTTCTTTCAACGGATCGGTGCAGAACAGCCGACCTCAACCCGAACAGTCATAACGGAAGTTAATGAGACACCGACCAGCGAGGAAGCGACAGGCGAGTCAACTTCAGCGCCTGCACAAATTTCCACCCCGCCAAGCAGGGAAGCCGCACCTTCTCCAGAAACCCAGGCGACGGTCAACCTGTTTTTAATCGCGCTAGCCGACCAGGGGAAATCTGGGAGGATGATCGGCTGTGGCGACAGCTTGATCCCGATCGCACAGCAAGTGGAGGGGCTGAAGGAAGGAGAGGCTGCACCGGCAGAGGCTAAACTGCGGGCGGCGATCCAGGCGCTGCTGAGTATCAAAGAACAATATTACGGCCAATCGGGACTGTACAACGCACTCTATCAATCGGATTTGCAGGTCGATGAAATCAAGATCGAGCAGGGGACGGCCGAGATCCAGCTATCTGGAATGCTGCAGCTCGGGGGAGTGTGCGACAACCCGCGGGTGGATGAGCAGCTCAAGGCGACCGCGCACCAATTCCCGGAGGTGCTCGAGGTGAAGATCTGGATCAACGGCATTCCGCTCGAGGAGCTGCTCTCGGAAAAATAATCCTGGGTGAGAATCCCTCTTGACCGCAAGCGATCTCGGGATAAAATAGGGGAGGTCTATGGGGCTGTGGCGGAACTGGCAGACGCAGGGGACTTAAAATCCTCCGAGGGTGATACCTCTTGTGGGTTCGATTCCCACCGGCCCCACCATATATAGGGGTATTCAACATGTAGGGCCGCCATATATGCTGGTCAAGAGTCCGCCATAACGCGGGCTTTTTGATTTACGTGCAGTAGACGTGCAATTGGATTCGGCTCAGGAATTACCGGGAAGAGGTTCTAACTCGGCTTGCTCCCCCAATTTGACCTGAATAGGTGTGACCAATTCGTCCATGAGTTTGGCGACTTCGTCTGTTCATCTCTGCTTCGCCCATTTATTTGCCACTAACTCTTTGACAGACTGCTCGAATCTCACCTATAATGGAAGTAGAATATTTACTTTACTATGGAAACCAAGCCTCATGTGTTGATCATCGATGACGAGGTGGGTATCCGCCAAAGCCTGACAGCTTTCCTAGAGCGGGCGGGCTTTGAAACTTCCAGCGCCAGCGACGGACAGGCTGGATTGGCACAGCTAGCCCACCGCCCGGCAGACTTGATTGTGCTGGATGTGCTGATGCCGCTCATGGATGGGCGCGAGATGCTGCGCCTCTTACGCCGCCAGGACGATTGGACGCCGGTGATCTTGCTCACCCAGGTGGGCGAAGCTTCCGAGCGGGCAATGGCCCTCGAGGAAGGCGCAGACGATTATCTTAACAAACCTTTCGAAGCCCACGAATTGACCGCCCGCATCCGCGCTGTGCTGCGCCGCGCTAAACACGGCTTACCGCCACTTTCAGCTGCATGGGTGCTTCTTGCAACAGGCGACAGTCCCGGCCCGGTACTTCGCCTGGATCGCCAGGCTCGTAAGGCTATGCTGGACAAAGCCGAACTAAACCTGACTCCCAAAGCCCTGCTGCTGCTCGAATATCTCATGACCCACCCAGGAGAGCTCATCAGCCGCGAGCGCCTGCTTGATGCGGTGTGGGGATGGGAGCGTCTGGTAGTCTCAAGAGCTGTGGACGCGCGCATCGCAGAGCTGCGCCGCGCCCTGGAAGAAAAAGCCGACCAACCGCGCTTCATCGAGACACTAGCCAGCCAGGGCTATCGCTTTTTGGGCAAAGTGGACCGCGGCGGTGAAAAAGTGTCGGCGGCACCACGCCCGAGCGTCAAGCAATCATAAACGATGAAATCGAAAGCTCGGCTCTCCTGGCGCGCCCTGTATCCCTGGCTCTTGGCTGCTCTTCCAGCTCTTGTCGGAAGCCTGGTTTGGGTGCTGCTGAGCGGATGGGGACTCCTGCCAGACCCTGTTGTGTACCTGCGTTTCAGCCTGGGTGTGGCTATGCTTGTCCTAGGTGTGTTGCTCTCGCTGCTGGCTCTGGCTGGCCTGACCGGGCTGCGCGTTGGCCAGCACAACGAGCGGAAGCATCTTTCACAGGCCCAATCGGCCGCCGAAGACGCCCACCGCCGCTTCCTGCTGCGCCTGGATCACGAATTAAAGAATCCACTGACCGCATTGCAGGTGGAACTGGCTAATCTGGAGGCGTTGCTACCAAACAGCAAGCTGGATGACGGTTCTGCTTTCGATGAAAATCTCATCGTGCAGCGCATCAAGGACCACCTGCGCCGCCTGGCTGATCTCTCCATTGGACTGCGCAAATTGGCTGAATTGGAAACCTACTCCATCGAGCGAGAACCGGTTGAAGTGGATCACCTGCTGAACGACCTGGTAGAAGAGCTTGCCGCCGACTGCGAGCGACGCTTTAACCTGGATTTGCCCGAATCTCCTTGGCGGCTGCCGCAGGTCTCAGGTGACGCTGACATGCTAGAATTGGCATTTCGCAATGTGTTGGGAAATGCCATCAAGTTTTCCCAACCCGGCGACAACATTCAGGTGCGTGCCTTCGAAGATAACCATTGGGTGATCATCGAGATCACAGACAGCGGCCTGGGTATTCCCGAAAGCGAGCTGCCTCAGGTTTGGGACGAACTGTTTCGCGGCAAGGCCGCCCGAGGCACACCCGGCTCTGGGCTGGGGCTGTCGCTCGTGCGGGCGGTGATCGAATGGCACGGCGGGCAGGTTGGCTTGCACAGCCAGATAGGCCTGGGCACACGCCTCACGCTTCGCCTGCCTTCTGGCGTGTAACCGGATTGTTACAGGGTTAAACCAGATCGTTGCAGCCTTGCGATCCACCTGTTACACGCCCGAAGTATCATAAGGGGCAAGGAAAAAACCTGATGAAATTCAAATTCCGCACCCCAATTCCCAAGACAGTGGTACTCCTCGCCCTCTTACTGACAAGCTGCGGCAGAGGCGTACTGGATATGCAAATCGTTCCGCCAGAACAGGCAACCCAACAGTCTGGCTCGACTTCCTCTGGTTCAGGGAGATCTGATTCCCTGTCCGCAGCAAACGAAAACCTTCCCAACGAAGCTTTGGCGCCTATCCAGATGGTTGCCCTATCCTTCCTGGCAGGCAACGCCGAAGATCGACAATCGCTGATAAAGTATCAGACTGCACCATGTTCCAACCAACCTGATTCAGGCCTGCCGATTTGCTTAACCGGGGAGAAAGAAGGACAGGAGCTGCAGGTCTTCCCTCTTGGCGATAACAAGTTGGCTTACCTGCGCCTGGAAGATATCCGCCGCCAGTTGGATTTTCAAGTAAAGGATCTCTACGCGGTCGTATCGATTCCCTGATGACCAGACTGAGGAATACGGCTTACTGTTCGACCGTGATGTTGATGGAAAGCCCGAGCCGATGCTGGCAGTGGTTATCGGGGATCATCTGGTTCGCATGGATTTCTTCCCCGGCAAGACTGTGGACGCAGTGCTTAACGAAGTACCGGTAGCACAGGTGATCCTTCCACCGCAGCAAGCCCGATCCTGGAGCGAATTTTTACAGCAAATGCAGCTGCATTCGGAGACTGAAATCTCATCCGATAGACAGTGGAGCGCACAGACTACCATCGCCCTACCTGCAGTGGGCGGCAAACAGTATTACCGCCGCCTGATCGTCGCCAATAAAGATAGCTCTCTCGCCTACACGCTGGCAGATGAATGGTCTCCGTTTGGTCTGGGCTACACTGCGCCGCGCCCTTTAGCCTGGTTTGGCATGTCAGCTATTGATCGTCCAGTACTGTATTGGAGCAATGTTCCAGTTATTGACGGGTGCCAAACATTCACCAACGGTTCCGACCTGCACCGCCTGGATTTACTCACCGGTGTTGGTCAAACCCTGCTTTCCAAAGCCGGATCCTGGCTGGTGGTCTCACCCGATCAGAGCCGGGCGGCGGTGATCGACGGTAGAGGATTGGGTATTTATGATCTGAGCAACGGGCAGGCGCGCTTCACCGACCTGCCGGACGGCAAAGCCGGACAGGTCATCTGGTCGCCTGACGGGCGTGAAGTGGCATTAACCATCGCCGATGATGATGGAAGCGGCAGCGTTTGCCTCCCTGCCCAGGCAACCACGCACACTATCTTGGTCATCGAGGCTGAGACGCTGGATGTTAAACTGGCTCTGCGACAAGATCCTCGCCAGCTGAACACACAAAGCTGGTCGCAGTTGGGATTGATCAAACTAATCGATGGCGAGGCAAAACCTTTTCTGCTCGATCCACTTACCGGCGGAGTGTGGGATGCACTCGCCGAACGGCCTGTCGGCACGCCCAACGCCCCGATGCAAATCCGCTTCTTCGCCAACCTGTACGAGGAGGATGTTACAGCCCTGCGTAAACTGGCCGCCCAGTTCACCGTTGAAAACCCCGGAATGCGGGTTGTCTTCACCGATTATCCGGAGATCAGCACTTACGCCAACAACAGCCTAGAGGATACCCAGGCTGCCATCCTGAGCGAGAACGATTGTCTGGTGGATTGGACAATGCCCAACGAATTCAACCGACGCAACGAGATACTGCAAGATCTCCGTCCAATGATAACTTTAGCTGGGGCGGAACTAAGCCAGGATTACTGGCCCGAACAGTTGGACGGCTACACCCTGGAAGGGAAGCTATATGGCCTGCCCATGTTCGAGCGCCCTTCGATGATCCACTACAATGCGGACTTGCTGGCACAAAAAGGCATCCCTGCGCCTTCGCCAGACTGGACCTTTAATGATTTTATCAACCTGCTAACCAAACTCGCCGACAGCAATGCAGGTGAAAAAATCTACGGTTTTCCCTCGGACGCTGGCTCTTTGGGCCAATTTGCCGAAGGACTATTCGCTCCGGTCTTCGACACCGGCAGCTCCCCACCAGCAGCTAATTTTATATCACCGGAGATGGCAGCCGGATTGGAGCGCCTGGCGGAACTGCGCCGCACTGGAGCTATTGTATATCTCCCCGCCACACTTTTTGCCGGGCAAGATTACTACGATATCGCCGATGCCTGGGTTTCCGGTCGGGTGGCTTTCTGGCAAATCCCCTATCCTGAATCGACCCCATTTCCCGCGGCCGAAAGAGAGCCAGAATTCCGAACTGGCGTACTTCCCCTGCCAGCGCACGGCCCATTCTTCCGCAACGGATACAGCGTGCAGCAAAGTTTCTACATCGGCAAAGACAGCCTTCAAGCTGCTGGCTGTATGGCATGGTATCGTTTCGTCGTCAGCCACCCCGAGGCTTCCAACAGCGCTCCCGCCCGCCGTTCGATGATCGAGAATCCTACCTGGCGCGCGCGAAGTTGGTGAGGCCAACGCGGCAGCGCTCCAAATCGCCATCGAGCGAATTTACACCGAACCGCCTCACTTTACTCAATGGGAACGGATAGATTTACCCCTTATCAGCTGGTTGAATGAAGCTATTCTCGCCTACCTGGATGGAGCTGAGGCGCAGAGTGTAATGGTAAACGCGCAGACGAAAGCCGAATCCTACACAAACTGCATCACCTCTTCCATCGGGTTGAGCGACCAGGTATTAGGCGAAGCCGTGATAGCCTGTGCCCGTAAGGTAGACCCCGGGCGATGGTAGTATTCCGAGATAAGCCTTGCTCTTTAAGAGTGATAAATTCTCCTCCTATCGGCTTTCATTGAGAAACGATTTTCCAATAACATTATCCCCCTTTCTCTACCCAGCTCATCGTGTACTCGGTCAGCCCGTCTGGAGGCTCGATCCCGGGGTCGGTATGCGCCCACTTCCCCTCCAACCCAAGCTCCCGAGCAGTCAGCTCAAAATGGGACATGGCGATTCCCATATCGATCCGCTGCAGGTCAGCCTGGGTAAACATCCGGTTCAGCAAGCCTTCCCGGTAGCCTGGCGTACGATGCAGGTAGAAATGCCAGCTTCCTCCATCCGCAATCACCCGCCAGGGCTGCTTATTGGAAGCAGACGGCCCCAACCGGACCATTTCGAGCGGCACGGCGTACTCGCCCGCCTGCTCATGAGAGAGCGGATCGCCGAACATGTGAAAGAAAAAGAGCTTTTCCCAGGCAAAGCGCCTGTTTGCGACGGCTCCGCGGCGGATGATTCGCTCGACCGCCCGCATATGCCCGGCTGGATGACCGGCGGCAACGATCGCCGGGATCAACTCACCCTGCCTGGCGCCAATCTTGCGGGCAAAGCTGCTCTTGGTGAAGGTCCCACCGAGCCAGCAAGTCCCCAGACCGAGATCCGTTGCCAGAAGAATCCACTTCTCCATCAAGAAGCCATATGATTCCAGGTTAGCTTCTCCATCCGAGGTCGCCCCAATCAAAAATCCACTGGCACCGTGGATAAAGCCATACGTACCAAGCCTGGATAACGAGTGCAAATCTGCTTCACTTGCCGCGGCCAACACGAACCTAACCTGGATTCCGTTCGCTTCAACCTCCAGCGTCCTGGCGAAATCGGCGAGGTGCTGGCGTTTGTCCCGATCAATCGGTCTGGCGATATAACTGCGGCAGGAGAAGCGCTGGCGGATGATCTCGGTGATCGGTTTTGTGAAGGATGTCATGGTTATGCAGCTACCTGCTTTCTATTTCCACAATCATATCTCAAACCAGGCCAGGATGGTCGCAATAATGAGGATATTCCAGAGGGCAGCAAAGAGGGTTGGCGATGCGGTCGCTGAGGCAGTCAGATAGGATTCCTAATTAATAGATAAGCTTACTTAAACGACTACACGCATAATCATAAGAAAATAGGATTCCTATATCCTCTTGACAATTCGGCTAAGCTAACGCAGAATTAATCCAGGATGGTCCTCAGGCGGGCACCCAAATGCCCGCGATGGAATGGAAATACTTAAATGACAAATTATCGAAAAACTGCAACCACCATAGGGGTGCTTCTGAGCCTGCTCACACTGGTTGCTTGTTCGCCAGAAACGCCGGCTCCCACAGCCACTATCGACCTGGATCCTTTCCGTACAGAGGTTGCCTCCACGGTGCTGGCACAGGTTACGCAGACGATCTGCCCATTACCCTCCGACACCCCAAGCCCTACTCCAACAGTGACTACAATTAATATCGTCACTTTGACTTCAACTCTGCCAGCTGGCGCTTTCCCCGTGCCCTCGGGAACTCAGGGAACTGGGACGCCAGTCGTGGGGACTCCGGTAGTGGGGACACCATTGACCGGAACACCGGCGCCAATTCTGGAAGATAAAGGTCAGTGGGTCTCTCAGACGATCCTGGACGGCACCATTTTTGCGCCAGGCGAGATTTTTACGATGACATGGACGCTGGAGAATGTAGGTGCATCCACCTGGACAGCCAGCTACCTGCTGCGCTTCTACAGCGGAGATCCTTTTGGGACGATCAAGGAGATCCCGCTCGGAAGGGAGGTGCCTCCAGGCCAAACAGTGGATATTTCGGTGCTGATGACGGCGCCTAAGTCAGCAGGCAATTACCGCAGCGACTGGGTTATGGCAAACCAGGCTCGCAGCAATTTTAAAGAGCCGATCTTTCTCAAGATCGCGGTGCTTGCGGCAACGGCGACTCCGAGCCCAACCGCCAGACCGACCGCCACTGCGACTGCCTCGGCGAGCCCTTAGCGAGGATTGGATTCGGATCGATATCGTTAATAGTCGGTCATTGGGTTCATTCGCCCCTACGAGATAGGGTAAACTGCCGGTCAACAATCCAATAAATTATCCGAACGCTCAGGATTTAGCAGGCTGAGCTCAGCCCCCCCCATTTTGAGGTCCTTATCTCGCATGCGCGGAGAGACGCGGCCTGAACGCATCATGTATTCCACCACTCTCAGGATCGAATTCATCCTACGCTCAAGTTCAATTTCCTCCACTTTCGCGGAGGATTGAACAAGATCGCGAAATGGGACCCGCCCAACGTACGAGGACGGCGGATGGCATCGAGCAGTGCAGCTTCTGAGCAGGAATTGGCGGGCAGGTCATTTCACCCCGCTCAGGTCGTGATACAATCCACAGCATAAGACGAAAAAAAGCCCGGAGCGAGGGAAATTCGATGAAGACATGGCAGATCGTGCTCTTAATTATTGGCGGATTTGCGACAATTTGCTTGCTGGCGATCGCGGCGGCGGTCGTTTTGGGATTCTTCCAGCTATCCAAACCGAGCCAGCCTTCACCGGTTGCTGCAGCAGCGAGCCCAATTCCTGCTCCTACATTGAAACCGGTCCTTCCACCCGCCGCTACCCACGATCCAGGGCCGACCGTGACGCCTCCCCCGACCTCCATCCTCCCTACGTTTACTCAGATCCCTCCTACCACCGCTTTTCCGAGCTTAACCCCGATTATACAGAGCGAGGTGATCACAGGATCTAACATTGTCAGCGCCGAATGCATCCCGCAGCAAACCCCGCAAGTTGGGGTGGTTGCGAATGTAATCGACGCAGAGAACATCGAAGTAGTGATCAGTGGCAACCTTTTTCCGGTGAAATATATCGGGATCGACGCCCCTCAAGACGAGCCCTATACCGACCGGGCAGTGCAACTGAACCGAACGCTGGTATTTGGGCAGACCGTCTCGCTTTATCTCGACCAGACGGATAAAGATCCGAATGGCAAGCTTTTACGCTATGTAATGGTCAGAAACCAGTTTGTGAACGGAAAGATGATTGTGGAGGGACTGGCGCAGAGCCATAAAATCCCGCCAGATACAAGCTGTGCGGTGTACTTCGATTCGCTGCAGGAGGCGGCGCAGCTGGCGAGGGTCGGGATGTGGACATCCTCAATAACCCCAACCGCGCCTTTCTGCCTCGGCGCCATGATCTTTTGGTTTGCAAGGACCGCCATTTTCAAAATCTCCATTCGCCTTTAGGGCGCATCGCAGCAACGATATTAATCATCCTGGCGTGGAATAAACCTGGAGGTCAATCAATGCAAATATTCCTTTTCTTTGCTTTATTCATTTCGGTGCTTGCAGTCATTTTTGCAGTCCAAAACAACGTTACGACAACGGTTCAGTTTGCGATGTGGGAGTACAAAGGCTCGTTAGCGCTGGTTCTGCTGGTTGCATTGGCGTGCGGAGCGCTGATCAGCTTTCTCGTCTCGCTGCCCTCGAATGTCCGGGCGAGGTGGGCGATTCGGCAACAGCGCAAGAAAATTGGCGAGCTGGAAAAGAACCTGACAGTGACCCAGGAACAGCTTGATCTCTCCCAAAAGAAAGCCGATCAAATGACCGGTTTGCCTGCCGCCCCAGCTCCAGCAGGGGTAAAACCCGTCCCTCAAGGCGCTACCGTGATTGATGAGGGAAAAACAGAGACGGGTGACAGCGAGAAAGGTGAAACTGAAATCTTCGGCTGAGGAACCAATCGATGCCCGGAATGACAACACCCGAAATAATGATCCGCCCAGCCAGGATAGAGGATGCGCCTGAGATTAACCGGCTTTCGGCTCAGTTGGGCTATCCAGCTTCTTTGGATGAGGCCAGAGAGCGCCTAGAGGCGCTGCTGCACAAATCAGGCGAGGGAATATATGTTGCTGAATTGGAATCAGAGGACGAATCTGGATCACTGGCAGCCTGGATGCAGATTTCACACGCAGCCCACCTGATGGAAGCTCCATTTGCCGAAGTTATTGGCCTGGTAATCGATGAAGACCAGCGTGGGCGAGGGATCGGAGCGGAAATGCTGGCGCATGCAGAGCGCTGGGCGGCCGAGCGCGGGCTCCGGTGGATCTGGGTTAGAAGCAGCGTCATCCGAGAGCGAGCGCACCATTTTTATCAGTCACACAGCTACAGCCTGGTAAAAACCCAGCACTTATTTGTCAAATCGATCTCGCCGAGTAAAGAGCGTACCAGCCCTCAGAGCGGCAGTGTGCAAGCATGAAGGCAATGGTTTTAGACAAGATCCAGAAAGTGGAGGCGGATGCAAATCCGTTGAAACTTGTAGAGAAGGAGATCCCATCCCCGAGCCACGACCAGATTCTGGTGCGGGTGGTGACCTGCGGTGTCTGCCATACTGAGCTGGATGAAATTGAGGGACGGATGGCGCCGGCTCACCTGCCAGTGGTGCCTGGACATCAGGTTGTCGGGGTGGTTGAAGCGCTCGGAGAAAGTGTGCAGACCAGAAAACGGGGAGAGCGGGTGGGGATTGGCTGGATTTTCAGCTCTTGCGGTAAATGCAGATATTGCTTGAACGGGAACGACAATCTGTGCGCGGAATTTCAAGCTACCGGGCGAGATGCCGACGGTGGGTATGCGGAATATATCGCTGTCCCGGCAGGCTCAGCCCATTTGATGCCAGCCGGTCTTTCAGAGGCAGAGGCTGCTCCACTACTCTGCGCAGGGGCAATCGGCTACCGGTCGATCCGGCTTTCAGGTGTAAAGGAGGGCCAGGCGCTTGGGCTGACTGGATTTGGCGCTTCGGCGCATCTGGTCCTTAAGACAATAAGACACATCCTCACGGGAATCCGGGTTTATGTGTTCTCTCGCAGCCCGGCAGAGCAGGAGTTCGCGAAAGAGCTTGGAGCGGTATGGTCTGGAGGGATCGAAGATCATTCACCGGAACCGCTGCAGGCGATTATCGATACGACACCTGTCTGGAGGCCGGTGCTTGCAGCGCTCCGAAACCTGGCTCCGGGAGGCAGGCTGGTGATCAACGCGATTCGCAAGGAGACATACGATCTGGCAAGCCTGCTCGAACTGGATTATGCGGCGCATCTATGGATGGAAAAGGAGATCAAGAGCGTAGCCAATGTGAGCAACAAAGATATCGCCGATTTTTTAAGAATCGCAGACGAGGCGCAGATAAAACCCGAGTATCAGGAATATGGTTTGAGGGAAGCGAATCAGGCTCTGCTCGCGCTGCGGATGGGCCAGATTCGCGGCGCTAAGGTGCTCAGAATCGCATGAAGAACGGCGTCCAGGCCGGATATAAATCTCATATATTCTTATTGGCATTTTGCTGGATAGGATAATGAATATGGGAAGCTCAAACCTTCAAGTAATGATGGATCTCCAGCTGGCGTTGAATTCCAAACAACCTTTGGAGCTGATGACGACTTATAAAGGTGTGCCGGTAATCAATCGGGCAGCGATAAAGTCGATCGGCGAGGAACTCGTGACGCTTATCGCCGAGCCGGCAGTAGGTCTGGTAAGCCTGCGCAATCAGACTCACACGACGATCCTGGGGAGCGAGTATTTTGACCCTGCGTCGGCAAGCATCGTTCAGGTAAAACTGGACAGCCGGGAAGTGGTCTTAAGGGATTTTGCCTATCTCGGGGAACGGCTGGCGGAGCGTCGGCGCTTAAGAGTTGAGCCGCAGAGCACGACGATGGTAGCGCTCAAACTGGATGTGATTGAGACTCTGGGTGAGATTGCCGATCTTTCGCTGAATGGGGTCGGAATCCGAATCCGCGCCAGGAACGACGACCTAAGAGTTAAACCAGGCAAACAGGTCCAGCTGCGATATGAGCTTCCAGAAGGGGCGATACAGATCACCGGCAGAATTCTTGGGAGCGCGAGGTTGAGCGGCTTCCGGCGAATTTCGGTGCATTTCAATCCCAATCGTGATCAAAAGAACCGGATTTATCAATATCTTGTAGCTCGTCGAGAGCAAATTGACCATGAGATGGAAAAAGAATATCACGAATGGATGCATGAAGCGGCGAACTCTCAGGCCGAGGGGGACGATCTGGAAAAAACCGGATGATTTCTAAAGCGACGGGGGGCGATCAGCATGGTGGTTTTCGGGAGATCGAGCACACGGCTGATTGGGAGCTGGAGGTTTGGGCAGCAAATATGCCAGGGCTGCTGGAGACCGCCGCACATGGGATGTATCATTTAGCAGGGGTGAGATTTCGATCCCATGCCAGTGATCACTAGAGAACTCGAGCTGGAAGCGGATGATCGGGAGAGCCTGCTGGTAGGCTTTTTGAACATGCTGATCTACCTGGGCGAGACCGAAAAGCTGGCTTTCGACCAATTTATTTTCAGGTTGGGCGAAAAGAAAAACTGGATCAAGCTTTCAGGCGGGCAGATCGAAGCTGTGGGTAAAGCGATCAAGGCGGTCACTTTTCATAATCTGGCAGTGGCTGAAACCCAGCAAGGATTACGCGTCCGAATCGTGTTCGATGTCTGAACACAACCTCCCCAGAGTGCGCCTGAAAAAAACCAGATCTCGGTATGCCCATAACGAGCCTGGATGCGGAATCTGGAGGTGTGACAATGGTCGATATTCATTCCATGCGGAAAATTAGCGAGTTCGAGTGGGAGATCCCGATAACTTACCGCG
Organism: uncultured Chloroflexia bacterium; assembly: GCA_963827155.1. Classification (GTDB taxonomy): domain Bacteria; phylum Chloroflexota; class Anaerolineae; order Anaerolineales; family UBA4823; genus UTCFX2. Next base: position 59,093 of record CAWGZV010000002.1, on the reverse strand, counting down.
ATGACATGCGTACAGCAGTGCGGATCTTTGCAAGCAGGGAGCTGCTGGAAGATATCGCGGGGGACCGCTCGCTTGAGCAGGCAGTAAATTCAACCACGCTGCCTGGGCTTGTGGGCAATGTGCTGGTGATGCCGGATATGCACCAGGGTTATGGATTTCCTATCGGAGGCGTGGCAGCGACGCGCTATCCGGATGGGGTCATCTCTCCAGGCGCAATAGGCTATGACATCAACTGCGGGGTGCGCCTCCTGGCATCGAGGGTTGAGCTCGGCGCAGCCCAACAACACCTGGATCTTCTGGCAAAAGCGCTGGACCATTTCTGTCCGAGCGGTGTGGGAGAGAGCGGGAGCTTGCGAATGAGCGATGCAGACCTGAGTAAGGTATGCATTGAAGGCGCGCTTTGGGCAAAAAAACAGGGTTTTGGATCAGAGATGGACCTCAAGCGGACCGAGGAGCACGGGCAACTTGAAGGGGCAGATCCGACAAAGGTGAGCAAACGCGCTCGAGAACGGGGCAGGCCTCAGCTAGGGACACTAGGAGCCGGCAATCATTTTCTCGAGGTCGATGTGGTTGATCAGGTATTCGATCTGCAAGCTGCGCGAGCGATGGGATTGGAAGAAGGCATGCTGGCAGTTCAGATCCACTGCGGCTCGCGCGGCTTTGGCCATCAAGTCTGCAGCGATTATGTCCAGGACTTTCAATCGGCAGTGAAGCGCTACAACATCCGGCTGCCTGACCGGGAGCTGGTATGCGCGCCGCTCGATTCGCCCGAGGGAAAGAGCTATTTGGGAGCGATGCACTGCGCCGCCAACTATGCATTTGCGAATCGCCAGGTTTTAGCGCACAATGCCCGGCTGGCGTTCGAACAAGTTTTTGGCGGGAAGGTCAGCGACTGGGATTTATACCAGGTCTACGATATCGCTCACAATATGGGAAAGGTCGAAACACATCAAATTGCTGGCGTCCAGGTGAAAGTCTGCGTTCATCGTAAGGGAGCGACGCGTGCATTCGGACCCGGTGCGCCAGACCTGCCGGAGGAATACCAGAAATTCGGTCAGCCGGTGCTGGTGCCGGGAAGCATGGGCACGGCTTCGTGGGTGCTGGTGGGAACGGAAGCGAGCATGGAGCGCACTTTTGGGTCTTCATGCCATGGAGCCGGTAGGGTGATGAGCCGCTCTCAAGCCAAAAAACAGATCCGCGGCGAAGCGCTGCGGAGAGAGCTGGAGGACAAGGGGATTCACATTCAGGCTGGCTCACTGGCCGGGCTGGCAGAAGAAGCCCCACAGGCTTATAAAGATGTAGATGCCGTGGTCGAAGCGGTCGTTGGAGCAGAAATTGCACGCAAAGTCGCAAGGCTGCGCCCGGTGGCGGTGATTAAAGGGTGACCGCACCGGAGAATTCAGTCTGGCTACTCTCCAGCGATGTCCTTCCAAAGCTGGTCTGGGATCTGCACAGCGATCACTTCACCGCGCACGGTTACATCCCCTTCAACGCTGATCCATTCTTCAACGACGACCTTCCGGCCTTTCAGGTCTTTGATTCTGCCGCGGACTTCTAACACAACTCCCAGCGGGGTAGGTTTCAGGTATTCCACATGAAGGGAGGCGGTAAGGAAGCGGAGCGGCGGATCGCTATCCATTGGCAGGTTCTGGAATCGATAGGCTGCTGCGGCGGCGGTGCCTGTGCCGTGACAATCGATCAGTGAAGCCAACAAACCGCCATAAACAAAACCAGGGATGGCAATATGATAGGGGCGAGGGGTGTAATAAGCCACCGTTTCTTCACCATCCCAGCGGCTCTTTATTTGAAGACCATGCTCATTCAACCGCCCACAACCATAGCAGTAGCTTAATTTCTCCGGATAAAATTCCTGGAAGGCACTTTCCATCATCTCCTCCTGGCAGGCATACTGGTTAGTGTTCGGGTGGTTTTATTGAAGGCGAAGCAGGATTTTGCCCTTCGCCCAGAGGTCCTCCAGGCGGTAGTAGTCGCGGCGATCAGGAGAGAATAGGTGGACGATCAGGTTGCCAAAATCAACCAGGATCCATCCCGTTTCAGGTGTGCCTTCCACTCTCCCGCGCACCTGAGCCTGGGTCTTGATCTTGTCGATCAAGTCATCCGCCAGGGCATGGAGCATGCGATCGCTTGTGCCGGTGCAAATCACAAAATAGTCGGCAAAGTCCGAAATCTCATGAATATCCATCAGCAGAATATCTTCCCCCTTCTTGTCTTCCAACACGGCAACAGCTTTACGCGCAAGGTCAAGTGTATCCAGAATTCACCTCAATCATTTGAAATATTGGTTCAGGGCTTCAGCTCATCGAGCGGAACGCTGAATAATTTTGTATATACCGCACCATCGGAATGCAGGTCGCTGCGGTAGAGATCGACAGCTTCCACTCGGATCGCACCAAGGAAACCGACCTTGCTGGCACTTAACACATCCGCGATCTGGCGGTAATCACCGGGTTTGGCATTTCGTGAGACGCGGCCCAACGTCAGGTGCGGCGAGAAGGGACGATCCTCAGAGGCGTAGCCAAGGCGATTCATCTCGACTTCGACAGCGTGGTGAAGGGTAATTAATTCCTGAGGAGCGTTAACTCCTGCCCAGACCACCCGAGGGCGGTGAACCGACGGGAACACACCCAGGTTTCCAACCGAAATCTCAAAAGCAGGATGCCGGGCGACCTCACTCTGCAGCATCTTGAAGAGGATCTCCTGGCTGGATATCGAGACATCGCCTAAGAATTTAATCGTGAGATGGATATTATTCGCCGGAACCCACCGGAGAGGAGAACCCGGCAAACGACTTTTTAATGCCGAAATCACCTGACCAAGATTGCTATGGATCTCATCCGAGAGGCTGATGGCAATGAAGGCGCGGATCACACTCAAGGTATTTTGTTCCAAATAAAAACGACTCCATGCTGCCGCCAAGGCAGGGATAACGATATTGTTGATGGGCGGCTCATTCCTTTTCACTTTCTGCAGTAAGAGGAGGTGCAGAAGGCAGGAGCTGCTCGACAGCGGACCTAAGCTCGGGAAAGCCGACTGGTTTGGGGAGAAAGATTGCTGCGCCAGCTTTGGTCATGCGGTCAAGATCACCGGGTAGATTGCCCGCAGAGATCATGATAACGGGAATGTCTCGCATCCGGCGATCTAAACGGATCGAGCCGAGCACGTCCATCCCTGAAAGGTCTTTTATGGACTGATCCATCAGGACGATGGCAGGCGTTTTCTCGGCGATCAAATCCACTGCCTGCAAACCGCTGTGAGAATGATATACGCGGAAACCCATCAGGCGCATCATTTCACCAAGCATGTCAGATGTATCGGGATCGTCCTCAACGATCACTACAGTCTTCAAAGGCATTTTTACAGGTTTTTAGGCGATCAATCTGATTTGGATGGCAAAATCAGGCGGCTCATCACCCTCAAAAATAGCACAATTAGGCGCATCTAGCAAGGGTGCAAATCATCAAGCCTTGAGGTTGGATGGTCTTTCGCGATCGTAATCTTCGGGCGTATCCAGGTCGCGGAGGACCGAATTGTCATCGACTTCAAGGTACTCGATCTGATCGCGGTTACGGTGCAGAAAGGCGCGCATCGTTTCTGGCAGCTTGATGGATAGGACCTCAGCAAATAGACTGCGGTCGATGAGCCAGGGATGCCCGCGCCGCATCTGATAGCTGGGGATCACGAGACGGCAGCTGCTTTCGGCATAGATCTCAACCAGACGCCGCACCACTTCAATCTTGATTTGAGGTTGATCCCCCAACACTACCAGGACTGCGTCAGGGGGAGGGTCTAGAGCAGCCAGGCCGACTTGAAGCGAGACTGCCATATCATCCAAATCATACTGGGGGTTGAACACAAGCTCTGCTGGTTGACCAGCTAACGCAAGGGCAATCTGGTCGTGGGCACCGCCAGTCACAACCAGGATCTGGTCCAGCCCGGACTGACTGAGAACAGAGACAACCTGTCCAATAACGGTCGTGCTTCCCCAAGGCAGGGTCAACTTCGGGCGGCCCATTCGCCTGGATAAACCAGCTGCCAGAACAACTGCCGCTATCATGCGGCTGCTCCCGTGCCGTACGAATGGTTCAATGCATCCAAATCCTCAGGAGAATCGACATCGATCAGAATGCTGCGGTCGAGCCAGGGAATCCAGGTAGGACGGCAGCGGCTGAATAGCTGACGACCGCCACTATCCCCCTGAAGGGCTGATAATGCCGCAAAAAGAAATCGGTCGAAAAGCACCGGATTGGCGCGCTGACCATCCACAAGGGGAGCAACAATTGGAGCCAGGCTTGCAGAATGGTGGGCGATCAAAGCCTGGAGAAGGTCTGGGGTTACAAGCGGCTGGTCGGCAAGCAGAAAGATGGCAGCGCCAACTGCGGGATCCAAAGCCTGCAATCCAGCCCGGATGGAGCTAGACTGACCGCTTTCCCAATCTGGATTATGAGAAAAATTCAGTGGGAGACCTTCCAGGGCTTTTCGCACCTGCTCAGTCTGGTTTCCGGTGACGACCACAACCGGGAGGAGACCAGCCGCGAGGGCGGCTTCTGCAGCATATCTCACGAGGGGTTTCCCACGAAATTCCAGGACCTGTTTAAATCCTCCAAATCGGCTGGATGCCCCGGCAGCCAAAATGATTCCGGCTGTCTGCTCGTGGACTGTAAAAATCTTACTTTCTTCTGAAATCTGGACAGTGTTGGTTGCTGTCGCGAGATCGGCAAGCACAGCAGAGTGGTATAAGGGAATCAAGTTCTGGGCGAGGCGACGAGCTTCTGATTGGAGCAGGTCTGAGCTCAGCTGGGTGAGGAGAGCGATCTTTTCAGCACTTTCGGGGATCCCCCACAGCCCACCGGAAGGGTGGTTCAAAACACGCGCAATCTGATCCACTGAAATGACATCCCCCAGGGCAATCCCAGCCAGGCCGGCAAAGCGCTCTTCCCGAAACACCCAGTCGGACGTGCAGGGTCGACCGATGCCAGACAACCCAACGATGACTGCGACCGCATCTACCCAGGCAGGCACAACCGGTTCGTGAGTTGCGGGCGCTTTGAGAGGACGCTGACGAGAGCCGTCAGCCTCGATCAGAAGGGGGACGGCGAGCTGCTTTGAGACTTCCAGGAGCGAATCTGCTGCTGCAAGCGAGATCCCGGAGACACGATCACGATCATCCGGCATGCCGGTGAACAGTATCGATCCTTCCAGCCTTTGGAAATCTATAGTCTGCAGAGGGGAATTATTGGTAAGGGTGATGTGGTGATCGGCTAGCCGGGTTTGGTCCAGCGACATATGCGTTGTGGCAGCGATCAGGATCTGAGCGACAATGTCCTTTGAGGTCGGATTAATACAGGCATCCGGGCGAGATCCAACTCTCCCCAAGAATTCCTGAGCGAGGAGGAAGAGCGCTGAAGTTTTTCCGCCGGCGCCGGTGAGGGCGAGTTTTGAGTTCAGATTCAGGCGAAGCGCATCGCGCAAGCGCATCTCAACCCCATAAAGCCCCCCTCAGCTCCGGTCTGGACAAAATTGCCTCCAGCACTCCCCCACCTACCGCCAGGGCTTTATCCGAGACGAGATAGCAGAAGGTCGGGTCATCGCGCGGATCGATATCGCCGATCTTCATTCCTTTCTTCACGGCCACTCCAGGATGGAGCAGGCCGCGAAGAACGGCCTTGAAAGGGGATGTCAGAACGGCACTCCCTATCCTGGCGATCTGCTGACCGGGCTCCAAATGATCACCAATTTCCGCATAGGCGACCAAGCTCCCATCTTCTGGAGCACGGAGGACCCGTCTCAAACTTTCAGAGGAGGTTACCTCCGGCAGTCCGGTATCCTGCTGGGCAGAACCACGCCAAATCACACGACCCATCTGATGCCCCCGGTTGGTCTCTACTACGGCGTCGCAATTGCTCCCTGCGGTGAATCCAGGACCAAGGCCGACGAGCAGATCGCATTTGAAGGGATAAGCCTCTGGGGAAGTCTTATTCATGCGGGCGTCGACAATCACCAGGGGTCGAGCTGGTTGGATTGAAGAAACGTAATCCCCGATCTGGTCCACACCTGGAGCCACCAAGACGGGGATGCAGCGGCGGTTGAAGCAGGCGTCGCTCTCGCTGAAGTTCTGCACCAGGCAGCCAGGAACATCCTCTACCTGGATCGAACCCAGGTAGACCGCCTCGGCAAAAGCTACTTTTCGACGCACGACCAGGGGCTCTGGCAGCTCGGTGATGGTCACTTCCAGACCGGCACGGAACAACCGTAAAGCCACCCCGCTAGCAAGATCCCCTCCCCCGCGAATCACAATCTTAAGCGCCATAGTCCTTTGACCATCCATTTATTGAAGATTTCCCAATGAGAAGAGCAGGTCATCGCTTAACAGCAAGCTCTGTGGAAAAGCCTTGTGCATTGGGGGTAACAGGGATATTAGAATCCAACACACGGGATTTCATGCTTTTGGCTGACAGATCATGACCGGCGTCCAGAGGTCTGCACCATAAACCATTCAGATCAGATTTTTCCAAGGCCGCGGAGGACGCGTTCTGGAGTGAGCGGGAACTCGAAGAACCACACCCCGATTGCATCATGGACGGCATCGATTATGGCAGGCACCAACGGCATAAAGGGCATCTCACCTATGCCACGCGCCCCATAGGGCCCGATAGGATCTGGGAGCTGAAGAATCACACCTTCAACACTCTCCGGAACGTCCAAGACTGTAGGGATCAGGTAAGTGGAAAGGTGTTGGGTTTGGGGATAGCCGTTAGCCTGGACAAAGTTCTCCATCAAGCCGTACCCCATCGCCTGAACGACCGCTCCTTCGATCTGCCCGCTGACCTGCTGTGGGTTAACCGCCTGCCCGACATCATCTGTTGAGACAACATCGACCAGCCGGATCACACCTGTTTCCAGATCAACTTCTACGGTCACGGATTGGGCAACGTAACCATAAGCGAAATTCGGCTCGGATTTGCCGGTTTGGGGGTCATATGGAGTGGTTTTTGGAGGTCGATACTGGAATTCGGCTACAGCAGGCCGCTCTTCGCGCTTCCACTTCTGCATGGCTTCTTCCACCGCACCTTTTACCGCGTTCCCAGACATAAAGGTCATGCGAGAGGCTGAAACGCTTCCGGAATTGCCGGATGTGGCGGTATCCGAGGCTATCAATTTGACCCTGGCAAGGGGCACTCCAGCGGTTTCTGCAGCAATCTGGCTGATGACGGTATGTACGCCCTGGCCCACTTCGGCGGCAGCGTGATGGACAATGACCTCTTCAATCTCGGCGCCGCCGTGAAGCTCCACGCTCGCCATGCACTGCTCTGGCGCGCCGAATGAAAAGCCGACGTTTTTAAAAGCAGCCGCAAAACCGATCCCGCGCTTTACGTGATTCGGGAGCGGGCTTTTTATCGGCGCCGGATCAGCACGCCTGTGAGCAACGGCGACTGCTCTCTCGTTAATTGGGACTTCCCATCCAGATTTACAGGCACAGGTCTCGATGACCGTGGATAGGCTAACGCCTTTCGGCAGCGGCGTGCCAACCGAAAGCAGACTGCCTTCACGAAGCACATTTCGCAGACGGATTTGGACGACATCCATCCCCAAAGCCTCTGCAAGGCGGTTCAACTGGGTCTCCGCCTCGAAGGCGCCTTGGGGGCCGCCAAAACCGCGGAAAGCGCCAGTGACCATATTATTGGTGTAGACGGCATATGAATCTACTTTTACATTCGGGATCTCATAGGGACCTGTGCACATCAGGGTAGCGTTGCCGAGGACTTTGGTGGAGGTATAGGCATAACCACCGCCATCCGCAACCACTTCAACCTCCGCGGCTACCAGCAGTCCTTCCTTGGTTGCTCCCCAGCGCGAACGGATATGATATGGATGCCGCTTGTGGTGAGCAATCATCAATTCTTCCCGGCTCCAGATGATCTTAACCGGGCGTTCGATGCCGCGCTGCTTCAACCGCCAGACTGCCAGACCGAGCACGATCTGAATGGACATATCCTCACGACCGCCAAATGCGCCGCCGATTGCGGGATAGATCACACGCACCTGCTCCTGGGGCAAACCGAGCGCATGGGCGATCTGCTTCTGGTCTTCATGGGTCCATTGACCGCCAACCAGAACGGTCACGCGGTCCTGCTCATCGATATATGCAATCCCTGCTTCTGGCTGTAAATAGGCATGTTCCTGAGCCGGAGTTTTATAGACACCTTCGACAATCACATCGGCTTGCGCAAAGCCGGCTTCGATGTCGCCTTTGCGGATCTGGTAATGGCAGAAGACATTCGAGCCGCGATCGGGGTGCTGCAGGAGAGCGCCCTCCTTCATCGATTCCAGGGGATCCGTGACTACCGGGAGGTCTTCATAATCCACGGCGATTAAATCGCGTGCCTGTGCGGCGATGGCTTCGGTCTCAGCGACCACGAGGGCTACCTGGTCTCCAACCCAGCGAACATGGTCGGCATAGGGCTTTGCAGAACCCGGACCGCAAAGCACCGGCTGGTCTGGCATGATCAAGCCATACTCATTCACCGGAACATCTTTTGCGGTAAACACCGCGATCACACCTGGAAGCGCTTCAGCTTTTGAAGTATCGATTTTTTTTATGACTGCATGGGGTCGATTGGCAAAAAGGATTTTCATCATTAACTGCCCATCCAGGTTGACATCACCGGGATAGAGGGCTTCGCCCGTCACTTTGGTTTTTGCGTCGATGCGTGCTACGGACTTCCCAATGTTTTCCATCTTGTTCTCCAATCGGTTGGGGATCTTTCGAACCTGCTCCCAGTGGTAGTTAATGAAATCTTCTGATCAATTCTATTGATTTATTCTCAATTTGCGGGTGTAAACAGAAGGCGTAATTGATCTGCCCCAGCTCGGTCTGTGATTGCGAGGACCTCATCACCCACCTCAAAGGTGGTCTGACCGCGCGGCAGTACAACCTTTCCTTTCCGGATGATTGCAGCAATGACGCACTCTTCATTCAGACCCAGGTCTTTAAGAGCAACCCCAACGACAGGAGCGCCGGCGGGGATCTTTTCTTCAACCAGGGAATAATCACCCCGACGAAGTTTTAAGAGAGTCATCATGTCGCCAAGCGACATTTCTTCCTCAATCAAGCTTGCCATCACGGAAGATTGGTTAAGTGCGACATCCACAAAAAACTTGTTGTCAAAAAGCCAGGCATTCCTTGGATCGTTGATCCTGGCAATTGTCCGTTTGACCTGAAAGTACTTCCTGGCTATATAACAGATCACGAGGTTTTCTTCATCGGAGGCAGTGCAGGCGGCAAGGACATTCGCACTGCGAATGCCGGCGCCTTCCATTACTTCGATTTCGCTGGCATTCCCCTCGTATATCACTTCGGTAGGGAGATCACGATGCAGCCTGGTAAGGACCTCCTTGCGATGCTCCATCACGCAAACTTCGTGATTCTGCCCTAATAGAAGCTGGGCGAGCTGGGTTCCGGTACGACCACCACCTGCGATTAATACAAACATGCTTACCCCCGCCGATCAGATTTATGATTGGCTGAATCTAAAGCTTGATGGAGCCTTTCACTGCCCTCAAGCGTGGCACTCACCAGCACAATATCACCCGCTTTGAGCAAGGTCTCTTTGGTTGGAAGGATCGCCCGACCTGCCCACGTCAGCGCGACCGGAACACATTCAGATGAAGGCAGCAGGTCTGAAAATGCCTTGCCATCCCAGGGTCCAGCAATGGCAAACTCGTATAATTCAACCTCTCCATTGCCGGCTGAGAAGACGGTGTGCGCTTTCTGCTGATAAATCAGCTCTTCGATCCGCTGGGCGCCCCAGCTCGATGAGCTGACAACCTGGAGATCAAACTGTTCATACATCGACCGCCAGCGCAAATCGTAATTCCTGACGACGACACTTGGGACGTGAAAGGAATCGGCAGCCAGGTGACCAATCACCGCGTTGACCGGGTCGGAGCTGGTGACGGCAGCGAGAGCATCTGCCTCTTCTATGCCTGCCCGCTGAAGCACCTCGTTATTCAGCGCCTGACCTTCGACAAACCGGCCGCGAAAATCCTCAGGCAGATTCTGGAAAGCGAGTGGAGATTGATCCACTACCACAACTTTATGACCTTTCTGATACAGGCGGTAGGAGAGCTCCCCGCCGACGCGGCCACAGCCAACAACAATCACATTCATAGAGATCAGTCCCTTCGACGTCCGCCAATTCCCAAAATCACGGTCGCCCAATATAAAAGCTGCATGACCGCCGCAAACAAAGCTGCAACATAGGTCAGCGCGGCAGCGTTCAAGACATTGTTAACACCGCGCATCTCATCTTCACCCGAGATGATGCCGGCTCCCGCCAGCAAGCTTTTCGCACGCGAAGAAGCGTTTAGCTCAACCGGCAGGGTGGCAAGCGCGAAGAGCGCCCCGCCAGAAAAAATCAGCAGCCCTAGCCAGGCGAGCTGTGTGATTTGGATCAGAACCCCGATGATAATTAAAATCCAACCGAGAGTTGAGCCGATATTCACAGCGGGAACGATTGCAGAACGCAGCCGAAGCGGGAAATAGCCCTCTTTATCCTGCATGGCGTGACCCAGCTCATGGGCAGCGATCGCCAGCGCAGCGACCGAGCTTGAACCATATACTCCACTGGAAAGCCGCAGGACCTTATCGCGCGGATCATAATGATCGGTGAGATTACCTTGCACACCCTCGACCTGGACGCCGTATAGGCCTCCAGAGCTGATCAGACGCTGGGCTGCATCGGCGCCAGAGAGTCGGCTGCGGGCGGGAACCTGGCTCCAGCGCTGGTATGCCGACTTCACATACCACTGGACGGCCATCATCACGACCATAGCAGGCAGCATAAACATCAAGTAACGAATATCAAAGAAGTACATTTTTATCCCTCAACAAAAACGAACAAAATCAAAGAGACTTATCACGGAACCGGGGTCGATGTCAGGACCGGGGTCATCGTTGGGATAAGCGTCGGTGGAGGAGTCAATCCTTTGGTTAATACCTCGATCGCTTTATCGAGCTGCGGATCCTTACCATCGGCGAGGTCCTGTTCGGTGATCTCCACCTGGAAATCTGGATTCAACCCGAGTTTCGAAATCTGGCGGCGATCGGGCGTAAGCCAGCGGGCAATCGTGACCCTGACAGCGCCTTCATTGTTTAGGAGCTCTGAGTAGGTCTGGACCGAGCCTTTACCGTATGATTTTGTCCCAACCAGGTAACCTCGGCTGCGGTCCTGGACCGCACCAGCCACGATCTCAGAAGCAGACGCGCTGCCCTCATTAATCAGAATGGCTAATGGGATATCGGTTGCCAGACCGCCTTTCTTTGCATCGAAGACTTCCTCACGACCATCTCCATAGACTTCGTACATGACAACACCCTGGTCGATGAATTCGGATACCACATCGATGGCGGTATCCAGGTATCCACCACCATTGTAGCGAAGGTCCAGGATCATCCCTTTCGGATTATTCTTCAAGATTTCACGAATAGAATCCCGCAGGTCTTTAGCGGTGCTGTCACCAAATGTCGACAGCTGAATATAGGCAATATCCTGATCTTTCATCTCGGCAGTGACGGTTGGAACCACGATCTCGCCGCGGGTTACAGATACATCGATCGGATTTTCGACACCTTCTCGCTGGATAGTCAACAAGACGACCGAGCCCTTAGGACCCAGAACATGCTGGCGAACCGCTTCGCCGTCCAAACCGGTCATATCTTCACCATCGATCGCGATCACCTTATCGCCAGGCCTCAACCCAGCTTTTTCGGCAGGGGATCCCGGCATCGGGCTGATGATGGTCAGATATTCTCCGGTCGTATCAACCCAAGCTCCAATTCCCTCATATTCCTCACCCTGCAGATGGGCATTTGCGGTTTGAAACATCGCCGGGTCCAGGTAAGAAGTATGCTCGTCACCGAGAGATTCCATCATGCCGCGGATGGCTCCCTGCATCATCAGCTCTTCATTCACCGGCTGGTCGACGTAGTAATCTTTTACCAGATCCCAGGCTTGCCAAAACGGCTCGAAAAGGCTCTGCTTGTTTTGACCCGAGACAGAACTTTCATCCGCAGTCGGTGGGGAGAGCAAAGCCTCGTTGGCGTGCAGAACGGGTTGAAGCGCGACTGTCATCCAATCTGGAAGATTGGCCGTGCGACCCGTGACAAATCCAGATAAAAACGTCGCCGATAATAACACCAGCACCAGCACGAAAGAAACCAGACCGACCAGAAATTTCTTCATTCAGGAAAACTCCATAACCTCTCACCTGGATTTGGAATGAAACAATTAACCAAAGGCAACAACGGCAGCGCCAGGTCGCAAGCCGTTGCGGCTATACTGCTTTCAATTCAGGCATAAGATTATCACATTTTAGTTAGAAAATTATAAACACTGTCCAGATTTCGAAAACGATAATTTTCGAATTCCTTAAATCCATCCAAACAATTTGACCGATAGGCAATAATTTGAAAAGAACACGGAAATCTCTTAGATTGTCACGATTATGGAAATGAATTATAGCGAATCGCTGATGAGGAAAGGATTGAAATTCGTCTCAACATCGAAATAATCCTGCTGCTCTGCTTTCTTCAGCCGGTTTACGATGAAATAGGTGACAGGGGTCATCAAGATTTCAACAGTGCACTTAAATAAGTAATTCGAGACGATTAAAATAAACCAGATTTGGGGGAGAAAACCAGGAACTCCCAGCAGGGTTGCGATGGTAATAAATACAAACGAATCGATGCCTTCGCCGATCAATGTACTGCCGATTGTCCTAATCCACAGCCAGCGACCAGCCGTACGGATTTTTAATTTTGCCAATACGAACGAATTCGAGAATTCACCTGCCCAATAGGCGACCAGACTGGCGATCACTAAAGCCCCAGAACTGAGGCCACCCAGAATAGAATAATAATTATCCTGACCGACGTTCTGCGACCAATTGGTTTCAGCGGGCATTAAACCCACCAGCCAAATCGTCAGGCACATCAATGCGGCACTTATAAACCCTATCCAAATTACCCGGCGACCGACCCGGTAGCCATAGACTTCGGTGACGACATCTCCAAAAATATAACTCAACGGGAAGAGCATCGTACCTGCATCGAACACAAGGCGAAAATTATCGACCGAAATTCCCCAATCAATAATTTTCGCAGATGAAGCAATATTGCTGACGAGAAAGATCGTTACAAAGAAAGCCGTCAGCAGATCGAGATACTTATACCGCATGCTTATCCTCATAAAATTTTGATTTCAACCTAAGGCTCCTGGAGGCCGAATATAAACTTTAGGAGAGAGCCAATCCGTCAATAATCTCAAGTTCTTCATCGAGAAGGATCGGTTGGGATCTCCTAATTTTCTCAGGGCTCAACCTTTTCGAATACCTGACCAGGGCAGGCGATCGGAATCCTGCAAGAAGTCGGTGCAGCATTATTCTGCCAGCCAGCGGTCGATGTAAACCTTGTATGATTCGGGGTCCGAAACCTGACCAGAATACTCCAGCAATGCCTCACCATCCAACGGGTAAAGTGGATGGCAGGAGGTCGGAACGGCGCCGCGGGGAGCGAGAACGATATGGTGGGTGAGCGGACCAATCAAATCGGACTTCGATAGGTCGGTCGTGTGCTCTTCGGCGGTCAAGATCACTCGATCTGCCGTGAGTGTGAGCTCCTCATCTGCCCCTTTATGCGGACCAATCACGGCATTTCCATCATCGTCTACACGCAGCGTATGGATCACGGCGATATCCGGCTTGATTGCTGGAAAAGCCACCAACTCCTCACCGCGGTATGGATCGAGGATCGTTTTCACGTCTGGGCGCAGGCGGAGCAGGTCAGTTCCAAGCCAGGCGCGACCCGGCATGAAGCCGATTTGGGCAATCTGCGCCCGCAGCCCCAATGAGATGCTCAGCTCGGTCTCTTCGATAATCTGCAGCAAGCCGTGATTTGCGTAATAGGTGAACATCGGCGCCAAGCCAAAGATCTCCAGGCCAAAATAGCAGGTTCGAACCCGCGCCACCATTCCGGTTCCCACCAGCAGATCGCATTCATATCCGGCGGTAAAAGCAAGCAAGGTGAGATCGCGGGGCTCACCGGACTGGAAATAATGGTGGATCAGACCACGCACAAACGCCACTGGACGTCGGTACAGCGTGGTTCCGCCAAGGGCAAGGGTCATTCCCGATTCGACTTTTTCAACCGCCTCTTCCATCGTGATGAATTTACCGGTCATCATTTCTCATTCCTCAAAGAACAGGTATTAATCCATGTTATGAATTGGGAGGTTGAGCCGCAGGAGGTTCAGATTTATCGCCAGATTCAGCATCGATCTGGCGCAGCGCTTTCACACGCCTCGAGAGCTCGGCAAGATCGTTGTCTTCATCCTTCCATGGATCTTTTGCTCGTTGAGAAGCACGCCGAAACATTTCTACCATCCCACCAGAAGCCTGATCGCGGCGAAAAGCCAGATAAAGACTGAGATTGAATAAACCAACGATCAGCAGGGTTAGAATGATAACGAGCGCGGCTCGCTCAATTTCCATGCTTCGATGCTCCATCAAGGGGAGACTCGGACGGGTTTTCCGGAGGGAATTCGGGCAGGTAATCAAGCAGGTCTTTCCAGAGCTCCGGACAGAGGGTTGGGATGGCATGTAATAACGGGACTGAATAACTGATCCCTGGACAGGATTCTTCTCGAGAACTAACCAGAACGGTGGTGAACCCCAGGCTGTGTGCAGGCGCCAGATTCACGGGTAAGTCATCCAGCATCACGCAACAAGATGGATCAGGGCTGCCAGCCAGCACCAAAGCCTTCTGATAGGCAGACAGCTCGGGTTTGCAGGCGAAGTCAAGCGCTCGAATATCAATAATCCCAGCGAAGCAGTCCTGCGCACCCAGGATCTGCAAGACGCGGCGGGCGTGATTCGCATCAGCATTGGTAAAGATAAATCGGCGTTGAGGAAGCTGCTGAAGCAATAATCGAAGCGCCGGATCTGGTTTTATGAAATGCTCGAGTGGGAGGTCATGGACATAAGCCAGGTATTCGTCGGCATCCACATGGTGGTGCTTTTGCAGACCGCGCAAGGTGGTGCCGTAATTTTGGTAGTAGCTCCGGCGGAGGTATTTGACTTCCTCCTCGGGCAGTCCTAATGCGCCGACCATGTATTCACCCATCCGGCTGCGGATTGCCTCCCAGAGGCCGTTACCGTTAGGATACAGGGTATCATCCAGGTCGAAGAACAGCGTGGTGAATGCCATGGGGGTATTATAATGTTTTCATGCCGATTCGCATCCTGCCAACCGAAGTTGCCTCCCAAATTGCCGCTGGCGAGGTCGTAGAACGCCCGGCTTCGGTGGTGAAGGAGCTGATTGAAAACGCGCTGGACGCAAAAGCGAGCGTGATAACGATATCGGTACAGGGCGCCGGCAGAGCGTTAATCGAAGTCGCGGACGATGGGGTCGGCATCCAAGCAGAAGAGCTTCCACTCGCAGTTGAACGCCACGCCACGAGCAAATTGACCAACGCAGAAGATCTATTCCAAATCGCAACGCTTGGTTTTCGAGGCGAAGCCCTGGCATCGATCGGATCGGTGGCGCGTCTGACGATCACCTCCCGGACGCAGTCTGCGGAGGCGGCAAGCCGCCTGCTGGTTGAAGGAGGCCAGGTTTTCAGCGTCCAACCGGTGGGCGCACCGACAGGAACGCTTGTGCGCGTCGAGAACCTTTTCTTCAACGTACCCGCAAGGCTGAAATTCCTCAAGACAGATGCCACCGAGCGCAGATTGATCGACCAACTGGTCACGCGCTACACGCTGGCATATCCTAGCGTGCGGTTCCAGCATCAGCAAGACGGGCGCGTCGTACTGGCATCCAGCGGCAGAGGAAACCGACGGGAAGCACTTGGCGCTCTCTTCGATCCAGATACAGCCTCACGGATGCTGGCGGTGGACTTCCGAGATAACAAGCTCGAGATCACCGGATTCATCTCCCCGACCTCGATCACTCGGACT
Source organism: uncultured Chloroflexia bacterium (assembly GCA_963827155.1). Lineage (GTDB taxonomy): Bacteria > Chloroflexota > Anaerolineae > Anaerolineales > UBA4823 > UTCFX2. The sequence continues at coordinate 43,058 of CAWGZV010000002.1, read as the reverse complement.
AACCGAAAAGAGATCCTTTTTTTTATCAACGGTCGACCAGTTCAGGACCCTGCCCTCTCCGCGGCGCTGATGAAGGGATATTATTCACTGCTGATGGTCGGACGATATCCGCTGGCAGTGCTTTTCCTAAACATCCCAGCGGAGAGTGTGGATGTCAACGTTCACCCCACCAAAGCAGAAGTCCGCTTCAGGGAACCCGATCGGATCTTCCTGGGAGTGCAGAGCGCAGTGCGGCGGGCGCTGCTTGCGAACAATCCGATTCCTGGGCTGCAAGAAAGGCTGCACTGGGAGCAATCGCTTTCAGGCAGCGAGAGATTAAACTCGTCTCTACTCTCAGGTAGTGGCTGGTCGACAGCGGTCCCAAACTGGAACGAGCCTGGTCAGCCCTGGCTTGATAACCCGCCTGGCGGAAGTGCACCTTTAACCAGTGACAGCTCGCCATTATCGGACGGAATTGGACTGCCAGACAAAGAAAATCCGCTGACACCAGCACAGTCTCGGCTGCCTAACCAGCGAATTTCAATCCTGCGACCTGTTGGGCAGATTGCGAGCGCTTATTTAATTGCCGAAGGTCCGGACGGTCTCTATTTGATAGACCAGCATGCTGCACACGAACGCGTGCTGTATGAGCGGCTGCTGGCCCAGCAAGGATCTGCGGCGCAGGTGCAGGAGCTGCTCCAACCGGCGCCAGTAGAAATCCCGGCAGCAAAGATCCAATTAATGGAAGAACTGCTGCCAATCCTCGCCGGGATCGGTTATCAACTCGAGCCGTTTGGGTCTAATACTTACCTGGTCAGGGCTATTCCAGCGCTGCTGATTGGAAGCGACCCGGCAAGCGGGCTGCGCTCCCTGGTTGAAAATTTCGAAGAAGATGAAAGCGCGTTTCAAAACCAGGTCGAAGCGCGCTTGATCGCCAGGATTTGCAAGCGGGCGGCAGTCAAAGCTGGGATGACCATATCCCTGGAGGAACAACGCAAATTGATCCTCGAGCTTGAGAACTGCCAAGCTCCACGGACATGCCCACATGGACGCCCGACAATGATCCATCTTTCGGTCGATCTTCTGGAGCGCCAATTTGGACGACGAGGCGCTCGCTGACCCCCGTTATAGAGTAATGTTCATCTGTTCAATTATCTTTGGAAGCACCAGAGCGACGTCGTCATGCAGCACAACATCGGCGCGCACATCCAGGTAAGTCTCCGTATAATTGATCAAAACAAGATGGGCGCCATTTTCAAGAGCTCGCATCGGCAGCCCCGCAACGGGGAGAACTTCTAACGAAGACCCGGCGACAATCATAAGATCGCACTGCTTGCAAACATCCTGCGCCTTCAGCCATATCCTGGCTGGAAGCTGCTCGCCCATCAACACCAGATCGGGCTTTAAAATCGCTCCACAAGCCTGACATAACGGAAGCTGCTCCTCTCGAAGATAGGCTTCGATATAACCTTGGGCCGCTACTTGAAGATAGCAGCGTGTACAGCTCATGAATTCGAGCGAGCCATGTACTTCCAGAACATTTCTTGAACCTGCCCGCTGGTGGAGCGAATCTACGTTTTGGGTTATGATCGTATCGATATAACCAAAATTCTGAAGTGCAGCAAGACTAAGATGAGCAAGGTTTGGCTGAGCTTCCAGGATGGTGACCGCCAGCCCGCGCAGCCATTGATAGAAACGCGGCGGATCATAGCGAAAGGCGGATAAGGAAGCCACTTCAAATGGATTGAACTGCGCCCACAGTCCGGAATTTGGGGAGCGAAAATCGGGGATGCCAGAGCGTGTAGAAATTCCCGCGCCGGTCAGGACCACGGCATGCTGGCTGGAGCGGATGATGTCAGCCGCACAGCGGATTCCGGACTGTAAGGTTTCGGTGTAGTCGATTACAGCATCCTCAACGCAGGATGTTTGTGACCATCGCGGCTAATCGATAAAACTGCTGAGTGACTTCTCCGGCAGGATCGCAAATCACAATTGGCTGATGGGCTGTTTGAGCTCGGAAAGCAAGCTCTGGTGCGTACCCCAAGACTAATGAAATATCCCGCCCGAGATCGGTTCGAACCTGATCCAGCGATAAAACTGAATTTAATGACGGATCCTGAATCAGGGTGATGAATGAGGGGGTCCGATCTGAAACTGGAGAGAGCTGTTCCAACAGCAGTCGGGTTTTTACGATAGAAGGAGGGGTTCCGTCAAGGACGATTATCCTCAGGTCGCAGCGCTTTGCAATCGCTTCAACAGCGGGAAGATAGGTTGCTCCAAGGTCCAGGAGCAAATACTCGGCGAAGGAATCGAGCTGGTTGAAGATGGCATTGGTTCGATCGACAGGATTTTCAGGATCTACCGAAGTGAGAAGGGCTGCATCTGTGGGGGAAGCCGATGCGAGCAAGAAATCTATATCGAATTTGTGATTCTGGAGCTCATTTTCCACAACCTGGCGGGTAATTTTCCGTGAATCCAGCCGGAGAAGCCTACTTAACCCTTCAGAATGGTTAAGCCCCAATTCAAGTGCGATTGTTCCGCCTCCGGGTCGAAAATCGGCTACCAGAACTTTCTGCTGGCTGAGCTTGCCAATCGTTATCCCGAGATTGACCGTGACGGTTGACACACCTACTCCGCCTTTTGCCGATAAGACCGCAATCGATTTTCCGTGGACGGCTTCTTCCTCAATCACCGGCAGTTTAAGCATGCCAGAACGTTTCAAAACCGCTTTAACATGAGCGACCAACTCGCGCGGCTGGATGGGTTTTGTCAGGTAATCATCTGCACCGGCTTCAAAGCTCTCAAGCTTATCCTCAATTTGATTTTTTGCAGAAAAGACTACAATGAAAATGTCCTGCGTTTCGGGCGAAGCTCGGAGCTGGCGGGCAATCGATATACCATCCATCTCTGGCATCATGAGATCGAGAAGGATAAGATCCGGTTTGTCTTTTCGAACGATCTCGAGGGCTTGCTGACCGCTGCTGGCGGCATTGATCTGGTAGCCCTGGCGCTCGAGCATTAATCCGACCAGGCGAACAGTATCGAGATCATCATCGACGATTAAGATTTTTTCTGCCATCCCTGACCTGTGTTGGCTTTAGAATTGTTCCACGAAAAGTGTAGCATAAACGTCCAGCCCATGCAAGCAACGCATCTGAATTATAATCTTAAGCCGATGGAATCAGAGGTGAGGCGCGTTCTAGCTGAAGAATGCCGGGTCGATCTGGAGAAGCCGTTGGTGCTGGGGTTGAGCGGCGGACCAGACAGTACGGCATTATTGGAGGTGCTACAAAGGCTTAATTATCAGCTTGTAATCGCCCATTTCGATCACCGATTGCGCCCTGATTCTGGCGACCAGGCAATACAGTTGAAGCAGATCTTGAAGGTGAGGGGATACCATTTGGTCTTTGGCTCAGGAGATGTAATCCAATTTTCCCTGGATAACCACCAATCGATCGAAGAAGCTGCTCGGAACTTGCGATATGGCTTTTTATTTGAGACAGCGAGGGAATACCATGCCCAAGCTGTGGCGGTAGGACACACATCAGATGATCAGGTCGAGACCATCCTGATGCATCTGCTGAGAGGCAGCGGGGCAGAGGGGATGAAAGGCATGACTTACAACAGCCTGCCAAATGCCTGGAGCGACCGCATCGCCCTGATCCGACCCCTGCTTGGGGTGTGGCGAGCAGAAATCGCAGCATACGTGAAGGAGCGGCAACTACCTACCCTGCTCGACGAGAGCAACCAGGATCCTCGCTTTCTCCGCAACCGCCTGCGCCTTGAATTAGTGCCCCTGCTGGAAAGGCTCAACCCGGGAGCCCGGCGCCATATCTGGCAAACCAGCAGTATCCTGGAAGCAGAAGATTCAATTGTTGACCAAATCATCGAGAAAGCCTGGGAGACTACCTGCCGCATCCAACAGCAAGAAGCTATCGGATTTGATACTCGGCTGCTCAAAGCCCAACCAAAAGCGGTTCAAAGACGGCTGCTGCGAAAGGCGGTGAAGTCTATCAACCAGGATCTGAGTGAAGTTGGTTTCGAGTTCAATCGAAAGGGCGATCCGATTTCTAAACTCGCCGAACCGCCGGCGGAGGATTGCGCTTAACAATAGGCTGCAGTTCAGACTTGATCAGGATTGGCTGTGGATATCGAATATTACCGAGAACTTTGACCTCCATGACAGCCCGCAGCTCGATGTTATTCATGAGCTCAATATGACCCTGCCCTGTGACCTAAAGCTTGCAGGAAATTGGCGGCTTCAGGCAGAGATTATCGAGAATCTGCAGGCAAGCCTGGAGCAGATTCATACCAACAAAGACCGCTGGCAAGCCTGGATCGACCTTGACGCTATTGATCCCCTGCTGATCTTGCGTCCCAGGAAGCCAGGGGAGCGGTTCCACCCACTGGGAATGCAAGGGCACTCGCAGAAGATTTCTGACTATATGATCAACAACCGGATCCCGTCTGACGCTCGGAGGCTCTGGCCTCTTCTCGCCTCGGGTGAAGAGATTATCTGGGTGCCTGGCGGATCGATTGCAGAGAAAGCCGCAGTACATGCCGGCACGAAGCGGCTGCTCCACCTGCGTTTAAGTCAAGAGCGCCAGATCAATTTTAGCGATCCGGCGCTCTGAGGAGGAGGAGAAGATCTATCTGGAGTGATCATACCAAGGCTTTCAATTCACTGCTTGACGCCTGGACACCGCCCGACCGACGATCAATCTCCAATTACCCTACGAAAAAAGCCGGGACACTGGATCCCGGCTTTTTATCAGGATTTGGGGAAAAAACTAGAACAGGCCAAGCACGCGGCCCGTCTCCAGGTCGAGATCTACATCATAAAAGACCGGGCGGGTGGGGAGACCCGGCATCGTACGCATGGTGCCGAGCAACGGGTAGAGGAATCCGGCGCCAACCGAGGCGCGTATATCACGGATCGGGACCCGAAATCCTTTCGGGACGCCCTTGAGCTCGGGATCATGGCTCAGGCTGAGATGGGTCTTCGCCATGCAAAGCGGGAGGTGGTCAAATCCCAGACGGGTATACAGCTTGATCTTCTCTTCAGCTTCCGGCGAGTAATCCACACCGTCGGCACCGTAGATTTGTTTGCAGATAATCTCGATTTTCTCTTTGATCGAGATATTCAATGGATAGAGGAATTTAAAATTCGAGGGTTTCTCGACAGTCTTAACCACCAGCTCGGCGAGTTTTTCAGCGCCTTTTCCGCCTTCCATCCAATGGGTGCAGACAACAGCATCTTCCGCGCCAGCTTCCACGGCTGCCTTGCGGACAAGCTCGACTTCTGCAGGAGTGTCGGTTGCGAAGGAATTGACCGCGACGACAACCGGAACCCCGAAGCTCAGAGCGTTTTTAATGTGGTGCTGCAAATTGCCTAAACCTTTGGTAAGCAGCTCCAGATTTTCATCTGTGTATGCCTGATCGAGGGCTCTCCCTGCGACGACTTTCGGCCCACCGCCGTGCATCTTGAGGGCGCGCACCGTGGCGACGAGAACGACCACGTTCGGGATCAGACCTGAATAGCGGCATTTAATATCCATAAATTTTTCCATGCCGATATCTGCACCGAAACCGGACTCGGTAACGACATAATCCGCAAGCTTGAGGGCGATCCGATCGGCGATGATCGAGCTCTGCCCATGGGCGATATTGGCAAACGGACCAGCGTGCACAAAGACTGGGGTGCCTTCCAGGGTCTGCATCAGAGTGGGCTTGATCGCGTCTTTCATCAGGACGGTCATTGCGCCGGCAACGCCCAGGTCTTCAGCGGTTACTGCGTCACCCTTTTTACTGGTGCCGATAACGATTCGACTGAAGCGCTCGCGCATATCTGGAAGATCGGTCGTCAAAGCGAGGATCGCCATGATCTCGCTTGCTACGGTGATATCATAGCCAGTGCGGCGAGTCATGCCTTTTTCCTCTGGTCCCAGACCGATCTCGATCTCCCGCAGGAATCGGTCGTTCGTGTCGACAACGCGGCGCCAGGTTATGCTGGCGGGATCGATATCCAGACGAGCGAAGCGGCTCTTTTCTTCAGGGGTAAGGTCATTCGGATCGGTCTTGTCGATGCCTAATTTCTTCAGACGGCGGAGCATGGAGGGGGAGAAACGCCTTGAACCATCCTTAGCCATCGGGCAAAGCAGGTTGAAGAGTTTTTGATCGTCGGGCTGGCTGGTTTCGTGGAACATGCGGGCATCAATCGCCGCTGCAAGCAAGTTATTGGCGGCTGTAATGGCGTGGATATCCCCGGTTAGGTGCAGGTTGAAATCCTCCATAGGGATGACCTGGCTGTAACCCCCGCCTGCTGCGCCGCCTTTGATCCCAAATGTTGGACCCTGGCTGGGCTGGCGAATGCAGGTAAAGACACGCTTTCCAAGGTGCGCTCCCAGAGCCTGGCTCAAGCCAACCATTGTGGTGCTTTTGCCTTCTCCCAAAGGAGTGGGGGTTATAGCTGTTACATCGATGTATTTTCCATCAGGGACATCTTTAAGTCGATTCAGGGTTTCAAGCTTCACTTTCGCCTTGAAGTTCCCATAAAGCTCGAGCTCTTCTGGCAGCAGGCCAACTTCTTCGGCTACCTGAGTGATCGGCTTGATGTCTGCTTCCTGTGCGATCTCGATATCGGATGGGACCGGTTTACGAAGCCTGAGCTTGAGGGGAGTAAATTTACTCATTTTTCATGCCCTTTCATTTCCTTTGGTGTGTATTTGTGGTGAGAATTTTCCGATTGATTATGACAGACCATACATTAATTAGCAAGGGAAGCATATCCTCGATGTTCTAGTAAAGTGTCATGATTTTAACCTTTTTGATTGGCAGCGCGCTGAGCGAGGGCGATCGCCCCCAGTACCCCAGCGCTTGGTCCCAGTTTTGGTGGAACGATAAATTGATCAATCTCATCTAGAATACTGCGGTGCTGAACGTAATGATTGAGCAAATCACGCACTCGTTCGCGCAAACGCGGGAAGAGATGGATTTGCTTCATCACGCCTCCGCCTAAGATCAAACGCTGAGGCGAAACCGTACAAATATAATTGACCAGCCCGAATGAGAGATACTCTATCTCCAAATCCCAGGCGGGATGTTTTGGAGGCAGCTCCTTTGGTGAAACCCCCCACCTTTTTTCTATCGCAGGTCCAGACGCCATCCCTTCTAGACAATCGCCGTGATATGGGCAGACACCTGGGAACGGATCTGCCTGCCAATCGTGCGGAAGACGAACGTGACCCATTTCGGGGTGGATCAATCCATGCATCAGGCTTCCCCCGATTAATCCACCGCCACCAATGCCGGTTCCGATCGTAAGGTAGACAAAGGTATCCAAATCGATGGCAGCGCCCCACAAGTGCTCTGCCAATGCAGCGCTGTTCACATCTGTGTCGAAACCTATCGGCAGATCCAGCTCAGCCCGGACCTGCCCAACAATATTGGCATATGCCCAGCCGGATTTTGGGGTTTTCGTGATATACCCGTATGTTGGTGAATCCGGACGCAGATCAACCGGTCCGAACGATGCGATTCCGATCCCTGCGAGCCGCCCAAATTGATCCTGGGCTTGCTTAAGAAACTGGATCGCAAGGGACAGAGTTTCGGCTGGATAAGTGGTTGGGATATCGGCAGAGAGGAGCAGATCTTGAGGAGAGCTGGCAACTGCGCAAACGAATTTGGTGCCTCCAGCTTCAATTCCACCATACAGCGTCATAGGTATTCCTTCAGGCTGATCAAGCTTGGATTGGATGGATAGGATCTCTTGAAAACAAGCAGTATTTTAACAACCAAATGTCTGCCAGTCGCGTTTGAAAATCAGTCTCAAAGTTCAGCTCCTGACATCAAGAAATCTGGATACTCTCGAGCTGAAAGGAGAGGTTTTGCTGAAACCTCAGCAATATCTGCCGTGACATTTGGCAGATAAAGATGGCGCAAGCTGTGAGTGGAATATGCGGAGCCGAGCGAAATCAGATCATAATCGCCCTTTATTATTTCCTCCTGAATTTCATGGATTGGATTTCCATGCCGCAGCTTCAGGTAGGCGGTCACCCCGGCAGACCGGAAATTTTCTAAAGCCTGGCGCAGGTTTTCTCCTTGAGGGGTGTGAGACCCAAGAAGGTCATCTTTGTGTACCGTGATTTCTCGGGAAGTTGGGTAATTGAGGGTCACCGGCTCGATCACATGCAGCAAGACAACTTCAGCTGAGGACATTCGAGCAAAGAAGAGGGAAATATTTTCTACACCTTTTGCGTATCCAAGACCGCCCACGCAAAGCAGAATCCGGCGCATCGGCAGGCAGACTTCAGGAACGTAAAGAATGGGCGTCTCAACCGCTGCCAGCAACTTTCGGAAAGTGCGCCCATAAACCACACGGTGGAGCATCGACCGACCAAACGGTCCTACCACGGTGAGGTATTGATTTTCTTTGGTGATCGCCGAAATGATCCGGATGCTTGAGCCCCTTTCCAACCGGGCTTGATAAGCGGCACCACTATCATCCAGCCGATTTGAAGTTTCTTCAACCAGCTCTTCAACCTTTACCTGATCATTTGGATCTTCGATTAGACCCAGCAAGGTGACCGAAAAATCCATCTGATCTGCAATCCAGACGCCGTATTCCAGGGCAGGTCGGGAGGCTTCAGATCCATTCGTACAAATGAGTAAACGCAGCTTTTGGTTCATAGTTTATCGGAAGAGAAAAATTCCCAATATCCCCGCCCCCAACAAAACGAGGGGAGGAGGACTTTTAACAGCAGTGCAGTCAGGCTGAGAACCGCGATCAGAATGGTTGAAAAAACGGGGAAGACCGCCTGATCACCGCGGAATATCTGCCAGGCTACCACTACCATTAACACCGCTACAGCCGGAGTAAGCCCTTTTACAAATCCACCCACCCACGCTTCGCCGCGGACGCTTTGAAGGATCGACACGACCCCAAGCATGATCAAAGTTGGAGGCAGGATGGAACCGAGCAATGCTGCAATAGCGCCAGGCACCCCGCCGGCGGAATAGCCCACAAACATCGCCAGCTGGAGGGCGTCGCTGCCAGGGAGAACGCTTGAAAAACCCACGGCTTCGACAAACTCGCTTTCGGTCATCAGCTTGCCGACCGCTTCTTTGTAGAGCAACCCAACTGAAGCTGGACCGGAGGTCGTGAGCAAGTTGACCTTCACAAATATCCAAAATAAATGGAACCACGCCAACACCTTGGGCTTGCTCCTTTCAACTAGCTGGTTCTTTAGGGCATCTTAAGGATCCAGGTCTTTGAGCATATACACTTCACTCATCCGAAATCCCTGGCGCTGATAGTAGCGCCGGGTGCCAACCGCAGATATGACTGCCAGCTTACGAAAACCATGCTGAGATGCAATCTGCTCGGAGGTCTTGATCAGGTGCGTGCCGAGGCCGATATGTTGGGCTGAACCATTTGGCTCAGCGCCAACCGGAAGCGACTGCCCGAATACATGCACTTCCCGGATCAGAGCGGCTTTATAAATCTCCGGGATTTTTGGATCTGGGGAGGATGCTCCCGGAAGGGAGAGACGCAAGAAACCAGCGATGCGGTCTTCACTGGTAACAAAAGATAAGAAGTGTTCTTCCGCTCCTCCAGCCATATAGACCTGATCTTCGAGATGTAAACCTTCTGATTGAATGACTTGTTCTCGAACTTCACGACAGCGAATACAGCGGCAGGATGACCCACGCCGCTCCATTTCGATATGGACGTCTTGCCGCAGGCTGGTGCGCTTATTGCCCTCGACGACATGGGTTGAAGGGATATCCCGAATGATGCGGTTGACCCGACAATAAGCCGGAATAGATGGCTTGAGATCGGCGATGAGATCCACCAGCTCTTGAGTGGAATAAGGGTGGTATTCACCGCGCAGCCAATTCTGATATAGGTCGGCATTCTCCAGAAGCTGAGTGGGGTAGATTTTGATCTCGTCCGGGCAGTATCCATCCCAAAGGCGCAGAAAATCCAGTCGGTCTGTTTCGGGAGTTGCCCCCAGCAAGTTTGGCATCCAGTGCAGGACGATCTTGAAACCGGCAGCCCTGGTGAGATCGACCGCATGGCGCGCCTGGGCAACCGTGTGACCGCGCTTGTTGAGAAGCAAAATGCGATCATCCAGGCTTTGGACGCCAATCTGGATCTTGGTGACTCCATAGCGCCGCAAGCGGAGCAGCTCTGCCGGATCGATGTGATCCGGACGAGTCTCAACGACCAGACCGACGTTACGGTGCGGGGCTGTCTCATTGATCTGCTGCGCCCGAGCGAGCTCTGAAGATTCGACCCCGTTCAAAGCATCAAAGCAGCGCCGGATGAACCATTCCTGGTAATCCTGGCGGTAAGCGCTCCAGGTTCCGCCTAAAATGAGCAGCTCAACTTTGTCGGTAGGGTGTCCAACGGCTTCCAGCGCTGCCAGGCGCGACTGAACCTGGCTGTAGGGATCAAATTGGTGCTCCAATCCGCGCCGAGCGCCCGGTTCGTCTGGAAGGTAGCTCTTCGGCATACGTGCATCGGTCGGGCAAAAGATACATTTTCCCGGGCAGGGATATGGTTTGGTGAGCACCGTCACAGTGGTGACCCCGGATAAGGTGCGAATGGGTTTCATCCGGATGCGCTCCAGCAGTCGGGTGTCTTCTTTGCATTCGCCCTGCTCTACAAGCTGCCGATAAGCTGCAACCAGCATGTGTTTACCCACATAACCGCCATTTTCAAGCGGGTGACTGCGGACCGCCTCGCTGACCTTCTTTCCGAGGCGAACTTCATCCAAAATAAGCCGGGCAAGCGCTAATTTTTCCGGTGTATACCGGCGAAGCTCATACCAGTTTTGCTGATCGATATCTATCATTTAGAAACCGTTATAATCATCTTGTGAAATCGGAAATCGCGGCTAAGCTTCATTCCATCAACTTTCAATTTTACCAGACCTTCGCGAACCCATTTTCGGCTACACGCCAGAAGATCAATCCCGGGGTGAGGTCCATACTGAATGGAATCCTTCCGGATACCCGCATCCTTGATGTCGGCTGCGGCAACGGCAACTTCCTGCACGAGCTCGCCAGGCAGGGTTTCGGCGGGTCGTATATTGGGTTGGACTTCAGCCCGGCTTTGCTTCAACAAGCTACCTACGCGCTCTCGCTGATTTCGACCAATATGCAGCTTGCACGTTTCTTAATCGTGGATATTTCCGAAGCAGGCTGGAGCAAAGCGATCGACGAGCCGCTTTTCGATCACATCTTGGCGTTCGCAGTACTTCACCATCTTCCAGGGGCAGATAGACGGCGGAAATTCCTCCTCGAGATATCCGATTTGCTAGTAGATCTTGGGCAATTCTCGATCTCGGTCTGGCAGCCCACAAACAGCGACCGCTTGAAAGCTCGAATCCAAAGCTGGGAGGCGGCTGGCATCGCAGAGGCAGAGGTGGATATCGGAGATTATTTATTAGACTGGCGCAGCGGAGGGAGCGGCTTGAGGTATGTGCACCAGTTCAACCCAGAAGAGCTTGATGAATTGGCAGCCCTAAGCGGCTTCAGCGTGGAATCAAGCTGGTTTTCGGATGGTAAAGAGGGCAACCTGGGCCTGTACCAGATTTGGAAGAAGAAGTGATAGTATAATGACCGAAATCTACCGCAAAAACTGGGGCTCGAATGCGCGTTCTGATCATCTCCGACATCCACGCAAATCTAAGCGCTCTAGAGGCGGTCCTGGAGGAAGCAGGCGAATTTGACGCAGCCTGGTGTCTTGGTGATCTGGTTGGCTATGGACCCGATCCTAATGAATGCATCGAACGGGTCCGATCACTGCCTAATCTGAGTTGTATTATTGGCAATCATGACCTGGCGGCACTCGATCTACTAGACCCAGAGGCCTTCAACCCGGAGGCGCGTGCTGCGGTTCTATGGACACAACGGGCTATCACCCCGAGCAGTGCGGAGTACCTTAAACAGCTTCCGACGACGATCGGAAAAGGCAATGTAACGTTAGTGCACGGAAGCCCGCGGCACCCGGTGTGGGAATATCTGCTCGACGCTCAAACTGCCGGATTGAATTTCGCATACTTCCCAACCCAATTCTGCATTGTTGGGCATACGCATCTCCCAAATCTTTTCACGCTGAAGAAAAAAAACCGAGCGGTCGAGCAGCAAATCCCGACCCCAAATGCTGCCATAAAGCTTTCCGTAAGGACCATCCTTAATCCAGGCTCAGTCGGACAGCCCAGAGACCGCGACCCGCGCTGCCTCGTTCGCGATTTTTGACGACCAAGAGCAGACCTGGGAAGCCCGAAGGGTGAATTATGATATTGAAGCAGTTCAAAAGAGGATGACTGCGGCAGGACTTCCAAAGCGCCACATCGAGCGCCTCTCGGCAGGATGGTAGACGCTTGGATGATTTATTGGTTTGGCACACAGTGAAATTGGGGGAGAGCTGTGTGAGGAACTATTTCGATCCAGAGATCGTCTGCGATTTGATAGAATCAATTATCGGAGGAGGATAATTTTATGAAACTGTCCTGGAAGACCCTGTTAAAAAATGCAGCAATCATGCTCGCGGCGGCCTTATTTGTTCTTGGAGCCTGCGCCCCTGCAGCGCGCAATGCCGCGTATGCGCCTCCACAAGCACTGCCGGTGGAGAAAGCCATGGATCAAACGGGTGTGATGGAAGCGCCGGCAGCCGCACCGGTTCCGATGCAAGAATCGGGCGGTACGCAGCAATCTGCGAATCAGACCCAGGAACGGCTCGTCATTCAAAACGCCAATATGACGATCGTCGTCCCAGATCCGACTGGCTCGATGGAGCGCATCTCTAAAATGGCGGAAGAGATGGGCGGCTACATCGTTGCCGCGAATATGTACAAAGAGACATTAGCCAGCGGGATTGAAGTCCCGCGAGGAACCATCACGATCCGGGTGCCCGCCGAAAAGTTGCGTTCAGCGCTCGACCAGATCCGGGCAGAAAGCGGTGAGGAGCCGCTGAACGAAAGCCTTAACAGCCAGGATGTCACGAACGAATACGTGGATCTGGAGTCACGCCTGAAGAACCTGGAAGCTGCCGAGCAGGAGCTCACCAAGATCATGGAGGACGCACATCGGACAGAAGATGTTCTCTCTGTCTACAACCAGCTTGTTCAGATCCGCGAGCAAATCGAGGTCATCAAAGGTCAGATGAAGTATTACGAACAGTCTGCCGCCCTTTCTGCGGTGACTGTTGAACTGGTTGCAGATAAATCTGTGCAGCCTATCGAGATCGGTGGATGGAAGCCAACCGGGATTGCCAAAGAGGCTGTGGAAGCCCTTTTGAAGACAATGCAGTTCTTCATTTCCGCCGCGATCTGGGTCGTCATCTACCTAGTCCCAGTACTGCTTGTGCTCTTCCTGATCTTTGTACTTCCGCCAGTGCTGATTATCCGAGCCTGGAGAAAACGTCGAGCAGCAAAGAAGGCAAACGAGAAAGGATTGGAACCGCCTTCTGGATAATCTAAGGTATTGAGCCCCCTCAGAGCAGCGCGCAGGCAGCAAATGCCGGCGCGCTGCTTTTATTAACCTAAGGACTGAAAAGGTATAATTGGCTCATGATCGAGCTTGCACGCCAGACCCAGAGCCTGACCGGAATGCGCCTGACTCCCTGGCAGGTGAAAGCCCTTGAGACATTTGAAGCAGAACTGCTGTGCTGGAACGACCAGGTCAACCTGACATCGATCCGGACCCGAGAGCAGATCCGGATTAAACATTTCCTGGATTCACTCACTTGCCTGATATTAATGAAAGAAGCTCCACCCAGCAAGCTCGTGGATGTGGGTACCGGCGCGGGTTTTCCCGGTCTGGTGTTAAAAATCATCTTCCCGGCGATGCAGCTTACCCTGGTCGAATCGGTGGGCAAGAAAGCCAGTTTTTGCCATCACATCTCCCAAAAATTAGGACTTGATGGGGTGGAAGTGGTTCAGGAGCGGGCGGAGGTTGTCGGAAGACTATCTGGACACCGGCAGCAGTATGATTGGGCGACGGCGCGTGCGGTAGCTGTACTGCCGGCGCTGGTGGAATATTTGCTGCCGCTGGTTAAGGTTGGCGGATCGGCGCTGGCCATGAAAGGAGAAAGCGCGCCGGTGGAAGCTCATGAAGCCGAGCACGCCACGCGGCTGCTGGGGGGTCACCTGCGCAAACTGGTGCCCGTGACATTGCCAGGCGTGGTAGAACAGCGCTACCTGGTGGTGATCGATAAGGTGGTCGCGACGCCAGATCTCTACCCGCGGCGGGTCGGCGTCCCCACCAAGCACCCGCTTATGCCTGCAGCTGCACCTGACCGGCACTGATCTGCCACAAGGTAGCTGAAGTTAGATAATCTTGCGGGAAAAGATCCAGATCGGTGGTGGTGAGCACAGCTTGCTCGGTCTCCTGCAAATTGGCCAGCAGGTCCCGGCGGCGGGGAGGATCAAGCTCTGCCAGAACCTCGTCCAGCAGCAAAACCGGCATTTGACCGGTTTTTTGCTTCATCCAGTTCACCTCTGCTAGCTTGAAGGACAGCACCGCAGTGCGCCCCTGACCGCGTGAACCATAAATCCCGAGGTCGATGCCGTTGCTCATAAAGCGGAGCTCGTCGCGATGCGGGCCGATGGTTGTGACACCTCGCTGGATTTCCTCAGCACGAAGCTTTTTAAACGTTCCAGAAATCCGCGCTGGATGTTTTCTAGCGATTGTCCAGAGCGATCCAGTTGAGATTGGATGGGCAAGGCATACTGGCGCGGCGGGACAGGGAAAGGGTCATAGGAAGGCTGGTAGTTCAGGCGCAGCACCTCCTGATCGTGGCTGAGCTGTTTGTGAATCTGGGCGGACAGGCGGTCCAGCTCGACCAGGGCATTAATGCGGGCGTGGATGATGCGGCTGCCCAACAGAGCGATTTTCTCATCCCAAAAGCTGAGCTGGTCGGTGTCGCCGCCGCGCTCATTCAAGCTTTTCAACAATGCATTGCGCTGGGTGAGGGATTGATTGTAATCCGCCAGGTCAGCGGCATAATGGGGGATCACCTGCCCAAAAGAGAGATTTAAGTAACGCCGGCGCTCATCAGGCGGTCCATCGACAATCCGCATCATCTGGGGGAGGAACAGCACCGCGTTGAAGGCTCCGATCGCTTCTCCAGCTTTTCGGGTGACGCCGTTCAGCAGGATTTCCTTTCTCAGCTTAACAGAGCCAAATTCATCCCGCTCCTGGATCAGACGGACTTCCAGATGCTGATCGCCTGACCTGACAGAGACCAGAGCGCTGTTTGAGCTGCAGTATTTGAAATCTGCCACAATACGGGTCACCACCAGAGGGTCAAGCTCAGTGAAGAAACTCACCAGCTGGCGATCTTGGGTGGCGTGAAATGAGGTGAAAGTTGCAAGATAGTAGACGGCCTCAAGCAGGCTGGTCTTGCCTTGAGCGTTGCCGCCAACCAATAACAATGACCCGCCCGGAACATCGATATCCAGGCGGGCGAAATTACGGAAATTGGTGAGGGAGAGATGTTTGAGCAGCATTGGTCAGCCAGATTCAACTCTGCGGTTCTGCCTGCCCAACGGCTTCATCCACCTCATAGATCTGCTTCGCTCGATCGGTAAACAAGATCCCATCCAGGTGATCAATTTCATGTTGAAAAACACGCGCCAGCCAATCATCGGCTTTGATCCTAATCGGCTTACCGTGCCGGTTCAGGCCTTTGATGGTGATATTCTCCAGGCGCTCAACTTCCCCAACATATCCCGGGATGGAGAGACAGCCTTCGGTACCGCTTACCAGTGTCTCTGAGGCACGGGCAATTTCAGGATTGACAAGGGTGTAGAGCTTAAGCGGGGCGTCCTCAATTTCTTCATCCCCATACTCTACGATGATGACACGCATTGGGACACCTACCTGGGGAGCTGCCAATCCCACTCCAGGAGCGGCTCGCATAGTTTCGACCATGTCATCGATAAGCTTCTGCAAGTCTGGGCCGAAATCTGTGACTTTTCGGGCTTTCTTTCTTAACACCGGCTCAGGTACCGTAACAATCGTTCTCAACGCCATTTCACAAAATTCCTCTAATTAAAGTGGCGGCTTTTTGCCAACTTCTTCATGATAGAGCTCTATCAATTTGAGCATCCGATCTCGCTCTCGGACCACTTCATTTCTCTGTTTCTCCAGGCGCAGGGCATGCATCCGGTTGAAGATATCTTGCTGGACGCGCGCTGGCTGGTAGACCTGGTCGAAGGTGAACTTCGATTCACCTACATTGATCAAAACGTATCCGACATTCAATACGTAACCCACAAACCCGGGCCGCTTGTGCTCCAGACTGAGAATATTTTCAAGCGGTGCAGATTTGCGTGATTCAGATCCGAATGGTTTACGCTCGATGTCGAAAATACTCCGATCGGTTACCTGGTAAATATCGTTCCGCCAATCAACGTACTGGTAAAACCACCATGGAAAAAGAAAAACCAGGGAGATCAAGAAACCAAACGTTGTGATGGTTAAAGGGGAAACCGCACTTGTTTCACCCAAGAGGTACATTATATCAAATGTTACGACGAGCCCAAGCAAAATCATCGTAACCAAGGTGGGTATCCAGGTCTTTCGAATCAAAACCAGCCAGTGCTTGCGGTAAGTAATTGTGGCGCCTTGCTCGATGCGGGTCTTAAAAATCCTGCCGAAATAATTGTCCCACCAACCCGGCTCACGAAACTGGTCTGGTGGACGATCGTCTGGCTTGGATTTTGCAGCAGCATGGAAATTTTGGACTGGTTCCTGGATGTCTTCGATAATATGCTTCACCGAACGCTGCATTTCTTTTAACTCAAATTGCTGGAGATCTCTTTGGCTGCGCTGCTGATATTCTGTAATTAAGCCTGCGAGCTGATTTGGATTCCCAACAGCCTGCAAAGCTACTTTACCGGTATAGGTGGTCACAATCACATTACCAAAACCGATTAGCCGACCAAGGAAAGAAGTGTTTACATTGACCGAGAGGATCGTATTTAACGGCGCTTCGATGCGGCTGTCATACAGCCAGATCACTTTCTCGATCCATACTACCCTCTGGTTTGTAACAACATAAAAATCGTTGCCCCAATCGAGCCACCGCCAGGTTGTCCAGCCTATTCCTAATCCTAACAATATTGCGGAGAGAATGAAGACCGAGTCTCGCGCCAGTGTGGAGGTCATGCTGAGAAATGCCGCAACGAAAAGACACATCCCGAAGAGATCGACCAAAACC
Organism: uncultured Chloroflexia bacterium; assembly: GCA_963827155.1. Lineage (GTDB taxonomy): Bacteria > Chloroflexota > Anaerolineae > Anaerolineales > UBA4823 > UTCFX2. The sequence goes on along the minus strand of CAWGZV010000002.1, from coordinate 25,843 downwards.
GGCAAGACCAATGAGACCAACAGATAGAAAAAATGCCTGCGGCGTACCTGATAGACTACTTCATCATCATTAAGCCAGTCGAAGTAAAGCCTCTCCAGGTATTCATGGCTCTTAATAAAGCGCACGAGTCGGTCCCTGAGCTCTGGCACCTCGTGCATCAACCAAAGGAATTGGCTGCTTTCGAGCCGGAGCAAGACTGCAGGCATCAGGGTCGCTGCAGTTGCCGGCTCAAGCGAATTAGAGAGGAGCGAATCTTCACCGAAAAAATCGCCGCGAACAAAGACATCAATCTGCGCCTCAGCACGGCTGATTTGGCGGGTAATTGAGACCTGACCATCCATGATCAGGTAAAATGCATCCGCTCTTGATCCCTGCTGGATGATTAGCTCATCTGCAGGCAGCGCAATTGGCTCGAGATACTGGGCGATACCGGCAATTTGACCATCATCGAGCGAATTAAACAGACTCAGATCTTTGAGAAAAGAGATGATCTCAGCGGGATCTGGGAGCATGGGAGGTCATAAGTTGCTCAGACGCAAACAGAGAGGCCTGATATGCCCTTCTAAAGGAGATGAGGGGGATCTCACCCCTCATCATCCTGTGCGATCTATCAGGCGGTTCGCAGTCGGCGGGCGAGGAAGATCACGGCGATCAAGACCACCGCTAGCCCGAACAGGGCAGGCAGCCCAACATCATCCGCAAAGCCAGTATTTGGAATCGAGGTTGCCTGATTTGGTTGGGCGGTATAGGTAGCCGCCAGCCGAGTTGCATTGGCGTCCAGTGTCGCGAAAAGCGATACCGCTGTTGCGGTTTGGGCATTTGGTGTGTCTGTCAGGGCCACGACTGCGGTTGTCGGAACCGCCATCACAGCTGTCGGAGTTGACGTAGCTGTGAAGACCGGGGTAGCCGTTGGCGTCTTTGTATAGGCGGCGATGATCGCGGCAAGCGCATCTGCGGTCGAGGTACTGGCAACCATCCCAGCGACCGAAGTGTTTTGGGCATCCAGGGTTGCACGCTGATTTGTCTGGGCAGAGCGGGTGCGCGGGACCAGTACAAGGGCGTAGACCGCGATGCAAACCAATGCCAGCAGCGCAAGAAAGCCTAAAACACCGGCAATGATCAGAAAAGTACGATTACTCGACTCTTCAGGGGGGGGATTATTCTCATCCAACCCATCTTGTAAATCCAGTTCTTCAAAAGACATTGGATTCTCCTCCTCTCACAATTTCCCAGCCATTTGCTGGATTCCTTTTAGATAATTTCCTCATTGAATATTTGGAAATACCGCTCATTGGATCAGCTCCAAATTTACCAACGGGAGCACCATGGATCTTCCATCCAACAAGCGGATTTCCGCGGCAGGCGCTTTCAACCCACCCGGGAAGCTTACCTGGCGCATCACTTTCTGGATTGTGCCAATCGTTCCAAGGTGAGGATATTCCACTACACGAACACGCTGGTCCAAAACTAACTCACCCGCATCCTTAGGTGGATGGATATTTTCTGAGGCGGGCAGTGGGATAATAATTTCTGGCCGAATGCCTTCTTCGGGCTTTGGGACTGCAGCGATTACAGCGGTCTCACGCCGATCATTGGTCGCGAGCAGTTTATAGGCGATCGGGTTCATCAGGAAATCCCCAAATCCTTCGATGACGATCACCGGCACACGAATTTTTTCTGCCTGAACGATCAATTCCGGTGACATGCTGCCCAGAATCAGCCCCCGCAGCATCAATTCCTCTGCCATTCGCAGGACCTCCACCTCCCGGCATGACCCGGCAAGGAGAACCGCCCCCCGTAAACTGACATCCATATCTCCAACAGTCAAAATGAAACCTGGTTTTGGGTCAATCACCGCGAGAACGCCGCAATCGAGACGCCCATTTCCCCAGACACCCTGAATCAAAGCTCCGGTAGTTTCAATAACTGCCCCGCGGTCTGGAATTAATTCCACAACATTTCCGGAAATCCCAGCTTTAAGCTGATAGGGTTTACTGAACAGCTCCAGTAAAACCTGCCCATCGCCGGCTGATATCACTTTCGCATCATGCTGGGCGCGAACAACCCGATTCGTGATCCCAACTGGTCCAGCGATCAGGTCGCCCTTGCTGAGCTGATCTCCTGGTTGGAATCGGAGGTACTTGTCGGCATTTGCAGCAGGCTTACCGAGCAGTCTGGCAATATCCAGAATCTGGAACTCGGGATTAAGGACGGTTTCAGCGAGAATATCGCTTGCTCCGACCTTTTGTCCCTGGCGGACGATCACTTTACCCGGTTGGGGGAGCCTGCGTTCGCGGCGAATTTGGGTGAGCGGTAAGAAATGGGTGGCGGCAGTAAGCATGGTCATTGGCTCCCAAGACTCCACGCCCATTTTCTGATTAATTCCTGGCGCTTCTGGCTGTCTTTCGGCAACCCAATCGGCCGCCCGCGCGCATCGATGATCACACCGAGGGCACCGCCTTTGACCGTCAAGCTGCCTCCCCGACCCGGCGCGCCCATCCCGATATCGGCGCGGTGGAGCGGATGCAAGACCAATCGAGCCATCTGCCCGTAAGGCACGGGCAGCACCTTAAGCGAACCATGAGTTATCTCATGAGTCGCCTCATGCCCATCTTGAAAAGACATCTTGACTCTCAGAACCGGTTGACCATTTTTCACATCTGCTATAGGTGCAATGACCGTACCAACGTTCACAAAAGAATTGGAATCCATTACTTGAACTGCCAGAAGAGGGCTGAAAACAGCCGCCGCGCCGATCGCAGGCGCGATCTGATTCTGATCCAGGACCAGGGTGGTGATCCCAGTCGGTTGGAGACCATCCAGCAGAATCTGCGCGCTTTCTGCCACCCCGGCGGTTTTAGAAAAGACGCTCCCAGAATAAATGATTGGTTCAAAATAAGGCAGGAAATTACCCGAGCCGGATAAACGCTTTGGAAATCCCGGTCGCGCAAGCTGAACTGCTTTCTGAAGCGCAAGCCGAGCAACAGCCTGTTCGATCTGGACGGCTTCGATAGATGCCGGAAGAGAAAATGGATAATTGAATTTATTCAGTAAATACTCCTGAATATAACCGGGTGGCAACTCGATCGTCAGCCACCGCATCACATCTTCAACATCGGCGAGAGCCTGAGAGCTTGCACCAGCAGCTTTCAAACCAAATTCCGGCATAACCGCCAGGGAAAGCTCACCATCAAATGCGGCTGCAACCACCGCTGCCGAAGCCCCCAAATCCACTCCAAGCACTCCCTTCTTCTCTTTCAAGAAAGCGCTCAAGAAACGTACGACGCGACCAAATGCCGATGCGGTAGGCGACAAATTTTCTCCCGCCCAGGCTTTGAGGTCTTTTGCGCCTGGCATCGTTTTAAGGCGCCGTTCAATATATTGACGGGCGATCAGCGATTGGGCAGCATCCAATCGCTCTGCATCCACACCTGGGCGGATGTTCGGAGCAAAATGAAGGTGGGTTATGGACTGCAAACCTGACCTGATCTCTTCGTGGAGAGACTGGTTCCCGGCGAACAACAATTCAGGACGCTCAGTCTCAGGCAGCATGTAGCATGCCAATCCAATGGATTCAAGGATCGCCAATACCGATTGAGCTGCACCGCCATCCATTCCACCAGCAGCAACGACCAGATCTGGGCGCGTGCGGACAATCAGGTTGAGCATCCGATCAGGCGTGGCGCGATCGTTCAGGCTGAAAACATGCTGGATTTTGCTGTAGGTCGATTGCGCCAGGCGCTGAGCACTTTCAACCGATACATCTTCAAGCAACCCTACCACTACAAGATTGAGAGGATTTCCTGCAGAAATCGTGGCTGCAAAGCGGTCAATACCAGTGCCGTCACCAGGACTGGGAATGATAAGCTGTTGGCTTTCGTCCAGTAGCTGATGCCCGGTGATGCTCTGGAGTTTTTCCAATGCAAGCCGTACGCCTTCACCAATATTCCTGAAAGGAGCGGATGAGGTGGTGTTAGCGGTTCCTTTGGAGATAAAGCGGTAGCGACCCTCCACAAAATCGAATAGGAACGCCCTGGTATAAATCGTTCCCACATCTACAACCAGGATGGATTCGGCGTCTACAAGTGAAGGCATATTATCAACCCGGCTTAAAGAGCGAAAAGATGAAATCGACCATAAAATTGAACCGCTCGACAAGAGCCGAGAGCGAAGCCATAATCACACCAGCATAGATCACACCAAACGTGAGTGCTACGAATATCCTACCCGAAGAATACGCCACCTTCCAGAAAGCGTTGAGATTCTCATTTTTGAACGCCCGCGTGCCAAACTGAAAAGAAACAAGGGTTAAGATAAACCCAAATAAGATTATGAGGTTGTTAAACAGGATAACCCCCCAATTCGCTCCAGAGAGAGCGATGGTCTGGGTATCGAATAAATTCACTGTGGCTTGAATTTGAGGAAATAACGTTCCGAGGACCGCCCCACCGATTACTGCCGCGGCGCCGACGCCAACCAGGAAAGCCATTACTGGGGATCCAATCGAAGAATACCTGGGAAGCGCTTTTGTTAGCAGCAGCAGACTCAAGAATAACGGCACCAGCGTAAGCAGACGTTCCGCTGGCACACCAAACAGGATCGGTCTTAAGAGCATCGGCCAAATTACAGTGAAGAATACAGCCGCCAGCACAAATCCAGTGGAGGCTCCAATAAAGAGGTAGAGTGAGGACCGGAATATGGCGTTATCTCCGAAGGCATAAGAAAGGATGGAGAGAGTCAGGATGAAACCGACAAATCCTCCAAGCAGAGCCGCCAGATTCGATTCGACGCCCATTATGGTTTTCCACCTTGCTTCTTGAGATCCCGACGCCGAACGAAGAATCCAACACCCATATTGCCCAGCGCGCCAATCGCCACCAGAATTACAACTGTAAACAAACCAATCGCAAAGGTCGACCAAATCCGGAGTGCATCACCCGGTTTGCCAGCCAGGATCTCAAATTGAATGGCGCCGGGCAACCCGCTAATGAGACCCTGGATTTTCTTAGGATTTGAGTCGTAATAAGGGCGGAGCATAGGCTCATTCTGCTGGCTGGCGACCATTAAAAAGGGGGTATTTCCTATTAACGGTTGGACCTGCTCCAGCCACAATCGAGCAATTTCCAAATTTTCCGTGGCAAGCACCAACGCCCCAAAATCTGTGAGTTTGTTCACGTTGGTCAATGAAGGACCTTCCCAGGCAGGCTCGCCATCCGCGTTATATTGAATTGCGGTATGCGGATCCTGGGCAAACGCCTGTAAACCCGGCGCGCCACCAGGAATAAAACCCAGGTTGGTGACGTTTTCCGGCTGTGGAGCACCAGTCCGCTCGACGACTCTGGCTAACATACGCTCTGCCTGGAATACGCCGGTTGGCTGCGAGGATACCAACGCCATCGACCTTCCTTCGGAGATCCAGCGCGTCAGCACAGCCACAAGAGCTGTTTCGACCTCGGCAGAATATCCTGGGGCATAGTCAACTACCACCAGAACGGGTTTATCCGGCGGCAGCTGTTCTACCAACTGATTGGCGATGAAACCTTCTGCGCTTAAAGGGGGAGTTTTCAATGAAGGAAAACCAGTCAGGAGGGAAAAAGCGATCACAGCAAAAAGCGCGATGGCGATCGTGAGGCGCATCAGAGATTGGGATTTGATCAGCGGAGCCGGCGGAAGTGGTGCGCCAGTCCCCTCCGATTCGATCAAGGCGGTAAGCAGCGCTGCCTGAGCTTGCTGCGTATCAGAAACACGCAGTTTATTGGAGTAAACCGGAGGCTTGATTGATTGAGCAATATGCGGCTCAGCTGGAAGCGCCCCAACCAGACCGGCAAGCGGTCCGATCCGCTCCACCTGATCTGCGAGCGCGGAATCGCTTGCACCTTCTAAATCGAGGGCTTCAATGGGTTTCATCGCTTTCAGCCAAACCGGAAGCTCTTCCTCAGAGATGGCGTCCTTCAGCGGCTCGACAACCAATTCAGGTGAAAGGGCTTGCTCTTCCGAAAGATCTGATTCCACCTGCCATCCAAATACCGATTCCGGCAGGACTTCATCCGGATGGGCTTCATCCGGCTGGGCCTCGTTCGGTACGGATTCATCCGGCTGGACAAACTGAGACTGATCTAAAGCTTTAATGGCTGCCAGCGAAGCGAGAACGGTGGCATCGAATGATTTACCTTCAGGTTCTTGTCCGACGATAATCAGGTCAGGCGGCGGTTGATCAGCGGGGAACTGGTCTGAAGCCAGGAGGACTTCTGGCATTTGGTCACCGGGCTGCTCTTCCGAGAGCAAGAGTCCGGCGCCAGCTAATTCGAGGCCTTTTGGTGCTGCGCCTGACAGCTCTGGATGGTCTTGACCTGCGTTTTGTAAGCCGACATCCGGTTTGCCATCATCAAGATTGACAGTTTCTAGCTCGGCGGCTTTAAGCTCGACAGGTTCAGGCGTTTCAGCTTCTTGATTGAAAACTTCCGGCCTGGCGGTTTCAAGCTCAGCAGCTTTCAGCTGTCCCGCGTCCGGCTGGTCAACAGCAAGCTGGTCAGAGACTACCTGGTCTGTGGGTGAGACGCATGTCATTACATCGTCAATATCCAGCTGGGTCACATCTGGCTGGTCAGAAATTGTGAGAAATTCGGCCGAGAGTTCAACCGGGAATGCTTCAGGGAATGCAGTTTGATCCGAAGTCTCGGGGGATTTAACATCATCCAACTCCAAGTCATCCAGCCAGGAAAGATCGGTGCTAAAAATGTCTTCATCAACCTTTTTAGCGGACAATCCCACTTCGGCTTCCAGGGCTTTAAAAATCGAAACCTGACTGGAGTGTTTGGGGAGACTGCTCAGCTTCAGGTTTTTTTGGATCGGATTGAATTTCCGATATCGAACTTGTTTCAGAACGAACAGGTTTTTCTTCAACCGGTAAAAGGGAGCGAAGGAGCTGCGAAACTGGTGATTCAGCATCCAGTTCAGCTTCGGTCGGCATGCTCTCGATACTGCTGCTATCCTGGGATTTAATTCTGTCTGAGAACGAGGCTTCAGAACTCGACAATTGGTCCTCGGGGAAGCTGGAGGGCTTTATCGGTTTATCCCATTCAAAACTGGATTCCGATCGCAACGGCTCGACAGAGCTGAGATCCAATAACTCACCTTGGGGCGCCTGATCGGTAAGATGATCCGAGAAAATGCTGGCATCTGCCTCTGCCTTATTTTCATGGCGAGCAGGAAATTCATTATGGCTGATCTTACGCAGCCAATCTGGTTCTTCTTCTTCAATGGGACCGAGCTCAACGTCTGAAGCGGAGGTAAAAATTGGCGGATTGACTAACAGATCGTCTTCAGGCTCGGGCAAGATTGTCTTAAGCCAATCTGGAAGAGCGCGATCGCTTTGCGGTTCGCTTCCTTCTAAGAAGCTTTGACCAACCGTCTGCTCGGACAGCTGATCATCCTGGATATTCTGGCGGAGGTCTGTCAACCATGTAGGGACCGGCTCATCTTCACCCTGGTTTATTCCAGAGGGATTTAGAGGCTCGTTTTTCTCGAGGCGATATTCTTCCAGGTCATCTGGCTCCGGCGAAACTGGTTGAATTGGGGTGGAGGCTTCCAAAGGTATTAAACGCGCCTGACAGTGCTGACACCAATCAGCGCCAGCCGGGTTCGGTTTTCCGCACATTGGGCAACGGATCTCGGTCACATCAACCCTCATATGGCCGGTCTGCACCGACCAGAACTCGCAGCCCAGCTGCAACCGCGCCTAATGCAACACCTATCAATAACGCGCGAGCTCCCCCTAAGGACCAAACTTCACGGATCCAGTCGCGAAGCTCTCCAATCAGCGGGAGATCAACCCATGCAAGCAAGGCTGTTACGGCGAGGATAAAAACCACTGTAAGCGAAAAAACCAGGATTTGGATGGTTACTCCACGGTAAAACATCTTCACCAAGGCATATATCAGCAAGATCACCAGGATAGCGACCAGGCTGGTCTCAACTGGGACCAAGACATAATCAAAAATCCAAAGGGATGCCGGGGAGGTCTGACCGAAGACTATAACAATGAGGAAGGTAAGCCCCATTGAAGCTAACAATAGAATGCTATAAGGACTGCCTGAGGATTTGCGGCGGAGTTTTTGAATGTGGATCCTTGCCAGGTTTAGAACCCCTACACCTAAGGCAACTGCCCCCAGGATCATTGCCCAATTTAGAAATATGGAACGGAGATTTTGAAGCGGCTCAAAATGGATGAAGTAACCCAAGAGCACGATTACTCCGGAACCAATTGCGATCGATGCGAGGGCAGGCGTCCGCAGAGAGATTTTCACAATACCCCAGCAAACTTAAGAACGATCCCAACAAATAAGACAACGATTACAACCCAACGGAAGACATCTTGCGCAAATAAGCTGGCAACGTGCATCCCGCTTGATTGAAGATAAGCGCCAGCCGCGAACAGCTCCTCCCCGATAAGCGATTCTGAAGCGGAAGCGTACAAGACAGCCTGAGCGTTGATATTCTCGGTGCCTGCGACCGTAAGACTGTCAGCACGTTCGGCAGCATCGGTTAAAAGCAGCGCTTCGCTTCCAAAAGATCCTGCCAGCAAAGTAACCGATACCTGCTGGTCTGTGATGAGCGGAAGAGCGCCGGCGGCATATGAAAAAGGAGTCAGACCAGTGAGCTGGCCAGAATTTGGGTCAAAGCGAGATTCTGCGTTCACTTCCCTGTATCCAGAGTGCAGCGCGTCTTGCGAAAGGATGGAGAGGGTAGCATCCCCGCTGCTGGCAATTGGGGGCAAGTCGCTAATCGACACTGTGCGCGAAATCTTCTGGATCAAATTCAAGCCTACCAGAGCTGGAGCGCCGCGCAGATCGTGGAGACCGCTGCTGCCCAGGCTGATGTGCAAGCGCTTCCCGGCTTCTACAGAAAGCGCAATCGCTCGTTTAAGCCTGGAGAACGCTGGAATTTCGCGTAAATCCCGGCGAGATTGATCCTTTCGGATCGACCAAAAAGCGATCATTAATCCTAAAAAGACAACCAGAAACAACATCCCTGTCATATTGAACCTGCAACCGTCGAAATCAAAATGAAATGCCCTCGCGCAGATCTCTTATAAAGGCATCTTTACTCGAAGGATCCTCCAACAGCCGCGCAAGCGAAGTAAGTTTCTCTTCCGAAATCGCCCAACTGAACCACGGCAGGCAGAAATAGATCATCTGCGCTCCCAAATCGGTCAGAGAGCCCGCAGCTTCAAGGATCGCAGCGACCAGACTACTTACCCCCCACTGTTGCAAGATTCTTGCCCAACACCGCCAGATGTGCCGGTCATGCTGCATGAACCGAGTATAGCACAATACCAATTTTATTGGAATCCTCCGAATTTTTTCAATTAATAAATGAATCTTGTCAGAGTCCCCGTTTGGCTGAGTATTTGTTTGTAAACCGCCCATTTGAAACTAAACCGGTTTTGTCTGAAATATGACAGTTCACAGGTATTTTATATGCAATTAATAACTAGGATATTCGGTTGAAACGGGCTAAACTAGACTGTTGAGCCCAACGCATGGCAATTCGAATCTACAACAGTGTCGGTCTGGGCTGGGTTTTCGAAAATTAAAATAATCTCTGGGAGCATTGTAAATGAAAAGACAAATGGTGACGATCGATGGGAATGAAGCTACCGCTTCAGTCGCCCATAAACTGAGTGAGGTCATCGCGATTTACCCGATCACTCCTTCTTCTGCGATGGGAGAATTTGCTGACGAATGGTCGGCAGTCAAGAAACCAAATATCTGGGGGACCGTTCCTTCAGTAATCGAAATGCAATCGGAAGGCGGCGCGGCGGGAGCGGTGCATGGAGCCCTGCAGACCGGTGCACTCACCACCACTTTTACTGCCTCACAAGGGCTTCTGCTGATGATCCCGAATATGTTCAAGATCGCAGGTGAGCTGACCGCTGCGGTCTTCCACGTTTCCGCCAGATCTCTGGCAGCCCAAGGGCTATCGATCTTCGGCGATCATTCGGATGTCATGGCTACCCGATCGACTGGCTTTGCACTGCTGGCGTCCAATTCAGTCCAAGAGGCGCAGGACATGGCATTGGTCGCGCATGCAGCAACACTTGAATCACGCCTCCCCTTTATTCATTTCTTTGATGGGTTTCGCACCTCGCACGAAGTCAGCAAGATCGAACAACTCACCGAAGACGACTTGCGGGCATTGATCGACGATTCGCTGGTGCAGGCGCATCGAGGACGCGGGCTTTCACCTGATCACCCATTTATCCGAGGCACCGCCCAAAACCCTGACGTTTATTTCCAGGCACGCGAAACCGTCAATCCCTATTATCAGCGATGCCCAGAGATTGTCCAAAAATATATGGATCAATTTGCAAAACTGGTTGGACGAGAATATCATCTCTTCGATTATGTCGGCGCACCAGACGCTGATCGGATTATCATCATCATGGGCTCTGGGGCTGAGACGGTCTCAGAGACGGTTGATTATTTAAATAAACACGGCGAAAAAGTGGGCGCGGTGAAGGTCCACCTATATCGGCCGTTTTCGGTGGAGCATTTTATCCAGGCGCTGCCCAAGACAGCAACCCGGATCGCGGTGCTCGATCGAACCAAAGAGCCTGGCTCAGCCGGAGAACCGCTTTACCAGGACGTAGTCACCGCAATTACCGAAGGACAAATCGATCATGTAAAGGTGATTGGCGGGCGGTACGGTCTTTCCTCTAAGGAATTCACCCCTGGAATGGTAAAAGCTGTTTTCGACGAGCTCAAGCAAGATAAACCGAAAAACCATTTCACGATTGGGATTGATGATGATTTGAGCCACACCAGCCTTGATTTCGATCCGGACTTTGACGTCGAACCGGTTGAGACAGTTCGCTGCGTTTTCTGGGGGCTCGGCGCCGACGGCACGGTTGGGGCGAACAAGAACTCGATCAAGATCATCGGTGAAGAAACAGAGAACTGGGCTCAGGGCTATTTTGTCTACGACTCAAAGAAATCTGGCACGGCGACGATCTCTCACCTGCGGTTCGGCCCAAAGCCGATACGCGCCCCTTACCAGATCAGCAAAGCGCAATTCGTGGCCTGCCATCAATTCTCATTCCTGGAACGGTTCGACGTCCTGAAATATGCCATGCCCGGCGGTGTGTTTTTGCTGAACAGCATTTACAAACCGGACGAAGTCTGGGATGAGCTGCCCGTCGAAGCGCAAGAGACGATTTTGGAGAAGAAGCTGCGCTTTTATGTCATCGATGCGTACGAAGTCGCTGAGAAGACAGGGATGGGCGGCAGGATCAATACCATTATGCAGACCTGCTTTTTTGCGATCAGCGGCGTTTTACCTCGCGACCAGGCGATCGATGAGATCAAACACGCGATTGAAAAGACCTACGGCAAACGAGGTGAGGCAGTCGTCCAGCGGAATTTTGAAGCTGTTGACCAGACCCTTGAGAACCTGCATGAGGTCAAATTGCCATCTAAGATCACCAGCTTGCTCCGAAGGCGGCTGCCTGTTCCAGAAAAGGCGCCCAAATTTGTCAAAGAGGTCTTGGGCACAATCATTGCAGGCGATGGCGACTCTCTGCCGGTGAGCGCTTTCCCAGCGGACGGCACTTATCCTTCTGGCACCACTCAATGGGAGAAGAGGAATATCACGCTAGAAATTCCGGTGTGGGAAAAGGACATTTGCATTCAATGCGGCAAATGCACCGTAGTTTGCCCGCACGCAGTGATCCGGGCGAAGGTGTATGAACCAGCGCAGCTTGAAAAAGCGCCAGAAAGCTGGCAGTCGATGGAAGCTCGATGGAAAGAATTCCCCGGAATGAAGTACAGCCTGATGGTTTCTCCGGACGACTGCACGGGATGCGGGCTTTGTGTGGAGGTCTGCCCGGCAAAGGATAAGAGCCAGGTGGGACGGAAAGCCATTAATATGGCGGCTCAGCCTCCCATCCGGGAGCAAGAGCAGGTCAATTGGGATTTCTTCATGAACCTGCCTGAGGTCGACCGAACCCAAATAAGTCTACGGACGGTAAAAAATTCTCAACTGCTGCGACCCCTGTTCGAGTTCTCTGGAGCATGTGCGGGCTGCGGTGAGACCCCTTACCTGAAACTGCTGACCCAGCTCTTCGGAGACCGGATCATTGTAGCAAACGCGACCGGATGCTCCTCCATCTACGGGGCTAACCTGCCGACCACTCCCTGGGCGAAAAACCAGGATGGGCGAGGGCCGGCATGGTCCAATTCGCTCTTTGAAGACAACGCAGAATTTGGGCTCGGCTTCCGGCTGACCCTGGACAAGCACGGAGAATTCGTACGCGAACTTCTTCAGCAGCTTTCCGGTCAAATCGACGAAGCTTTGGTGAATAATCTCCTCGCCGCAGACCAGACCAGCGAACTAGGGATCCAACAGCAGCGCGAGCGGGTGGAGCTGCTCAAAGAGCGGCTGCAAAAAATCAACGATCCTAAAGCCCGGAACCTGCTGAGCCTGGCAGACGTGCTCGTCCGCAAGAGCGTTTGGATCGTAGGCGGTGACGGATGGGCTTATGATATCGGCTACGGCGGACTGGACCATGTGATGGCGAGCGGTCGGAATGTTAACATCCTGATCCTGGATACGGAAGTTTACTCGAATACCGGCGGACAGGCTTCAAAATCCACCCCGCGTGCTGCCGTGGCAAAATTCGCAGCACAAGGTAAAGGCATCCCCAAAAAGGACATGGGATTAATCGCGATGTCTTACGGCTATGTCTATGTCGCGAGGATCGCGATGGGGGCGAACGATCAGCACACCATGAATGCGTTCCATGAAGCCGATTCTTTAATGGTCCTTCGCTTATCATCGCTTACAGCCACTGCATCGCCCACGGATATGATCTGATCCACGGCCTTGAACAGCAGAAGCTCGCAGTCGAATCGGGCGCGTGGCCGCTTTACCGCTACAACCCGGCTTTGATCGAACAGGGTAAGAACCCGCTTTCGATCGACTCAAAAGAACCCACCATCCCAATCAGCAAGTACGCATACAATGAAACTCGCTACCGCATGCTGCTGCAGAGCGATGAACAGCGCGCCGAAATGCTGATGGCGCAAGCCGAACAAGACTCAAAACGGCGATGGCAGCTTTACAGCCAGATGGCGGCGATGCATTATCTGCCTCCGCAGGACGGCAAGGACGAGACAGCAGAATAAACAAACCGCGTATACCCGCAAAATCAGGACTGCTTAGCGGCGGGTATGCCGGCATTCGTAGAACTCATCGGAATTTTCAGGGATTGAAAGGAAAATAAGATGGCGGATCTGACTACAAAATATCTGGGCTTCCAGCTAAAGAATCCGATTGTGGCTTCATCGTCGCCGCTGACACAGAAACCAGAGACGGTGAAAGAACTTGAGGCAGCGGGCGTTTCTGCAGTTGTGATGCATTCGCTGTTTGAGGAGCAAATCATCCAGGAGAGCTTAAAGCTCCATGAAGACCTCGAGCGAGGCACCAACCAGTTCTATGAGGCGTTAAATTACCTTCCAACCTATGGGCAGTACAGCATTGGACCAGAAACTTACCTGGAGACCTTGCGGAAGATCAAGAAATCCGTCAGCATCCCGGTTTTTGCCAGCCTCAATGGAGTATCTACAGGCGGGTGGATCGATTACAGCAAAAAGATTTAGGAAGCTGGCGCGGATGCGCTTGAGCTGAATATCTACTACATGGCTACCGATATCCATCTACCAGCAGCCGAGCTCGAAGAAAAATATATTACCTTGGTAAAAGACATCCGCAAACAGGTCAGCATCCCTCTGGCGGTGAAGCTGAGCCCGTTTTTCACTTCGCTTCCGCATTTTGCAAACCGTTTGGCTGAAGCCGGCGCGAACGGGTTAATTCTTTTCAACCGCTTCTACCAGCCCGATTTTGATCTTGAAGAGCTCGAGGTGGTCCCGAACCTGATCTTGAGCAATTCCAATGAAATGCGGCTTCCGCTGCGCTGGATCGCGGTTTTATACGGAAGGATTGCAGTGGATTTCGCGATGACTGGAGGTGTTCACACCGGGCAGGATGTTCTCAAGGCGATGATGGCAGGCGCCTGCACAACGAACATTACCTCCGCCTTCTTGCTCCATGGGGTCGATCGGGTTGGCGAAATCTTAACGAGATGACCGATTGGATGGTTGAACACGAATATGATTCCATCCAGCAAATGATCGGCAGTATGAGCCAGAAATCAGTCGCCGAACCAGCGGCATTCGAGCGCGTCAATTACATGAAGGTGTTGAGCTCTTACCGATGATTCAAGGATAATCGAGAAAAGAAAAACCTGCTCAGGACTGAGAGTCTTGGGCAGGTCTTTTTATTTTATTGTAATAAAGGTCATTTGAAATAAGTAATCCGATACCAGCACTGACTGCAAGGCAAAGCACCTGACATCAGATCCTGCAAGGAAATATGCTGGTCAAGATCTGGCCAATAGACCGCTCTGCCACTGTCTATCAGCTCGAATTTCTTGCGCTGGGGTGCTGCAGCAGCCAACAACCAGGGGAACCAACTAAAAGGGGCATCGATCTTCCGCCCATCTGCCAGATGGACGCAAAGGTATTTTCCACGATAAGATAGATCCACAATTCTTGCACCTACAGACCTGTCTGAAATCTGGACACTGGTGGTTTTTATATCAAGAGTATCAATCAGGTATTCCATTTATATTACCCTTATTCGTTTCAGGTTGAATGACCGGCAAGCAAACACCTACCGGCCATTCGTGTGCGGAAGAAATCGTACCTAATATCCTACTTTACTCTGGCAATCGCTGGCTGAGAGGTCGAAGATTCCAAAGGCGATTGGAACTGTTTGCCAAGCATGATCAGCCGCTCACCCGATTTGATCAGCAATTTACAGGCAAGCCTGCGGTAATTGCTGACTTGAAGTCCATTCATCTTTGCCATCCGGTGAACTTCGGCATATCGCCGCTCATCCTGGCGCCGGTATTGTTCTGCTATGAAAGTCTCGTGCCGTTCTAACATCGTAACCTCCAGTGGAGCACTCATCTACTTCGTGCAGGTTTCTGATAAGGATAACGCGCCGAGGTATTATGTCTCTGGTAAGACCCTGTTTAATATTGGGGTAAGTATAAAGAAATCCCCCATCTTCAGCATCTGGCAGATGGGGGATTTGTGTCGGTAGCCAGGTGGGTTATTTTTATAAATCAGGGGGCAATTGACTCTACGAACCTCTTTTTACCGTCCGCAATACCGATCACCGCAGCCGATTTTATCGGATTATGCTGCGAGTCGAAAGTGATTTTACCTGAGATTCCCTCCCAACTCAGGCTTGCCAATGCCTCAGCAACCACTGCGGGGTCATCGCTCCCCGCCTTTTGGATCGCTGCAATTATCAAGTTAGTGGCATCATATGCAAGAGTCGCCAGGGCATCGGGCACTTTTGGGTCACCATTTGGATCTTTGTAAACAGCACCATATTTCATCAACCAATCCTGGACGATTAGGCGGGTATCGCCTGGATCGTAGTGATTGGAATAAAAGCCGCCATCTGCTGCTCCAAGGTTAAGGTCGGGAGAATCCCAGCCATCTCCACCCATCATCACGGCAGTCACTCCCCGATCTTTTGCCTGGGTGCCCACCAAATTCACGATGTTGTAATAATCCGGCAGATAGAGCAAATCCGCCTCGGAGGCAGCGACTTTGGTCAGGATGGCAGAAAAGTCTGTATCCGTGGAGGTGTAAGTCTCGATGCCGACAACCTCTCCTCCCATGTCGACGAAGGACCGCTCGAAAGCTTCCGCCAGGCCGCGGACATAATCATTACCCTGGTCAACCATAATGAAAGCCCTTTGGAAATACTTCCCGCGGGCATATTTTGCCATCACCAGCCCCTGGAAGGGGTCAATGAAACAGGCACGGAATGTAAATTTCCGGGTGACCCCACTCAAGTCAACCGTCACCGAGGTGTTCGTCGAAGTTGGGCTGATCTGGAGAATCTTTTTCTGATTGGCAATCTCAGCGACCGGGATCGAGGCTTTCGAACATACTTCTCCTACGAGGAATTTCACCTTATCCTGATCGATCAATTTATTCGCGGCATTGATCGCCGGGTCGGCCTCGCACTGGCTGTCGGCAACGATCAGCTCAACCTTCCGGTCGAGCACACCACCCCGGCTGTTCCATTCGTCCACTGCCATTTCTGCACCTTCGCGGGTAGATTGACCAAATGTGGGCACCGCACCGCTCAGTGGAGCAAGCAGGCCAATCTTCATATTCCCGGAGGGCGGAATTACGGCGGGAGGTGCAGTGTTCACCGCTGCTGGAACCACAGGGAATGGGGTCGGCGTGGGATCTTTGCTGCTGAAGACCCAATAGCCACCCAACCCGATGATCACAATGCCAAGAATCCCCAGTATGCCGAGACCCAACAATAACGGGAGAATCGGGATTTTTCTCGCGCGGGGGTTTCGATGTTCCCGCAAGATGGGGGGCGGAAGGACTAGATGCAGGGGTTACACGCTCCGTTGGTGGGAGCGAGGCTGTCATCCCAGGCGCCTGTTGAACAGGCGCGACGGCTGGTCTTTGGTGTGCAGAGACTATCACCGGTTCTTGCTGGGCTTGTTGGGCGGCGGGTCGAACGTTTTGCTGCGAGGCATGAAGGGCTTGACGCATTTCGGCAGCAGACTGCCAGCGCATGGCAGGATCCATCTGGAGGGCTTTGTGGATCACTGCCGCAAAGCCAGATTCGAGCCCAGGGACAAGCGTCTCTAGATCTGTGAGAGGATCCGAGATTGTTCGGGTTAAGCTCTCTGGCGGGAGTTTTCCAGCGACCAATGAATAGAGGGTGGCGCCGAAAGAATAGATATCCGAACGCTGATCCGTGGAGCCGCCCCCATACTGCTCTACGGGTGAAAAACCCGGCGTGACAGCCCGCGCCCCAACGGTAGTTTTCATCACCGGATCAAATATTTTGGCAATTCCAAAATCCACCAGCATGGCCTGTCCAGAGGGAGTGAGGCGGATATTGGCAGGCTTAATATCGCGATGAATGATCGGTGGATTCTGGCTGTGAAGATATTCCAGTGCAGACAGGACCTGGTCTGCCCATGGGTAGATTTGCGAAGGCGATAATCTGATAGAAGAGCCGAGACGCTTATGCTCCAGGTCTTCTCCTTCCACATATTCCATCACCAGATACTGACCTTGACCTGGAAATGAAAAATGATCAGTCACCCTCGGCAAATTGGGATGCCGAAGCGATGCCAGAAGCTGAGCTTCGCGGGAGAACTGACGAGCTGCCTCTGGAGATGTTTCGAAGTTCTGCTTGATTGCGCAGGGGATATTGAGATTTTGGTCCCAGGCGCGATAAACCGCGCCGAAATCCACCCTCTCCAAGCAGTGAAATGATCCGATAGCGTTGGTTCAGCACTATTCCCACGTTCAGCGTCATGGTGTCTCTGCCTTTTTACCGTGGTGAGATCATAGAAATGGGAAATGAAAACGTAATTGAAACGCCGATGAATTTATTCGGGTTTGTTAGGGTGATCCTAGTGACCATTATAATAGAAAACCCGCCAGATCCATACCTGCGGACTGGCGGGTTGAACTGCGGATGATAGCAATGGCAGCGGTTATGACCTAGCAGCCGGTCATCCCTAATTCAGGGAAAACCGCAGCACCACCCCACCACCTGGGGGTTGTTAACCTTCCAACTCAGGCTCGGTGGCGAATTTCTTATGTCGGTAGACGATCCGGCCGCGTGTAGAGATCATAGGGCGACATCTCAACACGAACACGATCGCCGAGCAGGATACGAATGTAGTACTTGCGCATCTTGCCCGATAGGTAGGCAAGCACTTCGTGACCATTATCGAGGCGAACCTTGAACTGAGTTCCCGGCAGAGCCTCGATGACCAGCCCCTCTACCTGAATCTTCTCTTCTTCTTTAGCCATTCTCTCCTCCGGCTGGACAAGCCATCGTCCAGCAAATCACCTGGGCTAACCATTCAGCCAGCCCAGGCACTCATTCGCCATCCGTAATCTGGCGGCGTTTATGGCGGCGGATAGCCTTTTTCTTATTGATACGGCGCAGCTCGCTTTTCGAAACGAACCAGCGTTTTCGACGGACCGTGCTGAGAATCCCGCTTTTCGCAACTTTTTTGCGGAAGCGCTTCAGGAGTTGGTCCTGGGATTCGTTCGGTCGTAGTGTAACCGTTGCCAAGTCTTTCACCTCCTTTCGCCGCTACTTGAGATATCAGCCATTATTAAGAAAAAAACGGCTGATGACCGCGTCACAGCCGAGTGAAACCTTCGTACCCACAGAACCAGGCAGTCAATAAAAACTTTCAGGCTCCTCCTTGCTACGAAGCTGCTCGCGGAAAATCGAAAAGACCGGAGCATCCACACGAGCGCGGTTAGAAAATATTATATCGGATTAAGCAATGGCTGTCAATCGCTTAAGAACCGGTTAAGATTATTAAGAAAAGTCTCTTGGCGATGACCTACTCTCCCGGGGGGTCGCCCCCCAAGTACCATCGGCGCTGACGGCCTTAACGACCGGGTTCGGGATGTGTCCGGGTGTACTTCCGTCGCTCCAATCACCAAGAGACTTCTTCTCACTTGTTAAGCTTACTCCCCGAATATGTGTCTTCTTTCCAGCGCTTGTCTTCTCACGAAAAGTCCCGAGTTCTCCGCACCACAGTCGAAGCCCTCGGCCATTAGTACGGCTTAGCTGCATGCATTACTGCACTTACACTTGCCGCCTATCTAGCAGGTAGTCTCCCTGCGGCCTTACTCCCTTGCGGGATGAGGGACCTAATCTTGAGGCGAGTTTCCCACTTAGATGCTTTCAGCGGTTATCTCTGCCAGACTTAGCTACCCAGCGATGCCGTTGGCACGACAACTGGCACACCAGCGGTCTGTCCACCCCGGTCCTCTCGTACTAGGGGCAGCTCCTCTCAAGTCCCTTTCGCCCACAGCGGATAGAGACCGACCTGTCTCACGACGGTCTGAACCCAGCTCGCGTACCGCTTTAACGGGCGAACAGCCCGACCCTTGGGACCTTATCCAGCCCCAGGATGCGATGAGCCGACATCGAGGTGCCGAGCGAAGTCGTCGATATGAACTCTTGGACTTCACCAGCCTGTTATCCCCGGGGTAGCTTTTATCCGTAGAGCCACGGCCCTTCCACTCGGTACCGTGGGATCACTAAGCCCTACTTTCGTATCTGCTCGACGCGTTGGTCTTGCAGTCAAGCTCCCTTGTGCCTTTACACTCTCCGGTTGGTTTCCATTCAACCTGAGGGAACCTTTGGGCGCCTCCGTTACTCTTTTGGAGGCGACCGCCCCAGTCAAACTGCCTACCTGGCACGGTCCCCCACCCAGTTTATGGTGCGGGGTTAGGGTCTAGACACGATCAGGGTGGTATTTCACCGCCGGCTCCACCGAGGCTTGCGCCCCAGCTTCTCTGCCTCCCACCTATCCTACACAGATCGTCCCCAAACTCAATGCCAAGCTACAGTAAAGCTCCACGGGGTCTTTTTGTCCTGCTGCGGGTAAGACGCATCTTCACGCCTATTTCAATTTCACCGGGTCCTTCGTTGAGACAGTGCTCTAGTTGTTACACCGTTCGTGCGGGTCGGAACTTACCCGACAAGGAATTTCGCTACCTTAGGACCGTTATAGTTACGGCCGCCGTTCACCGGGGCTTCGGTTCAAAGCTTCGGCTTGCGCCTAACCTCTCCCCTTAACCTTCCGGCACCGGGCAGGTGTCAGCCCCTATACGTCGCCTTTCGGCTTCGCAGAGACCTGTGGTTTTGTTAACCAGTCACTAGAGCCATTTCACTGCGGCCCACCAGCGCTTCACCTGTTAAAAGTGTCACACCAGCAGGCACCCCTTATCCCTAAGTTACGGGGCTAATTTGCCTAGTTCCTTAACGAAGGTTCTCCCGTTCGCCTTAGTATTTTCTACTCGTCTACCTGTGTCGGTTTGTGGTACGGTCACTCAGGTTTCATCGCTTAGTGGCTTTTCTCGGCAGCCAGGTTCAGTCACTTCTGCCTCAGGGGCTCGCTCTCGTGCCTCAGCTCAGCGGGCGGTTTTCCCTACCCACCTCATCGCCTACACACTTCCACCCACACTACCAATCGTGGGCTGACCTACCTCACTGCGTCCCCACTTCGCTCTTCCTAAGTGGTTCCGGAATGTTGACCGGATGTCCATCACCTACGCCTTTCGGCCTCGGCTAAGGCCCGACTAACCCGACGCGGATTGACCTGCCGTCGGAAACCTTAGACTTTCGGCGAACACGGTTCTCACGTGTTTCTCGCTACTCATGCCTGCATTCTCACTTCTGTCAACTCCAGCCGTCTTTACAGTCGACCTTCTCCGTCGACAGAACGCTCCCCTACCGCTCAGGTGCTTCCGCACCTAAACCCATAGCTTCGGTGGCTGGCTTAGCCCCGTTATATTTTCCGCGCAGGATCACTTGACCAGTGAGCTATTACGCACTCTTTAAAGGATGGCTGCTTCTAAGCAAACCTCCTGGTTGTCTCTGTAATCCCACATCGTTTCCCACTTAGCCAGCACTTTAGGACCTTAGCTGATGATCTGGGCTGTTTCCCTTTTGACCACGAAACTCATCTCCCGTAGTCCGACTGCCATGCTCTGGAGTACCGGCATTCGGAGTTTGGTTGAGTTCGGTAAGCTGTAAGCCCCCTAGCTCATCCAGTGCTCTACCTCCGGTACTGAACGCATGACGCTAGCCCTAAAGCTATTTCGGGGAGAACAAGCTATCTCCAGGTTCGATTGGCATATCACCCCTACCCACAGCTCATCCCCTAATTTTGCAACATTAGTGGGTTC
>CAWGZV010000002.1:0-2500 GCA_963827155.1 uncultured Chloroflexia bacterium | reverse complement strand
GTTAGCCGAGCCTTATTCCGGGGATACTGTCCTTCCTCATCTCCCCGAAAAGCGCTTTACAACCCGAAGGCCTTCTTCGCGCACGCGGCGTTGCTGCATCAGGCTTTCGCCCATTGTGCAATATTCCCTACTGCTGCCACCCGTAGGTGTCTGGCCCGTGTTTCAGTGCCAGTGTGGGGGATCACCCTCTCAGGCCCCCTACCCGTCTTCGCCTTGGTAGGCTTTTACCCTACCAACTAGCTGATGGGACGCAGGCCCCTCCCAAAGCGGGGCGTTCTTACGAACGCACTCCTTTCATCTCACCACTCTAACCAGCGAGATATCATGGGGTATTAGCAGCCCTTTCGAGCTGTTATCCCCCTCTTCGGGGCAGGTCACCAACGCGTTACTCACCCGTTCGCCACTAAGACCTATTGCTAGATCTCCGTTCGACTTGCATGTATTAGGCACGCCGCCAGCGTTCATCCTGAGCCAGGATCAAACTCTCCGCATATTTATCTCAAGTGATTTCTCACCTGTTACGGTTTCACTTCTCCTGTTTCACAGAACTCTTCCTATCACTCTTCAATTGTTAAGGTGCGGTCTCCCTGAACAAAGCAGGCGAGATTTTACTCGGCATGCCTGGCGATGTCAAGGGGGATTGAGACAAGAAAAGTCTCTTGGCGATGACCTACTCTCCCGGGGGGTCGCCCCCCAAGTACCATCGGCGCTGACGGCCTTAACGACCGGGTTCGGGATGTGTCCGGGTGTACTTCCGTCGCTCCAATCACCAAGAGACTTCTTCTCACTTGTTAAGCTTACTCCCCGAATATGTGTCTTCTTTCCAGCGCTTGTCTTCTCACGAAAAGTCCCGAGTTCTCCGCACCACAGTCGAAGCCCTCGGCCATTAGTACGGCTTAGCTGCATGCATTACTGCACTTACACTTGCCGCCTATCTAGCAGGTAGTCTCCCTGCGGCCTTACTCCCTTGCGGGATGAGGGACCTAATCTTGAGGCGAGTTTCCCACTTAGATGCTTTCAGCGGTTATCTCTGCCAGACTTAGCTACCCAGCGATGCCGTTGGCACGACAACTGGCACACCAGCGGTCTGTCCACCCCGGTCCTCTCGTACTAGGGGCAGCTCCTCTCAAGTCCCTTTCGCCCACAGCGGATAGAGACCGACCTGTCTCACGACGGTCTGAACCCAGCTCGCGTACCGCTTTAACGGGCGAACAGCCCGACCCTTGGGACCTTATCCAGCCCCAGGATGCGATGAGCCGACATCGAGGTGCCGAGCGAAGTCGTCGATATGAACTCTTGGACTTCACCAGCCTGTTATCCCCGGGGTAGCTTTTATCCGTAGAGCCACGGCCCTTCCACTCGGTACCGTGGGATCACTAAGCCCTACTTTCGTATCTGCTCGACGCGTTGGTCTTGCAGTCAAGCTCCCTTGTGCCTTTACACTCTCCGGTTGGTTTCCATTCAACCTGAGGGAACCTTTGGGCGCCTCCGTTACTCTTTTGGAGGCGACCGCCCCAGTCAAACTGC
The DNA here is from genome assembly GCA_963827155.1 of uncultured Chloroflexia bacterium. Lineage (GTDB taxonomy): Bacteria > Chloroflexota > Anaerolineae > Anaerolineales > UBA4823 > UTCFX2. The sequence continues at coordinate 973 of CAWGZV010000002.1, read as the reverse complement.
CTACCTGGCACGGTCCCCCACCCAGTTTATGGTGCGGGGTTAGGGTCTAGACACGATCAGGGTGGTATTTCACCGCCGGCTCCACCGAGGCTTGCGCCCCAGCTTCTCTGCCTCCCACCTATCCTACACAGATCGTCCCCAAACTCAATGCCAAGCTACAGTAAAGCTCCACGGGGTCTTTTTGTCCTGCTGCGGGTAAGACGCATCTTCACGCCTATTTCAATTTCACCGGGTCCTTCGTTGAGACAGTGCTCTAGTTGTTACACCGTTCGTGCGGGTCGGAACTTACCCGACAAGGAATTTCGCTACCTTAGGACCGTTATAGTTACGGCCGCCGTTCACCGGGGCTTCGGTTCAAAGCTTCGGCTTGCGCCTAACCTCTCCCCTTAACCTTCCGGCACCGGGCAGGTGTCAGCCCCTATACGTCGCCTTTCGGCTTCGCAGAGACCTGTGGTTTTGTTAACCAGTCACTAGAGCCATTTCACTGCGGCCCACCAGCGCTTCACCTGTTAAAGTGTCACACCAGCAGGCACCCCTTATCCCTAAGTTACGGGGCTAATTTGCCTAGTTCCTTAACGAAGGTTCTCCCGTTCGCCTTAGTATTTTCTACTCGTCTACCTGTGTCGGTTTGTGGTACGGTCACTCAGGTTTCATCGCTTAGTGGCTTTTCTCGGCAGCCAGGTTCAGTCACTTCTGCCTCAGGGGCTCGCTCTCGTGCCTCAGCTCAGCGGGCGGTTTTCCCTACCCACCTCATCGCCTACACACTTCCACCCACACTACCAATCGTGGGCTGACCTACCTCACTGCGTCCCCACTTCGCTCTTCCTAAGTGGTTCCGGAATGTTGACCGGATGTCCATCACCTACGCCTTTCGGCCTCGGCTAAGGCCCGACTAACCCGACGCGGATTGACCTGCCGTCGGAAACCTTAGACTTTCGGCGAACACGGTTCTCACGTGTTTCTCGCTACTCAT
>CAWGZV010000001.1:0-510693 GCA_963827155.1 uncultured Chloroflexia bacterium | reverse complement strand
GAAACTGCCTTTATCTAAGAAAAGATCTGGAACTTTTCGATCAAATCCGAGTCAGATGCCTGTTCTATGTTTGTTTCTAAAAAAACAAATCGAAACGAATATCCTTTTGACCTTAGCAATTGAGGAGTGATAGGAAGGTATTTCTATTCAGTCAGGAACCTCGCCACCCGGACGAGGATTTTTTTGCTTCTCGAGCTTTGAAGTCAGATCCGCTTCCTTTCGTCTGCTAAACCTGCCTTCGTCCGCTCCTAGAAAGGAGGTGATCCAGGCGCACCTTCCGGTACACCTACCTTGTTACGACTTCGTCCCAGTCACCAGCCCCACCTTCGACGGCTCCCTCCTTACGGTTAGGATACCGGCTTCAGGTGTTGCCAGCTCCCATGACGTGACGGGCGGTGTGTACAAGGCCCGGGAACGTATTCACCGCACTATAGCTGACGCGCGGTTACTAGCAACTCCGGCTTCATGCAGGCGAGTTGCAGCCTGCAATCTGAACTGTGGCCAAGTTTCAGGATTGGCTCCGCCTCGCGGCTTTGCTACCTATTGTCCTGACCATTGTAGCGTGTGTGTAGCCCTGGGCATAAAGGCCATGCTGACTTGACGTCATCCCCACCTTCCTCCGGCTTTATACCGGCAGTCCCGTATGACACTTGTAACATACAGCAAGGGTTGCGCTCGTTACCGGACTTAACCGGACATCTCACGACACGAGCTGACGACAGCCATGCAGCACCTGTGCAAGCTCCCCGAAGGGTCGGTCCCCTTTCAGTTCCCTACTACTTGCATGTCAAACCCAGGTAAGGTTCTTCGTGTAACATCGAATTAAACCACACGCTCCGCTGCTTGTGCGGGCCCCCGTCAATTCCTTTGAGTTTTAACCTTGCGGCCGTAGTCCCCAGGCGGTAGACTTATCGCGTTGGCTTCGGCACAGATAGCTTTTACACCACCTACACCAAGTCTACATCGTTTACAGCTAGGACTACCGGGGTTTCTAATCCCGTTCGCTCCCCTAGCTTTCGCGTCTGAGCGTCAGGTTCGGCCCAGAAGGCCGCCTTCGCCACTGGTGTTCCTCCCGATATCTACGCATTTCACCACTACACCGGGAATTCCACCTCCCTCTGCCGTCCTCTAGCCCGACAGTATTGAACGTCCTCTCCCAGTTGAGCCAGGAGATTTCACATCCAACTTACCGAGCCGCCTACACGCGCTTTACGCCCAGTGAATTCGGATAACGCTTGGCTCCTACGTGTTACCGCGGCTGCTGGCACGTAGTTAGCCGAGCCTTATTCCGGGGATACTGTCCTTCCTCATCTCCCCGAAAAGCGCTTTACAACCCGAAGGCCTTCTTCGCGGACGCGGCGTTGCTGCATCAGGCTTTCGCCCATTGTGCAATATTCCCTACTGCTGCCACCCGTAGGTGTCTGGCCCGTGTTTCAGTGCCAGTGTGGGGGATCACCCTCTCAGGCCCCCTACCCGTCTTCGCCTTGGTAGGCTTTTACCCTACCAACTAGCTGATGGGACGCAGGCCCCTCCCAAAGCGGGGCGTTCTTACGAACGCACTCCTTTCATCTCACCACTCTAACCAGCGAGATATCATGGGGTATTAGCAGCCCTTTCGAGCTGTTATCCCCCTCTTCGGGGCAGGTCACCAACGCGTTACTCACCCGTTCGCCACTAAGACCTATTGCTAGATCTCCGTTCGACTTGCATGTATTAGGCACGCCGCCAGCGTTCATCCTGAGCCAGGATCAAACTCTCCGCATATTTATCTCAAGTGATTTCTCACCTGTTACGGTTTAACTTCTCCTGTTTCACAGAACTCTTCCTATCACTCTTCAATTGTTAAGGTGCGGGTTTTTATCCTCAGAGACTAAACGCCGATGTCATTTTGCAGACATCGGCTTGTCAGACCGACAAGCCAAACGGCTCTGGTCTCTGACGCCTCTGGCGTCTTCTGAAGTTTTCATTGATCTGCCAACTGGCAAGACCTGGTTTGTTCAAAGTGCGTTCACAATTATACGCTCAACCTAGCGGATGTCAAGGGATCGAGGGTACCAATATTCAAGTTGAGCAAGATTGACTTGTCCAAACAGCAGCCCGAGATGCTCTATCTGCGGGATATCAATGGCACCCTAAACTTATGACGACTGATCAATTTATGCAATCGCTACCAGGGCTGGCGACCGGCGAAGCCAGCATCGATATCATGCCAGAACTCTATCTGCTCTTCGCCGTATTTCCAGCACAAATAGATTTCACGTCCCTCCCGCAGCGCTGGAAAATCGAGCAGACCGGTATTGATGTCTTTGATGACGGCGCCTAGATCTTGGATCTGGTGGACGATGAGGTTCAGGCGTTCAAATTCTTGAACGGCACGGCTGGCGACCAGGCTGCCGCCATTCCCCAGGGCTTTCTCGATCACCGGCCAGACCTCAGCCTGGAGAGCGAGGATCTTCTGGCGGATTTCCAATGCTTCTCTCATCATGGGACGCAGGATGGGAAGCAATTCATTAGCTTCTTGAATGGTGAACAAACGCGGCTTTGGATCAGTCATTGTCTGTCTGGGTAATTTTTCTGCTGGCGGTCTCAGCGATTAGGATCTAAAATCGATTGGTTGAATTTTATTCGATCTGATCGAGTTCCAAGTGACGAACAGGTTGATGCGAGGTCCTAGCCTGCATTTCTTAGATCACCTGACGACCAGCATATCGGGCAACGCATCTGCCACCTGCTGTACGATCGCTTCTGCGGTGGTGATTTGGGCGAAACCGAATGCCAGGTTGCAGAGGCTCGATACGTGCAGCTCCTCATTTACGGATCCAGTGGCGTCTGCGAGGAAGAAAACCCGGTGGTCACGGAAGTAAGCGTCTCGGGCGGTGGATTCGCAGCACATGTTGGTCATTACACCAGTAATCACCAGATCTTCAATTTTCATGCAGCGCAAAACCGTCTCCAGATCGGTGTTATAAAAAGCCGAATAGCGGTGTTTGAAGACTACCTTTTCACGAGGGAGCGGAGCGAGCTCTGGGAGAACTTCACTTTCGGGGCTGCCTTCCAGGCATTTTCCTTCCCACCACCAGCCCATGATCCCCACATCGAGGTCGTCCGGATGGTGGACGTGGCGGGTGTAAATCACTGGTCTTTCCGCCTGGCGGAAGGCATGGATCAGGCTTTTGATGGCTGGGATGATCGCCACACCTCCACAAGTGTAGCTCGGAGAAGCTGGGTCAAGGAAAAAGGTCTGCATATCGATCACGAGCAAGGCGCTGGAGACAGAATTCAGCTGCAAATCATGCTGGTTGTATGGTCTGACGCGCTCCATCCAGCGGGCGGTATTGGCTTGAAGGTTATCAACGGTCACATATGGATTCATTGTCTCTCCTTTTAGAGTCACTGCGAGCCATTAAAATAGAGATAATTCCGCCGATTATAACCTTGATCAGATAATATCTAAATTATTATTAGGATTAATTTTTGAAGGATTTTGGAGCAAAAAAGCTGCCCCAAGGAAAACCCGAAGCAGCTCTTGAAGATCTTTAGAAATCCCAAACTGGGACGCCTGGTTAAGGAAGAAATATTTACATCACTTCGAAAGTCTCGAAGATGGAAATTGAAGCCCCACCTAGAAGCACCGGGCAAGTTTGGGCCATCTTTGCAGCTTTGTCGATCGAATCCGCCGAAAGGACGGTATAGCCGCTAGCCAAGGTACCAGCGGGACCGTCGCTAACAGTGCCATTACTCGCGACCTTTTTTGCAGCCGGGGTGAAGGGATTGCCTGGATCGGCAACAGCGCTGCCTAAAGAATTGTACCAGTCTGTCCAGGCTTTCAACACCTTGGCTGTCTCAGCTTCGGTTTCAGGCATAGCACCGCCATGATAGAGCAGTAAATATTTAGCCATTCTATTTCTCCCTTGAGGAAAGTTGAGCTGAATTGATTATGGTCTCTGGATTATATCATACTATTATTACCTATATTATCCATTAGTCTCCCAATTTTCGAATGTGAGCGGATAAGTTCGGGATTCTTCTACGCTTCACATTAATCACCGCAAATCCGACCGGTAGGGTAAAATCTCCGAAGGGATGATATGATGACCCGATTTCAGATATCAAATGATCAGGCAGAGAAATTCCGAAAGCAGAGAATCGAATATTGGGACTTGATCGCAGAGAATAAGCGACTGCATGGCCTTGGATCAGGTAGCTATCATCGTCGATTGAAAGAAATCTACCGCTTTCATATCCCGCCAGGTATGAAAGTAATTGAGATCGGCTGCGGAGAGGGCGACCTGTTAGCCAGTGTCCAACCAGGTTACGGAGTAGGGATAGATTTTTCAGGGGAGATGGTTAAACGCGCCCATGAAAGACACCCAGGTCTTCATTTCATTGAGGCGGATGGGCTCGAACTCGCCTTATCAGAGACTTTCGACGCGATCATTTTATCGGATTTGGTTAATGATGTTTGGGATGTACAGGTGCTTTTTCAGGGCTTGCATAGATTGTGTCATCCAGGCACTCGCATCATCCTGAATTTTTTCAGCCGGTTATGGACTCCCATACTTGTTGCTGCTGAAGCGTTTGGACTGGCACAACGACCACTGGCACAATCCTGGCTGACTGCAGAGGATATAGGCAATCTGATGAATTTAGCTGGATTGGAGCAATTAATTTCGCGCTCCGAGATCCTTTTCCCACTGCCCGTACCATTGGTCGAGCCATTCTGCAATAAGTTCCTGGTTCGCATATGGCCCTTTAATCTACTCGCACTGACAAATTTGATCATCGCCCGACCGCGCCAATTTTGCAGGCCTGGCGACGAAGAAGAACAATATTCTGTTTCGGTGGTCATCCCGGCTCGTAATGAATCTGGAAATATCCAACAGATTTTCGAACGGGTACCCGATATGGGCAGATCGACCGAGCTGGTATTTGTGGAAGGGAATTCTAAAGACGACACTTTCGAAGAAATCAACCGGCAGATTTCGCTTCATCCTAACGTCGACGCGCGGCTGCTGAAGCAGACAGGTAAAGGGAAAGGCGATGCGGTGAGACTAGGATTTCAAACCGCCAAGGGAGAGATCCTAATGATTCTGGATTCTGATTTATCGGTCCCACCTGAATATCTGCCAAGATTTTATGAAGCCCTGGTAAATCGGACCGGTGAGTTCGCTAACGGCGTCCGACTGGTTTATCCGATGGAAAGACAGGCGATGCGACTGGTGAACTTCCTCGGGAATAAATTCTTCAGCCTGGCATTCAGGTACCTATTGGGCCAAGCGGTCAAAGATACGCTCTGCGGTACGAAGGCGCTAAATCAGTCAGACTACCAGCGAATTGCCGCCAACCGGGCTTACTTCGGAGATTTCGACCCGTTTGGGGACTTTGATTTGCTTTTTGGAGCATCCAAGCTTAACCTGAAGATCGTCGATATCCCCATCCGCTATCAAGAGCGCACCTACGGATCCACCAACATACAGCGCTGGAGGCATGGTTGGCTACTCATAAAGATGGTCGTGTTCGCAGCATTCAGGATGAAATTCAAGTAGCATTTTGACATTATAAAAATCGAGAGCATGAAAAAAATGAATAATGGAAAGGAAGAGCTAATCCTGCTCCCAATCTCAGAATATGTTGGCGTCGACCGCGACGACCCGATCCGATTCTACAGAAATCCGATCTTCGGAAAATATTACAGGGAACGGGTGAGCATGTGCCTGCAACAATGCAAGGGGGGTGAAAGAATCCTGGAAGTAGGATTTGGCACGGGGGTCACTTTTCTAAACTTAGCAAGGAAATATAAGCAAATCTATGGGCTTGACCTTAAGGCGGATATTGTTGAAATTGAAGCGATGTTTGCATTTAAAGGGGTCAAAATAAACCTTGAACAAGGAAATGTTTTAGATTTGCCATTCCCGGATGAATATTTCGATAGTGTCCTTCTGATCAGCATCCTGGAACATCTCACTCCCAAAGAGCTTCCGAGAGCGTTTGGAGAAATCCGAAGGGTGCTTATGCCTGAAGGGCAGCTGGTTTACGGTGTGCCGGTCGAAAATCGGATTACCCAGGCAGGTTTTTATCTGCTTGGATACAATATTCGAAACCATCATTTCTCCACAAACCAACAAGTCAGAGATTGCGCCAGCAGCATTATGATCCGGGAAGAAATTCGGCATCTTCGCCTTCCAATCATCGGTGCCAATATTTACGAAGTCGGCAGCTTCAAGAAATGAAGAATAGGTTTTTACTCAATTTCCTAACCTTTGTGATTATTACGATTTGTGGGGGACTTTTTGCCTTTACATTCTTCGGATTCTTTAAAAACAACCTGGAACAGACTGGCATTATTAAATGGGCTGCAATATGCATCTTTACCATTATTGGGATGTTCTTGTCCGCCTGGATACTCCGGATTACAAACCGCGAATTGGATATTCTTCCGATAAAACAGAGGTTTCAATGGGCTGCGGGTTGTCTGCTGTTCGGCTGCATGTTAAGTTTTATCATCCCTAACCATTCGCAGATTCTCCGGACCGATCATTTATTAAGAATAACTGCCACGGGCGAGAGAAATCCCATCTCAAAAGGGTCCCAGGTTTTTCTGAATAAAATTATGGGTTTTGGCAGCTTTCGGGCGGCGGATTTCAACCGAATTTGCAAGCGAGTGGAAAAACAGGGGTGGGAACCTTTTGAGGAGAATCTTGCGATGCTTGGGGACCAGCCCGCAGAATTCGTCTGTGAGTTCTCCTCTGCCAGCCAGGTTTTTGGACTCCGTTTTGGTCAACATGATTGGTCTGGGTATGTGAAAGTACGCCTCGACGAACAGTCTCCGAACACCCAAGATCTCTTTTCTAATACTTCAAAATATAAGGATATCTTCATCAGTTATCAGATCACTCCCCGCCAACGCATGATATTTACCATGTTTCGGATCGGGCTGGGGATCTGGCTCGGTCTAATCTTTTTTCTGGCAAGCGCGGCTACAGGTAAACGAGAAGCAGACCGACTTACCGGCGATCCCACGCTGAAAAGGGAAATTCTGTCGAAATGGGCTCTCCAGCTTCTCGTCTGGAGCATTCTGCTGGCAGCTGGACTGATCGTACTTCGGGGGCGGTACGATTGGGAGGCAAATCCGCTTTACGCCAGGATCGGTTATACCTGCTCGGCATATTTTTTCCTGCTCTTTACGCCGACCCTGTTTGGGCTGCTGCGGACTTTCGTCTCTAATGTCTGGGTCGCCCGGATCGCGACCGGGATATGGTGGATCATCGCCACTCTTCCATATCAATGGCTTGGCCTGGATAAGTATTATTACAGTTTTGAGCCATATGATTTCAACACAGCACCCGTCCCCTCGAGACCTGAGTGGTTCCCCCAGGCATTCAAATCGCTCCCGGTCATCCCGCATGAATTCGAGCTGTTTATCGGTCTTGCGGTCATTGGACTGATCGTGTGCATTTTAATCATCCGAAGGAGACCCAACCTTAAAAAGCTGGCGCTGCTCGGCTTCCTGGCTTTCGCGGTCATACTTCTCGAGACCTGGTTTCATCTTTCATTAAGAGCACCCTATACCTACTCCATCCACTTGATAAAGCCAGATGCGCCGCGCTGGTTCATCAGCTATATGTTCCCCAATTTGATGGGGGCAGTAAATGCCGACCTGCCGGTTTTCAGATCGCTGGATTTACTCTTCATGGGAAAGCCGTTTTGGTCCGATATGCTGCTTCGGAGGTCATTTTATTTTTATTTGACTTCCCAATTCAGCTACTTCGTTAATCTTTATTATGTTGGATTGATATACAACATTCTATTATGGACCATTTCAGCTTTCTGCGGGTATCTATTCACCCGAAGATATTGGTCGGAAAGAACCGCGATTTTAACCGCCGGCTTCATTGCCACCGGAAGGTTATTCATCTTTTTCGCAGCATCGCCATATACTTATCTGGCTCAGTACGCCGGCATTATGATCTTGATCTACCTTTTCGAGAGGTTTATCGTCGAAGGTGAAACCCGCATAGGGAACGTAATGCTTTTCTCTGGTATTTTGGGATTATTTTCGCTTACCTATGATATGTTCCCTTTTTATTTCTTTTTGCTCGGTTATGGAATACTAAGCAGGGTTAGCTGGAAAACTTTGCTGGCAGTGTTTTTAATCACACTTACGATATACGCGGGTTTTATCATTTTGTATGCCCATGGATTAGGAATTCCGATGGCGACAGATAACTCCCAGCTGGGAACCAGTGCACTGCGAGGATGGTACCATCTCATTCGATCTGGTGACCTCAACCAGTGGACTTCCCTCATCCGGAGCTTCATATCTGAGTTTGTGAAGATGCAGTGGGAGAATTTTTTCACTCTGCCGTTGGCGTTTGCATTGCTAGGCTTGTACTTCAATAGGGGTCGCAAACAGTCTGCAATACCACTATTAATCATCCTGCCAGCGTTGGCGCTGCAAGGCTTGCTGCAGTTTGGCGGATCGTGGATCTATTCTTTACCGCGGCTCTACTTCATCACTTACCCAGGAATTTTTATCCTGGCAGCGGTCTTTCTGGATCAAATATCGCTAAGAATCGAGGGCGCCGGATTTACCCGGGTTGGGCATGCGCTGCCGTGGGCGACTCTAGCCGTGGTTTTTGTGATGAACAACCTGGATGTCTGGGGGATCAGGATGTATTGAGATGGATGCCAGACAGCTTCATACGTTATTTAATCCCAAATCTGTGGCGGTGATTGGGGCTTCCAATACACCCGGTCGGGTTGGGTATGCGCTGCTCAAGAACCTGATCACGAACGGTTATTCAGGTGCGATCTTCCCGGTCAACAATCACCGGGAGTCAGTCCAGGGCGTGCAGGCTTTTCCGACTATTGTCGCCATCCCGCAGAAGGTTGACCTGGCAATCATCGCCATCCATGCCCAGATGGTTCCAGACGTGCTTGAAGCGTGCGCTGCCAGCGGCGTGCGATCTACAGTCGTGATCTCGGCAGGTTTTACTGAATCTGGGGAGGAGGGCAGCCTGCTTTCGAAAAAAATCGCACAGACCGTTCGTGCAAACGGAATGGCGATGTTAGGCCCTAACTGCCTTGGATTCATCCGACCGCGGTTAAATTTGAATGCAAGTTTTTCTCGAAATATGCCGCCCAAAGGCGGAATCGCGTTTATCTCGCAAAGCGGGGCGCTGTGCACCGCAGTCCTGGACTGGTCGGTGAAGCAGAATGTGGGATTTTCTTATTTTGTTTCGATCGGGGATATGATCGACATCGGATTTCATGATTTGATCGACTATTTCGGAAACGATCCGGAGACCAAATCCATCCTGATTTATATGGAAACCCTGACTCAGGCTCGGAGCTTTATGAGCGCAGCGCGCAGCTTTGCATTAACGAAACCGATCATTGTGCTAAAAGTTGGGCGGAGCCAGGAGGGTGCGCAAGCGGCGCTGACCCACACCGGGAGCATCACCGGCAACAACCAGATCTTTGACGCCGCATTCCGGCGAGCGGGTGTCCTGCGGGTCGGCACAATCGCAGAGTTGTTTGACTGCGCCAAGACTCTCTCGATGCAGCGCTTACCAAACGGCAACAAGCTGGCGATCGTTACCAACGCTGGCGGACCCGGGGTGATCGCCACAGACGCCCTGATCGATCAAAACGGGGTCCTGGCGGAGCTGTCTGAAGAGACGATCCAGATGCTGGATGAGAAGATGCCCAGGTTATGGAGCCGGGGTAATCCGATCGATATCCTCGGTGATGCCGAACCGGCTCGCTACAGCAATGCCATCAAAGCTTGCTTGAGCGACCAGAATGCCGATGCGGTCCTGGCGATACTGACTCCCCAGGCAATGACCGACGCGGCTGCGGTGGCAAAGGATCTCGTGGAAAATGCCAGAGCCACCTATAAAACCGTGCTGGCTTCTTTTATGGGCGAAGATGACGTGGCGGAAGGTCGGAAGATCCTCGATCATGGGAAAATCCCCTCTTACGAGCAGCCCGAAGATGCCGTCAGATCCTTTTTGAATATGGTCGAATACCAGCGTAATTTGAAAACATTGAACGAGACTCCAGCAACCATCCCACATGCCTTCTCTCCGAAATCCGAAGCTAACAGGATTATCATCCGCAAGATCGCGCGGAGCGGCAGGACCATTTTGACCAAACCTGAGATCAAAGAGATTCTGATCAATTACGAGATCCCGGTCCCTGAAGGGGGACTCGCCAGGAATTTAGCGGAAGCCACAGCTCTGGCTTCTCAAATTGGATTTCCGGTGGTGATGAGAATCGTCTCGCCCGATATTATTTACGAAAGCGAGGTCGGCGGAACTGCCGCAGATATCAAGGAACTGGCAGAGATCGCGCCGGCATATACCAGAATCATGCGGGCTGTGCGAGAACATGCCGCAAATGCCCGGATCCTCGGCATTTACATTGAGAAAATGATCGTGAAGCGCCATGAGCTGCTGATTGGGGCAAAAAAGGATCCGATTTTCGGACCTGTGATCGTTTTCGGGATGGGGGGAGTGGCGGTAGACGTATTCAAAGACACGAATATCGGGATCCCACCGCTCAATATGGCGCTTGCCCAACAGCTCATCGACGGGACCAAGATTTCGAAGCTGTTGAAAGGATATCGAGGCTCCGCAGCAGTGGATGTCGGAGCAATTCAGTTCCTGCTTTACAAATTTGCCTACTTGATTATGGATTTTCCAGAAATCAAAGAAATGGATCTCGACCCCTTTGCGGTGGACGAAAACGGCGGGATCGTGCTGGACGCCAAGATCATCCTGGATGAAAAAATTGCCTGGAAGACCGTGAAACCATATTCTCATCTGGTAATCTGCCCTTACCCTCGAGAATACGAAACGACCGTCCAGATGAACGATGGGCGATCTGTGCTTCTTCGCCCGATACGACCCGAGGACGAACCGAACGAAGCCGAGATGTTCCAGACGTTTTCCGCCGAGACGATGCGGTTCCGCTTCTTCGGTCCGATCAAAGACACCTCGCATGAGATGCTAATCCGCTACACGCAAATCGATTACGACCGGGAGATAGCGATCATCGCGGAGCTTACCGAAAGCGATAAGAAAATTATGGTGGGCGTCGTCAGGCTCATCGCCGACCCGTACAACGACAGCGCCGAATATGCGATTGTGGTAGCCGATCCCTGGGCTGGGCTGGGTTTGGGCACGCTGATGACGCGCTACATCCTGGAAATCGCCAAAAAGCGCGGGATCAAGAAAGTATACGCTTATGTGCTTGAAGACAACGACGGGATGCTGCACATTTTCAAGAAGTTTGGATTTTCAGGTCACAAAGAGGGGGAGATGTACAGGGTAGAGCTCAAACTCGTGACCAAAGCACCATAATCAAGAACCCACTGCGGAACACAGGGCCGATATCCCCGAAGGGCTCGTAGATCAATTCTTTATTCTTCTTCGAATGGGTTGTGGAACTCTTTGAGCGAGAGGGCTTCTGGTAGACCAAATATTTCACAAACAATTTCTATCATCGGTCAAATCTTATTTGCGATGATTATGTGGATTCAAGCTTCGGTTTCAAACGGTAATTTACCCGCCAAAACGATATCCACCGGCAGTTTGAACATCGACCTTTCCGTGAGGCTTAAGATCAGGAATCCGGCCTCAATCAACGATTCTCGGACATAGATTGGCCGGCAATCGACGTATTTTGGGAACCTTTCGTGCGCCCATTCGTAGAGCCGGACTACCTGACCATTCCGACGAATTTTTGACAATGAGACGACACAGATCCGCCCGCCTGACCTCAGCACTCTCCGGCACTCTCTCAACACAACCGGAATTTCGGGGGTATCGAATAATTCAAGTGTGAAGCTAATGAAAACTGCATCGAAGAAGTGGTCTTCAAATGGGAGTGAGGCGGCATCTCCAGTATGCAAATGCACGTTCGGCTTCGATCCGGTTTTGTCGATCCTTGCCTGCGCAACCTGAAGCATCCCTGGAGAAAGGTCAATCCCATAGACCTTGCCAGAATCGCCTACCGCTTGAACTAAAGAGGGTATGCAACGTCCGGTTCCAAAACCGAGTTCCAAGACGATCTCCCCAGTTTGAACCTGCAGGGTTTTTAGACCGAGATCCTTGAATTTTTGCTCCGCAGGTCCAGATAATAAATCATAGTACCGGCTCATGGCATCATAGCTGGTTCTGGCTTGCTCCTTCGATCTCGTTACTCTGCGAATTGGCTTCTTCTCACGCATGTCCGCTAAACACCATGGTATTTCTATTAAAAAGTGCGGTACTAATCCCATATCCCACTTTGTTCAGAAATTGTAGAGCGTTCACCGGTTTTCTATCCGATTCCATTTAAACAAGCAACCGCATTGATGCGGACCGGGAATTTGTCTGCAGTCCGCAAGTGCCAACCGGCGGCAATCTTCAATACTCGCATGCGGAAGTTCTATTTCGCAAGCCAATATTTTCATCGTCAGGAACATTATCTTCCAACAGCCCTGGAAAGGAGAGTACAGAAAGGAAAATTCTTAATTAAATTCTATCAGATAACCCATTCCGTCAAGCCCAGACTATTGGTATCTGAGCCATTACGGTCATGGCAATTTCCAAACTTCATTTATCAATACTCAACTGAATATACTTACAAAAGGTCGTTCCGAAAGAAAAGCAGAGCGACCTTTGTACGGACAACCGATAAGATTTCAGCCCCCGTAAGGTTGTATGAGGCGGAATAAAAACTGACCTTCTTGCCCCTTTTTCAAACATATTTATGAGATCCAGCTTGCTGCTAACAGATTCGGGCTTTCAATCCAGCGAAACCACCAACTCACCGGTGCTGACAGCCTCGAAAGATGTGACCCAAAGCAGGTATATCCCAGTTTCTGCAGGCGTCCACCCTTCGAATCCTGCCAAATAATCGTTGAAGTCATCGCTGCCGACCACCGGGGTTCCATCTGGAGCAAGCAAGACCATGATCGAGTCAAAAATCTCGTGGGAGGGGCTGCTGGTCAGGATCGAGATCGGCTGGCCTGCGACTGCAGCGACCGGGATCTCAAACGTTCGACCAGGCACGAGGTCCAAGGCCAGGGAAGCCCCAGCAGCAAGCTGGGAAGTCGGGACAAGCTCGGTCGTCACGAGTTCGATGTGTCTCTGGAGATGGTCTGCAGTGGATAAGGGATCACCGAATGCCAGATATGAACTGGCAAGGATCGCATGGACACGGGGCGTATCCAACCCCCATTCCAATGCCCGGCTTGCTTCCTCAAATGCCCGCTGCGGATCGCCCAGCCCGTAAGTATACGCATCGGCGACGATGAAGCGAACATCCGGGCTGAGGGGTGCGAGACCTATGGCTCGCTCAAGGTCCGCGATACCCACAGAAGTGTTTGTTCCCTTCAGCAGCAGGCTGGAACCACGGAACAGGTTGCCGTAGAGGTGATTCGGTGCGAGGGCCAGAAGATCGTTTAGCAAGTGGGTCGCCTGGGGATAATCGAAATCATACCAGCGGGCGAAACTTGCCCCCATGAGCGCCGTAATATCGGCTGGATTGGTTTGAAGTCGGGAACCATAATGGTCCAGGATAGTGGCAACTGCATCTGGATCGGCTGGAATAACAAATGCCGTCACCCGGGTATAGTCACGGAGTGCATCCGAGTAAAGACCAAGGAGCAGTTCGGCTTCTATCCGGCCGCGGTAGCCGCCAACCTCGGTGGGCTGGGCTTCGATGACGCAAGAGAACACACGGATCGCGTCTTTGTAACGACCTGCATCGATGTAGGTTTGACCCAGGTCCTCACTGCACTGATTCTTACGATCACCCTGTTTCGAATTGGCGGCAGATACAGTCTCTACTGATCCGCCGAAAATTGAAATAACCAAGGTCAAACCAACAAGAGCAGCAAAACCTTTTGCCAACATTATGACCTCCTCGCTATTAATGCCCCATCTCAGCAGACCAGATGCCTTTTTCTCATATTTCTTTATAGCAGCGAAACCCATCCATACAACCCAATATCAGTGGAATGAAGTTGGCAAAGGATGAATATTCTGGTAATTGAGATAAATATTATCATATTATTTGAGGAGAGGCAAGATAACGAACCGTTCAGATACCGATCTTATCGGGTCAGATAGCAGGTAGAAATTCTTGTCTTTTGACTGGATTAGTCGTAGATGGCGGTCAGTGCCTCAAAAACCAAGAGGGTGTTATACTTCATGAAATTTAAGCAAAATCTCATTATTCTCCGACATCTCATATGCCAAATTTAACAATTGCTCTGCTTTCAGACCAGGAAATCCAGACAATCCACGACACCTCTTTAATAATCTTGCGAGACACAGGAGTGGTGGTGCACCATGCTTCTGTGCTGCAGAAATTGAAGGCTTGCGGGGCGAAAGTGGATGAATCGAGCAAACGCCTTCGATTAGACGAAGCGATGGTAGTCAACGCACTGCAGCAAGCTGGCAAGAAGTTCACAATTCACGGGCGTGATCCGAAATATCAACGACGCTTCGGATCAGGCGAGTGCACACTGATGTCCAGCCCAGGACAATATGCCTGGTTCGACCACCACACCCACCAGCGGCGTGAACCGGTGATTGCAGACGCGGTGTCAGCAGCAAAAATTGGCGAGCTTCTCGAAAATATCGGAGTGGTGGGGGCAATGTGTGTTCCGGTGGATGTGCCGGAGCCTGTGAGAGACCTGGTACTGATGGCAGAGATGGTTAAGGTATGCGCCAAGCCGCTGCGCTGCTGGCCTGTGACCCGGCGCAGCAGCCATTACTTATTGGAGATCTGTGCGGCTGTGGCAGGTGGAAAGGAAGCTCTGCGACAAAAACCGATGGTGGACACATTTCTTGAGCCAATCAGCCCACTGCAGCTGCCGGAAACCGGATTGGATGTGATGCTGGAGTTCCTGGACTACAACCAGCCGATCAGCATAGGTCCGATGAGCATGGCCGGAGGCAGCGGTCCGGTGACGCTGGCAGGCACGCTTGCTCAGGAAAATGCCGAAATTCTGGCCGGCATCACCGTGATCCAGTGCTTGAAACCTGGAACGCCGGTGATGTACGGGGGCATCCCGCATATCATGGACCCGCGCACATCGATCTGCTCCTTCGGCTCGCCGGAGCAGGGGCTGATGGCAGTGGCTATGACCGAGATCGGAAAAAGCTACGGCTTTCCAGTATATATCAATGTAAATTTGAGCAACTCCAAACGGTTAGATGCACAAGCTGGAATGGAGAAGATGAGCAGTCTGGAATTAGGGATGCTGGCTGGTGCAGACCTGTTTGGGCACGCCGGCATCGTCGGTACGGATCACGGCGGCAGCCTGACCTGGCTGATGGTAGATGACGAAGCATTCGCCTTTGCGGAAAGGGTGAGGCGCGGTTTTAAGGTGGACGAGGAAAGCCTGGCGCTGGAGGTAATCGAGGCAGTGGGACCGGGAGGCAACTATCTTTCTGAAGCGCACACCGTCAGACACCTGCGGAGTGAGCTTTGGGCGCCCAGCCAACGATGGACTCGCCAAACTTATGACGGCTGGGTAGATGCAGGCGGGAAAGATATGGAGCAGCGGGCTGCTGCTGAGATCGACCGGATGTTAGCCAGACATCCAGGGCAGTCGATCGAACCAGGCCTATCTCAGGAGATCGACAGGATAGTAGCGGCAGCGAAGCGGGAGCTGCTCTAGCCATGGACGCCTTAGGCATCGGGGTAGTAGGATGCGGGAGCGTTTTCGACGCCTATCAACCTCTGCTGCAGAACCTTGAATACCAGCACAAAGTACGAGTTGTGATGGCTTGCGACCGAGACGAACAAGCCAAACAGCGCATAGCTTCAATGCACGCTTTTCAAGAATTTACGACTGATTTTGAAAAGGTGATCGCGAGCCCTGATGTGGACATTGTCCTGGTGCTGACCTCGATGATTGAGCATGCGCGCATCACTGCAGCAGCACTGCAAGCAGGCAAGCACGTATTGGTTGAAAAACCCATTGCGATTACGCTCGAAGAGGCTGCCAATCTGGTGGAGCTGGCAAAGAGCAGTAAGGGCATTCTGATGCCAGCGCCGTTTACGCTGCTTAGTCCTACCTATCAAAGGATCGCCTGGCATATCCGAAATGGAGATATTGGTAAACCTCATTCGGCGCGCGGACGTTATGGTTGGTCAGGTCCCTGGTGGAGCGACTGGTTCTACCTGGGAGGTGGTGGGGCAATATTCGACCTGGCGCCCTACAACCTGACCAGCTTGACCGGGCTGCTGGGACCTGCACAGCGAGTGATGGCGATGACAGGTGTGGCGATCCCACGGCGAGAGGTCAACGGAATAGTGATGCAGGTGCAAGCAGAAGACAATGCCCAGATTTTGATCGATTTCGGCCAGGCGACATTCGCAGTCGTGACGGTAGGTTATACGATGCAGCAGTATCGCAGCCCGGCATTCGAGATTTACGGAAGCGACGGTGCGGTGCAGATGTTAGGCGACGACTGGGATCCGGAGGGTTATGAACTGTGGGAGAACCAAGAAGAGGCATGGAAGGTGTACAAGGAAAGCGACCCGAACTGGTCTTGGTGCGATGGGCTAAATCACCTTGTGGAATGCATCATAACGGGGATGAGACCAATCATTAAACCTGAGCACGCCTTCCACGTCCTGGAGATCATGGTGAAGGCGCAAGAGGCGGGTCGAGATGGGGTCGCGAAGGATATTGAAAGCAGGTTCGACCCACCGGAATTTATCGAAGCAGGTAAAAGAGTGCGGGCACATCTTGTGCACGATCGAACGCATAAATAAAGCAAACAAGACCGGAAGAGCCAGATATTAAAAGGAGAAAAGAGATGAAATCAAGGCAAATGTCGATTAACCGCCGTGAGTTTCTAAAAGCGATGGGGCTAGGGGGCGCCGCGGCGATGCTGGCGGGCTGCGCCGAACCTGCAGCCACACAGGCGCCTGCTCCAACCGCCCTCCCACCCACTGCTGCGACTGGTGGAAAAACCTTATCCTACAAGGGTACCCTGGACTTGTGGGACTGGGAATTCCCAGTCCGACAGGAGGTCTATCAGGACTTCATCGACAACCAATGGGCCCCGGCTTACCCGGACATCAAGGTGAACATGCAAGCGCTGCCATGGGGCGATATGGAGACAAAAATCCTGACGGTGGCTTCCGCAAAGAACGGTCCCCCCATGGCAAACGTATTCTTCTTCTGGCGCTACGAGCTGGAAAGGGCTGGTGTGCTCAATCCTTTCCCAGATGATTTTACGGACTGGAACGACCGCATCAGCTCCACTTTTGTGCGCGATGATGGCAAGATCCGCGCCATTCCCAGCGGTTGGTTTATGGATATGCTCTATTACAACAAAGAAATGCTGGAAAAAGCCGGTATCAAACCCGCGGACATCCCGACCAAGATGGATGATTTTATTAAAATGGCGCAACAGTTCGTCAAGAAGGACGGCGACGGCAATCTAACCGCTCTCGGCTGCATTATGAATGACTACTGGCAGCACGAATACCTGTGGTGCGATTTAATCTACGAGCAGGGCGGCTGGATGTACTCAGAGGACGGGAGTAAATCCCTGTGGGATGAGGAGCCGGCAGTTAATGCACTGCAATTTATTCAGGACTGGTACCACAAGCACCAGATCGACAGCGTCGATTTTCCAGCCGGTTATACCAGCTTTGGCAACGGCTCAGCACCATTCTTCTTTGGGTCTGGTTGGAATACGGCCTGGATCTATAACGACTTTCCGGATTTCAAAGACAAGTTTGATACCGTGCCCGCACCTACCCTGAGCGGTAAACCAACGCCTTCCTGGGGCTTATTCTGCCCGGAGGAAGGGATGCAGGTATTCAGCTACTTCCCGGCTGACGTCCAGGAAGCATCCACCGAGTTTGTCAAACAAATAACAACCGGGGAAAGTGAAGTTGATCTGGTTGTTGGGAATATCTGCGCGCCAGACAGCCGCAAGCTGTTTGAAGACCCTCGGATCACCTCCGTGCCGACCGTAAAAGCGATGATGGATACAATGCCGTATCGGGTGCATCCAGGCGAGCGGCCGATCGAGGCAGAGAAGCTGTGGCGAACGATGTTCGATAGCGTAATCCTGACCAAAGGAGATGCAAAGGCTGCGGCACAAGAAGCTGCGAAGGCGATCAATATCGAGCTGCCGAAGAAGAAGCGCTACTTTACCGAGCGCAACTACCAGCCGCCGACGGCCTAGAGGAGATAACCTTTTCCGTGAAAATGCACCTGGCGGTGAGCGACTTCGAAATCGCCGCCAGGTGACCTTTAGAGAGGTTGAAATGCAACGACAAGAGGCTATGCGCAATTCAACCCAATGGGGCGGGCGAGGCGCTTTCCTGTTGGCGACCCTCGCGCCTCTGGCGATTGCATTTCTGCTGTTCTGGATCTACCCGATCATGGCAGCAGCAATCCTCAGCTTTACAAAATGGCATGGATTTGTCTCAGAAACGCCTTTCATCGGTTTTGCCAACTACACACGCGCTTTCCAGGATCCGATTTTCATTCAAGCGCTGCGCAACACTCTGGTATTCGTGCTGATCACTGCGCCAGCAGGCATCTTCTTGGGGTTGATCCTGGCACTGGCAATCAATCGAGCAGGAGCGCTTACCCAGGTATTCCGAACAATTTACTTTATCCCGGTGATCACCAGCGTGATCGCGACGGCATTCGTATGGCGATATATGTACCAGCCGCAATTTGGGGTGTTCAACCAGGTGCTGAAGCTTCTTGGTATTCCCGTCCAGCGCTGGTTGATCGACCCTCAGCAGGCACTGCTGAGCGTGGCTGTGTTCGCCATCTGGCAAAGTGTTGGCTTCAATATGGTTATTTTTCTCGCTGGGTTGACCACAATCGATCGGGTCTATTATGACGCGGCTCGAGTAGACGGGGCAAACAGCTGGCAGGAATTTTGGAATGTTACGCTCCCATTACTACGCCAGACGATGATGTTTGTGATGGTGACGACCATAATTAACGGTTTGCAGGTCTTCGCGCCGGTCTACATCATGACCTCTTCGATCATCTCTGGAGGGGAATCGGCTCCAGGTGGACCGATGAACCGCACGCTTGTGATCGTAGTTTATCAATGGCTGATGGCATTCAAAGAGCTGGAGCTGGGGTATGGGGCGGCCATGGGGATGATCCTACTGATGATTATTCTGGTTGCCACACTGCTGCAGCTGCGTTGGCTGCGCACCCGATGGGAGTACTGAACATGGCGCTAATACGCAAGCAGTGGCGGACATGGCTGATTTGGTTAGTCCTGGCCTTTGGGGCGATCCCGATGCTCCTGCCGTTCTACTGGATGGTGATCACCACTTTTAAACCGCAAGCAGAGATCATGCGGCTGCCAGTGACTTGGTGGCCGAACACCTTTACACTAAAACATTGGCAAGACGCATTCAGGGTCGCCAACTTTGGCCGCTATTTTCTAAACAGTCTGTTTATTACGGTCGCGATCATCGCCGGAAACTTGCTCACCAGCGCAATGGCAGGTTATATCTTCGCAAAATACAAATTCCCAGGACGAGATGTGATCTTCGTTGCAGTATTAGCCAGTTTAATGGTGCCGTTCTATGTGCCGCTAATCCCGCTCTACGACTTGATGGTGCGTTTTAATTGGGACAACAGCTACTGGGGTATCATTATTCCATACCTTTACTCGCCAATGGGTATTTTTCTACTCAGGCAGTACATCCACGCCATCCCTAATGACTTGATGGATGCGGCACGCATGGATGGCGCGAATGAATTCAATATCTTCTTTCGTGTGATCCTGCCATTGTGCGGCCCGGCACTGGCAGCATTGGCTATCTTTGCATTAGCTTATACCTGGAATGACTTCCTTTGGCCGTTCATCGTGTTGGATGATCCCAAACTGTATACGCTGCCAGTAGGATTGGCGAGACTGCGCGGGCGCTTTTCAGCAGATTACGGGCTGGTAATGGCTGCGTCAGTGATCACGACGCTGCCGCTCTTGATCTTTTTCTTCTTCGCCCAGAAGAAGTTTGTAGAAGGGATCACCATGACCGGCATGAAGGGGTAATTATTAGGGTCCAGTTTTATTTATCTGTAATATCAATTACATAATTTGAGTAGGTTCTTGGTTTTTTCGATTCGACGCTCAGCAAGATGTAAAAACCAGCCACATCGCCTGGGACGGCAACCGCAGTGGTCCATTCCACGCTTTTTTCCGCCGGGGTCAAGGGCACTTCCGGAATATCCAGCGTTTCATATAATCCGTAGAGATTTCCATCCTCTCCCACCACGGGGGGGATACCGATGTGGGTTTTCAAGGCGAATTTTGAAGGGTTTGAATTCTGCCAATTGAATTCAAACCCATCTCCGGTGCGTTCTACACCCAGCAGCTTGACGATATTCTCGCTCAGACCAATGAACTCCGTGTCTGGGGCTTTAATCAACCCTTCTTTTGCTTCGGCGAATGGATAAACCAAATCTGTAACGACTTCATCGAGATTTAGCTCCATCGTCTCTTCGATCTTATTGGATTCTTCGATCTCGACATAGTAATCTACTTCACCATCAAAATGGATATAGTCAATCGTCAGCTTGGATCCTGCCTCAGGAGTACCACCTTCACATTCAACATAAATCGGCTGGATTTGCGTCTGACCATCATTCTCCACGGTATAGCCACGAATTTGAAAGCCCGGCGGCAAGCGATGCCCACCAGTGCTGACAAAAACGGTATCACAGTTCTTCGCTGTCCCATCCGCGGTGGTCAGGACCGCAGGTTGATCATCCACAGCCCGCATCGAGCTCCACTGACCCAAATCGTTTCGGATCGTGATATCGACATGCAAACTCCCAGCCTGCAATTCACTCACACCTGTGACGATGCCGACCCACCCGGAATTTTCGAGGTTCTCATCCGCTTTTTTGGTCTCTATCCCTTCGGGCAATACAATATATTGACAGGCACAGATCAGGAGAAAAACGATCAGGAGGACCGGAACAATCGCTTTCTTAGATTTCATCTTCCCTGCTCCTTATTGGCAAATTTCATCGTCGGAAAACAAAACGAAAAGCACCTGCTACTGCGCAGCAGAAAAGACCGGCAGCACATTCCGGATCACGGCGAGGGTGAAGCTGTACCCCGGCGGCATAGCAACGCCCCCATCGACGCCGGTCACTCCTTTTTCCTGTCCATCTTTTGCTACGATCACATAATGGGCAAAACACTGCCGGCAAGGAACGTGGTAGGTATCGCGGATCTCGTTGCCAAACCATTGATAATCTTGGGTGATGGTGTTCAGCAGGGTTTCCACGTCGGCAGGAGCAACCTGTTTTTCTGC
Source organism: uncultured Chloroflexia bacterium (assembly GCA_963827155.1). GTDB lineage: Bacteria > Chloroflexota > Anaerolineae > Anaerolineales > UBA4823 > UTCFX2. The sequence continues at coordinate 489,360 of CAWGZV010000001.1, read as the reverse complement.
CTCAACCTGCCCATTTTCACCTGTAACCCTCCCATCTGGATAGATGGCGAAAAGCTCGTCGATGCAATCCGGCCCAGCGAGGCGGTGATATGCGATCACAGCTCCGTTCTCAATCAAAGCAGCAGCCTCCTCTTTGCGGAAGGGTTTTATCTCGCACTGCTCAACTACCGCCGTATCGACTGCCGATGTCTTCACCATTCTCGGGACAAAAATGATCGCCAGCACTACCAGAACAATAAAGACGCCTACAACCAGCGCGAGCCTCTGCCGGCTGAGCTGAGCCGAGCTTCTTTCGACGCGTTTTCCACCCACTTTGCGGTTAGCCAATAAAGCTTGGACCCCGATAAAGATGAGCATCAGCACGCCAATGACAATTTTCGTCCACCACGAGCTCAGAGATCCTATGAACTGGATCAAAGCCTGAGTGATCGCATAGACCATTACGCCAAACAAAGTACCCACCACATAGCCAGAGCCGCCGGTTAATAAAGTTCCACCAATCACCACCGAAGCGATAACATCCAGCTCAAAACCAGGCGCATAGAGCCCATGCCCGGAGGATACAAAAAGGGCGAATGCCAGACCTGCCAAAACCGAACAAAACCCGTTGAACGTATAAACCAGCAGTAAAGTGCGGTTGACCGGCAATCCCATCAAACGGGCAGACTGCTGATTTCCACCTATCGCGTAAACCGTGCGCCCAAAACTTGTATAGTGAGCGAAGAATATCGCAACGAAGAATAATAGAAATCCTACGACAACCGGGATTGAGATGTACGGCGGTGGAATCCCCTGTTTATCAGCCAATTCTTTCAATCCCGGGATCAGGAGGCGGGTCTGGCCTAAGATTTTAAAGGTTGGATCATCGATATTGATGGCATTGTCGCTGATGAAGAAACACATTCCGCGGGCAAACCACATTCCAGCCAATGTTGCGATAAACGGCTGGACCTTCAGGTATACGATGAAGCTGCCCATAACAGCGCCCATGGTCATCCCCATCAATAAGACCAGCAGAATCACTAACCAGGGATTCCAACCCTCTCGAAGCAGAAAGGCTGAGACCACGGTCGTCAAAACCACAATGCCGCTCACCGAAAGATCGATGCCCCCAGAGATAATGACGAAAGTCATCCCGATGGCACTGAGAAAAATAAAAGAAGTATTGCGGAATAAGTTGAGGAACACCTGGGGATTGCGCATGCCTGGAAAATAGATCGATCCAACGCCATATGCAGCAAAAGCCAGGAATGCGGTGGCGAAAACAGGGATAAACCTGCGGTTATTCGATAGGAAACTGCCAGCTCGATGCAACATGGTTAGACCTCTTGTTTTTTAGCGCCGATACCCCGAATTACGCTCCTGGCTTGTTCTGAAAACAGCAGGATAACAAAGATGACAACCACTGCCTTGATCGCCTGAAGAGCAAACGCCGGGACTCCAATGGCATACATCGATTGGGTTACCGCTTGCATACATAATGCGCCGATCACACTCGCCACCAACGAGAACCGCCCGCCTGACATCGATGTGCCTCCGATCACAACCGCGAGGATGGCGTCGAGTTCGGTAAACATGCCGATATTATTTGAGTTCTGAAGTCTTGATATTCGAACAAGCTACCAAACCCGCAATTCCGGCGCATAAACCGCAAAAAGTGTAAACGAGCAATTTAATATTCTTTTCCTTAATGCCGCTGAAAAAACTGGAGCGAAAATTGATCCCCACCGATTCGATAAACATACCGATGGCGGTTTTACGAGTCAGCAGCCAGGTCAGGACCAGGACAATGAAAACGATGTATAAGGAAAAAGGCAAGATGATCCAACCTTGCCCGATGTAGGAGAAAGGCCGGTAGGTGATCTGAACTCTGAGCCCGTTGGTGATTAATTGAGCGATGCCGCGGCCTGCAATCATCAAGATGAGGGTAGCAACCATGGGCTGGATTTTCATATAGGCGACCAGCATCCCATTCCACAGACCGCAGATCAGACCGGCAAGCAGGGCTACCCCAATCACCACCCATAAAGGCTGAAAGGTGTAATAGGGATCTGTGACAAAGAAGACCTCGTTCCTCAGTGCAGATGGGTTCATTAAGATCCCGGCAACCGAGGCAGCGATCGCCATAACAGCCCCTACCGAGAGATCGATCCCGCCAGTCGCAATCACGAGGGTCATCCCGATTGCCAGCAATGACACGGTTGAGCCGTTGCGCAAGATGTCGATCAAGCTGCCGTACAGATTCCCGTCTCGATTTTCAATCCTAAAAAAACCGGGGATCGCAAGAAAATCGATGAGCAAGATGAGCGCTAAAACCATCAGCGGGAAAAATAACCTGTTCTCGGTTAACTTTCTCCATGTTATTCTATTTTTATCAGGCTTCATCATGGTTAACTCCCGGCAATGGTATGCATGATCGTCTGTTCATCCACTTCGCCGCTGTATTCAGCCACCTTCTCGCGTTCTCGTAAGACGGCGATACGATGGCTGGTACGCAAAACCTCTTCCAGCTCGGATGAAATAAACAAACATGCCTTACCCTCATCTGCCAAATCAAGAACCAATTTTTGAATCTCGGCTTTGGTACCGACATCGATCCCACGGGTGGGTTCGTCGAGGATGAGAACCTGGGGATTGGTCGCCAGCCAGCGCGCCAGAATCACTTTCTGCTGGTTTCCACCACTCAAGTTCTTTACGGGCTGATCTGCAGAAGGGGTTGCAATATTCAGCATCTCGATGTAGTTATTCGCGATTTCATATTGGTCCTGGGTACTTAAGAAGCGAAACCAACCCTTATTCGCTTGAACTGCCAGAATGATATTTTCCCTCACCGTAAGATCGTCAACAATCCCTTCATTCTTGCGATCCTCGGGGCATAGAGCGATCCCTCTTTTGATGGCGCCAAGCGGGCTGTGATCTGTAACCGGCTCACCGTCGAATTCAAGAACACCCGAATTGGGTTTGTCTGCACCGAACAAGACTCTTGCCATTTCCGTCCGACCAGAGCCTAGCAGACCTGCCAGACCAACCACTTCACCGGCATGCAGCTCCAGGTCAAATGGTTTAATTGCCCCAACCCGTCCAACCCCATAGGCCTTTAAAGATGCTTTGGATTTAATATGCTTGCCGCTCTCCAATTTTGTGGTGGACATTTCATCGAGCTCAGCCAAAGAGCGACCGATCATTTTGGCAATCAGATCGATCCGGGTTATCGACTTTGTTTCAAATGTTCCAACCAATCTTCCGTTTCTTAAGACTGTAATTCTGTCTGAGACATCGAAAACTTGACCGAGAAAATGGGTAATGAAAATTATGCTGACCCCGGTCTCTTTTAACTTTCGCATTACTTTGAATAATTGCTGGGTCTCGTTCACATCAAGGCTGGAGGTAGGTTCATCGAGGATCAATATTTTCGCGGATGTGACGTCAAGCGCTCGAGCAATGGCGACCATTTGCTGAATGGCGACGGTGTAGGTGCTCAAGGGTTTGCTGACATCAATTTCGATATCAAGCAGCCGTTTAAGAATGTTAGAAGCCTCTGCCCTCGTTCTCTGCCAATCGATCCTGCCGAAACGATGAGGCTCACGCCCGATCATGATATTTTCTGCGACAGTCAGATTCAGGCATAAATTTACTTCCTGGTAGACGGTGCTGATGCCTAACGATTGAGCATGCTGTGGGGAGCGGGTGTGGATTTCTTTACCATCCAGGGTGATCTTGCCCGAATCGGGGTGATCAACCCCGGTCAGCACTTTGATTAACGTGGACTTGCCTGCGCCGTTTTCTCCGACCAAACAGTGAATTTCGGCTCTTCTGAGGGAAAATTCCACATTATCGAGCGCTTTTACGCCCGGAAAAGACTTGCTGATGCTCTCCATCGTCAATATGTAATCATTCGATTCTGACATTCTGACCTGCCTCTTCTAGACCGGTAAAGAGAGAATGGGAAGCGGCTGGCACCCCTTACCGCTTCCCATAGTCTCACTTACACCCTGGTTTGCGACCTTTCAAGCGCCACAAAAACTCGGGCAGAACTTAATCTTAGTATTTCCGACCATCAGCGATTGTCTGCAGGTTCGGGTCGTCCATGAAGAAGATGCTCTCCTCAGAGGGGATCCATTTGGGCAGAAGTCTCGCAGTTCAGGGCAGCCAGAGCGGCTTCGTAGACCTGTGGAGCGAGCAGAGGATTGCATTCGACAGCCACGTTCAATGTGCCGTCCAGCATTGCCTGGAATGCGCCTGAGGTTGCGTCTACGGAGATGAGCTTTACATCCTTTGCCGGGACGAGCCCAGCCTCTTTGAGGGCCTCGATCGCGCCGAAAGCCATCTCATCATTCTGGCCAAAGATGCCCTGGACATCCTTGGTTTCCTTCAACCAGGCCTCTGTGACCTGTTTTCCTTCGGAGATGCTCCAATTTGCAGTCTGGGTCTTGACCACTTCGATGCCGCACTTTTCTGCGGTCTCACGGAAACCGGTGCCGCGGTCGATCGCAGGCGCTGCGCCTACATTTCCTTGAAGCTCCCAGACCTTCTTTGAGGCGCTGCCTTCCAGCATTTTGCACATTTCAGTGCCTGCTTTGCGACCTTCTTCGACGAAGTCTGCGCCAACGAAGGTAACATACATGTCCTCAAAGCCATCAATGCGCCGATCCGAAAGAAGGACGATCTTGCCAGCGGCTTTCGCATCCTTGAGGACCTGCTCCCAACCGGTGACCTCAAGCGGCGACATCACAATCGCATTCACAGCAGGATCCTGGATAAACTGCTGGAAACCAGCCACCTGTTTTGCCAGGTCATTTTGAGAATCATAGAACTTTAAGGTCAGGCCAAGCTGATCGGCAGTCTCTTTAAAAGATGCCGTGTTCGCTGCGCGCCAACCGCCCTCTGACCCAGTTTGGAGAAAACCAACCACGAGGTCTTTGTAGGTGCAGTTGGGGGCGCAAGCAGCGGGACATGCCGCTACGGCTTCGGTTGCCACAACAGGCTCTGCAGTCTTCACAGGTTCAACTGGAGCTGCGGGGGCGGCGGGTTGGCAGGCGACCAACAGCATTGAGGCGACGACAAACAGAAAAACAAGTTTCTTCAGGTGTAACATTAGCTTCTCTCCTTTTGAATTTATCTGGTTATCTGACTGATAGGTTTTCAATGAGATTCTCCGCTTGAACTCCAAGGGGGAAATTGCTCTCCAGGCAGGGCCGGCTCAAACAGAGCGATTTTCGAGCCGACCTTACTTTTTTTACAACGAAATTTCCTTCTCAGAAACCCCTCCTTCCACCCCTTTTCTTAATGAACTTTGGCGGATAATTAATGTTGGTGCGAGCATAATTGTGTTTGGTCGCTCAGCTTCTTCATCTTGAAAGCTGGCTTCGATGATTTTGATGATCTCCTCCACGGCGACTTCACCCAGCCGGTATTGGTCTTGATGGACAGTGGTTAATGGCGGCCAGAAGTAAGCCGATTTGGGGATATCATCAAAACCGACCACTCCAAATTCCTCGGGGATCCGCAGGCCGGTTCGACAGGCGTACTGCATGACACTCAAAGCCATCTGGTCGTTTCCAACAAATACGGCATCCATCTCGGGATATTGGGCGAAGAGTTTTTCGATTGCCGGCGCGCTGCTTGCTGAAGACCAGTTGCCTTCGACCCAATGCTCGTCGAGCGCTTCACAACCGGCCTGTCTCAGGGTATTTCTCCAGGCATCCAGGCGCTCGCATGCTTCCCACCAGGCGATCGGGCCGGAGATATGGCCGATATTGCGGTAACCCTGTTCCAGCAGATGAGCCATTGCCAATTGTCCGCCGAGATAGTTATCAATTGACACGACCGAAATTTCTTCATCCGATTTCATGGTCAGATAGACGATTGGAATTTCAAAATCTTGAGATAGCTGAGCAACCCACTCTCGATTATCTTCGACCTGGGGAACGGCCCAAATGATGCCGTCCACATGGTGGGAAAGCAGCGTTTGAAGGGTAGGCAAGACATTGTTCGAATTAAAGCTCGGGAGCTCGATCAAAAGAAGGGAATATCCGCCCGCCTCGGCGCCGCTGGTGATTCCATTCAGGGTGCGAGAAGGACCAGTAAACTTCAAACCGGCAACCACAACCCCTAATGTGTAACTTCGCTGGCGGATCAGGCTGCGAGCGATGGCGCTCGGTTGGTAACTGAGATCTTCGATGATCGCTTGAACCCGTTTTCTGGTTTCGGGAGAGACATCCGGTCGGTTGTTGATAACGCGTGAAACGGTTTGGGTTGAAACGCCAGCCGAAAAAGCGACTTCTTTTATCGTTGCTCGTCCAGTTTTTTGACGCACTGTTACCGATCCTGTTATCGATCCTGTTACCGCTCCCGTTATCGTTCACGCAACTTATCCTATATTAGCAAAAACTAATCCTGAATACAAATGACAAACGTCATGTATTATTTATTACATTTTGGCTGCAGAGCGGTGAATTGAGCCGAAAGGTGGTGAACTGAATTCGCAGTCATTTACAGCAGTGACCCCAGCGTGCACATGAATCCGCCACAATCACCGCCAGCATGCTTCAACTACCGGTCATTATCTTCGCTCGGCTGCGAGATATCAATCAAGGCGAGTGGGAAGGCCAATTTGTGGAGATCATAATGACCAATTATTCTGAGCTTTGGCGACAGCGATCAGTTGATCCAGCCTCCGTCCGACCTCCAGGGGGTGAAACGGTTGGCGAGGTCGCCGCCCGTGCTTATTCCGCGCTGGATGATATTGCCAGAAACGTTGGAACGAATTCCGCTTTGATTGTCTCTCATGGATTAACAATCGCCACGATAATCTGCAAGGCGCGTGGAATTCCAATCGGGAACGCTTATCAAGTGATACCCGATAACGTGGAGTTGATTTGGGTCGATTGGACCGTTTGACGCATTCTCCGGTTTGAAAAACTTGCTCGATTTATTTCCCAAGAAAAAGCGAAATCCGCCAAGAACGGCGGATTAGGTGGTGCCCCTAAGCGGATCTGACTCGAACTGTGGGACTTCAATTTACCTCATGTAACTTCCTCAACGGCTATGAATGGTTAAATATCTATTGAGGAATAGTTATGTTCTCATCGCCGATATCCACCATCCGAAATTCTCAATCACCTGTTGGAGTCAGAATAGATTTAAATTGGAATTTTAGGACAGAGGCCTCATTTGATGTTTTCTGTCCATTTTCCAACCATGTAAATGGTTTCGTTATTTAATTGAATAGTATAACTAACCGGATTACTACTATATCCATCTGATTCAGCTGTGACGAAATAAGTAACGCCTTGACGTTCCGGTAGAACCACTCTCATTTCTCCATTGCCAGGATGAGATCCCGTTAGTGGCATTTCTCCAGAAAGAGTACGAAAATAAATTCTGCCTATGGAATTATTATTTAATCCGTAAAATGACACAATAATATGCGGTTCTTGCGGTTCGGGTCTTATGGGTTCCGCTTGTTGAGTTAGGATTTCTGGCTTAGAAATTACGGAGCGATTTGTGATGGAATCACAACTGGTCATAGTGATAAGGAATGACATCAACAATACCTTAGCAACTCGCAGCCTGTTAGTGTTGATCGAAATGCGAAACTTCAAGTCAATCCTTTTCCCTGAATTCGATGTAATAAGCTTCCTCAGACATTAATCATTCATCACAAGTGGTAGGTAAAGAAGGGTAGAATGTGTCCAGCCATTGGGATCCACTACATATTATGAATTTACCGGGTTATTTTGCTTCTAGGAAAATAAAGTGCCTCGCAGTTTTAGAACGGTCATTAAGAGGATAATGTTGTACCAGAAGAGGGAATTTAAGATTAGGCTAATTTACTTAATCTCCCAATCGATATGAAGAACATTAGCTGTAAGGTATTCGAATGATGGGAGTGGTAAGTAGTGCTGAGCAGGTGTTATTCCTCGTAACCAACTGAACGGAAAACCCATATAAAAGACGACAGGTGAATCACAGCATGAATACCCGTAAAACACTGCCAGGGTAACTATCAGACTGATTACCGTAAAGACAACATATCTTATCGGATCAATTGCCTTTGTGGATCGATGAATGCGAACCATACCTAAGAATCCTACGCCGGAGATTAAAAGAAAAATTAGTGAGCGTACTAACATCCAAGATTTCTCCAAAGCAAAAGTAAGAGGTTGTAGTGCAACAACCTGAATGTTCTTCATTTCGGTTAATGGGATAATTAAAACCAAGACGGCTAAACCCAAACAAATAATAGTCAGGAAGAAATTAATCCATCGAAATATTGACATGATCCAATTATACAATCAGTCCCAGACCTCAAAGCGAATTAACGCAAAGAGCTGCTCGACATGTATGCCAAGCAGCTCGATTATTACAGGTGCCCCTAAGCCGTCCTATCATGAACTTCTTGACTCGGAACCCAAAGAAGATAATTCTTCGCCAAGGAACTCAGGAAAGGCACGGAGGATTACTCTGATGGTTCTAAAGTGTAAAATTCTTCTCCCATTATCCAAAAAGGCTCAACACATCGGTCTGGCACTTGCTTTTGAATTGACTGGTCTAGCTGCCAGATTCGATGGATCTCCCCTCCGCTCATTTGCACCATATTTCCAATTGATGCAACTTTTTTCTTACCCTCATCTAAAATGAAAACTTTTCCATCCTCTTCCTTCAAGGTGAAATCAGGCGGCCAGACAAGCATATAGCTGGTATCAGGATCATTCGCCTGCAAGCGAAGGCAGTTCTCGACCAATACCAGTGTGCCGCGTGCTCTTGCTTCCATAACCGGCCATTCCCCATTCTTCCTTTTCTGACGCGGAAAGGAGATCGTTTCACTGAGGTCAACAGTGGAATTTGAGAATAGTGTTCCTATTTTCTGCAAAATCTTATCCTCTGCTGATGTACAGGCTGTCATCAAAAACAATAAAGAAGTGAATAAAATCAATAAATCTGTCCTATTCATTGGTTCTATAACCTTTCCCTTGCTTCAAACATCTTAATACATCCTACACTCATGGAAGTGGATACGGATTAGTAACCCCATCGAATGCAGGATTGTCGTTGATCCATCCATCGCTTGGAGATGGGTATGGATCTACTTGCATGGGATTTGTTAAATTCAATTCTTGATCCTCTCCAAAGAATAAAAACGGTAAATAATTGAAAATGAGAGGATTTGTCAGTACCGAAAGCCCAAGGTAATCAATGTAATTGATTGCCATATAATAGGCGTCGTCGCCTATTCCACCAACATGTAAACCATAAGCGGTATTTACACTGAACCAGGGACCTCCACTATCTCCACCTTCAGAAAGATGAACACCATCATCATTATGGACGCGGATTAATGTATTGTTCATAGCACCGCCTGGATCAAAACTCTTATCAATAATATTGCCACACGAGTAACCGCTTGCCCATCCATATTTGCATACATACTCATTTAAGGTTTGATAGTCTCGATGCTTGGACGAAAGGATAAGACGGTTGTTTGTACCATCGTATGCCAAATTTCTAACATTAAATCCAGGTGCTGTGTGCCACTGGACATCACAAGGTCCTCCAAAAGCGGAGCCCTGAAATGGAAGATCTGTTCCGTTAAAAGTCATGGAATCATAACAATGCGCGGCAGTCAATATCCCTTTGACACCACTAGAATTGACTACAGAGAAACCACTTGTACAGTCAAATCCGTTTGAGGCATTTAGCCTTAGGCCAGCGTTAACATCCCTATCAGACTTTGCTAACTCACTTACTGTGATAACATTTCCTTCCGGCGGTAATTCCATCTTTGCATTCTGAATGGCAAAATCGAACCGTTCTCGCTCTACAACATATATCTCAAATCAATTTTTAAACACATTAATTCCTGAATTAGTGGGAATACTTAGATTTCGTATTTTTGATTTGAGGATAGCCCGCTCCGTTTCGAGATCTTCCAACGAGTTTTGAACTTCTCGTATTTCAACGATCTCTGCTAAAAGCTCATTCTCAATGTACGGACGTATGGTTTCCTTGTCTTCTCTGGTAAACTGAACAATTATCCGGAACTGTGGTGAGTGCTGTATCCATAGTCCAGCATACGTATCCGCCTCGTTCCTGGATAAATCAGCGTCTAAATACCCCGCCAAATTCTGAATCGTAAACCGGTGAATTGTTGTATCAATGTCTATTTTATGCTCAGATGCGTATGAAATTATATCTTTCGGGATTTCATCACCCTCATTTACTGAAAACGATGTTGTATTAGGTGCAGCGGGTACACTAGATACTAAGGCCGTGAAAACGGCTAGGAGAAGGGTAATAAATATCGAAAGCGTAACATTTTGTTAACCCTGTTTATTTTGAGATACGGGTATATGGGTTTGTAGATTTTGAATAATCAACATATCTGCTGAAGATTTCGGTGCCTTTATTTGTTGATAGTTTCTCATTTCATGCATTTTAGGGAGGAATTCGGTGTCACAGACTGAGGAGCTGCTAGTCTGGCTCGAAAGGTCTGTGAGGAATTTATTATATAATCGATATTCTCGACAAGTTACTATACAACAGGGGGGTGGAGAGTAGTAAAGTGCTATTTATCCGAATTTTGGATTACATTCGTCACATTGGTTATGAGGCTAGCACAAATCTTGTACCCCGAGCGTGAATTGAATGGAATAATTCAATCTTTCCCGATTCTCAAAGTGAATTAACGCGAAGAACTGCTCGACAGATCTGTCAGCAGGAGGTTTACTCTGGCTCGCCGGCGGTATTCCAGTAAGCGAAAGCTGATCCAAATCTTGCGGTTGCCTTTGGCTTTGGTACACTGCGGTTTGAGCGGGCACAGGCTACACTGGTCACATTCGTAATTGCGTCGATCGCTCAGATATCCATTGTCAGTGGTATAGCGAGAAGTATACTGAAAGTGTAGCCGCTTTTGTGCTGGGCAGGTGTACTCATCTTGGTCTGGATCATAGTCAAAGTTCTCGGCTCGGAACTGGTGTCTGCGAATGATTTCTGTCTTTCGGAAGTGATGGGTATCCTGGTAAAAAGTGTTGTACTTGACGAAATTGCCCAAGCTGTGCTGCTCCAGGTAAGCGTAGTTTTCTTCACTGCCATAGCCTGCGTCCGTCACAACGTTTTGTGGTAAGCGACCCAAATGCGTGCGCATGCCTTCCAAATGCGCGATCAGGCAAGCCGTATCACCCGCTCTACCATGAACACTAAATCCCACCACATACTGGCCTTCCGTGCCGATCTGTACGTTGTAGGCCCGTTTTGGCCACGCTTTTCTTCACTCCTATCTTCCTTCATCCGCATGCTGCTGGCATCCTGATCTGTTTTGTAATAACTGCTGCGTCCAGCCAGCGTCTTTTCCTGCTGCTCATATTTCTCTAGTCGCACCAAGCAATCTTCTGCGAGTTTCTTCAAGACCTTGCGTGCTGTCTAGTGTCTTTCTTGCGTTGGTTTCGATTGTGCAGCTTCTGGTTGAGCTCGTCAATCTTTTTCTTCAGCAGTTCGCTGTTTACCGCATCTTGCCCTTTGCCGCCCAATTCCTCCAGATCATCCCCCCCATATTCTGACTGCTCATCTTCATTGGCCTGCTCAATCTGTTTCAGCAGCTCTTTGATCTGTTCCTGCACCCGTTTCTGATAATTCTCCCGTCTCTTCGCCCATACTACCTTGTGCTTGTTCGCATTTGCTTCAACCTTTGTCCCATCCAAGAAATAGTGCTCCAACTTCACCGAGCAGTTCTTCGCGTTAATTTTTTGTGCCCCCAGAGAGATTCGAACTCTCGTTTTAGCCTTGAAAGGGCTGCGTCCTGGTCCCCTAGACGATGGGGGCGGTGCTGATTGAGCGACGGGATTTTACCATCGCAGGCGGAAGCGGTCAAGCAAACCGCCGAACTACTTCGGGTTGATCGTCACCTTGCGGCGCGGCTCTTCACCGATGCTCTCGGTCGTCACATCGGGATGCTCGCGCAGCTCGATGTGGATCAGCCGGCGTTCGCTGGCGGGCATCGGTTCCAGCACCTGACGGCGGCCGGTGCGGACGGCCTGCTCCGCCATTCGCCTGGCAAGCTGGCGGATTTGCTGGGAGCGGCGAGCGCGAAAGCCTTCCACGTCGATCACGAGCGGGATGGAATGCCCAACTTCCTTGCCAATGATCAAACTGGAGATGTACTGCAGGGCATTGAGCGTCTCGGCGCGCGGGCCGATCAGGATGCTCAAGTCGTCGCCGCGGATATCGACCAGGAGCGGGATGCGGTCATTCGGATCATCCGGCTCGCCAAAGCGGGTTGTCAGGTGTGCTTTGATCTTCATCTTGTCCAGAAGCTCCTGGACAGTATCGTGGGCGACCGAAAGCAAGTGCTCATCCAGTTCTTGGACTTCTTCATCGACTGGAAGTTCTGCTTCATCTCCGCTTTCCGGCGCTTCTGCAACCCGAGTCGCAGTCGGGACAAATTTTTCAGCCTCGGACCGAGACCCGGACTGCTCTACCGCCTGGCTGGAGCCAGCCTGTTTGACAGCAGGCGGCTTTGCAACCTGTGACTTTTCAGCCTGCGGCTTTTCTTTGGGACTCTGCGGCGCCGCAGGAATAACCTGCGGGGTTTCGATTGATGCCGAGGTAGGCTGAGGAGATGCCCCCTGCGGAGCAGCTGATTTGATTGTCAGGCGGATGCGCGCCTGCCGAAATCCCAGACCAAACAGGCCTTTGCTTCCGGAATCAAGGATCTCCACCTCAACTTCCGATTCTGTGAGACCCAGATCTGCCAAACCGCGCTCAAGTGCTTCTTCAACGCTTGGTGCGATGATCTCCAAACTCGCTCGTTTCTGTTCCATCTCCACCTCTTCTATTTGCCGGCTACGATAACCGGTCAGGATTTCGAAGGAGCTGCTTTCTTCCCGGGGAGCAGGTTGCGCCAATCAACCTTACCCATCGCCGCGTATTGGGCGATTGATGCGACATTACTGGTGATGAAATAAAGCGATAGACCAGAAGCAAAAGTCAGGGCAAGGTAGCCCATAAACAGCGGCATGTAGAGGTTCATTGCCTGGGTCATCTGAGCGCCCTGCTCGCCGGGCTGCGAAGGCGGCGTCATCAGCTTGGACTGCATATAAGTGGTGATTACTACAATAATCGCCAGGAGGGGGATGCCAACCCCCATAATATACAGCCGCTCGGGCTGGTTCAAGTTCATCCATAAAAAGTGGCTGTCCACCGGCAGAAGTTTTGAGATATCGATAAAGGGGTAGATATTCTTATAAAGGTTCGCAAGCTGAAGCGGAGTGACCGCCAACACTCGAATGATCGCCTGATAAAGACCTATGATGATCGGAAATTGGATCAGCATCGGGAGGCAGGAGCTGAGCGGATTGATACCCATCTCTTGATAGAGCTTCATTTGCTCTTGCTGAAGCTTTTGCTTGTCGTCTTTATATTTTTTCTGGATCGCCAGCCACTCTTTGGACTTCTGCATTTCCTGCATTTTTTGAGTGCCGCGCATCTGCTGGATCGTGAGGGGATAGGTGATCAACCGCACCAGCAGAGTGAATAAGATGATCGCCAGACCAAAATTGTTGATCACGTCGTAGATAAAGAGCAAGGTATTCACCATCGGGTTGATGATGATCATATTCCACAATTCACTCATAACATTTTTTCCTTTTTCAGTCCCGAAACATGCTAAGACATACTTGACGATCTTATTTTGCTGGCGTGAACGACCAGCGGTTGTTCCCCTGCAGATCGACGGCAACAACCACTGCTTCAAATTCATTCGGGGCAATCAGGATCATATCTCCAGTAGATTTAAGATCCGAATAGATCTTCCCACCTATCGTCTTTGACCAAAGCGGTTTCCCATTCGAAGCATCGACCGCGTAAAGGATGCCCGCCTGTGAGGCAAAATAAAGGGTGTTTTCAATGAGCAGCGGTGTAGACATGATCGCCCGATTTTCACCCGTATCTGGTTGGATTTGCCAGCGCGTGGTACCGGTTGCAGCATCGAAGGCAAAGACATTTCCTTCCTGATCTGCGACATAAACGGTATCCGCGTTCCAAACTGGCTTTGACCATACCCAGCCCTTCGTATCCACCTGCCAGAGCACTTTCCCATTTGTGGAGTCCAGCGCCGAAAAGTTCGAATCGATGGTGCCTACATAAAGGGTCCCATTATCAGTCAGAGAGAAGGAATGAACCACGGCCCCGCCGAGGTCCTCACTCTCCCAGATCTGGGTTCCAGAGGCTGGATCAATGGCATAGACATGATGGTCCATGGAGGCAAGGTAGAGGCGCTCGCCATCCGTAATCGGCTCAACCCAAAGAGCCTGTTCAGCCACAAACACCCATTTCTTTACGCCGTTTGCACCCAACGCATAGAGGGAGTAATTGGTGTTCGGCGCGAAAACAGTACCATTGAAAGTCAACGCTGTGCCGATGTACTTATCGTCGGCTTCGGCAAAGGTCCAATTCTCCTGACCGTTCTGAGGGTTGAGGCTGTAAAGAACATGGTCGTATCCACCTTCGATGAGCTGACCATCTTCAGTCAAGGCCGGTGCGGCGTAGAAGGATTTCTTGTTATCGGGTTTCACAGGGAAACGCCACTTCTCACTGCCGTTGGTGAGGTTCAGGGAATAAACATGGGAGGCTGAAGCCAGGTAGATGGTGTCTGCGCTGGGATCAACCAGCATCCCAGGCCAGCTGTTGGCAGCTGCAGATCCACCCGCACAGGCAGAGAGGAAGAGACTGCCGGCAAGCAGGGTGATAACAAGGAGGAGGGGAAGCTTGGTTTTTTTCATTCGGTTCGTTTTTTTCCAGTCAAAATCTAATTCAAGAAGTAAAAATTTTATAGGAATCCAAATTCACGGCACCGGATCGAAGCCACCACGGTTGAATGGATTGCAGCGCAGGACGCGCCAGGCTGCCAACAATGATCCTTTGAAAAAGCCGTGTTTGTAAATCGCCAGGTAGCCGTAATGCGAGCAGGTGGGGTAAAAACGGCAGGTGTTCGGCGGCATGGTTTTCGAAAATGTCATTTGATAGAGACGAATGAGGGCGAGGAGCAGAAAACGCGGGAGATAATCCAGGCGGCGGGGCAAGTCTCGCAGGCGCGGCTCGACTTCATGATCCAGATGCATTTGATCAGGACTGGTCATTATCATTCATATCGATCAAGAGCTTTGCCTGGCGAAGGAGCTGCATCAGGGCTTGCTGGACCTTGTGAAATGGCGCAACTACGATGGGCTCCCTAGCGATCAATAAAATGTCCCAACCTGCAGGAATAGCGGGAATTATCGGCTGCACTGCGCTTCTGATCAGGCGTTTAGCCCGATTCCGCTGAACAGCCTTTCCGACCGTACGTCCAGCGACAACGCCGATCCGAGAGGCCTGGAGACTGTTTGGCAGATAAACCATCACCAGAAGGGGATGGCGAAAAGCCTTTCCAGACCGGCGTACCCGCTGGAAATCGGCGGAACCGGTAAGTCGAAACCTGCGATTCACCCTTGCGCCGCGCGATCTTAATCATCGGCATTCCCAGGCTACCCTTTGGATGTCCAGCTCCCGGAGAACGCTTTCGCCAGAGATGACTTAGCTGTTCCAGTTGATCTTCTTGACGTGGTTGTTCATTGCCACAGTCAAGCGGTGGCGGCCTTTGGCACGGCGAGCTTTGAGCACTTTCCGCCCATCAGCAGTCGCCATTCTGGAGCGGAACCCATGCACTCGCAGCCGTCGACGGATTTTTGGTTGATACGTTCGCTTGGTCATAACGAATTATTCGCGTACCTTTCAGAATAGAAATGATTGCCTGCGGCACCGGGATGCATACAGACGAACGATGATTATACCTTAAGCTGTATAATTTGGAGGCATAAGAAAGACTGCTTTCATTCTTTTTTATTCTCTTTCAGTCAATTTCAGCCCTTTGCAATCATTGGCGCTGGTAAACCGATTAATCAGATAAACAGCCACCCAGGCAGGTGGAAACCTCCAGGCGGCTGTTTATCCATGGTCTAGATTAGCCGTTTAAGGGTTCTGGATCTGGGCAGCCCGCACAGTGTTCTGCATCAGCAGAGCGATGGTCATAGGACCGACACCACCGGGTACAGGGGTGATGGCGCCAGCGACTTCTTTTACCTCATCGAAATGAACGTCACCAACCAGGCGAGAACCCTTAGGATGGGTGGGATCATCGATGCGGTTGATGCCAACGTCGATAACGACCGCACCGGGTTTCACCCAATCGCCGCGCACCATCTGAGCTCTGCCCACTGCCGCAATCAGCACATCCGCCTGGCGGACCACAGCCGGCAGGTCTTTAGTGCGGGAATGGCAGATAGTCACGGTCGCATTGCGGCGTACGAGCAATAATGCAACCGGCATGCCGACGATATTCGAACGACCGAGGACCACCGCATTGATCCCTTCGAGCTTCACACCGAGCTTATCCAGCATAACGATGCAGCCGGCTGGAGTGCACGGCACAAAAAGCGGGTCGCGGCCTTTCTGCGCTAAACGCCCAATATTAATCGGGTGGAATCCATCCACATCTTTCTCGAGTGAGATAGAGCCCAGGACTTTTTCTTCGTCGAGGTGGGAAGGCAGAGGAAGCTGCACAAGGATGCCGTTAACTTTCGGATCGGCATTCAATTTCTTGACAAGATCTTCGACCTCTTCCTGAGTTGCGGTTGCTTCCAAGCGATAGCCGAATGATTCCATCCCGGCTTCGGCACAGGCTTTTTGTTTGGCGCTGACGTATACCTGAGAGGCGGCATTATCGCCGACCAGAACTGTTGCAAGGCCTGGACGCGGCTTACCCGCTGCGACCATTTTTGCCACGTCTTCTGCCGCCTGCAGGCGGACTTCTTGGGCGAGCGCCTTGCCATCTATGATTTGTGCTGCCATGGCTTTCTCCTTAGGAAGGTTCTATTGTTTTTACTTTCATTTAGAATGAGACTAGAAAGATCATTCAAGCGATCCGATTATCGCTGATTCTTAACGACTTGACAATGGACATATGTCACTTTGAGGGAAAACACCTTTCGTATTTTTTTTCTCGCCTGTGAGAATCAAGTGAGCAACTGTTCCCCTTTTCCCCCTTCTTTCATCAACTTCAAAAATTTCCGCTCCACCTGGGCCGCAATCTCATCTGGTGAATACTTGCCAACGGGAATCTGTCCGCCGGCAATTGTGCCATGACCACCAGCCTTGCCTCGAGGGGCGACGATCCCCTGGATCAATCTGCCAGCATCGACCTCCGAGCTCGGGGTTCGCAAAGAAATGTACATAAGCCCATCGTGACACCCCATGCATAAGGCTGCGGAGGTCCCTTCCAGGCGGATCAGTGAGTCAGCAAGCTCGGCGACAAAATCGGGGCGGTGAAGTGGGCCAAGGTATGAGACTACCGCTTTGCCAAATATGCGGGTGGATTTCAACCCATCGCTGAATGCCTGGTAGTATTCCCGCGGCAGCCCAGCCTGAAGGACAAGAACCAGCATCTCTCGATCAATGCGTTCGATCAGCTTTAGATAAATCTCCTGATCCACCAACGATCCCCCGCGCGAGAGCGATTGGGTGTCGGTTTGAATTCCATAGAAAATTGCGGTGGCGAGTAACGGATCGGGCTCGATCCCTGCCGCTTCAAGGTACTGGTAAACCATACTCGAAGTAGCGCCAAACTCGTTGCGGATATCGACGAATTTCACAGCTTTCAGCTCAGGTCGGATCGGGTGGTGGTGGTCGATCACAATTCGGGGGAGGATGTCCGGCGGGAGGCTGTTATTTCCAGCCCCTGGCTGGGTGTCCACCAACGCCCAAACGACTTCTTGCTTCAGGTCAGCGAATGCTTCAATCGGCTTCCAATCCGGTGTCAGCACCTCCAGCATCGCTTTATTTTCGGCGCGCGCAATTAAACCGCTGTACCCAAGATAAACCGGGATACCCCAGGCTTTATCAAACAGGTAGGCGATCTCGGCACCCGAGGCGAGGGCGTCGGGATCTGGATTATCGTGAGTGAGCAGAAGCACCGGTCCTGCACCGGCTGCTTCTCGCAGCTCCTTCAGCCTGGTATGTGAAATTGGACCTCGAAAATCTCGTTGTGTTTCAGACATCGGACCGCCTCAATAACATGCTAACCGCTTTCCACAAGCGCTTGAATTTCTTTAGGAAATCCCTGTGTCTCGATCCCGACAGGTGCGCTGATCTCCAGCGGTAGGGTGTAAACGCCTGGAACTAGTCCGCTTACACTCACCGTTACAAGGATCAATTCCGGTTTGCTTGCCAGGTCTTCCAGCAAGTATTTCGGACCAATCAACAACACCGACACTTCTGAAGGCGTAAGCGTAATCGCTTGATTGGGTTCGATCCCGGTAATTTGGACCTGCCGCTGCACCACCAGGTAGCTCGTGACTGGTACGATGGAAATTTTCACCTGCACACTGCGAATTGTCTCGCCTTTGTCGTTCAGCACAGTTATTCCATCCGGGACTTCAAGGGGGGCATCGACAGTCAAATCGGAGGTCTGGTCAGCCAGGCTCACCGGTGCGGTTTCAAGATAGCTGCCAACAGCGTCCAGGACTTTTTGCGGACCTGCGAGGCCGACAGTCGCTGGATCCACGCTGATCTCTTTGACTTCATAATCTGGGCTGAACCCATTCCGATCTAAAATCACCTGAATGCCAACATCTTGCGAGAAGAATGTCCGTCTGATGGGAACCGTCGCCATCACCTGCTCTGGTACGAGGGTAAGCCCATCAATAAAATCGCCATTCTCATCGATCAAGGAAGGCGCGACCGTCTCCTGGAAATCAGCACGCCGGTCCTCGATCGCAATTTCCAACCGTGCCGCGGCGACTCGGTCTATTAGGGAACGCGGCCCAACCGCAGTCACGACAGCCGGATTTAGACTGACATCACCTGCCACGTAACCAGGCGGCAGGCTGGATAGATCTGTCAGTACTATGGTTGGGGTGATTGGTCGGCTGATTTCTTCTTCAAGGGTAACATCAAGGGAACGCGGCTTTACGGAGATGGTTTGAACGGATGGATCGGCAGGGATGACGTCGATGGGAAGCGAATGTACGCCGGGAGGAAGACCCGTCAGGTCCAGAACGGCGCGCACACTGGCGCTGGACATATCGCTGATGCGATCTTTCGTGGTCTGAATCTGGACGTTAACCGCTTCAGGGATGTCGCTCATAACCAAGATACCTTGAGTGAGCCCATCCACGGTCAAAGGCACACCCTGCAGTGCGATTTGGTCTGGGGGGTTGGTCTGGTAGACAACGATCAGCCAGCAGATCATCGCCAGCAGAATGGAAGTGAAAATGTTGACCATCGTCTGGCGGAGACCCCCGCCGCGCAGCCAGCCCCAACGCGACTTTCCGGAGTGCTCGAGATGTTCGGCGAAGCGATCGATCCAGCCTTCCAGCTGCTCCTGGGTGATATCCAAATATAAACGCCCGGCATACGCTACCGAGATCCAGCCGGTCTCTTCCGAAATGATGATCACCAACGCGTCGCTTACTTTCACAGATAGACCTAATGCGGCCCGGTGCCGAGTGCCCAACTGCGAGTTGCCGAGGTCTTCGGTTTGAACAGGAAGGATGCATGAGGCTGCTTCCAGCCGACCGCCGCGGAAGATGACCGCCCCATCATGAAGGGGCGTGCGAGGGGAAAAGATGGTTTGCAGCAGTTCGGAGGTAATTACGGCAGCCTGCATGCGGACGCCGGTGGCAACCACATCTTCGAGCAAGGTTTGACCTTCGAGCACAATCAGCGCACCGGTATGATGCAGCGAAAGCTGGTTGAGTCCAGAAACCAGAGATTGTTTAAAGCGCTCGAAGCTGGAGATCGAGCTGCGCCAGCTCCCAAACTGCCCTAAACCTACCAGCACGCGGCGGAGCTCATCCTGAAATAGGATTGGAAGAGCAATCGCACCGGCTATCAGCGCAAGTCTCACAATCCAGTTAAGGGTATTTAATGGCAGCAGGACAAGCAGCCCGACCCCGAGAATCGCGGCGATGATCACCCCGCGCAGCAGCTGGAGCGAGCGCGTCTGATAGAGCGCCTGGAAGACAATGAAAAACAGGATAGCAACCAGCGCCATATCAATAATATTGGCAATGGTAAGATGACTGAACAGGTAGCTTAACTGGGAGGTCAATCCAAGGAGCGTTTCATTCATTTGATTGCTTCGATCCCATCCGCGCCAGCAGGTTTTTGTGGTAGCTGATGCAGGGCTGCCTTATTGTAATGGAATTCGGGCTTTCCAGTGATGGTTCCAGGTTGTTTCGAACAGTTCTTGGTAAAATTACCGTGGCGCGATGACGATCAATACCGAGATAAAGGAAGCGATCTATGCAAAAGACGGTTTTTCGATTAGCTCTGGCAGCGCTCCTGTTGGCGCTGGTTTGCACAGGCTGCAGCCAGGCGGAACAAGCGAATGATGCACCGGCTGCTGTTGAATCCTACCTCCAGGCATTGGTAAAGCAAGATCTAAATCTCATGATCGCAGCCTCCTGCGCGGATTGGGAAGCCCAGGCAAAAGTTGAGCACGACTCCTTCGCAGCGGTCAAGCTGGAGCTGCAAGACCTTTCGTGCGAGGAAGTGGGCAGTGATGGAGAGCTAAAGCTGATTAGCTGCACCGGCTCGATCATAGCAAATTACGGCGCCGAAGACCTGGAGATTGACATTGCAGACCGCACTTATCAAGTGAAATCTGAGGGGGGGGTCTGGCGGATGTGCGGCTACCATTGATCGGAAAACCGGATGTGATTTGGAATCTGATCCGATCTATTTTCAAGCGCGAAAACCTGCTCGCCCTGCTGGTATGTCTGCTGCTGCTGGCCTTGCTGATATTCAGCGTCGATCAATCGCCTCTTTGGATATACCAGGGTTTCTGATGGATATTCTCTGGGTCCTGGCGTTTATCGTCTCGGCTCTGGTGATCCGTTGGGTCCGGCTACCCAGGATATTTGTTGGATTGACTCTGGTATTGAGCGTGCTTTCCATTTACTGGCTTCAACCGTTATCCTCGATCCGCAACCTGGACTTTTGGTTTCCTACAGCCTCGATAGGACTGACCGTGCTGGTTTGGGCGTTCACCTACCCGGGTGGGAATGGGACGACCAGGAACCTGATCCCCGGACTGATCGTGCTCTCGGTGACAATTCTGGCGGTGGCAGCGCTGCGGTATCTGAGCCCGGTCTGCTGCCTGACCCGGTCAACCCCTCCCGAAATCTGGTACGCGCTGGCTGCAGTGATCGGTATCAGCCTGGCTGGATGGGCGGGATTATGGCTCGGAAGACGATTTGAGAACCTGCTTTTCGGGCTGATCGCCCTGATCTTCGCCATTTTCGTGATCATGAAAAGTGAAACGCTCTCGATCGGCGCCAGCAGCTTGATGCGCGGGCTAAGCGGGCAATCCCGGGAACTGGCAGCCGCGGGCGATCTCCCATGGTTGGGCTTCTCATTCCTGGCATTTCGGCTGCTGCATGTGATCCGCGACCGCCAGGCCGACCGGCTTCCAGCCTCTTCGCTCACCCATTTTGCCGCCTATGCGCTTTTTTTTCCGGCGGCGGCTGCCGGTCCGATAGACCGCTGCCAGCATTTCTTTTCAGAACTGAACCAGGCGCAATCGAACCAGTCTGAGCCGGGCTGGAGAGGAAAAGCAGCCCAGGATCTTGGTCCGGGCCTGTTCAGAGTGCTTATCGGAGCGGTAAAGAAGTTCGTGATTGCAGACAGCCTGGCGCTGATCGCTCTAAATACCCAGAATGCCGTCGAGATCCAAAAATCCGGTTGGGCATGGGCGGTATTGGCTGCCTTTTCTCTCCGAATTTATTTTGATTTCTCGGGATATACCGATATTGCCCTCGGCACAGCCCGGCTGATCGGCATCCGCCTCCCTGAAAATTTTGACCACCCGTACACCCGCTTGAACCTGACCGCTTTCTGGAACAGCTGGCACATCACCCTGGCACAGTGGTTTCGAGGGTACGTCTTCAATCCGCTTACCCGCTCGCTCCGCACCCGCCCGCACCCACTCCCAATGTGGCTGATTTTACTGTGCGGGCAGCTGGTTACCATGTCTCTAATCGGACTCTGGCACGGGATCAGCTGGAACTTCTTATTTTGGGGCCTTTGGCACGGAGGCGGGCTGTTCGTGCAGAACCGGTGGTCAGAATGGCTGCATAGCAGAACCGAGCCCGGTGAACGGAATTCGCCTGCCTACGTGGCGCTCAAAGGGTTGAGCTGGCTGGCGACATTCACGTATGTAAGCCTGGGGTGGGTCTGGTTTGTGCTCCCCAGCACAGCGGCATCATGGAACTACATGTTAAAGTTATTCGGAGCAGGCTGATGGGCAGAACCAGCTCTCTATCCGAATTACCAAAAAACGGGAAAGAAGGGGAGCCGTCCAGCAGGCGAGAACATTTCGCCAGGAATGTAGCTGTTAAAGCGCTGGCCTTGTTTGTGCTCTTCAACCTGGTATTTGGACTGCTCAATCCTGCCCAGGCTCTCGGCCGTTTTTCACTTTACAACCTGGTATTCCCCGGGCGAGCACGGCTGCCCTACGGCGATCACCCGGATAAAGCCTACAACCTCAGCCTCAATAACCTGGATGCGATGTTCGCCTCCCACGAGATCAGCGCCGGAGAAAAACCGGAGGATGAATTCAGGGTGGTGTTAATCGGCGATTCAGCCACCTGGGGATTTCTGCTCCAGCCTGGTGATACCCTCTCGGCAGAGCTTAATGAAGCTATGCGCAGTACTCCCGAAGGAAAAAAGATCCGCTTTTTCAACCTTGGATACCCGGTGATGTCGCTCAGCAAAGATTTGCTGCTCCTATCTTACGCCCTGCGCTATCAGCCGGACTTGATCGTCTGGCTTGTTACCCTGGAATCCTTCCCAAAGGATAAGCAGTTTTTCCCGCCCCTTCTCCAGAACAATTTGGCGGCGGTCGAAACACTGTTCGATCGGCTTGGGCTGAATGCAGATTGGCGCAGTCTTCCCATACAGAAGCCAAACTTCTGGGAGAAAACCGTCATAGGTTCCCGCCGAGCGCTGGCAGACCTCGTCCGCCTGCAGCTTTACGGAATGATGTGGGCTGCCACCGGGGTGGATCAGGAAATCCCTGAAGCCATCCAGCCGCCCGAGCGAGACTTTAACCTCGACCAGAGCTTCCACAATCTCCAGCCGCCGGAGCTTAAAGAAACCGATCTGGCTTTTGAGGTGCTTGAGGCTGGGATCCGACTGGCGAAGCCCACACCCGTACTGATCATCAACGAGCCGATGTTCATCAGCGACGGGACAAACAGCGATATTCGATATAATTTCTACTATCCGCGCTGGGCGTACGACAGCTACCGCCAACTTTTAGCCAATCTGTCCGCAAGACGCGGCTGGATACTGAAAGATTTCTGGAATGAAATCCCCCCGGAAGAATTTACAAATAGCGCGGTGCATCTATCTCCCGCGGGCACTCAACAACTCTCCAAGCTGGTTATGGATGCGGTGATGGAGGAATTGGACAGTCTCGGCAACTGAGATATAATCGACCAGTTATGAAAAGCCTGCTCAATGCCTTCATACGCACCCATATTCAATCCATTCTGAGGCTGGCCGGCGCCATCCTGCTGCTCACCGCAGTGCTGGTAGGCTGTAGCCCGGCTAGTGTGCCTGGCTCACCAATCGGGAGCGCCAGTCCCGATTGGCAGCGAGTTGACCTGCCAACCCAAAAACCGACAGCCGCTGCCAACATCATGGTGACCGAGGCGGAAAATGCGAATGCCACTACACCAACCGCGGCAATTTCGACGCCTGGAAAGACTCCGTCTGCACCTACCCTCATTTCGACTCCGACGAACGAAGTTGGTGTCCTCGTAGCTGCGACTGCAGCCGAAGAGCGAACCCCGACCCCGTCACCTGTATCTGAGGACTGGAAAAAGCTGCCGGTTCTGCCTTCAATACCCGAAAACGTGAAACAGATCTTCCAGCGAGGCCAGCAGCTGGGCAACAATCCAAACGCATTTTCTAAAATAGGCGATTGCGGGAGCACCCCGGCCTGGTTTTTAGGCGATTTTGATCGTGGGGACCGATTTTATAAACTAGGCGACTACGAAAACCTGAGCAGTGTTATCGATTATTACCAGGGGTCTTTCGACCGGACCAGCCTTGCGGCGCGCTGGGATTTAACGTCTCAGCCCTGTTTGTGCCGCTGTGGGCTGACCGGAACTTCTGCAACTCGAATGAAGCTCCGCTTGCGTGCGAATACCGCAACCATAAGCCTTCCATTGCGTTTATTATGCTGGGCTCAAATGATGTCTGGCATCCTCAAGAATTCGAACCGCAGATGCGCAATCTGATCGAATTTTTAATTGACCAGGGGGTTATCCCTATCCTGGGTACAAAAGCTGATAACAAAGAAGGCGACTGGAGCATCAACAGCACCATCGCCCGGCTGGCTTTCGAGTACCAGATCCCGCTGTGGAATTTCTGGAAGGCTGCCTACGCTCTTCCCGATCATGGGCTGCAGGAAGATCAGGTCCACCTGACCTGGGGACCAAATAATTTCAACGATCCAAATGCACTCAAACAAGCCTGGACGGTAAGAAATTTAACTGCGCTGCAGATGCTTGAGGCAGTCAAAGAGAAAATTACCGACTGATCAAGGCGAAGCGTTCACTGGGGAGGAGAGAAAGGACGCCAGGATGGATCGAAGGCAAGTTTTGGATCATCGGTGATCTGGTAAATGCTGACCCCAGTGTTTGTGATCAGGTAGATATTGTGTTTACCGCCAGCCTCCCAACCTTCGAAGGCGATCCAAAAGCCATCGGGCGACATCACAGCATGGCGCATCGGTCGCCTTTCTTTACCGATGACATACTCCACGTAGGTTTCTGATTTCAAGCGCCGCGGATACGACGCGCGGCACCCCTTCCTGCGATAGATATTGGGTAATCAGGACTTCTTTTCCATCCGGTGTGACCGAAGGGAGGCTATCTAAATAGGTAGGCGTGTGGCTGAAGAGGACCTGGTTGCGCCCATCCGCATCCATCTGCCAGATATCCTGCCTGCCGTTGCGCTCCGAGACAAACAAAAGCTGTTTCCCGTCCGGCGTCCAGGTGGGTTGAGAATCAAACATATACTTTTGCGAAAGCGGAGTGACGGTATTCGTGTCCAGGTTCAGGTTGAAGATCTGCGGGCGATTGTTTCCCCTCAACGAGGTAAAGGCGATGTTTTTACCATCCGGCGACCAGGCAGGGTCGAAATCTCCCCCTTGCATGGTTGGAAGCGGCAGAAGTCCGGTACCATCGGCATTGATAATGTAAAGCGAAGCGCCAGGGTAGAAGTCGAAATTTGAACCGCAGGGTGAGATAAACACGATTTTCGCGCCATCCGGGGAAAAATCTGGCTGGCAAGCGCCTTCGGATATTTCGGTGATCTGGCGGCGGTTGGTACCATCCGATCCGATCAAAAAAACCTGCGGGACGCCGGTAATATCTGAGGCATAAGCCAGCTGCCCTGCGCCGCCTCCAACCGGGGTCGGAAGGAAGGTAGGGGTAAGGGTGGGAAGGACCTGTGACCTGGTTTGGGTTGGAACTGGATCTGTTTCTGGGAGCGCTTTCGGCGGCAAGATCACTGCGATGGGGCTGGCTTGGGATTGGACAGCGCTTGCGGTGGGGATTGTGGTTTGAAAGGAGATGGCTGGATTGGGGCTCGGCGAGACTTGAGCTGCCGGCACTACAATTGTTCGAATTGAATAATAAAGCCTGGAATACAATGCCGGGTATTGGATCAAGACCCACGCAGTCAATAAAGCGGCTGCAAGGATTACTACAGCAGGAACCAGGCAGCCTACCTTGCGCCGGCGCCTGAGATCATTCTTCCCAAATTCCGGCAAATTGATTTGTTTATCTGAATCGCCCTGATAGTTCCCGCCAGATTTCGATTCTGGGAGCTTCCCTTTTCCCGGAATTCCATTGTCGACCGCAGCAGAGGAATTGACACTGAATGGCGGAGGTGTGATCTGGTATCCGGCATGCTGGTGGACAGAGGGATCAAGCGCGATCAGCGCCTGTTTGAACTCCTCGGGGGATTGATAACGATCGCCTGGATGGAGCTCAAGCGCTTTTTCGACCGCTGCGGTCAATTTCTTGGAAACGCGAGGATTACGCGAGCGGATCGGAGTCAGCTTGATCTGACCCATCGCCCGGGCAAGCGATTCTTCCGGGATAAGACCGGTCAGGGCGGCATAGAGGGTGGCGCCTAAAGAGAAAATATCGGTGCGTGTGTCTGTGCGAGCAGTGCCGTACTGCTCTGGCGGCGAGTAACCTGGGGTCATTGCCCTGGCGCCGGTCGTGGTGACTTGCGATCCCTGGAGGGTTTTTGCCAGCCCAAAATCCACCAGGAAAATCTCACCATTTGGGGTGATCTTGACATTTCCCGGTTTAATATCGCGGTGAATAACGGGTGGGTTGCGTGAACTTAGATAGGAAAGCGCGTCGCAGATCGCGGCGCCGATCACGATCACATCCTGTTCGGGGATCCGTTCAATCCGGTCCATGCGTTCGCGCAGATCTTCTCCCTCTATATAATCCATAACAAGATACTGCCCCAGACCCTCAATCGCAAAATAATCGGTGACGCGTGGCAAGCTCGGGTGGCGCAGCCTGGCTAGGATGCTCGCCTCACGATGGAACTGGCGGGCATATTCGTCGGTTGTAAACAGGTTGTCTTTTACAGCCACCTCAATCTCGAGGTGCTCGTCCACGGCACGATAAACTGAGCCCATCCCACCCTGACCGAGGACTTCCACGATCCGGTAGCGATTATTCAGGAGGGTGCCGCGCTCAAGGAGCATTCCTGGATGCTTTCCAGCGCAATCAAATGGGTGATAGGGGGAGCGAGGAGGTGTACATCCGGCGGGCTCGCTTATACATCCAGGTTACGCACTTCACGAGCGTGGGTCAGGATGAAGCGCCGGCGAGGCGGAACTTCAGAACCCATGAGCATGTCGAAAGTCCGGTCCGCTTCGGCGGCATCATCGAGCGTCACCTGAAGCAATGTCCGCTTTTCAGGATCCATGGTGGTATCCCAAAGCTGGTCTGGGTTCATCTCTCCCAGGCCCTTATAGCGCTGCAGGCTGACTTTGCCCGAATCTCCGCCCATCTCCTTCAATGTACTCTCTCGTTGGGCTTCATTGTATATGTAGCGTACCTGGTTCTTGTGAGCCATGCGGTAGAGCGGAGGCTGGGCGATATACAGGTGACCTTTTTCGATCAGCGGCTGCATGTATCGGAAGAAGAAAGTAAGCAGCAAGGTGCGGATATGCGATCCGTCGACATCTGCATCGGTCATGATGATCACCCGCCCGTAGCGTAATCCGCTGAGGTCAAAGCCCTCACCGATTCCGGTGCCTAAAGCAGAGATCAACGCTTTGACTTCGTTATTTGCCAGGATCTTATCCAGCCGGGCGCGTTCAGTATTCAGGATTTTACCCCGCAGCGGTAAGATCGCTTGAAAGTGGCGGTCGCGGCCTTGCTTGGCGCTGCCACCGGCTGAGTCGCCTTCGACGATATAAAGCTCCGTCTTTTGCGAATCGCGTTCAGAGCAGTCCGCCAGCTTGCCAGGAAGCGTAAGGCTCTCCAGGGCAGATTTCCGGATCACCAGATCGCGGGCTTTCCGAGCTGCATCACGAGCGCGTGCCGATGTGAGGCACTTTGAGATTACAGCCTTGCCGGCAGAAGGATTTTCTTCCAAGAATGAAGAGAAGGCTTCGCCAACCACCTGCTGTGCGAGAGTTTGCACTTCGGGATTTATCAGCTTTACTTTTGTCTGGCTCTCAAACTGCGGATCGGGGTGTTTGACGCTGATGATCGCAGTCAAACCTTCGCGGGTGTCGTCGCCAGAAAAGTTCGGATCTGAATCTTTCAGCAAGCCGGTGCGGCGGGAATAGTCATTGATTGTGCGGGTGAGCGCCGAGCGCAATCCGGTCAGATGGGTGCCGCCGTCAATCGTGTTGATCGTGTTGGCAAAGGCGTAAACCGATTCCATATAGGCATCGGTGTATTGAATTGCAGCATCGATGGTGATCCCATCCACTTCCTTCTCGACATGGACCACCGGATGGAGCACCTGGCGGTTCCGGTTGAGATAACGGACAAAAGAGGTGATGCCGCCTTCAAAATGGAAGGTCATCTCCCGCTCGCTGCGCTCATCGAGCAGGTAGATGGTCACCCCGCGGGTGACAAACGCCATCTCACGCAAGCGCTGGATCAGCGTGTCAAAGCGGAAATCCAGCTCTCCTTTGAAGATCTCTGAATCAAATTTAAAGGTCGTTTTGGTCCCGCTCACATTTGGAGCGGATATTCCGATGGTCTTCAGCGGCGCGACGGGATAGCCGTGCTCGTAGCGTTGGAAATGGATCTGCCCATCGCGCTGGACTTCAACTTCGCACCAGCTGGACAGGGCATTGACCGCTGAAACGCCTACTCCATGAAGCCCGCCGGAGACTTTATAGCCGCCGCCGCCAAATTTTCCACCAGCATGCAGCATCGTCATCACTACTTCGAGGGCAGGCTTATTCATCTGCGGATGAATATCGACCGGGATGCCGCGGCCATTATCCTGGACGGTAACGCTGCTGTCTGGATGGATGACGACCTCGATCCGGTCGCACGCGCCCGCCAGGGCTTCGTCGATCGAATTATCAACGACCTCAAAAATCAAATGGTGGAGCGCCTTAATATCGGTGCCGCCAACATACATACCAGGACGACGCCTGACAGCTTCCAGCCCTTCCAGCACCTGGATGTCTTTTGCGTCGTAAGTGTTCGGGTTCGGTTTCATTAAGAATTACTCCGTAATTCGGGCTTTATGCCTGGAGAGCCTTTCGCTGCTCGACTAACTCTTTCAACCACAGGTTGCCCTGGCGATAATAAACGAATGTTGCAGCCAGGAGGGCAGTGGTGACAAATGCATGGCCGGCAATCCCCACCAGCATCAACCAGGAATCCTCGGCAGGTCTGTTCCAAAGGATATCAAGTCCCTCGCTGAGCAGCACAATCGAAAGAATCAGCAGGCCGGTGGTGGTAAAGGTCATCCTGCTCAAGCGCACCCCGCTTGTGACTGAGACCCACATGGGGCTGCGGTCGACAAAAATCCCATGAGGGGAGAAAAACAACGGGATCAGCAGCCAGATTACAAGCCCTCCCATGAAGAGGGCAATCAGCAAGGGGAGCTGGCTTGTCCCAATCCCCGACAGCAGCAGAATGGAAAGCAGACAGCTGAGCGGCAAGAGCAGTATGGCGATCATGACATACCAGAATACCGTCAGCAAGATGACATGCCCGAAATTCCGCGGCCATTCGGTGAGCGCCTGACGCAGGTCTAATCGGTCGAAAATTGCGGCCTGTGAGACCATGGTGAAAAACAAGGTCCCAAAACCAATTCCAGCCAGAACCAGGAGTACCCACAATCCGAGCGCCTGCCAAAAGGTCGAAAGCTCGATCAGGATTGGATTCAACATCAGCGGCGTGTCTGAAGGGGCGCGGGCGGTCATCATGCTGGGAACACCGACCGGAAATGCTCGCAAGATGCCGACGAGGTTGAATTGAGAGGCGCCCTGGCGCAAGAGATCGAGCGTTCCGGTGCTCTGCATATCTGGAAGCTCAGACGCCTGTATGAAGAGCGGCTCAAAAACCTTCACCAGGTGAACCTGAGGACCCAGCCAGAGCAGCAGATCCAGCCCTATTGAGAACAGGATCAAACCGATATGGTTAGTTACAACATCAAAACCAGCCATGAGGGATTTCATCAGGCTGGGGGGTGCAGACGATATTTTCAAATTGGCTGACTCCATACCGAACCAGTAAATTCTACCACACGGGATAAGGTAAAACGGCAGTAGAGTGCCGGTATGCGGGTCAGGCTGAAAGCAAAGGGTTTTGCTAAGCTAATTTTAATCCTTGACCGAAGCGATGCTTGCCGGTAAAATCTCTAAATTAAGCGGATACGAATAAATAAAATCAAACGACCAGAGGAAACAGCCTGCAAATCCCCGCTGCAGTCGATCGCATCCGTCCAGCTGAATAGAACGGAAGGAGGTGCATTTGCAAAAACGCCAAATGAGTTTGAATTGGAGCCAATGCGCAATCCCAGAATTCCAATGTAATCTGGGAAAAGACCATTCATAACACAATATTCGAGGAGAGAAAGAGATGTCTAAAAGAGTACTGACGTTAATTGTAGTGTTATTTGTTGCAAGTCTAATTCTGCCGGCGTGCGCCAGTGGAGGCGGCGGCACGATTAAAGTTGGCCTGCTTTCACCGATGAGCGGCGCAGTGCCCACCTTCGGTCAGTCCACCAAAGAAGGCACAGAGCTGGCAATCAAGGAATGGAACGACAAGGGCGGCGTGTTGGGTAAGAAATTGGAGCTGATCGTTGCTGACAGTCAGTGCGAAGCCGACCCAGCGGTAAACGGCGCGAACAAGCTGATCGACCAGGACGGCGTCAAATTCATCGTCGGAGAAGTTTGCTCGAAAGCCTCCATCCCGGTTTCAGAAATTGTAAACCAGAAGAGTGTCGTCCAGATCAGCCCGACCTCGACCAATGCCTCCGTGACCGTCAACGCTGATGGAACCACCAAGAAATTCACCTTCCGGGCCTGCTTCATTGATCCCTTCCAGGGTCTGGTAATGGCGAAATTTGCCCAGGGTAAAGGTTATAAGACCGCATTCATTATGCTAGACCAGGGCAACGACTACGTGCGCGGTCTGGCGGAAGCTTTTGAAAAATCCTTCACCGAAATGGGCGGGCAGGTTGTCGGCAAAGAGACCTACACCTCCACCGATACTGATTTCTCGGCAATCCTGACCAAGGTCGCCGACAGCAAGGCCGAAGTGCTCTATCTGCCGGACTATTACAACATCGTCAACCTGGTTGGCGTTCAGGCCAAGGATAAGGGCGTGACCGCAGTGATGATGGGCGGCGACGGATGGGATTTTGCTGACCTGGATGTGAATGCTGCAGATGGCGGTTTCTACTCCAACCACTATGATCCAGGTGACTCCCGCCCGATCGTTCAGGAATGGCTGAAGAAGTACGGCGAAGCCTACAAAGATGACAAAGGCCAACCAAAAGTCCCAGATGCTCTGGCGACCCTGGCGTACGACGCGACCAATCTTATGATCGCAGCGATCCAGAAAGCCGGGAGCGAAGATACCGCTAAAGTATCTGATGCGCTGGCTGCTCTGACCTGGGAAGGCGTTTCTGGCACGATCACCTTCGATGCTCAGCACAACCCGATCAAATCAGCGGCTGTGATTGGCGTTGCAGGTGGTAATAAGACTTTCGTCGAGTCCGTAGCACCATAACTTGAACTGAAATACGGAGGTGGTCAAGTTGACCGCCTCCGTATTCTATCTACCCATCCTATGCTCCCCACGGGGTGATGCATGAATATATCCTTGGAAAGTAAACCAACATTCTTCGAAACGATCATCCAAAAACGATATTTGGGGAAGGGCTTCTTGATCACGCTGGCTGCGTTGGCGATCTGGAAGCTGACCGTATCGTTCCTGGCAAGCCCAACGGTTTTCATCCAGCAAATCGTGAATGGTTTCCAATTGGGCTTTGTTTACGCCCTGATTGCCTTGGGATATACGATGGTGTACGGCATCGTGCGCCTGATCAACTTCGCCCATGGCGACGTTTTTATGTTTGGCGCGTTCGCCAGCTACTATGCGATTGCCAGATGGGACCTCAACAACTGGCCTTCCAAGGTGATGCCGGGTATCCCAAGCTGGATCAACCTCGTTGTGGGGATCGTAACAGTCATCTTGCTTTCAATGTTTTCCTGTGCAATCCTTGCATTCGTCATTGAGCGAATCGCCTATAAACCGCTCAGAAATGCGCCTCGGATATCAGCTCTGATCACTGCGATTGGGGTTTCATTCTTCCTGGAATATTTCGGAGCGCTGAATTTCGTTTTCACAGCCAACTTCGTGACTTATAAACGGCCGATCGAAGTATTAAACTGGGTCATCTCGGGATCTGGAATTAAAGCCTTGCAGCCCGGAGTGGCGCCGCCTGATAACACGATTATTTTTTCCAACATCTCCCTATATATTATTATTGTCTCGCTTTTCCTTGTTTTCTTACTAAACTACATCGTCCAACGCACCCGGGTCGGAAAAGCGATGCGAGCCACCGCTTATGATAAGCCGACTTCAAAGCTGATGGGAATTAATGTCGATGGGATTATTTCAACCACGTTTGCAATTGGAGCAGCCCTGGCAGGGGCTGCCGGCGTGCTCTACGCCACTGCTTTCTCACAGGTCTATTTCGTCATGGGCATCATCCCTGGTTTAAAGGCTTTTGTCGCAGCGGTTTTGGGCGGGATTGGCTCGATCCCCGGAGCATTAGTCGGTGCATTGATCATCGGCGAAGCGGAGGTTCTCAGCGCTGCTTACATCTCAACCCCGATGCGCGACGCGGTCGCTTTCAGCATCCTGGTTTTGGTGCTGCTCGTCCGCCCGACCGGAATCTTCGGCGAACCCAGCCGGGAAAAGGCCTAAGCCATGTTCAAGAAAATTCCT
This sequence comes from uncultured Chloroflexia bacterium, assembly GCA_963827155.1. Taxonomy (GTDB): domain Bacteria; phylum Chloroflexota; class Anaerolineae; order Anaerolineales; family UBA4823; genus UTCFX2. The sequence continues at coordinate 456,787 of CAWGZV010000001.1, read as the reverse complement.
CGACAAAACCTGATCTTTTTCGGCGGAGCGCTGGTGATTTTTCTGGTCATTCAGGTGTTGATCAGCTTCAATCTGCTGAACGACTTTTGGAACACGATTATCCGGATTGGCGCGGTGATGGCGATCGTCAGCCTGGGATTGAACCTGATTTATGGGTTCAATGGGCAGTTTTCGCTTGGGCAGTGGGGTTTCTATGCCATAGGCGCATATGTTGCGGCAGATATCACTTACCGCTGGTACAACGAGCAAAGCGCTTTGGGACTTAATATCATCTTGCTTGGGGTGCTGCTGGTTGGCGCAGCGATCCTCTACCTTCGTAAGGTTCTAAAGAAAATCCGCGGGTTAGACCCTCTATCGGCATTCACACTGTATTTACTCGCGACGATCGTGCTTGGGATCGCGGCAGTTTTCCTAGGAAAATTCTTAGAGCCGGCAGTTTCAGGCGCTTTAGGTCTACTCCCCTCCGCAATCTCGATGCAAATCGTCTTTGTGCTGGCAGTGATCGTCGCAGCCATTTTTGCGGCGGAGATCAGTTTCCTTTTCGGGCTGCCCGTGCTCACCCTCGGTTCGGACTACTTTGGGATTGCCACCCTGGGCTTTACGATCATCGTCAAGGTGCTGCTGGACAACTCCGATACGATGCTGGGCTTCCAGGAAATGAAAGGCGCCCGCGGGATGATTGGGATTCCAAAGCTCTCTTCCTGGTTCTGGGTTTTCTTATTCCTGGTGATCGCTGTGGTAGTCATGCGAAATATCCTGCACTCCAGCTACGGGCGAGCGATCATATCGGTACGCGAGGATGAGATCGCCGGTAAAGCTATGGGGGTAGATATTGCTGAGTTCAAGATCCTCTCGTTTGTGATCGGCAGCCTTTTCGCTGGTCTGGCAGGCGGCTTGTACGCGCATATTAACGGCTTTTTGCATCCAAATTCCTTCAACTTTATCAAATCCTTCGATCCGATGATCATTATCGTGCTTGGAGGCCTCGGGAGCATGACCGGGACTCTGGCGGCGGCATTTACCTGGGCTATCTTGCTCGAAGGAGTGCTCCGCCTGGTCTTACCTCAGGGATTTGAGCTCTGGCGATTTGTGGTTTATCCTCTGATGCTGCTGCTGACGATGCTATTGAAGCCAAACGGCCTCTTCGGCGGATATGAAATGCCGTTCTTGCGAACGCTGATTCCGCCGCTGCGGAAATCATCGGGCAGTAAAACCAATTTGAACACTGCCGCTGGTGTGCAGGAGGCATTGAAATGAGTGAACAATCACCTTTCAGCGCTGGCGCACACGGCAGTGAAGAGATCTTGGAGATCCAAAACCTCAGCATCCAATTCGGCGGTCTGCGGGCGGTGAACGACTTCAATCTCCGCCTGATGTCGCACGATCTCCAGGGTTTGATTGGACCAAACGGTGCAGGCAAGACGACGGTCTTCAACATGATCACCGGGGTTTACTTACCCACTACCGGGCATATTTTCTTCACACACCAAAATATCACTGGGCTTGAGCCGCATGAAATCAACCAGTTGGGAATTGCCCGAACCTTCCAAAATATTCGTCTGTTTCCGAGCCTGACTGTGCTCGATAATGTTCGCATCGCCTACCACACCCACGCCGGGTACAGCCTTAATGATGCGGTCTTGCAGTCTCGGAAATATCATCAAAAGGAAAAAGAGCTCACCGAAAAAGCGCAGGACTTCCTCGAGGTTTTCAACCTCCAAGACCGGCAGGACACAATCGCCAAGAACCTGCCATATGGGGAGCAGCGCAGGCTTGAGATCGCCCGGGCGCTGGCGGCTGAGCCCCAGCTGCTCTTGCTGGATGAGCCTGCTGCCGGGATGAATCCAGCAGAGACTGTTTCGCTGATGGATCTGATCCATTTCATCCGAGAGCGCTTCAATTTGACGATCTTGCTCATCGAGCATCAGATGCGGGTGGTAATGGGGATTTGTGAGACGATCACGGTGATGGACTTCGGTGAGGTCATCGCTCGTGGAAACCCACAGGAAATTCAAACCAACCCTAGAGTGGTTGAAGCATATTTGGGACCCGGAGCGGCGGCACTCTCCGAGAAATTCCGCCGCCACAAAACCCCATAGTGCGAGCGGAGAGAGGATACAAAATGGCTGACAATGGTTCTCAAAGTATGCTGGTAATTGAAGATCTGAATGTATATTATGGCGCGATTTATGCCCTTAAAGGGGTCAGCTTTTACCTGAAAAAGGGAGAGATTGTGGCGCTGATTGGAGCGAACGGGGCTGGAAAAAGCACAACATTGAATACAATCTCGGGATTACTTCGCCCGCGTCAGGGAGCGATCCACTTCGAAGGCGAGGAGATCACTCAGACCTTATCCGAAGATATCGTCCATAAAGGCATTGTTCAGGTCCCAGAAGGTCGAAAAATTTTTGCAACGCTCACGGTGATGGAAAACCTTGAAATGGGTGCTTTCACCCAAAGAGAGAAAGATGTTTTTGACAAAAACGTTCAAAATGTCTTTCAAAGGTTTCCACGTCTTAAAGAAAGGCGCGATCAGCGCGGTGGAACGCTTTCGGGTGGCGAACAGCAGATGCTGGCGATCGCCCGCGGTTTGATGGCAAACCCAAGACTGATGCTTCTGGATGAGCCCTCGATGGGGCTTTCTCCGCTGCTGGTCGAACAGATCTTCACGATCATTCGAGACATCAACGACCAGGGTACCAGCATCCTGCTCGTCGAACAGAATGCCCAGATGGCGCTCTCCATCGCCGACAGGGGATACGTGCTGGAGACGGGTAAGGTTGTGATGGAAGGTCCAGCTCAGGACCTGCTGCATAATGACCAGGTAATCGAAGCATACCTGGGCGGACATTAACTCAGAGAAGGTAGATCCAATGACTACACTTCAAAAAATCTTGTTCTTTTTTGTTCTTCCAATGATAACGCCCCTTTTGTTCCCCCCGAACACCCTGTTGGCAGGACCAATTGCAATCGTGCTGGTGATGCTTTTATTTGGGGTGCTGGGGATACTGCTCATGAGGGGTAGGGAGCAAGCCCTCACACTGGCGATCTTCCTGCTGGGCTTGAACGCGATCGTCCGGATAATGATGTTCTTTGCTGGTTCAACCTTTTCCGATGGCTCTCCAAACTACGTATATATTGTAACCAGCTTATTGAGCATCTCGCTTTCAATTTATCTGCTATTGCGCCTGGATCGGGTTGATGTTCGAACGCAAATGGTCTCGTAACACCAGGTCGCTTATCCGGTTTCGATTTGGGCAGGCCCTCCGATAAACCCGGATTGAGGCTTGCGCGGAAAGAAGACAACCACCCCCGCCCCTTTGGGTTCGGGGGTGGCGTTTCAAGAAGCAGTCATACGCAGATTGTAAAGCGAACCATACGGTAAAAATGCCAAGCGCAGAGATCATCACCATCGGGACAGAAATCCTGCTCGGCGAAATTGTAGACACTAACGCACGAGCAATCGCACGCATGCTCCGGGATGCCGGCATCGACCTCTATCGAAAGACTACGGTTGGCGATAACCCAAACCGGATCGCACAGGCTATCCAACAGGCGATGGATCGCTGCGAGATCATCCTCACGACCGGCGGCCTTGGACCTACCATCGATGACCCTACCCGGCAAGCCGTTGCCCAAGCGGTCGGGGTTGAAATCGAATTTCGACCCGAGCTTTGGGATCAAATTCAGGAGCGCTTCCAGCGCTACGGCCGGCTGCCGACGGAGAACAACAAAAGACAGGCATATATCCCGCTCGGTGCGACCGCGATTGAAAATCCAGTCGGGACGGCGCCAGCTTTTTTCATCGAAAACAATGACAGGATCATCATCTCACTTCCAGGGGTGCCGCGCGAGATGGATTATCTGATGCAGCACGAAGTGCTTCCTTTTCTTAAGGAAAAATTCCACCTGCAAGGGGTGATTAAATCTCGAATACTCCATACGGTGGGAGTGGGTGAATCGGTGGTTGATGACTTGATCGGCGATTTCGAAATCCTCACCAATCCGACGGTAGGGCTTGCGGCGCATTCCGGACAGGTGGATGTGCGCATTACAGCAAAAGCGGATTCAGAACAGCTCGCCGATATTATGATTTTGGAAGTTGAAAAGGCACTGCGCATTCTGCTGAAAGAATGGATCTACGGGGCCGATGAAGAAAGCCTGGAACAAGCAGCTTTCTCTGCGCTTGAGCGCTGCGGTTGGAACCTGACGGCAGTTGAGCACGGTATCGGTGGCGCCCTGATCTCCCGCCTGGCAGCTCACCAATCCTCTCTGCCAGGACAAGCGGGAATCATTTTCATCGGCGGATCGGTGATCAACTCGCTCACCGATCCATCGGAGCTTGCCCAGTTCACCCGGGAATACGGACTGAGCTGTTCAGCTGACTGCTGCCTGGGAGCTGCAGTGCTGCCCAATGAGCAGAATGTGGAAATCTACCTCGTATTGATCACCCCGCAAGGCGAACAGCTGGCAAGCAGACCCTATGGAGGTCCGCGCGAGTACGCTGCCCGCTACGCCGTCCATAATGGGCTCGATTTGCTGCGCAGGATCGAGGCACCAGGAATATCGAACGATAAGAAGGGGAAAAATGGCTAAAGAAAAAGTGGACCAGCTCCTCACGCAGGCAATTGTATTGACCATGGATGATGGTTATCACATTCACGATCCGGGCGCGATTGCCATCAAAGGGGATACGATTCTGGCAGTGGGCGCTCAAGATGAGATCGAGGCTCGCTTTCAGGCCGCGGTAATCCAAGACTGTGGGGGCAAGGTGGTCATGCCTGGGTTGATCAACGCCCATACCCATGTGCCGATGACGCTGCTGCGCGGACTTGCGGACGATCTGCGGCTTGATGTCTGGCTGTTGGGATATATGATGCCGGTTGAACGCGAGTTTGTTTCGCCAGAATTCGTCGAGCTGGGGACAAAAATTGGCTGCCTGGAGATGATCCGTTCTGGCGTGACCTGTTTTGTCGACATGTATTATTACGAGGACCACGTCGCGAAAGCAGCGGCTGAGATTGGGCTTCGGGGGATCTGCTCGCAAACGGTGCTCAAGTTTCCGGCACCGGATGCAAACTTTTTCGAGGATTCGCTCGCGGCGGCGCGAGAATTTATCATCAAGTGGAAGGGGCACCCTTTGATAACCCCTTCGATCGCTCCGCACGCGCCATACACCTGCACCGAAGAGATCCTGCGTCTGACAACCGAGTTGGCGCTCGAATACGACGTGCCCCTTCACACCCACATAGCGGAGACTGCCATAGAGGTCGAGAATTCGCTGAACAGCTATGGAATGTCGGTCGTCCCGTTTGTCGAAAAGCACGGCGTTTTTCGGGCGAAGGTCATGGCTGCTCACTGTGTGCATATCGACGAGCGCGAGATGCACACCTTGCTTCAGCACCATGTAGGTGTAATGCACAATCCATCATCCAACCTCAAGCTGGCGTCTGGATACGCCCAAGCAGCAAAAATGCTCGACCTCGGGCTGAATGTCGGCATCGGCACAGACGGTCCTGCGTCCAACAACGACCTCGATATGTTCGAAGAGGTCCGCCTGGCAGCCTTTCTTGCCAAGAGCGTCACTGGCGACCCAACCGCACTGCCGGCGCGGACAGCGCTGAGTATGGCGACGAATATGGGCGCCGCCGCAATCCATCTAGGGGACCAAATTGGCTCGATTGAGCCGGGTAAGCGCGCCGACCTGATTCTCGTTGAACATTCCAGGCTGCACAATTCCCCGCATTTTCATCGGGATCCAAACCATATCTATGCGCAAATCGTTTATGCCACAAAATCGACCGATGTGACCGACGTGATGGTCAACGGCACCTGGCTCATGCAGAACCGAATTTTGCTCGGTGAGCAGGAGGAAGAGCTGCTTCGACAAGCCCAAGAATATGCAAGCAAGATCGACGCTTTCTTGATCCAGCGCGAGAAATCGGTGCTCTCTAAGCTGATTGCGATCGGGAACACCACCGAAGAAGAGAGCTTCGAGATCCAGGCGAAAGTACGCATACCCGACCCGGTCCCGGTCACCGCCCAGATTGAACAACCGCCGATAGAGGTTCTTTACAGGCGCCACTACCACGAATTTGACACGTATTTTCTGTTTCCGGATCCTGAACAGGGAACCCTGAGATATCGTGAGGATGAATTCATCGAGGCAAACGGTCAGGTGAGCCAGGCGCGCTACCGGCTTACCATGATCGGACCAGCCCGTGAACATCAGTTCCCGAGCGAGGTTGTGCTTTCTCGCAGCCGTTTTCTCGCAGCGGCGTCGCACAGTCTGCGGTTCTACCGGGAATATTTCAAGCCAAGCGGTGAGGTGAGCATCGAGAAAGACCGCAGGCGCTGGCGGATATTATTCCATGGAACCGAGTTCTATATTAATCTGGATCGATTGGACCAGCCGGAGTTGGGCCACTTTCTTGAGATAAAAAGCCGCACCTGGAGCAGGCGCGATGCCGAGCACAAAGCCCTGGTAGTGGTTGACCTGTTGGAATTCCTGGGTGCATCGGGTGAACGAGTGACCAAAGATTACCTCGGGCTGGCGCGAATTGATCTCCATCCAGAGAGCTAAATCGGTATGAGAGAAGATCTCGAATTTGCAAGCAGGTTGGCGGAAAAGGCTGGAAACCTTCTCAAGGAATATTTTAGATCAGACACACTTCAGGTCGGCTTCAAATCAGATCATTCACTTGTAACCGCAGCAGATCTTGCCGCGGATGCACTGATCGGCGAAGAGCTGCGAGCGCACTACCCAGACGACCTGCTGCTGAGCGAGGAAACCAGCCCGGCGCTCCGCGCCGATCAGGACATCGAGAATAAATCTTTATGGGTTGTCGACCCACTTGATGGGAGCACAAATTTCAATCTCGGCTTGCAGTATTGGGGGATCTCCCTGGCGCGACTTGAACATGGATTTCCATCCCTCGCGGTGATCCATTTTCCCTTGCTTGATGAAACATATTCTGCCGTGCGCGGTGAAGGCGCATGGTTAAACGGCGCAACTTTGCGAATACAGCCTCAAAAATTCCATAAGATAGCCTATTTTGCCTGCTGTGCGCGCACACACAAATCCTATCAGGTAGAGATCCCGTATAAGACCCGGATATTAGGTTCAGCCGCCTACACATACTGCGCGGTCGCACGCAGCGCCGCAATTATTGGATTCGAAGTGACACCGAAAATTTGGGACCTCGCGGGCGCCTGGCTGATCGTAGAACAAGCCGGTGGGTCGCTTGCCACAATAGACGGTGAGACCCCATTCCCCGTGCGAAGCGGCCTGGATTATTCGCAGCGGTGCTACCCCACCCTAGCTTCATACGATCCTCAGCGGCTGGCATGGGCAAGGGAGAGGATCCAACCGAAACCAACGAAGATGTAGAGCGGTCTTTACTGCCTTTGAAAATGGAGATGATATAATCAAATAAAACTGTCAAAACTGACCAATCTACATTAGAAGTTTGCGAAATCCAATGAAGGCTTCGCGCATTGCTACTGTCTAGTACTACCGGCTCTGGGTAATAGAGCCGCAATTCATTCTGAGGTTGAAATCATGGAATTTCGTTTCTTAGGGAAGTCTGGGCTGAAAATATCGGCGTTGTCGCTTGGGGCATGGGTGACTTATGGGGGCCAGGTGGGGGAGGAGACGGCCTACGAATGTATGATGGCCGCGTATGACTATGGGGTTAATTTCTTCGATAACGCCGAAGCTTACGCAGATGGGAATGCCGAGATCGTGATGGGCAACGTCATCAAGCGCGCCGGCTGGAAGCGCTCTGATCTCGTTATTTCGACCAAGATCTTCTGGGGAGGCGACGGACCAAACGACAGCGGTCTTTCTCGCAAACACATTTTCGAAGGGATGAATGCTTCCCTTAAGCGGCTTCAAATGGACAGCGTCGACCTTGTTTTCTGCCACCGACCCGATCTCTATACCCCCATAGAGGAGATTGTCTGGTCGATGAATTTACTGGTCCAACAGGGAAAAGCCTATTACTGGGGCACAAGCGAATGGCCGGCGGCAAGGATCATGGATGCTTACGGATTCGCAGAGCGCGAGAACCTTATCCCCCCTTTGATGGAACAGCCCGAATATAATATGTTCGCTCGCGAGAAAGTCGAGCGAGACTACTCCTATCTCTATTCCCGGATTGGGCTTGGGACCACGATTTGGAGCCCGCTGGCGAGCGGGTTGTTGACAGGGAAGTATAACGATGGAATCCCGGCCGATTCTCGCGCAAACCAGGAAGGCTACGGTTGGTTGAAACGCAGGTTCGAATCCGATGCGACGCGCCAGAAAATTGAGAAAGTAAAAGCGCTTACAAAGATTGCGGATGAGCTAGGATGCAGCACAGCTCAGCTAGCAATTGCCTGGTGCTTTAAAAATCCAAATGTGAGCTCAGTGATCACCGGGGCTTCCAGAAAAAGCCAGGTTGACGAGAACATGAAAGCTCTGGATGTAGCCGGGCAATTGGACAATGCCGTAATTGAAAAAATTGAAAATGTACTTCAAAATAAACCAAAAGGAGAGGAGGATTACCGCTAATCTAAATGCCTCAAAAACAAGTAAAGGAATTCGTTCAAAATAAAAGGCTGGCGATCGTTGGGGTTTCGCGGTCGGGGCAAAAATTCGGAAATATTGCCTTTAAGGAGCTAAAAACGCGCGGTTATGATGTGTTTGCGGTTCACCCAGAAGTGCAGGAAATTGCCGGGGAGAAATGCTACCCAAACTTGAGCGCGCTGAAAGGGCAGATTGACGGGGTGGTGGTCTGTGTACCACCGTCTCAAGGAATGCAGGTGCTGCAGGAGGCGGCAAATTGCGGGATGAATCAAGTCTGGATCCAACAGCAGGCTGATTCACCTGAACTGTTAGCCGCGGGAGAAAAGCTTGGTCTGAATATTGTATCGGGAAAATGCATCCTGATGTATGCGCCGCCGGTGAAGTCTTTTCACGCCTGGCATAAGGGTTTCATGCAGTTGATCGGCAAGTATTGAGATTGGTCTCCAGCCGCTCGCTCAAGATCAGAATTTAGAGATATGAGTTCACAAAAAGCCCAAATGACAAGGTCGCCAGCACGGTGAACGCTTCTGAAAGCACGCAAAGCTTCGACTCGAGCTTTGAGAACGAGGGCATCCAACAGCTTCAAGCAGGCACGCTGCTGCTCGATCGTTATCTGATCGACGGTATCCTTGGGATCGGGGGGATGGGCGCGGTCTACCGGGCGCGCGATATGCATTTTCCAAATGTGACCAAGCTCGTCGCAGTGAAAGAGATGATCAATCGCGCCCTGGATCCGATTGTCCGCAGCACGATTGTGCGGAATTTCGAGCGCGAAGCTAATATGCTTGCATCTCTCGAACACCGGGCGATCCCAAGGATTTATGATTACTTCACGGTCAACGATCGTTCCTACCTCATTATCGAATTTATTAATGGCAGCGATCTTGAAACCTTGATTTCAAATTCGAACGACTTTATCACCGAAGAACGAGTTCCTCCGGTGGGCGATTGAGCTTTGCGATGTCCTGCACCACCTGCACAATCACAAACCTGAGCCGATCATCTTTCGGGACATGAAACCTTCAAATGTGATGATCAACTCTCAGGATCATGTGATCCTGATCGATTTCGGGATCGCCAAACCTTTTCAGGTGGGCAAGCGGGGAACAATGATCGGGACCGAGGGGTATTCCCCTCCGGAACAATATCGCGGCGACGCCACCCCCCTCGCTGATATCTACGCACTTGGAGCGACCCTCCATCATACCCTCAGCCGGAGAGATCCTCGTCTGGAACCCCCGTTTTCATTTCACGAACGACCGATCCGCCAGATCAACCCCGCGGTATCTTCCTACCTGGAGAGCGCGATCAATAAAGCACTGGAATATGATCCGGAAAACCGCTTCCAATCGGCCGAAGAGATGAAAGCTGCGATGACCAACGTCGCTCATGAGACCGGGCTGCTGATGCATCACGCCTCATCGATGCTGAATCCCTCTCAAAATGACGATAAAGCTGCGCCTGCCTGGGTGTTCAAATGCGAGGATGAAATTCGCGGCAGCCCGCTGGTTCATAACGGCATTGTATATATCGGCTGCTACGACAACAACCTGTATGCGCTGGATGCAAGGAATGGTGAATTCCAGTGGAAATACCCGGCTGATGCGGGGATTGTATCCAAACCTGCTGTGTTCGATGACTCGATTTATTTCGGCTCCGAGGATTACCGCCTTCATGCAGTTTACCTTCGAGGTGGGCGGGTAAACTGGACGTATTTTACGAAAGGTCCGGTTCGTTCCTCGCCTTGCATCGCAGAAGGTCACATTTTTATCGGCTCAGACGACCGCTTCTTACACGCGGTTAACGCTTCCACCGGACGAGCAGCCTGGAAATTAGATGCGGGATCTGCGGTGCGCAGCACCCCACTTGTCTCTGACGAGCTGGTTTATTTTGGTTCTGAGGCTGGCGATTTCTACTGTGTCGATTTCACAGGGGCGATCAAGTGGCGTTTTAAAGCCAAGCGGGCGATCACATCTTCGGCAGTGATTTCAAAAGGGGTCTTGTACTTTGGCTCTGTAGACTCAACCGTGTATGCGATTGACGCAAAAACAGGCTGGGTGATCTGGCGCTTCAGGCTTAACAAACCAACCATCTCCACCCCGTTTATTTCTCAAAATTCGCTATTCACTGGGGCGGTCGATGGCTCAATTAACTGCATAGATATCAACACCTCAAAAGAGGTCTGGAGCTTCAAGACCGATCATCAGGTCACCGGATCCCCAATCGTGTTCAAAGATTCAATCTACTGCGGTTCGGTGGATGGTTTCCTGTATTGCCTGGAAGATCGCAGCGGTCGATTGCGGTGGAAATTCCAAACCGACGGCGCGATCACGAGCACACCGGCTGGATGGGAAGACCTGGTCTTTATAGGCTCCGCCGATCATCAACTATATGCTTTGCTCGCGTGAGCAAATGTTCCTACAGGAAGGGCGATTTTGATAACGCGACTTAAAAACCTCATCACCAAAAAGAAGATCGAAGCGATTCCCCCAGTAGATTCCGAAACTACGCAGGAATCTCCAACGATCCCGCGAGCTACCCCTTTGATGGTAGAAAATGAAGATCCCAAGGTGCAGCTCACTCACTCATCCTCCACCCCACAGCTCATCGTCGGATCGGCTCAGTCCGTCGGCATGGTTCGGGATCATAATGAGGATTCCATCTTAACATTGAACAGCCTTACCTCGAACGACGGCGAACACCTTCCACTTGGATTGTTTGTGGTCGCCGATGGGATGGGCGGGCATAAACAAGGTGAGGTCGCCAGTAAAATTGCCGTGCGCACATTTGCCCGCGAGGTTGTGCGGCGGGTCTTGATGGGATTATTTGAGACTAATCCTCATCCTCCGGAACTCAGCATCCAGGAGATCATGGAGGAAAGTGTCATGGAAGCGCATCACCTGATCACCAAGGAAGCGCCGGGGAGCGGGACCACCCTGACTGCGATATTCATTTTAGGCAAGCAGATGACAATCGCACACGTTGGCGACAGCCGGGCATATGCGATCGACCCGAACGGAACTACCGAGGTCTTGACCCACGACCATTCGCTGGTGAAACGAATGATGGAATTGGGACATCTGACTGAAGAAGAAGCCGCAGTGCATCCTCAGCGAAATGTGCTTTACCGCGCTTTAGGGCAGGGAGAGCCGTTCACGCCAGATGTCAGCACGACCCCTACACCCAAATCGGGGTATCTGATGCTGTGCTCGGATGGCTTATGGGGGCTGGTGACGCAGGAGGAGATCATCGAATCGATTGTGAAAGCTCCCGCCCCAGAAAAAGCCAGCCAGCTTCTTGTTGATGCGGCTAACCGCGCAGGTGGACCAGACAATATTTCGGTAATTCTGGTCAAACTGCCAGAGTATGCCTCCTGATTTGAGACATGCCTTCATTCCCCAGCTACTACGATGTTCTGGGAATTCCAAAAGACGCAACATCTGACGAAATCCGGCGCGCGTATCGCGATCTGTCCAGGAAATCTCATCCGGATCTGAATCCTGTCCCCGGGGCAAACACAAAATTCCTCAGCGTGCAGGAGGCATATGATACCCTCTCCGATCCTTATCGGCGGAAGGAATACGACCTTCGCATAGAAGAAAACCCCACTGAGCCAGTCCAAATCAGCGTGCAGTACAGCTTCACCTCGCTGCCGCAGCTTTCAGAACCACAGCTTCTTTACGCTCTGCTAAAGCTGCATGCCACCAGCAGCTTCGCAGCCAAATCGAATCCGGGTCTAAATCTCTGCCTGGTGCTGGACCGGTCAACTTCGATGGGAGGGGCGCGGTTGGACACCGTCAAGGCGGCTGCGATTGAGTTAATCCGCCAGATGCGCCAGGACGATGTGCTTTCGGCGGTCTCCTTTAGCGACCGGGCAGAAGTGCTGTTTCCGGCAGAACGGAATTATGACAGGCGCAGCGCCGAGACCCAGGTGCGGATGATGCACGGGAGCGGAGGCACCGAAATTTACCAGGGACTGGAGGCCGGTTTCCAACAAATCCAACGCTACCTGAACAAAGCGCTGATTAACCACATATTCTTGATCACCGACGGGCACACTTATGGAGACGAACAAGCCTGCCTGGACCTTGCAAACCGGGCTGGAGCACAAGGTGTACAGATTACAGCCTTGGGGATTGGGACAGATTGGAACGATAATTTCCTGGACGAGATGACCAGCCGGACAGGCGGAACGACTTATTACATCTCAAAGGCAGGCGATCTGCAGAAAATGCTGAGAGAAAAGTTTGCGAATTTAAACCAGGTCTTTGCCGAAAAAGTCCTGCTGGAAGCAAACTGGCAGCCTGGAGTCGAAGTAGGAACAGCCTTCCGCTTGCAGCCGGATGCGGCCCCGCTCTTTGGCAATGAAAAAATCTTGCTTGGCAACATCCTCAAGCATACTGATCTGGCTGTGATTTTTGAGCTGGTGATCCAACCTGGCGGGGAGGACGACTACCGCCGGTGGCTGATGGACGGTGCGCTGACGATGGTCCTGCCGTTTGATCGCGGAATGACCTACAAGATCCCGTTGCAGCTCAACCGGCTCGTCATTCCTCTCGATCAACAAGATCCATTGGAAAAGGAATTCCTGGATGCTGTCTCACGCCTGACCCTTTATCACATGCAGGAGAACGCTCTCAAGCAGGCGGCAGAAGGTAAATACGAAGCTGCAGGAAACAGCTTACATTATCTGGCAAAACATTTTTATTCATTAGGCGAAATTACACTCGCTCAAACGACCTTGCAGGAAGCGAACCGAATCCGTCAAACACGATTAGTCAGTGCGGAGGGGCAGAAAATAATAAAATACGCCACAAGAGCCTTGCTGCTGCCAGGCACGGTAAGAGAGGCTGGCTGAGAATGATCGTTTGCCCGAACTGCAAACATAAAGAACTGCCAGGGGCGATTTTCTGCCGGCAGTGCGGCGCCCAGCTATTTGGAGAAGAGCTCCCCACCATCCAGTTCAAGACGAACGAACGCCGTCTTTCCGATGAGCTAAAACAAGCAAAGCAGCGCACCCCAACGGATGAGACCCCTCTGCCCCACGTTCCGCTCATGCTGCGGTTTTTCCAGGAAGGACTTTCCGTCCCAATTCCAGGAAATATTGAATTGATCATCGGCAGGAGTGGTGAAGGTCAATCGGTTGTCCCAGATATTGATCTGACCGCCTATCATGCCCGTGAAGCAGGAGTCTCAAGGTTGCACGCCGCACTGAGGGTGGTTGATGATCAGGTGACCATTATCGACCTGGGATCATCGAATGGTACGATGATCAATGACAGGAAGATTCAAGCGCATCATCCACATAACTTAAACGATGGGGATCTCGTGTCGTTAGGAAAATTAAAATTCAAAGTCGTGATCCCAAAGAAATCAAGCGGAGGAATATAATTGCGGCTAGCAGGCCAGGAGCCATCGAATGGTAAACTAGAAAATCCGATGATGGATTGTATGACGGATTAATGAACAGTATGAGGGATGGGTGGTTTGATTGATCAAGGGATGATCGCATAAGGAGAATAATGTGGGCTATACAATTGTAATCCATATACTAAATGCTGATCCAATTGTAGGTGAATCAGAAGAGTTGCCGTCGACTTCCGATACAATGGTGATGGTTACAAATCCTCGCCGGACAGACGGGAAAGATGTTCATTATCTTGCGGATAACGCGATCAATGTATATTGGCCGATTGAGCGGGTTAATTTTATCGAGGTGCTTGGAGAGGAACACGAAGAACAAATCATTGGATTTGTACGGGAGTAAGACGAATGCTTGAAAACCAATTCAGAGACCGAAAAATCCTGGTGGTGGACGATGAAGAACGGATGGTCCGTTTTATCCGTCTGAACCTGGAGCATGACGGGTTTCAAGTGCTTGAGGCGTTTAACGGAACCCAGGCAATCAACAAGGTGCGCAGCTCGCTTCCTGACCTGATCTTGCTGGATGTGATGATGCCAGACATCGATGGTTTCGAGGTTCTTGCGGATTATCCGTGAAACCAGCGCCGTCCCGGTGATCATGCTCACCGCGAAGGGAGAAGAGGATGATCGGGTGAGAGGGCTAGAGCTCGGGGCGGACGACTATATCACCAAGCCATTCAGCCCACGCGAGCTGGTAAGCCGGGCTCGGGCAGTGCTGCGACGGACCGAGATGACAACCAGCACAACCCATGGTCTAATCGAAGTGGATAATCGTCTAAAAATCGATTTCGACCGCCGCGAGGTCTGGGTTGAAGGCAAGCTGGTCCAGCTCCGTCCGACAGAATATCGGCTGTTGTATCACCTGGTTCAAAACGCAGGTTGGGTGGTCACGCATGATCAAATCCTCGCGAAAGTTTGGGGTTATGAATATCAAGATGAACCCCATTATGTGCGACTGTATATCAACTATTTGCGAAAAAAGCTTGAAGAGGATCCTGCATCGCCAAAATATATCCTTACTGAACGCGGGATTGGCTATCAATTCGTCGATTTTCGCCGAAAGAATCCTGAATTTAAGTCAGGATAGCCTATCTGTGGGTTCATGCTCCTTGCCAGTAAACTGACTATCGACTATACTGGATCTTATGGACGGAAACGCCACATCAAAACAGAGGATCTTGCTGGTAGACGATCACGAGATCGTGCGCCTCGGGTTGAAAGCCTTGCTTGAGCGCCACCCAAATTTCGAAGTGGTCGCCGAGGCAAGCACGGCTCGAGATGCCGTGGAAAAGGTGGAGGCATTCACACCAGATGTCGTTGTGATGGATATTCGCCTGCCTGGCGGTTCTGGGATTGAAGCCTGCGAGGAAATCGCCGAAAGGTTCCCCGAATCAAAAGTGATCATGCTGACCTCCTATGCCGAGGATGAAATGCTGTTCTCAGCGATCCGGGCTGGCGCGGCGGGTTATGTTCTCAAGCAAATCGGAGGAGAGGATCTGGTTCGGGCTATAGAAGCTGTTGGGCGTGGTGAGGCGCTGCTCGATCCCGCAGTCACCCAGCGGATTTTCCAGGAAGTGCGAAAGGCTGCAAAAGAGGAAGAGGCATCCGCGTTTTCAGCTCTCACCCAGCAGGAAAAACACGTGCTGCTGCTCGTTTCTGAAGGCAAAACCAATCGAGAGATCGCAAAAGCGCTTTTTCTGGGGGAAGGGACGGTGCGGAATTATGTCAGCAGCATCCTCTCCAAGCTTGGGGTGAGCAACCGGGCGGAAGCGGCTGCGTATGCAGTGGAACACAATCTCCGCGATTATCTTTAAACCCTTCAATTCTTTACATATTTGAAGAACGGCAAACTGGGCAGGGGCAGAGCGCCCGGAGGTACTTCCAGGTATAAATTCCAAAGTGGTGCCCATCTTCCCAGGCGATGGTAATGGCATAGCTGCCGACTGGCTCGACGTTTTGGATTCGGTTGGCGGAGCTGTCCTCCAGCTCTATGGAAAAAACTGCCGGATCTGGGTTGGCACTCATCTTCTCGTGCCCGCCTCGGCATTCCGCACACGGGCAGCCTGCTCGCAGCAGGGCGAAGGGATATCGGCTCTCGTGAAAGTCGTTCCACTTCACGATAAAAGTTGCTGTAGTGCGGTCTGCCGTTATATGTTCAGGTTTTAAGTCGCTCATCAATCCCTCGAAAGACAATTATGGCTGTTGGACAACGGCGAGATAATTTACTACCGCCCAACCAAGGCGGGTATTATCAAATGGGCCAACCAGATGCCACCAGGTGTATCCATCTACATTTACCGGTCCATCATCCAGTTTGAAAACTTCGGCTTCGCTCGCCAGCATCAGCACGTCGCTTTTCAGGCTTGGCTCAGATCGAAGCCGCAAACCATCTCCAGATGTCCCGGTGACCTGCACATAAGCGCCAATTCCAAATTCACCTGCCGGCGGCGGCGGGACGGTTGGTTCGCTGTTCGGAGGCGCAGCCGATTGGGTGGCTGTCTCAAAGTAGGAGGGCGGGGCAGGGATGATCTCCAATACGGCAGTGGCTTGGGGCGGCTCGCCTGAAGCCCGCCCAAACATGAGCAATCCAGCGGTGAGCGTAAAAAGCGCACAAGCAATCCCAACCATGCCCAACAAGACCCAAAGCGTAAGGATGGGCATACTGCGGCGAGGCTTTCTCTTGACCGTCAGCGGGCGATCCATGAACTAACCTCAAACAGGCAGCAAAAAGAACGCCAGCGCCAGGATAACGTACACTGCCAGCAGCTCTGCGCCTTCCAGCCAGTTTAATTCACCATCCTGCGAAACCAGTGCGGCGATCACCACTCCAGCAATCAACGCCAACAGCTCGAATTCGTTAAAAATAAGCTGAAGCGGGTTCCCCATGATTAAGCTGATAAAAACAAGTAAAGGTGCAACAAAGAGGGCAATCTGCAAGCTTGAAGCAATTGCGATCTCAACGCTAAGATCCATCTTGTTTTGAACGGCAACTTTTATCGCCACCATGTGTTCGGCAACGTTCCCGATGATCGGGATGAGAATAATTCCAAGGAAGAACTCGGATACGCCCAGGTTGTCGACAACGTGTTCAACGGCGCCGACCAGCATTTCGCTCATGTAAGCCACGCCTACAGTTGAAACCGCCAGCAATATCAGCGCATTTCTGAGGGATTGGGTTTTGGGTCCTGCTCCATTTCCAGCTGGCTGAGCCTCACCCGCCTCACCGGCTGGCACCATAGTGGTAAACTCAATGACCGGCGCCAATGGATCACCTGGGGAACGCAATCCATACACCAGACTGGCAGCGTAAAGCAAAATCATGATCCCTGCCACGCCCAGGCTGAGGGTTTCAACCTTCATACTGTTTAATGGTCCGATTGAAGAGCTTAACACAGAAGGGATGACCAGGGCAATCACAGCCAGCATCAGCAAGATCGAGTTGCGCCCGGCATGTCTACGATCAAATCTCTGAACGCCGTTTCGCAACCCTCCCAACAGGAATGCCATCCCCATCACCAGCAGGACGTTCCCCAAAATCGAGCCGGTGATTGAGGCTTTCACCAGCTCCAAAAGTCCTTCGCGGATTGCGACGATCGTGATGATCAGTTCTGCTGCGTTTCCAAGCGTCGCGTTGAGCAGACCTCCAATTCGTGGTCCGGTGAAGTGCGCCAGCTCCTCGGTTAAATCGCCAATCATCCCCGCCAGCGGTACGATTGCCAGTGCAGAACTGATGAAAGTGGCTGTATCCCCCCAACCAAGAAATGACGAAAGGATCGCGATCGGGATGAAAGCCAGCAAGATTCGAATGGGTTTTGATCTGAGATAAGAATAAATGCTGCGGATGATCATGAGGACCCCTTTATGGCGGATCGGAATGGTAGGTTTTCGATCTGGACTTTGCTGGAATAACCGCTCGATCCTGATTTTACCCGATTTTCTTAATCGACTCTATGGATGGGATCTGGCAACCACACGCTTGGTATAATAAACGGGGAAGATGCTTCACAAATTCTAAGAAACTGGAAGGCAGCAGGTAGAGACCCGTGGAGAGAGAATTCAATCCTGAATAATCGCTACCGGTTGGTTGAGCGGCTGGGCGCCGGGGGGATGGCGGAAGTTTACCGCGCCCAGGATCTCATGCTTGAGCGTACGGTCGCGATCAAGGTCCTGCGCAAAGATTATTCACGCAGCCCGGAGTTCCGAGAGCGGTTTCACCAGGAAGCCAAAGCGGCAGCAAACCTATCGCACCCAAACATCGTCACCGTTCACGACTTTGGTTTCTCGGCAAACCAGCTCTTTATCGTGATGGAATATGTTCCGGGCGACGACCTAAAAACGCAGCTTAAGTTAAACACCCACCTTCCAATTGCTCAAGCGATCGAATTGATGACCCAGGCTTGTGCCGGACTGGGATATGCCCACCGCGCCGGTCTCGTGCACTGCGATGTCAAACCGCAAATCTGCTGGTGACGCCAGATAAACGCCTGAAGGTCGTCGATTTTGGGATCGCCCGGCTGATGGAGACCATTTCTCCAGACGAACGCAGCGATGTGGTCTGGGGCTCGCCGCAATATTTCTCTCCAGAGCAGGCTGCCGGGAGCGCGCCATCTCCGGCATCGGACGTTTACTCGCTTGGGATCATCTTCTTTGAAATGCTGTGCGGCAGATTGCCCTTCACCGCTTCAACACCCCAAGAATTTGCCCGATTGCACCGGGAAGCTCCGCCGCCTTCACCAAGGCGCTACAATCCAAGGATTCCCGTCGCTCTGGAGCAAATCATTTTGAAGGTGCTTTCCAAAGAGCCGGCAGCTCGCTACCGGACTGCAGACCAATTGGGGCGGGTGCTGACCAATTATGCCCAGCAGGGAATGAAAACGGCTGGAACAAGCTTGTCCTCATCCCAGGCGAACACGATCGCGCCTTCCAATCCATATCCTGCCGCGAATGGAAACACCCCTGGCTCGATTGGCGCTGCCCGACTAATCGGACCAGCGAATTCTTACAGCGCCGGATTTCCAGTGACTGCTTCGCAAACTCCGGCTTCGGCTGTCAGGCCGATCCCAAGCCAACCTGTGATCATACGATCTGAGCCTCCCGCCGCGGATATGATCAATATCGAAGCGGCGGATTCAGATGTCGTCATCATCACGCCAGGCAAGAAAAATAAAGATTTTGACTGGCTCACCTGGAGCCTGGCATTCTTTGCATTTCTCTTTCTGGGCGGATTGGTACCGTTTTGGTTGTGGGTATTCTATATTTTGAATCCCCGTTAAACAAAAAAGAAATCACGCCAGGGCGTGATTTCTTTCATTCTCGTCGTTTGACACTTGAATCTAAATGTAAATCCGGTTCAGGCGGTCTTCACCAGAGTCCGGATGCATTTTGTGCAAAGCACCTTACGAACCTGCTTACCTTCTTCGCTCACGCTGATTCTCTGCAGGTTAGGGCGGAACGTCCGCCGGGTTGCTTTCTTGGACCAAGGCCGGTTGCGACCGAACGATGTCTTTTTACCGCAATGCGCACATTTTGCCATCTCAAATATCCTTTCTGATACACCCTGTTGCCAGGGATTGCCTTTATTCGACCGCACCCTGGAATTCCGAGGATCACCTCCCGGATAATAGCCGCACAATATTACCACAGACTCTTACACTTATCAAGCAAGGATTAGCTTTTATAATGTATAATCAGCCCGTTTCAGAGGACCAAGATGACAGATGAGAATACCCCTTTAGGCAGCATTCAAGTCTCGCCGCGTGCGATTGCCAGCATCGCGTACCACGCCACTTTGCAGTCCTACGGCGTGGTAGGTTTAACGTCAAAAAACCTGGTCAACGGACTCGCTCAGGTGATCGTAAAAGATCCGACATACGGTGTAGAGGTCAATTATGACGGTCAACGGATCAATATCGACCTTTATTTGATTGTGGAATACGGCACCCGGATAAAATCTGTTGCTGATAGCGTCAGCCACACCGTCCGTTTTCAGGTTGAGAAGACTCTTCGGGATGCCAGTAAATCAGGTAAACGTTCATATCCGCGGGTTAAGGATTAGCGATATCGATTAGCTACCGGAATTTCCCGGAGTGCACAGCTTAATTTTAGGAGTTTTTATTAATGTCGTCAGACGCGGATCGAGACGTGCGGCGCAAGACCAAGCTAAATAAGTCTATCGATGGGCAGGTTCTCAAACGGCTTATCGAAGCAAGTCTGACCTGGCTGCGCACCAATCAGCAAGTCGTCAATTCGCTTAACGTGTTCCCGGTCCCCGATGGTGATACTGGCACGAACATGGTGCTCACCATGCAGGCGGCATACAATGAGATTTCCGGTTCTACCGACCAAAATTTCGGGAAGATGGCGCATGCGATCGCACACGGTGCACTGATGGGGGCACGAGGCAACTCAGGTGTGATCCTCTCACAGCTCTGGCGAGGATTTGCGCGCACAGTGGATAACAATCCTACGATTAATGCGACCAGCCTTGTGCAAGCGCTGATCTCTGCCCGCGATACCGCCTATAAAGGTGTCGTCCGACCTGTGGAAGGGACGATCTTAACTGTCGCAAAAGATATCGCGGCTGCTGCCGAGGAAGCGGAACATCATTGCAGCAACATGATCGAAATGCTTGAGGAGATCGTTGCGGCTGCGGACCTGTCTGTCCAACATACTCCCGAGCTCCTCCCGGTTTTGAAAGAAGCTGGGGTTGTCGATTTAGGCGGAAAGGGGCTCTTTTACATCCTGGAAGGGATGATGCGGCATATCGATGACCTGCCCCTGGACACGGTTTTGAGCCAGGTCGTCACGCTTTCAGAAATGGCGATGGAAAACACCATGGACGTCGTTGAGCCAGGTCAAGACTATGAAGTGATTGTTGATTTTCGACCCACCAAAGCTCTCGACCTGCCTGGTTTCTACAACGACCTGGTGGAAATGGGCACCTCGATCCAGCTTGGCGAAGGCGATGGAATTTACCGGCTCCACATCCACGTCCCAACAGAAAAGATATACACCCCGATTGATTACACCCGCAGCATCGGCGTGGTCACGCGAAATCGCCATCGAAAACCTGGTCGAGCAGATGGCAAATGACAAAGGTCAATGCGAAAAGCACATCACGGTTGCGCCGATTGAACCCGGACAGAATGCGGTGATCGTTATCTCACCAGGCGCAGGGATTGGGCAGGTTTTTGCCTCTTTAGGTGCGGCTGCCGTCGTCGAGGGCGGTCAGACGATGAATCCAAGCACCCAAGAAATCATCCAGGCATTCGAAGATCTGCCCACCGATAAGATCATCATCCTGCCAAACAACAAGAATATCATCCTGACTGCCAGAGCCGCTGCTGAGCTAACGGTCAAACAGGTGGCGGTCATCCCATCCACCTCCGTCCCGCAAGGTCTGGCGGCGATGATGCGTCTAGTGCCAGATGGTGCTTTCGAGAGCGTCGTCTCTGAAATGAATGCCTCGCTAAATGACGTGGAAACGGGCGAGATTACTACTGCAACCCGGTCTGTGGATATCGATGGTGTTGAAGTGGAAGAAGGTCAGATTATTGTCCTGCATAACGGGAAGCTGGTTCTGGCGGCCGCTCATCTGGATGAAGCTTGTTTTGGATTTTTAGAAATAGCCAAAGCCGATCAATTCGAGCTGATCACCATGTTCTACGGATTAAACGTGAAAAAAGACGAAGTTCTTGAGATCGCCGAAGGCATCCGGGCGCGATTTCCCAATCAGGTGGTTGAAATCCAGGAAGGCTGCCAGCCCCACTATCATTTCATCATTTCGATTGAATAAAATAAAGTGGAAATTGGCTTCTCGTCAAAATCCTATGGGAAATGAGCGATCATGGACGAAATTGGGATCGTAACTGACAGCACTGCAGACCTCCCACCCGATTTGGTGGAGAAATTCGATATCCAGGTGGTTCCAAATCTGATCATCCTGAACGGCAACACCTTGCAAGATGGTACAGACCTCACCCGCGAGGAGTTCTACACCCGGCTTCCTCTGCTGAATCCCCCTCCGACTACCGCGACAGCATCATCCGGTAATTACCAGCATGTCTACGAAAACCTATTTCATCGAGGAGCCCGATTCATCATCTCAATCCACCCACCAAGCAGCCTGAGCGGAATATTCAACGCAGCCAGCATTGCAGCCCAGGCGTTTGGGGAGCGCATCCACATCATCGACAGCGGGCAGTTAACGTTAGGTGAAGGCTTTCAGGTTCTTGCCGCAGCAGAAGCAGTCCGACAGGGAATGGGGATCCAATCTATCATCAAGCTGCTGGAAAATATGCAGCAGCGCATCAGGGTCGTTGCGATGCTGGATACACTCGAGTATGTTCGCCGGAGCGGGAGAGTTCCTGGGCGTGGGCTCGCCTGGGAAATCTGCTGCAGATCAAACCCTTTATTGAGGTCAGGCAGGGGGTTGTCTCCAGCCTGGGCGAAAGCCGCACGCGAACAAAGGGGATACAACGGCTCCACCACCTGCTGAATCAACTCGGTAAAATCGAGAGGCTGGCGATCTTGCACACCAATGCCGAGGCGGACGCCAGTGAGTTCTTAAGGAAGCTGGAGCTCGACCTGGATTTTCCCCCATTCCTCGTTAACGTGACAACTGCGATTGGTACGCATGTCGGTCCAAATGGGCTGGGGTTCGCAGTCGTTCAAAGAATAGGCGATATATCATAATTCACCCATGAAACCCTCACTGATAAAACTTCAAAAAGTATTCAAGCTGGAGGCGGAACGCGGTTACGATAACCATGCGGTCGTTGGAGGCCTGGAACGCATGTTTGAGCTTTGGGAGGCAGAGGCGCGCCTCGATGAAGTCCCCGAAGATCTGATCCAGGCGGTCGGCTCCTGGTTCCGGGATTACGGACATTTGAGCGAAAAATCACGCGCCGAAGCCTTACAGGGATTATGGAAGCGCATTCAGCGCAGCGAGATGGGCGAACCGGTCGAGCTGCCTGAAGAAAATACCCACCCAAGCGCGAAGATACTGATAGCAGACCAACCTCCCCAAAATGAACCGGCTGTTTCTGAAATGTTGGAGCGAGTGCCGGAGCACATCGAAGTAGGTCCTGCAAAAACGGCGGCTGAACCCATCCAATCCGCTCGGACTCCGGTTCGGAATGAGCCAGTCGTTCCAACCTACACCGCCCCTTCGGTACGGCGTGAGACACCGACAGTCGAGCCGGCTGCCCTGCTCTCTCCGGTCACAGTCCTGCAAGGCGTAGGTCCAAGAATTGCCCAAAATCTCAGCCGCCTGGGACTGAACACCCTCCGAGATATGCTCTTTTATTTTCCTCGCCGATATAACGATTTCTCCAGCCTGAAACCGATCAACCGACTGGTTTATGGGGAAGAAGTGACCGTGATCGGGATGATCAAAAGTGTGCACGTCCGCCAGGTTCGGAGCGGGAAAGCCTCAATGGTCGAAGTGCTGCTAACAGATGGAAGCGGCACGCTCCGGGTGAGCTGGTTCAACCAGCCGTGGATCGCCAAACGCCTTCATGAAGGGATGCAGATCTCTGTCGCCGGTAAGGTGGACCAATATCTGGGTCGTCTGGTGATGACAAACCCTGAAATGGAACCCATTGAGGAGCAGCAGCTCAACACCAACCGGATCGTGCCGGTTTATCCCCTCACGGCAGAAGTCAACCAGCACTGGCTGCGAAAGCAGATGAACCAGGTGATCACCTATTGGGCGCCAAAAGTCATGGATCCATTGCCGGAGGAGTTGCGCGCTTCTGCTGGTGTCATGGAGCTCCCTGAAGCGCTGCTGCAGATCCATTTTCCGGATAATGGGGAAGCATTGAAAGCGGCGCGCGACCGGCTTTCTTTCGATGAAATTCTGCTGCTCCAGCTCGGCGTGCTGCGGCAGAAACGCTCCTGGCACGCTCGCGAAGCGGTCGTTATCCAGACCGACCGCACCTGGCTTGAAGGTCAGATCCGGCGCGCCCCGTTTAAACTGACAGGCTCGCAGAAGAAAGCGATTGAAGATATCATCACCGATCTGGAATCCGGGCATCCCATGAATTGCTTGATCCAGGGCGATGTTGGATCTGGTAAAACGCTGGTTGCAGCGATCGCAATCGCAATAGTCGGGATGCATGGAGGGCAGGCGAGCTTTATGGCGCCAACCAGCCTTTTGGCAGACCAGCACTACCACAGTCTGGTCCGAATGCTGGCGGAAGAAGCCCCTTCTGTCCCACCCGAAGTTATACTGGCTGAAGTTGATGAGGTCGAAATCGCTGCAGAAACGAACCAGCTGGAATCTGCTGGTGCAAGTGAAGCGATGGCTGTTACTGTAATAAGCAAAGATGTGGCAGAAGACGACGCGGGCGAAGAGACCGGTGAAGGGTTGATCCTTGAAGCCGCTATAGAGGATGGAGAAGTCGGGCAAACTGAAGATCTATCTGAAGTTGAGCCAATCATGGAAAATGAGGCTCTACTCCCAGAAGAAACCAGCGAAACGGCGGAAACCAATCAAATCGAAGAGCCTGTGATGCCTGCCGAACCACCCGGTCCGCCGCCACTGCGCCCAGAAGAAATCCGGCTTTTGATTGGCTCGACCTCCGAGGCCGAAAAGAACGAAATCCGAGGTGGATTAGCCGACGGCTCGATCCGATTGGTGATCGGTACGCATGCTCTGATCGAGGACCCGGTGGCATTCAAGAATCTCGAGCTGGTGATCGTTGACGAACAGCACCGCTTTGGGGTAGAGCAGCGCGGTGCTCTGCGATCGAAAGGCGACAACCCACACCTGCTGGTAATGACCGCCACACCCATTCCACGCTCGCTTGCGCTGACGGTTTACGGCGACCTTGATCTCACAGTGATGGACGAAATGCCACCCGGACGCCAACCTGTGAGCACGCATGTTTTGACCCCTAGAGAGCGCGAGCGCGCCTATACGCTGATCCGGAGCAAGATCCAGGAAGGTCAACAGGTCTTCATCATCTATCCATTGATTGAAGAAAGTGAAAACAGCGACAGCCGGGCAGCCGTGGCTGAATACGAACGCCTGAAAACCACTATCTTCCCGAAATCCCAGGTGGGCCTGCTTCACGGCAGGATGCGCCCGGATGAAAAAGAGGCTGTTATGGCGGCTTTTCGGAGCGGTGAATATCAAATTTTAGTTTCGACGACCGTGATCGAGGTGGGAGTCGATATCCCCAATGCGACCGTAATGCTGATCGAAGGTGCAAACCGCTTCGGGCTCGCCCAGCTCCACCAGCTGCGCGGCAGGGTAGGGCGCGGCGCTGAGAAATCCTACTGCCTGCTGATCCCGGATAAAGCTGACGATCTCGAAAACGAGCGCCTGCAGGTGATGACCAGCACGAACGACGGCTTTGTGCTGGCAGAACGCGACCTGGAACAGCGGGGTCCCGGGCAGTTCCTGGGGACCCGCCAGGCTGGATATGACGAGCTGAAACTTGCCAGCTTGATGGATGTGCGCTTGATTGAAAAAGCGCGCCGTTTTGCTTCAACCCTGTTTGAAACCGACCCGGACCTTTCCCAACCCAGACACCGCCTCCTGGCATCCTCCTTGCAACAATTCTGGGATGGGAATACAAGCGATATCAGCTAATAAAAATAGAGAGAAAAAGAACAATGGTTCGTGCAGTTTTTCCTGGTACTTTTGATCCCATCCATTATGGGCATGTTGATATCGTCAAGCGGGCAGCCCGTATTTTTGACGAGGTCATTGTTGCCGTATATGATAAACCTTTGAAAACGCTGCTGTTTCCGCCCCAGGTGCGCATCGATCTGGTGCGCCAGACCTTTGAAAACGAGCCTCGGATCAAGATCATGGGGTACAGCGGGCTGACTGTCGCGCTGTGCCGGGCTGTTCAAGCTCAGGTTATCGTTCGAGGACTGCGGGTGTTTTCCGATTTCGAATACGAATTCAGGATGGGGCTGGCCAATCACCGCCTCGACCCGGAGATCGAAGTCATTGCCTTGATCACCGCTGAAGAACATACTTTTCTCTCCTCAACTACGGTTCGCGAGATTGCCTCGCTGCACGGCGATGTCAGCAGCATGGTGCCCCCTCATGTGGAACGGGCTTTGAAGCGCCAGTTCTCAGAGCTCGGAGAAGGCCAGCAAATCGTCCCAACCACCTCGATGAGAGATTAACCGAGTTTAAAGCGAACGGCTGGAAGCATTTGACTCCTGCGAATAAAGATGAAAAAGCATAACGAACAGCTATCCGATCAATCTAAGGTTCCCGAAAGAGATCGATAAGGGAGGGGTTCATGGACATCCTACATCTGGTCGACCGTTTGGAAGAGCTACTTAATCAAAGCCGCCCTCTCTGGTTCACGCACAATGTGATGATCGACGAGGACCGTATGCTGGATATCATCGACCAGATGCGTGTGGCAATCCCAGATGAGGTCAAAAAAGCCCAACAGCTGCTTGCCCAGCGCGACCGCATTCTGGCCCAGGCGCAGGAGGAAGCCAACCGCACCATCGCAATCGCACGCGAGAAGAGCGACCAATTGGTTGAGCGAGATGCGATCGTCCAGGCTGCCCAAACCCGGGCAGACCAGGTAGTTGCCCAGGCGCACACCGACGCCGAGAAAACCCGCCAGGAGGCAGACCAGTACGTGGTTGAATCGCTAACCAGGTTGGAAGTTGAGCTTGATCGAATTCTCACTCAGGTCCGGAATGGGATCCGAACGTTAGCGCACGAATCGAACCCGCCGGAATAAATCACCGGATTAAACCTTATTCTTCGATTTGGTTGGTAAACTCAAGCGCTCGTTGAAAGATTGGTGAGAGCTTGATCATTTTTCATTCTTCCTTTGACATTATAAATTGCAAGAGGTATAATCCAACTTCGCGGGTATGGATACCCCCTCGAGATTATTTCCACCTGTCGGTGGTTCATCTTATATAGCATTCGGAGAACGTGCAATGGAAACAGACAACGCTGAACATCAAGAGACCACCTCCGTTCAAGACCTGAGCGAGATCAAGAGAAAGCAGAAATTTATTGGAAAAGTGGTAAAAACAACCCTGGCTGGGGCGGTTGTCGATATTGGATTGGAAACTCCCGGTGTGGTCCATATCTCACAATTACAGGTAGAACCCGTAAATCGGGTTGAAGATGTGGTTCAACCGGGTAAAGAAGTGGATGTCTGGGTTCAGCGGGTCGTCCCGAAGAAAAATCGCATCGAGCTTACGATGATCAAGCCGCTGGATTTGGAATGGCGCGAAATTGAAAAAGACATGGTCTTAAAGGGCAAAGTTACCAGGCTGGAGAAATTTGGGGCATTCGTCGACATCGGTGCCGAGCGCCCTGGATTAGTGCACATCAGCGAGATGACCCATGATTACATCAAAGAGCCTGGCGATGTTGTCAAGCCTGGGGATGAGATCGAGGTCAAAGTGCTTGCGGTCAACCGCCAGAAGCGGCAGATCAAACTCAGCATGAAAGCGCTGGAAGAGCCGCCTGTCAAAGAGCCAAAAGAGGTCCGCACTCCAAAGAGCACCGAACCTGCGGCCGTTGAAAAGGTTGAACCCCCGGAAGAGGTCATTCCTACGGCAATGGAAATCGCGCTGCGAGAAGCGATGGAACGTTCTAAAGAAAAACATCCCGAGCAGGTCAGCGAGCGCGGTAAGCGCAAGCCCAAAGGCACCTCCGATGAGCTCGAACAGATCCTCTCACGGACTTTGCAGCACAAGGTGAAAACCAAGTAGCTCTTGGCAGCATTACAAACTCCCGAGAAGCACAGCTTTTTGATTTCGAATGCCTCGCTAATAAAATGGCGGGGCATTTTAACAAAATTCTATTCCAGGCAGCTTCGAATTGCGAGAATTCAAAACTCCAACAGGACCAGATCCAAACCGATTCACCACCCGGCTGAATGAGCTGCGACTGTCGCTCCAGGGGCGAGACCCGATCACCCTCGCTGCTTCAACCGGCTCCACTTGGGATCCTTCAGACGGAGACCAAGGTGAGTTCAACCTGGAGCTGTGGGGAAAGCCCCTTAGGCTGACATACCCCGCCTGGGAGTTGATTCATATTTCCACCGGAAAACCAGCCAGCCCGATGGAAAACACGCTGCTTTTGTATTATTTCAACCTGGCAGACGGGACACCGCTAGCCTGCAAGTGGATATCGTTTTCCGAGCTGCCGGATGGCAAATTCTACAACCAGGCTTTTCAAGGCTACACCGGCAAAGAGCTGGGGCAATCCTTTGGAAACGATCTCCAGCTATATATCCGCGCTGGCAGAAAGCTGGGGGGAGAGCCAATTGAGCTGGGCGACGCCGGTTTTCTGTTTTGGGCCCTGCCGCGAGTGCCCGTCGCTGCTGTTTACTGGCAAGGCGATGAAGAGTTCCCTTCTTCGGCACAGGTGCTTTTCGACCAGAATGCTGCCCACTATTTAACGACCGATTCCTATGCAATTCTTGGCAGCACGCTCACCCGGCAGCTGATTGCCGCAAAAAGCTGGACATGAAAAGCAGGATATATCTTTGACCACATTTTTAATCGAACATCATTCGGAGGTGAGGATGCCAGCCGTAATTGACCCAGAAACCATGAATGCCGATGAGCTCCCAGGAATCTGGATTCCCGTCCAGTGGGACATGGACGAAGAAGAGCGGTTCGCCGAACTGGAGCAGCAAGCAACCGCGAGCCTGCTGAACTCAGTCGACGCTCCAGAAGCAATCCTTCGTTTACTCATCGATGAGACTGAAATCGAGCGGATTTTTAACCCACCTCAAGGGTATGATCCCGAGATTCAGGGGGATTGGGACTCCGAATTAATCACATTTCACTTCAAGCGCGCCGTTAAGTTGTATTCTTTAAAGCGCGATCGAAATTATCTGCGGGCAGAATATGATGTCGAAGACCTGGGAAGATGGGTTTTCGAAATCGAGCCAGAATCGGTCAGCATCAAGCGAATCTGAGCTGCGGCGCTGTCGAACATCCCTTTAAGGGGTCAGCGCTCGTCTGGCAGGTACTTGCGCTGCCATTCGAAAAGCTTGTTGAGCGCTTCAATTGGGGATAATGCGTTGACGTCGATCTCTTTCAGCTCATCGACCAGCGGGTTCGTCTCGGGGAACAAGGCGAGCTGCTGAGGCGCTTGGGGATTGATCTTGACAGCTTTCCCTGAGGAGGCTTCCAGTGCGAGCAGAATCTCGCTCGCCCGCTGGACGACGGTGTGCGGCAGCCCCGCCAGCTGGCCAACATGGATGCCGTACGACCGGTCTGCCCCGCCTGGCACGATCTTATGCAGGAAGACCACCTGTCCATCAGCTTCGCTGACCGCCACGTTATAATTGCGCACCCCTGGCAGCAGCTCAGCAAGCTGGGTCAGCTCATGATAATGGGTGGCGAACAGCGTCCGGGCTCTCAGCTTGGGGTGGTTATGGATATATTCCACAACAGCCCAGGCGATCGAGACACCGTCGTAAGTCGAAGTCCCGCGCCCGATTTCATCCAAAACCAGCAGGCTTTTAGGGCTGGCGTGGTGCAGAATATTGGCGGTCTCGACCATCTCTACCATGAAGGTCGACTGTCCGGCATGGATTTCATCCTGGGCGCCGATGCGCGTGAATATTCGGTCGACCAACCCCAGTCGAGCGGAGGATGCGGGGACAAAGCTGCCGATTTGAGCCATCAGTACGATCAACGCAACCTGCCGGATGAGAGTCGATTTACCAGACATGTTCGGACCCGTGATGATCCGAATGCGCTCATCAAGATCGAAGATCACATCATTCGGAACAAACCGCTCCCCGCTGAGAACCTGCTCGACAACCGGGTGGCGTCCATCCAGGATCTCCAGGGTCTGGTCGTCGACCAGCTCAGGGCAGGTGTAGCCGCCTAATCCCGCCGCTTCTGCCAGAGCAGCAAGCACATCGAGCTGCGCCAGCAGACGGGCGGTTTCCAGCAAGATTGGGCCAGATTTCGCTAGTTGGACGCTGATTTCTTTAAAAAGCCGGGCTTCAATTTCTCTTATACGCTCCTCGGCGTTCAGAACAAGCGTCTCATATTCTTTCATCTCGGGGGTGATATAGCGCTCAGCATTGACCAATGTCTGTTTGCGGATATATTCTGATGGCACATCTCCGGTGTTTGAATGGGTGACCTCGATAAAGTAACCAAACACCTTGTTGTAGCCCACCTTGAGAGATTTGATCCCGGTGCGCTCGCGCTCCAAGGCTTCCAGGTTTGCGATCCATTCGCGGGCATGGCGAGAGCGCTCTACCACTCCGTCCAGCTCAGCAGAATAACCCGCCCGAATGACCCCCACGGTCATCAGCGTCGACGGCGGATCATCCGCGAGCCCATGCTCAAGCAGCTCAAGCTCGTCGCGGCAGGGTGAAAGACCTTCTTGCAGAATTTCAAGCGAGGAGATGGCGGGCTGAAGCGTCGCAAGCAGGGCGGGAAGCCGGCGAAGTGAGTCGCGGATCGAAACCAGATCGCGCGGCAGAGCCACCCCGCTCTGGACGCGGTTGGTCAGCCGTTCCAGGTCGGCAAGTGGTTTTAAGGCGGCGCGCAGTTCTGACCGCAGCAGACCATTCGAATGGAAAAATTCCACCCCGCTCTGGCGCTGTCGGATTTTAACAAGATCGAGCAGCGGCATGCTCACCCACTGTCTGATCAGCCGCCTGCCCATGGGTGTGACGGTGTGATCCAATACCCCCAGCAGAGATCCTTTCACCGCGCCGCCTCGAATTGTCTCTGTCAGCTCGAGGTTTCTTCGTGAAGCCGCGTCCAGGATCATGAAATCAAAAGTGGTGTATGTACGCAGCTCACCGAGCAAATCCAGCGCCGCAGGTTGGGTCTGGTCGAGATATTGGATGATTGCGCCAGCAGCGCTGACGGCGAAGCTCATGCCGCGCAAACCAAAGCCATCCAGCGAGCCGGCATGAAACTGGCGGAGTAGGACTTCCTGGCAACGGCCGGGCTCAAAGCGCCAGGCTGGCCAGGGAGTTGGATGACCGCCTAAACCATCTTTCAGAGCCAGGGAATCCAGCGGCAGCTCGGCCGGATGCAGAAGCTCAGCCGGGCGAAGGCGAGCAAGCTCGGCGCGCACCAGAGATTGAATATCTGCCCCGCTCAGCTCGGTCGCGGCAAACTCCCCGGTGGTGATATCAGCGAAGGCAACTCCAGCTCGCCCAATCCCTGCAGGCTCTTTTTCAATCACGACCGCAGCCAGATAATTGTTCGCGTCTGAGGGCAGCAGCCCAGGCTCGCTGACAGTCCCCGGGGTCACAACCCGAGTCACTTCACGCGCAAAAATTCCTTTGACCGGCTGGTCGCCGATCTGCTCGCAGATCGCGACATGAAAGCCGCGCTCGATCAGCCTGGCGAGGTAGTTTTCGGCAGCGTGATGCGGGATGCCAGCCATCGGGACGCGCACTCCAGCGGCGACGTGGCGCGAGGTCAGGACGATATCCAGCTCACGGGAGGTGATTTCGGCATCCTGGTCAAACGTCTCGTAGAAATCACCGAGCCGAAAGAATAAGATCGCGTCTGGGTACTGGCGTTTGATCTCGAGATATTGTTTTCGAATCGGGCTGATATCTTCGTTGGGCATCTGAAGAGTTGATTCTGACCGATAGGTTCGTTGGATTGTTTCCAGGAAGATTGCGACTGGTCAGGGGAATTATAATCAATCCAGATCGAAAACCATCCATCTCTTTCCAGTTGAACGGTTTACTGCCCGAGGTTCCAATATGAAAGATTACAAAATTGAGTCTGCGGAGCTGATCCAAAAACTTATCAAAACCCGGCGGGAAATCCTTGAAACCGCTGAAGCGCTGTCCACCGCAAAACAGCGGGAGGTTTTCCTGGGCATTTGGTCTGCCCGGGAGCTGCTCGCCCACCTTGCCGGATGGGATTTCACAAATCTGGAGGCGGCAAAATCCATCCTGAAGGGAGAGCTGCCCGGCTTTTATGCATTCATCGACAAAGATTGGCAAACTTATAACAAAATGCTGGTAGAGCGAAACAGGCGCGAGGAATTCAGCCAACAAGTCCTGCTCGCCAGCCAATCGCACCAAGAGCTGGTGGATTATCTAAGATCTCTGCCTGACGGGGATATTTGGATCGATCGCGGCATCCGGGCTCGCGGCTGGAAGGTGACGATCGCGCGTTTGCTTCAAGCAGAGCTGGGAGATGAAGAAATCCATCTCATCCAACTCCAAAATCTCGCCGAAGGGGGAAAAAACGGGGCTAATCATTTAAACCGCAATTGACCCGCCAACCGGTTTGCATGCTCGGAGGACGATATGAATATGAATAGGGGAAGCCTTGTGGGATTGTGAATTATCATCGGGGTCGCAGTTGGGGCGGCGATCGGTTCGGCGGCCGACCGGATCGATGTCTGGCTGGGAGCCGGCGCGGCGGCTGGGGCGCTGGTCGACTTTGCGATCTCAAGTTAGGTTTGCCTTTTCTCCCATCCGGGGCTATAATTCAATCACTATATTCCCCAAATGTGAGAAAGGAGAAAAACCGAATGGCAAGCGTCACCTTTGACCACTTAATAAAGCGGTTCGGCGATGTCATCGCGGTCAACGACTTGAATATCGAAGTCGCCGACAAAGAATTCCTGGTGCTGGTTGGCCCATCGGGCTGCGGCAAGACCACCGCCCTGCGCTGCCTGGCGGGTCTGGAAGACGTCACCGAAGGTAAGATCATGATTGGAGACCATGTGGTAAACGATATCGCCCCCAAAGACCGCGATATCGCCATGGTGTTCCAATCCTATGCCCTCTACCCCCACATGTCTGTATACGACAACATGGCATTTGGACTGAAGCTGCGCAAAACTCCAAAACCCGAGATCAAGCGCCGGGTCGAAGAGGCCGCCAATATCCTGGGCATCGAACACCTGCTTGACCGAAAACCTCGCCAGCTCTCTGGCGGCCAGCGCCAGCGGGTGGCGGTCGGACGGGCGATCGTGCGCGAGCCGAAGGTTTTTCTCTTCGATGAGCCGCTCTCCAACCTGGATGCCAAGCTGCGCGTGGAAACGCGGGCTAATATTTCCAAGCTGCATCTGCAGCTTGAAACTACCTTTATTTACGTAACTCACGACCAGGTTGAAGCAATGACCATGGCAAGCCGGATCGCGGTGATCAACAAGGGCATCCTTCAGCAGATTGACACCCCGCAATCACTCTATGATCGGCCGGACAATTTATTCGTGGCGGGCTTCATCGGCTCTCCAGCGATGAACTTCTTCCCGGCCCACCTGCGCAAAGATGGGAATAATGTGTACGTCGATGGCGGGACTTTTAAAGTAAAAGTGCCTGAAGCCAAGCAGAATTCTTACATGACCTATATCGACAAATCCGTGATCTTCGGAATCCGCCCTGAAAATATCCACAATCCGGAATTTGCGCCGCCTGGGATCGAAGGTCAAACGATCGAGTGTTCGGTTGATGTTACCGAGCTGATGGGCAATGAGATTTTTGTCTACCTCAAGACCGGCGAAAACATCTTCGTTGCCCGGGTCGACCCGCGCTCGCGCTACCATGTGGACGATAAGGTCCAGATGGTTTTTAACATGAACAACATGCAGATCTTCGATCGAGATACTGAGATGGCGATACGCTGATCCGTCGCTCCATCGGGCTTTCTAAGGGTGTTTCAGACTGGGGCAGCCAGATTGGAGCACCCTTTTCATATATCCATAAGGGTATGAATTTGATCCATCCTTTCGTACTGCTGCGTCACGGTCAAAGCCAGTGGAACCTGGAGAACCGCTTCACCGGCTGGACAGACATCC
Organism: uncultured Chloroflexia bacterium; assembly: GCA_963827155.1. Taxonomy (GTDB): domain Bacteria; phylum Chloroflexota; class Anaerolineae; order Anaerolineales; family UBA4823; genus UTCFX2. The sequence continues at coordinate 423,029 of CAWGZV010000001.1, read as the reverse complement.
CGCTCACCGATTTGGGAAAGGCTGAAGCGCTGCAGGCGGCCCGCCAGATCCAATCGGGCGGGCTGCACTTCGATCTTGCCTGGACCTCGCTGCTCCAGCGTGCTGCAGAGACACTGGATATCGTGTTGGAAGCCCTCGCATACCGCCAGATTGAAGTAAATCGCACCTGGCGGCTGAATGAACGCCATTACGGCAGCCTGCAAGGCTTGAACAAGGCTGAAACGGCTGCCCGGTTAGGAGAGGAGCTGGTTGCGCGCTGGCGGAGGAGTTACGAAGCCCGCCCACCGGCGTTGGCGCTGGACGACCCGCGGCATCCGCGTTTCGACCCCCTTTACGCTAACATCCCTGTCCAAGATCTCCCCCGGACAGAGTCACTCCAGGACACAGAGCGGCGAATCCTTCCGCTTTGGGATGAGGAGATCCTTCCAGAACTGCGCTCTGGAAGGCGAGTGCTGATCGTCGCCCATGCCAACAGTCTGCGCGCCCTGGTCCGTTATCTGGAGGACATCCCCCCCGAATTGGTGCCGGGGCTCACGATCCCAACGGGAGTCCCCCAGGTAGTTGAAAGCCGCAGAGAAGGTAAATTCGCCCGCAGTGGGAAGCTCAATCGCTGATGGTTCTGGGAGCCTTACGCCGGATTTTAAGCGAGCCTGTCAGCGCCGCCAGCAGCAGCCCGAGCAGGGCGGAGATCACCCCAACATAGATGAATATGTCCCGCCAGAAGCGCTCTGGGAAGAGCCTGATCAGGGTATCGGTCCAGTAAAACATCCAAGTGCCGGGCTGGAAGAACACGTTGTGAAACGCGACGAAAAAGACACCGAAGCTCAGAAGCACGATGACAATAACCCCTATCACCAGAAAAAATGTCAGCCAACCGCCCCTCCCCAGACCGTGCTTATAAGCCGACCACCAACGGCCAAACCCAGCCCATAAACCTAACGCTGTCAGCAGCAGCAGCGTCGCTTTCCAGACATTCAGCGCGTTTTTTACAGCGACTTTGACATCGACCATATGACGCAGCTCGCGTTCGTTGTAAACTGGCATCTGGTTCTCGAACCGCAGATCTCCAAGAAATTCAATCCCTTCTTTGTTGGTCAGGTAATCGACCGCAATCCCAGACCAGTAAAGCCGGTCCTCTTTTGTAAATCCATACGGATCAGGTGGAAACCCAGGCATGCTGTACTCGAACGGAGGAAACCAGGGGAACAGCAGCGCTCTGACCGCACTTAAAATCAGCGCAACCGGCACCAGGATCGTTACGACCCAGGAGAGCAGCGTGTAGAGCCAGGAGGAGCGGGGTTGTTCGGTTTCATTCATGGTTGGTCACCTTCCGTCAGGTTCTCAAGATCCCCAAAAAGGACATAGTTAAGCACCATATCGTTCGTGATCCATTCAATCGGAGCGCGTTCGTCCGTATAGACCACTTCGCTCTTTGGAGTGGGCTGGAGGTTTACCACAACTCGTTCAAGCGAGCGGAGTAAAAGCGGGTGAATATCGGGCAGCCCATAAAGGTGGATCAGATTCAGGTATAAATCCTTGATCGTGGTCGGTTGGGCAGTGGCGTATACGATCGAGTTGAATGAGCCCGGAACATCCATCACATAGACACTCGGGAAGACCCGGCTGATCGTGCCAACCAGGCCTTCGATCAAACGCCGGTCGCTGGGCGAGCGTCCAACATTGATGACGAGCACCCCGTCATCGGTCAGGTGCTGGCGGGCGATTTGAAAGAACTCGAGCGTGGTAAGATGCCAGGGAATGTACGGAGGGCGGTAGGCGTCGACTGCGATGACCGAGTACTTGTCAGGGCTACGCTCCAGACCCCAACGCCCGTCCTGCCCGATCGCCTGCAAATTGGGCTCGTTCATCTCGAAATACTTCCGCCCAACCTGGATGATCGCCGGATCGATCTCAAATCCGTCGATTGGGATGGGTCCAAAGACTTCAGTCAGCTGGCGAGCAGCCGTCCCGGCGGCTAATCCAACGATTGCCACCCGATTAAGCTTCGAGATATCGTAGGGCGCTTTGTTGAAGAAAGGCGCGGCGAGAAACTGCTCCCACGGGCCGGTGTAATCCAGCTCGGTCGGATGCCAGATGGAATGCACGCCTTGACCTTCGTTCAGGCGCAGCATGCGAAAGCCGTCTTCTTCGATCACCTGGATGTAGTTATAAGCAAACTCCTCTTCGAAGATTTGACCGGCTGTGTTCTTGAGCGGTTGATTGGCATAATAAATCCCAAGCAAGATCAATAGAGGGGGCATCCAGACCAACCTGAGCACACCCCTCCAGCCCATCGCCATCCAGGCGCCGATCAGCGCAACCACAAGCAGCATCTCGCTGAATAAGATGAATGTCCAGGTCGTCCCAATCAGCGGGATTGTGACGAGCACAGGCAGAAATGTCCCGACAAATGACCCGATCGTGGAGATCCCGTAGATCCGGCCCGATACCCGCCCGGCTTCCTGCGGGTCTGTGATCGCCAGCCGGATTGCGAATGGGGAGACCATCCCCAGCAGGGTAACCGGTGCGCTGAAGAGGATCAGCACCGCCGTGAAAGAACCGAACAGCACCCCAATCTGGAGGGCGTCAAAGGCGTTGGCTGCCAATCGCAGGACAGGTCGAGCGACGAGCGGCACCAGCCCGCCGAGAAAGGCGCCCCATGCCAAAATTTGATATAAGGTCGAAGCATATGGGGAGCGGTCAGCCCAGCGCCCGCCTATGAAATAACCTACTGTGAGGTAAATGAGAATCAGGCCGATGATGCTCGCCCAGACCAGGTTGCTGGTGCCGAAAACACCGCCTAACAGGCGCGAGGCTGCGAACTCCAGTGCGAGAGTGGTCATGCCTGAGAAGAAGACGGTGATGTATAAGTAGCGTTTCATTACGGGCCAGGCCTTATTTTATACCATTTTGACGGTGAGCAACGTTGGTATAATGGCAGGGTTAAGATATTATTTTCTTTTTACGGAGTTCGAATGAGCGCAGAAAGCCTCTCTGGAGCGAAAATTCGCCAGGATTTTATCGATTTCTTTGTAGAACAAGGTCACACCTTTGTTCCTTCGTCTTCGCTTGTGCCCGGAGGCGACCAGAACTCTCTTGTTTACAAACGCCGGGATGGTGCAGTTCAAAGATGTTTTTCTCGGCACAGATAAGCGCCCCTATGTTCGCGCCGCAAACTCCCAAAAATGCATGCGTGTGGCTGGAAAACATAATGACCTGGACGATGTAGGAAGGGATGACACCCACCACACCTTCTTCGAGATGCTTGGGAACTGGTCTTTCGGGGATTACTACAAGAAGGAAGCGATCACCTGGGCCTGGCAGCTGCTGGTTGAAGTCTGGGGCTTGAATCCAGACCAGCTCTGGGCGACCTGCTTCGAGGATGAAAAAGGAGAGATCCCATCCGATGAAGAAGCGGCTACCGAGTGGCGCAAGCAGCCGCGATTCAACCCGGATCATGTGCTCTTTTTCGGTCGCAAAGAAAATTTCTGGGAGATGGCAGAAACCGGACCTTGCGGACCGTGCAGTGAAGTCCATATCGACAGGGGGATCGAGTACTGCGACATGCAGCACGTCCCCGGGCATATTTGCCGGGTGAACCATGAATGCAAACGCTTCCTTGAGCTGTGGAACCTGGTATTTATTCAATACAATCGCCTCAGCCCAACCCAATTGGAACCGCTGGCGTCCAAGCACGTGGATACCGGCATGGGGCTGGAGCGGATTGTCTCGGTGCTTCAGGACAAGCGCTCTAATTACGAGACGGATTTGCTCACCCCTTTGATCGATAAAGTCCGGGAAATGACCGGCGATAACGATGCTGAATTCAAGAAAAATTTCACCCCATACCGGGTGATTGCCGATCATGCGCGGGCGGCGGCATTTTTGATTGCCGATGGGGTTGTGCCCGGGAACATCGGGCGGAACTACATCTGCCGGATGATTATCCGCCGGGCGGCGCGCTTTGGGAGCAAAATCAACCTGCACGATCCTTTCCTCGCCCAGGTGGCGGAGGTTGCGATAGAGAATTACGGCAGCTTTTACCCGGAATTGACCCGCCACCGCCAATCCATCCTGACAAACCTGACTGCAGAAGAAGAACGCTTTCAGCGGACGGTGGAAAGCGGCGTTGCAAAGCTAGAAAACTTGCTCTCTAATCTCCAATCCGAACATGATCAGGTTCTCTCAGGCAGCCTGGCTTTTGACCTGTACGCCACCTACGGCTTGCCGCTGGAGATTACCCGCGATATTGCCCGCGAGCGTGGTATGGAAGTGGAGGAGCCTGGTTTCAAGCAGTCAATGGAAGAACACCGGATCGCTTCTGGGGCTGGAGAAGCCTTTGGTCCGCTTGGCGGTGAAGATGCCGATATCTACCGGGAGGTTTTTCGCAAGCTGGTCGAGCATGGCAGGCTGGGCGTGGATGGCGTGGTTTACAACCCGTATATGCTGCTGGAGAACGAAGGTCCAATCCTGGCCCTGGTGCGCGAAAACAGCGCCGTAAACGAGTCCACGACCGGTGACCGGATCGAAGTGCTTCTCCCGGAAACCGGTTTTTACGTTGAGTCCGGCGGGCAAGTTTCCGATACCGGCATGATCGTGCACGCCGAAGGCGAGCCCTGGGAGATTCGGGTCCATGACATGCGAAAACCAGCTGCCGGCGTTATTGTACACGTCGGTGAAGTTGTAAAGGGGACACCCCGCCTCGGCGATCTGGCGATTGCTTCCGTAGACCGTTTGCGCCGTAGAGACATTATGCGCAACCATACCGCCACCCACCTGCTCCACGCCGCTCTCCATGAGGTTTTGGGGGAGAATGCCCGCCAGGCTGGCTCACTCGTCGCACCAGACCACCTGCGCTTCGATTTCAACCACCCCAAGGGTGTCACTCCAGATCAGCTCGAGCGCGTCGAAGCGATTGTAAATCAAAACGTCCTGGGGGATTACCCACTAAAGATTGGGATCAAACCGCTTCAGCAGGCAATTCAGGAAGGTGCAACCGCCTTATTTGGTGAAAAATACGGTGAAATTGTCCGCAATATAACCATCGGCGAGCCGGAGATCTTCTCAAATGAGCTGTGCGGCGGCACGCATGTCGAAGAGACCGGCGATATCGGGGTCTTTCTGATCTTGAGCGAGAGCAGCGCGGCTGCCGGCATCCGCCGGATCGAGGCTGTGACCGGGCGAAGCGCATACCAGCTTATCCAGGAGCGCTTCAAGACCATAAAAACCGCCTCAGCGCTGCTGGATGCCGGACCGGAGGAGGTGCCTGCCCGCACCCGCCAGATCCTTGACGAGATCGATGCACTGCGAAAGGAATTAAGCGGTTTTCGCCGGGACCAGGCCGCGATCGCTTTCCAGAGCCAATTGGATCAGACCACCTTCGTAAATCAGCTTCCAGTCCTGGCGGTAATCGTTAAAGATGCGGATGTGGAAACCTTAAAATTCCTGGCAGACCAATTCCGGCAGCGCTTCGGCTCGGGGATTGCGGTGCTGGGCTCGGTGGGGGCTGAAGGCCGACCCGTAGTAGTTGCGGCGGTCACCGAAGACCTGGCACTAAGCGGCGTGAGTGCAGTGGAGCTGGTCAAATTTGTCGGAGGATTCCTGGGCGGCGGCGGCGGCGGACGCCCGACCCTGGCTCAGGCGGGCGGAAAATTCCCCGAAAAGCTCGACGAGGCCCTTTCGCAGGTTCAAGATTGGGTCGAGAAGAGGCTTTCGGGTCGCCAATAATCTCGCCTCCTCTAGCTGGAAACTCTCCCGGATGGCTCATCGCGCGGTCTCACACCGAATATTGATCCCGCTTGGGTTGCTGGTCGTCGCCGCGGTCAGCTTTGGCGCCCTCGTCAACCGGCTGGGTTTTTTTTGGGATGATTGGACAATCATCTGGACACTGCATTTCATGGGTCCAGAAGGATTTCAAAAAGCCTTCTCCGGCGACCGCCCGCTGCTCGCCTGGGTATATCAGCTCACCACACCGCTGATCGGCGAGTCCCCCTGGGCTGGCAACTCTTTGCAATCCTGGCACGCTGGATCTGCGGGCTGGCGCTTTGGTGGGCGCTGAATGGGCTCTTTCCGCGCAAACGCCTGCAGACAGCTGCGATCGCCATCTTTTTTATGCTTTATCCGGGCTTTCAGCAAGGCTTTATCGCAGTCACGTACAGCAACGCCTTTATCGTGCTGGCGATCTATCTCGCTTCCTGGGGATTGATGATCTGGTCGCTGCGAATCAAGCGCTGGTTTTGGGTGCTGTACCCGCTCTCGCTGCTCTGCGCAGCATATTCGGTCTTCACTGCCGAGCATTTTTTCGGGCTCGAAGCGCTGCGCCCCTTCTGGATCTGGATCCTGACCGGGCAGATACACGCATTTCGCCCGCGGAAGAGCCAGCGATTGATCGAAACGCTCCGGTATTGGGCGCTGTTCGCGATCATCGACCTGTCATTTCTGGTGTGGCGCATCAGCCATCCAACTCCGCGGGCCGAGATCACACTGTTTGCCGAGCTCCAGACAGACCCCTTCGGGACGCTTGCGGAAAGAATCATCACCATCCTGCGGGACCTTTATACCTCCACCGTGCTAGCCTGGGGGCAGGTGTTCAAGGTTGGCTGGTTATCCAACACCCCCCCGGCAATCATCCGGATGTATCTGCTGGTCCTGGTGGGTGCAGCTGGGTTCAGCGCCCTGATCTTATTCCTCGCCCGCCGATCAGTAAATCGCGTGGGCGGAGCTTCTCCGGACAGGCGCTGGGCGTTGGCGGCGATCGGGCTAGGCTTGATTGCCCTGCTGGCAGGCGGGATCCCGATCTGGCCGACAAACCTGCATATCAGCCTGGACTTTCCATGGGACCGCTTCACCCTGCCGATGATGGTCGGAGCCGCCTTGCTGCTGGTTGGTTTGATCGAGCTGATCCAATTTGTTCCTTATCAAAATCTGGTTCTCGTTGCTTTGCTGGCTGGTCTTGCAGCCGGTTTCCACTTCCAAAATGCCCTGAGCTACCGCCTCGACTGGCTGATGCAGCGAGATTTCTTCTGGCAGCTCACCTGGCGCGCCCCGGGAATCCTGCCCGGGACGATCCTGCTGACTTCCGAGATGCCATTCGAATATGACTGGGATAACTCTCTGACCGCGCCGCTAAACTGGACCTACGCACCCGATTACGAAGGCGGGGAAATGCCTTATCTGATGTATAACGCTGAAGGCAGGTTGAGCAGAGATCTCCCCGACCTCCAGGCGACAACCAGGATCGACGAGGATCTGCGGATAACGCCCTTCCACGGCACGATCGCCCGCTCGATCCTGGGATTCTACCGTCCTCCAGAGGCGTGTCTAAAAATCATCGATCCGCAAATCGACCGCTTTCTGCCGGACAAGCCGCGCTATTTCAAGGAAATCTCCCCCTTTTCAGATCTCAGCCTGATCGAAGCAGATCATAAGCCGGCAGCTGTGCCGCCGCTGCCTATCTTCCTGCCGGAACCCGCCCCAGATTGGTGTTATTATTTCCAGAAAGCCGAGCTTGCACGCCAAACGGGCGAGTGGGATCGGGTCGTGGCGTTAGGTCGCCAGGCTGGTATTCTGGAGAAGAAGTTCACTCGGAAGAACGTTTTTGAAGTGATGCCGTTCATCGAAGCGGCTTTGCGTACTGGAGAGATTAAGGCTGCCGCAAGCTTATCAATCGAAGCGCATCGGGTCTGGGAGAATATGCGCGCTCCGCTTTGCTCACTTTGGAAAGGGATTGAAACCAGTCAATCCATGGAATTTGAGAATAAAGCTACCTACCTTGATATTATCCAAACATTGAATTGTCAGGAAGCTGGATCATGAGTAAACTGAAAGAATTACTTCGAAGCCCGTGGGCGATCGCGGCCGGGCTGCTGCTCCTCGCTGGGATTACATACGGAGTGCTGATCTCCACAATGGGAGTATATTGGGATGACTGGCCTTCACTCTGGTTCCTTCATTATTTTGGACCAACAGTTTTCCCTCAGGCTTTCGCCGCAGACCGGCCTGTTCAAGGCTGGCTTTTTGTTCTGACCACATCTCTGCTCGGCGAATCGCTGTTCGCCTGGCAGGTCTTTGCAATCGCCTGTCGTTGGATCACTGCCCTCGCACTGGGCTGGCTGCTGCTTTCGATCTGGCCGAAGAGCCGGCTCCAGGTTCTGGGTGTGCTGATCCTTTTTATCGTTTACCCGGGGCTGTCTCAGCAGTATATCGCCATTACACAGGGCCATCAGATGCTGATCATGGGCTTCTTTTTCGTCTCTCTGACGATGATGGTCTACTCGATTCGCAGCCCGAAGCGCTACCTGCTCTACACCATGATTTCGCTCCTGATCGGCGTACTGTGCATGTTTGCCCTGGAATATTACTTCGGGCTTGAGCTGCTTCGTCCGGTGATCCTCTGGCTGCTGCTGGCGGAATTTTACCCTCGTTTCAGCAGACGGCTGGTCGAGACGATCAAACGCTGGATCCCATATCTTGCGGCTAACCTGGGCTTTCTGGTCTGGCGGATGAGCCATTTCACCCCGCGCGGCGAAGTTACCGTCTTCAAGAATCTTGCGGCAAACCCATCTGCCTTGAGCGAATTGGCCCGAAAAATCTTGATCGATATTTATGAGACCGGAGTGACTGCCTGGCTTAAGACCTTTGGCTTTCTGAATTTCAGCGGGATCAAGACCAGTGTGCTGACCGTTTATATTGGGGTGGTTTTGAGCGTCACGGTGCTTGGTGCGATCCTGATGCTGCTTGTGTGGACAAAATCGAGCCGCGAGCCCGGCGGCTGGCGAAACGCCTGGGGGTTAACCGCCATGCTGGTAGGCCTTTACGCGCTGTTTATCGGAGGCTGGCCGGTTTGGGTGACCGATCTACGCATCGACCTTGCCGTCCCCTGGAATCGGCTCACTCAACCTATGATGATCGGCGCCTGTCTGGCGCTGGTCGGGCTGATCGACCTGCTTATCCGCCCGCACCTGCCAAAAATTCTGCTCATTGCGGTGCTTGGCGGCGTGGCAGCCGGCAGCCAGTTCCATAACGCCCTGCTTTTCCGCCAGGAATGGATCGACCAGCGTAATTTCTTCTGGCAGCTTGCCTGGCGTGTCCCGGCTCTCAAACCTGGCACTCTCTTGCTGACCAGCAATTTGCCGTTTTATTCATCCACCGATAACTCCCTATCTGCACCGATCAATTGGATCTATGCCCCAGATCTGAAAACGCGTGAGATGCCTTTATTAATGTCTGACATCAACGCCCGCCTGGGAAATCAGCTCCCCAGCCTGGATCCTGGTACGGTTATCGAAGAAACCTATAGGGCTACAAAATTTAAGGGCACTACCTCGCAGTCGGTGGTATTCAACTATGACCCACCGCGCTGCTTGAAAATCTTGGACCTTTACACCGACCGCCATTATCCCAACAAGCCCGGTTATGTGGTCCTGGCGCTGCCGCTTTCAAATCAAAGCCTGATTGCGGGGGAAGATCTGGGAACCGCCGAGCTGCCGCCCTTCCTGGGACCGGAACTAAAGCACACCTGGTGCTATTATTTTGAAAAGGTAGACCTGGCAGTGCAGCGCGGACAGTGGGAAAAAGCTGCGGAGATTGCAGACCAGGCGCTGAAAATTAAACCGGAGCTGACCTCGGATAACGCCCCTGAATTGATCCCGTTCGTTTATGCTTATGCCCGCGCCGGAAAATACGATAAAGCTCGCGAGATCTCCCTCCAGGCTGGCAAACTTTCGAAAAAAATGCACTACTACATGTGCGATACCTGGTTCTACCTCAGCAAGCAGATCAAGGGTGACCCTGTGTTTGACCAGGTTTTTGACGAGATCAATTCCAAATTCGAGTGCACCCCTCCCTGATCCATGATCAACCGCCTGCGCTCGCTCAGATTTGGCCCTTGGACCGCCTCGCTCGCTCTGCTGGCGCTGTGCGCGCTTGCCTACCTGCCGATGATCTATCGGCTCGGTTTCTATTGGGATGATTGGCCCTCCGTCTGGTTTTACCATTTTTTGGGACCGGAAGGTTTTCAGCAAGGCTTCTCGAGCGATCGCCCGCTGCTCGCCTGGATCTTCAAGCTGACCACTCCGCTCATGGGTGAATCCACCCAGGCCTGGCAGTATTTCAGCATCTTCACCCGCTGGCTCACCAGCTTGGCCTGGTGGTGGACGCTGCGCGGTTTGTGGCCTGACCGGCCACGCGAAGTTTTCTGGGCGGCCGCTCTATTTGCAGTCTACCCTGGTTTCAGCCAGCAGTACATCGCCGTGACATACAGCAACGCCTATCTGGTATTCTTCTTATTTGTCCTTTCACTCGGGACAATGATTTGGGCGCAGCGCTTACACCGCTGGTTTTGGCCGCTGATGGCTCTTTCGGTCGCCTGCTCGGCAATCAGCATGTTGATCACCGAGTATTTTCTGGGGCTCGAGCTGCTCCGTCCCTTTTTTATTTGGCTGACGATCGATGATTACAGCCTCCCGCTGCGTCAAAAAATCCGTTATACCATGCTGCGCTGGGCTCCATACCTGGCTCTCTTGATCCCCTTCTTAATCTGGCGGGCGTTCTTCAATACCAGCCCGCGCGCCCAGATTTTGCTCTTCGGCGACCTGCTCAAAGCCCCGTTTGCCACTATTTTCCGTTTGACGCGGACAATCTTCCAGGATTTTTGGGAGGTCAATATCCTGGCCTGGTTCCATGACCTTGATCCTGGTTATCTGAAAGAATTCGACCCGAATGTGATTACTTTGCTGATCGGCGCAGTAGCCGCGAGCTTGTTCATCACCCTGGTTTACCTGCTGCTGATCAAACGCCAGCCGCCGGCTGCCAACATTCAGCCGCGTCTGAGCTGGTCAATGCAGGCAATCTCCTTAGGCGTTCTCACATTCCTGGTCTCGGGATGGACAATCTGGATCACCGACCTGCATTTTGAGCTGCTCTTTCCTTTCGACCGCTTCACCCTGATCACGATGCTTGGCACCTCTCTGCTGGTCGCCGGGCTGATCGGGCTTGCAGACCGCCGGGCATGGATCACCGCCGGGACTGTGGCAATCCTGGTCGCCCTCTCCACCGGGATCCAGTTCCAGCACAGGCTCTACTACCGGCAGGAATGGCTCTCACAGAAGAATTTTTTCTGGCAGCTCACCTGGCGCGCCCCGGGGATTGAGCCCGGTACACTCTTAATGACCTCAGAGATTCCGTTTACATATTTCAGCGATAACTCGCTCTCAGCGCCGCTAAACTGGATCTACTCTCCAAAATCGCTCACGAGCGAAATGCCATACCTGCTTTATGATATTGAAGCTCGCCTGGGGATCGATTTAAAGGAAATCAAACCGGGGGAAGCGATCCAAATGCCTTACCGGGCTTCAGGTTTTAAGGGGAGCACCTCAAAAGCGATCGTCCTGTTCTACGACCCTCCTCGCTGCCTGAAGGTGATGGATCCAGAGCTGGACCGCTTCTTACCGGTCAAACCGCTCTACATTCGTGAAGCCACCTCCCTCTCCCGACCCGAGCTGATCCAGAGCAACCCGGTTGAGCCAGCAAAATTCCCGACAGAAATTTTTGGACCCGAACCGGCGCCCAACTGGTGTTATTATTTTGAGAAGGCCGAGCTCTTTGCTCAAGCAGGTGATTGGCAAGGCGTGGAAGAGATGGCAGATAAAGCTTTGAAGATCAACAAGCATTTCACCGATAAAAATGTCTCTGAGCTGATCCCCTTTGTGATGGGCTATGCCCATGTTGGTAAGTGGGCTAAAGCTGTAGAGCTATCAATGAGCGCCTACCAGATTTGGGACAAAACCCAATATCCGCTCTGCGACGCCTGGCAGAGCTTGCGCGGCAGAGATCCCAGACAGCGCCGCAAAAACCGAGGCGTTAAACAAATCCAGGAAGTCCTGAGCTGTCAATTCCCTTGATCTATGGATGAATATACTTTCCCAGACGGCCTCTCGGTCGTAATCCCAGTCTACAACAGCGCTGCGATCCTCGCCGATCTGATTGCCCGCCTCGAGCCCGTGCTTGCACAAACCTCAAAACCTTTCGAAGCGGTGCTTGTGAACGACGGCAGCCGGGACAACAGCTGGGAGGAGATCCTGCGCCTGTCGCAAACCCATCCCTGGGTGCGCGGCATTCTCTTCATGCGCAACTACGGGCAGCACAACGCCTTGCTCTGCGGGCTGCGTTCGGCGCGCTACTCCATCACCGTGACCATGGATGATGATCTTCAGCACCCTCCCGAAGAAATCCCGCTCTTACTGGAGAAAATCGAGCAGGGTCAGGATGTGGTCTACGGCTCCCCGGTGAGGCAGCAGCACGGGCTCTGGCGAAATTTCGCATCCTATTTCACCCGCCTCGCACTCCAGGGGACGATGGGGGTGGAAAACGCTCGAAAGGTCAGTGCATTTCGAGCCGTACGCACGCAAGTTCGCAGTGCTTTCGAGCACTACCAAAGCCCATACGTAGTCCTGGATGTCCTGCTTGCATGGGGCACAACCCGCTTCGCCTCCGTACCCACCGAACATCAACCGCGCCACAGCGGGGTCTCAAACTACACCTTTGGAAAGTTAATCCTCCACGCGATCAACATGCTCACCGGCTTCACCGTGCTGCCCCTCCAGCTTGCAAGTCTTATGGGATTTGGCTTTGCCATTTTCGGGGTGTTGATCTTATTTTATGTGATCGGGCGCTTTATCGTCGAAGGCGGCAGCGTGCCCGGTTTCCCCTTCCTGGCATCGATCATTGCCATTTTCTCGGGCGTCCAGCTTTTCGCCCTGGGGATCATCGGCGAATACCTGGCACGGATGCATTTTCGGATCATGGAGCGCCCCACCTATATCATTCGAGAAGATACAGTGCACGGCAAATAATGGACGAGATTTGCCAGTTTTTGGAATGGGATACGAATTTCTTCGGCAGCAGGATCGCTAGGCTGAACGCTTCCCGGCTGCAGGAAGCCAGCCTGCGTACCGCGCTCGATTGGTGCCGCCGTGAGCAAATCGACTGCCTTTATTTCCTGGCTGATTCCGATGATCCGCAGACCGTCTGGCTGGCAGAGGCAAATCACTTCCATCTGGTCGAAATCCGCTATACATTGGAGCGATCACTGAAAGATTGGGATCCGGAAACCCGCCCCAGAGCGACCGAGCAAGTCGAGATTCGAGAAGCCACGGCTCGAGATATCCCCGCGCTCCAAGCGATCGCCAGATTGAGCTACGTCGATTCCCGATTCTATTTCGACCGCCATTTCAAAGAAGGGAAATGGGCGGATTATTACGCCATTTGGGTGAAGAACAGTGTAAATGGGGGAGCAGACTTAAGACTGGTTGCCGAGAAAGATGGCGAGATTTTGGGGTACATCACCGGGCTGGTGGACTGGGAAAAGAACCAGGGAGTTTATGAGCTCACCGGTGTCAATCAATCTGCTCGTCGGTCCGGGATTGGGCAGGAATTGTTTCGCAGCGGATTGGATTGGTACGTGCAGCATGGGGTTGCAGATATCTGGGTTGCCACACAAGGGCGAAATGTCACCACCCAGAGGATGATCCAGCGCCACGGCTTCCTTTCAAAGTCATGCCAGCTCTACTTCCACAAATGGTTCAGCGATAATCCATGAAGACTTTCATCCTGAAGCTCGAGCCACACGATGATATTGTCTCGGTTAAAGACAAAATGGGATGGGCGAAGAACAGCCGCATCCTGATCGTCTGGCCGGAGGATGGCGCCCAGCTCAACCGAAAGCTTGACCTTGTCCTGCTCCAGCGTGCCAGCCAGGAGTTGGGCACCCAGATTGCGCTGGTCAGTAAAGATCCTGAGGTCCGCTACCAGGCGCCGAGATTGGGCATCCCGGTATTTACCTCTCTGCGCAAAGCCCAGAGCCAGGTTCATTGGCGAGTTCCACACCGCTTCAGAAAACCTATTGCGCTTGATTATTCTCTCCTGCGTCAGAACACTGGGAATGATGTCGATAAATTGCTCCTAACCCGTCCGCAGCGGAGCGGAAAAACCTTACACCCCGCAGCTCGGCTGGCGGTATTTGCTGCCGGGGTGCTTGCACTGCTGGCGATTGCTGCCACACTCGCGCCTACCGCTCGGATCACCCTGACCCCACGCACGATGGTGCAGGACGTGCTCATGGATGCTCACACCAGCTCTGAGATCCAGGCGACGGACTTGACCGGTGCGGTTCGCTCAGAGCTTATCCAGGTGGAGGTCGAAGGGCGCGATTCCATCCCCACAACCGGCGTGGTTCAACTGCCAGATCGACCGGCGGAAGGGGCAGCCGAGTTCACCAACCTTACCGATCAAGATGTGAAAGTACCGCTCGGCACAACCGTCCAACCCAGCCGGAGAGGGAGCGCTTCTCTATGCCACCATTCAAGAATTGGTCGTCCCGGCTGGACCTGGCTCAACATCCGAAGTACAGATCCGCTGTTTGACCCCTGGCGAAGCGGGAAACCTCGAATCCGGTCAGCTTGCAGCCATTGAGGGATTGTTGGGAACCCAGCTCAGCGTAGCAAATCCCGAGCCAATCCGCGGAGGCGCCAATCGGGAAGAGCCTGCTCCCAGCCTGCAAGACCGCCAAAATTTAAGGGAGCGTCTAAAAGCAGCGCTGGAAAAAAGCGCTGTAGAAGAAATCGAACGCCAGCTCTCCGCTGGTGACTTGTTAATCCCGTCCAGCCTGAAGCAGGTCAAAATCATTAAAGAGGAATTCCAACCCGAGACAGGGTATCCGTCAGACCAGCTCACCTTGCTCTGGCGGCTGCAGATGCAAGGGCGAGTGGTGCGTGAAGCCGAGCAAAATGCGATGGCGGCGGCCGTCTTTGACGCGAACCTGCCCTCCGGCTACCGGCCAATCAACGACAGCCTTCAGGTGGAAACCTTGGACCTGCCAACGGTGGATAAGGATGGATCAATCGTCTGGAAACTGCATGCGACCCGGCGAGTGCAGGCGCAGGTCAGCGAGCCAGACGCCATCCGCCTCGCGCTCGGACTTGATCCCGAGCAGGCTGCCAGCCAGCTCAAGTCAGCTCTCCCGCTCGACGGCGCTCCTGCCATCCAGCTTCAACCTGAATGGTGGCCGCGGCTTCCTGTGCTGCCATTCCGAATCGAGATATTCTTCCAAAGCCAGGACAAATCTTCCGTCAAGGATGCGCCGCCTTTATGAGGGTGATGGCTGTCGACCCCGGCGAGAAGCGCATCGGGATCGCAATCAGCGACCCCACCGGCACAATCGCCAACCCGCTCACCGTGATCCACCATCAATCCAGGTCGCTGGATGCGGCGCTAATCGCCTCCCTGGCTGCTGAGCACCAGGTCGGTTTAATCGTCCTCGGTCAGCAGTTGGATGAAGAAAATCATCCCACACTTCAAAGCAGGCGCTCATCCCGTCTGGCACAGGCTGTACGCCAGCAGACCGACCTACCGATCGTGCTTTGGGATGAATCGGGCAGCACCCAGGCAGCGCGCTCAGCTCGGATTGCCATGGGCGCCTCGCGGCGGAAACGCGGCGGCCATATGGATGACCTGGCCGCAACCGTCATTCTGCAGACTTATCTGGATGAAAATGAAGGGATTGAGTAAGATACGACTGCTCCTGGAATCTTCTTCCTTTTCTTCAGTCCTTCGCATATGACCCAAAACAACACCTTCCGCACGCTATCTATCCTGACCCTGTTGACAGGGTGTTTCATCGTAGGACTGCTCGCCTGGATAATCATTGAAATCCCGCGAGAAGCTGAGCGCTTTTTTGGCGCGGCTTCTTCCGAGCTTACTGCGGGAAATAAAATGATGCTTTCGGCGCGGCTGCTCCTCCAAAAAGATGCCCTGCGTGATCCTGCCCAACCCGAAGGCGCCCCAGCGTTGTTTGTGATAAAGCCGGGCGAATCGGCGCTTTCAGTAGCAAGCCGGCTGGAATCGGATTTGCTGGTCCGCAGCGGACGGGCTCTGCGAGATTTCCTGGTATATGCTGGGTTGGACACAAGCCTGCAATCCGGCGAATATCAGGTCGATCCGAGAAAACCGGCAATCGAGATCGCCTGGGCGCTGCAAGACGCCACCCCGAGCGAAGTGGCTTTTCGGATTCTCGCTGGCTGGAGATTGGAGGAAATTGCCGATAGCCTGCCAACCTCCGGGCTGGAATTCTCACCTCAGGTTTTCCTGGATGCGGTGCGCCAGCCGAAATCCTCTGCGGCAGTTATGGCAGAAATTCCTCCAGGAAGATCGCTGGAAGGGTTCCTCTTCCCTGAACTCCTACCGATTCTCCAGGAAAATCAGCCCTGAAATCGATGCTGGATGCAATCTTGCAGAATTTCAGTCTCAAAATCGACCACGAAATGCGAGAAAATTACCAAAACCAGGGACTTAGTTTGTATCAAGCGGTGACGCTTGCATCGATCGTCCAGCGCGAAGCGGTGCGTGAAGAAGAAATGCCGATGATCGCTTCGGTTTTCTTCAACCGCTTGAATGCCGGAATGAAACTCGATACAGATCCCACAATCCAATATGCCCTTGGGTATGATCGGGAGACCAAAAACTGGTGGAAAAATCCACTCAGCCTCAAAGACCTTGAGGTCAGCTCGCCGTTTAACACCTATCAAAATATCGGATTACCACCTGGACCAATCTCCAACCCAGGATTAAGCGCTTTACTTGCGGTTGCCTATCCCGCTCAGACCCCTTATTATTACTTCCGCTCCTCTTGCGACGGCTCCGGTTTTCACGAATTCTCGGAAACCTTCGAGCAGCATCAGCAGAAAGCTTGCCAGGAATAATTCATGGAGTTCGCGATCAATTATTCCACTCAAGCAGGGGTGCTGGCATGCGCTGGGCGGCTTAAGCTCGATCGCTTCAAACTGCCAGATTGGCCGGATTTGATCCTGGAAGCCCAGCAGCGGCTGCCTGTCGCAGTCCATTTTGGGCTGGACGCCGGAAGAGCCAGGCTCAGCGAGAAAAAGATGAAGCGAGCTTTGGAAATTGCTGATCAAACCGGAACCCCGTACGTGAACCTTCACCTGGGCTGCAAGCGCGGCGATTTCCCGGAAAATTCCCTCAACTCAACCAATTCCCAGCTTCGCCGGGCTGTGTATGAGCGCATTCGCTCGGATATCATCTTGGCCCTGCAGGTCGTTCCAGCCGAGCGGTTGATCCTTGAGAATGTCCCTTTTCGACCGAATGGAAATGTGCTGCGCGCCTGGGTCGATCCGAGCTTAATTCGTGGATTGGTGGAGGAGACTGGCTGCGGTTTCTTGCTGGACATCCCTCATGCCCGGATCAGTGCTCATTACCTCGGCGTCGATGAGCGCCTCTATATGTTGAGCTTGCCGGTAGAACGAGTCCGAGAGCTGCATTTCACTGGTGTGCAGACGTTCGGGGAGCTGCTGCTGGATCACCTTCCCGCATTGGATGGGGATTGGCGCGCCCTGGAATGGGTTCTGGCGCGCATTAAAGATGGAACGATTTCTGCACCCTGGATGCTGGCGTTGGAATATGGTGGTGTGGGGGAGAAATTCAACTGGCGGTCGTCTGCTCAGGATATCGAGAGCCAGGGAAACTGCATCAACAAGCTGATCAATAATCCATAGCAACCCGTCGAAAGCGATTCGAAAATCCCCAACTTAAATACCTGGCTGGCTTTCGTTTGAGAAGTACGGCATTGGATTGTGGACTCGCTTGCGAAGCTGAGAATGGATTGCGCCTATCAAGCTCAAGTCGCGGCGGCAGGAACCGTGGAGGATTTTTCGGCTGGCGGTTGGCTCCCCGCCGGCTTGCCTGCTGTCGGCTGGTCTCCGGTCTTCGCCTGGGTTCTTTTATTACGCCCTCGGGCGAGCCGGTTTGGGCTTGGCTTCAACCAGGGCGACTGCCAGGACCTCATCCATGTGATCGATCGGAACGATATTCAACTCATTGCGTGCCCGCCGGGGGACGTCCACCAGGTCCTTCAGGTTTTTGCGCGGCATGATCACCGTCCGGATTCCGGCGCGGTGGGCGGCAAGCACTTTTTCGCGCAAGCCACCTACCGGAAGCACCCGTCCCCGCAGCGTGATCTCGCCAGTCATCCCGACATCGCGTTTCACCTCGCGGCCGGTGAATGCCGAAATCAAAGCTGTGCAGATCGTGATCCCAGCGCTTGGACCATCTTTGGGGATTGCTCCTTCTGGGATGTGGATATGAATATCCACCTGTTCGAAGAACTCATTCTCGATCCCCAACATTGGGGCGCGTGATTTCATGTAGGACAATGCAGCCTGGGCAAATTCCTGCATCACATTGCCGATCTGTCCGGTGATCTGCAAATTCCCTTTGCCTTCCATCAGGAGGACTTCCACCGGCATGATCTCGCCGCCATTCTCCGTCCAGGCAACTGCCGTCGCCACTCCGACCTCATTCTGGCGTTCGGCTTCCAGGTTGAAAAACTGGGGAGGGCCTAGAAAGCGCTCGACCGAATTCACCCCAATATTGGAAGGAGAGCGCTTACCTTCCGCCTTCAAGCGCGCTACCTTGCGGCACACCTTCCCGATCTCGCGTTCGAGATTGCGCACACCGGCTTCGTACGTGTATTCACGGATGACCCGCTCCAGGGCAGAGTCTGTAAAATGCAGCTCAATCGGCGACGGTTTCTCAACAATCTCATCTGAATTGAATTCCTCGGCTTCTTGAAGCCCATTTTCCTCAAGCTGGCGTGGGATTAGAAACTGGCGGGCGATGTGCAGCTTTTCCTCTTCGATATAGCCGGGGAATTCGATCAGCTCCATGCGGTCCATCAGCGCAGCTGGGATTGTGCCGGTAGTATTGGCGGTGGTGATAAACATCACCTGAGAAAGGTCGTATGCCAGCTCGAGATAGTGGTCTGAAAACGCGAAATTTTGTTCCGGATCGAGGACTTCAAGCAGGGCAGAAGAAGGATCGCCTCGGAAATCCTGTCCGAGTTTGTCTATCTCGTCCAGCATGAAGAGCGGATTGATCGTGCCCGCCCTCCGCATCGTCTGCAGGATTCGACCAGGCAGGGCGCCAATATAAGTTCGCCGGTGCCCGCGGATCTCCGCTTCGTCACGGACCCCGCCGAGAGAAAGGCGTACGAATTTTCGGCCTAACGCTTCGGAGATCGACCGCCCCAAGGATGTTTTACCCGTTCCAGGCGGACCAACGAAGCATAAGATCGGCTGGCGGAGCGCGTTTGGGTCTGAGATTACGGACAGCGATGTATTCCAGGATTCGCTCTTTGGCTCGCGGCAGCCCGTAATGGTCGTGTTCCAATACACTGGCAGCATGGCGCACGTCCAGGTTGTCATCGGTCCTGGTCGTCCAGGGCAAATCCAGGATCCATTCGATATATGTCCGGATGATCCCCACTTCTGGCGCCATCGGGGGCATCTGTCCAAGCCGCTCCACCTCTTTCAGCGCTCGAACCTGAACTTCTTCGGGCAGGTTTGCAGACTTCAACCCGGGTTTGAAGCTCAAAAATCTCCCGCACCCAGGGATCGCCTTCTCCCAGCTCGGTCTGGATCACCTTCATCTGCTCGCGCAGGTAAAATTCCCGCTGGGTGCGGTCGACTTCACTCTGGGCGCGGGAATGGATCTCATCCTCAAGCTCTAATACGTCTGCTTCCTTCGCCAACAGGTTGATCACCTGCCGCAGCCGCTCGATTGGGTCAAGCACCAGCAGCAGGTCCTGGCGTACCAGGATGGGGGGGGCAACGGCAGTAACGATCATGTCCGCCAGCCAACCGGGATCCTCGATATTGAGTGCAAATAGGTAGGCTTCCTCTGGCAAGCTGCGGTCAAGCTGGACGCATTTATGAAACATCTCGCGGGCTGTCCGCATGGTGGCGTCAGTCTGGCGGTCCACTTCTGAGTTCTCATAGATCGGGCGGGCACGCACGATCATGTAAGGCTGCAACTGCACAAAATCGATGACCTCTACCCGCCGCCGCCCTTGAACCAGTGCAGAGTTGGAATTATCGGGCATGCTGAGCAGCCGCCCCACAGCCATCTCCACACCGATCAGGCAAGAAGTCTTTTGGTTCGGGGTTGTCGATTTCTGGATCGCGCTGGGTCAGCGCGATGACAGTCTGGTCTCTTGCCTGGGCGTCTTCAACCGCCGAAATTGCATCTTCTTCAGACAAAAAAACCGGCGAGACCATGTGCGGGAAGACGACCAGGTCATGCAGCGGCAGGACCGGACATTCGATCAGTCCATTTAAATTGGGCGGTGTGTCCGGAATGCTGTAAAGCTCTTCCGTCCGGCGGTGCATCGCTTCGCCAAATTCTTCGTCGTCCTCACGGGTATACCAATCATTCGCTCGCATCAGTTTATTCGATCAATCCATTTCATTATGGGTTAAATCTTTAACCCGGATCATTCATTAGGTCTGGTCGATTGTACCAGGAATGCCGTGCGCCCGCGGCGATAAAAATACTTCCGGTGACCAGGATGAGTTTTTGATCCTCTGCAATTTTCAAAGCTTCCTCGAGGGCATCCTCAACAGCGTTTACCACCCAGGCTGGCTTACCGTAAGAGGCGACCATTTCGATCAGCGCAGCCGGCTCGATGGCACGCGGGTGGTATGAACGGGTGAAAATCACTTCATCCACCCCTTCCATCAGCTCAGAGAGCATGCCCTGGATATCCTTGTCTTCCGAAGCGCCGTAGACCAGAACCACAGGCCAGCCAGGAAAATATTCCTGCAGAGTCTGGGCGAGGCGGCGGGCAAAATCACGGTTGTGGGCAGCATCCACCACCAGCGGCGGCGTGTGCCGCAGTATTTCAAACCTGCCGGGCCAGGAAACAGCAGCAAATCCGTTTTGGATCTTCTCGCGGCTCATCTTTAATCCGCTTTGGCTCGCAATTCTGAGAGCGGCGTAAGCCGTAACGGCATTTTCAATCTGATGGTCTCCCAGCAGAGGAGTGAATAACTCGGTCGAGCCAGGGTCCTCCCCGGGCAATGTCGACCAGACCTGCAGGGATTGCCCATCAAGTGATTTTGCTGTGCTAGAAAACCCGTAATCGGTATCGACCTGGATCAAAGGAGCACCGCGCTCTGCAGCGATTTTCTGGATCGTTAAGCGCGCTTCCTGAGGTTGGGGCGCGACGACTACCGGTATACCCGGCTTTATGATCCCAGCTTTTTCGGTCGCAATCTCGGTCAGGGTATTACCCAGCACCTGGGTATGATCGTATGAGATCGAAGTAATTACGGAAACAATCGGGGTTACGATGTTGGTGGCATCCAGGCGGCCTCCCAGGCCGACTTCAACCACCACCGCCTGTGCTCTCTGCGAGGCAAAATATTGGAATCCAAGGGCTGTGGTAATCTCGAAGGTCGTGAGCTGCGTGCCCCCATCCAGAAATGGGCGGATTAAATCAACCAGTCGAACCAAATCCGAATGGGGGATCGGCTCACCGTCCAGTTGGATTCGCTCAGCGTAATCTTGAAGATGCGGCGATGTGTACAACCCGGTCTTATAGCTCGCGGCCCGCAAGGCGCTGGCGCACAGCGCGCTTACCGAACCTTTACCCTTCGTACCAGCTACATGAATGACCGGATACGAATTCTCGGGATGGCCTAGCTGCGCCATAAATGCCCGCATCCGCTCCAGATCGAACTTATCCGGCAAGTTGCGCAGATCATGCGTGAGGCTGTAATCGACGAAGCTGTACAGATATTCCAGGGTATTTTGATAAGTGATCTCAGGATCCATAAGTTGAAGGATTCTAATCGCCTAGTGAGTTCCAGACAAGGGGAAAGCTTTGAGATACCCAAAGCGATGGTAAAATTCGGCCTATGTTTAGGAGAATTCTGCGAATGATCACCTGGCTTATTTCGATCATCGTCCTGATTGTTTTTTCTGCCATGATAGTTCCTCGCCTTGTCACTGCCATATACGGGAGCGGTCGCACATACTCGGTCGACACCGTCCCGAGTGAAAAGACCGCGATTGTCTTCGGGGCAGGATTATGGTGGGACGGAAGACCCACACCGGTGTTCGCGCGACCGGGTGGCAACTGCGGCAAACTTGTATTTTTCCGGCAAGGTAGAAAAGATCTTAATGAGCGGGGACAACAGTCATGTGACCTACAATGAGCCGGGCGCGATGCGCAGCTACGCACTCGAGCTGGGTGTGCCAGACGAAGCCATCGTGATGGATTATGCCGGTCGGAGGACCTACGACACTTGCTACCGGGCACGCGACATTTTCGGCATCAAAGAAGCGATCCTGGTGACCCAGCGCTTCCACCTGCCACGCGCGTTATATGTTTGCAACCAGCTCGGTATCCACGCCAACGGCGTGCCTGCAGACCAGCGCAGGTATAACCGGCGATCGCTGACCTGGTGGAATCTGCGCGAACTCCTGCGACGCTGGTCGCCCTCTGGGAGGTGCATGTATCCCGGCCGCAGCCAATTCTCGGAAAAAAAGAACCTATCTTTCCTATGGAGGCTCAATGACCCGCTCAGAAGCACTCGCCATCGTCAGAGAATTTATCAAGAACGAGAACCTGGTCCGGCATATGCTCGCGGTTGAAGCGGCGATGCGATTTTATGCGGCAAAGTACGGTGAGGATGTCGAAACCTGGGGTCAAACCGGTCTGCTCCACGATTTCGATTGGGAGATCCATCCTACCCTCGAAGAGCATCCCCAGGCAGGCGCCTCGATTTTGAAAGCGCGAGGGGTATCGGACGAGATCATCCAGGCAATTCTCAGCCATGCGGACCATACCGGGGTGCCCAGGATTTCTCGGATGGAAAAGGCGCTTTCCGCCTGCGACGAAATCACTGGATTGATCACAGCGGTGGCACTGGTTCGGCCATCCCGTTCCATATATGACTTGAATGCTTCGTCTGTTAAGAAGAAATGGAAAGATCGCGCCTTTGCTGCCGGCGCCAATCGGGAGGAGATCGAGAAATCTACCGCGGATTTTGGCATCCCTCTTTGGGAGCATGTGGACAATGTGATCCTGGCGATGCGATCGATCGCTCCGGAATTAGGATTGGAAGGGCAGGTCCAGCCAGAGGGTTGAAATAATTAGCTCGGTTGCTGAGGAACGAAACCGGGGAGGATCTTCAATGTTATTTTGAAGATCCTCCCCGAACGGATTAACCAGACGATTTTATTCGCAGCTATTCGGTTGCGACCTCGATGTCTTTACATTTATCGCCGCAAGCTTCAATGACTTTGATAACATCATCGATCGCCGGCTCGAAGGTCTTGAATGTGCGTCCATCCTTGAGGGTTACATAAACGGTCAGATCATGCGACTGCACGACTTTCGTCACCAATCCACCGAGGATCAACTCTGTTGTACTATACCATTCGATTGTATCTCCATCTTTCAGATCAGGATAAGGAATTCCTTCCTGTGGTGACTGGAGTGCAGCGAGTGCGGTGGGATCGGGGTAGGGAATCTCGGGATAAGCGACTGGATACTCCTCTCCGCCAGGCCCTGGCGCTTCGGTAGCCGCAGTTGGTACTGACTTGCCGAAAATCTGGCATGCCATCGCCGTAACCGCGAATATGCTAATCACTCCGAACAATCGAAACCATTTCATAAAGCCTCCTTCAATGACCTCTCCGGTCGCGTCTTTTTTTCCTAATCCAATTCCCTAACCAGTTGCTTTTATCGAGGCTCCGCCCTAAGTCAGGGAATCCCTATGATTATACCCGAACAATCTGCAGATAGAATTTTATCCTTTGCGATGTTGACAAAGGCGGATTTTTCGGCTAAACTCTATAAACGACTATACGAATGAATTTTCGCGGAGGGATTTCGCCATGTCTTCAGTAACCGCTTCGGCATCATCTGACCTAATTTCCAATGCCCACATCAGCGCAAGCAGCCTGCCTGCGCCAACCATCCAAATCTGGCGCATATATCTGGAAGACCAGGGTGTGTCCCCTCACACAGTCAAAGCCTTCGTTTCCGATCTTAATCTGCTCGCTGCTTACCTTCCGCCAGACCGCGGCGTTGGAGATATCACCACGAACGAGCTCAACCAGTTCTTAGATTGGCTGCAAAAGGGACGCGGTGTGCCCTGCAGCCCAAAATCACTGGCTCGACGGATCACCTCCTTGAAGGCATTCTTCCGATGGCTGCACCAGTACGGCGCTATTTTGATCGATCCGGCTGAAAAAGTCCCCCAGAAATCGGTAATCAGCCCCCTCCCAACGATTCTCACCCAGAGTGAGACAGAACGGATCCTGGAAGCCGCAGAGAAGCACCGCCGCCAGCCCAAACCGGACACACGCCCAATGGCCTTAGTGACACTGCTGTTTCAGACCGGGGTAAAGAAAGGGGAATGCCTGAACCTCAGTTTAAATCACATCGAGCTTGACGCTGAAGGCGGACCGCAGCTCTTCGTTCGATACCCCAGCCCGCGCAACCGCTACAAGGAACGCAAAATCGCTGTTCAGCCTTCCTGGGTGGAAATCTTCCATGAATATGTCCAACAATATGAGATCAAAGACCGGCTTTTCCCATGGTCGCCGCGGCGCCTGGAATACCTGCTCGAAGACCTTAGTGAAGAAGCCGGATTAGACAAACACCTTTCATTTGACATGTGCCGCTGGACTTGCGCTTTGATCGATATCCGTGAAGGGATGGAAAGTGAGAAGATCCGTCAGAAATTGGGAGTGTCGAAGATCCAATGGCGCGAAATCAGCATGAAGCTCCGCAGCCTGCAGCAAGATTAATGTGCTCCAAAAATGAAAACAAAGAGCCAGCGGCATCAGCACTGGCTCTTTGTTTTCATTTTTCTATTCTTTCCGCCGCTTTAGCGCATCTCTCGCTCTTATCCGCCGATCTGACTCATCGTGCGGTTGAGCGGGATTTCTTCTTCCGCCAGCAGATGCCCCCAGGGCTTGACCCAGATTCCTCCAAGGATCAGACTTCTCAGCGCTTCGTCGCTGGCGCCTTCACGCAGCGGGGAAAGCAGATCGATTTCTTTTTCACGAAGCAAGCAGAGCCTCAATACTCCGTCAGCGGTAAGCCTGGCCCGCGTGCAGCTTGCACAGAAAGGCTGTGAGACCGTCGAAATAAATCCAACCGTCCCTCGCCCGCCTGGGAGTCGATATATTCGCGCCTCTCCATCCAGATCACCGCCGTTGACAGGTTCAAGCGTTCCAAGCTGCATCTCAATCCGCTCTTGCATCTCGTCCGCCCTGACTTCCTGCGAAACCTGGAATTCGGTCAGACCGCCGAAGGGCATCATCTCGATAAACCGCACCTGCCAGGGGTGGTCAAGGGTCAGGCTGGCAAGATTTACGACATCTTGTTCGTTGTGGTTGCGTACGACAACCGCGTTGATCTTCACCGGGGTCAAACCGGCTTCTTCGGCAGCCCGGATCCCCGACCAAACATCTTCCAGATCCCCCCAGCGGGTGAGCTGTTTGAATTTCGCAGGATCAAGCGTATCCAGGCTGAAGTTTACCCTCTGCAATCCGGCCTGGGCGAGCGGCATCGCCAGACGGGAAAAAAGGACGCCGTTGGTGGTCATTGACAGCGAGCGGACGCCAGAGATACGCGCGATATCCCGGACCAGCTCCACAATCCCTGCTCGGATAGTCGGCTCGCCGCCGGTAAGCCGGAATTTATCAAATCCCATTCCGGCAAAGAGCCGCACCAGACGCAATATTTCATCATCTTGCATCAGTTCAGCGTTGGGTTTAAAACTGACCTCATCTGGCATACAGTAAAGACAGCGAAGATTGCAGTGATCCGTTATGCTTATTCGTAAATAGTGGATTTTTCTGCCGTAACGATCGAGAGCCATTATTCACCAACAAATGTTTATATTTTGATCGATTATACAGTCGAATGCAGCATAGGGGAATTCTAAAAAAAATTTTAGAATTGCCTTCTCAAAACAACAATGCTAACATTGGCTTGTGTATCATATTAATGCACAAAAGCTAATATTGTCAATAATAATTACATATTTTTTCGCCAAATACTCCGAATAAAGGAGGCAGCTTCTTAACCCTAAACACAGCAACTCCATCAGCCTATGGATAATAATCTTGATCCAAAAACGACCCAAGTTCACGTCTCTCTCTATGGCACAATCGCAAGACTTCTCGGGGGCAAGCATGTCGCTTCCAAAGAAGTTGAAATACCGGCAGGCGCTACGAAAGGAGATCTGCTTCGTCAGCTTGGAGTTCCAGAAGATGAAAGAGGCTATCTGTTCATAAATTCCGTTCTCTGTGATGTCCCAGGACTGTCTACTGGAGACGGTCAGGTGCTGAACAGCGGAGACCATATCGGGGTATTTTCGGTGGATCGGATGTGGCCTTATCAATATCGCGATGGAGTCCGTATGTCAGCAGAATTTAACCGAGGCGATGAGAAAGCACGGCGCTATGCATCATACTTACACCCATTTGAAACCATAAAATTGGAAATTTTATCCATTCCCATCTCAAACGAAGGAGAAAAAAATGGCCAAGAAAATCTTAAGAATTGACATGACGTCACTAAAAGCTAAGTACGAAGAAGTCCCTCAAAAATGGACACGCTGGGCAGGACGCGGCCTGACATCGATGGTTGTTTTTGATGAGGTCGAACCCACCTGCCATCCGCTGGGTCCGAATAATAAACTGGTAATCGCTCCAGGATGGGTCACCGGTACACCTGCTGCACCGAGCAGCGGACGGACCTCATTTGGCGCCAAGAGCCCACTTACGGGTGGAATAAAGGAATCCAACGCCGGCGGTCTTTCTGGTCAGATGATTGCGAAATTAGGTCTCGCCGCCATCATCGTGGAAGGACAGCCTGCCGATGGAAAATGGTATACCGTCGTCGTGACGAAAGACGGCGTAAAATTCGAAGATGCCTCAGCCTTGGTCGGCATGGGGATGTACAAAGTCGACGAAGTGCTGTGGGAGAAATACCCCAAGACAGCAGTAATCGGCATCGGTCCGGCTGGCGAGATGAAGCTCTCGAACGCGGGCATTTCTGTCAATGACATGGAAAATCGCCCTGGGCGCTACGCCGGACGCGGCGGTCTCGGCGCAGTGATGGGCGCACGCGGCATTAAGGCGATGATAATCGATGACACCGGCGGACCAGGCGTTGAAATCGTCAACATGGATCTGTTCAAACAAGGCCGCAAGAAGTTGACCGAGTCGATCCAGGAGCACGCCCTGACCAAGAAGGGCGGCGGTCTAAATTCTTTCGGGACTGCGATCCTGATCAACATCCTGAACGAGGCTGGCGGTCTCCCCACCCGCAACTTCAGCGCCGGGCAGTTCGAAGGTGCGGCTAAAATCTCTGGCGAGCGCATCGCCGAAGTGGTTGAAGAGCGCTGCGCCGACGGCAAGGGCGAAGGCACAACCGGTCACGGCTGCCACCCCGGCTGCATCATCAAATGCTCAAACATCTACCCCGACGAGAGCGGCGAGCATCTGGTCTCCTGTCTTGAGTACGAAACCGCCTGGGCTTTGGGCGCAAACTGCGGCGTAGACAGTCTGGACTGGATCGCCCAGATGACCCGTGAGTGCAATGACATCGGTTTGGATACGATCGAATCCGGAAATACGCTCGCAATTGCCATGGAAGCTGGTGTCATCGAGTTCGGCGACGGCGCGGCTGCCATGGACCTGCTTTCTGAGGTTGCCAAGGGGACTCCCATGGGCAGGATCATCGGGCAGGGTGTGGAAGCGACCGCAAAAGCCTTCGGTGTCCACCGCGTTCCGACCTGTAAAGGACAGTCGATGCCTGCTTACGAGCCGCGCGCCGTCAAAGGTATCGGCGTGACCTACGCCACGACCCCGATGGGCGCCGACCATACCGCCGGCTATACCATCGCCCCCGAGATTGCGGGCGTCAGCGGCAAGCTCGATCCGCTCTCCGATGAAGGAAAAGCTGAATTGTCGCTGACTTTCCAGGCAGCAACCGCATTCATCGACAGCAGCGGCTACTGCCTGTTCATCGCATTCCCAATCCTGGACATCGCAAAAGGTTGGAGTGGGATGGCAGAAACTGTTTCGGGCGTCACCGGCCTGAATATCACTGATGGGGACGTAATTCCGATGGGCAAAGAAGTTCTCAAGGTTGAGCGTCTCTTTAACGAGCATGCCGGCTTTACCTCTGCCGACGACCGCCCGCCAGAATTCATGCGCTACGAGAAGCTCCCGCCTCACAACGTGGTCTGGACAATCACAGACGAGCAGCTCAATTCAGTCTACAGCTGGGTCCACAACGGCGGCGACGACTGAAACTTGCTGGCAGGAAGCCTCTCCTGTTATGCAAGCTGTGCATTAACAGTTGAAAACCTGGGGGCAGCAGTCCAAATGCTGCCCCCATTGATTGTTAGATTCATTTCACGATAGAGGACCGGTTATGGGTGTCTTCCAACACGTTCTTTGGGGCTTCGAACTCACCTACTCGGATGATTGGATCCACCGCAAAATGGGGGAGGTGGATGGTTTTGCCTCGATCCCCGAGGCGCTGACCCCTGATTACAGCGGTCCAAAATCCGGACAGGTGCTGGTGCGAGGGGAGTTCAACTGCGCCCGTCAGCCGATTGAGCCTATCTGGAACCGCCATATCGGGATGCTGGCAAGCTGGCTGGGGGCGCATCAGGTCGGCTCCTCACCCTGGAGCATGGCTGGCGCACTTGGGGTTGAAGCCGAGATTGTCCTGCCCAAAAAAGATGACCGCCGGCTTTGGACAGGCATCCTCGAGCGCGATATGACTGTGCTCCATTTCATCGTGCTCCATTTGAAGGAAGAATACGAATTCTTCCAGACGCAGGCAACTCAGATCATCTCCAGCCTGCGCTTCCCACCGGAAGTTGCAGGTGTGCATACCGGTGCAGAAGGCCTGCCCATCCCACCAGATTATGAGCCGGTCGCCCCGCAGGACGTGATCGACGATATCCCTAATCCGGCATTATGGCGAGCTTATGAAGGCAACAGTGGGATTGGAGCCTTGCAATCCTTCTACTTGAGAGAGGCGCCAAATTACGGCTGGTCAGTGGTTGAATTTGTGCCGCACCCCAGCCCTGCAGAGCTTGGTTTTTCGCGTTTTAAACTCAAGAAAGGTGATGCAATCATCACTTTGGGGTTAATGCCTTATCAACAGGATGCTGGCGATCTCCCCCAACCCGCCCGAATTGTGATGAAATTAGGATAATTCTCTGCGCCGGGATTCAGCCGCCGCCAACAGCCGGAAAGACCCCGATTATATCCGTCGGATTGATTACCGTATCCAGGCTGTGTTCCAGGAAGGGAACGTCTCGCCCATTTACAAAGATATGCACATGGGCATACATATTCCCATCCTGGTCCAGCAGCTCAGTGCGGAGGGCCGGGTATCGCCTGAGCATTTCTGCCAGCAGGTCTCTTACTGTGTCCCCTTCAGCCACCTGAAAATCAATCGATTTTTGCCCAACAACCTGTCTCAAAGTGGCGTAAAAATTTACGATCATCAATTCCTCAGGTTATTTCGCAATCAGCGAGATCACCATCGACAAGATCACGATCAAGCCGAGCGCCATGAACAGGATTTGCTGTGTGCGCAGGGCGCGTTGCTCGCTCCGCGAGCGGGTTATCTTCTTAGCCATCGTCCGTTCTCCTTCCTATAATTCCAGCGACGATTATACCTTTCAGGGGCGGTTATTCCAGGCTTTCTTTCAAGGTTTGGGCTAATGCCGGGTTGATACCTGGGACGGATGTCAGCTCCAGCTCTGTCGCCGCCAGGATTCCCTCGATCGAGCCAAAGCGTCCCAGCAGGGCTTTCCGTTTTGCTGGTCCAATCCCCGGGACGGCATCCAGGCGTGAAGCAAGGCCCTCTTTTGTCCGCTTGTGGCGGTGAGCAGTGATCGCAAAACGGTGCGCTTCGTCGCGGATTCGCTGGATCAAGTAGAGCGCCTGCGAGGCGCGAGGCAGCACCAGCGGCAGCGGCTGGTCTGGGAAAAACAGCTCCTCGTTTTGTTTCGCCAGCCCGGCCACTGGGAACCGATTCATCAGCTCAAATTTCTCGAGCACTGCAGCCGCCCTGCCAAGCTGCCCTTTTCCACCGTCGACTATCAACAGATCCGGCAGGATCAAAAACGCGGGATCAGGTTTCTTACCGGGCACATTCGCTTGCTCCTGCGCCGCTGCCCAGCGGTTGAAGCGCCTGGTCAGCACCTCCTCCATGCTGGCAAAATCGTCCGGGCCCTTCACGCTTTGGATGTTGAACCGGCGGTACAGGCTTTTCTTCGGTATCCCTTGTTCGAAGACGACCATGCTCCCCACCGCAGCAGTGCCCTGGATGTTTGAAATATCGTAGCATTCTATCCGGTTCAGCGGATTCTCCAGCTTGAGGGCTGTCTGAAGTTCTGCCAAAGCCTGCTCCTGGCGGTGGCGGTCTGCCTCCCACTGTGCCTGCAGGGCGCGCAGAGTCTCCGCCGCGTTTTCCGCCGCCATCTGGATCAGCTCTTGCTGTATTCCCTGGCGCGGCACCAGGATCTCAACTTTCTGATCCTCGCGCCTTTGCCCCAGCCACTGCCGGATGATCTGCGCTTCTTCAACTTCGTGCGGCAGCAGCACCTGAGGCGGCACCATCGAGGCCTGGCTGTAAAACTGTTTGATAAATTCGGCCATCACGTTCTGGTCGGATATATCGGTTGCGCCTTCCATCAAGAAATAATCTCTCCCTATCAGTTTGCCGCCCCGGATGAAAAAGACCTGCACACAGGCATCCCCATCGGAGCGCGCCAGCGCCAGCACATCCGAGTCGATATATTCGCTTGAGATGATTTTCTGATGCTCGACTACCGTTTCGATCGCCCTCACCTGATCGCGAAGCGCGGCAGCCTGCTCGTAGCGCATCTCCTCTGCAGCTTTGTCCATTTCATCCTTCAGACGCGCCACGATCTTTTCCGTACGCCCTTCCAGGAATTCGCATAGATCCGCGATCATATGGCGGTAGCTCTCCTGCGAAATCTTTCCGATGCAGGGAGCAGTGCAGAGCTTGATGTCGTAATACAGGCAGGCGCGATCATCCTGCCCTGTGATCTCTCGATCGCAAGTCAGGAACGGGAAGATCCGCCGCAGCAAATCAAGGGTCTGGTGCACTGCCCAAACGCTGGTGTAGGGCCCAAAATAACGCGATCCGTCCTGCACCATCTGCCGTGTGACTGTAACGGTTGGGAATGGATTTGCCCAGTGGACTTTGATATAAGGGTAGCGCTTATCGTCTTTCAGACGAACGTTGTAATGCGGGCGGTGCTTCTTGATCAGGTTCATCTCCAGGATCAAGGCTTCTAACTCCGACCCGACCACAATCCACTCGATATCCTGGATGTTCGATACCATCTTGAGGATCCGGCGCTCGTGGTTTGCGCTGGCATGAAAATACGATCTCACCCGGCTGCGCAGATTGATCGCCTTGCCTACATAGATGACTTTCCCCGCCTGGTCCTTCATCAAATAGCAGCCGGATTTGTTGGGCAGGCTGTTTATGATGCCCTGGATGTGCTCGCTCAATTCGACGCTGATGGCACCACCTCAATTTCGAACAGCTTTGGCCAGTACTTCCCGGTCACAAAGATCCGCCCGGTCTGTTCGTCAAATGCGATCCCGTTCGGCACTTCAGCGGTTTTCTCCTCTTCAGGGCTCAGCAGCCCGTGCAGGTCGATCCACCCCAGGACGCGGCCGCTTGAAGGGTCTATGCGGGCAACACAAGAAGTCAGGTAGATATTTGCCCAGACCTCACCGCGAATATATTCCAGTTCATTAAGGTTTTTTACTGCATGGTCACTATTGCGCACTTCTACAGCTTCAACCGTCTTCAGCGTGAGCGGATCGATAAAAGCCAGGATATTCGATCCACTGCTGCGGATCAGGTTCTGCCCGTCCTGAGTGAGACCCCAGCCCTGGGTTTTGTAGGGGAAGGTTCCGACCAGCTCAAATGTTTCTGGATTATAAATAAAGCCGGTCTGCTCTTTCCAGGTCAGCTGAAAAATCTTGTCTTCGAATGGCGCCGCTCCTTCGGCAAAATATCTCTCCGGTACGTCCACCTGCATCAATATCTCGCCCGTCGATAAGTCCACTTTTCGCAGCGATGAGACGCCGTGCCTGCCGGTACTTTCATATAGATTTCCATTCCAGAAAAACAAACCCTGGGTGTATGCTCTCCGATCGTGGGGATAGGTATGGATGATCTCGTAGGTATAATGCGGTAGATCACCAGGCATCTTCAGCCAGGGACAGGTATACGAGCGCACAGGTGGTTCGTCCGTTGAAACGGTCGGATAAACCATCCAGCCAATCCCGAGCTCCGGCAATACGGTCTCGGTCGGAGCGAAGGTGGCAGAAGGCACGAGAGTTGAGCTGGCTGTTGCGGCTGCCTGGCTTTGAGAAGGGTGAGAGGATGTCGGGGGGATAATCTCCTGAGAAGCTGCTGCTTCTGGTGAGGCATGCAAATCTGTCGCATTGCGATCCACCTGACAGCTTCCCAAGCCAGGCGGTATCCAGATCACCAACATAGTCAGAATATAAATACACCGATAAATTCGAGAACACCTGGTCATCGAACCCAATTATACTCACTCTCTCGAGAATAGCCTGCGCTTGTACCTGCATGCAGTCATTCGCATGAAGCTCGCGAGCTGTGCCCATTTATCATGATTTGACCTGCCTTAGAAGGATAATTCCGGGTATCATAGTCAGTCCAAGGAGAATATAGTTATGGCTTTTCACGGTGGATGGTGGAGTTATTTGAGTGCTTCCGAGGAGAAACCTCGAGTGACCTGGGCGCTGTTAAAACGCGTGATGGCCTATTCGCGCCCATACCTCTGGCAAATCGTAGGTATGCTCGTGGCGATCTTGCTCGGTACCGGGCTTACCCTGCTCACACCGTTGATCCTGCGCACGCTTATCGACACAACCATCCCGCAGGGGGATCTGCGCCAGCTCGTCCTGCTTTCCATCGGCCTCTTGTTCATCCCTGCTCTGGGTGGGTTGATCAATGTAGTCCAGCGCCGCCTGAACGCAGTCGTTGGCGAGGGTGTAATCTATGACTTGCGCTCCGCTCTCTTCAGCCGGCTGCAGCGCATGTCGCTGCGCTTTTTCACCCACACTCGGGTGGGCGAGCTGATGAGCCGATTGAACAACGATGTCGTCGGCGCCCAAAATGCGATCAGCAATGTGATCGTTGGCATCATCACCAATATCATCCAGGCTGCAGCGGTGCTGATTGTGATGCTAGGCCTGGAGTGGCGCCTCACCATCATCAGTGTCTTGATTCTGCCCCTTTTTATCCTGGTGGCGCGCAGGATGGGGGACCGGCTGCGTGATGTTGCCCGGCAAGGGATGGATGCAAATGCCCAGATGAACGCCATGATGAACGAGACGCTGAATATTGGCGGGGCGCTCCTTGTCAAGCTCTTCGGGCGATCCGGGCTGGAATCGGACCGCTTCCGGGGAAGAGCCGCACGCGTGCGGGACATCGGCATCCAGCGCGCTGTGTTGGGGACCTCGTTTTTCGTGATCATCGGATTATTGAGCGCAATCGGCACCGCTCTGGTATACGGCTTCGGCGGGTATCTGGTGATCCAAAATGCATTCACCGTCGGGACGATTGTCGCCTTCGGGGCTTACCTGACCAGTCTTTACAGCTCGCTCCAAGGGTTGGCGAACGCCCCGGTCGAATTTGCAACTTCGGTGGTCAGCTTCGAGCGGGTTTTTGAGGTGATCGACCTGCCGCTTGAAATTGAAGAAAAATACGATGCGCTCGAGCTCAGCCATGTTAATGGCTCGCTCGAATTTCGGGATGTGTCTTTCCGCTATGATCCCTCCAACCTGGCGCTGCTCAGTGAGGTGGAGCGTCACGGCTCTATGAGCCAGGTGACTGCCGTGCTTTCTGGTGGTGGTGATGAACCGAAAAACAACGGCGCCAAGTCTGGCGGCAAGACCCAAAAGAAGCAGCTTCCCTCCTCGGACTCAAACCAGCTCGAACCGCCTGAGACCTCTTCGGATGAAGCAGGTGGGCGTTCCCAGGCGCGCCTCGACGCGCTCGATGGGATTTCCTTCAAAGTCGAGCCAGGCAATCTGGTCGCGCTGGTCGGTCCTAGCGGAGCAGGGAAAACCACCCTCACCTATCTGATCCCCCGGCTTTATGACCCAACCAGCGGAGCTATCTTCATCGATGGGCACGACTTGCGCGACCTGACCCTCGATTCGCTCAGCCGGAGTGTCGGCATGGTGACCCAGGAGACCCACCTGTTCCACGACACCATGCGTACGAACCTGCTCTATGCCAAATTGGACGCAACCCAATCCGAGCTGGAAGATGCCTGTCGGACCGCGAACATCCACAATTTCATCGCAGAGCTGCCGGATGGTTACGACACTGTCGTTGGAGAAAGAGGTTATCGCCTGAGCGGTGGCGAAAAACAGCGCCTCGCCTTAGCGCGCGTGATTCTAAAAAACCCCTCGATCTTGGTCCTGGATGAGGCTACCAGCCACCTGGACAGCGAATCCGAATCCTTGATCCAGGAAGCGCTCAAGCTGGTGATGGTGGGACGGACAAGCATCGTGATTGCCCACCGCCTGAGCACCATCCTGGCGGCAGATCTGATCCTGGTCGTGGATCGCGGGCGGATCGTCGAGCGCGGCAGCCATAAAGAGCTGCTGGATATGCAAGGCGTCTACGCCAATCTTTACCAGACCCAATTCAAACGCCAGGACTAATTTGTCCATCTGGGATGATTTTCATCCCATCTACCGGCGAAAGCCATTCCCCTCGCGAGCACCCGCCCAGGCAGGATTGTCTGAACGGGGCAACATTCTTCCTGTTTGCCGTGATAAATCTGGCCGAATTGATTTCCTCCCGAAAAATCTTATAAGCGATTGTTCATCTCTATCACGTTGGATCTTAAGCATCAGGATTTTTCCCGTGATATGATTGAGAGATATTCGATCTGGTTTAGGTTAATAAGAAAGGCTGAAAAGTATTATTAAGCTAAAATTCCTCCACCTTCTGATTTTTGGCGGGTTGATTGCCTTTGGGTTGTTTGAGACAATTGGACTCAGATCTGCCAAGGCCTCCCCACCCCTTCTGGCTTCACAGCAAGGCGATAAGCCGTTTCGACTGCCGTTCGCCGACCCGCCTGGACCGGGTACCTGGATGATGGGACAGGCTTACGGGAATACAACCGGCGCCTACCGCCAACGCAGAATTTTCTATGAGGCCGGACAGGGACTGCATTTTGGGGTCGACTTTATCGCTCCATGCGGTTACCCGGTGGTGGCGATTGGAGACGGTGTAGTAACGAAGGTGGATGCCCTCGAACATGGGTCGGCGCCGCACAACCTGATGATCGACCATCCCAACGGTTACGCCTCCTTCTACGGGCATCTGCTGGAGAAACCGAACCTGCAGCCTGGAGAGTATGTCAATGCTGGCGATGTCGTCGCCAAAGTCGGGGATCCTGACCAGACTTGCAGTTCACGCCCGCACCTCCACCTCGAGATTCGGAATGCCGGCGGCTACAACCAGGCTTTCAATCCTCTGCTGCTGATCGACGCAGATTGGGACAACCTGGCGCTTGTAGGTCCATTCAGCAACAGCTTCGCCCGAGATCTCAGCGATCCCCGCCGGTGGCAAAGCCTGTATGACCAGCCCAACGTCCAATTTTGGGGTCCGATGCTCAACGACTATCCGGATCCCTGGCCTCTGGAATGGAATCCATGAGAATTCTTTATCGGATATTGTCATCATTCGTATTGGCGCTGGCGCTGAATGCCTGTGTGACTATCAGAGAGCCAGCCCAGGCTCTCTTGCCGACGCCAGGTGCATACACTGCCTCGATTCCAAAACAGCCCACGGATGAAAAACCGCCGGATGAGAAATCACCGAAGAATCAGGAAATCCCTACCCCTGCGCCCACCGGGCATCCCAGCACACCTACCCTCCCACCTTCGCCTGTTACAGCGCTCCCAGTCCTGCGCAGGCTGACGGCAGATGGGTGCTGTGTGAATCCCTATTTCTCCGCAGACAGTCAGCGTATCTTGTTTATCGACCGGCCTTCACCATCCGATCAAGCTGGGATTTGGGGCGTCAACGTGGCAGGAGGAGAGGTTGAGTTTATCAGCGAACGATTGGGGATCTTTTCTGAAGATCAGACGCTGAGAGCTTTCCCATCCTCTGATCAAACGCTCATCGAGCAGCTCAAAGAAAATCAGCGCTGGCTGATTCCAAATGGAGGCCGTCCGGTCGTTTTTTCACCCGATAATTCCCGCGTAGCCTGGACGGCAGGCAATGCCCAACCTCCTTTCGACAGCGCCTTACGCCAGATCTGGATCAGCCATCTCGACGGCTCCGGCTCTCAATCCGTTGCGGAAGTGCTCTCCGCGGGGATCTCCGGCTGGTTCCCGGACGGTCGCTTGCTGATCAGCGGTCGGTTGGAAACCGAGTCCAACGGGCAGGCGGTCTGGATCTTTGCGCCTCCTGAAAACGGCGAAGGGGAATGGCAGCCGACCGAAATAGCCCGCGGCGAGCGGCTGCGCGGCGCGGTACTTTCTCCAGGCGGCAGCTGGCTGGCTTACCTGTCCACTTTCTCCGGAAATCCTGAGCAGGACGGCTTATGGCTGCTGAATACGAGCACTCTCGACCGCCGGAAGCTGGATATTTTTGGAGCCTATCGCTGGCGCGATCCAAACCACCTGCTGATCGTTCCTTTACGCGCCGATCAATCCGATCATCAGATCCTGCAGGTCGATGCTGAAAACATGGGAGTTGAAGAAATCACCAATCCGGCGATCACCCCATTCAAGATCTCGAATGGGGATTGGACGGTTTCCCCAGATGGTCGCTATGTCGCTTTCATCTCCGCTCACGACCAGAGCATTTGGCTCATCGATTTAGGATCTGTCTGATAAGATAGGAACTTGGTGGGCTGCTCTGGGGTTTGGATGATCTTTCCGAACAGGCGCGAACGGCTCAGGGATTCGGTCAAGATTCCAGTTAAATACCTGATTCAATTCGATCGAGACACCAGAAGGAGCGTTTATTGCTAGCATTGGTCGGAAGCGGTGAATATTTACCTGCAATGGAACCCGTCGATCGTTATTTGATCGAATTATTGCAGCCGCCAGTTCGGGTGGTCTGCATTCCAACAGCAGCCGGAACGGAAGGTGAGGACAGGCTCCGGTATTGGTTAGACCTGGGCGCTGCTCATTTCAACCACTTAGGTGTGGAGGTCGAAATCCTTACCGATCAGGGATCGCGATCATGCTAAGGATCCCGCCTTTGCGGCGAAGATCCGCCAGTCCAACCTGGTCTACCTTTCCGGAGGCAGGCCGGATTATCTGTACCGGTCTCTGCGAGACACTGCCGCCTGGCAGGCAATCCTGGATGTGCACCAATCTGGCGGGCTGATTGCGGGCTGCAGCGCCGGGGCGATGGTCCTGGGCGCCAGAATGCCGGGCTTCCCCCACCTCAGTTCTGCGTTCGGACTGGTTCCGTTCTCGCTTGTGATCCCGCATTTCGATGAGCTCCCAGCGATAATAAAAAAGGTCTTCCGCCTGCTCACCCCCAGGTCATTTACGATGATCGGGATCGATGGAGATACTGCGTTGGTCATTGACGACCACAGCTGGCAGGTGCGGGGCAGAAAAACCGTGACAATTTGGAAGAACGGGGGCAAAACGGTCTTAAACCAGGGTCAGGTCGATCCTGCCCTGATCGTATTCCCAGCAGAGCAGGATAAATGAATTCGCGAGAATACAAAACCCCGCCTTTCGGCGGGGATTGTAGAATTTGTCAAATTTACAGGACCAGAAAAGTTTAGGCCTGTTGACGACGATCGTCAGTTAAGGTTTCCCCTTACTGTTTCCTTTACCATTTCCCTTTCCGTTGCCCTTGCCATTCCCTTTTCCAGGATTGGTTTTGGTGGTGCTCGACGGATTAATCGTCGGGTTGGTTATGGTAGTCGAGGGGACAGTATAGAATGGATTGTTGGGGTTGGACTTGCCCTTCACGCCTTTCAGGTTGTACTGCTTCATTATATTGCCCCAACCTACACCAGTGCCGCGCAGGTCAAAGATCGTGGCGACATCGACGCCTGCTTTCTGAGAGAGCAGGTAAGCCAGGCTAATTTCGCCAAAACCATAACCCCGGCAGAACCAACCGATTACATCGCCGTAATCAACCCCAAACTCCGCCGCGAGCTTCTCCCCGGCGGGTTGATTGGCGCCGCTGCCGCCGCCTCCCCCGCAAGCCGCGCCGCTCTTGGGCTGCTTGAATGTGACATGCTCGTTGGCGTTGAGGTTCTCATTGCCGTTCTCATTGGTATTCTCATTGCCGTTCTCATTGGTATTCTCATTGCCGTTCTCGTTCGTATTCTCATTGCCGTTCTCGTTCTCATTCACATTCTCGTTCTCGTTCGTGTTCTCATTTTCGTTCTCGTTCTCATTCACATTCTCGTTCTCATTCTCGTCCTCGGGAGCCTGGATCTGGAACGCGACGTTAACGAGAGTGTCGATATACTCCGGCGAGACAGTAAGCCCAAGATTCGCGGAATCTTCCAAATTAGAAAGTGTTAAACCTGCCGCTGCGATTGCCTGGTCCAGATATTGCGACTGACCTTCGTTGAGCAAGGTTTGCACTTCCTGCAGTCGTTCGATGGCAAATTTCGACTCAAGATTGTAAGCAGTTTGCGGGTTGGTGGTCAACTGCATCTGCAGATCCTCGATCCCGCGATCGATCGAGTAGAAGGCGCTCCCAGGAGCAGCAGCATTTGCCACGGTCACGAGCAGACCGGATGCCCCCACGGTAAATATCAATGTCAGTGTCAGCGCAGAAAAAATAATCTTCATGCGGTTCTCCTTTCTTATGTTATCGGATAAATCTATTCTAGTATAAAAAACCCCCTTTCCAGATAGGTAATTAGTACTATTAAACCGCGCCCTATGAATAATTCCTTAATCAAGGATTTCTTTCCAGCTGATCTCCTGCATTGTATTAAAGAGCCGGTGATCATCCGTGACCGTATGGAAGTTCAGCTTACGGAATACTTTTTCAGCGAGCAAACGCGTCGGCTCGAGCGGGACTACATCATCGCTGGTACCATGGAAAATCTCGGTAGGAATGTCCACCGAGTCTGGCAGATTTTCTGCAAATTCTGGCAGGAAAAGAGCAGGCGCCAGAAGGACAAGCTTGCGGACCTGCCCAGGGAAACGGGTGGCAAAGATCGCCGCCATCAGTCCACCCAGGCTCGAGCCGACGATCGTCCAGCCTGTGGTTATTCCAAGCAAGGTATACAGCAGTGTCATGCGGTCCTCGAGCGGTCCGCGAAAATCGGGGGTCAGCATCTCGGGAAATAACCGGCGCAAGAGCTGGGCCTTATCTCCTTGCGAGCTGCCCTCTAGACCGTGGATCAGGATTAATTTTTTGGGATCAAAGGGTTCCATGATGGCCCATTATAACTTTTTTCAGATTGATTAAAATAATCCAGCCCCAGCTGTTTCTAAATATTGCGCTGGGGCTGCTGATTGTTGTGGTTAACCCGATAATGCTGTCGGCTTTCTGATCGTCTAGTCGATCTTTTCGAACCTCTCACCGGGCGTATTACATACCGGGCAGCGGTCGGGTCGGACTCCAAGATGGGTGTGACCACAAACCGGGCAGACCCAAATCTCCAGATCGCCAACCGATGCACCCATCGTCTCGAGCGCTTTCTTGAAGAGAATTTCGTGCTCCTTCTCAACCTCCCAGGCCCAATTGAAAGAATTCGCCGCTTTTTTCTCCCCGTCTTTCTCTGCATCCGCGATAAATTCCGGATACATCGTTTCGACTTCGTAGTTTTCGCCCGATATCGCCGCTTTGAGGTTATCCTCGGTCGAACCCACACCTCCCAGAATGCGGAAATGATTGTGGGCATGCACCGTTTCTGCTGCGGCTACTGCTCGAAAGAGGCGGGCAATTTGCGGATTGCCCTCTTTCTCCGCCTGCTTGGCATACGCCAGGTAACGGCGGTTGGCTTGAAACTCGCCTGCAAATGCGGCTTTTAGATCGTCCGTGGTTTTAGACATTTTTCCTCCTCTGGATGTAAGGACAATATTTTGATTTATCCGGCAGATTGATCATAAGAGACTTTGGGGGCATTGTTCTACGTACTATTCCCCAAGCAGATGCACTTCCGATTAAACCACCAGCTGCCTCGTTCGAATACCCCATTCCCTCCCCTATTCAACATGACAAATATCACGATCATTTTCGTTGGATGTTATAATCCCTGCTGGGTATCATTCAAGGAGATCGCGATGATTGATTTGGCATAAAACTGGCTTATTTTGGGCAGCGCAACTCGGTTAGTTACCTCACTTACAGGTAATTATCTGCTTGCTTACTTACCGAGGGCGACGGCCCTCGGTTTTTATTTTCTTCCCAATCCATAATAATTCAGGAAAATGCCATGCTTTCTGTGAATTCTATCTCAAAATCTTATGGGATCGAACCCATCCTGGCGGAAATCTCATTCGACCTCAACCCTGGCGAGCGAGTTGGGCTGGTGGGTCCAAACGGTGGAGGCAAGACCACCTTGCTTCGCATCCTGGTCGGTGAAGAGCAAGCCGATTCCGGCAGTATTCAGCTCAATCCAACCGGCTTGCGGATTGGATACCTGCCGCAAGGGCTCTCTTCTGATCCGGATGATACGATCGCCGCCTACCTGGACCGAGTTTCAGGCGATCTATCGGGGCTCAGCCAGAAGGTCGAAACGCTCGCCAGGGAGCTTGCGAAAAGTCCATCCAACCTCCAGCTGCAGCGGGATTATGACCAGATCCTTTCGGCGATCCAGGCAGCATCGACAGGATCGGCGCAGCGAGCGCCAATCCTGGCCGCGCTTGACCTCGACCATTTTGACGAAACCACCCCCTTGAACCACCTGAGCGGAGGTCAAAAGACCCGTTTGGCGCTGGCCGGGGTGCTGCTGTTGGCGCCCCAGCTCTTTTTCTTGGATGAGCCAACAAATCACCTGGATATTGAAATGCTGGAATGGCTTGAGACCTGGCTGGTTGATTCAACATTCACCCGGCGCTGCGCCGCTCTGATCGTATCCCACGACCGGGTTTTCCTCGATCGAACGGTCACGGAGATATTGGAAATCGATCCTTCCACCCACCGCATGAGCTCTTACCCTGGAAATTACAGCGACTACCTGGAGCAGAAATTACAGCAGCGGGAGCGCCACCAACAAGCCTACGCCGACCAGATCGAGGAAATTACCAGGCTGCGGCGGGCTGCCCAAAAGGTGAGGGAGAAAGCCAGGTTCAAACGGGGCGGCAAAGGAGATTCAGGCGATAAATTCGCCAAAGGATTCTTTGCAGATCGGTCGAAAGAGCATATCGGGCGTGCTAAGCAGATCGAACAGCGTCTTGAAAAGCTTCAAACCGAGCAGAAGATCGAGAAACCTCGCCAGAGCTGGCAGATGAAGCTGGATTTCACCAAAATCCCCGAGAGCAGCCGGCGGGTGCTGGTTTGTGAAGACCTGATTGCAGGTTACGATTCCGCTCCAGTGCTGAGCATCCCCCAATTCGCTCTCCATTTTGGAGAGCGAATGGCCCTGATCGGTCCGAACGGCACCGGCAAGACAACCTTGCTTCATACCATCGCCGGGAAAATCCCTCCTCTTGGCGGGACATTCCGACTTGGGAGCAGCGTCAGGCTCGGGGTCATGTCGCAAGAGCAGGACACCCTCGACCCATCGGCGAATCCATACCAGACCATTCAGCGAGAAACGCCGCTCAGCGAGACCGAAGCGCGCCTGTTCCTCCACCAATACCTGTTCAGCGGAGATGATGTTTTTATCCCAAATGAAAGGCTATCCTTTGGAGAGCGGGCGCGGCTGATGCTGGCTTGCCTGGTAGCCAGCGGTTGCAACCTGCTGCTGCTTGACGAGCCGATCAACCACCTGGATATCCCTTCTCGTTCCAGGTTTGAAAAAGCACTTGCGGGATTCTCAGGAACTGTGATCGCCGTCTCTCATGATCGATATTTTATTCATGGTTTCGCCACCCAGATCTGGGAAGCAAACCACGGCACGCTGCGAGAAGTAATGGCAGCCCGGATTTAGCTCATCCGCGCCAGCACATTTGCGATCCGTTCCGCCGCTCTCCCATCCCAGAGCGGCAGCGCAGTCTTCTCCCCCCTTCGCTGTTCCGCCTCGGCGGCCGCTGCCAGGATCGAGCGGCGATCGCTGGCTGCCAGCCGATTGGTGCCTGATGTGATCGTCACAGGGCGCTCGGTGTTTGGGCGCAGAGTGAGACAAGGAATCCCCAGATAAGTGGTCTCCTCCTGAATTCCCCCTGAATCTGTCAGCACCATCCTGGAAGCGTCTGTCAGCGCCAGAAAATCAAGGTAACCGAGCGGTTCCAGCAGGCGTACTTTAGAAACCTGCAGGTTGAACTGCGCAATCCGCTCCCGGGTGCGAGGATGCACCGGGAAAATTACTTCCGTTTGCTCAGCAAGGGTCTCGAGGGCTGCCAGGATCTCTTGCAGCGCTTCGAATTCATCCACATTTGCGGGTCGGTGGAGGGTCGCTAAAATATACCCCCGCGCTTTCAGCCCCAGCTCAGACAGGATCTTTCTCGAGCGGGCAGCTTCCAGCATGCTCACCAACGTATCGATCATCACATTTCCAACAAAGTGGATTTTTTCGGGATCGATCCCTTCCCGGAGCAGGTTTATGTCTGCATCCTGAGACGGAGTGAAGAGCAGATCCGCGATCTGGTCGGTCAGCAGGCGGTTGATCTCCTCCGGCATGCTGCGGTCACAGGAGCGCAGCCCCGCTTCCACATGCGCCACTGGTACCTGCAGCTTAGCACAAACCAGCGCGCACGCCAGAGTGGAGTTCACATCTCCAACCACAACCACCCAATCCGGCCGGTGGCGCAGAATGACTGGTTCAAAGGCAAGCATCAGCCGGCCGGTTTGGTCCGCGTGGCTGCCGGATCCGATGTCAAGGTATTCATCGGGCTCCGGCAGCTTCAGCTCCTCAAAAAATATGCTGGACATCTCATAATCGTAATGCTGTCCGGTGTGCACGAGCAGCTGTTCGAAATCGATCGCTGCGCTTCCGCAGCGCGTTCATCAGTGGGGCAATTTTCATAAAATTCGGGCGCGCCCCGACGATGTGCATAATTTTCATCGACGAATCCTTGGATTAATCTCGCCGGCAGCGCCTCGCATCATATCTCACCTGAGGACCATTCCTTCCAATACGCCCGGTCTGCTTCGTTTTCCACATCGAGCATCTTCGGATGGACATCTGGAATCGCTCGCAAGTGATGAGCCTGCCACAGGTCGGCTGCAAGCTGGTGTGGATTGGATTTTACACCCTGGCGGGAGAAATATTCGCAGATCCTGACCGCATCTCTCTCGAAAATCCGAAATGCGTTGCGGTTGAGATGCGGATCGATTGATTGGGGGAAATCGATGATCGTTATCTCATCATCCCAAAAGAGGATATTGTAAGCTGAAAAATCGCCGTGCACTCGGTTGACCGCCAGCATCAGCTCCATGTTGTGGACTACCCGCTCGAAAAGCCG
This sequence comes from uncultured Chloroflexia bacterium, assembly GCA_963827155.1. Lineage (GTDB taxonomy): Bacteria > Chloroflexota > Anaerolineae > Anaerolineales > UBA4823 > UTCFX2. The sequence goes on along the minus strand of CAWGZV010000001.1, from coordinate 379,514 downwards.
GGCAGCCTGTTTTGGCTTGAGGCGAACGCTGGACAAGATCGGTGCAGCAGTCTGGTCGTCACCGATGAATGACATCAGAATGGCGTTGTTTTCGCTGGCGAATATTTGCGGGACATCCCCTCCAGCTTCAGAAAGCAGCTCCATCGTCATCACCTCATGCTCGATCCAGGAGGTATGCAGCAGCTCACGGCCGTATTCGGTCTTCTTGGCGATTGCGTGCTGCATGCCGTCATCAATGATCAGGTTGCCGTCGCTGTCCAGGTCTGTACGGCCCTCCCGGTAGAGAAGATCATTCTTCAAATTTCGAAATCTCCTTGGGCGGTACACTTTTGCCGCCAGGTATGGCTGTTCTAAGCCTTTCACGGAGGGATTAGCCAGGCATTGGTAAACGTTTGCTTCCTTGCCGCCTTTGACCAGCCGGAGCACATCATCCAGCCAATGCTGTTCGAAAAATTCTCCAAGCGAATTGAGCAGCCAGGCTGCTTCATGGCGCGAGGCGCTGTAGCTGAATTTGCTTTGCAGGCGATCATCGTAGCCGCCCGCAAGCTGGACCGCGTTATCGGCCTGCACCCGGGATTTCTTATCCTTCCTGGGATTAGCGCCTCGGGAATTCGCAGACATATTCCGGATTCTGAAATCCTGTTCGAATCCTTCGAATTCATCCGTATACTCGCTGTAATTCAAACCAGACATAACCGTGTTGTTCTCCAATTATTGTTGTTCTTGAGCCTTTAGTGATTCTCCCTGTGGTATTGGCTGCCTGGTCTAGGCTCACATTCCGGCGCTCGTTCAAGAATCAAAAAACCACAGGGCAGGCGCACCTGTGGTTCGCTAATCAGAAAACCTGCTGCTGCTAGGATTGACCTCCAGGAGGCGCGCCAAATAGTTGCGTTAGGGCAACATTTCTATCGATTTGCATATATTTTTGCCTCCTTTCTCTCGAATTTAGAATGAGTGGATTTTACCACCGCCCGCAGACCGAGTTAAGCAGCGGCGGTTGGCGATATAATAGGCTGGTCATATGGGAATGAGGGAATCAAGCTATTGGAAAAAGAGGTCCTGCATATCTGGCCTGCTGAGACAGCTATCGAAGATGGGTGGGTCACTGCAGGTTTTGAACTCGAAGCCCCTGGGAAAACACCCGAGCGGATCTGGTATAAGCTCCCGCTCGAATACCGCGCCGCACTGACCCAGAGCTGCGATCCTTTTGTGATCGCTGTGATTTTCAAGGCGATGAAGGCTAAAGCTGACCTGCATGTTCACGGCATCGTCTCGCCGTCGCTGCTGGATAACCTCGAGGAATATCAGATCATCTGGAATAAATGGATGCCGGAGGAGTACACCCCCGTTGTAATTCGGGCAGACGAAGAACGGGATCTGCCAGTCCCGCCTGGCTCGGCGAGCGTTATGGCATTTTCGGGAGGGTTAAATTCTTGCGTCACCGCCTACCGTCACCGCAAAGGGCTGGCAGGGCGCGGCAATCTGGACCTCCATGCCGGGTTGATGCTGCTCGGTTTCGATATTCCGCTGCGCAGCCAGGCGGCATTCGATCGCGCCCTGGAGCGAAATAAGACCCTGCTCTCGAGTCTTGGGATGGAAATTATCCCAATGCTGATTAATCTCAAAATCCTTGGCGATAACCTGGATAACAGTTTCGCCAGCCAGCTCGCTTCCTGTCTCTCGCTGCTCCAGGGCGGGTTTGCCAATGGAATCATTGCGAATTCCGATCCAAACCAAAATCTCCTGTATCCCTGGGCGCTGCCGTATGGATCGAATTCAATTTCTGATCCTTTTCTTTCAAGCGCCTCATTTCCGATCATCCACGACGGCGCCTCATACACCCGCTTTCAAAAAACCCGGTTCATCGCAGACTGGCCCGAAGCGCTTCAATACCTGCGCGTTTGCCTCGGAAGAAACCCCGACGTTCGCGACCGCAACTGCTGCCGCTGCGAGAAATGCCTCCGCAATATCCTCACCTTCCGGGCTCTTGGACTGGGCCTGCCTCCATGTTTCGATCACGATCCCAGTGATATGGAGATCGCCAGGATGAATTTTCCATCGCCTATCAGGGTTTTCTACTATAACCGCGTTTTAAGCGAAGCCAGGCACACCGGCTTGCATGGATCCTGGATGAATGCCTTGAGGCTTGCGGTCGCTGCTAACACAGTAAAATCCAGCGCTCGTGAGCTGGCTGTATTGCTGAAAATCAAACCTCGTTGGAGCCGAAGATAATGGGTATCGAACTATGGCCTCGTGAACCGAAAACCAAGGACGATCAGATCACGGTAGGTTTCTTCCTCGAAGGCCTCAAGCCGGAAGACCAGGAAATATGGTACCGCCTGCCGCTCACCTGCCATAATGACCTTTCCAGCAGCTGTGATCCATACGCCGCGATCGCGGTTTTTTTAGCAATGCAAAATGGCCGCGATCTGGTGATCCACGGTTCAGTCTCCCCCTCGCTGCTGAAGAATCTGGAGGAATTTCAGGCAGTTTGGAACGCCTGGCGTCCTGATCGCTATCAACAAATCCAAATCACTGCCGATCATGAAGCTGAGCAGGAAAAAAAAGACCGAGATGCGATTGTAGGCTTCTCTGGGGGCGTGGATTCGTGCTTTTCTTATTGGCGGCATTCGACCGGGCATTCCGGGCGCAGCCGTCTACCTGTTCGAGCCGGCCTGATGATCCACGGATTTGATATCCGTTTGAACCAACCGGAGGTTTTCGAGCGCGCCGCCCTGCGCCAGCAAATCCAGGTCGAAAGCCTGGGAGGGCGCTTGATCCAGATGGCGACGAATGCCAAGAAATGCGGTCTGGATTTTGATGACGGCCATGCAGCCATCCTTGCCTCTGGGCTGATGCTTCTCAGCGGCGGATATTCGGCTGGATTGATCCCGTCCTCATCTCCATACGAATCTCTGCACTTCCCTTGGGGGTCGAATCCACTTACCGACCGGTTGTTATCCAGCGCGTCCTTCCGCATCGTCCACGATGGCGCTGGCTTCGCTCGCATGCAGAAGATCGCAGCAATGGCACGCTGGCCTGAGTTTCTCCAATACATGCGGGTCTGCACCCGCGGGAAAGAACGCGACGTCAACTGCTGCCGCTGCGAGAAATGCATCCGCACAATTTTGGAATTCCGAGCGCTGGGACTGCCCTTTCCGCCAGCTTTCACTAAGGACGTGAGCCCGGGTCAGATTTTACGGCTGAATTACGCTTATACCAGCCGGATCCGCTACTACCGGGATATCCTCCAGAAAAGCAAAGAGAATAATCGGAGAGGAACCTGGTTGTGGGCGCTCAAGGCAGGTTATATCGTTAATCGGGCGCGCTATGTACTGAAGCAAACCTTCCCCCAACTAACAAAAACTGGACGGGCAAACCCCTCAGAGCTTGAAGAATTTACGGGCAGTTAAGACTGCCAGCAGGGTCAGCCCCCAGGCCAGGTAGCCTGCGCCAATCATCGGGATCAATTTCAGCCCCGCCCGTGAACCAAACCAAATCGATAGGACAAAAGCTACCGTCGGAATGATTCCTATAACCAGACTTCGAGTAAACTGTGCCATCATCTGGGGATTCCCATGCGTGGACGAATACACAATCCAAAGCGTCAGTGGGATCGTCACCGGCATTGTTGCGGTCACGGCGGCTACAACCCGGCTTTGTTTCTGGATTACGGCGACCAGAATGATAACTGTGATCGAGATCGCTACCGGCAAGATTTCTTGGATTTTCATTTTCAATATACCTCTCCAATTTTCCCCTTATTGTATCCAAGACTTAAGAAATTCTGGCTTTGAATATTTTTTGGTTGAGGCTGCATTGAGGTTCATGATCGCAATCAAAAAGATCGTTATAATGACAAGAATGAGCCTTTTCGAGCGGCATAGAGCATTTGGTCTTGTCCAATTATCCTGAAGAATCCCGAATGATAGGAATGCCAGCCCGGATATTGCTCGCCGCGATTATCGGCTTCAGCGCCGGGTTAATATGCTATTTTGGGTTGGTAAAGCGGGAGCAAATGGCTGCAGATTTCACTTTCTCGTGGCGGGCAGCCTGGTATTTGAGAAACCAGCAGAATCCCTATGAAGCCATCCAGCCAGAAGGCGATTATCCCTTCCAGACCTATTACTACTATCCTCTCCCTGCCGCCGTGGTATCGATCCCATTCTCATATTTGCCGCCCTACCTCGCCGGAGCGCTCTTTTTTGGGATCAGCTCTGGGCTGCTGGCTTTTGCGGTCAGCCGGGATGGCTGGAAGCATTTCCCCATTTTCTTCGGCGCTTCGTATTGGGTTGCGCTGGGTGTGGTTCAGTGGGCGCCTTTGATGACCGCAGCAATGCTTCTGCCAGCCCTGCAATGGCTGCTGGTTTGTAAGCCAAATCTCGGCCTGGCTGGATTCATGTACCGGCCGCGCCTGGCTGGAGCGATTGGTGGCGCCATCTTGCTGCTGATTTCCTTCATCCTGCTGCCTTCCTGGCTTGGGGACTGGTTGGAAATTATCCGCTCTTTGGAAGGTCATCCTCCCCCGCTTCTGATCCTGCCTATCGGACCGATCCTTCTGCTTGCGCTGCTGGTTTGGCGCTCTGCCAAAGCTCGCCTGCTGCTCGGGCTTTCAATTCTGCCACAGCTGCTGTTTTTCTACGACCAGCTCCCTTTAATCCTGATCGCCCCCGATTTCAAATCAGGTATCCTGCTGGCAGCCTTGAGCTGGATAGGCTACCTTCTCTGGCGCATCCATGGGATCGATCCAGTCAGCGGCGCGATCCTGGCACAGCCTGTTCAGCACATTATGATTTTTACCTATCTGCCAGCCCTGGTGATGCTGCTCTGGTCCGAACGGCGGAGAATCCGCTTGCCCGGTTGAACTGGGTCCGAGCTGGCAGTCTGCGGAGATTTGAATTTCAGCGACCTCATCTTCCCGCTGATCCGCAGGCGGGCATTCACCACCGCTCTGCGCACCGGCGCCAGGCGGAGTGCTAGCAAGATGAGCAGAATGGAACCCAGAAATAATGGGAGCAGGATATCCCCTTGCAGGGCGAACAGGTCCCCTTTCTTTACCCAGGCAAAGTGCAGCACTGCCGCAACCCCGCTGATGTAAACCAGCCGGTGCAGCCGCTTCCAGTTCTTCCCCATCCGTTTCATCGAGCGCCTGGTAGAAGTGACTGCCAGGGGAATCAGGGTCGCCAGCGCCAGGGCGCCCATCAGGATGTAGCGTTTCGAGCCGACATCAGTCAGGATGAGACCAAGCTGAAAGCCGTAATCGATCCCGATAAAGATCATGAAGTGGATGGAAGCATACATAAAAGCATAGAGACCAAGGCTTCTCCGGATGGTTAAGGCTTGTTTGAATCCAAAAGCGGTATTGAGCGGTGTACAGGCAAGCGAAGCCACCAGCAGGTAAATCGCATATCGTCCGGTGCGCTGCTCCAGGGCCTGAATCGGATTGACGGTCAAATTGCCGGCCAGGTAATCCCAAACAAGAACTGCCGCGAGCGTCCAGGCAGCGATGTGGACCGCGAGTTGAAACGGGCTAAACTTAAGCGACTTGATCATCTATCATCCAGCCGAGCGCCTTCAGCGGCGACCGCTCGCTCAATAGAACTCCTGCAAGTTCATGCCCTCGTAGAGACTTGCGACCTGGTCCGCATACCCGTTGAACATCAGGGTGGGTCGTCTGCCGCTTTCGCCAATCCGGCGTTCGCTGCTCTGCGACCAGCGCGGGTGCGAGACATCCGGGTTGACATTTGCATAAAAGCCGTATTCATCCGGCGCAATCGTCGACCAAAGCGTGTCTGGCTGGTAGTCGACCAGCTCGATCTTGACAATCGATTTGATGCTTTTGAACCCGTACTTCCAGGGCACCACCAACCGGATCGGAGCGCCGTCTTGCGGCGGGAGGGGTTTTCCGTAGAGCCCGGTCGCCAGGATCGTCAGATCGTGCATCGCCTCATCCAGCCGCAGGCCTTCTTGATATGGCCACGGATAAGTCTTGCTGTACTGTCCAGGCATCTGTTCGGGATCGTAGAGCGTTTCGAAGCGCACGTATTTGGCGCTGGACTTCGGATCAACCGCCTTGATCAGCTTGCTTAATGAAAAACCCAACCACGGGATCACCATCGACCAGGCTTCCACACAGCGCAGCCGGTAGATCCGCTCCTCCTGCGTGAAATCTTTCAGCAGGGATTCCATGGAATAGGTTTTTGGTTTATTGACCAGACCATATACTTCAACATCCCATGGGGAGGTTTTAAAATCCTTCGACCGTTCGGCAACCAATTCTTTATTGACGGTGAATTCGTAATAATTATTGTAGTTCGTGATCTGTTCGTAAGTATTCAGTGGATCTCCCAGCTCGTCTGTTGACTTGCTTGCGCTCAAGTCTGGTGGCGGGGTCTGCTGCTCACCTTCGCCTGGCGCGGCAATTCCGCAGGCAGCCAGGAAAGCCCCCGATCCCAGCACGCCCATCGTTTTGATGAATTGGCGCCTGCTCAGGTATAGATGCTCTGGAGTGATCTCAGAGGGAAGTACAGGAGGAGAGAAAAATTTCGATTTCAAAGACATATAACACCTCATAAGGAGCTACCAATAATCAGCCCATTCGGCTGAATCGTTAGATTCAGTATACCCTTCAATGCTTACAGAAGCATTACAGCAGGATGAATATGCTGAGAATCATTGAAAGGGGTTAATTAAGTTCGCTCACGCTTCACGAAAAATTCCCGGATCCCCCAATCCAGCACTCCGGGCAGCAGAACGTTCAGCCCCACTGCAAACCGCATCGGCCATGGAATCACCAGCGATCTCCGGGGATGATGGACAAGCGAGAGTACAGCTCGGGCGACATCCTCCGAGGTCAGCGCCAGCCACTTCGGCGTTCTGATCCCGGTTTTCCGGCGAGCGACGTCCGCTGCAGCGAAACCGGTGCGTACGCCGCCTGGGTAGAGCACGGAGACATCGATCCCATAGACTCCTACCTCTCGCCGGAGTGCTTCGCTGAAACCGCGCACTCCGAACTTCGAGGCTGCATACAGGCTGTAAGTCGGGGCGGCGATCAGACCTGCAACGGAAGACATATTTATGATGTGCCCGCTGCGCCGCTCGACCATATGCGGCAGCACAGCCTGAGCTGTCCAGATTGTTGCGAGCAGGTTGACCTTAATGAGCGCCAAAATATCTTCGGTTGGATCCAGCTTTTCGAGCCAATTCAGCTTCCCGATCCCGGCATTATTGAACAGGATGTCGATCCTTCCATACTCCTCCAGGACTTGCCTCACCAGGCCTTGGATAGAAGCTGTCTCACACACATCGGTTTGAAACCAGACCGCATCTCCCCCTATCGCCCGGATCCCTTCCGCCGCCGCTTCCAACCGCTCAGGCCGCCTGGCGGCAAGCGCAACCCGGTATCCCGAACGGCCGAACAGCAGCGCTGTTGCCTCTCCAATCCCAGCAGAGGCGCCGGTGATCAGGATCACTGGTGAAGGAGTATCCATTCAATGATTCTATGAGAAGTGACCCTTTCCGTCAACCTGCCATCCAATAAGCATGAAACTTGGCTTAATTCCTAACATCTCCGATTAGCTTTCCAGGCGCTTTGTAAAACCATTAATCAAATCGCATTTCCCCTGCCTCGCGAGCGGTATAATGGTTTGCGCTGGATGCCAGACAGTGTGCGCCTTCGCCCAGCACAAAAGAGAGGTTCGGGATAAGCATCAAATGATCCTCGTTACGGGAGGCACTGGATTTATCGGTCGTGCCCTTATCCGCCATTTAGTCGAGCTTGAGTATCAGGTTCGGATCCTGTTGCGGCCATCGAAACAATCTCCAAAGCTGCCCCCTGGCATTCCTGTCAATGTTGCGGTGAGCAGCCTGACCGATGAGCGCGGCCTTCGCGCCGCGATGGTCGGCGTGGAAACGGTTTTCCACCTGGCCAGCGGAGAGTGGCGAGGCCCGCCGCGCCAGTTTGCTTGACATCGACATCCAGGGGACCCGCGCCTTGATCGACGCAGCCGAAGATGCAGGTGTCAAACGTCTTTTTTTTATCAGCCACCTTGGCGCTGACCGCGCCTCAGCCTATCCGGTATTGAAAGCTAAGGGAATTGCGGAAGAATTCGTTCGCCGCAGCAGTTTGAATTACACGATTCTACGGACCGCGATCGTGTATGGGCCTAATGATGGTTTCACCACCGGGCTGGCGCGGGTGATGGCCGCTCTTCCTGCCGTCTTCCTGATCCCAGGGGATGGCTCTGTCCAGCTTCAACCACTTTGGGTTGAAGACCTGGTCACCTGCATGACCTGGTCTTTGGATGATCCAGAGACATATAAGCGGATCTACGATATTGGCGGTCCTGAATATCTCTCGTTCCGATCGATCGCTGAGCTGATCTTGCAGGAGACCGGCTTGAAGCGCCTCCTGATCAATTTCCCTTTCCCATATCTGCGCACCCTTACAATCCTGCTGGAATATATCTTCCCAAACCTGCCTGTCTCTGTATATTGGCTGGATTACATGGCAGTGAACCGCACCACAGCCCTGGATACCATGCCGCGGCTGTTCAATCTGATGCCGGCGCGCATGGCGACCCACGTGGATTACCTGCACAAACAGAACTGGCGAGGTTCCCTGTTCCGGACCCTGGCGGAGCGCCGCGAATGAAGAAAATCAGCCTTCACGTCCTCGAAACCCCGCAAGATCTGCAGAAGGTGGAGGACCTGCAGCTCGCCGTTTGGCCCGGCACCGAAGCCGACATTGTTCCGGCTCACCTTATGCTGGCGGCGGTCCACAACGGCGGTTTGCTGATCGGAGCTTACGAGGCTGACGATATCTCCCTGGCTCAGGCCGGAGAAGCTTCCGGCGAGGCCACAATCGCCTCCAGCAGCCCTCCGCCAGGCTCCGAACTGGTCGGCTTCGTTTTCGGCTTTCCTGGGATCTACCACACTCCCGATGGTCCACGCCTAAAGCATCACTCGCATATGATGGGGGTGCTGCCCGGTCATCGCGATCAAGGGATTGGCTTCATCCTCAAACGTGCGCAGTGGCAGATGATCCGCCATCAGGGTTTAGACCGCATCACCTGGACTTACGATCCTCTCCTCAGCCGCAACGCCCACCTGAACATCACTCGCCTGGGCGCGGTCTGCAGCACCTACCTGCCCGATTATTACGGCGAAATGCGGGATGAGATGAACCTTGGTCTCAAATCGGACCGTTTCCAGGTCGATTGGTGGGTAAACTCCCGGAGGGTTTCCCACCGGCTGAGCAAACGACCGCGCCGCCCCCTCGACCTGGCGCATTATCTTGCCGCCGATGTTGAGATCCTGAATCCAAGCCAGATGGGCAATAACCTGCTCCCCATTCCGGCGGAAAACCCAATACTTTCCAAGCAGTTGGAAAAATTTTCCTCATCTGGACCGGCGCTGCTGCTCCTGGAGATTCCAGCCGATTATCTCAGGCTAAAAGAGATCGACCTTGCCCTGGCGCATGCCTGGCGAATTCATACTCGCAGCCTCTTGATAAAATTGTTCGAGATCGGCTACCTGGTCACCGATTTCGTCCACCTGAGCGGGAGCACCCCCCGCAGTTTCTATGTTTTAAGTCATGGAGAGAGCACCTTATGATCATCGACACCGTCATCTTGCGCCACCTGCGCATGCCGCTAATTTCCCATTTTGAGACCTCCTTCGGCAGGATTTATACTCGCGACTGCGTGATTCTCGAAGCGCATTCCGGCGAATTGGTTGGCTTCGGTGAATGTGTTGCCGACCGCGATCCAGGCTATTCCTACGAAACCGCCCAAACCGCCATCCATATCCTTGGCGATTTTCTTCTCCCTCAGATTCTCGGGAAGGAGATCACAGGTCCAGCCGATCTGCAGCTCAAGATGGAGGCAGTCCGCGGCCATCTGATGGCAAAAGCTGGGCTCGAGATGGCGCTTTGGGACCTGCTCGGAAAAAGCCAGAACGTCTCGCTTCGCAAGATGTTAGGCGGTGTGCACGCTAAAGTGGATGTTGGCGTTTCGGTCGGCTTGCAGGATTCGCCTGAAGAGCTCGTGAGGGTTGTCGAAGCCTACCTGAAGCAGGGTTACCGCCGGATAAAGATCAAGATCAAACCGGGACGAGATGTAGGCGATGCCAGCCTGGTGCGTAAGGCATTCCCAGAGCTGCGCCTGCAGGTGGACGCCAATTCCGCTTACCGGCTGGATACTGCGGACTCGCTCCTGCCCCTTGATGATCTGAACCTGCTCCTGATTGAACAGCCGCTCCAGGAAGATGACCTGTGGGACCACGCCAAAATCCAGCGAAAAATGAGGACCCCGATCTGCCTGGATGAGAGCATCCTATCGGCAGTCCATGCCCGTCAGGCATTGGAGATGGGTTCGTGCCGGGTGATCAATATAAAAGCCGGGCGTGTCGGCGGGCTGCACGAAGCGGTCCGGATCCATGATCTGTGCCTCGAAAGCAAGATCCCGGTCTGGTGCGGTGGCATGCTGGAAACGAATGTGGGGCGCGCCTCGAATCTGGCGCTGGCATCGCTGCCGGGCTTTGTGCTGCCCGGTGACATCTCGGCTTCGGATCGCTATTATAAGGAGGATATCACTGTGGAGCGCTTTAGCTTGAACTCTGACAGCACGATCGATGTCCCAGATGGCGCGGGCTTAGGGGTCCAGATCGATTTCGATGCGCTCGAGCGAGCGACGATCTCAACTGCCCGGTTTCCATGAATGCTCGCTACTCGGAAGACAGGCGATTCGCTCCGTCCGGTTTCGGATTCAGCCGGTCGTAGAGATAGTTGAGATCGCGAATGCGCTCCCCAAGCTGCGGGGATAAGTCGCTGTCCTGCATCCGCCACGCCCAGTTCCCATCCGGCTTACCCGGATAATTCATGCGCGCCTCATTCCCGATCTCGAGAAAATCCTGCATCGGAGCGAGCGAAAAATCTGCCACAGAAGCCCAACAAGCTCGAATCAGGTCCCAGGATGGGCTGCTGCCGTCCCGATCCAGATAGCGCCGATAAAACGAGCGCTCGGATTCAGATACGCGCCCGTACCAGCCAGCACTCGTGTCATTGTCATGGGTACCGGTGTAGACCACACAGTGCCGTGAGTAATGGTGGGGGAGGAAGGCATCTTTTGGATTCCCACCAAAGGCAAACTGCATAATTTTCATCCCAGGCAAGCCGAAAGAATCGCGCAGGTCGACGACCTCTGGCGTGATGACACCCAGGTCTTCAGCGATCAAAGGCAGCTCGCCCAGATCTGCCCGCATGGCGCGCAGAAAATCTTTGCCAGGTCCCCTCGCCCAGCGCCCCTTCTCGGCGGTCTTCGCGCTGCCGCGTACTTCCCAATACCCAACAAACCCGCGGAAGTGGTCCAGCCGGATCAGGTCGACCAGCTTCAGCATGGTGCGTAATCTTTCGATCCACCAGCGGTAGCCATCTGCTTTATGAGCGCGCCAGCGGTACAGCGGATTTCCCCAGAGCTGACCGGTTGGTGAGAAGTAATCTGGCGGCACCCCGGCTTGCACCTTCGGCCTACCGCGATCATCCAAATAAAACAGCTCCTGGTGCGCCCAAACATCCGAGCTGTCGTGCGCCACAAAGATCGGGGCATCTCCGATCAGTGTGATACCTTTCGCGTGGGCATGTTCATGCAGCGCCTCCCACTGGCGGTGGAAGATGAACTGCCAGAATTCGTGCCGCTCGATAACATCCCTTAGCTCCTTGCAGGCTTTATCGATGATTTCTGGCTTTCTTTCGCGCAGTGAAGTTTCCCACCGGTTCCATGCTGCCCCCGAATGGACTTCTTTCAATGCCATAAAGAGGGAATAGTCATCAAGCCATTTTCGCTCCATCTCACGGAACCGTTCAAACTCAGCCTGAAGTTTCTTCGGTCTGGAGCTTTTAAAGTGCTCAAAAGCCCTTCCAAGCAGCTCGATCTTCCAGGGAATCATGATCCCAAAATCAACCCGCTGCGCAGAAAAATCGGGAATCTGGTCCAGATCCCCGTTAACAAGCAGCCCATCTTCCAGCAAACCTTCTGGGCTGATCAGGTATGGATTTCCAGCGAATGCCGAAAAACACTGATAAGGGGAATCGCCAAATCCAGTCGGACCAAGAGGCAGCATCTGCCAGAGGCCGCACCCGGCCTCAGCCATGAAATCGACCCAGTGCAGCGCAGGTGGGCCGATGTCGCCGATCCCAAACCGCCCTGGCAGGCTGGTTGGATGAAGCAGGATGCCTCCCGAGCGGGTCAGATCCATCGCTTAGATTTCATATGGGAGGCGCTTTGTAATCACAAAACCATCCCTTCGAACCAGTTTTGGATCGGGATAGTCCAATTCGACAACATCCGGACTGATCACCGCGCCGGGCTCGACTACCATCCCCGCAGGGACACAGGAGTGTTTTCCAACCATCGGGATCAGAACCGGTCCTCCGGAAATCACCGCCCCGATCCTTGCCCCCGCTCCGATCATCGCCTGTTTATCCAGGATCGCCCGTTCGACTACTGCATTCTCCTGGATATTTGAATCCGTCAGAACGACCGATTCACGCACTACCGCTCCGGTAGACACCTTCACCCCTGGAGAAAGAATCGACCGCTCCACGAGCGCCCCGGGGGAAATCTCACACCCGTCGGCAATCATACTGTCTTTCACTACTGCACCGCTGGCAATCCAGACTGGCGGGCGTTCTTCTGTACGGGTGTGCACCACCCAGGCCCGGTCATTAAGGTCGATCGGCGGTGGTGTGACTAACAAATCCATATGCGCTTCCCAGTAGGAGTTGATCGTACCAACGTCTACCCAATAGCCCTCGAATGGATACCCGTACACATTCAAACCCTGCGCCACCAGGCGAGGCAATATGTCTTTTCCAAAATCGTGGCTGGATTCTTTAATCTCGTGGTCCTCCCACAAAGCGCGATCCAGCACGCGCATATTGAAAAGGTAGACGCCCATATTCGCCTGGTTTGAAGGCGGGTGGACCGGCTTTTCCACAAATGAATTCACCCGGTGGTTTTCATCGAATCCCAGGATTCCAAATCTTGAGGCCTCCTCCATTTTTACACTGATCGTGGCGATCGTCAGATCGGCATGCTTCGCCTCATGGTATGCGATCATTTCGCTGTAATTCATTTTATAAATATGATCGCCCGATAAGATCAGAATTCGGTCGGGCTCGCCGCGCTTGATAAAGAGAAAATTCTGTTGGACCGCATCTGCAGTTCCCATATACCATTCCGAGCTGCCCCGCGCCTTATAAGGTGTATGGATGCTTACGCCGCCCGTGAAGTTGCGCGCCAGGTCCCAAGGGACTCCAGAGCCAACATGCTCGATCAATGATTGCGGGCGGTACTGGGCCAGCACCAAGACGTCAAAAATACCGGAGTTGACGCAGTTCGAGAGGGCGAAATCAAGGATTCGATATTTCCCGGCGAATGGCACAGCCGGTTTGGTTCGCTTGGCGGTCAGCACCCCCAGCCGCGATCCTTCACCACCAGCCAGAACGACAGCGCGTGTCTTCATTGATTGCTCCTTCCTTTTTCGATCAATCGGCTCATCAACACCAAATGCTCTTGAAAATGGAGCGGTGGAGTCTGAAGCAGCTCAAGCGCCAGCCGCCAATAACTGCGCCGGCGGCGAAGAAACTCGGGGGGCAGAACTGTAATCATGGTAATGGTTTCAGCCTGGGCGTTTTTCAATTCGGTTATTAACCCCGTGATATTCGGGAAAGCGGCAATCGTGGCATGAACCCGGATAGGCTGGTTCGCTCGCAGCGTAAAATCGGCGTCCCTTCCTTCGACCAGGCGGGTGATCCAGGCGTGGATTTCCCTTTCATTTGCGATCAGGTGCCCCAACGTCTCGCGGATGCTCCAGGTGTTTTGGGTGCTGCCCATGTTGATCCAGGCTTCGTCCACATCCTTCAGAGTGTGTTCCAGGTCAGCATCCAGGCTTTGATACAGAGATTCCACTGCCCGTGCAAGCGCTTGCGGGTCTGGCGGAATTTCCGGCATGGGTCGCTGAGACAATTCGCATTTGACGATTTTCTTCTCACCGTTTCGATAAAGGTTCAGCTTTACCTTATTGCCGGCACGGTGCTGCCCAAGGATATTATTCAATTCTACTAAGGTCGGTACTTTCTGACCGCTGATCTTGACCAGATAATCTCCAGCTTCCAACCCACGCTTCTCGGCATCTGTGCCGGGGATGATCCCCAGCACCAGCAATCCAGGCGCTTTCGGATAGCCTTCAACCGCGGCTTCCTCTGCGCCCATGGTTTGAACCGAGGTAAAGCCTAGCATTGGGCGCCTGGAATAGCGCAGGTCTTCACCGCTTTCAAGCACAGATTTCAGGTTTTCGAGGCCTAGCTTCCAACCGCGTTTCAACCGGCCTCGGATTTGATCCCAGACTGGATCGGAGCAGTTAACAGTGTGGGTCAAGGTGAGACGCGTCTTATCCGCTTCCGATTTGAGCGCCGCCTTAACCCGAGATGCTTCTGGCTCGCCTTTTCCGTGCCATGTAAACACGACCCGGTCGGCTGGGATCACCTGGATAAATTCCCCGCTGGCATAATAGCCAGTTTCCCACGAGAGGTAATATCTGCCCCCCTTACGTACGTCAGTCTGGGCGCTGGTGCACAGCCACTCCCCCAAGACAGCAGCGTTCGTCAGCGCATTGTACACTTCCTGCGTGGAAGCTTCGATCTGCAGCTTGAACTTCATCACATGCGCATCATCTGGCATAAAGCCGCACCTGTATTGCCGTATCCAATTAGATTACCACAGAAAGACATTTCTCGAGCCACGGCTTTCTTTCCCTTGACAACCGTTCCATCAAAATGACTTGTGCACTCACCGAGGTTGGTGTGAGCTGGCATTTTCATCGCTTACCAGAGACCGGTAGAGCTCCTGGTACTGCCGGGCGGAATTCAGCCACGAAAAATCAGTCTGCATCCCTCGTTTTTGAAGCTTTTTCCAGGCGCCAGGCCTGGTAAAAACCCGCATTGCTCGGAGCAGCGCCTCAATCAGCAATTCTGGAGTAGCATCCTCGAATAGGAATCCCGTGCTGTCTTTGCACGCATTGAAATCCAGGATGGTATCGCGCAAGCCGCCGGTCGCCCTTGCGACAGGAACGCAGCCGTAATGCATGGCGATCATCTGGGTCAGACCGCAGGGTTCGTAGCGAGAGGGGATGAGCATCAGATCCGCGCCGGCGTATATCCGGCGGCTCAACCGGTCATCAAATCGGGTAACCACCCGCACCCGGTTGGGGAAGTCGCGCTGCAGCCCGTGTGCCTCTGCCTCGATCTCTGGAGATCCTGTCCCAAGAAAAACGAGCTGCCAGGCCGCGATAGGTTCTTTCAGCAGCAGCGGCAGCCTGCGGAACGCTTCCAGGACCAGATCAATCCCTTTTTGCCAATCCATCCTGCTGACCATCCCGACCAGCATCGCATCCGGATTAAGCGGAAGTCCAAGATCAGACTGGAGCGCAGACCTGTTCTCAGATCGCTGCTCGAAATGGTCGAGATCGAAAGTCTGTTCCAGTGCCGTATCCCAGCCGGGGTTCCAGCGGTCGAAATCTAATCCGTTCAAGATCCCGCTGATCCGGGCTTGTTGCGATTGAAGGTACTTCTCCAGACCGGAACCGTATCCCGGGGTCAGGATCTCTTTTGCATAAGTAGGGGATACCGCTACAATTCGATCGGCATGCAGGAGACCCAGCGGCATGGGCAGCTCCCGCGCCCACATCGGCAGCGCATTCTCGTTTTTGATAGGGACGCCGAATCCTTCGAGCGCCTGCCTGGCATTATCACCCAGATAGGGAAGGTTGTGGACGCTTAGGATTGAAATTGGTTTCTTTTGGAATAACCTTGACCAGTTTCGCTGCCTGAGAGCATAAACCGCCAGGGCAGTGTGCCAGTCGTTGGCATGCAGAATTTGCATCCGCCAACCCAGCTCAGACGGCAGCCGTAGCGCAGCGAGTGAAAAGTAAGTGAATTTGCGCACATCGGCGGCAGGGTCGGCGCTGTATACCGGTCCATCGGAATCGATGAAAGGGCCAGAGATCAAGTAGACCGGCAGGTCCCCCAATTGAGCCGCAAATACTTCCACCGGGATGGATTTGGTTTGAAAAACCAGGGCATATTCGCAGATCTTCTTCAATGGGATTGACTGCGGATCAATCGAGCCGTGCAGCGGAATCACAAGCCGGATATCGACTGAGCAATCTCGAACCGCAGATGGAAGCGATCCCGCAACGTCGCCCAGACCGCCAACTTTCATGAACGGCTCAGCTTCTGCAGCGAGGTAAAGCACGGTGAGTGGGGTTTCTCCCGTTAAGGTTATTTTAACCGAAATCAGGGTTTCTCGTGATCTCGGGCTTTTCAATTTCCTTTAAATTGTCTGCATTTGAAGATATGCATCCTGTTCGTCTGTCAAAATCATCCTATCCCCTGTTGCCAGCCAGACGTTTACACGATAAAATACCTGCTGGGAATCTTCACAATCCGAGTTCATCGAGCCTTTTGAACGCATTTTCAATCCACGCCCACTTCTACCAGCCTCCACGTGAGAACCCTCTCACGGGTTTTATCCCCATCGAGCCCAGCGCTTCGCCTTTCTCAAATTGGAATGAACGCATTCATACCGAGTGTTACCGCCCCAATGCCGAGCTGGGTAATTTTGAACGCATCAGCTTCAATATTGGCCCAACCCTGTTCCAATGGATGGGGAATTACGACCCTCACACCTGCCAGTCGATCATTGCCCAAGACCACGCGAATGTGGAGCGTCATGCCTGCGGGAATGCCATGGCTCAGGCTTACAACCACACCATCCTGCCGCTTGCCTCCCTCCAGGATAAGTTCACCCAGGTCTATTGGGGCATCGCAGACTTTATCCATCATTTTAAGCGCCCTCCAGGCGGCATGTGGCTGCCTGAGACCGCCGTCGACTATGAGACCCTCGACGTCCTCTCCCGGTTGGGGATTACCCACACCATCCTGGCGCCGTGGCAGGCTGCCGATCCACAGGTTGATCCAGGTCAGCCTTACCTGGTAGAGCTGGCCGATCAGCGCAAGATAAATGTATTCTTTTACCAGAAGGATTTGAGCGCCCTGGTCAGCTTTGACTCTGACGCGACCATCAATGCCGACCACTTTGCCCGGGAGATATTAAACAGCTGCTTGGAGCGGTCTTCTATTCGGAAGGGAGAGCCGAAGCTGCTGTTGATCGCATCCGACGGAGAGCTTTATGGTCATCACAAGCCGCTCCGTGAGCATTTCCTGAATCGTCTGGTCGACGGCGCCAGCTCGGAGCTGAAGCTTTCTCCAAGCTATCCCGCGCTTTGGCTGCGCGAACACCCGGCTCGCCAAAAAATCCGCATCAATGAGCGCACCTCGTGGAGCTGCCACCATGGCGTCTCCCGCTGGATGGGTCTGTGCGCTTGCACTCCCGACAATGGTGAATGGAAAAAACGCCTGCGCGAGGCCTTTATTCGGTTGGCGAGCGACCTCGACCAGATCTACCTCGATATCACCCAGCCGATCGTTCAAGATCCCTGGCGGCTGCGGGACCGGTACATTCACGTCTTGCTGGGGCAAATCAGCATAGAAGCCTTGTTAGGAGAATTGGCTTCTCGGCGCCTGACAAGTGAATCGATCCACCGGGTTCATTTGATCCTGGAAGCCCAGCGCGAACGCCAGCGGATGTTCACCTCTTGCGGCTGGTTTTTTGAGGATTTTGACCGAATCGAACCGCGCAACAACGTCGCTTATGCAGCCCAGGCTGTCAGACTGGCTCGCCTTGCCTCTGGAATCGATCTCGAAGCTCAGACGAGGACAGATTTGAACGCCGTCGTGAGTCAAGTCAGCGGTGTGAACGCCGGACAGCTCTTCGAGCGCCATCTTCGCCTGGCTGAAGGCATCCAGGAAGTCCGTATCGGATATGCGGATTAATCGCTTATAACAATTTATCCAGCTGGAAGCCCGAAATCGACTGCAGCATTCAGCAGCGCCAGGTAAGTTCTATAGCAGCTTTGAAGCGCCTTCTCGAACTGAGGGTCCGTGATCTCTGGATTTGCCTTTAGAGCGATCAGCTCCAGCGCAAAAGACCACCACGCCAGCTCCTCAAATGCCTCTTTATTGAACCAGAGCACATCTTCATAGGGATGGACACGCAGGTACCGGCGCGCCGCGCTGTCTGTCATCCACAAATTGATCAGCCGGTGAGCTTGTTCCTGAGATCCCAAATCTGGACGATACCACCCCATCGAATGGATCATAACTCGGTTCAGCTCCACGCTCCGGCGAGCATCTTGAGCACCCATTCCAAGACCTTCCAGCGCGAAGGCGTTCACTTTTCCAAGCAGCCACTCATCAATCCAATTCCGGCTGCGATCGGCTGCATCCTTTTCTCCTGAAATCCAGCCTAGTCTGCTGGTAACCAGGATGCATAAGAAGGCTCCCCAAACCTCCGGACCGCCTTCTCCTAATCCGAACCGACCATTCGCTCCTTTGAGCAGTAGCTCCAGCGGTGCTTTCAAAGCGGTGGTTTTGGGTTTTTCCGAAAGCAAATCCTTCAACGAAGCGCTCCTGAGCAGCGCTTCGATCTCTCGAATCATTCGACCTCGCAGACCTGTAAGATCGCCGATACCATCCACAGCCTTCTTCATCTCGACCAGCATGATCTTTATTTTCTGATCCGCTTCGTGAAGCGCTTTCTTTATTCCATCTGGCTTGAAGTCAGCAGACCCAAGCCGGTTTTGGATCAGCCAGCCCAGCATCCCTGGGTTCACCAATTCCCGATACGGCTCGAGCAGCTTACGCAATTCGTATTCGCGCAGCGCCTCGGCAATACTGGGGACTCCTTTCCCATTCAAGCTCGCGCTGAGGGAGGTATAGCTGTGTTCTGGGTTCTCCTTAACTTCCCTGAAATCGGAAAATACATGATAGCGATATGCATTCAGCTCCAGATAGAGACCGTGCTCGATCAGCGCCGGGTTGGGGAGCAAATATTCGAGCTCGTTGACCTGATCACGGAAAATCGTGAAGGTTTGCGGGTCCTGATGAAGTCCCAACGCCTGAGCCAGGGTCGTTTGGACCAGGCTCCGTTCGTCTGAATGGTCAGATTTCCCCAGGAAAGCGGCGGATTGCTTGATCCAGCCGCGTGTATCTGCAAATCGGTTGTGGAACACAACCAGGGTGCGCTGCTCACCGGCTTGATTGGAATACGCGAAGACATCCTCGTTGACCGCCCCAGAAGAAAGGTAAAAATCGTATATTCTGAAGTGGTCAACTTCCGCAAACAAGTAGCGCCGGCGGAGCAAAGGAAAGATTTCCCGCTCATGCCGTTCGACCAGGTTTGCATCGGGCTGCTCATGCCACTTTGGATAGCGGAATTCCATCCCGTATTTCTCGGCGTAACCTTCAATCTGCCCGTGACCGAACATGGGCAGTCCAGGCATGGTGACCATCATCGTGCAGATCCCGAAATACTTATCCCCTTTTCCAAATTGATCGACGGCGGTCCTTTCGTCAGGATTGTTCATAAAATTCACAAAGCGTTTCAAAATTTGAGGGTCAAATTCCAGCGTGTTCTTGACCACCAGGCGGTATTCTTGGTTCTTCTCATCCCTCAGCATGTTCATAAAAGCGCTGTTGTAAACCCTGTGCATCCCCAGGGTGCGTACAAAATAACCTTCCATCAGCCAGAAGGCTTCAGCCAGCAAAAGCGTATCTGGAGCTTCAAGCGCCACCCTGTCGACCACCATCCGCCAGAATTCCTCCGGAAAAGCTGAATTGAAATCCACTCGAGGCATTCCATATTCCGCCCGGCTTGGGATCGCGCCGCCGGTTCCCGGCTCTGGAAACCAGAGCCGCTGAAAATGCTTCTTGGCAAGGGTCATCGCTGCGTCAAAGCGGATGATCGGGAATTTTCGGGCGACATGCAGAATGGTCTGGATAACAGCTTCACGCACCTCGGGCAGCAGATAGTTTAGCTGAGCGGTGTCGTTCCACGGCATCGAGGTACCGTCATTGCCGTGGTAAATAAAGCGGTTGTCTCCCGTCCAATGATCGGTTCGTTTGAATACTACCGCCGCGTCGCTGTTATCAAAATAATGATCTTCAATGTAGATCCCCACTCGCCCATCGCTGGAGAGATTAGGACCGTTGAAGGAATACGTGGGAAATGGGCTGTAACTGAGCTGGATAAACCAATCCGGATGCTCGATCATCCAGCCCGAGTCGATCCCCATATGATTAGGGACCATATCCGAAGCTAATCGGATATTGAATCGTTTGGCTTTCTCGCGGAACACCTGGTAAGCTTCATCCCCTCCCAGGTCTGCCGCAATCTCGTAGCTGAACAGCGAATAGGCGGAGGCGACCGCATCTGGGTTGCCACGCAGCCTCTTGATCGTTTGTGAAGCCAGGCTCCGCTCCCACAGCCCGATCAGCCACAGGCCAGTAAAACCCTGACGAGAGAGGATCTCCAGCTCTTCATCCGGCACCTGGTCCAAACGCTCGATCGGTTTTGCATATTTTCGGGCAAGCTGGTCCAGCCAGACATAGATATTCTTCGCCATCAGCACCAGATTCGGCATCCAATAAACGTCCTGGCTGAAGCGCTCCTCCTCGACCTCATACTCGGGTCCATGATATTCATATACCAGGGCTTGCGGCTGTCCGCCTGCGCCGAAGACTGGTTTTTCTTCCTCCCGAATCATATCGAGGCTGGAAAGCAGCCGGATCATGATCTTCGGAATCAGACCGCCCCAATGTCTCCGCATGAAATCGAGCTGGGCTGCAAGTGAACCGGGGTGCATTTTTGCCGGCGCCTGGAGCATATCGATCAAATTTTCCTGGTCTGGGCCAAATTTTGGCTGGGTATCGAAGAATTGATGCAGCTCGGGGAAAATCTTGTCGTAAATAGTGATCTGCTTTAAATCCGAATCGTCGAACAGCTCTCGAAAAGGTTTGAATGCAGGATTTTCGTTTGCCAGCCAGAGCAGGATCAGCTCTTCCAGCGTCAGCTCCCGGTTGGAGACTCGCACCCCATCTTCTCGGACCGCTTCACTCTCCAGGTATTCCAGGGGAGAAAGCCTGCCGTGCAAAACCTCGAGCGGTGGGAACTGATCGATAAATGCCAGCAGAGCGGCATCCACTCCTTTTTGATCCAGCCTGGCGCCGACCCAATCGAGTGCCATATTCATCGCCGCCGGATTTACCTGTTTCAGGAACTCCGCTACGACCTGGTGCAGGATCTCATCGACCAGCCCCATCGCATTGATCTGACCGGCGCGGACCGTCAGTTCGGGATGGTCTGCCAGATCACGTCCCGCGTTCATCTTTTGTGCGAAGGAACGCGCAGCCCGAAAATCTGCAAAAATTACGTTGCCGTTAGTCGCAAACAATCCATTTTCAAAACCATATCGCCGGCGTGCCTGACGAGAAATATGGAATTCCAGGAGGGCTGCGCGTTCTCTGCCTTGAGATTTTTTCATACCGATCCTGTACCTCTCTCCCCGCTCTCCGTTCGAGCGCTGTGTTATCCTAAAAGATTTCGTGTTCTGGCTGCGCTCAAGAATGAGCGCGGTTTAATTCGCTTCCAAAACCTTTTTGAACAGTGCTATCTGCACCGCAAGCGGGCTCGATTTGCATTCCCGAGCAAGAATTTCTGCTTGCTCCGCATCTTGAACAGCCGCATCCGTCTCCCCCAGTTTCAACCTTAGTCGGCTTCGCAGGAATTTCGAATAAGCCAATCCTAGCAAGCCTCCCCTTGTTTCAAAACCTTTCACGGCTAGCTCGCAAAATTCGACTGCTGCCTGCAGATCCCCGAGATACTCCTTTGTAAGCGCGATGACGTAGTAGCTGAACAGGCTGTTCTCAGCATTTGCCTGCAGCTGCTTGATGAAACCTTTCGAAACCTGCTCTAGGACTTCAGCTCGGCGGTCAGCGAGCACGCAGGCGCACAAGCGCTGGGTTAGATACCGGTATCCCATTCCCCATTTCGCTTCAGCTTCATCGACTGCGCGGATCACTTCATCCCATTTCCCCTCAGAAAAATACACCTCGATCTTTGCACTGCTAGCCCACAAAGCAACCTGCCCGTGTGAGCTGATTTCTGCCCGCTGATCGATCAAGGCAACATCCGCCCAGGCGCCTTCATAATCGCCCATTTCTGCAAGCGCAGACGCCCTGAACCAGTGAACCAGCGCAGCCAGGCGCTGCTCACCGCTGCGGGAGATGATCTCCAAAGCCTCATTCGAAGCCTGGAGCGACTTTCTCAATTGACCGATGCGGCGGTAGATGTTTGCAAATGAGGCTTTTGCCCAGGCCATCCGGGAAAGCGACCCGATTTTTTCGCCAATTTGCCAGTCTCGACCCGCATAGTCCAATGCTTCATGCCAGCGGTCGATCGCGGCCAGGTCTTCCGCCATAAATTCGCATCCAAGCGCAGAGGCGAAGGGCATATTTTTCCGCTCGCCCAGATCGATGCATTTTTGCGCCCAGTCCATGCTGTCTTGCATCCTGCCCCACTGCTGGTACGCGCCGGAAAGATAGGCATAGACCTCGGTGAGCACTCTGGCATCATCCAGTGGCTCGGCCAGCATCCGGGCGCGCTCCAGGTGGGAGGCAGCTTCTTCCCATTCGGCATGCAGGTGGTAATAACGTCCTAAAAGGGCATACAGCCTTGCCCGCGCCAGTGGGTCATCAGCCCGATCCAGCTCCTGCAGTGCGATTTCGAGGTGGCGCCTCCCAAGCTCGTCGCCGGTTTGGGCGCAAGCTTCTCCGATGTTCATGCGGATGTGGGCGCGCTGGACATCATTAGATGCATATTCCAGGGCGTGTTCTGAAGCTTCGATGGAAGCCTGGAAAGAACCGCGGTTGAACTGCAGGCCTCCTAATGCTTCATAGATATCCGCCAGGTCCTGCTTGCTTTCAATCGCCTGGGCGCATTCTATCGCCCATTGATAGTCTCGAACGGCTTCCTCCAGCGCAAAAACACTGATGGCTTTGCGCGCCGCCTGCATCGAGTAGCGCAGCCCCTTTAACAGTTCGCCGGCTTCAATAAAGTGATGAGCCAGGGTCTGCACTTCACAATCGCACGCCTGCTCGAAATCCTCGATCGCCTCAGGATTGCCACCCCCATACAATCTCTCCAATCCTTCTCCAATCCGCAGGTGCAGCCGCCGTCGGCGGATCGGATTCAGCTCCTCATAGAGGACTTCGCGGATCTTATCGTGTGTGAAGATAAAAATTTCTTGTCCTTCAAGCCGAACCAGTTGAGCATGGTTGGCTTCATCGAGTGCATCCAGCAGCTCGTTCTCATCAATCGAGACAGCGGTTGCAAGCTCTGGGAATGCGAAGCGCTTCCCAAGCGCAGCGGCGGTGTGCAGCACCTCTAAACACGTCTCGCTCTGGCGATCTAATCGCCGTCCGATTGCTTCTTTTACGCTCTGAGGGATAGCAAGATCAGCCAACTCATTCCGCTGCCATCTGCCGTCCTGCCGATAAATCTGACCTTGCTCGATTAACGACTTGATCACCTCTTCAATGAAAAAGGGGTTGCCTTCAGTTTCGCGGTAGATTGCCTGAGCAAACTCTTCCGAAATATCAACCTGATCGAACAAAAACTCCAGCAAACGCTGGACATCGGGTTGGCTCAGGCGGTTCAGATTGATCCGAACTGCCAGCCGCTCACGGTTCCATTCTACCAACGACACCGCGAACGGATGCTTACGGTCCAGCTCGACTTCACGGTAACAGGCGACCACCATCAGTCGTTCCGAGCGCAGGTTTCGAAGGATGTAATGAAGCAGGCTTAAGCTCCCTTGATCGGCCCAATGGATATCGTCGATAAATAGCACAAGACCATGTTCCATCGCCAGCGCTTGAACTAACCTGGCTACATGGTCGAAAAGGCGCAGCCTTTCCTCGCCTGGAGTCAGCGGAGGAGACGCGGGCAACGGACCCAGGCGGCTTTCCACTTCTGGAGCCAGCCTGGCGAGGTCTGAGGCTCGATTCTCCCAGCCGCTTGCGAAGCTTTTCGTCGCTCTTTTCTGAATGTACCCATTCTCGCAGCGCCTCAACAAATGGCAGATAAGGAGTGGCTGCTTCAAACTCGTAACACCCACCCGTCCATACTAAAGCACCCCCCAGGCGGGCAAAGACCAGCAGTTCGTTGGCCAGGCGGGTTTTTCCTACTCCGGGCTCACCGGAGATCAATGCCAGTTGGGATTGCCCGTTCAGCGCATTCTTCCACATCAAGTGCAGGGTCTCAAGCTCCGGCTGTCTGCCGACAAGTCGTCCGCGAGCAAGCTGTTTTAGCAAGAACTCGCTGGTGAGTGAAAGCGCCACATCGCTGCCGCTCAGCTGCGGATGCCGGCTTTCCACTAAGGCTTTCTGGGTCAATACCGCGTCCTGAAAACGGTCTTCTGGCGATTTAGCCATCAGCCGCAGGATCACCGTCTCAAATGCGGCGGGCATGTCAGACCGGTAGGTAGATGGTGGGATTACCGGGGAATGAATATGCTGTGAGATCACCGCCAGTGGATTATCTGCAGTAAACGGAAGCCGACCAGTTGTCAGCTCGTAGAGAATAACGCCCAGGGCATATAAATCCACCCGGGCGTCGATCGGCTGCCCAAGCGCTATTTCTGGAGCAAGATAATAGACTGTGCCAGAGATCATTCCTTCTTCAGTCAGCCGGGATGAAAGCGAGCGCGCCATCCCAAAATCCGTCAGCTTGACTACCCCATCAGGTAGGATCAGCACATTCTCAGGTTTCAGGTCGCGGTGGACGATCCCTTTGGAATGGGCATGATCGAGCGCGGTCAAGATCTGACTGGCAATCGAGATGATCTCACCGAAATCTGATGGTCGCAGATCGTGAAGAGAATCACCCTCGATTAACTCCATCACAATATACGGAGCTCCGCCTTCCATTCCGGCATCATATACACTGACGATATTCGGGTGGTTCAGGTGAGCTGCTGCCCGGGCTTCATTCAAGAGCCTTTCCTGGCTCTCGGCGCTCAATCCCGATTTGGCAATCACCTTAACCGCCACATTGCGTTCCAGCAGCGTATCGAAGGCGCGGTAAATCTCCCCCATCCCGCCCCGGCCTATCTTTTCATCCAGACGATAGCGGTTGTTGAGCATTGCTGAACTCGGGAGCCTCGCCGGGTCACCCAATCCGGCGAACAATTACAAAGGTGACATCATCGAAAAGGGGTTGATCACCGGTGAAGGCACGCAGCGAATTCTCCAGTGTGCCTGCAATTTCCTGGGCATGCTTCTCACGCTGCTCCAGGACGATGGATTTAAGCCTCTGCAGGCTGAAATCCTCGCCCTGGGTGTTCAGCGCGTCCGTCACACCGTCTGTATAGAATACCATGAAATCGCCGGAGCTAAGCTTGAAGCGCTGTTCTTCATACCGATTGTCGCTCAAAACACCAAGCGCCATTCCCGTTCGCGTCAGCCTGCCCATGAACCCCTGCCCAGATTTCTTTCCGTGATGGAAATAAAGCGGCGGATTATGCCCTGCATTCACATAAACGATTTCACCGCTTTCCGGATCGAGCCAGGCAAAGAAAAGCGTCACGAACATCCCGCTGGTGGAGTCTTCGCTGATCAGGCAATTTGCACGTTCCATGCCTTCTTTCAGCGATTGTGCCGGGTCAAGACTGGCGCGGAGGATGCTTCGGGTCAGCGCCATGAACAGTGCTGCCGGCATGCCTTTATCCGAGACATCCCCCACGCTGATCCCCAACCTGCCGTCCCTCGTCGAGATGAAATCATAGAAATCTCCCGCTACCTGGCGGGCTGGCAGCCAGCGTGCCGAAAATTCGTAGCCTCTTATCTGCGGCACCGTCTGTGGGAGCAGGTCTGCCTGGACTTTGCGCGCCATTTCAAGCTCCTGCTCAAGCCGTCCTTTCTCCACCGCCACCTGGTACAACCTGGCATTTTCAATCGCAATCGCCGCGCTGGAAGCGATCGCATTCATCAATTCGAGATCTGCTTGCGAGAAAATGCTTGCTTGCAACCGGTTGTCCACGTAAAGGATCCCGAGCGTCCGTTCTTTTACCCGCAACGGCACACACAGGATCGAGCGCAGACCCAGCAGCCGAACGCTCTGGCGCATGTTCCAGCGCGGGTCCACCTGAGCGTCGCTTGTCAGCACCGGCTGCCCATCTTGGGCTACGCTCTCGACAATGCTCAGCGAAACCTCAAATCCCGGCTCGGTTACCGAACGCTGGTCCATCCCGCGCGCCACATGGAATATAAGTTCCCCCCCTTCATCCTTCAGCATGACAAAACCGCGCTCAGCCCGCATCGTCAGGATCACCTCATCCATCAGAATGTTGAGGACCTCATCCAAGTCTAATGAGGAATTGAAAGTTTGCGAAAGGTGATAGAGCAGCGCAAGGCGGTCGCTCGGGGCGCTTGGTTGTGGGGGAATTGAACCTGTATAAGGAGGATAATCTGACATCAGGCTGAACCTGGTTGGATTATCTCATAGACCTTCGCGCTGGTAAAGTGTGCCAGGCAGTCGGCATACCTTGTTATAATTTGATCGAGGATCAAGCGATGGAAGAAAATCCAATCATCTCCACATATGAGCTCAACAAACATCTTGACGACCCAGGCTGGCTTGTGGTCGACTGCCGCTATACCCTCAACAAACCTGACGAGAAAGAAGCCCAATATCTGGATGCTCATATCCCTGGCGCTATCTATGCGCACCTGGACCGAGACCTTTCCGGCGAGATTATCCCTGGAATAACCGGACGCCACCCACTCCCTTCCCCTGCACAAGCTGCCCGTGTCTTGGGTGACCTTGGAATAGACCAAAATAAGCATGTGGTGGCTTACGACGATCAGGGAGGCGCGCTCGCTGCCGGTCGACTCTGGCTGATTTGCGCTGGCTGGGGCACAATCACTCCGCAATCCTGGACGGCGGTTGGCAGAAATGGCTTAAGGAAGGCCGTCCGACGAGCCGCGGCAGGGAATCCCGGCCTGCCAGCGCTTTGGAGACTGACCTTCGCCGTGACCTTTTCGCCGGGATGGAAGAAGTCGAACGCATCCGGCATAGCCCAGATTACAGGCTGATTGATGCGCGCCTCCCGGAACGCTACCGCGGTGAGGTTGAGCCGATCGATAAGGTCGCAGGGCATATCCCCGGTGCGCTGAATTTCCCTTATTCAATGAACCTGTCTGAGGATGGCACATTATTGCCTTCGGACGAAATTCGGATGAGTTATTCGACGATCCTGGCTGGAATACCCCCCGGGAATGCCGTTTTTTACTGCGGCTCAGGGGTGACATCCATTATTAGCATGATTGCCCTGCTGCATGCAGGATTGGGGCAGTCTCGGATTTACCCGGGTTCATGGAGCGAGTGGATCGCCGACGGGAGCCGTCCGATCGCAGTCGGACCAGAGCTTTGAGAGGTTAACTCAATTGCCGCTGACCATTTCGGCAGGCTTGGCAACGACATAAATCCTGGCCGACCACACTCCAAAATTCGCCCCCCCACAGGTCACCAGGGTAAGCTGCTCGTTTTCGGTCGGCCAAAGATATTTTTGGTGTTTCTCCAGCTCATTGCTGTTCTGCAGACGCCACGGCACTTTCTTGACCATTTGAACGATATATTCGAATTTCTTCCCAGATTTAGTGACGACGATCACCTGGCTGCCGGCCTGCATGTTCTGCAGGTTCACAAAAACGCCTGTCGGATAGACCCAGCCGTTGTTGTAATTATGCCCGACCAGGACGATATTGCCGCCTTCGCCTGGATTTGCTGAGGCGATCATCTGGCCGACAAGGTCCGCCCGGTTGTTGGTCGAGAAAAGCGCATCTGTATTCCAAACCAGCTGGTTGCCTGAGGATTTCTTCAGCCCCATTGGTACGACCGTGCGATCAATCTGCAAACTGGGCACCATCAAGCGAACGATCGGTCCGGGAGATTTAATTCCCATCGGCGGTCCGGCATTCGGGTCAGGCGCCGCAGGTTGATTTTCGGAGGGCTGAGGCTCGCCTTGGACCTGGTCCTGTCTTAATATGTTAGGCAGATAGACGCCGTTTGTGATAACGACCGGTGAGGTGTTGGAGGGATCCTCCACTGCTGTTTGGGGAGAAACCGGCGATTTTAATCGGATTCTTGGCCGGAATTTCCCCGGTGACCACAGTTTCTCCTGTGACCACAGTTTCTCCGTGACCACTTCTTGACCACAGTCTCTCCTGTGACCACTAACGGCGCTCCAATCGCGGGTGCAGCCGGAGCTTCTACCGGGGGTGTGGTGGGCTCTTCCACCGGGGGTAGATCCTGCGCCACCGGTTCAGCGGGGTTTGTTGCAGCGGGATCGACCCCATCTACTGGCTGTTCTGCGTCCGCCGATTGTTCTGAATCGGCCGGTTGTTCGATCGCGGCAGGTAGCTCGGTTGCGACCGGCTGAACTGGAGCCGCAGGCTGTTCATTAACCGCCAGATCCGCCGGCAGCGGCGCACTCACTTCGGCTTCTGAGACAAGGTAAGTCCGGTTGTGCATCTCCTGAGATGCCAGAACGACCTTGGCCCTTGCGAGCGCCACGCTGAACAACAGCATCATGCCAGCAATCAGGAATAAATCACCAACCGCTCGCCGGAGCGTGTTTTTTCTTGCGTTCTTCCTGCCAGAAACCGTGTGAACTGCCATATGCAGAACAGCCGCCTTAAATTGTGCCGTCTTTTATTGAGAATTCAGGTGCTTTAGGGAGGGGTGCATTTGCGGGCGCCCCTCCCAATCGATGTTATCGCCAACGAATATGCCTGGACCCTTACCTTCCGGATATTCGTTAGCTGAGCGAAGTTTTTCGGCGCAGCATCATCCCGGCACCCACCAAAACGATGCCAACGGATGCGCCGAGCCCCAACAGGAGTGGGAGCGGCAAGTCAACACCGGTATTCGGGGGATACCCAGGATATTCAGTCGATGTGACGGTGCAGCGCGTATTGGTCCCACCGTATTCGATCCGGTAGTACACATAGCTGTTTGTAAAGACCCGGTACAAATGACCGCCATAGTACTGGAGGCAAATCTGGTCGATCAGGTTCGCCACCTGCGCATCGGTGCTGCAAGCCCATGGGTTGCCCCAGGTCCCTGCGCCGCCTGAAGATTTATTCGCGCTGCAGTAAAAAACGCCTGCTGCGCTGGCAGCTGCTGGGATTAAGACTGCAATGAGCACCGCTGCAAGGAACAAGATTCTGGAATTTCTTCATGACACACTCTCCTCACAATCGTTGATTGACTAACGTTGATTGAATGATAAGGTTCCTAAGGTTGCGCAAGCGATTTCAGTGTGTTTCCTTTGGTAGATTTCTTCTCCTCTTCAGGAAAAGATCGCCTGCCAGTCCACGATCCGCTTACATTTCGAAAAACGGAGTTGTGGAATTCGTTGGGATATTGATCGGTTATCTGATAAGTATGCCTTTTCTCCTTTCCTGCAAGACCGCCTTTCTGGAGTAGCTGGATTGGTCATTTTCCATATGCCCGTGATCACTGTTGAGATTGCAAGATTTCTGCCAGAAGCGCTTGAGAAATATCAATCCACTCAGGATCGCTGGTGAGCATCTTCACCACTGCAAATTCAGTCGCGGCTGCAGAGTTCTGGTCGAGCGCTTTGAGCGCTAATCCTAAATAAAGGTGCGCGCCAGCATCGATCGGGTTGATCGTCAAAGCCGCTTGCAGCCTGGTCTTCGCTTCTTCAGGTCGATCTTCGTAAAGGGCAAGCATCCCCAGCCCCCGCAGTGCCTCGAAGCGGGCAGGCTCTTGCGCCAACACTTGCTCCCAAAGCAGGCGGGCATCGCCGGTTTGATCTTTCTCCAGCAGCAGTGCTGCCAGATTATTCTTCGCCTCGATCTGGTGATCATCCAGCTCTGTGCTTCGGCGGTAGGCTTTGACGGCGTGATCGATATCCCCAACCTTAAGGAGCGCATTACCCAGGTTGTATAGGACATCCGCATTCCCTGGATCAAGCTCGCTTGCCGCCTCGAGGTGTTCAATTGCAAATGCAGGTCGGTTGATCTGCATCAATGCCGTACCCAGGTTGTTGTGGGCCGATGCGGAAGAATCATCCAGCGCAACCGACTGCTGGAAGACCTGTACCGCTTCACCGAATCTCCCTTGTAAAAAGAGCGCATTTCCCAGGTCGTCGAGGATTAAAGCCGAATCAGGTTGGATAAAAGCCGCGTAGCTTAGATACACCTCTGTCAGATCTGGTCGCCCAGCCTGGTTCAGCGTTTCCGCAACGGAATGGTGAATCGAGTTCGGCAGCTCCGGACTCAGAATCAAAAAAGCCAGGACAAGTCCAATTAACAGGATGAAAGCTGCCAGCCATACCTGTTTTGCATGATTCCTGCTTTTTTTCTTCTGTTTAGACTTGGAGATCTGATTGGCGGTCAGCCAGTCATTTCGGGTAAGCACCCACAGGCTAGCTTCGGTGCGCGCCGAGATTTTCTGCTTGCTTTCTGCCCCGCTCAGCATCATCTCTTCACCGAAGGTCTGCCCAGGCAGCAGTGTCTTGATCTCCCCATTCGGGGCTTCTAAATCGATCAACCCATGCCCAACGATCGCCATGAACTGGCCTTTTCGTCCTGGCTGGACGATCGGGTCGCCAGCGGAAAAGAAATACCTGCGCAGCCGCGACTGCAGGTACCGGATTGATCCAGCCGAAAGCCCATAAAACGGAGGCAAATCTTGAATTTCAGGAGTGATTGTGTTTTCCATCTCGTATCTGAAGATTATGATGCAATCCTCGTGCCAGATCAGGAAACCAATTTCCTTTTTTTACACCAATGCTTCGATTCTTTCCCTTGAACGTGTTATTCTCGATTCCGCAGCTCTCCGGTTTTCACCGGTCGCCTAACCTTCAGCTCCCTTTTAATTTTTTTCGATCCAGTAGACGCATGTTTAGGATATGTTCTCCCGATGAAAGCAGGTACGGCGTCCTAAGATGAAATCAAAACAGGTAAAGCAAATGAAACTGCCGCAAAACGAAGGCGCATTAGAAGGCGCTGCAGTCTTCAGCGAGTGAATGAATAATACGGGCGGCTGTTGAAAGCGGTATCTAATAGAACCAGACCTCCATTTAAGTCTGCCAGATATAGCTCGAACGCTTCCCCTTCGAGCAGCCAAAAAAGGACCTGATCCTGCCTGACCCATTCCACCGATTGAGCGCCCATAAGCGCGCTCCCTCCGGGCTGCGGCGGATCCTCCAGGCTGCCAAACCACAGCTCATTTTCCAATCCGACAGAATAGGCGAAGCGCTCTGCATCCGGCGACCAGCTGAAAAACATCGCCGGAGTGCCACTGGCGTAAAGCCAATCCCCCCCACCATCGATCGAAGCGAGATGCAGCTCGCGCTTGTTCTCATCTGGCATTCCGGTCTCTTTAAGGAATGCCACCCGCATCAGGTCTGGGGCAAACTGGACTTCTTGCTCCTGGAACGGTACAGCAACGATGCTGCCAGTCATTTTTGGCTCCGCCCCATCCACCTCCAGGCGCCACAATTCGGTTGGCTGCGCTGGCTTAGCGAGCGGATCCACTGGAGGCAGCGCCACCATCAAATACGAGCTGTCTGGCGCCCAAACCGGACGCGCATAATAGCGGTATTCCGAATAGGTTGTCACAGCGTCGTACGTCAGCACGCTGCGGTAGTTGCTCCCATCCAGATTCGCCAGCAGGATTTTATCGGGCTGCGAGAGCGCCACTTGTTTTCCGTCCGGTGAGAAATTGAACTGCCCGCCCCACCCCGACAAAAACAGGTTTGTGATTTCCCCGCTTTCCGCCTCCACCAGGTTGAAATCATTCAGCAAGTTGAGACCAGGTCCCTGGAAGACCTGTTGGGAAGTGAAACCGATCTGGTGCGTCCCAGGCACCCAGGCATATTCAGGATATGGATTGACTGCAACCGCGCTTAGAATCGCGTACGCTTGCGGCTATCGCATCCATATCCGCCACGCTGACCAGCTTCCGCTCGTCGCCCCCATCTGCATCGATCGCCCAGATCTCAAGATGAAACTCGTCTGCCGGTCGCATGAACGCAATCAGCTCTCCATCCGGTGAGATCACCGGGTTGAAAACTTCTCCATTCTGCGTCAGCTGCCTGGCTTCACCCTGCGACCAGAGTATGAGCTGGTCCTCGCTCGTATAGACAACCTTCAATCCTCCCGCCTCCGGTGTGGGCGCTTTGGTTTCTGCTGCTGGTTCGGTATTAATCGCCGCCTCGGGCCCTTCGGTGGGTGGACTTTCCGTCCCGGATGCCGGTACCGCGCTCGCCGGCGGTGTGGAATCGTTCTGCAGCGGCAAATTACAACCCAGGCTTGCGATCAGCAGAACAACCGCGGCTGCAGTAGGAGCCGGCATTTTTATACGCATGGCATACCTTCTTTTTCGTTAGCGTCATTCATTCTTTTAGTCGTAAACCGATTCCAAGGACGATCCATTTCCAGAACAGGTTCCTTGAAGGTGTTAAGAAATGCATGTTTTGTCGAGCAATCCATCTATAAAAGTATACTCCTGCAAGCTTTGATTCGCTAATGAACTCCTAATCCGAGTTCGGGCAGTTCCTGCTGGTAAAATCACCATCGATGACAGAGCAATCCCCAGATTTCGCCCCAGACCTTGAATGGATGCTCCAAAGCGGCCAGGTTTCGCAGGATTTTTTGCTTGAAGCCTTGATCGTGGAATATTATTCCTCGATCTTCCACCTTGCCCTGGCGCTGCTGGACGACCAGAAGGGCGCCAGTAACGCTGCATTTGAGACCTTCTCACAGGCTCTTGTTGAAATCCATCAATACCGCCCGCAAGAGGGCGTTGCGACCTGGCTCTATCGAATTGGATTATCTGTTTGCCGGTCTCGGGAAGCGTCCCTTAAAACTCGACGCACGCTCAAAGCCTCACTCCCTTTCCTGCACTTCTCCTCCACCAGTCTGGGAGATTCGGTTCCAGATAACCCCCAGGACGCGGAGATCTGGCTGGCATTCGACCGTCTGGACCTGGCCAGCAGGCAGGCGTCCATCCTTCACTTCCTGCTGGGTTGGGATTTCTCGGACCTAGCTCTCCTTCTTTCGGAATCTGAGCAGGATTTGCGGCTTCGCATCCAGGCTGCCTTACAAGCCGTGATGGAAAACCTGGATCCGGCTCAAGTCTATCCCAATGCCAGTACAGCGGAAACCAGCCGGGGGCTGCAGGATAGGCAGCAAGGTAATCTTTTGAGGACCTCGCTTTTGAGACGCTGGTCTCCGCCAGAGATCTCTCAATCGAACCTGGATCGGACTATTGCCCAAATCGCTCGCCGCTCCAACCTCATAGGCAGCCGCCGCCAGGGAATCATTTCTTTTGTGGAGATTGCCCTGGTTGCTGTCATCATCCTGATCGGGGTGGGGATTGTTTGGGGAATCGGTCGGTTTGAAAGCAGCCCCGCACCTACCCCCACCGCCACCTCTGCCGTCCGGACTGTGCTTGTCACAAGTATTGTGGATCGGTATGTCACCGCTACCTCAACACCGCTCCAGCAGGTTCGATCATCAGCCAATCCGATGATCCGCATCCCGCGCAGAGTCCTTTAAGTATGCCCGCACCGGGGAATCCCTTATCGACCTGGCTGCGCGCTTGGGGGAGCCGCCAGATGAACTTCGGCGGCTGAACCGCATCCCCGCAGCCGAAAGTGTAAAATCTGGACAGCGTCTGCTTCTGCCTTCAGTTTGGTCCCATACCGTATATGCCGCTCCACCCCCGTTCGGACCCGTCTCGCCTGCCCCCATGTTGGAGGATCCAATCCTCTCCGAAAGCATTCTCCAGCGCCTCGCAGTTCAGGGACCTCGATACACCTCTCTTTGGTTCGATTCAACAATCGTCGACCACGGCCCGTCCAGTTATTTCGGTCCGCCGCGTTTGTTGCGCTTCCAGTCCTGGTACAGCCCTTCGCAGTCCCTGGCATTAATCGGAGATATTAATGGTCTCCCCCAGGCTGTCTATCTGCGTCTGGATGGCGGCGCTTACACAGCCCAACCCGCTCTGGACGACCCCTGGTTTTCCGAATGGCGCATTGTCGAAGGATATAACAGCCCATTTCGAGAGCTGCTCACCAGGACAGCATCCCTCATTTTCGATACAAATGAGCTCGAACGCGGCTTTACTTTCAACGGGATTGGCAGAGAGATCCAGGCTGGGACCAAGACGTTGGTCGTGGATGTTCTGGATCGGGATCAGCGTCGAACCGATCGGATCTGGTACGATGAGAGCCGCGGTTTAATCCTCCGCCGGATTACTTACCCTTACCAGGACTACGATCTGCCCGCTTATGAGATCAGCATTGAGCAGGTAGATTATGATGTCGCGTTTCCTCAAGACTTGTTTGACCCGCGCCTCCCCTGGCGCGGCGGGTTCGCGTCCGATTTTCAGGGATCTCCAGCTTCGATAAATGTCAAACCCGTGGGCGCCTACAACGTGCGAGGCCGAATGAAAAAAAATCAGCCGCCTGCCGGTTTCGATCCAGCCTCCAGCCGCCTGACTTTCCAATTTACGCCGTCTTTTTCCGTGGATGCCCCCGCCGGCTGGATTGAGCTCTTTGCAGACGCTTATTTTATTGGAGAATTGCGGTTTGGGAACCCCTGGCAGTCAATCTGCGACCGCTCGCCGGATGGCTCGTGGCTGGCATTTGTCTCCAAGCCAGTTCACCAGGATGACTCGAATTCATTTCTAAAGTGGTTCAGCCTTCGCCAACCCGAAACAAATCTTGCAACCCTGGGAACTCATTTCGGTGTCAGTGAGTTCGCGTTTTCCCCAGACACCAGTCAGATCGCCTACTTCAGCCGTCCCTCCAGACGCGGACTGGGGACTCTGGGGATCGTCGATACTGCCACTCAACGGGACCAACCCCTTCTGGCGATTGGCGATGTTAAAAGCATCGTTTGGAACCCGGAGGGCGGGAGCTTTGCGATGATCGCCCGCTACCAGGCAACCGGGTATGACGACTACGTTGCGGTTTATGACCTTAACCAGGATAAAATCACCTACAACACCCCGGTCGATTATGAATCGAATTCGGTTCAAGATTGGCCAATGACCGATTGGGGGGTAGAATTCCCGGTAGAAATGGGGGGCATGGACGCATGCTCCCTACCGCCTAAGGCAAAATGACAGGTAAAAATGCCCATCGAGAACGAACCGGCTGCGGACAATTCGGCTGATTTCGAGCGAAAACAAGAACTGCTTCACCCCGAACAAGATGAACACGCTGGCACCGGACCATCACCCGATGACCAGATCCTGTCTTTGCTCCGGGAAGCCTATATCATCGGGCTTGCAGTCACCCAGGATATCCACGCCGCTAAGGCAATCAGCCTCGAAACCCTTTCTGAAGTCGGGACTCGATCCGGAGGACCACGAGCCGGATCGAAAGCTGCCATTCGGACCCAAATCCTGAAGATCAGCCGGCGGCGCAGCCGCGAAACCGTCCGAGAACCGATCACTCCGCCTCCTGCGCAAGGCGTCGACGCAGTTGTCTGGCGCCTGCTGGATGGCTTGGATTGGCGCGAGCGCCTGGTGTGTGTGCTTAAATATGCCATGGGGCTCTCTCCTGCTGAGTCTGCAGAGCTGTTGCGCGTAGCTCCAGGTGCGGTCCTCCAACAAGCCGCCATCATTGACAGACGTTTCCGGTCAGAGCTGGTCCTCCTGGCAGAAGCCAGTGCAGCAGACCCTCTCGAGCTCGCCGCCGCCTCAATCACCCGCCGCTATTCCCCACCAGCCTGGTCCGCAGAGCAGCTCGCTGAGCTGGTCGAAGCCGCGGGGCGGCTAAAGCAACCCGCAGTCGCGCCTGTGCCCGCTCGGTCTGCAGGAAAATGGCTCATCATCGGAGCAGGGCTTGCCTTTGCGGCGGTTTGTTTGGGATTCTTCCTCATCGCCGGCGTCGTCATCAGCAGATTCGTCCTCCCGGAGCCTCAGGAAAGCTCGTCCACTGAACCATCTTCGACAGACCTCCCATCCTCACGCTCTCCCGGTTCGCTCTCCTGGATTTCCAGTTCAGCCGCGGTTCTGGAACGCATCCAGCAAAGCGCCTCGCTCTGGCAGACGATATTTATGGATGTTCAGATCGTCGATTTCGGCCCTCAGGCTTACATCGGCGCTCCGCGTATCTACCGCGGGCAGGTGTGGGTCGATCAGCCCGCCGAAAGCATCCAGCTTTTTGGGCTGCTCTCGCGTGCCCCCAGCAGCGCTTATTTTTACACAGGCGAACGCAGCCTGTATCTCAACCCGGTCGACCAGACCAGCTATTCAGCTAGAACAGTCTTGCCCGGGGTCTCCTCCCTCACCCGCCCGGCTGTCTTGGTCGAGAACCAGCGCCTCCGCCAGATGGTGTTCCCCCGCGAAGCCAGGTGGGCTGCCGAGCCTGGCACATTTCGCATGGTGAATACCGGTTCGGTCGCAGACCGTCCGGTCGTGGTCGTAGACTGGTTCAACCAGTATGGACAGCGTGAGGCCCGCCTCTGGCTCGATGCTGAATATGGGGTGATCTTGCGCCAGCAGGATTACGGCGGACCGGATTTTTCAACCTTGCTCGCAGACAGTCTGGTTACGACGATTTCCTTCGACCAGAGCTTCCCTCCAGCCAGCCTGGCGGCAGATTTACGCACCGTCGGCAGCTCCTCCCTGCTGATACCAGGTAATCCGTCGATCGCCATCCAGCCGACCCCTACTGCCGCGATCCCAATCGGGCGCCGAGAAGTAATTGCGCCTAACCCAGCCCCACCGGGGTTTGATCCCCGAACCAGCCAACTGCTTTTCCAATTTCCCTATAACCTCGATCTGACCAACGTGATGACCGCGACAGCCCGCGTTCCTGTCCAGCTTTTCGCCGATAGCTACGGGATCGGTGCGACCGAATTCGGACTCCCGTGGATGCTTCGCTGTAAACGGTCGCCGAATGGCTACCGGCTGGCGTTCAACACCGGATCCGACGGCACCTCTCATCCGGACGATGAGCTTCGCTGGCTGGACATAAGGGAACCGCAGAAGGTCTTTGAACCGCTGCCTGGCATGCATGCAGACACTTTCGCTTTTTCATCAGATTTAGAGCAGATCGCCGTTTTTGCACGCAGCTCGCTTGAAGCGAAAAGCGGGATTTCCATCGTCAAGATTGCGACCGGAGAAAGCCGCCAGGTAATCTCCCTCCTGAGCGGGCAAAGCCTGGTCTGGAGTCCAGACGGCGAAACGCTTGCCCTGGTTGGAACAGTCGAAGAAAACGATCGCGAACAGGCGCTGCAGATCCATATCCGCACCGGGCAGATCATTTTTCAGGAGCCTATGCCCCCTGTTGGCAGCCAGATCCCGCAAGATTGGCCCATGTCGAACTGGGGCATCCCATTCCCTCAATCGGAGGGCGGGTTGGACGCTTGCGCAGCCGCTCCGTAACTAAAAGGTTTCAAGAAACCGGTTATCTCCTTGGATTTCAAGATGAATGGTAAAATTTCCACTATCACAGGATGGACTGCGATTTCACCCTGAAGATCCCCCAACATGTTGGGTCGGTTCTGATGGTATTCATTTTTTGAGGCTGGATAATGAAAAAAGAAGAATATTTGGATCTTTATAACCAGATGGTGCTGATTCGCCGCGTGGAAGAAGCTGCGGCTCAGCTCTATCAGGAAGGCAAAATTGGTGGGTTCCTCCACCTGTATATTGGTCAGGAGGCCGTCAGCACCGGCTTGATTGCAGCGCGTAAGCCCGAAGATCGGGTGATCACCGCATACCGCGATCACGGCGTCGCCATCAACTGCGGGATACCAGCCAATGTTGTGATAGCAGAGCTTCTTGGGAAAGCGACCGGCTGTTCGAAGGGGAAGGGCGGTTCAATGCACATGGCTGATGTCAATAAGAATTTCTGGGGCGGTCATGCGATTGTTGGTTCGCACCTCCCAATCGCCTCCGGTCTCGCTCTAGGCGACCTTTATAGAGGAAACAAAGCCGTGACAATCTGCATGTTTGGTGACGGTGCTACGAACATCGGCTATTTTCACGAAGCGCTGAACCTTTCGAAAGTGTGGAGCTTGCCGGTTTTATGGGTCTGCGAAAACAATCAGTATGGGATGGGCACCGCCGTCCGGCGCGCTTCCGCCGTTTCCGAGATCCGCCAGAAAGCCGAAGGCTACGATATCCCGCATGAGTGTGTCGATGGTATGGATGTCCTCCTGGTTCACGAAGCTTCCCTGAAAGCGATTGAGCGGGTTCGATCTGGCAAAGGACCCTATTTTCTTGAGATCGAAACCTACCGCTTCCGTGGTCATTCGATGGGAGATCCCGAGCGCTACCGCAAACCCGAAGAAGTTAAGCATTGGGAAGAAAATGATCCGATCGGTATATACCGCAAGATATTAATCGATAAAAAAATTGCGACCGAAGCCGAGATCGATAATATCGATCTGCTGGTAGAGCAAGAAGTCAAAGAGGCGATCCAGTTCGCTGAGAGCAGCCCAGAACCAGCCGCGGAAAGCTTATTCGAAGACATCTACGTGGAGGCTTGATCGTAATCTTCATAACTTCCCGGATATGCCGGTAAAGGCGATGACCAGGATTTTTAAAGAAGCTCCAAAGCTGCGAATCAGCGCAACTGCAGATCGCAATCTGGAGCAACATCATAAGCATTCATTGGATCAGTGAGCACAAGACAAGAGATCGAGGGATTAAACATGGCACGAATCACGATGCGCGAAGCAATTTCCCAGGCGTTATGGGAAGAGATGGAGCGCGACAAGGATGTTTTTATCATGGGCGAAGAAGTCGGTGTTTGGGGAGGGACTTACGCCGTTACCAAGGGTTTTTATGACCACTTCGGTGGAGACCGTGTCCGAGACACCCCCATCGCGGAGGCAGTGATCATCGGCTCCGCGATTGGCGCTGCGCTGACCGGTTTGCGCCCGATCGCAGAGCTGATGACCATCAACTTCGCGTTTTCAGCGATGGATCACATCGTCAATCAGGCTGCCAAGCTTCACTACATGTTTGGCGGTCAGTTCGTTTTGCCCTTGGTGATCCGGGCAGTTGGCGGTGGCGGCCGGCAGCTCGGGGCGACCCATTCGCAGACGCCAGACGCCATATTTGCCCATTTCCCAGGGTTGAAAGTGGTCGCCCCGGGAACCCCCGAAGACGCCAAAGGTCTGATGAAGTCGGCGATCCGATCGGATGATCCGATCCTCTTCATCGAGCACGCCACCCTTTACCAGACCCGCGGCGAAGTCCAGGAAGGTGAATATACCACCCCGATCGGCAAGTCTAAAGTACACCGCCCCGGGGAAGATGTCACCATCGTGACATACAGCAAGATGCTTGAAGTATCCTCGAAAGCCGCCGAATTGCTTGCCCAGGAAGGCATTGAAGCTGAGATTATTGACCTGCGCACCTTGCGACCTTTGGATATGGAGCCAGTGCTCGAATCGTTTCGCAAGACTAACCGGGCTGTGATTGTCGAAGAAGGCTGGCGCTCATACGGCGTCGGCTCGGAGGTTGCCGCCAGGATCTATGAAGGCGCTTTCGATTACGTAGATGCGCCCATCCAGCGAGTAGCCCAAAAGGAGACCCCTTTGCCTTACAACCGGTCTCTCGAGCAGCTTGCTCTGCCTCAAGTAGAAGATGTGGTCCGAGCTGTTAAGGAGGTGATCGTAATGCCTGAAACCGTTATCATGCCTAAGCTGGGTTTTGACATGGCGGAAGGCACCCTGGTCCGCTGGGTGGTTCAGGAAGGCGAAAAAGTGGAGAAAGGCGCGGTCCTGGCAGAGATCGAGACGGATAAGGCAACCGTC
The DNA here is from genome assembly GCA_963827155.1 of uncultured Chloroflexia bacterium. Taxonomy (GTDB): domain Bacteria; phylum Chloroflexota; class Anaerolineae; order Anaerolineales; family UBA4823; genus UTCFX2. The sequence continues at coordinate 339,676 of CAWGZV010000001.1, read as the reverse complement.
GAGGTGGAGTCAAATTTCAGTGGGGTAGTCGCCAGGCATCTTGTCGATACCGGCGCCATCGTACCCATTAACACCCCAATTGCAATCATCGCAGTGGCTGGCGAAAAGGTCGAAGATGTCGCAAAATCCGCCCCTGCTTCTGCCGGCGCTGCGGTTCCGATTCCTGTTGGAATTGCAGCCCCAGGTCCAGCGCCAGCAGCAGAGCCTGCCCCAAAGACAGGCATCCCAGCTGCACAGCCTGGTCCCGCTCAGCCTCCCAAGACTGAGCCGCAGGGTATGGACTCGCAGCTTCCCGGGGGGGCGCGCGCTCCCCTCTGGCTCGCCGCATGGCTGCTGAGATGCACATCAACCTTCAGCAGGTCCCCGGCACAGGTCCAGGAGGGCGCATCACCCAGCAGGATGTCAAGCAGTATCTGATGGCGCCGGCTGCTGCCGTTAAGCCAGCTCCTGCCGCTCTAACGCCAGCGGTCGCAGCGCCCGCCGCGGCGCCGCCTCGATCCGAAAAGCCACTTCCACCTCTTCCACCGCTTCCCTATGAAAGCATCCCACCGGATGAGGTCATCATTCCAAACCGTCTGCGCCTGGCGATTGGACGCAGAATGACCGAATCGAAGCAGCAGGTCCCGCATTTCTATGTAACCCATGAGTATGATGTAGAAGCGCTTCTCAATCTGCGTAAGGAGATTAATGAGCTGCTCGCCGAAGACCAGAAGATTTCGGTAAACGATTTTATCGTAAAAGCCGCCGCGGTCACCCTGCGCCAGTTCCCAAATTTGAACGCTGCATTGAGAGACGGATCGGTGGTTCGCTTTGGTCAGATCAACATCGGCGTAGCGGTCGCTGTCGAAGGCGGTCTGCTCACAGTGGTCTGCCGGGATGCAGATCGAAAGGCACTTCGCCAAATTGCTGTGGAGGTGCGCAGCCTTGCCGGGCGCGCCCGTGCGGGCAAGGTCCGCCCGGAAGATATCGAAGGCTCAACCTTTTCCATCAGCAACCTCGGCATGTTTGATGTCGAGAACTTTGCCGCGATCATCAATCCGCCTGAAGCCGCTATCCTGGCAATCAGCTCAGCCCGCCAGGTTCCGGTGGTGAAGGACGGCGAGTTGAAAACCGGCTGGAGATTGAAAGCCACGATCTCGGTCGATCATCGCGTGAGTGATGGGGCTGAAGCCGCACGATTCATGCAGGCGCTCACCTCATACCTCGAGTTGCCGATTCGGCTCTTCTTATAGGACATGGGGTTGCCTTGATCCAAGGAATTCTCAGTGATTAACCGGCGCAGGATCGCTTCGATCTCTGTCGAATACGACCTGCGCTTTCTTGCTGCCGGCATCGAACAACTCGAGAGCTACCTGCTTTCGAACGATGTTTACCGCCCGATCGGTATATCGTCGACTCGCGGCGCGCCCCCTACCCTCAGCTCACCCTTGGCTGGATGCTGCTCTCCCACTTGCGGGCGCAGGCTGCCAGCAAATCGCTTTCCCAAGAAACACTGCTGGCATCATTAAGCAGTCGGCTCGAAATAATCCGATCGAACTGGCGCACTGCCTGGGGCAAGAAAGCTGAAATCGAATTCCGCCTCCGCCTGAACTTGTGGCGTGATTTCCTTGAGGAGCTTCGCGATGATCCGCCCGCAAATGCCGACCGCTTCAGTTACGAGATCAGCCGACGGGTGCTTCTCCAACTTTTGGAGGCAGAAGCCGAATCCCTTCCTGAAGCCGACCTCCAGGCGCTGCGCGGTCTGGATGCGGTCTTGAAATCGCACTTCATACCGGGAGACTTCATCTGGGATCCAGCCTGGACCTCCGGCTTTCCAAAATCCGCTTACTGGTATCTGTACGGCGCCATTTCGCTGAGCGAAACGCCGGATTGAAAAAACATCCTTCGATTTATTCCTCATGATCCGGATCCTAACGAAAATCCGCTGGTCTGTTGCGCCCCCAGATGTCACCGGGGTCCAGCGAAAAAACTTTAAATACGTCCAAATTGACGCCATCGGGATCGGGCTGGCAAGCGCTGCCAGCCCTTTCTTACCAGTCTTCCTCACCCGTCTTGAAGCGACAAACTTCCAGGTCGGTCTTCTGACCGCCATGCCCGCCGCAACCGGCCTGGTGCTGGCGATCATCGTCGGCAATTTTCTGCAAACCCGCCGGAATGTCGTCCCGTGGTTTAGCTTTGCACGATTGCTCGTGGTATCAGCCTATGCCGCCACCGGACTGGCGCCGTTTCTGGTTCCCCCGGAATATCTGATCACCACCGTCCTCTTGATCTGGGCGATTGCCACTATTCCACAAACTGCTGTTGCTGTTGGATTTTCGGTCGTGATGAACGCCGTCGCCGGTCCAGCCAACCGCTACGAGCTGATGAGCCGGCGCTGGTCTGTCCTCGGGCTTACAACCGCCGTCACAGTCGCACTCGCTGGTCAGGTGCTGGATTCCGTGGGATTTGCACTCAACTATCAGATCGTTTTCCTCTCCCTTTCGGTCGGAGGATTGATCAGCTACGTCTTTTCCAGCCGGCTTCAGATCCCCGATCAATCGCCCCACAATGTCATGCCCGGGAGGACCCTCCGCCAGAAAGCCCGCGAATACTACACCCTGGTGGCGCAGCACCCCGACTTCGTGCGGTTTTCAGTCAAGCGTTTCTTCTTTTTATCCGGTCAGTCGCTTGCCGTCCCGCTTTTTCCGCTTTATTTTGTCCGGGTAGTAAATGCCAGCGATGCTGCGATTGGCCTGGTCAACACCGCCCAGACCGCGGTTCTTTTAATCGGTTATTCCTTCTGGAACCACCAGAATAGGGCTCGCGGCTCGCGTCACGTGCTGATCGTCACCACATTCGGGCTCAGCCTCTATCCATTTCTAGTCGGTCTCACCCAAAATATGACTCTCATCATCATCCTGGCCGGGCTGGCAGGGATCTTTCAGGCGGGCATCGACCTGGTCTTCTTCGATGAGCTGATGAAAACGGTCCCGGTGGAATACAGCGCGACCTTTGTTTCACTCGCCCAATCGCTTCAATATACTTCCTCGGTGATCGCGCCGATCCTGGGCACCTTCCTTGCCACTCAGATCGGGCTCAGCGGTGCGCTGTTTGTTGCAGCTTCGATCCGGCTGTTCGGCTTCTTTCTGTTCGTCTTTTGGAATCCACCCGGTTCAGCTCAAGCCTGATTGGTTCATTAAAGTCACCCAATCCTATTCCTGCTGAAGCCAGGTTCGGGTAAAATGAAACTAAGCATGTTCCAATATCCGCGTATGGCTCGATTCGGCGCGAATTACATTCCGCCATTCTCAAGGAATCTAAGCTCATCGATTTCATGACCCCATTTTTACAGCTTGCCCTCACCCTCGCCATATTAATCGCTGCCGCCAAAGCCGGCGGTCTGATCAGCGTTCGGCTGGGTCAGCCTTCAGTACTAGGAGAATTGATCATCGGCATCCTCCTCGGACCCACCCTCGTCGATGTTCTTCACCTGTCTTTCATAACCGACGAGCACTTGCCGGAGGTAATCCACGAGCTGGCGGAGATCGGCGTCATCCTTCTCATGTTCCTTGCAGGTTTGGAGCTCCATATTTCCGACCTGGCAAAATCTGGGAAATCTTCGGCTCTGATCGGCAGTCTTGGCGTCTTTTTCCCGCTTATCCTGGGTGTCGGGTTAACCCTGATTTTCCCCCTTCCCCTCGATGAAGCTATCTTTCTCGGCTTGATCCTCTCAGCCACCAGCGTCAGCATCTCAGCCCAGACCCTGATGGAGCTGCAGGTCTTGCGCAGCCGGGTTGGGATCAGTCTGCTCGGCGCGGCGGTATTTGATGATATCCTGGTAGTATTGGGTCTCTCCATCTTCTCAGCGATGGTCATATCCAGCGGAACCGGCGGGATATCTCAAGTTTTGTTGGTGATCGCCGAGATGACCGCTTTCTTACTGGTCGCATTCGGCCTCGGCTACTGGTTGATCCCTCGTCTGACGCGAAAAATTATCGATCTGCCCATCAGTCAGGGCTTGATATCTTTTACTATTATCACCATTCTGCTGTATGGGTGGGCTGCCGAAGTCTTCGGAAACATGGCTGCAATCACGGGCGCCTTCCTGGCAGGCTTGCTCTTCGCTCGGAGCACGCTGCGTGATCGCATTGAAAGTGGCATCTCCACCCTGGCATACGGGATCTTTGTCCCAATTTTCTTCATCAGTGTTGGGCTTCAGGCGGACATTCGTAAGCTTTTCGGCGCTGTATTTTGGCTTTTTCTGGTGATGTCCATCCTCGCGATCCTGGGGAAAATCCTCGGAGCTGGTCTGGGTTCCCTGCTGTCCGGCTTCTCCAAACGCGAATCCCTTCAGATCGGGATCGGCATGATGTCGCGTGGTGAAGTGGGGTTAATCGTGGCATCGGTTGGCATTACCCAGGGCATCATCGATCAATCGATCTTCTCTGCCGTGGTTGGGGTTGTGATTCTGACCACCATTCTTACCCCTCCGCTCCTGCGTCTTTCGTTCAAGAATAATTCCGCAAGCCCACCTAAATCGAAATCTGTTCGAAAAGACACAAAAGCCAGCCAACTCCCTCATGAAGAAGGAGCAGAACTATGAGCTACATGGTGATCATGATCGTGGATGACCCGGAGAATTGCCCTGCGATAATCGATGCCTGGGTTCAGCTGGGTGTAAGCGGTGTTACGATCCTGCCCAGCAGCGGGATGGGTCGCATGAAGAAAGCTGCCCTCCTCGGCGACGATCTTCCGCTCATGCCCCGCTTGCAGGATTTTCTGGAAACGCGCGAAGAAGAGCACCGCACGCTGCTCTCTGTGGTTGAGAGCGAGCAGATTGCGGATAAAATGGTAGTAGCAGCCCAATCGATCACTGGAAATCTGGACGAACCTCATACTGGGGTGCTGTTTGTCATCCCCGTATTGAAAGCCTTCGGATTAGGTCGAAAATAAGCCCCAATCGGAAGGGGCAGCCCATTGAAGCTGCCCCTCCTTGCTCTACGCCGATTGTGCCATCGTAAAATCCTATCCTCGATATCCTGTCTGTAAGTTCCCGCTCCAGAATACCAGGTTTATGCCGGCATGCTCACCTTTGGCAGTGTCAGGCGTGCTTCTTCGATTACCGAATCCGGTGTTTCGTAATTGACCAGCTTGCCGCTCAAGTAATCCTGGTAAGCGGTCATATCGAAATTACCGTTTCCTGAAAGGTTGAACAGGATCACCCGCTTCTCACCTTTTTGCTTAGCATCCAGCGCCTCATCGATCGCCGCCCGGATGGCGTGAGCGCTTTCCGGAGCAGGCATAATCCCTTCCGATCGCGCAAACTGGATCGCTGCTTCAAAAGTCTCGAGCTGAGGCACTGCGGTCGCTTCAATCAAGCCGGCATCGTACAGCGCGCAGACGCTTGGCGCCATACCGTGATAGCGCAGACCGCCGGCGTGGATCGGTGGTGGGACAAAATCGTGGCCCAACGTATGCATTTTGACGATCGGCGCCATCTTCGCGGTATCGCCGTAATCAAAAGTATAAACGCCTCTCGTCAGGGAGGGGGTAGCCCGCGGCTCTACTGCCACCAGTCGAGTTTTTCGACCCTCCCGCAAATTTTCTCTCAGGAATGGATAAGCAATCCCACCGAAGTTAGATCCGCCTCCCACACAGCCAATAACTACATCTGGATATTCTCCCGCCATGTCCATTTGCTTCAGAGCTTCCTCTCCGATCACGGATTGGTGCAGCAGCACATGATTGAGCACCGAGCCCAAGCTGTATTTTTTTGCCCCACCCGATGTTGCCGCCATTTCAACAGCTTCAGATATCGCAATCCCTAAAGACCCGGGCGTATCCGGATACTTCTCTAAAAGCGAGCGCCCGTACTGGGTGTGGTTTGTCGGGCTGGCGAACACCTTCGCCCCATAGGTCTCCATCATGATCCGGCGGTAAGGCTTCTGATTGTAAGAAATCTTCACCATATAGACTTCGAGGTCGATCTCGAAGAAATTGCACGCCAGCGCAAGCGCCGATCCCCACTGCCCTGCGCCGGTCTCGGTCGTGATCGATTTCACCCCCGCGATCTTGTTGTAGAAAGCTTGCGGGATTGCGGTATTGGGCTTATGGCTCCCGACCATCGAGACGCCTTCGTTCTTGTAATAAATATGAGCGGGAGTATCGAGGGCTTTCTCCAACCGCCGCGCTCTCATCAAAGGAGTTGGTCGGTAGAGCTTGTAGATCTCTCGAACTTCCTCCGGGATCTCTATGAACCGTTCGGTGGAGATCTCCTGCAGGATCAGGTCCATCGGAAAGAGCACCGAAAGGAAATCGGGGGTGACCGGCTCCATGGTCTGCGGGTGAAGCACCGGCGCTGGCGGCACCGGGCTGTCTGCGTTGATGTTGTACCAGAATTTCGGCAGATCGCTTTCTGTAAGGATGAAACGCGTGTTGACTGCTTGTATTCGAAGACATTTTGACCTCCATAACACTCGTATCAAAATCCACTTCGACGGGCTGTTGGATCTTCTTCTGGGTCCGATCCAGGATCTGCTTAATACAAAAGCGCCCGTCCCAATGGGGACGAACGCATTGTCCGTGGTGCCACCCCGGTTAGGTCTGGCGTCTTTAACCAAAAATCCTGCCGGTGATGCGACAGGTATGGTTCAGGAGGCCAGCCTCACTCTTTTCGGGTACAAACATACCCTTTGCCTTGATAACGGTGGCATCTCCGGCGCGGGCTATTCGGAGGGTACTCCTTTCGCCCTGCAACTCTGAGGTCCATTCCACGTCCGCGCACGTGCAGTGCTCGCACCTTGCACCGCTCTCTGAAACGCCGTCCAGACGCTTACTCGTCCTCTTCGCAGTTTTTATTGGATCAAGTTGGGTGGATTATATGCGAACAGGTGGATTTGTCAAGGGCGATTAACGGGCGATTTTTCCAATCTGCTGAAATGAAATCCAAAGTCATTTTCAACGTCGGCAAGGTGGTCGCTCCCCTCCACTTCCACCCAATCCTCACGCTTCAGTTCTGGAAAAAAAACCTGGCTTTCGGAATTTGTGTGCACCCTGGTCAGGTAGATCCGGTCGGCAAGCGGCAGCGCCTGAGCGAACACCTGGCCGCCCCCAATAACGAACAGCTCGATTTCACCCCGGTCCTCCGCGATCTGAATCCCTTCATCCAACGAAGCCACGATGGTCGCCCCCGGAACAGTGTAATCCCGGCTGCGTGTCAGGATCAGGGTTTCTCGCCCCGGCAGGGGGTGTCCGATCGACTCATAAGTCTTTCGCCCCATCAGGATGTGGTGACCCATGGTCAATCGCTTGAAAAGCTTCAAGTCTGCGCCCAAATGCCATGGCAGCTTACCATCTTTTCCAATTCCGTTCTTTTCGTCTGCGGCTACCAGGAGAGACATGATCACACGGACACCTCCGCCTTGATATGCGGGTGCGCTAAATAATCGATCAGCCGAAAATCATCATATTGAAAATCAAAGATAGAGTTCGCTCCGGGTTGATCTCCATCCGCGGCAGCGAAAACGGCGCCCGGCTGAGCTGGAGCCTGGCTTGCTCGATGTGGTTGCAGTATAAGTGCACATCTCCAAAGGTAGTGAATAAACTCGCCCGGCTCCAATCCGCAGACCTGGGCGGTCATCATCGTCAACAGGGCATAAGAAGCAATATTGAACGGGACCCCAAGAAACACATCCGCCGAGCGCTGGTAGAGCTGGCAGGATAGCCTGCCTTTCGACACATAGAATTGAAATAGAGCGTGGCAGGGCGGCAGCGCCATCCGATCGACTTCAGCCGGATTCCAGGCTGTGACGATCAATCGGCGAGAGCTTGGGTTTGATTTTATTTGTTGAATTACTTCGCTGATCTGGTCGATCGTGCGCCCATCGATGCTTTTCCAGCTTCGCCATTGCGAGCCGTAAACCGGACCCAGCTCACCGTTTGCGTCTGCCCACTCGTCCCAGATCCGCACGCCGTGTTCTTTCAAGTAGCGGATGTTCGTCTCACCGTTCAAAAACCAGAGCAGCTCGTGGATGATCGATTTTACATGCAGTTTCTTAGTTGTCAGCAGAGGGAAACCTTCTTGCAGGTCAAAACGCATCTGGTATCCGAACACCGAGATCGTGCCGGTCCCCGTTCGATCATCCTTTTCTGCACCGTGATCAAGGATGAATTGCAGAAGCTCCAGGTATTGTCGCATCGCTCCTCACCTCCAGCAGTTCTCTCGCCTCCTGGATATCTTTATTCACCTGCTCAACCAGCGCCTGGACGCTTTCGAAGCGCTTCTCTTCCCTCAGAAAGTGAACAAACGAAAGTGAAATCCGCCGGTAATAAAGGTCTCCATCAAAATCTAATAAATGGGTTTCGACTCTAGGATGGGCGGGCTTGTTCTCAAAGGTCGGTCTGAAGCCGACATTGGTGACCGCTGGGATGCTCATGCCATTCACTTCCGCCCAGCCGGTGTAGACCCCTGGTTTTGGCAGGTTGAGCGATTCCCAAATTGCAAGGTTGGCTGTCGGGAATCCAAGCGACTTACCCCGACTATCGCCGTGAGTCACTTCGCCGCATAACCGGTAGGGTCGCCCAAGCAACCGTCCCACCGTCTCCATGTCGCCCTCAGCCAGCGCCGAGCGCACCCAGCTGGAGGAGACAACCCTCCCGTTCAATTTCACCGGCTCGATCGGCTCCACTTTGAATTGATATTCAACACCCAATTCTGTCAACCGCTCCAAATTCCCCTCGCGATTGTGACCCAATGCGAAATCATTGCCCACACACAACACCTTGAACCCCAGGTGCCGGTGCAGCCGTTCGACGAACTCATGCGCTGTCAGGCTCGCCACTCCCGGATTGAATGGGTGGGTTATCAGCACATCCAGTCCTAACGCCGCGAGGAGCTCAACTTTATCTTCTGGCTCGCTCAGGTAGAAAGCCCCGCTGCGCCTTCCCAGCACCATCGCTGGGTGCGGGTAGAAATTCATAGCGACTGCGGCTCTATCCTGCGCATGCGCTTCTTGGATTACCTTGTTCAAGATGGCTTGATGCCCGATGTGAATCCCATCGAATGAACCAATAGTCAGCCAGACCCCCTCCAGGTTCAAGTTCTCGAGCGACCAGGAATGCAGCATAGTGAATCAGTCTCTTTAGGCGAGTTATGGCAGAAGCAAGAACTGGTGTCCTGTGAAAATCAAGATTGGAAAAAGACTTTACGCGGCTGCCATTCGCGCGTCTCTTCATCAACTTCCATCAGCGCCACCAGATCGCCTTGCTGGCTCACGCCACGCGCCAGACCTTTATGCTCGGGCTCCGCCGGAATGCGATGTCCGTGGCGCACGAGCTCAACCTGGTCTGGATCCAGCTCCACCATCGGCCAATCCGCCAGCGCTTCTGCCGCCGGGATCAAAAACCGGTACCAATCCCCGGCATCGAAGGCTTCCTGGAGTCGGCGCATCGGTACGGCGTCCCGCAGGGTGAACCGCCCGCTCTTCGTCCGTCTCAGCCCAACCAGATGAGCGCCGCTGCCCAGCTCTTTTCCCAGATCATTCGCCAGCGACCGGACGTAGGTGCCGGATGAGCAGTAAACATCGATCACAACTTCAGGAGGCGCCCATTCCAACACTTCCAGGCTGTATACATTAATCATCCGCGGCGCAAGCTCGAATTCTTCGCCGTCGCGTGCCATATCGTAGGCTTTGCGTCCCTGAACTTTTACCGCCGAGTAAGGCGGCGGGGTTTGCTCGATTTCACCGACAAAATGGTTCAGCACTTCATTGAAGTGCTCTTCTGTAATATCATCAAACGAAGCCGAACTCGTGATCGTACCTTCAGAATCGAAAGTGTCCGTCGAGCTTCCCAGCCGCACGGTCGCCTGGTAGCGTTTATCTGAAGCCGAGACATATTCGCTCAACCGCACCGCCGGTCCAATCAAGATCACCAGTACGCCTGAAGCGCGTGGATCGAGCGTCCCGGTGTGACCCGCTCTGCGAATCCCGGTCCCTCTTCGGATAACCTGTACCACGTCATGGGAGGTCAGACCAATCGGTTTATCGACTACCAGCACACCTGAGACAACATTCTTGAGATTTTCAGAATCTTCTTTTCTGCCTTTCGGCTCCATTAAATAACCATTATTAAACACTTTCACCTCCACTTATTAAGGAGCGGGTTTTTTTTAAAACAGTTTTCTGGACCTCTGCTAGATCACCGATAATTTCTGCCCCTGCAGCAGCAGCGTGCCCACCTCCACCAAATTGTAAAGCAATTTTCGATACGTCGTAATCGGTTTGAGCCCGCCAGCTTACTTTAATATTTCCGTTAGGTTGTTCAACAAAGATCAGTGCAATATCGATATCGTCTAAAGAAGACAACACATTGATAAGGTCGGCGTCATCGCGGCCAGGATATTTTGCAGCTTCGCGATCCGCCATCCTCAGAGAAGTCCAAACCAATCTCCCCTGGCGTTCGAGGCGGGTCAATCCTGCACCCCAAAACTTCGCTGCTTCAAATGAGCGGTTCAGCAGCGCCCGCTGATAGATCTCCGGCATGTCTATCCCGGTTTCCAACAGCTTGGCCGCGATCCGCATCGTATGCGGGCTGACATTCGAAGTTCGAAAACCAAGCGTATCGGTGATCAAACCTGTCATCAGCGCTTCGGCGGCATAACGGCTCAATTGTAATTCAAAGCGCGGCAAAATATCAACAATAATTTCCGATGTTGCCGAAGCCTCCGGGTCGATCAAGTTAACCAACCCGAATCCCTGATTGGTGATGTGGTGGTCGATGTTGATGCCGACCTGAATTTGGTTTTTCAAAATCTTTCCGGCTCGTTCAGCCTCCGAACAATCTAATGTGATCACCAGGTCGGCGTTTTCTTTGGCGCGGCGCTGCAGGCGCTCACTTCCCTCTAGATGTCTTAAGCTGGAAGGAACGCCATCATCAATTACCATTTCAACGGATTTTCCGGACTGCTCAAGCGCAAGGCCCAGACCGATCAGCGATCCAACGGCATCTCCATCCGGTCGGATATGGCTTGTGATCAGGATCTTTGCCGCCTGCTTCACCATCCGCGCTGCCGCCTCGATGGCTGTGTCACTCAGCGCCATTCGTAGCCGCCTCATCGCCCTGGTCTGAACCTTCAATGCTGCGGTTTTCTTCTTTATGAAGCGACGCCAGGATTTCCTCGATTCGAGCTGCCTTTTCGGCTGTCGGGTCCCAATGAAATCGAAGGCGCGGGAATGTCCTCAGCTCTATACGTTGGGATAGACCGCGCCTCAGATATCCCTGGGCGTGCTGTAAACCTTCAAGGATTTCATCTGCCCGCTCGGATCCTTCCAGCGCAGACACGTAGATATCCGCGTATGCAAGCTCCCGGTCGACCTTCACCCCGCTGATGAAAACCCCATCCAGCCGAGGGTCTGAGACCTCCTGAAGCAGCATTTCTGATAAGTCATCCCGAATCCGATCGGAAATTCGCTCAAGGCGCAGTTTCGAAACCACCTTCCACCTCGCCTTTCTTAGAACGCGGATTCCTCAACCGCAATTTTTTCGACAATGAAGCATTCCAGCCGGTCGCCAGGCTGAATATCATCGAAGCCCTTCAAACCGATCCCGCATTCAAAACCAGCCCTGACTTCGCGTACATCCTCGGTCAAATGCTTCAGCGACGAAATCGAGCCTTCGTGGATCACGCTGCCGTTTCTGGTCACGCGCATCCGCCCATTCCGCCGAATTTCACCATCTGCCACTTTACAGCCTGCGATGTTGCCAACCTTTGTGATATGGAATACCTGTCGTACATCGGCGTGCCCAATCACGGTCTCTTTCTCCTCCGGCGCGAGCATCCCCTTCATCGCTTTTTCTACATCCTCGGTCAGGCGGTAGATGATATCGTAAAGCCGGATCGAGATGCCCTCTGCTTCAGCCATGCGCTTGGCAGCCGAATCAGCCGAGACATTGAAGCCCACAACCACAGCTTTCGAAGCTGCCGCTAGCATTACATCATTCTCACTGATGTTGCCGGTCTCGGCATGCAGGATGTTGATGTTGATCTCACCTTTCCCCATGTCGTTCAGCGTAGAGACAATCGGCTCTAACGAACCCTGCACATCAGCTTTAATGATCAGCCGCAGCTCGCGCACTTCACCAGCCTGGAAGCGGTCAAAAAGCTGTTCCAGTGTGATCGCGCTCTTGGGCGCCGCTGCCACCGCCTCATTATCATGCCGGTGCTGAGTGATCAAATCGCGCGCTCCCCGCTCAGAGTCGACCACCCGGAAGAGCTCGCCCGCATTCGGCACTTCGCTCAGACCCATCACCGATACAGGCATGGAAGGCGTTGCCCTTCCAATCTTACGCCCGTGATAATCGAACATCGCCCGCAATCGTCCGAAAGCCTCTCCAGTGACAACCACGTCGCCTACCTTTAATGTGCCGTTCTGCACCAGCAGCGTCGCCATGACGCCTTTCGCTCGGTCGAGCTCGGCTTCGATCACCGTCCCAAGCACCTGTCCCTTCGGATTCGCCTTGATAACAATATTGTCGGCAACCAGCAGGACCGCTTCCAGCAAATCTTCAATCCCAAGCTGCTTCTTTGCCGAGATTGGGACCACGATCGTATCGCCGTCCCAATCGTCCGGCACGAGGCCTACTTCAGCTAGCTGCTGTTTCACTTTTTCGCGGTCAGCATTTGGCTTATCGATTTTGTTCATCGCAACGATGATCGGCACCCGCGCCGCTTTTGCGTGCGCGATCGCTTCTTTTGTTTGCGGCATCACGCCGTCATCCGCCGCGACCACCAGCACTACGATATCCGCTCCTTGAGCACCGCGTGCCCGCATTGCTGTGAATGCGGCGTGCCCGGGTGTGTCCAGAAATGTGATCGACCGCCCGTTCAGCTCAACCTGGTAGGCGCCGATGTGCTGCGTGATCCCTCCGGCTTCGCCCGCGGCGACATCCGTATGTCGGAGCGCATCCAGAAGCGTGGTTTTCCCGTGGTCAACGTGACCTAAAATGGTGACAACTGGTGGGCGTGTAATCAGGTCTTTAGGGTCTTCGTCTGCAATCATCTTCCGCCAAAGAGGGATTTCCCCGTGTTCCTCTTCCTGCGCTTCCTGGTTTTCCATAGTCGCTTCATAACCCATCTCGGCGGCTACGATCGCAGCAGTATCGAAATCGATCTGTTGGTTAATATTTGCCATCACCCCATTCGCCATCAAATTCTTGATGACTTCAATCGGGCTGGATTGAATTGAGATCGCTAATTCCCGCACCGTAATTGTGGCGGGAAGCTCAATTGTTTTGGTGGTATGCTCAATATCACTCATATGGCACCTCCTGAAACATCTCTTCTAAAAATCCGTGCCTTGATGAGCGATTTGAGCAGCGCAGAGGATGCTAAACGTTCATCGTAGTCCGGATGTTGAAAATTATCTGATCGCGGCAGTCTAACTGCCGGTGATTCGGCTTGGTCCAATCCACTCGCTGATCCATCGAGCTTGAAGCGGTTGTTTTCGCCCTGTCGCTCATACCATGCTTACTCATGTTGGATATCGTCCCTTGATCCTGAAGCAATTTCTGGGATTGCCTGCATGGTTGTGATCAGCTTGTTTTTATCTTCTTCGGTCAGCTCGGTTTTCAAAGCCTGAGCCAATCCACCTTTCATTGCTCGCTCCCAGCAGCTGCGCTGATCGTGCAGATAAGCGCCGCGACCAGCCAGTTTGCCGCTGGGATCGATCTCTATCCCATTAGGGGTGTGAACTATCCGGGTCAGTGTCCGTTTCGAAAGCACTTCACGACATCCTACGCAGGTTCGCAAAGGCACATGTTTCCGTCTCGGACCAATTTTTTTCTTCGTCAACTAGGCTCCTGGCCAAATGCTCCTGCTACCAGCCTTCTTCCCATTCACCGCCGCGTTTGTGTTTCTTCTTCATAAACACGACGTCCTTGTCTGGGTCATACTCGACCTCGACGAATTTCTTTTTCCGTTTGCCCTTCTTCTTCTTGTCGGCAGATACTTCATCTTCATCTTCGCTGTCTTCATCGCTTACCGGCACCTCAAGCACCTCCGGACGCAGGGCAAAAATCTCGTCCAATGTGCTTGTCTCTTCAACGCCTTCCTCCACCTCTCGCGCAAGCTCGCCTTCGGCCGCTGGAGCAGTGATTAACTCGGCTTCACCAGCTTCTTCGATTAAGCCTTCTGAGGCTTGAGTTTCAGCCTCTAATCCAACACCTTCAGCCATCTCAAGCTGTGCAGCCTCAACTGGTTCGGGGGTGAACTCGATCAATTCAACTTTTTCAACCGGCATCTCGACCAATTCCGCCGCTCCGACCGCCAGAGCTTCCGCCTCAAGCGATTCTGGCGCTGCTTCACTTTCTACTTCCACCGCCATCGGTTCTTCAGCAGCGAGCGCCTCCGCCTGTGCCTTTGCTTCAGCTTCGGCTGCAGCCGCAGCTGTGGCAGCGCTGAGCTCCTCAGTCACTTTTTCAAGCGCTGCTTTAAGCTCTTGCATCGCCTTCGGACCCATTCCGCTCAGCTTCCAGATGGAATCTTCATCTAAGGCTAGCTGCACCATCAGGTCGCCTACGGTCTGCAAGCCTGTCTCGCTGATCACTGCATAGACCCGGTCAGAAATATCGAAATCGCTCAGCGGCATTTCGAACGCCGCTTCTGGCACACCCGCCTTCGCGCGCATCAATTCTTCTTGCTCTGCCTGCATTTCGCTTTCCCGCTGACGGATTAATCCCTTCTCAACCCGGTCGACAAACTGGGTCAATTGGTGGTATTCCTCGGGGGTCACAGGGCGGCCTTCCGCTTTCTTAGCCAGCACGGTTTCAATTTGTGGGACAAGCCCTTCTTCGCTTGCAGCAATCAGGGCATAATCCGGATCGTTGATCAGCTTATTGAGCGAATCTGCTGCCGCTTCAGGTAGGCTCTTAATATCAATTTTCCAGGCGGTCAGTTTCGCGGCAAGCCGCGCGTTCTGACCATCTCGTCCAATCGCCAGGCTGAGCTGGTCTTCTGGCACCACAACGGTCGCGGTTTTTGCGCCGCGAGCGTGCTCGTTGAGATAAACCCCAGAGACCCGCGCCGGGCTGAGAGCTTTTGCGATATAAACCGCCGGATCCGCGCTCCACTCGATCACATCAATCTTCTCATCGTTAAGCTCGCGCACAATCGCCTGGATGCGCACACCGCGAATTCCGACACACGCGCCTACTGGATCGACACCAGCTTGCAGCGCTGCTACTGCTACTTTTGATCGCTGACCTGGCTCACGAGCAATCGAGCGGATCTCGACCAGGCCGTGGTAGATTTCAGGGACTTCGTTTTCTAACAGCCTGCGCAGAAAATTGCGGTGAGCCCGCGAAAGGATGATCTGTGGGCCGCGCGGCGTCGATTTAACCTCCAGCAGCAGCGCCCGAACACGATCATGCACCCGGAAGCGCTCGCCAGGGATCTGCTGCGCCCGCGGCATCTGCCCCTCTGCCTTCATCTCCAATCCCAGTGTGACTGCCTGCGAATTCACTGCCTGTACAACCCCGCTGAGGATCTCGCCGAGCTGCTTGCTAAAATAGTTGAACTGCGCCTCGCGCTCAGCTTCTCGAATCCTTTGTTGGATCACCTGTCTCGCTGTTTGAGCGGCGACCCGCCCAAAATTCCGCGGTGTGGTCTCCACAATCACCATCCCACCGAGTACCGCTTCCTCGTCTACTTTGCGCGCATCCACAATCGAGACTTCTGTGCGTTCATCTTCCACATCGTCGACCACTTCTTTTTCGGCAAAAATGGTCACTTTTCCGGTCTCGGGATCGATCATCGCGTCGACGTGCTGGGCATTCGATGCGTTAACGTGCCGCCGGTACGCCGATGCAAGCGCGGCTTGCAGCGCATCGATGACAATTTCTTTTGGCAGCCCTTTTTCTTCCAGGACTTCGTTGAAGGCTAATACAAACTCGTTCTTCATTTCCGATCTATCTCCACCTGTAGCAAGCAACTCCGGTTACATGCAGAAAAGTGGGGGTCGCCCACTTTTCGCCAATGCCAGTATCAGAGCCAGGAAACAATTACGCCTAAATTTTAACATAGAAATTATTGGAATGCAAGAAAAAATCCCCCTCCATCCAATTATCTTACTTTTTATTAACATCTGCGCAGATGCATTTTTCCATCCTCCAGGCTGGTTCATGCACTTCACGCCTGCTCCCCTCATGATCTGTGTAAGACCATTTGCCCGGTTCGGCTCCAACAATCCGGTAGCCGCGCCGCTGGTAGAAAGCCATTGCCGCCTTGTTGTCGCGCGCCACATTCAACGTGACCCAACTGAACATCCTTATTCTTAAGTCCATTTCAGCATTCTGCAGCAGCAGCGTCCCAAGTCCAGAATTGCGGTATGGAGGTTTTACCCGGAAGCCATAGATATAGCCCCTCTGGATCCCATCTGCCAGCTCATTTCGCCCGCTGTTTAGCTGCACGAAGAGCTGACCCAGCAGTCCGATTTCTGCTTGCTCAGCCAGCCAGATCACAGCTTGTCCTTCTTGTGAGCGTTCGAAGACCTGCTGGTAAAGCCCACGAAAATGGATGTACTCGCCCTCCCATTCCAACGCGGGCAGATCTTGCTCTTCGGCGTTGCGGATCCTCACCTCTGCAAGCCAGCCGGGATTTTCCATATCTCAGCCTTTAATCGCCTGCAGCAGCTCGTTGAGGAAAGCTTGCTCTCCGACTTCATCAACCACCAATTCATCCAGCCATGCACCCCGCAGCGCAGTCAGGATTTCCCGGTAAACTGGCCCCGGTGGGATCCCGAGCTCGCGCAGCCTCCGTCCGTCGGTTTTGGGATGGACCTTTTGCCAGGTGGTAGCGTAATCGGATTAACACCCTCTTGAGCCTCTCTTCTGAGGTCGCAAGATATAAAACATATCGCGAGAGCTCGGGGATGTTGTCTAGCAGACCGACGACCTCGCTTGGTCGCCGCTCAGTCAGTAGTTCCCGCTCTTGCCAGAGTTGGCTGGCGCTCTTCACCACCGCCGCGATATGGATAGGCAATTTCAGACGCCTGGCGATCGCCTCGGTTTGCTCAGGCTTGAGCTGGATCAGCCACAAAGCGTACCCCAGCTCCCGCTCGAGCGCTGTCCCGGAAGATTTTACTCCCCAGACCGGATCGGGCGCAACATTTTTCAATCCCTCAAGCTGGTTGAACAGCCATTCGTTCCATGGCAGTAGTGGGTGGATCGCCCGGATCAAATCCAAATTTTGCAGCCGGCTCAAGATTCCGGCAGAGCTGCTCGCATCCAGGATGTGGTTCAATTCGTGCCGGATCCGATCTCCAGACAGTCTTTCGATCAGAGGCTTCGCTTCAAGCATCAGCTCCATCGTTCGTTCCTCGATCTGAAAGCCGAGTCGCTGCTCAAACCGTACCGCCCGCAAAATCCGGGTAGGGTCATCCACAAAGGAAAGCGAATGGAGCACTCTCACCAATCCCAGGTGAAGGTCGTTCAACCCTCCCCAATAATCGTGAAGCTCTCCGTAGTGCCGCCCGTCCAGCCGCAGCGCCAGGGTGTTAATCGTAAAATCACGCCGGTGCAGGTCGAGCTTGATGCTGCCGCGTTCCACCGTGGGAAGCGCGGTGGGATGGGTGTAAAACTCGATTCGGGCGCTCACCAGGTCCACCGTTTGAAGCCCTGCCGCCACGATCGAGCTGGTTTTTCCACCAGCTCCAACATCCAGCAGGTGCCATTTTGCGGTGCCGAACCGGGAGTGACCCGTAACCCGACCGCCATAACGGTCCGCCAACCCCTTTGCCAGGGCAATCGCATCGCCTTCGACCACCAGGTCGAAATCCAGGCTGGGCTTCTCCAACAGCAGATCGCGGACAAAACCGCCCACCACGTACAAGGCAGCATGCAGTTCATGGGCAGCCGCCGCTAGGATCTTCAGCAGCGCAAGTCGGTCTGCGGGCAGCGCCATTTCTAACTTCGCTCCCAGGTTGAGCTTGCCGGGCACGCTCTGCCCCTTCGCCAGGTTCTTCAGCAGGTCGGTGCGCGTCACGATCCCAATTACCACTCCACTTTTCGGATCCTCAACCGGGATCTGTCCCCAGCCTGTTTCGGCGACCAGGCGCTGCAAGTGTTCGATCGAATCCCCCGGATGAACGGAGAAACTTCCGCGCTCCATGAGTTGCTCGGCAGAATAATCCAGGTGGTGCGCCATCGCTCGGTCTACTGCCCTGCGCGTCAGCAGCCCCACAACTTTGCCCTCGTTTACCACCGGGTAGCCCTCATAGCCGTACAGCCGCATCCTGCGCGCCGCTTCCTGCACCGGAGCATCCTTTGAAAGCACCTGTGCTCCATGCGACATAATCTGTGCGACTGAAATGGCCGGCTGCACATAGTCGGGCAGCAAACGCAGCAGTTCGCTTCGCACCTTTTCCAGCTCTTGCCCGCGGATTAATGCTGCTGCTGCTCGTTCGTGACCGCCTCCACCAAAATTCGCCACCAGTGCCGCTACATCAATATTTTCTGTAGTCGAACGGGCGATCAGCTGCACGCCGCCGCGCGTCGTGACAGCCAGAAAGATCGCGTCTGGGTCGAGCAGATCGCGAAGCTTATGCGCGATTGACGAGAGTTCCTCGTCCATTTCCTCGGCATCCCCCACAGACACGATGATGGTATAGCCGTGAATATTGATATATTCTGCAGATAAGCGCAGCCGGTCGTAAAGCACCTGTTGTGTTCTCGAAAGCGGGTGATTGAGAAAATCACTGGCAATGGAGAGATTCGCCCCTTGCTCGATCATCAATGCCGCAGCGCGCAAATCTCGCGCTGTCGTTCGAGAATAGGTCAGCGAGCCTGTGTCTTCATATATTCCCATCAGCATTAAAGTCGCATAGATCGGATCCAATGGTCCATTTTGCTCGTGCAGCGCTTCAACCAGCAGCGTGGTCGTTGCTCCAATTTCCTGCAGACTGATCACCCAATCGTTCGGTAGCCCCTCCCGCATTGGATGGTGGTCGATCACCTCTACCCTTGTTTCGGCGCTCATCCCCTTCAGGCTCACCATAGATTGGGTGTCTACCAGGGTAATTTTCGCTATCGCCTGATTCGACAGATCACGGGGATCCACAAAAGGCAGCTCTGCACCGTAGACCGCCAGGAACGCCCGCACATTGCGGTTCATCCGTCTCGGTAAAACCGGAATGGCGCCTTCGTACAGCAAATATGCCCCGAGCAGTGACGCCAGGGCATCAAAATCAGCCTGTTCGTGGGTCAAAATGATGTGCATCGAGGGTATTATGCCATAAAACTCCGTGCTGGTTTTATGGCATAATCCAGACATGACTGACTCTAATTCGATTTCTGATTTGGATAATCTATGGGACTTTCTGCTCTCTCGCCAGCCCGAGCAGGTGAGATCAGCGTTTCAAAGCCTGCCTGAGAATGAGCGTCAGCTCGTGGTCGCCCATCTGCAGCGCATGATCGCGGAACCTGGGTGGCACCCGGAGCAGGTGGCCTCAGCCAGGGCTGCGCTCCTGGCGCTCCAGAACGGAGCCGCCGGGGCGGAGTAAATCCCGAGCGTATTTAAATTTTTCCCGCAAGCTGGTTCTTGCAAACCAGCTTAATGGTGCCCTTGTGATTTCAATCGCGGGTTCATCATATCGTTGATCCCATCTCCGAGCAGGCTCCATCCGATCCCGAAAAGTACCAGGGCGATCGTGATCGGCAAAAACACCCACCAATAAGTCAGCGGATTTCCTTGTAAGCCAAGCATCCAGCGCCTGCCAATCGCCAGCACCGCCCCCCACATCGAGCCAGCATCGAGTCCGATGAAATTCAACGCCGCCTGCAGCAGCACCATCCCGCCCACCTGTGAGGTAGCAAGAACAATTACCGGCGCGATCGAATTAGGGATTAAATGGTTGAAGACCAGTCTGCCTGGTCCCGCTCCAAGCGCTTTGGATGCCTGGATAAAATCGGTCTCCTTGATCCGCAGCACCATCCCGTGAGTGATCCGGGTGTAAGGCATCCATGAGAATATGATCAATGCCAGCAGCACCGGATCGACAAATTCAAAAAATATATCCATCCGGGTTGGGTCGCCGTAATCCAGTGTCCCAGAAGTATAGAACGAAAGATCTCGCATCAAGTTGAGCATCTGAACGAACATAATCACACCTACAATCACCGGGAATGCCAGGAACGCGTCCGTAATTCGCAAAGTCACCCGGTCAAGCCAACCTCCCAGGAATGCACTGCTTGCCCCAATGATAACTCCCACGAGTGCGGTCAGCGCGGCTGCAGTTACCCCAAAAATCAGCGCCGAGCGTGTCCCCCAGATCAGCGTGTAATAGAGGTCAATCTGCATCATCCGCACCCCAAGTGCAACTGTGCCCAGGATGCCCTGTACCCCTGGCGCCATCGGTAGTCCGTTTCGCAACCCAGGGATAATGAATAAATTCGCTTTCACCCATGCCTCGGGCAGCGGCGCCAGGACCGGCGCCAGAACCGCAATTGCAGTAAAAAACAAAACGATTCCCAGTCCCAACAGGTTTTGCCAGCGCTTGAGCGCTCCTTTAAGGTCTGTCATCCTGAAATCACCCCCTCCCTCACCCGTGGATCTAAGATTGCGACGGATAAATCCAATACCAGCATAATCAATAGCACGACGATCACACTGTAGATGGCAAATCCGAGCAGCATCGTCGCATCGGGGGTCGGCATGTTGAAATCTAACACCAGCGATGACACACCTTTCCGGTCAAAAAGCTGTTCGACAATAAAAATGCTGGTGAACAGCGCCGCCGCCGAGAGCGCACAGCTTGTCAGCGATGGGGTCAGCGCGTTGCGGAAAATATGCTTCCAAACCAGCCCTTTCTGGGCGATGCCGCGCGCCCGAGCTGCAAGCACATGTTCTTTGTAGGTCTCCTCGATCACCGAAATGCGGGTGATTCTCCCCAGGATTCCCCAATATCCGATCCCAATCGTCAGCACTGGCAAAATTAGGTGCTTGATCGCTTCCAGGCTGATGTCTGCCCGTTTATTCAAGAATCCGTCTATCGTCAGGAAGCCGGTGTAGGTTCGGAAAGCATCCGAATGAACAAACATCGTGCTTTGAACCCCCAACCGCTGTGGTGGAAACCAATGCAATCCAACATAGAATATTGAGAGCAGCACAAGCGCCAAAACAAATGGCGGTATGGAAACCGCCACGAATGCAGACAGTCTGAAGCGCATGTCCATGACAGAATCTTTGCGCGACCCTGCCCTCACTCCGCTGATCAGCCCTACCGGAATAAAAATCATCAGGGAATAAAATGCCAGCTCCGCCGTAACTGGCGATCGTCGCAGCAGAGCTGGAAGCACTTTCTCCCGTCGGATCGGGCTCCATCCCCAATCACCTCTCACCAGATTCGAAAGCCACAACCCGTACTGCACGGGGTACGGTGCGTCCAGGTGATACCGGTTGATGATCAAATTGTTGAATTGGTAGATCTCTTCATCCGACATTTTGTCGGTGTTCAATCCAGCGGGATAATAAAGCGTCGCCCGCACCTCTGGCGGCGCCAGCATCACGAATGCATAAAGCGCCATGGTAATGATCAGAAGCGTCAGCGGAACAGAGAGCAGTCGGTAGATCACAAAACGCACAAGCGGCGGCATCGGCGAATCCCCTCCGAGAATATTACTACCGGTTTTCTCAGAAGTTCACCGATAATAGAGAACTTGAGAAAATCGATCAATTGACGGTTGTGCGCTTGCCCCATATAATCGGATGGATGAATATTCAAGAATTAACCGAGCACATGCACAGTTTTGTCCGCGCCCAGGGTTGGTATGAGGTCGATAGCCCCAAACCTCAGACCCTACGCAGCCTGGCGATCTCCCTTAGTCTGGAAGCCGGCGAGGTCCTGGAACATTTTCAGTGGAGCGACCAGCTCGCCGACCCGGCGGCGCTCTCTGACGAGCTGGCAGATGTGGCGTTGTATCTGCTGCAAATCGCAAGTATCTCTGGAATTGACCTGGAAATCGCTGTCCTTGCCAAGCTTGAAAAAAACTACCACCGCAAATGGGATGAAAAAGGCGAGTGAAGGTCAATCCATAATGAGGGTAAACGGATCATAAAGGTCAATCAATAATGAAAGTCACTGTATATGGAGGTTCTCGACCGAGCCTGCAGGACTATTCGCAGGCAGAGAGGCTGGGAAAACTGCTCGGTCAGGCGGGTCACACCGTCGTCTCTGGGGGTTATTCCGGCAGCATGGAAGCCGTCTCCAAAGGCGCATCCGAAGCAGGAGCTCACGTGGTGGGAGTCACCTGTCAGCAGATCGAAGCCTGGCGCCCCAGCGTCCCGAACCGCTGGGTGAAAGAAGAGCTCCGCTGTGCCACCCTGGAACAGCGCCTTTTCACTCTGATCGAATCCAGCGATGCCGCGATTGCCCTCCCCGGAGGCGCTGGCACTCTGACCGAAATAGCCCTCACCTGGAATATGCTCTTTACCGAGATCTTGCCGCCTCGCCCGCTGATCCTGGTTTCCAAAGCCTGGCATTCGGTTTTTGCTTTATTTTTTGAGGCGCATGCAGATTACATTCCAGAGTTTGAACGACACTGGTTGATTTTCGCAGACAACGTTGATCAGGCTTTCAGCAAACTGAGCAGTTAAAATTGGGTATTCCGGCAGACCAGACCCAGCTGGGTTAGCTGTCTTCATTTTGATGTACAATAAAACCCCTGGTTCTTCCGGGTTTAAATTTCACATATTGAATAACATCTTTCATACGAAACGATTTATCCGATCATAAATTAGAAGGAATTCCATGTCACCTACCGAAAAACTCCCAACGCGCCTCGAAAACTTTTCCGAATGGTACAACCAGGTTGTCCAGCGTGCCGAATTAGCAGATTACGCCCCCGTGCGAGGCTGTATGGTTGTTCGCCCTTATGGCTGGGCGCTCTGGGAAAACTTGCAGCAGGCGCTTGACCGCCGCTTCAAAGAGACCGGGCACGTGAATGCAGCATTTCCTCTGCTTATCCCAATGTCTTTTTTAGAGAAAGAAAAAGAGCATGTAGAAGGCTTTTCTCCCGAGCTCGCCGTCGTAACAATCGGAGGCGGGGAAAAGCTGGAAGAACCGCTGATTGTGCGCCCCACTTCGGAGACCATAATCGGATACATGTATTCTAAATGGATCAAATCTTACCGCGACCTGCCTGTGTTGATCAACCAATGGGGCAATGTTGTGCGCTGGGAGCTGCGCACCCGCCTATTCTTGCGCACCCTGGAGTTTTATTGGCAAGAAGGGCACACCGCCCATGCCACCGCCCAGGAAGCCGAAGAAGAAACCATGCGGATGCTGAACGTCTATGCAGATTTCGCCATCAACGAAGCTGCGGTTCCGGTAGTTCCCGGTGTGAAAAGCGAAAAGGAAAAGTTCGCTGGAGCAGTGCGGTCTTACACAATTGAAGCAATGATGGGCGATACCCGTGCGCTGCAGTCCGGCACCTCCCATTTTCTTGGGCAAAATTTCGCCCGCGCTTTCGACATCCAGTTCTTGGATTGGAACAACCAGATGCAGCACGCCTGGACAACCTCCTGGGGTCTCTCCACTCGCTTCATCGGCGCAATCATCATGACCCACGGCGATGACCAGGGCTTGATCCTTCCGCCTCGCCTGGCGCCTGTCCAGGTTGTGATCGTCCCGATCTACAAATCCGACTCAGAGCGCTCTGGGGTAATGGAAGCCGTTGAGCGTGCGCGCCTTGAGCTCGGGGCTTTCCGGATTAAAGTGGATGACCGAAGCGAAGTCACACCCGGTTTCAAGTTCAATGAATGGGAGCTGCGCGGCGTCCCCCTTCGAATTGAGATCGGTCCAAAAGACGTGGAAAAAGACAGCGTGATGCTTGCCCGCCGGGATCTCCCCGGCAAAGCTGGGAAATCATTCGCCTCCCAGGCCGGTCTCGCTCGGATTGTAAAAGAGACATTGGACCTTATCCACACTTCGCTCTTTGATCGAGCCCTCCAATTCAGGCGCGATCATACGATTGAGCCTCAGGATTTTGCCTCGTTGGCTGAAGCTGTTCAAAACGGTTGGGCTTTTGCCTGGTGGTGCGAAAAGCCCGAGTGTGAAGCCAGGGTCAAAGAAGAGACCAAAGCGACCACCCGCTGCATCCCGCTCGATCAGCCGGAAGGTGAAGGGCGCTGCATCGTCTGCGGAGAGCCTGCTCGAAGAAAAGTCATCTTCGCCCGCGCCTATTAATCTCGTGCCAGCCATTCAACCCGCACTGTTGCGACAGCAAGCTGCCCTCCTGGCAGAACATTACGATGATCCTCCGGCGTATGTTCGCAGCCTTCACTACCTGCTGGATTTCTATGCCGATCGCTCTCGATACCCGAGTCGTGCCGGAAAGCCATCGCCTGCCTTCGATTCGTACAAAGTCCGCGCCCCTGTGCTGCGCATGATGCATCAGGAGCTGATCCCGCTTGTGGCTCAGGAACCTGAGGCGGGGCTGGCGCTTTGCGACGCGTTATGGGCTGAGAATGTCCTTGAATTCCGCCAGCTGGCTGCAATGTTGTTAGGCCAGTTTCCCCTCCCGCTCTCTGAAGAGGTCACCAGAAGGGTCGACCAGTGGTTAACCCCAGATCTCGATTTCTTCTTGATCGAATACATTATCGAGCATGCCCTCTACCGGCTGCGTACAGACCAGCCAAACGCGGTGATCCTATTAATCGAAAAATGGCTCGAGACCTCTGATCCATTCCACCAACAGCTAGGTCTGCGCTTACTCCTCCAGATGACAAAACTGCCGGATTTCCAAAATGTGCCGGCATTCTACCGTTTGATCCAGCCTCTGACCCTCAAAGTACCCGCCATCCTTCGTCCTGACCTCCTGGATGTGATCGCCAGCCTTGCGCAGCGCTATCCCCAGGAGACTGCTTTTTTTCTTCAACAATCTCTTCGCCTTCCAAACTCTATCGATACAGCCTGGCTCATCCGCCAGTCTTACTTGCAGTTTCCCCCGGTCCTTCAGCAGAGTCTGCGGCAGGCGGAAAGAAATGCCGGCTCAGACCTGTCCTTAGCTTAACGCTTTCCGTGAATCCGCTCGCTTCGCGAACAAATTAGGCAATTATGGTATAATCTGCCAACCTTGACTAGACCAGTCAGTGGTCAGAAAGCTTCGACTGCTGGCCTGGAGACCTGCTTTACAATCAAATTGAAAGGAGTTGCAGACGTCATGGCTCTGGATAAAGAGACTAAGACGAAATTAATAGAGGAATTTGCACGCCATACTGGTGACACCGGTTCACCAGAAGTACAGATCGCAATTTTGACTAAACGCATCAGCCAGCTTACCGATCATCTGCGTGTAAACACGCATGACGAGTCCTCTCGGCGGGGCTTGCTGAAATTAGTGGGACAGCGTCGACGCTTGTTGGCATACATCCGGCGAGAAGATTTTCAGCGTTACATGGCGCTTACCGAGCGCCTCAGCATCCGCAGAAAATAGACTGCCAGGCGAGTAGATGTGGCGCAGGTCTCCCATCTACTCGTTTATTTTTAACCGCAGCCCGCGGGTTAGGAATTGAAAGGCGGAGACAATCCGGATTGTCGGCGGCTTTCAGTCCCTGACCAGGTGGGCGAATTAAACAGGAGAGTAATATGAAACCAGAAAGTAAACAATTTAGTGCCACAGTGGGTGGCAAAGATTTCCTATTCGAGACCGGTCGTCTCGCCCTCCAGGCTGGTGGTTCGGTGACCCTCCAGCTGGGCGATACCATGGTCTTCGCCGCAGCTACAATGAGCGACAGCATTCGCACCGGCATCGACTTCTTCCCCCTGAGCGTCGATTATGAAGAGCGTATGTATGCCGGCGGGAAGATCCCAGGATCCTTCTTCCGCCGCGAGGGCAGGCCTAGCGAAGACGCAATTCTAACCGCCAGGCTGACCGATCGCCCGATCCGCCCCCTCTTCCCCAAAGACATGCGAAATGATGTCCAGGTCATCCTGTACTCATTCTCAGTGGATGGCGAAAACCCGATCGATATTCTGGCGATCAACGCCGCTTCTGCCGCCCTGATGATCTCCGATATCCCCTTCGGAGGACCGGTCGCCGCCGTGCGCATCGGACTGATCAATGGCCAATTCGTGCTCTACCCATCCTTCGAAGAATTAGATAAATCCACCCTCGACCTGCGCATCGCCGGCACTCGTGACGCAATTTTGATGGTCGAATGCGGTTCCAGCGAGATCTCAGAGGCGAAAATGGTCGAGGCGCTCGAATTCGGGCACAAGGCGATCCAGCCCCTCATCGACCTCCAGGAACGGATGGCGGCGGAAGCGGGTAAAGCGAAGCGAAGCTACCCCTCCTTCCAGGCTGACGAAGCCTTGCTCGCCGACGTGTTCCAGCGTGCATCCGGTCCGCTGAACCAGATCTTCGACCAACCCTACGAGAAATCCCCACGCTATGCCGCCCTTGACGAAGTCAAGGATTCGCTCGTGCTCGAGTTAGGCGGTGAAGATGAAGCCCGCATCAATGAGGTGAAATCAGCCTTCGAAGAGGCCTTAAAGAAAGTGGTCCGCAGCCGCATCAGTGAGCGCGGCCTCCGCCCGGATGGCCGCGGCCTGACCGAAATCAGGAATATCTGGTGCGAGGTCGATGTAAGCCCGCGCGCCCACGGCTCTGGTCTTTTCACCCGCGGCGAGACCCAGGTCCTCACCCTCGCCACCCTTGGGACTCCCCGCGAAGCCCAGGAGCTGGACACCCTCACCCCAACCGAAAGCAAGCGCTACATGCACCATTACAACTTCCCGCCGTTCTCTACCGGTGAAGTCCGCCCCTTGCGCGGCTCATCTCGCCGCGAAATCGGTCACGGTGCTCTCGCCGAGCGCGCCCTACTGCCGGTCATCCCGCCCGAAACCGTGTTCCCATATGCCCTGCGCCTGGTCTCTGAAGTGCTTTCGTCAAACGGCTCCACCTCAATGGCTTCGGTCTGCGGGTCAACACTTGCCCTGATGGATACCGGCGTGCCGATCAAGGCTCCGGTCGCCGGGGTTGCAATGGGTTTGATCAAAGAGCATGAAAACTACAGCATCCTGACCGATATCCTTGGGATGGAAGATCATCTCGGTGATATGGATTTCAAGGTTGCCGGCACAGATAAAGGCATCACCGCTCTGCAAATGGATATCAAGATCACGGGCATCACCCCCGAGATCATGTCCAAGGCTCTCGAGCAGGCCCGTGTAGGTCGCCTTTCGATCCTCGATAAAATGATGGAGGTCATCCCGGTGCCGCGACCAGAGCTCAAGCCTCACGCGCCGCGCATCACCGTCGTCAAGATCCCCACCGAGAAGATCGGCGCGGTGATCGGCCCTGGCGGAAAGATGATCCGCAGCATTCAGGAAGAAACCGGCGCCAAGATCGATATTGCTGAGGACGGTACTGTCTTCATCGCCACAGCAGACAGCGACAGCGCCCTGCTCGCCCGCGATCGGATCGAAGCGCTGACCGAATCGGCTGTTGTCGGCCGGATCTACACCGGCAAAGTCGTCCGAGTTGCCGATTTCGGGGCTTTTGTTGAAATCCTCCCGAATATCGATGGCATGGTGCACATTTCTCAGCTCGATTCCCAGCGTGTGAACAAGGTCGAAGATGTCGTCCGCCTGGGAGATGAAATCACCGTGATGGTTACCGGCATAGACGAGCAAGGCAAGATCCGCCTGTCTCGCCAGGCAGTGCTGGAAGGCTGGACAGTCGAAGAGGCCGCCGAGCATGACCGGCCTCGCAGTGGTGGGCGCTCCAGCGGCGGCCGAGGCGATGACCGCCGCGGCGGTCACAGCAGCTCGCATGGCGGTGGCGGTCGCCGGCCTCCACGCTAAACTTCTGCTTCATTTCATATAAACTGGTATCAGCCGGGACCAATCCTCCCGGCTTTTAGTAATAACGAATCCTGATTTTGCCTGTATCATCCTATCCATTTCGTGGAATAAATCATGCCAATCACAGCTTTGCGGTATCGGAGGAGATTATGACCATCAATAAAATGGGGCAGCCCAGCGATTTTGGTCTGGAACAGCAGGGGCTTCGCAATCTCAATATGAGCTATTGGAATCTAACTACCCCAGCCCTCGTCGAGCGGATCGTATCTCGGCGTGAAGGGATTATTGCCCATGAAGGCGCGGTCGCCGTTCGGACCGGCTTCCACACCGGCCGTGCTCCAAACGACAAATTTATTGTCTGCTGCCAGGAAGATCACGACCGGATTGCCTGGGGAAAGGTGAATAAACCCTTCCAACCCGAACAATTCGATCGATTATATAAGCTGATGACCTCCTACTTCCAGGGACGCGATGTCTTTATTCAGGATACCACCGCCTGCGCCCATCCCGACCACCGCCTCCCCATCCGGGTGATCACTGAAACCGCTTGGCACAGCCTCTTTGCCCGGAATCTCTTCATCCGCCTGCAGCCCTCCGAGATGCAAAGCCATGTCCCAGAGTTCACCGTGATGCAAGCGCCTGGTTTCCACGCCGAACCTGAAGTCGACGGCACCAACTCTGAGGTCTTCATCATCCTGAATCTGGAGAAACGGATCATCCTCATCGGCGGCACCAGCTATGCCGGCGAAATTAAGAAATCGATTTTCACCACCCTCAATTACCTGCTCCCACTCCGCGGCGTCCTATCGATGCACTGCTCCGCGAATGTCGGGAAAGACGGCAATACCGCCCTTTTCTTCGGGCTGTCTGGCACCGGCAAGACCACCCTGTCTTCCGACCCAACTCGCTCCTTGATTGGCGACGATGAGCACGGCTGGGCAGACGATGGCGTCTTCAATATAGAAGGAGGATGCTACGCTAAGACCATCGCCCTCCGCGAGGATTACGAACCGCTGATCTGGCGCGCTACCCGCCACTTTGGCACTATCCTGGAAAATGTCACCTACGACCAGTATACCCGCCGGGTGAATTTCGATGACGACAGCCTCACCGAAAATACTCGGGCTGCCTATCCCATCGGTTTTCTTGACAACACCATCCCCGAAGGTCGCGGTGGTCATCCCACCAACATCTTCTTCCTCACGGCTGACGCCTTTGGTGTCATCCCTCCCATCGCCTGCCTCACCTCCGAACAGGCAATGTACTACTTCCTCTCCGGCTACACCTCCAAGCTTGCCGGCACAGAAAAAGGGATAAAAGAGCCTCAGACCACTTTCTCAACCTGCTTTGGCGCTCCTTTTCTCCCGCTCTACCCTTCCGTTTATGCTCACCTGCTTGGCGAAAAGATCGCCAAACACAAATCGAAAGTCTGGCTGGTGAATACCGGTTGGACCGGCGGACCTTATGGAGTCGGCTCGCGTATCCGCATCCCCTACACTCGTGCCATGATTGCCGCCGCCCTCGACGGAAAGCTGGACGGCGTACCGCTGCGAAAAGATCCGAATTTCGGGATTATGGTCCCCGAGCATGTCCCTGGCGTTCCGGATGAAGTCCTCGATCCGCGGCGAACCTGGGCAGATGTTGAGGCTTACGATCGCCAGGTCAAGCTCCTGGTCGGACGTTTCCAGGAGAATTTCAGCCAGTTCAGCGGCGAGGTCAGTCCGGAAGTCGCTTCAGCAGGACCGGCTTTTAGCTGATCTGGTCCCGAGGTCTGCCTGGAAAAGATGTAACTTTTCGACTCATATTCTCATCTGATAGAATAGAAAATCTAAGCGACGACAGGTGACAGAATGGATTTCAAAGTTACTGGTTTATCAAGCCAGAGCAGTATTGTTGAAAAGCATGTCAGGGTTTTAATATTGGGGTCTGGTCCAGCCGGGCTCTCTGCAGCGTTGTATGCCGCTCGCGCCGATTTGGAACCGGTCGTGCTTACCGGAAGCGATTTAGGCGGTCAGGTCTCTCTGACCTACACGGTTGAGAATTACCCTGGCTTTCCCGAAGGCGTCGGCGGTTCGGAGATGGTCGAGCTTTTCCAAAAGCAGGCCGAGCGTTTCGGAGCGAAGATCGAGTACGACACAGCGACCAGCGTGGACCTCTCCTCCCGTCCCTTCCGGATCGAAACCTACAACACCGTTTACCTGGCTGATTCACTGATCGTCACGACCGGCGCTGCCCCTCGCCGATTGGATATCCCCGGGGAGCGCGATTTGACCGGTAAAGGGGTGTCTTACTGCGCCACTTGCGACGGTTGGTTTTTCAAGAATAAAGAAGTCTTCGTGATAGGCGGAGGCGACAGCGCCGTTGAAGAAGCGCTCTTCCTCACTCGATTTGCAAATTCCGTCACCATCGTCCACCGCCGTGACGAACTGCGCGCTGGCGCAATCCTGCAGACGCGGGCGATCGAAAATCCCAAGATAAAAATGATTTGGAACAGCCTCCTGACCGAGATCAAGGGCGAGGATAGTGTGAAGTCCGCCGTGCTTATAGATCTTGTAACCGGAAAACAGCGCGAGTTGCCGGTTGACGGGGTTTTCATCTTCATCGGGCACACCCCGAATACCCAACTTTTTGAGGGCAAGCTGGATATGGAGCATGGCGGCTACCTGATCACCGATAAAAAGATGCGCACAAACATTCCTGGGGTGTTCGCAGCGGGTGAGGCCGCCGATCCGATCTACCGCCAGGTGATCACATCAGCAGGGATGGGAGCTGCCGCCGCCATCCAGGCAAATCACTTCCTGGATGAAGCCTCCAGCCGGGAGGCGCCCCTCGAAGTGACCTTGAAATCGACTTAGATCATCAAACCCTGGTAGCTTTTTCCTGCCAGGGTTTTTACGTTTGGATGCAGAGAGGGAAAAAATGCGTAATAAAGTTTCAATCGTCGGCGCTGGGATGACCGGCTCAACAACTGCCCATTGGTTGGCGGAGAAAGAGATCGCAGACATCGTCCTGGTCGATGTCGTCGAAGGCATGCCGCAGGGCAAAGCCCTTGACCTGCAGGAAGCTCTCCCAGTGGTTGCCAAAGATGTGCGCGTGACCGGCAGCAACGATTACCAGGAAACCGCTGGCTCGGATATCGTCGTGATCACCGCCGGTCTGCCCCGCAAGCCCGGCATGAGCCGGGATGACTTGTTGAAGGCTAACGCCGAGATCGTTCGCAGAGCAGCCGAGGAAACCAGTCGATTATCTCCAGATGCCATTTTCATCGTCCTGACCAATCCGCTGGACGTGATGGCATACCTTACCCTGAAAGTGGTAAAGACTGCCCCCGGGCGTGTGATCGGTCAGGCAGGCATCCTCGATTCCGCTCGCATGCGCGCTTTTGTCTCGATGGAGCTGGGCGTGAGCGTTGAAAATGTCCACTGCTACGTACTCGGCGGGCATGGCGATGACATGGTGCCTCTCACGCGGGCCTCCAACGTAGCAGGCATGCCCCTCGACCAGATTCTCCCTGCAGAAAAACTCGAAGCGATCGTTGAGCGTACACGTAAAGGCGGCGGCGAAATCGTCAATCTTCTTAAGACCGGCAGCGCATATTACGCCCCAGCCGTCGCCATCACTCAAATGGTCGACGCAGTCCTGAAGGACAAACATCTGATCGTACCTGCCGCGGCATATCTTAATGGGGAATATGGCTTAAAGATATCTTCTTCGGCGTGCCCGCCCAGCTCGGAAGAGCAGGTGTCGAGAAAATCTATGAATATCCTCTCACCGCAGCAGAGAAATCCGCCCTCGAAAAATCCGCTGCAGGCGTCGCTGAAAGTATTGCAGTGTTGCAGCTTTAAATGTTCACCGGCCCCACGTCCGTTTAGCTGGTGATACCAACGGTCGTGAATAAACCAAATCATCGCAGATAGATCAGGAGAAGCCATGGAGCTGAAAGAAAAATTAGCTGTGCAGATCCCCGCCTGGAGGGAGCGGGTAAAAAAACTGCTCGCGGAATTGTCGGAAGTTAAAGTCGATGAGGTAAACATCGGTCAAATCTATGGTGGCATGCGCGATATCAAGAGCCTGGTCACCGATATCTCTTACGTCGATCCTGCCGAAGGGATTTGCCTGCGCGGGTTTACCATCGACGAAGTGCTTGCGAAGCTGCCCTGCCTGCCCGGTGCCGAAATGCCGATGGTCGGCGGCCTCTATTACCTGCTCCTGGTTGGAGAGATCCCCACCGCCGAGCAGGCTCTGGAAGTTGAAAGCGAATGGAAGCGCCGCTGCGAGGTGCCGTCCTATGTCTTCGATATCCTCAAGGCGATGCCGGTCGATACCTCAGCCATGACGCTGTTCTCGCAGGCGATCCTCGCGATGCAGCACGAATTGGTCTTCGCCCAAAAATACAACGCCGGACTTAAAAAAGACGAATATTGGGAAGCGACTCTCGAAGACAGCCTGAATCTCACCGCCCGCCTGCCGGTCGTCGCTGCCTACATCTACAACCTCAGGCATCGTGACGGGAAAATTCCCACCCCAGATTTGAGCCTGGGATTGAGCGCCAATTTCGCCAAAATGATGGAGGTCAAAGACAGCCTCTATCAGGAGCTTGCCCGGCTCTACCTCATCATCCATTCCGACCACGAGAGCGGCAATGCCAGCGCCCATGCCACCCATCTGGTCGGCTCGACCCTTTCTGACATCTATTACGCCGCCTCAGGCGGGATGAACGCCCTGGCAGGCCCGCTGCATGGTCGCGCCAACCAGGAAGCCTTGAGCTGGCTCCTCCACGTGATCAAGCAGTATGGACACGTTCCCAACGAAACGGAGCTGCGCGAGTTTGCCTGGAAAACCCTCAATGCCGGTCAGGTCATCCCCGGTTATGGGCATGCCGTCCTGCGCAAGACCGACCCGCGCTTCACCGCCCAGCTTAATTTTGGCAAAGCCCATTTTCCCGAAGACCCGGTTTTCAAGCTTGCCGCATTGGTTTACGATGTTGTTCCTGAGGTTCTGCGCGAGCAGGGTAAAGCCAAGAATATTTGGCCGAACGTGGATGCGATCAGCGGCTCGCTTCAATACCATTTCGGCGTAGAGGACTGCGCCCCCGGTGGCTCCTGCGGTTTCTATACCGTCTTGTTTGGTGTCAGCCGTGCCCTGGGCGTCACCGCCAATGCAGTCTGGTCGCGCGCTCTCGCCCAGCCGTTGGAGCGGCCAAAATCGCTCACAACCGCCATGTTGGAAGCGGCTGCAAAGAAATCTTGATCTTGAGTTATCCCCAATAATTTAGAATAAGAATTAGTTTTACCGACCGACCCCGGTATGCTTACGGGGTCGGTGCTTGCACCGGCTTCATTGCCTTTATGGGGTCGGTAGCTCTGGCACCGGCTTCATTGCCTTTATGGGGTCGGTGTTGTTGCCAGGCCCGTGCTCAGCCAGGTAAATACCCGCGGGCTGCTCACTGCGCCTGCCGGTTCCCAAATGGGGTTGCCGTCGTTGTCTGTGCCCAGCTGCCTGACCGGCACCACCCACCAGCGGATCACATGCGGGGTGCCGTCATTGGGTAAGAATGTCGCCGGGACGATATACTTCGTATCCGTAACATAATCCACCAGGCGCCGCCCTTCTTCCTGGGTCACGTCTTCCAGCGTCGCTGCATAAGCCTCGTTTTCCCGCAGCGTGCCCACCGCTGCCCACTGCAGTGTTATCACCGCGTTGTTCAGTCCGAATGGGGCGCCGTCTGGCGGCAGGAGCAGGTTCACCGCCGGGTACGGCGGCGGCAGTGTAGGCGTCGGGCTTGGACCAGGCGTCGCATTCCGCTTGCAGAGCGGCAGCACAAGCGTCTGTCCAAATCGGACCACATCATTCACCATCCCGTTGTATTCTCGGATCGCGTCCGCCGGCAGGTTGTAATTTAGCGAGATCGAGCTGAGCGTGTCATTTTCCTGCACGGTGTAATCCAGCTTCTGGCAGGCAGCTTCGGTCGCATCTTCTGCGCCCAGCGTGCTCGTCGGTTGGGCGGTTGCAGTCGGGGTGGGCTGCGGGATCAGCAGCTTCTGATTTTCATAGAGCGTGCTGCAGTCTGCCGGCAGGTTGTTCAGCAGCACGATGCTCTGGATCGAGACGCTGAAGCTGTAGGCAATGCTGCCGCAGGTATCCCCGGAAACCACCGTGTAGACAAATGGCGTGGCGCTGGGCTCGGGCGTCCAGGTAGCGGTAGGCGTGACGGGTGTCGGTGAAGGCGTGGGAGTTTCGGTCAGTGTTACCGTCGGAGAAGCCGTTGCCTCTGCCGCCGGGGCGCCGCCGGAATTCATCGCCAGGTAGACCAGCACCGCGCCGGTGACCAGGAAAAGCGTAAGCAGTCCAAATACTGCCGGAAGGCTGAGGGTCAGCTCTGGCATCCGGCTTCCCTGAATGCCTTTGCTCGCCCGCGGGCTGCTTTCTTTGCCCTTTGGGCTGCCTAGTTCTGTGCCGCAGACCAGGCAGCGGGTGGCATCCACGCTCACGCGTGTCCCGCACGTTGGACAGATTTGGGTTGGAGTAGATTTTGCTTCGGGACTCATAAGTCGATCACCAAACGTGGGGATTATACCAGCCTTTATTGAAACGTCAATCACAGCCGCTTAACCCCGTCTTATGAAAACTAACGCACACCTCCCCGGTTCCATCCCCCATAGGAGCAGGTGATATACTTTAAAATGACATGGAAGCGTACAGCCTTTATCTTCACATCCCTTTCTGCATCCACCGCTGCGGTTATTGCGACTTCAACACTTACGCTGGTCTTGAAGGCTTGATCCTGCCGTATGTCGATGCCCTGCAGGCAGAAATCCGCTCCGCAAGCGCTGGCGCCGGCAGCCGCCTGCCCGTGCATACCATCTTCTTCGGCGGTGGCACGCCTTCCCTCCTTCCGGTTTCAGCGCTTGAATCCATCCTTAAAACCATTCATGTCTCATTCGACCTTCAACCAGATCTCGAAGTCAGCCTCGAAGCCAACCCTGGCGTCCTTTCACTCGCATACCTAAAGGATTTGCGATCTCTCGGTGTGAACCGGCTGAGCCTCGGCGTCCAATCTGCCCACCCAGCCGAGCTCCTCCTGTTAGAACGCCAGCACGACTACCCGGCCGTGATCGACAGCTTCACCTGGGCGCGCCGCGCCGGATTTGACAACATAAATCTGGACCTGATATTCGGTCTCCCCGAGCAGCATCTGGAGACCTGGCAGCGCACCCTCGAGCTTGTCCTTGGGCTCGAGCCGGAGCACCTGTCGATTTACGCCCTCAGCCTGGAGCACGGCACGCCTTTCGGCCTCTGGGCGAGGCGCGGCGTGATCTCCACTCCCGATCCCGATCTGGCAGCCGAAATGTACGAGCTGGCGGATGAGATCCTATCCGCGAAAAGCTATGCGCAGTACGAGATCTCAAACTGGGCGCGCCTCTCCCCCTCCACGCCCCTCCCGCCTTTCGCCGCGCCTGCCCTCGCCTGCCGCCACAACCTGCAGTACTGGCGCAGCCTGCCGTATCTCGGCTTCGGCGCCGGCGCTCACGGCTTCGCGGCTTCAACCCGCACCGCCAATGTCCTCTCTCCCGCCGCCTACATCGAGCGGCTTTCGGCTGTCAGCCCCGAGCCCTTGCCTTTCCCGCGCACTGCCGCCGCTCAAGAGGTCCAGGTCATCTCCCCAGAAGCGGAGATCGGCGAAATGATGATGATGGGGCTTCGCCTTACCCGCGAAGGGGTCTCCTCCGCCGCTTTTTCCTCCCGATTCCGGCGCTCGCTTACCGACCTTTTTCGGTCGCAGATCGACATGCTCGAAAAGCAAGGTCTGCTCGAGCAGGTCCAGAATCAAGCCGACCTGGTCTTGCGCCTCACCCCCCGCGGCCGGCTCCTCGGCAACCGCGTCTTTATGGAGTTTATTTAACCATGAGCATTCGGAGACACAATCGGCTCACCTGGGGTAATCTTCAAACCCGTTGTAAGACCAGGATCAATTTCGCGGAAAAATAGAAATAGTATGCGGGCATGAAGCAGATTTGAGGCGATTATAGTTCTGGCAGGTGGTATTAACCTTGTCTCACGCTCTGCCAGGGGACAGCGCAGACCATCCGAAGAGCGTGGATTAGGGATAATCGACGGAAACCATCTCATTTATCTGCGCTGGCATGA
Source organism: uncultured Chloroflexia bacterium (assembly GCA_963827155.1). Classification (GTDB taxonomy): domain Bacteria; phylum Chloroflexota; class Anaerolineae; order Anaerolineales; family UBA4823; genus UTCFX2. The sequence goes on along the minus strand of CAWGZV010000001.1, from coordinate 303,692 downwards.
TCGTTCTCCACAGGAAGTTCTTGCCTGGCATAGGCAGGTTCAGGTAGATAAGCTGGCCGCGCTGCGAACGGCGCCTGATAAATGGCTCAGCGCTAGAGAACGCGATTCAGAATGGCCGTATGATCTCATCGGTCATTCAACTTCCCACCGGGTTAAGGACATTGAGCGGGCGCTGGCAGCGGGGCTAAAAAGCTTATCGGTGTTTGGAGAGCTTACTTCTGGCGCTTCAGCAGGATATCCGCCAGCTCATGCAGCGCCTCCCCGGCTTCCCCCACCGGTTTCGCTCTGTCCAGCGCCTCGAGCGCCAGCTTCGTCAGCCGGTCGGCATGTTCCTGCGCATATTGCCTCCCCCCCTCCACTTCCAGCTCAGCCGCAAGCGCCGGCACCTCCTCCGGCTGGATTTCCCCGCCCATCCAGCGTTCCGCGAATAATCCCCCTCGGTCCAATCCAAAAAGCACCGGCAGCGATTTCTTCCCAGAGACCAGGTCGCTCGCCGTTGATTTCCCAAGCCGGGTGGCGTCCCCCCAGATCCCTAAGATATCGTCCAAGACCTGGAATGCCAGACCGAGATTTTCACCAAAATCCTGATATTCGGCGCAGGTCCGCTCATCCGCCTTCGCTGCGAGCGCCCCAATGTACGTGCTGGTGCAGATTAATGCCGCCGTCTTTCCCTTCACCATCGGCCAGTAATCTTCCACTCCCAAATCCCGCCGGCCTTCATAAGATAGGTCCAGGTATTGACCTTTGGTCAATTCCAGGCAGGCGTGGTGGAGCGTCCGGCTCGCAATCAGCGCCGCTTCTGGTGACACCCGTTCGGCCATGTCCAGCAGGCTGATCTGCGCCAGCGAAAACAGCGTATCGCCTGCGTTCAGCGCCTGCGCCACGCCCCAGATCGACCAGACCGTCGCTCGGCCGCGCCGGGTTGGGCTTTCATCCTGGATGTCGTCGTGCACCAGCGAGAAATTGTGGATCAGCTCAACTGCTGCCCCGCCGGGCACCGCGTTTCGCCAGTCTCCGCCCGCCCCTGCCGCGCACAGCAGCACCAGCAGTGGGCGAATCCGCTTCCCGCGCGCTTCCGCTCCGGCGCCTTCCCCCTGCCAGCCCATATGATAAGCCAGCATACCGTGCATCTCGTCCAGGCCGGGTCCCCCCGCCATGGAGATCGTCTTTTGCAGCGCTGCTTCTACTTCAGGCAGCACTAATTCGGAAAATGATTGTACGCTCATCGTTCTGCCCGTCCTTCAGAATGAATGGCTAAATATTCGAATCTTGGGGCTGTTCGCTTTGGATTAGCCCTGATTTCCGCAGCGCTTCCAGGCTGCCTGCCCCCGCCCCAAACATGCACACCTGGATCTCTCGATGCAGCTCGCGGATTGTCCCGACTGTATCCTCCAGCGACTTGACCGCCGCTTTCAGGAATGGACCAGCCATCCCACCCAGGCTTGCCCCCAGCGCGATGCACTTGGCGATATCCACCCCGCTTCGCAGCCCGCCCGACGCAATCACCAGCAGGGATGGCGCCGCCCGCCTCACGTTCAGCAAGGCCTCGCTGGTCGGGATCCCCCAATCGACGAACGCGGCTGCCAGTCTTTTCTGGCTTTCAGTTTTTGCCCGGTGCATCTCCACCTGAGACCAGGAAGTCCCTCCCGCCCCGGCCACATCAATCGCTTGCACGCCGGCTTCCGCCAGCAGCCGAACATCCGCTTCGGAAAACCCCCAGCCCACTTCCTTGGCAATCACCGGCCTCTCCAGCGCTCTGCAGACCTTCTCCACCTGCTTTGCCAGCCCCCCAAAGCGGGTGTCCCCTTCGGGCTGCACGGCTTCTTGGAGGGCATTAAAATGCAGGATCAAAGCATCCGCCTCGATCATCTCTACCGCCTGCCGGCACTGGTCGATCCCGTAGCCGTAATTGAGCTGCACCGCCCCCAGGTTGGCGAAAAGCAGGATATCCGGCGCATACTTCCGCACCTGAAATCCAGCTTTCAATTCAGGGTGCTCGATCGCCGCCCGTTGGGAGCCAACCCCCATCGCGATCCGGGTCTCCTGTGCTGCTTCCGCCAGCGTGGCATTGATCGCCGCCGCTTGATCGGTCCCGCCGGTCATCGAGGAGATCAGCAGCGGTGAATTTAGCCTGCGCCCAAAAAGATCCTGCCCCAGGTCCACCATGTCCAGGTCGAGCTCAGGCAGGGCGCGCTGTCTGAACCGGTAGCGCTCCAACCCGGTGGTCAGACCGGAATGGACGTCCTCTTCCAGGTTGATCCGGATATGGTCCGATTTTCGGGCGCCGATCGGCGTAACTTCTGGCATAAATGGGTGTTCCTTTATTGAAAGTTAACTGAGAAAGTTATCTTACCAGCCGGTTTTACGCCTGTCAACAGGTTAAGGTCCTCCCGCAGGTCTCTTCGTGTGGGGACACCATTGCGAAGGGTGAAAGTCATTCTTTCTATCGGATTTAAAGATCCTCCAGACCTGTGGGAGGACATCCCAATCAAGGCTTGACATAACAGACCCCGAGGATACAATTGGGGCTGGTTGCATATTCAATTAAGGAGGATTTCTCGTGGCTGACACATATACCGAAATTAAGGAAGTCATCGTTGAGCTGCTCAACGTGGATGAGAGCAAGATTACGCGTGAGGCTCGCTTCCGTGAAGAGCTGGAAGCAGATTCGCTGGATCTGGTCGAGCTGATTATGGCTTTCGAAGACAAATTCGGCGGCGAAATCTCGGATGAGGACGCCCAGAAGATCACCACTGTCGGTGAAGCGGTCGATTATATCGACTCTCACATGAAATAATCCTGCGTCTGCAGGCGATAAGGGTTGTTGGCAGGCTCGCGCCGCCCAACAACCCTTATCTTTTTTCCTCCCCTCGCATTCATGCTGGGGTTTTATTTAAATCAAACAGCGCCGCCAGCACGCTGCCATCGTTCATCAGCAGCACGCCAGCAGTTCAGGGATTTCCTCCGGGTGCCGCGCAACCTCGACCCCCGCATTTTTCAGCGCTTTAACCTTCTCTTCTGCGGTCCCTGCGCCGCCTTCTATAATCGCACCCGCATGGCCCATCCGCTTTCCGGGCGGGGCGGTCTGCCCGGCGATAAACCCAACCACCGGCTTGGTGAGATGGTCCAGGATGTACTCCGCCGCCCTCTCCTCGTCTGTCCCGCCGATCTCGCCGATCATCACAATTTTCTCGGTCTGAGAGTCTTCCTCGAACATCCGCAGGCAGTCGATAAAATTCGTTCCGTTGATCGGGTCCCCACCGATCCCCACACAGGTGCTCACCCCAATCCCCACCAGCATCAGGGCGTACAGCACTTCGTAGGTCAGCGTCCCCGAGCGGCTTACCACGCCCACATTTCCCGCCATCGAGATATTGCCTGGGATGATCCCAACCTTACATTCTCCGGGTGTCAGCAGTCCCGGGCAGTTGGGTCCCACCAGCCGCAGGTTGCGCTGGTCCAGATATTCGCGCACCCGCATCATGTCCTGCACCGGGATGCCTTCGGTGATGCACACGATCAGCGGGACGTCAGCATCCGCCGCCTCAAAGATCGAATCCGCAGCAAATCGCGCTGGCACAAAGCTCACCGTGGTGTTCGCCCCGGTCGCCTCGACCGCGATCTTGATCGAATCGAAAACCGGGATCTTGCCTTCCATCACCCATTCGCCGCCCTTGCCGGGGGTTACGCCTGCCACCACGTTTGTCCCGTAAGCCACCATCTGCTCGGTATGGAACATCCCCTCGTGACCGGTGATCCCCTGCACCAGTAATCGGGTGTGCTTGTTGATTAAGATGCTCATCGCCTCAGCCTCCGGTAGCCACAGCCACCGCCTTCTTTGCAGCGTCTGCTAATGTCTCGGCGGTGATCATCTCGGCATCCGCCAGAATCTGCCGCCCCTCTTCTGCGTTCGTGCCCACCAGCCGGATCACCATCGGCGTATTGGTGTTCACCTCTTTCAGCGCCGCCAGGATCCCGCGCGCCACTTCGTCGCCGCGGGTGATCCCTCCGAATACGTTGAACAATATCGCCTTCACATTCGGGTCCGAAAGGATGATCCGCAGCGCCGCGGTCACTTTTTCGGCGCTTGCCCCGCCGCCGATATCCAGGAAGTTCGCCGGCGAGCCCCCAAACAGCTTGATGATATCCATCGTCGTCATCGCCAAACCGGCGCCGTTCACCATGCAGCCGATATTCCCATCCAGCTTGATGAACGACAGCCCGTAGCGCCTCGCTTCGATCTCCGAAGGCGCTTCGGCATCCAGGTCGCGCATCTCCGCCAGCGTCGGCTGCCGGAAAAGGGCGTTGTCGTCGATCACCATCTTCCCGTCCACCGCCAGGAGCTGGTTCTCCGACGTGATCACCAGCGGGTTGATCTCCGCCAGGGTCGCGTCGCAGTCCAGGTACGCCTGCCATAACCCCCGCGTGATCTGCCCGAACAGCCTCCAGTGGTCGCGCGGCAGGTCGATCCCGGCGGCGATATCGCGCCCCTGGTAGTCTCGCAGCCCCAGCAGCGGATCGATATTCACCCGGATGATCTTTTCAGGGTTCACCCGCGCCACTTCTTCGATCTCGACCCCCCCCGCCGCCGACGCCATCATCACCGGTCGCCGTGCTGTGCGGTCGTTCGTGATCCCCAGGTAGATTTCAGTCTCGATATTGGCGGCTTCGTCCACCAGCACCTTGCGCACCGGCAGCCCCTTGATCTCCATCGCCAGGATCTGGCTTGCCAGGTCGCCGGCTTCGTCCGGGCTCTTCGCCAGCCGGATCCCGCCCGCTTTTCCCCGTCCGCCGACCAATACCTGTGATTTAATCACAACGCGGCTGCCCAGTTCTTTCGCAATTTGCTTTACTTCGTCTGCGGTAGCCGCCACCCGCCCTTTTGGGATCGGGATCCCGTACTTGGTGAAAATTTGTTTCGATTGATATTCATGCAGCTTCATGCAAGCAGGTTCTCCTTATCAGGTCTCTCGCTCCGGCCGGCCGGATTCCCTCACGCCCCAGACCTTATCTTTCAACATCGGAATTTGTTCAGGCTCAAAATGCGCGCACATTATACCATGCAGCCAATTTGTACATTATTTCAACGCAGTTGGGCTGCCTGCCGGTTCATGATCTGCAGCTTGCCGCAATTAAAGTGGCAGCGACAATCAGCAATTAGATGCGCAAAACCAATTTATGTTCCATCCACGAAAAGCGTTATTTGTTGAAGACCCTGGCTTAACTTGCCAACCAGCTTTGCACAATCTGTTCATGCCAATAGGCTTGTTTTTTGTTAAGAAATACAGGGATAAGCTGGTCGGTACGACCGAGACATTCCTGTGGCTGTAACATAGTAATGGTTTATGGACCTCTCCATATTGTGGAGATAAATTGAGGAGGAGTAGCGGATTACCTTCTGCATCGAGACTGGCAACGATGCTGATAAAGAGAGCTCCGAGGGGATGGAGTAGAAGGTCGAGACAGCTGGCACCAAGCCTGCGAGTGAGTTGAATTACGGTCTGGCCCGACTGCTTCAATGGGTCAGATTAAGCCCACCAAGAAAGAATTGGCGGCATACGCCGAGAGCAAGGGCATGAACCTAACTGATCTCGGGAAAGCCCTAGGTGCTGCTTGATAAAAGAAAAAACTTATCTCGCTGGGATGAAATGAAGCAGGCGATCGGGAACTATCAGATACCAAACTGATCTCTTGTTCGAAGAGGGTGAAAGAGAGAAGGATGCTCATCCATCTTCTGCATTTTATTAAAAATAATCGAGGTCAAGTGAATCAAAATAGAGATGTTAGCCAGAATTAAGGAGCTTCTGTGCCTGGTACTGTCGGAAAAGGATATGGATTGTAGGTAGGTACTGGAGAACCTGTTGAGGAAATAAAGGGAGTCAACGTTGGGGGAGGCGTTGCAGTTTGGACAATCTCAGTTAGTGAAGCAACAAATCGGCGTGCAGGCACATCAAAATAGAAGGTCTCACCATCGAAAGCTTGTAAAATCAATCGATTGTTCTGCTCACCCAGAACGCGTACCCCGCCGTGCTTGGTCGGTGTCAAGACTTGTTCTTTGAAATTTCGGTATGGCAGTATTATAAACAAAACGATGGCTCCCTGTTCTGGTTCCCAATGTAAGGCACCCGCATAGATGGAAACCCGATTTCCGTCAAGGAGACCAGCCCAACCATTCAAAGCATCCAATCCCAGTTTCTCTCCGCTGAATTTCACTCTATCACCCTCACGTGTACCCGTGGGCATTGGAACCGGAGTGTCCCAAGGTGTACTTGTAATCAAGGCAATTGTGGAGATTATGATGGTTTTAGTCACCATTGAGAAAGGTTCTGTTTGAGTTTCTAACGAAGTGGACGTGGCAGTATTACCCTCTCCCGATGTTGGTGTTCCGATAACTTGAGCGTATGTAGATCCATTTTTTCTGATACCTTCCAGAGTTGAGACACTCGCAACGATGACGACAATAATGATTACCAACCCCAATAACGAGATCACAATACTTTGTGAATGTTCCTTTTCTTGCATATCACACCTCATCAGGGTTGTTGTTCGGTTATATCAGTGGACCACCGTAAACTCGTCATGGTGGTTGGATTGTTGGCAAGAGCATCGTATAGAAGCATATAGCCTTCCCAGGGATAATTATTTCCGGCACCACATGTATCTCCGCATTCAGCCCGTTGGGTCAATGTGCCTACGAAATACATTTTACCGGCACCCATCTGGTTCACAGAGAAGAGACTCAGGTCTTTCCATGCCGTGGCGTCTGTCCCCCATGGTGGCCGGGTTTCAGCATCATGGTAGATTTCTGGCAGCGGCCGAGCAAACCGTTTACCGTTCTTCTGTGCTCCCCAGGATAAGTACCAGACATCGCACGCTTGCCATGGGCTTGTCTCACTAGTTGCGCAGAGTGTTCCACTGATTGAGATGGCCAGGTTCCCAAAGTTGTAGAAACAACCTTCTACACTCCCATCCAAGCCAGGATCACAAGCGCTGGCATTCATATAATAATTAAACCACTGGGTCGTCGTGTATGGGTCATTGAAACTCATTTCGATATCACTTCCACCAACCGCATCTACTTGAGGGGCGTATTGTACTATTCCCGACCGGATTGAATTTAGTGCCTGACCCCAGGCAGTACCATGTCCCTGGAAAAAAGTAACAGTGTTCTCATTGCAACAACTATTCACGCCAATAACTATGCGCATATGGGAGTGAATATCGCTCCCGGTACCGTAATAATAGCCTCGTGCAAACGCAATCGCTGAATTGACGACCTGAGTGGTCGAATAAAAAATCCCATATTGATCGAAAACTAAAAACACACCGTACTCACTCCCTTGTTTTGCCGGATACCCATAATCTAAAATCACCAGATTGTCTTGCGAACCTGGTTCGCTGTTGTCTTGGACACCAAACGAGTATCCTAAATCATAGAGGCTACCAAGGTTTGTGATATAGTAACTCGGCGCTGACGGCGGTGGGAAATTATATATCATCAGCGGTAGTCTTAGGAAATAATAACTCGGGCCTGATGGTAAGTCTGTTGGTGGAGGAGGATAAGGTCCTTGCGCGGATCCATCGATCTGGAATAAAATCAATGCATCTAATAATATTAGCGTCAAAAATATCGTTTTTAAAAATAATGACGACGCTTAAACATCTTGTCACCATCCCCTTTTTTATAACGACATTACTCACACCAGGATCAATTTATTTTTGTTTATATTAATCTATATCTAAATTAATCTTTGTCAACTGGTTTTTAGTTCTTATGTTAAAATGGAGGAGAAGGCGAGAACACCCGCCCTTTTTGTTAGTGTAAACTCTTTCCTGTAAAATTATCCACAAAAGAAAAGATTTATAGGTCTGGTTTGTCCTTCAGGTTACCAGACTAAAAAAGGATTCCACTATGATCTACCAAGGTGTTTCTACCTTACGATCTGAAGTGTATGAGCAAATTGTTGCAAATTACTTTGGTCAGGTCAAGGATAGGTGCTTATTTACCTCTCACCCACATTTCAGCTCATGGATAATTATTTCAATTTTTTGCCTAGCCACAACACCAGTAATTATTAATCATCCAATAATTTTCTATAATATTCACAAATTTCCGTCTCAATTAATCCAATTCATAATTCTATGAAAGCGCCAGGGCAATCGCATCTAAAAATTGATAAGTGATTTCAGCTATGAAAAGAACAGAAGTTATTGGTTGAGATATCCTAATAGGATGGTATTTACTAATGTCAATTCTCTACACAGCTAACACCTTTAGCAGATAATCGGTATCCCAACCACACCTCAATCGTTTACCTTTGATCCCCACCTTCATGGTGGTCTCTTGCTTCAATAAGTTCAGAGATAGTTGGCGGAGAACGGTCAGGTTTTCCGGAGCGATATCCTTCCGTACCCGACTACGATCTTCATTGAAGGCAATATCCAGCACCCAATGTACGCAGTTTTCGATCTCCCAGTGGGTCCTTTTGGCACGCAGTATCTTCTCTGCTTTATTTTCCAAGCTGGTTATGTAATACTGGGTCTTTTTCTCCACCTTCTCACCGATACGTCACTGGCTCTCGATCAAAACCAAGGTCTTCAGCCCTGGCCACCGCTTGTACTCCCTGACTGTCTCCAGATACTCCGGGTTGGAAACGCTCCAGCAATGACGAATCTCTAGGCGTCCATGGACTTTATTGACCATCTTGGCATGCTGGTAAGATGCATTTTCAAAATTGTCCTTCCGATCCTGCTCAAAGATAAACTGCAAGTCTTCATGCAGCTTACCCTGATTCTCCTTCACTGCCAGTAGATAATCCCCACCTCCTTCCAAGATGGTTTCAGCGATCCGGGTTTGAGTGCCAATGGCATCGATTGTCACAATGCAGCCAGAAATCTCCAGCAACTTTAGTAAGGCTGGGATGGCTGTGATCTCATTCGTTTTTTCGTCTACTTTCAATTGACCCAGCACTAGTCTATTGGCGCTAGCCCAGGCATTCACCATGTAGATCGCACTTTTTCCGGCTTCGCTCATCGATGATCCTCGTAATCGTTTCCCATCAATGGCGATCACCTGCCCCTGCGTCAGCTGATGGATCGTCTTTACCCATTTTATGAAGCATTTCTCGAATTCCTGCGGGTTGATGGCCGCAAAGACCCGCCCAAAGGTATCGTGAGAAGGGATGCCGTTGGGTAATTCCAGGAAATTCTTGAACCACTCCAGCTTCGCATTCCCGAATATTTCAAGATTTACCCAGTCATCTGCTCCACAGATCACCCCGCAGATGGTGATTACGATTTTATCTAGCAGCTTGTGGCGTTTGGTCCGGTCTACTCGAGGATCTTTTAGCTGGCCGAAATGTCTTTCTATGTGTCCAAGCGGGCTTTCTGTCTTCATGGGGATCGTTTCCTTTCCCCATACCATTACAAGTTTCGTGCTAAGTCCCCGGATTCCTAATTTAGATGCGATTGCCCTGATGAAAGCGCTTGAACATTTCAACAATAAGAACATTTGTGCTATAATATACCCCTCACCACCAGCACCTTACCAATTGAGCCCACAGTCGGATTCCTCCCTCCGATTTCTCACTCTCAATCCGCTCTGTGCCCTGTGTCGTTCATCCTCCCTCGCCTCCAATCCTATTCGTTCCTCTTCGTTTTCGCGGAACGAATACCCCCTCCTGGACAAAAAAACCTCCCCTCAATCGAAGGGAGGCTCTCGCCGTCACTGCTGGCGGCATTGGCTGGGGATCGTGGATTCGAACCACGGCATACAGATCCAGAGTCTGCTGTCCTACCACTAGACGAATCCCCAACGTGCCCGGCATTGTACCATGATTGAAACCAGCCGTCAATTTATCCCCCTCCCCAGCCTGCGAAGGCAGGCAATTTATTCGCCGAAAGTTTGGCTCTGTTTATTAGCGCCGCAGTTCCTGCTGCGAATTTATTCGCCCTAATTTCCTGCTCCGAATTCGCTCCCACGGGTACCAAGTCCTCTCCTCCTCATTCCATCCCCCTCCCACCGCTTCCTCCGCCGGGCAAAAATAAATACAAACAGCAGCCCCGAAGCAAACCCGCCGATGTGCGCCCAATACGCCACCCCTCCCAGCGCCGCATTCTGCCCGCCAACCGACAGCAGCCCGTTCAAGAGCTGCAGCAGAAACCACCCGCCCAGGAAGATCACTGCCGGGATCTCGACGAAGAAAGGCAGGAAAAACAGCAGGAAGAGCGTCACCACCCGGGCTCGCGGGAACAGCACCAGGTATGCCGCCAGTATCCCGCTGATCGCCCCGCTTGCCCCCACCATCGGCACGCTCGAAATCTCGGTTGAAGGCAACTTGCAGCCCCACCGCCGCCGTTCCGGCGATCAGGTAGAAGCCCAGATAGCGCAGGTGGCCCATCCGGTCTTCAATATTGTCCCCAAAGATAAACAGCGCCAGCATATTGCTGAGCAGGTGCGCCCAGCCGCCGTGCAGGAACATCGAGCTGAAGATCGTCAGCAGGTTGTAGAGGTTCGGGTTGTTCACCAGGCGGACCGGCACCACCCCCCACTGAAAGATCAAGCGCTGCGCCCCGGGTTGCGTCAGCGAGAGCATCAACAAAAATGCCGCCGTATTCAAGCCGATCAGGATCCAGTTCATGACCGGGAAGGAGACGCGAAGGGATTGTATCTTTGATCGGGATCATCGCCCGTTATCGTCCGTTATCGGCGATTATCGCCGGTTATCGCCGGTTATCGCCCTTGGCGAAAGCTTAAAAGGAAGGCTCCCACAGGCGGTTTGTCTGTGGGAGCCGGATGACCGGTATTTATCCGCCCGAGATGAAGCGGGTTACGGTCGTTCCGCAAACCGGGCACTTGCCTTTGACGATCGATCTGCCGTTGGAGGTCTTGGAGACAACTCCGTTCTTGATCTGCCGTTTGGTCTTGCACTTCGCATTAACACAGTATCCTTCAAAATCCATGTCATATCCTCCTATCCACAATTGGCGCTGTTCCGCTGATTTTTCCCGAAATTTCCGGGAGCCGTCGTCGATCCTCACCTGACATATCCATTTTACAGGAAAAATCGCCAAAAATACACCCAATTTTTACTTTTTGACCGTTCAACTCCGTCCTGGCTTCCCTGATATAATGAAACCTTAACCCCCAAATTTGGAGGCGTAAAACGCCCATGAATGAGACCGAATCCCCCCTCCCCATCGATTTTATCCGCGAAGCCGTCAAAGAAGACCTGCAAGGCGGGCGCTTCGATCGCGTTTGCACTCGCTTCCCGCCCGAACCCAACGGCTACCTGCACATCGGTCACGCCAAAGCGATCTCAATCGATTTCGGCATCGCCCGAGATTTCAATGGGAAGTGCAACCTGCGTTTCGATGACACCAATCCGGTTAAAGAAGATGTTGAATACGTCGATTCCATTAAGGAAGATATTCACTGGCTTGGCTGGGATTGGGAGCAGCGCGAATATTATGCCTCCGACTATTTTGACCAGCTTTACGAGTTTGCCCTGAAGCTCATCCGTAAGGGCAAAGCCTACGTCGACGACCTGTCCGCCGATCAGATCCGCGAATACCGCGGCACCCTCACCGAGCCGGGTCGCGAAAGCCCGTACCGCGACCGCTCGATTGAGGAGAACCTCGACCTTTTCGAGCGCATGCGCAGCGGCGAGTTCCCAGACGGCGCCAGGGTGCTGCGCGCCAGGATCGACATGGCCTCCGGGAACATGAACCTGCGCGACCCGGTGATGTACCGCATCATCCATGAGCCGCCCCACCACCGCACCGGCAGCAAATGGTGCCTCTACCCGATGTATGATTTTGCCCATGGTCAATGCGATTCGATCGAAGGTATCACCCACTCGCTCTGCTCGCTGGAATACGAAGATCACCGCCCGCTCTACGAGTGGTTCTTGAAAGAGCTCGAGATCTTCGCCCCGCGCCAGATCGAGTTTGCTCGCCTGAATATGACCTACACCGTGATGAGCAAGCGCAAGCTCCTGCGCCTCGTCAATCAAAACCACGTCCGCGGCTGGGACGATCCCCGCCTGCAGACCCTCTCCGGGTTGCGCCGCCGCGGCTACACCCCCGAGTTCGATCCTGGATTTTTGCGGTCGGATCGGGGTCGCCAAGAACGACAGTGTCGTCGATATCGCCCTGCTCGAACACTGCATCCGTGAAGACCTTAACCGCCGGGCTCTGCGCCGCATGGCGGTGCTCAATCCGCTCAAGCTCACCATCCTGAATTACCCCGAAGACCAGGTCGAAGAGCTGGAGGCGATCAACAATCCCGAAGACCTTGCTGCCGGGGTTCGCAAAGTGCCCTTCTCACGGACCCTCTACATCGAGCAGGATGATTTTCGCACCGAGCCGCCGCCCAAGTATCACCGCCTCTTCCCGGGAAATGAAATTCGTCTGCGGTATGCCTATTTCATCAAGTGTGTGGATTTCCGGAAAGATGAGCAGGGGAATGTGATCGAGGTCCTCTGCACCTATGACCCCACCACCCGCGGCGGCGATGCCCCAGACGGGCGCAAGGTCAAATCCACCATCCACTGGCTTTCGGCGCCCCATGCCCTCACCGCAGAAGTGCGCCTGTATGATCGCCTGTTCAAGCGCCCCGACCCCGAGAACCTCTCCGAAGAGGATGAGAGCTTCATCGATAACCTGAACCCAGAACTCGCTCACCGTCCTCTCCGATGCCCGCCTCGAACCGAGCCTGAGCAGCGCCAGGTCTGGAGCCCGCTTTCAATTCGAGCGCCAGGGCTACTACTGTGTCGACCCAGATTCAACCAGCGATCGGTTAGTCTTCAACCGCACGGTTGCCCTCAAAGATACCTGGGCGAAGATCGAAAAGACCCAGGCTTAGCTGCTGGATCGATCAGCCTTAAAATAGGATGATCAACCGGCATCACAGGGTTATCGATCCAATCAGGTCTGGAAATGAGCATAACCTGTCTTCAGGCATATGCTTCAGGCATTCCTCAGATCCCCTCGGGAATTCCCTTTAGCCGTTCATCGATTCCAGCAGCCTGGCCGCCGCGTCGATCCGCTCCAGCACCTTCTGCTTCCCGATGATCTCCATGCTTTCAAACAGCGGGGGGCTGACCTTCTGCCCGGTTACCGCCACCCTCAAGATCCCGAAAAGCTGCCCGGCGTTCAGCCCAAGCTGCTCTGCAAGCTGGCGCATCGGCGGTTCGGCGGTCTCCAGCGTCAGGTCCGCCAGGCTTGCCAGCAGACCATACGCCTGCCGCGCCGCTGCCGCCGATTCCGCAGCCGTCATCTTCGACCCGATCAGCTCTTGGGGATCGGGCGTGATCTGCTCCCTGAAGAAGAAGCCAGCCATATCCACCGCATCATCCAGCGTCGTCATCCGCTCGCGGATGATCGGAGCAATCTTATGGAGCGTCCTATCCTCCACAGCGTAGCCCGCCGCCGTCAGGTATGGTTTGACCCGCTGTGCCAGATCCGCCTCAGCCAGGGCGCGAATGTGCAGCCCGTTGAAATGGTCCAGCTTGGTAAAGTTGATCGCGGCTGGCGATGGGTTGAGCTTGTCCAGGCTGAACTTCGCGATCAGGTCCTCCATCGTGAAGAACTCGGTCGACCCGTCGTAGCTCCAGCCCATCAGTGCGATCCAGTTCACCACCCCTTCCGGCAGATACCCCAGCTTTTCCAGGTCTCCCAGGAAGATCGAATACCCATCCTTCATCACCACCGCCTCCTCGCGCTTGCTCATCTTCCCTTTGCCGCTCGGCTTCAGGAAAACGGATAAATGCACGAATTCAGGCAGCTCCCAGCCGAAAGATCGCATCAGATGGACATGCAGGGGTAAGGTCGGCAGCCATTCTGCCCCGCGGATCACGTGCGTGATCCCCATCAGGTGGTCGTCCACCATCGCCGCCAGGTGGTAAAGCGCCAATCCGTCAGACTTGATGAGCACATAATCGTCGAGGTTGTTGGAATCCACCGTGATGTCGCCGCGCAGCCGGTCGCGCACGGTGATCGCACCTTCGCATGGCATCTTGATCCGCACAACGTGCTTCTCGCCGGCCTCCGCCCGCTGCCTTGCCTCCGCAGGATCCAGAGCGGCGGCAGGTCCCGTCGTAATGCGTGTTGACCTTGGCTTTGATTTGCTCCTGGCGCACCCTCTCAAGGCGCTGGGGCGAGCAGAAGCAGTAATAAGCGTCGCCTTGCTCAACAAGCCTACGGGCATATTCCTGGTAGATCGCTTTCCGCTCCGATTGGCGGTAGGGTGCATAAGGTCCGCCGACATCTGGGCCTTCATCCCAATCCAATCCCAACCAGCGCAGCGTGCTCATCAGCTCTTCTTCCGCCCCAGGGACATAGCGTTTCTGATCGGTGTCTTCGATCCGCAGGATGAACTGACCGCCGGTCTGGCGGGCTAACAGGTAATCATACAGTGCGGTTCTGCCGCTTCCCAGGTGGGTGCGGCCCGTTGGCGAAGGCGCAAAGCGCACGCGAACTGGATGGATATCAGCCATGGATCACTCCTTAATGAAACCGTCCCCAACCAGGGTTGAGAACAGGGATTGGTTCGAGTTTATCACCAAATCCGCGACCTAATTCAGTTAATTTTCAACCTCAAATGGAGTTCACCTGCTAGAATTCGAGGGCGCGGTGTCTCAAGATAACGCTCTCAACCAGCCCAATCCCCATCAAAATGGTTAGCAGCGAGCTTCCCCCATAGCTTACAAATGGTAGTGTCAATCCGGTCGCCGGCATCAGGTTCAAATTTACCCCGATGTTGACCACCGCCTGGAAGGTGATCATGGTAGCAACGCCATAGCAGAGTAGCGCCCCAAAAGTGTCGGTCGAGAGTCGCGCCGCTCGCAAGCAGCGCAAGATCACAAAGACCAGTACTGCCAGCACAACGACGATCCCCACAAAGCCAAATTCCTGACCCATCGCCGAAAAGATGAAATCTGACCAGCGAACTTTGAGAAATCGAAGCTGCACCTGGGTGCCGTGGCCATAGCCCTGTCCCAGCAGCCCTCCAGATCCGATCGCGATCAGCGCCTGCTGGATGTTGTAGATCTCGCCGTGGCGTGCATTCGGGTCTGGGAACAAGAAATTCAAAATCCGGCGCTGTTGGTAATCAACCAGGAACGGAAAAGCCACGATCGGTGCCAGGATCGCGCCTGCGATAGCAAGGATCAAATGCTTGATCTTTAGCCCGCTCGCCCACAGCATCGCAAACCAGAGAACCAGCATCACGATCGCCGTGCTCAGGTTCGGTTGGAGCAAGATCCAGACCGTGATCCCCATTGTGTAGAGGAAGCTTCTGCCAACCCATCGCAGGTCTCCCATCCGCTCCATGTTGCGGGTGAAGAAATCCGCCAGCACCATAATCAGGACGATTTTCGCGATCTCGGAGGGTTGGATGAGAATCACACCCGTGTCGAACCAGCGCGCCGAGCCAAACAGCGCAGAGCCAATGATATTGAGCGTTGCCAGCAGCACCACCGTTCCGATATACATCGGGCGGCTGATCGAGGCCCAAAGCCGGTAATCGATCGCGGCAACGATCAACATCAACGCCATTCCGCCGATCGCGAAGATAATCTGGCGTTGCACCAGATCCAGCTCCACAAGTTCAATATTGCCTGCTACTGCCGATCGGATCATGGTAATCCCGAAGATCACCAGCAAAGCTACCGCCCCCAAAAGCCAAAAATCAAAATACCGCCAGTTCGAGGCGATGGATACGCCGCTGCGCATGCGTCCCTCTTAGCGAACCTGGCGCCGGCGATTTGGTCGGAGTGGGATATCCGCGATCAGGCGCTGCTCGCGCCCGTCTTGCGCCATTTCAATCCGCACTGCAGTCGGATCGATCTCAATATGCCGGGAGATTGCTTCAATCAGATCGTCTTTCAGCAGGTCAAGCACTCCCGGTGAAAGATCCGTCCGGTCGTGTACCAGCACCAGTTTTAACCGTTCTTTGGCAAGATGAGCGCTTTTTGGCTCTCGACCCAGAATGCGGTCAAATAACCCAGGCATATCAGTCTCCTCCCGGGCGGATCAGCCGGGAGATCCGGCTGAAGAAACTGCTGGCATCTTCAAGCTGCATGAATGGAACTTCCTCGCCAATCAGGCGGCGAGCGATGTTGCGAAATGCCTGTCCCGCTTTGCTCTTACCGTCCAGCACCACGGGTGTGCCGCGGTTGGTGCTCATCAATACGTCCTCATCGTCCGGGACAAGTCCTATCAATTCCACCGCCAATAATTCCAGTACGTCGTTAACCGCCAGCATATCGCCGCGCTTAACCATCTCTGGCTTGATCCGGTTGATCAGCAATCTGGCTGGTCCTTTTTCCTCGGCTTCCACCAATCCGATGATCCGGTCGGCATCCCTCACCGCTGAAACCTCCGGATTGGTCACCACGATCACAATATCGGAAGGTGCAACAGCATTCCGAAATCCCCGCTCGATCCCAGCCGGCGAATCGATAAAGATCCAATCATATTCCGGGCGCAGCTCCTCTGCACGTTAACCATATCGCTGGGTGAAATCGCGCTCTTATCCCGCGTTTGCGCTGCGGGAATCAAAAATAGATCTGGCAGCCGCTTATCTCGGATCATCGCCTGGCGCAGTCTGCAGCGCCCTTCCACCACATCTACCAGATCGTACACGATCCGATTTTCAAGCCCCATCACCACGTCCAGGTTTCTAAGGCCAATATCTGCATCGATACAGACCACTTTATGACCAATACTGGCTAGAGCAGCGCCGATGTTGGCGGTGGCAGTTGTCTTCCCAACCCCTCCTTTGCCGGAGGTCACCGTGATCACTTTACCTGTCATGCTCTCTCTCTCTTTGGATCCCACATTTCAGCCACCACCTGACCGTTCTTCAGCCGTGCCATTTCGGGTTGAGGTTTTCCGCGCTTTTTTGGTGAGACTGCGATCACACCAGCGATTCGGAGCTGCGTTGGTGAAAGGTCGAGCGCGCAAACAACCGCCTGCTCATCGCCTTCAGCCCCAGCATGAACCATTCCGCGCAGCTTCCCCCACACCACCACATCCCCGCCGGCAATTACCTGCGCACCTGGGTTTACATCGCCAACCACGACCACGTGGCCTGCATGCTGCATCAGATAACCCGAGCGCAGAGTCCGCCTGACAAGGACTGCGTTTTCCCCTTCCGATAGGTTGCCTTCCGCTAATTTTGTGGGGCGAGGTGCAGCAGGCTTCGATATCTGAGTTGCCAGGCCAAAAGCCTGAGCGCTGCGCTCAGTGACCGGAGATTTGCTGATCAATGCCCACAAGTACAGACCCCGTTCGGAAATCTCTTTGCTGAGCTGGCCAACCTCTGCAGCTTTAAGATCCGATGCTCCGACCTCAACTGCCAGGCGGGCTCCTTTAAGAAATTCTGCTTGCTGGTTGAGCTGCTGCAGCAGCGTCTCATGCTGCTCCTCCCAGGAACCGCTCCCCAGGGTCACCAGCAAACCATCCTTTATCCCTTTTATCTGAACCGATGAGCCCATTCTCACGTAATTGTGCGGCTAATAACCTGGTCTGACCCGATATTGATTGAGATTATAGCATGAACGCCTATTCTCCCTGGGCTTCTCCGCTGTCAATCGCCTTAAGCTCAAAATAGGTTTCCATTACTCTGCGAACAATCGGGCCTGCAACACTTGAACCTTCTTCGCCGTTATAGATATAGGCTACTACCGCAATCTCCGGTTCGTCATAAGGAGCATAACCCACGGTCCATGCATGAGATGGCCAGCTTCCGGGGATGCAGCGGTTCTTTGCGGCTGCATATTTATCGCAATACTCGGCCGTTCCAGTTTTTCCAGCAGCTTGAATGGTAGCTCCGGTGAAAGGCTTCTCCAGCGTGCCGTTCGTGACCGCTAAACGCATACCCTCCTGGATTACTTTGAAAACCCAGGGCTGCACAGTTTTCTTCTGACCTTCAATCGGCTCGCAGCCGCGGACTGTCGTTTCACCATACTCTTGAATTAATGGATCGATGGTGAGATCCCACTTGACATGAGGATTAAACGGTGAAACCTGATAGCTGCCGAGCGTCTCCTCAGGAACCAGCTCCCCATCTGGATTGCGCCACATCGGAATGGTGTGGCCTTCACTATCCAGCACTTCTTTAATCAGGGTCGGTTGGATGAATTTCCCATTATTCGCCACCACCATCGCCGAATACAAGACCTGCACCGGTGTCGCCAGCACATAACCCTGACCTACGCTTGTGATATAAGTATCTCCGGATGACCAGCTTTCAGCCTGGTTGATGCGCTTCCAGGTTGGGTCTGGGATCAAGCCATTTTCTTCATCCGGCAAATAGATACCCGCCGCAGGTCCGTAGCCTAAAGACGCTGCATATGTTCCAAGTCGGCAAATACCCAGGCCACCATTTGGGACTTCGTCTTTATATCCGCCGCCCAATTTATAGAAGTACACATTGCTTGAATTCGCCAGACCGTGAATAAAATCAAGGTGCCCAAAGCCAGCCTTATTCCAGTCCACGAATTCACGAGCGTTTCCCGGATCATTGGCATAATACTTTTCAGTCACTTCCAGCTTAGGTGGTGTCGCAATGATTTGATCGGGAGTGACGACCCCCTCGTTGAGGGCGCCGGTTGAGGTCACAAGTTTAAACACGGACCCCGCCGGCAGCACATCACCGACAGCATGATTCAGCAGTGGATTTGACGGATCATTAATCAGCTGGTTGTAATAATATGCCGGGATAAAGCGCGACATCCGGTTATTCTCGTAAGATGGGTAAGAGACCATGGCGAGGATCTCACCCGTCTTCGGATTGGTGGCAACGACCACTCCGCTGGTATAACGTTGGTCGCCAAAATAACGGTTCCAATCATCCATCTCATTTCGCAAGATATCTTCAGCCGCTTGCTGGAGCCTGGAGTTGATGGTCAGCTTCAAACTGCGGCCTGATTGGGCTGGGATTGGAGGAGCGACATCGCGCAATTCCTGTCCAGCGACGTCGATCTGCACCACTCTCTGACCATTAATCCCCGCCAGTAAGTCCTGGTACTGGAGCTCGATGCCGGCATATCCCACTTTATCCCGGTTCGGCACCAGTCCCTTTTCAATATAAAAATCTTCCAGCGCAGCAGGCACTGGTCCTAGGAAACCAACCATATTCGCCGTAAGCGAACCGCTCGGATATTCACGTAAGGATTGGATCTGAATCCCGATTCCCGGCCAGTCTGCGGTTTTTTCTTGGATGATCATCGCGATCCGCCGGTCCACATCACATTTAATCGGGACGGGTTGAAACGGCGTAGAACTCTCCCCATAATCGGCGATTTGGGCGATGCCGTGGTCCGAGATGCAAGGAACAAAAGGATTTTCGGGGCTTACTGTGTTCCGATTGACCGGGACTCCAATAAGCTCAGAAAGCTGGCGGAAAATTTCTTGGATGGCGCCGTCGTCATCCGGAAGTTTGGCGGCTGTCACGACCACATTATAAGATGCCACATTTTGTGCAAGCACCACACCGTTCCGGTCGTAGACCAACCCTCGCAGCGACGGGAGGTTGATATCCTCCGTGCTGTTCTCTTCAGCTTTAGCGGTCCAGTCTTCTGCCTGAACCACCTGCAGCACAAATAGCCGCATGATGAAAACTGCAAATACAAGTGCAACCACAGCGATAAAAGTGAGAAAGCGCCATGGTTGGATTTCATTTCGAATTGTTGGCTGTCCGTTCATTACGCCTAATTCTAATTGACCTTAAGAAAAAAGCTGTTAGATCTCCAATGTCTCAGGATATACTAACTTTGCCAGATCGGTGAAAATCAAATAAAACGGCAGCGCAAGGAGCAAATTTAACAGCATGCTCGGGAAGGTAATCAAATTGAGGGATGCTGCAAAGTCCACCGGTTTGTTCGCCAATCGCAAGGCCAGCATCGTTGTCCCGTGGAGGATCAGCGTGCTCACGAAAGTGGTTATAAACATCGCAAGCACAGGCACCGACCAAATCCGTTGGCGCAGTATTTGTGATAAGCCCACTGCAGCCAGATAACTGAAAATATACACCCAGAAGGGTACTGCGGTCGCGTATCCTACCATCAACGCGCCGATGATCCCCCACGACCATGCAGTTCGAACTCGTTTCTGGAGCGACCAGGCAATCAAGGCTAGCAAGACGATGTCCGCCGAACCTTGCAAGAGCATGATTTGGTTGAGGACCGCAGTTTGCAGGATCAACAGCCCCGCCAGGATAGGAACAGCCAGGAGCGCGGACATTTTGATCAGGGAGCTTGCGGGGTAGGCACCAGAGGTGAGATATCCACAGGTCGGAAGTTTGTGATGATCAGCAGGATTTCGAGTTTCGAAAAATCTACTACAGGCTGCACAGTGGCTTGCTGGAACAGCTCGGTTTCACGCTTACGAACTCCTGTGATCTGCCCAATGAGCAAGTTACCTGGATAGTTACCACCCAATCCGGAAGTTAATACCAGGTCGCCGATTTTTACTGACGCATTTTGCGGGATCATATCCAAACTCAGTTCTCCTGTAACGCTCCCCAACAGCACCGCCTGTGCGCCTGAAGGCTCTATTCGGACGTTAACAGAAGAGGCTGGATCAGTGATCAGCTCAGCACGACCAGCGCCTGATGTAACCGCCGCCACCCGTCCCGCAAGGCCTTGGGAGGTCACGACAGGCATCCCTCGCCTGAGACCGTCATCCGAACCCCGGTTGATGATCACGTATTTCACGAATGGGCTGGGATCGCGACCAATGACTGAAGCGGCAACATAGCGGTTATCCGGGTGAACCCGGGCAAAATCGACAAGCGCCGAAAGAATCCGGGTCTCTGAAAGCTGCTGCTCCAGATCGATGATCTCAGATTCCAATCGAGCATTTTCAGATTCCAGTTCGCGATTGCGGTCTTGGAGCCGGGTAAGGTCCTGCGGTGAGCTTATAAATGCCTGGATTGCGGTAAAACGGGTTGATAACCAGGTTTGTGCGCTGATGAAAGGCGCCATCATCGCACGGGTCACAGGGGATAAATATCCACCCAGCGCCAGCGCGATCAACCCAATCACGAGAAAGGCTAATACGACTGTCTGCCAGGTGATAGCAGAAGAGGATTTCATTTACTGTGTCGGGTACTTCCGCGTTCCAGCCCAACCAATAAGTTTCTTAAGGAATCATAATGATCAAGGATATAACCAGCGCCGCGGGCAACACAGCTCATTGGATCTTCGGCTATCCAACAGCGGATGTGAAGTTCCTCGACCAGCTTCTTGTCGAGAGAATTCAATAATGCGCCTCCTCCAGCAAGGCAAATTCCAGATTCCATTAAATCCGCGATGATCTCCGGAGGGGCTTCATCCAACGCATCTCGAATGGTATCAACGATGGTCTGAACAGAGCCAGAAATTGCCTCGCGGATCTCCACAGAGGAAATTTCAACCGAATCAGGCAATCCGGTTACCAGGTTCCGCCCACGCAGCAGCATCGTCTTCTCTTCAGGCAAGTGGTAGGCTGAGCCGATCGCAATTTTCGCTTGCTCTGCCATTCGTTCGCCTACCAGCAAGTTGTACTTTGTGCGCACATACTGGACGATATCCTCATCCATCTCATCGCCGGCGACACGCAGCGAGCGCGAGACCACGATGCCCCCCATCGAGAGTATCGCCACCTCGGATGTCCCGCCGCCGATATCGACGATCATCGTTCCGCGCACATCGTTCACCGGCAGCCCGGCGCCTAGCGCTGCCGCAACAGGCTCTTCGATCAATCCAACTTCCCGAGCACCTGCAGACATCGCCGCGTCATACACAGCTCGCTTTTCAACTTCGGTCACTCCAGATGGGATCCCAACAATTACCCGAGGCCTCGGAACTGGAACGATGCTCTGTTCGTGCGCTTTTCCAATAAAATACTCGAGCATCGCCTGTGTGATCTCAAACTCTGAGATCACACCATCCCGCAGCGGTCGAATCGCAATGACATTCGAGGGAGTACGCCCAACCATTTCTCTGGCTTCAGCACCAATAGCCAGCGGCTGTTTGGTGCGTCTGTCGATCGCAACCCAGGATGGTTCATTAATAGTTATACCTTTACCTCGGACATTGACCAGGGTGTTCGCCGTACCCAGGTCAATACCGATATCGAGGGAAAAGAATCCTAATAGCCAATCGAAAGGTTTGAATGCCAATTCGGCTTCCTAATATCAAGTTAGCGCGTCTGACCCATCAAGGGATGCAACTTTTCAATCCTCCTGATCAATAGAACATGCCGCCAGGGATTATACCATGCGAACCTTTTAGGCTAATCTGGCTTGAAATATTATGCACAAATGTGAATGCCGTCCCTATCTGCTTCAAAACCAAATCGTAGGATCAAGGACGGTTTATCTACCTCGTCTAAAACATAAGTTCATTCACTTTATCGAGGGATTCACGAGAAGGGCGCAATCGATTTTCACCCAGCCGATTCAGCGGCGTTTCGGTCAGATTATAGATATCCATCAAAGATGGTTGGTTTGGGTTGATATAAATTAATCCGGTAAGAAGCCACTGTTTTGCATTCGCTTCTTCAAGCATCTGCATGGCTGCTGCTCGATCGCAAGGATCATAATCGTGTTCAAGCTTTTTGAAGATCACTTTTGAGCCATCGTGCATGGTCACTTCTTCGATTTCACCCTCTTCATACTCCACCATAATTTCTTCAGCCGGAGGTACATAAGAGAGCTCGTGTAATGCGACTTCATGCTCTTTTCCCCAGGAGTATGAATGCACTGCATCGTCTTTGTTATTGAAGGTAACGCACGGGCTGATAATATCTAAGACCGCGATCCCATCGTGGCTGAGTGCAGCTTTGATCAGCTCTTTCACCTGCTTTGGGTCTCCGGCAAAAGATCTCGCAACAAATGTCGCATTCCCAACGAGCGCTTCCCAGGCGATATCGATCGGCATATACGGATTGGAGCCCTGTCCTTTCAAGTAAAGGCCAACCTCCGCCGTCGCGGAGAATTGGCCCTTTGTCAGACCATAAACTCCGTTGTTCTCAACGATATAAACCAACCGCAAATTACGGCGCAGAACATGTTTGAATTGTCCCATACCGATGCTGGCGCTGTCGCCGTCACCGCTAACAGCAAATCCCTTCAAGGTGTGATCGGCAAAGAGCGCTCCAGTTGCCAGTGAAGGCATTCGCCCGTGAAGCCCGTTGAAGCCGAAGGACCTGTTCAAGAAATAGGTTGGGCTTTTGCTTGAACAACCGATCCCGCTGAATTTGACAATATTTTCCGGAACAATGTCAAGTTCATAACAAGCCGCAATAATCTGGCTTGAAATCGAGTTGTGCCCGCAGCCCTGACATAGCGTGCTCGGATTGCCGCGATAATCTGCCTTGCTTAGACCCGCAAGGTTTACCTGAACCCGAGTGTTGGTCGATTGTTCTGTCATGCTTATTTAACCTCCATTGCGAGAATAGCCTCGCGAACTTGGCGGGCTGTTAATGGTAAACCGTCTGTATAAGCGATTGATTTCAACTTCACTGCTGTATCCGGGAGCTCAATAGCAAGGAGCTGATGAAGCTGCCCATCACGATTCATCTCTACGACATAAACTAGTTCGTGTTGTCGAATGAAGTCATCAACCTCGGCGGTAAAAGGGATAGCGCGAATTCGGAGGAAATCGGTTTGAATGCCTGCAGCGGATAGCTGTGTACGCGCTTCCAAAATTGCAGGCTCAGTGGAACCAAAGGAAATTACGCCAATTCTTGCCTCCGGCATTAAATCGATAGTTGGTTTTGGCACATAATCACACGCCACCTGATATTTCTTCTTCAGACGCTCCAAAAGATCATGCCAGACGACGTTGTCTTCGGAATAGCGAGCATTTTCATCATGCCCGGTTCCGCGGGCAAAGTAAGCTGCACTGGGATGCCGGTTTCCTGCCAGAGTTCGATAAGGGATCCCATCGCCATCCACATCCTTGTAGCGTCCCCAACGACCTTCGAATCCATCTAAATCTGCTTCCCAGAGAACTTTGCCGCGATCCATAGGCATTTCCGGATATTCGAACGGCTTAGTCATCCATTGGTTCATTCCAAAATCTAGATCGGAAAGAACAAAAACCGGGGTTTGCATCCGTTCTGCAATATCGAACGCCCTCCATCCAAACTCAAAACATTCGTTCACCGAACCGGGCAGTAGAATCACCTGCTGAGTATCGCCATGCCCCATGAAGTGGACAAAGGTCAAATCGCCCTGCGCCGTACGAGTAGGGAGGCCGGTGCTGGGACCGACTCTCTGGACATCCCATACCACAATCGGCACCTCCGCAAAATATGCAAGTCCGGCATATTCCGCCATCAGACTGATTCCAGGTCCGGAAGTAGAGGTCATCGACCTCAATCCAGCCCAACCGGCTCCTACGGCCATCCCAATTGCAGCCAGCTCATCCTCAGCCTGGATTATGGCAAAAGTATTTTTCTGCGGTTCTTCTGGATCTTTTCTCAATAAGGGGAGGTATTCCATCAGCGATTCTGCCAGGCTGGATGCAGGTGTGATTGGATACCAGGCGATGAATTGAACGCCACCATAGATCGCGCCGAGTGCTGCAGCAGTATTACCATCCGCCATGATATAGCCTTCAGTCGCATTCATCGCTTCTACCCGATAAGGGTCAGTCTTAGTCAGGTTCGCATCCGCCCACTCAAATGCTGCTTTGATCATTCCAAAGTTGAGGTCGATAGGTTTTTGTCTTCCTTTGAAGTGGAAATCGAGCGCTTGATAGAGTGCATCGAGGTCGATCTCTATGATTTTTGCCAGTATCCCAACGTAAACCATGTTCGCCACATAGTCCCTCAAATTGGTAGGTGCACCCGATTCCCTTACCAGTCGTTTTACCGGCATGGGATAAATTGAAATATCATCTCGGTTTATCGTCAGTGGGATATCATCTGAGTAGAAAAATGCGCCTCCCGGCAGCACATCATGCAGATCTTGATTGAATGTCGCTGGATTTATCGCGACCACGATTTCATGTTCTTCACGGCGCGCCAGGAATCCATCCTTATTAATCCGAATTGTGTACCATGTCGGCAGTCCTTGAATATTCGAAGGGAAAAGATTCTTCCCCGATACCGGAATTCCCATTTTGAAGAGGGCGCGTAAAATAGTCAAATTTGAAGTTTGACTGCCTGAGCCATTAACTGTTCCAACGGTGATCGAGAAATCATTCACCTTCGGCTGGCTAGTGTTGGTAAAAGCAGGTTTTGGTGAAATTTGGGCAAGTGACATTTCTTCTCCTTATGCTCAAATTATTATCGGACTAGGTACGATTATCTGATGAACGGGATTGTTGACGGATTGGGAGTCTTGTGCGATGCGAGAGAAGATCGCGGTGCAGTACAAGCGCCTGATATCCCTTTGCAAAGTCTCCTTGACAAATTCCTTCAACCATCTCCTGATGGTAACGCCACACTTGCTGAAGATATTCATAATCTGCATACAAGTTTAAACCGACCGCTTCATACGCATCCCAATACCCCTCAAGTAAACCAGAGACAAACGGGTTATCCAACCGGCTGAAGATGATCAAATGAAGAAGGCGGTGTTCCTGATGAGGGATTTGAATAGATCGCCCTTGAAGTTTCTGCCATGCTTGCTGGACAAGCTGCTGCAAAGAATCGTGGTCTGAAGGTGTGAGTTTAGGGGCAGCCTCATCCCAGTATGCAGTTTCGATATGGTTCCTTAAGTCGGAAAAAGCCAAGAAATTATTCCAATCGATTGCGATCGCATAAGATAAACTTAGACGAACAGCAGGGAAGAACGAGTATGGGAGCAGCCGAATCCCAGTCCGAGGGCGAACATCGACAAGTCCAATAGCCTTAGCTGCCTCTAATTGTTCTCGCAAGATTGCTACACTTAACCCAAGTTGTTTGCTCAACTCACTTATTGGTGGTAAATGGCTCAAATCCGGCGCGGCAAAACTCCCGTTTGTTGTGCCTGTTTGATATGCAGCGAGGTAATCCATGAATTCTGACGCAAGTTTGGACATAATAAAATTCATTAAATGTGATTAATCAGATAAATACGACTAATCGGATTATATCACCGCGACCAATGTAAGTCAAGCAGGTCAGGCTTCATAAGAATCGAAACCTTCAAACCCACCCCCTAGTAATTTATTGATGATTCAACGTCAAATTGGGTTGTTTAGCAGATCGATGGTGGCCGCAGTCATTAATGCGACGGCGTGTATCATGACCTCTTCATCGAAATCAAAGGCTGGGTGATGATGTGGCGCGTCAAGACCTCGAGAAGGATTTGCTGAACCTAGAAAAAAATAACAGCCAGGGATATTAAGAAGAAAACTCGCCATATCCTCTGAACCCATAGTGCGAAAATCTTGTTGAATGACCGCTTCAGAAAATAGAACTCTCCGAAATTTTCAGGACTCGATTGGTCACGTAGCTATCATTACAAACCGCCGAGGTGAGAGGCTGCACCTCAATTGAAACCTTACAGCGGCAAGAATCAGCCACCGCGCGAACGACTGTCACAAACCGTTCCAAAACCTGCTGTCTGATCATTGGATCGAAAGTACGGATCGTTCCCTGTAAGGTGGCTTGTTCTGGAATCACGTTGAAGGCATCGCCTCCGTGAAGCATGGTTACGCTCACAACAGCCAAATCAAGCGGAGAGACTTCGCGCGAGACGATCGTTTGAAGGGAATTCACAATTTGCGAGGCCGCAATCAATGGATCAACTGCCAGGTGTGGAAGTGCTGCATGACCGCCTTTGCCGGTAATTTCAACTTTAAAGATTTCGGAAGCAGCCATTACTGGTCCTGGAGAAATTCCCAACCATCCGACTGGTTTTTCGTTCCAAATATGCAATCCTAAGGCAAAATCGGGTTTCGGGTTTTCCAGCGCACCCTCCTGGATCATTCTATCTGCTCCGCCCAATCCCTCCTCGGCGGGTTGGAAAATCATTTTAACTGTCCCGGCGATCTCACCCTGCATCCCTGAAAGTAAGCGAGCAACTGTCAGCCCCACCGCAGTGTGACCATCATGCCCGCAGGCATGCATGATTCCAGGTGTAGCTGAAGCATAATCCGCGCCAGTTTGCTCGATAATCGGGAGGGCATCCATGTCAAAACGGAGCATCACCACCGGTCCTGGCGCGGAGCCTTCGATGAGTGCTATCACACCTGTATCTGCAATACCCCGATAAACTTCTAAGCCAAATTCATCCAATTCGTGAGCGATAATCCCGGCTGTACGAACTTCGCGAAAGCCTAATTCGGGATGTCGATGAAAATCTCGGCGGAACATTTGGGAGTATAAAAATAATTCCCGAGCAGCTGAGTTGAACCGTTCTGGATTATCCATAATTCATGTTCTATTCGATTGACTGAGTGGTTCAGCTTAAGAAAACTCGATGAAATACTTCTTCATAACGCGGTCGATCAAGCGTACTGTCGGGGGTATGCCGACAGCGCATTCGTTCCGTAAAGGCCTGGCGCTCGCCGATTTGGCTGCGGTGTTCGTAAAGCGCCTTCAGTTTTGTGTCCCAAAGGTCCGTGACATCGATTTGGACGTTCGGCTCTAATGTGACGGCTATCCAGACCTCATGCGGAGTGTGGGTGGCTAAACCTTCTTCATGAAGCAGCTCCGGAAAATAAAGCGGGTTTCCTGCAGCGGGGAAAACCGCATCCAACACAACTTGACCGGCGGCTCGATGATCTGGGTGATTGATTCGAATATCACCGACATAGAGCGTTTTGGGATCGCAGGTCACTAAAATATCCGGGCGCTCAAATCGGATGATCCGGGTAACCTGTTTGCGAAGTTCCAGATCTGGGATTAAATATCCATCTGGATGCTCCAGAAAATTCACATCATGTACCCCAAGAATTGAAGCAGCCTGGATCTGCTCAGCTCTTCTATCGAAACACAGCTCTGCAGGATTGGTTTCCGGGTTCGAAGCACCTTTGTCACCACACGTGAGCAACCAATAGACTACCTTATGACCCGCTTTAGTCCATCGCGCGATTGTTGCGCCACAGAAGAATTCAGGATCGTCGGGATGGGCAAGGATCACCAGGATTTTTTGAGGGGTTTTCCAATCATCCGGCTTAGCTGGTTCTTTGCTCTCGTCTAATCTCGATTTTACTTCCTGTGTTTGTTCTTTTTCCATTTCCTGTTCCGCTGGGATTCTGGTCTCTCGGTTTTCTGCGTTGAGCTGGAAGCCTGGACATCAGCCTGGGCAGGATCCTTCCTCCCACAATCACATTCCCCACCTTCATGCTTATCACAAGGTTGCTGCGCTTTCTTCTTCAGCGCTTCGAGCTCATCAAACGGTTGGATTTCCTCGTATGGGTATTCAAGGCGCGTCCCATCCTCGAAAATCACCATGACTGAATTCTTCAAGGGATAAACATCATCGACTTTAGCCAGACCACGCGCCGTGGTTACAATTTTCCCCCTCTTAGGAAGCGCCTTTCGCGCATCAACATACTGTTCATATTCGTATATCAGACAGCAGCGCAATCGACCACACATTCCCGTGATCTCAGAAGGCGCCAGCGAGATTCCTTGTTCTTTTGCCATTTTTATCGAGATCGGGCTGAATTCAGTCAGGAACATCGAGCAGCAGCGGTTTTGCAGACCGCATGCACCCATTCCACCGAGAAGCTTGGCTACGTCGCGCGGTCCAATCTGGCGCATTTCCACTCTCGAACGTGGGTAGAGACGCTGCATGGAATTATTCAGCTTCCTGAGGTCGACTTTACCTTCAGCTTCTGTGCTGTAAAGAAATGACAGCCGCGAGCCATCGAAGGAATATTCCGAGGCGACAATTTTTACACCTGGGATTCCCAATTCGAAAAGCTTTTCACGGCAATTTATCGTAGCCTCCAGCTCTTTCTTTTGCCAGAGCTGCCGCAGAACCAAATCGCGCGCCGTGGCTTTACGATAAATAGATTTCCAGGTTCCTTCGGGTGGCGGCTGAGGATCCTGGACCACCTGAATCACCTCGCCCAACTGCTGTCCCCGGCTGGTCTCGACGATTGCGTAATCCCCAACTGTAAGATCGCAGCAAGCACTGGCATCGAAATGATAGACTTTGCCTACTTTTTGAAATCGGATACCGACAATATATGGATTCATAAGCTCATTATCATAAACCAGCTTACCTAAGAGTGGGAGCTGGTTAACATCGCCTCTCTTAACCGATCAAATTGATCGGGATGAAATTTTCACCTTGGATTGCCGCGACGCTGATTTTTGCGGCGATATTCTCTGCTACATTTCGAAGTGCCAGACCAACAGCTGATTCTGGATGTGAGATCACAACCGGTTGTCCAGCATCCCCACCCCGCCTGACGGCTGGATCCATCGGGATCGAGCCAATAAACGGTACCCCTGCCTCGTGAGCCAACCGCTCGCCACCACCGGTTCCAAAAATGTCCATCTTTGTACCATCGGGCAGTTCGAGGTAACTCATATTTTCAACCACTCCGAATATATTCACATCCAGCTGGCGAAACATCTCCAGTCCTCTGCGAGCATCTTCCAAAGAAACTTGTTGAGGCAAGGTCACAATGATGCCTCCGCTCAGCGGCAGCGATTGCGCCAGGCTCAAAGCCGCATCGCCTGTGCCAGGGGGAAGATCAACGATCAGGTAATCCAGTTCTCCCCAATTGACATCCGTCAGAAACTGGCGAATAGCAGAGTGCAGCATCGGGCCTCTCCATATCAACGGCTGGTCGGGTTTTACCAAAAAGCCGATCGACATCAGCTTCACACCATGCGCTTCAGCCGGTAGAAGTTGATCACCTTTCGGAGTAGGAAGTCGATCCACACCCATCATTGTGGGGATGTTTGGACCATAAATATCTGCATCCAACAAGCCTACCTTGGCACCGCTCTGGGCTAAAACAACTGCAACATTAACAGCTACCGTACTTTTTCCGACACCGCCTTTGCCCGAAGCAATCGCGACCGCATTGCGAACTGGGAGCTGAACCAGTCCCCGAGAGCGACCATCACTAGGGACATTGGCATCCATTCGAATGTCAACCGCGTTAACCCCTTCGATCGACAGGACCGCGTTTTTTGCTTCCCTTTCGATTTGGTGCTTTAATGGACAAGCCGGGGTAGTAAGCACAACGGTAAAGCTAACCTTTCCCTCCTCAATTTTTATTTCTCGGATCATATTTAAAGTAACGAGGTCCTTATGCAGCTCTGGTTCCTGTACCTTGCTTAACGCTGCCAGGATGGACTCCTGGGTTGGTTGTAATTGTTTTACCATTATTGTCCTTCCACAGCTCTCAAGACTGGATTCGCCTGGCTGCTTTTGCAGCTTCCGCTTCAGATCGCGCAGCTTCCTCGCGGGCAAAATTTACCGGTCTGATATCGGCATAATAGGAAAGCGGCCTTGAGAGTCGCTCTTTATCAAAAATATTCTTAGCATGCCGGTCGTAGACCGACAGCTCATAATCATGATCCATTTTAATCGCATCAAAAGGACAGTATTCTGCACAAAAACCGCAGTTCATACAAATATCCACATCGATATAAAACTCTTTCGGTTCGGGTATAGGGCGTCCTGTGTTTGGATCATTTGTACGCACGATCCAGATGCATTGTGGTGGGCACACTTTGGCGCAAATTCCACAGGAGGTGCATCGGTCTTTCTTCTCCCCATTTGGACCTTCTTCATAAATCAAGAAAGGGATAAATCGAAATTCCTCTGGCACCGGAAGTTTTTCTTCGGGGTATTGGATCGTAAAGATGCCGCGAGTCTCCGCGCTCATCCGATGAGCTACACCTTCCTGGGTGTAGTATCGTTTTCCGAACCACCGGATGTCATCCAGGTAAGTATCGATGAAGCGTTTTAATGTGACGCCTAATCCTTTGAAAATGCCCATGCCATCCATAAGAAGCTGCTCCCTATCCTTCCCTATCGATCCAATTCACCGAGCACAATATCAATAGAACCCAGTATCGCGACTACATCGGCAATTTTATTTCCGACGCACATCGATTCATAAGCAGTAAGGTTAATAAAAGACGGGGCTCGCACATGATATCGCCAGGGATTAGGTTTCCCATTCGAAACCACATAGTACCCCAACTCCCCTTTGGGACCTTCAACGCGGCCATAGGATTCGCCCGCTGGAACTCGAACCTGATATTGCGGTTTGCCCTCCTGGATTGACCCTTCCGGAATATCTCGAACAGCTTGCTGGAGAATTCGCAGGCTCTGGCGCATCTCATCGATCCGTATGAGGTAGCGATCGTATGTATCTCCATGATAGCGAACAGCAACATCGAAGTCGAAACGATCATAGATGCTGTAGGGATCTGCACGTCTGATATCGTAGGGCACACCTGATCCGCGCAGCATCGGTCCGCAGGTCGAATACATTATTGCCTGTTCGGGTGTCAGAACTCCAACTCCTTCTGTCCGAGATCGAACCACTTCGTTATTAGATAGATAAAGATCGAGCTCATCCACTTTTCGAGGTAAGCGATCGTAGACCAGCTTGCGAATTTTCTCATGGATCCCTTCCGGCAGGTCCCGCGCTACTCCGCCAAATCGGAAGTAGTTGCACATCATCCGCGAACCGCTGACCGCCTCAAAGATATCCAGGATCAGTTCTCGTTCTTCGATAGCATAAAGCGCCGGGGTAAAATAGGCTCCCAGGTCGTTCAAGAACATCCCGATCGCAAAGATATGGTTGCTGATCCGAGTAAGTTCAGCCATGATCACGCGCAGAAATTCTGCTCTTTCTGGTGGTTTGATCCCCATCAATTTCTCAACCGCCAGGGCATACCCAAAATTATTGCTCATCGAGGAGAGGTAGTCCAAGCGGTCAGTGAAAGGCATATTCTGCAAAAAGGTGTTTCTCTCGCCGATTTTTTCATGATTTCTGTGGAGGTACCCCATTACTGGCTTTAGCGCGAGTATTTTCTCGCCTTCCAATGCGACCGCTATCCGAAACACCCCATGCGTTGAGGGATGCTGCGGGCCAAGATTGACCATGACAACATCCGTATCCATGGTCAGATCCTGGCCTTGGATCGATCGCCTCAAGCTATCGTATAGTTTTTCATCGTTCTCTGGTTCAAAGAACTCCGGATCAAAGCCAGGAGGATACCCCACATTATTAACATAAGGACTTTTATCCTCAATCCGCGAAACATGACCATCAGGCCATCGGCTTTTGAACGGCTTGCCTTCTTCTTCGAAATAAGATTCCTTCCAGTCTTTCTGCAGAGGATAGCCTGCAAACCCTTCCCACATCAGGATACGCCGCAGGTCGGGGTGTCCTTCGAATTGAATTCCGACCAGGTCATACGCCTCGCGTTCCTGAAGCTCAGCACCCGGGTAGACGGATACCAAAGAAGGGACGCTGGGATTATCACGATTCACCTGGGCTTTAAATACTATTGCCGGTCCGCCGGTTGATCTGAAGGCATGGTAAACAACTTCCATTTTATTCTCTGGAAGATAATCCACTCCCGTAACTGATGAGAGATAATCGTAACCAAACTCATCTCGGATTACGGTGGCAACCGAAATCAAGCTTTCGGGCTTAATGAGGTAACCCTCATAACCTTTCCGATCGTCTGGTACGACGGCGTCAGGGAAACGTTCGGCGAGATCTGACTCGAGCGATCTTTCGATCAAGGTTTCGGCTCTTTGTTCACTCATTCATTACCTCCATATTCACGCCTGCTTCGTAATGGATGCAGATGTTTCCTCAAGCTCCTGAGGTTTCAGAGCCGAAGTCGATTTGATCAGTATGTTTTGGCGTGGATCGATTACATCGGGTCCAAGCACCGGGATTGGTACTGCTGCGATCGGTTCACGCTGATACCAGCGGACCTGTTTGATGGATTGCTGGTCAATTCTCCGCTGCAGGGTGATTAAGCCATAAATCAACGCTTGAGGGGTGGGAGGACAACCTGGGATATAAACATCAACCGGGATATAGCGATCCACACCTGAGACTACATTATAGCCTTCTTTGAATGGTCCGCCGCCGGAAGCGCAAGCGCCCATTGCTACCACATATTTTGGCTCAGGCATCTGGTTGTAAAGGCGGACAATCTGCGGGATCATCTTCTTTGTAACTGTTCCGGAAATGATCATTAAATCAGCCTGGCGAGGACTTGGCCGCATGATCTCCATGCCAAATCTGGCGAAATCATAACGGCTTGCCGCTGTACAGATCATTTCAATTGCACAGCAGGCTAATCCAAACATTAATGGCCAGATTGAAGAGCGCCGACCCCAATTATAGATTTTATCGATTGTGGTAACGGCTACCTGACCCTCCAATTCTGGTGGGATGTCGTATTTCGTTGAATTGATATTTTCCCGTTTCATGTCCTTCATAAGGGATTTGCCTCCTCATACCATTCTTGATAAATAGCTCTCAAAATCTCATCGTTAGCCAATTCAAAGTCATCCGAGAAATCTGGCAGTTCAATCACCCAATGATAGATCATATCCAGCGAGACAGCACTTAAGCTTATATTCGGGAATCTTTCCATTAATCTGTACGCAATAGGAAATGTATCATCCCAGTTCAGCATATTTTCCAATTATACCGCCAAAATAGGTTCGGTCAATTGGCATAAACGCAAATATATATGCTCGTAATTTCCTCGTAGAGTATAATTAGAAAATGAAGACCGTTAGGCACAGAATCCTTGAATATATTTCTGCACATCAAACCGTAACGACCTCGGAGATCAGCCATTCTTTTCGGATGAGCCATGCGAATGCTCGCCATCATCTCAATATTTTGAAAGAACTTGGCTCAATCCAGGTTGTTGATCATACACACTCAAAAAGAAAAGGTCGACCGGAGAGAGTCTATTCAATGGCGGATGGACTCTCTGGCAACAATTTGGAAAACCTCATAGATGCGCTTCTAATAATGTATTATCCAGATCCACCAGTCATCCCTTCAATTTTGCCTCTAGAGAAAATTGCCGATCGGATGGCTCAGAAGATGAACAGCAGGTTTAATCCTGTTTTTGAATCTAAACCCAATCCAAAGAGCCTCACCCATCCATTAAATTCACTTATCGAGAAATTGAATAATTATTCATATGCTTCAAGATGGGAAGCACACTCAGACGGTCCCCGGATTGTATTAGGCCAGTGCCCCTATCGCGCCGTGATCAAGCAACATCCGGAGATATGCATGATTGACGAACGCTTGATAAGTCAATTATTAGGCAGCCCGGTAGAATTAATCGCTACCCAGGTAAAAAATCCTCGAGGGCAGAGTTCTTGCTTGCTCAGAATTAAGAGAGAAAGTGTATAATTAGCGGTCGACGATCATATTTTTATGAGTAGGTCACCTCTCGCGCTCGCAAAAAGCAGAATGGATAACTAGAATCCCTTGGTTGGAGATGAGACCATGGATAAAAGTTCACACTCAGAATTTCTTCGGTGGACTGGAGTAATTTCTCTCCGATTTTTCATAGGAGTAATTCTCATCATTGCCACCGTTTCATGTAATTTTTCAGCTCCAGATGAGAAAAATGGGGACACAAATAATGAAACAGAAGTTGCACTCAGCGTGGAAGAAACCCTGGCTTCCAAGGACCTCGAAAACGCAAACGCGACAATTGCCGCCCAACAAGCAACTATCCAGGCTCAAGCACAACAACCCCCTGCTCAGGTCCCATCCAATCCAGCCCAACCGACCCAACCGTCAGCCGTGCAGACACAAGCGCCTGTCACAGTGCTGCCTCCAGCCAATCCACCCGCCGGGAATTTTTCTGAGCAGATGAAGAACGCAAAGATATTGCTTTTCGAAGATGTCGTCTCGGATCCCTCTAAATCGCGTTACATAAAAAACATCCTGGATTCTATGGGACTTCGATATAAAGACGATGGTAATGCAATCGGATGGTTAAAGAACGATCTGCTCTCGGGATCTCCTGCAGGAGGTCCGTGGGATTTAGCGATTATAGCTATCGAAGAGCGCGGCAACGTTTCGGGGGAATATTTTGATTATATTCAAGATGTGCTCGACGCTGGTACATCCGTTGTTCTGGAAGCCTGGCACCTCGATGCAATCTCGCAAGGCAAAGTCGGTCCAGTGCTTTCCAAATGCGGAGTGCAGGTCTACCCATATTACCCGAAAAGTGGTGACCTTACGGATGTCGTACTTTACCCGTATCCAGCCGCCGCTCAACATCCAATAATGAATGATCCGAACAAAGGATTAAACTTCAGTAAAACTCAATTCACCTGGCTCTTTTCAGGAGATCTGGGTTCATTAATGGCTTATACCGGGAAAGGTGATGCAATCTTTTTGCTAGGGCGCACCCCAAATAGCGATGTTAAAGATGCCGCCCTTGCCGTTTGTTTTAATGGTCAGCTGATCCTTCAAACATTCAGCAGCCATTCTTTTTCATATAATACTCTCGCCCCATTATGGGAGAACATGATCACGAACGCGCTGAAGGTTCGCTTCAGTGGAGGTTAATCTGCTTTGACACTCATCACTGCCAAATTACGTTTTCGCATTCAAATCTTAATAGGGGCTATCCTCTTATTTGGATTACTTTTTCTGGTCGGATGCAGCCTGGTCCCTATAAGCAAGGACGAAGCCGCCAAACTGACCCAAGTTCGAGAAGCGGAAATTGATGTTAATGTCAAGCAGACATTATTGGCTCAACAACAGATCGATTTAAACCTTGAGCAAACCCAACAGGTGGGATCAATAACTTCAACTCCCTCTCCTCCTCCAGATGCTGCGACCCAACCGGAAAATCCACCTGAACCTCAAAGCAATCCGCCTGATCAGACAACCGAGGTTCCTCCCTCAGGTGAAGCGACACCTATTCCAATTGATCAAGACGCTTTCAAAGCCTGGACTAGCAACGCGAAAATCTTGCTTTATGAGGATATGACCGCCCGAACGGATACAGTACGTTATGTTAAGACTACTCTGGATGAAATGGGGCTTAAGTATAAGGATGACGGAAGCGCCTACGGCTGGTTCTTGGACGACATTAAAAATGGACCTTCAGGAGGTGGGGTGTGGGATTTGGTCATAATTGCAACAGAAGATAAAGCAGGTCTAAAAGGGAGTTTCTTCGATGGTATTTTGAAGACAATTGATCAAGGCAGCTCTGTAATATTTGAAACCTGGTATCTGGATAATGTTTTTCGCACAGCCGCAAGCGGTCTTCTGACTCGCTGCGGTGTTGAATTCGAAAACAATTGGGTAAGGATTCCACCATCTCGAGCTGCTTTATTCAATCTCAATCCAAATAATCAGATCATGAACTTTCCGAACAAAACCCTGAATTTCTCTCAAACCACGAATTATTGGTGGGATCCGGAAGGCAAGATTTCATATGATGTCGGCGATTTGATTAAACTCTCACCGCAGAGCAAAGCCACTCTTCTGTTAGGCACGATCGCTTCAAGCGAGGCGTCCCACGGCACTTCTGCGGTATGTATGGACGGTAAGCTAATATTTCAAACTTTTTCATCGCATGTCTTAAACTTCGATGTTATGGGGCCATTGTGGGAGAACTACATCACCCACAGTTTACTCACCAGATTTAGTAACCTGAATTGAGAGCTATGTAGATCTACAAAAAGCTCCTGCTTGAATTGAGCGAGCTCTAAATATGAGTATTGGGCATTTTCTTGGCGGGATTGCAGCATTAATTTTTGATCCAATAAGCCATAAATACCTCCTGATTCGCCGCAGCTCAAAACGCGATTTCCAGGCTGGCGCATGGGAATGCGTGACTGGACGCGTCGATCAGGGAGAGGGTTTCGAACAAGCTCTGTACCGTGAAATCCGCGAAGAGGTCGGGGTTGAAGTTACCGTAGATTTCATCATTGGCACAACTCATTTCTATCGCGGAGCACCTGAGCCGATCTACGAGCTGCTGGGGGTTCTTTACGCCTGTTCATTAGTGGGAAAGACACAGCCGCACCTTAGTGAAGAACATTCCGAGCTGCGTTGGGTGACCAGCCAGGAAGCGTCTTCCCTGCTCCCTGAAGGACATTGGCTTCTTAAGGTGATTCAACGAGCTGATCTTCTCCGCATGGGGACACCTGATTGGCTGCTCGAGAGGTTCCAACAGGAAAGTTTCGAGATTTGAGACAACGACTGGTAAATGATTCGCTTTGTAAAATATCAGGCATTAGGTAACGATTATCTGGTCATCGAGCCAGACCAGTTAAACTCCTCTCCCTCCAGCGAACAAATTCGCCAAATCTGCGATAGGCATTATGGCGTTGGCGCTGATGGAGTCTTATTCGGACCGCTGACTGACCTGGAAACCGATTTCGCAGTTCGAATTTTCAATCCAGACGGCAGTGAAGCTGAAAAAAGTGGGAACGGTTTACGGATCCTGGCAAGATATCTATTGGATACCGGAAGAGTTGAAACGATGGCCGACGGCAGATCGCGCCAGTTCTCCATCCGAACGGCAGTCGGTCCAGTCAGATTTCAAGTTTTGGATTATGGAAAACTAATCAAAATCGAAATGGGGAGGGCAGAATTTCTCGGAGAAAGCAGGTTCACTGCTGGACGAAAAACCACTTCCGCTTTGGAGCAGATCCATATCGAAAATGAGGTTTTCCAATGTATCTTCATGAAACTCGGGAATCCGCACTGTGTGGTAATCAATAAACTTGTTGACAGAGAGGAGCTCGAAAGAATTGGCCCTCGTATTGAGAATGATCCCCATTTTCCTCAACGAACCAACGTCCAATTTCTTCAGCCAATCGACTTTGACAATATTCGGATCCAGATCTGGGAGCGCGGAGCAGGGATCACTCTTTCATCAGGGAGCAGCAGCTGCGCAGCTGCAGCAGCCGCCCACCGCCTTGGAATTTGCGGTTCGGCTGTCAATGTCCACAACCCTGGCGGTGTGCTTACTGTCACGATCGGGCTTCAGTACGACCTTTCGCTTACTGGACCCGTCGAAAGAGTTTTTGAAGGGATCGCTTTTTTCAAATGAATTTGGAAAAGAGCAGGCGAAGCGCCGTAATTCTCAGCGCCGCAACGGTACTTAATTTTGCGATAACCGACGCAACATTAAATCTTGTGATTCCTTATCTCGGCAGTAGAGATGTCCACACCATCATCGCCAATCCCAAATCATTATCAAATCCTGGCAGCGTGCTGGGATTAATTATCTTCTTTCTCCTACTTCTAGCGGCTTTGACAGCGATTGGGGCCTTCTGGTTCTTCAGGTTTTTCAGCCCTAAGTATTTCGGTAAAAGGAGCCTGCAGCGGTGGGCGCTGTTCGGTTTTCTGTTTGCAGTATTCTTAAAGCTGCCGGAATGGGTACTGCCAGAGAATTGGGAGATCCTCCAACTCTTAGTTCAGTTTCTCGGATTATTCGCGGCATTTTTTCTTTCCCGCAGGCTTATTCCCACTCAGCCACTGTCTGCTTCCCAATCGTAAATATAATAATCAGGTAGTCTATTCCTCGAACTGGTCCGAGTTTTCTGCCAGCAAGGCGTAATCAGCTTTAAGGTTCTTCGTCCTGATTATTAAGCTGACAATATAAAGCGCCATCACCCCAAAAATCACCACAAATCCAGAAATCAAGTAGTTCGCGGTTTGTGCTGGCATTTCCTGTAAATAGTGCATTGAT
Organism: uncultured Chloroflexia bacterium; assembly: GCA_963827155.1. GTDB lineage: Bacteria > Chloroflexota > Anaerolineae > Anaerolineales > UBA4823 > UTCFX2. The sequence goes on along the minus strand of CAWGZV010000001.1, from coordinate 265,055 downwards.
TGTTTCCTCCTAATCACGCATTTAATTTCATCTTCAGCTGCTCAACACGATCCTGTAATCGACCGAGGCGAATGCGATGCCAGAGCAGGTCGACAAAAATGATGGTGAATGTAAAAAGACTGAACATGAAGGTCTGCAGCATTTTAGGCGTCATGTCGAATGCGCCCTCAGCCCCTGGTTGATTCGATCCGATCACCACGGGGTGGATTGTTCGGAAAAGGCGTGCAGAAAAGAAAGTCAGAGGGACGCTTAGGAAACCGATAATGGCGTATATCGCTCCGAAACGCCCACGCCGATCAGGGTCTTCAATCCCTGATCTCAGCATGAGATATGCGGCATAGATCAAAAGCATGATTGTAGCGGTTGTGAGGCGAGGATCCCAGGTCCACCAGGTGTTCCAAATTGGACGCGCCCAAATCGATCCGGTGACCACGTTAATAAATGCGAATGTCATACCGATCTCTACTGCAGCCAACCCGGTGGTATCCCAGCGGTGGTTGCCGGTCCGCAGGTAAACGATTCCTGCAATTGCTGCAACCAGGAAACCCAACATCCCTACCCAGCCGGCGGCAACATGGAAATAGAAAACTTTCTGGACCAATCCCATTATGGCTTCTAAAGGTGCATAGAAAAATACAAGCGCAGTTGCCGCGACCAGCAGCCCGGCAGTAACAAAATCTAATATCGAGAGCAGAACTGGTTTTTTATCCATTACGATAATCTCCTTCTGTATAATCGTTAAGGGATTGCTTTGCTGATCATCTGCTTGGATTTCAGCGGCTTATTCCTCAACAACATATTCGAAGACCATAAAAGAAACCGATGTGAAAATCAGGTCAAAGACAATCAACAAATTAATCCAGGGCAAAATTTCTGCCATCTCCAAGCCCTGAAGGAACCCGCTGCTGGCTTTCACGGCAGCGATAAACAATGGGACTACAACTGGAAAAAGCAGGATCGGGAGGAGGACATCCCTCGTGCGGGTTTGCACAGCCATGCTGGACAGCAGCGTCCCTACTGCTATATACCCAAGCGACCCAAGCAAGATGACTGTGATCAATCCTATTTGAAAAAGATTCGTATTGTAAAGAATTGAATAAACCGGTAAGACAACAGCTTCAACAATCAGCATAAAGAATAGATTACTGAGCGATTTCCCAAAATAAATGACCGAACGATCCACCGGGGCAAGGAGCAATCCATCCAAACAGCCGCGATCTTTCTCCATAGCCATAGAACGATTCAAACCTAGGGTTCCAGCAAAAGCGAATGTAACCCAAAGCACGCCAGCCGTGACACTGTAGCGCGTACGAGCATCCAGTTCAAGCGCAAAATTGAAGATGAAGATCACCAGGAGAGAAAACACCAGCATGGCGGAAATCAGCTCGCGGCTCCGCAACTCAGCTGCCAGGTCTTTCCAAACGATAGCCCAGAGGGCTCGGAAATATGCCCGGATTTCGCGAGACCGATTACATTGCTCGCTCAACGTCTCAATCTGCGCTTGTGCTTTCATTCTCTTCGCTCCTCAGCGAGCGTTTGAGAGTGAAAAGGTGGATCAAACTTAGGTGATTCAGAAATTGCCTGACGATAGAAACTCGGCAAACGATCTGGGGGTACTTCTTCCGTTCGGGCAGAGGCGACAATCCTGCCGCGCGATAGCACGTCAAAGCGGCTCGCCAGCTCTGCAGATCGCGCCAGATCGTGAGATGTCATCACAACTGTGCGACCAAGAGCCGCGACTTCCATAAGTACCGTATCCAGCATTGCACTCGCATCCTGGTCCAGCCCGGTATGCGGTTCATCGAATAACATCACCTCCGGATTGTGCAGCACCGCCCTCCCAATTGCCAGGCGTTGCTGCATCCCTCGAGAAAAAGTACGTACTAGGTCGCCCCTACGAGCAGTTAAACCAACCATTTCGAGTACTGCAAGAATGCGCGGCTCAAGATTTGTAATATTGTACATCCTGGCATAAAATTGCAAGTTCTCTTCTGCTGTCAAATCTCCATAGAGCAGAGGTTGGTGAGACACCACACCCAGGATTCTGCGAACAGAGGCGGCATGGTTCGGCAGGCGATGCCCCGCGATCCAGACTTCGCCCATCGCTGGGCGAGAAAGCGACGCCAGGATTCTCAGAAAGGTAGTTTTTCCCGCACCATTAGGGCCCAGAAGTGCAACAAACTCCCCTGCATCTGCGCTGAAATTCAAGTCGCGCAGAACGGTTTTAAGCCAAATCTTTTGTATAACTTTCGAACTTCGATCATTTGGCTCAACCGTGCTCTTCATTAACATGCTTCAATTGATCTTTTAATTCGCCCCGTCTTTGTTGATAGGCGTCTTCTGGAAGTTTACCTTCCTGATAAAGGTCATCCAGAGCCAGAATGGCATCCATAACTGCATCGGCAAATTCATACTCAACTTCTGCTGTTGGGAGCTGGCTCAGAGATTCAGCCGAAGCGGAACGAGTTCGCTGGAACATCCAGACTCCCAGAATGATTAATACGAACCCAAACACACCGACTCCGATGATCAGATTCTGGTTTGAACTGGCGGCAGTGATTGGATTCGTTGCATCAGGTTTCCCGGTTATCGTTAACTGAAGCTCTTCCCCGGACTTGAATGCATTACCGTTGTACATATGGTATTGCACACCCTGCACGTCGCGCGTCCCGCCATCTTGGATGCCCTCACCTTTAATTTTGATCCCGTCTTCTGGGACGAGGATCACAATAGCATTGGTATCCATTGACATTCGATGATCGAGCTCAAGCTTACGATCGAAGGGCAGAGTATAAGAAAACAACACCTGATAGTTACCCTCTCCAGGTCGAACCGGTGTGGTATCCCCAAATCCGTCTTCCGTTTTCACATAGCGATCGCCTAGTGCGCCATCTTGAAACTCTAAATCTACAGCGCCAGGCGGAAGCGAAAATTTTACAATAGGTTGACCTGGCTCTCCAGAAATCAAAGTTTTTGTGGTTGGATTCGAAATAATATAAAGCTCCACCACTCGTAAATTCGAATTATCTAGATATTCGAAGAAGTAGTGCAAGCGATCGACAGAAAGAAAAGAGGGATCTGCCGTCGAGTTATAGACTTCGATGGGGAGCTCCAGTGGAATACTTAAATCTTCAACTGCCGTAAACTCGGATCCATAGAGTACGCCATCAAAATCAATCGTGGAAAAGAAATTTCTGCCCGGAGCAAGTTCGACCTGATCAAAATGATACGAGCCATCCGATTCGAGGGTTGTTGTCGCAGTCATTACGAGCTGCATTTGGTCAAATGCATGCAATAAAACTTCTAATCCCGCCGGTATCTCCCCCCCGGATTCATTTGTCACAGTACCTTGAACTGAACCTAGGGTCACGGTGGAGGTCACTAGGTGGAGGTCACGGTGGAGGTCACAGTTGCAGCAAGCGGCGTTTCCAAATTATCTGGAGTGGAAAATAATTCGCCTGATTCTTGAGTCGCTGAAGGTTGTTCTGCTTTCTGGGGTGCAAAACTTAATGATCGGATGTAACCGGTAAGGTTGCTGATATTTTCTTCGGATAATTTTTGTCCAAATGCCGGCATGGAAGGAGAAACACCTTTGCTAATTGCTTTGAAGAATTCGTCTTCCGATTTCTTTGCCATAAATTCTTGACGAGTGAAATCCGGCATCTTCAACCCATCCGAGCCAACTCCGTCTCCCTTGCCTCTCATGCCATGACATTCCTGGCAGTTTGCTTCATAAAGCTCCGCCCCTTGCTCTAAACTTTGCGGGCTGTGTGAAAGACTTAGAGTGTATGCGATGACATCCCATCGCTGTCGGGCATTAAGGCTGGGAAATGGCGGCATAAAACGCTCCAGGTTTCCCTCGGTTACTATGTTGTACCATTCTGTTGGGGTGGCGGTACGCCCAACTTCAACAGAGCCAATCGGGGTGACTGGATTCGGCAGATCCTGGGATCGCGGTCCATCCCCTAAACCCGCAGCCCCATGACAGGGAGCGCATTTTTCGACAAAAATCGCTTTTCCGAGGATCGGATCTGGAGCAACAACAGGATATAGCGGACCAGCAGTGGTCTCCGGCTGTGAACCAACAATAGGTTGATCCTGGTATCCTGGCGGAGGGGTAACATCCGAAGCTAAAGTAAAATTGCATCCCGAAACCAGCACCGCTACAAAGAGAGATAGGAACAAGGCGTTAATTTTCATAAGATTTTGATTGACTCTTTTGGAAAATTTCCAGTTTCTGTTATGCAGTCTTGTACCCGCATTTTGGGCAAAAGCGATCCGATTTTTGGATTGGATTGCCACATTTCGAGCAAAAACCTGCAGCTTTTTCAGTTCGGACCCTTCGCCGGTTGGCAAGCATTCTTTCAATCTCGTCATCAGGGCGTCTGGCATTACCGTTGGAGGTCTTTGCCGACGCTGATTGCCCGTTCCCTTTGTTATTCCCCTGGAATAGTGGCTGAGTAATCGTTTGATGCTCTAGAGCGAGCTCAAGTTGGTCTGAAGGTGAGTGACTTGACTGAACGGACTGAAGCGCGTCCAGCCGTTTAAGCACATCTACCCCTTTTTGCATCAATATTGCCCGCTGCTGTGGATATTCTTCTTCAGGAATTTTCCCAAGCAGATGGTCGAAATCCAGCTCTTTCAAGGCATTGAGAATTCGGTCGCGCTCCGCAAGCAAGGATGAGCGCTCATGGTCGAATTCCTCTTGACCGGCATTTTTTTCTCGCGCAGGTGTCTCCTCGAAAAATGGTCTCGAGATAAAAATACCAACAATGAGCGCCAGGGCAAGGATGAGAAGTATCGATCCGATTTCCATTTATCTACTGCTCCAGGGCTGCATCTACGACCTGCTGGATTTCTTCGATCGATTCAAATGGGCTGATTTTTACAGCTGTCAGCACACCGTCTTTATTAATGACATAAGTCTCAGGTACACCGGTTGCCCGGAGAGCCTGGTAAATTCGAGTACCAAGGTCAGGTCCGTTTGGATATGTGATTTGGTACTTATCCAGATATTCCAGTGATTTCTTATCGGTGTCTGTCCAAGCCACACCCAAAAATATGACATCTCCTTGTGGTTTGTAGTACCGCCAGGCGGCTTCTAAATCCGCAGCCTCTTGTTCGCAAGGTTTGCACCATGAAGCCCAAATATTCAATACAACGACTTTACCGATCAGATCCGCCGAATTAATCTCTTGACCATCGAACGTTGTAAGAACGAAATCTGGCGCTTTCTCGCCGATCTTCATTTGACCTTTTTGAGATTTCTGAAGGCCGAGGAACAGAAGTGCCAATAGTGCCGCCAATCCAATCCAGGCAAGAATTCGCCCCCAGCGGGGGCGGTGATGTTCTGTTTCTGCCTTCAAAGAATTTTCATCAATTCCCGTAGACATGGATTCTCCTAGAGCTTCTTAAGCTCATCCTCCAGGCGGTCAAGATATGGATCATCATGTTTCTTTGTATCATTTTCTTCTGGATGGGAGACTTCTGCAGGCGGGACTTGCCAGCTTTTGAACGCTCGATAAAGGATATAAGCCCCAGCCAGAAAAGCAATCGGTGGGATTACATACACCAGCCAGTTCATCCCTCGAGCTGGCGGCGAAGCAAGGACGCGATCTCCAAATCTTTCGACAAAATAATTCTTGATCTGCTTTTCATTCCAACCCTCGCTCAGCTTATCACGGATCAACTCCCGCCATTCTATACACGCCTGAGTTGGGCATACATCCAGGGGGGTATTCTCACAAACCGGGCAGAACATCTGCTTGGCGATTGCATTCACTTGGTCGTCAGATATTATTCGAGGGGCTGGAGTAGGGTCCTGCGCTCGACCTCGCCCTGTGAGGAGCAGAAGGCAAATCCAAACAAATCCCAGCGAAAAGATAATTTTGCTTTTCATTTATTTAGCAAATATATAATCAGCTCAAGCATTCGAGCTCGCGTAAGATTGCTGAGCCGTAATTCTGGGTTCTTTTTCAGGCTCACTGTCTGGCCAGGCTGCAACTAATGTCCCCAAAATAAACACGAGTGCTCCAAACCACAACCAATTCACCAAAGGATTCTCATATACTTTGAACGTCGCGCCTTGAGAGGAAGCTGGCAACCAATCCACCAAGATAACGTATAGATCATCTTCCCAGGTGCTGCGTACTCCTGGAATTGTCATAGGCTGTTGGGATTCGAAGAAGAAATCACGACGTGGGTGAAGCTGACCAACAAATTTCCCATCCTTACTAACATCCAGTACTGCCCGTGCGACATTACGACCGTCTGGGGTGTCAAAAATTGCCAGCGATTTATATGTCAGCAAGTAATCGCCTATAGCGATTGAGCCGCCTTGTGGGATTGTGCCCTGAGTTTCACTTTGGAACATCTCAATTCCAATAATGCCGATCGCCATTAAGACGACCCCGAGGTGGATAATATATCCACCATAGCGCCGCCTGTTTCTATCTATCATATTCTTTAAGGCGATCCCATAATTCTCACCCTGAGCACGGTGGCGAGCAAGTACTCCTCTCCAAAACTCATAAAGCGTGACAGATGTGACCAACGCGCATAAAAAGAAACCTATCAAAGCAGGCCACGCGGTTATCCCCAGAGCAACTGGCAGTCCGATTCCAATGATCGATGCAAAAATTGTCGGTTTCCAAATCGCCCGACCCAGCGTTTTAGCTGTCGAAAGCCTCCACGCTGAAAGTGGCGCGATGCCCATCAGCAGGAGCAGCCCGGCGAAGAGAGGACCAGTGGCGCGCTCATAGAACGGCGGACCAACGGTCACTTTTTGACCGGTGCTCAGTTCTGAAATCAGCGGGAAGATCACCCCCCAAAAACAAACTACAAGAATTCCCATGAAAAGCAGGTTGTTAAGCAGAAACAAGGCTTCACGTGAAAGCATGGAGGTCATATGGGCAGTCGATTTTAAACTGTCCCAGCGCTGAAGAAGGAGATAAAGCGAGATCGTAAAGGTGATGCCAATGAATCCAAAAAACATCGGACCAATCGCACTTTGAGCGAAGGCATGTACAGAGGAAAGCACTCCTGAACGGGTAAGAAATGTACCGAATATCACCAATGAATACGTAAGGATTATCAGGACCATATTCCAATGCTTAAGCATCCCACGCTTTTCCTGGATCATCACTGAATGCAGGAATGCTGTGCCGGTAAGCCAGGGCATAAAAGCGGCGATCTCCACGGGATCCCACCCCCAGTAACCACCCCAACCTAATACATCGTATGCCCAGCGGCCGCCAAGAATCAGTCCAAGCGATAAAAATAACCATGCGACCAGAGTCCAGCGCCGGGTGAGGCGGATCCAGCGGTCATCCGTCCTCCCGGTGACCAGTGCTGCAATGGCAAATGCATATGGGATAACAAAAGCCACAAAACCAAGGTAGAGCATTGGCGGATGAATAATCATCCCAGGATGGCGCAGAAGCGGATTCAGCCCTCTACCATCACGCATCGAGGCAAGCGCTGCTCCCGCCGGTTGGAACATCTTTACTACGAATTCGCCTGCTGGCAGGCGCCATATCCGGGAAAATGGATTCTCAAAAAAGATTACCAGGCTCACGAAGAAAGCGAGGGTGATCAGCGAGACCACTATTACCCAAGGTAAAAACTCGCGATCGCGATTCCATTTACGCAAGGTCACCGCAGATGCGAAGGCGGACATTAGCAATGACCAGAACACGAGTGAGCCAGCCTGCCCTCCCCACAGCGCTGTTATCCTGAGGTAGATCGGCATACTATTACTTGTCACCGCAGAAACATACTCGACTTCATAATGCCCAGTTACTAAAAGATAAATCAAACTTAGTGCAGATAACGAAATCAGCGGAAAAGTGAGCAGCATTGCCAGACGAGCGCTTTCCACCCACCTGGGCTGCTCCTTTTTAACACCATAGATCGCGGCACCAGTTCCGTATACCGCGACCAAAAATGTAATTACCAGTGCTCCAAAACCGAAGTCAGCAATCATTTAAATAGCCTGTTGTCTATTCGGTTTGCTGTGGGACAGCATCTTCGTATTTGGTTGGGCATTTTAGAAGAAGCTCTTCAGCCTGAAAAACACCGTCTTCACCCATTTTCCCGGTGATAATAGCCTGAGCTTCATTTCTTAATAGATCGGGTTTTGGACCATTGTATTGAACATTCAATTTCTGTCTTGAAGGATCAATTACTGCCTGGTGAAGAACTTCTGCCAACCCACCCTGAGCCTCGATTTCTTTATTGTCTCCGGGGATATTCGCGATTGTGAAAGTGAGAAGCAAAGTCTGTGGATCGTACTGGATCGAGTCGCCAAGGACTGCTCCAGAAATTCGGAGCTCGCGATCTTTGATATCGCTTGCTTTCGCAAAAAGTTCATCGATTGTTAAGAAATACTGGGCGCTTGCTTGGGTAGAAGAGACAATCAAATAGATCACCGCAGCAATAATTAGAAGACCGCCAATGATAAATTTTAACCGTGCCCCGGGCTTAGATTCCATTCCAATATTCTGTTCCATCCGAAATAGCCTCCATTACCACATGCCAACTCTTAAATTTACATATAAAAATTTACCTGTTTGCTTTTCTTATGATTACAAACAGACCCACAGAATTCTGTCATATCAAGATTAATTCAGGCTGAGACAACATAAATAAATGAATGAGAATATGTTAAGAGAATGTTATCCCCAAGAAAATATGAAACCCCCCGATAGTCTTCACGGCAATTACAGGAAAGTTGCCTGCCGGATGGTTTTTGATTAGCTAATCTTGATCACACCGGTTCGAATCGCAAACTTTACAAGCTCAGTGGTTGTGTGGATATCTAGCTTGGACATAATTCTTTCCCGGTGGCGCGCAACCGTCTTATGACTGATCCCCAATCGTTCACCGGTCTCAAGATTCGTAAGCCCTTCCGCCACGCATTGTAGCACCTGGATCTCTCTATCAGATAGCGTTTCTAAACCTAAAGTCGTCGATGGATTTCCATTCTCTGATGGCTTGGGGATCTCTTGAGCCGCCAGCCGACGGTAGTCTTCCAGCAGCCAGGCTGCCAGAGCCGGCTGAAGATACACGTGCCCTGCAGAGACTGCTCGTATCGCCTCAACGAGCTCTTCAGCGGCTGCCTGTTTGGTCAGGTACCCATCTGCGCCTGCAGCAAGCATTTCGAAGAAATACTGCTTGTCTGAATGAACTGTTAAAGCGAGGATCTTGCAATCCGAGTTCTTTTCTTTAATCCGGCGCGTTACTTCTAAGCCATCCATACCTTGCATAGAAATATCCATTAATATAAGATCTGGGTAGGCGGAATCTACTAATTCGAGCGCTTCTACACCTCCACTCGCTTCAGCAACAACTTCAAATCCAGCTTGGGTATCGAGATAAGTTTTCAACCCTGTGCGAATTACATCATGGTCATCCACCAACATCAATCGAATCGATCCCATTGCTTCATTTCTCCCTGCTGTATGAGGAGTATTAAGGAATATCTGCTTCTTGCTGAACCACAACCTCGATCGAGGTCCCTTTGCCTGGGGAGGAATTAATGGTTAATCGGGCCCCTATTGAATCCGCTCTTTCTCGAATCCCTTTCAGACCCCAGCCTTGATCCGTGCTGTCATCAACCTGGAAACCAATCCCTTCGTCCGAAACAAGGAGCATCACTGTATTCTCATTGAATTCGATTCGTACAGATGCTGCCTGGACGGAAGCATGTCGGGCTGTGTTCGTGAGCCCTTCCTGAGCAATTCGATAGAGTGCGGTTTCAATAGTGGGGTTCAGTCGTCGTTGATTTCCCGACACTTTAAATTCAACATTGATTCCCATTTGCATCTCGGCACCATCGGACAGGTTTTGAAGCGCCGCAGTCAATCCCAAATCATCCAGGAGTGCCGGTCTGAGATCATGCATCAACCTGTGGATTCCTAAAGACATTCTTCGGCTGAGACTTCGGAGATGTCCTAAAGGCTCTTCAAACCTTAAATCATGCCCAAGCATCTTCTGTAAAGCAGCTAAATGGAAGGTGAATGCCGTTAATGCCTGTGATGTCTCATCATGAAGCTCGCGGGCAATCCGAGACCGCTCATCTTCTTGAGCCTGGACAACGTGACCCAATAACTCTTTGCGCATTGCTTCTTTTTTCCTTAGCTCCTCATCCAGCCGATCTAGTGCATCGATACGGGCATGTTGTTCTGCAATCAGCTGGCGCTTCCGCACCTCTTCCGTGACCTGGGTTGCACGTATCAGGCTGAGTGTGATCAATACTGCCATTGCTGCGCGGACAAGCTGGATAGGAATTCCAGTCCACGCCTGGAAGTTTTCAATGTTAAGAAAATTCGCTGGGAAGAAAATCAGAGGCGAAACGACCAATTGAGAAGCCGCGTAGACGAAGAAACCGAGTGATGCAGCAAACAATGGAGGCGCCAGAGGAGAAATTCCTTCATGAACCGAGCGTCTGGCTTCGCGGTATAAGGCAAATCCGGCTATTGCTGCACCAGGAAATGCGAGCAAATATCTCGCCAAAACATCAAAACATCCGGCAATGTTAGTTTGACTTTTCCAACATGCCAACCCAGCCAGCAGGACCAAACATACGTAACCCGCCAATCCAAAGATCCAAAATACCCTATAAGGTCCGATAAATGCACCCTGAGGATTAAGCATCTGCAATCCAAATATGATGAGAGCAACGAAAGAGAAAACCAATACCGAAACGCGGAACCAACCCCAAAATGGCGGATTCCGAACCACAAACCAGGAGCTCTTGATTAGAAACATCTCGACCCATTCATGCGATCCGTGCACAAGTCCGAAAACGGCAAGCGGCATCAGAACACGTCGCTCCGCCAGGATAGGTGAGCGACCCGCTTCGAAAAGCATCGCCAATCCCATAGAATAAAATGCCAGACCATAAATGAAAAAGATCAGTACAATATCCACGGTTATTAATTATATGCTAATCTTGGGGTTTTTATAGTAGAATATTTATGGTGATTTACCCAATCTTGTGTTAAGGTACCGAATTGATTTGCCAAAAAATTGGATATTCTTCCCCATCTTCACCTTTTCAGTAAAGTATTAATATAAACAAAGGTACCCACACTCATTTTTCGTCGAGGAGTGCACAATGAAGAAATTTGCATTTCTGGTCGGGCTGATGATGCTGACCATCTTGATAACAGGTTGTGCTGGAACTGAAGGTCCTCAAGGACCCATTGGACCTGCAGGCCCCCCTGGACCTGAAGGTCCGCAAGGCCCAATCGGAGCAACAGGACCAGCCGGACCGGCTGGAGAGGCTGCCTCAGCAACGAGCTCATATGTAGGTGATCAAATCTGTAGCGGTTGTCACCAAGACATTTATGATGTGTATATAAAATCTGGCCATCCCTGGGTGCTGAATAAAATTGCCAATACCCAGGCGCCTGTGTACCCATTCAGCAAAGTCCCCGCTCCTCCAGATGGCTACACTTGGGATGATATCCACCTGGCAATTGGCGGCTTTCGCTGGAAAGCTCTTTTTGTCGATAAAGAAGGTTATATCATCACTGGTCCTCCAGGGAGTCCAGGAAGCGGCGATTTTGGGAACCAGTTCAACCTTGCGAATAGTGCTCTGGAGAAAGAAGCAGGTTTTGTGCCTTACAAAGCTGGCACTGCCCAAGTCTCTTATGACTGTGGCAGCTGTCATACTACCGGTTATAACTCCAATGGGAATCAGGATGGTCTGCCAGGACTGGTTGGGACCTGGGTACAAGAAGGAGTTCGTTGCGAATCCTGTCATGGTCCCGGCAGTCTGCATGTAAGCAACCCACCAGGTTTTCAAATGCAAATTACTCGGGATCCGCAGGCATGCACGCAGTGCCACTTGCGAAATAACGGAGCCGATCTGCAGGTAGTGGATGGTTTTATTGCCCACAGCGAAGTTTATGGCGACTTGTTTCAGGGTAAACATGCAGTTCTGGATTGTGTGCTCTGCCACGATCCTCATTCAGGAGTGACCCTGCACCAACAGTCTAAAGAACAAACGACGAACCTTGCCTGTATGCAGTGTCACATAGACCAATCTCGGCAGCAAAAAGTTGCTCCGCATGCCGCGATGCAGATGCCTTGCATCGAATGCCATATGCCGAAGCTAATTTCGGTGGCTTGGGCTGACAGCGCCAAATTCACGGGTGATTTTCGGACACATGCAGTAAAAATTAATCCAAACCAGATCTCTCAATTTAACGAGGATGGCACTCAGGTCCTCCCTGAGATCGGCTTGGACTTTGCATGCCGCCATTGTCACGGCAGCGGTTTTATCCCACCAAAGAGCGATGAAGAGCTGACCGCGGCTGCCTCAGGATATCATTCAGCGGCGGACACTCCTTGATCAGGTTGGCCTAGTTAGGGTAAAGAAGGAAACGCAGACAGAGGCCGCTTTGTCTGCGTTTTTTACTTAAATAATCTTCGGCAAGACCAATCGAAAGAAACAGACTTCATAATTTGACACATTCAAGTGGCTGGGAGGATTATTAAATTCTGCCCTATTGGATATCGGGGATGAGATTTATTCATTACATCTTTCCTCAGGGATGATGACATTTCTTACTAACGTTTAAGGATAAAACCCATAGAATTTATACTGAGATTACCACAACTAACAATCACCAAATTAGGGCAAATAACCTATTGGACGGAGTATCCAGAATGAAAAAAAATCAAATTAACCCTAATACACGGGGTTGGCTGGTATTCGGTGCGCTCTTTTGTCTGAGCATTGCATTGGGCGCCGCGGTGAGTATTTCCAACCCCGCGGCTGCCGCCCCACACATCGCTCCGCCAGGTCAAGCCCCCTCTTATGCTGGTTCTTCTGCATGCGCAGGATGTCACGAGAATGTTCACGAGGAATGGGTTTCTACCAGGCATGCGCAAGCATTCTCATCACCCATTTTCCAGCGAGATTGGACGGAATTAAGTAAGCAGACTAGCTGTTTGCAATGCCATACAACTGGTTTTAATGCCCAAGACGGGACTTATTCAGAAGAAGGTGTTACCTGCAAATCCTGTCACGGACCATTCCAGCCCAACCATCCTTCTGAGCCAATGCCGCTGAAACCAGACGCTGACCTCTGCAGCACATGTCATAAACCAACCACCGATGAGTGGCATGCCAGCCCGCACAGCGGCGCAGGCGTTCAATGCCAGGCTTGCCATAACCCGCACTCTCAAACCCCGATGGCAGATTCCATAACCGCACTCTGCACGAACTGTCATAAAGAACGGGGCGACAGCTTCACACACAGCACCCATGCAAATGCCGGCCTCGAATGCAGCAACTGCCATATGTACACTCCCCCACGCACCGATGATCCAATTGGTGGGCTGGTGACTACCGGTCACACTTTCGCGGTTGGTTCTGAAGCGTGCATTGGCTGCCACCAAGAGACGGTTCACACCCGTGATGAGCTCGTTAAGCTTGGTGGGGTTGTGCTGCCGACTCCCGAAATCAATGTCGAAGATCTGAAAAAAGATATTGTTGACAAGGAAGAGCAAATCAATAATTTACAAGTATCGAACGTATCCAGGCTGTATACAGGTCTTATCCAAGGCGCAATCGTAGGATTGGTCACTGGTGGGGCGGCTGCCTGGATCGTCAGCAAGCGCATCCGGGTCGTTGAGGATAACGAAAATGAGTAAGAAGAAAACAAAGGTCTCGGTCGAGATAACCCGGCGAGACATCCTCACTCTCGCCGGAGTTGCCGCTGGCTCTGCAGTCGCTTCAGTCGTTCTGACAAGCGGACCGCTCTCTCCGTTTTCGGGAATGCAGCGCGAACAGCTTACGACCGGGGCAGAAAACGCCGGGCATGGAGCGACAGGCGAGCATCATTGGGGAATGGTGATCGATCTCGAGCGCTGCATTGGGTGTGAATATTGTCTGCGGACATGCTCGGCGACAAACGATGTCGCTTCAGACAAACCCTGGAATATCGTCATTCCAGAGCAGACATCCTCAGGCGATCCTTTCTATTTTAGCCGACCTTGCCTGCACTGCCAATCTGCACCTTGTGTTGAAGTTTGCCCGGTCCGAGCCACTTTTGTACGTGAAGATGGTCTCGTTGTAATGGATTATGATCGGTGTATTGGCTGCCGCTATTGTGAAGTAGCATGTCCATATGACGCCCGAAAATTCAACTGGGAGGAAAACACAGAAGTCAACCCCTATATCCCCACCTGGGGGATTGCAGAAGTCGAACGAAGACCGCGTGGTGTGGTCGAAAAATGTACGTTTTGTATCCACCGCATCGATCAAGGGCTTGAGAATGGATTGGTCCCGGGCGTAGATCCGGAGGCAACCCCGGCTTGTGTAAATATCTGTCCGGTAAACGCGCGAACCTTCGGCGATCTTAAAGACCCTAACAGCAGGATCTCGATAGTTATTAAAGAAAATCCCACCTTTTTCTTGCGGGAAGAGCTAGGCACCCATCCAAGTGTGTATTACATTCCGCCTAAGGAGGGTCTGTAGAGATGGCTGTAAATACGCTAGAAAAAAAACCTTTTCGTTTCAGCCCTGGTTTATTAGCCTGGTTCGGGCTGATCGGTTTACTCCTACTCGTTGGACTTCTTTCCGCATACCAGGTTTTTTCCAAAGGCTTAGTGATCACAAATATGAATAATACAGTCCCATGGGGATTGTGGATCACCATAGATCTTTCTGCCATTGCGCTCGGAGCTGGCGCATTCACACTTTCGGCGATTGTCTACCTGCTAGGATTAAAACGATTCAAACCGATTATCCGATTGGCGATTTATGTTGGCTTTATCGGATATACCACCGCGCTGCTAACTTTAGTCATGGATATTGGCCGCCCAGACCGTTTTTGGCACCCCTGGGTTTATTGGAATATCCACAGTGTCCTTTGGGAGATTACCTGGTGCATCACGATCTATCTGACCATTATGATGCTCGAGTTCTTGCCGGTTATCACGGATATGAAATTCTTCGATCGTTGGCCTTTCGTGCGAACAGTTGCTAACTGGCTTCACCAGGCGGCGCCAGCCCTGGCATTAATCGGTTTGCTCATTTCTCTGCTGCACCAATCATCGCTTGGAGCGACGTACGGTATTGTCAAGGCACGGCCGATCTGGTTCAAGCCCAGTATGCCGATCATGTTCATCCTGTCTGCAATTGCGGTCGGTCCTGCATTGACGATGGCAGTCGCATTCATAATCGAATGGATCACGGGAAAGCGCGTCATTGCCCACGAGATCCTATTTACGATTGCCCGCTTCAGCGGCTTCGGACTGCTGGTTTATGGTTACCTTCGCTTTTGGGATACGATGGCAACAACTTATTATGGTAAGACCCCATCTGTGATGGAATCGTTATCACTGCTACGACAAACTACGCCGTACAACTTTAGCTTTTGGGTGTTGGAAATTTTGCTTGGAGTGGTTGTTCCTGCGATTTTCTTCTTGACCCCTCGATTTAACCGCAGACCAGTGTACCTGGTGATCGGTGCTTTTTTGGCGGTAGGCGGAATTATCGTTAATCGTTGGAATGTGACAGTATCCGGGTTAACGGTACCGCTCCATTACTCCCCAGGCGTGCTCTATCACGCACCGGTTGGATCATATTTTCCAAATATGTTTGAATGGGGGATAGCTGCCGGGATCCTTGGCTACTGTCTGATGATGCTGACGATTGGTGTGCTGTTTCTTCCATTATTTGCTAAAGGAGAAGCCCACGACTGATCTTCAATCATTCCCAAGACTTCATTAAGCCAAGCCTGACTGCAAATACAGCCAGGCTTGGCTTAATCCGGCTTCGCATCGAAAATACGTTATACTCGAAAGTAGCATAAAACAGCAAGACTGACGCAATCATGAAGCTGAATCATTCATGTACTGGGGACTGAAGACCTGTCACACGGAGGGCTCAAGAAATGGAAACCAATCCTTCAAATCCGTTCTATATTTTTTTGTTCTTCGTGCTGCGCTGCCTTCTCCCTTTGGGGATCATGCTTGGCATTTCCATTATTTTGAAGAAATTAGGTTTGATCTCAGATACTCCAAAACCTCCACCTGAGGAAGATTCCAACCACAATGAAAACAACAATGGTGAAGGAGGTTTTGCCCATGCATAAAATCAAGCAGTTAAAACCGCTCGGGCTTACCCTCGCAGGTATGATTGCTCTGGCCACTTCTATCCTGATCTCGGGGTTAAAAAGTGAACCAGTAAAAGCGGATCTCCTACGCCAGGAAACAGATGCGTACTGCTTGAGTTGTCATGGAGACCCCGAACTCAAGATGACACTTCCAGACGGCGAGACGCTTTCTCTTTATATTCCAGACGAACAGTTCCACGATTTTATTCATAGTCAAGCTGGAATTGAATGCGAAGCATGCCATACCGAGATAAAAACCTACCCGCATCCTGCAATCGATTTCGAGACAAAGCGAGAGCTATCTCGATCCTATTACGAGGCATGTCAAAAATGCCACCCCTCTAATTACGAGAAGACGATGGACAGCATCCATGCTACTGCAGCAGCGGCCGGCAACCTGGATGCTCCGATCTGTACGGATTGCCACGGTGCCCATGATGTGAAGAAAGCCGGAGAACCGCGCTCTGCGACCTCAACAACTTGCGGAACCTGTCATGATAAAATTCTAAACGACTATAAGAACAGTATCCATGGGAGCGCCCTGCTCGAAGAAGAGAACCCTGATGTGCCCGTTTGCACCGATTGTCATGGCGTGCATAACATTCAGGATCCTCGCACTGCCCAATTTCGCATCGAATCACCAGATCTGTGTGCGGGCTGTCACGCAAATGCACAATTGATGGAGAAATACGGGCTCGATGCTGATGTATACAACCTTTATAACCTTTCTTGGCATGGTGTCGATGTCTCTGTTTACAAGACCAAGTGGCCAACGACTTGGCACAACAGCGCCGTATGTACTGACTGCCACGGAGTTCATGATATCCTTTCCGCCGAAAATCCTGCCTCTTCAGTGAACCAGGCGAACCTTCTGGTTACCTGTCAAAAATGCCACCCCACTGCTGGATCAAATTGGACCGATGCATGGGTTGGACATAACAAAATCGATCCTGAACGGACCCCATTTCTCTATTACACCGAACAGTTCTACGCAAGTTTCGTTCCAACTGTGCTTTGGATATCGGTTCTTTATGTTCTGCTCCAAATCCTCCATGCGATTGTCGATCGTGTGAGGAGAAACCTTCCATGACCACACCTAAAACAAATTCTTCAAGATTTTCAGAAGACATCAAGATCGAACGGACCTTTCGTAGATTTACGCTTGCTCAAAGATGGGAGCATTTTCTCCTAATCTTAAGCGTAACCATGCTCCTTCTCACCGGTTTGCCCCAGAAGTATTATTATGCCACGTGGAGCCAGTGGATTTTATCCACCCCTGAGCGACTTGAGCTGGTTCAGCAAATTCATCACATATTTGCCCTTTTACTGATCGCTGAAATTCTTTATCATCTGGTTCGGGCGATCAGCTTAATGATCCGCCACCGGCTGAGCGCGGAGATCTTTCCGACCGTAAAAGATTTTCAAGATGCCTGGCAGACACTTAAATATTTGCTTTTTATTACCAAGGAAAAACCGAAATTCGGAAAATTCAACTTTGAGCAGAAATTTACGTATTGGTTTCTCTTCTTCAGTATCGGGATATTGGTGATATCTGGGTTAATTCTCTGGATTCCGCTTTTCGTCACTCGTTTTCTTCCGGGAGGAGTAGTACCAGCAGCATATCTCGCCCACAGCAACGAAGCGATCGCAACTGCAGTTTTTATCCTGATCTGGCATTTTTACCACGTCCATTTTCAACGCCTGAATTTGAGCATGTTTACCGGTCGATTGACGGAAGAGGAGATGCAAAAATATCATCCTGCCGCATATGAATTAGCAATCGAACCGGAACAGATAATCCCCGATGAACAAGGAGGGAGCAAATAATGCCGATTCGACGTCCATCGCTGGTCATCGCTTCCTTCGGATTGGTTCTCGTGGCTCTGTTTGTTTTTCTGCTCATTTCAACGGCAGGAGCAGCGAATCAATGGCAAGATTCGCCAACCCCTATGCCATCGAGTGAAACGCCTCCTATCCCAAATATTATCCAGACATCTCAACCAGCGGTTTCGAATTTATCAATTTCAGATGAAGTTTGCCTCGGATGTCATGGGCAGCCAGGTGAAGGATTGACCTTAAATAATGGCGAAGTGCTCGATCTTTACGTCCCAGCTGAGCTGCACCAGGGCTCTGTACACGGTGAGATGGGATATGCGTGTGTGCAATGCCATACGGAGGTTGGTGAATACCCTCATCCCCCCTTTGAAGCTTCAAATCGTAGAGATGCTACGCTCAAGCTAAACTCTGTTTGTGCCCGCTGTCACAGCATGGAGGCCGAGCTTACCAAGGACAGCGTCCATGCAGCCGCTCAAGCTCAAGGAACGAAGGAAGCTGCAGTTTGTGTCGACTGCCACACGGCACACGAGGTGATACGTCTGAATGATCCTGAGACGCATGAGCTGCTTCCTGAATCGCGAACCTGGATCCCTGAGCGGTGTGCCCTTTGTCACAGCGCTATTTATGAGAAGTATAAGAAAAGCGTTCACGGCGCAGCCCTTACCGATGGAAATCCTGACGTGCCAACATGTATCGATTGTCATGGGGTGCATAATATCGAAGACCCGACAACCAGCAGTTTCCGTCTAAAGTCTCCAGAAATGTGCGCAAAATGCCACACTGATCCGGAGATTATGGACCATTATGGCATCTCTACCAATGTGTTAGATACTTATGTCGCAGATTTCCATGGAACAACAGTTGCAATTTTCGAGAAACAATCGCCTGATGCAGAGGTCAACAAGCCGGTGTGTTACGACTGTCATGGTATACACGATATCAGCAGGGTTGACGATCCAAATACCGGGCTTGAAATGAAGGGGAACTTGCTTGCCCGCTGCCAGGTATGTCACCCAGATGCCAATGCTAATTTTCCCAGTTCCTGGATGTCTCATTACAATCCATCTCCTGAGAAGTACCCTCTGACTTATTATGTAAATCTTTTTTACAAATTCTTCATTCCTCTAACACTTGGCGGCATGATCCTGCTGGTAGGGATGGACGCCGGACGGTCGCTCTTAAATCGGTCCCGCAGAAAGAAAAAAGGTGCACTAGCCGCTGCGGAAGAAACCATCGAGAGCCCGCCGGAATTACAAATATTACCCGAGTTAGATTCTGAATTAGAAAAAGACGTATCATCTCCAGAATCGTCTGACCCAATAGTAGTCTCTACGTCAGCAGAATCACTGGCAGAAATGATCCCCGATGATGGGTCGACTTCTGGACCAGAAGATCGCCCTGAAGAAGATGAAGGTAACAGCAGCGATTCAATTGACCCGGAGGCCGAGAATGAATAATTCGATCCCCTCCAAAGGTGAGTCTCAGGTCAATAGTAAGCTCGGAAATGAAGCTGAAAACGTCTATCAGCGTTTCGATTTATCTCAGCGGCTCGAACACATCATTTTTCTGACTTCATTCACCATTTTGGGGATAACGGGTTTGGTGCAGAAATTTATTGACTCACCGGTGAGCCTTTTCATAATGGATTCGATTGGGGGAATCGAAAATACCCGCACCATTCATCACCTGGCAGCGTTCGTGATAATGTGGGTCTCTGTTTATCACATTATCTCGGTTCTGTTTCGATTGATTGTCTTACGGACACCCTGGACGATGTTGCCGGTGATCGATGATTTCAAACACCTCATCACCGACCTGGGATATTATCTAGGATTAAGGAAAAAGAAAGCCTATTACGGTCGATTCAATTACGCTGAGAAAGTCGAATACCTGGCAGTGGTTTGGGGGACAATTATAATGGCGATTACAGGGTTTATGATGTGGAATCCAATCACCACATCGAAGTACTTACCCGGCGAGGTGATTCCGGCAGCGAAAGCTGCCCATGGCGCTGAAGCCGTTTTAGCTGTCCTGGCGATCATCATCTGGCATATGTATCACGTTCATATCAAACGGTTTAATCGCAGCATCTTCACTGGAAAAATCACAAGGGATGAAATGGAAGAGGAACACCCTGCCGAGCTCTACCAAATTGAGACAGGTAGTGGCTGGCAGCGCCCTCCGAATGAATTGATCAAAAAGAGACAGCGGGCATTTATTCCCATTGCTGTGGTTCTTGGGCTTGCTCTTAGTATGACGATAATGATTTTTGTCACCATCGAGCCGGCAACCGCGCTCACAGCCGTTCCAACCGGTGAGACGGCGGAAGTCTATGTGCCGGTCACACCTACCCCTCGCCCAACACCAGCTGCAACCGCTACCCAACCCGTATCATCAGAATTAGGCGCTCCTACCTGGGAAGGAACTTTTTCTGCCCTTTTCTCGAATCGATGCGGAACCTGCCATGTTCGCACCGCTGTGGGTGGGCTTAGCCTGGCGACTTACCAATCTGCGCTTCAAGGTGGTAAGAGTGGGCCTGGGATTGTCCCAGGAAAACCAGATTCAAGCATCATTGTTGACATACAGAAAGCAGGCGGGCATCCGGGGCAGCTGACCGCCGAAGAACTGCAGCAGGTGATCGATTGGATCGCAGCCGGGGCTCCGGAAAAATAATCCAACCGGTAAAACAATCCGGGCAAAAAACCATAATCCTGCACCGATCACATGGGTGCACTGATCGTTCCGAATCTATACCGGGTCTTTCCTGTAATCATGGTTTGAGATTCAAAAATAGTCCCTGCTGATATCTGGGGATTCTATGTGAAAATCTCTGGGGTTGAATATTCATTCGCCTCGTTCAGCGCCTTACCTTCGAACATGGCTGAGTTTTTTATTCGAAATATTATCCTGATCTACTTTATCTACGGGCTGTCCTTCTTTATGATGGGCCTGGCTGTGATGCTCGAGATGGGTCACAGCTCTGAGTTAGATTTTGCACAAGCCCTCCCTCCCCTCGCCTGGTTCGGCTTAATCCACGGCACACATGAGTGGGTTGAAATGTTTCTGTTAATCAGTCCGTCATTCGCCGGGAACCCACAAAATTCATGGATAGCGCCATTTCGATTGATAGCCTTGGCGGCCTCTTTTGTAATGTTAATCGCATTCGGGGCGCGATTAATCTCAGGTCCAAGCAGGCCTTCTTTAAGGTGGGGCGCGATTTTCGCAGTGATATCCATTTGGGCGATCGGTTTATTCGAGTTAATTATCGCACCACTGCCCAAAGGAGATTTTATCGTGGCGGCGGACGTATATACACGATATTCCCTCGCAATTCCTGGTGCCGCACTGACAGTCTGGGGTTTGTTGGTCCAAAGAAGCCGGTTCAATCAAGAGGGAATGCATTCATTCGGCCGCGACATGCTGATTGCTGCTGTAGCTTTCGGGATTTATGGAGGTATAGGTCAGCTTTTTGTAACTTCGAGCATGATTTTTCCCTCACATTATTTAAACGCGATGGTCTTCCTGGATTGGTTCGGTTTCCCAGTTCAACTGCTCCGTGCGGCAATGGCGGCGATAGGCGCCGCTGCAATTATCCATTCTCTACGTGTTTTCGAAGTGGAAAACCGAAATCGGATTGAAGCCTTGCGTGAAGCCCAAGCAGCCGAAAGGCGCCGTTTGGAAGCGACCCGGGCTGAGCTGCTCCATCGTACGGTCAGCGCCCAAGAGTTGGAACGCCAACGCATTGCACGTGAGCTTCACGACGAGACGGGACAAACCCTTACCGCGCTAGGACTTGGTTTACGCGCTCTCTCTCAAACCATCGCCAATAATCCTCCACGAGCCCAAGAGCAAGCGAAACAGTTAGAAGTGTTGTCGACAAACGGACTCAAGGAGCTGCAGCGATTAGTTAGCGGGCTGCACCCGCCTCAACTGGATGATCTTGGATTGATCGCAGCTTTGCGGTGGTATGCAAGCGAAATCCAACAGCGATATTCCCTCAAGATAGAATTGAACTACCAAAGCGATACTTTCCCTCAGCTAGATGTAGAGCCTCGCATCGTGCTTTTTCGAATTGCCCAGGAAGCGGTCACGAATATTATCCGTCACGCTGAAGCCACCCTGGCGGTAATCGACCTCGAAAATCCGAAAGATGAAATTGTGATGTCCATTAAAGATAACGGAAAAGGTTTTGATGTACAGAAGGCGCTTCGCGCCGGAAATACCGACCCGTGTTGGGGTCTGTTGGGAATGCAGGAACGCGCCGCATTAGTTGGAGGCTCTTGCCAGATCAGCGCCTGGTCTGGCATCGGAACAGTGGTTGAGGTCCGCATCCCGCTCGATAAGGACCTGACATGACTAAGATCAAATTAGTGCTGGTGGATGATCATGAAGTCGTTCGTACCGGATTGAAAATGCTGCTCGAGAACCAGCCGGATATGGTGATTCTTGCCGAAGCGAGCACCGGGGAGGAAGCAAGCCGATTGGCCGATCAATATTTACCAGATGTGATTGTCATGGATATCACGCTTCCTGATATCACCGGTATCGAGGCCACTCGCAGGATAAAGATCAATCATCCAAAAACTGCGGTTGTCGCGCTCACAATCCATGAAGATGAGCAGTATTTTTTTGAAATGCTCCAAGCTGGTGCATCTGGATACGTCCCTAAGCGAGCTGCACCGGACGATCTAATCTCCGCAATCCGCGCTGCCCATTCTGGTGAGATCTATCTGTATCCGTCCCTGGCTAAGGCTCTGGTTTCCGATTATCTTGGACGATCTCATACTGAGCTCGAAGCCGAGGCTCTAGACGCATTGACGCCTCGCGAGCAAGAAGTACTTGGGTTGCTGGCGGAGGGGCTTTCAGTCGAAGAGCTTGCTGATCGACTTGTAATTAGCCCCCATACTGTCGCCAGGCATCGCGAGAACTTGATGCGCAAGCTTGGTCTTCACAACCGAAGCGAGCTGGTGAAATACGCGATTCGCAAAGGATTGATCTCACCTTAATTTCAAGGTTATGCATGCAATATTGATGAATGCTAGATCGAGAGCATGGTCAGATAGTTTTAAAAATATCGTATAATTTAGCGGTTATTAGGTATAAATTGGGAAGTGGAGGGCTTAAAAATGAATAAGATAAAATATTGGTTTCGCCGGTTCTTTTTCCCCAGCGCAGGTGCACCAACCTGGCTGCGTTTACTTCCTTATGCAGCTCTTGGGATTCTGACGCTAATCTTGCTAACTGCTGGAGCTTATGGTTGGGAATACACGAACTCACCTGAGTTCTGCGGCACCAGCTGCCATACAATGCCGCCAGAATATTCCGCATTTCAAACATCACCGCATGCCAGGATTGCTTGCGTTGACTGTCACATCGGGAAAGGATTTATCGCAACGCGCATAACACGCAAAGCAGGTGACCTGAAGCATGTTACCGCCACACTATTTAAAAACTATGAATTTCCGATTCGCGCTAATGAGCTTAGACCTGCAAGGGAGACTTGTGAATTATGCCATTTTCCAGAAAAATTCTCGGATGACAGTTTAAGGGAGATTCAGCGTTTTCACAATGATAGAAACAACACACCCTATTCTATCTTTCTCAACCTCAAAACTGGCGGGGGAAGTGAACGTCTTGGGCTGGGCCGCGGCATCCATTGGCACGTTGAGAATCAAGTCCAATATTTGGCTGAAGATTCAGAAGAACAGAATATTCCCTATGTTCGTGTAAAGAATGAGGATGGAACTTTCGAAGAATATGTAGATGTTGAATCTGGTATTGATCCAGCCACAATCGATGTCGCCGATTTGAAAGAAATGGACTGTATCACCTGTCACAACCGGATCACTCATCTGGTCCCCCCACCTGAAAATACGATCGACCAACTGATCGCCCGCGGGATGATCTCAGCGGACATACCGGATATCCGCCGCCAGGCAGTAGATGTATACAGCAGAGTATACGACACCACCGAAAAAGGGTTGATCGGGATCGATGCGATTGAATCATATTACCAGGAATATTATCCTGAATACTATCAAACCAATCAGGAAAAAATCCGGGATTTGATAAAGGTAATAAAGGATGCGTATGCCCAAAACGTCTACCCGGAACAAAACTCGGATTGGTCTACTCATCCTAACAACATCGGACACAAAGATTCCGCTGGCTGTTTTCGGTGCCACGATGGCAAGCACCTCAACCAGGACCAGGAAGCCATCCGCCTCGAATGCAACCTCTGCCATTCCATCCCTGTAACCGCTGGACCCGATGATTATGTGGCAAAAATTGAGTTGAGTCGAGGACCAGAGCCGGAGTTCTCATCAGAATGAAAATTGGATCAGCCTGCATAACCAGGTATATGACAGCAGCTGCGCTAATTGCCACACCACTGAGGATGCCGGCGGGATTTCGAATGTGTCTTTTTGTTCGAATAGTGCCTGCCACGGCAGCGCTTGGGATTATGCCGGGTTCGATGCACCCAAACTCAGAGATGTCTTGCTTTCACAGCTTCCTCCCCTTACAACCCCTGCCGCTGAAACCGAAGGAATGCCGCTGACTTATAATGGCGCAATCGGAGCCTTGCTACAAGCTCGATGTGTTAGCTGTCACGGAAATAACGGGATAAAGGGATTGGATTTTTCGTCCTATGCGTCCACCATGAAAGGTGGATCTTCAGGTCCAGTGATTTTGCCGGGGAATCCTGCGGAGAGCCTGATTATTCAGAAACAATCGGCTGAAAAACCGCATTTCGCTCAGCTCTCACCGCAGGAAATCGACCTCCTTACGAATTGGATCCTGGCAGGATCGCCTGAGAAATAATCGGATATTGGGATCTGCAGGAAGGCAGTTTTGTTGGAAAATTGTTGAATTGACTGCTGAATTAAGTCGGTTATCAAAATAGGTGCATTCCCCTACAATATAATGGTGGGATGCACCTATTGTCTTCTTAATACAAATTGTGTATCCTTGAATATAGAAAAGGATGCAGAGGAGGCAGACATGCGTAAAGTTCAATTCACTGCAGTAACCTGGACACTGTTCCTGGCAATACCGTTCACAGCTTTAGGGCTTTCACTGGCTGCTTATATTACCGAGAATTTGGGTCAGATATTAGCTTCCATCAGTGCTTTCAGTCAAGCCACCTCTGCCAGTGGAGAAGGACTTGTGGTAGAAATAGCTGCACGCTGGCCTGAGGTTGCAGGCATGATCATCGGTCAGCTCGTGATTATGACTATCCTCCTGTTTACATGGCGCTCCAAACAGGATGCTCAGACACAAAAAGTTCGGTAATCTGGCTCACCCCGATTATTCCTCTGGAGGTTTTATGGTTAGATCCATAAAACCTCTTTTCCTTTAATATTGATCAAATATTCTTTAATTGAAACCCCGCTTGCGATACCATTTAGCTTAGAAACATTAAATCTTAATAGTACTATTGCCCTAATGCTTTCTTAATTTTGGGGTATAATACCCACCAAGTTTTCGGAAGATTTCCCCAACGGGTGAATAAAACGATTTCTCTATATGAGTAAATCATCACCTTAATTAAGGAGGTTCACAGTATCCGATCTCATAGAGGAATTAAAAAATACTCATCGCGAACAATGAAAAAAATGCGCACAATACAGAGGAGAATGTATATGAAAATAAAATATGTGGTTTTAGGAGCAGTTGCTCTCTTGTTGGTGCTGATCTTGGCGGCGTGCCAACCTGCACCTGCGCCAGCTCCATCATCTGCTCCAGCTGAAGTGACTCCATGTCCATCGGCTGAGCCCTGCCCTGAATGTCCTGCCTGCCCTGCACCTGTGGTTGAAGAAGTTCCATACGAGGAAGCCTGGGCAAACTCGCCTCATAATGATGCAGAAGCCGAAGCTTTTATCCACTGGAACGAAGATGACCCAGCCGAGGTGCCTGTGGCATGCGCGAAATGCCATACCCCCCAGGGGTACGAGGAATTTGTCTCAACCGGCGCGGTCGCCAATCCGGTTCCAGCTCCGGCAGGCACGATCCAATGCACCACCTGCCATAATGAAGCTGCTTCCACATTGGACAGTGTGACATTCCCATCAGGTGAAGTGGTTACCGATACCGGTCCAGCCTCACGTTGTATGGTTTGCCACCAAGGTCGTGAATCCAAGGTCAGCGTCGATAAGAAATTGGCAGATTATGCCGCGACCGATCCTGACGCCGTACCTGCACCGATCAAGAACGATCAAGGCAACGACGTTCCTTTGGGCTTCTTAAATATCCACTACTATGCCGCTGGTGCAACCCTCTATGGAACGCAGGCTAAGGGTGGGTATGAGTACGATGGCAAATCATACGATGGTAAGTTCCGCCACACCGAAGGGATCGATTCTTGCATCGGCTGCCACGACCAGCACAGCCTCCAAATCCGTCTCGAAACATGCCAGGAATGCCATGAAGGCTTGACAACAGTCGAAGACCTGAAGAATGTCAGAATGCAAGGTTCACTGGCAGACTACGACGGTGACGGAGATACTACCGAAGGAATATCCGCTGAAGTAACCGGCTTAAAGGATACGCTCTTCGCCGGAATACAGGAATACGCGCAAACGGTCGCTGGAACCGGGATCCTTTATGATCCTGTGGTATACCCTTATTTCTTCGCAGACGCAGATGGCGACGGACAGCCAGACAAGAACGACGAAGGCAACAATGTTTCCTACAGCACCTGGACGCCGCGCCTGCTTAAAGCCGCTTATAACTTCCAGACTGTTACCAAAGATCCAGGCGCTTTTGCCCACAACGCGAAATATATGATCCAGCTCATGTATGATTCAGTCGCCGACCTCAATGAAAAACTCGGCACAATCGACATGACTGCGATGCACCGTCAGGATCCTGGGCACTTCGCGGGCAACACCGAAGCCTTCCGCCACTGGGACGAGGAAGGACAAGTAGAGGCGGGATGCGTCAAATGCCACTCTGCCGAAGGCTTGCCAATGTTCCTCGAAAATAATGCGACGATCGCAGTACCTCCGAGCAACGGGTTTATGTGCACAACCTGTCACAATCCGGAAGACTGGCCGAATCGCTACGTGGTTGAATCGGTGGTTTTCCCCTCCGGCGCTGAAGTATCTTTAGGCGGGGTGGATGCTGACGGAAACTTTGTAGCCGATGACTCGAACCTCTGCATAGAATGCCATCAAGGCCGCTCATCGACTCCGTCAGTCAATAAAGCATTGGCTGGCAAGGATCCTGAAACCCCCGATCCGTCGATCCGGTTTACCAATATCCATTACTTCGCAGCAGGGGCGACCCTGTTCGGGAATGAGGTTCAAGGCGCTTACCAGTACGAAGGCAAGGATTATGTCGGTTTCAACTCGACCCATCCGGTGAACAAATGCAAGGACTGCCATGAAGTTCACGCATTGGAAGTCAAGATTGAAGCCTGTGCCGCCTGCCACAGCGGCGCCGCTGACCCGAACGACCCAGCGACATACCGGATGGATACGACGGATTATGATGGTGATGGAGATACAACCGAAGGCATAAAAGCCGAAATCGATGCTTACGCTGAGAAGTTATATGCGGCGATCCAGGCTTATGCCAAGGAAAAAGGTACGCCGATCGTGTATGACGCCGCTACCTATCCGTACTTCTTCGTGGATGCGGATGAAGATGGCGTTGCAGATACTGGCGAGAACGGTCCAGTAGGATACAACGCCTGGACTCCGACCTTGTTAGAAGCTGGTTACAACTACCAGTACTACCAAAAAGATCCGGGAGCCTTCACCCATAATCCGAAGTACGTCCTGCAGTTCCTGTACGACTCGATCGAATCCCTCGGTGGAGACCTCGCAGGGCTGACCAGACCAGCAGTACCTGCACAATAATTAGCAGGCTAATCTTATAAAAGAGCGGGATTTACTCCCGCTCTTTTTGCGTGTTCCAGTATAGTTTAAAGTTGTCGATAAAGGTGGTATATTAGACCTCATTGATGATATTTATTTGATTGAATAATTAGTCAGAGCGGGCGCTAACTAGGAGTGAGATGGTATGGATAATCCAAAAGAAATCACTCGTAGGAATTTCTTAAAAACAGCCATTTTTGCCATAGGTGGGGTGATTAGCGCCGGGTTAGGCATTCCTGCAGTCATTTATGTCATTGGACCTGCCCTTACAAAAAGTAAGGAACAAGAATGGCTATCGCTTGGTGCAATTAATAAAGTGAAGTTTGGCGAACCCACCCTTTTCAAGTTTAATGTCCAGGTCAAAACCGGTTGGATTGTCGACGATAACGAAATTTCAGTTTATGTGTATACAGAAAATGGCAGGGACTATATCGCTCTATCAAATATTTGCACGCATTTGGGCTGCCGAGTGCGGTGGATTGCCGAAAAAGAAGAATTCTTCTGCCCCTGCCACAACGGGATTTTTGATAAAGAAGGGAACGTTGTTTCTGGCCCACCGCCAAAACCTCTGACCAGATATGAAATAAAAGTCGAGGATGACCAGATCTATATAAAAGGAGGCTGATATGGGGACGAGATTTGGTACTTGGCTTGACGAACGTGTCGGGTGGCGCAGAGTATGGGACGCAATCTTCTTACGAAAAATTCCCAAAGTCAATTGGCTCTACACGCTGGGTAGTGCCAGCCTATTTGTGAGTGTCAATCAAATTGTGACCGGGATTTTGCTGACTATCTATTATGTCCCAACTCCTGATCATGCCTATGACAGCGTCGTTTACATAACGACAGAAGTACCAGCAGGTTGGTTTATTCGCGGCCTCCACCATTGGGGCGCCTCTGCAATGGTCGTCCTGGTTGTCCTTCATATGCTTCGCGTGATCCTCTATGGTGCTTACAAATTCCCACGCGAGGTCACCTGGTTCTCAGGTGTTATCCTTCTTCTCCTAACGGTTGGCTTTGGATTTACCGGTTATCTTCTTCCTTGGGATCAAAAAGCATATTGGGCGACCACGGTTGGAACTCGGATAGCCGGATCCGGACCGGTCATAGGAGATTTTCTTTAAGGATCATCCGAGGCGGTGAAGAGATTTCGGCAGTCACATTAGCGCGATTTTTTGGTGTGCACGTTTGGGTTCTTCCATCACTGCTCTTACTACTGCTAGGATTCCACCTATTCCTGGTTATTCTAAACGGGATCAGTGCAATTCCCGACCGGAAGGAATAATCGATATGAACAACACAGAAAAGAAGGAATACCTCGAGCAGTATTCGAAAGATAAGGAAAAAGGGATCCTTTTTTTTCCGGATGCTATCTTTAAAGATGCCATCGTTGCATTGATTGTCTTCATTGCGCTGGTCGGGCTTGCATATTTCATTGGCGCACCATTGGAGTCGCGTGCGAATCCTGCGGACACAAACTATACACCGCGACCTGAGTGGTATTTCCTGTTCATTTTCCAGCTCTTGAAATATTTCCCTGGAAACCTGGAAGTGATCGGGGTGGTGGGCATCCCAACCCTTGCCATTATCCTTCTGTTCCTCTTACCGCTCATCGACCGCTCCCCTAAACGCCATTACCGCCAACGCCCGATCATCACAAGCGCAGTGCTGCTCAGTATTGGCGGGATATTATTTCTTTCTATCCAATCCGTGCGTGAAGCGCCACCACCCGCTGAGGTCGAAGGTGGGGACAAAACCGCAGCCTTATATGCAGCGAACTGCGCTGGATGCCACGGCTCCACCGTGAAAATCACATCCGGAATAAACCTGCATGAGATCATTGCGCAAGGGAAGCACGACCAGATGCCTGCATGGAGCGGCGATCTTTCGTCGGATCAAATTGATGCCCTTGCCGGATTCATCCTTTCACCAGGTGGCAGCGATCTATTTTCTCAAAACTGCGGAGACTGCCATAAAGTTGAAGAGCTCGTCTCGAGCAACCCATTGGAATTAAGAATGGCGCTGGAGAAAGGAAAAGAATATCCGGCACACAGCCAGTCCGATATCCCTAACTGGAATTCCACATTGTCGGCTGAAGAAAGGACCACCCTGCTCAATTTTCTGGTCGCGCCTGATGGGCAGAGGTTGTTTACGATTTATTGCTCATCCTGCCACGGTCAATCCGTTGCTTTTTCCGGCGACAAAAATCAGCTCAAGGAAATCATCATGCAAGGTGGAAAACACCTAGATATGCCACCCTGGAGAGAAAAACTGAGCGAGGCGGATATCCAGCTCTTGGCAAATTACGTCGTAAATCCCTCTCAAACTCAAGGTGGTCAAGCATTATTTGAAACGAATTGTACAAGCTGTCATGGTGAACGTATTCCTCAAGTGAAAGATACCGAACAGGCCATTGAGACGATCTCAAGCGGTGGCGCGCACCAGGCCATGCCGATCTGGGGAAATCTCCTCACTAACGCTCAGCTGGATGCTCTAGTCGATTACACACTTCAAACATCTGAGGGTTCATCTATCGAACAAGGGCAGGTCTTATTTGGTCAGTACTGCACATCCTGTCATGGTGAGTTCGGTGAAGGAGGGCTTAATCCTTCACGACCTGATGATACGATCTTTCCTATCAGCACTGCTGAATATTTAAAAACCCGGGATGATTTCACACTTAGGGCGATTATCGCGCAAGGTCAGCCGAATCTTGGTATGTCCCCATTTGGAAGTACTTTCGGAGGCCCGTTGAGTGATGAAGAAATATCCTTAATCGTTAGCTACCTCAGATCCTGGCAGGAAAATCCACCAGTAGAGCTTCCGCCTGAAATAAAAGCGGATACCTTACCTGTGAATGGTGCTGATATATACCAGGAAGTTTGTGCTCAATGCCACGGGATAAACGGCGAAGGTGGAGTAGGCCCATCTCTAAGCGACCGGATGTTCCAGGCTAACAGCACAGATCAAGCTTTATTCGACTCGATCTCGAAAGGACACCCAGCAACGGCAATGATTGGATGGGGAGAGATCCTATCCGAAGCCCAGATTAACGAGCTGGTAAATTTCATCCGCCAGATAAAGGAGAGCGG
This sequence comes from uncultured Chloroflexia bacterium, assembly GCA_963827155.1. GTDB lineage: Bacteria > Chloroflexota > Anaerolineae > Anaerolineales > UBA4823 > UTCFX2. The sequence goes on along the minus strand of CAWGZV010000001.1, from coordinate 234,110 downwards.
CGATTCTTCTACACCTCAATCGACCGAAACACCTGCATCTCCAGAAACTTCTCAGCCACCAACATTTGCCAAGGATGTGATGCCCATCCTCAAGGAGAAATGCATCATATGTCACGGCAGTTTAGGCGGCTGGGATGCCTCGCGCTATGATACGCTTATGAATTCGGGAGATAACGCTCCTGTTGTGATTCCAGGGGACCCTGACAATAGCCTTTTAGCGTTAAAAATATTGGGCGAACAGACAGAGGGGACTGTTATGCCCCCACCCGGAAGAATGTCCGACGACGATATTCAGGTCATTCTGGATTGGATTAAAAATGGAGCCCTAAATAATTGAATGGGATCATTCTACTGCGGATAAGAATCATGTGATTTTAAGCGGTGTACCGCATGCTCTGCAAAATCGATCACCGGCAGATGCACGCTTACCGCACTGCGCACAGTAAGTGAACCCGGTCCCCGAATTGTCATCGGTAACTGGGTGAGCAGGGGTTTTCTTACGGCTGCGCCTGGGTTTTGTCGGCTGTGTTTTTTGCCTGCCAGATTGCCAGTACCAGATCCCACCCCCGACAATCAAGGTCAAGCCTAGAATTCCGATAATCCATGGCAGTAGCGATGTGAGACTTGCGCTTACAGGAGTTGATCCTTCTAATGGAGCACTTGGCTCTACTGGCATGCTGTTGATACTTAGCTCATCATTTGTTTTTGTGTAAGTGATTGTGATCTCGAACTCCTGTCCTTTCGAGAGCGAACCCACATTCATGCTGTAATATGTCAATCCATCCGAGCCTTGTCGTGCGCCCACCATCCCAGGTTTTATTTGCATGCCTTCAGCGCCGGCTGGTCGCTGAACTTCGATCCCGAAGGATCCAACTGGATAATCGCCAGGCCAGGTATATACATAGGTCCTATCAGCCTCATCCATGACAAGATTGGGGTCATAATACTCCAATTGGACATCTGGTGTGGTGGCTTGGAAAATTACCCGCGTCCATTCGCCTTCAGCTTTGAGCGTATACGGGACGGTTATTAAAGATCCATCTGGTTGTTTAACAGCGACCGCATGTGGAGCTCCTGCATCGGTTGGAATACGAAGTTCGACTTGTAGAGGAAGCTTGGTTTGAGGTGAAACCGTCAAGTGGAAAATGACCAGCATACTTGGGCGATCGAACTCGGGCCACAAGTCTACCATAACAGAATCCATTTCGGGTTCGTTTTGGGCTGTGACATTAAAGGGCATCATCAACAAAACAAATATGAACAATACAATGATTTTTTTTATCATTGAATTTCATCACTCCAGAATCATTCCGAGTCACCGATGGCTTGCCGAACGATGGATGTAAGCCTCCCAAATCCGGACGTGTATCGCACCTCTTCCGCGCGGGCGTGCTAGATCAACAGGCAAATCGAGGCACAGGCGCCCTGGGCGATGGCTGACCACCAACACCCGGTCTGCAAGGAAAAGAGCTTCTGAGATTGAATGCGTCACCATCACGATCGTTTTTCTCTTATACTGCCATATTCTGAGCAGCTCATTTCCCATCCTGTCACGTGTCAGCGCATCCAGTGAGCCAAAAGGCTCGTCAAGGAGCAGTACATCCGGTTCGTGAACCAGCGCTCGTGCGATCGCTACTCGCTGCGCCATCCCCCCCGAGAGATCACGAGGCAAGGTGTTGGCAAAATCTCTTAAACCGATCCATTCTACCATTTCCCAGGCTTTTTCTCTCTTTTCGGGATTTGTCAATCCCTCAACTTCGAGTGGGAGCTCAATATTTTGAAGTACTGTTCGCCAGGGCATTAAATTCGCTTTTTGGAAAACAAAACCCACACCCCGGCGCGGACTAACTATTCTTTCTCCTCTAATTTCGACCACTCCGGATGCGGGGAGAAGCAGCCCTGCCAGCAGTCTTAAAATAGTGCTCTTCCCACTTCCTGATGGTCCGAGGATGCAAAGAAATTCTTCCTTATTAACTGAAAAACTAATATCATTAAGCGCCTGGAAACCGCCATTCTCATTCGGAAAAACTGCATTAACCGATTTGACCTCTATCAAGCGAGCCGCTCCTGATGTTACGTTGTTCAGTTCCGCGTTTGGGCTGATGCGTTCAATCATTTCCGGAGCTGATAAACTCATTCGTATAAGCTTTTTCCGGATCCACAGAAGCAGAAATCATCCCCATATCGATTAAGACCTCTTGCATGTTCTTCCATGATTTTGGCTGAGAAAAACCCAAATGGTCAGTTTTCCAGAACGCTATCGAGGAGTATAAGATAGCTTTTTGGACTTGCTGATCTGCCTGGTCCAAACCTTCCACATATTTCTTACAAATTTCATAAGCCTCTTCCGGTTTCTCCAGCGTGAACGCAATCCCTTTTTCGACCGCTTTGTTCATCTTAAGGATAAGATCAGGATGTTCGGCGATAGTTTTTTCATTGGATATCAAACCATTCGAAGCAAGTGCCTCATAATCTGCTACCCGGATAACATCAACTGGATATCCCTTGCTCTCCAGCTGGATTGGCTCATTATTTGCATAGATAACCACGGCTTCATCCCTACCAGATACCAGCGCTTCGATCTGATTGAAACCAACCGAATCAAGCATAACATCTTCTTCCTTTAATCCACCAGCATCCAACAGAGCGCGCAGACCGACATAACTTGCGCCGAACAAACCTGGAAGACCAATTCGTCTGCCTTTCAGATCCTGAGGAGTTAGGATCCCATCGCCTTTCATCGAAGCAACGGCGACCGGGTAGTCTTGCCACCAAGCAAAGACATATACAACAGGTAAGCCTTGCTCCCGGGCTAACAAGACTTGTTCTCCAGATGCAAGAGAAAAAGGCAGCTCATTTGCTCCGACAAGAGCAACCCCATCGGTCTCGAAGCTGTAGTCTAACTGTACATCCAGCCCGGCCTGGCGAAAATACCCCTTTTCAAGGGCGACATAGAATGGCGCATACTGAACATTGGGGATATACCCCATCGGCAGGCGAATGGATAACGGTTCCTCCTGGGCAGCCTTCTGTTCAGATGTTATCCGGCAGCCCGAGGTAATGCTGATAACTAAAAATGCGAACCATAATAAACGTCGGGGCATGATCCTATCGCTCCTTTATTTTGAAAATATAGTTTTTTTGTTTTTGTTCCGGTATTTCTTGCCAGGAAAGTAATTTTTTCTCGAGCAAGACAACAATTCCATAAAGGCTCATCGCGACAAGAATAAGTGTGATTACAGCCACAAAGACCAGCGCGGTGTCGTACTGCCCGCGCGCCCTGTTGATCATGAACCCTAAGCCGCGATCAGAGCCTACAAACTCCCCGACAATCGCGCCAATAACAGATAAAGTGGCGCCGATCTTTAAACCTCCCAGAAAAACGGGCAGAGCGGAAGGCACTTCCAGATAACGCAAAACCTGAAAACGGCTTGCTTGAAGTGATCGCATCAAATCTCGCAAATCCTCTGGTACAGCCCTAAGGCCCACCACGGTATTGACCAATACTGGAAAAAATACGATAAGCGCGCAGATCAGCACTTTAGAAAATACTCCAGAGCCGAACCAAATCACCAATAATGGTGCAATTGCGACCACGGGTACCGACTGGCTTGCCACGATATACGGAGAAAGAAACCGCTCAACGAGCGGAGACTTCGCAAGCACATACCCTAATCCAGTCGCAAAAATCACACCAATCGCCAGCCCTAAGAGCAATTCACCCAGTGTTGCTAACAAATTGCGGATGAGACTCCCTTCCGCAAGCGCTGACCAGAAGCGTTCCCAGACCATCTGAGGGGGTGGGAGAATAAATGCGGGAGGTTTCCAAATCCAAACCACGACATCCCAAACCAACCAGGCTGTTATGATCGATATCGGGATCAACACCAGGAGGTAGAGACGAGTTTTATTGGGGCGCCGATGAATGTTCTTCAAACACAAGTTCCTTGATCCAACAAAAAACCCCGATTTATGAAGATCGGGGCAATGTACTCAGTCCACGCGGTTCAACCAGTCTCTTGTAATGTTCTGGTTGAGGCGGGATCCTTCTTTCATCCGGACTTTACCGTCGGCTCCGGATTCTCACCGGGTCATGCGTTTTGTCAAGAACGCTCGCGGGCTATACCGCCGATCGGGAATAGGTCAGTGCAATTCCACTAACTTTCACCCTGCCCCGAAGGATTTACTGCCGGATTGATTTTTTAGTCCGGCACCTTATTCAATTGTGATACCATAGCAATTATACTCGAATGGATAAAAATTTGGACGAGGTGACTTTTCCCAGGAAAGAAATGAGCCACCTGGAACAATCCCCAATAAATATTCGTTAACCGGGTATGACCTCGTCCTACCAGCGTTTTCAACTGGGATCAAAACGATTCGCCGTGTCTGAAGCTCAAACTCCCCAAGATATTATCGTGATCCGCCTCAAACAAAAAAGGAAGCGGATTCCAAGCGGGGTAACCGCTTTGCTCATTACCGGCGTAGGGATCTTGCTTCTCATGGTCCTGTCAGCAATTCTTGGATTTGGTTTATTCTTCTTCTATTACGATGTAGGAGGGCGGATTTATCCGAACGTCTCCGTCAGCGGAATTCAAATCGGAGGGTTGTCTCGTTCCGAAGCCGAATTGATGTTGGCATCCAACTGGGAAAGCCAATCTCGATTTATCATCACTAATGGGATCCAAAGCTCTGAAATCTCCCCCTCAAACCTGGGGATCCTGTTAGATAGCGATAAAACTGTCCTGGCTGCGCTCAAGGCTGGGAGAGATAATCCCCTGTTCCCTGGCAGCTCGATATTTGCTGCTGCCCTTGGATCTGGAAGTCGGATTAAACCTGTTGTTTCTGTGGATGAAGCCGCGGCCAGCCTGGGGATTGAGGCGCTCGCACCGAAATTCACTATACCAGCAAAAGACGCCTCCTTGCTCTTTAATGGCTCCGAGCTAGTTGCAGAACCACCTGAACTAGGCTTCACAATGAATAAGGAGGCAACCCTCAATGCATTCATGGAGGATCCTGAAGGGATTCTGGCAGAAGGCATTTTTACAATAATCCCCATGCCCATCAACCCTTCGATCACTGATGTGACGGTACAGCTCGAGCAGGCAAAGCAAGTCCTTAACCGCGATGCCAGCATTCGAGTATTCGACCCGATCACTTCGAAAGAATTGAATTACCCTATCCCAACGGAGAGACTGGCGAATTGGCTGCGGGTTGGGTTTTCAGACGATCATCCGACCCTCGTCTTAGATGAATTTGGTGTAAAAACCTACCTGGATGAGCTTTCTACTCAACTAGAGAATAATATGACGATCGATTTGACTCGATTCGCGGCGCCATTAGCACAGTCAATCATTAAGGATTTGGTATTCTGGGTTACTGCGAGCCACCTGTCCACCCGTTACACCATCCAGCGCGGGGATTTTCTGCTCAAAATTGGCTGGGATCTGGGCATCCCGTATTGGATGATCTTGGAAGCAAACCCGGGAATCAATCCAGACCGGCTGTCTGCTGGCGAGGAGCTGATCATTCCGTCTAAGGATTTACTGCTACCGCTGCCCATCGTGGCAAATAAAAGGATCGTGATCAACCTGGGCAGCCAACGCCTGACCGTCTTTCAAGATGGCAAACAGCTTGATCAATTTGTGATAAGCACTGGCATCGACCGTTCTCCAACCCAACCTGGCATTTTCCAGGTTCAAACACACGACCCGAATGCTTATGCGTCTGTCTGGGACCTGTATATGCCCGATTTTCTGGGGATTTATGAAGCCTGGCCTGGTTTTATGAATGGAATCCACGGATTACCGCTGCTTTCTAATGGACGGCGAATGTGGGCAAACAGCCTGGGGCGGCCAGCGTCGTACGGATGCATCATCCTTGGCCTTAATGAGGCGAGATGGTTGTATGAATGGGCAGAGAACGGCGTGATTGTTGAAATCCTGGAATAATGTTCTTTCGAAATCCTTTATGTAGACAAGTTTCGAGGTATCCATGTCTCAGCAGTGGTCGAATTTGTTTAAATTTCAGATCGTCCAAATCATCACGATCGCCGTGTTGGTGGTCAGTGCCTGCCAGCCCTCACCCGGGATTCCACGCGCAACTCCGGAACCATCACCTGACAAAGCGTATCCTCCAACTCTAACCGCCGTAACACAAGAAACAGACAGCGGTTTGGATATCGTAGACAATGGTGCTCCTCTCCCTCCTGAGGTCGTAGCCCAGGAACCGCTCGATGGTTCTGAATTCCCAATCGACGGGGAAATCAGCCTGACGTTCGATCAACCAATGGACCGCACGAAAACCGGGGAGGCATGGCAGCTGCGTACTTCTGATGGTGGAGTAGATGTTCCAGGTAGCATTACCTGGATAGACTCAAGCAAATTCACCTTCGCTCCAAATATCCCGTTGGAGCCAGGCATCAGCTACTCAGCCAGCTTGAGCACAGACGCTGCCAGCGCCGAAAGCGTCCAAATGAGCGATTCGTTCCAGTTTAAATTTTCAACGGTGGGACCACTCCAAGTCAGTCAAGTCTTCCCAGCTGATCAGGCGGAAGATGCAGCGAATAATGCCGCGATCACAGTGATTTTCAACCGGCCAGTTGTTCCTTTGGTTATCCACGAAGAACAATCCACCCTGCCGCAGCCTCTTGAGATCACTCCGACCGTGCCTGGAAAAGGTGAATGGATCAACACTTCGATATATACGTTCCGTCCAGAGCCCTCACTAATCGGGGGAACAACCTATACTGCGACAGTTGAAGCCGGATTGCAAGATGCAGTCGGTGGATCGACCTTATCCGAACCAGTGAGCTGGTCTTTCAGCACAGCCGCACCTGCGATCGATACATTCGAAATTTCGACTGGTCAGGTTAATCCTGCTGACAATTTCGAGAATGTCCTTTTGGATGCTTATTTTACAATTCGTTTCTTGCAGCCGATGAGTTGAACCAGCGTTGAAGAGCACTTATCGATCGCACGCTCGGACGGTGAGAAGCTCGACTTGACGCTGGATTGGAACGATCTCTCTACAGTTGTTGTCATCACACCAACAGAAAGACTAGCCATTGAAACTGGATATGTTCTGGTGCTCGATCCAGAAGCTCAAGCATTATCCGGTGGATCGCTTTCTGCGGGGCTGAACTGGCACTTTAAGACGGTCCCCTTGCCCTCAATAATCGTAACCCGTCCGGCTGCAAACAGCCAGCAAGATTACTACACCTCCGAATTCTATATCAAGTTTGCTTCTCCAATGCGAATCGATACGGTAAAGGAGCGAATTGAGATCACTCCAAAACCCGAGAAAGAGGTCGAGTGGTGGTATAACGATTGGGATTGGGCGCTAAGCGGATTTTTCTTGAAGCCCTCCACCCAATATCAAATTCGGTTTCTGCCCGGGATGGAGGACATCTACGGGAACAAAATTCAAGCAGAAAAGGTGATCCGCTTCACCACTGCAGCAGTGCAGCCATACGCCAGCCTTGCGCTTCCTTATGATGTCCCTTTCTTCAGGGCTTCCGGTCCCGAATCCAGCCAGGTATTTTTTACTAATTTCACCAATGTGAAGACTGTTCAACTGAAACTTGCTTCCCTCACTCTTGAGCAGATGATTAGTTTTCTAAGTGGAGAAGCAAATGCCTATCAATATTCACCTCCAGATGAGAGCGTGGTTTGGGAGCTTGAAGAAAAAAGCAGTGGGGGGTTGAATGAACGCGTTTTAAAGGACTATCCGCTTGAAGACCAGAAGGGGGATCGGCTCCCAGCTGGTTTCTATTTTCTTGGTTTAGATTCTCCGGAGGTCAGTCATCCCGATACCCCATTTACCGATTACCGGATGATCGCGGTCACGAGTGGAAATCTCACCTTCAAATCCTCTGCAACCCAGGCGCTGGTCTGGTTGACCGAATTGGAAACCAGTAAACCGATGCCTGGGCGGCAAATTGCTATTTATGACCGTAATAATCAGCCAATCGCCGTTGGAGAATTGGCCAGTGATGGTACTTTGGAGCTGCAGCTTCCAGAGCCGAATGATCCTTATGATCCGCGTTTTGCGGTTGCCGAAACTGCTGACGGCCAGCTGATGGCATTTGCTTCAACCCAGTGGGGAAGTGGGGTCTCTTTATACGATTACGGCATCTGGAGTAATTACTACTCTCCAGCAAAACAACCAACTTGCTACATATATTCCGAACGCCCAATTTATCGACCCGGGCAGCCTGTCTATTTCAAAGGCATCTTGCGCCTGGATGATGACCTTCAATATATTCTCCCTGACACCGATCACGTTAGAGTAAAAATAAGCAGCTTTAAAGATACTGTATTTGACGAGTTGATTGAACTTACGGCTTTTGGAAGTTTTGATGGCAAACTCACCCTCGATCCGGAAGCCAGTCTTGGAAACTATACAATTGAAGTCAGCTACCCCGATACGGAAAAGATCGTTGGCTCACTTAACTTCAATGTTGCCGAATATCGAAAACCCGAATTCCAGGTTTTTGTCACAGCTGCTCCCAAGAACGTATTAGCCGGCCAGAGTTTCACGGCAGCGCTCCAGGCAGATTATTTTTCTGGAGGCGGCCTCTCGACTGCAGCAGTCAACTGGACGCTGACGAGCGAACCTTTCACTTTTACACCGCCGGAAGAATTCAGCAGTTACAGCTTTCAGGAAATTGAGGAAGACGTCTTTAAAAACGACCAAAATGAGGTTAACGGGAGTAAACAGGTTGCCCAAGGAAGCGGTCAGACCGATTCCACTGGCAGATTCAACGTCACAATCCCTGCCGATTTGAGCGCTGAAAAGACCAGCCGGCTCCTGACTTTCGAAGCCTCAGTAACTGACTTGGCAGAGAGTGTGGTGAGCGGCCGCGCCGATCTTGTAGCTCATCTTAGCGGCATCTATCCAGGCATCAAGCCGCAGGCATATATTGGTGAGGAAGGGAAGCCGCAGCGATTCGATATTGTGGCATTGGATTGGGACGGAAATCCACTTTCAGATCAAAAGCTGGATGTGACCATTGTCGAACGCCGTTGGTATAGCGTCCAGGAACAAGATCCTACCGGACGGGTGACATGGACCACTTCGGTAGAGGAAATACCCATTGAAAGTATGACCGGTATAGTTACAAATGCAGATGGAAAAGCGGGAGCGAGCTTTGTCCCTCCCAATGGAGGAATATTTAAGGCAAAAGTGGTCGCTCTTGACCCACGCGGAAATGTTGGGGCCGCAAGCACATTTCTTTGGGTAGCTGGTAAAGACTACATCCCCTGGCAGCAAACGAATGATCGTAGCTTCGATCTGGCTACCGATAAGAAAACCTATTCACCCGGCGAGACCGCTCATGTGCTGATCGCCTCACCATTCAAAGGTGTGAGCAACGCGCTGGTAACTGTCGAGCGCGGACAGGTCCGATTTCAGGAAGTTATTGAAATCACATCAAACAGCACGATTTACACACTGCCTATCACCTCCGAGCTTGCACCAAATGCCTACATTTCAGTGGTGATCATGAAAGGCGTAGACGAATATAATCCGCGTCCAAATTTTAAAATGGGAATCAAAGAAATCCAGGTGGATACCAGCAAGCAAAAGCTGAACCTCGAAGTGATTCCAGACAGCAAACTGGTGGGACCGGGTGAAAAAATTGGATTCACAGTCCGTTCAACAGATTCTTCAGGCGAGCCTGTGCGTTCGGAGGTATCGCTTGGGTTGAGCGATCTGGCTACGCTCTCGCTTTTTCCGCCTAACTCCGAACCTATCCTGGACTTCTTCTACACCGAGCGCGGATTAGGTGTTTGGACATCCATTCCTCTCTCACTTAATGTCGACGATTACAACGCCGATATTGAAGAAAACATCCCATCCGGCGGTTTTCAAGGAAGCGGCGGAGGAAAAGGTGCAGGCGATTTGGGGGTGGTTGAAGTTCGACAAAATTTCCCCGATACCGCTTTTTGGGATGCCTTCGTGGTTACAAATGAGGATGGTGAAGCCCGGGTGGAAGTGCTTTTACCAGATAACCTCACCACCTGGCGCATGGATGCCAGGGCTGTGACGGAAGAAACTCGGGTGGGTCAGACAACAGTGGATATCGTCAGCTCAAAACCCTTGTTGGTGCGACCGCAAACCCCACGCTTTTTTATCGCCGGAGACAAGGCAAAAATTGGCGCGGCTGTCCACAATAATACGGACCAGCCGCTCTCCGTGGAAATTTCACTTGAGGCCGCTGGCGTTAACATTCTGGATCCCTCCAGCAGCACAGTAGAGATAGGCGCCCATAAGCAGGCGTATCAAAGCTGGGATGTGGAGGTGATGCCAGAAGCAGAGCGTGTTGATCTAATTTTCAGCGTGGAAGGTGGCGGCTACAGTGATGCGAGCAATCCAATACAAGGAAGCTTGAACGAGCAAGGAATCCCAGTTTACCATTACGAAGCGCCTGAAACAGTTGGCACATCCGGTCAATTAGGCGTAGCGGGAACGAAAGTCGAAGCCGTATTTCTCCCCCAGGCTGTTCAAACCTCCACCGGAAATCTGACAATCGAGGTGTCCACATCTCTGGCAGCCGGCATGACCGCTGGGCTGGAATATCTAAAGCAATTTCCGTATGATTGTATCGAGCAGAGCATTTCACGATTCCTCCCACAGGTGGTTGCTTACGAAGCCCTTGAAGCTTATGGGGTTAAGAATGATGAGATCAAAGCAGACCTCTCCGCTAGTATCAGCATGAGCCTTCAGCGGCTATACAAATGGCAGAATCCGGATGGCGGTTGGGGATGGTGGAGCGGTGAGAAGAGCGATGCGCTCACCACAGCATACGTGATTTTGGGGATGATCGAAGCCAATGAAAGCGGATTTACTGTCGATCAGTCCGTCATTGAACAGGCGGTTAGCTATCTCTCCACCCAAGTCCTAACGATCCGTGGGCTGATGGATCCTGCAGTTCTCAACAGGCAGGCGTTTGTCTTATTTGTGCTTGCTCGAGCTGATCACCCGGATGTGAGCAGCACAGTCCAGCTCTATGACCAGCGTCAGCGCATCGCCCTTTACGCCCGTGCTTTCCTGACTCAGACTTTGTCTATCATCAATCCTGACGATCCACGTCTGGACACCCTTTTCTCGGATTTCTCAAGCTCGGCGATCGTATCGGCAACTGGCACCCACTGGGAAGAGGAGGCGCCAGATCAATCGAACTGGAACACCGATACTCGCACTACCGCGATAATCCTTTCAACATTAAGTCTGCTCGACCCAGAAAATCCGCAAAATGCTAATGCCGTGCGCTGGCTTATGGCAAGTCGTACGAAAGGGCATTGGGAAGGAACGCAGGAAACTGCCTGGAGTTTGATGGCTCTGACCAATTGGATCACTGCAACCGGCGAATTGGAAGCGGATTACCGGTACGCAGTCGCCTTAAATGGTACTCGCCTGGGAGGAGGAATTGCGACACCAGAAAACCCTCAGCAAAACACCCAACTGGTTGTGGATATTTCAGACCTGCTTCCGGATGAAATAAACCGGCTCGCATTTGCCCGAGATGGCGGGAAAGGAACAATGTATTACACCGCTCATCTTAATGCTGCTTTGCCTGTGGAAGAAATCGAACCGCTAGCTCGCGGAGTGGCGGTTTCTCGAGCGTATTACCGTTTGGATAATCTTGAGGATCCAGTTGATAGCGCGATTCTCGGCGAGCTATTGCTGGCGAGAGTGACGATTGTGAATCCTAACGCCCTGCACTATCTGGTTGTGGATGATCCACTACCTGCAGGGCTCGAAGCGGTCGACCAAACTCTGATCACCAGCCCGCAGAGTGTTGAAGTGCCCCCCGAGTCCTCGAAGGATGATATTTCCACCCGGGGATGGGGATGGTGGTATTTCACCAACATCCAACGACGAGACGAGAAAGTGGTTCTATCTGCATCCTACTTACCAGCAGGCACTTATATTTACACCTATTTGGTGAGAGCAAGCACGATTGGTCAGTATAAGGTAATTCCTACATCAGCCCAGGAATTTTATTTCCCGGAGGTTTATGGTCGCGGAGCGGGCAGCGAATTTGTTGTCGAGCCTTAATCAGAAACGTGTCCAATTATCGGGTTCTGAACCAAGCGGGTATAATGGAAAAATACCGGAAAATATTCGAGGAGGTTCTTCATGGGCTGGCTGATTCTCATACTGTTTATCATTATCGTCGTGATTGTCTGGATCGCGCTGATCCAAAATGCCAGGAAATATCGACCAGATTTTGATATCGACAGCCATCAAGAAGCCCATGGGGAGGACGAATCATCCGGATCGATAAAGTCCGAACTCATATTACCCTCCCCAGAGGTCAAGGATGAGATCATCCCCGAGGTGATTGAATCTACGATCCCGATTAAACCAGATGACCTCACCGTAATCGAAGGTATTGGGCCTAAGGTCAAAAAATTGCTGAATTCTGCAGGGATATTGAGCTATGCGGATTTGGCAAAAGCCGATCCTGAACAATTGAGAAGTCTTTTGCAAAAAGAGAGGCTCCAGTTCCTCGATCCCGGTACGTGGCCGGAACAGGCTCGCCTCGCATCAGAGAGCCGGTTTTCGGATCTTAAGGATCTTCAGGCGCAGTTGAAGGCAGGTCGAGGCGAAAAATAATCCTTCGGGAGGTAGGATGTCATCTCGATCTTAGGCTAGGGGTTTACCTGGAAATTTACCTCTGGGCTGGTGAATAACCGACCATCAGAATCTGAACCGACTGCCCAGGCGGTGTGAAAACCGACCTCAAGGGTCCACCAGAGCTCGTATGGGGGGGACTTGGCTTCGCCCACATTCTTACCATCAATCCAAAACGTTATTGAATTAAATGGAATGTTACACACAGCAGTGAGTCGAATTCGCTGCGCATTCCTCGGAAAATCAGGGTCTAGCCGGAATTCGCTGCCAGAAACTGGAAATGTCAGGTACAAAGGCGAGATGGTTGCAAATTTTATTTCGTTTGCCTCTGAGTTGACCTCGTTCGTGAATTTATTTATTTCGCCTTGGAGGAAATCAGAATATAAGCTCATGCCTTGTTGGTGCGCCCAGTCGCTTGCTTCCGGTGGCAAGTCCAACACAGTTTTCCAAATCAGCCGATCTTTCGGTGTGGTATGATCGGCTGATTTCCCGGTAGTCGAATCCAGCAAAATTTCGCGATACATTGAATCGGCTGAGGAAGGTTCAGTCCCTGGAATAAACCACTCTGAACGTCGATATGGACAAAGCTTTGTTGACAGTTGACCTGAAAGCTTACAAATTTCCATCTCAATCATACCAGGGGGTTTGCTGAAATTCTGTTCTGGCTGACCTGTTAAAACAGTGCGCATAAATTCATGCCAGATTGGCGCTGCACCACTCAATCCATTCACTTCTCGCATAGGCTGATAGTCTGTATTTCCGGACCAAACCCCTACAACCAGACCAGGCGTGTATCCAACGGTCCAGTTATCGTGAAAATTGGATGTAGTACCGGTCTTCACCGCTGCGGGTCGATCCAACCGCAGGATGCTGTTAGCGCCGAATCCAATCCTGCGAGCATCTGAATCGCTCAAGATATCGCTGATCAACCAGGCAACCCGCTCATCGATCACCCGCAGACGTGGACTTGGTGGAGAGACATAAACAGGATTTCCTGACGCATCCACTGCATCCAGAATCAGGCGAGGATAAACCCGGTACCCCGAGTTCGCAAAAGCGCCGTAAGCTGCCGATAATTCTAAGAGGCGCACCGAGCCCCCACCAAGCGCAAGCGACAAATCATACTCTTCTGGATCCTTCAGAGTAGTGATTCCCAACCTGGAAGTAAAACTAAATAAATCCTCGAGTCCAACGTGCTCTAAAGTTTTTACTGCAGGTATGTTTAATGAAGAAGCCAGCGCTTCTCTAATTAATACCGGACCATGTTCCTTCAAATCATAATTTGCGGGGATATAAACCTTCTGATCCTGGGTGTGAAAAGCAGTACGTACATCGAGGATCATGGTTGCTGCAGTCCATCTCACCTTATTATTCGCCGGATCGAGAGCTGCAGCGTATACAAAGGGTTTTAAAGCCGAGCCTGGCTGACGCGGAGATATTGCCATGTTAATTGCTCCGGCATGGTCAGCGTCGAAATAATCTGGACTCCCTACCATTGCAAGCACATCTCCACTGGTCGGGTCGAGGGCGACCAACGCAGCATTATTCATGCGATGTCCCATCCCACCATCTTCTGAGCTCAGCCGGGTTAGCTGGTTTCTTATCGCGTTTTCAGCATGTTTCTGCCAGTTTAAATCCAGGCTGGTTCGAACAACTAATCCTCCGAGGGCTTGAATTTGCTCTGGAGTAAACCTGGCGTCGATCTCCTGCCGTACCATCATCACAAAATGCGGCGCCTGGATTGGATATGGGCTTTCGCTAAGAATGAGAGGTTCATCCTGTGCAGTTTTTAATTGGTCTAAATCAATGAACCCTGCCGTTTTCATCAATTCCAGTACAACCCCCTGACGGGTTTTTGCCGCTTCGAAATCCGTAAAAGGATTGTACCGTGCCGGTGATTGCGGAAGCCCGGCGATCAGGGCGCATTCCGCCAGGTCTAACCTTTCGACCGATTTCCCGAAAAAAGTCTGTGCTGCAGCTTCAACCCCGTAGGCCATTCCACCGTAATAGGTTTGATTGAGATATAACGCCAGAATCTCAGATTTTGAATACTGCCGGTTTAGCTCCCAGGCTATTATCACCTCGCGCATTTTCCGGCGAATACTTCGCTCGCCATCGTGGAGAACCAGGTTCCTCGCCACTTGTTGGGTGATTGTGCTTCCTCCAGCCACTGTTTGCCCGCTTCGTAAATTGATCCAGATCGCCCGGATCATTCCGCGGGTATCCACTCCCGGATTGGTATAAAAACTGCGGTCTTCTGTGGCGATCGAAGCTAGCTGGCACGGTAAGGGAATTTCATCCAAAGGCACGACAGTGTGCCGGCCTCCCTCAGCCTTGATCGATTCATACAGAAGCCTGCCATTCCGATCGTAGATCCGCACACTGGGTTGAAATAAACTGCCTGGCAGCCTATCTAGGTTTGGGAGGCCATCCACCAACCATAATATCGCACTGCATGCTGCGATTATTCCTGCAATTAATGCCATGGCGATTATTGGCTTAAAGGACTTGGTATTTTTCATGACCAATTCAATGGACGTAGAAACCCATATCGCAGTTCCAAATCACAGGCTTGTCTTCCAACACAGTCTAAACAATGAGAGAATGATACAATTCGCAATAATCCATTTAAATTCGAGGAAAAAATGAACCTATCCATGTGGCGGAAAGCTCTTCGGATAATCCCTCATGTTACCAAAGATGAGTGGGAACAGCTGGATATCATATCGAAGTGGTTGATCTCCACACGGGCTGCGGTCCTTATTATGACCTTTATCTCCGGGGCAATTGCCGGTATTCTTGCCTTTCAGGATGGAAAATTTAATCTGTGGTACTTTCTTCTGCTCGAGATTGGGCTAATTATGTCCCATGCAACGAATAATTTACTGAACGATTACACCGACTTTTCTCGAGGAGTGGATCAAGGCAATTACTACCGGGCTCAATACGGACCACAGCCGCTCGTACACGGCTTGCTCAGCAAGAAACAGCTGCTCACCTATGCGGCAGTCACGGGCTTGATCGCGGTTTCTGCAGGATTGGCTTTGGTCATTCTGCGCGGCGGGATGACATTACTTTTCCTCGGTTTAGGTGCCTTCTTCGTTTTATTCTACACCTGGCCTTTGAAATACATCGCTTTGGGTGAAATTTCAGTCCTGATTGTATGGGGGCCTCTCATGATCGGAGGAGGTTACTATGTTATCACCGGACAGTGGGATTGGAATGTTGTGATCGCCAGCCTGCCTTATGCATTGGGTGTCACTGGCGTGATATTTGGAAAACACATCGATAAGTGCGCAGTGGATAAAGAGAAAAAAATCTACACTGTGCCGGTACTCCTTGGGGAGAGGAATTCTCGGTATGCCATCGTAAGTATGTTGACCCTCCAATATCTCTTGGTTTTATACCTGATCTTGATCGGTTTCTTCACACCTATCCTGCTGATAGTTCTATTGGCACTACGATCATTTGCCCAAATCCTTCCCTATTTCCGTAAGCCAAAACCAAATGAAAAACCAGAAGGTTATCCGGATGTGTGGCCAAATTATTTTGTTGCGGCGGCATTCGTTCATAACCGCACATTTGGGCTTTATTATTTATTGGGGCTCATACTCAATGCTGCTCTTATTATTTGGGTCTTAACCTAATCCGCTGCAGCCGATACAACAACCTCACACTCCGGATCAGCGTTTGATTTAGCGACTTCATCATCATCTGGCAAAATTACCACATGTCGGGAGACGTTTGGGTCAGCAAATCTATCTATTTCACATCCGACCCACCCAACTAAATTCAAGACCGCAGATAAAAACGAAGCCTCTTTGCGATTACGAAAAGCAGCCCGCTTATCATACGCAAAAGTCTGCTCCTTTCCATTTTCTTCTAAATGGAGAAATCCCGACTCCCAACTGCGGTCACCTTGCCTGGAATAGAAGTAATGTAAGGAGCTGGATTAAACGGCTGCAACTTTGTGCGAAGGCATTTGAGCTCACCAATTTTCCGGCGGTCTTTACTTTCGAAAATGCAGCAAGGAAATGTTTTATTATTTCCGCACACATTAGGTAATCTTCCGTTTCTGGCTCAGCTAATTGTCAAGATGACAGCTTGATTACCAGGATACCCCCTCTCTTTCTACAGGAAAAAAACTTAAAATATCGAATTGGATACTTCTGCTAATGTTCGAAGGAATTCCCCTGTTTCCGGCTAGGAGAAAACGACTTCCTCGCGTCCAGAAAGCGTGTCTTGAATTCGATCGACTACGATATCCAGGTGACCGCTCTTATGCACAAAATCCAGGTCATCTGTCCGGATGGTTAATACCGGACAGAGATCAAAATCCTGCATCCATTCGTCATAGAATGTTTCCAGCAGCGACAGGTATTCGGGGGTGATGCCGCTTTCAATCGACCGTCCGCGGCGCTGAATCCGGTCATAGATCACAGACACTGGCGCTTTAAGGAAAATAAGCAGGTCTGGAGCAGGAAGACGAGATACCACTAGATTAAAAAGCGTGCGATAAGCCAGGTAATCGCGCTCATCCAGGTTGCCTAAGTGATGAAGTGCACGCGCGAAGATATAGGCGTCTTCATAGATGCTTCTATCCAGGATCGCGGATTGAGGGGATCCAGCAATTGCCAGATACTGTTCCGAACGGTGCCCTAAGAAAAAAACCTGAAGGTGAAACGACCATGAGCGCATATTTGCATAAAAATCTGGCAAGTAAGGGTTATCCGCTACCGATTCAAATGCTGTTTGCCAGCCTAATCTCGCTCCGAGCCGTTCTGTAAGCGATGTTTTCCCAGCTCCGATATTTCCCGCGACCACGATTGTACGTTTAATCATGATGGTCTTCCTATCCCAATTGATTTGAATATTTAATATCTAAAACGGCAGGTATCTAAATCTACTAGTGTATGGATATGGACTGGCACAAATTGATGCACTTTGGCGACGGTTCAATATAGCATAAGAGCCGATCAGAGACAAGGTGTGGAGCAGCGAGGGCATTTTATGTGGTTAAGAATGAAAGGATGCGGTTTGAAAAACCAACCAATATATGCCCTGATTCAACCCGAAGGTCGACCTCTGCCTGGGGTACGCAGCGAAGCAGCCTGTCAGCAGTCAATTCTGAAGGCAACAGAATATCCTTTTCACCGGCGATGAGCAGAACGGGCATGAAAATTCTTCGGAGTTCTTCATCACTGAAGAGAGGGACAATCTCTAATCTCGGGTTGAAATTCTCAGCAATCAGGCAAGAATATTGGACTGCTTCCAGCGCCAGTTCCTGCTTGCCGTTGAGCAAATACATCAATTGTTCTTTGCCTCGACGTCCAAAAGGTAACAAGAGAAGCGCCCAAAAAATAAAAGACGATTTTTGAGGTGCCAGCCCGGCAGGGCAAAGCAGAACAAGATGATTGATTTTATTAGGATATTCGCTGGCGAATTTTATTGCAAGCCATCCACCAAGCGAAATCCCAACCAGGTCTGCAGATTGGATTTCGAGCACGGAAAAAATCTCCTGCAGCCATAAAGCATACGCATTGCTGTCCAAAGAAGGGCGAACAGGTTCGCTTTTACCTGGCTCACCAGGAATATCTGGCGCATAAACCCGATAAAATTGGCTGAAATCAGATATATCTGCAATCCACATACTGGCATTTGAGCTCGAACCATGCAGCAAAATTAATGGTGGTGAACCAGGATCGCCGCATGCCAAAATATGGGTCTCACCAAGATGTGTGGATACAACCAGTGGTTGATACTCGATTGGCCAGCGCCTCAAAATCTGATCGTACTCCTGAAGTATCAGCGACTTGCCTGCTGTAGATTTATAAATGTCGGGTCTATTCATTATCCTTCTCCACAGTTGATATTCTGATGAGCCACTTTCTATTTATCGAACTCATTCAACTCACTTTTAGAAGGTAGATCTTCTAGTCAACTTTCGCCAGCAATTTTCCACCATTCAGAGTTCTCGAACCAGCTGTTACTTTCAAGCTTTAATAAGCCAGTCTTCTGCGCTCTCACGATCAAAAAATATCCTAAACTGCTGCCCGCGGTTGGTTTCCAATGCCATCTCTCGAAATTTTCCTTGATTTGTTAAAGAATGCGGCAATACTGCTGCTACGATCAAGCGGTAATTGGAAAATTTCAACAAAACTGCCCCAGCCAGACCGGATTTTAAATCATAGAATTCACGAGGGAAATTCCCAGCATGCAGCATTAAACGCTGGGTACCACTCTCTCCACAAACTGCAACCCAATCCAGCGCATCGGCTTCACTTGAAATCAATCCATCGATTGGATCTGCTTCCACGTACCTGACATGGTTCTTGCTTTGAATCTGGTAATTCATCGTCCAGTACCTCCTTGACCTTTCGTACTGATTGAGAAATTGTCCCGTAAATCACGCACCCAGCTGAGCTCATTTTCGTAAAAAGTGACGATATTTTCATGGATGCTCTCTAGGAAAAGCGTCTGAAGCCCCTCACTTTTGTGGTCCATTCGCTCTCGGCGAGCGGCCTCTTTTTGCATAATCAGGCGCATCTGAACTTCCGCTTCATAATTTTTAAGAAGGATTTCGATTTCTGCTGGCTTCAGCAAATGCATCCAAAGAAGCCGGATATGGAATGGGTTTTGATTCTCAGGTGGCTCAGTTGGTGATAACAACCAATTCATCAGCTCGCTTCTGCCCGCTTCTGTGATCGAATAGAGTTTCTTGGCAGGTGCAATTTCATCATAATAAATTTCATATGTAACAAGCCCTTCCTTATAAAGCTGTACCAGGTTGCTGTAAATCTGGTTGTTGTTCCCGGACCAATACAGGATCGTCGAGCTTGCCATTCGTTTTTTAAGATCATACCCAGACATAGGTCGATCAATTAAAAGTCCCAACATTGCATGCCGGATGCTCATAGTTCACCTCTTATCTTGGTTAATACGACACTATTATATCATAAACATATGTTATTATTAACATAGATTAGGGGAAAAAACCCCCACCCGATCTATTCCAATCGAAGATGGGGGGTTTAATTTTCTACTTGTTATATTTGCGGCTAAAATATTGTGGTCTTCTTAACACTCACTGTATCCGCACGCATGACATTTTCGGCAACCTTCTTCATTAACAACTGCAGCCTGCCCGCATTCCGGACATAAGTCGCCGATCTTCGGAGATGAATATTCTTCCTTCGCCATACTGAGAGCCGTTTCCTCACGCAAGTTGAATCCATTTCCGCCTGCATGGTGGACTTCGTTTTCATTTTCGGGAATCTGTTCACCAGAGGCTTGAAGATATTCCGCAATCGCATGCGCCACGCCATCTGGGAGAGAGCGGACCCGATTCGGGCCAAAACCAGATGAGCGCCCGCCACCGATCCCGCTGAGCTGGCGCCAGATTTCTTTCAACCGCTCTCGGGGCTCAACTGATGATGTTAAACGCAAGATATAAGAGATCAACCGACCGATTGCCTCTGATACCGCTGCAGTATCTGAACCAGCCTTGGCAGTATTAATGAATACTTCAAAAGGCTGGTGACCACCATTCTCGTTGATCGTTACGAAAGCTTTCCCGAGAGGTGTGCCGATGCTGATGGTGTATCCTGGCAGGCGGCCTGGTCTGGGTTTCTTTTTATCGGCCCAATGCTCGGCATTCTTCTTATCCAAGGAATGAGGGATTTCGCCAGTATCAATTTTCTGACGGGCAGTTGCGTTTGTCTCAAGCACTACTTTTTGCCGCGAACCGGTTACATAAACAGTAATTCCTTTACACTTCAGCTCCCATGCCAGATTATATGCAGTCGCAACGTCTTCCTCTGAGGCTGATTCCGAGAAATTGATCGTCTTACTCAAGCTGTTATCTACAAAAGCCTGCAGGGCAGCCTGCATGCGAACATGCTCATCTGCACTGATGTCTTGAGATACCACAAAGACATGTCTCACCTCATCAGGAAGTACTTCGATATCCTGACATGTGCCGTGTTCCATCACCTCATCGATGATTTGCTGCCGGGTAGATTTTCAAGACCCGATTGCGACAGGGCATCTTCAAACAGCGGGCTTGTGTATTTTAGCTTAAGGTCTTTCCCATTATCATTAACGTGACGAATATAAGCCAATGCAAAAACAGGCTCGCATCCATATCCCTCGCATCCAGCTACCGTCGCAATCGTGCCAGTCGGAGCAATCGTTGTTTGTGCAGCGTTCCGGATTCCTGTTTGGCGGATATCTTCAACAATCGAATCCCAATCTAATGCTGGACGGTTCCATTCCCTCTCATAGGGTAGGAGCGGCTGAGGCGGGTTCCAGGTGAGTCTTTGTGGATCATAAATACTGCCATCAATCGCCGGGAAAGCGCCGCGGGTCCGAGCCAGCATGATCGATGTTTTCATCGCATGGAATCGGATAAATTCCATCACTTGGGCAGCGAATTCCTGCCCCTCAACCGAACCATACCGAACACCAACATGGTACATAAGATCTGCAAGCCCCATGATGCCCAATCCGATCCGTCGCGCCCGGTGAGCTGCTTCTGAAAGCTGGGGAACTGCTGGGACATAAGCATTTGCTTCAACAATATCATCCAAGAAAATTGTAGATAACTCGACGCTCCGGCGCAGGAATTCCCAATCCACTTCACCTGCAGCCCCCTTGTGCTCCGCTAAGTTCACAGAGCCCAAACAGCAATTCTCGTATGGTCCAAGATATTGTTCTCCACAGGGATTGGTGGCCTCGAGCTGATACATATTCGGAACAGGATTGGAACTGTTGGCAGCGTCCAGAAACAGCATTCCGGGCTCTCCGTTATGATGTGCCTGACGGACGATTTTATCGAATAGCTCGCGGGCGCGGACTGTTTTAAATACTTGGATCGGTACTCCAGCAGCTTCTGCTTGCTCAAGAGTACCCGTAAATCGCTTATATGCTTCACTTCGAACATCAGGGAACCGGAGGTCCCACTCTTTATCATCTTTTACCGCGCGCATGAAGGCATCCGTGATGCCGACAGAGATATTGAAATTTGTAATTGCGTTCTCATCGGTCTTGCAGGTAATAAATTCCTCGACATCTGGATGATCGACTCTAAGCACAGCCATATTGGCGCCACGGCGGGTTCCACCCTGTGCGATTTCGCCAAAAGCCTTGTCATATACCCTTAAGAAACCCACCGGGCCAGTTGCCTGTCCTGCGGATGTTTTGACCAACGTACCCTTTGGTCTTAGCCGCGAGAAGGAAAACCCGTTTCCACCGCCGGTTTGCTGGATGAGCGCCGCATCTCTTAAGGTCTGGAAAATACCAGCTTGATCCCGGCCCATATCGTCGCTAATTGGGAGCACAAAACAAGCTGCCAGTTGACCAAGAGGTGTACCTGCCCCGGTGAAAGTAGGTGAGTTTGGAAAGAATCGTTTCGAGGTAAGCAATTCATAGAATTGAGCGGCTCGATCGAGAATGTCCACACCCCACACCCGTTCACAGGCCGCAACATGATAAGCCACCCTCCAGAACATCTCTTCCACGGTTTCAACCGGCTCGCCATTTCTTCCCCTACGAACATACCTGCGAATCAATACCTGGCGGGCATTGTCTGTAAGATTTACCTCAGGTAGAATTGTTGGTAAAGGGGGTGTCGATAACAAACCGTGGTCATTGATCACTTTTTCAACGAATTCTTCGTTCATCGCGAACTCCTCCATTCAACGAACCCACATTGATAAATCACCGAGTGACCGGATACTCCGGTCTCACCATTTAATTTTCAAGCAATCGATCAATCTCGCTGCGGATTGATTTCAAATCGTCCAGTCGTAAATACACAATCGCATATCGAATGTAAGCAATCTGGTCCAACTCTTTCAAACCATTGATGACCATGTCCCCAACCACCCGAGATGAGACTTCAGCCCGACCCATAGCCTGCAGCGTGGATTCAATTTCACCTACCAGACGCTCGATATCAGCCGCAGAAACGGGCCTTTTAGCGCATGAAATCCTGATCCCGCGGATCAACTTTTCGCGGTCAAACTCCTCGCGCGAGCCATCCTGTTTAATCAACAGCGGGGTAGCAAGGATCGGTCGTTCATAGGTGCTGAAGCGTTGTCTGCAGTTTTCACATTCACGCCTGCGCCTAACACCTCCACGCGAATCATGAGAGGTGTCAATCACCCGGGAAGTTTGGTTTTTACAATAAGGACAGCGCATTCGTCCCCTTCATTATTAGAACATATGTAGCCGCTATTGCTGGGGGGGTGTTTTCAATTACCCTAACATATGGGTTAGGTGGAGAGCATTCTAGCATAATCGGTTGGACCTGGCAAGGGAATGAGCACCGATAGTTGATTAGAAAAACCATCGGCATTCCCCGCTGCGCCTCTCCACCATAACTCCAGGTGTGCTTCACCTGACCCAGCGATAGATTTTGGAATTCCAGCTTGAAAAGAGCAATACAACCGTGCGACAGGGTCGGATTGACCGGTGTGGTTCCCTCATTGTAGATCCAGCCGCCGGATCTTACCTTCGCAACCGGGGGTCTGGCAAATAGTCGCCAGACCCCCCTTATCGGCTGCCTGCCGCCCAATGCGAAGGCAAGTTTTGGGCGACAGGTAAACGGATGAACATCACCGGGAGGAGGATTCCGGTAATCTCAATCGCATTATGATTATGATGCGAGCCTCGATCGCGCCTAATCTAAACGAAAATCTCTCTTATCCGTATGAGCGACCGATGTTCTTCGCAGAATTCCCAGTTTGATCACCAATATCTCCGGTCACTTACTCCGATTTCGCAGGAAAGTTGGGATATCCAGGTCCTCGGTATTGTAAGAGCGAATCTGAAATTCCTTGGATGCAGGTTTGTTTGCAGGCTGCTGCTGTACAACAGCAGGTTCAACCTCATGCATCCGCCGATTTTCGTTGACTGGCATTTCAGTCAACCGTCGGGGCATGCCAGTGCGTTCGAAACCGGTGGCGATCACCGTGATCCGAACTTGATCCTTCATGGAGGGGTCTATCACCGCTCCAAATATCAGGTTGACGTCTGGATGAGCGGTCTCTTTGATTATCGCGGCAGCCTGGTTAACATCAAATAAGGTCAGCTCTGGACCACCTGTGACATTGAATAAAATCCCTCGTGCCCCGTCGATTGTGATATCCAGCAATTGACTTGAGATTGCCTGCTCGGCTGCAGATCTGGCGGCATCTTCACCTTTCGCGGTTCCAACAGCCATCAGTGCGGCACCACCTTCAGACATGATTGTGCGAACATCTGCAAAATCCAGGTTTATCAATCCAGGAATAGTGATCAGCTCTGATATGCCTTGAACACCCTGGCGAAGGACGTCATCCGCAAGGCGAAACGCTTGTTGTAAATTGGCGCGTTTATCGACAATCTGAAGAAGCCTATCATTGGGGATCACGATTAAAGTATCCGCCTGTTCCTTCAGCCGTCCTATGCCCGATTCAGCCGATTGAATGCGACGCATCCCCTCGAAGGTGAACGGGCGGGTAACCACACCAATGGTCAACGAACCCACCTCTTTTGCGATTTGAGCTACAATCGGCGCGCCGCCAGTACCAGTCCCACCACCCATACCCGCAGTGATAAAGACCATATCCGACCCTTTCAAGACCCCGTAAAGTTCTTCCGCCGATTCTTCGGTCGCCTTCTGCCCAACATCCGGATCACCGCCAGAGCCTAAACCTCGCGTGAGTTTTTCGCCAATTCTCACACGGGTCGTTGCCTTAGAAAGTGCCAAGGCTTGAGCATCGGTATTGACAGCCACAAATTCAACACCCTGCAATCCTTCATCGATCATCCGATCAACCGCATTGCAGCCGCCGCCGCCAACTCCCACAACCTTGATTCGGGCAAAAGATTCCATTTGATTTGGTGCATTAGTAATGTTCGTCATTGTTTCCTCCTCACACAGTATGAAATCATCGTTGAAGCATCGATATTCCTATCTCATCCGTTCAATAAAATTTCCAGCAGATTTTTCCAAGAAAATTATCATATTAGCTTTTTCCTCCAAGATGCGGTCAAGGTAAGAGCCGTCGCATCCAACCTTTTAATTTCTCCCAATTTACCATTGCAACATCCGTCCCAAGTCGACTGGAACGATGATGGTGGGCAACGCCATCTGGTACATATTCATTCATCAGCATTCCCCAGCGCAGCAATCCGACGCTGGTGGAAAATGCCGGGGTCTCTAACTTGTCGACCATCCCAACCAGGTTTTCTGGTTTTGCGATCCTAACAGGCACACCCAACACATGGCTGGCAATCGAGCGGATACCGGGAAGGGAGCTTGTCCCACCGGTTAAGATCATTCCGGCAGGGAGCAGACCGTCGTAGCCAGATCGCTTAATCTCTTGAACCACCATTCCAAACATTTCTTCAACCCTGGCGTGGATAATTTGGACAAGTTCCAAATGACTGGATTGAACAATCTCCTGGTCTCCGAAAGGACGCAGGTTGAAATACTGCTGCGGATCGATCTCTTCCGGATTCGCGTGCCCGTGCTGCAGCTTGATCTCCTCCGCCTGGGTGTTTGGCAGGTGGAGCACCTGGGCGATATCGGAGGTAATGTGGTTGCCACCAACTGCCAGGACGGCAGTGTGCCACACATCCCCATCCACATAGATCGCCATATCGGTAGTACCGCCGCCAACATCACAAACAACAGCCCCCATCTGGCGTTCGGCTTCACTCATAACTACCTCTGCCGAGGCGAGCGGATTTAACACAAATTGGGAGACATCTACCCCCGCTGCTGCAACACATTGGCGCAAGTTTTCAACGCTGGCCGCAGCTGCAGTGATGATATGAGTTTCGACTTCAAGGCGGTACCCGTGCATGCCTATGGGCATCCGGATACCTTCCTGCCCGTCGACATTAAAACCACGCTGAATCACATGCACAATTTCGCGGTTGTGCGGGATTGCAACTGCCCGCGCAGCATCCATAGCCCGAGCCACATCATCGGGATCAATCACTCTGCCCGCCACGCCAACCACACCCTTACTGTTTGTAGACGAGACATTAGACCCTGCCAGACTGACGATGGCAGAGAGCACTTCGACACCAGAGGTTCGCTCGGCTTTATCAACTGACCGGGCAACCGCCTGGGCTGCCGCTTCAATATCTACGACAACACCTTTGCGAAGTCCCTGCGAAGGTTCGATGCCAGCTCCCAAAATGCGCAGTTGACCTGGATGTTCTTCGCGGGCGACAAGCGTACATATTTTTGTCGTGCCGATGTCTATGCCAATCAGGATTTGATCGTCCATCGATCTACCCTCGATCCAGATTTCATCCTTTTCTCCTACCTGCAGCGCCGGCTACTCCATTCGAAAAAATGGAGCATGAACATGCTCAACGCTTATCATTGTCGGGCGGCTTTCTTCTGCCTTAAGCTGTTCAAGGATTGCCCGATAAATCTCCAGCTTGACAGCAATATCTTCAACACTGCCAAGATATACTGGCCAGCCTCGCCGGTCTGCCCATCCCAATCCATGGATAGGGTCGTACAGCATTTTCGAACCTTCTGGTGATTGACCTGAAATTAGAAGCACTGCCTCCACGAATTCGGGAGAAAGCAGCGGCTTCACTTGATCCTGCGGTGAAAGTTGTGGGATCATCATGCCGGTTATTTTCCCGATCGTTTCATCTCGCAAGCTTGGCTGATTTTCGTCGGCAGTCGCTATTCCCGGCGGATCACCCGATGCTTCGATAGTTGGAAATGCCTCAGTGGAACCTGTCCCTCGAAGTGGGAACGTTATCCCATTTTTATCCACCAGGTAACTTTTCCCATCTTGAACCCAGGTCAGCACCGGGATTCTCTCGGTCACTGTGATGAATACAGTATCTGGCAGAGCGATCTCAACCTGGGCTGCGGAGAACTCGGGGAACGCCTCCAGCAAATTCGACCTCAGGGTGATCGGGTCCAAGCTAAAGATGGGTCGACCGATCAAATCCAGCTCAGAATTGATTTGATTGATGCTCAAACGCTGAAGCCCCTCGATCTCTGGGGCATCCACCCGAAAAGCTGAAGCCTGCCAGATGGCATACAATCCAAAAACAAGAAACGCTGTCAATCCGAAAGAAACCAGCCTCCAACTCAAACCGAGCTGAGGCAAGGCAGGCAACCGGATTTCCGAACCGAGGTTGCGATCGAGACTAACATTGTAGAGTCTCCGGCTGTTTCTCGCCTTTCTTGAAATCGGTGCTGAGGCGCCGGTATAAGGAGTGCGAGCCATCACAGGCGGTATCGATGGGCTGGATACCTTGCCACGGCGCGGTTTGGCAGATTGCCGCGTGACATTGGTCTTATTTTGTCTGCGTTGACGTAACTCTTCAGCCCGGCGATTGGGAGTCGTCAGCAGCTTCATGTCAGGACCCCCTCATGAATCGGTGCTCAGTTCGGTCACGATCTTGTTTTCGTCTCATCGCCAACTCAATCAACCGATCTATTAGATCTGGATAACTCAACCCACTGGCTTGCCAGAGTTTGGGATACATGCTAATTTTTGTGAAACCGGGGATCGTATTCAGCTCGCTCAAATAGAGTTGTTTAGGTTCTCCTCCCGGCACTTCCCCTTCAAGCAAGAAATCCACCCGCGCCATACCAGCGCAGTCGATGGCGCGATACGCCTCCAATGCCATTTCCTTCACCCTCTCAGCCAATTCAGGTGATAACGGGGCAGGGATAATTAATTCCGACCGTTCATCGATATATTTGGCTTCATAGGAATAGAAATCACGGCTTGGGAGGATTTCCCCGGGGACAGATGCTCGCGGTTCCTCATTCCCTAATACGCTGATTTCAATTTCCCGAGCATTCTTAACGCCGCGCTCAATCAAAATCCTCCGATCAAAACGCGCCGCTTCAATCAAGCCCTCATGAAGGTCCGAACGCGAGCTGCATTTTGAGACCCCTACCGACGAACCCAGGTTCGCTGGCTTGACGAAGAGCGGAAAATCCGCCATTGTTTGGGCGCGCTCGATGGCCTGGTTGATATCCGCCTCAATCTCCCTGCGAGTCATCACCAGCCACTCTACAACCGGTATGCCGTGAGATTGCAGGACTTCTTTACACACCGATTTATCCATCGCCAGAGAGGATGCAAGAACACCAGCGCCGACATAAGCGAGATTTGCCAGCTCCAACAAACCTTGCAAGGTCCCATCCTCGCCAAAGGTCCCATGCAGCACCGGGAAGACCACATCCAGCTTCGAAAATAGCTTGATCTGCTCTGATACGGGCTCTTGGGCCAAGAGGTATAAACCGCTGTGTAAAGGATCCGGGAGGATGGCAGCTGGTTTTAGGTGGGCCGAAACCCCTTTACTCATCGCAGAAAGTGCATCATCACCTACCAGCCAGGCGCCTTCATGCGTGATTCCAATCTGCACGATCTCATATTTGGAAGGATCCATCTCGTCGATTACGGAGCGCGCTGACATCAAGGAAACTTCATGCTCCCCTGATCGTCCGCCAAATATCACTCCTACACGCAGTTTTTGCCTGGTTGCCATCCTGTCACCATTCACCGATCAACTCAATTTCCAGCTCCAACCAGATTCCGAATTTATCTGCGACCCTGCTTCGGGCAAACTGGATCAATTCGAATATATCCCTGGCAGTTGCCCGACCAAGGTTAATAAAGAAGTTTGCATGAAGAGGGCTGATTTGCGCCTCTCCAATCCGATAACCCTTGCAACCTGCTGCGTCAATCAATCTGCCAGCGTGATCGCCTTGAGGATTCTTAAACATAGAACCCATGCTCGCTCCAGGAGGCTGAGTCCGATGCCGATACTCGACGAGCTCATCCAATGACTTTTGAATGATTTCGGGGCTGCCATGCTTAGCTCCGAGCAATGCTCCGAGAACCACACTTTGACCCGGCTCCTTCTTAAGGATGCTGCTTCTGTAACCATATTCCAGTCTTTCGACTGGCCAATCTTCTTTTCGGATATCAACCTCCTGCCCCAAATCGATTCGGTGCAAGATTTCTGCCAAAATCACCGAACCTTTCATTTCTTCACCGTGTGCGCCAGCATTCCCAACCACAGCCCCCCCTAATGTCCCTGGAATACCGGCTGCCCATTCAAGCCCCGTAAGCCCTCTGCTGGCGCATTGGCGTGCCAGTAAACCCAAATTTACGCCAGATTCCGCCCAGACTTTCACCGACTCATGAATATCATCAAAACGCACAAGATGGGTGCGGTTGATGATGACGATTCCAGCGATGCCTTTATCACTCACCAGAACATTCGAGCCCCCTCCAATAATATGCAAGGGCAGCCGTGCTTGCCAGCAAACCGTCACTGCTTGTTTTAATTCTTCCGAATCCCGGACTTCAAGCAGGAACTCTGCCTGCCCACCAATCCGGGAGGAAGTAAAGCGGTCCATAGGGACTGATGTGCGAAGACGATCTCCAAAGACGCCTATCAGGTTATTCAGCTGATCATTGGCGATCATCGGCTGCTCCAGGGTTCTGTGTGTCATCCATCAACCATCGGCTGATCTGATCCGCATCACCAGCGGATAGGATCAGGACTACATCTAACGGTTTTAATTCGGCTTTGAGAAATATGTACACTTCGCGAAGGCTCGATTTATAAACGACGGAGTTCTCGCGGTCTAACCGGGCTTTGATAACCCCATCCGCAATATCTTTACCAGAGAAACCATCTAAGGGAGGAAGTTCGCGAGCTGCGAAAATCTCTGTCAACACCACCATATCTGCGTCTTCGAAAGCCTGGCAAAAATCGTTCAACAAGGTACGTGTCCGGCTGTAGGTGTGAGGCTGCCAGACTGCCCAGATTCGTCTTCCAGGATAGCGAACCCGCGCCGCTGCAAGCGTGGCGCGAATTTCACTTGGATGATGGGCATAATCGTCAATCACAATCACCTGGTGTGTTTCGCCGCGTATATCGAATCGCCGACTTGTCCCTTTAAAATTTTCACATGCTGAAATTGCGCCGGAAATTGGCAGCCTGAGCTGATGGACAGCCGCAAGTCCAGCTATGGTGTTTCCGACATTGTGGACACCCGGCACTTGAAGCGAGATGTTCGGAAAAACCACCTCTTCGCGGATACAGAAATCGAAAGAATGCCCTCCTAAGGAATTCGGTTGAATTCGGGCAGCAAAATAATCCGAAGCAGGGGACTTAACGCTGAATGAATAAGCATGGCGCCCAACCGAACGAGCAAAGTCTATAAGCCGGGCAGCACCTGGGTCATCAAAGTTCGCAATGAGGATGCCATTCGGATCCAACCGATTTACAAAATCTTGAAATGCGTGGAAGAGATCTTCTTCGGTCGGGTAACAATCAGGATGGTCGTGTTCAACGTTGGTGACAATCGAAATCAAGGGTTTTAATCCAAGAAACATCCGATCATATTCATCTGCTTCAATTACAAAATAATCGCCTCGCCCAGCATGAGCATTCACTCCCAAATTGATCGATAATCCTCCAATCACATAAGAGGGATCCTGGTCGATATCGCTCAAAATCCATGCCAGGAGAGCTGTAGTAGTTGTTTTACCGTGCGTACCTGAAACAGCAATCACCTTTTTCCCAGCAGTCAGATGCGATAGGAAATCCTCGCGGCGAAGGACAGGAATCCCTGCAGCGCGTGCAGCCGCTACTTCAACGTTATCCTCTGAGACTGCTGAGGATCGGATCACCAAATTCGCCCCACGGATATTCTCCGGTCGGTGACCGATATATATCATCACTCCAGCACTCTCCAAGCGCTGCAAGAAATCAGAATTCTGGCGGTCCGAACCGCTGACGAGTTCGCCTCGCTCGAGCAGCACAGTCGCAATCGCCGAAAGTCCACTTCCACCAATCCCAATGAAATGCACATGCTCACTCATTAGCACGCTTTACAAGAAATACACGATCGCAAATATGAACGCGATTACCACAAATATAAACACGGTCGTGGGTTGATCAAGCCACACTGGAGGGAGAATATTAAGCACCCTTTGAGTAACATCGACCAGCTCTTGAGGCACAGGTCCGATATATTTAGACAATCCAGGATATTGAGCCTGGCTCGCAAAGGACCATAATGTCCCAACAACAAAATAACCGCTCAATATCCCAAATACAAAACCCAGGATACTGTCCTGGATCTTCCCGCGCTTCTCAGTAGCCTTCTGAAGACGAGGAAGCGAAGGGGATTGATAGCCAAAGAAAACCATCAATAAGACCAAACCTGACCGGACATAATACTGCATGGTGGCATTATCTCGAAAAATCAAGTTAGACAATCCGAGTAAATCTTCCATCAAGGAGATCGCCGCAAGGGCGAGCACAACACTGAAAACGACCAACAACTCTTTGGCCCAACCACGAGACAGCCCGATTAAGCCAAACAGAAACAGGAACATCGAGAATACGGTCACCATCGCGATCATGGTTTCTTCCTTTTAGGACTTTCTTCCGCAGCAATCTTAATAAGCATCTTCGCCATTTCACTGGCTGCATCGGGTTGACTAAGCGCACTCATCCCCTTGCGCATGCTCGCAAGCTTAACCTTGTCGCGAATCAATGTGCGCACGATCCCAGAAAGTTCTCCTGGAAGTTCTCGATCGAGCATTATCTCGGCTGCGCCGTGCCTGGTTAAGAATTCGGCGTTTACTTGCTGATAGTGCCAGGCATAGGGATAAGGCACCAGGATCGCTGGCAGACCAAACAAAGGCAGCTCCCCAAGCGTTGAGGCGCCTGCTCTTGTAATGACCAGATCAGCCGCTGTAAAAGCTGCTCCCATCTCATCATGGATGTAAGGAAATGCCCGATATCTGGCGGAATAAGATTGCATTTGCGGGTAACTAACTTCAAGGTCTTTTTGGGTTTGTACAATTTCATCCCAATCCAGATTTCCTGTAATGTGAATTATCTGCATTTCCTCGATCAATTCGGGTAAAGCCCGCATCAACGCCCGGTTTATCGAACGCGCCCCACTGCTCCCACCAGTTACCAATAAGATTGGTAAATCCGGGGTGAAACCAAAATGATCCAGTGCAGTCTGTTTCGTCCATTTTTCCAAGTCGGGTCGAGTGGGGTACCCTACTACTTTAAACCTGGATTTGTTTGAAAAGAAGTGCTGTGATTCCGCAACCGTTAAAGCAATCCAACTGGCAAACCCAGCAAGTACCTTCAACGCCATGCCAGGCTCTATATCGGGAACGAATAAAAGGCTAGGGGTGCTCCTTCCAGCCAACGCGACGGGGACCGCCACATAACCTCCGGTAAAGAACAGCACCTGAGGATCAAAATCGGATAACAGCCTCCTGGCGCGCTTGAAGCCCCTGGCCAACCTCAAGATATTCCCAGGGAGCGCTTTTACGCCCACACCGTGTAATCCTGCGGCTGGAATCGCCTCGAATGGTATTTCCGCTCTCTCCACCAAATCCTTCTCCATACCGCCTTCGCTACCTATCCAAAGCAGTGAGAGTTGAGATGCGGCTTCTGGGTTATTTTTTAACGCCTGCAGAACGGCGAGCGCCGGATATACTCCGCCGCCTGTCCCTCCTGCGCAAATCAATAACCGCATCGAAAAGCCTCCCTTTCTCTTCTTTCTTCTTTACAGATACTCTTGATACATTCAAGATAATACCAACTGCTGCCAGAGAAACAATCAGGTTTGAACCTCCCGAGCTTATGAAAGGCAGCGCATTTCCAGCAAAAGGCAGTAAACCGACTAAGACAGACATATTAATAAATGCTTCGAGGCAGATCCAAGTGCTTAACCCGGCAACCAGGAACGCTCCTAATTCATCCGGAGCCCGTTTAGCAATGGTATATCCTCTCCAAAGGAACAATCCATAAAGAGACACCAATGCAACCGAACCAACTACCCCAGTTTCCTCTCCAACCACAGCAAAAATAGAGTCGGTTGGTGGGACCGGAAGTCCGGTCACCTTGGTGGAAGCACGTCCGATCCCCACCCCAAACCAGCCTCCGTTCACGAAAGCTTCCATCGCCCGCTGGACATGGTAAGAACCCTCGGTCGGGTCTTTGAGCCCAGCCATGTAGTCCCCAATCCGCTCTCTACCAGTGGGATGGACTTGGATGACGAGTGCGCCTATCGCCACAGCCACTGCCAGTAACAACAAGATCTGCCGCCATTCACCACCAGCCAGAAAGAAAAGAAAACCACCTAATGCCAGGATCATGACTACCGCGCTCAAATCAGGTTGTATAAAGATCAATCCCCCAAGTAAACCCAGGATTGCAGCTAATGGGATCAAGCCAAAATTGATATCGCTTAGCTGATCTCGGCGAGCGTTCAACCAGACCGATAGATATAACACCGTCACCAATTTCGCAAGCTCAGAAGGTTGGATCGATCCGCGGTAAAGCGTCCGAGATGCGCCGTTATAGATCTCATTTACAAAAAGTACACCAATTAATAATAAGACTGTCGCTGCCATCAAATACACAACAACTCGACGGATTTGGTGATAATCAGAGAAAGCCAAAACAATCATGATGGTAAGTCCAACCCCCAACCAGGCGAATTGACGGTAAAGGATGGTGTTTGGATTTTCATAAAAATAAAATGAATAATCGTAGCTAGCGCTGTAAACCATTAGGAGACCAAATATTAATAAAGTGAAGATCACAAGCAGCAATGGCAAATCGAAATGAAAGCGCACCGACTTCGATTTGGACGTTGATCGATCCTGCGAACGCGAGGCGGTTTCCACTCTTGGTGTTTGGGACCCGACCCGTCCAACAACCGAAGAATAAACACGCTTATTGCGGATCCGCGGATTTGAATTCATGGAAGTTCTTTCACCCACTGAGCGAAACATTTACCACGCTCCTCAAAATCAATAAATTCGTCAAAACTCGTTCCACCTGGAGAAAGCAAAACAACATCTCCAGGGCGAACCACCTCCGCTGCACAAAAAACCGCTTCACGCAGGCTTTTGCAGCGCGTTACCTGGAGTTTGGTGCCAGGAGTAAGCTTTAGCGAACGATCGATGATCTCTACGGCTTCCCCAAAAAGGATCAAATGGTCGACCCTTTGTTGGGCCAAATTTGCAAATTCATCCCAGGGCAAATTCTTATCACGCCCCCCAGCCAGCAGGACAAGGGGTTCATGAAAAGATCGAATTGCTGCAATTGATCTTTCTGGGGCTGTTGCAATCGAGTCGTTATACCAATCAGCTCCTCCCCAACTTCTGATGAATTCCAACCGATGAGGGACGCCTTTAAATCCTCGCACTCCTGCCTGCATCGCCTCGAGAGGAATATCAGCAGCGTCAGCAATTGTGCATGCTGCCATCACGTTCAGCAGGTTGTGGTCCCCACGCAGATCGATCGCTTCTCGAGCCATCACTTCGTGGTCGTAAAGGTTCCCATTAGCTCCCGTTTTTCGAAGAATGATATTGTTCCGATCCAAGAAAGAGCCTTGCCCTCCGAGATTTGATTCTGCCATACCGAATGACATTAACGATCCACGCACTCGCTTCGCTAAGGACCATGCAATAGGATCATCCCTGCCTAACACCGCAGTATCAAAATCGGATTGATAATCCAGGATTACTGATTTTGCGCGAGTGTATAATTCCATGGATTCGTGCCGGTCAAGGTGATTTGGAGTCACATTCAAGATCGCAGAAATCTGGGGGGAAGACTTCATTATTTCTAGTTGGAAGCTGGAGAGCTCCATCACCACCAGGTCTTTCGATCCCATCCCAGAAAGCATGCTTATAAGCGGCGAGCCAATATTGCCACCAACCCAAACAGTATGATATTTGTGAAAACCTGGAAGCTCGATCGCTTTTTGGGCTATTCTTCCAACCAGGGTCGTTGTGGTAGTTTTTCCTGCCGAACCTGTGATTCCAATCACTTTACAAGGCGCCGAATCGAGAAAAATTTGGGAATCGTTTGAAAGCAAGATCGCTCGTCTTTTGGCTTCTAGTAGAAGTGGGATCTTAAGCGACACTCCACCAGAAGGACATACCAGCGTTGCCTGGTCTAATAATTCCATTGGATGGCTACCACAGAACCATTGAAGTCGTGAATTATTGGAGTATTGCGCCAAAACCTCACGCGCTTCCACCAACTCGGAGTACGAGCGCATATCTGTCAATCGGACAATTGCCCCTTGATCGAGCAAAAAGCGCGCTAACGCTACTCCCTGGCGAGCGGCGCCAATCACAACTACGGTCTCCTGACTCCAATCCTTGTTTACTTTCATCTAAACCACCGCCAACGCCACACCAATCATCGCAAAAAGCAGACTGATCAACCAAAAGCGCTGGACGACCTGGGTTTCGCTCCAGCCAGAAAGCTCAAAATGGTGGTGGATAGGTGCCATTTTAAATAAACGCTTCCCACCAGTCCATTTGAAATAACCTACTTGAAGCACAACACTCAACACCACACTTGATGGGATGATCGCAATGATCGGCAGCAAGATCCATTGACCCGACATCAATGCGACTACCGCGAGAGTGGCTCCGAGTGATAATGCCCCGGTATCTCCCATGAAGAGCAGCGCCGGGTGGACGTTGAACCATAAAAAACCGAAGATTGCTCCGACCACAGTAAAACAAAAGCGCGCCAGAAAAACCTGTCCCTGGATCAACGCTATTCCACCATAGGTTGCAAAAGCCGTGGCTGCGATCAATCCTGCCAGGCCATCCAGCCCATCTGTCAAATTCACAGCATTTGAATAGGTCACAATCACGAAAGCCGCTACCGGGATATACCAAATCCCTAAATCGAATGGGACTGGGACTCCAGGTAGAAAGATATCTGGAGCCTGGAGCAAGAATTTTAAGGCAATCGCAATCCCAATCGCAAAAATTGACTGAAAGAGGAATTTAGTTCTTGCGCTAAGCCCTTTCGCTTGCCTCTCGCCTCGCAGACCAGCCCAATCATCCACAGCTCCGAGCAGCGCGAAAATGATCATCGTCCCCATAGGAAGGATGACGGATCGTCCTAGCAATGCTAAACCAAATATGGTGCTCGTGTTCATCAGCGCAGTGATCATCACTACCGGAATTACGATTAAGACCCCACCCATGGTTGGTGTACCCAACTTTGTAAAATGGCGTTCCGGGCCGTCTGCTCGAATGGCTTTCCCGACCTTGAGATATCGGAGCACACGGAGCAGCGGCGGTCCCCAGATCACCGTCATCATAAAGCTCAGACCAGCCAGCGCAACTGCCATCGATGACTGGTTCAAGCTTCCGCCTCCAATGCGGTCACTACGCGGTCCATGCGCATCCCATGCGATCCTTTGATCAGCACGACATCGCCAGATCGCAGGTTCTTCTCGAGATAATCAGTCAAATTAGAAACATCATTAAGCTCTACGATTGATTTATCCGGAAATCCACTTTCTCGAGCTGCTTCAGCAATGATGCGAGCCTTTTCTCCCACAGTAATCAATAAATTGACGACCTGTGCAGCCCTCACCCCTACCATCTCATGCCCAACATGCTCGTAACGCCCGAGCTCCAGCATGTCCCCAAGGACCGCGACTTTATTTCCCTGCAGCTCGTCCAATAAATTCAATGCCGCAAGCGTGGATTCGGGAGAGGCATTGTAAGTATCATCGAGCACTAATGCGCCTGTTTTTGTGCGTACAGTCATCATGCGGAGCTGGTTCTGTCCAGTGCGCAGACCGAGCACGATCTCTTCCCACGTTAAACCATCCACTAAACCAACTGCAGCCGCCCGTAATACAGTATGAACCGAATGCTGACCTATGAGGGGTACACGCATATGAATCACTTCGTTGTGGTAATGCAAACGGAAGCGGATACCATCAAGCCCTAATCCCTCAACGCGATCCGCCCATAAATCGGCTTTCGGATCCAGACCATAAAAGAAAACCCTGGCCTGGGTGACGGACTGCATGTTTCTTACCAGGGGATCGTCATAATTCAAGATTGCCACACCTTTGGGAGCGGGAGGCAGTGATCGAACCAGCTCCGATTTTCCCAGTGCGATAACCTCTTGGCTTCCTGCCCGCTCTGCATGTACAGTCCCGATGTTAGTTATTACTCCAATCTCTGGCTGCGCGAGTTCGCATAGAAATGCAATTTCACCAGGAATGTAGAAACCCATCTCAAGCACTGCACGAGAATAACTTTCGTCTAAAGAGAGCAGAGTCAAGGGTAAGCCTATCTCGTTGTTAAGATTCCCTTGATTTTTTAAAGTTGGGTACCGTTGGGCAAGCACTTGAGCAACCAGCTCTTTAGTTGTAGTTTTTCCAACACTGCCTGTCACACCGATCACTTTTACTGAAAGATTCCGCCGCCAGAATGCGGAAATTTTTTGCAGACTAGAAAGGCTATCTTGAACATAGAGACAATGCGGATAATTAGCCGGATCAACGAGCTGCCGTGAATTTATAGTGTGTAAGTCTATCTGGTGAAATTGTGAAGATAAATCTCGCTGAACCAAAGCCAGACATGCCCCTTTATCGAATGCTTCCCCAACGAAATCATGACCGTCATGATGCTCGCCAGGAATCGCGACAAACAACGCGCCAGGATATGTCTGTCGCGAATTTACGACTCCGCCAGTGATTTTTTCACCAGCCCAATCCGGGCGCTGTCCAATCAGAGCATCAATAATGTCACGTTCTGTCAGCATTGTTTCTCTTCACTGATCTAATCCTTCGTCAATTTCCTCCGGATCGCATCGGGTGGAATGTTCAACAGCACGACCAGCCGCTCAGCCGCTTGTCTGAAAACCGGGGAAGCAACGACAGATCCCCAAGGTGAGGTGGATGGTTTTTCAAGCCAAACATACACGAGAAAACGAGGGTCATCGGCTGGCCCCCAACCTACAAACGAAGCATTCGTCTGGTTCGATGTATATCCGTACGGGGTTGGGATTTCAGCGGTACCGGTTTTACCAGCGATGCGATATCCTGTTACCAGTGCGTCCGATGATTCATTCTCTAAAGAGTTTGCCAAAAGGTTAGAAAGCGCATCGGCTGTCTCAGCCTTGATTGGCATCCCCAGGATTCGCTGATCAATCTGATGTTGGTACCCATCACTGACCACCGATTCTACAATTTGAGGCGCCATCATCACCCCATGATTGGCAACAGCCGAGATTGCTACTGCCATTTGAATAGGTGTGGCTGATACACCCTGCCCAAAGGCATTTGTTCCAAGATCTGCGGCATACCAATCATTATCTCCAGGCTCTTTTAACCGTCCAGAAGCTTCGCCCGCCAGATCAATCCCGGTAACGTGTCCGATCCCAAATGCATTCAGATTACTGTAAAAGTTTTCTGGACCCAACTGCGTGGCTACCCATGCCAGGCACACATTCAATGAATGCTGCATACATCCTTGCATATCCTGGGGTCCCCATGCACCGCCATTCCAGTTGTAGATTAGAGCGCCGCCAACTTCAAAAACGCCTGTGTCTACAAAAACAGTATCTGGAGCCACCGCACCGAAATCAAGTGCTGATGCCATCGTAAGTACCTTGAAAACAGATCCTGGTTCATACGCCTGAGATACTGCTCGATTGAATGGTGTATCCTTTGGGAAAACCTGGGCATATTTCCAGAATTGATTTAAATCCATTCGAGGTGTCGTCGCTAATGCTAAAACCTCACCGGTCCTGGGATCCAAAACGACCATGGTGCCTGAATCTGATCCAGACTTCTGCCACAGCTTGGTCGATGATGACTTCCATTTCGCGCTGTATTTCTCGGTCGATCGAAAGGACCAGACTGGCTCCATCAGGGATTTGAGGGAGATCCTGAGCCAGGCTCGGATCTAAGGGAACTCGGACCGTTTTCGATTTTCCTGCCAGCAGTGCGTTGAAACGCTCTTCCACTCCAAAATAACCCTCATTTTCAGCATTAACGAAACCCAGGATATTCGAGCCAAGCGATTCTTCCGGGTATGTTCGCCCTAAGTGCGGATAAGAAACCAATCCTCGAAGACTTGGTGCGTTCTTATCGGGGCTGCGAGCATACATGTCTTCCATTTGCGTCTTGATGATCTCTAGCTTTTCGTTCTCCTCTGGAGGTACATTATCGATTAATCTCGAGTAGACAGCCGTGGAGGATGGAGCAAGGCTGGCTCTCGCTAAAGCATCTTCATAATCTACATTGAGCAAAGCGGCGACAGTTTGTGCAATAGTCTGGGGATTTTCAACTTCTTGAAGCTCAACCCCAACTTCGTACACTGTCCGGTTTCCCGCTAGCAAATCGCCTCTGCGATCGTATATTTGACCTCGTGCCGGAGTGATTGTTAGATATGGATTGGTTAATTCCAGGCTTTTTTCCTTAATGCGCGCCACGATATCCGGGGATGACTGAATCCGGACCATCTGGAAGATAATTACAACTGGAAAGATCGAAATTAAGGCGCTCAAGATTGAAAAGCGCCGGCTTCTTTCTTGCTCTTTCATGGACTCTCCTCAGCCAGTGAGCCATAAACCTCTCGAATATTGCGGGCAATCCAATCAAATATCGACTCGGTATATTCTGGCGGCATCGAAATGGCACGAATTACAGATCTTTCTGAGGTAGATGCCAGCACAACAGGCTCACGCTCCGAGTACCCTGGAACCTTCAAGTAGATAATCTGATCTGGAGGTACCTCCTCGAATCCCAGTGCTCTAGCACGCGTCTCCATTTGCGCCGAAGAGAGGATCCGGGCAAGCTGAGATTGAAGATCTTCATTTTCTCGATTTAAATCGGTGATGTCTCCTTGCATTGCTTGTATGTCGCGGCCTACGGCCGTAGCACGAGCACTGATACTTAAGTAGATGCCCGCAACCAACGCAACCAGAATAATACCTAGAGCCAACAGTGCGATCCACTGCAACTGTTTTCTCCAGGGAGCCTGCGTATAGGTTCGGGCTATGTTCTCAATTTGGTCCATGTCCTTCAGGGTCCCGGTGGCTAAATGTAAATTTGCAATATATGTGCCAGGAGGACGGCAGGTCCTGCCTGGTATCTATCCTTTCTTCCTGAACAGCTCAGGTTAGATTTTCTCAACCACTCGCAATCGAGCGCTTCGCGCCCTGGGATTTATTGCGACTTCATCAGCCTGAGGTCGCAATGGCTGCTTGTTTAATTCCACGATTTTGGCTTTATGCCCACAAGTACAGATCGGCTGACGGGGTGGACAGATACAGTCTTTACTTTCTTGGCGGAAGTACTGCTTCACAATCCGATCCTCTAACGAATGGAAAGAAATCACTGCAAACCGACCCTCTGGTGCTAAGGCATCTATCGCCTGAGGCAAAACAACTTCGAGAGATTTCAACTCATCATTTACTGCAATTCTGATCGCCTGAAACGTGCGTGTCGCTGGATGAATTGATTGACGGGCTGACCATTGAGAACCAGGTTTAGGAGAGCGTTTTGAATGGATACCGCTGACCACCTTAGCCAATTCACCCGTGGTTTTTATAGGTCGCAATTGGACAATAGCTCTGGCAATCTGGCGGGCTTGAGGTTCTTCACCGTACCGGAAAAGAAGTTCTGCCAGGTCAGCTTCGGCAAGTGTGTTCACAAGTTCGTAGGCGCTCATCGATGAATTGGGATTAAATCTCATATCGAGCGGAGCATCGGATAAGAACGAAAAACCCCTCTCGGGGGTATCCAGCTGCATGGAAGATAAACCGAGGTCAAGCAAAATTCCATTCACCGAAAGCCATCCCAGCTTGCTTAGCTGTTCTCCCAATAACACGTAAGAGGCCCGCACCAGGAAAGCCCGATCGCCAAAACTCCGCAATCGACGACGCGCAAGTTCCAGGGCGTACGGATCCACATCAAAACCCAAGAGAATGCCATCTGGTGAGCTCGTTTCAAGAATTCCCCAGGCATGCCCCCCTGCTCCTAATGTGCAATCAACATAACGTCCACCCTGGATGGGCTGTAAAGCGTGTATAATTTCTTGGTAAAGTACTGGACGGTGTGGTAAACCGTCAAAAGCAGAGTGCATTTTGAATCTTTATCGGTTCAATCCGCAACTGCCAGATTAAGAGCTGAGAAGCGATCCGGATTTGATTGAGCGTCAGCCAATGCTTCATTTTGTTCATTCCAAGACTCGGGCGCCCAGATCTCAAAATAATCGCCCATCCCAACCACAACCAGGCTCGAGACCAAGCCAGCAAACTGGCGCTGAAATTGTGGAATTAGTATTCGACCTGCACGATCGACGTCTACCTTTTCGGCCGTTGAAAAAATTAATCGCTTTAACAATCGGGCATTCGAATTGGTCATACTCATCTGGTTGACACGATGTGAGAGGGAGGCATATCTGTCGGAAGGAAGTACCATCAGGTTTTTATCAAATCCCTGCATGACAAAGGCGCCGTCTGGAAGCAGCAAATCACGATATCGGACTGGTACAGTTAACCGACCCTTGTCATCAAGATTGTGGTAGAATTGACCCAAGAACAATTGTTCTACCCTCTCCCTAAAACCAGAACGCCGGTCATTCCGGCGCTCATCCACTTCGTCCCACTTTCTCCCACGAATATACACAGTATAATCAGATTCCTCCAAATTGGCAAGTCTTTTAATCCAACAAGAATCAAAACTGAAACATTTATTAACAATCCGATCTTAATAAAAGAATTCCATCTCAAAAAACAGAAAGCACCTAAAAAACCCTATGAGTAGAGATTCATCTTTTACAAATTTATTCGTCGGTGTGGACACTAAAGTACCATTATTAGGGGGGCAATTGAGGCGGTATGTAAATCTAGATAATGCAGCTTCGACACCATCTTTAAAATCCGTACAAGATGCAGTCAACCAATTTCTCCCCTACTACAGCAGTGTGCATAGAGGTACTGGGTTTAAAAGCCAGCTTTCGACTCAAGCCTACGAAGATGCCCGTACCGCGGTTCTTCGGTTTGTAGGAGCAAACCCTCTTGTCCATACCTGTATTTTCGGAAAAAATACAACGGAAGCAATCAATAAGCTCGCTCACCGATTTCCATTTCAGCCCGGTAAGGATATCGTCATTACCAGCGGGATGGAACACCATTCGAACGACCTTCCCTGGAGAAGTGTCGCAAATACAATTCACGTTGGATTACACAAGGATGGGCGCCTTGATTTGGACAATCTCGATGCCTGCATGAATAATTATCGCGGTCAAATAGCACTGGTTGCGATCACAGGAGCCAGCAACGTAACTGGATTTTTGAATCCGATCCATGAGATTGCGGCGAAAGCTCATGAAATGGGCGCCAAGATTCTCGTGGATTGCGCCCAGCTTGCCCCGCACCGAAAGATCGATATGGGTACAGCTGACGACCCTGGTAGATTGGATTTTGTTACGATCTCCGCTCATAAATTGTATGCCCCATTCGGCACCGGGGCGATAATCGGG
This sequence comes from uncultured Chloroflexia bacterium, assembly GCA_963827155.1. Classification (GTDB taxonomy): domain Bacteria; phylum Chloroflexota; class Anaerolineae; order Anaerolineales; family UBA4823; genus UTCFX2. The sequence goes on along the minus strand of CAWGZV010000001.1, from coordinate 192,102 downwards.
TTGAAAGAAACCTTCGAAAAGGGTGATCCGGATATGACCGGTGGGGGTACAGTCGAGATTGTTACGCTCGATGAGGTGATCTGGTCCGAACCCCCTGAACGCGAAGAAGCAGGAAGTCCCAATACGGTCGGTGCAGTCGCCTTAGCTGTTGCGGTGAATACTCTCTCGAATATTGGGATGGATTCGATAGCTGAACATGAAGCAAGATTGACCGCTCATGCATTAGAAGGGCTGGGAAAGATCTCTGATGTCCGGATTTTTGGAGATCCAGATCCGGCAAGTGCAGCGCATCGTTTGGGAGTCGTCCCCTTCATGTTAAGAAATTCTACCCATTTCAAAGCTGCTGCAATCCTTGGTTATGAATTTGGGATTGGTGTTCGCAGTGGTTGTTTCTGCGCACACCCATATATTTTGCATCTCTTGGGATTGAATCGCGAGCAAGCTCAGAGGGTCAGATCTTCAATCATGGCGGGCGACCGGTCTGAAATGCCTGGATTGGTCCGCGCTTCTTTTGGCCTTTACAACACCTTTGAAGATGTCGATATCTTGCTAGAAGCTCTCCAACGGATCTCGAAAAATGAATATCAAGGCCGCTACATCCAAGACCAGGCAAGTGGCGAATATAAACCTTCAAACTGGCTCCCTGATTTTGAAAGATACTTCTCAATTAATAGATGACTTTACTTTCAATATTCACTGTAATTAAGCTAGAAAGTAGCTTTGGGGCTCGGTGAATCCGCAATCCGAGATTCTTTCTAGCGGTTCTTTGAGGTTGGATATTGCTCTGGGAACAGGCGGTTTTCCTGCTGGAGCGATGGTCGAGCTTAGCGGTTCTCAATCCAGTGGGAAAACGTACCTTTGCCAGCTTGCTGCTGCTGAAGCTCAAAGGAGTGGGGGTTTTTGTGCTTGGATTGATGCCGATTATACTTATTCAAAGGATTTCGCTTCTCGATGCGGGATGCATATGGATCGCACAATCTATTGTGCACCAACTCATACAGAAATGGCGTTATGGGTTCTCGAAAGGCTTGCATCAAGTGGGGTCTTTACGCTAATCGTATTAGATTCAGTGGCTGCTTTGGTGACATCTGCAGAATTGTCTGGGAAAATTGTAAATCCGCCTGATGCTTTGAATGAGGAGCTTCTGACCGATTGCCTCTATCGATTAGCTCGATATTCTGCTCAAACCGGTACAATCATCATCTTCACGAATAATCTGAATACTCGGATGAGCGCTGTATATCACCGGCTTTCCGAGCATCCACACCGCTGGGCGCTTAAATTGAGAACCGGCATACAAATCCGACTGGCGCCAAAATTCGAACGAAGTGCTTCAAATAGTTCTTCAAAACACATTTTTCGAGTAACAGTCGCTAAAAACCGCTATTTCCCCTCATTAAATAGAACAGATTTTGATATAATACATCCACAAGGCATTAATAAATCGGCTGAGATCTTCGAATTAGGTGTGGACCTGGGTCGAGTCTCATTGCGTAATGATGAATTCGTTTATAAAGTCCATAGACTCGGAAAAACACCAGAAGCTGTTCTTCGTTTCTTCGATCAAAACGAGTTATTGAAAAACGAACTCGAACAAGAGATCCGCCGAAAATTAATTCCGAATTTAAATCCGCCGTGACAAGCAAAGAACCAGCGGCCATCGTGTGACCAGGCAGCGTCAAGATAGGACGCTGCATAAATAGAAAGATCTCAGCGATTGATATAGTGGTGATTTCACCAGAATCATGTAAATGACATCTGGAAGCGGAATAATTCTTGATGAGCCAATTAACATGATTGCGAAGCTTGCGATTGCCAACGTACATCCATTATTGAGGAAGCGAACTATAATAAATTGCTCCCTCAAGGTATGATCTGAATCGCTTTCGGGCATCAGGCCTGAGATCAAAAATCTATTGGACACAAACGGCCGCGGCCTGTCGAGGCAGGAACGCGGCTTTATGTTATTAAGGAACTTGCAGTGAACAGGCGAATTACATCGCTTAGCGCACAAAAAAGAAATCCTCAGCGGGTCAACGTTTACCTCGATGGAGAATTTGCCTTTGGTCTTACTCGCATCGTTGCAGCCTGGCTTCAGACTGGCATGGAGTTAAGCGAAGAGAAAATCGCCGAACTAAAATCTGCGGACGAAAGTGAAGTTAATTTCCAGCGCGCCTTGAGGTATGCCGTTTTGAGACCCAGAACTATTTTTGAAATGAATCGCTACCTTGCACACCGAGGGATAAACCAGGCGGTCGCTGAAAAAATCATTGAACGGTTGCATAATAATGGGCTTTTGAACGATCATCAATTTGCAGAGAACTGGGTTGAGAATCGCTCGGAATTTCGCCCTCGCAGCAAGCGCGCTTTAGAATATGAATTGAGACAGCGAGGGGTGGATACAGCGATTATCCAGGCTAGCGTGGTTGCTGTCGATGAGGAGGAGCTTGCATATCAAGCAGCTCGCCGTCAGGCTCGTAAAATTAAGACTTCAGATTGGAGAGAATTTCGCCAAAAAATGCTCCGATATCTCGGACAACGCGGTTTTAATTATGATACCAGCTCAGATGCTGCTCAGCGTGTTTGGAACGAAGAGAAAATTATGGAGCAACAACTTGACGAAGGGGCACAACTATGAGTACATTATTCATCATCATCGAACTAATTTCGATCCTAATCGCCCTCGTCCTGGGTTTGGTCATTGGGTATCTCTACAAACAGAACCAGGTAGAGAAGGCAAAACATGAGCAGTTAGACGAAGCAGAACGCCTTCTTGAAGAGGCGAAAGAGAAAGCACGTGGGGTGGAAATCCAGGCGCGCGATCAGGCTCTGGAAGTGCTTCAGAAGGCAGAAAACGAAATCGAGCGTAAACGCAGTGATTTAAATAAAGAAGAAGATCGATTGCAGAAACGCCGTGAAGAACTCGATAATCGAGTAGATCGACTGGAAAAACGGGAACAGGCTTTGAACAAGCGTCAGAGCACGGTTGACAGGCGCTCGAATGAAATCGAGAAAATGCATGAACAACAGATAGAAGAGCTTCAGCGAATATCTCAAATGACGGTCGATGATGCCCGCGCCATCTTGCTCGCGGATGTTGAAAAAGATTCACGCACTGATATGGCGCGTGTGATTCGTCAAATTGAGATGGAGGCGAGAGAAGAGGGTGAAAACCGCGCAAGAAAGATCATTACTGCGGCTATCCAACGGGTTGCTTCTGATCACGTTGTGGAAGTAACCACCTCCGTCGTAGAAATCCCTTCGGACGATATGAAGGGAAGGATCATCGGGCGAAATGGGCGAAATATCCACGCTTTTGAGCAAGCAGCTGGTGTGGATGTGATTGTGGATGATACTCCAGAAGCCGTCACGATATCTTGCTTTGATCCGGTTCGGCGTGAGGTTGCTCGCCGGGCACTAGGAAAGCTAATTCAGGATGGGCGTATCCATCCTGCGCATATTGAGAAAGTGCTTAAAGCTGAGCAGAAAGAAGTCGATCGGGCTATGCTTGAAGCTGGAGAGCAAGCAGTTTACGAAGCTGGTGTACCAGGGCTGCATCCAGAAATCGTCAAGACCCTAGGTCGATTGAAATACAGGACATCTTACGGTCAGAATCAGCTAGCCCATGCGGTCGAAACTGCCAAGCTGGCTGCAGTAATCGCGACTGAGTTGGGGGCAGATGTAGAGATTTCACGCACCGCTGCCCTGCTCCATGATCTTGGAAAGGCAGTAGACCACTCCATTGAAGGCACGCACGCTCAGCTAGGTGCAGAAATCGCCAAGCGTTACGGTCTTTCAGCAAAAATCGTGAATGCGATCGCCTCTCACCATCATGAGATTGAACAGGACACTGTGGAAGCGGCGATCGTTGAATTGGCGGATGCGATCTCTGGAGCTCGTCCTGGAGCCAGGCGTGAAAGTTTGGAACAATATCTGAAACGAGTGCGCTCGCTTGAGGAAATTGCCAATACGCATAAGGGGGTAACTCAGAGCTACGCCTTGCAAGCCGGACGGGAAATCCGCATCTTTGTGAAACCAGAGGAAATTGATGATCTTGCTTCTATTCAAATGGCTCGCGATGTTGCAAAGATGATCGAGGAAAGTATGCAGTATCCCGGACAGATCAAAGTTACAGTAATCCGGGAAACCCGAGCAGTCGATTACGCTAAATGATCATGAGTTGTGCGGGGCCTTGGAACGTATTCAAGGCCCCGTTTCTTATAATGTGCTTAAACCGTCTCCCTCAGAGTGTCCATAATTTGGGCGATCCTGGCCAGATACATCGGTCGCATATCCCCGGTTTCTTTCCTGGGTGGTCCCATGGCTTCCAACCCTTCAAGGATCTTTTTGAGAACTTCTGCCTGAGCCTCTAGCCTACCGATATCCTGTGCCTCGGCGAATGCGCGCATCACTTTTTCGGCACCCTGCCATTTCGCTTGCCAGGTTGCCACTCGGTATTTAGCCACATTTTCTTCCGGGGTTTCGAAATGACCGATATCCATCCAGATGAGTTCAGCCCCAAGTTCCGAAAATTTCTTCTTGCCCTCATGACTTAAGAATTCTTGATACAGCTCAGCCCGGGGGTCAGTCCCCTGTGAACCCGGCGCAGTTAGATAATCCACCTGATGCCGATGAATAAATTCTAGAATGGTGGCTTCAACGAAATTGCGGATATCTTCCTCCCATGTTCGGTTCCGGGAATCAGTTTGAGCCCTACCGTAAACAATCGCGGTTAACCCTTCATCGGAAAAACGATACACGCTTTCTGGACCATGACGTTCACCCCCATCGCCGGTAGCATTGCTCGAGATTCGAAATCGAAATCTGATGTCTTTTGCAGAAACTTCGATCCCATCCTTCGTGCGTGCTGACAGAATTGCGATGGGCTGAAAGCGTTCATCCAAATGCGTGCATTCCTTCATAATCTCATAATGACTGATGGAATGTCTGCCTGGTCCCAGCACCCGGATTATTCCTCGGCAATCTTCCGAAACTGCGGCACTCCCGATTTGAATTTGCAGCTTGCCGGGGCCTCCCAGCCTCGTAAACTGATTGTCATTCTCCTCACCGAGTTGGGCTTTGCCATCTTGAATCACCAATTCAGGGATATTGAGATTTAGCATGCAGGCAGTGAGGAATTGCATACTTTTCGCTGCGCTTTTAAAGTTGAAAGCAGTCAGAACAAAGCGGAACCCTATTATGAAGATCACCAGCCAAAGGAAAAATGGTAATAAAAGATATCTAAGCTCCGATCCAGGTAAGATTGTCATTTTGAAAAGAACACCGTTGGCAATAATCCAAACGCAAGTCATAATTATCGAAATTGGGATCCGAAATCTAGGATCAATCATTCGCTTTCTCCGCTATCAACCAGTTCGCTTGAAAAAGGTGACGGCTTGTTTGGGATTTCAAGGCCCAACCAGGATCGGATTAATAGCAGCCTACTCATAAAAGCGCTGCCTTCTTCACTTCTATCGATGAGCTTGACAGCAATTTCGTTCAAATCCATTAGGATTTGGCTAACCAGATCCGCTTCAGGAACATCGAATTTTTCCAGCCTTGAAGAGATTTGATTGGCCAGCTTACTGATGGTTTCGGTTCGAGAGGCGTTCTTCATCCGAATAAGGTCTTGCTCGCGATCAACCAGAATTTCGTCTGCGTTATTTTGCCATCTCATCTGCCAATTATTGAGACGCTGTTGGTGAATATTCGGATCTGTCGGGATAATTTCAGAGAAACTGGCATCCAGGACCTTGATCCCTCGATCTCGCAGCAATTTCGAACCGTGAGCCTCATATACTCTCGAAATACGATAATGCTTATGATCTATTCGCTCCCCAAACTCGGGGGATTGACTGCCTAGATGGAAGCAGAATTGATAAGCAAGGATCCCCAAGTTTTGCATTCTTCGTGAGAATTGGGGTTTTAGATCATTCAACCAAGGAGTATTTTGCGGATCTTCGGGGAGAAATAAATCATCTAAGGTATAGCGGGCAATCAGGTTTCGAAAAACCTCGGCTGCAATCATAGCTGGCAGATCAGACCAACGGCTGGTTGACTGTAAGTCGCTTAAATCGTGTGCCCGTGAATAAACAGCTGCCTGAATTCTATCTACATCAACAGGAAAAGGCGGGGATTTATAAAGCTCAGATGAAAACATCAGGGGCGAACTCGCTTCGATTTGGAACAAATATTCTTGGGCGGTTTCGTGAATTTCTTGTTTGTCTTGAAGATCGAGCTCGTCTTTGATCGCCTGGATTCTTCGAGTGATAGGGTCTACATCAACGACTATGATATTTTCTGCAGATGGTTCTCCATGGTACATTACATGGAAGATATTTGCCGCTTGGCTGAGAGTGAATTTAACCTCCACGTTGGTGCTCAACTCGATACCGTCGCTTGTCTGACCGCGAACGTTGGGTTGAATTCGCAGCTGGGACCTGAGTGGAACGACGTCTCGAAGCAGCTCAGCTCGTTTTTTGGTGTGAAATCCTGGTCCGAGCACCTTTGTTTTCAAATAATCCTCTGGCAAACCCGACTTGCCCTGTACCGGATTTTTATACCTCCCATTAAGCTGTTGGCTCTCGATGACCACTGCACTTTCCAGGTCCACCTTAATTGCGAATGCATCACGAATAACGTTCGTACTATCCAGCTTCCCTTCGCGTACTGACAGAATTGACCTCGGTGCTGCAAATATCGATTGAAAAATTTGGATCATTAACTGGTTCGCTTGACGATAATTCATCACTGGAAATATTGCAGAAGACATCCACTGGAAAGCCCATACCAGGATGAGCAGGGCGAATAAAACGTTCATCAACATGAAAAGGATCAGCTGGACTGCACGGTCAATTTCTGGGAATCCTGCTACTGGATAACCAAGAATTAACGTCTCAAAAAAATTCAATAGGAAATCAATTTCGAAGCGAAAGATATAAATTACTGCCCCCAAAAGTCCAATAATCAGCAACCATCGAAGACAACCGGGTCTTCTACCAGTCATTTCTCATGTCCTTATTGAAAAGCATATTCTTCAAAACGCTAGTCTATCAAGAAAGGATTGGTGCGTCTTTCTGATCCAACCGTGGTCATTGGACCATGTCCTGATAGCAGTCGGACGGTGTCTGGCAGCATCAGAATTTCTTTTTGAATGGAGTTCATCAGTTGATCGAAGTCGCCTCCAGGCAAGTCAGTGCGTCCTATACTCCCAGCAAAGATCAGATCACCGCAGAAAACAACTTCCTCCAGGGGAGCATAAAAAACCACATGCCCAGGTGTGTGACCTGGGGTATGGCGAACCATAAAATGAATGTTCCCAACCGAAAGCTCAGTCCGATCATCCAGCAAGATTATCGGTTCGGGTGGTGTCTTTATGACCATCCCAAAGAGCGGTGCGCCCCCCTGATTATTCCACAAAGGAAGGTCAAAGGAGTGCAAAGCTAATTCCGGTGGCGGTTTAATACTGTTTACTATGCCAATTGTCCCGGCAATGTGATCGAAATGGGCATGCGTGTGCCAAACCTGGCGAATTTGCCACTTCTTCTCGTCAGCCTTTCGGGCAATCTTTTCGCCTTCCCACGCTGGATCAATTACCACTGCGTCTCTGGTCTCAGGATCGGCAATCAAATAGGAATTCGTTTCAACCATCCCCAAAGTGAAATTCACGATTTCCAACATACAATTACCTCTTTATTCGCGTAAGCAATGTGTTTAGCTCATTAATAAACACATCCTCGAAACCGATTAACAATCCGAACATTACTGCAAAAGCTCCGATTATCCGAACCTGTGGACCATTTAGCAGAAATAATTTTCTTACTTCGATTTCAACAGGTAGGAGCACCAGAAACTTTCGCTGTTCCTGACCATCCGTCTCGGGAATGAACCGGAGATGAAGGCGGACATCTCCTGAAAATCGACCGGATTGCTCCGGAAGCAAGTTCCACAAGAACACAACCGCATTGTCAGTTGATAATGCCTGGCTGATCTCGCCTTCTGGGGTATGCCTCATATTTGCTAATTCAAGCTTTGCAAGCAGAACTCGAAAATATCCGCCTAATGGTGCGATGAGAGATTGTTCGTCAATCTTCGGTTCCGCGCTGCTGTCTTGTCCGGAATACGGAAGATATGTGAGATGAATCTTCGCAGGATCGCCTGATCGAATTACAACAGGCCATTCCAAGAGAAGCTCACCGGCAGGCTCACTTGTTTCGATATTAGAACCCTCCCATATCAACTCCTGTTTTGACAAGTTTAACCATTCTTCTTGTTAATCGGTAGAGGTCTCGCTCCCCAAATGATCATCCCCAATGAGAATACCAATATCACAACACCAACAGCACGGCGGAAATGAGTCCCGGACATGAAATGATTATACTTGACCCACCTCCCCACGATCAATAGACCCATATGATCGGTCAAAAGAACTGTTCATCATCTTTTGATCCAATTCGGTATATTCTGGAACCCTTGATTCTTGGAATTTCCAGAAAATCGTGCTAAACTGAGGCAAAGAAATTCTGATGGACCATAAAAGTGATCCAAGATCCCATATTGAAAGAAAAACCCTAAATACGGAGGAAGATCTATGGCGAATTACCCGCCGGAACCATTCCGGATAAAGATGGTCGAGCCAATCCGCCTGATCAGCAGAGAGCAAAGGAAAGAAGCCATCCAAAATGGGGGATACAACGTCTTCTCATTGCGAGCTGAGGATGTTTTTATCGACCTCCTTACCGACTCTGGAACTGGAGCGATGAGCAGTCATCAATGGGGTGCGCTTATGGAGGGTGACGAATCTTACGCCGGTGCGCGCTCTTTCGAGCGGCTGTCTCAGACTATGCATGACATATTTGGATTCCGTCATTTTGTTCCTACGCATCAAGGACGCGCTGCCGAAAATATCTTGAGTGCCCTGTATGTTAAAGCAGGTGATCTTATCCCCTCCAATATGCACTTTGACACAACCGACGCCAACATCCGAGCGCGGGGTGGCTCACCGATCAATCTGGTATCCGATGCAGCCCGCAATCCAACCGAGAGACACCCCTTCAAGGGGAATATGGACCTCGAAAAACTTCGAGTTTTCCTAACGAAATCTGGACCCGAGCGAATCCCAATCGGGATGATCACAATTACAAACAATGCCGGCGGTGGACAGCCCGTTTCTATGGAAAACTTGCGTGGTGTCGCTGAAATTTACCATGAATTCGGTATACCATTCTTTATCGATGCCTGCCGTTTCGCGGAAAATGCCTATTTTATTAAATTACGCGAACCCGGCTATTCCGATAAATCGACCCTTGAAATATCTCGCGAGATCTTTGCACTTGCCGACGGGGCGACAATGAGCGCAAAAAAAGATGCTATCGTCAATATTGGCGGGTTTCTGGCGATGAACGATGACAGATTGTACCAGCGAGCCTGCAATGAGCTGATTTTACGCGAGGGATTTCCTACGTATGGGGGATTGGCCGGACGTGATCTTGAGGCCATCTCTGTTGGGCTCTGGGAAGGACTGGATGAAAGCTACCTGGCTTACAGGTTGGGGCAAACCAGTTATCTGGCTGAACGGTTGATCGATTATCAAATCCCGATTATTGAGCCGCCTGGCGGTCACGCGGTATACCTGAATGCTGGTCGCCTATTTAATCACATCCCCGCAGATGAATTCCCAGGCCAGGCACTCTCTATTGAGCTCTACCTTGAAGGAGGAATTCGATCAAGCGAGATTGGCTCCGTAATGTTCGCCCACATCGATCCGTCTACTGGGAAAATGGTTCATCCAGATTTTGAGCTGGTCCGTCTGGCAATCCCGAGGCGGGTTTATACCCAGAGCCATTTGGATTATGTTGCCGAGACAATAATCAAGATTGCAGGGCGCAAAGACCAGGTCAATGGAGTTCGATTCACCTATGCACCTGAGCTGCTGCGTCATTTTACGGCAAAGTTCGAACCGATTAAATCGACGGAGTAGAATTATTATGCTGCGGATGACATATTATGACATCCCAAAATAAATCTCGGGATTTAGAGGGTCGCAAGCTGTCTTTTGACCTATTGACCGCACAGGGATGGGAGGATTACGAGCTCCTGGACAGCGGTCATGGTCAAAAATTGGAACGATTTGGCGTTTACCGATTTGTCCGTCAGGAGCATCAAGCCTTGTGGCGCCCCGCTCTGTCACAAGAATTCTTGGGAAAATGCCCATGCCATTTTTATTCCAAACCGGGAAGAAAGCGGTGGGACCTGGCAGATCAAACATAAGGTCAAGACACCCTGGCAGATGTCATATAAAAAATTGCGTTTTTTGGCATTTACAGCCAACTCCAGGCACATGGGGGTATTCCCCGAACAATCGCCCCATTGGGATTGGATGGGCGAGAAAATCACTGAACGCAGCTCCAAAGAAGCTTCGCCGGTAAAGGTGCTCAATCTTTTCGGATATACCGGATTGGCAACTTTGGCTGCAGCTCAGGCTGGTGCACAGGTTACTCATGTAGACGCTTCAAAGAAATCTGTGATGCTGGCTCGGAGAATCAACAGCTTTCAGATCTGGAAACCAAATCAATCCGATGGTTGGTAGATGATGCCTTCAAATTTGTCCGCCGGGAAGTGCGGCGCGGCAGTCGATATGAAGGTATCATCCTGGATCCGCCAAAATTCGGTCGCGGTCCGCAGGGTCAGGTCTGGGAAATCTTCGAGTCCCTGCCAGAGCTGCTTCAAAATTGCCGCGAGCTCATGAGCGAAAATCCACTCTTTATCATCATGACCGCTTATGCGATCCGGGCTTCAGCGCTAAGCATCAATTATGCCATGCAAGAAATGGTCGCCGGGATGGGGGGTAAGCTGGAAACTGGAGAGCTCACATTGAAAGAGAGCAGCGCTGGTCGTCTCCTCTCTACTGCAATTTTCACACGTTGGGGTGCGGAATAACTTTAGAGAATTCATCCTATTCACCAAAATATTCTGATTTTTTCTGAAGGAGGCATATGAAAACGACCCTGATCATGCGAATTAATGCAATTGTGCTAATCGCGGGAGGGATTGGATTTGGGTTATATGGTCCCCTGATGATGGCTTTATTCACCATCCCTGAGCTTAACATCAATACGGATGTTTATTGGCAAATCGCCGGGTTTGCGCGCATGTTTGGGGCAGCACTCTTTGGTTTTGGATTACTGATTTTGTCTCTTTGCGAAGCATTTCCTCATTTTGAAAGGAAAACTCAGCGTGGAATCCTTTCATCCTTAATCCTTGGGCACATAATGGCTGCCTACATTTCTATTACCCAGACCGTTTCCATTTGGGGACCCGCTGCGGGTTGGGTCTTATCCGGGATATTCTGCCTCTTCTTGATCGCATATATTGCGGCAATCGTTTTATTACCATCAACCTTGGAAGCAGAGATGGATAACAAAGAAAATCAGAAAAAAATGATTTTAACAATTTCCATGTTTGAGGATTTCGCATTCATCGAGATTGGATCAGTACAAATATGATCAGTAAACTAAAAGAGTCTTCTTATCGGTTCCCCCCTCGCCACGCATCAGTTAGCCGAAGAAAGGTTAAATAAGGTTCGAGCTCTGGCAGCATTCTCACCAGATGCCCTTTCATCGATCGCTTATGCCAACCAGGAAATCTATTTGGGTCTGGTTGTCGCCGGAAGCGCTGGATTGATAATGGCTTGGCCAATAGGTTTGGCAATTTCAGGATTACTTGTAATCGTGGCTATCTCATACTACCAGACCATCCAGGCATATCCATCCGGTGGTGGATCTTACATCGTTGCACGAGACAATCTAGGTACATTTCCAGGGTTAGTCGCAGCTGCTGCACTGCTTGTGGATTACCTTCTGGTCGCTGCAGTCAGTTTAACCGCTGGTGTTGAAGCTCTGGCTTCTGCATTCCCTCAACTTTGGAATTATCGGATCGAGGCTTCTCTCGCAATTCTCTTCATTCTCACCCTTATAAACCTGCGAGGATTGCGTGAGACAGGAACAGTGATGGCACTTCCGGTATACTTCTTCCTCTTCACATACATACCAATGCTCATCCTTGGAATCATTCAGCTGGTTCGTGGCGGACCGGTATATTTACCCACTATTGCACCAAACGCTTTCCAACCCGTGACCCTAATCTTATTATTGCATGCATTCTCTTCCGGCTGCACTGCATTGACAGGTATTGAAGCCATAAGTAATGGTGTCCCGGCGTTCAAGCAACCCACCTCAAAAAATGCGGGTCAAACGCTTGTTGTTATGGCAGTGCTGATGGGACTCTTATTTATTGGAAGCATTGGATTAACACAATTTCTTGGTATTATCGCCGGTCCACAAGAAACGATCCTTGCTGCACTGGCACGTAATATCCTTGGAGATGGATTTGCGTACTTTGCCATCCAAATTGCCACTTTGCTTATCTTGGCTGTTGCAGCAAATACCAGCTTCGCAGATTTTCCCCGAGTTTCAGCAATCCTGGCAGGCGATCGATTTTTACCTAGACAACTTGCAGGATTAGGCGATCGCTTAGTATTTGCGAATGGGATTATCTTATTATCCATTGGTGCAGGAATTCTAATTGTTGTGTTTGGGGGTGATACGCACTCACTAATTCCATTATTTGCGATAGGAGCATTTCTTTCATTTACGCTCTCTCAATCCGGTATGGTGAGGCATTGGTATCGGTTGCGCGGCTATCGATGGAAATTAAAAATGGTGGCAAATGGTTTAGGCGCACTGGCGACTGCCGTTACGCTTATCGTTGTCGCGGTGAGCAAATTTACCTCCGGTGCCTGGATTACGTTGATCGTCATTCCTCTGATCGTTTTTACTTTTCTTAGAATTAGAAATCATTATGATTTGGTCAGAAAACAGTTGTCACTTCGTGGCTTGCCGCCTTCACTGCGTCCCCAACCTTCTCCTCGTATTGTGATCCCGATATCTGGAATCCATCGCGGAACGATCGACGCAGTCGATTTTGCAAAAGCAATCGCTAAAAATGTTACTGGGTTATATATTGAATTGGAACCTGAAAGTGGAAGAAAAGTATTCGAGGAGTGGAGGCGCTGGTTCCCTGATATTCCTCTGGCAGTCCGCCCTTCACCTTTTCGATCTGTCGTTGGTCCACTGATCGATTTCCTGGACGAGACCGATCAGGAACATAACGATGGTCAGCAAGCGGTTGTCGTCCTACCTGAGTTTGTGCCTGCAAAATGGTGGCAAGGTCTGCTCCACAACCAGACGACCTGGTTGATCAAAACAGCATTGATATACGGACGGCGTAATCTTGGGTACCAACGCGTCATTATTGATGTACCCTACCATCTCAAGAAGTAAATCAGAGCCGTTTGGCTTCTTGCCAAAGCTGCTCCATTTCATCCAAGGACAAATCGGATACTGCAAGTCCACGCTTATGGGCAGATTTTTCGATGTGCGAGAAGCGTTTATAGAAACGGTTATTCCCCAGCCTGAGCGCGCTCTCTGCATCGATCCCGTACCAGCGCGCCAGGTTGACAACCGCAAAAAGCAAATCGCCTATTTCCATTGAGCGTTCATCTTCATCTACAGCTGCGTCTACTTCTCCTAGCTCCTCCTGGAGCTTCTGTTTTACCCCCTCCACGGTCGGCCAGTCAAATCCAACTCTCGCAGCTCTTTTTTGATATACCTGAGCCTGGATAAGCGCAGGAAACACAGCTGAGACTCCGTCCAGCAAGCTTTTCTCCGCATTTCCACTTTCGCGCCGCTCTTCTGCTTTCAACCGCTCCCAATTTTGGAGGACCTGTTCCTCATCCTCGAGCTTGAGATCGCCAAACACATGTGGATGCCGGCGCACAATTTTCGTATTGACCCCGTGCAGCACATCACCGATATTAAATTCACCAAGCTCTGAAGCGATCTGAGTCTGCATCAAGATTAAAAGGATTAGGTCCCCAAACTCTTCTTGCATATTTTCTGCGTCATCCGCATCAATCGCGGCAAGCGCCTCATACATTTCCTCCAACAAAGAGGCGCGCAGCGATTGATGGGTCTGCTCTCGGTCCCAAGGGCAGCCGTCGGAAGCGCGCAAATGCGCAATCACTTCCAGGAATGATTCAAAAGAAGTCGATTGCGCCAGTGGTGGCAGGTAAAGCACGCTCTGCAGACCAATCCTATCGATGCGGTCGATCTCAAAAAGCGCCAGGTCATCGATTTGCTGTTGGGATGTTCCGGCAGCATGCACCAGTCGAACAGGGTGATCGTCTGGATAAAGACTCATCAATGTCAGCTTGAGATCAGATGCAATCGCACGAGAATGAATTTGGGCGATCAAGGCGGGAGCACTGGTTGGGAATGGAGGTATGTGCGCAGATGAAACCTCCAAAGCATCAACAATCGCGGTGTGCGGGAGCGGATCTACTTTAAGTGCCGTAAGCGTCGGTTCAATGAAGCTTAATCCTTCGATTATGCAAACCGGCAAATCCTGCTCTCCTGCCCTTCGAATGATCTCCAGAGTGGTGGTTTCTGCGACAAGTGGATGTCCGGGGACAGCATAAATAACACCCTCTGGTCTGCGCCCCAGCTCGATCACTCGGCTTACAATTGCCTCATAAACATCTTCAAATGATGGACTGGTATTATAAAGTTCATCGAAAGAGTGAAGGATAAGGCGATCTGGGAGTGCTTGAACAACAGGATGCTTTTGAGTTCGAAGAAATATTTCTGAAGACTTTTCAATGACCTGCCATGCCTGGCGCGTAAGGAGCATCGGATCGCCAGGTCCAAGTCCCAGAATGGTTATCCCTGATTTGTTCATCTCGATATCCTCACATTGATTTCTGAGATTAAATCACAATGCGTAAGCCGCTGCACGCTCCTAATCGATCCGGAGGTGTTACGGCTTACGCATCACAGGATTTCTTCAGACTATAATCTGTTCTTCGAAGACTTATCGCTTTGTATAAGTCGGAGCTTTACGGGCGCTCTTCAAGCCGGGTTTCTTGCGTTCCTTAATGCGAGCATCTCGTGTGAGATAACCGCCTTTGCGCATGACCGAGCGTAAATCTGGATTCATCTTTAACAGGGCACGGGCCACGCCGAGCTGCACCGCATCCGTTTGACCGGTCACACCGCCGCCTTTCACCACCACGCTGATATCCAGCAGTGACCGGCTTTCATTGGCTGCCGAGAGCGGCGCCAGGATCGCTTCAAGATCACCAAGGCGTGTAAAATAATCTTCTGCCGGTCTTTCATTCACAACAAACTTTCCAGTTCCGCTCATTAAGCGCACACGAGCGGTGCTTTCCTTGCGGCGTCCAATGCCTTCATAATACTGCACTGCCATGATTCCTACTCCTTACCAAATGCCAAAGGTTTTGGCTGCTGGGCTGTATGGGGATGATCCGGTCCAGCGTAGACTTTTAATTTCTTGATGATCTGGCGACCATACTTATTATGAGGAAGCATTCCCCAAACCGCGCTTGTGAGAACTCGATCCGGATGTCTTTAAGCTGGTCTTTCAAACTGGTTGCGGTTAAACCGCTCGGGTACAGCGAGTAGCGATAGTAGAACTTTTCAGTGAGCTTATTCCCAGTCACCTGGACCCGCTCACAGTTAACCACCACGACAAAATCACCGGTATCCATTCCGGGAGTAAAGTCCGGTTTGTGTTTACCAAGCAACACCGTGGCGATTTCGGAAGCCAATCTGCCTAGGTTTTGACCATTGGCGTCTACAAGGTACCACTCCTGCTTGATCTCATTCGCTTTTGGTATATACGTCTTATCCACGTTCATCATCTCCACATCGCGACGCGGGTTTCTTCAACGTCTAATTTCTAATTATTTATTTCGAGATCAGGCGGTTTGAGTAATAACCGGATCCGAATAAATTACCTCCACCAGGTTTAATCCTTTTGCTGGGGCAAGACCTCTAACTAGGCCTTTATCGCGGGTCAGCAGACTCTTACGAATTGAGTCGACCTCCAGCTTACCCTGCCCTACAGTCACCTGTAATCGTACTAACCGACGCACCATCCTGTATAGAAATGCATTTCCGCAAATCTCGAAGATCAGCTCGTCTCGGTTTCGCTGCCACCCGGTCTGGAAAACCTCTCTTACAGTGGATCCGCCAGGCTTCGGCGGTGAGCCAAACGCACAGAAATCGTGCACCCCTTCCAGGTGAGATGCTGCCTCAGAGAGATATTTAAGATCTGGTGGAGGCCAGACCCTCCAGAAAAATCTCTCGCGGAGCGGATCCCGGACCGGTTGGCAGAATATCTGATACCGGTAGCGGCGGGCGCATGCGTCAAAACGCGGGTGGAAATTGCTCTCAACAATCCGCACATTTTGGACCGCCATGTCAGGTGGAAGATGATCGTTCAGCGCTGCCATCAGATCTCGCTCGGGGTGATCCCAATCCAGATCAAATGCCAAGACCTGACCGCTGGCGTGCACGCCAGTATCTGTCCTACCTGCTGCAGCTACCGACCTTCCATGCCAACCGATTTCAATCAGGGCCGTTTCAAATGCTCCCTGAACGGTTCGGCTCTGCTTATTTTTGACCTGCCGCTGAAAGCCTAAAAAATCGGTGCCATCGTAGGCTAGGATTACCTGGTAATGTGCCATGACCAGTTAACTGAAGCCAGTCAACCAGCGATCAACCCTCAACCAATTCCAAAAGAACAATTTCAGCCGCGTCTCCACGCCTCAGTCCCATTTTGATAATCCGGGTATATCCGCCTGGTCGTGTTTCAAACCTGGGCGCAATATCATCGAATAATTTCTTCACTGCAGTCGGATCATCCAAACGAGCCGCTGCGAGCCGCCTGGCATGGACCATTTGAGCATCACCGGCTTTATTTCCGAGCTTTGCCAGGGTGATCAAACGCTCTGCCTGGTTTCGGATTGCATCGGCTTTCGTACGAGTAGTCTTGATTTCGTTCATGCTCGAACAGCTGCTTTACCAGATTCCGACGCAGCGCCGTCCGCTGATCTTTTTTGCGTCCCAGTTTATAACCTGCAACTCTATGCCGCATTGTCTATAACTCCACTTCTTTTTCGTTCCCGTCCGAGAGATAACCCTTCTCTCGCATTTTCTGACGCAGCTCATCCAGGCTTTTCTCGCCAAAATTGCGGATGGACATCACTGCCTCGTCACCTTTCTCGAGCAGCTCTAGCACCTCACCCACCGTGGTGATACCCGTTCGTTTGAGCGAATTGAAAACACGCACTGAAAGATCCAAATTCTCAATAGGTGTTTCGATCATTTCGCTGGTCAGACGCCCGCCTTCTGGTTCTTCCAGAGCGATCGCAGCCAGCGATTCCTCGCTGATCCCGGCAATGTGGCGGAGATGGTCGATCACGATTTTGGCACTGGTACTTAAAGCCTCTTCAGGTCCGATTGTGCCATCTGTCCAGATTTCTAGAATCAGCCGGTCAAAATTGGTGCTCTGCCCGACCCGAGCGTAGCCTTTGTCCCAATTGACCCGTCGAACTGGACTATAGATCGCATCCACGGGCAGCTCTCCGATTGGCAAATGACCAATGCGATCATCGGAAGGTGAATAACCCCTGCCGCGCTCAACGGTCAGCTCCATCTCGAAATGAGCATCATTATCATCCACCGTGAAGAGGTAAAGATCAGGATTAATAATCTCAACTTCAGGAGGAGTAATGATATCGCCAGCAGTGACGACGCCACTCCCGCGCACCTCCAGGTGGAGGCGAGCTGTATCGACATCATAAAGCTTCATCCTAAGCTGCTTGATTTGAAGCATCAGCCGGATGACATCCTCGCGTACACCTGGGATGTCAGAAAATTCATGCTGCACGTCCGCGATGCGAATCGAGGTGACCGCTGCACCCTCAAGCGAGGAGAGCAATACCCTTCGAAGAGTATTCCCCAGCGTGACCCCAAAGCCGCGCTCCAGCGGGCTGATGATGAACTTGCCGTAATTTCGCGCTTCATCTTCGCGCTCGATCTTCGGCGTTACCATATTACTTAAACCGATCACGGTTCACCTCATCCCCGTATTTCATCCTGCATGTTGGCACGCTGTTTGTGCGCGCCAACAAGAACCTTTTTACTGAGAGTGCTATCTCGAATAATATTCGACGATCAACTGCTCTTGCAGGTTGCTATCGATCTCAGACCGCTCTGGCATCCGAACTACGGTGCCAGACAAGTTCTTGAGGTCACGGCTCAACCAAAGGGGAACAGTCTTATCTTCAGCTACTGCTCTGAGATCCTTGAAATAGGTGCGATCACAAGAGCCTTCGCGTACCGCGACTATGTCTCCCTGGCTGACCAGCATAGATGGTACGTCTGTCCTGCGGTCATTGACGCTGAAATGTCCATGAGTTACCAGCAGGCGCGCCTGCGAGCGGCTGTCTGCAAAACCGAGGCGAAAAACGACGTTGTCCAACCGAGCCTCGAGCACCTGGAGCAAGTTCAAACCAGTGAGACCACGGCGACCAAGAGATTCTACATAATATCTGCGGAACTGCCGTTCCAAGACACCATAAGTCCGGCGCGCTTTTTGTTTTGCTCGCAACTGGCGGTTGTAATCCGAATCACGGCGGCGGCGGAACTGAGCGCCTTTTCCATGCTGCCCTGGTGGATATCCACGACGTTCAAATGCACATTTTGGAGTAAAACAGCGCGCCCCTTTCAGGAACAGCTTTTCGCCTTCACGCCGGCACAATTTACATACTGGCCCACGATATTTAGCCATAAAAATGCTACCTCTTCCTTCCTTCGAGAATCCTAAACGCGGCGCTTCTTAGGCGGCCGGCAACCATTGTGCGGCACGGGCGTCACATCAGAGATCGTTGTTACTTTCAGCCCCTGGGCTTGAACGGCTCGAATGGCCGATTCACGACCCGGGCCAGGACCTTTTACAAACAATGCCACTTCCTGCAAACCCATTGCGACCGCAGCTTTGATCGCTTGCTCAGCAGCCAATCGGGCGGCAAAAGGTGTGCTCTTTCGCGAGCCTTTAAATCCAGCCGAGCCCGCGCTTCCCCAGGCTACCGTGTTACCTTGATTATCAGTCACGGTGATAATCGTGTTGTTGAATGTCGCATTGACATGAACCTGCCCTGAGGACAAAGTTCGTTTTACTTTTTTCGCTCCGCCTTTACGGCGTGCCGTCCGTACACTTTGAGCCATAACACCTCACAATATATGAACCTGGCCATGTATGAAAGTTATCGTCATCGTCCTAGAAGCTTTTACCCGAACCGGATCGCCGCGGGGAGGAAGGATACCCCATCCGACCAGAGCTGAAGCATTCAGGAATTTTGATGACTACTTCTTGGTGGCGCCTCGTCGTCGGCCGCGCCCTGCAACCGTTTTCTTCGGACCTTTCCGAGTGCGTGCATTGGTACGAGTACGCTGACCGCGGACCGGTAGATTTCTCCGGTGGCGCATCCCTCGATAGCAGCCAATTTCGATCAGTCGTTTGATATTGAGTTGAACCTCACGACGCAAATCGCCTTCAACCTTGAATTTCTGTGAAATATAATCTCTAAGCAGGTTGACTTCAGCATCCGTAAGGTCTTTAATCCGCGTGTCTGGATTTACCTTCGTAGCATTTAAGATTTCATGGGAACGGGTTAAACCGATGCCAAAAATATAGGTCAATCCGATTTCAACCCTTTTATTCCGTGGTAAGTCGACGCCTTCTATACGTGCCATATCTGCCTATCCCTGTCGCTGTTTGTGCTTTGGATTATTGCAAATTACATACAAAATGCCTTTGCGCTTCACAATTTTACAATTTGCACAGCGCGGCTTAATAGATGCCGTTACTTTCATCTTGCCACTCTCCTTATCGACCAATCTCAACTGGATTGCATTCGCCCGTTAAGATATCGCCAGCCGAAGTTTCGATTATACTTGATTCCAAAATCACTGTCCAGATCAAATTTTTGCACTGCATGTTCCAGAGCCTGATGTTTCTCATGATTACGGCGCCGTATTGTCATCGAGCAGAGTCAGGATGAGCGGCTCAGCCTCTGTTATAGCGATGCTGTGTTCAAAATGAGCGGTCAAGGATCCGTCTGCCGAAACGACCGTCCATAAATCGTCCAGAACGCGAGTTTTGGGTGTGCCTACCAGGACCATGGGTTCCAGCGCAATCGTCATCCCTGGTCTCAATTCTACACCTCGACCGGGTGATCCATAATTTGGGACCTGCGGACCTTCATGCATATTCCTTCCGACCCCGTGGCCGGTGTATTCACGAGTTACGTAAAATCCCTGTTTCTCAACATAGGATTGGATCGCCCAGGAGACGTCTCCTGTTCGATTTCCAGGACGCATCTGTGCGATCCCCAACTGCAGCGCTTTCTCGGTCACTTCGAGCAAGTGTTTTGCATCATCTGTGATCGAACCTACAGCCAAGGTGAAGGCTGAATCTCCAACAAATCCATCTAACAGAGTGCCGCAGTCAATCGAAACGATATCGCCATCTTGCAATTTTCGCTTTCCGGGAATTCCGTGGACCAGCTCCTGATTGACGCTGATGCACAATGTCCCTGGAAAAGGGGTTGGACCGGGATACCCTTTGAAGATTGGGGCTCCACCGTGGCTGCGGATCACTTCCTCCGCGGCATGGTCAAGGTCTATTGTCGCAACACCGGGTATGACCATTTCCCTCACGGTTCTTAGTGCTAGGGCATTCACCCGGCCGGCTTCTCGCAGAAGCGCAAGCTCAGCCTTGTTTTTAATGACGATATTTCTATCCCAACTCATAACTTTAAATTACTTTTCTCAAAGCCGAAAGCAAATCATTGGAGACGCTTTCGATCGTCTGGGCTCCATCTATTTCAAGAAGAGTGCCTTCACTGCGATAGTACTCGATCAGCGGCATCGTCTGATTGAAATACACTTTAATCCGGTTCAGCACAGTATCCACTTTATCATCTTCTCGTTGATAGAGCTCAGAGCCATCCAAATCACACAACCCGGTCTTTATCGGGGGGTTGTATTTTTCGTGGTAAACATGGCCTTGCGCCCGGCACGTCCAACGGCCGGTCAACCTTTCGATCAGAACGCTTTCATCAACCTTGATATACGGGACGCCGTTCACTTTCCCTTCGAAATCCTTAAGCATGCCAGCCAAGGCTGAGGCTTGCGCCGGCGTGCGTGGGAAACCATCCAGCAGGGCTCCAGGCAGGCAATCTTTTCTGGACAAGCGATCTCTGATCATGGAGATCGTGAGGTCGTCAGGCACGAGCTCGCCGCGATCCATATACTGCTTCGCAAGCTTCCCTAATTCCGTCTGGTTCTTTAAGTTATCCCTAAAGATATCGCCAGACGAGATATGAGGCAGGTGCAGCGATTTTGATATGATCTGCGCCTGAGTACCTTTTCCAGCGCCGGGAGGTCCCAGCAGGACAACGAATGTCGGCATCTTTCTATTCATTCCTATCGGATCAACATCACATCTTCATAACCGTGAAGCTTGAGCTCCGCCTGGATATTGAAGAAGGCGTCTCGGACAACACCTACTACGATCAGCAATCCTGCTGATGAAACCAGCAGCAGGCTTTCATTCGTGCCGAGGCTTGGAATGAACAAGCTGAGCAGGTAAGGGAGGATCGCAATGATCCCCAGGAACAGAGCGCCTGGGAGTGTGATCCGGCTGAGCACTCGGTTCAGATAGCGTTGGGTTGGCGCGCCACGGGTTACACCTGGGATTTGCGCTCCAACTCGTTTTAAGTTCTCGCCGTAATTTTGCTGCTGGAAGAGAACATTGGTATAGAAGAAAGTAAAAGCGACCACCAGGATGAAATATGTAATCCAGTAGAAATCACTTGTCCCGCCAAACATGTTCTGGATGGTTGTAGCAAGGTTGCGAATCCAGAGCACTTGGGAGCTGGCGAAGAAACTGGCGATGATCGCCGGGAACGTGAGCAGCGATTGGGCGAAGATCAATGGGATCATTCCAGCCATGTTAACCATCAGCGGGAGTGTTCCTTTGACCGGCATCGACATCCGGTTGCCCATCCGCCTTCCAGGATACATGACCGGGACATTTCTCCGTCCTTGTTGGACGAATACAATCGCGAAAACCGTAAGAGTGGTGAGGATCAATGCAAATGCCAGGAAGAAGAAACGGTTCTGCTGATCTGCCATCAGACGGCCAAAGTTTGATGGGATTCGCGAAACAATTCCGGCAAAGATGATCAACGATAAGCCCTGGTTCCTGATTCCGAATTCAGAAATCAGCTCACCCAGCCAGATAGCAAACATCGTGCCTGCCGTCATACTCAGGACTATCGCAAATGATGATAGATAAAAACCCTGGGTAAACCCGAAATTCGAGATGATCGGAACGCCGCCAGTAAACTGGTTGAAAATATTGATTTGTCCAACCGCCTGCAGCGCCGCCATTGGGACTGCTAGGATCAGCGTCCACTTTTCCATCCATTTTCGACCTTCGCGCG
This sequence comes from uncultured Chloroflexia bacterium, assembly GCA_963827155.1. Lineage (GTDB taxonomy): Bacteria > Chloroflexota > Anaerolineae > Anaerolineales > UBA4823 > UTCFX2. The sequence continues at coordinate 169,667 of CAWGZV010000001.1, read as the reverse complement.
GATCTTCTTCCATCTTCTTCTGAAGTGCCGGAATGATGGGAACCAGCAGCTGAAGGATGATTTGGGCAGTGATGTAGGGATAAACACCCATCGCCAATACCGAGAAGTTCGACACTGTCCCGCCTGAGAGCAGATCCAGAAGGTTAAAGAGCGTGCCGCCTGCGCCGCCGCCCAACAAGATTTGCTGGATCGCTTCTTTGTTCACTCCGGGAACAGGTACGTGCGCTGCCAACCGGTAAATCGAGAGCAGCCCCAAGGTAACCAGGAGCTTCCGGCGGATATCTGGAGCAGTCCAGAGATAGCGCAATGAAGAGCGTTTCATGTTTGTGGCTCCTATTTAGAGGGTAGCTCAATCAAGTCTACGCTGCCACCCGCTGCCACAATCTTACTGCGAGCGCCTGCAGTGATTCGGTGGGCGTGAATTTTCAATGGAACAGTAAGCTCTCCACGACCCATGATCACCACCGGATTACGGGAATCACGAAGCAGTCGAGCTTCATAAAGCTTTTCCGGATTCACTTCACTTCCAGCGGGAAAAACAACCAGCTGGTCGAGATTAATTTCGTTGTACTCTATCCGATTGAAAGGAGTAAATCCTTTCCCACGGACAAACGGTAAGCGGCGAAAGAAAGGTAAGTTTCCGCCCTGATGATACAAACGTGTACCACCTCCAGAGCGAGAATTTTGGCCTTTTGTGCCCCTACCGGCAGTTTTCCCTTGTCCGGCAGAAGGTCCCCTGCCGACACGCAGCCGTTTCTTTTTCGATCCTTCTTGAGGTTTCAGATCGTGCAGTTTCATCTCAATACCCTATGGCTCATTAATTTCTACCACTTTGACCAGGTGGTTAACCTTAGAAAGCATCCCACGCAATGATGGGGAATCCACCTGTTCGACAGTCTGGTGCATCCGGCGTAAACCCAATGCCCTGATTGTTTTTTTGTGGGTTTCAGAATACCCAATAGCGCTCTTCACCAAGGTAATTTGCAGAATTATTGGTTTTGGCGCTTTCGATTTAGCTGTTGAAGTCCTAGGCATTTTTCCTCCGTTCCCAGAACGGGGTCAATTCCTTGACGGGCTTCCCACGGCGAACAGCTTCCTCTTCGGGGAACTTCAGCTGATCCAGTGCATCGACCGTGGCTTCAACAACATTAAGAATATTGCTGCTGCCAAGAGATTTCGTCAGGATATCTGAAATCCCCGCGGCTTCCAAAACTGCGCGCACGCCGCCACCGGCAATCACACCAGTACCAGCAGAAGCCGGTTTTAGGAGAACGCGTGCACCACTGATCCGTCCGATCACTTCATGCGGGATCGTCGATTTGAACACCGCGACCTTATGCATATTTTTACGAGCATGTTCTGATGCCTTGCGCATTGCATCGGGAACAGCATTTGCTTTTCCAATGCCCACCCCAACACTGCCCCGGTTATCACCAACCACGACTGTCACGCGGAACGAGAAGCGTCGACCGCCTTTTACGACCTTTGCGACACGGGCAATATCTACCACACGTTCATCTAATTCTTGTGGAGTGAACTCACTGAATTCGTATTCTGCCATAACTATCTCCTTGCAAGAGCTGAGGACGGTTTGTTAATCTGCCGCCTCTACCCTTACTAGAACTCCAGTCCGCCTTCTCGGGCTGCATCTGCTAGTGCTTTTACCCGTCCAATATAGCGATAGCCACCGCGGTCGAAAACTACTTTTTCAATTCCTTTTTCCTTGGCGCGCTCTGCCAGGGCTTTCCCCACCAGACGTGCCTGCTCAGTCTTCTTCATCCCGCTAACTTTCGACCTAAGATCCTGATCTATGGAAGAAGCCGAAGCCAATGTGTGCCCAATTTCATCGTCGATCACCTGAGCATAAATCTCTGCCAAGCTGCGGAATACACACAGACGAGGTCGTTCGGTTGTGCCGTGCACTTTAGTTCGGACACGAACATGCCGCCGTTCGCGAGCTTCAGAACGTGATTTGCTAGTTGCCATAATTACACCTTACCCGCTTTACCGGCTTTGCGGCGGATTTTTTCGTCCAGATATTTGATCCCTTTCCCCTTATAAGGTTCGGGAGGACGGACTTTACGAATATCTGCTGCGATCTGCCCGACAAGCTCTTTATCATAACCCTGCACTTTGATCTGACGGATTTTCATGTCCGTTTCGAAGGAGATGCCGGCAGGAGGTTCTATCACCACAGGATGAGAATATCCGACATACAACACCAGATTTTTACCCTGGATCTCAGCGCGATAGCCTACGCCATTTATTTCCAGGACCTTTTCAAAACCAGTGCTGACGCCGACGACCATGTTATTCACCAGGGCGCGGCTCATACCGTGTAAGGATCGCTCGATGCGATCATCAGAGACACGCTTTACTTCAACAATGCCATCGTCAAATTGAAATTGGATGGAAGGCGGGAAAGTGCGCTGCATTTCGCCTTTGGGGCCTTTGACACGCACCGAAGATCCCTTGATCTCCACATCCACATTTGTCGGGACGATGACAGGCATTCGACCAATTCTAGACACCGGAACCTCCTTACCAGACCTTGCAAAGGACCTCGCCGCCAACCCCAAGCTGGCGGGCGCGCTGGCCGGTCATCACACCTTTCGGTGTGGAAACGATGGAGATACCCAGACCAGATAACACCCAGGGGATTTCCTGTTTGTTAGTGTATACCCGCCGACCAGGCCGGCTAATCCGCTCGAGCCCAGTAATCACAGGTCTCCGGTCGCGTCGCTCACCTACATATTTCAACTGAAGCCGCAGGATCTTCGAGCTAGCGATTTTACCATCCACCACCTCAATGCTGGCAATGTAGCCTTCTTCCTGAAGGATCTTCGCAATATCTTGCTTTATGCGAGAACTCGGGATCGCCACTGTCGTATGACCAGCCATCACCGCATTTCGAATGCGGGTCAACATATCGCCGATAGGATCTGTTACGCTCATTTTCTCTTTACCTCCGCCCGGCTACCAGGAAGACTTCGTAACGCCTGGGATTTTTCCCTCCAGGGCTAACTCGCGGAAACAAATCCTGCATAGCCCAAAGCGTCGATAATACCCACGCGGTCGACCGCAAACTTTGCAGCGGTTGCGCACACGGGTTGGATACTTTCTCCGTTCTTCCCGGATAATCATGCTTTTTTTCGCCATAGGTTAACCTTCCTTCTTGAACGGCATGCCGAGCATCTGCAGCAAGGCGCGGCCGTGATCGTCATTCTTGGCGGAAGTGACAATCGTCACCTCAAGACCGCGCAGCTTGTCGATCTTGTCATATTCGATTTCAGGGAAAACTAACTGCTCGCGCAAGCCTAGAGTGTAGTTCCCGCGCCCGTCGAATGAATCAGGTGACACACCCCGGAAGTCACGCACTCGCGGCAGAGCGATATTCATAAGTCGATCCAGGAAAGACCACATCCTCTCACCACGCAGAGTAACCTTGGCGCCAATCGCCCGACCTTCGCGCAGTTTGAAGTTCGCGATGCTTTTGCGAGCTTTCGTCACAACTGGCTTTTGACCAGCGATGAGGATCAAATCTCCAACCGCGGCATCCAATGCTTTTGGATTATCCAGGGCTTCGCCCAATCCGATATTGACAATTACTTTTTCTATGTGCGGCGTTTCCATGACATTGTCCAACTCCAACGATTTCATCAGCGCCGGCACAACTTCTTTTTGATAACGATCTTTCATTACATGGCCCATTTTCGTGCTCCAATTTCACCCATCAATCGAACTGCGCCTTGCATTTCTTGCACATTCGCTGGACTGAATCCTCTTTACGGATAACGCCTACCCGAGTTAATTCTCCACAAGATGGGCAGACCAGCATGACATTAGAAATGTCGAGCGGACCTTCGAACTCAATAATTCCAGGATTCACAGTGCGGCCTTGGGTCTGCACCTGGCGCTGATGTTTCTTGCGCATGTTGACACCCTGAATAACGACTCGGTGCTGCTCTGGCAAGACCTTGATGACCTCGCCGCGCTTGCCCTTATCCTCCAGGCGGCCGCTGATTATCTCTACAGTATCACCTTTGCGAATCTTCACTTTCACGGTTATCGCTCCTGCATCTACACGATCTACCACCAGCCTCAGAGAACTTCTGGGGCAAGCGAAACGATCTTCATAAAACCTTTTTCACGTAATTCACGGGCAACCGGGCCAAAGATGCGAGTACCTTTCGGATTCTTACCATCCGTATCCAAAATCACGGCAGCGTTGTCGTCGAAGCGAATGGTAGATCCATCTTCTCGAGTCCATTCCTTCGCACATCGAACAATCACTGCTTTGACGATATCGCTCTTTTTGACGGAGCCGGTCGGCGTCGCGGATTTCACGGTTGCTACCACTACATCGCCCACAGTTCCAGTATGGCGAGTGGAACCACCTGTGACGTGGATCACCAGGAGCTCGCGCGCGCCGGTGTTGTCGGCAACTTTCAAACGCGACTCGTGCTGGATCATTCCTGCGCCTCCAAATTCAAATCTGCAATCCCAGGCTCACTCGCAGCAATATCACGCCGGATGATTGACTCGACGACCCAATGCTTGTGGCGAGAGATTGGGCGGCTTTCCACGATTTGAACACGATCGCCAAGCGAGCAGCCGAGCTCATCGTGAGCCATCACCCGCCGACGAGCGTGAACCACTTTCTTATATAGGGGGTGGCGAAAGGTTCGTGAAATCTCAACCACCACGGTTTTCTGCATCTTATCGCTCGTAACAACACCTACCAAACGCCGGCGAGTGTTCATTGCTCACCTCCAACTACTTTTAGTTCGCGCTCATGAAGCACTGTGAGCAGGCGGGCAATTTGACGCCGGGTCTGTTCTAACCGGGTGTAATCCGTTAGTTCACCAGTTGCCTGCTGAAACCTCAGGTTCATCAACTCTTGCCTTGCATCATTTAAGTGCCTATGCAGCTCATCCGTCGAAAGATCGTGCATTTTCTTCGTTTTTTCAGCCATCACTCGCCTCCTACCACATCATGGCGACCCACAATCTTGGTTCGGATGGAGAATTTATACTGAGCCAGGCGCAGGGCTTCCTTCGCCACATCTTCTGGCAGACCTCCACCAATCTCGAACATAATGCGGCCAGGCTTTACAACTGCCACCCAATATTCCACATTCCCCTTGCCTTTACCCATCCGGGTTTCGGCAGGTTTATGGGTAACCGGTTTGTCTGGGAAGATGCGAATCCAAAACTTCCCATGCCGCTTGATGGCGTGTACAATCGCTCGCCGGGCGGCTTCGATCTGGCGGGCAGATACCCATCCCGGTTCCATCGCCTTTAACCCATATTCTCCGAAGACTACATCCGCACCCCGGATTGCTTTTCCGCGCATGCGACCGCGCATTTGCTTGCGCCACTTAACACGCTTTGGCATTAACATAATAACAACCTCACTTTTCGGCAATTCCAGACCCGGTCTATGAGCGAGAATTTCCTGCCCTGTCAGCCCGGTTCAGGTCCAACCGATCTACTCGCTCACATACACGCCTTCAGTGGACTCGGGCTTTTCCTCAACCTCAGGCAATACCTCACCCTTATAAATCCACACTTTTACACCGATCCGACCGTAGGTGGTCAGAGCTTCAGACTTTGCAAAATCGATGTTCGCTCTCAAGGTTTGGCGGGGAACCCGACCTTCACGCATGTTCACCGAGCGAGCCATTTCAGCTCCACTCAACCGACCAGAGACCTCAATACGAATGCCTTCCCCACCCTGACGGCTGGCTTGCTGTAAGGCACGTTTCATTGCTCTCTGGTAGCTGATCCTGCGCTCTAACTGCTCGGCGATATTCTGTGCAACCAGGTAAGCATCCAGATCAGGGGCTTTGATCTCTTTGATCTCTAGATCGACCTTTTTCCCAACTGCACCTTCCAGGCTCTGGCGGATTTTCTTGACATTTTCGCCTTTCCGCCCGATCAAGATACCAGGTTTAGCAGTGTGCACGATCACTTTAACTTTCCCAGGAAAGCGTTCGATGTCTACTCGGGAAACACCAGCCTTGGGGGATTCTGACCGAACAAGCTCGCGAAGGTGAAAATCCTGGTGCAGATTATTGACATAATCCTTACCTTCGGCGAACCAGCGACCTTCCCAGGTCTTGTTGATCCCTAAACGAAATCCTATTGGATGTACTTTACGGCCCATATATTCTCCTTACTCACGATTCCCGCTCGCGCAGGATGACGGTAATGTGCGAGGTTCGCCGCAGCCAGGGTTTGAACCGACCACGAGCACCAAAACGCCGCCATTTTCGGGTAGGCGCTTCGTCGGCTGTGATTTTATAGATGAACATCTCATCGCGGCTGACGCCAAAATTCTCCTCACCATTTGCCATCGCCGATGCCACAACCTTAGAGAGCGGATCGGCGGCATAATTCGGGGTGAATTTTAAGACGTTCAGCGCCTCAACAACATCCTTACCTCGCACCAGGTCAGCGACCAGCCGCATTTTCTGGGCGGAAATCGGAATAAAGCGGGCTTGGGCAAAAATATCGTTCGGCATGGTTACACGCCTCTCTTGACTTTCTTTTCAGCCACATGGCCGCGGAAAAGGCGCGTAGGAGCAAATTCACCCAGCTTGTGCCCAACCATATTCTCAGTGATATAGATTGGCACATGCCTGCGACCGTCGTGCACCGCAATCGTATGACCAACCATTTGAGGGAAAATAGTGCTTGCCCTGCTCCAGGTGCGAAGTACCTTTTTGTCACCGCGCTCATTCATCAGCTCGATTTTTTTGAGGAGCTTCGCATTAATAAAGGGCCCTTTTTTTAGCGATCGTCCCATAATCTTATCTCCAACACTCTAACAAGCGCAACGGGCGCATTGTTGTCTCACTCTTAGCGTTTCTTGCCGCGTCTGCGGACAATGTACTGATCAGTCTTCTTGTTCCGCCTGGTCTTGGCACCCAGGGTAGGCTTACCCCACGGGCTCTTAGGACTGGGCATACCGATCGGCTGACGACCTTCACCACCACCGTGGGGATGATCCCGGGGGGACATTGCAGTGCCTCTTACGGTTGGGCGAATGCCGAGGTGGCGTTTTCGGCCTGCCTTGCCGAGTTTGATGTTGCTGTGGTCGAGGTTCCCTACCTGACCGATGGTCGCATAGCAAGCCTGACGAACCAAACGGACCTCTCCGGAAGGCATTCGGATTTGGGCATAATCGCCTTCTTTGGCAAGCAGCTGAGCTGCGGCACCTGCTGCTCTAACCAATTGACCGCCACGCCCTTCTTTGATTTCAACATTGTGGACTAGGGTGCCAACCGGGATATTCGCGATCGGAAGGCAGTTGCCAGGGCGGACTTCTGCTTCTATTCCAGCCAGAACGGTATCACCAACGCGCAGATCGAGAGGAGCAATGATGTACCTCTTTTCGCCATCTGCATAGAAGAGCAATGCAAGGCGTGCGGTCCGATTGGGGTCGTATTCGATTGCCGAGACGCGGGCAGGAATACCGCGTTTATCTCGTTTGAAATCGACCAACCTCAGGTTGCGGCGATGTCCGCCGCCACGATGACGGACAGTCACCCGACCGTAGAAGTTTCGCCCACCACTCTTACGCAATGCAGTGATAAGGGATCGCTCTGGTGTACTCTTGGTGATCTCCTCAAAGGAATAACCAGTCATACCCCGCTGACCAGGAGTAACGGGTTTGTATTTCTTGACGCCCATTATTTCACTCCTTCAAACACAGGAATTGTATCTCCTGGAGCTAACGTGATAATCGCTTTTCGATAACCGCTGTGCCGGATGACCATCCGGCGATTACGCAGGTTTTTCTTCTGCTTGGCAGGCATATTGATCACATTTACTCGCAGGACTTTGACGTTGAAGATGTTCTCTACAGCGTCTTTGACCATGCCTTTCGTCGCGTCGCGTGATACTTCAAAGACATACTGGCGAAGATCGCTGTTCAAGTAATTGGTCTTCTCAGTGATCAGTGGACGACGAAGCACTTCATACATATTTACCATAGCTGCCTCCACCTATTTCGCCAGCAGCGTCTCGAGTGACTCGAGCGCAGAGAGCGGAAAAACCAACCGGTCGTGACTGAGCAAATCGCGGATGTTCAAATAATTTACATACACAGTCTTCGCATCAGGCAGATTGTTGGTTGAAAGGATCACTTTCTGATAGCTTTCATTCTTCTCGGGCACAAGGATCAAGACGCTTTCATTGCCGACCAGGCGATTGAGGGCTTGCGCCATCAAGCGGGTCTTGATTTCTGGAAGCTCAAGCGTCTCTAACACCACCAACCCATTCTCAGCCGCTTTAACGGTCAGCGCTGAGCGAAGAGCTGCTTGCCGCATTTTCTTCGGCATCGCCTGGGAATAATCGCGCGGTTTTGGTCCGAAGGCTTTCCCGCCACCAACCCAATGTGGAGCTCGGGTGGACCCTTGCCGGGCGCGCCCGGTGCCTTTTTGGCGCCACGGTTTTCTACCGCCGCCAGAGACTTCACTGCGAGTCTTGGACTTATGCGTTCCAAGGCGGGCATTCGCCATCTGGCGGACATACGCCTGGTGCATCAGGTCAATATTGATCGAGGCCTCAAAAATCGCTGCCGGCAGTTCTACGGTGCTAATTTTCTGACCTTCCATGTTTAAGACATCTACATTCATGTCAATTGCTCCCATTCTCTCCGGCGCCCTTTTACTGCTTTCGGGTTTCCTTGATAATCAGAAGGCCGCCTTTCGAGCCAGGCACAGAACCGCGCAGACCGATCAGGTTGCGCTCGAGATCGACCAAAACAACCCTTAAATTCTGCGTCGTGACACGTTCGTTTCCCATATGACCAGGTCCTTTGGCACCTTTGTAGACCCGACCAGGAGTTGTGCCAGAACCATGCGAGCCCGGGGCGCGCTCTCGGTCGGATTGGCCGTGGGTTTTCGGTCCACCGCGAAAATGGTAGCGCTTCACGGCACCCGCAAACCCTTTCCCCTTGCTGGTCCCAACCACATCCACCAATTCGCCGATCGCGAAAACGTCCACGGTCAGCTTGTCGCCTTCCTGGACATCCGTTGATTTGGCCCTAAATTCGCGCAAAAAGCGCAACGGAGGCAAATTATTGCGCTTTAGATGCCCTAATCGACCACCCGTCAGACGCCTTGGCTTTGCCTCTTCAAATCCCAACTGCACCGCCGCGTATCCTTCTCGGTCTGGCGTACGCACCTGGGTAACATAGCAAGGCCCAGCTTCGATCAGAGTCACCGGTATCACACTCCCGGCATCGTCGAAAATCTGGGTCATGCCGACTTTCTTGCCAATAAGCCCTTTCAACATCTCGATTGTCTCCTTAGTTCATAATTTCCGGGACTGTCAGCCTGGGCTGTGCTGCATCATCCCTGAACACGGCGCAGTCAAACGGAGCGGCGAGGGCGGATCATAGGTTGCGCCCACACACACAGCCGTTCTTACGTCGTCTATTCACGTGTCAAGTGTTCATGCGCTGGCAACATCAAGCGCCGGGCGCATGACACGGATTCCTATATCTTGATTTCTATATCCACGCCCGCAGGCAGGTTCAACCGCATCAGCATATCGATCGTCTTCGAATCGGGATCGAGTACGTCGATCAGGCGGTTATGGGTGCGGATTTCAAAGTGCTCTTGTGAGTCTTTATCGATGAAAGTTGAGCGCCGTATTGTAAACCGTTCTATTCTGGTTGGCAAGGGTACAGGACCAACTACTCTGGCACCAGTTCGCTCGGCGGTCTCCACAATGCGCTTGGCCGATTGGTCAAGTACCCTGTGATCGTATGCTTTCAATCGGATACGGATTTTCTGCTTTGCCATCATAATTTCACCTAATCCAGGATCTTGGTAATCACACCAGCGCCGACGGTCAGACCGCCTTCGCGGATCGCAAACTTCGAGCCCTGCTCCAACGCCACCGGTACGATCAGCTCCACTTCCAGGTTCACGTTATCGCCAGGCATCACCATCTCCACCCCCTCGGGCAGCTTGATGTTCCCGGTCACATCCATCGTCCGGATGTAGAACTGCGGCCGGTACCCCGTGAAGAATGCCTTGTGCCTCCCACCCTCTTCCTTCTTCAGCACGTACACTTCGCTCATGAATTTCTTGTGCGGCGTGATGCTCTTCGGCTTCGCCACCACCATCCCCCGCTCTACGTCCGTCCGCTCAATTCCCCTCAGCAGCAGCCCGGCGTTGTCTCCCGCCATGCCCTCGTCCAGCGACTTGTGGAACATCTCCACTCCCGTCACCACCGATGCCATGCTCTCGTCTCTCAATCCCACGATCTCCACCGGCTCCCCCACTTTCACTTTCCCCCGCTCGATCCGCCCGGTCACCACCGTCCCTCGCCCCTTGATCGAGAACACGTCCTCCACAGGCATCATGAACGGCCGGTCGACGTCTCTCACCGGTTCCGGAATGTATTCGTCCACCACCCGCAGCAGCTCTTTGATGCTCTCATACTCCGGAGCATTCATGTCCTTGCTCGTGCTCTCCAGCGCCTGCAGCGCACTCCCTCTCACGATCGGCGTCGTGTCTCCAGGAAATTCGTATTCGTTCAATAATTCCCGCAGCTCTAGCTCTACCAATTCCAATAATTCCGGATCGTCCATCATGTCGACCTTGTTCAGGTACACCACGATCGCCGGCACTTCCACCTGCCGCGCTAACAGTACGTGCTCACGCGTCTGCGGCATCGGCCCGTCCGGCGCTGCTACCACCAGGATCGCCCCATCCACCTGCGCCGCCCCTGTGATCATGTTCTTGATATAGTCACGGTGCCCTGGCATGTCTACATGCGCATAATGCCGCTTCGTCGTCTCATACTCCACGTGGGCAATGTTGATCGTGATCCCGCGCGCTTTCTCTTCCGGCGCATTATCGATCGAATCAAACGCTCGGAACTCGCCAAAGCCCTGCAGTGCACAGTATTTTGTGATCGCTGCCGTCAATGTCGTCTTCCCGTGGTCGATGTGCCCCATCGTTCCCACGTTCATGTGCGGCTTCGTCCGGTCAAATTTTTGCTTTCCCATAAGTGCTCTCTCCTTTTTTTGCTCTTAACCAACCACGACCTTCAATGATTTGAACAGAAATGCAAATTTATTTGTCAAGCCCCAATGATTTCACGAGCAACACTCTCAGATACGCGGGCATAATGATCAAATTCCATCGTAAAAACGCCTCGACCCTGGGTCGCCGACCGTAAATCGGTGGCATACCCAAACATCTCTGCCAGGGGCACCATCGTGCGGACAGCCTGCGCGTTTCCTTGGCGCACTTCAATCCCCTGAATTTCTCCACGCCGGGAGTTAATTTGGCCGATAATATCTCCAAGGAATTCTTCTGGGACCAATACTTCAACTTTCATGATCGGCTCCAGCAATACGGGACCTGCACGCAGCACGCCTTCCTTAAATGCAATCGAACCAGCCATCTTGAAAGCCATTTCATTTAAATCGACTTCGTGATAAGAGCCGTCGTATAGTCGAACCATAATATCCACTGCAGGATATCCCGCCAGAATGCCGCCTTCAGCGGCTTCGCGCACCCCTTTTTCAACAGCAGGAATATATTCTCGAGGGATCACACCCCCAACGATATCGTTTTCAAATTGAATGCCAGTTCCGGGCTCTCCGGGTTTGATGCCAAGGAGGACATGACCGTATTGTCCGCGACCCCCGGTTTGTTTTACATAACGGTATTCTGCTCGATCCACCGGTTTTGTGATCGATTCGCGGTAAGCAACCTGCGGTTTTCCAACCCTGCCCTGGACTTTAAATTCCCGAAGCATCCTATCGACCAGCACTTCCAGGTGCAGCTCGCCCATACCCTCAATGATGGTCTGACCGGTCTCTTCGTCAGAATGCACCCGGAAAGTCGGATCTTCTTCGGACAATTTCCGAAGTGCTTCTGACATTTTATCTTGATCTGCGGTGGTCTTGGGTTCAATCGCAACAGAAATGACCGGCTCTGGGAAAGTGATATTTTCCAGGATAATTGGATGGTTGTAATCGCTAAGGGTATCGCCAGTAAAGGTTTCTTTCATCCCGAGCACGGCACCAATATCTCCGGCCAGGACTTCGTTAACGTCTTCTCGGCGGTCTGCATACATCCTCAGCAGCCGACCAACTCGCTCTTTCCGGTCTTTTGATGAATTGAAGACCATATCGCCTTGGGCCAGTTTTCCTGAATAGACCCGAATATACGCCAGCCTGCCCACATATGGATCTGTAACGATTTTGAATACCAGACCACTCAGAGGTGCGTCGTCTTCGGCAGGGCGGTCAATTTCTACTTCTGTTTTTGGATGAATCCCAACTACCGGGGGAATATCTTTTGGGGACGGCAGGTAATCGATGACAGCGTCCAGCACCGATTGGACGCCCTTGTTGCGCAGCGAACTGCCGCAAAAAACGGGCGTTAATTCACCGCAAATTACTGCTCGACGAAGCGCAGCTTTGAGCTCGTCGATCCCCGTTTCTTTCCCTTCAAGATACTTGAGGGTCAGATCGTCGTCTGTTTCAGCGATCCTCTCGACCATGGCAGCACGCATCGATTCGACATCGCTCCGCAGATCAAAGGGGATCTCTGCTTCGCGCGGATCTCGACCCAGATCGTCTTCCCAAATGGTCATTTTTCGCGTCATCAGATCGATGATCCCAGAGAAAGCAGCTTCTGAACCAACCGGCATCTGCATGGCAACCGGGTTGGCACCCAGCCGTTCCCGAATGGATTTGATTGTGTTCTCGAATGATGCGCCTACGCGGTCCATTTTGTTCACAAAGCAGATCCGCGGGACTCCATATCGATCTGCCTGCCGCCAGACTGTCTCGCTTTGCGGTTCAACACCCTGAACAGCATCGAATATCACTACCCCACCGTCGAGGACCCTCAAGGAGCGCTGAACTTCAGCAGTGAAATCAATGTGACCAGGTGTATCGATGACATTGATTTGATAACCCTTCCATTCGGCAGATACGGCTGCAGAGACGATGGTTATCCCTCGCTCTCGTTCCTGGTCCATCCAATCGGTCACGGTTGTGCCATCATCAACCGAACCAATCCGGTGGGTTTTACCAGTATAAAAAAGAATCCGCTCAGTCGTCGTCGTTTTACCGGCGTCAATGTGGGCAATGATCCCAATATTACGATAGCTTTCAAGCGGATAATTGCGAGGCATAATTAACTCTAATCAGTATCTTAAAACCGCGTCAAAACGAAAAAGGAGAGAAAACTGCTTCCCAGTATCTTTATGCTCGATAGTGAGAGAAAGCCCGGTTTGCTTCTGCCATTTTGTGCGTCTCGTCACGCTTGCGAATCGCAGATCCGGTGTTGTTTGCCGCATCCATCAGCTCTCCAGCCAGCTTTTCGGAGAAGTTCTTGCCCGATCGAGCATCTGCAGCCTGGAGGATCCAGCGCGTCGCCAGGGCGAACCGGCGGGTTGCGGGGACTTCCATTGGAATCTGATAAGTAGCTCCACCGACGCGACGCGGCTTAACTTCCATCATCGGGGAGACATTCTTCACAGCCTGTTCAAATACTTCCAGACCGTTCTTCTTCGTTCGTTCTTCAACCAGGCTCATGGCGTCGTATACCAGGCTTGCGGCTACGCTCTTCTTGCCATTCCTCATCACATTGTTGATGAAAGTTTGAACCTGGACGCTGTTATAGCGTACGTCCGGAAGAATAGGACGTTTTTCGGGTTTTGCACGTCGTGACATCGGCCTCTCCTAATACTACTTTGCTTTTGGCCGCTTAGAACCATACTTCGAACGGCCTTGCTTGCGGTTGTTCACACCACCGGTATCCAGGGTGCCACGCACAATGTGATAACGGACGCCTGGCAGGTCTTTGACACGTCCGCCGCGCACCAGCACTACCGAGTGCTCCTGAAGGGTATGACCTTCGCCCGGGATATAGGCTGTGACTTCGATACCGTTTGTCAGGCGCACGCGGGCGATTTTCCGAAGGGCGGAATTCGGCTTCTTCGGAGTCATCGTACGGACAACCGTGCAAACTCCGCGCTTTTGTGGCGCACCCCTATCCTGGCGGACCCGGCGCTGTTTCATCGAATTGAGGGTATAGAGCAGCGCTGGAGCCTTGCTTTTGATTTTCTTACTCTTTCGGCCTTTCCGGACCAATTGATTTATGGTTGGCACACTCGCCTCCAAGAAAAAATGAACACTACAGCTTCTAAGAATATTTTGACTTATTTCCATTAAGTGAGGCCATCGTACTTGCATGATGGCCTCACGGTTCTAAACTCGTAAGGTTGCCAGGACGGGGGTCATAGCCGTCCTATTCGGAATGATAGGCAACGAAAAGCGATTTTACCATGCGCCTAAATCAGCGTCAAGGCACGTTCACAGGCAATAAGCGCTCAATCCGGGCAGATCGGATTTTTTTAATCTTAGAGCTCCTCGCCGAGCGTTAACAGCCCAGTGCCTAACTTCGGCGGACGCGCCCGCTCTTCGTCTTTCCCGAACTTGATCACTTCGCCAGTATCCGTTACTGCCTCAACCGCCAGTCCAAGGCTCTGCAGCTCTTTGACCAAGACCCGGAAGGAAGCCGGTATGCTTGGCTCTTCGATCTGCTCACCTTTAACAATTGCTTCATAGGTCTTGACTCGCCCTTGAACATCATCGGATTTTACGGTCAGCATTTCCTGCAGGGTGTATGCAGCCCCATACGCTTCAAGAGCCCATACCTCCATTTCACCAAAACGCTGCCCGCCGAATTGGGCTTTGCCGCCTAGAGGCTGCTGCGAGACCAGGCTGTACGGACCTGTCGAACGGGCATGCACCTTATCTTCAACCAGGTGGTGAAGCTTTAACATGGTCATCACACCAACCGTCACGGGCTGATCGTAAGCTTCGCCTGTTTTTCCATCACGCAGATATTGTTTACCAAGGGTTGGAACAGGAATACTGCGCTCAAGGCTGATTTCTTTTGCTTTCACGGGCAATTCTTCAACAGCCATCTTCGAGATATCCACACCCTGGTCTTCAAGCCAGAGCTGAAGACAGGCTTTGATCGCATATTGGTCATTTTCAGCGCGGTTGCCCTTATCAAGGCGCACATCCTCGAAAGCAAGCGTCTTATCTGGATCATAACCATGGTCTCTTAGCCATTCACGCAGCACAGATCGTTTGGCGTATGATTCCTCAGAAATCAGCCGGTAGGCATCATAGCCTCGATCAGCCAGCCAGTTTTCCAGGTATAGGCGGCGAACTTCCTGGTCATCTTCGATCGTGGTTGGGTCGAATTCTGCCTCTTTTAACCATGCCCAAGCTACCTCGGTGGTCTTGGTCCAGGCTTCGTCAATCAGCCAGGCAGCGTGCAAGCTCTGCCTCAATTTCTTCCTCGCTTGCCCCGTCAAAGACCGGGGAGATCGCTCGAAATCCGAGCCGGCTGGCAGCCCAACCTAGATGGGTTTCGAGAACCTGACCGATGTTCATTCGCCCTGGAACTCCGAGCGGATTCAGAATGATATCTACGGGAGTGCCATCTCCAAGGAAAGGCATGTCTTCGATTGGGACCACTTTGGAGACCACACCTTTGTTGCCGTGGCGACCTGCCATCTTATCGCCAGCTGTGATCTTGCGGCGCTGAGCAACGGAAACGCGCACCATCATATCCACACCCGCCGACAGATCGGCGTTATCTTCGCGAGTAAATACCTTCACATCGACTACTTTTCCCCGCTCCCCATGCGGCATGCGAAGCGAAGTATCTTTTACGTCCCTGGATTTCTCGCCGAAAATAGCCCTTAACAGACGTTCTTCGGGGGTAAGCTCTTTCTCACCTTTCGGCGAGATCTTGCCAACCAAAATGTCGTTTGGACCAACCTCAGCCCCAATTCGGATAATCCCGTGATCATCAAGGTCTTTGATTGCTTCATCACCTACGTTCGGGATATCTCGTGTGATTTCCTCTGGGCCCAGTCTGGTGTCGCGAGACTCGACTTCATATTTCTCGATATGGACGGAGGTAAACCGATCTTCCTGGACCAACTTTTCGGAGATTAATATCGCGTCTTCGAAGTTGCCGCCCTCCCACGAAAGGAAAGCCACGACAACGTTTTGTCCAAGCGCAAGCTCTCCACTTTCAGTCGAAGATGAATCGGCGATTACATCGCCCTTATGCACACGCTGCCCCTTAATAACCGCAGGACGCTGATCGATGCAGGTACTCTGATTGGAGCGAGAATATTTACGAAGGTTATAGGTTCGAATTCTTACCATCGGTTGTCCGCAATGTTACACTTCGACCCGTCACCGAAACCACTTCACCGTCATCCTCGGCAACAATTACCTGTCCAGAATCAACTGCGGCGTGGTACTCCATCCCGGTCGAGACCATTGGAACATCCGGGCGAAGGAGTGGAACAGCCTGAGCCTGCATATTCGAGCCCATCAGAGCCCGATTTGCATCGTCATGCTCGAGGAAGGGGATCAAAGCGGCGCTAATCCCGACGATTTGATGCGGCGCTACATCCATATAATCAATATTTGAGGGTTGGGAGAAAATAAATGTCGAATGGTATCGCGAAGAGACGCGACCGCGGACGAATTCATGGTTTGGATTTAACGGCGTATTCGCTTGCGCGATAACGAAGCGATCCTCAGTATCGGCTGAAAGGTACTCCATTTCACTGGTCACAAACGGCACTACCTGTACTTCCTTGATATTCAGCTTGGAAACCTTCTTAACCAGCGCCGCGGTGAGCAGCTCGCCTGATTTGACGACGACTTCTCCAGATGTCGGATGTACGACGTCCTCTCTCAGAGTTCTGTCGAGGAGGCGCTCATCTTTCGGTGAAAGCGTCTTGCGAACCCTGCGATACGGAGTTTCAATGAAACCATATTCATTAACCCGAGCAAAGGAAGCCAGGCGTCCGATCAGACCAATATTCGGGCCTTCAGGGGTTTCAATCGGGCAGATGCGCCCATAGTGTGAGTGATGGACGTCACGAACGTCGAAGCCAGCACGCTCACGCCGCAGACCACCGGGACCAAGAGCCGAAAGCGTGCGTTTATGCCGGAGCTCAGCCAGCGGATTGGTTTGATCCATGAATTGTGACAGCTGGCTCGAACCAAAAAACTCTCTGAGGGCAGCAACAACCGGGCGGATATTGATCAAAGTAATCGGAGAAATTTGTTCCTGATCTCGGATAGACATGCGCTCTTTGATCACCCGCTCCATCCGGCGGAGGCCAACGCGCAGCTTATTTTGGATCAGCTCGCCGACCGTTTTGGCGCGCCGGTTGCCGAGGTGATCGATATCGTCTGGGGCTTGGGTTTGATTGTTGATCATGATCATGCGGCGGATCAGCCGAACAATATCCCATTTCGTCACCATCCGATGAGTGATCGGCACGTATTCGCTGAGATCGAGCTTCTGGTTGAGCTTATATCGCCCCACCCGCTCGAGATCGTAGTGGCGCTGATCGAATAACTGCTCTTCCAGAAAATCCCGGGCATTATCCAATGTCGCCGGATCTCCGGGACGCATTCGCTTGAAGAACTCCAGCAGAGCCGCTTCAGCGATCGAATTACCATGGGAAAGGTCCCAATCTGGTTCCTGGTAGAGGGTGGAAGTGATGAACATGCGGTCTGGATTGTTATCCACGTCGCCGAAGATATCCAGCAGCTCCTGATCTGTTCCATCCTTGAGCGGGGTTTCGACACCAGACAGACTGTCGTTGACCGCGGCGAGAGCGCGCAAGAAAATGGTGACCGGGACGGTTCGCTTGCGGTTAAAGCGGAGGGTAAGGTAATCGCTCTTGCGGGTCTCAAATTCCATCCAAGCGCCGCGATCGGGGATCAATTTTGCCATCGCCAGAGGTCGGCCAGTAGCGCGATCCATGGGGGCTTCGAAATAGACGCCAGGTGAACGGATCAATTGAGAAACGACGACTCTTTCCGTTCCGTTGATGATGAAGGTACCCTTCTCAGTCATCTCGGGAAAATCTCCCAGGAAGATGTCTTGGGTCATGGGTTCAGGGATATCCGACCCGCTCAGGAGGACTTTCACATACAAGGGACTTGCAAAAGTCAAATCCCGTTCAACGCATTCTTCAATGCTGTGCTTCGGCTCTCCGAACCAATAAGATAGGTTCCACTGCTTGACCTCAGGATTGCGGCTAGGAAAGAAAAGCTTCATCCCCTTGTTATAGGATTCAATAGGAGAGAGCTCATTAAATAAATCCGCCAGACCTTCATCCTTCAACCGTTTGAAGGATTCGATCTGAACTTCTATCAGATCTGGCAGGTCTAGTTTGACGTCGATGCGGGCATAGGATTTGCTCGGAAAAGCAGATGTCATTCGTTATCTCCCGACATTGGTATAAAAAAAACAAATCGAAACGAATGTGGGCGACTGCTGTGCTACGCGTAAAGCAAATCTCCAGGAAGATCCAGGAAATTGATTTTGAGAAATCGCACCACCAGTTATTTTCCAGTCGTCTAAAATGATTATCCGGTTATTCTTTTTCGGGCTTGAATTAGACGAAAGAGCATTATACCGACTTGCGCATTAGCAGTCAAGGCTATTTTTGATTCAATTTCTTTACCAATGTTTGATAGAATGAGCCCATGGAAGATGAGCGGAATTCCAAATCTGGTTTTGTAGCAGTTCTGGGTCGTCCGAATGTCGGCAAATCCACATTGGTCAACAGCTTGATAGGTCAGAAAATTGCGGCAGTTACCCCTCGACCACAAACTACACGCAAACGGCAGATGGGGATTCTTACAATCCATCAGGATGACAGCGCAGTACAGGCAGTGTTCATCGATACCCCCGGCATTCACAATCCCAAGCATAAATTAGGCGAGCGTATGAACGAGGAGGCGGCGCAAACTCTTGGTGAGTGCGACGTTATCCTCCTGGTAGTCGATGCCAGCCTTGCGCTTCAAGCAGAAGACCAAATGTTGGTTGATTTACTTCATCGAATAAAGTCACACAAGCCGATGATACTGGCTTTAAATAAAATTGATTTAATTGAACAAAATACTCTTGATCAAAATACCCAGACCTTCACAAAAG
This sequence comes from uncultured Chloroflexia bacterium, assembly GCA_963827155.1. Lineage (GTDB taxonomy): Bacteria > Chloroflexota > Anaerolineae > Anaerolineales > UBA4823 > UTCFX2. Next base: position 150,622 of record CAWGZV010000001.1, on the reverse strand, counting down.
CACTCCCTGAAGCTCTGCCAATCCAGGTTTCAGCCCTCGACGGAAAGAACCTCGAGACCCTGTTAGACGCCCTCTTGAAAATCCTCCCTTCCGGCGCCCCATTCTTCCCAGAAGACCAGACTACAGACCTTTTCGAACGTGATCTCGCAGCAGACCTGATTAGAGCAGCTGCCCTAAACCTGCTCCGCGATGAAGTCCCCCATGGGATTGCTATTCGAATCGACCAGTACCTGGAGCGAGAAGATCATGGGGCTTATATCGAGGCGACGATATTTCTTGAACGCGAATCGCACAAACCGATCGTCATCGGCAAGCACGGAAGCATGCTAAAGAAGATTGGAACGGCAGCTCGGGAAGAAATTGAAGCCATGAGCGGGAGAAAGGTGTTTCTCCAACTGAATGTGAAAATTCGTAAGAATTGGCGAGATGATGAGAAAGTGCTTCGCCAATTTGGATATTAAATAATCCAAAAAATACTCAGGGAGGTCCGTATGAAGGACTTGCTTCTCGTCCTTGCCCTGATTTTGGCAATTTTGGATTGGGCAGCAGTTGGGCGGGGTTCTCGAAGGATCGAATTCTTCGCAAAGCCGGCTGCCTTGAGCGTACTGTTCGTCTGGTTGGTCGTATCGGGGGGATTAAGACTGCCAATGCTCTGGTTTTCGGTTGGGCTGCTTTTTTGTATCGCTGGTGATGTGGCACTGATGCTGCCGGAAGCGAAGTTTGTGCTCGGTCTGGGCGCGTTTCTGACAGGGCATATTTTATATATCATCGGTTTCAATTCATCGGGCTTAATGTTCAACTTGCCTGTCCTGATCCTCGCCGTACTCATTCTTTATATCAACATATTGCTTTACCCACGGCTTGCAAAGGGATGCAATGCACGTGGGCAAAGCAATATGAGACTGCCTGTTCTTCTTTATTCGATGGTCATCAGCCTGATGCTCTTATCAGCGCTTTCAACGCTGATAAGGCCGGATTGGCTGCTCGTCTCTTCAGCAATGGTTAGTTTTGGGGCGATCTTTTTTTTCCTGTCTGATACTATGATCGCGTGCAATCGATTCATGGGATCCGATCAAGATCCTCGGGTTTTCAACATGATCGCCTATCACCTGGGTCAATTTGGAATCATCCTTGGCGCTGCAATTCAGTTCCAACTCCTTTGAGCCGATTGAGAGCCTGCAGAAAGATCCAGATCGGAAGTTTTCACATGCATGATCAGGATTGAATATCATGCGAATCCGGCGGCTGAACTTCCTCAATATTCGAACTTGCTGGAGAAGGAGGTGGAATTAATTCTGCGCCGGGTGTCTCAGATACTTCTACTATCCCGTAAGATTGTCTGCCATAACGAGTGAGCAAGGCAGCGCCCAATCCGATGACTCCAATGAAGGCGGAGATAATCCAGCCGATACACGGCACCAGGATCCCGATGCCATCTGCAACCAGGGTGAGGATAAACACGCCCACCGCGGCTGAAACCGGAAGCGCCCAATCCGATTTCATCAACCCGGCCAGACGCCGGCCAGTTTCGGCGCCTATCGCAATTACGCCAAATCCCCATGCAACCACCAATAAGAAGAATCCGATCATGCTTATCGGTATTCCGCATATCGTGATGGCTATCAAGACCAGGAGCAGCGGTACAACCAGGATGGTGAGACATCCCAAGCCACCCGAAGCTATCGGAGCTCCCACGGCTGCGCCAGAAACCCGGTCTAGGGCTTTTGGCACGAACAGCGCCACAAGCACCGCCAGGGCTGCCCAGATCAGCGACCGGATCAAGACCATGAGGGCGTCCCAGGCTGGATTGATGTGAATGTTGCGCGGGAGTGAAAGTGCAGGATTATTCAGCTCGGGAAGCTGAAGGTTTTTTGGGATTATTAGAGAAAATGGACCAGCGGTTACATTGTTGACCGTACCATCGACCACTGCCCCTTCGGCACGGTCGAGCTTCGCTGACACTGTATTCACGTCGCCGTGAATTTCAGCCGTTGGACCCAGGACGATTAAACCACCAATCCCGAAGACTTCGCCTTCCACTACGCCATCGATGGTCAAAGTGCCGCCCATAACGACTGCATCCCCTGTGACCAGCGAGCCCTCCGATATCTGGGCTGTACCGCCAAATACGAGCAAACTACCTTTTAAGATTTCGCCCTCTTTGAGGGTGTAGCTGCCCCCAAAAACCAGCTTATCTCCTTCGGGCTCCTGTTGAGGCTCGGACAATAATCCATTCGGATCATTAAGAATCAGCCCCCCTGCCATATTCGAGACAGCCGCGGATGGGATCATCCATACGGCCGCAATCGCAGAAAAGAAAACGACTATTGTGAAAATTATTCTTGCTGTGTTTTTCATTGGGTTATCCTCCGGGGATTGGTTAACAAGCGATACGAAACGACCCACAACACAGCGAGCTCGCTGATAAATCCCACGAAAAAGAAGTAGGTGATCAGCGGGATTGCAGAATAGGAGACATTGAAGAAAAGAGAGACAAAGCCCTCAAGTACATCAAGATATGTGAACATAACATAAAGCTGGTAAACAGCGGTCCATGCCAATAAAGATGGGGAGCGGAGGAGCGGCCAGGAAAATATGACAAATATCCCTCCCAGGATGAATAGACCCGCCGCGACAACCCCAAATGTGAGCCTGACCTGTTTTTGATGGATCAGGTGCTGCTTCACCAGAAGCCGATCTTGAAAGCGCAAAGCGAAACCAGGTTGAGGCTCGGCCATCTCAGACCGGTGCATTTCAAGATCTACGCTCTTAATTGCATAAGCCATTTCCTGGCAGCGGCGACAGCTGGCAAGATGGTTTTCAAGCGAGAGAGCCTGTTCGTGCGATAGGTCTTCTGGATCCTCAAACAGCATGTCCAGATAAGTTTGGTGGGTCATGATGGGATCCTTTCTGTAACTCGGCTGCCTGAGGTAATCGCTGAGGCCGAATCACTCGGGATAGAATCCGAATGCCGTTTCAACCATTCTTCAGCCATCAATCTACGCGCCCGATGCAAACGGCTCTTAAGCGCACTCATACTGAGCGAAAGTGACTGACAAATTTCCTCGTAAGAAAAATCATACCAGTAGTACATGATGACTGCAGCCCGATCTTGAGGCTCCAACAAATTCAGCACCGCGCGGATCTGCTGCTGTTCTTCCTTGCGGGTCAAATTCCTCTCCATGCCAGGCGCAATCTCAGGAAGATCGGGTACAGGAAGCTCTTCGATCGAAATCAGGTTTAGCCTTCTTTTTCTAATTTGGTCAATACAGTAATGAGCGGCTATCGACAGCAGCCACGTCGAAAAAGCCCGATTCTGGTCGTAACGACTTAAAGAAATATATGCTCTGATAAATGTTTCTTGGGCAGCGTCTTCAGCATCTTGAGCATTTCCGAGCATGCGGTAGCATAAGTTATAGACTGGACGTTGATAGGTTTCCACAAGATGTGAAAACGCCTGCGCATCTCCTTTCTGTGCATCTAAGAGCCACAGAGACTCATTTTCGTGCACTGCCTTCTCCTTATTCCCGCCAGATTGTCAGTGAATTTTCTTCCAGCGGCACCTGCACTGTGTGTGGTTCGTTTCGCTAATACTTATACGCTCTTCTCAGATTATAGTTGCAAGGATCAGCAATAATCAACGCAGTCTCTTGAATTCCAAAGGCGCTTGAAGATTCGGAAAATTCGAGAAAGAGAGAGCCAGATTATCCTCGCTGCATTCATATTTTGCGGTGCGATATCCATCGACGAACAATGGTAAATAACCATTAGCCCTGACATCGGCCATCATCTCTTCTCCGGCATATTTTGCTGAAAAATCCATATTGCTGGAGGTTATCTCCGTGATCGATATTGAACCATTTTCGACAAGATATTGAGCATTCGCAAAGCCATTCATTCGAAAATCCAGCAGTTGAAGCTCGCCACCTGTTTTGACATCAAAATGCCCTTGAAAATTAACCGCCTCAACCGTCAAGTTGCCCTTGGGATCAAACCGATAGGCTACACTTCCTAAGGTCTGCGGATTGCTGAGCTCGCTGAAATCGAATGAACCTACCGGGACAATCGATCTCAGGAAGTTTTCTTTGTCCTTGATCTCCCAAATACCTTCCAGGCAAGTCGGCGGCATTGAAGTCTGTTGAGGCTCAACCGGCGCCGAAGAAATTGGGGTACCTGGTTTCTGCAGCTCAGCACAGCCTCCTGCAACAGCAAACAAGAGAATTATGATTAAATAGAAAGTTGTTCTACTAAGCGATCGGTTTGAAGACTCCGCTTTATTCCACATTTTTGCCCACATTTTTGCCCACATTTTTGCCTGCATTTTAGCCCGCATTCTAGCCCTCCTATTCGCCATTCAAGAGCTGAATGTTTGCCAATTTTTCAATCACACCGATCACGGCAGAATTGTCTAAATCTGACATATTCATCTGGAGCATGGCATTAAATAACTGTGCATCCACCGCAGCAGACGGGAGCGGGATGCCAAATTCTCGGGCTGTCTCCATGATGATCGCCAGGTCTTTTGCCTGCATATGCGCTTTAAATCCTGGGCTGCGGTTGCCCGCGAACAGGCGCTGGGGCTTGACATCCAAAGTCCAGCACTGAGCGGCTCCGGCATTGATCGCCTCAACCACCTTTTGTGGATCTGCGCCTGATTTCTTTGCGAAAATTAAGAGCTCAGCCATCGCGACCATTTGGGCAGCAACCATGATCTGATTTGCAGCCTTGGCGATCTGCCCGCTGCCGCTCTCCCCGACGTGAGTGATTTTCTTTCCAATAACTTCCAAGACCGGCATGACTTGTGCGAGCGCTTCAGCCGGACCACCAACCATAACCGTCAACGTGCCCTGCCTTGCACCAATATCTCCACCGCTGACTGGGGCATCCAGCGCTTGGACGCCTTTTGCAGAGAGCCCCTCTGCAATCTTTCGCGAGACCGCGGGCTTGATCGTGGAGTTATCGATAAATATCAACCCTGGATGAGCTTGTTCGATGATTCCTCCAGCTCCAAGCGCCACCTGTTCAACATCAGGAGAATCCGGCAGGTTAGTAAAGACCACATCGACTTGACCTGCAACTGCCGCTGGAGAATCCGCCGAAGACGCTCCTTCTGAAACAAGGCGACCTACGGCTCCCTGGCTGCGATTGTGAACGACCAGGGAAAATCCGGCTTTAAGAATGTTGCGAGCGATTGATTCACCCATCAAACCTAAACCAATATAACCTACAGCTATTTTCTTGTTCAAAATTAGCTCCTTGATATTTTCCATTAGAAAGGGAAGCGATCCGGATTTAACCCGGGCTTTCCCAGATTGCGATATTCAAACATTTCCTGCTCGTTTATCCTGCATTATCCGAGCGGCTTATCTGAGGACCATCAGGTGTATCCGTAACTTTCCAACCAAGCAGTTCGATCTCTTTCCGTAATGTGTCTGCATGAGACCAATCTTTATTCTCCCGCGCAAGCTGGCGGTCTGCTACAAATTTCTGGACAGTTGGCGGGGCGTTGGTCAAATCATTCGATGGACTCGCTTCGGCGCGCATCTGCTGCTGCTCTGCATCTCGTTTCGATAATGCTGTCAAGGCCTGTCCCCAGGCTAGAGGCTCCAGACCTTCTGCCGACGATTGAACTTGAATTGGACAGCATTCTTCCAGTGAAAAAACCTCTCCATGCTGAAAGCTGTGCAGGTGGCTCTGCCGTTGAGCGGCAATTTCATCCAATTCAGTCCCAGCTAACATCCGGCTGGAATCCATGTGGTCGTGGCCGGAATGGATGATTGTGATACCGCCTGCCCCCTGAACGTGACATTCCCCGGATTGTAATTCGAGCACCAGAGCCGTCTTTTCATCGATACCAATGACCGCAACATCTGGCGGAAGAAGCTGCATTAATTCTGCAAATCTGGATTGACCCATGAAACAGCGGCTGGTATCCAATTCCTCCCCACCGTCCTGATTATTCCAATGCGGGATGAATACGAGCGGCAATCCAAAACGTCCAAAAAAATCTAAACCTTTAATCCAATGCAGCTCTTCACCAACTTTATATATTTCATATACTGGTAACGCATATGCACTAATAGCAACCACTGCTGAGCTTGCCAGCACCAGGGTCGCGCCCAGTCCGTGCCGGGCAAGCATGTAGTTCCAGGCGAGGCTATCCCTCAACTGGCGGATGGCATAGGTCGGACTGCCTGGACCCATAAAAATGAGATCTGATTCGAGGATGGGTGAGACAAGCTCTTGATTATCCGGGCTGAAAGGCGTTCCGCGCTTTCGGGCAGGAATGATCGAGACCCTTGGCTGGTAGTTTTGGAGCCGATGTTCGAAAAATTGCCCGACTCTACCAATGACCTGAGCAGAGTTCAATTCAAATCCCGCCGGCGTTTCTAATAACACGAGGCGTGGGTTTTGGGGAAGTTCCTTCATGACTGAGTCAAAAACTTTCCGACCAACAGGGGAGGTCTCTCCCGAGCCAAACAGGACCAGCTTCCCGAAACTCGGTTGATATATTGAAGGATCGTTCATATTTTTTCGCTGCAACTTGCCTCGCTTTGTCAGCTATAACGCTGCTTGATATTTGGAACGAGATATTCATCAAACGAACGTATCAGGTCAAAATCGGGTTTCCAGCCCCAATCGCGTCTGGCATCATTATCGTTTAAATCCGCTGGCCAGGAGTTCACAATTCCCTGGCGCTTCAAATCTGGCGCGAATGAAATCTGAGCTTTTGGGAAGAACTTGAGCACCTGTTCGCGGAAATCGGCGGCGCTCAAGCTAAAGCTCGTCACGTTGTAGATTCGACGAGTAAGCGATTGGGCTTGGGCATTTGCGAGCATGAGCAGCGCTTTCACCGCATCGGGCATCGCCATAAATGGGATTGTGGTATCTTCGCGCACAAAACAAGCGTAAGGCTCTCCTCGCGCCGCTGCATGCAGCATCTCAGGACCATAATCACTCGTCCCGCCGCTTGGAACAGTGTAGGCGCTGACCAGACCTGGAAAGCGCAGGCCGCGAAAATCGAGAGTCACAGGACGTTCTACCGCAAGCTGCCGATAATGCTGACTGTAGTAGATTCCCAACATCTCACAGTAAAGCTTGTTGCAGCCGTACATGGTGGTGGGATAGTTCCACTCCCATTCTCTGACGCGCCTGAATTCATCTTTCAACTTCAAACTTGGCATCCCATAAGCCGCAATCGAGCTCGGAAATAAGAACAAGACCGGTTCGCCTCGCCATTCCGATTGTTCTGAAGCCAGTTTGAGCAATCCCAGAGTCCCTTCCACATTAACCTGGTGGGCCATTTCTGGTGAAAACTCTGCCCGGGTGGAGAGCAGGGCGGCGAGATGATAAATCGTCGCGATTTCATACTCGCTGACCAGGCGAGAAAGGAGAGCGTGATCCATCAAGTCTCCCTGGATGTGGGTAACTTTCTTTGAATAATCTGTTCCCAGAGGTTTCAGATCGAGGGAGACAATCAGATCCTCGCCTTGTTGGACAAGGCTGCGGATCAGCGAATCGCCAATTTCACCTGCAGCTCCGGTAATTAAAATGCCTCTTTTACGCATTTTTCTCCTTTTTTTGATGACTGTGGGGATTGGAAGCCTGACAAAACTCATTATTCGGATCTATTCGGATATCACTTTTTCGGAATGTAAGAATTCCCTCCGCATTATTTTACAACAATAAATCAGGCCGACCAGATTTCCATAGTAAACTAAGTATATGCGAAAGCCCCTGATGGCAGCATGTCTTGTGATGGTGGTCCTGATTGCTGCGTGCCAGCCCCGGCAAAATCCCCTGCCCGAAGCCCCCACTCAAACCCCTTCGCCAAGCCCGGCGCCTTCGGCGACGATAGTCTGGTTTCCGCCGACGCCCACTTATACCCCGCTGCCTAGCGTGACTCTCAATCCTGAGGTTACTTCTATTTCAAGCCCGTCTTACGGAGATTTGATCTTTCAGGATGATTTTATGCAAGCAGAATTATGGACCGCAGGAAAAATGAGCGCCGGAAATATTGCATTTGGTGATCGTGAGATCAGCCTTGGGGTCTCTCAACCCAAAGGATATTTGTACAGTATACGCAAGGACTCCATTCTGGAGGATTTCTATTTGGAGATCACTGCCAGCCCCAGCATCTGCCGGCAGAAAGATGAATATGGGGTTATCTTTCACTCGGCATCTACCCAGGACTTTTTTCGTTTTGGGTTGAACTGTTCCGGAGAAACGCGATTAGACCGCCTTGTGAATGGGACTGCCTCCGCACCTCAATCGCTCATTCGCCACGGAGCGATACCCCCAGGCGTGCCAAGCGTTTCCCGATTGGGTATCCGGGTAATTGATACTGAAATGCAGTTCTATGCAAATGGCGAGCTTTTATTTACAGTTCACGACCCTTCGCTTCCTTCAGGAGGGCTTGGAGTTTACGCCCGCTCGGCAGGCGAAGACCCAATGACTGTAAATTTCTCGAACCTGGCTGTTTATCAAGCAGTACCTTAGCCAAAAGATTTATTAGTTATCATGAGATCTCGTCTGAATAGGATGGACAATGACAGAGCGTCCTTTCAAGAATAAGTTGAACGACCTGGATCCAAAGAAGTGGCTAAAATTCCAAAAATCCTGGTTCGTCCATGATCCTCCAAGGCGGAAAAAGGAAGTCCTCCGCCATCCGGCAAAATTCCCTGAGACGCTTGCCCAAGAGTTCATTGAATTCTTCACCCGACGTGGTCAGGTAGTACTCGATCCGATGGTCGGGACCGGAAGTACATTGGTAGCCGCGCTGCGGAGCGGTAGAAATGCTTATGGGATTGAGCTGAATCCTCAATATGCTCAAATTGCCGCACAGGTTGTGCAAGAAGAGCAGCTCACCCTGGGAGAAGCTTCACAGGAGCTGGTGAGCCGTGTGATCATAGGAAATGCGGAAGAATTCGAAAAGATTGCAGAGACCGAGCATATCCCGCCAGTCGATTACGTGATTACCTCCCCGCCATATTGGGATATGCTGCGCGCCCGAGGCGCCCAGACCCAGAATCGGCGCAGAAATTCAGAAGCGCTGGACGTTTTTTATTCGGACGACCCAGACGATCTGGGCAACATCTCGGATTATGAAATGTTTCTTTCGCGGCTGACTGGCGTTTACGCCGGATTAAAACCGCACCTTGCTCCTGGCGCTTATCTGACGATTATTGTTAAGAACGTCAAGAAAGGGGAAGAATATATCCCCTGGCATGGGATCTTGCTCAGCGGCTGAGTCAAATCTACATATTGAAAGATGAACGTATCTGGTGCCAGGACGATATCCGCCTGGCTCCCTTCGGATTGGGAAACGCCTGGGTGAGCAACACATTTCATCATTACTGCTTGCAATTTCGGAAAGAATGAAGTACAATTGTTCTATAAACTGGCGAGTCCCACAATATCGCTGCCCCGGACGGTGTGCGTCCGGTCTTGAAGACAGATCCCTCGCTGGTTAAGGAGAATCCCCATGTACCACACCATTGTTATCGTTGGCAACCTTGGCAGAGATCCCGAAATGCGCTATCTGCCGAGCGGTCAGGCTGTCACCAGCATGAGCGTCGCCACGAGCCATAAATACACCAGCTCGGATGGACAGCTGGTCGATGAAACCACCTGGTTTCGTGTTTCAGTCTTCGGTAAACAAGCTGAAGCTTGCAACCAGTATTTACGAAAAGGGCGAACAGTTCTTGTTGAAGGTCGTCTAAAACCCGATCCTTCGACAGGCTCTCCAAGGGTGTGGACTCGCCAGGACGGCACACCAGGCGCTACCTTCGAAGTCACAGCCTCAACTGTTCGATTTCTTGGAGGCAGGCAAGCTGGTGAAAGCGGTGGGCAAAGCGGCGAGTTTTCGGAATCTTCACCCAGCTCGAGTGAAGACGAAATCCCATTTTAGGCCTATAGACAATCAAGGGAAAAGGGTGACTTTGATCCAAGAGCCACCCTGTTTCCACATTTCCAAAGCTTATATCCGGAGTGTCCCATGTCTAATAATCCCCCACTGCCTCCCGGAGCGCATGCCCCTGAAATGAACCTACCTGCAGACCTGAGCTTTGAATATTCAAACCTGGTCCGAATTGCTCACTCTCCGACTGAGCTGGTTTTTGATTTTGCTCACCTGCTGCCTGGTTCTGGCTCAGCAAAGATCAGCTCAAGGATTATCATGGCTCCGCTCGGAGCCAAATTATTCCTGCAGGCTTTGAGCGAAAACCTGGCGCGCTACGAAGCAGCTTTTGGTGAAATCCACCTCCCTGGTGGTGCAACCCTGGCTGACAACCTGTTCCACCACGTTAATCCTGACGAATAAAGGGGAATTTAACATGAATATCGATCCTATCACTGAGAGCATCCGGCGATCATTCGATGCGCGCACCGCCGCACGTGATCTTGCGCTTGCCCAAACGCGACTCCTTACCCGTCACTGCGCGAACGCTATCCGGGCAATCCACCGTGACGAAACCAATCCAGCGACCGACCATCTGCAGGAAGCGAAGCAGCTCGTCGAGAGCTTGAAGAACGATCTTTCAGAATATCCGGACCTGTATTTTGCCGGATATACTCAGGACGCATTGAAGGAATATGCCGAGGCTAACCTGGTATTTGCCCTGGTGAACGATCAGGCGCTACCCTGGCCGGAACAAATGGGGGTCGAATCCGCAACCTATATGCAAGGCATGGCTGAAGCAGCAGGCGAGCTCCGTCGGCGCTGTCTGGACCAATTGAGACAGGGGAACTCTGAAGAAGCCACCCGACTTTTAGGATTGATGGACGAGATATTCACCCAATTGATCACAATGGATTATCCCGATGCTGTCACTGGCGGTCTGCGAAGATTAACGGATATCGCCAGGAGCATCCTTGAGAGAACGCGCGGCGATATCACCATCAGCCTGCGGCAAGAACAGCTTGAAAAAATGCTTAGAAACCTGGAACTAAAGCTCACGGAAGCAGGATGATGGATGCGAACGATTTGAGCTTCGGAAATCGGAAGTTACCTATACTGCCAACGCGCCTGGTGGTATTCAAAAAAAGGGATTGAGTCAGAGAACACCGCCGAATTGCTGGCAGGCAGCGAAATCCATCGCAAACACGGACAAGCTGCGATCAGCATAGGTTGTATTCAGGTTCTTGCCTACGGCTTCCTCATAGCTGCGGTATCATTGGTGGTCGCTTACATCACCGTCAAATTCCTTTGATCTGGCATTTTATCGAATGAATCTGATCGCTGCTGGTTTTTGCATTCTGGCTGCCCTCGTCCTTTTTGGATATTTAAGATTACGGCGGAAGGCATTGGGATTACCCGCCGGAAAAATTATCTACATGGATACTGACCGGCTTTCACCGGCTGAACAGTCAATCTACAACCAGAAATTGGGACTGGTTGGAAAACCGGATTATTTAGTTGAATCAGGCGACCAGATTATTCCAGTGGAAATAAAATCCACCCGGAATGTGAGCGCACCCTACGACGCGCATATTTTCCAACTCGCGGCCTATTGTTTGCTTGTCCAACATCATTATGGAAAAAGACCAGCCTATGGGATACTCCGCTACCCAAATCGAACCTACTCAATCGAATACACTGAAAAACTCGAGGAGGCTGTGCTTGCAATAATTGAGGAGATGCATCAACAGGACCGGCGAAAAGAGCTGCACAGATCTCACGATAATCCCATGCGCTGCAGAGGCTGCGGATATCAGAAAACATGCGAGCAAAGACTTCTATAATATAATTAGAACCGCCATGTCTGCAGCCCCTCGATTTAATAACATTTTAGTCATTGCCCATCCCCAGCTCAATGCTGCGATCGAACAGGCTGAGCAAATTGCTGCGACGCTGAAATCCGAGGGAATCCAGGCGATACATGGCGTTCTTTATGATGAGAGGATCGATCAGAAGATAAAATCTGGAGAAGCAGATCTGGTGGTGGCGCTTGGGGGCGATGGCACAATGCTTCGCGCTGGAAATCTCTGCGCACCGCATAACTTGCCGGTGCTCGGAATAAACATGGGGCGGTTTGGCTTTCTAACAGAAATTCGGAGCGAGCAATGGCGAGAGGTCTTACCACGCTTGCTAAACGGGGATTTTTGGATCGAAAATCGCATGATGCTGCGGGCAGAACAGTGGCGGAATAGCGAGAAGCTTGGGTCCTGGGAGGTATTGAATGAGATTGTCGTCAGCCGCGGCTACTTTGTTCGCCCCATTCACCTGGTCACCGAAATCGACGGCCGGTATCTGACGACCTATGTGGCGGATGCGCTGATCGCTTCTACAGCAACAGGTTCAACCGCCTACGCGCTTGCCGCTGGAGGTCCAGTTCTTCCGCCAGAGCTCCGCAACATATTTAATCGTTCCGGTTGCTCCACACCTATCAATCGATCGAGCGATCGTTCTTCCAGAAGGTTCATCCGTAGGCATCACCGTAAAGACTACTCACCAGGCTGTGATGTCTCCCGATGGGCACGGTCCAGTCGAAATGATGGATGGAGATCGAATCCTTGCATGTGCTTCCGAGCATTCTGCCCAATTCATCCGCTTCCAGGATCCCGGATATTTCTACCGGAACCTGACGCCTCATATGAGCCAAAATCCATCCACAGGAAATTCAAGATGACAAATTCGTCGATCCCTCTTTTTTGCGCCAATCACCCAACGATCGAGACCAGCCTGCGATGCAATAATTGCGAAAAACCGATCTGCCCTAAATGTGCAGTTCTTACACCTACCGGTTATCGCTGCCGGGAATGTGTTCGCTCCCAGCAGAAAGTATTCGACACCGCGGTCTGGTACGATTACCCAATCGCTGGGATCATTGCGGCTGCCCTTTCATATTTTGGAAGCTTTGTTGTTCCTTTCGTTAGCTTTTTTATCATTTTCCTGGCTCCAATCTTTGGGATGCTGATCGCGGAGGCTGTCCGTGCCGCAATTCGTAAACGCCGCTCCAGATCATTATATTTAACAGCTGCCGCAGGTGCTGCGCTGGGGGCCTTGCCCGGACTTTTTAGTTTGATTCTGGGTCTGATTTATGGAGGAGGTTTTGTCTTTCTAAGCCTCTTGTGGTACAGCATCTATGCCCTCACCATCACCTCTACGGTTTATTATCGCTTGCGAGGGATCAATATCCGCTGATGCTGATTGAACTGCACATCGAAAATTTTGCGATTATCGATCGCCTGGAGGTCGATTTTTCATCAGGTCTGGTGACATTCACCGGAGAAACCGGGGCCGGAAAATCGATCATCATCGATGCGGTTGAGACGCTGCTTGGAGGTCGTGCCGATTCGATTCAGGTGCGAAGCGGCGAAGAACGGGCGACCATCGAAGCGGTCTTTGAGATTCCACAAAATCCCGGCTTGCAATCACAGCAATCCTTGAGCGTGAAGATTTACTGGGTGAGGCAGATTCCCTGACCCTGGCGCGTGATATCCGTCAAAATGGACGCAGCACTGCCCGGGTGAATGGTCGCAGCGTTAATGCAGGCTTGCTGCGCGAAATCAGCGAATTTCTGATCGACATCCACGGGCAATCTGAGCATTTATCTTTACTGCAGGTTAATCAGCATATCTTTCTTTTGGATCGATACGCTGCACTTCAACCAGGAAGTAAACTTCCAGAAAGGCTTGGAAGCTACAGCTCGACATATAAAAGGTTGATAGAACTTCGGCGAGAGCTCAATGAGTTCCGCAAATCGGAAAGCGATGCAGCCAGGCAGACGGATATGCTCAACTTCCAAATTCAAGAAATCGAGGCTGCCAGGCTTCGAACGGGCGAAGATGAAGAGCTTAGAGAAGAACGCAACCGGCTCGCAAATGCAGAAAACCTCACCAGGCTAACCCAAGAAGCGATTGTCGCCCTCGATGAAGGGGCGCCGGAATCCCCTGCCGCCAGCGATTTGCTGGGGAATGTGGTTGAGAAGCTTTCCGATCTGATAAGGCTCGACCCTTCACAGAATAGCCTATTAGACCTGGCATCTTCCCTTTTTGACGGTTTGAACGATCTCAGCCGAGATTTGCGCCGCTATATCGAGAATGTCGAATTTAATCCTAAACGGTTGGATCAGGTCGAAGAGCGGTTAGCGTTAATCCAGTTGTTAAAGAGAAAATATGGTGATTCGATTCAGGCTGTATTAGCGTTCGGGGAAAATGCCAAGCATCAAAGGGACCTTATTGCCCATGCCGAGGAACGGATTAAAGTCTTGGAGGCGGAAGAGGACCAGCTGCTGCTCGAGATTGGACGAAAGGGGAGCGAGCTGTCTCAAGAGCGCGAAAAAGCAGCGGAGCTGCTTGCGAGAGCAATTGAAGCCGAGCTGGCAGATCTGCATATGACTGGAGCGCACTTCCGGGTCGATATTCAGCAATCTCCTGACGATGGCGGCGCGATGTTGGAAGATGGCCGGAAATTGGCGTACTCCAGTCTTGGCCTTGAAAAAGTGGAATTCATGATTGCCCCCAATCCAGGCGAAGGTTTTAAACCGCTGGTAAAAATCGCCTCTGGCGGTGAAACTTCCCGGCTAATGCTGGCATTGAAGAATGTTTTAGCACAGGCAGACCACGTCCCTACTTTGATCTTTGATGAAATTGATCAAGGAATTGGAGGACGTGTTGGGGCAATTGTCGGTAAAAAGTTAAAACAGCTTGGAAGAAAACATCAGGTGCTGTGCATTACCCATTTACCACAGCTGGCTGCATACGGCGACCAACACTTTCGCGTCGAAAAACAAATCCAAGACGGAAGAACAACTACCAAAGTGCTCGAGCTGGGAGGGGAAGAGCGTCTTTTAGAGTTAGCCCAAATGCTTGGAGGGATCAGCGAGGGAACCTTGCAGTCGGCGCGAGAACTGCTGGAAAACACTGCAGTCCGAGACAACCTCTCAGATGGATAAAATTATGAGGGTCCCAGTCAGCCAGATTGCGAGGATGCGGAACAGGCGCAAGACAAAATCAAAGCGCAACCCGCTGTTTGGATTGGGCGTGATTTTCTGCTTGCTCATTAGTCTGATCATCGCAGGTATGGGGGTCGGGACTGCGCTGAGATATACTGACCTGACTCAAAATCTCCCCTCAGTCGAAATCCTCCCTGGCTTGATCGAGCCCCCGAGCGGCCTCTTCTCACAGCCCACCCAGCTTTATGACCGGACAGGTCAGAATGTTCTGCTGGTTATCCAGAATCCACACGCCGGCGATCGAAAATACTTATTTTCCCGGGCTTCAAGTTCTGCAAACATGCCCGCGAGCGTGGATTTCCTCCCATCCAATCTGATCACAACGACCCTGGTTTCGGGTGGTATGGTTGAGCCTGCGGATTCAGGATTCTCTTTTGCAAGATTGATTAGGCGTGGAGGACCAAATATTCCTGAACGACTTGCAGTCGATTTACTGCTTAGAAATAAATCCGGTGGTTTTTCCCGAGATATTAAAGCCCAAATTTTAGGATCCCAAATTTCGGAGCGTTTCAGCCGCGAAAAAGTGATCGAATGGTATCTGAACACTACGTCGTTTGGAAATTCCATCTACGGCGCACAGGCTGCAGCGATGTATTATTTCGGAAAATCCGCTCATGATCTCACATTTTCCGAAGCTGCTTTCCTGACCGCCCTGGCTGAATCGCCTGAGCTTGATCGCGAAACTTCTTTTAATTCAGCCCAGATACGGCAGAAGTCTCTCATCGAGGAAGCCCTGCGACTGCGGATGCTTTCTCCTAACGAAGCGATTGAAGCTTCCCGAGCTCAAACCACTCCCTATACTACCCCTGAGGTGAACGAAAGAATCCAATTTTCCGATTTAGCGCCTGGCGTGGATCCGGCTTTCGCAAGGCTTGCCTTAGATCAACTCCAGACACAATTTACACAAGAAGAGCTGGAGCGCGGCGGGCTGCAGGTTCTTACCACCCTGGATTTCGACCTTCAAAAGCAGGTCGATTGTGTCCGCAAGTATCATGAACAGCGTTTGAAGCTTGTTCCAGGTGTTAACCCTGGCGGTATCCCAATCGATTGTCCGGCGGCCCGGCTCCTTCCTGCATTATCCTCTGAGACTGATTTTTCAAGTGCATATCTCATCTCCGATGCAGCGGTGATCGATCCGGCAAGTGGGCAGATCCTGGCGATCAGCACTGGCGATCAGTTAGAGGATAATGGTGGATATCTCGCTCCACATCCAGCCGGTTCCCTGGCGAATCTTTTCGTGTATTTGACTGGCTTCACCCGTGGGTTCAGCCCCGGTTCTCTTGTTTGGGATCTCCCTGAAGAAACTAACCATACGCAGGACCAAAATTTTGACGGTCAATTTCACGGTCCGCAGCGACTCCGAATGGCATTTGCCAACGACTATATGGGACCAGCCCAAAACGTATTGAATCAGGTTGGGATGGAAAATGTCATGCGAACCATCCAACAGCTCGGCATACTCAATCCAAACCCTGATGGATCAGATTCACATTCCACGATGAACCTGCTGAGGCCTCTGGATATTCTGGAGATCAGTCAGGCTCTGAGTGCGTTGGCAAATCAGGGAATATCCGCAGGACGGTTGTTGGAATCTAACTCGATTTTCACAAAGAATGCTGCTTCAGAAAATGAGACCACAACCCCATTAAGACCATCTGCGATTCTTAAGGTTGATGATCTTACAGGACATAACCGCCTGGATTGGCAGAAACCCCAAACTCGCCCCATACTCACCTCTCAGCTGACCTTTCTGATTACTCACATGATGAGTGATGAGACAGCACGATGGCCAAGCCTGGGCTATCCAAATCCACTAGAGATTGGCAGACCAGCAGCTGCCAAGATCAGCAGCACGCCGACGGGCGACAGCACCTGGGTACTGGGTTACACGCCTCAACGGATGGTTGGGGTGTGGTTAGGGAGCGAGCAGGGATTACCTGTTTCGGACCTGGATCACATTAAACAGCTCAGGCTTTCTGCAGCCGGATTGTGGCACGCCATTATGCAGTATGCCAACCAAGGATTGACTTATCAGGATTTCGAGATGCCGCCAGGGGTCACAACTATTCAGGTTTGCGATCCTTCGGGGCTGCTGCCAACCGTGGCATGCCCGAATGTGGTTGATGAAGTATATATGGACGGGAACGGACCCGTTCAGCTGGATACGCTTTATAAAATTTCTGCAATCAATAAAGACACCGGTCAGCTTGCGACCATTTATACACCCCCAGATCTGGTCGAGCAGCGCGCATACTTCTCAATTCCACCCGAAGCCGAGGCGTGGGCGCACCAGGCTGGAATGGAAGCTCCCCCCACCGAATACGACGTTTTTCCGGCCCAAATTAACAATTGGCCGGACACACGGATCGATTCCCCGAGAATGTTTGACGGCATAAATGACGGCGTTGCAGTGCTCGGTCGCGCAGCAGGAGCGGGTTTCGCTTTTTATCGAGTGCAGTATGGGAAAGGTCCGAATCCTCAAAAATGGCTCCCAATCGGAGAAGATTCGACAAAGCCGGTCTTGGATGGCAAGCTGGCGGACTGGGATACCAGAGGTTTGGATGGGCTCTACGCGCTTCAGCTAGTGGTGGTTCGAGACGACCAGAGCGCCGAGCGGTCTACGATCCTCGTCACTGCAGACAATCAGCCGCCAATGATCGTGATCAACAGGCCAAAAGATAATGAAACAATAACATCTTCAGAGCGAAAACGAATCGTGCTCCAGGCTGCAATCGAAGATAACCTGGCGATTGACAGCGTGACATTTCAAATTGATGGGGAATTTTACGCAACCTTCATCCAACCTCCATATGCGATTTCCTGGCATGTTGAAAAAGGGACACATAGCTTCGAGGTGATCGCAACCGACAAAGCGGGGAATAAATCCCAAGCGCAGGTAGATTTCTTAGTTCAGTGACCTTGAAATCTCACTCTTTATTCTTCAGCCAGCGGTCGATGACTTTTTGGGTTGTCGAGAATGCCAGAGGAGGCAGTAAATCTAACCTGAAATAGCCGGCTTGATCGACATCATCCGATGCTTGAAGCGTGCCTCCAGTGACGGCGGCTCGGTAAACAATCAAGATATCCGCTCCCCGGGTATGTTCCAATCCGGAGAGAACGTCGTATAGTCCGACCACTTTAACATTCAACCCGGTCTCTTCCAAACATTCGCGCACAACTGCTTCTTGAGGATCTTCACCGGCGTCTATAAATCCTGCTGGGAGAGTCCATAAACCTCGCTGAGGATCGTTCGCACGGCGAACAAGGAGCACCTCCCCCTTTTTTACGATAAATGCGGCTGCGGCAACCTTTGGATCGGCGAAATAAATCCATTCACACCTCGGGCATACAGGTCTCACCGCTCCGAATCTTTCGGCAAGTTCAAGCTCCGAACCGCAGCGAACACAAAACCTGATTTCATCAAATCTTCGTGATGCCATAGGTGTTATTTCTTCAATTTCATCAAGGTGGATGCTTAATCAAATGGGGCTGTAGATCCGAATCAGCGATAAGAGCTGCGCCGCAAGTATAAGGCAGCTAAACCGGTCACTACAGCCAGAATTGCCAGAGCGATCTGCAGTATCGTCAATGTGGACCTGGCAGCATGGGCAGCAGGTTGATTGGCCAGGCCCATAAGGGGCTCTGCTGCTTGGAAAGCTGTTGTAGGCAGCGAATTATCGGCGACCGAAGATTCTTGCGGGGCTGCCATCGACAGCATCTGCTCTGGTGTCGGCGTCGGTAGTTCTGCAGCCATTGGCGTTACCGCCAAAGCCTTGGCTGCCGGCGCTTCTACTGGAGCTTCTGGTTGGGCTTCAGCGCCGTTTTCTGCTTCTTGGGTTGGCATGACCGCCAGTGCTGGCGCCTCAACCGCTCCACCGCCTCCCCCTCCTCCCCCACCACCTCCACCCATACCAAACGGCGCTCCAGGAAGGGCGTTGGCAGACTGGTCGCGAACCACTACTGATTGGGAAGGAGAGAAAAATGGAATGGAGAAGCTTCCTGCGGTTACGAGGATAAAGAAAATCGTGGCAAGCACAGATGCGAGGCGCAGCACCGGATATGCTCCAGATACGAAAAACCCGGACCTGCGGTTGCCAGCCATCGCAGGCGTCAGGGAAAAGCTTCGGGGGCGCGCAGTTTGGGAGCCTGTCTTAAGACCAAACGGGTTCGTTGGAGCTCTCTTGAAGCGGATTGCAATTCTGGATCGCCGATCAGCCGTGATTCGAGTACTTTTCGATCCCCAGGATTTAGCTGGTTATCCAGATAGGCTGAAAGAGCTTCCCAGTCGCGTGGTCGGATCTGGGTTGTCATTCTTCACTCTCATTCTCCAGACGAAAGGAGAGCGGTAGAAGTTCCCAGAAACCCTGAAGGCAGTCTCGCATGCGAGTGCGCGCTCGAGCTAGCCTGCTTTTAACCGTCCCGAGCGGACTTCCGATACTTTGGGCTGCTTCAAAATAATCGAAACCCTGGATATCTACGAGCGTTACAATCGATCGAAATTCAGGCGGGAGGTCATTTAGACACCGCTGGATAGCCCTTGAAAGCTCAGCACGTTCGGTCGATTGTTCTGGCGATTCGGCAGTATCCATAAGCCAGCGAGGCGACTCAATTTCCTCATCATCCTGGTCGACGGGTTCTAGTTGGATGGTTGGTCGTCGTTTTCGCCGGCGCAGTTCATCGTAGCAAAGGTTGGTAACAATCCTGAGCAGCCAGGCTTTGAAGGATCCCCCGCGATAAGTATCAAGTTTTCGGTAGGCAATGATAAATGCATCCTGGGCAGAATCTTCCGCTGCCTCTGATTCCCCGATCATTCGGTATGCCTGGTTGTACACCATGTCCTGGTACTTGAGCACAAGGTGGTTGAAAGAATCCAGATCTCCATCCTGAGCAAGCCGGATCAACTGTGCCTCATCCATCAGGAAGCCCTCTGAAATTTAATCGCAGCATAAAAGACCAAGCGCCAAAGCAAAATAGCAAAAGCTGCAAATCCCCCCATAACCAGTACAAAAAGCGGTTGGATTGCGGAATTCAGCCAAAACCCTCTCATCCAAGCAGAAAAAGGCGCGCTGATCACCATTGCCCAGAAAGGTCGCCAGATTTGGTTGACCTGTTTTGCTCGATCGAGATCGTATGCACTGAGGAATGGGGCAACCGCAAACCATCCTATCAGCATTGGAAGCAGAGTCGTCAGCACCCGAGTTCCGGAAGTTTGGAGTGTGCCGTGTGTAATAAAGCCGAAAAGAGTGACTAGAGTGATTGTTATGAAATCCCCTGCGATCAACACGACCAGACGCTTTCGATGTTTTGTTTCCGCCATCTGTGTTATCCTAACTTAATCCATGATAGAGCACAAGGTGTTGTGTGTTAAGACTTTCACAATCTACCGTAATCCTCACGATCTAAACCGCAGTGAGCGGCGAATTCTGCCAGACCAGCTTCCTAATTTCATCAATTCAGGCATTGCAATTTCTGCAGCGCGTTCGCCTCGCGAGGCGATTTCCGTGACATTTACACGATCCAGGATGCCGATTCCCTCTACATCGGGTTGGATGATCAAATCAGGGCAGTCGATCTTCAGGCGCATTTCTGTTAAAGCGCGGTTTGAGATTTCAAGCGAATGCAGAAAAATATTAAATGCCTGGGCAACGCGGAGCCTGGCAAATCTTTTCAACAACATTGTACTTGTGAGAAATGCCGGCGGTTCAAGGTAATTGACCGGCTGAGGTTCCAGTTTATTGAGCACAACTGCGACCACAGGCAATTTTGGGGAAAGGGCTCTGGCGGGTAGCACTGGCACCGGGTCAAGCATACCTCCATCCACCAGATGATGTCCTTCCCAAATTTGGGTAGGAAACACGCCTGGTAATGCAATTGTCGCGAGGACTGCGTCGACCACCCTTCCTTTTGAGAGCAAAATTTCTCTTCCTTCATCCAGATCCACGGCGGTTAAAGTGCAAGGGATCTTCAAGTCTGCGAAGGTGCATTCGCCCAACATGGAAAGCAACAAATGGTTGATCCCTGCCACACCCAGGATGGATGGCCAGTCGCCAGCCTGCCTTCCGAACAGGGCTTTTTGGTCCGTTATCTTCAGCCTATCGAGAATCTCCGCAGGTGAAAACCCGGCGGCATAAAGTGCAGCGACAATCCCGCCAGCGCTCGTACCGGCAATCGCCTTGATCGCGATGCTGTGTTTTTCCAGGCAAAGCAAAACTCCCAGGTGGGCAGCTCCTTTTGCACCACCGCCTCCTAATGCCAGACTGATATTCATGACGTTTAATCCCTCCCAGAAGGTCGGTTATTTCACTCTGCTGAAATCTTCTTGAGTATAATCCAGGATTGGTTTTGAATAATCCGAGCCTTCTTTTGATAAGGCTTTTAGATACCGGATTCAATCCTCACCAATCCTCTAAGAAAATCCCAGTTCCCTTTCTGAATCGCTCGAATTCAAAATAACCGGCTTATTCATACAGATACCGCCCTCCGAATTGCAGTTTCGCTATCCGGATTTTTGAAGCGCCTTAACCTTCTCCCTGGTTTTATAGGTTCGGGCTCGAAGTGCAGTCGGCGAAAATGGGGAATTTAGGTTCTCCGGTTCGGGGAGCGCTGGCAGCTTAATGACATAAGGGTCAAGATCAACAGGCTGTGTTAGGATACATTTATTTGTTCCTGGTTGATGGATTATTGAGATTGTTTATTCATTCGGCGTGGAAGAGTTCTGGTAAAATCTTACACCTATCCTGGACCAGACTCGGAGACTTTCCGGTCATTCGAAGCGTCAAATGAAACTACAGCACTTGGAAATCAGCAAGTATTCTCACATTCTAAAGAAGCCTATGGCATCTCGAAGTAAATGTCTGTTGATTCTGCTTATCGTGACGCTGGCAGCTGGGTGTGCCCAGACCTCGGCTGAACACCAGATCGAAAATCGCATCAACAGAACGAATCTTTCAAAGACGCAGAAAGTCAATCCAATAAGCCCAAATAGACGGACATTTCAAAGAATACCACGCAACATTCGCCAAACAAGCAATCTGGCGAGCGGCATTCCTGATTGCCGAGCGGATCGCCGGGCTGCACCGTTTGTCCTTTCTTCAGAGGGTCTGGGGGAGAAGGCTCGACCCGGTCCCTATTCTCTGCGCACAATCGCATCGCAGCGCAGTTTATTAATTGGAGCTGGGGTGGGCACTGGTCTCGCAATCGATCCAATTTACGGCAAGCTTCTGGGTGAAGAATTTAATATCACCACACCAGAAAATGCGATGAAGTGGGAGTTTATCCACCCCGAAGAGAACCGCTATAACTTCACCGAAGGGGATGTCTTTGTCAACAAGGCAATTCAGCAAGATATGCTGGTGCGGGGTCACGTGCTGGTTTGGGATTTACAGCTCCCACCATGGGTTTCAGTATCGGATCGGTCGCGCGCCGAGTGGATCCAAATCCTGTGCAGACACATCAAAACAGTCGTCAGCCATTATCGCGGCAGGATTTATGCCTGGGATGTTGTCAACGAAGCCATCAACGCGGATGGCACTCTAAGGAATACATTTTGGATGCGGGCAATCGGACCAGAATATATCCCCATGGCATTTCAGTGGGCTCGTGAAGCAGATCCAAATGCGCTGCTTTTTTATAACGATAATGGGGGGGAGGGTTTGAATACCCAATCTCAGGCGATTTATACGCTGGTCCGCAGCCTTTTGGATGCAGGCATTCCAATCGATGGGGTAGGGATGCAAATGCATACCGCAATCGGTTATGCCCCAACTACTGAAGAGATTCAAGCAAACATGCAGCGGCTGTCAGAAGCCGGTTTGGATATTCAGATCACAGAGATGGATGTTAAGCTCCAATATTCAGACAAAAGCGAGGCGGTAGAGTTGGCTGCTCAGGCAGAAATCTACCAGCGCGTGTTAAATGCCTGTCTGTCGGTGGAATCCTGCAGCGCCTTCTTGACCTGGGGCTTGACCGACAAATACTCCTGGATACCGGGGTGGACCGGAAAACCAGATGCACCCTTGCTGTTCGACGAAGAATCCAAACCAAAACCCGCTTATTGGGCGATACTAGAAACGCTTTCAAAGGCGAAATAACCGGCTGCGAAATCGCGATCTTTTAAGCCAGATCTTGTTCCCTCAGCACATCGGCTACTTTTTCGTCGATTTGATGATGAAGGAGCTCCAGCTCCGCCTGAATATGACCGACCACGGCATTTTCAGGAAGGATTACCTTGTCCGCCATGTCTCGCCTCTTGAATTCAACCCCACCCGCATTCAAAGCGCGTTCGCTGACGGTTAACCGAATCGGTAAACCGATTAGATCGGCATCGTTGAACTTCACACCTGGGCTCTCCTGCCGGTCGTCATAGAGCACCTCGATCCCGCTTGCGATCAAATCGAAATACAGCTGCTCGGCTGTCTTCAATGTCGGCTCGTTCCCCTTTCCTGTTAACACGACCAGATGAACCTGGTACGGTGCAATGCTCACCGGCCAGACGATGCCGTGATCATCATGATGCAGCTCGACCACGCAGGCCATCAACCTGCCAAGACCAATCCCATAAGAGCCCATCACTACAGGTCGGTCATTCCCTTCAGCATCCAAAAACTGGCATCCCAACGATTCGCTGTAGGAAGTCCCCAATTTAAATATATTTCCCACCTCAACCCCTCGAACAGATCGGAGCGGCGATCCGCAAACTGGGCATGGATCTCCATCCTGGGCGGTTGTGATATCCCCGACCAGATCAGCTTTGAAATCGCGACCGTAGTTGACGTTTTTGATATGAAATCCTTCTTCATTTGCCCCTGAGACCAGGTTAGCGCTCACAGGGATCTGGTCATCGACAACCACGAATGCGCCGGTCAAATCAATCGGGGAGGCATAACCCGGCACTGCGCCAATGTTTCGGATTTCCTGATTGGTAGCAGTGCGAAGAAGGCGCGCCCCTGCCGCATTTGCCAGCTTCGTTTCATTCACATCTCTATCCCCACGAACGACGGCAAAGATTAACTTCTCCTTCGCATTCTCACCTGCCTGAATCGAAGCCATAAAGAAAACCGCCTTGGCTGTTTTCGATTTTGGAATACCCAGATAATTTGCGAGGTCTTCAATCGATGTGCATCCTGGAGTCGCAACTTTTTCCATAGGGAGCATAATCTCATCTGCAGGAGCCATCTTTTTGATTCTGGCGATCTGTCGATTGGCTCTGGAACCGCATGCATCGCAAATCAAGAGTGTGTCCTCGCCGATTGGCGTCAGAGCCATAAATTCATGCGACTCTTTTCCACCCATCATCCCGACATCAGCCTGCACCGCTACAGCCGGTACCCCGCAGCGGTTGAAGATTCGGAAATACGCCCGGTAGTGAGCGCTGTACTGCGCATCCAAACCCGCCCAGTCGGCATCCAGGCTGTAGCTGTCTTTCATCGTAAATTCCCGTACTCTGATCAGACCTGCCCGCGGCCTGGGATCATCGCGCCATTTTGTCTGAAAATGGAATAAAAGCTGCGGAAGCTGCCGATAAGATCGGATCTCTTTGCGCACCAGATCGGCTATGATTTCCTCATGGGTCATCGCAAGCACCATCTCGCGCCCGTTGCGATCCTGAAACCTTCCCATCTCGGCATCGATGGTGTACCATCGTCCACTCTCTTTCCAGATTTCTGCTGGATGGACAACCGGCATGCTGAGCTCCTGCCCGCCAATCGCAAGCATTTCCTCACGGATAATCGCTTCGATTTTTTGAAGCGAACGGGATGCGAGGGGCATGTAGCTGAATACACCGGCAGCAAGCTGGCGGATAAATCCAGCCCTCAAAAGAAGCTGGTGGCTTGCAACTTCAGCTTCACTCGGAATGTCACGCAGAGTCTGGCTGAATAATTTGGACATTCTCATAATTGGCCTCCAAAAAATGAGTAAAGAAATCGCCCTCTGGTTACTGCGGTCCAGAGGGCGGATCAAATTCGGGATGAAGTTTTACTGCCGATTCCCAACCTCAATAGACCGGGCGCTCGATTTTCGAACCTGGTGTAGGGGTAGGGAATACAAAAATCGCAGTATTTTGCATGGGCGGTAGTTTACCATTGTCCGAAGGCTTGTCAAGGTCTTATAATAAGCCAGCATGTGCGGAATATTTGGCTTCTTATCCCCGCTCCGAACAGACCTTGAATTAAATAAGATCAACGATCTCATTCGCCATCGCGGCCCAGATGACGCCGGGATCTATCAGGATGACAACATTGCCCTGGCTTCTCGCAGGTTGAGCATCATCGATCTGGAAGGCGGGCACCAGCCGATCTGCAACGAAGATGAAGGTCTTTGGCTTGTGTGCAATGGAGAAATAGTCAATTCACCTGAGCTGAGACGGCATCTGGAATCCAAAGGGCATATTTTCAGGTCGAAAACCGATGTGGAGGTAATCCTCCATGGGTATGAAGAGTGGGATCAGGCGGTCATTGAGCGATTGCGCGGAATGTTTGCCTTTGCACTGTGGGATGCACCGCGTAAGCGCCTCTTCCTTGGCTGCGATCGATTTGGGATAAAACCCCTATGTTATGCTGTTTATGGCGACTGCTTTAGCTTCAGCTCTGAAATTCTGCCCATACTGACCGCTTTGCCGGCCCTCCCTCGAAGTTTGAATAGGCAAGCTGTCTGGCGCCTGCTGGAGGTTGGTTTTATCCCTCCTCCAATATCTGCATTTGAAAATATATTCCGTCTTCCAGCCGGGCATGCGATGATTGTGGAAAACGGCGAATATACAATCTCCCGCTATTGGAAACCATCATTCCAACAACAAAGCGAGCGCCAGGAGCTCCAATTCGCTCAGGCGGTGGAAGGGTTTATGGAGCGGTTGATGGATGCTGTTCGGGCCTGGAAATTGAGCGATGTGCCCATTGGTTCCCTGCTCAGCGGAGGGATCGATTCTTCCAGCCTGGCAGCAATTCTCACGGAAGTCCAAAATCAATCGATCCATACATTTAATCTGGCTTTTCAGCAGCACTCACTCGATGAATCTTCTTTTGCAAGAGAAACTGCGAATTTTCTCAACAGTCAGCATCATGAGGTATTGTTTACTCCAAATTCTTACGATGCACTTCCAGATGTGATCCGGCGGCTCGAAGCGCCTCGTACCCTGACCAGTCTTTCGCTCTACTTAATTTTCAAAGCCTGCCATGAACTGGGATTCAAATCGGTCATGTCTGGCGAAGGCGCCGATGAGCTGCTTGGCGGTTATCCGTGGTACCGGATGGACATGCGGTTGCGCCCATTTTTCAAATCACCCAAATCCTTGAGAGCGCTTGCGGCGCAGGCTTCAATTATTAAATCTCCTGACTATAAAAGGCTGCTGAGATCAGGAGGCGCGCGAGTAACTGAGCGCTACCCGTTCTGGCTGCGAGGCTCTGATCAACCAGAAATCGTCCGCTTGCTGCACTCAGACCCTCCAGACCCCTTTTCCGAACTTCTCGATGCCGAATTTGGAAGCGAGATCCGAGGGCTTAACCCTTTTGATCAAATGCTTTTTATTGAGAGCCAGACCCGATTGGTCGATTATATTAACTATGAACTGGACCGGATGAGCATGAGCTTTTCGGTTGAAGCGCGTCCCCCTTTTTTGGATCACTTGTTGTGGGACTACACCACCCGGCTTCCAAATGGGGTAAAGCTCACGCCCCAACAAGACAAAGCCCTGCTGCGAACCGGCATGTACGGTCGTTTGCCTTCGACCATCTTGAACAAGCCAAAACGAGGCCTGAGCAATCCACAGATCTCGTGGTGGCGCACTCGACGACTCCCAGATTGGGTGGAGGAACAAATTCAACCAGGTCGACTTTCTCAGGCTGGGTATTTTAATCCAGATGAAGTAGGCAGGCTGCGGACAGAACACATTCAAGGAATTGAGAACCACAGCGACCGCTTGAGCATAGTGCTGACAACCCAGCTCTGGGATGAAATCTTTCTGCGGTCGCTGAATATTACCCCGATTTATCCAGCGTAAGGTTCTTGATCGGAGAGGCAGCGATGGTGCCCACTAAGATAGCAGTCATTGGAGCAGGAAGCGCGTCTTTCGGTTTGAATACCCTGGCAACCATCATGAGGGGAGATCGGCTTCACGGCAGCCGGCTGGCGCTTGTCGATCGAAACCCAGAAACCCTGGAGCTGGTATTTCGTTTAGCGAACCGGCTCAATAAGGAATGGGGCTCGCAAATGGATATCAGCGCCCACCGCCATCATGCCGAGGCGCTGGATGATGCAGCGTTTGTGGTTCTGGCAATTGAAGTTTCACCGAGGGAATCGCTCTGGCGCAAGGATTTCGAGATCACCCTCAAGCATGGCGTTCGCCAACCATACGCCGAGAACGGAGGACCTGGTGGATTTGCACATGCCGCTCGGAATATCGGCCCGGTGATGGAGATCGTGCGAGATATGGAAGCAATTTGCCCGCAAGCCTGGTTGATAAATTTTACTAATCCAATGACGCGGATCTGTGATGCGGTGCATCGTTACAGCCGGATTTGGGTCGTTGGCCTTTGCCATCAGATCTTGGTCGGATATTCACTGGTAGGGTTAACACTCGCAAAAGACCTTGGGATCGAAGTTCCATCAGGGATCACCGGCAGCCACGCGGACCCCGTCGAGAGCCCACTCCGAAGGCAGGTGGCTGTCCAGGCGGTAAATCGGATCGAAATTCAAGCGGCGGGATTAAACCACTTCACCTGGATGGTTGGTCTGCACGACCGCAATACCGGCGAGGACCTTTACCCATTATTTGCCGAACGCTGGAGGAGCCTGCCGGATCAATTCGAGCCGTTGACCCGCCGGATATATGAAGCATTTGGGATTTTTCCGATCCCGGGCGACGAACATCTATGCGAATATCTCCCTTGGATGAGCGATCCGATCACCCGCCCATGGGAAAAATACAGCCTGGATCTGTATGATTGGGAAAAATGGGCAAACCTGAGAGAAGAAGGATATCATCAGATCGAAAAAATGGCTGCAGGAGATCTAGGCGAGGCAAGCCTGGATGATGTGATCAGTGAAGGCGCAGTTGAGGTGATCGAGAATATCGCCTGCGCCGGCAATCATTACCATCTGGCGGTTAACCTTCCCAACCGAGGGCAAATATCCAACCTTCCTGCGGAAGATATTGTGGAGACGCCCGGTGTTATCAGTGGAAGCGGAGTGCAGGCGCTCTCGATGGGCGCTTTGCCTGAGCCCGTTGCAGAGCTCTGCCGCCGCGAGCTTCAGGTAGTTCGTTTATGTGTAAATGCCGCTGTCACAGGAGACCGAAAAGCTGCACTCCAATGCTTGCTGCTCGATCCGGTAATTCGCGATATTGATATCGCCCAGCTGATCCTGGATGACTATTTAGCGACCTACCGGGAATTCCTGCCTCAATTTTGGGGGTAGATAATTATCACAATTCAGTCGAATTTCCGTGTTTCGAATTCCAGGAGATAATTCCCAGTTTCGGATAAACCGGGTTAGAATTACGTCACTTTTTGAACTAGGAACATACCATGACTACCCTTCAATCAACCATTGTTGTCCCAGAAGACGTTTTGTTCCACGAGCTTTCGGGCGAAGCGGTTCTCCTGAACCTGACCACAGGCAAATACTACGGCCTCGATGAAGTGGGCACTCGGATGTGGCAGCTGATCCTGGATCAAGCCAAACTTGAATCCGCCTACAAGATCCTGTTGGATGAATATGAGGTTGATGAGGAACAGCTCGCCAGCGATCTGATCCATTTGATAGATAGTCTGGCTGAACAAGGACTGATCTCAGTCGAAACGCCCGCTGAAATTTCCTAAAACGATGTCGCTCTTCAACCGACTGCGGCAAAAACTCGCAAAAGCCCGCACGTTGAGCCTATCCGAATGGTGGGAGTTCGCGTTGAGCTGGTGGATGCTGCTCCTGGTGGATATTGGACTGCGGATATTCCCCTTCAAGCGGGTGCAGGATTACCTCCGAATAAAACCGAAGGAAACGAACCAACCCCAGCGAGATCGAACTGATGAAATCAATCACTGAATCGATCGAACGGATAGGTTGGATCGTACGAACGGCTGGTCGCAATCATTTCCATCCGATGAGCTGCTTGCGAAGAGCTCTGGTGCTGCAGTGGCTGCTGGGCAAGCGCGGCATTCAAACCGATCTGCGGTTTGGCGCCCGGTCTGTGGAAGGACAGCTTCAAGCGCATGCCTGGCTCGAGCGCAACGGCAAGCTGGTGAGCGAACCCGAAGTCGTATACGAACGTTTTTCCGTGCTTAAGGGGGTTGAAGGATGAGCGGGATTTGTGCGATCTTCAACCTGGATGGTCAGCCAGTCGACCCAGCGCAGCTTCACAAAATGGCAGATGCTGCTGCCTATCGAGGCCCGGATGGGATCAATTACTGGCACGAGGGTGCTTTTGGGATTGTGTATCTGGCTCTGCACACTACTCCAGAGTCGCTTTCGGAAATTCAACCGCTTATCACCCCAGAAGGTGACTTTGTGCTGGCGGCGGATGCACGGATAGATAACCGCACAGAGCTTGTTGAAATGCTGTCGGTTTTGATCCCGCCATCTCAAATCAGTCACCTGATACCGCGCTGATCCTGGCAGCCTACCGGAACTGGAAGGAAGCCTGTCCGAAATTCCTTATCGGTGATTATGTTTTCATAATCTATGATCGCCAGAGGAAATCGGTTTTTTGCGCACGCGACGCGTTGGGGTGTAAACCCATTTTTTACTCAAAAGTGGGGCAAAAGCTGATCCTGGCGAGCGAAGCGGCGCAGATTCTGGTGCATCCGGAGGTGCCCAGAGATCTGGACGAGATCACGATCGGCAATTTCCTGCTGGGTTTCTGGGACTCGCCAGAGCGAACGATGTATTCTGAGATCAAAGCTCTGCCGCCGGCGCATACTTTATCTGCCTCCCAAAGCACAATCACCCTGTCACGCTATTGGGAAATCGATCCCGAATATAAAATTCGCTACCGAAATGACCAGGATTATGCCGATCATTTTCGCGAGATCCTGACACGATCCATCCAAGACCGGTTGAGAGTCCAGACAAATTCAGTGGGCATCTTGCTGAGCGGCGGGCTTGACTCAACTTCTGTTGCTTCGATCATACAGAGTCAGATCAACAGCGGTACGCAGCTTCCCAGGTTAGATGCGGTTTCCTATTATTTTGAACAGGTCCCGAGAAGCGACGAGCGGAAATTCAGCCGGCTGATGAAAGAAGAGCTTGGCGTCGAGATTGACTATGTCCTGGCGGATGAATTTTGGCTGCTGAAAAATCCGCAGGAATATAAACCGCGGCCCGATTCCCCGCGGATGGGCGCCGAGGGATTATATAATCACATCTTGTCCAGGCTGCAGGAAAGAGGGCAGAAGATTTTCCTAACTGGCCAGGGCGGCGATCATTTCACCCAGGGCAGCGCTCAGGTTTACACCGAAAGGTTCAGGCACCTTGATCTCCGAGTTTTTGGGGAGCTGCGCCAGCACGCCCGGATCTGGCGCACAAGCTACCCACGCCAGGTTTACCAATTCCTCGTCCGCCCGTTTATCCCAGATGCCGTCCGAAATCGCTATCGGCAGGTGCGCGGTTATGTAGATCCGCCTGCATATTCACGCTGGATTAATCCCGAATTTATTAACAAGAACAACTTGATCGAACGGCATGCCTTATTTGAAAAGAATCTCGGGATTAACCCGAATCCCGAGCAAAGATGGCCCAAGCGCTCGAGGGAATCACACCCATTACAATTTTAATGGACCACCTTGCATCCCGATTTGGCATGGAGGCGCGCCACCCATTTTTTGACCGGAGGCTGGCTGAATTTGTGCTTGCGATCCCGCCGGAAAAGCACTATCAAGCAGGTATGAACAAAGTATTACTGCGTCAATCCTTGGCTGGGATCTTGCCCGAGGATATCCGAACTCGGATCGGAAAATCGCATGGGGATGCATTTTTCCACTACAGCCTTAGGGAAAAAGCAGCTCAACAAGTTCTAGGTCTTTTCAAATCTCAAAATTTAGGTATAATGGGTATAGTTGATTCAGACGAATTAGACCTTGCAATACATCATTATTTATCGGATTATGGTCAGGGAAACCAATCTTCGGACTGGATTAGCACGAATCCCTGGCAAGTAATATCTCTCGAATTGTGGTTTCGGTGGTATCATAGTGAGCGACTAAATCTAACTCTGAGCTGAGCTTTTTACTCAGATTTTTGGGATTTTTGTTTTCCCCTTTATTTGTGGTCTTTTTGAAAGCCAAGGAGGATAATCATGCACGGAGAACAGAAAGTTTCAGAGAAGCCGACTTCAAAGAAATTCTATTACAGCCCTGAGCTGAAAGAATGGGGATCTATCGCCGAGATAACCCGCGGTGGCAGCGGGAAGCTTCAGGATTTGGACTTAATTTGGGATTCGGACTCAACTCCTGAACCGGGTTAAACGTTTTCGACCGTAACCCAATTTGTATTTGGTCCTTTACTTATAGATGGACGTCAAAACAGGACACAAGCGCGCTGTTGGATGTCGGTTTTGATCGACCGAAAATCTAGCGAACTTGAAATGTAACTTTCCAGAGAAGAAATTTTGGATGATAGCAGTTTTTCGACAATCAGGATGAAAATCCTGATTGTCTTTTTGTATATTTGGGCATAGATCTACCGAGTATGCAGCCCTCCAATGGAAATCACATCAGGTATCATTATCAGATTTTTGGGATATCCATTCTCAGCAATATCGCCTTCTCTTTTCCAAGCACCTCTGACCAATCTCAAATGGACCTGGAATTTCAATATCGGCAAGTGGATCCTTTGACGGACCATGAAACCAAACCGATCTATTCCAGCCCATTACGAGATTCAAAAGGCAGAAGTCGCTTTGAACTGCATCTCGATGAAAATGGTTATCGTTTGATTATTCCAATTGGGATGAGTTTCATCATCCACCCCGAAAAGATCATCTGCTGTTCGCTGAAATTCAATTTATCACAAATCGAACACTACCTGTTTGGGATCGTGCTGGCTTTATGGTTGGAGATGCGGGGGACTATCGCGCTGCATGCTTCGGCGATAGAAATCGATGACCGCGCCGCTATTTTTTTGGCCTCCAGCCGCAGCGGAAAAAGCACTCTGGCTGCAAGCTTCCTCCAGGCAGGGGCTTCATTGATCACGGATAATATCCTTCCGGTTATTTTCAACAATCAAATCCCATACGGATTTCCAGGATTTCCAGGGCTGCGGTTGATGCCCGACGAAGTCAATAATTTTTTAATAAAATCTGACAGCCGCGAATTTAATTTCAGCTACAACCGGAAATTGAACATCCCAGTAGGAGAGGGTGGATTTGGCAGCTTTGCCCGCAAAGGAGTTTGCCTTGCTAGCATTTATCTGCCAAGCCGGTATGAATTCGCGGATTTTCGATTTGAAGATCAAGCTCATAATAAATCTTCTATCACCTTCAGCCCACTTACCCAGCGGGATGCGGTCATCGAGCTGATGCGCTATTCATTTCTTACCCACACATTGGATGCGATTGGATTGGCGCCTGACAGGCTGGGTAAGCTGGCAAAAATTGCTCAGAAAGTCCCGGTCCGGCGCCTGCGCTATCCAAATGGATACGAGTATCTTGAGGATGTCCGCAATGCGGTCGGGCAGGATTTAGCCGCGATTAGATAATTTCGACTCATCCAACCATGAACAGCTTTCAGGTCTTTGAACTCATCCTCAGCTCTGAGATCGATCTGCCGGAGCTCAAGCCTGCCCCACCTGGCTCGATACCAGATGCGTTCATCCGATTTGGCGATACTCCGGAAAGACTTACCGATGCACGCTTTTCAGGGACAATGTTCCAGGCCCAGCCAGGCGCCGTGCTGATCGATATCCCTGGTATCGCTCGCTATCTTTCGTTGGGTGGACAAGAGATCATTATCACAAACAGCCCAGGCTGGAATGAAGCCGATGTCCGCCATTTCTTACTGACCACTTCTTTGATCTCGTTGCTCCTTCAACGAGGATTCCTGGTCCTCCACGGCGCCACAGTAATCCGGAACGCCAGCGCCCTATCTTTACTCGGTGTGTCTAAGAGCGGGAAATCCACCCTCTCCGCTGGCTTTGCCCAGCGAGGCTACCCTGTAATAACCGATGAGGTCACTGCTGTTCGGAAATATCCAGAACTCCAAATACTGGGTTGAGCCAGGCCGTCCTGCGATTTAGCTATGGCCTCATACGCTGGAAGAATTAGAGACCGAAGTTCAAAAAACCTTTCGCGTTCACGAAAAGTTGGAAAAGGTAGCTCTCCCATTAGGAAATTCCTTCAGCGATGCGCCATTCCCTCTCGAGAACATCATCGTCCTGGACCGAGGGTCGACACCTGGCAGCCAGATCAAGCGCCTGGAAGGTCAAGATAAATTTCGGAAGATCCACGAACACACCAGCTTCCTCCGCCTGATCGACGGACTTGACCTGAACCGGTCGCATTTTGAGCTGGTCTCAGCCGTAGCAAGCCAATCCAACGTCTATTTGCTTCAGTACCCTTTCGAAGGCAGTTCGGTAAGCGAGCTGATCGATTTGATCGAACAGTCAATCCCCACCCGGCAGTAACCGCCGCATATCGGCAGCCGCTGCTCTCCCTCCCTACCGCTGGCTCCCCCATCGGGTTAGTCCCTACCTCCCCCGCGCTCACCCACCTGGGGGAATTGAACCAGCCGTCTGTTTAAGCTATCCTGGGGGCATGAACGCCCTCCAAGATACTCTCCCGACCGATACCTGGATCCAGCGCACGAGCGCGCCATATCCTCTGCTGGTGCTGAGTGGGCCGCACGCCGCCAGCCGGGCCATGCTCGATTTCACCGCTCGCCTGGCAATGCACACACCCCTGCGAGTGCTGGACGGCGGCAACCGCTTTAACGCCCGGGAGGTCGCGCGCACCCTGCGCGGGTTGAATGCCCCAGATCTTTATGCCGCGCTGGGACGCATTCGGATCGCGCGGGCCTTCACCTGCTACCAGATGCTGGCCCTGTTGGAGGAAACGGCGCCGGGGCCGAACCCAACCCTGGTGATCGACCTGCTGGATACGTTCTATGACGAAAGCGCCCCGCTGGAAGAGCGCCGGCGCCTGATTGAAGCCTGCCTGGGCCACCTGAAAGCGCTGTGCCAGCTGGCGCCTGTAGCAGTCAGCATCCGCCCGCCCCAGCCAACTCAAACCGATCCTACCGGCCTGCTGGAGATCGTCCTTCAAGCCGCCGATTCGCTCTGGCTTCAAGAGGGCGATGCCGATAGATCAAAACGACTGCCGGGTTCGCTGCAGCCCGGCTTATTCTAGGAGGCTGACATGGGACGCACCTTACCTTCCATCACCCAGGCTTTCCTGCAAGAGCAGGAATCGTTCAACCGCTTTCGCCGCGCCCTGCGGCGCAGCGACCAGCTTGCATTGGATGATCTTTTTGCTTCTGCCCACCAACACCTGGCCGCGGCAGCCTATGCAGCCCACCCCCTGCCCTTTGAGACCTTCCTGCTGTCCATGCTGGTGGAGGAGCACAAGCGCGTCCAGCGCCTGGAGAGGATCCTCGCGGAACTGGGAGGCGATGCCGGGTTGTTTGAGCCCCCCACAGACCGAAACACGCCAGATTTTAACCTTGAGGACATTTTCCCAGGAGAAACGTGAACACGCTGACTGGCTGGCTGCTGGATCTATATCCGGAGCCGCAGATCG
Source organism: uncultured Chloroflexia bacterium (assembly GCA_963827155.1). Classification (GTDB taxonomy): domain Bacteria; phylum Chloroflexota; class Anaerolineae; order Anaerolineales; family UBA4823; genus UTCFX2. The sequence goes on along the minus strand of CAWGZV010000001.1, from coordinate 115,948 downwards.
GCGTCTCTCTTTGGCTGGTGGGTGAAGATGGAGAACGCAGGCGCCTGCAGCAGGCTTTTCCAGTGACCTTTTATGCCGCAGGACCGGCGCCTCGCCTGCGGGCGTTGTGGCGCTGGCTGCAGAGCCACCCGGCTGAGCCATCCCTGCGGCGGGAGGAACGCCGCGATATCTTTACCCAGGGTCCTCTCACGGTGCTGGCAGTCACTCTGCCCGATCCGCCCTCCCAGCTCAGTGTTTTCGAACAGGCTGCAGAGGCTTTCCCCGAGCTGAACTATTTTGATGCCGATATCGCTCTACCGCTGCGCTACGCGGCGCGCCACAGCCTGTTCCCGCTGGCCCGCTGCCGGATCCAAACAGACGACGAGGGGGCTGTCCAGTCGATTGAGGCGCTCGACACGCCCTGGGAGCTGGAACCTCCGCCGCCGCCCTTGCGCATTCTGCAGCTCGAGCTGGATGCCGACCCTAACCGCCAATCCCCCCGGCGGGTCACCCTGCGGGCTGGGCGCTTCCGCGGCCCAATCCAAAACGTTTACCAGCTTGCCCTGGAGCCAGAGCGCCCATTTCTGGTGAACCTGGGCGCCATCCTGCTGCGGCACGATCCCGACCTGCTGCTCACCACCTGGGGCGACACCTGGCTGCTGCCCCGCCTGTTAGAGCGCTCCATCGCGTTGGGGCTGGCGCTGCCGCTCAACCGCGATACGCGCCGCCAGCCGGCCCACCATCCAGAGATTTCCTATTTTTCCTACGGTCAGATTGTATACCGCGGGCGCCAGGTGCACCTGTATGGGCGCTGCCACATCGACCGCGGCAACGCCATGCTGTGGGGCGACTACGAGCTGGAGGGAGTCCTGGAGGCGGCGCGCATTACCAGCCTGCCGATACAGACCTCGGCGCGGGTCTCGCCCGGGTCTGGCATATCTGCGATGCAGATGGTCACCGCCCTGCGCGAGCAAATCCTGGTACCCTGGCATAAGCAGCAAGCCGAGCGCCCAAAAACTGCCCTGGACCTGGTTGCCGCAGACCAGGGCGGGCTGGTTTACCAGCCGCTGGTCGGTCTTCACCGCGATGTCGGCGGGATCGACTTTGTCTCCATGTACCCGGGGATCATGGTGAAATTCAACATCTCGCCCGAGACGGTGCAGGGCCAGCGCCCGTCCGCCCAGCGTCTGGAACGCATCGAGGAGCCTGGAGAAGGAGAGGAGCCCGGATTGATCCCCAAGACGCTGGCTCCCCTGCTGGATAAGCGCCTGGCGCTCAAGCTGCAGCTGGCCGAGATGCCGGTCTGGGACCCGCGCCGGAAAGCCTACCAGGCGCGCGCCTCTGCTCATAAGTGGCTGCTGGTAACCTGCTTCGGCTACCTCGGCTACAAAAACGCCCGATTTGGGAGGATCGAAGCCCACGAGGCGGTAACGGCCTACGGGCGAGAAGCGCTGATGCGCGCCAAGGAAGCAGCGGAGGATATGGGCTTCACGGTGCTGCATCTCTATGTGGACGGCTTGTGGGTAAAGAAGCCGGAGGCAAAAGAGGTCCCCGATTTTCAGCCCCTGTTGGAAGAGATCTCCCGCCGCACCGGTCTGCCAATCTCGCTGGATGGGATTTACGATTGGGTTGCCTTTCTGCCCTCCAGAGTGGATGCGCGGGTCCCGGTCGCAAACCGCTACTTTGGTGTCTTTCGAGATGGTTCAATGAAAGTGCGCGGGATCGAGGCGCGGCGCGGCGACACGCCGTCCTATATCGCCGACACCCAGATGGCAATGCTGGAGCTGATTGCACAAAAACACAAGAGTGAGCGCCCTCGGACCGGGATGCGGCGGGCAATGATGCTGCTGCGCCGGCGCCTGGCAGACCTGCGAGCCGGGAAAGCGCCGCTTGAAGAGCTGGTGGTAAGCCAGCGGCTGAGCCGCGAGATCGAGGAATATAAAGCGCTGTCACCCGTAGCGCGAGCGCTTCAACAGCTCCAGGCGGCTGGGAAATCCATGCGGCCCGGGCAGCAGGTGCGCTTTGTTTACACGCTCGGCAGACCGGGCGTCTACGCCTGGGATCTGCCGGAAGCTCCTGACCCGCGCAGTCTTGACCTGGAACGTTATGCAACGCTGCTGGTGCGCGCCGCACATACCGTGCTTGAACCGTTTGGACTGAGCGAGGAGCTTGTTGCCGGTCTGGCGCAGAGGCATCCGGCGCACCAGCTCAGTTTGAGAGACTTACAGTCTAAAAACAGCGCTTATCCTGCCTTGCTCACACAGGTTCCGGAATCCCAGGCCGTTCCTGGCTGAGCCGAATCACGATGACGCCGCTGATGATCAATATGCTGCCAATCACCTGGGGCGCGGTGAACCGTTCCCCTAGGAAGATATACGCCAGTGCGGCTGTCATCATCGGTTCGAGGGTGGCGATAATATTCGCTACGCTGGCAGGGAGGTAGGTCAGGCTGACGGTGTATAAACCGTAACCGCCAACGGTTGGTCCGATCGCCAGAATGAAGAGCATCAGCCAGCCAATCCAGGCACTGCCAAGCCAGAACAGGTTGAGTGAAGCGACGCCGGCAGGCAGCCAGGCGGAAAGCAGGTTATAAATGAAAATGAAAACAGCCGCAATCCCAAAAGTGTAGACCAGGGCTGTCCAGGGGTTGATCGAGCGATCGGAGGCGGCTTTGCCCATCAGGCTGTAGCCAGCAAAACCTAAACCAGAGGCAAGCCCGGTGACCACGCCAATCGGGTTTAGCTGCCAGGCAGCTGCGTTGTAAGCGCCGGAAACGAAAACACATCCTAAGAGGCTGAGGGTTACGGCGATAATCTTTAACGCCCCGAGCTTTTCTCCGAACAGCCGCCAGCCCAGCACTGCGGTGAACGCCGCCGAACTGTAGGCAAGCACAGTTGATACCGCAGCGCCGTTTAAAGCCACAGATACAGTCCAGAGAGAATTAAACAGACTGAGGATGAAACCGTACAGCAATATAAATTTAAAATCGCTTCGCGGCAGGCGCAGCCTTAATGGATTGAAGATTAAAAAAATTGTCCCGAGGACAATCGCCAGGAATAGGTCCCGCCAAAATGCCAGGACTAAAGGGGGGATCTGGTAATTTACCGTTAAATAGCGGATAAAGATTGCGGTCGATGACCAGAGCACAGTTGCTATCAGGCAAATGGTATAGCCGCGCGATAATTCAGAAATGCCGGAGGTTTTTGTTGTCGGTGTGTTCAATGAGGTTGTCCAGTTTTTTTATTGCCCAATCTTACCACCGGGTTCTCAAAGCGATGGTTTCAATCCAAATGAGATTCTATAGATAGCCGTAAAAGGGAAGTTCCTATCTGGGTTTCACTGATTTTAATCACTTGTCCAAACCCCAAATCTGCGCTAAGCTATAGTAGCAAAATACGACCTCATCATCCAATTTGGAAACAAAAACCGCATCCCAAATAATGATTCGAGACACAGGAGAAATAAAATGACGATTGTTCTGGACGGGACCGGATTAACCGTAGAGAAACTGGTTCGGATCGCACGCGGTAGAGAAAAGGTTTCTCTGCACCCCGAAGCACTTGAACGAATCAAGCGCTGCAGAGCAATGCTTGAAGAGAAGATCGCCGCGCACGAAATCATGTATGGGACGAACACTGGCATCGGTGAGTTCTCTGAAGTCGTGCTGAATGACGATCAAGTACAGCAGTTCCAGCGATTTTTAATCTACAACCATGCTGCCGGGATTGGCGATCCGGCTCCAATTGAATATGTGCGCGGTGCAATGGCTGGCCGCATCAATGTACATGCCCACGGCAATTCTGGCTGCCGACCAGAGATCACACTGACTCTGGTGGAAATGCTCAACAAAGGCGTCACGCCCGTCGTCTGCCAGCGTGGATCCGTTGGGGCATGCGGTGATCTCGCACCGATGTCTCAAATTGCACTGCTGTTAATGGGTGAGGGCGAGGCATACTACCAGGGCGGTCGCTACCCAGGTCATCAGGCAATGGAGCTTGCAGGCATTCCAATCCCCGGTTTGCAAGCGCGCGACGGCCTGGCGGCAATCAACGGGTCGAATTTGCTCACTGCGATGAGCGCGATTCATCTCTTCGATACGAATCGCTGGCTTAAACAGGCAGAGATCGCCTGCGCGATGAGCCTGGAAGCGCTGCTCGCGAATATGAAACCCTACGATATCCGCCTGCACCAGCTGCGCGGGTTCAGCGGGGCGATTCGGTCTGCTGGCGCTATCAGGAAATGTATTGAAGGAAGCGATCTGGTTACTGGAAAGATCAAGACCAAAGTGCAGGATGCCTACTCGATGCGCTCGTCACCACAGGTAATCGGAGCGGCTCACGATGCGGTTGCCTATGCGAGAAGCCAGGTTGAAATCGAATTAAATGGCGTCGGGGATAATCCTATCTGGCTGCCGGAATTCAATTTGACGCTCACTGGTGCGAACTTCCAGGGATCCCCGGTTTCGCTGCCGATGGATCTGGTCGGGGCGGCAATTACCATGATATGCGTGCTGTCCGAACGGCGGTTGAACCGCCTGACCAATCCAGCCCTGAGCGTCGGATTACCTGCTTTCTTAACCAAAGGTGCGGGCATGTTCTCTGGGATGATGCTCAGCCAGTACACCGCCGATACCCTGATCGTCGAGCAGCGCATCCTTTCCGCACCAGCAAGCATTGGCTCAATCCCCGCCGCCGCCGATCAGGAAGATTTTGTATCGATGGGGATGAACACAGCGATCAAGAACGGTCAGATCCTGGAAAATGCCTGCGGGGTCCTCGGAATTGAGTTCATGGCTGCAGCCCAGGCCCTGGATTTTCGCGATTTCACGCCAGGTCAAGGGGTTGAGACTGCTCGCCAGGTGATACGCAATTATGTGGCGCATTTAGATGAAGACCGACCGCTCTATGCCGATCACAATAAGATGAAGGAATTAGTGCGATCTTGCGAAATCCTCGAGAAGGTCGAATCGGTGATCGGCAGCCTGGAATAATGCCAAAGCAGCCTGATCCGACCGATCAAATCTCGGGACCGGTGGAGGCTTCGCCGGTCCCTTTCTTAAGGAGCGGGCTCAACTGAGACAATTTGCCCCAGTGCATTGAGTTTCAACTGCCAATGACTGCCAACAGCAAATTGCTGGAATTCATTTAGGTCGGACACTCTGTAAGTATATTCGTTATCGCCCGATTCGAAGACCACGATGGCGCTGATCGATCCCTGACCGAGGCGCTGATCGGAATCCAGCTGGGGTTTTGGGAGCACCGGATTCAAATCTCTCCCTGCCTGGGAAACCTCGTCGACCACGCGCCATTCCTCGACCACATAATCGCAGTATGGTTTTAGGACTTCAAACTGGCAATCTTGAACGACCTGCCCTACTCCAGAACCAGTGTCGATGGTGTACGGAGTGCCGCAGATTTTATTAAAATTGCCGACCGGCGGCTGGGTGTTGAGGACTTGAAAAACGCGATCCTGACATTGTCCGATCTCCGCCTCTTGAGGGATTTCATTTTGCCAGTCTTGGTGTTGGACCGGACCCAATTCTTCCACCGGTACCCGAGCCTGCCATTCAACTTGAGCTACAGAGGCCAGTTTGCTCTCGCGCGGCGAGGAGAGCATGATATAGGCTGCGATTCCAATTACGCACAGCAGCGCCAATCCAACAAAAACCCCGATCGCGATAAAATTCTGCGGAATCCCTTTGCGTGCTGGAGCGCTAATCGGTGCAGCCTGCGGGACCGATTCACGTTTTAGCGGAGCCCCACATTGTTTGCAAATTAGCGAGCTTTCAGGATTTTCTACGTGGCAATTCGGGCAGGCGATTTGTTTTTCTGCCGCAACCTGGTACGCACCAACAACTTTGCCAGATTCGCGGCGGACGCCCGATTTTAAATCTCCGCCGCACTGCGAACACACATCTGCATCCGCGGCATTGCGCGTCCCACAAAACGGGCAGTGGATATCTGGTCCCTTTGCAACAATTTTCTTGAGCGCTTCATCTTGCCTGGCGGTCTCTCCGGCCGCCTGCTCGAAAGCAACATTCTCGGGCTGAGGGGCGCCGCAATTTCTGCACGTCTTTTCCGGACCAGGATTGCGGCTGCCGCATTTTGGGCACGTCCATTCCAGCTTTACAAAACCGAGCGTTTCTTGGGTCATGCTCTTCCTCGAGTGATTGGATTCACAACTTCCCAACAATGATACTCCAATGGTTTCCCTCGAACCACCAGCGCGGCCGAAAAACCCGGATCAATCTCGATATCTTTCATCGTCCACTGATCCGCGGGCTCCAAATCGCCACGCGTTGCAAGCAGTCCAGCCTGCTCACCTGGCAGCAGACTGACATCGAAGAGATCGAGGGGCAGCGATAACCCTTCTCCATGGGCTTTGATAAACGCTTCCTTGCGGGTCCAACCTGCGTAAAATCCGGCAATCCGATCATCGGCAGGCATTGATTCTAAAGCCTTTACCTCTACCTCAGAAAAATAATGCTTGGCTAACTTCAACAGATCGAAATCGGCTCGCCATCGCTCAATATCGACGCCTACTGCCGTAGAACGCGAAAAAGCGAAAACCGCCAATCCGGCTGAATGGGAAATGTTGAAATAAAGGGAATCTTCTGGTTCAAGATGCGGCTTTCCGAATTTATTAAAGCCTAGTTGAATTTTCGAGGCAGGCAGATCCAGGTATTCCGAAAGCAGCTCCCGCAAGATTCCTCGCCGAGAAATGAAGGAATTCCGGTCTCGTGAAAACACATATCTCTCGGCGCGCTCGCGCTCTTCGCGATTTAGTAAGGAAGATAAGGCTTCAATCTCCCCAGCCATCCTATCGAGCCGCAGGCGCCAGAGATGCACAGTCTGTTCATACAGTACCAGCTTCGACGGCGGCGGAGTCCAGGAATTATCCGTTGGGTTGTTCAGCATTGCCTTCGACTATCCGGGTTTTACGGGATGACCGCATTTCGGACAGAATTTCGAGTTAGCTCGCAAAGGGCTGCCGCAATTCACGCAATAATTCGGTTTTCGAAGGCTGAGTGATCTTGCCGGCTTGATATTTGTGCCGCAAGATGTGCAGAATCTAGTTCCGGGCTGGTTGGCTTTCCCGCAGTTCCAGCAGGTGACGGCATCTGGTGGTTTGTCGACTCCAGGTACTCGAGGTGGCGGTTGCGGCTTAAGAGGGGTTGGTTGATCTGGGAGAGCCCAATCGCGGCGATCTGGCTGCACAGGCTTTGATGAGGTGCGCCGCATTGTAATCACAACCGCAATTAATCCAATCCCGCCAAATCCCAGCAGTCCGGGCACAAGAACACAGCCAAAAAGCATGAGGGCGACAATTGGATCTGAGCCTTCATCTGAATTAGATGCTGGTTCCTCTTCAAGCATCGGAGTCGGGGTTGGCGGCAAGGTCGGCGTCGCTTCGCTGACAGGGGCGGTGATTGGGGTTGGCTCTGGAGGGGTTTCTGGAGCTGGAGGAGCGGCAGGAGGCAAGTTAGAAATTTCGGGTGGGTCTCCAAGTTTAAGCTCGCCGTATCCAGTCTGTGGATCGGGGCCGCCGGCGCCCATATCCAGAGAATGGCTGATAAGGTAGTCGCGTATCTGGCTTGCGGTGTAATCTGGGAACGCCTGCATGAGCAGCGCTGCTGCCCCAGTGACATGGGGGCAGGATGCAGAGGTCCCATCCCAGGTTTCTCCGTAGGCGGCGCTGGATACGCCTGAAGGCGCCATGATATCCGGCTTGATCCTCCCATCTTCTGTCGGGCCTTGCGAGCTGTAATCTTCAAGCTGCTCTGTTTCCCAATTTACCGCACCGACGGTAAGTGAGCTTTCCAAATCGCCTGGGGTATTCACACTGTATTCTGGGGAATAATACTCAATCAAACCGTCGCGGAGAAAAAAATCGAGGGTCACCTCCCGGTCGGTGTTGACCGAATAAATTGCAGCATAATATGGTCCTTCGTCTGGGAATTCATAGTAGACAAATTCACCAGCATCAGATCCAGGGCCGCTCTGAGTATCCCTTGAGCTGGCAATCTCGTTTCCCTCTGAATCCAGGATAATCAGGTCCAAATCCTGGGTGGCCTGATCCCAATCATCCCAATTGAGTGAGACTGAAGCGGCCCCACTCGGCGAAAATCCCATATATTCATCGCCAGGTGCGAACTCATGATATCCATTCCCGTCTGCATCCGTGAAAACGGCCCGATAATGGGTATAACCTGTGTTCCCAGAGGAATTAACCCAAAGGACCCCCTGCGCGTAGACCTGATCGACAATGAGCGCGTGAGGTCCTTTCCCGTCACGACGACCATAAATAGCCCCTGTAGAGCTGGTGATAATGTCCACATCCTGAGACAACAACCAATCCACAGCGGCTTGTTTCTCTGCAACCGTTTGGTAATCGGCGAAGATCAATTCGGCATCCGGCGCGATGTCATGGATGATCTCGGATACTGCGCTGCCATGCTCATTTCCAGTCTGGTCGATCTCCATACCATGAATAAATGATCTCGCAACCACGGTTGCAGGCAGGTCTGACCCAAGTAAATCTAGATATTTATCAAAACCGACATCCAATACCCCGATCCGGACACCTTTTCCAGTGATCCCAGCGGCTTGCCATGCATCCGCACCGATCACAGCAACTCCTTCGGTCTCAACCGAACCAACATCTTCGAGTGACTGCATGGGTAAACGAACTCTGACGATTTGTTCCAGGCCGGTAATATCCATGAAGATTGCCCCAGGAGGGTCTTCCGCAAGGGATGCCTCAAGAATATCCACAGGGATGGCGATGTCAATCAGGTTGCCGCTTGCAGTGGTAACAAGGATCCCATGGGCTTTTAGAGAGTCCTGCAATGCCTGGTTGTCCTCCGAATCCAACTCCAGCGTCATCCGCACCTCGTTGTTCGGGCTGAGAATTCCGCGTTTTTGGGCGAGCTCATACGCGGCGTCAATCCCACCTTCTTGAAATGCCACCATGAACTGCTTATAAACCGAATCCAGCTTATCATCCTGCAGGATGTGGCTTATTTCAGGGTATTGCTGCGCCAGCTCATCTAATGAAGGAGGTGGGGAGAGGGCATCTGCTGCAGTCTTATTGCGGATAAAAAATACGGCGCTCGCAGCTGCCAGGATTAAAAGGAGCAGCGTGACTACAACCAGGATTATAAAACCTCGCCCGGTGGTCAGGCGATCGACGAAACCAGATTTCGTCCCTTGTGACTGTCCATGTGAATCTTGGTTTTCCATAATGGAACCCTTTCAAACCAATCCTGGAGAATGCTCGACGAAACGAAGCCAACCTTTATTCTATTTAACTCTTTACTGCTGGGATTGGAAATCAACCACTCCCTCACGCTGAGCATTTAATTTAGAGACCACACCGTGAAATCGGTATAGCCAGTCGATTTTCCAGGGATGGTCGAATCGGCAAACACACCCGTAACGATATATATTCCTCCAGGATTCATGCGCGCCGAGAGATCCAAATCCGATATCATTACGTCGTTAAGGTAGAACCATCCGCGGTTTCCCTGGAAAATGAGTTTAATTTTATTGGATTCATTTGCGCCGAGGTTCAATTCAGATAATTCCCCCTGGGCAATCACCACTCCGTCTGGATCGTTATTATTATTAAATAAAACCCAGGTGCGATCCGAATTGATGACAAAACGGAATTGAGTGTTTTTATCCTCATGGCGCAGGATAAATCCGTAATCCCAATTTCCTTCCGTTGATGCGTACGGGTTCGTAAACAAGGCCTCTACTACAAAATCTCTTAGGTTGACCCCTGCATCCTGGGCAATGATCGAATCGCCTTCCGCATGTTCCAGTTGTCCAGAAGCAGGACCATAGACCAATTGGCTTTTACTTGCCAATTGGTCGAGAAGCGCGGTCTGGGTGGCTGAGACCCTGGAGGTAGCGGTCGCGTTTGCTTGAGCAGTCGAGGTGGTTCGGACGCGCTCTTTGAGGGTCGCCTGCACTTCTGCATCTGAGGTTGCCTGGGCTGATTCGTTTTGAGCGGATACCATCCAACCCAGCGCAGCCAGAGCGCCAATTACGCACAGCACCACAACCGCCGCGATGCCAATCCACATCCCCATACTTCGCTTCGGTCTTGGCTTTGAAATGGGTTGTCGGATGCTGGGCTCAGCCGCCGAAGCACGCAAAGGGGGCATGGCGTAAGTTTCCGCTACGGGTCTGACTAACACTGGCTCGCTCGGCAAAGCCAAGGAAGCTTTGAACTCGCTGACCTTCTGAAATCGCTGCGTTGGCTCAAGCCGCAAGGCACGTTCAATCGCTTGATCTATAGAAGGGGGCACATTAGGATTTATTTGCCTGGTCGGACGCAGCTGGGCACCCGACATTCTCTGGACGCTCTCTAGTGGCTCTTGGGCGGTAAGAATATTGTATAGGGTGGCGCCCAGGGCATACAGATCCGAGCGTGCGTCCGTAGATCCCTGCCCATATTGTTCTGGGGGAGCATAACCCGGCGTAACCGCCCGCGCTCCGAGGGTTGTCTTGAACTGTGGATTGTATACCTTGACTAATCCGAAATCCACCAGCATGGCTCTCCCATCTGGGGTGACACGGATATTTGCGGGTTTAATATCGCGGTGGACAACCGGTGGTTGGCGTGAGTGTAAATAGTCCAGTGCATCGGCCACCTGCGAGATCCATAATACCGCCTGTTTCACTGGGACTGGGCCTCGCTGCCGGACCAGGCTGGCCAGATCGTCCCCTTCTACATAATCCATCACTAAATACTGGCCTTGCCCGGGGAGGATAAAATGGTCGGTCACCCTTGGAAGGTTAGGATGAGATAGATTCGCCAGGACAGTGGCTTCACGCGTAAACTGACGTTGGGCTTCTGGTGAGGTATCTTTATTTTCTTTTACCGCGGATGGACGGTTCAAATTCGAATCCCAGGAGCGGTAGACAGCTCCAAAGCCTCCTTCGCCTAACAGCTTCACGATCCGATAGCGGTTGTTCAGAACTTGGCCGGTTTGTAAAGGCATGCTTCTTCTCCTAAACGGGGCAGATTACGGAAGCGGAGCGCCGGAAACTTTTATACGCGTGATCCATCCGGTACCTGTAAACGATATCCGGCCAGAGATTGGTTTAATCCCAATTTCCAGCTCGCAAACTGGGGAAGCGCCGTCATCCAAATAAAGGGCTGCATTTTTCTCGGAAAGAAATTTTATCAAATAGATATGCTTCTTGGTCCCATCCAGCGGGGATTGACAGGAATTATTTGCAGCCGGAGCCTGTAGGACAACACGCGCTTTTTGGATTTCCAGGTGTAGAACGGTCGGTAGGCTGTTGTCTGGACCTCGATCGAACTGAATGGGGTCCCAATCGAAGAGCACAGGGTAGAGCGGGTAGCCGGAATTTAACTGCGCTTCGAATTCAATTTCAGTACCGATCGAGTTCGGTACTTCTTTCCGTGCGGTGACGCCTGCCTGAGAAGGATTGTCAGCAGCTTTTAAATCCAACCAGCTGTCGCCAAATCCTGATCGAATGGTTGGCCTGGGATTGCCCCATGCCACCCATTGTTCATTCAGTGCAGTGTCGAACTCGTCTTCGATTATCACCGATAAAGTTGGGGAAGCTTCGACCGGCTGGACTGTGGGTGTGATCATCACCGATTCGGTCACAGGGACTCGGGTCAAGGGCACTGCAGTGACTGCTGCGGTTCCTTCCAACGGCGACTCGACCGTCGGCGTCAGCACGAACGTCGTGCTGGGGAGCGGTTGTTCAGGGGTCGGATTCGGCGGGGTAATTGAGGTAATGACGAACAATTGTGAAGTACCAGTTGGCTTTAACGTTGCCGGAATCGTATCCGTAGGTGGCTGGGTGTCAGTAGTAAGCCAGTTGAAAGGATCCTTCCAATACGTGTACCCTCCTACACCGGCAAAAAGGCACAAGATCGCCAATCCTGCAATCAGGATGGGGATAAGCGGCTTTCGAACAGGTTTCCCATCTAACTGGGGAATAGGAGGAGGGCTTTGTCTCGTTTTAGCAGGAATTCCAATATTGGAAGACGACGAAGCATGAGCAGTTGGAGGTGCTACCATTGAGGGATTTATTGCAGGCTTGGTCGCATCGGCAGCTGCTTGCGGAATTTCCTTCCCGCAGGCATTGCAATACTTTGCTCCAACGCGAACAGGCTTACCGCAATTTGGACATGGAAGCGCTGAAGGCTGATCATGAACCTCATCAAAATCCGGATGATCTTCTGGGATAGTCGCTCCGCAGTTTCCGCAAAATCTCGCTCCAGGGCGGAGCGGTTTACCACAATTTGGGCAGGTCTTCAATGCCATCGTCGAGCCTCCGGTGCTCCAACAATCACATAAATATCAAAGGCCATCCGCACGCAATTAAACGATTTATTCCGAATTATTCTTGATCCGAAAGCCTCACTGTTTTTCTGCTGGAAAGCAAAATCGTCTTCCTCCCTTCGGATGACACAACCCCAGTTTGCTCCAGCCTTTCAGCCTCTTGTTCCATCTGGTCGGCAAGGTCCAGTTCCCCATGCGAGAGTAAGATCGTCACTGCCTGCCGAAGCCGACGCGTTGCGCTGCCAACATCTCCCTCCAGGGCATCATCCAACGCTTGCGTTTGAAGTCGAAAAGCTTGAACTTTCTCAACAACAGCCATTACTCGATCATCATAATTTTTGCAAGAATTTGGATCAGGTTCGAAGTTAATGACCACGTCCACAGTCTGGCGCTGTCTGCCGATTTCCGGGATCAGATAAACCACATCAGCCTGGGCAATCCGGACCGGACCTGGTGGACGGGGTGGAAGCATGATCTCGATCAGGAACGCAGCACCTGATCGATCGATATTCGAGATTGGGATCTGGATTGAGCGTCCCTGGATCACCTCCATATCGAGCTGCCGAATGAACGGAGCAACCTGCCACACTGTACGCGCCTCAAGACCTTGCACCATTCGAACCGTTAAGCTAACGTCTTGGGCAACCACCAGCATCGATTGATAGATTTCCTGGAAAATCCTCGCCGCATCTCCTGGTGATGGGATGTAATCCGCCATTCCGATTCGCGCTCCAGGAGCTGCCTGGATGCTTCGATCGGCAATATCGAATAGAAATTCCTCTTTCCAATCTTTCCCAAATCCCAGACAGACGATTGGAATGCGGATCGCCCCAGCCTGATCAGCGATCCTGTAAGAATCTGATTCACGATCGGTTGCTTCGCCGTCGGTCAGCAGGATGATCCGATTAAGACGCTGATCGCTTGCCTTCTGGCTCACCAAGTTTAATGCCGCGTTCAGCGCCGGGGCAACATTCGTTCCGCCCCCATCTTGGATTTTTTCCACCTGCCGCTTTAACTTATTGCGATTTTTCAGTGGTTGAGACGCTGCCAGCACTTCGGTCTGGGTTTCAAATGTCACGATCGAAACAAAATCTTGCTCATCCAACTGATCGATTATTTGAAGCACCGCCTGTTTCATAGTGTGAAGTTTTTCACCTGCCATCGATCCGCTTCGATCTAAAACCAGTGCAAAATTGAGTGGTACCCTCATCCTCGAAATTTCCGAGCTCGGGGTGATTTCGATCAAAGTATGGATCACCTGCGTATCTTCAACAACCAGTACATTGTCGCGACTGCAGCGGCAGGTAAATTTCAAATAATCCGCCAATAAACGTTCCTCCACATTCATTGCTGGTTCATCCGGCGAGTTTCATAATGCAGTTCTTTCAAAGCCTCAGAATCTAGACTTCTATGGGTGCCAAAAGTCCAGCCTGGTGAAGCATCCTGAGCTCAGCAGCAGAGTCGCTGAGAACCAGCAAACAGGATCACCAACCTGCTGTCTACAAGCGAGGCAAATCCAGTGATGCTTATCGCTCAATCCAATGATCGATTCGTTAGCCGATCGAAAATGTTGACCGGTGAGACCAACTCAATCGACCTTTTTACGCGCTTGAACGATGATCGTCAGCAGGGTCCACAAGAATATATGCGCTCCCATCCCCAACCAGGTGTAAATGATGTTGTCTTCAGTATGCTCATAATTCACGGCGATATCCTGCTTCGCCTCGGTGCAGATCACCTTCAGCTCTTTCGCGCCGGTTTGCATGTTTGGGATTTCATTGACAGAGCACACTCTGCTTTTCTCATTTATCGATGGGATATCCACGGTTGATCCGGCAGAGAGGGTTGCCCAATATCCGGGAGAGATCATAGACGCAGGGCTGTTCTCAAGCGGGAAGAGGGTACCTGTGAGCACAATTTGCACGAACAGCTGTGCAAGGATCGCATATAAAACGACATCCTGGCTGGGCACGATGGCAGAGAGGAATAGACCCAAAGCGATGCTGGCAACCACAGCCAGGAAGAGGGAAACATACAGCTCAAAAATCCCCAATCCAAATATTGCTCCCTTAAACCCAAAGTCTACAACGATCGCGAGCATTAACAGGAACGCTCCCACTTGAAAGATGGCAAACATTCCCAACACCAGCATCTTTGAAAGCACATACGAGGTCGCTTTTAGGTTGACCGCTTTTTCTCGCCGGAATATTGCCCTTTCTTTCACAACCTCATATGCAGCCGCAAATGTCCCCGCCTGGGTTAAAGCCAGAGCCATCATCGTCACCAATAGCTGCGCTTTTGCCAGAGGGATATAATTTACCTTTTCATCAACCTGCAAACCATCTGCAGTGAGTTCTTGCGTCAGCGCGGCATCGATCTGCTCGATGTTCCCAGGTCGACCAACCAGGTCGTCTTCTTTACTGACCAAGGCAAACATCGCACCCAGCATCGGCAGCATAAACAGCAAGATGAAAAGTGTCCGCCAATCGAAGCGGATCAGGTCGAACTGCCGGCGAGCGAGGATGATGGTTTGGCGAATGAAGGAATCCTTCATGCGGCGAGGAGGAATTGCCGCAGCGGCGACCCCGCCGCCTGCTGAGCGCAGTTTGCTTTGACGATCAGCCACATATTTTTGGAACAAACTCGATTGATGATAGTGATGAGCCCAGAGGACACCTGCGTATGTTTTTCCCGAAGCGCCTGGTTTCGGATGATAATAAGCCTGCAGCTCTGGTGGGATCTGAATTCCTCGGGCAGGGTCTAATTCCTGGCTCAGCTTGAGATAGATATCAGAGAAATCACGTACGCCAAAGAAGTTCAGCGCTTCGTTCGGCGGACCATAATAAGACAGCCAGCCTTGGGTAAGAAATGCGACATGGTCGCATTGTTCGATGTTCGCAGTGGCGTGTGTGACAAGCACCACCGTACGGCCTTCGTCGGCAAGCCGGTTGAGGTCGTACATCATCTTTTTCTCAAGACCAGGATCCAGCCCGGAGGTAGGCTCATCTAAGAAAAAGAGGGTGGGTCTCGCCAAAAGCTCAACCGCAATGCTGACTCGCTTCCGCTGACCTCCACTGAGGATTCTTACCGGTTTATTGGCATGCTCAGTCATCTCAACCGAACCCAGCGCATCCTTAATTCGGGCCTGAATCTCAGCAGGTCTGGCATCTGGTAAGCGCAGCTTTGCGGCGTAGTAGAGAGCAGTTTTAACAGGCAGCTCGCGGTGGATGATGTCGTCTTGAGGGACGTAGCCCATATGCGTGCGGTACAGATCCAGCTTTGGGTAGAGCGGCTCGCCATCCATTAAAATCTGGCCGTGATTTGCCGGATCGTAGCCATTCATCGCTTTCATCAACGTGCTTTTCCCGGCGCCGCTCCCTCCAACCAGGGCAACGAATTCACCGGGCTGGATAGTCATCGAGACGTTGCTCAGGATCATCCTTTTATTGGCTACTTCGCGCCCAAGCTGAATGGCATCGATCCGGTGCCCGAGACGCATGGATTGTGCCAGGCTTTGCTGCTGAGCATCGTAGGAAAGTTTAAACGGCCCAATTTGGATTTCATCCCCGCTCGAAAGCGGGACAATCGCGATCCGCTTGCCGTTCACAAATGTACCATTCGTGCTGTTTAAATCCCGTATCGCCAGTCCACCGTCCTGCTTATAAATTTGAGCATGGTGGAATGAGACTGAAGGATGATTTAATGGAAGGTAGCAGCCAGGATCGCGACCGATTAATATATTGGTGGTCTTCGAGAGGTCTAGCTTCCCGAGCGAGAGTGTTCGGAGCGCTTCGCCTGCAGCTCCTTCAAAGACCAGGCTTACCCAGTTTCCGGTGAGGTCACCAATCCGAAGAATATCGCCCGGCCTGGCAGCGGTCGGCGTATTGGGAGGGATCTGCTGTCCGTTCAGCTGGGTCCCATTGGTGCTTTTCAGGTCGGTAACCGTGGCTGCACCGCTGGAAATCATCACGCTCAGGTGATGCGCAGACACGGCTGGGTGATTGATGACGATATCATTATCTGGAGCACGCCCAATCTTCAGATCTGGTTTCGAGACTGGGAAATCTTCTGAGCTGCCGCCCATCCAGCGCACCGTCAGACCTGTGATCCCGGCGACTTCGCTTAGCAGCTGAGTCTGGCGGATGGGGGCATTGCCTTGAGGTGGTGGGCTGGCAGGAGTCCCACCCGCCGCACCAATATTCCGCGCTGGTTCACGCCCGCTTGTCAGGTCAAATCCGCAGTTTGGGCAGAAGCGCGCACTCGTGCGCAAGCGCGTGCTGCAGCGTGGACAGACCGACACCTGATCTTGGTCCTGGGCTGGTGCAACGCTGAGTGGGTTCCCGCATCGGGCGCAGAAACGTGCCTGGGAATTGTTGTCCGCACCACAGTTTGGGCATGTCACTGTGCTCATTCGCATCCTCCTCGATATATTGTGCCGAGAGCCTATCCAGACAATTTCGGTATCATTTTACCCCAAACATCCTTCATGTCGCAGAAGATGCCTTGTGACATTAATTTCTCAGCTAATTTGCGCAGCGAAAACCAACCGTATCTGAACGCAGATCGGGGTAATTCCACATCCGAAATGTGGTGCGGAGCGAATTCCCCTGAGTAAACCACGAGCCGCCCCGTATCAAGCGGAAAACGCCAGCAGTTGGTCCGGCTGGATTTTGAAACGGCGAATTTGAATAATAATCTTGATCATACCAATCAGACACCCACTCTGCAACGTTGCCCGCCAGGTCCAGCACGCCATAAGCGCTTCTTCCGGATGGGAAAGAGCCCACCGGTGTGGTGTCGCCGATTAATCCACCATAATTCGCAAATTTAAGTCCGGGTGGATTCTCTCCCCAAGGGTAAATTCTGACATCGGTCCCCCGGGCAGCTTTCTCCCATTCCGCTTCACTGGGAAGTCGACGTCCGGTCCAGCGGCAGTAATCCCGGGCATCTTCCCACCCGACATAAATGACGGGGTGTTTGGTAAATGCAGGGTCCCCGAAATAAGACGTATGGGTTTTTGAATATAAATTAACAGGCGGCGAACAAGCGCCCTGATCAACACATCGAGCGTACATCCCATTCGTCACTTCTGTTTCATCAATCCAATAGGCGCTGAGCGAGACCTTGTGCTTTGGAGCCTCCTGTTCACCGGCTTCGAGGTCGGATTCGTCTGCACCCATTGTAAAGCTTCCAGCCGGGATGTAAATCATGGTCATTCCATCCATCGGTGAGGTTTGGGTGATAACCGCCAATGCAGGTGTTTGCGATCGGATAAAAGCTGGGGTTGAGATTGGTCCACCCGATTGGGGGATCAGGAGAGGCTGCCCTGAAAAAAGCAAATCACAATCGACAGACAAGTTCTGATTTTCGGACACAATTTCCTGGATGGAGACCTTAAACGCCTCGGCGATCTCTGAGCAGGTGTCTCCAGATTGGACAAAATAGACCAACGGTGTCAGCGTGGGCTGTTGGGTATCAATGATGACAGATGGGGTGCTTGCAAGGGCTGGTATTTTCGTTTCCGCTGAAACCGTAGCTGAACCGAACGGCGTGCTTGGCATCGCTAAGGGAAGCCCAGTTGCCTGGATGTCAGGTCGATCTAAAGATGTGATTCGAAGCACCAGAACAAAAATGATAACCAGCAAGATCCCAACCAGAGCCATCCAGCCCACAGGTATTTTGGTCCCCGTCCGTCCAGCAGACATCGGTTGGACCGGCATGTGATATGAAGGCGGAGTTGGTGCCGCGACCTGGACAGGCATCGGCGGAGTCAGCGCATTTTTAAATTCATCCATTCGTTGAAAGCGCTGGGTTGGATCCATCTGCAGGGCGCGAATTAATGCAGCCGAGGTCCTCAAATTGAGATTCCGATTGATTATCCGTGGGGCGACCAGCGGATCGTTGATGACCCGTTGGGTGCTCTCAACCGGTTCCTGCCCGGTCACCAGTGTGTAAAGGGTTGCACCCAAGGCATAAATATCTGAGCGGGCATCCGTTCTACCCTTGCCGTATTGCTCTAAAGGAGAATATCCCGGGGATATCGCCTGAGCTCCGAGGGTCGTCTTGGTCTGGGGGTCATATACTTTCGCAATCCCAAAATCAACCAGAACTGCTTTTCCCTGAGGTGTGATCCGAATATTCGCTGGTTTGACATCCCGGTGGATCACCGGCGGAGATTGCAAATGAAGGTAAGAAAGCGCGTCGCAAATCTGCAGCCCCCATTCCAAGGCGCGATCTTCAGGAAAAGGACCACCCCTCTCTTCCACCAATTGCTGAAGGTCCTGACCTTCAACATAATCCATCACCAGGTACTGTCCACCCATCTGGTCAACGAAATAGTCCGTGACTCGAGGGAGATTGGGATGGCTTAGATTTGCAAGGATTTTCGCTTCCCGAAGAAATTGCCGTTGTGCATCCGGTGAAACCGCGAGGTTTTCCTTGAGCACGCATGGTCTTCCAAGCGCAGTATCCCATGCCCGGTAGAGAGTGCCAAACCCTCCCTGAGCAAGCAGTTTGACGATCCGGTATCGATTTTGCAGCACGTCGCCGGTGATGAATGGCATTCCAATTTTCAATTCATGTCAGTCGAACTTCACCAGCACCACGCTGATATTATCCGCTCCGCCAGCGACATTTGCAGCGGCAACCAATGAATCAGATGCCACTTGAAGATTATCTTCCTTCAAGATTTGGGCAGCGATCGCTTTTTCATCTTGCAGCATCTCCCACAAGCCATCTGAACAAAGCAGCATGATATCTCCTGGTTTCAGAAGCTCAACGAAAGTATCCACTTCGATCTCCAGCTTATGGCCGAGAGAGCGAAAGATCAAATTCCGCTGCGGGTGCGAAAACACCTCCTCCGGCTGAATTTGACCGCTGGCGACCAGACCGGCTACAAGGGAATGGTCGATTGAAATTTGTCTGAAGCTGCCATCTCGCAAGATGTAAGTCCGGCTGTCTCCAACATTCGCGATAACTGCGCTGTTTCCAATCACTGCCGCTAATGCAATGGTCGTCCCTGCATTTCCAGCCTCTTTCGGATTCTGTAAAGTAAATTCGTGCACAACTTGATTTGCATAGACCACCGATTCGCGAACCAATTGCTCGAGTTTCTTCAGGTCCGATGCTTGGGTAACTTCATCGACCCCCTTCTTGTGATTCGAACCTCTTTCAACGAGGGATTTCCTTGGATCTCCAGCTGAGAAGAGGTCTGCAAATTTCGATGCCACTGCTTCCACTGCCAGATGGCTGGCAAATTGTCCGCCCTGGCTCCCACCAACACCATCGCAAACGATGAATACTCCCAACGGATCTCCCTGCGGGGGCTGGTTTACCCGTGCAAAAACTCGATCCTGATTCCCTTCACGCTGCAGACCAGGATCCGTCGCAAACGCAAATTTTAATAAACCCATGCATGCCTCCATCAAATTATATTTAAAAAACCATTTTCAAGAAAAGCATCATGCTCGACACAGCATATCCGGGCATGCAGGTGCGAAACACCTTTTTTTTCACTCCCCATGCGGGTGAGATCAATCCAGGCGTAGTATCCATCTAAAAGGTTGGCATGTCCTCGCGTGAAGAATCCCTTTTGCTTTGGAAGGATGATCGCTTCATCGGTCTGAACCAAAACAAATCTATGGCTGCCTTGACTGGAGGAGTGGAAAGTTGATCTGGGTCGTGGCAGACAGTTCGGATCAGACGCAGGAAGCGGCGTTCTGAGGAGCGGGGAGATTTGAACGCTGCACCGTTGACAGATTATCTCGCCTGCTGATTTGTTGAAGCTGCACGCGGGGCAGGTTGCCATGCAGGTAATCACTTGTCCATATAAACAACGATTAATTTTCCAAACCTCAGCTCATCACCATTTACAATTCGACGTGGGCTTCGAGGGGAGAGTTTCTGCTTGTTGACAGCCGTTCCATTCACACTGTCTAGATCTTCTAAGAATACATCAGATCCTTGTATTGATAATTGAGCATGGCGTCTACCAACCCCTGCATCATGACCCCCATGCGGGTCGAGATCGATATCCGGGAAAATTCCGCTCACTGGATCTTCTCGGCCGATGATGATTGATGCGGCACCAGCAGGGATTGGAATCGAGATATTTTTTCCGGGGATCAGCAGCCTGCCAGGAACGGATTCAGGAGAAGGTTTCAACGGTGATTGGGCAGAGCTTTTCCCGATCAAGGTTGAATCGTCTTGCGGAGAAGAGGCAATTGGCGGTAGAGGTTGTGGTAAAGATGGATTTTGAGGTGAAGCTGGCTGAGGCGAAGCTGGCTGAGGCGAAGAAGGCTGCAAATATTGGATTCCCTGGTTCACCGGCAATGGTCCAGGTTTATTACTCACGATTTGTTTAGGGAGCTGAGTGCCGCAATTCTCACAGAACACAGATCCAACCTGGTTTTCATAACCGCAATTTGAACATAACGAAATGTTCGGTGTGGCATCTACAGGAACAGCCACAGGACGGATCGGTTCGTCGCTTACCGCTGTAATCGCGCGTAAATCATATCCGCAATTATCACAGAATATCGCTCCTAAAGGAGCAGGATTTTTACAACTTGGGCAGATTATAGGCGCCATGGAATGAAACTCCTTCACCAGACTGCGGTTCGAAAAGCAATAATTTATCTGGACACAGCTTGAATGATTATCACAGAAATATTATCATCCCCGCCTGCCGCATTCGCTGCTTTAATGAGAGCATCACAAGCTGCTTGAGGAGAGAATGAGGCGAGCACAATATTTCTCATCTCTTCATCATCAACATAACCACTCAGTCCGTCTGAACATAGCAGCAAGGTATCATTGTTCGAAAGGACAAAATGCTCAACATCGATCTCAATTACAGGTTTATCGCCCATCGTCCGATAGATCACATTCCGCTGTGGATGACGGCGAGCTTCCTCACGAGTGATCTGATGATTCGCAACCATCCGCTCTACCAGAGAATGATCGATGGTGAGCTGGCGGATTTGGTTTTGATGGATCTGATATGCCCTGCTGTCACCGATATGCGTGAGTGTGACTTGGTCGCCAGACACGACCGCAGCCACCAAGGTCGAACCCATATCGGTACCTGCCGATTTCCGCAGATTATACACTTGAAGATTTGCCGCTTCCACTGCGCTTTTTAACCATTCTGCCAGACCAAAATCAGGGTCTTCAAGCATTCCAATCAGCAGCTCTTGCGACGCTTTCTTTGCAATAAGGTCTACAATCAGACCGCTTGCTACTTCACCCCCCGAGTGTCCTCCCATCCCATCAGCGACAACGTAAACTCCAACCGTTCGACTCACCGACTTCAGCTTACGATCCATCTCAAGTACGAGCAAACTATCCTCGTTCAAGTCTCTTACCATCCCGACATCGCTCCTCCGCCCAGACAACAAATCCAGCAATTTGGCAGGAGCAAGGTCATCAGCGACCTTTTGGAACAGGGCGGCGAGCTGAGACCCATTCCTTATGGTCGAATTCTGGAAAATTAAATCGAAGGCTTGCTTTACTGGCTCTTTTAGAAAGGAGGCCCGATCATAATCATTTTTTCCACTTAGCCAGCGGTATACTAAACGGGCAAGTGCAAGCGTATCGGAGCCTCTATCCAAGACATAACCTTCTGGGTGGTGGGAAACACATCGGAAATCTGCCCATACGGCTCGATCAAGAATAAGGCCTATACATTCCAGGGTCATTTTTCCATCAAAAAACACCCCGTTATCATGCAGGTAATCCATCCCTCTTGCCAGTGATCCACCCCATCGAAGCGCTTGAGCAGCGCTGGGAATCTCGGTGTCTTCTGGATTTTCATTTAAAAATGCAGGCACATAAGGCGAGACCAAACAATGCCGGGTTTCAGGTCCTACCTGCTCATCGAAGACAGCCAGGGGAGCGCGAACACTTCCGTGAGATAAACCTTTTGACGCAATCCTCAAGAGCGGCTCTGGGATTGGTTCAACCGTCTCCACCAGGAGCAGACCCGAACCACCCCGTTCTAATACCGTTCCACAATCTGTGCAGAATTTCTCCGGAAAATCATTTCGAGGTGGAAACGACGCCCCGCAATCAGGATTTGGACAGATCCAGATTTCCATAGCGGAATCGCCTTGGATTATGTCGACCAGATATTCAGCCTTCGACGAATTGGATGAAATCACATTTTGATACAGAAAATGATCCCCAAAAACAGCACCAATCGGCCGCTCTGAGAATCTGCGGCGGGATTTCAATGGCTTCGTGTCCGTTCTCATCGGCGTTCCTAATCGAACTGTGACAGTCGAACCAACAACATTCGAAGCTGCAGTTTCCACTCTATCAGAATTATTCCGTTGGGAATCAAGCGGAATGGTCACCTGCGGTGCTTGCGGCAGGAGAGTAGCACAGTTCATGCAAAATTTTGCGCCAGAACGATTTTCTGCATGGCAGTTAGAGCATTGGACCATTTTTCCTCACGCAGTCATTCGGAATGTTCGACGTGGATATAGCCCGTATCGCGAAAGTCGATAACTGCATCTCCTAAACTGATCTTGGCTCCATCATGCAAGATGTTCAGGCGGGTCGGTTTTTGATCTATGAACAGGCCATTTAGTGAATCTCGATCCTTGATACATACATCTTTCAGTCTTTCGTCGAAAAACACCTGTGCATGCATGGCAGATACCGAGCTGTGATTAATGACAAGATCATTCTGCGCGCTCCGTCCGATATTTACCGGCAGGGCAGTAAATAAAAACTCCTCCCCGGAAGGAAGGGTAAATTTCAATCCATAACTTGAATGGTATTCTTTATTGCCGGAAGTCATTGAAATTTCCTCCAAAGCGCCCACGACTTCAGCATTATAACGCCCAGTCTCGATAAATATTATCGAAAATCTCAAATACCCCGTTTTTTGAGGAGCGCACTCTCGTAAAGCGATTGGTACTGCCGGGCGCTCCTCTCCCATGAGAAGTCCTGCTGCATTGCAGTCTTGACCATCTTTTGGATGTGTTCTTTACGGTCGAAATAGGTGCTCACTGCCCATCCGATTGTGTAATACAGCGCGTCTGGGCTCGGCTCCCAGAATTTGAAATCCTGTCCCGGCGCCATCGGTTTCATCATATTGCTCGACGGTATCGTCTAGACCTCCGGTAGCCCGCACAATAGGTAAGGTCCCATATTTTAAGGAATAGATCTGGTTTAATCCACAGGGTTCAAAAAGAGACGGCATCAAAAAGAAATCCGAGCCGGCTTCAATCCAATGTGACAGCTCTTCGTTATAACCGATAAAGCTGCCTATCTTACCTGGAAAGCGAGCAGGGAGCTCCCCAAAAAAGCGCGACAAATCTTGATCGCCAGCTCCAAGGATGACGAACTGAACGAGCATATTGTTAACAACCCGTTCGATCACCTGGGAAAGAAGGCTGTATCCTTTCTGAGCCGCCAACCGGCTGACAATCCCTATCACTGGTATCTTGGGATCCACTTCCAGAAGGAAACGAGATTGAAGCGCTTGCTTACATTCGATTTTTCCTAACAAATCTTTCGCCGAATAATTTTGCGGGATAAAACTATCGGTTTCTGGATTCCAGAGGCTGTAATCGGCGCCGTTCAAAATTCCCGAATAGTCAGCGCCTTTACCATTCAAATATGGGGCGAGTCCATAACCACCTGCCGATGTACGGGTCTCGCGCGCAAAGTTAGGGCTTACAGTGTTAACTACATCCGCATATTGAATTCCTCCCTTAAGAAAGTTGATCTTCCCATGATCCTCAAATTTATCTTGTTGAAAATTACCCCACTGCAGCCCCAGGTAATCAAAAACGCTGGCATCATAGACACCCTGGTAGGCGATATTGTGGATCGTCAATACACTCGCCGAGCCTCCAAGGACAGGATCATTCCAATGCCAGATTTTGAGAAAAGCTGGGGCAAGCGCTGTTTGCCAATCATGTACATGAACAATGTCTGGGGCAAATTTCATATCCTGACAAAGCTGAAGAGCGGCACGCGAAAAAAATCCAAACCTCCAGGGATTATCGAGATAATCATGCATCTCTGCATCGTGGTAATAACCCCAGCGGTCAAAATATTTCTGCGATTCGATGAAATAGAAAGATATGTCGTTTCTCAAAACTTGAAAAGACGCACACCACTCTAACCGGTCGCCCATCCAGACCCCAAGCGGGCTGATAAAGGGCTGCAGTCCAAATCGTTTGAGATCGATGGCTGAATATCTTGGTAAAATGACGATCACTTCGTGTCCAAGGTCTCGCAGCGCAAATGGCAATGCCCCGGTCACATCCGCCAGCCCGCCTGTTTTGGCGAATGGCACACTTTCTGAGGCTATCATTGCGATCTTCAGTTTTCGTTTGGCAGCCATTCTTTCCAAGATCCTATCCATTTTGACTAACGGACTAGCAGCACGGGACAAGGGGCGTGTGTGACAACTTTCTGAGATTGGCTCCCCAACAGCATTGCTGCAAATTGGCTGAGCCCGCGGGTCCCCATCACGACCAGATCTATTTCTTGTACTTCCAATACCTTCAAAATCGCTTCTGCCGGTGGACCTTCCAGAATATCCTCTATTAGCCTCCCAGGGATTTCGCCTATAGCGATTAAAGCTGGCGCAATGATCCTGGCAGTGTGCTCCAGCCTCGCATTCAAGGCTTGCTGTAAGTTAGGTTCACCCAAATATGTCGGGATTGGCTCATAACAAACAACCAGGCGGATTGATGATCCAAAACGTCTGGCGATTTCCCCTGCGGATTGCGAAGCCCGCATCGAATGGTCAGAACCATCTACCGCAAGAAGAATGTGCTCAAACATCTCAACCTCCTCCAGCCAATTAACTGTCAAGCCTTTGATCTTTTGCCTGGAGTATTCAGTTTAAATATAGTAGATTCTAGATTGTAAGTCAATCCGCTGACGCTTTTCTGGCTCTAGATTCAAATATTCTTCGCCTGGATCTTTGGAGGAGCTGCCACAACGCCGTCTTTCGAATCAAGATATTCAGTAAATTGATAAATAAGTTTATTCGCAATACGATCAGCCATAAACCTTTCAAGTTCCGCTGTTCAGCAGCTTTCAATAGCAATTCGATGTAAAATACCCGAACATTGGAGGGATAATGCAATCCTAAAATCTGAAGATTGCTCAGATCATGCTCAAAGCAAGGCGGTCGATCCAATTCCAACACTCGGAAGGTAAGAATGTTGCGCGCGCATTTTTCACAACGGCAGCAGTTCCGATCGCGTTCCATTCCAACTTTCGAGAGGCACACACGCAGGTGCTGCATGGCTTCAGGCCATTTGGAAATTTCGGCAATTTTGCCAATCCGGTTGTGGGCAGCGCCGTCTTCGATCACTGAAAATCTGCTGCTGGATAACATCCAATCCGTTAGCGGAGTAGACCCGAATGGAAGCTGATAAGCTTTCAATAAATGGATATAAGCAACAGAGCTGGCGAGTAAACCGATAGAAAAACGGTTTTGGAGAATCATCAAACAGGAAACCAGCACGGCCGCATGAAAGTCGTCCAGATCCTCCCCCAGATATTTGGAATTATGGACAATCGGGATCATTTCCATACCAACACTGTTTAAGATGACCCGGATATTCCCTGCTGCTCTATGAAAAGTTTCGGTTTGGTTGAGGGGGATATCAAATCCGTGGATAAAAACACCAGCATCAAGATTGCATAACTGTCGACCCGCTTTCCCCATCCTATGCCGCCAGGCTGTAAAACAGCTGTCTACCCCTCCAGAAAATGCCATCACAGCTCTGCCAGGGTGATCATGCGCCTGATCTGTCTCAAGATCTGCCTGGATTTCAATTTTCTGGTATCGGCTCGGTCTCCAATTCGCCCAGACCAGTTGAAATTCTTCCAGGTTCGCCATTAGCGATGGTGAAACCTGTCCGTGCACGATGAGATCCGCCGAGCCTCGCATGGCAGAAAAAAGCGTTTCCAAAACGAATGGGTCGCAGCTTGCTGTCAGGCTATCCTTATATTCTTCAGGAATTCTGTAGAATATTGAGATTCGCTCGCTGTCCGATTTTTCCAGTATATACCCTGCCTTGACGAATCCATCGGATATGAATGTGTCTGAAGGCCAGAGATGGAAACGCTTCATGCGATCAACCTGATTTGATACAATCGTGAATAACTGTGAATACACAAAGTCAGCATACTCGGGCAATCTTCCAGGCTTTACTGGTCACCTTCTTATGGTCGACCTCTTGGGTCCTGATCAAATGGGGACTTCGAGACATTCCAGCGCTTTCGTTCGCCGGATTGCGTTATGGTCTTGCATTTCTAATTTTGCTTCCGTTTTCATTGAGGGTTAATCATAACACCTCATTTCGAAAGCTCTCTCGAAGCGATTGGCTGCAGCTTGTCCTCTTGGGTCTCCTCTTTTTTGCAATCACACAAGGTGCCCAGTTTCTCGGTCTCGTTTACCTCGAAGCAATGACGGCCAGTGTCTTGCTTAATTTCACCTCTCCTGTCGTGGCATTATTTGGAATCATTTTCCTTGATGAAAAACCAGGCTTTCGCCAGTGGTTTGGAGTTGCCCTCTGTCTAATTGGGATTTGCCTGTACTTTTTTCCCGTGCAGATCCCATGGCAGCAGGCTGTGGGCATTTTGATCGTTTTAGTCGGCGTGCTTGCGAATGCCGGCTCGTCAATCCTTGGACGTAAGATCAACCGTACACGCCGGATCGATCCACTTATCGTGACCGTAATCAGCATGGGGATTGGAGCATTCATGCTGATTATAGTGGGATTTTTTACTCAGGGCATCCCATCGCTCAGCGGGTGGAGCTGGTTGATCATCGTTTGGATGGCTGCAGTCAATACCGCCTTCGCATTTACATTGTGGAACCGCACATTGCAGAATCTCACTGCGGTAGAATCGACCGTGATCAACGGCACGATGCTGATCCAGATTGCAATCCTGGCATGGATATTTCTTGGAGAAAGGCTGAGCCCACTGGAATTTGTTGGATTGTTAATCCTTGGGATCGGATCAGTCCTGGTCCAGCTGAGGAATAAAAATGATTGAAGCTTTCACCAGGATCATTTTTCCCTTTAATGATTCTCTACAAATTGGAAATTGGATTATTGTTTTTGATTTTGAGGCAATCCCTCGAAAGCCAGCAGTGCCGCTCGATATATTGCTTTGATCGAGATCCCATTCTTAATCGCGAGCGCCCGGCAGTCCTCATATTCTGGTGCTACGTTAACCACCTCAGTTCCCATCTTTGAAATTTTTACCCGAATTGTCCCATATTCTGTAAAGATCGAGAGATTTTCTCGCTGAAGCATATACTTCAGCACCGGATAGGTGCGAATTCCTATCGTGGTCGAATCTCTGAAGATGATCTGCATCAAATGGTCGAGCTTTTCTGGCGGGGCGAGGACCTGCAGCATTACTCCAGGACGGTTTTTTTTCATCTGGATTGGGATCAGCGCGATATCCAAAGCACCTTCAGCGAAAAGCCGGTCCATGACTAGCTCGAACCATTGCGGATTGTTATCGTCGATGTTCGCTTCCATAACAACTGCCTCAGCTGCATGTACTCCATTCTCGGTTACCTTAGCAAGATGCTGCTGAGGAAAAGGTTCGCGTGGAGCTCGGTCTGGTTGAGTCTTGTCGTTCCTACAATCTCCCAGATAACCCCTCAAAATATTCGGGAACTCCCGCTTTCGACTTCCAGCACCGTACCCCACCGCTTGAATTGTCATCTCGGGCATCGCCTGGAACCCAGAAGCAATCGTTGTAAGGATCGCCGCACCGGTCGGCGTAACGAGCTCGCCAGTGTATTGGGAAGTATAAACTGGCACACCTTTCAGCAGCTCTGCGGTCGCGGGGCCAGGCACAGGCAGCAGCCCATGGCTGGATCGAACAAATCCTCCCCCCAGATGCAAAGGCGATGCGAAGATTTGTTCAATCTCCAATGCTTCGAGCCCAATCGCCGCACACACGATATCTACGATTGCATCCACGCCGCCGACTTCATGAAAATGGATTTTTTCTGGCAAAGTGCCGTGGACTTTAGCTTCGGCATCCGCGAGACGTCGGAATACTGCGGTTGAAATAGACTTTACTCGTTCCGAAAGCCCGCTTGATTTGATCAATGAAAGGATTTCCCCCAGAGTGCGGCTTTCTGAGAAATCATCCACCGTTTTGTCAGGAACCGACCCTGTTTCAATCAATGTCGTCTCGATAAATTCCGAATCCGCCAGGCGTTCGCGATCTCCCTCCCGGAGGTGGACGCGAAATGCGGTCGCCCGGATCCCGTTCTTGTTATCCGCAGATACCCGAATCTGATATCCCCCGAGCGCCAGTTTCTCCAGCTCCCGTTCCAGATCGAGCTTCTGCAAGCCGAGGTCGAGCAGCGTCCCAACAAACATATCGCCGCTGATCCCGGCGAAACATTCCAGGTAGAGCGTTTTCATTTTGTGATCGATATCGCCCTTTCGTTGATCAAATCGATTGTCTCGTTCAAGCTGCCGCGCCGGTAGCCTAGCAAATCCATTGTGACATAATTGAAACCCAATCGCTTGAGTTTTTGCGCCACCAAGATCGATTTATCAAGAAGCTGCTGCATTTGCTCTGCCGGCACTTCGATCCTGGCGATTTCACCGTGGTGGCGGACTCGGCTTTGAATGAAACCCAACGAATATAAGAACGATTTAGCCTGCTCCACTTGAGACAGTTTCTCCACTGTAACCGGATTGCCGTATGGAATCCGGGAAGCCAGGCATGCCGAAGCCGGCTTTTCCCATATCGGCAGCCCAATCGCTCTGGCAATCTGGCGTATCTCTGACTTGGTCAGACCCACCTCTTTAACGGCGCCCGTACTGAATGCTCCTGAGCAGCCAGGCTGCCTGGCCGAAAATCGGACTGGTCATCGATATTTTCACCAAAGCAAATCCAAGCCGCCCCTTCCTGTTCCGCGACCTTTTCCAAATGATCGAACAGAATCCCTTTGCAAAAATAACAGCGATCGAGGGGGTTGGCTGCATAGCGTGGATCACTCACTTCTTCAGTGCGAATTACCCGATGGCGGATTCCCAATCTATTGGTCAATGCGATTGTTTCTTCAAGTTCACGGCGCGGCAGGGATGGCGAGTCTGCCGTTACTGCAAGCATCTCATTGCCTAATACATCGGCGGCAACTTTAGCCAGCAGCACGCTGTCGACTCCGCCAGACATCGCAACGATAACGTGACCCATCTCTTTTAAGATCTTTCTCAAAAGCTGAAGTTTCTGCTCCACTACACCATTAAGACCCGTCAATTCTTTCCTCCATTAAACTGTTGATCAAGCTGGCTGCATACCCAGCTCCAAATCCGTTATCGATATTGACTACCGTGATACCAGATGCGCAGCTGTTGAGCATTGCCAATAAGGCAGCAAGCCCACCAAAGCTGGCGCCGTAACCTACACTGGTCGGCACCGCGATCACCGGACGCTTCACCAGTCCAGAGATAACGCTTGGCAAAGCGCCCTCCATCCCAGCAACAACGATCAGTATCGATGCAGACTGAAGGCGATCCATATCTGCCAGCAAACGGTGCAGCCCCGAGACTCCGACATCAGAAAGACGATCGACATGGTTGCCCATTACATCTGCAGTTACTGCTGCTTCCTCTGCAACCGGGAGATCTGCCGTGCCGGCAGTGATCACCAGGATTGTGCCGCTGCGTTTACTCATTGGTGACGATTGGTAGACGATTGTGCGAGCCAGCTCGTTGTATTCGACTTCTGGCAGTTTTTTTCGAACCGCCGAGTATACCTCCGGAGTAGCACGGGTGCCTAGAACCAGACCATTCCTTTTCGCGATCCGATAAAAAATCTCCACAATTTGATGCTCTTGCTTTCCCTGGCAAAAAACTACCTCTGGGAAACCTGTTCGTAAAGCCCGGTGAGAAGTCTATTCTCGCAAAACCTAGATCCTCAAAGGGAAGTTTCCGAAGCTCTTGAATTGCCTTCTCGATCGAGATATTTTCGTCTCGAACGCCTTCCAACAATCCCCTCAAAGTTTTTTCATCCATATCAGTTTCTCAAAATCCTTGCCTTATCTCAGCCATCTTTTCCAAACTGGCTGGGATTTCGCTGCATTCATTTGTTTGTCTTACAAATGAGGCTGGAAATTCTAGCATCACCTTCAGATAGTTAGTCTCTCTAAGTGAGATTCCACCTGATCCTTGGGTGATCTCATTTCTTGGTTATGCTCATTATAAATGAGAAAAACTCGATTAATTTTTCTGATGTTGATCTTATCTAATTGTTGACTGATCTTCCAATGTGGAATAGACTTGCGAAATCATGTCCGTTTATCATGAATCAAATTCAAAGCAGAAACCCGATAATCTTCCGATGGTGAAAAATTCAAGATCCACTTCACAGTTCATGCCTCGTGGAATCATTTTCGACATCGACGGCGTGCTCACTTATCAGGGCCAGATTTTACCAGGAGCGATCGAGGCTGTTAGATTATTACAGCGGAAAGGGGTCAAAATCCGGTTCCTGACGAACAGCACCCTCAAGAGCCGGCAATCTTGCGCAGCTCGTCTCAGGGAGCAAGATTTTTGGGTTCAGGATGACGAAGTTCTGACCGCCTCGTATACAACCGCGGTCTATTTACGGACCTTGAATCCAAGATCGATCTGGCTGTTCCTCGAACGGGAAGGAGTTGACGAGTTTGCTGATTTTATTCAGGATTTAACCCACCCAGAATATATCGTCATCGGAGACAACCGCAGCAAATTTGATTTTGAACATCTCAATCGGGCACTGAGATTATTAAAGTCGGGATCAAAACTGATTGGAATGACTTCAGAGCTGGTCGACTCTTCGCTTGGCGCCCTTGAACTGAATGTTGGCTCATGGGTGAAAATGCTGGAATTGGCTTCAGGAATTAAAGCGACTTATATTGGCAAGCCAGAACCTTTTGGATTTATTCAGGCACTGAGTTCGATGAAGTTGAAACCAGATCAGGCGCTGGTGGTGGGAGACCGGATCCAATCAGATGTCCTTGGCGCTCAAAATGCAGGCATTACATCAGTTTTGGTAAAAACAGGAGAATTTCAAGAAAGCGATTTAGACGAATTCCCCCAACCATATTTTGTGATCAACTCCCTGGAAGAGCTTCCTGGAATTCTTGATAATGTATGGTAGATTAATGTTTAATGATAGCTTTGACCACTCATACGAATTTCGTGCGCAATTAATTATTGGTATTGACAATACTCTCTAAAAGATCATAATTGCGATATTGTTAGTCCCCTCTAGGTGGTGATTATGAAACGCGAGATGGGCTCCTTTGAGAAAGCCTCCGTATTGACCAATGATTACTCCCCCTTTAATGTCGTCAGTGTGCTGTAGATTACTGAGCTCCCACAACCGAACATCCTAAACGAAGCATTTGAAAAGCTCCAAAAACGCCACCCATTGCTGTGCGCTCATATAAGCAATGACTATGGACGGTATTATTTTGAGATTGTCGATCCGGGGGAATATAAGATTGAATTTCAGGAACGCAAAAATGATTCCCACTACCTTAAGGTTGTCGAAGAAGAGCTCAACCGGCATATACAGGTTTTAAATCAACCCCTTATCCGCTGCACCTGCCTTCAATCAAGGGAAAATAAAGGCCTCGCCGAGCTTATTCTCACTTTCCAACACGCAATCATGCACGGTGCTTCGGGTTTTAATCTTCTCCAAGAACTGATGCATACATGCCAGATGCTCGAATTAGGCGAATCCGATATGCAGACCCTCTCTTTTGCCGACCTGCGCCGGTTTGTTGAACCGCCAGCCCCACCCGGGCAACTCGGATGCTTTGTCTCAATGCAGCGGTATTTAATTTCATCATCCCAGGAAGCGGAGATTTGGGATTTAGCACTCCAGTGGAGGGATTGAAGGAGAGCAAATCTACATTTTCGCAGAAACTCATTTTAACAAGGATCGAGGGGAAACCAGCCTGATCGAGCTTATTCATCTGGTCGTCGAGGCGGTGTATTCTCGGATGGGTTTTCGCCCTGGACGAGTGTATCTCGTAAAACCGCACACCACACCTCGAACATACAATGGAAAGCTCCAGCACTTGCTATTGATGCAACGCTACCTGGATCGCAGTCTGTATTCAGACGGATTGATCTTATACCCAGATTTTTGAATCACTTTTACGACATAAGTTCTATTCTCAAAGATATACCAATCTAGTGACGTCCGCGCATCTGATCGTTTTATTTCGAAAAGATAGATTAGAATTCTTAGATTATGGGATATCCCAAAGCGAACGATTAATAATAACCGCACAGTTTCGTAAGTGCAGCAGCTCAGCTCATTGGAAATCAAAAATACCTGGACATGATTGTGGGCGAATGAATCCAACAAGATCAAACCCACCCACGCACAGCACGATAAAACAGCTCCCTCGCAACGTATGGGCTGTCGGTATCACCAGCTTTCTTATGGACATTTCAAGCGAGATGGTACTTAATATCCTGCCGCTCTTCCTGGCAAATGTTTTAGGGGTTCAAACTTCCATCATCGGTCTGATCGAGGGGATTGCTGAAGCGACCGCCAGCATTCTGAAATTGTTCTCGGGCTGGCTTTCCGATCGATTGGGCGGGCGAAAGTGGCTGGCTGTCATTGGATATGCGCTTTCAGCCGTGACAAAACCCTTTTTCTACATTGCCAGCACCTGGGAATTGATTGCTGTTGTGCGTTGGGTTGACCGGGTCGGCAAGGGAATCCGCACTGCCCCACGCGACGCTCTGGTAGCAGATTCGGTAACCCGGGAAACTCGCGGCCTTGCTTTCGGCTTCCACCGGGCGATGGACACTGCCGGCGCAATGGTAGGCATTCTCATTGCCACGATAGTTGTCTGGTTAGCACAAAAGAATGCCCTTGCCCTTTCAAAATCTACTTTCCAGACGGTGGTCCTTTTCAGCCTTGTCCCTGCATTCCTCGCGGTTTTTTCGCTCGCGATTGGTGCGAGGGATGTTCCCGTAAAAGATCGGCGTGCTGCACCCAGGTTTTCATTGCGCGGCATGGGAAAACCATTTATCATCTTTCTCATTATCGTCAGCATCTTCACCCTGGGCAATTCTTCAGATGCCTTCCTGGTCTTACGCGCTCAAAATCTGGGCGTTTCAGTCATCGGAATTCTCATCATGCTGGTGATGTTCAATTTCATTTACTCTATGATCTCTACGCCTTCCGGCGTACTTTCCGATCGAATAGGTCGCCGGCGTTTGATCATCGGAGGGTGGCTGGTGTATGCTGGAATCTACCTTGGATTTGCGTTCGCAAAATCCGCCTGGCAGGTATGGGTATTGTATGTGGCATATGGTTTATATTACGGCATGGCTTATGGCTCTGCGAATGCGATGGTTGCCGACCTGGCCCCCGAACAATTGCGCGGCACGGCATATGGAACCTACAACGCCATGATTGGTTTCCTAGCATTTCCTGCATCGTTGATTGCAGGCTTGCTCTGGCAAGGCGCCGGATCTTGGGAGGGATTTGGACCATCTGCCCCGTTTCTATTCGGCGGAGCGTTAGCCCTGGTCGCATCAGTTTTAATGGCATTTTGGATGCCGAAGACTTCAACCAATATCGTGGTTTAACTCCTCTGCATACACCCCCAGAGTATGCAGCCAGGTCAGATTGATCGGGCAATTCATATTTACCCATCAATCCTATCCTTCTGCTCAGATCGATTCGCGCCCAACAGTAGACCAGCGTCCAACGGTAGAGCAGCGTCCAACGATCGACCATTAGCAGACGGGTCACCCATCTAATTCAGAAGCGCTCAGTCTCGCAGAGATTCGGATTTATCAGCGATAAATAGACTCTAAGCAAATTGAGGGTAAGATAGACCTGCGATGCAAACAAAGCTAGAATATCTTGGTCATTCGACGATTGTCCTAGACATCAACGGTGTAAGGGTTGCCACCGATCCCGTTTTTCGGCGCCTGATTTTTCATCTCGTCCGGACAGTTCCGGTGCCAGGGCGAGAAGCCCTCCGAAACATTGATGTCGTGTTGATCTCACACACCCATTACGACCACCTGGATATCTCTGGTATCAAGTCAATCGGTGAGCACGCATTGGTGTGTGTTCCCAGGGGGGCGGGCAAGCTGCTTCGGAAGAACAAAATCACCAATTTTCGAGAATTGTCTGTTGGTGAAGAATTCTTTGTCGGCGACCTGCCTATCCGAACAACCTATGCCAGCCACAGGAGCGGTCGCCCGCCTTTCGATTTTGAGACAGGCTGCATGGGATACCTCATTGGTCGAGAGGTCACGATTTACTTCCCAGGAGATACCAGGCTGTTTCCGGAGATGACAGCAATCGCAGATCGGATCGATATCGGATTAATTCCAGTATGGGGTTGGGGACCTCATCTTGGCGAGCCGCACATGAGCCCTCAGGATGCGGCGCGGGCTCTCACCCTTTTACACCCTAAACTTGCAATCCCCATTCATTGGGGCACCTATTTACCGCTTGGGACTGCATGGCTTAAACCAAAATTTCACCGCCTTCCGCCCAGGATCTTTGCTGATGCTGCCAGCAAAATTGCACCCGATGTGGAGGTCAGGATTTTGCGCCCCGGCGAATCGACCGTTTACAGCTCTTAGAGGGATAAAGACCTGGACTAGACCGTAAAAAATTTAACTTAAATACTGCCTTCAGTTCTTTAATATATCAAATGCTGCAGCGGATGTTTTATTAAACTTACCAAATGAACCATTACCCGATCGCCTCCAATGGAACCAATTCACGACCCACTCAAAGATAGCTTCGCATTTCAGTTAGCTGAAGGAGAGCTGGTTCGTAGGCCGCCTGATCCGCAGCGATTGACCTTTGAACAGGTATATCCGCGCAATTTCCTGTTCTATACAGCACCATTCGCCCGGTCTGTCGTCTCGCTAGAGCTGGCCCAAGCCGGAGATGAACAGGTGGTCGCCCACAGACGGGTCGGGATTCATCCCATGAAACCGGTGATGTAATCCAATCCAACTCGTTATTGATCCAAAAGATCGACGATAATTTCTGGTCGATCTTCCAGGACTTGAGCGACCTGCGTGGCGTGGAAGACAACTTTGAGGCATCCAACCGGATCCAGCGTACTCTTAATTAACAAAATCCGGATTTATTGGCACGGCTGGAGTTCGATCCAGACGCGGACTTTGTCTCGATCCGAGCGTTCAATGAAGAAGACCTTCGCCTCGTGTCGGTCGTGATTCATACCCACCTGATTAAAGCTTAGGGTATAAGTTTCAGCGTTGATACCAACATCAAATCGATCTCAGGTTTTCAGGTTCAGCTCACTCGGGCTTGTTTTTACATTTCTCAGGAAAATCGCACTGACACCGATGCAAACCACACCAAAAAGAAAAAGTCCGGCGTAGCCCCACCACGCTCCGGGACGGGCATTGTTGAGCAAATCGATAAACGGGCCTTCCAGCCTGCTGACCGCTGCAGCGCCGGCTGTCGCCAAATTGGTCAAACCGAGGAATTTCCCGGCTTCATCCACAGGGGCAAGTGAATTTGCCAGCGCCCAGTTCGCGGTGAGAAATAATCCAATTCCAACGCCAAACAGCCCGCCAAATAACAACAGCGTTCCGGGCGTTCGCGCCCAAAGCAGCAAAAAGCAACCTGCACTGCCGATCAGACAAGCAAGATAGAGTACCCGTTTGTGTCCAATCCGATCGCCCAACCATCCTCCAACCAGTGCAAAGACCAGTAAAGCCAGGGTGATCGCTGCCAGGAGATCGCCTGTGAGCTTGACCGGATTAGCGACGGCGAGCACATCCCCAATATAATACTGGGCGAACACCTGGATCCCATAAATTGCAATCAAGAAGAAGAGCCTCGAACCGATAAGCCAGGCATAGCTCCGGTTGGTTTTCCAATCGATCGCAAATTCCTGGCGCAGTGATTTTTTGATTGAAACGCCGCTTTCGGCGTGGTGTGGTTTTTCATGCACGCCCAAGATGGTTATGAGGACGGTGATAAAAAGCACGGCGGCGATTAACCCAACCGGTAAGACAGGATGATGGGTATCTGGCGCGTAAATCCGGCCGATTAACAGCGAGGCGATCACCAACCCTGCCATATCCATGAGGTTTTTTATCCCGCTGGCAAAACCAAGTTGCCGGGGTGGGACAACGTCCGGCATCAAACCCTGCATTGGACCATGAGCGATATTTGAGCTAAACTGCAGGCCGATATACCCGAGTGCCAGCCATCCCAGGCCTCCTGACCAGGCTAGAAAACCCAGAAAAAGGAAATCAAAAACTGTCCCCAGGCTAATCAAGGGGCGGCGTCGACCCCAAGGAGAGCTCCATCGATCACTGATTGCTCCTGAGATTGGCTGGATGACCATCGCCACGATCAAGCCTGTGAATGTAAGCAATCCAAGATAAGTGTGCTTCAAGTTTTCCGGCACCATCGTCAGCAGGACAGCCGGCAGGATGATGACATGCAGGCTGTTCCACATGAAGGATAGACCGATCCAATAGGCATTCACAACCAGGATTTGGACCAAGCTGAGCGGTTTCACCGGAGGCAATGGCTTTAATGTCATCCAGGAGCTCCATTCATTCTATAGGTTTCTTCAACATTGTAATATTCAAGCAAGGAGCGGATGCGGTTGATGACCTCCTGCCGGATAAGCCAATCACTTTCTGCTCGGGAGACATTAAGCGGAGGATTCAATTCGTAGGGCTTGCCAAAATTTAGGCACAAGGTATTATTGAGTTCGAATATTCCCAAAGGGACAATTGCCAGGCCCAACTGCGAGAGCAGCAAAATAAAGCGCCCAACTCCAGGAGGTGGTACAGCCAGCTCTCCCGGCAGTGCAAAATCACCCCCTTCAGGAGCAAACCCTATTATCGGGTTGGGAGAATTCCTGACAAAGTTTAAAACGGATCGGACCGCATGGGCACGCTGCAGGACTTCTTGGGGATTGGGCGGCATTGGCGGCATGTTTGAGAAACCATAAATTTCCGCAATTCTGCGGAACAGCCAGCGGCTGATCGGGGTCAAGCTTTCAGAACGCAGCCTGTCAGAATAGGTCCAGGCGGAGGTAACAATCCAGTGAACGTCTGCAGGGATCACCGCGCTTGCTGCCATTGCCAGCCACCACGCAGGAAAACCAGGCCGGGAATAGTGATTGATGGTCACAAGACATGGTCCAGATTTTGGGATATTCCCTTCGCCAATAATCCTTAACGGGTTTGGGAGCCTGCTTGCGGCGCGTTCAGCGTCCTCCCTGAAGCAGCGCGGCTGATTTCTCAGCATGGCTGATCCGAGTGAAAATGCGACATTCCAGGGAATCGGATATTGCCGAACAATGCCGCCGCTCATTTCAATAGATTACCATTTTCTACAGGAATCGACCAGCGGTCAAACGACGCTCCACCTGGCGCTGTCAGGAAAAAGAAGTCAGGATATCGGAGTGATCCAGACCGCAATCGAGATCTCAAATCGGATATTGTCAGGCACAACGCTGGGGGTCACCCAGGTGGCGGCGCACCGACGCCCGGATTTCTGGGAAAATCCAGATCCATTTATCCTGATCAATTCATTCCCGAATGTCTATAGAGCCGCCCAGTGATGCCATTATTCCTTTTGGAGGATGAACGCGCCATCGCACTGTTAAAATCCTGGCTTTGATCGAGAACCATCAGACGCTTGCCATGCGGCTGAAGTATTTCCGGATCAAATTAATGCCGGGTTCCAAGGTTAAGACTGAGTCGGATCTGTCGCTGCGCTTGAATGTCGGTCTGCGGATGCGCCGCACGCCAGATTGAAGCGCAGCGAATACCTTTATACTACCTCCCTCCGTTTTTGGAGGATCACTGTGCCGGTGAAGAGAATTAAAATGATTATCAGCTGCGCAGCCCAGGTGGTAATTAATACTCCGTAATAATCTTTACGGTCTTCCTTGTTTACAAATGTCCATCCATAGTCTTCATTAAACCGTTGAATAGTCAATTCAGCCGAACCGATCGCTATCGCTCGTTTTACTTCTAAATCCGTCAAATCGGTTTGGTAAGTCTGAAATTGGGTCTTATATTGTTCCTGTTGGGTCTGCCAGGCATCCATTTCACCCTGAAACTGGCTGCGCAATTGGGACACTTGGTTGTTGTAGGCTCCAAGATCGCTCAAATATTTTTGCAGCGCTTGAAGGTTGTTCAAATCAGCGGGTTTAGATGGCTCAGGCGGAAATTGAGGCTGCTCGGG
Organism: uncultured Chloroflexia bacterium; assembly: GCA_963827155.1. Classification (GTDB taxonomy): domain Bacteria; phylum Chloroflexota; class Anaerolineae; order Anaerolineales; family UBA4823; genus UTCFX2. Next base: position 77,385 of record CAWGZV010000001.1, on the reverse strand, counting down.
CTGTGCGCCGGGTTCTACTGGCTTCTGCGGGTCTGCTCTATCGATCGCTTCGGTATAGTATTCACCGAGCCCTGGGAAATCACAGCTCGTCTTATGGAGGGCATTTTCTCCCATACAATTACACCGCTCATTCTTTTGTTCCAGGCTCAAATCATTCCGTTGATCTTCCGGCAGCGACCAGCATGCATCCTTGGCCACATCAGATCCAGCCCCGCTTATCGCAATTAATGATTCGAAAGCCCAACGGCTTGAAGCCGGCGCCTTGATGATATTTGGGAGTGGGACCAACGCTCCGCTGAGAACCATTTGAGGGATGACAAACAAGATCATCAAGAGTGGGGCCGCGTTGGCGTTTGGAGCTAAGGCGGAGGAGAAAAGCCCCATCATCATCCCGGCGACGACGAGCAAGAACGTCGTGATGTAGAACAGACCTGCCTCAAGCATTCCTCCTGGCATGTCAAAGGCGATATAGTGGATCACTGTAAAGCAGGTTGCCTGATATACCGCCAGTAGCAGTGCAAACCAGATTTTTGACAGGATATAAGAGGAGAGGCGCAGATTGACCATTCGTTCGCGCCGGTAAATATCTCGTTCTTTAACCAGCTCTCTCATCATCGCCATTCCCCCCACGAGAATGGCAGTGTTGGTGAGCACGATCAGTGTAATAATGACATGGTTAAAATCTCCCTGGACAAATCCGAAGGGATTGCGCCCAACCCCAGAAGCCAGAACAAAATCGAGAGAAGCCATTGCCGGTGCGGTCAGTATCATTAAAGCCAGCGTGAACCGGTCCCGGGTGATGATGGTTAAATTTCGTTGTGAGAGAATAAGCAGTTGGCGAAAGGCGGAAACTTGTTTCCGCTGGTCCGGGCGCTTTGCTGTGACTTGAGGGCTTACCTTTCCCATCGCAGATATCTTGCCGTCCAGGGGATCACCAATATACTTCCCATAAGCCGGATCTCCCTTGAAGCGATTTGCCCAATCAACCGGCTTGCCCAAGTCCTCCTGGTCTAGCAGATTGTAGATGGTGTCAAACTCCATCGTACCCGAGCGCCGACTTCTTTCGGTTCGGAATCGGTCAAAGTACGCCAGGGCTTCATCTGGAGGTCCAAACCAGGCGAGGTGGCCTCCGCGCGCCAGAAATACAACCTTGTCGGCCAGCATAACGTTTTTCGTCGCATGGGTAATCAGGACAATCGTGCGCCCCTGGTCGGCGAGACGCCGCATCAGCCACATCAATTCGGTTTCCATACCCGGATCCAATCCAGAAGTTGGCTCATCCAGGAAGAAAAGCCCCGGCTTGGTCAACAGCTCGACCCCGATCGAGATGCGCTTCTGCTGCCCGCCGCTCAGCTCGCTAATTTGAGTGTTCCTTCGCTCGGATAAATCCAGGTCTTCCATGACTTCATCTATTCGAGCGGTGCGCTCCTTTTCGGTCGTATCTGCCGGCATACGCAGTCTCGCGGCGTAATCCAATGCTTGAAACACCGTCAATTCCATATGGATGATATCCTTCTGAGGGACATATCCAATCGTTGTTCGAATCGCATCGAACTCTTTATAAACATCGATTGTCTCGTTGACAATGACCCGCCCATGCGTGGCGGGTCGGTACCCTGCAATCGCATCCACAAGGGTAGATTTTCCGCCGCCGCTTTGACCAACAACAACGATAAATTCCCGCGGCTTGAAAACCAGCGAGATATCCTGGATGATATTCAGGTCCTTTTTTACCCACTTGTTGAGCCTGAAGGCCTCGATCTGCATCCCCCCTTCGCTCTGATGATAGCGGGCCATGTCATGTTCGTCCACCACAAAACGATACGGCCCGATCTGAATCGCATCCCCAGGATGCGCCCAGACTTCGCCTTCAACTCGCTTCCCATTTACAAAAGTCCCATTACTGCTGCGTAAATCTTTTACCCGGTAGCGGGTTCCGATTTTTTCGACTTCGGCATGCAGTCGAGAGACTGCAGGAACTGGAAGAACAATATCGTTATCTGGATCGCGGCCGATCGTCATCGATTTATTGTCGGCAAATTGAATGACATGTTTGGTGACGGTCTCTTCTTTCCTCTCTGGTGACACATATTCAAGGGTCACGATCTCACCGGGTTCAAAACCGCCTACCCGGATCTTCGCCCCATGATAGAGCCGGGTTGGAGTTGCCACCGAATTTCCATCTAAAAGAAGCGGATTTGTGAGATTAGGTGAAGGCACAATGTAGTAATCTTGCTCACGCCTTTCAATTTCGGCCTGGTATCTCGAAACAAACGGATTGTCGATAACGATATCGTTATCAGGCTGTCGTCCAATTCGCTGGCGATCGCCAGTCAAGGGATAAACTTTCGGCTCGCTGCCAGCATGCGTTACGACGAGTTGTGGAGGAATTGAAGCGCTTGACGGGATGGAAGGGATGGAAAAGGTATTCGGTCTTGGGAGACTGTTCTTCTTTGGACGTCGGTTTTCCCAACAACCATTGTCTCCCCAAACTCCACCGGTGCTGCCGCCAGAAGAAGCTCCACCTCAGTCCCTAAGCTAACTCGATCTCCATTTTTCAGAAGTCGTGTTCCATGAATTCGCTCGGAATTGACAAAAGTGCCGTTGCTGCTTCCCAGGTCCTCGATAACCAAACCGTGTTCGGCAAGAGATACGCGAAGGTGATTCCGTGATACGCTTCGCTCTTCGATAATGAAATCAGCAGGCTCCACCCTGCCGATGGTCAGCGGAAGGTTGGAAAGCGCGATCTGCTCACCGGCGCGCGGCCCTTTAGTGATGATAAAGTGAAATGCCCCTTCGTTCACATTTTCCTCCAGTGTTAAAAAGTCCGATGACAGGAAAAAGCCGACCTGCTGGATCCGTTTGGTCCAGCGTCGAGCTTAATTTCCGCCATCTCGCTCTCTAAATCGAAACAAGATTGTTCGTATATTCAAGACGAACGCACCAGCTAAAACAACCTGATATAGCCTGTTTTCAAGCACCATCTGCAGGGTTGTCAAAGAAGAGATCGAACTCACCCGCGAAAAGCTGCCAGATTTGGATTGCGCCAACCAATAAGATCGTGAACAGCAATACATAGCCAAATAACCGGGACAACACGCTGGTGGCAAAAATCCATTTGTCCACAGTCGAGCCGAGATTAACAAGCGGTTGATCCAGAGTAGTCTGAACGCGAAGCATGAGATCATTGAAAGTGTGTCCTAAATCCTCAACATTCAGGAATAAATCATCACCGGAATTCTCTTTAAGCCGTTTGCGCCATTTTGATTTCACCATTTCAGCGCGATCTTTCATAAAAAGCATGTATTCGTGATAACGATTAAGCTCGTTATCAAGGCGGAGCACAATGGAGTCATAGAGCAGGGTAGCCCGGATCATGCGGAGCATGTGAAGATTCAGAGGCAGATTGAATTTTCGTGCGACTTGTATCAGGACCATCCACTGCCTGGCTGAAGTCCGCTCCCAGTATTGGGTGTGTTCTGCCGGTGTATTAAATGTGTGCAGCAGCCGTAAATACTCTTCCTGGGATTCTTTGAAAAGGGCAGGGACATCCACCCGAGGCAGCGGCTCCAGAAGAATTATCGTGGCTCGAGACATGCTCTCCACATCTCGATTATTCATCCCAAGCACCATCTGCTCTAAAGCAATTCTTTGCTGGTTATTAAAACTCCCGCAGCTGCCAAAATCAATGAACGTGATTTCGCTGTTCGGTCGGACAAGGATATTTGCCGGGTGGGGGTCGGCATGGAAGAATACATGCTCGTCCATGCTCCAGAAAGCCGCCCATAGAATGCGCCTGGCAACCAAAGCCGGATCGATATTGAGCTGCCGCAATAACGCCAGTCCGCCTCTGTCAGCCTGCTCCACAGCTGTGATTACTTCCCAGAGCCAAAGCCCAGAGACAAACTCTTGCACCAAAACATCGTCTCCAGAAAATTCCCAATAGACGCTCGGGGCTGTGAAGAAGGTTTGCCCAGATTTGCCGGCATTATTACGAAAAGTCTGTTGAAAGCGACCTTCCCGCCGGAAATCCAATTCATCGGTTAGGATTTCATGCAGTTCAGTGCGCAGGTTCCGGGTAAAACCAGGTCGGAAGATTGATAGAAATTCTGCCAGCTCGGCGACCCAATCCAAGACCTGCAGATCCGCCATAAAAGTTTCGGCGATTTTTGGCCGACGGACCTTTACGACCACTTTCGTCCCGTCTTTCAGGTTAGCCTGATATACACAGGCTATTGAAGCAGATCCAATTGGTACAGGATCGAAGACAGAAAAGACTTCCTGCCAGGGGCGTCCAATGGTGCGATCGACGGTTTCGAGAGCTTGCTCGACTGGGAATGGAGTCATCCTATCCAGCATTTTCGATAGCTCGAGGCAGTACTCCCAGGGCAGCATATCAATCCGCATGGCGGCTTGTTGTCCCAGTTTGACAAATGTGCCTCCTGCGCCTTCCAGCGCAGTTCGCAGGCGGACCGCCCGTCTTTCCAGGCTGTCTCGACGGAGAATGCGGTCAAGAAGGTTCCCCATTAGGACCGCATTCAGCACCCGCAGCCAGGCAAGCAGACGGCGAATGCTCTGCCAAAGGGAAGCATGATTTGTTTTCGTTTCAAAATACGGCAGCCAGCGCTGCTGTCCAAGCGGTTCGATAATCCGCTCTCGCCGGGGTAAGCTGTGAATTATCTCGCTCACTGGAGGGAAATCAGCCTTTTCATGACCTTCACTGACCGCTGCTTTACGGCTGCGCCAATCGTCCACTGCCGCGAAAACCAGCTGCCGGACGTGCAAAACTCTCTGGTCAGGCTGGGTGCCCATCGCTAACGAACCTCTTTATCATCCATCCGGAATAGAACCGTCCTGCCGTTGATAAACATCAGGATCAAGAAAATGATTTGGTACACAGGATTTTGCAATACCGATTGGAGCAGGTCGGGGACATAAATCGGTTGAATACCGGCAGCGAGATGATTGACGGCCGCGATAAAGACACCCAACGCAGTTACGATCACGACCTGGACTGCGAAATGGATAAAGATATAGAAAGCATAAGACCATTTACTCATCAGCACATTAAAATTGGCAGACGGCAGCGATAACAGGTGTCGCGTCCGAAGGAAGAAACCCTCTGCCATCTGGGCAACTCGATCCAGGCGGATCACAAGCTGTTCATTGGTTTTGCCATCGAGCGCATCGATGACCCGATCCGTGACACGGCGGCGTGCTTGCTCCGCTCGATAGCGGTTGAACCTGCGGTACTGGCGAACAAAATCGACATTGTGATTCAATCGGACCGCGGTTGACTCGACCAGCAGTGATGACCGCATTAATCTCAATACCTGGATATCAATGACTATCCCATACTTGCGGGCTAATTGGATCAACCCTTTCCAGTGATAGAAGGACGTCCGTTCCTGCCAGCTAAGGCTTTCAGGCGGCGCTTCTAATGCGTACAGAAGCTGCCAGTTGAAAGTCTCTAGTTCCTGGGTTAGCTCGATCAAATCGACCGGCGGCAGAGGTTCCATCAAAATCAATGTGGATCGAGCCATGTTGAGCGGGTCGCGGTGCCAGGCGTAGGAAAAATATTGGTGCATCGCCTGCCGCAAGGACCGGTTCAGGGCGCCGGTCGTAGAGAAGTTGATAAAAAACAACCTGCTGTCTTGACCGATGATGATATTATTCGGATCCGGGTCGGCGTGAAAAAAGAGGTTTTCAGCCCAGGACCAAAATTGAACCCAGAGCAAGCGTTTGGCGACCTTGCTCGGGTCAATATTCAAAGCCCGCGCCCGCGCTAATACGGCTTCATCGCGGTTTTCAACCGCCTCGAGCAGCTCCCACAACCATATGCCGCTGGCAAATTCCTCTACAACCACTTCTTCCCCCGATAGCTCCAGATAAACCCGAGGTGCAGAAAAATAACCCACTCTAGATTCAGCCGCAGCCCGGCGGAAAGCATCTTGTCGGCGCGCTTCCTGAATAAAATCAAGCTCTTCTAGAAGAAGTTCTCGAAATTCACCTCGCATCCCCTGGGTAAATCCTGGTCGAAAAATGGTGAGAAACTCGGCGATCGAGAGCAGCCAATCGAAAGCCTTGAGATCGGTCATGAACTGCTCTCCTATGCCCGGTCTGCGTACTTTCACCACGACCTTTTCTCCGGTTATCAGAATGGCTTGATACGCACACGATACCGAAGAAGATGCGATTGGCTCCGGATCAAAATGAGAAAATATCGAAGAAAGCTGTCTTTTAGCCAAGCGTTCGATCGTGTCGATTGCTAATTCAACTGCAAAAGGTTCCATCCGGTCGGACATGCGCGAGAGCTCATCGCTGGTTGCCCAGGGCATGAAATCAACTCGCATCGAGAGATGCATCCCCAATTTAATAAATGACCCACCAACTTTTTCAAACGATTGTTTGAGACGATTGGCACGCCGGCTCGGATTATCCCTGCGAAACAAAATATCTAATAACGTATTAAAGGCGAAATAGAGGAAAAGGTTTAACCAGGTAAATAAACGAACAAGAGCCTGCAGTCGGTCAGCTTCGAATGTCACTAACCGCATCGGCGCGAGCGTGGAGCCAGGATTGGAAACTTTCAGGAAATCACGGCGCGGCAATTCGGCGATCACGCCGGAATTTTCGGGCTCGACGATTGAGATGGGGGAATTGCCCATAATGAGTTATTAGAATTTTGGACTGGAAAATCCCATCGAATTGATTGGATCTGACCAGGTCTGGCTTATCTCCTACTTATATTCGCCACATGCGAATCGTCTTCGAGGTGCCGCGTAATAGCCTGCGCAAGCCCTTCCGGTAGGATTTCGTAACCATCGAATTTGCCAGGTCGACCGGGATGTCGCTCGCTTCTTTCAAATATGCGCTGGTGGCTTTGGCTGAATTGTAGACGAAGTCTTCGACCGCGCCATCCTTTTTGTTGCTTGCAGAATGACTGCGTTCGCGTTCGTAAGTGTCCACCCCTTTCGAGAGCGCTTTCGCAGCTTTTTGAGAGATCCGCACCATATCCCCTTCAACCCGCTGGACATCCTTGAAGCCTTTTGAATATCTCGCTTTCTCGCTGCCGCTTCCAACCCGGGTTTTCTTCTTACTCTTCTTGTATTCCAAAACAATCGGTTTCAGATCTGCGGGTTTTTCGACACTCGAACGGCTCAATTTGCTCCACTGATCGTTCTTATCATCCAACATGGCAGCACTCCTTATTTACCCATCGGGAAGAGAAATCTATTCATCCGTCGGCGCTTCTGTTTCCGCTGGTAGACCATAATCACCGGGACAAACACTTTGCCGCCCGCTTCATCTCCTAACCGATCTTTTACTTCATCGACGACTCCGAGGACTTCATCCCACAGCTTGCCTTCACCCTTTTTCAAATCCTTGATGCTTCCCGGTTTTTGCTTTCCCAAATCAATGATAATGGGTTGAGTCATCTCTGTGGAAGCCGCTATCGTTTCATCCATTGTGTCACCCTCGATCCTATTTTCAGTTCATCAGGCTTCTAAATTATCATCGGCAGCTTGTAAATTCAACCGGTACAAAAAGCGACCGGCATAATCAACTCAATCGAAATGGACCATCTAGTTTTCTGAATACCAAAAACATCTTAATATTTATTAACTCCCCCCCGCCAGGATTGACATAGACCCAATAATGTTATAAGATATATTCTACCATATAAGTTAAAATAATGCTTTCGTCAATTGAATATCCTTTGGCAAGTGAATTAAGTCAAAAACCAAAAAAGCGGGGAATTGTGGTTTCTGGATTATTTTTGGTCCTTGGACAAAAAAAGTAAAAGCAAAAATACCGATAGCTAAAAATTTTTTGAATGTTTGTGGTTCATTAGGGAAGAAAATACCAGGTTAGGTATTGGAACTGGAGCAGGAAGATGGATCATTATTTGCCAGAACAATCGAATGGTCGGCATGAAACGCTTGCCATCGTAGGTGTGGGCTGCGAATTACCGGGGAACATTTCGTCTAAGCTAGAGCTTTTGGAAGCTCTACGCAATGGGAGAGACCTTATTACGGAAGTGCCGCGCGACCGGTGGAATGTGGACGCGTTTTACGACCCTGATCCTATCGCCCCTGGAAAAACCTACGTTCGAAAAGGGGGATTTATTGAAGGGATTGACCTCTTTGATGCCGGCTTTTTCGGAATCACCGACGCCGAAGCCTCACGCATGGATCCTCAACAAAGAATGCTTCTTCAAACGATCTGGCATGCCCTTGAAGATGCCGGTCAATCTGCGGAAGAATTAATGCACAGCAATACGGGCGTGTTCCTGGCGATGATGAACACCAATGGTTATTCCCAGCTCAAGGGCGCCTATGAGGGTCCGCTCGGCATAAACGCCTATGACGCTATGGGGGATGCAATGAGCATCGCAGCCGGTCGGATCTCCCATTTTCTTGGTTTGGAAGGGCCATGTCTGACCATCGACACAGCCTGTTCCAGCTCTCTGGTGGCTCTGCATTTAGCCCGTCAGAGTATTTTGGCTGGGGACTGCGACATGGCGATCGTCGCGGGAGTTAACGCAATCCTCCATCCAGGAATTCACATCGCCTTTTCTAAAGTAGGTCTGATGTCCCGCGCCGGGCGCTGTGCAGCCTTCGACGCCTCAGCCGACGGGTATATCCGCGGCGAAGGCTGTATGGCTGTGATCGTACGGAGGCAATCCCAGGCAATTGATAGAGGCGACCGGATTCTCGCCACAATCCTCGGTACGGCGGTCAATCAAGATGGAAGAACGCCGGCGGTCACCGCTCCGAACGGGCGTTCTCAGGAGAAAGTCATTCGAAGTGTGCTCGCCCGCTCGGGTGTAAGTCCAGAGGATATCGGCTACGTCGAAGCCCACGGAACCGGAACACCGGTCGGCGATCCGATTGAAATGAGCGCGATTGTTAACGTCTTTGGACCAGGTAGAGCGGATGACCATCCACTTTACGTCGGCTCGGTAAAAAGCAACTTCGGCCACATCGAAGCTGGCGCCGGACTGCTAGGACTGGTTAAGGCGGCGCTATCGCTCGAGTATGAAGAAATATTCCCCAGCCTGCACTTCAATCAGCTGAACCCAAGTATTGAACTGCATCATGCACCTGTGTACATCCCAACGGAGAGGATTCTATGGCCGCACCAGGATAAGCCTCGGTTGGCAGGCGTCAATTCGTTTGGATACAGCGGAACCAATGCACACGCCATTTTGCAGGAGGCGCCTTCCTTCCACAACTCCCTTCCACCTCAGGCTGATTTTGAGTACTCGCCAGTGCGTGCTGGCGATATCCTGGTCGTTTCTGCCAAATCGGCTTCATCTTTGGACGAGCTGGTCGAGAGTTGGCTAGATTATCTGGGTCAAGAAAAGAATATCCCGCTGCGTGATATCGCTCTTACTGCTGCTTTGGATCGCACCCAACACAGCCATCGCCTGGCAGTGATCGGCACCGAAAAAGATGAAATCCGTCAGAAGCTGCAATCTTTTCAAGAAGGTCGGAGTCCCAGAGGGCTCGCAGCCGGGATTGTGAACACCAGGATCAAGCCAAAGATCGCCTTCATGTTCACCGGTCAGGGGGCGCAGTATCCCGAGATGGGCCAAGAGTTGTATAAAACAGAGCCTCATTTTGCCAGGACGATCGATCAGCTAGCTGCTTTGATGGATGAACAGCTAGGAGTTCCCCTGCTGGAGCTGTTATTTGGCGAAAATTCAGCGGAATATCTCCAAAATACCCGATATGTGCAGCCCGCGATGTTTGCAATCGAATATGCACTTGCAGATCTGCTTAACTATTGGGGAGTGGAGCCAGATTATGTGATCGGGCACAGCGTTGGAGAAATCGTGGCAGCCTGTGTGGCAGGCGTTTTGGAACTGGAGGATGCCGCCCGCTTTGTGGTTGTTCGCGGTCGCTTAATGGGGCAGCTCCCTCCAGGCGGGAAAATGCTTGCGATTGGCGCTTCTGTAAACCAGGTCCAGAAGTGGATTGAAGGCAGAGAAGCGGATGTTTCAATTGCCACCGTAAATGGCCCTCGGGCTGTGGTGATATCCGGCAAAGGTGAAGCCGTATTAGAAATTGGCTCGATTGCCGAGGCTGCCGGACGTCAGACCAAAGAGCTTGAAGTCTCGCATGCTTTTCATTCCCCATTGATGGACCCAATCCTGGAAGAACTCACCGAAGCAGCATCTGCAATGCGGATCTCTCCCTCAAGGATACCGATCCTTTCTAACACAAGCGGCGATTTCCTCAGTGAAGATCTCCCAGCCAGTTACTGGAGCTCTCACGTTCGCCAGGCAGTCCTTTTTCACCAGGGCATGGAAAAGATCATTGCCGCTGGCTGCAGCTTGTTGGTCGAGGTGGGCCCACATCCATCATTGATCCCGGCTGTCGCAAATGCGTTCGATGTTCAATCGCTTCAGACGATCCCGACCCTCAAACGGGACAGGCAAGACCTCCAAAATATCCTTGGCTGTCTGGCGACTCTTTACGTGAACGGCGCCGCAGTAAAATTTGATCGTCTCATGTGGAAACCGCAGTACCGCCGGGTGCTGCTGCCCTTGTACCCCTTCCGGCGAGAGAAGTACTGGCTGAACTCGAATGGGATCCTTGATGTCGCCCCTGAAACCTACAAGGTTGTGTTTCAACCCACAACCCAGGAAGAGGTTGCTGAACTTCCTGAGCTTCCCGACCTACCCAATCTCCATCCACTGCTTGGGAAGGTGATCACCTACAGCACTCACAAGGCAGTTTTTGAAACCACACTTAACACCTCTTCGCCTTGGACTGATCACCGGGTATTGGGCTCTACGATATTTCCAGCCACAGCCTTTCTCGAAATGGCGGCACGTGGATTTGCTGCATTCACAGGTCAGGAATGGCATGCAGTGATGATGAGCGAGGTGACTTTTGAGCGTCCGCTGATGCTTCAATATCGAGAGGAAAAGAAAATCAGCTTGAAGCTGGAGCGCGCGTCCAACGGCACCCAATACACCCGTTTCGCCATTGCGGCAAGCAGCGACGAGAAAACCGTTTACTGCCGGGGACGCATAGCCGCGATGATGGATGGTCCCGAGAAGGTCAATCTGGAAAATGAGCTTATCGGGCGTGAGGTAGAACTAAAAGCGGGTCCCTTCTACAGCGAGCTCCGCAATCACGGGCTGGAGTACGGAGCAAGATTTGCAAATGTTCGAGAGCTTTGGGGTGGAAAATCCGGCTCAGGCGAAGCAGTGGGAAAGATCAATCTTTCGGCTGCAGCGGATCTGAAAAATCAGGATCCTTACCTGAATACAATCATGCTGGACAGCAGTCTTCACGTATTTGGCGCGGCGATTGGAACAGTCAGCAGCTCGAGCTACCAGGGTGCATTCGTACCGGCAACGATCCAATCGATCACCTGGTGGAACGAGCTGCCCTCTAAGGTCTGGAGCCATGTTCAGCTCAACCTGAACGAAGATGGTCGTGCTGCTCTGGCAAATGTCCGAGTGCTCAGCGAAGATGGGTTTCTGATGGCAGAATTCAAGAACCTGGAGCTGCGTCGAACCATCATGTTCGCTCATCATAATCCTTCGGGTTTGGGGAACAAGCTCAACAACAATCAAGCATCAGACCAGTTTTTTACCTCTCGCGCCCAACTTATCGAACAGCTGCAGCCGATGCCCCGAATGGAACGCGTTGCAGTGTTGTCAAAATGGTTGACCGCTGAAATCAAAGATACGATGGGACAAGCAGCCGAGGGGATGAACCTGGATAATCTCGTTCCCTCAAGGGCATTTTTAGAAATTGGACTGGATTCTATTATTAGTAACTGAGCTTCAACGCCGAATTCAGGAGAAATTAGAATTCCGCTTCAAGCCGATGCAGGGATTAGATTACCAGTCGATTGAAACTCTCGCAGAGTTTATCCATGATGAGGTGCTTTTCGCCCTCGTCTGGTGCCTGTTGCTCCAGGCTGCCGGAGATTAGCCCGCCCGAATCGTTTATCGACTCGAAAGAACTAGAGATTAGAAATTCGCAAAGGGAAATCTATGATCAGCTCACTTTCAGTGGATTCAGATTACGCTCGCAAGTATATCGAGACTCACCTCGACAAACGTCAGGTGAACAAAATCCAACATGCGTTTCCCTCTCCTCGTTTTTGGACCGAGACGGAAGTTCCTGTGCATGAAGTGAACGAAGACCGCAGAACACTGAATTCCCAGGGGCTTGGGGCTCCGGTCAATTTGTATATGGGAGTGCCTTATTGTATTCAGACGGATCCCGGAAAATGCGGTTACTGCCTTTTTCCTGTAGAGATCTTCACTGGGAATGTGGACCTCGAAACCTATTTCGATTTCTTGAAACGCGAAGCCGGAATGTACAGAGATGCCCTCGAAGACGTGCCCTTAGGCGCAGTTTTTTTTGGAGGCGGGACCTCAAACCTGTATAAAGCGCCCAAATACCACGAGCTGATGGAGCTGGTACGCGATCTCTTTCCCAAAATCCCAGCCTATGTCGACATCACCCTCGAAGGTATTCCCCAGCTCTTCACCCGCGAAAAGATTCAAGCCATCAAGGAATTTGGGATGAACAGGATCAGCATGGGCGTGCAGCAGGTGAATGAGCGCCTGAACAGTCTCAGCGGTCGCAAGCAGAAGACCCAGCATGTCATCCAGACTTTGGAATGGGCGCGTGAATTCGGGCTTGCCGCGAACGTCGACTTGATCTTCGGCTGGCCTCAACAGACCATTGCGACGATGGTGGAGGACCTGGAGACGGTCATCTCATGGGGAGTTTACGACATTACCCACTACGAGCTCAATGTTGGGGGTCCGACCGATTTCGCCCTCAATCGATATCACGAGCTCCCCAGTACATTAAGCAACCTTGAGATGTACCGCGTATCTAGAGATCTATTAATAAGCCGCGGATACGAGCAGATTACCGCCTATAACTGGCGGAAACCCGGCAATCCATTCAGCAGACCGTACGAAGAAGGAGTTACCCGGCGTTTCGACCATATGGACACCTTAGGATTAGGTTACGCCGCTATCTCTTTCTTTGGAGACGTGTCGCTCGGGGAAGGGCATTCCTGGTCCTTGATCAACTGGAATAAACTTGACGAGTATAAGGCAGCCATCAACCAGGGACGTTTCCCGGTAGAGCATGGCTTTCGCCATGCCCGAGAAGATCACATGATTTCGCTGATATGGCGAAATTTGTTTGGATTAGAAATCGATCGCGACAAATTCCAACAGGCATTTCAAGAAGACGTTTTTGAGCTGTTCGAAGGCGTCTGGAATGCGCTTGAGGAATATGAGTTTGTTGAAATTACCCCAAATAAAATCCGCCTGATTGGGGATGGGCATTTTTATACACCGCTTATCCAGACCTTGCTCGCAGAGAAGCGCTATGAGGTTTTAAAAAAGCGGTTGGTGAGCGATGTGCAGCCTTTAGAGATGCATGGTTAGCCCTCTTGTCAATTCAAAGCGGTTGGGGTAATACCGTATGACCTCTCCTAATAAAGATTGGACTGCTTCCGAGATTCGGGATGAATTGGTCCAGATCATCCTCGAACTCGTAGAAGACATTCCTCCTCAAGTTCCATATGATGTCCCAATTCTCGATCTTGGGGTAAGCTCACTTGCGCTGGTAGAGGGCATGCGGCGGATATATGATCGCTTCGGGCTCCTGGTTTCCATCCGCCGAGTCATTGAAGGGCAGATCACCCTTGGAGAGTTGGCTCTTTATATCGAACATGAGCGCGATAATAAACACGCCGCAGGAATTTCCAACAAAATTACCGAGCCAGCTCCCAACCAATGGAAAACCCAACGCGAGGTTCGTTTAGCGCCGTCTCAGCAGCACATTGGCTTTCTAAGCAGGTACTCTGGGGAGGCTTCGGCTTCGTTTAACGAGGTGCTTCTTCTTCGCCTGAAAGGAATGCTGGATGGTCCCGCTCTCCAGGCTGCAGTAGAGCAAGCCGGCGAAGCCTTCGAGTCTCTGCGAACTGCCCTGGATCCAGATCGCGATTCCCTGATCGTCGGCGCGGGATCTCCGCTCGAAATAAGCTTTTCATCCATTTCTTCCGAGAACCTCGAACAGCGGCTGACGGAGATCGCAGCCAGGCCGTTTGAGCCAGGCAAACGACTTTTCCACGCCGAGCTGCTGCGGTTATCCGAAACAGAGTATGTGCTTGCACTGGTTGGGCATCTGCTGGTCCTGGAGAGCCAGGCAATGATCGTTATCCTGGAATATATTGCCGATTTATACAGCCGCTTCTCTCGGGATGAAAGTGCCTGTCCCGCACCTGCGGTCGTTCAATGGTCGGATTATCTGGCTATGGGCGAATCAGCCGAAGCCAGGAAATTCCAGCGAATGGATGAAGCCTATTGGTTGGGGGTATTTGGTTCTGGGGTGCCGCGCTTGGAAATCCCTTCAGATTTTCCGCGTCCAGCGGTCAAGAAATATGAAGGTGGGCGGCTTGCAGCTCCCCTTCCACCTGATTTGGAAGATAGGCTCCGAGCCTGGTCATCGGTCGAAGGATTCAGCTTCGAGGACGGATTATTTGGGGCTTTCACGGCATACCTTCACCGGATATCGGATTCGAATGATCTTGTGATGGGGTTTGAAAGCGAGCCGCTTTATCTTGATATTGGCGTCCCGGCGGTTGCCAGGACCCGAAATATGGTCCCGCTCAGGTCGCTGTTCGACTCGAAGAGGAGTTTTTGCGAACATGTTCGCTCTCAGGCTGAGCTCATTGCTCGCTCCCAGGAACATAAATACCTATCCTTTGCGGAGTTGATCCAGCTTCTTAAGCTGCCCCGCGATCAAAGCCGGTCGGCGCTCTTCACAACTGCCTTTCGTTCCTGGAATCAGCCCGCAGCCCCAAGCTTCGCCGGGCTGCAAGCGGAATTCATGCTCCCCCCTAGCACAGGCGCCCGCTACGATATCGAGCTGGTATGGCTTACCACTGATACTGGGTCGTGGCTGGTGTGTGATTACAGCACTGAGCTTTTTGAGGGAAACACAATATCGAGTTGGCTGCAAGGAATTATCGGGTTATTAAATTCAGGTCTGGAGGATCCCAGCAAAGCATGCGGTCGCTTGGAAATGATGCAGCCATTCGAACGAGATAAGCTCTTGTTTGAGTGGAATCAGACGAAAACTTCAATTCCGCAAGACCGCACAGTTCTCGATTTGATCCTGCAGCAAGCTCGGAATCGAAACGATCAAACTGCCATTCGATTCAACGAGTCCTCCTTAAGCTATGGGCAGCTTTTGGAGCGAATTAATACCTTCTCCACTTGCCTCCGTTCGCAAGGAATCAGGAAGGGAGATCGAGTTGGGATCCTGCTGGTGCGTTCGCTGGATTTAATCCCTGCAATGTTGGCAGTCTGGCATGTTGGTGCAATCTACGTCCCGCTGGACAAAGCCTTCCCCAGGCAGCGACTTTCCTATATGATCGCAGACGCCGGCATCCAGATTATGATCACAAACCGGGAGTTGCTTTCGCTGCTCGAGGATGCACCTGGTGTACGTCCTGTTTGCATTGAAGATCTGGAATCAACCGCTGCATCTGCTCCTGAACAAGTTTCAGAAGCAAGCGGCATGAACGGCGCGGTGATCTTCTTCACCTCGGGGTCGACCGGAAAGCCTAAGGGGGTTGAGATCCGCCACAGCGCACTATTGAACAGCCTGTTAGCTGCACAACGATACCTTGAATTCTCGCCTTCTAATACCATGCTGGCGATGACAACGATTGCATTCGATATTTCGACGAATGAGCTCCTGATGCCGCTTCTCTCTGGCGGCATTGTGGACCTCGGCGAAGACCGGCTGGTCGCGGATGGTCTTCGGATCGTCGAGCGGCTTGAATCCCGAAAACCAAGCCATGTCCAGCTCACCCCTTCAACCTGGAAAGCAGTTCTCACGGCTGGTTGGCGTGGAGATCGGGGTATCACTCTGATCGCGGCTGGCGAAGCGCTGAGTCGGGACCTCGCCGAACAGCTCCTGGATAGATGCCAGGCTTTGTGGAACTTGTATGGACCTACAGAAACTACCGTCTACTCCACGGCATATCCTGTAAGATCTGCGCCTGGAAAATTGATGCGGATCGGGCGCCCGCTGCCCAACAACCGGATATATATCCTGGATCGCGAGGTTCAGCCTGTTCCGCGCGGGGCAATCGGCGAGCTGTATATCGGTGGAGATGGGGTTGCGATCGGCTACTGGCAAAAACCTGGGCTGACCGCCGAACGATTCATCCCAGATCCGTTCCGCTCGGGCGAGCGTATCTATCGGACCGGCGACCTGGCGCGCTTCTCAGCAAATGGGGATATCATCTATATGGGCAGGTCGGACGATCAGGTGAAAATTCACGGCGTGCGCATCGAGCCGGGCGAAATTGAAGCCGCCCTGCGGAGCATCGCTGGAATCCGGGATGCCGCGGTTGTTTCCTGGAAGGATTCGCATGGTGATCTGCAGCTGGTCGGACATGTGATTGCTGATGGAAATTCGGCTCCAACCGTCTCGGAGCTGCGCGCCCAACTGCGCCAGCGCCTACCGGAGGGGATGGTCCCGCCGTATATCATATTTTCCGATAAATTTCCTCTCACACCCAACGGAAAAGTTCATCGCGCTTCATTACCGTCCCCAGATAAGGTCCATCAAGAAAGTATTCAGGAATCCGAGCGACCCAAAACCGCAACCGAGCGGGCCCTGGCGAATGCCTGGGCAAGCGTATTGGAGATCGAGGTTGGCTTGATCGGCCGCGATTCTGATTTTATGGATCTCGGCGGTCATTCCCTGTTGTTGACCCGCCTGATGCTCGCGCTGCGCCAGCGCTTTCAGCTCAATTTCAATCTGGGTGATTTTTTTAGCGCTTCGACGATCCGAAAATTCGCGGCCTTAATCGACGAACATCGCCACTCTGGGAACGCTCGGAATGATCATCGAAATCATTCAGCTTCGAACCGCCGGGGCGAATGGTCGCGACAGCGGATGGCATTTCTCCAGCGTGAAGCTCAGCTTCCTCTGTATATCGCCCCGGCACGCGGGCTCACTTTCCAACCCGGGCAACAGGTGGGCGCGGTGTTTTTGACCGGCGCGACCGGCTTCCTGGGCGCCTATCTCGTGACTGAAATTCTAAACACGACGAGCGCCGAAATCTACTGCCTGGTGCGCCCCAAACGGGGCGAGAACGGGAAGGAACGGATCGAGAAGCAAATGCGGCGGTATGATTTGTGGTCAGGCGGAGAAAGCTGGCAAAATGCATGGGACAACCGCCTCAAAGTAATCGAAGGCGATGTAACCTTGGAGCGGATGGGATTGCCGGACGCGATTTATGAGACTTTAGCCAGAAAAGTAGACACGGTTTTTCATGGTGCCGCGCATGTTAACTTCATATACCCATACGAAGCTCTGCGGGCGACGAATGTGCTCGGACTTCACGAAATCATCCGTTTCGCATTTTACTCGCGCATCAAACCCGTGCATCACCTTTCTACCGCTGCCATCTGGCCAATGGGGGCTCAATATCTCTATTATGAAAAAGATCCGATTGACCACAACGGGCTGCTCAATTTAGGCTATGACGAAGCAAAGTGGGTTGGGGAAAAATGCCTGCTTCACGCCGCCGAACGCGGATTGCCTGTAGTGCGGTATCGACCAGGGGAAGTAGGCGGAGACAGCGTCACAGGTCGCTGTGTGCCGGATCATTTCATCATCACCGCTTTCAAGGGCTTCTTGCAGTTTGGGGCATTCCCGAACCTTGATATCGAGGTTGATATCGCCCCAGTAGACTACGTTGCCAGAGCCATGGTTTATCTGGCGTTCCACAGGAAACCGTATGGGCGTGCATTTCATCTCACCAATCCGCATCGCAGCCGGATGAGCCAGGCGCTGAATTATTTGCGCAGTCTCGGTTATCAATTCGATGAGCTTGAATTCGAAGAGCTGCGCAACCAGCTCATAGAAAGCCCCGACTTTTCTGCGAATGCGTTATTTGCGTTCCAGACTACCCTTGAAGATATGGATAACATTAGCATGGAGCTCCCAACCTACGATACGCGTGAGGTGCAAAGGGAGCTTGAAGGCTCAGGGATCGTCTGCCCTCCTGCCGACGAAAAGCTGTTCGGGACCTATTTACGCTACCTCCAGGAAATCCAATTTGTCCCGCAGCCGGAGGCTCTGGTTGGTCGAGCTTGATCAGAAGGGAAATATCCTTTCTCGCGGCGATTCGGTCAGAATCCGGAAATCGGAACTTCCTCCAGGGATGAACTTAGATTTTCACCAGACGTGGCTGCTGGTCAATCGACCGCGGACATATACCGCCCTTCTGCTCGAACGCTTTGGCGATTTGGTTACCATGCGCGACAAAAAGGGGCACAACTTTGTGATGGTCTTAACCCCAGATGGCGCCCAACAGGTATTTTCTGGAAATCCGGATGGTTTTGATGCGTTCTGGAAGGAGGGTTTTAGCGGTGTGGCAGGTCCGGGATCTATCTGGGTCCTTGGAGGTGTGGAGCATCGCCGGGAACGCCAGCTGCTCTCGCCAGCTTTCCATCCTCGAAATTTCCAGGGATATGGGGATGTCATTCGCGAGGCAACCCGTCTGTATACCGGAAAATGGCAGGCAGGCCAGACCCTGCGGGCGCTCGATACCTCTCGCTCGATCTCATTGGATATTATCATGCGCCTGGTTTTTGGCGTTATAGACGAGCAATTTATCGAACAAGGGCACAGAATCCTGTTTGCATTATGGAAAAACATGCATCCGATGTTTGTATTCTTTCCCTGGCTGCAGAGAGCCTGGTTTCCCCCTGGCTGCGCTACTCCCGTGCAAAAAAGGATTTTTCAACCTGGCTGTATGGAAATCTGGCGGAACGCCGGCGCAAGGGAGACGAGCATTCCGACATCCTGGGCCGCATGCTTACCGCCCGATATGAAGATGGTAGTCCGATGCGGGATGAAGATATCCGGGATGAGTTGATCACAGTTCTACTTGCTGGTCTTGAAACGACTGCCACTGCCATAGCCTGGGCTTTATATGATTTAGGAGGAAACCCTGAAGCGTTAGCAATCCTGCGCGCTGAACTGGATTTGCTTGGTCTGAACCCCGACCCTGAATTGGTCGTTAAGCTGCCATTCTTAAGCGCTGTCTGTAACGAAACCATTCGCCTGCATACGCTGCTGCCAGAAGTTGCGCGATTGCTCGTCGCACCACTGGAAATTAACGGATACATCCTTCCGCCTGAGGCCGGCGTTGCCGTCTCGATCATGGCAATTCATCATGATTCCGGGCTGTTTCCAGACCCAGACCGATATATCCCAGACCGATTTATCAATCGAACCTACAGCCCGTACGAATTCATGCCATTCGGAGGAGGTCACCGCCGATGTCTGGGCGCAGGTTTGGCGGATTACGAAATGCGGATTATGCTTGCCGAGATCGTATCCCAATGGGAATTCGAACCAGCGGCAGTCGAACGGGAAATCCGGCATGATATCGCTATGGGACCCAAGAATGGTGTTCTGGTGAAGATTATCGGCAAGCGGGAGCTCCATGAAGAGTAAGGAACCTGGCGTATACATGGGAGGGGTGAAATGAGTATTTTGGCTGGCAAGAAGCTGCTTGTTACTGGAGGCAGCCGAGGGATTGGAAGTGCTGTCGTCCGCACAGCCATGCAGGAAGGTGCGGAAGTCGCCTTCACTTACCTCAACAGCGCCGATGAAGCCCAAACGCTGGTGGATGAGCTCTCGTCCACATACCCCTCACAGCGATGCCGCTCGTGGCAGTGCGACGTCGCCGACCCTCAGGCGATGGAAAAGATGGTCAAAGAAGCGATCGCGGAGTTCGTGCAGATCGACGCCCTGGTGAATAATGCCGGGATCACGCGCGACGCCGTTCTCGCCCGGATGAGCCGCGACCAGTGGGACAGCGTGATCCAGACGGATCTGGGCAGTATGTATCATGTCACCAGACCGCTTGTCCTGCACATGGTGAGCCAGCGCGCCGGGTCGATCATCAATATGGCCTCAGTCGTGGGCGTATACGGCAACGCCGGGCAGACGAATTATGCCGCCGCGAAGGGCGGGATTATCGGTTTCACCAAAGCGCTTTCGGCTGAGATTGCCCCACATGGTGTCCGCGTAAATGCCGTTGCGCCGGGATATATTTATACGGACATGATGGCGGTGCTCGACCAGGATACGCTGGATTACGTAAAATCGCGCATATCGCTGCGCAAGCTTGGGACAGTTAACGATATTGCCCCTTTGGTGTGCTTCCTGGCATCCGACCAATCCTCTTACATCACCGGGCAGGTGATCCAGGTGGATGGAGGGATAACGCTCTGATTTTTTATTCATCCTACCAGGGCGTAATTTGGGTGTCGATTTTCCTGAAAGACGAGTTGTAGTTTAAAGGCAAACGAGACTTTTGAACAAAGATCCGAGCGCCGATCATTATGACATCGTTGTGATTGGGGCGGGCGCCGCAGGTCTGACTGCAGCCGCCTTAATGGCGAAAGCAGGTAAGAAAGTGCTGGTGGCGGAGCAGGAAGACCAGGTTGGGGGGTATCTCCGTCCCCTATTGTCAGGTCCTTTCCAGTTCGATATCGGTCCCCGCCTTTTGATGGGCTGCAACCCAGATGGGCCCTATGGTCCGGGAGCCACATATTCATTGTTGGCCGAGCTCGGCGTGGCAGAGCGGTGCGAGTTTATCCAGGTGCAGCCCTTCGCGAACATCCGTTTTCCGGACCTGACATTCCCGTTTTGGTCTGGACGGCAGGCTTGCATCGAAGAGCTGCACCGACACTTCTCCTCTGGCTTGGAAAACATGCCGCGGATGTTCGACCTGTGCGGTCGGGTCTATCATACAGCTGTTTCCTACATGCTCGCCCAAACGCGGCGAGACCATCTCAAGTTGGCTTCCGATATGCTGGGATTGTTACCCTACATGAATGCGACTCTGGAAGATGTGCTTATTCGATTCTTTCCAGACCTTCGCCCGCGCCTTGCCTTTCAGGCGATATGGCAGTATGTCGGCTTGGGACCCCAACAGGCTTCATTCCTCAGCTGGGCATTTTTGATGGCCGCCTATGTCGATGAGGGAGGCTATTTCTGCAGAGGCGGTCTCCACAGCCTGACCGATGCGCTTGCCTGCTCATTTACTAATCAAGGTGGGGAGCTGGTGGTGGGGCGTGGAGTTAAGCAGATTTTCGTCCGGAACGGTAAGGCGGCCGGGGTAAAGCTTGCCGACGGCCGAGAAGTTTTCGCACCAATCATCGTCGCCACGATCGATCCGAGGATTGTTTTCAGCGAGTTGACCGACACCAAAAAAACCTCAACCAGGTATCAGAAAAAGTTAGAGTCATTAGAGCTATCCATAAAGGGAATAAGCATTTCCCTGGTCACTGACCTTGATCTTCCGGCTCTGGGTTTCGGTTTTGAAAATATCGTATACGACAGATGGGATTCAAATCAGATCCAGCGCAATCTTACTGACGGAAAAATAGCGACTTTCGCCATGACCGTCCCCACTTTGGCAGACCCCGACCTGGCTCCGCCTGGGACCCATCTGGTCAGTGCTGTGACTGGATTTGCCGGAGAAATGCGATTGTCATCTGATGATTACAAAAGGTATGTTGATATCTTCATTGCTGAGTTATATAAACTCATTCCGCAGTTGGACGACCACCTGATCCCAACCAGTCAGGATCGGAGGGAGGATGGTTATGTCGTCCACGAATTTGGTCCGTTTTATGGATGGGCATGCTCCCCAAAGCAATCCGGGCTGAACCGCTTGAGTCAATTTCCTCCAGTCGAAGGCTTGTTTCTTGCCGGTCAGTGGACCCGACCTGGTCCTGGAGTAATGGCAGCCCAAATCTCAGCGAAAGCAATTGTTCAAACCATCTTGAAGTGAGGTTCTAAATCTTAGGGATATAGGGTCGATGCAAGCAAAGGTCGAATATTCGGTGTCTAGAAACCCAACTTTGAGGGTATTAAAATGGACCAGCGTAAAGATTTCGATGTCGTGATTTGCGGTGGGGGATTGGCAGGGCTGACCCTAGCTCGCCAGCTGAAGCTTGAGCTTCCCGATGTCTCCGTGGCAGTGGTCGATCGGTCAGTTCGACCTCTCCCGGAAGCCGCCTTTAAGGTGGGCGAATCATCCGTCGAGCTGGCGACACATTACTTCAAGGTTGTATTAGAGCTGTCCGATTATTTCAAAAGCCGCCACCTTTAATAAGCTGGGATTGCGGTTTTTCTTTGGCGATTCACACGGACCGCTCGAAAAGCGACCGGAAACCGGCCCGGACATGTTCCCTCCATCCCCATCGTATCAAATTGACCGCGGTCGCCTGGAGAACGACTTGAGACAGATGGCAATCGAGATGGAAGTGGGGCTGTTTGAAGGTGTAATCATCGATGACATCCTGCTCGGAGAAAACAAGAATAGTCACATTGTAAAATGCCGCCACAAACTAGATGGGACAGATTTTTCATTGACCGGGCGTTGGATTGTCGATGCTTCCGGTCGGCGGCGCTTGTTGCAAACGAAATTGGGGTTGATGAAAGCCAGCGGTCACCAGGCCAGCGCAGCCTGGTGGCGCTGCGCTGGCCGCATAGATGTGGATGACATCGGTGTAAAAAGCGGGCGAAGATGGCCCAAGAACCAGGTCGAAATCGCGGTATTTTTCCACAAACCACCTGATGGGAAAAGGATATTGGGTTTGGCTTATCCCGCTAGGTTCAAACGCAACCAGCATCGGCATCGTGACGGATGAAAATCTACACCCTCAGAACAGCTACGGAAAATCTCATACTCAAGCGCTGGTGTGGCTTAAGGAACATGAGCCGGTGCTGTGGGATTATATCCGCAGTCTCCAGCCGCTGGATTTCCTCAGCATAAAAAATTACAGCTATGGCTCAGCGCAGGTATTTTCAGAACAGCGCTGGAGCTGCGTCGGAGAAGCAGGATTCTTTGTAGACCCGCTCTACAGTCCAGGATCGGATTTCATCGCCATCGAAAATACGATCACGGTCGAATTAATCCGCCGCGAGTTGTCAGGGGACCTGTCCAAACAAGCAGTCGAAGTTTTCAATCGGATGGTTCTTGAGCAATTCCTTCCTCTCAGCCTGGATTATTACCGTGGGATGTACCCCACATTTGGGCACGCCCAAATCTTCACCGCGAAATTGTTTTGGGATACGGCGCTCAATTGGGCGTGGGCGAGCCAGCTGTTCATGCAGAATTCCATCCGGCAGCCAACCCCCGAGCTGCTTTCTCTCGGCGAAAAATACCGAAGCCTGAACGAACGGGTACAGCGGTTATTTCTCGATTGGAGCGAAGCGGCGCCGCCTGGAAGGCTGTATGTGCGGGGAGATATGACGCGCACTCGGTTTTTGCAGTTACTCCATCTGGATCTTGGAACCCGGCGCAGTCAGGCACAGGTATTAGAAATTGCATGTAGAAACCTGGATCGCTTCGAAGAGCTGGCTCAGGTGCTCTTCTGGCAGGCAGTCGAAGAATGCTATCCCGCACACCCTCTCCTTGATCGACCTCCTTGGATCGACGCCTGGAAAATTGTTCTCGATCCAAATCGCTGGAATGTCGAAAGGCTGTTCGAACCGCGAACCGCTCCCCGCCCTTTACGGCAAATGCGCGATAATTTCACCGGAATCTTTTCACCGCAGAGCGTTCGCGAGATTCTCCTGTATGAACTCCCCTATCAGCTCCTGCGCTGGGGCAAAGGTTTTGCCTACTACCACATCGTCCCTCTTATCCACCGCCTTGTTTTTGCTGGAAAACCAGCCATATGGGCGCGAAAATTGATGGTTCGGGATTATCCGTCCAAGCAGTTACCACCCGTTTATACCAACGTTAAACCTGCCAAACATGGTCTGGAACAAATCCCATCGGCTGCGGCGACAGCCGGGTCAGTTGTCCAGACATGCAAAAGCGAATTTGTTGATAACACCGATTTTTAGGAATCGAAATTGTGTTTAGATTAGGCGGTATTTTTCCGGATCAGGGTAAGGCTCCAATAGAATTTTTAAATCTTCAAACCAAACCGCTGATTGAGCTCATCTACCGCCTTCAAATACATTTCGTACCAGGCTGGAATAGGCTCCAGCGTCTCGGGATTGTAAAGCTCGAAAAAGGATTTCCCGATCCGCCGTTCTGTTTGAATTTCTCGATATTGACCTGCCATCCATTCCACAATTGACAGGGCTTCTCGCCGGGTCATCCCCTCGGCTGCGTGAGCCAGTCGGGCGTCAAATAGCACTTCCAATGGGGTGGCGCAGCCCGTGTGCGTTCCGGCTGCGGATTGGGCTGAGTCGATATATGAACATCCAGAGACGACGCTGGCAAGCGCCAGCGCGCCGGTTTCGTAGAAAATCTCCATCGTCCCCGGACCGGTGGTTGGTCGGATGAAAGGTGACGTAAGCAGTTTTGTATTACGAGCCAGAGCCTGTATCCCGAGCTGTAGCCCACGCAGAACTTCGGGGTGAGTGCTGGCGCTGATGTGCACATGTGTTGGGCCAATATTGTTCAAGGTGCCCTGGTAGCAGGCGCGCATCACGATGGAGCCGGAAACGCAAGCAAGCGCTACCCCAGAGCAGCCGCCGAAATAACCGCCGTACATCGGATTGAAATAGGATTCCGAGAATGCGTCAACGTGTGCGTAATGCGCGGCCGCCGTCAGATGGTGGTAAGCGGTCTTCTGCTCGCTGATGAAATTGATCTTATGCACATCCGTGGGACGGTATCCGCCGAAGGTGGTTCCCGCCAGCTCGCCCACCTCGGTGACCGCAATCTCAACGCAGCCCACAGCCATCCCCGGGCGACCGGCGCGCTCTAAAATCTCGCATGCCAGCTCATGTTCCTGGCGGGCAGCCACCGCTTCCCACGGTGAACCTGCCCGAATGGGACGTCCGCGGGTGGAAAGCAAGCTGCCCAGATTCAAAATCTCGATTTCCGGCTGGCGGGCATAAGCCAGATGGAAAGGGACAAACCGTTCTTCATCTATCGGGATGCCAAAAGGTCCGCCCCAAATGGTGACATGGCTGGCTTCCTCAGGTCGGCGGTGGACGACCTTCGCAGAATCGCTCCCGATTCCACAAGTGATCTCATCCGGAGCTGCCTCGAGAATGGCGGTCAGCTCTTCTTTCGTCCACTGCATGCGGCGGTGGGTGTCCTTGCAGTAGACCCCTGAGCTCGCAGCCATCTCCATTCCAGCCTCGAAAAGGCGATCGGCGAGCGCATCATCGCCGCTGACCAGGGGAGCGTCTTTTTTCAGGTCGAGATCATATTTTTCAAGGATTTCACGAGCGGTTCTGCCGATCACATCACGATCCCAGTCTCTTTCCTCGATCAGAGGACCGTTTTCAGCTTTATCCAGCGTCCCAAGTAGCAAATCGTAATTTTGCCCATTATTCATAATCAGCATCGCTCCGATCAGACTTTATCAATGCACACTGAGCTTTCCACTTCTTCGAGGTGCAATTACCCAAGAACTTGCTCGTCCAATATCAGCGATCAATCTTCGATCGCCAAACCAAAATCGTTCCTCATCTCTACCACTGCCTGGTCGTACATCTCCTGCCATTTCTTGACGGGCTGGAGTGTTTCGAGATTGTAGATCTCATTGAAAGGCAGTCCTGCACCAAGCGATTTTTGAATATCTTTATATTGCTCCACCAACCTTCGGACAATCGGGTCAGCGTCATTGCGGGTCAGCCCTTCAGCGGCGTGGGTGATCTGGGCGGTAAATCTGGCTTCCAATGGTGTGCAGTGAAGCGGAAATCTGCCCGTAGCTGTATGAACCGCTTTGGTGAATGAGATCCCTGAAACCACCTGGGCAATCGTAATCGCCGCGATTTCATAAAAGATTTCTTTGACGCATGGTCCTGCCACCGGGCGCGTGAAGCCTGCCATGATCAGGTGCGTGTTTCGGGCTAAAGCCTGGTGGGCGATCGCCTGGGAAGGGATCATTGCCGGAAACGTGTTGCAGCTCAAATGGGCATGGCTGGGTCCGGGGTTGAACGACTCTCCCCATAATGCAGCTCGCAGCAGGATCATCCCCGCTACCATGGCAACCGCGTTTCCCTCTGCCCCGCCGGCAAAGCCGCCGTAGATTGTGTTGTAGAAGTTGTGGGAAATCGCGCCGGTGTTTACGAAATGAACCGCTCGAATCAGGTCGGCATAAGAAACCTTCAGCTCGCTCATTATGGAATTATGGTGCCAGTCGTTGCGGCGGAATCCACCGTAAGATGTGCTGCTGAGCTCCCCGAATGGGCTGGCGGCGCTGTTGGCGCAGCCAACGGGCATGCCTGGGCGCCCTGCTTTCTCGAGAGCCTCGAACGTCAGACCGACCTCCTGCCAGATTGCCACAACGTCCCATGGGGAATCTCCTCGGATGCTGCATCCATAGGTCGTCTCCAAGGAAGGTACGTCGACGATATCAAAAAGGGGCTCCCGCGCATAGCTCGTCATCACTTTTACGTACAGTTCTTCCGGCACGGGGATCCCGTAAGGTCCACCGATTACGCCGACCCGCACATTCTGCTCGACGTTGCGTTTGCTGAAAGTGACCTGGTCTTTTCCTTCACCGACGGTTACCTGAGTTGGAGCATCTTCCAGGACCTTATGCAGCTCATCCGCAGACCAGATCATCCGGCGGTGCGTGTTTACGCAGTACAGGCCGCTCCGACAAGCCAGATCGAAACCTGCCTGAAAAACCCGGTCTGCGAGCGCATCATCGGCATGCACACCGTAGAAACCCTTCTCCCAGGAGATATCGTATTGATCGATCAGCTCCTTGATGGTCAGGTTAATGTATTGGCGGTCCCAGACGTTCTCCTCGATCAATGGACCGGTTTCGGTTTTTTGCAGAACAGAAGTCACCAGCTGCGGATCGACTTTTGGAGGGTAGGGCATTTATGTTTTCCTTTATTCTTGGGTAGTTAAGTACGGAGCAGACCGGCGCGTTTGAGGACCGCAGCTCGCGCCGCTCTGAATTCATCCAAAAGCCCCTGCTCGTCAAGGAAGAGGATCTTGCCGCCGCGCAGCAGGATTTTTCCGTCCACGATTGCGGTATCAACATCGCCGGCGCGGGCGAAATTGATGATCATCGAAGGTAGGTTCTTGGCAGGTCTGGTCAGCCTGGATTTATTCAGATCGATGAGGATCAGATCCGCTTTCTTGCCCGGCTCCAGGCTGCCGATCTGGTCTGGCAGCCCAAAAGCCGCTGCGCCGTTCCGGCAAGCCATCCGCATCACTTCATCCGCCGCGATCCCAACCATATCTAGGTTGGCAGCCTTCTGCAAGTTGACCGTCCAGGTGAGCACATCCAGCATCTCGCGTCCGTTTGAAACCGCCTGCCCGTCTGTACCCAGAGCCACGGTCGCCCCAGCTCTGATCAGCTTCATCACTGGCGCGATTCCTCCGCCGGTGAAGCAGTTGCTGACCGGGTTGTGCACCATGCAAGCCCCCGACCTGGCTACCAGCTCAACCTCATGGTCGTCGAGATGGATGCTGTGCGCCAGCTGGAAATGGGGGCCTAGAATGCCCAAATCATAAAGCCATTCCACATGGCGCTTGCCGGTCTCTTTGACCCACTCCTGGACTTCCGGTATCGATTCGGCGGTATGCAGGTGGATGCCGTTGCCCCATTCCTGGGTCAGCTCGTTCGCGCGGATCAGCGTTTCCTGGGTGACCAACGCCAGGGTATGCGGATTGAAATCTACACGCAACCTACCGTTCTCGCTGTTATGATAGGTCTTCACCAAACGGTCCATATCCTCCAGGATGCTTGCGCCTGTCTCGCAGAGCTGGTCCGGCACACCCCTCTCGTTAAATCCGCGCGCCAGTTTGTAACGGATGCCAGAATTTATCCCAGCCTTAAGACAGGCATCGAAAGCACCCGGCGAAGGACGCACGGTCAAATTGTTAGTCACCGCGGTGGCTCCGCCGCGCAGATTTTCGACGATGCCAGTTAGCTCCGCCAGATAGATCTCCTCAGCAGTCATTTTCATATAGACCGGAAAAGCAATGTTAAAAACCCAAGGCATCACTCCATCGTCATCAGACATCCCGCGCACCAGGGTTTGCTGCAGGTGGACATGCCCATTGACCATGCCTGGCATGACCAGGAACCCATCTGCATCGATCGTTTCCTCAGCCTTCCCGGCAATCTCAGCGGGAGGCAGCCCCTCCCCTACAGCGCTGATTTGGTCACCCTCTATCAAAACATAGCCGCGTTCGAAGGTCTCGCTGCGGTCATTCACGGTGATCACAGGACCATTGTGAATCAGGATCGAGCTCATTTTCAACCCTTCTTTCCTTTGCTAGCTTTTCTGCTGTGCTTCCAGCGCTCGCCAGACTCGCTCTGGTGTCATCGGGATCTCGTATAAGCGCAGACCGATCGCATCCGTAATAGCATTTGCGATCGCAGGCGCCGTTGGGGAGGTGGCAGGCTCACCCACCCCTTTGGCACCGAATGGTCCGGTCGGTTCGGCTACCTCAACGATCAAATGCTCAATCTCAGGGGCTTCCCATGCCAAAGGAATCATATATTGAGCCAGGTGATCATTTAACAAACGGCCCTCCGACTGCTGAAGCTCTTCGAATAAAGCGTAGCCAACCCCCATCATCACCCCGCCGTCGATCTGCCCCTCGACCGCAATCGGGTTAATCGCTTTGCCAACATCGTGTGCAGCCCAGATCTTCTCTACGGTCACCTGACCGGTGTCCAGGTTCACCAGCACCTGGGCGATCTGCGTAGCGTAGGAGTAAAAGGAATTTGGGAAGGGATATTCGATCGCTTTTCCGGGAATATTTGGGTGCCATGTACCGAAGTTGCCCTCTTCCCTAAGCGTCTTTCCGCTCTTCAATGTCATCTCAGCCAGTTTGGGCAGCTCAAGCACGCGCTCTGGGTAATCGCGCGCCCATACTTTCTTATCAGCCAGCTCAAGTTCTTCGGGAGGCGCTTCGAGCACTTCGGATGCAATCTCAAATAAAGTCGCGCGGATCTTCCTGGCGGCATCCAGTATCGCATTGCCGGAGAGGTAAGTCTGGCGGGAAGAAGAGCTCACCGAAGCGTCGGGCGAGAATTCGGTATCCGGTAAGATCACCTGAACATCCTCGACATAGACCCCGAGTGCTGCAGCAGCCATGATGGCCTGTGCCTCGTAAGCTCCCTGGCCAAAGTCAACTGTCCCGGTTCGCAGCACAAGGGTAGCATCCTGCTTCATTTCCAGATCAGTCTTGTGGCAATCTTCAAACAAACGACCCATCCCCGGCTCGTGAAAGATCGCAGCCACCCCGATTCCCCGGCGCAGATTGGGGGCGGGCTGTCGATCCAGCCATCCCTCTCGTTCGAGCCAGTTCGCCGCTTTGGAAGCCACCTCGAGAGTCTTTGTATAGCCGATCTCCTGATAAAGGTCTGCGCCGGTATGAAACGGCACGCCCTGATCCATCGCATTCTTCAGCCTCAGGTCAACAGGATCAATCTTCAGGCGCTTTGCCAGCATATCTACAGCCTGCTCCACCGCATAAGCCGTCTCAGGACCGCCAAAGCCGCGGAAAGCTCCTGAAATGAGGTTGTTGGTGGCCACACAGTAGCCTTCAACATAGGTGTTGGGCACCTTATAGGGCCCACACCCCCAGTTGACGGCAATTTCCGTAACGATGCCGCTCAAGTTTGTGTAAGGTCCCGAATCCAGGACGATATGCAGGCGAATCCCTTGCATCGTGCCATCGGAGCTGGCTGCAATCTCGCATTTGGTGATCACGACCGGGCGCTTTGTGTGGGTGAACATCGATTCGTGGCGGGTGCGCACCAATCGGACTGGTCGGCGAGCTTTATATGCCAGCGCGGCGGCATTGATCTGGATATGCATATCCTCTTTTCCGCCAAAACCGCCGCCGACATAGGGGTAGACAACCCTGACCTGCTCTTTTTCGAGTCCGAGGGCAGCCGAAACCTGATCGCGATCCCCGTGCGGGTGCTGACCTGAACAATACAATGTGAGCGTCTGCCCATCCCAATCCGAAACAATCGATTCGGTCTCCATGAACATATGCTCCATGCATTGAGTGCGGAAGGTGCCGGAGACAATCACCTCAGCCTCTTCAAACGCTTTGCTCGCGTCGCCGAAGGAGGCTTCATGTTTTTCAAGTATATTGCTCTGAAGATCTGAGCGCGCCAGCGGAGCATCCGCTCTCATCGCTTCAATTGGATCGAACACTCCTTGCATCGGTTCATACTGCACATCGATCGCCTCCAGCGCCCGGACCGCTGCTTCCTCGGTTTCGGCGGCGACTGCCGCGACCATGTCCCCGATGTAGCAGACCTCATCAATCGCAAAAATCTGCTGGTCGTGGATGATTGTGCCAAAATGCTTATCTTTGGGCAGGTCTCGGTGGGTGACAACAGCTACAACCCCGGGCATTTTTTCTGCTTTTGATGTGTCAAGGTGGATGATCCGGGCGCGTGGATATGCAGCATAAAGCGCCTTACCTACCAGCATCCCCGGTAAAGTCACGTCAGATGTGAATTTGCATTTGCCGGTTGTTTTTAAGCGTGAACCTTCGTTAAAGGAACTTCTCTCCATGACTCCTCCACTGCCAATTTCATTCTGTAAATTAAAAGTTCTTGTTAGCCATTCTTGGGAAACACCAGGTAAATGCCCAAGAGCATCACCATCAAACCGATGATGCGCTGGGGTGAAAGAGGAACTCGCTCAAGCCCGCCAAAACCAACCGTGTCGATCAAAACTGCCAGTACAAGCTGCCCAAATACCAGCGAAAAATTTCCGAGGGCAACACCAGTGTGTGGAACTGCAAAAGAGATCATCGCGACCGCAGCAAACACCATGAAACCCAAAACGATCGATAATGGAATTACTGGTCGAATGGACTCCCACTCTACGCTCTTGCGAGCCAGCAGGATTCCCAGAGCCACAACCGCGATCGTGCCTGAAAATAAATGCTCTAAAACGCTGGCATTGAAGCCGCCCACTACCCTGGCGACCGCCCCTTCAAACGTGACAATGATCGCGAACATACCCCCAGCCGCAACCGCGACGATCAACCCCAGCCTCATACCTGCTTCCATTAGACCCTCCTTCAACTGAACCCCACGATTTTTTCAGCTATGTTGCATCTGCCAAATTTTATTGGCTGGCATCTTCTATAGCCTGGACAATCTTATGATAGCCGGTGCACCGGCACAGGTTGCCCGAGATGGCATGCTTGATCTCGTCTTGAGTTGGATGAGGCTGTTCTTCAAGCAGCTTGACCGCAGACATGATCAGGCCTGGCGTGCAGTAGCCGCACTGCACCGCTCCATGCTCGATAAATGCCTTCTGGACAGGATGGAGCTCATCCCCTTCTGCAAGACCCTCGATCGTGATGATCTCGGCATTATGAGCGCGCGGCGCTGGCACCAGGCAGCTCATAACTGCGGCTCCATCCAGGAAGACGGTGCAGGCGCCGCATTCTCCTTCGGCGCAGCCTTCCTTTGTGCCGGTCAGAAGCGCCTCTTCTCGCAGCAGGCGTAGCAGGGTTTTGTGGTGAGCATGCCTGAAATTGTATTCTTTCCCATTGATGTGAGTCGTGATCACAGCATCCTGATCGTGAACGAATCCATTTGTAAGGACAGCGCCTCTGGGCTCGGTTCCATTCCCTGCCAGAAGCACCGGTTGATGCGGATAACCTTCCCGCTCCGTGCCCTCTGACAATTCTCGCAGGAGACGTGCCGTCATCACTTTGACGAGCTGCCTGCGATAGCTGGCTGAACCGCGTATATCATCGATCGGTTTTGCAGCCTGTACGGCTAAAAGGGCTGCCTTGTTGATAGTTTCTTCATCTAACCTGCGTCCAGCAAGATATTCTTCCGCAAGCTGTGCATGAATCACCGTGGGCGCGACAGATCCCAACGTGATGGCAGCATCGATCACTTTTTCCCCTTCCATCGTGAGCACCACAGCCACATTCACTACCGCAATCGCCTGGGCTGCCCGTAATCCAAACTTGGCAAAGCTGCCCCGGCGGTTCTTCCCATCCAGAGCAGGGAAGCTGATCTCAAGTATCATCTCATCCGGTTGGATTACGGTCTTGCGCACACCCAGGAAGAACTCATTCAGAGGCACCTGGCGCATCCCAGAGAGCGACCGCAGGGTCACAGAAGCCCCAAGAGCCAGACAGCGGCGTGATTGTGTCGTTTGCTGGCGAGGCGGTTACCAGGTTGCCCACCACCGTGCCGCGATTGCGCACCTGGGGCGCCCCAACCTCCCAGCAGGCACGCGCCAGCGGAAAAGCATGATCGATTATCAGCTTTGAAGCAGCGCATTGATTATGGGTAGTCATCGGCGAAAGGTGAATGACCCCAGCTTCGTCCAGGATGATTCTCTCTAGCTCGGGTATTCGTGAAACGTCGATGAGCGTTTCAACCTCAGGGTGGGCTCCCTGCTCGAATTCAAGCTGCAGGTCGGTTGCCCCTGCCACAATCCGAGCGCGAGGAGCTTCTCTTGCAAGAATTTCGATCACCTCGTCGATGCTTGAGGCGGTAACATATTTATTCCACATGGGTTCCTCCGTCTAGGTTGTGGATCGCCTTGAAAAGCTTTTCGGGCGTCATCGGGATCTCGTTGAGCCTGACGCCGATCGCATCCAAAACCGCATTGGCAATTGCAGGCATTGGCATTACGGATGGCGGCTCTCCAACCCCTTTTGCGCCGAAAGGTCCGTTAGGATCCGATTTTTCAATAATGATTGTTTTAATTTGGGGAACGTCTCTTGACGTGGGTATCAAAAAAGTTGTCATGGAGGGGTTTTTGATTTCCCCTCGCTCCACACTTAGCTCTTCCATCAGCGCATACCCGATCCCCTGCACAACACCGCCTTCAATCTGACCTGCCACCCCCAGCGGATTGATCACCTGCCCCACGTCATGGCAGGCAACGTAATCCAATATCTTGCATTGGCCCGTCTCAGGATCAACCTCGACTTCCACGACATGCGCGCCGAAAAGAAATGATCCCGTCGGGGGGTTTCCAAAACCCTCGCCCGGCGGTTTCGCAAACGGCAGCATAGCCACGCGCGAGCCGCGGCCCAGCAGCGGACCATGGCGAACGTAAAGAGAGATCCCGGCGAGCGCAGGTAGATCCAGGCGCATCTGTGGGTTTGCTTTCAATTGGGCGCCGCCGCTAATCCACAAAATATCTTCCCTGGAGCATTCAAATACATCCGCCGCCAGGCCTATCATCTCGGAGCGAACGTCCTCAGCAGCCAAACGGACCGCGTTTCCGGCGTCGAAGATGGTCTTGCTGGCAAACGAACCAATATCGTATGGAGAGCTGTCCGAATCGGGGCTGGCGACGCTGACCTTCTCAACGGGAATCCCCAAGACTTCAGCCGTAATCTGACACAGGGCGGTATGTGTTCCAGTACCGATATCGACCGTCGCGGTCAATACACTTACTGTGGCATCCTCATTGACCCGCACCACGGCAGAGGAGCCCAGCAAGCCGGACTCACCCATATGCGCGGCGATCCCAATCCCACGGTTGGGTCCAAGACGCCCTTTCTTCTCAAAGTAGTTTGATGCCTCGAGTGCCGCTTCCAGCGTCTGGCGTATGCTAACGCTGTTCAGCTTCTGACCGGTGATCGTTGGATCGCCTTCCTCTGCAAGGTTATTCAAGCGGAATTCCGCTGGATCCACGCCGATCTGGGCAGCGACCCGATCGATGAACGCCTCCATTGCGTAGCCAATCTGAAGCCCGCCGTACCCACGCATGCAGCCCCAATCCGGGTTGTTGGTATATACTCCTCTCGACCTTCCAAAGCAGTTCGGAATCCGGTAGGGTCCCATGCTGAAAGCAAGCGCAACCATCGCCTCACCAAGAGCTTCGTCTGAATAAGCGCCGACATCGATCAGGATATCCGTCGACCAGGCCTGGATCTTGCCAGCTTTCGAGACCCCGGCTTTTAACTTCAGGGTATACGGCGCTCTGCTGTGCGACGAAATCACATCTTCCTGGCGCGTGAGCCCGATCCTTACCGGACGCCTGGTCTTCTGTGCGAGCAGCGCAGCGATATGCTCGAAACGGCTCCCCAGCTTTCCGCCAAAACCGCCGCCCATCCATAACGGGATGACCCTGACCTTGGTCATGGGTAAACCAAGGCCGGCAGCCAATTCATTGTGACAAACGCTGAGCTGCTGCGTTCCAGTCCAAACAGTCAGGGTGCCATTTTGATCGAAACCTGCGACGCAGGCAAAAGGCTCCAAATAAGCTTGATACATCGAGCGGCAGGTAAATGTCTCCTCAAGGACGACCTCGGCCTCCAGAAACCCATTTTCCACATCTCCCAACTCGAGTCTTGCATCCGCGCAGATATTACCGTAGCGCGTATACGGATATGCGCAGAAATAGCTGTCAAGCTCAGGATGGAGCACTGGCGCACCGGCCTCCATCGCCTCTTCGATCGTAAATACAGGCTGCAGGTCCTGGTATTCGATCTTGATCAAGCCAAGCGCTGCTAGAGCAATTTTTTCACTGTCCGCAGCAACCGCGGCGACAGGCTCGCCAATGTGGCGCACTCGGTCTTGAGCAAAGATCAGTTTATCCTGTAGAAAACCACCGTAAGGTTTATTAATGGTATCGGCGCTGGTGATGACAGCCTGCACACCTGCTAATTTTCGGGCGGCTTGTGTGTCGATGCGGAGAATCCTGGCATGCGGGCGGTCGC
Organism: uncultured Chloroflexia bacterium; assembly: GCA_963827155.1. Classification (GTDB taxonomy): domain Bacteria; phylum Chloroflexota; class Anaerolineae; order Anaerolineales; family UBA4823; genus UTCFX2. The sequence goes on along the minus strand of CAWGZV010000001.1, from coordinate 42,651 downwards.
TCATTAAGATCTTCGCGTGCAGCATTCCAGGAAGGGAAAAATCGCTGGCATATATCGCTTTTCCAGTGACCTTCGCCAGTGAATCTACCCGAGGGACAGAATGCCCCAACACGCCATAAGATTCCATCAATCCTCCGAGAATACTACTCCGGTGATTCCGATTTGTTTGATCCTTAACCTTCACGCAGATAGGGCTTGCCCAGAGCCAGCGGCACACCGGATTTTCGGCGCCCGAGGACCAAAACGACGATAGTAAGCAAATAGGGCAGCGCCACCAGGATTTGATAAGGCATATCGAATCCAATCCCCTGAACCTGCAGCTGGAAAGTATCCAAAAAACCAAAAAATAAGGCAGAAAGTAAAATACTTCCAGGCTTCCAATTTCCAAGGATCACGATTGCGAGGGCGATCCAACCGCGCCCTGCGACGATACCTGGCATAAAAATGCCTGCAGAAGCCAGAGTTAAGAAGCTCCCGCCTAACCCGGCCATAATCCCACCAAATACCACACCCAGGAACTGGTAGCGGGTAACCTTGACCCCTTTCATATCCACAGCCCGAGGGTTATCGCCGATTGTCCTCAAAATCAATCCATATTTGGTTTTATAGAGAAACAAGTAAACCAATAGGACCATCAGAAGAACTAAATAAGTCATCCAATGTTGATTGAAAACAGCTTCGCCTATCAACGGAAATTTGGATATTATTGGAATGGGGAGGGTTGGAAATGTCGCTACTGTTTTTACATTTTCTGTGCCTAAGTTTGTAAACGTCAGTCGAAATAAATAGAGACTGACGCCAGCAGCAAAAATATTCACAGTCAATCCAGCAATCGTTTGATCTGCTTTTAATATAACGACAATAAAAGCCATTAATGCGCCTATCGCGGCACCGGCGATGACCGACCATAATACGCCTATCCATGGAGAACCGGTATGGTATGCCGCCAGGTATCCTGCAAATCCACCGATGGTCATCATGCCTTCGATTCCGAGGTTCAGCACCCCCGACCGCTCTGAGACCAGCTCACCCAGAGCTGCGAAGAGGATCGGCGCTGCCATCCGGAACATGCCTGCTAGCAAGCTGGCAAGGAAGGTGATTTGCAGGATCTCATTCATCGACTTCAATCCTTCGGATGCGATACTGTTTTATTACAAAAATCATCACCAGGAAGAAAAGAATAATTCCCTGGATGGTATGGACCAAAGCAACCGGCACCTTGCTTTTTATCTGCATAAGATATGATCCATTGGTCAATGCCCCGAAAAAGAATGCTGATAGAATTACCCCGAAAGGGTGAAGTTGACCAACCATCGCCACCAGAATACCGGTGTATCCGTAACCCCCCGCAACATCCAGACGCAGGCGGTGGTGGATCGCGGCGATCTCTGTCCCTCCGCCCAAGCCTGCCAGTGCGCCGCTGATCAGCATAGTCAGGATGATCGTCCGTGAAACATTAATGCCGTTATATTCTGCCGAGACCGGATTGACGCCAATCGCCCGGATCTCGTACCCAAGCGGCGTTTTCCAAAGCAGCAGATATACCAGGAATGCCATTATCAAACCCAGTAGCAAACCAAGATGGAGCTTGGTGCCGAAAAAGGTAGGGAAGTAAGAAGATTTCAGCAAAAGCAATCGATTGGATGTAATATGAGCTCTTATCCTGCCATGGACCTTGAAGTAAATAAGATAATATGAATTCGATCAGGTAATTGAGCATCACCGTCACTATGATCTCGTTAACGTTATATTTTGCTCGAAGAAATCCAGCAATTCCAGCCCACAAAGCTCCTCCCAACATAGCTCCGACGATAATTAAAGGCACCAGAATCGTCTGAGGCAATGAAGCGAAATGGGTGCTTATCCAGGCGGTCATCATCGCGCCTGCTAGAAATTGACCTTCACCGCCGATATTCCAGATTTTCCCTCGAAATGCGACCACTGTCGCCAGGCCGGTAAAAATTAAAGGAACAGTTCGGATGAGGGTCTGCTGAAAATACTTTGAATTCCCATAAATTCCTTCTAATAGCGAGCCAAATGCCTCCTGGAAGTTTTTACCAGAAGCGATAATAATCAAGGCGCTTATTGCTAATCCAGCTAAGAGAGCTAGGATGATAGCGAAAAAATCCACCCATGGATTTGTGGTCTGCAACTTAATAACGCGGAAGCGGGTCTTCCGCTTCGATTGTGAGGTGGAAGTGGCTGTCATACCACACTCTCCCGGACTCCCGCCATGAGTAAACCAACTTCATTCCGACTAACCTGGCTGGTCGGAAAGTCTCCCATAATCTCTCCTTGAAAAATGACTGCTATCCGATCGGATACTTCAAATATCTCATCCAGGTCTTCGGAGATGAGCAGCACACCAATACCTCGATCTCTCAGCTCAACAAGCCGTTTGTGGATATATTCGATAGCGCCAACGTCCAGGCCGCGCGGTCGGGCAGTGCGCAACAACGCACCGAATATCTCGCGAGAGCTCTCTCGCCAGGATCACTTTCTGCAAATTTCCACCAGAGAGCTGCAGAGCGGGCTGCTTCGGTCCAGTAGTGGCGACTTCAAACTCGTCGATAAGTTTTTGAGCATTCTCTTGGATTTCTTTTTTATTCAAGAAAAAACCCTTGTTGATTGGACTCGATCGTTGGCGTCCCAAAATCAAGTTTTCTGACACGGAAAATTCGAGCAGCAACCCTTGCGCCATCCGATCAGATGGAATGCATGCGAGTCCCTTATTAGCGATTTTTGAGGGAGACAGGTTAGTTAGCTCGTCCTCGCCCAATGAGATCCTGCCGCTCAATGGCTTATGCACACCGACAAGCGCATCAAACAATTCCACCTGACCGTTACCACCAACCCCAGCGATCCCCAGGATCTCATTCTCGCGCACCGTCAAATTTATCCCTTTTAAGGCTTCCCGGTTTTTTTCGTTCAGCACCACCAGATTCTCGATTCTCAAGATCGGTTTTCCAGGTTCATTCTCGTTCTTGTCCACCTCGAAATGGACACCGCGCCCGACCATCAAAGTAGCCAGCTCCTGCTTGTTCGTGGAGGAGGTCTCAACTGTCCCGATGACCCTACCTCTTCGGAAAATTGTGGTACGGTCAGACAAAGCCATCACCTCGTTTAGCTTATGAGTGATGAAAATCACTGAAGTGCCGTCTGCAGTCATCCGCTTAATCACTGAAAAAAGCTGATCCGATTCCTGGGGGGTCAGCGCGGCGGTCGGTTCATCTAAGATTAAAATCTCCACACCGCTGAACAGCGTTTTTAAGATCTCAACCCACTGCTGCTCACCCACTGATAGTGTATGTACTGGCGCATAAGCGTCAATACTGATATTAAACTTTTGACAAAGCTTTTCTACTTTTTTTGCAGCTTCTCTTGTACCTGGAGTAATTCCTCGTTTTTCAACTCCAACAATTATGTTTTCTACCACAGACATTGTTGGTACAAGTACAAAATGCTGGTGGACCATACCGATGTGGTGATGGATTGCGTCCCTGGGTGAACCAAATTCAATTTCCTTGCCATTGATAAATATTAAACCGGAGTTAGGTCGGTAAGCTCCATAAAGACATTTGGCAAATGTCGACTTGCCCGCTCCATTCTCACCCAGAAGACAATGAATTTCCCCTCTTTTTAAATTAAATTTTATGTGGTCATTGGCGACAAAATCTCCAAACGACTTGCAGAGGTTGAAAACCTCTAGCACCAGATTGGGCAGTTGTTGCTGATACACAAGTTTAGTTTCTCCTCTTATTTTTTTCAGGAGCAGTGGGGATATTTACCTGGCAGGTAAATATCCCCACCTTCACTTACATAAAATAATTTACATCATTCTGGAGTTTTTGGATCAAATGGCACTTTGAGCGTTCCATCAATGATTTGCTGACGCATATCCATGATTTTTTGATAAACATCCTCAGGGATTTTTTCCTCATTATCATGGAAAGAGGCGATATCGCAACCACCCTGTGCCAGTGTGAACAATACTGGTTCCATCGGAGCATTATAAGGTACTCCGTTTGCTGCATGTTCCCACCAGGCATCGATAATTACATTCCAGTGTGGCTCCCATAGTATCAGATTGCTGGTGAGGACCACCTCCGGACCCAGGTCGTATTGATCCACGTAGTTGCCGGCGCACCAGATATTGGCATCCTTGCAGGCTTCGATCGGCCCGATCGGTTGCGAGTACACGAAGTCTGCTCCGTTCGCAATCTGAGCTTTGATGGATTCGATCGCTTTCGGCGGATCGTACCAGCTCTCGATGAAAGCGTGCTGCACGTCGACATCGGGATTTACCGATTCCGCTCCGGCGATATAGGCATTGGTCAGGCTGTTGATCTGGTCGGTCGGATATTCAGCAACAGTTCCCATCACATTCGACTCGGTCAGCAACCCACCGAGCGCACCTATCAAATATGCGCTCTCATAACCGGTTATCTCCATGTACCACATGTTCTTACCCAGGGCTTTATTGCCGCTTCCAGCGACCGCCCAGGCAATTTCCGGATACTCATCCATCAAGGGGGCAACTGCTTCGTAAAAGGTGGAATGCGCCCAGATGATATCGAATTCACCAGTGGAGGCAGCTTGATCCAGAACTACCCCCACGCTGTCGAAAGTCACTTCTTCGAGAAAATGATAGGTTATTTCCAAGCCATGAGGTTTTTGTGCAATAACTTTCTCAAGATCTTGGAGCAAGCCGGTCGTCCAGGCTTCTTCTTTAACTACAGCTGCAACCGCAATATTCAATTTTGTTGGTTGCTCAACAGCAGGTGCCTCTGTGGCAGCTGGCTCAGGGGCAGGGGCTTCAGCAGTGGGCTCAACAACCGCAGGGGCTTCGGTTGGCGGCTCTACTGCCGCTGGAGCTTCTGTTGCAGCCGGAGCTTCAGCCGCTGGGGGCTCCGCTGTGGGTTGGGCAGCGCCGCCGCATGCAGCCAGCAGCATAGACAGGACAACCACCCCATTAATCAAAATCCAAAAACTTTTTTGCTTCATTCCAATTCTCCTCTAGACGTATATTTTCCGAATAGTATCGTTTTCTTGAAAGGATTATGCGATGAAGTCTTGAGCCTCCTTTCCGCCAGCATCTGCATCAAAATTGCTGCCCATAATTATTCAAAAATCTCTTTATGGCTCAATATTTAAAAGGAACCCCCCAACTCTTGAGCTCGGCCTTCACCGCTTCAAACTTACCCAGCCATTCTTCATTGACTTTAAGTTTGCTTAAGTCATACAGCGCCTGGATCCGCTGCCCTTTTGGAGGATTCCCCAAGGTGGGCTCGTACTTCTCCAGGCACTTGACTGCAATTTCATTCGCCTGCTTGCGGCTCATACCCGTCACCGCCCGGCTTACCTCACCCAGCATCCGCAGCTCGATCCCAGAGATCATATCCACATCGTCGCCTCCAGTGATCCCGCTGGGTCCTGGACCGGTGTGCTGACCGCTGCTGACCGCCACGATAGCATTTGCCGCGGCCTCCCAAAGCACTTCGAAAGTGCCGGCGCGGGCATCCAGGAACACGTTCTGACCGATCGGGAACCGGGTATTTCGTGAGAATGCCTGCCCAACAATGCTCTCGATCCAGAGCGTCTGACGGTGGGTGGTGGCGCCGTTTTTTAGACTCATGTGAACTGGGTGGAGCACCACGATCGTCGAGGAGTGGCAGATCGCGCCGAGAATCGTCTCGGCGGTACCGCAAATCGCGGCGCCTTCTGCCGAGCCTGCCCATCCCCCGATCATCGGCGCCAGCAAGGTCGCGACATGCACGCCGTTTTCCACCGCTGCAACAGCCCGGATCAAGCGGTCATAATCAGATTTGAGCTCGGTCAGCAGAGCAGCATACAAAAAATCGCCTTTGCGAATGCCGCGCTCTTCGTTAATGATCGCGACTGCAGGCGGCGCCGAGGCCGCACAGCCTGGGGCTACGAACAGCGGCATACCCGGTCGGCCTGAGCGTCGGGTAGCTTCACGGATCCAGCCCACTTCCTGGATCGCGCCGTGCACCTCGTTCGGGGAATAAGGTCGGATTTCACGTCCTTCGATCCAGGCGGGATTCCCGTTGGCGATCATGTCATTCGTCGGCTCCATCGCAAAGTTCATCATGTGCTTGACGTAGACATCGCCTTCGGTCATACTCGAGCCGGCGCCTCCGCCGATCACCAGCGGGCGCACATCGCTCTCAGGTTTACGCGGCTGAAGCACGACCTGGTCTTTGCCGTAACCAAAGGTCAGCGGTGTGTGGTAGTTCTCGAGAAAACGCCAGATTTCGGCTTCGCTGAAGTGGACCACTTTCTGGGTGTTCAATACCCACAGCCCTTTTTCGAGAGCGTATTCCAGACCAGCCGCAAACAGGCGGTCTGCCATGGCGTCATCGCTCGGGATGGGATTCGCCCGGTCGTATTTGATCTGGTACTTGTCGATGAGCTCCTTGAGACGCGGGAATATGGATTTGTCAAACTCCGCCTCGCGTACGCGAGGTCCCTGATCGGCTCTTTCCATCATTTCAAAATGCAGTCCTGGCATGGTGATTTTTCCTCAGATTGATTTCTGTTGCCTGTTATTTTTTAATCAGCAGGTTTGAAAGATCGACCGCATTAAAAGCCGTCTCTCCGTAGCCGTCCGCGCCGATCTGGTCAGCGTAGGCCTGGCTGGTTGGGCCGCCGCCGATCATCACCTTGAAGCGGTCACGAACACCATCCTGCTCCAGCATCTGGATCACATCTCGCATCATCGGCAGGCTGGTGGTGAGCAGTCCAGAAAGCCCGATGATATCGACTCCCAGATCGACAGCCTTATCGACAAAAACAGTCGATGGGATGTCGCGCCCGATATCAATGACCTCGTAGCCGTTCACCTTTAACAGGGCGATGACAATATTCTTGCCGATATCATGAATATCACCCTGAACTGTGCCGATCATGATCCGGCCTTTCCTATGCCCTTCAGCCTGGCTGAAATGCGGTTCAAGGACCTGCAAGCCTGCTTCCATCGCCTCCGCGCTTGAAACCATCTCTGGAAGGAACATTTCGCCGCAACCAAAGCGATCTCCGACTTCTTTAATCGCCGGCGTCATCCCTTTTTCGATCATGTCGAGCGGGGAATATCCTGCCTCCAACCCATTTTTCGCGGCTTCTGCAGTTCCAGCCGAATTTCCTTGTAATACAGTATCAAAAAGTGTTTTTAAGATTTCTGCTTCGCTCATGGAGACTACCCTTCATTTGAAAGATTATGAATTGGATGATTTGATGCTGCCCTTTCCAGACTAAATGGCAGCAGTGGTGACAGCTGGATTTTTCGCTTGCTCTGGACAAGCACATCCCCATTATAAATCACGAATTCCCGTTCAGGCTGCCGGCGGAGTGCGTCCGCGGCTGAAGTCGCCTTGAAGAGCACCAGGTTTGCCTTTGAACCGACGGAAAGGCCGTAGCCTTCCAATCTTAGGGATTTCGAAGCGCGGTACCGCGGCATATCGAAGGCATCCAGGATCTGCTGCTCGGAGCTGAGGTGTGCGGCGTGAGCCACAAAATTGGCGACGGAGAGCGAATCCATATCCCCAAACGGATAAAACATGTTCTGGAGATCATCCTGCCCGCAGACCACATTAACACCCGCTTCAAGCAGCTCGTTCACCCGTGGGATACCTCTCCGAATTGGAGTGCCTGATGTACGCCCCTGCAGCAGTAGGTTGACAGGCACATTGGTGCAAATAGTAATATCCGCGAGGACAAGTTTTTGAAGGATGCGCTGGAATGTCTTCTCATCCCAGGCAGCCATCGCGCAGCAGTGGGCGGCGGTCACCCTTCCCTGGTAGCCGGCTTCGATTGTCTTATCCGCCAGCAGCTCCAGTGTATGCCAGTAGGGGTCATCAGTTTCATCGACATGCATATCGATATCGGAGTGGTTGGCAGCCGCAATCTCAAATGCTAGCTCGATCTGGCGGGCAGCCCGATCCATATTCTTTTCGCGATGCGGGACACCGCCTACGACATCTGCGCCAGCTTCCATTGCCTGCCACATGAGATCGACCGATTCGGGGTTATCTGCCAATCCAAACTGCGGGAAGGCAACGATCTGGATCTCGATCACATCCTTGAATTTCTCGCGCACTGCCAGGACAGCCTTTAACAAATCCAGTTTGGCAATCTCATCTACGTCCGTATGGTCTCTCATCCATAATACGCCGTTGATGATCGCGTCTCTCAGAGCCAGCGTAGACCGGCGCATGATGTCATCTGCGGTCAGCTGGGCTTTGATCGTTTCAGCAATCCTTATTGCCTCGTCGAGCGTGCCGGTTTTGTTGACAAATTCGGGCAAGACCGCGTTTTCGAGATGGAAATGCGGCTCGATAAAAGCCGGAGAGACCATGGCGCCCTGGGCGTCAATGGCAGTCGTGCCGGGGATCAGGTCTGCCTGGGTCAGTTGGGTGATGACTCCATCTGTCGCCCGGATGTTGACAGGCTCGAGGGTTTTGTCAAGCAAGGCGTTGTGAATAGTGAGATCTTTCAATGAATACCTCGGCTCCAAATCATTTACAGATTGGGGATTACCCGTCTGGTGATGTAGAAGTAGAAATAATCCGTAACCAGGTAGACAAATCCGATCCCCAGTGTTTCGCCAACCGCATCGACGTAGACTTCTTTGAGGTGCAAGATAGGCTGACCGACTTCGATGTTGAGCTTTTCAGCAACCGTTTTGTTGGCGCTAACCGCAAACACTTTAGATTGGGTGTATGAAAGGGGCGGTTTTTGCTCCTCGATCAAATAGGTGAGCATCGAGCCTGTGAAATCGATAATTCCCGGCTGGTCGAATTTTTCGGCAATCAAATAGTCATCCAAAAACATGCAGCGCGTACCCTGGATGGTTTCAACGACCTGGACGCGAAGAAGGGAAGTCTTTTGATCGATTCCCAACTCAGCCTGGATATCTGGGCTTGGATCAACAAGTGCGACTTCTCGGGTAAACACTTCATGTTTTTTGTTGGCATGATCTGCAATGGTGCGAAACGGCTCTAGGCGCTCGAGTCCCCCTCGAAAGCCGGGACCCTGGGGAGCGGTGACAAAGGTACCCCGACCCTGCTGTCGAGTCACCAGCCCATGGGTCTCCAGATGACCGAGGGCCTCGCGCAAGGTTGACCGTGAAATCCCGAGCATCTCCGCCAGCTCGCCTTCTGGAGGAAGCTGAGAGCCTTTCGGCAGCTCACCCGATTCCATCATCCTGGTGATTGCACTGATCGCCTGGATATACAGCGGTCGTTTGTCTCTTGCGTTCATCGAACTTGCGTTATTCATTATTACTCCAAAAGCTAAATCGACCCCCGGATATACGTCAAACGTCAAACGTTTGACGTATATAATATATATTGAAATTATCCACCTGTCAATAACCATTTTTTCAAATATCAGACTCTCATCGGGAAGTTTGCAGCAATGCCTGGCGGGGACAACCTTATATTGGACTCCCCACCCAGCTTCACCACTTCTGCACCAGGCATGAAGCGAGGAAGGGCAGCTTGGTGTGCTGTCAATTCAGCGGGATAGAGAATATTGGCTGTCAACACAATCTAGCCAGGCACCTGCCCGAGGACATCTAATAGAATTGTCTTCAGCTTCACCTGAGATCCCCGACCAAGAGCAAAGAGCAATCTTCATTCGTTTCAGGATGGTAAAATTACTGAATTATGATCCCGATGGATATCCTCAAGGATGAGTGCACTTTGTCTTTTGATGGTATCCATGGTATTCACCACTGGCGAAGAGTCAGGGCTATCGGAATCAAACTTGCTCCCAAGACGGGAGCCAGTATCGAACTTGTCGAGCTCTTCGCATTTCTTCATGACTTGAAACGAGTAGATGATGGATCAGATCGTCACCATGGAAAACGTGCAGCAGAATATATTAGAACCATCCAGGGAAAATATATTTTTCTTCCACAGGTTGAATTGGATCTCTTGTGTTATGCCTGCGAATTTCACACCGCAGGGCTTACGGATGCAGATATCACGGTTCAGACTTGTTGGGACGCTGACCGGCTTGACCTGGGGCGAGTTGGCATTCGGCCTGACAAAAGGCTGCTGTGTACCGAAGCGGCGAAAGACCCCGGTATCATGAAATGGGCTTATGAGATGAGTCTGGGATAATTCTTATCAAGGGCAAAACCACAATTCAAAAGATGAAAGTCCGTGGATATTGATGGCTTGTTGGTTGACATTTCTCTTTCAAAGAACAACAATCCAGAAGCTTACATCCAACTTTCATGGGAAAGTCGCAAACCAGTATAATACAAGGAATTGAACCTGTTGCATCAATGCAGAGGAAGGACAAACCCCTCTCTTACCCACCTCTTGAATATGTATTATGAGCCCTGATCTCCCGAAAGGTACCGTCACTTTTCTTTTCACTGACATTGAGGGCAGCACCAGGCTCTGGCAGCAGTACCCCGATGCGATGCCGAACACGCTCGCGCGCCATCACGCGATCTTGAACGAAACGATTACTGCACACGGCGGCTATGTTTTTCAAGTCATTGGTGATGCGTTCTGCTCGGCATTCTCAACGGCAATAGACGGGCTCGAAGCCGCACTTGCCGCCCAACATGCCCTCCGCGATGCAGCCTGGGGCGAAACGGGCGCGATTCGTGTGCGGATGGCATTGCACACCGGGACGGCGGATGTGTGCGTCGGCGAACGAACATCCGGTGAATATGTTTCGAGCTTGACGCTGAGCCGCACGGCGCGATTGCTCTCCGCTGGACACGGTGGACAAATCTTGCTTTCGCTTCCAACTGCCGAGCTCGTTCGTGATCACTTGCCCCCACAAATCATTCTCCGCGATCTAGGCGCACATCTACTCAAAGATTTGGTTCGCCCGGAAAAAATTTATCAAGCCGTTGTTCCGGATTTACCCACTGAATTCCTTCCGCTGAAAACACTCGAAACGCATCCCAACAATCTTCCGATTCAACTCACAAGTTTCATCGGACGCGAGCAGGAGATGAGGCGTGTCAAGGAAATTCTGAACGGAACCCGACTCATTATGCTCACCGGTGCAGGTGGGACGGGCAAGACGCGCCTCGCGCTCCAGGTTGCGGCAGACCTCATCGATGAATTTCCCGATGGTGTGTGGTTCATAGAATTTGGCCCGCTTTCCGACCCTACGCTTGTTCCGCATTTTGTCGCCACAGCACTGGGATTGCAGCTGCAATCCGGACGCACGATCCAATTGGCATTGACCGAATACCTGGAGGGGAGGGATTGTCTGTTCCTGTTAGACAACTGCGAGCACTTGATTGACGCCTGTGCTAGATTCGCTGATGCGCTATTACGCAGCTGTCCCAACCTTGAAAATATTGGCGACGAGCCGCGAAGTGTTAGGCATAGCGGGCGAAGATATCTATCACGTGCCGTCCCTGGCAATTCCATCTATGGAGACGCCGAATATCCAAACGCTTACGCAGTACGAGGCGGTGCGTTTGTTCATCGACCGAGCCGTGACGATTCAACCTGATTTTAAGGTCACGAATCAAAACGCACCAGCGGTCGCGCAGATTTGTTATCATCTGGATGGAATTCCACTCGCCATTGAACTTGCGGTGGCACGGGTTAATGTCCTCTCCGCAGAACAAATCTCTGAGCGTCTGGTTGACTGTTTTCGTCTGCTTACAGGTGGAAAACGCACCGCGCTCCCGCGCCACCAGACACTGCGCGCCCTCATTGATTGGAGCTACAGCTTGCTTTCACCAGCCGAACGCATCTTGTTCGAGCGTCTGTCAATATTTGCGGGAGGATGGACGTTGGAAGCCGCGGAAAGCATCTGTTCAGGAGATGGAATCGAAACTTTTGATGTGCTCGATCTTCTTCAAAATTTGGCAGCCAAGTCGCTTGTCATCGTAGGCGAAGGCGTCGAGGGACGGGTTCGCTATCGCTTGCTGGAGACGATTCGGCAGTATGCGCGTGAAAAACTTGCCAAATCAGGGCAATTCAGGATTTTTCGCGATCGCCATCTCGATTGGTTCTTGGATTTCAGTGAGCAGGCGGGTCCGAGACTTTTCACAAGCGAGCAGGTGGTCATCTTAAATCGCCTGGATGCGGAGCAAGACAATTTCCGGGCTGCGTTGGCGTGGTCAATGGAAACCGAAATAGAGAAAGGACTGCGATTGGCTGCAGGTCTGGACCGTTTTTGGACTTTACGCGGCCATTGGTTCGAACAGCTCGACTGGCTCAATAAATTGCTTGCCCAACCAGAAGCGCTTGCCCCAACAAAAACGAGAGCAGATGTACTGTTACAACGTGGAGATCTTGAATTAAAACAGGGTGAATTTATTGAAGCGGAGAAGAGTTACACAGAGGGTTTACAGGTTTACCGACAACTTGGTGATGAAAATGGTATAGCTGATGCTTTATTTGAATTATCGTCTCTCGAGATCGACAAAGGAAATTTATTGCTGGCGGGTGAATTGGGTCAGGAAAGCCTGAATATATCTCGCAATAAGGGAAATAAGCCTCAAATCCTTCAAGCTTTACTAAACCTTGCATATGTTCAACGCCTTCAAAATGATCGGACAGGGGCAAATGAATTGCTGAAGGAGAGTTTATCCCTTTTCTTGCAGCTGATTGATATGGGATCTTTCCAGGATTTTTTTGCCGGTCCTGCATCCCAAAATCTCTTCTGCGATCTCGCCGAAAATGAATTGGATCAAGGAAATTTTGAAAGAGCGCACAGGTATTTTGAAGATGGACTGGCTTTCTGCCGCAAGACGGGAAGTCCGCATAATATTTCGTGGTTATTGCGTTACCTTGCAAATCTCTCCAGGCGTGAAGGAGACCAGGCGAGAGCCCAAACTCTTTACCAGGAGAGCCTCCAAATTGTACAAGATTTGAAAGACAAATATTGCACAGCGCATACTCTGGATGGCCTGGCGCAAGTCGAGTATGCAAAAGGCAACTACGATCAAGCCAAATCACTTGCTCGTCAAGCCTTGAATTTGTACGAGCAAGTTGGGAGTAAGTGGGGAATTGCCAAAATCCAATCGACATTGGGGCTTGCCATACTTCACTCTGACCCAATCGGCGCGGCGCAGATGTTGAAATCCAGTCTCACGGTTCGGGACAAACTGCGAAATAAAAGTGAAATCGCCGATTCTCTTGAGGCGATCGCAAAATTGAATTCGTTTAGTGGAGTATTCGAAAGTGCAACAAGGCTATTCGCCGCCGCGAGCGTGCTGCGGGAGGCAATCTCTTTTGTTCCGACACCCGCTGAAAGCTCTGAATCCGATCACAATCTGAGTGCCTTTCGCGCCGAACTTGGTGGCGAGGCCTTCACTGCTGCTTGGGACGAGGGTCGAGCGATGCTGTCGGAACAAGCGATAATTTTGGCTTTAGAGGAAATACCCATTTGGGATAATTCGATTTAGGGCTGAACCACTGCTTAAAGTTGACTGCCTTCAGTGGGGGTACGAATACTTCTCGGAATATGCCATCTTTTTATTTCTTATAATGAAGATCCCAGGCCAGGCCAAAGGCGCAAGCTGGATGGGCGGGTAGAGGCTACATTGATCGCTACGGCTTGCCCGGAAGCTCCTGAAGGGCACAAGCATTGGACTTTGCGTCTGTTGGCAGGCAAATTGGTACAGCTGCAAGTGGTGGATACTGTTTCGTACGAAACGTTGCGTAGGACGCTCAAAAAAATGAGTTGAAGCCCTGGCATCAAGAGATGTGGTGTATTCCGAAACCGGGTGGGGAGTAACTTGCATGTAAGGAAAGGCGACCTGCAGCCTACAAACCGAAGATATTCTATCAATTAACAAATCATTTGACTTATTCTGTGATTGGCAGATATCTATCCAAAAGGATTAACTCCAGAATTGCGCACTATTCTCGAAGAACTAATCCGTTATCTAAATTGCTTCTGTAACTCACATCCAGTATGTGCATAAAATAGTCAAGAATTCCTTAGGAAGACATCTATACTCCATATTTTTTCAATAAGTGTCCAATCCATTGGGGTATAATTAATTACCCAGAAAAGGGTGTTTCGACATATCATTTCTACTCTCAATAATTGGTTTTTGTAAAGTCATCCCCTCCGTCGAACGCTAGAAAACCAGGCCCTTTTCTCCGTAAGTCATAAGATAAGATAAGGAAGAGTGATGTTTAAACGGATCCTTATCCCGTTGGATAGTTCGAAATTAGCCGAATGTGTTTTACCGCATCTGGTCGCGATTGCCCGGATTTGTGAGCCAGAGGTGCAGTTGCTGCGCGTCTCGGAACCTTTTGGCGTGACAGCGCGCTTGCGCATGATTGACCCGGTGGATTGGCAAATTCGTAAAGCTGAGGCAGAGAGTTATCTCTCTGGTATAGCTGCTCGCTTACAGAATGCCGGCCTGCGGGTATCCACGCATCTTTATGATGGCAGACCTGCTGAACAGATTATTGAAGTTGCCCACTCATGGGAATGCAGACCTAATCTTGATGAGCAGTCACGGGCAAAGCGGTATCAGTCCCTGGAATGTCAGCAGCGTTGTACAGCAGGTCATCCTGCGCGCGCACCGTTCCCTGATGATCATCCGAGCCTATCAACCCGTGACCGAAGATCTGACAGGCCTGGGTTACCACAAGATCTTCCTTCCGTTAGACGGTTCCCAGCGAGCGGAAATGCCACTGACTTTAGCCGAATCTCTGGCACGTGCCCACAACAGTGAGATCCTGGCTGCCCACGTTGTCCGGCAGCCGGAACTGCCTCGCAGGACTTCCGCATCGCAGGAAGACTTACTGCTGGTTAACCAATTGATTGAACGGAATCGAGCCGAAGCGATCCAATATCTGGAAGATCTTAAAACCCGGATAGATGTGACCATCCAGACGAAACTGGAGGTCAGTCCTAGTATTAGCCGCACTTTGCATCAGATCGCTGATGAGAATAATGTAGATTTGACGATTTTAAGCGCCCACGGCTATTCCGGCGACACACGCTGGCCTTTTGGCAGCGTGGGACTCGGCTTTATTGTTTACGGGAGCACGCCGCTGCTGATCCTGCAGGATCTGCCGACCAACAGGATCGAGCCAACCCGGGCGGAGATCGCCGCCCGGGAAACCGAAAGCCACTAGACCGTGTTGGACCAGGCTCCCACCAGGCCGGCAGGGCAACAGCCCGAAACCCAGCCGGACAACTCGCCTGTCGACCTGGAAGTTCAAGGTCGTAGGCTGGCAGAAGATCATCGCCGCAATACCCAGATATCGCCTGGGGTACGCACCGGCTCCTCTGGTGCAGGCCAAAGCTCACCAGTCCAGGCAGGGCTCTTGTCGGCGCGCATCCCTCGTTACGCCTCAATATTGAAAGAGGCTGCCGGTCGCTTCCAAACCCAGACCTCAAAAGCTGGGCAGCTCTCTCCGGCCGCTGAATGGATGCTGGACAATTATTACATTGCCGCGCAGGCGCTCCGTGAAGTGCAGCAAGATCTGCCTCCGCACTATGAGCGCCAGCTCCCCCGTTTGCAAGCTGGACGACTGCGCATTTACGCCCTTTCCGCAGAGATTATCCAAACCGAGAATGCCTTGCTCGACCTGGGGCGGGTCAAACGTTTCGTCGAAGCTTACCAAGAAGTGCTCCCGCTCACGATGGGCGAACTGTGGGCGCTGCCGACTATGCTGCGCCTGGGAATTCTGGAGTGCCTTTTAGCGGCGGTTGCCCGGCTCACAGAGCTCGTGGAGGAGGTAATTACAGAGATTGCATCCCATCTTGAAGTCCCCTGGGCAACTCGACGACCAGCTCATGGTTGAAAACAGTATCCGCAGCTTACGAGACCTGGCAATTTATGATTGGAAAAGCTTCTTTGAAACCCTAAGTCTTGTTGATGTTACCCTGCGCCAGGACCCGGCCAGGCTGTATATCGGGATGGACTTTGAGACCCGCGACCGTTACAGGAAAGCTGTGGAAGAAATTGCCAATTTTGGGCAGGGTGATGAACTGGCAATCGCTCAATGTGCTGTAAGCCTGGCACGCGATGTGGCAGACCAGCTTACCCCGCATCCGACGCCATCCTCGCAAGAATTGCCGGATCGGGATAGACGTAAAGATCTGAAAGATCAGCCGGACGGTTGGGATGGATTTCGCTCGCAGCCTGAGGCGCATATCGGGTATTATCTCCTGGGCCAAGGCCGCCCGGCGCTGGAACAGGCTGCTGGGTACATTCCGAGAGGCCGGCGGCGGTTGGAGCGCTTCATCCGTAGCCAGCCTACACCCCTTTACCTGGGGTCGATTGCATGCCTCTCGCTTGGATTGCTGATTATCCCTCTGGTCTTTGCCGCCATGGTCGGGGCGCCGGTATCCGGACTCCTGTTGGTTTTCATTCTCGCCCTGGTTCCAGCGCTAACAATCGCTGTGGAACTGGTCAACTGGGCGGCTACACAAGTTGTAAAGCCTGAAACCCTTACCACGTATGGATTTCAGCCGGGGATTACCAGAGGAGTGCACGACCATGGTTGTCATCCCGGCCATGCTCTCTGGACCAGATGAGATCGATTCGCTGGTGAGGCAATTGGAACAGCACTACCTGCGCAACCCCGACCCGGGTCTCTTCTTTGCCCTGGTGACAGATTACATGGATTCCCCGACGGAAAACCAGCCCGGTGATTTCGATCTGGTCGAATTGGCACGGCAAGGGATTCGCAGTTTGAATGAAAAATACCCGCGAGTAGAGTCGGGTCGATCCACCGAAGGGCGCTTCGCCCTCCTTCACCGTGGGAGGCAATGGAACCCCTCCGAAGGCGTTTGGATGGGCTGGGAGCGCAAGCGCGGCAAGCTGCACGAGCTAAATCGCTTGATCCTGGCAGCGCGAGGCATATCTCCTGGGAACAGCTCTGCTGATCCTGGGTCCTCATTTCAAATCCGCGAGGGGGACCTGTCTTTTCTTAAGCTTGTGCGTTATGTCATCACCTTAGACGCAGATACAATCCTGCCGCGCGACGCCGCCCGGGAATTGATCGCGGTCCTGGCTCATCCCCTGAACCGTGCCCGTCTCAAAATTGCAGGTGCTGGCGGATGCGGTGAAGAGGTCGTTTCTGGGTATACCATTCTCCAGCCGCGCACCGATATCAATCCGCTCAGCAGCTACGTCTCCTACTTCACTCGAATCTTCTCAGGGGATACCGGCCTTGACCTTTACACCCGGGCTGTATCGGATGTCTACCAGGACCTCTTCGAAGAAGGCAGCTATGTCGGCAAGGGAGCCTACGAAGTCGAAAGCTTCGAACGCAGCCTGGAGGGCTGTATCCCCGAAAATTCCTTGCTCAGCCACGACCTGTTTGAAGGCATTCATGGTCGAACTGCTTTGGTGACCAATATCGTCCTGGTCGAAGACATGCCGCCAAACTATCTGGTGCATGCCCGACGGTTGCACCGCTGGACGCGTGGCGATTGGCAGCTCCTGCCGTGGCTGTTCTCGCCTCGCCTGTCGGCGATCAGCCGTTGGAAGATTCTGGATAACCTGCGGAGAAGCCTGGTAGCCCCGGCTATTCTGTTGTTTATCCTGGCTGGTTGGCTGGTGCTGCCTGGCTATCCCGGAGCCTGGACGGTGGCTGGAGTACTCGTCCTGGCTGTCCCTGTATTGACCGGTTTCTGGACAGCTTTGCGCAGGCGCCTGACCAGCCAGCCGATGCGCCAGACCGAGGCTTCTCTAAAAAACAGCTTCTTCCGCTGGTTACTGGCTCTTGCGTTCTTGCCTTATGAAGCCCAGATTGCAGCAGACGCCATAATCAGGACTCTGATGAGGCTGGCTGTCACACATCGCAGTATGCTGCGCTGGACAACCAGCGCCCAGGTTGCTCGCCGCTTGGGTGATCGAGGTGCCGTGGCGACATGGCTGCAGATGGCCTTTTCGCCCATCCTGGCAATTGTAATGGTTACCCTGGTCACCCTGCTACGTCCAGTCGCCCTGATTTGGGCGGCGCCTCTGTTAGCAGCCTGGTTCCTGGTTCCCGGGATAGCCATCTTGATCAGCCGTCCTCTGCCTCGTCACACAGAGGAGTTAGATAGCGGGCAGAGCCGAGAGTTGCGCCGACTGGCCCGCCGCACCTGGCTTTTCTTTGAACAATTTATCAGCCCAGAGGACCAGTGGCTGCCTCCAGACCATTTTCAGGAGGCGCCCCTGGGAATTGTCGCCCACCGCACATCGCCGACCAACATTGGCTTAGCGCTGCTTTCCGCCCTGGGAGCGTACGACCTGGGCTATATTGAAGCCCTGACCCTGTCCACGCGCCTGATTTCCACACTTGACACACTCGAAAAGCTGGAGCGCTACCGGGGTCACTTTTTTAACTGGTATGACACCCGTAGTCTGGATCCATTGCATCCCCGCTATGTTTCCACGGTGGACAGTGGCAACCTGGCAGCCTGCCTGCTGGCACTGCACCAGGGCAGCCTGGAAGTCCTCGGTCGCCCTGTCTTGCGCTGGGAATCCTTCGAAGGGTTGCTCGATGCCATCGACCTGCTGGATGCGGTGTTCCGTGATCTGAATGCCCCATCTCTGCAACCGGCGATCCATGAGTTGAGAAGTACTCTCAGCTCAATGGTTCAAGCCATCCAATCTGTGAAAGAAGAACCCGCACGGTGGGCGGGTTTGCTCTCCGATCTGGGCAGCAGCGGGAACGGTCAGGTTTCCCCGCGGAGCTGGTCCGAACTCGACCGGCTCATTGTGGGTCTGGTGGAAAACCATGCCCATGAGTTCGAGACCAGAAAACCTGCGTCGCCTGCGGTATTACAACCGGGTGGTGCGCCAACAGCTTAATAGTATCCAGCGCTGTATTGATTTACTCTTGCCTTGGGTTGCCTCTTTCCAGGACATACCAATCCCTTTCCAGGATGGAAGTTTATCACCAGGCATGGAGGAAGCCTGGCGTGCACTGGATACAGCTTTTCCCGAGCAGCTGTCACTTGCGGAGATCCCTGCAGCTTGTCGCGCAGGCCGCCTGGCATTGCAGCAGCTCAAGGATTCTATGAAAACTGATGACGGTTCAGATTGGGAAGAAGCTCGCCGCTGGGCCCAAAGCCTGGAAGACAAGCTGGGTGCTGGCGAGACAAAGGTCGAAGCCCTGGTAACCAATTTTGATGATCTGTCGCGTCGCAGCGATGCGCTCTTCCAGGCGATGGATTTTTCCTTCCTATTCGATACTCAGCGCCAGGTCTTCTCCATCGGTTACAACATCACCATCGGCAGCCTGGATTTGAATTATTACGATCTGCTGGCTTCGGAAGCACGTCTTACCAGCCTGGTCGCCATCGCTAAGGGAGAAGTCCCTCATAGTCATTGGCTGCAGCTCGGCCGCCCCTTTACGCATGTCGACGGCCGGCAGGCGCTCATCTCGTGGAGCGCTACCATGTTCGAGTATTTTATGCCGCGTCTGCTTGTGCCTAGTGAACCCGGCACTCTGCTTGGCCAAACCTTGGAAGTGGTAGTCGATCGCCAGATTAAATATGGGAATGAGAAAAACATCCCCTGGGGAATCTCGGAATCGGGATACTACCGCTTTGATGCTAACCAATTCTATCAATACCGTGCCTTTGGAGTGCCTGGGTTGGGTTACAAACGCGGTTTGGCTGATGACCTAGTCATCACCCCCCATGCTTCGCTGCTCGCACTGCCTCTGCGCCCGGGCGCGGTCCTCCAAAATATGGAACGCCTCACGCGGATTGGAATGTTGGGGATGTATGGCTTTTATGAAGCAGCCGACTTCACCCCGGCACGCCTCGCCGTAGGCCACGAGAAAGCTATTGTTAAGTCTTACATGGCCCACCACCAGGGGATGATCATGCTATCGTTGGTCAATTATTTGCAGGCGGATGTTATGGTCCAGCGTTTCGAGCACGACCCGCGCATCCAAAGTGTAAAATTGCTACTATTGGAGCAGATTCCAAGGGATGCTCCTATCGAGCTGCCCAATACCGAAGGCCCGCAGAGCCTGCGTCCTACTCGACTCCGCAACTTGGTAAAACCTTGGCAAGTGGATCCACAGGCGCCGCAACCCAGAGCACATTACCTCTCGAATGGTCACTTCAGCATCTTGATTACCGCCGCAGGCGGAGGGTATAGCGCCTGGGAGGACATTGATCTGACCCGTTGGCGGCCCGATACCACCCTGGATAATTGGGGATCCTGGATCTATGTCCAAGATCAGGAGAGCGGAGCGGTCTGGTCGTCGGGCCTCCAGCCTACTTTAGTAATTGGCGATGAGCACGAGGTCTTCTTTAGCAGCCACTTTGCCGAGTTCCGTCGCCAAGACGGCTCACTGGCTCAAGTGACTGAGGTCTTCGTCGCCCCAGAAGACGATGTGGAGGTTCGTCTGGTGACCTTGACGAACCACGGAGACCAGCCGCGGCGTCTGCGGCTGACTAGCTATGGAGAGGTTGTCCTCGCTCCCCAGGTCACCGACTCCCGCCATCCCGCGTTCAACAAGCTGTTCATCGAAAGCGAGCCGCTGCCAAGGGGTAATGGCTTATTGTTCCGACGCCGGCTGCGCTCAAAGTCGGAAGAAGAGATTTATCTGGTCCATGCGCTCGTGACCAGTCCAAATGAAAACACAGTCGTGCGGCCCAAACTTGAAACCGATCGCGGCCGGTTCTTGGGGCGCGGCCGCACCACACGACAGCCTGCTGCCCTGGACGCTGGCTCGCTGCCTGGAACCGGAGCCTCTCTGGACCCGATCTTTTCGATAAGCCAGGCAGTCAATCTGCCGCCACATGGCACACTGCGCTTGGCTTTCCTGACGGCTGCAGCGCGCTCGGCAGAGAACTCCCGCGCCTTAATAGATCGCTACTCATCGCTAGGTGCAATTCAGGCAGCTCTAGAACAAGCCCGAGTGCTTGCTGAAGTAGAATTGAACGAACTGGATATCTCCAATCCCCAGTTAAGAGATTTTCAAACCCTGTTGTCCTTGTTGGTTTTCCCTTCTCATGCGTTACGTTCCAGCCCCGAGCGGTTGGCTGCTAATCAGAAAGGCCAGTCAGGACTATGGCCATTGGCAATTTCCGGGGATTACCCTATCCTGCTGGTCGAAATCGGGGATGAGCAAGAGCTTCCTTTAGCCCGAGAGCTGCTCCAGGCGCACACATACTGGCGCAGGCGAAAGCTCATGATCGATCTGGTGTTCTTCGACAAGAGAGGTACTAGCTATAATCAGGAGCTTAGCTCGCAGCTCTACCGCCTGATCGCGAGCACGGAAAGCGAAGGCTGGCTTAACCGCCGAGGTGGCATCTTCTTGCTCCATGCAGACCAGATGAGAGAGGCGGATCGAATCCTCTTGGAAACGGCGGCGCGGGCGGTACTGGACGGCGCTCGAGGGACTCTGGCTGAACAGCTTCAGCACACGCCGACACTCGAACATAAGCCATCCCGGCTGCCACCCTTTTCTCCGGCGCTTCCCGACGGAGTAGACCTGCAGCCAACCGAGCCCCTGCCCCGGCCACTAGGCTTGCAACATGACAACGGCTTGGGCGGTTTCAGCCCGGATGGCAGTGAGTATTGCATCTACCTGGCACCCGGACAGGTTACCCCTGCTCCCTGGATCAACGTGATCGCAAACCCGCACTTCGGTTTCCTGGTATCCGAGTCCGGGCTGGGCGTTTCATGGGCCGAAAATAGCGCTGAAAACCGGTTGAGTCCTTGGGAAAACGACCCGATCTCCAATGAGCCTCACGAAGTGTTGTATTTGCGAGATGAAGAAACTGCGATCGTCTGGTCGCCCACACCACAACCGGCTCCTGCTCTGGCCCCCTATCTGGTGCGCCACGGTGCTGGATACACGATCTTCGAGCATCATAGTCACGGCCTGTGCCAGCGGCTACGGGTGTTTACCCCCCCCGATGCTCCACTAAAAATTCTAAATCTTCAATTAGAAAACACCTGGGACCGGCCGCGGCGCATTACCGCCACTTATTATGTTGAATGGGTGTTGGGGGTAAGCCGTGATAGTACTCAACAATATTTGATTCCAGAATTCCTTGGTGATCCTCAAGCAATATTAGTACGCAACCCGTATAACACGGAGTTCTCTGAACGTGTTGCTTTCATTTCTGCCAGCAATCCCCTGCACGGATTGACCACCGATCGGACGGAGTTCCTCGGCCGATTGGGCAGCCTGGAGGCGCCGGCTTCTCTCAAGCGAATTGGCTTGGCGGGGACAGTGGAAGCGGGGCTGGATCCATGTGCTGCCCTCCAGCTACACATCGACATCCAGCCCGGCGCTTCGGAACAAATTTATTTCGTGCTGGGTCAGGCTGAAAACCAGGTTGCAGCCCTGGCTATGGTGCGTCAATACCAGGACCCACTGCAAGTGCAGGCTGCCTGGGAGTCAAATAACCGGAATTGGAGTGGTGTATTGGGAGCGGTGCAGGTCCACACCCCCGAGCCTGCTTTCGATATATTGATCAACCGATGGCTACTCTACCAGACCCTGGCCTGCCGCCTCTGGGGGCGAACCGCCTTCTATCAATCCAGCGGAGCCTATGGATTTCGCGATCAGCTACAGGACATAATGGCGCTTCTGCACGTCGCTCCGCAATTAGCCCGCGAGCATCTGTTGCGTACCGCCCGGCACCAATTCGAGGCCGGGGACGTGCTTGCATTGGTGGCACCCGCCTGCTGGGCGCGGTGTGCGTACTCGCATCAGCGACGATTTGCTCTGGTTGCCTTACGTGACCGCTGAATATGTCAGGGTTACCGGCGACGACACGATCTTGACCGAGAAAGTCCCATTCCGGCGTGCACCCCTGCTGGAACCAGGGCAAGATGAGCGCTATGGGCAGTTCCCGGAAACAAGCACAGCTTATACCTTATTCGAGCATTGCCGTCGTGCGCTGGAGAAGGGGATGACTTCCGGGCTGCACAACTTGCCTTTGATGGGCGGCGGGGATTGGAATGACAGTATGAACCGGGTGGGGGTTGAAGGTCGCGGCGAGAGCATCTGGCTTGGTTGGTTCCTTTATAGCGCCCTCAACCGCTTTGCTGACCTGTGTGAGCAGCGCGGACAGGAGGAGCCAGCTGCAGGCTATCGGCAGAGTGCATCCGACCTGGCGCAGGCTATCGAACAAAACGCCTGGGACGGCGAATGGTACCTGCGCGCTTTTTATGATGACGGATCACCCCTGGGTTCCTCAGAGAATCAGGAATGCCAACTCGATTCGATCGCTCAATCCTGGGGGATTCTATCTGGCGGCGGGGATCCACAGCGGGTCTCCACGGCTATGCAGTCGGTCGGTGATCGTCTGGTACTGCGTAGTCAGCAGCTGATCCTGCTGTTCACGCCTCCCTTTGATAAAACTCAGCGTGATCCTGGTTACATCAAAGGTTACCCCCCCGGTGTGCGCGAGAACGGTGGACAATATACGCATGCTGCCTTGTGGTCTGCATGGGCTTTTCTCGAGTTAGGCCAAATTGACCAGGGCTTTGAATTATTCCAGCTCCTGAACCCGATTCTGCATGCCGACTCCTCTGATAAAGCCGACCATTATCGGGTAGAGCCGTATGTAGTTGCGGCGGACGTTTATGGCGCCCCACCTTTCACCGGGCAGGGCGGCTGGACCTGGTATACCGGGGCTAGCAGTTGGATGTACCGTCTGGGTCTCGAGGGATTTCTGGGTTTGAAGAAAAGAGGAGGTCAGCTTGAAATTGACCCTCACATTCCCCAAAACTGGCCTGAATTCGAAGTGAATTATTCCTTTGGTGCTTCTCTTTATATTATCAAGGTGAAGAATCCGAATGGCGTTAATCGGGGAATTCGAAAGGTCTTGCTGGATGGGAATCCATTGCCCAATAATCTAATTCCATTAGCAGACGATGGAACGCAGCACGAAGTCCTTGTCTTGATGGATTCGGTTGATTCTCTTCATCTGGAAAAATAAATTTGCCATCTTCACCAGCCAAATCTGTCTCATTTATCATGCAAAGTTACAGGCTTTTCCTTATAAACACCCAGTTCGTCAGCCCGACCTAACAACTGAAATAAATCGCGTATAATGTTGCTCGGTTGACGTGGATTTAGGTCAAGTCTCCCACTTGATTTAATATTTGCTTTTGAAATGTACGCAGCCTTCTTCATAGCAGCGAAGCATTGCGCCAAACCTCCGGCAGCCAGGCTTGGATGGAAAGCAAACTCCCTCAGACTAGTAGGAAGCGTAGCGTTAGTCAAGACCGCAGTATGGTCCCCCGCTTCTTCTTTCATGGTCATCCACAGAAAATCGATGATCGGCTCAATCAAACAACTCGGCCATGCTTTGTCATCAATCACGCTCGATAAAAGCAGTCACCTTTTTCCAGGTAGGCATGAAGAAGCAGCCCAGCTGATGGACGATCTGATTACGCCAGTTGATATTCAACAACTTAACCAATCTGCGCCATAAAAGGAGAAACCCGTCGGAGAGCAGCATCATGGGGGGTCACGTGGAAAAGGAGATAAACAGCACGCCAGCATTGAGTTGTTTCATTTCATCCTGGCAGTGGCAGAACTGAATACACTCTTTAGAAAATAGGCTTACATTCTTGGGGGCAGGTTCGCAGCCGCGTTATGATCCACCAGCCAGAGCAGGTTTCCGTTTATCGGGCAGATCAACTGCGCCGGGAGTGGTTCTCGGGCTGCAGTTTTTTGCAGCACTTGGGACAGAATTTCCGCCTTACTTGATCCAGACACCATGAAAAGTACATTCGCCGCGTTGTTGAGCACGGGCAGTGTAAGTGTAAGGCGCGGTACCAGAGGAAGTGGGGGTACTGTGTGTTCTACGACACAAACCCAGCGTTCCGACTCACGCAGCGCCGCCGATCCCGGGAACAACGATGCCGTGTGCCCGTCATCACCCAATCCTAGCAGGATCAGGTCGAAACGAGGGACTTCATGGATACCAAAGAAATGATGCAATTCGTCTTCGTAAACTGTGGCAGCTTGTGATGGTTCGAATTCACCATAAATCCGGTGAATATTCTCGGTGGGCATCTGTGCAGGGTCAAGAAGCGCCAATCGAGCCATCCGGTAATTGCTGTCAGGATGGTTCGGAGCTACGCAGCGTTCGTCGCCCCAGAAGATGTGCACTTTTGACCACTCTACACTCCTGACGTAAGGCTGCTGAGCTAATCGGGTGTATAGGTTCCTGGGGGAAGAACCCCCGATAGGGCCACCGCGAACCGACCTCTATCCGCAACTGAACATTCACACAGCGTAACGAACTTGCGCGCTGCGGTATCTGCCAGAGCAGCTGCATTCTCCAGGGTTTCTATTTCAGGCATGGATTGTCCCTTCATCGTCTTGACAACCCAATCGCCAACGACGTCCATCGCGTGCTAATAGCTCATTAGCCTCGTTAGGGCCCCAACTCCCCCTCGGATAAGTTACCGATTCTGAGGCACCTTCCTGCTCCCAACCCTGGATAATTGGGTCGATCAACCGCCAGCTTTCTTCAATGGCGTCGCTGCGGGTGAATAAAGAAGGATCGCCCTGTAGGGCATCCAAGAGCAGCAGTTCGTACGCATCAGGAAGGGTAATATCGAAAGATGTCGAGTAGAAAAAATCCATGTCTACCGAACGCATCTCTTGTTCGGAATCGGGCAGCTTAACCTGGAAGCGCAAATGGATGCCCTCGTCCGGCTGGATGCATAATGAGAGGATATTCGGTGTGAACAAGCTGGCATCCGGCAGGTGGAATAATAAGTGCGGCGGGCGCAAAAATTCGATAACGATTTCGGATGTCTTTTGAGCCATCGCCTTGCCTGAGCGCAGGTAGAACGGCACACCTTTCCAGCGCCAGTTGTCGATGTAAAGCTTGATAGCGGCAAATGTGGGCGTCTGCGAGCCCGAGGTCACCCCTTCCGCGTCGGAATAGTCTGTATATTGGGCGCCCACTGTATCATTCAAATCGATCGGTCGTATGCTTTCGAAAACCTTGGTCTTCTCATTTCGAACGGCGTCGGCTTGAAATGAAGAAGGTGGTTCCATGGTTACCAAAGCCAGCAGCTGGAACAGATGGTTCTGAAACATATCGCGCACCACACCGGCTGAGTCGTAGTAGCTGGCTCGGTGACCTACATCCACGGTTTCTGCAACCGTGATCTGCAAGTTATCTACATAACGGCGGTTCCAAATTGGCTCAAAAATAATATTGGCAAAACGGAGGAAAAGGATATTCTGCGCAGTCTCTTTGCCCAGGTAATGATCGATGCGATACACCTGGTTTTCGTTGAAGAATGTGTGCACGGTACGGTTGAGCGCCTGAGCTGAGACAAGATCGGTGCCGAAGGGTTTTTCGATGATGATCCGCCGCCAGCCATCGTTTTGCGAAACCATGCCAGCATTTCCCAGGTATTCGACGCTCTTCCCGAAGTATTCTGGCGCGGTAGCAAGGTAGTACAGCCGGTTATTCGGGCCGTTCTCAAGTGCCTTAAAGTCGCATCCAGGCGGGAATAATCTTCGGGGATGTCCAGATCGCCCTGGAAATAGGTCAGCATTCCAGAAAATTGTTCCCAGAGCGCTGGATCGAAGGTCTCGCCGCTGAAGGATTCCACACCCTCTCTTAAGTGAACATGAAACTCATCATCCGTAAAGGGTCGGCGGGCAAACCCAACAATATGGGTGCGTTCGGATAGGCGGCCTTTCTTGAAGTTGTTATAAAGCCCCGGGATCAGCTTACGCCAAGTCAGGTCGCCGGAGGCGCCAAAGATGACAATCATTACAGGAATTGCAGAGTCAGACATATGAATTACCTTGTTTTCACGGCATGCCCGCCGAATTGGTTGCGCATCGCGGATATCAGCTTTGCGGCATAACTCTCATCCTGGCGGCTGAACAAACGCGCTTGGAGTGAGAGTGTAATGACCGGAGCGGGCACATCCAGGTCAATGGCTTCCGCCACCGTCCAGCGACCCTCGCCGCTATCGGCTACCCAACCTTTTAGATGTGTCAGGTCCTGGTCATTCGCGAGGGCGTTGGCGGTCAGGTCCAGCAGCCAGGAGCGGATAACACTGCCGTACTGCCATATCTGGGCGATTTGCTCCAAGTCGAAGCCGAAATCATCCTTGGCGTGCATAATTTCGAAACCTTCGGCATAGGATTGCATCAGTCCATATTCAATGCCGTTATGGATCATCTTGACGAAGTGACCCGCTCCAACTGGGCCAACCCGTCCCCAGCCTCTATCAGCAGTCGGAGCCAGTGTTTCAAAGATAGGCTGCAAGAGTTGAACGACATCAGCCTCGCCACCGATCATCAGGCTGTATCCTTCTGTGAGACCCCATATGCCCCCACTGGTGCCAACATCCACATAATTGATGCCCTTCGGCTTAAACGCTTCGGCCCTGCGGATATCGTCCTTATAAAAAGAGTTGCCGCCATCGATGATCACATCACCAACAGAAAGATATCCAGCTAGTTCGTCAATGACTCGCTCGGTCGGCTCACCGGCTGGAACCATAATCCAAATCACCCTTGGAACGGGTAGTGCCCCTACGAGCTCGTTCGCCGAGAAAGCGGGGATTAACCCTGCGTCAGAAGACAATTTGCTGGTTAGCTCTGGTGAACGATCCAAACCGACTATGCGGTGACCTCCCTTGATCAGACGGTGAGCCATATTCCCCCCCATTTTTCCCAAACCAATTATTCCAAGGTCCATGTGTCTATCTCCTTGTATATGCAAAGCCGTGTTTTGTGGGCTGCCATATCATAGAATTCGCACTCCATTTACTACATCCGCATATAGAGAGTGCAGATTAAGGATCGTAGCGGCGATTTCCTTTGGCGTTGGTCACGCGATAATCTTCCGCGATGGCTTGTATTCAGGTCCATGTTACACATCAATCAAGCGCCCACGCAGCACATCGCCTACGGCAACTCTCCTTTTGAGTGCTTCGGCCAGCATCTGCATCTACGCATCCTCAGTCGACTTGCCAATGGTTAATGGTGGGCTAAATGCAGTCGGTGAGGCGACGATTGGCGAAGACACAACAATCATACACCCTTAGTCGTTTGCCAACAGGTGGGCGAGCGAAATTTCCTCTGGGTGTGGTTGGTTGCCGCCTCCAACTAATCCGACATGGCTGATGGTGTGATTCGGTGCACGGAAAGGGCGGTTGCGAATGAGAGGGATGTCTGACGGAAGCTGATCTGCTACCGAATAAATTCGGGTGACATCTAGCGCTTCCTCTATCGTCATGCGCGGCAAGATACTCGGAATAGCGCGCGCCAGCAGGGTCTTGCCGATCCCAGGAGGGCTAACCATCAGCGTGTTGTGGTCGACAACCAGTCGCATTTTCGATAACGCTCGCTGCTGCACTGTTCGCCTGGAATATAAAGGGGGATGTGACCATACGGGCATTTACTTATTATTACCATTTCGGTATAGATGTAAATCAGGCAGTGTCTTTCCATACGTTGCCAATGAGAGTCATCGAATCGGTTTTCACCGATCTCGATCTCGAATTGCCGATTTTCAGCCCGGAAATCCTGAACTGTTCACTTAGGATAGGCCGGAATTCCATCCACACCATCCCACACAAGCTAAAAAAGCAAGTGCACCCTGACCCAGGAACACGCCTTGGATAATGGCAGATATTTATAGCGCTCATCAGCTCTGGTCAACTTGTAGTTCACATCTATAAAAGAGTGGCGTTTTTTTTATTCAGCCCGTGATAGACACCCGGGTTGAGTATGGCACGCAGAGACTTTTTAGTCTTCCTTTTCTATCGGCTGCTCAAAGATCTGGCGGAGGGCTGCTTCTCCTTCGGGGCTATATGCACCGCGAGTACGGAAGAACTCCTTCCCCTGGCGGTCCACCACCAGGACATAAATGTGTTCTTCATCTGTCATATCCAAAGCGGCACGGAAATTCGCCTTATCCAGATAAAGGGTAATGGTTCGTTCGCGAGACTTTGGATTGGGGATGCCTGCCCGCATTCCCTCATTGATAAACATCTTATATAAAGAATTCCTGGTCTGAATGGTTGGCAATTCGTAATAAACAAGATCGTCGATATGTGCCTCCAAATTCTCTGCCAAAGCCATCCAGGAATCCACTTCTATCTGCTGCCACTGTTCAAAAGGGATGAAGAGTAGATTGAGTTTGCCTTGAAAATCCTCAGGCAAGTGCAGTTTCTCTCTGAGTAAATTAGAACCACTCACTGTTGGAAAAGTCATTTCTTCACCTTTCGGAGTTACTTTTGCTCTTCATAATATTGAACACGGATATTATCCAATTTTTATTTTTACCGAATATTTATTATCTCATTATTCTTTAGTTACCGACCTGCCACGTACTCAGCCTTATATTAGCCATACACAATCCCAATTTGGGGGCACGCGGTCAATATTGTCCATTTAATCAAAGTGTTTCCAATTTAATCCAGGGAAAATCCTGCTGACACTCGATCCAAACGCATAAGTTCCTCTTTGGATCGAGCTTGAAATCACTCATACCCGCATCGTGCGGCTGATTTGCTGAATTAAATTAATGTCGTCGTGGCAGTAGAGCGCCTGATTAAGTTGGGCGCTGTAGAAAGATCTGGTATTTATCCACCACGCCGAACATGGGCTGACCGGAGCAGGCGGCGGCCACCTGCCAGCCATTTGCGGCTTGCAGAGTGATGTATTCGAAGAGCAGCGGACCGCTGAGCCAGCCTGCCACCTCTTTGCCATCCACATATCGCAGCCGCCAGCCGTTGTGTTCCTGGAAGGAAGCCACCTGGAGCTGCCAAGCTGCGGCTGCCCTGGCGGCCGAGGCGGCGGGTTTGGTCGAAGCGGGGCGCCTGGATTGAGCAGCGCGCTTCGGAGCAGCCGGCGGTTTGGCTGGCTGCGGGCGAATGACCTCTAAATCACCAGCTTCCGGGCTGGCAGCTTCACCGCCTAAGATCTCGGCTAAGATATCGGGGGTTTGTTTCCGCTCACTCATGGGTCATGATCCTTTCGGTGAGAACCTGGTAATCCTGTGCGCCAATAGAAGAAGGGGAATACTCGAAAATGGTCTGGCCGTAGCCGGGCGCCTCGGAGAGGCGCACATTATACCGGATGGGATCGCACACCCGCTCGCCGTAGTACGTCTGGAGCTGGGCCAGGATTTCCCCGGATTTGCGCACCCGGCGGTCGTAGAATGTGGGCAGGATGTATTTAAGCTGCAAAGTCGGGCGGTATTTTTGGATGGCAACCATGCTTTGGGCAAATTCCGTCAGCCCCTGCAGCGTCATGATTTCCAGTGAGACGGGGGAAAGCACGTCATCGGCGTAGAACAGCACGTTAATAGTCAGGGCATCCCAGCCGGGGGCAGTATCCACCAGCACATAATCGAAGCGCCCGTCGACGACCTGCAAGGACTCGGCCAGGGTTTGCTCGCCTCCGAAGTCCTTGCGGGTGATCAGGCGTTTCAAGCTGGCGAGAGAGCGCCCACCGGCCAGTAGCCACAGGTTGGGGCGAGCGATAGCGCAGGCGGCATCGAAATCGGCTTCGCCGCTGATCAACTCAGCCAGGCCGGCGTCGGAAGCCACGCCGAGCGCTTTGGCTGCCTGGCCTTGGGTGTCCACATCCACCAGCAAGACGGTTTTGCCGGCACGGGCAAGCCCGGCGGCCAGGTTTATCGCGGTGGTGGTCTTGCCGACACCGCCTTTGGATAGTGCGATGGCGATTTTTGGCATAGGATGCTCCAATAGAATGAAATCGGTGAGAAGCTATTCGGTCGTCGCTTCGATACGTCCGGTGCGGATCGCGTCTAGCAATGCGGCATGGTCGCGTTCATTCTGATCGGCGTAGGCGGCGCTGAAATTGATAAAGGTTTAGTGTGATCAATACTGCAGCAGGCAGCCGATAGCCTAATGGGCTGTGAGGGCCGACCAACTGTATGATGTGGACGAAATCCAGTCGCATTTTCGATAACTCTCACTTTCGGCTCCATGCAGTGTTAGCTGGCGCACTCTTGCAGAGATTCAAGAATTGGCAAGAGCTCATCATGGCATATTGCGCTGTGATATTCATCACCATGTTGCTCGCCATAAATCTCTCGGTCACAAGCGGTGTCATAAATTGACTCGCCAGGCTCACTAACACGAATGCTCAAATAGCCCCAGCGATAGTGGACGAGAATAGTCCGGTTATCAGCCGTTTTGCCTTCCCATTGAGACGGGCAAGCACCGCAAGTTTGCACAAGATTTTTTACCTCAATAATTCACCTTCTCTGGCAAAGCATCCAGCTAACAATATTTATACGGAAAATACCTAAATATAGTCGTTTAGTTGTTATATACAGAATTTTCCTCTTTAATCAAAGTCTGCTGATGCTAATTATACGATCCTTTGATCTCTCATGCAAATCCTTGGAACTATAATGAAAAGCCACCCCAAAAAACTTTTAGATCAGGTGCGTGGCGCCATCCGAGTCAAGCCTTAAGTCCGGAACACTGAACAAGTGTATGTTTAATGGATCAAGAAATTTATACTATTCCATAATAAACGCCATTCCAAAGAAATGGATATTGGCGAAGGTCAGGCTTTCCTGACTCACCTGGCCATAGAAGAGCATAATTTGGCTTCTACCCAGAACCTGGCGCTTAGCGCGTTGCTTTTCCTGATTTGTAATGTTCTATGCCAGGAGCTTGGTCTGGTCGACTCGCTGCGCGCTAAGCCATCTCAGAACGTACCCACCATGCTAAGCTGTGCTGAAGTGCAGGCCGTGCTTCATGAAATAAGTGACATTCACCAGCTGATGACTAATTTATATCCTGCAGCGGCATGCGCCTGATGGAGAGTATCCGTTTGTGAGAAATTGATCTGGCATCTATACCCATGTGCTTAACCGTGGGCCGAAAGCCGTGCGCAGCCCGCTGGATGCGGAAAGTTGTTTGTTCAAGGTCTGCTCTTGTTTGTGGTTTACATCCTTAAATGGACTCTATTGAGCTGTACCAGATTCTACAATAGTGCTGCCTTACAAAACTATTTTGATGAGGTGCTAGTCTCAATTACAGGATTTTATATCGAGAACTATTCAACACAATTATGTTGACAGGAGAGGCAAGTATAGATGAATAGATGAAACACACCCACAAATCAACCTGTATCAGTTGCTGTTTCCTGGTTGATTATTCCATAAACTTGTTCGAGTTTCTCTCATTCCGAATTCTCTAGATAAAGCCTGGCATTGGCTGCCAGCACATCCAGACGCTGTAATAAATTCGCCAGTTCTGGGGTGAGCTGCGCATTCTCCTCATTGGCAATTGCATGGATCTCGCCGAGTCGGGCATCCAGAATTTCGAGGTCCCACGCTTCAACCATCTGTTGTGCTGCATCATATTCTGCTGATACACTTCTCCGCACATCTCTGCCTACCTTATCGGCTGCTGGAATACGATCGGTATGCACGTCCCCCGACACAGGCGATGCGGGTTGACTGACATTCGGCCATCTCTTCTCAGACTTTGAGAGCAGGTTTAGCTCGTTGAAAGCGATCTGGATCGCAGCTGCGGCAAGCGGTGCAAGGATTAACCCAAGTAAGCCGAAAGCCTCCGCCAGAATTAAAGCCATTAGGATCATTAATACCGAGCTGTATTCCTTACCTTGGAAAAACAGCGGAGCTGCATATCTTCGCATAAAGAGCAGTGTGACCAAGACCCATCCAATTGCCAGTGCAGTGGTGCCCAGACCTATGGTGAGACCTGCCAAAATCACAGGGACGAGTGTGATCAGCGGACCTATCCATGGGATAAGCCACGCCGCTGCCCCTACCAGCGCTAATATCGCTGGGTAGGGCAGCCCAATCAAACGGAATCCAGCATACAGCATTACCCCCGCAAGAACCGCCTGAGCAACTTCTCTGCGAATATATCCTCCCAGCTCATATTCAATCGCCTCCCATGCCTGCCGAATGCGGGCTCGCTGGAGGACCGGAGCAAACGAGAGGAGCAGCTGTTCAAAACGCAAATTATCCGCGCTCCAATAAATGCTCAGCACTAGGATGATGACCAGCCTGGTCACAAATTGCACCAGGTTGGTGGTGGCTCCCGCCAGCGCGGTCCAAAGTTGGGTGCTTTGTTGCCCAGCCATCACAGCATAAAGCTCTTCCGGGGGCGGCAGGCGTTCCGCGATCGTTTGCTGGAAAATCGAATGGCTTGTCGGCCAGGTCGCTTTGATCCGCTCGTATCCGTGAGCCAGGTTGTTTGTGGCGCGCTCGAATTGTTCCAGTAATGGACCATTCGCTGCAGCCAATAAAAGCACCGCCAGTCCAGCCACAGAAATGTAAGCCACGGCAATCGCGAATCCGCGCCGCCAGCCTCTGGCAATCAGGTACTCCACTGGCTGTCTGAACGCAGCCGCCACGGCAAGTGAAAGCAGGAACATCAATATCTCGAGCCTGAATTGCCACAGGATTCCGAGCAAGCCCAGGGTAGCCAGCACGGTGAGCGTGTAGAATGACAGGCGTTTCATTCGCGGTTCTCCTGGCTCTCAATCAAGCTCAGTTGGGAATCCAGATCTAATGCCAGTGATTCTATGGCTTCCGCCAGCTCGACTACCCCGCCTTTTTGCATGGTATTCTTCTGCCGCAGTTGTTTGCGCACATCGACCGCGAGCCCGCGGGCTTCTAGCCGGATTACACTAAATCTGCTGCGCCCGATAGCCTCATACCCGTTGCTTTTTTCCGTTTCGGTCAGGTTGTGGTTGATAAGGATTTGAAGCACCGCCGCAAGCGGAATTGCCATCAGCGCTCCGATCAATCCAAATAGCGAGCCGAACGCAGTTAACGAGAGCATCACCACGATCGGATTGACTCCCACTGATCGTCGCATAACCCTGGGAACCAGCAGGTAATTCTCCAACGCCTGAATCGCGACCGCTGAAATCGCCACCCAACCAGCTTTCGCCGGGTCGATCGAGAACGCCACTAACAGCGCCGGGAGCGCGCCTAGCGCAGGCCCAACTATCGGGATGGCTTCCATCAGACCAGCTATGATCGCCAACACCAGGGAATAAGGCAGTCCGATTGCGGTATAAACTGCCAGCGAAACCGCCCCGATGATCAGACACAATATGGTTTGTCCGATCAAAAAACCGCTGAGCCGCTCTTGGATCTCGTCAATCAGTGCCCTTGCCGTCCGCCTTTGGCGCACCGGAAGCCACATTAACAAAGTGCGGACCAATCGTTCCCTCTCCAGCGTCCAGTAGAAAGCCAGGATAAAGAACGCCCCCAGTTGAAGTGCACCATGCAGTACACCACCGGCGAATTCAATTGAGCGGCCTACTTGGTCGATCGTCTTCTCCGGGTCCAGGTTCTGGTTCTGTGAGGCAAGCACTCCACCTGTAGGAAGACGGGCTGCGATCTGTTGGAGGATCAAGTTACCCGATCCGTAGAGGTCGGTGCGCATATCCTGGTAATACCCTGGCATCTCCGCCGAGATCGCCACCACCTGGTCTGCCAGCAACGGCAGCACCAGCACACCAAGCCCTATCAGCAGCACGAAAACTAAAGTGTAGATCAGAGTAATGCCGGCAGGCCGCGATAATCCGCGCTGGCGTAACCACTCCATTCCCGGATGCAGGGCAGTGCTGAACACAATCCCGCTAAACAGGAGGATAAAAATATCGGCGAACCGGTACGCCAGATAGAAAGCAAACAACCCAAGTACGACAATTAACGTCGCCTCGATGACTTGGCGTCCGGACCAGGTAGGAATTGTAGGGCCATCAGACCGCATACTTGAATATTAACATAATCGGTATCAATAGATGTAGGGGATTCTCATCGGAATGATTGGCTCATGGATTGATTTTCCATGAACGCGGGTTCCTGAGCATGCATTCCTTCAAGTGAAATGCAGCTCCCTCGAATATCCCGGATCTGAGGAGATGATGTCTCAATTTAACTTGCCAATATAGCACATTTGTGCTATTATATTACAAGCACCTTAACAACCATCTCGATCAGTCGCATACGAATATAAGAACCAGTCATCCAGCGATCCACACTACATTCGTTCCTCTTCGTTTTTTTTGGCTCCCCTGAAAAAACGAGCAGAGGGAAATAGTTGGATTACCCTCCTCAGTTTTTCAATTCCTTAATATAATCAGGCCAATCCAGGAAAAAAGGTCTGAGCGATGTTCAAGAAGAACAAACGTCATTTACAACCACCTCTAATCAGTGAAGTTTCCCATTTACCAGAAAGTCAGTTATTACGCCTGGAGCGCTCCTGGGCAGGCGTTTTTTATCGAGAAGTATTCTCCCGCCTCGACGAGAGTGCTTTCGCATGCCTGTATTCGGATCTGCCTTCTCGACCCAATATTCCGGTCAATGTGCTGGTGGGACTGGAATTCCTGAAATCCGGGTTTGGCTGGAGTGATGAGGAGCTGTATGATGAATTTCTTTACAATGTGCAGGTGCGTTACGCCCTGGGATACCACGAGTTGGGGGTAGGCGAGTTTGATTTACGGACGTTATATTACTTTCGCCAGCGATTGGGCCAGTATATGCAGAAGGAAGGGATCAACCTGCTGGAGCGGGCCTTCGAGCAGATAACCGATGAACAGCTGGCCAAATTTCAGTTGAAAACTGGTAAGCAGCGCGTGGACAGCACCCAAATTGCCAGTAATATCCGCCAGCATGGTCGTCTGCAATTGCTAGTGGAAGTGCTCCAACGAGTGTCAAGGATGCTAAACGAAGCTGACCAGGCCCATTATGCCGAACGGTTGCAACCCTTTATGCGAGGCCACCCTGGCTGGTATGTCTATCAGATGAAGCAATCTGAGTTTCCCGAGCACATTCGACGGGTCGGATTGATCATGCATCAATTGCTGGTGGAATTGAAACCGAATTATGCCCAGTGTAAAGAATATCAGGTCCTCGAACGGGTATTTGGTGAACACTACCGCTTGGAAAAAGCCGGAGTGGTCCCCAAAGCCCAGAAAGAGTTGGGGGCTTGCAGTCTACAATCCCCGGACGATTGGGAAGCCACCATCCGAGATGTCGGCAGCGGGTTGAAGCAAGGCTATGTGGCTAATCTAGCCGAAACCTGCGATCCAGACAACCCCTTTCAGCTGATCACTAAGATCCAGGTGGCGCCTAACAGCACCGATGATGGAAAACTCCTGTTGCAAGCCTTACCGAATTTAGCCGAGCGGACGGATTTGGATACCCTCTATACCGATGGTGGCTATGGTGGAGCAGAGTTAGATCAATCCCTGACGGATAAAGGGATTGCTTTGTTTCAAACCGGGATCCGCGGGAAGAAACTAGGTCAGGACAAGCTGAGTTTTTATCATTTTTCCATTCATCAAGATGAGCGCGGTCAACCCACTCAAATGACCTGCCCAAATGGACAAATGGCACCGGTTGAAGTCGGTAGCCAGAAGAAAGGCTATGTTGCCCGGTTTTCCGTCTCCATTTGCGAGACCTGCTCCTTCCATCAGGCTGGAAAATGCCCAACCCGCTTTCGAAAGAGGAAGCAGTTTTATGGTTTGTATTTCCTGCCTTCAAAAATGAGGCTTTCCTTGCGACGAGAGCGGAGCAAGTTCTTCCAAAAAACGAAACACAACCCTCGGGCGGCCGTTGAAGCGACGGTTAGAGCGGTCAAACTGCCCTTCCCGAAGGGCAAGTTGCCTGTGCGAGGCAGGTTTCGAATGTTTTATCTGATGATCGGATCGGCCGCTCTCAATAATGTGCGACAAATGCAGCGCTATCTGGCTTTGAGCTGCTAAAGTCTACCCTCAGTTTCCTGGTATCAATTTTGCGAAAGGTACCATTCTGTATCATTACGTGCATTTTGACTGCTATAGGGCTTTCAAACCTTAGTTCTTGCAGGGGAGTCTTTTTTCGCGAAACGAATGCTCCTTCAATGCACCCCTAAGACGAAAAATCCTGCTGTAAAAAGCAGGATCATTTTCATTGGAATGAGAGGGGAGCCCGTAACCAGGTACCCACAACTAGGCGCCCCCGGCGAGATTCGAACTCACAACCGTCTGATCCGAAGATAGCTCCCCGATCTTATATACCTTATATATGGGGGTTTATATTAGCTACACCGCCACATATATGGGTAATTCCTCACACATAAGCTCCAAATCATCTGCGTTTCACAGCGGTTACTGTCAGGTTACTGTCAAAATTCAGTTGTGCGACAGTCAGAATATATCCCTAATTGGACTGGCGGAAGATACTGATAACTTGATTGAAATACCACTCTTTGATTAAATCTTCGCAAGGTATGTCACGCCCCTTTTCGACATTCTAAAATGAATGTGTGTGAGACAAGGGATGACACCCCCGTCAAAGCAATAAGTCCTTCAAGATATCCTCGCTGTCATTGTTCCCACCGATGGATAGCTTCGTTACCGCTAACTCTCCGCTGCATTTCAAGTGCCCTATGAACAATGAAATCCCTCCGCAACACTCTTAATGACAGGTCCTATCATTCATTGCCTATTCTGGATATTGTTTTACCGGTATAGCTGCATCGTGAGATGGTTCTGTTTATCCCTATGCGATTTAGTTACAGGTGGCGATGCCGAGGGTCATAACAACGACATATAGGTTTTTATCCTCAAAAATCTCTTTAGAAGACATATCGTTTTTCCTCAAGCTCTCCTCGGTGCAGATCCTGATGGCAGTTTACACAAGCCATTATTCTTGCAGAAAAAAGTGTGGCATCCCCGGCAACTTCGGTACCCCGTCATAATATTTTGGTTGGTTGGATATGAATTAGTTTTATGTTATGGCCATCATTTCCCAGAATAAAATGATTGGGACAAAGCGTAAAGCCATTTCCTTGATGGACTTCAATAAACTTATAGAAAGGTCCCCTAGCATCCCCTAGGAGACTTTTGGGTGCCTTTTCGTCGACGAGCAATCTCGTCGACGAGCGGAGACCTCATTTTGCGTTTTTTGCGAATGTGCAAATAAATTTATCGACTTGTTAGATGAGGGGGTAATCCGTGTGCATACGTTATTTTTTATGGGGAAGCCAATCATAAGGTAATATTAGTCTCTTCTGTTATTTGAAAGGTCATAAGACATCGTTTAAATTCATTCTTCGCGCTCTAGGCAAACGTACTTGATATGGATCGCTCCCATAGCATCGCGTTCGGTCGCCCCTCACCCAGGGATGGATCAAATCCACAGTCGGTCTCGTTCCACGAAAGAGCGGGATTACGAGTGCTTCCTCATTCACCAGGATGGGATCCGCCTCCCGGTACCGCTTCCCATCCGGCGCAGCGGGTTTTGAGACTGGGAAGCTTCTGCTATGATCGAGTCAAAACGATTGCCAGTGCTTCCAGCCTACTTCTCTGAGAAAGAACAGCATGCTAGACTGGCGTAAAAAGGTGTCAGGGTCAGGGTAATCCGCCGCCCAGGCAAGCACTCTTCATATGGATCCCCGGAACTGACCATCCCTTTCGTATCCCATCCCAGGATTCTAAATTCGCACTCGATCCCAAGGCATTCCTTAAACCAGCTCGACGACCTTTTTATGCATGACACATTTCAATACAGGAAAGCCCGCGCCATCTGGATACCCGCCCTCTGCCAGCAGCCGGCGGGCGAGCGGCAGGTCGAATGCCAGGCCAAGCTCGGGGGAATAGCCTGCCATCCCGGGCGGAACCAACCCCCCGCTGCTTTGCTTAGCACCTGGGCTAAAAAAGTCCTGGTATCGATTGATATCAAGGCCATGTGCAAGCGCACGGCGCACTCTCAGATCATCCAATGGGGGTAACATCAGATTTTAAACGATGGCTCTAGTAAATCACCGGTGGAAATATACAGCAAATTCTTAGGGATTGGAGCGGTAAACTCATTTGCAGCAACAAAAGCACATAAATCGATTTCATTTTCCAAGAACTGGTGTAACATTTCCGGGTCTCCCAACTTGAAATACTTCCATTCAATCCTATCCAGGTTGCCATGGAAAGCGCCAAAGTAGTCCGGGTTGCGCTCAACACTAAGACTACTAGCTGAGAATTCAACCAGCCGGAAAGCGCCGTTATAAACCCCGTGTGGCGGCTTCCACCAACCTTCCCCAACACGCTCAATTAGATGTCTGGGCAAGGGAAAAGCAACCAAAAGAGCCATTTTATACACAAAGCTAGTAAACCAGGATCAGAACAGACTTCGAGGGTAAGCGGACCCAGGGCCGCGCCCCGACGCTCTCCGGATCGGGATTTATTCCCAACCGATCGCGCCGCGCCCCTTTCACGTCATCAAGCGTATTCGCCGGATATTCTGGGATGCCAGGGGCCAGATTGCGCTTCCCAAGCCCATTCAAAATCCGCGGCGGTGACAGGCGTCCCATCCGTCCAACGCGCATCATCTCTCAGATGAAACAAGTAGCGCAGGCCGCCATCACAACGCCTTCCACGAGCGGGCGACATAAGGGATTATATTGGTTTCCGGAACATACTCCACCAACCCAGCGAAAAGGCAGGAGATGATTTCATCCTCTTGCAAATTTATGCAAAACCGGTCAATCGTTCCCCCTTCTCTACCTCGCCGACCCGCAGGATGTGCAAAGGGGCGCCTGTAGGCGAATTCTGAGGGTTTTATCTCGCCCGATTGGAGCTGGCGCTGCAACTCGAAGGCTTTGTCAGTAAGCTGTGTGACCTCAAACTCGAACTCAGATTGATAAACCAGCCCCAACTTTAACCCGGTATTTGCCGCACGCTCCCTATCACCCAGTTCGCACAGCAAATCCACCATGCGCAGGTAATACTCCTGACCTATTTAAATGCAAATTCCAGGCGGGCTTGAACCCCGCCCAGAAGCAGGAATTCGACCGCCTTCTTATGCTCTCCAGCGAGATCATAGTGGTGGGATAGAAGAGCCGAAGAATTCCTGCTGGCGATCAGAAAACATGTGTTCGAGGGTTCCAGCCACCCGGCGATGGAACTCCTTGCGCTTCTCGATCAACAAGGAATTGTAGGCCGTTTCCTGGGTGAGCGAATGCTTGAAGATGTATTTCACTCCGGGCGACGGGTTTTTTTCGCGCACTAGGTCGGAGCGTTGAAGCTGAGCCAGATGCCAGTCCAGCTGGGCCTCTGCCTTAGAAACTGCCTGCAGGATTCGATAAAGGAAGCTGCGCCCAATTACCGAGGCCAGCCTTGGAGGGTCTGGCGCACATCCTCCGATAGGAGGTCGATGCGAGCCAACAGAACACCCTGGAGCGTATCGGGGATGCAAATCTCTTCGATATTCTCCGAAATCTGCCAACCCGCCTTACTTCGTACAAGCGTACCCAGATGAGATGATGTCCTCAAGTCTTCCTCGATGAAGAACGGGTTGCCCTCTGCCCGATCCAGGACCGGCAGCAGATTTCCTGTGATAACCCACCCGACTCCAACAGTTCGTTGACCAGAACTTCAAATTCACCTATCGAAAGCTGCTCAAGATAGATCTCATTGAAGCAGTCCGGGAAGTCCACAGCGGCGTCCAGCTTGAGCCGCCAGGACCGTGCCCACGCTCGGGTCTTGCCAGGCACACGATCAGAAGCGGCAGCCGGTTAGTCAGCGGGAAGAGCCGTTCAAGCACGTCAAGGGAAGAAGCATCAGCCCAGTGCAGGTCCTCGAATGCCAGCACCAGCGGCTGGCATTCAGCCAGAGCCGTGAAATATGCCACAACCGCCACCGGAGCTGGCGCTTCAGTCTCTCAGGGCCGAGACTGGCGAGCCTGGCAGCCGTCTCCGGCCCCTGCCGCAGCCCAATCAGATGGTAGAGATCGAACGAGCTCAGCACGGCGTTCGCCAAAGAGGGCTTCCATCCGACCGTTCAAAGCAACCCGGATGCGCGGCTCTGGGTCACCGTCAGAAAAACATCAGGTCCTGAAAGAACACACTGAATAACCGGCCAGTAGGAAAGCGCCGCGCCATATGAGAGGCTGCGCCCTTCCAGCCAGCGGATTTGCGTGGATGCGGTGCAGTGGACTTCTTCCAGCAGGCGGCTTTGCAATTACGACCTCACCCAGGATGAAAGTGATCCCGCCCGTCCCGCTTCCAATTCTGCTAAAGCGGACTTTAGAACGCCAGTCAGACTGCCGTCCAACCAGGGCCGCATACAGTCCGGCAATTCCTCTCTCTTCTTCCGGCTCCTGTTTCAGACCAACCACCTGGTATGCCCGTACTGGTACCTGTTCCCTTCAGGCTGATTTCGCTAACCTATTCCGCTCGCAAATCGGGCTCACCCGCCTGGCGACCGCCTGCGAGACCAGCACTCCCTCCGGGGGTGCAGCGCTTTGCAGTCGGGCAGCCATGTTCACAGCATCTCCCACAGCCAGGTATTCCACGTGCTACCCATCCCCCAATAGACCCACCACCACCGTGCCGGTGTAAATCCCGATGCGCATTTGGAAGTCGTCGACCGTGCCTGCCACTGTGGCGGCGGTGGTCCTGAGAGCGTGCTGGATATCCACAGCAGCCCGCACAGCACGTTGGGATCGTCTTCATCGGTAACTGGCGCGCCGAAGAAAGCCAGCACCCCGTCGCCGAGCGGCTGCGCCACCGTGCCTTCATAGCGCCGAACGGCTTCGCCGACGATGCGGTGGGCACCGGAGACGATCTCTTTCCATTCTTCCGGGTCAAGTTTCTCGGCAATAGAGGTCGAGCCGACGATGTCGGTAAAGAGGATTGCGACGGGCTTGCGCTCGCCTGCAAGATTATCCCCAGTGATCAAAGGTTGAGTGGAATCAGGGCAACTCCAGGCGCTACTCCGGAAGCGACAAGCATAAGATCTGTCTGGCCTGTGTTGGGAAGGGAATTACCGCATTGCTGGCAGAAATGAGGCTTAGGAGGGATTTTGAAAGAACACGCTTCGCATTGCAAGCCCTTCATGTATCGCCTCGTTTTCTATCAGCAAGCTGCTATAACAGGGATAAACTCAGGCGAGGACAACTTTTTTGGGGAATTCCGATCGATAATTCGGGGAAGCGGGTTTAGCGCAGTATCTTTGCACAGCGGAATATTATTAATATTATAGCAATTCCGAAAGTCCGTGTCCATCGATTTCACCCAAGGCGTCTGTCCTCAAATTGGCAGGCGAGTTTGGCAAAATTCACCAGGCAAAAATCCCCCCCTTTTGAGTGTTTTACCTAATCAATCCACTATCCTTCAAATATCGGTGCTTCCGGTACGTGTTGAAAAAGCACATAAGATCATAGACTGATTGAGCACAACAACGGACTACCGGTAGATGTAGGTAAGATTCGAACGCCTTTTTGGTCATATTCCGTGGCAAGAAACACAGGCTGGAGCGCATCAGCAAAGACATTTCGTTGCTGGCAGACCGACCAACAACATGTTGTCGACAACAACCAGTCAGCGTTCTCGATAACAATAGCAGAAGTATTCTTCACGGAGTTCTTAAGAATGCAAATCCTTTACCCCATCGTACAAAGGAGGCCGAAGGGCTAGAATTGGCATCCTTTTATGCGCAAATTTTATCCCGAAGTATGGGATAGAAGACCAAAATTGCCACCATATTGAGGATAGGTGATTTCCATACAATCTAAAATCTCATCGATTTCCATGTCTATCAACAACTGTAGCTTACGGTTTCACACAACATGAAAAAGGAAAGAAAACTCAACAATCTGGTTCATTTAGATAAGGCCGAAATAGATAATTCAACTAGATCTCCTAATATGTAAGGTCTGACCTTGCCTACAGAGAAATATTGTCCA